>NZ_CP145887.1:0-4800000 GCF_036894235.1 Paenibacillus sp. Y5S-9
GTGGACAGCCATACTTCTGATTTATGGCAGCAAATTTTATCAATCATACAAAACAAACTCAGCAAACCCAGCTTTGACACCTGGTTCAAAGCAACCAAAGCCACCAAGCTAAATGACCGTTCAATCGTCATTTCCGCACCAACCACGTTTGCCGTCGAATGGCTGGAGAGCCGTTACACCAAATTGGTTGGCTCGACGGTATACGAGCTGCTTGGCAAGCAAGTCGATGTGAAATTTGTCATTGAAGAGAACAAGCCTGCTGAACCGGACCCGCAATTGCCGGCGCCAACGCCTACAGTTGTACAGGAAGAAGCGGTACTCAGCATGCTGAATCCGAAATATACGTTCGATACATTTGTCATCGGGCCGGGCAACCGTTTTGCCCATGCCGCATCGCTGGCGGTCGCTGAAGCGCCCGCCAAAGCTTACAATCCTCTCTTCCTGTATGGAGGAGTAGGACTCGGTAAAACACACTTGATGCATGCGATCGGACATTATGTTCTGGAGCATGATCCGGGCAGCAAAGTCGTTTATTTGTCGTCTGAGAAATTCACGAACGAATTCATTAACTCGATCCGTGACAACCGCGGGGAGAGCTTCCGTAACAAATACCGGAGCGTCGACATTTTGCTCATTGATGATATTCAGTTCTTGGCGGGAAAAGAATCAACACAAGAGGAATTTTTCCATACGTTTAATGCGCTGCATGAGGAACGGAAGCAGATCATCATCTCCAGCGACAGACCACCGAAGGAAATTCCGACACTGGAAGAACGACTTCGTTCTCGCTTTGAATGGGGGTTAATCACGGATATCCAGCCTCCAGATTTGGAGACAAGGATCGCAATTTTGCGTAAAAAGGCACGTGCGGAAAACTTGGATATTCCGAATGAAGCGATGATGTACATTGCCAACCAGATTGACACCAACATCCGTGAACTGGAAGGCGCCCTGATTCGGGTCGTTGCTTATTCTTCACTGACTAATCAAGATGTAACCACTCATCTGGCAGCTGAAGCACTGAAGGATATTATTCCTTCCAGTCGTCCCAAAATGATCACTATTCATGACATCCAACAAAAGGTCGGCGAGTATTATAGCCTTAAGCTTGAAGATTTCAAAGCACGGAAACGGACCAAGGCAGTTGCTTTCCCAAGACAGATTGCCATGTATCTCTCTCGTGAACTGACAGACTTTTCTCTGCCCAAAATTGGGGAAGCATTCGGAGGACGAGATCATACCACTGTCATACATGCTCACGAAAAAATCTCCCAAGCGATTAAAAACGATCAGGATCTCTATAAAGTTATCAACAACTTAACCGAAAAAATTAAGAATCCAACCTGAACAAGTCCCAAGCCTATGCACAACGTATACACATGTGGATAGGCTTGGGTGTACGGGTTTATACCCACTTATCCACATATTCAGTGCCCCTATTACTATTATTACTAAAAAGATCTTAAAGATATCATCTCCAAAATAGCCATTTCGGAGCTTAGCCTTCGGCCTTTGAAAAACACCTTTCAACACCCCAACACCCAAAAAATCAGCTAGGAGTGAAACCATGAAAATCAGCATAATGAAAAACTACTTAAACGATTCCATACAGCAAGTATCCAAAGCGATCTCGAGCCGTACGACGATTCCGATTCTGAGCGGTATCAAATTCGACGTGAATCATCAAGGTGTAACGTTGACAGCAAGTGACACCGATATATCCATTCAATCCTTCATCCCGCTTGAAGATGGAGATAAAAGCGTAGTTCAGGTAGATCAACCCGGCAGTGTAGTTTTGCCAGCCAAGTTTTTCGTGGAGATCATCAAGAAGCTGCCATCACAGGAAGTACACATGGAAGTCAAAGAGAACTTCAATACCTTTATCTCTGCAGGTGCTACCGAAATTCAACTGGTAGGTCTTGATCCGGAAGAATTCCCGGTACTGCCAAGCATCGAAGAAAACCAAACGGTCTCCATTCCAGGAGATTTGCTGAAAAATATGATTAAACAAACGGTCTTCTCCATTTCCACACATGAGACTACTCCAATCCTGACAGGTGTACTCTGGAGTTTGGGTGACAACGAATTGAAATTTGTGGCAACAGACCGTCACCGTCTTGCTACTCGATCAGCAATGCTGGATAATGCAGAAGGTATCCGCTTCAACAACGTGGTCATTTCCGGTAAAACGCTGAACGAACTCAGCAAAATTGTTCCGGATCAAAATACCCTTGTGGATATCGTTGTTGCAGATAACCAGGTCCTGTTCAAAATCGACCGTGTATTGTTCTACTCTCGTATTTTGGACGGAACATATCCCGATACTTCTAGAATTATTCCAACGTCATACAAAACAGAACTTGTTTTAGATACAAAAAAATTAAGTGAATCCATAGACCGGGCTTATTTGCTGTCGCGTGAAGAGAAAACAAACATCGTGCGTATGCAAACGATGGATTCGGGATCCGTTGAAATTTCTTCAAGCTCTTCCGAGCTAGGTAAAGTAAGAGAAGAAATCGAACCTGCCGAGTTTACAGGAGATCCGTTAAAAATTTCGTTCAACTCCAAATACATGCTGGATGTGCTGAAAGTTGTTGAAAGTGAGCAGCTGATGATCGCTTTTACAGGAGTCATGAGTCCAATTATCTTGAAACCGCTGGATGACAGTCACAGCCTTTACGTGATATTGCCATATCGGACGACCAACTAACGAAAGGAAGATCACTGTGAACCAAGTTACGATTCGTACGGAATATATTAAGCTTGATCAATTTTTGAAACTGGCTGATTGCATCCCAACTGGAGGTATGGCCAAAGCTTTGCTTCAGGAAGGTCTTGTACGTGTGAATAAAGAGCCTGAGGAACGCAGGGGACGTAAGTTATACCCTGGGGATATCGTTGAAGTGGACGGAGAAGGCACATTCGAAGTTGCTGCAGAATAAGAAGACCAGTTCGATCCTGCTGCCTCCTGACGGACGGGATAAAAGGGAGGTTACCGCGTGTTTGTGAACAGCATTGATCTGCAGAATTTCCGCAATTATGAACATCTGAGACTGGATTCTTTTGGTCCCGTAAACTTGTTGATCGGGCAAAATGCCCAAGGCAAGACCAATCTTGCAGAGGCGATTTTTGTACTCGCACTCACCAAGAGCCATCGTACATCCCGTGACAAGGAGTTAATCCGTTTCGGTGAGGAACGTGCCAGACTTGCAGCAGAGGTCGACAAAAAGTACGGATCGGTCAAGCTTGAACTATCTTTGTCGCAACAAGGCAAAAAAGCAAAGATTAACGGCTTGGAGCAGCGCAAGTTAAGTGATTTTGTCGGAGCGCTCAATGTTGTGATGTTTGCACCGGAGGATCTGGAGATTGTAAAAGGCACACCGGGGGTCCGCCGCCGGTTTCTTGACATGGAGATTGGACAGGTTGCACCTGGCTACCTGTATCACCTGCAACAATATCAAAAAGTGCTCGTCCAACGAAACAATTTGCTTAAGCAGTTATGGGGACAAGGGGCATCAGCCCAGACCATGCTTGAGGTGTGGAACGAACAACTGGTTGAGCATGGTGTTAAAATCGTCAAAAAAAGGAAACAATTCATAAAGAAACTGCAAAAGTGGGCAGAAACGATTCATCAGGGGATCACCGGAGGCGGAGAAGTCTTGCGGCTGGCCTACCTTCCTTCCTTCAGCGAAGCCGCTGAGGAAGATGAAGCTGTCTTAATGGACCAATTTATGATAAAATTATCACAAATGAAAGAGCAGGAGATTCGCCGAGGCACAACCCTTAGTGGGCCGCATCGGGATGACCTGTCCTTTTTCATTAACGATCGGGAAGTACAAACATATGGCTCGCAGGGGCAGCAGCGCACAACAGCGTTGTCCCTTAAACTTGCGGAAATTGAACTGATTCATGAAGAAATCGGAGAATATCCAGTTCTGTTGCTGGATGATGTTCTGTCCGAGCTGGATCCTTTTCGCCAGACGCAGCTGATCGAAACGTTCCAGAGCAAGGTGCAAACCTTTATTACGGCTACGGGGATCGAGAGCCTGAACGTTGACAAGCTCAAAGATGCCAGTATTTATCACGTTCATGCCGGACAGGTTGAACGCTAAGGAGTGAGGGGCTTATGTACATTCATCTGGGCGGTGAGAAGATCATCCGTTCTTCCGAATTGGTCGCTATTTTTGATATATCGATTGAAAAATCCTCAAAGATCTCCAAGCAGTATGTCACGCATGCCGAGCAGGAAAAAACAGTGGAACACATCGGTGAAGAGGAAGCGAAGTCCATTGTGGTGACCAAAAACATTGTGTACTACTCGCCTATTTCCTCAGCCACGCTGAAGAAGCGGGCTCACATTTTTCCTGATCTCTAGCGTTTGTGTCGCATAAGGTATGTCTTTTTCTGCTTGTTTTTATGTGGACATCTGGCTGAAATGAAGGACGTTGCCTATTTCAGCAAACATTATTAGTTAACGCATATTTACGATATTGAATCTATAGAAGTAGGTGAAAGGCATGTCTATGAATCAACCGTCATATGATGCGAATGAAATTCAGGTCCTTGAAGGATTGGAAGCCGTACGGAAGCGTCCGGGGATGTATATCGGTTCCACCAGTTCCAAGGGCCTGCATCATCTGGTCTGGGAAGTAGTGGACAACAGTATTGACGAAGCGCTTGCAGGTTACTGTGACCACATTGAGGTCAGTATCCATGAAGACAATAGCGTGACTGTAGTCGATAACGGACGGGGTATTCCTGTCGGCGAACATACCAAAATGAAACGTCCTGCACTTGAGGTAGTTATGACTGTCCTCCATGCAGGGGGGAAATTTGGCGGCGGCGGATATAAAGTATCCGGTGGTTTGCATGGTGTTGGTGTGTCCGTTGTGAATGCACTCTCTGAAAAAGTGGTTGTAACGGTTAAACGTGAGGGACATATCTATCAACAGGAATATCGCCGTGGAGCTCCACAGTACGACCTGAAAGTGATCGGTACAACCGACGAAACAGGAACAACGGTTAGATTCCATCCGGACCCTGAAATTTTCACGGAAACAAGAGTTTATGAATATGACATCTTGCTGGCCCGTATTCGTGAGCTGGCGTTCCTGAACAAGGGTATTGGTCTTACACTGACGGATGAGCGTACAGGTGCAACCAACTCATTCCTGTATGAAGGCGGCATTATCGAATACGTCTCCTTCCTCAACCAGAAGCGCGAAGTACTGCATGAGAATCCAATTTACGTTGAAGGTTCCAGAGATAACATCCAGGTGGAAGTTGCCCTGCAATACAATGACAACTACACCGAGAATATCTATTCCTTCGCAAACAATATCAACACGCATGAGGGCGGAACGCATGAATCAGGTTTCAAGAGTGCCCTTACGCGGATTATCAATGACTACGCCCGTAAGGCGGGGGTAATCAAGGACAGCACGGGGAACCTTTCCGGGGATGACGTGCGTGAAGGCTTGACAGCTATTATTTCGGTCAAGATTCCGGAGCCGCAATTTGAAGGACAGACCAAGACCAAGCTGGGCAACAGCGAAGTGCGTGGGATTGTCGAATCCTTGTTTGCCGAGAAGCTGCAGGAATTCCTGGAAGAGAACCCTTCCGTATCCCGTCGCATTTTGGAAAAAGGACTGCAAGCAGCACGTGCGCGTGAAGCTGCCCGTAAAGCCCGTGAACTGACACGTCGTAAAGGTGCACTCGAAGTAAGCTCACTTCCAGGTAAACTGGCAGACTGTTCATCCAAGGATGCTTCAATCAGCGAATTGTACATCGTCGAAGGTGACTCTGCAGGCGGATCAGCGAAGCAAGGTCGGGATCGTCATTTCCAAGCGATTTTGCCGCTGCGTGGTAAGATTCTAAACGTGGAAAAAGCTCGTCTCGACCGCATCTTGGGTAATGCGGAGATTAGAGCAATTATTACGGCAATGGGTACAGGTATTGGTGATGACTTCGATATTGCCAAAGCCCGCTATCACAAAATTATTTTGATGACCGATGCCGACGTCGATGGTGCTCATATTCGGACACTACTGCTGACATTCCTGTATCGGTACATGCGTAAAATCATTGAGGCAGGTTATGTGTATATTGCACAACCGCCATTGTTCAAGATTGAGCGTAACAAAGTGATTCGTTATGCCGGTTCCGAGAAAGAGCGCGATGAAATTATTGCAACGCTCGGGGAAAATGCGAAATTCAACGTTCAGCGTTACAAAGGTCTTGGCGAGATGAATGCCGGACAATTGTGGGAAACGACGATGGATCCGGAGAGCCGGACCATGATGCAAGTATCGATTAATGATGCCATCCTTGCTGATACCATGTTTGACACCCTGATGGGGGATAATGTTGAACCGCGTCGTGACTTTATCCAGGAAAATGCGAAATACGTGAAAAACCTCGACATTTAACACATTCGAAGAGGCGCCTGAGAGGGCGCCTTTTTTTATATTAGAGAAGTATGGAACAGGGAAGGCGTAACTTAGACTTCCGTACCCTTTGTTATCTACGTACACGTTTTTTGGCAGACGAGGCCTGTGCTTTGGGGGATGGACGGGAGCTCTTAGCCTTTTTGGAGGGCAAACGACCGTACGCAATCGCATAACGTTTGATCTTCCGGTACGCCTCCTTGTCCGGTAATAAGCCAAAAGCATAAATGCCTGGCAGTGTGTTGACTTCAAGAATCCAGGGACGCCCTGCTTCGTCTAGCGCAATATCAATACCAATCTCTTTGAGTCTTGGAAATGATGTTTGCAATTGTACAGCGGTATGAATACCTAAGCGGTACAGCTCAGTGCGGAGTTTCTTGAAGCCATCCTGGTGAAGATGGGGGAGTACGAGTTCTTCAAACGTGGCCAATCGCCCACCACCATGAATGTTGGTGATGATTTTGCCCGGCGCAGCAACACGTCCCAGAATACCTGTTGTTTCCCAGTTGTGTTGCAGATTTTTCTGAGTTAACACACGCAAGTCAAAAGGCAAATCTTCATGCTTCATCAGCGATATTCCCTGTTGAATGATATATTCACGTTCCTGAATGCGATCATTCAGTGCTCGTTCGAGTTCGTCCAGGGAATGAAATGATCTCTCCTCTGTACCGTATTGGAGTTGATATGTTGTTGTGAGATAGGTAGCTCTGGAGGTAACAGCACTTGCTTCGGGTTCATCAGGCAGGTTCCGATCATCGGTTTCTTCCGAAACCTCTGCATCTGTGGTGGAATCTTCTGAATTAACGACAGGTTCGTATATACGCGTTGTTTTCACCCGCATGACCCCATTACCGTAAGTACCACGATCCGGTTTGATATAGTTGGACTCAAATAATTCAGTCATTCGTTCCAGAGTTTGACGGCTATATTTTCGGGTCACTGGGATATATTCATTCACAATGCGACTGCGTTGTAATACAGCTGTTTTGGCCCATTTGCTGGAGACGCGTTGGATACCCAAGATTCATCAGTCCTTTCATGTTTTGCTTAGTTCTAAAGAGGGACAGACACGGAGAAATCAAAGGACAAGAGACGATTTCAGTGGTATAATAGAGAAATATGGCGTTTTGTGCGATGAGCTGCACAATTTGCAGTTTGATCGTAGGACGGGAATGGCTTTAGCCTCGGTAGGCACAGTACATATGCCGTTTTTCTAGCATTGTATGTGCAATTGGGGAGGAAGGCAGGGCGTATCCCTAGACACGCAGAAGTTCCCGGAAGAAAGGCTATTGCCCAGCGGACGTTTAATTGTGTAACTTTTGTGAAAGTAATATAATAAAGAGTAGCGTTCTTGCGCGGTTTAGCCTTGTTAGGCTTTTCACATATAATCAACTTTTTTTGCATGACGGAATGGAACGTTTGTTGAAGGACAAGAAGGAGGTCCAGCATGGCGGAAGAAATGAACTCTCAGATTACAGATCGGGATATAGGCGTCGAGATGCGTGAATCGTTTATGGATTATGCGATGAGCATCATCGTTAGCCGTGCCTTACCTGATGTGCGTGATGGATTGAAGCCGGTTCACCGGCGTATTCTGTACGCGATGTCAGAGCTTGGCATGACACCCGATAAACCACATAAAAAATCAGCCAGAATCGTCGGCGAAGTTATCGGTAAGTATCACCCACACGGTGACTCTGCTGTTTACGAGACGATGGTACGGATGGCACAGGATTTCTCCCTGCGTTATATGCATGTAGATGGACATGGTAACTTTGGATCGGTCGATGGTGATATGGCAGCAGCCATGCGTTATACCGAAGCACGTTTGTCCAAGATTGCTATGGAAATGCTCAGAGATATCAACAAGGATACGATTGATTTCCAGCCGAACTATGACGGTGAAGAACATGAGCCAATCGTTCTGCCTGCTCGTTTTCCTAACTTGCTTGTCAATGGGGTCGGCGGGATCGCGGTAGGTATGGCTACCAATATTCCTCCTCATAACCTGGGCGAGGTCATTGATGGTGTACAGGCCATGATTCAAAATCCGGACATTACATCCATGGAACTCATGGATTACATTCAAGGACCAGACTTCCCTACATCCGGCTACATTTTGGGCCGCTCAGGCATTCGCCAGGCGTATCAGACCGGACGTGGTTCAGTAACGATGCGGGCCAAAACCAACATCGAAGAGAACAACAACAAGGCGCGAATTATCGTTACGGAGCTGCCTTATCAGGTAAACAAGGCGAGACTCGTTGAAAAAATCGCCGAGTTGGTACGTGATAAAAAGATTGATGGTATTACTGACCTTCGTGATGAGTCTGACCGTAATGGTATGCGGGTTGTAATTGAGCTTCGCAGAGACGTGAATCCGGGGGTTGTCCTGAACAACCTGTATAAACATACATCGATGCAATCCACTTTCGGGATTAACATGCTTGCGATTGTTAATAAAGAACCTAAAATTCTGAACTTGCGTGAGGTGTTGTATCACTACCTGCAGCATCAGATTGAGGTTATTCGCAGACGTACGCAGTTTGAACTGAAAAAGGCTGAAGCTCGTGCACACATTCTGGAAGGCTTGCGCATTGCGCTGGATCATATCGACGAGATTATTACGTTGATTCGTTCATCCAGTAATGCGGATGCAGCAAGAGAAGGTTTGATTGAGCGTTTTTCACTCAGTCATGACCAGGCTCAAGCTATTCTCGATATGCGTTTGCAACGCCTCACAGGTCTGGAACGCGAACGTATTGAAAATGAATATAACGAACTGATGGTCAAAATCAGAGAGTATCGCGAAATTCTGGCCAATGAGCATCTGGTACTTGAGATTATCAGTACGGAGCTGCAAGAGATCCGCGACCGCTTCAGCGATGATCGTCGTACGGAGATCACTGTAGGTGAAGAGAGTATTCTGGATGAGGACCTGATTCCACGTGAAGAGGTTATCATTACGATTACTCATACAGGCTACGTGAAACGTCTGCCGGTATCCACATACCGCAGCCAGAAACGTGGTGGTCGTGGGGTCGTGGGTATGGATACGAAAGATACCGACTTTGTTGAGCATCTGTTCGTGACCAACTCTCACAATTACCTCATGTTCTTCACTGACAAAGGTAAAGTGTATCGTCTCAAAGCTTACGAGATTCCAGAGCTTGGACGTACCGCACGGGGAACGCCGATTATCAACCTGATCCAGATTGAGCAGGGTGAATCAGTTAATGCCGTGATTCCGGTTCAGGAATTCGAAAGTGACAGATACTTGTTCTTTGCTACCCGCCAAGGGGTTGTGAAGAAAACACCACTTGAGGATTACACCAATATCCGCAAAGGCGGCTTGATCGGTATTTCCTTGCGTGATGATGACATTCTGATCGATGTTAAGCTGACCGATGGACAGCAAGAGATCATCATGGGTACAGCTCACGGAATGTCTATTCGATTCTCCGAAGGTAATGTACGTTCCATGGGACGTAGTGCCACCGGGGTTAAAGGGATCACATTGGATGAACAGGATGCCGTTATCGGCATGGATGTAGTTGATAAAGACCTTGATGTTCTAATCGTTACAGCCAAAGGTTACGGTAAACGTACACCTGTGAGTGACTATCGAATGCAGACTCGTGGCGGTAAAGGGATCAAGACTATTAATGTCACAGAGAAGAACGGCGCAGTAGTCAGCCTCAAAATGGTTAAAACCGAAGAGGATCTGATGATTATTACGTCTAGCGGTACGTTGATCCGGATGAGCATGGAAGGCATATCCACTATGGGTCGATACACGCAGGGTGTGAAGCTGATTCATATTCGTGACGAGGATTCAGTAGCTACAGTCAGCCGAATTGATAAGAATGAAGAAGAACCAGACGATGAGTCGCTTGAAGGCTTGGAAGGCGAGGAGTCCCAAGCTCCGGTAGTAAGCTTGGAAGAAGGCACCATTTCTGATGCTGAGGTTAATGAAGTTGAGGGCGACGACGATTCCGGTTCGGAAGCATAAAAATAGAATGTTATAAAAACCGATCTCTTGGAGATTGGAAGAAGATTGCGAGGGCTCCCACAGGGAGCCCTTTTGTTGTATAAAGGAATCTCTTCGTGTATTCTTCCCAATCTGGGATGTACAGCCTGATTTCTGAGTAATATAATGGGAAATATCATGAAAAACCGGGACTATGGTCTTGTTTGTTATTAACATAGAAGAACGATGAGTGAGGGGAATACACATGGGATTAATCACCCTGTCAGAAGTCAAACCAGGACTCAAACTTGGAAGTGATGTGCAAACACTTCGCGGCAACGTTCTGCTTCAGAAGGGAAAAGTTATTTTACCCAAGGATATGGAAGTGCTCAGAGCCTTTATGATTCAACAGGTAGATATTGAACAAGAAAGAATGGCGCTGAGTAGTACAGCAACCAAAGGTGCCTCTGTGTCCGCAGGAAGTTCTGCCAATGACAAGAATGGTGAACGGGCAGGGAAGACAGGGAACGTCACCACAGCTCCTGTAGTAACGTCTTTGCAGGATGAGTATGAGAAGATGGTCGGACTAACGAAAAATGCTTTCCTGTCCTCTCTGGCGGCTGAATTGCCGGTCTATGAGTTACGTACACAGTTGGAGGCTGTGTTTGCACATCTCAAACAATATAATGTGCTTACCTTCAGTCCACGAGTAATGCAAGAACATGATTATGTATATCACCATGCCGTACTGAGTGCGATCACATCGTATCAACTGGCTCAATGGATCGATCTGCCCTCCAAGGATTGGATGCAAGTTGCTTTTGCAGGCTTGTTACATGATATTGGTAACAACAAGGTAGATCCGCAGATTCTCCATAAACCATCCACGTTGACGGCTACAGAGCAGGAAGAGATTCGCCAGCATACGAAATATGGTTATCAGATCCTTAAACAGGCAAAGGCCATTAACGAGGGAGCCAGACTTGCAGCTTTGCAGCATCATGAAAAAGTTGATGGATCAGGCTACCCGTTGCAGCTTAGTGGGACGCAGATTCATATTTATGCCAAGATTGTAGCTATTGCTGATATTTTCCACGCCATGACGCTGGAGAAGATCTACCGCAAGGCACAATCACCATACCTAGTACTAGAACAGATCCAAAGTGAGGCATTTGGGAAATTGGATCCTGCAATTGTAAGAGTATTTGTTCAACGTTCGACCCAGATCCATAATGGCATCCGAGTAAAACTCAGCAATAACCAAATTGGAGAGATCGTATTCTCTGATCGAGATCATCCTACACGGCCTATGGTGTCAGTAGAAGGAACCATCATTAACCTGATGCAGCAACGGCAGCTTCACATCCAAGAGGTTATCGGATAACAATAGATATTAAAGTAACTTGAAGAGAGGGCCTTTCTTTTATAGAGAGGCTTTTTACGTGAGATAAATGTGGGAATGTAGAAAAACCAGAAATATTATAGAAAGATATATAATTACTCAAAAAAAAGACTTGCATTCAGTATCTGTACATGGTATATTCTAATTCCGGCCAAGAAAACACGGTTTACACGGTGCGGCAAGCAAATGAAATAAGCTTCGAAAGAAACTTAAAAAAAAGAGCTTGCTAAGTTGGTTCGGAAGTGTTATGATATAAAAGTTGCTGAGGAGAACAACATTCGGCAGCGAAACAAGTTTGATCTTTGAAAACTGAACAACGAGTGAGTAAACATTCTGCTTGCAGAATGAAACGCGAAAGTTTGAAACAAGCCTTGGCTTGGATCGGCTGAAGCACAAATGAGATTTTTAATCTCGTCAGATTCAAAATGAGCTTATCGCTCTTTTCAATACTTTATTGGAGAGTTTGATCCTGGCTCAGGACGAACGCTGGCGGCATGCCTAATACATGCAAGTCGAGCGGACTTGAAGAGAAGCTTGCTTCTCTGATGGTTAGCGGCGGACGGGTGAGTAACACGTAGGCAACCTGCCCTCAAGTTTGGGACAACTACCGGAAACGGTAGCTAATACCGAATAATTGTTTTCTTCGCCTGAAGGAAACTGGAAAGACGGAGCAATCTGTCACTTGGGGATGGGCCTGCGGCGCATTAGCTAGTTGGTGGGGTAACGGCTCACCAAGGCGACGATGCGTAGCCGACCTGAGAGGGTGATCGGCCACACTGGGACTGAGACACGGCCCAGACTCCTACGGGAGGCAGCAGTAGGGAATCTTCCGCAATGGGCGAAAGCCTGACGGAGCAATGCCGCGTGAGTGATGAAGGTTTTCGGATCGTAAAGCTCTGTTGCCAGGGAAGAACGCTTGGGAGAGTAACTGCTCTCAAGGTGACGGTACCTGAGAAGAAAGCCCCGGCTAACTACGTGCCAGCAGCCGCGGTAATACGTAGGGGGCAAGCGTTGTCCGGAATTATTGGGCGTAAAGCGCGCGCAGGCGGTCATTTAAGTCTGGTGTTTAATCCCGGGGCTCAACCCCGGATCGCACTGGAAACTGGGTGACTTGAGTGCAGAAGAGGAGAGTGGAATTCCACGTGTAGCGGTGAAATGCGTAGATATGTGGAGGAACACCAGTGGCGAAGGCGACTCTCTGGGCTGTAACTGACGCTGAGGCGCGAAAGCGTGGGGAGCAAACAGGATTAGATACCCTGGTAGTCCACGCCGTAAACGATGAGTGCTAGGTGTTAGGGGTTTCGATACCCTTGGTGCCGAAGTTAACACATTAAGCACTCCGCCTGGGGAGTACGGTCGCAAGACTGAAACTCAAAGGAATTGACGGGGACCCGCACAAGCAGTGGAGTATGTGGTTTAATTCGAAGCAACGCGAAGAACCTTACCAGGTCTTGACATCTGAATGACCGGTGCAGAGATGTACCTTTTCTTCGGAACATTCAAGACAGGTGGTGCATGGTTGTCGTCAGCTCGTGTCGTGAGATGTTGGGTTAAGTCCCGCAACGAGCGCAACCCTTATATTTAGTTGCCAGCATTTCGGATGGGCACTCTAGATAGACTGCCGGTGACAAACCGGAGGAAGGTGGGGATGACGTCAAATCATCATGCCCCTTATGACCTGGGCTACACACGTACTACAATGGCCGGTACAACGGGCTGCGAAATCGCGAGATGGAGCCAATCCCAACAAAGCCGGTCTCAGTTCGGATTGCAGGCTGCAACTCGCCTGCATGAAGTCGGAATTGCTAGTAATCGCGGATCAGCATGCCGCGGTGAATACGTTCCCGGGTCTTGTACACACCGCCCGTCACACCACGAGAGTTTATAACACCCGAAGTCGGTGGGGTAACCGCAAGGAGCCAGCCGCCGAAGGTGGGATAGATGATTGGGGTGAAGTCGTAACAAGGTAGCCGTATCGGAAGGTGCGGCTGGATCACCTCCTTTCTATGGAGAATCGTTTCCTGCAACGGAAACATTCAAATAAGCAGCTAAGCTGCAAAACACTCACTCGTTGCTCAGTTTTGAGAGCTCAAACTCTCAAACAGCTTGCTTTTGCATGGAGCTTGTTCTTTGAAAACTAGATATCGAAACGAAACAAACGCGAATTAGAACATTCCTTTTTAGCTGAACTTGTGTTAAACAAGTTTCAATAAAAACGGTAGATTGCTATTGCTCATATTGAGCAATTGGTTAAGCTACTAAGAGCACACGGAGGATGCCTAGGCGCTAGGAGCCGATGAAGGACGTGGCGAACAACGAAACTGCCTCGGGGAGCTGTAAGCAAGCTTTGATCCGGGGGTGTCCGAATGGGGAAACCCAGCTGGGGTAATTTCCAGTTACACCTAACTGAATACATAGGTTAGTGTGAGGCATACCAGGGGAACTGAAACATCTAAGTACCCTGAGGAAGAGAAAACAATAGTGATTCCGTCAGTAGCGGCGAGCGAACGCGGAGAAGCCCAAACCAGAGAGCTTGCTCTTTGGGGTTGTGGGACGTCTCACATGGAGTTACAAAGGAACCGGTTAAGCGAAGAGGTCTGGAAAGGCCCGCCAAAGAAGGTAAAAGCCCTGTAGTTGAAAGTCTGTTCCCTCCGAGACGGATCCCGAGTAGTGCGGGGCACGTGAAACCCCGTATGAATCCGGCAGGACCATCTGCCAAGGCTAAATACTTCCTAGCGACCGATAGTGAAGCAGTACCGTGAGGGAAAGGTGAAAAGCACCCCGGAAGGGGAGTGAAATAGAACCTGAAACCGTGTGCTTACAAAAAGTCAGAGCCCGTTTTAGGGGTGATGGCGTGCCTTTTGTAGAATGAACCGGCGAGTTACGTTCCCGTGCAAGGTTAAGGTGAAGAGCCGGAGCCGCAGCGAAAGCGAGTCTGAATAGGGCGACTTAGTACGTGGACGTAGACCCGAAACCGGGTGATCTACCCCTGTCCAGGGTGAAGGTGCGGTAACACGCACTGGAGGCCCGAACCCACGCATGTTGAAAAATGCGGGGATGAGGTGGGGGTAGCGGAGAAATTCCAATCGAACTCGGAGATAGCTGGTTCTCCCCGAAATAGCTTTAGGGCTAGCCTCGGAAAACAGAGTCGTGGAGGTAGAGCACTGATTGGGTGCGGGGCCCGCAAGGGTTACCAAGCTCAGTCAAACTCCGAATGCCATAGACTTACTTCCGGGAGTCAGACAGTGAGTGCTAAGATCCATTGTCAAAAGGGAAACAGCCCAGACCATCAGCTAAGGTCCCCAAGTGTGTGTTAAGTGGGAAAGGATGTGGAGTTGCACAGACAACCAGGATGTTGGCTTAGAAGCAGCCACCATTGAAAGAGTGCGTAATAGCTCACTGGTCGAGTGACTCTGCGCCGAAAATGTAACGGGGCTAAACACACCACCGAAGCTATGGCTTGATGCTTTGCATCAGGGGTAGGGGAGCGTTGTATAAGGGTTGAAGGTGTACCGTAAGGAGCGCTGGACATTATACAAGTGAGAATGCCGGTATGAGTAACGAAAAGATCAGTGAGAATCTGATCCGCCGAAAGCCTAAGGGTTCCTGAGGAAGGCTCGTCCGCTCAGGGTAAGTCGGGACCTAAGGCGAGGCCGAAAGGCGTAGTCGAAGGACAACAGGTCGAAATTCCTGTACCACCGTAAGCCGTTATGAGCAATGGGGGGACGCAGTAGGGTAGTGACGCGGACTGATGGATGTCCGTCTAAGCAGTAAGGCTGATGTGTAGGCAAATCCGCACATTGTAAGGCTGAGCTGTGATGGGGAGCGAAAATTATAGTAGCGAAGGTCATGATCTCACACTGCCAAGAAAAGCCTCTAGCCAGGTGAAGGTGCCCGTACCGCAAACCGACACAGGTAGGCGAGAAGAGTATTCTAAGGCGCGCGGAAGAACTCTCGTTAAGGAACTCGGCAAAATGACCCCGTAACTTCGGGAGAAGGGGTGCCCCGGTAGTGTGAATAGCACGAGGGGGCCGCAGTGAAAAGGCCCAAGCGACTGTTTAGCAAAAACACAGGTCTGTGCGAAGCCGTAAGGCGAAGTATACGGGCTGACGCCTGCCCGGTGCTGGAAGGTTAAGGGGAGTGGTTAGGAGCAATCCGAAGCTGTGAACCGAAGCCCCAGTAAACGGCGGCCGTAACTATAACGGTCCTAAGGTAGCGAAATTCCTTGTCAGGTAAATTCTGACCCGCACGAATGGCGTAACGACTTGGGCGCTGTCTCAACGAGAGATCCGGTGAAATTTTAATACCTGTGAAGATGCAGGTTACCCGCGACAAGACGGAAAGACCCCATGGAGCTTTACTGCAGCTTGATATTGAATTTGGGTACGATCTGTACAGGATAGGTGGGAGCCTTTGAAACGTGAGCGCCAGCTTGCGTGGAGGCAACGTTGGGATACCACCCTGATCGTATCTAGGTTCTAACCTGGTACCGTAATCCGGTGCGGGGACAGTGTCAGGTGGGCAGTTTGACTGGGGCGGTCGCCTCCTAAAGAGTAACGGAGGCGCCCAAAGGTTCCCTCAGAATGGTTGGAAATCATTCGAAGAGTGCAAAGGCATAAGGGAGCTTGACTGCGAGACCTACAAGTCGAGCAGGGACGAAAGTCGGGCTTAGTGATCCGGTGGTACCGCATGGAAGGGCCATCGCTCAACGGATAAAAGCTACCCTGGGGATAACAGGCTTATCTCCCCCAAGAGTCCACATCGACGGGGAGGTTTGGCACCTCGATGTCGGCTCATCGCATCCTGGGGCTGAAGTAGGTCCCAAGGGTTGGGCTGTTCGCCCATTAAAGCGGTACGCGAGCTGGGTTCAGAACGTCGTGAGACAGTTCGGTCCCTATCTGTCGTGGGCGTAGGAAATTTGAGAGGAGCTGTCCTTAGTACGAGAGGACCGGGATGGACGTACCGCTGGTGTACCAGTTGTTCCGCCAGGAGCACCGCTGGGTAGCTATGTACGGACGGGATAAACGCTGAAAGCATCTAAGCGTGAAGCCCCCCTCAAGATGAGATTTCCCAGTATGTAAGACCCCTTGAAGACGACGAGGTAGATAGGCTGGGGGTGGAAGTGCAGCAATGCATGGAGCTGACCAGTACTAATCGGTCGAGGGCTTATCCAATTAGCAAGTGATAATTCGCATGTTTCGTTTCGAATCTAGTTTTCAGAGAACGATCTCTGAAATGTAAGCTATGCGTTTGGTGGCGATGGCGGAGGGGTTCCACACGTACCCATCCCGAACACGACCGTTAAGCCCTCTAGCGCCGATGGTACTTGGACCGCAGGGTCCTGGGAGAGTAGGACGCCGCCAAGCAAAGAACCACTGCCGATGTTATTCGGTGGTGGTTTTTATTTGTTTGTAAGGATTAGATACGATGCGCGGAAGCCCTGACATGATCGATACTGGAAGGTAACATTTTTGTTACGGATAACAGCGGCAAAACCAGTATAATAGGACTATGTTAAATATGCTAAAAGTACCTGACCACAGAGCTGGAATGTGCAGCTGTGAAAAGGAGGGTGTGTGTGTTAAGTTGGCGGAGACTTGGACTACAATCATTTCTGTTGCTTTGTTTGACCGTTGTTCTGGCAGGATGCGGTGAAGCTTCAGGATCTGTATGGACTTCATATGAAGGTGCGGTGAACGAGAAAAGTTTTCCGGTGCCTAAAGTAGCGAATAAATCTGACCAGTCTGAAAATAATTCGGATATGGATTATGTTCGATATACGCTGTCTGGTATTAGTGAGAGTACTAGCTTACCTGAGGTATATCTAGACGAGATTAAAAGCTGGGGTTGGACAGAGAGGCAAGCCAAGGGTACATCCAATGAATCCAGTACCTTGCGCGTATTTGCAAAGGAAGGACATACTGTGCATTTAGCGGTACATGATGGTTCCTTTACACTAATGGTTCCTAGAAATGATGCTACTCAAACGACAGTTAAATCATTGGCTGAAGATGATTGAGCTGGTTCAGCTATGGTTCGGTATGATTAATTAACGCTGTGATGTTCCTTATAATATAGTAAGCTCCCGTGTACATGATCGGGGGCTTTTTGTTATTTAGCGAAGTAGGTTTTAGTAATGGTGGGAGAACTTATCACGTATGGTGGATCAGAGGTCATACAGGTACAGAAGGAATGGAGTGGTTTCTTTTGTACACGTATAGGTGGTATGTGTGCTTGAAGTGTAGGGGAGTGTGGACCACTAAAATAGAGGCGGAGGATATAAGTTGTATAAAGCTATTGAGGTAATAAGTGGCTGATGGGAAGCAATTAGAAGGCATATAGAGCTGAGACCGAGCAAGAGATTGCTCAAAGGTGCAAGATCTACGAGATATCTGGGGTTATGAGGAGATGGAACACCGGAGGAAAAGAGGAGAAGAGTAGAGCCTCGAGTGGGGATAACTCATTTTACTATACCCATACTGTGGATAAGGGATAAGAAGGGGACGATAAATAAAGGTTATCCACTGTGGATAACCTTTATTTGAGCATGTGAGGCTGAGTCAACTGAACGATACACGATCATGTTTTTGTATCAGATTACTCGAAGGGCTCAGCGATTATGTATTACAGGTAAGTGAGGTACGTTTAGCATTGCATAACTGAGGGAGCGTTATTGCAGATAGTATGAGACATCTTGTTCATTCAATTTGATGAGTCCATCTTTGCGCTCACGGGAGAGTACCATTACAACATACAAGCGAGGACCCAGCAACCACAAATGCCAGAAGATCAGCGAGAGGGTGAAGGACAATGGGGACCATATCAAACATACAGTAATGATACATAGTCCAATCCAGCTCATATTAAGGTGTACCCGGACAAACATACGGAAGCTGAAATGCTGATCAGGGATATAACCTAACCAGGGCATACGCATATTCCAGCGCCAGCGTTTGGCGTAAGAGGTACGGACCAGCAGTAATATCGTTCTGGCGATGACATAATGAATCCAGATGGTGATTGGACCTGCCAGTACAAAAAAGAAGAGGCCAGTCCAGGAGAATGCGAGTAGATTGAATAAGAGCATGATGACCGGCAGACACAGATAGCTGTAAATGACACTGCGGGCGATAGCCTTTTTTTTCAGAAGCCGGTATTGATAAAATGTTGCTTTATTCTCCGGTTCGGCGATCATACGATTATATATCCTCCTTCGGATTCACGTTTGTGTGGGAGTAGGTATTCGTTTTTCTTACACGAGTAAAAGGGAATGAATTATACATGTATGTATATATGAACCTTGTATCTCACGACATGACGATTGTACAAGATATTGAGATTCGACGGAGCTTATCTCAGTATACTCCCGAATACACGGACTGTCAGGCTTTGATATCGTTATCATGTATTATATATCGGCTGGGATTCCAAGTTTTTTTAAGGAAATTGAATATAAGTTTGAGTCAGGCCAAGGGATACGTGATGTAGAGGTAATTGCGATGGAATGCAGGATTACTGTATATACATAAGCAGGTGAATGTTCTTGTAGGGAGAATGAATGTATTTTTCGGTACAGACACCCAAGAGGGGGTGAGCGAATATATATATTTTATAGAAAGAAAGCACTATGAAAATGTTTAAAATAATAGAAACTGTGCAATACTGATAGTAAACGTAAAACAAGGTGGGATGGTTCATGGAAGAACATGCCGAACACACATGTATTATCTGCGAGCAAAGAAAAAAAGAAGGCATTTTTATTGTATCTGAATTCATATGTGACAGTTGTGAAGCGGAAATGGTTCATACCGACGCGCAGGATGCCAAGTACAATTATTTTATTCATCAAATGAAGCAAATTTGGGTACAAAAAAACGCATAATGAATGTTGCTAATAGAAGTAGAAGCGAAACATCACATTGTAACGATGCTGATGTGTATAGAGGCCCAATGGGCCTTTTTCTGTTTTTAAGAGGAGAGATTATCTTGTATGCCATCTTGGGAAGGCGTATGCTGATATAATGATATAGAGATTTTTGCAGTAGCGCGTGTGGAGATGGGGAAGAAGGGTGTTCCTTAGATTAGGAAGCGTACTGGAGCGTATCGGGCGCATATTATATATGTACAGGATGGTTATTTCATGGATCATAAAAATAAATCAACTAGAGCCCCTTTATATGAAGCGTTGCTTGCGTATCGTGATTCGAAGCAGCGTTCTTTTCATGTGCCTGGGCATAAGAATGGACAAGCTTATCGACATTTGGTAGAACAAGCAGAAGCAGGGCAACCTCCAGTTAAGGATATCGTTAATGAGGAACACCAGCACAACGGAGAGATTCAGACCGATGCAGGAGGGAATGTTAACGGAGGGATAGAGCGATCCAGTTCAGTGGAGAAACATGGGGCAGACATGAGGAGTGGGGAACGTCTTAGCGCTGAAGGAACTCGTTCGGAAATAGGATTGGTACCGGATCGTTCATTTCTGGAGATGATGGAGATGGATGTTACGGAGATTACGGGCACCGACGATTTGCATCATCCGGAAGGTGTGATCCAGGAAGCACAGGAGCTGGCGGCAGATTGTTTTGGTGCTGAGGAGAGTTTCTTCCTTGTGGGAGGCAGTACGGCAGGTAATTTGTCTCTATTGCTAACTGTGTGTGATGAGCCAAACAGTATTGTACTGGTGCAACGGAATGTGCACAAATCTGTTATTCACGGTTTGATGCTGGCAGGCGCAAGAGCTGTATTCCTGGAGCCATGGGTCGATCCTGCGTCTGGACTTGCGGTCATGCCGTCGGTGGAGACGGTGCAGGCTGCTGTCCAGTCCTATCCTGAGGCAAAGGGCGTACTTGTCACTTTGCCCAATTATTACGGCATGGGCGATGATCTGACGCCCATAGCCGAGGTATGCCACGCCGCTGGCATGCCATTGCTCGTGGATGAAGCGCATGGCGCGCATTATGGGCAGCATCCGGAGCTGCCTGTCTCTGCACTGTCGTGCGGAGCAGACGGTGTTGTGCAGTCGACGCATAAGATGCTGACGGCCTTCACCATGGGTGCCATGCTGCACATTCAGGGACCACGGTTAAACCGGTCCCTGTTAAGGCAGCGCCTGGCCATGGTGCAAAGCTCAAGCCCATCATACCCGGTGATGGCTTCGCTTGATCTGGCGCGCCGCCTGCTGCATGTGCAGGGCGCGAACACTTTCACGGCGGGGCTCGCCGCCGTGAATGCTTTTAAGCGCGGCCTCGCGGAGCTTCCGCGCTTTCAGTTGCTGCAGCCTGCACAGCCGCTGCAGCAAGAACCGCCAGCCGGAACAGCGAAGCCGGCTGGCCTGTCCGTGTCCGCTGCGCAGCAGACACGGGAGGGCCTGACCGCGGCGGCGAAGCCTTCTGCCGCGGGGTATACCGCTCAGGACCCATTCAAGGCAGTCATTTATGACGGCGCAGGGGTGCTGAGCGGTTATGGGCTACAGCAGCAGCTGGAAGCATGCGGCTGTGTGCCCGAGATGAGCGACGAACGGTACGTCGTCTTGCTCTTCAGCCTGGGCTCAACGGTGCAAGATGCTCAGCACCTGTTGCAGGCTTTACACCATATCAGCTCTGCCAATGGGCATGAGCAGGTCCAATCTAATACAGAGTCATCTCATCAGCTTGCGAAAGGTTCGGCGCATTATATTTCCACGTGGAACAATTTACAAGAAAACACTCGCTACTCGGAACCGATCTCCTTCACGCTGCAACCGATTGTGGATACGGATACGGTCAATGTTCCGATAGAAGAAAGCGTGGGTTGTCGATCAGCTGAGATGGTAGTCCCGTATCCTCCAGGGATTCCGCTTGTGTATCCGGGTGAACGCCTAAGTCCATCGATGGTGACACGTATACAACTCCTGCGGGATGAAGGAGCAAAGTTTCACGGGGTATCCGATGCATCTCTACAGGTATTGAAGGTCATGAAGAATTGACGATACACATGAAAAACTGAATTGCATTCACCAATAGGTAGTCTATATGACCAATACGGATAGCGATACTGGACCCTACATATGTGAGGGTCTCTTGGTCATTAATTTAGTTGCTAGGGTGTGTCTTCAAACTCAGGCATGCAATACGTTGAAGGATGTCAGGTCCAACATCTGGAAGTCAAGTGGTTGCTGATCTGGCGAATTGTCCAGACGATTTTGTAAGGAACAGAGGACGTCTTATTTAACCGTAGAGTCCTCCTTTTATTTTGTATGGAATCTGAGACACGTTATTAACCAAAATCATCTAACAAACACGCTGTAAACTGCCGGTTATTCCAACATAGCGTGTTTCAGATTCCTTAGATTGCTGCGGGCGTTTCAAATTGCTAAATAAGATGTCACAGGGTCGTTAGGGCTCCCGCTCCATGCTCTACTCCAGACACGTTCAGTTACGTTCCTGCTTTCGGCAGGTATGAAGACACGCTCTAGTTCAACTTATAGAGATAGACAGAAGAAAGAAGGGAACACTTTGGGTATTCCGCTAAAAAAATATACAGGAATAGTCCTGCAAGTTTTGCTGATGTACGGTTTTTATTGGATTGGAAACTTGATTCAAGCTGTATTACATCTGCCGTTAACAGGCAGTATTGTGGGCATGCTGGTTTTGTTTGTCACTATTCAACTGGGATGGATCAAAATGAGCTGGGGAGAAGAAGGGTCAACGTGGCTTCAATCTCATCTGCAATTGTTGTTTATTCCGCCAACTGTGGGCATTATGAATCATTTTGAATTTTTTAGAGCCAACACATTATTATTGGTTCTTGGTTTGATCATTAGCACATTAATCACATGTCTGATATCTGCCAAATTAAGTGAGTGGCTTATGACATGGAGATCGTCTCATTCAGGCAAAAAGGAGGCGATCACTTGTCAGCATTCATCCTCGGAATTGGAATGATCGCGCTAACCATCGCTGTATATATTCCAGCCACTCGTCTATATAAAAGGCTGAAATGGCCGATACTTATGCCTGTACTCACAACAACTGCCATACTGATCCTGATCTTGGTGATTTCCGGTATAAAGCTGGATACGTACATGCTGGGTGGCAAATGGATACAGGAGCTCTTGGGACCAGCAGTTGTATCTCTCGCTTTTCCCTTGTCCAGACATCTGCATGTGCTGAAGCAAAATATCATTCCAATTGTGGGTGGAACAATCGGAGGCAGTATTACAGGTGTCTCCACAGGTGCTTTAATCGCCATTCTGCTTGGCTATCCTCAAGAGATGGTTATCGCTTTATTGCCAAAATCCGTGACCACTCCTGTGGCTATTCAACTCGCTAATCAGGTTGGAGGGAATGCCTCATTCACATCGCTGTTTGTGATGATTGCAGGATTCTCAGGGATATTATTGGGGCCGATGCTCTTGAAATGGGCCAAAGTCCGCAGTAAACATGCCTATGGAATTGGACTGGGTTCAGCATCTCATGCCCTCGGCATGGCAAGGTCTTTTGAATATGGAGAGAATGCAGTAGCCCTTAGTTCAGTATCCATGATTGTCAGTGCCATTGCCGGATCAATTATGCTTCCATTATGGGTATGGATCATCTACGGTTGAACGCTTTACTTTGTTGTTCATGTTGGAGTAACCGCTGACCTATAGTATGATAGAAAGAAACAAGCTTGTATGATCTTGGTTTTATTATTACGTACCGATATAGCTGTAGCTATACACCTCTGGGCGGGGGATATCATATCCTGTAGCAAGAGGGTCTAAGCATATTCATTACAGCAGCAATAGATGCAATTATCGACATAGAAAGCAGGGAAGCATATGCAGGGCAGAGGTAAATTCATTACGCTGGAAGGGGGAGAGGGTTCCGGTAAAACAACGATGATCGGTAGAGTAGGTTCTTATTTTGAAGAACGGGGTATACCTTACGTAGTTACGCGAGAGCCTGGCGGAATTGAGATTGCGGAGAAAATACGTTCAATTATCCTGGACCCTCTTCATACGGCAATGGATTCTCGAACCGAAGCACTATTGTATGCAGCTGCACGCAGCCAGCATCTGGCGGAGAAAGTAGAGCCTGCTCTGAGAGCTGGAAAAGCAGTCATTTGTGACCGATTTGTCGATAGCAGTCTGGTCTATCAAGGATACGCTCGTGGACTCGGGATAGAGAATGTATGGGCCATTAATCGCTTTGCGATTGGTGATCTCATGCCGGATGTAACCTTATATCTGGACATTGAGCCTGAAGTGGGGCTTGCCCGGATCGATGCTCATGATGGCCGCGAAGTGAACCGTCTGGATCTGGAAAATCTGGAGTTTCACCGTAAAGTACGAGAGGGTTACTTCCTATTAAAAGAGCAGTTCCCGGAACGAATCAGAGTTATCGATGCTTCCATGAAGCAGGAGGATGTTTTGGCAGCGATGATTTTGTCGCTGGAGACAGGGATTTTGAAGGATTTTGACGAGTAATTGTCTAATATATAGACAGGGCATTTAGTAAAGGTGCTTATTCTAAAGGAGGTTATGCAGGATGAAACTGATTGTTGCGATTATACAGGATAAAGACAGCAACCGATTATCCAGCGCATTGGTCAAAGCAAACTTTCGGGCAACAAAGCTTGCCAGTACGGGCGGATTTTTGAAGGCAGGCAACACGACGTTTATGATCGGTGTCGATGATGGTCAAGTCGAATCCGTAATGAACGTCATTCGCAGCAGCTGTAAGGTTCGTGAACAGCTCGTGACTCCGGTCACACCGATGAGTGGAACAACCGACTCTTACCTGCCGCTACCTGTTGAAGTTCAAGTAGGCGGAGCTACTGTATTTGTTCTCCCGGTAGATCGCTTCGAACATTTCTAATTAAACCTATTGCATGGATCTCATGAGGATCCTTCATGATCGATAGCATGTTGGAAACGATGGATGCAAGAAGAGTTAACAGAGTTCGTGCGTGCCACTTACGGAACGCCTTTCTTGATGAGAAGAATCAGCATACTCTTTCCGGATGAGCATTTCCCAGCTGGGGAATGGTTCATCTAGGAAAGAGGTTGACTACAAAGAACAAGTCCTTGATGGTGATGTGTATCTACCATTATATATAGAGTGTGATCAGCATATATAAAAGCCTCATTCTCACGCACAGGCGCAACGCGCACTGTGCTGATGGGCGATTGGCTATCTATGATAGAAAGCGGGCGTATCCATGAAAATCAATCCTGGATTCAGACCGATTCAGAGCGGGATCAGTTCTACTGATTCAGGTTCCAAACCGGTTCAATCCAAAAATTTCTCTGATATGATGAATCACCAGGGGGAACGGGCCTCACAAGCTGAACTGAATCGCCGGTTTAGTGAAATCCAGCTTCAGGGCGATCGCTTGGCACGTTCCATGACGATTCGTGAACTGAAGGCGTATAAGCAACTTGTTAAAAGGTTCCTGGAAGAGACCGTTCGTCGCGGTGTATCCATGAAAGAGACAAGGGGTTGGGATCGTCGTGGCAGAGGCAAGCGGTATAAGCTGATTGATGAAATTGACTCCGCTCTGTTATCCATGGCTGATGAACTGCTGGATACAGAAGAAGGAAAAATCTCTCTATTACAACAAGTAGGCGAAATTCGGGGGATGCTTATTAATTTAAGCTTCTGAGGAGGAAGTATGTCCTTTCAACAGATTATGGGTCAACAAGCGGCCAAGCAAATGTTACAGAGCAGTTTGAGACGTCATGCAATAAGCCATGCGTATTTGTTTAGTGGTCCAGCTGGTAGCGGGCAACGGAAGACGGCAATTACCTTTGCCAAGGCAATATTCTGTACAGAGCTTGAAGATGACGCTTGTGGGCAGTGTCTTGAATGTCGTAAGGTGGATCATGGTAACCATCCGGATCTAACCATGCTTGCACCAGATGGAAACAACATTAAAATAGATCAAATCCGGGATCTGCAGCGTATCTTTTCATACCGATCAGAGGCAGGCCATCCCAAAGTATATATTATAGAACAAGCCGAGAAAATGACGGTGCAGGCAGCAAACAGTTTGCTCAAATTTCTGGAGGAACCGCAGGTACCAGCAGTCGGCATCCTGATTACAGATAATGGACAGGCCATGTTGCCAACCATCCGCTCACGCTCTCAATTGGTGCCGTTCAGCGCACTGAATCCGGAAGAGATGCTTCAATCACTAATTGAGGAAGGGCACCCTGCCAATCTGGCTCGCTCTGCCGTCCATTTAGCGTCAGGATTGGAAGCATGTAGAGAAATTCTCCAGCAGAATTGGTTTGCAGAAATTAGAAACGTAATGTTACAATTAGGGAAGGAGTCCCTGGGTAGAGGAAGTACATCATTGATCTCTGCACAGCAGAAGCTTTTTAAAACCGGACTCTCTGAACACCTGGACATGTTACTTAGTTTGTTCCATCTATGGTTTAGGGACATGCTGTATGTTCAGTACGATAGGCATGAACATATCGTTTTTATAGATCAGTTAGACATGTTATCTCAGTTGGCACATACCCGCAGCACAGAGCAGTGGGTCTCCTATATGGATATGGCCGCAGCATGCAGAAAAAAATTGCGTTTCAACGTCAATGGCCAGCTTTGTCTGGAGCAATTTTTGATCGGTTTGGCATAAGACTGGGAGAGGGCAGAGTTAGCTCCAATCATATGCAAACGGTTATAACTTCATCCGGTTCCCTAAGAAGACGGGGCTTCAGACGAAGTGGGGTTGGCTTACAAGGGGGTTAATTTTTTGTATAGTGTAGTGGGTGTCCGTTTCAAAAAAGCGGGCAAAATTTATTACTTCGATCCCCTGGACCTTCCCATTGAGAAAGAAAACTGCGTTATCGTGGAGACAGCGCGGGGGGTTGAGTACGGTAAGGTTGTCGTAGGTAAGAAGGAAGTGGGCGAGTCCGATGTGGTGTTGCCGCTGAAGAAAGTCATCCGCGTTGCGGGCGAGACAGATGCCCGTGTGGTTGATGAGAACAAGCGTGCAGCGAAGGAAGCATTCGGTACTTGTTTAAATAAAATCAAAGACCATGGCCTCAAAATGAAGCTGGTCGATGTGGAATTTACGTTTGATCGCAATAAAATTATATTTTATTTTACAGCTGAAGGAAGAGTTGATTTCCGGGAGCTGGTCAAGGATCTGGCAAGCATATTCCGGACACGAATCGAGCTGAGACAGATTGGTGTACGTGATGAAGCGAAGATGCTTGGCGGAATCGGACCTTGCGGCCGTGTGTTGTGTTGTTCTTCCTGGCTGGGAGACTTTGAGCCGGTATCAATCAAGATGGCTAAAGATCAGAGCCTGTCACTGAATCCGACGAAAATTTCAGGGTTGTGCGGAAGACTCATGTGCTGTCTGAAATTTGAGCATGATAACTATGAAAGTGTGAGAGAAGAACTGCCAGCTGTAGGCAAATTGGTCGTCACCTCATTGGGTGAAGGAAAAGTTGTCGGAATTAATGCCGGTAGCCGCACAGTCCATGTTCAACTGTTCGACATCAGTAAAGTCAAAGAACTTCCGCTGGATGACGTCGTTATCAAGTAAACCATAAAGGTTGCTTCGGGGTGGAAACTTGGAAAAGAAAAATCTGTTTACGCACATTCATGAAATGGAAACCCAACTGGGTCAGTTGCACGGTGATTTAGGAGAGTTAAAAATGATTGTGAAGGAGCTGCTTGAGGATAATCAGCGGCTTACCATCGAGAATGAGCAGTTACGCAAACTGCTCAAACGTGAGGCTCCGACAGATCTGCCGATCTCCTCAGCACTCGCTCCTGTAGCAAGACCAGCAGGCCCGGCTACAGGCGAGGACGTTGTCGGTGAAGGGTATGATAATCTGGCCCGGTTGTATCACGAAGGCTTCCATATCTGCAACGTCTATTATGGACATTTGCGGACGGAAGGCGATTGTCTGTTCTGCCTGTCTTTTTTGAATAAATGAAGTGACCGTAGGGATCCCCTACGGTTTTTTTTCAAGGTTATAAACCTAAACTCAACAAACATGTGATAAGAGTACCGGAGGATGAGCGTAACATATGAAAGCAAATGAAGTTGTGTTACATGAGTCAGAGCGGATTGATGATCTGCTCTCTCATGATCTGAGAATTATTCAAAGTGATGAAGTGTTTAGTTTTTCGATGGATGCCGTATTATTAGCCCGGTTTGCTTCCGTACCTAAACGGGGTCGTGTACTTGATTTGTGTACAGGTAACGGGGTGGTTCCCATTCTGCTTACAACGCGTACGCAGGCTAGTCTGGAAGGGATTGAGATCCAGCCACGTTTGGCTGATATGGCACGTCGCAGTGTGCAATTAAATACATTGGACGAGTCGATTATGATTCGTGAAGGTGATTTGCGAGAATTGGTGAAAGAAACAGGACACGCTGTATACGATGCAATTACGGTTAATCCTCCATATATGCCTTTGAATGGCAGTGACCTTAAGATGAACACACATCAGGCAATGGCACGTCATGAAATCGGATGTACCCTGGAAGAAGTGATTCAGGCTTGCAGTCGACTTGTACGTAATGGCGGCAAAGTATCGATGGTTCATCGTCCACAGCGCCTTGCAGAGATTATCTCGCTCATGCGCGAATATAAGCTGGAGCCAAAACGGATTCGGATGGTACATCCCCGTGCTCATCTGGAAGCCAACATGGTATTAATTGAAGGCATGAAAGATGGTAAACCCGAAGTAAGGATGCTTCCTCCACTCATTGTCTACAATGAAGAGGGGAAATACTGCGAAGAGATTATGGATATTTACTATGGTCAGCAACATGCTGAGCGTACTACGAAAGGAGGGATTTAGATGACTTTGCATATTCAGAAAAGCTATGCGGAGCAGCCTGAAGGATCAGGCAAGCTATATCTGGTTGGAACACCTATTGGTAATCTGGAGGATATGACCTTCCGGGCCATCAAGACATTGCAGAGTTGTGACATCATTGCAGCAGAAGATACACGCCAGACCCGAAAGCTGCTTACCCATTTTGAAATTACACCTTCGATGCTGTTTAGTTATCATGAGCATAATAAGGGGGCAAGTGGACCTGAACTGATACGATATATAATAGAAGGAAAAAATTTGGCACTCGTCAGCGATGCCGGTTTGCCAGCCATTTCGGATCCTGGTTCCGACCTTGTACAGCTTGCATTGGAAGCCGGAATAACGGTCATTCCCATCCCTGGACCCAACGCTGCGTTGTCTGCTCTGATCGTGTCCGGATTACCGACGGAGCGTTTTACATTCGGCGGTTTTTTGCCGCGGGAGAAAAAGGACATGCGAAAAGTGCTGGAGGCTTTTGACGAATCGAACGGGACTTTGTTATTTTATGAATCGCCTCACCGTATTCGGAAAACATTAGTCCACCTCGAAGAAATTCTGGGTGATCGCTCGATTGTCCTGGCTCGTGAACTAACCAAGCGTCATGAGGAATTCGCAAGGGGCACTGTGAAGGAATGTATAGATTGGCTTGAAGAACATCCGCCTCTTGGCGAGTACTGTTTGCTGGTAGAAGGCATTAAGGAAGAGGAGCGTAAGGCTGAACGCGAAGCATGGTGGCAGCTCATGTCACTCGCGGATCATGTCAGCCATTATGAGGGTGAAGGACATAACCGTAAAGATGCAATGAAAAAAACGGCTACCGATCGCGGCCTGACGAAGCGTGATGTATATAATGCATTAATCGAGTAGTAATCTAACCAAATATCTTCTGTTGTGGGGAACATAACCTGAAAAGAAGCTTATATCCAACCTTAGTGGAATATTAAAAAGAGCAGAGTGGCTCAAAAAATTCCAAACAAAATTTATCGTTCTCTTCCGGTTCGCGTGTAACAGAATCTTTTTGGGTAAAGGAACCCATAACAGGGCAAAAAAATACCTTCCGCGGTGGGGTTCACACCGGGAAGGTCATTAAGGAATATTAAAAAGGTTAGAAATAACAATTTAGATAAGTCCAGTATACCTGGTTTTTCTTATTTTGTCACAGGTGCAGGGATTTCAGAAATACATTCATTACAAACAATTTTACCTTTGAAGTAAGTAACGTTCTCTGCATTACCACAGAAGATACAAGCAGGCTCGTATTTTTTCAACATGATGCGCTCGCCGTCAACGTAGATTTCCAGAGCATCTTTTTCACCAATACCGAGCGTACGGCGCAATTCAATTGGAATAA
Source organism: Paenibacillus sp. Y5S-9 (assembly GCF_036894235.1). NCBI lineage: Bacteria > Bacillati > Bacillota > Bacilli > Caryophanales > Paenibacillaceae > Paenibacillus > Paenibacillus sp. Y5S-9. Next base: position 29,987 of record NZ_CP145887.1, read on the forward strand.
CTACCCGTCCCAGTTCGTCCACTTTTCTTACAATACCTGTTGATTTCATCATTATAATCAGTGCTCCTCTCAGCTAACTATCTTTGTCATTATTCGACATTATTTTATGTTTTATGATACTCATCATACCAACGATTCCCAAATCAGTCAACCTTAAAATTAGCTTAAAATTAAGGCTGTTTTTCATAAGGTTACTGGTGGTAAGGGATTGGAAGCCGTTTTTCGCATTTAAACCTCAATGTCAGCTTTGTCGATTTGGAAAACGACAAAACTACTTCATTCGACAAGATTCGTCATCTGGTGTCGAATCTTAGGTGAATCGCAGAGCTCAAAGCGTTAATATAAAAGAAATTAAAGGAGTGAGTCGACATGGAACAACGTTTAACGGAAGAGAAAGTATTCAAAGATCCGGTACATAATTATATCCACGTGCAAGATCCGGTTATATGGCAGTTAATTAACACCCCGGAATTTCAGCGTTTACGCCGGATTCGTCAGCTGGGTACTTCTTACCTTACCTTTCACGGAGCAGAGCATAGTCGGTTCTCACATTCACTAGGTGTTTATGAGATCACCCGCAAGATCATCTCTCAATTTGAAAGAAGTCATTATTCGGATTGGCCAAAGGAAGAAAAGATTGTAGCTCTGTGTGCAGCTCTACTTCATGATCTCGGACATGGGCCATTCTCTCACTCCATCGAGGAAGCTTTTGACATGAATCACGAAGATTGGACTTGCCGCATTATTACAGGTGATACCGAAGTAGGGGCGATCTTAAGACGGTATGCTCCTGATTTTCCTGAGAAAGTAGCGTCTGTCATTCAAAAAACGTATGAAAAGCCGATTGTGGTGAACTTGGTGACCAGTCCGCTTGATGCAGACCGAATGGATTATTTGCTCAGGGATGCCTATTTTACAGGTGTAAATTACGGCACGATTGACCTTGATCGTATCCTTCGGATGCTGCGTCCTTATCATGGGCGGATTGTAGTCAAGGAGTCAGGCATGCATGCTGTGGAGGATTATCTAATGTCTCGGTATCAGATGTATTGGCAGATTTACTTCCATCCGGTAACTCGTAGTTCTGAAATTATATTGCGGCAAATATTCAAGCGAGCGAAAACACTCATACAGCAAGGTTTTCAATTCCGCTTCATGATTGATCCACTCCCTCAATTATTTGATGGAGAATTATCCGTAGATGAATATTTGCAGTTGGATGAAGCATTGATTCAGACGGCATTTACGCAGTGGCGCAAGGAGGACGATACTGTTCTGAGTGAGTTATGCGAACGTTTTATGGATCGCAAGTTATATAAGTATGTAGAGCTTGAACAGGTCGACTTGACAATGATGGAAGAGATTCGGGAAGCTTTTGTACAGGCAGGCCTCGATCCCGAATATGATCTTGAAATTGATTTTCCTTCGGATAATCCGTATGATGTGTTTCGTCCGGATGAATCCACAGATAAGCAGATTCTTCTTCTGGATCGACAGGACAATTTACGTGAGTTGTCAGAAGTATCTGACATTGTCCGTTCCATAAGTGGGCTTCACCGAGGGAAACATCATTTGTATTACCCGCAAAACAAGGTGGATGCGATTATTCACGAATTACCGTCACATATACGCCCCTATTTCTTGTAATCATGTGGGTATAATCCGATGAAGAATTTTGATATCAAAACACTTTCTAAAAGAGCTATTTTTCATGATACAGTAATCTGCTTTAATGGGGAGTATATGTAGATCGACATAATTTTGTAAATGCAAGCAGGTAGAGTGGGCACAATCAGCAATATATAGATCAGAATATCCGTTTATCTTCTATATATTGTAGTTGTGAAGAAACAAACGTAATGATGTAATACACAGATACCCAAAATGTTTTATGTATGAGTCATTGAATTATTGAATTTTACAAATTGAATTTTGATAAAGAAGATAGTCGTTATTTCGACATGAAGGGAGATACAAACATGATGCTGTTCGACACACATACACATCTGGATGCACCACAATTCGACGAGGACCGCGAGGACATGATTCAGCGTGCTGTGGATGCAGGAGTTGGTCGCATGATCAACATTGGCTTTAACCGGGAGACGATTCCAACCACAATGAAACTCGCTGAAACATATGACTTTATCTATGCAGCTGTAGGGTGGCATCCCGTAGATGCGATCACAATGCAGGAGGGCGATTTGGAGTGGATTGCATCTTTATGCAAGCATGAAAAAGTGGTTGCGATCGGTGAGATTGGATTGGATTATCACTGGGATACTTCACCAAAAGAAATACAGCATCGCGTATTACGACAACAAATTGCTTTGGCGCGTGAAGTGAACATGCCGATTGTCATCCATAATCGGGATGCACATGAGGATATCATAAGAATTTTGCGTGAAGAGAAGGCGGGTGAGGTTGGTGGTGTAATGCACTCGTTCTCGGGCAGCTGGGAAACAGCGAAAAGTTGTCTCGATATGGGCTTCCATCTCTCTTTCGGAGGACCGATCACATTCAAAAATGCAAAGCAGCCCAAAGAGGTGCTGGCGAAGGTTCCTATGGACCGGTTTTTCATTGAAACAGATGCTCCATATTTGACACCTCACCCTTATCGTGGGAAGCGAAATGAGACAGCGCATGTACGTCTGGTTGCAGAGGCAGCAGCGGAAATTAAAGGCATTTCGGTGGAGGAAATTGCTGCAATAACAACCAAAAATGCCATGGAACGATTTGGAATTCGTTAAAAAAACGAGCAAATGAGGTGAAAAAGGCAGGTAAGCGGAGGTAATTTGCCCTTTGCTCCAAATAAATCAAGAATATTACAATATTTTAACCAAATATTCAGAAAAACGTACTTGATCAACGCTTTACAACATGCATCAAAACAGGATATCATCTTTTCAGTGAATTGTTGTGCGGAAAATTGGACAGATGTTCGGGGGATGAACAAAGGGACACTTTCCGATGAAACAACATTACTTTCATGAATCAGTCTCGCTGAGTCTCCGTTAACGGAGAGCGGGGGAACCAATAGGGCTTAAACATCGGTGTATTTGGCCGATGCGCAACGTTCGCTGACCCAAAAGCAGCGAAGGGAACTGCGAAGCCGTATTTGATTTCTTCTTTGGGTCTCGGGGTGAATTCAAGGGCGTCCGCCATGAGCGGGTGACCTAAGATAGGGCGGCTCTCTTTCGCCCGAACCCGACAGCTAACCTCGCAAGCGGAAAAAGAGAGGCAACCTCGTGCATGAATTTCCGATATTCAGAATCATTCGGAAGCCACGAAAGAGTTCCTCTTACACTCTTTCTTTGGCTTTTTTGTTTTTGAATAAAAGAAATATTGTCATCATACGGTAGGTATTCAGGAGGATGACATCATGTTGCGAAGATTGATTCATGGTGCAGAACCGGATTATGTTGGTCCAATCTGTGTTCTGTAGAAAATTTGGTATAGTCACGTCAAAGACATCATGCATTACTTTAGACGGCGAGGCTATGAAGGAGGACGGAGAAGTGGGCACATTCCAACCAGAAGAGACCCATGAGTCACGATCATCCAGTAAGTCTTTCGCGTTGCGGTGGAAGCATGAGAACATGCGTCAAATGGCATTGATCGCGATTTTCTCAATTGCGCTTACAATCATGATCTTGTTAGTCGTTTACGGTCAGGCCGGGAAACAAATTTCACTGGTTATTGATGGCAAAGCTCAGGTGGTAGAGACTCGTACAGGAATGCTTCAGGAAATGCTGGAGGAGCAGTCGATCACAGTCAGCCCTCACGATAAGGTATCCATGTCCATGAATGGGGCGATTACAGATGGAGACCGAATCGTTATTGAGCGGGCCGTTCCAGTCAACATTACGGCAGACGGAGACACCAAGACTCTGTATACAACGGATTCATCGGTAGAAGATGCAATTCAAAAATCAGGTATTCAAGTTGAGAGTAATGATAAAGTGTATCCGGCGCTTGGAACTGCCATCAAAGCGGATATGAAGATCCGTGTAGTGCGCGTAACAAAGCGTACAGTGGAGGTAGAGCAGCCAATCGCTTACAAAGTCATTAAAACGGCTGACCCTAGCTTGTACAAAGGGGATAACCGTGTCGTTGTAAACGGCAAAGAAGGCACACTTGTACAGCATATCGAAAAGGTATTTCAGGATGGAGAATTGGTCTCCAAAAAAATGGTCGGCAAATCTGTCGCGAATAATCGTGTAGATAAAGTGATCGCTGTCGGCACCAAAGCAAAACCGGTCGTGAAAGAACCTGTGATTCAGACCGTATCGGCTCAAACTTCAACAACCAAAAAGGCTACAACAACGAACTCGAAGAAAACATCTGCCTCGGGCAGCAAAGTCATTACCGTATCCGGGACTTCTTTTAAATACTCAAAAGTACTTAAAAATGTATCCATGACTGCCTACTCTTCCGAAGAGCCTGGCATTGGAACTAAAACAGCTTCCGGTACTCGTGTAACGGAAGGGCGCACCATTGCGGTTGATCCCAAAGTCATTCCAATTGGCTGGTGGGTATATATCGAAGGTCTGGGATTCCGTCGTGCGGAAGATACAGGCGGTGCCATTAAAGGCAACAAAATTGATGTATATTATGACAGTGTGAAGCATGCCCTGAATTTTGGACGTAAGAAAGGCAAGACGGTCTACGTGATCGGTCCGGTGAAGCCGGAAGCGAACTAAAATCGTTTTACTTTGAAATGGGAATGCTATAAAATAGTTGCATGAATGATTCATGCGGAATATGCGGCGGAGGAGTCTGAATTCAGTCTCCCCCGCCGTTGGCAGAGAAGAGGATATTCCTCTTCTTTTTGCGTTAGAAAGGAAGAAATGGAACATGATAAAAGAAGTCATTGTGGTGGAAGGCCGTGACGATACGGTAGCCATCCGTCGGGCCGTTGAAGCCGATACAATAGAAACAGGTGGCTCAGCAATCAACCAACGCATTCTGAAGCGGATTGCGCTTGCTCAGGAGAGACGGGGAGTCATTGTACTGACAGATCCGGATCATGCTGGCGAACGCATTCGTAAAATTATTGCGAACAAGGTGCCTGGCTGCAAACATGCCTTCATTCCGGAAGCCGATGCAACACGCAAAGGGGACATTGGGGTGGAGAATGCCTCACCGGAGGCGATCCGTCATGCTCTGGCACGCGTACATACTTCATACGAAGGTGCTCCGAGCCTGATCGATTGGGAGGACCTGATCGCGGCAGGACTTATCGTGCATCCGCAGGCTGCTGCACGTCGCATGGAGATGGGCAATCTGCTGGGCATCGGTTATTGTAACGGGAAGCAGTTCCACAAACGTCTCAGTGTATTTCAGATTACACGGGAAGAGTTCTCTACAGCATTAGCGCAAATTGAACGTGAAGGATTGTGAGCATATGAAGGACATGGAAGAGACGATAGAAATTGCAACGCCCAAGCGAACGAAAGAGATTATTCAAAGACACGGATTCTCATTCAAGAAAAGTCTGGGTCAGAACTTTCTGATCGATCAAAATATATTGAACAAAATCGTTAATGCAGCCGATTTGGACGAGTCCAAGGGCGCGTTAGAGATCGGGCCGGGTATTGGAGCCCTTACGGAGCGACTGGCTCGGGTAGCCGGTCCTGTCACAGCCGTAGAGATTGATCAGCGCTTAATCCCAATCCTGGGAGAAGTGATGCAGCCTTATTCAAATGTACGTGTTCATCATGGGGATGTGCTGAAGCTTGATCTGGCTGAATTGTTTAATACGGATTTTGCATCCGTGGACAAAGTCAGTGTTGTGGCTAACCTGCCTTATTATGTAACGACTCCAATCATGATGAAACTGTTGGAAGAGAAGCTGCCGGTAGACAGTATTGTTGTCATGATCCAAAAAGAAGTGGCTGAACGCATGGCGGCTGCACCAGGATCAAAAGACTACGGCAGTCTGAGCATCGCAGTTCAGTACTACAGTATGCCGGAGCTTGTGTGCATTGTGCCTCCTACAGTCTTCATTCCGCAACCTAATGTGGAATCAGCTGTCATTAAGCTGAAAGTGCGTGAGCAACCGCCAGTGGAGATTCCGGATGAAGCACACTACTTCGAAGTGGTACAGGCTTCTTTTGCCCAGCGGAGAAAAACAATCTCAAACAACTTGAAGGCACGCTTCTTCACGAAGGAGAACCGGGAACAGGCAGACATTCTGCTGGAGCAGGCAGGTATTCAACCGTCCCGACGTGGAGAGACGTTGAGTCTGCAGGAGTATGCTACACTCAGCACCGTAATGTGGGAAGCAGGGGTACGTGCAGCGCTGTAAAATTTGAATGAACCAAACCGGGTCTTTGCCCATACGATGGGGTAGAGGTGATTACGTTGATGAATATCGGAGACTTGGTCGTTCGGAAGTCATACGGCGGCGATGTGACTTTTCGGGTGGAAGGCCTCCAGTTGGATGCTGCGGTCATTAAAGGGACTGAGTTCCGGCTGATTGCCGATTCCCCGGTGGACGATTTGATACAGGTTCCCTACGAACCACAAAGCGCCAAGACCAGACAGGCGCATATTAAAGCACATCAGACCCTGTCCCGTCTGCAGCAGAATCGTATGGAACAGGCTGAGCGGAATCGTGAAGGTCTGGTACAGGATTGGTCTGTTCAGCAGGAACCAGCTTATTTTGAAATGCCTGGAAAGGTGCTTCATCTGGATGGAGATCCGAACTATTTGAAAAAAAGTATGGATCTCTATGAGCAACTTCGTGTGCCCGCAGAGGGACAATATGTCCATGAATCGGCAATGGCAGATACCTTATACCGTTTATTACCCAAAGTACGTCCGGATATCGTAGTTATTACGGGTCATGATGGGGTGTTAAAGACACGTCAGCCCTATGACTTATATAGTCTTGGTAGCTACAAAAACTCGCAAAATTTTGTGTCGGCCATTCAGGTGGCCAGACAATATGAACGCCATCTGGACGCACTCACTATTGTGGCAGGGGCCTGTCAGTCCCATTTTGAGGCACTACTGCGCGCTGGAGCGAACTTTGCCAGTTCTCCAGGCAGAATTCTCATTCATGCACTTGATCCGGTCTATGTGGCAGCCAAGGCCTCCTTCACCTCTGTGCGGGATACGGTTAACATGAGTGATGTTCTGCACAATACCATCAGTGGTAGCCAAGGTGTGGGTGGTGTCGAGACACGGGGGAGTTACCGGGTAGGTCTGCCGGGGCTGAATGATTTATCCACGCTAAAAGTGAACCCGTCGGCAGTCTGATGTAGGCCATTTAAAGTCCCAATTTGGGGCTTTTTTTGTTTGCAAAAAAATTCATTGACAACAACTTTTTGATGCTGATATAATAATTAGTTTTGATTTGACAATGACTGTAAAATCCGGTATAATGGACAAGAAAAGAGGTGGTCGTCGACAATGGCTAAAAACACGCTGTTGGATATCAAACGCAATCTCGATGCACATATTGGTCAGAAAATTATGCTGCGGGCTAATGGTGGCCGCCGTAAGACCATTGAGCGTACGGGTGTATTGGAAGAAACGTACCCTTCTGTTTTTATTGTTAAGCTTGATGAGGAACAAGAAACCTTCAAGCGAGTATCTTATAGTTATGCGGATATACTTACGGAATCGGTGGAAGTCATGGTTTTTGACCCGGGCAGCCAGACGCATAGCTCCTATATGGAGACGTAAGTATCGATTTACAGGCGATTCGCCCCACAAGGCGGATCGCTTTTTTATATTTTCTTTTTCTATAAAATCACCCGTCCATCTTCTAAACTAACCCATACATACTCAGGAATGAGCGAGGAACGGTCGCGGCATACTATATGGACAGGTGAAGGGACAGTTTCTTGAGCAATGCAGGAAACTGAATTTGGCCTGATGGCAAGATGTCCAAAACGTGAACGAACTCATCACATTATGAAGGATACATTGGAGGAGGATGGTTCATGAGTCGCAGAAGAAGAAGTGTCATGTCAGAGGATCTGAAGAATGAGCTTGCGAAAGACCTGGGCTTCTATGATACGGTCCAACAGGAAGGTTGGGGTGGAATCAAAGCCAAGGATGCAGGAAACATGGTGAAAAGAGCCATTCAACTTGCTGAGCAGGCTGCCCGCAAATCTTAATCCGGTTCAAGCAGACTGAAAAGCGGGGAAATCCGTCAGGAACAACCCCGCTTTTTCCCCTTAGATACGGAATAGAAATGACTTGACAGCCCCATTTTGATATAATATGTTAAGTTGTCTTAGGGAAAAGGTGAGGACGGGTGAACGCCTTGAAAATTTACGAAAAAGCGCCTGCTAAAATTAATTTGATGCTGGACGTTTTACATAAAAGAAGCGATGGATTCCATGAAGTTGAAATGATCATGACCATGGTCGATCTGGCTGATCGACTGGAAATGTCGGAGCTGCCGCGAGATACTATTTTCATCTCCAGTCAGGCGGGTTATATTCCGCTGGACGAGAAGAATCTGGCTTTCCAGGCAGCCAGACTCATTAAGGAGCGCTATAACGTGCGTACGGGCGTCCATATTCATCTGGATAAAAAGATTCCAGTTGCAGCCGGACTTGCCGGGGGCAGCAGTGATGCAGCAGCAGCGCTGCGTGGATTGAACCGTCTGTGGCGGTTGAATATACCGGATCACGAACTGCAGGAGCTTGGAGCTGAACTTGGTTCTGATGTTCCATTTTGTATCACAGGAGGGACTGCACTTGCTACAGGCCGTGGTGAGAAGTTAACTCCCATTCCTAATCCGCCGCAATGCTGGGTGATTCTGGCCAAGCCTCCGATTAATGTGTCTACAGCCGATGTGTACGGACGTTTCCGTAGTGACAAGATTGTTCGTCATCCGAGTGCGGCTAAAATGGAGCAGGCTATTCGCAACCAATCATTTACGGAAGTCTGTAACCAGATGGGCAATGTGCTTGAAGATGTAACGTTGAAGCTGTATCCGGAAGTTCAGCATCTAAAGGATGCCATGATTCGATTGGGTGCAGACGGCGTGTTAATGTCCGGTAGTGGCCCAACGGTATTTGGGCTGGTTTCCAAAGAATCGAAGGTTGCCCGGATATACAATGGTCTGCGTGGTTTCTGTAAAGAAGTGTACGCTGTACGTATGTTGACGTAAAAGTTCGCTTTTATAATATACAAACACGTATAAAGGTGGTATATTTTTAAATAATTATTCGGATTTGGATGTTTCCGTGATCGTGAGGATGGATCTCTGTGAAGAAGTTAAAACGAAGCGCAAGGCTGGTTGAAATGACGCAATACTTATTGTCCAGACCGCATACGGTTATTCCGTTGACCACATTTGCCGAACGTTATGGAGCCGCAAAGTCTTCAATTAGTGAAGATTTGGCGATTATCAAGGAAGTGTTCGAAGAAGGTGGGTCAGGAGAACTGCATACACTGGCTGGAGCAGCCGGGGGAGTAAGATGGATTCCGAAGGTATCCCGAGAACTGGCACTGGCATTTGCGGAGCGGCTCTCGACCCAGCTCGCGCAACCTGATCGGATCTTGCCTGGAGAATACCTGTACATGTCCGACTTGCTTGGTCAGCCCGCATTGATGAATGAAGCCGGCAAGATTTTTGCAACGGCCTTTGGCAATATGAATATTGATGTGGTAATGACGGTAGAAACCAAAGGAATTCCACTGGCTTATGCGACCGGAGCCCAGCTCAACCTGCCTGTCGTGCTCGTACGCAGGGACCATCAGGCTACAGAAGGATCGGCCGTAAGTATCAATTATGTATCCGGGTCCCATAAAAGTCTGCATACCATGTCCCTCTCTCGTAGGGCGATGCGTGAGCATTCCAGAGTACTTATTGTGGATGACTTCATGAAGGCCGGGGGTACGGTGCAAGGAATGATCGATCTTTTGGCCGAGTTTAATGCTACAGTTGCCGGGGTAGGGGTACTGGTGGAATCTGGTTCTGTAGATTCAGAAGAACGCCTGCTAACAGATTATGTATCTCTGGCGAAATTGACAGCGGTCGATGCCAAGAGCAGACAGATTTCCGTCAAGCCTGGCAACTATTTTGACCTGTAGAAAGATGACGAATGTTATGTCGTTAAAAGGTCTTTTCCATCGACCTGGCATGAACGTTGTCGAATTGTGTATTAAATAAAAAAATTCCTGAAATTAGGAAATTTTTGTGGTTATAAAAAGAAGGAGTTCGTATATGCTGTGTGGAATTATACACCAAGTTCTGATGGAAAAAGGTGGTGAACACACACATGCAAATTACGGATGTCAGACTCCGCCGTGTTAACTCGGAGGGGAGAATGAAGGCTATCGCATCCATTACCATCGATAACGAATTCGTCGTTCATGACATTCGTGTCATTGATGGTAACAACGGAATGTTTGTTGCTATGCCGAGCAAACGTACTCCTGATGGAGAGTTCCGTGATATCGCCCACCCGATCTCTTCCGGTACGCGTGAGAAGATTCAGGCAGCAGTTTTGACTGAATACGATCGTGCGGCAACTGAGGAAGAAGTCATTGAAGAAGGTGCCTGAGAACATTATTGGGGTTCGAAGGAAAAGAGAGCCATGTCTTATGGCTCTCTTTTCTTTTTGACCGGAATAAGATATATTCAGTATTGAGTTTATTAGCAGAGAACAAAAAGCGCATCGTGCGCTTGGTGGCAGGGCGGCATCTTAGGAATCATCGGGATTCGGTTAAGCTCGCAGGTACACGGCGTATACATATAGGTCACGATTCGTAGGTGTCCGCGTTGTTACGTGTGATTACAGAGACAGCAGGCGATGAACAGGCCCGGCTTGAAGCCGGCTGAACGATACTCATTGGATATAGATCAGCAGTGCATTTCAATGGGATTTTCAGAACAGGAGGTCGTTAATTTTGAAACGAATGGCAATCGTTCTTGCCGCAGGGCAAGGAAAACGAATGAAATCAAAATTGTACAAAGTACTGCATCCCGTATGCGGTAAACCTATGGTTGGACATGTGCTGGATGCAGCACTCAGCGCAGGCGTTGAACGCAGTGTGGTTGTAGTCGGTCATGGTGCCGAAGCGGTGCAGTCATTTTTGGGTTCCAGAGCGGAGTATGCACTTCAGGCGGAACAATTGGGTACAGGTCATGCAGTGAAGCAGGTTAAATCCTTGCTTGGCGGAGAGACAGGTTCTACAATTGTGGTCTGTGGAGATACACCGCTTGTGACCAGTGAGACGTTGGAAGGTCTGATGAAGCTCCATGAGAGTAGCGGAGCAGCAGCGACAGTTCTTACGGCTCAGTTGGACAATCCCAAAGGTTATGGCCGCGTTATTCGCGGAGAAGATGGATCTGTACAACGGATTGTGGAACAGAAGGATTGCACGGAGCAGGAAGATGCTGTGAATGAGATTAACACGGGCACATACTGTTTCGATAATGCAAAATTGTTCGCTGCCCTAGAAAAAGTGACGAATCAGAACGCTCAGGGAGAGTATTATCTCACAGACGTAGTTGGCATTTTCCGCAATGATGGAGAAGTGGTTGAGGCTTACATGTCAGATGACATCGCAGAATCCATCGGGGTTAATGATCGACTCGCACTTTCGCAAGCAGAAGCCTTCATGCGTGAACGTCTTGCCGTACGCCATATGTTGAACGGTGTTACAATCATTGATCCGTCATCGACATATATCGGAGCGGATGTTACGATTGGATCAGATACAGTTCTGTATCCGGGGACAATCCTCAAAGGCACAACTTCCATTGGTGAAGCATGTCATATTGGTCCTCAGGCAGATGTGGAAGACAGCGTTATTCAGGACGGAGTTACAATTAAACATTCGGTAGTATCCAATGCCGAAGTGGGTTCTGATGCAACGGTTGGTCCATATGCTAATTTGCGTCCAGGTACTAAACTGGGCCGCAACGTAAAAATTGGTGACTTTGTTGAAGTGAAAAATGCTACAATTGATGAAGGTTCCAAAGTATCTCATCTCAGCTATATTGGAGATGCCAAAGTAGGGAAAAACGTAAATGTTGGATGCGGGGCAATAACTGTCAATTATGATGGTTATAATAAAGCTGTGACAACGATTGAAGATGATGCTTTTGTAGGAAGCAACGTCAATCTGATTGCACCGATTACGGTAGGAAAAGGCGCTTATGTGGTTGCTGGCTCGACCGTTACCCATTCCGTTCCCGAGAATGATCTGGCCATTGCTCGTCCACGTCAGGAGAATAAACCTGGTTACGCGGAGAAGATTCGCGGACGTGCCAAAGCCAAGAAACAAAATGCCAAACCCCAATAAGGGGTTTTGATAACAAGATTGCCTCCCGAAGATCGGGGAGGTGCCGACATGTCGCAGACGCTTATTGATTCCAATGAACCAGCACGGAGGGTTTTTATTTTATGACTTATTTTGATTCGAAATTAAAAATATTTACTTGCAATTCTAACCCCAAGCTTGCCCATCAAATTGCTGATTATATCGGGATCCCTATGGGTGAATCTCACACAACCAGCTTTAGTGATGGCGAGATTCAAGTGAAACTCTCCGAGAGTGTTCGGGGTTGTCACGTTTACATCGTGCAGTCCACTTGCTTGCCGGTTAATGATAACCTGATGGAAATGCTCGTTATGATTGATGCACTCAAACGGGCATCTGCCAAGACGATTAACGTCGTTATTCCTTACTATGGCTATGCAAGACAGGATCGCAAGGCACGTTCGCGTGACCCGATTACAGCGAAACTGGTTGCTAACCTTATTGAAAAAGCGGGTGCAACCCGTGTCATCGCGATGGACTTGCATGCAATGCAGATCCAGGGATTCTTCGACATTCCGGTCGACCATTTGCTTGGCGTACCAATTCTGGCTCAATATTTCCGGTCGAAACAGATCGAAAATCCGGTTGTTGTGTCGCCTGACCACGGTGGCGTAGTGCGCGCACGTAAACTGGCTGATTTCCTGAATGCACCCCTGGCGATTATCGATAAACGTCGTCCTGAGCCAAATGTGAGCGAAGTGATGAACATTATCGGTAACATCGAGGGTAAAACAGCCATCCTGATCGATGACATTATTGACACGGCGGGAACGATTGTACTGGGAGCGAATGCTCTGATGGAAGGCGGCGTAAAAGAAGTATACGCGTGCTGTACTCACCCGGTATTGTCCGGACCTGCGATGGAACGTTTGGAGAATGCACCATTGAAGGAAGTCATCGTAACGGATACCATTCCAATTACGCATGCTAATCCGACAAGCAAACTCAAAGTGTTGTCTGTAGCGCCTTTGCTCGGAGAAGCGATTATCCGGGTTCATGAGGAATTGTCAATCAGCAAGCTGTTTGAAATTGAATAAGGATGTCTGCATAAAGTAGTAGAGGGGTTACGTTTTCCGGTTCAATGGAAAATGTAACCCCTGTCGGCGTGCCGTTTTATTAAAAGTGAAACAGACGCTGGTCATTCCATATAATTTGAACTACTAATTTACACAGAACGAAGAGGGCAGAAAGGATCTGAAGAAGTGAAGTTAAAAGCTTTCTGAAAGAAAGCTGCTTCAGAAGCATATGCTTCGACTTAACAGCGATCGGAAGATGTTTCTGCACGCGCAGTGATCCAGTGTAAAATGGTTCGTTCATCTTATATGGTTAATACCCGGGGCGGGAGATAAATCGGAAACGACGCCGATGAAAAAGCGTGTCGGCAATTTCGACGAATTGATTATCGAAACGTGTGATTAGACCAATCTCAATATGGGTGTCGCGGTCGTATACCTGTACAGGTACGTGATATTCGAGATGATAGATAAAATCGCTATGTTGAGTCAGTTGTCCATTGTCTTCGCGCAAAACCCGCTCACCTTCCTGGGTCGATAAAATATGAACTGTAAATACTACAGTAAATCGATCTTTACTTTCCTGATATTATATGAAATATAAGATTCGAAGTCTATGCCTCACCTCAGGCTAATCCGAAGGAGGGAACAAGATGAAGTGGATTGTCGGACTTGGAAATCCAGGCTCGAACTATGCCAAAACCCGTCATAATATCGGTTTTATGGCACTGGATCGGTTGGCTGATCGTCATAATATCTCCATTACACAGAATAAATGTAAAGCGCTGATTGGAGAAGGCAATATTGGCGGTGTGAAAACCGTACTGATCAAACCAATGACCTATATGAACTTGTCTGGTGAATCGGTTCGAGCATATATGGATTTTTATAAAGTTAGTCTTGAAGATCTGATTGTTGTGTACGACGACATGGATACAGAGATTGGCAAAGTCAGATTGCGTTACCAAGGTAGTGCAGGCGGACATAATGGAATCAAGTCCATTATTCAGCATACCGGTACACAGCAGTTTAACCGGGTGCGCATGGGAATATCCCGGCCTGAACCAGGACATGCCATTGTTGATTATGTACTGTCGACATTCATGAAGAAAGAAAAGGAAGCCCTTGATCAGACCATTGAGCAAACGTGTGATGCCCTGGAGCATAGCTTGACTCATACGTTTGAACAAACAATGGCGAAGTTTAACGGTTAATTTTGTAAGACATACTGGTAAAATGATCATACAAGACGGGTTCGATTCAGCCATACTGGACATACTGGATGTATAAACCATGTTCAGGAGGCATAAACATGTCAGTGAATTACGTATGTAGGCATTGCCGTACCTTTATTGGACGAATCGATTCTGCCCGGATAACGGAAGTAGAGCTTGGCTTTCATTTCTTGACCCCCGACGAGCGGAGGGATATAATAGCGTATAATTCCGGTGGTGACATTACCGTTCGGATTACATGTGATTACTGTAAGGAAGCCCTGGAGCACAATCCGGAGCTTAGCCTGCTCGCGAGTCCGCTTCAGTAGACACGTACAGGATCGAATGACAGTTGAGGGCGGTTGCGTAATAACGCTCCACCTTTTATAGCCTTGGCAGCCTGCTGAGGCTTCTTTTCAGTTGGCATGAAAGCCATCGCTAGCTCGAAATTAGGCTCAGCCGCATCAACAGATGTGGCAATGTTGCGAGTAATCCGATATGATGAAACAGGACAAAAAGGAATTTGTATCCATTTTAATAGTGATGCTACGCGTATGCGTGAGATAATCAAGTAAGTTATAAGAGAGGTGCCCCTTTTGTTACAAGCACTTATACAGGCTTTTTCCAAAGATCCGGACTTCGGGTCCATTACAGCCGGAATCAAGTCCGGCATGAAGGAACAATTGGTTTCGGGTCTATCCGGCTCGGCGCGTCAGATTATGCTGGCTGCTCTGCATCAGGAAATGAACCGACCATTGCTCGTAGTAACGCACAATATGTTTTCAGCTCAAAAAATTGCAGAAGATTTACAGGAAGCGCTTTCACCTGATCAGGTGTTGATCTATCCTGCCAACGAACTTGTCGCTGCTGAAGCTGCTGTTTCCAGCCCGGAAACATTGGGTCAGCGTATTGATGTGTTGGTCCGCTGCGCCCAGGGATTCAGGGGCGTTGTTGTTATTCCATTTTCCGGGGTAAGACGTTATGTTCCACTTCCGGAAGTGATGGCCAATGCTCGAATTTTGATTAAACAGGGTAACACACTTCAACTGGACTCCTTCCTGCTGGAGATGGTAAAGCTCGGATATGAGCGTGTGGAGCGCGTAGAATCTCGTGGTGAGATGAGTGTACGCGGAGGTATCATCGATTTCTATCCGGTTACTTCATCGATCGCATATCGAGTGGAGCTATTTGATGACGAAATCGATTCCATTCGGACATTTGACCCGGCCGATCAGCGTTCAATTGAACGGATTGAAGAGATTACGGTTTTGCCATGCAAGGAATTAATTGCAGATCGTGAACGTATGGAAAAGGCTGCCGATGCGGCTGCTATTTTGCTGGAGCAACAGCTGGAGAAAATGACGGATCGACAGGCGAAGCTGCGTCTTCGTGAAGAAATTCACCGGGAGATCGAGCTTTTGCGGGAGCACGTGTATTTCTCTGAAATGTATAAATATATCTCTCCGCTCTATCCGGAGAACAAAACGATATACGACTATATGCCAGAAGATACCCTGCTGGTTCTTGATGAACCTGCGAGACTATCGGAGACATCGAAACAGCTTGACCGTGATGAATCGGAGTGGAACCTGCATCTGATGCAAAACGGAAAAACACTTCCGGACCTTCCATTATCCGCAGACGGTGATGAACTATTGTATGAGCGTCCATTCCAGACGCTGTTTATGTCAATCTTTTTGCGTCAGGTTCCACATACCCAACCACAAAACATTCTGAACTTCATCAGTCGTGGCATGCAGGATTTCCATGGACAGATGAACGTATTGAAGGCAGAGATGGAGCGCTGGCAGAAGGCCGGAGTTCAAGTGCTCATGCTGGCAAACGGTGAGGAGAGACTCGAGCGGATGCGCCGGGTACTGATGGACTATGATATTCCAGAGCCAGAGATGATGATCGGTAACTTGCAAACGGGATTTGAAATGCCGTCCATTCATTTGGCTGTCGTGACCGAGGGCGAGATGTTCTCGCAAAAACAGCGTAAAGTACGCAAACCAATTCGGAATGTAGACAATGCTGAACGGATCAAATCCTATAGTGAGCTAAAAGTGGGCGATTATGTCGTTCACCAGAACCACGGGATTGGTAAGTACCTTGGTATCGGCACCCTCGAGGTTGGTGGTATTCATAAGGACTACATGCATATTCTCTATGCGGGTGGAGACAAACTGTCTGTACCGATTGAGCAGATCGATCTGATTCAGAAATATGTTGGTTCCGAAGAGAAAGAACCGAAAATATACAAGCTGGGCGGAAATGAGTGGACACGGGTTAAAAATAAAGTCCGCACATCCGTACAGGATATTGCTGATGATCTGATCAAGCTGTATGCCGAGCGTCAGACCTCCAAAGGATTTGGATTCGACAAGGATTCTGCAGAGCAGCAGGAGTTTGAGGACATGTTCCCTTACGATGAGACACGTGATCAGGTGCGTGCGATCGAAGAAATCAAAAAGGACATGGAACAAAACCGTCCAATGGACCGTTTATTGTGTGGGGATGTTGGTTACGGCAAAACCGAGGTGGCTATTCGGGCTGCATTTAAAGCAGCGATTGAAGGCAAACAGGTGGCGGTACTCGTTCCAACAACGATTTTGGCACAGCAGCATTTTGAGACGTTCCGTGAGCGGTTCTCCGGTTATCCGTTCAACATTCATGTGCTTAGCCGGTTCCGCTCCCGTAAAGAGCAGAATGAAACAGCTAAAGGCATCAAGGCAGGCACAGTAGATATTGTCATCGGGACGCATCGATTGTTGTCGCAGGATCTGGTGTTCAAGGACCTGGGGCTGCTCATTGTTGATGAAGAACAGCGCTTCGGAGTAACCCATAAGGAGAAACTGAAGAAGCTGAAAACCAATGTGGACGTGCTTACGCTGACGGCAACGCCGATTCCGCGTACGCTTCATATGTCGATGTTGGGTGTTCGTGATCTGTCTGTTATTGAGACTCCGCCAGAGAATCGGTTCCCGGTACAGACCTATGTGGTTGAACACAGCCAGGCGCTTGTTCGCGAAGCCATTGAACGTGAGCTTGCTCGTGGTGGGCAAGTGTATTACCTCTACAACCGTGTTCAGGGAATTCAGGAGATGGCTGCCGAAATTTCTGAACTTGTGCCTGAAGCCAAGGTTGGTGTGGGACATGGTCAGATGTCGGAAACCGAGCTGGAGAAGACGATTCTGGACTTCCTGGATGGTGAATATGACGTGCTTGTGAGCACAAGTATCATCGAGACCGGGGTAGATATTCCGAACGTAAATACACTGATCGTACATGATGCGGATAAAATGGGACTGTCCCAGCTGTATCAGCTGCGCGGACGTGTGGGTCGTTCCAACCGTATTGCGTATGCCTATTTTACGTACCAACGGGATAAAGTGCTTACTGAAGTTGCTGAGAAACGTCTGCAATCAATTAAAGAATTCACTGAACTGGGTTCAGGATTCAAAATTGCCATGCGTGACTTGTCGATTCGTGGTGCGGGAAACCTGCTAGGAGCGGAGCAACATGGTTTCATCGCTTCCGTTGGGTTTGATCTGTATTCCCAGATGCTCGCAGAGGAGATCAACAAACGCAAAGTTACGATGCTTGGCGAAGAGCCGGTACCTTCAGACCAGTGGAACACAACCCTGGATCTCAGTATCGATGCCTACTTGCCGTCCGATTATATCTATGACAGTATTCAGAAGATTGAGATCTACAAAAAAGTGGCGGTTATTGCATCCTTCGACGATGCGATGGAGTTGGAAGACGAATTGGTTGACCGATTCGGTGATCTTCCGGAAGCCGTCATTAACTTGCTGGCTGTTGCGCGGATGAAAGTATACGGCAAAATCTACGGTATTGAGTCCATTTCCCAACGTGGTGAGGACATTACCGTGAAGTTTTATGAAGGGCGTGAACATGCCTTTGAACTCTCGAAAATCGCGCACATTGGAAATCAGTTCGAAAGACGTGTACAATTTGAACAAGGACCCCATATGCTGATTCACGCTAAAGGCAAGGGGCTTGGGGATAAGCAACTGATGGAGCTGGTAGAGAAAATTCTGGAGTCCATGAAAACTGCTTTTAAATCAAAGGGGGAACTAAAGGATGTTACCAAAGTATAAAAAAGTAG
The DNA here is from genome assembly GCF_036894235.1 of Paenibacillus sp. Y5S-9. Taxonomy (NCBI): domain Bacteria; kingdom Bacillati; phylum Bacillota; class Bacilli; order Caryophanales; family Paenibacillaceae; genus Paenibacillus; species Paenibacillus sp. Y5S-9. The sequence goes on from NZ_CP145887.1 coordinate 48,646, forward strand.
GAAAAGTACTGTCTGTGAGCATGGTCGCAGTACTATCCTTATCACTGCTTGCTGCATGTGGCAAGAAGGAAGAAGCAAAAACACCGGAATCGACGGATACAAGTGCTGTAGTCGCTACGTATGATGGTGGTACCATTACAGCCAATGAATTCGACATGGAGCAACGTGTCATGAAATTCCTCTATCCGGAGTATGCACAAATGATGGATATGGACGATTTCAAAGAGTATCTGGTAAAACAGGAAGTTGCTTATGAATATCTGAGTGGCAAAGCAAGCGAAGATGCCAAAACAGCCGGTACCAAAGCGGCAACTGAGCAATTCGATAAAATGAAAGCTTCTGTTCAGGCAGATCAATGGACAGAAATGCTCAAAGCTCAGAACCTGACAGACGATAACATTAAAGACTACATGACTCGGATCATGACAGTAATCAAAGACAAAGAAACAGGCGTTACGGACGATGCAATTAAGGCTGAGTTTGAGAAAAACAAAGATCAGTTCACAACGGCTTCCGTTCGTCACGTGCTGATTAACTTCACAGATCCAAAAACGCAAAAAGAGCGTAAAAAAGAAGATGCACTTAAAATTGCAAAAGAAGTAAAAACCAAGTTGGATGGCGGCGCTGATTTTGCTGAAATTGCAAAAAAATATTCAGAAGATCCAGGTTCTGCTGAAAAGGGTGGACTGTATGAAAATACACCTGTAGGCAGCTGGGTAGAGGCATTTAAGGAAGCTGCAAAAACGTTGCCGCTGAACAAAATCAGTGATCCAGTAGAGACAGAGTACGGTTACCACGTCATGAAAGTGGAAGCTCGTACTGAAGCGGACTTCACCAAATTGACGGCTGAGCAAAAAGAAAGCCTGAAGAGCCAATTAGCAGCTGCTGAGATCGATACGTTCATGCAAAATGAATTGGACAAGATCGTAAAAGAAGTTAATCTGCCAAAAACAGAAAAAGCTGAAGAAGGCACAACTGAAGGTACGACTGAAGGAACAACGGGTACAGGAACTGAAGGAGAGAAAACAACCGAACCAAAAACGGATGACTCCACAGGTACGGATACCAAGACTGACCAAGGTACGACTGGAACAGACAAAGATGCAACTACAGATGAAGGTACAAGCAGCAAGTAAGCTGGCAAAATTGCTGTGTTAGCATACGTTCAGGGTTAAATTCGCCAGAATGAATGCCTTGTACTACGTAAATATGGACAACCATACAGAGAAGCAAGGGGAGGACTTAGGACCTCCTTCTTGCTTCTTCTTGTATATATTCAAGCCGTATGGGTACATGGTCGCCTTCTTCGAAAGTTACACAACTATATTCTCCGAAGCATGTATAAGGAAATGGGAACAGATGAATACTATGGTCAAGATATCACACTAAACGTTCTGGGACTTTCCTCTACCCATTAAGGAACAGTAGTTGAAAAATCTTCTCGAGAAAGTGGGGCAACATGTGAAATGAAAGCTACTGGTATTGTCCGCCGTATAGATGACCTTGGTCGTGTGGTCATTCCAAAAGAAATCCGCCGTACGTTACGTATTCGTGAAGGTGATCCACTGGAAATTTTCGTGGATCGTGATGGAGAAGTTATCCTTAAAAAATATTCGCCAATTGGCGAACTTGGTGATTTTGCCAAAGAATATGCAGAATCCCTGTATGAGAGTACAGGACATGTAACGATGATTTCTGACCGGGATACCATTATCACGGTGGCAGGTGGTTCGAAAAAAGAGTATTTGGACAAGCAGGTAGGTCAACTGTTAGAGGGATGTATGGAAAACAGGAAGACCATTCTGGAAACAAACAACGGTTCTTATGAGCTTAGCAAAGATCATGACGAGACGTTATCCTCTTTTGTTATTGCGCCGATTATTTCAGGTGGTGACCCCATCGGAACGGTTATCCTGTTCAATAAGGATGAATCGGTGAAGATGTCTCAGATGGAAGTGAAGATGTCCGAGACAGCTGCTGGTTTCCTTGGCAAGCAAATGGAACAATAGACCGCAGATCAACTCCTGGTGCCCTGTCTTGGGCATACGGGAGTTTTTGCATTTTAAGGGACAACGAAGTTAATCTGATGATTATGATGGGGAGGGTTAGTCTGTGTGCCTTCAGGCAGTTATAATAGCAAGGTATGCTTAAAAGGATTACGCGGGAGGGACTTATGAAACAGCCGTCTACAGGCTCAAGGCTGCTACAGGGTGCATTTATACTTGGGCTTGCTGCCATTATCTCTAAAATCATTGGTGCTTTTCAGAAGATTCCGCTGCAGAATCTGGGGGGAGACGGTGTATTTGGCATCTACAATACGGTATATCCGTTATATATGCTCATTATTACACTTGCTGCTGCAGGACTGCCTCTGGCCGTATCCAAATTCGTAGCAGAGCAGAATGCACTTGGTAGACCAGACGAGAGCAGAAGAATTATCCGGTTATCTTCCTTACTGCTCGGGGGAATTGGAATTATAATGGCGCTCTTGATGTATGCAGGTGCGCCACTGATCGCTGACATGATTGGCAACCGCCATGTGGTTCCATCGATTCGTGCAGCTTCATGGGCGTTATTGTTCGTCCCGGTGATGACAGGGCTGCGTGGATATTTTCAGGGATTACAGCAGATGGTCCCAACAGCGGTATCACAAGTGGTGGAGCAGACGATACGTGTCACCGTCATGATTATTCTGCTTCTGTGGTTGATGAGACGGGACGCTTCGCTTGAGACTATTGCCGCTGGTGCCATGATGGGCTCCGTTGCCGGCGGAATGGTTGGGCTGCTTACCATGTTAGGGTACATGGCTCGTCATCGGCGGAAAGGCAAGGAAGTGCGAACTGGGCAACTGGTTTCGGAATGGAGCAGTAAAGGCGGAGAGGTTAGAGCGGACAGGCATGAGCGTCAGGAGCATAGGCTGGTTACGCTGCAAAAGAAAACGGTGAGTGCTATTAATCCCGCTCTGGGAGAACGGCCACGATCCAACGGGGAATGGATCAGGACGCTGCTCATGTATGCTATTCCTGTCTGCCTGGGGTCGCTCGCCGTGCCGTTGATGAATCTGGTGGATACCTTCACCGTGCCACGGCTGCTGCGGGGAGAAGGGCTGGATGAGCTTCAGTCGATGGTTTCCTTCGGCATCTACAACCGTGGATTGCCGCTGGTTCAACTGGTGACGATGCTGGCCACGTCACTATCTGTGCTGTTTATTCCGGCGATGGCGGAAGCCCGGTTAAAGGTCGGGCCAGAAGCCGTCCGGCAACAAGCAGGCCTCGCGCTGCGCTGGTTCTGGTTAATCGGCCTGGCGGCATCCGCGGGTCTCGCGGTGCTGGCGGAGCCGATTAACCGCATGCTGTACGGAGATGCCGCAGGCACGGAAGCACTGCGGTACATGGCGCTGACGGCTGCGGGCAGCACCGTCAGCATTATTGCGGCGGCGCTGCTGCAAGGCCTCGGCGCCGTGCGCGCACCCGCGTTCAGCATGCTGGCCGCCGCAGGCGTCAAGGCGCTGCTGAACGTCATGCTTGTGCCGGCGCTGGGCATCAGCGGCGCGGCCCTGGCAGGCGCAGTCGCCTACATGTTGGCGGCTGGCCTGAATGTGGCGCTGCTGGCGCGAATTGTCGCCCTGCGCCCTGCCCCTGGCGCCGTCCTGGCGAAGCCGGCGCTGGTGATCGCCGCCATGAGTCTGGCGGCGGTAGGCACGGCCTGGGCCGCCGAAGCGGTACTCGGCGGCATGGGTATCGCGGCCGACCGCCGGCTGGCCGCGATGGGCGTGAGCCTGCTGGGCATTGCCGCAGGCTCGGCCGTGTTCTTGCTGGCGGCGGCCCGGACAGGGCTACTGACCGCCGCGGAGCTGGCGGCTGTGCCCAAGTTGGGGCATCGCCTGGCCAAGCTGCTGCGCAGACTGCGTGTGCTGCGCTAGCTTCATGCTCACGGTGCTTCTACACCCAGCACAGCTAATATGCAATTATAGGATATCGAATGATTCTGGTATAATACGTGTAATTAGTCCTGTTCAGGCACGATGAATCAGTGAGCCTGAACAGGATAGTCCGGATGGAGGTTTACGTAATGAGTGCAGCTTTAACCGTAGTGGGTCTTGGATCTGGAGATGCAGACCAACTGACCGTAGGTATTATCAAAAAAATGAAACATGCAGCTACGCTGTATGTACGTACCCTGGATCATCCCGTATTGAATGATCTGAAGCAAGAGGGGCTGGAGATGACATCATTTGATGCTATCTATGAGGCGAAGTCCTCCTTCCCCGAAGTATATGATGAGATCGCGAATCAACTCATAGAAGCCGCTCGCAAGGGTGAGGCCGGAACTGAGATTGTGTATGCCGTACCTGGTCATCCGATGGTGGCAGAAGCAAGTGTACGCCTGCTCAAAGAGCGTTGTCCGCAGATGGGCATTTCACTGCGTGTCATGGGCGGAGAGAGCTTCCTGGATGAAGCTTTTATCCGGCTTGGATTCGACCCGATTGAAGGCTTTCAACTCCTGGATGCCAGCAGTCTGAACACGGAACTGGTACAACCACAGCTACATACATTGATTGGACAAGTCTACGATGTGTTCACTGCTTCGGATGTGAAGCTATGCCTGATGGAGGTTTACCCGGATGATTATCCGGTATTTGTGGGTCACGCGTTGGGTGTACAGGGCCAGGAGGTCATTCACAAGATTCCATTGCACGAACTGGACCGGATCGAAGGATACGGCAATCTGTCACTGATCTATGTCCCGAAGAACACCGATGATGCCCTGCGTCGTCGATCCTTTGCACGTTTGCATGAGATCGTCAATATTCTTCGCAGTCCGGGTGGCTGTCCATGGGATCAGGAGCAGACACATCAATCCATTCGCAAAAACCTGATTGAAGAGACCTATGAGGTCATTGAGACGATTGATGAGGATGACCCCGACCATATGAAAGAAGAGCTGGGTGATCTGCTGCTGCAGATTTTATTGCACTCCCAGATGGAAGAAGAAGTGGGCACATTTAATGTGTATGATGTCATCGAGGGTTTGAATGATAAGCTGATCTTCCGCCATCCACATGTGTTTGGCGATAATCAGGCAGAAGATGCGAATGAAGCTCTTCAGAACTGGGAACAGATGAAAGCAGAGGAGAAGAAGCGCAAAGGCCAGGATCAGCAGAACGTTTCCGTGCTGGACGGTATACCGCGTGACTTGCCTGCATTGATGAAGGGATACAAGTTACAGAAGAAAGCAGCCAAAGTTGGCTTTGACTGGGATGATGTTGAAGGTGTGTTTGCCAAGATCGAGGAAGAACTGGCGGAGTTGAAAGAAGCGGTGCAACAAGGCCAGTCTGCGGAAGAACGGAAGCTTGAACTGGGTGATTTGTTATTCGCAGCCGCGAACGTTGCAAGATTTATCGATACGGACCCGGAAGAGGCACTTGCTGCGACCAACCGCAAGTTCGTTGGGCGGTTCCAGTATATCGAGGAGCGTTTGCGTGAACAGGGAAGAACACCAGCAGATAGCAATGTAGAAGAGATGGAGAAATTCTGGCAGGATGCGAAGAAGGCAGGATTATAACGGGTTCAATTTTCTGGAAAATACCGATAAACCTTATTCCATCATGTTATGCAGTGTGTTATGATATACGAACATGTGTTCATCTGTGTAAACTGGAGTTGGTGTTTAGCGCCGGATAGTTTCGGGTACTGGTCTTAGACTGTTCCCTGCGGACCATCGACAAAAAGCTAAAAAAAGTCGCGGACCAAGGCAGGATTTCAGATGCCAAGCCAGAATACATGTGTAGTGACCTAACGCGAATCAGCGGCAATCCATGTATTGTCAGGAATCGCAGATACTTTTTTTTCAATTTGGGAGGCTTTTAAAAATGAACAAAACAGATCTGATTAACAACATTTCAACCAAAAGTGGTTTGACTAAAAAAGACGTTGAGTCCGTATTGAACGGCTTTTTGGGAGAAATTACAGATGCACTTGCCAGCGGAGACAAAGTACAATTGATCGGCTTTGGCACTTTTGAGACCCGCAAACGCTCCGGTCGTACCGGACGTAACCCACAAACAGGGAATGAAATCGTGATTCCTGAGTCTACTGTTCCTGCATTCAAAGCAGGCAACAAACTTAAAGAAGCCGTAAAATAATGCGTCTTGATAAATTCCTGAAGGTCTCCCGGCTAATCAAACGCCGCACTGTGGCCAAGGACGTCTCTGAACAGGGACGTGTTCTGGTGAACGGACGTGAAGCAAAGCCTAGCGCCGCTGTCAAAGTGGGCGATGAGCTGACGGTTCAGTTCGGTCAGAAACTGGTCACCGTGAGGGTGGAACGAATTGCCGAGAGTACTAAGAAGGATGAGGCGAGCAGCCTCTACACCTTGGTGAAGGAAGAGCCGATCGCCAAGGATAACGGAATGAACTGGTAACAGTACATCTGGTATTAAATATTCATTTAATGCAAGTTGAATCGAAACGTCCTCCTGTAACAGGGAAGGGCGTTTTTGTTTTTACTGGATGCCCAGTTATTTGTTCAACAACGCTGGTTCTATTCGAACCTCCACACCCATAAGCTAGGTGTAAGAAGGAGGGGTACATGCCATGGTTGAGCACGGTAAGGCCAAACAGCATCATCTGAGCATGCAGAATCGGAAACTGCTGGATCTGACGGGTGTCTCCAACGTGGAGAGCTTCGACAGTGAGGAATTTTTGCTGCAGACTGAACTTGGGCATCTGACCATCCGGGGGCACAATTTACATATCAAAAACCTGAGCCTGGAGGAAGGTCTGTTATCCATTGAAGGCACAGTCAGTTCGCTCCAATATCTGGACCCCGGTTCCCAGTCCAAAAATGGTAAAGGCCTGTTTGGCAAGATGTTCCGATGAGTCCGGATACTCAATGGATCACAATGATGTGGATGCTTACTTCGGGGGTCGTGATGGGAATGGCCTACGACAGTTACCGGGTACTGTCCGGACAGCTACGGTTTCCGAGATGGAGTATTCACACGCTCGATCTGTTGTACTGGGTTGCTTCCGCGCTGTTCGTTTTTCGGATGCTATACGCCGGAAACCACGGACAGTTGCGGTTTTATGTCTTTTTGGGGCTGATTATAGGGGTTTGCTTCTATTTTTGGCTTTTAAGTGTTACAACCCAGCGTTTTGTGGTAATGTTAATTAAACTCGCAAGAACGCTGATTCATTGGTGTGGACATATCCTTAACATCCTGATCGTTATGCCGGTTAAAGGAATTTATAAGTTAGTTCGCGTATTATTCGGTTTTGTAATTGCGATACTATTATTCCTGGGCAGGCTGGTGCTGCAGTGTTTGGTACCTTTCGGCAAGTTGTTCCGCTGGATGTTTAGGCCGCTCCTGAAACATTGGGTAACGCCACGCTTCATGATCCGTGTGGGTACAAGAATTGCAGCGATGTGGAAACGCTGGTTTTAAGGAGGTCCGTAATGGGTAAAACACCTGTGGGCAGAGCAAAGGCTCCAACTAACCAAGGAAAATCTGCCGGTGCAAAAAGGCGCCTCATGCTTTGGATGACGTTTATGATTGTATTTGTAATATGGGCAGGATATACATTCCTTGTGCAGACTGCACAAATTTCGGACAAGAGTTCTCATCTGGCCACTCAGCAAGCTTCAAAGGAAGATACCTTGAAGAAGCTGGAACAGTTGAAGTACGAAGTCAGCCGGTTGAATGACCCTGAATACATAGGACAGCTGGCACGGAAAAAAGGATATTATCTTCCTGAGGAAACGCCGATCCAGGTTGAAGAGTCAGGGAACTGATGGAATTCGGTCTATTACCGAGCTAGGTTTGTTATCCGTGTGTCTGAAGCCGTTAAACCGGAAAAAATAGGCTCTCTGATGGGGTAGTGTTCAGTTGACCTTGGTTTACGGCATAAGGTATAATTACATTAGCGCAGCATTGATTTTGGCATTCAAAAAATCGGGTTGTATATTTTTAAGGGAGGATCATTTTATTCTATGGCAATTGAAGTGGGCACCAAGTTAGAGGGCAAGGTGACAGGAATCACGCATTTTGGAGCATTTGTGGATCTGTCAGGAGGTGTCACGGGTCTCGTTCACATCTCGGAAATCGCCGACAATTACGTCAAAGATGTCAACGACCACCTGAAGCTGAATGACCTCGTTACAGTGAAGGTTATCAACGTTGACAAGGATGGCAAGATCGGACTTTCCATTAAGCAAGCTGTTGACAAACCGGTTGAGCAACAAACCCAATCTAGACCCCCGAGAGCTCCTAGACCGGAACGCAGTGGAGGAGATCGCGAACGATTCAGCGGCGGAGGCCCAAGTGGTGGCCAAGGTCGTGGTGGTGGCGGCGGTGGATTTAACCGTGGTGACCGCGGAGGCCGTTCTTTCAAGCCCGCAGCAGGCAAACCTTCATTTGAGGATAAAATGTCACGCTTCCTGAAAGATAGTGAAGAGCGGATCTCTTCGCTTAAGAAGAACACAGAAGGCAAACGCGGAGGCCGTGGAGCCAAGCGTGTGTAATCTGTCACAACCTGATCTAAACATATAAGTAAAACCGTTAGCCCATGGGCTAACGGTTTTTTTGCGTTTCTTTCACAGATAAGTAGTTGAATAGCTTTTTTTGTAAGGTGAAGCTCCATATCCCCAGTTTTTCTGCACGGCAAAATGGAACCATAAGAACATTTGTCGTCTACCATTTTTTACCGACAGGTTTCCGTGGCATTCCACAGTTATCCTGCTCAAATGATGGCGAGACCCAACCATCGCCGGTTCAAAATCAGACATTCCGATTGTCGGAATCAAGTAGCAGAATGAATGAAACCACAATAAGGCCGGGGGTTTCGCTCCACCGCGCCAGGCTTGTTTCTTTTGTCGTAAACTTTTTGGACCCTGCCCACCTATTCTGACAAACTACGTCTTCTAATCTATCTATAATCAGAACCATCGAGAACGAAACACGAAAATTCAAATTAATCGAATGGGGTGCCTTGAGGATGATGGAAAAGTGGAATGTCATTCAATTTCCGGGAATGAAAGCAGGTAAAGGAGGTACGGAAGCTCGGGAGGAGCTGTCTGTACGTCTGAAACAATGGCTTGGCTCCCGCAAGGCTGTCCAGATGGTTGCTTCCCGCAAATGGGTACTGCTGCTAACGTTTATGGGATTCCTGCTCGGAAAGGCGATGATCCTGAATGAGTTATCTCCCTTTGCCATTGCTTACTTCGCCGTGATTGCTTTCATGCGCAGGGATTACATCATTCCGGTAGGCGCCGCTCTACTCGCAGGTAGTCTCTTTGCACCGTTTCCAGTACCACTCATTGTTGCATCGGAGATCGCTATCTTTTATCTGCTCTTTCGTGGGCTGGAGTCATATGATCGTGCTGAATTATCTTATGCACCAACGATGGTGTTTACGACTACATTTATGGTCAAATTATTCGCGGTTGTGATCGGGCCATCCTTCAGCTGGTACGCGATGCTGATGCTCACGATGGATTCGGTATTAAGCTTTGTGCTCACCCTAGTTTTTATACAAGCCATACCGATTTTCACTTACCGCAAAAAAAAGTTCAGCCTAAAGAACGAGGAGATCCTCTGCCTGATTATATTGCTCGCTTCCGTTATGACGGGAGCCGTAGGGTGGACCATTCAATCCTTATCCGTCGAGCATATGCTCTCCCGTTATCTCATATTAATCTTTGCGCTGGTGGGCGGAGCCCCCCTCGGAGCCTCGGTTGGGGTCATTACCGGCTTGATTCTGAGTCTGGCTGACATGTCAGCGGTGTATCAGATGAGCCTGCTTGCTTTTGCTGGGATGCTTGCAGGTATGCTTCGAGAGGGTAAACGTGCGGCGGTTGCACTGGGCATGCTGCTTGGTTCGTCCATTCTATCCATATACTTGGGTGGTCCAGGTGATGTGATGAATTCATTATGGGAGACGTGTGCAGCTATTGTTCTGTTTATGTTGACACCTAAGAGCCTGATGACGGCGATATCCAAATATGTACCGGGTACGCAGGATCATACGAAATCCCAGCATGAGTATGCCAAACGGATACGGGATATCACAGCAGAACGGGTAACCCGGTTCTCGCAGGTATTCCGTCAATTGTCACGCAGCTTCGATCAGATGTCTGGTGCGGGCGAAACGGTACAGAAAGAAGGTGGAATGGATCATTTCATGAATGCGGTTGCCGAGGGCACATGTGCAAGCTGCTTCAAGCGTACGCAATGCTGGGATGCAAAGTTTATTCAAACCTACAAATATATGACGGACGTGATGAGTACCATTGAAGGAAACCCGGAGATCTCAGGCAAGCAGATTCCAGTGGACTGGAACAGGGTATGTGCGAAACCGGAAGAGGTCCTTGAAGTCATGCGTGCCCAGTATGGGTTGCATCAACATAACATGCAGTGGAAACGCCAGATTATCGATAGCCGGCAGCTGGTTGCAGAGCAATTGTCCGGTGTATCTCAGGTCATGGAGGACCTGGCCAAAGAAATTCAGCGGGAAAGTGAGGAGATGGTACAGCAGGAGGAGCAGATTCGGGACGCACTGGAGTCACTGGGCCTGTCCATTCACTCTATCGAGATCATCAATCTGGAAGCGGGCAATGTTGAAATTGAGATTGTGCATGCATATACACGTGGATTTGATGAGTGCCGGAAAATGATTGCTCCGCTGATCTCGGATGTATTGGACGAACATATTGCCGTCTTGCATGAGACCATGACCGATCCTCGTCAGGGACTGGCGACTGTTACGTTTGGTTCAGCCAAAACGTTCGAGGTAACTACCGGTGTTGCTGCTGCTGCCAAAGGGGGAGATGTGATGTCAGGCGACAGCTTCAGTACGGTTGAGTTAGGCAACGGTACATTCGCGGTGGCGCTCAGTGATGGAATGGGCAATGGAGAACGGGCACGTATGGAGAGCAGCGCAGCGCTGAATATACTGGAACAGTTGCTACAGTCCGGCATGGATGAGAAACTGGCGATCAAATCCGTAAACTCCGTTCTGATGCTGCGCTCCCCTGAAGAGATGTATGCCACAGTGGATATGGCGCTGATTGATGAATATACGGCAGAGACAACGTTTATGAAAATCGGATCGACGCCAAGTTTTATCAAACGTGGACAGGAGGTTATTCAAGTTTCAGCTAGTAATTTGCCAATCGGTATTATTAAAGATATCGAAGTGGATTTGGTGACGGTACAGCTGCAACCTGGGGATATCCTCATTATGATGACGGATGGCATCTATGATGCACCGGGGTATGCTGTGAACAAAGAGTTATGGATGAAACGGCTCATTCAAGAGATTGATACAGATGATCCACAAGATTTGGCCGATTGCCTGCTTGAAAGTGTCATAAGATACCAGCAGCATGAGATTTTGGATGATATGACCGTCGTTGTTGGAAAAGTAGAGCATTTCCGCCCTGAATGGGCCACACTGCGTGTGCCTGGCATCAACCGGATGGAGCGGCCACGGACCGTCAGCTAATTGCATATTCTTCTGTTTGAAGTCTCTTCATTCTGGCAATGCTAGTCATAGAGTTGGAGAGTAACGAATAACGGAGGGATATCGGATGAAGCAAATCTTATTGATCACCGACGGTTGTTCCAATGTAGGACCAAGTCCGGTGCTGGCAGCGGCCGAAGCACAGGAAGAGGGGATTACGGTTAATGTGGTTGGCGTGATTGATTATGGAACCATTGGTGAGTTGGGTAGCCGGGAGATTGAGGATATTGCCAGAGCCGGAGGTGGAATCAGCCAAATTGTAGGTACACGGCAGCTTGCCCATACCATGCAGATGATGACAAGGAAAACGGTGGTTCAGACCATTCAGCAGGCGGTTAATAGAGAGTTAACACAAATTTTGGGAGAGAAGGAGCCCAAAACGGTAACCGATCTGGAGCCTGCACAACGCGCCCGGGTCGTGGAAGTGATGGATGATATGGCTGAAACTACAGCCTTACAGGTTATATTGCTAATAGACGTCAGTGCCAGCATGAAGCCCAAACTGGCTGCGGTAGAAGAAGGCATTCGTGATTTAATGTTGAGTTTGCAGGCGCGTATAGGTCAGAGCAAGCTTTCCGTATTTCATTTTCCGGGACGACACAGTGGAGAAGATGCAGTAATGGATATTGACTGGACAACGGATCTGGGCCGTGTCCGGTCCTTGTTTGGAAGGTTGCAGATGAAGGGTGCAACGCCGACAGGTCCTGCAATTCAGAAGGTGATTGATTTTTACCGTTATGGTACACTGGAGAAACAGCAGGAAATAGAAGGGAACTATCGCATTGAAAGAGAAGGGATGCTCGGTGACAACGTTGTCTGACGCCTCTTTCCCGCCAGGAACAGTGGTTACAGGGAAATGGAATCGCAGTCGTTACACGATTCGGAAGCTACTGGGCAAAGGAGCTAATGGCATCGTTTTTCTTGTCCAACGGGGTGAAAATGGCAAACACTACGCGCTAAAAATGGGATTTGATCCGGTTGATCTGCAATCGGAAGTCAATGTGCTCAAATCTTTTCAACTACAGCGTAATCATGAGGCCCTTCGGCAGAGCGGCATTCCTTCCTATCTTAAAGATGTGGATGATTATGCCGTTCGTGGCCGGGATATTCCCTTTTATGTGATGCGTTACGTTAGAGGTGAGGCACTTCATCACTTCATTCGGCGTCAGGGGACAGACTGGACACTTCTGGTGGGACTTAGACTCTTGCAGAAGCTGGCACAATTACATCAGGCGGGATGGGTGTTTGGTGATCTCAAACCTCAGAATGTGTTGGTATCCGACTATGGGCAGGTGGAATTGATCGACTACGGCGGAGTTACGTCGATTGGTCGAAGCGTCAAACAGTTCACCGAATGGTATGATCGGGGCTTCTGGAATGCAGGCAGCCGTACGGCAGATGGTACCTATGATGTATTTGCATTTGCATTATTGTTGATTCATGTACTTGAAGCAGACGCGCTCAAGGCACTGGCAGCCGAAGGATTACCGCAACTGCGAAGTGTGAATCAGCTCGTAGCGCTGGTGGAGCGCAGTGAACGACTGGGTCCTTTTCGCAATTGGACGATTCAGGCCTTACGAGGTCAGTTTCGTGATGCAGGTCATGCGGCACAAGGGTGGAAGGAAATGATGGCACGCCCCACGCCTCTTCGTCGTCGTTCCAAAAGTACAACACCGCGCTGGCTTAAGAACGCATTTGTTGCATCTGTGATATTACTTATTGGAGTGCTCATCTATGCACTACGTTTCTGATTCTGTGAGAGTGCATATACATAACGCAAGGAATGAGGAACAGGTATGGAGGCTTTACGCTGGAACATGCTGGTGAAGAACGTGCTGGATGCAGCGGAAGAGCATCAGTTATGGGTTCCCGGGGATCGGATTGTCGTCGCAGTATCGGGCGGGCCGGACTCGGTAGCTTTTTTGCATATCATGCACGAGATCAGCAAGCGGCATGTCCCGCTTGAATTGATCTGTGCCCATGTGCATCATGGTTTTCGGACCGAATCTGATGAAGAAGCGGAGAAAATGATGGAACTGGCACAGCAGCTTGGTATTACATTTGAATGGACCAAGGCCGATGTACCTTCATATATGGAGTTGACGGGTCAAGGACCACAGGAAGCAGCCCGCAACAAGCGATATGCTTTTCTGTACGAAGTGGCTTCCAAATATAATGCGACAAGCATCGCTTTGGCACATCATGCGGATGATCAGGCGGAGACGGTCATGCTTCATTTGCTTCGTGGAACCGGCTTGTCGGGACTCTCAGGAATGAAGTTTAAAAGACGAGAAAAAAATGTGGAACTTATTCGTCCATGCCTTCGTATAAACAAGACAGACCTTGTAGAAGCTTGTAATACCCAGGGTTTTATGTATTTCAATGATGAGAGCAACGCCTTGCGTAAATATCGGCGTAATGCCATTCGCTTGGATGTGCTTCCTTTTTTGGGGCAGTATAATGGACAACTCACGCCGTCATTGAATCGGCTTGCCGAAATTGTGGGTGATGAAGACGATTTCATGGAGCAGAGTGCATATGACACATACAGGTGTCTAGTGCAGGTGAACGGCGGAAGGCAAACCTTTGAGGTGCCTTCCTTCTTGAAGTTACATGTCGCTTTACAACGAAGGTTGATTAAACTAATATTGAATTATCTGCCTTTGGACAGTGATTTTGTCGACTTTACCCGTATAGAAACCATTCGACGCAAGGTCATGGAGACCCATGTGACGACCTGGAGCCTGGATATAGGACAGACACTCGCCTGCACTCGGGAGTATAATCTGATTTCTTTTGGCATACGGACAGACGTACAGGATCAATCTTACGAGTATCGTCTTGCGCAATGGAGTGGAACTTCTGAGCTTTCACTCACCCCAATTAACCGGTATATTCGGTTGATGACGGTGAGTCCCGAGGACTATCATGTACCGGAATCGGCGGATCAAGCCGCGTTTGATGCGGATCAACTGCTTTTGCCGCTGGTTGTGCGTTCACGGTTACCTGGAGATACCATGAAAGTGATGGGATTAAACGGAAGCAAAAAGGTGAAAAATATTTTCATCGATGAGAAAATCCCCCCATCTGTCCGTCCACGAATTCCTGTGGTATGTGATGGAGCAGGTCATATCATCTGGTTACCGGGTGTTCGACGGTCCAATGTGGCCCCTGTCAGGGAGGGCACTTCCGCAATCCTGTACATGACTGTAGGCGATTCAGCGATTCAGGGGTAGTGGTTATGGTTCAGGTAAGGCTTTCATAGTATAACTTAGGAGGTTCGCACAGTTGCAGAACGACATTCAGGAAGTATTGATCAGTGAAGAAGAAATTCAGAGTAAAGTCAAGGAATTAGGCGCAACACTAAGTGCCGAATATGCAAATCGCAATCCTTTGGTCATTTGTGTGCTCAAGGGTGCGTTTATATTTATGGCTGATTTGGTTAAAAACATAACGGTACCTGTTGAAATGGATTTTATGGCGGTATCCAGTTATGGCGCTTCCACCAAGTCATCAGGTGTTGTTAAAATCATTAAGGATCTGGATGTATCCGTTGAAGGACGGGAAGTTCTGATTGTCGAAGATATTATCGACAGCGGACTTACACTCAGCTATCTGATTGAACTGTTGGAAAACCGCGGTGCCGAGTCGGTGCGTGTGGTTACGCTCTTCGACAAGCCTTCAGGCCGTAAAGTTGAGTTAGAAGCTCATTACACAGGCTTTGACATTCCTGACGCGTTCATCGTTGGTTACGGTTTGGATTTTGCGGAGAAGTACCGGAACCTGCCCTATATCGGGATTTTGAAGCCGGAAGTCTATAGTAGCTAATATCCTGCCCGACCCAAGCCTTGAGCTGTTCTTGGCTTCTGTTGAGAAGCCATGTCGGGCTATGTTAAAATAATTAAAGTGTCTCGAGAGGAGGTAGGGGATGAATCGGTTCATCCGGAATTCTGGTTTTTATTTGATTCTTTTTTTAGTTGTGGTGGGGATAGTCCAGTTCGTCAGCAATGGCGGCGAAGCCACCGATAATCCTAGATATGATCAGTTGCGTGCAGCGATCAAAGCCAACAATGTCTCTGAATTGACGGTTCAATTCAACGGTCAAACGTATCTCGTGACCGGTCAATACAAGAAGGCACCTGATGGCGCCAAATCAGAAAATTTCTCAACGTATATTCCTCCTACGGATGAGGCAATTAGTGAACTTGTAGCTGCAAGTGAAACTAACAATTTCCAATATCATCAGGAGCCAATGAAAGGTGACAGCATCTGGTTGACGTTGCTGACTTCCTTTATTCCTTTGATCATTATGTTCCTGCTGTTCTTCTTCCTGTTTAATCAGGCTCAAGGCGGCGGCGGTAAAGTAATGAACTTTGGTAAAAGCCGTGCTCGTCTCTATAACGAAGAGAAGAAGCGGGTTACATTCGAAGATGTTGCGGGTGCTGACGAAGAGAAACAGGAACTTGTTGAGGTTGTAGACTTCCTCAAGGATCCTCGTAAATTCGCAGCAGTAGGTGCACGGATTCCTAAGGGCGTATTGCTCGTAGGTCCTCCAGGTACCGGTAAAACGTTGCTCGCTCGTGCCGTAGCCGGTGAAGCGGGTGTACCATTCTTCAGTATTTCAGGTTCCGACTTCGTTGAGATGTTTGTCGGTGTCGGTGCATCACGTGTACGTGATTTGTTTGAAAATGCGAAGAAAAATGCGCCATGTATCATCTTTATCGATGAGATTGATGCTGTTGGACGTCAGCGTGGTGCTGGTCTTGGTGGTGGTCACGATGAGCGTGAGCAAACACTCAACCAGTTGCTCGTTGAAATGGACGGTTTCGGAGCTAACGAAGGTATTATCATCGTAGCTGCAACGAACCGTGCAGATATTTTGGACCCTGCCTTGCTGCGTCCAGGACGTTTTGACCGTCAAATTACGGTTGACCGCCCTGATGTAAGAGGTCGTGAAGCTGTCCTGAAAGTACATTCCCGTAATAAACCACTGACCAAAGATGTGAAGATGGATATTATCGCGAAGCGTACAACAGGTTTCTCTGGTGCGGATTTGGAGAATCTCTTGAACGAAGCGGCATTGCTTGCAGCGCGTCGTAATCGTAAAGATATTTCCATGAAGGAAGTTGACGAAGCGATTGACCGTGTCATCGTTGGTACGGAGAAGAAAAGCCGTGTCATCAGTGATCGCGAGAAACGAATCGTTGCTTATCATGAAGCTGGTCATACCATTGTAGGATACTTCCTCGAACATGCTGATATGGTACATAAAGTGACCATTATTCCGCGCGGACGTGCGGGTGGATATGTAATCATGTTGCCAAAAGAAGACCGTATGCTGGTTACCAAGCAGGAATTGCTGGATAAAGTAACCGGACTTCTCGGGGGTCGTGTAGCTGAAGAATTGTTCATCGGAGAAATTGGTACTGGTGCATACAGTGACTTCCAGCAAGCGACAGGTATTGTTCGCAGCATGGTTATGGAATACGGTATGAGTGAGAAATTGGGACCTATGCAATTCGGAAGTTCACAAGGACAGGTATTCCTTGGTCGGGATATCGGTCATGAACAGAATTACTCGGATTCCATTGCTTACGAGATTGATCAGGAAATGCAACGCTTTATCAATGATTGTTATGAGAAGTGTAAAGACTTGCTTGTTAAACATTCAAAAGAGATGCACCTGATCGCTCAAACTTTGCTTGAGGTAGAGACTTTGGAAATGGATCAGATCAAGCAATTGATCGAAACAGGTTCTTTGACTCCAAAAGCAGAGAATGACAATGATGGTGAAGGCACACCAACTGAAGGCGGAGAGCCAATCATCGACAACATCGGAGATGTGCGTGTCCGTATTCAAGGTAAAGATGAAACGCCTGAGCCACCAGCCGGAGATATTCCAAACGAAGCTCCGAATCTGGAAAAGGGTAATAACAATAACCCGGATGATGGCGGAACAAAGCCAACGTCTTAATGCATAATACATCTGGCTATGATAGCAGGTGAAATCAAGAGAGCCCCTGGGGCTCTCTTTTTTTATCCATTATTTTAAAAGAGGATAGATAAAGATAAACGGGAGTTAGATGGCGAACCAGTTAGCAAACAGGTGGTTACAGCGCTGTTCCGGGCCTTTTTCATTTATTGACAGAGTCGTGAACGTTGTGTAAATTAGTTGTTAAACCGCTTGTGATTCGTTTCTCAAGCGAAGATAACGACTTAGGTTAGCCCACGAAACAGCGCATGACGCTGTCCCGATAAAGGAGAGGATCACAGGTGGAAGCTCTGGCTTTAGAGCGCAAGGCTGAGATGAACCGCGAGCTGCGTGCGCGGCTTATGGAGTTGAAGAAGGAACGTAATGCCATTATTCTTGCCCATTATTATCAACGTGACGAAGTACAGGAGGTTGCCGACTTCCGTGGAGATTCGTTTCTGTTAGCCCAGAAGGCAGCACAAACAGATGCGGATGTGATCGTTTTCTGTGGTGTTCATTTTATGGGTGAAAGCGCTAAAATTCTTGCGCCCAATAAAACAGTTATTATCCCGGACGAACGTGCGGGCTGCCCAATGGCAGATATGGTGAATGTGGATGGACTACGTAAATTGAAAGCACAACATCCTAATGCCAAGGTGGTTACGTATATCAATTCCTCGGCTGAGATCAAAGCAGAGACTGACATCTGTTGTACATCGGCGAATGCAGTCCGGGTTATTCAATCGGTGGATTCCGATGAAATTATCTGGGTACCGGATAAAAACTTGGGACATTATGTGCAGCAGCATACCGACAAGAAAATGATTATCTGGGAAGGCTACTGCAACACTCACGATATGCTTACAGTCAAAGATGTGGTGGAGATGAGAGCCAAGCATCCAAATGCAGAGTTTGTTGTCCATCCAGAGTGTCGCCCTGAGGTTGTAGAAATGGGTGATTTTGTAGGAAGCACTACAGCTATTCTGGAGTATTGCAAAAATTCATCAGCCAAGGAATTTATCGTAGGTACCGAAGATGGTACAGGATATCAGCTTCGTCTGGATAGTCCGGATAAACAGTTCCACTTTGCTACCAAGTTCCTCGTATGTCCCAACATGAAGGTGAACAACTTGAAGAAACTGGTAAAATGCCTGGAAACGATGAAGCCGCAAATCTACGTGCCACCGGCCGTTGCCGACAAAGCCAGAGAATCACTAGAGCGCATGTTGTTGGTAAAGTAGGATGCGCTACTCTTGCTCCAAGACAGGTGAATAACATGATACCGCAATATTTAGTTGATTTTGATCTGTCTGCGCTACCCATGGTAGAGACGGATGTACTGGTTATAGGCTCTGGGATTGCTGGTTTGTTTACTGCCATTAAGGCAAGTGAACAACAACGTGTATTAATGATTACGAAGAAGTCATTACTTGAAAGTAACACCAGATATGCGCAGGGGGGCATCGCTGCGGTTATTGCCGAGGATGATTCACCTGCTTACCACTTGCAGGATACACTTGTAGCAGGAGCGGGCTTATGCCGCTCCGAAGCGGTAGAGGTATTGGTGAATGAGGGTCCGGACGGAGTGAAGGAACTGATTCGTTT
Source organism: Paenibacillus sp. Y5S-9 (assembly GCF_036894235.1). Lineage (NCBI taxonomy): Bacteria > Bacillati > Bacillota > Bacilli > Caryophanales > Paenibacillaceae > Paenibacillus > Paenibacillus sp. Y5S-9. The sequence goes on from NZ_CP145887.1 coordinate 67,743, forward strand.
GGGTACTTTATTTGATCTGGAGAACGGCGAGTTGGCGTTGACGCAGGAAGGTGCGCATAGCCACCGCCGTATTTTGCATGCCAACGGAGATGCAACAGGATATGAGATTGTACGTGCGCTTGCGGTCGAAGTGAATGAACATCCCGGAATTGAAGTATGGGATGAGCACTTTGTTGTTGACCTGATTACAGATCGAGGGGAATGCATTGGCGCTCTGGTTCAGAAGGATGACGGATCGCAAGTGTTCGTGAAGGCACAGGCCACCGTTCTTTGCTCTGGTGGGGCAGGGCAACTGTACCGATACACGACGAATCCGAATGTAGCTACTGCCGATGGTGTAGCCATGGCCTACCGGGCTGGGGCTATCGTGCGTGATATGGAGTTTATCCAATTCCACCCCACCTCTCTTTGTTACCCGGGGGCCCCGCGCTTCCTTGTGTCAGAAGCAGTACGCGGCGAAGGAGCATATTTGCGCAATGTGAAGGGCGAACGATTCATGGATCGTTATCATGCCCAGCTTGAACTGGCCCCACGCGATATCGTGGCACGAGCGATTGTTAGTGAGATGGAGTCCACCAACAGTACCTTTGTGTATTTGGACATTACACATGAACAGCCAGAGATGATCAAGCATCGGTTCCCTACCATATATGAGACTTGTATGCGTTATGGATTAGACATGACAACGGACTGGATTCCCGTTGCACCTGCTGCCCATTACATGATGGGTGGTGTGAAAACGGATCTAAGTGGAGAGAGCAGCATCTCACGGTTATTTGCTTGTGGTGAGGTGTCTTCTACAGGAGTGCACGGAGCTAACCGTCTGGCAAGCAACTCCTTGTCTGAAGCGATTGTATTTGGTCGGAGAATTGTTGATCGTATTCAATCTCTTCCACCGCTTGGTTCATTACAAGTAAGAGGGACTGAGCCTTCATCTGTGGACATGAATAGCAAGATCAGCAAGATCATGGAAGAGCAAAAGCCGGTATCCGAAAGACGCTTACGATTACAGAAAATGATGGTTCGTCAGGTAGGCTTGCGCCGAAATGGTGAGGACCTGCAGAAGGCTATGGACAAGCTGCAACAAGAATTGCAATTTTTTGATCAGACACTCACTCATAAGGAAGAGCTGGAGTATGCCAACCTTCTGACCTGTGCCTGGTTAGTTACCAGCGGAGCATTACACCGCGAGGAGAGTCGGGGGGCTCACTATCGTGAGGATTTCCCGGCACGTGATGATATCGTGTGGCAGAAGCATAGTCTGCAGCAGCGAGAACAAGCGATTGTGGAGGAATTGATGTCATGATACTGAACGGATATAATGAAGGGCTTATCGAATCAATCAAAAACTGGCTTCGTGAAGATGTTGGTGCAGGTGACGTTACAACAAGTGTGACGATCCCGGCAGGCAACCAATCCAAGGCCATTATACACGCCAAAGACAATGGTATTATTGCAGGCATGACCGTGGCTGAACTTGTATTTCAGGTCGTTGATCCTGATCTTGTATTTACACCGAAGGTAACAGACGGAGACAAGGTTACCCATGGCACGATTTTGGCAGAGGTAGAGGGAAGTACACATTCACTACTTACGGGGGAACGACTGGCACTTAACTTGCTGCAACGTATGTCCGGAATAGCTACGCGTACGCGTGCCTACGTGGATGTGCTGGATGGTCTTGAGACCAGACTCGTGGATACACGTAAGACAACGCCGGGCCACCGATTACTTGAGAAATACGCAGTGCGCGTGGGTGGCGGAGCGAATCATCGATTTGGACTGTACGATGCCGTTATGATTAAGGATAACCACATCAAGGGTGCAGGTGGAATCACCGAGGCGGTACAGCGTGCGCGAACCGTTATCCCACATACGATGACAATTGAAGTGGAGACTGAAAATCTGGAGCAGGTGAGAGAAGCCTTGCAAGCCGGGGCAGATATCATTATGCTGGATAACATGCATCCAGAGCGGATGCGTGAAGCAGTTGAGCTTATTCGTGAACAGGCTCCTCACGTGAAGGTTGAAGCATCCGGTAACGTGTCCCTCCAGACCATTCGTGGTATTGCTGAGAGTGGTGTGGATGTAATTTCGGTTGGCAGGTTAACCTATTCCTTTGAGAGCCTGGATATCAGCCTGGATTTAAATGAAAAGAAAGAGGGGTGAACCTCTTTGATTCTAGTTGTAGACGTGGGGAACAGCAATATGGTGCTCGGCGTATATCAAGGCCGGGAATTGCTGCACCACTTTCGTCTGAGTACATCACGTCAGTCAACAGTGGATGAATACGGCGTATTGATTTATAATTTATTTCATATGTCCGGCATCAGGGCAAGTGACATCGAAGGTGTCATCATCTCATCTGTGGTTCCGCCACTGGTGAATGTAATCGAAGCGATGTGTGAGAAGTATGTAGGCAAAAAAGCTTTGCTCGTCGGGCCTGGTATCAAAACTGGCTTGAACCTGCGATACGAGAACCCTCGTGAAGTGGGTGCAGATCGTATTGTTAATGCAGTAGCAGCCGTTGAGAAGTATGGCGGCCCTCTCGTCGTGGTCGATTTCGGAACCGCAACGACTTTTGACTGTATTGACGAGAAAGGTCACTATCTGGGGGGAGCTATTGTACCTGGCATTCAGATTGCCACTGAAGCGCTCTATGAGCGGGCATCGAAGCTGCCTCGTATAGAGTTGGAGAAACCTAAAAAGGTCATTGGCCGTAATACTATTCATGCCATGCAAGCGGGTATTATATATGGCTATGCAGGCCAGGTAGATGGTATTGTAGAACGTATTCGCGAGGAGATGGGAGCGAAGCCCCGAGTTATCGCGACGGGTGGTCTCGCTACACTTATCGCAGAAGAAACCCGTAGTATAGAGGAAGTTGATCCGCTGCTTACGCTTGAAGGGCTGCGTATTATATATGAGCGGAACCGGGAAAGGTGAGCATAGAGACGGCATACAGCGGGCTGAGATTACAGCTTAAGTGTTGTGCCGTTTTTTCTGTGTTACTACTATTATGGCGATACGCCAAAGGAGGCTGAATGACTTGGAAAACAACAACAAGCATGACCGGTTAATTCGTGGTACAGCAATGAATGGAAAGGTAAGAGCCTTTGCTATCCAGACTACGGAACTGGTTGAGGAACTACGCAGAAGACATGATACGTTTCCCACGGCTACAGCTGCCATGGGGCGTACGGTTACAACAGCAGCCATTATGGGTGCAATGCTCAAAGGTGAAGAGAAGTTAACGGTACAAGTCAACGGTGATGGGCCCATTGGACAGATTGTAGCTGATGCTAATGCGAAAGGCGAAGTACGAGGATATGTTTCTAATCCACATGTACATTTGCCAAGTAATAGTGTGGGAAAACTGGACGTTGCAGGCGCGGTTGGAACGGAAGGTTTCATCAATATAACGAAGGATCTGGGACTGAAAGAACCATATCGTGGCAGTGTGCCTATTATTTCAGGAGAACTGGGCGAAGACTTCACGTACTACTTTGCTCAATCGGAGCAAACACCTTCTGCTGTAGGCGTTGGTGTGCTCGTTGATACGGATAATTCCGTTATTGTCGCAGGTGGATTTATTATGCAGCTGTTGCCGGGATTGACAGATCCAGAGATCACGGCGATCGAAAACGCCATTAGTACGTTGCCGCCAGTGACGACGTTGCTGGAGCAGGGGCTTGAATTGGAAGAGTTGCTTCGCCGATTGTTGCCAGATGTACAAGTGATGGAAGGATTGGATATTCATTTTAGCTGTGAGTGTTCACGTGAGCGGGTAGAGAAGACACTAATCAGCCTGGGCCAAACGGAGATGGAGCAATTAATTGAAGAAGAGGGCCGAGCTGAAGTGGTCTGCCAATTCTGTAATGAAGCCTATGACTTTAACAAAGAACAACTTGAGACCATCCTAGAGCAAGCCAAGAACTGATCTATGCGGGGACGGGATGCGGAATGACAAGACAGGAAAAAGGGTTGTGGACGGCTGTAATTGTCTTGACGCTAGGCATGCTGGTCATGGGTACAGTGATGGCTATGCATGGTCTCAGACAGGGCAAAGACGAGGCAGATGCATCCCATGATGCCAATACGGAAGAAGGAAGCACCGTAGCGACGATCAACGGAGAAGTTATCACGGACAAAGAGTGGACAGATGCGCTGAAACGACGTTACGGCAGTGAGTTATTACTCCAGATGTTAAACCGTAAAGCAGTATATGCCGAAGCAATTGAACGCAAGCTGATCGTCACTCCCCAAGAGATTGCAAGAGAACTTGCCGCCGCGATGGATGGGTACGATTCAGAGAAATCATATTTTGACGAAATGAAGTCCCAGTTGGGTCTGTCAAAACAGGAACTTGAATTGGAAGCCGGCTACAGGCTGCTGCTTGAGAAAATCGCAACGATTGGCATACAGATCAAGGATGCAGATATTGAGCATTACTGGACTGAACACCGTGAGGATTACGTTTCCCCCGAGAAATATGACTTGTCCATCATCGTAGTGAAGGAAGAAGAGGAAGCCGATTCCTTACTGGATGCGTTGGAGAAGGGGGAAGACTTTGAAGAAGCCGCTCGCAAGCAATCGACAGACAGCTTCTCTCGTGATGCTGGTGGGAGGCTGGGATGGATTGAGCGGAATGATCCATTCCAGTCAGAAGAAATCCTTCAACTCGCTGCCGGGCTGGATGTAGGCGATATTGCTGGTCCGGTTCGAGTGGAAGAAGGTTATGCTATTATCAGACTTAATGATAAAGAAGAACGCCAGGTGCAATCGGCTGAAGAGGTCCATGAGGAGATTCGAATGCAACTGGCTCTGAGTCAGGCTGATCCGTTGCCGCAGGTAGAGCAAATGCTGCGTAACAAGTATGAAGCCGTAATCCTGTCCGAGATTCCTGCCTCCTGAACTCAATGGAGAAGATTGTCTCGTACTGCTGCATCTTGATAAAAATACTCTGTCTGCGGTCTTAGGGCCAAAGGCAGAGTATTTTTTTTGAGTACTCATATTGACAATAAGGGTTAACGTTGATAAGATGAAAATAATAAATACCTACTCGTTTACTCGGATATAAAAGATTTACTTATGAACAAAGAAACTTTCGGAAACCTCCGCCCTGTCTAGAAATCTTAGCAGTAAGGGATAGGATCAACAGGATTTCCGCAGTTCTTCTATAACAGCTAGAGGCTAACGGCCGCACAGTATAGGTTAACAGGACTCAAGTTTTATTCATCCACTAAGGAGGGCATTCATATGGCTAAAGTAGTTAATAACGTAACAGAACTCATCGGAGGTACTCCGCTTGTTCGTCTGAACCGTATCGTACCTGAAGGCAGTGCTGAAGTATTCGTGAAGCTGGAGTACCAGAATCCAGGTTCGAGCGTGAAAGACCGTATCGCAATTAGCATTGTGGAAGAAGCGGAAAAAGAAGGCAAGCTAAAACCAGGTGATACCATTATTGAAGCAACAAGTGGTAACACGGGAATTGGACTCGCGATGGTGGCTGCAGCCAAAGGCTACAAGTCCGTTATTGTAATGCCTGAGACGATGAGCTTGGAGCGTCGCAACTTGCTTCGTGCGTATGGTGCTGAGCTTGTGCTTACACCTGGAGCTGAAGGTATGAATGGTGCTGTAAAAAAAGCCGAAGAACTGCTGAAAGAAAACCCATCCTATTTCATGGCTGAGCAATTTAAAAATAAAGCCAACGTGAAGATCCACCGTGAAACGACTGGCCCTGAGATTGTGGACGCGATTCAATCTGTGGGTGGTACGTTGGATGCTTTCGTTGCGGGAATTGGTACAGGCGGAACAATTACAGGTACAGGCGAAGTGCTGAAAGAAGCTTTCGCTGGTATTAAAATTGTTGCAGTTGAGCCAGCAGCTTCGCCAATTCTGGCGGGCGGCAAACCAGGACCACATAAGATCCAGGGGATTGGTGCCAACTTTATCCCTGAGATTCTGGATCAGGAAATCTATGATGAGATCATTCACATTGAGAATGATGATGCATTCGAGACGGCGCGTCAGGTAGCGAAGGAAGAGGGCATTCTGTCCGGTATTTCTTCCGGTGCGGCGATCCGTGCAGGTCTTCAGGTTGCGAAACAGTTGGGTGAAGGCAAGCGCGTTGTCGTAATCGTGCCAAGTAACGGCGAACGTTACCTCAGCACACCTCTTTACAACTTCGAAGGCTAAGTCTACAAATGACAAAACCAATCCTCCTTGCCCGTATGACGGGTATGGAGGATTTTTGGCGTAATGCTTTTAAAAGGGGCGGCGCTTTAGTATACTATCAGACAATAGAACTAGCGACAGATGGAGGGCGGCACACCGCAATGACACACCTGATGACAACATACGCCGACTGGATGGAGTGGGCTGAACAAGGCTGGACCATGATGCCCTATATCACCAAGTCGGATGAGGGGCCGTATCATGGCGGTTTACCGTTATCGTGGGAGGCAGCCTGGGAGCAGGCGTCACCATACGCAATTGTGCTGGAGAATGGCAAAGGCGGGAGATATACATTTCTGGGGTTAGACCCGGTATCCGTAATTTCCGGTAAAGGTCAAGAAGCGGTTATTCATGATGTGACGCAAGGAACCACCTCGACGGACAACGGCAAGCCGCTTGATGTATTGAAGAGATGGACTGCCCCGTATAGCGCACCCAAGGTTAATGGGGCTCCAGACTTTGGGGGTGGATACGCAGGTTATCTCAGCTACGATGTAGCAAGATCATTGGAGAAGCTTCCAGTGTTGGCTGAAGATAAACCGGATCTGCCGGATTATTGGTGGATGCGTTTTGAAGAAATATGGGCGTATGACCATGAGCAGCAGGCACTTTTCTGCATGGTTCATCTGGCTATAGAGCCTAACCGGAATGAAACTGATATCCGTAGCCTATATTTAGCGGCAGAAACACGAGCGACAGCGATGCAGCAAAGATGGCTTCATATTATGGGGGCTGCACAGGCCGAGGAACAACAACAGGCACTGGAACGCCGCAACAAGCAGGTAAATCGTACACCGCAGCCTGAAGATGCGGAAAGGGAATCGGAAGGATGGGAAACCTCTTTTCCACAGGAAGACTTTGAACAGGCTGTGCGTACGGTACAGGAATATATCAGGCAGGGCGATGTGTTCCAGGTGAATCTGTCCTTGAGACAGGAGAAGCGGCTTCATTCAAGCGCTGAGCATATTTATGAATGGCTGCGTCTCGTGAATCCATCACCGTATATGGGTATGCTGCGTAGTCCAGACTTTCAACTGGTAAGCGGATCTCCCGAACTTCTGGTCAAAGTGGAGAATGGCAGAGTCAGTGCACGTCCCATCGCAGGGACTCGAAGAAGGGGCCGTGATGAGGCAGAGGATAAGGCTATGGCGGATGAACTGCTGGGTAGTGAGAAGGAACGGGCGGAGCATATTATGCTCGTTGATCTGGAACGTAACGATATCGGACGGATTGCGGCCTACGGTTCAGTTCATGTGCCCGAATTGATGACCATCGAGAAGTATTCCCATGTCATGCATCTGGTTTCCCAAGTGGAAGGCAGGCTGGCAGAAGGGTTATCCGTATTTGATGTGATCGCTGCTACATTCCCGGGTGGAACGATTACAGGAGCGCCCAAGGTCCGCACCATGGAGATTATCGAGGAACTTGAGCCTGTGCGGCGTGGGCCTTATACGGGTTCTATCGGGTGGATGGATTACAGTGGGAACATGGAATTGAACATTGTCATTCGTACACTTGCCATTAAGGACGGCATTGGTTATGTACAGGCTGGGGCAGGGATTGTTATTGATTCCGATCCATATCGGGAATACAAGGAATGCCGCAACAAGGCAAGGGCCATGATGAGAGCTGTGAACTACAGCGAAGAGGCGGAAGCAAGCAGAGCTATTGAACAAGAACAAGCGGAGCGAACAGATGCTGTTAAACTAAAATAAAACGAAGCAACCGTCATTAGCATTGACGGAAGATGAGGAGGAGCAGGCATATGATACTGGTTATCGATAATTACGATTCCTTCACGTACAACCTTGTTCAATATCTGGGTGAACTGGGTGAGACGGTGGAAGTTCGCCGCAACGACGAGATTGATTTGGCAGGCATAGAGGCACTGGCACCTGATCATATTCTGATCTCTCCAGGTCCTTGTACACCAAATGAAGCCGGCATTAGCCTGGCAGTCATCGAGCATTTCAAGGGAAGCATTCCGATCTTTGGTGTTTGTCTGGGGCATCAGTCCATTGGACAAGCGTTTGGCGGCAATGTCATTCGTGCGGAGCGCATGATGCATGGTAAAACATCCGAGATGCATCACAATGGGACATCGGTATTTGCCGGATTGCCATCTCCATTCACAGCTACCCGTTATCACTCCCTGATTGTGGAGCGCAGCAGCTTGCCTGACTGCCTGGAGATTACAGCGGAGACAGCTGAAGGTGAAATTATGGGTCTACGCCACAAAGAATATGCGATTGAAGGTGTTCAGTTCCACCCTGAATCCATTATTACAGACCACGGTCATCAGATGCTTCGCAACTTCCTGTCCCAACAGGTGAAGGTATAACATGCAATATGCCGCGATAAACGGAGAGTTGGTTAATATGGCGGCGGCCGTGGTTCCTGTAACGGATCACGGCTTTTTGTACGGACTTGGGTTGTTCGAGACGTTTCGGACCTATCAGGGTGTCCCATATCTTTTGGAACGGCATCTGGAGCGTATGGCCTCGGGGAGTAAGGAACTTGGCATTCCTTTTACAACGACCGCAGCAGAGGTGACAGATTGGATTGAACGTCTGATGCATGCGAACGGACTTCAGGATGCGTATGTACGTTATACGGTATCAGCCGGTGAAGCACCGCTAGGGTTACCTTCTGGTGACTATTCGAAGCCAAATCATATTTTACTGGCAAAAGCATTACCTGAACCCGCCCCCTCTTTATATGAAAGTGGCAAAATGCTTCAACGGTTGTCTACACCTCGCAACACGCCTGAAGGAGAAGTGCGTCTCAAGTCGCTACATTACATGAACAGCATTTTGGCGAAACGAGAGATGAACCGCTACGGGCAGCATGTGCAGGGTGCGGAAGGGTTACAATTAACCCGGGATGGTCATGTAGCGGAAGGGATCGTCAGCAATGTATTTTGGGTACGGGAAAATGTGCTCTACACGCCAGCAATCTCAACCGGCATTCTGCCGGGTATCACTAGAGCTGTGGTGATTGAGATCGCCACGCAGCAAGGAATTCCCTGCATAGAAACGTTAGCTGCCTGGGAGGAACTCCTGCAAGCAGATGAAATATTTTTAACCGGCTCGGTTGCCGAACTGGTTCCGGTTACAACTCTGCGGGATCAGGAGGGAGCCGAAACGATAATCAGCAACGGACATATAGGCCCGGTTACAGCAGTCCTTCTGGGTATGTACCGGCAGAAAGCGGGGTATACTTCATGACACTTACACCTGTCATCTATGAACGGAACTATACATGGGGGCCAGCTGAGTTGAAGCTGGGTACAAGAACACAGATTATGGGCATTCTTAACGTCACGCCTGACTCGTTCTCGGATGGTGGGCGTTATACCAACGTGGAGCGGGCGGTTGCGCATGCCAAACAGATGATGGAGGACGGGGCGGACCTGATTGATATCGGCGGAGAGTCCACACGTCCGGGTTCAGAGGTTGTGGGCGCCGATGAGGAGCTGAGCCGGATCATTCCGGTTATCGAAGCATTGCATCAGCAAGCGCCGCATATTCCAATATCGGTAGACACGTATAAGGCCGATGTTGCACGTCAGGCTATTCTGGCAGGTGCCCATATCATTAATGATGTGTGGGGTGCCAAGGCAGATCCAGATATGGCCCGCACGGCAGCAGAGCTGGGGTGTCCCATCATTCTGATGCATAATCGGCAGGAGCGAAACTATACCGATTATCTGAGTGATGTCATCAGCGATTTGCAGGAGAGCATTCAAATTGCACTGACAGCCGGCGTGAAAGCAGATCAAATTATCCTGGACCCGGGCATTGGTTTTGTGAAGGACTTGAAGGAAAATCTGAAGCTTATGTCATCGCTCGGTTTGCTCAATGAAATGGGATATCCGGTCCTGCTAGCCACTTCACGCAAAAGATTCATCCAGAACACCCTGGATGTCACTGCGGATGATGCGCTGGAAGGAACGGCTGCGACCGTTGCATTTGGCATTGCCCAAGGCTGCCAGATGGTGCGGGTTCATGATGTGAAGCCGATTCGGCGGACGGCAGACATGTGTGATGCCATGTTATATGCGTCTCCGGGTCTACGGAAGAAATAATGCTGGCGGGTCCGAGTGACCCGTCTAGTGATAGCGCAGCGTTTTTTCAAAGGCAAAGCAAAAGATATCTTCAAAATAGAGAACTATTTCAATATATATATAGAGGGCAGGCGGATCGTATGGATAGAATGGTATTGCATCGTATGGAGTATTACGGATATCATGGCGTTTTTGCAGAAGAACGGAAGCTTGGGCAGCGGTACTATATTGATCTGGAGATTGATATGGATCTAAGTGAAGCTGGACGTAACGATGATCTAACCAAAACAATCAATTATGCAGAGATCCATGAGCTGGTAAAACAGATTGTTGAAAATAAATCATTCCAGTTAATTGAAGCCTTGGGCGAACATATTGCATCTTCTTTACTAGACACTTATACTATTATCAATGCATTGACAGTCAAGGTGACGAAGCCACATCCGCCATTCGATATTCATTTTGAGGGCGTAACGGTAGAGCTTCGCCGCACAAGAAAGTGAGAACCGATCATGATTGCACATTCGACCTCTGAATCTTCAGAGGCTTATATTGCTTTAGGGGCCAATTTGGGTGACCGGGAACAGACGCTGTTTGAAGCATTGTCCTTGCTGGATGAACACCCTCATATATCCGTTCTGCGTTGTTCTGCACTATATGAGACGGAGCCTGTAGGATATGTAGATCAGCCTGCGTTTCTGAATATGGCAGTCGCCGTACAGGTGATGCTGACACCGGAGCAGTTGCTCACGGAATTACTGGATATCGAGGACCGGCTTGGACGTGTTCGTGATATTCGCTGGGGACCGCGCACCGTTGATCTGGATCTGCTCTGGATGCACGGTGAGACGCGAGATACCGAATTGCTTCAATTGCCTCATCCCCGTATGGGCGAACGGGCTTTTGTACTGGTGCCACTGTCGGATATCGTACCGGAGGGCGAGATTTCAGGTTTGTATACCTTTGTACACTCATCGTTGTCTGTACTGGATGGAAAGGATGGAATACAGCTTTGGAAAACATGCAATTGGCCAATCGAATCCGGGCATTCCGGAAGCTGAAAGGTTTAACACAACATGAACTTGCGGCCGAGACCGGCATCTCGCTGGCTATTCTGGGAACCATTGAACGGGGAAACCGTAAGGTATCACAGCAAGAGCTCGATCGAATTGCTGGTGTGCTGGCAATCAGTATTGAGGAGTTGCAGGGCAACTAGGACCGTTTCGGTTTCGTCATGGTTACAACAACCAACACAAAGATCGAACTTTATATCGTTGATTTATACAGAATTAAAAAAGGAGTGGAACGACTACCGTGCTTAACATTGGTGGCATTGAAATGAAAAACCAGGTCGTACTTGCGCCGATGGCTGGCGTATGTAATCCGGCTTTTCGTTTGATCGCAAAAGAATTCGGAACAGGCCTCGTATGCGCGGAGATGGTGAGTGGCAAAGCCATTGTCCATGGTAATCAGCGTACACGTGAGATGTTATTTGTAGATGAGCGTGAGAAACCGCTGAGCCTTCAGATTTTTGGGGGAGATCGTGATTCCCTCGTAGAAGCAGCCAAAATCGTGGACAAAGAAACCAATGCAGACATCATCGACATTAACATGGGATGCCCCGTGCCAAAAGTGACGAAATGTGATGCAGGTGCACGTTGGTTGCTTGATCCGAACAAAATCTATGAGATGGTATCCGCTGTCGTGGACGCGGTTGAGAAGCCAGTGACCGTCAAGATGCGTATCGGCTGGGATAACGAGCATATCTTCGCGGTGGAGAATGCGCTCGCGGTTGAACGTGCAGGTGGACAGGCGGTAAGTGTGCACGGCCGTACGCGTGAGCAACTTTATACAGGCACAGCTGACTGGTCACACATCAAAGATGTAAAAGAAGCTGTCTCTATTCCAGTGATCGGCAATGGTGATGTTCATACACCAGAGGATGCACGCCGTATGCTGGATGAAACGAGTTGTGACGGAGTTATGATCGGTCGTGCTGCCCTGGGTAACCCATGGATGCTGTATCGTACCATTCAATACTTAAGCACGGGGGAATTGCTTCCTGACCCGAATGGCGAAGAGAAGATCCGTGTTGCGATCCTGCATATGGATCGCCTGATCGCATTGAAGAATGAGACGGTTGCTGTACGCGAGATGCGTAAACATCTGGCTTGGTATTTGAAAGGCTTGAAAGGGTCTGCCCGCATTAAGGACGTTATTATGGAAGGTACCAAGCGTGATGAGATGGTACAGATTCTGGAGAACTTTGTGAGTCAGCTGAAAAGCGAAGGCAATTTGGAGTCAGAACCGGTAATTGCCGGAAGTGCATCGTAATTAAGACTGTAAAACGTTTACAGCTATAGAGGACGTAACATTGACTTTTCGAGATCGTTCCCCTATACTTTCACAGTATAAATTCGCCATGTGCGTTAATTAAAGGCTAGTCATCAGGAGGAATATTCTATTTCTCTGGAGAACTTCATATAGTTTTGAAGATGTATGCGGGCGGAGCTATGTAATTGGCACTGATTCCGTTGCCGTACAATCCAAATTATTCCCATGACAGGAGAATCGGTTGAGATGAGCGACAAGGAAGTTATCCTTACACCAGAGGGACTTAAGAAGCTGGAAGAAGAACTGGAAACATTGAAATCAGTGAAGCGCCGCGAAGTGGCTGAACGGATTAAGGTAGCCATCGGGTATGGAGATATCAGTGAGAACTCTGAATACGAAGATGCCAAGAACGAACAGGCTTTCATTGAAGGTCGTATTATTACTTTGGAGAAAATGCTTCGGAACGCACGCATTATTAACAGTGATGAGATTGACACCGATGTCGTGAGTGTAGGTGCAACAGTTACTGTGGAAGATTTGGAATTCGGTGATATCACAGAATATACAATTGTAGGTTCTGCTGAATCTAACCCACTTCAGAACAAGATCTCAAACGAAAGCCCTGTTGGTAAAGCGATCCTGGGCAAGAAAAATGGTACAGTGGTTGATGTAAGTGTGCCTGCTGGCGTAATTCAATATAAAATTGTAGATATTAAAAAGCTATAGTAACGAAGCAGTTGGGCACGGTAAACAAAAGCTTCCTTAGGGAAGCTTTTTCAACATTTGAGGAAGAGTGTCCTCACGGGATGCCTGCAATGTAAATAAGGAGATGAATACAGATCATGACGGATGAAGTCTTGAATCAGGAAACCGAACTTAGCGAGCTTTTACAAATTCGCCGTGACAAATTGGACGAGCTCCGCAAATTGGGAATCGACCCTTTTGGCCAAAAATACGTACGTACCGAAGAAGCCGGCTCCATTCTGAAGAAGTATGAAGAACTGACCAAGGAAGAGCTGGAAGAGAAGCACATCGAAGTCAGTATTGCCGGACGGATTATGGCGAAGCGGGGAATGGGTAAAGCAAGCTTCGCACATATTCAGGACCTGAGCGGCAGAATCCAGATCTATGTTCGTCAGGATAGCGTGCCTGAAGATAAGTATGCGGCATTTAGCCTGCTGGACCTTGGCGATATCGTTGGGGTAACGGGTGTGATCTTTAAGACCAAAACAGGTGAAACTTCTGTCAAAGTGAAAGATCTTGAAGTGCTGTCCAAATCGCTCTATCCGCTTCCGGATAAATTCCATGGTCTCACTGACGTAGAGCTGCGTTACCGCCAGCGTTATGTTGACCTGATTATGAGCCCGGACGTACAACAGACCTTTATCGCACGTTCCAAAATCATTCAATCGATGCGTCGTTACCTGGATTCCCTTGGATACCTGGAAGTGGAAACACCTACGTTGCATACGATCGCAGGAGGAGCGGCAGCACGTCCGTTCATCACACATCACAATGCGCTGGATATGGAACTGTACATGCGGATTGCGATTGAACTTCACCTGAAACGTCTGATTGTTGGCGGATTGGAGAAGGTATATGAGATCGGCCGTGTATATCGGAATGAAGGTATGTCCACACGTCACAATCCGGAGTTCACAATGATTGAATTGTATGAGGCATATGCCGACTACAAGGATATTATGCAATTGACGGAGAACCTGGTTGCTCATATTGCACAGGAAGTACTGGGTACGCAAGTGATCCAGTATGGAGATTATGAAGTAGATCTTACGCCGCAGTGGCGCCGTGTTACGATGGTGGATGCAGTTAAGGAAGTTGTGGGCGTAGACTTCTCCGTACACATGACGGATGAGGAAGCACATAACTTGGCGAAGGAACATAAGGTTCCGGTTGAAAAACATATGACATTTGGTCATATTCTGAACGCGTTCTTTGAAGAGTTTGTGGAAGAGACGTTGATTCAACCAACCTTCATCACGGGACATCCTCTTGAAATTTCACCGCTGGCGAAGAAAAATGATGTAGATCCGCGCTTCACGGATCGCTTTGAATTGTTCATCGTTGGACGCGAGCATGCGAATGCTTTCACAGAGCTGAATGATCCAATCGATCAACGTCAGCGCTTTGAAGCACAGATGCTGGAGAAAGAGCATGGGAATGACGAAGCTCATGAGATGGATGACGACTTCATCCGTGCACTCGAATATGGTATGCCACCAACAGGCGGATTGGGAATCGGGGTTGATCGTCTGATCATGCTGCTTACCAACTCCCCGTCGATTCGTGACGTACTGCTCTTCCCACACATGCGTCCTCGTACGCAAGATTAAATAAGGAACGTAGGATACGTTCATAATAGAAGAGGAACCTGCCGTTCAGTATGATGCTGAGGCAAGTTCCTCTTTAGGTTTACATAGGCGCCAAAAATAAAGTTTGTCAGAACGCCCTGTTCACAGCAAGCCATTATGGTGGAACTGCGTCTTGGATTTCGGTTAGAATAACCTGTTCGTATTTTGTTAAAAGAGGTGCCCTTCATGAAGTTCAGGCTTCACTTTGCCAAATTCTTATCTCCCCCGTTAATTCTGGTCGGTGGTTTTCTACTTATCATTGCGATTGGAACGGTGCTTCTCATGTTGCCAATCTCCAACCAAAGTGGTATGCATTTGGCGTTTATTGACGCGCTCTTTACATCAACCTCTGCCGCATGTGTGACTGGATTGGTTGTTGTGGATGTAGGGACGACGTTTAATTTGTTTGGTCAGATCGTCATTATGGTATTGATGCAGCTTGGTGGGCTCGGCTTCATGACCATGGCTACCCTCTTTGCGCTTGTATTGGGCAAGCGAATCTCGCTCAAGGACAGGTTATTACTCAAAGAAGCCATTAATGCAGACAGTATGGAAGGGATTGTACGCATTATCCGCAAGGTGTTGATTTTCTCCTTTACGATTGAAGGGGTGGCTGCTGTCATACTGGCGCTGCGTTGGGCAACGGAGATGCCATTGGGGCAGGCGGTATACTATGGAGTATTTCATTCAGTTTCATTGTTTAATAATGGCGGATTTGATCTGTTCGGCAATAGCTTTCAATACTACACCGGAGACTGGATATTCAACCTGACTGCTTCCGTGCTCGTTATCTCTGGTGGACTAGGTTTTGTTGTGTTAAATGATCTGTTTGAGTATCGCAAACGCCGCCGTCTATCTCTTCAGTCCAAACTAGTGCTGTCTGTATCCGGAGCACTGATCGGTATAGGAGCGATTGTGTTGTTTGTTTTCGAATTCACCAATGGACATACACTGGCTTCACTCACCTGGAGCGAGAAAATTTATGCGTCCTTCTTCCAGTCTGTCTCTACACGCTCGTCGGGAACAAGTACAATCGATATCACGGAGATGAGGCAGGCTACCCAATTTTTCTTCATTCTGCTGATGTTCATCGGGGCTTCCCCGGGATCGACCGGGGGCGGGATCAAGACAACTACATTCCTGATTATGATTGGTGCAGTATATGCCATGATTCGGGGAAATAAGGATATCGTATTTTTCCGTCAACGTGTCCCGAAGGAGCTGCTTATGCGGGCGTTGACCATTATTATGGTTTCGCTGATCATATTCATGATCGTGGTGATGCTTCTGCTTACGACAGAGGATGCGCCATTCCTTTCACTAATGTTTGAAGCTGCATCCGCAATCGGTACCGTGGGTCTTTCTGTGGGAGTGACTGATGAGTTGACCAATTGGGGAAAAATCATTATTACCTTTACCATGTTTGTAGGTCGGATTGGGCCATTAACCATCGCGTATGCCCTTCGTCCGCGCAAAGAGAAGAAACTGTATCGTCATCCGGAAGGCCGGATCATTATCGGATAAAAAGAAAAACCGTCAGACATTCAGAACTAACTCCTGTTATCGTAGCAGGCCTTAGTCACAACGAATGTGCTGCGGTTTTTTTGGTTTAACGACACAAGGAAGCAAGATGCAAAGTGAGAACATCGTCCATGAGCTGGGCATTCATCTGATCCGGTCTAAGCACGGTATGTATGCCTAAGCCATCCACCAGTGCATACAATCTCTCAATCTCCAGTTCTCTGTCCAGATCAGGTCTGGAGAGGTCGAGCTTCATCAGGTAGGTGATAACAGAACCTACAGCGTGTCTGAGTTCATCATATACGGTATTAGCAAGTTCTTTGAGTGTAGGATCGGTATTCGATCTGGCTGTAAAAGCGTACCACACCTCCATTTCGGCCAGTTTTTCTTCCGTGTTTGGTAAGAATTCGAGCAATAGGCGTTTCATATTGTCCATGGGAGAGCCGGTAAAGGTCATTTTTTGGACTCGATGGGATACCCGTTCGGATACCAGATTCATGGCATATCGTAGTAGTTCCGACTGTGTAGAAAAGTAGTGACGCATCGAACCGACCGAAACTCCAGCTTCTTCAGCAATATTCCGAACAGAGGCCTGTTCCATGCCATCTCTTCGTATAATACGCCAAGCTGCCTCGGCTACGAGCACACGTTGTTTATCATGATCAACAATTTTAGGCATAGATGTATTATATCATTGTTGATTATTATAATACATACGTGCTAAATTATATTTAATACATTTGTATCAAAAAAAGGAGAGACTGAAATGATTGGTTATTTCATTATAGGTTGTGAGATTGCCTTTTGGGTATTTGTGTTTGCGGGTCTGAGCGTCAGGTATCTCCTTGGCATGAAGCGGTTAGGCATCGGTTTGTTAACGGTCACGCCGGTTATTGATCTGTTATTGCTGGTTGCTACAGTTATGGATCTACAGCGAGGAGCTACAGCAAGTATGATTCATGGTATAGCTGCGGTGTATATAGGAGTAAGCATTGCTTATGGTCATCAGATGATCGCTTGGGCGGATCGATATTTCCTATATTGGTTTAAGGGTGGAGAAAACCCTCGCAGCAGTAAGTTATATGGTAGAGAACATGCGAGTCGTGAGCGTAGTGGATGGTTTAGACATCTATTGGCTTGGGCTATAGGAAGTGCTTTTCTATTCGCCATGATATGGTTGATTGGAGATGCTGAACGTACAGCTGTCTTCAATAATCTGATCAAAGTGTGGGGAATGATACTCGGAATCGATTTTTTGATAAGCTTTAGTTACAGTTTATGGCCAAGAAAGGTTCCTGCTAGGAATGTTAAACATTAAAATGATAATGGGCGTGCGTATGAACTTGCTATGTTGGGAGATACCATATGTACGTCCGTATTAGATCAAACCGATTGTATATATAGTTTCAAAAAAAGACTTGCAATCAATATCTGTACATGGTATATTCTAATTCCGGCCAAGAAAACACGGTTTACACGGTGCGGCAAGCAAATGAAATAAGCTTCGAAAGAAACTTAAAAAAAGAGCTTGCAAAGTTGGTTCGGATGTGATAAGATATAAAAGTTGCTGAAGAGAACAACATTCGGTAACGGAACAAGTTTGATCTTTGAAAACTGAACAACGAGTGAGTAAACATTCTGCTTGCAGAATGAACGCGAAAGTTGAGACGGGCCTTGGCTTGGATCGACTGGAGCACAAATGAGATTTTTAATCTCGTCAGATTCAAAATGAGCTTATCGCTCTTTTCAATACTTTATTGGAGAGTTTGATCCTGGCTCAGGACGAACGCTGGCGGCATGCCTAATACATGCAAGTCGAGCGGACTTGATGAGAAGCTTGCTTCTCTGATGGTTAGCGGCGGACGGGTGAGTAACACGTAGGCAACCTGCCCTCAAGTTTGGGACAACTACCGGAAACGGTAGCTAATACCGAATAGTTGTTTTCTTCGCCTGAAGGAAACTGGAAAGACGGAGCAATCTGTCACTTGGGGATGGGCCTGCGGCGCATTAGCTAGTTGGTGGGGTAACGGCTCACCAAGGCGACGATGCGTAGCCGACCTGAGAGGGTGATCGGCCACACTGGGACTGAGACACGGCCCAGACTCCTACGGGAGGCAGCAGTAGGGAATCTTCCGCAATGGGCGAAAGCCTGACGGAGCAATGCCGCGTGAGTGATGAAGGTTTTCGGATCGTAAAGCTCTGTTGCCAGGGAAGAACGCTTGGGAGAGTAACTGCTCTCAAGGTGACGGTACCTGAGAAGAAAGCCCCGGCTAACTACGTGCCAGCAGCCGCGGTAATACGTAGGGGGCAAGCGTTGTCCGGAATTATTGGGCGTAAAGCGCGCGCAGGCGGTCATTTAAGTCTGGTGTTTAATCCCGGGGCTCAACCCCGGATCGCACTGGAAACTGGGTGACTTGAGTGCAGAAGAGGAGAGTGGAATTCCACGTGTAGCGGTGAAATGCGTAGATATGTGGAGGAACACCAGTGGCGAAGGCGACTCTCTGGGCTGTAACTGACGCTGAGGCGCGAAAGCGTGGGGAGCAAACAGGATTAGATACCCTGGTAGTCCACGCCGTAAACGATGAGTGCTAGGTGTTAGGGGTTTCGATACCCTTGGTGCCGAAGTTAACACATTAAGCACTCCGCCTGGGGAGTACGGTCGCAAGACTGAAACTCAAAGGAATTGACGGGGACCCGCACAAGCAGTGGAGTATGTGGTTTAATTCGAAGCAACGCGAAGAACCTTACCAGGTCTTGACATCTGAATGACCGGTGCAGAGATGTACCTTTTCTTCGGAACATTCAAGACAGGTGGTGCATGGTTGTCGTCAGCTCGTGTCGTGAGATGTTGGGTTAAGTCCCGCAACGAGCGCAACCCTTATATTTAGTTGCCAGCACTTCGGGTGGGCACTCTAGATAGACTGCCGGTGACAAACCGGAGGAAGGTGGGGATGACGTCAAATCATCATGCCCCTTATGACCTGGGCTACACACGTACTACAATGGCCGGTACAACGGGCTGCGAAATCGCGAGATGGAGCCAATCCCAACAAAGCCGGTCTCAGTTCGGATTGCAGGCTGCAACTCGCCTGCATGAAGTCGGAATTGCTAGTAATCGCGGATCAGCATGCCGCGGTGAATACGTTCCCGGGTCTTGTACACACCGCCCGTCACACCACGAGAGTTTATAACACCCGAAGTCGGTGGGGTAACCGCAAGGAGCCAGCCGCCGAAGGTGGGATAGATGATTGGGGTGAAGTCGTAACAAGGTAGCCGTATCGGAAGGTGCGGCTGGATCACCTCCTTTCTATGGAGAATCGTTTCCTGCAACGGAAACATTCAAATAAGCAGCTTAGCTGCACAAACTACTCACTCGTTGTTCGGTTTTGAGAGCTCAAACTCTCAAACAGCTTGCTTTTGCATGGAGCTTGTTCTTTGAAAACTAGATATCGAAACGAAACAAACGCGAATTAGAACATTCCTTTTTAGCTGAACTTGTGTTAAACAAGTTTCAATAAAAACGGTAGATTGCACGTACGATGGTATCGAATGGGAGCGACTTTTGGCTTTGCGCAAGCAAAACAAGGGAAGCGAGCAGTCGAAACCGGAGCACGAGGTTAAGCTACTAAGAGCACACGGAGGATGCCTAGGCGCTAGGAGCCGATGAAGGACGTGGCGAACAACGAAACTGCCTCGGGGAGCTGTAAGCAAGCTTTGATCCGGGGGTGTCCGAATGGGGAAACCCAGCTGGGGTAATTTCCAGTTACTCATAACTGAATACATAGGTTATGTAGAGGCATACCAGGGGAACTGAAACATCTAAGTACCCTGAGGAAGAGAAAACAATAGTGATTCCGTCAGTAGCGGCGAGCGAACGCGGAGAAGCCCAAACCAGAGAGCTTGCTCTTTGGGGTTGTGGGACGTCTCACATGGAGTTACAAAGGAACCGGTTAAGCGAAGAGGTCTGGAAAGGCCCGCCAAAGAAGGTAAAAGCCCTGTAGTTGAAAGTCTGTTCCCTCCGAGACGGATCCCGAGTAGTGCGGGGCACGTGAAACCCCGTATGAATCCGGCAGGACCATCTGCCAAGGCTAAATACTTCCTAGCGACCGATAGTGAAGCAGTACCGTGAGGGAAAGGTGAAAAGCACCCCGGAAGGGGAGTGAAATAGAACCTGAAACCGTGTGCTTACAAAAAGTCAGAGCCCGTTTTAGGGGTGATGGCGTGCCTTTTGTAGAATGAACCGGCGAGTTACGTTCCCGTGCAAGGTTAAGGTGAAGAGCCGGAGCCGCAGCGAAAGCGAGTCTGAATAGGGCGACTTAGTACGTGGACGTAGACCCGAAACCGGGTGATCTACCCCTGTCCAGGGTGAAGGTGCGGTAACACGCACTGGAGGCCCGAACCCACGCATGTTGAAAAATGCGGGGATGAGGTGGGGGTAGCGGAGAAATTCCAATCGAACTCGGAGATAGCTGGTTCTCCCCGAAATAGCTTTAGGGCTAGCCTCGGAAAACAGAGTCGTGGAGGTAGAGCACTGATTGGGTGCGGGGCCCGCAAGGGTTACCAAGCTCAGTCAAACTCCGAATGCCATAGACTTACTTCCGGGAGTCAGACAGTGAGTGCTAAGATCCATTGTCAAAAGGGAAACAGCCCAGACCATCAGCTAAGGTCCCCAAGTGTGTGTTAAGTGGGAAAGGATGTGGAGTTGCACAGACAACCAGGATGTTGGCTTAGAAGCAGCCACCATTGAAAGAGTGCGTAATAGCTCACTGGTCGAGTGACTCTGCGCCGAAAATGTAACGGGGCTAAACACACCACCGAAGCTATGGCTTGATGCTTTGCATCAGGGGTAGGGGAGCGTTGTATAAGGGTTGAAGGTGTACCGTAAGGAGCGCTGGACATTATACAAGTGAGAATGCCGGTATGAGTAACGAAAAGATCAGTGAGAATCTGATCCGCCGAAAGCCTAAGGGTTCCTGAGGAAGGCTCGTCCGCTCAGGGTAAGTCGGGACCTAAGGCGAGGCCGAAAGGCGTAGTCGAAGGACAACAGGTCGAAATTCCTGTACCACCGTAAGCCGTTATGAGCAATGGGGGGACGCAGTAGGGTAGTGACGCGGACTGATGGATGTCCGTCTAAGCAGTAAGGCTGATGTGTAGGCAAATCCGCACATTGTAAGGCTAAGCTGTGATGGGGAGCGAAAATTATAGTAGCGAAGGTCATGATCTCACACTGCCAAGAAAAGCCTCTAGCCAGGTGATGGTGCCCGTACCGCAAACCGACACAGGTAGGCGAGAAGAGTATTCTAAGGCGCGCGGAAGAACTCTCGTTAAGGAACTCGGCAAAATGACCCCGTAACTTCGGGAGAAGGGGTGCCCCGGTAGTGTGAATAGCACGAGGGGGCCGCAGTGAAAAGGCCCAAGCGACTGTTTAGCAAAAACACAGGTCTGTGCGAAGCCGTAAGGCGAAGTATACGGGCTGACGCCTGCCCGGTGCTGGAAGGTTAAGGGGAGTGGTTAGGAGCAATCCGAAGCTGTGAACCGAAGCCCCAGTAAACGGCGGCCGTAACTATAACGGTCCTAAGGTAGCGAAATTCCTTGTCAGGTAAATTCTGACCCGCACGAATGGCGTAACGACTTGGGCGCTGTCTCAACGAGAGATCCGGTGAAATTTTAATACCTGTGAAGATGCAGGTTACCCGCGACAAGACGGAAAGACCCCATGGAGCTTTACTGCAGCTTGATATTGAATTTGGGTACGATCTGTACAGGATAGGTGGGAGCCTTTGAAGCATGAGCGCCAGCTTGTGTGGAGGCAACGTTGGGATACCACCCTGATCGTATCTAGGTTCTAACCTGGTACCGTAATCCGGTGCGGGGACAGTGTCAGGTGGGCAGTTTGACTGGGGCGGTCGCCTCCTAAAGAGTAACGGAGGCGCCCAAAGGTTCCCTCAGAATGGTTGGAAATCATTCGAAGAGTGCAAAGGCATAAGGGAGCTTGACTGCGAGACCTACAAGTCGAGCAGGGACGAAAGTCGGGCTTAGTGATCCGGTGGTACCGCATGGAAGGGCCATCGCTCAACGGATAAAAGCTACCCTGGGGATAACAGGCTTATCTCCCCCAAGAGTCCACATCGACGGGGAGGTTTGGCACCTCGATGTCGGCTCATCGCATCCTGGGGCTGAAGTAGGTCCCAAGGGTTGGGCTGTTCGCCCATTAAAGCGGTACGCGAGCTGGGTTCAGAACGTCGTGAGACAGTTCGGTCCCTATCTGTCGTGGGCGTAGGAAATTTGAGAGGAGCTGTCCTTAGTACGAGAGGACCGGGATGGACGTACCGCTGGTGTACCAGTTGTTCCGCCAGGAGCACCGCTGGGTAGCTATGTACGGACGGGATAAACGCTGAAAGCATCTAAGCGTGAAGCCCCCCTCAAGATGAGATTTCCCAGTATGTAAGACCCCTTGAAGACGACGAGGTAGATAGGCTGGGGGTGGAAGTGCAGCAATGCATGGAGCTGACCAGTACTAATCGGTCGAGGGCTTATCCAATTAGCAAGTTGTAATTCGCATGTTTCGTTTCGAATCTAGTTTTCAGAGAACAACACTCTGAAATGTAAGCTACGCGTTTGGTGGCGATGGCGGAGGGGTTCCACACGTACCCATCCCGAACACGACCGTTAAGCCCTCTAGCGCCGATGGTACTTGGACCGCAGGGTCCTGGGAGAGTAGGACGCCGCCAAGCAAAGAACCACTGCCGATGTTATTCGGTGGTGGTTTTTATTATATAGTTTTATTATGCAGTATGGGATTAAAATACAGATTGAATTTGGTAATTTATCAGCACAATAGGTTGTATAAATGTAACGTTATTCGATACGAATTGACGTTTTTTTGTGTAATAACTAGACTTGTCCGCTCTGGAAAAACAGTTGTGTTCATCAGGCAATACACCTGATATAACCAAGTACTTTTCCTTGACAGTCTAAATATCGCTTTGCTAAGATGGCAATAATAAATTTTTCAGAAAACGTATTTTCGGCGTAAAATACAGCCTGGAATCTTCGGGTTTTGGACCGTAAAGCTGAGCAAACATAAGGAGGAACACTTGCGTGTGGGAAGATAAATTTGGTAAGGAAGGCCTCACCTTTGATGATGTATTGCTAGTGCCACGGAAATCCGAGACACTGCCTAAAGAAGTAGATGTATCTATTCGTTTGAGCGATAATGTAAAGCTAAATATTCCTTTGATTAGTGCGGGTATGGATACGGTAACTGAAGCGACATTGGCTATTGCCATTGCACGTGAAGGCGGTATCGGTATCATCCATAAAAATATGTCGGTTGAACAACAGGCAGAAGAAGTAGATCGTGTTAAACGTTCGGAGAGTGGTGTTATTACGAATCCATTCTCACTGACGGCAGATCATCTGGTGTCTGATGCGGAAGCAGTAATGGCGAAATATCGGATCTCCGGTGTACCTATTATTGAAGGAGATCAGAAGCTGGTTGGTATTTTGACTAACCGCGATTTGCGTTTTATCCATGATTACGGCATCAAGATTAGCGAAGTCATGACTCGTGAGAATCTGGTTACCGCTCCTGTAGGCACTACACTGCAAGAAGCTGAAGGTATCCTTCAGAAGCACAAGATTGAAAAACTTCCATTAGTTGATGAGACAAACACATTGAAAGGTCTTATCACGATTAAAGATATTGAGAAAGCCATTCAATTCCCTCATGCAGCCAAAGACGCTCAAGGACGTCTGTTGGTTGGTGCAGCGATTGGTATTTCCAAAGATACATTTGAACGTGCTGATGCTTTGGTACAAGCTGGTGTTGACCTGATTACGGTAGACTCGGCTCACGGACACCACATCAATATCATTGAAGCTGTACGTCAGCTTCGTGAACGTTTCCCTAGCCTGACCATCGTTGCAGGTAACGTTGCTACTGGCGCAGCCACTCGTGACCTGATCGAAGCAGGGGCTTCGGTAGTTAAAGTGGGTATTGGTCCAGGTTCGATTTGTACAACACGTGTTATCGCTGGTATTGGTGTACCTCAAGTAACTGCAGTGTACGATTGTGCAACAGTGGCACGCGAATATGGAGTTCCGATTATCGCGGACGGCGGAATTAAATATTCCGGTGAAATTACGAAGGCACTGGCTGCAGGCGCACACGCGGTGATGCTGGGAAGTTTGTTTGCAGGCACAGCTGAAAGCCCGGGGGAAACTGAAATCTTCCAAGGACGTAGCTACAAAGTATACCGCGGTATGGGTTCAATGGCCGCAATGAAACAAGGTAGTAAAGATCGTTACTTCCAAGATGATGACAAGAAACTGGTTCCGGAAGGAATTGAAGGTCGTGTTGCTTACAAAGGACCATTGTCTGATACGATTCACCAACTGATTGGTGGTCTGCGTTCGGGTATGGGATACTGTGGTACAAGTAACTTGGAGCAGCTTCGTAACGATACAGGCTTTATCCGAATTACAGGTGCGGGACTGCGCGAAAGTCATCCTCATGATGTACAGATTACCAAAGAAGCACCTAACTACTCGTTGTAATCTGAAGAGAGTTAATCATTTCCAGGACAGGCTCGGTGATTTTCACCGGGTCTGTCTTTTTTTGCTGATACCCCTGTGATAGAATAGAACAAGCGGTGACGATCCATGGATGGATTAAGGCGTTGCGGCGGCTATTTGACGTGAATCTATGAATATGGTTTTGAAAAGCAAATGCAGTTCCAGAAAAGGCTGCCAGTTAAACAGAAGCGCGGACGTCCTTTTACATAAGCATTTGTAAAATGCGGACTAAGTGACAATCGATAACGAACTTTAGGGGCAATAATATTGCTCGTTCGATACAGCGCATATAGCACACATCTCATACATCAAACACACAGGTTAGGGAACAAGAAAATCGCAGCATAAGCTGCACTGAAGCAATTCACAATGCTTTGGATCGAAGGGAGTATTCATCATTGAAAGCCAAACACATGAATAAAAAGAAACGCCAAATGCTCAAAAAGAGCGTAGCCTCGGTAATGCTAATTAACATGCTTTGTATGTCTGCAGTAATGCCGGTCATGGCTGCTGCGGATAACTCCGGTCAGGTTCTGACTGCTGCGGCAACAACAACGAAGACGGAGAAAGCCGTGCAGGTGCCTGGGGTAGACTCACTTGGGCTTGAAGTTAGATCTGCAGTGCTTATGGAAGCCTCAACGGGACAGATTCTACTAAATGTTGATGCGGATAAAGCGATGCCACCTGCAAGTATGACCAAAATGATGACAGAGTACATTGTCGCCGAACAAGTCAAACAAGGTAAATTCGGCTGGGACGATATTGTAACTGTTAAAAAGAATGCTGCACAAAGTATCGGGTCGCGAATTTTCCTCGCAGAAGGTGACCAGCACACAGTTAAGGATCTCTATATTGCTATGGCTGTTGGCTCTGCCAATGATGCTACGGTTGCTTTGGCTGAGTATGTTGCAGGTTCGGAAGAGGCTTTCGTGAAAATGATGAATGATGAAGCGAAGCGTATGGGCATGAAGGATACGTTCTTCATCAACTCTTCCGGTCTAGACCGAGCAGATATGCCTGCCGACTTCCGTCCAGCTGAAGACAAGGAAACAGTGATGTCCGCAATGGATGCTGCGATTCTGTGCAGATATATCATCATGGATCACCCGGACTACAAAGATTTTACAACCATTCAATCCTATAAGTTCCGTCCAAATGATAAAGCTCCAATTATCAATTACAACTGGATGCTGGAAGCGAATAAAAATATAACCAACTTCAAAAGCTATGCCTATGAAGGTCTGGATGGAATGAAAACAGGCCATACCACGAACGCAGGTAATAACTTTACAGGTACAGCGGAACGTAACGGTATGCGTCTAATTAGTGTCGTTATGGGCACAGATTCGGAATCCGCACGTTTCAGAGAAACTAAAAAGGTATTGGACTTTGGATTTAACAACTTTGAAGTGAAACAGGCTGTTGCAGGCAAGACCAAAGTGACGGGCTGGGAAGCTGTGCCTGTGAAAAAAGGTAAAGAAACAACCGTTCCTGTCGTAACAGATAATGCGGTAAGTTTCGTTGTACCCAAAGGTACCCAGAACCTGGATGTGACGTTCAAAGCCAACGTAACTGAGGCTGACAAGCTGGTAGCACCAATCAAGGCAGGTACAAAGGTTGGTACAGTAACATACACGTATAAAGCAGATGGAATTGAGCCACAGGAAAAAACAGTGAACTTGATCACTGCGGAAGAGGCTGAAAAAGGCGGATGGTTCCGTTTGTTCTTCCGTGCCGTGAAGGATTTCTTCGTGGATCTTTTTGACGGGATTAAAAACCTGTTTTAATCCATAGCAAACTTCATGGAAAGAGTATGATCATGAATTTGATGTTTATGTGGTCATATCATTGATAAAATACAAGTTATTCCGACCGGATGGATTGTATAATTACAATTTTTCCGGTAAAATATCAAGTTAGAATTCACGTATAATGAAGCAAAAAACTCCAATGTTTTTTAGAACGACACATACATTACGGGCCGAAGTGTCCAAGTATCTTGGAGCACCGATGAAGGGCATAGAGATATCCAAACTTGCACCTTCCGAGCGTATGC
Organism: Paenibacillus sp. Y5S-9; assembly: GCF_036894235.1. Taxonomy (NCBI): domain Bacteria; kingdom Bacillati; phylum Bacillota; class Bacilli; order Caryophanales; family Paenibacillaceae; genus Paenibacillus; species Paenibacillus sp. Y5S-9. The sequence goes on from NZ_CP145887.1 coordinate 94,906, forward strand.
AAAATCGTGGCTGGTAAGAGAAGGGGAATGTGCAAATGAAGATCGGCGTTTTAGCACTTCAAGGGGCTGTCACAGAGCATATACGGAGTATTGAACGCGCTGGAGCAGAAGGTGTGGCTATCAAACAGGTTCAGCAATTGGACGATCTGGATGGTCTTATCCTTCCTGGCGGGGAAAGTACAACGATTGGCAAGCTGATGCGTAAGTATGGGTTTATGGATGCCATTCGCGCGTTTGCTGCTGAGGGCAAACCGGTATTTGGTACCTGTGCTGGATTAATCGTTATGGCTAAGCATATTACAGGACAGGCAGAAGCTCATTTGGAGCTAATGGATATGACTGTATCCCGAAATGCATTTGGACGGCAGAGAGAAAGTTTTGAAACAGACTTGCCTGTCAAAGGCATTGAGGAAACGGTGAGAGCTGTATTTATCCGGGCTCCCTTGATTGAGAGTGTGGGAGATCAGGTGGAGGTTCTCTCCACTTACAAGGATGAGATTGTAACAGCTCGGCAGGGACATTTGCTGGCTTGCTCGTATCATCCGGAGTTGACGGATGACTACCGTCTACATGCTTATTTTGTAGACATGGCCAAGTCCTACAAACATGCGGTAAATCCAAAATAATGTATGATGTACAACCTATGATCTCCCGGTCATCGGATCACTTCCCCAGCAGCCTTGTAAGGCCGCTGATTGGCAGTTGCATCTGAACGGATGCCTGATGTTGCCTGTATCTGCTTCATAGCGGGAATCGCAGCGGAGGGTCCACCGGGGACATAGGTTGTTTTTGTGGTTACAGATTCCGATAAGTATATAGTAAGGTATACACAGTAGAGTTTTGAGAATCGATTTAACATAAGGCTTCACTTCGTGGGGTTATTTAGGAGGGGTATATCGTGCTTGATGTGAAAATATTGCGGAATGAGTATGCACGTGTAGAAGAAGCATTGACTAAGCGTGGCAAATCGCTGGATCTTATCGCTGGATTTACCGAGATGGATGCCAAGCGTCGGGAATTGCTTCAAGAGAGTGAAACACTGAAGAGTCGTCGGAATACAGTCTCCGCGGAAGTTGCTAGACTGAAGAAGAATCGTGAGAATGCGGATGATCTGATTGTGGAGATGCGTGAAGTCTCTGATCGAATCAAAGCCATGGATGAAGAAGTTCGGGAACTGGAAGTGAAGATCAATGATCTCACAATGGCGATTCCGAACATTCCTAACGAAAGTGTACCTATTGGAGCTTCTGAAGACGACAATGTTGAGATTCGTCGTTGGGAAGAGCCGAAGTCATTTACTTTTACACCAAAAGCACACTGGGAAATTGCGCAGGATCTCGATATTCTTGATTTTGAAGCGGCTGCCAAAGTAACAGGTTCCCGTTTTACCTTTTATAAAGGTCTGGGTGCGCGTCTGGAACGTGCATTGATCAACTTCATGATGGATCTGCACAGCGATCAACATGGATATGAAGAGATTCTGCCTCCATACATCGTGAATCGGGACAGCTTGTTTGGAACAGGTCAACTGCCTAAGTTCGAAGAAGATCTGTTTAAGTTGAAAGATACTGAATATTATCTAATCCCTACTGCTGAAGTTCCGGTAACGAACTACCATCGCGAAGAGATTCTGAATGTAGATCAATTGCCTAAACACTTTGTGGCATACAGCTCTTGTTTCCGCTCTGAAGCCGGTTCGGCTGGACGGGATACACGCGGCTTGATTCGTCAGCATCAATTCAACAAAGTAGAGCTGCTCAAGCTCTCTACTCCAGAGACTTCGTATGAAGAGCTGGAGCAAATGACTCAAAATGCGGAGCGTGTGCTTCAATTGTTGGGCTTACCGTATCGCGTCCTGACTTTGTGCACGGCAGATATGGGTTTCACTTCAGCTAAAACGTATGATATTGAAGTATGGTTGCCTGAGAGCAATACCTATCGTGAGATTTCTTCATGCTCCAACTGTGAGGATTTCCAGGCACGTCGTGCCAATATCCGTTTCCGCAGAGAGCCAAAAGCCAAACCGGAATTTGTTCATACATTGAACGGGTCAGGATTGGCTGTTGGACGGACGGTAGCCGCTATCCTGGAGAACTATCAACAGGAAGATGGCACGGTTGTTATTCCTGAAGCATTGCGTCCTTATATGGGCGGCACCAGTGTGATTGCACGTCGCTCTTAAGAGTTAGTTAACCATCCTCATCAAGAGGAATACAAACTCAATCCGTCATTTTGGAATGGCGGATTGGAGTGTTTTGTAAAGCCGAGGCAGTTGTCTGACACGGGATTATCAATTTTGATATAAAAAAGGTTGCATTATAATGTCGAGATGTGGTATGATACTTTTCGTGGCAAGTTTATAAAAGTTAATTCCCTGGAGAGGTACCGAAGCGGTCATAACGGGGCGGTCTTGAAAACCGTTAGGGGGCAACTCCACGTGGGTTCGAATCCCACCCTCTCCGCCATACTACACTTATAACAAGGACTTGAGCGATCTCGCTCGGGTCCTTTTTTGCGTTGTGAGTTTGTTAAACGTAATGAGCATACAGGTTGGTGATCCATGTATACGTTGCACAGTACAACGTTATATTTTGAATAAGGTTAATATGTATAAAAACATCTTCATCGCCGCACTTTATAGGAGTGGAGGTGGTAAGATGAACCGCGAGTTAAACATCGATCAGACAGAGCTTGTAGGGGCTTGGCAAGAACGTTTGCCTCAAGTCCTGAATGTTGGAGACCAGGCTCAGGTAATGGCCGATGAAGCCGATCAGCAGGCGATTCGGATACACATTGCTACAGCAGGGCACGAGATGTATTCTTTTGATTTCAAATGCGCATATGTCGATTCGCGTGAAGTCAGCGTACAGCTGATTGATGTGGAACGGGATGGACGAACGACGGATGAGCGTACAGAACCGATTCAGGAACTGGCTCATGATTATACACGGCACATTCACGAATGCGCCCAGTCGTTACAATCCCAGACGAGATAATAGCCTGAAATCTGAAGGAGTGAACTCAATTGACTAAAGCCAAAGCGGGAGTTGACAAAAACCTGCAAAATGTAGTCGATGATCTGGAGCAACCTGCCGTAAACAGTCATCATGCCCAGCAAATTCAGCAAGATATTAATGATCGCCGTCATCAGGATGCACTGAATCATGACAAAACGGAAGATAGGGACCCATCCCATTCCTAACAATGATGAGGGGGCAATAATATGAGCAAACCAAAAACAATTCCCGTACCGGAAGCACAAGCATCCGAACAGCATCGTCATTCATCCAAACGCTCTTCCATGCAGGAGCCATTATCCGGTTCCAAAAAAGTAAAAAATCAAAATCATGTGGATCATTTGAATCCCCAAGGTTAATAGAAGAAACAGATTCACGCAAAAGTCCCTTGTTACCTAACAGGGGGCTTTTGCGTATTCATACATATATAAAGACAGGCACATGGTTATTCCCAAAGCTGACATAGGTCTTTGTAGCCATTTTAAAGAGGAAAGATCACATTTTTCCCAAATTAGGTTTCGGTATCTGGCGATATGGTATATCATTGATATTGAATTACTTTTTTTGGGGTTATCACGAGAGGAGAGAAACAAATGACTAAACGTATGGGGGCGCTTCTTCTTACGTTGCTGTTGACCGTATCTATGGCATTGACAGCATGTAGCAGCAAGCAGGAGCCAAAAGAGGCATTGAAGACGGCTGCGGCCAATGCTTCCAAATTGACTTCGTATGAAATGAGTTCCAACTTTACAATTAATGAATTGAGCTATAAACCTGGGGATGCTTCACAAACTGATCCTACTATGACTCAGTTTATGAGCATGCTGAAGGATGCTCAGTTGAATGTAACAGGTGTATACCAAAGCGAGCCAATGCAGACAGAGATGACTCTTGGCATCGAGCTTAAAGGCGATATGGGTATGACCTTCACCATTCCAATGGTGATGACAGCTGAGAAACTCTATGTGAAAGTGCCGAATATTCCGTTCTTCCCAATTCCGGAGAACGTTGTTGGCAAATTCCTGGAACTTGATCTGAAAGAACTGGCTGAGCAAGAGGGTACGGAATGGAACCCGGATGCTATGGACGCAGCCAAAACGCAAAAGCTGAGCAACGAAGTAATGGACGCAGTGCTGAGCGAGTACGATCAAGCTAAATTCTTCAAAAATCTAGACACCAAAGATGCACAACTTCCTGAAGGCGTAGATGCGAAGCAAGTTGTACAATTCTCGGTGAATAATGACAATGTTAAAGAAGCAGTTACTGTACTGGTAACAAAAGCTATGCCTAAAGTATTGGATATTCTGTCCAAAGAAGAATATCGTGAAATGCTGCAAATGGATCAGGCTGATATCGACAAAGCTAAAGAAGATCTGAAGATCACTGAAGCAGATCAGGCTGAAATGGCTAAAGACTTGGATAAATTGAAAGATGTTCTGACAATCAACCAATTCAACATTGATTTCGCATTGGACAAAAACGACTTCCCTGTATATCAAAAGATGGTCGCTGATGTGCTGATCAAGCCAGAAGGTACAAAAGACGAAGTGAAATTGGCATTTACCGGTTCCAATACGTACACCAAGATTAACGAAAAAGCAGCATTCAAAATCAATATCCCTACTGGCGATGACGTAATTACTATGCAAGAGTTCGAAGAACTGATGAACGCTTCATACGGATACTAAGCTCGTCGAGTCCAAATCAAACCGTTTGTTATTCAAGTGATGGATAATTTCCTTCCGCTTGGATACAGGCGGTTTTTTTGTTACACAGCGTATGAGGGGGATTCGCAAAATAATTGATCTTTGATTTTAAATCGTGGCTGGGTGATACATACAAATAAAACCGCACTCTCTCCTACATAACTAGGGTAGTGCGGTTTGGAATATTAAATTTGTATATTGTTGAATTGGAAATACAGACAGCTTTGTGGTGGAAATTCTAAATCAATTAATTCGCAAGTTCGTCCAAGTCTTCAGCAAGTACAGCATAGATCTGATGATCCTGATATTTGCCGTTGATCTTGAGGTATCTGCGAGCAGTACCTTCAAACTGGAATCCGTTCTTCTCCAGTACGCGCTGTGAACCTTTGTTGGAGGGCAATACTGCAGCCTGAACCCGATTTAACTTCAGCGCACGGAAGCCATAAGCTACAGCCAGTTTAACCGCTGCTGTCATTCGTCCGCCGCCCTGATAATCCGGATGGATAAAGTAACCCATATCTGCATAATTGGCAACGCCTAATACGACATTGTTGATACTTACTTGTCCAATCAACAGGCTGTCTTTAATGGTATAGATTCCAAATTGATATCCTGTACCTTCTTCTGCTGCCTTGACCCGATCCTCAATCCGCCGAGTCTGAGCATCCATTGTATAGAATTCATCGTCTCGCACGGGTTCTACAGACTGGTAGGGGACGCGTGTGACCTGAATCAGGTCCAGATAGGACTGTGTATCCTGGGGTGTGAGCAACCGAAGGCTTATGCCATTGGCTGTATCATAGAGTGTTAGTGCCATTACAGCACACTTCCTTTCTAATTGGGATGGTTGTATTCGGTGACTACTTTAACTTTTGGCGCAGACTTCTGAAAAATTGAGTTAGCATCGTGGAGCATTCAGGCTGAAGGATATCCGAAATCACCTCGGTGCGATGGTTAAAACGAGGCTCCTGTAGCAGGTTCATCAGTGTACCTGCACAGCCTGCCTTGGGATCAGCCGTACCATAGATTACGCGGGGGACCCTGGATTGTACAATTGCACCTGCACACATCGGACAAGGTTCCAGGGTGACGTACAGAGAACAATCCAACAAACGCCAAGCTCCAATGGTCTCGCTGGCCTGACGAATAGCTACCATCTCTGCATGGGCGGTAGAATCCAGCGTAGTTTCACGCAGATTGTATCCTCGACCAATGATTTGGTTATTTTGTACGATTACAGCTCCAATCGGAACTTCCCCAAGAGCTTCGGCTTTGTAAGCCTCAGCAATGGCCTCTCGCATCCAGTGCTCATGCTGAGCTTCCTCAGATAAATGCGCAAGATCGGTCTGGAGAAAATGTTCAGTCATTACTATATAACTCCTTCCAAAATCGTTTATTCAGCGAACAAGTATTCGGGTTGTTAACATGTTGTGTATAGAATTGTGGATAACCGTGTAGTTGCTCACATAGTTATAAACAAACTATCCACAAGCCTGTGGGTATGTGGATAAATATAGTGATTAATTTCATTGTAGAGTTCGAAAATGCAAAAAACAACGAATTTCGAGCTTTTCATTCATTCGGTAACTTTTGGACACAGGTCAATTATCCTTTTCAAAAAGTCATACAAGCGTTATGATGGAGATAGGTTTTGCCATATATCGCCAGAGGGTACAAGCCGAGAGGTGAACAAAAAAACTTGTCTATTAAAACGAAATTATCCATGATTATGTCGTGCTCAGTGCTCGTTATTTTAGTGTTGAATATCGCACTGAGTTATTATACTACAGAAGAGAATCTGAGGCAGGACAGTGAAACCAAGATGGTGCTCACTGCAAAGCAGATTGCAATTGCTGTCGAACAGAATCAATACAGTTCGGATTATGTAAAACGGCAGATTGGAAACAATCTGTGGCTTGCTGCTGTTATGGCGGCTGAAGAATTGGACCCGGATATTAATAATATCACAAATGAAGAACTTGTACGCTTGAGCCAAAAGGTCGGCGTTTCGCATATCTCGTTAATGGAGCAGACGGATGATGATATTGTGGTTAGCCGCTCCTCGGATCCGAGAGAGCTCGGGCTGTCCACCAAATCCATGACCTACTGGTATCAGGCCTTTAAGCAGTTGTTTGAAAAACAACAGGTAACGATTCCCCAAGGGCAGAAGTTGGAGCATTTCTGGTCAGATGGATTTGAATATTCGACATCCAGTCCTTCGGATATTGATATCTGGGGTTACTACCATGATGGAAAGAGAAACTACATAATCAATCCCTTCTATAATAATACGGAAGTTGATGACTATGTGAAAATCTCTAGTCCGGATGAGATTTTGAATAAAATCCGTGAGGTCAATCCCTCCATTCTGGAGATTACAGGCATCAATCCGTTGACTTTCGGCAGCCCCAACATGGGTGATGACGGAAGAGATTCGAACTTTAGCAAGTTGAATAACAGACCAATTCGTTTTGGTACATACCAGTATGGTTCTAAGGATGAGGATCATCGTGCTGTGGTGCGCGCCATTCGAACAGGGCAAAATGTATCTTTTGTCAGTGAAACGCATGAACAGAAGGTACTGAAGAGCTTTATTCCCATTTTCACACCCAATCAGTCTTCCTATGTGATCAGTATTGTCATGGACTATAAGCAAATCTCCTCCATGGTATCTGAGCAGTTGGTTAGCCATGCCTCCATATCATTGGTTTTGCTGGAGATTGTGATCTTTGGCAGCTATCTGCTCGCAGGGTATATAACACGTCCGATCCAATCCATATTGGGCAAAGTGAATGATGTAGCGGATGGACACTTTGATTTCCGGCTGAAAGTACGGAGGAAGGATGAACTTGGCCAACTGGCCAATCGTATTAATGCCATGATTCGTAATCTGGGCCATTATACGAGCCGTCTGAAACAGATGTATGAAGAGAATCGGGCGGTGAAAGAGCATCTGGAATCCATCATCAATCAGACAGCGGATGCTATTCACATTACGGATCTTGAAGGAAAAGTACTGCGGGTTAACCGCGCATTTGAACAATTATATGGCTTTCGAAGTCGTGAGGTGGAAGGTCGTCATCTGAAGATCATCCCGCCAGAGGCAGAAGAAGAAATGAAACGTCAGCATGCCCAACTCGTTGAGGGGATGTCCATTACGTCCAACGAAACCACATGGATGAAGAAAGACGGGACCCGAGTAGAGGTCAGTGTCAGTACGGCTCCGGTACGAGACGAAGCTGGAGAGATTACCGCGCTCATTAGTGTCTCCAGGGACATTACAAGTCGTAATCGGATGGAAGAGCTGCTCAGACGTTCTGAGAAGCTAACAACCGTAGGCCAGCTTGCAGCAGGTGTAGCACATGAGATTCGTAATCCATTGACCACACTGCGCGGATTCCTGCAGTTACAGCAAGAGAGCAACAAGCTGAATCATCGTCATCTGGATCTGATGTTATCGGAGCTGGATCGCATCAACCTTATTGTTGGTGAATTTCTGATTTTAGCGAAACCGCAGGCAGTTCATTTTCAGAATCGGGACATTCGTTTTATTCTTGGCGATGTCATCTCGTTACTGGATAGTCAGGCGCATCTGCATGGTGTAGAATTTGTACTGCGTGCCTCATCCGATTCGGCTATGGTACACTGTGAAGAGAACCAGTTGAAGCAGGTATTCATCAATTTGCTGAAAAATGGTATGGAGGCCATGCCAAATGGAGGAAGCATTCATATCAAGCTCAAGCATGACGAGCAGTCGAAACGTGTCAGAATTGAGATCAGGGACGAAGGCATCGGTATCCCGGAAGAGATGATGCCCAAGCTTGGGGAGCCTTTCTTTACGAATAAAGAGTCTGGGACAGGGCTTGGCCTGATGGTCAGTCAGCGCATTATTCAATCACATAAGGGCATGATGGATATTAAAAGCGTCATGAACAAGGGAACAACGGTTATCATTGAACTGCCTGCATCCGAGCAACAACCGGAAGCCATTGAGGTAGATCAGGTAACGGATGAACCACTTACAGATGAAGAGAAATAGATGAGGTGAGATTACCTTTTGCGTATTAATAAATTTATTAGTGAAACAGGTTATTGCTCCCGGCGTGAAGCCGATAAGTTGGTGGATAGTGGTCAGGTAACCATTAATGGAGTTAAGGCTGAACTGGGCAGTCAGGCAGAAGAAGGCGACGATGTACGAATTAATGGTAAACCGATCAAGGAAAAGAGAAAACATGTATATATCGCGCTGAATAAACCGATTGGAATCACAAGTACAACTGAGCAGCATATTCAGGGCAATATCGTTGATTTTGTCGGGCACGATGAGCGTATCTTTCCAATTGGGCGCTTGGATAAGGACTCGGAAGGTTTGATCCTGATGACCAATGACGGAGATATCGTTAACCGGATACTTAGAGCAGAAGGACGACATGAGAAAGAGTATATCGTTACTGTTGATCGATCTGTAACCCCGAGTTTCCTTAGAGGTATGAGCACTGGGGTGAAGATCCTGGGTGAAATGACCTTGCCTTGTACCGTGACCCGGATGACGGATCGAGTATTCCGTATCATCCTGACTGAAGGAAAGAACCGTCAGATTCGGCGGATGTGTAGTGCCTTTGGCTACGAGGTTCGTAAGTTGAAGCGTATTCGGATCATGAACATTCATCTTGGAGAAATGGCGACAGGTTCATGGAGAGAGCTTACCCCTGCTGAAAAAGCGGAGCTGGGCGGTCTGTTGGACTATTCACTGGAATAGTTGATTCGACTTTGACTAATTAACTGATTGAAGCCCTGCTTTCCGAAAAGGAGCGCAGGGCTTTTTGGTATAAGGTCAATGACGACAGGTGAATCTTCGCAAATAGTGTGAAAAAATGTAGAGATAAACCAAGCATAAGCTTTATATAAACCCAAAAGACCGTTCTCCTTGTACCTGGAGAACGGTCTTTGGTTAATGAATCGCTGCAGGCCTCTAGTTTCCTCCGCCAACGGCTTTTACATTTGTATTGTTACTTTGATACTTCCGAATGATAGATACCTCTACACGGCGATTCTGTGCCCGTCCGGTATTGGTGTCATTACTGGCAATCGGATGATACTCTCCATAACCACTTGGTGTGAATTTGGAAGGGTCCAATTGTGTGTTCAGCAACAGGATTTTCAGGAAGTTGAGCGCACGATCTGCACTCAGATCCCAGTTATCCTTATATTGGTTGTTCGAAATGGGAATATTATCGGTATGACCGGATACCACCACTTCATATTCAGGGAACTCCTGCAGCATGCTTGAAATTGCTTTGGCCAGGGATCGTGATTCAGGCTTCACATCTGCTCGGCCTGAGGAGAACAGGGCGTTATCACTGATGGTGATCTTCAATTCAGACTGATTCAGCTTGGTATTCAGCTGGTCCGAAAGTCCGTTCTTCGAGATATACTGGTCAAGCCTTTTCTTAAGCTTCTCCAGATCTTCCTGTTCTTTTTGAGCCATCTGTGCATCCGTTATCTGAGCTGGTGTTTTCTTGGTGATTTCTGTAGGTTCCTGTTTGTTCTTACCCAGATCGGCACCTGGCGTATCCGGATTCATGGACGTATGATCCAGAACACCGGAGCCTCCATTCAATGCACTGCTTAGTGCGGAAGCCATCTGCTCGAACTTGGCTGCATCGAGTGAACTCATGGAGAACAACGTGATAAACAGGGCAAGCAACAAGGTCATCAAGTCAGAATAGGGAAGCAACCAGCTCTCGTCTATATGTTCTTCATGTGGTTCGTGCTTTTTAGCCTTTTTCACCTGATGATCCCTCCTTCTCTTCCAGTTGTTTACGTTCGGAAGGTGTCAGGAATACGGATAACTTTTGGTTGATGGCAATGGTGGATACACCAGACTGTATGGATAACAATCCTTCAACCATCATCAGCTTGATCTCCATTTCTTGCTTGGACATCCGCTTCAGCTTGTTAGACATCGGGTGCCATAACACGTAACCACTAAATATACCAAGGAGTGTTGCGATAAATGCTGCCGCAATCGCATGGGAGAGTTTCTCCATGTCACTGAGATCGGCAAGTGCTGCGATGAGACCTACAACGGCCCCGAGAACCCCGAGCGTTGGCGCGTACATCCCCGCCTGAGCGAAGATCAAGGCACCGCCACGGTGGCGCTCCTCTGTAGCATGAATATCTTCCATCAGTACATCACTTACAAATTCCTGATCGTTGCCGTCGATAATCATACGCATACCGCCACGAAGGAACTGATCGTCAATCTCTTCTACTTTTGATTCCAGTGCAAGCAAACCTTCACGACGGGTAGTGGAAGCCCAATCCATAAACGTGCCGATCAGAGACACTCGATCAATAAGTACTTGATTTTTGAAAATAATCCCGAAAAGCTTAGGGATTTTCTTAACTTCAGACATTGGAAATGCGATAAAGATAGTTCCTGCCGTACCAACAAAGATAATAACGTAGGCTGCCGGATTGTTAACCAGGTTGATTAAGGGCGCACCCTTCAGGAACATACCGAGTACAAGGGAGACCAGTCCAAAAACTAGTCCAATAATCGTTGAAATGTTCATCATACACCTCATCCATGAGATAAAATTGAATCCTTTCAAGCGGCTGTATTCGGGCTTCCGGACGAATTTTTGGCCGCAATCCGTTCAATGTTAGGCATTCCTTACGGTTGCTAAAACAGTTAAAACGGTCATATATGTATTTATCGACCAGAAGGCCTTTTTTTTTAAGGGCTATTTTCAGGTATAATAAGATCAAATCCGCTCCTTAGGGGCCGAATAGGAGTGAAAAGCCAATGGGCGTAAAGCATGGACGGGATTATGAAGGAATTTTGACAGATCTGACAACGGCAATCGGACGCATACCGGATCGGTATGTTTTCTTTGAAATGGACGCGGAAGAGTGGGAGAGACTGGCTGCATCTGACCAACTTGAAGTGGATGAGGCGTTGGCGGAGGATTTGTTCTATGCGCTGGGCGAGGAGTCTGTTATTCCGGTTGGAAGTGGTGTAGTCATCCATGATAAGGAACAGCACCGCATTCATATTTTGATCGGGGAAGAAGAGTTGACATTTGTACCTTTAATTTAGTGTGTTTACATGCATTTTCAGGGGTATAAATGGAATTGGAATTGCCCTCAAAGCCTTATGGTTAGTGGTTCTATGCCATGTAGTTGATTGGATTTTGAAGCTTGTCCGTGGTAAGATGTTAGTCGTGAAATAGGCCAACCGCATGGCGGTGAGCCTGGCCTTTGAGGTTGCTGTTGATAGCGCCGAAGGTGTCGGTGGTTATACGGACTCACGTCTGTAATGTACCATCCTATGGGGAGGAAGATAACGCATGGTTTTTTCGCAAGAGGAAGTCGAAGCTCATCTGGGGAGGCTGGAAGGCTGGGAACTGGAAGAGGGACGGTGGATTGTACGTAAATTCGTGTTCTCCAACTACATGAAAGGGATTGCATTTGTGGATGAGGTCGCTGCGATCTCGGAAGCATTCAATCATCATCCTTTTATTACGATTGATTATACAACGGTTACGCTGCGTCTCACGTCATGGGATGCGGGTGGTATCACATCTGTAGATATCAAGGAAGCAGGGCAATATAACGAAGCTTATGACAAAATGAGGTCGGAATAACAAGGTCGGTTATTATCGCGCGGCCGGAAGTGAGTGAACCATACATGTCAGACTATAATCAGAAACAACCTCTTATTGCTGTCGTAGGCAGTCTCAATATGGATCTCGTGGTGAAGACAGACACGATTCCGGAAGAGGGAGAGACGGTGAGCGGTGAGGAGCTGCATTATCTCGCTGGTGGCAAAGGGGCGAACCAGGCTGTTGCCGCTGCGCGTCTGGGTGGACAGACGACGATGATTGGTGCGGTGGGATCGGACGGTTTTGGCGAACGTCTGCTGCACAGTCTGACGGAAAGTGGTGCAGATGCCTCGCAGGTTCGCATATTGGAAGACACGGTTACAGGGACGGCTTCCATTTGGCTCTCTCGGGGAGACAACCGGATTATCGTTATTCCTGGTGCGAATGGACAAGTGGTGCCTGAGATGCTGGAAGAGGCGGATACGGTAAAAAGCCTGACTGCAGCCGCAGCGGTGCTGCTGCAGCTGGAGATCCCGCTGCCAGCGGTTACCCGCGCCGCCCAACTGGCGGCTGAAGGCAGCGCACTGGTGGTGCTCAACCCGGCTCCCGCGGTGCCGGGTCTGCCCCAGGAGCTCCTGCGGTGCGTCGACGTTGTCACGCCGAACCGCAGTGAGCTTGCCGTGCTTACCGGCCGGGATCATCTCCGGCCGGAAGACCTGGATGCGGCGGTCGCAGAGCTCGCCGCATCCCTCGGGGCCGCTGTCGTCACGACGCTCGGCCCCGAGGGGGCTGTGTACGCGGCGGCGCCTGGCGGCCGCGTACAAGCAGGGCGTGCCGGCGCTTGCCGTGCGCCCGGCTACGTCTTAAGCGCCGTCGATACGACCGGCGCTGGCGATTGCTTCAACGGCGCGCTGGCAGTAGCCCTCGCGCGCGGTGAGACTTTGGACGCGGCCGTAGGCTTCGCCATGGGTGCAGCCGCGTTATCCGTGACGAAGCTCGGCGCCCAGTCCGGGATGCCGTCCGCACGTGAAGTTGAGGCCTTTCTGGCTGAGCATGCCACAGAGGCTTAATAATTGGTATAACGAAGAGGCTCTTATTCTCCCAAAAGGGGATTAAGCGCCTCTTCGTTATGTGCGTGCACAGATTATTTCTTCTCTGACAGCCACATGGCGATATTTGCAATCTCTTCATCCTGCAGCTTGCCCTTGAAGGAAGGCATACCACCTTTACCTTTGACAATCGTAGAATAGATCTTCTCCAGATCATCCTGGCTGCCGATGTTAGCCAGAGCAGGTCCTACGCCACCCTGAAGCTGATCCCCGTGACAGGAGATACAATTGGCTTTGACCAGTGCTTCAGCCTGTCCGGCATCCAATGTTACTTCCGGCATGGTTGGTTTGGCTTCTTCAGCCACTTCTTCTTTCCCTGGAAGCGTAAACATTAAAACAATAGCTAAAGCGCATGCTGCAAAAAATACTCCGCTCATGATCCATTTGTGCATCCCTTATGTCCCCTCCAGAATGAAAGATCATCTAACCTGAAACTATCCATATCATTATAACGGAACCTGTACTGACATCATAGCATTTTGTGGGAATTTTTTGAACTAATCACATAACAAGGGGCAAATTTGGTTGTTTTACAATGGATTCTAACCGCGAGGCCCTTCATAAACCATACAGTGAAAGGGCTTCAAGCCGGTTGGGGTCTGTCGTTCGTATGTATCCTGGGTGACAAATCCACTCTTCAGATAGACTTGAATGGCACGAGCATTCCAAGTGAGTACTTCCAGATCAATCTCATTCGTGGGATTTCGGCGAATGGCTTCCTGTACAATGGCAGTGACAAAAGCTGTCCCTTGACCCTGACCACACAGCTCTGGATGCATGCCAAGGCCAATCCGGGTTACCCCTTCAAGTGGGAAGTATTGAGCAAATCCACATATACGATCGTTCTGATCCAGGACGATCGCATACTGCTCCTGCCGCAGCTGTGCATCTCCGAATTCCACTTCCAGAGCTTTCATCTGCTCCCAGGGGAGCCAGCTGTAGATATTGTAAGGCGGGTCATACTGCCAACTGCAGATAAGCTCCGCATGTTCTTCTCGCATGGGTACAACATGAAACGTTACTGGGGCTTTCTTCATACACCTGCATGCTCCTTTCCTTGAAACAGAACTCTTTGTCCACTCTACAAAAGAGCTGTTCATTTAGCAAGTCACTCTTCCCAAGAAAAAAAGTGAAACAAAAGTTCCGGTAATTCCGTTTATATTATAACGGGATGGGTAAAAACATCATAAGGGCACGGACGAACGAACGCAAAATGAACCTGTTGATTTCGCAGGATATGCGCCGAGTATAACTTGCAACATGAATAAGGATTGAAGCACAAAAAAACCGCCGGATACATTCCTGCGGAGAATGTACCGGGCGGTTCTGTTATGCTTCTTGCTTCGTTCCAGTATGGTTAATGGTTACAGCATCATGTTGCTCAGCTTGTCCCTAGTCAAGGGCCAGTGATTCATATGCGTCCGTGCTCATAATCCGTTTCGCGCCAACATAACGATTGGCCCAATAGCTTTCACTCAATGCACTGATCGTAACGCCTTTGGAAGAAGAGGAGTGTGCGAACTTTCCATCCCCTACAAAGATTCCTACATGAGATACGCCTTTACCTGTTGTATTGAAGAATACCAGATCGCCAGCTCTCATTTCCATGCGGGATACGGAATCGCCCATGTCGAATTGGGAACTGGATTGGCGTGCCAAATCAATACCCAATTTGTCGAATACATACCGTGTAAATCCGGAGCAGTCAAAGCCGTTAAGCGTTGTTCCCCCACTTTTGTATGTAGTTCCCATTGCTGAATCAATTACTGTGTTCATCTTTGAATCTGCGAATGCGCTACCTGCACCAAGGGATAATGCAAATGTGATGCTAAGTACAGCTGCGGTTAATTTCTTCTTGAACAAGAGATATTCCCCTTCCAACGCCTGCGAGGTTAGCTTAAGGATTCGGTTGAAGGTCCCCTATGATCCCTCTGTAGCAAGATCAATTCACCCATAACTGGTTCCCCCGCTTCCCAGGTGCCAGGAATTTGGCTATGCTAGTTATGCACCTGTGAAATCAAGAAATGACGATTTAATTTTAAGTAGTTACAAATATGAATGTAAAGATTACAAAGTTGTTACTAAAAACTCACTGCGATTATTGTAACAGAGGAGTACGGCTTTGGCAACGTTTAGCAACAAATTTAGCAAAAAAAACCTCGACCTTTGACGGGGAAAGGTTGAGGTTTGCCTATTTATAAGTACATATTAGGCCATAAGTTTAACATGTGATGGTAACAATTTTTAAACTATCTGCTCTCACCTTTGGACATTTTGGACTGCCATAATCGGAAATGGCTGCATATTTTCCACAGATTCAATAGACATCTCGCAAGTGGATACGTCTGTTGTAGTATAAGTCCGGTAAGTCCCGTTAATAACCATGAGGCTGAAGTGAATGCCCCGAAGATAAGCAGGTGAACTCCGCCCAGCAGGAGTGCAATACCGATTACGGCGATGAGATGACGCAGTGCAATCCAGAGTGCTTTGAGGGTACCGTGAGCCCCGCCTTCTCCTTCTGGTGCCGAAACACCGAACTGCATGTAGAGCACGGCATGGTGGATGATCCAACCATATACAATCCAGGCAGCAACATAAGGTATACCAGGCAAAAGTAATTGAAGGGAATGAAATCCGTCCATGAGAATCGAGTAGAGCTTCGGTATGAGCCAGTAGGCGGGCAGAAGTATCAATAATGTACGTATGGTGTGGAGCAGCAGCATCGGTTTCCACAGATTTTTGATTCCGCGGACGAAGGGGATGCGCTCTTCTGTAGAGTTAAAGTGTTGAAGTGAGTAGAGTAGTCCTGCCTGAATGAGGGGGCTGATCAACATGCGAACCAGCAGCATGCCCCCTAGAATCCATAGATAACGATGAACCTCCGGATGGGTAGACAGGTTAAGTTGGCTTTCCATTTTGAACAAAAGTGTACTCAGCTCCCCTGCATCAGCATCTGGATAGCGCAGGAGCAGTGGGATGACGGCCGATTGTACCATTCGATAGAAGAAATATCCCCAAATGAGTTGATAGAGAAATAAGAGTGCGGCAATGAACATATGCTGACGGACGAGAAACCAGCCTTCACGTATTTTTGCTTTCACCGTTTCCACCTCACCATGACAGACCTCCGAATATGGCTTCTATTAGTTTGGTTACACTCATGCTCCAGCGGGATTTTGCTTGCTCATCCAGTCCGGATTTCAGGAAATTGTTCATATGGCGGTTCTCCAGCACGATCGTGTACAGGGGATCGGTCATGGCCCAGGATACGGGGGATGTGTGAGTTAATTTATAGGTGATGCGATCTTCTTTGCCATTCCATTGTTTGGTGAGGATATGCCCGTCTTCAAAAGCAATGCGAACAGGAACGGCGTTGTAATCACTTCCTTTTTTTGCTATCGTCACGGATGACTCGTACCATGTTTGACCGTCTTTCTGTACGGGCGTAACACGAATCTGCTCTACAGCAAAGTCAGCCATCCCGTTACCATAGACGTATTGGTCAAAATAATCAGACCAGGAAGTACGGGTCACTTGTTCCACAACGTTTTGAAAATCAGCCGAAGTGGGATGTTTGAAGCGGTACTTCTTCACATAGGTAGAGAGAATGCGTTCCATCTTTTTTGCGCCGACTTGATGTTCGATACCAAGCAATACAAGTTTGCCACGTGTATAGACATTGGCTGCATACTCATTCTGTGAATCGAACTTCCAGGATTCTTGTGTTAAAGATGAAGGAGACGTAATCAGGCCCGATTGTACCGGCAGATTCGGAATCAATCCATATTCCTGCTCCATCAGTTTGTCTTCTGCATAAGAGGTGAACCCCTCATCCAGCCAGGCTTCCTCGAATTCGTTGCTGGCAACCATACCGTAGAAGTACTGGTGTCCGATCTCGTGGACTACGGTACGTTCCAGGTCATAACCTGGGGTAGTATCATCGGCTCCAAAGGCCGTAACTAGCGTAGGGTACTCCATACCTCCAGCACCGTTCCCCGCTTTGGGTGGAACTACGATGGATAAGGTAGCGTAAGGATAGGGGCCAAACCATTTGCTATAATTGGCTAGTGCGGCCTTCGCGGCGTAGAAATAACGTTCTTTCAGATCCTGATGAGCAGGGTCCAGATATAACTTGATTCGTACACCAGGCACATTGGGTGCAGAGAAGGGTTCCTCGGCGTAGACAAAATCCGGTGAAGCTGCCCAGGCAAAATCATGTACATCATCGGCATAGAATTGATAGACCTTTTCTCCATTCTTCACCACGGCTTGTTGCGTCGGAAATCCGGTAGCAGCAACTTTGTATGTTTCAGGCACCCGAATACGCACACTATATATACCGAAGTCGGCGTAAAACTCTGAATTGCCATGGTATTGGTGCAGATTCCAGCCTTCCGTTGTTCGTCCACGCCTGCCCACAGGTTCATAGGCACTTAATTTGGGAAACCATTGACCTGCCATGACAAAATTATCAGCAGTTCCCATTCGGGCAAAAATCTTCGGCAGATTCACTTCGAATCGGGTGTGGAGTGTGATGCTTTCCCCGCCTTTAACGGGTTTGGGCAGGCGTACTTTAATGAGGGTGGTGTCCTTGATATTTCCGTCATCTGGTTGCACATATTGCATCCGGTGCAGCAGAGAGAGCCCGTCCTCCGTTTTCATTTCGGTAATGTTCATGGAGCCATAACCATTGGTAGGCATGACATCACCCCGAAGCTTTCCACCGGATTCCTTCATAAAGGTGGTGTCAGCAGAAGAGAAGGCGTTGGGGTACATATGAAAGTAAAGCTCGCTGACGGTTTTTTTGCCTGGATGAGTCCAGGTGATCGTCTGAGTCCCTTCCAATACGTTTCCTTCGACCAGCTTCACATCCATGTGATATTCCACAACACGGTTGCTGTACACTTCGGCTGTAGGGGTCTGTACACTTTCTGGAGGTGCTGGGGTTGGAGCTATTGCCTTGGGCTTGCCCGATTCGGGGGCGAGTACTGGCAATTCTGAATGAGTTGAGCGATTATAACCCAGAGTGATCCATATCCCTCCGGCAAGTACACACAGGGCCAGGGATGCAGTGAGCCAGCTCTTGGCGCGTCGTGGAATCATCGTTAAATACCTCCCGTTGACAAGCATCTACAGCATGTATATGTTTGCAATGGGACAATTATTAGTTAAAATATTTGTATCAACCCTTGGAGGCTATAAACATGGACCAAAACGAGCAAAACGGCAAAAAACAGATTGCCTTGAATATCGTTAGTGCAAAAAGCAAGCATAAAGGCTTCGGTGCAGGCTCCATTGATCTGAATAACCTTTCCCCGGTCATTATTGATAATGGCGAAGCCAAAATCGATATCGGTGCGATGCATGCGAAGAGCAAAGTGGAACGCAATATCAAATTCTCTACCAATCGTGAAGATGTGCCCAACGGACGCCAGGTATGGCTGGTGTGGGTAGCTGTGGATCGCACGGAGGAAGGCCAACTGTATGGTGGAGCAACAGCATGTGAGATGTGGATTGATACGGAAGCAAGACGTGGATGGAAACTGCTGGCGGAACATGTGAATCGCATGGATTATGCCTTGAAGCGTCGCTTCATGCTGGATGAGCTTGGACCTGAAGCTCGAGCTGCACTTAAGACACTGCTGATCTCACACAACGAAGACTGGTGGAATGCTTCTCCAGATGTATTGAAGGAAGCACTCGCCTAAGGCAGATCATTTTCAACAAAGTATAAAAGCAAAAAAAAGCAAAAGGCCCCTTGACCGGAAAGTTCGGCTGGGGGTCTTTTGCTTGTGCATTAATCGTATTCATTGATCTGAATAATTATGAGTTTTCATCCGAAGTGAATTTCCAATTGTTCAATATAACCAGAGGTTATAGGTGACGCAACTAAGTCATCGCGCATTTGCGTCATTCTACCCACCAACGTTTGAAATCTCCCCACCAGGAATGTTTCTCTTCCTGTATGCCTTGTTGATTCTGTACCTGACGGGTCTTCTCATCTTCTCCAGAATCCGAATCATCCGTCGTGCCATGACATACCTCTGTCGGTTCAGTACCATCAATAAAAACTTCCAGCCGTTTCTCTTCACAACCGTTGCCTGCCAGCTTGCCGGATTCCGGGTCAATATAGACACTTACGACATGATCAGGCACGGTGAAGATTTTGGGTGGTACGCTCGCAAGTGCCTGCTCTGTGAACTGGGCAAAGATCGGCGCTGCCCGGCGGCCATCCGAGGTCGATATGGCTTTGCCTTGGTCGTAACCAACCCATACGGCGGTAGAGAGCTCCGGTGTGAATCCAACGAGCCAGGCATCCGTGTTGGTTGTTCCCGTCTTTCCGGCAACCGGACGTTTGATCGCGGCTGAAACCCGGTTACCCGTTCCTCCATTTTCGAAGACACTTTCCATTAAACGAGTCAGGACATAAGCTGCTGCAGGTTCCACGACGGTCTCAGCCTTGGTTTGAGGCGATTCATAGAGAACACGTCCTGCGGCATCTGTTACTTGCAGAATGGCGACAGGTGGCGTCCGTTGTCCACCAGCAGCAATGACGGAAAAGGCCGACGCCATCTCCAGCGGGCTGACAGGTGACGTTCCCAGTGCAAGAGAAGGCACGGCGCTCAGGTTGCTTGTAATGCCAAGGTTTTTTGCCATACTCACAACCTGCTCAGGACCGATCTGCATAATGGTGTTCACCGCATAGATATTGTCTGAAGCGGCGATCGCCTGTCTTAGATCAATTTCACCCAGATACTTGTCTCCAAAGTTGCCGGGTTTATAGGTTTTGCGGTCATTGTCATAGTGAAAAAGAGTAGGTTCACTGTTAAATATGGATGCACTGGTGAGCCGCTTGGATTCCAGGGCTGCCAGATACATAATGGGTTTAAACGCCGAACCTGGCTGGCGCGTTGTCGCCAGTACATGGTTAATCTGATTGGTGCGATAATTCTTGCCGCCTACCATGGCTTTGATGTAGCCCGTACGAGGGTCGATGGACACGAGGGCCGTCTCCAGCTCACTTTTGGCATCCATACCCTTCGCTATGGCGTCTTCAGCTACTTTTTGTACACGCAGATCCAGGGTGGTGTAGATATTCAATCCCCCGTGATCCAGCATCGCTTCACTGATTCCCAGCTCTTTGATGGCCAGATTCCGGATATAGTCACGAAAATACGGGGCACTTTCCACCGTTTTACGCTCACTTTCCGGTTTGAACGAAAGCATTTTCTCATAGGCCTTATCCGCTTCGGCTTGGGTGATCTTACCGATATCAGCCATGGCATTCAGCACAATCTTCTGTCGGTCTTTGGCATTCTTCATATGGTTGTAGGGTGAATAGTAGGTAGGTCCTTTCGGGATTCCTGCCAGCATGGCACTCTCTGCAAGATCCAGCTGTTTGGCTGATTTGCCAAAATACATTCGCGAAGCCGCTTCGATTCCGTACGCACCATGCCCATAATAGATTTCGTTCAGATACATCTGCAAAATTTCATCCTTGCTGTATTTCATCTCCAATTGCGCCGTGTACATGGCTTCCTTGGCTTTGCGAGTCCATGTTTTCTCATGAGATAGATATAGGTTACGCGCCAGCTGTTGAGTCAATGTACTCGCACCCTGCGACATCTGCATATGTTCGAGGTTAACGAGCACAGCCCGTCCCATCCCTTGCACGTCGAACCCGTAGTGATTATAGAATTTGCGGTCCTCTACAGCGAGAGTGGCATTGACCAGATCTGGAGCGATATCCTCCAGTTGAACGGGTACAGAGTCTTTGCCACCTGCGGAGAAGGTAGCGATGACTTCACCCTGACTGTCCAGTAATCTGGAATTCCGGTCAGAGTCTGCGAGAGGCAGGCTGGTTGCGTATAGGTATACCAATCCTGCAGCGGTAGCAAGTATAGCGAGCACGGCGAGCAGAGACAGGTTTTTAATGAATTTTCGTAAACGGAACCCGCATTTGCGGGTCTTTTGATTTGGCTTGGTCATGGAACGGGCTCCTCTCTTTTCTTCCAGTATGGGACTTGATTGGCAGGGATATTCAATCGGGTGCATAAGCAAACAAAATGTAGCATTTCCGCCTTGAAAACCGTTTTGCAGTATAAACGTCAATCGCGTATAATGCAAAAGGGTAATGAAAAGGTAAGATTCGGCACAAGATACTAAAGCGCGTAAGGAAGAACAGACGAATGGTCATTGATTCATTGATTAGTCAGACGCTCTGCACGCTCTGGTCAATTTAATCTATATAATGAAGTGAACCGCGGACCTTTCCCGCAGGCCAGCAATGATAACGCGATATGGCGCCGAACGCTGGACGTGCTTGGGCGAACCGATTATAGTGCACAGCACTTGTTCGGGTATGGCTGATCATTAACTTTACGGAAAGAAGGTAGAGATTATGGAATTGTGGTTTACGGAGAAACAGACCCCGGTATTCGGGATCACCGCGAAGATTAAGCAGACCTATGTTACAGAGAAAACGGATTTTCAAGATTTGGCCATGGTAGAGACCGAAGAATTCGGTAACATGTTGCTTCTTGATGGCATGGTGATGACGACTGTAAAAGACGAATTCGTATATCACGAAATGGCGGCACACCCTGCGCTGAACACTCACCCGAATCCGAAAAAAGTTCTGGTTGTCGGTGGCGGCGATGGCGGAGTCATTCGTGAAGTCATTAAGCATGCTGCTGTAGAAAAAGCAGTTCTCGTCGAAATCGACGGTAAAGTTATTGAATACTCTAAAAAATATTTGCCTGAAATCGCCGGCAAGTTGGACGAGCCTAATGTTGAAGTGCTCGTAAACGACGGCTACATGCATATTATTGAACATAAAAATGAATACGATGTGATCATCGTAGACTCTACAGAGCCTGTAGGTCCGGCTGCTCCATTGTTTGAGCGCGGTTTCTACCAAGGTATTTACGAAGCGTTAAAAGAAGACGGAATCTTCGTTGCCCAAACGGACAACCCTTGGTTCAAGGCGGATCTGATCCAGAAGGTTAACAAAGACGTCAAAGAAATCTTCCCGATCGTACATGTGTACGGCTGTAATATTCCAACATATCCAAGTGGTTTGTGGACATTCACTATGGGTAGCAAGAAACATGACCCGCTCGAAGTGGATGAGACTCAAATCCCGGAGATGGATACCAAGTATTACTCTCCGCGTCTGCACAAAGCAGCATTTGTACTTCCTAAATTCGTGGAAGATTTAACGAAATAAAGGGGAAATCATTAATGAAACTGGATCAAGCTTATTCAGGAAACGTATTTATTTGCAGCTCTGAGGATTATGAGAACTCCAAAGCGGTTATCTATGGTATGCCAATGGATTACACCGTTAGCTTCCGTCCGGGTTCCCGTTTCGGCCCATCTCATATCCGTCAAGCATCGGTTGGACTTGAAGAGTACAGCCCATATCTAGACAAAAGTATTGTAGACATGACGTACTTTGACGCTGGAGACTTGCTCTTGCCTTTTGGTAACGCGGGACGCAGCCTTGATGTCATTCATGAATACATCGGCAGTCTGCTTGCTGACGACAAATTCCCAGTTGGTCTCGGTGGCGAGCATCTGGTTACTTGGCCAGTCATCCAACAAATGTACAAGAAATACCCGGATCTTATCCTGATTCATATTGATGCACACGCAGACCTTCGTGAAAATTATGAAGGCGAGCCATTGTCCCACTCCACGCCAGTGCGTAAAGCAGCTGAGTTGATGGGTGGCCAAAACATCTATCAGTTCGGTATCCGTTCCGGCTCCCGTGAGGAGTTCCAGTACGGTCGCGAGAACATCAACTTCTATCCATTTGAAGTGGCAGCTCCGATGAAAGAAGCTCTTCCCAAGATGGGCAACCGTCCGGTGTATGTGACCATCGACATCGATGTGCTTGATCCGTCAGCAGCACCAGGAACAGGTACAGCAGAAGCGGGTGGCATTACGTCCAAGGAACTGCTGGAAGCCATCCATATGATCGCGGGATCTGATGTAAATGTAGTTGGTTGTGACTTGGTTGAAGTAGCACCAATCTATGATCCAACACAACAGACACAGATTGTAGCTGCGAAGCTGATCCGTGAAATGTTGCTTGGATTCGTGAAATAATCACAGAATAATCGATAAGTATAACGCTCTCTGTCTGCGCGGGTTCAACTTTGCGCAGGGGAGGGCGTTTTGTATTGTTAACTTTTGGACAGAGCTGTGCTATACTGACTACATAGTATTCAGTAGTATATTAATTGATATATTACAATCGTGAAGTATATGGTGATCGGGTTCGGTCATATACTAAAAAAGAGTCTTCACCGCGTCAACGGTAAAGACTCTTAGGACCCGAAAGGCTGTGGATTGCCACGGCGTGCATGAACTAAATAATGCTATTCAAGCGAAACCCACCGTCAGGCGTCCAACCTTATGAGGTGGGTTTTCGCTTGTTACGAAACTTTTTGCGCAACCAACGGTAAAGCTTTCGCCCACTCAGTACAATACTGAGGATCGCAGCAATCCATCGGATTACATCAAGCAACGCCACAAGTTTGACCATCGACGTCACCCCCTTTCGGGAAGCTACGCCGTGGTCTGGAAAACATCCACCGATATTCAAAAGTCCATAACATGAATTATAGCACGTACGTTCCCTTGTCTCTACCATTTATTTCATGTGTTCGTATGGACTCTCCTCTTACGCAGATATCGTGCCTCGGTATGACTCTATCTTAATATTTGTGTATAATATGGAAATAGAGGAAGGGAAAGGTGGATGTGAATGCGTGTGATTCGGACTCAATTGAGTATGTATCCCAGGTGGCTAACTGCAGTTTTTATAGTGTTTGTCATCAATTTTGTATTAGCAGTGACGATATTTCTCAACTTCACGTTGATGGTGGCTGATCTGGCCATGCTTTTTGCTGCATATAGTATTCGGGAATATAAATACAACAAAATATATTTTAGTTTATGCCTTTTCTTAAGTATCAGTTTTGTTATCCTTGCTGTGGTGACGTATCCCATTTAACTTAGAGTACACAATGTTTGGTGATGAACCACCCTTTCCTACATGATCCAATCATGGATAAAGGTGGTTTTTTTCTTGCGGAATTGTCATCAGGGTTAATCAGATTGTTACGTTAGAACCATCATATTTGGGTAAAACCATAGAAGGAGGTGTTACGATGACAACCAAGAGTACAATGACATGGAAACGGATTGGTGCACTCGCATTATCGTTAACGCTGGCTTGGGGGATGGGACCGGTACATACGCTATCAGGTGCTAACGCTGCATCCTCGCAGGCATGTGGAAAGGGAGATCATGGACTATCTGCTACATTGAAAAAGGGCAGCGGTGTGGAAGAGCAACATCTGCAATTTACTGACATTGATTTTCTTAATGATACAACTGGACGAGCTGGGGGTGAAGGCTTCCTGATCGGTACTTCGAATGCAGGATGTTCGTGGCAGTCCATTTATACCGGACAATGGCAATTCACACAGCTTGATTTTCCGAATAATGTGAACGGATATGCGCTGGCGCGAGTGAAGGATTCACCTGCAACCTATCTGATCCGTACCAAAGATGGGGGATCTCACTGGACGCGGCTCGATACGCCGGGCATTCAATTCAAGCGAATCGATTTTCGCAATAAAGATGTAGGTTTTGGTTACACCTATAATGGTGCATATCAGACGAAGGATGGCGGGGTAACCTGGAGTAAAATGAATACACCTGCCAACACGCGTGCAGCTGCCTTTGCAACAGAGAAACAAGGGTATGCCGTCGTGGTTGTACCTGGATCGGGATATCATCTGAAGCAAACGAGTGATGGCGGCAAAAACTGGACCACCTCTCTTCGAGTTGTCTCAGACACATGGAGCGGAGCAGATCTGTATGCACATGGCCAGCAAGTATGGGCCCTTCTGTATGGTGATGCAGGCATGTCCCAACAATCCTACTCCCTCTATGCGAGCGGTAATCAAGGCAAGAACTGGACCCAAGTATTTGCGCAATCTACAGCAGGGGGAGGTCCTGCACCAGGTACAAATAGTACAGGCAAAGGAAACGGACCAGCCAACCCGGGTGGCCATCCCGGCAACATGGCGTTGATTGGTAATCAGACGGCTTATCTGTCTGCAGGTTCACCCGCAGCTGGCAAAGTGGGTATTGGACGTTCTTATGATACAGGTTCCACGTGGAAAAATATTGACCTGAAAGATCCGGGATACAGTTCCCGTATCTCGTTCCCATCGGCCAAGACGGGTTGGCTCGTAGTCACAAGTGATAACTCTCCTGCGATCTATCAGACTACAGATGGTGGAACGACGTGGACACAAAAAATGTTGTTGCCTTCAGAGCAGGATTAAATAGCCTGTTATTCTGAAATAACAATGGAGCAAATCCAAATTAGAAATGAATAAAAATCAATTTGGTATACCTCTGCATGAATTTCTATAACAAACAGGCCTTTTCCTAATCATTTACACAGGAAGAGGCTTGTTTGTCTAGAAATAAAAACGGTTGAAACCTACTCTAAAACGAGTTATTGTAAGCGATAACAATACATTGTATGGAGGTTGAAATCATGGTTGATGTTATTTTAAAGGCGGATTCAGATCAAGGATTAATAAATCGCAATATATATGGTCACTTTTCCGAACACTTGGGACGTTGTATTTATGAGGGGTTGTGGGTAGGAGAAGATTCACCCATTCCGAATACGGATGGGATTCGAAATGATGTATTGACGGCCTTGCAGAAGCTTAATATTCCAGTACTTCGCTGGCCAGGCGGTTGTTTTGCCGATGAATATCACTGGAAAGATGGCGTGGGTCCAAAGAGTGAGCGTGCCCGTATGATCAATACACACTGGGGTGGTGTGGAAGAGAACAATCACTTTGGTACGCATGAATTCATGAGATTATGTGAGTTGCTCGGCACGGAGCCATATATTAGTGGCAACCTGGGTAGCGGTACAGTGCAGGAGATGCAGGAATGGGTGGAGTACATCACGTTTGACGGCGAATCCCCGATGGCGAACTGGCGTAAGAGTAACGGTAGGGAAGAACCGTGGAAAATGAAGTATTTTGGCGTGGGAAATGAGAACTGGGGATGCGGCGGCAATATGCGTCCTGAATATTATGCGGATGAATACCGTCGGTATGCTACATATGTACGTAACTATTCCGGGAACGAGATTTATAAAATCGCTTGTGGACCCAACGAAGGCAACTATGAATGGATGGAAGTCCTGATGCGGGAGGCTGCTCGCTTTATGGATGGAATCAGTCTTCATTATTACACCATCCCTACAGGAGAGTGGAATGATAAAGGCGCAGCTACAGGATTTGGCGAGTCTGAATGGTTCACCACCTTGAAAAAGACGCTCCATATGGATGAATTACTGGTGAAGCACTCCGAGATTATGGACAAATATGATCCAGAGGGCAGAGTCGGCATTATTGTGGATGAATGGGGTACGTGGTATAACGTTGAGCCGGGAACCAATCCAGGATTCCTTTATCAACAAAATACGATGCGGGACGCTGTGCTTGCAGGTGTTAACCTGAATATTTTCAACCAACATAATAAACGGGTACACATGGCAAATCTTGCGCAGATCGTCAATGTGCTTCAATCGCTTGTGCTCACGGAAGGTGACAAAATGCTCCTGACCCCTACGTACCATGTATTTGATATGTATCAGGTTCATATGGATGCACAGCGACTGGATTTGAATTATGAAAGCCCTGGGTATACCTTCGGAGAAGAAACCATTCCGCAGCTCAGCTTGTCAGCGTCCCGCAACAAGGATGGGGTCATTCATGTGACAGCTTGTAATCTGAGTCATACCGATGAGTTGGAAGTTGTGTGTCAGCTGGACGCGGCTCAAGCGGCTAAAGTAACCGGGCAGATTCTGCACCATACTGATTTTGGTGCATTCAATACCTTTGAACAGCCGAATCATGTTCAGCCTGCGGCGTGGGAGGGACTCACACTGGAGAATAACACTTTGCGTTTTGTTCTTCCTCCAGCATCGGTTGGGGTCATCGCTGTTGAGGGTTAATGATGAAAAGGCAGGAACCTTGCAAGGGCTGTGATGATCAGTACGATGTGAAGATTAGCGATGCCAAAATGGCCAGACTTGTGGAGATTGCCTCACGCTCGCGTGAGACGGTACAGGATGAGGAATATGAACGTCGGCTATCGATCTGCTCTGCTTGTCCGGGATTGCAATATGGCACAACTTGTCGGCATTGTGGTTGTCTCGTACAGGTGCGAGCGAAGCTGAGTGAGTCGACATGTCCTTTTCCTTATGAATCGCAATGGGCCTGATCGGATGAACGAATCTTTTATAATGAAGCAAAAGGGAGTTGCACTTTACAGGTGCGGCTCTTCTTTTTTGGCTTGATGAGGAAAAAACTCTGAATTTGGATTTGAATTGAGCGAGGGAACTGGATATAGTTATACAGTAGAGTGTAGGATAGCGAGCTATCCGGGAATATGAGCGCGTATAGCGACACAACAATAGGGGAAGGGCTGTTCTCACCAGCCGTGCCTGATTTTGCGTCGCCTCGAATATAATGGAGGTTAACATTCATGTCGAACATGCGACCGGTACACATCCGGCTGCACAGCCGTTATGAAGGTGAAGATGTGCTGCAGGAAATGCAGGGTGAAGCCGTGTTAAAAGGGTCCGTTCTTTATGTTCGTTATGAAGAACCGCAGGTTGGACCTGAGGGAGGTACAACCCGTACAACATTGAAGCTGGGCGGACAATCCATCAAGATTATACGTCATGGTGAGGTGGAATCGGAGCAGACTTTTGAATTGAATCGGAAGCTTCCTGGTTTCTACCGATCGCCATACATGTCGTTTGCCCTGTCCACGCATACACAGAAGCTGGAACTTTCCATTCAGGGATTGAGCGCACGCGCAGCGTGGAGCTACGACTTTTACCGCTTTGATGAAGAATCCGGACATTTCGCGATTAGTTTGCATATACAGGAGGAACCAATTTCATGACACGTAATCCACTAGATACGATTAACGAACGGGTAAGCACGGCCATCGGCAACGCCATTGTGGCGGCCGGAATTGTTACGCAGGACGAATTGCCAGCCATCACATTGGAAGTGCCGCGTGAGAAGACACACGGGGACTTGGCGACCAATGCTGCCATGCAGCTGACCAAGATTGCCAAGCGCAATCCGCGTCAGATTGCTGAAGAGATCATTGCCAATCTGAATCTGGCTGAAGCCGGAATCGAGAAGGCTGAGATTGCTGGCCCAGGATTCATTAATTTCAAATTGGACAAGAGTTACCTTTATCCAGTACTTGCGCTTGTGCAGGAGCAGGGTAAAGATTACGGAAGAATTAGCATCGGAGAAGGACGCAAAGTCGAGATGGAGTTTGTCAGTGCCAACCCGACAGGCAGCCTGCATCTGGGCCATGCCCGTGGAGCAGCTGTAGGGGATGCACTATGTAACATCCTTGACTACGCAGGATATGATGTAACCCGTGAATACTACATTAATGATGCAGGTAATCAGGTGTTTAATCTGGCTCGTTCCATTGAAGCTCGTTATCTGCAAGAGCTGGGTCAGGATGCTGAGATGCCTGAAGATGGTTATCATGGTGAAGATATTAAAGGATTTGCCAAGCAGCTTGTTGCTGAAAAGGGTGACGAATTGCTGTCCATGCATCCGGGTGACCGTGCGGCTTATTTCCGTGATTTCGGCCTGGAGAAGGAACTGGACAAGATCAAACGTGACTTGAATCGCTTCCGTGTTAACTTTGACATCTGGTTCAGCGAAACTTCCCTGTATGATAATGGAGAAGTGCTGCGAGTACTTGATGAATTGCGTGACCGCAATGAAATCTATGAGCAAGATGGAGCAACTTGGTTGAAAACGATGCAGTACGGTGACGACAAAGAACGTGTATTGATCAAGAATGATGGCACGTATACTTACCTGACACCAGATATTGCTTATCACCGCGACAAATATGCTCGTGGATACGACACGATGATCAACATCTGGGGTGCGGATCACCACGGATATATTCCACGGATGAAAGCCGCAATGCAAGCGCTGGGTAATGACCCCGAGAAACTGGTGGTCTTGATTGCACAGATGGTGAGCTTGTTCCAGAACGGTGAAAAAGTGAAGATGTCCAAGCGTACAGGTAAAGCTGTAACGATGGAAGACCTGATGGATGAAGTCGGCATTGATGCCATCCGTTACTTCTTCACAATGCGCAGCATGGACTCCCATCTGGACTTTGACATGGACCTTGCGATTTCGACATCCAATGAGAATCCTGTATTCTACGTACAATACGCTCATGCACGTGTATGCAGCGTATACCGTCAGGCTGAAGAACAAGGTATTGAACTGCTGCCACTGGCACAGATTGACCTGTCCAAGCTGACAACAGAGCACGAGTATGATCTTCTCCGCAAAATGGGAGAGCTGCCTGAGGAAATCTCGGCAGCAGCAACAGGATATGCGCCTCATCGTATCATCCGTTATGTATACGAGCTGGCATCCCTGTTCCACAGCTACTACCGTGCAGAACGTGTTATTACGGAAGACGCGCAGCAAACTCAAGCACGTCTGGCACTGATCGGTGCTGTGCGTACTGTTATCGCAACGGCGCTTCGTCTGGTAGGCGTAACCGCTCCTGACAAAATGTAAATTCCATGCGAGCGGCACATCGCCGCTCTGCCTAAGGCAAAAAGTCTCCCTGTCCACGTTGATTGCCTTCAACGTGGTACATGGAGACTTTTTTTGTTGTGTACCTTAGCTGAAGAAAAAGAAATGCCTGGTCCAAGGTACACTAGCCTACCTTTACATCACAGCGGGCGTAACCTAGAGCCTCAGT
The DNA here is from genome assembly GCF_036894235.1 of Paenibacillus sp. Y5S-9. Classification (NCBI taxonomy): domain Bacteria; kingdom Bacillati; phylum Bacillota; class Bacilli; order Caryophanales; family Paenibacillaceae; genus Paenibacillus; species Paenibacillus sp. Y5S-9. The sequence goes on from NZ_CP145887.1 coordinate 125,238, forward strand.
CGCTAGGTAATACTCCCTCGTGCGTACTGCCTGGGCCGGGCTACTGGGTTTCGCCACGAGTCTCAATTAAGTTCTGCTGTCCTCTTGCAGAGCTGGCTCACTCCCCGCCCTCCTGCATTAGCTTCAGGGCATCAATCTCACCACCACGCACCTTGCTTTTTGCGGTGGTGGTCTTGCGGGCGCGCAGCGGGATCGTAGCACGTTTGACGAGTGTCTTGATTTCACTCGGGGACAACCCCGGATGTTTGGAGAGCAGCAAGGCGATAGCGCCACTCACATGGGACGTCGCCATGGATGTGCCGCTCATCTCGTGGTGCTTGCCTTGTACCCAAGAGGAGACGATCTTATCACCAGGTGCATAGACATCCACATATGCACCACGATTGCTGAAGGACGCAATACGTCTGTTTTTGTCGGTTGCCCCAACGGATATGGTCTGTGGATACCTTGCCGGATAATCAATACTGCGGCGTTTGCCGTCATTTCCTGACGAAGCAACAATAACGATTCCAGCATGGTATGCACGATTGACAACGTCAAGAAGCGCCTTGCTGCGTGTTTTCATGCCAAAGCTCATATTGATGATATCGACCTTGTTACGTACACACCAGTCGATGCCAAGTACAATGTCGGACACATAAGCCGATCCGTTGTGGTCAAATGCTTTCACCGGATAGATCAGGGAGCGTGGAGCAACACCAATCATGCCTGCGGTGCTGTTGGCTGCGGCGATGGTCCCTGCAATATGGGTACCGTGTCCGTTATCATCATGAGGAAGCAGGCTGCGGTTTAACAGATTGATTCCGCGTGCCAGGGAATAACGAAGATCAGGATGGTGATAATCAGCACCTGTATCAATCACACCGATTTTAATTCGGTGTCCGGTAGACACAGACCATACTTTGGGCGCCCGAATCTGCTTCACTCCCCAAGGTATGCCTTGGGCATTACTTGGTTTGTTGTGGAGTGCGGTGGCATGGAGGGAGATGGGGACGTCTGCTTCAATCGTAATCTCGTCCGCATAGCGGTATAGGTCCTCCGGGCATTGGACTGGAGCGATAATGGAACGAGCCAGTCGCGAGGAACGGACAGCCCCAAGGTCGGTGAATTCATTCCGCATTCGGGACAATTCTACGAGACAGGCCTCGTACTGCTGCGGTTTGGCAAATCGGATCAAATATCGCCCTCCCTGTTCTGGTTCAGGGCGTCGCATTCCGTCAATCAATTGATGCAATAAACCAGTATAGTCCATAATGGGCAGCCCCCTTCGGGATGAACATGCTGAGGTATTCTATGAATGCGCTCATCCCGCCGCATGGGGAACTTGCCCTTTTTTTACAAAAACACATTCTCTTCGTGTCAAAACGGGCGCAGGGACATATGATGGATGGAGAGCTAGAGGGCTCTTGCGGGGAACCTGGTGAGGAGTAATCCTCCAAGGGTATACAGTCAGAAGGCGGAGGGGACTCCGTCTTTTTTATTATGGAGTTGTCTCTTTGGCAAAAGAGGATATTCTTGTGGGTTCGATGTCACTTCACGTTGAATATATGGACATATTGTTGCTGCTCTCCGCATTTGCGTCACATCCGTACATAAAAACTTGCTTTTTAACGCTAAATAGGTTTTACTTAGGTTTGTTAATGGATATGTTATACGTAACAGTCCAGTTCGTAGGGGTTAAAAAGTGAATTTTGTGTGAGAGGAAGTGTCTGCAGTGAGTACCTCGCTCAATTTGAAAATTGATAAAGAAAAGGTAAAAGAGATCCCTTTGGTGGACCTTGCCTTTATGGTGCTGAAAGCGGCTAATACGCCGTATTACTATCGTGACTTGATGAATGAGGTAGCGAAGCAGCGCGGAATGACTGATGAAGAAATCAACGAGTTTATCGCCCAGCTATATACCGAGATTAATATCGATGGCCGTTTTGCTTGCGTCGGTACAAGTCTGTGGGGCTTGAAGCGCTGGTATCCGGTAGCTGGAACAGAAGATTCCATGACGGGTGCGAAGCGTCCGCGTATCATCAACGATGAAGACGATGATCTGGAAGATGAAGACTTCGGTGAAGAAGAAGACAGCTATAACAGCGATGAAGACTTCGACAGCCCGGATAAAGACGAAGATGAAGACGAAGAAGATGAAGACGAAGACGACATCTTTGACGAAGAAGACAGCGAAGAAGAAGTGCTGGTTGAAGATGACGATCTGGAAGATGAAGACCTCGAAGAAGACGAAGAAGAGTCCGAAAACGAGGATGAATTTGACGACGATTCTGATAATCGGTAGTCATTTTTGACGTCTATAATTTACCCGTTTCCCCGGAATAGTCAGCCTTGACAGCGGACGGGGTAACGGGTAAACTATTGCATGGGCTTATGAATGAGCGACAATATATTTATGTTTTTTATAGAAGGTGCCCCGTCCTGCGGGAGTACTTTTTTTTGTATTTTTAGAGGCATAATTTTGCAAAATGATTTCTTTTCCGTATGCTCCCGGCCAACATTTCGTGGCCCGTTTTTGTATATCAAAAACACCAAATGGAATGAAGGCTACCGGAATATTTGCACCATTTTTTGCTGTAGAACAACGTGTATTTAAACCGTCTTCGCAGAAAGAGCAGTTCGCAGATGCAGGGAATTTCTGCCATTGCTCTTTTTAACGATGATTACCTGGGAAACAGGTTACGATAACACCATATATCGCCTGAATTTCTGTACTTATATTAGGAGGGTAATAACAGTGACAAAGTATATTTTCGTGACGGGCGGAGTTGTGTCCTCCCTGGGCAAAGGGATTACGGCTGCTTCTCTGGGCAGATTGCTGAAAAACAGAGGGCTTAAGGTAACAATCCAGAAATTTGATCCATATATTAACATCGACCCGGGAACAATGAGTCCTTATCAACATGGCGAGGTTTTTGTAACGGATGATGGCGCGGAAACGGATCTGGACCTTGGCCACTATGAACGTTTTATTGATATCAATCTCTCCAAAAACAGCAACGTCACGACTGGTAAAGTATACTCTTCCGTCATCAGCAAAGAGCGGCGCGGGGAATATCTGGGTGGAACGGTACAAGTTATTCCACACATTACGAACGAGATCAAAGAGCGTGTATTCCGCGCTGGACGTGAAGCAGGTTCGGATGTGGTTATTACGGAAATTGGCGGAACAGTGGGCGACATTGAGAGTTTGCCTTTCCTGGAAGCTATCCGTCAGATCAAGAGTGATGTAGGTCGCGACAATGTGATGTACATTCACGTAACACTTATTCCTTATATCAAAGCAGCTGGTGAAGTGAAAACAAAACCAACGCAACATAGTGTTAAGGAATTACGCAGCATCGGTATTCAACCGAATGTGATTGTATGCCGTACGGAGTATGAACTGTCTAAAGACATGAAAGCCAAGATCGCTCTCTTCTGCGACATTGATGAGAATGCCGTGGTTGAATGTCGTGATGCAGACACGTTGTATCAAGTACCTCTGAACCTGCGTGAAGAAGGCTTGGATGAGATCGTGGTAAATCACCTCAAACTGACTACTCCTGCACCGGATATGAGCGAGTGGGAAGGGCTGGTTGACCGGATCAACAAATTGGAGCATACAGTTGAGATCGCTATTGTTGGTAAATATGTAGCGTTGCATGATGCATACCTGAGTGTTGTTGAGTCGTTGTCTCATGCAGGATTTGCATCCAATGCCGATGTGAAAATCCGCTGGGTTCCTTCTGAAGATATTACGGATGAGAATGTAGGCGACCTGTTGCATGGTATTGGTGGTATCCTTGTTCCTGGCGGATTCGGAGATCGTGGTATTGAAGGTAAAGTATCGGCAATCCGTTATGCTCGTGAGAAACAAATTCCGTTCTTCGGTATTTGCCTGGGTATGCAGGTTTCCGTTATTGAATATGCACGTTCCATCGTTGGTTTGAATGGTGCGAACAGCTCCGAGATTAATCCGGCTACGGAATTCCCTGTGATCGATCTGTTGCCTGAGCAAAAAGATATCGAGAATCTGGGTGGCACGATGCGTCTGGGGCTGTATCCTTGTAAGCTTCAGGAAGGTTCTTTGGCGATGGCTTGTTATGATGACGAGCTGGTGTATGAGAGACACCGTCACCGGTATGAGTTCAACAATGAATACCGTGAAACGATTGAAAAAGCTGGACTGGTTATCTCGGGTACATCCCCGGATGGACGTCTGGTTGAGATCGTGGAACTTCCAGGACACCCATGGTTCCTGGCGGTACAATTCCATCCGGAATTCACTTCCCGTCCGAACCGTCCGCAACCATTGTTCCGTGAGTTTGTAAAAGCTTCTCTGGAGAATGCGCAGAAGTAATACATGTTTTAGTGTTAACGTAATAGATATTGGGGATGTTCCTGGCAACCATAGCGGCTGCCTGAACATCCCTTTTTTTGCGTAAAGAGCAGGTGGAAATGCTTTTTGTCATTTTGTGAAGGTAGCAGGATTTTAATGGAAGAGGTAGAATACTTATCATGACGACTATGGGATAGTTATCCAGATTCGAAGATGTACATGCTTTCCTAATTCTAGGAGGTTACAGAGTGGAAGATAAAAAAGTTTTGATTGTTGATGACCAGAATGGTATCCGAATCCTGTTAATGGAAGTGTTCAGCAGTGAGGGGTATAACACGTTTCAAGCACCCAACGGCAAGGTTGCTCTGGAGATTGTGAATAATGACAAGCCTGACCTGGTATTGCTCGATATGAAGATTCCTGGGATGGACGGTCTGGAAATCCTGAAGCATATTAAAGAAATTGATCCGGGTATCAAGGTGATCATGATGACCGCTTATGGTGAACTGGACATGATTAAGGAAGCCACAGATCTCGGGGCGCTCATGCACTTTACGAAACCGTTTGATATCGACGAGATGCGAGTGGCTGTGAATATGCAACTTCGCAATGGTACCGCCAATAAATGCAGCTGAATCCTGTTGATACAGGATTTTTTTGCGTGTGGAGAACATAGAAGGTACTTGGTGGGAAAAGGGGGTATCTCACTCCTTCATCCGGGGAATATTGGAAATGGGGAAGTTATAAAGCGGTGTCTATGAAAACTGTGCTGCAAAGCACAGCATTTTTGCAAATGCTTGTTTAGTATTTGACATGGGATGTGGTATAATAAGCCCGTATGTGATTTCGGCTAAAAACCATAGACACAACCCAAACCCCTAGGAGGATTGAAACCATGCCATTAGTATCTATGACAGACATGTTGAACAAAGCACTTGAAGGAAAATATGCAGTTGGTCAATACAACATCAATAACCTTGAGTGGACTCAAGCTATTCTTGGTGCTGCTGAAGAAGAGAAATCCCCAGTAATCCTGGGTGTATCCGAAGGCGCAGCACGTCACATTGGTGGCTTCTACACTGTAGTTAAAATGGTAGAAGGACTTATCCACGACATGAAAATTACCGTTCCAGTTGCAATCCACCTGGACCACGGTTCAAGCTTCGACAAGTGTAAAGAAGCGATCGATGCTGGATTCACATCCGTTATGATCGACGGTTCCCACCACTCTATCGATGAGAACATCGAAATGACTAAAAAAGTTGTTGAATATGCACACGCTAAAGGCGTTTCTGTAGAAGCTGAAGTAGGTACTGTAGGCGGACAAGAAGACGACGTTATCGGCGGTATCATGTACGCTGACCTGAACGAGTGTATCCGTATCGTTAAAGAAACAGGTATCGACACATTGGCACCAGCTCTTGGTTCCGTACACGGTCCTTACCATGGCGAGCCTAACCTGGGCTTCAAAGAAATGGAAGAAGTTCGTGACGCGGTACAAGTTCCACTCGTATTGCACGGTGGTACAGGTATTCCTAAACACGACATCGACAAAGCCATTTCCCTGGGTACGTCCAAAATCAACGTAAACACAGAGAACCAAATTGCTTTTGCAAAAGTGGTTCGTGAAGTGCTTGCAGCTAAACCAGATGCTTACGATCCACGTACATTCATCGTACCAGGCCGTGAAGCAATCAAAGAAACCGTTAAAGGTAAAATCCGCGAGTTTGGTTCTAACAACAAAGCGTAATTTATCTTTACCAGTTCCATACTGTGAAATGGAAAAACACCGCCTAGCCGGTGTCTTTCCATTTTCACACCTTATTTCTACATCGGAAGCCAACAGCACGTATTGCCGTTCATCGGCTGCAAAACACGTAGGGGGACATTAAGCTTTATGGAAAAATTGATGATTAGTGGCGGACGTCCGTTACAGGGAACTGTAACTATAAGCGGCGCCAAGAACAGCGCCATTGCGCTTATTCCTGCAGCATTGCTTGCCGAGTCAGAAGTCGTGTTGGACAACCTGCCGCTTTTGAGTGACGTGGCGGTTTATGCAGAAATTTTGGAGGAACTCGGAGCACGTGTGACTTGGGAAGGCAGTCAGATGAAGATTGACCCTTCTGACATCAAATCCATTCCTATGCCGAATGGTCCCGTGAAGAAGCTTCGCGCTTCGTATTATATGATGGGTGCATTGCTAGGGCGTTTCAAAGAAGCGACCATAGGTTTACCAGGGGGCTGTAATTTTGAGCCTCGTCCAATTGATCAACATATCAAAGGTTTTGAAGCGCTTGGCGCAACCGTAACAAACGAACATGGCTCCATTCATTTGCATGCCAAAGAGCTGCGCGGAGCAAAAATCTATCTTGATGTAAGCAGTGTCGGCGCAACCATTAATATCATGCTGGCGGCTACTCGTGCCAAAGGCTCTACAATTATCGAAAACGCGGCTAAAGAGCCTGAGATTATAGATGTAGCAACACTTCTGAATTCCATGGGTGCCAGCATCAAGGGTGCAGGTACCGAAACGATCCGTATCGAAGGGGTCTCGGAGCTTAAAGGCTGCCGTCATTCCATCATTCCGGACCGTATCCAAGCAGGTACGTATATGATCGCTGCAGCGGCGACGCGCGGAGATGTTCTGATTGACAATGTGATTCCCAAACATCTGGAAGCTTTAACGGCAAAGCTGCTGGAGATGGGTGTTGGCATTGAGGAATTGGATGAAAGTATACGTGTCATTGGTAAACCAAGCTATAACCACGTTGACGTGAAGGCACTTGTATATCCTGGTTTCCCAACGGATCTACAGTCACCCATGACCAGTGTTTTAACACAGGCAACCGGTGTGAGTGTCCTGAGCGACTTTGTATACAGTAATCGATTCAAGCATGTGCCTGAGTTGGTGCGGATGGGTGCAAAGATTCGAGTAGAAGGACGGTCAGCGATTATTGAAGGCAGTGCATTAAATGCAGCCAAAGTAAAAGCATCCGATCTTCGCGCTGGAGCAGCGCTGGTGATTGCAGGTCTCACCGTCAGTGAAGGTGTGACTGAAGTAACGGGGGTCGAATATATCGACCGCGGTTATGATCATCTGGTGACTAATCTGCGTCTGCTCGGTGCAGATGTATGGCGGGAAACTGATTAATAGGAAGCGTTATGCATGATTCAGTCATAAACATGTTTATTTTAACTGAACTGCATATCTTTTCGATGATTAGGTAAACCTGTTTTAATAGAGTTCTCAGTCTCTCCGGCATAAGACGAAATGTTTCTGTTTCCTTTACCGGAGGGTCTTTTTTTGAATTAAACTTCATATGGCTGTAAGAACATCATTTCTCATCCCCAACCCCCGGTTTTGTTTGAACTGCGCTCCATAGCCGGTCTATCCGGATTGATCGCCTCAATGCATCGTTCACTCAATAGCGGATCTTGCCGAATGTTGGCCATCCCACCCGGAAACTTACACTCAAAGACAAGTATTTGCATTATAACGGTTACATTCCGTACAATGGACAGAAGAGATTGTGGCAGACGCCGCTCTCTATAGCCGGAACATCTAGCGAAACTATCCATTTCACACGGACTTATTAATTGAATAGGTGGTTATTATATGGATCTACAAATTTCCGATTTGGAAGAAATGAAACTAACGGACCTTTACAAACTGGCCAAAAAATATCAGATACCTTACTATGGTACGTTAAAAAAGAAAGAATTAATCTTTGCTATACTACGTGCACAAGCTGAACAAAGCGGCCTGATGTTCATGCAAGGTGTACTCGAGATTTTACCTGAAGGTTACGGATTCTTAAGACCAATTAACTACTTGCCAAGTACGGAAGACATTTATATCTCAGCTTCTCAGATTCGCAAGTTTGACCTAAGAACAGGTGACCTCGTATCAGGTAAGTGTAGAACGCCTAAGGAAAACGAGAGATACTTCGGTTTGTTGCAAGTCAACGCTGTAAATGGTGAGAATCCATCGGCGGCTGCAGAGCGACTTCACTTCCCGGCACTAACCCCACTGTATCCGCAGAAAAAACTGGTTCTCGAAACATCCCCCAACCATTTGTCCACACGAATTATGGATGTGCTCGCCCCGGTAGGATTGGGACAGCGCGGATTGATCGTAGCACCTCCCAAAGCGGGTAAAACGCTTCTCCTCAAAGAAATTGCCAACAGCATCTCAACTAACAATCCTGAAATTGAACTGTTTGTCCTGTTGATTGATGAACGTCCAGAGGAAGTAACGGATATGTCGCGTTCGGTAAAAGGGGAAGTTGTGGCTTCAACATTTGATGAACTGCCTGAGAATCATATCAAGGTGGCAGAATTGGTACTTGAACGTGCGCTTCGTTTGGTTGAGGCTAAAAAGGATGTCGTTATCCTGCTGGATAGCATTACGCGTCTTGCCCGTGCATATAACCTGGTTATTCCACCATCCGGTCGTACACTTAGTGGTGGTATTGATCCAGCTGCGTTCCATCGTCCGAAACGTTTCTTCGGTTCTGCCCGGAATGTGGAAGAAGGCGGAAGCTTGACGATTCTGGCAACTGCATTAATTGATACCGGTTCACGTATGGATGACGTCATTTATGAAGAGTTTAAGGGTACGGGTAATATGGAGCTGCATCTGGACCGTCGTCTGGCTGAACGTCGTATATTCCCGGCAATCGACATTCGTCGTTCCGGTACCCGTCGTGAAGAAGTGTTGCTCAGCAAGGAAGAGTTGGATACAATCTGGGCAATTCGTAAAAACATGAATGATTCCCATGACTTTGTCGAAGGATTCCTGAAAAAACTTCGTAACAGCAAGACAAATGCAGAGTTTTTGGCGGCATTTGATTCGGCTGGTAATAGCCCGACAAGCAATTCCGGTACAACAACAACCCGTCGTTCACCTAGACAGACAGCTACGTCAGGTACATCGACGTAAGCGTCATTTAATTAATCACTTTCTTTTTGCAGCATTGCTGTAAATGTTACAATACACTCGTCGTTAGGTTTAACCCATTAGATGTGAGGAGAACATCATGTATTTAGTATACGCAGATGAAAAAGGTAATGTATTTGATCACCCTTCCCTGTACGGGCTTGCCCGCAGTGGAGATATGATCGTTGAGATTATGGAAGATGAACTTATCCCTTTGCCAGAGGGTGCAACGTTGGTAGGACTCCCGAGTACCCGGCCCATTGGTATGGACCCGGATACCGGTGAGATGCTGCCAATGCCAACGGACACACAGGCTGTAGGTGCGTTGCTTCCACAGGGATTCACTCGTTTGTGTCTCCCTGGTTATGTGAAGACGGATAAAGAGTATAAGTTGCCGTTGTTCGGTTATTCCGCAGTAGTTTGGAAAGATGGCGGTTTCTATGTCACCGCTTCGAAGTCGGATAGTCCTGAAAAATGGAATCCGCTCAACTGTGATCGTGACGATGTACGTTCAGGGGTTAAACGATTGACAGAGCAATACCCCGAGAACCGTCTCTACACCCATCTATCCAACTGTGCGCTTGGGTATGAATGTCTAACTTCATCGAACACGTTCCTGAATCGTTGGGAAGGTGGAGTGCCGGTATCCTATTCTTGCAATGCAGGCTGTTTCGGGTGTATCTCCGAGCAACCGGATGATAGCGGCTTTGTTTCCCCGCAGACACGTATGAACTTTCGACCACGTGTGGATGAGATTGTAGAAGTTATGCTGGAACACCTGAAGACGCCGGAGTCCATCATTAGCTTTGGACAAGGTTGTGAAGGGGAGCCTTCCACACAGGCCAAGCTGATCATAGAAGCGATTCGCGAAGTTCGTTCCGTAACGGACATGGGGTATATCAACATTAATACCAATGCCGGTCTGAACGATCACATTAGAGGTATTGTAGATGCTGGATTGGATCTGATGCGCGTAAGTACAATTAGTGCACTGGATGACCACTATAACGCCTACTATAAACCGCGTGGTTATACCTTAGCCAATGTTGAGAAATCGATGAAATACGCAGCGCAGCAGGGTGTATACACCTCCATTAACTATCTGATCTTCCCAGGTGTAACAGATCGTGAAGAAGAGATTGAGGCGATGATTGAGTTTGCAAGAAGAACCGATCTGCGCTTGATTCAGATGCGTAATCTCAATATTGATCCGGAGAGTTATCTGGAATTAATCCCTCCAGCTCAAGGTGATATCTTGGGCATGAAGCAGATGATTGAGATTTTTGAAGACGAGTTGCCTGATGTTGTGATCGGATCGTATACCCATGTTCCACCTGCTGGAATGGCACGTCCAAAACGGTTGATTACCTCATAACAATAATGGATTGCAACAGGCACAAGGCCGTGTTATAATCTCAGAGTTGTGCCATTTACTCTGGGTCCGCTTGAGGCTCAGGGCGGAAAGAGGTGAAAGGTAATGAAAGAAGCAATTCATCCTAATTACACGATTGGTCAAGTATCTTGCGCTTGCGGGAATACTTTTGAGACAGGTTCGGTTAAAGACGGACTTCGTGTAGAGATTTGCTCCGCGTGCCACCCGTTCTTCACAGGTAAACAGAAGTTTATCGATGCTGGCGGCCGTGTTGATCGTTTCAAAAAGAAATACGGAATCTAATTGGACAATTCTTGGAGTTGTCTGCTAATTGCATCCAACACACCCCTGCTGATCTGGCAGGGGTTTTTATATGTTATATGTAAGCATAGTCGCTTCCGAGTTCCTCTGGTTGCAATTTGGATAACCTTACGTTATACTATTTCTTACCGTGCTAGATGGGGAGGTAGCGGTGCCCTGTAACTCGCAATCCGCTATAGCGAGGTTGAATTCCTGCTAGAGGTTTTGCCGATGTGAGGTTTGGTCCCTAAACGTGGTGTTGACGGTTGGGTCCTCCGCAATGAGTACTCATGAACCTGGTCAGGTCCGGAAGGAAGCAGCCATAAGTGAGATCACTCTTGTGCCGGAGGGTTGCCTAGCCCGAGCTATTGTTCAGGGGTGCCACTTGGATCGCAAATATCGATAGCAGGTGCACGGCTTACCTTTTAAATGTAGAGACCTTTGCAGTTGTATGTATGCAGAGGTCTTTTTGATATGTCTTAATAAACCACGCATGAATGAGTCAGATAAAGTTTGGATTCACCCTGGAATATAGTATAATAGGGGAACGACAAAGGACTCGAATGCGAAGTGGAAGGAAGGTAACGCATCATGGAGCATATCGCGTTATACCGGGCTTGGCGTCCCCAGTCGTTTCAAGATATGGTGGGGCAACAGCATATTATTCAGACCTTGCAGAACGCGATTCGTGAACAGCGGACTTCCCATGCCTACTTATTTAGCGGGCCCAGAGGAACGGGAAAGACAAGTGCCGCCAAGATTTTGGCCAAAGCTGTGAACTGCGAACGTGGGCCTGCGCCTGAACCTTGTAACGAGTGTGAAGCTTGCCGCAGAATTACGACTGGCGCTGTGATGGATGTGCAGGAGATTGATGCTGCATCCAATCGGGGCGTTGAAGAAATCCGTGATCTTCGGGAAAAGGTTAAATATGCGCCAACCGAAGTCCGGCAGAAAGTCTATATTATTGATGAAGTGCACATGCTGACAACGGAGGCATTCAATGCTTTGCTCAAAACATTGGAAGAGCCACCACCACATGTGATGTTTATTTTGGCAACAACGGAACCGCACCGCCTTCCGGCTACCATTATATCGCGCTGTCAGCGATTTGATTTTCGCCGGGTATCCCTGGAAGAGCAGACAGCAAGACTTACACTGATCTGTGAACAGGAAGGCATGGAAGCTGACCAGGATGCGCTCCAATACATTGCCCGTTTATCGGACGGTGGAATGAGGGATGCACTTAGTGTGCTGGATCAGATCTCTTCATTTACGGATGGACGAGTAACGTACCAGCAGGTTATGGACATGACGGGTGGAATTGCTTCAGAGCAATTTGCCAAATTGGCTGCTTCGCTGCTCAAGGGTGATGTTGGTCATATTTTGCAGATGATTGAAGGTTTCATGCATGAAGGAAAGAGTGCAGACAAGTGCATGGAGAATTTACTGTATTATTTCCGTGATTTGCTTATGATTAAGATGGTACCTGATGCAGATAAACTGACGGACCGGGTACTTAATCCGGAATCTTTCCGTGATATGGCGGAGTCATTCACCAGGGAACAACTGTTCCACATGATTGACACCCTTAATCGGTACCAGAGTGAAATGAAATATGCAGTACAACCACAGACATTATTTGAAGTTGCATTGCTTAAACTGTGTAGTATTCCAGCTCAAGGTGAGACCTCTGTTCAGGTGGGAGCTTCAGCTCATGCAGCACCTGTTGATGGGGGAGAGATCAACCGCTTGAAGCAGCAGCTTGCTGAGTTGGAGAAGAAGTTGGATCGTGCACTGAAAAGTGGTTTGTCTGGTGGAGAAGGTGCATCGAGTGCTCCATCTCGTCCGGCAACAAGGGCCCCTGTATCAAGAGGCAACTCGCCTGCGAAGCTTCCTGCACAGTTGGATCAGTATGTTGCGCGTAAGGGAGCCCCTGAGTTCGCAGAGATCAGCAAAAAATGGAGTCAGATCCTGCAACGAGTGAAGGAAGAGCGGGTTACCGTTCACGCCTGGTTTGTGGATGGTGAGCCGGTATCATTGCTTGAAGACAATGTATTGGTTGCTTTTAAAAACAACATTCACCGTGAAACGACGGAGAAGCAGGCTAACCGTGAAGTCATTGAGCGGGTGTTGTCCGAACAGCTAGGGCGTCCTGCACGATTGGTGACGATGATGCTCAAAGATTGGACCGGAGCAATGGAGGGAGCTTCTGAAGCGCCAAAGGAGGACTTTAAGCTTGAACCTGAGCATGAAGACGGCGGTTCAGGCAACAAACAGCCTTGGATTGATGAAGCCATCCAGCTCTTTGGTGAGGACCTTGTAGTGATCAAAGAATAATGCGCATAGCGCGATAACCATAACAAAGGAGATGAACAATTATGAACAACATGAACCAAATGATGAAACAAGTGAAGAAAATGCAGGAGCAAATGCTGAAAGCACAAGAGGAACTGGCGGATAAAACAGTCCAAGGTACTTCTGGTGGCGGTGTAGTGACGGCTGAAGTTAACGGACACAAGAAATTGCTTGCTATCACGATCAAACCTGAAGCTGTAGATCCGGAAGATGTTGAAATGTTGCAGGATCTCGTTATGACAGCTGTTAATGATGCAATGGCCAAAGCCGACGAGATTGCCAACAAGGATATGGGCAAGTTCACAGGCGGCATGAATATTCCGGGATTATTTTAATTAAAAATTGATCCTGTCAAAGGAGACACAATCGATTGTATTATCCCGAACCAATAGCCAAGCTGATTGATGCCTTCACCCGGTTGCCGGGTGTGGGTCCCAAGACAGCAGCGCGTTTAGCTTTTCATGTGCTTAACATGAAGGAAGATGACGTTATCGATTTTGCCAAGGCACTCGTAAGTGTGAAACGTAATCTTCATTACTGTTCTGTATGTTGTAATATCACTGATACGGACCCGTGTCGCATCTGTCAGGATAAGTCCAGGGATGTATCTGTAATCTGTGTAGTTCAGGATTCGAAAGATCTGGTGGCCATGGAGCGCACCAAGGAATTTGATGGATACTATCATGTGTTACAGGGCGCGATTTCACCTATGGAGGGAATCGGCCCAGACGATATTCGTTTGAAGGAACTCCTGATCCGATTAAGTGATGAACGTATAAAAGAGATCATCCTGGCGACGAACCCCAATATTGAGGGTGAGGCTACAGCGATGTACATCTCCCGGTTGGTGCGTCCGTTTGAGATCAGTGTGACCCGGATTGCGCATGGATTGCCTGTAGGTGGCGATCTTGAGTATGCGGATGAAGTGACCCTTTCCAAAGCATTGGAAGGGCGCAGGGAGATGCGTTAGTGTGATCAATTTGTATTACGTAGCGGACTTCCTTGGAAACTTCGGATGCTAAATAAGTTTCGATGTGTAAAGAGAGCCTTAGGGCTCTCTTTTTTTTGTGAAGAAAATGAATGCCCAAGTTCTAAGTTTGTCCTTTCCCTGATAAGTATGAGAATAGCTGTGTTGATCAGGAGGGGGAGAGTTTATGTTTTTGTGGCGAAATACACGGAACTCGGTAGAGAAACACAACAGAATGTTGAAGGAACTTGAGGCGGATCAGATCTATGCAGATATTCAGATGGCTAAGCAGGAATGGGAACGGGCTATGAGACAGTTCGAAGATGCACAGGGGCAAGATGAGATTGATTATGCCATTTATGTATTGGAGGCAGCTGAGCGGAAGTACCAGATCCATTTGAGAAGAGCAAAGCGAGCCAGAGCTAATGATGATGTTACATCACAGCGAGGGGTTAGTATGTAGAGTCAGGTTTACATTAAACATGGAGGTGTAACATATGAAGAGTATTATACTGGGGAGTGTATTAGTCGTATCGTTACTGGGACTTATCGTTGTTTTATTCAGAAAGCGGATAGGGTTATCGTTTTTCACGTCATTCGGAATTCATCTGGTGCTGGCTGCAGTAGGGATATACATCGTGAATTATTCCGGCTGGATTACAGGAACCTACATCCCGCTGAACCCTGCAACGATAGGGACTGTAACTGTTTTGGGATTGCCAGGTGTGGGGCTGTTATTAGGGTTGAAAATTTCTTTGTTCGGATAGTTGACTCGCGGGATATTTATATGGTACATTATATCTCGTTGCTTTGCTTGCTTGGTTAGATGCTTTAGATGAAATGAAGGAGTTCATTACGAACTTCGAAAAAGAATTTCAAAAAAACACTTGACCAAAACAAACGAAGTATGATATATTATAAAAGTCGCCGCTGAGAGAAAATGGTGACGAAAAACAAGTTTGATCTTTGAAAACTGAACAACGAGTGAGTAAACATTCTGCTTGCAGAATGAACGCGAAAGTTCGAGACAAGCCTTGGCTTGAATCGGCTGGAGCACAAATGAGATTTTTAATCTCGTCAGATTCAAAATGAGCTTATCGCTCTTTTCAATACTTTATTGGAGAGTTTGATCCTGGCTCAGGACGAACGCTGGCGGCATGCCTAATACATGCAAGTCGAGCGGACTTGAAGAGAAGCTTGCTTCTCGGATGGTTAGCGGCGGACGGGTGAGTAACACGTAGGCAACCTGCCCTCAAGTTTGGGACAACTACCGGAAACGGTAGCTAATACCGAATAGTTGTTTTCTTCGCCTGAAGGAAACTGGAAAGACGGAGCAATCTGTCACTTGGGGATGGGCCTGCGGCGCATTAGCTAGTTGGTGGGGTAACGGCTCACCAAGGCGACGATGCGTAGCCGACCTGAGAGGGTGATCGGCCACACTGGGACTGAGACACGGCCCAGACTCCTACGGGAGGCAGCAGTAGGGAATCTTCCGCAATGGGCGAAAGCCTGACGGAGCAATGCCGCGTGAGTGATGAAGGTTTTCGGATCGTAAAGCTCTGTTGCCAGGGAAGAACGCTTGGGAGAGTAACTGCTCTCAAGGTGACGGTACCTGAGAAGAAAGCCCCGGCTAACTACGTGCCAGCAGCCGCGGTAATACGTAGGGGGCAAGCGTTGTCCGGAATTATTGGGCGTAAAGCGCGCGCAGGCGGTCATTTAAGTCTGGTGTTTAATCCCGGGGCTCAACCCCGGATCGCACTGGAAACTGGGTGACTTGAGTGCAGAAGAGGAGAGTGGAATTCCACGTGTAGCGGTGAAATGCGTAGATATGTGGAGGAACACCAGTGGCGAAGGCGACTCTCTGGGCTGTAACTGACGCTGAGGCGCGAAAGCGTGGGGAGCAAACAGGATTAGATACCCTGGTAGTCCACGCCGTAAACGATGAGTGCTAGGTGTTAGGGGTTTCGATACCCTTGGTGCCGAAGTTAACACATTAAGCACTCCGCCTGGGGAGTACGGTCGCAAGACTGAAACTCAAAGGAATTGACGGGGACCCGCACAAGCAGTGGAGTATGTGGTTTAATTCGAAGCAACGCGAAGAACCTTACCAGGTCTTGACATCTGAATGACCGGTGCAGAGATGTACCTTTTCTTCGGAACATTCAAGACAGGTGGTGCATGGTTGTCGTCAGCTCGTGTCGTGAGATGTTGGGTTAAGTCCCGCAACGAGCGCAACCCTTATATTTAGTTGCCAGCATTTCGGATGGGCACTCTAGATAGACTGCCGGTGACAAACCGGAGGAAGGTGGGGATGACGTCAAATCATCATGCCCCTTATGACCTGGGCTACACACGTACTACAATGGCCGGTACAACGGGCTGCGAAATCGCGAGATGGAGCCAATCCCAACAAAGCCGGTCTCAGTTCGGATTGCAGGCTGCAACTCGCCTGCATGAAGTCGGAATTGCTAGTAATCGCGGATCAGCATGCCGCGGTGAATACGTTCCCGGGTCTTGTACACACCGCCCGTCACACCACGAGAGTTTATAACACCCGAAGTCGGTGGGGTAACCGCAAGGAGCCAGCCGCCGAAGGTGGGATAGATGATTGGGGTGAAGTCGTAACAAGGTAGCCGTATCGGAAGGTGCGGCTGGATCACCTCCTTTCTATGGAGAATCGTTTCCTGCAACGGAAACATTCAAATATGCAGCTTAGCTGCAAAACACTCACTCGTTGCTCAGTTTTGAGAGCTCAAACTCTCAAACGTTTGGTGGCGATAGCGAAGGGGTTCCACACGTTCCCATCCCGAACACGACCGTTAAGCCCTTCAGCGTCAATGGTACTTGGACCGCAGGGTCCTGGGAGAGTAGAACGCCGCCAAGCGTAACCCATTTTGGGTTCAAATAGTATATGTAATGTGGGCCCTTAGCTCAGTTGGTTAGAGCGCACCTCTGATAAGGGTGAGGCCGGTGGTTCGAGTCCACCAGGGCCCACCATCTATACCTTTAAATTTTATATGGGGCCATAGCTCAGCTGGGAGAGCGCCTGCCTTGCAAGCAGGAGGTCAGCGGTTCGATCCCGCTTGGCTCCACCAAAAATAATTTACAAGTTTGTTCTTTGAAAACTAGATATCGAAACGAAACAAACGCGAATTAGAACATTCCTTTAAGCTGATCTTGTGTAAACAAGTGAAGTGTTTTTATAAGGTAGATTGCATGAGCGAGTGATCGAAATGGAACGACTTTTGGATTTGCGCAAGCAAACCAAGCGGAGTGACAGCTCGAACACGAGCGATATGGTTAAGCTACTAAGAGCACACGGAGGATGCCTAGGCGCTAGGAGCCGATGAAGGACGTGGCGAACAACGAAACTGCCTCGGGGAGCTGTAAGCAAGCTTTGATCCGGGGGTGTCCGAATGGGGAAACCCAGCTGGGGTAATTTCCAGTTACTCACAACTGAATACATAGGTTGTGTAGAGGCATACCAGGGGAACTGAAACATCTAAGTACCCTGAGGAAGAGAAAACAATAGTGATTCCGTCAGTAGCGGCGAGCGAACGCGGAGAAGCCCAAACCAGAGAGCTTGCTCTTTGGGGTTGTGGGACGTCTCACATGGAGTTACAAAGGAACCGGTTAAGCGAAGAGGTCTGGAAAGGCCCGCCAAAGAAGGTAAAAGCCCTGTAGTTGAAAGTCTGTTCCCTCCGAGACGGATCCCGAGTAGTGCGGGGCACGTGAAACCCCGTATGAATCCGGCAGGACCATCTGCCAAGGCTAAATACTTCCTAGCGACCGATAGTGAAGCAGTACCGTGAGGGAAAGGTGAAAAGCACCCCGGAAGGGGAGTGAAATAGAACCTGAAACCGTGTGCTTACAAAAAGTCAGAGCCCGTTTTAGGGGTGATGGCGTGCCTTTTGTAGAATGAACCGGCGAGTTACGTTCCCGTGCAAGGTTAAGGTGAAGAGCCGGAGCCGCAGCGAAAGCGAGTCTGAATAGGGCGACTTAGTACGTGGACGTAGACCCGAAACCGGGTGATCTACCCCTGTCCAGGGTGAAGGTGCGGTAACACGCACTGGAGGCCCGAACCCACGCATGTTGAAAAATGCGGGGATGAGGTGGGGGTAGCGGAGAAATTCCAATCGAACTCGGAGATAGCTGGTTCTCCCCGAAATAGCTTTAGGGCTAGCCTCGGAAACTAGAGTCGTGGAGGTAGAGCACTGATTGGGTGCGGGGCCCGCAAGGGTTACCAAGCTCAGTCAAACTCCGAATGCCATAGACTTACTTCCGGGAGTCAGACAGTGAGTGCTAAGATCCATTGTCAAAAGGGAAACAGCCCAGACCATCAGCTAAGGTCCCCAAGTGTGTGTTAAGTGGGAAAGGATGTGGAGTTGCACAGACAACCAGGATGTTGGCTTAGAAGCAGCCACCATTGAAAGAGTGCGTAATAGCTCACTGGTCGAGTGACTCTGCGCCGAAAATGTAACGGGGCTAAACACACCACCGAAGCTATGGCTTGATGCTATGCATCAGGGGTAGGGGAGCGTTGTATAAGGGTTGAAGGTGTACCGTAAGGAGCGCTGGACATTATACAAGTGAGAATGCCGGTATGAGTAACGAAAAGATCAGTGAGAATCTGATCCGCCGAAAGCCTAAGGGTTCCTGAGGAAGGTTCGTCCGCTCAGGGTAAGTCGGGACCTAAGGCGAGGCCGAAAGGCGTAGTCGAAGGACAACAGGTCGAAATTCCTGTACCACCGTAAGCCGTTATGAGCAATGGGGGGACGCAGTAGGGTAGTGACGCGGACTGATGGATGTCCGTCTAAGCAGTAAGGCTGATGTGTAGGCAAATCCGCACATTGTAAGGCTGAGCTGTGATGGGGAGCGAAAATTGTAGTAGCGAAGGTCATGATCTCACACTGCCAAGAAAAGCCTCTAGCCAGGTGATGGTGCCCGTACCGCAAACCGACACAGGTAGGCGAGAAGAGTATTCTAAGGCGCGCGGAAGAACTCTCGTTAAGGAACTCGGCAAAATGACCCCGTAACTTCGGGAGAAGGGGTGCCCCGGTAGTGTGAATAGCACGAGGGGGCCGCAGTGAAAAGGCCCAAGCGACTGTTTAGCAAAAACACAGGTCTGTGCGAAGCCGTAAGGCGAAGTATACGGGCTGACGCCTGCCCGGTGCTGGAAGGTTAAGGGGAGTGGTTAGGAGCAATCCGAAGCTGTGAACCGAAGCCCCAGTAAACGGCGGCCGTAACTATAACGGTCCTAAGGTAGCGAAATTCCTTGTCAGGTAAATTCTGACCCGCACGAATGGCGTAACGACTTGGGCGCTGTCTCAACGAGAGATCCGGTGAAATTTTAATACCTGTGAAGATGCAGGTTACCCGCGACAAGACGGAAAGACCCCATGGAGCTTTACTGCAGCTTGATATTGAATTTGGGTACGATCTGTACAGGATAGGTGGGAGCCTTTGAAACGTGAGCGCCAGCTTGCGTGGAGGCAACGTTGGGATACCACCCTGATCGTATCTAGGTTCTAACCTGGTACCGTAATCCGGTGCGGGGACAGTGTCAGGTGGGCAGTTTGACTGGGGCGGTCGCCTCCTAAAGAGTAACGGAGGCGCCCAAAGGTTCCCTCAGAATGGTTGGAAATCATTCGAAGAGTGCAAAGGCATAAGGGAGCTTGACTGCGAGACCTACAAGTCGAGCAGGGACGAAAGTCGGGCTTAGTGATCCGGTGGTACCGCATGGAAGGGCCATCGCTCAACGGATAAAAGCTACCCTGGGGATAACAGGCTTATCTCCCCCAAGAGTCCACATCGACGGGGAGGTTTGGCACCTCGATGTCGGCTCATCGCATCCTGGGGCTGAAGTAGGTCCCAAGGGTTGGGCTGTTCGCCCATTAAAGCGGTACGCGAGCTGGGTTCAGAACGTCGTGAGACAGTTCGGTCCCTATCTGTCGTGGGCGTAGGAAATTTGAGAGGAGCTGTCCTTAGTACGAGAGGACCGGGATGGACGTACCGCTGGTGTACCAGTTGTTCCGCCAGGAGCACCGCTGGGTAGCTATGTACGGACGGGATAAACGCTGAAAGCATCTAAGCGTGAAGCCCCCCTCAAGATGAGATTTCCCAGTATGTAAGACCCCTTGAAGACGACGAGGTAGATAGGCTGGGGGTGGAAGTGCAGCAATGCATGGAGCTGACCAGTACTAATCGGTCGAGGGCTTATCCAATAGCAATTGATAATTCGCGTGTTTCGTTTCGAATCTAGTTTTCAGGGAGCAATCCTTGAATGATGTTGATGATTGTTATTTGGAGAGATACCCAAGTGGCTATAAGGGGACCCTCTGCTAAGGGGTTAGACTGCGTAAGCGGTGCGAGGGTTCGAATCCCTCTCTCTCCGCCATCTTTACCTAAAGATGGACAAGCAATCAAGACACAATTAATATGGCGGTGTAGCTCAGCTGGCTAGAGCGTACGGTTCATACCCGTAAGGTCGGGGGTTCGATCCCCTCCGCCGCTACCATATTACCCAGGAGGCTTAGCTCAGCTGGGAGAGCATCTGCCTTACAAGCAGAGGGTCGGGGGTTCGATCCCCTCAGCCTCCACCATATACGCCGGTGTAGCTCAACTGGTAGAGCAACTGACTTGTAATCAGTAGGTTGGGGGTTCAAGTCCTCTCGCCGGCACCATTAATGCCTGGAACCGTGGTGTAGTTGGCCTAACATGCCTGCCTGTCACGCAGGAGATCGCGGGTTCGAATCCCGTCGGTTCCGCCATTAATCCTAAAAATTAAATATGGCTCGGTAGCTCAGTCGGTAGAGCAGAGGACTGAAAATCCTCGTGTCGGCGGTTCGATTCCGTCCCGAGCCACCTTTAATCCCTGGAGGATTAGCGAAGTGGCCAAACGCATCAGACTGTAAATCTGCTCCCGTACGGGTTCGGTGGTTCGAATCCATCATCCTCCACCAGTTTTATGAGTCATTAGCTCAGTTGGTAGAGCACCTGACTTTTAATCAGGGTGTCGAAGGTTCGAGCCCTTCATGACTCATCGCTAAGAAAAGAGTGATTAATCATTAATTTGATTAGTCGCTCTTTTTGTTATGTGATTTTAGCTCAATATGGATATTTATTAATGCTGGGCAAGATATGATAAACTAATAGAAAACATGCAGAGTGGTGACGTTCATTATATGAAGCTCATACCTGATCTAAAACAGCAAATTGAAGTCATTATAGGCACAACTTTGGACGAATATGAAATTACAATAGAAGAGTGGATGCAATCCGTTGCTAATTTGGTTGGTCGACATGAAAATTTAGGGACCTTTGGTGGTGAAGGTGAGCGTCAGAAGTTATCTAATCAATCTACATCTCCAAGTTCATCCGATGTGATCAGTTTGAATACGGGAAAGCGTATATTTTTTAAAGTTCGGATGCATGAGCAAGAAGAGACCGTCGTGTGTTGGGGATGCCCTGCAAAATCTATTACCGTGGAAACACGACAATTGATTGAGCTTTTGATCCGTACTAACACGGTTCTACCCGATGAGGTACTACCTGTTGTATATGAGAATGATAGGGAGCAGTATTTGACTGAATTGGGTCTCTGGCTTAAAGAGCAGATCGAAGAACCAACCAAACAGGAATCTGAAGCGGTTCCTGATCGCTTTGTGGTGCCCGCAGGATTGAATGCTGAGAAGATTCTCTTCTTGCTGCAAGGGGATACACCGGATGCACATCGTTTACGGTCCAAGGAACTCAACAAGTTGCTTGAGAGTTACTTTGGCGAGGAGATTGTCTTGATCCCTTTGGGGGAGCAAGAGTGGATTTTCATGGGTGATAAAGAAATTGTTACAGAGGAAGCCGAGGAAGATACAACGGAAGCCAAAAAGGATTCGCTGAACGCTTTTTGTCTGGGGTTGCATGAATTGGTTGCCAGTGAGTGGGCTGGGGTGTTCCATCTGTCTGCATCTCTGCCATGCATTCCTGCACAACAACTTGTATCGGTTACAGTTCTTCTTAAAGAAAGTGTTCACTTGGGGAGAGCATTCCATGTTACGCAGCATATTCATCTCCCATGGGATCTGCACCTGGAGCGGTTGGTAGCGAGCATTCCACATGATCAACGTATACGTTTTATAAAGGAAACTGGCAAAGACACGGTAATCTTCAATGACAGTGAGACCCTTGCTACGCTGGAGACCTTTTTTAGCCTGGACTGTAATGTTAGTGAGACAGCCAAACGACTTTTCATTCATCGCAACACGTTGGTTTATCGTCTGGACAAGATCAAACAGGAGATTGGTTACGATGTAAGGCACTTCGAAAGTGCTGTTCTAGTGCAGTTTTTGCTGCTTATGTACAAAGTGACGAAAAAGCATTGATATTTTTGTGCAGTTTGCGAATAGTCAAACCTCATGCAGATAGGGTATTATAAAAATACAAATTGTATTCGATTACAAAATGATCTCTGAGGAGGCAACAATCATGGCTGGAGTACGTTTAGAGCATATTTTCAAAAAATACCCGGGTTCTGATAAAGCAACTGTAGTTGACATTAACCTGGACATTAAAGATAAAGAATTTCTGGTATTGGTAGGTCCGTCCGGTTGTGGTAAATCAACAACACTGCGTATGATCGCAGGCCTTGAGGAAATTTCTGAAGGTAAACTCTATATCGGTGACCGTGTCGTTAATGATGTTGCACCTAAAGACCGCGATATCGCGATGGTATTCCAATCCTATGCCTTGTATCCGCATATGAGCGTATATCAAAACATGGCATTTGGTTTGAAATTGCGTAAGGTTAAAAAAGATGAGATCGACAAACGTGTACGTGAAGCAGCTAAAATCCTGGATATCGAGCATTTGCTTGAGCGTAAACCTAAGGCTTTGTCCGGTGGTCAACGTCAACGTGTCGCTTTGGGACGTGCGATTGTCCGTGATCCACAAGTCTTCTTGATGGATGAGCCTCTTTCCAACTTGGATGCCAAACTGCGTGGTCAAATGCGTGCTGAGATCACTAAACTTGCGAAACGTTTGGAAACAACTGTTATCTACGTAACGCATGACCAGATCGAAGCAATGACGATGGGTGATCGGATCGTTGTTATGAAGGATGGTATCATCCAACAAGCAGCTTCTCCGGAAGAGTTGTATAACCTGCCGGCTAACCTGTTCGTAGCTGGTTTCATCGGTTCCCCGACAATGAACTTTATCTCGGGTAAACTCGCTGAGCAAGGTACTAGCATGCATTTCATAGCTCCTGGTGTGGATGTTGAAATCCCACAAGGTAAAGCACAAGTGTTGAAATCTAGAGGATACATTGGCAAAGAAGTGATTCTGGGTGTTCGTCCAGAAGACATTCACGAAGAGCCAGTATTCTTGGAAGCATCCCCGAACTCTGTATTCTCTACACACGTAGATGTTACAGAGAACCTGGGTCACGAAATGCTCCTCTACTTGAGCGGTGTTGGTAATGATACAACGATCGCACGTGTAGACGGACGTTCTAACACTCGTGATGGTTCCACAGTTAAAATGGCCATCGACATGAACAAAGTTCATATCTTTGACAAAGAGACTGAAGTGAACGTACTTCTTCAAGACAAATAATACTGAGATTCCTCGGTGACGATGGAACCTGACAGTTAACGCAATTATACATTGTAATGAGAGCCCCTTCCGTTATTGCTGGAAGGGGCTTTTTTAAGATTAATGAATTTATAAGTTTCGGCAGAGTTGAAGGATTAATAATCGTAAGAAAAACACCCCTTAAACTACGAATGTAGTATCCTAGAAGGTGCTTCGATCAGAAGACTTTTCTTACTAATGGTTGTCGGAGGCCGCGATTGCATTCAGCCCGGAATTCATTTAAGATTATTTGAAGGTCTGTCTTCATATATTTGAGAGAATCGACTGTTGGAAGGGTATGCAGTCTGTACCCCATGTTGTGAATGCGCTAATAATGGAAATAACTGATACACGATCCGATGTACATAGAGGGACAGCTAATGCTGAAAGGAAGAGACAAATGGCGAAAAAAGTGAAAGTATCTGAACTGGTGCAGCAATTTCAGTTGGAGGTTGTTTCTGGATCTCACGGATTGAAAAGAGTCATTACGGTAGATGACCTGAACCGTCCTGGTCTGGAAATGGCCGGTTATTTTGAATACCATCCACAAGAACGGGTACAGCTACTTGGAAGAACGGAGTTAGCTTTCTTTGCAATGTTACCTGAGCAAGAGCGGCGCGATCGTATGCAACGTCTTTGTACGGAAGAGACGCCTTGTATCGTTGTCACGCGTGGACTGGAAGTTCCGCAAGAGCTGATTGATATCAGTGAAGAGCAGAATCTGGCTGTACTTCGTAGTAACATGGCTACTACGATTCTATCCAGCCGGATCACGGGTTTCCTGGAAAAGAAATTGGCACCAACAGCAACCATTCACGGTGTACTTTGTGATGTCTATGGCGTAGGTATGCTGATCACAGGTAGTAGCGGTATTGGTAAGAGTGAAACAGCGCTTGAACTGGTGAAACGTGGACACCGACTGATTGCCGATGATGCGGTAGAGATCCGCCAAACGTCAGATTTTCAGCTGCACGGTACTGCACCTGAATTGATCCGCCACTTGCTCGAGATTCGAGGTGTCGGTATTATCAACGTCATGACATTGTTCGGAGCCGGTGCGGTTCGGAATAACAAACGGATTACCTTGGTTGTACGTCTGGAAGCATGGCAACAAGATAAACAATATGATCGTCTGGGTCTGGATGAAGAGACTACACGTATCATTGATACGGATGTGCCTCTTGTTACGATTCCTGTTCGTCCGGGACGGAACTTGGCGGTTATTATTGAAGTGGCAGGTATGAACTATCGCCTGAAACAGATGGGTCTGAATGCTGCGCTGCAATTCACGAACAAGCTGACAGCAACCATCTCGGAAGATATGGAAGACATGGATTAAGAAACATTTTATACAAGGGAATGAAGATAAATGGTTGACATGCACTGCTTCTCTTAAGGCGCAGTGTATGCCAACCATTCGTCATGCGTGCGATTGATTGAATAAATAGGAGTGTGAATGAATGGATACATTATTACTGTTGAACCCGATTGCGTTCTCTATTGGAGCGTTAAAGGTTCACTGGTACGGGCTTATTCTTGGTGCCGCGGCACTTATAGGACTCCTGCTCGTGATCCGGGAGGGCAAACGATACAATATTCCACAGGAAGTGTTCATGGACATGGTCTTGCTGGGCGTGCCTTCTGCCATCATTGGTGCCCGCATCTACTACGTCGCATTTAAATGGGAAGATTATAAGGATAATTTCTGGGATGTCTTTAAAATATGGAATGGCGGTATCGCCATCTATGGTGCACTTATTGGTGCTATTATCTGTGCAGTTATTTTCTTCCGTCGTAAAGGATATAACTTCTGGCGTATGGCCGATATCTGTGCGCCTGGACTGCTCGTTGGACAGTTGATCGGACGCTGGGGGAACTTTGTGAATCAGGAAGCCTACGGCGGTCCTGTGGAAGAATCATTTTTGAGAGACAAGCTTCATCTGCCGGACTTTATTGTAAATCAAATGAACGTAGAGGGCGTATTCCACCATCCTGCATTTTTGTATGAATCGATGTGGAGTCTCGTTGGTCTGGTCTTGCTCTTGGTTCTGCGTCGTCAGAAGTTTCTCCGTTCAGGTGAACTGTTCATGTCTTATTTCATCTGGTACTCTATCGGTCGTTTCTTCATTGAAGCTCTACGTACGGACAGTCTTGGCTTCCAGGCTCCGCAATGGGTTGCTTCATTAGTGAACGGGCTGTGGTCTCCAATGACTGCAATGGGCTTTGAACAAGGATATCTTGATCCTGCTTACGGTAACGTAAGAATCTCGCAACTGCTCGCGATTGGCATCATTATTGTTGCTGTTGTATTCATTGTGGTGAGAAGAGTGACAGGTAAAGCAGATGTTCGTTATAGTGATCCGATTGTATCGTCCAAAGTTACCTCAGATGATATGGAGCATACGGGAACAGTTGCTGGCAAAGAGAATAAGTTAACACCTCCAGCCAAAGATGAATCCAAGCAAGTTGATGATAAAAAGGAGTAATGCAACATGATTGACACGGTATTGTTTGATCTGGACGGAACGATTATTGATACCAATGAGTTGATTATCAGCTCATTCCAGCATGTCATGGGGGGATGGGAACATTCAGCTCCATGGACACGGGAACAGATCATTCCACATATGGGTGGTACACTGGAGCAGCAAATGCGTACCTTTTCTGGCCAGGAGGAAGTTTCCGAGTACGTGAAAGGTTACCGAGCCTATAATGATATCCATCATGAAGCGATGGTAAGACCTTTTCCACATGTTATTGAGGTAGTAGAGGCGCTGCATCAGGCCGGCATTGTGATGGGTGTAGTCACAACCAAAATTCGTCCATCTACATTAAAGGTACTAGAACGTTTTGACCTACTGAAATATATGAAGACGATTGTAACAGTGACCGATGTAACGAATCCGAAGCCACATGCTGAACCGGTACTGAAAGCCATGACGGAACTGGGTGCAGATCCTGCCAAAACGTTAATGGTGGGTGATAGTCCGGTGGATATCCAATCGGCACAGAATGCGGGCGCTCTATCGGCGGGGGTTGCATGGTCTCTTAAAGGAGAAACGATCCTGAACGGATATGGACCCGACCATATGTTGCATGACATGAGAGACTTGTTGAAACTCATCCGTATTGAAACGGGACGTTCATGAGAAAAGTAACCCGCTATCCGGTAGAGGACCAGAATGCACTTTGGCATATCTACAAGACAGTGAGTCCGTGGAAGGGCGTTCGTAATTTTATCTGGATCCAGTTGTCACGCTACTGTCCGATTCTATCGGTGAAGAACTGGATTTACCGCCGAATGCTCGGCATGAAGGTGGGAAAACACACGGCCTTTGGCCTGATGGTGATGGTGGATGTGTTTTTTCCGGAGAAAATAACGGTCGGCGAAAACTCGGTCATCGGTTACAACACAACGATTCTTGCTCATGAGTATCTCATTAAGGAGTACAGGCTCGGTGAGGTGATTATCGGGGAAAATGTACTGATTGGTGCAAATACAACGATCCTGCCTGGTGTAACTATAGGAGATGGAGCGGTTGTAGCTGCTGGAGCTGTCGTACATAAGGATGTTGCACCAGGAGCTTTTGTTGGAGGTAATCCACTGCGTGATTTATCCCGCGCGGCAGCTTCTACGGAAGAAACTGTCTTTAACACGGATGATTCTTCTCAGGGTAGTGTGCATTAAGTCAATAAAGTAACGAATGAAGATGAATCAATGAAGATGATTCGTAGTAAAAAGCTGCTTATGGCAGCTTTTTTCGTATATAAATACCGATTGGTGAGGGTAACGGTGTGTATATCAAACGATATGCCTATCCAAGGGCAATCAAGCTTTGGTATTGTTGACGGTAGTGCGGATTTCATGTTATCATATCCCATATCCTTTAGTTTGTTAGCACTTTACCATGTGAAAGTATTCTCGGAGAAATTAATCATGATAAAGGTTGAACTAAACCAATAGTTGAAGGCTTTTTGCAGCAATAAGGTGATTCAAGTTTATAAGATAGAATGGGGATTTACACTACATAAATCCTGTTGAAATAGAACGAATGCAACTCCTAAATTACTGACTCGGGGTGAATATTACCAATGTCCAAACCAAAAGGTTTTGAAAAACCGACCGGATTCCGCGACTACACACCACATGTAGTATCCAAGCTGCGGACGATTGAACGCAATGTACTGGAATGTATGGAACGCTGGGGTTACCGTCAGATCATCACACCAACGATTGAATATTACGACACGGTAGGTGTGGCAAGTTCTACATCAGATCGCAAATTATTTAAATTATTGAACAGCCGGGGAACCACTCTGGTGCTCAGATCGGATCTAACGGCTCCAATTGCACGCGTAGTTTCATCGATGCTTAAAGATGAGCAGATGCCGCTGCGTCTGTCCTATCATGCGAACGTATTTCGTTCTATTGAAGAGGAAGCTGGGCGTGAGGCAGAATTTTTCCAGACGGGCGTGGAGCTGGTTGGAGACGACTCACCTGAGGCGGATGCAGAAGTTGTTGCGCTTGCGATTGCCTCTTTGCAGGCAGCGGGTGTGTCTTCTTTTAAAATAGCGATGGGTCATATGGGATTCCTGAATGGATTACTGGAGGAAGTGATTCCAGGCCAGACAGCGGAGCAGGAGCAATTGAAGGAAGGGTTGCTCGGACGTGATTATGTCGGCTATCGTCAGTCGATTGAAGCATTGAATCTGGAGCCTAAGCTGAAAGAACAGCTTGAAGCGATCCTTCGTCTGCGCGGTGGTAAGGAAGTATGCACACATGCGGTAGAGCTAAGTTCAAGTGCTGAAGCAGCACAGTCGATTGCACATCTATGTGCCGTATTCGAAGTGTTGGAAGCGTACGGTGTATCCGAGCATGTGCTGATTGATCTGACGATGATCGGTGATTTCTCCTATTATACAGGCATGACCTTTGAAGGGTATGCAGCAGAACTGGGATCTCCGGTGTGTAGCGGTGGACGGTATGATAATCTGTTACAACAATTCGGGCGCTCGTTGCCAGCTACAGGATTTGCTTTGAAAACGAACCGTATTATTGATGGTGTTCATGGCATTACCATTGAAGAGAAAAAAACGGTACTTATCCAATATACCCCGAAACGTCGGGCCGAGGCATTAACAGAAGCGGCAAGATTACGCAGTATGGGACAAAATGTAGTGACACTCCTTCTTCCTGAAGACGGGGCTGGTGCAAGTGCCGTATCGGTTGAAGCAAGAACCGCTCAGGCTGAGCAGGTTATTACTTACGGATCTGAAGAAGGAGGACGCTGAGATGTCGGATATTCTGAAGGTGGCCATGCCGAAGGGCCGAATCTATAAAAAAGCCTCCAAATTGTTTCGTGAAGCGGGGCTGGATATTCCAGAAGACGTGGATGATACACGCAGATTGGTCATCGAAGTACCGGAAGCGGGAATGGAATTCATTATGGCGAAGCCAGTAGATGTTCCAACATATGTGGAGTACGGTGTTGCCGATATCGGAATTGTTGGTAAAGACGTGCTGCTAGAGGAAAATCGGGACGTGTACGAACTGTTGAACCTGGGAATTGCCCAATGCCGTATGTCTGTGATCGGACTTCCAGACTGGAAGCCAGGCATACAGCAACGTGTTGCGACGAAGTATCCAAGGATTGCTTCACAGTATTTCCGGGAGCAGGGTCAGCAGGTCGAGGTGATCAAGCTGAATGGTTCCATTGAGCTTGCACCCCTGATTGGTCTGGCAGACCGGATCGTCGATCTGGTGGAGACCGGTCAGACACTGCGTGAGAACGGATTGGTGGAGATGACAGGCATTCTGGACATCACCAGCCGCCTTATCGCCAATCGGGTAAGTTATCGGATGAAAAATGCACGAATCCAGGCTTTGTGTGATGCACTTCAGCAGGTCATTCCGGCATCGAATGAGATATCGGCGGGAAGTGTTCGGGGATAAACTACTACGTCAGAAATATAGATGAGAAACATGTAAAGCAGAAGCAGAAGCAGAAGCAGAAGCAAAAGCAAGAGTAAGAGACACAACAAGGAAACGGATCGGCCATAAAAAGGCAGGCATTACAGAGGATGAGGAGGTTGTACGTATGAAAATTGTACCTGCACGGGAGTTTGATCTGAAGCGGGAAGTGGAGTATGGCACGCCAGAGCAAAATGAAACGGTACGGCGTATTGTCAGCGACATTCGCCGTGAGGGTGATGCGGCACTGCTGCGTTACACGGAGCAGCTGGACCGCACAAAGCTGACGGCCGCGGAATTGCGCGTGCCGCAGGAAGAGCTGCAGGCGGCTTATGCAGCCGTGGAGCCATCCTTTGTGACGGCGATTCGGCAAGCCGCCGCCAACATTCGTGCGTTTCACGAGAAACAGAAACGCAACTCGTGGATGGATTGGCAGCAGGACGGCAGCCTGCTGGGACAGGTCATCCGACCGCTGAAGCGGGTCGGCGTTTATGTACCTGGCGGCAAAGCAGCGTATCCATCGTCAGTGCTGATGAATGTGATTCCGGCACAGGTGGCAGGCGTGCCGGAGATTGTTCTCGTGACGCCGCCGTCTACGAATGGTGGCGAAGGTATTAACCCGTACATCCTCGTTGCTGCTGCGGAAGCAGGCGTGAGCGAGATGTACCGGGTTGGCGGCGCTCAAGCTATCGCCGCCCTGGCTTACGGCACGGAGAGTATTGCCCCGGTCGACAAGATCTGTGGACCGGGCAATATTTACGTGGCGCTCGCGAAGCGCGAGGTGTACGGCGCGGTCGATATCGACAGTATCGCCGGACCGAGTGAGATTGTGGTGCTCGCCGATGATACAGCGAATCCGGTGTATGTCGCCGCGGACCTGTTGTCGCAGGCGGAACATGACGAGATGGCATCGGCCATTCTCGTCACGAATTCGACCGCGCTGGCGGAAGCCGTGCAGGGCGAAGTGCAGCGGCAGCTTGAAGTGCTGCCGCGGCGGGATATCGCTGCTGCTTCGGTAGAGCAGTATGGCGCCATTATTGTGGTTGATTCCATCGATGAGGGAATCGATGTGGTGAACCGGCTTGCACCGGAGCATCTGGAGATCATGGTGCAGGAGCCTATGGCTTACGCTGGCCGGATCGAAAATGCCGGCGCGATCTTCCTCGGCCCGTACAGCTCGGAGCCGGTAGGGGATTATTTTGCCGGACCAAATCACATTATTCCGACCAATGGTACTGCGCGATTCAGTTCGCCAGTGGACGTGGATGATTTTATCAAAAAATCGAGTCTGATCTATTATAGTAAAGAAGCGCTGCTGCAGAACGGAGCGGCTATTATAGAGTTGGCCCGCCATGAGGGTCTTGAAGGGCATGCCCGTGCAATCGCTGTACGGTTAGAACAGGAAGGAAAGGCGGAATTGGACAATGGATAAGCAAAATAAAGGTGTTGAACTTGAAAACAAAGGTGCAGTGCGCCAAGCAGAGGTTGACCGCAAAACAAACGAGACCAATATCCAATTGGCCTTTACTGTAGATGGAACAGGACAATCCACGATTGAAACAGATGTACCCTTCCTGAACCATATGCTGGATCTGTTCACGAAGCACGGACAATTCGACCTGAACGTTCAGGCTCGCGGAGATATTGACATCGACGATCATCACACGGTTGAAGACATCGGAATCTGTCTGGGACAGACGTTGCGAGAAGCGTTGGGTGACAAACGCGGTATTAAGCGCTACGCCAGTGTTTTTGTACCGATGGACGAGGCACTCGCTCAGGTTATTATTGATGTGAGTAACCGACCTCACTTTGAATACCGTGCTGAATACCCTTCCCAACAGGTAGGCAGTTTCTCCACGGAGCTGGTACATGAATTCCTGTGGAAATTGGCGCTGGAAGCTCGGATTACGTTACATGTCATTGTGCACTATGGTCAGAACACCCACCACATGATTGAAGCGATCTTTAAGGCATTGGGACGTGCTCTGGATGAAGCAACGATGATTGATCCACGTGTAACGGGTGTGCCTTCCACGAAGGGAGTGCTGTAGACGATGGCGATTGCAATTGTCGATTACGGTATGGGTAACCTGCACAGCGTCGGCAAAGCGGTCGAACGTCTTGGCTACGAAGCGCTGGTCACAGGTGACCGGGAAGAGATTCTTGGTGCAGATGGTGTTATTCTGCCAGGCGTAGGTGCTTTTGGTGATGCGATGGTTCATCTGCGGGAGAGTGGATTGGATACGGTGGTGAAAGAAGCCGCTGCCGGGTCCAAGCCACTGCTCGGGATCTGTCTGGGGATGCAGTTGTTGTTCAGCTCAAGTGAAGAGCATGGCGAACATGAGGGACTGGATATTTTGTCAGGTAAAGTGGTGCGTTTCGCCCCAGGAGAACTGAAGGTTCCTCATATGGGATGGAACCGTTTGGAATTCCTGCACGCGGAAAACCCGCTATTTGCGGGGCTTGAGGCAGGTCACGTCTATTTTGTCCATTCCTATCATGCGCTTACTGAAAACAGGGAGGATCTGCTGGCGGTAACGGATTACGGACATCCGGTGACAGCCATTGTAGGCAGAGGATCCAACTTCGGTATGCAATTCCACCCGGAGAAAAGTGGAGAGCTTGGTATGAAGTTGCTCGGCAACTTTTTGGCTCTGACAGGAGCACCTATACAAAGGTAAAGCATCATCTCTTCTTAACTATAGAAAGCGTACAAATCTAATTCATATTCAGGAGGCCTTGTATGTCATCTTTTATCCTATATCCGGCGATTGATATCCGGGACGGCAAATGTGTAAGACTGGTGCAGGGAGATTATAATCAGGAGACCGTGTATAGCGATGACCCGGTTCAAGTAGCTCTATCTTGGGAGAAGCAAGGCGGTACATACGTTCATCTGGTCGATCTGGATGGTGCCAAAGCGGGTCATCCTGTTAACGATGAGCTGATCGGGCGGATTGCCTCGGCTGTGAATGTACCTGTTCAGGTGGGTGGCGGACTTCGTACGGTAGCTGATGTAGAGCGTTTGCTTGGTCTGGGTGTTAGCCGACTAATCATTGGAACAGCAGCAATTGAGGATCGTGCTTTTACAGAGGAAGTATTGGGACGTTACGGCGACAAAGTGGCAATTGGTATTGACGCTCGTAATGGTTACGTAGCAACCCGCGGATGGCTTGAAACATCGGAAGTACAGGCAGAGGTACTCGCGAAGGAATTGGCGGCGTATGGGGCAGAAACGTTTATCTTTACGGATATTTCCCGAGATGGCATGATGCAGGGTCCTAATGTGGAAGCGATTGTGTCTCTAGCCAAGGCAAGCGGACGGACGGTTATTGCTTCCGGCGGTGTGAGTGTAATGGATGATTTGCTTCGTCTGAGTCGCCACGCGGATGATGGTGTTGGTGGAGCAATTGTGGGTAAAGCACTGTATACGGGAAGCATCGATCTGTCTGAAGCGGTACGTGCAGTAAATAAGTAAGGGATATTCGGATAGAGAGGAAGAGGTAGCATGCTGGCAAAAAGAATCATCCCCTGTCTGGACGTGAAGGACGGCCGGGTCGTCAAAGGCGTCAACTTCGTTAATCTCCGCGATGCGGGTGATCCGGTAGAGCTGGCGGCACTATATGACCGCGAGGGCGCGGACGAATTGGTGTTTCTCGATATCTCCGCTTCGGTAGAAGGTCGCGAAACGATGGAAGAAGTTGTACGGCAGACGGCGGGCGAGATCGCTATTCCCTTTACGGTAGGTGGTGGCATCTCCAAGGTGGAGGACATGAAGCGGATTCTCCGTGCAGGTGCGGATAAAATTGCAGTGAATACAGCCGCGGTACTTAATCCGCAGTTGATCGCAGATGGTGCACGTCGCTTTGGCTCGCAGTGCATCGTGGTAGCGATTGATGCCAAGTTTAACGAAGCTTGGGGCGAGTGGGAAGTCTATACCCATGGTGGACGGAAACCCTCCGGGATCAAGGCGTTGGAATGGGTTAAACAGGCTGAGAGCTTGGGCGCGGGAGAGATTCTTCTCACAAGTATGGACGCGGACGGAACAAAAGACGGCTTTGATCTGAAGCTGACGGCAGCAGTATCCGAATCTGTGCGTATTCCAGTCATCGCATCGGGCGGTGCGGGCAAAGAATCTCATTTCTATGATGTATTTACCACAGGCAAAGCGGACGCAGGGCTGGCCGCAACGATTTTCCATTACAAAGAAATCGCCGTACCGGCGTTAAAACAACATTTGAGAGAACAAGGGGTGGAGATCCGTGACTAAAGTGAGCGATGAAATCAAGGAACAGTTATCCTTGGAACAGGTTGTGGAACACATTCGTTGGAGTGACGGTTTGGTTCCTGCCATTGTGCAGGATGTAGATACTCGTGAAGTTTTAATGATGGCTTATATGAATCGCGAATCTCTGAAGTTGTCGCTTGAATCCGGTGAAACCTGGTTCTGGTCACGCTCGCGTCAAGAGCTGTGGCATAAAGGGGCAACATCTGGCAACGTGCAGACGATTACTTCCCTAAAATATGACTGTGACGGCGATACTTTGTTGGTTGAGGTGAAACCGAACGGTCCGGCTTGTCATACAGGTGCGGTAACTTGTTTCCATAATGAAATCATTGGTTTGCCAGAGAAATCGGCAGACAAGGCTTCGGATGAAGCGGGTGCGGCATCTGCTTCTGCAAGTTCCGGTTCCGAAAGTCGCTTTGAGGTATTGGCTGAACTGGAATCCGTTATTGCAGAGCGTGAACGTGAGCGCCCTGAGGGTGCATATACAACGTATCTGTTTGATAAAGGTGTAGACAAAATACTGAAAAAAATCGGTGAGGAAGCGTCCGAAACGATCATCGCCGCCAAAAATAAAGATAATGACGAGCTTCGTCTGGAAGTCAGTGACCTGATGTATCACCTGCTCGTCCTGTTACAAGAGCGCAAGCTGCCGCTGGACGACATTATGTCAGAGCTGAGCCGCCGTCATGAACGGCCTCGCCGCGATTAGGAGGCGAGTTTCGTGCGTATAGACTATCATACACACCATGAGCGGTGTGGACATGCCGTTGGCAAACTGGAAGCGTACGTGCAGCGTGGTGTGGAGATCGGACTATCCCAGATTGGATTGTCCGATCACATGCCCTTGTTGCATGTCGATCCGGCTCAATATTATCCGGAAATGGCGATGCCTATGGATGAACTGCCGCGTTACGTAGAGGAGTGTTTCTCCCTGAAAGAACGTTACCGTGGGCAGATTGACGTACGTGTTGGTCTGGAAGGTGACTATATTGAAGGCTGGGAAACAGAGATCCGTGCGATCATTGAGCGTTATCCATGGGATTATGTGATTGGCTCCGTTCATTTCCTCGGGGAATGGGACATTACGGATTTCCGCCAGACCCATCACTGGGATGGCAAAGACATCCTTGAAGTATATCGTCAGTACTATGATGCCGTAAGCAAGGCAGCTGCGACGGGTATGTACGATATTATGGGCCATACGGATGTCATTAAACGGTTTGGCTATGCTCCTTCAGCGGAGCAGACAGATGAACGTATCTCACTGGAGAACGCAGCGCTGCAGGCTATTGCCAAAAGTGGCTGCGCCATGGAGCTGAATGCTTCCGGGTTATCAAAGCCTTGTGCCGAGATGTTCCCTAGTCGCAGAATGCTGACAGAAGCCATTCGATTGGGCATTCCATTAACCATGGGTTCTGATGCACATGACCCACTGAAGCTGGGGGATTATTTGCCTGAAGCTGAAGCACTTTTACATGAGTTGGGCTGTACGGAGGTCGCTGTTTTTGAAGGCCGTCATCGCTCGTTCATTCCTTTAAATGTATAAGCCAGTGGAGTATAATGAGGGAAATAACCTTTTAGCTAAGGGATTATATAGGGACTTCAACCCTCGGGAGGGCATTATGCAGCATTCGTTACGTATTTTTTCCGGTTCATCGAACCCTAAGCTGGCAGAACAGGTATGTGACAAGCTGGGTGTACAACTGGGCAAGATCAAGCTGTCCAGGTTCAAGAGCGGAGAAATATACGTTCATTATGAAGAAACGATCCGTAATTGTGATGTGTTTCTGGTACAGTCGTTGTCTCATCCGATCAATGAGCTGTTTGTCGAGCTGTTGGTGATGATTGATGCCGCCAAGAGGGCTTCAGCGCGCACTGTGAACATCATTGTTCCGTATTATGGCTATGCTCGACAAGAGCGTAAATCCGCTCCACGGGAGCCGATCTCGGCCAAGATGGTAGCAGATGTATTAACTACGGCTGGCGCCAATAGAGTGGTAACGATCGACCTGCACGCAGCGGCTATTCAGGGATTCTTCAACATTCCGGTTGACCATATGACATCACTGGATCTGATTAGTGATTATCTGTTAAGCAAAGGAATCGAGAACCCTGTTGTAGTCTCCCCGGATGCGGGACGAGCATCGATGGCAGAGAAGCTGGCGAACCGTCTGGATTCTCCATTTGCCATTATGATCAAGAAACGTCCAAGCCATAATGAATCGGTGATTACCCATGTCATTGGTGATGTAGAAGGACGGACACCTATTATTATTGAGGATCTGATCGACACCGGAACAACCATTCTGAATGTTGTGGAAGGGTTGAAGGAACGTGGGTCCAAAAATGTATATGTATGTGCAACACACGGATTGTTCTCGGATGGGGCGGTAAGTAAGTTGAATCACCCGTCAATTGAAGAGGTGGTAGTTACGGACTCGATCGCACTGCCAGATGACCACCCTGAATGCTTCAAAGTGTTACCTGTTGCGCCAATGCTGGCCCGCGCCATACGCATTATTGTGGATGGTGGCTCCATGGCCACATTGTTTAAGGATTCTGGCATTTAGAGCATCGAGGATATAACGGTGTGCTGCCAGATGAACTGTTCCGTGTCTGAGTTGTTGTCTGCTCAGCACGGTTTTTTTGTTTTGGCTCTTTGAATTCAATTCTTGCTTTGCTGCTCAGAGGCTTGTGCTATAATAACATAAAATCAGTTATGATAGCGTTATCATATAGTGTTCAGCCCCTAAGGTGAGATGGATGCTGAACAGTAGAACCACGGCTGAGAACATTGGCATCGTGGAGTGAGGAGTGGGGTCTATTGTCTCGTAATTGGTACTACCGGTTATTGTTCTCGTACTTCCCAATTTTTTTTCTTACGGTCACCATTCTCATTTTCATCGCGTTTGTTTTCATCAATGACATCTCTAAAGAGGAAACCAAAAAAGCAGACCGGATCTCCTCCAGTTATATGATAGACACGGTGGATCGTACAATCAGGGATCTTGAACTATCCATCCTGGAAACGGTACAGAGTCAGCAGGCATATAAACTCTATTTTAATAACACAAACCTGACCAGTTCGGACACGGTGTATGCGATAGCGCAGAATTTACGTGAGCTATCCAATTCGTCCTCATGGATTCAATCCATCTATCTATATGACAAGCGAA
The DNA here is from genome assembly GCF_036894235.1 of Paenibacillus sp. Y5S-9. Lineage (NCBI taxonomy): Bacteria > Bacillati > Bacillota > Bacilli > Caryophanales > Paenibacillaceae > Paenibacillus > Paenibacillus sp. Y5S-9. The sequence continues at coordinate 162,557 of NZ_CP145887.1, forward strand.
ATAAACATGTTCTGACCGTAAGTGGTTCCAGAGAAGCGGACAGTTTCTCAGATAAGGCTTGGATTAATCAGATGGTTTCCGGGTCTATCGGTTCAGGCTGGCAGCCGGTCCGGGAATTCGATACGGACTCTGCTCAACGTACCCCTATTCGCGTATTAACGGTGAACAAGGACATGCCTTTGCCTTTTGGCTCTCAGGGTACATTGGTCATTAATATCAAGATGAGCAGCATTGAACAGAGTGTAGATAGTATGGTTAATGGTCAGCTCTCATTCCTGACGATTACGGATCGGGACGGTAAGGTTGTGTATAATGCACACTCGGACCAAGAGGGCTCGATAGACGGTCAGGAACTAAATAGGCTATCGCTAGAAAGACTGGGCTGGACAATATCCAGTGGAATTAAGGCCGGCAACTTATTTGGCTGGGTATCTGTCATATCTTATGTATGGGTAATCATTGCTATTGTGACTGTCATCTGTGCGATTGTATATATCGTGTATATTACTCGCCGTAACTATAAGCCCATTCAGATCATCATGAACCGGATTGAGTCTCATCAGATTCGGGTGTTCGAACACTCAGGTGCTCGCACGGATGAGATGAAGATGATTGATGGTGTGCTTGAGAATCTGATTAATCATATGATGGATTATGACAAGAAAAGCAGGGAAAATGTACTCATGCAGCGCAGCAAGTTGTTCAATGCCCTGTTGCATGGTGAACACATGGAAAATGCAGCAGAGCAATTAAAAGAGCTCTCTCCACTGAATGACGTGCAAGACTCGTCGCGTTTTGTCGTTGTTGTTGGAGAGATTAACCGTTATGAGAAGGGATTTCAGGAGAGGTACACGAGAGGTGAACAAAATACGCTGAAGTTTGCCTTGATGAACGTTTTGCAAGAGCTGTCACGTAATACGGGAGTCCAATGCTGGACGGAATGGATTAGTGTAGATCGAATTGCAATCCTGTTTGTGTTCAAAGAACAGAATGATAACAACTTGGATATGTCTGGGCAGATTCGTGTAGTAGCTGAGGAATGTAAATCCTGGGTAGAACAAAATCTACGCATTTCCTTAAGCTTTGGCATTGGTCCTATTGCTCAGGGAATCGGTACAATACGGGATTCCTATGCGGCCGCAGAAGCGGTAATGCAACGCAAACTGTTGATGAATGGAGATGTCGGCCAAGCCGACTGCGGCGAACCACAGCATCCTTTGCTGGATACCTATACCTATCTGCAGATGATTGCGGACTTTGTTAAGCGGTTCAGGATGTCGAGTGGACAGTGGCGGGAACAGTTGGAGGAGATCTTTACAGCATTTGAACAGAACAAACTGCCGGATGACGAGATTCGTTCACTGATTCAAGCCATGTTACAGATGCTCAGCCGAGAGGTAGCCATGATGTCGGAAGGGCTCCAGGAAGAGCTGTCCGAAGAAAACATCAACAGATGGTTGAGTGCTGTGGAAGAGGCAGAGACGCTTACGGATGTGAAAAGTCTTTTGTTTGATGGTCTGACGGACTTGTTCAGAACGTATGTAGCGGTAACGGAAACCAAGAGTTACAAAGCCATGGTCAACGAAATGAAAAATTATATCGAAGAACAGTTTGCGAATCCGGATCTTTCATTGAAACATCTGAGCGACCGATTCCAGATTACGGGCAAACATGCGAGTTATTTGTTCAAGACAGAATTCAACATGAAGTTTGTTGATTTTGTTACAGAACTTCGCATGAAGGAGACGGAGCAGCTTCTGCTCAATACCGATTACTCTTTGCAGGATATTGCCCTGAAGGTTGGGTATGCAAACGGAATTACGTTGGGACGTGTATTTAAACGGGTAACGGGCATTACACCAGGAGATTATCGTCGTTTGAAACGTGAACATCGAGAACCCGAAGAGTAACACAATTATGATCATATTCTGAGATCTGTACATCAGGATAACACAGGGTGAATTTCATGCAGTCACTTTCCACTTAGGAGAGAGGCTTGCAGAGGTTCGCCCTGTTTTCGTTGAACAGTTCTCTGCTGACGAGATCGATGCAACTGTTTTCGCAGGATAGCAAGTTAATATTCCTGTTTCTTCACCGTTTACGAATATAGGCAGTGTGTGAAAATGGTTTATCCGTATTGGGACAGGCAGTTTCGAGTCATGAGGCATTGAGAGCCATCAAAGCCTAGGGCAGCGTAGCTTTGGGAAAATAATCAGTCTGCGAAAATGGGCTTAACACATAAACTAAATTCCGTTTGTAAGCGCTTCCGAAACTGGTTTATTGCTAGAGTTCCGAAAGATGTGGAATACTCGGAGCAAGCCTTAAACATTCACGCAAAGTAAAAGGGGATGACTAAATGACGAGAACAACAACCACAGGGAAAACGAAGAAATGGGTAGGTTTGGCGCTTACGATGATAATGGGAGTTTCGTTGCTGGCAGGATGTTCTTCACCATCCAATCAAGAGTCTGAAGGTGGGGCAACAACTAATGGTGAGCGTGTTACTTTGAAAGTGGAGGTTTTTGATCGTGGTAACAGTCCTTCTCCACATACGATCACGAACAACTACTTAACTAAATTTGTTCAAGAGAAATTCGGCGATCCGAATAACATTGATGTGCAATTCGTACCTGTTCAACGTTCAGAAGAAACAACCAAGCTCAACGTTTTAATGGCCAGCCCTAGCGACGTTCCAGATATTGTGTTTGTATACGACTCCAGTGTGTTCTACCGTTATGCTCAGCAAGGTGGGCTAACTGAGGTGGGTGAACTCCTTAATGAACATGCACCTAACTTAAAAGAATATCTCGGCGAAGACCTGTTGAAATTCGGTCAGCTGGAAGGTCAGCAATTCGCTATTCCGGGTAAACGTGCCATTACGGCTCGTTACAACTCATATATCCGCCAGGATTGGCTCGATAAAGTCGGCATGAATGCTCCAACAACAACGGATGAGCTGTACGAAACGTTGAAAGCATTCAAAGAGAAAGATCCGGGCAATCTGGGCAGCAAAAACATCCCAATGGGTATGGCACTTGCCCCAGCGCAGTACGAAACATTGATCTACTCCTTTATTAAACCCGTACAAGATGGGCTTACGTACAGTCAGCGTTACGAGCTACCATTGCATGATGGCTTCAAAGATGCGATGCAGTTCCTTAACAAGCTCTACAATGAAGGTCTGATCAGCAAAGACTTCAGTCTTGATGAAGAAAAAACGCAATTGGTCAAAGACTTCCAGAACGGTAATATTGGCTACATGTCTGAGGACGTAGGTCAGATTCTGTATGCAGATGGTATGCTTGATAATTTGTCCAAAAATGTACCAGATAGCAAAGTTGTAGCAGTTGACGCTTACACCAATGCGAATGTGGACAACAAACACATCAAATCACGTTATGGTAGCAACGGTATGTACATCATGATTCCAAAAAGCAGCAAACGTTCGGTTGAAGCTGTGAAATACCTAGACTGGATGGCTTCTGGAACGAACTTGCTGGAGATGAACACCGGTGTCGAAGGTGAAAATTACGATAAGGTTGATGGTGTTCCAGTTGTTAAAGATGATGCACCACAGGATGTCAAAGATCGTGTCTACAACGGTGGTGACATGGCCATCATTGCCAACGGTAAAGTAGTTGGAGATCAGGCAGCCAATGAAGCCGCATGGATTGCAGGCTTCCCAGAGCGTAACCAAGAGCTAATGAGACAGTCCATTGATATCGCTAATACGGATACGATCGGACCGGTTATCTTCAGCAAACCAATCGAAGCAGAATCTAAATATGGTACAGCGCTAAATGATAAGTTGAAAGTGCTTATTGTGAAAACTGCGATGGCCAAACCGGCAGACTTCGAAGCGGTATATGAAAAAGAAATGAATGATTTCATGTCACTGGGTGGTACAGAACTGAAGAAAGAGCTTGAAGCAGCACTTCAGTAAGCGTTATCTAATAAACAGGTTCATCTTGTGATTACTAAATCAATATGTAATTTACCGCATAACTTTGGAAGAAACGTGTGCCGCCGGTATGGGCGGCACAGCCGTTTCTCTGTTGATAGGAGGAAACCGACTTGACCATCACATACTTGAAAAGGTATTGGCAATTATATGCGCTCATCTCACTGCCTCTGATCTACTTCTTGATCTTTCGTTACGGCCCAATGTACGGGGTTCAGATCGCTTTTAAGGATTTCAACTTGTTTCAGGGCATCAACGGGAGTGAGTGGATCGGTTTCGATGCTTTCCGTGAAGTATTTGGAATGCGGGACTTCTACACCACATTACGAAATACCTTCATGCTAAATTTCCTAGACCTGCTTGTTTCGTTCCCTGCTCCAATTATATTGGCCATCATGCTCTATGAAGTTCGATTTAAATGGTTTAAAAAAATATCGCAAACGATTCTGTATATTCCTCACTTTATCTCCTGGGTTATTATCGGGGGAATTGTATACCAATTGTTCGGCAATCAATCCGGTATGGTTAACGGTGTGCTGGAGAGTATGGGCTTAAATTCAATACCATTTTTGACAGAGAAAAACCCATGGCTTGTGACGTACCTGTTCACAGGTGTCTGGCAGAGTGCAGGATGGGGTACCATTCTTTATTTGGCGGCATTAACCGGTGTGAACAAGGAATTGTTTGAGGCTGCCGAGATTGACGGAGCTTCAAGACTGAAGAGAATCTGGCATATTACGTTGCCAAGTATTAAACCAACCATTGTGACCTTGCTCATTCTTAATCTCGGACATATGGTCAGCATCGGTTTTGATCGGCCTTATATTATCGGTAACACAGCCGTGCGTGAATATTCCGATGTACTCAGTACCTTTGTATACAGAGTTGGTCTTGAATCAGGACAATACACGCTTGCAACTGTTGTAGGACTATTCCAGGCTGTTGTAGGGCTAATCTTTGTACTCGGCTCTAACTATATTTCAAAAAAGGCAACCGGCGAAGGCATTTTATAAGTTATCAAAGCATGAAAGATACGCCAATCGGCTTGTATGTATAGACCATCAGTAAAGGAGCTGTGCGCATATGAGTGAACGCACCTCAAATCGGATTTTTGATATCGTTAATATCTCCTTTATCAGTTTATTTGTTATATTCTGTCTGGCTCCATTTTTGCACACCATTGCGATATCTCTAAGTTCTAACCGGGCTATTACTTCGGGAGAAGTGACCATTTTTCCTAAAGAATTTAACTGGGATTCGTATATTCAGGTATTTTCTGATCAATCCATGCTATATTCACTGGGCTTTACGACTGTTCTGACAGTGGTAACCACAGTGCTGTGCATGTTATTCACACTTGCTGCTGCATACCCGTTAACCAAGAAAAAATTGAAAGGGCGCAAGCTTTTCATGTATGTCATCATCATTACGATGTTCTTCAGTGGCGGGATGATTCCCGAGTATTTGCTCATACGTGATCTCAACATGCTTAATTCAGTCTGGGCACTGATCTTACCGGGACTGGTAAGTCCGTTTAACCTGATTATCCTGATCTCATTCTTCAGAGGCATTCCTGAAAGTCTGGAAGAATCAGCAGAAATTGACGGCAGCTCACATGTACACACGCTATTCAAAATCATACTGCCATTATCCATGCCTGTACTTGCCACATTAGCGTTATTCTATGCGGTTGGTCGCTGGAATGGATTCCAGGATTCACTGTTGTATATTAATGATCCCAAGTTGTATCCACTTCAACTGAAGCTCTTCCAAATGGTTCAAAACAACATGGTGAGTGAGCTTACATTGATGGAAGGTGCTAACCGCACACAACTGACTCCGGAAAGTCTCAAGGCAGCCACAGTTGTATTCGCAACTGTACCTATTCTGCTTGTCTATCCATGGCTGCAAAAGTATTTTGTCAGCGGTGCCATGCTGGGAGCGGTTAAAGGATAACTTCGTAGTTCCCATACACGCAAAACATCACAATTGGGGAAGGAGAAGGAACGTAATATGCAGCGAAGAGATAAGGGAGAATACTCGTTCTCCACATGCTGGAATATTCGAAAACATGATGTCGGGGAAGATATGATACGGGAGATTGCGGATCTCGGCTTTCGTCGGGTGGAGCTCAATTATAATGTGACGAAGGAGATGCTCACGACGATTGAGCCCATGATTGAGCGTGGAGAGATCGGAATTTCTAGTGTCCACAACACTTTTCCACATGACCCTGATCCAGACTACGGTACGGATTCCATCTTGCTCGGCTTCGAAGATGAAGTGAAACGTAAGCGGGCGATCGAATTGCTGGTAGAGTCGGCTGAATATGCTCAGCGTTATGGGGGAGAAGCTGTTGTTGTGCACCCCGGAGAGGTACCTTTTCCTGAGGATATCAGCAAAGACCTTGGAAAGATCTATAAAGAGGAAGGTCCGGATTCACCAAAGTATCGCAGCAAATGGGCTGAATTGATGGAGCAGCGGGAAGCCCTCAGTTCAGGGTATGTGGAGAAAATTATCGCCAGTCTGGATGAGGTATGCAATCGGGCGGCAGCTAAAGGTCTGGATGTTCGTTTTGGTATCGAGACGAGATCCCGACCACAACAGATTCCTACCCTTGCCGAAGCCAAGACCATCATCACGGCCCTCAAAGGGGCTCCGGTTGGTATCTGGTACGATACCGGTCATGCCATCATGATGGACCGAATGGGCCTTTATGACAGTGTGGGAGAAATGCAAGGCCTGATGGATGATATCGTTGGGGTCCATATCCATGAGACACTCGGTCTCTCTGATCACTGGTGCCCGTATGTACACAGTAAGGATATGAACTTCTATGATGCCTATCTGCCGATGATTCGCCGCGCACAGGTGAAGGTGTACGAGTTGAAGTCTGCCTGTAAGGCAGAAGAGATCCATGAGAGTCATGACTTGCTTATGAAGAAGCTTGGAGTGACAGAGTAGGCGCGGTGATGTGGGGAACAGTTGGCGTGTTCACAGCATGTGTTTAACGACTGTTTTCTCAGTGACGGAGACCCATAAATATGTAGTAAAACAAGCACAGATTTTCTAGCGACTTTTGTAGAAATATGATATATACTGACGAGAAAAATGAACTCACCTACGGGCGATATGAGTAAGCTTCCGGTCTGAATTGATGGCACTGAAGTAACTTACTCCGCACATCGGGAGAATGCATTGGTATGGAGGGGACTGCACATGTACAAACAACTGGTGGACAGTAATGACAGAGCGGTAGAAAGAGGCATATCCCGGCAGATGCTTGACCCGGAAAGCCGTTACTATGGAGGGACAATTGATCCCTTCACAGGTGTTGCCTGGGTCAACCATACGACTGGAACGCCCACGGATATGTGTTACTGGGGAGCTGCGCTCTCCAATCCGGACTCCATCTATTACCGGGATGAGGCGTTGTTAAATCGACTGCTGTTAGCTACGGAATTTGTACTTCGCTTCCAGCATGAAGAAGGTTCAATATCGCCAGGCTGGACCAATTACCATTCCCCTCCCGATACTGCTTTTGTCGTTGTGGGGTACTCACAGTTGTATCAGCTTCTTCTGCAGCAGCAATGGAAGCCACTGCAACCTGTACTAAACAATATGAGGCTCTTTCTGGAACGCACGATTCCGACCATGCTTACGGGAGGTTGTCATACGCCCAATCATCGCTGGGTGCTATGCGCGGCGCTTGGTTTCTTGCATGAACTATTTGACCTGGAGGAAGCTGTGCAGCGCGCAGAGCAGTGGATGAATGAAGGCATGGATATTACACCCGATGGGGAGTGGACAGAACGGAGCAATGGGATATACAGCGCAGTTAGCGACATCATGTTAATTCATGCTGCACGCCTGCTCAATCGTCCTGAACTGCTGGAACCGGTGAGGCTTAATCTCCGCATGATGGTGTATCTGGTCCATCCTACGGGTGAAATTGTTACAGACTATTCAGGGCGACAGGATCTGGGCAGTGTTCACGATCTGTCACCTTACTACCTACCTTATGCCATTTTGGCGCGGCTGGATGGTGATCCACTCTTTGCTGGTATGGCAGCTTGGGCGGGAGATACACTGACAGATCCGGGTGTGTGCTCGGTGAATACGCTCATTCGATTAATGCTTGAGCCGGAGCTTCAGCAGACAAATGACGCAAGTGATTCATTACCGGAACAGTATGAGGTCATGCTGAATGAACATTTTGTACGGGGAGAATATCTGGAGCAGATGGACGCAGTAGGGCATCACGGACGTATCTCGCACAGTCGGATGCATACGGACTTTGGTGCTCCCGTAGCCCGAATTCGGGATGGAGCTACTAGCGTGACAGTGATGACAGAAGTTCCTTCTTTCTTCGCTCTTCGTCATGGCAAGGTGCGCCTGCTGGCTGTGCAACTGGCCTCTTACTTTAATCCAGGGTATGTACCTATGCAGCAAATGACGAGGCTGTCCGAAGGGTATCGTCTGACTGGTGAGCAGAAAAAAGGCTACTACGGTCCAGTTCCTGCAAACCTGTTACCGGAATCAGCAGCATCAGCCATCAGTCCATGGTATTTGTTACCTCATCAGAGTCGTCAGCTTACTCATGAGCAGACCTTCCGTGTAGGGGCAGAATTACAGCCAACGGAAAACGGATGGAACATGCATCTATCAGGGCAGGAGCCGGAAGACATTATGATGCAACTATCCTTTGTATTCGGAAGCGAAGGTGAACTGACCTGTGAGGACGCAATTGAAACGAGTGAGGGTCACTACTTGTGGAAAGGCGGTTCATTACGCTATACCTGCGGAGAAGACTGGCTGGAGATTACCGGGGGCGAGCTGGGGCATCTGGCTGCAACAGTGCGGGAGGCAAAATTACCGGACAAGTGCAAGGTTGTGCTGGTCAATTTCATGACACCGTTTGATAAAACCATTCAAATTTCACTTTCTCCTTCGATGGCGTCGAAGATCTAGATTTATTAGATATTTAAGCCATAACAGTTAGAAGACCGAGCCCAAATGCTCGGTCTTCTTTTTTTAGGAATGACTGCAATTAACGTTCTAAAAAGATATTCCCACTGTTAAGCTCAGTCCGTAATATATGGACTATCATCATTTCAGTTGCTCTAACGCAGTTTCTATTGGTTTAGTGAACAGAGGATTATCTTTAGTTTGGCTCCAGTAAACGATAAGAACTTTTCTTTTCTCATATAGAAAAGGGAACGTTGTAAAATGGGCACTTTCCATGTGTTTGTTGAATTCTTTTGTTCCGTTGATGCGATCTTTATCAGAATCGAAAATATAAAAATGTATAAATTCAGGGTTGTACGGATCTTCTTGCCCTGGCGTTTCAACGGAGTACACCTCAGGTACAACATCATTTAGTTTCAAAGGATACCCGGTGATACCAAAGGACACTAAATCCAGTTCTTGAGACTCGAGCTCTCTCAGTACATCATCTAATGTGAACTTATTTTCTATGTTTTCTATATCTTTTGAACATCCATTCAAAGCAAACAAGCATATTAAGATGAATACAATTGGTTTTATTTTCGAGATCATCAATATAACATCCTCCTAAATAGTAATGATGCCGCCTTTATTTTTATAATTAGATACGCAAATCATAAGGTTGAGGGTCAGAGCCAATACAGGTTGTTTGATTTAATTTAATGGAGATAAACTACTAAAAAGGACAATAAGGATAATAATACCATAAACTACACTCATCTCATCATAACCGAACCGATGCGATCCGATCCGATCCGAATCCAGTTAGACGTCGCGTATCCGACAGGGATGGACTAATGCAATACTGCAAAGAAATCCTGTGACAAGCGAGTGCAGGAGCCTCTAGGAAAAGACGGGTTTCCTTTGAATAAACAACGCTCTAAGGTGATAGGTTTCCGCAAAATGGAATATCACCTTCTTTTGCATTTTTTTCATAAACGACATGAAACTACATATTGAGAAGTGGGCCTTAAGATGTGGTATACTGAAGAGTATGAATGAAATGCAAAGAGGAGGTGCCTTGGAAGATGAAGGGCAAGCTAGTGCGGGCTGAGGGACACCTTGCCAATATTATACCGATTCACTTGGATGCTTCTTTCTTTTTTGAAAGAGCTGTCCGCTCGCTGGACCGTAATCATGTTGACAAGGCATTAAAATATTTTCGCAAAGCTGTTGAATACGAACCGGAAAATCCGGTAAATCATTGTAATATGGCGGGTATATTATCGGAGAAGGGGGATTACGAAGCCTCCAATGCCATTCTGGCTAACGTGCTGGAAGTGGTAGATCCGTCGATGACGGAATGTTATTTCTATATGGCGAACAATTATGCAAATATGGATCGGTTTGAGGAAGCCGAGCAAGCACTTGTTACCTATCTGGAGGAGGACACCCAAGGTCAGTTCATGACGGAAGCCGAAGAGATGATGGAGCTTCTGTATTATGAGCTGGATCGTCCGACCAAACTGAATCGAATCAAATCACGCAAAGGTGTAGTGGAGCACGATCAGGCACGGGAACTGTTGGAAGAAGGGAAATTTGCACAGGCTGCTGAATTGCTCGAAGGCATGTCTTCTGATTACCCTGATTACTTGGCTGCCCGTAACAATCTGGCACTCGCCTACTATTATATGGGTCTGTTTTCCAAAGCAAAAGAGACTATTGCCGAAGTGCTTGAACAAGAACCAGGTAATCTGCATGCACTCTGTAATCTGGCCATTTTCCATCAAAATGAGAACCGGGCTGATCAGGTTTTGCTTCTGATCAAAAAATTGCGTGTCATCGTGCCATTCCAGCACGAACAAGTCTACAAACTGGCGACAACGATGGGAATTCTGGGCCAACACGATACGGCTTATGTTCACTTCCGGCGTTTGCTCAAGGACGAAGAGACAGCTGCTGATCCGGCACTTGCTCATTATGCAGCGGTGGCGGCTTATAATACAGAACGTTATGATGCTGCTGAGCGTTTATGGCATCATGTGTCCAAGCTTGATCCGGGTTCCGAAGTATCCCGGTATTATCTGTCAGGTCTTGAGGCTGTAAAACAAGGCGAGCAAGAGCCAGAGAAGCTGAGCTATCACTATCATCTGCCATTTGATGAGCAGTTCAGACAGTGGGAGAACTATGGTAGTGGCATACCTGAAGAAATGAAGAATGATCCACTGATTCGTTCATCGTTCTTCTGGGCATTGCGTCATGGTGATCGGGCAACCAAGCTACAGGTTATTCATGCGCTTGGGATGATCGGTGACTATGAGGTGCAGCAGGCTTTGCAATCCTTTATTGAAGAGCCTGGAGAAGAACAGGATCTGCTTGAGGCAGCACAAACTGTACTGAACGAATTGAAATCGGCTGAACATGAGGATCGGAATTCTCAGGTTGTTCGACCCTTTTCTCCTGTAGCCTTGAAGTCTATTGGGAAGGTTCCATCCACATCAGAGCAATCGGACAGTGGCTCAACCTCCCATTGGCAGGCTGTTGTTGATCGTGCGTTGCAGATGTCTGAAGCAAAGGCTGAGTTGCAGCAAGAGATGGAACGGCTCTGGACGGATTATGTATCCCGGGTACATCCGGAGGTTCCGGGTACGAAGCAGATTGAGGGTTGGGCTGCGGGACTTGAATATTTGGCAGCGAAGAATCACAGTCGGCCCGTTACCTATCAAAGCATTGCTGAGCGGTATGGGATATCAGCATCAACGGTTAGCAAGTATGCTAAACAGATTCATTCGGTTTGTAACAGCAAGCCACCACTAGTATAGAAAGTTCGCTTCAACTCGTTTTCAGAAAGACATCATCAGGTGAAGGATACAACAACCGGGAAAACGGGTAAACTTAACGAATGGGCCTCGTAAACGCCTGTAGGATATCATCTTGGCAAGTTCATCGCTAGTACAACACATTCTCACCTTAATTAAGGAGGCTGTATCTATATGTCTAAATACAGAACGATTGTGATCGGAACGGGACCTGCGGGTCTGACAGCAGCGATATATCTGGCTCGTGCTAATCTGAAACCACTGGTTATCGAAGGTCTTCAGCCGGGTGGTCAATTGACGACGACAACGGAAGTTGAGAATTTCCCCGGTTTCCCGCAAGGTATCATGGGTCCGGAACTGATGGACAACATGCGTAAGCAAGCTGAACGTTTTGGAGCGGAATTTAAAAACGGTTGGGTGGAAGAGGTTGATTTCAGCAAACCGCCCTTCAAGGTCAAAGTTGGAGGAATCGGTGAACTGGAAGCTGAGTCGATCATTATCTCCACAGGTGCTTCCGCTCGTTATCTTGGTATTCCGGGCGAGCAGGAAAATGTGGGACGTGGTGTAAGTACATGCGCGACATGTGACGGCTTCTTCTTCCGAGGCAAAAAAATCGTGGTCGTGGGCGGTGGAGACTCCGCGATGGAGGAGGCGAGTTTCCTGACTCGTTTTGCAACAGACGTGACATTGGTTCACCGCCGGGATGAATTACGTGCATCCAAGATTATGCAGGATCGGGCTCGTAGCAATGAAAAGGTGAAGTGGGCGCTGAACCGTACTCCACTCGAGGTCGTACCTGAAGCGCTGGGTGTCAAAGGGCTGAAGGTGCGCAACAACGAGACGGGGCAGGAAGAGTTGCTCGAAGCAGATGGCGTATTCGTTGCCATTGGTCACACACCGAATACCGGATTCCTGGGTAATGCGATCGCACTGGACGAACATGGCTATGTTGTCGTTAAACCGGGAACAACCGAGACCAATATTCCGGGTGTATTCGCCTGTGGTGATGTTCAGGATACGAAGTATCGTCAAGCCATTACAGCTGCAGGATCCGGATGTATGGCCGCCATGGATTGTGAGAAGTTCCTAGAAGGAAGCATTGTCCATGATTGGAGCGAAACGTTGGATAAATAAGCATTACATGCGTGAGGTTAGGCATATGTTAGGAATAAGAGACAACGGGAAGTCTCATGAAATGAGAGAAGCCGGAAGGCTTCTCTTTTTTTGAAACTACAGTGGGCATGAGTTCGTATACATATGGGGCATATTAGCTGTGAGGTGAAGATTTTGGGGGAAATGATAAAAGATTGGTTACAGAATGCGACAGTGAGACGGTTTTTGATCCTGCTCTTGTTCTGTTTAGTTTTGTTCAGTATGGGGAGTATGCTGCACATGATTCTGCTGTTGTTCCTGGTTACGTATGTCATGAACAGGTTACAGCATTTCATTACAGGTGGTTTGAATCGGTTGTTTCCAATCAACTATAAAGTTGTGGTCATCCTGCTCTATATGATTGTGATCGCAGTCATTGTGCTTGGCATTTCCAGATATTCACCACGGATCGTGGATCAGGTCGTCCAGTTGACAAACGAGATTATGAAATTTCTGGATAGTGCAGACGGTGATAATTTTGCATCCAAAATTGCGGGTTATCTTCAATCCTTCGATATTAAAAATTACACCAATGATGCATTAAAATATATTTTCGCTTTGAGCAAATGGCTGGAGTTTATTCTGCTCGTCATCATTCTGAGTCTGTTCTTCTTGTTGCAGAAGCAGGAGATATCCAAGTTCACGTCCAAGTTCAAAACAAGTAAAATTGGATGGTTCTACAATGAAGTTGCCTATCTGGGAGACAAATTCGTGTCTTCTTTTGGTAAAGTCATTGAGGCACAGCTTCTTATTGCGGTGTTTAATACGGTACTGACGATACTGGGCTTATGGATTCTGGGTTTCCCGTATCTGTTCGCTCTGACCATTCTGGTGTTCATGCTCAGTCTGGTTCCTGTTGCGGGGGTTATCATCTCACTTGTACCGCTCTGTCTGATTGGGTATCAGATGGGTGGACTGAAATTAAGCATTATTGTGATCATCATGATTATTGTTATTCATGCCTTGGAGACGTACTTCCTGAATCCAAAACTGATGGCACACAAGACCAAATTGCCAATGTTCTACACCTTTATCGTACTAATTCTGTCGCAACACTTCCTGGGGATCTGGGGACTGATCATTGGTATTCCGATCTTTGTTTTCCTGCTCGATATTCTGGATGTGAACAAGATGGAAAAGACAGAAGAGCCGGTACGTGTGGAATCGAAGTTATAACTTTAAAAAATCAACTGAGTTTAATTGAGCTCAACCAAGTTAAACAACATCAGATTCTTTTGAAAAAGTAAGGGTGCCTTCCAATTATGGAAGGCGCTTTTTTGTTGGCAAAACCGCCATTAGATAGCTCTCTGCGTGAGAATGACGGGTGGTGGGGTGCATAAGACGAGTCACCTATATGAGGGGACGATGTTGATCTTTTCTGAATGGAACGAGTGTAGATGCAATATCATGAGTTGAGGCTTCCTCTGTTATGGAGGAAGGAATGAAGCGTGCGTTTATAAATGAAGGTAATAAGATTGTATACGTATTCAAAAATGCTATGTGATGTGGTTCACAACCCTAACGGAGCATGTTGTATCGGAGGTCTTATCGTCTTGACCCAGGCGTATCCTTCAATTATAGTTGGTACGTAGGACTTAAACTATTTTAGATAGATAAAGGTGGCTTGCAGCATGTCTGAGAAAATCTACGTTGGGGTCGATCTCGGCGGAACAGCAATCAAGGTCGGTATATGCGATGAACAAGGTCAGCTAATGCATACGTATGAAGGACCGACTGAAGTGGATAAGGGCGTAGACACGGTCATCGCCAACATCGAGAAGTATGTCCGACATATCGTAGCCGAATCACCATACAGTTGGGAACAGCTTGAGGGTGTAGGTGCTGGAGTGGCCGGTTTCACGAATGTACGCGAGGGAATTATCGTTCATGCCCCTAACATTGGATTTCGGAATGTGGCCATTCGTTCGATTCTGGAAGAACGTCTGGGCAAGCCAATCAAAATAGATAACGATGCAAACGTGGCTGCACTGGGTGAAGTATGGGCAGGTGCCGGCAAAGGCGTAGACAACTGCGTATGTTATACACTCGGCACAGGCGTTGGCGGAGGCTTGATCTTGAATGGGAACATCTATCAAGGCTTCTCGGGTATGGCTGGTGAGCTGGGTCATATCAGTGTTGTACCTGACTTGGAGGCCATCAAGTGCGGTTGTGGTAAAATGGGATGTGTAGAAACAGTATCGTCTGCAACAGGAATTATCCGTATGGCGAAGGATGCAGTAGAACGCGGGGATCATACGTCACTGGCACTCGTCGACAAGATTGCAGCCAAAGAAGTATTTGATGCTGCCAAGGCAGGCGATGAAGTGGCACAGCGCATTGTGAATCGTGCGGCCTTTTACCTGGGCAAGTCCATGGCTACTGTAGCAGCTGTCATTAACCCGGAGATGTTCATCATCGGTGGCGGCGTATCCAAAGCGGGCAATTTCTTGTTTGATGAAATCCGTACTGTGTTTGCTAAGCTGACGCCAGAACCGTTGCAAGATGGGGTTCAGATTCTGGAAGCTACACTTGGTAATAATGCAGGTATTGTGGGTGCAGCAGGTCTTCTCTTGCGTTCCTAGTATCCTCGTAACAATATATGAAGACAGCAATATGATAAGGAGGGGACATTTATGCTTGAAGGTGAAGGATCACCAGGCACAGGCGCCACGCTCATTATCATTACGGGCATGTCCGGAGCAGGTAAAACCATTGCAGTACAAAGCCTGGAGGATCTGGGTTTCTTCTGTGTGGATAATCTGCCGCCGGTATTGATTCCGAAATTTGCGGAACTAATTGAACAGTCAAACGGCAAGATTGGTAAGGTTGCATTGGTTATCGATCTGCGCGGGCGTGAATTCTTTACGGCTCTGTCCGAGTCTTTGAACTATATTAAAGATCATTTTACCATTCATTGCGAAATTTTATTCCTGGATGCTACAGATTCTGTACTTGTTCAGCGTTACAAAGAAAGCAGGCGCAGACATCCTTTGGCTCCTGAGGGCATGCCGCTGGACGGCATCCGACTGGAACGCAAGATGTTGGAGGAACTCAAAAACTCTGCGACTCAGGTACTGAATACAAGTACAATGAAGCCTGCTCAACTGAAAGAACGCATCATATCCCGTTTTTCTCATCTGGAAAGCCAAATGCTGTCGGTGAATATTACGTCGTTTGGATTCAAATATGGCATTCCGATTGATGCTGATCTGGTGTTTGATGTACGTTTTTTACCGAATCCGCATTATATTGAGCATTTGCGACCGAATACGGGACAGAATAGTGATGTGTACGAATATGTTATGAAGTGGCCAGAGACACAGGCGTTTCTGACCAAGCTGCTGGATATGCTGCATTTCCTGATTCCGCAATACCGGAAGGAAGGCAAAAGCCAGGTTATTATTGGAATCGGCTGTACCGGAGGCAAGCATCGTTCGGTAGCAATATCGGAATATTTGGGCAAGATGTTGGGAAGCAGCGAGACAGAAGCTGTCACCGTGAGCCATCGCGACGCTGACCGGGACCGTCATTGAAGAGGGTGAAGGGATGAAAGAGGCCGGACCACGAAGAGAACGTCCGAGAATAGTTGTAATGGGCGGCGGAACCGGATTATCCGTGATGTTACGCGGTTTGAAAGAGAAGCCGCTGGATATCACGGCCATCGTCACAGTTGCAGATGACGGTGGAAGTTCAGGCATCCTGCGCAATGAGCTACAGATGCCGCCTCCGGGCGACATTCGCAACGTGCTTACGGCACTGGCTGATGTAGAACCATTGCTTTCAGATATGTTGAAGTACCGTTTCAATACAGGCGCGGGGCTTGCAGGCCACAGCTTGGGAAATTTGATTTTGGCTGCAATGACGGATATTTCGGGCGACTTTGTGACCGCAGTGCGGGAGCTTAGCCGCGTGTTTGCCGTTCGAGGTGAGGTATTGCCAGCAGCCGGGCAGGCCGTTGTGTTGCATGCGGAGATGGAAGATGGGACAATTATTACAGGTGAGTCCAAAATCCCTGAGGCGGGTGGACGCATCAAACGTGTTTTCCTTGAACCGGATCACGTGGAGCCGTTGCCAGAGGCAGTAGAGGCCATTCGTCAAGCTGACGCCATTCTGATCGGGCCAGGCAGCCTCTATACAAGCATCCTTCCCAATCTGCTCGTACCTAAGCTTGCAGAAGCTGTGGTAGAGGCTGATGCGGTGAAGATGTTTATCTGTAATGTGATGACACAGCCGGGAGAAACAGATAACTATACGGTAAGTGACCACCTTAAGGCGGTACACGAGCATATAGGTCATCAGCTCTTCGACTATGTTATCGTAAATAATGGTGACATTCCGCTGCAAGTGCAAAATAAGTATGCGGAAAAAGGAGCAAAACCGGTTGTACTGGATATGAATGTACTCGAAAGTGCCGGTTATCAGGTGGTTGCAGATACCCTTGTTCTGTTCAAAACCTATCTGCGTCATGATGCCGACAAGTTAAGTCATCACATCTACCAACTGGTACAAAATTGGATGTTACGGAAGAGGTGAAGTCCCATGTCGTTTGCAGCACAGACCAAAAAAGAGTTAACCATGATCGAGAGCGAACCGTGCTGCGAAAAGGCGGAACTTTCAGCCCTCATCCGTATGCTTGGTGCAGTGCAGTTATCGAATAAAAAAGTGATCTTGGATATTTCGACGGAGAATGCCGCGATTGCAAGACGGGCATACTCTCTGCTTAAAAAGCATTTTCAAGTGCATACGGAATTACTGGTCCGCAAAAAAATGCGGCTGAAAAAGAACAATGTATATATTGTTCGAATTCCAACCATGGTACAAGAGATTCTCAACAGTCTTCATATTGTATCGGAAGGTTTTCTGTTTACGCCAGGAATTAATACGGAGTTATTTCAGCAGAACTGTTGTAAACGGGCCTATCTTCGCGGTGCATTTCTGGCCGGTGGATCGGTTAATAACCCGGAAGGTTCCTCGTACCATCTGGAGATTGCGTCCATGTATGAAGAGCACTGTCAGGCACTGGTTGACCTGGCCAATGAATTTCATCTGAATGCCCGGTGCATAGAACGGAAAAAAGGATTCATCCTATACATTAAGGAAGGCGAGAAAATCATTGAGCTGCTCAGCATCATTGGTGCTCATCAGGCCTTGTTCAAGTTTGAAGATGTACGAATTATGCGTGATATGCGTAACTCCGTTAACCGGATTGTCAATTGTGAGACCGCCAACCTGAATAAAACGATTGGAGCGGCGGTAAGACAAATCGATAATATTCGGTTGTTACAAAAGGAAGTTGGTCTGGAATCGTTGCCTGAGAAACTTCGCGAGGTGGCGGAGGTTCGACTCGCTCATCCAGATATCAATTTGAAAGAAGTAGGCGAGCTCCTTAAAGGTACAGTTAGCAAGTCGGGAGTGAACCATCGGCTTCGTAAAATTGATGAGCTGGCTGAGAAAGTACGCACAGAACGTTATGGTTAAGACGGAGTAGGGGTAAAGTAACAAGGTCGGCTGTTTCTGCTGAACAGAAAGGCCGGGAAAGTCAACCGTTAAGGACCTAGGGAACTTACTTAGGTCATTGGATGCGCTGTGCAAAAGATGAAATTAGGGCAAGATAATGTCCTCTAAAGCACCCTGAGTTTTTTCTTCTAGTGTCCTGCACGGGTTAATGGTATAATGTTGTATAAATATAATTGTGTATTTAATGTCCAGATTTCATAATAGGGGGTAAGTTTCCATGACAAAGCACCCGGTAGTTGTCCGTTTGAAAACGGGTCTCCATGCCAGACCTGCGGCACTGTTCGTTCAAGAAGCGAATAAGTACTCGTCTGAAGTGTTCGTCGAGAAGGACGACAAAAAAGTTAATGCAAAAAGTATCATGGGGATCATGAGCCTTGCAATTAGCACAGGTACGGAAATCCAGATTAGTGCAGAAGGCGCGGATGCCGAACAGGCTGTAAACGCTTTAGTTAGTCTGGTAAGCAAGGAAGAGCTCGAAAACCAATAAGATATGATCAATCCAATGAAGAAGTCCCGAAAGGGGCTTTTTTGCGTTATTGACGTATTTGCTATCGTCAAGTGCAACATTATGGAATTTGTCCCGTCTGTTAAGGTATCAAATCGATTAAAGTTTGAGATGTTAACACATAAGGAGGCTATCGTGATGGGTAAACAATGGATGAAACCGTTTGGTGCGGTGCTGGTGGCAAGTACGTTGCTTGTTGGAGGAACAGCATGGGTTGCACCAGGTAACTATGCTTACGCTGCAGAGGTTCAGGGAGTACAACAGAATGTGATTAATGTTGTGGGTAAAGGTGAGATTCAGGTGAAGCCTGATATCGCTTATCTGTCCATTGGTGTGAACAGTACTGCAGAGACAGCTGCATCTGCTCAAAAAGCGAATGCTGCCAAAGTTCAAAAGGTATCCAACTTGCTGAAGAATACGTGGAAGATCAGTGCAGACGACATTCAAACGAGTCAGTTCTCTGTACAACCCAACTATACGTATAGCGAAAAAGACGGACAACAAATTAAAGGATACACAGCGCATCATACGCTGACAGTCACATATCGTGAGATGGATAAGATCGGCGAGTTGCTCGATGCTGCTTCGGGGGCTGGTGCCAACAACATTGAAAACGTGCGCTTTACTGTAGAAAATCCGGAAAGTTATGAGTCCCAAGTGATTGAGAAAGCTGTTGCCAATGCAGATGTGAAAGCAGGCGCCATTGCAAAAGCAGTTAAACGTCAACTGGGTGCTGTTCTTTCCGTGAGCCAAGGTGATGCCAATGTGCCTGTGTTCTATGCAAGTGAGGCGCTGATGTCCAAAGCACAAGATACAGCAGGTGGCACTGAGATTGAAACAGGCCAGGTTAAAGTTAGCACAATCCTGAATATCACGTATGAAATGAAATAAACAAGATTGAACTAAGGATTGTAAGCTCAAGTAACCTTTTCAAGGGTCATTTGAAGGGTACAACGAAATGATGACAAAGACTTTGTCCTGTGGACAGAGTCTTTTTTTGTTGGAAAAGCAAACTTTGATGAAGTTAGATAGGAGGGTGCCTTTTTGAAGCAACATGAAATGCTGGTTATTGGTATCTTTTTTGTATAGTTGTTCGTGACAAAAAGGTCATATCCCGTTATATTTTCCGCTTGATATTCATCAACATTGTAACTCGAGCTGTAAACCTTTCCGAAATCGGGTTAATTATAATAGAGAGGTGAGCGTATGAGATATGCGATCAGGTCAGGATTACATACGCAATGATCCCTAATTGTGAATTCAGAGAGGAGTTTTATATATGACATCATGGAAAAAATGGACAAGTGCTTTGCTCGCAGCAGGAATTATTGTAGGTAGCGGTTCGGTATGGCAGGACAGTTCGGTTCAGGCAGCATCGGTATCCTCGAAAGTGACAACCCCGGCTGAGGTAACTCTGAAATCGGGTGGGAAAACACTGACTCAAAAAGGACTTCTTCAAGGTGGCTCAACTTGGGTCTCTCTTACTGCAGTTAAAGATGTGGCAGGTGGAACCCTGAAATATGATGCGAAAACCAAGTCATATACGGTAACAGCAGCCAACAATGCGATGACCGTTAGCCTGATGGATGGACAGCCAAACGTTTATATTAACGGTTATTACCCTCAAGTGGAAGCGAAATTGATTCAGGGTCGATTGTATATTCCATTCTCAGCAATGAGAGATTATTTGGGTGTACAGGGGAATTGGGATGGCAAAACCAAAACGTTGACACTCAGCAAAGTGAAACAAAATAACGTTAAAATTAAAGCGGCAACAGTTAATGTTACTGTAAAAAATGCTGAAGTAGATGTTCAATATCCACAGGTGAGTGGACTTGCCAGCAAAGAAGCTGAAGCAGCGATCAACAAAGTGCTGAAAGACGAAGTGGATGCTTATGTAGCTGACTTCAAGAAACAGACATCTGAATTCGGCGGTGCTACAGCCAACCGTCCATATGCATTTGAGAGCTCTTATGTAGTGACGTACAACGAAAAAGGCGTGCTGGGACTCATTACACAACGATACGAAGATTATGCTGGCGCTCATGGTATGACATACCGTACGGGCCACACCTTTGCACTGGACACAGGTAAGGAGCTTACATTAGATGATGTGCTGCAAAATAACAAAACCATGCGCGAGACGTTGGGTAAAAAAGTGGGCGAGCAACTGAAAGCCCGCGGTGGATACCTCGATGGGTATAAAGGGTTAAATAAAGATCAGGATTTCTATGTTACACCAACGGGTGTGGTCGTGTTCTTCCAGCTGTATGAGTATACAGCGTACGCAGAGGGATTCCCTGAAATGCCATTTACGTATAAAGAGATTCTTCCTAAAGGCACAGAACCATTTAGCGATGTAACGGGAACCAAATAAAGAATCATTATTATGCACTCTTAAGTTATTTTTCTTATAAAATGAAAAAAGAAGCCCTCATCATGATCATGATGAGGGCTTCTTCTCGTATAGACAACACAATGAGGTGTTGCTGATTACGTTAGGTATTGATATATTAACGCGAAGACCGTGTTCTAACTAACACTTAGATTCCTTGGGAACCTACGTTTTCAATAACTTTATCAATGATACCGTAATCGGCAGCTTCAGCAGCACTCATGAAGTAGTCACGATCTGTATCTTTCTCAATCCGCTCCAGCGGTTGACCTGAACGCTCAGAGATGATGCGGTTCAATGTATCACGCATTTTCAGGATGCGGCGAGCACGAATTTCGATGTCGGAAGCTTGACCTTGAGCACCACCAAGTGGTTGGTGAATCATGATTTCACTGTTAGGCAACGCAAAACGTTTCCCTTTTGCACCGGCATTCAACAAGAATGCACCCATGGAAGCGGCCATACCTACACAGATGGTAGATACATCCGGTTTGATGAATTGCATTGTATCGTAAATCGCCATACCGGCTGTAATCGATCCGCCTGGGCTGTTGATGTATAAGTGAATGTCTTTCTCCGGATCTTCCGCAGCCAGGAACAACATCTGTGCCATAATGGCATTAGCCACTACGTCATTAACATCGCTACCAAGGAAAATAATACGATCCTTCAGCAATCTGGAGTAGATGTCGTAGGCGCGCTCACCCCGGTTGCTCTGTTCAACGACCATTGGAATAAAACTCACGTGAAAAACCTCCTCGGAATGTAAATGTTATTGGTGTTTATACTTAAACTGTTACCGTATTACCCACATAATAAACAATTCCAAACAAAAAGTCAAAGAAAGTCAAACTAACTTGCAAAAAAAAGAAACCTTTCCGGTTTCATTGGTTAAATGGGTTATGAGCTGTTAAATAAAAATGGCGCGCCCGCCAAGAATCGAACTTGGATCTCAGGCTTCGGAGGCCTACGTCATATCCATTGGACCACGGGCGCACATTATGTGATAGCAATAATGATTATAGCTCATGAAATATTTAATTGCAAGCAGTTCGTTGTGGTATTGGTTTGGATTAACCCAAAAATGATCATGATGAAGAAGAGTGGATAAAGAGTGCATTTAAGTAAATGCTATTAGAGGTTTTGGACATGCCGTATGAAATGTGATTCTGAGCGATATGTAGATTGAATTCATTTGTTTCTTCTATATATGGTATGCGTGAGCTAGTCCTTGATCATGGAAGTCTAGGATTGTGAAAATAGGCGCGTACAAACGCTGAATGCGTGTCGAAATAACACGTTGAAACACTTGCATGTCACGTCAGTTTTAGGTAGAATAGACGTGGGACTTAAAAAGTTAACCCGGGACGTTTTAGGGCCACGAAAGAGAGCTTAGAACGAGAACTTGCGGGAGTGGAAAGCATGCGAACGATTTTAGAAGTACAAAAGCAGCTTCTGCCTGATCTCATGGATATCTTGAAAAAGAGGTATACGATTCTGCAACAGATCATGTTATCGGATGTGATCGGACGGAGAACGTTAGCTAATTCCATGCAGATGACCGAGCGGGTTCTGAGGGCTGAGACCGATCTGTTAAAGGCTCAGGGACTTATTGAAATTGACAGTGCAGGAATGAAGATCAGCGAGGCAGGGTATGATTTGCTGCAGCAGTTAGAGCCCGTAGCCAAAGAGTTGTTCGGATTATCCGAGCTGGAAGAGCGCATCAAGCAAGCCTACGGTCTGCAAAAGGTGGTTGTGGTTCCTGGTGATTCGGACGTTTCTCCATTTGCCAAAAGGGAACTGGGCAGAGCCGGAGCGAAGGCTCTCGGCAATATCATGAGTGACAACGACGTTGTCGCCGTTACTGGCGGATCAACAACGGCCGAAGTCGCAGAGCAACTGACTCCGCCAACATCGCTCAAAGGTGTCTGGTTCGTACCGGCACGCGGTGGACTTGGAGAAAGCCTTGAAATTCAGGCAAATACGATTGCATCCACAATGGCAAAACGGGTAGGAGCGCAATACAAACTCCTGCATGTACCGGATTTGCTTAGTGATCATGCCTACGAATCATTAATCCAGGACCCCAGTGTTCAGGAGATTCTGCAGCTGATTCGGAAATCGCGGATTGTAATTCATGGAATTGGTGATGCCGTGGAGATGGCGACAAGACGTAAACTTGCGACGGAGATTATCGATGAACTTCAGGAGCAAGGAGCCGTATCTGAATCTTTCGGTTATTACTTTAATGATCAGGGTAAGGTGGTACATACCATGCTTACACTGGGTATGCGACTTCAGGATATTGAACGAACCGATGTCGTGATTGGAATTGCAGGTGGCAAAAGCAAAGCTGCTGCCATTCACTCCGTGTTGCGATTTGGTCAGGAAGATATTCTGATTATTGATGAGGCTGCTGCCGAAGTCATCGTTGCTGAAATGGAATAAGGGTTTACTTTGCATCACAACTATTGTTGTCTTGACGGACTTCACCGTCTGTCTTGAATATATAAGTTTCATAAAAAATTAATCAAAACTTGGGAGGAACTTACTCATGATTAAAGTAGGTATTAACGGTTTTGGACGTATTGGACGCTTGGCATTCCGCCGTATTCAAAATGTAGCAGGCATCGAGGTAGTAGCAATCAACGACTTGACTGACGCTAAAATGCTCGCTCATTTGCTCAAATATGATACAACTCAAGGTCGCTTCGATGGCGATGTTGAAGTACACGATGGCTTCTTCAAAGTGAACGGCAAAGAAGTTAAAGTATTGGCTAACCGTAACCCGGAAGAACTTCCTTGGGGCGACCTGGGCGTAGATATCGTTCTGGAATGTACTGGTTTCTTCACAACTAAAGAAGCAGCTGAGAAACACTTGAAAGGTGGAGCTAAGAAAGTTGTTATCTCCGCACCAGCTACTGGCGACATGAAAACCATCGTTTACAACGTAAACCATGAAATCCTCGACGGTACTGAAACTGTAATCTCCGGCGCATCTTGCACAACAAACTGCCTGGCACCTATGGCAAAAACACTGCAAGACAAATTCGGAATCGTTCAAGGTTTGATGACTACAATTCACGCTTACACTGGCGACCAAAACACGTTGGATGCTCCACACCCTAAAGGTGACTTCCGTCGTGCTCGCGCAGCAGCTGAAAACATCATCCCTAACACAACTGGTGCTGCTAAAGCAATCGGTCTGGTAATCCCAGAACTGCAAGGCATCCTTGATGGTGCAGCTCAACGTGTACCAGTAGCTACTGGTTCCCTGACTGAGCTCGTAACTGTTCTGAACAAAAAAGTAACTGCTGAAGAAGTTAACGCAGCTATGCAAGAAGCTTCCGATCCAGAAACTTTCGGATACACAGAAGACGAAATCGTATCTTCCGATATCCAAGGAATCACTTTCGGTTCCCTGTTTGATGCAACTCAAACTAAAGTTCTGACTGTTGGCGACCAACAATTGGTTAAAACTGTAGCTTGGTATGACAATGAAATGTCCTACACTGCACAATTGGTTCGCACTTTGGAGCACTTTGCAAAAATGATTAAGTAATATCTGAAATAAAATAGAGCGGAAACAGATGCTATATTGTTTCCGCTCTTTATATATCTACATTTTGCAAATTTCTCAAAAACACCAGGACTGACAAGGGATTTTAGCTCTTGATTGGTCCACCAAATACATGGGTGCGGAGGAAATACAATGAACAAAAAAAGTGTACGCGATATCGAATTGACAGGAAAACGGGCTTTTGTCCGTGTAGATTTCAATGTGCCGCTCGAAGATGGTAAAATTACAGATGACAAACGTATTCGTGCAACGCTTCCTACAATCAACTTCTTGATTGAAAAAGGCGCTAAAGTCATTTTGGCAAGCCACATGGGTCGTCCTAACGGCGAAGTGGTTGAATCCTTGCGTTTGACTCCAGCAGCTGAGCGTTTGTCTGAATTGCTCGGTAAAACAGTTGTTAAAGCTGACGATTCCGTTGGTGACGCTGTTAAAGCTCAAATCGCTGAACTGAACAACGGCGACGTATTGTTGCTTGAAAACGTTCGTTTCCATGCAGGCGAAGAGAAAAACGATCCGGAACTGGCAAAACAATTTGCTGAACTGGCTGACGTTTTTGTTAACGATGCGTTTGGCGCGGCTCACAGAGCACACGCTTCGACTGAAGGAATCGCTCACTTGCTTCCAGCAGTGTCCGGTTTGTTGATGGAGAAAGAACTTGAAGTGTTGGGTAAAGCAATCTCCAACCCTGAGCGTCCTTTCACAGCTATCATTGGTGGATCCAAAGTTAAGGACAAAATCGATGTAATCGACAACCTGCTGAACATTGCAGACAACGTGATCATCGGTGGCGGTCTGACTTACACGTTCTTCAAAGCACAAGGACATGAGATTGGACAATCCTTGTTGGATGAATCCAAACTTGATGTTGCTCTCGGTTTCATCGAAAAAGCGAAAAAACTGGGCAAAAACTTCTACCTGCCGGTAGATATCGTAGTGTCTGACGATTTCAGTGCGAAAGCAAACACACAAATCGTTGACATCGATGGCATCCCAGCAGATTGGGAAGGTATCGACATCGGTCCTAAAACACGTGAGATCTATGCTGACGTAATCAAAAACTCCAAATTGGTTGTATGGAACGGACCAATGGGCGTATTTGAAATCGAGCCATTCTCCCACGGTACTCGTGCAGTAGCAGAAGCTTGCGCTGAGACAGAAGCTTACACTGTAATTGGTGGTGGTGACTCCGCGGCAGCAGCTGAGAAGTTCAAATTGGCTGACAAGATGAACCACATCTCTACAGGTGGCGGT
Organism: Paenibacillus sp. Y5S-9; assembly: GCF_036894235.1. Lineage (NCBI taxonomy): Bacteria > Bacillati > Bacillota > Bacilli > Caryophanales > Paenibacillaceae > Paenibacillus > Paenibacillus sp. Y5S-9. The sequence continues at coordinate 188,684 of NZ_CP145887.1, forward strand.
GCATCGCTCGAGTTCATGGAAGGTAAAGTACTTCCAGGCGTAGTGGCATTGAACGACAAGTAAGTTTTAGTAGTCTATAGCATGAAGGAGTTGAAACCCATGAGAACACCGATTATCGCAGGTAACTGGAAAATGTTCAAAACGGTTTCCGAATCCAATGACTTCATTCAGGAAGTTAAAGGAAAAGCGGAAGTTGAAGGCGTGGAAACTGTAATCTGCGCACCGTTTACAAATCTGCCATCCCTGGTAGAAGCCGTTAAAGGCACAAACATCAAAATTGGTGCACAAAATCTTCACTTTGAAGACAACGGTGCATTCACAGGTGAAATCAGCGGCGTGATGCTGAAAGACCTGGGTGTGGATTATGTCATTATTGGTCACTCGGAGCGCCGTCAATATTTTGCGGAAACCGATGAGACTGTTAATAAAAAGTTGCATGCAGCATTCCGTCACGGATTGACTCCAATCTTCTGCTTGGGTGAGACGCTTGAAGAGCGTGAAGCGAACCAAACAAAAGACGTATGCAAAGTGCAAACAGTAGCTGCTTTTGCAGGTCTGTCTGCAGAGCAAGCGGCACAAGTTGTTATCGCTTATGAGCCAATCTGGGCGATTGGCACAGGCAAATCCTCCACTTCCCAAGATGCGAATGAAGTTATTGCTTACATCCGTACGCTGGTGAAGGATTTGTACAACGAGACGGTTGCGAATGCAGTTCGTATTCAATACGGCGGCAGTGTTAAACCGGAGAACGTAACAGAATACCTCGGACAAAGCGACATCGACGGCGCACTTGTTGGCGGTGCCAGCTTGCAGCCGGCTTCGTTCATCGCGCTTGTTGAGGGGGCGAAGTAAGATGACAGCTCCAAAACCTGTAGCACTGATCATCATGGATGGCTTCGGTCTGCGTAACACGGTGGAAGGCAATGCGGTAGCGCAAGCCAAGAAACCGAACTACGACCGTTTCATGAGCCAATTTCCACATACAACGCTCACTGCTTGCGGTGAAGCTGTAGGTTTGCCAGAAGGGCAAATGGGAAATTCCGAGGTAGGTCACCTGAACATTGGTGCCGGCCGGATCGTATACCAGGATTTGACCCGTATCTCCAAATCCATTCGTGACGGCGAGTTCTATGACAATGAAACACTTGTCAAAGCTGTTCGCGAAGCGAAACAAAGCGGCAAAAAGCTTCATCTCTACGGCTTGTTGTCCGATGGCGGCGTACATAGTCACATCGACCACCTGTTTGCTATGCTGGATCTGGCCAAAAAAGAAGGAATGAATGATGTATATATTCATGCTTTCATGGATGGCCGTGATGTTATGCCAGACAGTGGTAAAGACTTCATGCAGAAACTGATCGCTAAGATTGAAGAAGTCGGTGTAGGTAAAATCGCAACGGTTCAAGGTCGCTATTACGCGATGGATCGTGACAAACGTTGGGAACGGGTTGAGAAATCATACCGCGCCATCGTTTATGGAGATGGACCGAAATACACTGATCCACTCAAAGCGGTTGAAGAATCGTATGAGAAATCCGTATTTGATGAATTCGTTGAACCAACGGTTATCGTCAAAGCGGATGGTGAGCCGGTAGGTTTGGTAGAGAGCGGCGATTCCGTTATCTTCCTTAACTTCCGTCCTGACCGTGCAATCCAGTTGTCGCAAGTATTCACGAACCAGGATTTCCGCGGTTTCGATCGTGGTCCGAAGTTCCCTGTAGGCTTGCACTTTGTATGTTTGACTTTGTTCAGTGAGACGGTTGAAGGTTATGTGGCTTATTCGCCGAAGAATCTCGACAACACCCTGGGTGAAGTTCTGGTACAAAACAATAAAAAACAACTGCGTATTGCAGAAACTGAGAAATACCCGCACGTTACCTTCTTCTTCAGCGGCGGTCGTGATGTGGAGCTTCCGGGCGAAACTCGCGTACTGATCAACTCACCAAAAGTTGCAACGTATGATCTGCAACCGGAGATGAGCGCGTATGAAGTGGCTGACGCATGTGTTCGCGAGATCGAAGCAGACAAACATGACGCCATCATTCTGAACTTTGCTAACCCTGACATGGTTGGACACTCCGGTATGCTGGAGCCTACCATCAAAGCGGTTGAAGTAACAGATGAGTGCATGGGCCGTGTTGTGGATGCAGTACTTGCCAAAGGCGGCGTTGTACTGATCACGGCGGATCATGGTAACGCGGATATGGTGTTTGATGAGCAAGGACGTCCGTTCACAGCTCATACAACGAACCCGGTTCCATTCATCGTTACGGATGCTAATGTAACCCTGCGTGAAGGCGGAATCCTGGCGGATATCGCGCCAACGATCCTTGACCTGATGCAATTGCCTAAACCGGAAGAAATGACAGGTACATCCGTCATCGCTACCCGTAAATAAGTTACGCAACAACATATATGAAATTGGGAAGTTTGGAGTTTACCCCGAACGAAGGAAGCAGAAATTGTCCGAAGAAGCAACGCGTTCGCCTTTATCACATGATTCCAACTTATGAAAATAAGTTCAATGGAATCAGGGGATAACAGCGATCAGAGGACAATTCTGCTGACGTAGTGGAAAAGGGAAAACACAAGTGGTCCTAATTTTTAATAAATTTAAATTTAAAGGAGATTATCACAAATGACTATTATTTCTGACGTGTACGCTCGCGAAGTCCTCGACTCCCGCGGTAACCCTACAGTAGAAGTTGAAGTATACCTGGAGTCCGGCGCAATCGGACGCGCAATCGTTCCATCCGGTGCATCCACTGGTGCCCATGAAGCAGTTGAGCTTCGCGATGGCGACAAATCCCGTTACCTCGGTAAAGGTGTTCTGCAAGCTGTTAAAAACGTAAACGAAACAATCGCTCCAGAAGTTATCGGTATGGATGCATTGGATCAACTGGGTATCGACAAATTGATGATCACTTTGGATGGTACGCCAAACAAAGGTAAACTGGGTGCTAACGCAATCCTGGCTGTATCCATGGCAGTAGCTCGCGCAGCTGCTGACGCTTTGGACCTGCCATTGTACGTTTACCTGGGCGGATTCAACGCTAAAGCATTGCCAGTTCCAATGATGAACATCATCAACGGTGGTGAGCATGCTGACAACAACATCGACGTTCAAGAGTTCATGGTTCTTCCAGTTGGAGCACCAAGCTTCAAAGAAGCTCTTCGCGTAGGTGCAGAGATCTTCCACAACTTGAAATCCGTATTGAGCTCCAAAGGCTTGAACACAGCTGTAGGTGACGAAGGTGGTTTCGCACCGAACCTTGGTTCGAACGAAGAAGCAATCACTACAATCATCGAAGCAATTGAAAAAGCTGGTTACAAACCAGGCGTTGACGTATTCTTGGGTATGGACGTTGCTTCCACTGAGTTCTACAAAGATGGTAAGTACACACTTGCTGGAGAAGGTAAATCTTACACTTCCGCTGAGTATGTTGACCTTCTGGCTTCATGGGTTGAGAAATACCCAATCATCACAATCGAAGACGGTATGTCCGAAGATGACTGGGATGGTTGGAAATTGCTCACTGAGAAATTGGGAGACAAAGTACAACTCGTTGGTGATGACCTGTTCGTAACAAACACTGAGCGTCTGGGCAGAGGTATCGACGAAGGTATCGGTAACTCCATCCTGATCAAAGTTAACCAAATCGGTACATTGACTGAAACATTTGATGCTATCGAAATGGCTAAACGCGCAGGATACACAGCTGTAATCTCCCACCGTTCCGGTGAGTCCGAAGACAGCACAATCGCTGATATCGCTGTTGCAACTAACGCTGGTCAAATCAAAACGGGTGCTCCTTCCCGTACAGACCGTATCGCGAAGTACAACCAATTGCTCCGCATTGAGGATCAACTGGGTGAACTGGCTCAATACAATGGTCTTAAAGGATTCTACAACCTTAAAAAATAAGCTGGATATCCAGCTTTTACGGGCAAGCCGGGTAACCGGCTTGTCTTTTTTATTGCAACGAAGTAATGGTATAACGTAAGGATCACGCAGATGGTGAAATTTAGGGCATCGTATAAACTGTACTACTTGTAGTACAACCATAGCTATGTTACAATTAAAGTAACTGTTTTTATGGTGAGATGTATGCCCACATGGGTAGGAGGTGGAAAGAATGGATATTGCTTTGAAATTGCTGCTCGTTGTTTTCTCGATCGGTCTAATCACTGTAGTATTGCTGCAGCACGGGAAAAGCGCTGGTTTGGCGGGTGCCATCTCCGGTGGTGCGGAACATCTTTTCGGTAAAACGAAAGCGCGCGGATTGGATCTCTTCCTGCAACGTGCAACGGTGGTACTGGGTGCAGGATTTATGATTTTGTCTATTATTGTTACGGTGGTTTCCAAGTAAGATTCGGAACTGCTGTTCAATGAATAGCTTAAGCTAATGGCTTAATTGATGAACCTTCGTTTCGTGAAGAAACGGGGGTTTTTTAATAAATTCTTACGCGTCCAAACTTTTCCAACAATTTAATCTATAGACTCCATGATTTTCGGTCTTCTTCTCACTTCTGTTTGGTTTCCTTCCTTAAACATGCAACACACTCCTATCATGTATGGTATGTCCCTCGCTTATTCGTTACGCGAACTCACTCCCTATAATGAACGTCATGTGTACAGAAAATTTTCGGATGTAGTTCTTTTTCAGATGCGCACAGCACGTGTATCGCATAAAATGTCTGTAGAGATACGTGAAAGCGTGATTTTAGAGGAGCACCCCGGCAACTGTGGTTTTTTTGCGAGGTACGGATGGGCCGGATTGAATTCGTGTATACTAGGGTATGAGATAGTATGGTTGTACTACTACACTCTTCACAGTAGTGATATTGTATTGCATGAAAATGGTAAGAATTCCGATACATAAAGAGATGAGACTTGCTTACACTTTTATGTTTCCCGAGGTGAATATATTAATGATAACAGAACAACAATTGCTCGACTTCATGCGGGAAACCGCTTATAAACCTATGACTTATCAGGAGTTGGAACAGCACTTCGCTATTGAAGATGCAGCTGATTTCAAAGCCTTTTTGATTATGCTGAATACGCTGGAGGAATCCGGTAAAGTTTTGCTGACCCGTAACAATCGCTATGGCATGCCAGAGCGCATGGATTTGGTACGTGGACGTTTACAGGCTCACGCCAAAGGTTTCGCTTTCCTTATCCCAGAGGATCGGGAGCACCCGGATGTGTACATTCACGCCAATGATATGAAGAGTGCAATGAATGGTGACACGGTATTGGTTAAAGTCACATCTCAAGGACCTTCAGGTGGTCGCCTGGAGGGTGAGATCGTCCGTATTGTTACTCGTGCTGTGACACAAGTCGTTGGTGTGTTCCAAAGCCATGAGGTGTACGGATTTGTCATTCCGGATGACAAACGGATTAATCGCGATATTTTCATCCCGCGTACCAATTTTGCTGGGGCGGTTGATGGACAGAAGGTCGTGGCAAAAATCGTCAGCTATCCGGAGGGCCGTGCGGCGGCTGAGGGTGAAGTGATCGAGATTCTCGGTCATAAGGATGAGCCGGGTATTGATATTTTGTCCGTTATTCGGAAGCATCAGCTGCCTGAAGCTTTCCCGGATGAAGTGGTGGAAGAGGCGGAGAAAGCACCAGACTCCATCACGGATGAAGAGATTGTACAACAGGGTCGCCGTGATCTGCGCGGACTTAATATTGTCACGATTGATGGTGAAGATGCCAAGGATCTGGATGATGCTGTTAACGTAGAGAAGCTGCCTAACGGTAACTATCGTCTGGGTGTTCATATTGCCGATGTTGGCTATTATGTGCAGGAGAATTCCAAGCTTGATCAGGAAGCCTACAACCGTGGATGCAGTGTGTATCTGGTGGATCGGGTTATTCCTATGCTGCCACAACGTCTGTCCAACGGAATCTGTAGTTTGAACCCGCAGGTAGACCGCTTGACCCTGTCTTGTGAGATGGAGTTTAACGACCAGATGAAGGTTGTAAAACATGATATTTTCACAAGTGTAATCAAAACCAAAGAGCGGATGACGTATTCCAACGTCCGTAAAATCCTTGAAGGTGAAGAGCCGGAATTGCTCGAGCGTTATAAGGATCTGGTAGATGATTTCCATTTGATGAAAGAGATTGCCTTGAAGCTGCGTGCTATGCGTATGCGCCGTGGTGCGGTTGACTTTGATTTTGAAGAATCCAAAATCATTGTGGACGCAGAGTGCAAACCGGTAGATATCGTAAAACGGGAGCGTTCGATTGCAGAGCAAATCATTGAGGAATTCATGTTGGCAGCGAACGAAACCGTGGCAGAGCATTTCCACTGGTTGAAGGTTCCGTTCATTTATCGTGTGCACGAAGATCCGGATCAGGAAAAACTGCAAAATTTCCTCGCCTTTGCGGCGAATTTTGGACACCAGGTCAAAGGACGTGGCAATGCGATTCATCCACGGGCGCTTCAATCGTTGCTTGAGGATATCAAAGAAACAAAAGAACAAACCGTGATTAGTACGATGATGCTCCGTTCCATGAAACAGGCGAAGTATGATTCTGAAATGTCAGGTCACTTTGGCCTCGCGGCAGAATTCTATAGTCACTTTACGTCTCCAATTCGTCGTTATCCCGATCTTGTCATTCACCGTGTGATTCGCGAAGTCATTGAAAATAATGGTGCTTTGCCGGAGAATCGTCAGGAGTATTTGGCAGCACGTATGGCCGATATTGCGCAGCAGTCTTCGGAACGTGAACGTGTGGCAGTAGAAGCTGAGCGGGATACGGAGAAAATGAAAAAAGCCGAGTACATGCTCGACAAAGTAGGCGAAGAGTTCGAAGGCATGATCAGCAGTGTGACCAGCTTTGGTATGTTCATTGAACTGGAGAACACGGTTGAAGGCCTGATTCGCCTGAGCGCACTCACGGACGACTATTACCATTTTGACGATCAGCATATGGCTCTGATTGGTGAACGTACCTCGAAAGTCTTCCGCATCGGTGATGAAGTGAAGATCCGTGTAGCACGTGTAAGCATGGAAGAGTATACGATTGATTTTGAAATGGTGGATATGAAACCTCGCGCTGAACGTCCTGGCGGCTTCGGTGGCGGACGTGGCGGTAAAGGTGGACGTCCTAGTAGCGGCGGCGGACGCGGCGGTGCCAAGGGTGGACCAGGTGGATTCAGCGGTTCACGTGGCGGCAAAGGCAGTTCGACAGGTGCTGGAGCCAGCCGTGGTGGCAGATCAACGGAAGAAAGCAGCAAAGGTGGACGTGGCGGTCGCGGTGGAGCAGCAAGTGCAGGCGCGGGCGCAGGCTCATCTGGTGGCTACGCAGGTAAAGGCGGCGGCAAACCTAAAGGTGAGCGTCGTGCTGGTGATGCTGGTGGATCAACTGGTCGGGGCAAAGGCGCGGTGAGCTTTGGTTTTGGCTCAGGTAAAGGCGGTTATAGCTCTACATCGGGTGGATCGGATACTAGTTCAACCGGTGGACAAGGAAGTGGCCTGAACAGCGGCAGCGGTCGCGGTGAAGGAAGCTTTAAGTCCGGCAAGGGCGGCGGTAAAGGTGGCAAAGGCGGAAGTGGGCGCAAAAACACTTCGCCGAGCGGCGTATTTATTGGAGAGAATGCAACTCCTGGTGGCGCTCAGGAAGGCGGAGCACCACGACGCAAGCGGAAGAAGAGCAAAGGTGCAGCTGGTAACGGCACGGCAGCTTTTGTACGGAAAAAGAAAAAATAAAGCTAACGTAACTTGAAGAGATGGATTATAATTCGTTCCTCCAGGTTAAGCGTTGGAGAAAATAGTCACTTCAGCCGGTGTGTTGTTTCGCACAGTCTGAAAGTGGTGTAATGAGGAGGGGCGGCAGAGGTCGCCTCTTTCTTGATTTTAACAGCCGTACTTGCTACAATTAAGGTCTGGCACGTGGTACCTTGGTGCAACATCGGGTGCACTGCTATAGAGCATGGTACCGGCTTATTTTACGGAGAAGGAGTGAGGACATGGGCAAGAATGATGGACAGAGTAAAGTGCTCGCACAGAATAAAAAGGCTTCCCATGACTACTTCATTGAAGATACGTATGAAGCGGGCATGGTGCTTACCGGAACGGAGATCAAATCTCTTCGTAACGGCCGTGCGAATATTGGTGATGCATTTGCCACGATTCGAAACGGTGAGATTCATATTCACAATATGCATATTAGTCCTTTTGAACAAGGGAACCGAAATAATCCGCTCGATCCGACACGTACGCGCAAGTTGTTGATGCATAAAGTGCAGATTCACAAGCTGCTCGGGCTGTCGAAACAGGACGGGTACAGCATTGTGCCGCTGAAAATCTATATCCGCAACGGTTACGCAAAGCTCTTGCTTGGACTGGGTAAAGGTAAGAAGCAGTATGATAAACGGGAAACTGCAGCCAAGCGGGATGCACAACGTGATATCCAACGGGTACTGCGCGAGAAACAGAAGGTTGCACGTTAAGTGGAGCGCTGGGTGTGAAGGCTTTACTTTAGGTGTATAAGTTAGTTTTTGTGATGGAGCTAGGAAGATTGATGTATGAGTTAAGGAGTCTCAAGGTTTGTCCTGCAATGGGCAAGATTGAGGCTTTTTTAATTTTTAGTGGAAAAGGGATATCGTGTGAGTTGCTGAAGTGTATTATGTCGTGATTTTCTTTGATATGTGTTGAATGGAATTCGGTAGGAGCATGGAGCTTGGCGCGTTGATGAGTCTAAATTATCAGCTGTTGCGTAGTTTGCCTGAATCGTGGGTAAAATACTTAGGTGCCGTTGTTTATGAACCGATCTGGGTAAACTTTACTTCCGATGGGTGACGCGGTATAATATGTAGACGATTGAGCCTGTTGTATTGGATAACTTTGTACACGTGCTCAGCCTGCTGGAATGTCTTCCAGCAATCTGTACTATTTCGGTGATGTGTCCTGTGTTATGATTACTCATGTAGCAGACAGGAATGCCGAGTTTGAAAGAAGCATCTTTTTACCTTGGAGGAAAAAGATGTGCAGCACCTTTGCTCCGTATTCACGGATTAATCCTGGAGCCCTTCTTAATTGAGGGGGCGTTTATGGATTCGACGGGGATAGTTCGAGCATGGGTAGCGGGTAGTGGGGACGCGTCCGCTTCATCAACGCTAAAGCCTATTAAACGGCAAACAACAAACAAACTACGCTTTCGCAGCCTAAGAAACTGTGTGCGTGCTTCTAACCTGCATCGCCCATGTGACAGGATTAGGGGCTAACAAGTAGTGGGATACGCTGTCACATCTCCGCCTGGGGTGTGCTGAAGAAGACAATCAGGCTGACCCAACGTATAGCCGGTTACGGGGCGATACTCGGGTGACATCAAAACTGTGACTACACCCGTAGAAGCTTATGTGTCGTTATCTTCGGACAGGGGTTCGACTCCCCTCGCCTCCATTAGTAGTATCAGTGACAGCCACCATTCGGTGGCTGTTTTTGCTTGCCCGTATTCCGTATTTGAAGGGGTAGGGTAAACCGCTTTGGCTCTAAGGCTTCGGGGTTCTCTGACGTCGAATACGACATATCTCTGATGATGTACAAGGCGGTACCTCTCTATGTATCAGTTTTAATTGTCACCCGAGTATCGCCCCATAACCGTCTTTACATTGTATCAACCAGTTTATATTCTTCTGTTCGCCCATTTGGAGATGCGACAGCATATCGCTGTCTAAGAGGATTAATTAGGACATTGTTCAGAAGCAACCATCTTTGATCGAGGTATGGATTTTCTGGAAATTCTGCTATAATCAATCTAATTGAATTACATTTGGAGACTAGTCATTGGGGGAGTTCTGCTTTGAGTAATGGCGTATCATACTTTAAAAATGTAAATGCATTTATTGAAGGCAACATTTCATTAAGAGACCCACAAAGAATTGCTCATAGAAGGTTGAAGGAAAGTTTTGAAGCTGATCCTGAAAGTCATAAAATTATTGTACTTCCTACAGGCACTGGAAAAACAGGTACGATGGGATTGGCACCGTATGAAATCAGTGATGGGAAAGTCTTAATCATCACTCCAGGGAAGGTAATACGTGAGGGCGTGTCTGATGAATTCGATACCAGAACACCTTTTAATTTTTGGACGAAGAGAAACGTGATTTTAGATGATACAAAGTTACCTAATGTATACAGATATGCGGGCTACCAGACTGCTCCAGATAAAAGAAGGATTATGGGTTACTTAAATAACGCAGATGTAATTGTTGCAAACATTCATAAAGTATACAGTTCAACGTCACGTAAGGCGTTGGTAAACATCTTGGATGCAGACTACTTTGACATGATTATAATAGATGAAGCACATCATTCCGCAGCCGACTCGTGGTTAAAAACCTTGAAGCATTTCAATGCAAAAAAAGTTGTGAAGTTAACTGCTACACCTATCAGAGGCGATGACAAGGAAATTGATGGCGAGATAATTTATAAGTATGAACTTGCCGATGCTATTAAAGAGGGATTAGTTAAAAATATTGTTGCGGAAGACTATACGACTGAGAAGTTAGAGTTTTTAGTTGATGGTCAACTAGTTGATAAAGAAACTGCACTAGAGGCTATGGATAAAAAGTGGGTTACACGATCTGTAGCATATTCAACAGCATGTAATAGAACTATTGTTGAAATGAGTCTTCGAAGGCTTAATGAAAAGCGACGACAGGGGCTGACTCATCATCAAATTATTGCCGTTGCTTGTGATATTGAGCACGCTAAAGAAGTAAAAGCCTTATATGAGGAATATGGTCTAAATGCTGCTGTTGTATCAAGTGATGACCCTGAGGATGCTGAAGATGTTATTATTGAGTACAAAAAAGGGCAGTTAGATGTCGTTGTCAACGTTAACATGCTAGGAGAAGGTTTTGACCATTCAAATATAAGTATAGCAGCGATTTTTAGACCTTTCAGGACTCTTGCTCCATATGCTCAATTTATTGGTAGAGCATTAAGAAGGATTCCTGAAGGAAACGATACAATTGACAACATTGCACACGTCGTTTATCACACTGAGCTCGGTTTGGATGATCTCTGGACTTTTTATACAGGACAACGGACAAAAGCGGAAAGAAAGAAAGTTTTGGAGTTTGAGTATTATCGAGAACAGGGTAAAAAACAAGATAGAGATGTGGGAGAAGTTAATGCTCATGGCAAAGTAGTTGTAAATACAAAAGAATTCCTCACGGATGGAGATGCAAGTGTATACCAAGATGAAATTCGTGAGAGCATACGTTTACAAGAATTGAAAATTCAAAATGTTGCTGATATGATGAAGGCCGCAGGACATTCGGAGAGTGACATTAATGAGTATAAAGCTTCTCAGAAACGTAGCTTAGATAGCGAAATTACTGAAAAGAGAAATAAACTTCGTGAGGAACTTATCCGTGAAGAATTGCATAAAATCCATAAAGAGGATATTGTCAATCGAGTTGAAGAGCTTTTTGTGGAAACAGGAATTCACCCCAAGGGTAACGAATTGCCTAATAGGACAACCAGTGTATTTTTGAAAAATTCCGGAACAAATGATGCGTATGTAATTAAGTACATTAATTCCTCACTTAAAAATAGAATTAAGCGTGGTATTGACGAGTGGGAAGCATATGATTTTGAACAAGCGAGAACACTATTGCCACAAATCATTCAAGCTATTTATGAGAAAATCAGAAATTCGGAGGGATAAGCAATGATGGATGAGATTAATCAAGTTGCAAGTTTGTTAATGTACGATGGGCCTACAGCAGCAGAACTAATGCAAAAAGCTGTTAAAGAAAATGGAGAGTTCTATATATCCAATAATGAAGATATTACTACCCTAACCATTGAGTCTACTGTAGCTTATGGTCTTAGTGTTAAAGATGTGTATAGTTTCAATCCTGAAGGCCAATTAATTAAGCAAACTATTATTATGAATGGTAAAGAACAAATCATTTTTGATAAGTATACAGAGGCAACGCAAATATTGAAGAAAATGCAACATAAGAAAAGAAAAGTATCTTGATCTTGAAGACCATTAGTTTATGTATTTCCATATCTAATGGTCTTTTGTATGTAAGTTTTAGTTTCTTCTTATGATTACTATACTGAGCGTTTATTCGATAAAATGTTCTTATTTTCTCGATGTACCTATAAAAAATAACATGGTGGTGAAGAGCCAGAGCACACAGTATTTAAATTCGCAACTAATTTTTAATGCGTTACTACCTGATGTTAAGACCGTTTTTGAATTCAAAGAACGGACTACTATTTTTCTTGGTATGGAGATGGTATTCTTAGTATCTAAATTCATAAAAATGGAGGCATGCTTTAATGAGCAAATATGACACAAGCTTTTCTGTAGACCAGGAAGATATTCCGTCAGAATGCCCGATATGTGGAAAGGATTTATCGCCAACATCCGAATATATTGACACAGATTATCATGCAGACGGATACCGAACAGTGTTGAGTTGTGATAATGGTGATTGTAAATTTAAAAAGGTATTAAGTTACGCAACCAATAAAGATGTAGAGAAAAGTATGAGCGAAGAGGCTGATTATTGACGATTAGACTTAATATTTCTATGAAATTGAGCCACCATTCCGGTCATGAGTGAGAATGCTGACTTGTGTCGCCCAATTCTTCACACATCTAATCCTCTAGCAGTTTGGTAGATTCAGGACAAGATTTTGTCCGTTCCTTGCAGACAACCGTGGATTTAAGTGATAAATTTAGGCAATATGAGCTGAACTATAAATGGATTAAATAAGAAGTGAAACCCTCACGAAGCATGACACAGTGGGAAAATCGGGAGTTGGCAATAAGGGTTAGAAGTTAGGGTATACTCGTTCGTCTCTCCTCCATTAATAGTATCAGTGACGGCCGCCATTTGGTGGCCGTTTTGCATGTTTGGATTCATCTATGGCATCGTGCATGACTGATAGGTTCTTTAACAGGTCGGCTCTTACTTCTGGCAACATTTTTTACATCAGTACTGAGTTTTCATTAAAGTTAAACGATAACGATAGGTTCCTATAGGAATTGACTTAGTACCAGTTCGGACTCAGCCGAGATGTTCATTGAGTCTCCCGCGTCCTTGCAATTGTTGTACCTTATCCAGATGCCTTCCCTAATAGTCATATGTATATCTGTAAATTTATCATCCTGGATTTATTGAGGAGTCAGCATTTACTTTACAATGGGCTGTAAAAAGTTCATCAGGCAAAGGCAAAAATTCCAATGCATGTACCCTTCTTATCTTCATTGTCTTTCACCTTTAATTATCGACAGAATCATTTCATTGAAATTTTCTTTAAATAGTCACCATGATGGAGGTATTATATATGCTCCAAAAAGTGTTTTATGAATATATATGAAGTGTAACGAGACAGGGTGATATGAGGTATAGTATAATATTGTTAACGCAAACAAGTTGCATTTGAACTTTTGATGGTGATAATCGCTATCATATATTTTAATGTATCTATACATCTCTCTGCACTATTCTCATAGTTGATCCAATTGTCTCATATGGTATCTACGCGATGATTTAGAAAGGTAGAAATGCACTTGTTTGTTTACTTCTTTAATAGAGGTGACCTATCATCAGTACTTCATTGCAACCCACATTACAATGCTCAGATGAAGAAATAAAGAATAAATTTAAAAGCTTAATCGATTTTGAAGATGTAGCTTTACTTTTGGAAATTCCCGCCGAATTTCTTTGGAAAATTCTTATAAGGGACAAACTGAATAACTATACATCATTCCCCGTAAGCAAGAAAAGTGGTGGCTATCGTACTATTTATTCCCCGTCCTCAAACTTGGGGATTCTTCAAAAAAAGCTTGCCTATGTCCTCTCTTTACAGTTCAATCCCCATAACCGAGCACATGGTTTTATAGAAAAGCGAAGTATCGTCACTAATGCTTCTGAGCATCTAAAAAAATCTTTTGTATTAAATATTGACTTGGAGAACTTTTTTGAAAGTATATCTTTTGCTAGGGTAAGGAAGATGTTTGCTTCTTACTTTAAGTTAAGTGGAGTAGTCGCCACAACTCTTGCGAATATATGCAGCCATCCAGAGGGTTTTTTGCCACAAGGAGCGGCGACATCCCCAATTATTTCCAACATTATCGCTAAAAGTTTGGATAAAGAACTCAAACAATTCTCCGTTGAAAATAAAGGAGTTAAGTATACACGATATGCCGATGATATTACATTCTCTACAAATAAGAAGGTTTTTCCTAGAGGTATTGCGTTTTTAAATGAGGAAAGTAATGTAGTGTTGAGTGAGAAGTTATTACGCATTATTGAAAATAATGGGTTTAAGGTGAATGAACAAAAAATTAGGTTACAAGATCGTCAAAGTAATCAATCTGTAACTGGAATAGTAGTGAATGAGAAATTAAATGTCAGCAGAACGTATATTCGTAGAATTCGCTCCATACTAAATTGTATTGAAAAGAACATTAAAGATCTTGATGTTGCTAGAGAGATTTTTAATCGTAAATATCCATTTCGACAAAGAGCAAAAGTAAATCAATCAGAGATGTTCTCAGTATTGCGAGGTATGATTAATCATGTAGGACATGTGAAAGGTACGAGTGATCCAGTTTATTTGAAATTAGCTAATCGTTTTAATAATGTATCTCCAGAGCAGAAAGCTATTAAGTCTGTAGAAAAACAGATTAACAAACGAAAAATGTATGAAGATTATACTTATGTAATTGAGCAGGAAAACCCTGTTGTAGCGGTTGTTTCTAAAGAAAGTAATGAATTTGAATATGTTTACCATAATCAAGGGACTGGATTTTTATTAAAAGGAATTGGAATGGTTACAAATGCTCATGTTTTAAAAGACTTAGTCAGTACAATTGAACTTGAGATGTTGATCCCAAAGACTTATTATGTGAGATGCTTTAACACCAAGGACTTTAAAGTTCACATGATGCGAATCGAATGTTTTGATACCGAAAAAGACATTGCGATCCTAAGATCACAAAGCTTGGATCATAATAAAGAAGGGTTTAGTTATAGTGAAGCCATACAAACAGATCAACTTATTGATTTAATCGGTTATCCAGATTATAGAAGGGGACAAGAAATAAGAATAGATAATGGTTTTGTAAGGGGCATCAGGATGCACACTGATAGCAGTGATAAAACAGTTACACATAGGCGTTATGAAATAACTCCTACTATTTATGGAGGAAACAGCGGTGGCCCTATTGTTAATGAAGCAAGTGAAGTCATTGCAGTTGCTGTAAAGGGGGCTACAATGAATGGAGTCGTACCAAATGAAGTGATACCAGTATCTGAAGTCATAGGACTAGCTAAAAGAAAATCGCTAATATAATAAGTATTCAATTATTCAAAGAAACTGTGTGCGTGCTTCTACCCTGCATCGCCCATGTGACAGGACTAGGGGCTAACAAGTAGTGGGATACGTTGTCACATCTCCGCCTGGGGTGTGCTGAAGAAGACAATCAGGCTGACCCAACGTATAGCCGGTTACGGGGCGATACTCGGGTGACATCAAAACTGTGACTACACCCGTAGAAGCTTATGTGTCGTTATCTTCGGACAGGGGTTCGACTCCCCTCGGAAAAATGAACCCTTGTTCAGATAAACCTAATTAATACAGAACAAGGGTCCTTTAATTAGATGGACTCGCCCTTCAGTACCAAATACCGAGGTGCTTATATAATCCAACCTCCAGTGTAACTTACCCATTGTATAATTTAATTGCTTATTGAGTTGCTAATAATTAAAATTTCAAGTTTGTGAGGTGTAAATATGACAGTCACAATTAAGAAGGTCGAATCCCTTATAGTTAACGAACGGATACTAAAGGAACTGTGTGAAAACGCAGAAATTCTTAATATAGAAGAAGATGAAATTGAGTATCTTAAAGCTTCATTATCTACAGGCGAAATCATCTCACTGACTGAAGTTCGTTCCAAACTAGAACAAAGTAGAGAAGGATACATAATTAATCAAAATGATGAAGAAGTAGGCTACGCATTAATTATTAAAAAAGGAGACTTCCTTGAGGTTGATATTAATATTTATCGTGAATATCGAGGGAAAGGAGTTTTTAAAGAAGCATTTCCCGAGATCCTTTCATTGCAACCGGATGAGAAATGGGTCATTCATGTTTACAAATTTAATCCAGCTTGGGCAGGTATGAAGAGAGTCGCCGAACGAAATGGGTTTAAATATTCAAACGATCCTCTTTCAATGGATCACAAAATGATAAGAGAGACGCAAGGAAACAGTTAAAAGCTTTAAGCCAGAATTCCAAATATCCTGAGCATCACAGTTAGGTGTCTTGTGGTTTTGAACAAACCTGGTTTTGAGGAAATGAACCATTTTTTCAAATAAAACCGGAGTATTTAAAGGTAGACAGGGATTATAGCAACAAAGAAGATTTAAAACCTAGTAGTTTGTAAATAATAACTTAATGGGGATTTTGATGTGCTTATGTCTTTTAACTGGTCAGAAACAGTAACTAGAGTAGGAAGATGGATGTCAACTCAGGAATATAATAATATGTGTAATACTGGTTTGGTGCAAGAAAGTTTTACGGGTACTACACATGTAGCAGATCCTGCGAATAGTCAATCTTTCTATAGACAAGCAAAGAACGGATCGTTATATGCTGAGTTTAATGTCCCAGAGAATTCAGTCAAGAAAACAGGAGAGGGCTGGTCAAAAATTCTAGGCCCAAAATCCGCGGAAGGGCGTCTTAATGCCAGAAAAGGAAATCCGTTCCCTGGAATGCCTCCTGCAACTATTATTGAAAGAATTCGAACAAAGCCGTAGGGCTCTTTCGGAAGGGGTGCGAAATTGGATTCTATTTTGAATCATATAGATTTTAGTGAATATGGAATTACTACAGAGGAAGTAATTGAATCAGATGATAATCATCAATCTAATGATCCCTATATCACCGTGTACCACTATAAAGAGAATGTTGCATATGGCACAATTTTTGTTTGGGAAACTAACGATACTATTTTTGAAGTATTAGATTGGGAAACATCCGATAATGTATTTAAAAGCCATACTAACAATAATAACTTAGACGAATTTAGAAGATCATTTAACCTTTACCGCTATTGTATGATGTTAGGGGACATATGGAAACCATTACGAGAAATTCTTGAAGAGCAGGATGGAAACCAATTAGTAGAATTATTTCACAATATCCCTAATCAGGTTTTAGTGATATATACAAATGAGCTGGCCTTGGAATTCTTAACAGTCTTACGTAGATACTCTGAAAGCATTAAGAAACATGTGAATAACTATCGATATGATTTTGCGGAAGTTGTAGGTGAGAAAATGGAGGAATTATACCTTTACTCCAGTCTCCCAGAAATAAAGATGCACTCATTAATTAATATAATGGTTGCAGCAAACCATTTAAATAGATTTAGTGTAATGGATCAATTTGATAGGCTTTTAAAGCAAGTATCTAATGATGAAGAGGCAAGGCTTGTTGCAAAGGGCCTTCAAAGTGAGATTTTAGAGTATTCGCTATTATATAAACGGATTACGAAAAGTGAACTTCATCCTGCAATTCAAAAAGTTTGGGAACAATGCGAAATAGAAATTTGACGGACAGTTGGTTAAGCACTTTCTGCAAACAGCCGAATCATCACACTCCGGCGAATTGTGGTTTTGCACAGCCACGGTTCGCCTCCATTAGAGTCAAAAGCCATCAACCAGTGTTCTGGTTGGTGGTTTTTTAGTTTATGATATAATAAACAGAAATTTAGATTGGGGGACTCAAGATGTTGGAAAATCGAGAACAGCTCCAAGAAATTTTAAAAAAAGCCAATCAACATGCACGCAAACAAGCTAAAGAATCAGGTGCCTCTATTTATTATATAAAGAACAATAAACGCGTTCGTGAGGATGCAGAAGGTAATAAATTCGAAATTATATTTGATGCAACTGGGAAACGGCAGGAGTTTAAATATCATGAGTGAAATCAGACCAGTCATGACTGTGTTTGCGGGCACCAATGGAGCAGGGAAAAGTACACTTAGCATGCAAATGAGAGAGTGGCTTGGTGAACTGGTTGATCCGGATCAAATTGCAAGAGAGTTGAAGCCAGAGAATCCGCGCAGTGCTGACCTGTCTGCTGGTAGGGAAGCTGTGAAAAGAATCCGATCACTCATTAAAAGTGGTGTAAACTTCGCTATTGAAACGACATTGTCCGGATCATTTGTTTTAAAACATATGGAAATAGCAAAAGAAAACAATTATGAGATTGTCGTTTACTATATCGGTCTTGAGGATGTTCAAATGCATATAGATCGTGTTGCCTCTCGTGTTGAACAAGGTGGACATTGGATTGCAGAAGAAGACATTCGTTATCGATATGGTGAGTCATTGAAGAACCTTAAACCTGCTCTAGCCATCGCAGATCGGGTTACTATCATTGATAATACATACGAGCCTTTAATTGTTGCGGAAATCATGCAGAGTGATTTGATCTATTGTGTTGAGTCCATACCTGCTTGGGCTAATCCTGTTCTTGTGGGTTACTGATACTTGGGCAACTTCAAAACTGTGATTACACTGGTAGAAGCTTATGTGTCGTTATCTTCGGACAGGGCTTCGACTCCTCGCGCCTTCACTAGAGTCAAAAGCCATCAACCAGCGTTCTGGTTGGTGGTTTTTTGGTTTATGATATAATCTTTGTGAAATAAGCTGGTGCAAGCCCGATATACTCTGTAATCTCCCAAAGGAGGCAAAAAAGCATGAGCCAAACGCAGCAGCAGATCCGCGATTTTGTGGCAGGGGTGCAAGCATATGTCTCGCCAGTAAATGTGATTAATCCTTGGAGAGATTATGTGACGGGCTATGATATCGGCCCCGAAGCGGTGAAGATTCGCTCGGAACATTTGGTCAGGTATTTGGAACCAAGAATGTCCAAGGCTCGGTACATCTTTATTGCTGAAGCCGTGGGATATCAAGGGGCGAGGTTCTCCGGCGTACCCTTGACGTCCGAGCGAATGGTTACCGGTAATCACTCGCTGGTGAATCACCAGATGATTTTTGCAGGTGAGCCGGGTGTTCGAACAAGCCTGCCCAATATCGCCAAACCTAACCTGACTCAGGCACTATATGGATTCGCAGAACCGACAGCATCCATCATATGGGGTGAAGTGTTATCCAGTTCAAGGTGGAAACCAACGGACTTTATATTTTGGAACATCTATCCCTTTCATCCTTATCAATCTTCTGAAAACAGGATGACGAATCGAACGCCGACTTTGGCAGAGTTGGAGGATGGTGTACCATGTGCCAGACAGCTTATGCAACTGAATCCTGATGCTCAGATCGTGGCTATTGGCAGAAAGTCAGCAGACACGTTAAGCTCCCATCTCATTAAACATCACCATGTTCCTCATCCTGCAAATGGAAGGGCAGTACAATTCCAAAACGCAGTAAGGTCAATTATCTGCCCATTTTGAACTGGAGAAATGTAAGGCTGACATATGAACTCTTATCGTTCAAGTGCCCGCACATAACGTAATGCCCTATCATATAAAGATTGGTTGGTGAAGCTGAATGAGTGAAAAATACTGGCTTATAGTGCAATATCCACTGAAGAGTGCGCAGGGCAGCAAACGAGATCATTGGTTGAAGGAAAAGGTGATGGAATATCTGGAAACCGCTCTGACCCAGGCGGAGTTGGGAGAGGTGGATGGGTGTGATCTGGGTAGCCGTGTGGCTGATCCAAAGGAATATGTAATGAACATTTTCTGTGTGGTGACGGACGAGGATCGGAGCATAGTGCTAATTAAAAAAGTGCTCAGAGAGAGTCGGCTGGATTACACCCGCATCCAAATCGCTACGATGCCATACGGCACAGAAGGAAGCTACACGCTGAAATATGCCTCCAAAAAAGGCGTTACCGAATTCTCGCTTTGATCACGATTCGCTGTTTCTCACCATAACGAACTCTTTACTTGTCCTGCCCGAGGGCAGCTTACTCCCAACATTTCCCCAATTAAATTCATCACGCAAGAAAACGATGATTGGATTTTCCCGACTTTAACCACTCGATCAACACTCTGTAAGTAGTAAGATTATGCCCGTAGATATCGTAATCTTGCTCATAAGTATGTGCATATCAAGGTAATTGTTTATCAGCATCTTTTGTGTATTCAGACCCTCCGCATGTCTCTCCATCCGGCACAAACTACAACTTGTTATCTGAACCTTCAAAATTGTATAAAGCAGTGCTCCTTGTGGTTCCAATTCAAGGGGCCTCTACCCGTTGCATTCACAACGATCAGATCCCCAAAACCTCATTCTATTTCACTCAGTCAAGCCATCCGTAAGCGATAAAAAGAGTTGAGCCTGCTCCATACACAGTCCTATAATATACAATTGTATAAAATCCGAGAGAGTGGTGGATATCACAACAGGTCATCCGATCACAACCGATAAACCCATCACACATCGGAACCAAAGGAGGGTCACAGTGAATCAAAGAGCAAAAGGTGCAACAACAGATGAAGGAGCAAGAGAAGTAACAGAAGGGGATGAAAAATAGAAGTGAAAGCAACAGCCCAATCAGATATTGAGAGCGATGCAGAAGCAAACGCAAATGCAAAAGCGAACACCAGCGCAATGAAGACGAATTGGACTCCCCGTTTCAAAGCGTTCATTCAACGCAAGCCCAAGACACTCGCTTTCAAAATCCCGTTTGCCTACTTTGTCATTATTCTGCTAACGGTGGCGTTCAGTGCGTTGGTGTTGAATCGAATCTCGGAAAGTGACGCGCAGCGAAAGATCAATGAAGCATCATTGCAGACGATAACATCCATTGAGACTAACGTTAATCTGATGATCGAGAACGTGAACAATTATTCGAAAATGATTTTCTCTGATCCCAACTTGCAGAATCTGCTGCGGCAGGGCAATGTGTACTCCAATTTACAGACACAGTCCAAGGTCAGCGCGTATTTGACCAATCTTATGCAAGCGGTTCCAATTATTGATTCAGTATATATTTACGATAATTCGGGGCACCGATTCTCGGTTGGTACACAGGAATGGCCTACGTTTATGGAAGCGAGTGTGAAGGAAGCGCCATGGTACGAACAGGCATTGAAGCACAACGGACGATATCTGCTCAGGCTGAATGGTGGCAACAACGACAGTGGGGTCTCGACGACGGGGGAGAATGATGGGCAAGACGTGGTTTCGTTTATTCGCCTCATTCGGGATCTGGATGATACGTCTCCGCTTGGGTTTTTGGTCATGAACATCAAGGGAAAATCCATTGCTCAAGCCTATGCTAACCTATCTGCACCGGATTCATTTCAGGTCGCCATTCTGGATGAGCATCAGCGGGTGATCGCAACCAACGCTACCGATGGAAAGAAGGCTGTGCCTGCTGTATCCGACGAACCTATATCTGCCGCTTCTGGACAGGATGGGATGCACGAGATGTTAGAGGCTAATCAGGCCAAGTTAGCACAAACATTTCAAGAGCAATCCTCCGGCTTCATCACCTTGCAATCGGCTGGTCAGGAATATGCGGTGACCTATCGTTCGGCTGGTGATGATCAGTGGAAATTTATCAGCATGAGTCCATACCGGGCTACGGATACCCGTAATAAATCCATGGTGCTGCTTGCGTTGATTCTACTGGCAGTGAACGGAACGGTCTTTTTTGTCAGTTCATTCATCATCTCGCGCAGCGTCATTAAGCCGATTCACAAGCTGCTTCGTTCCATGCAGAAAGCGCCAAGTGGGAACTTCCGCAAAGTGACGGTTGAGTTGAACAGCTACGAATTCGCACAGTTATACGGAGGATACAACCAGATGATTGAGCAGATTGACCAGATGCTGAAACGCATCATTCAGGAGCAGCAGACGATTCGTCGAGCGGAGCTGAATACACTTCAGGCGCAGATCAAGCCGCATTTTCTATACAACACACTTGATTCCATTACCTCCCTGGCGATGTCTGGTATGAACGATAAGGTATGTGAGCTGTTAGAAGCGCTTGGAAGTTACTATCGCTTGAGTGTCAGCAAAGGCCGTGAACTGGTTACGCTGCACGAGGAGGTTGAGATTGTACGCAATTATCTGACGATCCAACAGGTGCGCTACCCCGGTGTGTTTGAGGTGCAGTACGATATTGCTCCAGATTGTGAGCGGGTGATGATTCCCAAGCTGGTACTCCAGCCGCTGGTGGAAAATTCACTGTATCATGGCATTCGCCCCAAAGGCAGCCCAGGCACGATACGCATTCAAGTACGTCGATCCATGGAAGGGGTACTTCTAACGATCACTGACGACGGAGTCGGCATGTCCGAGGAAGAACTGAAGCAGATTCAACGAACAGAAATGAAAAGGTCTAATCGCTCGAACTCTTCTAACTCTTCTGATACTTCTAATCCTACCTATAACGCTAAACACAATCCAAGCTTTGGCTTATGGGGGACGATGGAGCGGCTTCGCATTTTTTATGACAGAGAAGATGGACTCAAGCTGCAGAGCGAGGTTGGAAAAGGAACAACCATTATCATAACGATCCCGAAGGGAGCCGATGAATCATGGAATTAACTGTGGAACCATTAAAGGTATTGATTGTGGATGACGAGTACCTCATCCGAAATCTGTTGCGCATGCGTATCGATTGGGAGCAGCAAGGCATGACCATCGTTGGCGAGGCCTCCGATGCTGAAGAGGCTTTGGATCAGGTTGAGCTGTTGCGTCCAGACATCGTGTTCACGGATATATACATGCCGAAGATGGACGGCATTGAACTGAGCGGCATTCTCATGGGGCGTTACCCAAACATAAAAATCGTGGTTGTGACGGGACATGATGAATTTGAATATGCTCGTCAGAGTGTGAAGCTGGGCATATCCGATTTTATTTTGAAACCCATTCGTGCTTCTGAATTATTACAAGTTACGGCGAAGCTGCGAGCGGCAATCGAGCAGGAGGTCGGGCGTGAGTACGAGCTGATAAAGTTGCGAGAGGAGATGAAGCAGAGCTTGCCTTATCTCAGGGAGCGATTTGTGAATCAATGGTTAATTGATGTGATGCCTGAGGATGAACTACAAGAGAAGGCGCGTTTCTTCGGTATCCCTATCTCGTCTGGTGAACCAGGATTGCGCATCGCAGTCATGGAGGTGGAGGTTGCTGTACCGCAAGCGAAGATAGCTGCATCAGAGGCATGTCCACATCTGTCCGAACCATATCACCAAAGACACCAAGCCCAACGAGGGCTTCAACAACAACAACACGATCAACCCCAATTAAGCCAGCACCAGACAGAAGCCCATCCACAACCCGCTGAGGAAATACATATTTTGCTGCGAATGGTAGGCATGAAGCGGGTGCAGGCTTTTTATCCGGAGGATTCACAAACCATTATCGTCATGGACCCACATAACCGGATAGTTGTGCTCTCATTTGGTGCGGATACGGAATTTGCCGTTCAGGTACAGCAGCTTCAGGAAGAACTTCAACATACGCTTAAGCTCGAAGGGTGTGAAGTTGATGTGACAGTAGGGATTGGGCAATGGCAATCAGCATGGGGAAGGGCCTGTGTGGGATACCGGGAGGCGTGTCGTGCACTCGATTATCAGGCATTTGTGGGAAAAAATCAGGTCATTTGCTTCGAGGATCTGGTCATCGAAGGCGGGAAAAAGCCCTACCACTCGGATGCTCAGCTGCTCCAACAACTGCAATTTTACGTCAGTGTTGGTGCGGGGGAAGAAGCCGTATTGTTGCTGGAGCGTATGCTGTCTGTGCCGTTTTCGGACGTTTCACAGTTTCGGATGGCAGCCATGGATGTGGTTACGGAGTGCCAGCGTGCTGCCATAGAGCAGCAGATTGAGGGAGAGCACGCATTGAACAAAGAGGCCGTTGCGGCCATTTTTACAGCAGATCATCTGCCCGAACTAAAAAGTATGCTGGAGCAGCATGTCCGCACCGTATCGGATGTCATACAAGCCAAGCGACAGGCCAAGGAAGGCAATCTGATCGACCGGGTGATCGCTTATCTTGAAGAGAACATGGGCAATGCGGAAGTGGGGCTTTCCAGCACCGCGGCTGCTTTTTACGTAAGTTCAGGCCATCTGGGGCGGCTGATGAAAAAAGAAACCGGGCAGACATTTGTGGAATATCTGACTCAACTCCGCATAAAGAAGGCTGAAATGCTGCTGAAACAGACGGATATGAAAGGGTATGAGATTGGGGAGCAGGTAGGCATCCCGGACCCACACTATTTCAGCGTCTTGTTCAAAAAACATATCGGCCGATCCATGAATGAGTATCGGAATGTAAAAACCTGAAAAATGAAAATGCAAAAATGGGGAGTGTGAGGGAGTGCAGAGATGGTTTGAGCGTAAACGCACTTCCACTTCCACATATGTTCGAATATTACAAATCGATGCCTGTTTTCTAAATGGAGAACAACGCACAGTTTGCCTAAAATATGGGCTAGAACCAACTAAAACGCATAGGGAGGTCCATAGAGATGAAAGCGCTATTAAAAAAATCAGCAAGTCTAATTCTGACTCTGGGCATTGTAGGCAGTCTGGCGGCATGTTCATCCGGTTCGTCCGGCGGAGGAGCACAGGGGGAAAGTAACGGCAAGATCAAGCTGACGCTGTGGGATCAATCGGTCGGCAATACCGATCCTTCGGCCAAGTTACTGCCCGAGATTGTTGAGAAATGGAACAGCGAGCATTCGGACATTCAGGTTGAACGTACGGGCACGACAGGAGAACAGTACAAAACCAAAGTCAAAACATCGATTGCAGCTGGTGAAGCGCCAGACCTGTTCTATGGCATGGGTGGTGGCAGCTTCATGCAGCCGTACATCAAATCCGGCAATGTGCTGGAAATCTCAAGTTACCTGACGGACGATATCAAAGAACGAATGGGGCCGGGTATGGCGGAGGCCATCAATATGGACGGCAAAATCTACACATTGCCCGTGTATACCCATATCGCCAACCTTTACGTGAATACGGAATTGTTCGAGCAGGCAGGTGCCAAGATTCCGACCACATATAACGAACTGTTGGATGCAGTCACCAAGCTGAAAGCGGCAGGAATCACCCCGGCTGTGATTGGAGAGAAGGACCGCTGGCCGGGCATGTACTGGTACGACATTATTGCGATGCGTCAGGCAGGCAATGCTGCGGTGATGGAAGCCTTTAAAGATCCGTCGAAGTGGGATTCGCCCGATTTTGTTGCCGCTGCCACCAAAATGCAGCAGCTTGCACAAGCAGGAGCGTTCAACAGCAGCATGTTCAGCATGAGCTATGACGAGATGCTTGGGGCATTTAATGCAGGCAACGGGGCGATGATGTTCCAGGCCAACTGGGTGAATGCAGGAATTGAGGACCCGTCCTCCGCAGTCAAAGGCAAAGTGAAAGTGATCCCGTTCCCGGTGTTTGAGGATGGCAAAGGCACAAATACCGAAATCTTCGGCGGAGCCGTCGATGGTTTCTACATCAACCAGAATACCAAACATCCGAAGGAAGCCGTGGAATTCCTCATGTATCTGAGTGAGCAGCTTGGTACGCAAGGGTTCCTGGCTGGAGCGGGTCTGCCAAGCTGGAAAACCGATGCACTCGACACATCCAGCCTGTCCTCCCTTGATCTGTCTGCGGCAGATATTATGAAAACGGCGACCTCATTCATCGCGTGGTGGGATAACATTCTGCCTGCGGAGTCTGCCGAAGCGCACAAAAATCTGATTGCCCAGCTGCTTGCCGGCGATGTAACACCGGAGGAGTTCTGCAAACAGATGGCACAGCTCAAACCAACAGAGCTAAGTCTATAGAAAACAGGTAGGCAGGTATACGTGCGTGCAAGCTTACAAGCTTAAATGCTTACAGGCCTTAGGTCCTTACACTACAAGTCTTTGCAAATTGCCTGTGAACATCTTGCGCATAGACCTTGTGAGCTTGCAATGCTACCGCTTCTAACCATGAAGATGAACCCAAACAAGGCGTGGTCCGGTATATCCCGGTCACGCCTTTGAGAGGAGAACAACAATGAACTCTGTATTTTCCAATAAAGGCACGATAGCCGTCTTTGTATTACCCACGCTGATTCTATTCTGCGGCATTGTGCTTATTCCCATCTTTGTCTCCAGTTATTACAGTCTGCTGGACTGGAACGGCGTGGGCAGGGGTACATTTATCGGCCTGGACAACTATGTAGAGATGTTTAAAGACACCCGTGTGCTGAATTCGATCAAAAACTCCCTGTTATTCGCGGGAGCTTCGGTGTTCATTCAACTGCCGATCTCGCTGGTGCTCGCGCTGATTCTGGCGTCCAACGTGAAGGGGGAAGGGTTCTACCGGACCGTGTATTTTATCCCGGTGTTGATCTCAACGGTGGTTATTGCCCAGTTGTGGTCAAAAATCTACAATGCCGATTATGGCCTGCTGAACGTGCTGCTGCAAAGTATTGGCTTATCCAGCCTGGCACAGGACTGGCTGGGGCAGAAGGACACCGCGCTGGCGGCATCGTTTATTCCGACCTTGTGGCAGTACGTGGGGTATCACATGCTGCTGATGTATGCAGGAGCAAAGTCCGTGTCTCAGGATGTGCTCGAAGCTGCTCGAATGGATGGTGCTTCCCGTATTCGGACGGCGTGGTCCATTATGATCCCGCTGATGAAGCCGATTCTGAAGGTAAGCCTTGTTTTTTCCGTCATCGGTGCGTTCAAGGTGTTTGACCTGATCTATGTGCTGACGGGAGGCGGACCGTTCTACACCACTGAAGTGCCAAGCACGCTGATGTACGCTACCATTTTTGATACGTTCCGGTACGGATATGGCAGTGCGATCTCGGTCTTTATCATTGTGGAGTGTCTGGTGTGTACGATCCTCATTAATTCATTGTTCAAAACGGAGTAGAGGGAGGCAAAAGGCATGAGTACCATAGAAGTCATGTTGCAAAAAAAGCCCAAGCCGAGGTCCATCTCCGGACCGATCGGGAAAGTGTTTCTGCAAGCGTTTCTGATCCTCGTTGCGATTGTGCAGATCTACCCGCTCATCTGGCTGGCGCTGTTTTCCCTGAAGGATAACAGTGAAATCTTCAGCGGTGATGTGGCCGGGTTACCCAAAGCGTTTTTGTGGAGCAACTACACCAAAGCAATGTCTGACGGCCATGTGCTGACCTATTTTATGAATAGTGTGCTGGTTACTGCGGCCTCCATTATCTTGGTACTGATCTTGTCCTCCATGACGGGATACGCAATCACAAGAATGAACTGGAAGCTCAGCGGGTTCACGATGACACTCATTTTGCTGGGCATGATGGTGCCGATTCATGCGGCGCTGCTGCCATTATTTATTATTTTGAAGAATCTGAGCCTGCTCAACAGCTACTGGTCTCTGATCATTCCTTATGTGGCATTTGGCATTCCGATGGCGGTATTCATTCTGGGCAGTTTTTTCAAAGGTATCCCAAGAGAGATGGAGGAGTCGGCGGTTATCGACGGCTGCGGCATATACCGGACGTTTTTCTCCATTATTCTGCCTCTGGTAACCCCGGCCATATCAACTGTAGCGATCTTCACATTTCTGTCTTGCTGGAACGAGCTGATGTTTGCGGTCACGTTTATCAATAACACGGCTTACCAGACATTGACGGTGGGCATGATGTCGATGGTGGGAACGTACATTACGCAATGGGGCATCATTGGTGCGGGACTGATGATTACGACGGTGCCAACGGTAGTCATCTATCTGCTGTTGAACAAACAGGTGCAGAAGAGCATGATCGCAGGTGCGATCAAAGGTTAGCTGGAGGCTGGACTGGAGGGCGTGGCGGTAGAAGGGATTGCTGCTTGCTCGCTGTGCTCTCTTTCTGGTAGATATCTTCTTGATTCGGGATTTCGCAAGGTGTGATCTCTGGACTGGACCGCGGCCTATGGACATGGAATAATAAGGGTGATGTAGCCAGTCAGTTGCAGAGAGGGGTCATTATAGTATGGTCAATATTGCTATGGTAGTGCAGGAGTCTGTTCGGGAAAAGGTTGTGGCGTTCACGTTTGATGATGGGCCGCATCCAGTGTATACACCTCAAGTGCTTGAGATATTCCGTCGTGTCGGTGGGCAGGCAACGTTTTTCATGATTGGCCAAGAGATGGAGACTCACCCGGAGATTGCGGCGGAGGTGCACCGGGAAGGGCATGAGATCGCAAACCATACGTACACGCATCCGGACCTGACCAAGCTGACACTGGAGGAAGCCGGGGAGGAGCTGCAACGCGCAGAACGTCTTGTTCAAAAAGTTACGGGGCAACCTGCCCGAAGCTTCCGACCGCCGTATTTTGGCGTAAACGATGATATACTGTCTCTGTCAGCGGAGCGTGGATATCGTACGATTGGTGCGGCCAACGGGGATGCGAGGGATTGGGACAATCCCGGCGTTGAGCATATTCTGGAGCATAGCCGGTCTGCGGTGAAACCTGGCAGCGTGCTCATATTCCATGACGGTTACGGGGATCGTTCCCAGACGGTGGAGGCGGTTCGTGTGCTGGTGGATGAACTGGTTGCGGATGGGTACCGTATGGTCACGGTGAGTGAGTTATTGGACATTTCTCGTGAGCATGATATAAAGACGACATAATGAAGTGGACCCATCATTCTTTGAATGACAGGGTCCTTTTTTAAATATATATAATGCATAGGAAGAACGGAGCGGAAGCACAAACTTTGCTTGCCCTCTCAAACTACTTTATAATAATAGGCTAAACTAGATTATGTCAGGAGGAAACAATGGACTTTATCAGAAATCAACTAGAAGAACTCGGCATGAGTGAACCCTCCATTGGATACCTTTCGAATGTGATTATGATTATTTTTATCGCGCTAATCTCGGTACTGGCGAATGTTATTGCCAAGCGAGTGGTACTGAAGACGGTGCATCGTATCGTGAGTAACAATCGTTTCAAGTGGGGCCACATCGTGGTGCAGAAAAATTTATTTCAGAAGCTGTCACATCTCGTACCGGCCATTATTATCTATTATTCTGCTTATATTTTCCCGCCCTATCAGGCTTTGATTGAAAAATCAGCAATGACCTATATGATTGTTATCATGATTACGGTTCTGAATGCTCTGCTGAATGTCTTCGATGATATCTATCGTACCTATGAGGTGTCGAAGATTCGCCCAATCAAGAGTTACATTCAGGTAGCCAAGATTGTCCTGTTCATTATTGGGGGCATTATCGTCATCTCCAGCCTGATTGGACAGAACCCGCTCATTATCCTCAGTGGACTTGGGGCGTTATCGGCGGTATTAATGCTCGTATTCAAAGACTCGATTCTGGGCCTCGTGGCCGGTGTACAGCTATCGTCGAACGATATGGTACGCGTTGGTGACTGGATCGAGATGCCAAAGTATAATGCGGACGGTGACGTCATTGACATTACATTGAACACGGTAAAGGTTATGAATTTTGATAAAACAATTACGATGATTCCAAGCTACGCCCTCATTTCGGATTCGTTCCGTAACTGGAGGGGCATGCAGGTGTCCGGTGGCAGAAGGATTAAGCGGAGTATCTATATTGATATCAGCAGTATCCGTTTTTGTACGGAAGAGATGGTGGCTGAATTTGAGAAAATCCACTACCTGACTGATTATGTCACAGCAAAATTGAAAGAAATTCAAGCGTACAATATGGAGCACCAGGTGAATACCGAAAGCAACGTGAACGGCAGACAGCTCACAAACGTCGGTGTGTTCCGGGAATATATCCATCAATATCTGAGAAATCATCCGAAAATCAATAAGGATATGACGATGATTGTGAGACAACTAGCACCGGAAGATCGCGGACTGCCTCTTGAAATCTATGCATTCAGCAATGATATCAACTGGGGTGTGTATGAGAATGTGCAAGCGGATATCTTTGACCATATCTTCGCGGTGGCGCCAACATTTGGACTGCGGGCCTTCCAGAATCCAACCGGACATGACATTGTGCAACTGAAAGAGGATAAGCAATATGCGCGAGAATACTAGGGCCTCATCATAGCTTTGCCTTTTCCAATATACTTTTTCAACTCATAAGCCGTTAACCCATCTGGGTTGAGGGCTTTTTGTCTGTGATATAATAGGCATATTTTAAGAACGAAGAAGTAGGGGGAACGCATATGGATTGGGAAGCCCATATCGAACGGTGGAGCCGAACTGCCGTTAGATTGCTAGATATTCGGTATTATCGTGCGGAGCATGGAACGGTTCCTGATCACTATGTAGCGCATACCAGCTTTTTCTTAATTACTACTCATGGAGAGGCTAAGGTGAGTATATCTGGCAAGGTCTTCCAGACTAATTCACCTTACATATTGCATGGGGGAGCAGATGCTGAGCTGAGTATTATACCGCTGGATCAGGACTTTGTCTGCTATCTGATTTTATATACAGCGGAGTGTGCATCGCCGGAAGATCAGAAGAGCTTCCAAGTGACGTATGGGTTCGCCCCGTATGCAGTACTCCCTGTTCAGGAAAAGTGTGAAGCCATGAACCGTCTGTGGCAAGAGCCAACCCCTATAGACAAGCTACAGGCGCAATCGGTCTTTCTTCCATTGGTGTACGAGATCATGCGGCAACAGATCCAGACATCGGCCAAAAAGGAAGGCAGCAGATCCAACATCGTCACTGAGGCAATCCACTACATTCACGATCACTATAGTGAGCCGATTACAGCCGAGGAACTAGCCAAGAGATACCATTGCAGCGCCAGCTATGTATCCCGTTTGTTCAAAAACCAGATTGGACTAGGACCGATTGAATATCTCATTCATGTGCGTGTTCACAGATCAAAGCAATACCTTCTAAGATCCGAGGCCCGTATCCAGGAGATTGCGAGCAACGTAGGTTATGCAGATGTGTATTATTTCAGTCGCTTGTTCAAAAAGCATACCGGCTTATCGCCACTCCAGTTTCGTGCGGAACATCGGCAAAAGATTCAGGTTCAGTATAATCCATTGCGCGGGTTAGAATCGTCTATTGTAACCCCTAACTCCGGTTCTCATAATGAGAATGAGACTTATTATCAACGGATTAGGGAAGGGGACACATCCATGTTTAGATTTTCACGACCGGCCTTTGGGGCGATGATGTTATTATGTACATCCTTGCTTCTAAGTGCATGCCAGACAAGCAGTACTTCAGGAGCAGCGGCTTCCCAGCCAGCTTCATCAGATACGACTACTGCTGTAACTACAGACAGCGCAGCTACGGAAACGCGGATGTATAAACATCTGAAAGGCGAAACCGAGATTCCTGTGAATCCACAGCGAGTCGTCAGCTTCTATCACTTGGGTGAGTTAATGGCGCTTGGGGTGAAGCCGGTTGGAACAACGACATTTATTTTAGATAATCCACTTATAAGTGATACTTCCGGTATTTCAGATGTGGGTGTTCCGCCAGATGCCGAGAAAATTCTGTCACTGGAGCCAGATCTGATTGTTACAACGGCAGCATTTGCGGAGGCTGTGGAAGGTGGTTATGATGCACTAAGTCAGATCGCTCCAACCATTGTTGTCGAGCAGTACAACGACCCGATTAAAGATGTGGAGATGTTTGGTGATATTCTTGGGAAACAAGAGGAAGCGCGGTTATGGAATGAGCAATTCAAGGCCAAAATCGCGGAGTATAAAGAGAAGATTAGCCCTTATGTAGGTGCCGATGAGACGTTCTCCATATTAAACGTACGTCCAGATGCTCTTTTTGTATACGGGGATACCAATATGGGAGGCAATATCATCTACAAGTATCTCGGGTTGAAGCCAACCGCCAAGGTAGAGACAGACGTGATCAAAGGTGAGACGTGGGAAATTTCTTCTGAGGTGATTCCTGACTTTATTGGTGACCGGTTATTCCTTGCTGTCAATGACGGGGCGGAGGATAAACTCAAGGATGTACAGAAACTGATTGAGCAATCGCCAGCAGGGAAAGCGAATAAGGTCTACAATATTGATTTTGACGAGTTTCTGCTCAGTGACCCCATTTCGGTAGAGCAACAGCTGGACATCATTGTTGATATACTGGTCGGAAACAACGAGTAGGACGTCCAATACCTTGTGGTCTCTCTTATGCCAAATTGATTCAAGCCCACTGGGAGGGGTAGAATAACGAGAGGACGGTCAATGTTTAACAGTCTAATCTCGGAACGAAAATCTAACCTTTTGGCAAAGGAGAGTTCTCACATGAATCATATTCCGGAATATACATTGAACGATGGCTTGAAAGTACCTGCAATTGGATTTGGTACCTATAGTTTAAAAGGTGAAGAAGGCGTTAAATCGATCGCGTCTGCAATGGATGCGGGTTATCGATTAATTGATACGGCGTATAACTATGAGAATGAGGCAACGGTGGGCAGAGCAATCAAGCAAAGCTCCATCGCCAGAGAAAATCTGCTCATTTCCTCTAAGCTGCCGGGGCGTTATCATGCTCATGATAAAGCACTTGTGGCGATCCAGGAATCCCTGTATAGAGCGGATCTGGATTATTACGATCTGTATCTGATTCACTGGCCCAATCCGAAGAAGGACATGTATGTCGAGGCATGGCAAGCGCTGATTGAAGCGAAAAAACGCGGGTATATTCGTTCCATCGGAGTGAGTAACTTCCTACCTGAACATAATGAACGCCTGATTAAGGAAACAGGGATAGCGCCGAGTCTGAATCAGATTGAGCTTCATCCGTTCTTTGACCAAGCCGATCAGCGGGAACAGGATACGAAGCATGGCATCGTGAACGAATCCTGGAGTCCGATTGGACGTGGCAATGATGCCGTACAGGATATTCTGAAGGATGAGAACATTCTTCGGATTGCGGAAACGCATGGCAAAACGCCAACTCAGATCATTCTGCGCTGGCATGTTCAGCTAGGTTCCATTCCCATTCCGAAAGCTGGCTCCTTGCAGCATCAGCAGGAAAATATCGATATATTCGATTTTGAGTTGAGCACAGAAGAGATGCAGGTCATCTCTGCATTTAATCGTCAGGATGGACGTTTGTGGGATCAGGACCCAAGCGAGTACGAAGAATTTTAAAGAACGACAAATGAAGGGCTGCTCCATGTCAGATATGACAGGAGGCAGCCCTTTATTGTTGAAGCATAGTAAGCAATGTTGCAGTTTTTTATGTTGCGTAATTTCTGTTTACTGTCCCGCAGGAATCCGGAAGGTCAGAATCTCATACGGTTTGATATCAAAAGAAATCCGACCATTTTCCACGGTGCATTCCACTTCGTTGTTCTCAAGCAAATCACACGCGTACGCCGTTGTACCTGCTCCCTCAGGCAATTGCAGGGAAGCACGGCTGCGGCGGCCGTGTGCTTCATAGAGACGGATGATCATATCATCGTTGTTCTCGGCTTTTTTGATAACCTCCAGCACGACATTATCCTGATCGACCGATGCGAGTGACCATGTTCCCGGCAACGTACCGGTTTGCGATGCAATCTCACGAGCAACCAGCGGACGGTTGAGATCATAAGCAGCTTGTATGACACGTCCTTCACGGAAGTCGCCCTGATGCGGATAGAGCGCGTAGGTGAATACGTGCTGCTCTTTGTCGGCATTTTCATTCGGGTACGTTGCGCTCTTGATCAGTGACAGTCGCATCACCGAGTTATGAATATCATATCCGTATTTGCAGTCGTTCAGCAGAGCAGCACCGTACCCGTTCTCCGCCAGATCGGCCCACTTCTGTCCGCATACTTCAAACCGGGCTTGATCCCAGCTCGTATTACGGTGGGTAGCGCGCTCAACGTTGCCGTACTGGATTTCGTAGACCGCTTTCTCACTCCAGATATCGAGCGGGAAGGCGGCTTTCAGCAGCAAATGTTCCTGTTTCCAATCCACAAACGTACGGAAATCAATCCGGCGTGTATGTGCGTAGAAGATGATCGTTTGCTCAATGACCGAGTCCAGGAACTGTCGCTTCACTTGAAGCACGGAACGTACCGGCCCGCTTTCAACCCAATCCAGCGACTGCAGGTCGTTAATCTCCCACATATGCTGTTCATAATAATCGTCAATGTTCCATGCCTCGTATTCCGCAGGTCGATCCTCGAACACTTGCAGCACGTTACCGCGCTTGCCAGACTGAAGCAGCTCACGGCCCTCCAGCTTGTCCCAAACGGATGTGAATTCGGCACTTTCATTCAGTTGAATATCATACCAAGGTGTATGGATGTGGCGCTGATCTGCTTCCCACTGTACAACCGATACCCCCGCGACAAGCTCGTCTGTCAGATCCGGTGTAATTCGGAAGGATTTATACCCGGATGCAGGCACGTTCTCTGCAAGGAACACAAGTCCGCCTTCGGGAGTTCGCTGGCTTGGTACAGGGTGATCTCCATCGTAGACGGTTACTTTTCTTGCAAAAGCAGGCAGTTCAACCACATCCGTGCGTACAAATCCGGTGGTGTTAAATACCACAATGGCTTCGCCATCAGATGTAATTCGGCTGGCAATGCCGTTCAGTGCGCTGTCTTTCAGCTCATCTGTGACACGCAGAACTTCTTCATATTGCTCCTGGGAATCCACATATACCTGCTCAATGGAGCTGCCCGGGAGAATATCATGGAACTGGTTCAGCATCGTCAGCTTCCATGCATGCTCCAGTGCATTGGTTGGATAGGTCGCCTGTGCATTCGCCTGACGATGAATCATGGCATACAGCTCGGCATCAGCCAGCGCAAATTCGCTATGACGGTTGTACCGTTTGTTACGCGCCATGGACGTGTAGGTACCCCGGTGATACTCCAGATAAAGCTCACCCGACCAGCGGGGAACGGAAGGAACATCCGCCAGATTTTGCTCCAACTTCTCGAAAAACTCGCGTACAAAGGTACGTTTCACCGCAGGTACACCCGGCAATCCAACATCAAGTCGTCTGCCATGCTCCAGCATCTCTTCGGTTGGTCCACCGCCGCCATCTCCGAATCCGAAACATTGCAGGACATCTGCATTGATGTTTTTGTTCTGGTATCGCTGCCACGTGCCTTTTACTTGCGAAGCATTAAATCGTCCATTATAGGTTGTTTCGAAGCGGCGCTGCCTGAAATCGGGATGTTTGTCATAGTCTGTTGCTGTGATGAAATGGGTCAGGACCTCTGATCCGTCGATTCCTCGCCAGTACATCGTGTCGTTTGGAATCTGGTTGGTATCATTCCAGGCAATTTTGGTTGTCATAAAATAGTCAATACCGCTCTTGCGCATAATCTGCGGCATCGCTGCACTATAACCAAATACATCCGGCAACCAGAGCACACGGTTCTCCACGCCGAATTCTTCCTTGAAGAAACGTTTGCCGTAGATAATCTGACGGATCATGGATTCACCCGAGATCAGGTTACAATCGGCTTCCAGCCACATGGAACCTTCCGCTTCCCAGCGGCCCTCGGCCACCTTTTCCTTGATTTTCTCATATAGGGACGGGTAGTCTGCTTTCAGGTATGCATACAGCTGGGGCTGAGAGGACATGAAGGTATACTCCGGGAACTTGTCCATCAAGTAGAGTACACTCGCGAAGCTGCGAATGACCTTCTCCCGAGTCTGATCCAATGTCCATAGCCAAGCCACATCGATATGCGTATGTCCGATACAGTGCACGGTAGGGATATGATCACCAGCAGGGCGGATATCACCATAGACATGATCTTGCAGATATTGGCGCGCTTCCAGCACCGACGCATGGAATTCTGCGCTGTTCTCCTGACGCAAATCCAGCAGATTCACGGCTTTATTCAGGTGTTCGACCAACTTCAGCCGCTCCAGATCATCCTCACGCAGCAGATCGGCAGCATCGAGCGCAGCCTTAAGATCGTAATACAAATCGGAGACTTGCTGATGATGCTCGGCAATATATACATTCAGAAAAACATCCGCGGCAGAAGTACTGCAATACGCATATAATGCCAGCTCAAACTCTTCGCCTTTCACCGCGGATGAGGTCAAGTCGATTTCCGTATGGTTCACATCCAGACCGCAGATCAATTCCCCATTGAGGAATGCCAGAAATTGCGGATTATCGTAATTCCAAATGTCATCAGCACCAGTGACGATGGCACACACGACCTTTTTTCCCTCCAGATGATCCGGAATCTGAATGCGGGTTTTGAAGCAGCTGTGTACGTCTTTGCCACCCCAGCCATCACCCTTACGGAATACGTTCCAGGAGGAAGGGTCCTCATGCACCAGTTCCCAGGAGTGGTAACCACTCTCTTTATGATAAAGCTCAGGGATATATGTCTTTGAGGTTAGTCGTGCACGTTCCAAGTGTTTAACAATGGTATGGATTCGAGTATACAAGGAATTCATTTTCATGTTGGTTTCCCACCTTGGTTTGTAGTAAGTACAGGCTGTGGTCGTTGTTGGAGCGAGAATACTGCAAGCGCTAACATATCAACTTTATCATAACAAAAGAGAAATGGCCGAAACTACGTATTGTATGCTGAAAACAACGTCTTTTTATTGCATTTCATGCTAAAATAAACTCATTAGAACCAGGATGGGGGCATGTTCATGACACAATCGGTTTTGGCATACGAGCAGGGATATGCGGTCCATGTGAACCAGCCTGGAGATTCGCTTTTTTATCATCTGGATTATGACGAGCGTTCTCATGATCTAAATATGGAGTTTCAGCATTTCCATGATTTCTATGAAATCTGTATTCTTCTGGATCGCACGGCTGCCCACATCATTGAAGGCAGTTTGTACGAGATTCAACCTTATGATATCGTTCTGTTGCGGCCTTCCTTACTACACAAGACGCAATATCCGAAGGGCGCCCCACCGAAACGATTGATGATCACCTTTGCCATACCACGCAATACACCTGGCCTTGAGAGCGATTACAATGAGCTATTTTCGATTTTTGATGAACCCATTCCGATATTCCGATTTACAGAAGAAAGACGCAAGGAAGTCCTCGCGCCGATCAATGATATTTTTGCTATATCGCAGCAGCCTTCTGCACTTCAATCGGTAATGATTCATAGCAAGTTCGTGGAGTTTCTCTGTGCTCTTCATCGTTACTCACCAGAGAACGGGTATGTGCGTGAAGAGACTGGATCATCGATGTCCCGACGGATGTATGCCATTGCATCCTATATTCATAGTCATTATCAGCAGGATTTATCTCTGGATGAGGTATCCAAGCGCTTTTATGTAAGTGCCCATCACTTGTCTCGCCAATTCAATAAGGTTACCGGCTTCACCTTCACGGAGTATGTGCAGATGACCCGTATTCGGAATGCCCAGCAATTGCTGCTGAATTCGAGTGAGAAAATCACAGATATTGCTGCACAGTGTGGGTTCACAAGCTTTTCCCAGTTCAACCGCATCTTCAACAAACAGAACGGAATGTCACCGAGTGCATATCGCCGAAGCAGACATTCGCAGAGCGAACGTGAAGTGATATCCTTGGGTAGGCCTGAGCGCTGATTGAAGACAGAGATAATCGGGAGATGTCCATGGAGATGTGCTGCATGAATGGCGATAGCCACAAATATATGAATATATGAAGATATACAAAAAGGCAAACCCTCCAAGTTACAAAGGGATTGCCTTTTTCCTTCTATTATATAGATTACGTCTACCTAGTGATGGTGGCACAACCAGAATTACTCATGTCCCTCGTATAAAGGCTACTCTTAAACTTGATCCTTCGGCGCCAGCTCAATGGCAGAGCGGATGGCAGCCAGCATACTTTTATCATCGGCGATATTTTTACCAGCGATATCAAAGGCCGTACCGTGGTCAACTGATGTACGGATGATGCCGCCTTTCAGGCCAACGGTGATGTTCACGCCTTCCTCGATGCCCATTACTTTGATCGGCGCATGGCCTTGGTCGTGGTAGCAGGCTACAACGATATCGAAGTCCCCGCGACCAGCGCGGAAGAAGAGTGTGTCCGCCGGGAGTGGACCAACGACGTTAATGCCTTCCTGCTGTGCACGCTCAATGCCGGGCTGCAGCTTCTCTTCTTCTTCACCATTACCGAACAAGCCGTTCTCCCCGGCATGAGGATTGATTCCGCATACGGCAACGCGCGGATTCTCAAAGCCTGCTTTTTTCAACGTATCATGAGCAAGCTTCACAACGGTGTACGTTCTTTCCGGGTTGATACTTGCAATGGCATCGATCAGACCCATGTGTGTTGTCAGGTGAATAACGCGCAGATTCGGCGTGGTCAGCATCATAGAGAAGTCCTGCGTATCCGTCAGATCCGCCAGAATCTCGGTGTGTCCCGGGTACAGGTGCCCCCCTTGGTGCAGAGCTTCCTTGTTCAAAGGCGCGGTGCAGATGGAGTGAATCTGCTGTTTTTTGGCAAGATCAATGGCTTTGGCGAGAAACTGGAATGCTGCATCCCCAGCCACGGCAGATACTTTACCGTATTCGAGATCCGCAGGAACGAGGTTCAGATCAATCACATCCACAGTACCGAATTCATACTTGGCTTCGGAAGGCTCTTGAATCGCGTTAACGTTAAGACTTGAGCCGATGACAGGTAACACACGCTCCAGAATTTTCGCGTCACCAATAACGAGTAGGTTGCACTGATCGTACATCTCTTGATGACCCAGTGCTTTCATAATAATCTCCGGTCCAATACCTGCTGCGTCGCCCATTGTAATTCCAATTGTAGGTTTCATACAAGAATACCCCCTTTTAATTTTTGAATCGCATGGATAAAGACATCCGGTTTACCGAATCCGCCTGCTTTGGTAATCACATGCAGATCATCAATCCCTATAAACTTGGAGATCGGAACGCCGATTTCAAGCTCATCCAGCAGCTCGAAGCCGCTAATATTCCATTTCAGACAGATTTGTTTTGCCGTATCGCCACCGGTCATGGATACCCCTTTGAAAAGTCCCTCTTCCAGCAGTCTGGCACAGATTTCACCCATTGCGAGTACAATTTGGTTGCTGACTTCCGTGTGATTGAGACCACGAACTTCGCCCGTTGCCCGTGCCAGTTCGATATCCACCTGTTCAGCGGTGGAGTAGAGGACAACATCTTGTCCTTCCAGCGCTTTGTCTCGGACCTCCTTATAGACACGTTCCATCTCTTCCGTGCGGTCTGCGGCTGCGGATACCGCTTTGAAAGAATGGAAGGAGACTGAAGCCACGCGGGACTTGCGCATCAAGCGATGCAGCTGCTCACGGGAATTCTTGTTTACGCTGCCTACCACCGTTAAGATTGGACCGGAATTCTCCGGGATATCAAGTGAAGCAGCTCTGGATTCCAGCTCGTAATGCGCAGGGAGGTAATTGGCAATACCCGCCGAGCCTGCCCAAGTAAAGGTATAATCCATTTCGCGAGTCATCTGCAGGATCAGTTCCAGATGGCGTTCTTCGGTGGAGTCCACCAGTACATACGGGATGTTATCTGTTTTCAGCTGCTCCAGCTTGGTGCGAATATGATTCTGCCCGGCTTCCAGATCGGCGACGGTGATCTCGCGAACTTCGTACTTGGTCTGTTGTTTCAACAAGTCCGGAAGGTAGGAAATCGTAACAGGTGTCTTCGGATCATGGGCAATTTCAGTATCTGCCAGCGGAACGCCGTTCAGGTAATGAATTCCTTCCAATATCGTCCGGTTATTTTTGGGATAACCCGGGGCAATCATCATAAAGTCCGGCTTTACGACATCATATACAGCATCAATCTCGATGCCTATATTGCCGCGCATGGTGGAATCCATTTTTTTGAAAATCGTCTCGAATCCGTTTTTTGTCAGCAATTCAGCAGCCCGATATACACGGTCATACGCTTCCTGCGGGGATATGGAACGACTATCTGTATCAAAGACGACAGCATCGTATCGTGTAAGAGGTCCTTCATCTATGTTAAAAAGAACACTGGTCTTCAAGCCATGCCGGGCAAGCTGCACCCCGCTGTCATTGGCACCGGTCAAATCATCTGCAATAATAGCTAATTTCATGCAGTCATCCCTCCTTGTAAGCAAAATTTCATAATAAGTCCGTCAGATCA
Organism: Paenibacillus sp. Y5S-9; assembly: GCF_036894235.1. Taxonomy (NCBI): domain Bacteria; kingdom Bacillati; phylum Bacillota; class Bacilli; order Caryophanales; family Paenibacillaceae; genus Paenibacillus; species Paenibacillus sp. Y5S-9. The sequence continues at coordinate 228,734 of NZ_CP145887.1, forward strand.
TCAATTGGCACAGATTAAGCATATCGGATCAGGTGATAACCATTTATGTGGTTGGTCGTTGATTGTATTTCTCGACTCCACCTGATTTCTCCAGTCGTTTGGAGAGGAAGCCGATGAAGATTGGCAACAGGATGGCCGTCGTTACAACACTCGCCGCAATCTGCACCGTAGCAATCTCGGCAATCGGGCCAAATGAAGCATTAGCAGCCACGATGGCAGCAGGTGTACCTACGGCATTCCCGGCTGTTGAACCTTCGGAAGCACCAACGATGGGGTTCCAGCCAATGGCTTTAAAGAGCAGGAAACCGATTCCGCCCGTTAATAGCACGGTCAACACACCTAGTAAAATTCCGCTAAGACCACCTTGAATGATGGAGGAGAAGCTAATGTTCATACCCAGAGCAAATGCGAAGAACGGAACAAGTTTGTCACTGCCTTTATGCAGCCACCCCGCCAGATTGCGGTCCAGATTACCAATAATGACACCAACGATGAGCGGAAGCAATACCGCAACAAAGGCCATAGGGGAGAACATGCCGTTGGCAAAACCCATCGCACCAAAGATGGAGAGCGCTACCATGGTCAGGAACGGACCATCACTGAGTGCCAGGAAAGGGTAGGCTGCCTTGTCATCTTCTTTACCGTATTGACCAGCGAGTGCGATGTACAAACCGCCATTGGAGTTAGTCATCGCAGCAATAATGGCAAGCGGGGCAAGGCCGAGAAATAACCCGTTTGAATCCGCGAACAAAATAGCGATAAAACCAAGGGCTGCACCAATCACCCATTTGAACGTAAGCAAGGTCAAACCTTTTCCGACAGAGGAACCTGCTGTTTTAAACGTAATCTGTGTACCCGCAATGAACAGGAACAGGGCAATCAAAGTACTGGCACTGTTAACGAAGAGAGCTTCCGTGAATCCGCCAATGCGCAGAGCATTCGGGAAGAATGTATTGATGGTTGCACCAAGTAACAGGGGAACGACCATCATACCGCCAGGGATGCGATCTAAAGTTGCTTTAATGTTCATAGTAGTAGCTCCTTATGAAGTAATCGTTTTTATGAAGCGCTTGCAGGGATTATGTTATCCCATATCGTTTAATATAGCAACAATAAATTATTGTAAATTTTAAATACTAGCTTAACTGTTTAAAAATGCAACACATAAAGGGAATAAAAAAGACGTAAACTTAAAGTTAATCTTTAAGTTTACGCCATAATGTGGCCCGGTTAATCCCCAGACGCTCTGCGGCCTTCGATTGATTGTTATTTTCCTCCTGGAGCACGAACTGAATAACTTCCTTCTCGATGTCCTTCAACGTACCGTTCAACTTCATTGGGCTTGAAGAAGGTTGCTGATCCAGCAAGCGGGATAAGGTAGCAGTGGTGATTACATACTCCTGTTCATTGAGTGCAGCCTGCTTGATCAGATGTTTCAGCTGATTGACGTTCATATGTGTGATCTGATCTTGGATCAGCTGTAGTGCATCTTCTTTTATTCTTACCGCAGTAGTTCCGTATTTCTGGTAGTAACCCGTAAGGAAATGCTGCATCAGTGGAGCCAGATCCTCGGGTCTATCCGCAAGATTTGGCATCATGATTGTATTAAGCTCCAGATCGAGTGAACACAGGGGGTTCAATGCCTGCTCCCCGAGTATAAATACCCCAATCTGATTTTGAAGGCAGTTCTGGATAAAGGAGAGCAACTCCGGATCTTCCCTACGTGTTTCCATGTGGTTAATCTCTACATTTCGAACCTTGGCGAGTGGTATCTTGTGCAAATGACCGGGCGGAACTTGCGAGAGATCCATCTGTAATAACAGTCCGCCACCGGAGTACATCTGATGAATATGTTTGACCAGAAAAGATTTACCGGAATCCGCTTCACCCAGCAGATAGATCGGTTCATGATGCTCGTAAAGTGCCCGAATGTTCTTTAATACCGCCTGCATGGCAGGGGATTCGGCAACAATAGGCTCCATCGATGCGTCCGTGAACGTTGTTATGCCAAATTGTGCAAAGGCATAGGGTTGTCCTTTTTCCAGCATATATACCTTGTAGTTCCTGTTGTCCAGGGTTGTTTCATAGGCATTAACCGTGAGCTGGTAATCGTCCACCATGAACACATTTTGGATCTGGGATTGATGGAATTCCAGACTGGTATTGGTCAGATATATGTGATTATCGGTCAGCGGATTTTTCTCAAAATCAGTCAGGTTCTCGAATACCACTTCATTCCGTTCATTTAAAATAAGTAAATTCGGATGTTCCCGTGTAACCAGGTCATTCAGGATGATCGATATCGCATGATTTTTACTCAAATAACGGTAGACCAGCTGTGCATCCTCCATCGCTCTAAGGATGGATTCCTGCCCAGATTGGATTAACAATCCCTCCAGACCATAGGTCTTCGCGGTGTTGACGGTGATCACATCTCCGACAATCTGTCGGTACCCGGAAGCCTTCAACTCCAAGAGCAATCGTGCCACATCTTCCGAGCTATGTATGGTATAGACCTTTAGGGGCAGATCCATCAGATCAATAATGGATTGTGCACCAGAGGTGATGTTGGAGAAGCCAACAATGGCTGTTTGGCCGTTAAACTGGCTTGCTAGTGTAAGTGAACGAATCATATCATAGCCCGATAACTGCACATCAATGACGGGAATGGTCACTGCTTTTTTAATCAATTGGGCGGTTCCGCCGCGGCTGATGATAATCTCTGCACCATTTTTCTCAGCTTGAGTAGCTAATTCCACACCGTTTGCCAAGTCGCCCACGTCCGTCTGAATGGTTAACTGGGGAAAGCGAGGAATGCACTCTTGTATAATAGGAATCATCGATTCGTAGGGAGCAATAAAGTGAACTCGTGTACGCATAATTTTCCTGCCTTTATAGAAAACTTTGATCCCCTTATTATAGCCAACTTGCGAAGGAATGGCACCTATGGGGGAACCAACACGGTTGTGTCTGCAAAATGCCTGTTTGATATGCCTTCATAACTCTCCCGAGTGGAATGTGATGAAGTACACTGAATCGAATCGTTATGTATTTCAAAATTAATGCATAATTGCACACGATAAGTGTAGAGAAATGAGGAGATTTCATATGGGAGACATTCATAAAGTAGCGGAGCCGGATCACATCATTAAGGATGTTGTCGGAAAGTTTTCGTGCAGGGTACTGTGGAGTGAGGGCCGTCCATGTCTGGAGTATCAAAGGGAAGAGGATGTGGCGTTAATCACAGAATACGTCCGCATTACGTACAAAGTTGAACTATTGGATGTGTTTTTCACAGCGGTGGAGAGTCTTCCGGTGGAGCCATAGTTAGGTAGGGATTTGTAGAGTGCGGGCAAAGGGTTAGTACTTACGTTTTTGTGTGTTTATACAAGGTCATGAGGCGACACTATAGGTGCTCGTCTTTTTTTTATTACTCCATTACTTTCTGACTTTGGATCGTACGGACTCCACTTGCCAACGTGAAATGTGAAACGTATGTGGGTGTATTCATGTATTATAGTATACATATGAACTTTTCGGAGGAGGAACAAGTAATGGGAATCTTATCGAGGTTTAGAGACGTGATGAAGGCGAATGTGAACCACATGTTATCTCGGGCGGAAGACCCGGAGAAGAGCGTGAATGAGTATATGCGAAGCCTGAGCAGTGATCTGGGTCAGGTGAAGGCTGAGACAACGGCGGTGCTGTCGGATGAGAGCCGGGCGAAGCGAGCATTGGATGAGTGTAGCGCCGAGGTCAAGAAGTTACAGCGGTATGCGGAGAAATCGGCGGAGTCGGGAGACGAAGATAAAGCCCGCGGTTTTCTGGAGAAGAAAGTGAAGCTGGCTGACAAATTGAATGAATTACAAGCCGCCTATGAACGTGCTTCTGCCAAAGCCAAGATGATGAAGCATATGAACGATAAACTGGTTGCAGATCTGGGGCAACTGGAAGCGCGGCATGCAGAACTGAAAGGTCGCATGGCAGATGCAAAGGCGCAGCAACAGGCCAATGAACGGAATGCATCTGCGGGCAGGGCTGATGCTGCATTGAAGGCCATGGAAGACAAGGCGAACCAGGCGCTGAACGAAGCAGAGGCTTTGGCAGAACTTCGCGCTGGAGCACAGGAAGATGATTTGGACGAATTAATTGCCCAGTTGGAGAGGGACATGAACGCCCAAGCGGGTAATAATGAAAATACATCGCCAAATGCGGAGGAAGAACTCGCAGCAATTCAGGAGAAGCTGAAGAAGTGAGTTTAACTTGTACACTATAACGTAGAGGACAGAAAAAAATCATATTTCGTTAACATTGAGGTGAGCAGATGCCGGTTATTGAATATAAATGTCCAAACTGCGGCAGTGGTATGATCTTTGACAGTGTGTCAGGTGCACTATCCTGTCCCAGCTGCGGCCGCCAGGACAACATAGAGCAGATCCCCGATCCTTTGAAGAGACAAGTATTCACCGAAAATGAGGTCAAAGAATACCACTGTAACAGCTGCGGAGCTGACATTGTCACGGAGCCAGAGACCAGTGCGACGACATGCAGTTTCTGCGGTGCGGCGGTTGTACTCAGTGATCGGCTGACGGGCAATCTGGCCCCCGCGATGGTGATTCCCTTTTCGATCAACAAGGATCAAGCCAAGCAGGCTTTCAAAAAGTGGTGCAAAAACGGCCTCTTAACGCCAAGTGGCTTCATGTCCGCCGATCGGATTCAGAGCATTACCGGCATGTACGTGCCGTTCTGGTTGTATGAGTTACATAACAAAATCGAAGTGCATGGTCGTGGCACCAAAGTCAGATCCTACACCCAGGGTGACTACCATTACACCGAAACACAGCATTTCGATATATACCGCCGAATTCGGCTGAATTACGTGAATCTGCCCATTGATGCGTCGGAGAAAATGAAGGATGAACTGATGGATAAGCTGGAGCCTTTCCCATATAATCAGCTGAAATTGTTCAAGACCCCGTATCTGGCGGGGTACATTGCGGAAAAATACAGTTATACGGACGAGGAACTTTTTCCGCGGGCCAAGGATAAAACGAGATCGTACATTGATTCTTATATTGCCTCAACTGTATCCGGATATAGCAGCGTGAGCTACACGGACAAACAGATTGATACTACGCTCAAAAATGCAGACTATGTGCTGCTCCCGGTGTGGATGGTCAACTATGACTATAATCGTGCGCAGTATACCTTTGCCATGAATGGCCAGACAGGTAAAGTGGTCGGTAAACCGCCGATCAGCAAAGCCAAAGTAGCTGGATGGTTCGCAGGAGTCTCTGCGGTCTCGTTGCTGTCGCTGAAGCTGGTTTCCTGGATGATGGGAGGTGGATTCTTATGAGAAAAAGAACCCCTCTAGCCGTGATGGCTACGCTCATTTTACTTATGATCACCCTTGTTGCTCCGTCGATCCCCATGTCATCGGCATCCGCAGCGGAGAGCAAAAATCTCATCTACGATGAGGCCAACCTGCTGAGTGAGCAGGAGATCAGTGAACTGAATCTACTTGCGAATCAGTATGGCGCGGAACGGCAGACGGACTTTGTTATCTTGACAACAAATAATGTTGAGAATCAGGATGTCATGCTCTTAACGGAAGATTTTTATGATAAGCAGGAGCTAGGGTACGACAAAAAACTTGGCAATGCTGTCATATTGACGATGGATATGAATAATCGCGAAGTGTATCTGGCTGGATTTTATAAGGCAAAAGAATATCTGAGCGATCAGCGGCTTGATGCTATTCGTACCCGAATTACTTCTTACTTGTCTAGTGGGGATTATAAACTCGCATTTGAGAAATATATTGAACTCTCTTACAAATATATGGGGTATGAACCCGGTGTGAATCCGAACAATATTTTGTTCAACGTTTGGTTTCAGTTGGGAGTATCTGTAGTTCTTGGCGGTATTGTTGTTGGTATGATGACCTATCGTTCCGGGGGACGTGTCACGGTCAATCGTGCGACTTATGAGGATTCAAGCAATTCCAGTGTCATTGATCGTCAGGATCGTTATATCCGTACAACCGTAACCAAGCGCAAAATCGAGAAGAACAATAACAACGGTGGCGGAGGAGGAGGCGGGGGTACCTCCCGAGGCGGTCATTCACACAGTGGAAGTAGAGGTTCGTTCTAGTCACTACGGAGTATGCGGATTTTTTAATTAGAAGGGATGGGAATGAGTATGGGATTTTTCAGAAATCAATTTTCGAATGTGGTGGAATGGGAAGAGTTCAGAGATGACATGATATTTTGGAAGTGGAGCAACCGGGAGATCAAAAAGGGGAGTAAACTTATCATCCGTTCGGGTCAGGACGCCATTTTCCTGAATAACGGTAAAGTGGAAGGGATTTTCGAGGACGAAGGATCATTTAATATCGATTCCGAGATCATTCCGTTTCTTTCTACCTTAAAAGGATTCAAATTTGGATTCAACAGCGGCATGCGGGTCGAAGTATTGTTTGTAAATACCAAAGAGTTCACCGTGCGCTGGGGCACGCAAAGCCCGGTATTGATTCCGACGCCACAACTCCCAGGCGGGATGCCGATTCGGGCCAACGGGACATTTAATTTCAAAGTAAGTGACTATGTAACCCTGATTGATAAGATTGCAGGCATCAAACAGAGTTATCTGGTCGAGGATGTCAAAATCCGAATTACTTCCGTGCTGGATCAGCTTCTAATGAAGTGGATTAGCCGTGAAGGGAAGGATATGTTCAACCTGCAGGCCAATGCATCCGATATTGCCAAGGGGATTCAGGAAGATCTGGATATGCAGATGATGGACATCGGAATTGGGATTACCGGTTTCCAGGTGATGAGCTTCAATTATCCAAAAGAGATTCAGGACATGATTACAAAGACTGCTTCGCATGAGATGATTGGTAATCTGCAAAAGTATCAGCAGGTCAGCATGACAGACGGCATCTCATCCGGTAAAGTACAGGGCGGCGGCGCAGCTTCGGATATGGCGGGCATGATGATGGGTATGAACATGGCCAATGAAATGATGAAAAACATGAACCAGAACCAAGGCCAAAACCAGAACAATAATTCCAATTCATCTCAGAATCAAAATAACGACCAGAAACCAGCGGGAAATAGCAACGGTGATTCGAATACATCTTCATCTACAGAAGGCAACAAGAAGCCAAACTTCTGCCCGAACTGTGGAGCCAAAAATGAAGGAGCCAACTTCTGTCCGAATTGTGGTCAAAAGCTGGGCTAATGAAATAAATACATGTAGGGATAGTTCAGCAATGGTTGAGATATTGCGGAGCTATCCCTTTTTTGTATGGGTGCTAGTTAAAGCAACATGGCGTAGAGCAGAGGAACGAGTGCAGTTATTCAATTTTGATAAAAGAGTTGACAACCGATCACAAATCATTTATCTTTAACTTAAGATATTTAATTTAAATATAAATAACAGCCAAGAACAAATATCTTCAATCCATTATGAGGAGAGATCAAGATGATGATCCCAACATTGACCAGAATAAATGAACTTTCAAGAAAAGCCAAAGAGGGCGGATTGACGGAGATGGAGAAAGAGGAACAGGTTCGTCTTCGCCAAGAATATCTGCAAACTTTTCGCGGTTCGGTCAACGACATTCTGCTGAATGCAACCATCTATGATCCAAACGGCGATGACGTGACTCCTGATAAATTGAAACAAGAACAGGCCAATCAAAATAAAAACTAGCATATAATTCGCCAGATCATATATCTTAATTTTAAGATAATACAAACTTACTATAAATCAATTAACTAACTCAAATACTCTAACATCTACTCAATTCAAAACATGCTTACCAAACCAAGGAGGAATTAATCATGACTATGCAAACAGCAGGTATTCACCATATTACAGCTTTCGCAGGAGATCCACAGGCCAACGTTGATTTTTATGCCGGAGTTCTGGGACTTCGTCTCGTGAAAAAAACAATCAACTTCGATGCACCTGATGTGTATCATCTGTACTTTGGAGACGAACACGGAAGCCCAGGTACCATCATTACCTTCTTCCCATCGGCTGGATCACCACGGGGCAAAATTGGCGGAGGTCAGGTCGGCATCACTTCCTATGTCATTCCTCCTGGGTCGATTGGCTTCTGGCAGAAACGGCTGGAACAGTATAACATTGAGGTAACCAAAACAAGTCGTTTCAATGAAGACCTGCTTCAATTCGAAGATAGCGAAGGCCTGCGGCTTGAGCTTGTTGAACGTGAAGAAGGAGCAACCAGCACTTGGGCACACGAAGGGATGCCAGCAGATAAAGCGATCAAAGGTTTCGGTGGTGCTGTCCTGTTCAGTGTAAATCCGCAAAGAACGATGGATGCTCTTGAGAAAATCATGGGATTTGTCAGAGTGAGTGAAAATGAAGAGTACGCCCGTTTCCGTTCCAGCGGGGATATCGGTAATGTCGTAGATGTTCCAGTGACCCGTATGGCTCTGGGGATGGGCGGCGCAGGAACCGTGCACCATATTGCATGGCGTGCCAAAGACGACGAGGAGCATGCACAGTGGAGCGAAGCTGTACGTGATTACGGGTACCAACCGACTCCAGTTCGGGATCGTCAGTACTTTAACGCAATCTACTTCAGAGAAGCTGGCGGCATTCTGTTCGAGATTGCTACCGATCCTCCGGGCTTTGCCAAAGATGAACCTGCTGATTCGCTTGGACAAAAATTGATGTTACCTGAATGGTTCGAGAAATACCGCCCTCAAATTGAGGACAATCTGCAACCAATTGTGGTAAGAACGCTCGCACCTGCTACAGCTGTGAATTAATAAGAAAACCTGAAAAAGCGAAGCGTTCGCCTAAAAGCTTTCTGAAAGAAAGCTACATCGGAAGCATACGCTATCCCCGGATTTTCCCTTAGGAAAAGGGAATCAAAAAAATCTGGGGATAACAGCGATTGGAGGGTTATTCTGTCATCGGAGTGTATGTGTGAATCATCTTTAGTTCAACTTATATAGCTGACGTTAGATTATGAGAATAACCAAAGGAGCAACGAAGGATGATGGAGAAAAAGGTTACCTGGCTGGAGCTGTTTTACGATCTGCTCTTTGTAGCAGCGGTCTCCAAAGCGGGTCATGTCTTGTTACATGCCGAACACGGAGTAATTACGTTTGAATATTTAATGAAGTTTGTGCTTATTTTCATCCCTGTTTGGTGGGCATGGGTCGGTCAGACCTTGTTTATTAACCGCTATGGTCAAGACATCCTGATTCATAGAATATTTCTCATCCTTCAGCTCCTGTCCGTGATGGTCATGACGGCGAGTCTCTCTACCCATTTTGACCAATACTACTTGTCTTTCTTCGTGGGTTATATCGGTTCACGGGCTTTTACGGCGATTCAGTATCTGACGGTTCACAAGTCGAAAAGTGAGCATCAACAGCAAGCCGCTCGTTACTTGGGCATCTGTTTCCTCATTGGTATATTGATCTCATCGGGCTCACTATTCTTCGATTCCTGGTTGCGCTACTTGATTTTGTATGTGGGGATTGCCGTTGATATTGTGCTTCCGCTGATCGGACGCAAAAACTTGGTGAAAGTGCCCGTTCAGACCCATCACTTGTTGGAGCGTTTCGCGTTATTTACACTCATCCTGCTGGGTGAATCGGTGGTGAGCATTATCGCTGTGTTGCAAGCCGATCATTGGGATATGAAATCGATTTTGTTTGCCGCCTTTACGTCCATCTTTGTCATTGCGATGTGGTGGCAGTACTTTGACAACGTGGAGAAAAAGGTCAGCAAAGAGATCCAGACTGCCGGGCAAGCGATCATATACGGTCATCTGTTCATCTACATCTCCATGAGTATGATCGCTGCTTCAATTCAGCTGTTATATCAGAATCAGTTAAACTATGTGTTCATGCTAGGGTTTGTATTTGGATCAACGCTGTTGTATTTCTTGTCGACTTCCCTTGTGTTCCACCGCTACAGACACGCACATCTGCGGCTGGGCCCGCGTCATCTGGCGGTCATGGTAGGGTTGCTGGTGGCATTTGTCCTTGTGGATCTGGTCTACCAGGTTCCGGGTTATGTCATCATGGGCGAAGAAATGTTATTCTTCCTGGTGTATGCGAAACTTACGACTTGATATATCAAAGGAATTCTATAGCCTTCTAGGTAGCAAAACAAACTAAATAACCGTTTTCCAGTAGTATACCGGAGAACGGTTATTTAGTTTGTACCTGAAATCTATTCCAGATGAGAGACCATTAATAGTTATCTGATGATTCAGAGATGTTGATATCAATAGAGGTTACTTGTGTATCGGGTCTTAACATTTTTAAGGTCTTAACAATGGGTATGGGTCCTTTTTGACCATCAATGAAAGTAGTGCCCGAATTTTTTTGTGTTATCGGTTCGATAAGAAACGTTCTTGCTACATATGTTCCTTCCACTATTTTATCTATTCCAAGATGGATGTAAGCATTGTGATACACATCAAATATTAATAGGGCACAATTAATACTATTAACAGGTTGAGTGTAGTAAACGACTTGTGTTGAAGACATAAGTAGCTTGGGAATGAGGTGGAAATTAACTAATTTACTTTTTACACTATTGAATCCACCCTTGTTTTTCTTTTTTAAATCTTCAAACGTAATTATACCGTTCATAACACCATTAAAACCTGGCATGCCCCTATATTTTGAAGCTGCACGTTCCTTCAAAGTTTTATTGACAATACTTTGTAAACCTACAAGATGACAAAAGTTTTCTTTGTTAAAATCTAAGTGAAGTATGGAGCCGTCTCCCAAGTGGTATGTAAATCGATATGGTAATAGATAACTGATGTAGTAGTCGAGGAGCAATTTTAGGTTAATCTGATCTATTCTTGGTTTTACATCTAGTGAGTGTAAGTCGTGGACATGTGATATCCTTTCGAGCATATAGGTTCCCTCACAGTTTCTATTTACAAACTAAAAAAGACGCTAGGAAGATAGAACCAGCGCCTTCACAATTACAATATGGTGGCGACTAAAAGCTCTGTTCCGCGTCTTATTTAAAGTCCACCGCGGAGTGGAACTAGGGGTCGCCTTCCCCAGTGACCCTAGGGGTCCAAATATAGTATATTCCGTATTACCGTGTGTTATGCAACTAATTACTCTATTCCGCATCTTATTTAAAGTCCACTGCGGAGTGGAACCAAGGGTTGCAACCCTGGTGAGCACAGTACGCTCCTAATTTGTTGATATCACTAGTATACCACAATAGCCTTTTAGTTCAACAAAATGGGAGATATTATCCATACGTATATCGAAAATAATTCCCTAAATATTATCCTTGAATCATTGTATTCTTAACGAATAATTGATTGAATGAGCGTGTTCTTACATCGTGGAACCGCGTAATTGTATCTGCAACTTTTGACGTTAGAGTAATTTCTTCTCAAAAGCACAAATCTAATTTAATTTCTTCTATAGAATCTGTTAATATGAGACTATGTACAAGTGAATCTACCAGATCATATTGAATGGTCTTATTCGTTCGTAGGTATGGGGATGACAATCAGGAGGGAAATCATTGAGCACACATCAAATCGGAGTTCCATTGGAAGGGTTTGCAGAGTTTAGTCGTACGGTTGCCGCTGAAGGAGCCGTTTTACTCAGAAATGAAGGCCAAGTGCTTCCACTTCGTGAAAGCGAAAACGTTTCAGTTTTTGGTCGGATTCAAGTCAATTATTATCGCAGCGGTACGGGTTCAGGCGGTAGTGTTCATGTGGCCTACACAACAAATCTGTTGGATGGTTTGCGCAGCAAAAAGAATATTACTGTTAATGAAGAACTGGCAGCTGTCTATGAGAAATGGATTGAGGAAAATCCATTTGATGACGGCGGAAAAGTATGGGCTGCCGAGCCATGGAATCAAAAAGAGATGCCTTTGACGGATGAACTGGTTGCACAAGCCAGAAGCAAGTCTAGCAAAGCCATTATTGTAATTGGACGTACAGCTGGAGAAGACCAGGATAATGCGGATGCACCAGGAAGTTACCAGCTGACAGAAGATGAGAAAGCGATGTTGAAGCAAGTTACTTCGCAGTTTGAACACACAATCGTTGTGCTGAATGTCTCGAATATCATCGATATGAGCTGGTTAAACGAAACGTATCTACATCCGATCCAAGGTGTAATTTACTCCTGGCATGGCGGTATGGAGGGTGGTAACGCGATTGCTGATGTGCTGGCGGGAGACGTTACACCAAGCGGTAAACTGACAGATACGATTGCATATTCCATCGAAGATTATCCTTCGACAAGCAACTATGGCAATGAGTTCAAGAACCTGTATCAGGAAGATATCTATGTAGGTTATCGTTATTTCGAAACGTTTCGACCTGAGCGTGTTCAGTTTGAATTCGGTTACGGCCTGTCTTATACGACGTTTTTGGCCCAGCATGAAGAAGCGAAATCCGTATCCAAAGACGGCGAAACCTACATCGAAGTTCGTGTAAATGTGACCAACTCAGGTACAACATATGCGGGCAAAGAGGTTGTGCAAGTCTATTATGAAGCACCACAAGGCAAACTGGGGCAACCGGTGAAGGCTTTGGTGGCTTTTGGCAAAACAGGATTGTTGCAGCCGGGCGAGTCAGAACTTCTGACGATCAGTTTCCCGATCCATGCGATGGCATCTTACGATGATGCGGGTGTTACAGGTCATGCTTCAGCATACGTTCTGGAAGAAGGCACATACCGACTGCATGTAGGAACCAGTGTGAAACAAGTGCAGCACATCAGCATTGATGGCCAGGATGGCTATGTGATTGAATCCCTTCAATTGGTGGAGCAACTGCAAGAAGCGATGGCCCCAACTGAAGATTTTACACGGATGAAACCAGGTACGCGCAAGGAAGATGGATCTTATGAACTGACGTATGCAGAAGTACCGAAACGTAAGATATCCATGGCGAATCGGATTGAGCAGAATCTCCCGCAAACGCTGGAGCAGACGGGCAACCAGGGCCACAAGCTGAGTGACGTTAAGGCTGGCAAAGTGAGTTTGGAAACCTTCATCGCCCAACTGAGTGATCAGGATCTGGCGGCGATTGTTCGTGGTGAAGGCATGAGCAGTCCGCTCGTTACTTCGGGGACGGCATCTGCATTTGGTGGTGTCAGCGACAGCCTGTTTAACTACGGTATTCCGGTAGCATGTACGGCAGATGGCCCGTCCGGTATTCGTATGGATAGTGGCGAGAAGGCAACACAGGTATCCATTGGTACGTTGCTTGCGGCGACATGGAACAAGGATCTTGTTGAAGAGTTGTATGTGATGGAAGGACAGGAATTGCTGAGAAATCAGGTGGATACCCTGCTCGGACCTGGACTTAATATCCGACGGAGCCCGCTCAATGGCCGGAACTTTGAGTACTTCTCCGAAGATCCGCTGATCTCGGGTGTATTTGCCGCAGCGTGTACAAAAGGTATTATGAAGGGTGGTTCCAATGCCACACTGAAACACTTTGCCTGCAACAACCAGGAGAAACACCGCAGTAAAGTAGATGCTGTTGTCTCCGAACGTGCACTGCGTGAAATTTACCTGAAAGGGTTCGAAATCGCCGTAAAAGAAGGCGGAGCAAACTCCATCATGACTTCCTACAACCCGGTTAACGGACACTGGGCGGCATCCAACTACGACCTGAACACCACGATTTTGCGTGGCGAATGGAATTTTGACGGAATTGTAATGACCGACTGGTGGGCGATTATGAATGATGTGACCGAAGGTGGAGAAGCTGATCGCAAATACACCAACTGGATGATCCGTGCGCAGAATGATCTCTACATGGTTGTACCGAACTACGGCGCAGAGATCAATGGCTGGGATGACAACACGATTGAATCCTTGGAAAATGGAACACTTACGCGCGGAGAACTGCAACGCTCGGCGATCAACATCTGCAAGTTCATCATGAATGCACCAGTGTCCGGTAGAAAACACGAGATCGTGGAGAACGTCGCTTCTTTCCAAGCGAATGCATCTCTATCTGCTGTACAAGCTCAGAATCTAATTGAGAATGCACAGGTGAAACCTGCGGTAGCTGAACCCGTCTACATGAAAGTGGATGAGGCCGGCCATTATCGGATTATTGTACAGATCATGTCCCCTGAGCCGGAACTGGCTCAAAGTGCATGTAACCTGCTCCTGAATGACCAGTTGGTAACCACTATTCAAACGAATGGTACCGAAGGCAAATGGATCAGACAGAAACTTGTCAAAGTAGACCTTGAAGCAGGACTGTATGAATTGAAACTGGACTTCACCAAACCAGGCCTCCAGATTGACTGGATCGAATTCAAACAGGTGTAGAAGATAATCGGAAATATCAGGTGATAAGAGCAATCGAAAGGTTGTTCTGTCATCCAAAGCAGAATACGTTGGTATATGACAAAGGACACTGTACGCGGGTGTCCTTTGTTGTAACACGGAATAGCTACTGTTATGATAGTGTTATGGGATTTTGGTAGTTCTGAACAATGGGGTCAGGGGTGTTGCGAAGAATGAGAAATTATAATTTTTTGAGTCCAATCCTGCTGGTTGTGGTAGCACTGATTGTAAGAGGCCTGGTGACTAACCTGGGAGTTCTTTTTGGTTTATCACAAGAAGTGGCGAGTAATATTGCCATGATAGCCATGATTATTGCTGCTCTGATTATGTTTAATCGAATGACGAAGGCTCGGCGTAGAAAATAGAAAAAGCTCGGATAACCAGAAGCTTATCGGAGACATGAAGACACCCTTAGGGTGTCTTTTTTTGTATTGACGTTCTGATCCTAACGTTTTAGACTATTGCTAATAAATAATAACTTTATAAATAACAAAAATAACAAAATTCATTAGATGAAGTGATGAAATCGGTTGCGCTCTCTTTTTGCCAGCCTCCCCCATTCGGTCCTCAAAGGAGAATCCAATCATGAAGATCATTACCGACAAACCATATATCGTTCAGGACAGTCAACCTTTGCAGATTGCAATCTGGAAGCTGACCATCGTCAAATAATGATGAAGAAGGACCGCAGGAGCGCTGATGAAGCGTTCAGTCGGTCCTTTATGTCATGGATCAGGCTGTGTGCAGTTCGAGTGATGTCTATCGATAAGGGTTAACGGTTCTGGAATAATCTACGATGAAGTGAAGGGAGCGATCCTTATGGAAAGACAGCCTGTATTGGAAGTCATTGCTGTAGATGCGGCAGATGCCAAAGCAGCTGAGGAGGGAGGGGCCGATCGGATTGAGTTAGTGTCTGCGATGTCTGAAGGAGGACTTACCCCCAGTTATGGCGTCATGGAGCATGTGGTGTCCCAGGTATCCATTCCGGTGTATGTCATGATCCGTCCCCATAGCCGCTCGTTCCGCTATAGCACAGATGACATCCACGCCATGACCCGGGATGTGCGCGTGGCGAAGGAACTTGGAGCCGCTGGCATCGTGATCGGCGCTCTTACAGGAGCTGGTGAAGTCGACCTCATATCCTTGCAATCATGTATGGCCGAAGCACAGGGTTTGGGCGTTACGTTTCATCGGGCAATTGATGTGAGCACAAGCCTGACTGAGGCGCTCAAGGCCATTAACACATTGGGAAACGTGGAGCGTGTGCTTACATCGGGAGGGAAACAGACAGCGCCTGAAGCCATACTGGAACTGAAACAGCTCCAGGACCTGGGGCAAACCTTGAACATCGCTGTCATGGCAGGGTCGGGGGTCACCATAGAGGGAATTCAAACGCTAGTGAGTCAGACGGGTATCACAGAGATACATATGGGATCAGGCGTGAGGTACAAAGGCAGCTTTAATTATCCCATTGATCCACATTTGGTTGAAGAAGCTAAGCAGCAGTTATTGCTTGCATCACAGCCATTCATGGACAGTAGTGTACTGAGTAGCGGTCCAAGCAAGGGTGGTCCAATGATATAGGGATGCGCTAAATAAAAGGAGTGATACGCCATGAATTATGAACTGCAACCAGCCGAATGGATTAAGTCCGCAGCACAGGTCAGCCCATCCGAACGCCAGCTGAGATGGCAGGAGATGGAGTTCTACGCGTTTATTCATTTTACGGTAAATACATTTACGGATCAGGAATGGGGCACTGGGGAGGAAGACCCGGCGATTTTCAATCCTTCTGAACTGAGCGCAGCGCAATGGGTGCAGGCGTGCAAGGCTGCGGGGATGAAGGGGCTGATTTTGACGTGTAAGCATCATGATGGATTTTGTTTGTGGCCAAGTCAGTTTACAGCGCATACGGTCGCGGCTAGTCCGTGGAGGAACGGTACGGGGGATTTGGTTCGGGAAGTCGCCGATGCCTGCCGTGAGGGTGGATTGAAGTTTGGCGTGTACCTGTCTCCTTGGGATCGGCATGAAGCCACTTATGGAGATTCCGAGAGGTATAACGAGTTTTTCCTCCATCAGTTGCGCGAGCTACTCACGAATTATGGCGACATCTTCTGTGTATGGTTCGATGGTGCATGTGGTGAGGATCCGAATGGCAAAAGGCAGGTCTATAACTGGGACACCTATTATGCGCTTATTCGTGAACTTCAGCCCGAAGCTGTCATCTCGGTATGTGGCCCGGATGTACGTTGGTGTGGCAATGAAGCGGGACATACGCGTGATTCGGAATGGAGCGTTGTGCCAGCGCATATGCAGGATAATGAGAAGATTCAGGAGCAATCGCAACAGGTGGATGATGGTGAGTTTGCCACAAGGATCAATACGCAGGACAGTGATTTGGGAAGCCGAGAAGTCATTCGTTCCCAAGGTGACCAACTGATCTGGTACCCTGCCGAGGTGAATACCTCAATTCGCCCGGGATGGTTCTATCATGCCAGTGAAGATGATCAGGTCAAAACACTGGAAGAACTGCTCGCCGTCTATTACGGCGCAGTGGGGGGCAATGCCACCTTTTTACTCAATCTGCCACCTGATACGCGTGGTCTCATTCACGAAACGGATGTTGAGCGACTACAGGAATTGGGAGATTCGCTGCGCACCATTTTTCAGGAAAATTTCGCCTTGCAGGCGCTGGTAAAAGCATCGGAGACGATGGATGAACAACATGCCGTATCGGAAGTGCTGACGGAACGCCGGGAAACGTATTGGTGTCCTCACGAAGGAACGGAGCAGGCTTGGATCGAGCTGGATTTGCAGGAAGAACGATCGTTTGACCGGGTGGTGCTGATGGAACATATCCAGACAGGCCAACGGATTGAGCGTTTTACACTGGAGTCGCAGAGAGCAGATGGTGGTTGGGAAGAGTTTTACAAGGGGACGGTGGTGGGGTATAAGCGAATTTGCTGTTTCCCACAGGTCACATCGAGAAAGCTGCGATTAACCATTCATGAATCCAGATGGTATCCTACGTTGTCCGGGTTAGGCATATATCTGAGCGAGCGGGGAGGGGTGTAAAATGGCGGTGCTGACGTATAAAGGTTCACAATTTATGTATGATGGCGAGCCTATTCGGATTTTGTCGGGTGCCATCCATTATTTCAGAGTGGTCCCCGACTATTGGGAGGATCGGTTACTCAAGCTAAAAGCCTGCGGTTTCAATACAGTAGAAACGTATGTGCCGTGGAATGTTCATGAGCTCCAGCCGGGGCAGTATTGTTTTGAAGGCATGGCTGATCTGGAACGTTTTATTCGCATTGCGGGAGATGTGGGTCTGCATGTGATTGTTCGCCCAAGTCCTTATATATGTGCTGAGTGGGAGTTTGGCGGATTACCTGCCTGGCTGCTTGCTGATGATGATATCCGTCTTCGTTGTAATGATGCAAAATTTCTGGCGAATGTGGATCGTTATTATGATGTGCTTTTGCCCAAATTGAAACCTCTTCTGAGCACCCATGGCGGGCCGATCATTGCAATGCAAATTGAAAATGAGTACGGCAGCTTCGGGAATGACGCGAGTTACCTGCAATATTTACGTGATGGCATGGTGGAGCGAGGTATGGATGTGTTGTTATTTACCTCGGACGGACCGACAGACCACATGCTGCAAGCGGGATCGGTGCCAGGACATCTGGCTACGGTTAATTTTGGATCAGGAACGGAAGGTGCGTTTGCCAAGCTGCGTGAATATCAGACGGAAGAACCTTTGATGTGCATGGAGTATTGGAACGGCTGGTTCGACCACTGGGGAGAGTCGCATCATACCCGAGAAGCCCCAGATGTGGCGGGTGTGTTTGAGGAGATGCTTCGAGCAGGGGCTTCGGTTAACTTTTATATGTTCCACGGGGGAACAAACTTTGGATTTTATAACGGGGCGAACTGTCAGCAGAAGGATCAATACGAACCCACAATTACAAGTTACGACTACGATTCACTACTCAGTGAATCCGGGGAGCCGACAGCGAAGTTCCATGCCGTACGTGATCTTATTGCTCTGTATAGCAATGAAGATCTGGGTGAGCTTGTGCTACCAAAATCGAAGGGGACTATCGCCTATGGGCGAGTGGAGTTGAACCAGCAGGCGCCATTACTGGCGCAGTTGGACCGGATATCAGCCCCGGTGCAGCGTACGAATCCAGAACCGATGGAGAAGCTGGGTCAAGATTATGGATTTATTTGTTATCAAACCCGAATTTCCGGGCCAAGGGAGCGACAGGAACTGGTGGTTCAGGAGGTTTGTGATCGTGCGCTTGTGTTTGTGGATGGGCAATTTCAGGGCGTGCTCGAACGAGGGAATACAGCGGTATCGATTTCTTTTGAAGTACCGCCAGAGGGCGCAGAACTATTGATCCTTGTTGAAAATATGGGGCGAATCAACTATGGCCCGTACCTGAGAGATCCGAAGGGGATTACGGAGGGGGTGCGCCATGGCTTTCAATTTTTATATGATTGGACGATTCATTGTCTGCCATTAACTGATCTGTCCGGTTTACAATTCAGCGATGTGATTAGCGAAGCAATTAACGAAACAATTAATGAAGTACAGGGACCAGCCTTTTATAGGGGAAATCTTCAGATCACGGATGTAAGAGATACTTTTCTGCGACTGGATAACTGGACCAAGGGAGTTGTATTTGTAAACGGATTCAATCTGGGACGCTACTGGAATATAGGACCGCAAAAAACGTTGTATGTACCTGCCCCGCTTCTTCGTGAAGGTGAGAATGAAATCATGGTATTCGAGCTTCATCAGACGGCTGAACTGGCCGTAACGTTTGTGGATACACCGGATTTGGGCTAGGAAAAGGAAAATAGTAGAGCCAAACGATTATTGATAATTGTCGTGTCCGCCAGAAAAAGGTATACGTTGGGTATGGACATCGACTAGGGCGTGTCTGAAAACTCCGAAGGAGGCAGATTTTCCCGAATTTTCGTTCCAAGCAAGGAGATTTTCCGCAGGCGTGCCGGGGCACGTCAAGGGAAAGTGACGCAGCAGGGGGCGAAAAGGCGGTAAAAGATGCACTTCAGTGAGTTTTGAGACACGTCCTACAGGAGAGGATGAGGGAAAATGAAAGTTGGACTCAGCACTTACAGTCTGCAACAAGCATTGGATCGTAAAGAATTAACCGTGCCCGATGCCATTCGCTGGATTGCCGATCAGGGCGGAGAACATGTGGAGATTGTGCCGATGGGATTCAGTCTGATCGATAATCCGGAGTTGATTGATGAGATCAAAGCTGTGGCAAAAGAGGTAGGAATCGATATTTCCAATTATGCTATCGGCGCTAACTTTGCTGTGCAGGAAGACGCCGAAGCGTTGGAGCAAGAGATCCAGAATGTGATGCGGCATGTGGATGTGGCTGCTGCGTTAGGAGTGAAGCTGATGCGTCATGACGTGGCATTCCGCCCTGCACCAGAGGGAACCGTAGCACAGTTCGAGATCGACCTGCCGGTACTGGTGAAGGCTTGTCAGCGGATAGCCGATTATGCAGCGGATTTTGGAATCACAACAAGCGTGGAGAACCATGGGTACTATGTGCAGTCGAGTGAGCGAATTCAGCGTTTGCTACACGAAACGGCGCGGAGTAACTTCAAGACCACACTGGATGTCGGCAATTTCCTCTGCGTGGATGAAGATCCGGTGAGTGCCGTAAAAAATAACATTCCGTACGCGTCGATCGTGCACGCCAAAGACTTCTACTGGAGACCTTCGTACCGAAACCCCGGTGAAGGCTGGTTCCAAACCTCGCATGGCAATTACCTGCGCGGTGCCATAGTGGGCCATGGCGATATTGACATGCCCGAGGTGTTCCGTGTGTTGAAACAATCCGGGTATGACGGATATATCTCGGTTGAATTTGAAGGCATGGAGGATTGCAAAACCGCCTCACGCATTGCTATGGATAACGTCCGCCGCCTATGGGAAGAGGCATAGGGCTGAGTACTTGTTTTAAATGAAATATGAATAGTTACGTATGGCTCAAACGGAAAGTTAGTTCAGTCAGGAAAAGTAGTGGAGGGGGCGAAATCGATTCTGAAGAAGCGAAGCGTGCGCCTTTATCACCGGATTTCCCCTTTGTAAAAAAGGGGATTGAAGAAATCTGGGGATAAGAGCGATCGGAAGAACGATTCGCAACCGGAACGTCTATCCGCTGGACGTCAATTATTTTATTTATGGAGGGAATCAGCACTATGTCCAAATTGAAAGTCGCCGTCATCGGTGCCGGATCAATATCCGATTGCCATTTGCAAGCCTACGCCAGTAATCCAGACGTTGAAATATACGCCATCTGCGACCTGAATGCAGAACGTGCCGCAGAAGTTGCGAAGCAATATAATGCTCCTCATGTGTTTACCGATTACAAAGAATTACTCGCACTGCCCGAGATTCATTCCGTCAGCATCTGTACATGGAACGACTCCCATGCGGAGATTAGCATTGCTGCTCTGGACGCAGGCAAAAATGTGTTATGTGAGAAACCACTCTGCCAAACGGTGGAGGATGCCCTCGAAGTAGAAAAAGCGGTCCATCGCAGCGGAAAGTTGCTACAAGTTGGTTTTGTTCGCCGCTATAGCGACAATGCACAAATTCTGAAGAAGTTCATCGACGAGGGTGAACTGGGCGAGATCTATTATGCCAAAGCCTCCAGTCTGCGTCGTCTGGGCAATCCCGGTGGCTGGTTCTCGGATATCAACCGCTCCGGCGGCGGCCCGCTGATTGATATCGGGGTGCATGTGATCGACATTTGCTGGTATCTGATGGGTAGACCGAAGGTGAAATCGGTCTCCGCTAACGTATCCAACCGTTTAGGGAACCGCTCGAACATTAACAATCTGTCATTCTACAAAGCAGCCGACTATGATGCGGAGCAAAACACCGTTGAGGACATGGCGAATGCCCTGATTCGTTTCGAGAACGGCGCGAGCCTGCTCGTGGATGTCAGTTTCACGCTCCATGCCAAAGCGGATGAGACTTCGGTCAAGTTATATGGTGACAAGGGCGGTGCCGAGTTGGAGCCGGAAATTTCGATTATTGGCGAGAAATTCAACACCATTTTGAACATGACTCCACAGGTAGATTTCAAATCATTCGACTTTATGGGCTCATTCCGCAATGAAATCAACCATTTTATAGATAGTACACAGGGCCGCAAAGAAACACTTAGCCCCGTCGAGGATGGCGTCGAGGTAATGAAAATGCTCTGCGCCATCTATGAATCAGCTCGCCAGGGACGCGAAATTGCGCTGTAAAAGGCATTGCAATAAGGGGATGCTCTACTTTACTACTCCCGTGGCGGTGGAAGTTATGAGCACAGTGTTCCCTTCCAATGAAAAGCTCCGCTCGAAGCGGGTATGGATTCGTCCTCTCCGCTCGTGGTTGGAGCAGAGTAGAGAGCGAGTGCTAACGAATCTGAGGCATCTTATTCAAGGATTCGAAGCGCTAGCCGAAATCTAAGGAACCTGACACACGCTATATGAGAATAAAGAGCAGTTTACAGCGTTTTTATCAGCTAATTTCGGGAAATAAGGTGTCTGATGTTCCTTACAATTTAAAAAGTGGACCTAAGGACCAAATAAGACGCCCTGAGTTCCTTAGAAATTCATCTACCTATTCGCTAAGTTCAGTCAGCTTGGATTTCAAGAGGTTATAAACACGCTAACATCCATCATCGTATATCTTCCTAAACTCAAGTTGAAGACACATCCTATAAAACTTACCGTTTACGCCAAAACGGAGAGTGCAAAACCAATCCAAAACAACGAATCGCACTCTCTCTGCCCGTGAATTTCCCTATAGAAACGAGGGAAATAAGGGTTTCATAGTAATTGAAGATGGCACCGCACTCAAAATACAAAGTTACTACGCCCCTTAACAGTTAAACGAACCGTTTACGCCAAAATGGAGAGGGCAGAACCAATCTGAAGAAGCGAAGCGCTCGCCTTTATCACCGGATTTCCAACAATTATAAAGTGAAATAAAAGAAATCCGGGGATAACAGCGATCGAAAGATGGTACTGCACTCGGAGTGACCAGGCGTAACATGCAAGGTTTATCTTTTATCTAATCCAGAGGAGATGAAACAGGATGAGCGAAACCAAAGAAACCGTACTGGAGCAGGAAGAGCAGATTATCGAAGCCGGGGTGCACAACTTTAGCAAAGAGGAAGAGTGGATCAAGCCGGAGGACCCGCTGCTGAATGAGCGGCTGGAGTGGTTCAAGGACCAGAAGCTGGGGCTGATGATGCACTGGGGGCCGTATTCTCAGCTTGGCCTCGTGGAATCTTGGGCACTGAGCGATGAGGACGGCGATTGGTCGCGTGATGACATCGACTGGACGGATGACATGGAAGACTTCAAGCGGGAATATTTCGATCTGAACAAAACTTTCAATCCGATTCGTTTCCAGCCTGAGGAATGGGCACAGATGGCGGCAGATAATGGGTTCAAATATTTCCTGTTCACCACCAAGCACCATGACGGTTTCTGCATGTGGGATACCAAGACGACGGATTACCGGATTACGGGTAAGGACACGCCTTTCCATACCCATAAGTATGCGGACATTTGTCGATCGCTATTTGACGCTTTTCGGGCCAAAGGACTCGGCATCTCAGCGTATTTCTCCAAAGCGGACTGGCATACCCCGTATTACTGGGCACCGGGCATGGAGCGTGGACGTCATATGTGGCGCGGCCCTTCGTATGATCCCCATAAGTATCCGTGGCTGTGGGAGAAATTCGTAGAGTTCACACATGAGCAGATCATGGAGCTGCTGACAAATTACGGACGGATCGAATGTCTGTGGCTGGATGCCGGCTGGGTGCGTGAAGGCCGCCATGGTCAGGATATCAGGCTCGGAGAAGTCGTGGAACGGGCGCGTCAGACCACACAACCTTGGCTCCTGTCCGCAGATCGCACCGTGGGTGGGCCGTATGAGAATATCGTTACCCCCGAGCAGACCATACCGGAACATCCGATGAACATTCCATGGGAGAGCTGTATTACCGTGGGCAACTCTTTTGCCTTCGGATTCGATGATCAGTATAAAACAGGAAGACAGCTGGCACATATCCTGCTCGAAGTCGTGTCCAAGGGTGGTAACCTGGCGCTGAATGTGGGACCACAACCCGATGGGCGTCTGCCAAAAGGGGCAATTCGAGGCATCAAGGGCCTCGGTGAATGGCTGGGTACTCACGGAGAAGGTGTCTATGGAACCCGGATCTGCGGGCCATATTTTACGAAAGATTGGGCTTTCACACAGAAAGAAGAGATCAACACCGTATATGCCTTCCGTTTATACCGAAACGAGAATGAGACCGTACAACCACAGTTGGTCATTCCTTATCTGGAAAAGGTAGAGCGGATCGAACTCATCGGTAGCGATGACGTACTTTCGTATCAGCAGACGGAAGACGGACTTCTCGTGGAACTGCCACATTCCGCTACAACCAATGAAGTGCCGATTACACATACGTTCAGATTGATCACAAGTGCATAGAACGTCATGTCAATTCCGGGGGAGATATCACAGCCTCCGGGATTTTTTTAATCATACATAAGGAACATAATTTTCACCAGAAACAGCCTGAAATCGCTTGTCAGACAAGGGTTTATGGAATAAAGAGAAGTCGGAGAAAATTGCAAATTGATAAAAGTTTACCGTGCGATGTACTATCAAATCAAGAAAGCGCTACCTGATATGAATGTTTACATCATATTTGTTGAACAAGGAACTAGGAACAGAAAAAAGGATGTTTAAGGGATGTAAATGTAATGTATTATTACACTTGAGGTGTAGAAGGAGTGACGCAAATGAGTCGAGCTACGGAAAGCATACCCGCCAAGATGGAACTCCAACAGAGGAAGCATGTGGAGCCCAAGCGGCAGCATCCATTCATCAAAAGCCTCAAGAAACACTGGGAGCTCTACCTGCTCGTGCTGCCCCCGGTGTTGTATCTGTTGATCTTCAAGTACATCCCTATGGTGGGTGTCCAGATCGCCTTCAAGGACTTCAGTGTGGTCAAAGGAATCTGGGGAAGCCCTTGGGTGGGTTTCAAACACTTTGAAGCCTTCTTCCAATCTCCGAACTTCTGGCTGTTAATCAAAAACACGATAGGCATCAGTTTTTATTCCTTAATTGCGGGTTTCCCGATTCCGATCTTGCTGGCCCTGGCGCTGAATGAGATTCGAACGGGTTACTTCAAAAAGACCGTGCAGATGGTCACTTACGCTCCGCATTTTATCTCCACCGTTGTCATGGTATCCATTATCATTCTAATGCTCTCCCCGCATGTGGGCGTGGTAGATAAGCTGTTCACACTGCTCGGCTTCCCGATGACCAACTTCATGGGCATTCCGCAATACTTCAAATCGATCTATGTCTGGTCAGGTGTGTGGCAGGGCATGGGATATTCATCAATCATATATATCGCAGCGCTTGCTGGTGTTGACCCATCCCTGTATGAAGCAGCGAAGATGGACGGCGCATCAAGGCTTCGGAAAATATGGCACATCGACCTCCCATCACTTGTTCCAGTCACCGTTATCATGCTGATTCTGAGTCTGGGCAGCATTATGGGCGTGGGCTTCGAGAAAATATACCTGATGCAGAATCCACTCAACACAAGCGCTTCGGAGGTCATCTCCACGTATGTGTACAAGGTGGGTCTGATCGGAGCGAATTTCAGCTTCTCCTCGGCAGTAGGGTTCTTCAACTCCATTATCAACCTGATCCTGCTGGTTATCGTCAACGGCATATCTCGCAAAGTATCCCAGAACAGCTTGTGGTAAAGGAGGAGCTTATCCATGTTCAACCTGATTAATCGTAACCGGATCAAGGACCCGCTCGGTGACCGCATTTTCATGACACTTAACTACATCTTTCTGTTTGCCATACTGCTAACGGTGTTTTACCCGCTCTTGTATATCATCAGTTCTTCGTTCAGCTCTTCACGAGCCGTGACATCCGGCCAGGTGTGGCTGTTCCCGGTAGACTTTAACATTAAGGCGTACATCTCCATTTTCAAAAGCCAACAGCTTATGCTCGGTTTTTATAACACGATCATCTACACCGTGGTGGGTACGTTCATTAACGTGGTGCTGACCGTCATGCTGGCGTATCCTTTGTCACGAAAATCGTTTTATGGACGAGGGGCCATCATTATTTTCATGATGATCACGATGTTCTTTGATGGTGGTCTGATTCCCACCTACCTCCTGATGAAGGACTTACACCTGCTGGATACACGTTGGGCAATGTGGTTGCCCGGGGCGCTCGCGGTGTTCCAGGTCATCGTGGCAAGGACGTTCTTCCAATCTTCCATCCCGGAAGAGCTTGGAGAGGCCGCAGAAATGGATGGTTGCCGGGATATCCGGTATCTGATCAGCGTGGTTCTTCCCTTATCAAAGCCCATTCTGGCAGTCATGACACTCATGTATGCCGTAGGTCACTGGAATGCGTACTTTGATGCATTGATCTACCTGCGTTCCGAGAAATTGTTCCCTCTACAATACGTGCTTCGCAATCTGCTTATCCTGAACGCGGCTGATCCGGCGATGCTCGCCAATACCAGCCAACAGATGCGGGACCAAGGGTTTGAGCAGGTGTTGAAATATGCACTGATCGTTGTGGCGAGTATTCCAATTCTGATCATGTATCCATTTGTACAGAAGCATTTTGTTAAAGGGGTCATGGTGGGTTCCCTCAAAGGTTAATCCTTGTGAATTAAGCCCGGTTGCCTCTTGAAAGGAGGTGGAAGGAACACGCCGGCTTCCGGGGTCGATTTTATACACGTGCAGTACAAGTCAATAATTTGCCGTTATAAACAAAAAGGAGGAGTCAGATTGAGAAAATCTTGGATTTCGATGTTGTTTCTGGTCTTTGCTTCGATGGCTTTGTTGTCCGCATGCAGTTCATCCGAGGAATCGGGTGGAAGTAGCGACGGTAGCGGGGAGAGCGGCGGTCCTGTAACCATGACCCTCTTTGCTCCGCAAGGCAAAGCGTCCATGGAAGAGAATGAATTTACCCAATTTATCGAAGACAAGTTCGACGTTACCCTAAAATGGGATCTGGCCCCAACGGACGCTTTGCAGGATCGCAGACAATTGCTGCTAGCCAGTGGTGATTATCCGGAAGTGTTTCTTCACGGCAAGTTCACCACCTCAGATCTTCAAACCTATGGAAAACAGGGCGTGTTCCTTCCGCTACAGGATCTGATTAAGGAGTATGGTCCGAACCTGACCAAGATTATGGAAGAGAAGCCATACTTCAAAGAAGCCATCACGGCACCGGATGGCAATATCTATGCTTTGCCAATCTTCAATGAATGTTACCACTGCACGTATGCACAGAAATACTGGATCAACACGGAGTGGCTCGATATTCTGGGTCTGAAAATGCCAACCACAACTGATGAACTGTATACCGTTCTAAAGGCGTTTAAGACACAAGATCCGAATGGTAACGGGAAAGCGGACGAGATTCCACTCACGGGCGCACCGAACAAGTATGTATGGAATGGCAACATTGATGCCTACCTGATGAATAGCTTTATATACAATGATAACGACAAATACCTGATCGTGAACGATGGCAAGGTGAGTTTTGCCGCCAATCAGGAAGGCTGGAAGAAAGGGCTGGAGTACATGAACAAGCTGTATGCAGATGGCCTGATTGATCCGGCTTCCTTCACGCAAAACGATCAGGCGATTGGACAGCTGGGGAACAAGGAAGGCGATGAAGTGGTCGGTTCCATTACAACGGCGCTGGTCAGTTATCTCGTGAATACCTATGACAAAGACATCACCCGTCACCAGCACTGGGAGATCGTTCCTCCATTGAAAGGACCCGATGGAGTGCAGACGACAGGCGCCACGCAGAGCGTAGGTGAGTTTGAGTTTGCCATCACCAACAAAGCGACAGAAGCACAGCAGATTGCCGCCATCAAAATTGTAGACTACATGTTCAGTGAAGAAGGTGCGCTGTACGCGGAGTATGGTCCAACTGAAGGCAAAGGCTGGAAGAAGGCAGATGCCGATGAGAAAAACATCAATGGCGAGCCGGCCAAATACAGCTACTACAACCTGCCTGAGCGTGATCCGAACGTTGTTGTGAACGAGAGCTGGTCACAGATCGGAGCGCATGACTTATCCAACACGTTCCGTAATCTGTTTGCGGAAGGACAGAATCCTCTAGAAGCAGAGGGTTATGGTACACGTCTGGCTCAAGCTACCAATGTGTATGAACCTTATGCCCCCAAAGAAGTATACCCTGCGAACGTATTTATTCGTCCAGAGGATACGGAATCAGCTGCACAACTGACTACGGCCATCAAGGATTATGTGCAGACAAATATGGCACAGTTCATTATTGGCAGCAAGAGCATTGATAAGGAATGGGATTCGTATGTCAAAGGCTTCGATGGTCTCGGACTGAGTAATTACCTTGAGATCTACCAGCGTGCCATTGAGAAGAATCAATAATTGAAGGATTCAATATAGAGGCTGTCCCGTCTGTCACCCGTGACCGGGACGGTCTTCTCCTATGACAACCCCACGTCATCCGATATAATGTACTGAATATTTATGGGAAATTAGCGATCAGCACAGATAATTGTCGTCATTCAGCATGAACAGTAATGGTGGGGGGATCTCGGAGATGAACAACAATTGGTTTAGACGTTTGCTGTTATCGTATCTGCCTGTTTTCTTTATTGTGACGACCATTCTATTCTTTATTTTCTTCCAGGTCTTCAATGAACAGAACCGTAGAGAAGCGCTCAAGGCCAATGAATTCCTGGCCTCACAGGTCACGCAATATCTGGACAACTCCTTGCGCTCCATTGACTTCAAGGTACTGCGTGAGATTTTGACCAACCCTAACTTGAAGAATTATTTCTCGGTATCTGGCAGCGATGATGTGTATGCCGGCATTCAGGCGGTCCAGGTGGTTGATGAATTGAAAATAGAGTATCCGCTGATTGATTCAATTTATCTCGTTCGATACGGGGATGGCACGGTCTTCAGTAACGGGAAGGGTGTTCCGATTGAAGAGTTCCCGGATGCAAACTTTATTGCAGATAGCCGGTCAAGGGATGAACAGAAGTGGGCAGGGGCACGAGCGTTCCGAGCTTTTCCTTCACAAGCGACGGAGCAGGTGATTACGATTGTGCGAAGTGTAGGAAACGGCAAAGGACTTGTGGTGACAAATGTGGACCTGAGTACCCTGAGGAAATCCATTATGCAGATGTATGATCCGGAATTTACGTTTGTGAACATCTTCAACCGTTCGGGCGGCAATCTGTGGGATAGCAGCATGCCAGGAGGGGTTGCAGCTTCTACTAAAACCACGTCGGGAGAAGTCTTCTCCGAATTTACGTCGAGTTATAGCGGTTGGAAGGTGCAGACAGGTCTCAACAATGGAAAAATCGTCAAGTGGACTCTGCAATTTTATAATATCTGGTTTGCCTTTGCGGTAGTGGTTGTGTTGATCGGGGTGGTGTGGGTGATCTACGTGACCCGTAGGAATTACAAGCCGATTCAGCAGATTGTCACGTTAATTCAGACCGTCTCTTCGCAGAAGCAATCGGGGCTGGGCTATGGCAAAGAGAATGAGTTTCGATTCATCCATACAACGCTGGAACGCATGATTGATCAGACGAGGCAATATCAGGAGGAGCACGAAGAGAATCTGATTTTGCAGAAAAAAATGTTCTTTCAGGAGTTGCTGGAGGGCACACGAGACTTTACGAGCACGGAGCTGACAGCGGAGATGGAGAAGTTCAAACTGCCTGAGCTGGAGCATCATTGGGCCGTCATGGTAGTTGAAATGGATCGGTATGATGCATTTGTGACGGAGTATCATGATCAGGACCAATCCCTCTTGAAATTTGTGTTATCCAGTATCCTGCAGGAGAGTGCGCGTCATGAAGGAACGGAAGTATGGGTTGAATGGATCTCTGATCAGCGTCTGTACGCTATCCTCTGGATTCCGGCAATGGAACAGGCCGAGGAGACCGAGCATCGATTGCTCGCTGGTTATCTGGACAGAATCGATCAGTATCTGAACTTCACCGTGACCATTGGTGTTGGTCGGGTCGCTGTTGATATTCGGGGGCTGAGAGCTTCATTGAAAGAAGCTGTGCACGCGCTGGACTATAAGGCTGTACTGGGCATGAATCGCATCATTCCCTGTAGCGATGTACCGAATTCGACCAATGATGTGTATGAGTTTCTGAAGACCATCTCACTGCTCGTGCAGGCAATGCGCTTGTCGGACGATATCTGGGAAAAACATTTTGAAAGACTGTTTGAACAGATTAGTGAGTCCGTTCTGTCCCGTCAGGAGATTATGAATACGATCCAATTGTTATTTCAACATTACAATCGGGAATTCGCCGAACTTCCACGGGAGTACCAGGAGTCATGGGCTGCTATATTCACTCCACTGCTTCCGAGGCTTGAGGGCTGGGAGACGTTAGACGATCTGCGTGAGCTGTGCTGGGAAGGGTTCAGAGAACTGGCGCTGCAGATGCAGACGCTGCATTGTTCCCGAAAACACAGATCACATATTCTGGAGATTCGCAAATACATCGAAGAGCATTACAACAATCCTGATCTGTCACTGAACTACCTTAGTGATCTATTCGATATTAATCCGAAGTATCTGAGCAAGCTTTTCAAGGATGAGATTGGGGAGAAGTTTGTAGATCTGCTCATTAGTCATCGCATCGAAAAAGCCAAGCTGCTCATGCAGGAGACCGATAAGGCCATTCAGGAGATCAGTGAGGAAGTGGGATACACGAACTATAATTCCTTCAACCGGGCTTTCAAGAACGTGGTGGGTGTGGCACCAAGTGACTATCGCAAAGCCATGTGAGTGCACGCGCCTAACTAATTCCGAACGCATAAGGAGAATGTGCATATGGACTATAAAGATGCTTCACTTCCCATTCAGGAGCGGGTTCAGGATCTGATCGGACGGATGACAACGGCAGAGAAGATTGGACAACTCATTCAGCCGATGGGATGGAAGACGTATGATAAAGCAGCTGATGGTACAGTACAGGTGACGGAAGAGTTCAAAGCGTACATGGAACAGGGGGGTGTCGGTTCTCTGTACGGTGTGCTTCGGGCCGATCCATGGACCGAAGTGACGCTGGAAACGGGGCTTACCCCACGGCAGGGAGCCGTTGCCACAAATGTCATTCAGCAGTATGCCATGGAGCATTCCCGGCTGGGTATACCCATTTTGTTTGGGGAAGAGTGTTCCCACGGGCATATGGCGATCGGGGCAACAGTTTTTCCGGTACCGTTAATGGTGGGAAGTACGTGGAATATGGAGCTGTACCGCAAGATGTGTGAAGCCATCGCTGTGGAGACCCGGAGCCAGGGGGGAGCGGCAACGTATTCCCCGGTGCTTGATGTCGTACGTGACCCGAGATGGGGACGGACGGAGGAATGTTTTGCCGAAGATCCATACCTAATCGGTGAATTTGCAGTAGAAGCCATGAAGGGACTACAGGGTGAGCGTCTCGATTCCAACCGGACGATTGTGGCGACACTTAAGCATTTTGCGGCTTATGGCAGTTCCGAGGGGGGGCGCAATGCAGCACCTGTGCATATGGGCTTACGTGAATTGCATGAAGTAGATCTGTTGCCGTTCAAAAAAGCAGTAGAAGCCGGGGCATGTTCCGTGATGACCGCTTATAACGAGATTGATGGCGTACCGTGCACGTCCAGTACGTATCTGCTGAATGACCTTCTGCGCGAGCAGTGGGGTTTTGATGGGTTTGTGATTACTGATTTTGGTGCCATTCAGATGCTGGTCCATGGACATAACACCGCTGAGAACGGGGAGCAGGCCGTAGCGCAGTCCCTTCAGGCAGGGGTAGACATGGAAATGTCCGGGTACATGTACCGCAAACATCTTGGTCAGGCGTTGGAGCAGGGATTGATCGAAGAGAGGGATCTGGACTTGGCTGTGTGGCGGGTGCTGGAGATGAAATTCAGACTTGGGTTATTTGAACAGCCTTTCGTAGATCCAGAGTTTGCAGAGCGGATTATCGGATGTGACGACCATATCCAACTGGCGAGGGAAGTCGCACAAGAGGGGATTATTTTACTGAAAAATGAGGGAAATACTCTTCCGCTTGCCAAAATAGGTACAAAGCTAGCTGTTATTGGTCCGAACGCAAATCATATCTATAACCAGCTTGGGGACTATACCTCGCCACAGCCGAGAGAGCAGATCGTCACCGTACTGGATGGCATTACGCGCAAGCTTGGCGCGGATTCGGGTCAGGTGTTGTACGCACCGGGTTGTCGGATTAAAGGCGATTCCAAAGAGGGCTTTGCACAAGCGCTCGCCTGTGCCGAACAGGCCGATGTCATCGTGATGGTGATGGGTGGTTCCAGCGCCCGCGATTTTGGTGAAGGTACCATAGACTTGCGGACAGGAGCGTCTGTGGTAACGGATAATCCATGGAACGACATGGAGTGTGGCGAGGGCATTGACCGGGCTTCCCTGAATCTCATGGGTGTTCAATTGGAGATGGTGCAGGAGGTACATAAGCTGGGAAAACCCGTTATCGTGGTCTATATCAACGGCCGTCCCATTGCTGAACCTTGGATTGATGAGCATGTCCATGCGATTGTGGAAGCGTGGTACCCCGGGCAGGAAGGTGGTAACGCGATTGCGGATATTCTGTTCGGTGATGTGAATCCATCTGGCCGTCTTACCGTCTCCATTCCCAAGCATGTTGGGCAACTTCCGGTCTATTATCATGCCAAACGCACTCGTGGCAAGCGGTATCTGGAGATGGATCTTGCGCCGCAGTATCCGTTCGGATTTGGACTGAGTTACACCGAATTCAAATACGAGAATGTAAGGGTTATACCGGATGTGATCGGCCCGGACGATGAAGCACAGGTGATGGTTGAAGTCACAAATACCGGAGCGGTTGCGGGAAGTGAGGTTGTGCAGTTGTATATCACGGATGTATCAGCTTCGGTTACGCGGGCTGAAATGTCACTTAAGGGTTTTCGTAAAATCCATCTGGAGCCAGGACAGACTCAGACCGTTACATTCCCTGTGCAAAAAGAACATCTCGCACTGATCGACTCCCGTCTCCAATCTGTCGTAGAACCGGGTGAATTCAGGCTCATGGTAGGCCGTAGTTCCACAGAATGGACTGCTTGCAGTCTGCATATCCAGAAGGTGGGGGTGGAGGTATGATTCGAATTCAGCGATTCATCGAGGATCTGAAACAGCGGCAATGGCTGGATACGATCGAGCTTCCGGCGTGGGAGATGCAGAAGGCCAGATACATTCGGCCAGGGGAATACGAGTACGAACAGGCAGAAGTAAATAAAGATGAGCCGGCAGACAAGGCTATGCAAAGCTTGAATCCGCTGAACAGCGTACATGGAACGACGTATTTTCTGCGAAAACGTGTGGAGATTCCGGAGGAATGGCAAGATCAGGCTATTGGGCTGATCTTTGAGACTGGAGGAGAAGGGCTGCTGAAGGTGAATGGCATGCCTTATCACGGACTGGACCGGAATCATGGGTTCGTACCCCTTCCTCGAAGTCGGGTAGGAAAGACGCCGCAGTTGGAGATTGAACTATACGATCCAATTCCAGAGCCGCATGATCCACTCAACCGACAAGCTGTTATTCAGCCGCCTATTCAGGGTATCCGGGCAGCATTGGTTCATATCAATCAGCCGTTACAGAGCCTGATGTACAGCGTGACGGTACTCGCCGAGTCGCTCCGGGCATATAACGAGAAGGAGCCCAAGCGGATGGCACTTGTTCAAGCCATTCATCAGGTGATGGATGACATGTACAACGACCCGGACCGCTGGAGTGATGCAGCCTGGATACAGAACTTTGAACATGGATTAGTACAGTCGGTACAGCAGGAAGACCCGGAGGAATATCGAAGTGGCTTCATGCATCTGGTTGGACAATCCCACATTGATATAGCCTGGCTGTGGCCTGTACGTGAGACGGTTCGCAAGTCCAGTCGCACATTTTCGACCATGTGCACTTTGATGGACACGTACCCGGATTTTGTGTATTCCCAGAGCCAGCCGCAGTTGTATGCCTTTGTGAAGGATCATTACCCGGAGCTGTACGAGCGAGTTAAAGCGCGCATTGCCGAAGGACGCTGGGAATTGGTTGGAGGCATGTGGGTGGAGCCGGATCTGAATATTCCGAGTGGCGAGTCGTTGGTTCGGCAGATCCTGTATGGACAGAACTTCTACCAGGCGGAGTTTGGCAAACGCTCCAACATCGAGTGGCTACCCGATACGTTTGGTTACTGTGCTTCTTTGCCGCAGATGCTGAAGCTTGCGGATATTCCTTATTTTATGACCACCAAGCTGAATTGGAATGATACTAATGCGTTCCCTTATGACCTCTTCGACTGGGTAGGCATTGATGGTACTTCGGTGCTCGCTTATCTGAACCATGGCGTGAATGAGCATACGCGTCCCAAAGATGTGGATGAACATTGGCAATCGTACAAACAAAAGGATGTGCATCCCGAGCAGATGTTGCTTTATGGACATGGCGATGGTGGTGGCGGTGTGACGAATGAAATGGTGGAGTTTGCGGAGCGATCCCATTTGATGGTTGGACAGCCGATCAGCAAATTCAGCACGGCAGGTGCTTTTTTTGAAGACATATCGTTGAATAACCCGACGTTGCCAAAGTGGCACGGAGACTTGTACCTGGAACTGCATCGCGGAACCTATACGACCCATGCGAGGAACAAACGTAGCAACCGAAAGGCAGAGGTATTGTATCGGGAAGCGGAGATCTGGGGGCAATTTGCCGGAGCTTGCGCTGCACACACGAAGAATGATCTGGATGAAGGCTGGAAGCTGATTATGCTCAACCAATTCCATGACATTATTCCGGGAACGTCGATTCCTGAAGTTTATGTAACGTCCACTGAGGAGTACACGAAGGTATTTGCATTAGGTACATCCGCACTGCGGGAAACGCTGGATACCCTTGCGGAGAATATCGCAACAGATGAAGTTGATGGTCTCCCCTACATTATATTCAACAGTCTTGGCTGGGAACGTGGAGAGAATATCACCATTACAGGGGATGCCCACCTCGCCGGGGTGGCTGCATTTGATCGTCAAGGTAACCGTTTGACCTGTGATCTGGAACAAAAGGAAGACAAGTATATGCTACTCGTGCATGTTCCATCGATTCCTGCTTTTGGGTATACAACCATATGGCTGCGCGAGGCATCGGATGTTATCCTTCCAGTAAGGGAAGAAGCATCTTTCCCTTCCAAATGGGAAACCGATTTTTATACTCTTGAGTTCAATGACTTGGGAGAGATCACGAGGTGGTATGACAAAACGGTAGGGCGCGACTGGCTGAAGCCCGGTGATCGGGCGAATGAGTGGCAGTTTTTCCATGACAAACCGACGTACTGGGATGCCTGGGATATCGATCCACGGTTTGAATCCCAGCGAGCAGGTGCGGTGCAGTTGATCTCCAGAGAGATTGTACAGCACGGGGCTACGCGAGATGTACTGCGTTTGGTCTGGAAGCTGAATCAATCCGAGATCAGCCAGGATATCATTTTGCATCGTTACCAGCGGCGTGTTGATTTCCATACGAAAGTGAACTGGAATGAGAGTCATAGGCTGCTCAAGGTGGCATTTCCGGTGGATCTGGTGGCAGCCAAAGCAGCCTATGAAATCCCGTTTGGAGCGTTGGAGCGTCCAACCCATAACAACACCAGTTGGGAGCAGGCGCAGTTCGAGGTCTGTGGACATCGCTGGGCGGATATCTCGGAGGGCAATAGCGGTGTGAGTTTGCTGAATGATTGCAAGTACGGATACGACATCAAGGATCGGACGATCCGCTTGTCCCTGCTTCGTGCCCCAAAATGGCCGGATGAACATGCCGATCAAGGCAATCATGAATTCACGTATTCGATCCTGCCCCACCAGGGCGATTGGCGACAAGCCGCTGTCGTTCGCCGAGCGATGGAGCTGAATCATCCGGTGGAGGTTGTTGCAGCGAGTCAGTCTTCGGGTCACTTGCCAGCTGAACACGTTTGGGTTCAGTTCAACAGTGAGCATGTCATTCTGGATGCAATCAAGCCCGCGGAAGACGGCTCGGGAACGGTGCTGCGTTTCTACGAATCATCAGGAGGTCGGGAAACGGTGCAAGTTCAGTGGGCTGAAAAGGAAATTAATGCGTCCATCATTAATCTGCTGGAGGATGAGATCCAACCGTTGGTTTGTCCAAACGGCACATTCGAACTGACCTTCAAACCGTATGAGATTAAGTCGGTGAAACTTGTTCCAATGAATCCAAATACGTAATCTTCAGGAGGTATGACATGAAATTAACGAATAAGATTGGTGTCATCGTGGATAGTTTTGGCGTAGGTGTACGGGATGGGTTGAACAAAGCCAAAGACGTAGGTGCAGAAGGTGTGCAGATCTATGCCGTCAAGGGAGAGATGGACCCCGAAAATTTGTCGCCTGCGGCGCGCAAAGAGCTGAAGAGTTACATCGATTCTCTGGGTCTTGAAATTTCAGCATTGGTTGGCGATCTGGGTGGACACGGGTTTCAGGTCAAGGAAGATAATCCGTGGAAAGTGGAGAAGTCCAAGCGGATCGTGGATCTGGCCCTCGATCTGGGCACCAACATTGTCACCACACATATCGGTATTGTTCCACATGATCCTTCATCGGAAGTTTATGCTACGCTGCATGCTGCTTGTGAGGAACTGGGCCAATACGCCAAGAGTGTTGGTGCGTACTTTGCCATTGAGACAGGACCGGAAACGGCTGCTGACTTGAAAGGATTCCTGGATACGTTGTCGACCAACGGAGTATCGGTGAATTTTGACCCGGCGAATATGGTGATGGTGACGGGAGATGATCCGGCACGGGGCGTTCATTTGCTCAAGGATTACATCGTACATACTCATGTGAAGGATGGTGTGCGGCTGAAGGAAGTCGACCCACGAGACGTATATGGAGCGGTCGGTTATGCCCCTATGGATCACGAAAAGATTGCCGAGATGGTCTCTTCAGGAACATTTTTCCGTGAGGTGCCACTGGGCGAAGGTGGCGTTGATTTTGACGGATACTTTGCAGCGCTTCAGGAGATTGGTTACACCGGTTATCTGACGATTGAACGTGAGGTTGGCCATCAGCCGGAGCAGGACATACGCAAGGCGGTTCAATTTATCCAACAATATCGATAGGGAGCTGAGCAGATGAAAGTGGGCCTGAGCACGTATAGTTTGTTGAACGATCTGAATTCGGGTGAGATGACGGTGCTGGATGTGATCGACTGGATTGCGGCGAACGGCGGCGAGCATATGGAGATGGTTCCTTACGGTTATACCGTGGAGGATAATTACGATCTGGCGGATGCAATTCGGGAACGGGCAGCGTCTGTGGGTATTGAACTGTCCAACTACTCGATGCCAGCGAATTTTGTGCAGGAGACGGAAGAAGCGTTTGCAGAAGAGATGGCTCGGGTCAAAAGACATGTGGATGTCGTACACCGGATGGGTGTAAAACATCTGCGTCATGACGTCACGGCGTTTACCCTGCCGAAGGAGAAGATGACCATTGCCTGGTTCGAGGAGCATCTGCCTCTGATGGTGCGGGGAAGCCAGATCATTGCGGACTATGCTGCGCAGTTTGGAATAACCACAACCATTGAGAATCACGGCTTCAGCGTGCAGGCGAGTGATCGGGTGCAGCGTGTACTGCATGCTGTGGATCGTCCGAACTTCAGAACAACACTCGATATTGGCAACTTCATGTGCGTGGATGAGAACCCGATCATCGGTGTCATGAAAAACCTGCCTTACGCTTCTCTGGTCCACTTCAAAGACTTCTACTTCCGTCCTTATGATGAGCATCCGGGTGAGGGTGAATGGTTCACAACAGCCAACGGCAACTTCCTGCGAGGTGCCATCGTTGGGCAAGGGGATATTCCGATCCGCAAAATTGTAAAGTTGATCAAAAACTCTGGCTATGATGGTAACATTACAGTGGAGTTCGAAGGCATGGAGGAATGCAAATCCGCATCCAAAATCGCCATGGACAACCTGCGCCGCTTCTGGGAAGAGGCGTGACAAATATCATAGAGAGATCATCAAGGGCCACGTTCAGACGTGGCTCTTTTTCTCATGTTACAGCAACTGAAAAAGTCTATCAGAATATGGTTCTGCGCAAGGATTAAGTTACGAGCAGCACAAGTGTGGTATACTGGATATATTCAGCCTGATAATAACTGGCTATGGATAGGAGATGTCACTGATCTATGCAGGTATTCGAGGACTGGAATCAGAAAGTAAAGAGGACGTTTAATGCTACGAACCCAGAGGTAGTATTGACGGTATCGGAAGCTGGAAGTTTGCTTGGTTTGACCAAAGACCAGATGAAACTGTACGTGGACAAGAACAAACTAACGAAGGTCCCGATCATGAGAAGTGTTCACCGATACCTCTTATTGAAAAGTGAAATAGATAACATCGTTCAAGCTCGATAACTTCATAGGATTGAACACAACCATTTTACCGACAGGATTCGGGAGAGTGGTCTTTTTTTTATCTGAAAGGGGACAGAACGTGCTGAAAAAAGTGTCCAATTGGTTCTATCAGCGGGTGAATTGGAAATGGGTTGCAGCTGCGGTTATTGTATTTGCTTGTTTTATTGCATTCATTCTGCCCTGGCAGGCGGCAAAGTCGGAGGAGGCCACAGGTGGTGGGCAGTCCCCGGACTCCTCTTTTCTGTACACTGCAAATGATCTTTATCAGATGGCTGAGCAGTATGGAGAAGCAGGGCGAAGCGCCTATATTCAGGCACGGTTCACATTTGATCTCATATGGCCGTTGGCCTATTTGTTCCTCTTAGTTGTTCTGTTATCGATACTCTATCGTGCGCTTCCGGTAAAGAGTCGCTGGCGTTGGGTGAATCTGATTCCGGTCTTAGGTTGGGTTATGGACATGCTTGAAAACATAGGTGCGTCCCTGATCATGTATCGTTATCCTGAACGTACGCCTGTGCATGCTGAACTCACTCCGATATGTACCCTGTTGAAATGGTGTCTGATCTATGCCAGTTTTGCAGCATTGGTTCCTGGTGTTCTCTACTATATACGCAGGCGCAAGAAGTAATGGAGAGACGGATGGATTAAACATATGTTGGTAACCCTAATCGTGTGAAGGTCCGCAGAGATGAGTGCAGAAATATACGCTTGTCAAAGGACAACCTGTTCATATATACTCATGTCGCAAGTGGCGTGAATCGTATAATTACAAGAGCCCAAGGAGATGAAGAACGCATGTCGATCAGCTTGAATGTGTATCTGGTTACAGACGGTAATGGACGTGAAGCGGTAGATTTTTATCAAAAGGCATTTGGAGCCGAAGTTCTCGCGCTTCAAACATTTGGCGACGGTCCATCTGACCCGAATCACCCCATCCCGCCAGAAGCAAAAGACCGTATTATGCATGCTTCTTTGCAGATTGGTAGCTCGGTATTAATGTTGTCCGACACGTTTCCAGGTATGCCGTACACTGTAGGTAATCATGTTACGGTTACGGTGAACACGGATACGGCGGATGAAGCCAAAGCGATTTTCAACCAGTTGCAAGACGGTGGCGAAGTGAAAATGCCGATACAAGAAACGTTCTGGAGTCCAGCCTACGGCTCGGTTGTCGACAAGTTTGGCGTACAGTTTCAGATCAGTGCCACGCCGGGACAAGCTTAAGAGTGTACTCTTCACTAATATAAACTCCAAATGGCAAAAACCTCCGCAATCTGCTTTGAGCAGTTGTGGAGGTTTTTTTGCTTTTTTTGTAATGACTCGTGATTAATCTTCCTTGATTAGCCTTCCTTTTGAATCTTGGAAGGGTTGTTGATTTTATAAGGAACCGGGTTACGTGTCAGCTTCTTCTTGATAATTTTTGCTTCAAACGTAATGACATCTCCCACTTCCAGCTCCTGTTTCTTAACGGTAGCACTGTGGCTCGACCAGGCTTCCCCAACATCGATGACGTCTGGCTCTGTAATGGTAACTGCTTCATAGATGATGACTTCATCGTCATTGTCCGAGAAGTGATTCGGTACGGTGGTGAATTCTTTGACAACGGCACTCATCTTCACTTTACCTTCGGGCAGATCAATCTTAACGGTCTTGGCTTTGCTCGCTGTTTTGGCTTTGGGCTTGGCTTCACTGGCTGCCCCAGACTGAGGTCCAACATACTCTTCTACTAACCCATCCGGATCACCCTTCAGCCCCGAGGAGAATTCATCTGTGTCCGTCTCGTCCGAATCATCCAAATTCACCGGCATTTCATACGGGTTAACCAGGGCATCTGGAGTTTGCGTAAGTTCAGCAGGGGTAACTGGTACGACTGTATCCGAAGTTGTCGATTCTGTGCTTCGATGTGACCCGGCATTACTTATGCTTCTTGCGCTGTAACTGGACGCTTGCATTTCCTTCAGATACGACGGGTGAATGCAATGTTTTTGTCCATTATCCAGTTGAATAACGGCTGCCATGTGATCCACATATCCAATGATGGTGCAAGGCATGTTTAATCCGTTTCCTTTATAATAGAACGTTTTGAGTTTGGTTGCTTTACCCGAAAGCAGGCCCCACTCCTGACATTTCTCAATCAACTCATCTTCGTTATCCAGCGCAATAAAATCCTGCGGTTCAATCATAAATGCGTATGTCATATGGAATTTCCGCCCTTCCAATCCATTCTTCATGTTCATCGTTTCCAAATTACAACCAGTGTATCACAAATGAGCATTTTGCATAAATCGAAACGCTGAAATCTGTACTCGGAGATGAAGAATATCAAAGCCTGCTCACAGCGGCCTGTGCTATAATTTGATCAGAATATATGGTGGGAAGTTGTTAATATATATATTGAACTAAAGATTATTTACACAGACACTACGATGACAGAACAACCTTCCAACCGCTGTGATCCCCAGATTTTTTCGATTCCCTTTTACTAAGGGAAAATCCGGTGATAGCGTATGCTTCCGATGTAGCTTTCTTTCAGAAAGCTTTTAGGCGAACCCTTCGCTTTTTCAGGTTTTTTCTGTCCTCTCCGTTATTGTGTAAATGATTAGTTGAACTTATATAACCTTGATATACATATATCAGGAAGGGAAGATTCGTATGGATAAAAAAGTAAATCATCAAGCCGTATGGCTGGCTATAGGTGTTGCCATGGGAGTTAGTATTGGTACAGCTACACAGCAGCTTGGGCTCGGGATTGCTTTTGGCTTGGCGCTTGGCATTGTGATTGGTTCGGTGGTTAGCAAACGTGCGGGGGCAGACTCGGAACATATGCTCAGCGAACATGTCCGTGAATTGCACAAACTTGGTGACTGGGAAGACGCGCTTCATCGCTCGCAGGATCATCCGGTGCTTATTCTGAAACACAGCACGACGTGTCCAATCAGTGCAAGAGCGTACAGAGAGTTTATAGCTTTTGTGGGCACCAATGCATCAGATCCCAAACAACCCATGGATTACCGCATCGTCAAAGTGATTGAAAATCGCTCGTTATCCCGTCACATTGCGGAGGAGACAGAGGTTCACCATGAGTCACCGCAGGTACTTCTGCTCGATCAGGGACAAGTTGTCAAACATACCTCCCATGGCAAAATCACGAAGAAAAGATTATTGCAGTGGGCACAGAATCCATTTGGATAAATAGTAAACCTTATATACCCGTTCTTTTCAGCCCAGTGCTGAGGAGAGCGGGTCTTTTTTTACGTTTTTTTTACACCTGTGGAGGTATTTCTTTACCCCTTTTTTACAGCGTTTCGTATTACGATTTTACATGTAGCAGGTGCGGAGAACGGTAGAGAGAGGGAGGAAGGGCGCATGGTGAATGATGCCACGATGATTGGATTGGTTGTACTGTTGTTTGCGGT
This sequence comes from Paenibacillus sp. Y5S-9, assembly GCF_036894235.1. Classification (NCBI taxonomy): domain Bacteria; kingdom Bacillati; phylum Bacillota; class Bacilli; order Caryophanales; family Paenibacillaceae; genus Paenibacillus; species Paenibacillus sp. Y5S-9. The sequence continues at coordinate 270,125 of NZ_CP145887.1, forward strand.
GTTTTGGGGATTTGTGAAATTTTGCGAAAAGGCTTGAGGGTAGAGAGGGGGAGGAGCGAAATGATTGTCATCGGCATGATTGTACTCGCACTGGTGATTTATCTCGGTTATGTGCTGGTGAAACCAGAGAAATTCTGATGCTGACGATGTACGTAATGCGGAACAAGGGAACGTCGAATAGGGAGGAAATGCGGATATGGGTATCGGTGTAGTGCAAGTAGCGGTAACGCTACTGATCATCCTGCTACTGGTGAAACCGGTGGGGAAATATGTAGTGAACGTGTTTGATGGACAGCGAACGGGGCTGGATCGGGTTTTTGGCGGGCCGGAGCGACTGCTCTATCGAGTGATGGGGGTACGTGCGAACGAATCCATGGGGTGGAAAAAGTACCTCACGGCCGTTCTCCTCTCCAACTTTGTAATGTTGGTATTGATGTTTCTGGTGCTGCGACTGCAAAAATATTTACCGCTCAATCCGGATGGAATTGGCAATATGCCAGCGGCGCAGGCATTTAATACGGCGGTTTCGTTCATGACCAACACGAACTGGCAGTCGTATACGGGCGAGAACGCCCTGTCGTACCTGTCACAGATGCTGGCAGTGACGTTCCCGATGTTTACGTCGGCAGCGACGGGATTTGCAGTGGCTATTGCGTTTATTCGCGGGCTGGTAGGCCGCCGGGATGAACTGGGGAACTTTTACGTCGACCTTGTACGGTCGATTACGAGAATTTTTTTACCGCTGAGTTTCATCGTGGCCCTGTTCCTCGTGTTCCAGGGTGTGCCCCAGACGCTCGCGGGAGCGGTGAACGCAACCACGCTGGAAGGTGCGCAGCAGACCATCTCACGTGGACTGGTCGCCTCACTGGAATCGATCAAACACATTGGCACCAACGGTGGTGGCTGGTTTGGAACCAATGCTGCACATCCATTCGAGAATCCGACGGCCCTGAGCAATCTGGTGCATATCGTCTGTATGATGCTGTTACCGACTGCACTGGTATACGCCTTCGGCTTGATGGTCAATAACCGGAAGCAGGGTTGGGCATTGTTCGCAGCGATGAGTTTTCTTTTCCTTGTGATGTTGACCACCGTATTTGTCTCCGAATATCGCGGTGTACCCGCGTTGGATGCAGCAGGTCTGCAGGGCAATATGGAGGGGAAAGAGGTCAGGTTTGGCATACCCGAATCGGCTTTATTCACGGCAGTCACGACAGCGGCTACTACAGGTTCGGTCAACAATATGCATGAATCGCTCACTCCACTTGGAGGCATGGTATCACTGGCTCAGATGATGCTTAATAACGTGTTTGGTGGCAAAGGGGTAGGGCTGATCAACGGACTGTTGTATGTTATTCTGGCTGTGTTTATCTGTGGCTTGATGGTGGGCCGAACACCTGAGTTCCTGGGCAAAAAAATCGAGGGCAAAGAGGTGAAGCTCGCATCCATTGCCTTGCTCATTCATCCTTTGATTATTCTGGCGCCAACGGCACTCGCACTTATGCGGCCCGAAGCCATTGCGTCCATCTCGAACGGGGGCATGCATGGACTGACCGAAGTTCTCTATGCTTTTGCCTCGGGTGCAGCCAATAATGGATCGGCCTTTGCCGGACTGAATGCCAATACAGACTTTTACAACATTGCGATTGGTATCGTTATGCTGCTGGGAAGGTACGTTTCGATGATCGCCATGCTGGCTATTGCAGGTTCACTCGCTACGAAACGGGTTGTACCGGTAACCACGGGCACGTTGCGGACACACACACCTCTCTTTGCAGGCATTCTGGTCATGATGATCGTTGTTGTCGGCGCACTCACATTCTTCCCGTCGCTTGCTCTTGGACCGATCGCAGAACACTTGGCCATGATTCAATGAGGGAAATGACAGGGGTACTTCAGAGGAATTGGTGTAAGGACGTAACGTATGGAGGTGGCAGTGCACGATGAATGCAGTCGAACGAAAGAAGGAGCAGACGATGCAACACATGGATACAGAAATGTTTAGAACGAAAGGCAATGAGCCGAATAACAACCGCGGTAATATTCAACGTGATCCCGGATCAAAACGGTCTTTAAGCAAGGATATGATACTTCAGGCTTCGCTGGATGCGTTCAAGAAGCTAAATCCGGTGGTCATGATCAAAAATCCGGTTATGTTTATTGTTGAGATTGGCACATTCATTACGCTCTTATTATGCATTAATCCCGATCTCTTCACCGCATCCGAGGCTGGACGCGGGTACAACATTGCCGTATTTTTCATTTTGCTGTTCACGCTGCTGTTCGCTAACTTCGCGGAGGCACTTGCAGAAGGGAGAGGCAAGGCACAGGCGGATACGTTACGCAAGACGAAGTCGGACACCATGGCCAATCTGGTACAGAAGGATGGAACGGTTAGGCAAGTGTCTTCGACCCAGTTGAAAAAAGGCGATATGGTCCGTGTGGAAGTTGGTGAACTGATCCCGACGGACGGTGAGATTGTGGAAGGCCTGGCCTCCATTGATGAATCGGCCATTACGGGAGAATCCGCCCCAGTCATCAAGGAAGCAGGAGGTGATTTCTCTTCCGTTACCGGGGGGACACGTGTCGTGTCCGATTACATCGTCATGCGTGTTCAGACGGATCCGGGTGAGTCATTCCTTGACCGGATGATCTCTCTCGTTGAGGGTGCACAGCGCCAGAAAACGCCTAATGAAATCGCGCTGACCACCCTGCTCGCCGTATTAACCCTGATCTTTCTGATCGTCATTCTGACGATGGTTCCGATGGCAAATTACCTGGGTATTCGACTGGATCTGGCGACATTGATTGCACTGCTCGTCTGCTTGATCCCAACCACAATTGGTGGATTGTTATCCGCCATTGGTATTGCTGGGATGGACCGTGTTACACAGTTCAATGTGCTCGCCATGTCAGGTAAAGCGGTGGAAGCGGCCGGGGATATTGACACGTTGATTCTGGACAAAACAGGAACGATCACATACGGAAACCGCATGGCATCTGAGTTTATTCCCGTTCAGGGCATTACTTTGTCAGAGATGACGCAAGCTGCTTTACAGGCTTCTGTGCGAGATGAGACCCCGGAAGGACGTTCTGTTGTGGAACTGGCAGGCAAACAAGGACAGAGCTGGGCCGAGACGGAGTATGCAAATGCGGAAAATGTGGAGTTCACGGCAGAGACCCGGATGTCCGGTCTGAATCTGAGTAGCGGAATGAAGATTCGTAAAGGTGCGGTGGATGCGATCAAAAGATATATTGCTTCCGAAGGAGGCCGTATACCTGGTGATCTGGATGAGATTGCAAATCGAATTGCAAAGGCTGGGGGTACGCCGCTTGCTGTAGCTATTGATGAACGAATCTACGGTGTAATCTATCTGAAAGACACTGTGAAGCCAGGGCTGAAAGAGAAGTTTGCCGAGATGCGCGCCATGGGCATCAAGACCATTATGTGTACAGGCGACAATCCGCTGACCGCAGCGACCATAGCGCTGGAAGCGGGCGTGGATGATTTTATTGCTGAAGCAAAGCCCGAGGACAAGATTGCTGCAATCAAAAAAGAGCAGCAGGAGGGCAAACTCGTCGCCATGACAGGCGACGGTACCAACGATGCTCCTGCTCTGGCACAGGCCGATGTGGGCCTGGCGATGAATTCGGGCACCATGGCAGCCAAGGAAGCGGCCAACATGATTGATTTGGACTCTGACCCGACCAAGTTATTGTCGGTGATCTCCATTGGCAAGCAGCTGCTGATTACTCGCGGCGCACTCACAACCTTTTCGATATCCAATGATATTGCGAAATATTTTGCCATCATTCCAGCGATGTTTATTTTCGCCATGCCGCAGCTTCAGGCGCTGAATATTATGAATCTGGCTTCACCACAGTCCGCGATCCTGTCGGCGCTGATCTTCAACGCCATTATTATTCCGTTGCTTATTCCCATCGCGATGAAAGGGGTTAAGTATCGGGCGATGTCAGCGGAACGGTTACTTGGTCGCAATGTGTTCATCTATGGCGTGGGTGGTGTGATTGTACCTTTTATCGGAATTAAGCTGATTGACATGGTTCTGTCGGGAATCCTTTAACGAGATAACAACTTTATCAAAATTGTCCTTTTATCCTAATGAATTCAGGAAGTGATCTGTATGAACATGTTCTTGCCCGCCGTACGGTTAACCGTTGTGCTTATGTTGATATGCGGCCTTATCTACCCGCTTGTAACGACTGGTGTAGCCCAACTTCTCTTTCCTGCGCAGGCGAATGGCAGTCTGATTACGAAAGATGAGAAAATCATCGGATCGTCCCTGCTGGCGCAGGAAATCCAATCGCCGGGGCTGTTCCAGCCCCGGGCATCGAGTGCCGGTTATGACCCAACGGCTTCAGCCGGTTCAAATCGCGCCGTAGCTTCGGAGGAATATATCGGCGAGATGAAGGAAAAGATGGCTCAGCTCCAGCAGGAAAATCCGGGATTAAAGCAGATCCCTGCTGATCTCGTGACGGGTTCAGGCTCTGGACTTGATCCGGATCTCTCTCCCGAAGCCGCTGAGGCACAGATCCCACGCATTAGCAAAGCTACGGGGCTTAGTGAACAGCAGCTTGTGCAACTTGTAAATGAGCATACGGAAGGTCGTCAGATGGGTATATTTGGGGAACCGCGTGTGAATGTAACGGCTCTGAATCTGGCGCTGACAGGAGAAATGAACTAACGAACATATTAGCCTGCTCACGATATATCGGGAGGGGCTTTCTCCATTTTTTTCTTCATATTTTACTAAGAAAGGCGGAGAGGACGGATGGAAGACAGCTTCAAGCGCAAGTCACCGGAAGAGATGTTGAAGATGATTACGAAGCTGCAGCAGGGTACGCTCAAAATCTACATCGGCCCAGTCAGCGGATCGGGTAAAACGTATCACATGTTACGAGAAGGGAATACGTTGCGTGAGCAGGGCATTGATGTGGTCATCTGCGCCGTCTCCACAATGCGCAGACCGGAAACGGTGGAACAGCTTGGTGCACTCGAACGGATTCCAAGTATTCACTGGTCACGCCAGAGTGATGATGTAGAGATGAAGGATCTGAACCTGGATGCACTGATGGTGCGTAATCCGGAGGTTGTGCTGGTGGATGGTTTGGCACATCGCAACAGAGAAGGCGCCCGGTATGCTACCCGGCTGGAAGACATTCAGTTTTTGCTCCGAAACAACATTAGTGTCATGACAACGGTGAATGTGTATGAACTGGAAGGGTATACCGAGCTGGCGCGGCAACTTACGGGTATCACAGTAGAACATACGGTACCTGCGGATACACTGGAACTTGCGGATGAAGTCAAGCTGATTGACGTCACGCCGGAAACCATACTGAGCCGTCTGGCAGAAGGTCACCTGAAGGGGCATGAGGGAGAAGCTGTATTTCGTCAAGGCAATCTGGGTATTCTGCGCGAACTGGCCCTGAGATTGGTTGCAGAAGGGGTGAATGAATCCCTGCGTGAGCATCGGGAGGAGATGGGAATTACCGTCACAACAGGCATCATGGAACGAATTCTGGTGTCCACGCAATATCATTGGAACGGCTCGATCTATATCCGGCGTGGACAACAGATTGCCAAAAGGTTGAATGGTGATTTGTGTGCCGTGGTTTTTCGGAATATGAAGCAGCCATTAACCAAGGAGGCAACCGTATTTCGGCGCAATATGATCAAGCTGGTGGAGAAGTTTGACGGCCATATGGAGGAGTTGTCTATATTACACCGTCGTAACATCCCGTCTACGCTGGCGCGTTACGCCATGGAGCACCAGATTACCCGGATTGTGATGGGGCATTCCCGGCGTACGCGCTGGCAGGAACTGTGGCAAGGGTCCGTTGTTAACTCGCTGTTACGCAGATTACGTGGTGTGGACCTGTTTCTGGTTGCTGATCGAGCGGCTCGGGAGGGTGAACGTGTGGTTCCGGCTAAGGTTAACGATGTGGAGTCGCTGACATACCGCAGACTAAGCGAGCAGGAAATGAAGGAACAGATTGGCCAGATTCAGCGCGGCACATTCAAAATATATATCGGAGCCGCACCCGGTGTAGGCAAAACCTACATGATGCTGCGGGAAGGCAATGATTTGCTCCGTAAGGGCATCGATGTGCAAATCGGCTTGCTGGAGACACATGGGCGGGTGGAAACCGTGGAACAAATGGGTCACTTATCTGTGATCCCTCGCGTGCAGCGAGTGTATCAGGAGGCTCGTCTGGAAGAGATGGACACCGAGGGTATTCTGCGTCTTTGTCCGGAAGTGGTGCTTGTGGATGAACTGGCGCATACGAATGTACCTGGAAGTGTCCGGCAAAAGCGTTATGAAGATGTCCTGCTCCTGCTGAATGCAGGCATCTCGGTGATTACCACAATGAATGTACAGCATCTCGAAAGTCTGAATGATGCCGTTGAACATATTACCGGTGTTCGTGTCCGCGAGACCGTACCTGATCGGATCATTCAGATGGCGGATGAGGTGCAGCTGATTGATGTGGCGCCCCAGGCCTTGCGGCAGCGCATGAGGGAGGGTAAAATCTATGCAACTGCCAAGGTCGAGCAAGCCCTTGCGAATTTCTTCAAAATCGGTAATCTGATTGCCCTGCGAGAACTTGCTCTGCGCGAGCTGGCGGACGATGTCGATGAACGTCTTGAAGCACAGCAGGCCAAAATTGCACTTCGGGGACCTTGGCGCAGACAGGAAGCCGTCTTTGTATGTGTAAGCAGTGATCGTCATGCCGAGCGGCTGATCCGGCGCGGATTCCGCATGGCTTATCGTCTAAAAGCCATCTGGCATGTACACCATATCCACATCGGTGAGTCCATGAGTGACGAAGTGAAGTGCCATCTGGAAGCGTTGGAGCAGCTGACGATTCGGCTTGGTGGTCAATTTCACATTCATCACAGTCCAAGGCTGAGCGATGTACCTGAGATTTTGGCAAGAAAGGCATCGGAGGCGCGAGCAACCCAGTTGGTAGTCGGGCAGGCAAGACGGGTGTGGTGGCTGAATGGCTACCGCGGCTCAGGTTCGGTGGTCAACCGACTTGTACGCTTGTCGCGGCATCTGGATGTATTGATCGTTGCAGATTACGATTATGAACTGAGCGGGATGTGAATGGATATTGTCTGAACGAATAAAAAAAGAAACACTGCCATCCCATGGGAAACGGATTCCGGCATATGTATGGGTGACCCTTGGGGTGACGCTGCTAACTTTGCTGCTTCATGCCATCGGCATGAGCGGTGATCTGGTTAACGTAGCGCTTGTATACCTGTTTCCCGTACTGGTGAGTGCCGTGTATTGGGGAATGGGGCCAGCTGTATATGCCGCCAGTTTTAGCGTCATTATGTTTGACTTCTTTTTTGTACCGCCGTATTTGAGCTTTACGGTTGAAGACTTGAGGTATCTCATTTCCTTTGTCGTGTATCTTGCGGTGGCGATCCTGACAGCGAGTCTTGCAGGTCGATTGCGACAACAACTGGAGATGGTAAAAGCACGTGAGGCCACGACTAACTCCCTGTACGCATTGAGTCGTCAGATGACAGCCATTACGGATCTGAATACGTTGCTGGTTAACATTGCAACCCAAGTATCGCTTACCCTGGGTAAGCCAGCAGCTGTGTATCTTCCGGATGGACAGGGGGATTTGCTGGTTACAAGCTCTTCCGCATCCACATCCGCATCAGAAGGGGAAAAGGATGGCTGGGGAGATGGAGAGTCGGAGATTGCCATTGCCAAATGGGTGTATCATCACGGACAGATCGCAGGTAAGGGATCATCCGCTTTACGGGAATCTCCCGGACTTTACGTACCGCTACGCACAGAGGAGCAGATTCATGGCGTACTCGCCGTGAGCATGGACGCTGGCGAGATTCATGAGCAGCAAGAACAGCTTCGGCTGTTGGAGGCATGCGGTGGGCTGGCCGCAGGTGCCATTGCCCGAGTGAAGCTGGCGGAAGAGGCCCGGTTGGCGCAGATCACTGCTGAATCAGAGCGCATACGCACAGCGTTGCTGGACTCTGTCTCTCATGAATTGCGTACGCCCCTAACCGCCATTATCGGCTCGGCTACGGGATTGTTGGAGAATGATACTCTTTTTACACCCGAGGATCGGAGAGAATTAACAGGCAACATTCGGGATGGAGCTTTGCGCATGAATCGTCTCGTCACGAATCTGCTGGGTATGGTTCGGCTGGAGAGCGGCATGTTGCAACTGAACAGGAAATGGTGTGACGTGGGAGACATCATTAGCGTTGTACTGACACAAGTTCGGGGATTCAGTCCGCATCGCAACATTCAAGTTGACCTGCCTGATGACCCTGCCTTTATCTACGGAGATGAAGTATTGCTGGAGCAGGTGCTGGTCAATATCGTCAGCAACGCCATCAAATATTCGCCTGATGAGAGCCCGATTGTCATCACTGTGGCAAGCGATAAGAGTACAGATCAATTGACGATCTGGGTAGCTGATCAAGGCATCGGTATAACGGAAGCGGAAAGATTGCGTATATTTGATAAGTTCTATCGCTCAGAGTCGACTCAGCATGTCACAGGAACGGGGCTTGGTCTGGCGATCTGCAAAGGCATTGTTGAAGTCCACGGAGGTACCATTGTGGCAGAGCCGAATCCGGGCGGGGGGACGAGAATGCGCATAGATATCCCCATGGAGGCTCACGGATCACAGTTTCCCTATTCAGAACAAGGAGAGGTTGAAGAATAACATGAACGCACCACTAGGGGCTCGCATACTGGTGATCGATGATGAGCCGCAGATTCGCAAATTGCTCAAGGTCACCCTTCAGGCACACCAATTCGAACTCCACGAGTGTGGGGATGGCGAAGAGGGCGTTATTCAGGCCAGTATTGTACATCCGGATCTGATCATCCTTGATCTTGGTCTACCGGGCATGTCTGGCATGGAGGTCCTTCGCCGGATTCGCGAATGGTCACAAGTGCCAATTATTGTGCTGACAGCGAAGGATCAGGAGGGAGACAAAATTGCCGCGTTGGATGCTGGTGCAGATGATTATGTGACCAAACCATTCGGAATGGGTGAGTTGGTTGCCCGTATTCGGGTGGCACTGCGTCATGTAGCCAAAACAACGGATGAGCCAATACTGCGCTTTGGATCACTCACGATTGATCTGGCCCAAAGGCAGGTCGAACTGGAGGGGGCTTTGGTCAAATTAACCCCAACGGAATATGAGATGCTGAAGGTGCTTGCCTCCAATGCAGGGAAAATCATCACCCAGCGTCAGCTTTTGCAGCAAGTATGGGGAGGGCATCATCATGAGTCTGACAGCCACTATCTTCGGGTATATGTGGGACATCTGCGTAAAAAATTAAATGAAGATCCAACGAATCCGCGATATATCCAGACGGAGCCTGGCATTGGTTATCGCTTTTTGCTCCCTGCCGAATAATGTTTAAGAGAGCGAGACATTTCTTAATTGTGATGTGACGCACCATTCAGCGGGTGAGCGCTATCAAACGAACAAAACACCGTCCCCTTTAGCTGCAAAGGAAACGGTGCTTTTATATTATGACGTGTATTTTGGCAACCAGTCGCCGTGAGCCTCAATCAACTCATCACACATCGCTACGATGTCATCAATAGACAGTTCGGCAGCCGTGTGTGGATCAAGCATGGCAGCATGATAGATATGTTCTTTTTTGCCAGTGATTGCTGCTTCAATCGTCAGCAGTTGCGTGTTGATGTTTGTCCGGTTCAATGCCGCGAGTTGTGGAGGCAGATCCCCAATATACGTAGGGCTGATTCCTGATCCATCCACCAAACAAGGGACCTCGACACATGCTTCACGCGGCAGGTTCGTAATCAGTCCGTTGTTCATGACGTTGCCGCCAATCTTGTACGGGTTATTTGTCTCCATCGCTTCGATAATATGCGATGCGTATTCACGGCTGCGGGTATGTTCAATATTTTCGCTGGCAAACAGCTTGGTACGCATTTCTTTCCAGCCCTCAATCTGGTTCACACAGCGGCGTGGATACTCATCCAGTGGAATGTTGAAGCGTTCAATCAGCTCCGGGTAATTCCGCTTGATGAAGTAAGGGTGGTACTCGGCATTGTGTTCTGAGGATTCCGTCACATAATAGCCAAAACGCTGCATCAACTCAAAACGAACCATGTCGTCATGCTGTTCCTTCTGTTTTTCTTTCGCCAAACGTTTAATCTCGGGGTACAGATCCTGCCCGTCTTTGGTAACTTCGAGCAGCCACGCCATGTGGTTGATCCCTGCAATCTTAGCCACAACACCTGTCTGATCGATCCCCAGTGCATCAAACAGATGTGGTACACATACCTGTACACTATGACACAATCCTACGGTTTTGATCCCACCATGTACGTTCATGACGTTGGTAAGCACAGCCATCGGGTTAGTGTAGTTCAGGAACCACGCATCCGGACATACTTCCTGCATATCTCGGGCGAAATCCAGCATAACCGGAATCGTACGCAGATTACGGAAAATTCCGCCAATACCGAGTGTATCTGCAATTGTTTGACGCAATCCGTATTTCTTCGGAATTTCGAAGTCCGTAATGGTACATGGATCATATCCACCGACCTGGATGGCGTTGATGACATATTTGGCCCCGCGCAGCGCTTCTTTGCGGTCATGATATACTTTCACGACGCAACGACTTCCGAGTGAACGGGCCAGACTGGTCAGCAAACGCTCTGAATCGCTCAAACGTTCAGCATCGATATCAAACAATGCCAATTCAAAATCCTGCAGTGCTTCGGTCATCATGACATCACCCAATACATTTTTAACAAAGACGGTGCTGCCTGCACCGAGAAAAGTAATTTTGTTCATCTTAAGTTCAGCCTCCCTGAAAAATGTTGTACCCCAACTATAGGCCGATTCGGCACATATAACTATGGCTCAACCCCTTTCAAACATGTCATAATCCCATTTTTGTTTCCGTTTTCAACTAATAATTGTGTACTTTAGCTGTTATAATTTAATTAGACATACAGATGGTGAACCGCGGAAGGAAATACGGAGGGGGGCGAAAAATGAGTCGCATTGAGATGAATGTGGTTCCCGCCGGCTGGACACAGATGGAGCTGATGTTGTTGTTTTTCGGGTGGGAGGCATGTGATCCTGCGCATTATTGGGGACCGGGTGTACGTGATTCTTACATTGTGCACTACATCCATGAAGGACGGGGCACCGTGTACATGGGGGATCAGGAATACAAACTTAGCGAGGGACAGGGTTTTGTCATTCTCCCGGACACGCTTATTCATTATGAGGCAGACCCGAAGGAGCCCTGGACATATTCGTGGTTTGGTTTTAAAGGCGTACAAGCCAAAGCATTCATGCAACGTGCCCAATTAAGCCCGGAGCGCCCGATATATGATGCCCAGGATACAAATACGATGGAACAGTTGTATACGGAGATGGTCCAAGCTTCCACGCGACCGGGAGGTGATGTGTTGAACCAGAGTCTCTTGTACCGCTTAATGGCAGAATTAATCTCTTCTTCGCCTGTGGAGGAGGAAATAGGGCAGCTCCTTTCAAACAAAGAGACGTACATCCGGCAGGCGGTGCAGTTTATGGAGAACAGGTACAGTCAGCGAACCTCCATTCTGGATATTGCCCAAGCTGTGGGGCTGGATCGCACGTATCTATCGGGATTGTTCAAAGAGCGATATGGCATGTCGCTACAGTCCTTTTTCCTGGAGTACCGTATGAATAGGGCTGCCGAACTTCTTCAGAATCCAGGGCTGTCGGTCAGTGAAGTGGCACATTCGGTTGGCTATACAGACCCATTACTGTTTTCCAAGATGTTCAAGCGAGTGACGGGTGTGTCTCCAAAGGGTTCGAGAAATCGAGATTAGATGCACCTATTGCTTCAAATTTAAAAGAAAGTTTTGATCATTAATCGTCGTCCCGCTATTCTGATACAGAAGTGTAATTGAATACGTGGAACTTGGTGCTTTGCCCGTCAGGGTGGAAGCTTAATAGGGAAGTCCGGTGTGATACCGGCGCGGTCCCGCCACTGTAACAGAGGAGTCAGGTAGCGATAATCCACTGGTTTAGACCGGAAAGGAGCTGCAAGTGACGATGATTCTGGAGCCAGGAGAGAATGATGCAAGAAGGGTTACCCCAGAAGTCCATAGATGACTTTCGGGGTAACCCTTTTGTTGTATAACAGGTATGTTGTTTGTAGTTGGAACGTGATACAGCAATGGCTTGTGAATGCTTCATCGTATGTCGTTCAGTGCACTTAAGTCATTCAGTACACCATAGTTTTGCGCAGGCTGTATAGTACTTAATCCGGCACTTCATGGCTATTTCATCATATATTTATTGATTACTTCATTGGGTGATTGTCGCTATATAGATATTCAGTCTTATTTTGGAGAGGTACTCCGCATATAGACTCTTCTGTCCAGATGCAGTTGTCTACATCTGCTTAGCCAGTTGTATTGACATGAGGGATTCAGTACTAGTGTGGTACTTGGGATTGGAAGTCATTCCGGCTGGACTGATCAGCATGGTAAAAGACAATATCGCCATCCTTCAGAGGCCAGGTTCTGCCTTGACTATCTGTTGGCTTTTTGTTGAAACCTTCCATCTGCCATTGATTCATCAGTGGTGCATGAATGTATTGTAGATGGGGCGCCTCTGTATTTCCATTCCGCAGGCTCTCCATGTTGAAGTTAACTACGATATAACCATTCTTTAGAAAAATCTTCGATTTCTCATCTAGCTGATTTTGTTGGGCAAGGGGTTCGAGATCCGTCCCTTTTGGTACGGCATATACATCGGCCGGCAAGCTATACTCCCCGTACCAGCGTTGGATTGCTGCATTGGCCCGGTCCACGTTGACCCCGGAAGGAATGTCCGTTTTCGGCCCAATGAGTGTACGAATCGGAGCAGACAGGATCATCCAGTCATAACGACCTACCCATGTTTTTTGATGGGAAGTCTGATCGACCAGGCGAACCATATGTTCTGCCAACGTACGCTGGTTGCGTTCTTCCGCTGTCAGCTCATAAGTATACTGATAACGCGCTGTATCGTCTAACTCTGTGCCGGGTACCTTTCGAAGCCGTGAGTTCAGCACAACAAAGCGTTTCTCCATATCCTGTGCCGATCCAATACGGATCAGACGTTCCTGGCCTCGATGGTAGTACAGATCCACTTCTTGTCGGGATGACCCGTCTTTACTCACAAAAGCAAAAGTGGGTGTAATACGAATACCATCCTGTTTGCCAAACATATTGCCCTTGGTCTTCAGATCGAACTTGAAATGGTACCCCGTCTTCACAGTCGCGTTAGCTAATCCCTGCACCGGATGGCTTCCTGGTCGAATAGGCAATACAAATGGAGCCAGATTACCTCTCGGATCACCATCAATGCTATTCATCCCTGCCCAGTAGCTAAGGCCCGTTGGGTCGGGACTACCCAATCGCTTGCGAAATACATTTTCCCAGTTGTAATCGGAGATATCAGTGACGTGAAAATCATATAACCTTCCGATCACATCTACCGGTACGGTATCTGCTGCAACATGATGTGTCAGATTGGTATTGGCATCCTGTTGCTCGGTAAAGTTTGCAGGTGCATTCTCTGCAATATTACGGAATACAATGTGATATTTGCCTTCGTCTACCCATACAGGGAGATAGAATGTGGTATCCAGTTGATTGACCGGAATATCGACCCATGTCTTGGCAGGGATAAACTGACTCCGATCTGCGTTATAGACATCAAACGGGAATTGCACCTGTTTGATTCGAAAATATTTGGCATAGTCCCGATTCCCATAACCGGGATAACTTGCTGCGTCCAAGTGCTGTCCCGATGTGGGAATTCGTACAATGAACGGACGTTCCAGAATGAGTGCAGCGCTGGCTGGGTCCGGTACGGTTTTCTGATTATGCGGCTGATCATCCGATACCCAGGCGTAGTTGACGACAGGGGTGTGTACCGTGACGGTGTTGATGCCGTTAATCGGTAATATTTTATTGGAGCCGCCATTCACGTTACCCGGTAGCAAATCATAATAGATTTCACCAGAGCTTGTAGTGTTTGCTTTATTCAGCAGGGAATTGCTGATCATATTACCCGGTTTGTACAGCACATCACGCCCAATTGTCGTTGGATTAGGGATGTTGGATGGTGTTGGGCCATCTTTGGTTGCTTCCACATCATTCATAATGGTTGTGTTGTTGAATTTGACTAGATCATTATTTACTTTACTTTGAGGTGTATTGGATTCAGCCATCCCTTTTAACCGTGATGTATCATCAGGCACACTGGGAGGTTGGTTCAAACCACCTGTTAATTTGGGTGGAGTATATGAGATTGAAGTGGTTTGCCCTGGTCGTACATGGCTTTCTACAGATTCATCATTTTTAGACTCTAGTATTGGTGGTGTGTATCCTGTTGGATTCATCGTAACGGTCTCACCGGGCAAAGCGTAATTATTCATCGTTGCTTTAGCGATCTTGTATATTTCCAGATTGTTAATTTTCCAGTAGGAGTAGTCTCTTGTGATCTGGAAGGTGTATGGCTTGGGTACCGTGTCGTTCGCGGGTACAGGTGGCCCTGGTGTACAACCATCATCATCACATATTTCTGGTCCAGGTACTGTCCATTCTCTGTCGTACGAGATGGTGACATTACAGTTGTATGTAACTTTACCGCTCATTTTCGCCCAAGCTTGTTTAAATAGATAATTGTCAGCAAAGGCGTTTGTGTAGAGTGACTCGGAAGTAGGTATTCCTTTTAATACATTAAATGTCTCATTATCTCTGTTATCTGACTTAATAACACCGTTGGCATTAGGATCGAGATCATTCATGCTCATAATGGTTCCAGCAGAAGGTGGTCCAATCGTTGGCGTGCAACCTCCACCACCGCCTCCGTTCCCGTCGCCCTCACCCGTACCTGGGTTCTCTTCAACACCAATGTTTGTAGTGGTAGTTAACTCAAATCCATCTTTCTTCCACAGTACGGTGATGGTTGTCGTTCCTCTGCTGACGGCTTGAACTAATCCGGAGTTACTAACGGTAGCGATACCAGGATTGGAAGATTCCCATGTAGTTGTACCACCGCTGCCAGTGTTTACATTGGTCTCCGCACCAAAGTTTCCATCTCCATTTTTGGTTTTGACAGTTGCATTCAATTGTTTGGACTGGTTCAAGCTAAGTTGCCCGCCAGCGGTAAGGTTGATCTCTTTGGTTATTTCAACAAGACCTTTCCAATAAAGATCTGTATTGAAGATGTAATCTGCTGACCATTTAGGTGGGTTATATTCTCTAGCAGCTGTTGCATTGATAACGCCGCCTATTTTCATGGTGAACATTGTTCTTCTACCATTGAAGGAGTCAACAGAAACAAGTTTAGGCATATTTAAATCTGCATTGTAATGTTGGTTGTCATCCATATAATGAGGCTTTAGAGATACCTCGGTTAATTCTGATCGTGGATAAGGGTCGCTGTTCTTATCCATATATATTGCAGGTTTGTACAATTCTTTATCCAGATCAAGATCAACACAAACTGTCGAGGAAACGGGACGATTTGTTGATGGATCGTTAGCTAGCAAAATATGATCATTAGGCCCACTACATCCGCCATCAACGCTCCATCTTAAATCATCAATTTGATAAATATAAATACCAATATTGGTCATTTTTTGCCCTTCAACAGGTATAACTTTTAGTTGAGATTTAGCTGGTGTTTCAGGTACCATATATTGTGGTTTTATTGCAGGTTTAGTACCAGGTCCGCCACCGGCGTGCACAAATGAATAAGGTGTTAATACAGCGTAGATGGTTAGAAAGGCTATCAGTAATTTACTGATAGCTGGCTTCAACCTCAAATCTTTTATTTTATTTTGTATCGATGACACTAAAGATTGCCCCCTCTTTGGTTTCTAAGGTCACAGCCCTCGTCACAGATTGATTAAAATGTAACATTCCTTGTGCCCAATATATAGGGTTTTTAACTCCAAAGACTCCTCTATTCAAGGTGTAGTCTCCTGTTTTTGGAGCCTCATATGACAAAAATGATTTTGACTGTGGGGAAGCCAAAGGATTAAAGGTAGCTGAATTAAGGAGACTTCCGGCTTGTGGTTGGTTCATGGATGCCGATTTAATATTTAAATCAAACTCGACGAAAGAGAAATATCTATCGTTTTGGAGCTTTACTCCTTCATCTACAAAAACGGGATAATAAATGCTACGGTTATTGCTAGCGACATTAGTATCTACAATAATCCAATTCAAAACTTTAAGATCAGCATAATTTGTATCGGTAACGATTTCTTTGTTTCTAACTTTCGAAAAGTCATTAGTTACAACTTCATCGTACTTCTGATTGTTTGATAGAATAATTTTTCTTTCAGGTGTTTGTTTGAAAGACTTTGCAATAATATTCAAATTCGTCCCCGTCAAACCCACTGCTCGCAGCTCATTTAAACCCTGAAAATCGGCAGGCTTTGTCTTGGCAACTGCTGCATAACGGGCGATCAATACAGCAACCTCCGCTCGTGTTGTAGTACGATCGACACCAAATGTTTTATCGTTTGCTACACTCATCAGTCCTGTTCCCAGGGCAACGGCTACAGCATTTTTTTGAGCGCTTGCGAGTTTACCAGTGAAATATTCCTTTGCAGGCACAACGGTGTTGGTCACATCGGAGAGTACTTGTTTGTACTCAGGATCAACAACGGTTAGCCCTTGCGTCAGCCAAATAGCCATTTCGCCTCGTTGAAGAGCGCCTTGTGCATCAAATTTTCCCTTGTAATTAGAAGGGTTGATAAAACCTTTTGCGATAGCAATTGAGACACCACTCTTTGCCCACTCGGGTATGTCCGTGAAATTGTTTTGTTCTTGTGTTGATGCATTAGGCTGTTCGGATAGACGTCCCAAGATACTTGCCATTTCAGCTTTGGTGACAGGTGAGCTTGGTTTAAATGTTCCGTCAGTATACCCTTTGAAATACCCTTGTTCCACGGCTGAATTAATCGCTGCGGATGCCCAGTGTGTAGCTGGAACGTCCTTGAATTTAGTTGTAGCTTGTGCGGCTTCTACAGAACTCTCAACGCCTCCAAAACCTGCGATACCCCCTGTTAATAAAGCTAATGCCGTTACGCCGGAAATCATCATTTTTTTCATGAATCTTACTCCTCTCAATTGTGAGTTTTTTTCCTTGATATGTACTTTTCAGGCTACTAGATACTAAATTTGTAATAATAATCATTATTCTACCATGTATAACTAGTCTGTAGGTATGATATATCAATATATTCCTTCGTCTCCAGACAACTCTTACTAATGCTCCAGACCTATATTTCCTCGAAAAACACAAAAAAAGGCCACGAATCCGCAGATTCATAGCCTTATGCTTTAAGGTCTCCAACATATGTAGTTCCATCAATAGTCAATTCAATACTCAATACATCAAGGATACTCGATTTCCAAACATTTGAAAAGCCCATATTATTCTTGCTCAAAATAAAGTCAGGCTATCGGTGTTCCATTTGGCAACGGACTATCCGGTGTGAGCAAGACAACATCGCCTTCACCAGGCACGCCGCCCAGCACGAGTACTTCAGAGACAAAACCGGCAATCCGCCTGGGTGGGAAATTAACTACAGCAACGACCTGTTTACCAATGATCATGTCAGGCGTGTATCGTTGGGTAATCTGAGCGCTGGAACGTTTCAGGCCAAGTGCTCCGAAGTCGATCGTCATTTTAATAGCGGGTATGCGAGCCTTGGGGAAGGGTTCGGCTTCCACCACGGTACCAACCCGGATGTCATGCTGCATGAATTCTTCAAAAGTAGCCATAGGGGTAGATCTCCTTTCAACTATTGGGGACTATTATAAATGAAAAATCAACAAAAAATCCAGATTACGCTGTATCGTAACCTGGATTTCTATTGTGTTGCTTTGAAACAAAATTAAGCGCCGTTCCAATTTTCCCCGGTGAGGTATTTCTCGGTGAGGATGGATAACATCTGAATACCTACTTCATTATGTCCGCCTTCTGGAATAATGATATCAGCATACTTTTTGGATGGCTCGATGAACGCATCATGCATCGGTTTTACCGTTTCGAGATATTGTTTGTACACGGATTGGATTGTGCGTCCGCGTTCCTCAATGTCCCGCAGTACTCTCCGCAGAATCCGTACATCGGAATCGGTATCGACGAATACTTTGATGTCCATTAGACTGCGAAGGTGTTCGTCAATCAGCACATGCAATCCTTCTACAATGACAATATGGTTCGGTGCCAGTTCAACCGTCTCATTGGCAGCACGGTTATCTATGGTGAAGTCATATACGGGAGCATACGCCGCTTGGCCTTTTTTCAACAAGGTGAGATGCTCAATCAACAGATCATTATCGAATGCAAACGGGTGATCGTAATTGGTGAGTCGGCGTTGCTCAGGTGTGAGCTGCGACTGGTCTTTGTAATAATTGTCTTGGGATATAAAAGTAACCTTACCTGATCCCAGACGGTCTATGACGGAGCGAGCTACCGTCGTTTTACCGGAGCCGGTTCCTCCGGCGATACCAATGATGAGCATGGTTGTTCCATAAGCCTCCCTAGAATGGCAGCATAATCATGAATAAAAAGCGCTGTTCCACAATCGATTCAGCACCTTTATTCACATGTCTGTCTCTGAATACACAATTCCTTCATTGTACCACAGCGCTTTGCTTTTTTCATCTGCTATGCAGAGGCATGTTTTCCCTAAGATTGGATGATTGACTTTTTCAAAAACAGCACTATAATAAACTTATATTCATAACACGGACTGTTACTGGGGAAACCAGGCATGACCGAATTCGATTGCTTTACTGTAATCGCTTTCGGTCTTTTTTTATTTTTGTTGGGGGGTGAGAACATTGAAGGTTATCAAGAAAGTAAACAATAACGTAGCCATCGCTATTAATGAACATAACGAAGAGGTTTTTGTCGTAGGCAAGGGTGTAGGATTTCTGAAAACGCCTTACGAGCTGACGGAGACGGACTTAGTGGAGAAAATATTCGTAGCACCAAAGAACATCCGTATGTATGACCTGCTGAACAGTATTCCGATTGAGGATATTTATCTCGCGGAGGAAGTCATTAAGCTGGGCAGTCAGATCCTGAATAAAACATTTAACCCGAATCTGCTTCTCACCCTGTCCGACCATATCAGTTTTGCATTAACCCGAACCAGAGAAGGCATCCGAATCAAAAACCCGCTGGAATGGGAAGTGCGGACACTCTATCCGGACGAGACCCGGGTGGGGGAGGCTGCGCTGAAGCTGATTCAGGAAAAAACGGATATCGCTCTGCCAACAGCCGAAACAACACTGATTGCTCTGCATTTTGTTAATGCACAGGTGGGCTCTGGAGAGATGACGGATACCACCAAGGTAACCACAGTTACGGGCGAGATCCTGTCCGTGATCAAATATGCGCTCAAAATTGACTTTCAGGAGGATTCCATCCATTTCATGCGCTTTGCCACACATATCCGGTATTTCATTCTGAGGCAGATGAGCGGCAAGTCGCTCAAGGATGAGAATGAATCGCTGTTCCTGATGGTGAAGGAGAAGTTTCCGAAAGAACTGGCTTGTGTGGAGAAGATTGCTGACTTCCTGAAAAATAATTACGGCTGGACCTGTTCCGATGATGAAAAATTATATTTGATTCTGCATATCCAACGATTGATTTCGAATGAACCAACGGAATGAACTAGTGAAGGAACTAACCGAATAATCCATATTGGACTGTTACTGATTCGATCAGGCATGACCAAGCGTAGGGAATGACGATTCCCCGGCTTGGTCATTTTTTATATATCCAATTTATTCATGTAGAGGAGAAGGGTCATGAACAACAAAGACTTGGCTAAAAACGTACTTGATCTCGTTGGCGGCGAGCAAAATATATCCGGTCTGACACACTGTGCAACCCGTTTGAGATTCGTATTGAAGGATGATAACAAAGCAGACCTCAAGGCGCTGGATCAGCTCGAAGGCGTGCTCAAGGCACAAAATTCCGGTGGACAGGTTCAGGTTGTTATCGGTGCTAAAGTAGACGCGGTATACAGTGAAGTGAAGAATTTAACTTCTGACAAGATTGGCGAGCTTACAGAGTCTACAGACAGTGGACCGAAAAAGAGACGTAACCCCGTCAACGTAGTGCTTGAAACCATCGCAGGTATATTCACCCCTGTTCTGCCAGCACTTGTTGGTTGCGGGATGATCAAGTGTTTGGCTACCGTTATAACTGCCATGGGTTACCTGGAAGGCTCCGGTTTCTTGACGATCATTAACATGATCGGGGACTGTATTTTCTACTTCATGCCATTCTTCCTGGCTGTTAGTGCAGCAAACCGTTTCAAAACCAATCCCTACTTGGCGGTAGCTCTTGCTGCGGGATTAATGCATCCAACCATTTTGAACGCTGCGGCTCAGATTGCTGAGACGGGTGTAAACAGTATTGATTTTCTCGGTATGCCGATTCTGTTAATGAAATATTCCTCTTCCGTCATTCCAATCATTCTGGCGGTGTGGATTATGAGTTATGTGTATCCGATCGTCAATCGAGTGATTCCCAAGTTTCTACAGGTCCTGCTTACCCCAATGATTGTTTTGTTTATTATGATTCCAGTGGAACTAATCGTGCTTGGCCCAGTAGGATCATATATCGGTGACTGGTTGACCAATGGTATCAACTCATTGTTCTCAACCGCAGGTGTTCTTGCTGGTGCGATTCTTGGATTTTTCAAACCGATCATGGTCATGTTTGGTATGCACTATGCCATCATGCCGATTCAGGTTCAACAAGTGGCTACATTGGGTGCAACCGTGCTGTTACCAACGGCACTGGCAGCAAATTTGGCACAGGCTGGAGCAGCCTTCGGTGTGTTTGTACTGACGAAGAGTAAAACGATGAAATCAGCCGCTGCTTCAAGTGGATTCACCGCTTTGTTCGGGATTACTGAGCCGGCGATCTATGGTGTTACGCTCAAATATAAACGTCCCTTTTTCGCAGGTTGCCTGGCAGGTGGATTAGTCGGTGGATTCTACAGCTTGGTGCATACAACAGCGAATGCAATTTCACTGCCAGGTGTATTGGCAATTGGTACGTATACATCAGATCGTTACATGTATGTCGTTATTGGTTGTATTGCCGCAGTTGTACTCGGGTTTGTGTTCACGCTATTGGCTGGCATCAAGGAAGATACAGATGGAAATAAATCAAAGCAGCAAGCTACGAATAGAGTAAATAGCAATCAGGCGGCAGTTGCAACGGACACTACTCCGGAGTCAGTGCCATCACAGACATCCACATCTTCTGACATGCTTATCGTTAGTCCAATGACAGGGGAGATCAAACCGATCTCTGAGGTGGAAGATCAGGCGTTTGCCCAAGAGTTGATGGGTAAAGGCATTGCAATCGTTCCGACAGATGGCAAGGTATACGCTCCATTTGACGGAGTAGTTGAGGCGCTTTATCGCACCAAACATGCCATCGGTTTGAAGGCAGCGAATGGTGTCGAGATACTGATTCATATCGGGGTGGATACCGTCAGTTTGAAAGGCAAATATTTTAACGCCCATATCGAGCAGGGACAGACAATCAAGGCCGGGGATTTATTGGTGGATTTTGATCCGGAGGGCATTACTTCAGCGGGCTACAACACCATTACGTCCATTGTCGTTACCAACATGCAACAGTACGGAGATGTGCTGACTACAGCGACCAGCGGCCCGATCCGGGAGAGTGAACCTTTGCTTAAGCTGATTCCGTAAGAACTGCTCATCTTTTCATTAAGCTACAAGTTACAAGCTAGATGGTCTTAATAAGACTTAATAACACGTAATAACAGGAGGAAACTAAAATGACAAATTCCAATTTTCCAAAAGATTTTTTATGGGGCGGTGCACTGTCTGCCTGTCAGGCCGAGGGAGCTTATAATGTGGATGGCAAGAGCCTGACCATCCCAGAAGTGATGAAATTTAACGAGAAGAACGATCGCAAAGTGACCAAGCAGATCAGAGTGAATTGGGAGATGATTGAAGAGGCCAGGAATGACCCGGATACCGTGAAATATCCGAAGCGCCGGGGGATCGATTTTTATCATAACTTCCGTAAGGATATCGCTTTATTTGCCGAGATGGGATTCAAAGTCTTCCGTTATTCCATTTCATGGGCCAGAGTATTTCCAGGTGGCGACGATGCCGCTCCAAACGAAAAGGCACTAGAGTTCTATGATCAGGTTATTGATGAATGTCTTAAGCAGGGTATGGAGCCCCTGATCACCATCAGTCACTTTGATACGCCAATTGTACTTATGGACAAGTTCGGAGGATGGTATAACCGCAAATTGATCGATCTGTATGTGAACTATTGCGATGTGTTGTTTAATCGATACAAGGGCAAAGTGAAATATTGGGTGACGTTCAACGAGATCAACATGAGCGTGAAAGCATCGGCCAAGACGCTGGGAATCATTGATTATGATGCTCCGAATTATGAGGAAATGTTGTTCCAGGGGTTGCATCATCAATTTGTAGCTGCGTCCAGAGCAACCAAGATGGCTCATGAGATTGATCCGAATAACCAGATCGGAAGTATGGTCGCTTATTTTACAACGTATCCTTACACTTGCAAGCCGGAGGACGCACTTCAGATGCAGCAGGATGATCAGATGAAAAATCAGTTCTATCTCGATGTGCTCAATAAAGGCGAGTATCCTTACTATAGTAAAACGTATTTCAAAAACAAGGAGATCCAGTTGAATATCGAAGATGGCGATCTGGATAGCATTCGCGCACATACGGCTGACTTTGTGGGGATGTCGTATTACAACTCGATGATTTCCAGCAGTGATACGGAGCAGCTCGAACTAACAGCAGGCAATGTACACAGTGTATATAAAAACCCGCATCTGCCTGCAAACGAGTGGGGTTGGCAGATTGATCCGATTGGCCTGCGTTATACGCTTAATCTTGTCTATGATCGGTATCAAAAACCAGTCTTCATTCTGGAGAACAGCTCAGGCTTCTACGACAAGCTGAATGAGGACGGAACGATCAACGATCCATACCGGATTGATTTCCTGAGTAAACATATCGAACAGATGGGACTCGCCATTGCGGATGGGGTCGAGGTGTTGGGATACACGATGTGGGGACCAATCGACATGATCAGTTCAGGGACCTCCGAGATGAGCAAACGGTACGGATTTATCTACGTCGATCAGGACGACTATGGCAATGGTACGCTGAAAAGATATCGTAAGGACTCCTTCTTCTGGTATCAGAATGTGATCCGTACCAACGGAGCAGAACTGTAACAGACCATGAACATTCTGGGTCGTATCAAAAAAATACCCGGCGGCTTGCTGATCGTTCCTATGCTGGCCGCCGCGGTCATCAACACGGTGTTTCCATCGTTTTTTCAGATCGGAGATCCAACAACAGCGCTATTCACATCGAAAGGTACCATGGTGCTGATCGGTATGATTTTACTGATATCAGGAACACAGCTTAACTTGTCACAGCTTCTAGTGACCTTGAAGAGAGCAGGGGTGCTCTGTATTTCACGTATCCTCATCAGCTGTCTGTTCGGCTGGGCGTTTGTACACTTTTTTGGCATAAGTGGGGTCGGGGGAGTTTCTGCGGTAGCCTTCATTGCCGTTCTAACCAGTTGTAATCCGGGATTATATCTGGCCTTGATGAACACGTACGGAGATGATGTGGATCGTGCTGCGTTTGGTATTCTGAATCTGATCGCCGTACCGGTTATTCCGGTTATGATATTAAATTCGGCGAGTGGTGTTGGTATTGATTATCTCAGTGTACTTGCTACGCTAGTACCTTTCTTGATCGGGATACTGCTTGGTAACCTGGATAACAACATACAGAAGATGTTCGCTCCGGGAACACTGATTCTGCTGCCTTTCCTGGGTACAAGCTTTGGGTCCAATATTGATCTGCGTATTGCATTTCAGTCCAGTCTGTCCGGCTTGTTGGTCACGGTATTATTTTTGCTGATCTGCATGCTACCGCTCATTGGAATCGATCGCGCGATGCTAAGGCGGCCCGGTTACGCAGCGGCTGCGACATGTTCGGTAGCTGGATTATCCATGGTGGTGCCTTCGATGGCTGCCGGGTTCAATCCGGCGTATGCGCCTTATGTGGACACAGCTATCGCTCAGATTGCCTTTGCCGTGATCCTGACGTCGGTGACCGTGCCTTATATCGTGAAACGTCTGGCTGGAGGAACAACGACGGAAGCTTCTGCATCAACAAATCACTAGAAAAAACAGCACGTGTTCTGTCAGGTCATGACGGATCACGTGCTGTTTTGCTTTATACATCTATATGATCTCCTGGGGGAGGAGGGGGATAGATCGGTTTATTTTACAGACCCAGCAATTGTTTAACACTTTCGGCTACAGCTTTGCTGGATTGCGGATTCTGTCCTGTGACCACGCGGCCATCTGTTGTGATATAAGAGCTGAAGG
Organism: Paenibacillus sp. Y5S-9; assembly: GCF_036894235.1. NCBI lineage: Bacteria > Bacillati > Bacillota > Bacilli > Caryophanales > Paenibacillaceae > Paenibacillus > Paenibacillus sp. Y5S-9. Next base: position 294,679 of record NZ_CP145887.1, read on the forward strand.
CAGCCGCTTTATCGTATTGTGCAGCACGTTCTCTCAAAGCATCTTCCAACAGGAATGGAACATACTCGGTTTGTTGAGCCAATGCTTCCTCTTCATTCGTGAAGCCGGAAACGGTTTTGTCGTTGATCAAAAGCAGACCGTTGGACAGCTTCACGTTCAGCAAGGCTGTAACCCCGTGGCACACGCCGGATACAACGCCACCTTTTTCATAGATATCACGAGAAAGCTCTTGAAGTTCAGCATTGTCCGGGAAGTCCCACATCGTACCGTGACCGCCAGTGAAGTAGATCGCATCGTAGTCACTCGCGTTTACTTCGCTAGGTTTCAGCGTATTTTTCAATTGGTTCATGAACGTTTCGTTCTCGAAATAGGCTTTGGTGCTTTCATCCAGAGAGTCGCCGAGGCTTTTCGGATCAAGAGGTACGTTACCACCTTTAGGGCTAACCAGATCGATCTGAACATTGTCGTTGTGATCAAACTCTTCAATAAAGTGAGTTGCTTCGCTCAGCCATAAGCCAGTAGGCTCGTCCTTCGTTGCGTATTTATCTACATTTGTTAGGATAACCAGTATCTTTTTCATATAAAAAACCTCCCGTAAAGTATATAACATTAATTTATATTAAATATTACAAAATTAAATTGTGTAAAACCTATAATCAAATATAACACAACTATTTTTTAAAGTAAAATCATGAACGTATCTTCGATCTCTAATGTGACTTTCAAGTGTAGGAGTAAAGAACAATCTAGTCGTAGTAAATATGCCCGTAAGAATGCACTTTTACTTATAATGCCCTGTTTATTTTACTCATATTGTAAGCCGAGGTAGGCGTGTGTAAGGTATATCAAAATTAATTCAAATTTGATGTTAATTTGATTGAACAACTAGTACTTTTGATTTAGAATGACGGAAGATGCCAACAAAAAACTGGTACATATTACATATGGACTCGGAGGAACAGTTATGAAACGTTCAGGTAAATTTTTCGCTTCATCCGTAGTTGCTGCTGTCGCTGCAGTATCTATCGTCTCTTCAGCTTCAGCGAGCACAGTTTCCGTCTCCAACATCTCTGGCGTAACACCTATCAACTTTAGCAGTATGGATATCGAAACAGCATTGATGATGGTCCAACAAGAACGTACCAAATTACTGGATGCACAATTGCAAACGCAAATCCAGGAGGTACAGAACCGTAATCAACAGATCGCGGATTTGAACTCTCAATTGCAGATAGCCCAGCAAAACGGGGATGAAGCAGCTGTTCAAAAGCTGAAAGGCCAAATTGACGCAGCGAGCAACTCCCAACAGATGGACATGCTTCGTCTGCAGTCCATGTCCAACAAGCGTAATGAAGCATTTGATGTCATGACGAACTTTATCAAAAAAATGCAGGATTCAAGATCATCTATCATTGGTAACATGCGTTAAGAACGGATGATTAACTGCAACAAGACAAAAAAGAGCGGAGCCGGAATTTTAATTCCGAAACTTCGCTCTTTTTGTGTTTCTTATTTATTTTATTTGATTTCTCTGAAATCTGATTTTTGGCCTGTACTGTAAATCTTCTATTAAGTTAGCCCGACCAGTCACGACGCCGCGTGAACAGATCTTTCAGCTCATCTGTCGACAATTCCGTAATCCAGTTCTCGGAGCTTGTGATGATGTTATCGCTAAGCTGCTGTTTGCTCTCCAACATCTCGTCGATCCGCTCCTCCAGTGTGCCAAGAGAGATGAACTTATGCACCTGAACATCCTTGGTCTGACCCATCCGGTAAGCCCGGTCGGTGGCTTGATTCTCAACAGCAGGGTTCCACCAGCGGTCAAAGTGGAAGACATGATTGGCTGCGGTCAGATTCAATCCCACGCCGCCTGCCTTGATGGACAGAATGAAGACGGACGGTTGTTTGTCCTCAGGCAGTGTGCGGGATTGGAATTCCTCAATCAAGCGATCCCTTGCCGTCTTGGATGTGCCCCCGTGCAGATACAGCACAGGTTCCTGCAACTCTTGACGCAGTACTTGTTGCAGCATCTGACCCATACCGATGTATTGGGTGAAAATCAGGCATCGCTCGCCCTCGTCCCGCAATTCTCGGACAAGCTCCATCAGTCGTTCCAGCTTTGCGGAGCGGCTGATCAGCATCGCCATATCCTGCGGGCTGTACACGTCATAAGCAGATGTCAGTGCACCGTCTTCGGGCAGTTCCTCCGGCAAAGCTTCTTTCGTTAACAGCAGAGGGTGATCACACAACTGTTTAAGCTGGGTTAACGCCGATAGAATTGCACCTTTGCGCTTGATACCTTCCAGCTCTTTCATTTTATCCATCAGGGCCTGTACGGACTGGTCATATAATGCACTTTGTTCGCCCGTAAGGTGAATGTAAGTTTTCATCTCGTTTTTGTCCGGCAGATCAAGCTGGATATTGGGATCTTTTTTCTTGCGGCGCAACATGAACGGTTTCACGAGCTGTTGCAGATCTTGCATTCGCTGCTCATCCTTATCTTTCTCTATGGCACTGATAAAGCGAGTCTGGAATGCCCGGGCACTGCCCAGATATCCTGGATTGGTAAAATCATAGATCGACCACAGCTCAGACAACCGATTCTCGATTGGTGTGCCTGTCATGGCAATGCGGTGTTTCGCCGGAAAACTGCGAACAGCCAGGGACTGTTTGGTCTGGGCATTCTTGATATTCTGTGCTTCATCGAGACAGATGCATGACCACGTATAAGTTTGCAACATTTCCTGATCCAGTGTAGCGGTAGCAAAAGATGTGATGATAATGTCCACTTGTTCTGTCTGCTCCCGGAATTCTTCCCCGCTTAATCGGCGTGCGCCATAATGCAGACTGACATGAATGGAGGGTGCGAAGCGGCTAATTTCCTTTTGCCAGTTGCCCAGTACGGAAGTTGGACAGATCAGAAGTGCCGGAGCTTGTCCCGGCTTACGTGGTTCATGTTCTTTGATGTGTAACAGATACGTGATGAACTGAATGGTTTTCCCGAGACCCATATCATCGGCAAGACATGCCCCAAGTCCGAATCTGCGCAGGAAACCAAGCCATGCAAAACCTTCCTTCTGATACGATCGCAGCTCGGCATGAAGCCCTGTAGGAATGGGTAGGGAAGGCGCACCGCCTTGTCCGCCCCCCAGTTGTGCAATGACCCGGTTCAGGTGTTCGTTAAGTTCAACTTCCAGCCGAATGTTCTCATTAGCCTGTGGTTGCTCTTCCTCTTCGGCTTGTTGTCCTTCCTTCCATTTCTGGTTGCGGTATTCCCGTTGCTCATTATGCAGCAGATGCAGGTGCAGAATATCCTGAAATGAGAGTCCCTGTTCCCGGTCTACACCGCCCATGGCACGACGTATCTGTTCCAGCAGGTCGGGGTCGAGAGGAACCCATTCTCCGCGGAAGCGAACCAGTCGTTCATTACGGGCAACAAGGTCGGCGAATTCATCTTCGCTAAGATCCGTGTCACCAATCGCAATTCGCCAGTCAAAATGAATAATCGAGTCCAGTCCAAAGAATGATTGTCCCCGCTCACTGCCTTCCTCCGGCTGCACCTTGGCACGCAGCTTTGGTTTCTTCTTACGGGCTGCTTCCCACCAACCAGGCAGCAGAACTTGCCAGCCCGCTGCGAGCAACCGCCCACTATCCTGCGTCAGGAACTGCCAGGCTTCCTGATCTCCCAAAGGATCACTCAGCACATCCCGCCTGCCGCTAATGGAGCTTCCAAGACGCGGCAGATGTGCACGCAGCTGATCCAGCCATCCGGCGGAGCGATCCAGAATGAACGGTGTCCATACCTCTGGCCATTCGCCTTCAAGGCGGCCCCGTGAATCCAGCATGACGGGCACCAATACGGCGGCATCCAGCTTATGCTGCAATACCAGTCGCAGCCGCCAAGATGGCTCATCCTCGTCTGGCTCCTGCAATTGCAGCATGGGTCTGAATGGTGCGGCATCTGCTTTCCAGCCAATGGATACGAGCCAGGACTGAGCATCCATCCCGGCTGTCTTGGGTAGAGTGCCGCGCTCTGGGAACAACTGCGGGAATTCACGCCGAAGATCCGTTGCAGCTTCTTCCGAACTGTACCAGCGCTGGAATACAAAGGCGGAATAGGCCGCCCCAAGTCCTTCGGCATAACTCTCGTCCGTTTGCTGAATCGCTTTGGTAAGCGATGCCCGCTCCTGCTTTTTCAAGCTATCCGGGTCCCAGGTCCACTGAAGCTGTCCTGCACGGTATGCCTCGAAGCTAGGTACGTATTTTCGTTTCTCTATGGAGGATGCCAGTGCTGGAGCTAGTCGAATCAGATGTTCCGCTTGCTCGTCCCACTTCCATTCAATATGAAGCAGAGTATGCATCTCGGCAAAAAAGGGAATCACTTCTTCCGCAGGCAGAACAACCAGCTCAATCTCCTCGATCTGCCGAACTTCCAGTTCGGTACCGTAGAAGGAAGGCACATGCCAGGCGAACAATCGCTGCTTAAGCGACTGTCCCGATACAAAGTGGTGTGTGTTGAGTGCTCCGTAAAACAAAGCATCGCCATATCCGGTTAAAGCGACGTGAACCTCAATCGTTTCAGTGTAAGGATGAATTAAGCTCATGAGATCAGTTTACCTTTCCGAAGCTCTTCCTGCAGGGCGCGCAGCCGACTGTTACGAACGGCAAGTGTGGTGATGAATTGCTCCCAGTGCTCTTCTTGCTTCAACTTTTTATAGATTTTGGACAGACGTTTCAGCAGCTTCACCGCCGCTTTGTATCCATCCCTGTTCTTGTGTCCGATATAACGCTCCACCGCCTGGTGATAGAAGGGGAGCAGCAGTTCAGGTGCATCTTTTTCAATTGGTTGCAGCATGGCTACGCGGAATTCGAGAGGTTCCGTTCCCGTACTCAGCTGAAAATCAATCCACCTGCGCCATTGTCCACGCGAATGCATGGCATCCTCGTAGGCGGGGCGGGAGTGGGGAAGCATACTGACAAGCGTGTCCCACATGCGGTTCTCTGTATCTGGCAGATGCTGAATGGCCGTGTCCCACAGATGCATGTAATCATTCAAAGGTGTGTTACGCCGATTCGCCAGCAGGGGACCAAGTTGTACCAACCAATCCCCAAGCCGCTTCCATTCAGCCAAATCTGTGAGTACATGGAGAAAATGCAGCAGATGTTCTGGTGGGATGCCATAGGCTGAGCTTCCATGGACGAGTCGTTGCCACGCCTGATCATCCTGCCGCAGATGGAAATGCATCCAGCTTTGCGCGAGTACTAGCGGCAGGGGCAGTGTTACCGCTTTGCTTGGTCTATCAATACTACTTTCATTACTCTGAGCGCTACCCAAGACACTTTCACCTGACTGGGAGGGTATTGAAGCGGCGGTTATATTGCGCTCTATATCATTTAAGATGGCCTGTTCCGACGTTAACATGTCCCGCGACCCTTGAAGCTCAGGTACGATCCAGTTCAACCACAGCTGTCGATAGATCGGAGTGAAGAACATCATGCTGGCTGTCTCAGGCATCATCTGTTTGCGTAAATAAGCTGAGGTTTCGGACAATCTATTCCATAGTTGTTCAAGCTTGTTTCCCTTTAGACCGGACAGATCGAGCGGGTGGTTAAAGATCCGTTCAATGTCTTTCAGAAGTGCATCCACCGCGAGCTGAGCAGGGTAGCTCAAGTACACGGGGGTATGCGTGATTGAGTTACGAGCTGGCGGCACGCAGAATCGGATGAGGTGCAGCTGCACATGTAGTTCAAAAAGTTGGTCCATCGCAGCGGTCAGCCTTGGCTTAATCGCATATAACTCGTCCGTTGCTTCCTGCACGTAGGATGTGCTGGCTGTGCCGGTACCCAGCCGTCTCAGACAGGAGTGGAATAGTTCGTGCCATTCCGAGATTTCGAGATCGGCAAGCTCTATTGCACGCTCCTTGATCTGGCTGTATTGGTTGTCCGGAATGTCCATATCCTGCTGTTCATCGGCATCTGCGTAGCTGGATAGTCCTGCGGACATGGCCCCGACAGGTTTGGTCGTTTGTTTGAGCGCAGTACTGGAGTGCGCATTCACAATCGCATGTACAGGTCGCTCCAGATGCTCGGCATAACTCATCAAGACAGCCGTCATATGTTTGCATACGGAACTCACCGGGCAGGTACAATGACTTGTAGACAGGGATTGTATGCTCAGGGTGACCTCATATTCTTCCGATCCTTGTACAACCGCCGAGATCCCTTGTTGTTCGGAATAGGTTAATGGTCCGACACGTTTCTGTTTATAATATTGGAATCCGCGCATGATCGTCAGGTTATTAAAATGCTCTGCAACCTGCCTGATCAACTGTTGCCACTGCGCATCATCCATCCTCATGTTATTCGGTATGTTCATCATTCCATCTCCTGGGGTAAACATAGGTTCAGTAGTCACCACGTCTATGACGTGATGTTGTAAATTTGTTGTATCCATCATATCAGTTATGAGCCAATCCGTGCATGGGTTATGAAGAATTTGAAGTTATTTTAGACCAACTGGAATCAGGATGAACACGTCGGTTCTGCTGGCGGCCGACATGCAAGAATGCACCATATTGTGTATGCTTATGGTATGTATTCCTATCAGGAACGATGCAGGCCGGGGAAACGGCCATATTACACACAACAGGAGAGAGCATATGAAAATACTTACGTTAAACACACACGCTTGGGCGGAAGAGGATCAACTGAACAAGATCAGTCAACTGGCTGATTTTATTAATACACATCAATTTGATGTGATCTCCATGCAGGAGGTCAACCAATCCATGCAGGAAGCGGCGCTTTCTGAAGAAGAACTGAAGATGTATTATGCTACTGAATCCGATGCTGTGATTAAAAAAGACAACTATGCCTACGTTCTGCTTCAGCAGCTGACAGAGCAATATCACTGGACGTGGATTCCCGCGCATGTCGGGTTCCAAAAATACGATGAAGGACTGGCGATCCTTAGCCGGACGCCGATTACACAGGCTTTTGGGGAATACGTGTCCCACATGCGGGATTATAACAATTACCGTACACGCAAGATTGTGGGAATCCAGACGGTCGTCCAAGGTGAAGCAACCTGGTTTGTGAACGGACATTATAACTGGTGGGATGATGCGCAGGAACCTTTCAAGGGACAGTGGGAGTTGACGGAGAGCAAGCTTGCCCCCTACATGGATCAGCCGTTATATATAATGGGTGATTTTAATAATGTCGCGGAAGTGCGTGATGAAGGTTACGATTATATGATGAGCAAAGGATGGAATGACCTGTACACCACAGCATTGCAAAAGGATGAAGGAGCAACCGTGGTGAAGGCCATTGCCGGCTGGGCAGATAACAAACGCGATCTGCGGATCGACTATATTTTCTCCAATCGTCCGATTCAGGCTAAATCTTCTACCGTGGTCTTGAACGGTAAAAACGGACCGGTCGTATCTGACCATTTTGGCGTAGCTGTAGAGATATAACAGCCATTTGACCATAAACCATAAAGGTGATATCACCGCAAATACGAAACAAAGCCTCCGCTGACTTCCTGCAAAGGGAAGTCGCCGGAGGCTTTTCGCATTCTAAATCATTTTCTATGTACATTTCATATCGTTTGTTCTTTCTGTTGTGGAACTGTATTATTATTCGAGCGCCAGCATCTGATGTACAAACTTTTTCAGATTCGCGCTTGTCTCACTAAGCTGTTCGATACTTTCCATGAACTCGGTAACAAGTTTGGCCTGATCCACTGTTGCAGTTGTAATCTGACCGATCTCCTGCTCCATATGTTTCATGGAATCTTGTACACTACCGAGGGATGTTTCGATATCAGCTGCTGCTTGTTTCGTGTGATCCGACAGCTTGCGTACTTCACTGGCAACTACACCGAAGCCGGCTCCCTGATCGCCCACACGAGCTGCCTCGATCATGGCGTTGAGTCCAAGCAGATTGGTTTGTTCCGATACTTCACGAATGACGTTTGTTACTTTAGACACACTGACGGAGTTCTCTGAAGCTTTTTTGGAGTTGCGTAGAATCTCTTCCGAGGTTGCAGAGAGTTCTTCGGAATGTGCTGCAATCTGCTGAATGCCGCCGACGAGCGCATTAATGGTAGTTTCATTTTCACGTATCAGCGTTTCCAGTGTCATGTGACTATCCAGTGCGTAGTTCACACCCAATATACCCACGACCTGATCGTTTTCCTTAATGGGAATAAGGATGGCGTCGAAGGGTCTGCCTTGCAGATCACCAGGCATACGTGCCACGGTACGTGTATCCTTGTTGGTGAGCATTTTGAAATTTTTATAATCGTCATGCAGCTCATCCCCAACCTTCACACCAATCTCCAGACTTTTTGCTTCGGAAAAATACAATACTTTCTCATGATCATTAATGGATATGGATATGTCGTCACGGAACATTTGGCTAACAAAAGGCATAGCATTTACCAGAGATTCAAGAGTATTCAATGTGCATCTTTCCTTCCCGTTACAAAAAGTGGAATTTTCCAATCTATATAAGTTGAACTAAAGATATATTCACACGTACACTCCGATGACAGAATAACCTTCCAATCGCTGTTATCTCCAGATTTTTTGATTCCCTTTTCTCAAGGGAAAAATCCGGTGATAAAGGCGAACGCTTCGCTTTTTCAGGTTTTTTCTGTCCTCTACGTTTCGGTGTAAATGATTAGTTCAACTTATATAGTCTCTATATCGGTAACATTTTCCGTTTTTTTGAATTAATGTCTCAATGAAGGTGTAATTGGCGAAGGAAAAACCGAATTTCCTGATTTTTTGTAAGCGTAATCAAAAATCTGTAGCCACCACAGAACATGTCAGTTATACTGGGATTATTAATTGGTGTCTGAGTAAACTAGAAGGTATTAACGTTCAGGACAAGGGAGTTTCTTACGAAGGTTAAGCGCTATATCTCCTGAAGCTGTTATAGCAGAATACGGATCTGGCTTGCCCAGGCGAACGTTTTATTTCGGATAAGATTTTATTTCAACGGGAGAAGGATGTGTGCCATCGATGACGACCTATTTCAGTGAACCACAGAGCATGTATTACCGATTTGGAGAAGATCAGGATCAGGTGCTGAAGGTGCTGGCCGAGAGATATATTGGGGCCAATGCGCAGGCAGATTTTGTATATCGGGTATTCCAGAAGTCTGGTATTTTGCAAAATGAGAAAGGACTTTATGATCTGAATTTAGGTAAACGCTTTCCTGATGCACCTAAAGACCATATATCCTACGCAGCTGCTCTGGTTTGGGGGGACGAGGACCGAAACCTGGATGTACTGGTCCGCTGTTATGGACCTGTTCGTTTCTATTTTAATGAGCAGATGGTCTATCGCTCTACCGTGATGGATGAGATTAGTCCTGATGCAACGGTGAAGCTCAGCATCGACATCAAACCCGGTTGGAACACCATATGGCTCGAAATGAAAAATACCCCTGCCGGATTTGGCTGCCAGTTTGGTTCAGATGAAGGTAAAGTGCGTATTCTGAACGTATTTGCTCCATTTCAGGAGAGACAGGGACAAGCGGGCTGGGTATTCTCCCAACCGAACCGAACCGCGAGTAAGCAACCAGACCTGCTTGGAACAGAAGCAGATTACAGTTTGAAGTGGCTGCCTGAGACAGGCTGGTCTGATAAAGATAAAACCAAGCCAGCTCTCGAACGAATATACGGGAATCTTCCTGGGCGGCATGTGTATGCTTGGACTCATCTGAACAATAACGATTCAACCGGAAGTCAGGTACGATTGTCAGGTCAATCCTCCGGTTCTCTAAGTATATGGATTAGCGGCAAGCCTGTGGCGCAAATGAAAGAGGCGGGTCCGTTCGAGGTGGATGTACCAGCCTCTTTTGGACGGAGTGATCTGCTTGTCCGAAGTGAATGCAACGCTACCGAGGGACCTTGGCATTTTAATTTGAACGCAACCGTTTCGGGTAAGCCACTTTCACTGGAACTTCCTCAGCGTGTGCACGGTGCTTCCGGAGAGTCTTGGTTATATGTCGGCCCTTTTGAGTCGGAGGTTGAACCGGATTTGCAGGATCTGACTCGAACGGACCGAGTGTATCAAACGGGGCAAGGACAGACATATTGGCGCTTAGATCGACCGGATGCTTGGATCAGACCTTATTATGAGAACGCGATGTTAAGCAACAAATGGACAGTGGGCAGTGTGACCAATTATGGTCGCTGGGATTATCCATTGGGTGTCACTGTATATGGTCTATTACGGACGGGGCGTTATTTGCAAAGACCGGACATTACACGTTATGCGGCTGAGCATGTGCAGGCCTGTACCCAGATGTATGAATACTCCTTATGGGATCGGGAGCAGTATGGTTTCCCGGCAGTCAATCAACAATTGGTCATGCTGAAAATGCTGGATAACTGTGGTTCTTTTGGTTCGGCCATGCTAGAAGCGTATTCAGAGTGTCATGAACCAACGTTTCTTCCGATTGCTGAACGGATTGCAGATTTCATGCTTTCCCGCCTGGAACGGCAGGAGGATGGTGCATTTTATCGCACATGTGTAGGGGAGTATGCCGAGAATACCATGTGGGCAGATGACCTCTATATGAGCACGCCGTTTCTCGTTCGTTATGCACGGGTGACAGGCAACTCAGCCGCATTGGATGAAGCCGCCAGACAATTTTCATTGTATCGGAAGTATCTGTTTATGCCTGAGTTCAAGATCATGTCCCATGTGTATGATTTCAAATACGGACAGGCAACGCAGATTCCATGGGGACGGGGAAATGGCTGGACACTGTTTTCCTTGACAGAGGTATTGGAAGCTTTGCCAGCAGAGCATCCTGAGCGCCCAGCCTTAATAGATTTCTTCAATGAGCTGTGTGAAGGGTACGCAGCGCTTCAAGGGGAAAGTGGGTTGTGGCATCAGGTGTTAAATGTTCCGCAGACGTATGAAGAAGCCTCCTGCACGGCAATGTTTGCCTATGGTTTTGCGAGAGGTGTACGCTTTGGCTGGTTCAAAGACCCTGAAGTTTACGTCACAGCTGCCGAGCGGGCTTGGAAAGGACTCATCTGCAAAGCAATTGACCGTCAAGGGAATGTCCATGGCGTGTGTAGCGGATCACGATATGCGTTTACGGCAGAGTATTATGATCAGGACTTGCGTACCGTCACCAATGACAATCACGGAATAGGCATTATGATGCTGGCTGGAACTGAGGTAGCCAAAATGAAGGAACATCTGGCTGAGCACAGGGTGTCTTCACCTGCCGTCTCACACTCCTGACAGACCATATCTATACGGAATACAACGGGGGTGGGTGTTAACAGCTCATCGCCACGCAATGAGTCTGATTGATGTAAAGGAGATACGAGGTCTGATTTTCATACTATCGTTCCTATACAACAAGTTGTCTTCTGCTCCACGTAGTACGGTTGTATACCCGTAATCATATCTGAGACGGGAACATCACCGCCGGGAATGGTATTCCCGGTGGTTTTTGATTCCTTCAACTCCTTACTTTTTTGACAGGAAAGCTTACTTTTGTTTATGTCATGTGCAGCAATGGACCGATACAATAGATTTTGTAAGCGATTCCATAAATGCAAGAAGGGGAGGAAATTCATTTATGATGATCACTAAAAAGTGGGTAACCCTGTTCTGCCTGTCCCTGTTATTGTTCGCTACAGCCTGTTCGGGAGGGGCCGCCGATACACCATCTTCTTCTGGTGAAGCAAGTGAAAGTGAAGGAGACTCTTCAGGCAAGATTGAACTGCGTATGACCTGGTGGGGATCACAGACCAGACATGATCTGACGACCAAAGTCATTCAATTATTTGAAGAGAAACATCCGGGAATCACCATCAAGCCTGAATATTCCGGTTGGGATGGTTACTTTGACAAGTTGACCACACAGGTAGCTGGTTCGAATGCACCGGACATCATCCAGATGGATTACGCCTTTTTGACTGACTTTGCCCGGCGTGGTGCTTTGCTTGACTTAACCCCGTTTGCAGAGAGCAAAGAGCTGCGGACAGAGGACCATGATCAGAGCATGATTACAGCCGGATCAATTGACGATAAATTATATGCGATTACCCTCGGAGTAAACGCACCAGGTGTCATATATGACGCCACGGTATTTCAGGAATTAGGTATTGAAGAACCGCAAGAGAGCTGGACATGGAAGGATTTTGGGGATATTGCAACCAAGATTGCCGCAGCCAAAGGTGAGGGGTTCTATGGATCTGCAGACATTTCCGGTACAACAAACATGTTTGAAGTGTTTATCCGCCAATCCGGGAAAGGATTGTTCGACGGTGGCACAATGACCGCTACCAGCGAGGAGCTTCAGCAATGGTTCGATATGTGGGGCGCACTACGCGAGAATGGTGGAGTGACCACAGCGGAGATAACGGCATCCACAACCAATGCGCTGGAGACACGCCCGATTTCTCTAGGTACAGCTGCCATGGATTTTGCCTGGTCCAATCAATTGCTGACATTCCAGCAGGTGAACAAAAACCAGGACCATAAGCTTGGCATCCAAGTACTCCCGCATGGTGTTAACGAGAAGCAAATTGGCGAATACCTGAAACCAGGCCAGTTCCTCTCCGGTTATGGCAAAACCAAACATCCGAAGGAAGTTGCCATGTTCATTGATTTTATGGTCAATGATCCGGAAGCAACCGCTATCCTTGGTTCTGAACGTGGTGTGCCGGTTAACTCCAGCATTCGTGAGCAGATGCAGCCAACGCTGCCGGAAGCGGAGCAAGTCATTTTCCAATTTATCGATACCGTATCGAAGCACTCCAGTGCGATTGATCCACCATACCCGCAAGGATTTGCTGAAGTGGACACAAGTTTCAAGAGCGCAAGCGAGCAGATCGCTTTCGGTCAAGGCAATACTCCAGATGTCATTGCCCAGTTTATTGAAGGAGCCAAGGCTACGCTTGGATCAAGTCAATAACGGTTGGAACGGTCTCAGACTTCTAATTCTGCGGGGAGGTTGCGAAGATGAACACATCACAAGTCAGTCAAGCCCGAATCGAGCGTGTAGCTACCCGGCGGGTCAAACGGAGATATGCGCATAATGGAGCCGCGCTTCTGTTCCTCGCCCCATGGCTTGTCGGATTGTTATTTCTAACCCTTGGTCCCATGTTGGTATCCTTGTACATTTCGTTCACCGATTACAGTATCCTGGCCGCCCCTTCCTGGGTCGGTCTGGATAACTACACGACGATGTTTACATCCGATAAACTGTTTACCCAGTCGCTCAAAGTCACATTCACGTATGTCGCTGTATCCGTACCGGTCAAATTGATTTTCGCGCTGCTTGTAGCGATGTTGCTCAACAAAGGGATTCGAGGATTAGGTATTTATCGGACAGTGTATTACATCCCGACATTGCTTGGAGGTAGCGTGGCGATTGCGATGTTGTGGCGTAAAATGCTGGGTGGGGACGGGCTACTCAATAGTGTTCTTGCCATGGTAGGCATTAAAGCGCCCGATTGGGTAGCGAATCCGAAATATGCGCTGTACTCCATCGTGCTGTTATCCGTGTGGCAGTTCGGATCGTCGATGATTATTTTCCTGGCAGGCCTGAAGCAGATTCCACCCGAGTATGATGAAGCCTCAGCGGTAGATGGTGCAGGTCCTCTGCGGAGATTCTTCTATATAACGTTGCCGATTCTGTCACCCGTTATCTTCTTCAATCTTGTCATGCAGCTGATTACGTCCTTTCAATCGTTCACACAGGCTTTTGTTATCAGTAATGGTAGCGGAGGACCAGTGAACTCAACCTTAATGTACTCTCTGTATCTGTACAAAAAAGGATTCTCATTCTTTCAGATGGGTTATGCTTCTGCGATGGCCTGGGTGCTGGTCATCCTGATTGGCGTATTTACATTGCTCGTATTCCGCAGCAGCAAGCTGTGGGTGCACTATGAGGATGGTGGGAAATCATGATTGGACAACGGAACTCTACAGCATGGGTCGTCAGCAAACATGTGTTAATCTCAGGCATCGCCTTTGTCATGCTCTACCCGATCCTCTGGATGCTGGGTAGTTCATTTAAACCGGGACATATGATCTTTACGGAAACCTGGTTTTGGCCACAGGAATGGAATTGGCAAAATTATATGAATGGCTGGTCGGGTATTCAGGGCAATCCGTTCTCCCGCTTCCTGACCAACTCTGTCATCCTGTCGCTTGGTGCCGTGCTGGGCAATGTCATCTCCTGCTCTATGGCGGCATATGCCTTCGCCCGATTGAATTTTCGTTTCAAAGCCATCTGCTTCGGCCTGATGCTCATGACAATCATGCTGCCCCATCATGTGACGCTGATCCCGCAGTATGTCCTTTTCAACCATCTGGAGTGGGTGAATACGTATCTGCCGCTTGTCGTGCCAAAATGGTTGGCGACCGACGCCTTCTTCATTTTCCTCATGGTACAGTTCTTCCGGGGATTGCCCAAAGAGCTGGATGAAGCGGCAACTATTGATGGATGCGGTCCTGTGAAAATATACACCAAAATCATCATTCCACTTGCTTTTCCAGCGCTGGTTACCACGATGATCTTTACGTTCTTGTGGACATGGGACGACTTCTTCAGTCAGTTGATCTACTTGAGTGATGTGAGCAAATACACCGTACCGCTGGGTCTGCGTCTGTTCCTTGATTCCAGTTCTCAATCCGATTGGGGTCCGATGTTTGCCATGTCGGTGTTGTCGTTGGTGCCATGTTTCATTGTGTTTATCGTGTGTCAAAAGTACTTCGTGGAAGGAATCGCGACCTCTGGGCTCAAAGGGTAATTCCAAGACGAAACGAGTTGATTTTTCCATGGGGAAAGGAAGATGGTCTTCATTCATTAATCAAAAGCTGCAACAAAGCAAGCTCTCCACGTTGATGGTGACTTGCTTTATTGCGTTTAACCTGTTGCTCGTCTCGGTTGTTGTCTGGCTGGCATATCAGTCTTTCTCTGCGGTCACATTTGCCGAGATTAGCAAAGCACGTCTGGCTCTTCTGAACGAAAGTACACGTCGGGGATTTGATTTCATCACAGGGGTAACAGGAACCGCATACGGTTTAGCAAGCAATCGGGAACTGTCCAATCTGCTCGAAAAGGCCGATACGGGCAGGCTTGCACAGATTCACCAGCGGAGAGAGGTCTCTCGAATCCTGGATCATACCATGGTTGTGAGTGAAGGCATCACCTCCATTGAATTGTATACGGATGTCTTTAATGAAGTGACAGTCACTATGGCTGATCGCATATTTCCGGTGGACACCATCACGCACGACTCTTGGTTTGCTGCGCTGGAAAAGGCTGATGCAGCTTGGGTTCCGTTGCGTGAGAACGAATCGGGCCAATCCCTGGTCGGATACGCTCAGCGAATTTTTGATAGTCGGGGCGGAACGGTTGCCTATGTGCTCATTCGACTGAGCAGAGCGGACATCGTACGCAGGTTTGCTGATGTACCCATGGTGCTTGATGGAAAAGTGCTGTTGGTCGATACGGCTGGTAATGTCGTAATGCAGATGGGGAGAGTTGATCCAGCAGGTGAGAATGGACGAGCGGATAGAAGAAATGAAGCGAGTGCAGTACAGGAAACGGGTGAAGCTGTAAGTTCATCTTCTTCTATTATAGATAGCGCATGGATTCAGGAACATGTCCAACCTGGTGAAGACGGATACGAAGTGGTTTCCGGCCAACCCGGAGGTGCTCAATTGGTGCTGTACTCCAGACCAGCCATGCTTCAGTGGCGCCTCGTTCAGACTATTCCGGTATATACACTGTTATCTCCGCTCAGACAAGCGGGCTGGCAGATCCTCGGCATCGCCGTGCTGGGACTATTATGCTCGGCTGTACTTGCGTACCTGTTTGTAAGGCAGATCATCCGTCCTCTGCGACAATTGATCAAGCGAATGAGACAACTGGAGAAAGGAGACTTTGATACCCGGGTGCAACTTTCGTTTACGGAGGAATATGCCCACTTGGCTTATGGCTTTAATCACATGGCTTCACAGCTCACAACGCTGATGGAACAGGTGAAGGAAGAGAGCCGAGCCAAGCGCGAAGCCCAGACGGGCTTGCTTGAGGCCCAGATCAAACCCCATTTTCTATACAACACCCTCGACATGATCCACTGGCGCGCGCTCGATTACGAAGCCAAGGATATCAGTCGTATGATTGTGCAGCTCAGTAAGCTGTTACGGATCGGACTGAGTGGAGGGAGATTGTTTATACGGGTTCGAGATGAGTTGGAGCATGCCCGTTGCTACGTCAACATACAGTCAGAGCGGCTACCGTTCTCCATTCAATATCAGGAGCAGATCGATCCGCGTATTCGCGGTTGTTACATTCCCAAGATCATTTTGCAGCCCTTTATCGAAAATGCCGTTATGCACGGGCATCCTGAAGAGGGCACACTTCGAATTCAGGTGCATATGCACGAAGAGGTTGGCCCACATGAGGATATCGTCATTCGTATCACGGATAATGGGCGGGGTTTGCCGGAGGGGTGGAAACTCGAAGGGACGTGTGGCATCGGTGTACGGAATGTACATCAGCGCATTCAGCTTTATTGCGGGAAGAGGTATGGCGTTCAACTGAGCGATAGAGAGACAGGTGGCGTGGAAGTGACCATTACGCTGCCGCGTATTGAGACCGACGAGCAATTAAATCTATGGCTGGACGGTGAAAAATGATGAAGACCATTATGCTTGTTGATGACGATCCTCATATTGTAAAGGCATTAACAGATCATATCGATTGGCCTTCTCTGGGCCTCAGCATTGCAGGCACTGCTTCCAATGGCTTGGATGCACTGGAGCTGTTTCACAGCATGCATCCAGATGTCGTTATGACTGACGTTTATCTACCGGGGATGACCGGGCTTGAGATCACACAGACGTTGCGACGTGACCATCCCCACCTGCCGATCATCATTCTTAGTGGATATGATGAATTCGAGAACGCCCGGGCAGCCATGCGCTGGGGTGTGAATCACTTTTTGCTGAAGCCGGCGGAGGTTGAGGAGATTGAGTCTGTGCTGCGGGAGGTGCTACTGGAACAAGATGTGCGGGAGCGGCATGAGCGGCTGGAGCGGACGTACAAGCAGGAGGTTGGACGGGTGCTTCCGTATTTGCGCAAACAATTCCTTCACGAACTGCTGACTACGCGATATCGGGCAGACGAACTGCCTAAAGAACGCATGGACTATATAGGCATTCATATGTCCTCACAGACACGCGCCATTAGTCTGCAACTGAATCGCCCCGTATTTTTGACACGGATGAAAGAACGGGATTGGCAGCTTCTCCGCTATGGGGCGGCTGATATTATTCAGGAGACGGTGAAGGAGCAAGCGGCGCGCATGAATGGTCAGGTAGAGATCGTTGATTATTCGGATCAGGTATTTGTGTTGCTTCTATTAGGAGATAAAGATCATCTGGAGGAATGTCTGCCACTTGTGGAGCGGATGATCGATCAGATCTTTACGTATCTGAAAATTGAAGTGAGTGCTGGAATCGGGAGATCCAAGAGTCACCCCTGTGAGGTGATAGATTCTTATCTAGAGAGCAGGGAAGCGGTGGAAACGGCAGAGTTTCAAGGTGGAAGTCGTATCTACCACTATGAAGCGTCTGAGGATACAGAACCAAGTGTGACCGATTATTCAGTATTGCTTCGTCAATGGAATGAGGCTTGGGCGGACATTAGACCTGATATGGCGGAAGAGGTATGGCATCATATTTGCCTTTTGCTGAAAGAAGGCAACTGTGTTGGCATACAGGATGTACAGGTGGTGGCCGTCAGTCTGTTTGACACGTTGATTCATAGCTGGAACCGACTTCACCCGATGTTACCCCCGCCGCTGGCGATGAGTGATTTTTTGCGTGAAATTCAATCGAAATATGCGTTGCATGATCTGGTAAGCTGGATGGATCGTATTATCTGCAACTGGCTAGAACAGATCCGCAAGGAGATGGGCGAGAAGAAAAGCAATAAACTTATCGAGCAGGTGAAACAGTATGTAGAGCTTCATTACGCCGAAGAGATTAGTTTTGAAGCGATAGCCAAGGGGCTGTTCGTACATCCGAAGTATCTGAGTCAACTGTTCAAAAGGGTGACCGGTGAGAATTTCGTGAGTTATTTGAACGGGTACCGGATTCAGAGAGCGTTGGAACTGTTGCAGTCGGGACATTACATGGTATATGAGGTGAGCGAGATGACGGGGTTCCGTAATGCGACGTATTTCAGCCAGGTGTTCAAAATGCTTACGGGCAAGAGTCCGTCTGAGGTGGGGTAGAGCGATACAGGTACAGTATTTTAAATAAAGTGGAAGAGGCGGAATGGTTCTTATGATTATCGATCAGCAGGAATATAACATTAAAGGCTTATCTTACTCAATTAGATCGGCAGAGGAAAAAGATGCTGAGGCCCTGTCTTCAATTCGTGTACAAATGGACGGGGAAACCGAGAACATGGATCGTGAAGAGGGCGAGGCGTATATCGACGCAGCAGAGTTTAGTCGGGTCATCCATTCGGACACTGAGAAGTCACGGAATCTGTTCCTTGTTGCAGTAGTGGCGGGCGAGATTGTGGGGTGCTCCCGATGTGAAGGCAGAGAGTTGAAGCGCTTTTGCCATAAGGTTGAGTTCGGCGTGTGTGTAACCAGACAGTTCTGGGGACATGGAATTGGCAAGAACTTGTTGGAGAAGTCGATAGAATGGGCAGACCAGACTGGTGTAGAGAAGATGACGTTGAACGTGCTGGCATCCAATGAAAAGGCAATCGAGTTACACCAAAAGAGTGGCTTCGAGATCGAAGGTATTTTGAAAAAGGATCGGCGACACGCGGATGGACAGTATCATGACACGATAGTGATGGGCAGCTTCAGAGACTAATAGTATAAAAAGTGAAAAGCACAATCTATATAAGCCCACAGCTTATGGAGTTCAGTTATTAGATTCGAAATCCACATAACAGATAGCAGCATTATTGAGTAGAGGTATTATGTTTCTTATTTTATTGAACGAATGTAATGATGTTGAATGGGTCTGTTCACAACCTATATTGAGACAGGTTAGACTGGTGAGTGTATATAGGATATAGTAAGAGGATATTGCCATTGGAAAAAGAGATTATGAAGAGATTGAATCAAATATATAGTTAGTTTGCTGATGGGATATTTTACAAGTAGTAATTGTATTGTGTATATGATATATTCTATTTCCGGCCAAAAAAACACGAGAAACAAAGTGCCGCAGGCAAAACAAATAAGCTTCGAAAGAAACTTAAAAAAAGAGCTTGCTAAGTTGGATCGGAAGTGTTATGATATAAAAGTTGCTGAGGAGAACAACGCTCGGTAACAAAAACAATTTTGATCTTTGAAAACTGAACAACGAGTGAGTAAACATTCTGCTTGCAGAATGAACGCGAAAGTTTGAGACAAGCCTTGGCTTGAATCGACTGGAGCACAAATGAGATTTTTAATCTCGTCAGATTCAAAATGAGCTTATCGCTCTTTTCAATACTTTATTGGAGAGTTTGATCCTGGCTCAGGACGAACGCTGGCGGCATGCCTAATACATGCAAGTCGAGCGGACTTGATGAGAAGCTTGCTTCTCGGATAGTTAGCGGCGGACGGGTGAGTAACACGTAGGCAACCTGCCCTCAAGTTTGGGACAACTACCGGAAACGGTAGCTAATACCGAATAGTTGTTTTCTTCGCCTGAAGGAAACTGGAAAGACGGAGCAATCTGTCACTTGGGGATGGGCCTGCGGCGCATTAGCTAGTTGGTGGGGTAACGGCTCACCAAGGCGACGATGCGTAGCCGACCTGAGAGGGTGATCGGCCACACTGGGACTGAGACACGGCCCAGACTCCTACGGGAGGCAGCAGTAGGGAATCTTCCGCAATGGGCGAAAGCCTGACGGAGCAATGCCGCGTGAGTGATGAAGGTTTTCGGATCGTAAAGCTCTGTTGCCAGGGAAGAACGCTTGGGAGAGTAACTGCTCTCAAGGTGACGGTACCTGAGAAGAAAGCCCCGGCTAACTACGTGCCAGCAGCCGCGGTAATACGTAGGGGGCAAGCGTTGTCCGGAATTATTGGGCGTAAAGCGCGCGCAGGCGGTCATTTAAGTCTGGTGTTTAATCCCGGGGCTCAACCCCGGATCGCACTGGAAACTGGGTGACTTGAGTGCAGAAGAGGAGAGTGGAATTCCACGTGTAGCGGTGAAATGCGTAGATATGTGGAGGAACACCAGTGGCGAAGGCGACTCTCTGGGCTGTAACTGACGCTGAGGCGCGAAAGCGTGGGGAGCAAACAGGATTAGATACCCTGGTAGTCCACGCCGTAAACGATGAGTGCTAGGTGTTAGGGGTTTCGATACCCTTGGTGCCGAAGTTAACACATTAAGCACTCCGCCTGGGGAGTACGGTCGCAAGACTGAAACTCAAAGGAATTGACGGGGACCCGCACAAGCAGTGGAGTATGTGGTTTAATTCGAAGCAACGCGAAGAACCTTACCAGGTCTTGACATCTGAATGACCGGTGCAGAGATGTACCTTTTCTTCGGAACATTCAAGACAGGTGGTGCATGGTTGTCGTCAGCTCGTGTCGTGAGATGTTGGGTTAAGTCCCGCAACGAGCGCAACCCTTATATTTAGTTGCCAGCACTTCGGGTGGGCACTCTAGATAGACTGCCGGTGACAAACCGGAGGAAGGTGGGGATGACGTCAAATCATCATGCCCCTTATGACCTGGGCTACACACGTACTACAATGGCCGGTACAACGGGCTGCGAAATCGCGAGATGGAGCCAATCCCAACAAAGCCGGTCTCAGTTCGGATTGCAGGCTGCAACTCGCCTGCATGAAGTCGGAATTGCTAGTAATCGCGGATCAGCATGCCGCGGTGAATACGTTCCCGGGTCTTGTACACACCGCCCGTCACACCACGAGAGTTTATAACACCCGAAGTCGGTGGGGTAACCGCAAGGAGCCAGCCGCCGAAGGTGGGATAGATGATTGGGGTGAAGTCGTAACAAGGTAGCCGTATCGGAAGGTGCGGCTGGATCACCTCCTTTCTATGGAGAATCGTTTCCTGCAACGGAAACATTCAAATAAGCAGCTTAGCTGCACAAACTACTCACTCGTTGTTCGGTTTTGAGAGCTCAAACTCTCAAACAGCTTGCTTTTGCATGGAGCTTGTTCTTTGAAAACTAGATATCGAAACGAAACAAACGCGAATTAGAACATTCCTTTTTAGCTGAACTTGTGTTAAACAAGTTTCAATAAAAACGGTAGATTGCACGTACGATGGTATCGAATGGGAGCGACTTTTGGCTTTGCGCAAGCAAAACAAGGGAAGCGAGCAGTCGAAACCGGAGCACGAGGTTAAGCTACTAAGAGCACACGGAGGATGCCTAGGCGCTAGGAGCCGATGAAGGACGTGGCGAACAACGAAACTGCCTCGGGGAGCTGTAAGCAAGCTTTGATCCGGGGGTGTCCGAATGGGGAAACCCAGCTGGGGTAATTTCCAGTTACTCATAACTGAATACATAGGTTATGTAGAGGCATACCAGGGGAACTGAAACATCTAAGTACCCTGAGGAAGAGAAAACAATAGTGATTCCGTCAGTAGCGGCGAGCGAACGCGGAGAAGCCCAAACCAGAGAGCTTGCTCTTTGGGGTTGTGGGACGTCTCACATGGAGTTACAAAGGAACCGGTTAAGCGAAGAGGTCTGGAAAGGCCCGCCAAAGAAGGTAAAAGCCCTGTAGTTGAAAGTCTGTTCCCTCCGAGACGGATCCCGAGTAGTGCGGGGCACGTGAAACCCCGTATGAATCCGGCAGGACCATCTGCCAAGGCTAAATACTTCCTAGCGACCGATAGTGAAGCAGTACCGTGAGGGAAAGGTGAAAAGCACCCCGGAAGGGGAGTGAAATAGAACCTGAAACCGTGTGCTTACAAAAAGTCAGAGCCCGTTTTAGGGGTGATGGCGTGCCTTTTGTAGAATGAACCGGCGAGTTACGTTCCCGTGCAAGGTTAAGGTGAAGAGCCGGAGCCGCAGCGAAAGCGAGTCTGAATAGGGCGACATAGTACGTGGACGTAGACCCGAAACCGGGTGATCTACCCCTGTCCAGGGTGAAGGTGCGGTAACACGCACTGGAGGCCCGAACCCACGCATGTTGAAAAATGCGGGGATGAGGTGGGGGTAGCGGAGAAATTCCAATCGAACTCGGAGATAGCTGGTTCTCCCCGAAATAGCTTTAGGGCTAGCCTCGGAAAACAGAGTCGTGGAGGTAGAGCACTGATTGGGTGCGGGGCCCGCAAGGGTTACCAAGCTCAGTCAAACTCCGAATGCCATAGACTTACTTCCGGGAGTCAGACAGTGAGTGCTAAGATCCATTGTCAAAAGGGAAACAGCCCAGACCATCAGCTAAGGTCCCCAAGTGTGTGTTAAGTGGGAAAGGATGTGGAGTTGCACAGACAACCAGGATGTTGGCTTAGAAGCAGCCACCATTGAAAGAGTGCGTAATAGCTCACTGGTCGAGTGACTCTGCGCCGAAAATGTAACGGGGCTAAACACACCACCGAAGCTATGGCTTGATGCTTTGCATCAGGGGTAGGGGAGCGTTGTATAAGGGTTGAAGGTGTACCGTAAGGAGCGCTGGACATTATACAAGTGAGAATGCCGGTATGAGTAACGAAAAGATCAGTGAGAATCTGATCCGCCGAAAGCCTAAGGGTTCCTGAGGAAGGCTCGTCCGCTCAGGGTAAGTCGGGACCTAAGGCGAGGCCGAAAGGCGTAGTCGAAGGACAACAGGTCGAAATTCCTGTACCACCGTAAGCCGTTATGAGCAATGGGGGGACGCAGTAGGGTAGTGACGCGGACTGATGGATGTCCGTCTAAGCAGTGAGGCTGATGTGTAGGCAAATCCGCACATCATTAAGGCTGAGCTGTGATGGGGAGCGAAAATTGTAGTAGCGAAGGTCATGATCTCACACTGCCAAGAAAAGCCTCTAGCCAGGTGATGGTGCCCGTACCGCAAACCGACACAGGTAGGCGAGAAGAGTATTCTAAGGCGCGCGGAAGAACTCTCGTTAAGGAACTCGGCAAAATGACCCCGTAACTTCGGGAGAAGGGGTGCCCCGGTAGTGTGAATAGCACGAGGGGGCCGCAGTGAAAAGGCCCAAGCGACTGTTTAGCAAAAACACAGGTCTGTGCGAAGCCGTAAGGCGAAGTATACGGGCTGACGCCTGCCCGGTGCTGGAAGGTTAAGGGGAGTGGTTAGGAGCAATCCGAAGCTGTGAACCGAAGCCCCAGTAAACGGCGGCCGTAACTATAACGGTCCTAAGGTAGCGAAATTCCTTGTCAGGTAAATTCTGACCCGCACGAATGGCGTAACGACTTGGGCGCTGTCTCAACGAGAGATCCGGTGAAATTTTAATACCTGTGAAGATGCAGGTTACCCGCGACAAGACGGAAAGACCCCATGGAGCTTTACTGCAGCTTGATATTGAATTTGGGTACGATCTGTACAGGATAGGTGGGAGCCTTTGAAGCATGAGCGCCAGCTTGTGTGGAGGCAACGTTGGGATACCACCCTGATCGTATCTAGGTTCTAACCTGGTACCGTAATCCGGTGCGGGGACAGTGTCAGGTGGGCAGTTTGACTGGGGCGGTCGCCTCCTAAAGAGTAACGGAGGCGCCCAAAGGTTCCCTCAGAATGGTTGGAAATCATTCGAAGAGTGCAAAGGCATAAGGGAGCTTGACTGCGAGACCTACAAGTCGAGCAGGGACGAAAGTCGGGCTTAGTGATCCGGTGGTACCGCATGGAAGGGCCATCGCTCAACGGATAAAAGCTACCCTGGGGATAACAGGCTTATCTCCCCCAAGAGTCCACATCGACGGGGAGGTTTGGCACCTCGATGTCGGCTCATCGCATCCTGGGGCTGAAGTAGGTCCCAAGGGTTGGGCTGTTCGCCCATTAAAGCGGTACGCGAGCTGGGTTCAGAACGTCGTGAGACAGTTCGGTCCCTATCTGTCGTGGGCGTAGGAAATTTGAGAGGAGCTGTCCTTAGTACGAGAGGACCGGGATGGACGTACCGCTGGTGTACCAGTTGTTCCGCCAGGAGCACCGCTGGGTAGCTATGTACGGACGGGATAAACGCTGAAAGCATCTAAGCGTGAAGCCCCCCTCAAGATGAGATTTCCCAGTATGTAAGACCCCTTGAAGACGACGAGGTAGATAGGCTGGGGGTGGAAGTGCAGCAATGCATGGAGCTGACCAGTACTAATCGGTCGAGGGCTTATCCAATAGCAAGTTCTAAATCGCGTGTTTCGTTTCGAATCTAGTTTTCAGAGAACGATCTCTGAAATGTAAGCTACGCGTTTGGTGGCGATGGCGGAGGGGTTCCACACGTACCCATCCCGAACACGACCGTTAAGCCCTCTAGCGCCGATGGTACTTGGACCGCAGGGTCCTGGGAGAGTAGGACGCCGCCAAGCGAAACCCCATTGGGGTATTTTTTTTCGAAAATTGATAAGGGCCCTTAGCTCAGTTGGTTAGAGCGCACCTCTGATAAGGGTGAGGCCGGTGGTTCGAGTCCACCAGGGCCCATAGCAAGACCACAACAAGAAATACACCAGAGTATGGGGCCATAGCTCAGCTGGGAGAGCGCCTGCCTTGCAAGCAGGAGGTCAGCGGTTCGATCCCGCTTGGCTCCACCATTCCCTGATAGCTCAGTTGGTAGAGCACTCGACTGTTAATCGAGTTGTCACAGGTTCGAGCCCTGTTCGGGGAGCCAGTAAGGCCCGTTGGTCAAGGGGTTAAGACACCTCCCTTTCACGGAGGTAACAGGGGTTCGAATCCCCTACGGGTCATAGCAATACCTATTGCTTCAACAAGGGATGAGAATCCCAAAGGTTCGTCGGAGGATGTACTTCGTTAGCAACAGCTTCGCAGTCTCGAACGAAGTGAGAGTATCCCCTACGGGTCATATTATGGAGGCTTAGCTCAGCTGGGAGAGCATCTGCCTTACAAGCAGAGGGTCGGGGGTTCGATCCCCTCAGCCTCCACCATATAACTTTATAACGACGCGGGGTGGAGCAGCCCGGTAGCTCGTCGGGCTCATAACCCGAAGGCCGCAGGTTCAAATCCTGCCCCCGCAATTATACTTTCCTTGAGAAAGTGATCTGGAACCGTGGTGTAGTTGGCCTAACATGCCTGCCTGTCACGCAGGAGATCGCGGGTTCGAATCCCGTCGGTTCCGCCATTTTTTGATTTAGTAAGGCTCGGTAGCTCAGTCGGTAGAGCAGAGGACTGAAAATCCTCGTGTCGGCGGTTCGATTCCGTCCCGAGCCACCATATATAACACCTTTAATACGCCGGTGTAGCTCAACTGGTAGAGCAACTGACTTGTAATCAGTAGGTTGGGGGTTCAAGTCCTCTCGCCGGCACCATGTAATCCTGGAGGATTAGCGAAGCGGCCAAACGCATCAGACTGTAAATCTGCTCCCGTACGGGTTCGGTGGTTCGAATCCATCATCCTCCACCAGTTTTTCTATGAGTCATTAGCTCAGTTGGTAGAGCACCTGACTTTTAATCAGGGTGTCGAAGGTTCGAGCCCTTCATGACTCACCATTATATGCGCGTGTGGCGGAATTGGCAGACGCACTAGACTTAGGATCTAGCGTCTTTGACGTGGGGGTTCAAGTCCCTCCACGCGCATTCTTTATTTGCGGAAGTGGCTCAGCGGTAGAGCATCGCCTTGCCAAGGCGAGGGTCGCGGGTTCGATTCCCGTCTTCCGCTCCAATATTTTGCGCCCTTAGCTCAGCTGGATAGAGCGTTTGACTACGAATCAAAAGGCCGGGAGTTCGAATCTCTCAGGGCGCGCCATTATAACTTCATATTTTGCCGGCGTGGCGGAATGGCAGACGCGCTCGACTCAAAATCGAGTGGGAAACCGTGGAGGTTCGAGTCCTCTCGCCGGTATAGATAACGGGATGTAGCTCAGCTTGGTAGAGCACCTGGTTTGGGACCAGGGGGTCGCATGTTCAAATCGTGTCATCCCGATTGTTGTTATGCGGGTGTAGTTCAATGGTAGAACTTTAGCCTTCCAAGCTAATAGCGTGGGTTCGATTCCCATCACCCGCTTACATATTGAAAAAGAAAGAGATGGTACTCACCGTCTCTTTCTTTTTTTTGCATTCACAGGCATATTGGCCAAGATTGTATACAAAGATCACGGATTCACGGATTATTTGGCTGAATATAATGTACCAACATGTATCCCATCCTCACGATATATTTCCCCCTTTTTTAAGTCTGTTCTTAGTCATTGTTGAAGTGTACGAATAGAGAAGGTCTAACACATGTTCGAACACAAGAATATCTTTTCTTTACCACATTTCATAAAAACGCTTACAAAAATAGCTTGCGTAAATCATTAACCTGTAATACCATATCAATTAAGCGCTTAACCTTCAGGGGTAAGGCGCTTAAACTTAACGTAGATTAAGCGCTTAACCCGTAAAGGAAAGGACGGCGATCAAACTCATGAAAACAATTCGATTAACGATGGCTCAGGCACTGCTTCGATACCTGGATCAGCAATATATCTCGGTTGACGGAGTGGAAACCAAGTTTGTGAAGGGCATCATCGGTATTTTTGGACATGGCAATGTAACAGGGATTGGAGAAGCGTTGGAGCGCAGTCCGGGAAGCCTGACGTATATGCAAGGCAAGAACGAACAAGGTATGGTGCATACGGCAGCGGCTTATGCCAAGCAGAAGAACCGCAGACAGATCTATGCATGTACAACATCCATTGGACCTGGTGCTTTGAATATGATTACGGCGGCAGCTACTGCAACGGTGAACCGAATTCCGGTTTTATTGCTTCCTGGAGACAACTTTGCTACACGGGAACCGGACCCGGTACTTCAACAGTTGGAAGTGAGCAGTGATTATACAATCTCAGCCACTGACCCATTCAAAGCCGTCAGCAAGTACTGGGATCGCATTGTTCGTCCCGAACAGCTGATGATTGCTGCTACACAGGCCATGCGTGTGCTTACCGACCCGGCAGAGACGGGAGCTGTTACGCTCGCACTGCCGCAGGATGTGCAGGCAGAGGCGTACGATTATCCAGAATCGTTCTTTGCCCGCAAAGTACATTATCTGGACCGTCGCCCCCCGGTACAGGCAGCCATTGAGCGGGCAACGGAGCAGATTGCCCGAGGCAGAAAGCCGATGCTCGTTGCAGGCGGCGGTGTGTTGTACTCTGAGGCGTCCGTTCAACTCGTGGAGTTCGCCGAAGCATTTGGCATTCCGATCGCCGAGACGCAGGCGGGCAAGAGCGCAGTCTCTTGGGACCACCCACTGAATGTGGGGGCCATCGGGGTTACCGGCTCTCTGGCAGCCAATAGGCTGGCGAGAGAAGCAGACGTTGTGATTGGCGTCGGTACGCGGTTCTCGGATTTCACGACGGCGTCCCGCTCTGCTTTTCAGCATCCGGAAGCTTCATTCATCAACATCAACCTGAACGGCATGGATGCCGCCAAGTTAGGCGGAGAAGCCATCCTGGCAGATGCGCGCGAAGGATTGCAGGCTTTGCAGAAGGAATTGCAGCAAAGACAATACCGCAGTGCATATGGTGCATCCGAAATCGCTGATCTCCGCGCTGAGTGGAATGCAGAAGTGGATCGGCTGTATGCAGCTCAACATGAAGCAGGGCTGGCACAGACAACGGCAGTCGGCATAGTTAATCGGACGATTGATCCTTCCTCCGTTATTGTGTGTGCGGCAGGCAGTCTGCCAGGAGACCTGCATCGTCTGTGGCGTGCGGCTGAACCAAAGACGTATCACATGGAGTATGGATTCTCCTGTATGGGGTACGAGGTAAGCGGAGCGTTCGGAGCAGCACTTGCTGAGCCGGATCGTGAAGTGTACGCCATGGTGGGGGATGGCAGTTATCTGATGCTGCATTCGGAGTTTGTGACCAGTTTGCAGGAACAGAAGAAGATGACCGTTCTATTATTCAACAACAATGGATTCCAGTGTATTCATAATTTGCAGCGGGAACATGGTAGTGACGGGTTCGGCAATGAGTTCCGTTATCGGGAATCCGAGAGTGGACGACTGACCGGGGATTACATGCCAATGGACTTTGCTGCACACGCACGAAGCATGGGAGCCAAATCCTATAGAGCGGAGACAGCAGAACAGCTGGAACAAGCACTCCGAGATGCGAAGAACGAAACAGTGAGTACGCTGATTGAGATTCCGGTCGTGCCTGGGACCAACGCAGGTGGATACGAGTCGTGGTGGAATGTAGGTGTACCAGAAGTATCTGCCGAGGAAAAGGTAGTTCATGCCCATCAAACCATGCAAGCCAACCGCGCTAAAGCAAGACTTATTTAATCCGGTTTAATATAGTGAACCACAATGTTGAACGACAAAGGAGACGTGGGGCAATGAGCAAGCTGCCATTCCAGCTTGGGATTCATCCGATCAATTGGGTCGGTGAAGATGTGAAGGAGCATGGTGATGCGACAACGTGTGCACAGATTCTGGATGATATTCAGCGTCTTGGGCTGACAGGTACAGAGATGGGACGTAAATATCCAACTGATCCTGCTATATTGCGTGAGGAATTGAGTAAAAGGAATATCAATCTGGTCTCCCAGTGGAAATCGGTACTTTTCTCCGATCCGGCGTATCGTCAGTCGGAGCTGGACAGTTATCGCAGACATGCGGAATTTCTGCAATCCATGGGCAGTAAGGTGATCAGTACGGCGGAGGTAGGCGGGTCACTTCATTTTGATCCAAGACGGACAACGAATGAAAAAGAAGTGCTTAGACTCAGCGAATCTGAATGGCATATCCTCGCTGAAGGATTGAATGAAGCAGGAGCCATTGCCCGTGAACATGGGTTGAAGCTTACGTACCATCATCATGGAGGCACAGTGGTAGAACAACCGGATGAGATTGATCGACTGATGGAGCTGACAGACCCTTCTCTCGTGTATCTGCTCTATGATACTGGTCATGCCTATTATGGCGGAGCCAATCCACTTGAACTGTTGCGCAAACATTATGATCGGATCGCCTATATCCATCTGAAAGACATTCGCCCTCATGTGCTGGATGAAGCACGCGCGGAGCAGTCTGATTTTGTCGGATGTATTCGTAGAGGCGTGTTCACTGTACCAGGAGATGGATGCATTGATTTTGCACCAATTCTGCAAGAACTGATCACACGAGGGTACGATGGCTGGGCGATGCTAGAAGGAGAGCAGGACCCTGCGATTCATAACCCTTATGAGTATGCCAAGCGATCGTTGAACTATATGGAATCGTTATACCAACACAGCTGAATCGTTCAGTATTGCAGCGGTCAGAGGCCACACCCATGAAGTGAAAAAGGAAGAAGGCCAGCAAGAGTATAACGTTACGATTGGAAAATAAAACTGACTTACTCTAGACGTTTACGAGTCCTTACAATGGAATGAGTAACTAGTCTAGATATCCATATACAACATGTAAAATCCCACCACAGAAAGGGGCTCACATGCAATGACTTACGTATCCTTTCCAGAATCCAGGAAGAAGGATTTCACCGCGATTGGTCGCTTGTGCATCGACTTGAACGCCAATGAGATCAATCGCCCGATGGAAGAGACGATGACGTTCACGAAGTATGTTGGCGGCTCTCCGGCCAATATTACGATTGGCATGTCCAGACTGGGTATGGAGACGGCTTTTATCGGTAAGATCGCCAATGACCAGATGGGCAGATTCATCCAGAGTTATTTGGAGAAGAACGGCATCGACACATCAAATGTAGTTACAGATGACACCGGAGCGGTGACAGGGCTTGCTTTTACCGAAATCAAAAGCCCAACGGATTGCAGTATCCTGATGTACCGAGACAACGTAGCGGATCTGTTACTACAGGCGCAAGAGGTACAAGAGCAGTTGATTGCTGACTCCAAAGTGCTGCTAATCTCAGGCACAGCCCTCGCGCAGAGCCCATCCCGTGAAGCCGTATTACAGGCACTTACGTATGCGAAAAAACATGGTACAGTTATTGTGTTTGATCTGGACTATCGCCCATACACATGGACATCGGACGAAGAGACGGCGGTCTATTATAACCTCGCAGCCGAGAAATGCGATATCATTCTGGGCACACGTGAAGAGTTCGACATGATGGAGACATTCGACCACAATCCGGATCATAGCGATCAGGTAACTGCACAGAAATGGTTTGATTTCTCAGCGAATATTGTAGTAATCAAACACGGCAAGGAAGGGTCCATTGCTTACACACGTGAAGGGCTTTCTCACCGTGCGGACAGTTACCCGGCAAAAGTGGTCAAAACGTTCGGTGCAGGCGATTCCTACGCAGCCGGGTTCCTGTATGGATTGATGCAGGGCTGGACGATTGAGCGCAGTATGGCGTATGGCAGTGGCGCAGCAAGTATCGTCATTTCAAGCCACAGCTGTTCGGATGCGATGCCAACGGTGGAACAGGTGAATGACTACATTGAACGTTGCAATCGGGGCGAGATCACCGTGTCTTGAAGCTCGTTGCAATATTTTGAATAACACACTCATACAGATCAACATCAATGATATAAGTTGAACATACGGGATCACACATAAGCGGAGGGAGACAGTGCTATGGGAAAAGGAATTTCTGAAGCGTCTGCAACAGCGACAATGGTACAAAACTGGATCGGAGGTGCCTGGGTAACCCCAGTGGCAACTCGTACGGAGCCGGTTGTGAATCCGGCTACAGAAGAAGTTATTGCACATGTGCCACTGTCCGAACAAGCGGACGTGGATCTGGCGGTTCAGACAGCACGAGAAGCGTTCAAGTCATGGAGCAGCACACCGGTTCCACGCCGTGCACGTATTCTGTTCCGCTACCAGCAGCTGCTGGTGGAACATTGGGAAGAGCTCGCTCGCCTGGTGACACTGGAGAACGGTAAAAGTTATGCCGAAGCGTACGGCGAGGTATTGCGTGGCATTGAATGCGTCGAGTTCGCGGCAGGTGCCCCGAATCTGATGATGGGCAAACAACTGCCTGACATCGCGACAGGACTGGAGTCGGGCATGTACCGCTACCCGATCGGTGTTATTGGGGGAATTACCCCATTCAATTTCCCGATGATGGTGCCGTGCTGGATGTTCCCACTGGCTATTGCGTGCGGTAACACCTTTGTTCTGAAGCCGTCCGAGCGCACACCGCTACTGGCAGGCCGCCTGGCTGAGCTGTTCAAGGAAGCGGGGCTTCCGGACGGCGTGCTCAACATCGTTCACGGTGCGCATGATGTCGTGAACGGGTTGCTGGAACATAAGGATATTCAAGCGATCTCCTTTGTCGGATCACAACCTGTGGCTGAATACGTTTATACCACTGCATCCAAGCATGGCAAACGGGTACAGGCACTGGCTGGTGCCAAAAACCACTCCATCGTTATGCCGGACGCCGATCTCGATCTAACCGTGAAAGAGATTACCAGTGCAGCCTTTGGTTCAGCAGGGGAGCGTTGCATGGCATGTGCGGTTGTTGTGGCTGTGGGTGATGTGGCTGACGAACTGGTACAAAAGCTGGTGGAAGCGGCAGACCGCATCACCATTGGTAACGGCATGGATGAGGGCGTGTTCCTAGGTCCTGTCATCCGTGGACCACATAAAGAGCGTACACTCAGTTACATTGAATCCGGAGAGCAGGAAGGCGCGGCATTGATTAGGGATGGACGTAAGGATCAGGCGACAGGTGAATCCGGTTATTTTGTAGGGCCTACGGTATTTGACCAAGTTGATAGCAATATGAAAATCTGGCAGGATGAGATCTTTGCTCCAGTACTCTCGGTGGCAAGAGTGTCTACGCTGGAGGAAGCCGTTGAGCTGGCAAACCGTTCTGATTTTGCCAACGGGGCGTGTCTGTTCACCCGCAGCGGAGCGAGTATGCGTCAATTCCGCGAGACGATTGATGCGGGCATGTTGGGTATTAACCTGGGCGTACCTGCGCCAATGGCATTCTTCCCGTTTTCCGGGTGGAAGAAATCCTTCTACGGTGATCTGCATGCCAATGGCACGGATGGTGTTGAATTCTACACTCGCAAGAAGATGGTAACGGCGCGCTGGTAACAACCAGAGCATCACTCGGGCTAAGGGAACGCCTAGCCCATATGGACGCACATAGGGAGGATAACGGAATGGGCAAGGACAAAGTGAGAATTGGCATCATTGGTGCTGGACGGATCGGCAAAATTCATGCAGACAATCTCCTGCGCAACCCGCATGCCGAGATTGTGGGAATCAGTGACTTGTTTGCAGGTCCTGAATTGGAGGCTTGGGCCTCCGACCGTGGCATCCCTGTGGTAACAACGGATAGCAGCCAGTTGATCTCGATGCCTAATGTAGACGCGGTGCTGATCTGTTCTTCAACTGATACACATGTGCCGCTGATCGAACAGGCCGCTCAGGCGGGCAAACATATCTTCTGCGAGAAGCCGGTCAGCATGGATCTGGCACAGACCCAAGCGGCGGTAGCAGCAGTTCAGAAGGCTGGTGTGAAGCTGCAAATTGGTTTTAACCGTCGATTCGATCACAACTTCAGACGGATACGTGCACATGTGCAAGATGGTACGATTGGTGATCCGCATATTATCAAAATTACGTCTCGCGACCCGAGTCCACCGCCTGCGGAGTATATTCGGGTGTCTGGCGGGATCTTCATGGACATGATGATCCACGATTTTGACATGGCCCGTTATCTGTCCGGGAGTGAAGTGGAAGAAGTATACGCCCAGGGCAACGTGCTGATTAATCCGGTCTTTGCAGAACATGGTGATGTGGATACAGCGATTGTAACGATGACGTTTGTCAACGGTGCGATTGGTGTTATTGATAACAGCCGTCAGGCAGTATACGGATACGATCAGCGTGTTGAAGTATTTGGTTCGATGGGCAGCGCCGCAGCGGCGAATGATCATCCAAATACGGCTGAGATCAGTACAGCGACTGGGCTCATGCGCGACAAACCATTGCACTTTTTCCTGGAACGCTACAATGAAGCGTATGTGCAGGAGACGGCTTTGTTTATCGATGCGATCATTCATGATACACCAGTTATCGTAGATGGCCACGATGCAGTACAGGCAGAACGAATTGCACTGGCAGCAAAACTGTCCATGGAGCGGGGAAGACCTGTGAAGCTGAGTGAAGTCCCTGGGGTGTCACTGGAATCGCAAACGGCAACGCCTTAGGTGGATGATTAAAGTCACTTTTTTCTAATAGAGCGCATGAATGGTCCAGGTTTTTGTTTTTTATAAGTATCAGGTTGTTGTGGACGACTACAGAAAGGAGTGGATGGCAAGATGTCAGAACGTATTGTGAAACCCGTGGTCAACCCGGAGGGGGACGGTACACTTATCAACGTAACACCGGAGTCGGCCGGGTGGGAATATGTTGGATTTCAGGTAGCGAAGTTGGCAGAAGGGGAGACGTTAACCCGTGAGAGCGGTGATCAGGAACTCTGTGTGGTGCTTCTCAGTGGTTTCGCCAATGTAAGTACCCGGGAGCACACATGGGATAATATCGGAAAAAGAATGAGTGTTTTCGAGAAAATTCCGCCGTATTCGGTCTACGTCTCAACTTCCGATCAAGTACAGATCACAGCACGTACCGAACTGGAAATCGCTATATGTGTTGCACCCGGTAAAGGCACGTACCCGGCTCGTCTCATTGCACCCGAAGATGTAGGGGTAGAGACGCGAGGATATGGTAATCTGGAACGCCAGATTCACAACATTTTACCGGAACAAAAGGAAGCGGACAGTCTGCTCGTTGTTGAGGTATTCACACCAGATGGGCATTGGTCCAGTTACCCGCCACATAAGCATGATCGGGACGCACTTCCGGATGAATCTTTGCTGGAAGAAACGTATTATTTCCGTGTGCAGCCTGAGCAGGGATTTGCCATTCAGCGCATATACACGGATGATCGCTCTGTGGATGAGACGCTTGCAGTGAAAAACGGTGAAGTGGTGCTTGTTCCGGACGGATATCATCCGGTAGGTGCTCCTCCGGGGTATGAGGTCTATTATTTGAACGTGATGGCCGGCCCTACTCGGACCTGGAAATTCCATAACGACCCTGACCATGAGTGGTTGATGAAAAAGTAAAACAATTCATGCTACGCACAATGTGCTCAATTCAAGTTGCGTATGCAGACTTCCCCCTGCATAATGAGAAGAGAACAATTATCTATGTATATTATATATAGCACAAATGGGGAAAAAACAATGAAAGCAACCATATACGATATAGCACGCGAGGCGGGTGTATCCATTGCAACCGTCTCGCAGGTCATTAATGGAAAAGGTAAGATCAGTGAGAAGCGGCGCGCCGAGATTATGGAGATCATGGAACGCCTTCACTATCAGCCCAGCGCGATCGCAGCTGCACTTACAGGCAAGCAGACGTATACATTGGGGCTGCTCGTACCGGACATCTCAAACCCGTATTTTGCAGAACTGGCGAGAGCGGTCGAGGATCGAAGCCGTCAATTGGGCTACAGCGTGGTCATCTGCAGTACGGATAATAAGGACGAGCGGGTAGAGCGTTACCTGAATCTGCTTCAGCAAAAAAGGGTCGATGGCATGATGATCGGAACCGGGATCGATAATGCCGAAATTTTGTCACCCCTCTTGCAACAGTCAATACCTGTTGCTCTGATTGCCCGTCATATGCCATCGCTGTCGGTACATACGGTCACCATTGACGACATACTCGGCGGAGCACTCGCAGCGGGGCATCTGCTTGAACTTGGGCACACCCGTGTAGCGGTATTGTCGGAACCGTCCAAAGTCAGCAGCAGTCAGGAACGTGTACGTGGATTCCGTGAAACACTGATTAAGGCAGGTCATACGCTGGAACCGACTCAGATCCGAGAATCGGCAGCAGACCTGAGCTCGGCCAAAAAAGAGGCGCTACTGCTGCTCGGTGAGAACGATCACCCGACAGGTTTGTTCTGTTGTAATGACATTCAGGCCATTGGTGCTCTTCAGGCAGCCAAAGAGCTGGGGCTACGCGTGCCAGAGGATGTGTCGATTATCGGGTTTGATAATACCATTCTGGCTTCGGTAACCAGTCCACCACTTACAACCGTGGCCCAACCAATTGAAGAACTGGGACATCGCGCTGTAGATCTGTTG
Source organism: Paenibacillus sp. Y5S-9 (assembly GCF_036894235.1). Classification (NCBI taxonomy): domain Bacteria; kingdom Bacillati; phylum Bacillota; class Bacilli; order Caryophanales; family Paenibacillaceae; genus Paenibacillus; species Paenibacillus sp. Y5S-9. The sequence continues at coordinate 329,917 of NZ_CP145887.1, forward strand.
ATTGAAGAGTTAAAGGATGAGCGTAAAGAACCGCAGAAGATTGTCCTGAAGCCCGAGCTGGTTATCCGAGAATCTGCAGGCCATATATTGCTCTAAAAAATAAGGTTTCGGAAGTAACCTGACCAGTTGTGAGTCCAAGCCCACGTGTGTCATATTCATTGCTCGGGATAAGGGTTATCGTCTTACCTTGTTCTGAATAGGTAATAAAACAATATAACAAAGTTAACAAACAAGCCGCGTTCACCCTATGGGAGAACGCGGCTTGTTCATTTAGATCTTTAATTTTTAGTGTAGCTCATAACGTCATCTTCATTGAGGGACACCAGAGATGAGAAATGACATTGGAACAGAAGGAATGAGATGTTATACTGGAATGTATCAATAATTACCAATTTATATGTTTTATGTAGATATAGAAGGGGGATTGGGATGATTAAACGAGTCAAGATGATTATGGGTATCGCTATGATTATTGTTTTTTTAGCTATTGCAGTGCGTATGTATACCTCTGGTCAATATACTATGTATATCCCCAGCAAACATACCACGTTTCGGGCTGAGGTCACAGATCATATGACGATGCTGGATAAATTGGATCGACTGACGATTAAAAAGGTTTCAAATCATGAACCGTATAATGAAGATGATGAAGTGACGATTAAAGACTCCAAAGAGATTAGAGACATGCTGAAGCTATTAAAGGATGTTGATCTTAAAAGAGTACGGGAATTCGACGTTTCTGAAAGGAATCCGCATTACTATGAGTGGCAACTTACCATAAATAAAGAGGGTCGCTTTACTGAAGATTTCGGAATCACGTTTTATAATGAACAATCTATCTCCATCTACAGCGGTGCGAAAACGAGAGACCAACTTGAGGACTACGAAATTACCAATGAGTTTAATCTGAGTGAGATGGACCGCCTTTTTGAAAAGTTGAAGGAGGAGCAAACATGACCAAGACCAACTATTATATACGTGCGATCGAGGAAGACGATATCCCCTTTCTGTGGGAAATGTTATACGCATCCCTGCATAGGAGAGAAGGTGATGAACCTTTTCCAATCGAAAGTGTACATACTCCTGAGCTGTCCAAATATGTTGAAGGCTGGGGAAGAGAAGGGGACTTCGGGTATGTTGCAGTTGACCAGCAAGGTAAGAGATTAGGTTCAATAACATTAAGATTCTATACGGATCAGAATGCGGGATACGGTTATGTGAATGCAGCTACGCCAGAGATGGGGATGGCTGTAACGGAAGATGCACGTGGAAAAGGAGTAGGTACCTTACTGCTTCAGACCGCATTAGATGAGGTCGAACGGCGGGGAATTGAAGCAGTCTCGCTCAGTGTTGACCCGGATAACCAAGCGATTCGCTTATATAAGCGGTTAGGATTTGTGGAGGAGTGCCTAAATGGTACATCTGTAACGATGGTGCGTGTAAGTAAACTTGAATCTTAAATGATGAGCGGTCGTATCACTGGCAAAACTAAGTAAGCCACGTAGAACTGCAAAAGAAAAAGGCGCTTCCTCACGGGAACGCCTTTTTCTTTGTGCAAGGTACAGCATCAGTAGCTCTCTTATACTGAGTCCGTATCACTTCAATATTATTTCAACAAAAATGCCAAAGCCTCGTCATACGTTTCCCATTGGAATTCAGTCTGGTGCGCCGACTCTTTGGAGATCCGATTCAATTGCATTTTGGCGATCGCACCACCTACGGCTACACTGGCTCGCTTCATACCCCACTGTGTCAGTAGTTTCTGGTGTTCCACAATTTTTTCTTTGGTGTCCTGAGGGAAAGCCTTCATGTTCCGCATATCTACTAGCACATCAAACGAACTTCCCAATTGTTCAGCTATTCTCTGAATTTCTGTATTTGCTTGTTCGACATGTTCAGGAGAAACAATACCTTCCCAGATAATTTCAATAATAGGTTTAGTTGAATCCAAACGTCTAACAGACATGTAGGCAACTCCTCGATAATAAGATAATATGTAATATATGAGACTATAAGCCTATTAATTATACCTTTTTATAGCGAGAATGAAAACTGAATTCACAATTTAGTGGTTCTTATGGACTACTTATTCCTAAGGAAGTTAAATTCAGGGATTGTTATCATATCTTCATTGGAAGGAAGGTTAAATAGCTAAAAGCCGCCCAGAGTATGAACTCCAGACGGCTTCTACAACTGTGACACGATAAAGTTAAGATAACTACGTAAGTTAGAAGCCAATCTTCAAACTGTTACCTTCCGTTGCTACACCTTTGGAAAGGGAAATGCTCAGCTTTTGCTCTGCCGAGAAACCAAGTGTTTCCCCGTCATGCAGTGTGACGTCGTTCTCAACCACATACGTTGTGGTCATGAACATCATCTCAAATACATCGCTTAAGGACTCCGACGATTGCATAATCTCCATCTCTTCTTTACCAAAGTTACGTAGTCCGTAAGTATAAGCTGAAGCGCCTTCGGCATTTTGGTATAATCCGATAAAAATCCAGAGCGAGACGGGCAACTCATCATGTTTGATCCCACGGCTGATTTCGACATACTGACTGGCTTCAACGACAAGCGGGGCCATGTATATTGCCAGCGCGTGATCCAACTGTAATAAGGCACTCGCTGTTTGAGTGAACAGAACATGTCCCTCAATAGCATTTGTTGCGTTCAGAACAGAGACAATAATCTGAGACTGGTGCCGTGAGGTAACTTGCTCCGCTTCTCGCCAAAGGATGTTGAGTTTGGCATTCTCCTCAACTTCACGGTCAGGCACAGGCGCAGCAATGTGAGCACATACCACCTGCATCCCATTCACTTCGAAAAAGAGATTGCCCTCCTCCGGGCGTTCTTCAATCTCGATATCCCATTCGTTCTTCATGTTCCTGATGAAGAGGTCAAAATCACAATCGTCACGCTCCAGCAGGACAAAACCCACGATGGTTTCACTGTAATTCGTCGATTCGACAGCACCACCTGCAGGTACCTTCTCCTTTTTGCGCCGCCGAAGCTTGTCAAACAATCCCATGACATGTTCTCCTTCCAATTCCAGAACGATTCTGGTCATTGTACACTGCTATCTATTCACTACCTTACCATAAAGGAGTTAACATGAATCGAAGCAATGCACCATTCGACAGAAATTACAGGAACAGAACTAGCAACAATGCAATAATCGCAGGCAATCCTTGTTTGATAATGATCGACCGTGAGGAAGTTGCTCCCCCATAAAGAGCCGCGATAATCACACACGCCAGGAAGAAAATCTGAATATGCTGTCCAACGGCAGCATCCGGATATACGAGTCCCCAGATCAGACCTGCCGCAAGAAATCCATTGTAAAGGCCTTGATTGGCCGCAAGGGATTTGGTGGATTTGGCGAATTCCGGCGTGAGATTAAAGGTTTTCATTGTGCGTGGACGAGTCCACATAAACATCTCCATCACCATGATATAGAAGTGTTCGACAGCTACAAGAGCTACAAAAATGATACTAATCAAAGGAAACACCTTGCTTTCTGATATGTAATTTATTTACTTGTCCATTCTAGTATAAATGTTTGCAACGAGAACGGAAAGAGTGAAATTAATTTGTAACAATTTAATTGTGTGTTATATAAAATATTTATCGTTTTCCAAGTGAGTTATAATGTTGAAATAAAAAAATCGTACAAAGGTAAGCATACGCCGATTGTCGACAATCCATTCATTGGGTAATAATGAACAATAGAGAAGTGATAATGCTCAGGAAAGGGAGGAGATTACTATGGGAACAGTTCAATTCGTCTTGTTGGCTGATGATCCATCCACATTTGTGACCCGAGTTGTACCTTTTGTCGACATTGAGCTCGCAGGAATTCCGGGTGACCGTCATTATGGTCTGCTACGTCCAGCGGACTCGCGTCAGAAAATCTACAAGCGCGGTACACCGATTGCGAATCGCCGCCAGATCAGTATTGTGTCTGAGGAAGAATGTGCTCTTATTGCTGAGAAAATGAACATTCCTGAAGTGCGTCCAGAGTGGCTTGGTGCCAATATACTGGTCCGTGGCATTGATCGATTGACGGAACTGCCTGCCGGAACACGGCTTCTATTTCCGAACGGGACAGGGTTAATATGTGAAGGGGAGAACCTTCCCTGTGTACATCCGGGGAAAATGATTGAACAATTCTACGAACAGGATGGTTTGCGCAAAAAATTCGTGCCTGCCGCTCGCAAAAAACGTGGGATTGTGTGCTCGGTCGAACGGGAAGGTGTCATTCATACGGGGGATACCATAGAAGTCATTCGCCTGTCCTGATTTTCAGGACAGGTTTCTTAATTGATCAGCCCTCGGCGCTCACCATTCGGATGTCTAGAGTGTAAGTACTCCTCTGGTGTACTGCCAATAATAGACTTGAAATCTCGGATGAAATGGGATTGATCATGATATCCAAGGTCCTGAGATAGCTTAATCAGGTCACATTGAAGACCGCGGTCCATCATTTCTGCAGCATTTTGCAGACGAAACAACTTAATTACCGTTTTGGGTCCGATGCCCACATACTGATTAAACAGGCGCTGAAGCTTTCGGGTATGCATATTCCAATAGGAAGATAGATCATCTACTCTTAGCATCTCCCGGTTCTGTTCAATCTGCTGCACAATATCGTTAACCATTCTCGCTTGAGCATCTTCAGCAGGAAGGTGTGCACATAATAGCTGGTCGATGTAACTGGTTTTATCCGCATCATCCCCCGCCCCAAGAAGTCGGTCTTCCAGGGAGTCCGCTGTGACGTCAAGAATATTGGATACATTCATCGGCTGTCCGTACAATGAAGAGACAGGAACCCGCAGGAAGGGATAAAAACCTCCTGGTTTGAACTTCACGCCAAATACACGACCTTTCCCGCTCACAAGATAGGAGAATTTACGTCCCGATGGTCCGAAGAAAAACGTATTGTTTCGTTCCACGACCAGATTGACACAGGGGTTAGGCACGACATGTTGGGGATACGGTTCAAGTCCAGTCAGATCCCACGATACGATCCAGTAATGTTTAACAAAAGGGCGAAGTGCTTCGGATGGAGCATGGCGTGTCAGTTGATATTTATGATCACCTTTATTAAGATCCAGCAGGCCCATACTTGGTCTGTCTCCTTGTTCTACCTGTTTCATTCGAGTCATCCCTCCTGCTCATCTCACATTATTTAGGTTCTCTGAACAACAATGCCCGCACAGCAAAACGGGGTAAAATGAGTTGCCTGCGCCATCTCGAAGGTTGACTGAAGAGGCGATAGAGCCATTCCAGATTAAGCTTCTGCCATATCGCAGGGGCACGTTTGGTTTTGCCTGCCACGATATCGAGACTGCCTCCAACACCTATGGCTACACGAGCGTTCAACTGGTGGCGATACTTGTTAATCCAGTGTTCCGCATGGGGTGCGCCAAGAGCCACGATAAGAAAGTCTGGTTGAGCAGTACAAATCTCTTCCACAATCTGTTGTTCCTCATCTACCTGGAAATAACCATGGTGTCTGCCTTTTACAACAACTCCCGGATAACGTTGCGCAATAACTTTCACGGCCTGTTCACTTACGCTTTCCTCTGCTCCCAGCATGTAGAATGACCAGTGTTTTTGATCGCCTTCCTCTAATAAACGAAACAGCAGATCACAACCCGTTACCCGTTCAGTTAATTGTCCGCCCCGAAAACGGGATACCATCACAATGCCGGCACCGTCAGCCGTGACCAACCCGGCTTGATCGACGACTTTGCGAAGAGAGGCATTCTTTTGACAGGACATAACAATCTCGGGGTTACCTGTGATGACATGGAATAGTTCATTGCTTTCCTGACCTACGACTTCACCAAGGATTGCAACAGTTTGATTCATCGTTACATTGGGAAAAGGGATGCCCATAATATTCGTTGATTGGCTCATATCTCAATTCCTTTCAAATTTCGTCCTATCACCTTGAACAGTCCTGTTATTTCATTCCAGTTTAGTATATCTGATCTTCTAGGAAAGCACTATATGGGCGCAACCCGTTTGGATCATGGTATAACATTCCCGAAAATATAAAGAGCTTATATTTTACCTGATGTCGCGTTTTTACAATACGGCCTTTGGGGTATAACGATAGGATAGGAGTGCGAGGTTGGCAGATCGCTTATCCAATACATAAAGGGAGTGAGTCCATGGAACTGAAATATGAATTCTATATCAACGCAGGACTGGAAGAGGTGTGGAATGCTTTAATATCACCAGACGGCACACGGAACAGCTTTTTCGGCAGCGAACTTCGTACCAATTTCCAACCAGGTCAGCCGTTTGCTTATGTAGGGCCGGGCAATGATGGTGCAGAGACTGTCCATGTGTATGGAGATATATTGGAATTTGAACCGTTGTCCAGACTTAGTTACCAGGAGCATCCCGGACCGTCATACCATGCCAATCATGCCGAGCTTCAATCCAGAGTGGTCTTCCAGTTGGAGACTGTGGGGGAGTGTACGAAGCTGACACTGATTAATGATCAATTTACAGATAACCATCCTTCCATTGCGAATGCACAGAGTAGTTGGTGGATGATTCTAAGCAGCATCAAAACTTGGGTGGAGACGGGGAAAACACTGAATTTTGGCTGGTAGCTGGTAAGAGGCAGTCATTTAAGATTTATTTTCATAAAAAATAAAGGCATTTAATATAAGAACCAGTGCTGATTCAGCGCTGGTTCTTGTTTTTATGCAAAATTAAAACCATTGCTCTACATTTAATGTCTGATAATGTCGAAATATATATCATATGAGCTAAGAGGAGAAATGAGCATGTTTCGTAAACGTACTGAATCGACCAAACACCTTCGTACAGATGCGCATCAGAATTTACTGGAGTATAGTCGTAAACTGGTAGCAAATACAGAAAAGGGCAACTATGACGCATGGATCGAAGATGGCATTGAGTTTCAGGATACCGATGAAATAGCTAGTAATATCAAAAAAGCAGTACATATGATGAAAGCACAAAACGAAGCCGTGGAAATGCGCCTTAGAATGCTGAATCAGGCAATGAATGTGGGATTATGGGAATCTGAAATTGTTGCTGGTGATCCACTGGATAACAATAATATCGTCACATTTTCGAATGAATTCCGCCAAATGTTAGGGTTCCATAATGCCAAGGATTATCCCGATTCATTTGCAAGCTGGGCCAAATCGATATATCCGGATGACAGACCCCAACTGGTGCAGGAGATTATGAAACATGTGAATGACACAAGAGCAACAACTGCCTATAACGTCATCAGCCGTATGATTACAAAAAGTGGAGAAATCCGCTGGTTCCGATGCCTTGGACAAGTCATCCGAAATCAGGCTGGCGTTCCGGTCAAACTTCTGGGCATCATGTTTGATATTCATGAGGAGAAGAGCAAGTCTGATGAGCTGGAAGCACTCGTTACCCGATATGATCTGGTTAACCGCGCCTTGGTGGAGGCACCGTGGGATATGACCGTTGTGGCTGGAGATGTAGTTAATCCGAACAATGAATTTTGGTGGTCACCCCAGTTCCGTAGAGAATTAGGGTTTAAAGACGAGCAGGATTTCCCGAATGTGTTCAGCAGCTGGAGCAGCCGACTTCATCCGGAAGACCATGATCGGACGATCAACGAATTTGCCAGACATATGAACGATTACAGTGGTCGTACACCGTACGATCTGGATTATCGTTTGCAGCGCAAAGATGGGGAGTACCGTTGGTATCACGCGGGTGGGGAGACCATTAGGGATCAGGATGGAGTACCGCTCCGTGTAGCTGGAACCATTCGGGATGTCACCCATGAGAAGAATAAGGAACAGATCGTGGAAGCCATGAATCTGAAAACAAAACAATTGTCGGAGTCCATTGGCGAGATGGTACGTGGAATCAACTCGATCACCGATCAGGCACAGGATCTGGTTACTGCTCAAGAGTTATCTGCCGATGCAGCTATTCAAGTGAAAAGCAGTGCAGATGATACGAAGAATATCACGGTGTTTATTCGAGAGATTGCCAGTCAGACCAATCTGCTGGGGTTGAATGCAGCAATTGAAGCTGCACGAGCGGGGGAGCTGGGACTGGGATTTGGCGTCGTTGCAGGTGAAGTGCGGAAACTGGCTGATCACAGTTCGGAGGCCACAGTAAATATCGAAGATAGCATGCAGAAGATGAAAACACTGATTGATCAGATTCTTGAACATATCGGTAATATGTCCACGTTAACGCAAAATCAGGCTGCCCTGACACAGCAGGTGAATGCTTCAATGGATGAGATCAACACCATGTCACAGGATCTGGTTGATTACTCGCGGAATCTATAATTTCGAAGCCGATTGTTGTAACATCACCATCATTGCCACACATCATCTAACAAAAAAAATACACCGGGATGCATTTCTGCTCTCGGTGTATTTTTGTATTTCTATATATAATTAAGATGTATAGCTTCAGTTTCAGCTATTGAATTAAACTTGTTGAACTTTGATCAGGTTTGTATTACCGGATTGACCGATTGGAACACCAGCGGACAATACAATGATGTCACCTTCTTCAATGTAACCTGTTTTGATTGCGTTACGCGTAGCAGATTCGAACATTTCATCCGTTGTCGTTACTTTGTCGCCCATAACCGGAATAACACCGGAGAGCAGGCAGATTTTCGCCAATACTTCTTCATGTTGTGTAACTGCGATGATTGGCGCTTTTGGACGATATTTGGAGATCATACGTGCTGTGAATCCACTCTCAGTCGAAGTGATGATTGCTTTTGCATTCAGTACGAGGGAAGAACTTACAGCGCCCTGACTGATAACTTCAGTAATATCAGCGATTTGTTGAGCCGATTTTTGTGCGAATTGCTCTTTGTAATCGATCATTGTTTCAGCACGGCGAGCAACAGCAGCCATCGTACGCACGGATTGTACCGGATATTTACCAGCAGCTGATTCACCGGACAACATCACAACGTCAGCACCTTGAAGTACAGCGTTTGCCACGTCACTAACTTCGGAACGAGTAGGGCGTGGGTTCACTTGCATGGACTCCAGCATGTGTGTAGCTACGATAACCGGTTTACCAGCGCGGTTACATTTATCGATCATTTCTTTTTGCATCATCGGCACGTCTTCGATGGGTACTTCAACCCCGAGATCTCCACGAGCTACCATGATACCGTCAGATGCTTCAATAATATCGTCCAGGTTAGTCATACCTTCCTGGTTTTCAATTTTGGAGATGATCTGTACGTGGTCTACACCGCGTTCTTTCAAAATGCTGCGGATTTCACGGATGTCATCGCCTTTACGAACAAAGGATGCTGCGATAATTTCGATATCGTTTTCGATCCCAAATCCGATGTGCATAACGTCACGCTCGGTTACACCTGGCAATGTCGTTTTGATTCCTGGCAAGTTAACCCCTTTGCGTGGTTTCAGAATGCCGCCACTGATGATTTTACAATGGATATCGGATCCTTCCACAGACAGTACAGTCAGATCCACAAGGCCATCATCGATGAGGATACGATCGCCAGGTTTCACAACGAGGTTCAGTTCTGGATAGTTTACCGAGATACGCTCAGCGTCACCAAGAATTTCTTCGGTAGTCAGGATCAGCTCTTTACCGGCTTGCAGATGGCAGGATGCTTCTTTCAGTTTACCGATACGTACTTCCGGCCCTTTGATGTCCATCATGATCGGTACATAGGTGTTCAGTTCGGAAGCTGCTTTACGGATATTGTTAATCCGTGTCACGTGATCTTCCAGTTCGCCATGAGCCATGTTCAGACGGGCAACGGTCATACCTTCCTGAATCATTACTTTTAACAATTCGATTGAGTCACAAGCAGGTCCCATGGTACAAATAATTTTTGTTTTTAACATGCTAATTTCCTCCTCATATTTAAGCTTATATGTGTATTGTAGCGTTTTCTGTCGAATCAGGGTATGAACTATAGTACAATGATTAGAGTATAGTCCGATAATGAGGTGTGTTATGGTCACTCCACTTGAAGTACGACATATTAATGGTGTCGGTTGGTACGAAGAAGCTGTACAATCTCAAGAAACTTGGCGGCTTAGCTTGGTTACTTATGGAAAATGTGTATATTGGGTGAACGGTGATAAACAGATCATGGAAAAGGGTGAATTGCTCCTCATTCCAGGTGGTGTCCCATATTACGGCAAAAGTATTCCTACAGTAACGCACACACAGATTGTAATTCAACTGCAACGCGACCATACGGAAACTTTGCCAGCATTGGAACGGTATGAGGCTTTGCGGCATAAACCTGGATGTTACGAACTGATCCATCAACGCATGAGCGCTATTTATCAACAATGGCAGGAGCGTCCGTCTTATTATGTCATGATGAGCCAAGCCTTATTGATGGAAGTGTTGATTTATATGAACAGGGAGCTTGATCGTGGAGTCATCCCGCCGGAGAGGCATAATCATGTTGAACGGATGAAGCGGTATATTGAGCGGCATTATCGGGAGAAAGTGACGAAGGAAGAACTCGGGGACGAGATCAATAAAACGCCCAATTATGCTGCTGCATTATTCAAAAGCATGACAAATCAGACCATCAGTCAATATGTCCATGATCAACGGATGAAACGAGCCATATATCTGCTCACTGAGTCGCAACTCTCCATCCAGGAAATTGCCGAATTTCTCGGCTATCGGGATCTGTCTTATTTTTACCGCATATTCAAACGTATAACCGGAAGTCCACCGTCTGACCTTCTTCATGAACGGCCACCTATAGTATGAAACGCGTAGTCCAACCCAAATAAAGTTCTTCTATATAAGTAGGTTTAATTAAATGAGTACAAAAAAAGAGGGCCTATGCCCTCTTTTGCTGTATAGCAGGATCATCATCCCACCTGTTACATATATAAATGTCGTTATACATGACTGCTTGGATTAGAAGCTGTAAGTGGCTGCTTGCTTTTTTTTCGTGCCTGCCCAAGACGAAGAGCAAAGACATGTACAGTCCAATACGCCGCCTCAGCAAACAAAATGCCTCCAGCGATGTCCAGCAAGGAATGCTGTTTTACAAACACCGTTGATGCAATAATCAACCATAGCCATACCGACCAAGAAATCCGTGCCAAAGGCCTAAAGTTCAAGTGTCTGTTAATCACAATAAACAGCAAATAGCTGGTCAGAACATGAACACTTGGGAAACAGTTGAAGGGCGCATCATTTGTATAGATAAACTGCACTAACACGCTGCTCAGATCAGTTCCGCCGACCTCCGGACGTGGGACATGGGTAGGGAACACCGCAAAACAGACATTGGCAGCCATGACACCAACATTATAGGTAATCAACGTACGCCAGAATAGCGACTTGTTCGTCAGACCCAAATAGAGAAATCCAAGATACAGAATGGGCATCCAGCTAATGTACGGATAAATAAATTCTTTGAGAAAAGGAATCTGTGTATCAATCCAAGCATAATTGTAGAAGACATCACTTCCGGTGTTACTGCCTAGAAATACGTAAATGGAGCCTTGGAGCGGTATGCACAGAATAGCCAGTAAATGCCCCCAGCGCTGAAAGAATGCTTTCATAGTATCCCCCTGATTTCATTATGCATTGTAAAACTATCGTTAATGGGTACTTCATAGATATATGACGTTGGAGAGTCGCCACACCCCTGCAGCATTGAACTCTTGTAATACTATAATGGACAGATCAAGGTATAAGCCATACCTGATTTTAGGGGAAAAGAAGTCAGGATAAGTCTCTTTTTTGTTACTTTTATAGTTTTATCCATAATAGGGATATTCAATATACGGATGATGTGATACAACTATATTGGCATATAAATTCATATGACAACGAAAAAAAGTAAATGAAACGAGGTAGGGAAATGTATGATTAATCCGCAATCCAAGCCAAAACATTCCTTTTCCGAGCGCAAACCTGTGCTCACCGTTGTGATTATTGAGCTACTTCTCTTGTTAGCCGTATTTGCTGCAGGAGCCATTGCGACGATAAAACAACTGGACTACACTTCCCCTGTACTCATTTCCTTTACACCCATCGCAATTGTTCTGATGATCTATCTGACGTTAAGGCGCAAGTGGGGAGAGACTGGCTTCCGATCTTTGCGAAGTATCCCGGCTGGCCACGCAAAGTATTATATTCCACTACTCCTTGTACTGGGTACACTTTCCCTGAAAGGATTTGGGGAGCTGAGCTTGTCTAGAGTAGCTTTTTTCATCTTTTTTACCTTGCTCGTAGCTTTTGTAGAGGAAACGATCTATCGTGGACTTATTTTCAAAACATTGCTTCAAAAAAGTGCAGTGGCCGCAGTTGTGACCTCCAGCATATTGTTTTCGATTACACATCTGCTGAACGCATTGTCTGGTCAGGATATGACGGATACGATCATGCAATTGATCTATGCGCTGCTCCTGGGAGCTGTACTGGCGCTATTGATGCTGAAGAACGGCAACATCGTACCGCTTATATTTTTTCATTTCATACATAATCTGATTCAATTTCTAGCGAATGATCTGGAGGACACAGGTACACTTCCTTACGATCTGTTCATACTGGTAGTACTGATTTCTTACTGTGCATGGTTAGTGTGGAGCAATCGAACAAATTTGTCCATTCCTCCCAAAGGGAGTAAGCAAGCAAATACGGTTGTTGATTAAGGGTATTGCGGGTATTGCTTAAAAGTAGTTATCATACAGTTTCCCGTCAGCAGTTGGATCATGGTATACTTCAGTCTGGCGGGAAGACAGATATGTTCATGATACGAGGTCTGCCTATCCGTACATTAGGTTTAGACAGTAGGTGATATAGTGGAGAAGACAGCACAAGGTGTAGCAGAATGGATGGTACAGGAGATTAAATTCACAGGAACACTTCATCAGGAAGCTGCCATAGAATATGTGAAGACCCATTTTGGCGAAGAGTTTGTTTTTGTGAACGAGAACGGCAATACATCATTGTCCAAAGAAGTGAAGAAAGCTTTCCGAAAGCTTCATCGTGGGCAGATCGCCTGGGATCGGGATGCATTTATGTGGGCATGGACATAGTGTGTTATACTGGAGTAAGATGATTCATTGGTTGTGTTGGATATGCATGTCAGAATATTATATAAAAAATGTATAAGATGGATTAGATCTGCATATCCTTTCATAAGACCGTACACAAGCGACCAGGCACATAAGCGTTATGAACCCTGGCCCCACGCGTGTTAATAACATGTATTTCCAAAGCTGTTTGAAAAGAAAATACAAAGATTTGCTTTTTGGCTGAAATGGAGTTATAATAAAAACAAGTTGTAGAGAGTGGAAAACCTAATTCATATATTGTAAAGGGCGATCACTTATAGGTTTATGACTGGTACCTTTTTCAATGTGTGAATTTTTATTTGCTTGCTGCAAAGAACAAAGGAACATGTTAATCTTTATTTGGAGGTGTAATTCACATGCAAAACGGAACAGTAAAATGGTTCAACGCTGATAAAGGCTTCGGTTTCATCGAAGTTGAAGGCGGAGAAGATGTATTCGTACACTTCAGCGCTATTACAGGCGAAGGCTTCAAAACGCTGGACGAAGGTCAACGCGTGCAATTTAAAATTGTACAAGGAAACCGTGGTCCTCAAGCAGAAGAAGTTGTAAAACTGTAATTAAAGCATAGCTGCCTTTAACATGTTATAATGGTAAAGGCAGCTTCTTTTTTTTGATCAGTTATATAAAAGTCGACCCATTAGTTGTCGAGGCAGGGTCTGGTGGGACGTGAAACTTCCGCTAAGTGTAGGCTTCTGTGAAATAACGTCGGTTAGATGTTTTTCCATAACAAAGGGGGTAGAAGTCATGTATAATCGCAAAAAACCGTTGGAAGAGATTCCACAAGCTGATGCGGCAATCTGGGAATGTACGAGTGATACGTGCAAAGGATGGATGCGGGACAATTTTGCGTTTGATAACGTACCTACTTGTCCGATATGTGCTTCTGAGATGGTCAGCACGACTAGGATGCTACCATTGCTTGAGAATTCGAATAGTAATCTGAAAACGATGCCTAAAGGAAATCGGATTTAACATAGCTTACCCGCCTCTAACGAGGTGTTTTTTTTTAAGATCAAATTGACACCCTGTGCGAAGGTAAGGGTATTAAATATGAAGTTCCCGGCATTCGTTTTAGCGAATGCCTTTTTTTGTATCATTTTTTAACAGAAAATATAATGTAAATGACGAGAATCACATGAAAAAAACAAAGACCCTTTTTGCTTATAGCAAAAAGGGTCTTTGTTATGACTACAATCTTACCGCTAGCAGATTTGAGTTTTAAATGAACAGGAATGGCAGCAAAAACAGAGTTGCTACCAGAGCCAGTTCGATCCCTGCTCCTGCTCCATAGCCATAACCGCGACCGTATCCATATCGACCGTAGGCTGAAGATTTAACTTTTTTTGATGCAACAGCGTTTTTCTTGCTGCTTTTTACCAGCTGTTGTTTGGACTTGACTGAACATAGACGTGGTCCCTCGAAACATCCGTTCAAATAAACTTTGCCATCACGACATTGACTAAGCGTACCATACATATGCTTACCGTCTTTCATAACGAGACAAACGGAACGTCCAACGTGCGGAGAAACCGTTTCTTCACATACTCGATTAATTCTGTACATGCAAATCCTCCTCATTAGATGCGGTTGCCGCTTGAATTCAACGGTTTGTATATCATAGTAAAAAGAAGACCAATTGGTATGGACGAGTACCCGGGAAATCGAATAGGGAGGAGCCGTTTTTGAGTTTATTCCATACACTGGGAGGAGTGAGGAGGGGATGTCGCGTGGATTATCATGACATGCTGGCTCGGTTAGGGGAGGGGAGTGCCCATCCCGGAGGATTTTTGGCAACGCTGAAGTTGCTGGAGAGTTTATCTCTGCCTGTGGATAGTCATATCCTTGAGATAGGATGCGGGACTGGGAGGACTGCGTGTTACCTGGCTAAAAGGGGTTATCAAGTAACGGCCATTGATCTTAATCGCCAGATGCTGGATAAGGCCGTTCGGCGAGCAAGACGAGAACGGGTGGATGTTCGATTTGTTCAGGCTGATGTAGCATCGTTGCCTTTCCCGGAAAATCATTTTGATATGGTATTCGTGGAGTCGGTTACGATCTTTACTCCATGGCGGAGTGCACTAACTGAGTATAGAAGAGTGTTGAAGCCCGCTGGACTTTTGGTGGATCGGGAGATGGTTCTATCAGGCCAAAAGACCGAATTGATGTGTCGCCGGTTAAAGCAATTTTACGGTATACGAACTCTGGTAACGGCCACAGCATGGAGAAAACGCCTCAAGCAGTGTGGTTTCACCAAGGTAGAGGTCAAGGAACATTCGCGATCCATGGGAAAATGGGGCGTTGATCATGATCCACATCGTGAGATCGATATGAATTGGTTTGAGGATGAACGTATGCAGCGAATGAGTCAAACCAATGATAGGTTGCTCGCGAAATACGGCAAAAAGTTGGGGTATGCTGTTTTTGAAGCAAGGGCACCGTTGGAGGTCAAAAAGGAAAAATAGGAAAAAGGCAACTCACACAATCGTGTGGGTTGCCTTTAGTTTGTTTCGACAGAACGTACTACAGCATATCGTTGTCGATAATCCGCCAGTGGTGTTTGAGCAGGGCTTCCAGTTGGCTCTTATCCTTAGCTCGAAAAGCACTTAAAATTTGCCGGTGCTCTTCATTAACTTCGAGCAGTACCTCAGATAGCTTTGGTTTATTATCACTAACATACGACTGCCGGATGAAACTGTTCTTCAATGTGTTTAACATCTCAATGACTGTGGCGTTACCACATCGCTGAATGTACAGATTATGGAACTGATATTGGTTCTTGTTGTAGGCAGCAAGATCAAGTTGGCTGATATCTTCGTCCATTCGGACAACGAGAGTTTCCATCTCCAAAAGTTCAGATGGTCTGAGATGGTCTGCTGCAAGTGTGGCAGCAAGTGCCTCCAGCACACCGATCGCTTGGGAGAACTCCAGTTTTTTGCCTGCATCAAAAGGAGTGACAATAAATCCCCTGCGTGGGATGTATTGCAGCAGATTGTCTGAAGCCAGCTGGAAAAGGGCCTCCCGAGTAGGCGTGCGACTGATGTCCAGCTTTTTGCATATTTCGGCCTCGTTGATCTTCTGGTTGGGAAGTAACGTCCCGTCCTGAATCTTCTGGGCAATGTAATCGTATACGTGATCTTTCAAGGACCGGTATTTGGGTACCTCCATACCGAATCCTCCTTTCTATGTATAGTGAATAAATAGTTGGGTGTAAGGCCGTACTGTACGCGCCGTTCAGGCGTTTCAAGTTTTTATCATCTTAACACCGAGGGGGAAGTTGGGCAAGCAAACTTCATGTTTCAGCCGATGTAAATGCCGTGTTATATATAGCACATTTTATGGAATTATAGTGTATAATTGTTTAAAAAAATGATTGTGATAAATCAGAATGTTTGTTAGTATTACTTACATATAAGTCCATATATTGTCTTATGTATATTGTATACAAATTTATCATTATGCTACTCAGTCTAAAAAAAGAATAGGGGTATGCTGTGTGAGAAAAGTATTGTTGCCAATGATGCTGTTGTTAATCGTTGTAATCATGTCCGCATGTGGTCAGGAAAAAACGACAGGAACCGAATCGGATGCTACTTCGTCTTCGGGTAGTAGCTCTGAGGAAAAGGAAGTAATTGTACTTGGAACGAGTGCGGACTATGCACCCTATGAATTTCATAAGAAAATTGATGGTAAAGATACTATCGTAGGTTTTGACATCGAGATTGCCAAAGCGATTGCGGCTGATCTGGGAGCCGAGCTGAAGATTGAGGACATGGACTTTGATGGCCTTCTTATGGCTCTCGGTACCGATAAGGTTGATTTTGTAATATCAGGCTTAACCCCTACCGAGGAACGAAAGAAGAACGTTGATTTTACGGATATTTACTATTATGCAGAACAGGCTGTCCTTGTTAGAGGAGGGGAAGGTGCGGCATTAAAGTCCATAGATGATCTATCAGGCAAGCAGGTTGGCGTACAAAAGAGTTCCATTCAGGAAGGCATCGCTCAGGAAATAGAGGGAGCAAAGCTCACTTCTCTGGCCAAAATACCTGAACTGATTCTGGAGTTGCAGACGGGGCGGGTAGACGCACTCATCCTGGAGAAGCCGGTGGCTGAACAGTATGTGAAGAACCAAGAGGGGCTTGTTGTTGCGGATGTAGAGATTGAACAGGCTGAAGATGAGGGTGGTTCGGTCATCGCGGTGAAGAAAGGTAATCAGAAGCTGCTGGATCAGATCAACACTACATTGGAAAAGCTCAAAACGAACGGAGATATTCAACGGTTCGTCGTTGAAGCGAATGAGATGCTCGGCGAATAAACCGGACGAGTGAGGGATATGCCGTGAATTTAGATTTTTCCTTTCTATTAGAACATTGGCAGGATTATGCACGAAGTGCGTGGGTCACGCTTGAACTTTCCTTCTTCGGTGTATTGTTTGGTACGTTACTTGGTGTGATCATGGCATTAATGCGAATATCCCGAATATGGCCAATTAAATTTGTGGCATCGGCGTATATTGAACTCATTCGAGGAACACCGATGCTCGTACAGATTCTTATTATTCATTATGGTCTGACGGTTGTAGGTGTGAACTTGCCGGCATTTATGTCGGGGGTGGTAGCTCTCACGATGAACAGCTCCGCTTATATGGCGGAGGTGTTTAGGGCCGGGATTCAAGCGATTGATAAAGGACAGACCGAGGCTTCGCGCTCCCTTGGTATGACACATGGTATGACACTTCGCTATATTATACTGCCGCAGGCTTTTCGTAACATGCTTCCAGCCATCGGTAATGAATTCATTATTATCATTAAAGATTCTTCGCTTGTCTCCATGATCGGCATAGCCGAGATTATATACACGGCCAGAACAATTCAGGGTGTTACGTTCCAGCCGCTTGCTCCGCTGCTTGTTGCCGCTGGCCTCTATTTTATAATTACATTTACACTGGCTAATTTACTCTCTTGGTTGGAACGTAGACTTTCTACTTCTCGCTAACTATGGATAAAGGATTGGATTCGAGAAAGGCTTGGATTAGGCTGGAGTGGAAAAAGAGGGATGTAGTCGTAAATGGCGATGGCATCGCATACATTGTTATTGTATTTTGTATACAATATTTTGGAAAGGTGTTGGGTGTGTATGTCAGATTCCAAAATGTTAATGGATTGGTCGGAGCGTTATGCTGCACCTAATTATCATCCGCTCCCTATTGTTATTGAACAGGCGGAAGGGGTATGGGTGGAAGACCCTGAAGGCCGCCGTTATATGGATATGTTAAGTGCATACTCTGCATTGAATCATGGTCATAGACATCCTGTGATCATACAGGCGCTCAAGGATCAGGCAGATCAGGTTACGCTGACATCACGGGCATTCCATAGCAGCTCCGCTTCTCTTTTTTATCAAAAACTCTCACAATTCACGGGGAAATCGAAGATTCTCGCCATGAATACAGGAGCAGAAGCGGTGGAGACTGCCGTGAAGGCGGTACGCAGGTGGGCTTATCGTCGAAAAGGTGTACCGGAAAATCAAGCCGAAATTATCGTATGCTCTGGTAACTTTCATGGAAGAACTCTGACGGTTACATCCTTTTCTTCCTCAGCGGAGTATAAAAAAGATTTTGGACCGTTCACACCTGGATTCCGGATTATTCCCTATGGAGACATTGAAGCGCTGAAGCAGGCCATTACGCCAAATACGGCTGGTTTTCTTGTAGAGCCTATTCAGGGCGAAGCTGGAATCGTTATCCCGCCTGATGGATATTTGGCTAAAGCCTTTGCTCTGTGTAAGAGCCAGCAGGTGTTGACTGTAGCTGATGAGATCCAGACCGGATTTGGAAGAACGGGTCGCCGTTTTGCCTCCGACTGGGAAGGGGTTGAACCAGATATCTGGATTATGGGCAAAGCGCTGGGGGGAGGAGTCATGCCCATCTCGGCTATCGCTGCTGATGCGGAGATACTTGATTTGTTTGAGCCGGGGTCTCATGGTTCTACGTTTGGGGGTAACCCACTCGCCTGCGCCGTGGCTATAGCAGCTCTGAAAGTTCTTGAAGATGAGAAGCTTGCCGAGCGATCGGAGCGTCTGGGGAACTATTTTATGAAAAGACTTCGAGATATTCGCAGTTCAGCCATACGGGAAGTTCGGGGCAGAGGGTTATTTATTGGTGTTGAGCTGCATGAATCAGCACGTCCCTATTGTGAGCGATTGATGTCTGCTGGTTTGCTATGTAAAGAAACCCATGAAACGATCATTCGGTTTGCTCCACCACTGACGATTAAAGATTCCGAGATTGACTGGGCACTGGAGAGAATTGAGCAGGTGTTGATCAACAATGAGGGAGCTGACCTAGATGAAAAATGATGATGATGTACATGGTGGAATAAAAGATACTTCTATTGATACAAGTCAACCATCTGTGCGACGTAATATTGCTATCATTAAGGTTCCTTTTGGACTCGGTGGAGCAAGAGGTGGAGCAGAGTTGGGGCCTGATGAATTGATTACAGCTGGACTGAAGCGGGAGATTGCGAGTCTTGGGCTAGTACTTTCCAAAGAAGTGCGGGTAGATTGTCCTTCTGAACCGGCTGCCACTATTGAGCGAAATCGTGTAAAACATTTAAATGAGGTACGTCAGGTCAGTCAGAAGGTGTGTAGTGAAGTATCAGGCGCAGTAGAGGAGGGGGCTTTTCCACTTGTGCTTGGGGGAGATCATAGTGTGGCGATTGGTACTTTTGCCGGGCTAACAGCGCATTATTCGAATTTGGGTGTGATCTGGTTTGATGCGCATGCAGACTTGAATACGGAAGAACGTAGCTTATCCGGTAATATGCATGGGATGAGCGTGGCTGCATCCTTGGGGCATACTGCATTCAATCTGTCACACATTGCTGGAGCAGGCGCGTTTATTGATCCGTCCAACTTGGTCTATATTGGTCTGCGTGATTTGGATGAGTATGAGAAAGAGCAGATTAAGGGACTGGGAATCCGAGCATTTACGATGCATGATATTGACCGTATGGGAATACAGCAAGTTATTGAGCAAGCAGTAGCTACAGCGGGAAAAGGGACAGATGGTATTCATGTCAGTTTTGACATGGATTGTCTGGATCCGCGGGAAGCTCCGGGTGTAGGCACCCCAGTACCGGGTGGTTTGAATTACCGAGAGGCACATTACGCATTGGAGATACTTGCTTCCACAAATCAAGTTACGTCGATGGAACTGGTTGAGGTGAATCCGTTGTTTGATCATAATAGACATACGGCAAGGCTTGGTGTGGAACTGATCGCTTCGTTACTTGGTAAGCGCATATTGTAAGCACTGAGAAGTGAAGCGGAGTGTGCAAGCTGTGCCCAAGGAATATACTTTCTTATCTATTATAGAAGGAAAGAAAACTGAGATCCCGATAAACCCGGGGCTAGTCACAAGAAATTGTTCACTGCAATCGCAGTGGAAGTGACTTCCCTGGTTATGTTTAATGGATGTGTATATTAGAAGCAATGTAATAGGGGTGCTGAGAGTTATTTGTATGTACAGGAGCGTCAGATTACATATGGTACCGATGTTGTGGGTGATTATCATTTTTTAAAAAAAGACTTGCAATTGAAATCTGTACATGATATATTCTAATTCCGGCCAAGAAAACACGGTTTACACGGTGCGGCAAGCAAATGAAATAAGCTTCGAAAGAAACTTAAAAAAAGAGCTTGCAAAGTTGGTTCGGACATGATATTATATAAGAGTTGCTGAAGAGAACGACATTCGGTAACAAAAACAAGTTTGATCTTTGAAAACTGAACAACGAGTGAGTAAACATTCTGCTTGCAGAATGAACGCGAAAGTTGAGACGGGCCTTGGCTTGGATCGACTGGAGCACAAATGAGATTTTTAATCTCGTCAGATTCAAAATGAGCTTATCGCTCTTTTCAATACTTTATTGGAGAGTTTGATCCTGGCTCAGGACGAACGCTGGCGGCATGCCTAATACATGCAAGTCGAGCGGACTTGATGAGAAGCTTGCTTCTCTGATGGTTAGCGGCGGACGGGTGAGTAACACGTAGGCAACCTGCCCTCAAGTTTGGGACAACTACCGGAAACGGTAGCTAATACCGAATAGTTGTTTTCTTCGCCTGAAGGAAACTGGAAAGACGGAGCAATCTGTCACTTGGGGATGGGCCTGCGGCGCATTAGCTAGTTGGTGGGGTAACGGCTCACCAAGGCGACGATGCGTAGCCGACCTGAGAGGGTGATCGGCCACACTGGGACTGAGACACGGCCCAGACTCCTACGGGAGGCAGCAGTAGGGAATCTTCCGCAATGGGCGAAAGCCTGACGGAGCAATGCCGCGTGAGTGATGAAGGTTTTCGGATCGTAAAGCTCTGTTGCCAGGGAAGAACGCTTGGGAGAGTAACTGCTCTCAAGGTGACGGTACCTGAGAAGAAAGCCCCGGCTAACTACGTGCCAGCAGCCGCGGTAATACGTAGGGGGCAAGCGTTGTCCGGAATTATTGGGCGTAAAGCGCGCGCAGGCGGTCATTTAAGTCTGGTGTTTAATCCCGGGGCTCAACCCCGGATCGCACTGGAAACTGGGTGACTTGAGTGCAGAAGAGGAGAGTGGAATTCCACGTGTAGCGGTGAAATGCGTAGATATGTGGAGGAACACCAGTGGCGAAGGCGACTCTCTGGGCTGTAACTGACGCTGAGGCGCGAAAGCGTGGGGAGCAAACAGGATTAGATACCCTGGTAGTCCACGCCGTAAACGATGAGTGCTAGGTGTTAGGGGTTTCGATACCCTTGGTGCCGAAGTTAACACATTAAGCACTCCGCCTGGGGAGTACGGTCGCAAGACTGAAACTCAAAGGAATTGACGGGGACCCGCACAAGCAGTGGAGTATGTGGTTTAATTCGAAGCAACGCGAAGAACCTTACCAGGTCTTGACATCTGAATGACCGGTGCAGAGATGTACCTTTTCTTCGGAACATTCAAGACAGGTGGTGCATGGTTGTCGTCAGCTCGTGTCGTGAGATGTTGGGTTAAGTCCCGCAACGAGCGCAACCCTTATATTTAGTTGCCAGCACTTCGGGTGGGCACTCTAGATAGACTGCCGGTGACAAACCGGAGGAAGGTGGGGATGACGTCAAATCATCATGCCCCTTATGACCTGGGCTACACACGTACTACAATGGCCGGTACAACGGGCTGCGAAATCGCGAGATGGAGCCAATCCCAACAAAGCCGGTCTCAGTTCGGATTGCAGGCTGCAACTCGCCTGCATGAAGTCGGAATTGCTAGTAATCGCGGATCAGCATGCCGCGGTGAATACGTTCCCGGGTCTTGTACACACCGCCCGTCACACCACGAGAGTTTATAACACCCGAAGTCGGTGGGGTAACCGCAAGGAGCCAGCCGCCGAAGGTGGGATAGATGATTGGGGTGAAGTCGTAACAAGGTAGCCGTATCGGAAGGTGCGGCTGGATCACCTCCTTTCTATGGAGAATCGTTTCCTGCAACGGAAACATTCAAATAAGCAGCTTAGCTGCACAAACTACTCACTCGTTGTTCGGTTTTGAGAGCTCAAACTCTCAAACAGCTTGCTTTTGCATGGAGCTTGTTCTTTGAAAACTAGATATCGAAACGAAACAAACGCGAATTAGAACATTCCTTTTTAGCTGAACTTGTGTTAAACAAGTTTCAATAAAAACGGTAGATTGCACGTACGATGGTATCGAATGGGAGCGACTTTTGGCTTTGCGCAAGCAAAACAAGGGAAGCGAGCAGTCGAAACCGGAGCACGAGGTTAAGCTACTAAGAGCACACGGAGGATGCCTAGGCGCTAGGAGCCGATGAAGGACGTGGCGAACAACGAAACTGCCTCGGGGAGCTGTAAGCAAGCTTTGATCCGGGGGTGTCCGAATGGGGAAACCCAGCTGGGGTAATTTCCAGTTACTCATAACTGAATACATAGGTTATGTAGAGGCATACCAGGGGAACTGAAACATCTAAGTACCCTGAGGAAGAGAAAACAATAGTGATTCCGTCAGTAGCGGCGAGCGAACGCGGAGAAGCCCAAACCAGAGAGCTTGCTCTTTGGGGTTGTGGGACGTCTCACATGGAGTTACAAAGGAACCGGTTAAGCGAAGAGGTCTGGAAAGGCCCGCCAAAGAAGGTAAAAGCCCTGTAGTTGAAAGTCTGTTCCCTCCGAGACGGATCCCGAGTAGTGCGGGGCACGTGAAACCCCGTATGAATCCGGCAGGACCATCTGCCAAGGCTAAATACTTCCTAGCGACCGATAGTGAAGCAGTACCGTGAGGGAAAGGTGAAAAGCACCCCGGAAGGGGAGTGAAATAGAACCTGAAACCGTGTGCTTACAAAAAGTCAGAGCCCGTTTTAGGGGTGATGGCGTGCCTTTTGTAGAATGAACCGGCGAGTTACGTTCCCGTGCAAGGTTAAGGTGAAGAGCCGGAGCCGCAGCGAAAGCGAGTCTGAATAGGGCGACTTAGTACGTGGACGTAGACCCGAAACCGGGTGATCTACCCCTGTCCAGGGTGAAGGTGCGGTAACACGCACTGGAGGCCCGAACCCACGCATGTTGAAAAATGCGGGGATGAGGTGGGGGTAGCGGAGAAATTCCAATCGAACTCGGAGATAGCTGGTTCTCCCCGAAATAGCTTTAGGGCTAGCCTCGGAAAACAGAGTCGTGGAGGTAGAGCACTGATTGGGTGCGGGGCCCGCAAGGGTTACCAAGCTCAGTCAAACTCCGAATGCCATAGACTTACTTCCGGGAGTCAGACAGTGAGTGCTAAGATCCATTGTCAAAAGGGAAACAGCCCAGACCATCAGCTAAGGTCCCCAAGTGTGTGTTAAGTGGGAAAGGATGTGGAGTTGCACAGACAACCAGGATGTTGGCTTAGAAGCAGCCACCATTGAAAGAGTGCGTAATAGCTCACTGGTCGAGTGACTCTGCGCCGAAAATGTAACGGGGCTAAACACACCACCGAAGCTATGGCTTGATGCTTTGCATCAGGGGTAGGGGAGCGTTGTATAAGGGTTGAAGGTGTACCGTAAGGAGCGCTGGACATTATACAAGTGAGAATGCCGGTATGAGTAACGAAAAGATCAGTGAGAATCTGATCCGCCGAAAGCCTAAGGGTTCCTGAGGAAGGCTCGTCCGCTCAGGGTAAGTCGGGACCTAAGGCGAGGCCGAAAGGCGTAGTCGAAGGACAACAGGTCGAAATTCCTGTACCACCGTAAGCCGTTATGAGCAATGGGGGGACGCAGTAGGGTAGTGACGCGGACTGATGGATGTCCGTCTAAGCAGTAAGGCTGATGTGTAGGCAAATCCGCACATTGTAAGGCTAAGCTGTGATGGGGAGCGAAAATTATAGTAGCGAAGGTCATGATCTCACACTGCCAAGAAAAGCCTCTAGCCAGGTGAAGGTGCCCGTACCGCAAACCGACACAGGTAGGCGAGAAGAGTATTCTAAGGCGCGCGGAAGAACTCTCGTTAAGGAACTCGGCAAAATGACCCCGTAACTTCGGGAGAAGGGGTGCCCCGGTAGTGTGAATAGCACGAGGGGGCCGCAGTGAAAAGGCCCAAGCGACTGTTTAGCAAAAACACAGGTCTGTGCGAAGCCGTAAGGCGAAGTATACGGGCTGACGCCTGCCCGGTGCTGGAAGGTTAAGGGGAGTGGTTAGGAGCAATCCGAAGCTGTGAACCGAAGCCCCAGTAAACGGCGGCCGTAACTATAACGGTCCTAAGGTAGCGAAATTCCTTGTCAGGTAAATTCTGACCCGCACGAATGGCGTAACGACTTGGGCGCTGTCTCAACGAGAGATCCGGTGAAATTTTAATACCTGTGAAGATGCAGGTTACCCGCGACAAGACGGAAAGACCCCATGGAGCTTTACTGCAGCTTGATATTGAATTTGGGTACGATCTGTACAGGATAGGTGGGAGCCTTTGAAGCAGGAGCGCAAGCTTCTGTGGAGGCAACGTTGGGATACCACCCTGATCGTATCTAGGTTCTAACCTGGTACCGTAATCCGGTGCGGGGACAGTGTCAGGTGGGCAGTTTGACTGGGGCGGTCGCCTCCTAAAGAGTAACGGAGGCGCCCAAAGGTTCCCTCAGAATGGTTGGAAATCATTCGAAGAGTGCAAAGGCATAAGGGAGCTTGACTGCGAGACCTACAAGTCGAGCAGGGACGAAAGTCGGGCTTAGTGATCCGGTGGTACCGCATGGAAGGGCCATCGCTCAACGGATAAAAGCTACCCTGGGGATAACAGGCTTATCTCCCCCAAGAGTCCACATCGACGGGGAGGTTTGGCACCTCGATGTCGGCTCATCGCATCCTGGGGCTGAAGTAGGTCCCAAGGGTTGGGCTGTTCGCCCATTAAAGCGGTACGCGAGCTGGGTTCAGAACGTCGTGAGACAGTTCGGTCCCTATCTGTCGTGGGCGTAGGAAATTTGAGAGGAGCTGTCCTTAGTACGAGAGGACCGGGATGGACGTACCGCTGGTGTACCAGTTGTTCCGCCAGGAGCACCGCTGGGTAGCTATGTACGGACGGGATAAACGCTGAAAGCATCTAAGCGTGAAGCCCCCCTCAAGATGAGATTTCCCAGTATGTAAGACCCCTTGAAGACGACGAGGTAGATAGGCTGGGGGTGGAAGTGCAGCAATGCATGGAGCTGACCAGTACTAATCGGTCGAGGGCTTATCCAATAGCAAGTTTTAATTCGCACACTTTCGTTTCGAATCTAGTTTTCAGAGAACGATCTCTGAAATGTAAGCTAAGCTATGCGTTTGGTGGCGATGGCGGAGGGGTTCCACACGTACCCATCCCGAACACGACCGTTAAGCCCTCTAGCGCCGATGGTACTTGGACCGCAGGGTCCTGGGAGAGTAGGACGCCGCCAAGCGATTTCCCTTTGGGGTATTTTTTTTGCCCCCCTTGCCAAGGAATAAGGGATATATAAGGGCCCTTAGCTCAGTTGGTTAGAGCGCACCTCTGATAAGGGTGAGGCCGGTGGTTCGAGTCCACCAGGGCCCATAGCAAGACCACAACAAAGAAATACACAGTGTATGGGGCCATAGCTCAGCTGGGAGAGCGCCTGCCTTGCAAGCAGGAGGTCAGCGGTTCGATCCCGCTTGGCTCCACCATTCCCTGATAGCTCAGTTGGTAGAGCACTCGACTGTTAATCGAGTTGTCACAGGTTCGAGCCCTGTTCGGGGAGCCATATGGAGAGGTGTCCGAGCTGGCCGAAGGAGCACGATTGGAAATCGTGTAGGCGTCACAAGCGTCTCGAGGGTTCGAATCCCTCTCTCTCCGCCAGATAATTTTTTTAGCAAGGCCCGTTGGTCAAGGGGTTAAGACACCTCCCTTTCACGGAGGTAACAGGGGTTCGAATCCCCTACGGGTCATATTACGGAGGCTTAGCTCAGCTGGGAGAGCATCTGCCTTACAAGCAGAGGGTCGGGGGTTCGATCCCCTCAGCCTCCACCATATAACTTTATAACGACGCGGGGTGGAGCAGCCCGGTAGCTCGTCGGGCTCATAACCCGAAGGCCGCAGGTTCAAATCCTGCCCCCGCAATTATACTTTCTTTTGAGAAAGTGATCTGGAACCGTGGTGTAGTTGGCCTAACATGCCTGCCTGTCACGCAGGAGATCGCGGGTTCGAATCCCGTCGGTTCCGCCATTTTTAATTAAATATACACCGTGCCGGTGTAGCTCAACTGGTAGAGCAACTGACTTGTAATCAGTAGGTTGGGGGTTCAAGTCCTCTCGCCGGCACCATTTTTAGTATTTACATCTGGATTTGTGATAGAATGTATATTATAAATACAGTTGCTAATACTAAGATTCTCTTAGTGGATGAATGGCTTACTCTATGGCGATCGTGGCGAAGTGGTTAACGCACCGGTTTGTGGATCCGGCATTCGGGGGTTCAATTCCCCTCGATCGCCCCATGATTTTTTAATGGGGATTAGCCAAGCGGTAAGGCAACGGACTTTGACTCCGTCATGCATAGGTTCAAATCCTATATCCCCAGCCATTTCATTTATGAGTCATTAGCTCAGTTGGTAGAGCACCTGACTTTTAATCAGGGTGTCGAAGGTTCGAGCCCTTCATGACTCACCATTATATTTTGCGGTCGTGGCGGAATTGGCAGACGCGCACGGTTCAGGTCCGTGTGGGCTAACCCCCCGTGGAGGTTCGAGTCCTCTCGACCGCACCATATGTTTTGCGGAAGTGGCTCAGCGGTAGAGCATCGCCTTGCCAAGGCGAGGGTCGCGGGTTCGATTCCCGTCTTCCGCTCCAATATTTGCGCCCTTAGCTCAGCTGGATAGAGCGTTTGACTACGAATCAAAAGGCCGGGAGTTCGAATCTCTCAGGGCGCGCCATTATTCTCATAAGTATCGGGATGTAGCTCAGCTTGGTAGAGCACCTGGTTTGGGACCAGGGGGTCGCATGTTCAAATCGTGTCATCCCGATTTTTTTATTTTGCGGGTGTAGTTCAATGGTAGAACTTTAGCCTTCCAAGCTAATAGCGTGGGTTCGATTCCCATCACCCGCTTCCGAGTAACATACAGAAAAGCCTTTGCTTATAGCAAGGGCTTTTTTTGCGTTAAAAAGAATAAGTGGATTCCTTTTAAAATAGAGTCAATTGTCATTTGATTAAGGATGGAATCTTTGTTTTAATAAATAGAACAATTCGTATCTGATTTACCGTGTTTATTTATAAAGGAGGACAAACAGTAATGAAAAGAGCTCTGGTCATTGGTGGAAACGGAACGCTAGGTAAAGCTGTTGTTGCGAAACTGAGAGATTATTCCGTTGAGGTTATTACAGCAGGTAGACAATCCGGGGATGTTCAGGTGGATATGACTTCGACAGAGAGTATTACTACCCTCTTTGAAACGGTGAGTAATATTGATTACGTCATTGTGGCGGCAGGTCAGACCCATTATGCGAAACTCGAAGAACTTACACCTGAGAACAATATGATTAGTGTGCAGGGTAAACTGCTAGGACAGGTTAATATCGTGTTGATTGGTCAGCACTATATTAATGACAAGGGGAGTTTCACGTTGGTCAGTGGCATAATACAAGACCACCCTATTGAGAAAGGCGCATCAAGTGCTATGGTCAATGGGGCTATTGATTCGTTTGCCAAAGCGGCAGCGTTTGAGTTACCAAGAGGCATCCGTTTGAACTCAGTTAGTCCTAACTTGTTTGTAGAGTCGGCGGAGAAATATAAGGATTTCTTTATTGGATTTAATCCTGTACCTGTAGAGAAAGTGGCTAATACGTTTATCCAGAGTGCACTTGGGATCGAAACAGCCCAAAACTTTAAAATATATTAAAAGCCTGATGTGAATGAAGAATTACTGGAATGAAGAACTGCTGGATGAGACCATTTGGAATATTAAATATAAAGGAGATCCACCGAAAATCCGGTGAATCTCCTTTTGTTTGTTGTGGATGAAACAGAGGTATGTTTACTATTGTGAAGCAGGTAGTCCAAGAACTTCGAGCATTTCATTACGTTTGAGCGATTCGGCAATGGGGCCGTCAATAAGCCATTTCTTAGCATTGAGGACATAGACATGACCATTTTGAACAGCGGGTAGGCTTTTCCATACTTGGAGTTGCTGGATTTCGTTGAGTTCATCTTTTGTTTTTTGCAAAGCTTCAGCTGATCCATCTGAGCTAATGGACACAATGAACAGATAGTCTGCTTTGATTTCAGGCAAAAGCTCAACCGAGATACTGGCATTCATCCGATCTGGATTCTCAGCCTCGAGTTTGGTAACGAGAGCATCGGGAGTGAATCCAATTTCATAGCCCGCTCCTACATAACTAGAAGCTGGGAATGGCGTAGATGGAATGGACGAGAAGAACAAACGCATATCTTTCTCTTCCAGGCGCAGGAATGCAGCTGTTGGTTTGGTCTTGGTGATATCGGCTGCGAGTTTCTGAGCTTCAGTTACCTGATCTTTATTTTTTTGTAAAAGCTGT
The DNA here is from genome assembly GCF_036894235.1 of Paenibacillus sp. Y5S-9. Lineage (NCBI taxonomy): Bacteria > Bacillati > Bacillota > Bacilli > Caryophanales > Paenibacillaceae > Paenibacillus > Paenibacillus sp. Y5S-9. The sequence goes on from NZ_CP145887.1 coordinate 359,047, forward strand.
TCAGCCCGCTTTTCAATATCCAATGCAGTAGCTACCTGTACGATAGATTCCTGCCAATTACGGCGATCATAAGTGATCGTAGGCGCGATTTTCTCAAGTTGTTCGAGAATTTTGGCATCCAAACTGGCATTGGCAATAATGAGGTCCGGATTGGCGCTGACTACAGCTTCAAAATTGACACTTTCATTAATGGGTTCGACAGCCACGCCTTGGGCTTCAAGTTGCTCATTCAGGTAATCTTGCCGGCCAATAGGTGTAGCAAGTACCAGTGGTACCTCCAAGGAGAGGAGAATGTCCTCCATATTAATGGACACAATCCGTTCGGGATGTGCTGGGATTTCTTTGCTGCCACTGGCGCTCTCCACGGTTTTAGTAGTTGATTCAGTGGATGAGTCCCCATCTGTCCCCGCAGCTGATTTTACGCCATCTGCAGATGGCTGCGAAGTGCTTGCAGGTGTCTGTCCACACGCAACAAGTAACATGGCGAGTATGAACAGGATCCCCGTTATTTTGACATAATGCTGTTTGTACATCATAATCCCCCTGTGTTTCTAATGATATTGATTCTCAGTACACTTTATATTGTAGCGGTCTCATGTTGGGGGAGACATAGCCTTCTGTGCTATCCGGTCATGGATTAATGTGCTGAGTACCACCAAAAAGTTTCAGGGTTTCATCAATAATTTGATCATGGGCATATGGTGAATAATCCAACCAAGGCATTTCATCTAGCAGATATACATGCTGGTTCTGCACGGGCATCAATTGTTGCCATAGCTGAGTATGTTGTAGTTTATGCCAACGTTGCTGGGATTCTGAGTCCTGGTCCACAATCAGTAACATGCGATCTCCAACCATTTGAGGCAACTCCTGTTCATCCAATGCACGATAGACTTGCCCTGGAAGCAGATCGTATGAAGGGGACACGCCCAGGTCGTTATATAGAACAGCGCCCCCATTGCGTCGCCCGTAGATTAACAGATGACCCATCATGATATGAATGATGGAGACCGTATCCTTACCGATGAAATGAGTAAGCTGCTCTTTGGCATGGATTACCTTGTCATCATACTGCTCCAACCACTGCTGAGCATCCTGTTGCTGTCCCACAATGGAGGCAACTTGTACGAAGTGTTCGCGCCAGCTCAATCCTTTCCAGGGGATAACGATGGTAGGAGCAATTCGCTGCAGCGTTCTTTTTAACGTATGGGCTTCGTACTCATTACAGAGTATGAGATCCGGGCTCGCTTGCATCAACAACTCAACGTTGGTTTGCCAGATATGAGGATTCATGCGTTTGCTACGTCCCAGATGATAAGGGATATTGGAGAAAAACAGATTCCTATGTTGATCCCGTCGATTATCAATCAATGCCGCATGCGGGATGATCTGTAATGCCAGCAGATGGCCAGTGGTTCCGAAGGAGAGAGCAGCAATTTTACTGCGTTTCTGCCGTTGATAGGTAGAGGGAGACACACCAACATATTTTTTGAATTTACGACTAAAGTAAAACTCGTCCTGAAAACCAACCTGTGAGGCGATATGTTTGATAGTTTGGCCGGGGACGAGCAGCATCTCTTTGGCCCTGTCCATGCGGATGTTATTCACGTACTCCATGGGACTGATGCCAGTGCGGTTTTTAAATACCCGTGAATAGTGCCATACACTCATGCCTGCCACACCGGCAAGAACTTCACGAGAAAGATGCTCAGCATATCCAAGCTCAATAAGTTCAAGCGTTTGATCCAAAGCAGAGGTGTGTTCGGAATCTCCTACTGTACTTTCTTTGGGAGGAGCATACACATGGGTCAACAATTCATGCATCAAAGTCTGAATACGAAATGGACGATTTTCTTGAGGTACAGAGATGCATTCATGGAGCTGTGAGGCAATTCTGGTACATTCCTGAAAAAGTTCATGCGGTAATTCATCGGCATAAGACGAACGAAGTAACCCTTTTTGGTAAATCTCCATTACAGTAGAGCCGGAAGTAGCTTTATTGATTTCGGAGAGAGGCTTCAACATATCAAAATATATCGCGATGCCCTGTAAAGGATGAACCTCATCCGGTGTATATTCTATCGCTGTTCCTGGCAGGATCAGATACATTTTGCCGAGTGTGGCATGATTCAGCCTGTGCCCAATACGGATATCGGCCTCACCACCAGTACAGATGAGCAGAAGATGTGAGTCCGTTAATACGAATGGGGGAAGAAAAGACGCTTGATCTAGAACTTCGGATGTCTTGAATCTTGCATATAGGTCACGGGTATGTTCACCGTTAGATATCAGTGGAAAGACTTGCAAAGTCACCAGAATCCCTCCTTAACTTGCAATAGTAACATTACATATGATGTATTTGAGAATCATTATCAATCATCGCATATTGTCATACAAATAAGAAGTCCATATGATAATATGAAATGAAATAGCGAAGAGAATACAAAGGTGGTTTCAGGGCTTCAAGTTTGTTACAGAAGGTAGGCAGATAGATGTTTTGTTAAAGCATGGAATTACACGATATATATAATCCAGGGCATTCATTAATTCACTACGCAAAAAAGACAAGCCCTCTCCTACGATGTCCGCAGGAAGAGGAACTTGTCTTTTGTGTTAGATCTAGCGATTAGTATCTTTCCAGAATCGTCTGTGTTTTCAAGCCATCTGCAGGAATCAGCCAGTTGTTGTTCTCCAGCAATTGCAGCAGTTGGGTACGCAGTCCGGATACGGCTACAGCATCATCGGTTTTGAAAGAAATCTCTACGATATTCTCAATACCTGTACCTGCTGCGTCACGGATCGGCCATACTTCGAGTGTAAGCTCTTGACCATTCCATGTACCTTCATATCGTTGGAACGTTATCGGACCATATGCACGGGATTGAGTCAGTTGCTGCTTGCCCCAGTTGGAGGAAGTCCAGTTTTTCAATTTGCCCGGAAGCTTGTCCAGTAACATGTTCAAGGCTTCTTGCTGCGAAGGAAGTTGAACACCTGTCGTTTTGGTATCGACTTTTTTAGTATTGGAGAAGCTTAGTGTCTGTTTGCCGTATCCCCAATCAATTTCAGCCTCGTAGTTATCATCTGATTTATCAAAACCCTCTTGGTTAGCCAGAGTCAGCGCTGCGTTGATATCGCCATTGATCACAGGGTAGCGTTTTTTATAAGTCAATTCGTAGTTATTCTTGTCATCCTTTTTGCGAAAACGAACGTTCCATCCTTGTTGATCCAATCCGAGAGCATTGGTGTCGAAGTACTCTACGTTAATGTTTCTTGGCGTGGAACTCAGGCCGAGTGTCTGAATCACTTCACTGCGTGGTGTCCCATCTGTATTCAAAACCAGTTCCGGCTTGGCCAGAAACTTCACTTCATAAGCAGGAACGGCATTGGCAGCAGCTGAAGCCTGGGGTGCTCCCAGAAATGTCATTCCACTTCCCAATGTTACGATGCTTAGCATCAATGAGGCGGTTACCTTTTTCCACTTTTTCAAAACCAATCACTCTCCTAATCTGGATTAACGTACAGATCCCACTTTATCGCCCGAGTATCTGAAAGCGATTAACGGGGAGCGCACATTGCGTTAACCCTGCATAGATTTGATGAATGGCAAACGATAGTTTATAGCGGATCAAGGCAATCAGCCATAGAAAGGGGGGAGCCGTGACTCACCTCTCGTAGGACTTCTTTGAAGCGGTTTACCTGAACTGAAGGGTGGCGGTCCTTGTTATGTACCGTATAGATATGGCGCGGCGCTTGCTCTCCCGGAATGGGAAGAACTTGAATGAGCCCGTGCTGTTCCTCCCACTGTACCGCCATCCGAGACATGAATGAGACATGCCCCCCGATTAACACCAGCTGTTTGATCGCTTCTAGAGAATCCATCTCCACCGTGCTCCGCAAACGTATATCATGTTGCGCGAGCCATTGGTTGGTTAACCGACGAGTACTGGATTCATTGCCGTGTAAGGCAAAAGGAATCTGCGCGATATGATCAGGGGTTAATGCATCCTTCTGGGCCAACCCATGTTGCGGAGAACAGATCAATACCAGGTCGTCTTCACACAACGTCTCAGCTTGCAGTGCGGGTCCAACAAATGGCTCGGAAGAGATCACCCCCAGATCAATCTGATGTCGAATCAACATCTCGCGAATAACAGGTGATGGTTTGACGGATAAGACGATACGAATGCCCGGGAATTCCTGCGAAAAGGTATTGAGTATGGTGGGAAGCAAATATGTAGCCGGTACATAGCTTGCCCCAATGTGCAGGGTGCCCCGATAGAGACTGTCATATTCCTTCACAACCCGCCGTGCCTCTTGGGTAAGAGCATTGATTTTGACGGAATAGTGGAGCAGAGCTTGTCCGGCCTCGGTTAAAAAAGTCTTCCCGCTGCGTGATTCAAATAATCGCACACCCATCTCTTCCTCCAATGACTTCATATGAAATGTAACGGTCGGTTGTTTGATTCCCAGTAACTCGGCCACGCTTGTCATGTGATGATGCTTGTCGATCAGCTCAACAATTTGCAATTTGATCAGATTCAATGTCCCGACACTCCTCTCACTTCTACTATATAAATTGAACTAAAGATTTACACAGACACTACGATGACAGAACAACCTTCCAATCGCTGTTATCCCCAGATTTTTTTGATTCCCTTTCTCAAAGGAAAATCCGGTGATAAAGGCGAACGCTCCGCTTTTTCAGGTTTTTTCTGTCCTCTCCGTTATCGTGCAAATGATTAGTTCACCTACTATAGATTTAATCTATGAACATCAACAGAATTCATCTAAAAAGTTAATTCCAATTTTACATACAAGACATACAACTCGCGAAAGCGGACGTTAGACTGAGAACAGTGCAAGAGATCAAGTAACAGAAGACAGGCAGGGATGCTTATGAAATTAGAGATGACAGGAATTCAAAAATCATTTAATCAAACACCCGCGCTGCTGCCGACAGATCTAACGCTTGAACATGGAAAGTTCACGACACTGCTCGGCCCATCAGGCTGTGGCAAAACAACACTGCTCCGTATGTTGGCCGGGCTGGAACAGCCGGACGCGGGGGAGATTCGTGCAGATGGTCAGTGTATCTACTCTGCGGCGAAGCGGATTGATATACCAACACACAAGCGTAATCTGGGCATGGTGTTTCAGGATTTTGCATTATGGCCGCATATGACTGTATACGAAAATGTAGCATTTGGCCTGAAGGCCGGAAAACAGAAATCTGATCTCCGGCAAAAGGTGAACGAGGCGCTTGGCATGGTTCGCCTGCAAGGCATGGAAGATCGATATCCTCATCAGCTGTCTGGTGGACAGCAGCAACGGGTTGCTTTTGCCAGAGCCGTAGCGGTCAGACCTGGTGTGATCCTATTCGATGAACCACTGAGTGCACTGGATGCTGTACTTCGGGAAGAGATGCGGATTGAGATGATGTCCTTGGTTCGGGATATGGGACTGACTGCGCTGTACGTCACACATGATCAGATTGAGGCGATGTCGATGTCGGATGAGATTGTGGTGATGCAGAAGGGGCGGATATTGCAAAAGGGAAGCCCGGAAACGATCTACTCGGCACCAAGTGATCCGTATGTCGCTTCGTTTATCGGAAAGTCCAACTGGCTCACGCCTAATCAATCGATGGTGCGTCCAGAACATGTCACTTGGAACAAAACAGGTCATGATGATCTGTGTTATCCAGGGACGGTACTTAGTGTCAGCTATGTAGGTGAGCGTTATGAAGTACGGGTGCAGATGGAAGGGCTGGGCGTATGGACAGCCTATATGAACCAAAGAGTGCGTGTGGGAGAGCGGGTTCAGCTTCATGTAGCCCCCGAGCGGATATGCCGAATGGACGGTTATGACCACCCGAGTATGAAGCAGAACGAAGCGATCGCAGTGGCATATTAAATTGTTGAACAAGCACGCAGTTGGAAGCAGGAGTACACATTTTATAAGAAACCAGGGGAGATGGACGAATATGTTGAATATGAAAACACGGAAAAAGAGCGCAATGCTGTTATTAACAGCGGTCATGAGTATCAGTTTGTTCGGATGTAGTACAGGGAACTCGACCACAGGCAACGCGGCACAACCCGCGGGTGAAGGAAACACAGCAGCAGCGGCGGAAACAACGAAACCGGCTGGCGGCAAGCTGGTTTTGTACAGTGCTGGCCCACAGAAGCTGGCGGATAACATCGTGAGTGGATTTACGGACAAAACGGGAATTGAAGTCGAGATGTTCCAGGGAACGACAGGCAAAATTCTGGCTCGTATGGAAGCAGAGAAGTCCAATCCGGTTGCAGACGTTGTAATTCTAGCCTCGCTGCCTTCAGCACAGGCTTTGAAAGCAGACGGACTGACCATGCCTTACCCTGAAGCAGCCAATGCAGACAAGCTGAACAAGGATTGGTCGGATGCAGAGGGCAACTATTTCAGCAGCAGTGCTTCCGCACTGGGTATTGTGTATAACACCAAACTGGTATCTACACCACCAACAAGTTGGGCAGAGCTGGCTACGCCTGCGTGGAAAGATGCAGTGAACATTCCCGACCCTACATTATCAGGTTCAGCACTCGACTTTATCACTGGATACCTGAGTGCAAATGGTGAAAAAGGATGGGATCTGCTGAGTGCCTACAAAGCCAATGGTGTAGCGATGGCAGGCGCCAATCAGGAAGCACTTGATCCAGTCATTACGGGTGCCAAAAGCATCGTAGCAGCAGGTGTGGACTACATGGCGTATTCCTCTAAGGCAAAAGGCGAACCACTGGATATCGTATACCCTGAGGAAGGCACGGTAATCAGCCCAAGACCAGCAGCGATTCTGAAATCCAGTCCAAATGTAGAGAATGCCAAAGCGTTCATTGACTACTTGTTGTCCGATGAAGCACAGAAGCTGGTTGCAGATGCTTATCTGATCCCGGGCCGCGAAGACATTGAAGCGACTAACCGTGCCAATGTGAAGGATATTCCACAACTTAAAGTGGATTGGAACTGGATGAGCGAACATGGCGAAGAGACAGCGGCGCGTTTTTCCGAAACTTTTAAATAATAGGATAGAGACAACTAGGCAAAAGGAATACCTGCTGTCTGTGGAAAGTCATGTGAGGTGAACGTAGTGAAACCTGTTGTATTGGACAACAACCGAATTTTTCGGAGAGTGGGCGTGATTCTGGCCCTCTTTCTGCTGACCATAAGTATTGGCGTGCCGCTCTTGCTGATCTTCTGGCAAAGTGTGTATCCGGACGGGCAATGGGACTGGATGGCTCCGATTCGCACGATTACAGGTCATCATCTATCAGGTGTATTGCTGAACTCCGTCTGGCTTGGCATCTGCGTTGTAGCGGTAACCACACTGCTGGCGCTGCCGCTAGCCTGGATGATGGCGAAGACTCGGATGGGTGAGTATCGCTGGGTCGATGTAATCCTGATGATTCCGTTCATGACCCCGCCGTATATCGGCTCGATGGGCTGGATTCTGTTTATGCAAAAAGGGGGATACCTTCAGCAATGGGTGCCATCATCTGCGGGCTGGAGTGAGCTGTTCTTCAGCTTCTGGGGCATGGTGCTCATCATGAGCTTGCACCTGTTCCCGTTCCTGTATCTGCTGCTTCGAGATGCATTGATCCGCATCGGTGGCAATCTGGAAGAAGCGGGAGCCGTGCACGGTGCGCGTGCAGGGTGCCGTTTCAGACGCATTATTTTACCCTTATTGTTGTCGTCTTACGGCATGGGGATCATGCTGGTCTTTGTCAAAACGATTGCGGAATTCGGAACACCGGCAACCTTCGGGCGCAAGATTGGCTATTATGTCATGACCTCCGAAATTCATAAGTACATCTCCAGTTGGCCGATTGACTTCGGCAAGGCGACTTCGCTGGCATCGGTGCTGCTGTCCGTCTGTCTGGTGATGTGGTACATGCAGTCTGCGATGAGTCGAAAGTTCACGTATCGTCTGGTTGGTGGCAAAGGGCAACGTTCAAAGCGATATTCTCTTCGTGGCGGAGCAGGATGGTTGTGTGGGGCGTATCTTGCAATCCTGTTGATCCTGTCGATAGGTATCCCGTATTTCTCCATCATCGCCGCTTCGACCATGAAGTTACGGGGATCAGGAATTGCTTTTGATAATCTGACCTTGGATCATTACAAGGAGCTGTTATCTTGGGGATCGGTGAGTATGAAGGCTATCGGGAACAGTCTGGGATTATCCCTCGCGGCTTCAACCGTTGCTGTTATTATCGGTACTGGGTTTGCACTCGCGATCGGCAGATCATCTTCATTCATGCAGCGTGTGATTGACTTGTTCAGTCTGTTGCCTAATACGGTGCCGGGCATCGTGATGGTCGTGGGTCTGATTCTCTTCTGGAACTCACCCTGGATGCCAGTCACGTTGTATAACACCTACGGCATGGTTGTGCTCACGTACGTTGTTCTCTTCTTGCCTTACACCGTGCAGTATGTAAAATCGAGCTTTACCCAGATTGACGGAACGTTGTTCCAGGCTGGGCAAGTGTTTGGCGGGAAACCGCTGTATATTCTGCGGCGAATCCTGATCCCGCTGATCCTACCCGGCATGCTGGCCGGATGGATGATGACCTTTACGATTGCTACCCGGGAGTTGGTAGGTTCGTTATTGATTCTTCCGCCATCGATGCAGACGTCCGCTACGTATATTTTTGCCCAGTTTGAGCAAGGTCAGGTATCCCTCGGCATGGCGATGGCCGTCGTGACAGTAGGTATGACGGTGTTCATGCTGCTTGGAATCGAAATGCTGAATTCAAAGAGAAAGTGGAATGCATCATGATCAAACTGAACGTATGGGGCGGCGCAGGGGAACATGGACGTTCCGCCTATCTCCTGAGCGGGAGCCGGTTTCGGCTTTTGCTGGATTGTGGTGTGAAAAAAGAAGGCAAAGGCCAGTATCCGCTGATCGATCCGGAGATTGTCCCACAACTGGACGCGGTCCTCTTGTCCCACGCCCATGAGGATCATTCGGTCGCCATCCCTTTGCTGTATAAGATGGGCTACCAGGGTGAAGTGTGGACGACGAGAGAGACGAGGGCGCAGCTGCGTACGTATTTTGCCAACTGGCGTAGGTTTGTAGAGCGTATAGGCGAAGAACTTCCTTATGATGAAGTAGATGAGCAGGCTATTCGTTATCGGTATCTGGAAGATGAGGTCGTATCCCAAACCTGGTTTGAACCTTTTCCAGAAGTAAAAGTGATGTGGGGCCGGAGTGGACATCTGGCTGGATCGGTGTGGTTTGGGGTTGAAATGGAAGGTAAGCGGATTTTCTATTCCGGGGACTACACGTCCGAATCGCTGCTTTTACAGGAGGATTGTCCAGCGGAGGCGTTCTGGCAGACAAACATGCTTCGTGAGAATCCTGTGTTCGATGCTCCGAGCAGCGAACGGTGGGGTACAGAGGAACTAATCGCCATAAACAGTGGGCAAAAGGCTGGAGAATTCATAACGTCACAAGATCATACATCTGTTGCATCAGAGGCATCGTCAAGAACACTTGTATCCATGGAGATACCCATGAAGCAGAGAAATTTCACATCCAACGGAGCAGATGGAGCAGACAGAGCAGACAGAGCAAACGTAGCAGACGCTGCGCCAATATCTTCCGTCGGGCTAGTGGATCTGGCGATCGTTGATGCGGCCTACGGTACGGACCAGGATACACAGGCCGACAAACTGGAACAGCTTGAACGAGCCATTCGCCAGACGATTGCTCAAGGCGGAAAGGTGCTCTTACCCATGCCTGTCGTAGGTCGTGGACAGGAGATCATACTGTGGGCACAGCAACAATTCCCGGCTATCCCAATCGTAGTGGAACACGGGCTGGTAGACGGCATGAAGCAGCTTATGCATGTTCCGTATTGGTTGAGGGAGAAGGGAGAGCATGTCATCGGAAGTTCGTTGAAAGACAAAATTGATGGCTTTCTGACTGGACGAGGATGGGATCTGCCTACGACCACCCAAGAGCGGGAACAGCTGTTGGAACATCATGCTGCTTCGCTATGGTTCATTCCGGACGGCATGATGCAGTCCTCGCTTGCCCGTTGGTATTATAGTCAATTATCGGACAGGGAGGAGAATCTGATTCTGCTCACCGGGCATGTTGCTCATGGTACATTTGGTGATAAGCTGCTACGGGTTCCTGACAAGTATGGAGTGTGTGTGGTGCGGAAAATACGTTATAAAGTGCATCAGGGCTGGAAGGATGTTGAACGGATGCTGCATCAGGTTCCAGCAAGGCATACGGTCCTTGTGCATACTGACCGGGCAGAGACGGACCGTTTAAAAGAAGGTTTGCTCAGAAATAGCCCGTCACCGGGAACAGTTATACATTCACTGTCTGCTGGTGACGAGCTATATGTGTGAATTGTGCATGAATCGAATTGATGCGTCAGATTGGAACGTCCCTGGGGACGTTCTTTTTCCATTGTTGTGTGATCTTTAGGGTTCGCGATGAATAGGGTGTTCCAGTTCGGCATGACCCATCAAACTATCCACGGCTTCACCATCCACCAGTATATCCAGGCTGTTCACTTCATCAAATTGAAACATCGTTGTAGTTAAAGCTTCCAATGCGAGCAATTCTCCACTGGTACCAAGATTGGCTTCAGCGGGGATATGAACATCCAAAGTCACTGTACCCTCAGCATATTGTATAGAGAGCAATTCAACCTGCTCCCAGAGGGAAACAAGCTCTGAATCGGTGTTCGTTTGCAACGCTGCAAATGTTTTTTCATATTTTTCGGAATCATCCTTGTATTCAATTTCCTGCTCTGTTTTCTCAAGCTCAAGTACCTGAGAATCTGCCAAATAAACATCGACGACTTGTGTATTCATTGTGCCCAGATCCACCTCCGTTTCGGATGGGTTTGGTGCCTGCACCTGTCCCCCCTGAACAGCAGGTTCATTTGAGCCGGATTGGCTCACTGGCTTCTGGGCACATCCAACTCCGATAAGGATCAAGCATGATAATATAAGTGCACAACCTAGCTTCTTATTCAAAGAATCACTTCCTTTATCTGATTTATTATATGATTTATAGGCCCAAATACTCCTTGATTCCATCGGCTATCGCTTGAGCGGCTTTCATCTGAACAACTTCGGACGACATCAGTTCTTCATCGAGTACATTACTCAAGAATCCCACTTCCAAAAGCACTGCAGGCATGGTCGTGTCTCGGATCACTTCCAAGTTTCCATTTTTCACACCACGATCTCTGAGACCCATGGCTTTCACCAAACGTTGATGAATGATAGTGGCTAATTCCTTGCTATTACTGCGTTGATAATAATATGTCTCTGTACCTGTGGCTTGGGGGGCGGACTTCACACTATTGCCATGGATAGATACAAATACATCTGCATTTAATTGATTGGCGAGCTGAACACGCTCAGGACGGGTCGGATAGGTATCACCTTCACGAGTCATCACCAATTCGATATTGGGTTCATTGAGCAACAGGGCTTGTACTTTGTGAGCCAATGCCAGGTTGTATTCTTTTTCGGGTTTGTTCGTGATGCTGATCGTCCCCGGGTCACTGCCACCGTGTCCTGGATCGATGACCACGACCTTGCGTCCTGAATCGCCTACTGGAGTGACTGGAGCAGGTGTGACATTGTCTCCCGCAACATTCAGATCAATAATCAGTTTGTCGGCAATCACATTGTGGTTGTACTGGACATTCTTCACATTATTCAATTCCACGACAATGCGAACTTGTGCCGGTTCTCGTTTGAACAGTGAATATCTCACTTCTGTCACATTGGGATAACCGCTCACATCCAACTTGCCATTGAGTCCTTGATCCAGCGGTTGGGAGATATCACCAAAGGTGGCTCCGGGCAAGTCCACAACCAGACGATCAGGGTACTTGAGGGTCGTTACTATCGGCTGAACGGCCCCATCGGTGGATAAAACGAGCTGATTATTAGCAAATTGGATATCGGTAACCTTAGCGGTAGACGTTGAATCCCCTTTTCCAGAACTGTTGCCTGGGTCGATAGCAGGTCCCTTACTGGTGTTTGTTAAGTATACGATCTTGTCTTGATTGTTCCATCTTACCTTAAGCCCCATTTGTTCACTGACAAATCGAATGGGCACCACCAGCGTTTTATTCAAAATTTGCGGTGCTGTGTTCAAAGTGACTTGTTTGTCAGCAACCATGGCTTGCTTTTGGTCCACGGTTAGGGAAATCGTCTGTTGATCTTGCTGAATTTTTACAGTGCGTGCTTGTTGGTTCCAATCAACTTTGAATTTCAAATTTTCGGCAACGACACGAATCGGGATCATCACGTTTTTATTGATAATCGTCACCTGTACATCACTTGGGAGGACTAATTCCTCTCCATCCATAAAGATTTTCGACGAACTTGCAGCGGCATTTCCCTGATTAGGGAACAAAACGAGTAAGAACAGGCTCAGAAACAATAGTAAAATGGTTTTCTTCATTATGCACCTCGACTAGTATTAGATCTATATATGACTACCAAAATATACCTACATATTATAAACGGTAAAAATGTAAAAATGTTTCTCTTCTGATATCTAATTATCAATTGATGGAAGAAAACATGATGTGTGATCGCAAATGGGATGAATATCTCTCTTTTTATTTTCAATAATGTAATTAAATTTCATATAATGTTTGACTTGTGAAATTTAATATCATATACTGGGTGAAATTATGGCAGGATGACGTGTTTATCGGGTCTTGCAGGAGGTTGGAAGTGGATGGATACAGGCAGCTATCCGATGTGGGAGAAGTATCGTTTGAAGCAGGAGCATCTGGTCATCGGACTAATGTCAGGAACGTCACTTGATGGAACTGACGCGGCATTGGTGCGTATTCAAACCGATATGAGCGGAGCATTACAGCAGATAGAGCTGGTTGATTTCGTCTGTGTGCCGTATTCGAATGGATTGAGAGACGTGATGATCCGGTTATGTTCACCGGGGACAGCTCGTGTCGACGAGCTGACAGCCGCGCATTTTGGTGTATCGGAGTGGTATGCGCATAGCGTTACGGAACTGATGCGGTCTGCCGGTATTTCAACGCAGCAGGTGGATGTGATTAGCATGCATGGACAGACGGTATGGCATGCTCCTGTAGCCTCTGCATTTCCAGGGCCAACGGGAGCCAGTATTGATGTGGTATCGACATTGCAGATCGGTGAATGTGCTGTCGTTCGAGAACGGACAGGGCTGCCAGTGATTGGTAACCTACGAGCAAGGGATATGGCGGCTGGTGGGGAAGGTGCCCCGCTTACGCCTTATGCGGATGCTCTGATGTTCCGCAGCCCGACGGAAGGACGGCTGGTGCAGAATATCGGCGGCATTGGCAATGTGACGGTGCTTCCATCCGAGTCATCTACCGAAGGTATTTCGGCATTTGATACGGGACCGGGGAATATGGTGATGGACGCCATTGTGCGGCAGGCAACGGATGGGCGGCAGCATTATGATCCGAATGGAAGTATTGCCGCACAGGGGAAGGTCGATCAGGGTCTGGTAGAACTGTGTTTGGAGGATGAGTACTTCAAAAGACTTCCGCCGAAAAGTACCGGGCGAGAAGTATATGGAGCCGCATATGCAGTGAGACTGATGGAGATGGCCGCAGCGCGTTCCTTAACGCTTGAAGATACGCTGGCTACTGCCACCTGTCTGACCGCGGAGACCATCGTGCGTGCAGTGCAGGATTTTATCCTGCCCAAGGTGCAAATATCGGCCATGCTTGCGTGCGGTGGTGGCACTTCCAATGCCACGTTAATGGAGATGATCCGTCAGAGACTACCGAAAGATATCCGTTTGGAACGAACAGCAGATTATGGCGTACCTGATGATGCTCGGGAAGCCATTGGATTTGCTCTACTTGGCCATGAGGCACTTATGGGAAGAACCAATACACTCCCGGCAGTAACCGGAGCGAAACACGCCGTAATCTCAGGCAATCTCACACTCTAGTGAGGCCTGACTTTAATTGGAGTTCAGTTATGGAAGGGCGAGGGATTCGATTAGACGCGAGTGGAATTATAAGATAAAATGCTTGTACATGAATGCAGTACGGAAAGGAGGAGCGAATGGAAGGCATGAAAGGTGGACTTGTACGTTTACGCGCATTAATGGATGACTTGACCCCGTCCGAACGGAAGATCGGAGCTTATATTCTCGATCACCCGCAAGAAACTGTTCAATCCTCGGTGGCCCAGTTGTCTGAACGGAGTGGAGGCAGCCCAGCTGCCATTATCCGTCTCTGCAAATCACTGGGTGTAACGGGTTTTCAGGAGCTGAAGCTGAAGATTGCCGGAGATTTGCAGACGAGTGAGCCATATCAATATACGGAGATTCGTCCCCAGGACTCCATGGAGAGCATTATTCAGCATGTGTCCGCAAACAATATTCAGTCGGTGAAGGATACGGTTCATATTCTGGACCCACGTCTGGTGGAAAAAGCCGTGGACGTGCTTCATCAGGCAAACCGGATCTTTTTCTATGGAGTAGGGGCCTCCAACCTGATTGCGCTGGATGCACATTACAAGTTCATGAGAATCAATCGTACAAGCTTTTCGTTCGCCGATCCGCATATGCAGATTTCGTCCGCAACGACGCTTCGTGAGGATGATGCGGTGGTATGTATCTCGTATTCAGGGGAGACTTCAAACGTAATCTCCTGTCTCAAGCATGCTCACGATGGCGGTGCAGCGACAATCAGCATTACCAAGTGGGGCAGCAATACACTCAGTAGTATGGCGGATGTGCCTCTGATGATTACTTCCACCGAAAGTGATATTCGGAGCGGAGCCACATCGTCACGGATTGCTCAGTTGAACGTGATCGACATTTTGTATCTGGCGATTGCCAGTCGGGATTACAACCAGTCGGTGGAGTATTTGGAGAAGAGCCGACAGGCTATTCTGGAGCACAAGTGAAGTAGAACCATATGAATCCCTTTCTGTTTATACAGGAGGGGATTTTTTGACGGATTATATCCGCTTTTAGAATGAAAAAATAAAAAAAGAGCCCAGACCAATGTTGGGCTCCTCTCTTACCACCTCTAATGATATCCCTGTACGGCTCAGGAAGGCTTCGCAATGGCGCTGCGGACAAATCCGTTAGCCAGATCAAGCCTGTGCTGGGCTTCTGTTGCATCCACGCCTGCCATCAGCATGACGATTGCCGTTTTTACATGACCGTCTGCACCGGTAAAAGCCTCTTCAATATCTGCTTCATTCGCTCCGGTTGCCAGATGGATCATGCGTTTGGCCCTATGGACAAGCTTCTCGTTCGAAGGGTTCAGATCAACCATGAAATTACGGTAAACCTTGCCCAGACGAATCATGGCGGTAGTGGTGAGCATGTTCAGAATCATTTTCTGGGCGCTGCCTGCCTTCATACGTGTTGAACCCATGACAACCTCTGGGCCGACAACAGCCTCAATGCTCACATCAGCCAACAGGGTCATCGGCGTGCCTGCATTATTACTCAGGCTGATCACCGTAGCCCCAATCTCCTTGGCGTGTCTCATCGCACCCAGCACATACGGCGTTCGTCCACTGGCTGCAATGCCAACCACGACATCTTTTTTGTCTAAGCCATGTTCATCAAGGTCCGCAGCTCCCAACTCCTCACTATCTTCAGCACCTTCAACCGGGTCCTTCACTGCCCGGAATCCCCCTGCAATAATACCCTGCACCATGGAGGGCGGGGTTCCGTAGGTAGGCGGGCATTCCGAAGCGTCAAGTATTCCTAATCGTCCACTGGTACCTGCGCCTACATAAAAAAGCCTGCCGCCAGACTGAAACGCCTTCAAGATCCGATCCGCAGCCTGAGCAATGACCGGAATTAGGGGCTGAATGAGCTCCGCAATCCGTTGATCTTCCTTATTAATTAGCTCCATAATTTCTGCCGAAGGCAATTCATCTATATGATCCGTTAGTGGATTGGGTTGTTCTGTTATTAGTGAATTCAGCATGTGATTCATCTGTATGGCCTCCTTCTCTCTTTTAAAATGATTCATTCAGGGAACAGCGTTTTCTTGCCAGTTGTGCTGCGCCAACCGCTGGAGCGGGGGCATCTTCACGATATACAAAGTCCAACTCTCCATAATATCCCGATAACTTCTGAATAAATGTATTTCGGAAAAGTGCAGCGTATCGAAAAAGTGATCCGGACAGGACAACCTGAGTGGATGCAAATTCCCGATGACGGGCAATCAGCGCCTTGGCGGTATCCGCCAATTGGGAGGCTTCGTCGATGATCAGTGCCCGGGCGGCCTCATCTCCGAGTTCAGCTGCTTCTATAGCTAAGCGGGCGATGGATGCGGTCTCGGTTTTGCCCCAATCCGTCTGATACACCCGTGTCTTTAGCTCCGATATATCCCGAAGGTTCAGTTTCTTTAGAAGAAGCGGGGTTAAACGGGTTGGAGGAAGAACACCGTCATAACTCTGCATAACCACTTGGAGTGCACGCTGCCCAATACGATAGCCGCTCCCCTCATCTCCGAGCAGGTGACCCCAGCCTCCTGCACGGTATCGCTCGCCTTCCCGCGTAAATCCGTACACGATGGACCCTGTTCCAGAGATGCATAATACACCGTGCGTATGTCCGAGAGAGGCCATCAGAGCAATCTCTCCTTCGGATACAACCCAGACTGGACAACCTCCTGATGCCTGTCGATTACGACTCTTCATATAGTTATTTACTGCTTTGGCTATAAGTTGCCGCTCTTGGATCGTATCTACACCTGACATACCAAGGCATATACCCTCACAATTTGTCGATAAATCACTTATTAGATTAAATAGCTGTTCCAGCACTCGTTGCAGTTCGGAAAGGGCCTGTTCAGTTGATACGCTATGAGGATTCGTGGGACCTCCGCTGAGTCGGGAAAGAATTTCACCAGATTCGGAAATGATTGCTGCATCAGTATTGGTACCGCCTCCATCTACGCCTACATATACTCGCAAAGTGGCTCACCTCGCTTGCTTGGGTTTTCTTTTTACATAGTATAGTGGCATGAAAAGAAAAAGTAAAATTAAATTTTATAATAAAAAATAATGTTGAATTTTTATTTTACAACTCATATAATGAACTCAATCTACAATTTTGGAAGGAATTAATACTGTTAATGTCAATTAAGTTGACGTTAATATTGCATTTAAGAGATTTAGCCTGCGACTGGCAGGTCCAATCTCCAGGGGAGGTGCTTTTCCTTACTGCCGAGTTTATGGGTGGATGCCGTTTAAAAGGCTGAATGATCAAAAAAGGGGTAGCATGGTTAGGCAATGAAAGAATCGGATGATGACATGCAAAGGAGATGAAGGGATGAAAAAGAAGGGTCTGGTATGGACGATGTTGTTGATGATGGTCTTGGTTACTGCCTGTGGGAATAGCGGGGGTGCTGCTTCAGATGATCCGAATGCGGAAGATACAGTGACGGTATGGACCTATCCTGTACATGGCACATATGAAGATGAACTCAAGGATCTAATCGTTGATTTCAATAAAGAACACCCCAACATTACCGTGAAGACGGAAATGCTCTCCTGGGCGGAAGGCCCCAAAAAATTCGATGTCGCTTTGAACGCGGGCAACCCGCCGGATCTTTACTTTCACAGCGTAGACGGCACATATGTGAATACGGGATTGGCACTTGAATTGGACAGTTACCTGACACCTGAGGTTAAGGACGACTACCTGCCAGGTACGCTGGATTTAGGCCAGATTCAGGGGAAACAGTATGGTCTGCCCTTGTATCAATTCCAATGGGCTTGGGGTGGTAACAAACGCATTCTGGAGGAAGTGGGCATTGATTGGAAGTCCATTCAGCAAAATGGCTGGACCTGGTCCGAATTCAACGATGCTGCTGCCAAGCTGACCAAAACGCTGGATGGCGGGGCCAAGCAATATGCACTGGTTACCGACGGAACCTCGCTTGACTTCATTGAAATGCTGTCCCGAAACAACGGGATGATTGATGTTCTTGATAAAGACGGCACGTTCCAATGGAATGATGGTCGGATTCTGGATACCCTCTCTTTTATCAAAAACCTGATGGATCAAGGGTATATGCCGAAGGAAACGGCGGCTCTCGCGCCAGCAAAACGGACGGATATGTTCTACGCGGGGGAAACGGCGATTATCTCCAAAGCGATTCCTTATTATGATGTGATGATTCAGAACCGCAACAAGGACATCGATGATGGCAAGGTGCAGGGAGAGAAGATTGATTTTGTCCTGTTGCCTGTACCGCATAATGATGATCAACCTGCAGCAACAACGATGGGCGGCGAAGGGTATGTAGCCTTCAAACAGAAAAAGGACAAGGGCGAACAGCATGCCAAAAATACGTTCCTGGTGATGGAGGCGCTTAGTGGTGCCAAAGCAGGGAACTCGGCCAATGAACTGGCGCTTCCATTCGTAAGACAGTCCCAGGTGGAACTGTTTAAAGGAAAAGAGCTTGGTCAACCGGATAATCTGGCTGCTGCAAAAGTCATGGCAGAGAATATCGCGATGCCGGTTGTACTGGAACTGGATATCGACAAAGCATCCCAGCAAAAACAATTCAAGGAACAGGTTGTGAAGCCAAACATCCAGGCGCTGTTCTCGGGAGAAAAATCACCAGAGCAGATCGCAGAAGACTTCAAGAGCAAAGGCCAGCAGATGTTTGGACAATAACTCGGACAATCAAACATAACGCAAAACCACACTGATTAGGAGAGGAGGATTCGCCATGCAGACCGCCCTTGCGCCAAAACCGTCCGTGCCTCGGACTTCCCGGGTTGCCCGGTTTTGGCGAGACTACGGGTGGGCGTATTTGTTTATTTTGGCGCCTGTCCTGCTGTTTCTCATTTTCACACTGTATCCTGTTCTGACGGCTCTTGTGATGAGCTTCCAGAAATACAACATTATGAACTCAACGTGGGTTGGATTGGATAACTACGAGCGTTTAGTGAAGGATGAGACGTTCTGGAAATCGATTAAAAATACAGTGATCTTCACCGTAGGCACAGTCCCGGTCAATATTCTCATTACATTTGTACTGTCTTATTTCATCTATCAAATGAAAACTAAATGGCAGACATTTTTCAAAGCTACAATGTATCTGCCTGCGGTAGCCTCCGGGGTAACCATCTCCATTGTATGGCTGGCGATCTTTGACCCGACGGATTCAGGACTGCTGAACCGCTTCCTCGGCCTGTTCGGTCTTGACCCGGTAATCTGGCTGGGCCAATCGGGAACGGCACTTTTTTCCCTCATTCTGATGAACTGGCTTGGATCACACGGAGCGGGCATTATTCTGTATCTGGCAGCCATGGGCGGTATTCCGAAATCGCTGTATGAAGCGGCGGATATTGATCATGCCAGCGGCTGGACCCAGTTCAGCAAGATTACATGGCCGCTGCTCAAACCAACGACGCTGTATCTGCTCGTCACGGGTGTCATTACATCCTTCCAGGTGTTTATCTCGGTATATCTGATGACACAGGGTGGACCGAACTTTGCGACAACAACGATCGCTTATCTGATCTACGAGACGGCATTTAAGTTCTATGAGTTCGGATTGGCTTCGGCACAGTCGTTCGTATTGGCAATTATCATCATTGTCATCTCCGTCATTCAGTTCAAATATTTCTCCAGCGATATTGAGTATTAGAGGTAGTTCAAAACACGTGCTATTAGAGCACATTGCATTAAGCATCCGGGGGTGAATGAAATCCATGAAATCAACACAGAAAAAGATCCTGCTCGTTGTTGCATCCTTTCTGCTGGTGGTCTGGGCACTGGTGACGGTCATTCCGATGTATTGGATGCTCGTTGGTTCGGTGCAGGATAGCGCGATGTCGGCTTCGTTTAAACCACAGATGATTCCAGAGCAGCTGTCGTTATCACCATATGAGCGCTTTTTTGCCAAAACCGATGCCTGGCGCTGGTTATACAACTCGCTGCTCATCTCGATCATTCTGACCGTTACAAATGTATTCTTCGCCTCCTTGGCGGGATATGCGTTCGCCAAACTGAAGTTTCCGGGTAGTCAGGCGGTATTCTGGACGTTGCTTGGGACAATGATGATCCCGGCACAGGTGACGCTGATTCCTTTGTACATTCTGATGGTCAACGTGTTTGACCTGGGGGATACGTATACGGCCATTATTCTGCCTGCTGCCGTTAGCGTAGGGAACATATTCTTGATGAAACAGTTTATGTCCACGCTGCCCACATCGCTGATCCATGCGGCACGTATCGATGCATGCAGTGAGTTCGGTATCTTCTGGAAAGTCATTCTGCCGATGGCAAAGCCGGGAATCGCGGTGCTGGCGATATTCACGTTTGTGGCTTCGTGGAACGAATTCTTCTGGCCCTTCCTCATTACCAATTCCAGCGAGATGCGTACCATTCAGGTGGGGTTGGCCTCGTTTGTATTTGCCGAATCAACGGACTTCGGCGCAATGATGGCAGGGGCAACAATAGGTGCGTTGCCAATGATTATTCTGTTTTTCTCACTGCAACGTTACTTCCTGCAGGGCATTACGATCGGTGCGGTTAAAGGTTAACTGTTAGTTCAGGACAAGCGACAACGTAAAGGGGGATCTACCTATGGCACGCGTGGAGTTTCGCCAAGTGCGCAAAGAATTCAAAGACGATCATAAAGGAACGTTCACGGCTGTGGCCGGCTCGGACTTTGTTATAGAAGATAAGGAATTCGTAGTGTTTGTGGGTCCTTCGGGCTGTGGCAAGACAACGTCACTGCGGATGATTGCCGGACTTGAAAAACAAACGAGCGGTGATATTGTGATCGGTGACCGGCTTGTTAACGATCTGCATCCGAAGGATCGGGATATCGCGATGGTGTTTCAGGATTATGCACTTTATCCGCATATGACCATCCGTGAGAATCTTTCCTTTGGCCTGAAAAATCTGAAAAAGCCAAAGTCCTATATTGATGAACAGGTGCAGAATGCGGCCTCCATTCTTGGACTGGAAGCGATGCTGGAGCGCAAACCACGCGAGCTGTCTGGTGGTCAGCGCCAGCGTGTTGCGGTGGGACGGGCGATCGTCCGTGATCCGCAGGTGTTTTTATTCGACGAACCACTATCCAATCTGGATGCTAAGTTGCGGGTACAGATGCGGGTGGAGTTGGGTGAGTTGCATAAACGTCTCGGTGCCACGATTGTATACGTGACGCATGATCAGGTAGAAGCCATGACACTTGGGGAACGCATCGTGGTCATGAATCATGGAGATATTCAGCAGGTGGCTTCACCGAAAGAACTGTATGCGAGTCCGCGGAATATGTTTGTTGCCGGATTTATCGGTTCCCCGGCGATGAATTTCATTGATGCGCGGATTGAAGGCACGCAGGTTGTCGTGGACGGTGCATCATTCACCTTGCCAGAAGATGTACTCGCTCGTCTTCAGAGTCATCAAGGCAAACCGGTGATTATGGGTCTGCGTCCAGAGCATATTTTTGGTGATGATGTCGCTCCGAATATCCCGACAGACCACATGCTGCAGGCGCGAGTTCAGGTTGTAGAACATCTGGGCTCCGAGAATTTGGTGTATTTCCATTCTGGTGCCCGTACCGTTACGGCCAAGGTTCACCCCGAAACACATGCTTATGTAGGTATGGACAAAAAGTTTGTGCTGGACCTGCGTAAGGCACACTTTTTCGATCCAGAAACGGAGCTTGCGATTGGACGGGAGTAAGTGGGGCTGTCCTAAAAGCAATGAGCGTGAATGTGTACTATTTTTTCTCGTTATAATTTTGTTTTAAGGAACCTTACACACGTTATTCGCTCCCATTTGCACCGGTTTGAAATGTAACGAATCACAGAGACGTTATTTACTCGAAGATGTTGTTTTTTAGGCTCTGACGCCTTGGTTGTACCGAAATAACGGCACTGAAGTTCGTTAAAATTGGCATGCCTCGAAAATCTGTCGTTTAAGGTGCGGTAGATTCGTTAGCACGTTGCAAGTTTGGTACAACATACTGACCGGCGGTGCGGCCAAGCCAACCCAAATGGGGAGCCCTTTTAAGATAGCCCTTTGTTGGCGAACGCTTCTCTTCTCCATATTTGTTATGTTTTCTCCGTTATTGAGTAAATGTTTAGTCCAACTTATATAGAAGGGAGAATAAAAATGCGTAAGCTAAGTGAAGTATTGATCAAGTCGGGCGCGGAAATCTATCGGGATATTATTCCGGTGGCCTTGTACAGTGTCGTTAGCTCTATCGTATTGGTTCCCATTCTGATGTTTGCTCCGCTGCCGATCGCTATACTGCTCCTGGCCTTAATATATATGCCCATCCTGTTCGGTGTTTGTTATGCCGTGCATCACAGATTGGAGCGTAAGGAACGGCGCAATGGGCTTAAGGATATATGGATCGGAACGTTGAAGGGAATAATCCCTGGAGTGTCGGTGGGGGTGCTTTTCGCGGTGCTTGGCTTCATTCTATGGTCAACCTGGTGGTATTACGGTGGACAGGGTGGAATTACAGGTACAGCAGTGGGTGTATTCCAGACGTTCTTTGTTCTCATGGCGCTGATGTCACAGTTCTATACCTGGCAGCTTGTTTTACAAAAAAACATGGGCATCGTTCAAGCGATGGGGGAAAGTGTAAAGCTGTTCTTCCGTCACCCGGGGTACACGATGGGCGCTTGTTTTCAGGCCATGTGCCTGACTGCGCTGCTGATGCTGACTGTCGTTGGTTTCGGAGCACTGTTTGGAGGTATGTTTGCCATCTATCAGCATAAGGTTGCTCTTAATGTGCTGGAGCCTCAAGAAGAGCCTGTCGTAACAGGCGGTAATGATCACCAGCATACAGGCTGGATAAGCCAGGGGAATGTGTGATGGGCCAGTTGAAGGGGACCGAGCAGATCCCGGCTGTAAAAACGGGAGTTGATCTTCTGTCCGGAGGGTTATCGCATCCGTGGTTAATAGGTGCTCGAATCGGTCTAATTACAAACCCGACTGGTATTACAGCGGATTTTGTATCGACAATAGATGTGTGCACCGGACTGGCTAATACTGAGCTTACAGCGCTCTATGCCTGTGAGCACGGACTGGATGGAGAGCTTCAGGCGGGTGTCAGATTCGGAGACATGCTTCATCCACGTCTGGACATTCCGGTGTTCAGCCTGTATGGAGATTACAAGAGACCTACGCCTGCAATGCTGGCTGGAGTGGATACGGTGCTATTCGACATTCAGGATGTGGGCATCCGTTATTACACGTATGCCTCAACCTTGTTCCATATGATGGAGGTCTGCGCTGGAGCGGGCAAACGCATGCTGATTCTGGACCGTCCCAATCCGCTGGGTGGAAACGTTGTGGAAGGCGGTGTGCTGAACGCGGGGTATGAATCACTCGTTGGCGCTTGGCGTGTACCTGTACGTACCGGATTGACGGTAGGTGAACTCGCCCTGATGGTCAACAGCGAGATGGATGTACCTTGCGAATTGGACGTGGTTGCCATGGAAGGATGGCAGCGCTCCATGGAGTATGCGGATTGTGGTCTTCCCTGGATGTTACCCTCTCCCAATATGCCCACGCTGGACAGTGTGCGGGTATATGCGGGGACGTGCCTGTTCGAAGGCACTAATGTATCGGAGGGTAGGGGCACGACC
Organism: Paenibacillus sp. Y5S-9; assembly: GCF_036894235.1. NCBI lineage: Bacteria > Bacillati > Bacillota > Bacilli > Caryophanales > Paenibacillaceae > Paenibacillus > Paenibacillus sp. Y5S-9. Next base: position 382,699 of record NZ_CP145887.1, read on the forward strand.
CGCCCATTCGAGTGGATTGGGGCCCCCTGGGTTGAGGGTGAACGTTTGGCGGAACGATTTCGGGAATACAAGCTGGAAGGTGTGCATGTGCATCCAGTGTACATGTCCCCAACATTCTCCAAACATACAGGTGAGCTGTGTGGTGGTGTAAGGATTTTTGTAACGGACAGCAGGAAATTCCGGGCGGTAGAGACAGGGTTGGTGCTTTTACATGAACTGGTATCACTCTATCCGGAGCAATTCTGCTGGCTGGAGCCACCAGAGCCGGGTTCAAGGTACTTTATCGACCTGCTGGCAGGGGGTAAGGAAGTCAGGGAAACGATTCATGACTGGGCGGGCTTCGTTCGTTTAATGGAAGCGTGGAATGTACAGGCAGCGGAATGGAAGGAGCGGCGAAAGCCGTTTTTGTTATATCAATGAATGGATGTTTGTTATCGGAGGGAGGCATGAAATGAGTGGGCTAAACGAGTTATACCAGTCGAGGCTGAAACAGATGACTTTGCGTGAGAAAGTTGGGCAAATGCTGCTTTGTGGCTTTCATGGCACCGAAGCTGTTGGCGATGTGGAATCCTTTCTCCGAAAGTATCCAATTGGTGGCGTAATCTACTTTGCTCGCAACGTTGAGTCGCCAGAGCAGGTAGAGCGGTTATCGTTAGGGTTACAGCAGATTGCCAAAAGCAGTGGTAATGTGCCGCTCTGGATCTCCATTGATCAGGAGGGCGGCATGGTTGCTCGAATCACCGAAGGGATCGCCTTGATGCCTGGACCAATGGCCATTGCCGCTGCCGGTTCCATTGAAGATGCGTATCAGGCGGCATATATCAGTGGGTTGGAGCTGAAGTCCATGGGCATTAACATGAACTTTGCTCCGGTATTGGATGTGAACAATAACGCGGTTAATCCGGTCATCGGTGTGCGATCATTCGGCGAATCTCCACAATCCGTTGCAGAATATGGGGCCAGAACCATCGCGGGAATACAGGACGCTGGGATTGCAGCGACAGCCAAGCACTTCCCGGGGCATGGGGATACGGATACCGATTCCCATCTGTACCTCCCAATCATCACTCATGATCGTGAACGGGTAGAGCGTCTGGAGTTGATTCCATTCCGAGCCGCTATCGCCGAAGGTGTCGATGCCATGATGTCGGCGCATATTTATTTCCCTGCACTGGAGCCAGAGCGTCTGCCCGTAACGCTATCGCAAACCGTATTAAGCGGTCTGCTTCGCCAGGAACTGGGTTATGAGGGCATGATCGTGACAGATTGCATGGAGATGGATGCCATTGCCGTGAACTATGGCACTGTCGATGCAGCCGTAATGGCGGTAGAGGCCGGGGCAGATCTGGTGTTAATTAGCCATACGGCTAAGCTTCAGGCAGAAGCATTTGAAGCGTTGATAGCAGCTGTGAGAAGCGGGCGGATTAGCGAGAGACGTATTGATGAGTCGGTGAATCGCTTGCTGATGTACAAGGCGAAACGTGGTTTGCTGGAGAGTGAAACAGGTGGTGCAGGTGATGAGGAATTGGACAGTGTAGTATCGAATGCACCTTCGTCAAAGGCATCAAATGATCCTGCTCATTCCAGTGGGCCTGAACGCAACAGTTTATTACACCAAGAGGTTGCCCGCCGTATTAGCGAGAACAGTATCACACTGGTGCGCGATCAGCTGAATATGCTGCCTTTGAAGCCGGAACGCACGCTGGTCATAACGGTTGCCACGTCCGTGACGACAATTGCCGACGAACAGCTGACTCAGACGTTCACCTTGGGCTCAGCCTTATCCAATTATGGTCTGGATGTTGTTGATCTGACGGTCACACCCGAGGACGTTGCCATTCGTTCCGCACGTCTGCTTCAGGCAGCGGAAGCAGATGACATTCGGCAGATTGTGGTGGGAACCTACAATGCGGGAAGTCCCTCCGGCGATCCACAGTGCAGGCTGATTGGTTGGATACAGCAATTGGGCAAACCACTGGCTGTTGTGGCATTGCGAAGCCCCTATGATCTGCTGGCGCTTCCGGATGCCCAGGTCTATGTAGCGGCTTACGAGAGCCGGCCACTTGCCGTGGATAGCGTCGCTCAGGCGCTGATGGGGTGTATTCCTTTTGCGGGGAAACTTCCTGTAACATTAAAGCAGACAGATGATGAAAGAGCGGATGTCTCCTAGGCAGTAATAAGAATATGAGTAAATCTACCTTTTGCAGGATGGAGAAGAGATGGATTGTGGGTTGAGCGAAACGGAAGTGTGAGTCGTTAAAATGAGAACATATACAACACAAAGAGACGATCCTTTAAAGGACCGTCTCTTTGCTCATTATAAGCTATAAATTATAGATTATTGCAATTGCAGTGCTTTGGCTGTTTGTGCCTCAACTTCATCCAAAAGTGAAGTCATGTCCATGCCTGCGTGGTTGCCGAGCAGGATAATCGTGATATCATCGGACAGATTACGTGAAAAGGCTGTAGCGAACCCGCCACCACTACCGTTGTGGAAGACGGTACGGTTTGTGCCGTTCTCTTTGAGAATCCAGGCGTAGCCATAGTTTTTATCGGAGTAGGGCTCATACATCTGTTCAATCGTATCTTGGCTTAGAATCTTGTCCGTATACAACGCACGATCCCATTTCAGCATATCGTCCACCGTGGAATATATGGTTCCTGATCCGGATTGGGAAACATAATATGGGGCAGTTACCCATGCGTTATCTTGTTGAACAAAACCACTAATCGTGTGCACTTTACGGGAAGCCTCTCCCGAATTCTTCATGCCAAGTGGTTTCAATATCGTCTGCTGCACGTAGTCGGCATAACTCATGCCAGATACCTGTTCAACGACGTATGCAAGTAAAACATACCCGCTGTTGCTGTACAGATAGGCACTTCCTGGTTCAAACTTCAGCGTTTTGTGGCGAATCTCCTCTACAGTCTCTTCCATAGAAGTTCCTTCACCCCGACCGAATGCCGATGGCAGACCTGAAGTCTGGGATAACAGCATATGCAGCGTGATCTGATCTCCCTTCGGTATACCGGAGATGTACTTAGAGATTGGATCTTGCACATTAATCTTACCATCCTCCACGAGACTCAGAATGGACGCGGCTGTGAAGGATTTGCTCAGCGATGCGATTCGAGTCTTCTGATCCGGACGATTCAGCGTCTGTTCGTCGGCAAGTCCGTAGCCTTGTCTTAGCAGAACTTCGCCATCACGGGCAATCAGCGCCATACCTGGATAGTTGATCTCGCGCAGATACGCATCTACACTGGCAACTTCGCTGTTCAGCAGGCTAACTTGATCAGTGATCATACTGACACTCATCTGCCCCGTGGCTGTGCGTTGGACCTTGATGTCTGCCTTGATTGCATTAGCCATAGCCCGGACAGGTATCATCAACGTACCGTTAACGGTACGTGAATTCACACCTGTGGCCAGATCGACCTTGTTTACCTTAATGGAATTGCTGCCAGCCTGATGGATCAGCTTGTCTCTGCCAACGGTAATGGTAGCCGTCTTGGTGCGATTATCCCATTTCAACGTGCCTTTAACCGATGTGACCACATCCCGTAGTGGAACAAACGTTGAGCCTTTGATTATAAGTGGTGCGTTCTTCCAAGATTGTTGCTCACCATTCACTTCAATGTGAACTGCTTGCGTCGTCTGCGCTGCGGATGCCGTAATACCAGCTTGTCCCAGAATCGGGCCTGCGCACAGGATGAGCGCTAACAGAATGCGGAACATGGATGAATATAACGTGGAAATACGTTGTCTTTCATTTGACTTGCGTAAGATGTGAATCCTCCCCTTCCAATCGTTTCATGAATAGTCAACTTATGAGCATTGTAAACGATCTCGCGTAGACGGTCAAAACGATTAAGCGGATATAATCCATATCATCTGATCAGATCATTTAAATTAAATTTGTACTAATTTAGTATCGATACATAATATTTTTACAGCGATTGTCCGATAAAAGGATGGGTGAAGATTATGATGGGGGATAGTTAAATGAAGAAAAGGATTCGAAATTGGTTTACTTTAACCGTAAAAAAACGCCTGATCGCTGCATTGCTCCTGTTCCTGATTGTACCGAGCATTACCGTGGGATGGTTGTCTTATCAAAAAGCTGCTGACCAGGTTAAAATGGAAATTATTCGTTCCGCACAGGCCAAAACAGAAATGCTTAGTCTGCAGATAAATCAAATGCTGGATATGGAGAAGGATAACGCAGCGCAGATGGCTGCGGGTATTACTTCAAACGATATTATTAATAAATCCCCTGCACTGCAAAGGCAGATGGATCGGATGTCTCAGAATCATAAGGAACTGGGTGTACTCACCGCAGGTGCGGAAGATGGCAGCTGGATGAAATCTCCTGATCCTGGGGAACAGATCTATGATCCGCGTGAACGTTCATGGTATACGATGGGCATGTCTCAGGACGAACCTGTAATCTCGGATACATTCCAGTCGGCCACGACAGGTGAATGGGTCGTAACGGCGGCTGCCAAGCTGGCTGATGGCAAAGGGGTATTCGGGGCCAATGTCAGTCTCAATCATCTGAAAGAATCCGTTGATCAGATACGTATTGGTAAAGAAGGCAAACTGTACATGCTGGATAACGGGGGTAAATTCCTGTTCCACTACAATATTGAATCCGGTACACAGTCGGATCAACCTTACATCAATGAGATGTATACGAAGGAAAGTGGAACGGTGAAGTATACATATGATGGTCACGAAGTGGAAGCTGTGTATTTCACCAATCCGGTGACAGGTTGGAAAATTGTTGGCGAGATGGTTCCTTCCGAAGCAAGTGAAGCCGTAATGCCTATTTTGATCCGTGCAATTACAATTGTTGCATCTGCATTGGTTATCGGGTTGATTCTGCTTATATTCATTATCCGCAGCATTCACCGGCCATTGCTGCAATTAACGCAGGCAGCATCCAAAGTAAGCGCCGGGGATCTCACCGTTCGGGTTGGTTTGCAGCGCAAGGATGAGTTCGGACAGCTTGGAGATAGCTTCGATACGATGACGACTTCACTTCGTAATGTGCTTGGAGAGGTGCATGATACGTCCAGCCAGCTGGCGGCATCTTCTGAAGAGTTGATGGCAAGTTCCGAGCAGACATCCAAAGCGACAGAACAGGTGGCTGAACTGATGCAGGATGCAGCTGCAGGAACGAGTTTGCAAAACAATAGCCTTGCTGCTACAGGCCAACTCGTGGGCGAAATGTCCATTGGAGTCAAAGAGATCTCATCCAGTGCTGAAAACACCGCTCGTATCGCTCTGGATGCTTCCACCAAGTCGGAAGCGGGTATGGTTACAGTAGAAGAAGCGGTTACCCATATTCAGCAGGTGAATGATGAGAGCAAAGCCATGTCTGTCGTCATTGAGGATTTGCGCGCGAAAAATGAAGAGATTCTTGTGATCGTGGCCGAGATTACGGCCATTGCCAAGCAGACGAACATTCTCGCTTTGAATGCATCTATTGAAGCTTCAAGAGCTGGTGAGCAAGGGCGTGGATTCGCGGTTGTAGCCAACGAAGTGAAGACACTGGCTCACAGTTCAGGCGCTTCAGCCGAGCGGATTAATGAACTTATGCATGAGATGCAGGAGAAAACCAATGCGGTGCAATCCACTTTTGCCCGTACGGGAGAAGGTATGGTGAAGAGTTCGCAGATGGTTACAGAAGCGGGCGAAGCATTCAATAACATTCGTACTGCGGTTCAGTTGGTGGCTGCACAAGCTGGAGAAGTATCCGCGGCTTCCCGTCAAATTGATGGGGGCATGAGTCATATCAACAAGGCAGTAAGTGATACAATGGTTCTGTCGGACAGAATTGCCTCTGGAACGGAAGATGGATCAGCGGCTGCTCAAGAGCAGTTGGCTACAATGGAAGAGGTTGCAGCTTCTTCGGCAGCATTGTCACGTATGGCTGAAGATCTGCAAAGCATGATTGAACGGTTTAAGTTGTAACAGGGATTGAAATGAGACTGCAGGGTTGCGACCCTGCAGTCTTTTTTCTGTTGAACAAGGGGCATCCGTTATGTATTTAAACACAGCATTCTTTTTCGTTATATTGACATATAACAAACAAAATTATATTATATCTATAAATAAACAAACAAAATTATATTATATTTGATTATTATACGGTTGAAATGACCATAACAATGATAAAAGGAGCTTTTACATGAAATCATCGGAATCCTGGTTGCAAACAGCTTCATTGGAAGAGATCAAGCGTGGTTATATGGAGGAGGGTCCCGCCTATATATGTGTCTGCTGCGGATACAGGACGGAATCTGGGATTATCTACCCTGAAGAAGGAGTGCTCTATGAGGCAGCCCGTTATATGCGAGTGCACATTGAGAAGGTTCATGGATCGGTATTTGAGTATTTGTTGGAGCTGGATAAAAGCGTAACCGGATTGTCTGATGTCCAGCGTGGATTGCTGGCCCAGTTTTATGAAGGAAAGAAGGATGCTGAAGTACAGAAGGCCCTTGGTATCGGGAGTGCCTCCACGATCCGTAATCATCGGTTTGTATTAAAGGAGAAGGAACGACAGGCCAAGATATTCCTGGCATTAATGGAACTGCTCAAAAGTAAGGATACCCAGGCTCCAGCCGAATGGGTGTCACCGGTGACAAGACATGGACATACCATCCATCGTGATTCATTTGATATTACAGAACAGGATCGGGAGAAGGTGCTGAATAAGTATTTTCCAGAGGGTACTGGCGGTCGGCTGACGACGTTTCATATGCAGCAAAAGCATAAATATATTGTGCTCACCGAGATTGCCAAACGATTCGATACAGAGCGCAAATATACCGAAAAACAGGTCAATGAGCTACTGAATGAAGTTCATGATGATTACGTGGAAATACGGAGGTATCTCATCGACTATGGTTTGCTGGAACGTGAGCCAGACGGCAGTCAGTATTGGCTGGCAAGCAGCGCAGATCAACAGATCGCCGGAGATGGAAAACAGGAACGCAAAGAAAAGGGGGAGCAGGAGAAGATGAATCGTCGCAAAGAATTGCAGGAACAGGCCAAAGAAGTTAAAACGGAAGCGGGCGTCTACCAGATTCGGAATGAACGTAACGGTAAAGTTTATATCGACAGCACACTGAACCTGAAAACCATTAACGGACAACGGTTTATGTTACAGATGGGTAGCCATCTGAATCGAAGATTGCAGGCTGAATGGAATGAATATGGAGAGACTGCGTTTGTGATCGAGGTGCTGGAGACATTGAAACAAGACGATAACCCGTATTACGATTCCAAAGATGCACTCGCCAAATGTCTGAATCGCTGGTTTGAACAGTTAGAGCCCTATGGAGATCAAGGGTACCACGGAGATAAAAAGCAATCGGTTTAACTCCGTTATTCCGTACCAAACCCCTCTTATTCAAGCGAATGCATAGAATTGCTTAATTTTCTCAGGCTTCAGGGATCATCATGAGTTCGAATAATTCTATTGTGCAGTTGGGCAGCTGTAGAGGCTGTAATCGGAGGTATTGTTGTAGAAAGCATCTCGCTAGCATCCGTTGGTTTGCTTGGTGGAGCTTTGGTTGCCATTGGACTGATCCCGGCAATTATTTCATTGTCCCTGCGTCGCCGATCTGCAGCTGCGGAACGAAATGGAGCGTAAAGTACCTTCTTTCTCAGAAATGAAAATACCGCCTGAGCGTTGTTGAATAACGCTCAGGCGGTATTTCCATACTCATGGAGAACATTGCATTGCGTTTTTTTAAGTGCAGTATACCGTGATAGTTCATTCAGACGCCCCAAATACAAGTTCATCCTATGGGAAGTCAGTTGTGCACCTCGAACGAATGACTACACGGTAATGTCTCCGCACCAGCGAGTGATTCCTTCATTTATGGTTTGCATTGGATTTGGATCGGATAGAGAAATCGCCCAGGCAATATGCCCATCCGGCCGAATAAGCGCCGTGTGGATGTCGTTCCAATCCGCGTCAGCCTCAGCCAAAGAGGCATGTACAACTTGAAGGTTGTTATACGATTCCCATTGACCGCTATTCTGTTCATTAGAATGGAAATGCAGCAGAAGAAAAGTACCTTTGTGTAGTAACGGATAGGCGTTGATCAATTGCCCGTCTTTCAGCTTTAAGCTTAGATCCTTAAAACGTTTCCCATTTAAAGGATGGGGAGGCGCTTCGGCGTCTGGAGCATAATGTACATCCATTGCGGAAACTTGTGCGGCGATTTGATAATTTGCCTCCGGTATTTGAATCAGTTTAGCTAACATGCTTCGAAGTTCCGTGATAGGGGGAGTCACGTCCAGAAGCAAGGTTTGGACCTCGGTATTCCGGAGCAAGGCCGTATTCCATGGAAAGCGTTCGGCATGATAACTGTTCAATAGCCAGTCCGGAGCCCAGCCTTTGATTGCTCCTGCAAGCTTCCAGCCTAAGTTCATCGCTTCTTGTAAGCCAACGTTCATTCCCTGTCCACCAGCGGGAAAATGAATGTGCGCCGAATCTCCCGCCAAGAACAATCGACCATTCCGATATCGTCCCGCTTGCCGCGTCGCGTTTCCGAAACGGGACATCCATTTCACATCGTTCAATCCCAGGTCGCTTCCGGTCGTACGGATGAGCGATGAACGAAACTCTTCCAATGTAACGGGCTCATCCTTAGAGATGTTACTTCTCTCCATATCGATCATCAAGACCCGATACATATGATCATTGATCGGCATGATGCTGACCAATCCTTTTTCTGTAATCCGGGATATGACACTCATAGGAGCCAAATCAGATAGAATGGCATCCCCCAGAATTGCCGTGAAGGTCGCATCTGTACCTTCAAATGATATATTTGCATGCTTGCGAACCAAACTTCTGGCTCCGTCTGTACCTACCACATAAGCTGATCTTAACGTTGTTTCTCCATGAGGTCCTGCGATCTTAACGTCAACCCCATCCTCATCCTGGTGTACAGATAGAGCCTCAACCTCTCTCCAGACCTCTGCGCCAAGGCTAAGCGCCCATTCCTCCAATACCTTCTCCGTCTCACTCTGCGGTAAAAATAGAGTGTGATTGGAAGAAGAATCCAAAACGGTGAAATCCAAAGGAGTTTCTAATCCGGCGAAATGTCCTCTCGAAAGTAAGCGGCCTTGACTGATTAATTGTGATTTCACTCCACGCATATCTAATATTTCAAGAGTTCGAGGATGTACGGTAAGCGCGCGTGAATAAGGGGTTGTCTCTTTTAATCGCTCAATGACGCAGACCTTTACACCGGCTAATGCCAATTCCCCAGCCAGCATCATGCCGACAGGTCCGCCACCAATCAGGATGACTTCATATTTCATATCAAAACCCTCTTTTCTTATACATTATGGGAAAATCACGATAGCGTCTATTTCGATAAGCCATTCAGGATCGGCTAGTGCTTGAACGCCTATATACGTACTTGCTGTCTTCGGCCAGTTAGGGCCAAACACATGAAATCCTGCCTCAAAAATAATAGAAATCAATTCCGGGTTGTGGTTTACAACAAAAATATTCATTTTTTACAATGTACAAGGGATCCGCTCGCACGGCTTCCAATGCATACTTAAGGTTGGTGAACACTTGAATCGCTTGCGCGTAATAGTCCCCTGAACCGACCAATAATCCTGTTTCATCTACAGAAACCTGACCTGAGATGAAAGCCAATTTGGAGGCAGTAGTCACCACGACATGAGAAATTACAGATGTAACCTTATCCGTCAAGGTCTTCGGATTTACGACTTCCATAGGCAGGTATGCTCCATTTCCATATTTTATAAATTTCCTCTTGAAAAGTGGGCAAGTATTTCCGTCAAACCTCCTTCATCAATTATTGTTTCGTTAGAACCTTTTTTATTGCCTGTTAAAACAAGTGTGATGAAAATTATATATAATTTTAGTTTCATACGAAACAATATAACTTTACTTGGTTTCTATTTACCATGTCAACCCCAATCCCAATATGGGTATGCCCATATGTTTCTCAGAGAACAATCTATGATATAATAAAACAAATAAGTCGAGGAGCCAGCATAATGATGGATACTGCCAGTAAAAACAAAACGGCCATTCATGAATTTTTCGTTCAGTTTCTTGAGCAAAAAGAGCAATATGAAACCCGAATAACTGCCTCATACCTGGAGGATATCCGGAAGCATATTGAATCAGAATTCAGCTTGAATATGACGGAACTGCACACCATTGCATGCATCGGAGAGCAGGAGCCGATCAATCTCACTTCCATCGCGGAGAGAATCAATTTAAGTAAAGGAAATACCTCCAAGATCGCAAATAAATTACTAAAGGCAGGTTGGGTGCGAAAATCCCAGTTCAACGACAACAAAAAGGAAGTGTATTTTCGGCTAACGCCTATCGGCAAAAAGCTATTTGCTGCTCATGATGAGCTTCATACGAAGGAAAAGCAAAGAATGTACGAATTTTTGGAAAGATATAACGAAAGCGAGCTCGAATTTATTAAACGGCTGTTTGGAGATATGGTGGACTTCTATCGGTAACGTACCCAATAAATTGTTGTACATAGGTTAGACATCAATAACAATTGGGGATACAGTTCAAGTGGGAGGCTGCTTATAATTAATTCATCGGGCGGTCTATTAAAGTGAAGAACTGACAGAAAACAAGACATGCACAAAGTATGCAGAAAACAAAGGAACCGAGGGCAAGAATATTACACGCTTAACCTCGTCCGCAAAATGCAATATTTTAGCGAAGTATTGATCTTAAGTTGAAACACGTTGGTGAACACATCGATGATGCTCATCAGGAAGAAGAAGCGTCCTTCGCCTTCGATCCAGCCATATTTCACGTCCTATCATTACCAAAATCCCCTCTGCCAACGTGATGGCAAAGGGGATTTTGATGTAACAGACTATTTATTATATAAGTTGAACTAATCTTTTACACGATAACAGCGATTGGATGGTTATTCTGTCATCGTAGTGTCGGTGTAAACCATCTTTAGTTCAACGATTACAGCTTGAATTGTTCCACCAGCTTCTGCAGCTTGTGAGCCAGATGTGCAAGGGAATCAGCAGAGGATGATATCTCCTGCATGGAAGCCACCTGCTCCTCCGTAGCAGCAGAGATGTTCTCCGTTCCATCGGCATTGGTTTCCGATATCGCGTGGATCTGATCAATGGATTGCACCACTTCGGCTGTACTTGCAGACATCTGTTGTGAGGCAGCTGCAATGTTCTCAAGCTGATGATTGACGACCCCAACAGCCTCACTAATCTGGGCAAAAGCTTCATCTGCAAACTGAACGGCACGAATGCCGTTGCTTACATCCTGTTGCCCGATCTGTACATTGTGATTGGCCATGGAAATCTCCTGTTGAATCGCTCCGACCATCTCTACAATCTTCTGGCCTGAAAGGCTGGATTGTTCCGCGAGCTTGCGGACCTCGCTGGCAACAACGGAGAAGCCGCGTCCATGCTCACCTGCACGAGCTGCTTCAATGGAAGCATTGAGAGCAAGCAAATTGGTCTGTGCAGCGATATCTGTAATGACAGATACCATCTCACCAATTGATGTGGAATGCTGTTCAAGTCGTCCAGCAGTATCTGCCATACCTTGCACAAAGCGACTCACGGAACTCATCTCGGATACGGCCGTCTGCATGGTGGCATTCCCTTTATCCGCGAGCTCACTTGCTTGCATGGCAGCTTCGGATACTTGCTGTGTGCTGTTCGTTACCTGTCCTACACCTCCAGCAAGCTCATTCATCTGTAGTGCCGTATGTTTCAGGCTGCTTGTTTGTTTCTCAAGTCCAGCTGCGGATTCTTCCGTGATTAAGGCGACTTGCTCTGTTGCTTTGGTTGTCTCCGATGAGTTGACTGCCAATTGTGTAGATGAGGCGGTTAACTCGTCAGCCGTGTGTCGCACGTCCTGAATAACGGTTCGCAGGGATTCGCTCATTTTATTGAAGCTGGTGCTCAGCTTGCCAAATTCATCCTGTCCCAATACAGCAACCTCGATGGTCAGATTACCATTACTAATTTCGTCAGATGCCTTCACCAAGCGGTTCAGTGGTTTGGTGATTGATTGCACAATCCAGAAAATAATGATGGAGCTTACCGCAATTGCAATCGCTACAACAATAAGTGTGGTGTATAGGATTGGACGGACAGAAGCCGTCACTTCCCCACTGTCAATGACACCAACCACGGTCCAACCCGTCGTTTCATTGGTGGAGAAAAAGGCGTGTTCCTGGTTTCCATTTAGCGTATAAGTCAGACTTCCGTTTTTCTGTGCAAAAATATCTTTATAGGGTGCCATGGTTCCTTCGGTCCCCGGTTTTTCGGTAGGATGTACAATGATTTTATTCGCATTATCAATGATATAGATATAACCCTTCTCGCCAATCTTTGTGGAATTAACCGTCTTCGAGAGAGCTTCAAGCGATAGGCTGACAGAGACGACACCATGGCCATCCGCTGAGGTCTGAGCTACCGAAGCAACAACATTGCCGGTATTGCTTGATATGTAGGGGGTGATTACGGTAGGGACATCTTTGTTCTGTGTAGCAGCCTGATACCACGGGCGTTCGCGCGGGTCATATCCTTCTTTGTTCACCGCAGTTACAGGGGAGTTAATATACACACCCTGATCAGTACCGATGGAGGCAAGTTCCACGTCATCATGGGTTTCCTTATACGCGTCGAGCAAGGTACGGATGGTCTCCGTTTCGTCACCCTGATTAGGTCCGACATTGCCTGCGTCCAGCTGACTTGCCAGGAAATCAACATTTTTGCGTGTTGCACCAATGATCTGGTCAATGGTCTGGTTGAGCACCGTAACACTGCTGATCGCGTTCTCATACATTTTCTCTTCAACCTTGGCTTCGGCTGTTTGGAAAGAGATAATGCCCAGACTGATTGTTGGAATGAGTAGCACGATGGCAAATGACAAAATCAGTTTCTCTCTCATCTGCATCGTTCTCTCGGCCCCTTGTTTACGAATCTTTTTCATACACATTCCCCCTCTGTGTAACTCATCCCCATGTCTAGTGGACAAGTCCAACTGTTAAAAGATATTTCGTTCCATTCTTTCCAGAAGTTTCTGGTGCTATCGTATGACAAAATTCGAGTTTATTCAACATTTTTTATGAGTTTCACGAAAATTTTTTTCGTTTTTATAGGTATTTAGGATCACATCTGTTCTATGAAAATTAAACTGTCTCTCCCTTAGTGCACATCTTGTGGTATATTTCTAGATTAATGTGAAGTGAATACTGCAGATTGCGAAATCCATAAGGCATGTACCTGGTCATGTTGAATACATAAAGAAGTTGTTTTCATGGAGAATGTACCTGGATGGATCTACATCCATATATATCGGTTTATGGAGACAGAAATTGGAGAGGGGTTGTACCGCAGTTGGACCAAAGTACACTACAGATATCTGGACAGGAGAACATGGAAGAGGTCCAGGATCAGGCTACATTCATGCAGGGGGTCAAAGATTGTATCCCAACCCTGCTTGGTTATTTGAGTATTGGTTTTGCAGCGGGTGTCATTGAAATGACCGCAGGTCTGAGTCTGGCGGAAACGGCACTGCTCAGCCTGATTTTATATGCAGGATCGGCTCAGTTCATTGCAGCAGGCATGCTCGCATCGAATGGGTCAGCAGTAGCGATCATATTCACCATATTTTTTGTGAATCTTCGCCATTTGCTGCTCAGCGCAGCTGTATCGCCGTATTTTCGGCATCTGACCCCGCTTAAAAATATGTGGATTGGTTCATTGCTTACGGATGAGTCTTTTGGCGTAGCGATGACACGTGCGATTGGCAGAGGAAGGCTCAGTGAACGCTGGATGCATGGTCTGAATATTACTGCGTACCTGAACTGGTTCGTGGCTAATATGGCGGGAGCATACTTTGGACGCTGGATTACCAACCCGGAACGACTGGGTCTGGATTATGCCCTGCCTGCGATGTTTATCGGACTGGTTGTACTCCAGTTGGTGCATCGTAAAAACAAAAAAATACACATTAATGTGGCAATTATCGCCGTTGTCTGTGTAATCTTCGCCAGCATGGCTTCACTTGGCAGCATGAGTGTCATTGTGGCTGCGGTCATTGCGGCAACGATGGGAGTGTTCATGGAACGATGGAAGTAAGATGGGATGTATTCTGGATTATTATGGGCTCGGCGCTATTAACATTTATCCCGCGTGTACTGCCACTGATGCTGTTCAGCAAGATACAGATTCCAATGTGGTTGTTACGCTGGCTGGAGTATGTACCCGTAGCGGTCATGGCAGCACTGATTGGTCAGGAACTCTTCATGTCGGACAACCAGTTAGTGCCGATTACGCAAAATGCAGCTCTGTGGGCTTCCCTGCCTACGATTGCAGTAGCGATCTGGACACGCAGTCTGCTTGGAACGGTATTGGTCGGTATTGTGGCTATGATGATTTTGCGATATTGGATCGGATAGTTGAACTAAAGAATATTTACACTAACCACTTCGATGACAGAACAACCTTCCGATCACTGTTATCCCCAGATTTTTTAATTCACTTTTATAAAGGTGGAAATCTTGTGATAAAGGCGAACGCTTCGCTTCTTCAGGTTCTTTCTGTCCTCTACGTTCTCGTGTAAATGGCTAGTTCAACTTATATAGGTTGTATTGTAATATCCGGTAACTCTTTCGCAGGATCGGTTAATACTGTTCTATAGAGGACAGATAGCCTATCTGAGCGAAGGGAGCTGGATTCATGAGTGAACTGAGGCGCAAGTTGTTAATTACGGGAGCTGCCGGAGTCATTGGTCGCAGTCTGCTGGAGGGGCTGAGAGCCAAGGGTGCGTATGACATCGTTGCAGCTGATCTGCGTGAAGACGAGGAAGCTGGCATTGTAGCCATGGATGTGACAGATGGGGAACGTCTGAAGGAACTAATGCAGGGGGTTCACACCGTTCTGCACATTGCATGGGCCAAGGATGAGGAAGATTTTCTGGGCAAAGTTCTGCCGATCAACCTAACCGGAGCTTACCATGTGTATGAAGCTGCACGGTTAAACGGTGTTCAGCGGGTGATCTTTGCAAGTTCCAACCATGCGACAGGCTTCTATCCTACAGGTGAAGATATTGAAGTGGATGACCCATACCGGCCGGACAGCTTCTATGGACTTAGCAAATGTTATATCGAACTGCTGGGACGTTATTACGTCGACAAATATGACCTGTCCTCATTCAACATTCGGATCGGAAACTTCTCAGGTGATACATACCCGCACTCGGAGCGCTCGGCTCATATTTGGATCTCACCAAGGGACATGGTCCAGCTCGCTGAGTGTTGTATTGAAGCGGATTCGGATATGAAGTATCTGAATCTGTACGGGACTTCAGCGAATACAGACAATTACTATGATATTGGCTATCTGGCGCAGAAGATTGGATACCGCCCACAGGATGATGCAGCCGAGTTGTGGGAAGAGGCAAAGCTTAGAGGCGTACCCGACAAACAGGATGAGACAGCCTATCAGGGCGGAGGCCATGTGGAGAAAGAACCAAAGGATTCATAGATGGGTATCTATATAAGATGAATTAATCATTTATACGATAACGGAGAGGGCAGAAAAAACCTGAAAAAGCGAAGCGTTCGCCTTTATCCTCGGATTTTTCCCTTCGGAAAAGGGAATCAAAAAAATCTGGGGATAACAGCGATTGGAAGGTTGTTCTGTCATCGAAGTGGCGGTGTAGATATGTAGGTTAACTTATATAGTGATGAAAACGCTATTTTCTATTTTAGCCGAAGGGGATAAAATGGAGACTGAGGTGTTCAGTGTTTCCATTTTGCACAAGAGGAAGGAACGATTTCAATCATGAGTACTAGTCCATCCGTTATATTGTTTCAGGGAGACTCGATTACAGATGGGGGAAGATCACGCAATGATGATCCGAATCATTTTCTCGGACACGGATATGCGTATCTGATCTCCAGCAAACTGGGTATGGAACTCGCGGGCAAGGATAAGACGTTTTATAACAGAGGTATCAGCGGGGATCGGGCATCGGATCTGTACGCACGCTGGAATGAGGATACAATTAGTCTGAAACCGGACCTGATCAGCATCCTGATTGGGGTTAATGATGCATGGCGCACGATGAATGGTGAACCTAGCGGGGTAACGGATCGTTTCGGACGGGCGTATCGCCATTTGCTCGAAGAAACTCGGGAAGTGATGCCGGATACGGGGCTGATTTTGATGGAGCCGTTTATTCTGAGAACCGGAGCGACCGCGGAGAAATGGGAAGCCTGGGAAGAGTATGTCGGTCAGTATCAGAAACTGGCCCGAGGTCTTGCTGAAGAATTTGGCGCTGTGTGGGTGCCATTACAGCAGACGTTTAATGACGCTCTGAAACAGGCGGATGCAGCGTACTGGTTATGGGATGGCGTACATCCAACCGCAGCAGGTCATGAGCTGATTGCACGCCAATGGTTGTCTGTTGTACAGAATTCTTCGCTTGCGATTGTGTAATAACAACAGCGGACAGTTACAATATGGGCAACAGCATTATAGGTATACAGGATTAGTTGAGGATATAAGATAGTTAAGAATATGAGATAGCCATAAAAAGCCTGTAGTGACAGGCAGAATGCAACGGAGGACCTGACGAAGGTTCTTCGTTTTTTGGTGTTGGGAAGGAGAAGGGTGTAACGTCGTGGAAAGGGTTCTAATGGATAATTCTTCAAAAGTGCTATCATATCCGGTAAAATGAAATCGATTACATTATAATATTGATATGACAATCCATTAACAAAGAGTGGTGAATCCAGTGGAAGATTCCATTCACGAAGTCGAAAATGAAAATATAAACCAATGTGGAAATGAGAGCAGAGCATTGAGATCCTTAAGTGCCGACAGACTCTTAGAGAAGTTATCCCGGCCTGAGTTGGCTACGTTATACACAGACGTGAAGGTTTACGCTGAACGTGCCTTGAAAGAACCGATGCCTTCCTTGTCGTTCCGTCTATATCGACAGTTCGGCGATACGGGGGAGCGGAAAGCCTATGAGCAGGCTTATTTCGATCGAAGAGGCAGACTTGCTACTGTGGCGATGCTCGCCTTGGACACGGCTAGGCCGGATGCACTGCAAGCGCTGGAAGAAATGTTGTGGGACGTGTGTGGTGAGTATACGTGGTGTTTGCCCGCACATCTGGGTACGGGCGAGGTCAACCAAGTGGCTGGAAACATCGATCTGTTCGCCGCAGAGACGGTACATATGCTGGCCGAGATTGTGACCATTCATGCCGAGCGGCTGGACCGCCTTGTCATAGAACGGATCCGGTTCGAAGCAGAGCGGCGAATCTTCACTCCGCTTTACCGGGATCAGCAGAAGTTCCACTGGCAGACAGCGGATCACAATTGGTCGGCCGTCTGTGGTGGGTGCTGTGGCATGGCCGCGTTGTTGCTGCTCGAGGATGAGTTCACACTACAGGAATCGATCTCCCATACGGTCAGCTGTATGAACGCATTCTTGAGCGGATATGGCGAGGATGGCGGCTGTGCAGAAGGCATTGGATATTGGGTATATGGATTCGGTTATTTCACCTATTATGCCGAGATGCTTTGTGAGTACAGTGAGGGCGAACTAGATCTACTGACGGGTTCCAAAATAACAGCTATCGCAGCCTTCCCACTGCAAGTTCATCTGTCAGGTGGAACATTCGTAAATTATTCGGACAGTGCCGAGCAGGAAGAGATCCCTTCTGGATTGCTTTCCCTGCTCGCGTCCCGGGTTGGGTTGCAGATAGATCTTCCGTTTCATATTCCACTGCTTACTGATGATCCATGTCATCGCTGGGCTCATCTATTGCGGAACGTGATGT
The DNA here is from genome assembly GCF_036894235.1 of Paenibacillus sp. Y5S-9. Lineage (NCBI taxonomy): Bacteria > Bacillati > Bacillota > Bacilli > Caryophanales > Paenibacillaceae > Paenibacillus > Paenibacillus sp. Y5S-9. The sequence goes on from NZ_CP145887.1 coordinate 400,585, forward strand.
GGAGCGATCCGGCAGTATACGGTGATGAAGGTGCCTCTGGGCAGGCTGAACGAGGATTTATTTTTCAAAATCTGGGCTGGATGATTGCAAAGGGATCGTTCGATTCTCCGGATACAAAACATGCGAACGGCGCACCCCTTCATGTGGCTATTTCCATTAAAGGCGGGCATAACGATGAACCTCACAACCATAATGATCTGGGGCAGTTCATTATCCATTGCGGTGGTGAGAATATTCTGTGTGATCCAGGAGCAGGGTTGTATACCCAAGCGTATTTTGCACCAGGCAGAGAGCAGTTGTTCCACATCTCATCATCCGGGCATAACGTTCCGCTCATTGAAGGCCAGGAGCAAAGCTCGGGCCGGCAAGCGCAAGCCCATGTGTTAGAGGCAAAGCTGGCAGAGGGTGGCGGCGAGCTGAATGCAACAATGGATCTAACAACCGCATACTCTGGAGCTGCTTCACTGGCTCGTTATACGCGCCAATTTCATTGGAAGATGGCTGCTGACGGTAGCGGGAATGGAGCGGAATTGCGTCTGATTGACCGTTTTCAATGGAAGAGCAGGATTATGCCTTCGGCTAAACGATCATCTTCAGTGGACGATTCAGTTTCACATGCAGAGTGTTCAAGTGTTGTGGAGCGATGGATGAGCAGAGTAAAACCTGAGGTGGTGAAGAGCGGTAATCTTCGCTGGCAAGGCATACATGGAACGGTCCATATGATGTATGATGCGAACCAGTGGCAGGTCTTTACGGAGGCAATAGACACAGTTGATCATGATAATGTTCCGGTCACATTCTATCGGACGTCACTATCATGGACAGGTGTGATCGATGAGACGGATGTTCGGATAGAAAGTTCTGATCTGATTGAAACGATATGTGAGGTACGCTTCATCATTAATCCGAAAATGGGAGAAACCGAGGTGAGCATGCGTGATTAAATATACATCTGCGTCCACGTATCCATGGAAAGACGAACTCGAACATTACCGTACATTGGCAGAACAAGAGGGCCCTCCTCCGGCAGACGGCTGGAATAGGGAGCGCAAGTTGGCACTTGTTGAAAGTGTTGTTCGCGCTTACACACCATATCAGGACAGCCAGGGTGCAATTATCGACCCGTTCTCGGGTGTGGAGAGATATTATTCTACACCGGCCTATGCGATGGCTGCGGCAGTTCTGGTTGATGCGGGGCGTACAGATCTGCTGGATTCCGCAGCGGCAGCGCTATCACAGAGCATTGATGCCGTAGTCAATGGTAGTGCACCTGACAATCACCCTGATTTTTTTCCGGTGCTCATGATGAGAGCTTATATGTTGTTGAAGTCACATCTGCCTGAACAAGCACAGATCTGGGCTGAGGCACTCAAGACGATTGATCCAGAACAAGATTATGTATTTACGATGAGCAAGATGAATAATCCCAATCGCATGATTAACTGGAACGCCATTATGATCTCTGGCGAGTATCTACGGTGGCGTGAACAGCTGGCGAGTGAGGATACAGCGTGGATGGATCGTTATCTGGAAGCCTATCATGTGCCCCGATTTACAGCACTCGGATTGTATCAGGATGGACCGCTGGACCGCCCGAATTGTCCATTTTCCTATGATATTGCTACCCGTTATCACCTTGGGGTGATGCTTGAAGCTGGTTACGAAGGTGCCACTGCCGACAGGTTGCATGAGCAGCTGCGCCATGGTGCCTTCAGCTCGCTACTGACGCTCTCGCCGCTAGGTGAGATTCCGCCGCGTGGTCGCAGCTCCCAGCACCAGTGGAATGAAGCAGCCGCAGCTTATGTATGCTCCACACATGCAACGCAGGCTCTGGAGGCGGGAGATCCGGTGATGGCGGGTGCTTTTGCACGTGCGGCCAATCGGTGTTTTGCTGCTGTTGAGCGCTGGAAGATGGATGATGGACGTTTGAAAATCGTGCGCAATGAATACTCGCCAGAAGATCGGCACGGGTATGAAATCTATACCAACCACACCTGTTACAACCTGTGGACGGCAGCAGCGCTGGCTCACGCTTGTCTCAGTGATCCGGGAGACGATGTGGGCGAAGTGTATCTTCCTTCCGAGGTGGGCAGCCGGGTTTTGCAGACCGATGGGTGGTTTGAAACTGTGATTGCTTCCATACCTGGTCAGCAACTGGTATTACACACGGCGATGAATGATCCGTATACGATCCCTGGTTTGGTACGGATTCAGCAGATGGGGTTACCTGGTCTGATTGGTCCGTCCGCTGCCAGCCATGTGCAGGCCGGGTTTACGGAATTTGCCGAAGGGGAGGTCCGTCCGCTCAGCTACTGTCCTGCCTGGAAGACACCAGATGGGGTATGGCACAGTCTTGCAGAGGGGATTCCATCCGGTGGTGCATATGATCGTGACGTTGGATTGGACCCTGCACAGGGAGGAGGTTCCATTGTGTATGAGAAGGCGGACCATGATACCCGGAATCAAGTGGAGCAGTATCTGGCGGAAAGAGCGGCGGAAGATGTGGTAAACGCCTCGGAAAATTCTTTTGCCGTGACATGGGTTGGTCCATTACCCGGAATTGAAACATTGCGTACTCATTATGTGCAACAGGCAGACTTGCTGACCATAACGTATGAATTCGAAGGTGAGATCGCGGCGGCAGGTGCACTCATTCCGTTGATGTTCCATGATGGTCGTGAACAGGCGGTGATTACCCACACGGATTATAGTGTGCGAACGGAGTATCGCGGGGCATATGTAGAATCCACAGCGCTGGATCAGGGAGCCATTATACATCTGGAGGAGCAGGCCGTGGCTTCACGTAATGGGTTGCTGAAGGAAGCATGGATTGAAGTGAACGGAGCACGTAGTCTGACATTTTCGATCCGATTGGGCGAGTTTAACTGAAGGTGTTCAGGTTGAGGATGAGCTGGAGCATCAAGCATAGATGTCTGGTATTGAATCGAGGAGGGATATGTTCATGAACACATCAACATCGGTAAAATGGCTCGAGGAAGCGTGGCAACAGGGTGCTGCCAAAACGATTCGGAACGCAAAGCGGATCAAGGATACATTTCCACACATTGCCCCTCAGGGGATGTATGATCGAAATGATCCGGAATGGTGGACAGCAGGTTTCTGGCCTGGATTGTTATGGCTGGTCTATGGGGATACGCCGGAAAGTGAAGCGGCGGCTCCACTACATCGCATTGCCGAAAGCTGTGAGCGGCAACTGGAAGGTTGTCTGCGTGATCCCGAATCGGTGGATCACGATCTGGGGTTCATCTGGCTGCTTAGTGGCGTAGCCAACTACCGCCAGACGGGCAGCATGGATGGACGGCGGCGTGGAATGCTTGCCGCCAACCTGCTCGCTGCCCGGTTCCACGTGCGCGGTGAGTTCATCCGCGCCTGGAACTTCAGCTCGTCAGCAATGGATACGCGCGGCGTAGCCATCATTGACAGCATGATGAACCTGCCGCTGCTCTACTGGGCATCTGAGCAGAGCGGCGACCCTCGCTTCCGCTGGCTGGCGGAAGCACATGCGGACACCGTGGCGCGCGAATTCATCCGCGCTGACGGGTCCATCTGCCACGTGGTGGAGTTTGATCCACACACGGGGCAGAAGTTGCGAGAGCATGGCGGACAGGGCCATGCTCCAGGTTCCGCCTGGGCGCGGGGGACCGCCTGGGCGTTGCATGGGTTTGCGCTGTCTTTCCGGTATACGGGCGAAGCCCGATATCTGGAGACAGCGGAGCGTGCGGCCGATTTCTTCCTCGCCATGCTTGGCGAAGAGATCGTGCCGGTGTGGGATTTCCGCGCACCTGCGGAGCATCAGGTGGCGTGGGACTCGTCCGCTTCGGCGATTGCCGCGAGCGGGTTGCTCGAGCTGGCGAAGCTGTCGCCACGCGGGGAAACCTATGCCGCCGCGGGAGAGCGTATCGTCCGCGGCTTGCATGAGCACTATAGCTCTGGCGACTCGGCAGCGGAAGAAGGTCTGATCATGCAGGGAACGGTGCATTACCCGGAAGGGCGAGGGCTGAATGTGCCGATTATATACGGCGATTATTTCTATATGGAAGCGCTGGCGAAGCTGCGTGGATATGCGGGGTTATTTTAAAAAAAGATTTGAGTGCTATGAACAAGAGGAACTGAAGGTGAGAACGGATCAGTAGGGTTGTGTTCGTGTTATAAGCCTTCGAGTTATTTCATTAGATTCAACCAGTTAACCAGTTATATATTCAGTATGTAATTGTCAGTAGCATCATTAGCAAACCATCATCACCTGTCCGCGTGCGGTTGTCTCTAGGATTAGGAACGATATCCCTTCTATTGGAGACGGAGTATACCTAAGTTTGAGCTTTGAATAGAAAATCAAGGTGAGCGGACAGGCGGATGGCCCTACTGAAAGAATCGATTTTCACTTCGAAGGCGTACGTCTCAGGATGACAAAGTCGGCAGAAGATTGATCTGGATAACGCTGCGGAATAATCTCATGAACTTTGAAATCAGGGTAGTCGAAGAGATATTCGAACAGATTACGGTCCTGGATTGTATCAATCCCCGGGTTGCCGTTTTCTTTCAAACGGGTGTAAAGCACCACCCATGCTGTTGAGGAGTGCAGAATATCATAGAGGGTATTGCGAAAATCTGTTTCATCCGTGATGTGATATAACACATCCAGACAGACCGTCAGATCGGCTTGCAGGAAACCTCGGTTAATCCATAGGCCTGGTGTATACAGCATGAAGCTCTTGGACGAATCCTTGGCAAATTGGGAAGCACAACGCTTTACTGAAGAAGCCGCTACATCCACGCCCAGGTAGTCCTCATAATTCATGTATTGCAACTGGTTGCCATCCCCACACCCAAACTCAATGACACGATGAATACCTTCACGTTGAATCAGTCCATTCACGACCTCGGCCTTAAATTCAGCCAAAACGCCGTATGAACCCCTCCCAGAAGTTTCACCCGAACGATATGTTTCCTCCCAATACCCGATGTAATCAAAAGGCTGATGCATTATGTTTCCTCCAATCCTGTTAAAAGAAGTTCAAGACAGTCAATATACATAGGTATGCGTAATATACGCAGGTATGATCAGTTGAAACAGGAATAGAAGATAAATTAATTTCCATAGAATTCCCTGAAAATTTCCTGAAAGTCTAAACATCTGGAAAGGACTTGCCGACATAAAACATAAGGAAAAAAATGATGATAATCGGGGGGAAATGATGTTAAAGCCAAGATTGACCAAGTACATGGTGATGATGCTGGTGTTGATGCTGAGTATTTCCAACGTAGGCTTGGCCGCTGCGGCAGATAAAGAACTGTCCAAAATTGTGGTTTCCAAGAATGAGATGTCGCTCGAAGTTGGTGATTCCAGTTCCGTTACGGTGACAGGTGTATATTCTGATAATACGTCGGCAAACGTAACGATCAGTTCATCCTGGAGTACCAGCGATGCTTCGATAGCAACTGTATATAATGGCGCAATTACAGCCAAAAAAGAAGGTACAGCGACGATTACCGCAGCTTACCAGGGTCAGAGTCAGACCGTTCAAGTGAAAGTGACGAAGAAAGTCAAAGCCCTTTCGAAAAACGTGCAAAGTCTGGATTTGCGCACGGGAGATACAAAAGAAATTATTTTGACAGCAACGTATAGTGATAATGAAACAAATAATGCAGCAGCAAGTACCGCAGAATGGTCTACCAGTGATGAGAAGGTTGCTACCGTGGTGAATGGTAAAGTAACTGGACAAAGCGCGGGTACGGCAGTTATTACTGCGAAAGTTGGCAGCCAGAGCGTGACGGTGGATGTTAACGTTGAAGTGGTTAAACGTGTAGATGTAGATAAACAGCAGGTTAACCTGTTGTTGAACAAAAGTGAAAGTGTGAAAGTGACGGCTACGTATCCAGATGGCACAACCAAAGATGTAACGGATCTGGCGGAGTGGACATCCAGCAATGAGAAGGTCGCAGACGTTCTCAAAGGCGAAATTACAGGATACTCGGCAGGTTCTGCCAAGATCACAGCCAAATACGGTACGAAATCCGTTTCCGTTGACGTGGATGTAGATCTGACCAGCAAGCTGAGTGTGGAGAAACAAAGTATTTTCTTCCGTTTGAGTGAGACAACCAAAACGGCTAATGTCGTTGTAACGGCTTCTTATCCAAACAGCAGCGATGTGAATGTAACGGATCAGGCAACATGGACATCCAGCAACGAGAAGGTTGCAACGGTGTTCAAGGGACAGATCACAGCCATTAGTGCAGGTTCAACAACGATCAAAGCAACCTATAGTGGCAAAACTGTAGAAATTGCTGTGGATGTAGATACGGCAAGATATTTGGATATCAAAGATGTAAATGACAAACTCGCCATGAGTGTTACGGGTGATAACAAGTCCAAGACATTGGTAGCCAATGCAGAGTATATTGATGGAAGCACAGAAATTGTAACTTCCAAAGCAACGTGGACTTCAAGCAATGCAGACGTTGTATATGTATCCAACGGCGATCTGATCGCATACAAATCCGGTACGGCTACGATCTCTGTAACTTATGGCGGTAAAACAGCTAAGTTTACAGTAAATGTTGACGTTCCGGACAAGTATGAAATGGATAAGAAAAAAGCATCCGTAGCTGTTGGTGGAACGACTTCTGCCAAAGTACTGGCGTTGTATGGTGAAACATCCAAAGATGTATCTGAAGATGCAACCTGGAGCAGCAGCAGCGACAAAATCGCTGAGGTAGATAGCAAAGGGGTTATCACAGGTGTTGCCACAGGTAAGGTAACCATTACTGCGAAAATTGAAGGCAAAACGCTGACTCTGCCTGTTGAAGTAGGTATGGCTAGTGGACTGGAAGCAGATGTGAACTTCGTTGTTCTGTCTGCCAAAGAAACTCAGACGATCCTTCTAACAGGTACGGATGAGGACGGCAACACGCTGGATGTTACATCCGAAGCAACCTGGAAATCCAGCAATGCACGTGTAGCGGATGTGAAAAAAGGCGTGATCACAGGTAACAGCAGTGGTAAAGCCAACATCACAGCAGAATACGGCTCCAAAAAAGTGACGATCCAAGTTGAAGTGGATGTCATCTCACGTATTGAAGCTTCCGAGCCGGCTCTGTCCCTGAAATCAGGCGATACAGCTGATCTGACAGTAACTGCTATCTTGAGCGATGGTAGCGAGCGTGATGTTACGGACAAAGCTGAGTGGAAAACGAACAGTTACAAAGTAGCTCAAGTGACCAAAGGTAAAGTCAAAGCTACAGGTTCAGGTAAAGCCAAAATCACGGCCAAATACGGCAGCAAGTCTGTCACGATCGCTGTAGATGTGGATACACTGAAATATTTGCAGACGGATAAAGTAACGTTGACCATGAAACCTGGTGAAAAGGTAACTGTGGCGGCAACTGCAACGTATGCCGATGGCAGTGAAGCCAATGTATCCAAACCGGCTCTCTGGAAATCTTCCCGTATTGCAACAGCATCGGTGAAAGATGGAGTTATTCAGGCGAACGGCAAAGGTAAAGCAACGATTACGGTGACATTTGCAGGTATGAAAACCAAAGTCACGGTAGTGGTTGAAGCGAAGTAATTGCTTTTCCAAATGTGAGCGTGAAACACACAAATAAAAACGGTGATGCCAGCTAATAGCTGGTATCACCGTTTTTGGTCTATAAACTAGAACGTGTCTTCAAGCGCTAACGAATCTGAAACGTCTTATTCAGGGATCGTTCCCTGTATGTTCTATAACTACATCGTGTGAGACAGTACCAGCGCACCATAGGCAAAAGCGATCACGATTAGAATGGCTGGATGCAGCTTGGTCTTGGTCATGACCCAGAGCGAGATGCCTGCAATGATCAACGTCTGCCAGATGCCGATGGAATCGGTGGATAGCTGGCCGAATTCCCATGTGAGCAGAATCATGAGTACAGCGATAACCGGCTGCACGAGTAGGGTCATACCTTTGACTTTTGGTGACGTGCGATGTTTGTTCAACAGACGAAGTAATAAAATTAATGCCGTTGCGGAAGGTACGATCGTGGCAAAACTTGCGATAAATGCCCCAAACCAGCCTGCCACGTGATACCCGACAAATGCAGCGATTTTGGTTGCAATTGGGCCGGGAAGGGCATTACCAATCGCCAGTACATCCCCGAATTGCTCTGTGGTCATCCATTGGTAATGGTTCACAATCTCTTCCTGCATAAGCGGAATGGAAGCTGGACCACCCCCATATCCCAAGATGTTGGCTACAAAAAATCCCCAAAATAATTCCCACCATGTCTGGAGCATCCTTAGGACACCCCCTTATCGGACTTGCCTTTGGATTTGAAGCGCTGGACTAGCTCCAGATGGAAGACACCATATCCAAGGAAAACAGCGATCACAATCCCCGGATGGATATCCAGAAGCTGCAACAATACAAAGGCAATCACGCCGAATAAGGCGGCAAAAACTTTACCGAGTCCCTTCCAGGCTTTCATGGCAAATTCATAAGCCATCATGCCCAGCATGACAAAAATGACCGGCCGCACGGCGGCTACCATGCCTGCTACCACTTTTGACTCGCGCAGCGCGTACATGGAACCGAGCAGAGCAATAATGGCAATGCTTGTCGGTAAAATATGAGCGAGTACGGACACAATCGCGCCCAGCACACCTTTGATTTTATAACCGAGATATGCGGCCATCTTGGTTGCGATGGGACCCGGCAGGGCGTTGGCGATAGCCAAAATCTCGCCGAACTCCTCATCACTGACCCATTTGTAGCGCGTAACGGCTTCGTAACGGATTAATGGGATCACCGAAGGGCCACCGCCATATCCGAGAATTCCGGTTCGTACCATTCCGATGACGAGACCGTTGTAATCTTTCCAACCCATGCTGATTTCCTCCTAGAGTCTCATGCCCATCCGGCTTTTATAACGTTTCAACAATAGCTGTGATTCCACTTTGACGATACCTGGCATCTTATAGAGCTTCTCCAGCAAGAACTGCTCCATCTCTTCCATATCCGCAAAAATACCGTGCATGTGCAGAGTACTCGGACCTGTCATATGATAAAGGCTGGTGACGGCTGGCTCTTCGTCCAGTTTCTCAGCGACTTCATCCAGGAAGGGCGGTTCAACATCGACATTAAAAAAGGCGGAGACCTGAAGCCCAACCTTGCCAGGGTTGATCACCACGGTGAAACGTTCGATGATTCCTTTTTCGGATAACGCATTAATGCGCGCCTGAACAGCTACACGCGACAACCCAATCTGTGTACCCAGGTCCGTGTAGGATATCCGGCTGTTCTTGTGAAGCGCGGCGATGATTTTGCGATCCATCTCGTCGAGATTGTACATTTGTGGAATTTCTCCTCCTTTGGAGGAGCGTTTCTCTGACATGTTGACCATCCTTTTCTCTCGCTATATGAAATGAACAATGAAATTTTACTAAACATACAATGTGTATGTGGCATTCATAGTTTAATGACGAATCGTAACTGGAGTCAATCTATTTATCTTGATTATTGAATTTAACCGATTTTGAGCCTTCATTTTGTCATTTTGACCAATCGGAAATAAAAAAGACCACTCGCACAGTCCAATAGCGAGCAGCCGGTTAATAGGTAGCTGAAGTGAAGCGAAGAGCACGATACGAAGCATGTCCGGTTATACTTGGGCTGTCTTGGGCAGTAAAAGGGTAACTGTCGTGCCTTCGCCAGGCTCGGAAGAAACTCTCAACGTTCCTCCTGCACCACGGGCACGCTCTTCCATACTGAACAATCCAACGCCATTGCCAGCAGTCGCTTCGCTGAATCCGGCACCCTGGTCTTCAATAATAACCATCGTCATGTCCTCAGCGTCTTCTATAGTAACACGTGCCTCGGCAACATCGGCATACTTCGCGACATTCGTTAAGGCTTCCTGAATAATTCGGTAGATGGCTATCTCCCGGTTCATCTCCAGTCGTTTGCGCAAATTACATTCCAGATCAACTTCGATCCCGTAGTGACGGGTGTAATTCTCGATATACGTACGAATCGCCGGAACAACACCCAGGTCATCCAGAACGGACGGTCTCAGCTCCCATGCCATACCACGTACATCTTCCATAATACCCGTGACCTGCTTACGAAGTGCTTCAACCCCGGGTTGAGGCTGGTCTGCCAGCAGTCGGTCCATCTGAATCACCAGAGAGAAGAGACTCTGTCCAATCCCGTCATGCAGTTCACGCGAGATTCGGCGTCGTTCCTCTTCCTGAATATTCATGACCTGGGACATCATCTTCTGCAATTCGGCTTCAACGGATTTCAGCTTGGTGACTTCACTACGTACAGCCAGGTATTGATATGGCTCGCCGTCGTTATCAAGGAAAGGCACGATGGTGGTGTTGACCCAATAATGACTGCCATCTCTGGCACGATTGCGAATTTCCCCGTTCCATACCTTACCTGAGGATATCGTGTCCCACAGGTTTTTCATAAAACTTTTGCCATGGTATCCGGAATTAATGATTCGATGATCCTTACCGATCAGTTCCTCACGCTCATACTGCGAGATTTCACAGAATTTATCATTAACATATTGGATTTTCCCTTTGCGGTCCGTGAGGGCAACAATGGAGGACTCATCCAGAGCGAACTTCAGATCACTCAGTTGATGCAGGGAACCCTTCAACCTGCTGCGAAATTCATTATCCGTAATGTGATTATCGATTTCGTTCAGCAGGAGGCGTACGGGCTGGTCTGCGAGTCCACTTAGTCTGTTCTTGCGTGCACTACTCAAAGTTCAGCAACCCCTTTTTCATGGCGAACTTCACCAGTTCCGGTCGTGTACGCAGGCCAAGTTTCTCCATCAGATTGCTTTTGTGGGATTCGACCGTTTTGACACTGATGATCAGATGTTCGGCGATTTCCTTGTTGGCGTAACCTTTGGCAATCCAGGACAAAATCTCTTTCTCCCGCTCGGATAACGTGTCATACGGTCCGGCGTTTTCCTGTTTGGCTTTGTCCAGGTATTCACTCATCAGCCGTTTGGTCGCACTGGGGTACAGATAGGCGCTACCCTCTGCTACGGAACGAATCGCGGCAAGCAATTCTTCATGCGGCGCACTTTTGAGTATGTATCCGGATGCTCCTGCATGGATGGCGCGGAACAAATATTCTTCATCGTCATGCATGGTCAGTATCAAAATGGAGACATCTGGCATCAATTTCTTCAATTCAGCAGTAGCGGTCAGACCGTCTTTGCCTGGTGGCATGCTGAAATCCATCAAGACCACATCTGGCTTCAACTCTTGTGCCTTGGCAATGGCTTCATCGCCATCTGCGGCATCTCCAACGATATGTATATCATTCTTTCCTTCAAGTAAGGCGATCAGCCCGGAACGCACGACAACATGGTCGTCTACAACTAATAGTTGAATCACATGATTTCCCCCTGTCCGCTTCCTTAGTTCTTATCTATATCATAACAAAAAAAGAAGCCATTCAGAGCTTTAATCTCCGAATAGCTTCTTTCTCTCAACTTGTGGGATAGAAACATTGAACCTTAATGTTCTGTTTGGCCGAAACGTTCCTGAATCATATTGGCAATCTCCTGGACCTGTGCCTCCACGGCAAGAGGATCATAAGGCCAGAACCGTTCCCCATCCAGCTTAAACACTCGATTGTTCTTCACAGCGTCCAGGGATGACCAGACGGGTGATGTTTCATCCAGCGAACCTCCATTGGATAAATCGAGGAAAATATAATCACCTGCATAATCCGCCAGTTTCTCCTCGGATACAGTTACAGTATCTTTATCCTGATCAATCAGTTCCTTTTGCACAATGTCTGGTGCTTTCAGTCCGAGCTGTTGGTAGATGGCTTGTCCACCGCGGTTGACACCATCTCCGTTGATGTACCAATCCTTACCAAAGAGACTGAAGTTGGAAAAGGTCGTACCTTCCTTGACCAGCCCTTGAATGGAGTCCTTGGCTGACTTCACTTTTACTTCGAATTGGGATAACCAGTCTGCAGCTTCCTTTTGTTTGTTTAGGATTTCCCCAAAGGCAGTGATTTCCTCATGCACATTGTCGTATGTACCATAAGGGATGATGAGGGTTGGTGCGATTTTGCGATATTGCTCATTCAGCTTCTCATCCCCACCTACAGTGACGATCAGGTCGGGCTCAAGCGAAAGAATTTTTTCGACTGAACCGCCGTCGATACGACCAATGTCTGCTACGCCTTCAATCAGATCAAGCACATAAGGGCTTTCCAGCTCATAATCCGGTGCGCCTACTGGCTTGACGCCAAGTGCGAGAAAATCAGCGAGGTAACCCTGCGTCACAATCCGCTGCGGGTTCGTGGGTATTTCAACGTCTCCATTAACGGTGGATATGATCTGCGTTTCTGCGGAGCTGTCTGCCGTTTGTTCTTTTGTAGTAACATATGAGGAAGTTTTATTTTCTCTTGTATCATCCGCTTGGCTTGAGCAGCCAATAATTCCAATCACCAGTACCAGGAACATAAGCCCAGTCCACCATTTTGATTTAACCCCTGTCATTCTGCTTCTCCCCAATCAATAATGATTATCTTTCTCAATAAAACCTCCTTAGTATCGTAGCTTTTGGATACAAGTATCGTCCATCTCAAAATGTGACCTCTTGAGCATGGACAATGGTTACCTGTTCTTTTCACCATTCTCCCGAATCAGGATATCTACCATAAGCTGAAGCTGCTTTTCCAGAGCCAGCGCATCATTACACCAGAATTGTTCCAGCTTGAGCGGATATATCCGGCTATTTCCGTTATTCATAATCTTGTTCCAGTATGGTCTTTCCCTGAGTTTGACTTGTGCATCATGATACAGACCGCCTTCATGTGAGGGAAGCACGAGAAACATATGGTTTGCCGCATAATCCGTCAATTGATCTTCCTGGATAGACTGATGATTGTGGGATTCCAGAACGTCACGCAGGATATTGGGGGCAGGTGTAAGATTAAGTCCGTAGTATACGTTGTATGCCGCTCTGGCGGTTACATTCCAGATACAGATCGTGCCATCTTCCCAGAGTTCATATAACCCAACGGTTTCATCAGGCTGGATTGCAGCACCAAGTCGTTCAGCTTCACTGCTGACCAGTGCGGTGTAATGCTCTATCCAGTCTTCGGCAGCCTGCTCTCGACCTATGATTCGTCCGATGAGTTGAACGGTCTCCAGTCGATTTAACTGGTCCCATGGCAGGACCATAACCGGAGCAATCTGTTCCAGTTGTTCGAGCTTATGGGGCAAATAGTATAGATAATCTGGCGCAATGATCAGATCAGGTGGTTCAGTTCGGAGGATTTCTTCCACACCATGTTCATCCAAATCCAGCACATCATGCAACTCGTCTTGGATCAGCGGTGACATCGCCCAGGGTAGGAATGAGGCGGCAATGGGTTTAACGCCTAAGGCTAACAGATCTCCTGTGTACTGTACGGTAGCAATTCGTCTTGCGCGGGGCTGTAGTCGGTATTCACTTGGGCTAATCCCAGTAAACTGTTTGAATTTTCGACTTAAGTATAAACCATCGGAGTACCCCACAAGCAGCGCAATTTCATTCAAGGTGGCCTGCGTAGACAACAGATATTGCTTCGTCTTGTCCATACGAACTCGGGTCAAGTGAGCCTGGAAGCTGCGTCCAACCTGTTTTTGAAAGAACCTCGAGAAGTAACTCGCATTAAACCCGGTTAATCTGGCGAGTTCTTCACGGGTGAGATGGCTGTCATAGTGATGGTTAATATAGCGAAGTGCTTCACGAATTATACTGTCTACCATCTCTGTAGAAGGTTTAATCGCCAGCTTGAATAATTCGAGCAATTCACTCAGCAGATAATGGGATCTGGCTTCTTCGGTCTGGGCACTTCCTGTCCTCGTTTCGGAAAGCTCCTGGATGATTGCGAGCATTCGCAGAACCTGTGGACTTGCTCCGGTCTTCGAACCATGTGAGGGCAAGTTCATTGATGTAAGCTGATAAACACGCTTGTCAGGACTCTCTTCCGTTAATGCGTAATCCTGAAAACCGATATGATACAAGGTGAAGACAGAAGGCGGGATATGTATAAGCTCCAGGGAGCACTGGGAATGTAGAAAAAGTAACTGCCCTTTATGTAGAACACCGTGTTCATTACCATATCTATAGTTCACCGTCGCCGTGCAGGTAACCAACGAAGGCGTTTTTATGGAAATGGCACTGTTGTGCTGTGTGGATTCCCATGGAATAACACTGGCATTTGTCAGTACAAACATATCTGTGGCCTCCTTAGCTGTATATACTATCTATGAACATATGGATGTATGGACTCGATTATATCAATCTGTGTAAGAGACGTCGATGTATACAGATGAGCGAAGACAGGTGAACAGACTAAGGCTTGCTCCGCTGTGAATAACTATAATAAAAAAAGCCTTGATACTCCCCTAAGGAAATAACAAGACTTCTTCCATATTAAAGACAGATGTCGTTATCCATATACGTACGGCTGAAGATGTAGAGCGACTTGCTCCGTCTGCCGGACCATGTCGGGTGAGAAGGTGCAAGGCAGTCTGCTGCCAACGAGCAGCACGGCGCCAGGCACGCTTCCTTCCTGGAACACAGGTACCGCTATGGCACTTACCAACCGCTCAGCAAGCATTAACGGGCAACGACCGGGTGTATGCTCCCCGGTGGATTGTGCATCAGATCGGGCTGTGCGTCCAGTCCGAAGGGCTGTGCCCACCAGATCTTGTCCGGGGCGCATTTCCATGCGCTTCACCCGTTCATTACTAGCCCCGGAGGTATACTTCCAGCGTAGCATCGTCCCGTTCAGACAGGCAAGTCCACAGAAGTCGCTGGATGTGTTCAGGCGCAGGCCGTCGATCATCTCCTGAATGCCAGATGGCAGTTCATCATGCATGAGAGGACACTTCCTTTTTCGGATTATATCGATCATTCCTGTGTAATTAATATCGGTAACCTTGGTTCAAGGATCATCTTCCAAGTAAGGGTATTAGGATGTTAGTTCTATTGTAGACCCTTTCTCGTACATTGTAATTCAGGGAAAACCCCTATTTCCGTTCCGTAATTTACTGAACTTGGGCAGTGGAGGACTCCTGAGTCAGGTGCACCAAGGGATTGAAGAAATGCGAAGGATGAGGCATATCGGTGAAATGTGACTTTTCTCACAGCAAATTCAGGGAGTTTCTCGTCAAGGATCAGGTAATCCCCCGATAACCCTCGCGTTACTTTCGCGGTATGATGGATACATAAGGAATCACCGAGGGGGACGAAGGTTATGGGTACAGTATTTGTAGAAAGAACAACCCAAAGAGCAGAGCAGAAACAAGCGGAGGCGGGCAAAATGACACGGGAAACAGGCGGAATCCTTTCGTTCGTTACATCTGAGCAATGGGACCTGATTGAAGCAAAAATGCAACCCAAACGGGTGAAGTCGGGATATAGTCTCTTTCTCGAAGGCGATGAAGCCGGATATCTGTACTACATTCGTTCGGGACGAGTGAAAATGACCAAGTCGACGGAGGATGGCAAGGAAATTATTTTATCCATTCAACAAAGCGGCGATCTCATCGGTGAATTCGGAGGCATCGGCGGATTGAATCATAGCTACAGTGCAGAGATGGCGGAAAAAGGGGAACTGGCCATTATCTCGCTTAGCGATCTGGAAAGTATACTCAGCAAACATGGCGACCTTGCCTTGAAATTCCTGCAATGGATGGCACTGTCGCAGCGGATTACCCAGTCGAGATTCCGTGATTTGCTGCTCTATGGCAAGGCGGGTGCCCTCGCTTCGACACTGATCCGTGCCAGCAATTCGTATGGCAGGGTTACACCGGATGGTATTGTGCTGGACATGAAGCTGAACCATACCGATCTTGCCGAGATGATTGGAGCTACCCGGGAGAGCGTAACGCGGATGCTGGGGGCATGGAAAGAACAAGGTACGCTGGATATGATGGACGGCAAACTGATGATTCGGGATCTGGCAGCCTTGCGTTGTATGTGTGGATGTCCGACATTCCCGAGCTGTCCGGTAGAGCTGTGCCGACTGTAAATTAGTTTGTTCAGAGGCTTCACCTCCATTGGCGATTGGGGTCGTTACGGAGAAAAAGAAAAGAAAAGCTGGCGTCCCATATATGGGAGTCAGCTTTTTGAGTTTCCGTGAAATTGTTCATGTGCATATTCCTTTGCAAGAATCGAATATAGACACGAATCATGATATTCCCCTTTGTAAAACCAATGCTCTCGCATCAGACCTTCACGCTGCATACCAATCTTTTGCATAACGTTCTCTGAAGCTTTGTTGTTCGGGCGGCATTTCGCATAAATTCGGTGTACACCAAGTGTATTGAAGCCAAAGCCAAGAATGGCTCGGGCTGATTCGGCAGCATACCCTTTTCCCTGATAAACGGGATTGAGCACATAACCGATCTCAGCGTTCGTGTTTTCGATGTGAAGGCCAACACCACCGATCAGTATGCCCTCCTTTTTCAAACATATCGCCAGTTCAAAGCCCGCTCGTGGTTGTGTTTGCTGCATGTCCAACACAAACTGCACGTATGCTCGAGTATCCTCTTCGGTATTTGGTCCCCATGCCGTGTGTTGAGTAACCTCTGTCATGGATGTGTAGTTATGTATACTCTCCCAGTCTGTCTCCAGAATATCCCTGATGATGAGTCGTTCAGTCTCCAATTGCATCGTTGTTCACTCCTTCACGTTTGAATAACTTTACTGTACATTGTACAACAAAAATAGCCCATAACAGATTCAACGAATGAATCGGTCATGAGCCGTAATGTAGATCTATGATGTATAAGGCATGCTATTGTGGTTGTTTACATTGAACTGCGGGATAAGTATAAGCCAGCTTACGGATAATTTCCTTTTGCCATCTCGTATCACCCAGATTGGTTGCCAGGTTCAGAAGATCCAAATAATCGTCAAGCTGCAGATCAGCCTTTTGCAGAGTTGTATTCATTCGATGTTCGTTCCCCTTTATCTATAAAATCGTAAAATCATATGCAGTAGAAAGTTACAAAGAGACAAGTTCAAGAATGATAATCATTATCACATTTATATATTCATTATGCAATGAACGCTGGCAAAATGCAATCCCAAGTCCGCAACGAATTTAACTTTTTTCTGAAAATAGGCTCATCCACAGCACATAGGGAATGTATACACCGAGATATGCAGACGGATACAGGAACCAGCCATTCAGCAGGAAATGGTGAATCTCGGTGGTGAATGTGGTCATATGCGCATTCGTCGCATACACATCACCTGCGATGACCGTTGCCGCACTATAGAAGCAGAGCAGCGCAAGAATATGAAACAATCGTCTAACCATCCGGGAACGAAGAGCAACATAAGCCATAATCAGCGGAACAATCAACAAGATTATCAAAAATACCAATTTCATCATCGTTTTACTCCTTCGGTAAATGGAATTCTAATGATAATCAGTATGGGCCAATAGACTCAACTTCTAAACTTTTTCATAAACTTTACAAAAAGAAAGAGGAATTCAGCATATGAACAATTAAATTAAAGGAGGATAACCCATTATCAGGTAATTATGAGGAGGAGAAAGGGAATATGAAAAAGGCGTTATGGCAGCACTGGATCGGGGCATTCCTGGTCTTTATCATGATGGCAACCGCACTGCTGGGGCTGGGTTCACAGAGTCCGGTACAAGCTGCAGCACCACTTACGGTATCTCAGGCCATCGCTGCCCAGAGCGGTGGAGGAACAGCGACGGTTGAAGGAATCATTGTTGGACATGCTACCGGGTCACTTACAGCCAAGTTTACATCTCCGTATGCCAATGATTTTAATGTTCTGATTGCCGATTCAGCGTCAGAGCGAACTAACGCCAGATTATTGGATGTGCAGATTCCCTCATCTTTCCGATCGCAATATGGATTGGCGTCCAACCCCAGTCTTGTAGGCAAAAAGATCATCGTAACCGGAACCCTTGGTGCTTACAACAGCTATGCAGGAGTCAAAAACCCAACGTCCATCGCGCTTTCCTCCGGAACAACCAATCCTGATCCAGAACCGAACCCGGGCACAACACTGCCGGATGGTACCGGTAAGAAAGTATTGTTCGATAATACCCACGCCCAGACAGCAGGTGCTGCCGACTGGATTATTGACGGGGCATTTTCGGATTTTGCCAATGGTTTGCGAAACGCAGGCTTTGCCGTGGATCAGCTGGAACGCAGCATCCCGTATACATTCGGTGAGCAAGCCATCACCTATAATAAATTGAAAGATTACGACGTCTTTGTCATTGGCGAAGCCAACGTACCGTTCAAAGCGACAGAACAGGCTGCGCTGGTGCAGTACGTACAGAACGGAGGAAGTGTTTTCTTCATCTCCGACCACTACAATGCAGACCGCAACAAAAACCGCTGGGATTCTTCTGAAGTATTCAACGGCTATCGCCGCGGTGCCTTCCTGAATCCAGCCAAAGGCATGTCTTCGGCTGAAGCCGAATCACCAGCGATGCAGAGTGTGACGAGTTCAGACTGGCTCGCGACGAACTTTGGTGTCCGTTTCCGCTACAATGCTCTTGGAGATGTAAATGCATCGGATATCGTTGCACCTGCACAATCCTTCGGCATTACGGCTGGTGTTAATTCTGTAGCGATGCATGCGGGATCGACCATTGCGATTATAGACCCTAACAAGGCTAAAGGCTTGGTCTATGTACCAAGTGGTGTGTCCAAGTGGGGTAATGCCGTGGATCAGGGCGTATATAACGGTGGTGGACGAGCTGAAGGAGCCTATGCTGCCATTGCAAAGGTTGGTGCGGGCAAAGCCGCATTTATCGGTGACTCTTCACCTGTAGAAGACGCGACTCCGAAATATTTGCGTGAAGAGACCGGTGCTACGAAGAAGACCTATGATGGATTCAAAGAAGTGGATGATGCAACGTTCCTTGTGAATACTGTGAAATGGCTTGCGGTCAAAGAGAGCTACACCAGTCTGGCACAAGTGCCAGGACTAACATTGGATACGGCAACAAGCCTGCTTTCGATGGAAGCTCCAGCTGCATCAACCGAGCCGCAACTTGAGCCATGGGCTGCACCCGCGGCAGGGTACAAATGGTATGACCCAACTACATTTAAAGCAGGTTCATACGGAAAAGCACAATAAGTGAAGTAGACATCAACTCAACATGTGAATAGGGCCTGGCCGTGGAGTTTTGCGGACAGGCTCTTTTTTTGCTTGTTATATCAGTGACATTCACGAACATGATTAGCTCATACCACCCTGCCATTGCATAAATATCTGCTACGGAGGGGAAGGTATGGGTACTAATGATGCGGCGTGAAGCCCAACCCAACCAGAGGAGGCGGCGAATGATGACTCACCAAGCAGACTGTGACAGTTCCTCGATGAGACAGAAGCTCAAGGCAGATCTGCATCGTGTGGCGGATCGAATGAACATGACGTTATCCCGTTTTGACAATGACAGTGTCTGTCTGTTGGGGCAGTTTGCAGAGATTCGAGCGGAAATTAAGCAGATTGAGGTGCTCGCCTCTTCGTTTTATCTGGATTGTTATCTGTCACCCTTTACCGAGAAGTTTGCCGAATTAACATCGAGCGTACAGCATCTATCTGACCGGAGATATGGGGCGTTGATTGTGATTGAACGGGAGATTCCGTTGGAGTCGATCATTCACTCAGGCGTGACTGTGGATGCAAGAGTGACACATGCGTTGCTGGAATCATTGTTTATCCCCGGTGCACCTCTGCATGATGGGGCTGTTCTGATTCGTGGCAATCAGATCGTATCCGCTGGCAATGTGCTGCCGTTGTCGCAAGCGGAAGTGCATGAACGAAAAATAGGCACTCGTCATCGGGCAGCACTGGGACTCAGTGAATTGACGGATGCGGTTGTGCTGGTTGTCTCCGAGGAGACAGGACAGGCTTCATTTGCTGTGGATGGGGATTTGCATCCAATTAATGTGGTTGAAACGCTCCCTTAAATGTGAACGATCAAGTAGCCTACTTGGGGCTATTAAGTTGATGCAGTTGAAGGAAGTGTACCTTTCTCCTGTAAGGGAGAGAGGTTTTTCTATTGATAGACGATAAAATTAAAATCTGAAATTCGACAGCTTTGCTCCCCCCATACGAGAAGCATCGTTCGATGCTTCTCTGACATTGCGATGTGATTTTGCACAAACTGGGTATTCATGGGTACAATAGAGGATGGTCAATGAATAGAGAACAATGCGATTGGATCGCAAAAATGGTTGGAGGAGACGGTTAGCACATGAGTTGGTTTGAAGCAATGGAGCATCACGATTATGAGGAACTGGTTCTGTGCCAGGATCGAAATTCAGGGTTAAAAGCAATTATCGCCATACACGACACAACACTCGGCCCTGCGCTGGGAGGCACACGGATGTGGACTTATGCTTCAGAAGAAGCCGCCATTGAAGATGCCCTGCGCCTTGCCCGTGGTATGACATATAAGAATGCGGTATCCGGACTGAATCTGGGCGGCGGCAAAACCGTTATTATCGGAGATCCAAGGCGCGACAAAAACGAAGCCATGTTTCGAGCGTTTGGACGATATATTCAAGGGTTGAACGGACGTTATATCACGGCCGAAGATGTGGGAACAACGGAAGAGGACATGAACCTGATCTATCAGGAAACCGATTATGTGACAGGCATCTCGGCGAGCTATGGTTCATCCGGTAATCCATCACCTGCAACGGCTTGGGGTGTATATCGGGGGATCAAGGCAGCAGCGAAAGAAGCATTTGGTACCGATCTGCTGGAGGGTAAAACGATAGCGGTCCAAGGTGTCGGCAATGTGGCGATGCATCTGTGCAAATATCTGTATGAGGAAGGTGCACATCTGATCGTTACGGATATCCATAAGGACTCGGTGAAACAGGCTGTGGATCGCTTCGGCGCGACAGCTGTTGACCCCGCAGACATTACTAGTGTGGATTGCGATATCTATGCACCATGTGCACTGGGCGGCACGATTAATGACGATACGCTTAAGACACTTAAAGCGAAGGTTGTAGCGGGCTGTGCCAATAATCAGCTGCTGGAGACCCGGCATGGGGATCAACTGTATGATATGGGCATCGTTTACGCGCCTGACTATGTTATCAATGCAGGTGGTGTCATTAACATTGCGGATGAGCTGAACGGTTATAATGCGGATCGGGCCTGGAGCAAGATCGGAGAGATCTATTCCAATCTGGAGAAAATATTCGAAAGCTCACGTACCGAGGGCATCGCAACCTATGTTGCCGCAGATCGACTGGCTGAGCGACGGATAGAACAGATGAAGAATACGCGCAGTACATTCCTGCAGAATGGTCACCATGCACTGAGTTCCCGGAGATTGCGCAAGTAAACGTAATTGAATCATTACCAAATCTGTAATTGGTCTGTTAGATAACGGCAACATCCATTCCCAAGATGGATAGTCGATCTGACAGGCCATTTTTTTATGTTGCTATCAGAAAAAAAGAAAACAGTGGCAATATCTCCCTAAATGATCAATTCTACTATAGATTTTTCCGATAATGTATGTACATCGTTCAGATGCATATGGTTCAGGGAAGTGGGGAGAAGTGGGAAATGGGGAAAAGAAAAGGGTTAGGGCATAGGATCAAAAATATGTCGCTTAAAATCAAACTGCCTTTCATGATCAGTGTATTGGTTGTTTTGGTTCTGCTTGGTGCAACGACCACAAGTTATATGATCTCATCTGATGTTGTGGTCAGGAAAAGCAAGGATGAGATTAATGTGATGGCTGACCGCCTTGGGGAAGGGCTTTGGACAGCGATGCAACTTCAGCAACAATTGAGTCATGCGATATCCGTACATAATACCTTCAAGGAACTCTTGGAGCTGCGTAATACAACTGACATGACGGATGAAGAATTTTTATCGGATGAGAACCCATATTTTAATAAGGCCAATACGATCTTGACCGACAGTATATCGGAAACGGAAGGAAGTAAGCCAGATCTGTTCGTGTTTGATAAGGAAGGAATCATGGTGGCGGGAACCATGCCGGAAGTGATTGGACAGTCACGGGGAGATCGGGAATATTTCCAGGAGTCCATACAGGGGAAATCCTTCATCAGTGATGCGATCGTTTCGAAGAATAGCAAGAAGCTCATTATTGCATTCTCGGAGCCCATCATCGATGAAGAGGGGAATATCCTGGGTGTGCTTGCTATGTCGGTGGACAGCAGCTTTTTCCTGGGCCAACTCGGGGACATCCAGATCAATGGTCAGGGCAGAGTTGAAGTGCTGAGCCGGAGCGGTATCATTATGTATGATTCATTGGATCCTTCCATTGTGGGACAAACGCTGGAAGAGGACAAGGAAGCCATGGAACTTATGGAGGCCAGAGCCACCGACAAAGTGAAAATCAATTCGATGGATCGAGATGATACCTACTATCGTATCAATCAGATTCCTGGTGCAGATCTCTCCGTGGTCATTATTGACGATTATGATGATATTAAGCGCCCGGTAGAGGATATACAGCGCCAGATGCTTATCGTGACCTTGATTGGAATTGCTCTGGCTATTGGCGTGGGATTGTTGATCTCTCGTAGTATAACGAGACCTATCATTCGTCTGATCGGGCTGTTCAAACAGCTTGCTCAAGGGGATCTGACCGTTAAGGCCAATGGCAGATATAACAGTGAATTCAAGGATCTGGCTGAGAGCTTTAATGGTATGGTGGAGCAGAACAGGAACCTTATTACCGATATGAATAATTCGATTCATGTTCTTCAGGACAGCACTCAGGAATTGGAGGAGACATCCAGACAGACGGCAAGATCCATTGATGAGACCTCGGCGACGTCCATGGGGATTGCAAAAGCGATGGAGGCTCAATCGGAAGATACCGAGCAGATTGCAAGTAAATTCAACAGCTTTGGCGATAAAGTGGCTGCCATGAACAGCAGTGCACAGGATGTGAAGGCAAGAGCGGATGAGATCGAAACGGTATTCCACAACGGGAATGAAGTCGTCAATGAACTGATGCGTATCAATGAGGTGAACGAACGGGAAGTGGAGAAGATCTCTGAGATTACCGTCAAACTTCAAACGAGTTCGGGCAGTATTAGTCAGATCACGGAAGCCATCAGCCAGATTGCGAAGCAGACCAATCTGCTTGCATTGAATGCTTCAATTGAAGCATCACGGGCGGGGGAGCATGGCAGAGGATTTGCAGTTGTAGCCGAGGAAATCCGCAACCTGGCAGAGCAGAGTTCCCGCCAGTCCAAGGAAATCTCCAGCATTATCGAGCAGAATCTGGCCGATGTCGCCGAGAACAACCAAAGTGTTGCAGAGATTCACACCATCTCGTCCAGACAGGATGAGCTTGTCATTCAGACCCGTCAGGCGTTTGATGTGATTTTGGAGAAGGTATCGGTCATTAATCAACAGATCGCTACAATGGCAGGACAGATGCAAGAGATGTTGCAGAACAAGGATGTTGTACTGGAGTCAGCCCATAGTTTGTCGGCTTCAGGAGAGCAGGTATCCGCTTCGGTTGAAGAAGTAACAGCAACCATGATGGAGCAGTCTTCCACGGTGCAGCAGTTGGCAAACATGGTCGATACGATCGATCAATTGACGCAAAAGCTGGCCGAATCGGCTGCGCGATTCAAGGTGGAGTAAGAGTCTGTCTCAAAAGGAATTCCGCCTCGCTCCAAGCGCTAACGAACCTACCGCACCTTAAAAGGCGGATCATCAGAGCTTGCAAGATTTAAAGAATCTCAGTAACGCTATTTCGTCAAAAACGTTGTCAAAACCTAAAAAATCGAGCGAACCGACGAAATAACGTCTCTGTGATTCGTTAAATTTCAGATTGGGGCAAATGGGACCGAATAGCGTGTCTCAGGTTCATTAAAACAAAATAACACGAACAAGGGATGTCCCCTGTCATATTCATGACTTATAGGACATCCCCTTCTTTTTTATGGTCCAGATCAATGTGCTCTAATCCATTTAGTGATCAATGAGATGCAACAGTTGAGGGAGCGGTGTGCGAGGCTTGGGCATAGGCTGATCTTCAGCGTTAAAATACCCCATGTGAAGTGTGCCTACTATTTTTTCCTCTGATGTCACACCAATGGCTTCACAGAATAGTGGATTTTCGTTGAAAGGACTTGTCTTCCATACGACGCCGATCTGTTGTTCCCAGGCGAGCAACTGTATGTTCTGAATCAGTGCCGAGGTTGCAGCAAAAGCCTCTTCCCACGCTTTGGAGGGCAGGTTGGCTGTCATAACCACAACCAGATGCACAGGTGTCTGTTCACAATAGGCTGCTCTGATTTGTTGTCCGTACTTTGCTACAAATTTAGGATTGCGTGTACTCAATACAGCGCTCGCGAATGTTTCTCTGCCCTCATTCATAAACAGAATGAAGCGCCAAGGTTCCTTTTTGGAGTGAAAAGGAGCCCATATCGCGTCCCCCAGAATCTCATGAATCGTTTCCAAGGGAATGGGTAGGCCATTAAATTCCTGAATCGTGCGTCGTTCGATCACGGTCTGCCTAAGGCTTGTTTTGGGTTTCATCATGTCCATCTATAACTCGAAGGAAGCAGCGATCTCATCAATAATTTTGCTAAGACCGATGGGACCGTATCCTGCAAACCACAGGTTGGCATCACCGATATATACATGATCGTTCTTGACTGCATTCAGATTGGACCAGATGGATGTATCCATGATGTTATTAAGCACAACCTTGTTTTCTTCCCCTGGACGAAGAATGATAAACAGTCGATCCGGGTTCAGCTCAGGCAGAATTTCCTCGGAGACTGCCACATTCCATGATCCCTGGAAGTCTACACTGTCTACTGAAGCAGGGGTTAATCCCAGAGCACCAAACAGAGTGAAGTTATCATCAGGTTTAATCAACTGAAGCTGTTTATCCTGTACGCGCATGTAGGCCACCGTTTCGTTTTTGGCTTTTACGGCAAGCTCATCATGGGTTGTGGTCACTTTGGCATCATAGGCATCTTTGACCGCTTGGGCTTCTTTTTCTTTGCCAAGAACGGTTGCCGTTTCCATGAATCGCTCCCAGTCTCCTTTTTCTTCATTATCAAAAAGGATCGTTGGAGCAATCTTGGAGAGTTGCTCATAGTTTGCTTCATTTAACGTTTTGGAGGCCAGAATGAGATCCGGCTCAGCCTGGAGCAATGCTTCAAAATTGGGAGACTCGCCGGATCCTATGGCAGTGGTATCTTTCATCTGATCTGCCAGATATTCAGGGAATCCGAGATCGTTATACGTTACCATGGCTGTCGGCTCAATGCCGAGAGCGAGTAATTGGTCAGCAAAGACGTAGAGCATACCCGCTATTTTTTTGGGTTCAGCAGGAATTTCGATGTCCCCTTTAATCGTGGAAATGGTACGTGTATTCTCACTTCCCTGTTCAGCCGTTGATGGTTCTGCCCCATTGGATTCGGGTGAAGCGGAGCTCCCGCTGTTCTGGGAAGTCCCACAGCCCGCAAGCATGCTGCATAGAAGAAGAACGGTTATAAGGAATCGTCCTGATTTGAAAAAGGTAGAGAAGCGTTGGTTGTTAGGTAAAGACACGTTGTACACACCCTTTAACTGATTTTGATTATCATTATCAAAATAATTATAGGTGCATTCCAAATCGTAATCCATGGATATTCCTGTTTAATCCATGGACGTTTGGCTCAGGAACAACTGACTAACCCGATTGAGAAACAGATTATGAGCCAAGGAAGTATAACAGGAGTAGGGGGAGGAATCGCCCAATTCATAGACTTGATTCGTACGAACCGCCTTCCATTGCTGCCAGATTGAATTTTGCATAAGCAACGCTACAGTGTGCGCACGCTCGTCTGCTCGGCCACTTGTAAACAGAATGAAGTGTTCAATATCGGACTGGACCAGCTGTTCCAGTGACATTAAACGGGAATGGGATACGTGGTGTAGAGCTTGGGGTACGGATAACTGCAAATCATCATAGAGTACCGTCCCCAGATTACGGTTGCCGTAGACCCGGAACTGTCCATCCTCGTATTGCGCCACAGCCACAGGACGGTCATCCAGGGCATGTTGTATTCCGGATATGTTTCGGTTGACCGATAACTCATAACGTTCCAGCCATTCTTCACCAGCTGTCATTTTGCCCACGGATTGTGCAATGGAGTACAACTGTGTACGCCAATCTCCTGCAAAAGGTATGGTACAAGTGGAGGCAATATGCCGAAATAATTCGGCTTTTTTGGGCTCTTCATAATCGGTTCCTTCATAACCAATGATTAGTTCCGGGTGTGCGTTCATTAATAGTTCCAGATCAGGCTGATCTCTGCCCACTTGAATCACATTTTTGAATTCATATGAGGTTCTATGGACCGGATTAATCAGTGCCGCATATGGCTCAATACCAAGGGCAAGCAGATGCCCCGTATATGGATGGGCAAGTGAAGCGATACGTGTTACGGAGCGATGCTTTTTAATATAAACCATGGGAGACAATCCGGTGGTTGCTTTGAATTTTCGGCTGAAATAGAATTCATCTTCATACCCGACCTGGCGTGCTGTTTGTTTGATCGTGTTGTCTGAGGCCAGTAGCAGATCGCCGGCTTCCCGGATACGTACGGCATTCAAATATTCGATGGGGCCTTGTCCAATCATTTTTTTGAACAATCTGGAATAACGGTTGACACTCAGTCCAGCCATTTCAGCCAGTTTTTCGCGTGTGAAGTTCTCCTGATAATGTGTATGGATATATTTTTGGCTCTGCCTTACCGCTTCAATTGCTGTATCTTCCTGGAATTTCTGCTTCTTCTGCTTCAATAGGACAAGACAAAGTTCCTGAAAGAGGATCTGACGTGCCATTCCAGCCCATGGATCTTTCTTCTGCCCACCTTCATGGATTTGAATGGCGAGAACGGGAGCTGAGGGAACAACAGTGGCAATGCATTCAAGATGTGGATCAATAACTTGCTGCATGTTGCCATCCAGTTCTTCGTTGTAGACATTGTAGGTTAAGGTGACACATTCAAAATCAGGCTGTACCTCGGTAGTTGCGATACAGGTGTGAGAAGGCGGGACGGAAAGGACTTGAGGAGCGCATAGGGAGATGATTTTGTCTTCGACTTTGACGGTCAAGCTCCCTTTGATCACAATAAGCAGCGTATGATGTGGTTGGGATGGAAAGGACACTTGTTCAGCATTGTTGTCGATACGCCGGGCATCAATGAGCCTATATAAAAGATTCATGAGTTTCATCTAATCTTCTCCTGACTGCTGTGAATGTACATACTATACTGCTGCTTGTAAAAGTTCTCTATATCAAAACGTAATGCACTTCTGGTTCAGCAGCTTCATGAATTGATCCAGCGCACTGCTGACATACCGATCCTCACCGCGGACAAAGGTTGTCGTGGTATGAGTAAAGCGATCTGCGAGATCAAATACGGAGAATTCATCCGGTTTCTTGTGAATAACGTTGCACGGCATAATGGTAAAAGCAATTCCAGACTCCACACAGCTAAGCAGGTTTTCCATCGTACTCACTTCGATAATATTGCGAGCGGACAACCCCTCTTCCTGCAAAAATTCTTCGGTCATTTCACGATACGGGCAGCCCTCGGGGAAAACAACCCATGATACTTGGCACAGGCTTTCGGG
The DNA here is from genome assembly GCF_036894235.1 of Paenibacillus sp. Y5S-9. Taxonomy (NCBI): domain Bacteria; kingdom Bacillati; phylum Bacillota; class Bacilli; order Caryophanales; family Paenibacillaceae; genus Paenibacillus; species Paenibacillus sp. Y5S-9. The sequence continues at coordinate 428,285 of NZ_CP145887.1, forward strand.
TGGTGTATCCATGCGCTTGGAGATGATATGAACCGTGTCCTGCATCTCATATTCCACCTTCAGACCCTCTTTCACACAAGCCCCGCTGATAAAAGCACCATCAATCTCATAGTTCTGTATTTTCTTGCGCAGTACTTTGGGTGAAGTGGCGTTAACAAGTGAAATGGACACCTTCGGGTAGGTTATTTGATATTCATTCAGAATCTCCATAAAGCGGCTGGATGCCGCCGTTTCTACAATGCCGATTTTCAGCGTACCGGAAGGTTCACCGGGATCGGTCATATCCTGCTTCAGATCGTGTAAAAGGTTGTGAATGCGTGTGGCGTACTCAACAAACTGCTCACCTTTGGAGGTCAGGACAACGCCTTTGGGAAATCGGTTGAACAGCTGGATTTGATATTCCTGCTCCAGTTTTTTGATGCGTGTAGTGACATTGGATTGTGCGTAATTCAGTTCTTTGGCAGCCTGTGAGATTTTGCCTGAACGTGCCACCGCGAGAACAATATCGATATCGGAAAGTTCCATGCTGTATCCTCCTGAACGTGGATTAACTTACATTGCTTCCGCAGATGTTGATGTTAGGTATCTCTCTGAGAGATACAAGTATATATTTCAATCATTTTACGATATATCAGAGCCGCCGTACAATATCCCTAATGACAAAGAGAGTAGGGATATGAGATGGATAACATGAATACACGTTCAACACTATTAAGCCCGGTGACGATTCATCAGTGGCAATTAAGGAATCGAGTGGTGATGGCACCGTTGACCCGGGGATTTGCTGATGATCAGGAGGGGACCGTGACGGATGAGATGGTGGCATATTATGAGCAGCGTGCGCGGGATGGTGTGGGACTGATCATTACCGAGGGTATTAACCCGAATCTGGCAGGCAAAGGCACTTACGGCATCCCCGGTTTATATACAGATGAACAGACGACTTCTTGGAAAAGGGTAACGGATGCTGTTCACAGACATGGCGGCACCATTATTGCTCAACTGTGGCATGTCGGCAGGTTGTCCCATTCCGATCTGATCGGAACCGCTCCACTGGCACCCTCCAGCCTTGCAGCAGAAGGAAGAGTGCATAAGCTGCATAAGCCGTATCAGGTGCCCCAAGCGATGAGTACACAGGATATAGCGGATACGATTCAGTATTTTCAGACGGCCGCCCGCAATGCGGTTCTGGCAGGGTTCGACGGGATCGAGCTGCATGCTGCGCATGGGTATCTAATCGACCAGTTTATCAATGAGAAGACCAACCACAGAACAGATGAATATGGAGGAGACACTGCGGGTAGATTGCGGTTCCTGCGGGATATTATTGTGGCTGTGAAAAAAGAGATCCCTGTCGATCTCATATCGGTACGATTTTCCGAGAAAAAGGATGATGATTCATCCTATGCATGGGCAGATAAAGCTGGAATGATCGATGCATATCTGAACTTGTTCCGCGAGACGGGAATTACGATCTTGCATCCCTCAACAGATCATTATGCGAAAGCGTGGGATGGTGAGCAGTCCTTTCACGAGCGGATTCGAAGTCAGTGGGATGGAATCATCATTGGTGTGGGGGATCTGGATGTTCATGCTGCAGAGCACGCTATTGGCAAGGGAAGTATAGATCTGGCTGCGTTCGGAAGACCGTTTATCGCAAACCCTGATCTGGTGCGTAAATTGAATGCGGGTGAGCAATTGGTCGAGTATGATGCGACTACGCATCTGCCCGTGTTGGTGTAAAAGAGAAAATCGAGTAAGAGAAGAAATCGAAAAAATCGAAAAAAGTAGAAAACACTACTGACATACTGTTGGCAAGAGCGGTCTTGTATGATCAAGATAACCTAAACAACCAACCCCATATATAAAGGAGATCATTACATTATGTCAGTAATTGGACCGGATTTCATTTCACTTCAAGTGAGCAATCTTGAAGGCTCTGCCGAATTTTATCAAAACTATCTTGGCCTGGTACGCTCACAGGCGGGACCACCTCATGCGGTGGTCTTTGACACCAAGCCGATTGCATTTGCTCTACGTGACCTATTGCCAGGAACAGAACTCGGTTCAAGTGCGCAGCCAGGACTTGGTGTTGCTCTGTGGCTTCATGCCCCGGATACGCAAGAAATTCACGACAAGCTTGTTGCAGCAGGCGTGAAAATTACATCTGCACCAATAGATGGACCATTCGGACGAACCTTTACATTTGCCGATCCAGACGGGTATCAAGTTACCATTCACAGTAAAGCCTAATACGTAGATGTATCCATCTTAATAACAGTGATACCTTCCTGTCACAGGGAGCCAAGTGAGTATTACAACAATAAGGGCAGAGCTAATCTTGATGATTAGCTCTGCCCTTATTCCGTTATTCGGATTCAGCGATATATTCATTCTATTCATTGCTGACAACTACCGCTTTCTTTTCCGTAAAGTAATACACCAAAGCGAGCAGCGGCATGATCAGGCCAATCAGCGTTGTGAGACTCCAGCCTCCGTGAGCATAAGACCAGCTTCCAAGAGATGAACCAATCGCACCGCCGACAAAAAAGATCGACATGAATATGCCATTCACACGCCCTCTCGCTTCACTTCCTAAGGAGTAGATGATGCGTTGACCCAGCACCAGATTTCCTGAGACAGCCATATCCAGTGTGATTGCCACGATAACAAGCAGGATCAATGCAAACGTGGAGTGGCTCTGGAACACATAAGCAAGACCGAATGAAGCAGCAGCGATCACCATGGCAGCACCCGTCAGAATACGCGTTAGCCCACGATCGGCCAGTCTTCCGGCAATGGGAGCGGCAACAGCACCTCCGACACCAGCCAGAGCGAACCAGGCAATGCCTTGCTGTGACATGCCAAAATCGTTAGCCAGTCTCAGCGGAACCGTGGTCCAGAACAAGCTGAAAGCACCAAACAGACTGGCCTGATAGAACGCCCGGCGGCGCAGCAGCGGCATCGTTCTGAACAGTGTGCCCAAGGACACGATTAATTGCCCGTATTTCAAGGTGGGTTCAGGTTGGCGAGCAGGAAGAGCACGTGACAGGAGCAGCATGAGAAGTGTTATGACAATGGCGGAGAATACAAAAACTGTCTGCCATCCGAAGAGGCTGGTGATAAAGCTTGCGACAGGACGAGCCAGCATAATGCCCAGCAGCAGACCACTCATTACATTGCCCACAACACGCCCGCGCTGCTCTTCGGAAGTAAGATATGTTGCATAGGGCACCAGAATCTGAGCGACAACAGAACCTATACCAATGAATAGAGAGGCAGTCAGAAATACAACAGCTGTAGGTGAGAAAGCCGCAGCAATCAGGGCAACAACCAGTACGATGAGGAAAAGAACGACCAGGCGTCGATTCTCGGTAATGTCACTGAGCGGCACGATGAATAACAAACCAATAACATAACCAATCTGAGTCAACGTTACGATCAATCCGGCAGCGGCAGAAGATAGCCCCGTGGTTATGCTGATCGGTCCGATAACGGTCTGAGCATAATACAGATTTGCCACGATCAATCCACAAGCGGATGCCAGCAAAAAAATAATCCAGGTGGGTACAGGTGCCTTCTTCACTTGTTGTCTCATATCCATATCCATGATAATCATCCTCCACAATTCTACATTTGTATTCGCAATAAACAGTTAATATTAAAATCGTCAATTACTAAACGTTGTGTTCACTAATTACAAATATATAATAAACTAAACGTACAGTATTGTAAATAGGCGGAATATATTTGTGGAAAAAATACATATGCGGAGGATAGAATTGTGTGTACTCATGGCAGTTTAGTATAATGAACGTATCGTTTTTATGAAAATTACTGATGATTAAATATATTTTATACATCCAGGAGGGCTCAAGATGACTGCCAAAAGAGGACGTCCACGTAACATGGAAACCCAGAATGCCATTCTTACAGCATCGTATGATTTGTTGTTGGAGCACGGATTCGGGGCGGTTACAATCGAGAAGATTGCTGAACGTGCACAAGTGAGCAAAGCCACTATCTACAAATGGTGGCCGAATAAAGGCGCTGTCATCATGGACGGATATATGTCTGCTGCAACGGCAAGATTGCCAGTGCCGGATACAGGCTCGGTATTGGAGGATATACGCATACATGCGAGTAATCTGGTTCGTTTTTTGACCAGTCGGGAAGGAAAAGTGATTACGCAGATTATTGGGGAAGGGCAGTCGGATGAAGGGCTTGCCGAAGAATACCGCACAAGATATATCCAACCACGTCGGCGTGAAGCTCGGGGAATTCTGGAGAAGGGTGTGGAGCGTGGCGAATTGAAAAGTGGGATAGACATTGGACTGTACATTGATCTGATCTACGGGCCGGTGTTCTATCGCATGTTAGTGACGGGTGAAGCGATGGAGGATGCGTTTGTAGATGTGTTGCTCCGTTCCTTGTTTGAAGGCATTCAGGCCAAATAGGTACAGAGAGAGCGGCGATACAAGTGGGAGGAAGAGGGAAGAGGGCGATTCGTAGGAATCACCCTGGAAGGAACCGAAGTGTATTGTCGGGGAGAACTAAACCTGGAATATAGGTGAGATGGCTGTGGGCCATGAATCTGTAACATTAGAGGAAAGGAAGGATGAGTGCTGGGTTAACATCGGGGGTTCATTCCATACCGAACTGGGCAGTTCGCGGCGTAATACAGGGGCAACTTCCTTGGCAAAACGCTCCACTTGCTCCAACTGCTCGCTATGCGTCAGTCCATCTACGCTGATACTCAGCACCTGATGTCCGTAAGCGGCATGGTAGTCCAGAATTTTCTCAATGACCTGCTCCGGACTCCCGATTAACGCTGGACCTCGTGCAATGTTATCCTCCAGATCGGTAAAAGGAGACTGGTTATGCTGTGCGGCGGCGGTGGCATGGAACGCTTCATAATATGGCTTATAACGGCGAATGGCTTCTTCACCCGTATCCGCCAGATAGAGACTGCCGGCACCAGAGCCAATTACGGCTTGCTGCGGATCATGACCATAATAATCGAGGCGCTCCCGATAATGATCAATTAACGCTTTGTATTTGGCCTGAGGGTGAAAAGAATTCGACGTGAAGAGCGGCTCGCCATATTTGGCAGCGAGTTCGGTCGAGACCGTGCTGGACGCGCTACCATGCCAGATCGGGATGGATTGCTGAAGCGGCCTGGGCCACGTGGTCACTCCCTCAAGAGGAGTGCGATACGTTCCCTGCCAGGTTACATTCTCTTCAGACCAAAGTCGTTTTAGCAAATGATAGCGTTCATCAAGTGAATCCCATTGTTCCTCTTCGCTTATGCCGAACAGCGGATAGTGCCGAGGGTCATTGCCTTTCCCGATGATCATCTCCAGCCGTCCGCCCGATAATTGATCCAGCGTGGCATAATCCTCGGCAACCCGGACCGGATCAAGTATACTAAGAACAGTAACGGTGGTTAGTAACCGAATGCGTGTGGTTGCTGCGGCTATTGCGGTTAATACGACAGGTGGCGAGGAAGATAGAAAAGGCGCACCGTGTCGTTCACCGATTCCATAGGCATCGAATCCCAGTCGTTCAGCCAGCTTTGCTTGCTCTAATATATTGTGGAATTTCTGCTGAGTCGTCAGAGCTTCCCCGGTTACGGCATTAGGCAGATTCATCATGAGACTAAACAAGGCAAATTTCATCTGACCTTCTCCTCGAACTGAATTGATAGTATCTGTGTCGTATAATCCTATTGAAATAGTAGGATATGTAAGTTGGATTAAATGTATCACGTTCTCACGGATTCTTCTAATGGATTTTTTCTATAAGCAGGAACAGCGAGGCCTCCTTGCATAAATGTGAAGGGAATTGCCACGATTTTTATTGACCGCTGTAAAATTTAGGATTAAAATTGTGCTTATCATATAAATTCAAAATTATGGATTTTCATTGTGGAGGTGGGATACATGGAACCTACAACTACGATACGCTCATATATTGAGGACTACATCAGGAAACAGGGGTACACCCTGCAGTATTTTGCCGATATATCGGGAGTTAACGCTGGAACGCTTAGTGCAATTATTAAGGGGACTCGGCCCATCGCTATGGCGCAACTGGATCTGATTACCCAAGGCATGAAGCTGGAAGAGGGGTATTTCTACGAGATTTATGGGGCTGAATGTTTCGTGGAATCGGCACCTCATTGGAGGAGACTGGAACCATTCCTGCAGCGCTGTGCTGAATTGGACAAGCTGGAATGTATTCATAAGGTTATCCAGGAAGTGACGGATGATCGCTCGTATATCTCGGAGTTGTTTGAGATGGCTGAAGGCATGCTTGAACGTGGACAGACGAAGGCTGCACGGATGTTGTACGAATGTGTGGCGGAGTGTGAGAAATATCAACACTCGGAACGTCTGGCTCTGTGCCAGTATCGCATCTTCACCCTCTCACTCGGTCAGAATCAGCATGATAATCTCCGGGCCGCTGTGCACTTTGAGCCGTATATTAATCGCTTGGATGAAGAGAGGCAACTGGATGCGATTAAGGATTTGGCGAATACGTATGCTTCACTTCGATATCGGGACAAGGCTTTTGATCTGGCTGAAGAATTAGATCAGAAAACAAAAATTTTACAATCGTATACAAAGAAGAAAATAGATAAAAGCGATAGACTCACTGCCTATCCTTTATTCGTATATAGAGCATATTCCAATTTGCTTAAATCATCGGCATGTGAGAAGCAGGGACGTTATGAAGAAGCTTTGCTCTATACAGAAGTCTATGCCAAGCTTGCTAAAGTCTCTGAACCGGATGAAGAGGATCAGATTTTTATTGATAAATTTGCTGGTTGGGCGGAAGCCAATACTTATTTATATAAATTGATGATGGGTGATCAAAACGTTTTACCTGCATATGTGGAATTTATTGAAAGAAATGAAGAGGAAATTTTACCTGCGATAATTAATATTTTGGAGGTAGCTAATAAGTTTGATAGAAATATTGATGATATTTTGAATAGGTTCAGCGATCGGATTAACTCCGAAATAAATGGTTTAAAAGGGTACACTGAGCAGATGAAAAATGAAATTTATGCAGCATTCTTGTTGGAACGTTCACTCTACCACTTAAATCGCCATGAATATCCGGAGGGTTTAAAGCAACTTATGCACTGTCTGAGAGAGTCTGTACGATTTAACAATCAAACAGATATCATTCATTGTATTTCGCTTTATGAGAATTACAAAAACATGGGTACGACTGAAATCGAGCATCAGTACAAACTTATCATGATGGAGGTTCAGAAATCTTATGAAAAAAAAGAAGATCTTCTATGTAATCTTGCTTAGCATAATGATTATTAATATAGATCAATTAGTTAATTTGGATAGTGATGTTATTACACAAATAATGTCTGTAACGCATGGCGAAGGAAGACTATAACAGCTAAGATATATTAAATCCTTTCATTAACATGCGTCTTATTTCCGGGATATGGAGATGGGGCGCTTATTTGTACTATCCATTAGATCATCCATAACGAAAAGAGGATTTATCATTGCAGATTGATATTCAGAAGCTTTACGACAAATATATAACTTTGGACATTCCTAATCCATTCACTTTAGAGCAGATTCATGACCGACTAACCAAGAAATACTACGCTGATAAGGTAGATTTAGAGGAGTTTTCCGACTTACGTAACGATCCTTATGCGGGATTTGATCAGGCGATTGCAGCTTATGTATTTAAGGATGAGAGGGGAACCAAACAATTAATTAGCCTGAACAAGGAAGAAGATATCCATGAACCATTAGAGTTTGCATGGATCATCAATTCCGCTGTGCGAGGATTTTCTCTTCTATTAGTTCTTGAAATCGAAGTATTTTACGGAATGGAAGAGAGTGAAATGACTCTGGGCAATCCACGTTTTGAGGAATATCTGATCCTACTCTATTTAACAGGTTACATTGAGTTTGAGAATGACTCCTTCATTAATCCATTGCGTGCTCGTTATCGAGAGGGCTACAGACTTCGTTATTTTGGTATGCAGAACGGTGATGAAAATTATCTATACAATTAGATTACTTTTCGATAAAATTATTAACTTCTCGCGAGAGAAAGGTGCAAGAGATACTTAGGATAAAATGGATAATATGTCCATAACGCACTTTAACGGTAAAGGATTCGTGTATTCTCGAATACGATATGTAGACATGTTATAATTTTCTTTTCCCACATCTTGTAGAAAAGAAGGGACGTCAACTCTCTATGCAAATTGCTTGATGTTGAAAGTATCTCTATGTAAATAAATATTTTATTCTGCAAAGGAATATAATATGAATTTTTTGGCAATGTATCCTAAAATGTTATACAAAGAGGGGGTGCATGCTGTGAGTGAACCGATACAGATCACAGATAAAATCGAACGGAACAGGCAAGAGTTGAGTCGTTTGGCGGAGAATCATGGCATGCAGGACAACCAAGTCCTCCGACAGTCCATGGTACTGGACGAGCTTATTAATGAATATAATCGATTCAAATATAAAAGCCATCTTAGGAACAGACAACCGATTGCATAATGCAGTCGGTTTTTTTGTCTAATTAGTGTTCTATAGAAATAGCGTAGTCGACTGTAGCGATACAGTCGGCTTTTTTGCGTTCATCTGAAACTAATGCGGATAACTTGAAATTCCGTACCAATTCCAGGATTGGCAGGATAGCGAATGATCCTTAAAACTGGATATGATGACCCCAGTTATATCCAGATTGATCTGTGAAGGGGGCTCATACAATGATCGGGAGAGGGAGGGATAAACGGAAATGATGGACAAGGTACGCATTTTTTTCGGAAAAGACCTAAACCTGCGCACCAAGTTGCTCCTGTTGTTCCTGGCGCTGACGTTGCTGCCGCTAAGTTTGCAGGGAGTGATGAACTACAAGCATTTCTCGCAGACGATGGATCGCAAGACCGAGCAGTTCACCATTGAACTGGTTCGCCAGATTAACGCCAATCTGAATCGGCTGCTGAAGGACTTTGAGCGGTTGTCGCTCTTGCCGCTTTACGATCAGATGGTGCTTGGCATTCTGGGCAAATACAACGCTTCAATGGGTTCGGGTACATGGGCGAGGTCTGAGGATTATCTGAAAATGAAGCTTTACACATCTGGTCAAGCTTATGACCGGCCCGAGATTCGGGGGATTCACCTGATCAGCAACAGCGGCATTTTGTTCTCCAATCTCGATTCCCTGGCGGTCAAGCCGGTATGGGACAGTAGGCAGGATGATTGGTTTGCAGAGCTTGAAGGCTCGGAAGGGACATGGCGCCTGCTTCCTCCGCATCAACCCAGCTATTACACGGGTGGTCAGCAAGAATCGTATATATCGGTGGGCAGAGTGCTTCGAGATCCGGGTACGCTCCAGCGATTGGGTTACATTCTGATTGATATCCGTCTGGAGGCCTTCGGTCAACTGTTATCCAATCTGAATTATGAGCAAGATGCAAGTCTGATGATTGTAGACAGCAAGCAGCGTCTGCTGTTCGAACGGACCTCAATCGGAGGAATGTCTGCGTACGACCAGTTGCTAATGCAGGGACAGCTTCAAAGCTATGCAGGAAACCAAAAAGTTGTTCTGGATGGGCAGGCCTATCTCTATGTACAACACCATTCCAGTTATTCCGGGCTTTCGGTAATCAGCCTTACACCTATTGCCGTGATTCAAAAGGAGTCAGGTGAGATGCTCACCTTCACGATATGGTTCGCAGTGTTGTGTATGGCGGGGATAGCGATTCTGGCGGTTCTGTTATCCTTTCGTATCACCCGGCCGCTGATTCGACTGAAGCACCACATGATTCGGGTGGAGCAGGGAGATTTTAGCCAGCGGGTAGCACACTTCAGCAGTGATGAATTCGGACAGATAAGCCGGGGCTTTAACCGAATGATGGAAGAGATTCATCGACTGTTCAATGAGGTGTTTCTGCTGGGCATTCAAGAGCGGGAGGCAGAGTTGTCAGCGTTGCAAAGCCAGATGAACCCACATTTTATATACAACACGCTGGAGTCCATTAACATGATGGCTATTCGCCAGAAGCACGCAGAGGTGTCGGACATGGTGACGGCGCTTGGCAAGCTGCTGCGCTATACGATTGATAAGGTGGACCGGATGGTTCCACTTGGGGACGAACTTGCTTTTGTACAATCCTATGTACGCATTCAGCAGGTCCGTTACAACGGCAAGTTAGAGATTATCTATGACATCGAAGAAGGGATAAACGAGTATTTGATTCCTAAGCTGGTACTGCAACCGCTGGTGGAAAATGCCGTCTACCACGGCATTGAAGGGCAGGAAAATGGAGGAGTAATCTGGGTATCTGCCTTGAAATTCGATCATGAGCTACTGATTAGCGTACGAGACAACGGTAAGGGGATGACTCAGGCTAAGATTGACGAGTTAAACGAGTCCATATCAAAACAGCCTTCCAATGAGGCATTACGTTGCCATGCCGGTGATAGTCTGGGGCTTAACAATATCGCCCAGAGGCTTCGCCTCATGTATGGAGAAGGCGGCAGCCTAAGCATTGATGGAAGTCCCGGGCAAGGCCTGGTGGTCACGATATCCATTCAACTTCTACCGAAAGGGGATTGAAGCGCATGTATAAAGTATTGCTTGTAGAGGATGAGACGGTCATCCGTCAGGGACTGAGGGAGCTGATCGTACAAGTGTCTTCTCAGTTTCAGGTAACGGGCGAAGCGTCGAGCGGTACCGAGGCGCTGGATTTTCTGAGATCTGAGGTGCCGGACGTGTTAATCACGGATATTCGTATGCGTGAAATGGACGGATTAACTTTGGTAAGCAAAGCCAGAGACATGTATCCTGAATTGCTAATGCTCATCATTAGCGGCTACGGCGAGTTTGAATATGCACGCAGAGCGATGGAGTTTGGAGTGTTGAACTATTTGTTGAAGCCAATCGATCGTTATGAACTGGCATTATGTATACAAAAGATTCAATTGCTGCTGGATCGCAGATACGGTATTACAACTCTTTCTATCCCTGAGCCATCTGGGAAAACAGAACACGCTGGTGGAGATACACGGAAGATTATCCGAGATGTGAAGGAGCATATCAAGCAACATCCCGATGGAGATCTGCGACTTCAGACGATAGCAGATCTTGTTAACTTGAACCCTACTTATTTAAGCCAGTTGTTCAAGAATGAAATAGGCATCAATTATTCCGAATACATCACAGAGGCACGTATGGAGCGGGCCAAGTGGTTGCTGATCAATACGGGTCTCAAAATCTATGATGTGGCACGGTTATCCGGGCATCAGAGCCCGAAACACTTCATGCTGGTGTTCAAGCAGCAGGTGGGATGGACCGCAGGAGAATATCGAGACCGATTCAGTATCTCTTGAAAAACCATACCATTTCTGTAGTTGACGTGATTTAAGGGGGAACCATGCTTTCGTTATACTTTGGTTGCACATGTATACCACGACGTCCATAAGGGGGATTTACATGAAAAAAGCAGGACTGATACTGGTGTTTATACTCATGATGATGGCTTCAATCGCGTGCGCAAGCTCCAATTCTAACAGTGAATCTGGCAGTGCAGGCGGGGAGAATGGAGAGGTGGAGCTGAAGTTCATGATGTGGGGCAACCAGGCACATATGGATGTATACAACAAGCTGATTGATGGCTTCACCAAGGAAAATCCAGGCATCAAAGTAACGATGGAATCCGTACCTTTCGCAGAATACCAGCAAAAAATTTCGGTGCTTGCCGCCGGAGGCTCTCTTCCCGATCTCGCCTGGGTATCGGAGCGAATGGTGCCTCAATTCAAGTCCAATCACATTCTGGCCGATGTATCCGAGTTCAAGGATGATGCTCAGTTTAAGCTGGATGATTATATTCCAAGTACATTGGATTTGTTCCGTGATGGCGATGAACTGCTGGGATTACCTTTTTCTACACCTCCGGTGGTCATGTTTTACAATAAAACGCTGTTTGATCAAGCCGGCCTGAATGATCCAAACACACTTGCTACCCAAGGACAATGGACATGGGAACAGTTCGAAGAGTCCGCCAAAGCCATTGCCAGTAAGGATGCGACTAACCGAGTCTATGGTGCCAACTTTTTTCGCGATTGGAAGACCTGGGCGGTGCTTTCCTCCTACTCCTGGTCCAATGGAAGCGGTCCATTCGACGAAGGCATGACTAAGTTCACCTGGAACGATGACTATGGCGTACAGACCTTTGAATTGCTGGAACGCATGATGTTCACCGATGAATCACACCCGAAGGCGGGCGAACAGGTCAGCTTTGATGCGGGTAATGTGGGCATGTTCTTTGATAATTACAGCTATGTTTCCAAAGCAAGAGAAATTACGGATTTTGAATGGAGCATCGCTCCTATGCCTTCCGGTTCACAAGGCAGTGTACCGATGCTGGGGCAGGCCGGATATGCCATGTTCAACGACAGCAAACATCCAGAGGAAACGAAGAAGCTGTTGAAGTATTTTGCCAGTGAGCAGGGGATTCAGGCGACAGCCACCTACTTTGTGCCTCCGCGTACCTCTGTTCTGAACTCAGATGCATTCATTCTTCAGCCGAATAATCCAAGCAAAGAGCATATCGTGCAGGCCGTTATTGATGAAATGCCAAAAGCGCGCTTAATTCCCGGTCATATCCGTTGGCAGGATATCGACAATGCGGTATTGCAGGGATTTGACCGACTATTTGCAAAAACAGCGACAGCTAAGGATAACCTGAAACAAATGCAGGAAGAGATCCAAAGTGTGTTGCAACCCTAAATCATTCGATCGAAACCGGAGGTGAGAACGATGGGCAAATTCAAAGAATTACTTGAACGGAGACCGCTGTCGCTGGTGGTCAGTCTGCCTGAGAATGATATTGGTTTGGCTCGGGCAGCCATGGAAGAGGGCGCTGATGCACTGAAGGTGCATTATAATGTCGGTCATCGCGCCAGCGGGAATCATTTTGGTCCATTAGACATGTATGCCGAGGTGTTTCAGGCGATCCGCAGTGAGTTTGGTGGTCCACTTGGGGTTGTACCTTCTGGCAGTATTGATGGGGCACAAAGGGAGGATGTGGAGGGGCTTTCCGGGCTGGGTTTTGATTTCTATTCCATCTATGCACATCACTTGCCATCCTTCATGTTGAATGACTTGGGGCTGGACCCAACGTTTGCGATCAATGAAGAATATGATGCTTCCCTCGTAACATCGGCAGCGTACTTCGGCTTCACCGCTCTGGAGGCATCCATTGTACCTGGAAAAGAATATGGTACACCGCTCAGCTTCGCGGATGTGCTTAAGTATCGCCGTCTGGTCCTGCAAGCCCAGATACCGGTATTGGTTCCTTCCCAGCGAAGGCTGGTGCCGGAGGATGTTCGGGTGCTGCGCGATACCGGGGTAAAGGCGATTATGCTTGGAGCGGTCGTGACTGGCAACACGGAGGAACAGCTGCGAAGGGCTGTGAACGGGTTTCGCAATGCAGTGGACAGTCTGAACCGTCCGAATTAATCAGTTGAAAGTCACGTGAATCACGGGGGCACCCCATGTTAGCATTCATTTGTTCTAACGAATCGAGAACATGTTATTCACGTCCATTTGTACGGATCTGAAATTTAAGGAATCAGAGAGACGTTATTTCGTCCATTTGGTCGATTTTTAAAATTCTGGCGACATTTTATAGAGATATAAGATGACTGAGATTCGTTACCCGGTGCATTCTTTAAAAATCTGCCTTATAAGATGCGGTAGATTCGTCAGCGCTTGGAGCGAGGGAGATCAGTCCTTTTGATACAGCACCTTATATAGAATCGTCGCAGAGTTCAGCTTCGGAGGAAATTGGATTAAAAGGGGGCCTGATTGTGACCCATTCACGCAAGCGCAAAAGAGGGGGGCCGCTCGCCAGAGAGGCACAGATCGCAGGTTGGCTGTTTGTATCGCCGATGGTGCTTGGGTTTACCCTGCTGCTGTTATTTCCCATGGGTCTCGCGTTATATATGAGCCTGACCGATTGGCCGTTGCTGGGGGATCATCATTTTATTGGATTGGAGAATTACCGGAATATTATGACAGACGCGATGTTCTGGAAAGTGCTTGCCAATACGGTTTATTTCACAGCGGGGCTGGTGCCGCTTAATATTGTGCTCGCCTTGCTACTTGCGTTGCTGCTATCCAGAAATCTGCGGGGCATCGGAATTTTCCGAACCGCCATCTTTGTTCCGGTCATGACCTCATTGATCGTATGGGCCATCGTGTGGAAGCTGATGTATGCGACAGACTCGGGACTGATTAATCAGCTTCTGTTGATGGCCGGCATCAAGGGTCCGGCCTGGCTTTACAATCAGGATTTGGCAATGCCGGCGGTGATTGTGACAAGTGTGCTGAAAAATGTCGGTCTGAATATGGTGCTGTTCATTGCAGCGATTCAGCAGGTACCGCGTTCACTGTACGAAGCAGCAACATTAGACGGGGCGGGCAAAAGGGGAACCTTTTTTCACGTCACGCTGCCCATGATCACGCCAACCGTGTTTTTGACCGTAGTTATGACCGTGATTGGTTCACTCAAAGTATTTGGGCAGATCTATGTGATGACACAGGGCGGGCCGAGCAACAGCACAAAGGTATTGGTTTATTATATCTGGGAAAAAGCATTCAAACTATTTCAGTTCGGCTATGCTTCTGCCCTTGCGTATGTACTGTTCTTTATCGTGCTAATTCTGACGCTGCTGCAATGGCAGCTCCGAAAGAGGTGGGTATTCAATGAAGGCGATGCCTAGTCCTTCGGGGCGGAAGATAGGAAGTACCCTGGGGACGTATTTGTTGCTGACTCTGATTTCCCTCATTATGATTGTGCCATTTATCTGGATGATATCGACATCATTCAAGGAACCCCAGAGCATATTCACCTATCCACCGCAGTGGATACCGGAAACATTCCGATTTCAGAACTATATCGATGTCTTTCAATTGATACCGTTTCACCGTTTTTATTGGAACAGTATCTACATTTCTGCGTTGGTTGTGCTGGGAACGGTATTTTTTGCTTCCCTCGCCGGTTACTCATTCGCCAAAATTCCGTTTAAAGGACGTAATGTGGTATTTCTCATCCTACTGAGTGCGATGATGATTCCCCATGAGGTGACGGCGATACCGATGTTTCTGTTCATGCGGCAGCTGGGGTGGATTGATACCCATCTTCCGCTGATATTATTGCCGATCTTTGGCGCGGGTGGTGTGTTTGGCATCTTTGTGATGCGGCAGTTCTTCATTACGGTGCCAACGGAGCTGGAGGAAGCGGCGATGATTGACGGCTGCAATCGCTTCCGAATATATGCACGAATTATGCTGCCGATTGCCAAGCCCGGTATGGCTACGCTGACGATCTTCACGTTTGTGACGATCTGGAATGAGTTTTTTGATCCGTTGATCTTCATTAACTCGCGTGATCTAATGACGCTGCCGCTTGGTTTATCCCTGTTTACAGATGAAGTGGGTACAGCCTGGCAATATCTGATGAGCGCCACCGTCATGGCGACCTTGCCACTGTTAATTGTTTTTTTCCTGGCACAACGGCGCTTCATTGAGGGCGTTGCCATGACGGGACTGAAAGAGTAAGCCGTGCAATACGTGCAATAGAAAGGAAGGAGGAACAACATTTGCGTGAACGGATGAGCATGAAAAAGGAAGAGGCAGATGTCGTTATTGTGGGAGGGGGCCCTGCGGGTATAGCGGCAGCCATTGCGGCTGGACGGCAGGGTATACGAACAGTGCTGGTGGAGCGATATGGATTCGTTGGCGGGATGTCAACCGCTGCTATGGTTTATCCCTGGATGACTTTCCATACGGAGCGTGGGGAGCAGGTTATTAAAGGCATTGCGCAGGAGATTGTGGATCGATTGCAGGCACATGGCGGCTCTCCGGGGCATCTACGCGATACGGTTGGATTTGTGCATACCGTCACGCCGTACCATCCAGCCATCTTTCAGGTGGTTGCGGCAGAGATGTTGCAGGAGGCCGGTGTCCGGCTTCTGTTGCACAGCTTTGTGGACGAGGTGGTCGTTGTAGATGATCGGGTGGAAGCGGTGCGAGTGACCAACAAGTCTGGACGAAAGGAGTTCCAGGCGAACGTATTCGTGGATGCCAGCGGTGATGCGGATCTGGCTTATCTTGCGGGTGCTTCTGTGGCAAAGGGACGAGACGGCGACCATCAGTCACAGCCGATGACCATGAAATTTCGCATGCGTGGTGTGGATCTTGGACGAGTGAAACAGTATATGCTGGAGCACCCGGAGGATTTCTATGTGAAAACTCCCTTTGCTGAACTGGACAGCATTCCGTTAACCGGGGTGAGCGGCTTCTATTCCCAATGGAAAAAAGCGGGTGTACCGATTAATCGCGACCAGGTATTGTTTTTTACCGGACCGGCAGAGGATGAAGTGCTGATTAATTGTACGCGGGTGCAGGGACTTGATGCGACAGATGCCGAGGATCTGACCTCTGCGGAACAGGAAGGGCGGAAGCAGGTGCTGATGATTGCTGAGTTTTTGCAGCGTGATGTGCCTGGATTCGAACGGGCTTCGATCTCGGCAGTAGCGCCGCAGATTGGTATCCGTGAATCCAGGCGGATTATAGGTCATTACGCTTTGACCCAGGTGGATGTGGTTGCAGGACGGAAATTTGACGATGTGATTGCCAGAAGTGGTTATCCGATTGATATCCATGACCCTTCGGGTCAAGGTGTTGTGGCTGCCTTTATAGAGAGGGATGGGGCATATGATATTCCGTATCGCTGTCTGATCTCTAGCAATATCCGCAATCTGCTGGCGGCAGGACGCTGCATCTCTACCACACATGAGGCGCATGCAACGACAAGGCTGACTCCAAGCTGCATGGCTACCGGGGAGGCCGCGGGGACAGCGGCTGCACTAACAGTGAAGATGAAGCTGGACCCGGTTGATCTGCCAATCGAGCTGTTACAGGCGGAATTACGTCACAACGGAGCAGCGATCTAGCGGATGAGCTGATTGTGGACGAATTGGGCGAATCGGTGAATCATTAATAGTGGGAGTGGGTGTTTATTTAATTCGCGGTGGCGTACGTTTTAACGAACCTGAGACGTCTAATTCGGGGCTATAAGCTGAAATAAAAAATGTAACGAATCTCAGTGAAGCTATTTTTGCTCAAAATGCTCCAATAGGGGGTAATAGCGGGGTAAATCGGAAGAATAGAGCGTCTAAGATTCGTTAGATTAGGAAATGTCCCAAAAATGGCTAAATAAGCTTCTCTCAGTTCGTTAGAAATTGGTGGGAAGCTCGTGAATTGATGAGCGTAACTGTAGCCCCAATGACTCCAATTCCACTGCATGGGTGGATTTAGAGTCTTTGGGGCGCTTTCATACTTTTCATACATTTGGTTCTTTCCTTCATCTCTATTCCTTCATATCTAATCAATCACGAGGTCTCGGTTCCTTGATGTTCATTCATGCATCGTATTCTTTCATGCCCTATTCCTTCCGATTATCAATTCATCCGTGCCTCAAGTCGTCTTGCAACAATGGACAACGCGTAGTTGATGACAAAATACAATACGGCTGCGAGTAGCAGGGCCGGGATAATGTAATCGAAACTTTGACCGCCAAGGATCTGCACGTTGTGCATCAGCTCCGGCAGAGAGATGATGATCGCCAGTGAAGTATCCTTCAGGAGTGAGATGAACTGGCTGACCATCGGCGGGGACATGCGACGTAGCGCCTGTGGCATGATGATGCCACCGAGTGTCTGCATGTAGCTGAGGCCCGAGGAGCGGGCGGCTTCTACTTGACCGCGCTCAACGGACTTCAGACCGCTACGGACGATCTCGGCGATCATCGCGCCTTCAAACAGACTCAGTCCAACGACCGTGGACCAGAAGACGGACATTTTAATCCCGAGCTGTGGTAGTACCATGTGGATGAAGAAAATGATAAGCAACAGCGGCAGATTCCGGATCGTATCCACAATCACTGCCACGATCTGTGACAGAACAGGGATACGGGTAAACCGGATCGTACCCAGCACAGTACCAAGCACAAAGCTGAATATAATGGATAGCCCTGCTACCTGCAGGGTGATCAGGAATCCGTGGAGCAGGAAACGAAGGTTGGGCCACGCATAGGCCCCGCTAAAGTCCATATTTTATTAGCCTCCTTCTGTATGCAGGAATGGAATATTGAAGATCAATAGATGGGGCATGGACTGTGTATAAAGCAACTTAAGCACTGTAGCAGTGAATTACAATATGCACTGTGACATGATCACCAATGCCAGCAAAACACAGACGATCCAGTACTCATTTAAACCACATGGACAAGCCAATATATCTCCCTAAAAATCTACGCCAGGTACAAGTCGATCTGTTACATGGTAACCTGACCTGCCGGTTTGTTCTTTTTCGGTTTGCCCTTGGTGCTGCGCGCCTCTGCATCGCTCTGTCCAAACCTGCGCTCCATATAATGCACCAGGAAGCTGAGTGGTAGTGTCAGCACCAGATAGAACAGCGCAACAATGGTGTACACACTTAGCGGTTGGAACGTATCCGAGTTAACCAAGTCGGCAAAATACATAAGATCCATACCGGCGACAACGGCAAGAATGGATGAGTTTTTGACCAGATTGATGAACTGGTTGCCGATGGATGGCAATACAATCTTGATGGCCTGGGGCAGAATGATCAGGTTCATGGCCTGTACATAGGACAAGCCGGAAGACCTTGCTGCTTCCAGTTGTCCACGCGGCACGGTCTGAATGCCCGCTCGGATCGCTTCGGCAATGAAAGCGGCGGTGTAGATGGTCAGACCCAGAGTACCGGAGACAAACCCATCCAGCGAGATGCCTAGTGCAGGCAGTCCAAGATAGAAGAAAAACACAACCAACAGCAATGGGATGTTTCGGATAAATTCCACAAAAGCCGTGCCGATCCAGTTCAGCGGTTTCACAGGGGATATCCGAAAGATAGCCAGGATTGCGCCAAGGATAAAGCTGCCAATGAGAGCCATAATGCTCACTTGAATCGTATTCAGGAACCCTTCCAGAAAACGATCCGAGTGTCGCATTAGTACGCTGAAATCCAATGTGCCCATATAGGCGAAGCCTCCGTTCTCCAGATGTAGAAACGGCGATTACGTCTGCTCATGCTTCGCATCCAGCAGACGAATTCGCCGCTTACCTATCTTAATTCGGGTTACTCGGGCTTCGCGCCCAGCCATTTCTCATGTAAAGTGTCATATTCCCCGCTGTCTTTCATGCTTTTGAGCAGCGTGTTGACTTCCTCCACGAAGGCAGTGTCGCCTTTGCGAATGGCCATACCATAAGGTTCGCTTGTGAAATTGCCACCAACCAATTGGAAGCTGTTATCCGTCTGTTGCATGCCGATGAGGATGATGTTATCTGTGGTCAGCGCCTCGCCTTTACCTGCTTTGAGAGCAGTGAATGCATCCTGATAGTTATCGAATTCAAGCACCTCAGCATCCGGGGCTTTCTCGCGAATATTCTGAGCGGATGTGGAGCCTTTCACCGCGAGTACTTTCACCCCGCTGAGGCTTTCCAGGCCGGTAATCGCACTGTCGTTTTTCACCAGCAGGGATTGGCCTGCTTCAAAATAAACATCACTGAAATCTACCTGTTCCTTACGCTCATCCGTAATTGTCATTGTGGCGATGATGATGTCGATGTCTCCATTTTGCAGCATGGGAATACGTGTCTTGGAAGTGACCTCTTTCAGTTCAACCTTGGTCTCATCTCCAAGGATCTGTTTGGCGAGTGCCTTGGCGATATCAATATCGAATCCTTCAACGTTGCCACTTGCAGGATCTTTCAAGCCAAACAGCTTCGTATCGTATTTTACACCGGCGATGAGCTTGCCACGTTCCTTAATCCGCTCAATCGTGCCTTTCGCCTCGGCGTCACCACCACCGCTCGCTGAAGGTGTATCTGTACCTGTACTACAACCTGACAATACAAGGGAGAGAATGAGGACAAGCATAAATGATGGCCATTTCAATAATTTCTTCATGAATAAAGACCCCTTTCAAAATGGAATAGTGGATTATTCTCAATGATGAATCAGACGGCTCAGGAATTGCTGTGCTCGTTCTTCTCTGGGGTTGTCAAAAAATTCGGCAGCGTTGGCCTCTTCTACAATTCGGCCTTCGTCCATGAAGATGACCCGGTCCGCAACTTCGCGGGCGAATCCCATCTCATGGGTAACGACGACCATGGTCATGCCATTATGGGCAAGGGAACGCATAACATCGAGGACTTCCCCGATCATCTCGGGATCGAGAGCAGAGGTAGGTTCGTCAAAAAGCATGATTTTGGGCTCCATGGCGAGTCCTCTGGCGATGGCTACCCGTTGTTGCTGTCCACCGGACAATTGGGAGGGATAACTGTCTGCTTTGTCAGCAATGCCCACCCGGGTCAGATACTTCATTGCTGTTGCGGCTGCCTGTTCTTTGGGTTGTTTGCGCACCTTCATGGGTGCAAGGGTAATGTTATCGATGACTTTTTTGTGAGGATAAAGATTGAAGTGTTGAAATACCATGCCGATGTCACGGCGGAAGAGGTTAATGTCCACCTTTTTCTGATGTAGAGGAATCCCACTGACGACAAGTTCACCTTCGGTAATGGTCTCCAGGCGGTTAATACAGCGGAGTAACGTACTTTTGCCGGAGCCGGAAGGTCCGATAATGACAACGACTTCTCCTTCTTCAATGTGAAGATGGATATCCTTGAGGACATGAAAATGACCGAAATGCTTCTGGACACCCCTAAATTCAATCAAGAGTACACCCCATCCTTTCTGCAACGTCTGTGTGTAAAAGGAATAATAAGGAATAAATTGAAACTAGTTATTTAATCATACATAGTCATCCTGCTTATGGCAATTGGTTTGTGATAAAACATGACATAAGTAATGGGTTTTCTAGGGCTATAGCCAGAAAATATGTTATATATCTGTCATGTTATTAAACCCCTTGTGACGAATCCTGACAGAAAAATGAATCTATTCTCCTAGTTGTTTTCCAACCTTTGGAATAGTTGTATAGAGTATACTGAAAGTGATGTTTGATTTATGACTCTGATTAACAAAACAAATAGCATCAAGTTCCACGTGTACATGGCAAGAAAGCTCAACCCTACACGTCATGCCATTGATATGATGGAGCGAGAGAGCGTCCGTTTGAACGTAAGTAAGGAAAGTAAAAGCGATGTATTGACCCTATAACAATTCCAATACATGTAGAGAGGATGATTCTGCACGATGAATACATATCACTCCCCAATGTCGACAGGAGCAAGTACCCAGTCCGATGTTCGAGCTTATGAAGCCAATTTGCCTGTCATTCCTGCTCAGGATTTTCAGCTTACAGACTATGGAGCTGTTGGAGACGGCGTAACAGATAATACGGAGATGTTCCGACTTGCCATCGCTTCATGTGCTGAAGCAGGAGGTGGGAGAATCGTAATTCCTGCCGGGGTATGGCTCACAGGCCCGATTGTAATGCGCAGCCGTATCGAACTACATGTGGAAGCAGGGGCACTGGTTACATTTAGCCGAGATTTTGATCAATACCCATTAATTGTATCAAGCTTCGAAGGCTGGCAGGTGGTACGTTGCCAATCCCCGCTCGATGGTGATCAACTGGAGGATATTGCGATTACTGGTGAGGGGATATGGGATGGTGGCGGGGAAGCGTGGCGTCCGGTGAAACGCTCCAAAATGACCACTTCACAATGGAACCGATTAGTCGCTTCTGGTGGTGTTGTAGAGCAATTCGGTGGAGATGAAGAAATCTGGTGGCCTACCACAGCTGCACTTGAGGGCGGTACTATCGCGAATCGGTTGCATCAAGAGCAGGTACGTGATGTCTCTGCCTATGAAGAAGTCAGAGACTTTTTACGTCCCAACATGGTCAGCTTGCGCAGATGCAAACGGGTATTGCTGGACGGTCCAACGTTCCAGAACTCGCCTGCATGGAATCTGCACCCCTGGGCATCCGAGCATGTCACCATTCGTAACGTGAGTGTGCGTAATCCGTGGTTTTCACAGAATGGAGATGGGCTGGACATTGAATCCTGCCGTCATGTGGTGGTGGAGAAGAGTGTATTCGATGTCGGTGATGATGCGATCTGTCTGAAATCAGGCAAGGATGCCGAAGGCCGTGAACTGGGTCTGCCATCGGAGTACATCACCATTCGGGATTGCACGGTGTATCACGGTCATGGCGGGTTTGTAATTGGCAGTGAAATGTCCGGTGGTGTGCGGCATGTGCGTGTGTCGGATTGTACGTTCATCGGCACGGACATTGGACTTCGCTTCAAAAGCGCACGTGGGCGCGGCGGAGTGGTTGAGGACATTCAGATTGAGCGCATATATATGAAAGATATCATTATGGAAGCGATCTCGTTTTCCTTTTTCTATGCAAATCAGGAAGGGTCTGCCCGGGGCAGTGATCTATCTCAGGAGATTAGCGAAGAGACGCCAGTGTTCCGGGATATTCGAATATCGGATGTGGTCTGTGCCGGTGCCGACACTGCGTTGCTTGTGAGTGGATTACCGGAACTGCCTTTGGATGGGGTGATCATCCAGCGTTACAACGTGCAAGCTCGCAGTGGTATCCAATGTGCTCATGCGAAACATCTGCATATCGCTGAATTGCAGGCGCAGATCACCGAAGGTCCGCTGGTTCATTTGCACCAGTGCAAAGGGGCAGAGTTAGAGAGCATTCAGGGCAAGGGTGCAGATGGGCGACTTCTGATGGTGACCGGACACGAGTCCGCAGGCATTGTATGTCGTGAAGGCGATGCTGACACAGATGGTCGTCAGATCTCTGTGGGTCCTGAAGTACGAAGTGGCGTGATCATTCGCAGGTAAAAAGTATGTAGTAGGGTTTAGACAAGTTGGTCCAATTCAGCCGTAGTGGTGCAGCCATAGATCCAGTAATCGCGATGCCTTTTGATATAAGGAGTACGTAATCTCTGGAGCGAGGCTACCCACTCGGCTTTTATATGAAGTGATCTGATGATCTACCGGTGTTCCTTGCGATAGCGCAGCGGTGTTGTACCGGTAACCTGTTTGAATGTTTTGTTAAAATGAGCCGTATGCTCAAATCCTACCTTCTCTGCGATCATCTGGACACGCTCTTGTGTGGACAGTAATCTTCGTTGTGCTTCCCGGACACGAACAACCCGCAAATATTCGCTAAATCGAAACCCGGTAAACCGGCTGAACATTCGGCTCAGATAAGATGGACTGATATAAAAACGATTGGCTGCACCCTCCAGCGTAAGTGGTTCGGTATAGTTTTTATTCACATAAGTGACAATTTCACTGATTTTGTCCTGCATTGGATGCAAGGGACCGGGGCATGACTGCCGAATGTTCTCCTCTACCCGATGAATACGGATCAAAAGTTGGGCAAGAAGACTTCTTACGGCGATCTCATAGTGAGGGCGTCGCTCTTTGCATTCTTGCAACATCTGCCACAATATACGCTCCATCTCAGGCTGTTCCGCTTCAGGCAGGCGAAGGAGTCTTGAACAGTTAAAAGGCAGCAGACCACATATGCCGAGTTCCATCCCCGTTGCAAAAGCAGGCGAAAAACCGATTAGAATTCGTTCGAAGCCGGGAATGCTTCCTTTGGAGGTGGTATGTACATCGTGTGGATTAATCAGAATGAAA
Source organism: Paenibacillus sp. Y5S-9 (assembly GCF_036894235.1). NCBI lineage: Bacteria > Bacillati > Bacillota > Bacilli > Caryophanales > Paenibacillaceae > Paenibacillus > Paenibacillus sp. Y5S-9. The sequence goes on from NZ_CP145887.1 coordinate 452,021, forward strand.
TCACCCTTGCGGGCGGACAGAATCTGACCATTCATGGAATACACTCGTTCACCTTCAAGTAAGTAATACAGTTCGTAGAATGGATGAGCGTGAGGTTGTGGCATACCGTTCCCATCATGTCTTCTCATATGTTCAATGGTAAATGAATGTTCACCGATTCGATATTTGGGTCCAATCCGATCCTCTATGAGACTCATGGTACAGCTCCCCTCTGCTTCACGGATTAACAACGATATCCATATCATAACGGAAAATCCATCTTTTTGTAAACGCTATCATTGGAAATGAAATATTTCTTTAATCCTATCGTTAAATACCCAGAGAACGAATCTGGCATGACCCATATGTGCTGTCAAGGTGACAAAACTTGAATGATGTTTTAGAGTAGGGGGAGAGAGGCGAAACTCTGGTTAAGGAGTGTCTCCAATATGATTTGGAAGGAAGGAAACAGGTTATGACGACACATGAATTATCGCCATTGGTTGCTGCGCTCAATATGCAGCCTCACGTTGAAGGCGGTTGGTATAAGGAAGAATGGAAGGCATCTTATCAGATTCCACAGTCCGTTCTGCCGGATACATACTCCGGCCCACGATTCTCGGCAAGTTCCACGTATTTCCTGCTGCACGCACATGAAATCTCCGAGTGGCATACGGTTCTGTCCGATGAACTTTGGCTGTGGCACAGCGGCAGTCCAGTTGAACTGAAGCTGGGTGGCAACGGGGAGAATCCGGAGAACGAGGAAGTTCTTGTTCTGGGGATGGATATTGCTGCGGGGCAATCACCACAGGTGCTCGTTCCTGCCGGCGTATGGCAGACAGCACGTCCGCTGGGCGATGAGCCTGTACTGGTAACTTGCGTAGTAGCGCCAGGTTTCCACTTTGATGATTTCAAGCTTGTATCCAAAGGCTAAGTATAATTTTTATCACGAAATCCCGATCCAGATGCATAGGCATCCGAATCGGGATTTTTTTTGGATCGAGCGTATTAAGTATGCTGAGGTCTATACCCAGTTCGGGGATGTAGGATTCCCTTTTGGACCAGCATCACTTTTGGCAATGACTAATCACTTCGGATTCTCGTTACTCATCCAGCTGTCCACATAAAACTCCTCATGATAATCCGGTTGCTGAGCGAGTTCTTCGAGCTTCTGTTCAGCTTCTTCAGCGGTAAGATATTCTCCAATAACTGCTGTAAACTCACCAGTGGACGTTTTGAGGAAAGAGATGTCCTCATCCGGATAAGATTCTTTAATTATACCCATCGATTCTCCAAAAGGCATTGATTCTGTGCGGAGAGAGTATACCTTCCGAGGTGTGACCGGTTTGCCGTCGGAAGTCAGTTTCACTTCCAGGTATCCAGGGTTCTTGAATTCCGTTACGGCATACTGTACCCCTTCTTTTAAAACAACTACGAATCCGACGGAAGAGTCGTCTAAAATCATGGAACCATAAACATCTTTCACTAAAGGCTGGGTCATGAAGTCGGCTTTGACTTTCTCTATATCCATGTAACGTGCACCGCTAAAAGTGAAGAGGATACGATTCGGTGCTTCTTTGTGTATTACATTATAATGGGGTGCATCATTAGTCTGATCTTGCTCGTCGGTGCTAAAATTGATTTTAAGCGTATTTTCGGTTGCTTCCGATCCCACAGTTACTCCATCGGTAATCTTGCCTCCATCGCCAAATTGCAACACCTGAACAATAGAGCCGACCACAGGTATTTTGACCATGGCGTTTGCGACAGTAGGAATGTTGACTATGAAGAGAAAAGCAGCACATGCTGCCAGAATGGAAGCAGAGCGAATGATACGGGAGGAGCTTTTGCGAGCGGCAGCCTTTTGCTGGGCTTGATTAATAACATCTGTAAGTTGAGCTGGAATTTCAATGTTTTCGTAACGTTCTTTACCTGTCATAGATCTCCAACCTCTCCTTCAATTAAATCCATTTTTAATTTGTTGATAATCCGATAGAATTTTGACTTAACGGTATTCTCCGACAGGGAGAGCACTTCAGCGATCTCCCGGAAACGCATATTACCAAAGAACTTTAATATAATATAGGCTCTATCTTCGGGCACGAGTCGATCCAGTGCATCATACAGATCCATTTTCTCTTCCACGGATGCCCCTCGCTCTGGAGCCACAAACTCCTGCGCATGATCCTCCATATAGGTCACTCGCTGGTTGCGTCGAATATGATCTATCGCTGTGTTAATCACAATTCGTGACATCCAGGAATCAAAATAAGTCATGGACTCCATCTTTCCATAAGCGATGTACCCTTTATAGACCGCTTCGGATACGATATCCAGCGCTTCTTGTTCATTTTTAACATAGCAGTATGCCAGTCGATATAATTTATTTTGAATCTCTGTTATTTTTTCGCTGAACTGTTCTTCTTTTGTCTTTCTATGGTTCAGTCTAATCACTCCTGATCCCCCCTGATAAACCTAAATATTCAAGTCACCGCTCGTTCCAGGCCTGGATTCCATATAAGTGCTTGAGTTCGCTTGACACTCGTTAGACTGATGAGGAGACAAAATAGTTCTAAACGGTCTAAAAAACTTTTTTTCTTTCGGCTCTGAATAGGATAACGAACCTCGCCTCCATTCTTAACAACGAAGAGACTGCCTATAACATCACATACCAAAACACCCGCTCTTCTAAGATCGAAGGCGGGTGTAATCGAATTAATTTGCTTATATTAGAAGTTAAAGTTGTCTGGATCAGAACCAAAGCGTTTATTCTCATTCAGGCCGTTAATCTGCTCTACTTCTTCCGAAGTTAACTCAAAATCGTAGAGATCGGCATTCGCGTGAATACGCTCAGGCGTGACGGATTTGGGTATGGTCACGATGCCGTTCTGCAGATCCCAGCGCAGAATCACTTGTGCGGGGGACTTGCTGTATTTCGCGGCGATATCCTTCAGCAACGGATGGTCCATCAGATGACCTTGTCCGAGCGGAGACCAGGCTTCGATCTGAATCTGATGTTTGTTGCAGTACTCACGAAGCTCTGACTGAATCAGTAGTGGGTGAAGCTCCACCTGATTAACGGCTGGTTTGATCGTGGCATCGATCATCAAGTCTTCCAGATGGTGAATCTGGAAGTTGCTCACACCGATCGCGCGGATGCGTCCTTCTTTATGGAGTTTCTCCAGCGCTCGCCATGTATCTTTGTACTTGCCTTTAACCGGCCAGTGGATAAGATAGAGATCCAGATACTCCAGTTCGAGTCGTTTCATGCTGGCTTCAAAGGCAGCTAGCGTGGATTCATATCCCTGATCACTATTCCATACTTTAGTGGTAATGAACAGATCCTCACGAGCTACTCCAGATTCACGAATACCCTGAGCGACACCTGTTTCGTTGTTATAAGCTTTGGCTGTGTCGATGCTGCGATAACCAGCTTGAATGGCTGTTTTGACAGCATGAACGACTTCGTCTCCGTCTTTAACTTTGAATACCCCAAAACCCAGCCATGGCATTTTGACTCCATTATAGAGCGTGGTTGTGTCCTGCACGTGTTTCATGGTCCGAAATTCCTCCTCTTATTGATTCATTGTTCCACTATGTAATTACCCTGCTGTTCAGCAGCCAATCGATATCGAAGGGCCGTCTTGAATGATTATACTAAAATCTGCCTGGTCTTGGAAAAGGGAGCGAACCATTTTACGAAGTAAACGCCGTTATTATCCTTTTTCTTCAACCAGAGGTTTGGTTTTGACGCTTGTGGGTGATAAGATGAAGTATACGATATATGGAAGTCAAGACTTTGCTATGGAGAGTTTACATAAGCATTTTGCATAAATCCCATGAGCGTCTTCCGATCAGCAAGATATAGATCGAAAAGATCCTGTTCGTCTATATCTTGTACCCGTGAGCGTTTAGAATCGAATTATGCAAGATGCCGACATAAGAACAGACGAAGTGCGGAATCGGACTATTCCGGACCGTACGATTTAATCATAAAGGAGAAAGAATACAATGGCTAAACCTAAACAAACCAAAAAAGCAGCTGCTTGGTCTCTCGTAGTAATGGGAGCGGGATTTGCTGCATCCTTGCCGTTCCAGGGCGTTCCCGTGGGCAAGTTGCTGGTAGGATCATTTGAAGCGGGACTCGTGGGTGGACTTGCCGACTGGTTCGCCGTTACCGCACTATTCCGTCACCCGCTGGGTATTCCAATTCCGCATACAGCTTTGTTGCCAAAAAATCGGGATAAAATGACGGAAGGTCTGGTCTCCGCGGTAGAGAATAACTTGCTCAACAAAGACAGCATTACCGAGAAAATTGCAGATTTCAAAGCAGCAGAGACGGTGCTCGATACGTTGACACGTGAGCTTCACAGTGACGGGATCAAGATCATGGTTGATACGCTCTGCAAACGAATTCTGGCTGGTCTGCCGTTAGAGCAGATTGCTCCGCTCGTAGCACGTGAGATCAAGTCACAAGCGGGCGCCTTCGATCTGGGTCCGATTCTGGAACGAGCTGCCCACCAGATGACAGAGCGGGGTTACGACGCCAAAGCGCTGGACTACGGACTGAAGCAAGCCGAGGAGTGGCTGGTTAAGCCCGAGACAATCATGTTTTTAGGTGAAAGCGGCATGAAAGCCATCAGCGGCATTCAGATGAACGGATTGATGCAGTTTGCGATGAATGCGTTCTTGGGTTATATGAACGAGGAGCGTCTGGGTGGCATTTTACAAGGATATCTCTTCGATCGGGTAGAGGATATGAAACGTGAAGGCAGCGCTCTAAGGTACAAGGTGCTTGATATGGTACGTACCCAGACGGTGCGTCTGGCAATGAGCGAGGCTATGCAAGATGGAATCAACAGTTGGAAGAACAATATGCTGGAGGGCTGGAACGCAGAGGAAACGGTGCTGAACAAACTCACCGAACTGAGAGACAAGGCGCTCGCCGCGATGGAAGATGGACAGTATGTAGATACGTATGCATTGCCTGCCATTGAGCGGGTATTGGTTGATCTGCGGGCAGATGACGAGTTGATGACAGGCATGAATGCCAAGATCGTAAATGGCGTCACAACACTGCTGGAGAAAAATCATTCCAAAATCGGTAAACTGGTACGCGAAAATGTGGACAAAATGGACAATGCCACTTTGGTTTCAATGATTGAGGATAAGGTTGGACAGGATTTGCAATGGATTCGGATCAACGGAGCTGTTACCGGATTTGTTATCGGGATTGCGCTGACTGCGCTGCAAATGGCATTGGCATAACAGTTCAACATGGCAGAAATGAGGGCCGCTCTTTACGAGAGCAGGCTCTTTTTGCCGTGGATGGGAAATACGAAATACTTTAAACATTCATGATGCAAAATTCAGGAAATCGGGTAATATACACGCGAACACGCGTATGAATCATATAGGAAGAAAGATACATAAAAACGATGCTCTCAGCCGATGTGGTCATGTTGATTTTGTACTATGATTCAGTTAACAGAAGCAGAAGGCATGGGTGAATGATCCTGATTCATTGGGTGCACATATACATTGAAATCATAAGAAGAAGGTGATTGGTATGAGGCCAATACAAAAAAAGGTATGTGTATTCTTACTAATTGTGCTATCTATCTTTATTTTGGGAGGCTGTCAGAACATGAAAGAAAGTGAGAAACAGGCACTTTTTCAGGAAGCAGAGGCGAAAGCGGTCAAATATTTCAAAGACAAGTATGAGATGAATGTTGTTATTACCAGCAAGGAGTTGCTACCCGAAATGGCACTGGACTCGATTGCAATGGAAGGGCATGTGGTAGAGCAGGAGGATCAGGAGTTCACTATTTCCTATGACTATAATGATAAAAAAATCAAAAATTTTGGAATGAGCCCTGCAATCAAGGCAGCCATCATTGAGAAAGGCTACGATCCTTTTGCCAAGTAGATTGTATTGAATTTTGGGAGGTGAACATAACATGGGAGATACACCACGAATTGATGATGAAACATACCGTCTGATGTCGGAACTGGCTTACGAAAATGCCAAAGCAGGCACCGAATATGCGAATCTACCAGGATGGCAAGTGCTTGAGGATACCCATGGCAACGGTTATTCCGGGTTTGACGCAGTGACTTTTTACAATCAGGAAACGGGGCAGGCGGTCATTTCTTACCGAGGAACAGAAGGAAGTGCCGGATGGGATCGTAAAGGGCTTGATTTTCTGGCGGATGGTCAGATTGCGATCCCCGAACTGGGCAGAAAAATTGAACAGTCTACCGATTTTACACCCGATTGGTTATCAGGTGGAATCCAAAAGGTAAAAGACGTCACTGGACTGACCCATTTGGATAATGCTGTGGGTGAGCTGGATAGGCAGATTGATAAAAAGCTGAATCCTTTTCCGAATCAAATGTACGAAGCAGAAGACTATGCGAAGGATATGCAGAACAAATACAAGAATTTGGACTTCTCTCTGACAGGGCATTCACTAGGCGGCGGAAATGCTCAGTATGCAGCAGCCCATACGGGAATGACGGCAGTGACCTTTAGTGCGCCATCTGTAATATCCAGCTTGACACCATCACTGAAACGCAAGGCAGAAGAGGGTGGATTCGATAATCAGATCGTAAACTTCGGTCACCCGGGTGACTTTGTTGCCAGTGGATTCTTTGGTGGCTATGATCGTCATGTGGGTTCCATGTATTACATCAACTCTAATTACAAGGACATGAATGACAACATGAGCATGGGGGATAAGATTGGTAACACCTTTGGTGGGAAGGAATACCACGACCTGAAGCAGTATCAGTTCGAGAATGGTTATATTTCCAATGATCTATACGACCCTACCACTGGTGAGAAAATCAATAAAACTCCCCGTGAACCTTCCAATATCATGACGGAGCTTGCGGATATTATGCGTAGCTTTGGTGTGCAGACCAGCAAGATGGTTGCAGGTGTCGGTTCAGTGGGGGGAGCTTCTGGACTAATTCAGGTAACGCCGGAAGAACTGAAAAGTGTCGCTTCACGGTGGAAGCAAAATGCACAACAGTGCAATGCGGAGCTGAATCAGGTGCGAACCCGCATGGCCCAATATCTGCATACAAGCCGCAGTCGCAGACTGGAGCCAATTGTCACCCAATTGGACGCATCCATTCATGAGCTTGGCACATGGCATATGAAACACACCAGCCAGTTCCTGAACTTTATTGATGAGAAGGCGGATGCCTTCCGGCAGGCTGACGAGAGTCCGGTTCATTTTTAATTCGGATTTCTGGGTGGCTAGCGTTGATATCACGTACATAGGGGAGGGGAACACGAGTGGGTGGACAATTGCTGGTGGAATTGAATGATCTTCGGATTGCGGAAAAAGAACTGACACAGCTTCTTGCCCGTCTGCAAGCCGATGAGCAAGAAGCGCGGGCGCTATACAGTCGGCTGAACGATTGGAAAGGCCAGTCCGCAGATCATACACGGCAGCAGATTGAAGAGTTTTTTGCGGGCCTGTCCAAACGTATTCAATCCATCGAAATGCAGAAGAAAAGCTTGTTGCAATATATTGAGATTATGATCCAGACGGATCAGGAACGCTAGCTAAAGAGTGGTTTGGCTGATGCCATATTGCGGATGGCAATCAGCGTGGATAAGAGTGTGACCGTGGAGCGGCATGATTAGTGCTTTAACCACGGATTGTAAAGAACATGGGTAGCCAATCAAGATGATGATAGCTAAAAAGCCTATGGCACATCGGGTTTGATCCCGTATGCCATAGGCTTCTTTGTTATCTGAATTTTTCTCAGGTTTTCGTAAAACTGTAAGTTAGTTCTTAACGTTTTTTGCGACGTGTAGCCAACGCAATCCCCAAGAAGGACAAGATCAGGGCCAGAATGGATACAATCAATGTTGCTTGTTGAAGCTTCAGTGTACCCGGATCTGTATCCGTGTTGTTTGGCTCACCTGTAACGGTGTCATTAAGTGCATCGCCCAGCGTGGTGTCATCATTTGCTTTGCTATCGTCGGTAGCTGCATTATCCCCAGTGCTTCCTTCTGTACCTGCACTATCATGTCCGCCACCTGCCGCAGCATTATCAGCAGCAGCCGGATCTTCGCTAATCGTCGTGATACTGTGCGGGTTGGCGTCACTTGGTTGACCTGTCCATTCTACGATGCTACCATCACTGTAGTATTGGAAGGCATCCCAAGCTACTTCAGCTTCCGCCTTAGGGTTCTGTGCAACGAAGTTGAACTGCTGGAATTGTCCTGCCAGAATCCCTTCGTTATCGCCGTCAATTTCCCACGTAATCGATGTTACTTCATTGGAATCGTTTTTCTCTGTAGTGATTTTCCAGCCTGCCAGTGGTTGATATTGCTTGAATGCAACACCTTCCGGAACTTTCATGGTGATTTTGGTTGTAGGCAGTTCTTTCTCGGATGGAATCTTAATCGTGTACGTCTGCCATGCGCTTGTCTGTGCAACGGATGGGCTAACGGTAACGTGAGCGCTCGCGAATCCGGCGAATAACATGAATGCTGCGGTACCTGTTGCGATAGTGGATGTTAGTTTGGAAATCCATGATGTTTTCTTCAAAATAAATAACCCCTCTCAGTTCTTATCATATATGATGCGGCCCATTTTCTTAAATGAGTGTCTACGTTCTGCAAAGGCACCGTTCGGTTACGAATGGTCTTTCGAGTGATTAAAAGCAGGTTACACTTGCTACTTCGATGACAAAATAACCTTCCGATCGCTGTTATCCCCAGATTTTTTGATTCCCTTTTCTTAAAAGGTAAAATCCGGGGATAAAGGCGAACGCTTCGCTTCATCACGCTATTTCTGCCCTCTCCGTTCTCGTGTAGATCAGAAAGCTTTTAGCTTCGCTTCTCCAGAATCAATTTCGTTCCCTTCACTGCATTTGCAGTGTGTAGAAACACTAATTTTAGATTGGGTCACTTTTCAATACAAACGTGTGTAACTATGGCTTGGCAGTGTCGATCTCAAATTCGGCATCCAGTGCATCCAACGTTTTGGTCAGAAGATGCACCTTGATATTCCAACGTCCAGGCATGGAGATGTAATCTTCAGCCTTGTACACACCGGTGTCGTTTTTCGGAATGGTAATCTCATAGATCCCCATATCCATGTCCAGATGTGTGAGTGACAGTGTGATCTGTTCCAGATCGTTAACGATACTTCCATCTGCTCGTTTCACATCGACTTCAAATTGGTTCTCTCCCGTTACATTGGGACTCACCTGAAGTGTGATCGCCGAGCCATCTTCTGTAGTCTTTGTCTCCTGATACGGTCCGACCGCAGCCGGTTGTCCTGGAGACAGGTGTGTCAGTACGGCAGCAAGAGCGAGAATCACAGCACCAGTAGCAAGCTCGGCTTTCAGGCTGCCGGATAATCTGCTTCCCGTTGCTGCTCTTGCTAATCTGGCATGACGCCATGCAAAGAGAACCATCACAATCAGCAGAATGATCTTGCCGATCAGGACAAGGCCGTAGGCTGTAGTGAACAAGGAGGTCAGCACAGGTGCTGGTAGAATAATCAGACTGCTGTATATTCCTGTAGCGACCAGAGCGGCTACGGCGCCAATCCCCCAGGCGGTAAACCTGCGAATGGCAGTCCAGTAGACTTCTCCTCGTACCTTCGAAGGTAGCTTGTCGGCGAGTGGAGGCAGACATATCGCCATGGCGGTTAGTGCACCAATCCAGAAGGCTGCCCCGATCAGATGCACGAAGTCCATGGCAATCGCGAGAGCTCGTTGATCCGCCGCAGCTGGATGTCCCGTCATGGCATGAGTGAACAGCCATCCAAGCACGAGCACGAGTGACCCGTAAGAAGACCAGATGCGAGCACGGATGGATCGATCGCGATCATATCCAGAGAGTATCGTGACGGCCAGCAGCATTACAATGAGTATCTGTAACATCCAGATCTGACCAAAGGATGTCAGCTTGAGCGCACTTCCGATTAGTCCCCAGCTTAGCTCGCCCAGAGCCACACCAGATTCATATAACGTATTTAGTGGCAGGCTGATCAGAGCGGCAAAGGAAGCAGCAGCATAGCTGATCCATAACAGTCTGTAGCTGCCCGGAACATCCATAGGTTCTCTTGTCATGGATGTCGGTGCGATTCGCAGCAGCAAGAATGCAAGTGTCCCCAGAATGACAGACAATCCGAGATACTGAATCCAGTCTGTCAGGGATACGATCCATTTCAGCGGCCCACCTGTTGAGCCGGAACCGGATGTAAGATCACTTAGTCCGGCAGGAGAACCGGATGGTTCACCGATATGGAAAACATATGCTCCTTGAATCGGGTGTCCATCGGCAGACACAGCTTTCCAGTTAACGGCATAAGTCCCGTTCCCGAGTCCAGCCCGCAGGCCAGTCTCCAGAATATGAGGGCGATCCACATCAATCTGAACTTTTCCATCGTCTGCCTGAGTACCGTCAGGACCGGTAATTTTGATATCATAAAAGGCCGTCTGCAAGGACTCGTTGAACTCCATTGTCAACCGCTCCGGAGCAGCTACGAGGATCTCATTTTCTCCTGGCGAAGCCTTAACAATATAAGCATGGGCAGATGCCCACTGTGGCATAACAAGGCAGCACACAAGCAACAGGCTGGTGACCAATGCCCAGTGCCGTTTGCCCCATTTCAGGGTAAAGCGTGTAAAAATCAAAAAATCATCACCCTCAGGTTATAGATTTGTAGTCATTCATGGCCTTTAAACACAATCTAACCTATTATAACTTTGTCCAAAATGCCTGCGTATGACTACATTGGGCTATAAAAAAACGATTTGGTCTACATAATTGTGACAAAAGCATGAATGTGTAAGGTGCAAAGCGCCCTCTCGTCTTATGTTACAAATCTCATATTGGTGTGCGATACGTTCGTGCTACCATTCACATATTGTTACGAAGCCACATTATTTGCGAAGTTTACGTCCTGCAAGCCCGCTCTCTAGCGCGTAGCGGGTGAGTTGTACCCGGTTTTCAAGCTGCAGCTTCTGCAAAATGTTCTTCAGATGATTCTTCACCGTCTGGTCTGAAATACCGAGCTGATCAGCGATCTCCCGATTGGTATATCCCGCGGATACCCATTGCAGAATCTCAAGCTCCCGCGCTGTTAGCGGGTTATCTTGCACATCTTCACTGCGTGGTGCGGGAAACTCCTGCAAAATCCGGTAGGCCAGTTCCTTACTGAGCGGTGCATCGTCACTGACGATGGCGCGCAGGTACTCCAGCCAGGTGGAAGGTGTTAGATTTTTGAGCAAATAACCTTGAGCGCCTTGTTTCAATGCTTCGAACAGAAAGGTCACATCATCCGATACCGTGACCATAACAACAATAACATAAGGGAATCGCAGCTTGATCTGACGGGTGGCTTCCAGCCCATCCATGCCCGGCATCTGCACGTCCATCAGGATCAGGTCAGGCATCCATTGTCCGGTGAGCTCCAGCGCTTCCTGTCCATTCGAAGCTGTACCAATCACTTCAAACAGGCTGTCCTCGGATAAAATGCTACAGATCGCTTCACGCGCATGCGCATGATCATCAACAACCAATACACGTACATGTTCCATACTAAGCATGCTCCTTCCCTATCGTCATTCGTGTATGCCCCGGTCTTGAATCGAGGGTAAAAGACCACCCCATCTCGGCAGCACGCTCCTTCGTAATTCGCAGTCCGTACCGATCCTTCAGATGAAGAGGATCTTCACTTAGTCCATTCCCATTATCCTGAATATAAATGAACCAGGCAATCGGGTTGCCCTCCGCGTGAACCTGAACGTGGGTAGCCTGTGCATGTTTGCGTACATTCAGTAAACCCTCCCGAATACAGGCGAGCAGTTCCACTTGCTCCTTGGCAGAGAAGGTTACACCCCTCAGGTCCCAATGAATCTGTGCACCAGGTACCGTTTCCTTGACGAGCACTTCGACCTGCGCATGCAGTGAAATAATCTCGGGTGCCACGTTAGAGGAAGGAACATAACGCAACTGGGCAATGGCTTGCCTTACATATGTATTGACTTCATGCACGGTTTTTTGAATCTCCTGGATCTCATGCTCATACCCGCTCCCTGCCAGACTACGGCCTGCTTTATCGGTCTTTACTGACAGTAGGAAAAGAGACTGAGATATGCCATCGTGTAGCTCTCTGGCCAATTGGTCACGAGCTTCCAGAGCTGCTTTCGCGGCACGTTCCTGCTCCAGAGCAGCCCTGGCACCTTCGAGCATGTGGAACAATCGGCTGAGCAGTGTCACGCTGACGAGGTAAACGATGACGGGTGTTAACCAGTTACCGGCATCCATCGAAAGGTACGGCATCAGAAACTGATGGCGAATATATTCCCAGATGCCAACCGTGAATGTGGGGATCAGCAGAATCATCCATTTAATTTGTTTATAGGACATGAATGCAGAACTCCTTTGATCTAGGATTAGCTTAATTAGGTACTTTATTTATACAGGGATGGGACCATTATAACGCAAGCTTGTCCAAGACCCTAGTCTGTGACTTTGAAGAAAGCTGGGGAGGATCAGGGAGTATTTAGAAGGATATCTAAGAATGACAAGGGGTGAAATGTTGTCACGCTAGGTGAGGGTTGGTGTGTCCAGCTGAGGAAGGCTGAGTCCGTTTTCCCTATCGGAGAAGGTCCTCTATACTTAATATAGAACGTGAATTCATTACAAAACATGTTAAGGAGTGACGCAACAACATGAGTCAAGAAGTATTGGAACGTCGCAGTGAATTGCTCAAAAAGAACATTCATCAGATGCTTGTTCAAGACAATCAGCACGGTATCAGTCGCCAAGACAACATGTTTTTGCAGCAGATGATTAAAGAGCTGCATCAGACCTCACATGAGCTGAATACCAAATCTTAATGTAGAATCTGCACGAGAATGAAGTTGTCTGGTGTACGATTCATTCCATGAAAATGAAAATGGCGCTATCTCCGATCAGACCGGGGATAGCGCTTTTACTTTTTCTGGGCTTATAGAAGAAGAACTGTTTATTTTACTGCAACTGTTGCTGAGCGGTTCTTTTCTCAATATATTGAATGAACAACTCGGCAAGCTCCGGATCGAACTGTGAACCCGAACATGAGCGTAGCTCCCGAATCGCTTCTTCCACGTTCTTGGTTTCCTGATACGGCCGCTCTGTCGTCATGGCATCAAAGGAGTCAATCACGGTCAGCATGCGGCAGAGCCGGGGAATCTCGTTACCCTTCAGTCCGTAAGGATAGCCCTTGCCATCATAACGCTCGTGGTGAAGTTCAATGTACGGAATCAGATCGGCGAAGCGATCGTTTGTGATCACCATTTTTTTGCCCCAGGTGACATGTCCTTTGATCGTTTCCCATTCTTCTGCGGTGAGCTTGTCCTTTTTGTTCAGAATGGACCAGGGAATCTCCAGTTTTCCGATGTCATGAATCAGTGCTCCCAGCACGAAACGACGCTTTTCCGCATTGTCCAGTGCGAGCAATTCACTGATATCCAGTGCATATTTGTAGACCCGTTTGGAATGTTTAAACGTATCCATATCCTTGTATCTGAACAGATTAAGCTGCTGCTCGATGTCTCGAACGTCCTGTACCAGATCAATCTCGTGTTCCATGCCATCATTGCTTCCGTGGCGGTGCACGTTGTTTTTGCCCTGTTTCTTCGCATAATACAGTGCTTTATCCGCCTGATCTACGAGCTGGGATTTGTTATACATGTCCACCTGATAGGGGGCGACGCCACCCGAGAAGGAGAGACAACCGTGTGGAAACACTTCAACGCCTTCAAACGGCGTGTCGTTTAGTTGTTTGCGCAGCTTATTCATAAACTTGTAGGATTCGTCCAATTCCATTCCTGGCATGAGCAGAGTGAACTCTTCCCCTCCATAACGAAAGGCGGTAACAGGTGTACCTTCCGTCTTTCGCATCAGAAAATCCCCCAGCAGAGCCAGCAGACTGTCGCCTTGAAGGTGGCCAAACCGATCGTTATACTTTTTGAAATCATCGATATCAATAAGTCCCAGACAGAGTGGAGTTCCTTGCGTACGAGCGGTAGTGAGTTCATTTTCCAGCATACTTTCAAAATAACTATGGTTGAACAGACCTGTACGTTGATCCGTGTTAGCTTTCTCCTCAATAGTCTGATACATGACAAACAACTGCTTGAATGCATGGGAGAGCAGAATACTGAGACTCAGATACAATAACAGACCGAGCACGCCATTGTGCACAACCAGAATCGTCAGGACAAGAGCCAGAATGAGCGTACATAAATAAACCAGCAGGGATTCGGTAACGAATGCCCGCTTCATCTGCTGTAATGCATCCTTCGTTGAGAAATGAAAGAATAAGCCAAGCGTAATCGTGTTGATGATGAAGTAGGCTGCGAGCGCTGCAAAATAAGGAATCAGATTATAGCCGTCCAAAGTTCCCGATTGCCCGCCAGTCCACTCAAACACGGCAGCTGCTCCCGTAATCATGAGACTGTAGATGCTGAAATTGACAATGTGTTTCCACCAGGTGAGCTTGCGGTCTTTAATTAACAGGATGATGGAGACAGGAAGCAGGACAGATAAACTGAAAGCTCCGCCAAACATGAATATACAGGCAAGGTATACCGATGAGTCCATGGATTGCTGATTGCCTTTAGGTGGAATCTGGAACGTGAAATAATCCAAAATTAACGCCGCACCCAGCATGGTGTAGACCATGACCCAATCCGCCGTGGTTAGATGAAGGTAAGACCACTTGTTCATGTACAGAAAAACACCGATCCCGGTACAACTAAGCAAAATAACATACAGACTGCTTCGATCTGCCTTATGGATAAGGTTACGAATAAAGTTCATAAAAAATCTCCTGCTTGGGTTTAGTCTACTCTTGATGTGTATATAAATTGAACTGATAGGTATTAACACTTACACTTCGATGACAGAACAACCTTCCGATCGCTGTTATCCCCAGATTTTTTGATTTCTTTTCCAAAAGGGAAAATCCCGGGATAAAGGCGAACGCTTCGCTTCTTCAGGTTATTTCTGTCCTCTCCGTTTTCGTGTAAATGTTCAGTTCAATATATAATTGGTGTTCTTGTATAGGGGTATACTATATAGATGTATAACATAACAAGTTGCCTGGCAAAAATCCAGAAAGAAAAAACAGGCCGCTGGCAGCCTGTTTGTCTTGTTTGGCGGTATGGATACTAGCCGCCCAGCTTGTATCCCGAAGTTAATGCTACAACGACAGAAGCCACGATGATTGCGTTGATGACAATGCGGGAATATTTCACACCTTCAAATTTTTTCATGGAGAAGACCTCCCTTCCTTGGAGTCTACCTGGTTCTCATTAAGCCTGATGAGTTTTAGCAGGTTGCACAGCCTTTTTGTCCCGATTCACCATCATGTACTGGATAAAAAGGAATATGCCCACGTTCATGACTACGTCACCGATGCTGATGACTTGAGTCCGTGGATAAGGGCTGGAGAGTGGGATGATATCACCGAGAAAAGGCAAACGTGTAGACGCATCCATCATAAAATGCTTTGATACGGCGCCGCCTTCCCGGAGCATGTCTACATAGTAGGGTCCCAGTACAGCAGAAGCTTCTACAGAAACTGGCATTCGCCCACCATTTACAGCCATAACGGCAAAATTGAGAAATACCCCAATCCAGATGAGCATGAAACCGGTGTGGTGTCTGTTAAGCCACAGGAAAGCGAGCCCTGTAATGTAGACGGCAGCAAAGAGATATCCATTAATGGATGCCACCCATTCGAATCGTTCCTGGAGGTAGAAAATAAAGAACTGGATTAGCAACAATACAGGGAAAATCCAGCCACTTCGCAGCTTGAGTGCTGCAAACTGGTTGAGCCCATGCCGCAACCCGCCCCGAAAAAATCCAACGATCAATCCTAGTAGAATACCGTCATATACCATGGAGTAACTCCTGTTCGTGCGGAGATATGCAATATGATTGCGTGTTTGTGTACATAAAGGATTCGACCTTATATTGGTAATTCCTGCATGAGAAAAATGATTTTTTAGAAGAAATTTGCAAAATGCTGAACAAAAAACCGCCTTTACGAATCCAGGGGTCGAAATCCCTGTAAAATTCGGTAAAGACGGAGGTTTATAATGGCAAAATACGAGCTTTAATTCGGTTGGAGTTGGAACTTATCTTATTCGGAACCACCGTTCAGATAATTGAAGAAAGGCTGGTCCACCCAGAAGTCATAGGTCGTAATGTCTGCATCAGGTGCCAGTTTCAGGAAACCTTCCCGAATGGCTTTCGCATTTTCTTTCAGCGAGAAGGACTGAGCATAGTAATTGCCAAGCGCGATCTTATTATTGGAAATGACCGGATAGTTGGCTAATGCAGTTGGTGAGTAATAAAGTGGTTGCCACCAGGAACTGAGAATCAATGGCGATGTACTGTCACTGTTCTTCTTGGCATATTTCAGCACAATGTCGTTGAAGCGAACTTTGTCTGCCACATTGTTGAACTCGAACTGAATATCATATTCCTTCGCAGAAGCAATATAGTTGCCGTTCTCGATCTGTGTCACTTTATAGTCTGGTGTTTCCTTCGGCTCGCCCCATTCCTTCAAATAAATGAAGGCAGATGTCTTCGGCTGGAATTGTACATCGGCGTCAATGCCTTCGCTACGCAGCAAACCAACCAACTGTACAGCATGTTGAATATTATCGTGGCCGTAGGTAAGTGTCAGTTCATCGATAAAGTTGGAATCAAAGCGGCTATCCTTCAGGTTGTAACCTGTTACGAGATCATCTCGCAGGGCCTGATCCACAATCTTTCTCAGCTCAGGTGATTCGATCAGATCCGCTGTGCGATATGCAGCATACAGTTTGGAATAGATGTCCGCATCGCCAGAACGCCCAATCTCATGTTTGTATTTCCCTTGGCTGACTAGCACGCGTCCAAGCAAAGTATTAGCAAAATCTTTACTTGCCACGCCACCCTTAAGGAGAGCAGGGTAAAGGCTCTCGGGAATCAGGCCTGTATCAATCGCTGCAGCCAGTTCCTGTGCGGCTTGTCCCTGAACACGGTTCGGGCTAATGCCAACTTTGGCAAGTGCTTTGGCCGTTTTCTCTGTGGGATATGTATAAGCGAGTTCCTTGAATCCGGCTGCTTTCACCGCGATGAAGACGGTGGCATAAGTGCTCAGTTGATCCTTGGCACGTACTTCTGTACCCGTAAGAACCCCATTATTGTATAAGGATACGGCAGCATCATAGGAAGAATCACCAGAAGACAGATCGGTAAAGACAGGAGTTTTGGCTTCACTGTCACTTGTTTGAGTTGCTTCCGTGATGGCTGCAATGGCTTGAATGAAATCACCTTTGGTAATCTGTTGCGGCAATTGAACGTTGTATTTCGCTTGCAAGAATTGAGCAAAATCCGCTGCGCTTTCCGTGTAAGCAACTGGAGCCTGAGCTACCGGTCCTTTGACACTTTGTGAGGTGGTTGGTTTAGCCGGAGTTGCAGATGCTGCAGAAGCAGAAGCGGGCAAGCTAAGGCTGCCGAGTGTTACCGGAGCGGCGAGTAGGGCCGCCAACGTGATCTGGGTGATCTTTTTCAAATGAATAGCCTCCTTAAGATGGGTTGGAAAATGATCAGCTTTGGGTTATAATTCTGACAATTCCTATCAGAATAGAATAATTGGATTGACTTTAGCACGGAGACGCGCTGGATGTCAACGAAAAAAAGCTTGATACAGAGCGGTTTCCAAAGCTTGGTAGAAAGCGAGTTGTCAATTATATTCTATTTGAGTGTATACGCTCAAAGATTTATTGACAAGGATCGACAGTATCCGCTAGGATAAGAAAAAAGAATGTTGAAAAGGGGTATTTTCAAAATGAAAAGAGGTTTATCGTTCGTCTTATCGATCATCATGTTGGCTATTTTGTTGGCAGCTTGTGGGAATTCGGCTTCCAAAGACGAACAATCCGCCCAAGGCAGTGATTCGGAGAAATCTCTTCGGATGGCCCTCGTACTTCCCGAAAAAATAGGGGTTAACCCTTTCTTTGTACAGATGGATGAAGGCTTCAAAAAAGCAGGCGAAGAATTCAAAGTAGACACCAAGACGATTGAATCGACAGATCCGGCAGCATTTGAACAAAATCTGCGTGCTGCGGTTGCCGAGAATTATGATCTGATTATTACAGCCACTTTCCAGGCAGAAGATGCATTGAAGAAAGTTGCTGCAGAAAATCCGGACAAGTCCTTTGCAATTGTAGATACAACAGTGGATCTGCCTAACGTACGTAGCGTTGGTTTCCGTGAATATGAAGGGGCGTATCTGCTTGGTGCAGCTGCTGGATTGTCCACCAAAACAGACAAAGTCGGCATGATCGCAGCAATGGATGTACCATTGATCAAGAAATATACGGAAGGTTTCAAAGCAGGATTGGAATCCGTGAATCCAGACGCAGAATTCCTCGTGAACTATGTAGGTGGATTTAATGACCCGGCCAAAGCAAAAGAATTGGCACTGGTACAATTCGGCAAAGGCGCTGACTTTATCGCTGGCGCATCCGCTGTAGGTGACCTTGGTGTGTTCGAAGCAGCAAAAGAAAAAGGCTTCTACACTTCCGGTCAGGATACGGACCGTACCGTTGAAGACCCGGAACATATCGTATTGTCTCAATTGAAATCAACCGATACGGTTGCTTATGAGACTGTGAAAGATTTTGTAGAAGGCAACTTCAAAGCAGGCGCTGTTAACTACGGTTTGAAAGAAGACGGTGTGGGCCTGACTTACGTTACACGTGACAGCGAATCTCCATTGAATGCTTTTGTTGGACAAGAAGTGATCGACAAGGTTAAAGCAATCAAGGATGATATCGTATCCGGCAAAATTGTAGTCAAAGATCCATTGCAACAATAGTTTTGATTGTTCTTTTCAATGAATGAGTGATGGAATTGATCAGCCGGCTGCCCGATCAGGCAGCCGGTTTTGCTGCTATTAAATGACCAGTATATGTTCAACTTATCGTTTACACGATAACGAAGAGGACAGAAATAACCTGAAGAAGCAATGCTAAAAGCTTTCTGAAAGAAAGCTGCTTCGGAAGCATACACCTCGCCTTTATCACCGGATTTTCCCCTTTATAAAAGGGAATCAAAAAATCTGGGGATAACAGCGATCGGAAGGTTGTTCTGTCATCGTAGTGGCGAGTGTAACCTTTAAGTTGAACTGAGGGGAGCGAACGCGAGATATGCTGTTGGAGATGGAGCACATTACGAAGAAATACGGCGGCTTCACCGCTAACCGTGACATCCGTTTTAATTTGCGTGAGGGAGAGATTCATGCCCTTGTCGGTGAGAACGGAGCCGGTAAAACAACCTTGATGCGTATGCTGTACGGTATGGAACAGCCTACGTCAGGCACAATCAAAGTCCGTGGACGCGAGGTAAGCTTTGCTACGCCTTCCCAGGCGATGGCAAGTGGTATCGGCATGGTGCACCAGCATTTCATGCTGTTCCCTTCCTTTACGGTGGCGGAGAACATCGTGATCGGACGCGAACCGGCTAAGGCAGGCGCATTTGACCGCAAAAAAGCAGCGGCTCAGGTAAATGAGCTGGGCAGACAATATGGCATGCCGGTTGACCCGTGGAAAAAAGTGTCCGAGTGCCCGCTTGGCATGCAGCAACGTGTTGAAATTCTCAAGGTGCTGCATCAGGGCGCAGACATCATTATATTGGACGAACCTTCAGCGGTACTGACACCGCTTGAAGTGAAGGAACTGCTGGCGAATATGAAATCTCTCGCCAAGCTGGGCAAAACCTTTGTACTGATCACGCACAAGCTGCAAGAAGTCATGGATGTAGCCGACCGGATCACGGTACTTCGGGATGGTCAGGTGACAGGTACGTTGGAAGCGAAGGATACACATGTGGAGGAATTGTCCCGTCTGATGGTTGGTCGTGAACTTGTGCGTATGGACAAGCAGCCATCGGTTCCAGCGGAAGCGGTGCTTCAGGTGGAAGGGGTCAATCTGTCCGGAGCGAAGGATCGTTCCGCGCTCAAGGACATCCACATGGAGGTACGAAAAGGCGAGGTTGTTGGTATAGCAGGTATCTCGGGTAACGGCCAGTCTGAATTGATTCAGGTCATTGCCGGACTGCGTAAGGCGGATAGTGGTCGCGTTGTGCTCTCCGGGCAGGATACAACCAACTGGCCTGTACGGCGCATCCGGGAGCATGGACTTGCTCATATTCCGGAAGATCGTTACATGTGGGGAGCGGCCAAGGATGCGAGCGTTCGCGAGAACGGGTTAATGGGACACCATCATCGCTTACAATCACGCGGCATTATCAAAGCCAAAGCAGCAAGAACGATGGTAGAGAGCTGGATCAAACAGTTCAGCATCAAGACAGGTTCTGCGGAAACCAAGGCACAGTTCCTGTCCGGAGGAAACTTGCAGAAGCTGATTGCTGCCCGTGAATTTGCACAGGATACACCGTTTCTAATTGCAGCCGAACCAACACGTGGTGTGGATATCGGAGCGATGGAGACGATCCATGCCGAATTGCTGCGCAAACGCAGTGAGGGTGCGGGTATTCTGCTCGTTTCATCAGAGTTGTCCGAAATTTTGCAATTATCTGATCGCATTATTGTCATGTATGAAGGAGAAATTGCCGGAGAATTGAGAGCAGAGGAAGCGACTGAGGAACAGATCAGCTTGTTAATGGCAGGAGGGAAAGAGCGGATATGAATCGGGTAAAAGAAACACTTCGCGGACTCGTACAGCCGCTGCTTGCCGTATTCATCGGTCTGCTTGCAGGGGCTGTGGCGATTCTGATCGTTGGCGGTAATGTGGTGGATACGTATGCGGAGATGTGGAAAGGGGCCTTCGGCAACTTCTACTTCTTCACCAATACGTTGGCTCGTTCCACACCAATCATCTTGGCGGGACTTGGCGTAGCATTGGCATTCCGTGCCGGATTTTTCAATATGGGAGCCGAAGGTCAGATGATTCTTGGCGGGCTCAGTGCGGCGCTCACGGCGCTTTATCTGCCAGGCCCGGGCTGGTTTGTGTGTATTGCTGCGATTGTGGCTGGTATTGTTGCCGGTGGAATCTGGTCCCTGTTTGCAGGTTGGCTGGATGCTCGGTTTGGCATGAACTTGTTAATCACAACCTTACTACTTAATTATATTGCCATTTATTTTGGGGGCTACATGGTCTCCTATCCATTTAAGGATCGGACTGGATCAGCAGCGATGGCGCAGACACCCATGATTGATCAGAGTATCTGGTTGCCGAAGTTGTTCCAAGGTATGGGGCTACATGCTGGCTTCATTATTGCCATCGTAGCGGCTATTCTGATCTACTGGTTCACCCACAAAACGGTGACTGGTTACGAGATCCGCATGCTCGGAAGTAACCCGTCCTTTGCAACCTACGGTGGTGTTCGCCGCATTCGCATGATGATGTTGTCCATGGTCATTAGTGGTGGACTTGCTGGACTGGCAGGTGCGGGAGAAGTGCTCGGTACACAGTACCGTTTCCTTGATGGCTCACTGTCATCGGCAAGTTACGCATGGAGCGGCATTATGGCAACGCTGCTTGCCCGCTCGCATCCACTCGGTACAGCTGTGGCAGCTATTTTGCTGGCTGCGTTACAGACAGGTGCCATGGGGATGGAACGGAATACGGATGTGCCGCTGGAAGTTGGCAGTGTCATCCAGGCTGTATTGACGTTATTTGTATCAGCTCAGATCGGTTATTCATTCCTGAAGCGGAGAAAGGAGAAAAAGTCCAATGCAACAACTGTTTGATGCAGCCATGTTTGGCTCAACCTTGCGGATTATGACTCCAATCCTGCTTGCAGCGCTCGGTGGGGCTTTATGTTCCCGTGTCGGTCTGTTCAACGTGGGTCTCGAGGGACTGGTTTTGATCGGTGCGTTCTCCGCCATTGTCGGCAATTATCTGTTCGGCAATGTGCTGCTTGCTGTACTCTTTTCCATTATTATTGTGATGTTATTCTCGGCGCTCTTTGCCTTTATAAGTATTAACCTCAAGGCTAACGCCATCGTGGTCGGGATCTCGCTAAACTTCCTGGCTGCGGGAGTGACGACCTTTGCACTGCGTGCGATTTTTGATGTAAAAGGTGCATACTACGACAAAGACATGGTGGGACTTCCCAAGTGGGATATTCCGCTAATTAAGGACATTCCGTGGGTCGGCGATGTATTATCGGGACATAGTCCCCTGGTCTACCTCGGCATTGTGCTCGTGATTGCATTACAATTCTATCTGTTCAAAAGTGTATCTGGCTTCCGCCTGCGCTCCGTCGGTGAGAACCCGATTGCAGCACAGAGCATCGGGATCAAGGTACGTGGCATCCAGTATGGTGCCGTTCTGATGTGCGGCGTGTTGTGTGCCCTCGCTGGAGCACAGTTGTCGCTTGGTCAGGTGACGATGTTTACTGAAGGCATGACTGCGGGTCGTGGTTTTATCGCACTGGTAGCAACGATGCTGGGGCAAGCGAATCCGCTAGGCGTGATGGGCTCCAGTGTGCTGTTTGGCTTCATGGAAGCATTGAGTATTCGTCTGCAAGGATTCTCCTTGCCAACCCATTTCACGTTGATGCTGCCGTATATTGTGACGCTGGTCGCAATGTTCTTTTTCAAAGACCGTACCTATGCACAGGATGCACTGAAAGCGGGCGGAAGCTCGCGTTAATTCTGAATGTCTATGTTAGAGACAGTAAAAGAAGGAGGAATTCCACTTGCATAACAAGGCTGAACGTTTGAAAAAAAGTAAAACCCCGGCACCCAAAACAGGTAACGATCACGGAGATCGTTTGCCGCCAGGGCAGATGCTGACGGAGAAATTCCCGATTCTGCATGAAGGGGAAGTGCCGGAATATGACCTGTCCACATGGGACCTGAAGGTATTCGGCGAAGTGGAAGAGGAGAAGGTGTTCTCTCTAGCTGAGTTACAGGCGATGCCACAGGTGAACACGGTGAGTGATATCCACTGTGTCACACGCTGGTCGAAATTCGATACGCCGTGGGAAGGTATTCGCTTCTCCGATTTTGTAAAACTTCTGGGGGTTAAACCGGAAGCGAAATACGTCATGATCCATGCCGATCACGATTATGAGACAAATGTACCGCTTGAAGAGTTGATGCATGATGATGTACTGCTTGCATTCAAATATAACGGCGAGCCACTAACACCCAAGCATGGTTTTCCACTGCGTATGGTCGTGCCACAACTCTACTTCTGGAAGAGTGCGAAGTGGATACGTGGTCTGGAGTTTATGACAGAAGACCGTAACGGCTTCTGGGAAGTGAATGGTTTCCACCATTTTGCCGATCCGTTCAAGGAGCAACGCTTCTCGGGTGAAGATCTGCCGATTCCGGAAGACGAGTGGACGAAGAAGGAGTTTGATTAATATGTTGATGCCTATTTTGCAGATTCATTCGGAAGACATGCCGGCATATGCCATCGTCTGTGGTGATCCGGCACGTGCGGAGAAGATTTCCCGTAAGCTGGAGCAGGCGAGAGAACTGGCGTTCAGTCGGGAGTATCGTACATTTGTTGGATTGTATGAAGGGGTACAGATCGCTGTGGTCAGCCATGGTGTAGGTTCACCTGGAGCAGCTGTCTGCTTCGAGGAATTGATTCGCGCGGGTGTAACAACTCTGATTCGTGTAGGTACCGCAGGGTCGTATACAGCCGATTATCCGGCAGGCAGTGTGATTGTGAGTACAGCCGCTGTTCGTACGGACGGGTTGACTCGCCAACTGGTGCCGGATGGTTTCCCGGCGGTAGCGGACATTGGGGTGACACAAGCGTTGATCGAAGCTGCTCGTGAGCAAGAAAGCGCGGATGCTGCAACGTTTGCAGGCAAAGTGGGCGTTGGTATCACCGTAACGCTGGATGCGTTCTTTGCAGGTGTGGAAGAGATTCCACACCGCAAGTACAAGCAGGCTGGAGCACTTGCAGCCGAGATGGAAATTGCTGCGCTCTACATCGTCAGCACCTTGCGTGGCGCTCGCGCCGGAGCGATTGTCGCGATCGATGGATTCGCGGACAGTGATCTGGCTGCCGAGTATGATCCGCATACGGATGCGGTTGGACAAGCGGTGGAGCGCGAGATTAATGCAGCGCTACGCGCGCTCGCCGCACTTGCTCGCCAGGATGAGGCATAGTTGGTGAAGGCAAGTATGCATTTTTGCTCATAGTTACAAGCAAAACAGTAGATGATGTCCATTTGAGGTGGACAATATAAAAAGGGCGTCCCGAAAGGTCACGAATATGACCTAGGGGGCGTCCTTTCCTTTTTAAGAGGGAGATGCAGGTACAGTAGCGAATTGTATTTGCATGGCATGTCATTAAATTAGGAGAGTGATTAAATATGGGCTGGAGTGAATTACGTGAAATTCCTAATGAATACAGCGATGAGGTACAGCGGATTGATGAGCAACTTTTGAAACTGGTTGCAGCCAGAAAGGACATAACCGGAGCTGCCCAATACCAACCCCCTCAAAATACCATCGATGAATGGGTGAGCTTACTGGATATGAAGGAGGAAGATATCCGATATGTTCTCCGTAGCGTGCAGCCGATGCCGCAAAGGCACTACTTTCCAAGTGAACCTCTCCAATTGACAAGTGTGGTGCCGATTATGAAGAAAATGTTCAAAGATTCGTGTGAGTATATGATTACGCATTCAATGCAATATGAAGGCGAAAGCCTCGTTTACGTGGAAATTCGATATAAGGGGAATGAAGCTGAGCGTATACAAATGGTTCCACATTTGGCTCTGGAAATATTCAGCGAACAGAGACATATAACCATGAGACATGGTAGTCGAGGAGGAGGTGGGGAGACTCAAATTAGTTTCCGAGTGGTTCCTGCTCTTCCTTCTTCTCTGGATAACGTTCGATTCTCCTTGATTCCCTCAATACCAGAGATGGAATACAAAGTAGAGGAAATCATTTTGGATAAACAGGTTGATTTCGATTAACGGGGAACAGGATATATCATGAAAAATGACGTATGGATAATGCGCATGTACTAAGGGCGCAAAATCTATACGTCATTATGTGTATCAGGGGTAATAACACCTTGTTCTTTCTCAAATTCTTCAATATGTTGTTCAATAAGATACTCAATTTGCATTGCAATAGATCGTTTGTTTTTGTCCGCAATCACTTTAATTTTCTCAAAATTCTTTTCTCGCAACCTAAGTGTAAAAACTCTTTTATCTGTAGCCATGAAATAAAATCTCCTCAAAAAGTAATGTTCATATTGTATCATTAATTCAAGTAACACATAACTTGGGGACGGCCTGATCCTCGAAGAGAATGATAATGCAGAAAGTGGGCACGTTATATAAAGGAACATCAACCATGAATACGAAAAAGGGAGGACTCTATGATGACACAGAACAATCAACCTCAGGACGAGGCGGAAATTCGCAACAAGCTGGATGAAGACGGGGATTCCTTGATGGAGAAAAAGAAGATTTTGAGCGGAGTAGACATTGAGCCACAGGCGGACGAATGGGCAGCGAAGCCATCACCTGTTGCATTTAATGAAGGAAATGCTTCTTCGAAAAAATAAACAACATGAGCATCACATTCGCTTTGTGGAATGAAAATAAATTTAGCGAAGCAGGTACCCTTATGGTATCTGCTTTTTGGTTGTATAATAATGTAAAATTCAGTAGATGAAAGAGTGATGGGGATGAGTACGGGTACGATTAACATCAGAAAGGCAGAAATGAGGGACTACTCTGGCGTGTCATTATTGATGGATGAACTACACCAGATGCATGTCGAGGGGCGGCCCGATCTATACAGAGCGTTGGAGACGAGAATGGAGGAAAAGGAGTTCACCGAACTGCTGGAAACGGACAAGCGTTATCTGTATGTTGCCGAGTCCTCGGAAACGGGTTTGATTCTGGGTTACGGGAGCGCGCAGTTAAGTGTAATTCAGGATAACCAATTGATGGTGGATCGCAAGATGTTGTACATCCATGAACTTGTAGTTGATACCAAACATCGGGGCCAAGGAACAGGCAAACGGTTACTACAAGCATTCATCGAGCTAGGGAGAGAGCTTCAGGCAGACAGTGTGGAATTATCCGTGTCGACGTTTAACTCTGGCGCACAGGCTTTCTATGAACAGATGGGTCTGGTCGTTCGCAGCAGCAGAATGGAGTATACCTTGTAAGATGCATCGCCCTATTTAATTTTAGGGAGTAATTCATCCATTTTTAATAAAATATCAGAATACTCTTGAATACCCCCATGGGGTATGTTACTCTTAGAAAAGAACGAAAGAAAAGGGGTGTTCATGATGGATCATCAGAGCCATCCCGAGGAACCTTTGCAATCCTCCAAGTCCGATTCAACGGAAGTTTTGGCTACAGTTCAAGAAGAAGCGGTATCCTGTCATGCCGAGGGCAGTGATGGGAAGCATGTGCGCAAGAGTCACCATTCGCAGGAGATGA
The DNA here is from genome assembly GCF_036894235.1 of Paenibacillus sp. Y5S-9. Classification (NCBI taxonomy): domain Bacteria; kingdom Bacillati; phylum Bacillota; class Bacilli; order Caryophanales; family Paenibacillaceae; genus Paenibacillus; species Paenibacillus sp. Y5S-9. The sequence goes on from NZ_CP145887.1 coordinate 478,497, forward strand.
AGAGTAACCTGGTTTCTCGTTTGAACCGTGTGGAAGGTCAGATTCGCGGGATCAAGGGATTGATCGAGAAGGATACGTATTGTGATGATGTGCTGACGCAGATCGCGGCGGCTCAGTCTGCTCTTAATTCAGTAGGCAAACTTTTGCTTGAAGGCCATATGAAGAGCTGTATCGTTGAGCGTATTCAGGCTGGTGAACATGAAGTTGTGGATGAACTGCTGGTTACGATGCGGAAGTTAATGAAGTAAGCTGAATCAATTCACCTATTTAATTTATCATTTTAATATACCCCAAGGAGGAATTTACAATGTCTAATGTTACATTGAACGTTACGGGAATGTCTTGCAATCACTGCGTGAAATCAGTTGAAGAAGCTGTGAAGAATACCGGTGCGAGTGGTAAGGTTGATCTGGCAGCGGGGACAGTAGCGGTGGAATATGATGAGCAGACGGTGAACGTGGATCAGATCAAAGCTGCGATTGAAGATCAGGGATACGATGTAGTCTAACGGGATCACAGGCTTAAACCGAACATGCTCATGGGCGAAAAAGAGGTCAGAGTACCTTTTTCCAAGAGTCAGGTTTAAGCCTAATTTTCTGTCTGATATATACCCCTTGGGGGTATAATGGAATGCAACATACAAAAATTGAATTGACATGAAAGGAGCTGACATGATGGATAACTCAACGAATAAACCAATGGATAGATCATCCGAACCCACACCAATGCCACCTATGGCAGAAGCACCAGGACTAAAGGCAACACTGCACATCACGGGAATGACCTGTGCTGCATGTTCGACGCGAGTGGAGAAGGGATTGACCCGCATGGAAGGGGTACATGAGGCCAATGTGAACCTTGCCATCGAACAGGCAACCGTATCTTATGATCCGAAGACAACCAACGTGAATGCGTTGCGGGATAAAGTAGAGGCGCTTGGCTACGGTACGGTGTCCGAATCAGTTGATTTGAACATCACCGGTATGACGTGTGCTGCCTGTTCTGCCCGGATTGAAAAAGGTCTTTCTCGACTACCGGGGGTATCTCAGGCGAACGTGAATTTGGCACTGGAGACAGGGCATATTGAATATGCCGCAGGCACATTGAAACCTTCGGATATTACCGCCAAGATCAAGCAAATGGGCTACGGTGCTGAACTGCAATTGACGCAAGAAGAGACCACATCGGTTCGTGAACGTGAGCTGCAACGCAAAAAGTGGAAATGGATGATATCTGCGTTGTTATCGATTCCTTTGCTGTGGGCAATGGTCGGACATTTCTCGTTCACATCCGGAATCTATGTCCCAGATCTGTTCATGAACCCATGGTTCCAACTGCTGCTGGCAACACCGGTACAGTTCGTGATTGGGTGGCAGTTCTATGTAGGGGCGTACAAAGCCCTACGCAACCGCAGCGCGAATATGGACGTTCTCGTCGCACTGGGTACCAGCGCAGCGTTTTTCTACAGTCTGTATCTGACCTTATCCAGTGGGTACTTACCTTCTACAACGATGGATCATGGTGCAATGGGAACAAGCACAGCCGCCATGCCTTCGGTAGAACTCTATTATGAGACAAGTGCAATTCTGATTACGTTAATTTTACTGGGAAAATGGTTCGAAGCTGTGGCGAAAGGTCGCTCTTCACAGGCGATCAAAAGCCTGATTGAACTGGCTCCACGTGAAGCCCGTGTCATTCGTGATGGACAGGAAGTGTTGGTTCCTGCCGCATATGTGGCGGTGGGTGATCTGATCATGGTGAAGCCGGGGGACAGCATCCCGGTGGATGGTATCGTTGAAGAGGGGCAGTCCTCTGTGGATGAATCCATGCTAAGCGGAGAGAGCCTCCCCGTGGATAAAAAACCGGGAGATGCCGTTACAGGTGCTACGCTGAACAAAAACGGGGTATTACGACTGCGTGCGACTCGAGTGGGATCGGACACGGCTTTATCCCAAATCATCAAAGTGGTGGAGCAAGCTCAGGGCTCCAAAGCACCGATCCAGCGGATCGCCGATGTCATATCAGGCATATTTGTACCGATTGTCGTGGGTATTGCCGCGTTGACATTCCTGATCTGGTATCTGTTTGCAAGTCCTGGTGACTTCGCCGGTTCCCTTGAAAAAGCGATTGCCGTGCTCGTTATTGCCTGTCCATGTGCATTGGGGCTGGCAACGCCAACCTCCGTCATGGCTGGATCAGGACGTGCGGCTGAATATGGTATTCTGTTCAAGGGGGGCGAACATCTGGAGTCGGCACAACAGATTCAGACCGTGGTGCTCGACAAAACAGGTACAGTAACCCAAGGTAAACCCGTCCTTACTGATGTTGTTACGGCTCCGAATTGGACGGAATCCGATCTGCTTGAGCGAGTGGGAGCGGCAGAACAGAGTTCCGAGCATCCGCTGGCAGAGGCGATTGTTGCGGGTATCCGTGCCAAGGGTCTGGAGTTAACCCCAACAGAGAAGTTTGAGAACATACCGGGATACGGTGTGCGAGCTTCAGCAAAAGGGCAGGAAATACTGGTCGGCACGCGTCGTTTGCTTGCAGATGCAAAGGTGAATGTCTCTGAGGAAACCGTTCAGCAGATGAACCGTCTGGAAGAACAAGGGCGTACAGCGATGCTGGTCGCGGTGGATGGTCAGTGGGCAGGGATCGTGGCTGTGGCTGACACCATCAAGGATACTTCTCGTGAAGCCATCGGTCGTCTTCAAGCGATGGGGATCGATGTCATTATGATCACGGGAGACAATGAGCGGACTGCTCGCGCTGTAGCAGAACAGGCAGGGATCGGTAAAGTTCTGGCTGAGGTACTGCCGGAAGGTAAAGCTGCGGAAGTGAAGAAACTTCAGGAGAGTGGCCTGAAAGTTGCGATGGTAGGTGACGGCATTAATGATGCTCCGGCACTCGCTACTGCTGATATTGGGATGGCCATCGGAACAGGAACGGATGTAGCGATGGAAGCAGCGGATATTACGTTGATGCGTGGTGATCTGAACAGCATTGCAGATGCGATTGAGATGAGTAGGCGCACGATGGGTAACATCAAACAAAACCTGTTCTGGGCACTCGGATACAATGTTATTGGTATTCCCATTGCGGCAGTTGGCTTCTTGGCTCCATGGCTGGCAGGGGCGGCGATGGCGTTCAGCTCCGTGTCGGTTGTCCTGAATGCGCTACGTCTGCAACGCATGAAGCTAAATAGAAACGGCTGACCAACTTTTGTTTGGAGATATATTCAACGCCTCATTGTAATAAAGTGAGGATAATAAATGCACGGTTCGCTGCAGCGGGCCGTGTTTTTTGTTAAGAAAACAGAGTTTGAATCGCCAGACAAGAGCGGCCTCAATTGTTGGTATAGATTTTCTTTTCTACAGAGAAATGATAGCATAATACTCTTTTGTGAAAACGAATCAATTGCATTCATGAATAAAGCTTATATTTTCTGAATTTTTCAAAAAATGAGTTGACAATATGGACATATTCACATAAAATTTAAACGATCGTTTGATTCAAACAACTGTTTAAATCAAATTAGAACTATTTGAGTAATGGAGGACACCTTTTATGTTACAGGCTTTACGTACATTGTTTAAAAAACCGCCAGTGATTGTAGGGATCGTAACAGCACTTATGTTTCAAGTGATCTTTAGCGTGATCTGGATGACCGCATATTCTGGAGTAAATGACCGTACGAAAGAATTGACGGTTGCGATTGTGAATGAGGACGGCGAAATGTCCAAAGGAATTGCAGACTCCCTCGCAGGAACACTGCCTTTCCACACCGTATCCAATCTGAGTGCGGCTGAAGCGTTGGATCAGCTGAATCATCACAAAGTACACATGGTGCTGGATATCCCGGCAGGGTTTAACGAATTGCTTCAGACGGCTGGTTCAACCGCCGAGATTAAATACACCATTAATGAAGCGAACCCGGTTACGATTAAAAGCATGATGCAAGGTGTATCACAAAGTGTGACAAACACAATTAACAAACAAGCTACAGCACAAGGGGTACAGACGGTGTTGACTGCTTCAGGCGCTCCTGCCGAACAGGCTGCTGAAGCCGCGACAAACCTGACTACCCGAGTAGAAGGAACAACAACGTCCATCAACCCGGTTAACGGGATGAATAATCAGATGGTGCCGATGATGATGGTACTGGCTTCCTATGTAGGTGCCATGATCATGGGGATGAACCTCCAGACAGCGATGGGTATGCTGTCATCTACCTATTCCCGATTGACTTTGTTTGGCGCGAGAGTAGTCATTAACGTGGGTTCTGCATTGGTCGTTTCCTTGCTGGGATCTTCACTGATTGTGGCACTGGGAGGACAGATTGCACAAGGATTCGTTGCATTCTGGTTGTTCCAGGCGCTCTTCCTGTGCACGTTCATGTTCTTCTCCCAGTTCTTCCTGATCTGCTTTGGACCAGCAGGAAGTCTGTTCAACATCATCTCACTGTCCTTGCAACTGGTATCTTCCGGTGCAATGGTACCACGTGAATTGCTGAACAGCTTCTATAGTGGCATTGGGCAGTACCTGCCTGCAACATACGCCGTTCAGGGTATTCTGAGCGTGCAGTTGGGAGGCCCAGGGGTTCAGTCTGCTGCGGGCTCTATCGTCATTGTACTGTTGGTTGCTGTTGCTTTGTCACTGGTCGTGACGTTATTGAAAAAACAACGCATGCCAGCTATGGCTCCAAGCCCTGCTCAAGCAAACAACTAATACAGCAGATGCATACCATTGCATCATAGGATAGGACAAGCACCCCGATGATTTTCATCGGGGTGCTTGGTGTAATATAATAGACAGATGAGTCGCTGGCTGCAGTCCTTGAGCTGGAGCGAATGAGATGAACGGACAAGAGGGAGCGGAACGGAATGACGGAACCGGAGTTGGATATCAAAACGAGGATATTGCTTGCAGCCAAGAAGCTTTTTGCACAGCAGGGGTATGACGGGACGAGTGTTCGTCAAATATGTGATGAGGCAGGTGCCAATGTGTCGTTGGTGTCTTATCATTTTGGCGGCAAAGAAAAGGTGTTCGAAGCGTTATTTGAGCATTTTTTTCCTGGGCATATGATGAACGCGCTGGCTGAAGAGTCCGTGTCCTCGCCTGTGGAAGGTATCCGCCGAATTATTGGTGAAGTTGTGAAGTTCACGATGACGGATCGGGAGATGAGCGATATTGTGCAGCTTGAAATTACACTGCGTACACATCGCACAGCTACCGTATTTCGTTTTTTGGACCCTGTCTGGACCCGAGTGAGGGAACTGCTGCAAGAAGGAAAAGACCAGGGGTTGTTCCGGGTCGAGTCCGTATCTTATGCGATGCTTCAGGTTATGGGTGTGGCTTTGGCGCACAAACGGGCCAAGAATTCACGATTTGGCTTTGATTATCAAGATATGAATACAGACGAGCTCGCTGAGCAGACAATTGAGTTCGTACTTCGAGGATTGGGAGTGAACCACCATGAATGAAACCATTGAGTTGATGATGAAACACCGCTCTGTACGCAAATTCAAGCCAGACCCGGTAAGTGAAGAGCAGCTTGCAGCCATCGTAGCGGCTGGACAGATGGCTTCCTCTTCAAGTAGTGTGCAAGCCTATACCGTAATTGCTGTGACTAACTTAGAGCAGAAAGCCAAGCTGGCTGAATTGGCAGGCAACCAGGCCTATGTCAATGAATGTCCGGTATTTCTCGTATGGTGTGCTGATCTGTATCGGCTGAGTGATGCTGCGAAACGTCATCTTCCTGAGAAGGAATCGTATGCCGATTCAACCGAGAATTTCATGGTAGCTACGATTGATGCTGCATTGGCTTCCCAGAACGCCGCTCTTGCAGCGGAGTCACTAGGGTTCGGAATCGTATATATTGGCGGGCTTCGTACCCGAATTGAGGAAGTAGCCGAGTTGCTGGGTTTGCCGGAAGGAGTATATCCGGTGTATGGCATGTGTATTGGTGTTGCAGATCAGGAAACGGGAATTCGCCCGCGTCTGCCACTGGATGCAGTGCTGCATCATAATCGCTATAATGCCGAGCAGAGCATCAAAGGTGTTGAGCAGTACGACGAGACAACGACGGCGTACATGAAAGAACGGACCAATGGTGAACGAACGACCCCATGGTCCGAACTGATGGCGAAGCGCCTGACTGAGCCGACAAGGTTGCAAGTGAGACCGTTCCTGGAAGGCAAAGGATTCTTGAAGCGTTAAGTTATATAGTAAATTAGAAGTCAGTCGGAGCGAAACCGACTGGCTTCTTTGTGCTTTGTTGTAAAGTGCTGTGTTGGCAGGGCAAGCGAGAGTGCTTGCTGCTACCAGCTGGTACTTAAGTTAAGCCATAGAAACGCTTTGTGTTCTGATAAAAGAGACGGGCGGCCCGCTCGGTTCCCATGCCAGTGATTTCACTCCATGCCTGGATGACCTGTCTGGTCATGGCCGGGTGTGTTATTCGTCCCTGAAATGGCCCTTCGAAGGGCCAAGGTCCGTCGGTCTCGGCCATCACTTGTTCTGATGGATATTGCCGGGCGAGTTCACGAATCTCTTCTTCATACCGAATATCCGGCGTGAAAGAGATGAAATAACCGTTGTCAGCCATACGCCGTATCGTTTCGCGGGATCCTTTGAACCAATGGAAATGGGCGCGTCGGAACTGATATTGCTCCAGCAGATCACAGACGATATCTGCATCATCGTATACCGCATGAAGTACAAGTGGTTTGTTATACTTTTTGGCGAGTTGGATGAAACGTTCAAGCAGCTTGATATACCCGCTCTGATCGAAGCGCTGCCCTGCCTGTTCCGCTTCCAGACGGTTGTAATAGGGAAGGCCGACTTCTCCTATTGCTATGGCTTGTCCCATATGCTTCTCGATCCATTGGAAGAACAGGTCCATTTCTTCAGCGGACGGCAGTTCCTGTTCCGGATGGAAACCGAAGGCTGGATAGATGGTGCGTGGATGTTGCTTGGCAAGCTCCAGATTGGCCTGGGCAGAAGCGAGATTCATGGACACGGCTATGACGGCTTCGACCTGCTGAGACGGGAAAGATAGCAGCATCTCGCGTTGTTCGTCAGGGGTATACTGATCGAAGTGAATATGAGCATCAATTAATGGTGCAAAAGCTTGAGAATGCACGAGGGAATTCCTCCTTGTGTTCATTTATATTCTAACTATGTTACGCAGAATTCCTTGTAGTGGATCACCCATTAAAGGAAAATAATAACTTAAAAACCCGCGCTATCAAGATAGGCGGGCTTTCTGCTGTTCTTCTCTCATCCACTGTGAAATCTGCCGTTTACGCTCCAGAAAAGCGGATTCCTCCGTAATTTCTTCTCGTCTTGGGCGATCAAAAGGAACATGTACCTCGTGCAACACTGTTGCAGGTCGGTTGGATAACACATAGACCCGATCCGCAAGCAGCAGTGCTTCTTCGATATTATGGGTGATGAACAGCACCGAGCGGCGGTTCTGTTCCCAGATATCGAGCAGCCAGCGTTGCATGTCGCTACGTGTCAGTGCATCCAGCGCGCTGAAAGGTTCGTCCAGCAGCATGAGTTCCTGCGGACTGAGCAGGGCACGCAAAAATGCAGCACGCTGCTGCATTCCGCCAGACAGCATATGAGGGTATGCTTGCTCAAACCCGGCAAGACCCACGCTGCTTAACCACTTACGAGCTTCTGCAAGTGCTTCAGCCCGAGGGGGAGCACTCGAAGCTACTTCACCAGCAAGCAGTACATTGTCTTCAATGGTACGCCACGGGAAAAGGGCGGGCTGTTGTGGCATATAACTGATCTTGCCCCGTTGGCCCGTCACATCATGACCGTTCATGAGCACTTGCCCTTCCTGTGGCTTCAGCAGACCGCCAATGATATGGAATAGGGTGCTTTTACCACAGCCGGATGGTCCAACGATTGCGACAAACTCGCCTTGCTCCACAGTCAGGGACAGGCCGTTCAGAACCGGTAACCTGCTCCGCCGTTCACGGAATGATGCATGAACATGAACAACGTCCAGTGCAGGTGGAACCGGAGTAGGAGTCGTATTGGCAGGTCGATCAGGCGTAGCCGAGTTTAACTTTTCACCGTGCGTTGGCTCCACTACACTTGCTCCTCGTCCAGGCTGGACTTGTTCGTCCTGTTGCCGATTCATATGGTCATCACTTCCTAATATACAGATTACTTCTTTATTATCGCTTCTGTGGCCGCCAGCGCACGAGTAGCTTCTCCAGCAGGGCAATGAACAGGAAGAGCAGCAAGCTGAGCGCGACAATAATCATGATCGCCACGAATAGGCGGTCCGTACGATAAGCCGACTTTTGCAGCATCATATAATAACCAATACCCTTGTCTGCACCAATCCATTCGGCGATGATGGCACCCATCACGCTATAGGTAGCAGCGATTTTGACACCGGAGAACACGGATGGCAGCGCATGGGGGAGCTCCAGCTTCCAGAAGATCTGATGACGTTTCGCACCAGCCATGCGCATATAGTTCATCATCGCCGCGTCAGTACGGGTCAAGCCATCCATGGCCGCCACTGCAACGGGGAAGAAACATACCAGGATGATCGTAATCAGCTTGGGCAACAGCCCGAATCCGAACCAGATTAACAGAAGCGGTGCGAGCGCGATGGTTGGGATATTTTGACTAAGAATAAGTAAAGGATACAGGGCTGACTTGAGAAAAGGGACCAAATGCAGCACCATCGCAATTAATAAACCAACCGCGGTGCCAGCCGCGAATCCGATCAGCGTTAACTGAATGGTTGCGGAAGCGTGCATGCCAAGCCGCTCGGCCTGGGTTGCCGCTTCGCGGGCGATGTCGGATGGTGCAGGTAGCATCCATTTCTCAATATGGAAGAGGGAGACGGCTCCCTGCCATATCGCTATAAAGAGAATAACCGCCACAATGGGCGGCCATACATTTTTGAAATAGGCATGCATTAGCGATACTTCTCCGTCAGGGTATCCATGCTGAAGCCAGCAGGGCTATGGGCGATTTTGATCTGGGAGATGATGCTTGGGCTGCCAGCCTCCACAAGTACCTCGTGCATTTTACGGACAACCTCGAGCAGTTCCTCCAGTTCTCCCTCCATCGTGGTGTCGAGCGCGTTCACCTGATATTTCAGGCCGGATTGCTGAATAACTTCAATGGCGCGATCTACGTAAGGATAAGAATTCTCGCCATTTGGCGTTTTGGGAATAACCTGAATGCTAAGTAGTGTGCTTGCCATGAGAGATCACGGCTCCTTTCGTGATAAATTGCATGAATTGAACCAGGTTTACACTTATCACTCCGATTGCAGTACCCTCTTCTGATCGCTGTTATCCCCAGATTTCTTGAATCCATTTTCAATGGGGAAATCCGGGGATAAAGGCGAACACTTTGTTTCTTCAGATGGGTTCTGCACTCTTCGTTCTTGTGTAAAAAAGTTAAACTTAAGCAATTTTTATTGGGGTAAAAACTCGTTTGTATATGCTTTGCTTACATCGATCTGTTCATCGAGCAGTTTTTTGCTAAACATCCAGTCGGTGTAGTTCTGCCACACTTCCTGTTTTTGCTCACCCCAGCGCGTGGCGTCATCTGTGTACTTGGGACTAAGCCACTTCTGGCTTGCCAGGACCAATTCCTTGTCCAGATCCGGTACAGCCTTGATCAGAATGTTCGCCGCGTCTTCGGGATGATCAATCGCATATTGATACCCTTCGGAGGTGGCTTTCAGGAATGCTTTCACCAGCTCAGGGTCGTTTTGGATCGTCTGCTCGTTTGTTACAAGGACAGGTGTGTAATAATCCAATGCTTCTGAATAATCCTTCACATATAACATGTCGATTGGTTCCCCGCGAAGTTCGGCTTCAATCCCCGTCCAAGCGTAGAAAATCCATGCGAAATCAATGTCCCGTTTCACTGCGGTGAAAAAGTCAGCGTCACCCATGTTAATGTTTTTCACTTTGGATACATCTGCTCCGTCGCCTTCCATAATGGATTGCATCACGGCTTCTTCGACTGGGGAACCCCAACCGCCATAGGTTTTACCTTCAAAATCCTTCGGTGATTTGATATTCCGATCCGCCGGAGCAGCGAACCCGGATGTATTATGCTGAATAACTGCTGCGATGGAGACGAGAGGAACACCCTGTGTGCGGGCTTGAGTTACACTCTCCTGATAACTTACGCCAAACGGTACTTCATTGGAGGCAACCATCGTATCCGCGCCACCGGCACCTGGTTGAACAATCTCTACGTTTAAGCCTTCGGCCTTGTAAAAACCTTGATCTACAGCCGCATACAGGCCGGTATGATTCGTATTTGGTGTCCAGTCGAGCACCACTTTAATATCCTTTAAGGCGGCAGTGTCACCTTCGTTGCTGCTTTCCTTATTTGTGTTGCTGTTCTGTTCTGCCGGGGCAGCTTCTTTGCCGCCACATGCGGCTACAGTCACCATAAGCACGCATAAGAGCAACAATCCTATCGTTTTACGCCATTTCATCTGTGATTCTCTCCTTCGGTATGTCCGGCCGATTGGCACGGGGTACTCCTTGGCTTCATATCCAATCATCTTGCATAAATCGACAGATTTATACCAGTTGAGATCTGGATGACGTTATTTTTGAACGAAAATAAAACGTCCATCGATGTCATTCAAGGAAGCCAGACCGCGTTTAGCGGCAGTTTTTCATGCAATATCAGAAAGGTGATGCTTCCAAACTTATACTTTCTGATAGTAACAAAAAAAGCGTCCCGTAATCCGGGACGCGTGCAGGCGTTAGAGAGGTGGCGTTCAGCCATAGGGCTGTGCCATTTCGATATACTCCGATTCCTACGCTGGCATGATCCAGATCAGGTCTAAGGGTTAGTATCTTGGTGGGATACACTCTCAGCCGGCCAATTCCGACTCCCCTGGGAAACTATGAAGTTACGGGCATTACTAGGTGTAATTATAGGCCAGCCGGTGGAACGTGTCCAGTCAGGAACTGGATGGGGACACGTATGAACTTATCAAACAGACCGTTATACATATGTATAACAGTCTGTTTGGATGTGTTATTTTCAATAATTATCGTGGGGAATCATATAAGGCAATCTGACTGAGTGCAAAAGCATCGGATTTGGGCTCATAACCTACCTGTTTCTGAGTGGTTTCCAGATTCAATCGTTTAAACCGATTATTCGAGATCCCATGCAGTATGGTGAAGGGTTCCAGATCAGTAGTTGTAATTGCTTTGAACATCAAATCACACAAGTCAGCCGGACTAATATACGCGCTCATATCCCTTGCCTCCAGCACGGGTCCGTCTGGTTGAAAATCATCATATGCACCTATACGTATCGCAACACTTTGTAAACCCTCGGTATACGCAAAATAGGAAGCGAGTGATTCTCCAAAACATTTGCTAACCCCGTACAAATTCCGTGGGCGTGTTGGCATGTCCGGATAGACTTGAGCATCAATGGGATACCCCTCAATCGTCTGTGCACTGCTTGCAAGAATGACTCTTCGTACACCTTGGTCTTTAGCTGCACGGAATACATTAAATGTACCTTTGATATTGATATCCAACAACGATTCATAGAATCCGGCATGCGGGGAAGGGTCTCCCGCCAGATGTACAACCACATCCATGCCTTCGCATGCATGCTGACAGGCTTCGGGGTCTGTCACATCCAGTGTCATGATCTCATGACGGGTTTCTTGATACGTTTGCAGTCTGTCGGTATTCAAATCCGTTAGTCGCAGGTGATATGCTTCTGACAAGTATTGGGACAAATCACGTCCAATTTTCCCGGCTGCGCCCGTAATTAAAATGTTCATGAAATCAACTCCAATTCTTAGCGCTGGAAGAACTCAATCCATTCCTTTTCAGGTCCATAGATGAAGAAGTAGCGGTAACCGTTAGGCAGTGTGATAATCTCTCCATCGATAAATTCGGCTTCGGTGGCTTGGATACGTTTGTACTCAGAATCAAGATCATCCACGTGGATCGCAAAATGGTGCACCGTACCTTCGGAAGGCAGCTTGTCGCTGTATCCTTGAATTAACTCAATCTCAGTCTCGTTACTTCCATTGAAGCCGAGGAAGGCAAGCTGAATAACGCCGTTGGTATGCGTCACCCGGTCTTTCAGTTCCAATCCAACAACCTCTGTGTAGAAACGCAGCGTGGTCTCCAGATCACGAACGGCAATGCCAACGTGGTCAATGCGCTTTTGAAAACTCATAATTATATTCCTCCAAATGTAGTAAATTCTCTACCATTTTAAGGGATATCATAGGGCTGTACTACGAGGTTGTCAAATCGGATTTTAATTTGAAAAAACCATAAATGTTCACATAATGTTCACTTATGTGGAGGGTTTCCTCATCTCTATAATTACGAAGGTAAACAGAGAGGATGAGAGAATTGCCAGCAAGCAAGAAGGAACAAATTATTTTCGGATTAATGATGTGTACAGGAATGGTCTTGGTCATGATGTTCTTCAATCTATGGCACAGTGGGTTACTCGGCAAGATGTCCCCGCTTGAGATACTGCTTCAATTCATATTATGTTTTGTCATCGCGTTTCTGGTGGAGTCTTTCATTGTTGGCCCTGTGGCGAGAAAGATTGCATTCTCCTTGCCCTTCGACAAGTCCAACAAGATTTTGGGTGTGCTTGCTATGTCATTTTTTATGGTGATTGGCATGGTACTGATCATGTCCATGTATGGAATGATCTCGGCATATCTCGCGGATCAATTAAGTGGGTCATTCGTACTCCGTACGTACCTTCATACAATCGCTCGTAACTTCAGCCTGGCGCTTCCATATCAATTGATCATTTTGGGGCCACTCGTCCGATATGTATTTGGTAAATTCATCAAGGATAACGGGCCCGTAATGCCTGTCGTTAACAAAAGTGTGTGATTCGGTTGGCCATAAGTATTTCCTGGGCAATCTTGTGCAAATGAATAGATCATATGCTCACCTTTAATGAAAGGTGATCAGAGAATAAAGATAGGACACTTTCCACCATGATAACAGCGCTAACGAATCGAGGACACCTTATTAGGCCAGTTTTTAGGGAATGAAAAATCTAACGAATCTCAGCGGCGTTATTATGCAAAAAACCTTCAACGAGACCTTGAATTTTAGATAATTACCTATAATAACGTCTCTAGGATTCGTTAGATTTCAAATATCCTGAAATGCAGATAAATAGCGTGTGCTAGGTTCGCTAGAACAGAGTAACGCTACAAAAAAATGTCCATCGCCAATTCATGGCGGTGGACATCTCAATCTCTATAATAGGTATTCTATTTCTGATTCTAATTCTCAGGTTCAGGCCTGCATCGACACATAACTGTTAAGTCGCTGTATCTACCACATATTTGTTCTGCCATTGATACGTGATCACGCTAATAACAAGCAGGCCAACTGCAAAGATCGCAAGCATCCATGCAGATTGATTAACCGCCAGATGATCCAGACTCCATCCCGTGGTCAAAGGCAGAATGGCACCGCCAACCCCACCTGAGGCAATCAAAATACTGGGTGTGGATTCTTCGGTTCCGGGCAGCAGTTTACTGGCGAAGACAAGGGCAATAGAGAAAATGCCTGACATCGCAAGTCCAAGCAGCAAGATGATGAGAAATGCAGACCAGATTTGGTTTGTAAATGGAAATACCATTAACAAAAGAACAGATGCGAGACAACTGTACAGAACGTAGACGCGGTATTGGAATTTCTCTGCGACATACCCGGCGAAGAGTCGTCCTACGGACATGGCAATCCAGAAACAGGTGACACTAAGCGCTGCTCCGGCTTCTTTCATGTTCATTTTCTCAATCAGAATCGCTGGCATGAAGTTCGCAAGACTCATCTCGGTGCCAACATATAGGAAGAAGAACAGGACGAATAACACCAGAAGAGTTCTGTTACGGCCACGATAGGTTGGACTGGGCGTACTTGCAGATGCGGGATGCATCTCACCCGATGTCCCAGCGGTGTGGGCATGTACTGAACTTTTATTTGAACTCTGTCGCTCCAGAAACTTATCGAGTTCACCGAATGATCCTTTTGCCCAGAAAACAAAGGTCAGCGCTGCGCAGATCGCAACAACGAGAAAGGAAAGGCGCCAGTATCCGGCAGCAATCAGACCGCTGGCAATGAGCGGCATGACCATCGCTCCGATCCCAAATAACACTTCCAGTCGACTCATGGCAACGGCTGTATTGTCTTTGATTGCAGCGATGATAATGGTACCAATGACTGCTTCAACCATTCCGAACCCAAAGCCGGCAGCGGGTGCAATGACGAACATCCAGCCCCATGGTGGCAGCAGCATATAGGATAATTCTGCAATACAGAGCAACGCTGTGGCGATTAACAGGCCCCCGCGTTTACCAAAGCGTCTGTTCAGCCATGGAGATAACAATACACCACCGAGGAATCCGGCAAATTGAGCAAAAATCAGCGTTCCGCCTTGGCTATAATCTTTGCCGTAATGTTCAAGTGCAACCGGTAGAATGGAACCGAGCACAACGTGGGCAAGTCCAATCAGGAAATAGGACAGACATCCGATCCAAAGTAATTTTTTCATAAAGAACTCCTTCTACTTATATACACAAATTGAGGATCACAATAAAGCGCAATCTTGAAGACAAAGTCTATCATAACAGGACGTGTTAAGTTGTGCCATGAATTCCTGATCGATACAAAAGGTTGCAATTTGGTCCGGCGTTCATATATACTGAGACACAACAATTACAGATCGGACCATGCCGTTGAAGAGAATCCAACTCGGAGGCGTTTTCGCCAGGGGAGCGATATTTCCCCAAGTTAACCGGAACCGCCCGTTATCGCGGACCAAGAGGCTGGAAGCAGGATATCCTGATTCAGCAAGTTGGGTGGCACCGCGAGCAGAGCGCTCCTCGTCCCAAGGGATGAGGGCGCTCTTTGCATTTTTACAGCCAAAGGAGACGGTGACCATGTTGGAAATGAAGTGGATTCGTGCACATGAAGAAGAGGTTCAGGCGGCAGCGGACGGGAAAAAAATTAATATCAGCATTCGCACATTGCTGGAGCGGGATGAGGAACGCAGAGCACTTTTGCAGGAATCGGAAGAAGGGCGCAGATTGCGCAATACGTTATCTGCAGACATTGGCAGACTCATGCAAGCTGGGGATCGGCAACAGGCTGAGGGTTTGCGGGCCCAGGTGAAACAGCTCAATGAACAGTTGGAACAGGTGGAAGCGAGGCTGGCCCCTGTGCAGGAGGAAGTAACCAAGCTGCAATGGCTGGTACCCAATATCGTATCCCCGGATACCCCCAATGGCTCGTCGGATGCGGATAATGTAGAGCTGCGACGTGTGGGAGAGGTGCCAACGTTCGAGTATAATACCAAAGATCACGTGGAACTTGGGGAGTTGCATGATCTCATCGATATTCCCCGTGGAGTTAAGATTGGTGGTACACGAAGCTATGTATTAAAAGGCGCTGGTCTGTTATTACATCGGGCAGTACAGCAACTTGCCTTGGATCTGTTGCTGAAGCATGGGTTTACACCAATGGAGGTACCGCTGATGGTCAGGGAGGATGCACTGGTGAACACCGGATTCTTCCCAACCGGTCGAGATCAGGTCTATGAACTCGAAGGGGAGAACAAGTGGCTGGTGGGAACTTCTGAAGTGCCGCTGGTATCGTATTATGCGGATGAGATTGTTGATGTTCAAGAGCCTGTGAAGCTGGCCGCGGTATCGACGTGTTTCCGCAGTGAAGTTGGCTCCGGCGGACGTGATGTACGCGGATTGTATCGGGTGCACCAATTTGCCAAAGTTGAGCAGGTCATCCTCTGTGCCCCTGATGCGGAAGAATCGGAGCGCATGCTGCAAGAGATTACAGGACACGCTGAAGAATTGCTGCAATTATTGGAACTGCCGTATCGTGTTGTCGCTGTATGTACCGGGGATATGTCGCAGAAAACGTACAAACAGTATGACATTGAGACCTGGATGCCAAGCCGCGATGCATATGGAGAAACGCATTCGTCGTCGAATCTGCATGATTTTCAGGCGCGCCGTTCGAATATTCGTTGCCTGGATGCCGAAGGTAAGTTGGCCTATTGTCACACGCTGAATAATACGGCCGTAGCGTCGCCGCGTATCCTGATACCTTTGCTTGAGAATCATCAGCAGGAGGATGGAAGCATTCGCATTCCGGCAGCCCTGCGGCCCTATATGGGCGGGGCCGAGAGCTTGATTTTGCCAGAGCAGGATGAAGTGAAGTAGAGAGGTTAGGTAACGCTCTAGTAATTCAAAAAGGGGATGTTCCAAACGTCATGTTGCATGTGACGATGGACATCCCCTTTTCAACTGAAATAGTATTTACATAAACCAAGCTCCTACTATGTTGGGCTAGATTCAAAGGTTTTTATAACGATTACACGCTGATCTCATGAATTGTTCAAAGACTCCCACTTATGTTATTCAACTTTATGCAATTCGTATCCGATATAATATAATAGAAGTAAAATATTGGATTATGGGAGTTGGAAATTAAAAATGAATAGAATCAAACTGGCGCTTCGAGGCACGCTTGCTCTAATTATGGCATTGACCGTACTAGTCCCTTCGTTGGCCTTGGCGGCTACCGGTGACGTGAAATCGATTGAAATAACCAATAACAGCCCGCAGAAGATGAGTGTTTCCGAAACAGCTGCGCTTCAGGTGATGGCAACGGTAGAAGGTTTTGATAACAAGCAGGATGTTACCGAGGGCGTGACTTGGTCCACCAGTAATGCAGCGGTTGCGACGATGGTGAAAGGCAAAGTCAAGGCTGTAGCCGCAGGCGAAGCAACCATTTTTGCAGAGGTAGACGGGGCTAAAGCCCAGTTGGTTGTCCAGGTGCAGGAGAAGATCAAAAGCATCAAAGCTTCACCGAAATCCTACAGTTTTGTAAAAGGCAGTGAAAGCAACCTTCCGAAAGTAAGCATTACCCGTGCGAATGGTAAGGAAGAGGATGTGACGTCTGAGATTGTGTGGTCCGTATCCACTTCTTCGGCTGTGCTGGAAAACGGTAAAATCAAAGGCGTTACACCTGGCAGAGTATTGCTGCAAGGCAAATATGGAACAACGATCGTGAAAGTCCCCGTTGCTGTGACGGATGAGATTACCAAAGTTGAAGTCACTCCTGCCACAATGCAGCTGAACATCAAGAAGTCCAAAGCGTTGAAGGTGATCGGCACCTACGCGAATGGCAAAACCATTAACCTTTCGAAACAAGTGATATGGACCTCTTCCAATACAAATGTAGCTATCGTGAAAAATGGAGCAGTCAAAACGCTGACTGAAGGACAAGCGACCTTGACAGGAATTTATCAAAATCAGACAATAAAGGCAGAGGTTACCGTTGTACCTTTGCTCAAAAAGTTGATTACAGGGCAGAAAAAACTGGTTTTATCCCCACAGGGAAGTACAACGCTGAGTGTGATGGCACAGTATGATACTGGCAAAACCACTGTTGTGACGAACAGTGCGGTGTGGAGCAGCACAAAGCCGGGCGTAGCGACAGTAACAAATGGCAAGATCGTGGCTGTAGGCAAAGGTAAAACGTCTATCACGGCCAAGTGGGGCAACAAAAAAGTGACGATCCCTGTGACGGTAAAATAAATCTTCATATAATGAAGTGCTTTGCATCAATTCAAAGATAAAATCAGTACATGACACGTTAAAATCATCAATATCATCAATGTAACAGACAACTAGGGGCGTAGACATACGCTCCTTTTTGGATATATAGAAATATGTATCTGAAATGCCTTCTGCTTTAACAACTATATAAGGGGATTGGATGGGATGAAAATGAAAGCATCGATTATAAGCTCAGACGCTAACTCTAGTGATCTGGCTTACCTGAAATATCTTCTTTTATCCCTAAGTTCCACACTTACATTTCAACGGAGTACTACGATTGAGCGCATGAAGCAACGCACCTATGAAAAATACAGAGAAGGTTACCATTTAAAATGTCATGGTGAAGAGGAGGTGCCTGAATGAAAGATCCAATGCAACCGGAAAACTGGCCTGCCTGGGCGACAGAGTCGGTAGAGATTGCTCCGGCCAACCCCAATTGGGATGCGCAGGCTCAGGATGAAATCCGGCAAATCAAACACTTTTTACAGCAGTTTAATATCCATCAATTCGAACATATTGGAAGCACGTCCATTCCAGGGTTACCCGCCAAACCCATTATTGATCTAATGGCAGAGGTACAGTCATGGGACGACATGGATTTGATTGCCGATCAGTTGAATCCGTTGGGCTGGAACTATGTTCCGCCTGAACTGGATGGCCGGGATTATAGACGATTCTGGGTGAGAGTTAAGGATGGCAAGAGAGCTGTGCACCTTCATCTTATGCGCCCGGGAGAGGACCGTTGGGATCGTCAAATTCGGTTTCGGGATGTGCTGAGAAAACGCCCAGATCTGGTGGAAGCTTATGCCGTCCTGAAGATGAAGCTTGCTGATGAGAATAAAGAAGACAGGGAATCGTATACCGCTGCCAAAACGCAATTTATTTTACAAGTGCTTGATGAAGGCGTGTGATTGATTGAAAAGCGTACTTATCAGAGACAGGCTGATCTATTTCTTCGCAGTCATGATGACCATGGCGGCAGGGCTCGCATCCAGACACTATGGTGAACGATTGCCGGGTTGGGTGCATGAACATTTCGGGGATGCATTATGGGCGGGCATGATTTATTTCGGAGTACGCATGGTGTGGCCTCATCGCAGCTTGGTATGGGCGATGTGTTTGAGCTGCGTATTCAGCTGGATGATTGAGTTCTCACAGTTGATTCAGACGCCTTGGCTGATTGAGATACGCTCAACCGTATGGGGTGCTCTTATTTTGGGACATGGTTTTCTGGTAATCGATCTGATTCGATACTCGGTCGGTATTCTGTGCATGGTTATGATAGATCGTTATTTCCTGAGAAATAAGATGGCTGGATCCTGAATTCAAGTGAATCATGGAGGTGCGCTGATGAATGTAGAAAAACTTTTTGCCGAATCGCCCGAATTCGAAACACAGAGGTTAAAGCTTAGACGCCTTGCGATGGATGATCTTGAAGATTATTATGCATTTGCCTCTGATCCGCTAGTGAGTCAGCAAAGCTTGTGGAACTGCCATGAGTCAGTGGAGGATTCAATTCAATATATTCAGCGAGTACTGGATAATTATGAACGAAAAACGGTACATATCTGGGCTTTTGTTTTGAAGGAAACAGAGACCTTGATCGGGAGGGGTGGCATTTTTCATCTCAACGAACCCATGCAGAGTGCTGAACTGGGGTACGCGATAGCCAGCAGTCAATGGGGTAAGGGGCTTGCAGCAGAAGCGATGCAACCTATCGTGGATTATTGCTTTCGGGAACTGGACTGCAATCGGCTGGAGGGAAAATGTAATGCAGGCAACATAGGCTCTGCACGCGTAATGGAGAAGCTGGGCATGTCGTACGAAGGTTTGATACGCAAACAGTTGAAGATCAAAGGTGTATTTACAGATCAAAAATTGTACTCCCGTATTCGGGATGATCTATAATACTTCCAATGACACATAGGGTACATCGCAGAAATTGAAGGAGGCGGAACCATGATCTATAGTATTATTTCCCGTTCGTTGTGGGAGCAAGTGTCAAAGGGGAGTGAGTATGCACCAGATAGCCTGGAGACGGACGGATTCATTCATTGTTCCACCAAGGAACAGATCCCATGGGTAGCCGGGCAATATTATGCAGGCCGCACGGATCTATTATTACTTAGTATTGATGAGAAGGCGTTAAAGCCAGAGTTGGTATATGAGGATCTCTACGAATTGAATGAGCTATTTCCACATATCTATGGAGAACTCAATCTGGATGCGGTTCGCAAAGTCATTCCATTTGAACCGAATGCAGACGGCACATTCTCATTTCCTGAATAAATAACATGTGACGCTTCTGTTTGGACGTGATCAGGGGACAACATACTTTTCCGAAGGGTGGTTAACGGATGGATATGAATCAGGTTTTTCTGGAGACAGCCGAGAAACAATTCCTGTATTACAAGCAGCTCGGGGAAAAAGCTATGGCACAACTGGATTCCGAGCAATTGTTTCAATCCTGGAATGAAGACGCGAACAGCATTGCGGTTATCGTAAAACATCTATGGGGCAATATGCTGTCCCGTTGGACGGATGTACTGACAACAGATGGTGAGAAACCGTGGCGTGAACGGGACGCCGAGTTCGTGAATGATATTTCTTCCCAGGAAGAGTTGCTCGTCAAATGGGAGGAAGGCTGGAATTGTCTACTCGAAGCCATTCGTTCGTTTACCCCGGAACAATTGTCTCATATCATATATATTCGGAATGAAGGTCATACCATTATGGAGGCCATTATTCGGCAATTAGCACATTATCCGTATCATGTTGGGCAGATTGTATTTGCCGCGAAAATGCTCAAAGAAACAGCTTGGGACAGTCTCTCCATTCCGAGAAACGGGTCTTCTCAATATAATGGCGGCAAATTTGCCAAGCCGAAGGCACGCAAACATTTTACAGAAGATGAACTTCATATAGAAAAAGGTGAGGAACAACAATGACTCAAATTGCATTGATTCGCCATGGAAGCACAGCGTGGAATAAGGAAAAACGTTCACAGGGCCAGACGGATAATCCGCTGGATCAGGATGGAAGGGAACAGGCTGTTTTACTTGCTGCTAGACTCGCCGAAGAATCCTGGGATGCCATCTATGCAAGTGACTTGGAGCGCGCAAGTGAGACGGCTCGCATCATCGGTGATCGCTTGGGGATTCAGGAAATTCATCTGGACCCTAGACTCCGCGAGATGGGCGGAGGACAGGTCGAAGGAACGACGGAAGAGGAACGGTTAGCCAAGTGGGGAGTGGACTGGAGTACTCTGGATCTGGGACGTGAGCTTGCAGATGCAGGGACTGTTCGAGGCAGTGCTGTGCTTGAGGATATTGTACAGCAGCACCCCGATGGAAGAGTGATCGTTGTCAGTCATGGGGCCGTCCTGCGGAACACACTGCGAGGTCTGGTGCCTGAACTGGATATCAGCGTGAAGCTGTCCAACACATCCATTACTCGGATTGTCAAAAAAGATGATACGTGGCAATGCGAACTGTACAATTGCAGCGTGCATTTGGATTCGTCCAGGGAGTCTTAATAGATGGATGCTCTGATATTAAAACAAAAATTACAGCATATTCAGTCGTCTAATCATGCCATTGATCACGAGGAACAGCCTTACGAATTGGCACTGCATATGATGAAACATATTGGCAGTACTGACCCTGTCCTGCGGGATGAATTGATCTATGTTACGTTTGCAACATGGATTGGACAAGGTGTATTTTCGGAAGATCAGCTAAGGCATGTGTTGCAGTTGGCGCTGGACGATCAGCACCTGTTCTATGGGATCGGAGAGCAGGGAACGGATAGTGTGTTTACGCGGACATTCTCCGTATTGTTACTGCCTCCCATTCTGAATGTGGATCGTGAGAAGCCTTTCCTGAACGAGGAGGATATCGCAGGGATTCATCATCGGTTGACTACATATCTGGAATGCGAAAAAGATCTTCGCGGCTATGCCGATGAGAAAGGCTGGGCGCATGCCCCTGCACACGCGGCGGATGCGGTTGAAGATCTGGCACAGTCGCCATATCTGAAGCAGGCGGATCTTTTGGAACTTTTGCATGCAATCAGTCTGAAAATAACCGAATCAAGTGAAGTTTACATCCACGATGAAGATCAGCGAATAGCGCATGCCGTAACAACCATTCTGCGTCGCAATCTGTTGGAGCAAAAGGATATTACGGCGTGGATCGATTCCCTTCATCAAGGGGATATGGCAGTGAACAGATCATTTCTGGAAACCAGTCATAGGAGCCTGAATGTGCGTCTGTTTTTGCAGACACTGTATCTTGCGATACGTACAGAAGAAGATGAGCCGTTTCCGGCGGTTCGTTCACTGGTACTGCAGGCACTGGAGAGAGATAAATAACGATACGCTAAACGTGTGGATAAGGGGGAGATGGCGCATGACCGAATTGACGTATGCATGGACAGAGGAGATTTTATCTCCGCTGGGTGAGGCAGCGGTTATCATCCAGTGTGGAGATCAATTGTCTGACGCTGTGCAGCGCAGAGTGATGTCTGTATGTGCTTTGCTGGAAAAAAGCACTTTGCTAGCCATGATCGAATGGGTGCCTTCATATACATCCGTTACAGTATTTTATGATCCGTTCATCTCCCCGTACCCCGAGTTATGCCGTATTTTGCTTCAGCAGTTGAATCAAATGAAGGAATCCATACAAGACAAACCCAGAACGGTCACGATTCCCGTATGTTATGGTGGCGAGTGGGGGCCTGATCTGGACTACGTTGCCAGTGAACATGGACTGACCCCAGAAGACGTTATTGCGATTCATACATCCGGGGATTATCTCGTACATATGATTGGATTTGCACCGGGTTTTCCGTATCTCGGCGGGTTGTCTGAACAGATTGCTACGCCCAGACGGGCAACGCCAAGGCTTCGGGTTGAGGCGGGTACAGTAGGTATCGGTGGCAAACAGACGGGAATCTATCCGGTGGATACACCCGGGGGATGGCAATGTATTGGACGAACGCCACTCCGGTTGTTTCGGCCGGATGAGAACGTACCGAGTTTGCTGGCAGCAGGTGATCGGGTTCGATTCGAACAGATTACGATGCAGGACTATCTGGCGTTGAAGCGGAAGGAGGGCGAACGATGAGTATTGAAGTGATTCGCCCTGGTCTGTTATCTACCGTTCAGGATGAAGGCAGAACCGGCTATCGCCGGTATGGTATTCATCCTGGCGGGGTCATGGACACCTTTGCAGCCAGAGCAGCCAATATGCTTGTGGGCAACTCCCGACATGCGGCAGTGCTAGAGTTGACGATGACGGGGCCGGAGCTTCGATTTCAGGAGAGCCAGCTCATCTCATTATGTGGGGCCGATCTGACGGCAACGGTGGATCATCTGCCTGTACCTTTGTGGCGTCCCGTGCTGGTGCAGGCTGGAAGTGTACTGAAGTTTGGTCAATGTCGTCATGGTTTGCGTGGATATCTGGCGATTGCGGGTGGAATAGCTGTGCCTGAAGTGATGGGCAGTCGAAGCACAGACCTCAAGACAGGTCTTGGCGGTATGGATGGGCGAGCCTTACGCGTGGGGGATCTGTTATCCATAGGTGAACCTTCTGGTGAAGCGCAAGGTTGGATGCAGCGTATGGAGCAGCAGGTAAAGGAGAGTGAGCGGGATCAACGATTTTTGGCCCCTGCGTGGTTTTTATCTGAACGTGAGAGACCTGACTATTATGGGAGATCTGTTATTCGTGTGATGGAGAGCAAGGATAGTTCGCTGTTCAGTGAGGCAAGTCTGGGACAATTCTATGCCGAAAAATACGTGATCTCTCCGCAATCCGATCGGATGGGCTATCGCTTGCAAGGCTCCAGACTGGAGCTGGATCAGGCCCTGGATCGGCTGTCAGAAGCCGTTACCTATGGCACAGTGCAGGTGCCACCTGATGGCCAGCCCATCATCTTGATGGCGGACCATCAGACGATTGGAGGTTATCCTGTCATTGCACAGGTAGCTCGGGTGGATATACCTATCCTGGCTCAGGCTAGGCCAGGAACCCAAATTTCTTTTAAAAAGATTATGCATGATCAAGCTGGACAGTTGTATATGCAACAGGAAATCAATATGCAGCTCATGGATAAGCTGATACGCAGAAGAATGGCAGGATTGGAGGGCGCTTAATGAATAACCCGAAAACCTTGGATATCAATTGTGATCTGGGCGAAAGTTATGGTATATATCGCACTCTGTCTGACGAAGCCATTCTACCCTTGATTACATCAGCCAATATTGCCTGCGGGTTTCATGCAGGAGACCCGGCTACAATGCGGCTGACGGTGGAGAGGGCATTGGAGCATCGCGTTGCGATTGGGGCCCACCCCGGGTTGCCGGATTTGCAAGGGTTTGGCAGAAGACGTATGGACATTACCCCACGGGAAGCATATGACATGGTGGTATATCAGATGGGTGCGCTGGATGCCTTTGTCCGTGCAAGTGGGGGGCACATGCATCACGTAAAACCACATGGTGCCTTATACAATATGGCCGCAGAAGATGCGAAGCTTGCTGAAGCCATCGCCGAGGCGATCTATCAAGTAAAGCCTGACCTGTATTTGTATGGTCTGGCGGGCAGTGAGTTGATTCACGCTGCGGATCGCATCGGTATGCGCAGTGTGAGCGAGGTGTTTGCAGATCGAACCTATGGGGCGGATGGTAAGCTAACCTCTCGAAGCCAAGCAGGAGCTGTCATTGAAGAGTCGGGACAAGCGATTGCTCAAGTACTCCAGATGGTGAAAGACGGCGTGGTTGTATCCACGGACGGTACGCTGGTTCCCATTAAGGCAGAGACGGTCTGTATCCACGGTGACGGAGCGAATGCTCTCGCATTTGCTCAAGAGATTCGTCGTGTGCTGGAATCGGAAGGCATTAAGTTATCCACGCATACAGCTGGATGATACGCCTGTTCAGTAGAACAATAGTAGTATCAGGTTGTTCGGATTGAACTTTGAAATCTTGGAATGACAAGGAGTGAATGAACAGAATGAAACCCATACGCAACTCGGCGAAAGCTGTCATTGTGCAGAATGGACAATTGCTGGTCATCCGGCTGGAAGATCAATATGGTACTGCTTATGTGTTCCCAGGTGGAGGACAGGAGAAAGGTGAAGAACTCAAGGATGCGGTCGCGCGCGAATGTCTGGAGGAGATTGGTCAGGCCGTGAACGTGGGAGAGCTGTTACATATCCGGGAGTATATCGGAAAAAATCATGAATTCGCCGAGTGGGATGCAGACATCCACCAGGTTGAATTTTATTTTGCGTGCAGCCTGATAGATCCGGAGGCAACCGTTTTTGAAGGCTCCAATCCAGACGACCACCAAGTCGCTGTGGAATGGATTGCACTTGAAGAGCTGTCCCAGATTCGTTTATATCCAAAAACAATTGGCGAATTGCTTCTTAAATCGGATTCTTCATCAATCTATCTTGGAGATCTGAATTAAATCAGCGATGAAGAATTTAAGCGATAACCCCTTTATGTAAACAATTTTATAAAGAACTTTTCCAATTTTGTCACGTTAGCGTATCGGTTCATGGATTCACCATAGGTGAGGTGGGTACACTATAAGTACAGGCTTATTACAAAAGCATTTGCATTAAGCTGTCTATAGTAATACGAGAATAATGAACTGTCATTAAACACAAAGAGGTAGTAACAACTACACTACTCTTTGTACTTTTATTATTCACACTTAATTGGAAGAACGGTAGACGTAGTGGAGGGGACGGAATCGATTCTGAGGAAGCGAAGCGTTCGCCTTTATCACCGGATTTTCCCTTTGAGAAAAGGGAATCAAAAAAATCTGGGGATAACAGCGATCCAAAGAACGATCCGTACCCGAAACGGCCGCCTACAAGAGTCCTTCCAATATACCTCCAAAACCGAAAGGAGCACTTCCCATGAACCAGACTGAATTGGAACAAAACATTGTAAAAGCATTGGAAAACAACCCTTTTTGCAGCTTCTCAACTGTGGAGAATGGTAAACCGAAATCCCGCTATATGGCGCTTTTCAACGATGGACTGAACATTCATCTGGCAACGAACCGCCGTACACACAAAGTAGAGGAACTGGAGAATAATCCGAATGTTAGCCTGCTACTTGGTTACGAGGCTGGTGGTTCCAAGGAAGTAGTTGAGATTGAAGGAACCTGTGAAGTGACAAAGAACGAAGGTTTGCGTGAGCAAGTGTGGAACGATGAACTGAAGGCGTGGTTCGATGGACCTAATGATCCGAACTATGTCATTCTGGACATCACCCCGACTCGTATTGAATACACAGGGAAAGATCATGAGCATCATGTGTGGGAACAATAATCCGAATATGAAAATAACCTCTGCAAAGTAGCGTCCTTATGCGAAAATACGCGCAGAGTTTAATCCAACCGTGAAAGCCCTTAAGGTTTCACGGTTTTTGGTATGGATGAATAACGCTTAATTGGATTTACATGTAAGACACGTGTAATATACGTATTTTAAAGATAATAAGCACTATATACCTACTAAAATGTTGAAAAAAATGTCGAAATCACGCATGATAATGTAAACTCGCCTATGTATGTGCGGGTAATGTAAAAAATAATGCTTTTCAATGTCTGAACATTGCGTTATGATTTGGAATGTAAACGACAAGCACAGACATAAATAGATGTTCATGTGAGATAAACTTACCTGAAATTCCGATGCATGTCATCAGAGCGTCAGTACGCACAACCCATGAAATCTATCTTTTTTCTGCGCTCTTCGTTTGCCCATTAATGCATGATTCAATGTACATAACCGGGAGGGGTTATTTTGAAGACGAGTAAAAAAGTATTATCAAGCCTGACTGCCGCTTTGGTTGCATTAAACGTGCTTGCGGTGTTTCCAGTACCTGTATCGGCTGCGGATGCTGCCAAGGTAAAACTGCGGATCATGGAAACCACAGACATTCATACCAACCTGGTTAACTATGACTACTATTCCGACAAAGAGACAGACCAGTATGGACTCGCCAAAACAGCTACACTGATTAAGAAAGCCCGTGACGAGGCGAAGAACAGCCTGCTGTTTGATAACGGGGATCTGATTCAGGGGAATCCGCTGGGAGACTACTCTGCGAAAATTGATCCACTGAAAAAGGGTGAGACTCACCCTGTATATAAAGCGATGAATCTGCTCGATTATGATGCAGGTAACATCGGTAACCATGAGTTCAACTATGGTCTGGACTTCCTGGACATGACGCTGGAGGGAGCGAACTTCCCTTACATTAATGCCAATGTTTATGTAGACGATGGTGATGATGATGAGACAAATGACAAGAACTATTTCACACCGTATGAGATTTTGGATAAAAAAGTAACGGATGAGACTGGCAAAGAACATACGATCAAAGTAGGTGTGATCGGATTTGTACCGCCACAAATTATGCAGTGGGACAGCGCTAACCTTGAAGGCAAAGTAATCGCCAAGGATATTATTGCTACCGCGAAAAAATTCATTCCGAAAATGAAGGCCGAAGGTGCCGACATTATTGTAGCTATTCCTCACTCCGGATTTGAGGAAATTCCTCAAACGGATCTGATGGAGAACTCCGTACTGTATCTGAGCCAAGTTGAAGGCATTAATGCCATTCTATTTGGACATGCCCACAAAGTGTTCCCAAGTGCTGATTTTGCCGGCAAAAAAGGGGTAGATCTGGAAAAGGGCACCATTAACGGCGTTCCTGCTGTAGAGCCAGGATTCTGGGGTGATCACCTGGGGATTATTGATCTGGATCTAGAACAAGTGGATGGCAAATGGAAAGTGGTCGATTCCAAAACGGAAGCACGCCCAATCTATGACACAGCGGGCAAAAAACCATTAGTAGAGGCTGATCAGGACATCATTGATGCGGTTCATGAAGAGCATGAAGGTACATTGGAGTATGTTCGTGGTCCGGTGGGCGAAACGACTGCACCTATCAACAGCTTCTTCGCTCTGGTTCAGGATGATCCATCCATTCAGATCGTAACGAATGCACAGAAATGGTATGTCGAAAAACATATGCAAGGTACGGAATATGAGAAAATCCCTGTATTGTCCGCAGGTGCACCATTCAAAGCCGGTGGACGTTCAGGCGCTTCGTATTACACGAATATCCCTAAAGGCACCATTGCGATCAAAAACGTTGCTGACTTGTACGTGTATCCAAATACGGTACATGCTGTAATGGTTAACGGCGCAGAACTGAAAGAATGGCTGGAATGGTCTGCAGGCCAGTTCAACCAGATCGACCCGGCTAAAGGTGGACAACAACAACTGATCAACAATGACTTCCCGACGTACAACTTCGATGTTATCGATGGTGTAACGTATCAGATTGATGTGACCCAACCAGCCAAATACGATAGCAAAGCTACGATTGTTAATGCATCTGCAAGCCGGATCAAGGATCTGAGCTTTAACGGCAAACCGGTTGACCCAGCGCAAAAATTCATCGTAGCGACGAATAACTACCGTGCTTCTTCGTCCAAGCTGGCTAACCCGGACGGCAAACGGATCGTTCTGGCTGCACCGGATGAGAACCGTCAAGTGATCATCGACTACATTCGTGAAAATAAAACGATTAATCCGGCAGCGGACGGCAACTGGTCCCTGGCACCAATCAAACCATCTGCTGGTGTAACCGCAGCAGCGCTGAACGATCTTGAAGTTGTGTTTGCTTCTTCTCCGGATGCGAAAGATCTGGTTGAAGCGAACCCGGCGATGTCATTCATCGGTACAAACAATGAAGGTTTTGCAGAGTATGGCTTGAAACTGACAGGTGAAGCAACGACAACACCTGAAACAGGTGCGGAGCCAGCTCCAACGCCTAAACCAACGCCAACACCGACGCCTAAGCCACAACCTGAGAAACCGGCAACCAACAACAAGGTTGTATATGTAGTGAAAAAAGGGGATAACCTGTACCGCATCGGTTTGAAATATGGTGTGGACTGGCGGAAACTTGCGACAGCTAACAAGATCTCAAATGTGCATAACCTGAAAGTTGGACAGAAAATCGTGATTCCCGCTTCTTAAAGTTTAATAAGCTGAGGAGGAGACCGACAGTCATCAGACTGCCGGTCTTTTTTTCTGCAAATTTGAATATATTTGTTCCAAGAACCGTCATACAGGAAGTCATCAAAACAGTAGAGATTAATTTTAAGACCCATGATATAATATTTACAAACTTTGGGTATATACAAGTGAACATTAATGGACATGGAATCTAAATTGGCAAGGGGGGTCCTACATGAATTGCAGTGGCTGCAGTCCAATCTATCCTATAGAGGGCCAAGGTACCTTGTACTTGCGTCCCATTTCCCCCGCTTTGCTGGAAGCGCTACAAACGCTACAAACGCCGGGAAGACTTATCGAGACGTCGAATGACATGATGTGGATGCATTTTTCGAATCTTGAGACAGTTCAGAGCTTAATAGAAGAGATCGGCGAAATTGATCCGACATTACGTGATTCCCTAACTGTTCAGATTATGCCTATTTACGAACAGGCTAATGAAGAAAGCTGGATTAGTCTAACCATGCAGGAGTCCCGTTTCAAACATGCGGAGCTTGTTTCCATTATTCTCGAGCATCAATTCAGCAGTCATATGCAACCCATCGTTGATGCATCGGAGCAGATTATCGGATATGAGTTTTTGCTTCGTCCTGCTGAGAATGGAAAATCCTTCAGTTCCTATGAATTATTTGAAGTTGCGCGTGAGACTGGACTACATTCTTTTCTGGATCGATTGGCGCGTATTACTGCTATTGAGACCAGTGCCCTTTTTCTGCCGCATGGTGTCAAACGCTTCGTAAATTTTCTGCCTTCCTCCATATATAATCCCGAATATTGTCTGACACATACGTTTGAAGCGATTGAACGTCTTTCGCTGGACCCTAAAGATTTTGTGTTTGAAGTCGTGGAAACAGAGCAGATTCAGCATATGCCCATCTTGCAGCAAATATTTGAGGTATATCGTTCTCGTGGAATGTCGGTTGCACTGGATGATGTGGGTGCCGGATATTCGACAATAGAGTTGATGAATCGGTTAGAACCGGATTTTGTCAAAATAGATCGAAGTCTTATTGACCGTTGTGATCAGGATTCGACCAAACAACAGAAAATTCTTCATATTGTTGAGATGTCGAGTCGATTTGGAGGGCAAGTCCTTGCCGAGGGGATCGAACGAATGGAAGAGTTTGAATTCTGTCGTTCCATAGGTATTGAGCTTGCACAGGGCTACTATTTTGGTAAACCCTCGGCAAAACCCCCAAGCGGTCCATACTCCAATACTTCATCTAATTCATGGAATAATTAGTAACCTGTACCTTGTACAAGTCGCTTCTGATCAGAGGTGGCTTGTTTGGCGTGCATGCACATTTTTCTCTCAAATAAATACCCTCATTTAGCCGATATATAAGATAAGCCTTTGAGATTGATCCATACATACAAAGAAAGAGGGCATTTTTACATTTTGAGGGGGAGAAAGACATGAGTGAAACTCAGGATAATAAACCAATGAAAGCAGCGAAACCTGCCAAACCAAAACATAATCAAAATAAAAAGAAGAAAAAGAAAGGTTTCGTCTGGAATATAAGGAACAAACTATTGGTCTCCTTCCTGGCCGTTCTACTCCTGCCAAGCTTGGCAGTCGGTTTGATCACACTAACGATGGCTGAAGATGGCGTACAAGGACAATTAGTAGATAGTGCCATGCAAAGTGTGAGCACTGCCAATACCATTGTAGAAAGCCAAGTGAATTACAAGATTCATGACATTAACTATTTCGCGGATGCCCTTGATCCGAGCCTGATCAAAGGGGAGAACGATAGTCCGGAGCTTCAGGTGAAGCTGGAGCAATACCTGGGCTTGCATCCCGATGCCATGAATATTTTTGTGGGAACAACAGACGGAGTCATGGTTCGAGGTAAACCAACAGCGAGCAGTACGCGGGGAGATGCTTATGATCCTAGGGAGCGGGAGTGGTACAAACTAGCGATGGAAAAGCCAGGTACAGCTGTTGTATCAGCTGTGTCTGTTAATACCGATGGTGTTGCAGTTGTATTTATTTCCAAAACATTAAAGGATCAATCCGGTGTTATCGGTTTGTCTCTGGATCTGACAGACCTGCGAGAGCAGGCATCCATTAAGGTGGGCAAAGAAGGTTACGTCATTATTATGGATGCAAACAAAAACTATGTCGTTTCCCCTATAGCAGATGCAGGTACACAGGAAACTAGCGGCACCCTTGATGAGATGTATCAGAGTCAAGAAGGTCAATTCGATTACGTGTATAACAATCAGCCGAAAATGATGATTTTCTCAACAAATGAAGCAACGGGCTGGAAAATTGCCGGCACGATGTTCAAGAGTGAAATAACCAATGCGAGTAAGGATATTCGCATGGCCACATTTATTGTTATTCTGGCGGCTACGTTCCTTACGCTCATCTTTATTATCTGGTTTACACGCTCCATGCTGCGTCCAATTAAACGACTGCAGGAATCCGCCAGAGCCGTGAGTAAAGGTGACTTGACCGTGAAAATGGAAACAGGGCGTAAAGATGAAGTCGGAGAACTTGCGAAGTATTTTGAACGTATGGTCGATAACCTTCGAATGATGATTCTGGGCGTACAGGAAACGACAGAGCAGGTATCTGCTTCTTCTCAAGAGTTGTCTGCCAGTGCAGAACAAACCACCAAAGCGATTGAACATTCAACACAGGCCATTCAGGAACTGGCTGAAGGTGCAGAGCAGCAGGTAAACAGCGTGAAAGACGGATCGGGACAGATGAGCCGAATGGCAGAAGATGTTCGAATGATGTCGGAGCGTGTGCAATCGATTACGGCGAATATGCGGAATACGTCCGGAGCAGCTACTTCTGGTAATGAGGCAGCAGGACAGGCTGTGGTGCAGATGAACAGTATCCAGGAAACGGTGGAGCAGTTGGGGACTGTGGTTCAATCTCTGAATGCTCGTTCCGTTGAGATTGGTAGTATGGTTGATGTCATTGCATCCATCTCCAAACAAACGAACTTGCTCGCATTAAATGCTTCTATTGAAGCGGCAAGAGCGGGAGATGCGGGTCGTGGGTTTGCAGTTGTAGCCGGTGAGGTACGCAAACTGGCAGAAGAATCCGGAAGTTCGGCAGCGCAGATCGGTGAGGTGGTTCATAATATCCGTCAGGAGATGGATGCCGCTCTAATCGCGATGAATGCGGCTCAGACTCGGGTAGGAGAAGGAATTCAGGCCGTGAATACGTCAGGACAATCCTTTGCTCAGATTCGGGAGGCGGTGGAAGATGCGGTTCATACATTGGATGACTTGTCCGCAACAACGAAACAACTGGAGAGTGGAGCTTCCCACGTTGCCAAGGCGATGAGTGATATTTCGAATGTGACCCAGGAATCGGCTGCGAATACAGAATCCGTGTCTGCATCTTCGCAAGAACAACTGGCATCGGTAGAAGAGATTGCATCATCGTCGGCACATCTGAATAGCATGGCAGAACAATTACAAGGACTGCTTGGCATGTTCAAGATGGTAGAGGATACACCGAAGGATAAGGGCAAAGAATAAATCCTAGCATTTTACCACCACAATTTACCATAGATTTTATAATAGAAGAAAATAAAGATAGACATTGCTCCTGTAGCCCTGTATAAATATATCGTCTGGTTATTCTGCGCATATAGCGGTGTAATCTTACAAAACAAGATCGAATTAACGAAATAATATATGGATACAGGGTACAGCAGGAGGCTCTATGGTATACGTAGCAATACTGATTTTTGTAGTGACAATCACCTTGGTAATCTGGCAACCTCGTGGGTTGGGTATCGGTTGGACTGCCTCGGGCGGGGCATTGCTTGCCCTGCTATGTGGAGTTGTCAGCTTAAACGATGCCTCGGATGTGGCATCTATTGTATGGAATGCAACGCTGGCCTTTGTCGGCATTATTATGATTTCTCTCATTCTCGACGAGACGGGTTTCTTCGAATGGGCTGCCCTTCATATGGCAAGGCTGGCTGGAGGAGATGGTCGCAGACTATTCTTCTACTCCATTCTGCTGGGAGCGGCGGTGTCTGCTCTGTTCGCGAATGATGGTGCGGCGCTCATTCTGACGCCAATTGTGCTGGCAATGGTGCGTGCATTGAAGTTTGATGAGCGCATGGTACTGGCTTTTGTGATGGCGAGTGGATTTATCGCCGATACCACGTCGTTACCGCTGGTAGTCAGCAATCTGGTTAACATAGTATCGGCCGATTTCTTTGGTATTACCTTTGTGGAGTATGCGGTACGCATGGTTGTACCCAATCTATTCTCAATCGTAGCGAGTACGGGGATGTTGTTCTTGTTCTATCGCAAAAGCATACCCCTTCGCTACGACATCTCCGCGGCACGTGACCCGAAGGAAGCGATACGTGATCCACGGATGTTTCGAATCGCTTGGTACATGCTTGGGTTGTTACTGGTTGCCTATGCATCCAGTGAGTTTCTGCCGATTCCCGTGTCGGTTATCGTTGGCTCCGTTGCCTTGCTGTTCGCCTTGTTGGCACGCAAGAGCGAGGCTGTTGATCTGAAACGGGTCATCAAGGAAGCGCCATGGTCGATTGTGGTGTTCTCGGTGGGCATGTATATCGTCGTATATGGACTGCGTAATGCAGGGTTAACGGATCATCTGAGCCGCTGGCTGGATGCCATAGCAGAGCATGGTCTGCTGGCTGCTTCGCTCGGGATGGGCATCATCGCTGCTGTATTATCATCAGTGATGAACAACCTGCCAACCGTGTTGATTAACCTTCTGGCCATCCAGGGCGCGCATACCGAAGGTATTATTCAGGAAGCATTGATCTATGCCAATGTCATTGGTTCTGACCTGGGTCCCAAAATGACCCCGATTGGATCACTTGCCACATTGCTGTGGCTGCACGTGTTATCCCGTAAAGGTGTGAAGATCACATGGGGGTATTATTTCAAAGCAGGCATCATCCTGACGATTCCAACATTGTTAATTACCCTAGCCGGGTTGGCATTGTGGTTATGGATCCTAGGTTAGTAAAATTAGATTTTACATTAAGTATCAATAAGGTAATTCTGTTGTAATGTAAAAGCTGCTCTCACAGCTGGTGCTACGCACTGGCAGCGAGGCAGTTTTTTGTTCCTCTTTCATTTCTTCTATAGAAGAAATGAAGTTTCTATTTCAATTAAGCGCCTAAGCATTGAAAGAAGGCCAGCCCATTGTAGGGCTGGCCTTCTTTGCCTACTCCCCAGGCAGGAGATTGAAATGCCTGAGATCCAACAAGCGCTGACACAGCGCAGGGAGCGGAACGATTGTGGAAAAGCGAAGCGTTCGCCTTTATCCCCGGATGTATTCTATATAAAAAGTAAATCATATAAATCCGGGGATAACAGCGATTGAAGCAACGTCCACTCCCGAAGCGGCCACCTCAGCGCCAAATAAATCCCAAATGTTTCAATATACAGCCGATATTTTTAACATTGCGTTTACAAAACATTGATTTTAAGATGACATACCGAAACTACAATGAGTAAAGAGTTGATGGTGAACAAACAAATTCACAAAACGCCATCACTACATTGGGGGAGGAAAACAAAACATGTTTAAAAAGTTGCCGTTTATTTTGATGACCTTAACGTTCGTACTGGTACTCGCAGCATGCGGATCGAAAAATGACGCTGGTACAGAGGGTGCCGCAAGCAATGGATCAGGAGAAGCTGCTACTGAGCTTAGCGGTAACATTCTGGCAGTCGGATCGACAGCATTGCTACCTCTGGTAGAACAAGCTGGACAGAAATTTATGGCAGTTGATGAATATAAGAACGTAACGGTTCAAGTTCAAGGTGGCGGTAGTGGTACTGGTTTGACACAAGTATCTGACGGACAAGCTACAATCGGTAACTCTGATGTATTTGCAGAAGAGAAACTGGAGGACGAAGCCAAAGTAAAAGAACTGGTTGACCATCAAGTAGCAGTAGTAGCTATGGCGCCAGTTAGCAACAAAGATGCAGGTGTAGAAGATTTGACGAAGCAACAACTGGTCGACATCTTCTCCGGTAAAGTAACAAACTGGAAAGACGTTGGCGGCGCGGATAAAGCAATTGTTATTGTAAACCGTCCGAGCAGTTCCGGTACTCGTGCAACTTTCGAGAAGTATGCATTGGGTGCAAAAATGGGTGATATCCAAGGTTCGATTCAAGAAGATTCTTCTGGTAACGTAAAAAAATTGGTATCTGAAACGCCAGGTGCTATTGGTTACCTTGCCTTGTCTTATTTGGATGACAGCTTGCAAGTGTTGAAATACGAAGGTGTAGAAGCAACAGTTGAGAACGTAGAAGCAGGAACTTATCCAGTATGGGCTTACGAGCACATGTACACGAAAGGTACGCCAGATGCAGCAACACAAGCATTCCTGGACTACATCTTGAGTGACGAAATTCAACAAAATGACGTGACAGAACTTGGATACATTCCAATGTCAGGTATGAAAGTAAAACGCGATGCAGCAGGTAATGTGGTTCAATAATCTTTGAACTTGCGCATACAGCGAAAGAGGCGGACTTAGGTCCCGCCTCTTTACGCGGTTTGCTCTAAAATAATCCCATATTTTGCATTAATTCTACTATAGAAGGATGGTTGTTATGGAACAGACCGAAGGGGGAACGGTAATGAATAACAAGTTGAAACCGCGCCGGCCCTTAAAAGAGAAACATTATTGGGAAGAGTGGACGGGACGGATCTATACGTCGATTTGTGTCGTTTTCCTGATCGTTGTCATGTTTTCCATTGTTTATTTTGTAGCGTCCAAGGGACTATCAACATTTTTCCAAAATGGAATAAGCATAAGTGAATTCCTTGGTGGGAAAACGTGGAATCCAACGGGGGAACCTGCTTTCTATGGGGCATTGCCGTTCATTACAGGTTCTTTCATTACAACCTTGCTTGCAGCGCTTATTGCAAGTCCGCTTGGTCTGTGTGCAGCGCTCTTCATGACAGAGATTGTACCGGGTAAGGGGAAAAAGATCTTGCAGCCTGCGATTGAGCTCTTGTCCGGAATTCCGTCTGTTGTATACGGATTTATCGGTCTGAGTGTCATCGTACCTTTGCTTCGCAGTATCTTTGGTGGAACAGGCGTCGGGATTGCAGCCGGATGTCTTGTTCTCGCGGTAATGATTCTTCCTACGGTGACAAGTATTATGGCAGATGCATTGTCCGCATTGCCAAAAGGATTACGTGAATCCTCCTATGCACTCGGTGCCACTCGCTGGCAAACCATCTACCGTGTCATTATTCCAACGACTTTGCCAGCTTTGTTGACAGGTGTCGTTTTGGGTATGGCCCGTGCTTTTGGTGAGGCACTTGCTGTGCAGATGGTTATTGGTAATGCACCGCATGTTCCAACATCCTTGCTTGAATCAGCTTCAACATTAACAAGTGTAATTACACTCAGCATGGGTAACACCACGATGGGTTCTGTTCATAACAATGCACTGTGGAGTATGGCGCTTGTCCTGCTGGTGATGACATTTGTCTTCGTCATTCTGGTTCGCCTGCTTGAAAGGAGAAACCGGGTATGAAAATGAAGGCAAAGACGGTAGATAAAATTGCAACATCCGTTATCGTTGTACTGGCCCTGTTCATTGTTATTCTATTGCTCGGTCTGCTTGGTTTTATCATGTATAGAGGTATTGGACATATCAGTTGGAACTTCCTGACAAGCGCACCACAGTTGCTTAAGGGTGGCGGCGGGATTGGTCCACAGCTCTTCAACTCCGTATTCTTGCTTGTCCTGACCTTGATTGTTACCATTCCACTCGGATGGGGTGGCGGGATTTACATGGCGGAATACGCCAAACCAGGCAAGATTACCAGCTTCATTCGTCTGGTCGTTGAAGTATTGTCATCATTCCCATCCATCGTTATCGGTTTGTTTGGTCTCTTGCTGCTAGTAAATCAATTTGGTCTTGGTTTCTCCCTGATCTCGGGTGCCTTGGCTCTGGCGATCTTTAACTTGCCACTGATGGTACGGACAACGGAGCAGGCCTTCCGGGCCGTTCCGAAGGAACAGAAGGAAGCAGGTCTGGCGCTTGGACTGTCCAAGTGGAAGATTATCACTTCCATTCTGCTGCCTGTGGCATTGCCGAGCTTGATTACGGGTACGATCCTGGCATCGGGCCGGATCTTCGGTGAAGCAGCCGCGCTGATGTTCACCGCAGGTATGAGTAGTCCACCATTGGACTTTACAGATTGGAATCCGACGAGTCCAAGGTCACCGCTTAATCCTTTCCGTCCGGCAGAGACACTTGCTGTCCATATCTGGAAAGTGAATAGTGAAGGTATTGGACCAGATTCCAAAGAAGTGGCAGCAGGGGCATCCGCCGTGCTTGTCATTCTCGTGCTGGCGTTCAATCTAAGTGCACGCTGGATCGGTCGGGTTGTATTCCGCCGCATGACAGCTTCGAAATAAGGAGGAACCAACATGGCCATACCTTTTGGTACGGAACAGTTAAGCATATATTATGGACATTTCCAGGCGGTCAAGCAGATTAGCCTGACGTTTCCTGAAGCAAGCGTAACGGCTCTTATTGGGCCGTCTGGTTGCGGTAAATCCACGTTCCTCCGGTCGCTGAACCGGATGAACGACGAGATTGCCGGTTCCCGTACAGAGGGACATATCTGGATGGACGGGAACGATCTGAATGAGCCTGGAACCGATGTAATCAAGCTTCGCCAGAAGATTGGCATGGTGTGGCAGAAGCCGAACCCTTTTCATAAGTCCATCTACAACAATATCGCGTTTGGCCCCCGCTACCGCGGTACGAAGAGTAAGAAGGCACTGGATGAAATTGTGGAAAAAAGCTTGCGTCGTGCTGCGCTCTGGGACGAAGTAAAAGACAGACTGCATGAGTCAGCTCTGTCTCTCTCTGGCGGACAACAGCAGCGCCTATGTATCGCTCGCGCTTTGTCTGTTGAACCACAGATTCTGCTGCTCGATGAGCCGGCATCTGCACTTGACCCGGTATCTACGGGTAAAGTTGAAGAGTTGATTACCGAGCTCAAGAAGGAGCTGCGGATTGTTATTGTTACCCATAACATGCAGCAGGCGGCACGCATCTCGGATTATACAGCTTATTTCTATCTGGGAAGCATGATTGAGCACGGGGATACAGAGCATATTTTCACGAACCCGGACAATCGTCTGACGCAAGAATACATTATGGGTCGTTTCGGTTAATTGGATCATGGAGTGTCACATAGAGTAACAGACAGAGAGATTAAGAAATAAATAGAGACAAAAGAAAGCACAATGCCTGGACGGTTGTTCGGGAGTTGTGCTTTTTTAATTTCATTTTGGAAAAAATTGCTGTATGTAAAGCAATCATGCTACGATATTTAGTAATAAGAGAACGTTTACATTACTTTGAAGGAGATGTTGATAATCACTACGGATCAGACGTCTTACGACCATATGGCAGCTCAGATTATACAGAACTACGCTATTGAGAAACCTGTCGTTTCATATATTCGTCATAATGAGAATCTGACATATCATGTCGTCGATGAAGCAAGCGGGCAGAAGTATCTGTTACGTATCCATCAAGCCGCATATGCAGGTATGTCAGGGATTCAACATACGCTTCCTGCGCTGGAGGCAGAGATGAACCTGCTTCATGAGTTAAATGCAACGACAGCATTGCGCGTGCAGCATCCGGTACGGAATGTATCGGGAGAGTGGGTAACGGTATGGACAAATGAGGAAGGGAAAGAGATTTGTTGTACGGTACTGGAGTGGATTGAGGGAAGGGACATCCAGCAGGGAGAACGCCTGACAACAGAGCAGATCTATGATCTTGGGGCACAACTGCAGATGCTTCATCAATATGGGCGTGAGCAGAATCAGACAGATCGAACAAAGGTGCGGCCGGCATATGGCAATAGCCATGAGAACTTGGTCATGCTAGGGCAGCTGGAGGAAGGCGTCCGACTGGGGATTTTTACAACGGAAGACTTCGATCTGCTTCGTGAGACGTTTGAGAACATTAATGAGCAGTTAGAAACATACCCGCATCACGCAGGGACATGGGGGATCATTCATGGGGATATTACTCGCAACAATCTGCTGATAACGGAGCAGGGGATTTCCATGATTGATTTTTGTCTACACGGTTATGGTTATTATCTTTTTGATGCCGGAGGGGCAGCACTTATGTTCAATCGGGAGGAACGTGACATATTTTTATCCGGTTATACCCAACAGATCGCACCACTGACGGATCGTGATATTCGATTGATGGAAGGGTTCATGTTGATCTTTACACTGGGTTATTATGCCTTTCAGATGGCGAATGAGTCGAGGCACGAATGGATGAAAGATCACATGCCGAAGCTGTGCAGCAAGTATTGCCGACCTTATGTGCAAAATGAGCGTATTTTCTATGAACTGTGACGACATCTACCTGTTTGCTGCATATACATAAAGGATGATCATGACCCGGCGAAGGCTGGCAGAGGAGGCATCCATGTATGGCTGTTTTATCAACAGGACCCATTGAAAATAATATTGTGGGGGGAAGTGGGCGCCCTACCCAAAGAATTACGGTAAGACTGGATAATCGGAATATGGTTAGTATTTATACGGTTCTTGTTCAAGGATACTATTTGGTAGGTGTACGCACATTATATATCGAAGAGTTGTTCAATGTTCTGCCTAATCAGGTAATAACCAAAGATTTTTATGCGGATTTGGACGGGTTTGAATTTGTTTTTACAACGGGTGATGCTGCTGTGGAAGAGGTGCAGATTTCGGTCTGGGGGAAAAACCAGAATGGAGAACTGGTCACCGCCCATCGTCTCGTATCCGAGGAATTACTGGGGGCAGAAAGTGCTATTCCAGGTGTAACAGGAGCCACTGGAGGTACCGGTGCTACTGGAAGTACGGGAGCGACAGGACTGACGGGAACGACAGGAGTCACCGGTGTTACAGGTGTAACAGGCCCGACTGGATTGACAGGAGTCATTGGGGCTACCGGAGGGACTGGTGTAACTGGCACAACGGGAGCGACCGGAGTAACAGGTACGACGGGGTTTACCGGGGTTACAGGTGCAACAGGTGTGACAGGAACGACAGGAGTCACCGGTGTTACAGGGCCGACAGGACTGACGGGAACAACCGGAGTCACTGGTTTTACAGGTGCGACAGGCGTAACGGGGACGACCGGAGTTACTGGAGATACAGGCACAACAGGCGTAACGGGTGCGACCGGAGTTACTGGAGATACGGGCGCAACAGGAATGACGGGAACAACCGGAGTCACTGGTGTTACAGGTGCAACAGGCGTAACAGGGACGACTGGAGATACTGGGGCTACAGGTGCAACAGGCGTAACAGGGGCGACTGGAGATACTGGGGCTGCAGGTGCAACAGGCGTAACAGGGGCGACTGGAGATACTGGGGCTACAGGTGCAACAGGCGTAACGGGTGCGACCGGAGTTACTGGAGATACGGGCGCGACAGGACTGACGGGAACAACCGGAGTCACTGGTTTTACAGGTGCGACAGGTGTAACGGGGACGACCGGAGTTACTGGGGTTACAGGTGCAACAGGCGTAACAGGGGCGACTGGAGATACTGGTGTTACAGGTGCGACAGGCGTAACGGGGACGACCGGAGTTACTGGAGATACTGGTGTTACAGGCGCGACAGGACTTACAGGAACGACGGGAGTTACTGGGGCTACAGGTGCAACAGGCGTAACAGGGGCGACTGGAGATACTGGTGTTACAGGTGCGACAGGCGTAACAGGGACGACCGGAGTTACTGGAGATACTGGTGTTACAGGCGCGACAGGACTTACAGGAACGACGGGATTCACTGGGGTTACAGGTGCAACAGGCGTAACAGGGGCGACTGGAGATACTGGTGTTACAGGCGCAACGGGAGTAACGGGAACGACTGGAGGTACTGGGGCTACAGGAGCCACAGGCGTAACAGGGGTTACAGGTGCAACCGGATTGACAGGAACAACAGGCGTAACGGGTGCGACCGGAGTTACTGGAGATACGGGAGTGACAGGACTGACGGGTACGACGGGAGTCACTGGTGTTACAGGCGCAACGGGAGTCACTGGTATTACAGGTGCAACAGGCGTAACAGGAGCAACAGGAACGACGGGAGTCACAGGTGCAACAGGAACGACGGGAGTCACAGGTGCAACAGGGACGACGGGAGTCACAGGTGCAACAGGGACGACGGGAGTCACAGGTGCAACAGGAACGACAGGAGCCACAGGTGCAACAGGAACGACAGGAGTCACAGGTGCAACAGGAACGACAGGAGCCACAGGTGCAACAGGAACGACGGGAGCCACAGGTGCAACAGGAACGACGGGAGCTACAGGTGCGACTGGATCAACAGCTGCTTCTGCTCCTGCGGATTCTTCCCTGTTTGCTGACAGTCAGACAACGGCATTGCCTCTTCCATTGACCGGTGAAACGACCATTCAGACACTTAATGTACCCGTGGTGGCAGGTCAACGCGTGAAAATCGATAATAGTACACAAGTAGCAGTAGTTGTAGGGTCTAACTGGAGTATCGCATATAACGTTAACTTGAGACGTAACGGAGTTCTAATTAATCAATTGCAGCTCTCACGAACCGGTAATGCTTCGGGAACGTTGAGGTTTCTTTCTTCCAACACCTACGTGGATACTGCTCCTGCGACAACCACTAACGCATATACGATAAGTATTGAATTTACGACAACTAGCAGCGTCACTAGTGCTTCAGCGGAAGTGAGAAATATTAATGCTATTCGCTTCAGCTAAAATAGACATCGAACTTATGATAATTACACGTTACTTTTGTTGACATATATGATGTTGTACATTACTCTATGGGTATACTTGATCAAAAACTTAGAAATGTACCAATTCGAATCGAATTAAAATAATACAGCGGATGATAACGAGCGGGAGAGACCTGGATTAGCCGAGCAATATGGCTAGTGTTCAGGCACCGAAGGAGCAAGCTGTTGCGCACCCGGCGCAGTCGTTAATCTCTCAGGTAAATGTACCATCGTTGGACGCAACTCTGGAGAGTGCGCGAATTGCGCCACCCAAGGGGTATATGATCAGTTAGCCCAGTGAACTTGTCTGTAATCGCAGGCAATGCACCTTGTCGTGAGACACTGCTGATCGTGAAACTCTCAGGTATCGAGGACAGAGAGAGGGCCTAAGGCCTTCTTCTGTCCTTTTTTGATGTCATCATACCCCTAGATAAGGGTCATTGTGGATGGAACTCCTGGATCGAAATGACGAATACATTTTACAAATATGAATCATGATTAATAATGGAGGGTTACAAGGTGCGATTTAAAGATGTTTTCTCAATTATTGGTCCGTCGATGACGGGGCCTTCAAGTTCACATACAGCTGGAGCGGCAAGGTTAGGGAGAATTGCTCGACAGTGGCTGGGATGTACGCCAGATCGTGCACGGCTGACGTTATACGGTTCATTCGCTGATACGTATCAGGGGCACGGAACAGATTTGGCACTGATCGGCGGTCTGCTGGATTATGTCACAGACGATCCACGTATCCCGGATGCAGAGCAATACGCAGAGGAAGCGGGCATGGAGGTTGAGTTCTATACAAGTGGAATACCTGCTCCTCATCCTAATACGGTCAAAATTGAGTTGTGGCATGGAGAACGTGTCTGCTCCTTAATCGGTGCATCCATTGGTGGTGGAAGCGTATCGGTGCATTCGATGAATGATTTTCGTGTTCAGATTAGTGGTGAGTTTCCAACACTCGTTCTGCGACATGCAGACAAAGCAGGGGTGCTTGCGTCGGTAACGTCCACGATCAGTTCATCCGGGGTTAACATCGGGTATATGCAGGTGGACCGGAAAGCCCGTGATGGCGAAGCGCTTACCGCGATGGAAATGGATGGTGTGCCTAATCCTGATATGCTCAAGCGTCTAAGGGAGCTGGACCATGTATTGGACATTCGTGTCATTGATTTGAAGAGAGGAGTTGATTCGGATGCGGTTTAAACATTTGCACGAACTGAATACGATCTGTACAGCAGAATCCAAAACCATTGCTCAGCTGATGATCGAGGAGCAGGTTCAGGAGACCAATACACCGGAAGCGGATGTTGTGAAGCAGATGTCTGAATATTATCAGGTGATGAAGGAAGCGGTACGCAAAGGGTTAACGGAAGATACGACATCACGCAGTGGATTAACAGGTGGAGACGGCAAAAAAATGGCTGAGTACATTCGCAAGGGCGAGACTTGCTCGGGAGATGCTTCCGCACTTGCCATGGCGTATGCCCTGTGTGTATCTGAAGTTAATGCCTCCATGGGTCGGATCGTGGCAACACCAACAGCCGGTTCCTGCGGCATCATCCCCGGTGTGTTTATTAGCTCACAGGAGCGATTTGGCTGGACGGACGAACATTTGGTGAACGGGTTGTTCTGTGCGGGAGCGATTGGTTATGTTATTGCCAACAATTCATTTATCTCCGGGGCCGAAGGTGGCTGCCAGGCGGAAGTGGGTTCCGCGATCGGCATGGCTGCGGGTGCCATGGTTGAACTGCGTGGAGGTACACCGGAACAGGTCGTTCATGCCGTTGGTTTGGCGTTAAAAAATACACTGGGCCTTATCTGCGATCCGGTCGCAGGCCTTGTTGAAATCCCCTGCATCGTCCGTAATGGACTGGGTGCAGTTACGGCGCTGGCTGCGGCTGATATGGCCCTGGCCGGAGTGCGTAGTGCCATTCCGTCAGACGAAGTCATCGATGTCATGCTGGAAGTAGGCAGTGCGATGCCGAGCCGCCATCGGGAGACAGCCCAAGGTGGACTGGCCCAGACACCAACCGGCCGAAAAATGATGCAGAAGCTGGCTAAACCAAAGGCCAAGCGTGCCGAGCCTGAGCCTGAGTCCCCTGCTGAAAATGACGTAGAAACTAAGGCATAAATCGGATTGATATGAATTAAATCTAACGCTAACTTGTGGAGCCTTTAGCCTTGATTATTAAAGGTGAAGAAGAGTTCCTTACATGATACGAAAAGCCGATACAAACCTTCCTGGTGAAGAGATGTATCGGCTTTTTTTGTCTTTTTCCAACGAAGAAAAACAAAAAAACATTGACGATCTATATATCGGTTAGATATATTAATTATTGTCATATATCAATTCGATATATATAGGAGCGAAACAAAATTAAAGGAGATGGATAGAATGAAAGGTATTTTCCAGACGAGTCTATTGTTTTTGAAAAACGGAGCCACCATTGTAGGTTTAATTACGGCTGTACTGTTTCAGGTTTTTTTTAACATCATCTGGCTTAGCGGATACGACCAGGTTAACGAAAGAATGACTCAATTGGCTGTCACCATCGTGAATGAAGATGGGGTAGCGGCTGAACCAGTGGCTAAGTCTTTGGC
Organism: Paenibacillus sp. Y5S-9; assembly: GCF_036894235.1. Classification (NCBI taxonomy): domain Bacteria; kingdom Bacillati; phylum Bacillota; class Bacilli; order Caryophanales; family Paenibacillaceae; genus Paenibacillus; species Paenibacillus sp. Y5S-9. The sequence goes on from NZ_CP145887.1 coordinate 522,679, forward strand.
GGCAGGTCTGAATTTCGAGATCAAACCATCTGAATCGATGCAAGAAGCACGACAGATGTTAACGGATCGGAATGTGTACATGATTATTGAGATTCCATCAGGTTTCATGCAACAGGCAGAAGACTTGTCAAAACCGATGACAGTGAAGTATGTGATGAACGAATCAAACGTGGCTACCGTGAAAAGTGTGATGCAGAACGTAGCCGCACAAGTTACAGCGACGTTGAACCGTGAAGTACAAGAGAATGGCATTCGCGGAGTGCTGAATCAGTCCGGTATGACTGCTGATCAGTCCGATGCGCTTACGGTAGGGTTATCTTCACGCGTGGAGGCAGAGGTGGAGCGACTGAATCCTGTTGATAATTTTGCTTTCTCCATGGTACCGATGTTGATTGTAACCGCTACGTTTACCGGAGCAATGTTGCTTGGCATGAATCTGCAAAAAGTGTCTGGAGAACTGAGTGGCAGGGCAGGGAAATGGGAGCGCTTCTGGGCCCGCAACATCGTTAATGTTGGTGCGGCATTTATCGTCTCGCTTGTTGGATCGGGGATGATGCACATTATGGGGGTATCGTCAGCAGCCGGTTGGTTCATGTTATGGCTGTTCCAGTTGCTGGTCACCATATCTTTTATACTCATGGCTCAGTTGAGCTTGTTGTTGCTTGGCAATGCTGGGGCTTGGTTAAACAGTGCGCTGTTGCCTCTGTTGATGCTGTCCTCGGGATCAACGATTCCGCGAGATGTAATGCCTGACTTCTACCAAGTGATCGGTCATTATCTGCCAGCGACTTATGCCGTAGAGGGGATGATGAACCTTGTACTCGGAGGAAACGGGATCGGCCGGGATGCGATGTTGCTTGCCGTAATCGGTGGAGTAACACTGACCCTTGGTGCGCTTTGCACCTGGATCAGACGCTCCGGCCCGGTACGTTCTGAAGCTCGTAGGGAGGACCAGCCTGCTGCTGTGCCTGTTGCTCTGAAAGCAACCGTTTCGTCATCTGATCATTGAACAAGGGGTACTGATTGTGATACGTTAAGGGGAATGGAAAGGAGCGGTACACCGATGAACACGCAGCATGTCATCCTCGGAATACTGCACAATCAGCCAAGTTCCGGATACGAGATCAAGCAGTACTTTGAACATTATTTTTCATTTTTCTTTGATGCCAGTTTCGGCACCATATATCCTACACTTGCGAAGATGGAAAAGTCAGGATTGCTGACTAAGGAATCGGTAAAGCAGGAAGGGAAACCTGATAAGAACGTGTATTCATTGACCAATGAAGGAGCAGCGCAATTTCACACCTACCTGATGAGTCCCCTGGAAGACGAGGTGTTCCGTTCTGATTTTCTGATGCGGTTGTATTTCGGAGAGTTGGCGGATGAGGCCACTGTAACGGGGTGGGTTTCGTCAGAGTTGAAACGCAAGGAATTGTTATATGACGAACTTCAGCGTCAGATGAAGGAATTCGGCGAATGGATTTCGCCTTCACAACGTTTGTGCATGCAAGTGGGACTTGTGCAGTATGAGGCCACCATCGAGTTGCTCAAGAAGCAACTGGCTCAGCCGGAGTAATCCATGGTCATAATGAATTACGTCAAAATCAAATAGGCACTCATCAGATCCGGAACAGGTCTGTGAGCGCCTATTTGGTTTTTATATTCCGATGAAGTGGACCCATGTCCGGTCTTGCATAAAAGCAAATACATCTTGGTGTTTATGTGAGACTAGTACTCAGTACGGCATATCCATACGCGGGCAATTCGATGGCCAGTACGCCATCTTCCTTGGCGGTACGATGGTTTCCGCCGAATAACTCGGTCCATTCCTCGTCACCGGCCTCCAGCTCGACAATAGCCGTCTCTTCTGATCGGTTGAACAGAACCAGAATGCGTTCCTCCTCATTTTGCCGCTCAAATACCAGTTGGCTACCATCGGGACGAGCCTGTAGGAAACGAACGGTACCTTCTGCACGCAGGGCAGGATGAGCATGACGCAGAGAGATCAGTTTCTGATAAAAGTCGAACAGCTCTCGGTCTTGCTTCGCTTCATCCCATTCCATACATTTACGGCAGCCCGGATCATGTTCGCCGTCCATGCCAATCTCGTCTCCGTAATAGATGCATGGAGCACCCATGTAACTGAACTGGAATAACGCAGCCAGCTTCATCTTGCGCTGGTCGCCTTCACACAGCGTAAGCAGCCGCGTGGTATCGTGGCTGTCCAGCAAGTTAAACGCCACTTCGCTGGCCTGAAGCGGATAACGGGATAACTGTCGCCCGATGGAGTTTGCGAACTGTTCGGCGTGCATCGTATTTTTCACAAAGAATGCATTCACGGCATCGGTAAACGGATAGTTCATGGACGCATCGAACTGGTCGCCTTGCAGCCAGGAGGAAGACTCGTTCCATACTTCGCCCAGAATGTAGGCATCCGGATTAGCGGCTTTGACTACACGGCGGAAATCGCGCCAGAATGCATCGTCCACTTCGTCTGCCACATCCAGCCGCCATCCGTCCGCGCCCACTTCCTTGATCCAGTACTCAGCAACCTCCAGCAGATAGGCCTTAACCTCGGCATTCTCCGTATTCAGCTTTGGCATGTGAGCTTCGAATCCGAAGGTCTCATACGTAGGAATGCCGTCCTTCACGTCCAGCGGGTATTCATGTACATGGAACCAGTCCTTATATTTGGATTGTTCTCCGTTCTTCTGCACATCCACAAACGGCGCAAATGTCTTCCCGGAATGGTTGAACACAGCATCCAGAAGTACACGAATTCCACGTGCATGGCACAGCTCAACCAGTCGTTTCACGGTATCTGCGTCACCAAAATGCCGATCTACCCGCAGATAGTCTTCGGTGTCGTATTTGTGATTGGTGGTGGCTTCGAAGATGGGTGTGAAGTAGATCGCATTAATGCCAAGATCGCTGATGTAATCCAGATGGTCGATCACGCCCTGAAGGTCACCGCCGAAGAAATTGAAAGGTGTTGGCTCGCCGCCCCACGGCTCTAACTTTTCCGGACTGATATCCGGGTTGCCGTTGGCGAATCGTTCAGGAAAAATCTGATAGAACACCGCATCCTTAACCCATGCAGGGGGTGTGAATACAGCTCTGGCATGAATATAAGGGAACTGGAACATACGACCCGGATCGTCCGGTTCTTCTTCCTGGAAGTCCGTCTCGGTCATCCAGATCTGTTCTTCGCCGCTTTTGAGCAGAAAAGAGTATTTGAGTCGGTGGTAGGGAGGTTTCACTTCGCCTTCGAAGTAATCGAACATGGAGTCAGAGGTGAACTTCGTTAAGGGAACCAGCACTTTGGTTGCATCCCACGCATATTTATCCCCGGTCAGGGCATGTACCTCGGTCAGATCATTCTTTTTGGCACGCAAACGCAGATGGATTGTATCTTGGTCATAGGCATAGGCCCAGTTTCGTTTCGGTTGATGATAGATGGCTTCCAGCAGCATAATGAATTTCCTCCCGTCAGGTGTAGAACTAGTATGTACTTGGTAGACTTGATGGATATGACGTTACCCGAGTTAATGGATAAGCTATAATTAGAATGCGTGATAACGCGAGACTTCAACAAGACATGAATCCATATGGTATAGACAGCTTTTATCATGATGATGCTCAGATATATCATTAACCCAATGAGGGCAGAAAGGAAACGATTATTCGGATGAAAACCAAACTGTTATATATTGAAGATGATACGGAAATTGCGACTTGGGTCAGAGCCGATCTGGAGGAGCGCGGTTATGAGGTGGTATGGCTCGGCAGTGGTGAAGGTGCAGCGGAGGCTGCTGTCGGTTGCTCACTCATTATTCTGGATGTCATGCTGCCCGGGCTGGATGGATTTACGGTAGGCCAGCGACTGAAAAAAGAACATCCTGCCGTGCCCATTGTCATGCTCTCGGCCAGAACGTCTATTGACGACAAGTTACACGGTCTTGATTTTGCCGATGACTATGTGACCAAACCATTTCACCCCGATGAACTGGCTGCCCGGATTGAAGTACAGCTGCGTAAGGCAGGAACAGCGGTATCCACGGATGCTGCCCTGAAGCTGGATCATCTCTCCATCTATGAGAAGGACAACCGGATCGTTAATGAGGAGACGGGGGATGAGATTATTTTATCGGGAAAACAGTTCCACATCTTCGCCTACCTGCTACGACATATGGGCATGATTCGAACCAAAGAGCAGATCTATGAAGCCGTTTGGAACGAGCCCTATCTGGATGGGGACAAAACTTTAATGGTACATATTCGGCATCTACGCGAAAAGCTGGAGCTTGATCCGGCCAATCCTGCAATTATTCAGACGGTCCGTGGTGTGGGATATCGTGTGAAGAAGCCATGATCCGGTGGTTCAGGGAACGGAAGATCATGAAGGGAGAACGAAGCATGATTCAAAAGCAATCCGGGCGGCGCAAGCTTCGCTTTGGGCGGTCCTTGATGTCCAGATACATCCTCCTGATCTTGGCGGCTGTATTATTTGTGCCCGTTGTGCTTCCGATCATATCCGTTATATATATTGTCGTAGTGAATAACACGGACACGAATACGAACCGAGCGGCACCTTATGGTGATGTTACTCGGATAAGTAACCTCTGGTCACGTGAAGCGAAGAACCTGGATGGTGCTTCGGATGAAGAGATTAAGGCCCGGTTGGAGCAATTACATGGCTCGTATCCCAAATCTTCGATGTATCGTGTGAATGTGAAAGGGGAGACCCTACTTATTCTCGGTGGTGAAGATGTAACGCTTCTAAAATCCACGTCGCCGGATGGCAGGACAGACACGACATTGAGATGGTCATTGGATTCCGGGCAAACGACAGAGACTCATATTCCAGCCTTATGGAATGTAAATAATACAGTGCAATTCATGAAAGAAGCTTCCTTTCGCGATCCACTCACCGTAGTTGCATATATTGGCGGAGATGAGCAGGACAAAGGACAGGGATTCATGATCATTGAAGTGCCGCGGTCACTTCTGCAAATGAATCAGAGTAACTGGCCGATGGAACTCTTGTATCTTGGTATCGTAATGACCCTCATCTTTCTGATCTTCATCATTATGTCGATTCTCTTCTTCGCACGCATTCGCAAACGACTTATTCGTTTGCAGACGGCCATGATGACCACAGGCAAGGAAGGCCTCCCGCTTCCGGTAGATATCCGCCGGTCAGACGAGATTGGTCAACTGGAAGAATCCTTCAATCAGATGGTGCATCAACTGTCCAACAGCCGCCACCGTGAACGCGAGGAAGAACAATTGCGCAAACGTCTCATTGCGGGGCTTTCCCACGATCTGCGTACCCCGCTAACGGTAATTCGTGGACATATGCATGCTTTGCACAAGGAAGAGCTGAGCGAGCAAGGTGACCGTTCATTACATCGCATGGAAGCGAAAATGGAGGACCTCGGTGGGCTCATTGACAACATGTTATCCTACAATTTGCTCACGAGCGGGAAATATACACTGAAGCTGGAAGAGAAAGATATACTGCGGATCGTCAGGGAAACGGCGGCGGCCTGGTACCCGGTCTGGGAGAAAGAGCAATTTGATATTGATATTGACCTCCCGGAGGAACCGCTGATCTGGCATATGGATGAACAGGGCATGCGCCGTGTACTCGATAATTTGTTTCAGAACGTAATCCGTCATGCTGCTAGCGGGAAATATATTGGCATAACAACCCAGGAGATTCAGGGTGAGACGGCTATCGTTATTCAGGATCGGGGTCCGGGTATGCAACCGAATTCCGACACAAAAGGCACAGGTCTAGGCTTATCCATTGTAGACCTGTTGATTCGTGAGATGGGTCTGCGCAAGCGGGTAGACAGTTCCGAAACGGGTGTCCAGACATATATCTACAGTGGTAAGGGAAACAGGGAAAACAACAAACCGCTGAAATAGCTTTTTTAAACTAAACTTAAACTAGAGACTACTTTGGCTTTAACCTTGGAAGGTTACGATAGTTCCGAGGTGATCATACAGTGAGTGAAAATATAATTCAAACGGCGAATTTATGGAAAACATACCGGGACCGTGCAGCGGTCCGTGAACTTGATCTGCACATTAAAAAGGGAGATATCTACGGCTTCCTCGGTCCCAACGGTGCCGGCAAAACAACAACGATTCGCATGCTTCTCGGCTTGATTAAACCAACCAAAGGCGTGATCCGTGTCTTCGACAAGGATATCCGCAAGGATCGCATGGATATTTTGCGCCGTGTGGGCTCTTTGGTCGAATACCCGTCCTATTACGGACATCTGAACGCAGTAGAGAATCTGGAAACTTTGCGCCGCATCATCAATGTACCAAAATCAAGAATTGCTGAAGTGCTGTCCATTGTAGATCTGACCAAGGATGCCAAACGTTCGGTAAAGGGATACTCCCTTGGGATGAAGCAACGTCTAGGTATTGCCAGCGCTTTGCTGGGTGAACCGGAGTTGCTGATTCTGGACGAACCAACGAATGGGCTTGATCCTGCCGGTATTCAGGAGATTCGGGAACTGATCAAACGCATGCCTCTGGAACATGGCATTACCGTTCTGGTTTCTAGCCACTTGCTGAGTGAAGTCGAACAGATGGCAAGTCGCGTTGGTATTATCCGTGAAGGCAAGATGGTGCTTCAGGATACCATCGCAAGTCTGCATAGTCAGACGGGTAGCTCTATCCGGTTAACGGTTTCCGAGCCGGAAGAGGCTATGAAGCTGGCGAGAGAACAGGGACAATTTGGTCAGCAACAAGGCTCTGCTTTAACGTTCCCTTATATGGATAACAGTTCAGTGGCACTGCTTGTGCGCCGATTAATTGAGCAGGATCATGATGTGTATCGTGTAGAGGAACAGCGTCAGTCGCTGGAAGATCTGTTCATGCGGGTCATTGGCGAGGGGGCTTCCATATGACCGGGCGTGCATTATCGTCGGACTGGCTCAAGATTCGGGGGAAAGGGATCTGGTTTCTTGTTTTTCTGGCCCCTCTTGGATTGACAGCGATGCAGGCGCTTAATTTTGGCTTACGGCTGGACTATCTGAAAGAGCAGTATGCAGATAACCTGTGGGGCGGATTGCTCGGCAATGTGGTGGTCTTTGTTCCCTTGTCTCTGATGCTGGGAGCAACCATTCTCAGCTCCATGATCGCTAATGTTGAGCATGAACAGGGATCATGGAAACAGCTGCTCGCGATGCCGATTCCCAGACCAGCCGTGTATTTAGCCAAGTTCCTGCTTGCTTGTGTGCTGCTGGTAATCTCCTGCCTGCTGTTAACCGCAGGAATAGTAGGTCTGGGTCTGATCCTCGGATTCCATGCCAGCGAAATACCTTGGACACATGCGATCAAGCTGGGGCTATTGCCTTTGGCTGGTGCACTTCCGGTGTTGTCACTGGAGTTGTGGCTCACGATGGTTAACAAGAATCAGGCACTTCCCGTCACCCTGGGCATCGTTCTCGCGATAACGGGCATGTTCGCACTCAGTATCTCACCGAACTTTCCACTCGCTTGGGCGCAGATGGCCTGGAATGGACCCAATCCATATCTGTATGCAGGCATGGGTGCAGGTCTGGGAATCTTGATTCTGTTGCTGGGTATGGTGCACTTTAGCCGGAAGGATGTGGCCTGACATGAGCTTTGCGACAACGTACTTCCGAATTTTGTCCGCTGAACGATTGAAAATGGGCAAGTCCCCCATATGGCTTCTGATTCTGCTGAGTCCACTCATTGCGCTGCTCATCGGACTGTTGTCCACGCCATCGGGAAATTGGCAGGTATTGATGACCACGATGGTTTTCCTGCACGGATTGTTATTGTTACCGATGCTGACTGGTGTGTTTACGTCCTTTGTCTGCCGTTTTGAACATGCAGGTGGAGGGTGGAAGCAGATGCTGGTTTTACCGCTCACACGTTCAGGCGTATATGCAGGTAAACTGACAATTGTGCTCATGCTTCTGGCGGGTACACAAGTATTATTGCTGATGTCCATTCTGCTGGCAGGCATGATTCACGGCATTACGATGCCTGTACCTTGGGGATTCTTGGCGAGCAAACTGCTGCTTGGGTTGCTAGCTTGTGTACCCTTGGCTGCCCTGCAGATGTTCGTTTCATTGGCGTGGAGCAGCTTTGCCGCACCGCTCGCACTGAATTTTGCACTGACCATACCGAATATTCTCATTGTAAACTCGGCGACATATGGGCCATATTATCCATGGGCACAACCGATGATTCTGATGACACCCGTTGATGGCGGAGGTTTCGGAGCCTACAACGTGCCACTGATGACAATGCTGGCGGTTGTTGGAGGCAGTGCTGTCATTTTCATTGGAATCGGCATGATGTATTTTGCGAAAAAAGAAATCTGAATAATCCGTTACACACTTGGTTATCGTAATCAAAATCCTCTTTAAGCAAAACATGCAAAGCTCTATTGTATGTATGCTTCAGGAGGATTTTTTCTAATGTCTGACCCACCCATCATGAATGGTCACCTCGCTAACGAATCTGAGGAGTCTTATTCAAGGATTTGAAGTGATCTCAGAAATCTAAGGAACTTGAGACATGTTATATCCAATGAAACAACCGTTTGCAGCGTTTTTGTCAGGAGATTATGGGGATTAACGTGTCTGATGTTCTTTAAAATTTTAAAAGGGGACCTGGACACCAAATAAGATGTCCTGAGTTCTTTAGAAAATCGTTTAGCCATTCGTCAGAATCAGCTGACATGGAATTGAACTTCAAGCTTGTTAGAGGCTTAATTTGATCCTTGTATAAATTGTCTGCCTTTGCAGGCACCTCCTAAGTAAAATCAAAATTCCAAGTATTACATCACACATTATGTGAATTGGATCATAGATTGTAAGCAAAATGAGACGAGAATCTGGTAAAATAAAAAAAGCTGTTTCTAGGCAGGCTTACATGGTTATTCGAGGGTAGGCCCATTTTTGTAAGGGATAATTAATCCCTGCTGTTAGATGAAGATATTGGCTGAGAAAAGAGGGGTAAGCCTTGGATATTAATAAAACGGAAACCCTGAAGCGCATTATTTCTGAGGGAAGTTCTTACCAATCACTGTTTTTTAACCATCCGGATGCCATTTATGTAATGGACATCCATGGAAACTATATTGATGCTAATCCCTCGGTAGAGCGGATATCTGGGTATACACTGGATGACTTGATTCGTATGAATCAGAGTGAGATCTGTCCTCCGGACAGTGAAAATTCACGCAAACAATACATTAAAGAGGTACTGGCTGGACGTTCAGTCAGTAATCCCATTACTTTTTATCATAAAGACGGTTCCCTGAAACACGCAGAAATAACGTATGTGCCTATAACGGAGGGAAAAGAAGTCGTAGGAATCTATGGCATTGCCAAAGATGTTACCGATATCCTGGAAGTGCAACGTGAGCTTAAGGAGGCACAGGAGAAATATCAGGTGCTGGCTGACCATGCACAAGATCTGATTACCACTTGTGCTACGGATGGCGAGTTGTTATACGTCTCCCCTTCCGTGTACACCCTACTGGGTTATAAGCCGGATGAAGTCATAGGAAAGTCCTTCAAGGATTATTGTTATCCGGGAGATTATCCGGACCCTATGGATCTTTCCAAGATCGGCAATGGCTGCAAGATGCGTGTGTTGCACAAGAAGGGACATTATATCTGGATGGAGACATTGGCGAAGCCTGTGGTTGGAGAGCGTGGCAAGAGTGTCCAGATTGTAAGCATCAGCAGGGATATTACCCAGCATAAGGATGCGGACAGACGTCTTCGAGAAAGTCGTCAGCGATACAGATCGTTGTTCGAATATAACCCGGCAGCTGTTTATTCATTGAATCTGGAAGGTAAATACAGCGCAGTGAACAGCAAACTGGTGCAAATGCTGGATATTCCGCGCAATAAGCTGATTGGCCAATCTTTTTTATCTAATCTGGATAAATGCGAAGTTCAATATGGCAAACATTATTTTGACATGGTGAAGCAAGGCGAACCGCAATATTATGAGACCCGAGTCGTTAATTCAAGTGGTCGGAAGATTGAAGTATCTGTTACGAATGTGCCCATTATTGTGGATAAGGAAATGGTGGGCGTCTATGGGATCGTGTCCGATATTACCGAGCGCAAGGAATACACGGAACGGATTCAGGAGCTCAGCAAGCAACATGAGCTAATTCTCAACACGGTTACGGAAGGAATATTTGGTTTGGATGCGGATGGAATCACCATGTTTATGAATCCAGCAGCAGCTTCGATGTTCGGTTATGAGGCGCAAGAATTCATTGGCAAAAACTCACATCCTATCATCCATCACACCCGTGCAGACGGAAGTCATTTGCCACAAGAAGAGTGCCCGATCCACATGACTGTGTTGGATGGACAGAGACGTTCAATCAAGGAAGATGTATTCTGGCGTAAAGATGGCAGCAGCTTTCTGGTGCAGTATCAGGTGACGCCGATTATTGAACAGGGACAGATTCAGGGCGCGGTGGTTGTATTTAATGATGTGACTGGCGAACGTGAAATTGTACGTGCCAAAGAAACAGCTGAGCTGGCGGCTCAGGCCAAGTCAGAATTTCTGTCAATGGTTAGCCATGAGATCCGGACACCGATGAACGGGATCGTGGGGATGACAGAATTGTTGATCGGTACCGATTTATCGGAAGAACAGCGTGAATATGCCGAGATTATTCGAGACAGCGGTGATGCTCTGCTGAACATCCTTAATGATATTTTGGACTTCAGTAAGCTGGAATCCGGGAAAATGGCACTGGCTTATGAACCATTTGCATTACGCAAGATGCTGGAACAGGTTGCCGAACTGTTTAAACCGCGTGCAGATGAGAAACATCTGGAGATCAGATATCGCCTCAATCCGAGCATCCCTGAGTTCATGGTTGGTGACGCCATACGTATCCGGCAGATTCTGGTGAACTTGGTTGGTAATGCGCTCAAGTTCACAGATCAGGGAAGCATTGATGTTGCCGTGGATATTATCAAGGGCAGAAAGCCTGAAGACAGCGTTCTTGATTTTGCGGTGCAAGATACGGGAATTGGCATCCCGGCTGACAAGCTGGATCAGTTGTTTCAGTCCTTCTCTCAACTACATCCGGTGATTAACCGGAAATATGGTGGTACCGGACTGGGACTGGTCATTTCCAAGCGACTCGTGGAGATCATGGGAGGCAGCATCAGTGTCGAGAGTATAGAAGGCGAAGGCTCAACCTTCCGGTTTGCTGTTCCTGCGGCGAGTGTAGATGCTTCAGCAGAACAGACAGCAAGTCAGTTCCATCATGATCGTACACGTCAGAGTGATAAGGTTGCCATGCGTATTCTGGTGGCGGAGGATCATCCGGTAAACCGGAAGATTTTGCGAGAATATCTGGAGAAGCTTGGATACCAGGCAGATGTGTGCACTAATGGCGTGGAGGCGATTGATGCCATCTCTCAGAATGCTTATGATATTGTCCTGATGGATATTCATATGCCTGTGATGGATGGACTGAAGGCGACAGACCTGTTACACCGCCTAATTCCACAGGATCGCATACCTCCAATTATCGCAGTTACAGGCAATACCAAACGTGAAGATAAGGAAGCTTGTCTGGAGATTGGAATGCGTGACTTTATTAGCAAACCGGTTATGCTGAGTGAGTTGAAGCGGGTGTTACAGCAATGGGGGCCAAGGGACGAACCTCAGCTTGCACCAAATTGAACAACTACTCAAATCAATTATGAATTTGATTCATCTGGCTGTGAAAATAATAAACGCAAACACGCCAATAATCCTCCACTGATGGAGTGTTATTGGCGTGTTTGCGTGGACAGGCTTTTGAAGTTGAGCTGAAGCGTATGCAGTGATCTGTATACGAATGAGTTATGCCAATGTCAGGCGATTAATGTTACCAGATAATATTTCACAGGAGCTGTTGAATTTCTCACGTTCCGTTGCATCCAGATGCAATTCGATAATCTCTTGAATACCATTACCACCGATGATTGCAGGAACACCAACGCAGACGTTGTGCTGCTCATACTCTCCGTCCAGAATAGCCGATACGGCGATGATCTTGTGTTCATCATTGAGGATGGAACGGGTGATATGCGCGAGGGCATTACCGATTCCGAATTGGGTAGAACCTTTACGGGTAAAGATCTCCCAGCCAGCATCCTTTGTTTTGCGCGCAATATCGTCCAGATCCAGATGTTTGAAACGCTCCTTGTGCTGATCCATGATGTGCATAATCGGTTTGCCGCCGATGGTCACATGTGACCAGGCCACGAACTGGGATTCTCCGTGCTCTCCGAGAGCATAACCATGCACACTGCGTGGATCAATGGAGAAGACTTCAGACAGCAGCGTTTTAAGCCTTGAAGAGTCAATGGATGTTCCTGTGCCGATGACATGCTCACGCGGAAGACCAGATAATTTCCATACCATATAAGTTACTATGTCAACCGGATTGGCAGCGACGACAAAAATCCCGTTAAATCCACTGTTCATGATCGGGATCACGATGTCTTTGGCAATCGATTCCGCTTCCTCCAGAATATCCAGTCGTGTCTGTCCTGGCTTGGGATTCGCCCCGGCAGTTAAGATAATAACATCCATATTGCCACAATCGGCGTACGTGCCTGCATATACCTTGGTGCGGTTATGTGTAAAGTCCATACAATGGGAGAAATCCAGTGCCTGCGCTACAGCACGGTCATACGTCCGGTCCACCATCATAATTTCCCTGCATATCGATTGATTAATCATGGAATACGCACAACTCGAACCGACAAGACCCGCCCCGATCACCGCTACTTTTCCTGATTTGCCTAACACTGCCGTTCAGCCCCCATTTAGATTGATATTTATTCGTCACTTACGCGTCCTATGTTAAGTATAGTCCTTTATTTTATGCTGGAATGCACTTCTACGTTACATAAGATAACACATGGAAAAGCTGTGCAGCAATGATATCCGCTATCGCGGGAGCGTATTGGAGTAACGGAGTTAACAAAATTGACATGAATAATTCATAAACATAAGATTTGACGGCGTTTGCACCTGTGTCATTCGACATGACAGCATTCATGCTCGTTGTCGGATTGGGGGTTATTTATGCAGATTATATACCTGACAAAACTTCTTAGGAATCCGCAGAAACAGAACAAAACCGCCAAAGGGATCTGCCGAGGAGCTGACGAATACATACGGACAAGCAAAAGATAAGCATACTTGATCCATGAGACAGATTGCCCCGATCCGATGATGGTTCCAAAAAGGAACGCTGAAGCCATAATGTTTTTATCCAAGAATCAATTTCATAACTCAATAAAGTTATATGAAGTTGATTCCCAAAAGACTTCATTCCGGGAGGGAATTAATGATGATTGAAGAAGCAGGAGCAACGACGGAAACGGCCAAGAGCCTGGGCATAGGTGCCAGTACTCTTCGTAAATATGCGGCGGCACTGGAAGAACAGGGATACCGGTTCGAACGGTCCGCCAACAAATCCAGACTATTCAAATCCGACGACATCGAGTGCATTGAACGCCTGATGACCGAACTCAGAGAGCATAATCTACCTCTGGCTGATGCTGTGGTGACTGTATTGGCTCCAGAAGTACCTGTAGCTGTAGTTGAAGTAGATGTTCCGGTGGTGGGAATTGAAGGTCTGTCAGAGTCGGAATGTGCAGCGACAGTCATGCCATCCGTATTCCCTGAAGAACCTGAAATAATGGGTAATCTGAGATCCTATGAAGGTCTGGGGCAACTTGTAAGTGAGGTGACTTATGGTGCTGTAGAACAACAGCAGGATGATCGGGTACAGCTGCTGCAACAGCGGGTCGATGAACTGGAGCTGACCCTTCAGCATCTGGCGGAGACACATATGGCGCTCCAGGAACAGATGGAGAAACAACGCGTGTGGATGAATGAGAAGCTGGAGGAAGAGCGGGATCGTGAACTGGTGACCAACTTGCGCAGCTTCCAGGGAAGAAAACGCAAACCAAAAGGAGTATCCCTGCGTATGTTGTTCGGGTTCCTGCCGAAGAAGCATAAGGAAGCTTGAATGACAGGCTCTTGCTCATCGTGATTTTGCATTATGGGCCTGATATAATAAGCTCCATACAACATGAAGACTGGCAACGGACTGCTCAGTATAGATAAAGACTGAGTGGATCAGGAAGCTGGCGTGGGAGGATCTGTGGAGCTGCGACGAAGTTGGCAAAGATTGCTTGGACTATGGACGGATCGTCCTCGGCGGGAAGGCACGACCATTGCTGAGCGTTATACAATACAGGAACTGCTGGGTATGGGGAGCTATGGGCTGACATACCTGTGTACAGATGACCAGAATGGCAGGGAAGTGGCGTTGAAGGAGTCCAAGCCTAGCAAGGGAAGACTCTCTGCGAAGCTGTTGGAGAGGGAGGCGGACGTGATGAACCGTCTGCATCATCCGGCGATCCCTGATCTATTGGATGTGTTCACATCCGGGAGACGAAGTTATATCGTTACCGAGTATATTCGTGGACAGACGCTGGAAGATTGCATATTTGAGCAAGGTCTTCGATATACGGAGCGGGAATGTCTGGAATTGGCAGGTCAACTGCTGGCTCCGGTGGCTCATGTGCATGAGCAGGGATATATTCATGGAGATGTGCGGATTCCCAATGTTATTTTACGTGAAGGGACGGTACATCTGATTGACTTTGGCCTGGCGAGACGCTTGGGGGAGCCGTTGTTGCCAGAGTTAAAGCGACGTATGCGTGAAGTCCCTGAGCCTGAAGATGAACCGGCTACACCGGATCATGATCTGCAGGATATCGGCCACTTTCTTCTCTTTATGCTGTATTCGGCTTATGAGCCAGAGAAGGGCCGTGAACCCGCCAGCTGGCAGGAGGAACTCAAGCTTACGCCGGAATTACACCAGATGTTGGAACGACTCCTTGGACTCCGTCCAGGTTATGAGGGTGGGGCGAGGGAGTTACAGGCAGTTATGGAAAATGTGTTGCTGAAATTACCATGAAATAAGCTCTGTAGGCGGGCCTATATTTGTTATCCGTGACCTCTTCGTATGATATCTGTAGGGGTCTTTTTCCTTTTTGCTATATAGAAACAATAAAGGGGTGTTCTGTTAGCCGTGTGTATGGCTAGCGAACCCCCCTTTATTACATATTCATTTATTGTAGCGTCTAATAAGCTGGCACGATCATTGCTCTTTAAAAGCAGTCGTGAGAGCAGCTTAGCTGGAGCTGTATTTTCTGCTTTTGTAATACCCGGAGCCACTGCGGCTGTCCCGGTATTTCACATCCGAAGAAGAATAGCGCTTGTAGGAACGCTTGCCTGAGGAACTGCTGTGACGTTTATATGAGCGCCTGTCCGAGGAGCTGTAACGTTTGCGGTGAGATGAAGATTTGGAATCAATAAGTTTGCCGATAATCTTTTTGAACATGAGCTTTCACCCTTTCGACTTCAACTGTTTTAAGCATATACGTGGCTAGATCAGAAGGGGTTTCGATTTTTTCATGGATAATTGTATTCATTGGACAGGAGCTTGGCGTATAATAGGATGTTGCTGATTGTACGGAATTTTTTATTTTGAGCGTTTAGCGTTACAATAGAGGACAGGATAAGATTTTAACGGACAGGAGTAGTTATTATGATTACATTGAAGACCAAAGAACAGATTGAATATATGAAAAAAGCCGGAGAAATTCTCGCCGCATGCCATAGAGAAATTGCAAAGATGATTCGTCCAGGCATTACGACACAGGAGATCGACCAGTTTGCAGAAGCTTTTATGAAGAAAAATGGCGCTACGCCGGAACAAAAGGGATATAACGGATACCAATATGCGACATGTGCGTCGGTTAATGATGTGATCTGTCACGGGTTTCCGGGAAAATATGCACTGAAAGACGGCGATATCGTTACAATCGACATGGTGGTTAATCTGAATGGCTGGTTGGCCGATTCGGCCTGGTCTTATGCTGTAGGTGAAGTGACTCCGGAAGCACAACATCTGCTGGATGTAACCAAAAACTCTCTCTACAAAGGCATTGAACTTGCCGTGGTGGGCAACCGGATCGGGGATATCTCCAATGCGATTCAAGTGTATGCAGAAGGTGAAGGCCTATCGGTTGTGCGTGAGTTTATCGGACACGGCATTGGTGAGAAGATGCATGAGGAACCACAAGTCCCTCACTACGGTCCGCCTCATCGGGGTCCGCGTCTCAAGGAAGGCATGGTTATTACGATCGAACCGATGCTGAATATTGGTACGTTCCGAAGTAAGCTGGATTCAGATGGATGGACTGCTCGTACTTTGGATGGAAGTCTGTCTGCCCAGTATGAACATACGATTGCGATTACGGCGGATGGTCCAGTGATTTTGACAGCACAATAATAGCCAAAAGCAGCTACAATGTGACGATATTTGCATATTTCAAGGCGGCCCACGTTTGTGAACCGCCTGTTTCGGTTTAAACTATTAAGAAGTGATAACACAGAGCCAGTGGTAAGTGATCTCAGCTGACAAGGGTTAACCTTGCGTCCACTTGGCAACAAGGA
This sequence comes from Paenibacillus sp. Y5S-9, assembly GCF_036894235.1. Lineage (NCBI taxonomy): Bacteria > Bacillati > Bacillota > Bacilli > Caryophanales > Paenibacillaceae > Paenibacillus > Paenibacillus sp. Y5S-9. The sequence continues at coordinate 539,257 of NZ_CP145887.1, forward strand.
GGTAATTTTGGTGTCTTTAAATAAACAGATCGTACTTGCTTCTCGTCCCGAAGGTGCCCCATCCAGAGAGAATTTCAAATTCATTGATGCACCTCTTCCTGAACCGGAAGCTGGGCAAGTCCTGGTACGTACATTATATTTGTCGGTTGATCCATACATGCGGGGCCGCATGAAAGATACAAAATCCTATGCTGCACCGTACGCGTTAAATGAAGTGATTAAGGGTGGAGCCATTGGACAGGTTGTGGAATCTTCGGAACCGAATCTGCGCAAAGGTGACCTCGTATCCGGTATGTGGGGCTGGCAGCAATATGCCGCAGTGAATACGGCTGATCTTTCGCTAATTGATACCGAAGAAGCACCAATCACGGCTTATCTGGGTGCGCTGGGCCTGACGGGTCTGACGGCTTATTTTGGTATGGAGGATATCGGCAAACCGAAGGACGGCGAAACGGTTGTTGTATCGGGAGCAGCCGGAGCGGTAGGCATGATTGCTGGTCAGATTGGTAAAATTGTGGGAGCACGTGTGGTTGGTATTGCAGGCTCTGATGAGAAATGCGCTTATTTGAAAGAGAAGCTGGGCTTCGACGTGGTGTTGAACTACAAGAAGGAGCAGGATATGTCAGCGGCCATTGAACGGGCTTGCCCGGATGGTGTAGATGTCTACTTTGACAATGTGGGCGGTGACATCTCGGATGCAGTCTTGCGCCACATCAATCGGAATGCACGTATTCCGTTATGCGGTCAGATCTCATCCTATAATCTGGAGAAACCGGATATCGGGATGCGCCCACAGACGTTGCTGTTAACAAATACAGCATTAATGAAAGGTTTCCTGCTGGGTGACTATACGAAATCCTTCAAAGAAGGCCGCGCCAAGTTGGCGAAATGGATCAAGGAAGGTCATATCCAGTATGAAGAAAACATTGTGGATGGGTTCGAACAGACGCCGGAAGCATTCATGGGCCTCTTCTCGGGAGATAATCTGGGCAAGCAGCTGGTTAAGGTTGCAGATCCTGAATAGATATTGAATGGTTTACATGTACTATTAGTTTGAAAACGAAAAGACACGTTCTGCACACCGAGGGTGCTGCAGAACGTGTCTTTTTATCTGTAAATCTGTGCGTGGTCTATGTAGGGTGACTAGTGTTCGGCGACCAGCACTTCTTTGTAGTGTTTGTACATATATACACGCCAGCGTACAATCATGCCAAAAGCCAGCAGGAAGAACAATCCGCCCGTTTGCGGGATGCTTACATATCGCTGAATGACTTCATGCAGGATCAGACGTACGGCCAGCAATCCAAGCAAGATAAAAGCAAAGCTACGAGAACGTGTGGCAAAAATTTCTTCGCCTACTCGTTCAAACCGTGTACTGCGAATGAGGGGATAGGAGAAGAGGAACCAGCCCACCAGAAACGCAATGAATGCCCAGAGTAGAGGAATATGAGTTTCCGGTACAACAAACATAAGAAATCCTGTGCTCATGCCGAGCGGAGGAATAAGGATTTTGCGAATGGTCACCGGTCTGTGACTGGCTTTCATGCGGATGAAGATGGCAAGCAGTGCCATGACGAGCATGCCCACGGTTGCTCCGATTTGCAGGTAGTACGGACTGATTTGAGCCACGTAGAACTCCCTCTTTCTGGAATAATATGTTATCCGGAGATCCGGAACTCAGTACGAATTGCCGGAATTTTCAGTTCCTATTATATCACAAACGTAGAAAGCCGATAGAAAGCTTAGTGTATCATATACCCGATATGTATTCACAGGGTGTATTTGAAAATTTTGTATTATTGTGCCCGTTGTAAGGCCGTTTATTCGATTAAGGGGAAATCATGCAATGATTGGACAACAATGGATGTATTTCAAGCTTATAGGCTCACATCATAGAGGGTGGCTTGTGGGTAATACAGATTGGTTAGTACATGTGGTCAGCCTTGTATGTGCAAGTGTACTGGCTTTTTTGCTGATTATCTACGGTTACATCTTATGGATGAAATATAGCAGTAGGCGCAGGGAAAAGGTTAAGACGGTACTGATGCAGGAATTAATTTCTGAAGATTCGGTGCTACAGCGGTATCTGGGCCAAGGAGAAGTAAAAGTAGACTTATTGAATATGAGTGGAGATCAACAGAGTGTTTTGCAGCAGCTGTTATTGCAACGGCTCACTCAAGGTCCGGTAGAGCACGAGACTCTGCGAATTCGTCTGTTATCCTGGCAAGTCTTTGGAAGTTCATACCGGTCGGTTTTGAAGACGGGAAAGTGGAGTGAACGGGTCAACACGTTGTTATATATTGAACAGTTTCATATGGTGGAGCTCCTGCCCAGGTTAGAGGATATGCTAAGGGTTACCTCCTGTACGCCGCTTGAACGCTTCATCATTTTGCGCATATATGCCAGAACCGGTTATTTCAGAATCGTGAAGGAATTGTTGCGTGAGCAATATGTATGGTCCGATTCGCAGTATCTGCAGATTCTGCTGTTGCTTACCGATTCATCCTGGACTCGTCTTAAGGATCATTTCAAGGAGGTACCTTATCAGGTCCAGTCTAATATCGTACATGCCATTCGTATTCGGGATGACCAGACGGAGGGTGCTGTTGTTCTACTGGAGAAGCTTATTCTTGGAGAGGATGCATTGCTGCGTACCTACGCTTATCAGGCATTGGCTCAAGTGGGCAGAGGTCGCGAAGAGTTGCTGAAGGGGCTATTGCTGGTATGGAACGAATCTGGCGAGGAAAGGCAACGCTCTGAAAGACTAACAGTGACCCAGCTTATGGGCACTGTTCATGCGGATGCTTTTATTCCTAGACTGAAGGTAATGATGGGTGATCCTTCTTTTCAGATCAGACAGGAAGCGGCGAACTCCCTTGCCCGGTACGAGCAGGGACTTGAAGAACTCCGGGATACGGCTGTAAACCATCCGGATAGATATGCAAGGCAGATAGCGGAAGAAACGCTGGAAAGGATGCAGTATGGACGAAAGATGGATTGAGATGCTGCGGAGTTTTGTTTTGGCATGTTACGAGGGTATATTTATCTATCTGGTGCTTGCGATTTTGACGTGCAGTGTTCTGGTAGTTGCTGCCGCTCGCACATTGATCCCGAGAAGGGATCTGGACCCGCTGCAATATCACGAGATGTTGGATGAAGAATTGGCTCCGGCGGTATCCCTGCTTGTCCCCATGCGTAATAGCGAGAATACGATCGTACAGCGAATTAATTGTCTGCTGGATATTCAGTATTCACGCTATGAAGTGATTATCATTAATGATGGATCAGAGGATGGAACAATGCCACAGTTAATAGAAACCTATGATCTGATGCCGATTCGGAGTAAAGTTCATTACTCGGGACTCGGTCAGGAGACGGCTCAGATTAAATGTGTCTACCAATCCAGGCTGCATCATCGTCTGATTGTGATCGACAAGGCGTATGGAGGACGAATGGACTCCTTGAATGCAGGTCTGAATATCTCGCAATATCCTTATATCGCCTCAGTTGGACCCCGGACATTTCTGGAACGGGATGCATTGGTGAAGATTATGAAACCCGTTATGGATGCTCTCCCAGGAGAAGAGGTCGTTGCTTGTAGTGGACGAGTAGATCTCATGGCCCCCAGAAATACGGATCAAACGGATTCAGCCGACAACAGCACAAAACTTACGGGCAGTACGTTGTATGTTATGCAGACCATTGAATACTTGCGTGCTTTTCTGATTAGCGGCGTGGGACTCGTTCGTTATAATATTAATGTGCTTTTATTTACAGCAGAAGTATTCGGTGTATTCAAAAAGAACCGGGTGATGGAAGTTGGGGGTTACAAGAGCGATGACCAGGTTGCTCACATGGAACTGGTAATGCGGTTACAGAAACATATGAAGCAGATCCGGGAACCTGGCCGTATTATATATATTCCCGATCCGATCTGCAGGGTAGAAGTACCTGGTACATGGCGTAAGCTGTGCAGACAGCGTATCGGTTGGCACATGCAGCTTGCAAGCAGTCTATGGACTCAGCGGAGCATGATCTTCAATCCGGCCTATGGCTGGATGGGGATGGTATCCATCCCGTATTTTATTTTGATCGAATTGCTGGGACCTGTGATGGAACTGGGAGCGATTTTGCTGTTCATCTCAGGCATAGGGCTACAATTGGTGGATATCAACCTATGCATCATTCTCGCTCTACTGCTGACGCTCTATGGTTCACTGTTGTCCGCAGGTATGTTAATGTTCGAGGTATGGTGTTCACGCAAAGCGTACACGTCCAGAGAGGTGACGCGTCTGTTATTGTATGCTTGTTCGGAGACGTTCTGGTTCAGACCACTGAATAACATATCCCGTATATATGGCATGTTTCAGGCTATGGGATTGCGGAAGGCAGAGGAAAAGGACAGCAGACATGGATTAGGGTAATCTAACGACCGATCCTGACAATACCTTGGAACAGAGCAAGGAGGAATACGCTTCATGAAAAAAAGTTACAGGCCAGCCACGATGTGGACGCTGGCTTGTTTTACAGTGGTATCAGTGGTGCTGGTTGTCCCCTGGATTATGTGGCAATCCCAGGCCCCGGTTCCACTGAACATCATGATTATTGACAAGAGCAGACCAGACTTATCCTATCAGGGGCACAAGGGGTTGGTTTGGCTTCTGAATCAACAGAAGATTGTACAGCACACAGGGGAATACTACTCGTATGAAGAGGATTATTACGGCTATGATCTTCAGGACGGGCTTCCACGGATGAAACAACTGCTGCCTGATGAGGTGACGGATACGGATCTGATCTATCTGACGGCGAATCGGAGTAGTCTGTCTGCACACAAGAATGAACGGAAGCAAGACGAAATTTATGAAGGATTAACGATATATGATGTGCAGAAGATCCGTGAGGCTGCTTATAAAGGGGTAACGGTTGTCGCCGAATATAGTGCATTGGCAAATACGGCTTCGAAAATGACCAGAGAGCAGCTGTATCCCATTTTGGGAGTGAACAGCAGTGGATGGCAGGGGAAATCGGTATCTAATCTGCAAAGTATGGAAGAAGTCCCCCGGTGGGTTCGGGCGAATTATGAGCAGCGGGAGAAGAAGAAATGGTCTTATCACGGAGCGGGTATGCTGCTGATCCATATGGATGGACAGGTCATGGTACTGGAGAAAGGTCCGGATGTGAAGACAGGCAATATACAGATTGCATTTACACCGGCAGGCAGCGATTGGAGCGGTATAACCCAGGATATACATTACAATGGCTGGTTCGATATCATTGTCCCGCAACAGCAGAATTCCATACTGGCCTGGTATAAGACGGATCTGACGGGGACAGGCGAGCAGAAGCTGGTGGATGCAGGAATTCCCGCGGAATTTGCTGCACTTGTCCGATATGACGACTATAATCGGTCGTATTACATGGCAGGGTCATTCGGAGAGATGAAGCATTATTCCTTCTGGCGCCGAATCCGGGGTTGGGAGGTCGTCAGGTCCAAGCTTACGCCAGATCAGAAAGATGTTCCGGACATGTTCTACTGGAAGGTGTATGTGCCCGTGATGAAGCATATTTTGAATGAAGTGCAGGATGGACGGCAACAATGGCCATAGGGTGAGTGTAAAGAAAAACGTTCGGATGGAGAGCAGGTAGTGAAAGGCCGTTGTTCTGGAGTGAGGACCGGGGATGTACATATTAGAGAAGCGCGTAGATGTGAGGGGCAGAAGTTTTGAGCGGAGCACGATATGTATCAGGCGGAAATTAAATTGCAATGTGTAATGCGATGCCGCTATGGCATCATGAACTGAAGTAACATATGTAGCAGACTCTAACGAACTTAGCACGTCTTATTCGGCCTGATTTGCTACGTTGGTAGATCTAACGAATCACAGACACGTTAAATGATGGAATATGCTCATTTTGCCTGTCCCACTGCCAGTTTTCTGCGAAATAGGGTGTGTGGGGTTCGTTAGATTTTTCTATCCGCTCTAATTGGCGTTATAGCGTGTCCTGGGTTCGTTAGATTTTGGCAAGAAGGTGGAACAGCAACGTAAAAAGGACTGCAGCGAATCTGCAGTCCTTTTTTATGATACAACCCGTGCGTACTAGTTTTCGTGAAGATGCCGGAGTCCGTGCAGAAATGCGGATACGGTCAGACGCAGACTTTCGTCCGGATCAAAGTCCATGCCGAAGCCGCCTTGTGCCTCAATGGAGGCAAATCCATGGCAGAGGCTTCGCAAACCACGAACGGCGTGTAATGCTTCCGCTTCGGTTAGCGGGTAGGGCTGCAAGCTGCGCAGCAGCAACTCCAGCGTGGCTGTGCTGGCCGCGGCAAGCTGTGGCTCCTCGCGGTCCGGGGCATGGAATGAGGCTTCGTACAGCCCGGGGTGCTCGCGGACGAAGCCAATGTATGCCGCAGCGATGGCCTGGATGGCATCATCGCCAGTGCGGTCAGCAGTAGCCGCGGTTAATGCGCGGCTGAGCTGTTGTACGGACATCAGCGCCATTTCCTGGCGAAGCCCGGGAAGTCCGCTGATGTGGTTGTAGAGCGACGGCGAGCGCACATCCAGCCGCTGGGCGAGTGCGGCCAGTGTCAGCGCCTGAAAGCCGTCGCTGTCAGCAAGCTGGGCTGCAGCGCTGAGCAGAGCGCCGCGATCCAGCCCTTGCCGGGGGCTCATCGTTGCCCCCCGGCAAGATCGAACCGCTGCTGTGCATCAGCGGTTGCCGCGCGCATGGCGCCCGCGGGCTGGCGTTGCATCCGTCCGTGGCCTACAGCCAGCACGGACGGTTCCAGCTCCGCCAGGCGCTTCGCGCTGGCCAGAGCCGCTTCGCGGTTCCACGTTGCCAGCGCGGGGAACGGGAAGAGCGGGCGCACGCGGCCGGATACGGCAAGGCCGCCGTGCAGCTGGTACGCGTCGCCAGCGATGAGCACGCGGTTGCGCGTATCCATGAAGGACATATGTCCCGGCGTATGTCCTGGTGAGGCAATGGCGACCAGTGAACCAATCTGGTCACCGTCATCCAGCAAGTGGTTTGGCTGGGTGCGCACCGCTTTGGGCTTGGGCACGCCGCCGCGTACCGGGGTTTGAGGCTCACCGGGAAGAAGGGAAGTATCACCCGCCAATAGCCGTGCATCCCGTCTGGAGATGAAGACCTCAGCTTGGGGTAGTGCCTCTTTGAGACGATCCAATGCACCAATATGGTCGCTATGAGCGTGAGTCAGAATGATCTTGGTAATGGGTTTTCCAAGGGACTGGGCAGTTGCCAAAATCCCCTTAAAACTGAATGGTATTCCGGCATCAATCAGGGTTAATCCATCTTCCTCTTCAACCAGATATACGTTCACAGGGAAGAGTCTTGGAAAAAACGTAACTTGAACGACATCAAACTCTCGGGTAATGCGCATCGATAAACCCTCCTTAAAACTAATGATATTAGTATAATAACTAATGGCATTAGTTTTAGCAATACTTGTTGTTCATTTTATTCAAATAAAAAAAAATTGAAATAATGATTCACTTTACAAAAAAAGCGTTTTCAAATTGGAGATTACCGATTATAATAATCACGTAAGCCCTTTCATATGTCTATCTTATTGGAGCCCTTCGCGTAGCGGAAGGCTCACTTTTTTTGTCTTTTTTAGATTAGAATGAAGACGGGATGTTAATCCCAGCTTAATTGTGTTGATGAGCTGTAAGTATTGGTATAACAGGAAAAATCACGTTTGATCTCCATCCTGGTTGAAAGTTGACAAACATAACTGTTATTCATATAATGACAGTTATACTTACCTTGGGTTGGAGTTCATCGGTGTTGTAAGCCGGGAAGGAGTAAGTTATGAACAGCGAATTTACCATAGCGGTGCATTGTCTTGTTTTTCTGTCGATGAGAGATGAGTGTATGGCCAATAGTGAAGATTTGTCCCAGAGTGTGGGTACACACCCGGCCAGAGTCCGTAAGGTACTTAGTGTTCTGCGCAAGCATGGTTACCTGACGACCAAGGAAGGTGCTCATGGTGGGTACTTGCTTAGCCGTCCAAGTGAAGAGATCAAGCTTGGAGAATTGTACAGACTGGTAGCTGGTGGCTCACTCGGTCCCAATTGGTGCTCAGGGGAGTCCGGTTCATCGTGCGTGGTATCTTCCAATATGCAGGATGTGATGGGGAACATATATAACGGAGGCGAAGAGGCGCTCAGCGCTTATTTTGACCGTATATCGATTCAGGATGTGAAAGAGCGTATAGGTCATGGGGAAGCGATAAACTTGTCGCTGAATGGATTGCCTGCAAAGGAGAAGTCCTGACGGAGTCCACAACGAATGGTCCTTCATGACATGGCCTTGGTTTAGTCAGGCATGGTGGACAAGTTATGGCATTGGCGTGTGCTCCGGTGAAAGATCCATTGATGTTCTCAGGCGATTCCGGGCATAACGTGAACACAGATGGGGAGAGATCGTCTGCGCTGATGTTATTTTCGGAAGGCAAATCCTTGGTAGAGTAAACTTCGAGATCACCTTGCGGAAGTAAAAGTAGAATAAACAAATTAGATTCTGGGGAGTGGAACACATGTCAGGCATTGAAAAAAATGAAACACTTCGCGTCATTAGCGAACGCCATGCTGTCAAAAAGTACGAAAAAGGGTTTGAATTGCCTGAAGCTGATCTCAATGCGATTCTGACAGCAGCTGCGGAAGCACCATCTTCATGGAACCTGCAACACTGGAGATTCCTCGTGATTGAATCCGAAGCAGACAAAGCGAAATTGCTGCCAGTTGCTTACGGTCAAAGTCAGATCGTGGAAAGTTCGGTTACGATTGCTGTTCTCGGAGATTTGGAAGCAAACCGTAACACGGTAATCTACGATCAAGCTGTTGAAGCAGGCGCACTGACTGCTGAGGTTCGTGACGCATTGGTTGGACAGATCAACGGTGCTTACCAAAGCCCGCAAATCGCTCGTGATGAAGCGATCCGCAATGCATCCTTTGCTTCCCAAAATATTATGCTTGCTGCACGCTCCCTGGGTTACGATACATGTCCAATCGGTGGATATAATCCACAAAAACTGATCGAAACATTCAACATTCCTGCACGATTTGTGCCAACGTTGTTGATCACTGTAGGTAAAGCGGCACAGCCAGCTCGCCCGTCAGGACGTTTGCCGTTGTCTGAGGTTGTTGTTAAAGGTTCTTTCTAAGTTAGAAAGTTAAATCTGATGATTTTGCATCAGTGATATAAGTATAATACAAACAGCCGTACTTTCCTGTTGAGGGAAAGTGCGGCTGTTTGGCATATTGGGGTTGTATGGAAAAGTCCAAACTCACTTTAGTGGTGACTCCAATAGATCAGATTCCACACTAAAGTGAGTTCGTAGCTTCCAACATGAAATGATTACTTCTCAGGTGTTTCCGGGATTTGTGGTGCATGGAACGATTCCATGTACTCGATTGCGTTATACATCATCACTGCTGCTTCGGCACGGGTAATCGTTTGTTTGGGATTGAAGTTTCCGTCGGCATCCAGTTCATTGATTTTGAGAACAAGTGAACGCTGAATGGCACCTTGATACTCTGGCGTAAGTTCCTGTTCGTCGGTAATGTCCACAGGTTTGATATTAATCATTGGCAGACCGCCTTTGGCCTCGATGCCTTGCATCAGGAACAGTGTGAATTGTTCACGAGTAAGCGGTTTGGACGGATCGATACCCTGTGACATCTGAATGCCATTATATTGCGCGCGGATAAATGCATCACTGTACCATACGCCATCTTTTACAGCAGAGAAGTAGTCACTTGGTACCGGCATTTTGATAAAACGAATCGTGTCCAGATTCAGATTCAGGCCGTCCGCAATCAGTTGAATGCCCTGAGCGGTATTTAACTCCAGTTCAGGTTTGAACAAGCTGTCACTCACGCCTTTGATGAATCCATCTTTATGGAGAGATTCGATTTTGTCAGCTCCTGCGATACCTTGAATATCCGTGAATTGGGCCTGCGCCGCGTTGATCGGTCCTGCACTTAGAGACAGCGTGAGCAGAGCTCCCGCAGTTAATGTAGCAAGTATATTTTTTTTCATGATAGGTTCGCCTCACTTTTCCAGGGATGATCCCTTTATATAAAAGTTATTTGCCCCTATAGACGACCCTTCTGTTCAAAAGGTTGCTGCAATTTTCCAACTGAAATTCATAATCATTTAGAAAGGGCTAAGTGAAGGCACTGCATCTATCCTTTGGATTTATTTCGATAATCCGTGGGTGAACGTCCCATCATTTTGCTGAACAGACGGGAGAAGTAGTACGGGTCTTTGAATCCAAGCTCGGAGCTGATCTGCTTCACGGTCCAATCGGTAAAATCCAGATAGCGGCAGGAATGCTGAATCTTCAGCCGCAGAAAATAATCGATGGGCGAATGCCCAGTAGCTTGCTTGAATAACTGAGAGTAATGAGGGACAGACAGCCGCGCATGAGCCGCCAGTTCCTTGAGGGTGATTCCATTCTCCAGGTGCTCCAGCATATATTGAACGGATTGTTCAGCCGCACGTTTGCTGCTCACGATCCCGCCATCCGTTCCGGTTGTCTCCGGTCCATAAGCGAGCATGCCAAGCATATAGCCAATAATCTGGGAGGCATACGTCATCGTCTGCATGGAGTAACCTGTCTCTAACGCGCCGTAACATTCATGGAACAGCTCAAGCCATTTTTGAGCCTTGGCCGGTGGCATGGTAGTGATATGATGGGTTAACAATGGTTCTATGTAGGTTAAAGCGTGTTCCCCGCGCAGATGTATCCAGAAGATGCTCCATGGTTCAGCTGTGTTGGCTCCGTACACATGAGGAACGTGTGCAGGCAATATGACGAGGTTTCCCGGTCGGACATCATATGTCTTGCTACCATCCATCGTATACCAGCCTGTGCCTTGGGCACAGTACATCAGAATGTGTGACTCACAACCATCGGGACGGTCACGGTAATGATGCTCCGCTTCGTGAAAGTAACCGATATCGGTAACGTAGAGTCCAGACGTGACCGGATAAGCTGCGGTTTCTTGCAGCAGTGAGTCTGGAAGCACAATGAGTTTTTGCATACGAAATCCGTCAGATTTACGCTGTAGGGGTGGTCTGTTGTTAGGTCTCATACTTTGTATTATGGTGAGAGGGGATAAGGGAGTCAATGCCAGATATGAGAGCGCTCACCGGGGGGTGTTCTCAATATAGAAAGCCACGTTACAGGAAGTGAAGCAGTTGCCCGTGAATTGGGTAAGTACATACCAGTGGAAAGAATCAGACCAATGAATATATAGGATAAGGGAGAGATTAGATATGGAACCAGTCACAACTCAGGAAACACTTTTCTATACAGGTACGTATGCGTCAGCGGATGAACCAGGAATATTCCTATGTGCGTTGAATGCGGATTCAGGAGAGATGCGGATCGTCAATCACATGGATGGCGTGGATAATCCGTCTTATCTGGCGCTATGCCCGGATGGAAACTGTCTGTATGTGGCGAGTGAGACGGACGAGGGAGAGGTGTTGGTCTATCGTAGAGATGCAGCAACGAGTGAGCTGCACCTGATGGATCGAAAACAGACCAGAGGGGCTTCTCCATGTTATGTGTCTGTCTCCACGGATGGTCAGTGGGTGTTCTCATCCAACTATAGCAGCGGCAGTGTCAATGTATTCCCGGTTGGCGATCAGGGGACGCTTGGTGAGATGAGTGCATGGGTGGAGCACACGGGAAGTGGAATCAACGAAGAACGGCAGGAAGGGCCGCATGCACACTCCATTCAGCCAGATCCGTCCGGGCAGTATGCTGTCGTATGTGACCTCGGTCTGGATCAGATCATTGTGTATCGGTTGGAAGAGGGACGTCTGGTAACCCATCGTGAGATGGATCAGCCACCAGGCGCAGGGCCAAGGCATCTGGTGTTCCATCCCAACTCGAAGTGGGCATATGTAATCAACGAGTTGAACAACACCGTTACGGCATTCCTATATGATGAGCGCAGAGGAGAGTTCACTACGGTGCAGCACATCTCCACACTTCCAGAAGGGCACAAAGGAGAGGGGACGGCTGCAGACATCCGTATATCTCCATGTGGACGTTTCCTGTATGCATCCAATCGGGGAGATGACAGCATCGTCCTTTATCATATTGACCAGGAGAGCGGCGAGTTGGAAGCTGTAGAGTGGACGTCTACGATTGGGCAGACACCGCGTAACTTTAATATTTTGCCAGGTGGGATTCTGGTCGTGGCAAATCAGGACAGTAATAACCTCGTAGGTTTCCAGATCAGTGAAGAAGACGGACGCCTGACGCATAACGGGTTCAAGCTGGAACTGCCTCGTCCGGTATGTATTGCGCCTGTGGTATAAAAGTTGTAATACCGTGAAGAGAACGTGAAATACTACATCTAAAAAGTGGTCTAATAAGCTGTGAAATCATGGAGAAACACATGGTTTTACAGCTTTTTTAGGCTTTTTATGCGAACATGGGAATCGTCCCATATCCGTGAGTCAGTTGATTGCGATTCCAGTTGACTGAAGCAATTCGAAGAATGGACAACGGCTAACCGAAGGAGAAATCCTTCGGCTTTTTTATGTACCAACCATTCATTTACTAAATTAGACCTATAGATGGAATTATATGTTTAATTTAAAATGAGTATATTAAAGCGCTTACATAAAAAGATGGCGCTACAAGGGCATCGGGCTTACCAAACCAATTGGGGAGGCAATTGTTTATGGGGAATCGATCATCATTGTGGAAGCGCACATTACGTACAGCGGGAGTATCCCTGCTGAGTTCCGCGCTACTGGTTACTTCGTTTGGTCTTGGCAACACGTCGGTAACACATGCAGCAGGTGCAAGACAGATGGAATATCTGGATCGTGGTGTGGTGGCTGTGAAGACCGGGACAGGTGTGTTTGTCAGCTGGCGGCTTCTGGGAACGGAAGGATCGAATGTATCGTTTAATGTCTATCGGGATGGAACCAAGGTGAACGCTACGCCTATAACAAACAGCACCAACCTTCAGGATGCAAGCGGGACAAGCAGTTCCAAATACACGGTTCGCGCTGTAGTGAGTGGAGCGGAGCAGGCTGCTTCAGCGGCAGCGAGCGTGTGGGGCAACAACTATTTGTCTGTTCCTCTTAGTGTACCCGCTGGTGGGACAACGCCTGATGGAGTAGCCTACACCTACAGTGCCAACGATGCCAGTGCAGGTGACCTGGATGGTGATGGTGAGTATGAATTGATTGTGAAGTGGGACCCTTCCAACTCCAAGGATAACTCCCAGAGCGGTTATACCGGGGAAGTGTTTATCGATGCCTACAAATTAAACGGAACACGCCTCTGGCGAATTAGTTTGGGCAAAAATATCCGTGCTGGCGCTCACTACACCCAATTCATGGTGTATGATCTCGACGGTGATGGCAAAGCCGAAGTTGCGATGAAAACGGCAGATGGCACCAAGGATGGCACCGGCGTGGTCATCGGGGATGCAAGCAAGGATTACCGCAATTCCAGCGGTTATGTGTTGTCTGGTCCCGAATTCCTGACGGTTTTCAATGGGCAGACTGGCAAAGCTTTATCCACGGTGAACTACGAACCGGCGCGTGGCAATGTGTCCGACTGGGGAGATAACTACGGCAATAGAGTGGACCGATTCCTTGCCGCCATTGCGTATCTGGATGGAGAGCGCCCAAGCCTGGTCATGGCGCGTGGATACTACACCCGTACCGTACTGGTAGCTTATAACTGGCGGAATGGACAGCTGACCAAACAATGGACATTTGATTCCAATACGTCCGGTAACTCAGGTTATGCCGGGCAGGGTAATCATAATCTGAGTGTGGCGGACGTAGACGGAGATGGGAAAGACGAGATCGTTTATGGTGCCATGGCGGTGGATGACAACGGCAAAGGATTGTACACAACAGGACTTCATCATGGCGATGCCATGCATCTGAGTGACCTCGACCCGGACCGCCCTGGACTTGAGGTATTTCAGGTTCATGAGACACCGTCCAATGCCGGAGTAGAATTCCGTGATGCAGGTACAGGCCAATTAATCTGGGGAGTCAAAACAACAAAGGATATTGGACGCGGCATGGCGGCAGATATCGATCCAAGATATAAAGGCGCTGAAGTATGGGCAGACGGCAGTCTGTATACAGCCAAAGGGCAGAAACTCGGGACAACCCTGCCGTCCTCCACGAATTTTGGCATCTGGTGGGATGGGGATCTGCTCCGTGAACTGCTGGACAGCAACCGAATCGATAAGTGGAACTATGCCAATAACACAACGGTGAATCTGCTCACCGCTTCCGGCGTATCTTCGAACAATGGAACCAAGTCTACGCCGAATCTGCAGGCCGATCTGTTCGGGGACTGGAGAGAAGAAGTGGTATGGCGGACGAATGACAGTTCTGCACTGCGGATCTATACCACAACAGCAATTACGGACAAACGCATCTACACGCTGATGCAAGATCCAGTGTACCGTCTTGGCATCGCTTGGCAAAATGTAGCCTACAATCAACCGCCGCACACCGGTTTTTATCTGGGAGAAGGCATGAGCACACCACCGGTGCCCAATATCCGGTATGCGGGCAGATGAGGAATGGACAAGGTGTGGCCGTCCAATTCCGTTCATGTTTACAATAGCCAGCGAAGCATGGGATTCGCTGAAGGGAACAACGGACGATGGTTCGTTGTTCCTCTTTTTTTTGCCAATGGTGCAGAAATACGGTAAAAATCGGAAAAAACGTTTGACAGGTATATAGACTGCCTTTATTATACGTATATAACTTACTAAACAGGTAGGAATAATAAAAATGGGTCTGTTTTCATTTTGAGAACGGTCATTTTACAGACAGATGCAACCATGCAACCTGAACAGAATAACGTTCTCACCGTATAGACGGAGGAACACCGCAGCGCATCCTTTCCGGATGAAGCATGCACGGCCTTAAGCCGGCATGACTTTATGGGGAGAAGTGCGCGGGGGTTCCTCCGTCTTCTTGTTTTTTTACGGGGCGTTCGATCCTGTTCAGCCGGCCTGAGGTAGTCATGCAGATCTATATCGGGGGAGTGTTATTCATGAAAAAGAGAATTCATAAGGGTATTTTGGTTGGTCTGGCACTGGTATTAACAGGAGTTCTGGCAGCATGCGGATCGGATAGTGGCGGGTCCAGTGCGGCAGGAACATCGGGGGGAGCGGAAGGCGGCACAGAAGGGCCCAAGGCCATCGAACTGCTGAATGTTTCCTATGATCCAACGCGGGAACTCTATGAACAATATAACAAAGCGTTTGCGGCGCATTGGTTGAAAGAGAAAGGCCAGGAAGTGACCATCAAGCAGTCCCATGGGGGATCGGGTAAACAGAGTCGTTCTGTTATTGACGGACTGGATGCAGACGTGGTGACGCTGGCGTTGGGATACGATATTGATGCGATTGAAGATAAAGGTCTGATTAACGAAGGCTGGCAGGATAAATACGAGTATAACAGCTCTCCGTATACCTCTACGATTGTATTCCTTGTACGTAAAGGTAATCCAAAAGGCATCAAGGACTGGGATGATCTGATCAAAGGGGATACACAAGTCATCACACCGAACCCAAAAACGTCCGGCGGGGCGCGCTGGAACTATCTGGCGGCATGGGGATATGCCCTTAAGCATAATAACAATGATGAAGAGAAAGCGAAGGAATTTGTTGGTGAATTGTTCAAACATGCGCCTGTGCTGGATTCGGGTGCTCGCGGGTCTACGACAACGTTTGTTGAACGTGGCATTGGGGATGTGCTTCTTGCTTGGGAAAATGAAGCTTTCCTATCGGTAAAAGAGTTGGGTCCGGACAAATTCGATATTGTCGTGCCTTCGGTTAGTATCTTGGCTGAACCACCCGTTGCAATTGTGGACAAAAATGCAGACAAAAAAGGAAGCCGCGACGTGGCGGATGCCTATCTGAAATATTTGTACAGTGAAGAGGGACAGACGATTGCGGCTGAAAATTATTACCGCCCAACGCTGGACAGCGTGGAGGAAAAATTCAAGGATCAGTTCCCGGCGCTTGAACTGTTCACGTTGAAAGATGTATTCGGCACATGGCGGGATACTCAGGCCAAACATTTTAATGACGGTGGTATCTTCGACCAGATCTATGTTCCAGGCAGCTAAGATTGCTCTGTTTAGTGAACACCCGATCAATCGCGCTGTGAGCGGCCAACCAGCCCTACCGGCTGAAGGCAGAGAGGATGAACGTGCATGAGCAAGGTGATGGTGGCGCGGAGACGCACATTGCCGGGATTTGGATTAACGATGGGTTACAGTGTGTTCTACCTAAGCCTGGTTGTACTTATTCCACTGGCTGCGCTGTTGTTTAACTCCACAGGACTGACGTGGGCAACCATGATTGAAGTTGCGACCAATCCCAGGGTGCTGGCTTCATTCCAGGTCAGCTTCCTGACCGCAGGTGCAGCGGCGCTGATTGATCTCGTGCTGGGGTTACTCCTGGCATGGGTGCTTGTTCGGTATGAATTCCCGGGTAAAAGGCTGTTTGATGCGGTCATTGATCTGCCTTTTGCCTTGCCGACAGCGGTAGCAGGGGTTGCTCTTACGGCGATCTATGCCGGCAATGGCTGGATTGGTCAGTTTGTAGAGCCTTTGGGCATCAAGCTGGCCTATTCACAGGCCGGGATTACGCTGGCGCTGATGTTTATCGGAATTCCATTCGTAGTTCGCACGGTGCAACCGGTGTTAGAGGAGCTGGAGGCGGAGGTGGAAGAGGCGGCTGCCACACTGGGAGCAGGAAGATGGCGGATATTCCGTACCATTCTGCTGCCGGATCTGATTCCGCCACTGCTGACCGGTTTTGCTCTGGCCTTTGCCCGGGGCATTGGTGAATATGGCTCGGTTGTATTTATCTCAGGTAATATGCCGATGAAAACGGAGATTGCCCCCTTGCTGATCATGGCTAAGCTGGAGCAGTTCGATTATGCAGGCGCTACAGCTGTAGCTCTGCTGTTGCTACTGGTTTCTTTCATCCTGCTGCTGATTATTAATTCCTTGCAACGTTGGAGCCGGAAGGCGGGCAGGGCATGAGAATGAAACATGATGCAATAAGGATATTAAAAGACGTCACTCACCCAAACCAAAGGAGGTGCGGCATATGGCGGGTTCCGTTCCACTGAGCCCTGTTCCACCCGTACGAGCTGGCCGCGGAACGAACCGTGCAACAACGGAAGCTCCATGGGTCAAATGGTTATTGATTGGACTGGCGAGCTTGGTACTCATATGGCTGCTTATATTGCCACTGGCCATTGTGCTCATGGAGGCGTTGAAGCAGGGATGGGGCGTGTATATTGCCGCTCTTACCGAGCCGGATGCCATGTCTGCACTGAAACTCACGTTATTGGTTGCGGCGATTACAGTGCCGCTGAATACGATATTTGGTGTGGCCGCTGCCTGGGTCATTACCAAGTTTCAGTTCAAGGGCAAGGGACTCATGATCACGCTGATTGATCTTCCCTTTTCCATCTCACCTGTGGTGGGCGGGTTGATCTTTGTATTGGTCTTTGGTTCCAATGGGTGGTTTGGGCCGTGGCTGTCCGAACATGATATCAAAATCATTTTTGCGCTGCCAGGCATTGTCATAGCAACGTTGTTTATTACCTTCCCTTTCGTAGCGAGAGAACTGATTCCGCTGATGGAGGACCAGGGAACCCGGGAAGAGGAAGCGGCGGTTACGCTGGGTGCTTCCGGGTGGCGAATCTTCTGGAGTGTAACCTTGCCCAACATCAAATGGGGGCTGCTGTACGGCATTATTCTGTGTAATGCCCGTGCTATGGGTGAGTTCGGAGCGGTATCTGTGGTCTCCGGACATATCCGCGGAGAGACCAATACACTGCCGCTGCATGTGGAGATTTTGTATAACGAATATCAATTCTCGGCTTCGTTTGCCGTAGCTTCCCTGCTCCTGATTCTGGCTCTTGCCACGTTGCTGCTCAAGAGCTGGCTTGGACATAAAGCCGTTTCAGAAAAGTGATTATGAGAAGAAGAAAATACAGATTGACAGCTACTGGAAGCCCTGATAATGTATAAACCAAGTATATAGGTTGGATAAGAATGATTTATAAATCCGTTGGATGACAGCGTACTTAGGAATATGGCGGGCAATAGCCCGAGAAGAGGAGGCGGCTCTATGGCTAAGCCGTTAAAAGTGGATGAGGTATGGTTGGACCGAATTGCCGGACAGCTGAATGACATGGAGTTTGGTTCTTTGCATATCGTGGTGCACGAAGGTCAGATTGTGCAGATGGAGCGGACCGAACGCAAGCGTTTTGAAAATACGCCCTCAGGCAGCGCCTCCAAATCCGGAAGCACGGCACGAAGCAGTTCAGCCCGTTCACTACGCGGATCAAATGCGAGTGCAAAGGGATAGAGAGTGCCGTTGTATCAGGGAAGGATGGGTGTATAGGAATACACATGTATAATCCAGAAACTCATGGGAAATGTATGTTTCACACTGTCCTACCTATTGCGCACGACTTGTTTCCTTATGCTCCTTATACCAATGATTCGCTTCAAGCAGCACCTGTTGCCCACCTGCATCCATGAATTCTTCCACAAAGGTATCGAAATACCCCACAGGCTGATCGCCGGTGATGATGGAGATGTACGCTCTGTCTCTCATGCGAATCAATTCAGATGAATATTGAATCAGGGCAGGGGTTGCAACCTCCAGGCGATTATAGATACCATTCTCCGTCAACCCTGCAGATGCAGCCCACTGTTCACGTTTATCCGAGGGTGTACCTGGAACCGTCATGCCGATACTTGAGCCGATCATATTAATATAATTCTCCATTCTGTTGTATGGGTAAAGTAAATGGAACGAGTTTGGATCTTCAGCGCTCCAATTCCAGTGTTTTCCTGGAAGGCCATACTCCATTTTGATCTGCTCCTCCGGATCGGGGTTGGCACTTACATAATCGAGTATCTCCAAAATTTTCTCCAGTTTCCCCGGCTCCTTCGCAGCCTCAGCACCTATAGCAATAAAATTCATCAGCAGATTGTTCCCTTTTGAACCGCTATGTCCATCAGGACCAATAACAGGAGAACCAAATACAACCTCTGCAGCTGCGTTCTTCTGTAACAGCTCATTAACATTGAACGAGGCTCCCACAGGGGTTGCTTGGCCATTTTCATTGAGGACACTGTAGTCTCCCTCTTGATTCCAATGATAGTAGTTGCCCATCGAGGTCATCCCAATTTTTCCATTAATAAAAGCATGGGATAGATGTTTATAACCACCCTTATTTTCGCCGGTTATAAATTCAGGGTCGATAATCCCGTCCCGATACCACTTTTGCATATAAGTTAGGGCTTTTTTCATCTCCGGCTCCAAAGCGCCGATCACGAGTTGGTTGTTTTTTTCATTAAAATACAGCTGCTCGGTGAAAACGGTCTGTCCAAAGGCGCCAAACACGACATTTAAGCCCTCTCTGGATAGGCCATACGTATCCTTTTTACCATTCCCGTCCGGATCATCTTTGGCAAAAGCATACATAACCGTCTCAAATTCCTCTAATGTCTTCGGTACGTCCAGACCAAGCCGCTTAAGCCAGTCCTCTCGATATACGACAGGAGTTCGATAGATGTTGGTCTCATTTATGGCCGGTATTCCATATAAGCTGCCGTTTATTTTTCCATACTCCAGATAACGTGAGTCATAATTGCGAATTCGCTGTACGATATTTGGCGCATATTGTTCAAGTACATCCGGGGGGATTTCCGCTAAAACCCCCTGCATTTGATACTTCAGCAGATCATGCGGCTGCCTAATCCGGAACAGATCCGGTATTTTACCTTGAGCAAGCTCCAGATCAAGCAGTTCCTCGTACCGCTTGTTCTCAAGGTTCCACACCTCCAGATCGACATCAAACCGATCCTCAATATAGGCAATCATCTCCGCGTCTTCAGGAACAGGAACATTTTGATGCATGGTCCAGGATATCGTGTATTGTGGTGCTGTCTCCTTCTCAGCGCTTGCTAGATGGTCTTGCTGTTGCACTTGTGCTGTTTCTCTTCCTAAAGAGGTACACCCACTTGTAAATACGAGAAGGAGGAGCATTGCGGAATATAGACATATCTGTCTTGAAAGGTTGATGTTCATAGCAGCTCCTTTACTAATTTTAAATTCTATATAGGTTCAATTTAACATTTACACAATAACGGAGAGGACAGAAAGAACCTGAAGAAGCGAAGCTACAAGTTTTCTGTAAGAAAACTACTTCGAAAGCATACGCTACGCCTAAAAGCTTTCTGAAAGAAAGCTGCATCGGAAGCATACGCTATTCCCGGATTTCCACTTTTAGAAAAGGGATCAAAGAAATCTGGGAATAACAGCGATCGGAAGGTTGTTCTGTCATCGGAGTGTCCGTGTAAATATTCCTAATTGACCCTATATAGATCCCTGTTCCATTAGACTGCGCATAAAGTTTTTTGGCGTACAGCCGTGAATTTCTTTGAACTTTTTAATGAAATAAGCAGGGGTTCGGTAACCGACAGTACTTGCGACCTGCTCAACCGTAATTTCGCGTTGTGTCATGAGTTCCCGTGCGCGTTCCATTCTCTGATTCGTAACATATTCGGAATAAACAATCCCGGTTTCTTCCTTGAAAAGTTTACTGAGATATTTAGAGCTGATGAATACTTGCTCTGAGACATGATCCAGCGTGAGATCGCCCGATAAGTGCTCACGAACATAGGCTTTGACAGCCGAGATGGTATCCACACTTCGTACCTCACTTCGCTTCTCCATATGCATCACAAATTCGGTGACGAGATGAATGATCCATTCCGAATAGCGGTTGATATTGTAGAACAATGAAAATTGCTTGTACAAATTCAATGAATTCGCCTCGGCGGGCTGCCAACGAACCTGATTAATACACTCAGCGTAAATAGATACCGTTTTTAATAAGATGATCCGACTGTATTCGGCGGAATAGGGGCCTTCCTTTAATGTCGCGACCAATTCCTGAATGGCCTGAACCGTACCTTGCACATCCCGAGTCTGCAATTTCTTCTCAAAATTTACGAGGTATGAGTCCGAAATTTCCAAGCTGCTGGCTTCCCTGTTCAGAAGATCAAGATCCTGAATGGCAGATTGCTCGGGAAAAAAGTAGCTGTATCGAATCAGGGTATTCGCCTGATGATAACTTGTGTGAATCTTCGTGAAGTGTTCTACCCATCCGCCTAACGATAGTACAAATTCCAGACCAAATCTGCTGCTCGCCTCAGCGTGAATAAAGTCTACAATGTGATCAGAGAGAGGTGCCTCCGGTTGATTGGTACAGATGATGACCGCGATTTTGTGATCCTGCAATTCCTCTGCCAGCAGTTGAGTTCCATCCATTTCTGCGATCTCCAGTTGCTGGATCATCGTATACAACGTATGCTGCAACTGTCGTGGCTGCAGATCCTTCCACTTCTCATTGACAGGGTCAATGACGATGCAGCGAAAGCGGGAGTAAGCCATCGAAATGTGAACAGATTGCAGTTGCTCCGTAAGTTCCTCAGGTGTAAATCGATTATTTAACATATTAAGCATGATACTATGCTTAATCATTCTGTGATTGGCCTGTAAGGTTTCTTCAAGACTATCAACTTTATTGGACAGACTATTAAACGTTGTATCGATGAACCGATATTCGTCCTGCTTTAAGCTGGTTGGGCTATCCATCCGGCTCTTGATGTTATTCAGGATTCGCTTAAGAGGACTATAGTTGGCCCTGGTAAAGATAGACGACATCGCTATCCCAACCGCAACAGCCAATAAACCGAGAAGAACCGAAATCTCCTTCAAGCTATCCAATTTATAATAGAAGCTTTCATTAGGTGTGGTGGTGTAGATTCTCCATGTATTTCCTTTAAATTGATCTTGGGTAACGACATGAGAGTCATAGTTAAATACAGGCGTGAAGCTCTCATCTGAAGAATGAAAGGTGAGCAGCGACTGCGTCAGATTCTCCTCCGTGGAGCTGCCTATCAACGTTTTGTCCGCGGCAGATATGACAGTTCCGTCCTGGTCGATGATTAATGTATTCGCATAGTCAGCAGGGAGCATATTTTTAATGATCTGACTGATCGCTGACTCTTTGATATCAATCGCAATCATGGCCGTACTGTCCTGTCCAGACGATTGAAACGGGTAACTGTGGACATAGGAAATCAGAGGACTCATGTTGTCCTGTTCCCGTGATTCGATATAAGCATCCTGAGGCACCATGCGAGTCTTCATCCATAAGGAGCTTTCTGGAGTCTCTTTCATCGCAGCAATCCAATCCGTCGTATGATCCACACTCGAAGGCGTGTCCTCATAGAGCAATAGCCCATATACAGATGAGACAATGAAGTGGTTCTTCGTATCGTACACATGAATAGCTTCAATGAGATCGGAATAATTTTGCACCATATTTTTGAGGGACTGTTCGATGTCCAGGATTTTGCTATGGTTTCCTTTTAAGCTATCTAGATCGATACTTGCAGCGTTACCGAGTGCCAGGGACAGATAAACCTGATTCACCTTCTGGATAACGGAGCTCTCAATAGTATTGACAGTGCTTTTCAGCGAAAGTTGATTATTGATTCGAATTTCTTTGCTGTATTGATGGGAGAAGAAGAGGTATAGAATGGAGCCGAAAAGAAGCGCAATGACAAGAACGACAGCAAGGTAGGAAAGAACCATTTTGGATCTCACAGATTGAAATGGCTTAAGCATTCTTTTTCCCCCTTCATTTCTCTTTTCTAAACAACTTCATCATTATATAGCAGGCCGAGGACTAGAAATCATGTTGATCGAAATTTAACAAACTCCCACTCCATAATTTACTTTCAGTTAATAAAGCGTTTACAAAAGTAGGTATTTTAATTGATAAATGTAGTATCTAACTCCATTGTTGTTGGCATATAAGCTCCGGAACGTACGATTTTGATATAAAACGGAATTTGTTCTATAGATGCGAAACGCTCCCTAATGCTACAGTAACGGCAGATCAGACATCTGTATAGAGTCTTTCTTACTCATTTGCAGATGCAGAAGCAAAAAAATAATTTACCATAACGGGAGCGTGTATTTGCAAGCCATGAGAAAACCACTTAAAAAGTCACTGGCATTACTTCTAATGTTGTCTATGGTTGGTCCGACATTTGCAGAGAAGAGTTTTGCAGCCGATCAGAAGATTCAGTTCTCTGATATTAAGGGACACTGGGCGGAAGCAAATATTCAAGCATGGGGTGATGAAGGATTAATTCGAGGTTACCTGGATCGTTCATTCAAACCGAATACGTATATTACCAGAGCAGAATTTATGAATTTGGTAAACGGTGCTTTTGGATATTCCGGACAAGCTAAAATTACCTTTAACGATGTGTCTGAGAGTGCATGGTATTACGAAGCAATTTCTATTGCAAATGCGAATGGATATATAGATGGATACACCGATGGCACAATGAAGCCACAAGATCCGATCACCCGTCAAGAAGCAGCTAAAGTGATCGCTGGCATTTTGAATCTGGAGTTAAATGAAACAGCAGCGAATGTATTTAGCGATTCATCGTCTATTGCGGCGTGGAGCAAGGGAGCTGTAGGTGGAGCGGCAGCAGCGAAAATTATCTCCGGTTATGCAGATGGAAGCTTCAAACCGCTTAATTCCATTACGCGTGCCGAAGCGGTGTCTGCGCTCGTTAAGGCTGTGGAAACAGATGCTACTACAGCTGCCAAACCAGCTAAGCCAAAAGGAACGGCAACCGTACTGAATGTTAATCCCCCAGCAGATGAAGCTCGGTTATCCGCCGTGAAGCACGGAGCCAATGCCGGAGACGACACCTTGAAAAATATTGCCGAAACCAATCCGTTTATTGATATTTTGGACGGTTTTGATCAAGTATGGTCCATGAACCAAGCGGATTGGAGAGATGGGACAGCGGCAACCAAAATTGGAGCTGACGGCAAAAATGCAAAGTATGGAGATGGACCGTCCCCATATTATGATGGCTTTAAAAACGATCCAACCGTAGCTGTCGCTGATCAGAAAACATATGCAAATGAAGAGATCCGAAACAAAGCGACTTGGGAAGCCAATATCAAATATGTAGAAAAGGTCACGCAAAATCGCACGGCTGAAGAGACATTGGCAGCCTATTATGATGACCAAAGAGATAAGATCTATAGCGTGATGGAGGGCTTTGGTCCGTTGGCTAACACGTATGTAGATATCATCAAGCCAAAGACAAACGTTGAACGAACGGTGGACGAAATGAATGTGGTATTGACCGAAGAAACAGTGGAAGATGAAAGCCAAGGCATTGGAGATTGGGAAGCAAAGACGGAACTTTCAGACTTGGTCAATTTAGTTGATCTGGTTCGATTCAAAATTCCTGCCTCATCTAATCCTTCTAAATATTTCTACTCTTCCCCTAGACCGTGGAGAATGAATTCCAATGGAGAAGTGAAAGAAGTTGTTGACAGCAAGGGACTGCCTGTATGGGAAACCTTGGGCGAAGGTGAGAAAAAAGAAGTACCTTTGGCTTCAGGCGGCACCAAATCAACAGGAGAAAAACATTACCAGCAATACGAAACTAACGTTAAGCTTATTCCTGCGTTAACTTATGTCAAACGAATCGCTGAGGATGGAAGAGGAAAAGATGGCGCATTTCCGAGCGGACATACCAGTGCAGCTTACTTATCCGTATTTCCTTTGGCATACGCTACACCAGAACGATTCTCTGAATTGTTAACGAGAGCAGCTCAGTTGGGCGAGAATCGAGTCGTAACAGGGATGCACTCACCGCTTGATATTATAGGAGGAAGAATACAGTCGACAGCCATGGCTGCCTATGCACTTAATCAGGCTGAGAACAAAGATGTGTTAGAGAAAGGCTATGAGAATGCAGGAGAAGTATTTGGAGCTGCAGCCAAGGAAAACAATATGAGTCTGTATGAGTATGCACACACCGTAACCGAAGATTACACGTTCAAGAGTGCTTACGATGAACACAAATGGGAAGATCATGATGCCAATAAAGCCTTCTATAGAGAGAAGATGACTTATGGTCTACCACAAACAGGAACCAAAGGGTTGGCTCCCGTTGTACCGCAAGGAGCAGAAGCTCTGTTGGAAACACGTCAACCGTATTTAACAGATGAGCAACGCAGACAAGTATTGTATACAACATCCATTGACTCTGGATATCCTGTACTGGATGAATCCAAGGGCTGGGGTAGAATTGATCTGGTCACGGCTTCGGATGGATACGGTGCATTTTTGAACAATGTAACTGTGGATATGGATGCTTCCAAAGGACGGTTTAATGCAGAAGATTGGTGGAGAAATGATATTACGGGTAGTGGAATGCTTACGAAAAAAGGAACAGGAACCCTTACATTGACAGGAAAAAATAGCTACACAGGCGGAACCTTACTGCAAGCAGGAACATTGGTAGCCGAATCCGCAACGGCTTTTGGTACGGGTGATCTGTATGTAGAAAATGGAACAGTTGTTGTAAATGTCGATGGAGCATTAACCTTGAATAGAAACTTCACCATGGATAAGGGGACGCTGGAATTGGTTGTCGCTGATGGCAACAGTCAACTGAATGTTGGCAGAAAACTCTATATTGAAGGAGGAAGTCTCAAACTCGACTTGTCCAACTATAAGATTGAAGGTTCCAAAGATATTACGTTAATCACGGCTAATGGAATTACAGGTGAATTCGACAGTGTAACGGCAGATGGTTATGACGTTACGGTCACGTATGAAAAAGGTCGTATCATTGCACATGTTGTAGCCAAATAATGAAGTAATTATTCCATGATACAAAGTGAACTAAAGAATGTCACACATGCGACTTCGATGACAGAATAACCTTACGATCATTCTTCGCGAGACAAAATTAGTAATATAGAAAAGGGCTGAAACTACATTGTAGTTTCAGCCCTTTTTGCGTACAGATACGTTGGATTTAGAGCGTTCTTTCAAAATCTACTGAAAGCCGAGACGTATATTAACGAGTCCAGAGTTGGAAAGCGTGCTGCATACTGAATAAGAGCAAGCGATCAGGACTTCACAAAGGTGGCTTCCCTATTTTCCTCTACCAATGAAAATTTTCTTTTCGTAAGGGAGGGACACGAGCTTGTCCTCTCAGTCGCTCTTGGAACAGAGCATGAGCAGGGATTGAGCGCTAACGAATCTGAGGCGTCGTATTCAAGGATTTGAAACGCCCGCAGAAATCTAAAGAATCTGAGACACGTTATATCGAAATGTACGGCGTTTTAGAGCATTTTTATCGAGCGATTTTGGGAAATAACGTGTCTGAGGTTCTTTACAATTTTGAAAGAGGCTGTAGAGGTAATATAAGACGTTCTGTGTTCCTTAGAAAATCGACTGGCTACTCAATAGGAACAGCCAGACGGGAGCTCGATAATTTTGGGACACTGACATTCATCATCGTATAGCATGCCGAGTAAGGAGACACGACCTGATCGGTGGAAATCCAGCCGAGAGAGGAACGAGTCTCGTATCATCGAGGTGGGTATCTAAGTTTAATCATACGGAAGCGGCTGGATGCGTAGGTTATTCGTCGGTGTTGGTACCAGATGTACGACGTGTATTCCCTTCTATCTCCGTAGAGACTTGCTTCGTAGGTTCCAGATCCGTATGTCCTGCGTAGGGGCGATCACTGCGAGAGCGCGTCCCAGTCAACCCGAAACCCGAAGTAAATATAATCAGCTGTAGTCCCAGTGCATAGGGTGCAGCAACAGGTCCAATCAGATGGAGCAAGGAGCATAGGGCGATCAGCAAGGAGAGCATTTTGGTTACTGTACGTGACCTATCCCGTCGTGGGCTGGCCCAGAGCAGGTAACCATATATTATGGTGATCATTAGGGAAATTGCGCGAATCCATGGCAAGATGTTGTCCCATGAGTCCACAGAAACGTCCAACATCCGCTGACGAAATACCAGATCTGTAACCAGAAACCCTGTGGCCGCCAGTGCGGCAGGTTCGGCTACAGGCCGAAGGATGGTCCAGACCGCTGTGCCCCAATGATCTGCAAGAGTATCCCGGCTGAGTTCATCCGATAATACGGTGCACTCCCGTTCCAGTGCTCTGTGCATCAGTCCGATTCTGGCAGGATCATGATCCTTAATACAGTCACGGATCTGGTCCTGTAGCTGAGGGGATAGGTAAGATGCAGCTTTGCAGGCTAACATTGCCGTTATCAGATCGTTATGTTCGTGTTCCGACCGTTCATAATTCCGATTTTCCTGGATGGTAAGTTGTCCCAAGAGGGCTGTACTTATGTATAATGTATCTCGTATCCTTTGCATTCGCCTTTCGTGGCTGCGGCGAACTTCAGTGGCAGACCATATGTATATTCCCAGAAGCAAAGCCATGACGCCAAGCAGCACAGCCACAGCACCTGGGCGTGATGTCAGATCCTCAATCCAACGTTGAAACACACTTGTTCCTCCTTTGCAGCAACTTCACGTATCATGAAACACGCTTCACGTAAGCTTTCTCTCACTATTACACAGGAAGTAGATGAATTCAAGCAGAAAGGGGCACAATTCATGGATCATGTGAGTATTGAACACACACCACCCGCAGCAGTGGAGTATCTTGCCTTGCGGCAGATTGCCGGCCTTAGTGCAATGAGCAGGGAAGGGGCGGAGATTGGATTACCGAATAGCCTGTTTGCCGTATGTCTGCGTGAAGAGGATATGCTGATAGGCATGGGGCGAGTGATTGGAGATGGAGGTTGTTTCTTTCAGGTCGTCGATATTGCTGTACACCCGGATGTTCAGGGAATGGGGTATGGAAAACTGATCATGAGCGAAATTATGAATTATCTGCGTAAAGCAGTACCTGCCCGTGGTTTGGTCAGTCTGCTGGCGGATGTTCCGGCTGATCAACTTTATGCTCAATTTGGATTTGAATACACCAGCCCAAAATCGGAGGGGATGTGGTGGAGGCAGGGAGACTAGTGAACTAGTTAAAAACATATTCGGCGAACCTTTGGATATCCAAAGGTTTTTTGCTTTACAACCATTTATTTACAGGTATAATGTAAATTGAATCCAATTTACGATTTACAAATTACGATATACGCGTGCACTCGTGAAGAATGGAGGAATTGAATATGTACAATGACCAGAAAGCTCAGTTTAACCAGATGGTGGAACGATCTGTGGAGCAGGCGAACAAAAATCTTTCGGGAGCCAAGGGAGTTGTTTCCGTTCGATTAAGTCAGGAAGAGATTGATATCATAGATCAGCTTGTATTTCTTGAATTAGCGAAAAACCGTTCTGATGCGACTGCAATGTTGATTAGGGAGGGTATACGAACCCATCAGACCTTATTGAACGAGATACGCGAGTATACGGCTGAACTGGAACGGGTAAAAGCCAAGATACAACAGACCATTCGAGATTCAGGTTTGGTTACGCGTCTGCATCGTATTAGTGATGATGAATCTGTTACGTACGAGGGAGAGGTGCGTGAAAAAGATGAAAAATGAAATTCGCGGCGACAGCTATCGAGCGGTTTTGCGCCTTCCTTCTTTTGTTGTGCTTCTTGTTGGTAGATTAATTTCTGGCGCAGGTCAGATTTTATTTTCTATGGCGACGATGTGGTATATCCTCCAATTAACGGAGTCGGCACTTGCTGCCGCACTGATTCCGATGTTGCCGTACTTGATCTATGCATTTTTGGGTATTCCCTTGGCTACGATCAGCGATCGCCTGCCGAAAAAGCAACTTTTGATCTGGACAGATATATTGCGTGCAGGCGTAGCTTGCATATTGGCTATTTTGTTCATGACAGGATCCATGCTTCCGTGGCATATTTACGCAGCCAATCTGCTCATTGCAATCCTTGGTTTTTTGTTCAATCCGGCAACCCAGACAGTCATCCCCGCTATTTTGCCAGAACCTGCAAAACAATTAGCTCCAGCCAATGCACTACTCAACTCTTCCTCCAAAACGATTGAATTGCTTGGATACGCCTTGGGGGGAATATTGATCGCGCTCATCTCCGTTCAGTCCATCCTGTTCATCTATGCCGTTACATTTCTGCTATCCGCCATATCCATTTTTTTTATCCGCATCCCTGTAACCAAAGTAGTGAAACAAAAAGGAGTCTCCGGTTTTGTTAAAGATAGCATGCAGGGAATTACATTCCTGTTTTCCCGTAAAATTTTGGCCTGCTGCATTATCTTTGGAGCTATTATCAATTTTGCGGGGGCGCCACTGCACATTTTCACGCCGATTTTTGCCAATATGGTGCTGCAAGCCGGACCACAAGGCTACGGTCTGCTTCAGTCAGCCTTTGCCGCTGGCAGTATTGCAGGTTCTCTGCTCAGTGGTAAATATGCCAAACGACTCTCGCTCGCTCACTGGTTTTTGATCAGTTATCTCATCTCAGGTACAAGTTTGCTGCTCATGCCGATGTTTCCTAACCTGTATATCGCGATTGCATGTTCATTTTTGTTGATGATGGGACTTGCTCTTGTGAATGTACCATTGGTTACTTCCATTCTTTTATCCACCCCGGAAGAAAAGAGAGGACGTGTCATGAACAGTATGGGTGTTTTGATGAGTGGCATTAGTAATCCGCTCGGGTTGTTGCTGGGAGGGTGGTTCATTGAAACGTACAACCCTTCATGGGTGTACATGGGGATTGGTACATTTGTTATTTGTATGGGCATGGCAAGCCTATTTGTCCGACCTTTCCGTGAAGAACGTAGCAAGCGTACCCGGCAACAAACGACCTCGATGTAGTCTGAAATCTGATGTCATATTGCGCCTCTTTTTAGTCTGAGGAAACAAGTAATTTGACATGATCAGGCGAAATAAATGGATTAAGTAAATAATTTATGTAAAATAATTCAATTAAAAAGAAGGAATATCAAATTTTATGTAGAATTTGGTTTATAAGAGGGGGAGACAAATGGGAGGTAATATATCATGGAAAACAAGGAAATTTTATCTGTACAGGATTTGATGGCACTAGAGGTTGAAGAGGATAACAACATGTTTGAGGAAACAAGCTTGTGTACAGTGTGCAGCTGGACTAGCTCACAAACAATCGTTGTTGAGAGCTAGGAACTTCTTTTCACGCTCTATTCACTGAATCATTTGAAAGATAAGTCTTTGATTTTCGCGCATTACTAAAATAATTGTACCTCCCCCTCTTACTTTATTCAAAAAGGAGTGATTCTCATTGAAATTCGCAAGCGTAACCCCAAAGAAGGACGCCTTTGAGAACGCTTTGGAACATATAATCCGGGAACTTCCCCAATCCATCCAATGGTCGAATGACGGCCATTGGATTTGTTTTAGACCGGAAAAATTAAGGCTTCCCGCACAGGGCTGGAAAATTCATCTGTCTGTTATCCCTGTGGAAGGAGCTGAATTGTTGCGACGCATTGCACCTGTTCTCACAGAAAATGATGTGCAATGGAAAGTAGTGAGCAGCGGGCTGAAACTGATTGAAACATCTAACGGTTCCATACCTCTCCCTCAGACTGGGAAGTGTGTCACCATCTACGCACGAGACGAAGAGCAATTCTTGAAGTTACTTGAGCTAATGCATTCATGTACACGTGATCTAAAAGGACCCGCTATTCCGACAGATCGGGCATACCTAGGTAGCCAGTGTGTATTTTATCGTTATGGTGCATTCACTGATCGTTTCTACTATGACCGGTACTCGGGTGCAAAAGTGTATGCCATCCAGAATCCAGAAGGCATGCTGGAGGAGGATCGAAGAACACCTGGCAGGTATAAACCGGAGTGGGTGAATGAACCTGAGGAGTTACTGCGGATTCAAGCCATGGAGAAGAACCAGGCTGCTTCTCGTCACTCCGATTCCAATAACAATGAGTTTGGTATACGAAATATTCGTGTGAGACGTGTACTCAAGAAATCCGGCAAGGGAGGAGTATTTCTCATCTCTGGCACATCCTATGAACAGGCTGTCATGAAAGAAGCGGTCTACCGCATGCGTGTAGACGGTGGTGGGCGCTCTGCTCATAACTATTTGGATAATGAGTATCGCGTGCTTGATCTGATGAAGGATACGGGGGTTACCCCAAGGCCGCTTGATCTGTTTAGTACTGAAAATAACCGCTATCTGATCCTGGAGTATTTTGAAAGCATCAGCTTGCGTGAATATATACATCGCAGACATGTAGCCGCAGATTACAACCGGGCGGATATGCATCGGATGGGTATACATATTCTCAATATGGTGCAGCAATGTCACGATAAAGGAATTGTGATCAATGATCTGACGCCCAACAATATTGTTGTGCTGACGGACGGAAGTGTACGCCTGATTGATCTTGAACTGGCTTATGTCAGAAGTGATGAGAGTCAGGCTGATCCATTGACCGGTCATACTCCGGGCTATGTACCACGGGGACGTGAGCACAGCAGGCGATCCAGTTATGCGGATGATCTTTATGCACTGGGAGGCGTCTTCTATTACATGGCCTCATCCATCGACCCCTATCTGAAATATCGGCAATCCCATCTGGAAGCTGCACAGGCTTATCTGGATCATCAGAGTAATACACAGCTCCGTGGCTTGGGAAGTCTGGGCATCGAGATCATGTCAGGCGGATATGTGGAGTTATCAGAAATTCGTAAAACACTGGTTACATTGCTGGAGCGGCAAGAGGTCAATTCAGGAGGAAGCAAGGATGTAATAGAGAAAAATGAATGCAATATGGAGCCAGAAGAAGTACTCCGTCAGGCCGAGCGTATGGTAAACACATTGTATACTTCTCTTGATTTTAATAACCCCTTGCAACTGTTCCCGGAAAACAGCATGGGCAAGATGTTTCATCCGGCGAATTTCAACTTTGGCTGGACAGGGATGATCTTTGGTTTTAATCACCTTGGTCAGATTACACAAAACAGACAATACCATCAATATGCGTATGAAGTATTGGAATGGATTTTGACGAATCACCCTTACGTTCCAGATGAGACACCTGTAGCATTATACTTTGGATATGGCGCTGTTCCCTGGGCAATGGCAGAGACGGCTGAACGAATAAATGATCCATCGTTGCTTCGACGTGCAGAGGATCTGGCATTGGAAATCACCCGGCATGAGCCAGTACAGACCAATATTAGTCATGGAGCGGCGGGGTTGGGATTGATGCTGCTTGAAATATACCGTATTGGCGGCCGCCCTGAACTTCTGGCAAGAGCAGAGGAACTTGGTGTTTATATTTTGGAACAAGAAGAGCAGACAGATGAATCATTGAGTTTGTGGAAAGTGAAAGATAAATCGGACAAAAAAGGCCATCATTCCCTTGGATTCTCTCATGGCATCGCAGGCATCGGATATTATTTGCTTGCCTTGGCGCAGCGTACAGGAAAGGAAGCGTACTATTCTGCTGTGAAGCGAATTGTAGATACACTTGATCGTACGAGTCATGGAGGACAGAATGGCGTGAGCCTGTGGCCTGCATCCCCGGAAAAACCGGATACACTCTGGGTACATTGGTGTAATGGATCGGCGGGTATAGGTCGATTTTTGATGGCAGCGGCTGATATTTTACAAGATCCCCTCTGTACCAGACTTGGTCTTCAAGCAGCGGATGCAGTGGCACAGGCAACGGTATTTGCTTCTTTTGGGCAGTGTCACGGAATTGCAGGCAATGGAGATTTTCTGCTCTTGGCTAACCGCAAGTTCCCAGGCAGATATGAAACCAAACTAGCGGAGTATACACAGAGTTTGTATGTATTGCGAAGTGATCCACAGGAAGACATATGGATGTGGCCTCTGGAGGACATGGAGTCCTTCTCCCCGGATTATATGACCGGTTATATGGGGATCTATACATTCCTGCTACGCCGTTTTTATCCGTCTGTTACATCCGAACCACTGGTTTATTCAGGTTTCGATTATAACAGGGAGGGGAAAGCGTATGATGCTAACATCCATATCTGACATCCTGCCGCAATGCCAGCACGAATCAGGGAAAACGGGGGATCGCTATTATGCAGTTGAACCTGGAAATGAGAATACCCTATCTTCGTTCATGATGATTGATCAGGGTGAGGGGCAGTACACATTGGATTTATGGAGTGAAGCACATTCCAATCCTTATTGGGGAGATCGGATGTCATCCGTTTTGGATAAAATCACATGGTCCTCTCTATATGCAACTGCTCCTGCCTCATTTCCGTGGGAGAAGCTTGGATACCGGGCGGATGTTCTTGCCCATCGGTATCGATTTTTCGGCAAGTTGAAAGACGTTCCCGTGCCGGTTATGCCTAATGAAGACGCGGTTTGGATGTCTGCGGAGGGGCAGGCGGATTCCCTTGCACACTTGCTCCAGGCCAGTGATCCTACCTGTCCAGGTTGGGAAGCTGCTCGTCAAGCTATCGGAGATATTTATCAGGGTGTATATGGCAAGCTGCTGAAAGGTTCCGGGCTTGTGGAACTGGAGGGAAGTAAGATTGGGGGCTGCCTGTTAAGCGATGAGTTTGGGAGTGTACTCCTTGCTCATATATTCACAATACCAGAAGCGAAACGTCAAGGTTGGGCCCGTTGGCTTGCTGCATATGGTCTCCATCGGTACAGTTCAGATCCGGATCAGCGGATTAAAGCTTCACTTGATGCAAACAACCGGGGCAGTTATCAATTGATGACGGCGTTGAATTTACAACAGGTACCTGAACTTATACACGTATGCCGAATCACGAAAGAGAGTGAACTTTCATGATGCCTGTCTCACTGGAAAGTACGGATTATCATGATCTGAGAAGTAAATGGTTTCGTGTGAGTCATGAACCTGGATTGTTTGTTGTTGAAGGGACATCAGATGCGGTGAAGCATGAAGTTCACAAACTGAAAACGCATTGGCAGGA
This sequence comes from Paenibacillus sp. Y5S-9, assembly GCF_036894235.1. Lineage (NCBI taxonomy): Bacteria > Bacillati > Bacillota > Bacilli > Caryophanales > Paenibacillaceae > Paenibacillus > Paenibacillus sp. Y5S-9. Next base: position 573,205 of record NZ_CP145887.1, read on the forward strand.
TAAGGTTATACAAATTGCGGTTGGTGATCCGTATGCTACTCTCCCGCTGATCTATCAACTAAATCCATTTCAGCCAATAGATGATCTTGTGGCATGTAAAAATGCGTTATTGAGATTCCAAAGATCAGGGTGGACGCCTGGTAATCGGAAATGGGTTCTGGTTGAAGTATCTTCCTACCTTCACCCTGCGGATCTGGGAGCCATCCACTATATCTTGTATCGACAGAAGCTAAGGGGAGTAAGCGTAGTGCTTTTTTTTCATCGCTATCCAACCATGGCGAGTCATCCTGAGGACATACCCAAACTTCCGGTATCCCTTGTCAGGGATACGCCCGATCAGACCCGACGTTTGTTGGAAGAACAGCTACAAATGGTAAGCAAGGATAAAGGGAAGGAAAAAGAGGCAGCATTGGCGCTTTACAATAGGCTGGCCTGGGTTTTGTTATCCAAATCGGCTGATCCGGCCCGCTACAGGTCCTGTTTTCATTTTTTTGACCATAATTCGTTATTTCAACGGTTGTCGGCGACACAACAGGCAGTACTCTGGTTTGAGTTGGGTCAGCTGTTGACCAAAAACGGGAAGCATTATACCGAAGCGCGACACTGTTATTCCAAAGCTCGGGAAACCATTGCCCATGAAGAGTTAACTGAAACGTATCGTACTGGGAAATGGGCTGCACTTGATAATGGTGAAGCATTAATTGAGATGCAGGAGGGCAATGTAGAACGCGCAATTACGTTGGAGCAACAGGCGGGTCAGCGTATACGCCAGCTTCCTGATGGACCCGATCAGCAGGTTTTTCAGATTCAAACGCTACTAAACATTGCGGGCTTGCAGCTCCGAGCGGGTCTTTATGCAGAGGCAGGTAAGACGTTGCTGGCTGCGGAGAAGTTTTGTGTTGATGCGTATGTAGATTGGTTGGGGCATGTACTGCAATTAAAAATGGTATTACATCAACAGCTTGGTGAGCAGGAGCAGGAATATGAACTGTTGATTCAGTTGTTACGCATGAAGACAAACACTATCCATTCCAAACTGCTTGGCCGTGCCGTGGAAATCGCTGGCGCGCTGATTACTCAAGGATCAGAGGAACGGGCATCCCGGGTGTACCGTCTATTGATGATGGGGCTGCCGGTTGCCAGTCTGCCACAGATCAGATTGATTCGGGAAACATTAGGCAGACTGGGGACCGTTACGCCCCTAGATGCATACACGCAGGACCAGTATATTGATAAACTGGAATCGCAATTGGAGGGATGGGAGCAGTTAAAGAGCTGGAATGAGAGGAGGAAATCCGGTTGGGTTATCCATTCTTGACACGAATGAGCGTGAATAAGGAACGAACGAGTATGCTCTTGGGCTATGATGACAATACATGTGAATGGTGCAGTCTTGATGATACAGGCCGCATGGATAGCCGGCAGATCCTTTCTGAACATGAGACAGAGTCAGAGCAGCACACGCAGCATATTCAGTTTATGGGCAGGAACCGTGTTCTGGTGATTACACAGGACAAGACGGGGAAATGGCTTCATATATACGAGGATGAGGAGCAAGCAAGGCTGGTTCAGAGTCTTTTTGTGAAGTTTCCATTTCCTGTGATGCAGGCCGCTTGGCAAGAGGGGCAATTAATTCTGCTATTTTCCATTAGACATCGTTCAGGAGCTGTTCGTATAGGTCTTTACGATCCCGAGAAGGATGAGGCGCGATGGGTTACTCCTGATCTGGACAACCCGCAATTTGTATTCTGGTCTGCATCAACACGAGAGGTTGGTGTAAACGTTGGTGGATTTGGAAGAGTGTACTCGTATTCCGAAGATATCCTTCCATCATCCAAAATACCCTATAAGGAGTATGCCTACCCTGTGATGGATAAGCAGGGGGATCTGATAGCCGTTTCTATTCCTGTGGAAGATGGCTTCCAGCCGGGATGGATCAGGCAGGGAGAGGATCGGGTGCATGAATGTTCAACGGATAGCCAACCCTTCTCTGAACTGATCAGAATGCAACTCGATCTACATCAACAGCTAGTCCTCTGCGAAGGGATAACCTGCGGCAGGTGGCAATATGTTCAATATACATTGGACAGAGAGAAGAGGTATGAGCTGTATGATTATCCGGGAATCTTGACACAGGCTGTGCTCAGCAGGGACAGGCAGGGCTTGATCGGAAAATATGAATCTATTGTAAGTCCTCCGGTGCCGGGGATATACCGGTTTTTGGAACAAACGCGTACGATTACCCGTTTCCCGGTTGAGCGAGATGAGAGAATTGGCAAGCATCCTGACGAGGAACCCGATGTAATCTATGGATGGGTTCGTTATGGACATGAGATGATTCCGTACATGGACATACACCCGGAGGGCGCAGAACAGGTGGTTATCTATCTTCATGGCGGACCTCATAATTGCCTGTTTGACAGCTTTAGTCCGGTCATCAGCGGATTATATCAGGCAGGAGTGCGGGTTATCGGGCTGAACTATCCCGGTAGTTCAGGGTTCGGCACGGATTACAGGATGCGCATTCAGAACGATTGGGGCGGCGTGGATGCAGATGTCATCCAATTCATGCGGGAGCAGATGTTATCTTCCTATTCACACGTATCTCTCTATGGGGTGAGCTATGGGGCTTATCTGGCATTGCTGGTAGCAGGTAAAAGTCCGGCGTTATGGAGTACTGTGGTTGCCTGTGCACCGTTTACGGATCTGGAAGGACTGTACGCAGGCGGAGGAGCGAAGCTGAGATCATTCTTGGAAACTGAAATCGGTGAGCTTTTGCATGATCCATCTGCCCTGCGGGATAGAAGCCCAACAGCTTATGTATCCGGACTCAGTGAGGTGGATATTCAGCTCATTCATGGTCAGGCTGATCAACTGTGTCCCGTAGAACAGACGGAGAGGTTATATCTGGACATCATGGAAAACAAGCAAATGTCTGGTGCTACAGGCAGGATTGAGCTTCATATCGAGGATATGGCGCATGAAGCTTATTCGGAGCGAATCTGGGCGCAGAAGGCTGTTGATTTTCTAACCTGCAGTAGAGTATCCACGTAAGATAAATACGTGATGTTGAAGCCGCAAATGCGGCTTTTTTGGCTATATTTAAGGTAACGATATGGAAAGGAAATGTTGTTGGGGAAGTGTTGTTCGTGGTCTGATGCGTAGCTTGAGAGGTTAAGCGAATGAACATTAACGTTTACAAGATGTCACATCCGGTTTAAGATGGCGTGAGCCGTTTAAGGTATATAACAATAGGATTAAGTATTAAAATAACGGTAAGTTGACAAGATGATATCTACAGAAAAGAGGGAATTCATATGAAAGTAGCCATTTTTGGAGCAACCGGAGCAATTGGCAAGACGATACTGTGGGAGCTGATGGATCGTGGGCATGAAGTGACAGCGGTAGTGCGTGACCCTTCGAAGGTTGAGATGGTGCATGAGCGTTTGCGTGTAGAACAGGGAGATCTGCTTAACCCGGATCAGGTGGCTGACTTTGCAGCGGGTCAGGAAGCGGTTGTGAGTGCATATGGACCGAAGTTTGGTGGAGAAGAAGAGATGCTGGAAGTGACACGTTCGTTGATCGAGGGTGTGCGCCGGGCAAAAGCAGGACGTCTGGTTGTAGTTGGTGGAGCGGGAAGTTTGCTAACCGATTCAGGTGATATGCTGATGGATACGCCGGGATTCCCGGAAGAAGTCAAACCACTGGCAAAAGCACATGCAGAAGCATATGACCTGATTGAAGCATCAGGTATTCACTGGACCTATATGAGCCCTGCTGCAACAATCACAACAGGACGTCGGACTGGCCAGTTCCGAGTTGGTATGACCCGTGTGATTACAGATGATATCGGGGAAAGCTCAATTTCTGTTGGTGATTTTGCAGCGGCTTTGGTGGATGAACTGGACGATCCGCAGTTTATCCAGGCACGGTTTACGGTAGGTTATTAAGCGAAGACGGGCTTTGGAATGGATAATTTAATCTGAAGGTCTCGTACACGGAATCGATAGAGTTTTCGATGATGTATCGATTGGATTGTGGTAACTGGATGAGGTAAGGGGAAATATAGTGATACACATATAAGATGCAGCGTTTAGGTGCAAAGTTGCTACTTTTAAGTATGAGATGAGCTTGTCACGGGGAGGGATGAACGTTGTTTATCGTAACCGCTGAACAAATGAGAGCTGTGGACGAGTATACCATTCATAAGCTGGGTATTCCTGCTGCCAGTCTAATGGAAAATGCAGGCCGCGCCATAGCCGAGGAAGTCATCAAGCTGTGCCGGGAAGGGCAGGCAGCAGGCCGGCTTGTGGATTCAGGGCAGCTTGGCTATAGCAGCAAGACCGATGCGAGGCGGGCACACACCGGGCCCGGTGATTGGCAAGGTTATGGTGGCGACATCATCGCCGATCCGGCGCTGGTGATGGAGCGCCCGGGAGATCAGCAGTGGTACATGCTGATCGGCAAGGGCAATAATGGCGGCGATGGGCTGGTGGCCGCGCGCCATTTGGTTGAAGCAGGGCTTGGCGTGACATTGGTCTACGCCGACGCCCCTGATGCACTGCAGGGCGAAGCTGCAGTGCAACGGGATGCCGCTGCGAAGCTTGGCATCCCCGCTCTTGTCCACGGGCGCGAAGCCGTGGACTTCAGCCGGTGCACAGGCATCGTGGATGCGCTGCTGGGCACCGGGTCGCGGGGGGCGCCGCGCGGAGCTTACGCGGCGCTGATTGAGGCGGCGAACGATAGCGGCAAGCCGGTCGTGTCTGCCGATGTGCCAAGCGGGCTGGACGCCGACACCGGAGAGGTGTACAAGCCCTGCATTCAAGCCCGGGTGACTGTATGCCTCGCGCTGCTTAAGCGCGGGCTGGTGCAGTACCCGGGCGCTTCTGCCGCGGGGCGCATTGTGGTGCGCGCTATCGGCATTCCCGCGCGGCTTGCGCCACAGCATGGCCCCTCGGTCCGTCTGCTGACGGACGAGGTGCTGCGCGGTGCGCTGCGCGTGGATACAGGCCGTCTCCGGGCACCGGACGGCCACAAGGGCACCTACGGCCATGTGTTGCTGGCCGCAGGAAGTCTGCCGATGAGCGGCGCTGGCCTGCTCTCGGCCAAGGCCGCGCTGCGCGCAGGCTGCGGGCTCGCCACATGGGCGCTGCCCGCGGCACTGCTGCCGCATGTCATCGGCACCGTGCCCGAGCTCATGCTTGCTGCCGCCGCCGATGGAGACAGCGGCGAATGGAACGCGGCTTCCGCGGGCGTCGTGCTGCGTCTCGCGGAGAGCCGCGACGTGCTCGCGACCGGCCCCGGCCTCGGCCGCTTCAAGGGCGACACAGACTGGCTTCGCCGTCTGTGGCAACATACGGATCGTCCGCTCGTCATCGACGCGGACGCCCTCAACATGCTGGCAGACGCTGGCCCACATGGGCCTCGCGACTGGGGCCAGCGAAGTGCGGCGACAATCCTGACGCCGCACCCTGGCGAGATGGGTCGACTGCTGGGCATGTCGACCCAAGAGGTGCAGCGTGACCGCATTGGACACGCTGCAAAATACGCCCGCGAGCAGGGCGTGACCCTTGTGCTCAAAGGAGCACGAACGGTCATCGCAACGCCAACCGGCGAGGCGTACATCAACACCACCGGGAACGCCGGCATGGCGACTGGCGGTGCCGGGGACGTATTGACCGGCATCATCGCCGGTCTGCTTGCCCAAGGGCTCAGCGCGGAGCAAGCCGCCACGTTCGGCGTATATCTCCACGGACAGGCCGCCGAACGAGCAGCACTGCTGCGCGTTGACCCGTCGTCCCTACTGGCCGGAGACATCATCGACGCACTGTGAGGATGGGGCAGGTGCGAGACAAGCTCGCGGTTTTGGGTTACTGTCTATGACTAATCATTTCTAAACTGCAAGTGACCCATCGTCCCTGCTGGCCGGAGATATCATCGATGCACTGTGAGGATGGGACAGGTGTGGGACAAACTCGCGGTTTTGAGCTACGCCTATGACGATTCATTTTCAAACTGCAAGTGACCCAACGAACCAGCGCATCAAAAGTAGATGAGTGCACGTTGTCCATTGCTCAATGCTAAATGCCCATTGCCCGATGCCCATCGTCCATTGCTCAGTACTCAATGCTCAATACCAATGCCCAGTGCTCATTGCCCTAACGAACCTGATACACCTTATACAACGGTTTACATTGAGGAACAAAAGCTAACGAATCTCATCCACGTTATTTCTGTGTATTTCAGAGAAAACACCTGAAAAACCAGGCTAAATTAGGGAATAGAGTGCCTGAGATTCGTTAGATTTTATAATCTGCAATTAATGGCCCAATAAGGTTTGCTCCGTTCGTTAAACGTTTGGATCTGAAATACTGATGCCTTGTTATCTATATAAGTTGATCTAAAGAATATTTACACTGGACATTCCGGTGACAGAACAACCTTCCGATCGCTGTTATCCCCAGTTTTTTTATAAACTAGGAAATCCGGGATAGCGTATGCTTCCGAAGTAGCTTTCTTTCAAAAAGCTTTTAGGCGAAGCATATGTTTCCGATGGAGCTTCTTTCAGATAGCTTTTAGCTCCGCTTTTTCAGGTTCTTTCTGTCTTCTCTGTTTTGTGTAAATGTTTAGTTCAATTTATATACTTTCATATCTTTGAAACGATTAATTTTCAGATGGAACAACGATTAGTTACTGAAAAGGGGAGCCCTGTCATGATTCATGACAGGGCTCCCCTTTATTTGTTTGTATGTTCACGATACCTGATCCTGGTTCGGATCTAACCAGCCTATAATCTGCCTGAAATTTGCATCTAACCTGCATCTAAACTACTTCCGACCTACGTCCGGTCGGAATTCTCCGGCATCCTGCTTACAACCGGAATCGCAGCAGTTCCTGATGCATCTCCGCACTGATATCACGCAATGACTTCACCTTGATACTTGCATCAGCGAAGGAGCGTTGTTGTTCCGACGTGGAGGCGGTAATCTCTTCACTGCTGGCAGCTGACTGCTCGGTAATGGCACTGATATTTTCGATGGCCTGTTGCACCTGTGTACTGAGTTCATTGGAGTGTTGCATGTCCTCTGCAAGCTGGTGGATCCCCGTACTAATGCGCTCCACACTTTCACGAATGGCGGAGAAGGATTCACGAGTCTGGCCAGTGGCTTGTTCCTGTTCGCCAAATAGCTGCATGCTCTGTGCTACAGAGTTCTTCACCTTGTCCATGGAGGATGTGATCTCGCCCACAGCCGCATAGATATGCTTGACCGATTGCGCAGATTGTTCGGCGAGTTTGTTCACCTCGCCCGCAACAACAGCGAAGCCACGTCCGGCTTCTCCAGCGCGAGCAGCCTCTATGGAGGCATTTAACGAGAGCATGGTCGTTTGTTTGGCAATCTCCGATACATATGCCGTCATCGTAGTGATTCGAACCGCGCTTTCTTCCAGTTCCCGCACCGTTTGTTCCACCTCTGACATCGCCATGCGATTCACTTCGGCCAGGCGGAGTTGCTCTGCTACAGCCTTATTGCCTTCCTCAACGGTAGTTAATACTTCACGTCCATCGATCACCGATTGGGAAGTGGCCTCCAGATTGTTATTGAAGGTAGACTGCATTTTGTCCACAACCATCACCGTTTCACTCAGATCCTCGGCAATCTTTTGACTGCCAATCGACAGTTCCTCCGTGGTGCGGGATACTTGCTGCACAATCGCTTGGGCTGTATCATTGCCACGGTCAATATCTTGCGCCATCAGATCGACACGATGCCCCGCTTCACCAATCGACTGAATAATGCCGCGGATATTATGGGTCATGATCCCGAAGGAGCGACTCAGGTCATCGAGTTCATCTTTGCCCCGAGCTTCCGGTAATTGTCCGGTCAGGTCACCGTCCGCAATTTGTCCCGCGGCGTCTTTGAGTGTTCGAATACGTTTGGCGATCTGACGTGAAGTATACATATTAAACAGCATTACGGCGACGAGCAATACGATGGCTCCTACCAGAGCGGCTTGCCACGTTTGCTGAATGTCATGTTCCAAATCGACGGTATATTGATCATAACGATCCCGAGTCATCTCATCTAACGAATAGATATCATTCTGTATGCCCCGAACCCGAGTGCTGTACCGTTTCGCTTCCGCACTGTTCATTGCGCTCATCGCTTCGGTGGCTCCCTGGTTGAGAGCTTGTAATTTTGTCTCGATGGACTGAATAAGCTGTAACTGCTGATCTGTTTCGAGCAATCCGTCCGTAAGCTCCTGAATCATCGTTTGACCTTCATCCAGCAAGCGAAGTACGGCGTCCTGGTTTCCTGCTGTCATGGAGAACGAATAGACATCCAGCGCTTGCTGGGTTTGAATCTGATTGGCGTTCAGTTCACTCACCTTGAGCATGGCAGGTACCAGATTTTGATTTTTGGCATTCATACCGAGCAATTGCATGATGATATAAGCGACTAGCACAAGGCATAGAAGTAGTGAAATTAAAGCATTAAGTATCAGTTTTCCCTGTAGTTTCATGTGCGTACCTCCTCGTATCCGATGGGTTATTGATCAAGCGTAATTTTGATTTGACCGGAAGAGATCTTTGCCTTCAGATCTTCGAAGGTTTGCTGTTGTTCATCACTGAGCGTGATATTATGTAGAGCAGTCAGACCCACGGCGTTCTCCGCCAGCCCCTCCACGATTTCCTTTTGAGGGAAGGTATGATTGTTTTTAATAAACGTGTTAACGGCATTATAGATAGAGACATCCACATTTTTCAGCATGGACGTAAGAATGGCTTTTTCCGCCAAAAAGAATTGATCGGTATCTACACCGATGGCGTATTTCCCTAATTTCTGAATCTCCGTCAGTGCGCCCACGCCTGTGAGACCAGCAGCTACGTAGATCACGTCAGCGTCCTTTTCCTGAATCATCTGTGCAGCCAGTTGTTCACCGAGCTCGGCATTACCGAAGTCCCCTGCGTAGACCGCATCAACGGTTGCATCCGGCTTGATAGCCAGAACACCTTGCTTAAAACCCTGCTCGAAATCACGAAGGACCGGTATCTCCATCCCACCAAGGAACCCGACATGATCTTCCGTTGAAGCCATAGCGGCAATAACACCTGCCAGATAACTTCCTTCTTCCGCCCGGAATGAAATGGAGGCAATGTTAGGTAGTTCAGACTTACTGTCAATCATGAGGAACTGCTGATCAGGATATTTGGCTGCAACTTTCTCCATATCTGCTTGGACCGTATCACTCAGGCCGATAATCAGATCGAATTTGGCTTCTGCAAACTCCTCAAATGCAGCTTCGGCAGTTAAATTGTCGCCCGGTTCACGATAGTCGAAGATAATGCTTTTCTCATTTCTGGCCTGAACCAGTCCATCAAAAGCAGCATCATTAAAAGAACGGTCACCCAGACCCACTTCCGTAAGCACGATCCCGACCTTTGTTCTTGTGTCTGTTGCCGTTGTTGTATTATTGGCTGAACATGCCCCCAGGATCAGTACCGTCAGGATCATCATTATGGTGAGACCTAGACCTGCGCGTCTGTTCTTGTTTGTTTTCATGTGTGATACCCTCATTTCTGTAGTCGCATTTTTCTGTTTTGCATGGTTCCTTAGCTCAAGGGAATGACGTGTACATGATGACACGTATGGCGAGGATTTCCCTTTATCTATATCGGTCAGAAAGGCACTGTGATTTATGATATGTAGTGAAAATTTACGAAAAAATAAATATTTTTCATGAATTATACAGTTTTTTACATTTCTCTGGTTAAAAGGGTACATAAATATCTACAGTAAGTTGTTTACTGACGTTAAAAGTCCCAAAAAGGCACAAGAGAGGTGACATGAATCATCTCTCTTGTGCCATAGAATAGCACCCTATACGGATGATAAGGTGATCATCCTATTATAAAAATGAAGCGAATTTTACCAAGCCGCAATTGAGCCATCCGCTCGGGTTTCAGTACCCCCGCATAATACGCCATTGTCCGGGTTGCGCCAGATGATCTGACCGCGTCCAAACTGGGATGGATCAAGCGCCACTTGAATATCATGTCCTTTGCGGGCGAGTGCCTGTGCAATGTGCTGCGGGAAACCCGGTTCCACGAGAATTGTTTTGCCCTTCGTCCACTGCCAGCGTGGAGAATCTAAGGCGGCCTGTGGGTTCAGGTGATAATCAATCGTATTCATGACCACCTGTACATGACCTTGCGGCTGCATGAAACCACCCATGACACCGAATGGCCCGACCGCTTCGCTCCCGCGGGTGAGGAACCCCGGAATGATCGTGTGATACGTCCGTTTACCCGGCTCCAGGGCGTTGGCATGATTCGGGTCCAGTGAGAAATTATGTCCGCGGTTTTGCAGAGCAATGCCTGTCCCCGGAACAACAAGTCCGGACCCAAAGCCCATGTAGTTACTTTGGATAAAGGAGACCATGTTGCCTTCACCATCCGCTGTAGCCAGATAAACCGTTCCACTTGCTCGTGGATCACCTGCCTCAGGTGCACGTGCGGTATCACCAATGAGTTTGCGCCGTTCTTCCGCGTAGGCCTCGGATAGCAATTCCTCCACCGTCACGCCCATTTTGCGTTCTTCGGTAATATATTTCTCCCCATCGGCAAATGCCAGCTTCATGGCTTCGAGCTGCTGATGATACGCCTGAACCGATTCTTTCTCTTCAAATTCATATCCTTTCAGCAGATTAAGCGCCGCCAGAGCAATCAATCCTTGTCCATTCGGCGGAATCTCCCACACATCGTATCCGCGATAGGAGACGGAGATGGGATCAACCCACTCCGGCTGGAAAGCCTTCAAATCTTCGCGAGTCAGATAACCACCGTGCTCTGCCATAAAGGAATGAATGCGTCCTGCCAGTTCTCCTTCGTAAAAGTCTCGCGCTTCGCTCTCGCCAATCTGGCGCAAAGTCGCCGCATGATCCGGCGAGCGCCACATCTCTCCAGCTGCGGGAACACGCCCGCCTGGAGCAAATGTCTCAAACCACGCACGCCCTGCCGTCGCATCACCCTGGCGTGCATAGATCTCGGCTGCCCTTGCCCAGTGGCGGGCCAGCCCAGGCGCAAGCGGGTAACCTTCCTCCGCGTAGCGGATGGCCGGTTCCAGCGCTTCCGCCAGCGTGAGCCGCCCAAAACGGCGGCTCAGCTCAGCCCAGCCCGCCGGTGCGCCAGGCACCGTCACCGGAACAACCCCAAGCTTCGGCATCTCCGTATAGCCTGCCGCTTGAAGCGCCTCAATGGATATGCCCTGAGGCGCAGGGCCGCTGGCATTCAGGCCATGCAGTTTGCCCTCGGTCCAGACGAGGGCAAAAGCATCGCCGCCAATGCCATTGGACGTAGGCTCCAGCACCGTGAGTGCTGCCGCAGTTGCAATGGCGGCATCGATGGCATTGCCGCCTTTTTTCAATACATCCAGGCCGGCTTGTGCAGCCAGTGGCTGTGACGTGGCGACCATGCCTTGCTTGGCATACACAGGCACGCGGTAAGAGGGGTACGGTTGGTAGAGTGGATCGAAGTTCATCAGGTTGTTCAGCTCCTTGTCGCTAGATGTCAGGCTCCGGCATAACCGGATCATACTCCTAACCCTCTTCGCAACCGGACAACCGATATCCTGCCACACCTGCCAAATCCAACCTGACATCAGCCTATGTCGTCACCATATCGCCGCCATTGACATGAATGCATTCACCTGTGACGTAGGATGAATCGCGGGAAGCGAGATAAACGTAGGCTGCCGCCAGTTCGTAAGGCTGACCAGCCCGACCCATAGGCGTCTCCGTTCCAAATACTTGCACATCCTCCGCTGAGAAGCTGGAAGGAATGAGCGGTGTCCAGATCGGGCCGGGGGCGACGGAGTTCACGCGAATTCCCTGTGCAGCAAGCGATTGGGCGAGTACCCGAGTCAGCGATACGACGGCTCCTTTGGTAGAAGAGTAGTCGATCAGTTGGGTATTTCCTTTGTATGCCGTAATGGAAGCCGTATTAATGATAGAGGCACCTTTACACAGATGTGGGAGAGCGGCCTGGATCAGAAAGAAATAGGCGAACACATTTGTTTGAAAGGTGTGGTACAGCTGTTCTTCTGTAATATCAACGATGCTTGGCTGCACATACTGTACGCCATGATTGTTGACCAGAATGTCGATCTTCCCATAGGTTTCCATCGTCGAGCGGATGACGGCTTCGCAGTTTTTCTTTAAGCGGAGGTCAATCTCGATTAAGAGACAGCGCTGTCCCAATTCTTCGATCCGTTCACGAGTCCTTTCGGCATCTGTCCGTTCATATAGATAAGCGATGACGATATCTGCACCTTCCTTGGCAAAAGCGATGGCGGCCGCCCGTCCGATTCCACTATCACCACCCGTAATAATGGCAACTTTGCCTTGGAGTTTGCAGCTGCCGATGTAAGCAGGATCTTCACTAATCGGTTCAGGCACCATCAGGGTTTCCAGACCGGGTTGCTGGTCCTGATGCTGAGGTGGAAATGCCAGCTTTTGCTCCTTACACACCGTTTTTTCACCATAAAAAGGATAGACAGGATTCATTCGCTTTACATCCTCCTCGAACGTTCATTGATACGGATAACCTATGCATTCGCCCAGAAGAAGGTGCGGGAGGAAGCAGCAGAGCGGTTGTTTTTTGCGCAGAATATACCATAATAAGGATAGATCCTTAAATTGATGGAGGTGTCAGGAGCCACATGAATATTCAAGGAATTAATCATTTGTGCTTTTCCGTATCCAATCTGGAGCGGGCTATTACCTTTTATGAGCAGGCTCTCGGTGCCCGAATTCAGGTGAAAGGACGCAAACTGGCTTATTTTGAGCTTGCCGGTCTGTGGATTGCCCTGAATCAGGAGGATGTTATTCGCAACTATACGGAACGAACCTATACCCATATTGCATTTACCGTTACAGAAGAGGAGTTCGACGCGTCTGTGCAGCAGCTGCGAGCAGCGGGGGCTGACATTCTTCCCGGAAGGGCAAGAGATCCGCGGGATGCATTATCTGTATATTTTACCGATCCGGATGGTCATCTGTTCGAACTGCATACAGGTACGATGAAGCAAAGGCTGGATTATTATCGCGAAGACAAAGCTCATATGACCTTTTATACGTGAGTTTCATGTACAAATCGAGAAAATCTGGAATTATAACTCACATATCTATTGTCTAAACATTGGCATTACCTATAATATGGACAAATGGTACCTTAATTTACCAATGTTAAATTCGTTGGTTCAATTCCAAGGAGGTTTGTCATGATTCAGTTCCCTAAACCGGATGTCGAGCAATATTTTCAGACGTACCGTATTTCGCATTTTGCCGTATCGGCAGACGAGAAACGTTTGTTCATGGACAGCAATCTGAACGGTCAGCCGAATATTTGGGCGATGGATTTGCCTGGAGGATATCCGTATCCTTTAACGTACTTGAATCAGAGCAGTCAATTTATCAAAGCAGACCCGCAAGGACGTCATCTTCTTACTGCATTTGATCGAGATGGAGATGAGAACTATCATCTGTATGCACTTCCACCCGAGGGTGGCGTTCCACTGCCTGTGGTTCCGGCAGAACCAAATGATCGCTGTTATTTCTCTGAGTTGTCCGAGGATGGACAGCGTCTCTATTATGTCACCAGCGCAGGTAATCCAAATTATCTGAATTCACGTCGCATCGATCTGGAGACAGGGGAAGATGAACTGTTATACAGTGGAGAAGAGGTTACGAGCAGTCTGTTTGCAGTAAGTCCTGACGAGAAGAGTTATGTTATTTTAAAAATGTACTCCAATACGTATCAGACGGCGCATCTGTATCGTAATAATGAAGAAATGGTGATTCTGCCAGCTTCAGAACGCCATAGTCAGGTATCCGATCTGATTTTTGCAGATGACAATCGTCTTCTGTTCATTACCAATGATGACTCCGCATACGCCTATGTGGCTGAGTACCGTATCGATACCCGCGAATTCCGTTTATTGTGCAAAATCGAAGGGGAAGATGTGGAGTTTATCCGCTGGCATCAGGCTTCCGAGACCTTATATTTCTGGACACTTACAGGTCCGGAGAATCGTATGTACGTATTGGGCAAAAATGCCGATGAGCCTCGGCGCATAGATATGCCGCTGGATACGATAGAGCAGGTGAACGTTACGAAGGCTGGCAATGTGTATATCCTCGGACGTGGAGCGATCCAACCGCATAACATCTATCGCAAAATGGCAGGTGCTGAGTCCTGGGAGCCGCTGACTGCCAATCGGGTAACCGGACTGGACCCAAGTGATCTCGTGTACCCTGACGTTATTCGGTATAACTCCTATGACGGACTGGAGATCGAAGCTCTTTTGTTCAAAGCAAAGCCAGAGCAAGCCAATGGTTACACCGTATTTTGGCCTCATGGTGGGCCGCAAGCATCCGAAGCAAAGTTTTTTCGGCCGATGTTCCAGATGATGCTCGCTCAGGGCTATCATGTCTTTGCACCGAATTTCCGGGGCAGTACCGGATATGGTGCGGAATTTGTCAAGATGGTTGAGCGTGATTGGGGTGAGGGTCCAAGGCTGGACTGTGTTGCCGGGATCAACTGGTTGTTTGATCAGGGAATCACCTCGCCAGAGCGGTTGTTTGTAGTAGGGGGTAGTTATGGGGGATATATGACCCTGCTACTGGCAGGTCGCCATCCGGAGCTGTTCCGGGCTGCGGTCGATATTTTTGGGCCAAGTAACCTGTTCACATTCCTGGAATCCGTACCGGAAGACTGGAAGCCGATGATGGATAACTGGTTGGGTGATCCGGTCCGTGACCGCGAACGTTTAACGAAGGATTCACCGATTACGTATCTCGATCAGATGGTTAACCCCATGCTGGTCATTCAGGGTGCCAATGATCCAAGGGTCGTGAAGGCCGAATCCGATCAGATCGTGGCTGCGCTCCAGTCGAAGGGACTTGATGTGGAATACATCGTTCTGGATGATGAGGGACATGGCTTTTCCAGAAAGACTAACGAGATTCTCGTATACCGCAAGATGCTGGAGTTTTTGCAAAAACATCAGGAGTCACCCGTCGCACAGGCTTAAGTTGAGAGATTCCATCGTTGACTGAAATATAGTGAGATGAGGAAAACCGCCAAAGATCAAGGATGATCTCTGGCGGTTTTATGCGTGCGCCCGCATGTTGGGCGACATATATGGAACGATACATACGTTGGTTTGGAAAAGCCGCTATCCATGGAGCAACATGTCCAAATCTACTCATCCAGCAATGAGAGAATCGAATGGATGGACTGCTCCGCCCACTTTGCAAAAGGCAGGTCGGCTGCCCACGTTACTTGTCCTGTCGCTTTGGCTTCGCCCCACCACAAGATACGTTGATAGAGCAGATGCATGCTGAGACGTGTGCGGAAGTGCTGGCATTTCTCCTCATCTGCTGCACAGACCAGATCCCGGTAGCAGCGAAGGAACTGTGCGGCAAGCTCTGGTTGACCCTCACGAACATACCTGGTGGATATTTTGGTTAGGTCGGCTGTACCATCTCCGAAATAGGCAGTTGTAAAATCGAACAGACCACTAATCTGCCATCCTGAAGAACGGCCGTCCAGATTTTGAATCAAAATATTTTCGACCTTGAAGTCTCCCATGACAAAAACCGGAACAGCTTTGGAACGAAATGCTGGTTCAGCATTCTTGAATTGCTCGTCCACCCACTGAACATCTTCATCCGTAATCACCGAGTACTGTTCAGCATCATGTAACCAGTGACGAATGGTTCCGTACAACCAGTCCAGATAATCGCCTGCAAAGGAAACAATCTGCTGCGCTACAGGGTCATATTCCCCTGCATCAGGCACCTTCCAGCGGTGCAGTTCAGCCAAAGTATGGGCAAACATACAGGCGATCTCTTCCTGATCTTGCTGTGACAGCGAAGCCTGGAATGCTGGATCATACAGGTGATTCCCGGGCAGGCGCGGCATTATGGCATAACTCCAGCCTAGCAGATGGGTATCTTCATGTAATAAATATGGATCAGGGACAGGAATGGACGTATGTTTTGCCAGTTGTTCTACAAAGAACTTTTCTTCCTGTAACTGTCCTGTATATAAAGGATTGCCTTTCAGAATATACTCTCCACGGGAAGAGCGAATGAGCAGTGTCTGACCCATAACACCTTTATCCGTTCGGCGATAATCTTCTAGGGTTCCCAGGTCAAGCTCATTCAGCGCATCCTGCAATGAAACTGCGGCCACTTCGCCAAGTTGATTGGAACCAAAATATATACGGGTTGTCATATGGCCGGACCCTCCTGGGTGTTAGTCCTCATTAACTTCGTCAGACAGGTCATACGTATCCTCATCGACCAATCCACGGATGAAAGCTTCAAAATTCGGCGCAAGATATGTAATCTCATAATCATTTTCCTGATCCACATGAACTACACAGGGTTCACCTTCAGGGCCACAGAAGCGATAATCCAGCATAACAACATCATGACCAGCGGATGGACAATCACAGATTACAATCCCCAGGTCGGGGTATCCCCAATCTTCGATCATGAACCGACTTCCCAGCTCACCAGCGAGTGCGTATATTTTATCGTGTCCAATTCCCATAATGCTTGAAATGGCAATGTGATCCTCAGCCCAGGAAGTCGCTTCTTTGGTGGGAAATACAGTGAGCGCAGGGATACCGCCGTTTTGCGTATTCATCAGTTGGATATAGGAAGCGGGCAGCTTGTAACCCAATTCTTTCTCAATAGTCAAAATCTCTTCTTCATCAAAAGGTTCTGATACATGATTGTCCTGCGCATAATCACTCTGTACCCAGAACGTTGCGGGATCATAAGTCCCTGAAGCAGCTCTTAGATGGTTCTGTGTACCGCTCTGTTCCAATGCTGCGATATTCTCTTCATGACGTTGACGATCCAGCCGCATCTTCTCCGCTTGGGGACGAATCTGGCGAAGGAATTCAAGGGTAGATTCATCATGAGGCAGAAGTTCGTCAGCTCTCTCAAAAGCGAGTAGTGCCTGCTCATAGCTCGCGATGTAACAGTATGCGTAACCCAAGCGATATTGCCAGATCGGGTCGTTTACCCCTTGCTCCTCGACAGACAACAAATGTTGAATAGCTTCGCGGTAACGTGCGTCATTATTATAGGCTCTGGCGAGTTGACCAATCAGCTCATAATCCCGCTCTGAGACGGGGATACGTTCAATACGTTCAATAATGAGTCTGAATTGGTCCTGCTCATGCCATAAGTTGATTTGTTCCAGCAGTTCTCTTTCCATGAATAGACCTCACTTCCGTAGGAGGGGTATGAATCTCTTTCATTATATAATAAGTGTAGGTTGGTTGGAGAATGTATAAATCAACCTCTTCGTAGCCTGGATGAATCTATCTTTGAAGATTCTGATATTTTTAGAGAAAAGTATGTTACTCTTCTCAAACATCCGTTAAGTCAAGCAGTGGATGTACCGACAGGAATTACAGACAGTGGTGTTCCTTCTATTGAAGCTGTACGTTCTTATACTCCTAAAGAATTATCTGTATTTTTTGGAGTAAGTATTACTACGATTTTCAACTGGATTGATCAAGGCCGTTTTATGGGAGTTCAAAGAGCCGGGTCCAACAAACATAATCAAATCCCAGACGATACTACATATGTGTGTGGATCAGGTAAGAGAACGACGATTAAAGAGATTGTGACTATGTGGAAAAAGGAAGAGGCAGAACGCCAATCAACAATAGGAGTCAGTGACCTGGATTACCACACAGGGCAAATTGCCTTATATGAAGATAAATACAAAGGGGAATTCGAACGGACACTCGGAACTAAATTGAACTTAACACCTGAAGAAGAAACCGATGCACAAGTTTGGAAACACCATTTGGGGAGGCAGCGTCTTGGCTTTAAAGATACCGAAAAGTAATTTTCGTTTTATTGAGAATGATTTTTCAGATATTATCTTGAAAAGAAATATCTCTAATAAATTATAATAGTTCAATACTGATATGAGATTGTACATACGAATTAAACAACACTCCCTGAACTTAGGCGTAGTAGCCACAGTTCAGGGAGTGTTGTTTTTATTTATAGTATATGTGATTAAAACGATATGAATTGAACTAATCATTTACACAACAACGGAGAGGACAGAAAGAACTTGAAAAAGCGAAGCGTTCGCCTTTATCACCGGATTTTCCCTTGAGAAAGGGAATCAAAAAAATCTGGGGATAACAGCGATTGGAAAGTTGTTCTGTCATCGTAGTGTCAGTGTAAATAATTTTCAGTTTAATTCGATATGGGGAATCTTTATTACAAATCGTCAAATCCGTTATCGTCGCCAACTTTACCGTAGTTACGGGATTTAGCTTCGAAGAAGTCGGTTTTGGTTGCATTTAGTGCTTCATCGGAGAATGGTTTAATCCAAGGCATGCAGTTTACATCCACACCTTCATATGCTTTTTCCATACCCATCAGACGCAGACGTTTGTTGGCGATGTACTTGATGTAATCTTCCAACTCGTTCAGGTCAATACCGCGCACGTTGCTGAGTGTGTAATGTGCCCAGTTGGTTTCAAGCTCAACAGCACGATGGATGGTTGTGTATACGTAGTCCATGTTCTCAGGTGTGTTCAGTTCAGGGAAGTCCACCAGCAACTGTTTGTACACTTCAGCGAAGAAGTAACAGTGTTGGTTTTCATCCCGCTGGATATACGAGATCATCTGGCTGGTTGCCATCATTTTCTGGTCACGGGCCAGGTTGTAGAAGAAGGCAAACGTACTATAGAAGAAGATTCCTTCGAGTACCAGATCGGCTACCATAGCCTGGAAGAACGTCTGTGGAGACGGCTCGTCCCGGAATGTTTGGTAGATGTCTGCGATGAAACGGTTACGGTCAAGCAGGACCGGATCATGTTTCCAGTATTCAAAAATTTCCTTTTGCTCCCGATCCGATACGATCGAAGACAGAACGTAGGAGTACGATTGGTTATGAACGACTTCCTGTTGTCCGATAATGGCCGAGATCGCTTCGAGTGAAGAATCGGTAAAGTAACGTTTTACGTCACCAACAAACATCGTCTGCATGGAATCGAGTACCGCGAGCAGGGAGATGTTGATTTTGAACGTACGTTGCTCTTCCTCATCCAGTTGAGCAAACTGGGAAGCATCTTTGGACATTGGAATCTCGTCTGCGATCCAGTGGTTAAGCAGCAGTACTTTGTACAATTTGTACATATGAGGCATGCGAATGTCGTTCCAGTTCAGGATACCGGAGCATTCACCTTCAATAATACGGGTTGATTGGTTAGGGGCTTCGGTGTTGAAAATTTTCTGTACTTGCATTGTTCCGTTCACTCCTTGAAATTTCATAATGTTCTGCCGACAGAACTTTGGGAAATCATCTATATCAACATCTTGCGATGCTGTGATCATGTTTTAGGCAAAAAAGAACCAGGGCAGCGCCATTTTGCAATCAAAACAGGATGCCCTGGTGGTCACCTTGAATCTAGTAAATCTTCTCTATCATGGATGAAACGCAACTTGCGCAAAAATCAAGATTCTTCAATCGTTAATGCCCGGCTACGAACATAATAAGTTGATTTCATGCCGGCTCTCCAGGCGTGCAGATGCAATTCCAGGAATTCTGTTGCTTTAATATCTGGTCGAACGTAGAAGTTGAAACTTTGTCCCTGATCGACGTGGCGCTGACGGGCAGCCGCCATATTAATGGAAGCATGTTGGTCCACCTGGAACGCCGTTTGGTAATAAGGGCTTGTTTTTTCGGACAGATCCGGAGCCGGGTTGGCAATTTTGTATGTTGTTTTCTCTTCATAAGATAACAGCTCATAGAGCGGATCAATACTAGCCGTTGAGCCGGCAATGATGGACGTGGAACCATTGGGTGCAATGGCGAACAACCAAGCATTACGTACACCGTTTTGTCGTACTTCGGCTTGCAGTTCTTTCCACTGTTCGGTTGTCACGAACTCGCCTACGCGCTCACCTGATGTGTACTCGCGTTGGTCGAAGTAGTGACCACTTTCCCAATCGGAACCTTTGAATTTCGGATAATGTCCTTTTTCCTTGGACAGCTCCATACTGGATTTCACGAGCAGATAGTTAATTTTTTCATACAGATTATCGTTATACGTTACCGCTTCTTCAGACTCCCAATGAATGCCTTCGAGAGCAAGCAGGTGGTGAAGTCCAAACGTTCCCAGACCGACTGCGCGATATTGGCTGTTGGTATATTGGGCTTGCAACACTTCAATGTTGTTAATGTCGATAACGTTGTCCAGCATGCGCACCTGAATTGGAACGAGACGCTCCAATACATTATGAGGTATAGCACGTGCCAGATGGATGGAGTTCAGGTTGCAGACAACAAAGTCGCCAGGCACTTTGGAAATCACGATGCGAGTTTGTCCATCCTTGGTTACGAGTTCTTCCTTTTCAATCACAGTGGCAGACTGGTTCTGCATAATTTCGGTACACAGGTTGGAGGAGTATACCATACCGTGTGCACGGTTAGGATTCGAGCGGTTAACCGTATCCCGGTAGAACATGTATGGCGTACCTGTCTCCAGTTGGGATTTCAGTACACGCTTCATGATGTCAATCGCCTGTACTGTAATCCGGGACAGCAGTGGGTGATTCACTGCTTCTTCGTATTTATCACGGAACGCACCTTCGCCAAAGGACTCATCATAGAAATCTTCCAGTCCGAGTGCACGACCATTCTCGTCCTTCCAGCCCATTACTTTCTTTGTTTCGTGCGGACAGAACAGGCTCCATTCGCCGCGAGTGGATACCCGCTCCATGAACAAGTCAGGCAGACAGATGCCGTGGAATACGTCATGCGCACGCATACGCTCGTCACCGTTGTTCAGCTTCAGATCGAGGAAGGCCAGAATGTCTTTGTGGAAAACATCCAGGTAGACGGCAATGGCCCCTTTACGCGTACCGAGCTGGTCTACGCTGACCGCTGTATTATTCAGTTGGCGAATCCAAGGGATTACACCGGAACTTGTATTTTGGTGACCACGGATATCCGAACCACGAGCTCTGACTTTGCCGAGGTAAACGCCGATGCCGCCACCCATTTTGCTCAGACGAGCTACATCCGTGTTGGAATCGAAGATACCTTCGAGTGAGTCGTCCACCGTATCAATGAAGCAGCTGGAGAGCTGACCGGCTACTTTTTTACCTGCATTGGACATCGTAGGAGTAGCTGCGGTCATGTACATGTTGCTCATTGCCCAGTATGCTTCCTTGACGAGATCCATACGTTTCTCGGCAGGCTCTTGGTGCATTAGGAACATGGCGATAACCATATAACGCTCTTGCGGCAATTCCATTACTTTTCCATCAAAATCGTGAGCGAGGTAACGTTCTGCCAGTGTGAGCAAGCCGATGTAATCGAAGAGCAGATCGTTGCGGTAGTCAATGCACTCAGCAAGTTCGTCGATCTGTTCTTTGGTGTAACATTCCAGCAATTCTTCGCGGTAGATCCCTTTTTTCACGAGATCTACAAGAAGAGGGTGGAATGCGCCATAAGGCTCGTCCGGGTAAGACTTGTATCTGCGGTTGGTAGCCGCTTTTTTGTACAGGGAAGTGAGCAGGGAGCGTGCCGCTGCAAATTTCCAATTAGGCTCCTCTTTGGTTACCAGTTCCAGTGCGCTCATGATAAAAGCGTTGCTGATTTCGTCTCCGGTAACTTCATCACGGCGGAGCTTGCTGTTTACCCCACGTACCAGACGTTCCTTGTCCAGCATTTCCAGTCCTTCCAGAGTACGGTCGGCATATACCGAGATGCGCATATCATCAAAGGCAAGCTGGCGGTTGTTCGGCTTGGTCACAACTTGTGGCATGAATATTCCTCGCTTTCGCATGTTTAAGAGATAAATTGGAGAAATTCTTTATATAAAGAATTGAGTGTTGTCTTACGGTGAGAAAAAGGTAAAGGTTGCTTTTGGCAGACTGAAACGGCGGTGACAAGTTCATGTCTTAAATCGCTCAACTTGAGGAGCACAAAACAGCACAATTCAGAACATGCTCATATAAAAAGCATTCTCCCGCCTCGCGGCTGAAAATGCCCATGGATGCTCTGGCTTCCTTACTGTCTTAGAGGTTCAGGATATCGACAGAAAAGGGTGCTTATGTAAGCTTTGGTCTATTGCAGATGTGCCTGTAGTTTGAGGATACCGGATGCAGTCCAAACAGCCCCGTTAACCTCCATGTCAACTCTGTTTCGAGAAAGCGATTTACACCTACAGGGACGTGCCTTTGGAGGTGATTTCATCCTGTTTTTCGCGAGAATGCAGAAGGTGACTAATAGAAGCGGAGAAATCTAGTGTTACTACATTTTGTAGCTGTCAACATACTGTAACCCAACATATTGTGTTTGTAAAGTGGGCCGATACAGTAAAACGTAATTCCGAGTATACCATTTAAGCCAGGAATCCGCAAAGGAAAAGGACTGGAAGATTTGAAGATTTATCAAAAAAAATTTTTGACCAATTTGAATGACGTCTTCACGTCAGTTTGAATTGTAACGTATTCAACTGGTAGAATAAAAATAGTCAAAAATCGACTAAAATTAGCGGCAGCGGTTGTTCACGGGGCCCAGAGGAGGCGGAGCAAAATGGCAATAGCAGAAGTGACTGTAATTCCAATCGGAACGGGTACAACCAGTCTAAGCAGTTATGTGGCGGACATGCAAAAGGTATTGGAACATCAACGGGGCATTACATATCAGTTAACTTCCATGAGCACCATTATTGAGGGACCGCTTAACGAGATCTTTACAGCAATTGCGGCTCTGCATGAAGCACCGTTTTTGTCAGGAGCTCAGCGCGTTTCCACATCCGTCAAGATTGACGACCGTCGTGATAAACCGGATGCCTCAAGTATACAGAAGTTACAATCGGTTCAGGATAAACTGACGTCACTTCAGGCAAGACCTAATTAATGGTTTAGTCCAAACATCCGTATATACGGTTATTCGCTATGTTATTTAATTAAAGGTTAGATTGTGTCTGTCTGTGTAGTTAACGTGAATTTCTGACATCTATAAACAGAAAAACAAAAAGACCAGCTTAACGTTCATTAAGCTGGTCTTTTTGTATACTCATTTAACATTTTCATTAATCTGCAACTACCAATGAGGCTCCAATCAAAGTGGCGTTGGTGTAACCACCGCCAACATTTTCAAAAGAGAAGTTGGTAATTGGCGCACCGATAACAGTGGCATAATCACCATCAAGCAAATCTCCGGTCGTTGCAGGATATAACGCTATAAT
This sequence comes from Paenibacillus sp. Y5S-9, assembly GCF_036894235.1. Lineage (NCBI taxonomy): Bacteria > Bacillati > Bacillota > Bacilli > Caryophanales > Paenibacillaceae > Paenibacillus > Paenibacillus sp. Y5S-9. The sequence continues at coordinate 596,520 of NZ_CP145887.1, forward strand.
ATCGTTTCCGTTCTCATCCATGACATGAACGATAGAGAAAGTTGCTCCGAGAGAGCTATCTTCTTCAACGGAAATGACTTCCCCGTTAACTTGTACGAAAGTATTGTAATAGTTGGCTACATTTTTATTCAGATGACGGGTCGTTACATTGGAGTCAACGAGCCCTTGTACCTTTTTGCTTAGTTCTGCCGTAATGGCTGGGAATACATCGTTATGTTTACCAAAGAAATCATAAGATGCCTGCTCCATAAAGGCTGTGTCTTCTGTAATGTACGGAGTTAACTCATTAAAGAAATCGGCAGCTGATGCCGTAACAGATGAATTTCCAGTCGTTGCAGTTGGTGCTGTTTGCTCCAGAGAAGCAGTAATGCTTAGGGAATCAAGGATATCTTTGATCTCATCCTGATTATAAGTATCCTTGGCGTAGGTTAACGTCATGGTATAGAGTTCTGTATTGGTCGGAATCAGATACTGCACAAGGATAACATCTGTACCCGAGGAATGCTTATAGGCTCCTTCCAAGACACCAGCGCTATATTCTTTATAAGGCTTGTTTGTATAGCTGGTTTTTTTATAATCGGAAATGCCGATGCTGGAACCGCTTTGTGTGTAATAATCCACTATATTATTGGCGTATTCTTCAGGATTAATTGAACCGGTTGAACTGGCCTCAATCGTCAGATTCATATTATCTGCAAATGTGACTGATGAAGATTGGTCTGAAAAAGCAGCTTTAATGGATGGAGCATTCATTTGACTTGTATCTACGCTTTTCCAGGATTCAGGATATGCAAAAGAAAATCCTTCTCCACTATATGTAGTGTATTTCGTAGCTTTTGCTTCTGTTGAGACAGTTTCAGTTGCCTTGGATGCTTCGGTCGTTGGGCTATTGGTTGTTGTGTTTGTTTCTGAATTACTACAAGCACTAAGCAATGTGGCTAATGCCAAAATCGTAATAAGTTTCTTCATTATGTCTAATTTCTCCTAATGTGCTTCCCATCGGTTGGGATTTTTTTCTAAGGTCATCATTTCGTTTGGGATAATCTAGTTTAGGTGGTGGGGATAGAAACTCCTTTCTGCTTTTATTAGTAAAATAATAACATAAATAAATATTTCAGTATTCATAATTACTAAAAAGGTAATTTATCTGTATTTAACAAGTTAAAAGCTAATAATGGACCGTAGGGGTATCCATTTTGAACGATAGTACATACATTTGATTGATATAACCGTGAGCCCATTTTCGACCTGAGCCCGGTCCCATGTGTGATTGGTGCATATAGTGAACTGTACCTCAAATCAAAGGAGGGGTTTACATGAGTGGAGTAGTAGGTGGATACGGCGGCGCATGGACATCGACTGGCGCGATCTTGGTTCTCTTTATCTTGTTGGTCATCATCTCTAAAGCATTCTTGATCTAATAAACCGCTTGGACCCTAATATATTTGTAAAGGAGGGTTCTGCATGAGCAACGTAGTTGAAGGCGTAGGATACGGCGGTTGGACATCGACTGGAGCAATCCTGGTTCTGTTCATTCTTCTCGTAATCATCACTAAATCTTTCTGGGTATAATATGGCGAGCTCTGCCGGGCAACCGGTGGGGTTTTTTTTCTAGAGGACAAGCATGGTGGAGAGCCAGGAAGATGAGTTAGCTTTTGGTTCAACGGAAGAATTGGTGGAATTCAAGAAATGGAAGGACGGCGTATGTTTCTCGAAAATGGGAAAGGTACCTAATGGCTAAACGCCCATTTTGTCAAAATGAGGGCGATAGCCCGGTCCAGAGGTAGGCTGAATACATAGCTTAGGGGTGTAGGCAAATGTTAAGGAGGAATGAACAATGAGCGAAGTAAAACCGAATTCACCGAACGGACAGGGACACGTATACGGACATATGGGAGGTTATGAGCATATGCAAGGATACCAATACACAGGTCATGAAATGCATGGGTATGGATATGGTTGTGGAACAATGCCAATGGGATATGGCTATGGATACGGACACCATGCCAATCAGGCTCCAATGATGCACGGTTATCAACAGGGTTGTGGAGTATCCTATGGTCATGGCGGCGGAAGCTGGGGTTCGATGGGTACGATCCTCGTACTGTTCATCTTGCTGGTCATTATCTCCAAAACGATGTTTATCTAAGAATTTGTGGGTGCAAGGAGACTTTGCTGATCGTGGATCGTTGCGATAGGTGCTCTAAATAAACTCCGAGTTTGAGTTCCATGTAGAGGCATAACGTACCTATGGTTTAGAAAGGGACAGCGTAGGATTTCATCCTGCGGTGTCCTTTTTTTATCAGAATTAAGTGAAGGAGCGTTGGGATTACTTTCTTTAACGAACTCCACAGCCTCTATTCCATGCATTTTTGCCATTTCACAAGTTTAACGAATCGTAGACGTCTTATTTCCTCAATCTGGGCATGTTTGGAGCCTATATTCATGAAGTGACATGGATTAACGTGGCTGAGATTCGTTAGATTTTACATAGCATAGAAATCCCTAATATAAGGTGTGCAGGATTCGTTAGCGTCTGGTGAGCGTAAACATTTACTTTATAAGCCCGGGTTATTTGCACAATTGGAGAAGTTAGGAAGTTAGGAAGTTAGGAAGTTAGGAAGTTAGGAAGTTAGGAAGTTAGGAATGTAGTCAGTGGGAGAATGGAAAAGTTTTAAAAGCAGAGACGAATTTATCTGGTTAGTCTGATAAGTGAAAGGAGGACTTTACTCAATGGTGGGGGGAGCGCTTGTCTGTAGATGTTGCTAAATTGGATATGTAAGACATGGATAAACACCCGGAACCCAATTCCGGGTGCTTTGTGTATGTTTTCAATCTTCTCAAGAATAAGTGATATCCAAAACAACAAAAGCCCTACCTCTCTTTTGTCCTTGCGGCTCCGATGACCGCGCCAGTGTGAATGGGAACATCTTGTGAAACTCTGTACTACCGGGTTATTGTGATTCAGGTTCTTCAATCTTCATAGGTTAATTGTGCTTAAAAATTCGCTGCGGTCGCAGCATGAAGAAAATATTCCGGGGTTTAAAGAAGACAGAAATCATATGAGGTTGTTTAATACAACTTTTATAGTATACCACAGGTTGTAATTTTCTGCAATAAAAAGGAAAGCGCGACCAGAGCAACATGTTTTCGGACTGTTTTTAAGTTAGAAAGTGAAAGATTGTTTTGAAAAGATACAGAAAATTTTTCAAACTATTTCTTCATAGGGGTAATCCTCTTCAAAAGATTCTGCGTAGGTTATAATAAGAGGGAAGAAACAGAAAGGGGCCCTCGCATGACTGAATCGATGGAGGACAGCAGGTTAATGCGGCAGATCGCGGAACGTGATGCCTCCGCACTGGAGCTTTTATATGACCGTTATGAGCGAGCGGTGTATTCTTTTGCCTATCGGATCGTTGGTGATCCTATGACGGCAGAAGAGACCGTTCAGGAACTTTTTATGCGGGTCTGGAATAATGCTGAACGTTACGATGCCTCACAGGGGAAGCTGACCACATGGATGTTTGCGATTACGCGTAACATTGCAGTGGACATGCTGAGGCGGAAATCGAAAGGGGCAGTGGCTACTTCAGTTGAACACGAGACACTGGCAGCCTATGCCGATGAGCATACGAACACGGAAGAAGAAGTGCAGCGTAAATGGGAAGGTACCCGGATTAAAGAGGCGTTGTCCCAATTGAACGGTGATCAGCAACAAGTTATCGAATCGATATATTATGCGGGATTAACCCAGCAGGAAGTATCCAGCCGATTCGGGATTCCGCTGGGTACAGTAAAGAGCCGTGTCAGGCTTGCCATGCGACAGCTCCAAAAGTTGCTGGCCGATGCTGAATTGCATCCGGACGCGGGAAGGGAGGGCATACATCCATGATAGAACGACATGAGGAGTGGTCTGATCTGGCACCGATGTATGTGCTGGGCGGACTGGAAGCAGAGGAAGTGGCGGCGTTTGAAGCGCATATGGCAACTTGCGAACCTTGCCGCCAGGAGGTGAGGGAATTGCAGGAAGTGACTGGCTTCCTGCCACTTGCGGCGGAACCTGTAGCACCGCCGCCAGGCATGCGAGCACGTGTGCTGGGCAACGTGCTCGGACATGTGCAGGAGAGCGCAGAGGCGAAGCCAGCGGCTGCTCCTGCAGAGCCTGAAGCACCGGTGGTGCTTCAGGAGGATCTTGCGCCGCAGCACAAACGTGCGGCGCAGCCCGGACCAGGCTTGCCGCCGGTAACGGCGGTGCCTGCGGCCCGGGTGGAAGAGGCTGCCCAGGCACAGCCATGGCAGCCACAAGCGCGCGCGCGTGCGCGCAGCAGCAGCGCCTGGCGCATAGCCAGTGCCGGCCTTGCGGCCGCGGCACTGTTGCTGGTCGTGTACACGGCGCAGCTGCGGAGCCAGATCGACTCGCTGACGCAGCAAGCGGCGGGCTCGTCGGCTACGCAAGAGCAACTGGTGCAGACACAGGCGCAGAATGCGCAGCTGCAAGAGCAGCTGGCATCAGCTCTGGAACCTGCACAGGGCATGCAGACTGGCGAGGCAGTGAAGCTGAATCCTGCAACGCAGGACATTGTAGCTCAGGGTCTCGCAACCATCGTTATTGACAGCAAAGGCACTCACCTGGTTGTGCAGGCTGAGAACCTGCCGAACCTGGAAGGCAACGAGGCTTTTCAGGTCTGGTTGATCAAAGGAGATACCCCTCAGAATGCCGGTACGTTCCTTAGTCGTGACGGAACGGGAGCAGTATATTACACATTGGATTCGGCCAACGACTATGATACGGTTGCCATCACGCTTGAACCGGATGCAATGGGAGATGAGCCGCGTGGTACAATGATTCTGGCTGCCAAGATTAAAGGATAAATATAAGATATATCACTAAAGGCTGCTCCGTCGTGGAGCAGCCTTTTTGTGTTTTCCAGTTCTGATGCCCACCCATTGGATTTTATTAATTTTTTTAGTTGAAGCAACCGATAAACAAATAGAAGGCAATACCCTTAGTCTCCCTGTGTCTCAAGGGAGAACTGGTTGCACATAGAGAGTGAGGGGTTCAGTTGGAAGCATACCGTTCATTTATCTTTCGCCTGATACGCAATTATCTGATCGGTTCACTGGCAGCTGTTTTTGTTGTCGGTACAGTAGTTATGGTATCTACTCTGCAAATACCCAATATTCAATTTGTTCGACTCATCTTCATTGTACTGATTTCACTCTTGTTCATGCTGGTTGCAGAATTAATTACGCTGTGGGTGCAGCTTGGCCCCATAAGACAATTTTTCACTTCCGAGCATCATGAGAGAGACGAACTGAACCACATGTATGAGAAAATTCATCGTTTCCCGGGACAGACCATATATCGGATCATGGGTCCGCACATGCTTGGTTTTTCACTTCCGGCAGCCGGATTAACAATATGGATGATATCCACAGGGTGGCTTGAATTCCCTTACTTGTATATTGTCGTGGCCGCTGCGTGTGCCTTTCTGATTGCCATCATGCATGCGCTGATAGAGTATTACCTAACGGTGCGGGCGATAAGACCCCTGTTACTTGAGATTCGTCATCGAGGCAAAGTCCAATACGGGATGGAACCTTCACTGGGAGGACGCATTCTCGTATCGATCCAGCGTAAATTTCAGCTAAGTACGGCACTGATTGGCTTATTTCCTCTATTTCTATTTTTCCTGGCTACATATATCCGACTTCAGTATATGGACAGTGAATTTGCGAAAGAGTACATTCTGTGGGGAATTCTCATCGTTGTTCTGGGCGCGGGGTTTGCGCTGGTAGGAAGCTGGCTGTTGATTCGTGATGTTCGTGATCCAGTTGCTGAACTGACGCATGAGATGAACCGAATTCAGGGGGGAGATCTTGGCAGACGAGCTCCGGATCTATATGCGGATGAGTTTTCGGCACTGATCTCCGGCTTCAATATGATGATTAATCGGCTGGAGATGAGACAGGAACGCAATCGACAGCTGTTGCAAAGTTATTTTTCTACACTGGCTGCTGCTTTAGACGCCCGAGATAAGTACACGGCAGGGCATTCCATGCGTGTGGCAGAGTATTCGCTGATGATTGGCAAGCTGAGCGGAATGAATGAGGAACAGGCGGATTTATTGTACAAATCAGCCCTGCTTCATGATATCGGGAAAATCGGCATACCTGATGAGGTACTGTTGAAGGATGGAAAACTAAGCGATGAGGAATTCGCCATTATTCGCACACATCCCGTGCAGGGAGAGAGTATTTTGTTACAGATAGAGCCTATTGATGCCATGGCCGACTTTCTGCCAGGTGTACGATCTCACCATGAGAGATATGATGGCAAAGGATACCCGGATGGGATGGCTGGTGATGATATTCCCCTTTTTGGCCGCATCATTGCAGTAGCCGATGCCTTTGATGCCATGACGTCAGATCGACCATATCGGAATGGGATGAGTCACGAGAAAGCGCTAACGATTTTGGAAGAAGGAAAAGGGACCCAATGGGACCCCTATTTTGCAGGTTTGTTTATTGATGAATGGAGACGACAACATCATCTTCAGAAACCATCGAAGTGAGGGATCAGTTGATCCCCTCTGTCCACTTCGATTCTTTTCTGCGTCTCCGGTGTAGAGCGAGGCCTGTTATGATGGTGAGAACACATTCGCCGAGTATGACTGCACCCAAGGCATCATAGATCACATGTTGTTTGATCATTAGCGTGGATACGATAATGGTTGCTGCCCCGGCGGCCACCAAAATCTTGATGGGTTTGCGGATGCTTGGAACCGAGAGAACGGCACGCATAACCAGATAAGAGTGAAGAGAATGAATACTTGGAAAACAATTATAAGGACGATCCTGGCTATAGAGCCATCCGAGAACAGATGCTCCCAGGCCTGTACCCGTCAGTTCCGGGCGCGGTACCATGGTCTGAAAGTTGAAGTAGATCAGATAACATATCCAGACACAGATATTCATGGATAACAAGACACGGTAATACGTCAGGCGATCCTTGGCACATAGGTAAGCGAGCACACCGAATACAAACGGGTACCAGCCCAAATATGGAATGGACATGCCAGGCACGTAGGGAATGATCCGGTCGAGCGGTGAATCAAGAACTACGAACCCGCGTTCCGGACTATTAAGAATATCATAGAAGAGCCCCATGACGGCCAAAGAGAGCATTAAACTCAATGACAGCCAATAGGATTTGCTTTTTAACAATTGCACAACACCTTACTCCTTTCATTCATGCTCCCTAGGAGCATGACCCCAGCAAATAACTATATAAGTTGCACTATACATTCATTTACACGAGAACGCAGAGGACAGAAATACCCTGAAGAAGCGGAGCTAAAAGCTTTCTGAAAGAAAGCTGCATCGAAAGCATACGCTTCGCCTTTATCCACGAATTTTCCCTTTCAGAAAAGGGAATCGAAAAAATCTGGGGATAACAGCGATCAGAAGGTTGTTCTGTCAACGGAGTGGCCAGTGTAATTATTCTTTAGTTCAATCTATATAGTAGTTTAAATTTAAACAACAATATATTCTACTACGACCAGCGCACAAATTGAATCCTGATTTGTGTATTTTTGTGTATTTTTTTGACGAAGAAGGAATGCCGAAGCTTCAATGGGCATGATATGATAGAGACACATACGGACGAAGGCACTTTGGCCAGTAAAGTCGGTACAACAGGAGTGAGTGAATGCAATTTTCAAAAATGTTCGTATTGAATATGGGGATGCTTATTACCATTGCATATCTTGCTAGTGTGTTCTATAAATATGTCGTAATACGTACCTCTTCCCGAGTGAAGCAGATCAGTTCAGTGCTTGTCCTTATATTTGCAGGTTGGATCAGTACGGTTTTTGGGTTTCAACTCACCGATGAAGTGGTCTTTGACCTTCGTTATGTTCCTTTAATTGTTGCCGTTCTAACGTATAGACAACCCTATAGCGTAATTATCGTGGGTATTGGGATTGGGCTGTCGAGGCTGACTTTTGGCATCACGGATGCTACATTGGCGGCAGTACTTAACATGTCTGTTTTGGGCGTGATATGTGCAGGTTTGAATATATGGATGAGACGCAGCAACTACAGACTGATTATTAAAGGAATCCTTGTTACAGTTATCGTCAATGTGGTCAATAGTGTAAACATTGCTATCGTTGGTGTGATCCCGGCTACATACTTCTTTTCACATATTATGCCTTATACACTCCCTACAGGCATTTTGCTAAGCCTTATTTTTGCATTTATTTTACGTGATTTTCAGAATGAACAGAATCGAATTTTGCTTATCCAAAGTACAAATCGGCTCTTGTCTGTGCAAAAGGAAGAGTTACAAAAAGCCCAGATTGTACTGGAGGATCGAGCCAAACAATTGATGATTGCCTCACAGTACAAATCCGAATTTCTCGCCAATATGTCACATGAGCTGCGTACACCACTGAACAGTGTCATTAACTTTGCCCAGATGATCAGCGAGAATGCCGACACGATGGATCAGGAGGATATTGTACGTTTTGCCAATATGATCGACCACTCCGGGCAGGAACTGCTTACGCTCATTAACGATATTCTGGATCTTTCCAAAGTAGAAGCTGGGCGGCTGGATATTGTACTGGAGGATATCAGTGTCGCACAACTTACAGAAGATGCCATGAGCCACTTTCAGCTCGTTGCCGAGAAAAAAGGTATTCAGTTGGTTCTGGATAAGAAACCGGGACTGCCTGATACGCTCTGGTCTGATCCCCAGCGGGTTCAACAGATTTTACGGAATCTGATGTCCAATGCCATCAAGTTCACTCACCGGGGGAAGGTCACGCTGACCGTAAGCACCAAACAGATTAAGAATGCAGGTATTCAGAATCGATGGCTTATTTTCTCCGTTCAGGACACAGGTATTGGCATTTCTGAGGACAAGCATCATTCCATATTTGAAGCATTTCAGCAGGCTGACGGGTCGATTAGTCGAAAATTTGGCGGTACCGGACTAGGCCTGTCAATCAGTCGGGATTTAGCGAGATTACTGGGGGGATCGATTGAACTGGAGAGCACTGAAGGTAAAGGAAGCACCTTCCATCTCCATCTTCCGTTGGACCGTGAAAAAATGAGTTGACAACCTTCGCGCTGTGAGTAGAATTTGGGATGACAACTAGCATCGACCGGCTTTTGAGACCCGGTCTAAGGAGTGTATCCCCATACAGAAGACGGTCAACGTTAACCCTCCCCCGTCAGCAAGCAAACCACGGCGCAAGGGTTCGACACAACGCATGAATTTATCGATTGCAACATGGGAGGGTGTACCGGCAATTATTTTACAGACCTTGCTGGGAGGCCCGTTTTTAACCGGATTTCTGCTGTACCTTGGGGCCGGGTCGAGACATATCGGCTTTGTGCTCGCGATTACAACGTTCGTAAACATTGCCCAGATCGGAGCAGCTTACTGGATGCAGCGTATTCGCAGCCGAAAACGCATGTTGCTACTATTTGTGGGCACACATCGTATCTTGTGGAGTGCGACGGGACTGATCCCGTTTATATTTCCCAAAGAGTGGTGGGTAAGCGTATATATTGGCGTGTATACGGTTGCTTTTATATCAAATACCATCGGCGGCATGATCTGGACTTCACTGATTGGCGATATCGTACCTGCCAAGGTGAGAGGGCGTTATTTTGGAATTCGAAATACGATTCTGAATGCTCTTGGAAGCGTATGCTTATTCGCTGGTGGTATTGTTTTGGACCGTTACCCCGGAGAAATGGGCTTTCTGATCCTGTTTATTCCGGTTTGGATCTGTGCCATTGCCAACACAGTCATTTATTTCTTCTATCCGGACGTTCCATTTGAACGTTCTACCGAAAAGGTTTTCTGGCGCATGTTCATCAAGCCGTTCCAGGATCGTTCTTTCCTGAAAGCAACGCTGTTCCTGGCTGTCTGGTTATTGATCCAGACCTTGATTGTTCCGCTCTATTCCTATGTGATGTTGGATCTATTGAATATTAATTATCAGACCGTATCCCTGATCACGGTAGTCCAGACGCTGGTTATGATGGCCGGTTTCTATGTCTGGGGCAATCTGAATGCCAGATTCAGCAACAAAACCCTCCTATTCTGGACATTGCCAGTCATTGCGCTCTCCTGTCTGTCGTGGGGGTTAATGTCGTTCATGCCTGTATTGATCGCACTATTTTTATCGCATATCTTCCTTGGGATCGGTGTAGGTGGATTCAATCAGCTGGCATTTAACTTTACGATTGGAGACACGCCCAAAAGTGAAAGACCGATGTTTGTCGCGGTGTATTCGGCTCTGACCGGAGTAACTTCATTTATTGGGCCGCTGTTGGGCGGCTGGTTGTATGAAAAGATGGGGACTTGGTCCGATGCGCTGGCCTGGATCTCAGCCTATGGATTTCAGGTGGGGGTCGGTGTCGTGATGTTGATTCTTACATTTACCCTTGGACGTCGTGTACTGTTAAAATAGATATTGAATATTTACACTGGCACTTCGATGACAGAACAACCTTGTAAATGTTTAGATTGATCCTATATATCTGGTATGACTTCAAAAAAAGATGGCGAAGTGGAGGGATGTAATTGAATCGTCTCGAACGGAAAGCCATGGTGATTGGAGCCACGGGGCTTGTAGGCGAATTACTGGTTCATAATCTGCTGGAGCACTCGGTATACAGCTTGGTTCGGGTTCTGGTTAGACGTCCGCTTGAGCTGCAACATCCCAAACTGGAACAGCATGTGGTGGACTGGGAACAGCTGGAGAACCAAGGCCACTTATTCGATGGAATCGATGACCTTTACTGTTGTTTGGGTACAACGATCAAAAAAGCGGGCAGTCAGGACAATTTCCGTCAGGTGGATTATCATTACCCGGTTCGTGCAGCTACTATGGCGAAGCAACATGGTGTATCACAGATGCTGGTAATCTCCTCCATGGGAGCGAGTGCTGGTTCCAGGGTCTTTTACAGTCGGACCAAAGGGGAAATGGAGGATGCATTGTCCGATATCGGTTTTCCGTCATTGCATATCTTCCGCCCTTCCTTAATTCTGGGAGATCGAAATGAGAAGCGGTTTGGTGAGCAGATGGCTGCCCATGCCATGAAGTTTCTGGATCGCTGGATGAAAGGCAGAGCAGACAAATACCGGGCGGTACACGCCGCAACCATCGCACAGGCCATGACAAATATTGCGTTGGTGCAAGCCAAGGGAAACCATGTGTATTCGAATGAAGTCATTCATGTCCTTGGTGTGGACGGGGGCTAAGAAACCTTTGAACGAGCTGTTTGCTTCATGTGGCTAGTGAGGAGCGTTTCTCGCTTGAGGTAGATCGTGGTATAATAGGCAACAAAAATGAGTTCGAACCCTGACTCCATGCGGCAGCAGGATAACGAACATGAAGGAGAACTCGTCCATGAAAAAACCAATCTCTACCGATCAGGCGCCAGGCGCCATTGGTCCATACAGTCAAGCCGTTGATGCAGGCGATTTCATCTACACTTCCGGGCAACTTGGCCTGAATCCTCGAACGGGAGAGTTCGGCGCAGATGTACAGGAGCAGACACATCTGTCCCTGAGCAATGTAAAGGCTATCCTTGAAGCAGCAGGCACAAGTATGGATAAAATCGTGAAAACGACGGTGTTCCTGAAAGACATGAACGATTTTGTTCCTGTGAATGAAGTGTATAGCACGTTCTTCGAACAGCCGTATCCTGCACGCAGTGCAGTGGAAGTTGCTCGTTTGCCAAAAGATGCACTGGTGGAGATTGAAGTTATTGCCCTGAAATAGGACAATCTTCATTCGCTAAGGTATACATAAAAAGCCGATTTCAGGTCGAATGACCAGAATCGGCTTTTTGCATTTTTGCGTTACATTTAAGCGCTATATAGAAGGGGGAATTTCAATCACGATCCTGATTACGGGCGAAGAACAGCCATACCGCATAGATGGCCAGTACGATCGCAATGATGATTGCCGTATAATATACGGAAGTGACATCCTTTTGTTTAAGTGCAATGGCGATATACGCCCATGTGAACACAAGTGGGTATATGCTATCGCGATAACGGAAGCTAACGAGTACAGCCAGCACCATACCCACAATCAGCATAATGATCGTCCAGGTCGGTTCGCTGAGACCAAAACCATCCCAACCGATTTTATATAACAGCACAGCTGCATTGACAATGGTTGCCACGCTAATCCATCCAAGATAAATGCTGAATGGCAGCTTCACAAGCCAGATCTCAGCAGTGGTTGGAACCGTAATGGTACGTGTTTTGACATACAGCACGATCAGAGACAACAGAAGCAGTACAATGATTAGTAAAGCGAGACCGGTCTGCAAGTTTTGAAAAGCAAAAATCCAGGCTACGTTGAAAGCACAGCTTGCCAGAAACCAATACCCGAGACGGGTAATCGAATCCCTTTTCCAAGAAGCGGGCACGAACTGATAGATCACAAACCCTGCTAATAGCAGGTAGATCAGACCCCATATAGAGAAGGCATAGCCAGAAGGTGTGAGCAGCACAGGGTACATATCCGATACTTCCTTATTGGTTCTGCCCCCGATCGGCAGAGCGTTGGAAAGGTAGTTCACGATAATTACAGCGATAAAACCAATGGCGTTTAACCACTTGTACGGATTGTTACGTGACATTGTGTTTCCTCCTTGGTTTAACGAAATGAATGAACCACGGGTCAGTCTACAATGAATATACCCAGTTCTTGCACATTCTAATAACAGCCGCAAAAAATTCACAAGTTGATCTTTCAGATCCTTGCGCTCTGCCGCTATGTTGGAACGGTACTCTGTCCCAATGTACGCGAAACGATGCAGAAATATGTCCATGCCCACGATGTCTCACTAATGAGAGGAGGCAGAGAATGCTTACAAGAGAAACGATGGAGCAACAGCAGACTTGGTTCTATGTAGTTGCATTGTTCTTAGGAGCAGTGATCGGGCTGAGTAATCCGGTATGGGGGAATGCTTTACACTACACCGTGTCCCCGGTTCTTGCCGTTCTGTTATATAGCATGTTTGTACAGATTCCCTTTTTACAGTTAAAAGAGTCCTGGTCGAATCTTCGATTTATGGGGGCGCTACTGGTGGCTAATTTTATCGTTGTACCTGTAGTCGTATGGTTGCTTACACTGGTCTTTCCACAATCACCAGGCGTTCTGATTGGAGTCTATCTGGTACTGTTAACGCCCTGTATTGATTACGTCATTGTGTTCACACAGCTCGGCAGGGGCAATGAGAAACTGATGCTCGCCGCAACACCCCTTTTATTTGTTATACAAATGATCCTGTTGCCGTTTTATTTATGGGTATTGATGGGGGCTGAGGTGGCGCAGGTCATGCAGGTAGGGCCGTTTGTGGAGGCTTTTCTGTTCCTGATCGTTATTCCACTGCTGCTCGCTGTTGTTACACAAGTTCTCTCCAGAGGTAAAGCGAGCGGCGAACGGGTCATGAATGCGACGGCATGGCTCCCAGTTCCGATGATGGCGCTTGCGCTAATCGTGGTTGTCGCTTCCCAGATTGGCAAAGTCTACAATGATATGGCGATCATCGTGAACGTGATTCCGATCTATGTTGCTTTTCTAATTCTTATGCCTTGGATATCTCGGCTCATTGCTACTTGGTTTGGATTGAATCCGGGTGCAGGGCGGGCGTTGATATTCAGTTCAGCCACACGGAATTCGCTGGTCGTTCTGCCACTGGCGCTGGCACTCCCTCCACAATGGGCAAACATAGCCGCAGCTGTTATTGTTACACAGACGATGGTGGAGCTTGCAGGGGAGCTAATCTACATTCGGCTTGTACCTGCGGTGATTTTGCGGGATCGGTGAGCGGACTAGGACGTATCTATGTTATGATTTAATATAATTAATAAAACCATTTTTGGTAAATAAAAGGGAGGTGAGAATCCCTATTTATCGGAAGATTATGTTCTACCTGGATATTGTCCTATTACTGTTCAGCCTCATCTATTTCCCCGTAGTGGCTCATAAGACAGGAAATAATATGGCTTATGGATTTATGGCTGTGATTTTAATCGGGACAATATCTCGGATCGTATCCTATCTGAGAAAATTAAGAATCAACAAATCGCCATGATATAGGCTATTTTCTGTAAAAGAAAAATATAAAGAGTACTTCCGGTGGGTTATGCCGGGAGTACTCTTTTTAATTCGGATCAGGTACTCGTTACGTACCAGCCTCCAATAATGTTTTACGATATTCCGCTGGCGTGATGCCCTCCATTTTTTTGAACACTTTGCTGAAATACTTTTCATCCTGGAATCCAACCATCTCCGAGATTTTGGCAACTCGCAGGGAAGGGTTTTGCAGTAGCAGCTTGGCGTTATTGATTCGCAGTTTGCCCAAATATTCCGACCAGTTCAGGCCAAATTGCTGTTTGAATTTACGGGAAATATACTCCCGGCTCAGGTAGAAACGCGCGGCAATCTGCTGCAAGGACAGGTCCTCCTGATAATGGGCGTCCATATAACGTGCAATCTCACTCATGGGATCGGGATTGGCGTGGTGATGAGCGGTGAGCGCCTTTCCTGCGGCAAGCAGTCGTTGTTCCAATAATGAACGAAGCAGGGGGAAGGATAACAGTCCTTCAGCGTCCAAAGGTAACTCGGCAAAGGGAATAGACTGTTCCTCCGTTACTTCTTCCTCTTTGGGTGACGAACCTGCCGTATCATCAAGCCAGCGGCTCAGCATCCATTCCAGCTCGTCGATCCATTGCTGAATCTGCTCAGCACTGACAACTTCAAGATTAGTAATCGGGTCAAGCCACTCGGCGACCGCAGCAGATACACTGGAAGACCGGCAGCTCATGGCTGCCATACGCAGGGGTTCTTCATGGGCGGTTAAGCGCCTGATTTTCTTCCCATTTGATGATTCCACTGACGCATGAATTCGCTGTTTAATTTGCACAGCGTTACGTCTCCACAGTCTTGAACTTGCTTCCAGATATGCTGCTGAGATTCCGCCAGGGTAGGACTCACAGGTGGAGATGCCAAAATGAAGCCGGCGCTGAATCGTCTGCTCCAATCCCTGATTAACCTTGTCCAGAATATGTTCCAATGAAGTGGATGGGCCCCAATGCAGCAGAACAATCTCGTCCGGTTGATCCAACTGCCGAAACATTACGCCTTCGTCTGGTGTGGATAACATCTCGGCACAGATATTGAGCACCGAGAACACAAGCAGATCTGGTTGACTGCGGTATTTTGCCAGACAATCTGCATCCAGATGGGACAGGCTGGTGACAGCGACACTACAGACAGGGATAACACTGGGGAGATTCAACTCATCCTGCAATCGCTGCATGTGTGATGAACTGCTGCCTCTGCCGACGGCAAGTTCAGTGAGCAGACGATCCTGGTAGTGGGGGCGCATTCGATTAACGACAATGGATTGCCTGGTGGATTGTATCCGAATGGCGTCTTCCTCTCCCCAAGCTGTAACGGCCTTTAATAGAGAGGCATTCAGCTCATCTGCTTCCACAGGTTTCAGGAGGTAGTCCATGCCACCATGTCTGATTGCATGCCTCACGAGTTCAAAATCATCATATCCACTAATAACGAGCACTTTGCTGTGTGGGGTATGAGCCGATATCCATTCAAGTAATGCCATACCGTCCTTGCCCGGCATACGCATGTCACTGAGTATGATTTGAGGTTGATGTGCCGTGATGGCGGCGATGGCTTCATCCCCGTCTGCCGCTTCGATTAACGTATCAATGCCAAACTCTTCCCAATGACCAAGCAACCTTATGGCATCGCGGACATGTTTTTCATCATCTACAAGCAGTGCCTTCATGTTGTTCACTCTCCCGCGTATAGTTTAACCGTGATCTTCACACCATTGGGTTCCCGATTGCTGATCTCAAGTCTGGCTGAGTGACCGGGATGTGAGTTCAATTGAAGTCGGCGTATTACATTTCGTAGACCGATGGATTCAGACTCGTCGGATTCTTGTGTAGATAACCCGGTTGTTGTATGACTTTGATGCAGCCATCCGCGGATCTCCAGTAATTTATCTTCAGGTATGGAAGGTCCGTTATTATTCAGTTCTATTTCAATCCAATGATCGTTGATCCGGCGGCTGGATAGGGATATGTGACCTTTGCCAGGCTGAATATCTGCTCCATGTTTAAAGTAGTTCTCAATTAAAGGTTGTAACGTCATTCTTGGCATTTCGACAGACAAGGTATCTTCGGCAAAACCCAAATCTACCTCCAGGCGGTCACCGAACCGCTCCTGCTGCAGTTCCAGATATAACCGGGCATGCTCCGCCTCTTCGCGTAAGGTCACGGAGGTCTGATCCCGCATGCTGTAGCGCAGCATTTTGGACAGGGAAGAGAGTAGTGTATACGCCCGTTGTCCTTGCTGTTGAAGGGCAAGTGTACCGATCGATTGCAGTGTATTATACAGAAAATGCGGATGAATCTGCGCTTGCAACGCTTTGAGCTGATTTGTCTTATTGGCGATTTCGAGTCGATATTCCCGCAAAATAAGATTATTTACCGTATCCATCATATCTCGGAAATGACGAGCGAGCACCCCGAATTCATCTCGGCTGGATAGATGGATATCCACGTGCAGACGCCCGGCTTGGATCTGGTTCATATATCGCATGAGTTGCTTGAGTGGACCGGTGATTCGGATGGAGATGAACAAGGTTGCAACAATGACCAATACAAGTGCCGCAATGGCAATCATCGCGTTATTCCATGTAAGTGTGGTCGCTCTGGCGTATAACGTCTCATTCGGAATCTGTTTGACAATGGTCCAGTCGGCGTACGTGCTGCCAAGCTGCTGGTATACATACATGGAACGATCCTGTTCAAAATGTCCTGCGACATTCTGGGCTGTACCAGCGCCAGTTCGCGCGATATTCAGTTCACTGGCCGTTTCCTCTCGCAGTGCATCCGTATGATTGGCCTCGGAACGTCCCTGGTAAATGATCTGATTCTGACCATCCACAACATAGATCTGTTCCCTAGCCGGATCATACAGTCTGCCACAGATTGCTGCAATGGTATTCATATTCAGATCTATGGCGAGTACACCCAGACGCTCTGTGGACGGAATATCCTTGATCACCCGATGCAGGGTAATGACCGTTCTTTCAGGATCATCAGGGGAGGCAGCCTTGAATCCGTACGTGTGACTCATATGGGCCGATTCCACCCAGATATCCGGGCTGTCACCGCCTGTTTTTCCATGGAGCGAGCCGGAGTAGGCCTGTTTGCGTTCCTCCCGCTTCGGAAAGGGATTTGTAATTAAGGTGGATTGATTGGCGGCAAAAGAGTGCAAATACAGCTGGAATACATCCGGCACAGCCGCGCGTATCGTCTGCAAAGTGGTGTACACCTCGGCAACCGCACGATAATCACCAGGAATTTTTGCCAAGTTGCGCAGAAAGTTCGGGTCATTATACACAGCCAGCGACGCTCTGGCCACGTTATCCACATAGTTGTTGAGATTGGTGGACGCTTGGTAGATCAGGCGTTTGTTCTCTTCAACAGCCTGTTCCCGCAAGGCTGTCTTGGTCTGAATAAACGTCATGCTGATCGAAGCGAGCAGTGGAAGTGTGGTAGCGATGAGCATAAAGGCAATCAATTTGGTGCGTATACTGTAGTATTTGGACATCGGAACACCCCTTCTGGTTGCAGGTTAAGAGAGGACAATATTTTACCCCCAACTGTTCACGAGGGTCGGTGTTTCCCTCGGCGATATTGGGGTTTAATAGAAAAAGAGACCAATTTCATCCATCTATAGAAGGGGAGAACGATATGAAGCATCGCAAATCTTCACAGCTGTTACAGCAGCTTGTGTTCGTGGGTCCCTCCATCGTGTTTTTTATTCTCATCATCGTGGTCCCTTTCCTGCTTGGCATGGTGTATTCCTTCACGGACTGGAACGGGGTATCCGAGAACATTAATTGGGTAGGGTTCGATAACTTCGTGCATGTTTTTGCGAATGATCCCAAGTTCCAAACGGCGTTTTGGTTTACGGTGCGCTTCACCGTGGTTGGTGTGGTACTGACCAATGTGATTGGCTTTTTCCTGGCGTATTTCCTGACCAAACCGCTCAAGACGAGAAACATTCTGCGTACGATCTTTTTTATGCCTAACGTGATCGGTGGGTTGTTGCTCGGCTTTATCTGGCAGTTCATATTTGTGAAAGGGTTTTCAGCAGTAGGCGATGTAACCGGCTGGTCCTTCTTCAACCTTCCTTGGCTGGGAGACGAACCAACCGCCTTCTGGGGAATCGTGATTGTGTTTGTATGGCAGACCGCAGGATATCTGATGGTTATCTACATCTCATCTCTGACCAATGTATCCCCTGATCTGCTGGAAGCTGCCGAGATTGATGGCGCAAGTCGCTGGCAGGTACTGCGGAGCATCATTCTTCCGCTCATTATGCCGGGTGTGACAATCTGTTTGTTCCTGGCGATCTCCTGGTCGTTCAAAATGTTCGATCTCAATCTGTCGCTGACCAAAGGTGGACCGTTCGGATCAACAGAGTCGGTTGCACTTAATATTTACAATGAAGCCTTTGTGAATAACAGATATGGCATCGGAACCGCCAAAGCGCTCGTGTTCTTCGTAATCGTTGCCATCATCACCATGATTCAGGTACGTCTGACGAAGAGCAAGGAGGTAGAAGCCTAATGGAGACGACGAAAAATTACCGCTTCAGTACCATTTTAACCGAGATTGTCATGGTACTCCTTGGACTTTTATTCCTGGTTCCGTTTTACTTCCTGTTTGTGAATTCGGTTAAAACCTTCGGTGACTTGCTCACCAATTCGGCTGCATGGCCGGAAGTGTTCCAGTGGGGCAACTATGCGAACGCTTGGGAGAAAATTAACTTCCCGTCCGCGCTGATGAATTCGCTTATCGTTACGGTGGTCAGCAATCTGTTGCTTGTGCTGATCAGTTCCATGGCCGCGTACCGAATGGTCCGCAGTGATACCCGGTTCAACCGGATTTTGTTCGGCATGTTCATTGCCGCCATGGTGATTCCGTTCCAGTCTATCATGATTCCACTCGTTACTGTAACCAGTAATCTGGGATTGATCGACAGCCTTGGCGGACTCATTATCTGTTATCTCGGTTTCGGGGCACCGATGTCGGTCTTCCTGTTCCACGGATTCGTAAAATCCGTCCCGCTGGAGATTGAGGAAGCGGCCCGGGTAGATGGAAGCTCTGCCTACGGGGTGTTCTTCCGGATCGTATTTCCACTCATGAAACCGATGTATGTAACCGTCATCATTTTGAACACACTCTGGATCTGGAATGATTATCTTCTCCCATCCCTGATCCTACAAAGCTCCAACCTGCGTACGATCCCGATTGCGACCTTTGCGCTCTTCGGACAATATACGAAGCAATGGGATCTGGCCTTGCCAGCACTTGTGCTTGGCATCATGCCGATCATTATCTTCTTCCTGCTGATGCAGAAGTATATCATTCAGGGGATTACGGCTGGATCAGTTAAAGGGTGAGGGTGCGAGGGAAGGGTCGCTGCGGGCTCAAGTTGCGCTTTCGGTCGCTGTTGCTCCTCGGTGGCCTGAATGTATTGGGGCAAGGAAGCCACCGAGTATCAAAGGCGAACGCTCCGCTCCTACATCGCATCCTGATCCCTTTGCACACCTCGCATGGAGGTGTGCAAAGGGAGTCATGCCTGCATAGCTTGGGCATGACTCCTGGGGAAAAGAGCAATAAGAGAAATGAAATGACCAAGAAAGAAATGATTTAAAGACCAGGTTCGATAAGACAGAAGGTGAGTTTGTATGTGTAGGGGCGCTGCGGGCTCAAGTTGTGCTTTCGGTCGCTGTTGCTCCTCGGTGGTCTGAATGTATTGGGGCAAGGAAGCCACCGAGTATCAAAGGCGAGCGCTCCGCTCCTACATCGCATCCTGATCCCTTTGCTCCCACCTCGCATGGAGGTGTGCAAAGGGAGTCATGCCCGTATAGCTTGGGCATAACTCCTGGGGAAAAGATTAGTCAAGAGAAAAGACCAAGAAAGACGCTTGTATAGCCAGGAACTTCTTTTACAGAGTGATGGCATGCTCCCTTTTCAAAGCGCTAACGAACCCACCGCATCTTAATAGTTGGATAATCAAGGAATAGAAATTATAACGAATCTCAGTAACCTTATTCCGGTGAAAAAAGGCGTCAGAGCCTTGAAAATCGACCAAATCGACGAAATAGCGTCTCTGTGATTCGTTAGGCTGGAGATTTGCGCAAATAGGAGCGAATAACGTGCGCTCGGTTCGTTAGAATGAAAACACGCTTCAAGGGAAGGTTATTCTGTCATCCGATTGCCGGTGTAAATACGTATTAGTGGAACGGGTATACTGAAACTACTATAGGGAGAGTGTATGTATGAAAAGAATGACAAAGTTGACGTTGCTTATGCTGATTGCTTTTTCGGTAATGCTTGCGGGTTGTGGCAATGGAGACAAGAGTGGCAGTCCGGTCAACACGGATACTCAAGGTGGTGGCGAGGCTGCTGCTGGAGATAAAACTATTAAAATCTTCCAATTCAAAGTCGAAATTGCGGAAGCGCTCAATCGTCTCAAAGCGGAATATGAATCTTCCCATCCAGGCGTCAAACTGGACATTCAAACCGTAGGTGGCGGTAGTGACTACGGCGCTGCATTGAAAGCCAAGTTTGCCGCAGGCGAACAACCGGACATTTTCAACGTAGGTGGTTATCGTGAATTGGATACATGGCTTGAATATTTGGAAGATCTGTCTGGAGAATCATGGGCCAAGGATGCACTCGAAGTAGCCAAAGAGCCAATGACCAAAGACGGCAAGCTCTATGGACAGCCGCTCGCGCTGGAGGGTTATGGTTTCATTTATAACAAAGACCTCTTCCAAAAAGCAGGTATTACCGAAATTCCAACAACACTGGAACAATTGGATCAAGCTGCACAGAAACTTCAAGCCGCAGGCATTACCCCATTCTCGAACGGATATCAGGAGTGGTGGGTGCTGGGCAACCATAATGTAAACGTGGCATTTGCAAATCAGGCAGATCCGGTGAAATTCATCCAAGGACTCAACGAAAGTACGGAGAAGATTCCTGGCAACCAAGTGTTCGCCGACTGGATCAACTTGCTCGACTTAACGTTGAAATACAGCAACAAAAACCCGCTGACAACCGACTATAATACACAAGTTACGTTGTTTGCGAGTGGAGAAGCCGCGATGATGCAGCAAGGGAACTGGACTCAAGTACAGATCGATGGAATCGATCCGGATCTGAATCTGGGTATTCTGCCGATGCCAATTAACAATGAGCCCAATGACAAATTGTTTGTCGGCGTGCCGAACTATTGGGTTGTGAACAAGAATTCCCAAGTGAAACCGGAAGCAAAAGAGTTTTTGGAATGGCTCGTAACTTCGGATATCGGGAAACAATACATGACAAAAGAATTCAAATTCATCCCGGCGTTCAGTTCCATCACAGCATCCGAAGAGGATCTGGGTGACCTCGCCACAGAGATCATGAAGTATAGCCAGGAAAATAAAACACTCAGCTGGAACTTCAACCGCTTCCCTGAGGGGGTTCCACAAGAGTATGGCAGCACAATTCAGGCTTACGTTGCAGGCAAATCGGATAAAGCCGGATTGCTCGACGCATTGCAACAGAACTGGGATAGTCTGAAAAAATAACGGCTTCCCCTTCAATGAATGAAGGTGTGGATAAGTAAAAACATATAAAAAGGTGACTCCAGATTAATTGGAGTCGCCTTTTTATAATGAGAAAATTTCCAGTTAAAAAGTGCAAATATGAACCCAAATATCGACTAATACAGATGGTCGGGTGTTTGTATGGTGTCTACAACCTGTTGTTAGTACACATAATGGCAACAAATAGCCAAACTTTAAATATTTGTAATTTTTAGATTGACAGTTCCAAGTTATATCCATATTATAGAAAAATATAGCAGAAAGTAAAGATATTTGAATCGGAGGTGAAGTTCTTTATGAGGGATATTGTATTCCTGTGTGACAAGCGGATTAACACCAAAACAGGGTTTCTCGAAGCCTTGTCCAAAATTTCGGACACAACCAACATTTTGCTGGTGGAACAGGGCTATGAACAGTTTGCTACATTACCAGAAGGGCTGTTCAGTGCAGTGTTCGAAGTGGGTGATATTACTCGGATTGACCAGGTGGAAGAGGTTTTTGAGCGCATTTTGGATGAATATGATGTGGAGCGCATCATTGCCCCGACTGAAAATGTGGTGGAGACAGGCGGGTATCTCAGAACACGTTTTGGTATCCCTGGTATTCAAAAGAATCAGGCTGAGACGGTACGTAACAAATGGATCATGAAGGAGACATTGCGGCAGGCGGGAATCCACACGTCACAGACACGTATTGCGTCCAATGCAGTACAGATCAGAAAGATTGTCGCAGGCATTGGTTTTCCCATCATTATCAAACCGATTAGTGGGTGGGCGACGATCATGACGTACAAGCTCAATAATCAAGAGGAGCTTGAGCAGTATATCAACCATTCCTGGAATCGGGAATCAGTGCTCATTGAGGAATTTATTACGGGTAGGGAGTTTCATATTGACTCCATCGTTTCAGAAGGTGAGCTTGTATTTTCCTCCGTCTCTGAATATTTGTTTAATTGTCTTGAGATTGTCCAAAATGATCGCCCTTCCGGTACGATCTGTTATCCCACTAATACACATTATGAATATGTAGAACGGATGCAGTCGTTTAATGAAGAGATCATACGGACACTGGGGATACGTAACAGTGTGTTCCATGCAGAGGTATTTCTTTTGCCGAATGGGGAGATCTGTTTTGGAGAGATTGGAGCAAGAATTGGAGGGATTGTCATCATTCCACCTATGGTGTTGAATTCCCATCAGGTTAACTTGTTTGATGCAGCCATTCAAACGGAACTTGGAATATATGAAGCGCCAACCTCGGTTAATACAGGCAAGTACACCGGTGCGGTTAATTTTCCATCTGCTGTAGGCAAGATCGAAAGCATCTCATCCGCAGAAGATTTCAAATCGATGGAAGGACTCATTGATATTCGAATTAACTATACATCAGGCCAGTCCATTTCAGGTGGTCGAGATACGATGTCCAGATCCGGATTTGCCATTGTGGAAGGCCCGGATATTGAATTCGTTAGAAAACAACTTCTAGAATTACATGACAAGTTTGTCCTGGTTCACCATTAAACCATTCTAGGAGGGCTTTGGGTTGTTGCTAGATAACGCTGATGTGAAGAGATTGGATAGTCATGATTGGAGAAAGCAGGAATTTGAGCATTTTGAAAAGGATATGACCAGTGACAGCCCTCGGTTTCCCTGCATTTTCGGTTCCATGGGGCTTAACCGCAATGAGCTGCGGTTCTCCTTTTTGGATGATGTAGAAGACCATTCCATAGAAGAGCTTGCAAAGGCATTGAGAGAATATGTGGAACAGGCAAGGAGCTTCGGAAACTACACCTCCATGGTTACATTTTTTAATATTGATAAGGATCTATCCATCCATGAATATCAGCATACGTTTTGGTCCATCCTGACCCGGCTGCACACCATCGACTTGAAAGAATGGCCAGAATTCATACCGAATGAAGAGAATGATCCTTTGTGGGAATTTTGCTTTCATGGGGAACCCATTTTTGTCGTTTGTAATACACCAGCACATGAGGTGAGAAGGAGCAGACATGCCAATACATACATGATTACCTTTCAACCACGATGGGTCTTTGAATCGATTGGCTTGGGAACACCAAAAGGAGATAAATCCAAGGATTTGGTGCGAAGCTTGCTTCGGCAATACGATGCCATTGATCCATTCCCGCATCTAGGGATCTATGGGAATCCGAATAATCGAGAGTGGCTGCAATATTTTATTCCAGATACCAATGAAGTTTCTGCTACAGCGCAATGCCCATTTCATCATATGAGGAGGAATAGTATGAGTTCAGTTCAATATATTAAAGGGTCTGACATAACACTTGAAGAAGCTGTAATGCAGTTGCTGCCTGTAACCGGTTCGGTAGAGGTTCAAAGAGATACACCATTCAGGGAGCACAAATCCCACACCCATCCTACAGACGAGACACTTCTGATTATCAATGGAGATATTACCTTCTTCACAGAAGAAGGAGAACTGCATTGCACGCCAGGTGACCGCATTCTGCTTCCGGCTAATACGGTGCACTCCTCCAAAGCCGGGGAGAAGGGAACGTTGTATATTATCGCTTTGGAGTTTGTGGAGCAGCCGAAAGAAGAGGTTCTGGCATGACTCGTTCCTCCGTTGGTTTGCTCATGAGAAAAGGCTTATCCCTGCACGGGGATCATATTGAAGCTCTGGGAAGAATTTTCGAAGAGGTCCATTTATGGACCTCTGTTTCTGGATTTGAACAAGATCCTCGCTTTCGTTCTGTTCAGCATATTCCCAAGAATGAGAATGTGGAAGAAATGATCGTGCAGGCGAGACAAATAGGCGTTCCGTTTTTCATTACCTGGCAGGAGACGGATATTGTACTAAATGCGAGATTAAATGAAGGATTGGGAAGACAGGATATTCCTGTCCAAGCGGCCGAAATTGCCAGAGACAAGTCCAGACAGCGTCAGTTCCTGAAGCAAGAGGACGTGGCCTGTCCTGAATTTTATGCCGTAAATACGTTGGATAAGGCTGTTACAGCCGCAGCAAGTGTAGGCTATCCGGTGATTATTAAACCCACACTGGCCGCATCCAGTAGCCATGTTGCGCTCGTTCATTCGCTTGCCGAATTGAAGGAGGCCTTCGATAGCATATCGCAACTGGCCATTTCGCAGTCCGGGCTATATTTTGACGAGGAATGTCCTGCAATAGCGCTGATTGAAGAGTTCTTGCCGGGGGAAGAGATTACGCTGGATGGCGTAGTTGTGAATGGCCTGTTTTATCTGGGAGGAGTACATAACAAGCTCAGAATGCCAGGTCCTTACTTTGAAGAGGATGAATATACGCTACCTTTTCAGGGAGAATCCAATGTGGAACAAGAACTTTGCGAGATGGCTCAGCAAATATGTACAGGTCTGAAACTTGAAAATGGTCTGTTTAACGTTGAAGCCAGACAAAACGCCAATGATGAGTATAAAGTGGTGGAGTTCAGCTGTCGTATCAGTGGTGGGCATGTCTATCGCAATATACGTGATGTGTATGGGACTGATCTGGTGACCGCTCATGCTTATGGTCTTCAGGGCGAGGAAACGTTGGCAGTCCATTTTGCGAAAAGAACAGCTCCCAAGTGTGCTACCTGTATCAAATTTGTATACCGTGATGGCAAGGTGTTGAATAATGCCAGCGGTGAGGCAGCAGATGATGTCAGGTACCGGGCTTATTATCCAGTGGCTGCCAAAGGTAGAGTGGTCCATTCTGCTCCGAAAGGATTCGATATTACAGGTCTGCTGTCTGTGCGTACCCAATATGAGGGACCTGAGGACATCGAGTCGGTAAAACAAGCCGCAAGATCTCTGGAACAAAAGCTGGATTTGCAAGTTGCTGAGGTGAGACAGCTTCAATGATACAGACTATTTTGTTCATACTATTTCTGTCGATTACCCTATGTGGAGATACGATTCTAAATATTACTCTGATCTGGTCTGTACTGGAGCAGGGCGGATCTATTACTCATCTGAGTATTATTATTACGATCATGAGTTTGGTACCTATTTTATTGCAAAAATATAGCTTTTTTCTCAAAACTGCGCTTAAAGAACGACCCTTGCTGATTTTCAGCTTAGCACGCATCTTGGGCATTGTGTTTCTGCTTGTGTTTTTAATTCAATTTGCGGGCAACACCAATGTGTATGGCTTATATCTGATTGGTGGCGTATTCTCCGTGATTCTGTTTTTGACCAATCAGAGCCTGGAAATCTACATGTCCCAGATGGTGCTGGATGGGAAAATCAAATCACACAAGGCCTCACATGACTTGCAGACTGCGATTCAAATTGGTGCCTTTGGAGGAAGCGCAATAACCGGAGTTCTACTCAGTATAGGCGGATTGCCAATGATCTCGACCGTACTCATGGTGACGCTGGCTGTCGGTATGATGGCTCCATGGCTCATTCCGATTCTGTCCCGATCCGGTCAGGCTGAGCAGAACATACAGAAAGAAAAAACGGAGGCTCCGCAGATTACATACTCCGACGCCGTGCGAAAAAAAGTACTGAACATGACCATATTGGCGGTAGTTGTATTAACCGTGCAATTGGGAGCAATTAATTTTATCGTACCGATTTTGTTCCACGATATCTTCAATTGGGACTCATCCCGTTACGGGGCCATCGGAGCAGCGATGGGGCTAGGTGCCTTTCTTGCAACGCTGATTCGTAAGTGGGAACACCGAATTCCAATGTATCTATTTATACTGATCGGCGTGATCGATATCATCATTGGCACGGTACAGGTGTTTGCGGTGTCGTTAATCTGTGGATTCATGCTTGGGTTTGTGTTTAACCGGACTCGTATTATGCAAAGGTCTGTCATGTTTGATAACTTACGCAGCCGCGAAGAGACCATGAAGTGGTCGGGGAGATCAACGTTCGCCACTCAATTTACAAGATCAGTTGTCCCATTGGTGCTGGCACTTCCGTTGTCCCTGATGGGGCAGGAGAATACAGGCGTACTGTTAGGAACACTCGGTGTTACGGTGACGATAATCCTGTTTGTCGCCATCCGATTGGAGAACAGATTGCCGCTTCAAGGTAACGAACCGATTATTGCTGGGGACAGTAAACCTTCGGTTTGAAGCAGGGAAACAAAAGTAACAGTTGGAAAATGAATTGTACGAAGGGTCAGCCGGGTGCGTTCTGGTTGGCCTTTTTTTGTTTTATTCACTGGAATACATGTGGATAACCCAAAAGCAGTTTAACGATCTCATGACGTATTTAACACAGAGTTAATACTATATGTGGATATCCTGTGTGTATAACACTCTAAATGTGGACAAGTATGGAGTAGTTGGAGTAGGAAATCCTCTTTTGTTAACAGAAATACTTGTTTTCAACTTACTAGTACTGTATAGTTCTAAATATGACAAATCAAAAAATGAACATGAGACCTGCCAAATCCAAAAGTTCCAATCCGGTGAACCGGACCAAGGCGGTTGAAGTGGCGGCACAATTATTTCTGCGTCAGGGGTACAGCTACGTCAGCATGGATGAAGTCGTGCGAGTGAGTGGGGTATCCAAGTCGAATATTTATTATCATTTTAAAAACAAGGAGGAGCTGCTCCAGGCCGTGGTACAATACTGGATTGCCCAGTATGAGTCGGAGCTGTACCTGCTGCTCAGTCAGCGTGAACGAGGAGTGGAGGAGCGTATCTACTCATTCATGGCATTGCTGTCGGCAGGTATTGAGGGCCGAAATTACGAAGGGAGCTGTCCCTTTGTTACGTTATATATGCAGACACCTGACAGTGCACCCCAAGTGAAGGAAAGCATATCCAGATTCTTTCGTGAGCTTAGACCTATGGTGGAGAAGTTGTTTCAGCAAGGTGTGGATCGTGGTGAATTTCGCCAGGGAATCGAACCGGGACCGGCTGCGTTGTTGTTTATTGCAGCATTGGAAGGTTCACTGATCCTCGCGGGAACTGCGCGTGATGTAGGGATTATAGAACAATCGGCGCGTACTTTTTGTCAGATGCTTCGTTAATCGAAGCTCTTTTTTTGAATATAACTAGTACTATATAGTACTAAAAGGAGCCGTAACAGAATGATTGTACATACTAACCGTGTATCCAATGAAGTAAACACAGCAGCAAATTCAACAAAGATGAATCAGGTAATAAGCAAGTCTGATATTGCAGCCACGACCATTTTTATGACAGGAAGCACAGGTTTTATCGGCAAAGAAACGGTCAAACAGCTCACGCAAGGAGAAGCTCAATTACTCTTGCTGGTTCGTTCGGAACAGCGAGCCAGAACTGTGCTGAAGGCTTATGGAGTGAAGGATTTCGACCGAATTACCTTTATTACAGGTGATTTGTCCATGTCGGGTCTTGGCCTTACCGCAACGGACCGGGAGCGTGCTCTTGAAGCGAATGTGATCATTCATGCGGGTGGAACGATGGACGTCACTTTGGAACGAAAAGTAGCCGAGCAGATATTCATGAACGGGGCCAGAGAAGTGGCACAGCTAGCACAGGAAATCCACCGTACTCATGGATTGAGACACTTTATCCACGTTGTTGGTTATATGAGTCCTTATGGAGAGCGGAATGAACAGGGGAATTATCTACAGGTTGAGCATGTGGATAACAATGAAAGTGCATATGAAGAGATGAAGTTCCATGCCGATCTGCACATTCGCGAGCATGCAGAACAGCATCACTATCCCTTATCCGTTGTAAATCCGAGTACAGTGGTTGGACCACGTCCCACAGGTGAAACCGAGCAAACGGGTGGGATTGGACTGCTCATTCAGGCGATTCAGAAAGGGCTTATGCCGGTAGTGCCGGGAGGTTCATCCTATTGGTTACCGCTTGTGGAGAATGACATTGTTGCACAGACGCTTGTTTTTCTATCCAGGGAAGCTGCTCCAGTCGGAGGAACTTATCCACTGTTGGCGCGGAAGGAGGTCAGTCCCAATATGAAGGAACTGCTGCAACTCTTGGCGCAGCAATTGGACGTACCCAAGCCCAAAGGGGCTGTGCCACTACCATGGATTCAATGGATCATGAAATCAGGTGGTTCACGCATCAGTGGTGTTCCAGCGGAGTCGGTTGCTTTTATTACCAACAGGTCATTCCCGGTTGAAGAGACGGAGGCTCTGTTCACACGTATGGGGCAATCGTGGCCGGACATCCGGGAACAGCTTCCGCTGGTTACAGCTGATCTGGACTATCGTCTGCGGTATACGCCGTTACCTGAGGGTTTTCCGACAGATTATATTCGGTCACGGAGCGGAAATATGGCTATGCTTGGTTGGGAGGGTGAGGGAGAGCCTTGGATTATTGTACATGGTCTGCTTCAATCTGCGGATGAGATGTTACCGTTAGGAAAACAGCTTAGGGACCGGACCGGGAACCCGGTATGGTTAATCGATCTCGCTGGATTCGGACGGTCCCCGGTGCATCAGGGGGATGAAGCATTTGAAGGTCAGGTGGATGCACTGCTTACGGTTCTTGGTGAGTTTGAAGGTCCGGTGAAGCTGGTGGGCCATTCAATAGGGGCTGCTATTGCAGCTGAGGCACAGATGCGTAGCGGGCGCACAAACATTCGGTTAGGTTTGCTTCAGCCAGTTGCCAACAATTCGAATCCGAATGTGCTAAGATGGGTTTCCCGTTTGCCAAGAGGGGTGATGCGCTCTCTGCTGCGTGGACGATCGGAGAAAAGTTGGAATCAAATGTTCAGTTCACATAGCGGCGTAGGCGACAGCAGTGTTATGGCCCATACCATGGGCAAGAGAATACGTTCCAGTCTCCAATCCCCTCGCATTGCAGGAGCACATGCAGACTTGTTGCGCTGGATTCACTCGGGTCAGAGGAAAGGCGCCAGATCAACGTTGTGGGCGAAAATGGAAAGTCAGCATTATGCCAAGAATGCATTAGTTGTATGGGCCAATCAAGATCGGGAATATCACTATCCCCAGGATATGAACTCACAGGTCAAACGGATAGATGTACCCTATGGACATTACTTTCCGACATTTCAGTATAAGGAAACAGCCGCAATCCTCGCCGAATGGGCCGATACCTTGAGGTGAGTTCAGGTTTGGACATGCAGGAATCCCGTGCCAATTGTCGAAAGGGTCAAGTCGACTTTGAGAGCTGAACCAAAGACAGGAGAGATGAATGTATGAGCAAGCAACGTGTGGAAATCAGTAAAAATGTGCTAACGGAATGTCTCGGACTGCGCAGCGGAGAGAATCTGGTGGTTGTCGCAGACGATATGAAACGGGATCTGGCTGAATCCATCTATGAGGCAGGCAAAGCACTTGGCGCAGAGTCGGTCCTGTTAATCATGGAGGAACGCAGCAGATCTGGAGAAGAGCCACCTGCGCCGATTGCAGAGGCCATGATTCGAGCAGATGTAGCCGTGTGTGTAACGCGATATTCATTAACACATACCCAGGCACGCAAAAAAGCCGCTGCTTCAGGGACCCGAGTGGCAACAATGCCTGGCATGACAGAGGATATGTTTGTGAACGGAGCCATTACAGCTGAATATTCGCAAGTAAAGGCGTTGACAGAGAAGGTAACGGCTCTATTAACCGCAGGTCGCCATGTGCGAATAGAGAAGCAGGGCCATAGTCTTTCCTTTTCCATTGAAGATCGTGACGGTGTACCAAGCACAGGTATGTATTTGAACCCTGGTGAATCGGGCAACTTGCCATCAGGAGAAGCCTATATTGCTCCCGTTGAGGGCAAGGGCGAGGGCAGTATTGTTGTAGATGGTTCCATTGCTGGAATTGGGGCACTCCGTGAACCGATGCTATTGACCGTTAATGAAGGACGGTTGGTGTCAGCTGAAGGACCAGATGGGGCTCAATTACTGGAAACGCTTGGTGAGGGCGATGGTCGTTTTCTCGGCGAATTCGGTATTGGTACCAATAACAAGGCACGAATCACGGGTGTTGTGCTGGAAGATGAGAAGGTGTACGGCACAATTCATGTGGCCTTTGGCAGCAATAACACATTTGGTGGAACGATTGCCGCGGGTGTTCATATTGATGCAGTTGTACAAAAGCCGGACGTGTACATCGATGACAAGCTGATCATGCGTCAGGGTGAATTGGTCGAATAACTACAGTGAAGGAAATTAGGCATGTCCACAACGTGTCCACAGTAAGGGATAACTGAAGCGGAAATTTAGATTTTACGTTAGATTTACAAACAAATACACAACATGTCCACATTAAATTAATGAATATCCACATGAAACGCCAAAGATATCCACAGCATGTGTGCAATATGTGCACAACTTATCCACAAATCAGGTATAACTCGTGTTTTCATCCGATAAAACAGTCGTTTTGGAGTAATGAAACAAGTTATCCACAGGAATATCGCTTTTTTGTTCCAAGTATTTGAAAACATAGAAACAGATCCATAATATATGGGGATAAAAAAGACCAAAAATCGGCATAAAGCTGATCTTTGGTCTTTTTTTGAATATATTTTTTCAATCCAATGTCAGGTTACTTACTCTCAATATTAAAACGACTGACTTCCACCACCCCCCACAACAGGGCAAATGAGCAGAGCCGAGACAGCAACCGTAATGCAACGTCTGTTGAAGTTGGCAAAATTGATCTGAAGCCTAAACATTTGATCAAAAATAACCGATACACCAAAGTAACATCTAATAGGACGAAAGTAGTCTGATTATACGGAATGAGAGGGTATGGGGATAACTATGGACGAGGGAATGCAATATATTAATTTTTCGGTAGGAGACCAGATTTTTGCACTACGAATTGATGAAGTTCATGAGATCATCAGAATGGTGCAGGTGACTACGGTCCCGTTTGGAAGTCCGGAGATCAGAGGTTTTGCTTCGTTGTACGGTAAGGTCGTTTCGGTAGTGAGTCTTCGAGTATTGTTAGGCATGCCGGACCAGGAGGATACCTCTTCTACACGTATTATTGTGGTGCCTTACAAAGGAGGATTTGTACCTCTAATCGTCGATATGGTTGATTCTGTCGTAAGTTACGATCGTTTCGAGGAACCTGCTGAGGAACACCGCCGTTTCATGCTTGGCGTTTTTGACAAAATCGGGTTCTGTGCAGATCACCGTGCAGGCATTTTGAACCTGGATGTATTACTGGGCAGCTTGATCAGATCATAGTAGTATAACGATCCGTTATTCTTTCAATTTTCAGTATTATCCTTCGGTTTACCCAAATGTTCCTCATCCGCTTTTCGGGAGAAGGGACATTTTTTTGTGCTGCAAAGCATCGAAATAACCACTTTTTATGGGCAAAGGTTTTTAAATCCGGTCATTTTCGTATATGATGGAGAGTAACAATGCGAAGGGATGACGGGAGACTTTAATGATGCAATCGCTGTATGGAGTATGGCTTGGTGACGTATTTTTTTGTTTTTCCGGTGAAACATCGGAACCACGTGTGGATGCATGGAGCCACGTGGTAAGAAGGTTGAATTTTGGCGACGGGGGTCGTCTGTTTCAGCCTGCCGCTCTGCGTCTTGCGGAGCTGCGCTGGCCGAATCCGTTGAGGAACACGGCTGAAGCGAAGAACACGAAGCGGCGTCAGCTGCTGGGGCGCACATTGGAAGGATTGGCAGTCTCGCCTAAGGATGCCTTCAGGTTGCTGCTGCAATGGGATGACCGTTTGTTAAATGCAGCCGGAATTCAGGTTGGAGAAGAGATGCGTTACTGGATCAAAGCAGCGCAGTTCACACAGGAGCTGCTGTTGCGAGGAGCAATTGCTCCATCGGCTGAATTCGCAGCAAAGACCGGAGCACGGCGACGGACCGGGCAAGAGACATTAACAGGTGTATGGCGGCCACGCTTGCAGCAGGAGGAGGACATCGAACGCTTCCGCGATCTTGCAGAAGCGATGCCTCCGATTGGATTGGCTGCTCCTGGAGCTTACGCTTCATTGGAACCGGAAACGCGTGAAGAAGCAGGGGCTGCGGTATTATTTTCATTCATGAGTGGCATGATTCATGCTGTAGTGACAAGTGAACTGGAGGGCATGGACAGTGAACTGTCCCGTTACCGCACCCCATATCGACGCGGATCTTCGCCAGTAGCCGAACTCTGGTGGAACAGTCTGATCTCGATGTTCCGTCCTGTGACGGTGCAAGGGCCGACGGACGATATGACAGCGTTTATTCATACGCTGCAAGAAGTTGGTGGAACGTCAATGCCAATCGTGGGAGCAGAAGAGATGGCGCCTGCTGAAGGCCAATTGAAGCTGGTGCTCCGCTTGGAGCCTCCACTGGGCGAACATGAAACGATCTGGGGAATAAGCTTTTGGGTGGACAGTGAGCAGGAACCAAGCCTGAGGTTGCCTGCACGGACCATCTGGGCACATCCGGAGCGAGATCTGGACCGAGGTAAGGTGTTATATACCTCGGCGGCAGAGCAATTATTGATGGCACTCGGGCAAGCAGCAGAATTGGCACCTGAATTGGAGACGGCGCTGCTTACCGCTCGCCCAGAGGAAATTAAGCTGGAGCAGCAGGGTTTCTTTGAATTTCTCACGCATGCGGTTCCACGTCTGCAGAAGGCTGGGATAACCGTTCTCATGCCTTCAAGGTGGAGTCGTGCCGGGAAACGTCGTGCGGGACTCCGTCTGCAGATGTTGAATCGGGGAACAGAGCGGTTGCCTGGAGCCACATCGGCACTGGGCATGGAGCAATTGGTTGCTTTCAAAGCGGAGCCTATGCTGGATGGTAAACCGGTCACGGCGGAGGAACTGGCAGCGCTCGCTGAATCCACAGTTCCCTATGTCATGTTCCGCGGTGAATGGATTGAAGTGGATACAAAAGAGATTCGCCAAGTCTTGCGTTATATGAAAAAAGAAGAAGAACAATACATGCCTCTCTCCGAATGGCTGCATCTGGCAGCGGATGAAGGGGAAGATTCCGCATGGAAGGGCCTTTCCGTCTTTGGTGCCGAATCCGATGGGATGCTTGCTTTCCTGCTTGATGGACAGGTGCTTCGCAGCATTGAGCCTCGTCAGGTTCCGGCAGAATTGCATGGTGAACTCAGACCTTATCAGGAACGAGGTTACCAATGGTTATCCGCGATGCGTGAGCTGGGCTTTGGCGTATGTCTTGCGGACGATATGGGACTTGGGAAGACCATTCAGGTAATTACCTGTCTGCTGGACCGCAAACACGAGGAACGCCAGGCGGCTGAAGAGGAAGCACGTGAGAATGAGCTGTTGAATGGATCAGATGATTCTTTCTCGGCGGATCAGCACACGAATGAGCAGCCTGTTCATCTGCCTGCACTTATTGTGTGTCCTACCTCGCTGCTCGGAAACTGGCAGCGTGAGCTGAAGCGATTTGCCCCGGATCTGTCGCTGTATATTCATCATGGCGGACAACGGTTGCACGGGAATGATTTTCAGGCAGAAGCGCAGACACATGACATTGTACTGACGACCTATCATCTGGCAGGCAGAGATGGCCCGGATCTGGCTTCGCTGCACTGGTCCACCATTGTGCTGGATGAGGCTCAATATATTAAGAACTATCGTACCAAACAAGCGCAAAGCGTAATGCGCCTGTCTACACTTCATCGTATTGCGATGACGGGAACACCTGTAGAGAACCGATTGAGCGAACTTTGGTCGATTTTCCAGTTTCTCAATCCGGGGTATCTGGGCACAGCTTCATCGTTCCGTCAGCGGTATACGGGACTGGGGCCATCCGAAGAAAATGCAGCATCCTTGCGTGAGCTTCATCGACTGGTATCTCCATTCATGCTGCGCAGGCTGAAAAGTGATCCGGATATTCGCAAGGATCTGCCAGAGAAGCTTGAACTGAAATCCTATTGTTCCCTGACGCCGGAGCAGACGGTGTTGTACCAACGTGTAGTGGATGATCTGATGGGTGGTCTGGACGGCAGAAATGGCATTGCCCGGAAGGGGATTGTTCTTTCCTCCTTGACCAAGCTCAAGCAGATCTGTGATCATCCAGTGCTGGCGGACAGTAATCGGAAAGACCACGGCAAGGCTGAGGCATCTGGTAAGATGGAGCGATTGCTTGAACTGCTGGACGCCATCCGTGATAACGGGGAATCGGCTCTGATCTTCACGCAGTATGTTGCTATGGGAGATCTGCTGGTATCGAGGTTGAAACAGCGATATGAGGAAGAACCTTATTTCCTGCATGGTGGTGTGTCGAAGGCGCAAAGAGATGATATGGTGGAGACTTTCCAAAAAGGAGAGGGGCCGTCCATGTTTGTTCTATCTCTTCGTGCCGGAGGTGTGGGTCTGAATCTGACACGGGCGAGTCATGTCGTTCACTATGATCGGTGGTGGAATCCCGCGGTTGAGAATCAGGCGACGGACCGTGTATTCCGAATCGGACAGAATCGCAACGTGCAGGTGCATAAGTTGATCTGTCAGGGAACACTGGAAGAACGGATTGATGAGCTGATTGAGAGCAAGAAGGCACTGTCCGAGCAGGTCGTTGGTTCGGGTGAGAATTGGCTGACAGAGATGTCGGATGATGAGCTGCGTGGTCTAATCTCACTTCAGGGTGAGACGTGGCTGTGACCTTGAACTTTCAGAGGAATATAGATGTTGAGAAAGGGGGATTATTGTGAGCGAAAAATGGAAGATCGAGCTGCATATGTCCCCCGGTGGATGGACAGCAGAAGTAAATACAGCAGCGGAAGCGGACCAGGAAGTTTCCGCTGCTGAGGGCAAGACCGGATCAGCCGCAGGCATGTTCACGGTCACGGGAACGCCCGCGCGACTGAGCGAGGCCCAGCGCGAGGCTGTACTGGCTCAGCTGCGCAAGCGCCCGCTGACACTGTACGCCCTGCTGCTCGGCGGCCCGGCGTCCGAGGAGCTCGCCGGGCTGCTGCCGACTGCGCAAGCGCCCGAGGGCTCGCCAGGCGCAGCAACGGCCAGCGCGGCCGTGGCATGCACCTGCGGCCGCACTGGCTGCGCGCATGCCGCGGCCGCTGAGCGCGCCGTAGCCGCGCGCCTCGCGGCCGAGCCGCTGCTGCAGCTGGCGCACGCCGGCCTGCCGCGCGAAGCGCTGCTCGCCGGCGTGCTGGGGGCATGGGCGGAGGAACTCGCCCATGATCCCAGCGGCCCCGGCCGCGCAGCGGAAACGGCTGGCCGCCCGCAAGTGCGGGGCGGCGAAGGCGGCGCGGCCGTCGGCGAGTGGATCGCCGAGGCTGCCGCGGACGGCGCCATGCACCAGCCGGGGCCGGGCTTTGGCGCCGTTGAGGTGCGCCTCGCGCAGCCAGGCAAGCCGCCGGCGTTGCCGGAGCTGACGGCGCTGCTGCCGGGCGTGCCGGCCACCGCAGGGCTGGATTTGATCCGCGAGCGTGTAGCCGCGCGGATGTGGCAGGCTGTCCAGAAGAAGACGGACAGCCCGGCAACCAAATGATACACCCATCAGAGCGGGGGAGATCTCAGATCACCTCTGCTTGTTTTTATTACAACATATTGAATTATTCAATTCGATTCATTTCATTACATTTCCGGGTACAAAACGCTCTTTGTCTTGATTGAAAATGCTCATTAGTTAGTAAAGT
Source organism: Paenibacillus sp. Y5S-9 (assembly GCF_036894235.1). Lineage (NCBI taxonomy): Bacteria > Bacillati > Bacillota > Bacilli > Caryophanales > Paenibacillaceae > Paenibacillus > Paenibacillus sp. Y5S-9. The sequence goes on from NZ_CP145887.1 coordinate 632,810, forward strand.
ACATCTCGGTATAATCACTTTTTGGATACGATGAAGACATATTCCCTTTTCACTTCTGTTGTGTACAGCACGGGGATGTTGCTCTAAAAGTCCAAAAAACGTTCATACAGGCTGTACAGCCCGTATATGTTCATTCGGATCTCTTCTAAAGGACGTCTTTACCGGTGGAGCTTCGCTCCCAATTAAGGTATACTGTCGCAGGGAACATTACACGCAGACAACTAGACAACTTTTATATTATTGCGATAGGAGTTTTTACATGAAATCAACTACAGGAAGACAGCGCCGTATGGTGGTTATGCTGTCCTCATTGATGATATGCGGAGCATTGCTTGCCGCGTGCCAGAACGGTTCAGGCATAGAGGAGAGCCAGAATCCAAATGGAACAGGTAACACACAACAGGAGACGGACGGCACAATGGTTCATTTTACGGAGGATAAAGGAACGGATGGCGACAATGCTGGCGGGGATGACACATCATCTTCTGGCAACAGCGGTGAAGGCACGGATAGCGAGTCTGGGAATGCTTCAGCGGGCGAAGGGCAGGGCTCTTCGGACAATGGGAATGGCGCGACAGCGGAAGATCCATTGCTGGAGAAACGCAGTATCAGCGCACTGCAAACGACAATTGATGCACAATCTGTGGTGACCAATGCCGAGTCTATGACCGTCATTGTGAACAAACAACGGAGTCTGCCTGACGGGTACGAGCCGGACGATCTGGTAGAGCCGAATGTACCGTTCTCCTTCGACGAACCTCACGAGAAGCGGCATATGCGCAAGGAAGCTGCGGAGGCACTGGAGAAGTTGTTTGCAGGTGCAAAAGCGGATGGCATTGAGCTTCGTGCGGTGTCCGGTTATCGTTCATATCAGCGTCAGGTATCCATCTATAACAATAATGTCAAAACCAAAGGTCAAGAATACACAGATCGCGTGAGCTCTGTGCCGGGCCGAAGCGAACATCAGACGGGTCTTGCCATTGATGTATCCAGCCCGAGTGTGGGCAATGTGTTGGAAGAGGTATTTGGCACATCGAAGGAAGGCCAGTGGTTGGCTGAACACGCTGCAGAATACGGATATGTCATCCGTTATCTGCAAGGTGAAGAAGATACCACAGGATACGTCTATGAGCCTTGGCATATCCGGTACATCGGTACAGATTTGGCACCGGATGTGGCGAAGAGTGGGTTAACTCTGGAAGAATACTTCGATGAGGCTAATATCAAGTTGTAATTTGGATGTTTCATCCTTAAAGAAAAGATACTAATACTAATTCTCATAAATCCCCGAATGAACCGTCCTTGATCTAACCAATGGGTAGTCATTCAGGGGATTTTTTCTGTGCAAAAATGTTAATGGAGTTAAGATAGAATTAGACCTCATTCCATTGTTTTGGATGATGATAGACTGATATAATTCATGTTTAATCCGAAGAGACAAATACAACCAAAGCGAGGGACGAGAGAATGAGCAGACAGCAGGTATTTACGGGCTCCCCATGGGAACCATTGGTGGGATATTGCCGTGCCATCCGTGTAGGGAACCGAATTGAAGTGGCGGGTACAACCGCGATGCAAGATGGTGTAGTTGTTGGGGCGGGTGATCCGTATGCACAGACAAGGTTCGTTTTGCAGACGATCGAGAATGCACTGAAAGAACTGGGGGCTGACATGTCGCATGTGGTGAGAACCCGGATGTTTGTGACCGATATCTCCAGATGGGAGGAAGTTGGCAAGGCGCACGGTGAATTTTTTGGACAGATCCAGCCTGTAGCCACCATGGTTGAAGTTAGTGCACTCATTGATCCCTTATTGATGGTTGAGATTGAAGTGGAAGCGATTGTTGAAGATGAAGTCCAAGCCGATTGATTCTGACCGTTATCCGGAAGATTTTCTTTTTTAAGGAACGCAGGACGTCTTATTTGGCCATCAGGTCCTCTTTCTAAAATGTAAGGAACATCAGACACGTTATTTCCCGAATTCCTCTGATAAAAATGCTATAAACAGCTATTTATTCAAACATAGCGTGCCTGAGATTCCTTAGATTTCTGCGGGTGCTTCAAATCCTTGAATAAGACGCCTCAGATGCGTTAGCGTTAACACCGCTTGCTCTTACATTCAGTATGCAACGTATTTCGAATGCAGCGCACATCGCACGTGTCTGCTCCGGACAAGTTTCAGGTACACTTCGGTTTGAAGCAGTTTGTAGACACGCTCTAAAAAACTAAAAACTAAAAACTAAAAACTAAAAACTAAAAACCAAAAACCAACAAACCAAAAAATAACCTTACCCGTGCTTGTCAGAAGACAAGCGGGTAAGGTTATTATGAATTGACTTCGCCGCCTGGCCGCACGGCTGAGTTCTTGATGCGCCAAACTCATTACACCGCGCGCCAGGAGCTACATGCGGATGGCTGGTCTTTATGATGCTCCACACTCATAACCCCGTGCTAAGCGATGCACACGGTCGTCTGCAACAACATGTAACATGTGTTTCAGCCAGACGTTTTTCCAATTGTATTATTTCGCTTCCAGCTCTGCTGCAGGTGTTTCAACAACCACTTTCCAAGCTGTTCCGATCGGAGGCAGGCTGCGTGTCAACACAGGGCTGTAGAACCCAATGACTTTAGTTCCTTTGGTCAGTTCTTCAGCTTTCACTGTTTCACCTTCGTGGTTCACGATCATTGTGTCTTTAGCAATGTTCAGCACGACATGGTCAGGAGCTGTTTCTGTTAAGCGTGTACCTGTAATCTCAATCTGTGAGATGCTGCCTTCAGCTGTTGTTACATTTTCAATCGTACCCGCTGTCCCCAGAACGTCTTTCAATTGTGATTCCGCAGCGTCATCCAGTACAGTGACTTTGTAAGTCGGCGTTTGTGGTGGCAGACTGCGGGTGGTGATCAGGGAATGTTCAGCTTCCACGTTCATGCCAATGGCCAGATCAGTCAGTGCAATCTCTTTCCCTTCAACTGAGATGAATTTCGTCTCATCGCTCAGATTGAGCACAATACCATCCGTACCTGCACCGCCAATCTGGATGGACTTATATTTATCTTGGTTCGAGATTCTGGTAATTACACCACGTTCAGTAACCGTCTTCACGTCCTCTTCACTGGTGATCGTCACCTGATTTCCTGTTGTGTTCACTTCTCCATGCAGTGCTTTTTCTGCAAAAGAAACCGGTACATACAATTTGCCGCCTGTGATTTCGGGCGCTGTACCCAGCGTGAGCAGCATTTTATTCACGGAATATTGATCCTTGCCTGTGATTACCTGTGTCCAGAGAGCACCACGAGTCAGCTCTGCAGTTTTAGTTTCTTTATTCCATTCCAGTTCAATACCCAGTGCGTCGGTAAGATCACGCAGCGGGATCATGGCTACTTTGCCATCTTTGTTCCAATAACCATCAGAAATGGTTGCACCATTCACGGATACGTTTACTACACTCACTGCGTTACTATCTGCTGAAACGGATGTTTGATGGACTGGTTGTGTGTTGTCCAGTGTTGCTGCATAAGCGGCTCCACCACCCAATGCCATGGATAGGGCCATCAGTGCACTTACTTTTTTCATGTTGTTGTTCATCAATATTCATCCCTTCTAATCTGTGTACTGACGCGGTAAAATCTTCCTTAGGGCCGCGCTTCAAGTTAATAGACGGGACAAATCGTCTAAGTGTTGCAGTTGAAATGCAATGAATGTAAGCGGTAGATTATTTTAAATTAGAAATATCGCTTGTATTGCAGGTTATCCGCAGCAGGATCAGGTTAATTTCAGGTAAGTGGCCAAACCTTTGTCCTATTTCACATTCAAGTACGAGGAGGAACGGATTAGATGAGTGATATGTTGGTAGCGCTCTATCGTTTACCGGAGCAAGAGAGTGGACTGAGAGCGTTGGAGGAATCCTCCATTGTGATTCGAAGAGCCATTGCCCCAGAGAAACAGCTTGTACTGGATTGGGTGAGGTCACATTTTAGTCAGGCTTGGGTGGATGAATGTGAGGTCGCTTTTGCGCGTCAGCCGGTGTCCTGTTATATTGCGGTTGAACATGGGAAAATGATTGGATTTGCCTGTTACGAAGCGACGTGTCGCAACTTCTTCGGACCGACAGGTGTGAGCCAGGATGCACGGGGCAAAGGTGTAGGCACAGCCCTGTTACTGGCCTGTATGCATGCGATGAAGGCGGACGGTTACGGGTATGCGATTATCGGATCAGCGGGACCTGTGGATTTCTATGCCCGGACGCTGGGTGCCGTGAAGATTGAAAATTCAACGCCGGGTATTTACGAAGGCATGCTGCGGGCAGACTAGACGATAATGATGTTGTGGAAGTTGTGGAAAAGGAAGGGAGGACGATGATGAGCACGAAACAAATGTTACACATCGGAATGATCGGTACAGGATCAATTTCGGATCTTCATATGAGGTGTTATGCCAAAAACGAGGATGCCGTCATCTATGCCATCTGTGATCTGAACGAAGAGCGGGCTAAAGCTGCTGCGCAGAAGTATGATGCTCAATCCGTATACACTGATTATCGGGAGATGCTGGAGGACCCGCATGTGGATGCTGTCAGTATCTGTACCTGGAATAATACACATGCGGAATTTGCCATTGCTGCACTGGAGGCAGGCAAGCATGTATTGCTTGAGAAACCGGTGGCAACCAATGTGGAAGATGCGCTACGGATTGAAGAAGCGGTTAAGAAGAGTGGACGTACCTTTATCGTTGGATTTGTGCGTCGATATGATAACAATATGCAGATGATGCGCAGATTCATTGATGCCGGGGAGTTTGGTGAACTGTATTATGCCAAAGCTTCCATTCTGCGGCGTCATGGCAATCCAGGCGGTTGGTTTGCTGACAAAAGCCGTTCCGGCGGCGGTCCCCTGATTGATCTCGGCGTACATATTATCGACCAATGTTGGTACCTCATGGGCAGGCCGAAACCTGTTTCGGTCAGTGGTAATACGTATCGGAAGTTGGGCAATCGTGCCCATATCGAACATCTTTCTTTTTACAAAGCAGCCGACTACAGCGCAGCTGTGAATGACGTGGAAGATATGGCGAATGCACTTATTCGGTTTGAAAACGGGGCTTCGCTGGCGGTGGATGTGAGCTTTACCCTGCATGCACGCGGAGATGAATCTTCGGTGAAATTATACGGCGAGCGTGGTGGGTTCGAATTGGAGCCGGAGACACTGATCGTCACGGAGAAAAATAATACCATCCTGAATATTGAACCCCAGACGGACAATACGGGTCTCCATATTCATAGTGCATTCCAGAACCAGATTGACCACTTTGTGGATTGTTGTCTGAACGGTACAGAGCCGATCAGCCCAATTGCGGATGGTGTGGCTTCCACGCGCATGTTGTGCGGAATCTACGAATCCGCTGAGAAAGGGCAGGAAATTCGTCTGGATTGAGATCATTTTACACATGGCAGTTGTCCTTCATCATATTTAAAAAGCATGCGTCTTCCGCGTGATCTGCGGTTACGCATGCTTTTTGGCATCAGGTCATTTATTCAGTGGTGAATTCTCGTATCCAGGGTCATCATAATCCGTATCCTGCAGCCTTGGAAGCACGTTCATGCTCTCAATTGCCTGCCGGGTATCCGGCGTACCATGGTCATACAGAAAGGTATACAGCAAGGTCATGCCATCCGAAAATTGCTCTGTTGCCTCATCGTGGTCTGCTGATTTGTAGGGTACCGGCGCCCGTTGCAAGGTATAGGCATCGTCATCCTCCAGCACCTTCATCAGATCTTTTAATCGGCCCAACTGCCCGTCATCCACCAACACTTCAAAGGGTGTAGATTCGTTCTTTGTTCGTTCAATCAGGTTATGAGTTACCGATACATACAGATGTTGTTTGTCGTCCTGCATAATCCAACCCCCATTCTGAAATGGAAAAAAGACGCTTCTACTGTTAATAAACAGCAAAAAGCGCCCTGAAACGAGCTTGTATGCTCGTATTAATTACTCATCAATATGTTCAGTCACATATGACCAGCCATTGCCTTTACCTTCTAATCGACTTTGTTCAAAAAAATCAATTCCATCTACTGTGATGCTAACTGACACGAGTGATGGTTCATCTTTAACGGGATGAACCACGATGAACCCTTTATCTAATAGATAAGTAATGGTTCTAAGTCTTTCAATATGTGCTTGTGGAAAAAGTTTTTCTTTGGGAGCGATATCAGCCGGATTTTCGGTAAACCACATATCGTACAATTCCTGTAGGATGTCGAATCTTTCTTGAATCCGCTCTTTAATAATCATGTCTAACTCCATAAGGGACCTCTTCCTTTGAGTTATTTCCCAAATCTCCCCGTTACGGGAACCTGGCGGGTACTGGCCTCCATCGATCCTGAACACAGGGGACAGGCGGGAGGGCCTGATGATGCCTTCTTGGTTACTTTAGAAGGCACAGAAGGCTTCTGTCTTAGCCACGCTTTACAGGTGGAGGAACTGCACTTCCAGACCGCAACGGTCTCCGTACGCTCAGCATTACCTGAACCTGAAGTGTACGAATGTGAACTAGAGGAACTCGCAGCTGTCGGACTTATGCCTGTGGTGCTGAATGCCTTATGGTTGCGAATTTCACCACTGCCACGTCGTTCACCGAAGCGATCCTCATCACGTTCGTTGTGAACCTCGTAGTCACGACGGTCACTGTGGCTGATGGCACGACGCTGTGCCACATCCCGACCTTCGGAACGGGCACCTGAGCCCGAGCGGGCATACTGTCCATTACCTTTACCATATGAAGCCTGACTGCTCGTCCGGCTCTCCTCACGAGGTTTACGTTTGTCCGGAACTTCCATGCCGAAGGCTTCAAGCAGGAAGCGGGACACATCCGCTGGTTTTCCGTGATGGCTCGCCGGTGAGGTAACGTACAAGTACTGCTTGGCCCGTGTGATGGCAACGTAAGCGAGCCTGCGTTCTTCCTCCAGTGCCATGTCCAGCTCCGCGTCTGTCTGCTGCACAGCAAGCGCAGCTTTCTGATCCTCAGGGATATCCTGGCGCAGTGCTGTACTGTGAGGCACAATGCCTTCACTGGCTCCGATCCAGTAGACACAAGGGAACTCCAGTCCTTTGGCCCGATGAATGGTCATCAGCTGCACTGCGTCACTGTCCTGTGCGCGGCGCAGAGATTCCATCTCCCGGTGTCTGCGGGAGAGCTCATCCGCGAATTGGATGAACTCTTCCACGGTTTCGAATTTTTTGACGGCAGCTTCAAATTCATCCAGGGTTTCCAGCATCGTTTCCTTATAATGGGTGAAGATACTGGGATCACCACTTTCCATATACTTGTCGTAGAACTGCCTGCGCATCTCCTGAATGGCGATGATGGGCTTTAGTTTGTGCAGCGATTTGATCAGCTTGATGCGTTCCTTGACCTGTTCCTGCTGGAACGGTTTCAGCTTGTCCCATTTTACCAAATGAATAAGCGGATATTTTTTCGCCTGTTGTTGTTCACAGCGCTGAATCCACTCCAGACCCGCATCACGTGATACATAGAGCGGTCCCAATGCACTGGGGAGAGCATCCATGGCACGTGGATCAAGGGACAGACGCAGATGATCCATCAGGGGTCTGATGAGAGACTGGTCATAGAACACCGGTGAAGCACCATGCTGTACAAAAGGTACATCTTTCAACACAAGTTGCTCAAATACAGCCCGGCTGCTGCTTGCTGTCCGGTGAAGAATCGCAATATCACGATAGGTGTGTTGTCCTTCTTCAACCTGCTGGCACAGCTGGTTTACAACCCACGCCGCTTCTTCCTCTGCATTGGAAGGTGTAGCGAAACGGGGCGCATCTCCACGGTTTCCGGCGGCACGCAGCCGTTTGTCACGTCTGCGTTTATTGCGGGCGACCAGTTCACTTCCGAGTCCCAGAATGCGTGCATCACTGCGATAATTGATATCCAGCGTCACAATGCGTGCACCGGGGTATACTTTATCGAATTCCAAAATCGATTCCTGGCGTGCGCCATTAAAGGTATAGATCGTCTGGTCATCGTCTCCCACAACCATCAGGTTGCGGTGAGCGGAAGCCAGTTTTTGCACAATTTCATACTGTAGGTGGTTGGTATCCTGGAACTCATCGACCATAATGTACTGAAAACGCTTCTGAAGCGGCCCCAGAACAGCAGGGTCACGAAGCAGGGCGGCTGCCCGCAGTAAAATATCGTCAAAGTCCATTTTGCCCCGATCCTGTTTCCAGGCTTCGTAACCAAGCAGAACACGCTTGGCATCGCGTTCTTCCTGCGATTTTTCAGGCAGGTCGGTTGTTTCCGATCCTTGCATCTTCCATGCGGAAAGCATGGCCAGCAGACTTTCAGGCTGGAAGGCTTCACTCATGCCATTTTGGCGAAGAAGCATCTTCAGCACCGTGTGCTGAGCCCGCGACTCGCCAAAGATCTCTTCCTGTACACCGTAATGACGCAATAATGTCAGGGCAAAAGAGTGAAAGGTACGAGCCTGCACGGCTCTCGCGGCTGCCGGGCGTATACCTGGCAAAGCCGCGATCCGGTCTTTCATCTCGGTGGCGGCTTTGTTCGTGAACGTCACCAGCAGGATACTGCCTGCATGTACGCCGCTGACCTCTATGAGGTAACCGGCTCTTGCAGCCAGCACAGTGGTTTTGCCACAACCAGCTCCGGCAAGCGTCAGAATCGGTCCTCTGCCGTGACGGACTGCCGAGATTTGTGGTGCATTTAACTTGATACCTGCCTCTTCCAGAGAACGAAAATAAAAGGCATCCTGTTGCTCATTACCCACGAGTTGCCGACTGGTCTCCAGCGGAGCAGACGGGGACTGGGGCAGGGACGCCGCCGGGGTAACCCCGAGCGGACGGGGGTAGAACGTTGAGTTCGGACTTAACATGTTTCATCCACCTCTGTATGCATTCAGGGATAGGACTATCCCGGCTAAAAGTAAACCATTTGCCCTTTTCACAATCACATTGTAAATTGGTATGATAGAGTTAGTCGCCTAATCAGGCGGTTAAGTATGGTCAAAGCTTCATTATACCCGAACATATGGTCTTGACGAAAGCCCCCGATTTCATCCAGTATCGGTATAAAACGGGCACCTGCACGAGATTACGCAACTTTTTGGCATGATATCGTATAAGTTATATGCCTGAGCATTTTGCATGAAGGATGTAATATGCTAATTTACTACTAAATAGAAATGATAATATTGGTTTTGACGGGACAGAGGAGGAATGGTCATGAAACTGCTTCAGCGCATCAAAGACGGAGCGAACAAAGCAACAGAGCGTGCCCAACACGCCGTTGAGATTGGGAAACTGAACAACCAGATTGTGGGCTTGCAACAGGAACAGGAAGTCCATTTTACAGATATGGGTCGCATCTTCTATGAGGGTTATCGGGCACAGGATATGACGCGTGCGGAAAAAGAAATGGTGGATCTGTCGCAGCTCTGCGACGAATTGCAGGACGAGATTGATGGTCTGCGCAACAAGATTGCACAACTTAAGAACGAACGGTTGTGCGAGTGTGGACACGTCGCTTCCCTGGATGCCAACTTCTGCCCTAAATGCGGACGCAAGTTGGGTGAACTCAAGACAGCAGCGCCCAAAGTAGGAGCAGCAGGAGTCGCAGGAGCCACCACAGCCGCAAGACAGGAGGCAGCTGTAGCTCAGACCCCAACTGAAGAGCCGGACTTTTACGATGCGCCACCTGAGTTGGAACTGGAGGAAGACGAGCCGTATCATACGGTCATTCCGTCCATAGCGGATCTGGAAACGGAATCGGAATATAACAGTACGGAATTTACCCAGGAAGAAAAGGAAGCGTTTGATGCGGAGTGGGAACGTCGCAGAGATGAAGAGATGCAACGGGAACGTGAGCGTCAGCAGGAACTGGACGAACGCATCCGCTACTGGAAAGAAAACAACCCGATCGTGAACACGGTGGACGTACAGACCGAAGTATCACGTGAAATGGTGAATTGTCAGATTTGTGCAGCCGAGCTGCCCAAAGGGTCGAAGTGGTGCCCGCGCTGTGGTGCCGAACAGATCTGATCTGATGCAGTAGAAGCACTGCCGCATCAGTGTGAGGCAGTGCGGGTTGCTGACAGCATGGGGGGACGGGAATATGGACCAACTGCTGCATCATTTGCGTCATCTCGGGTTTACCGAGATGGAATCTAAAATTATGGTGGAACTCGCTCGTCAGGGATCAGCCTCAGGATATGAGGTTGCGAAGCGGCTGGGCGTGTCCCGTTCCAATGTATATGCGACCCTGCAACGGCTGGAACAGCGTGGGTTCTTGCGGTGTAGTCCGGGGGAACCGGCGAAGTATAGTGTGCTGAAGCCGGAGGAGATGACACGTATGATCTCCGATCAAATGCGTACCTCTCTGGATTATGTTCAGAGCAGCATGCCCAAGAGTGAACCGGAGAAGCCTGTCTTCTATAACGTCGAAGGGGACAAAAATGTGTTTGAGAATCTGAGCCGTGAATTGGCCGAGGCTCAGCATGAGATTGTTGTGGACGTTTGGCGTGAAGAGGCAGAACTGCTGCGTAATGACTTACAGCAGGCTGAAGCTCGGGGTGTGCGGCTGTTATGGTCGTGTGATGGTGGCGAAGGCATGCTCGATCAGCCTGTCCCTTGGTCGGGTCTGCCTATGTATGGTACAGGTAATGGTCGGAAATTTTCCCTGGTGGTAGATCGCCGCTGGTGCATGCTGGGCATGCGCGGGGAATCATGCGCCACACAGGCAGTGGTGACGGAGCATCCGGTGATGACCGGACTGCTGCTGAATCATTTTGCTCAAGAGCTGGTGTTGTACGAACTGGAACAGGATATGGGGGAGGAACTGGAGTCCCGATATGGGCACCGGTACGAAGAACTCTCTGCGCGTTACTGGTCTTCTCCTTCAGGAGAGGGTGACCAGAGCTAGACAGATCGGCGACTAATTCACTTCTGATGGAGTGAACATGCCAGCACAAAGGTATCTATCTTGATGAAACGAATGCGTGTGTACATAAAGCAGGCGCTGCCCGAAGGCAGACGCCTGTTTGTGCTGATTTGAGATATGACAGTGATGTTCGTCACAGCATCTGTTTCCAGTCAAGTCGATAGTAAAGGTATGAAGTTATGCTATTTTTGAGAAAATGAAGCTATGAACATTCGATTGAACTGGATCGGGTTGAATAGGATTGTACATGATCATTCTTTGGGCACGTGATACAGAGCTTCCAGCACGTCCGTATAATAAGCTGTACCATGGGGTACAAATTCCGTTGCCCGAATCTCGCGAACGATACGTTCCGGTTTATCAGCTGCATGATCACTGCTTGACGGGTCCTTATGACCGATGGAATGTGGTGGTGATATCAATGGCTGAGTCTGAACTCCAGTAGCTTGGATGACGTCGATCTCGCCACGGAACATAGCGAGTAGATCATCCAGCGGCACTTCATACAGGCTATCCACCTCGCTGGGCTGCAGAACGTAGGCTTCGAGCGGCTGGTTCAGACATAATCCATAGACGGCGCTGAATTCCCGATCTATGAATGGGACACCACGCACCTCTCCTTGGAGCTGCTGTGTAGCCGTGAGTAGATAGGTTAGTGCCTCGAATGGAGTATTCACACCCAGTTCTTCCTCCAGCTCACGACTGGCGTCTTGCAGTTGTTCACCTGCGGTAAGATGGCCTGCTGCTGTAATGTCGTAACATCCGGGAAAGGTATCCTTAATATCACGCCGCCGCTGAAAAAGGACCTGTCGCCGCTCGTCTTTGTCACGCACGATCCAGCAGTGGAATGAACGGTGCCAATATCCTTTGGCATGGACCTCGCTGCGTAGTGAAGTGCCGATCCAATTTTGCTGATCGTCATAAATGTCGAAACGTTCTGGGGTCATGAAACGTATCTCCTTATATAGCAGATTTTAAAGTTCAAAATTTCACAAAGTATGTTTTAAACGAAAGGGGAACGATCGTATGGAATGCATTGTACACTTTCAGGTGATTTATCCGCAACCTCAGGAACGTAAAAGTCTTAGAGGACTTATATTTGTAGGGCAAGGTCAGGAACCGGCTAACAGTCAGTTAAGCAGCATGTTTAAGGATATGGGATTTAATGTACGTTTGGAAGATGAGGCACAATTGTTGTTCAAGCCAGTGGATGCTTCGGCAAACTTTGAATATATTCGCGTGACAGAACTGGATACCGGGGAAGAAGTTTACAAAGAAGATAAGGATCTGAAGTCGATTCTGGAGCATTTGCTGCCACGCCGTTTCTAGTTCATGAGCATGGCTGCAAATGACATTCATGGGGGAGCACGTGTAACACATGTATGTTAGGCACAAAAAAAGGCCCCACCTTTACGGTGGAACCTTCAACCCTTTAAGCTACGCAACCATTGTTAATGAAGCCCATATGGCTAGCTTTTCATACATAAACCCTAGCAAGTAAGAGGTTGTCCCCCGCATCAGGATTTATATCCGTAATTCAACTCGGTGCGTCTTTATACGTTCATTGTGATTATGCTAGAGCGCCGGTTCCTTCTGCTTCCAGTTCTGAAGTACAGTGCGAGCAGCGGGTAGCTGCGGCTGGAATTTCCGATAGGCAATACTTGCAAGCCTTGGTCGTTTTTTGCGGCTCGGGCTTTTTGTGTTCTTTGCTTTTGAGATAGTTGATGCCCTTCACAAGCATGAAGATACAGAACGCAACGATAAGAAAATCAATCATGACATTGATGAACTGACCATAAGCAATAACGGTAGCCCCAGCTTCGTTGGCTTGAGCGAGGGTGGTGATGTCCTGTCCGTTTGCTGTTTTCATGTCTCTATCCAGGTTGATGATTTTCTGACTGAAGTCGATTCCACCCATCAGTTTTCCAACCGGGGGCATGATGATATCATTCACAAGGGATGTGACGATTTTACCAAAAGCAGCCCCAATAATGACACCGACCGCCAGATCGATGACGTTGCCGCGGACGGCAAATTCCTTGAATTCGTTAAGTACGCCTTTCATGTTTGCATATCTCCTTTGATCATTCGATTCAAAATATAGGTCGCGTTTCCATCCATTCTCCGTTCAGATCCGCGCTTCCGTTCTCATATTGTACATAAAAAACAGATTCCAATCACCCCCTGTTTGCAAATTAAGACAAGTTTCCGCAACTTCCATGAAAATACTTCTTTATTTCACGCCGCCGATTCGGTATACTTCTAACATTGTCAGTTATGTTTAACCATTTACATTCAGGTTCGCGATCATACATTGTAACGAATCATGGAGCCAAAAAATTAAATATGCCGTTACTCGTATATGTGCAGGAATAGGCCTGCATGTCTCTACCCGATCACCGGAATGATCGGACTACGGGAAAGATGTTGCAATGTTTTGTATGGTTGGCATGAGATCATTCTCAGACAGTTTGAGTGAAGAGCAGGTTTAAATAATTTCTATCTGTTTCTGATCACACTGTTTGGAGTTTTTCACAACAGGATTGAACTTCTGTCATTCTGTCCATCCAGCACACTTGCAGCATCCATACGGCTTGTCCATATACGTACAAGTCCGTCTTTCCCGTCTCCGGTTATTCCGCAGCGTGTGAAAAGGCGGGCTTTTTGCTTTTTTACCATGCGATTGGAAGAGCATGTGGGATTCTGTGCGGAGGGCATTCAGGGGGAAGAATTACAATGCAATTGTTAAAAGACAAGGTAAGACAGGAAGGTATCGTCCTGTCCGAGCAAGTACTCAAAGTGGATTCATTCCTGAACCACCAGATGGACCCGGTTCTGATGAAGGAAGTAGGTAAAGAATTCATTCGCCGCTTTGAAGGTGAGAATATCACACGTGTGCTGACAATTGAGTCGTCAGGGATCGCACCGGGCATCATGACCGCGTTGGAGCTGAACGTGCCGCTGATCTTTGCACGGAAGCAGAAGTCGCTCACACTGACGGAAGACATTCTGGTAGAGAAGGTCTACTCCTTCACGAAGCAGGAGACCAATGAAATTACTGTTGCCAAGAAGTTCATGAAGCCTGGTGATCGCGTGCTGATCATTGATGATTTTCTGGCGAATGGTGAAGCAGCATTTGGTCTGGCTCGCATAGTGGAGCAGGTTGGAGCCGAAGTGGTGGGTATCGGTATTGTTATTGAAAAAGCATTCCAGCCGGGAGGTCGCTTGCTGAAAGAAGCAGGATACCGTGTGGAATCGCTGGTTCGCATCGGGGCACTGTCGGATGGACAGGTTACATTTGCGGACGAGGAGGGCACGAACTAATATGGCACGCGAACGTATTTTTCAACGGCATCGGCACCCAATCAAAACGTTCTCCCTCGGACTACAGCACGTGCTTGCTATGTATGCAGGAGCCGTCGTTGTCCCATTGATCGTTAGTAACGCATTGGGTTTTACACAGGAACAACTAACCTATCTTATTGCCATTGACCTGCTCGCATGTGGTGTGGCTACACTGCTTCAGGTATGGGGAAATAAATATTTCGGCGTAGGGCTGCCTGTCATGCTCGGCTGTGCATTCCAGGCTGTGTCTCCGATGATCCTAATCGGGATGAACAGTGGGGTATCTGCCATTTACGGAGCAATTATTGCTTCAGGGCTTTTCGTATTGATATTCTCCGGAATCTTCGGGAAGCTTATTCGGCTCTTTCCGCCAGTGGTTACGGGTTCGGTGGTTACGATCATCGGTTTAACCTTGATTCCGGTTGCTTTCCATGATCTGGGCGGCGGTCAGGGGTCAGAAGATTTTGGCAGCGGAGTTAACTTGTTACTCGGTTTCGGCGTGCTGCTCTTTATCATTTTAATGACTCGATTCACTACAGGTTTTATCCGTTCTATCTCGGTACTGATTGGTCTGCTGGTAGGTACAGTGGCAGCAGGGTTTATGGGTGAAGTGAACTTTGCCCCTATTCGCGATGCAAGTTGGTTTCACGTTGTTCAGCCGTTTTACTTCGGCAGACCTACGTTTGAGATTGTACCGATCCTGACGATGATCCTGGTGGCGATTGTCAGCGTGGCCGAGTCCACAGGTGTATTTATGGCTCTGGGCAAAATCCTGGACAAGGACCTGTCCTCCAAGGATCTGGCCCGCGGTTATCGCGCAGAGGGTCTGGCCATTGTGCTGGGTGGTATTTTTAACTCGTTCCCGTATACAACGTATTCGCAAAATGTAGGACTGGTACAGATGACACGTGTGAAGACACGTGATGTCATTGTTGTGGCTGGTGGAATCCTGGTGGTCATTGGATTTGTACCAAAAATTGCAGCCCTCGCACAGCTCGTTCCAGGGGCAGTACTTGGCGGAGCCATGGTGGCCTTGTTTGGCATGGTGGTATCATCAGGCATTCGGATTATCGGCAGTCAGGTTGATCTGAACCGACATGAGAATCTGTTTGTCATCGCTTGTTCTGTAGGTATGGGGCTGGGTGTTACCGTTGTACCTGAGTTGTTCGCAGGTGCACCGGCCTGGGCTCAGATTATGCTCGGTAATGGTATCATTGCAGGCAGTTTCACGGCGATCTTCATGAACCTGCTGTTCAATGGTCTGGGTACCAAGGAAACAGCCGCCAAGATGGCTGAAGAACAGGCAGATGCCATCCTTGGAGAGACGGGCAAGTCAGCTTAATTAGCCGAATTAGGATGGGATTATTATCCAGCATTATTGTTATGTTAACTGTTATGAATAGACGATTCACAAGATGAATAATGAATCAGGTTAATCATGGTGATATACAGCGTGAATGGTTCATGACATACATCATTTATGCTATGAATGTTCAATCGCATGAACAAGTCATCTTTACATGTGAAATACCGAAGATCCGTTGAAGTGGGACATATAATCAAAAGACGATCCAAACCCCGTTTGAAAGGGGATGGATCGTCTTTTTTTTGGATCATGTCTTCCTAAAGTTACAGATGTCGCATCTGTTTCTCCGCAAAATCGCCAACCCACGGCAGTTTTAGCCATTTCCCCTGCAGGCTGGTAACGACCATGATAAGCCAGACCACTACACCAAGCAGGGACAACAGCGATGCCACCAGTGGTCCGAACAACGGAAGGAAAGCCGATAATACATGCCCGACCATAATGATGCCAAAGACCGTTACAGATTGCAGCGCATGAAATAACACGAACCGACTCCGCTTCTCCACAGCGAGAAAGACAATCCCGCCTATAAAGGTAAACAGATAACAAAGCATGCCAGCAATATTTTCATCCAGACCGCTAGACGATTTCATGGGGGACATCCGGTCCAGCCTCCTTTGTCCTTTTTAACTAGGTTATGAGAGAGATGGACAGAACTGAACCGATGAATTTATTTGCCTGTGAACGGATGGGAATCAACACATAGGAAAAAGCAAACAGGGGCAGAGCAAGCCATTGTACAGCCTGCTCTGCCCCTGTTGTCGTTACGATTAAACGTTGCAAGAACGAAATCGTTATCCGCCCTCGATCTGTCTGCGAGGGTTTGTAATCTTGCCCATTTTATCGGTGTCGTTTTCTTTGGGAACCAACCGCTCATCGGTTCGTCCTTCGTGATGATTATCATATGCATATTCGGTCAGTTTCCATTCTGACTTGCCGAGAACGGGATCTGCCGGGAAGTGTTGCCCGCGGTGCAAATGTTCCTCACGTCCGGCTTCGTTGATATATACTCCGTCGACTTCCACCTTTTCATGTGAAAGGGGCAGCATATCCTGTTCTTTGCGTTCCATGAAACGGCGCCTCCTTTGGATACCATTAATTTAACTGTATGGGTTGTCCGTGATAATATCCCCCGAATAGTTCAGTGTTATGCTGGATATATTAATTCCGTATAGAATGGTGGCAATCTTAACATATGATTCGGAATTAAACTTTTTGGGCATGAAAACCGTTATATTTATTAGAGGAAATCGTCAAGTCGTAAGATACTTCCGAATATGCTACAATAAGATTATGATTCATTCCGAATCATATCGGGTATTTATAGTGTCAGGTACTTGCTTTCTAGCGAGGTTCCCGACCTAAAGCTTGCTTTAAGCCGCGCACACAACTTCATGGATGGCATTTAAGACTTATTCGGCATTCTCTAAACGGAGCATTCACTTTCAACGTTTTGGGAGGGAATTACAATGGCAACGAAAGGTCACAATGAGGTCAAAGAAAGTTTGAGGGAAATGACTCGGATTTTCCGTCCTAAAGATCCAAAAAAATTCGTGAAGGAGTACGTGAGAAAATACCGGATTACGGGTGGATACGAGGAAGAATTGACTTCTGTGGTTGAGCATGAGCTTGTCAAGATGGATTCTTCCGTGTCCTGAAACAACACACAACTCTGATTATACTGTTCCGATAATGAATAGAACCGTCTCCCGGGCGATAAGCTCCGGCAGGCGGTTTTTTTTGCGTTCCTGCTGCATATATATGGGAGTACACCTACAGCGGGAAGGATGAATGCATGTGGACCCTATTTTGAAAACCAAAGAAGAGATTGGCTACATGCGGGAAGCTGGACGAATTTTGCGAAGTTGTCACCAGCATATTGAGCAGTGGATGATACCCGGTATCACGACAGCAGAGATTAATGAGCGGGTGGAAGAGTTTCTGGCAGCACGAGGAGCCACACCTGAGCAAAAAGGGTATAAAGGATATCCGTACGCGACGTGTGCTTCTGTTAATGAAGTAGTCTGCCACGGATTTCCTGGGGAAGAGGAGCTGGCAAGCGGGGATGTAGTGACCATCGATATGGTCGTGAACAAGGACGGCTGGCTTGCTGACTCGGCCTGGACATATGGAATTGGTGAAACAAGCAGATCCATTCGCAAGCTGATGAGACGCACGGAGAAGGCACTTGAGCGGGCGATTGCCCAGGCAGTTCCGGGGAATACACTCGGAGATATTGGAAGTGCCATTGAACGAACAGCCAGATTGTATCGGTACGGGATTGTGAAGCCTCTCATCGGTCATGGGATTGGTCAATATATTCATGAACCCCCAAACGTTCTGCCTTATGGCAAACGCAGAACGGGCACGATGCTCACCGAGGGCATGGTTATTACGATTGAACCAATCTTTACAAAAGGCAGTTCCGGGGCCGTTGTGTGGGATGAAGATGGATGGACGGTAAGGACCGTAGATGGCAGCTGGGGGGTCCAATATGAGCATACGGTTGCGATTACTGGGAATGGCCCCTTGATTCTGACCGATGGCACGTGAGATGAATTCAGTGAAGAAGAGGACTTGAGTTGAACTTTCTCCGAAATGCTCCATGCTGTTTTGAGCTTGAAAATAGCGGTATGGAGCGATAGGCATGTCTTTAGAATGGATATGGAAGAGGTTTTCCATAAATTCTGATCTTTCTTTTGCATAATAGCACATGTTTTCAATGTGAGAAAAATCGCCAATAAATCGAGATTTATCACCGAAATTTGGCAAAAATTTTCAAATGTAGAGTGTAATACTTTTAACTGAAATCGTTTGCAAATCAAGTTGTAGAGCGGTTTTTTACATAAAGTGAACAATTTGTGAACATGTGTCCAAAGATTGACAAAATCATACCCTCAACTTATATTTAATAAGTGATTGAAGCATATAGAATGAATTGGAAGAATGCGCAGACATGCCCTGAGCAGGAAATCACGGGAGTACTGGAAGCGTTATTTTTTTAAGCGTTCTGTATGATGAAGAGGATTATGCGTATCGTGCTGAAACGTACCTTTTGTTGCCTTTCTACCGAACGACAACGGTAATCTACGAAAACGTAAAAAAGTGGGGTAGATCAATGATGAAACAGTGGCAGGTTGCAAAGCGAATTCTCCCCTTGCTGGCGGTGTTCTCTTTGCTGCTATCCGCATGCGGGCGGGAAGACTTGTCGGTAATGAAACCTCAGGGTCCTGTAGCGCAAGGCCAATATGATCTGATGAAGTTATCCATTGCGATTATGATCGTGGTGCTCATCATTGTATTCGCCATAGCTGCCTATGTTCTGATCCGGTTTCGTAGACGAGCCGGGCAGACTGAGATGCCCGAACAGGTTGAAGGTAATTTCAAGCTGGAAGTAATATGGACAGCCATTCCGTTATTGCTGGTTATTGTTCTGGCAGTACCGACGGTCCAAACGATTTTTGCCCAAGGCGAAGATCTGTCCAATGACAAAAACGCACTTAAGGTCCAAGTCACCTCGCATCAGTATTGGTGGGAATTCACTTATCCTCAATATGACGTAACCACCGCTCAAGATCTCATCATCCCGACCGGAACAAAAATCGCATTCGAATTAAAAACCGCTGACGTGCTTCACTCCTTCTGGGTGCCGTCACTTGCGGGCAAAATGGACACAAACCCGGATGGAACACTTAACAAGTTCAGTTTCTCTGCACCGAATGAAGGCGTTTACCGCGGTAAATGTGCCGAATTATGTGGCAGATCGCATGCTTTCATGGAGTTTAAGGTAAAAGCAGTGAGTCAGGAATCCTTTGACAGATGGGTGAACCAGATGAAAGCACCCGCAGTCCTTCCTGAAGACACTCAATTGGCCGAAAAGTTCAAAACAAACTGCCTTTCTTGCCACGCTGTTGGTGATCAAGGTGGACCGGTTGCACCTAACCTGACGGGAATCGGCGGCAAGGAATCTGTCGCAGGCATTTTGCTGAATTCTCGTGAGGGACAGGAAGAAGGTAGCCCGGTACTGGATAACATGAAAGAATGGCTCCATGATCCACAATCCGTGAAGCCGGGCAATACCATGCCGAATCCC
Source organism: Paenibacillus sp. Y5S-9 (assembly GCF_036894235.1). NCBI lineage: Bacteria > Bacillati > Bacillota > Bacilli > Caryophanales > Paenibacillaceae > Paenibacillus > Paenibacillus sp. Y5S-9. The sequence goes on from NZ_CP145887.1 coordinate 652,579, forward strand.
AAAGATCTTGGGTTGACGGATGAAGAAATCGACGGAATTGCCGAATATCTGGCCAACTACAAATTGGACTATGAATAGAACAGCAAGGACGAAGAAGGGGGTACACAACCTTGGCTCATGCGCATAGCGTCAAGAGGTACAGGGGCTTGATGGATTGGATCACCACCGTCGATCACAAAAAAATCGCCATTCTCTATTTGGTTGCGGGTGGATTTTTCTTTGGAATCGGCGGCATTGAAGCCATTTTGATTCGGATTCAACTGATGAAGCCTATGAATGATTTTGTATCGGCACAGGTCTTCAACGAATTGATTACAATGCATGGAACAACAATGATTTTCCTTGGTGTCATGCCACTTATTTTTGCCATTATGAATGCTGTCGTGCCTTTGCAGATCGGGGCACGGGACGTTGCTTTCCCGTTTCTTAACGCGCTGGGTTTCTGGACATTCCTGTTTGGTGGATTGTTGCTGAACCTGAGCTGGGTTATGGGCGGAGCACCGGATGCGGGCTGGACCTCATATACGCCGCTTTCGGGCAGTGAGTACAGTGGAACGCATGGTGTGGATTTCTACACCATCGGCCTTCAGATCGCGGGTCTGGGAACGCTCATCGGGGGCATTAACTTTCTCGCAACGATTATTACAATGCGTGCTCCAGGCATGTCCTACATGCGGATGCCGATGTTTACATGGACGACATTTATTACATCCGCCATTATCCTTTTTGCTTTTCCTGCCATCACGGTAGGGCTTGTACTTTTAACGTTTGACCGTATACTGGGAGCGAATTTCTTCGATGTCGCAGGTGGCGGTAACCCCGTACTCTGGCAGCACATCTTCTGGATCTTCGGGCACCCGGAAGTATACATTCTGATTTTGCCCGCATTTGGGATTATCTCGGAGGTTATTCCGACCTTCTCGCGTAAACGGTTGTTTGGATACAGCTCCATGGTATTTGCCACCATCCTGATTGCCTTCCTGGGCTTCATGGTATGGGCGCATCACATGTTTACAACAGGTCTGGGTAATGTAGCCAACGCGCTTTTCTCCATCTCCACGATGTTGATTGCCGTACCTACCGGGATCAAAATCTTTAACTGGCTCTTTACGATGTGGGGTGGACAGATCCGCTTTACAGCGGCAAACCTGTTTGCTGTTGGATTTGTTCCAACCTTCGTTATGGGTGGTGTTACAGGCGTCATGCTGGCATCTGCTCCGGCAGACTTCCAGTTCCATGATACGTACTTTGTTGTAGCCCACTTCCACTACGTTATTGTAGGGGGACTGGTGCTCGGCTTGTTCTCGGGACTGCATTACTGGTGGCCGAAGATGTTCGGACGTATTCTCAGCGAAACACTGGGCAAATGGACGTTCTGGACATTTATGATCGGTTTCCAATTAACGTTCTTTGTACAGCATTTCCTCGGTCTGATGGGGATGCAGCGCCGGATCGTTACATACCTGCCGAATCAGGACTTTGACCTGCTCAATCTGGTCAGCTCCGTCGGTGCGTTTCTAATGGGTGTTGGGGTTATCATGTTCCTCGTGAATATCGTGATCACAACGAGAAAACCGGCTGGCGCGCCAAACGATCCGTGGGAAGACGGCCGTACACTGGAATGGTCTATTCCATCTCCGCCGCCGGAATATAACTTCAAGCAGACGCCGCTGGTACGCGGAATTGATGCATATTGGAAGGAAAAAATGGCAGGACATACGGAGATGACACCGGCAGAACCTGTAGGTTCGATTCATATGCCTTCAGCAACACCGTTGCCGTTTGTAATGTCAGTAGGTATCTTTATCGCCGGACTTGGCTTGATGTTCAGCAAGGACGAATTTGGTAATGCATTTATGAATGTCATTTTTAACAATTATATTGTAGTTATTATCGGTCTCGTAATCACATTTGGCGCAATGGCACTTCGTTCACTTTATGATGATCATGGCTGGCATATTGAACCGGAGGATCAGGATGAGAAGGAGGCTAGAACATGACAACCTCACATGCCGAACCGGTGAACGACAAATTGCCGCATGAACCGGAGAAAGCAACGCTGGAAGGCCGTAACAAACTTATCGCCTTCTGGTTGTTCCTTGGCGGCGAGACGGTACTGTTCGGTACACTCTTTGCTACCTTCCTGGCTCTTCGTGGCCAAACCAATGATGGACCTACGGCGAATGAACTGTTCCACCTGCCACTTGTGGCCGCTGCAACGTTCATTCTCCTGGTCAGTAGTTTGACGAGTGTATTTGCGATTCAGGCCATGCATAAGGGCAAGCGAGATGCACTGGCGTTGTGGCTTGGCATCACGGTAGTGCTGGGTATGGGATTTCTCGCACTGGAAATTTACGAGTTCTACGAGTATGTGAAACATAAAGAGTTTGGCATGACCACGAGTGCATTCAGTTCAGCATTCTATACACTGGTCGGGTTCCACGGAGCCCACGTTGCTTTTGGTATTGTGTGGATCGGAATCATTATCGGTCAGCTGTTCAAAAAAGGATTGACGGTCGTAACCGCACCTAAAGTATACGTCTCCGCAATGTACTGGCACTTTATTGACGTGGTCTGGGTGTTCATCTTTACGGTCGTGTACCTGCTCGGAAAGGTGGGGTAGCACATGTCGGCACAGGATAAGACAGATCAACAGCCTGTGAAACACCGTCACCGGACGGAAGGGCCACAGAAACACGTCGTGGTGTTTATCTTCTCCATTATTCTTACGCTGATTGCGTTTGCGGCTGCTTCTGCCGGAGGGGTCAACACAACCTTTATCATTATTATTTTGCTCGTCATGGCTATTCTTCAGGTATTCGTTCAATTGGGTTATTGGATGCACTTGAAGGACAAAGGGCACTTGATGCCGATTCTGTTCATGGCCTTTGGCTTTTTCGTAGCCTTTACGTGCATCATTATGGCACTCTATTGGGTCTGGTGGTAAAAGAGATGGCGGCGGCGCATTGCCGCCGTCTTTTCCCCTTTTTGGCGAATGAATCTTCACAAAGTAATGAAGGCAACAACCAAATCAGGTCACGGGGAGGTTTCCCGTATGCTCGGGTTGCAATATTTTAGCTTCAACGACTTATGGAGTCCGCTTATATTGGCTTTATTTCTGATCATTGCTGCGGCTTATCTGGTGCTTGTGGGACCGTTAAGCGAGCAAATAAAGGATGCAGAATCTGCGACTGTTGCACAGAAAATCATGTTTATTACAGGGTTGTTTGTCCTGTATCTGGCTCAAGCTGGCCCATTTAATCTGCTTGGTCACGTAATGTTTAGCTTCCACATGGTGAGCATGGCGTTATCCTATCTGGTAGCGCCGCCGCTGATGATGAAAGGTTTGCCGATCTGGGTATGGCGCAGAATCGTACGCTGGTTGCCAACACGCCAGCTATCGTTCCTGGCTCATCCGATCGTTGCGGCTGTGATCTTTAACGGGCTTTTCTCGCTGTATCACCTACCGATTGTACATGATTATGTCATGCTGAATTTTACCGTTCACCGGTTGTATTATATTGCACTGTTCATCACCTCGATGCTCATGTGGTGGACATTGCTGAATCCGTTGCCAGAGGGTAGACAAGCGTCGGGGTTATCCAAGATTGGTTTTATTTTTCTGAATATGGTATTGCTCACGCCTGCCTGTGGCTTAATTATCTTTGCATCAGAGCCGTTGTATCAGACGTACAGCAACCCGGCAGTATGGGCTGAAGCCATGCGGTATTGTGTGTCTGGAGATTCTACGGCTTTACTTCGCTCCTTCGGTGGGCCAGCCTTCTTCAACTTTCTGTCTTCCGCGAAGGAAGATCAGCAGGTTGGTGGCATTGTAATGAAGTTTATTCAGGAAGGGATCTTCGCCTCCATGCTGGCTTATGTCTTTTTCCAATGGTATCGGAAAGAGAAGCAGGAAGACGACGATGATTCGTATCCTGCAGGGGGCGCAGGGGGGCCACTCAATCCGGCTGCCAAATAATTAAGTCAATGTTCTGACAAGAGGGGGAACACACGATGGATATGTATTTTTGGCTACCCACGATCAGTACTTCTTTCATTGTGATTAGTGCAGTACTGGTGGGGATTGGATGGGTACTGATTATTCGGGGTAAACGTGAGGCTCATCAGTCCGCCATGGTAGCAGGTGCGATTGCAGCTCTAATCTTCTTTGTGATCTATATGTCGCGAACGGTGTTCGTGGGTAATACGGCTTGGGGCGGGGACCCGGATCTGGAGATCTTTTATCGGATATTTCTGATCTTTCATATTATCCTCGCTACCGTGGCAGCGATATTCGGCATCTCCACACTGGTCCTGGGGTTCAAAAAGAAGTTCGGAACACATCGCCGCTGGGGCAAGTTCACGTCCATGATCTGGTTCGGATCAGCGCTAACAGGTGTTGTCGTGTATGTTCTTCTATATCTCTTATATCCTGGTGGTCATACACGTCCGGTATGGGAAGTTATCCTCGGCGTATAAAAGTATAGGTATAACCTCTGGCTACTTAGGCGTGTGTCACTATGACCTTCTGAAACTATGAAAATAGACGAATCTAGTAGACGATTCGTCCACGCTCCCTTTCTCATTCATTCATAGAATGAGTTTGAGAGGGGGAAAGTAAATGAAAAAAACAGTCAATGTCAGTCAAACGTATCCACGTCTCACGGTGTATTCTGAAGAGAACTACAGAGGGAGAAGCCGCATTTATCGTGGCAATACGGGGCTCCGCAACCTGGACAATATTTTGGATGGGGTGGAGAGCCTACGCTTTTTCTCAACAAGTTCGAATGCAACGCTGGTTGTGTTTACGCGTCCTAACTTTCAAGGTGGATTCCGTGTCTTCCGTGGCAACACCAACTTGAGAGATTTGGATGATCTGATCCGTGGCAATGACGTGGAATCTCTGATCTCTACGAATCAGCGGTTGACTCTGGCCGAGATTCGTGCGATCCGCGCCAACCGCAGTCTGCCTAGTGGCTATAACCTCGTTTAATCGTAAGGCCTCTTCTTCTAACAGGTGCTAGAGAACGGCAAAGGGCTGTATCTGTTATTGTGTGTGTACACAATAACGGGTACAGCCCTTCTTTTGTGCTTGGGGAATTTCGTTTAATCCCCACCGCCCCCACTGTCGCCGCCACTATCCCCACCACTGTCGCTGCTGCTACCACTATCGCTGTTGTGATGAGAATGTGTGTCTGATGAATAATCCGACTCATGATGTTTGTGATCCGGTGTGTATCTGGAATGTCGATCGTAGGAGTCATCTCCTGTAATGACCGGATATCCCGAAGCAGAGTCGGTATAACCGTTGTTACGACGGATGCGGTGTCTCCCTTTTTTGGCAGAATGACGATGAGGCTCGTCCCGAAGGACCAACCATATTACGACGATAAGGAAAAGTAGGACAAATCCGATCTCTACCAGCCAATCCATAGCTGTAACCTTCCTTTCTTTGATTCATTACTATAATTTATTGTAACGTAAATTCGTACTGTGTCCCATTCCGTCTTCCTGATTCAGGAAAATTAGGGGTTGACGGGATGAGAAATAGGTCTGTATACTGTGTATATTGATATATACAGTAAACACAGTAAGCAACATGAGTGAATGACAGGTGAAAGGCAGGCATGCATATGAACGAATGGAAGCAGGCGTGGTGGTTGACCCGCAGCCAGATGAGTAAGGATAAGCTCCAATGGCTATGGTCTGCATTATTCATGATATACACTGGCGGCATGAGCGGTGTGATGTTTTTAGGACAACAACAGACAGATATCATTAATCCAGTGGTGGATGCCTTCTTTTTGATCATGTTGCCATTTCAAGGGTTTATGTTCTGCAGGCGCTCCTTCCGTTACATACAGGAGGATTCTTATACGCAGATGCTGGCCTACTATCGTAGAATTCCCATCCCTGAACAAGTGGTGATGTGGTCCAGGCTACAGCAGTCTCTGATGGCGTTTACGTACAATGGAATCTTTTTCTACGGATCGTTATACGTGGTTAACTTTCATGCCGAAGGATTCCGATGGGATCAGTATCTGGCCTTTAGCCTTACCTGTACAGGTTATGGCCTTTTGGTAACAGGATTGTATATTTACGGAGAGTTTCTGAACAGTGGTAAGAAATACTTGCTTCTCAGTACGCTTTTTATACCCATCGCCATTGGCATATCCATACTGATTCGAATGTCAGGCAGTTACGGATTACGGATTGTAATGGATGGAAGTAAATCATGGGGGCTACTTTCCCCGATCATGTGGATTTCTCTGGTGGCTGGCGTAGCGGGACTGTGGCTGTTTAGTCGCTTGACGCTGAAGAAGCTGGTTCAACGGGATTTGAATTAAAATGAGAATTGAGCTTATGTACGAATACAGGATGAAACCGGCACGGTCAGGTAACAGACTGGAGTGTACCGGAGGGCGAGGTGCAAGATGTGAAAATACCCATTCAAATTAATGAAAATAGCGCTGAACCTTTATACCACCAAATTGAAAATCAGTTAAGATCGTTAATTATTACGGGTCAGTTGGGGGAGGGAACACATTTGCCGTCCATTCGTGAGTTCGCCGGAGCACTGAATTGCAGTGTTATTACGGTTAGACGGGTCTATCAGGATCTGGAGAATGAAGGCTTGCTTCGTACGAAGCAGGGGACAGGTACATTTGTGGCCCAGGTAGAAGCCGGCGACAGAGAAAATTATAGATTAAAGGCCGCACAGGAAGCGATGCAAGCAGCGGTGCAGTCCGGGAAATCGGTAGGCTGTACGGAAGAAGAGATGGAGAGCCTGTTCCGGGAAGTCCTGAAGGCTATTTACGCGAAGTAAGGGAGTGATTCATACGTGGAACCGATAGCAATCCAGTTGAACGGCGTATCCAAAATGCGAAAACGTAGAGTTATTGGCCCAATTGATCTGACCATCCCGGAAGGGTATATAGTGGCTATTCTCGGTCACAACGGTTCAGGCAAAAGCACCCTTCTTAACATGCTGCAGCAAGTGGTGCTGCCAGATGCTGGGCAGATTATATGGTTTGGTCAGGAACATGATGGGCCACTTCCCATTGAACTGAGACAACAGATTGGTTTTGTGGCAGATAACGCTGGTTCAGAAGAGAACCGGATAACAGCACAGGAAGCAGCCCATTTCCGGGCGTACTGGTACCCACGTTGGGATATGAAGTTGTTCGACCAACTGATTCACGATATGGAAGTACCTGTTGATGTGAAGCTGAACAAGATGTCCAAGGGAGAGCGGCGAAAATTTGAGATTGCAGCTGCAATTGCAGCTCGCCCAAGATTATTGCTTTTGGATGAGCCTTCATCAGGATTGGACCCCTTTGCCTGGAAAGTGATGGTTGAGCAGTTCCGTACCTTCATGGCAGGGGGAGACACCACGATTCTGATTGCCACACATATCGCGGATGAAGTCAAAAGGCTGGCGGATTACATCGTATTGATGCACCGTGGTCAGTCGCTGGGGATGGCCGAGAAAGATATGGTGCTCGATCAGTGGAAGGAAGTCTGGTATGAAGGAGACTTAAGGCCAGAGAGTATCCCCGGTGTTGTGGAATCTTCTTTGGAAGAGGGAAGTCTGGTTCGCGTAATTACAACCCGGGTCAGCGAAGCGCAGGAAAGGCTGGAACTGTCGAATAACCGGGTATTGAGAATCCGTAACTTGGAATTGGATGAAGTGCTGGCATTCTGGATTGCCGGGTATGCACCCGTACAGTGGAAATAACCGAAGGGAGACGATAAATGATGAACCGATTGGAATTGAAGCAAGTCGTCAAGCAATATGCAGACAAAACAGCCGTTAATGGAGTCACTCTCAATGTAAAAGAGGGGGAGATTTACGGATTGCTCGGAGCCAATGGTGCAGGTAAAACAACAACAATGCGCATGGTGCTCGGACTGATTCACCCTGATGGAGGGAATATCCTGTACAACGGCAAACCCTATAATACGGAGCTGCAACAGATTATGGGTTATCTTCCGGAAGAGCGCGGATTGTACCCCAAGGTGAAAGTCAGCGAACAGATTAATTACCTGGCACGACTTCGTGGCATGAATGGTAAGGACGCAGATCAGAGCCTCAAGTACTGGCTGAATCGGTTTGAGGTACCTGAGTATTACGATAAAAAGATCGAGGAGTTATCCAAAGGTAATCAGCAGAAAATGGGCTTTATCGCGGCTGTAGTGCATAGACCGCAGATTCTTATTCTGGATGAAGCGTTCAGTGGTCTGGATCCTGTGAACGTGGAATTACTCAAGTCCACTGTCAAAGAATTGCGTGACGAAGGCACGGCCATTCTGTTCTCAACACACCGTATGGAGCACGTTGAAGAGTTGTGTCGTCAGATCACCATTCTGCATCGTTCCAACACGGTGGTACAAGGAGAGATCAAGGAGATCAAGAGCCGGTATCCGCGTGAACAGGTATTCCTGGGTACGATTGGTAGTGTGGAAGGACTCGAACAGTTGTCTGGTGTGACGAAAGTCGAGCGGAATGAGCGTGGTTACCTGATACATATTAGTCAGGTGGAAGCGGCTCAAGAGATTCTGAGAACAGCCATGACTCAGACGACAGTGGAACACTTTGAACTGAAGGAACCAACGCTTAACCAAATCTTTATTCGTGAGGTAGGTGAGTCGAATGAATAAAATGGGAACGATTACGGGTTTTACATTTAAAAACAAAGTTAAAACGAAATCATTCATGGTAACGACCATTGTACTTGCACTTTTAATTTCAATCGGACTTAATGTTCCATATTTCATTACCTTATTTAATGGAGGTTCCATTGGTGGAGCTTCAAGCAGTAATCCTGTAAATATTGGTCTTCTGAGTACAGGGCAGCCTGAAGTTTCCGAGAAACTGGAGAGCTTCTCTGCGGCTCAAGGGGATCAGGCCTATCGATTCATTGCCAGTGGTGACAAAGATGAGGCTGCTCTTGCGGCGGATGTGGAAGCAGGGCTTACCGATGGTTATCTGAAGTTTGAGGCTGTTTCCGGGCAAGAGTTCCCGCAGCCCATTCTATATTCAGCAGAAGACGTATCACCTCAGATCATTGCATCCATTGAAGCGGCATTACAGAGTGTGAAGCTGGATGTGGTTGTGAAGGATGTACTCACAGCGGAGCAGAAGGAACTGATTACAACACCTGTGAAGCTCACCGAGCAAAGTTTGAGTACAGATGAGAGCGGAGCAGGTACTGAGTCTGAAGGTGCCATGAGCCCGATTAACTATATTGTGGTGTACTTGCTGATCATCCTGCTGTTTACCTCAACGATGATGACAGGTAACATGATTGCCTCCGAGATTACAGCTGAGAAGAGTTCACGTATTATGGAGATTTTGATTACGAGTGTATCACCGCTCAGTCAGATGTTTGGTAAAATCATCGGTATATTCATGGTGGGGATGCTGCAAATCGGGATCTTCGGAGCGGTGGTTGCCGGAAATATCTTGCTGCCGCATAACCGTGCAGTATTAGGTGACTTCAATATGAGTCTGAGTGATGTGAATAGTGCAGTTATTGTGTACGGACTTATATTCTACATTCTGGGTTACTTCCTGTATGCCGTGTTGTTCGCTGCCATTGGTTCAATGGTAAGCCGTACTGAGGAACTCGGTCAGGCTGTTCTGCCGATCACGATGTTGTCGCTTGTATCCTTCTATATTGCGATCTTCAGTATTTCTACGCCGAACATTCTGTTGTTGAAAATCGCAAGCTTCATTCCATTCACGTCGCCGACCGCGATTCTGGTACGAATTGGCGCAGGAGTTGCGCCAACTTGGGAGATTCTAACGTCCTTAGCGATTCTCATTGTATCGATTATCATCTTCGGATGGCTTGCAGCCAAAATCTATCGCACGGGTGTGCTGATGTACGGTAAACGCCCAACCTTCAAGGAATTGTTTAAAGCGATGAAGGCTTATAAGATCTAGGTTGAGTGTTTGAAGGGGAGGGATTGGATAAGTGCTGCTCCGTTTGTGGAGTGGCACCAATTCCCACTTTTATCCGTAGTATCTAAGTATGTTTATTCTATTAAAAATTTTGGATTGGCAACTATATTCAATAAAGGAGATTACATAATATGAAAAATTGGAAACGCATGCTCTTATCTCTTACCATCTCGGCAGGTTTGCTCTCATCTGCAGTGCCGGCTATGGCTGCTCCACAAGGAACTTCCGTCAAGGTCAATGACCAGGCTGTGAAATATGCTACAGGAGCACCAATCTTGGATAAAGGTACAACATTGGTTCCACTGCGGACTACGCTGGATGCTATGGATGTGAAGCTAACAACTGCGACAGATAATACGATCACGGCTGTGGTAGATGGCAAAACGATTACACTCAAAAGCAAGCTTACACGTATCAACGGTGTAACGTATGCGCCAATCCGCATCGTCGGTGATGCTGCGGGTTATGAAGTTCGCTGGGATGCTGCAACGCGCACAGTACTGTTGGTATCCAAGGGCGGAGCAACCGAAACTGCTCAAACCGGTGGACGCGGCTTCATGTGGGAAGTTGAAAGCAATGGCAACACGGTCTATCTGGTAGGGTCTATGCATATTGCTGATGAGAGCTTCTATCCATTGCGTCCGGAGTTCGAAGAAGCCTTTGCGGAAGCCGACTATCTAGGGGTAGAGATTGATATTAGCAAAGCCGCTGATGAAGAGCAGCAAAAGCTGGTTCTAAGTCTGGGTTCGTATCAGGATGGCACAACACTGAAAGATCACATTTCCAGTGAAACGTATACTAAGCTGGGCGATGTATTGAAGAAAAATGGTCTGGAGCCTAATGCTTTGGATGCATTTAAGCCTTGGGTAGTAGAGAGCACACTCGCAAGTTTGAAGTCCGCAACGGCTGGATACGAAGCATCTGCAGGAGTGGATCTGTATTTCATCCAGAAAGCGATCGAGCGCAAAGTTCCAGTTATTGAGTTGGAGAGTTATCAATCTCAACTTGGCATGTTTAACGACTTTTCCAAAGAAACACAAGAGGAAACACTGAAAGCGACAATCGAAAACTTCGACGTGTTGGATAACAGTGTAAATGAAATGGCTGAGATGTGGAAAACGGGTAATGACGAGCAATTACTTGAACTGACAAACAGCTTCTCCACTAACGAGGAGTACAACAAAGCAATGCTGGTTGATCGTAACATTGGTATGGCGGACAAAATCGATGGTTACTTGAAAAACGGCAAAGGCGAGGAGTATTTCATTGTTGTTGGCGCGGCGCACTACTTGGGCGATCACGGCATCGTGAAACTACTTGAGGATAAAGGATATAAAGTAGAACGTAAATAAATATAGATTACTATATAGAAGGTAACCCTATCGTCTCGAATAAGAGAGTTGAGAGGGTTACCTTCTTATATATAGAAGAAAGACAGATTAAATAGAGAAGATCAGCTGCAGGATAATAGAATTGAACCTAGGAGTTCATTGTAGATTCATGGCCCTTAATATGGTTAGATTGAGGATTTGATATGTTTTGAAATTAACTCTTTACAAGTGTGTGTGTCGCATGGTATATTCTATTTCCGGCCAAAAAAACACGAGATACACGGTGCGGCAAGCAAATGAATTAAGCTTCGAAAGAAGCTTGAAAAAAAGAGCTTGCAAAGTTGGTTCGGACATGATATTATATAAGAGTTGCTGAAGAGAACGACATTCGGTAACAAAACAAGTTTGATCTTTGAAAACTGAACAACGAGTGAGTAAACATTCTGCTTGCAGAATGAACGCGAAAGTTCGAGACAAGCCTTGGCTTGAATCGACTGGAGCACAAATGGAGATTTTTAATCTCGTCAGATTCAAAATGAGCTTATCGCTCTTTTCAATACTTTATTGGAGAGTTTGATCCTGGCTCAGGACGAACGCTGGCGGCATGCCTAATACATGCAAGTCGAGCGGACTTGATGAGAAGCTTGCTTCTCGGATGGTTAGCGGCGGACGGGTGAGTAACACGTAGGCAACCTGCCCTCAAGTTTGGGACAACTACCGGAAACGGTAGCTAATACCGAATAGTTGTTTTCTTCGCCTGAAGGAAACTGGAAAGACGGAGCAATCTGTCACTTGGGGATGGGCCTGCGGCGCATTAGCTAGTTGGTGGGGTAACGGCTCACCAAGGCGACGATGCGTAGCCGACCTGAGAGGGTGATCGGCCACACTGGGACTGAGACACGGCCCAGACTCCTACGGGAGGCAGCAGTAGGGAATCTTCCGCAATGGGCGAAAGCCTGACGGAGCAATGCCGCGTGAGTGATGAAGGTTTTCGGATCGTAAAGCTCTGTTGCCAGGGAAGAACGCTTGGGAGAGTAACTGCTCTCAAGGTGACGGTACCTGAGAAGAAAGCCCCGGCTAACTACGTGCCAGCAGCCGCGGTAATACGTAGGGGGCAAGCGTTGTCCGGAATTATTGGGCGTAAAGCGCGCGCAGGCGGTCATTTAAGTCTGGTGTTTAATCCCGGGGCTCAACCCCGGATCGCACTGGAAACTGGGTGACTTGAGTGCAGAAGAGGAGAGTGGAATTCCACGTGTAGCGGTGAAATGCGTAGATATGTGGAGGAACACCAGTGGCGAAGGCGACTCTCTGGGCTGTAACTGACGCTGAGGCGCGAAAGCGTGGGGAGCAAACAGGATTAGATACCCTGGTAGTCCACGCCGTAAACGATGAGTGCTAGGTGTTAGGGGTTTCGATACCCTTGGTGCCGAAGTTAACACATTAAGCACTCCGCCTGGGGAGTACGGTCGCAAGACTGAAACTCAAAGGAATTGACGGGGACCCGCACAAGCAGTGGAGTATGTGGTTTAATTCGAAGCAACGCGAAGAACCTTACCAGGTCTTGACATCCCTCTGATCGGTACAGAGATGTATCTTTCCTTCGGGACAGAGGAGACAGGTGGTGCATGGTTGTCGTCAGCTCGTGTCGTGAGATGTTGGGTTAAGTCCCGCAACGAGCGCAACCCTTATATTTAGTTGCCAGCACTTCGGGTGGGCACTCTAGATAGACTGCCGGTGACAAACCGGAGGAAGGTGGGGATGACGTCAAATCATCATGCCCCTTATGACCTGGGCTACACACGTACTACAATGGCCGGTACAACGGGCTGCGAAATCGCGAGATGGAGCCAATCCCAACAAAGCCGGTCTCAGTTCGGATTGCAGGCTGCAACTCGCCTGCATGAAGTCGGAATTGCTAGTAATCGCGGATCAGCATGCCGCGGTGAATACGTTCCCGGGTCTTGTACACACCGCCCGTCACACCACGAGAGTTTATAACACCCGAAGTCGGTGGGGTAACCGCAAGGAGCCAGCCGCCGAAGGTGGGATAGATGATTGGGGTGAAGTCGTAACAAGGTAGCCGTATCGGAAGGTGCGGCTGGATCACCTCCTTTCTATGGAGAATCGTTTCCCGAGTGGAAACATTCAAATACGCAGCTTAGCTGCAAAACACTCACTCGTTGCTCAGTTTTGAGAGCTCAAACTCTCAAACAGCTTGCTTTTGCATGGAGCTTGTTCTTTGAAAACTAGATATCGAAACGAAACAAACGCGAATTAGAACATTCCTTTAAGCTGATCTTGTGTAAACAAGTGAAGTGTTTTTATAAGGTAGATTGCATGAGCGAGTGATCGAAATGGAACGACTTTTGGATTTGCGCAAGCAAACCAAGCGGAGTGACAGCTCGAACACGAGCGATATGGTTAAGCTACTAAGAGCACACGGAGGATGCCTAGGCGCTAGGAGCCGATGAAGGACGTGGCGAACAACGAAACTGCCTCGGGGAGCTGTAAGCAAGCTTTGATCCGGGGGTGTCCGAATGGGGAAACCCAGCTGGGGTAATTTCCAGTTACTCACAACTGAATACATAGGTTGTGTAGAGGCATACCAGGGGAACTGAAACATCTAAGTACCCTGAGGAAGAGAAAACAATAGTGATTCCGTCAGTAGCGGCGAGCGAACGCGGAGAAGCCCAAACCAGAGAGCTTGCTCTTTGGGGTTGTGGGACGTCTCACATGGAGTTACAAAGGAACCGGTTAAGCGAAGAGGTCTGGAAAGGCCCGCCAAAGAAGGTAAAAGCCCTGTAGTTGAAAGTCTGTTCCCTCCGAGACGGATCCCGAGTAGTGCGGGGCACGTGAAACCCCGTATGAATCCGGCAGGACCATCTGCCAAGGCTAAATACTTCCTAGCGACCGATAGTGAAGCAGTACCGTGAGGGAAAGGTGAAAAGCACCCCGGAAGGGGAGTGAAATAGAACCTGAAACCGTGTGCTTACAAAAAGTCAGAGCCCGTTTTAGGGGTGATGGCGTGCCTTTTGTAGAATGAACCGGCGAGTTACGTTCCCGTGCAAGGTTAAGGTGAAGAGCCGGAGCCGCAGCGAAAGCGAGTCTGAATAGGGCGACTTAGTACGTGGACGTAGACCCGAAACCGGGTGATCTACCCCTGTCCAGGGTGAAGGTGCGGTAACACGCACTGGAGGCCCGAACCCACGCATGTTGAAAAATGCGGGGATGAGGTGGGGGTAGCGGAGAAATTCCAATCGAACTCGGAGATAGCTGGTTCTCCCCGAAATAGCTTTAGGGCTAGCCTCGGAAAACAGAGTCGTGGAGGTAGAGCACTGATTGGGTGCGGGGCCCGCAAGGGTTACCAAGCTCAGTCAAACTCCGAATGCCATAGACTTACTTCCGGGAGTCAGACAGTGAGTGCTAAGATCCATTGTCAAAAGGGAAACAGCCCAGACCATCAGCTAAGGTCCCCAAGTGTGTGTTAAGTGGGAAAGGATGTGGAGTTGCACAGACAACCAGGATGTTGGCTTAGAAGCAGCCACCATTGAAAGAGTGCGTAATAGCTCACTGGTCGAGTGACTCTGCGCCGAAAATGTAACGGGGCTAAACACACCACCGAAGCTATGGCTTGATGCTATGCATCAGGGGTAGGGGAGCGTTGTATAAGGGTTGAAGGTGTACCGTAAGGAGCGCTGGACATTATACAAGTGAGAATGCCGGTATGAGTAACGAAAAGATCAGTGAGAATCTGATCCGCCGAAAGCCTAAGGGTTCCTGAGGAAGGCTCGTCCGCTCAGGGTAAGTCGGGACCTAAGGCGAGGCCGAAAGGCGTAGTCGAAGGACAACAGGTCGAAATTCCTGTACCACCGTAAGCCGTTATGAGCAATGGGGGGACGCAGTAGGGTAGTGACGCGGACTGATGGATGTCCGTCTAAGCAGTAAGGCTGATGTGTAGGCAAATCCGCACATTGTAAGGCTGAGCTGTGATGGGGAGCGAAAATTATAGTAGCGAAGGTCATGATCTCACACTGCCAAGAAAAGCCTCTAGCCAGGTGATGGTGCCCGTACCGCAAACCGACACAGGTAGGCGAGAAGAGTATTCTAAGGCGCGCGGAAGAACTCTCGTTAAGGAACTCGGCAAAATGACCCCGTAACTTCGGGAGAAGGGGTGCCCCGGTAGTGTGAATAGCACGAGGGGGCCGCAGTGAAAAGGCCCAAGCGACTGTTTAGCAAAAACACAGGTCTGTGCGAAGCCGTAAGGCGAAGTATACGGGCTGACGCCTGCCCGGTGCTGGAAGGTTAAGGGGAGTGGTTAGGAGCAATCCGAAGCTGTGAACCGAAGCCCCAGTAAACGGCGGCCGTAACTATAACGGTCCTAAGGTAGCGAAATTCCTTGTCAGGTAAATTCTGACCCGCACGAATGGCGTAACGACTTGGGCGCTGTCTCAACGAGAGATCCGGTGAAATTTTAATACCTGTGAAGATGCAGGTTACCCGCGACAAGACGGAAAGACCCCATGGAGCTTTACTGCAGCTTGATATTGAATTTGGGTACGATCTGTACAGGATAGGTGGGAGCCTTTGAAGTGTGAGCGCCAGCTTGCATGGAGGCAACGTTGGGATACCACCCTGATCGTATCTAGGTTCTAACCTGGTACCGTAATCCGGTGCGGGGACAGTGTCAGGTGGGCAGTTTGACTGGGGCGGTCGCCTCCTAAAGAGTAACGGAGGCGCCCAAAGGTTCCCTCAGAATGGTTGGAAATCATTCGAAGAGTGCAAAGGCATAAGGGAGCTTGACTGCGAGACCTACAAGTCGAGCAGGGACGAAAGTCGGGCTTAGTGATCCGGTGGTACCGCATGGAAGGGCCATCGCTCAACGGATAAAAGCTACCCTGGGGATAACAGGCTTATCTCCCCCAAGAGTCCACATCGACGGGGAGGTTTGGCACCTCGATGTCGGCTCATCGCATCCTGGGGCTGAAGTAGGTCCCAAGGGTTGGGCTGTTCGCCCATTAAAGCGGTACGCGAGCTGGGTTCAGAACGTCGTGAGACAGTTCGGTCCCTATCTGTCGTGGGCGTAGGAAATTTGAGAGGAGCTGTCCTTAGTACGAGAGGACCGGGATGGACGTACCGCTGGTGTACCAGTTGTTCCGCCAGGAGCACCGCTGGGTAGCTATGTACGGACGGGATAAACGCTGAAAGCATCTAAGCGTGAAGCCCCCCTCAAGATGAGATTTCCCAGTATGTAAGACCCCTTGAAGACGACGAGGTAGATAGGCTGGGGGTGGAAGTGCAGCAATGCATGGAGCTGACCAGTACTAATCGGTCGAGGGCTTATCCAAATATGCAAGTTGTAATTCGCATGTTTCGTTTCGAATCTAGTTTTCAGAGAACAACACTCTGAAATGTAAGCTACGCGTTTGGTGGCGATGGCGGAGGGGTTCCACACGTACCCATCCCGAACACGACCGTTAAGCCCTCTAGCGCCGATGGTACTTGGACCGCAGGGTCCTGGGAGAGTAGGACGCCGCCAAGCAACAGGAAGACACACTTGAATGATTTCGAGTGTGTCTTTTTTGTGTTACTATTTTCTACCGAGAAAGAACTAACTATATAGATAAGGCAGCATCAATATTTTCACTTAGTATGAAGACTCTAAGTTTTCATAATTGGACTCCGGATTAATGCTGATATATATACTTCCATATGATCGACTTCTGATTCTTAACTCCTTCAGCAACCTTTCAGTTGAATTTAACGTACGTTTCAGTGGGATAGGGTATAGTGAAGCCAAGTAAAGAGGAGGAGAATCATAATGAATATATCTTCTACAGCCAGCTCCACTACATCTTACATATCGACATCTTCGAGCTCGGACAATTCAAGTAGCTTGGAGAAACAAAAGACGAAGCTCGAAGCTCAACTGGAGAAAGTGCAATCTAGCAAGGACGATGAACAGACTAAGGAGACAAAGACCAAACAGCTTGAGCAGCAAATCAAGCAGATTGAGGCACAGATTGCACAGCAAAGCTCTCAAGGAGCCGGTACAACTGGTATGAAGGAGGCACCACCTGCCCAACCTCCATACAATGGAAAGGGCGTAGCTACCCCTAAGGAATTTGCTAATGCAACCACAGATAGTAATGGCCGATTTGATATACGTATCTAGTTGCTTACATCTAATGTAGGATAAAACAAAGCCCTGACCGATCTATATTAATCGTGCAGGGCTTTGTTTATTTGTCTGTTAAATTATTGATGAGGTCTACCTACATGCTACCTTCGTATCATGTATCTTCTATCTGATGCCGCTATATTATCTGTTACCGTTATTCAGACTGCAACGCGTGTATTCGATCCGTAAGGGATCGTTTTCTATAGTACAGGGCTATGGTTGCAAGAACCAGCATTTCGGACAGCGGTACGGCAAGCCACACACCCGTGACACCAAAGAATGAAGGCAGGACTGCAATCAACGCTATCATGATAATCATTTCACGCGCAGCTGTAATCCAGATGGCCATTTTGGCATTACCTACAGATTGGAAATAGGTACTCATGACAAAGTTAACACCCATAAACACATAGGCAAATGTAAATATACGTAATCCGTAAACGGCATTATCCGTTACGTCGCTGCTGAAGTTTCCAAAGATTTGCACGAAATAAGGTGCACCGATTTGAACAACAATCAGTAATAATAGACCGCATGCCAGAGCTGTTTTAGTCGCTAAACGTATCGTTTGTTGTACCCGTTTAATCTGATTGGCACCGTGATAATAACTTATAAGAGGTTGGGCAGCGGATGCCAGACCCAGGAACGCTAACAGTACCACACCATGAATATAGTTCAACACGGTAAAGGATGCTACGCCATCCGTGCCCGCAATGCGGTCCATGGAGATATTATGGGAGACAGAGAAGACCGACATGCCAAGTTCAGCCAGAAAGCTGGGGAAACCAATGAGTAGAAGGGAAGCCAGCAGTTTGTTGTTCCATTTGAACCCGGTAAACGTGAGATTATTTGTTTTTTTGAAAAAGTGAGTGAACAGAACAAGTAGCGCAAGAGACGCCGATACAATTGTACCGAGGGCCACACCGCGTACACCCCATTCGAGTACATACAATGTTACATAATTGATGATGATATTGGCCACAGCAAAGGTAATCTGAGCGTACATGGATGTGTTGGGATCCCCATCGTTTCGTACAAAGACAGAGAGTGCATTCTCAATGGTGAAAACAAACCCGAACAGTAACATGATATTCATGTAGTCCGAAGCAAACGGGAAGGTCTCGGCGTTAGCACCGAGGGAGTATACCAGGTTGTCTTTGAACGTAAATGCAGTATATCCAATGGCTATCGTAACGAGCATAATCAGCATAATAGATTTGGTGAAAATTTGTTTGGCTGATGTGATATCTTTTCTACCCATCGCGTTGGAGTACAAGGTTGCCCCGCCCATACCAATCCACAGTGACATGGCAACAAAAAGCGTGTAGACAGGAGAGGCAATGCCGATCCCGGCCATCGCGGTAGAGCCCAGTTTGTGTCCAACCATAATGCCGTCGATAATAAAATTAAAAGCAACTACCAGCATCCCCAATACGGAAGGCACAAGGTAACTTATAAAAGCTTTACCTACAGATTGCCCTTCCAGTGGATGCGTCCATTTCGTATTCATAATGACCTCCGTTAGTAAACTGAATGTTCATTCTGTATTAAATAATACTGAACGTTCGTTCTGTATAATAACACGGCTTGAATTCTCTTGGCAACTTTTGCGTTTCAATATCGTTTATGTGGTAGAGTAGGTGGATATTTATAAGGCGGGAGGAATCGCTTAATGAAACAAAATAAATACGATGAAGTTGAGTTTTTTGATAACTACAGTAAGATGGCTCGTTCTGTTCAAGGGCTGGATGCAGCTGGGGAATGGTATGAATTGCAGACCCTTTTGCCTGAGTTGAAAGACAAACGTGTGCTGGATTTGGGATGTGGTTTTGGCTGGCATTGCCGGTATGCGCGTGAACAACAAGCGAGTTCAGTGATCGGTGTAGATTTGTCTGAAAATATGCTTCAGCGTGCTCGTGAAATGACGGACGATCCGCAGATCGAGTACAAGCAGCTGGCGATTGAAGATATTGATTTTGCACCGGGACAATTTGATGTTGTGATCAGTTCACTTGCTTTGCATTATATTGAACGGTTAGACACGGTGTATGCTAAGATCAATGATTGTCTCGTAGAAGGGGGCACATTTGTACTATCTTCCGAACATCCCATCTTCACCGCTCGCGCTGCGCAGGATTGGCATTACGGACCCACAGGTGAGATTCTTCACTGGCCCGTGGATGATTACCATGATGAAGGGAAGCGTGTGGCGAACTTTTTGAATCAGGATGTGGTTAAATATCATCGCACACTGGCAACACATATGAATGAACTCATAAAGGCAGGGTTTGCTATTCAACAGGTAGCTGAATCCAAGCCATCACCAGAGATGATTGAACAGGTTCCTGGCATGCGAGACGAGAATCGGAGACCGATGTTTCTGATGATTGCTGCGGTTAAAGTATGATGTAGAAAGTGATTCGTTAGACTAGAGGGCAGAAAGAAACTGGGGAAGTGGAGTGTTCCCCTAAAAGATTTCTGATAGAGATTTCTAACTAAGCAAACTTGAAGGAATCAGTGTGTTCAGCGATGTTGAACATGCTGTTTTTTTATTTTGCTACAATTATAAGAAATAATGTCCAAAACGGAACCAAACCACAGTAGACTCAGTCATATTAAGTGAGGTGAACAACAGTTGGATGATCAATTACTGGCACAGGCTCAGACCATAGACAATTACACACTTAGCAGCATAATGGATGACTACGGAAATGACGTGTGGAATTACGCTTATTTTCTGACAAAAAGTGCCGAACAGGCAGATGAATTGTCGCAGGAGGTATTTATTCGAGCGTACTCGGGGATTGCTCATTATCGTGGAGATTGCTCACTGAAAACATGGCTGTTGACGATTACTAGAAACACGACTTTTACATATCGAAAATCCAGATTCTTTCGTAGCAGTCTGTGGGGAGAGACGTTACCCATTGAGACAGAGCGTGGGGGTTCGGGCCAAAGAGTCATGATTGCAGAGCAGCCTGCACATCCTTCGGCCGAGATGGAAGTGATGCGTAAGGAGCATATCCATGAAATCTGGGATATTGTTCTGGCGTTGCCAAAGAAGTTCCGGGAGATTCTTTTACTGGATCTGAAATATGAGCTTACGACGAGTGAGATTGCTGAGATGTTGAAAATCAGCTTAGGCACAGTAAAATCCAGACTTTCCCGAGGTAAGGATAAGGTACGGAAACAATGGGAGGAGCGAAGCGAATGAGACACAAGGATGAGCAATGGGAAAAGGAAATCCGGAAGGGACCGTTTGCTTCGTCTCCTTTTACAGAGGATCACAAGCGAAAGGTGCTTCAACAGGTGGAGTGGATGAAGAAGTCGGAAGTGGGAAGCAAGGGAGATAGGCCAGAGAGCAGATCCAGGTTGTCCAGGCCGCAAGTAGGCAGCGTGTCACACAAGCGTCGCCCTAGAAGAGGACCTCTTGTTGCAGGCGCGGGTGCATTGGTTATTGCTGCTGGATTGTTCCTATGGATCTGGGATGATGGACAGCTGGTGAAACCCGTAATCGAGCAGGTCTATCCGACAGCAGCGTTACAGTTATCTGATGGTTTGAACACGAATCTGCTAACCGACAAAATGAAAAGAAATGTTGCGACTACGATGCGAGATGATCTGGGTAAACAGCTGAAGATTACGAAAGTGGAAGACTTGCCTGTGTCCGGCAGAATATATGTAGAGGCTGGTAGCGAAAGCGAGAAGGAGTATGCGCAGATATGGCTCGATGCGACAACAGGAAATCTGCGTGAAGTACAGATGAGACGTGAGATGCAGCCAAGCGAACTGGAACACCGTTATTTGCGTCAAGTTCCATCGCTTTTGCAAAGTATAGGCAGCACTCCAACGCTTAAACCTGTATCAGTCCAGCGTTATGTGAGTATGAAGCAAGGGGAGTCGGAGCCAATATCGCATACGACATTAGCGTTAGAGAATGAGACTGGTTATGGGGAGATTGTATGGCAACAGGACAAGGCTGTATCGATCACAGGCGACCTTAGTCCTGATCAGGTATCCCAGGCAGCACTGACGGATGCCAGAAAAGCAATTGAGGCACTGTCTGGTAAAGCCAATCTTGATCTGGTAAGAGCAAGTCGAAGCAAAGATAATGAACTCGGCAAGGATACAGTCTTTTTTTCCTTTAAAGATAACTACTTTGTGCAGATGACCGAAGGAAAAGAGGGCTTGGGCTATACCGTAGGGGATGCTAATTATTATGAGCAACAAGAAATAGGCAACATCGAAGAGATGGAGGCTTATCATGAAAAATTATATAATATTGATGAGTCTCTTCTTAGAGAAAAAGTGGGGCCAATAGTTAAGAAGATATTTAACATTGATTTTGACGCCTATAAACTACACAGAAATGCTGAGCAATTGGGAGTCGTCACATTTGAACTGGAGTCGAGCAAGTATGTTTTTCAGGTTGAATACAGGGAAGATGGACGGATCAAGATGATCACCAGAGGCGAGCTATAGGGCTGATCTTATATGTTACAATTTACTTTATAGATGGAATGAGTATAAGGAGATAACGATGAAATATTTGGTGAGTTCATGTCTGGCAGGGGTAGCTTGCCGTTACAATGGAACAGCGAGCCTGGATAAGAAGATTCAGGAGCTTGTGGAGCAGGAGCAGGCTAAGATGGTATGTCCGGAGCTGCTTGGCGGATTTTCCACTCCACGGGAACCGGCTGAAATTATCGGTGGCACGGGCAAGGACGTACTGGCAGGTACAGCAAAAGTGAACGAGAAAAGTGGCAAGGACGTCACAGAGCTGTATATCAAGGGAGCCTATCAGACATTGGAATGGGCCAAAAAATTGAATGTGTCTTGTGTTGTGTTGAAGGAATTCAGTCCGTCCTGTGGTACACAGATGATCTATGATGGTAATTTTGCCAATCACAAGGTAATTGGAGAAGGTGTCACCTCAGCATTGCTGAGACAAGAAGGATATACCGTCATTTCTGAAAATGAATGGATGGATTATTTATAGGTCGCACAGATATCGTTTCATATTTACAGAAAAGCCGCTGGATTATATCCTGGCGGCTTTTCTGTTGTCTCCCATTACTTTTCTCATTAAAAGAATAAAGTCGATTTTCCTGAAATGCTAACAAACAGTATGTATACATACGATAAATATATAAGATATATGGATATCAACTACATAAGCGGGGGAATACTCATGTCAATTCAGTCTAAGTCAAAATATAAGAAAGGAAATAAACTCAAAAATATAAAATTAACAACAACGATGATCATCATGACTGTAATTAGTCTAATCGGCTTGTTTACTGTCTTTCTGATTGGGATTTTCGGAATGAACGAAGCAAAAATGGGACAAGGTATCCTCTACAATGACCGCTTTCAGCATCAAACCAATGTTCTTGAATTGAAAAGTAATTTCTATAATATGCGTGCCAATTATACAAAGGTTCTTGATAATGCAGAGTATACCGACAAACAGTACGATCAGGTTCAGAAAGGTAAGAAGAGTATCACGGATGGCTTGAATGAATTTTCAGCAAGAACATTGGATACCAAAGAAAAAGAGATATTTGCAGATTTGGTAGCAAAGATGGATACATATTATCAGGATATTGAGCAAATCATGGATACCAAAAAGATGTCGGGCACCTACGATAGTGAAGAAAGAGGAAGAATTAACAAAAGCAGTACAGCGATTGTGGAGACGATCACCCTTTTGAGTGCGTATAACGAAGAAGAGTCAGCCAAGCTCTATGCGGATACACAGGAAGTGATTCAGCAGCGAGCCTTGGTGCTCGGTTCGGTTCTTTTGCTTTCGCTCGGGGCACTCATTCTTATTTCATTTGTAATGATTCGCAGTATACGTCAACGAATGAAAGCAATCACCCGTTATTGTGAAGAAATAACACAAGGTAACTTAACGGCATCCTTAGACCCGCATCTAACGCAGGGAAATAATGAGATAAGTGTCATAGCACGAGCTATTCGTACAATGACCGATTCCACAACAAACGTCATTCGTGGTGTAATTCAGGAATCTCATCATATCAACCAGGTTAGCGATCATACCAACCAGAACATGGCTGGTCTGAATGAACGGATTCGTGAAGTATCAGCTACAGTTGAAGAACTCTCTGCTGCAATGGAAGAGGCTTCAGCCCATACGGAAAATATGAATCATTCAGCTAATGAGATGCAACAAGGAGCTGAATATATATCGGAACGGACATCTAAACAAGCAGAGTCCGCCTATGTGACCAGCACGAAGGCTGAAAAGTTGAAGCAGGAAGCTCGCGAATCTAGTCGAGCAGCCATAGACATGTATGATCATACGAGTAAGAAGATGTCAGAAGCGCTGGAACGTGCAACAGCCGTAGATCAGATTGGTATATTATCTCAGTCTATTTTGGATGTTACGGCACAGACCAATCTGCTTGCACTCAATGCATCCATTGAAGCTGCAAGGGCTGGAGAAGCAGGCAGAGGTTTTGCGGTTGTAGCAAGCGAGATTCGAAAGTTGGCTGATGATTCCAGACAGGCTGCTGATCAGATTCAGCAGGTCACGGAAGAGGTTATGCAGTCTGTAACCAATCTGTCCTCGAATGCCAAAGAGTTGCTATCCTTTATGTTCAATCAGGTTGGCAAAGACTATAAATTATTGGAGGATACAGCTGAACAGTATTATGTCGATTCTCTTGATCATGCCAATGCAGTTAAAGATCTCAATGCAACCTCACAACAAGTAACTGCGAATATCAAAATACTAGTTGGTTCCATTCACGAGATTGCATCAGCCAGTGAACAATCTGCCGCATCCAGTCAGGAAATCGCAGGACATATGGTCGCATCTGCTGCGCAATCTGTGGAAGTAGTTAAACAATCTGATCAAGTGAAAGATAGTGCATTAAATCTGAATAAGCTGGTTCAAGATTTCAAGATTTAAAAGGAAAAGAGTCGTAGATAATCCACTAGGCCATGTAAGTGCCCAGTGGATTATTGCTGTCTTTCTCCAATACTTACTTTTATAAACCAAGAAACAATAATGTGCGTACTTTTAATTTATATGCATAGGACCTAAACTAATACTTGAGATGAAACCACTTAAACATTATTGTTCAACATAAAAAAATATTTAAAAAGGACGTGGAGCTACATGGAAGTTACAGCAAAGTCAAAGACAAAGGAAGACATCTTAAAGGCATATCATTTCCGGCATGCAACAAAAATATTTGACGATACCCGCAAAATCTCGGATGAGGATTTCCAATTTATATTGGAAACAGGCAGATTATCTCCAAGTTCCATTGGTCTTGAACCGTGGAAGTTTCTGATTGTACAAAATCCAAACCTGCGTAAGCGTCTGTCCGAAGTCTCTTCCGGCGCTCAAAAGCAATTGGCTACAGCAAGCCATTTTGTTGTTATTTTGGCCCGATCAGATGCTAGTTATAATTCTCCTTATGCGGAGTACATGTTGAAGGAAACAAAGGGAATGCCAAATAACGTATTTGAGCTAACAAGTGAGGCTTATGGAAAGTTCCAAAATAACCAGAAAATTCTGGATAATCCACGATCATTGTTCGACTGGGCATCCAAACAAACTTATATTGCTCTCGGCAACATGATGACGGCGGCAGCTCAGATCGAGATTGATTCTTGTCCGATTGAAGGTTTCAGCCGTGAGGATGTCCACCGGATTATGGAAGAAGAGGGCTTGCTGGAGGATGGCGCATGGGGCGTTTCTATGATGGCAGCCTTTGGTTATCGGGCAGAGGAGCCCGCGCGTGAGAAGTCCCGTCAATCCGTTGAGAAAATCACGCAATGGATTAACTGAATTCAGCATGAATCCAACATGAATTCAAAAAACGATTAGCTAAGATCTAACTTTAAAGATAAGGATTAAGCAGATTCGGAACAGCCCGATATTTTCCACATGCTAGAAGGGTGGAGAGGGCTGTTTTGCTTTTTATAAAAAAGAACTTGAAAATACATAGATATCTATGTATAATGAGGTCATGCCAAAATACAACGCAATTGCACTGATTGCAAGAATCAGGGACCATGTCAACAAACGGATTGTACACGAATTGGAACAGCATGAGGTAACAGGGATTGTTCCTTCTCATGGAGATGTGTTGATGTTCTTGTACCGGGAAGAGACGCTGTCGATCAAGATGTTGGCTGAACGTGTTCAACGCACGCAACCAACGGTAACGGTACTGGTCAACAAGCTGGAGAAGCTTGGCTATGTTGAACGCAGCAAGAGTGCCGAAGATAGCCGAGTGACGATGATTCGCCTAACCGAACAGGGGAAGCGACTCGAACCGATCTTCCATCAGGTATCAGAGCAGATTAATGACATCATCTATAGTGGCTTGTCCGATGAACAGTCAGAGCAATTGGAGAGTTTGCTGTCCATGATTGTCCGAAAGTTATAATGAATGAACTCTTCTGTCTGCAACCCATCCAGATTTGAATGGGTGGAGGCAGAGGAGCCCAAATATTTTTTTAACCACATACATAGATATCTATGAATGTGGAACGTATCAATGTAACCCCATTTTCGCAAGCTAACTCAAACCAAACCTGGAGGGATTCACACTATGAAACATCTTATCGTATATGCTCACCCGCACACAGACAGCCTTAATGACGCAATCCTCAATACTGCTGTAGAAGCTCTCGAAGCTCAAGGCCATGAAGTGGTAGTTCGTGACTTGTATAAGCTTGGATTCCAACCCGTACTGACTGAAGCCGATACAGCTTCCATGCGAGCAGGACAGACACCACAGGATATCGCTACAGAGCAACAGTTTGTTACAGATGCAGAAGCCATTACATTCATCTATCCGATCTGGTGGACAGGTCTTCCTGCCATTATCAAAGGATATGTTGACCGTGTATTCGCTTATGGTTTTGCGTATGCAGCGGGTGAAGCGGGAATCGAGAAATTGCTGACAGGCAAAAAAGGCCTCATCATCAACACACATGGTACACCAAGTGAAATTTATGATCAGATTGGCATGACTGCTGGACTGAAATTAACTTCAGACGTAGGTATCTTCGATTTTGTAGGCATTGAAGCCGTAGATCATCTGCTCTTTGGAAGTATTGGATACCTGGATGCACCCGCATATCAAGCCATGTTGGATCAGGTTAAACAAACGGTTACAACCAAATTCTAATTATGGATGTTGATTCCAAATACGGATTCCATATGATACCAGACCGACTCGATCATGAGTCGGTTTGTTTGTTCATGTGTTTGCAAAATGGTTGAAAGGGGGTATAATCGTACCCATGGAACCTATACTTATATTCAAAGCATTATCGAACGAGACACGTAGACAAATCTTGTTGTGGCTCAAAAACCCGGAGCAACACTTTCCACCGCTGGAACTATCTCAGCATCCGGATGGTGGTAAGAACGGAATCTGTGTTGGCACGATTCAAGTGAAGGCTGGACTGGCTCAGTCGGTTATATCCAGTTATCTGCTGACCATGCTCAAGGCAGGGTTGCTGCTCTCCGAGCGAAGAGGACAATGGACGTATTATCGGCGCAACGAAGAGACGATTCGTCAGTTTGCCGAGTACGTGCAGAACGAGTTATAAGCCGGATGCCGGAACGGAAGCTAGGATGCACATGCAGGCAGGGATTCCGTCCGGATGTAAACGGCTAGTTTATCATCACATCACCCTATCCAGTTGTGATTTAATTAATCTATATATCTGGATATACAAAAATATAATCATCGAGGAGATTAAACGATAATGACTACAGAAAATACAGCTTCATCCCATAAAGAACATATTAATGACGTTAAGCTTTCCATCCTGGATTTGGCTCCTGTTGTAGTGGGTGCAACACCTGCTGATGCTTTGCGCAACAGCCTGGATCTGGCACAGCATGCTGAGCGTTGGGGATATCACCGTTACTGGGTAGCTGAACATCACAACATGCCGGGTATTGCTTCTTCCGCAACTTCGGTCGTTATTGGATATCTGGCTGGTGGAACCAAAACGATTCGTCTGGGTTCAGGAGGCATCATGTTACCTAACCATGCACCGCTTGTCATCGCTGAGCAGTTCGGCACACTGGAATCCTTGTATCCTGGCAGAATTGACCTGGGACTGGGTCGCGCACCAGGTAGTGACCGCCGTACATCGCTTGCACTACGCAAAGATTTGAACAGTGGGGAAGATTTCCCTGAGCTTTTGGCAGAACTTAGAGCATACTTTGATGCTTCGGCGACATCTTATCATGCGCCTGTTCGCGCAGTTCCTGGAGAAGGATTGAATATTCCAATTTATCTCTTGGGGTCCAGTGATTTCAGTGCACGTCTGGCAGGTCAGCTGGGATTGCCGTTTGCTTTTGCCAGCCACTTCTCGCCCGATTACACCCGGATTGCACTAGAGACGTATCGAAATAATTTCCAACCATCTGATAGCTTGAAGGAGCCACATGTGATTGTTGGTGTTAACGCTGTTGTTGCAGATACAGACGAGGAAGCCGCATGGCTGGGTACAACGATGCAACAGCAGTTCCTAAACATTATTCGCGGCACAACGGGATTGGTACAGCCTCCGGCAGAGATGGAAGGCAAATGGACGGATCGTGAGAAAGCTGGTGTGGAGCAGACGCTGAAGGCAGCTGTTAATGGTTCGCCAGAAACCGTACGTGGACAGTTGGAATCCTTCATTCGGCAGACGCAGGCAGATGAGCTGATTATTACGTCGATGATCTATGATCATAAGGCACGTCTGCATTCCTATGAGTTAATCGCACAATTGGCGGGAAAAGCCTGATCTTAAATTTTTCAGCATATAAGCTGCTTAAAGGTAAGTTATAGATACAATTTTACGGTTCGTCTCCCAATGAGGCGGGCCGTTTTTGAATAGGGAGAATTTGCAAATATTTCGTGTGGGGCAGAAGACTCATTTTGGGGTAAAATGACTTTACCGGTTTAATTTGAAACGGTTAATCAGCACCATACGTATAAATCCAGAGTGTTATACATATGTTGGCTTGTACAAGGTACTTTATTTTATTCGTGTGTAAGGGGCGTTTAT
Source organism: Paenibacillus sp. Y5S-9 (assembly GCF_036894235.1). NCBI lineage: Bacteria > Bacillati > Bacillota > Bacilli > Caryophanales > Paenibacillaceae > Paenibacillus > Paenibacillus sp. Y5S-9. The sequence goes on from NZ_CP145887.1 coordinate 681,116, forward strand.
CTAGATTTACAGTTTGAATTTTTAATTAAGGATACATGAGAGAGGACGACACGCCTATGGAGCAACCTGAGCAACCCCGCGTTTGGCCGGAGCGGTTCAAGCGATTTTTTCTTAACAACAAGTTTGTGCTATTTCTGCTAATTCTGCTGTTGGTGGGACTGAATGTCATGGTTCTGACCAAAGTATCCTTTGTTCTTCATCCGCTCGCAGTACTCATCAAAACCATTGTGTTACCTATTATTCTGTCAGGCATACTCTACTATCTGCTGAATCCGATTGTGGATGTGATGGAGAGGTGGAAAATCAAGCGCGGCTGGTCCATTCTGATCCTGTATCTTGCGATTGGAGGCATTCTGACAGTCGTAGTATTGGCGGTCATTCCGGTTGTGCGTAACCAGATTGTGGGGCTGATTGAAAATTTCCCAACGTACAGTGAGACGGTAAAACAGCAGTTTGAGGAGCTTACGGGCAGTAAATTGTTCGGTCAGTTCCAGGAAACGGTGAATCTGAATTCGCAGGACTGGTGGGGAACAATCTCCCAAAAGGCTACTGAAATTCTGAACTCGACCTGGACCAAATTGGGTGGATTCCTCGGCGCTTTCACGGAGACCGTGCTATCCATCGTAACGGTTCCGTTCATTCTGTTCTATCTGCTAAAAGACGGCAAGAAGCTGCCAGCGAAAATTCTGTCTTTCCTGCCGATCAAGAGCCGTACGGGCGCAATGCATGTGCTGGAAGATATCAATCACCAGATCAGTTCATTCATTCGTGGACAGATTATCGTCAGCTTCTGTATCGGTATTCTGCTGTACATCGGTTATATGGTCATTGGTCTGGATTATGCACTGATTCTTGCAATTATCGCATCGTTCACGAGTGTTGTTCCGTATCTGGGACCTGCAATTGCGATTACACCAGCATTGATCGTGGCACTCGTCACTTCCCCGGTGATGCTGCTGAAAATGGTTGCCGTGTGGACGATCGTACAGTTAATTGAAGGTAAATTCATCTCACCACAGATCATGGGTAAAACGCTGAAAATCCATCCTATCACGATTATCTTTGTCATTCTGACTTCGGGTAATCTGTTTGGAGTCGTGGGCATTCTGCTCGCTGTTCCAGGATACGCGGTGCTGAAAGTATGTGTATCGCATATCTTCAACTGGTTCAAGGACAGATCGGGCCTTTACGATCCAAACAAGAACAATCTTTTATAACCAAAGTGGCAAGTTCCAATGGATAGTTAATCAGAAGATTTAGTCACTTTTTATTTTGTACAAAACGGTACCCTTACCAAGAAGAACCCCCGTCCATCGGCAAATAGCCGAGAGGCGGGGGTTCTTCTTCATGAACAAGCTTGGCTGCTGCCTAGCTGTGTTTAATATGCTGGAGCGTTTGCAGGAAAATCTGCTCAATATGAGTATCATCCAGAGAGTAGTACACCGTCTTGCCTTCCTTGCGCCGCTTGACGATCCGCATGTTGCGGAGAGAACGCAGCTGATGTGAAATGGCCGACTGTCCCATGTCGAGCAGAACCGTCAGGTCATGAACACATAATTCCTTCTGTAACAGCGCATCAATAATACGTAGACGTGTGGGGTCGCTGAATGCTTTGAACCAATCTGCCATCTCGGAAGACGTCTCCCGATCTATGAGTGAAGTGCGAATCGTCTGCACGTCGGCTTCAGTACCTGAGCAGGCTGCATCACATTCGCTTGGTGCTTTAACCGGTTGTTCCATTTCCTATCACCACCTATGTTAACTCAACATTTGCATAATTCGATTTAACCATTTGGTAAGTACAACAACTAGACGAATAAAACCATTTCGATCTAATTGTTGTTGATTGGAATTCACTGGTTCGGATTTATGCAAAAGTTTAACTATAGCTCTATTATATCCAAAACCCGCCTAAAGCGAAATGATTACTATTAGCATAATCTGTATGAAAAATCAACAACGATTGTTGACACTCATGTTTAGGCGTGCATATAATAGGGGTAACCAAACATATGAATGAGTGCTCATATATTGAAGACAATTGAAATATAACATCGGTTTTGTACTGCAAAGGGGAGAATTCACATGGGAACCGGACAGGAACAGGTGAAAAGGGAACTGCTGCTTGATGGACTGGATTGTGCGAACTGCGCATTAAAGATCGAGAATGGCGTCAAAAAAATTAAGGGCATTAACGAATGCTCTGTCAATTTTGTTACCAAAACATTATCGCTACACACCACTTCCGACATGGATGAACAGGTAGTGGAAGAAGCAAAACGCAAAGTGCTTCGGCTGGAGCCGCATATTCGCATTTCGGAAAAAGGAAAACACGTGAACGGACATGTGCACACCCATACAGGGAGTGCAGGTAGTGCAAATAACCACAGTCATGACCATACTGGACATGATCATGGACATTCACATGGCAAACACTCGCATACTCATGATCAACATCAACATGGTCACGCACATGATCATACACATGAGCACGGGAGTCATGCTGGGCATGATCCCAGCCATACCCATGATGATGCCCATGCAGACCACTCACATGAACATGGTGCAGGACAGACAAAAGTGTTGCTTGCTCGTCTTGCTGCAGGTTCTGTGCTGCTCGCAGCTGCGATCTGGTCGCCGCTGGAGGGCTGGGCACAGCTTACTCTATATGCGCTCGCTTATCTGATTGCCGGGGGAGACATCGTGCTCCAGGCGTCCAAAAACATCATCCGCGGTCAGGTGTTCGATGAATACTTCCTGATGTCCGTCGCTACCTTGGGTGCCTTTGCTATTGGAGAGTATCCCGAAGGGGTAGCGGTCATGCTTTTCTATCAGCTCGGAGAGCTGTTTCAGGGCATGGCGGTTAATCGGTCACGCAAGTCGATTCAGTCACTGATGGACATTCGCCCAGACTACGCGAATATCCTGACGGGTTCGGGTGACGAGACCCGTCGTGTATCTCCAGAAGACGTACGGATTGGTGATCGTATTGTCGTGAAAGCAGGAGAGCGAGTACCGCTGGATGGTATCGTTAGAGCTGGGCGTTCCATGGTGGACACTTCTGCTCTGACAGGTGAATCGGTACCTCGTGAGCTGGAGCCCGGAAATGATGTACTGAGTGGATTTGTGAACAAAAATGGTATGTTGACGATTGAAGTGACCAAAACGTTTGGTGAATCAACGGTATCCAAAATTTTGGATCTGGTGCAGAACGCGAGCAGCCGGAAAGCGAAAACAGAGCATTTTATTAGTAAATTTGCCCGTTATTACACACCGGTTGTTGTTATCCTTGCGGCCTTGATTGCATTTGTTCCGCCGTTGATACTTAGTGGTGCAACATTTGCCGATTGGATCTATCGTGCATTGGTCTTCCTGGTTATCTCATGTCCTTGTGCGCTGGTGGTCTCTATTCCACTTGGTTTCTTTGGTGGTATCGGAGCAGCTTCACGTAACGGGATTCTTGTCAAAGGCAGTAACTACCTTGAAGCGCTGAACGATGTGAAAGTTGTTGTTTTTGATAAAACGGGTACACTAACCAAAGGTGTTTTCAAAGTAACAGCCATTCGTCCTGAAGGTGGACACACGGAAGAAGAACTGATGAAGCTGGCAGCCATTGCCGAAGCGAATTCCAATCATCCGATTGCCGAATCCATTCGCGCAGCTTGGGCCAAAGCGATTCCCACGCAAGGTGTGGAAGGTTATGATGAAGTTGCCGGACACGGGATCAAGGTGAGCGTGGATGGTCGGGAAGTGCTGGCAGGCAACGCCAAATTAATGAAGCAGGCAGGTATATCCTATACCACACCGGAGACGGCCGGAACGATAGTCCACGTGGCTGAAGCTGGCAAGTATGTTGGTCATCTGATCATCGCCGATGAAGTGAAGGACGATGCAGCTGCTGCGATTCAGGCGCTGAAGAAGCTCGGCATCCGCAAAACGGTCATGCTGACAGGTGATGCCAAAGCCGTGGGTGAAGCGGTAGGACGTGAGCTGGGTGTGGATGAGGTCTATGCTGAATTGCTGCCACAGGACAAAGTCGAACGACTGGAGCAACTGGAAGCTGCCAAATCTCCGAAGGAAAAAATGGTGTTTGTCGGTGACGGCATCAACGATACACCTGTACTGGCGCGCGCCGATGTGGGCGTGGCCATGGGTGGACTTGGTTCAGATGCCGCGATTGAAGCCGCTGATGTGGTCATCATGACCGATGAACCGTCGAAACTAGCGAGTGCAATCCGCATTGCAAAGCGTACACGAATGATTGTGTGGCAAAATATCGCGTTTGCTCTGGGGGTTAAAGCGATCTTCCTGCTACTCGGTGTGTTCGGCATAGCTACCATGTGGGAAGCGGTATTCTCGGATGTCGGTGTCACGGTGCTGGCTGTTCTGAACGCCATGCGTGTACTTCGTGTGAAGAATATCTAAGTTTACGAAACGATCCAGGCGGCTCTTCGTATATACGTAGAGCCGTTTTTATATTTTTTCAAGGCATTATGTAGATAAGTCTAACTAGACATTTACACGAGAACGGTGAGGACAGGAATAACCTGAATAAGCGAAGCTACATCGGCAGGTTATTCTATCATCGGAGTGTCAGTGTAAGCAGGTCTATGGAAGACAACAGTGAAGGGGAGAACGTTTTGACAGGAGCAATAGTTGGGATCATCATTGGAGTGTGTTATTTCATTCTGGGGTTCATGGTGTTCAAAAAACCACCGAAAATGATTAACGGAATATATGGTTATCGGACCCCGCGTGCAATGAGTAATCCCGAGTTGTGGGACGAAGCGCAAAGTTATAGCGCCAATCTGATGATGCAATTTGGTGTGATTATTACGGTATTCGGCATTATCGGTTTCTGGCTTACAGATGTACGAGCTTTGGTGCTGAGTCTGGTTGCTACAGGGTTCTATACGATCAGACTATTTACCAGAGTTGAAGGTCGGTTGAAGCAAATGCAGCGTGCTCAACAGCAACAGCAACAGAATGAGCAGAACGTTTAATGTAAGATGAATGAATAGTGTAGAGATGAAGACCTGCGTGTGAAGCGGGTCTTTTTTGTTGAAGTTAGAGAAGCGAAGAGGCTGTTAAACTCGCTAAGACTTCATACATAAAATCTAACGTTGACGTTAACGTTAATATTATATATAATTATGTACATAATATTATAGACATATGGAAGAAGTGAGGGAAATGAGTTTATATAAAATCGACGACGTAGCCAAGGAATGCGGTTTGACCAAGCGAACCATTCGGTATTATGAAGAGATTGGTGTCATGCCTTCACCTCAGCGGACAGATGGCGGGACGCGATTGTACACTCGAGAGGATATCGATTATCTGAAGAAGGTGGTTCGCGCCAAAGAGGTACTTGGATTCTCCCTTCAGGAGCTACATACCTATGTGGCAACGGCAGATGCCTTGAACGAACAACGTTTTGACTACCAGCAGACGACCGAAGTAAGAGAACGGATCGAGAAGCTTGCCACGATGGAAACAACGCTGGATGGTCAGCTACAACTGATTGAGCAGAAACTTCAGAGCATACATGCCGTACAGACTGAACTGGAAGAGCTGCGTGAACGCGTTCGGAGCGGTATTCAGAAGTTACAGGCACATGATCCGCAGAGTGATGAGGACGGCTAACCGAATTAGCATCTATAGTTGAATCAATTTCATAATCGCTACATGGAGTGAGTACCATAGTACCTGTGGCGATCCTGTACAAGCACCGGATGTTCCGGTGTCATTTGTGCCGTTTTGTTACCTCTATTCATGAAAATAAGCGCAATGTTTTCATCGTTTTCACGGACATTTTCAAATAAAAAGTTTCACCACATAAATTATTCACAGGAGGAATTACGTATGAAAAGAGAGCCATCATTACCGGACGAATTGCCGTCATCACGTGGGGGCCTGTTATCCCAGCCGCGAGCGGTATGGGCGGTTGCCTTTGCATGTATCATATCCTTTATGGGTCTGGGTCTGGTTGACCCGATTCTGCCCGCCATTGCAGATCAGCTGCATGCTTCCAAAAGCCAGGTGTCACTGCTATTTACCAGTTATAACGCTGTAACCGGGGTAGCGATGCTGATTACAGGTGTTGTATCCAGCCGAATTGGTGTGAAGTGGACGCTGCTCAGCGGTATATTGTTGATTATTATCTTCTCGTTCCTCGGCGGTACCTCAGACACGGTAGGTGCACTGGTTGGTTACCGTGGCGGTTGGGGACTAGGTAATGCCTTGTTCATCGCAACGGCGTTATCTGCCATTGTGGGACTGTCCACGTCGGGGACAGCCAAAGCGATTATTTTGTACGAAGCAGCACTTGGTCTCGGGATTGCGGTTGGTCCGCTGCTTGGTGGTGAGCTAGGTTCCATCTCTTGGCGTGGCCCGTTCTATGGGGTGGCTGTCCTGATGGCGATTGCCTTTATAAGTATTACATTTATGCTGCCCAAGATGGCCAAACCAAAAACACGCAGTTCTTTGTCTGATCCGTTCAAAGCATTAAGTTATCCTTCATTGAAAACATTGGCGATTACGGCCTTCCTGTATAACTTTGGTTTCTTTACCTTGATGGCTTATTCACCATATGTTATGAATCTGGATGAGCACGGGTTGGGTTACGTATTCTTTGGCTGGGGACTGATGCTGGCGATTACGTCGGTATTCGTCGCACCAAGATTACAACGCCGATTCGGATCGGTTCCGTCCATGAGTGTCATGCTTACATTGTTCGCGATTGATCTGGTTGTTATGGCAGTAGGTACGGTGATGGGTTCACCAACTACCGTTATTGTGGCGGTCATTGTAGCGGGGATTTTCCTTGGGATTAACAACACATTGATTACAACGGCTGTTATGGAAGCTGCACCTGTGGAGCGTTCTGTTGCTTCTGCTGCATACAGCTTCGTTCGTTTCCTGGGTGGTGCACTTGCTCCATGGCTTGCAGGTAAATTGTCCGAGTGGTTCCTGCCGGAAACGCCGTTTTATTTTGGCGCATTAATGGTTCTGATTGGTGTCGTGGTACTGCTGGTACGCCGTCATCATCTGCGGGATATTGATTCCGCCATTACATCTCATTAATTCACTGGAGGAGGAATTGCAATGCTGAAACATATATTGGTTGCTGTTGATGGTTCGAATCATGCGCATAAAGCTTTGGAGCAAGCACTGATTCTGGCTGAGAATATGAAACAACCCGCAAGTCTGTTGATCGTGCATGTTAATCCTGCCATCTCCATTAATGAACCTGCATTGGGTGTTGATCTGGAAGCTCGGATTGCCGAAGAAGGGCAACATATCATAGAACCGGTGACCAGACAGTTGTCCGGACGAGACGTAGCATATGAAACACTGCTGATTGCGGGTGATCCCGTTAATGAGATCTGCCGTGTGGCGCGTGAGCGAGATTGTGGAATGATCGTGATGGGTACCGGCGGGAAAGGCATGCTCGCAGAGATGATCGTGGGCAGTGTCAGCCATGGCGTGTTAAAACATGCAGAATGCCCCGTCCTGACGGTTAAATAGGTTGTGAAATCCTTTATAATGCAATAGCTCAAGATCGCCACAATGGCTCATCAGGCACGTTACAAGCTATGATTGCCGAATACCGTAGTGGGTTGATAGCATGGAAATAGTGTATAAATAGATTATATAAATTGAACTGAACTTTTACATGAGACAGCGATTGTATGGTACTTCTGTCATTGAAGTGGCAGTGTAACATTCTTAAGTTCAATAGGTTCTAAAAGGATGGAGGATGCAGCATATGAAAAAACAACATCTGTTTATCGGTGGCAAACCGACCGAATCCGTAGATTATAAAACACTTCAAGCACCATACTCCGGGGAAATGCTGGCAGAAGTCTCTTCGGCTTCATCCGAGGAAGCGGAGGCTGCTGTTGCAGCTGCGGTTCAAGCTGGGAAGGCAATGCGCCAGATGCCTGCACATCAGCGTGCAGATATTCTGTACAAGTTGTCCTCCATGCTCGAAGAACGTAAGGAAGAAGCAGCGCGAATCATAGCGCTTGAAGCGGCGAAGCCAATTACGGCAGCACTGGCCGAGGTTGACCGGACGGTGGAAACGTATCGTTTTGCCGCTGAAGAAGCCAAGCGACTGACCGGAGAGACGGTTCCGATGGATGCAGCCAAAGGTGGAGAAGGGCGTATCGGCTATACGATGCGGCAACCTCTAGGTGTCATCGGTGCGATTACACCGTTTAATTTTCCAATGAACCTGGTAGCTCACAAGGTAGGTCCAGCGCTCGCAGCAGGCAATACGATCGTACTCAAACCTGCGGAGCAGACGCCGCTGTCTTCCTATTACATCGCTAATTTGCTGCAGGAAGCCGGACTGCCGGATGGTGCACTGAATGTGGTGAGCGGTGATGGCAAAACCATTGGTGATGTGCTTGTGGAGCACCCCCATGTTGCTCACATTACGTTTACAGGCAGTCCAGCGGTAGGCACGAGCATTCGTAGCAAAGCAGGACTCAAACGGGTGACACTGGAGCTTGGGTCGAATGCGGCGGTGATTGTGGATAAGGACGCAGATCTGGACAAAGTGGTTCCTCGATGTGTGACTGGTGCTTTCACGTATCAGGGACAGGTATGTATCTCGCTACAGCGAATCTACGTACATCGTGACATCTCGGAAGAATTCATCCAGCGTTTCGCTGAAGCGGCTAAACAAGTAGTGGTCGGAGACCCGCTGAGCCCGGATACGGTGGTCTCTGCGCTAATTACCTCCAAGGATGTACAGCGTACACTCGACTGGATTGAAGAAGCCAAACAGGCCGGGGCTGAAGTAGCAGCAGGTGGTCAAGCTGAAGGAGGCGTTCTTCGTCCAACGGTATTGATTAACGTTCCGCGTGATGCGAAGGTATCTTGTCAGGAAGTGTTTGCACCCATCGTTGTGATCAATACGGTAGATTCCGTTGAAGAGGGTATTGAAAATGTTAACGATTCGATATACGGGCTTCAGGCAGGCGTATTTACAAACGATATCCATACCGCCCTCCATGCTGTCGATCAGATCGAAGCAGGCGGAGTTATGATTAATGATATTCCGACGTTCCGAGTGGATCACATGCCCTATGGTGGGGTGAAACAGAGTGGTATTGGGCGTGAAGGTGTTAAATATGCTGTAGAGGAAATGACGGAATTGAAGTTTGTTATGTTTAACAAAGGGTGATTCTCTTCCATTATTTTACTCGATATAACCTATGCCAATGAAAACATAACTACACACGCCTGTGCCAGAATAATGGCACAGGTTTTTTTATATGAAGATCATGGAAAAAAGTTTTCAAAAATACATGCGGATTCTTAGCCGACTGCGGGTTCACATCTGATGAGACGGGTATAACATAGTTAACATACCGCAACATAACTGACCAAACGCCGCTCATATCACCGAAGCATGATGTACCCATCCAGAGCACGAGCGGAATGAAGCGGTACAGCATTGCCGAAAGTCTTATATTCTCTCATTATTCAAATACAATGCAGTATGAATTAAGCCTGAACTCTGGAGTTGCAGGACAGGCAGGAGGTGTATTCAAATGGCGTATTCCATGGTTGACGTATCGGGAATGTCAGGCGTAAGTCTGAACGAACTGAGTCAGTATGCAGAGACAGGTCTTCTAAATCCGGCTTTTGGGGATGTAGATGAGGACATCTATTATGAAAAGCAGGAATTGTTGAGACTCCAGCAAATCCTTTTCTGTAAGGAAGTAGGTATGAAGGAGAATGAGATTGGACCGATGCTCCGGGATAATCCTCAGGATGTCATACGCATCATGAAGCAGCACCGCATTGATATTCTGGAGAAGGCACTCCGTCTGCATGGATTGATTCAGACACTGGACAAAACGATCTCTCATTTGCAAGGTGAAAAGGAAATTGATGAACATGAGCTTTATTTCGGTTTTGTAAATAAGGGGCGTCACCAGTTGCTGAATGAATCGGGTTCTGACCCTGTAGTCACTAATGATATGAGCCATGTGCAGACAGACGGTGCTCAGAGGTCCGACATCCAATCTTCCAATTCATCCACATTGCCTGAAAATCAGGAGTTAAAGTCAAAAGAAGATTATCTGGATTCCCAGGCGAAAATTGATCAAGTTCATCTGGACTTGCAACAGGCCATTGAGGATGGCTTGGAACCCGGTAGTGCAAAAGTACAACGGATTATTGGCAGGCATCTTGAATGGATCAAAGGTTATTATACACCCACCGCTGAGATCTATCGGGATTTGGCCAATCTGTATGTAGAGCATAAAAATTTCCGTCAGATGTATGATGGTTACCACCCGAGACTGGCTGAATTCCTGCGGGATGGGATGATGATTAAAGCGGAACATGATTTATCCTAGATGCATAAAGTAACATGGGCGAGCAAGAACATGGGTGTGAATCATAATGGATAACAAAGAGCGCAGACCTCTGAGAGGACTGCGCTCTTTGTTATTACGGGCTCTTCATCATCGTGTGTGATGAGACTCCGATCATCTTAATCATCATTTCCTAAAGAGGTATGGTTGCCTCCAACTGCTCTGTGAGCAGGCTTACGGCTTTCTCCAGGAAGACGCGGTCTTCGTCGTCAAAACGGTTTTTGATCGGGCTGTCGATATCCAGCACCCCGTACAGTTCGCCGTTTTTGATAATCGGTACGACAACCTCACTGTTCGATGCTGCATCACAGGCAATGTGGCCTGGAAAGGCATGAACATCATCAACGACCAGGGTACGTTTTTCCGCAGCAGAAGTGCCGCATACACCACGTCCCAGTGGAATTCGGATACAGGCAGGCAGTCCTTGGAATGGCCCGAGGACCAGTTCTTTTCCATCATACAGATAGAAGCCGACCCAATTGGTGTCGGTCAGAAATACATTGAGCAGCGCAGCAGCGTTCGCCAGATTGGCAATCGCACTAGGTTCATCGCGGATCAGAGCACTTAACTGTCCCAGGACGGCGGTGTGCTGCTCACTTCGTGTTCCTTCATAGGAAACAGCTTGAAACATGGTAAATCACCCTCCCGAGCAAAATGGTACTTATTTTCAAGATAGTGCAGAGGATGCGGTTAGTCAAGCGGAGGATTTCGGAAAGGGAAGGGAATACCTGAAGAATCCTCCTGTTTCTCAGCTTCTTGCGTGGGGTAATTACTTAGCAACCACGGAGGGCTACAACCCGGGAAGGAGCTTGGCTTATGCATGCAGAGGTACAGAATCTTTTTGTACGGATTCATCTACTATATTTCGCGCAAAATCAGGATTTGAACGTTAGCGAGGCACTGCCCCTATTGGAAGAACGGGGATATCGCGTTGGAGAGCGGGAGATCAAGCAGGAGCTTGAGCACCTGACACAGGAGAACTTCCTGACTGCCCACGGGGACCAATGGAGCCTAACCGGGACTGGCATCGAAGAATTCAAGGAAATCACGGCTGTGTTTGGCCGGGTTAGCGATGAATTACTGGGGAAGGGCAAGAAAACGTCCAAAGCTTAAAATTCATTTGGACAAGCCATGATTCCGTAATTCACTCAAACTTGAATGGATCCATACGTACAACAAGACCGGGAGTGACATTGGCCCGGTTTTTTGACGTGTGTGCATGACTGAATAGTTGCCATTCGGCGCAGGTTATGATTAGATGACTATTGAATATTATGGTCTGCGGAGATAGATCGGATCGGAGTGTCTTTATATGTATAAATGCAAAGGAAGAATTCCCGAAATGGAGACTGCGCGGCTTCGTCTGCGTAAAATGCGTCGCCGGGATGCGGCCCAGATGTTCGCATGCTGGTCAGATCGCGAGGTGACCCGTTACATGAATCTTGCACCCATGATTGGGACAAGCGAAGCGGCGGACATGATCGCACTGCTCAACCAAATGGCAGGGGAAGAGGATGCGATCCGGTGGGGGATTGAACTCAAAGAAACAGGCAAGCTCATAGGCAGTTGTGGCTTCAATACATGGCAGCTTGAAGGCGCATTCCGGGGTGAGATTGGTTATGAGCTGGGACGTGATTATTGGCGCCACGGTTATATGACGGAGGCTTTCTCTGCATTGCTGCCTTTTGGATATGAGACCATGGGTCTTAATCGAATTGAAGCGCTGGTTGATCCGCGTAATCTGGCTTCCGGCGAGTTCCTGACAAACCGCGGCTTCACGCGGGAAGGGTTGCTGCGACAGGTGCAACATACGTCGACCGGATATAAGGATATGGTGATGTACTCGATGTTGTATGATGAGTTCCTTCGCAAGCGAGGTAAATAAAAGAGAGAAACGAAGAGAGAAGGGTTTGTGTGAATGCAACTGGAGGTTTGAAGCGCAGTTTCATCTTGACGGGGCTGTTACTCGCGACATTTCTGTCAGCGATTGAAGGTACCGTAATTGGTCCGGCAGGGCCGACCATTGTCAGTGAGCTGGGGAGTGTACAGCTGCTGAGCTGGATTTTCACCGCATACCTGCTGACAATGGCTGTGAGTACGCCCATTTTCGGTAAAATCAGTGACTTGTATGGACGAAAGCCTGTATTTCTGATTGGCTGTGCCTTATTTTTACTGGGTTCCCTCTTGTGCTGTCTGTCGCAGAATATGGAGCAGTTGATTATTTTCCGTGCTATACAGGGGATTGGTGCAGGTGCGGTAGTTCCTGTTACATTTACGATTATTGGGGACATCTACGCCATTGAAGAACGTGGCAAAATTCAGGGCTGGATCAGCTCCGTGTGGGGCATTTCCTCTCTGGCGGGACCGCTGCTTGGCGGTTATTTTGTAGATAATCTGGGCTGGCAGTGGATCTTTGGTTTTAATGTGCCGTTTGGTCTGCTCGCGATGTGGTTTGTATTTCGTTATCTGAAGGAAGATATCTCTCCACGTACAGCCAAAATTGACTATGTCGGTGCGCTGACCTTCACGGTGGGCATTACCGCATTGTTATTTGTCCTGTCGGCGGGTGGGCAGTATTATGCCTGGAGCTCTCCGTTGATTGTAGGACTGAGTGTGGTTGCCGCTCTGTTTATTATTTTATTTTTTGTGGTGGAAAAAAAAGCTCAGGCCCCAATGGTTCCACTACATTTGTTCCGAATTCGTGATATCCGTGTGGCGAATATCGCTGGACTCCTGACCAGTACTTTGATGATCGGCCTGACCAGTTATTTGCCGCTCTGGGTGCAGGGTGTTCGGGGAGGTAATGCGACGGAATCCGGGTTGCTACTCGCGCCGATGTCGGTGGGTTGGCTCATTGGTAGTGTGTTGGCAGGCCGCCTGTTGATGAAAATTGGATCACGGTTGACCGCATTGATTGGATTAACGGGAATTGCGATCGGATCGGGTGGACTCTTTCTGGTGGGCGGGACATCCCCGCAGGCTGTGCTATTTATATTGACCTTTATTTATGGTCTCGGCTTCGGGTTTGCATTCACGATCTTCACCATTATTGCGCAGTCCTCCGTAGGGTATAAGGAGCGTGGCTCCTCTACGGCACTGCACACGTTCATGCGTACATTGGGACAGACGATTGGTGCAGCGGCTTTTGGCACCTGGTTGAACTATCGAATCTCCACGTTATCGAGTGAGCAGAATCTGGCGGAGGCTGGAATTTCGGAGAATGATCTGAATGAACTGCTCGCACCACATACGGATGCAGCACTATCAGATGATAAATGGGCGCTGCTGCGTAACGTGCTGGAAGGAAGCTTGCATTCCCTGTTTGTGATTATGTTTGTCATTGCACTGGTCTCGTGGGTAACGACGCTTGCTCTACGCAAACGTTTAATTGTACCCGAAGATGCAGATGCTCCCCCGCAGCCACAAGGCTCAAAGTAAAGAAGATATATATACGAAAAACATATGAAAAACCGGATTCGCCGATGTCAGGCAAATCCGGTTATTTTTGTTGATGGCACACGTGCAGTGGACTAGAGTGTAACTTCAAACTCAGGCAAGAGATACGTTGGGGGATGCCCGGGTCTAAAGCATTTTGAAGTACAGGCTGGCTGATCCTGGTGAATCGTCCAGACGAATTTCTTAGGAACGGAGGACTTCTTATTAGACCTTCTACTCCTCTTTCTAAATTGTAAGGAACATGAGACACGTTATTCCCCGAAATCACCTGAAAAACACGTTGTAAACGGCTGTTTATTCAAAGATAACGTGTGTCAGATTCCTTAAAATGCTGCGAGCGCTTCAAACCCCTAAATAAGACGTCACAGGTTCGTTAGCGCTCCCGCTCCATATCTGCTCCAGTACATTCTGTTACGCTCCCGCTTTCGGCAGGTTGGAAGATACACTCTAGTTGCTTGCTGATAAACGGTCTGCAGAATGTGCAAGCCTTCCCAAGAGTTCGGACAGCAATTCCTTGTCTTCCTCACTTAGTCCACTTACAGCACGATCAATCTTCAACGCATAGCCTGGATAGATGTCATCCATGGTGCGCTGTCCTTCTTCGGTCAGTTCCACAAAGATGATACGTCTGTCTTGCGGACAATGTTTGCGGTGTAACAATCCTTTTTGCTCGAGCTTATCGATCACATAGGTCACGTTACCACTTTGCAGCAGAAGTTGTGCGCCAACCTGTTGAATCGGCTGAGCTCCTTTCATATATAACACTTCGAGCACCCCGTATGCGGTGGGGTTGAAGCCATGCACTTTGCTTCCGGATACAGCGTGTTCATTCACGCTCTTGAATGTCTGGGCCAAGGTGCGGTACAGATGAAGTGAACGTTCGGTTCCGATTTCTTGTAATTCCAGCATGCTGATCCCGCCTTTTCAGATTAGTTTTATAAGTTGAAATGATAAAGTTACAACCTACCACTACGAGGACAGAACAACCTTCCAATCACTGTTATCCCCAGATTTTTTGAAATATTCTTCAAAGGTAAAATCCGGTGATAAAGGTGAACGCTTCGCTTTTTCAGGTTATTTCTGTCCTCTCCGTTATGCTGTTCATGTAAAAGAGTATTTCAACTTATATGAGTTGGTTAGTTATGTTTGACGATTCAGGTTGTCGCCATGGTTTAATTGTAAACTTCTATTTCTACGAAAAACATGCGATATGTCACAAGATTTGCATTTTTAGCATTTAAAATTTGATCATTCATCATGCTAAAAAAATCATCCTTCAGATGTCGCTTCTTCTCCGCCTCTGGCAGGAGGTTGAGTCAAGCCCTAATCTCTTATAATGAGTTCATATTATGAATTCGGAAGGTAATGGAGGAGAAGAAGGATGACAAGTGATTTAACGTTTGCAGGACAACGACCGCTGAAAAATAACCGATCTTTTGTAACATTGATGGTGGCACAGGCCATTTCCAATCTGGGTGATTGGCTGCATCTGCTCGCAATCCTGACCCTCGTGGGTATCCGCTGGAATGCAACGCCATGGGAGATTACATTTGTCACACTTTCCGCAGCACTGCCTATTCTGTTGACAGGGCCATTCGCAGGCACGCTTGCAGATCGCCTGAACCGAAAATGGCTGATGATTGTAGCTGATGGTGCACGGATCATCATTGTGGGTGCGTTAATTTTTGCTGACCAGATCTGGCACGTTTACATACTGCTTGTCCTCAAATCCCTGTTCGATGTAATCTTCTCTCCGGCCAAAAACGGAAAGCTGAAGGAAATTGTACCTCGCGAACAGCTTGCGCAAGCTGTATCCATCAGCTCGGTGATCGAACAGATGTCCAAAATTATCGGTCCAGCGCTTGGTGGACTGCTGGTAGCCGCTTTTGGCATCACCTGGTGTTTTGTTCTCGATTCAGCCTCTTTTCTGATCTCCGGCATCATTTTATTGTGGATTCCTGGAACTCGGGTGATCCAATCTGCAATTCATAACGTAACAGAAGTAGAGGAAGAGACAGCTGGGGATGTTCGCAACCTCCCAAAAGACTCTTTTTGGAAAGAAACACAGGAGGGCATCCGTATGCTCGCATCTCTCCCTCATGTAGGAACGTCTCTGATTTTGCTTGCTT
The DNA here is from genome assembly GCF_036894235.1 of Paenibacillus sp. Y5S-9. NCBI lineage: Bacteria > Bacillati > Bacillota > Bacilli > Caryophanales > Paenibacillaceae > Paenibacillus > Paenibacillus sp. Y5S-9. The sequence goes on from NZ_CP145887.1 coordinate 697,098, forward strand.
CAGCCATACTTTTTCTGCAATTTGCCGATTCACAGACTGTGGTGTTATTCAGACAACTTCCCGGAATTTCAAGTGATCTGCTGGGATGGTGCGTGGCAGCAAGTGGCGTAGGTACATTAATTGCGGCGATGAGTGTACGGAAGTGGAGGCATGCAGGGCATGTTTTGAAAATGGGTCTGGGTACCATACTCATGGGTCTGGTTATCGGCGGAGCCGGAGTTATTGTTGGGATTTGGCCGCACGCCGGGCTAGGTGCTAATCTGTTGTTAGTATCCCTTTTTGCCCTGGCAGGTGTCGGAATTGGGTTTGCGATTGTACCCTTTCAGATCCTGTTGCAGGAACAGACACCTGAGGCAATGACAGGCAGGGTATTTGGAACGGTAGGCAGTGTGATGACAGCCAGTAATATTATGGGCCCGGTAGTAGGCGGATTCATGGTCACCTCATTTGGTGTAGTGCCGGCTTTTGTCTGTTCAGGCATTTTGCTGACCCTGCTTGGGTTGATTTATTTGATGAAACGTAGCAGGGAAAAAGCCGATCTGAATGGCTCCATTGCAGCAAAGACCATGGTTGCAGGCGACTGAAAACAGGCCGAATCTGCTCAGGTTAGAACAGTTGAAATGAAGGTTTGAATTTACTTCAAATTTTAAGTTTATGATTAAAAAGCGTTTGAGTAAACGCCTTCACGTTTAATGAGGAACAGGCATAAATCCCTGTATTCAAATTATTCCTAGGGGAAAACTCATATGCCTTGTCCCACCAACGCATTAGCGGAAAGGGGGTGAAGCAACTTGAATGTAAAGTTACCAAAATCCATAGTACGTCTTGGAAGCATACCACTGGCTATACTTGCCGGGACTTTGCTTCTGGGAGTTGGATCGTCACATGTATACGCCGATGATGCTCAGGTATCTTCTGAAAAACCGTCCAGCGGATTGTCGCTAAATTTGTTTTCACGTGATTCGGATGGCGGGTTGAATCTGACTCCGTCGGTATCGGTATCCACACCACTACTGGATGTTGAAGTTCCGTCGATCAAAGCGAACGAATCCACAGGTAAGCTGAGTGTATCTGAGCTGAAAGTAGATACACCGCTTGGATCGGCCGGAACATCAGAGATTGGGATTGATGCGAAGAAGGGAACCGTCGAACTGCCGTCTGTACAGGCGGATACACCGGTGATCAAAGCCGATGTATCAAGCAGTCAGGTGAACCTCAACGAAGGGACAGCTTCCTTGCCTGGTGTTACCGCAGAGGTACCCAAAGTGATCAAGGCAGAGACGTCTGCTGTGAAAACAGACCTTCGACAGGGTAAGGTTGAATTACCTTCCGTGAAGGTGGATGTACCCGAGGTTACTTCGGTCAATATCTCTTCATCCCGAGTGGATCTGAGTAAGGGAAATGTCCAGCTCCCTTCTGTGAGAGCAGAAGTTCCAGTTGCAGACGTATCCGCTGAACTCAATCCTGATCAGGAAAAGGTGGAGATTCCAAGTGTGAAACCGGAACGGCCTGTAGTCACTCCGGAACAACAGGGGGTCGTCAAAACACCAAATGTTGAAACTTCCAATACGAGTGCACTCGCAGATTCTGTTTCATCACAGAACAACGAGGAAGAACGGGACCCAGTACAGGTTACGGGCAAAGTGATTAAGGTCACCCCGGAACCAGAAGTACGTCCAGAACAACCCGCTGCCCCGCAGGCAGTGCCTGTAGAAGGAACCGATCTGACGCAGGATTCCGATGTTAATGCAGGTTTGCCCGATAACGAGTTATTCCTCGTAGATCAGTCATCTGCTAAACCAACTGTCACTGAACAAGTGCAGAGTAACCAGGAAGCCATTCTGAAACAAGATGATGCTGATGCAGCATCTCCATTGCAGCCTCGCACAGAACGACCAACCAGTTGGTCTGTTGCAGCAACTTCTCCTGGAGCAGCTAATGCTTCCGCCGGGACAAGCTCCGGTTCGTCCGGTGTAACTGGAGGTGGAGCAACCGCTCCAGCCGCTGCACTTCCGGGAGCAACAACGGGTCTGGTTACGCCAGATTACGATTTTGCTTTCCGAATGGAACGGCTCGATGGATTCAGTCAATGGTCACAGGCACCGCCTGGGCGGCCGCCGCAATATACCTCTTTCTCTCAATAACAATGGCGTTAATTCAACCAAAATTGAGAAGGAGTGTATATAATCATGAAAAAAGTGAATCGTTGGGTAAAATTGTCGGTATTGTCGGGTACGTTGGTGGCTGGATTGCTGGGAGCTTCGCAGGCAACTTACGCAGATAGCTATAGCAATAACAGCAGTGGCAATCTGGATCTAAATGCAGGTTTGCGCCTGGAACTGGGATCTCTTCTGTCTGGACACCGTGACACGGGTTACGGTAACCATGGTAGCTATGGAGGTTCATCCAGTGCAAGCGGAGCATTGAATTTGGATCTTGGACTCAATGCCGGCTTATCCTCAGAGAGCACGAACCGATACAATGATCGTTCTTCCGACCACACTGCTGAGCGTAGCAGTGCTGGCAAGCTGGGCCTTGGCCTGAATGCCAATGTGTCGGGAGAAGGTACAACGATGAGCGACTATTCACGAGGCGGCGATGATCGGAACGTAAACAGCAGCTATGCGAGTGAAAGTCGTGGAGCGCTGGGGCTTGGTCTGAACATGAATGCCGAAGGAGAGAGTGTGACGTGGACTCAATCCGAACGCAGCAACAGCGCGAAAGCCAGCGAACGTAACGTGAGCAAAAACGTTGCGAGCGAAAGCCGTGGCGCCTTGGATCTGGGTCTGAACGCGAAAGCCGAAGGAGAGAGTGCAACGATGGCTCAAACTGAACGCAACAACAGCGTGAAAGACAGCGTGCGTAACGTGAGCAGTAATTTCGCGAATGAAAGTCGTGGAAGCTTGGATCTGGGTCTGAACGCGAAAGCAGAAGGAGAGAGTGCAACGATGACTCAATCCGAACGCAACAATAGCGTGAATGACCGTGAGCGTAACGTAAACAGTAGCACTGCGAGCGAAAGTCGTGGAGCACTGGATCTGGGTCTGAACGCGAAAGTTGAAGGAGAGAGTGCAACCGTTGCTCAATCCAACCGTAGCAACAGCGTGAAAGACAGCGAGCGTAACGTAAACAGCAGCTATGCGAGTGAAAGTCGTGGAGCGCTGGATCTGGGTCTGAACGCGAAAGCCGAAGGTGAGAGTGCGACATGGACTCAATCCGAACGCAACAATAGCGTGAATGACCGTGAGCGTAACGTAAACAGTAGCACTGCGAGTGAAAGTCGTGGAGCGCTGGATCTGGGTCTGAACGCAAAAGCAGAAGGAGAGAGTGCGACATGGACTCAATCCGAACGCAACAATAGCGTGAAAGACAGTGAGCGTAACGTAAACAGCAGCTACGCGAGCGAAAGCCGCGGAGCCTTGGATCTGGGTCTGAACGCGAAAGCAGAAGGAGAGAGTGCAACGTGGACTCAATCTGAACGCACTAATAGCGTGAAAGACCGTGAGCGTAACGTGAACAGCAGTTACGAGAGCGAAAGCCGCGGCGCACTGGATCTGGGTCTGAACGCTAAAGCCGAAGGAGAGAGTGCAACGATGGCTCAATCCGAACGCAATAATAGCGTGAAAGACCGTGAGCGTAACGTGAACAGCAGTTATGCAAGCGAAAGCCGCGGAGCCTTGGATCTGGGTCTGAACGCTAAGGCAGAAGGAGAGAGTGCAACGACGGCTCAATCTGAACGCAGCAACAGCGTGAAAGACACCGAGCGTAACGTAAACAGCAACTACGCGAGCGAAAGCCGCGGAGCACTGGATCTGGGTCTGAACGTGGATGCGGATGCAGAGAGTGGAACTACATCTGTGGTGGAGACAAATCGGTAATATGAGATTTTCACTGTAATATGAAGAAGCAGGGGATCCGGAACCCCTGCTTCTTTTTTTGCATTGTTACGACATATGAGTTAGCGTTCTTCTGAATGTTCTTCTAATATGCGCACTATCTTTTCGAATGTATACTCGCCTTCGGCAATGTTGACCATAAATTCTACGGCATATTTACGTTCCATCTGCAAATGGTAGCCATTCACTCGCAGAAAGGACTTGGTTACAAGATAAGCTGTACGTTTATTTCCGTTATAGAAACAGTGGTTTTTAACCAATGACTCTAATAAGGCAGTAGCTTTATCAAATATGGAAGGGTAGGCAACCTCTCCAAACAAACTTTGGAGAGGTCTATTTATCGCAGAATCCAACAAAGCAGAATCCTTAACCCCAGCTTGTGCTGTATCATTCATCTTCTTCATCATAAAATGGTGAGCGGCTACTACTTCTTCAATGGAAAGGAATATGGTCATCTTAACGATCCCTTAAATCATTTAGGATATCCTCATCTTCTTCGAAAACGTCGAAGAAAGCTTCCAGTACTTCGGGTCTTACATGTTCGGGTATTTTCATTTGTTTAACCTTTTTTAGTACAATTTCTCCCTGACTATTTTCAATAAATTCAATCTCATCGCCCTGAGAAACATGGAGCTTATCAATCAAAACCTTAGGCAAGCTAATGCCCAAGCTGTTTCCCATCTTGCCTATTTTGCGAGAAAGAATTTTTCTTTTGGAATGCTCCTCTTTCATCTGAGCCCCACCATTCATGATATATTCCTCCTATAGTATGATCTAACTTATGAAAGTAATACATTTGTATGTAATAATGTTAGTATGTAATAACATTATAACATGGTTTGTACTTCAAAATGCTCAAAATGATCAAACATACAACCCGCAACTCGATTACAATAAAACATAAAGAATGAAATAAACGCCTGATCAGAACAGGGAGTGAATGATATGGGAACGGAATATAAAAGCACGGAAGTACAGGAGTCCATATTGGACGTACATATTACCGAGGCAGGATACGAGCCGGGACAATCGACCATACGCAATATTCGAATGAATGTGGCGCGAGGAGAACTGGTGGGTATTATCGGACCAAATGGTGCGGGCAAAAGTACCACAATCAAAACACTTCTTGGTCTGCTGGAACATGCGAACTATGAAGTGACGATTGGAGGAGATGGTCGTTATGCCTATATCCCGGAGCAACCGGTTTTTTACGAATATATGACCCTGTGGGAACATCTTGATCTAGCCGCAGCGGCGTATGAAATGGAGGAAGAGGTCTTTGTAGCCAGAGCGGAAGAACTGTTGGTTCGCTTCGGCATGGACCACGTTCGAAATGATCTTCCAGCCAGTTTTTCGAAGGGCATGCGGCAGAAAATGATGCTGATGATCGGGTTTCTGTCTTCGCCGGATATCTATATCGTGGACGAGCCGTTCATCGGACTGGACCCTCGTGCAACCAAGGATTTTCTAAAATTACTAGATGATGAACGTCGCCGTGGTGCGGGTGTGCTCATGTCTACGCATGTGCTGGATACCGCTGAACGAATCTGCGACCGGTTTATTCTGATTGCTTCGGGCAGATCTGCTGCCGAGGGAACATTGGATGAGATCCGTGAAGCAGCAGGATTGCCGGAAGCCTCTTTGTTTGACTGTTTTGATGTACTGACGTCTTAGATAGAGAGAGGGTGAGAGAGAATGGAAACTTCCCAGCGTTATACCCCACTTCGTTTATACAGGCGAAGACGCAAAGAGCACTTCAGGGAACAAATGAAAAATCTCAGACTCGTCGTGGATTGGACGGTGTGGGTATATCTGCTTGTTCCGGGTCTACTCTATCTGATTGGGTGGTACACGAGTCTGTGGACCAAACCGCTGCCTGCATGGGCGACAGGATTACCACTACCCGTACTGACCGGGCTGATCGACGTCATTATGCTTACCGGTGGTGTGTTGATATTTGTGGAGGAAGCGGATGTATTGTTTCTGAAGTCAAGGCCGTTGTGGGTGCGCACGTTAATGAGGCAAGGGATCTACCGGTCCTGTCTGCAACATCTTGGCAAAATGATCATGATTACAGCGCTGACTGCTCCGCTATGGTCCCGTGTCTATGAGATGTCGAATCTCCAGATTGCACTTATGGCTGTCTGGTTTGGTGCAGTAGCTTCATTCCAAGCCATAACACTACATATGACAAAGGTTCGACATACAGGATGGCGACGCTGGATTCAGATGATCCCTCTCGTCATAGGCATAGGTTATATGACCATTCATACGACATCATGGATGCATGGACAGACGTGGAAAATCAGTTTTGGAATCGTAATTATCATGCTTCTTCTAATTACAGTTGGACAGATGAGGCTACTGATGAAGGGAACATTTGAAGGGGATGTGCGGGAGGATCTGCGGAGCAGGCTGCAGCTTACAGCTCTAATGTTAAGCCGGGCGGTGAGCAAGCCGAAAGCCCCACGAACACGGTCCATCATCTTCCGCAAACCGCGTAAACTGTTACGCAAGCGTTCCATCGCGAATCGGACAGCGGAGATTGCGTTCAAGGCATTTTTCAGGAACTCGGCCACGATGAAATTATATTTACAGCTTGGCGGACTATCCATCGCAGCGGTGGCATTGCCACCTTTTCCGGTCAATGTCATTGTGTGTGCGTTATTAATCATCATGTTGACGGTGATGTTTTATCGTTCCTGGGATGTTTTTGCCACGTCCGACTATGTTCAGCTTATAACATATGACTCGGAGGCGCTGCATCTTGCAGGTTCAGTGATGGTTCGGATGTTGTTTGTCCCGATTGGTATTCTTATGGGATTCACGCTGGGATTGGCTTGGCTCGGCTGGATCGTCGGTATTCTGACAGCTGCAGGTGCGGTGGCTTTTGGACTCTGTGTCTTATCTATTGCTGGATGGGTTCGGCTGACCCGGGCCTAGGACGTGTCTCAAAAACTCGCTGAAGTTCATCTTTTACCGCCTTTTCGCCCCATGCTGTGTCACTTTCCCTTGACGTGCCCCGGCACGCCTGCGGAAAACTTCCTTGCTTGGAACGAAAATTCGGCAAAATCTGCTTCCTTCGGAGTTTTCAGACACGCCCTAAAGGAATTCCTTTCTAATTCGGAGCATATCGTGCGCTATATCTGACCATGCTATAGGAGAAGAATCTCATCTATGGATGATGAGAGATTAGCTGTAGCAAGGAGGAAGAGACGATGATGGATAATAGCGAACTACAGGTGCACTTTTCAGACGATTCAGCGTTGAATGCCGCTAGAGCAACCTTGGAGGAATTGGGATATAAGCCATATCAGTCCGGCCCGCTGGAATTGTACATCCCCACAGATCGCCAAGATCCTCAGTCTGCCGTAGAGATTGTACAATCTCATGGAGGAAGTGCCGTATTTGCCTCACAAACGGAAGAGCTGGATCAGTTTCAGAATATATCGATTCCGGCTCATCTCGTGAATGAAGACTGGAAAGAGGGTTATGCGAGCGGAAACCAGGGAAGCCAGACGGAGCAAGGCAGACATAACTATAGCGAGGACCCGACATACGATGATTCGGCTGATGGATTCTCAGGCAGTGTCAAAGCATAGAAGGGAAAAGATCACAAGTTAAGAGTGGTTCGTTCCGTCTTTCTAAAATGGCATAATGCCCAAAAACCCCGATCGTCCACAAATAGTGGATATCGGGGTTTTTGGTATTAGAGCTAATTCATAATAGGGTTAAAGTGTGTAATACCTATTATAGTTTAGCGTGTTTATATTCTGCCGCATGCATGCCAGCCGTATATCCGGTGGAGAATGCAGCGGTGATATTATACCCTCCGGTGTAACCGTGAATATCCAAAACTTCACCGCAAAAGAATAGTCCAGGCAGCAGCTTGGATTCCATTGTTTTTGGGTATATCTCCTTTAAGTGGATTCCTCCCCCAGTAACAAAGGCTTCTTTGAGCGATCTCGTTCCGTCTGCACGGAAGGTAAAAGCTTTCATTAGCCCACACAAGTTGCTTAACATACCTTTAGGGAAATGGTGGAACGTGAGGTCATCGCTGATCTCTGCCCGTTTCATCATTAAGGGAATCATACGTTCAGGAACCCATGTTTTTAAGATGTTTTTGACAGCCTTGCGGGATTCTTGTTCCAATACCTGTTGCACCTGAGCTTCCAATGCACCTGGGGACAGCTCCGGGAACAGATCAATACTCATAATGACCTGTGGGTTTCCAGACTTCATCTGAACCTTGCGGATAAATTGGCTGCAACGCAGTGCGACGGGTCCGGACACCCCAAAATGCGTGAAGATCATATCCCCGCGATGGGAGATGACTGTTTTTCCCTTGGCATCCACTACGGATAGAGCGATATCCCTCAAAGACAAACCTTGCAGTTCTTTGGACTGAATCCAACTCTCTCCAGACACAATGGGCACTTCGGTCGGATATAACTCCGTTATCGTGTGGCCCGCAGCCTCAGCCCAAGGATAACCGTCTCCGGTTGATCCGGTTTGGGGTACGGATTTGCCGCCGGTAGCGATGATGACAGATCGCCCAAGAATGGTTTTACCGGATATCAATTTAACACCCTGTACCTGTTGACCGTTCTGAATAATTTCCTTGACCGGTTCTTTGGTGCGAATCTCAACGCCGAGGGAGACAATCTTTCCTACCAGCGCATCCACAACTGTTTTTGCTTTATCGGTTACAGGGAACATTCTGCCGTTGTCTTCTTCTTTCAGGGCAATTCCGAGATTTTCGAAGAAACGCATGATTCCCTGGTTGTCCAGATTTTGAAACGAACTATATAAAAAGCGTCCATTACCCGGAATATGTCGGATGAGTTCATCCGTTTCCTTGGCATTGGTTACATTGCATCGACCTCCGCCAGAGATGCCGAGTTTACGACCCAGTTGATCTCCTTTATCCAGCAGAAGCACGGAGGCTCCATGCTCGGCAGCAGCAACGCAAGCCATCAGGCCCGCAGATCCACCACCAATTACAATGACATCATACATATGTTATTACCCTCTTTTTTCATTGATTTTGTCTGTTTTACGTAAAATGTGTCTACTCCTGGCTTTTTCTGAAATATAATGGAGTTATGAGCAGTTCTATTGTGCAGTCTTAAGGGATATATTGTAATATACTGTCGCCTATGTTTTAATCAGAAATACATGAGGGAATGTGCAGGCAGAGGAGGAGATGGCATTGTGGTTGCGTTAAAGGACATGCTTTTACAAGTACTGCTGGCAGGGTCGGCGGTATTTCTGATTCCCTTATTCCGTCTGGTACTCTCCAAGCGGGCTATTGCCAGAATGGAACATGCCGGAACCGTTGATACCAGTTTTGCTGTGACAAGTGTCGCGAGCATGTTATTGTGTATGGTGTTTGCGCTCGATACAAGCCCTGTGACCGTACCCATATCATTAAGCATCGTACCTGTGATACTTGTTATTTTGTATTGTAAGTCCGTTATAGGCATAACGCTGTCCATTCTACATATTCTCTTCTATTTTCTTTTTGCGCATCCCTATGATCTGTACGGATTTCTCCTTCATACGGGCATTCTTCTCTATCCTATTGTATGGTTGTCTGCCAAACGATTCAAGCATAATACACCTTCGCGCAAAATGGCGATCCTCATCATCCTGATTACAATGGAACTGGTTGTAACGAGTCTGTTATGGATCGCATCCCTCCAGAATGAATCCACACACTCTGCGACCTACATGATACTTACAGCACTTGGATATACCGCTGGAGCCATTGTTGCGGGCAGTCTGAGTCTGCTATGGCTGGAACGGATGAAGCACTATCGCGGGCTGGAGCAGCATCTCTCGGAAGTCCACCACCGATACATAGCCGAAACGGAGAAACTTCATCAGATTCTGAACGCAGTGCCTCTCTCCATTGCTACCGTAGATAAACAAGGCACAGTGATGTTTGTCAATGAGATGATGGAGCAAACCGCAAGGGAGCAGCTACCTTGTACCTCCACGCCTGATCTCATTGGACAGCCTGCCAGTCAATTTGTTGAACAAGGTCAGGCGGACAAGATGGATAAAAGCATTCGCAGAGCTATCGTTCATGGTGAGATTAGTGGGTTGACCGTTCGTTACGGTGCGCACGTATTTCAGTCCCGAACTGTACCGATCTATGCCTTTTCAACAGAGCCTGCGAGAGAAGTTACAGGAGCCATGCTGATCATTCAGGATATCACGGAGCTTGAGATGTTGCGAAGTGAACTGGATAATGTGGATCGTCTCAGTCTGGTGGGGCAGATGGCTGCAAGCATTACGCATGAGGTGCGTAATCCAATGGCGGTTGTGCGGGGTTTTCTTCAGCTTATGCAGGAAAAGAGTCCTGACTCCCTCGATCACTATTACCGGATCGTTCTGGAAGAGCTGGACCGGGCCAACAGTATCATTAATGATTTCTTGTCTTTGGCTCAGAATCGTGTTGCCGAGAAAGAAGAATCCCAGTTACACGATATCATACATGAACTCAGTCCATTGTTATGGGCGGATGCGAACCTGCGTGGTCAGAGTATAGAACTCATGTTGGCCCATAATGTGCCGAAGCTGAATCTCAATTCTAAGGAAATCAAACAGGTGGTGTTGAACCTGGCCCGTAACGGGATGGAAGCCATGAATGAGAAGGGTGTGCTTACGCTGGAGACACGGATAGTGGATGATAAGGTGGAACTGTGTGTACGTGACACAGGACCTGGTCTACCCAGAGTGAAGAAGGAAAAGCTGTTTGAACCGTTCTATACGACAAAAGCCAAGGGAACCGGACTTGGATTGTCCATGTGCCTGAGTATTGTGGAACGACATAACGGAACAATTACTGTGGAATCGGAGGAAGGCCAGGGCACGACCTTCAAAGTGGCATTTGAACGTTAGTCATTCAGCATATTTTGCCAGACATTGAGACATAATATTATGGAAGAGGCCTTTCCGCAGGCGGTTTCTGAATCTTGCTTTCATTGCTTATGGATGTATAATAGGAATAGCACATCATTACATCCATAATGTTCGATATGAATGTAACGTTGTTTTGGAGAGTTATTCGCCTTTAATTCTATCGAGATCATAGAACAACCATTTATAAGGAGTGAAACCGAATGTCGATGTCATTTGATCAATACATGAAAGATATGGTTCAACCCATGCGGGATGAGTTAACTCGTCTAGGAATCCAGGAGTTGCGTACTCCTGAAGAAGTGGAAGCAAGTCTTCCGGATGCAAAAGGAACAGCGCTGGTTGTCATTAACTCTGTCTGCGGATGTGCCGCAGGTCAATGTCGTCCAGGTGTGTCCCAAGCACTTCAGCACGATATTACACCGGATCACCTGTACACTGTATTTGCTGGTCAGGACAAAGAAGCAACTGCAAAAGCACGTGAATTCTTTGCACCGTATCCTCCATCTTCACCGTCCATCGCTCTGATGAAAGACGGAGAACTCGTTCACTTTATCGAGCGTCATCAAGTGGAAGACCGTTCTGCAGAGGATATTGCGGCTGATCTCAAAAGTGCATTTGACCGTTACTGCCGTTAATTCGCTCCAATAGAACGCCCCGCCCTTCGGATCACCGATGCCGGGGCGTTTCATTTTGGATAGATAAGGTTATTGAACCATTCGGACCTTTCAAGCTGGACATCAAATTTCATTCATTGAGAAACGGGGTGTGTGAACGATGAGTTTGCAAGAACAGATCATCGCTGAATTGAAGGTTAAACCAAGCATTAATGAAGAAGAGGAAGTACGCAAGCGTGTTGATTTTCTGAAGACGTATGTGAAAAATGCGGGTGCCAAGGGGTTGCTGATTGCGATCAGCGGCGGTATTGACAGTGCAGTGGCTACGGCGCTTTGCAAAAAAGCGACGGACGAGCTTACGCAAGAGAACAACCAAGAGTACAAAACGCTTGGTGTGTTCCAACCTTATGGTGAACAATCCGATATCGACCACAGCTACGCTGTAGCCAAAGCATACGATCTGAAGCATGTCGTGGAAACCAATATCGAAGATGCAGTTAACGAGATTGCGCTCGAAGTGGAGCAAGGTTTCAAATCCTTGGGCAGCCCACGCCATATGACTCACCAAGGCAAAGGTAATGTTAAGGCGAGAACTCGTATGGTTATGCAATATGCGCTTTCGTTTGAAGAGAACCTGCTTGTTGTAGGGACGGATCATGCGTCCGAAGCTATTACAGGTTTCTATACCAAATGGGGCGACGGTGCTGTGGATATCACACCACTGAGCACCCTGAACAAACGTCAGGTACGCCAGCTGGCAGCATATCTGAACGTGCCACAGGCTATTTTGGACAAGGCACCATCTGCAGGATTGTGGGAAGGTCAGACGGACGAAGATGAGCTGGGAATTTCATATGAAGCAAACAGCGACTATCTCGAAGGCAAACAGATCGATCCGGCTGCACAAGAGCGCCTCGAAGCGTTCTATACGCGCACACATCACAAACGCAATGCCATTCCTGGTATCTAATACGGGTGGATGAGCATGATCGTTATAAGCTGTTAACACCAACATTGAATACCGTCCCTCTTAGGGAATGCAAAAAGAGTCACTGTTCACACAGTGACTCTTTTTGTTATGTGGAACGAGAAACCGCAAAAATCCAGGTGACTACTATATTAAAGATGAGTTAGTTATTCCAGTCTTTGATCTGTTGCAGGGTTTGGGTGATGGCTTGCTCCAGTTGTGAAGTGGTTTCTTTAAATGGATGTACCGTATTAAAGGTGTGGTTCCCTTCAGGTATCTGGTGCCATTGGATATCAGGGCGGGCTTGCACAAGTGCGGCAGAACCGTCACGCAGACGCTGGGGATCTTCTGTTCCCTGAATGAGTGCGACTCGCAACGTTGAAGCACCCAAGCGGTCAATAATAGCATATCGTTCGTGATGCTTGTCCAGGTCTTCCAGTATAGACACGTCCAGTGGCATCTGCTGGCCTGTTCGTCCGTTAACGACATGGCTGCGGCCATGCGTACGCATCTCTTCTTTTTGCTCCGCTGTGAAGAGATCCAGATTGGTTACGCCATTCCAGGAGATGACACCTGCCACCTGCTCGGGATGATCCAGTGCATAGACGAGACTTACGCCCGCACCGCGGCTATGACCAACCAGGTATACAGGAAGTCCTGTGAGTTCAGGTTGTGTAGCCACATGTTCCAGTACCAGGGCCAGATCGGCAAGCTCCCGGCTGTAGGTATTCACTGCGAACTTTTCAAGTTCAGAGAATTGCTCCAGATATTCGCCGATACCGTTGTGAGAGAAATTAAAGGTCAGCACATGATGTGTCTGGCTTAGCTGTGCAGCTGCATAGGGGAACATGCCCCAGTCTTTGAAGCCTTTGTATCCGTGAGACAGAATGATAACACCTTGAGCGGGTTGTTGTGCAGGAAAAAAGTCTCCGCGAATGATCGCATCTACGTCAGTGGGCAATTCAAAAGTTATGGGCATTATTCAGACCTCCTAAGAATTTCAGACGATTCCTGATTCATATTTTAGCATATATGGTAATGCGGATAGGTACTCGCTTCTGATCGCCCCTCCTGCTACAATAGAATACGTGTTCGGAGAGTTACGGATCATGTGATTGAATGGAGATCTTTTACAATGAAGGTTCAAAAAGAGCGGTTTTCAGTACCGAGAAGATGGAACTTTTGAACAACCTCTTACAGTATAAAAGATTAAGCGGGTGAAGCGTTGATGATATATGGCATTGGTAATGATGTGCTGGAGATTGGACGTATGCGGAAGCTGCTGTCCGGTCGCCATGCGGAAGCATTTCTGAAACGAATTTTAACGCCAGCAGAGTGGGAGATCGCGGTTCGTCGAGGGAAGCGGATGACGGAGTTTGTATCCGGTCGATTTGCAGCGAAAGAAGCGGTGTCTAAGGCATTTGGCTGCGGTATTGGTGGTGTCATGGGTTTTACTGACATTGAGGTGTTGCCTGATGGGACAGGACGTCCAGTGGCCTCGCTGTCCAGTCAAGCCTGGGAACGTCTGCAGCTGCCATACGATAAGCAATATGATATTCATTTGAGCATTACGCATCAGACGGAATTGGCAGCGGCCTTTGCGATCGTAGAACAGATGGAAAAGTAGCTAGCTTGGCAATAGGAGAGGACGGAAATATGGGTTTACAGGAACAGAAACAACATTTCAGCGTGAATTTGCTGGACTGGTATATGGTCAACCGACGGGATTTGCCGTGGCGTCGCCACAACAATCCGTATTTCACATGGGTATCGGAGATTATGCTTCAGCAGACTCGGGTCGATACGGTAATTCCGTATTTCAATCGTTTTATCGGGAATTTCCCGACCGTGCAGGCGTTGGCGGAAGCACCCGAAGAGGATGTGTTGAAAAATTGGGAGGGACTCGGTTATTACTCCCGTGCACGTAATCTTCAGGCAGCCGCGAGACAAGTCATGGAGCTGCACGGAGGCGAGATGCCGCAGGACAAGCAGGCTGTCTTTGCATTAAAAGGGGTGGGCCCGTATACTGCCGGGGCCATTCTCAGCATTGCCTTCAACCAGCCGCAGCCTGCGGTAGATGGCAATGTCATGCGGGTACTGTCCCGATACTTCCTCATCGATGAGGACATTATGAAGGGCAGCACCCGGGTGTTGATGGAAGAGCTCGCAGGAGAGCTCATTCCGGAAGGGCGGGCGCGTGATTTCAATCAGGCGCTGATGGAACTTGGCGCGCTGGTGTGTACACCCAAAGCGCCGCACTGCCTGACTTGCCCGGTCATGGAGCAATGTTCCGGCCGTATCGCCGGAAGAGAGCTTACGCTGCCGGTTAAGACCAAGGCGAAGCCGCCGCGCCCTGAGCAGCGGCTGGTCGCGATTGTGGAGGGCCGCGGTGCTCATCGCGGCCAAGTGCTTGTGCGCCAGCGCCCAGACACGGGCCTATTGGCCCGCATGTGGGAGCTGCCGCATGTGCTCGCGGCGCCCGCCGCAGCGAGCAAGAAGGCGGCGCCGCTGGCGGATGAGCCGGCCATGGCATTGCTGGCCGGCAGTCTATGGGCGGAAGGCTTCGCTGCCCGCCCGGAAGGGCTGGCTACCCATGCGGAGCATGTGTTCAGCCACATTGTCTGGAGCCTGCAGGTGTACAAGTGTACCGAGCAGGACCAGAGCAGTGAGCTTCCGCTGATCGCAGCGGAAGCCAGAGCCGCCTACGATGCACAGGCGGCAACAAGGGAGGGCACAGCCTCATCATCAGCTGTGTCACCTGAGCCAGCCACAACGCATTCATCGGAGCCATGCACGCCTAATGCGCAGAACATCTCAACATCGCTTAACGATGGAGAGTTGTTGATGTCATCATCTGACGTTAGTGACCTAGCGCTGAGCACTCCGACACTGACTGGTAAAGGCGATGGCTTGACCTACCGCTGGATCGGTCCGGAAGATATGGACAAGATGGCATTCCCCAACATATTTCTGAAGCTGATCAGCAGTTATTTTGCTGGTGCGTATGATCAAGTGAATGATTAAATGGGAGAGCTAACGAACTCCAGAGGTCTTATCATGTGGATATACCACAATTGTAAATTCTAACGAACCTGAGTGACGTTATCATAGCCAAATCAACCCAAAAGCGCGCATCAAAGCCCGTATTTGGGGAAATAGCTACTCTGAGATTCGTTAGGTTCGCGATACGATGAAATATGGTGCAATAGCGACTCCTGGGTTCGTTAGAAACAAAACACCCATTAAATACAACTATAGCGATAGCAAAAAGAGAGCCTGATCACGGTCATGATGACCGAATCAGGCTCTCTTTTATGTTAACTGTTGCATGCTAACAGTCTTATTTTGCAGAAGAGTAACGTTTGTTCACTTCATCCCAGTTGATTACATTCCAGAAAGCGGCGATGTAGTCAGGACGTTTGTTTTGGTAGTTCAGGTAGTAAGCGTGCTCCCATACATCCAGACCCAGAACCGGAGTCAGACCTTCGAAGAGAGGGCTGTCTTGGTTAGGTGTGCTAGTGATGGACAACTTACCATCTTTACCAACTACGAGCCAAGCCCAGCCGGAACCGAAACGAGTTGTAGCTGCTTTAGCGAAATCTTCTTTGAATTTGTCAAAGCCACCCAGTTCGCTATCGATAGCTGCTGCGATATCGCCTGTAGGAGCGCCGCCGCCGTTAGGTCCGATGATTTCCCAGAACAGGCTGTGGTTAGCATGTCCACCACCATTGTTGCGAACCGCTGTGCGGATGCCTTCAGGTACGCTGTCAAGGTTAGCAATCAGATCTTCCAAGCTTTTTTCTTGCAGTTCAGGAGCGCTTTCCAGAGCTGCGTTCAAGTTGGTTACATAAGTATTGTGATGGCGATCATGGTGGATTTCCATCGTTTTTGCATCGATATGTGGTTCCAGTGCGTCGTTAGCGTAAGGAAGTGCTGGTAATTGAAAAGTCATAATGAAATACCTCCTGAGATTTTAGGTTTTTTTGAAAACAGGTACATATGTAATAATACCCTTGCCACTAATATTAAACCGCATTCGAGCTAATTAAGCAACATTTTTGTTTATTAAGTCCCCCGAGGCGTTGATCTAATGAAGGGCCAGAGATAACAAACATATTTTACCCTTTATTCAACTATTTATGTGTTTTCAGGCGTTTAAATGGAGGAAAAGTTTAATATTCGTATGTAAACGGTTACAATTAAGCGATTTCAAAAGAAAATGCGTGTTTTATGGAGAAAAGTATGGTTTAATTGACGAAGAAGCGGTATTTTCTCGTTTTTTGTCATTATATGAACATTGGGTTTTTGGTAAAAAGGGATTCCCTTTTTGTAAAAAACCTCATCTAAGCTAACGAAAAGGGAGATTTAAGACATGCACGTTCGTTCCTTTCAGTTGAGTGATGCAAGCCAGATGACGGAGCTTCTCCAGGTTGCACTATCGGAAGAGTGTTATGAGAACACGATGGGCCCGTTTGCCCGTCAATTGTCATGGGATTCTGACCTGATCATGGTTGCGGAAGAAGAGGGAGACCTCGTAGGCGCTTTGATCGGTACGATTGATCACAACCAAGGTTGCATCTACCGTATTGCGGTACATCCAGACTATCGTCGCCGTGGAGTCGGCAAAACACTTGTCGAGGCTATGGAACAGCGGTTCCAGCAGCGTAAAGTCAGCCAGGTATGGGTGGCGGGTGATGAGCACAACAAAGTAGCCATGCCTCTATATGAAGCAATGGGTTACGGTGCCAATCAGATTATGAGCGCTTTCCAGACTCTTAGTATTTTGTCTAAAGCTTAGTTTGCATGTTTAAAAAGAAATAAAAAAGATTCTCATTTCATATTAGGCATATCTCTTTAACGTGTAATAACGTGAGGGATGTGCCTTTCTATTTATATGAGTGTTCTTCACGTCATATTCCTCTGGTTTCCTCATTTACTGAACATGCTTCGGTGTCTCCGAATTTTATTTAAATCACCGCGACTATCCCGGCTGAATTGACGATAACCAAGGTATTGGTGCTCATAACCAATTGTTTCACTCTCCCAAATGGAGTAGACTGAAAGGGAGTATGGTCACTATGTTACAAGTTTAATTCAACTATTTAATAAATGAGGTGTCCCTTTGAATTCCAATAATCATTCAATGGAACATGTGACTTCCGAGCAACGAAATGAACCGTCAAAGCCTGAACAACCGGGCAAATCCTGGGTTGTCGAGCTGTGGGACTGGGTCAAAACGATTGTTGTTGCTTTTGTAATCATGATGCTGCTGAACCTGTTTGTGTTCAATCTGTCGATGGTCAAGGGACAGTCCATGCAGCCGACACTGGTTGAGCGAGATCGCCTTTTCGTCAACAAAATTGTATACCATCTGGGTACTCCTTCCCGATCAGATGTGATCGTACTTCGTGATCCAAGCGAAGGCGTGGAGAAGAAGGATTTTCTGGTGAAACGGATCGTTGGACTTCCGGGAGATACAATTGAAGTCAGGGATCACCATCTATATGTGAACGGCGAGCAACAAGCGGAAACGTACACCGATATTGAGGTGCAGGACCCGGATTTTGGCCCAATCACACTGGAGCCGGATCATTTCTTCGTGATGGGGGATAATCGTCATGAAGGCAAAAGTAAGGATAGCCGAGTGTTTGGCAGTATTACATCCGACCAGATTGTAGGCAAGGCTGAATTTATTTTCTGGCCGTTTTCTGAATTGAAGAAATTGTAAAATGCTGACAGGACAACAACTTCAGACTGCATTTTGCGTTAAACCATATAGACTTGTTCCGTTTGAATTCAAGTATGCAAGGCATATATAGAAATTAACGCCTGTCCTCTTACCGTGAGGCGGGCGTTCACTATTTACGGAATAAGTATCGGAAGAAGAGAGGGAAGAGAAATGACGAGCGTACAGACCGGGGCAGCACAGGATGCCTCCGTATGGGAGAAGTTAAAACAGGAGATCAAGGCAGCTGGCCCCGGACTGGGCATTGATGATATCGGATTTGCTTCGGCTGATCCCTTTGTTTCCCTGAAGTCGCTGCTGGAGCAGTCGCGGGATAAGGGGTATGCTTCAGGTTTTGAAGAGCCGGACATTGAAAAAAGAGTGCACCCCGCCTTAAAAGATGGCGAGCCCGCTTCACTTATTGCAATAGCCGTGGCATACCCATCCAAAATGGTGAATCCGCCGAAATCGGAGCCTGGTGCGTATCGAGGTATTTTTGCCCGTTCGGCTTGGGGTCAGGATTATCATCAGGTCCTGCGTGCAGCGATGGACAAGCTGGTAAACTTTATACGTGAACGTGTACCTGAGGCCATGATCGAAAGCATGGTAGACACCGGAGCACTGGTGGATCGTGCGGTGTCACAGCGTGCGGGGATTGGTTTTAGCGCCAAAAACTGTGCCATTATATCACCCAAATTCGGTTCATGGATTTTTCTCGGGGAACTGGTGACGAATATTCCTTTTCAACCAGACACACCTGTGACCGAAGACTGCGGTGAATGTACAAAATGTATCGATGCCTGTCCTACAGGAGCATTGGTGGGGCCGGGGCAGTTGAATTCACAGCGTTGTATTTCTTTTGTAACCCAGACGAAAGGGTTCGTGGACGAAGAATTTATGCTGAAAATAGGCAACCGTCTGTACGGTTGTGACACGTGTCAGATTGTCTGTCCGAAGAATCGGGGCAAGAACTGGGATCACCATCCCGAGTTTCACCCCGATCCGGAGATTGTGAAGCCACTCCTGCTACCGTTACTGGATATTGGTAACCGGGAATTCAAGGAACGTTTCGGTCAGAGTTCCGCCGCTTGGCGGGGCAAGAAGCCGATTCAACGCAACGCCGTTATTGCCCTGGGCAATTTCAAAGATAAAAGTGCTATACCCAAACTTACAGAAGTATTAAAACGTGATCCGCGCCCCGAGTTGCGGGGAACCGCAGCCTGGGCGTTAAGCAGAATTGGAGGAGAAGACGCCATGAGAGCAATTGGGGAAGCTGCCGCTAACGAACAAGATGGGAACGTACTAAGCATGCTGCAGAAGGCCGAGGAGCGACTGAGTTCGTCCGAGACCTTACCCAAACAGCCACAGGCTGGGCAAGTGAGTAAGAAGCAGCCAGAGGAACAGAACAACGAGAACAATGCCTTACGTGCGTTACAACAGGATTTGAAAATGGAAGCTGGGATTGAACCGGGTAGTGAGCAGTCTGCACAGCCTGCCAAACCGGAAGCCGCAGCGTGGAAACCTTCAGCCGTTACGGGTCTTCATGGCAAGCCCGTATACTACGATGAGATACTGACACCGATTGGTACTCTTACGTTATGCGCGACGGATGAAGGGCTGTGTCACATAGATTTTGGCGCCTTTCACGTACGCGAAGCTCATCTGCAACAATGGGCTCGCATCTGGATTGGCGAGTATCGATATGAGAAGAATGAAGAGAAGCTCAGCGAAGCTGCAAAGCAGTTAAAGGAGTATTTTGCAGGGGAGAGAAAAACGTTCGACTTGCAGCTTGATCGGCTTGGAACACCATTCCAGCTACAAGTATGGCAAGTTCTGTCCGATATATCTTATGGAGAGGCCTCATCACACCAACAGGTTGCGGAAATCATCGGCAGACCCAAGGCTGTTCGTGCAGTTCTGGACGCCATTAGCAAGAATCCGATTCCGATTATTATTCCCTGTCACCGTATCAGTGGTAAAGACGGTACCCTGGTGGGTTATGTAGGCGGTCTGCAAACCAAGGAGCAATTGCTCGCATTGGAGCAGCTATCGTAAGAGCGGGGGACGTTCATGAAGTATGTAAACGTGGAGAGCGTGGAAGCGGGGGAGCTTCTGGGCAAGACGGTATATTCCAGTAACGGCACGGTATTGCTGTCTGCCGGAGTCCAGCTCACCGTATACATGGTCAATACGCTGAAGCGTATTGGCGTGACCATGTTATACATCCAGGATGAAGCGTATAAAGATGTGGATGCAGAAGACATTCTGGATGAAACCACGAAACGGGCAATAATTAACGAAATGAGTGTCACACTCGAATCCATTCGCTCCGGGAAAGACTGGAGCCCGAGAAAGGTTGCCCTCAGTATAGAGAAGTTGCTGAATGATGTACTGAACGGGCGTGAAATGCTTGTGCAGCTCACCGATATTCGTACCAAAGACAATGCACAGTATGTTCATGCGATGAATGTATGTTTGTTGTCTTCGGTCATCGGACTGAATATGGGACTCAATTATAATCAACTGAAGGACCTTGCCGTGGGGGCATTATTGCATGATATTGGCAAAGTGGGGGAACCTCCGGGCAGTGGCTCTGCTGCGAATTCTTCGCTGCACCATACATGGCGTGGATTCGAAGTAATTAAGAACAAACGGGAGTTCAGTCTGTTGGTCGCCCATACAGCCCTGCAACATCATGAGCATGTAGATGGTACAGGCATGCCGAGAGGGATCAAGGGGAGTGACATTCATCTGTTTGCGAGAATCGTTAGTGTGGCTAATATCTATGATAATCTCATTAATGGTTTATCCAAGGACAGTTTGATGCCACATGAGGCCTGTGAAGAGATGATGGCGTTGTCTGGTACGAAGCTGGATCGGGACATTCTGATTGAGTTCAATAAGAGTGTATCCGTGTATCCCAATGGTACAGCGGTACGACTGTCCACCAAAGAGACTGGAGTCATTGTGCGTCAACATCGGGGATTGCCCGGCAGACCTGTAATCAGGGTGGCGCGCGGAAGTACGCGTTATTCTCTGGATGTGGTTGAAATTGATCTGGCTCAGCATACAACCGTTTTCATTGAAGCTGTCATGACGTAGCTTGTGTGCGGTTCAACTGGAAAATCCGTTTGCTCAAGGCGTGCGGAAATGCTATGATACTTTCAGGAAATCCGGTCTGTGTCAGGTTTGCAACTTATGTGTTGAACATCATGAAGTGACACGGATTATCAGGCTTTTTAGAATGCATACAGAGGTGTCTAAGAGATGGATATTGTTATACCGATTATCACATTGATTGTTGGTCTGGTCGGGGGATTTTTCATCGGGGTGTTCTACTTGCGTAAACAACTTGAGAAAATGCAAAGCAATCCGGACATGCTTCAGAAAATGGCCAAGCAAATGGGCTACAACCTGAATGGCAAGCAAATGCAGCGTGCCCAGCAGATGATGAAGAATCAGCAGCCAGGAGCGAAAATGCCTCAGCCGCAACAGCATCCTGCGCGTAAAAGTTCGGGCCGCCGAAAATAATAGCAGGGAATAACTGCTTAAAGTGCGTGTTCAAAAAGTTGGGTTTTCAGTACCTAAAAGTGTACTTTTTGAACAACCTCTTACAGTAGTGGTTCGAAAGGAGGCGTTCGGCAGTGGCTGGCGTTAAAGATTATTTGAATTCAAAAGTATCCGACAATCGGGAAAAGATCGAATATCATGTAGAGCAGATCCTGAAATTGATCGGAGAAGATAGTACACGTGAAGGGCTGCTTGAAACGCCTGCACGTGTGACCCGAATGTATGAAGAAATTTTTGGCGGATATGAAGTAGACCCGCGCGATGTGCTCGGTGTCACGTTTGACGAGAATCATGAAGAACTGGTTATCGTCAAGGATATAGTCTACTACAGTCAGTGTGAGCACCACATGGCGCCGTTCTTCGGCAAAGTGCACATTGGGTATGTACCAAGCGGCAAGATCGTTGGTCTGAGCAAAATGGCTCGTCTGGTCGAAGCAGTAACACGTCGCCTTCAAGTGCAGGAACGTATTACTTCACAGATCGCTGACATTCTGACAGAGGCCGTTGAGCCTCATGGAGTTATGGTCGTTGTGGAAGGCGAGCACTTGTGCATGTGTTCCCGCGGCGTGAAGAAACCGGGAAGCAAGACGGTAACGTCTGCTGTACGTGGTTCTTTCCGTGAGAATCCGGCACAACGTGCGGAGTTCTTGTCTTTGGTGAAAGATTAAGATCAGGTATGTCCACTTACTGGACAAGCTGGATGTGTAAGTTCCTTTGGTTTGGAAGCAGCAGTTCTAAGCCATAGGATGTGATATAAATAAGCCGTGTTCCCTGGGAACCGGCTTATTTATATATGCGTTGTCATTCCTATATACTGGATACATATGAATTCGTTAAGCCGGAGGTAATGGAACGATGAGTGCACCTTCCCATTCAGAACACCCGGTTCAGCCGGAACAGGGAATACAAGCGGATAAACATGCTACATTGCGTCTGCAAATCTGGGAGACACCACTCAAGCGACATGGTAGCAGTGTACTCGAAGCTTTTGCTTGGGAAGAAGTTATGTGCAGGCGGGTTGGGGCAGGGCATCTGCCTGTTGCACATATATGGAGGCACCCAGATGCCTTTGTAGCGGGTCTGCGTGACCGCAGGTTGCCACAGGCTGTAGAAGCGATGGAACGGATAAGAAGCCAAGGGACAGCGGTCTGTGTTCGGCCTTCCGGTGGAGCGGCAGTACCCTTGAATCCAGGGGTAGTTAATGTGTCACTGATTCTGCCTAATCCCGGACATGCCATCAATATTCATGATGATTTCCGGGAGATGGCTTCGATTATTGCCGAGTCGCTAACGCCGTGGTCGAATCAGGCGCAAACTGGTGAGGTTCAGGGTGCTTTTTGCCCGGGAGACTATGATGTCAGTGTAGGTGGGCTGAAATTCTGTGGGATTGCCCAGCGCAGGCAGGCTAAGGCGTATATTATTACTGCTTTTATCATCGTGGAAGGTCAGGGAGATCAACTGGCAGCGGACGTGCGTCAATTTTATCAGCATGCAGCAGGCGGGGCGAGTGAAGGATATCCTGATGTTCAGCCTGGCACGATGGCAAGTCTGAAAGAATTGGCAGGTGTACCTTCAGCTGCGGCATATACTGCTGCTTTAGTTCGAACACTGCGCGATCGCTATCCACAGGCGGAGACCAGCAGGGTGCTTAGCGTTGGCTCTGAAGAAGTACGCCTGACAGCTGAGCAGATGAAGCTGCGCTACGATTAACACTTTTTACTAGGGCTTGGAATTGGTTAATAGAGATGATATGATGTGATTTCGGAAGGAGAGTGTTAGGATGGACACATTGAGATATACGTATTTATATGAGGTTGTATCAACAGGCGAAAAATCCGAGTTTAGCCAAATGGCAACAAGCAAGGAAGAGGCTGCTGCACTGATCGTTGCACGTATAGCCGATCTGGAGTTTACAGATGAGTCTGATATCAAGCTGGGCGATCTGATCTCCATTAGCAAACAGGTTGGCGACAACTATGTGGCGTGCGAGGGCTGTGCTTCTTAAGTGAACATTTAGAAATAGGAAGTCTCTCAAAATACAAGTAAGTCTCTTTTCACAGGAGGCTTGCTTTTTTGTATACACCCAAAAGAGATATCTTTCAGTCATTCGGCTGGAGATATCTCTTTTTTCTCTAATCCATCTAACCCCAAGCTTAATAAGGCGGCCACAACAACTTGCGTGCTGTTTCGTAACGCTCGGCAACAGCGGGCCAGTAGACAACATTCCACCAATCCTCGATATACTTTTTGCGTTCGTTTTGATGTTTCAGATAGTAGGCATGTTCCCACACATCCAGTGGCAGGAGCGGTACGATATCGGACTGGGACAGGTTCTGGTGTTTTTCCGCCTGCAAAATCTCCAAACGATGTGCTCTCGGGCTCCAGACAAGCATCGCCCAGCCACTGCCTTCCACCTTGTTCGCGGCTTCTGTGAATTGATTCTTAAACGCTTCATAACTCCCGAAATCTCGCTTGATCTGCTCTGCAAGCATGCCGGAGGGTTTGCCACCGCCAGCAGGATTCATAATCGTCCAGAAAATCGTATGCAGGTAGTGGCCTGCCCCGTTGAAGGCGAGTTCACGTTCCCAATGTTTGATGAGTTCAAAGTTATTCTTTTTTCGCGATTCCGCCAGCTTTTTCTCTGCTACATTTAGTCCGTCCACATAAGATTGATGGTGTTTGTCATGATGGATACGCATCGTCAGCTCATCAATATGTGGCTCCAGCGCATTGTACGCATAGGGAAGGGAAGGCAGTGTGTGTCCTCCAATTGGAACCGGCTTTTCTTTTACAGGAGGTGCTGTAGAGCTGGGTGTGGCTTGTGTTGTTCCGGTAGAAGGCGGTTGAACGGTTGCAGATTGGATCTGAGCTGAAGCGGCAGGTGCATTTACATTCCCCTCTGGAGAAGTTGGAGCTTCTGAAGCTTGGCGATGGATGCTTCCTGACTCTGACGTATGCAACGCATTTTCCAGAAAAAGTGACGGCTCCGAATCCGTCTCGCGCAAGATGCCAGGTTGGCCAAGCGTATCCAATACGCCCAGAAAATATTCCGATTCCCGGATAAAATGCAGAATGAGTACTTTGGCAAGCGGAACAGCTTGCACAGCAGCACTTTGCTCCAGAAGAACGTACAGCTGTCTGATGAACTCTCTCGATTGCTGCCGAGCTGCCAACACAAGTTGATCGATACAACGAACCATGTAGGGAGCAGGTGGATGGGTTGCGGGCAATAGTTGTTTTAAAAGCTGATTGGCTACTCGCTCACTGTTTGCAAAGGTAGCCTCCCAATCCTCCAGTAACTTGACGTATGGGGGCTCCAGATCAGGAACCAGGGCACGAATGACGAGTGTATGTTCTTTCTCCTGCTCTTTCCAGAAACGGATTTCCTCCAATGTTCGCAGAGGCAGTAGGTGACCATATCCATACCAGTTCATCTATGTTGAACCTCCTTCAGATGAAATTCATTACATGCAGACCATCTGTTCATGCGTCCCAAGAGTATATTCCACGAGCTTGTTGTCCTATGAGTGCAAAAAAAAGAGCCCCTGAGGGCTCTGGAAAAAATTCAATGATTGAAATTTGGTTATTCTCCACTATTCGTGTTTTGCACATCGTCACTGCTTGTCTTCGTTACATGACTCAGGAAAGTTGAGACACGGCGCAGGTATTCCTTTGGATGCTCCCGGAAGATCAACTCATGATGCGCATCCTGGACAATCCATACATCCGAGTACGGATTGGTCTGGTTGGCGGCGAGCTGCTCCGCAATTGGATAAGGCGCCTTCTCGTCCTCTGTACCATGGATGAAGAAAATCGGGAACGGATAATCTTCCTTTTTCACTTCCTGATACGGGATCTGTTGCAATCCGGTACCATTCAGAACAGGGAACAACAGATTCATGATCTCGAGTGTAGGCTGACGCGGGAGATCGATCTGGTTATGAATGTTGTGGTACAGCGTATCCGGCTCAAGCAGGAACGTACTGTCCAGAATCATTGCATCCACTTCCTGTGTAATCAGCCCAGTCTGAAGCGCTGTACCGGCACCCATCGAGAAGCCCCAGACAACCAGTTCCTGCGCACCACGTTGCTTGGCGAACTGGATCGCACCGAGCAATTGCTGTGACTCAGCTTTGCCACCTGTGGCTACAGCTTTGTTCACCTGTGAGGCGAAGCCATAATCGAACATGACCACGTTGAACCCAAGTTGATGGGCATAGTGTGCCAGGTCATACATGGGTACCCATGTTTCTTCACGATTGGCACCATAGCCGTGACTGAAAATAATCGTTTTGCTTGCAGCATTGTCAGCAGGTATATACCATCCCTGCATCGTGCGGCTGCCATCTGCTGCCGGGAACGTGATGTCTTCATACTTCATGTTCTTGGCCTGCATTGGATTGGAGAAGACCGGTGCTACAGTAGGATTGGATAATACCCATGCGATATAACCATGCAGTGCAATAAAACAAAACAGTAGAAAAAATACAACGGAGAGCAGCAACGCTACGATAATATGTTTGAACCGAATCAGCCTCGGTGATAGGGAAGAGGGCAGATCGGACACTTTTGTTTGCAGCGGGGCTTCGCTCTGGGATGTTGGATACATGAATGCCCCTCCTTTGAAGTTCAGTTGAAGATAACAACGACATGAAAAGAGAATTGCGTTTATTTCAGAGCCTGCTTCAGAGCGATATCTTAATGTAATATATCTTTATCGTATGTTCCAATATAGTCAAAGTCAATTGATTGAGGGCATTTGTTACGCAATTGTTATATAGTTCTTAAGATATATGGGTAACATTACCTTAGTGTGTAAATTACAGGGGATTAAGTCTTATAAAAAGGAAAAATTTACAGGTTGGCCTATTTTGATTTTGGCTCTTTTTGGTTTACAGATGAGACCGTTTCTCATATAATTTATGTAACCAAGTTTCATGTGATGAAACATGAGGAGGGCATTATGCCATGGAAGATCGCAAGTTAACCGTCCGGGCTGTGGAACGGGCGCTGGATATATTATTATGTTTTACCACACGCAGTGATCTGGGACTCACCGAAATTGCCAGCCAGATCGGCTTGCACAAAAGTACAGTGCACCGTTTGATGGCTACGCTGGAGGATCGAGGGTTCGTGATCCGTGATGCAGCAACAGAGAAGTACCGACTTGGCATCCGAATCTGGGAGCTGTCAGCTCATATGTCCCGCAGTGATGATCCCGCTATTCTGCTGCTGCCTGCGATGGAGCGACTGAGAGATCGATTGGGAGAGACCGTGAGTCTGTACCTGCGTGATGGGAGTGAACGGATACGGATTCAGGCTGTGCAAAGTGATCAGGCGATTCGCCGAGTCGCCCCCGTTGGTGTTAGACTCCCGCTGTCTGTGGGCGCTTCCAGCAAAGTTTTGATGGCGTTTGCCACGGACGAGGATCGTGAAGAACTGATGAACGGCCCGGAATGGCCGGTGTTTATTGATCCGGCGGTGTATTTGGCGCAGATGGGAGATATCCGGGATAACGGATATGCGACGAGTTATGAGGAACGTGAGCCGGGAGCTGCCGCGGTATCTGTACCGATTATGGATCGCAGAGGCAATATTGCAGCTGCGCTCTCGGTCTCAGGGCCTGTCAGCCGACTCTCGCAGGAGACATTGCATGAATACGCACCTGTGTTGAAGGATGCTGCTACGCAGATGGGGCTCATGTTATCCTGATGTTGAGGTGAGGTTTTTTCTCCAATTGAGTTAGTGTTCTGGAATATAAAGGTTGTTTTTATGTTCCGGTTGCGCTACTCTGTAATGGACGGCCCAACGGAGCCAGCTTCATTGAATATGAACGGCGGCTTATGTAAGCCGCAACTTACTAACGTTACTGGGGGAGTCCGAATTGTCCGGACTGAGACGGAATCGCATGAGATTCCGGACCCTTTGCACCTGATCTGGATCATACCAGCGTAGGGAAGTAATCGGCGATATGACCACAAACCACCACATGATGTGACCCTTGTAGGGCTCTGTTAAGGAGCTGCGTAAAGGTGCATTATTGGTGATGGACATAAAAGTCGGTTCCTTCGGGGACCGGCTTTTTTATATACAGTGAACGGGCGATATAGAGCGGATTCTATGGGCTCCTTTTTCAATAATCTGCGAAAGTGGGCTTGGATGATGAGAGAGAAGTCACCATAGATTCATGATCTGTGTCAGCCTCCGTCTGTTGTGAACTGTACATGAATAATGTCTCCTCTGGTCTGGTGTAGGATCGCTCTTTCTTCTCTGTGCTCTGGATGATTTGGGACAGGTGCGTAAGTGAGCTGATGACGATACCAATGAAACCAAGTGAACGAACACTGAGGAGGAGACAAGCGAACATGAGTACAGGAAACCAAACGGGACAACAAGCGATGGAACAGGAACATAACGGTCAGCAGATGGAAAAGGAAACAGGAGCGGCCGAACGGGTTCAGCCCTTTCCGGGCAGCCGCAAAGTCTACATTCAGGGCTCACGGCCGGACATTGCTGTACCGGAGCGTGAGATAGCCCTTCATGACACAAATACTCCCCAAGGGGTGGAGCATAACGAACCGCTACGTGTCTACGATACGAGCGGCCCCATGACCGATCCCGCATTTCATGCGGATATCCGCGCAGGTCTGCCAGCCCTGCGCACTCGCTGGATCACAGAGCGTGGCGATGTCGAAGCTTATCAGGGCCGTACGGTTAAACCGGAGGATAACGGACAAAAGCCCGGAGGGAAGAGAGCCGGCGCCGAAGAGTACCCTGGATTGCGTGGCAAACCGCTGCGAGCACAGACAGGACGCTGTGTGACTCAGATGCATTATGCGAGGCAGGGAGTCATTACGGCAGAGATGGAATTCGCCGCCATTCGTGAGGGCGTAGAACCGGAATTTGTAAGGCAGGAGCTGGCGAGTGGACGTGCGATTCTGCCATCCAACATCAATCACCCGGAGAGTGAACCGATGTTGATCGGTCGTCATTTTCACGTGAAGATCAATGCCAACATAGGTAACTCTGCCGTATCTTCCTCCATCGAGGAAGAGGTGGAGAAGATGACCTGGGCGGTACGTTGGGGATCGGATACGGTGATGGATCTGTCCACAGGCAAAAACATTCATACCACCCGGGAATGGATCATCCGTAATTCACCTGTGCCGATTGGTACGGTGCCGCTGTATCAAGCGCTGGAGAAGGTGAATGGCGAAGCGGAAGCTCTGACCTGGGAGTTGTACCGTGATACGCTCATTGAGCAGGCAGAGCAGGGCGTGGACTACTTTACGATTCATGCAGGTGTATTGCTGCGTTATATCCCCATGACCGCCAAGCGGATGACAGGCATTGTGTCTCGGGGCGGTTCCATTATGGCAGCATGGTGCCTTGCGCATCATCAGGAGAATTTTTTGTACACCCATTTTGAAGAAATCTGCGAGATTATGAAAAGGTATGATGTGGCGTTTTCGCTGGGAGATGGACTTCGTCCAGGCAGTATCTACGATGCCAATGACGAAGCTCAGATGGCGGAACTGGCTACGCTTGGAGAACTGACGCAGATCGCATGGAAGCATGATGTGCAGGTGATGATCGAAGGCCCGGGGCATGTGCCGATGCACAAGATCAAAGAGAATGTGGACTTGCAGATGGAGATATGCCAAGAGGCACCGTTCTATACGCTGGGGCCGCTGACGACCGACATTGCCCCGGGTTACGATCACATCACCTCCGCCATTGGTGCGGCCATGATTGGCTGGTTCGGCACGTCCATGCTCTGTTATGTTACACCAAAAGAACATTTGGGCCTGCCCAACAAGGATGATGTGCGGGAAGGGGTCATCGCCTACAAGATCGCAGCTCATGCCGCAGATCTGGCGAAGGGTCATCCGCGTGCCCAGCGCCGGGATGATGCATTGTCCAAGGCACGCTTCGAGTTCCGCTGGCGTGACCAGTTTAACCTGTCACTGGACCCTGAACGTGCGCTGTCCTACCATGATGAGACGCTGCCGGCAGAAGGAGCCAAAGAAGCTCATTTCTGCTCCATGTGCGGACCGAAGTTCTGTAGCATGCGCATCACGCAGGACATTCGTGCCTTTGCCGCGGATAAAGGATTGTCCGAGAATGAGGCTGTAGCTGCCGGGATGCAGGAAAAGGCCGAGGAATATCGGACACGTTCCTAAGCGCCGGTACAGCGCAAGCTGGGCAGTCTGACATCGTTTGAAGGTGAGAATACTGCTATAATGTCGTCTGCTTCATCTTACTGATCAGCTTCCTGATACTTTTTATCAGCATTATGGTTGATTGTCTAGCAGATGTTTAATAAAATGAATGTAAGTAAACACCAATAAGAGTAGCCAGGCCAATGGCTACTCCTGCACAGCATTTGCGGTGGGTATTCCTCCGAGTGCAGCAAGTTCAGATGAAGTGACCCGTCAGGCCGTCAACCTGTGGCGGGTCACTTCTTTTTACGATCGATGTATGTCAGGAGCGCAATAATTAACATCGCGAACACGATTACGTCGTTAAAAGAGAAGTTCATAGGATCACCTCCCACTGGAGGCAAGCCTATTTCCCACCACAAATTGGCTGTACAAAGTGATTATACCATTTGAAATGCTCTTGTTCGAGAGCGTTTTTATTTTGCAAAAGGAAGCAATATAGTAGTTTTCACATGATTTTAGCGATTGTAATACTTCACTCCAAACCCACTACTACAATCGAGCCAGGCCCAAATTCTTCTCCAAATACGCCGCAAGCAATGCCAGCGGACTATGGATTGTAATACCGCGATCTATTGTAACCTGGGCAGCTGCGGGAGCCATAGATAGTTGGGCTGCCACTACCGTTTTACCCGAATACTGCTCAGCAATCTGCTGTAATCCTTCACGTACCGCTTCGAGATACCCTTGCTGATCTCCACGCATAATCAACTCAAATGTCCCAGGGATGCATACAGCTTCCGTCTGAGATGTCTTGGCAACGTGTAGTTGCCCATGCTCATCCTCTTGCTGTAATGCCTGATTCACCCGTGCCATCGTGCCTTCAACGGTTGCAGGGTTGGTGAATGCTATGATGTAATCTCTTGGTACTCGCCGCATCTCCTTCAATAACGGATCATCTATGCCGATCACGGGCACAGGGACCTGTGTGGCTTCCTGCTCCAGTACTGTCGCAAACAGGGTGCACGTGACCAGAATGGCATCTGCATGACACTCAGCGATCCATTGGAGCGTCTGGGCTACCTTCTCGTGAATAACGACCTCGGAAAAGTCAGCGTCATGTTTAAGACGGTCCAGACCTGGATCGACGTAATGGACCAATTCAACTTCATAAGGAGCAAGCGTCTCTTCAATTAAGGCGATGTTGGAATAATGAGCGTGAAAACAACCAATGGTGATCATGTGCTAAGTCCCCTTTTACAGTTCGTATATGTCATGGATCTCGTAGATATTTAAACCATTATAGAAACATGACTGAGGACTGTACAGTCGTTTATTGCTAAACGCCAATAACCGCCATTCCGCCAAGCTGCGGAAAGACGGTTGATAACCGGATTCGACTAGGGTCCGGAGTCCATATTTATCTAAGGGAAGGAGAAGCATTTTTCTTCGCCATTTTTTGCTGTAAAATTTCATGAAAGGATAGACCTTGAGTGTTCTCATTCTCCTTTTTAGGAGCAGTGGTCGCCGTGTTGCGCGGATATTGGTGATGGTACGGGATCATTTGCTGAATAGGCATGCGGATCATCTTGGTTCCTCCTTTGATGCGTTTTTTTTGAATTATGTATTTCGATTGGTTACCATGCCAGGTGCGCATATAGGTACATGTGACTTGTTAGACGAAATAGACGACTTTAGAATGTAATTCCAATTGGATTGTAGTGATTTTACCCGGTTTTAAGGAGATGTAAACGTTTTTAGGGAAATTCAGGAGTAAAGGACCTGATATGAAAGGTTTGATATGGGAGGATCGAATCGGTTGTTATGTGAATAGTCCCAATTTTAAGGAAGTCAATGGTACCCGCTTATGAGGCATATTGTCTGATTAAATGATGCAAAGCATGCTAACTAACTTGGTACCATGGTCGGGTTGTTTAGGTGGTAATGTAGTTCCGGATATAACAAAAAAACTGCCGAGCGAACTCGGCAGCTTGCATGATATACAGAAGGATGCCAGGGAAACTTGGATCCTGTGTGAGGTGGTATCGTGTTGGGTTTTATCTACTTTGGCGAACAGCGATGTATATATCCACTTGTACACTTTCGGGATTCAGGCTGCGTTCATCATACAACTCAAAATCCCCGGTGAACGTACGATCGCTTTGTTTGTCCCATGCCCACACGGCTCCCCAAGCTTCGTGAGCAACCTCTGCCATCGGCCCTGTTCTGGAAGTAAATACGGCGTAAGTTGCAGGAGGGAGTAAAATGTCATCCAATCCTTCAGGCAATGATTCGTTCGGACTGACCTCATGCCCTACCAGTATGGTGTATTCTCCGGTTATGCCATCGGTGTAATCCGTGTAACAGCCATAGCGAACAACTTCAGGTGCAGGGAGGTGCTCTGAGGCAAAATAATTGTTCCAGAGTCCCTGAATACAGCCTTTGCCACTGATCTCAATGGCGTTGGTTGTGCGGGCGGATACGCCGGCAAGACGTTTGCCTGGGAGCGTGACATAACGAACGGGCTGGGCAGAGAACGAATAATCTGTTGTTACCTGACCAGGATTAGCGGAAGCAGTAGAGTTTTCAGCGAGTGATTCTGCATGTTGATCCGTTGTATTTATGCGCCAACGCTTCAAAAAAGGAAGCTGGTTGCGCAGCATCGAACGAGCGGATTCCTCATCCATGCCCTCGTCCTTCAGAATGGCAGTGCACATCTCCGTCATGCCTTCGAGTGAAATACCGGGCTGCTCGAACTTGCCCTCTTTGTAACAATAGATACAGTACTCACGGGTTGTGCTCCCATCTGCTTCCGTTCCGAATTGGGCAGGTGCTGTGAGCGGCATGCCGCAGCTTTGACATACAGTGACGTTCATGATTGGTTCCTCCTCATATATGTACAGATTGTATATATCTGAAGTATACGGGGAGGAACTGGACAGCTGTCTGTCAGGTTTGAGTCGGAGGTATATAATTTTGTACAATTTGCTCAGCGATACGGCAGATCTCGTCCCGAATATGCTGAGGTTCCAATACTTCAACGTCCGCGCCGAAGCCCAGAATGAACCCATATAACCAGCCATCCTCGGGAAAAGCAACCTGGCTAATATAATACCCAGTCCCATCAGGCATGACGTTCTCGATCCCAAACCATTCTTCCGCAGTATGACGGACGCGAGGATGGAATTTCAAGGTTAACCTAGCCTGATTGTCCGGACGGCTCCATTCCTGCTGCCAGGGTCTGTCCTGTGGGTTGATGACTTTACGATCGAAGTGCTCATTAGCAAGTGTGACATCTTGCATGCGCACAAGCTTGAACATGCGAAATTGATTCCGCTCGTGGCAAAAAGCATACAGATACCAGGAATGCTTCTTGAGTACGATGGTATGAGGGTCGGCAGTTCGGTGAGTATGGATACCTTCCGCACTGCAGTAGGTAAAGGTTACGGGTCGTAATTGATCCATACCCTGTTCGATAAGTTCAAGCTTGATTTTCAGCGCTTCGGGATGCGTCCAGGTTGAATAATCCACGATGAATCGATTGGTATTGGCCTGAAAATCGTCATTTTTGGATTCAGGTACGATACTGCTGAGTTTTTCGACCAGAAGCTCACGCGCCGCATTGGCATGGGAAGTGGATACACTGCGCAGTGCAGTGACGATGGAAGCGAGGTCCTTGTCTGTTAATACGTTTCGATCCAGACGGTAGCCCTCTGCCAGACCAATCCCGCCACTTGCCCCCTGATACGTCACCACAGGGATACCTGCTTGACCCAATGTATCGATATCTCGATAGATGGTCCGGATTGATACTTCGAACATATCTGCCAAGTCTTTGGCTTGTACCCGTCCACGATTGATTAGCAGCACTACGATGGCTAATAAACGCTCCAGTTTCATATGTATGGATTCCTTTCATTGGTTTATCTGTTGGATTCAAATATGTTATAATGCCCAGCATCACACATAGGAGTGGAATAAGCAATGAAGCGAATTACGATTCTGATCGCAGACGATGAAGTTGAGATCGCTGATCTGGTTGCTTTACATTTACAAAAAGAAGGATATCACACCATCAAGGCCTTTGACGGGAAGGCGGCGGTTCAAGCTGTTCAGACTCAAGCGATAGATTTGGCGATTCTGGACATTATGATGCCTGGCATGGATGGGTATGAGGTGACTCGTAAAATTCGGGAGCAGCATCATTTACCGATCATTTTCCTGAGTGCCAAAACGTCAGATATGGACAAAATTACGGGACTCGTGATGGGCGCGGACGATTATATGACCAAACCGTTTAATCCGATGGAGCTTGTTGCCCGGGTTAACTCCCAGTTGCGTCGTTCTCTGCAATTCAGCCAGTCTGCGCCTGTTCAGAGGTCCATTCTGGAGAAGGGTGGGCTCATCATCACGCCAGATCAACATCGCGTTACACTCTACGGCAGACCAGTGGAACTAACACCGAAGGAATTCGACATTTTGTATCTGCTCGCGAGCCACCCCAAGCAGGTGTTCAGTGCAGAAAACATTTTTGAACAGGTGTGGGGAGAAGCCTATTACGAGAGTGGGAATACCGTGATGGTCCATATTCGGACCCTGCGAAAAAAGCTGGGGGAAGATGTGAACAAGAACAAGTTTATCAAAACCATCTGGGGTGTGGGGTACACGTTTAATGACTAAACGAAGAAGTTTTCGTACAACCATGATTATGTTGCTAGGGTTAAGCATGCTTGCCTCTGGTGCAATTACCTATGGGATTTACAAGCTTATGCAAGCCTATTATTCGGGTGTCCGTGCAGAAGATCAGCTCGCTGAATATCGTCATTTTATGAGAAGTATCGGGGATATCTATTTCTTCCTGATTTTATTTATCCCACTGGCCATTCTATTTTTCTTCTGGTTTACCAAGCCCTACGCGACGTATTTCAAGGACATTTCCACAGGGATCAGGCATTTGGCCAATGGAGACTTTCAGCATCGTGTGCAGATATCTTCGAAGGACGAGTTAGGTACGATTGCGGAGGATGTGAACCTGGCAAGTGAGAAGTTAAAGGAAGCGGTAGAACGAGGGGATTTTGCTGAAAATAGTAAGGACCAGCTTGTCGTCAATCTGGCGCATGACCTGCGAACACCACTGACGTCTGTGCTTGGATATTTGGATCTGCTCATGAAGGATGATCAGCTAACGGAGGAGCAGGTTCGGCACTTTACGTCGATTGCATTCACCAAATCACAGCGTCTGGAGAAGCTGATTGATGATTTGTTTGAAATTACCCGTATGAATTATGGCATGTTGCCTATAAACAAGACACAGCTGGATCTTAGCGAACTGCTAAAACAGATGAACGAAGAGCTCTATCCTGTATTTGAAAAGAACCATCTGACCACCCGATTAAAAATAGACACTGACCTTACCATTTCCGGTGATGGAGAGTTGCTGGCTCGTGTGTTCGAGAACCTGCTGATTAACGCTGCACGGCACGGCAAGGATGGCATGTACGTAGATATTAATGGATATCGGGATGCTGAACAGGTCATCATTCAGGTAATTAACTATGGTGGACATATTCGTCCGGAGGAATTGCCACATATCTTCGATATGTATTACACCGGAGATCGTGCCAGAACCCCTCAAGAGGGTGGGACAGGCCTTGGCTTGTTTATCGCTCGCAATATTGTAGAGCAGCATGACGGTACAATCTCGGCCCAGAGCGACGTGGTACGGACGTTATTCGAAGTTCGTTTGCCCGTCTTCCAATAAGGCTCGACGTCAAATTTAAGAAAAACTTTAAAATTGCCCTGCTTTTTCTTTAACTTGTGTTGTCTATCCTTGATGTATGAGGTAAAAGGAGGAACAAGCATGAAAAAGTGGGGCTTTTTGATATGTATCATTTTGATCGGATATATCGTTACGCAATCACCGGGATGGATTCAGCAGAAGGATGAGTTGCCCATCGAGATTCAGAATACACGTGAAAATCCCGCAGGTTATACCGTATCCGTCACCGGAAACATTCAGGATCAGGTACATAAGGGCAACTTGTTACTGGTCGATAAGCAGTACCCCGTTCACCCGGAAGGAGTTAAATCCGATATTGTATATGTGGCACATGAGGATGATCTGCTTCGTGGATATGGAATACTGGATCAGAAAATCATGTTATCACGACAGGTGGCCCAGGAGTTTCAGAGGATGGTTGAAGCAGCAGGCGAAGAGGGAGTCCGATATTTTCTCGTCAGCAGTGGGTACAGGGACTTTGAAAAGCAGGACGAGTTATATCGGGAAAAGGGTTCAGACTATGCACTTCCTGCGGGTCACAGTGAGCACAATCTCGGGTTATCCCTGGATATTGGCTCCAGCCTGGCTGCGATGAATGAAGCACCAGAGGGTGCGTGGCTGGAGAAGAATGCATGGAAATACGGATTTATTTTACGTTATCCAAAGGATAAAGTGCGCATCACCGGTATTCAGTATGAACCATGGCACTTTCGATATGTAGGGCTACCGCACAGTGCTGTCATGTATAAGAATAATCTGGTGCTGGAAGAGTATCTCGATATGCTTAAAGAGAAAGAGAACATTACTGTGGAAGTAGAGGGTGAGGAGTATCATATCCGCTATTATCGAGCCACCCGAGACACAACCGTTTACATACCTGAGCAAGGACAAACTGAAATATCGGGTGATAACAAGGATGGCGTCATTGTCACCGTGAAGAAATAACAGGGCAGCACAAGGGAGGCGAAACAACATGAAGCACAACAACCAGAAGAAAAGCAAACATTACATCCTTTGGATTGCCGTTTTCATTATCTATTTATATCTGCTGACTAAGCTGATCCTGTTCAAAGGAAGCTCGGTCGATTTTGGCATCGTGAAGGATCGACTGATGGCGTTCTTGCAACAACCGGATCTGGTCCATACGCGAACCGTCAACCTGACACCATTTCAGGAAATCTCACGAGACTGGAACAGTCTGTCGTTACATCGTCCGGGTACCGCAATCCATCTGGCAGGTAATATACTGGCCTTTATCCCGCTGGGCATCTTCATTCCTGTGTTGACGGGCAACAAGTTATTCTCTGGAATAAAGGTGCTCCTGCTGTCACTGCTGCTCAGTCTGGGTTATGAAGTGACACAGTTAGTGACTGGCATGGGCATATTTGATGTGGATGATCTGATGCTTAATACACTCGGCGGCTTGATTGGATATATTGTTTTCACTATGGCTATGGGTCTGAAAAAGGTGCTGGTGGGAGGAGAATCCCGCGTGACGACGAAAAAGTTAAATTCTAAGGGAAGTCACGTGTAAGGATGAGAAGAACTTGATTATAATGGCTGTACTGTTCATTAGCGCAGGGATAATGTTTCTCGTGTATCCACACAAGGTAACGGATGCTTCGGAAAAACAGATTACGGAGCGAGTGATCATGTCTAGATGGGTCGGAGGCTCGTTAATTGCTCTGTCGTGTTTGTTTCTGATCATGGGCACGATTCAACTGTTAGATCAAGCCTCACATCACATTGGGCATTAGAAGGCAGTTGGCCTTGAAGCAACGGAGAACACACACATACTGAAACCCAAGGCTCTCCATCACTGTGCAGATTGCACGTTACGGGGAGTTTTTTTGTTGTTTCATAAGGTATCGAATTTAGCATAGGACCAGTGAACTTTGCGAGTAACATCGCAAATGAGGTAGAGTAGAGATGATGCGTTAGTGCCTATTCCTTACAAAAAAAGGAGGACATACATTGTATTCATTAGCTAAAGAACTAGCAGGAACCATGAGAGCCATTATGCAAATTGAAACCGAAATTGCTGAAGCTACGAATAATCACTACGATGAAGTAGTAGTGCGTGATTTAGAACAGAAAAGAACTGATCTGATAAGAGCTTGTACACGTGATGAGTTGCTGGTGATAAAAACAGTCATGAAAGTGGGACAATCGGAGAGAGGATATCGTCATTATTTCGATTCGAATGATGTTGAGATTATTTATCTCCCTGTTGAGTTAAACGAGCATGAGTTGATGCAGAAATATTCCTATTATCTTATACATAAGACTGAACGCGAACTTGCGGATAGCATTGAGTACTATACCGCTGTGTCAGAACAACTGAGAGAAGGTATGAAGATCTTAAAACTCTAAACTGTGATCTGTAAGTTCTAGGAGGCTTGTAAATGTTAATGAGAATTGTTGTATATCACTTCGATGTGTTCTACTATTACGTTCCCAATCAATATGCAGGAAAAATTGGCGAGTGGAGAGGAGAATTTATCGATTTTTTGCAGAGCCTAGAGTATAAGCACCCATTCACCCTGTATATCGAGTCTATTGATCATGAGGGAAATACGGAATATGCTCACTTTATTCGTAGTTACGGGGCGGATGATTTTGTGGACTGGATCAACGTGGAGAAATTAAATTGCAGAGGTGTATATCGTATTCCTGAACCACCTGATGATTCAGAAGTTGGATTAAATTTTGAGTTTTAAGTGATAAGAAGCTACTCATAATTAAATTGATGATGCATATCGATAGTTAAATAAAAAGCTCCCCACCACGTGCTGATTGCACGGAATGGGGAGCTTCTTTTTATAACTTCGTTACATTAATGATTCATGTAATTAAGCTTTTTTCATCATTTGACGCAATACAGTTTGCAGGATACCGCCGTTATGGTAGTAATCCACGTCAACCATGCTGTCCAGACGAGCGATAACAGGGAAGTCAAACTGTGTACCGTCTTCACGAGTTACGGTAACTTTCAACTCTTGTCCTGGCTTCACATCATTGCTGAGGCCAGTAATGTCATACGTTTCACGTCCGTTCAGACCAAGGCTGGACCAGCCATGACCTTCCTGGAATTGCAATGGCATTACGCCCATGCCCACCAGGTTACTGCGGTGGATACGCTCGAAGCTTTCCGCGATAACGGCTTTGACGCCGAGCAGGAATGTTCCTTTTGCCGCCCAGTCACGGGAGCTTCCTGTACCATACTCTTTACCAGCGATAACGATCAGGTTCTGTCCTTCATCCTGATACTTCATGGAAGCATCGTAGATGGACATTTCTTCGTCCGTTGGCAGGTACTTCGTGATACCGCCCTCGGTGCCCGGAGCCACCTGGTTACGAATACGAATGTTGGCAAACGTACCACGCATCATGACTTCATGGTTACCACGGCGTGAACCGTAGGAGTTGAAGTCTTTGCGCTCTACGCCATGATCTTTCAGGTACAGTCCAGCCGGGCTGGATGGTGCAATATTACCTGCTGGCGAGATGTGGTCCGTTGTTACGGAATCCGCAAGCAAAGCCATCACGCGTGCAGAACGGATATCTGCGATATCGTTCAACTTGTCGCCAAGCTCTTGGAAGAACGGAGGATTCTGAATGTACGTGGAGTTCGGATCCCACTCGTACAATTCGCCTTCCGGTACAGAAATTGCATTCCAACGCTCATTGGCTGTAAATACATTCTCGTACTTGTTGCGGAACATCTGAGCGTTCAGGGAACTAGCGATAGTATCCTTAATTTCCTCGGAGGTAGGCCAGAGGTCTTTCAGGAATACAGGCTCATTGTTCGTATCATAACCGATTGGATCGGTTTCAAAGTCAATATTCACAGTACCTGCAAGTGCATATGCCACAACGAGTGGTGGCGATGCCAGGTAGTTGGCTTTAACCTGTGCGTGTACACGGCCTTCGAAGTTACGGTTACCGGACAATACAGCCGCTACGGTCATATCGTTCTCAGCAATAGCTTCGCTCACTTCGTCCGGCAGTGGGCCGGAGTTACCGATGCATGTTGCACAACCGTAGCCGGCAACGTTGAATCCGAGTTGGTCGAGGTACGTGATCAGGCCTGCTTTTTCCAGGTACTCGGTAACAACAAGTGAACCTGGTGTCAGACTGCTTTTCACATATCCTGGTTTGGTCAGGCCGCGTTCAACTGCTTTTTTCGCCAGCAGTCCCGCTCCGACCATAACACTTGGATTCGAAGTGTTCGTACAACTTGTGATCGCTGCGATCACAACAGCGCCTGCTTTCAGTTCACTGGTGGAACCGTTCGGGTGTTTCACAGGTACGGTTTGTTCGATTTTCTCATCACTCAGCCCGTATCCGCCTTTATCTACAGGTGTACGGATGATGCTGTTGAAGCTTTCTTTCATTTGTGTCAGCTCGATGCGATCCTGTGGACGTTTTGGTCCGGCAAGACTTGGTACAACAGAGCCGAGATCCAGTTCAATCACATCTGTGAATTCAGGGTCAACGGTGCTGGAAGTACGGAACATGCCTTGAGCTTTGTAATAAGCTTCAACCAATTCTACTTGCTCGTCAGGACGGCCAGTGCTGCGCAGATAGTTCAACGTTTCACTATCAACAGGGAAGAAACCGATCGTTGCGCCGTACTCTGGTGCCATGTTGGCTACTGTTGCACGGTCAGCCAGACCGATGTTGGCAAGACCTGGGCCGTAGAACTCAACGAATTTACCAACAACGCCTTTTTTACGAAGCAATTGGGTAACGGTCAGTGCCAGATCCGTTGCTGTTGCGCCTTCACTCAGGCTGCCTGTCAGTTTGAAACCGATAACGTCCGGTGTTACAAAATAAAGCGGTTGGCCAAGCATACCAGCTTCGGCCTCGATTCCACCAACACCCCAACCAACAACGCCAAGTCCGTTGATCATGGTGGTGTGGGAGTCTGTACCTACGAGGGAATCCGGGAATACAACGGTCTCGCCGTCAACGGTTTTTGTTGCTGCCACGGAAGCCAGATACTCCAGGTTAACCTGGTGAACGATCCCTGTGGATGGTGGAACTGCACGGAAGTTGTTGAATGCCGTTTGCGCCCAACGCAAGAAGCGGTAACGCTCTTCATTACGCTCGAACTCAACTTTGATATTGTAATCAAGTGCATCATTGGTACCAAAAGCATCAACCATGACGGAGTGGTCAATAACGAGATCGACCGGTACGAGTGGGTTGATCTGTTTTGGATCGCCGCCTGCTTTTTTCACAGTATCACGCATTGCAGCAAGGTCAACGACAACCGGTACACCGGTGAAATCCTGCAGAACGATACGTGCAGGGATGAATGGGATTTCCTTGTTATTATCACGGCCATCTGCCCAGCCGGTCAGTTGTTTTACATGTTCTTCGGTAATGGCACGTCCGTCGAATTGACGAATTGCTGCTTCAAGCAACACTTTAATGGAGAAAGGAAGCCTGGAAAGATCGCCGTGGCCGTTTTCCTGAAGAGCATCGAGACTGTAGTAGCGGTAAGACTTGCCTCCAACCTCAAGACTGCGAGCGGCGGAGAAATGATTCTTTGCTGACATACATGTACCTCCTTGGGATGTGTCGGTGAGATGAAGAAAACGTTCATTTAGGTGAAGAACAGGCCTTCATCGTTCCGTGTTCTTGTTCGTTAGTTTCATCAGATGAAACGTAATTTCATAATCATGACTTTAGTTTTAAGTATACCGTTTTCACCTCCGTACGTAAAGGTCTTTTTGCCTGATCAAGCAAGCTTTTGCACCAATGAAGGCGTTTTCGTGAAGCAGGCAGGAATAAGATATCTCATGTACCTGTATTTGCCGAATTTTGGATCTCCTTCCCGAGCCGTGTACATACAACCGAGGACCCTTTCATATGAATAGTAGGAGTTTATATACGCAATGAAATATTCCAGACAGAACTCATGCCAAAGGGGGACATAGGCTTGGAACGGGAATGGAAGAGTGCCTTATATACTTACGTGAACCAGTACAATCGCTGTGAGATCGACTACCGTCCACAGACCAGCGAACGGATCGTTACCGATCCTGACTTCGTGGTGGAACGGGGAGAGCGTATGGCAAGGCTGGACGAATGGTATCGTAAGCGGCGCGCCGTGCCTCTTCGCAGCGAGACCAGCGCCAAGCTTGTGCGCACGCTTATGGATGGCCATGAAGAAGCGGTGGTGGATGTACAATTGTACAGCAGACTGTTCTACGAGAAGAGCGGGATCACCCACCGGGAGGACCGGATTGAGCGGGAGCGGTTAACCTTTCTGCGGCAGAGTGGTGGATGGATCATTGGACGGGTAGAGCGAGAAGTGCCGGAGCGTCGCCCTGCTGGGGAAGGACGTCCGTTTCAACAAGCTGATTTTGTACAGGCGATGAATCGGCCGCTGCTGAATCGGGAAGTGCTGGGTCAAGGAAGAAGCTCACGGCAACAGTCATATCGCAGAGATCTGGCAGTTGCCTATGCAGATCGGTGGTGGAATGCGGGGAATCCGGCATTTGAGGAATTTGATGTAGATTGCACCAATTACGTGTCCCAATGTCTCTTTGCAGGGGGCGCACCCATCCACTATACTGGTAGAAGAGAAGCTGGCTGGTGGTATAAAGGGTATGTGAACGGCTCCGAAATGTGGAGTTACAGTTGGGCAGTTTCCAACAGTCTGGAGCGTTATTTGTCAGGCAGCAGCTGGGGTCTGACCGCGACAGAAGTGGAGCGTCCTGAGCAGCTGATGCTCGGCGATGTTATTCTCTACGATTGGGATGGAGATGGACGATTTCAGCACAGCACCGTTGTGACCGCGTTTGATGCAGGCGGTATGCCGCTTGTTAACGCACATACGGTTAGCAGCCGTCACCGATTTTGGGATTACCGGGATTCTTACGCTTGGACGGAGCGGACGGTATACCGGCTTTTTCATATTGCAGATGAGTTTTGATGACGAAAGATTTTCGGGATGCGGTGACGCAGACATCCAGTTCCGTGTAAAATAAGATCAGATAACGCAAGCAGAATAACAAGGGTGCTGAGCATGCAAGCATGACAGCATCAGGCACAGATAATCGGAGGGTACACATGAGTATGGATAAATTAAAAGTAGGCGTCGTGTACGGCGGGAAATCGGGCGAGCATGAGGTGTCGCTGCAAACGGCGTTTGCTGTAACAAACGCATTTGATTATGAAAAGTATGAACTGGTTCCTTTTTATATCTCCAAGCAGGGTACGTGGAAAAAAGGACCTGTCATGCATGCGCCGTTCGCGCAGATTGAAGAATTGAAGCTGGAGCAATCGGCGGGTGGAACGCAGGATGCTCTGAACGCACTGTTTGGCCGTTTGTATGGCGGAGCAGAAGCGCTGGACGTGATGTTCCCTCTGCTGCATGGTACGTTTGGAGAGGATGGTACCATTCAGGGCATGTTTGAGATGGCGGATATGCCATATGTAGGTGCAGGTGTACTGGCTTCTGCTGGCGGCATGGACAAAGTGGTCATGAAAAAGCTGTTTGCACAGGCTGGCATTGACCAATGTGCCTTTACGTATTTTAATGCTACACAATGGAAGCAGACAGAGCACGAAATGATCGTACAGGTCGAAGATCAGCTGGGGTATCCTTGTTTTATCAAACCGGCAAATCTGGGCTCCAGTGTAGGCATCTCCAAAGCGCGTAACCGCGATGAGCTGAAGACAGCTGTCGAGTTCGCACTTCGGTATGATACGAAGGTTGTCATTGAGGAGTTTGTCGAAGCACGCGAGGTTGAGGTCAGCGTCCTCGGCAATGACGAGCCAATGGCTTCCGTTCCAGGCGAGATCGTATCCTCCGGTGAGTATTATGACTATGCAGCCAAGTATATTGATGGTCAATCACAGATGCTGATTCCAGCTCCACTGGACCCAGAGGCCGCAGATCGCATTCGCGAGGCAGCTTTGCAGGCGTTCCGTGCGATTGAAGGTAACGGTATTTCACGTGCGGACTTCTTCATTCGGAAAAATGACGG
The DNA here is from genome assembly GCF_036894235.1 of Paenibacillus sp. Y5S-9. Taxonomy (NCBI): domain Bacteria; kingdom Bacillati; phylum Bacillota; class Bacilli; order Caryophanales; family Paenibacillaceae; genus Paenibacillus; species Paenibacillus sp. Y5S-9. The sequence continues at coordinate 740,750 of NZ_CP145887.1, forward strand.
CGCCTTGCTTATTAATGAAGTCAACACCATGCCTGGTTTCACACCATACAGCATGTATCCACTTCTTTGGCGTGAGACAGGTGTATCGTATGCCGAACTGCTGGATCGCATGATTGAGCTGGCACTGGAGCGTTACAACCGCAAGCAGGCACTGAATTACGAGAACGGCGTCCAGGCGTAGCCTGCGACCACAAGATCAGGAGGGATATGCATGGGATTTCAGACTGAATTCAATTCCGTATGCAAGTTCAAGAATGAGCAGGAGCTGTTCGAACTGCTTGAATACGGACGCGGCAAAATGGTCAAACAGGGTTTCCGGGTATTTCCTACCGGCCAGAAAGTGATTGCATACACACCGGATAACGTGGCTGTAGCCATCGTCAAGATCGTGGTTTCCATTGCAGAGATCAACTTCCAGGGGCAAGAGGTAACCGAGGTGGAGATGCTACTCGTCCGCAAATTGACTGAGGAAGAATCACGCATCCAGACTGCCCTTGCGGATGAGATGTTCTTTGGAGAGCAAGCACAGGAGTAGTTGTTGACTGTAAGTGCGAGTCGGAAGGACTGATTTGCCAGAATACGATTATGGTCACTCTTTTAGGGTAAAACTTGGTTATATACAGTGACGGTACATCCTGACGGCTGAATATGCCGTGCGGGTTCTCCGCCCTAATAGAGAGGAAGAGATTCATGCTCGTACGCTTTGGTTACGTGGCAATGTCCGTGCTTATAGAGAACGCCTCGCCTTCCCGGACCATGACCATGTCGAGTTTTAACAAAATCGATGACAGGGAAGCAGCGATCCGCAAGCTCGAACGGATTGCAGCCGAGAACCTGCACAATACATTACGTTTGCTCAGGCACAACAAGGGTAGCCATATTCATGTATATCGCTTCTCTTCCAAATTGATTCCACTGGCAACACACGAGGACCTGAATGACTGGGACCCGTTCCCGGCACTGAAGCAGGACTTTGCGGCCATTGGTGATTTTGTGAAGGAAAATCGTATGCGTGTGTCCTTTCATCCGGATCATTTTACCGTACTTAGTACCCCACGCGAGCAAGTTCTGCACAACTCGATTCGCGACCTTCGTCATCATGTTCGGATGCTGGATGCCATGGGGCTGAATGCCACTGCCAAGAACAATATACATATTGGTGGTGCATACGGGGACAAGCCTTCGGCGGCGCTTCGTTTTGAAGAAAACTTTTTGAAGCTGGATCGGGACATCCAGGAGCGGCTCACACTCGAAAATGATGACAAAACGTTCAATGCGCCTGAGACACTAGCCGTGTGCCAGCGCTTGGGATTGCCCATGGTACTGGATATCCATCACCAGTGGGTGAACAACGAAGGAGAACAGGCATGGGATCTGTGGCCTGATATTCTAAAGACTTGGCAGTCGCCGCTTGCTCAGGCAGATTCACCGGCTGATCAGCCATTGCCACCCAAAATCCACGTCTCTAGTCCGAAGAGTGAGAAGGATCTGCGAGGTCATGCCGATGGTGTAGAGGTAGAGCCTGTGCTCGACTTCTTGCGTCATATCGCAGCAGACACCCCGAGGCTTGACGTGATGATTGAAGCCAAACGCAAGGATGAGGCTCTTGTGCAACTGATGCAGAAGCTGGCATTCTATCACGAAGAGGGTGTGGAGTGGGTGGACGAGTCTACCGTCATCATTCATCCGTAGTGCCAAAAGGGGCCTGGGCAACGAGAAACTTTATGACCTGTGGGGCGTATACTTTTAACAAGTATTTTAACTTTTCGTAGATTGATATAGAAAGTAGAGTGAACGCTTTGAATGAGAAGGAAAAGACACCTTATGTCGTGACAAGCAAAAGCTATACTGCCGTTGCCATTAATGCAGCTTCCAAAGCTGGCGAATGGATCAAAAGCCGTCTTGGGACGGTAGCTGAACTTGGCACCAAATATTCACCCCAAGATCTGGTGACCGAAGTGGATAAAGGAGCGGAACAGATGATCCGCCGCCTGATTCTTACGCATTTTCCCCACCATGCCATTCTGGGTGAAGAAGGCGTCGAACCGGGACCGGAAGCTTCGGCAAAAGCACTGAAAGAAGCAGAGGAAGAAGAGTTCCTGTGGATTGTTGATCCTGTGGATGGAACGACGAACTTTGTACACGGATTCCCGTTTTATTCGGTGTCCATCGCATTGGCTCACAATGGCGAAGTCATTGTCGGCGTGATCTACGACCCTTCCCGTGATGAAATGTTTGTTGCGGAAAAGGGGAAAGGAGCATATGTTCACGGAAACCGGATGCTGGTATCTGGTGAAAAGGAATTGGCTCAAAGCCTGATTGCGGTTGGATTCCCGGCAGACACAACCTTTGCGTTGCCACTGAATATGGCCGCTGTGCAGGCTCTTGCTCCGCAAGTTCGTAACTTGCGTGCAGGCGGATCTGCCGCCCTCCATCTGGCATATGTTGCAGCAGGACGTCTCAGCGCCTATACCGAAGTTGGATTGAAACCGTGGGATATTGCCGCAGGTGCGCTGCTGGTTGAAGAATCAGGTGGCAAGGTGACGGATACCATCGGAACACCTTATCAACTGTCTGTGAATCATGTCGTTGCCAGCAATGGCAAAATCCATGATGCACTGACGGATGTGCTGAAGGAAGCGAAAGCTACTGGTCTGGAGTGAGTCTATTCAACTCATCGATGCTTTAATTACTTTTAATTGTACATTAACGGAGGGGACAGAAGGCATCTGAAGAAGCGGAGCGCTCGCCTTTATCACCGGATTTCTACCTTGGAAAAGGGAATCAAAGAAATCTGGGGATAACAGCGATCGGAAGATGGTTCTGTACACGAAGTGAAAGTACAATAGTAATAATTAACGCATGTATGACTTTAATTAAAGGAGCGAAAACAATGGATGAATCCAAAGAACTGGAACGACGGCTCAGTGATATGCTGACGGAAGGGGACATGGAAGAGTCCGGCGACACCGATCAGCGTGAACGCCAGCTGATTCCTCCCAAGTATGAAGTGCGAATCCAGACGGAACGTGATCCAATTGTCGAGGAAACGTTAAAGTACCGGAAGATGGCACGCGAAGTGGACGATCGTTATGATCGATATCTGGAACGAGCTACCGGGAACAAACCGGAGAGCGACAAAGGTCATTCGATTGCTGAAGACTCGAATAAGCCGCAATCTTAACTAATCACTGAACGTCATAGCTGAGCTTATCCAGTAACAGGCCCCCCTTTAGGGAGCCTGTTATTTCATGTGTGCTCTCAGCAGAGAGGACAACGCCTACTTTAAAATGATAGAATAGAGTAACACGACTTATATCATTGGAATGACCGATGTACTATATATTAGTGTAATTATAGATTCGCGAAAAGGAGTGTTACCTGAATGAAGCGTAAACGTATATGGGAAAATACAGCTGCCGGTTTAACGGTAAGCATGTTGGCAGGAATGCTGCTCTTTACATCATCTGCATTGCCTGCACACGCGGCTGACACCAAAACCGGTGTATTGCCAGCAGGTACAAACGAGACTTCGCTGACTGCGAAGAAAGATGCAATAGCCGTAACCAAGGAGTTCCGCATCGTCACATTGGGAGATTCCATAACGGTAGGTTATGAGCCCAACACAAAAGAATTGCCTTATGGTTATGTAGAACGTTTGCATGAGCAGGGTTTGCTGCATGGACGTACACAGGTGGACAACTACGGGATTGCCGGATTGAAAACCAGTGGCCTGAAAAACTTCACTACTGCAATTAAGGATGGCAAAACACTGACTTCTGAAGCCATTCAACCAAGTCTTCCTGATCCAAGAGCGGGACAGATCGGAGCCAATACTGCTGCAATCCGTGAGAGTGTAGCACAGGCCAATCTGGTTGCAATTACCATTGGGGGAAATGATGTATCTGAGCTTCTCGGTACAGCAGACAAACTGAGTGATCAGGAACTGCAAGCGAAGGTAAAAGAATTACTCGCAACATATACAGCTAATGTTAGTGCAGCGATTAATGATATCCATGAAATTAACCCGACAGCTACAATTGTCATCGCCGACCAGTATCAACCGATGCCAGAAGTAGCAGGCAAGGCACTCTATGCCAAACTGATGGAGGCATCCCAAGGCTTCACACAAACTATTGATGGCATTGCAGCACAATTTACTGCTCAGGGTACCGATGTCAAAGTCGCACACGTCGCCAAGGAGTTTGTTGGTGGTGAAGGCACGATGACACATATGATCAAAGATCGTGATTTCCACCCGAATCAATTTGGATATGCGGCCATTGCCGAAGTATTTGCCAAAACGATCTGGGGAGATTACACCAAGCTGACTGCACCTGCCACAGGTGAACCAATGAATATTATCGTGAGTGGCAAAACATTAAATACACCGTACAAACCGATTATCCGTAACGGCAAAAACTTTGTGGCGATTCAAGACATCGTAAACGCTGTGGGTGCTACTACGGTGTGGGATAACAAAACTTCAACCGCAACCATTACATATGGAGACCGAAAGGTTGCTGTGAAGATTGGTGCCAATGCTGTGAAGGTAAATGGAGCATCGGTTACCGTGGATACACCTGCATTCCTGAATAAGGTAGGCAAAGAGTCCAAAACATATGTACCACTTGCCATGGTGGCTGAAGGTCTTGGCTTTGATGTGCAGTATGTAGCGAAGCTGAAAACTGTTTTTGTTAACCCGTAAATTGTATTTCACACTTTAACATGATGTTATTCAACAGCCAGAATACCTTGATCTGTTCAAGGTATTCTGGCTGTTTTGTGTTCTTTTTGAGTTGCTGACACAGATGTATACCTTCTCTAATGACCTAAAATGTTGCATAAATATATCTTGTCAGATGACCAATGGATGTGTAAATATGAAAATAACTTACAATAAAACCACTAACCTATAGCATGACAGGCACCCCTCGCAAGCCAAAGGAGCGCTTAGGATGAACAAAATTAAGAACGCTTTCACAACACTACCGATTCATCACAAAACGATTCTTCTCATCGGACTCTTGATGTTAATCAGCTTTACGTTTTATGCGTCCGTACTCCGATATGTGTTCAGTATCTATGACCGTCAGATCTATGAGAAATCCTCGCAGGTCCTCAATATGTCCTCGGTAGGTATTGAGAATCAACTACGTGAAGTTTCCAATCTCTCCTTCAAGGTGATGTCAGACGAGCCGCTTCAACAATATTTGCTTCAACTTGAAAAGGCCGAGACGGGATATGAGAGAAATGGTCTGCGCAAGAAAATTACCAACCGATTGGTTGCTTATGCGGGTTCTGAGAAATATGTCTATTCCATGCTATTTATCGATAATGATAATAACGTCATGGCTGCAGGGAACCGGGAAGGGATTTCGGAGTCGAAGCAAAGGGAACTGGTATCGCTGGGAGATCAATATACAGGCTCCAATGTCTGGCACACTAGCGGGGATAAACAAGCCAGGCTTTTATCTGTACGACAGGTGAAATCTTTTACTGGGGGCGCATTTACACTGGATAAGCTCGGGACTCTAATTATCCGAGTGCGTCTGGACCGAATCGTACAGGATCAGATGCAGGAACCCGCAGAGGACTCACAGTTATTGATTTCGGATGGAAAAGAAGTAATCTATCCAACCGAATCTTCGGTAAGTGAAGCTGAGATTGAATCGGAACTGAAGCGTACCCAACCCTATGGAATTGCCATGTTTGAGCAGGGGAGACACTTTGTGGCCCGTGCCAATTCTTCCTACACAGACTGGACGTACCTGTACACCACTCCTTTTGACCAGATGTTTAAAAAAATTCAGTTTGTTAAACAGTTGGTCACGGTTATTTTTATCATGATTTTTCTGGGGGCACTCATAATTGGAGCAAAGTTCTCCCGCAGTATTACCCATCCGATTGCGCAGCTGATCAAAAAGATGCGTAATATCGAAAAAGGTGATCTGGATAAATTGGAGGAAGCTGCCTTAGGTAACGTTCCGATGTCTCCACAGAATGAGGTTGGGCTGCTGCATCGCACATTCAAGATGATGCTTCAGCGGATTCGTGAATTAATTGATGAGAATTATGCGAAGCAACTGGTGATTCGTGAGACTGAGTTGAAAGCGCTTCAAGCACAGATTAATCCTCATTTCCTATACAACACGCTTGAATCCATTAACTGGATGGCCAAAGTACAGAAACAACGTCAGATCTCGGAAATGGTTGAGGCGCTTGGATTCCTGCTGCGCAGCTCTGTGAATATGACGGAGAAGTGGATCACGCTGGAAAGAGAGCTGGACATTGTCCGCAGCTACGTTACAATTCAGCGCACCCGTTTTGAAGAAAGACTGGATTTTGATATGGAAATTGCACCTGAGGTGGGATCAGCACGAATTCCCAAGTTAACATTGCAACCGCTTGTGGAGAACGCCATACATTATGCACTCGAACCAAGCATTGATCCTTGCCGAATTCGAATAAGGGCGAGAGCAGAGGGAGAACAAGTCATTATTGAAGTCGAGGACGATGGTCCAGGGATGACACCGGAATTCCTCGAACAATTACAAGAAGGACGCATACAGACAAGAGGACAGGGCATTGGGTTATCTAACATCCAGGAACGAATCAGACTGACCTTTGGCGAAGAAGGCAGAATGGTGATGAGCAGCAAGCCCGGATCAGGAACTGTAGTATCGATCAGCATACCTTGGATTAGAGAGGACGATGACGATGTACAAAGTGATGCTCGTAGATGATGAACGTGTCATTCTGGAGGGAATATCCCAAGTAGTCGATTGGGCCGCAGCAGGTACGGAATTAGTGGGTACGGCGCGGAATGGGATTGAAGCGCTGGACAAAATTGGGCAGTCGAAACCCGATATTATCATTACGGATATTTCCATGCCGGGTCTGGATGGTCTGGGACTCATAGAGAAAGCATCCGAAGCATACCCGGGAGTACGGTTCATTATGTTATCTGGTTATAAAGAGTTCGAATACGCCCGTAGAGCGATGCAGTATGGTGTGAAGCATTATTTGCTCAAGCCTTGCAACGAGAATCAGATCCATGATGCGTTAACTGAACTGTTGCAGGAACATCAGGATGCGCAGGTGAAGGAGCATGTCGCTGGTGAGATGAAACAGCGTTTGCAACGGGTCCTTCCCCATGTAAAGGAACAATTTTTGCTGGAGTTCATGACGAACCGAACCTATGGGCCGGTTGATCTGGAATATTACCAGGAGCTGTTTGATCTGGAACTTGAAGATACAGAAGTTCGGTTACTACTGTTCCGAATTGCAGATGAACATGATTACAGTCATTTATTTGCCATCAAAAATATCGCCAGTGATCTGCTCCCACATGTACTGTTAAGCACAACCATTGAAGGTAGACTCTTGATCCTGCTTGCAGATTCAGCTGATCCGGCTGGACTGAACGAGAATATTGAAGAGGTTCGGGCTGCATTTACCAGACTATATAAATTGGAAGTGACCGCTGCACTGAGCGAAGCAGATCGAATGATCCAGTCTCGGCGATTATTCCGTGAGGCATTACAATATTTGAATCATCGCTTCTTTATTGGTGAAGGCAAGTTGATTACGAAGAATGATCTGGTTCTGGCCGGAGAATGCGACGGGTTGCATGTAGAACAGGATGCCGAGCAGTTGTGTCAGTTGATCAAATCGGGCAATAGCGAGGAAACAGCCGCAGAGGTGGATCGTCTTTTCGATCTATTATCGGGTCAGCAGTTGGAGATTGAGGTGACACGTTCGTATGTAGTGCAGCTGTACTCGGCGATGATTCATGTCTGTCCGCCTGAAGAGGCAACAGAATTTACTCAACGTATGGCAGAGTTGCCCCATATGGACACGTTATCTGCTTTGAAGTCTTTTGTAGCGAGCAGTGCAGCCCGGTTAACCTCTGGTTATTATAAAAATCATATAAGTCGCCAGTCTTCAGCCGTGGAGAAGATGATGGACATCGTGGATCGTCATTATGGAGAGGCAGATCTTTCACTCAATGGAGTCGCCCATCAGATGTTATATATGAATCCGGATTACCTCGGTAAAATTTTCAAAAAAGTCACGGGAGAGAATTTCTCCAACTACGTGAATCGTCTGCGCATTGAACGAGCATGTGATCATATTCGCAGAGGCGGGGATGTGAAGGTATTCGAGCTTGCGGAATTATTCGGATTCGGTGGGAATTCACAATATTTCAGTCAGGTGTTCAAAAAATGGACGGGGATGACACCTACGGAATTCCGCAGGATCGGCATATAACAATGGGCTACCAATCATGTGATTCTTGTCTGGGGAGGACGAACAGCTCCGAGAGGGGGACTGTTGTCCTCCTCTGTTTTTTGAACCAACAAGACGGTTTTGTGTATTCAACTCTGGTCGTACATTTGCGAAAATGACATTAACAAGTTTGTGAAAGCGTTATCAGAAATAAAAAGATAACTCCTTCACACAACCATATCAACATAAAAGGGGAGATTGGCATGGTGAAAAAGGCAATATTCCTGATGATGGCTGCTTTGCTCGTGTTTACAGCGGCATGTAGCTCAGGTGGAGGAACTGAAGGAGCGTCTGGGGACGACTCGGTTACCCTGCGGATCGCTTGGTGGGGCTCGGATGCAAGGCATGAATATACACAGAAGGTCATCGACCTATACAAATCGAAAAACCCGAATGTCAAAATCGATGTGGAATATGCTTCATTTGATGACTACTGGAAAAAGCTCGCACCACAAGCAGCGGCAAATCAGTTGCCTGACATCGTTCAGATGGATATTTCCTACATCAGCCAATATGCACAGAATGGTCAGCTTGAGGACCTAGCACCTTATCTGGGCAACCAGATCAAAGTGGACGATGTGTCCGAGAACGTTATTAGCACAGGTGTAATTAACGGTAAACAATATGGTGTACCTGCCGGTGTAAACGTTCTGGGCTTCCAATATGATCCGGCATTGCTCAAAAAAGCAGGCGTGGATGCAATCCCTGACAATATGACTTGGGAATCATACGAAGCACTGGGTAAACAAACCGCAGAGAAAGGTCTGTATTTGGATGGAGGGATAGCTCCGGATATTTTCTTCCACTACTTCCTGCGTACCAAAGGACATTCCCTCTACAATGCAGAAGGAACTGGTCTTGGTTATGATGATGACCAATTGTTTGTGGAATTCTTCGGACTTATGCGCCGCATGATTGAGCAGGGCGCAGCACCTACACCGGATGTAGCCAACCAAACCAAAGGCATTATTGAGGAATCGGATCTCGTGAAGGAAAAAGGAATCGGCGTATGGCAATGGTCCAACCAGTTCGTAGCCTTGCAACAGGTAGCGAACCGTCCGCTCGAAATTGCTCCAATGCCAGGACCAGATATGGAAAAAGGACTTTATATGCAGCCAAGTATGTACTGGGGTGTGACGTCCAACTCCAAAGTGAAGGAAGAAGCGGCTAAATTCATTGATTTCTGGGTGAATGACGTGGAAGCCAACAAACTGATCAAAGGTGAGCGCGGTGTGCCAATTTCAGGAGCAATCAAAGAAGCTATCGCACCTGAGCTGAGTGACGCAACGAAACAGGTCTTTGAATTCGTAGCAGCCATGGAGCCAAAAGCTTCACCAATGAGTTCTCCGCCACCGGTTGGTTCACCGGAAGTAATCTCTGCTCTGGCAGATGTGGTTGAAGAGTTGAACTTTGGCAAAATTACACCTGAACAGGCAGCAGAAACATTCCGCAAGAACGCCGAATCTGTACTTGCGAACAATAAATAACAGTTGAATGATGGCTTGCTCGTCCCACTTCAGGGATGGTCGGGAATGGGGCTACTCGCGAATGCGAGGGCCTTTCCCCGTCCAGATGACCGAAGCAAGGATGAGGGAGCAAGCTGATCCATGAAGGAGGTTCGTTCCATTGAGGCAGTATTCGTCGTTACGTAGAAACTTAACCGGATATGCGTTCATAAGCCCGTTTATTATTGGATTCCTGGGCTTCACACTGATCCCCATGTTTGTGTCCTTATATATGTCGTTTACGAGTTATAACTTGTTCACTTCTCCGCGGTGGATTGGGCTCGATAACTACACCAAAATGTTTTTTGATGATCCGAAATATTGGAACTCGGTCAAAGTGACGTTTCTGTATGTATTCATTGGGGTACCGTTAAGGTTGATCTTTGCCCTCTTCGTAGCGATGGTCCTGAACACTGGCTCTCGTATGATTGGAACGTACCGGACGCTGTATTACCTGCCATCCATTATCGGTGGTAGTGTGGCTGTATCCATCATGTGGCGTAACCTCTTCAGTAATGAAGGTGTTATCAACAGTGCTCTAACGGCAATTGGGATTGGGCCAATCAGCTGGTTTGGTGACCCGAATGCGTCCCTCGTTATGCTTATCTCACTGTCTGTGTGGCAGTTCGGTTCGTCCATGCTGATCTTCCTGGCTGGTCTCAAAAATATTCCCACTGAGATGTACGAGGCAGCAGGTGTAGATGGTGCAAATCCTATTCGGAAATTTTTCAGCATTACCTTGCCGCTCCTTAGCCCAATCGTTCTATTCAATATGATTATGCAAACGATTGGTGCATTCATGACGTTTGTACCTGCCTACATTATCTCCAAAGGAGAGGGCGGTCCAATGGATGGTACGATGTTGTACTCTCTGTATCTGTTCCGTCAGGCATTTATGTTTAACAACATGGGTTATGCTTCGGCCATGGCCTGGATCATGCTCATCATGATCGGTATACTCACGGTAGCTGTATTCCTGACATCCAAGTACTGGGTGTTCTACGAATCTGAAGGAGGGAAGTAACGATGGTTTGGAGAAATGTGAAATGGCCCATTTATCACCTGTTCGTTGCAGCTCTTGCCCTCCTGATGCTCTATCCCGTCCTATGGATGCTATTCAGTTCATTCAAGGAAAGCCGTACGATTTTCGTCACAGCGGATACCCTGTTTCCTGCGGAGTGGATCTGGAGCAACTATGTGGATGGCTGGAAAGGCACAGCTGGAAGACCGTTTATGGATTACATCACCAACTCACTGGTAATTGTGGTTATTTCCACCATCGGTGCTGTAATATCGTCATCGCTGATCGCTTTCGGTTTTGCCAGACTGAATTTCAAGGGACGTACGTTCTGGTTCTCCTTGATGATGTTAACACTGATGTTGCCACATGACGTGGTATTGGTTCCTCAGTACATCATCTTCACGAAGCTGGGTTGGCTGAATACAATTCTTCCAATCGTTGTCCCTACATTTTTCGGAATGCCGTTCTTCATTTTCCTGATGGTACAGTTCATTCGAACGATTCCGAAGGAGCTGGATGAGGCTGCAACCATCGATGGATGTAACAAATTCAGGCTGTATATTCAGATCATTATGCCTCTGATCAAGTCTTCTCTGGCGACTGCAGCGATTTTCTCCTTCTACTGGAGATGGGAGGATCTGCTCGGTCCGGTATTGTACCTGAACTCGCCTGAGAAATATACCGTATCCATGGCGCTGAAAATGTTCCTGGATAGCGAGTCTGCTTCCAACTGGGGCGCAATGTTCGCCATGTCCATCGTCAGTCTGGTTCCGGTTGTAGCTGTGTTCTTCATCTTCCAAAAACAAATTGTTCAAGGGATGAGCACCAGCGGATTGAAAGGATAAGCCAGATTCACTGTATCTTCGTATCTTCGCCCGAATGAACGTTTACGAAAGTTAACCAAGGAGGTTATCGCTTTTGAATAAAGCTCAGGGTAGTCAGGCCGTTGCCATGGAGGCAGCGGCAGAGGGCCAGGCAGGGTCCGTGACCAGCTGGAAGTTTAACTTTGGACCAGACTCGGGAAGAGCAGATGAGACAGGGGATTATCTGAAAGTAACTGCAACAACCGCATATGAGGAACGCGAAGGATACGGATTCGAGGCAGGATCTCTGGTGTATGAGAAACAACGCATTCGTGATGACGATGTGTCGGATCCTACGAAACAACATTATAACAATCCGGGGCAGACAACCATGTCTGCCCGATTGCGTTCAGGCTTCTGTATTCCGCTCAAAGCATCATTCATCGTGGATGTTCCCGACGGAACCTACCAAGTATTACTCGTTGCAGGTGATGAATTGGCTGAGACAGTGACCCGCGTGAAAGCTGGTGAGGGCAGGCTTGTACTGCCAACCATTCGCACACTTCCCGGACAATGCGCAGAGGTTCGATTCTCGGTTGTTGTTCGTGGCGGCAGACTTCGTCTGTCATTCTCCGGTCCTGCGCCAAGAATCAATGCGTTAGAGATTACCCTTGCGAATCAGACTATGACCGTATTTCTTGCCGGGGATTCAACCGTAACAGATCAGCCGGAGAGTGGATATCCGTATTGCGGGTGGGGCCAGTTATTGCCAGCACAGTTCAAACATGATGTGGCAGTAGATAATCATGCCCAGTCAGGGCGCAGTTCCCGCAGTTTTATTAATGAAGGCAGACTCAGCGCCATTCTGGAGCGAATCAAGCCTGAAGATTTTCTGTTTATTCAATTTGGACATAACGATGAGAAGCCGGACCCCGAACGTGGGACGGACCCATTCACAACATATAAGGAATATTTGAAAAAGTATATCGACGGTGCCCGGGAAGCCAAGGCTCGTCCGGTGCTCATCACCCCGGTGCATCGTCGCTATTTTGCGGATGATGGCACTTTGACCGATACGCATGGCGATTATATCGTCGCCATGCGTGAGCTGGCGGAAGAGGAAGATGTTCCACTGATCGATCTGGCTGAGCGCAGCCGTCTTCTGTTCGAGCAGGCGGGCGTTGAAGGCACCAAGGACGACTTTATGTGGGTACTGCCAGGCGAGTATGTGAACTTCCCCTCAGGCGTGGAGGATAACACGCATTTTCAGGAACGAGGCGCCCGCCGCCTTGCCCAGCAGGTGGCAGAAGCCATCCGCGAGTTGCAATTGCAACCGTTGCAGATGTATCTGCGGTAGGTTCATCCCCTAAATAATTAAGCGAGTTAAACGAAGTAACGAGAAAAACAAAGTTGCCCAGCGAAGAGCGAAGGCAATAAACTTTTAAAAACAGGCGAGCGTAGCAGCGGAGGAGGGCGGAATCGGGTAGAGGGAGCAAAGCGTCCGCCTTTGGAGCGGGATTTCCCCTGCTGAGGGGGAATGGATAGAAATCCCGAGCCAACAGCGGCCCGCAGCCCGATCCGCCCGCCGAAGCGACTGCCCCGCAGCTATTCAGGGTTTAAAAGCTGTAGCAAGTTAAACAAAGTAACGAGCCAGCAAAAGTTGCCCAGCGAAAGAGCGAAGGCAATAATCTTAAAAAAAACAAGCGAGCGTAGCAGCGAAGAAGGGCAGAATCGGGTAGAGGGAGCGAAGCGTCCGCCTTTGGAGCGGGATTTCCCCTGTTGAGGGGGAATTGAATAGAAATCCCGAGCCAACAGCGGCCTGTAGCCCGATCCGTCCGCCGAAGCGGCTGCCCCGCGAGCCCATTTATTTTTAACCTATATTGCACTCGCAAAAAAAGGAGGATGTATTTCAATGACACCTGACCAGACAGAATCAGGCACATCTGCCCATAAGAACGATCCGACAGCGACAGGTCACACCTACTGGGTCATTCCGGATGGCTACATCCCGCCGGAGAGCAGCGGCACACTGGAGAGTCACGAAAGCATCTGTGTACTGAACACCAGTGCAACGGATGCGGAGCTGCACATCACGATTTACTTTGAAGATAGAGAACCACTCGAAGGTATTGTCGCTGAAGTGCCAGCGAGAAGGACGAAGCATATTCGCACTGCATCGCTACGATCCGGGGAGCAGACTATTCCTATGGGCGTACCTTATGCAATTACGGTTTCGAGCAACATCCCCGTTATCATCCAGTACAGTCGTTTGGACACGACCCAGCCTGAATTGGCTTTGATGAGTGTCATGGCGTATCCATTAGGATAACTTCCCTAATCGACAACATAGTTGGAGATGGTAAGAAGCCCCGTAACCTTGCATCCAATGCAGGCCGGGGCTTCTTTTTCTTCATTTAATCGCTGTATTTATACGTGCTCGCATTAAGGATATCCACATGGACCTCTACTTTGCCGAGCTTGAAACGCTCCAGGGGGTCTGCACGTTGGGAGACCTCTTGTTGCCATAAGGGCAGATTGTGGCGATAGAGGTGTTCCACGAGACCGTATGAATCGATCTTGCGTGACTTGGTTTTTTCGAACGTATCTCGGATTTGGGATTCGATTTGTTTCTCCGCTTCCTGTTCCATGGCATGTGGAGACCGAGGAGCCCCGTGATCTTCGGTGATGGAGCTTTTGACCGAGGTAACTAGATCAAATGTGACGCCATCTCCTTGTTTTCTCGCCGTGATTCTCGTCTTGGGATGGCGAAGCATCAAGGTTAAATCAGGAGTTTTCCCACCATTCCCATATACGTATAGTGGGTACTGATGTACGCGCTCATAATTTACGTAACGTGTACCATCTGCATCTGCTCCTGCAACTCTACCCTGACTTGTGCCTTTGGAAATGACATAAAACCCATCCATTCTAACAAGGGGGGGCGTTTTATCGCCGTTGAACCAGGTCTCGTTCCTCGTTGATACCGAGGGTAAAAGAACGATGGAAGCCGGCTCCCGTAGTCCATCGAGAAGCTGATGGAGCCGGATAGGTTCGAAACCGGAATGCTGTTTGTATAGCCTCATGGGCTCGAATAACTCAATCGTCTGGGCAGATTGGTTCAGCAGCGCAGATGGGGAGAGCACATCCGGAATGTTCTGCTCTGTCGCGTAAATCCAGGGTGTATATCTCAGTTGACCTGAATGCAGCAACGTATTAAATATATCCTCCAGCTTCCCTTCCAGAGCATTTTTCGATAAAACAATGGCTTTAACATGAGTCCAGAGCGTTTGCTGCTGTGATGTTTCATACAAGTCGTTAATAGCCATGCTCAGTGTTGAACCTTCGCCCCGTCCAATCCAGATATCCCTTGTTTCCCGGGAAGTTGGCGTTTCCTGTTTTGCAATACTGGAGAAGTCAATCAACTGGGCATACGCAATATATTGGTTGTCCACATAGTCTATTCCAATGGCCGTGATGAAGTTAATACTTTGCACCTCTTTGGAATCCCAGCATCCCGTTAGCAGGATCAAGCACCCCGCAAGTAGGCCACTCATGGACGTCCATCTGATCATGACCGTTTTCTCCAGCGAGTGGAATCTTGGGTGTGAAGTGCTTCTGGACGCTTGTTTTTTTTCATGGAAGGGGGCATGGATACGGCCTGAGTGAAGTCTCCTGGAATGTAGGGAGATACGGGTGACAGATAGGATACGCCATAACACTCCAACGATACGAGGTGTACCAACAGAGCGAACAGTCCGATCATAAATCCAAATAATCCAAGGATCGAAGAAATAATGAGCATTCCGATACGAATTTGTGCAGTAGCCCCGCTGAGCACGGTATTCACGAGAATATAGCTGGAGATGACTGAGATCGCTACCGTAACTATGATGGTGGGCGATGTAATCCCGGCACGAATGGCTGCATCCCCGATGATAAGTCCGCCGACCACGCTGACCGTCTGCCCTAACGCACGTGGTAACCGCCGACCGGCTTCGTTAAATAGCTCGAACATAAAAATCATTAAAAAGGCTTCCAGCGTCACCGGCATGGGCAGGCCCATTCTAGTACCAGCAATTGTAGCCAAGAGAGGTAGCGGAATCTGTTCCACATTGAAACTGGTCAGGCCGATGTAGAAGGCTGGGAAGAAACAGGCAATCAGCAGACCGGAAATACGCAAAATCCGTTCGAAGGTAACGATGAAAAAAGGTGTGCTTTTGTCTTCCGGGGACTTCAACTGATTGAAAAGTGTAGTTGGTGCGATGACCGCCACAGGAGAACCTTCAATGAGAACGGCAAAACGTCCATTTAACAGGGAATCGACGACAAAATCAGGACGTTCAGTATTATCTGTGAGTGGAAAAATACTTCGAATCCCTCCCATGACAGCTCGCTCCATGATTGAGGTACCCAGAATGCCGTCAATCTCAATCTGATCCAGATTGTGTTGTGCTTCTTTCAGAATGTCTGGATTAATAATATCTTTTACATATAGAAGTCCAATGGCAGTTTGGGTACGACCACCTTTGACATATTTCTCATAACACATCGAAGATGTTTTCATTCGTTTGCGAATAAGGGCCACGTTGGTAGTGAGTTCTTCGGTGAATCCATCGCGCGGGCCTTTAACTGATGTTTCAATGGCTGATTCTTCTGGACTGCGTCCCGGGATATCAGCGATATCCAGACTGCAGGCCTGCACACCATTACCAAAAATGATCAGTAGTTGTCCACTAAAAATCAAAAGATTAAGTTTCTTGGAATCAGTGAGATCCTCAATCGGATTTAAGGTTAATCCCAGTTCGTGGGGATGTGATTCCTCAATGATCAGGGAGTGTTGTTCCAGACGGGGAATAATAAATTGATTGATTTGTTTGCCGTCGACCAGTCCTTCGCAATAGAGCAAAATGACTGGCTGATCGGATTCATCTTTGACAGGAAAGGTCTGAATAACAACATCTGCACATGGATTGAACTGCTCTTTCAAAGAGGCAAGCAGTGTCTCATGGGACGTGGTGTCAATCGCTTGATGCTCCATGATGTTTCCTCCTCTGATGGCGTGAATGGATAAAGGCAACCGTCGTCGCGATAATCGCTAGTCCGCTCAGATACAAGAGATTGAACGGAAATATGTATTCGACCAGAAGCTTTTCGAAGGTCATATCATCCAGAGGATACAACATGGTTAGAATAAAGAAGACACCTAACGAGATACAACTGATAAGCCTTCTGGTAGAGCTCTTAATATTCCATATTTCTACTACAATATACATGGCGAGACTAATCCGGGTGAACGAGCCTGCGAGCCATTGGTAGATGGAAAAGAAGTCGGTTTGGGCGATGTATTTGCCCAAGGAGGCAATTCGCCATTCTTCAAAGGCGGGATATCTCATTTTGGCAGCCTCAAAAGGATCGAATTCCACAATCGCCCCGATGAGTGGGCCGACAGTCAGTCCCACAAGAATGAGTGCGAGCATCAGATACTGCCATACACGTATACGTTTGGAGAGATGAGGCTGGATATACCAGATGAACAGCAGTTCAAACATGCCTGCAAGACTGTAAATCATGCCATTCAGCACCGGATGCCAGCCATGTTCTAACACAGGCAGGAGACGGCTATAATCCTTGTATTGAGTGTTCACAATTGCAACATAGAAGCCCAGCAGTACCACTAGTGGAAGGATCAATCCTGCCGTAAATGCCAGTGAGCGGATACCTTTATATGCCCCATAGGCACAGAGAGACATGATGGCAATACTGGTTACCAGAATTGGCGTTTCTGTCAGATAATTTGTTTTGGCCCAAGTGGTGGTATCGTGCAGGGTGAAATAGATTGCGCTCAGAAAAAAGAGGCTGTTCCCAACTCGAAATAACATGCCAATGGGCTTGCCGAGACGGGATGTTAACCATTCATGCAAGGTTTGATGCTGGAGGAAACGAGAGACATAAGCGAGCATTAGCGCAAATATCAGAAATGGTCCGGCTGATAACAGGACGGAAATCCAAGAATCCCTTTTGGCCGCAGCCAAAAGGGCAGGAATAATTAGAACATGGCTGATCAAGCCAACGGACAACATGATCAACATCATAGCTTGTAAAAAAGAAGGTTGTGTTCGTTTCATGCTGAGGGGTCTCCTTTTCCCGATAGACTGTCCTCAGCAGTGTTAACGGGATTGGAGCGCTTCATACTGTCAGTCAAAATAACGAATACCCATGGCTTCTCTTACCTCTAACATCGTTTCCCGGGCCGCTTTCCTGGCCTCACGGGTACCCTCGATAAGAATCTCTTTCACTTGATCATCACGCTGTTCATAATAATTCCGTCGTTCGCGAAAAGGAGCAAGCAGATCATTGATGGCTTCACCTGCGATCTGTTTACAATCTTTGCATCCAATCCGCCCCTGACTGCAACCGGCATGTATTTCGTCTGCGTTCTCCTTGCGGAAAAGCTGATGATAGGCAAAAACAGGGCAGATATCCGGGTGTCCTGGATCAGAACGATGGATGCGGGCAGGATCAGTCTTGGCCTTGATCAATTTGGCTTTTACATCTTCAGGACTTGCATTTAATGAGATCGCATTCCCCATGCTTTTGCTCATCTTACCAACGCCATCCAGTCCTCCAAGCCGCTCTCCGGTCAAAATGCGGGGTTCGGGGAGAATGGGAGCGTATAACTCGTTGAACCGGCGAACCAATTTTCGTGCTGTCTCAATGTGAGGAATCTGATCTTCCCCTGCCGGAACAAGGGTGGCTTTACAGAATGCAATATCAGCAGCCTGACTGACCGGATATCCAAGAAATCCGTAGTACAGGTCGGTATATCCGCGATCACGTGCTTCGCTCTTGATGGTCGGATTATGCCGGAGTGTATTGACGGTAACAAACATGGAGAAGATCACAGTCAATTCCGCAATTTCCGGAATCATGGATTGAATGAACAGGGTAGCTTTGTTCGGATCAATGCCTACGGCGAGGTAATCAAGCGTGACTTGATGAACACTATCTGAAATCAGGCCAGGTTGATCATAGTGGGTGGTGAGTGCCTGAACATCTGCCAGTAAAATATAGGTTTTGTACTCTTCCTGCAATTGTACCCGACTGCGCAGGCTGCCTACGTAATGGCCGAGATGAAGTTGTCCGGTAGTCCGATCTCCTGTCAAAATAATATCCTTGTTTTTGTTCATGGTTTATTCTCCTTTGGTTTTGTGATTTTTCAACATTGAGCTGTCGCCACCAGCCGTCTTCCACGACCATCACCTCCTTTCAGCCTGCAAAAAAATCAAAAAAGCTTCGTCTTTTATCCCATTCCCCGGTTGGGAACAGAATAAAGGACGAAGCTTGTGCCTCGCGGTGCCACCTTCATTGGCCGCTCTGTTGCGGCCCACTTGAGGGATACGGATGAGGTATCTACCAGGAGCTCTTTTATGAGCTTCCATGCCTATCGATATCCTGTCCATGGATAACGGCTGGACATGCCGCCTCGCCTACTGAAAGTGTGTATTCCTAGGAACGGATACAGACTTGGTTCAACTTGGAACTCCGAAGCCCATTTCCACATATCCGATGCACCGACTCCCACCAGCCGCCGGCTCTCTGTAGCATCCTGACATATGTACTTCTCTTCATCATCGTGGATAACAAATGTTTACAATTTCCAGAATTATATCATGCTTTGATTCCACTGACCAGCCTATGTTTGCGACCACTCATATTGGTGCCAAGCACACCAGCGATAATCAACAATGCACCAATATAGTGGTAGCTACCCACTGGTTCATGCAATATCCATGCACCTCCTACGATGGAGATGAGCGTGGACAGATTGCTGAATACACTCATTTGCGAAGCCTCCAGATGGGTCAGAGCATAGCTCGCGAGCAGGGTGGAGATCATGGTGGAGAGAATTGCCAGATAAGCGAGCGCACCCAGATAGGATGTATCTCCAAGTGGTTTGATGTAGTCCATCATGGAACCGCTGGAAGCATGACGGATCAGGGAAGCGGCGTTAAATACAATACAGCCAACCATTAATGTGACCCATGTTAGTTCCATTGGTTTGTACTTCTGGGTTAATGGTCTTGCAAGCACACCATACCCTGCAAAACAGACTGTGGATAACAGCAATAATGCAATGCCTTTCAGGTTACCTATAGACATGCCGCTTCCTTGCATTATGAAGATAAAAACTACTCCAGCGACAGACAGAAGCAGGTACATCTTCTGCATCGTGGATGTGCGTTCCTTCAGGAAAACTGAAGCGAGAACGAGTGTGAATACAGGAGCCATAGCCTGAATAATACCAGCTTCCGATGAGTTGGAAGATACAAGTCCAAAGGCTTGAAAGGCAAAAAATAAAACGGGAGATAACAGCCCCAGTGGAATAATTCTCCACAGATCACGAAGGCTAAGTCGAATTTTGATCCAGCCAAAAATGATAGGAATGCTGACAACGATCAACGACAGCGCGAATCGGTGGGCAAGCACATCAATCGGATGTGCAACAGTGACGGTCATTTTAACAAATAGAAAAGATAGACCTATAATAGCTGCGTACAGTATAGCTGCGATATAAGCATATCCCCGAGTGTGTGTTGTGTTCATGAATGCTCCTCCAATACAGTAGTCATAGCGTTTTATCTTTCATTATCCTGAATTATGTCAGGTTCGAGGCATGTGCTGGCCTTATTCAATATACTGCCGGGTGCATCGTGCTACAATAGATAAAAGGTTAAACTGTATCGGTACAGTTGTTGGAGAGGGATGGGTGCATTGAGAAAATACGAAGTGATTGCCGAAGCGTTAAAGCAATGGATTCAGGAACAGATGCAGCAGCAGGATCGTCGCCAGTGGGCGGATAAGGGCATTCGACTGCCAGCAGTTCGAGTTGTAGCAGAACAATATCAATGCAGTGTAAGTACAGCGATTCGAGCATATGAGTGGCTGGAACAGCGGCATTTGGTGTACGCCATACCTCAATCCGGTTATTATGCTGTACAGAACGGGACAGGTGCTCAGGACATGGACTGGCAGGGAGCGTTGGACTTTGCTTCAGCTGCTCCCGATCCAAGAGTGTTCCCTTATGCAGACTTTCGTCACTGTGTGGATCAGGCGATGGAGAAGAAGCAGGCAGAGTTATTTATGTATGGCACGGATCAGGGATTACCTTCGCTAATTCTGCTGTTGCAGAAGCAGTTTTCGGATTATCAGGTGTTTGCGAGAACAGAGCAGTTCTTTATCACGTCAGGTGTGCAACAGGCACTGGCTGTACTTGCATTGATGCCTTTTCCCAATGGAAAGAGAAAAGTACTGCTTGAACTACCGACCTATCATAATATGCCCTCGCTACTGAGTGGATTGAATGTGCCGATTGCCGGTGTGAGACGTACCCTGGATGGGCTGGACTGGGCATCGCTTGAACGTCAGTTCGCTGAGGAAGATATCAAGTTTTTCTATGTGATGCCGCGCTTTCACAATCCGATTGGCACATCTTTGACTGTTGCTGAGAAAAAGAAACTGATCCGGCTTGCACAGCGGTACGATGTCTATCTGGTGGAGGACGATTATCTGGCTGATCTGGAGGACAATACGAAACAGGACCCGCTATGGTCATATGATACGGAAGGCCGGGTCATCTATCTGAAGAGTTACTCCAAAATTTTGTTTCCAGGCTTGCGCATTGGTGTAGCTGTTCTGCCTTCGCCTCTAATTGAATCGTTTGGTGCATACAAAAAAATGCTCGATATCGACACTTCAGTCCTGTCTCAAGCTGCTCTGGAGATCTATGTCCACAGCGGAATGTTTGCTCATCACAGGAAAGTGATTCGTAACCGCTATGCTGCCCGGATGAACACGGTGCATGAGCAACTGGACACATATACAGACTTTGCTCCATTTATGGAGGCTCCTCGAACAGGAGGGGAGCATACCGTATTGCCTTTGGCGGGTGATATCCCACTTCGTGTTCTGCTGTCCCGGCTTCAAAAGCGTGGTGTCATCGTTGATACAACAGAACGGTATTATCCGGAGGGAACATATCAGGTGCATGAGGATCAAATGCTGCGATTGAACATCTCCAATGTGCCGAAGCAGAGAATCGAAGAAGGGATGCAGGTGATCCAGGAGGAAATTTTGAAACTTCAGATCAGGCAGAAATAACGTGAAGAATCGGAGTGTTGTCCGTATATAACAAAAGGCGTCCACACAAGTTGATCACTTGTTGGACGCCTTTTCCATGAATTGTTTTCCACCGACCATACAGCTTGTACGCTATATTGTAGATGGAAATAATCCGTTTTATTCCTGAGCCATCGCCTTGAAGGAAGCTTCTGCGGCTTCCAATGTAGCCTGAACATCCTCGTCTGTATGGGCCGTGGTCAGGAACCAAGCCTCATATTTGGATGGAGCCAGGTTAATGCCACGGTTCAGCATGTGACGGAAGAAGGAAGCAAACAGCTCTCCATCCGTGTCTTGAGCATGATCATAATTCGTAACCGGATGGTCACAGAAATGGGTGGAGAATGCACCACGAATCCGGTTGATCGTCAGTGCAATTCCATGACGGTCAGCAGAAGCTTGCAGACCTGCTGTCAGGTCGATAGCAAGGCGTTCCATCTCTTCGTATACACCTGCGCCTTGCAGGACCTCCAGACATGCGATACCAGCCGAGATGGATGCAGGGTTACCAGCCATCGTTCCTGCTTGATAAGCAGGGCCGAGTGGAGCAACCTGCTCCATAACATGTTTGCGTCCGCCGTAAGCACCGATTGGCAGGCCGCCACCAATAATTTTACCAAGAGCCGTCAGATCGGGTTCAATCTCCGCATGATTATCGAGTCCGGCATACGTCTGTGTAGAACCGTAATGGAAACGGAAAGCCGTAATAACCTCGTCATAGATAACCAGTGAGCCGTTGGCGCGTGTCATGGCACAGAGACCTTCCAGGAAGCCAGGCTCCGGCATAACCATACCGAAGTTCCCAACGATCGGTTCAACCATGACTGCGGCAACATCATCACCCCAGCGCTCCAAAGCATCCTTCAGGGCTTCCAGATCATTGTAGGGCACAGTAATGACTTCTTGTGCAATACTGGCTGGAACTCCCGCACTGTCAGGAATTCCGAGCGTGGACGGCCCAGAACCCGCAGCCACAAGCACCAGATCCGAGTGACCGTGGTAACATCCGGCGAATTTTACGATCTTGTTGCGTTTGGTGTAGGCACGGGCTACGCGAATCGTGGTCATAACCGCCTCTGTACCGGAGTTTACAAAACGCACTTTATCCATGGAAGGAATGGCTTCTTTCAGCATTTTGGCGAGCTTGATCTCAAGCTCTGTTGGGGTACCGTACAGCACGCCATTTGCTGCAGCTTCCGTAATTGCCTGCGTAATATGAGGGTGAGCATGTCCTGTAACAATCGGACCGTAAGCGGCCAGATAATCAATATAACGGTTGTCATCGACATCCCAGAAGTGGGCGCCTTGGGCTTTTTTCATAAATACAGGTGCACCACCACCAACGGCTTTGAACGAGCGTGAAGGGCTGTTAACCCCCCCAACAATATGTTCAAGTGCTTCTGCGTATAGAAGTTCGGAACGGGAACGTGATGTATTCATAAGATAACTTCCTTTCGTAATGCAAAATATGATAAAGGTACAAGCTACAGAAAGATATGATGATTTTCTCATAATAGTATAGCCGGGCACAACGAGAGGGCAGCGTAATGGCTGCCCTCTGCATGTTTAGATTACTGAGCCGGTTGCTCTGACTTTTGATCGTCACCACTGGCTGTTTTATCTTCGGTGCTGGTTGTACTATCATCCGTTGTAGCAGGCGGGTGAATAATATCCTGAATATGCTGCTTCAATTTCTCTTCATTGGTAACCGTCAATACTTGCGCACCGCCTGCTGTACGTTCTTCTTTCAGCAGGTTCATTGGCGGGATCTGCTCACTGCCATTCATGCTGCTCTGGTAACCGAGGCCACCCAGTTTCCACATATCGGAGAGTGTCAGATTCGTATCCACATAGGGATTAACCTGTTCCAGAATGGAAGGCAGCTTGGCAATGGTAGTTGTTGACTGCATTTTCGCCGTCACAGCTTTCAGCAACTCACGCTGACGCTCGGAACGAGCGAAATCCGACATCGCATCATGGCGGAAACGAACGTACATGAGGGCTGTTTCGCCATCCAGATGCTGATACCCTTTTTTGAGATCAATATCGTATTCGTTATTGTCTGCTTTACTTGTATAGTGCATGTCTTTCTCCACATCAAAATCAACACCGCCAACGGCATCCACCAATTTGATGAATCCCTGGAAATCCGTATACACATAATATTGTACAGGAATGCCGAGCAGGTCGCCGGCAGCTTGCATCGCTGCATTAGGACCATGGGTGATGGCAGTGTTGATCCGTTCTTTGCCATATCCGTCAATATTGACGTAAGTGTCGCGCAGAATGGAGAACAGATTGATTTTTTTGGTAAGTGGGTCGAGCGATACAACCATCATGCTGTCGGAGCGGGGAACTTCACCTTTTTTCAATCCGCGCGCATCGACACCCATAACGAGAATATTTACCGTTTCTGTGCCTTCCCATTTTGGAGGGTCAGGAGTATTTACTTTCTCCACATTCTCGATACCTGCGAATGGTGATTCGTCGCCGTCTTTTGCCAAACCGTCCAACTGATTGAGAATAGAACCGAAATAATATGCCGCTGCTCCTCCGATAATTAACACGAAGGCGGCAAGAGAAATCCATATGGTTCTCTTCGTCTTTCTGGTCATGCTAGCTCTCCTTTGTATTTGAGATGAAATAAAAAAACGAGTTCGAGTATTCAAGTAAGATCTAGTCGAAGCTTTCCGTACACGTCTTTTCCCAACATAAGGGCAGGACGCGGCTCCAGACTATTTTAAAGCTTGCTGAATTTTGACTGATACCATTATAATTTCTTTTTGGGCTACAAGCAATTTCAACAAAATCCAAGTGAGGTATAATCATGCTGGCGATTGATGTCAAAGATTTGCGCAAGTCGTTTAGCGTCCAGAAAAGCCGAGGTGGGCTGAAGGGCGCATTCCAAGACCTGTTTGCACGTCAATACCAGGAGGTATTGGCTGTAAATGATATTTCATTTCAGATTCCGCAGGGCGAAATTTGCGGATATATTGGGGAGAACGGTGCCGGTAAATCAACAACGATCAAGATGTTGACCGGCATTTTGGTGCCTACTTCAGGGCAAATATCGGTTGGTGGATATGTTCCGTATCAGGAACGGGAGAAGTTTGTACAGAATATTGGTGTTGTTTTTGGTCAGCGCAGTCAATTGTGGTGGGATATTGGCGTTATCGAATCCTTCCATTTATTGCGCAAAGTATATCGTGTAGGAGAGGTCGATTTCCGGAAACGTCTGGATGAACTGGTTGAGCGATTGCAGCTTCAGGACCTGTTAAGCCGTCCGGTGCGGAAGCTCAGTCTTGGTCAGCGTATGCGCTGCGAGTTAGTGGCAGCCTTGTTGCATAATCCGAGTATTGTTTTCCTGGATGAGCCAACTATTGGTTTGGATATTGTGGTGAAGTCGGAAATTCGGGATTTCTTGAAAGATATGAACAAGGAGCATGGAACGACCATCCTGCTCACCACCCACGATTTGCAGGACATTGAGGCCCTGTGTTCCCGGGTGATCATGCTTGATGCGGGCAACATCATCTATGATGGTGGTCTGGATCATCTGAAGTCCCAGTGGGGCAAGGAGCGGGAGATCCGCTTCAAGTTTGGCTCAGCTCACAACATCAGTCAGATGCAGGAATGGACTGCTGCGTTGCCTGTGCGTTGGACAGTAGAGAATGAATTGTCCGCATCTGTATGGATTCCGCTGGACCTGAATGTTTCGGATGTACTCGGACGTGTCGTTGGACAGGCTGATATTACCGATATTCAGATTATCGAGATCAACACGGATGAGATTGTGCGCAGTATTTACCAATCCGGTTCCGCCGAGCGTCCCAAGATTGTGGGAGCAGGGAAAGAAGCGGTGGGTGTATCCTGAGATGAATAGTGCATTTATTGATTTTATGCGCATCCGTTTTCTAACGATGCTGGCATACCGGGTGAATTATTACTCCGGCATTTTGATATATACGCTGAATATCGGCGTGTATTACTTTACCTGGCAAGCCATTTACGGTAGCAGTGGTGAACTCGGCGGTTTCACGGCAGCGCAGATGACCACTTACATCGCTGTATCCTGGATGGCACGTGCTTTTTACTTTAACAATCTGGACCGGGAGATTGCCGCAGACATACGGGATGGCTCCATTGCGATTCAATTCATCAGGCCGATCAATTACGTTATGGTCAAAATGATGCAGGGTCTTGGTGAAGGCATTTTCCGCTTCCTGCTCCTCATGATTCCAGGGATGCTCATCGCCATTCTGCTGTTCCCGGTTGAATTGCCTACGGCGCCATCGGCGTGGATCGGCTTTCTCGTCATGCTGTTCTTCAGTTTCCTCATTAATTCCCAGATTAATGTGATAACGGGACTGGCAGCATTCTTTGTGGAAAACAATGAAGGCATGATGCGTATGAAACGCGTCGTGGTTGATCTGTTCTCTGGTCTAATCATCCCGATCAGCCTGTATCCAGGCTGGATGTCCGCGGTGATGAAGGTATTGCCTTTTCAGGCCATTACGTATCTGCCCGGTTCCGTTCTCACTGGAAGAGTGGAAGGTACCGCCATCTGGAATGTACTCGGTATTCAGGTGTTCTGGTTTGCCGTGTTACTGCTCCCGATGGTATTGATCTGGCGTAAGGCGCGCAAGCGTCTGTTCGTGCAAGGGGGATAACGGAATGTACTATATGGGGCTGATCTGGGAATATTTGAAGAACTACATGAAAACACGACTCACGTACCGTGCTGATTTCTGGGTGGAGATTCTATCGGATCTGCTGTTCCAGGCAACCAACCTGATCTTTATCTTTGTGGTCTTCCGTCATACGGATAACCTGGGCGGCTGGAGCGAGAGTGAAGTACTCTTTGTTTATGGATATTTTATGGTGCCCTATGGCATCTTCAGTTGTTTTATCAATCTGTGGGGGTTCAGCGAGCGGTATATCGTCAAAGGTGAGATGGATCGTATCCTGACACGCCCTGCACATAATCTGTTCCAGATCTTGCTTGAAAATGTAGACCCGCCTGCACTCGTGGGCTCGTTTATCGGCTTGATTATCATGATCTTCAGCGGAGCAGAGATGGGCTTGATGCTGGAGTGGTGGCATATTCCTGCCTTGATTATTTTGGCACTCAGTTCAGTAATGATCTATGCCGGCATTTATACCACACTTACTTCGTTGTCCTTTTATTCAGACGCACCAACAGGTATTCTGCCATTGATGTATAACATCCAAGGGTATGGGCGTTACCCTGTGACGATCTATAACCGTGCCATTCAGGTACTGCTAACCTGGATCATTCCGTTTGCCTTTGTGGGCATCTATCCGGCAGCCTTGTTCCTGGAGAGGTCCGAGATGCATCGGATGGCGCTCCTCACACCTGTGATGGGACTGGTGTTTGGTTCCATGGGCTTGCTTCTGTGGAATTATGGCGTGAAACGGTATCGCGGAGCAGGATCATAATAACGCCCTGATAACAATTCATGGGCAAGACTAGGGAGGAACTGACATGACGTTAACTGTAGGCGAACTGGCACCGGATTTTGAGCTTCCGTCCAGTACGGGAGAATCAGTAAAGCTTTCGGATTACCGCGGACAGCGGGTACTGCTTTATTTTTACCCCAAGGATATGACTTCGTCCTGTACACAACAGGCTTGTGATTTCCGGGATCGACATGCTGAATTTGAAGGGCTGAACACGGTCATTCTCGGAATCAGCACCGATCCAATGAAACAGCATGACAAGTTTATCGCCAAGTATGGACTGCCGTTCACCTTGTTATCGGATGAAGAGCACATTGTTGCCGAGCAGTACGGCGTATGGCAGTTGAAGAAAATGTATGGCAAGGAGTACATGGGTATGGTTCGCTCCACTTTTCTGATTGATGAAGAGGGGAAATTGATCAAGGATTGGTCCAAAGTTCGGGTCAAAGGACATATTGAGGCAGCACTTGAGGCTGTGAAGGCATTGTAATGTAGTGACCTGGATATGTATGAATGCATGCATATAATCCGTTGCATCACCAAAGGCTGTGTTTCGCGGAATTTACCGTGAACACAGCCTTTTTAGGTGGGCAATCGTTTTGGATGGGTTGAATTGTTTTTGCTCTTGCCAGAACGAATTCGATGCACGAGAAGAAGGAATAGCGGAATAATAAAGCTAACCGTGATATCCCAGTCCACCCAAGCAGGCATGATCGTATTGGTGTAGAAAATGACATTGGGAGAAATCAGCACTGCTAACGCGAATAATAACATCGCTGATGGCAAAATGAGCGGTTTATATGTCTTTAATCGAAATAACTGAGCTGTTCCAACGACAAAGGAGAACATGTAAAGCAGGCTTTTGAAATAGGTAGCAATTAACCAGGCAGTCGCCATGAAGGCCTCAATTCGCTCAAAAAAGTTGCCGATATTAATTTTCTGGGACAGGGTATAGGAGATGTAGATGTCATGCTGGGTCAGAAAGGGCCCAAAAATCATGAGCGAAATGACCAACAGTGTGGTTAGCAGCAGCCCTCCGCACAAAGTGGCGAGTAACATATCACGTTTGACATGAGGCCCAGACATCACATAAGGAAGAACCATGGTGATCACGATTAGTTCACCAAAGGAAGTAAATGCCCCTCTAATGATAGACTGCATCAAATGAAGCCAAGGGGTGTCCAAATAAGGCAGTAGATTTGAACTTTTTACTTGGGGCATCAGCCCTAAAAATAAAAGAATCATAAACGAAACAACGATGGGGGCTAGCATTTCACTGCTTCCTCCTATTGTACGCAAGCCATGCATAAGCCCCCAGACCAGAGTGCACATAAGGATAATTATAATGACCCGGATGGGGGTCTGAAGATAGATCTGTGTGGTCATAAAGTCACCAACCTCACGGATACATATGACAGCGCCTATGGCGAAATAAAATAGATATGCAACTGACAGAACAGACCCTACCCATCGGCCAAGTATTTTTTGGCAGATTTCAATAAGGGAAAGATCAGGATGCGTCTGATGAAGTTTGTATAGTACCCACATGATGAGTATGCCGATCGGTTGGCCGATAAGAGAACAGATCCATGCATCCTGTTTACCAGAAGCAGTAACCACGGAGGGGTAAAGTAGAATCATGTCCCCAATCATGACGAGAAAGGTAAGGACTGCAAATTGCCTAATGGTGATTTTCTCCTTAATTAACATAGACACCGTTCTCCTTCTCTATATTCAGCATGGATGATATTCATGAATGAACTCCATTTTTCCATCCATCCCAGGCTCCTTCTCCCCAAAAAATAGTACTTATTCCTGTGAGGAATTGTTGGGAGTAACCGATGATTTTCTGAAAGACTTGAGCCATTGTATCAACAGAAGACAGGCCGGCAGAATGATCCCCAATGTGGTATCCCAATCTACCCAGTATGGAACAACGGTGATTACGATGAAGGTTATGCTGGGTGAGACCAGATTGGCTAAACCGAACACGAGTATGGACGCAGGGAGTACCAGTATCTGATACTGCTTAAGCTTGAACAGTTCCGCACAACCAACAATAAAGGCGTATAAGTATATCATCGCTTTGAAGTACGTAGAGATCAGCCAGGAAGAAGCCATAATGGCTTCAATACGTTCAAAAAAGCCCCCAATACTAATTTTCTGAGATAAAACAAAAGAAGCATATATGTTATGTTGCGTAAGAAAGGCACCCAAGACCAGCAACGATATGGTAACAAGCGTTGCCAATACCAAGCTGCCTAAACCAGCTGCAATAATTACGTCTCGTGTTCGATGAGCCTGCTTGGCAACGTAGGGCAGTATCATCATGATGGGAACAACTTCACCGATCGGATATATAATGCTTACCAGAATGCCCTGCGAGATAGAGACAACACTCGTATCACTTGCTGGCTTCAAATTTCTGGTATCAATCTGAGGAAGCAGGCAGACTGCAAGGACGACAATAAACACAATAACGACGGGCATCAGTAGTTCACTACTTCGTCCCATCGTCTCTAATCCGTGAGACACTCCCCAGGCGATCACGATGACAAACATCAGAATGATGATGCGAATGGGAGTGTACGGGAAGATTTGAGTGGTCATGAAGTCGCCGACTTCTCTCGTATGCGTGGAAGCACCAATAATGAAAAAGAACAGGTAGAAGCAGGAAAAGAAAGTACCTGGCCAGAACCCTAGAATGCTTCGTGCCATCTGCACCAGATTTTTGTCTGGGTGCATACTACATAACTTCAGGATCATGGCCATCAGTGCCATCCCCAGAGGAACGCCTATAAAAGCACAAATCCAGGAGTCTTGTTTGGCATAAGACGTGATGACTGAGGGGTAGATCAGCATCATATCCCCGACCACCATCATAAAAGTGAGAGTGGTCAATTGTCTTGTTCCAAGGCGCCCCTGTTCCAGCATAATGGTCCTCTCCTTTTTCTAGGTTCCCGTCAGACGTGCCAAGAATTGATTAACAGGTTCATAGATCCACATGATGATATAGAGTGGACTGGGGAAATCCCACAGGTTGGCTGCAATCACACTGAACCCTGTGGCTATGACGAGCATCCCGCTGTACACAGCGGTTTCCCTCCATTCCTTGCGGCGGATGAGACCCGGAAGATCAACTAAGCCTACGAGGCCCCCTATGACAATAACAGTAATTGTAATCAACATCCGGTCTCACTCCTTCAAATCCTCCTTGAATGAATCATCCAGTGTACCTACACGTTTGATCTGTACATTGGCTTCGTACGTAACATCCAGATTCTCAAAATATTGATCCCAATCCTTCTCAATCTTTTTGAAAAATTTAGGATCGGCATGATACACTTCCTGACCGAATCCAAAAATGTCAATATGGAACTTTCGCCGCACGGAATTCACGGATTTTTCCATCAGGTCTATCAGTCGCTCCTCACTGTCCTTTTCCAACTCTTTGAGTGTTTTCATTGAACCAATTTTGATTCCGCACTCTACTGCGCCAATGGAAGACACATTTTTGAGTTTGATGTGGATCACAGGTTGGTCGTTAATGACCTTTGCTTTTCGTTGGGTCTTGGTGCGGAGAGCTTTGAAAGTCACTTTTCCTCCCTTTCGGCAAGGCAGGTGACTGATAGTAGACACCACATTGTCACGGATATAGTTGTATCCTTTTGATTCATCTTCCGTTAACCAGCCGATCAGTTTGTCCTTTTTAAATATGCTTAATCCCGTAGAATTCAGTCGGGCGGGAGACTTGATTGTCGCAATATTATCTTTACTTCCGCTTATCTCTGAATTGCCAACGATCCCTACACCAGTGATTACAGGCTGTATTCCAGGCGTCAGCATATAATCAATTAATTGGTCTCCGGTTACGGTTGTTGTGGGAGACCAGGTCTTGGCAGACACATCCAAAGAATTAAATAACTTCTCCGCAGGAATGTTTTCCAATGGAGTAA
Organism: Paenibacillus sp. Y5S-9; assembly: GCF_036894235.1. Taxonomy (NCBI): domain Bacteria; kingdom Bacillati; phylum Bacillota; class Bacilli; order Caryophanales; family Paenibacillaceae; genus Paenibacillus; species Paenibacillus sp. Y5S-9. Next base: position 771,984 of record NZ_CP145887.1, read on the forward strand.
GTACGTCCAGTACTTTGGAAGCTGTAGTATTTCGTGCAACCATGACGTAATAATCAGGCCTGGCAGTAGGTTCCCTCATTAACGCTTCCATGACATCGTAGATGCCCTCTTTGCGTGCATATTCTTCTCCGAACACCAGTACACGGATATGTGCCATGAATATGCGACGTGGGCTTGTCTCGGTCAGCTTCTGAATCGCTTCAAACAGCGTGGGCGCGGACGCTTCATACAGCGTGACAGGAGTACCGTTCCCTCCCCCTGACTTGGAGGATACTTCATTCGGCACGACGACCTGAGCGCTCACTTTAATCAAATCGCCATCCTTGTCTACACCAAGACCCAGCATAATGCCAAGTTCATTCAGTTCCTGGCGATCCCAGCATCCGGTAAGGAGAGGGAGCAGGAATACAATGCATACAATTAATCGGAAGCACTTGTTCATACGTTGTTCTCCTTACCGAATTAACGCTTCATTTTTTTGCTGGATTGTCTGATTTTGTTCGGGGTACCCGTAGAGAATGGACGTGTTTTCATATGGGACCAGGGTACACGAAACAGCGTATCTTTCAGATCTTTCTGAATTAGAGGTGCAAAGGGGGACATATACGGTACGCCAAAAGAACGCAAGCTGCACAGGTGTGTAACTGTGATAAGCAGAACAATTAGAATACCGTAGAAACCAAAAGCTGCCGCAAGTATCATTAATACAAATCGCAAAATCCGGACAGAGATCGAAAGTCCATTCTCCGGAATGACATAACTGGATATGGCCGTAATGGAAACGATAATAACCATTGCAGCGGAGACAACTCCTGCATCTACGGCTGCTTGGCCAATGACCAGCGTTCCGACAATGGAAACGGCCTGACCCACTGTTTTTGGAATACGTATACCTGCTTCTCGCAAAATTTCATAGGTCAGTTCCATCAGTATGGCTTCAATGAATGCAGGAAAAGGAACGCCCTCACGTTGAGCTGCCAGACTAATGAGCAGATTGGTGGGTAACATCTCCTGGTGAAAGGTGGTAATGGCAATATAGAAGGAAGGAGCTAGTAAAGCGATAAAAAAGGACAGATAACGAATCAAACGAATCAATGTGCTGATATCGGCCCGTTGGTAGTAATCTTCCGGCGATTGGAAGAAATGTACGAACAAGGCTGGAACCAGCAGCACAAAAGGCGTGCCGTCCACGATGATGGCTACTCTTCCCTCAAGTAAGGCAGCACAAACCGTATCCGGACGTTCACTATTGTAAACGGTGGGGAATAACGTGCCTGTTTCGTCCTGTACAAGTTCCTCGATGTACCCGCTCTCCAGAATCCCGTCAATGTCGATCTCATCGAGCCTGCGCCTTAGTTCCTCTACCACTTCTGGATCAACGGTATGCTTCAAATATAAGACCGCAACCCTTGTTTTGGTGATACGACCAATCTCCTTTTCTTCGATCCAGAGATGAGGGTCACGAATCCGTTTGCGAATCAAGGAAGTATTTGTACGCAAATTTTCATTAAATCCCTCCATAGGACCCCGAACAACGGTCTGTGAGATGGGTTCACCAACAGCACGGTCTTCCCACCCAGCTGCGGCAATTTTCAATCCTCGTACACTGCCTTCGATTAGCAGGATGGCCGAACCGGACAGGAGAGCATTAAGCACATCTTCCATGTCATCCACAAATGTTACATTGCTCGCAGCCAGAATGTCATTCTGGAGGTAGCTTAGATGCTCATCATCTGCGGAGAATTCTGGAAGTTCATGTGTCTTTAACAGGGATTCCAGGATGGAATGATTCAGAATCTGAACATCCACTAATCCATCAATGTACAACATGACTGCAGGCCATTTATGTAAACACTGGAGAGGGCGCATCATCAAGTCGTTGCTGTTTCCCATCACTTGCTTGCAGTATTCCATATTTTCGCTTAGATCCGGAGAGATTTGCCTCTGATCTTGGCGTTCCAGCGACGATTCACTCATGCCTTCACCTCCCTATACACCCTATATTTTCAAGTTAGTATGACCTGGATGAATTCGGATTATCACAAAAAAAAAGGAGCCGCGATTACTCGCAACTCCTTGCCTGCTTATTATAGATGGACTTTTGTCCGAGTTTACTTTTGTCTTTGTCGAACAGGGGCTGGCTTGGATACGGTGGATTTTGCTGCCCATGCTTTGCGGTAACGATAGAGCACGGCTACGATGAGCAATAGGCCGATTCCTCCCACGATATATGCTGCATTTTGATGAGCCAGATGGAATACGGCGTTCCACTGAGGGCCAAATATTTTGCCAATGCCGAGAAACAGTACAACCCAGAACAGTGCGCCTGAATAGGCGTAGAGAGCGAATTTGCGAAAGGGAACAGCGGCTATGCCCGCGAAATACCCGGTGAAATGCCTTACACCCGGAATGAAATAACCGATGAAGATTAAGGCATTACCATACTTGGCGAACCACTTTTGCGTTTTATCGAGCTTGTCCTGCTTCAGCAGAAACCATTTTCCGTATCGTGTTATAAAGGGCAGACCTGCTTTGGCTCCAATAAAATAAGTGATGGTCATGCCAATCGTTGTCCCCAGAAAAGCCAGTATGGTGAGGATTCCAAAGTCGAGATGCCCCTTGTAGGAGAGAAACCCTGCGTAAGCCATCGTTGTTTCACCAGGAAAGGGAAGTGCGATGAATTCAAGCAACAAGCCAAAAAACAAAACGCTGTATCCGTAGGACCCAAACAGATGTTGGATCTTCTCAAGCAATTCCAATAGATTTCACTCTCCTGAATACGGGGTGGGAGCATGAATACTCTCCAAGGTGTTTTAATGTGTTCTGCCTTTTCATTATGCTACCTAATCTGAAGCGAAGAATCAATCAGGCTAGATAGCAAATTGTGAAAAAATATTAAACAAAATCACGTCTTTTTTCAATGAAGCCTCCATATAATTCTAACAAATCTGCTGAAGTCTATCAGCAAATTACTAGAGACGGTGGAGGTCGATTCGTAAATGGTACAGAGACCGGAATTGAGAAGCAAGGAAAATGGGGGGAACTCTGCAACAACCATACATATGTTTTTATCTGGACAATGGTCTGTCATTCTCGTGCGAATTGCGATATTGCTATGTGCATTCGCTGTATATGCAGGCACGGCTTATGCATCTTCTGCTTCCGGCTCAGGTGATCCAATTTCGGAAGATAAGAATACTCAAGACAAGGTAGTCTATCTGAGTTTTGACGATGGACCGGGTAACCATACCCGTGAAGTATTGGATATTTTGCGCAAGGAGAAGGTTTTGGCTACATTTTTTGTGCTGGGTGAGCAGGCAGAGCGTTATCCCGAGTTAATCCGGGGGCTTGTGGAGGATGGACATGCTTTGGGCAATCATACGTTTAATCATCAATACGAACAGCTATACAGTGATTTTAAAGTGTTCTGGAAACAGATCAAGCAGACAGAGGAAGTGCTGGAGCGTATAACCGGTTTCCGTCCGAATCTGGTGCGAGCACCAGGCGGTACATACGGGCATTTTGACCAGAGTTATTTTGATTTGCTCCAACTGGGTGGATACACCGTCATGGACTGGAACGTCGATAGTGGAGATTCCAAGCGTAAGGGTGTTCCGGCCAAAGAGATCCTCAGCAATTCGACCAAAGTACCTGCGGGAGCACGTTCGGTCATTGTCCTGATGCATGACGGTGGTGCACATGCTGAAACGGTAAAAGCTCTTCCGGGTATTATCAAATATTATCGTGATCATGGATATCGTTTTGACACCATAAAGAGTACGGATCAACCAGTTCAATTCCGTGTACATCCAGATAGTAAGTTTAAGGCCCGCAAGGTGCCGGGAAAGGCCTGGATCGCAGAGCATGTAGAAGCAAATGCGACGTTGTGGCTCGCAACCAAGAAGCTGAAGGTAGAGGTGGGATTAGCCGCGGCTACCTTGCAACCGGGCGAGTTCCGTATGGAAGGTCAGCGAATCATGGTGCCTTTGCGTACATTCATGAAAAAATTCGGGGGCAGCACTCGCTGGGACTCTGAAACAAGGACAGCCATAGCAGTATGGAAGGAAAGAACGATTCATGCAGACAGTGTGAGCGGAACACTGACCACAACAGGGGCAATTGAAACGGGAGCAGTACAGAGTCAGGGGGGAACCATCTGGGTTCCGTTACGTGAGTTACTGGAGCAGATGGGGTTGAGGGTGAATTCCTTAACCAGTAATGAAGCAGAGTGGACGGTCAAGGCGGGCACTTCCAGATCCATTTCGGCAATGAACAGCATATTTAAGTATAAAATGATCTGAAGAAAGTCATTCTTGCAGGACTATTCTCTCTACTTCCGGGCAACACTGAATCATAGATTACTATGGTTCAGGAATGCTGATGAACGGAAGGAGATCAGAGAAATGTCTTATATCCGAATGGAACATGAACATGCGGTCGAATTGTTAAACAGGGTCATGAAGCGTGTTGAGAGTGTGATTATTGGCAAAAAAACAGAGATTCGTTATGTCCTCACTGCAATGCTCAGTGGAGGTCATGTACTTCTGGAAGACGTGCCAGGTACCGGGAAAACGATGCTGGTTCGTGCCGTTGCTTCTGCACTGGACTGCTCCATGGGCCGGATTCAATTCACGTCCGATGTCATGCCGGCTGATGTTACGGGCACTTCAATCTATCATCCACATACAGCTGAATTCAAGTTTCGGCCCGGACCTGTCATGTCCAACATTGTCCTGGCTGATGAAATAAATCGCGCTTCACCACGCACTCAGTCTGCCCTGCTGGAGGCAATGGAGGAACGACGTATTACGGTTGATGGCACAACCTATGCCTTGCCACGCCCGTTCTTTCTGCTGGCGACACAGAATCCGTTACAGTTCGAGGGTACGTACCGTCTGCCTGAAGCGCAGCTGGATCGATTTATGATGAGAATTGGACTGGGGTATCCCGATCCGGAACAGGAATTGGAATTGTTAACCCGCATGCAAGGTAGAGAAGCGTTTGATGAACTTCGCCCTGTCCTGCTTGCTGAAGAAGTCGTAGCCATGCAGCGTGAAGTCAAACAGGTACATGTTGATCCGGTCGTCAAACAGTATCTGGTGGCCGTTGCTGTAGCCTCTCGCAGCCTTCCGGCGGTTAGATTGGGCATCAGTCCGCGTGGAACACTGGCCTGGATGGCTGCTGCGCAGTCATTTGCCTATCTTCAAGGGCGCAGTTATGTCATTCCGGATGATGTGAAAGAGGTAGCTGTGCCTGTCCTTTCCCACCGTATTCAATTGAAGGCCCAGAACAGAGCGGAGGTTTGGGGGCAAGTACAGGTCATTGAAGAAGCATTGTCATCGGTCCCGGTACCTGTACAGATGGCATCACAGGGAAGGGGACGGAAGCAATGACTGCGCTGGGACAACGGATTGTGAGTGCTGTCTTGGTGGTGGCTTTTGCTTCCTTGTATCAGTGGCATGGGGGCAAAGCGGCGTTGTTTCTATCCGTTATAACTTTCTTGATGTTCACAGGAGGTCTGCTTCTCCATTTGTTCAGACCACGGCGTATTCACATCCGTCGGAAAATACACACGAACCGGATTGAGGCAGGCGAGCAGGTACGGGTTCTGGTCGAACTGGAATTCAAATGCCGTATTCCATTGTTATGGATCGTTCTGTGTGAGAACACACCTGCAGGTGTTCATCGCAAATTAATTTTTCCGGGAACACGGCGACAATTTTCCTATCAATATGAATGTTCCGGGTTACGCAGAGGAATCTACAGATGGGATACGGGCAGATTGTACTGGGGTGATATGTTTGGCTGGAATACCCTCTCCGCAGAGACCGAAGGAGGTACACCCCTGATTGTTGTTCCTCAAGCAACGGCTTGGGGGAAGGATGATTCGGTAGAATTCGCAGCGATGATCGAAGGGACTCTGTCGGAGCGAAGAAATAGCCAGGGAAACCGTAGCCCTGAATTCCGTGAATATCAGCAGGGTGACCCACTGGGAAGAGTTCATTGGAAAAGTACAGCCAAAACGGGTAAACTTCAGACCTTTCTGCCTGATACCACGGATCTGGCTTCGCTCGGCATCCTTGTGTATGAAGGTGCGTCGGGTTATGACGTAAAACAACAGGAGAACATGGATGCACCTGCTTTTGAACGAGTGGTTCGTGCAGCTGCCCGCTGGATTCATACCGCTGAGCGGGATGACATTCCTTATCACCTGTGGATGGAAGGCGGTGATAAGAGCCATGATGCACAAGATCAATGGCAGCATGGGCCGTTCCATGCAGATGATGAGAATCATGGACTGGACAAGTTAGCGGGGGCACAAATATCCAAAGCACAATCAGGCTCTGTTTCACTCCGAACGGAGATGCTGGATGGACTGACGAGTGGGTCGCGAATTGTGGTTCTTACCGGTAAGATGGATCAGGTTCTGGCCGAATGGATCTTAACTGCAATCGGGTCGGGTTATCGTGTAGAGGTGCAATTGACTGAAGCAAACCAGGACCAATTAGGATCAACGGATAGATTGATGAATGGATTGGGATATGACAGCTTAAGTTTGGAGCGGCTTCGTCACAGCGGGGTGCCAATCCATGCGGTTACAGACGTTGCGTTATCTTCATTGGGAAAGGTGGAGGTAACGGATGTGGGAGCGTAATGGTAACCAGCAACCCAATTCCACTGTGGCCGACTTAGAGTCAACGGACCGTACGAGAATAGAATCGGCCCGTTCCGTATATAAAGTTGTGAACCAGAATTCTGTGAAGGATATAAAGGATGAGGGATATGTGAGCGTACCTGTCCTGTACAAAATTGTTATTTCGGCCATTTTACTTATACTGTCTCTGGAGTGGATATATCCGGTTACATCATCAGATCAGCAGGGCAGTGAACGGTTCTTGTCCGTAATGGCGGGATTAACGGGAGCATTGTTGCTCGCGGGGTTAATTCGTACAGGATGGATCACCGGAGTACTGATTCGATTATTCATTGCACTCGCTGCTTTATGTCTGATGTACGGAGGAAGTGATCCTGTCCGTTGGGCGGTCGCTTATCCGGGGATATTTTCAGCGGATATGGACACTTTTATAAATAACTGGCGATTTCACTCGATTAGTACAGAAACGAGAGGTTTGTTCATGATGTGCGGCTGGAGCATGCTCATGGCTTCTGTGCAATCCCTCGTATTGTTACGTCGAAGCGTTATGCTGTTTGGCAGTGCAACACTGCTCTATTTGCTTTTGCTTGAATCCTTTGCGGGGCTGGATGTGTATGCTTCTGTAATACGGTCTGTCCTATGGACTTTTCTTATTCAGGCTCTGCTCCAGCTATTACGTCTCAATGCAGGAGTCACTACTCCGAGTTATCGCGGCAGCCCCTATGGCCGTTGGAGTGCAGTAACTATCGTTGCTTCTGCAGGTATGGTGCTTTTCTCCGCGTTACCTGGCCAGTTTGCTTCCATTCCTCAGCCGGAACGCATATCTTTGGAGCAGATGGGTGAACGCTTAGCTCGATGGGCAGGGTATACACAGCACAGTAGTATCCCTGCTGCAACGGCAGTCACGGGATATAGTACAGCAGACGCGCCTATGGGAGCACCGTTGGTGCAAGGGAACTCCATCTTTTTTATAGCAAAGAGTCCAAAAGTGACGTATTGGCGAGGGGAGACCCGTTCATATTATAACGGTAGTACTTGGAGTGATCCGGGTCAAAGCTTCGAAACGGCAAGTCCATCCGGAATGCTGCGTGCTGATGGTTGGGAGAATCCAACCTATTGGAGTCGCATTCGCCAAACCGTCACGATGCAGCGAGAGTGGAAAGGACCAAATCCTCTCTTTACCGGGGGGATACCGGTTAACGTATCGTTCCAGGATAAGAACAAGGATAATCAGGAAAACATGTTTTCTTTGCTGTCTAATCGCGATTCGGCAACGTTGTGGCTCGCGAGCTCAGGGGACGATAAGATAGTTAAACATTATTCGGCAGACGTCATGGTTCCTGTCGCAACACCTGAACAGTTACGTCTGCTTGAGGAAACGAATAAAGGGAAAGATCCGGCAGCCATTCGGAGGGACTATCTGCAATTGCCTGCATCACTCCCTGGTCGAGTGCAGACGCTCGCCAAGGAAATTATTAAAGGCAGTGAGACCCGGTATGACGCTGTGCAAGCTGTAAAGACTTATCTGGCTGCTCATGCCGAGTATACGTTGGATACCCGTATGCCACCGCGTGGAACCGATTTTGTGGACGATTTTTTATTCGTCACCCGGCAGGGGTATTGCAATCATTTCTCCACAGCCATGATTGTGTTGCTGCGTGCAGAGGGCATCCCCGCACGCTGGGTTAAAGGTTTTGGCCCCGGAGTTGCTGACCCGGATGTGCCCAGTCAGTATGTGGTTTCACAGGGAGATGCACATTCCTGGGTAGAGGTGTATTTTCCGGGTGCAGGCTGGATGCCGTTTGAGGCCACGCCGGGCTTCACCATGGCGCAAGGCGCGAGCGAAGATGCTGCAGCGCTTGCCGGGGCGCAGCCTGTTGCGGAGACTCCGCCGTATATGAGCGGCGGATTGGCTAACGCGGGCGCATGGCTGCTCGCCCGCGCACGGGCCATTGCCGCGGAGCCATGGCTCGCGGCAGCCCTTGTGGCAGCGGCCCTGCTGGGCGCCGCTGCTCTGGTCCGCATGCGGCGGCTACGCCCCGCGCTGCGGATCAGGCTGCTGCTGGCGTGGCCACGCAGCAGCTTCCCGGACCGCGAGCGGCTGCTGGGTGCCGCCGCTCCGGTCTGGGCCGCGCTCGCGCGCCGGTACGGCCCGCGGCCGCCGGGTATGACGCTGCGTGAATATGCAGCGTCACCGGCTTTGGCCGCAGGCGCGGACGGCGCGGACATCGCGCGGTTTGCAGCCGACTGGGAACGGCTGCTGTACGGGCCAGACCGTCCGCTGCGCGCGGACAGCCTGGACTTCCTGCGCCGGGCACTTCGTTTGGCCCGGCGGTTGCAGACGTTGTAACACAAGGATGTTACAACGTTACACCAAAGATGCGAAGCTGCTGCCATACAATCGCTATCGCTTTCCAATAGAGCTTGGCCACTTGTGGGCAGATGAAGATCGCCATTGGCTGGCGCATTGTTATTTAAACGCAGCGTTTGGTTCATCGCTGCATGCCACACATAAGACGCCTTTCGCGCTACGCTGCGAACGAGGCGTCTTTCCACGATCATACACTTGAACCAGCATCTTGCTGCCAAGCTTTTCTATTCGGAATTTCATATTTAAAGGCATTTGGTAATCCTGTTTTGATATGTCGAAAAAAGGAGTTTCGCCTTTCCTTGACGGTATGTTTTGTCGTTGCGTATAATTAGTTTCATTGAATTGAGGGAGGCACGGTTATGAATAAGCAGAATGAGATTGTGGTTGTCCTTGACTTTGGGGGCCAATACAACCAGTTAATCGCCAGAAGAATCCGGGATCTTGGCGTATACAGCGAGCTTTTGCCGTATAACACACCGGCGGAAAAGATCGCAGAAATGGCACCAAAAGGAATCGTATTTTCAGGTGGGCCGTCCAGCGTATACGCTGAGAATGCTCCACACGTGGACCCAGGTGTTTATGACCTAGGCTTGCCAATCTTCGGTATCTGCTACGGAATGCAGCTTATGGCACAACAGCTCGAAGGTAAAGTAGAACGTTCCGAGAAACGAGAGTACGGTAAAGCAGACCTTGAGTTTGCCGCTGGATCTACACTGGCAAAAGGCATTGAAGGCGAACATACAGTATGGATGAGTCACGGTGACCACGTGGTTACACTTCCTCCAGGTTTCAAACTGGATGCAGGTACGGAAAGTGCGCCAATCGCTGCCATGAGCGACGATGAGCGTAAATTGTATGCTGTTCAGTTCCATCCGGAGGTACGTCACTCTGTTCGCGGTAACGACATGATTCGTAACTTCCTGTTCGAAATCTGTGGTTGCGAAGGCAACTGGACGATGGAAACATTCATCGATGACACCATCAAAGACATTCGTGAAAAAGTTGGCGACAGTAAAGTACTATGTGCGCTTAGCGGCGGTGTAGATTCTTCCGTTGTAGCTGCATTGCTTCACAAAGCCATTGGTGATCAACTGACATGTATGTTTATCGACCACGGTCTGCTGCGCAAAGGCGAAGCGGAAAGTGTAATGGAGACGTTTGTCGGCAAATTCGACATGAAAGTGGTCAAAATTGATGCACAAGAGCGCTTCATGTCCAAACTGGCTGGCGTGGATGATCCAGAACAAAAACGTAAAATCATCGGTAACGAGTTTATTTACGTATTTGACGAAGAGTCCAAGCAGTTCGATGATTTTGCATTCCTCGCGCAAGGTACACTGTACACAGACATCGTGGAAAGTGGTACAGCGACTGCACAGACCATCAAATCTCACCACAACGTGGGCGGTCTGCCTGAAGACATGAACTTCAAACTGATCGAACCGCTGAGCACGCTGTTCAAGGATGAAGTACGTAAAGTCGGTACCGAGTGTGGCCTGCCGGACGAAATTGTACACCGTCAGCCGTTCCCTGGTCCGGGTCTTGCGATCCGTGTTCTTGGTGAGGTTACTGAAGAGAAACTTAAAATTGTTCGTGATTCAGACTACATCCTGCGTGAAGAGATTGCCAAAGCCGGTCTCGACCGTGAAATCTGGCAGTACTTCACAGCCCTGCCTAACATGAAGAGTGTTGGCGTTATGGGTGATGCACGTACGTATTCCTACACCGTAGGTATTCGTGCTGTAACATCCATCGACGGTATGACTGCGGACTGGGCACGTATCCCTTGGGATGTGCTGGAGAAAATCTCCGTACGGATCGTTAACGAAGTTGATAACGTAAACCGTATCGTCTATGACGTAACTTCCAAACCACCTGCAACGATCGAGTGGGAATAATCAAGCGACACTCTATACACTGAAAGACGTTGATTTTACGCCGTTTATGTAAAACTCATAAGACTTTCTGAGATCAAAATTCCTTTGAATTGTCTCCAAGATTGTCGCCAAAAACTCTCGCCGAATGATTGTCGGTGGGAGTTTTTATTTAAGATTTACCCGATTGGGTGCGTGAAACGCGCGAAACATAAAACCACCTGCTAATGAAGTGATCCCAACAATACAAGTCGAATCCAGTCACGACACATGTGGAATGAGTGGCTTTGTAGGTGTCATCCTTTACATTCTAAAGCTGCACAAGGACGTAATGAAGATGCCTAGGGATTTCCTTTAGGTACATTTATAATCGATCGGCTTCACCATGGTGGAGTGTTGTATAATGTGGAGGTACAATCGCGTCATTAAATTGGCAGGAACTAAAAGTGGAAAGAAAACTACAAATCTATCTAGAATTTCTTTTTCTAATCAATGTATAAGAGGAAAAAATGGAGGTATACAAATGTCAAGTGCAACACAACGTGCCGAATTACAATCTCAAATCTGGAAAATAGCCAATGAAGTCCGTGGCTCTGTAGATGGATGGGATTTTAAACAATATGTTTTGGGAACGCTGTTTTATCGTTTCATTAGCGAAAACTTTACTAGCTATATTGAAGCGGGAGACGAAAGTGTCAAGTATGCAGAAATTCCTGACGATATTATAACGAAAGAAATCAAAGAGGATGCCATTAAAACAAAAGGTTATTTCATTTCTCCGAAGCATCTGTTTGCTAATATTGCAAAAACCGCCAACACAAATGAAAGCTTGAATACTGATTTAGCTGAGATATTTTCTGCTATTGAAAATTCAGCAAATGGTTATCCTTCTCAATTGGATATTAAAGGATTATTTGCTGATTTCGACACGACAAGCAATAGATTAGGTAATACCGTAAAGGACAAAAATAGTCGATTAGCTGCTGTCATTAAAGGAGTTGAAGGGCTTAATTTTGGTGGTTTTGAAGATAGTCAAATTGACCTTTTTGGTGATGCCTATGAGTATTTGATCTCTAATTATGCTGCCAATGCAGGTAAATCCGGAGGGGAATTTTTCACACCGCAGTCTGTGTCTAAGCTTATTGCGCAATTAGCCATACATAAGCAAACAACGATTAATAAGATTTATGACCCAGCAGCCGGTTCAGGTTCATTGCTATTACAAGCAAAAAAACAGTTTGATAATCATATTATTGAAGATGGTTTTTATGGACAGGAGATTAACCATACAACTTACAACCTTGCTCGTATGAATATGTTTTTACACAATATAAACTACGATAAGTTTAATATTGCTTTAGGAAACACTCTTTTAGATCCTCAATTTGGTGACGAAAAGCCTTTTGATGCGATTGTATCTAATCCACCTTATTCCGTAAAATGGATCGGCAGTGATGACCCAACACTTATTAACGATGAAAGATTTGCTCCTGCAGGCGTATTACCCCCAAAATCTAAAGCCGATTTTGCGTTCGTACTTCATGCGCTTAGCTATCTTTCAGGTAAAGGCCGTGCTGCTATCATTTGTTTCCCTGGCATTTTTTATCGCGGTGGTGCAGAACAAAAAATTAGACAGTATTTAATTGATAATAACTTTATTGAAACGGTTATTTCATTAGCACCTAACCTTTTTTATGGGACTTCAATAGCGGTTAATATCTTGGTTCTTTCAAAGCATAAAACCGATAATAAAACTCAATTTATAGATGCAAGTGGAGTAGATTTCTATAAAAAAGAAACGAATAATAACATACTTAAAGATGAGCACATTGAGCGAATCATTAAAATTTTTGACAAAAAAGAAAATATTGACCATATTGCAGAATCCGTTGAGTATGATGCAATCGTTCAGAAGGATTATAATCTTTCTGTGAGTACTTATGTAGAACCAAAAAACACAAGGGAAGTCATTGATATAAATAAGCTTAATGCAGAGATAAAGACGACTGTAGCAAAGATAGACCAACTACGTGCTGAAATTGATGACATTATTGAGGTGATTGAATCATGATTAAGCCGAATTATATGGATATATTGCTTGATGGAATTGAGGTTGAGTGGAAGAGTATTGAAGAAATAATCATTGATAAGTTTTGGATTATGCCCGCTACGCCAGAATTTAATGAAGGTGAAGAAATTCCATACATTACATCAAAAAATATACGAGGTGGTCAGATTAATTTTGATAAAGTTAAATTCATATCTCGTTCTGATTATTTGGGATTATCTCGTAATAGACCCATACTTGCAGGTGATATTTTAATTAGTATGATCGGTACAATAGGGGAAGTTGCTAGAGTAAAAGATACCGATTTAGATTTTTATGGTCAAAATATGTATCTAATTCGACTAGATAATAATTTAATAAATAGTGATTTCTTTTTACATTTTTTTGATTCACCGAAAATGAAAAGTCATTTTAATTCAGTTAAGAACAATTCGGGGCAAGGATATTTAAAAGCCAAAGATATTGAAAATCTCCAAATTCCCATTCCACCCCTTCACATTCAAGCTGAAATAGTTCGTATTTTGGACATCTTTACAGAGCTTACAACAGAGCTTACAGCAGAGCTTACAGCAGAGCTTACAGCTCGTAAAATTCAGTATAACTATTACCGTGATAGGTTCTTGACTTTTGACGAGGGAGAAGTTGAGTGGAAGACGTTGGGGGATGTTACACTATCAACTTCCAATATTAGGTGGACAGATACAAAGGATACTTATCGGTATATTGATTTAACTTCAGTTTGTCGCGAAAAAAACACAATAATTGAGACAACCGAAATATCCGCTGAAAATGCACCGAGCAGAGCCCGGAAATTAATTATAAGAAATGATGTTATCTTTGCAACAACTCGTCCTACCCAGCAACGACTTTGTTTAATTACTGAAGAATTTTCTGGAGAAGTTGCTAGTACTGGTTATTGTATCTTAAGAGCCAAAATTGATGAAGTTTTACCGAAATGGATTTATTATTGTATTACTTCATCGGAATTTAAAAAATATGTAGAAGAGAATCAGAGTGGTTCTGCATATCCAACAATTTCTGATTCGAAGGTCAAAGAGTTCAAAATTCCCACCCCAACTCTTCCCGAACAAGAGCGAATAGTATCTATTTTAGACAAATTCAATGCCTTGACATTCTCAATCACTGAGGGTTTACCACGTGAAATAGAGTTGCGTAAAGAGCAATATGAATATTATCGTAATATGCTACTTTCATTTCCGAAAAGCGAGGTAGAAGTATAGTATGGGAAAGAGTTTAATTGAAGTTGCACAACAGTTAAAAGATAATGATAAAAAAGTTCAACTGATTTATGCTTTTAATGGAACGGGTAAAACAAGGCTATCAGGGGAATTCAAATTGTTATTTGCACCAAAAGTAGATGATGATACGGAATTAGAAGAATCAGAAGTAATCGGTAAAAAAATACTATATTACAATGCGTTTACGGAAGATTTATTTTATTGGGATAATGATTTGGAGTTTGATGTGGAACCAAAACTTAAAATCCACCCTAACGCATTTACAAAATGGATTTTTGAAGAGCAAGGACAAGATTTTAATGTTATTTCGAATTTCCAACATTATACCGATGAAAAATTATCTCCACGTTTTAATGAAGAATCTTTTAAAAATGAGGATGGAAATAATGTAACAGTAAGAGCTTTTACAGAAATAACTTTTTCGTATGAGCGTGGTAATGATGATCGTTCAGATAACATTAAAATTTCAAAAGGAGAAGAAAGTAGTTTTATATGGTGTGTTTTTTATTCTCTACTTGAACAAGTTATTGAAGTATTAAATGTAGCTGAACCAACGGATAGAGGAACAGATCAATTTGATCAATTGGAGTATGTATTTATAGATGACCCTGTAAGTTCATTAGATGATAATCATTTGATTGAATTAGCGGTAAATCTAGCAAAATTAATAAAATCATCTGCATTAACAGACCTTAAGTTCATTATTACCACACACAATCCTCTTTTTTATAACGTGTTGTTTAATGAATTTCGTAATACTGATAGAAGTACAGGTTACAACAGTAATAAACACTTTAAATGGTATAAACTGGAAAAGAAAGAAGAGGGTACTTACGAACTAGTAGATCGGCTTAAGGACTCACCTTTTTCTTATCATCTATTCCTAATAAATGAAATTGAAAAAGCTATTGAAGCTGACCAAGTATATAAATATCATTTTAACTTTATTCGAAATATTTTAGAAAAAACTGCCACTTTTTTAGGGTATTCTGATTGGGCAGAATTGTTGTTACCTGTTAAAGGAAATCGGGATGCATATGTAAAAAGGATTCTAAACTTATCTAGTCATTCAAAACATTCAGCTGAAGAAATTGTTGAACTCACAAACGATGACAAGAATGTTATAAGATATCTTATGAATGAAATTAATGAAATATATAGGTTTAAAAAATTTATTAAGGGGGGAAATGAATGAGCGACTACAACACTATCGCAGAATCAAATAACTACATAGTTCTAGATAAATATAGCAAGATAGCAGAACAAGGGGGAGGCTATCAAACGGAAGCTAATTTAGAACGAGAACTGATTCGAGATTTAGTAAATCAAGGTTATGAATATCTACCAAGCATTAACACTCCTGAAAAAATGCTTGCTAATGCTCGTGTGCAACTCCAAGACCTTAACAAAGTACAGTTCTCAGAAGCTGAATGGATTAGATTTTGTGAGCAGTTTTTAGATAAAACCAGCGATAACCATATCGACAAAACCCGTAAAATTCATAACGATTATATTTATGACTTTGTTTTTGATGATGGACATATTCAGAACATTTACCTAGTGTACAAAGAAGATGAGAAGATTGCCCTAAATAAAGTGCAGGTTATTTCTCAATTTGAACAAAAAGGAACTCAAGCTAATCGATATGATGTTACCATCTTAGTCAATGGCTTACCATTAGTGCAAGTCGAGCTTAAAAAGCGTGGGATTGCGATTCGTGAAGCCTTTAATCAAGTTCATCGATACAGTAAAGAGAGTTTCAATTCTGATAACTCTCTATTTAAGTATTTACAGATTTTTGTGATTTCTAATGGGACAGATAGCCGTTATTTTGCTAATACGACGAAACGGGATAAAAATAGTTTCGATTTTACGATGAATTGGGCCAAAGCGGATAATATCCTAATTAAAGATCTAAAAGATTTCACAGCTACATTTTTTCAGAAAGATACTTTATTGAATGTACTACTTAAATATTCCGTATTTGATGCGAGCGACAACCTGCTGGTTATGCGACCTTATCAAATTGCCGCGGCAGAAAGAATATTATGGAAAATTAAGAGTTCATACCAAGCAAAAAAATGGAGTACCATTGAAAGCGGCGGATATATTTGGCATACAACAGGTTCGGGAAAAACGCTTACGAGTTTTAAAGCAGCTCGTTTGACTACTGAACTGGATTTTATCAATAAAGTTTTTTTTGTTGTAGATCGGAAAGACCTGGATTTTCAGACGATGAAAGAGTATCAGCGTTTTTCTCCTGATAGTGTTAATGGTTCAGAAAGTACCGCAGGATTAAAGCGTAACATCGAAAAAGATGATAATAGAATTATTGTGACGACGATTCAAAAACTGAATAACCTAATGAAAAGCGAAACAGAGTTAACTATATATAATAAGCAAGTGGTATTTATTTTTGATGAAGCTCACCGTTCACAATTTGGTGAAGCTCAAAAAAATATCAAGAAAAAGTTTAAGAAATTCTATCAATTTGGATTTACAGGCACGCCTATTTTTCCAGAGAATGCGTTGGGTTCTGAAACTACTGCTTCTGTCTTTGGGCGAGAGGTACACTCTTATGTCATTACGGATGCCATTAGAGATGAAAAGGTTTTAAAGTTCAAAGTAGATTATAACGATGTACGTCCCAAGTTCAAAACGATCGAAAAAGAACAGGACGAGAAAAAGCTATCGGCAGCAGAAAATAAGGAAGCACTACTACATCCTGAACGGATCAAAGAAATATCTCAATATATTCTTAATAATTTCAGAGTAAAAACCCATCGTCTAAACGCAAATGGAAAAGGGTTTAATGCCATGTTTGCTGTGAGCAGTGTCGATGCAGCCAAACTTTATTATGAATCATTAAATAAATTACAACAAGGAAGCAATAAGCCCCTGAAGATTGCTACAATCTTCTCCTTTGCTGCTAATGAAGAGCAAACTGCGGTGGGTGAGATTCTTGATGAAACTTTTGAACCTTCAGCAATGGATAGTAGTGCAAAAGAGTTTTTAAGTTCAGCGATCAAAGATTACAATGTGATGTTTAAAACTAACTATGGCGTGGAAAGTAAAGAGTTTCAAAATTATTATCGTGACCTTGCTAAACGAGTAAAAGACAAAGAGATTGATTTGTTAATTGTTGTTGGAATGTTTTTAACTGGTTTTGATGCACCTACATTAAATACTTTATTTGTTGATAAAAATCTTAGGTATCATGGTTTAATACAAGCTTATTCGAGAACAAATCGTATTTATGATTCCACCAAAACTTTTGGGAATATTGTTACTTTTAGAGATTTAGAACAAGCAACCATAGACGCTATTACTCGTTTTGGAGATAAAAACACTAAAAATGTGGTTTTGGAAAAAAGTTATAAAGAATATATGGAAGGATTTGCTGATGTGGCAACGGGTGAAGCCCGTCGTGGTTACGCAGATGTAGTCGGAGAGTTAAAGGAACGTTTTCCTAATGTCGATGAGATTGTTACTGAAAAGGATAAGAAAGAATTTACTAAACTATTTGGTGAATATTTGCGTATTGAAAACATCCTACAGAACTATGATGAATATTCAGCTTTAAAAGCACTACAAACAGTAGATATGACTGACACTAAAGCTTTAGAAGATTTTAAGAATACTCACTATGTAACGGATGAAGATATAGCTGATATGCAAGAGATTCAAGTGTTAGAAGAGAGAGAGAATCAAGATTATCGTTCTTCATACAATGATATTCGTGATTGGTTTCGTCGTGAAAAAGTTGGAAAAGAAAAAGAAAATACTTCTATTGATTGGGATGATGTTGTCTTTGAGGTAGATCTTCTAAAATCCCAAGAGATTAACTTAGATTACATTCTTGAACTTATTTTTGAGAAAAATAAAAACGTAAAAGATAAAGATTCATTGGTTGAAGAGGTACGTCGTTTAATTCGTTCTAGTGTAGGAAACCGTGCCAAAGAAAGCTTGGTAGTTGATTTTATTAACCAAGCTGATTTAGATAGTATTCAAGATAAAGCAAGTATTATCGATGCCTTCTTCTCATTTGCCCAAACTGAGCAAAAACGTGAAGCAGAGGAATTGATTAATACTGAAAAACTTAATGAAGATGCTGCAAAAAGATATATTTTGACTTCATTAAAAAGAGAATATGCTAGCGAAAATGGAACGGAGCTTAATGAAGTTCTTCCTAAAATGAGTCCACTCAATCCTCAATATTTAACAAAAAAACAGAGTGTTTTTCAGAAAATCTCTGCCTTTGTGGATAAGTTTAAGGGTGTAGGTGGAAAGATTTGATAAGTCTAAAATAGCGGTTAAACATCAAAATATTTGACTCTCATTCTAAAGAAATAAAATTTCATTGGTGATGGTGTAGAATTATTTTAATATACTTCATCACCTTTTTATTTACCGCTAAAATTGTATTTGTTAATCACCTGAAGCTCTATCGTTTGCACTCTTTTTAATTTTGCTATGTATGAGAAGGAGGATTATACCAGTTTTTTAGCGTATGTTCATGTAGTGTCCATGGCTTATCTTTCATTTCTTTAGCTATCAAAGTCCCAAATTTCTTATAATCAGAAATAATTATATTGCGAGTCCTATCTGCTCCATCGAGTGGGAGTAGGATATACGCCTTAACAATAGGTTGAAAAATGACACTCTTATATCTGCGGTGTTTAGCAAATAGAAGGGAGTCTTTTTTATTGCGTACAGTATGAGTAAACATTAATCATGGCGTTGTTCCCTTATTTAATAAACTCTCAAAATTGATCCCATTTTAAAGTTCACTTCATGATCCTTTCAGGTCCGGCCTGTACAATAAGTACATACTAAGAGCTATATGGCTACTGAAGGGAGAATTGAATGTATGCGTAAAACCGACTATATGAGCAAATGGAAGATGGGCATTGGAAGTGCGTTTCTGATGGTGATGCTGGCAGGATGCGGTTCAGGTATGCAAGACCTGGCTTCCGGTTCAGGGGACTTTCCATTTGTGAACTTAGAGGCAGCGGATGCTTCTTCCGATCAGACCCGAAACCAGGAATTATCCTCTGACGTAACAACGAACACAAATCAGGAACAACAAGAGATGCAGGGTACTCCGCAGACAGAGATATAATTAACATAGGACTGATCCGGTAAAAAATAGCCCTGGAACATGTCGCAAATTGCTCCATATACCTAATGATAATACGCCTTCGGAATAAGAGACATCGTTATTCCTAGATCATCATTCACCTGATTGCTAAAACGCATCAGAAACATAAGTTAACCTGATTAGAGCGCTTCTCGCCCTTGGATCAGGTTAGCTTTTTTATGTTATCCTGCGGAACTTTCGCCATGAAAGAATGGACATAATCCATTGCAATTTCTCCGAAAAAAGCGCATTCAATTGGGTTGTAAACCGCTGAACTGGTTCAATCTGTTAAATAATACGAACGATATTATAAAAGGGTTATATTAATATTCGTTTTTCTCATTGACAAAAACATACTGCCCTCCTAAAATAGTGATGGGAAACAAACAAATAGCGCATACTTATTCGTATAATCCTGGGGATTGGCCCGGGAGTCTCTACGAGATCACCCTAATGATCTGGCTACGAAGAGGAGAAGGCTAAGCACATGAATTCTACATGATTGCGGGGACATCACGCACATTAGAATTTTTTTTGTTCTTAGTAAAGGCATCGTGCCACTCCTTGTCAGCTGAACCCTGGGTGAAGAATCTTCATCAGGGTCATTTGTCGTTTTTCAATATGGCTTCAACATCTCTAAGGGGGAGTTAGTAATTATGGATCGTTTCTTTAAATTAAAAGAAAACGGAACAAACGTTAGAACGGAGATTGTTGCAGGTCTCACTACGTTTATGACAATGGCTTACATTCTTTTTGTAAATACGTTGTTCTTGGGACAAGCCGGAGCGGGGATGTCGGATAATGCAGTATTCTTTGCAACAGCCGTCGGCGCCGGATTAATGACTATTATTATGGGATTGTTCGTGAATATTCCGATCGCACTTGCACCAGGTATGGGGCTGAATGCGTACTTCATGACTGTCGTTCTAAGTTCGAATGGAGCGATTACTTGGCAAGCGGCTCTCGGAGCGGTATTCCTTTCCGGTATCGTGTTCATTATTTTGACCGTGACGAAGATTCGTCAAATGCTGCTTGTTGCAGTTCCACAATCGATCAAAATGGCCATTACAGTTGGTATCGGTCTCTTTATTACCATTATTGGTTTCAAACTTGCTAATCTCGTGGCTGTAACAGTTAATGTTGCACCAGACGCAGACCTGAGTCAGCCGATTCCAGGTAGCAGTTTTAACCTGTCATTGGGTAACTTTATAACACATCACGATGCATTGCTGGCTCTGATTGGTTTGCTCCTTATTGCTATACTGATGGTTATGCGTGTCAAAGGCGCTCTGCTGATCGGGATCGTAGCAACAACGCTGATTGGTATTCCGATGGGCGTTACGAATCTGAGTGGTCTTTCAGGCGCAAGCTGGTTGCCTAACTTCAGTGATCTGGCGGTTGGACAGCTGGATTTGAAAGGTGCCATCAGTCTCGGATTGTTCGAGATCATCTTCATCTTTACCTTCGTTGAATTGTTTGATACGTTTGGCACGATGGTAGGTACTGCAACGCGTATGGGTATTATGAAAGATAAGAAAAAAGGCGAGAAAACGATCGGTAAAGCGATGCTCGTCGACGCAGTTGGTGTCAGCGCAGGTGCTGCACTGGGTACAAGTACCATTACGGCATACGTTGAAAGTGCTTCAGGTGTTGAGGCAGGTGGGCGTACAGGACTGACCTCGGTAACAACAGGTTTGTTGTTCATTTTGGCCCTGTTTATCGCACCGCTTGCGCTAGTTGTTCCATCTGCTGCAACGGCTCCGGCATTGATCATCGTGGGTGTGCTTATGATGAGTCAGGTACGCAGCATCGAGTGGGATGATTTCCTGCAAGCTTTCCCTGCGTTCCTTACTATTGTATTGATGCCTTTCACAGGCGGAATCGCGAACGGGATCTCCGCAGGTATCGTATCTTATGTGATCCTGGCGGTGTTCAGTAACTTGGTTACAGAGCGTAAAGTGAAAATTCACTGGCTCATGTGGATCTTGGCGATCATTGTAGTCTGCCGATACGTATTTATTGGCGGGGAATAAGCGTACATTAGTTTTAATGAAGAATACGGAGATAAGTTTGTTACCTTATATATGAGAAAGAAGCGAAAGCCACGGGATTTAAACCCGGAGCTTTCGCTTTTTTTGTATTCTTTTCTTGAGAAAAATGAATTTTAAAAATGTTTTCCTTCTATATAGAAGGAATGAGTATAATGTTCTATGATCTGTTGGTTGTTTATCCAATGAAATCATCGGTTAATAAGTTTCTATAACGTGATGAGTCTGTACTGTATACAAGATGTGTTTCTCTATAATTGGATTAGGGATCATGTGAAAAACTTTTTGCGTATGTAAGTTCATTACTCCGATCATTAAAGTTAGTGCGCAGATGTATCATTTAGCCGGCCATAAGGAGATACTTGTTAAAAGGTCTACAGAGTACTAATTTTATAAGAATTTAATGTTTATCGAAAAAAAGACTTGCGTTCCATAATTGTACATGGTATATTCTATTTCCGGCCAAAAAAACACGAGATACACGGTGCGGCAAGCAAATGAAATAAGCTTCGAAAGAAACTTAAAAAAAGAGCTTGCAAAGTTGGTTCGGACATGATATTATATAAGAGTTGCTGAAGAGAACGGCATTCGGTAACGAAACAAGTTTGATCTTTGAAAACTGAACAACGAGTGAGTAAACATTCTGCTTGCAGAATGAACGCGAAAGTTGAGACAAGCCTTGGCTTGAATCGACTGGAGCACAAATGAGATTTTTAATCTCGTCAGATTCAAAATGAGCTTATCGCTCTTTTCAATACTTTATTGGAGAGTTTGATCCTGGCTCAGGACGAACGCTGGCGGCATGCCTAATACATGCAAGTCGAGCGGACTTGATGAGAAGCTTGCTTCTCTGATGGTTAGCGGCGGACGGGTGAGTAACACGTAGGCAACCTGCCCTCAAGTTTGGGACAACTACCGGAAACGGTAGCTAATACCGAATAATTGTTTTCTTCGCCTGAAGGAAACTGGAAAGACGGAGCAATCTGTCACTTGGGGATGGGCCTGCGGCGCATTAGCTAGTTGGTGGGGTAACGGCTCACCAAGGCGACGATGCGTAGCCGACCTGAGAGGGTGATCGGCCACACTGGGACTGAGACACGGCCCAGACTCCTACGGGAGGCAGCAGTAGGGAATCTTCCGCAATGGGCGAAAGCCTGACGGAGCAATGCCGCGTGAGTGATGAAGGTTTTCGGATCGTAAAGCTCTGTTGCCAGGGAAGAACGCTTGGGAGAGTAACTGCTCTCAAGGTGACGGTACCTGAGAAGAAAGCCCCGGCTAACTACGTGCCAGCAGCCGCGGTAATACGTAGGGGGCAAGCGTTGTCCGGAATTATTGGGCGTAAAGCGCGCGCAGGCGGTCATTTAAGTCTGGTGTTTAATCCCGGGGCTCAACCCCGGATCGCACTGGAAACTGGGTGACTTGAGTGCAGAAGAGGAGAGTGGAATTCCACGTGTAGCGGTGAAATGCGTAGATATGTGGAGGAACACCAGTGGCGAAGGCGACTCTCTGGGCTGTAACTGACGCTGAGGCGCGAAAGCGTGGGGAGCAAACAGGATTAGATACCCTGGTAGTCCACGCCGTAAACGATGAGTGCTAGGTGTTAGGGGTTTCGATACCCTTGGTGCCGAAGTTAACACATTAAGCACTCCGCCTGGGGAGTACGGTCGCAAGACTGAAACTCAAAGGAATTGACGGGGACCCGCACAAGCAGTGGAGTATGTGGTTTAATTCGAAGCAACGCGAAGAACCTTACCAGGTCTTGACATCTGAATGACCGGTGCAGAGATGTACCTTTTCTTCGGAACATTCAAGACAGGTGGTGCATGGTTGTCGTCAGCTCGTGTCGTGAGATGTTGGGTTAAGTCCCGCAACGAGCGCAACCCTTATATTTAGTTGCCAGCACTTCGGGTGGGCACTCTAGATAGACTGCCGGTGACAAACCGGAGGAAGGTGGGGATGACGTCAAATCATCATGCCCCTTATGACCTGGGCTACACACGTACTACAATGGCCGGTACAACGGGCTGCGAAATCGCGAGATGGAGCCAATCCCAACAAAGCCGGTCTCAGTTCGGATTGCAGGCTGCAACTCGCCTGCATGAAGTCGGAATTGCTAGTAATCGCGGATCAGCATGCCGCGGTGAATACGTTCCCGGGTCTTGTACACACCGCCCGTCACACCACGAGAGTTTATAACACCCGAAGTCGGTGGGGTAACCGCAAGGAGCCAGCCGCCGAAGGTGGGATAGATGATTGGGGTGAAGTCGTAACAAGGTAGCCGTATCGGAAGGTGCGGCTGGATCACCTCCTTTCTATGGAGAATCGTTTCCTGCAACGGAAACATTCAAATATAAAATCTAGTCAGGTCGGCTAGTTACTCACTCGTTGCTCAGTTTTGAGAGCTCAAACTCTCAAACAGCTTGCTTTTGCATGGAGCTTGTTCTTTGAAAACTAGATATCGAAACGAAACAAACGCGAATTAGAACATTCCTTTTTAGCTGAACTTGTGTTAAACAAGTTTAATAAATTGGTACTTAATTGCTTTTGCGATGGTATTGGGTGGGAGCGACTTTTGGCTTTGGACATAGTCCAAAACAAGGGAAGCGAGCAGTCAAAACCGGAGCAATATGGTTAAGCTACTAAGAGCACACGGAGGATGCCTAGGCGCTAGGAGCCGATGAAGGACGTGGCGAACAACGAAACTGCCTCGGGGAGCTGTAAGCAAGCTTTGATCCGGGGGTGTCCGAATGGGGAAACCCAGCTGGGGTAATTTCCAGTTACTCATAACTGAATACATAGGTTATGTAGAGGCATACCAGGGGAACTGAAACATCTAAGTACCCTGAGGAAGAGAAAACAATAGTGATTCCGTCAGTAGCGGCGAGCGAACGCGGAGAAGCCCAAACCAGAGAGCTTGCTCTTTGGGGTTGTGGGACGTCTCACATGGAGTTACAAAGGAACCGGTTAAGCGAAGAGGTCTGGAAAGGCCCGCCAAAGAAGGTAAAAGCCCTGTAGTTGAAAGTCTGTTCCCTCCGAGACGGATCCCGAGTAGTGCGGGGCACGTGAAACCCCGTATGAATCCGGCAGGACCATCTGCCAAGGCTAAATACTTCCTAGCGACCGATAGTGAAGCAGTACCGTGAGGGAAAGGTGAAAAGCACCCCGGAAGGGGAGTGAAATAGAACCTGAAACCGTGTGCTTACAAAAAGTCAGAGCCCGTTTTAGGGGTGATGGCGTGCCTTTTGTAGAATGAACCGGCGAGTTACGTTCCCGTGCAAGGTTAAGGTGAAGAGCCGGAGCCGCAGCGAAAGCGAGTCTGAATAGGGCGACATAGTACGTGGACGTAGACCCGAAACCGGGTGATCTACCCCTGTCCAGGGTGAAGGTGCGGTAACACGCACTGGAGGCCCGAACCCACGCATGTTGAAAAATGCGGGGATGAGGTGGGGGTAGCGGAGAAATTCCAATCGAACTCGGAGATAGCTGGTTCTCCCCGAAATAGCTTTAGGGCTAGCCTCGGAAACTAGAGTCGTGGAGGTAGAGCACTGATTGGGTGCGGGGCCCGCAAGGGTTACCAAGCTCAGTCAAACTCCGAATGCCATAGACTTACTTCCGGGAGTCAGACAGTGAGTGCTAAGATCCATTGTCAAAAGGGAAACAGCCCAGACCATCAGCTAAGGTCCCCAAGTGTGTGTTAAGTGGGAAAGGATGTGGAGTTGCACAGACAACCAGGATGTTGGCTTAGAAGCAGCCACCATTGAAAGAGTGCGTAATAGCTCACTGGTCGAGTGACTCTGCGCCGAAAATGTAACGGGGCTAAACACACCACCGAAGCTATGGCTTGATGCTATGCATCAGGGGTAGGGGAGCGTTGTATAAGGGTTGAAGGTGTACCGTAAGGAGCGCTGGACATTATACAAGTGAGAATGCCGGTATGAGTAACGAAAAGATCAGTGAGAATCTGATCCGCCGAAAGCCTAAGGGTTCCTGAGGAAGGCTCGTCCGCTCAGGGTAAGTCGGGACCTAAGGCGAGGCCGAAAGGCGTAGTCGAAGGACAACAGGTCGAAATTCCTGTACCACCGTAAGCCGTTATGAGCAATGGGGGGACGCAGTAGGGTAGTGACGCGGACTGATGGATGTCCGTCTAAGCAGTAAGGCTGATGTGTAGGCAAATCCGCACATTGTAAGGCTAAGCTGTGATGGGGAGCGAAAATTATAGTAGCGAAGGTCATGATCTCACACTGCCAAGAAAAGCCTCTAGCCAGGTGAAGGTGCCCGTACCGCAAACCGACACAGGTAGGCGAGAAGAGTATTCTAAGGCGCGCGGAAGAACTCTCGTTAAGGAACTCGGCAAAATGACCCCGTAACTTCGGGAGAAGGGGTGCCCCGGTAGTGTGAATAGCACGAGGGGGCCGCAGTGAAAAGGCCCAAGCGACTGTTTAGCAAAAACACAGGTCTGTGCGAAGCCGTAAGGCGAAGTATACGGGCTGACGCCTGCCCGGTGCTGGAAGGTTAAGGGGAGTGGTTAGGAGCAATCCGAAGCTGTGAACCGAAGCCCCAGTAAACGGCGGCCGTAACTATAACGGTCCTAAGGTAGCGAAATTCCTTGTCAGGTAAATTCTGACCCGCACGAATGGCGTAACGACTTGGGCGCTGTCTCAACGAGAGATCCGGTGAAATTTTAATACCTGTGAAGATGCAGGTTACCCGCGACAAGACGGAAAGACCCCATGGAGCTTTACTGCAGCTTGATATTGAATTTGGGTACGATCTGTACAGGATAGGTGGGAGCCTTTGAAGCAGGAGCGCAAGCTTCTGTGGAGGCAACGTTGGGATACCACCCTGATCGTATCTAGGTTCTAACCTGGTACCGTAATCCGGTGCGGGGACAGTGTCAGGTGGGCAGTTTGACTGGGGCGGTCGCCTCCTAAAGAGTAACGGAGGCGCCCAAAGGTTCCCTCAGAATGGTTGGAAATCATTCGAAGAGTGCAAAGGCATAAGGGAGCTTGACTGCGAGACCTACAAGTCGAGCAGGGACGAAAGTCGGGCTTAGTGATCCGGTGGTACCGCATGGAAGGGCCATCGCTCAACGGATAAAAGCTACCCTGGGGATAACAGGCTTATCTCCCCCAAGAGTCCACATCGACGGGGAGGTTTGGCACCTCGATGTCGGCTCATCGCATCCTGGGGCTGAAGTAGGTCCCAAGGGTTGGGCTGTTCGCCCATTAAAGCGGTACGCGAGCTGGGTTCAGAACGTCGTGAGACAGTTCGGTCCCTATCTGTCGTGGGCGTAGGAAATTTGAGAGGAGCTGTCCTTAGTACGAGAGGACCGGGATGGACGTACCGCTGGTGTACCAGTTGTTCCGCCAGGAGCACCGCTGGGTAGCTATGTACGGACGGGATAAACGCTGAAAGCATCTAAGCGTGAAGCCCCCCTCAAGATGAGATTTCCCAGTATGTAAGACCCCTTGAAGACGACGAGGTAGATAGGCTGGGGGTGGAAGTGCAGCAATGCATGGAGCTGACCAGTACTAATCGGTCGAGGGCTTATCCAATAGCAAGTGATAATTCGCATGTTTCGTTTCGAATCTAGTTTTCAGAGAACAACACTCTGAAATGTAAGCTACGCGTTTGGTGGCGATGGCGGAGGGGTTCCACACGTACCCATCCCGAACACGACCGTTAAGCCCTCTAGCGCCGATGGTACTTGGACCGCAGGGTCCTGGGAGAGTAGGACGCCGCCAAGCAATATAAAGACACACTTGATGATATCGAGTGTGTCTTTTTTGTTTTAATCCTAAATACTTATATAAACCTTAACAGCCCTGGTTATTTACCAGGGCTGTTTTTTTATTTCATTGTTTATAACTTTAAAAGAATCATTTCTCTATCGTTCTTCATTTAATTAAGCAACATCTGTCTAGCCCTTTATTTGGTCGCAAGCCTCCGCAAGGATTGTAAGGGAGTTCTGCAATGCACGCTGGGTTTCCGAATCAATGATGACGCCTTGTTTGTTCATTTTCAATGTAATATGAGGAATAGTTAAGCAGCCCTCTTGTAAGACTTGTGCATTAATCATGTTTAGTGTAAGCAATAAGGAAGCATGGGCTTTGTCACCTCCCATGGGGCTTGGGGAAGCAGCAATGACAATGGTGGGTTTATTGAGCCATTCTCCAGAAGATACAATCCAATCTAGTGCGTTTTTTAAGACCCCAGGAACGCCATTACCATACTCTGGCGTGCAGATAAGGACACCGTCCGAATGCTTAAGTTGGGCTCTCAAGTTCTGTACGGACACTGGGCCCTCCGCGACATCGATGTCAGGGTTAAAATGCGGTAGATCATTTAATCCATCATAGATTTGAAACTTAAGGTTAGGCGTAGCCAGCTTAATCATGGCGTGCATTAGTAACGTATTGGAGGACTGATTGCGGAGACTTCCGGAAATGGCAAGGATATTTAATTCTTTTTTCATGAGCGTAGATCATCTCTATTCTTTAATAATGTAGGGCAATCTGTTTATTTTCCTCCTGATGGAATGAGCTGTCTATAGAAAACGCATTTAATTAAGGCATTCTTCATGTTAGTCAGCCGATATCCACAATTCTTCATCAAAAATGCATGCCATCGTTTGTATTACTCTGGGTAATAGAATGAAGAGATCACTTTAAAATAAACAACTAACGAAAGAATCATAATAAATATTTTATAAAATTAGTACCAAGTACTAAGACTTAGTGCTATAATAATAAAAAACAAGTGAGGTGACTACCGGTATGAATCATCAATCAAAGGCAACCATCACGGCAATGGGAACGTATGTACCGGATCGAATATTAACGAATGCTGATCTGGAGAAATTGGTCGAGACAAGTGACGAATGGATTGTACAGCGTACTGGTATGAGAGAACGGCGAATTGCAGCTGAAGATCAATTTGTATCTGACCTGGCTACGAAGGCTGTAGAAGATATGATACGTCGTTATGATGTAAGTGTAGAAGATGTGGATATGATCCTTGTGGCTACAAGTACACCTGAATATGCTTTCCCAAGTACGGCATCCAGAGTACAGGCTAACCTTAAGATCCCACACACGGGCGTACTGGATTTAAATGCTGCATGCGCAGGTTTTACCTACGGGCTACAGCTTGCTGACAGTCTGGTGACCAGTGGAATGTACCGCAAAGTACTGGTTATTGGAGCAGAGACGTTATCCAAAATTACGGATTACACAGACCGCACGACTTGTGTACTGTTTGGTGATGGAGCGGGGGCCTTCTTGGTCGAGAGATCATCGGGTGCTGAAGGTGACTTTATGGCAGCCATATCAGGTACACATGGAGAAGGTGGTGTACATCTTTATAAGAGTGGTCTGTCTTCGGAGATGAATGGTGTGCCTTTGCAGGGTGAGGGATGCCTTGTTCAGAATGGGCGAGAGATTTATAAGTGGGCTGTACGGACGATCCCAGAGCAATTAGGTAATCTTATAACGAAAGCTGGATTAAGACCTGAGCAGATTGACTGGTTTGTCCCGCATAGTGCCAATATGAGAATGATTGAGGCTGTTTGCGAGCGTGGTCCGATTCCTTTGGAACGTACTTTAACCAGTGTGGAGTATCGTGGGAACACCTCTGCTGCTTCCATTCCGCTTGCTTTACAGCTTGCAGTGGATGAAGGGAAATTGAAAGAAGGACAGAGCGTAGCTCTCTTTGGCTTTGGTGGTGGTCTGACGTACGCAGGTCTGGTACTGAAATGGGGCGTGCCGGACAAGAGTCAGGAATGAGTAACATACGACGGTATGCAACACAAAGATAAATAGAGAAAAAAAGAGACCACCCAAACTTCATGCAGTCATGAAGAGGGTGGTCTCTTTAGTGGGTTAACTCGTTTCAAAAAAAGTGGTATGATTGCATCTATTTTTTGTGTTAACCGGAATTGCTTAATCCCATAAACATTTTACGGCGTAAGCTTAGGCGCTTGGCGGTGATGAGTTCCTTGTTCGTAGCTGTAAGCCAGCTTGATCAAGGTACCTTCATCAAAGGCACGACCCAGGAACTCCATGCCTACAGGCAAACCATCAGTTGTGAAACCAGCAGGGACCGTGATCGCCGGGAAGCCGGAGAATGGACTCAGACGGTTGTTACCACCGGAGTTTTGTCCTTCGCCAATAACACCAGCAGCTTGTGTGGACGTAGGATAGATGATGGCATCCAGGTTATTGTCTGCCATAACTTTCAGCAGGGACTCACGTGTAACTTGGGTACGTTTCAGGACGATGTCCTTGTATTCGGTAGTCTCCAATGTTTGGCGTGCATCCCGAGTCTTCATGGATTGTTCTTGTGACTTATCAAACTCTCCGGAAGCGATGATCTCGGACAGACTGTGATATGGAGCATCTGCACCCAATGACTCCAGATAGTCATTCAGCTGGAACTTGAATTCATATCCACTAAGGCTTGGGTATTTGTTGATCTCAGCCAAGTTCGGGATAGAAATTGGAACTGCGGTAGCGCCAAGTGACTTCAGTTCTTCCACAGCTGTGTTGATTACGTCAGCAACGGCTTTTTCTTCAGCTTTGGTACTTGGGATGAGCTCCGTTGCCACACCGATGCGTGCACCTTTCAACCCGTTTACATCCAAGAAATCAGTGTAGCTGGAAGGGATTTTTCCAACCGCGTAAGCTGTAGCGACATCTTTTTTATCATAGCCGGCTGTAGCATCGAGCATGATTGCAGCGTCACTAACTGTACGGGCCATAGGTCCACCGACATCCTGTGTCAAAGCCAATGGGATAATGCCTTCACGGCTGGACAGTCCAATGGTTGGGCGGATACCCACAAGGCTGTTGAAGCTGGATGGGATTCGGATTGAGCCACCAGTGTCTGTACCCATGCCGGCTGCGGCAAAGTTAGACGCAATGGCAGCACCTGTTCCACCGCTTGAGCCACCTGGATAGTGGTCCAGGGCGTAAGGGTTCAGTGTTTGTCCACCCAATGAGCTGGATGTCGTGATGCCAAATGCGAATTCATGCAGGTTTGTTTTGCCCAAAATAATGGCCCCAGCTGCTTTGAGTTTCTTCACTTGTTCAGCATCGTGAGCAGGAATGGAATCTTTCAGACAGATACAGCCTGCGGTTGTCGGCATGTCATTGGTATCGAAATTGTCTTTCACCAGAATCGGAACGCCATGCAGAGGTCCACGAGCACCTTGAGCTGCACGTTCTTCATCCAATTGCTCCGCAATTTGGAGCGCATCCGGGTTCAGGGTTAATACAGCGTTGATGCTTACACCTTGATCATCGTATTTTTCAATGCGGTCCAGATATTTCTGAACCAACTCTTTTGATGTCAGTTTTCCTTGCGTCATTGCAGTCTGGAGATCCATAATGGTTGCTTCCTCCAGCACAAACGGTTTTATGTAGTTATAAATGCGGTCTTTCAATACAGATAGATCATTCTCGGTAAGTACAGCGTTTGGAAGGAAGAGGGATTCCGTATAACCTTTCATCAACCCCGCAGTGTTCAGTGCACCAACAGCACCTGCGAAAGTGGCTTCATCCGGGACATCCTTGAATGATTCGGTAGTCGATTCCAGCTTGAGCCATTGTTGCAAGGCGACCGCAGCATCTTTACGTTGTACGGTTGTGCCGGATAGCTTGTCCATGGTAA
The DNA here is from genome assembly GCF_036894235.1 of Paenibacillus sp. Y5S-9. NCBI lineage: Bacteria > Bacillati > Bacillota > Bacilli > Caryophanales > Paenibacillaceae > Paenibacillus > Paenibacillus sp. Y5S-9. The sequence goes on from NZ_CP145887.1 coordinate 803,068, forward strand.
AAGGAACACCTGCAAGTGTTGCCGCTTCTTCCATGGCCTGAACAAATGCTGCCGGAGTAGCAGGCGCTTTTCCTTTGGATACAGCAGCTACTGTTGTTTTACTCGTAGGCGTTGCCGTTGCAGCTGATGCCGAAGGTAACGTTCTTCCCCATGTTGTGGCAACAACAGCACCTGCCAGTAACAAAGCCCCACTTTTTTTCAATACAGATCCATGATAAGTCATGCATCCACGCTCCCTTCCTGTGTCTCATTGATGTGTGTAGCAGCGATTCTGTTTCTATGCCTTTGACACATTGTATAGTCATGTCAGGTAATCTTACAAGGTTTATATTTATCCAAAAAAACGTATACATCAATACTTTACAGTGTTAATACTTATTCATGCTTCTGTTTACATGTACTCAGAAAAACTATTACATATTTTAATGTTAGGAAATATAACATATAATCGATATGTTGATTAAACATGAGGTTACAGGATACGAGTAGATTAGGAAGTAGAGATGACAGAGCATACCTTTAGTGTGAAATGATATAATGAAAAGATAGGAATAAAAGAGACATAACGTTCTACCAGAGAGGAAGAGATATGAAGTGAAGACATTGGTACTCGCAGAAAAACCATCTGTAGCACGCGAAATAGCCAGAGTTATGGGTGCGCGTGATAAACATAAAAGTTACATGGAAGGCCCGAAATATATCGTTACCTGGGCGCTTGGACATCTGGTTGGATTAGCTGAACCCGAGGATTACGATAAAAAGTATGCAACATGGAATCTGGAGGACCTGCCCATTCTGCCAGAGCGTACGAAACTGAAGGTACTTAAAGAGACCAACCATCAATATAAAGCCGTGCAGCAGTTGATGAAGCGTCAGGATGTGGGCGAGCTGGTTATTGCGACGGATGCAGCACGTGAGGGAGAATTGCTGGCCCGTTGGATCATGCAGATGGCGGGGTGGAAAAAACCTTTTAAACGTCTGTGGATTTCATCCCAGACAGATAAGGCGATCAAAGACGGATTTGCTTCGCTGAAGCCAGGCAGTCAGTTCGACCGTCTCTATGAATCTGCACGTTGCCGTGCGGAAGCCGACTGGATGATTGGACTTAACGTGACCCGTGCACTAACCGTTCGTTTTAATGCGCAGTTGTCTGCTGGACGGGTCCAAACGCCGACCTTGGGCATGATTATGGATAGAGAAGATGAAATTAATGGTTTCCGCTCGCAGGAGTATGAGACGATAACGGCAGATTTGGGTGGTTTTCAGGCTGTGTGGCGGGCAGCTGGAGGAGATTCACGAATTTTCGACCCTCAAGAAACGCAAGAATTGAAGAAACGGGTAGATGGGCGCAAGGGCACGATTGCTCAAGTGAAAAAAAGCGAGAAGGTAGAGCCTCATCCACTTGCATATGACCTGACGGAATTGCAACGGGATGCCAACCGGAAGTATGGTTTCTCTGCAAAGCAAACATCAAACGTCCTGCAGCGTCTGTATGAACAGCACAAGCTCGTAACGTACCCACGTACGGACAGCCGATACCTCACTTCGGACATGACAGCTACGTTGAAAGAACGGCTGGACAGTGTAGCCATTGGACCTTATGCGTCTCTGGCACGTCCTTTGCTGCGCAAAAATCTGAATATCACCAAACGTATTGTGGATGACAGTAAAGTTACCGATCACCATGCGATTATCCCCACGGAGCAGACGGTGCTTCTGAATCAACTGAATCCGGAGGAACGCAAATTGTACGATCTAATTGTACGTCGATTTATCAGCCTGTTTTATCCGGCAGCGAAGTACGATTCGGTTGCGATCACGGTTCAAGTGGGGAATGACTCCTTCCATGTCAAAGGAACAACAGTGAAAGAAAGTGGATGGCGTGAAGTATACGGCGGTGATTACAGCGATGATGACGATGACCGTGCTGATGATGCAACAGACCATGAGCGTGCGCTTTTGCCAGATGTGCAGCAAGGACAGTCCGTGACGGTTCAGCGTTGTCACATTAAAAGTGGACGGACGATGCCGCCCAAACGGTATACCGAAGCTGCTTTGCTTTCTCAGATGGAAAAGCATGGACTCGGGACTCCGGCTACGCGGGCGGATATTATCGAGAAGCTGGTCAGTTCCGATACAATAGATCGTCAAGGCAACAGCATGCACCCGACTGGCAAAGGAAAACAGTTGATTGAACTGGCTGCTCCGCAGCTTCGTACACCGGATCTGACTGCTCGCTGGGAAGCTGAACTGGAACGCATCGCTCGTGGGCAAGGGAAACCGGGGCCGTTTCTGGATAGTATCCGATCCATGGCGAAAGAGCTGGTGTCTACGGTAAAAGGCAGCAAAGCAGAGTACAAGCCGCATAATGTGTCCAATAGCCATTGCCCGGATTGTAACGCACGGTTGTTGGAGAAGAAAGGCAAGCGCGGCAAGTTTCTTGTATGTCCTACCGAGGACTGCGGGTATCGTCGTTCGGCAGAAAAAAGATTGTCCAATCGTCGTTGTGCGCAGTGCCACAAAAAGATGGAAATCAAAGAAGGCAAGGCGGGGTTATACGTACAATGTCTACCTTGTGGTATTACTGAAACGTTGGATAAGGATAAACAGCATGTGAACAAACGCGATCAGCAAAAGCTGGTGAAACAATATGCTAAGCAGGAGTCCATCGGTTCCAATCTGGGTGAACTGCTGAAGGCGGCTATGGAGAAAAAGGGAGAGTAACACGCTTGAGGGTAGTTGAGGTAGTATAAGATCCTCCGTTTTCAGGCAACGTAAGCCAAGGAGGTGATACCTATATGCCGCATAACAAACCAGAGAAGATCCATAACCAGCAAAACAAAGACAGTATTCGGGAAGAGAGTATCGCTGTGCGCCCGGACAAAGCAGCCAAAAGAGCACCAAGCCTGAACGGTATTCCAAAGCAGGAATCCTAAGTCAGAGCGAGGTTAGCGTTATTACACAAAATTGTGGTTCCCTACCCGGTGCGTTGAACATGTCTCTGATGAGGACTATAATGTAGACAGGGAGATGTCCCGGGACAGGGGGATCGCTAGAATTATATGCAAACCGGACTTATATTGTGGTTTTTATTTATTAATGTAGTTGGTTATCTGGTGATGTCGGACGATAAGAGGCGTGCGCAACAGCGTCGTGACCGTACACCCGAACGGACGTTATTCTTATTAGCATTTATAGGCGGTGCTTTGGGAGTCTGGATCGCGATGTATCGGAAAAGGCATAAAACCAAACATCCCAGCTTCACCATTGGTATTCCATTGTTGTTGTTCCTGAATGCGGTAATCTATGGTTACTTTATTCAATGAATACATGGAACACATGCGTAACCGTTCAAACTTTGGTTTCATATGTAAATTCATTCGTATAAATGGTTCATTGTGGCTGCGGAACGTTTAAGGAGTTATATGGTTCTGTTAGTTTATTACATGTCAGACCGAAGCTTGCTTCGCGTGCTCTACATATAAAGGAAGGGACGGGATTCACATGTTATTCTCCAAAATATTAGTGGCTTATGATGGTTCGAAAGCTTCAAATAAAGCACTTGATCGTGCGATTGAGCTAGCTAAAGTGTCCCCAAATGCAGTACTGGATGTCATTCATGCTTTTGATTTCCCGCGTGTATTCATCGGTGAGGGGTTGGCTCCACTGCCACCTTCACTTAATAATGACTACTACAATCTGGCGGTACAGACGACAGATGAAGCAAAAGAGCGAATTCAGGCTGCTGGTGTAACGGCCAATGTGGATCTGATTCAAGGAGCGGCTGCGGAAGTACTGCTTGATTTTGCCAAAGAAAATGATTCTGATATCATTATTATTGGTAGCCGCGGACTCGGTGGAATTCGGGAATTTGTCCTGGGTAGTGTCAGTCACAATGTGGTACAGCATGCTCAGGTTCCAGTACTGATCGTAAAATAATGGATGAAGTGTGTACGCACTGAAGAGCAGGAAGCCGGTTGTCTTCGAGAGATTGAAGAGGAGCCGGCTTTCTTTTATGGGATGAAATGGATGGCTAACCGAATTTAATGAAGCAATTCCCGAACATTATATTTGTCAATATGTTAAATGTTCGTCTTTAAGTTGACATTAGCTGTAGGGGATTGTTAGAATGTTAGATGTGTCGATCAGGTAAGAATAAGGTCGAGTAGGAACGAAATATGTAATAAGAGATTACCAAAATGAACGAAGATAGTTTGATAGATATTTGCTCGTATAACGCCGGGAATAGGGCCCGGAAGTATCTACCCGGGAACCGTAAATTTCCGGACTACGAGGAGATACGGCTGAGAGTCGCATGCAACCAGATGCGGACAGCAAGCCCCCTTTTGGCATGCCCAAATGAGGGATACGTATTTCTTGGAGTCCGGTGTCCGGAGAAAATGTGATGTTTTCGCGGGTAGCGGATTTTTTTATTTCACAATGTAATAAGAGTTCCTTAATAGTCAGATGTAATCAAAAAAGCGCAGACGGGAGTTGGATGTATTCATGTCACTGCAAGTCGCTGTAATTATGGGCAGCAAGTCGGATTGGGAAACGATGAAACATGCGTGCGAGGTGCTGGACGAGCTGGAGATTGGGTATGAGAAAAAGGTGGTCTCCGCCCATCGTACACCGGATTTGATGTTTGAATACGCAGAGCAAGCAATTGATCGAGGATTCAAGGTGATCATTGCAGGGGCAGGCGGGGCAGCACATCTACCCGGTATGGTTGCCGCCAAAACGATGCTTCCAGTCATTGGCGTACCGGTTCAATCCAAAGCATTGAACGGTCTCGATTCCTTGTTGTCCATTGTTCAGATGCCTGGTGGTATTCCCGTCGCAACTGTGGCGATTGGCAAGGCAGGGGCAACCAATGCAGGATTGCTGGCAGCTCAAATGATCGGTGCTTTTGACCCCGATGTCCAACGTCGCTCTGAAGCTCGCCGAGAGCGCATCAAACAAGAAGTACTCGAAAGCAGTGAAGAACTATGAGTAGTACAGGGAACCAATCCGGTATAACAGGAGAGCTGAAAAATGTCCTGCTGCCAGGGAAAACAACCATCGGCATTCTAGGGGGCGGACAGCTCGGACGGATGATGACGCTCGCAGGAACGGCAATGGGGTATCGATTCGTTACTCTTGATCCGGCTGCGGATGCACCTTGTGGTCAAGTTGCTCGTCAGATTGAAGCTGGTTATGACGATGCCAAAGCTGCACTTGAACTGGCTCGGCAATGCGATGTCATTACGTATGAATTCGAAAATGTGGATGCAGAAGTCGCTGGGCTGCTCGAGCGTGAGTCTTACGTTCCGCAAGGAAGTGCGTTACTGTACACCACACAACATCGGTTGCGTGAAAAACGAGCAATTGAAGCTGCTGGAGTAAGAGTTGCGCCTTATCGTGAGATCACAAGTGCGGATACGATGCTTGCTGCTGTAAGCGAACTTGGAATGCCATGTGTACTGAAGACGGTGACTGGAGGTTACGATGGCAAAGGCCAGCGTGTAATTCGGGAAGCGAGTGAGGCGGTTGCTGCATATGAAGAGCTTGCAGCTACAGGTGCGGAACTGGTGCTGGAACAATTCATCAAGTTTGAATGCGAGATATCGGTCGTTGTAGCGCGCAGTACAAATGGGGAGATCAAAACGTTCCCGCCAGCGGAGAACAGTCATGTAAATAACATTTTGCATGCTTCAATTGTACCGGCTAGAGTTGCCGCAGACATCCAGATTGAAGCGCAAAAGCTGGCAGCAGCGGTGGCAGAATCAATGAAGGCTGTCGGGTTGCTGGCTGTGGAACTGTTTGTAGCGGCGGATGGAAGACTGTACGTCAACGAACTGGCACCAAGACCGCATAATTCTGGTCACTATACGATGGAAGCTTGTGCGACTTCCCAGTTCGAACAACATATTCGTGCGATCTGCGGATTACCACTTGGGGACACTTCGTTATTGAGTCCGGTTGTTATGGTCAATGTGCTTGGAGAACATCTGGAAGGTATTATCGCCAGAACAGGGCAACCTGATGCAGAAGCGATAGAACTCGGTGTGATTCCCAAGCTTCACATATATGGTAAAACCGAAGCGAAAACAGGACGTAAGATGGGGCATGTGAATCTGCTTTGTCAGGATGTTGAAGAAGGATTGCAATGGATTGAACAAACTAATCTCTGGAGGAATACAAATTCATGATTGAACGTTATAGCAGACCCGAAATGAGAGCCATCTGGACCGAAGAGAACAAATTCCAATCGTGGCTGGAAGTTGAAATTTGTGCATGTGAGGCGTGGGCTGAACTGGGTGTTATCCCTAAGGAAGAAGCAGCATTGCTTCGTCAGAACGCATCTTTTGACATCGACCGCATCTATGAGATTGAAAAGGAAACACGTCATGACGTTATCGCATTTACACGTACGGTATCTGAAAGCCTGGGTGCAGAGCGGAAATGGGTGCACTACGGTCTGACTTCCACAGATGTCGTGGATACGGCTCTGGGTTATGTACTGCGTCAAGCGAATGAGATTCTGGAAAAAGATATCATTAATTTCATTGAAATTCTGCGTGAAAAAGCACTGGCTTATCAGCACACACCAATGATGGGACGTACGCACGGGGTGCATGCAGAGCCAACAACATTTGGACTGAAAATGGCGTTGTGGCATGAAGAGATGAAACGGAACCTGGAGCGTTTCCGTCATGCAGCAGACAATGTACAATACGGCAAAATCTCAGGCGCAGTTGGAACGTACGCGAACATCGATCCGTTTGTTGAAGAGTTTGTCTGCGAGAAGCTGGGCACGAAACCTGCGCCAATCTCGACTCAAACATTGCAACGTGACCGTCACGCGGAGTATATGGCTACATTGGCGTTGATCGCAACGTCCCTGGACAAGTTTGCTACAGAGGTACGTGCGCTGCAGAAGAGTGAGTTCCGTGAAGTGGAAGAAGCTTTTGCTAAAGGTCAAAAAGGATCGTCCGCGATGCCGCACAAGCGTAATCCAATCGGTAGCGAAAACATCTCCGGCCTGTCCCGCGTCATTCGCGGACATATGGTATCGGCATACGAGAACGTAACACTCTGGCATGAGCGCGACATCTCGCATTCTTCCGTAGAACGTATCATTCTGCCGGATGCAACGATGCTGCTGAACTACATGTTGAACCGTTTTGGTAACATCGTGAAGAACCTGACGGTATTCCCTGAGAACATGAAACGCAACATGGAGCGCACCTACGGGGTACCATTCTCCGGTCGCATTATGACAAAGCTGATCGACAAAGGTTTCAGCCGCGAGCAAGCGTACGATACCGTTCAACCACGTGCGATGCAAGCATGGGAAGAACAACGTCAGTTCCAGGATATCGTGAAATCCACACCGGAAATCACGGAAGTGCTGAACGAAGAAGAAATCGCAGATGCGTTCAACCCGTCATGGCACCTGAAGCACGTTGACACCATCTTCAAAAAGCTCGGCTTGAACGACTAATATATAACTCCCATAGGCTATAGCGCAGAATGATGGTTCAGCACTTGAACGCAGAGGACAGAAATAAGCTGAAGAAGCGAAGCTAAAAACATTCTGAAAGAAAGCTACTTCGGAAGCATACGCTGCGCCTTTATCAAATTTAGAACAAGTTTTACTCCCTAAAAGTATAGGTTGATTATGTGTTCACGCTGGAATGGAGAAGGCAGAAAAAACCTGAAGAAGCAAAGCGCTCGCCTTTATCACAGGATTTTCCCCTTTAGAAAGGGGATCAGAAAAATCCGGGGATAACAGCGATCGGAAGGTTCTTCTGCATTCGGAGTGGCCCTGCGTGATGAGGGGAATTGGACGTATACTTTACATCTCCTGAAAGAAGGTGAGCCCATGGCACTGTCCACTGCGGCAGATCTCGTTAAAGCACCTCTGTTATATAAAGGAAAAGTACGTGAATTGTACGATCTGGGTGAACATTTTCTGATCGTGGTTACGGACCGTATCTCGGCATTTGATTATGTGCTGGACCCGGCAGTTCCCGAGAAAGGAAACGTACTGAACAAACTCAGCAGCTTCTGGTTTGAACTGACAGGTAGCATGATGGACAATCACGTGGTTCATACCGATGTGAATCAACTGGGTGACCTGATCACAGACCCTGAATTGCTCAAAGACCGCATCATGGTAACCCGCAAAGCAGAACGCATTGATATTGAATGTGTCGTGCGTGGATACATCACTGGTGGTGGATGGAGACAATATGAGACAAACGGTGAAGTGAATGGGATTAAATTGCCTGATGGACTTCGCAAAAACGCCAAGCTCGAAGTTCCCATTTTCACCCCGGCAGCCAAAAACGATGTTGGTCATGATGAAGACATTCCAATGGATCGCATGAAAGAACTGGTAGGAGACGCACTTGCAGTGGAGCTTCAAGAAAAAAGCTTACGCCTGTACGAATTCGCCCGTGATTACTGTGACCAGCGTGGCATCATTCTAGCAGATTGCAAATTCGAGTTCGGCATCGTGGATGGCAAGGTCATCCTGATTGACGAAATCTTCACCCCAGATGCTTCACGCTTCTGGGCCAAAGAGAATTACGAACTCGACATCGAGATCGACAGCATGGATAAAGAGCCAGTGCGCACCTATCTCGCCGGAACCGACTGGGACAAGAACAGTAAACCTGATCCACTCCCACAAGAGGTAGTTGAAGCAACAACCGCAAGATACGTCGATATTTATAACCGTTTAACGAAATAATAAAGTTTAACGTTTGAGCGGGCTACGGGAAAGTTTGGCTTTCGATCGCTGTTGCCCCCGGAATGTTTTGATTGGAATCCTTTTTTCAAAAGGAAACATTCCGGTTGCAAAGGCGAACGCTTACGCTTCTCTAGCTCAAATCTTTCCCTCCGCCAGTGTTCAAACTGGTGGGTGAGGCAATTAAAGACAAAGACTTCTCTTCACATACAGGAAGTCTACAAATATAAAAATAATAAGGTTACTAAAGTAACTTAAAGACCATTCATTGTTTTCACGTAATGGTCAGTCTCGACCATTACACACCGTGCAACGTAAAAGGTTTAGGCCTTTAAAAAAACGTCGCATGGACTAGCGGAGGGGCGGAATTGTTCTTAAAGGAGCGAAGCGTTCGCCTTTGTCCCCGGGTTTTGACCGCAGAGCGGGCCAAAACAATCAAAAAACCTGGGGACAACAAGCGACCGGAAAGAACAATCCGCCCCGGAGCAAGCACCAAAAGTAACTTTTTTTAACAGCATAAAGCATTTATCCCGTTCATTACTGAGGAGGAACATAAGGATCATGATCAAAGCAACCGTATATGTCACTATTAAGCAAAGCGTACTCGACCCGCAAGGCGTAGCTGTTCAAGGAGCCCTGCATTCAATGGGATTTAACGAAGTGGAAAGTGTACGGATCGGTAAAGTCATGGAACTGAACCTGGATACAACAGATCGTGCGGAAGCGGAGAAACGATTGAAAGTCATGTGTGAAAAGCTGCTGGCCAACACCGTTGTTGAAGATTACCGCTACGAATTGGAGGGTTAATCTCATGAAATTTGCAGTTCTTGTGTTCCCTGGCTCCAACTGCGACATCGACTGTTACAAGGCAGTGGAAGATGCGATTGGACAAGAGGTTGATTATGTATGGCACACGGCTACAGATCTATCGGCTTATGATTGTATTTTAGTTCCGGGTGGTTTCTCTTATGGTGACTACCTGCGGTGCGGTGCGATTTCCCGTTTTGCACCGGTAATGAATGAGGTAGCGAAAGCTGCTGAACAAGGTAAATATATTTTGGGTATTTGCAACGGATTCCAGATCCTGACTGAAGCAGGATTGCTTCCAGGTGCATTGATCCGTAACACTTCCCTGAAATTCCGTTGTCACGATACGGTATTGAAAGTAGCGAACGCAGATACACCATTTACACGTGACTATGCACCGGGCGAAGAGATTATCATCCCGATTGCTCATGGTGAAGGCAACTATTATTGCGACGAGGAGACGCTGGCGAGTCTGCAAGCGAACAACCAGATCGTATTTACGTATGGCAACAACCCGAACGGTTCCCTGGGTGATATCGCGGGAGTCTGTAACGAGGGTAGAAACGTGGTCGGCATGATGCCACATCCAGAGCGTGCAGTGGACTCACTGCTAGGTTCGGAAGACGGCAAACGTATGTTTACATCTATTTTGAAAGCATGGAGGGATCGGCATGACGCAGCAGCTATCCGCTAAGGAACCAACAGCAGAACAGGTCGCAGAACATAAACTTTACGCACAAATGGGCGTATCTGACAGCGAGTACGAGCTGATCTGTGAGTTCATGGGACGCAAGCCAAACTACACGGAGATTGGTGTGTTCAGTGTAATGTGGTCCGAGCACTGTGCTTATAAAAACTCCAAGCCATTGCTGCGCCGTTTCCCAACCACTGGACCACGTGTCCTGATGGGACCTGGTGAAGGTGCCGGTATCGTGGATATCGGTGATAACCAGGCTGTTGTATTCAAAATTGAAAGCCATAACCATCCTTCCGCGGTTGAGCCTTATCAAGGTGCGGCAACAGGTGTGGGCGGCATTATCCGTGATATTTTCTCCATGGGAGCAAGACCAGTAGCAATACTGAACTCCCTTCGTTTTGGTAAGTTGGAGAGTGATCGCGTTAAATATCTGTTCGAGCATGTCGTATCGGGTATTGCCGGATATGGTAACTGTATCGGGATTCCTACCGTTGGTGGCGAAGTGATGTTTGATGAGAGCTATGAAGGCAATCCGCTGGTTAACGCCATGTGTGTGGGTCTGATTGATCATGACAAGATTCAGCGCGGCGTAGCTAAAGGTGTAGGTAACCCTGTGTATTATGTTGGGCCGCCAACAGGCCGTGATGGTATTCATGGAGCAACCTTTGCATCGGTTGAATTGACGGAAGAATCCGAGTCCCAACGGACAGCCGTTCAGGTTGGTGATCCATTTATGGAGAAACTGGTAATGGAATCCTGTCTGGAATTGATCGACACGGGCATCGTGCTCGGAATTCAGGATATGGGTGCTGCTGGTCTGACATGTTCGAGTGCAGAGATGGCAAGTAAAGCGGGTAACGGTCTGGAATTGTATCTGGATCAGGTACCACAGCGTGAAGAAGGCATGACGCCTTACGAGATGATGTTGTCCGAGTCCCAGGAACGGATGTTGTTCGTAGTTGAGCCGAAGGATGAGGCGCAGGCGATGGAAATCTTTGAACGTTGGGGCGTAATCTGTGCGAAAGTCGGTAAGGTAACGGATGACGGACGTCTGAAATTGATCCATCACGGCGAAGTGGTCGGAGATATGCCAGTAACGGCACTGGTTGACGAATGTCCAGTCTATGACAAACCTTCTTCTGTACCTGCATACTACGAGCAAAGTGCTTCTATCGACACGCTTCGTTACGACGAAGTGTCGGATCTCGGCGGAGCATTGAAACAAGTGCTGGCTTCACCAACAGTAGCAAGTAAAAAATGGGTGTACGATCAATACGACTATATGGTGCGTACAAGCACTGCCGTTCGTCCGGGTTCGGATGCAGCTGTAGTTACGATTCGTGGCACACGCAAAGGTCTCGCGATGACAACGGACTGTAATGGACGTTATGTGTACCTTGATCCTGAAGTTGGTGGACGGATTGCCGTAAGTGAAGCAGCGCGTAACATTGTATGTTCCGGTGCTGAGCCGCTGGCGATTACGGACAACCTGAACTTTGGTAACCCGGAGAAGCCGGATATTTTCTGGCAAATGGAGAAAGCGGTAGACGGTATGGCAGAAGCTTGCCGTGTGCTGGATACGCCAGTCATCGGTGGTAACGTAAGTCTGTATAACGAAAACGCCAAAGGCTCCATCTATCCAACGCCAGTTGTCGGTATGGTAGGTCTCGTTCATGATACGGATCATATCACGACACAAGCATTCAAATCCGAAGGTGATATTATCATCCTCCTCGGTGAAACAAAAGCTGAACTGGGTGGCAGCGAGCTGCAATATGCGGTTCATGGTCAGACGGAAGGTCGTCCGCCAGAACTGAATTTGCAAACGGAAAAAGCGTTGCTCAGCACGGTGCTGGAAGCAATTCAATCCGGTCTCGTTCGCTCGGCACATGACTTGTCTGAAGGCGGCTTGGCTGTTGCACTCGCAGAGTCTTGTATCAGCGGTAACGTAGGAGCACAGGTGAATGTGGAGACTGCATTGCGTGCAGATCACGCCCTATTCAGTGAGAGCCAATCCCGTATCTTGTTGTCGGCTACGCCTGAGCAAGCGGGTAAACTTGAAGCTTTTGTACGTGAGCGCGGTGTACCTGTAGCTGTGATTGGCCGTGTAGAAGGAAGTAACCTGACGATTGAATTGAACGGAACATCAGCCGTGAGCGAACCTGTAGGAGGTTTGGCTCAGGTCTGGGAGGATGCGATTCCATGTCTCATGAACTGACGACAGGACCGTTGTGGACAGGCGATTATTATAATGAAGGGTCCGGCAAGGAAGGACTCGACAAATTGAAGGAAGAATGCGGCGTGTTCGGGGTGTTCAGACACCCTGACGCGGCTTCGCTCTCCTATTATGGACTGCATGCGCTGCAACATCGGGGCGAAGAAAGTGCAGGCATGTGTGTGAGTGATGGCAGCCAGTTTAACTATCATCGCGGCATGGGTCTGGTGAAAGAAGTGTTCACCAAAGACCTGATGCAGACGTTAACCGGGGATATTTCCATTGGACATGTCCGGTATTCAACAAGTGGTGACAGTAAACTGACGAACGCTCAGCCATTGGTATTTAAATACCGTGATGGCGATTTGGCAGTAGCAACCAACGGAAACATTGTGAATGCACCAACGATCCGGCGTGAGCTGGAGCAGAGCGGTTCCATTTTCCAAACAACAAGTGATACCGAGGTCATTGCGCATCTGATTGCACGATCCTCCAAAGGGCTTGTGGAAGCGGCAAAAGAGGCATTCCAGCGCATTGTTGGCGGTTATGCATTTCTGATCATGACCAATGATAAGCTGCTCGTGGCTTCCGATCCGCACGGACTTCGTCCGCTCACGATGGGTAAGCTCGGGGATGCGTATCTGTTTGCATCCGAGACGTGTGCACTGGAAACAATCGGTGCAGAGTTAATTCGGGATATTGAACCGGGTGAGCTGCTCGTGCTTGATGCAGATGGTCTGCACGAAGATCGCTTTGATCATCACAAACACCGCAAGGCATTATGTGCGATGGAATATATTTATTTTGCTCGTCCGGATAGTGATATGAATGGTGCGAATCAGCATGCTGCCCGTAAACGGATGGGAAGCCGGATGGCGATTGAGTCGTTTGTGGATGCGGACTTGGTTACGGGGGTACCAGATTCCAGCATCTCGGCGGCGATTGGATACGCTGAACAGACAGGCATTCCGTATGAGATGGGTATGATCAAAAATAAATACACCGGACGTACGTTTATCCAGCCAAGCCAGGAATTGCGGGAGCAGGGCGTGAAGATGAAGCTGAGCGCTGTGCGTCGCGTTGTGGAAGGAAAACGTGTGGTTATGATTGACGACTCCATTGTACGGGGAACAACCTCCCGTCGGATCGTGAACATGCTGCGTGATGCAGGAGCAACGGAAGTACATGTACGGATTACATCACCACCTTTCAAAAACCCGTGTTTTTACGGTATTGATACGCCTGACAGCCGTGAATTAATTGCTTCTCAGTTGTCGGTTGAAGAAATTTGCCGTGAAATTAATGCAGATTCCCTGGAGTTCCTCAGTCCCGATGGACTGATTGCATCGATACAGGGAAATAATCAGGATGATCCTAAAGGCGGACTATGTCTCGCATGTTTTGATCATGATTACCCAACCCGCCTCGACTTTGGCGGCGAAGAAAAATTCGGCTGCAGCTGTTAGCCTTATAGCCCCGCTTTGTTGAGCAACAGGGGCCAGGCAGCCAGGCGAAGCAGCTGCCCCCGGACGCAGCCCGCGCCCTCAAGCCCCGCTTTTCGGAGCAACAGGGGCTAGGCAGCCAAGCAAAGCAGCTGCCCCCGGGCCTAGCCCGCGCCCTCAAGCCCCGCTTTGCGGAGCAACAGGGGCTAGGCAGCCAAGCAAAGCAGCTGCCCCCGGGCCTAGCCCGCGCCCTTAAGCCCCGCCTTGCGGAGCAACAGGGGCTAGGCAGCCAGGCGAAGCAGCTGCCCCCGGGCCTAGCCCGCGCCCTTAAGCCCCGCTTTGCGGAGCAATAGGGGCCAGGCAGCCGAGCGAAGCAGCTGCCCAGCGGGCTTGCCCCGCAGCGTAGCTGAGCGGGGTTCGCCGACCGATGGCTTGCAGCCAACGGAATCGGTGAACAACCCCGCGAGATCACGTACGAATCAACCATAGCAAGATCACACCAGCCACCTCTGCACCGCTTTTTTGGCGGGTGTCCAGAGGGCCTGCCAAGGTCCTATGGGGTCCTCCCGGGCGGGAGGATTTAGGTGGGGCGAAAAAAAAGGAGATGATTCCACTTGTCTGAAGCATATAAAAAGGCCGGCGTCGATATCGCGGCAGGTAATGAAGCGGTTGAACGGATGAAAAAACACGTGAAGCGTACCTTCCGTCCGGAAGTGATGACAGATCTGGGTGGATTCGGTGCCCTGTTCGGTTTGAACAAAGATAAATACGATGAGCCTGTGCTTGTATCCGGTACGGATGGTGTAGGCACCAAGCTGAAAATTGCATTTGCCATGGACCGTCACGATACCATTGGAATCGACGCGGTAGCGATGTGTGTGAACGACATTGTGGTACAGGGTGCAGAACCACTCTTCTTCCTTGACTATCTGGCATGTGACAAAGTCATTCCTGAGAAGATCGAAGCTATTGTTGCGGGTATCGCTGAAGGCTGTCATCAATCTGGTTGTGCGCTGATCGGTGGCGAGACGGCGGAGATGCCGGGCATGTACAGTGAAGGCGAATACGATATTGCTGGATTCACGGTGGGTATCGTGGACAAAGCAAAGATCATCAACGGTACAACCATCGCCCCTGGTGACACAGTAATTGGATTGGCCTCCAGCGGTGTACACAGTAACGGATTCTCGCTGGTACGCAGACTTTTGTTGGTAGATGCGGGACTTGATCTGCATGATGAAGTCGCGGAACTGGGCGGTAAGCTGGGTGATTCCCTGCTGGAACCTACGAAGATCTACGTTAAACCTCTGTTGTCATTGCTGGAAAAGGTAAAAGTAAAAGGCATGGCACACATTACAGGTGGTGGCTTCATCGAGAATATCCCACGTATGTTGCCAAACAACGTGAATGTGGATATTGACTACGGCTCTTGGCCGATCCTGCCGATCTTCAACCTGTTACAGGAAAAGGGTGCTGTCTCGAACCGTGACATGTTCACCACATTTAACATGGGTGTTGGGCTTGTACTGGTGGTTAATGAAGCAGATGCAACGGAAGCGCTGGAACAACTGAAAGCATCTGGTGAAGAAGCGTACATCATTGGACGTGTTACTGAGGGAGATGCGCGAGTAACCTTCACGGGAGCGGATGTTTAATGGCGAACTACCGCATAGCTGTATTTGCCTCGGGTGAAGGGACTAACTTTCAGTCATTGGTCGATGCAGTACGGAACGGTGGGCTGAATGCATCCGTAGATCTGCTCGTGTGTGATAAACCGGCTGCACGCGTTGTGCAGCGGGCACAGGACGCAGGCGTGGACTGTCATCTGTTTACTCCAAAAAATTATGCTTCCCGTGAAGCCTATGAGGCAGAGATCGTGGAAGTGCTTGAATCCAAAAAAATCGACTTGGTTGTTCTTGCGGGATATATGAGATTGTTGACTTCGGTTGTGGTGGATCGTTACGCAGGGCGGTTGATTAATATTCATCCGTCCTTGCTACCGGCATTTGCAGGCAAGGATGCGATTGGACAGGCTCTCGAATATGGCGTGAAAGTTACAGGCGTGACGGTGCACTTTGTGGACGGTGGCATGGATACAGGGCCGATTATTGCCCAGCATCCCGTTCCCATTTTGCCAGAGGATACACCTGAGTCAATCAGCCGTTCCATCCATGCAGCCGAACAGCAACTTTACCCTGAAGTGGTATCCTGGTTCGCTCAAGGTCTGGTTCAATTAGACGGACGTCACGTTACTGTTAACAAACCGGTTTGATATAAGTTGAAATTTTTTTGCACATTAACGGAGAGGACAGAAAAAACCTGAAAAAGCAAAGCGGTCGCCTTTATCACCGGATTTTCCCTTTAAGAAAAGGGAATCAAAAAATCTGGGGATAACAGCGATTAGAAGGTTGTTCTGTCATCGGAGTGTCCCGTGTAAACATCTTAGTTCCACTTATATAACAGAAGTCGAATATTGGTACGCATTTTGTGATATTTCTCGGGAAATAAATCGGCTGTGTTTCGTCAGGAAACGCGAAGCCATGGGACATTAAAGGAGGAGCATATTGTGAGTATCAAAAGAGCGCTGGTCAGCGTATGGGATAAAACAGGCATCGTGGACTTTTGCCGCGAGCTGTCGCAAATGGGTGTGGAGATTATTTCGACAGGAGGTACAAGCAGCCTATTGTCGAAGGAAGGCGTACCTGTCATCGGAATTTCGGATGTGACCGGGTTCCCGGAAATCATGGACGGACGTGTTAAAACATTGCATCCAGCAGTTCATGGTGGGTTGCTGGCTGTTCGTGACAGCGAAGAGCATAAGCGCCAGATGGAAGAGAACGGATTGGGTTATATTGACCTCGTTGTCGTAAACCTCTACCCCTTCCAAGATACTATCGCCAAACCGGATGTGACGTACGAAGACGCAATCGAGAACATCGATATCGGTGGTCCAACCATGCTTCGCTCTGCTGCCAAAAACCATGCCTTTGTCAGTGTTGTTGTTGACACAGCGGATTACGGCAAGGTGCTTGAAGAAGTTCGCAGTAATGGAGATACCACACTCGAAACACGCAAACGGCTTGCGGCAAAAGTGTTCCGCCATACAGCGGCTTACGATGCAGTTATTTCTGACTATCTCTCCAACCTGAACGGTGATCCACTACCAGAGCGTCTGACGGTTACTTACGAAAAACTCCAGGATTTGCGTTACGGCGAAAATCCACACCAGCAGGCGGCATTCTACCGCAAACCGCTGGCTGCTCAAGATACGTTGACAACAGCCGAGCAATTGCATGGCAAAGAGTTGTCTTACAATAACATCAACGATGCGAACGCAGCATTGCAGATTGTCAAAGAATTTGAAGAACCGGCGGTTGTTGCGGTTAAACATATGAACCCATGCGGCGTAGGTATTGGTGCAAGTATCTATGAAGCTTACAGCAAGGCATATGCTGCAGATCCAACGTCTATCTTTGGTGGCATTGTGGCAGCAAACCGCATTATCGATAGTGATACAGCAGGCAAATTGAGCGAGATTTTCCTGGAAATTATACTTGCTCCTGACTTTACACAAGAAGCTCTCGATATCCTGACGAAGAAGAAAAACATTCGTTTGCTGAAAACGGGTGAATTGAATGCTGCTCGTAAACGGGAGAGCCAATTCGTGGTAACGTCTATCGACGGTGGTATGATCGTACAACAGTCCGATGTACACTCCATCGAAGCGAGCGAGCTGAACGTGGTAACGGATCGTGCGCCTTCGGAAGAAGAACTGAAACAGCTGTTGTTTGGCTGGAAAGTAGTTAAACATGTGAAATCCAACGCGATTGTACTTGCAGCGAATGATATGACGGTGGGTGTGGGCGCTGGACAAATGAATCGTGTGGGTGCAGCCAAAATTGCGATTGAGCAAGCTGGCGAGCAAGCAAAAGGTGCTATTCTGGCATCCGATGCGTTCTTCCCAATGGGTGATACGCTGGAACTGGCAGCAAAAGCCGGAATTACAGCGGTAATTCAACCTGGTGGTTCGATCAAAGACGAAGAATCCATCAAAGTAGCCAATGAATACGGAATTGCCATGGTCTTCACAGGCGTTCGTCACTTCAAACACTAGAACGAAAAAGGTTTAATAAGGGGTGTCGCCAGTCATACTTATGACTTATGGTACACCCCCTCTTTTTTAGGTTTTTCAACACGCGATAGCGTAACAAATCCAGTTATGCACGGAGGGGGAACAGAACGAATGGATATTCTGGTAGTAGGCGGCGGTGGCCGGGAGCATGCAATCATTTGGGCTCTGGCGAAGAGTCCAAAGGTAGACAAGATTCACTGTGCACCGGGAAATGCAGGTATTGCTCAGCTCGCTGAGTGTCATGCCATTGCGGTAAATGAATTCGATAAACTAACGGCTCTTGCTGTAGAGCTTAAAGTGGGATTGGTGGTTATTGGTCCGGATGATCCGCTTGCAGATGGGATCGTGGATGCATTTGATTCGACAGGTATCCCGGTATTCGGACCCCGTCGTAATGCAGCAGAGATCGAAGGAAGTAAAACGTTCATGAAGGACCTGCTGCACAAATACAACATTCCAACCGCAGCCTATGAAAAATTCGACAACTACGAACAGGCTCAAGCATACCTGAATGAGCAAGCAATCCCGGTTGTCATCAAGGCAGATGGACTGGCAGCGGGCAAAGGTGTGACGGTAGCTTATTCGCGTGAAGAGGCTGATCAGGCACTTCGTAGCATCATGGTGGACAAAGTATTTGGTGAAGCGGGAGCCAAAGTGATCATCGAGGAATTCCTCGCAGGGCAGGAAATGTCCATTCTGG
The DNA here is from genome assembly GCF_036894235.1 of Paenibacillus sp. Y5S-9. Classification (NCBI taxonomy): domain Bacteria; kingdom Bacillati; phylum Bacillota; class Bacilli; order Caryophanales; family Paenibacillaceae; genus Paenibacillus; species Paenibacillus sp. Y5S-9. The sequence continues at coordinate 821,798 of NZ_CP145887.1, forward strand.
CTTTTGTCGATGGTGAGACGGTTCGTCCGATGGCCGCAGCGCAAGATCACAAACCTGTATTCGACAATGATCAGGGGCCAAACACAGGCGGTATGGGTACATATTCACCATTGCCACATATCCCTGCTTCTATTATTGAGGAAGCCGTGGAGACGATCATTAAACCAACGGCTAAAGCGATGGTGTCCGAGGGACGTCCATTCCAGGGTGTATTGTTTGCCGGACTGATGATTTCACCAGATGGTAAACCCAAAACGATTGAGTTCAACGCACGGTTTGGTGATCCCGAAACACAGGTCGTACTGCCACGCCTGAAGAGTGACTTGTTTGATATCTTCTGGGCAACCGTTCATGGCAAGCTGGCAGATATTGAGATTGAATGGAGCGATGAAGCCGCAGTATGTGTGGTACTTGCTTCAGGAGGTTATCCGGGTCCTTATGCCAAAGGCGTAGTCATTGAAGGTCTGGATCAAGTAGATAATGCCGTGGTATTCCACGCAGGTACTGCGCGTAGTGAAGCAGGAGACTGGGTCACGAATGGTGGACGAATCCTGGGCGTAGTTGGCCTTGGTGCGGATATTGCCGAAGCTAGAAACAAAGCCTATGAACAGGCGGAGCTTATCCATTTTGATGGCAAACATCAGCGGACGGATATAGCTGCCAAAGCACTGGTATAGAGTGAATACAAGAGCCCGTATAGATGTGTACCGGAAAGGTATTTGCATCTTGCGGGCTCTTTGCTGCGTATATAGATGTATCTTGTGCAAACGGCCAAACTTGTCCATAAGTGAAAGACATGGGAAAGATGCGAAACGGGATTAAATCAGGAAGATCAGGCATGTTTAATGCCCTAAAGTAAGGGGTAGTATTTTTATAAATTGGACTATACTAAACATGTGAACAATATCACATTATGAGGTAATATCAATCATATTATATAAAGTCTGTAACATACATAGAGACTAATTTGTGAACATTATACTGTAAGCTTGTGGCAAACCATAACGTGCAACTGGATGGTTGAGCGGGAAACATGGTATACTTTTCGGAAACAGGAATGAGTACGAGGGGAGGTGGATATCTATTGGGTAGGCGATATTGTAAATTGTCCAAATGGCGAATCTAGGTGGAGTTAAGCGAGGAACAATTGACAGCATGAGGGGTAACCCGATTTGAATGAAGAAGTTTCTGCATGTCATTGACTTCATCTTGAATTCCTGTTTTGGTTTTACAAGGTCAAACACGTACGACATATACAAATATGATCATTATTCGATTTCATATAAGGCATACGCCATGATGAACGACAAACAGCAGATGAATGGTTAACGTAGTTAACGGATCACGCTGTAACTATCTCTGGAGGTGAATCCCTGAGAACCGGGGAAATCATTGGACATAATTACCATATTGAATATCGCTTTACTTATTATCTTGATTGCATTGACTGCATTTTTCGTAGCATCGGAGTTCGCTGTAGTCAAAATTCGTACATCAAGAGTGGATCAACTGGTTGCGGAAGGCAATAAAAAGGCTGTACTCGCCAAAAAAGTTGTCTCGGACCTGGATTATTATCTATCAGCCTGTCAGCTCGGTATTACGGTCACTGCTCTAGGACTGGGAGCGCTCGGCAAACCGACGGTTGAGAGATTGTTATACCCGGTATTCAATTATTTAGACGTACCTGCTTCGATCTCATCAATTGCTTCCTATGCGATTGCCTTTATCCTCGTCACGTTTTTGCATGTGGTTGTTGGTGAGATGGCACCGAAAACGCTGGCGATTCAATTTTCAGAAAAACTGACATTAATGCTTGCCCCATCACTATACTGGTTTGGTAAAATCATGTATCCGTTCATCTGGGCGCTTAATGGAACCTCTCGTGTTCTTCTGCGAGGATTCGGTGTGAAGCCTGCCAAACATGATCAAGCCTACTCGGAGGACGAGATCAAGATCATCATGAACCAGAGTTATGAAGGTGACGAGAACAACAAGACCAAGCTTTCATATCTGGAAAATGTATTTGTGTTCGACGAACGTGATGCCAAAGACATCATGGTGCCACGTACGGAACTGGTGACATTAGATCAGGAAATGACCTATGACGATATTATTCCTATACTGGATGAACATAACTATTCACGTTACCCTGTCATCGAGGATGGGGACAAGGACCGCATTATTGGCGTTGTGAATGTGAAAAAGATTTTGCCCGACATGGTTGCCGCAAGATCGTATCAACTGAGCGAATTCGTTCGTGAGATCCCATTCGTTTCCGAAGTTACACGTATCCAGGATGCGATGATTAAAATGCAGCAGGAACGTGTACACATGGCCGTGGTCGTGGATGAATACGGTGGTACTTCGGGAATCATTACGATGGAGGATATTCTGGAGGAGCTGGTCGGTGAGATTCGTGATGAATTCGATGCCGATGAGGTGGCTGATATTCAGGAGACCGGAGAGAATCAATATCTCATTAATGGTCGGGTACTTTTGGATGAAGTGGAGCGACAGTTCGGGCTTAGCTTTGAAGGTAATGAAGAGATGGACACCGTTGCCGGATGGATTCAGTACCAGAAGGGTGTAGGTGTGGAAAAAGGCGACACGGTAGAACACGGCGATTATGTCTGGACCGTTGTTGATACCGAAAATTATCACATCAAACAAGTTCTTCTGGAGCGGGTAAACGGCGCGCAGGTTGAGGAAGCTACAAGCGATCTGGCGTAATCTTGCCCGAAAATCTTTTAAAAATTTTAAATGTTTTTGCGATAACGGAGAGGACAGAATAGACTGAAGAAGCGAAGCGTCCGCCTTTATCCCCGGATTTTCCCCTTTTATATAAGGAACTAAAAAATCTGGGGATAACAGTGGTCGGAAGGTTATTCTGTCATCGGAGTGGTCTGAGCAACCTTAATATAAATTTTACTTGGAGGTGAATCCCTCAACCTGAGGGAAATCATTGGACGGAATAATAGCCTTGAATTTATTTTTAGTAGCCGTATTTATAGGTCTGACAGCCTTTTTCGTTGGAGCCGAATTTGCAATTCTTAAAGTACGGATGTCCCGAATCGATCAATTGATCTCGGAAGGGAACAAAAAGGCAGTACTGGCCAAGAAAGTGGCGCACAACCTGGATTATTATCTGTCAGCATGTCAATTGGGGATTACCATCACGGCGCTGGTATTGGGAGCCTTGGGTGAACCTACCGTTGAGAAAATGCTTCATCCGCTCTTTGAGCGCATGGAAGTGCCGGCGGCGTTGTCTACCGTGCTTTCCTACGGTATCGCTCTGGCGATCATTACGTTCCTGCACGTAGTTATTGGTGAATTGGCACCAAAAACGCTGGCGATTCAGTTTGCAGAGAGAATGACGCTGCTGCTGGCACCCCCACTGTACTGGTTCGGTAAAATCATGAATCCGTTCATTTATGCATTAAATGGAGCTGCTCGTCTGTTGCTTGGTATCTTTGGTGTGAAACCTGCCGGGCATGATACCGTTCACTCAGAAGAAGAGCTGAAGCTGATTATGGCACAGAGCTATGAGAGTGGCGAGATCAACCAGACAGAGCTGGACTATCTCAAAAACATTTTTGCTTTTGATGAGCGTTTGCTTCAGGAGATCATGATTCCACGAGATAAAATTGTTACGTTGAATAAGGAAATGCCGCTTGATCAGATCATTGAAACGCTGAATCGACACGAATACACCAGATACCCTGTTATTGCGAATGGGGATCAGGCTCATTTTGTGGGCTTTATTAACACAAAAGAAATGTTGACGAGTGTCGCTGCGGGCAGAGACTTTAATATGGAGACATTTGTCCATAATACGCCGAGTTTCTCCGAGCGTTCTCCAATCAAGGATGTGCTGATCCAGATGCAGCAAAGCCGTGTACACATTGCTACCGTGAAAAACGAGGCAGGTGCTACGGTAGGTATGGTTACGATGGAGGATATCCTTGAAGAGATTGTCGGAGACATCAAGGATGAATACGAGCATAAAGATTTGGTGAATCCACCAAAAAGAATGAAACTGGTTTAAGAAGCAGTAATACAAAATTGATACAGGAATACGAAACAACTAAGCAATCGTTATAACGCTAAGCAGGTTCCCGGAGTGATCGGGGCCTGCTTTTTGTATTAAATCTTAATTTTAAAATAAAAGCTTGCATATTTAGGTACAATGGATTAATATAAATTTAAAGAATCTTAATTTAAAGATAAATGACAAAAATCAATACTATAAATAAAAGACGCAAAACTAACCTATGATACTACTAAAACCAAGGGAGTGGAGATTATGTTCAGAACTTCAGGAATTCATCATATTACAGCTTTTGTTGACGATGCGCAGAAAAACGTTGATTTTTATGCAGGTGTGTTGGCGCTCAGACTGGTGAAAAAAACAATTAACTTTGATGCACCAGACGTGTATCACTTGTATTATGGGAATGAGCAGGGTGCACCGGGCACAATCATCACCTTTTTCCCACAGCAGAATTCAAGAAGAGGTGTCATTGGTTCCGGTCAGACTGGAGTTACCGTATATGCGGTTCCTGTAGGAAGCCTGCCTTTCTGGAAAGAACGTCTTGCTTCCTTCGATATTCCATATGAAAATAAAACCAGATTCGGTGAGCAGTACATTCGTTTCTTCGACAAAGGCGGTCTGTTGCTTGAACTGGTTGAGCGTGAAGGCGGTCAGCCAAGCAACTGGAGCTTTAACGGTGTGACACCGGAGCATGCCATCAAAGGATTTGGCGGAGCCGTATTGTTCAGCCACGTTCCTGAGAAAACCATGGACGTCTTGGTGAGCAAACTGGGTCTGGAGCAAGTCGGTGAAGAGAACGGACTCCTTCGTCTTCAGGCAAGCGGCGATATCGGTCAGATCATCGATATTCAGTCCACAGGCATCCAACGCGGGATTGGTGGAGCCGGTACGGTCCACCATATTGCATGGCGTGCCAAAGATTACGTGGAGCATGAACAAATTCAGCAGGATCTTGAACAATCCGGATATCATCCAACGCCAGTCATTGACCGTCAATATTTCAACGCTGTGTATTTCCGGGAGCCGGGTGGTATACTGTTCGAACTGGCTACGGATCCTCCGGGATTTGCACGGGATGAACCAGCAGAGAGCATGGGTGAGAAACTGATGTTGCCTGAATGGTATGAACCACAGCGTGAGCAGATTGAACAATTGTTGCCACGAATTGAAGTACGTGAATGGAAAGGAGAGTCCAAATCATGACTACAACCAATACAATGAAACATATCTATAAAGCAGGTGCTCAGCCGGATGCGCCAACAATCCTGTTGCTTCATGGCACAGGCGGAACCGAGAATGATCTGATCGGTCTGGCGGAGATGATCGCACCAGGAGCTGGCATACTTGGGGTGCGGGGGAACGTATCGGAGAACGGGATGCCCCGTTTCTTCCGTCGTCTGTCCGAAGGCATTTTTGACGAAGAAGATCTGATTGCTCGTACGGCGGAGTTGGGATCTTTTGTAGATGCAGCTGCGGTGGAATATGGGTTCGATCGGTCCAACGTGTATGCACTGGGTTACTCTAACGGTGCCAACATTGCGGCAAGCTTGATCTTCCATCAGGCAGATGTATTCAAAGGTGCAATTCTGCATCACCCGATGGTACCGCTGCGCGGACTGGAACTGCCGGATCTGAAAGGTCTGCCTGTGTTCATTGGTGCGGGCGAGAACGATCCGATTGTACCAAGACGTGAAACGGAGGAACTTGCTTCGCTACTCAGCGGTGCAGGTGCCGATGTAAACACACATTGGGAGCGTCAGGGTCATCAATTGACTCGTACCGAAGCAGAAGCCGCGGCAGCTTGGTTTAAGACACAGGCGTAAATTGGGTGGATAGACGGTTATGAAACGTATAGAGACAGCCTGATCGTGAAGATCGGGCTGTTTTCTCTTTTTATTTTGATCATCGTTAGGAAGAAGAAATGATGGACTGGTGTTATGTAACCGTTACTAACCGGGTAAACATTTGAATGTGTGGTAGATAACCTTGTATGCTTAGTAATATAGCTATACATCAACATCATGAACAGGAGGGGTTAATGTGGAACGTAACATCAAGGAACTGGTACAGCGGATGACACTGGAAGAAAAAGCGGGTATGTGCTCGGGACTGGACTTTTGGCATCTGAAAGGGGTGGAGCGTCTTGGCATTCCATCCATCATGGTGACGGACGGACCTCACGGGCTGCGCAAGCAGGATGGAAGTGCAGATCATCTAGGTCTGACGTCGAGCGTTCCTGCGACCTGTTTCCCGTCTGCGGCAGGACTGGCTAGTTCATGGGACAAGGAGCTGGCGCGTCAGGTCGGGGTGGCCCTGGGTGAGGAATGTCAGGCCGAGGATGTAGCGGTACTGCTTGGTCCGGGTGTGAATATTAAACGTTCCCCGCTGGGCGGGCGTAATTTTGAATACTTTTCCGAAGATCCGTTGTTATCTACGCAGATGGCTACCGGTCATATTCAGGGTGTACAGAGCCAAGGTGTGGGTACGTCTCTCAAACACTTCGCAGTTAATAATCAGGAAGAACGACGCATGTCGATTGATGCGGTTGTAGATGAACGGACACTGCGTGAGATATATCTGGCGAGTTTCGAAGGTGCGGTGAAGGATGGACAGCCGTGGACGGTGATGTGTTCTTACAATAAGGTGAACGGTACGTACGCAGGTGAGAATGAATGGTTACTTACGGATATCCTGAAAGACGAATGGGGACACGAAGGTCTTGTGGTGTCAGACTGGGGCGCGGTCAATGAACGTGCAGACGCCCTTGCAGCAGGACTGGAACTGGAGATGCCTACAAGTGGTGGAATCGGTAAGCGTAAAGTGATTGATGCTGTAGAGAGCGGACAACTGCCGCTGGACAAGCTGGATCGGGCGGTGGAGCGTCTGCTTACGCTGATCTTCAATGCTGTTGATCAGAAGCAAGAAGGGGCAACCTATAACAAGGATGAGCACCACCAACTTGCACGCAAGGTGGCAGCCGAGAGTATGGTCTTGCTGAAAAATGAAGAGAGTATCCTGCCGCTGGGACGTGAAGGCGAAGTGGCGTTAATCGGGGCATTTGCGCGCAAACCTCGCTTCCAGGGCGGCGGCAGTTCCCATATTAATCCGACCAAAGTGGATGATATTGTAGAAGAGATGACCCAGGTGGCTGGCGAAGGTGTAACCTTCTCGTATGCCCCGGGTTATCGGATTGAAGCGGATGATGTGGATGAGACATTAATGCATGAGGCTGTTCAGGCAGCGCAGTCGGCGGATACCGCTGTTGTGTTTGTTGGATTGCCAGATCGTTATGAATCCGAAGGGTATGATCGTGCCCATCTGCGTCTGCCTGACAATCATATTAGGCTGATCGAAGAGATTGCGAAGGTTCAATCACGTGTCGTCGTTGTGCTGAGCAACGGATCTCCAGTAGAGATGCCTTGGCTACCTCAGGTGCAAGCCGTGCTCGAAGCTTATCTTGGTGGACAGGCTGTTGGTGGAGCGATAGCTGATTTGTTGTATGGAGAGGTAAATCCGTCCGGTAAACTGGCAGAGACATTTCCTGCCAAGCTCAGCCATAATCCATCTTATCTGAATTTCCCGGGCGAAGGAGATCGTGTCGATTACCGGGAAGGCATCTTTGTTGGGTACCGCTATTATGATAAAAAAGAACTGGAGCCACTGTTCCCGTTTGGCTATGGACTGAGTTATACGACATTTGAATATGCTGATCTGAAGGTAGATCGCACAGAACTGACAGATCAGGATGGGGTGAACGTGCAAGTTAGGGTCACCAATACCGGAGACAGAGCGGGCAAGGAGATTGTACAGCTGTATGTCAGCGACGTAGAGAGCACAGTTATTCGTCCAGTCAAAGAACTGAAGGCTTTTGCCAAGGTGGCCCTTGAACCTGGAGAGTCAAAAGTGGTGAGCTTCACACTAAACAAGCGTTCATTCGCCTATTACAACGTGGATATGAAAGACTGGCATGTGGAGACCGGAGAGTTCGATATTCAGGTAGGTAGTTCCTCACGGGACATTCATGTGCACGCACGTGTGAATGTAGAGTCTACAGCGACATTCCTTCCAACCTATACGCGTAATAGTACATTGGGGGATATCCAGCGTGATCCGGCCCATAAAAAGCTGCTGGACCAGGCTTTGCAACAATTCCAGGAAGCCAGTGGGTTCGGCGGTGATGATGCCGGGGATCATGCAGATATGATGGATGCGATGATGAAATATATGCCGCTGCGTGCACTGGTTGCGTTTAGCGGTGGGGCCATGACGGAAGAAGCGATGAATGAACTTCTGGAGCAGCTGAACAACAAGGATCATGGTATTAGGGGATAAGGGGCTGTGCTCTTAAACCGAGTATTCGTCCATCCTTGGATTAAGCGATACGTGCAGGAACTGCGCACGAAGCAACAAGAAGGTGTATGTGAGGTCCAGCGACACAGTGGCTGGGACAGTTACCCGATCCGATCATGGATCGGGTTTTCTTTTTCATAAGGAAAAGGAGGGTTAACGGGACGGCGGGATGTGGGGTGATCCTTGCAACGTGACAGAGGTGACAGGACTGCTGTAACTTGCTGAAGCATCATGGTTGTCGTAAAGCATGGATTATTCTATAATGAAGTAATTGATAATCATTTTCAATTAGATTCGGTGATAGATGATTATGCACGTAATCAGGAGGGGAATATGAATCCTAACCCTAGCTCACATACGTTTGGTTCAAGTGCGTTTGTTCAGACCCGCGATGGTCGCAAACTACATTATATGTCCAGGGGAACAGGAGAACTGACGGTTGTATTTGAGTCCGGTATGGGCGTCTCCAGATCAAACTGGGGACTGGTTGCACCAGCCATTGCTGAGCATGCACGTGCAGTTGTGTATGACAGGGCAGGGGCGGGACGAAGTGATGTCGACTCGGCTCCCCGCAGCCTTGAACGCATTGCAGGGGATCTTGGAGAACTGCTGACAGCTCTGGGCCCGGGCCCATTCATTCTGGTTGGACATAGCTGGGGTGGTCCGATTGTACGGGTTGCGGCAGCTGCACATCTATCTCGATTACGTGGCATTATTCTGGTAGATCCATCAGACGAGCATTGCGAAATGTATTTTTCCAAGCTTACTAAAAAGAGCTTTGCCATCAATGGTTTCATTATTCCAATCATGGCGCGGACTGGCTTATATAAGATGCTTGGCAGCAAAGCTGGAAGTGTTCAGCCTGACGATGTGGCAGCGGATCACCTCAAGGAGGATTTCACTGTACGGGCAGCCAGCACGATGCTTGCGGAAGGTAAAACATTTCTGGATGACATGGCAGCACTGCTGGAACATCCTCCGGCTCTGGGTGATCTGGAAGTTAGCGTGATCTCGGGTACGAAACCGGGCAAGGGAGAGGGGAAAATCAGACCTGCCCTCATCACGGCGCATCGCCAGACGGTGAGCCAGCTATCCAATGCGAGATGGATTGGGGCGGATCAATCGGGACATATGGTTATGTATACAGACCCTCAGGTCATTATCGATGAAATTGTACGAATGATAAATGATGTGAGCTCAAGCGCAAGAACAGATCAAAAGTGATACAATACAAAGAAAAGCAGTGCGCGACATTGCTAGACCATAAAAGCGGAGTGTGGAGACAACATGAAACCAGTTGAACAAGAACCAACGGGAACCACAAGTCCCGGTCGTGCCAGTGTTGGCATGGAAGATATCGTGCGCGCACATCATGTGCTGCGTGAAGTCATTGTAAGAACGCCGTTGCAGCGGGACGCTGTATTGTCGGCCAAATATAACTGTAATGTGTATCTGAAAAGGGAAGACCTTCAAGTGGTGCGTTCGTTCAAAATCCGAGGCGCCTACAATATGATTCGCAGTCTGACGCCAGCCGAGATGGAGAAGGGTATTGTCTGTGCAAGTGCAGGCAACCATGCTCAAGGTGTCGCTTTTAGCTGTAATGCCCTTGGAATTAACGGCAAAATCTTCATGCCGAGTACAACCCCGAACCAGAAGGTGAAGCAGGTGAGACGTTTTGGCGGCAGCAACGTTGAAGTGGTGCTGATCGGAGATACGTATGACGATGCATACGCAGAAGCAATGCGTGCATGTGACGAACAGGGCATGACGTTCATCCATCCGTTTGATCAACCGAAGATTATTGCAGGTAATGGTACGGTAGCGATGGAAATCATGGAAAGTCTCGATGAGAATGCCGACTATGTGTTCGTGACGATTGGTGGCGGAGGGCTGGCAGCCGGCGTGGGAACCTACATGAAGACCATGAGTCCGGAGACACGCATCATTGGAGTTGAGCCACTTGGGGCAGCCTCCATGAGTGAGGCGATGTTCCGCAAACAGGTTGTGACGTTGGATGATATTGATAAATTCGTGGATGGCGCAGCGGTGAAACGGGTTGGTGATCTGACCTATGATATCTGCAGCAGTATACTTGATGACATTGTGAAAGTGCCAGAAGGCAAAGCCTGCACAACTATTCTGGAGCTCTATAATGAAAATGCGATTGTGGTTGAGCCTGCCGGTTCCTTGGCTGTTGCGGCGCTGGAGCAGTATCGTGAGCAAATTGTGGGCAAGACAGTGGTTTGCGTCATTAGTGGCGGGAACAATGATATTGACCGGATGCAGGAGATCAAGGAACGTTCCCTCATCTATGAAGGTCTGAAGTATTATTTCATGGTTAATTTCCCACAGCGTGCAGGAGCTTTGCGTGAATTTCTGGAGGAAGTTCTAGGGAAGAATGATGATATCACCCGATTTGAATATACGAAAAAGCATGATAAGGAAAATGGTCCTGCCTTGGTGGGCATCGAGCTGATGTACAAGGAAGATTACCAACCACTCATTGAACGTATGAACCGCAAAGGTATCGCCTATACCGAGCTGAACAAAAATCTGAATCTGTTCAACATGTTAATCTGATGAAACATTCCAGTATGCAATCAGACCACCAAGAAACATCTCCTCTGATCAGACCTGCGCGTATGGAAGATGCAGATCAGGTCATTCCGTTACTGTATCAGGCGATAGGAGACATTGCATACGCACTTGCAGGTGAGGCGGATCATGAGAAGGCGATGCAGATTTTGCAGGAGTTCTATGTACAGGAAAACAACCGGATTAGCTATCGTCATGTGACGGTGATGGAGCAGGATGGGCTGATCGCGGGGATTCTGGTAGCCTATGATGGCGGTGAAGCAGATCGTCTGGACCAGCCGATTCTGGATCGCCCTGGACGAAGCCAGGAAGAGAAGTATGCATTGGTCAAAGAAACCCGTCCGGGCGAGTATTATCTGGATACTCTCTCGGTAAGTGAAGCTTATCAGGGGCAGGGCATCGGCCGCGCACTGATGGCTGCGTTTGAGGAGCAAGGCAGAGATCTGGGTCACTCGCAGGTATCCCTGATTGTAGAACGGGACAATGGCCGTGCGCTAATGCTGTACGAACGGCAGGGATATGTCAAAGATGACGTGATTGTCATCGCAGGACATGAGTATAATCATATGGTCAAACCGATTCAATAATCCAGAGTGCTGACGATTTAGTAAGTTTTGACGATAGAAGCAAGAAAGAAACCGCCACAGGAGCGAATCCTGTGGCGGTTTTTGTTGTGGTTATCTGTTGGAATTTAGCCTGAATTTGAAACGGATGTTAACCTGGGGAACAGATTACTTAATAATTCGCATAGTCGCTGACCGGCACATTCTGCTCCAGCCATTTCTCGACAGCAGCCGTTTTTTCATACTTCGATTCCTTAACCACGTCCATAAAGGCATCCAGCTTGGTGAGGAATTCACTATCGACGGATGCAAGACGCTGCAAGACGCCGTTGTAGCCTCTTTGGGCGTTCGCAACCATTTTGTTCGTGTCATAATCAAACAGCGGTGTATTGTTCAGCCCATAAAAGGTATACAGGGTATAACTGTTTAACAGGTTATGCACCTGCTTGGCCCGATTTGATGTTGGATGCAGCTCCAGGAATCTTTCCTGGCTGAGTGCTCGAAGGAGAATTTCCTGATAGCCAATGACCAGAGCACCGTCATCCGCAGGCAAGTTTTTCGTTTCCTTTGTCATGATATGGATGTAGCTTGAGATATCCTCTTTAATTACAGAGGTATATTTCACGAATGCCGCATAATTCATTATGGGATATAGGGAGCCTTCGAGCATGACGAGGCGATAGCCGCTGTCACGAGCTTCTTTTAACAGTGCACGCAGATCGGAGTCCTGGGTACGCTCCATAAGTTTGGTGAAGCTATCGTTCAACTTGTAAGCCTTGATCATCTTGTCCTGAACGTTAGGAACCAGCAGGCGGTCCGTCATGGCACTTAGCGCCTTCAGGCGAGCATTCTCCAATTGAAGCACCATCAGGGTGGCGTGATGCTTTGTTACTTTTTTGATATGAGATTCGAGATAAGCATCCGCGGCAGGCAAGCCGTTCTTTTTGTAGAGCATGGACTGAAATGTTTTATATATGGTTGTTGAACTGGCAGTCGTGACTTTGTTGGTATCTGTACTGGAAGATGCGGCAGCAGCGACTCCAGATAATGGAGCGATAGCCGTTTGTAGCAGCATGAGGATAGCGGTGGCTGTAATGAAGGTGCGCATGCTTTTACGTGTGGCAGATTGGAACGATGATGTCATAGATATGAACCTCCCGTAGTTAAGAAAATGATAGGCGTTGTTCACTAGTCACTATACATTAACGCAATTGGGGCAGGATGTGGTTGCGGAATAGTGACAAATTCTTCTGTTATTTTTAACTTTTGGAGGGTGGAAGATAGAGGAAGATTTCTGCGAAAATATTTTTTGTACAACTGGAAACTTTTGAGCTGATCGGAACGTCTTAGTTGTGCACAGGTAAATACAGGAATGAATGAAAAGAACAACGAATCTATTTCGATGTTAACTACATGCGAGAATGGGGATATGGGATATGAGGAAAGCGGGAGGAAAACAAGTGAAGAAGGTAATGTCAGCGCTGGCTGTATCGGCCATGCTGATGTCCGCACTTCCAACGTCGGTTATGGATGCAGCTGCGAGGATCAGCATATATATTAATGATGCGGAGTTATCATCTGCTCAGGCACCTGTGATGAAAGGTGGACGCGTACTGGTTCCGCTTCGGTCGATTTTTGAAGGATTGGATGCGAAGGTACAGTACACGAACAGAACCAAAACGATTGTTGCAACGCGCGATGATCAGGAAGTTACTTTGACACTCGGTTCCAAAACGGCATACATCAACGGGGAAGCGATATCGCTGGATGTGCCTGCAAACACGATTAAGGGTAACACGATGGTTCCGATTCGTTTTGTCAGTGAAGCTTTTGGGGAAAAAGTATTCTGGAACTCACGCAATCAACGTGTAGATATCAAGACAACGGTAACACCTCCAGTGGATGAGACACAATATGCTGCATGGAACATCTATGGTTCGGTATCCGGAAGCAACGGAGATGGTCGTGACCTGACCGTGAGCTTTACACGTCCAACTTCAGAGAAGGCGGTATCTGCCTACCGGATTATGTTGGTGAAAACTCGTGATGTGAATAGCTTCACGGAGTCCTCAGCAACTGCCGTACCTGCTGCGAACTATACATCTGTTACACCGAATGGCAGCAACCCGAAGCTGACGCTTAATGCACAGACGCGTGACGTAAACGGGGATTTGCTCAATAGCAATGAAACGTATCGCCTGTATGTACTGACTGTTGGTAACAGCAGCAATAATTATAAAAATGCATTGAACTGGTCTTCCCAAGCTTTGAAGCTCAATAATGTGAAATCCACAGTACAGGCGGTTACAAGCCTGCGTGCTACAGATATTAGCGACTATGGCGATGGTCGCGATCTGGAGATTAACTTCACGCAGCCGAGCACGACATCGAACATTACGTATTATCGTGCTTTTGTTGTTAAAGCGAAGGACTCTTCTGCGTTCAATCTGGCTGCAGCGAACAAAGTGTCCAGTGCTAACTCCACGATTATATACAAAGGCAACAGTACCGCAGTGAAAAGCCAGCTGACTTCTTCGACACGGGATACGTCCGGCGAATTGATTAAAAGCGGCACAGCGTATGTGGTATACATCTTGTCCGTAAGCACAAATACAACAACAGACAGCAAGCTGTCCGCAGCATCCTCTTCACTTACGTTGTCCGTAAACACAGCAACATCTCCGGTAATTACGCAAGTGAGAGATAACTCGGATTATGGAGATGGTCGTGATATTCAGGTGAGCTTCAACCGCTCATCGGATGAGTCCAAGGTGGCGAATTATCGCGTCTTTGTGGTGCGCAACTCGGTTGCCAGCAACTTCAATCTGACGACAGCAAGTAACCTGTCCTCCAGTCTGTACTATACGGTGAATAAAACAGGCAACAACATTACAACGACATTACCTTCATCCATGAAGGACACAAGTGGTTATAACGTAACGAATCTGCAAGATTATCGCATCTTTGTGATGGCGGTGGGCAACCAGCAAAATGGATACACCAATGCGCTGTCAGCTTCCTCCACTGTGCTGAGACTGACAACGAACGGTAGCGCCGGAGTTATTAGCAACCTGGCTGTTGCGGATATTGGTGACTACGGTGATGGTCGTGATCTGCGGGTTTCGTTCAACAAAGCCGCGGATGAGTCCAGAATCTCTGCCTACCGAGTATATGTAGTTCGTTCCGCTAATGTGGGCAGCTTCACGTTGAGCGCAGCTAATGCGTCGAGCAACTATACGCAGGTGAACAAAACGGGTGGTAACCTGTCAGTAACGCTTCCGAACTATGCGGTAGATACCAATGGTTACACCATTACGAATAACGTTGCTTATCGAGTATTTGTGCTGTCGGTGAATAACAACGGAAACTCCAGTCAAAATGCTTTGTCTGGTTACTCTTCCCAAATTACGCTGACACAGAATGCAGCTATAACGGCTCCGAGTAATGTGGCTGCAACGGACATTGGGGATAATGGAGATGGTCGCGATATTCAGGTAACCTTCAATAAATCCGCAGATGAGACGAATGTAAGAGAATATCGAGTGTTCGTAGTGAAGGCGAATAGTACGTTGAGCCTGTCTACGGCGAGTGCTTTAAACAGCGCATACTATACGTCAGTGGGGAAAACGGGAAATAACCGATCGTTCACATTGCCGAGTGGGACAATAGCGACGGATGGTAGCAAGATTATCAACGGTGTAGAATATCGTGTATACGTTTTAGCTGTAAATAACAACGGGTCCCTGTCAAATGCGCTTTCTTCAGCATCAGGCATAATCAAATTAAACACTACGTCTACAGTGGAAGCAGTGAGCAGTGTTAAGGCAACTGTGAAAGAGGCATCGCAAGCAACAGGGGATGCAACAGATATTTTGATTACTTTCACGAAGCCCCGGAATGACACTGGAATTTCCAATTATGCAATAATGATAGTGCCTTCAAGTCAGGTTGATGTGTTTAACTTAAGTACAGCTAAAGCAGTTTTGAAATTAAATAACTACTTGAGTGTATCTAAGAATGGGTCAAGTACCGACGTCCAGCCTTTTGCGGTTACAACTGATGTTAATGGAGCTCCAATCGACTCAAGTAAATCCTATCAGGTCTTTGTCTTATCCGTGTCTGACAGCAACACACGTGAATCAAGTCTTTCTGGAGCGTCTAATATTATTAAGGTGAATCCGAAACAGCAACAACCGGTCGAAGTGAAGGCCGCAAGCCTTACTGCAACCGATGCAACTGGAGCTCAAGGACCTGCAATAAAAATTAATCTTACTCCGAATGCAACTGAACAAGGAATATCTCAATATAAAGTTTTTGTTGTGAAAAACGGTTCTAACTTTACTTTACCTGTAGCAAACGGTGTAAACAATACTGATCGCTTCCAGATTTTAGTAACAGGATCTAAAGAAGACCTGACACTGACCCTTTCGAAAGATACAGATGGCGATGCAATTGCTGCTGGAACGTCTTATCAAGTGTATGTCTTGTCTGTTGCGGATCAACAGCAAGCGACGGTTAACGCTTTATCCGCTCCTGCCTCAGTGCAATTGGCAGCTGCTCAGCAGCCAGCAACAGGTAGTCCAGCTTCTGATACCCCAGTGGTAGATCCAAATAATACAACATCACCATAAATTTGTGGCTCACGTGTTTCAACTATGAATTACTGTTTAACTACTCAAAACTCTCTTTTCATTTGAAAAGGGAGTTTTTTTATTATCCTAGCGCAACTGTCTCAATTAATAATTGAAAATCTTGTCGTCAAAAAGGTTCCTTAGACCATTGCTGGAACAGGACAAGCCGATGGATAATAGAAGGAATAAGCTAGAAGCCTATGAGCCGAAAGGAATGATGGAATGCTTGCATTTCGTTTGACGGGCCTGCCGGATTCCCGGTTGCCGCTGTACCTGTATTGTGTGGGCACGCAGGAAGAGAAAGTTCTGCATAGACCGGATGGTTTTCCGGTGTATCAGTTGTTTTTGTCAGGCGGCGGTGAAGGGCAGTTCAGGCTTCCGGGAAAAGGGACATGGACGATGGGAGCAGGGCAGGTATTCATCGTGGAACCTGGGATTGCGCATGAGTATGTGCCTCATTCCAAATCCAAAGGGGAACTGGGTTATATCGGCATTGGCGGTGCATCGGCTGGATCGGTACTTCAAAGCGCAGGTTTGCTTCAGAACGAGCCGTACCCCATCTCCGGTTTTGAAATCATCTGGTCACGGATGACCAATCTCTGGCATGCGCTGGATCAAGGTGCAACGGAGATGTGGAACACATCAACCCTGATCTATCAGCTCATTTTGGATATAGCACAATCCAAAATTCCATCTACTGTCGATACTGTCGATATCGGAAGTGTTAGACCATCTAAGGAACAGGAGAGCACTCTAACACGTTCTAATCGGGAGTCAGATCAGGGCAAGGATGCACTCATCCGAGCAGTAGCATTGATGCATACACATTACCAGGATGACCTGTTATTGAAGCACATCGCTGACGCAGTGGGTTATTCGGTGCAGCATCTCAATCGATTATTTCATCATCATTATGACGTGACAGGACATCAATATATGCAGCGATTACGTTTGCAGAAGGCTTCAGAATGGCTGGACAAGCACCCACGAGCAAGTGTACGAGAGGCGGCAGAGACTGTAGGCATGGAAGTGAACTATTTTATCCGGATGTTCAAGCGGGAGTTCGGAGAGACACCGGGCAAAGGAATCAAACATAGGAACCGGCTCCAAATGGAAAAAGACCTCACGAGTTCGTGAAGTCCCTTAATCGATTATATAACGTGTTATGCAGTTTTCTTTTGTCCAAATAAAGGCCTTACCGTTGCAAGTCCCACAACTCCGATCACTGCACTCACCCACGGAGCCAGTGCAAATACCGGAAGTTTATCACGCAGTGGATACCCTACAAACAGCACGAGTACTACGATGACGATGTAAATGATGATTCCCTTAAGTTTAACCTTAGGTACGGTGTTCTTGTCCGCTCCTTCATCGTCCGGTCGCTCAGCAAGGCGGCGAAGCATCTCCACCAATGCGATCCCACCAACTGCCGCAACGATTAGAGAGAACAGACTGATGTGTTGGAACGGCTCCGTATCTCCGCCAGTCCAACCCACGAACAATCCCACACATCCTTGAATCAACATGACAAAAGACAAAGCCGCCCAAGCAATCATGGCATACCACTTTGGTGTCCGTTTCACAGGCTCTGGATTCTCCGTTGACTGTGGTTCTACAGCGATGGCTTTCTTTTTCGATGAAGCTGATGGACTATTACCACGGGTTGGGCTGGATTTACCCACCTCAACGGCATCTGTCTTCTCCGGTGCTGTATTTGTTATCCCGAGCTGTGCATGGATGTCTTGTTCCAGATCAGGTCCGTATAACTCACGAGCGGGTTTGTTATCCCGCTGAGCCTGTACGATTGCTTTTCCTGCGGAGAGTATCCACTCTTCCTGTGTTCTCTCGTCCGCTGGCGCATGACGTGCAATTGTGCTGATCTCGTCATACAATTTCACATGTTCAGGTGTCATTCGACTCATCTCAGTTATTTGCCGATTCTGTATTTCTTTAAGCTTCTTATAGGAAATCCCCAATGATTGCTCCCCCTGTCTACACACGTTCTGATCTTCCAATTGACTGAAGACCCTGACGGTATTTTAGTATACGGGAAGGGCTCTCGTTTCGCAAAGTCATTCCTTATAAAAAAGCTGCTCATGGTGGACCCATATCCATACACAGGCCAGTATAACGCAGGTGCATAACAGCACCAGTTTACCGTGATGTTGAATCCATTCCAGTAGATGTTCCATGAATTCATTCCTTTCGGCATAAGGACTCCGAGGCATATGCTGCCAATGATTGTTCGTTTATTTTCCCCCGTTCATGTGAAAAAAATCCCTCAGGCCTCCCAGATCTAACGATTGTGTGAAGTATGCATAAAGAGCAGCCGATTCCATCACAATAGTAGCATTTCCAACAGAAATCCAAGATTGGAGTGTGCTTGTTATGGATAAACAAACAGATTTGACGCGGAAGCTGCTACTGAACAGCAACTCCCGTGGAGTGGTGGACGAGGTTGTATCCTTTGAGGAGAACCTGGAGGATACGGAGTATGCAGAAGAGCTGACAGATGGCAATCTGAGGGGAAGAAGTTTCTGGGACAATAGTGATTCGGGGCATGAGCATGAGTGGAATGGACGGGTGGAGACCCACGAGATGTTCCGTAGAAGCTACGAATAACGATCCTGCAACACTTGGTTTGAATTCCAAATGATATCGGGGCCAGCTGTCACCAGTTTGGCTCATTTTTTTGCGCTTATCAACCGATAAAATGTAGATTAGCAGTCAACGTAGAAAGGGTTCTTACTTACGTTGACTTGCAGGGTACGGGATGATAATATATGAATAACATCTTAATACACACTAAACTTATCGGATTATATATATTTAATAAATGGAACTCAACAGGCTAAGCGTGGAAAGGGGAAATCGGTATGGAACGTCAGATCAGTATCCGTCATGGACAGGAAGAATTAACAGCCACCATTCATTATCCGGTTGTGAAAGATATCAAGGAGGGGAAGAGTCAGCAGCGCGTACCTCTGGCAGTCATCTGCCACGGCTTCGTTGGTAGCCGGATCGGCGTGGACCGTTTGTTTGTAAAGACTGCACGGGAGCTGGCTGAAGACGGTTATCTGGTCCTGCGTTTCGATTATATCGGTTGCGGAGAGAGCAGTGGGGAGTATGGAGCGGAGGGACTGGAGTCCATGGTGCTGCAGACCCGTTCGGTGCTGGATTACGCGGTGAATTGCAGTGATGTAGATCCTACGCGTGTTACGCTGATTGGTCATAGTCTGGGGGGTGCCGTTGCATTGCTAACTGCTGTGCGCGACAAACGTGTTAAGAACCTGGTGATGTGGTCCTCCGTGGGTTATCCATTCAATGATATCGTGAAGATTACGGGACGGGAAGTATACGATGAAGGCGTGAAACTGGGTGCGGCTGATTATCTGGGATACAAATTCACACCAACCTTCTTCGAGTCTCTTGCTGAACAACAGCCATTCCAGGAAGCAGTTAAGTTTAGCGGTGATGTTCTCGTCGTGCATGGTACATCAGATGAGATTATCCCTGTAGACTACGCATTCCTGTATCAAAAGGTATTCTGGATGCGTCAGGAAGGTCGTTGCGACAAGGAGATCATCTTCCAGGGCGATCACACCTTCTCTTCAGGTAAAGAGCGGGAACAGCTCATTACGCGTACGAGAGAGTGGCTGGGCGAACGTCAGAAGATCGAGCAGGATTGGCAGCACTGGATGATATAAGTGGCAGGATTACAACTGTTTGGGGATGTCAGCTTGGAAAAGCGCCTTCTTAGGGGTAAAATAGAAGAGTAAGCATTCTATCCGTGTCTGGAGGTTGGCAGCAATGACATTACCCGCACTTTTCATTGCGCATGGTTCTCCCGCTCTGGCGGTGGAGAGCAATGACTACACTCACTTCTTGAACCAGCTTGGAGACAGGCTGCCGGCTCCGAAAGCCATTGTCGTATTTACGGCGCATTGGGATTGTCCTGAACCGTCCGTGACGATGGATGATACACATCAGACCTTGCATGATTTTTATGGATTTCCTTCTACGATGTATACGATGGAATACCCTGCATCTGGGCAGCCAGATCTAGCGAACGAGATATGTGCTTTGTTCACCCGCAGCAATCTGGCACATCAGCCGATTCGTGGCCGAGGGCTGGATCATGGCGTATGGGTACCGTTGCTCCATATGTATCCCGAGGCTAATATCCCTGTGATCGCTGTATCGGTAGACTCGCTGCGTACGCCGCAGGAACAGTATGATATTGGCCGAATGCTGGAACAGCTGCGTCATGATGATGTGCTGATCATTGGCAGTGGTGGAACGGTTCACAATTTACGATTGCTGGGCAATACGGATGAACCGCAAGCGTGGGCGGTGGAATTTGATAACTGGATCGGTGACCGCTTGCAGCAGTGGAACACAAGAGAACTGTTTCAATATGAGAAAAAGGCCCCTCATGCACGCACGGCAGTTCCGTCGTATGGTACAGAACACCTTGCACCTTTGTTCTACGCCATGGGTACAGCGGATATGTCCCGATCCGCGAAGCGTTTATTCCAGTCCTACCCTTATGGAACGCTCAGCTTGAACTGCTGGCAGTTTGGAGACGGCGTGTAACTTGGAACAGACAACAGCCTAATTGTGGTGTTTGAAGCCAGGTGGGTACGGATAACGTGTGTTAATGTATACAATTACAATATATAAACAAAAGAAGGTTCCTGTACACCCTTGATGGGTTAAAGGAACCTTCTTTCAATACGAGGACTTATTTTCATGAAATAGATCTTTATTTGCGGATTTCGAACAATTCACAGTCTGTACGTGAATGATAAGCGAGCTCACTGACACTGGATTGTACAACTACGGTGTTGCTGTCAAAACGGATAATGATGCCACCCGAGTCAATCTGGTGATTATCTTTAAAAACTCGAACCTTATACTTCATATTCATGGCTTCCTGGAAGTCCGCATCGGTCTCAAGACGTCGCTGGGTCGGCATATCGTGTACTCCTTTGAAGTTCAACTTTATTTCATCATAATATGATTTTCTGTGGATGAGCAAGTCAGTGAGGGCATTCAGGCTGATCTTGAAAAGTAAAAAGCCCTGCTCTCCAGGGGGATTGGGAGCAGGGCTGAGAATTCTATGAATGATTGCTTAAGCTGTTTTGTGAGTTGGGCTAATCGTTGGTGTGTCTTTAGGATGATTGCCTTTATTGCGAGTGATCAATCCGCGAAGGTAAGGCAGTACCCAGTTGTCCAGACCGATTTTACCTGCATTTGCACCAGCAACAACAAGGAAGATTTCCATTACAACCAGTTGAGCATTCGTGCTTACTGTTCCCGAGAAGAGGAACGCGAAGTTCATGACCATAGCCATCAGTGCTGCCAGTGTAGTGAAGCAGCCAAGGATGAGACCCAAACCTACAAGGAATTCACCCAAAGGGATAACGAAGTCGAACAGTCCTGCGTTTGGTACTGCGAATTTCTCAAGGAACGTTCCCCACCATGCTTGAACTGCTGGATGATCACCCGTTGTTTTTTCCAGTGCTCCTGCAAGGAACCCGCCAGCTTCGAATCCGCCAGTCAATTTGCTCCATCCGTGAGTCATCCAATCGTAACCGATATACACCCGAAGTACTGTCAAAATCCACATTGCTACTTTGTTTTCTCTAAGCCATTGGTTGAAGCTGAACATATGAACCACTCCTTCATGGAATCTAGTGTGTGTTGTTTTTGTTTTTTCTAAGTGATCACCTTTGATGTCTTTATTGTATAGTTCAAAAGTCGTTTTGTTTGTGATTAAAATCACAATCTAGTTCAAATTTTAAGTAAGGTTTGAGAAGTTCACATTTAGGACATATTTTTCTCGCGATTCGCTGTTTCAAATGTGAATTTCACGCTGTATCAAGGCCTTCTGGGCGCAGACAAATCGGATGGGGTGTGATTAAATGGAAAGAAATACGTGAAATGGTTGCCCACATGAGACATATATCACAACTTAGAACCAGGCCATATCGTTCAGGAGGTCCTATATTGAAGCTTTTTAAATGGAACAAAGCAGCATCGGCTGCATCTCTGTTTATTCTCTCATTAAGTCTTGTTGCCTGCCAAAACCAGGAGGTGGCGCAGATGCCAGTTCAGCCAGAACCGACACCTGCACCTGTACAAGAAGAACAGAACGTGGAGGAGTCCAACACGTCTCTCTATACAGCACCTCTGACAGGTCTGCCTGTAGATGAAGCAATTACACGTCGACCACTCGCCGTAATGATTAATAATGCACCAGCGGCTCGGCCCCAATCGGGTCTAAGTTCAGCCGATATCATTCTTGAAGTTCTCGCTGAGGGAGGCATTACCCGTTTCATAGCTATCTTCCAGAGTGAAGGCGGTGCGGAAACGGTTGGACCCGTTCGTAGTATACGTCCATATCTGATTGAGCTCGGCGAGAGTTATGACGGGGTACTTGTTCATGCCGGAGGCAGTCCGGAGGCGTATTCCATTTTGCAAAGGCAGCAGAAACAGCATATGGATGAAATCTCGAATGGTGGACCTTACTTCTGGCGTTCCTCGGATCGTAAAGCCCCACATAATCTGTATACTTCAGCGGACAAGCTGAGAGAAGGAGCAGATATCAAGGGTTATAGCCATGATTTCAAGTCTCCCGTATACATCTACAACGAAGAGGGTGCGACATCCGCAGGAGAGGCAGTGAAGCAATTCGATATCCATTATTTATTGGATAGTTACCGGGTGACGTATGATTATGATGAAGTTAGCGGACGATATATGAGAATGGTGAATGGCAAGGCAGATCAGGATCTGGATAATGGGACACAACTTGGCGCAGCGAACATCATTGTGGCAGGTGCAGATCACAAGGTGCTTGATAGTGTAGGTCGGTTGTCCGTTAATTTGGAACAGGGCGGGGAAGCCATGTTGTTCCAGAAAGGCAAGATGATTCGTGGGCAGTGGGTGAAGAAGCAAGGGGATATTATACGGTTTGTTCAGGATGGCAGTGAAGTGGCTCTTGTGCCTGGCAAAACCTTTATCAGCATTGTTCCCAATCACCCGGAA
The DNA here is from genome assembly GCF_036894235.1 of Paenibacillus sp. Y5S-9. Classification (NCBI taxonomy): domain Bacteria; kingdom Bacillati; phylum Bacillota; class Bacilli; order Caryophanales; family Paenibacillaceae; genus Paenibacillus; species Paenibacillus sp. Y5S-9. Next base: position 845,041 of record NZ_CP145887.1, read on the forward strand.
TTTTCTAGTCATGTGAAGCTGGCTGTGCAGCAATAAAAGGATGTAATGAAAGAAAACGATGAAACATGTATCCATTTTGTCGTCGAAAAGGCATGATATTGTACCTTGGCGTGAAAAGTAGAATCGTGTCGGTTATGTGTTTTGATGTCGAATTGTAAACGTAGTGTAAAATCTTGACTTGAATTTACCATTATTCCAAATAATTAAGATTCATTTCAGATTAATGTGATAAGAATATAAAAAAGGATCACACCTTTTGTACAAACCATGAAACAAATATGATAAGATATCAAAGGTTGTCATTTCATGTTTCATCGGTTATCGGCAATTTTTCTCGTAAAGGGGATAGAGCTATGAAGCTTAAGAAGAAGAAGGATATATTTTTTGAAACACTGGAGAACATGGCAGATACGGTTGTTCAAGCGGCAGATTATTTCTCCCAGCATGTTTCCAACCTTCAGGATGTGACTCTTTTTGCCAATGAAATGAAGAAGTACGAGTCGAAATGTGATGATTACGTGCATACGATCATTACAGAACTCAACAAAACATTTATCACGCCGATCGAACGCGATGATATTATGGAGCTGACAACAACACTTGATGACGTATTGGACGGACTCGAAGCAACGGCTTCCCGTTTCTATATGTACCAACTGACGGATCCGGACGAATTTATCGTTCAGTTCTCTGAAATTTTACGCCAATCGGCTTACGAAATTCAGAAGGCGATTCATCTGCTGTCACAGAAGAAATTGCTGGCCATTCGTGAATACACCATTCGTTTGAATGATCTGGAAAACCAGGGCGACGAAGTGCTGCGCATGTGTATCAAACATCTCTTCGCTACCGTGTCTGATCCGATTGAACTGATCAAGCGTAAGGAAATTTACGAACGTCTTGAGACAACAACGGATGCTTGTGAAGACGTGGCGAATGTGCTCGAATCCATCATTATGCGTAATTCTTAAGGAGCCAGAGAATAATGGAAACAACGATTTGGGTATTAGGTATAGTCGTCTTCCTTGCACTGGCGTTTGACTTCATCAACGGTTTTCACGACACTGCGAATGCCATTGCTACTTCGGTATCAACACGGGCACTAACGCCACGTCGCGCGATCCTTTTGGCAGCGGTGATGAACTTTGTCGGTGCGATGATGTTTACAGGCGTTGCGAAGACGATTGGGGGGAGTGTGACCGACCCCACCACGCTGGATAACGGGATCGAGGTCGTCATAGTCACCTTGATCGCAGCGATTATCTGGAACCTGGTTACATGGTGGTTTGGTATTCCGTCTTCCTCATCACATGCACTTATCGGAGCCCTTGCAGGTGCCGTGCTTGTTGGCGCAGGAGCTGACAAAGTGAAGTGGAGCGGATTCATTGATATCGTCGGAGGTTTGCTATTATCACCTCTGATCGCGTTTGCCATCGGTTATGTGGTCATGACGATTCTCAAATATATTTTCGCCAAACGCAGTCCGCATAACGTGAATAAAGGTTTCCGTACGGTACAGATTTTCACGGCTGCACTGCAAGCATTCACACATGGTACAAATGATGCACAGAAAGCGATGGGTATTATTACGTTTGCTTTGGTTGCAGCAGGTGTGCAAGATCATCTGGAAGTGCCGCTGTGGGTTAAAATCTCAGCAGCAACCGCGATGGCTCTGGGTACATCCATTGGTGGTTGGAAAATCATCAAAACGATGGGTACCAAAATCTTTAAAATTGAACCGATTAACGGATTCGCCGCCGATCTGTCAGCTGCTTCCGTTATTTTCACAGCAACGTTGCTTCACCTTCCAGTTAGTACAACGCACGCGATCACATCAGCTATTCTGGGTGTGGGTTCCGCGAAACGTTTCTCTGCTGTGAAATGGGGACTTGCTGGACGTATCATTATTACGTGGTTCATTACGATTCCGATTACTGCGGGACTGGCAGGATTGTTGTACTGGATCATTTTCTAAAGAGAGAAAGTTATCCCGAACGAATTCTGGATTACCAGACAAACTGTTCATAACTGTGTGAATATCGGGATATGTGGATAAATATACAACCAAAATCAAGAGACGCCTGTGCATGAACGTGTGGACAGGCTGGATATGTGGATAGCCATCCGTGGAATGATAAACCAAAAGAAGATATTCCTGTGGATACAGGGAACTGTGGATAGGGAAATGAGAGAAGCCAACAGGGTTGGCTTTTTTTGTTGTCGAGTTTGAAGGCACCTGTGTACAATAACGTATAGATACAGGACAAGGATGTGATCTGATTTATGATTCGTACACTCGCCATTACACGAGAACATCAAGTCTCCGTTAACGTACCACTTACACAGTTGGATCTGAACGATTACGCCTGGGTATGGGCGGATTTTAACCAGCCAACGGAAGAGGAAAGCCGTTTGCTGGATACATATTTTCATTTTCATCCATTAGCCATAGAGGATTGTCTGCATGTGTTGCAGCGGCCCAAGCTCGATTATTATGATAATCTGCAGTTTCTTGTGCTGCATGCACTGAACCCGTCCACACTGGAAGCCGAGGAGGTTGACTTGTTTCTCGGATCAAACTTCCTAGTGTCTTTTCATCATGGCGTATTGGAGGAAGTGGATGAAGCGTGGGAACGGTTGTTGCACCATGCACATGAACGAACCATCTGGGCGCGAGGTCCAGTGGCAGCAGCCTATACGGTGATGGACAAGCTGGTCGATCATTATTTTCCGTCTTTATTTGCGATTGAGGATGAACTGGCTGAACTGGAGAACCGGGGTGGACAAGAATCGGTTGAGGACTTGATGAACCAGGTGTTTGATCTGCGGACTCGATTGCTGAAGCTTAGAAGAACCGTAGTACCGATGCGGGATCTGCTCTATCGGGTGGTGAACTCCCAGCATGTGCAGCGAACAGGCGAACACACGGCTTATTTTACCGATATCTATGACCATTTATTGAAACTGACGGATATGATTGAAGCCGATCGGGAGATGACGGCCGACCTACGTGACAGTTATATTTCCCTGAACTCCAACCGGATGAATCAGATCATGAAGACACTCACGGTGATTACGACCGTATTTATGCCGCTCACACTGATTGCGGGTATATATGGCATGAACTTTGCCTATATGCCTGAACTTCAGTGGAAGTTTGGGTATGGGGCGGTGTTATTGTTAATGTTTGTACTTGGAGGTAGCATGGTGGCCTGGTTTGTAAAGCGGGGATGGTTTAAGTAGAGAACGTGACACTTTACTGCTCTAAATGCAGTTCCATCTTTCGGTGATAAGCGCACGCTATTACGAGCAGATCATCAGAAGAAGATTGCATAGTTGAAGCAACGTTTGTTACATATGAAAAGGGCCACTGGACAAGGATCTCAGGCAGGAATGGATTAACCTGTCGGAAGATGATTGCCAGGTGGCCTTTCTGATTCTTCTATTGGAAGTTTTGAAAATAAATGTATCCACATGTGAATAACTATTCCGCAGCAATAAGCTGTGTATAACTTACGATGTCTTCCTGTTACTCCACTTCAAGGATAAAAGAAGTCGTTGCCGCCTCTTTACCATTCACAACAATTGTTAGCGTATGCAGTCCAGCATAGTATTTTCTCGTTGTGATGACTTTGAAAGATTGTTTGGTGGCTACCTTGGTTCTGCCTGTCGGGTACATTTTATCAGAGCATTTGAATCGTTTGGGAGCCTGTTTGCCGTTTGCCTTCATATAACCCATCTCATATTCAATTCGCAGCATCTGTGACTCGCCGCTCTCATTAACGACATCAAACGAGAAATGAAGATCCTCGCCAATGCTAATCGTATCCTGGACAAGCTGAAGCTGCTCAATGTGAATCGAATCCTGCTCGTTATAACCAAAAAGACTTAGTGCTTTGCTATGTCCTTTCTTCAGTAATGACCTGCTGGCATGCCGGACAATCCAGTCGGTGTGTACATGTTGTCCGTACCAGGTCGTGGCCAGATCCATAACCAGTTCAGGGTGGTCCTTGGAGATGTCATTCAGATGATTGGCGACACTTTTGCGAACATAGAGGGACTCGTCCTGTTTCAATGCATGCAGAATCGGAAGTACAGGTGTTGGATCAGTGATAAAGTTCTGGAGTTTGGCACCCCATGGCAAACGTGGCCGGCTGCCTTCACTGGCAAGTCTGCGGATATGCTCGTTGTTGCTCTCTGCCCACGCCATCATATGTTTCATCGTTTGGATTGGATAATGTTTAATAAACGGGCGTACCGCGAACTCGGAGCTGGAATAAGGTGTGAAGAGGGTCAGATACTTCATGGATAACTCGTAATCCTCTGGGTCAAGTCCGTTCACTTCGATAAAATCCGGTACAAAGAGATATTCAACGCCTCTCATATTCGGAGCGGCTTGTTCAATAATATGTAATGCTTCTTCATAATTGTCGGGCAGTACTGAAGTCAAGGCCAGTGTGATTCGGCGAATGCGCGCTTTGAATTCCAACTGTTCCCAGCCTTCAGCAAAAACCAATTCATGAAATTGCTGTGTATCCAGCTTCGGGTAGAATTGACGCAACTGTTCGCCGGTCCGATCGATTAATGCGGGAGTGTATTTGTCTTTGATAAGTTCCATGGTCCGCCTCCTTTAGTTATTATCAAGTATACCTCAAATTGCAGAAATAAGAACATAAGTTCCTGAAATTTTTGATATATTAATGAACGGTGTTAAGGCACCCACCTTCTGTAAGGGGGTGCCTGGATGAATTTAACCTTTGCGACTTTTGGGACGGCGCTTGGTGGTATTGGATTTGCGGCGGACTGGAGTTGTATTGCGGCGACGTGTAGCATTCGTTGTTTTGTTCCGACGTTTGCTTTTACGTTTCCGGGGCGGCGTATATTCTTCATAGTCTGCATCAGCTGCGCTGTTATTCGATTTTCCTTTTCCAAAAGGCAGAATGCCCATAACGAGTTTCATCATCGGAGCCATCTGCTGGATACCACCAACGACCTTCTGCATTTTGCCTATTCCACTCATAATCCCGTCAATTCCGCCGAAGCGGTCAATCATTCCTTTTAACTCACCGATGTTGGCTAACGAAAACCCGGAACTGCCTGTAGCAGCAGGCGCCTGTACCGGAGCAGGGGGAACCACCTGAGCTCCACCTCCATAAAAGTTCCCGCCAGCCACACCTTGCCCATAGGGTACGACTGCAGAAGCTTCGACTTCACCGAAGCCCGGGTAATGGGGTTCTACGCCAGGATACATCGGTTGAATCTGAGTTTCATTTAAAGACCGCGGAACCACACCGGGCGGCATATAGGCAGAAGTATGTGCCTGCCGATGAGCATGAGAAGACGGACGCTGCCCTGGTGCTGGCTGGCGGTGATAATAATGCTGTGGCATGAACGATCACGTTCCTTCTATTGGATTTCGGAATTGCGTTCCATGAGTTGCATGACAGATGTACATCATAGACCCTTGTGGAACTCCCTTTTGTTATACTGTATGTCATTCGCGGAGAGACGGCGTAGGCGGGTATCCCGGAAAACGGGATATTTGCGGATTTGGGCGCATCTATGATGGCAGGTTCACGAAGAGTAAAATGAAGTTTAGACACAAAATTGTAACATTTAGGAGGATTGAAATCCTACATAAGTAATCGGATATATACAGGTGAAAACTGGGAAATAGCGCGCTAAATTCGCCCGATGTACGCGAGGGGAGGACAATAGTACCTTTTGTAAGCGGTAACATGTATTTTTATTCTGTAGTGCGTGAAATCGGTAACGCTTGAAATACCAACTCAGGGTGAGTACAATGTAGGTACACAGTAACCGCTAGGGGATGATGATGAAATGCAGCTGAAAAAGCTAAATGATAAAAGCATTGAACAACTATTCGAGGCTATTTTGACGCTAAAAGATATTGAAGAGTGTTATGTTTTCTTTGATGACCTCTGCACAGTTAACGAGATCCAATCCATGTCCCAGCGGCTGGAAGTGGCTCGTATGTTGGGTAAAGGCAATACGTATAACCAGATTGAAGCAGAGACAGGTGCGAGTACAGCTACAATTTCACGTGTGAAACGCTGCCTGAATTACGGCAATGATGGTTATAAAATGACGCTGGAACGCCTGGGACGCTAACATGAAGAAGCCGGGTGTACTCATCATCAGTCACGGTTCACAGGAGCAGACCTGGGTGGAATCCGTCGATGACGCGATCTCCCGGTTGAATCTGCCTGTTCCATTACCGGTTGAAGCCGGTTTTCTTGAACTTGTGGAAGGACGCCTGATCCAGGACGGTATCGACCGACTGGAAGCACAAGGCGTAACCGATATTCTGGTCGTACCTCTATTTGTTTCGTCCGGGAGTACACATGTGGATGAAATTGAATATGCCATTGGTGCAAAGGAAACACCTGATCGCGAAACGGATCTGGAACCGTTCGATGTGAAGGCTCGGGTTCACTTTGGTTATCCAGTGGATAACGATCCGGATATTGCCGTGATGGTGTGGGACAAAGTCCGATTATTGTCGCAGCAACCGGAGAAGGAAACGATTTTGCTGGTAGGCCATGGGAGTATTCATGATGGTTTTCGCGAGCGTTGGGAAGCCGGAATTTCTTCCCTTGCAGAGCGTGTGCAGGAAGTTAGTGGTGTAGCCCATACGGATTATGCATTGCTGAATCCGGAGAGTGTGTACAACAAAGTGAAGTACTGGAGCGAAGAGCGGGGGAACCGAGTCATTGTGGCGCCGCTGTTTTTGAGTGCCGGTTATTTCACGAGGAACGTTATTCCGGATCGGCTGCAGGAACTGAACTATGTGTACAGCGGTGAGACACTGTTACCACATCCATACCTTGTGCAGTGGCTGGAGCGCCAGATCCAGATTTTGCTGGAGAGATGTAATGAAGTTAAAGTTTCTTCTTGAAATGATTGCTTTGGCATAGGTGTAATCACATCGCTCGCAGTAATGTCGCACCAATTGATTTGAACTCCATAGCTTCATAAACAATCAAACCACGTCGAAGGACGTGGTTTTTGTTTGTTGTAGATCACTTGAAAGAGATTGGGCTATCCATTAATGGGTGCGTGCAATTGCAGATGTAGCTCCAGTAAACTTATTAATTGGTCAACGATCTCCTCGGCCGGATAAGGCATGGAATTCATAATCCACCACTCCAGGAGGCCCACAGCAGCGGAAGCAAGAAACTGTATGGTGATCTCTTTTTTCATACCCTCCTGAATGCCACAGGCATCCATCTGTTCCTCCACTCCCTGGACCAACAATCCCATCAACTTACTACGGAATGCCGGAATACCTTTTTTGGTTAGAAGTGTAGTATAGGTAGAGGCATGCTGTTCCAGATAACGGAAAGTTCTGAGCAGCGCATCCTTGGCTGTAACGGGTGTTGTAGTAGAGCTTTCGATCATACAGGCATCTAACAACTGCTGCAAATAGGTCTCAATGCATTGATCCAACAGGTCGAACTTGTCAGCGTAATGCAAATAGATGGTTCCTCGATTTACATTAGCCCGATCAGCAATATCGTTTATCGTAATTTGCTCAAAATCCTGTTCCTCCAGTAACCCCACAAAAGCTTCAATTATCGCCTTTCGTGTCTTGAGTACTCGTCTGTCCATGGCCCCTCCTATGATGGTTTTCAACAATAAGGAATCATTCGTTGATTATTCAACAAAAACGGATATTTTAACGATTGAAGCACAGTAGGTGCTTTGTTACTCTTATTTTATCAACAAATGTTGATAAAACAACGATTATTTATAAACTATGAAATTGAGGGATAACCAATGAAGATATTAGTGTATGGTGCGGGGGTTTTGGGCAGTCAACTGGCACAGGTTCTGGTGCGCGGCGGCAATGATGTTACTATTCTGGCTAGAGGGAAGCGGGCAGAGGAGCTGGAGAAGGATGGAATCGTCATCCGGCATATTTTTCAATTCAAAACGACAGTTGATCAGGTTCGGGTAGCCAGAACGTTGGAAGTGGATGACCAATATGATCTGATTTTTGTTGTCATGAAATATAACGATTTCCCTTCAGTGTTACCTATCCTGGCAGAGAATCAGAGCAGCAATATTGTGATTGTGGGAAACAACGCAGATGCACGGAGCATGCAAAACTTTTTGGAGGAAAACAGCAGGGTAGCAAAACAGGTCGCGTTTGGATTCCATGTGAGTGCAGGGAAGCGGGAAAAGGACCGCATGTTATCGGTCGGTGGAGGCAGCGGACAAATGGTGATTGGAAGTCTGGACGGAGAGATAAGCTTTAAACCTTTGCTGGATCAAGCTTTCCAACATGTGAAATACAAGTTAAATGTTCTGAGCGATATTGATGCATGGCTGAAAAGCCATATCATCCCCATTCTGATGCTTAATGCGGTGAGCTTTAATGAGCAGTATGAGTTAAAAAAACTGGATGGCAACAAGCGGCAACTTGTGCATATGATTGAGGCGATGGATGAGGGTATCAGCGTACTGGAGGCTATGGGTATATCGGTTATACCAGAGATTCAAGGCAGATTGATTCGTAAACATAAACGCATGTTGTATCTATTATTGAAAATCTATAGCCTTCTTCCGATGCATAAACTTTTAGCTGGTGTTTTTGGTGAAATCGAAGCGTTAAGTGACGCATTCACGGATTGGAAAAAGACAACAGGCACCCCGACTCCCCATTGGGATGTATTGAAAAGAGATTTTACTCGCCTTAAATGAAGTGTTGCTCATTCCCTGCATACCGACTACAATAAAACCAACTAATAAAATGGGGATAAGGAGATATACAGATGCGGGAAGTGCCCATGCGTTATGTGAAAGCAAATCAGGTCGGTATTGTATTGTTTGTTTTACTCTCGTTTGTGTTCAATCCAATTGTAGTGCTGGGAGCGCTGTGGAGCATTCAGGTGGTTGGTCTGGCTTCCAGTGGAAAGCTTAATCTGTTTGTGCAGATTGGGAAAGCTGTGTTAACTGGTAAAGGGACAGAGACGCAGGCGGTGGAGCTGCAGCGATTCAACAATATTCTGGCTGTGCTCTTCCTGTCTCTGGCACTCATCTCGTTCTCGCTTGGCTGGGTAGCCGCAGGTTATGTATTCTCCGTCATGCTTCTCGCAGCTGCAAGCGCGGCACTGCTGGGTTATTGTGTAGGCTGCACCGTCTATTTCTGGTATAAACAGCTGCGTGCGGGCAGAAAAATCGGATTTTGAGGTTGGCTGAAGAAGTGATATAAGTATCCGGGATGCTACGATAACTTTATAACGAAATCCCCCTCAAGTGAGTTGTTCACTTGAAGGGGATTTTCTTTTTTTTCTTATCTGAACCAGGCTTTATTTAAATTGTTGGTGAAATTGTTATCGTTGAAAGGCACGTTGGCACTGCCAAAGTTCGTCGTATTGAGCGCATTTCGTGCGGCAGAAGTCAGGTCGTCCCATCCGATTAAAGGTTGTGTTCCCCCAACAGTGTTGGTAACGCCAAGCTCATGGTTCAGCGGCCAGGTACTATTATAGGAAATCAACGGATGGTTACCTTGTGTATTGTTATTGCTCGGTGTAACTTTGGTGAACTGGCCGTGACCGGAATAGGCGATGGAGAGGATTTGGGGATTGGCCGCTGCCGGATTATCTACCCACACGACGATTCCTTCCCAATCATGACGATGGCCGAGTCCAGAGGAAGGAGAGTCTTTGGGAAAATACCACGAATACATGATGGCCCACACCCCATTGTGCCAGGTGGAACGGGAGTAGATCTGTCCTGTACTTGAGCTACAGTTCCCATTCGATGACCCGGACGTATTCAAGCCAGCGCTGGTATTGCCCTGTTGATCCACTGCGGGGAAAGGTACACAACCATGATAGACCTTCAAAAACGGCTGAAAACGCTTGGCGGCTTGTTGTGTCACGGTGACTGGTGAGACTTCCTGAAATCCGACAACCTGATCATGATTAATTTCTGCTGCTTCAACAACGGTGATCCAAGGAATACATGCCATAAGCGAAACCATGAGCATTAACACGATTTTTTTCATTCACAATTCTCCTTCACGGGTATGATGTGGTGTTAAGTTGAGGGTGCACTAAAACTATAGTGGAAAAAGGTTTATATTATTTATCTTTTCATCTTAAGATTTGTAAATTTGTAGCATATCTATGTCATAATCATATGAAGATCATCGAAATCGAAGACTAATTCCTGTCCAAGCGGGCAGAATGGTTGATTAATGAGACTATTTTACATAAAAGGTAGTGGGGAAGATTCAGGATCGGTGCAGGAGGTTTATTGGGTAATGGATGGATTAGTGGATACATATATGAAAAAATATACTTATAGATTACAGGCTAGGACATCTTTACATTTGATGATATGATAGGAGTTAAAGGCTTTGGAATGAGACGGAATTCCTGATGCATAGATATAGGTAAGACTAAAGATTAGAGCAACATTAACCGAAGTTCATTATTGTGTAAAAAATATGCCCTTTTGTGGACTGATGCAACGTAAGAATATGAGGTCGTTTAGACTCATGGATAATGTGGAATAGGTGGCGTATGAGATGAAAAAAGCTCGCTTAATATATAATCCGACCTCAGGCCGGGAAGAAATGAAGAAACGTCTGGCTGATATTTTGCAGCGTTTGGATCAAGGTGGTATTGAAGCTTCATGTCATGCAACAACGGGTGAAGGTGACGCAACCCGGGAAGCTGAACTTGCAATAGAACGCGGATATGACATGATTATTGCTGCTGGTGGCGATGGCACGTTGTACGAAGTGATTAACGGTATGGCCGAGCGGGAGAACCGTCCTCCGCTGGGTGTGTTTCCTTTGGGAACGACGAATGATTTTGCACGTGCACTCGGCATTCCGAGACAGTGGGAAGATTACGTGGATCTGGTCATTAACCAGCAGCTTCGTCCGCTCGATCTGGGCAAAGCAAATGATAAGTATTTTATCAACATCGCTGGTGGTGGCTCATTGACTGAACTGACCTATGAAGTACCGAGTCGTCTGAAAACGATGATTGGGCAACTGGCCTATTATATGAAGGGTATTGAGAAAATGGCGAGCCTGTCTCCTCAGGAGCTGATTATTCGCGCCGACGGTCAGGAAGAGATCCATGATGAATTCATGTTATTCCTCATCGCCAATACCAATTCGGTCGGGGGATTTGAGAAGTTGGCTCCAGGTGCAACCATTGATGATGGTCTGTTCGATGTCATTTGCGTGAGGAAATGTAATTTGGCTGATATGATCCGCCTCGTAACGCTTGCGCTGCGTGGGGAACATCTGAACGACAAGAAAGTGGTTCATTTTCAGACGAGTCATATGGAAGTTACGTCGCCAGGCTATGTGCAACTGAACCTTGATGGAGAGTTAGGCGGCACGCTGCCAGCTACGTTTACGAACTTGCGTCATCATCTGATGTTGTATCGTTAAACATGTGAGTGCTGGGGGCAATGTGGTTCGCTTGTGAAAAGCAATGTTGAGCGCTTCAGAAAAGCTATGATGCTATAGCAGTAGTTGCATAGTATCATATAACTGTTGAGGAGAGTTGGATTCAGCTCTGCCGTAAGGCGTGATGGAAGTGTATTTTCCAGTTGCTGTGTACAGTTGGATCGCGTATAATCTCATGTGGTCACTATGCGTTGAACTGTTACAGCAAGGCACATTGTGGTAATTGAGTGAACGTGAACAGCGAACATTGAAGGTTAAAAGCGCTGTTATTGTTCGATGGTACTGCGATGTGGTACACCGTGCTGAATGTAACAGTTTGGTCGGGTGCCGGCTGGCGGCTAACGAACTCAGAAAGCCTTAATGTGGTGAAATCGCCGAAGCTGTGAATCTAACGAATTTCAGCGTCGTTATTTTGGAGAAAATGACCGGAAAAGATCGGAAAACACTATCCGAACTTGATATAACGTTTCTGAAGTTCATTAGAAATTCGGAACGTTATTTTTGATGTGAATAAGGTGTGCCAGGTTCGTTAGAATCGGGAACAAAATGAAATAGAAATTTCCCCTCGCCTGCACAGGTGGGTACTATATAAGAAGAAAGAAGTGAATGTACGTTGTCTAATACGAACCGCAGCGGTCGTGGAAAAAACCGCCGGAATTCGGCTGCCTCTCAGGGGCAAGGGAACGCTTCAGCGTCCCGTCAGCCAAGTCAATCATCTCGTCCATCTACACGTCAGCAGGGAAAAGAGGTGCGGCCACAAGGTGCATCTCTTTCTGCCGTTCGTTCAAAGGGGAGAGCGCGTGAATCTGCACCAATCGAAGGACTGCCCGTTAGCAAAAATGAAGAGACCGTCATCGACATCATTGGCATGAACCATGACGGTGAGGGTGTAGGTCGTGCGAATGGGTACACGCTCTTTGTGCAGGGTGCGCTTCCAGGTGAAACCGTGCGTGTTCGCGTGATGAAGACCAAGAAGCAGTATGGTTACGCCAAACTGCTGGAGATCGTGAAGGCAAGCCCGGATCGAGTGTCCGCGCCTTGCCCGATCTATGATCAGTGCGGCGGCTGTCAGATCCAGCATATGAGTTATGCTGGACAGCTTGCATGGAAACGCCAGTTGGTGGTCGATAATTTGCAGCGGATTGGCAAATTGAACGTGATGATGGAGGATGCAGAAGATACGGAGCAGGGCATTCGTGTACTGTCTACGATGGGCATGGACGAGCCATGGCGCTATCGGAATAAGGCACAGGTGCCGATTGGAGCTGCCGAGGGTGGCCTGGTAGGTGGTTTTTACGCTAAAGGAAGTCACAGAATCATCGATATGGAAAGTTGCCTCATTCAGCATGAGCACAATGACGAAGTGGTTGCAAAGGTTAAGGAGATTGGCAGTCATTTTGGAATTAGCGCCTATAACGAAGAGACAGGTCGCGGCTTGCTGCGTCACGTGGTCGTGAAGAAGGCATTCCGTACAGGCGAGATGATGCTTGTTCTAGTCACCAATGGTCGAGACATTCCGTACAAAGACGAATGGATTGGCAGTATCCGTGAAGCGATTCCGCATGTGGCGAGCATCTGCCAGAACGTGAACAAGAAACAGACCAACGTCATTTTCGGCGATGAGACCCGTGTCCTGTGGGGCCGTGATGTAATCTATGATTATATCGGTGATGTGCAATTTGCGATCTCAGCGCGTTCGTTCTATCAGGTGAATCCGGTGCAGACGGAAGTCCTGTATGGCAAAACGGTAGAGTACGCAGGACTGAGCGGCAAAGAAACTGTAATTGATGCCTATTGCGGCATCGGAACGATTTCTCTTTTCCTCGCGCAACATGCGGATCAGGTGTACGGGGTAGAGATCGTACCTGAAGCGATCGAGGATGCGCGTAGCAATGCCATGTTGAACGAGATGCGTAACGTGAAGTTCGAAGTGGGTGCATCCGAGGACGTTATTCCACTCTGGAAAGAACAAGGTATCGAAGCTGATGTGATCGTTGTCGACCCGCCGCGGAAGGGCTGTGATCCACGCTTGCTGGAAACGATCCTGGAGATGAAGCCGGAGCGAGTGGTGTATGTGAGCTGTAATCCGAGTACGTTGGCACGTGATCTACGTGTGCTGGAGGATGGCGGATATCGGACGGTCGAGGTGACGCCAGTGGATATGTTCCCGCATACGGTGCATGTGGAAAGTGTAGCGATGTTGGTGAGGGATAATTACAGATACTAAGAACAATTGATATCTAAGAGATTATCGTCTGATGCAAATATCCTTGGTTTATATAACAGTGTACTCGAAGCAGAATTACCGCAAATATGCTTAAGGCTCTAAACCGAAGAAGACTAACAGATGATAAAGAAATGAAAGACGCTGGGAAGAAATTTACCCAGCGTCTTTTTTGTCAGTATGTCTTTTAATCTATTCTAAATCGATTCTTGAATTTATCTGCCGCGGCCTGATCAGCGGGATGAAGAGCATGTCCATACTAGCATCAGACTTGGTATAGTGCTGTAAAAAACTAAGATTCCCCTTTAATACGGAGTAAGAATTCTCTTCCATAAAAAATTTGGTGTGGGGGGAATGCTTCGAATGAGGAAATCATTTAAGCAGGTCGTTTCCGGGTTACTCGCAGCGGCTCTGCTTCTTCCGGGCGGCTTGATAGCCTATCGGCATCTAATTCACAAATTGTGTATCAGGAAACATTCCAGAATAGCCAAGGCAAGGTAACTCAATCAGGTGGTGCTGGATTCGAAGCGGAATCGTCAACGAAAAAGGTGGAAAAATTGCACCAACTGAATTATTGACCCGCGCTGAAACAGCGATGATTCTGTCCCGGATCTGGGCAACTCATTGAAGCTGCTGTCTGTACTTTACAGGCGGCAGCTTTTTCATATTCCATGGCCCTCAATCATGATTGTAAAAGAGATCGTTAACCAACCGATTCCATTTGCAGCTCAGCACAAATCATTCGTTCAGGCAATTTTATTACAGGAGGAACCGCTACTCAATGCTGAATATTGTCGATCCAATACATAGACATCATAAATTTTACTTTTTTCCACTTTGCAATAAAGATGGAATCTGATAGGATAAGTTTATAAATACGATGGTTTTAGTGAGGATTAAAAAGGAGGCCGCCTTGCCATGCAAGAATTAACACATCTGGATCAACTTGAGGCTGAAGCGATATACATTATCAGAGAAGTAGCAGCGGAGTGCGAGAAACCGGTCATGTTGTATTCCATCGGCAAGGACAGCTCGGTCATGCTGCACTTGGCCCTAAAGGCTTTCTACCCCGAGAAGCCGCCGTTCCCATTCATGCATATCGATACAACCTGGAAATTCAAGGAGATGATTGAGTTCCGCGACCGAAAGGCGAAGGAATTTGGTATCGAGATGATCGTGCACTCTAATGAAGAGGCTATTCAGCAAGGAATCAATCCCTTCGACCATGGTTCCGCATATACCGACATTATGAAAACCACAGCCCTGAAGCAGGGATTGGATAAATACGGATTCACGGTTGCGTTCGGTGGCGGAAGACGTGATGAGGAGAAGTCGCGTGCGAAGGAGCGGATTTTCTCGTTCCGGAACAAGAATCACTCGTGGGACCCGAAGAACCAACGTCCGGAGATGTGGAAGCTGTTCAACACGCGAATCAACAAGGGAGAGAGCATTCGAGTCTTTCCGCTGTCCAACTGGACTGAGAAGGATATCTGGCAATACATTCGTCGGGAGAACATTGATATCGTTCCGCTTTACTCCGCGGACGTAAGACCGATCGTTAATCGTGACGGGCATATCATCATGGTGGATGACGAGCGGATAAAGCTTGAGCCTGGCGAGAAGGTAGAGATGAAGAAGATTCGCTTCCGCACGTTGGGTTGTTACCCGCTCACGGGCGGAGTCGAGTCCGATGCCGTTACGCTGGATGAGATCATTGAGGAGACATTGGGTGCGTTATCTTCCGAACGGACCAGTCGGGTTATCGATCAAGAAGCGGCGGGAAGCATGGAACGACGCAAACGGGAGGGCTATTTCTAACATGAAGAGTCTACTTAAATTCATTACCTGCGGAAGTGTGGATGATGGCAAGTCCACGCTGATCGGACATATGCTCTATGAGGCCAAGCTGCTGTTTGCCGATCAAGAACGCGCGCTTGAGCTCGATAGTCGATTGGGAAGCCGAGGCGGCAAAATCGACTACTCGCTGCTCCTCGATGGTTTGCTGGCCGAACGCGAACAAGGGATTACCATTGATGTGGCATATCGTTATTTTACGACGTCTCATCGTTCCTTCATCGTGGCGGACACACCGGGACACGAAGAGTATACTCGTAACATGGCTGTAGGCGCTTCCTTTGCCGATCTAGCCATCATTCTGGTGGACGCTACCAAAGGCATCATTACCCAGACCAAACGCCATGCCCGGATCTGCGCCCTGATGGGGATCAAGCATCTCGTATTGGCTGTGAACAAGATGGATCTGGTCGGCTTCGATCAGAGGACGTTCGAGGCAATCAAGGAAGAGTTCATCCAAACGACGGCCGAATTCCAAATCAAGAGCATCCAGGTCATTCCCGTGTCCGCTACGGAAGGGGACAACATTACAACCCAGTCGCCGAATGCTCCCTGGTACGAGGGGTTAGCTTTATTGCCGTATTTGGAAAGTATAGATGTTCATACTACCGATGATACGAAGCCTTTCATGATGCCGGTTCAGCGTGTAAGCAGACCGGACCATACATTCCGTGGGTTCCAGGGCCAGATCGAGGCTGGAAAGATTTCGGTCGGAGACGAACTCATGACTCTGCCAAGTCGGGAGAAAGCCAAGGTTAAGCAGATTTTGGTGACGGACCAAGCTAAGGATTCGGCTTATGCTGGCCAACCGGTTACGATACAACTGGACCGCGAAGTTGATGTCTCGCGGGGCTGCGTGCTCACGATAGACAATCAAGTCCAAGAAGCTGACAGCTTCGCTTCTACGATCCTGTGGATGGACGATTCCGTCCTGACTCCGGGCAAGCATTATTGGGTAAAGGTCGGAACGAAGACTCTTCCAGGCACTGTAACGGCGATTACCCATAAAATTGACATTAACACGGGCCATACCGTTCCGGCCGATCAAATTGTTAAGAACGAATTGGCCAAGTGTGAATTCACGCTGTCGGATCAGATCGTCTTCGATTCCTTTGAGCACAATAAGAGCATCGGAGGTTTTATCCTCATTGATCGTGTCACCAACATGACGTCTGCTTGCGGAGTCATCGATCAAGCTCTGAAGGGAGAAAGCCGATTTGCCACGCTGGATACGGGGATCACGAGAGATATTCGCGCCCAGCAGAAAGGACAATCTCCGCTCACGGTCTGGTTGGCTGGATCGGATACGGTAGCTCTCGCCAAGGAAGTGGAGAAGCGACTAATGTCATCCGGTTACCATACGATGCTGCTTGAGAGCGTCAGTGGAGAAACGCTCCGCGGCACGGCGGAGATGGCGAAGGTGTTGAACGACGCCGGCCTGATCTCACTGGTATCCCATGATTCTATCAGTGCGGGCGAACTTGAGACAGCTCGAGAGATCATCGGGGGCAAAGGATTTATCGAAGTTAACGCGGACGAGATCGGCGGAATGTCCACCCAGGATGCCGCGAAATCCGTGGTTAAACGAGTCGTGCAATCCGTTATCGATCACAGTCCTTCGAATAACTACGACATTTAATAAGCATATCCGATAGAGCGGTTGCCGATCAGGCAGCCGCTTGTTTGTTTTGTCTAACAGCTTAACGAACAGTCTGTATTCAGTGGTATGGCACCCGTTGATGTTCAAAGATGTAGAAAATCATTGGGCTAAGGATGCTGTCAATGATATGGGCTCTCGCCTCATTGTGAATGGCATTGGTAACGATCTATATAATCCAAATACGGATATGACACGTGCTGAATTCGCAGCGATTAAAAGGCTTGGGACTGAAGCCAGTTGATGGCAAGGCGCCTTTTGCAGATGTGGATGCTTCCGATTGGTATCATTCCGCTGTTGCTGCAAGTATTGAGGCAGGTGTAATCAGCGGCAGAGGATCACATGAACTGGCTTCGAAAGCCAACATCACCCGTGCTGAGGTTGCAGCTATCGTCCAAAGAATATTGAAGGCTTCGGACTTGATTTAAAGCACCAAAAGGGTTCCCCATGCAGGAAGAACTGCATAAGGGGAGCCCCTTTTTGTCTTTGTTTCAATACCACCCATTAACTACAGTAGTCTAAAACTCCCCAACATCCCAGGCGATAATTAATACACATGCACATCCGTACCAAGCACGGATTTGTTTTGTACGGAATTTCCGGATAGATATACCTTTTGCAGATTAGGTAGCTGGCTTAGGGTCTCTATATTGGAAATGGCATTGTTCTCAAGATGAAGTTCTTCTATGGCCTGCCAGTTGCTCATGAATTCGAGAGAAGCCAAATTGCTGTCTTGCATAGTGAAGGAACGCAGAGCGGACAGTTTGGCAAAGTAAGGCATCATTTGGTCAACTTCAGTAACAGAGGTGTTGTTTATGCTGAAATATGGATGGTCTAAGGTCAAATGTTCAAGCACGCTGTTCTCCCCAGCCGCCTTTGGTTCAAAGTTCAGCCTACACTCGGAGCACATCAGAGATTTCACCTGATTTAAACGAAATAAAGCATCGCTCTCCTTATATAGTGACGAGTCGTAAATGTTTAAGGTCTCTAGGCGGGACAAGCCGTCCAGGGCGGCCAGACGGGTTATTTCACTGATCTCCCAGAGGGAAAGCTGCTTCAGCTTCGGGAATTTCCCCAGCGCAGCCAAGTTCAACTCGCCACTTCCGCCACGGAGCGTCAGACTGGTTGTAGCCGGGGCCTCTAGTCCGGTGAGAAAGGAGCTTGGAATTTCCACTCGCTCTACTTTAGGCAGCGTCAGCGCTTCTGCATTCTCGTAGTAGCCAGACAACGTTAATTTCCGCAGAGAGGGCAGACTGTTTATGGCTTTTACCGAACCAAGCTGACTTAGAGAAGCCAGGCGCAGCGTAGTAATGGAGTTTTTACCAGCCAAGCGCTCCAGACTGGAGAAGTTTACATTTTCGATATCTAACGTTTGTAGAGCAGGCATATTTTGTACAAAGTCGATGGACTTTACATTCGATAAATAGGACAACTGAAGCTCCTGAAGCTGGGTCAGGGCGTACAGCGGCTGCAGGTCTGTGGCTTCGCTGTAATGTATGGACAAGGATGACAGCCCGGTCATGGACGACAACCATTCGAGTTCATCGACAAAGGTGAGCGACAGGGACTTTATTGGCAATTGGTTTAACAAGTGAAAATCTGTTACGGACTCATCCACATAGGTAATGGATAAAGAGCTCAGATTGGGGAATTCCAGCAGCAGGGCCAATTCCTGATTGCTGCGAAGCTGCGTGGAAAGCTCCGTGATTTTAGACTTGTCGCCAAAGTAGCCCGAAAATGTACTAAAGGATTCGTTAAAAGCGCCTCCATAACTTTTTAATCCGGACATATGGGCCAAAGTGGTTTGGTCCGTCTGGGATATTTCATAGGTATTCGTCAGGTCCAATGCCGTCAGTCCCTTAAAAGCTTCAAAATCTCGCTGATCAATCCGCTGGCTATTCAGTTTCTTGTCCTGAGTAATATAAGTGATCTTCTCGGCCTGTTCATCGCTGAATGGATCGGAGAGACTATATGTAAACTTCCACTGATCATTCTCCGAATGCTCTACGGTTAAATAGCGAATACGAGCCAATTCCTCCTCTGTTGGCAAGGCAGACCCTTTATCGAAGATATCTCGCAAAAATGAGAGCAAAACCTCGCTTTCAGGCATCTTTCGCACAGGCAGATTGGCTTCTGTTTTTGAATAGGTGGAGCTGTTGCTATAATAAAAATATGTACCGATGGCGCCAGCCAGGACTAACATCAGTATCAGCATTACCTTTACGGAGGCAGTCTGCTTCAGCGGTGCTTTAGGGGGCGTTCCGTGGTAATGATTAATGGTCTGGTCTACGTAATAGACATGATTTTGCTTCAATAAAAGCTCTGTTTCACAATAGGGACACTTTAAAACCTCATCCTTCTTGTATTCAATTCTTCCGTTGCAATTGGGGCAGTTTAGCGGGATAAACGCCACGAATGTCCCCTCCTTCATTATGATGGTCATAAGATCATGCTGAACGGTCATCTGATTTCATTATACCTTGTGAATTTACGTTTGATGAGAGAAAGAAGTTTCACATAGCGAAGGAGCAGGGGAATCCTGCTCCTTTTTGGTCTTATTTAAAGTGTGGCTGGTGGTAGGCATTATTAAATCAATCATTAAGCGATCGAAGTAATCGGATGTTTAACGTGCACAGGGTAGAGATGTTCACCATGGGTTCTTACAAATAAACCTTCATTGGTGATTATACTTTTTAGAACGATATGATCTGTTGCATCTGGCGTGAAATGGAAAGTTATTTTCTCCGTATCATCATCTGCGATCTTATCCAAAATATCGTTCATATTCATTTCGTTTAAGCTAACAACGTCGAAGAGCTCAATATGATTGTCTTCTTTCTGATAAATAACAATGACGTTTTCGTTTTCCAAGTAATAAATATCATCACTAAAGACATTCAGGCAATAAAACATGAGTATTCCTTGAGCATGATGGGTTGCGAAATGCTGAGAAACAGGTAATCGTTCCGATGCCAATTTTTGAATAAGACGTAAATCCTCCGCGTTAGTTACATTTAGTTTACGGATATTCGCAGGTTCGGGTGATTTTTTTGCCGTATAATCCATTGAAAAAAGATGTTCTTCCACAGGCTTAAACCCAAACTTGGGGTAAAAATCAAGCACTGATTCATTGGCAAAAAGGTACATGTAATCGTACTTGTTGTCGTATTCCTCTAAAACTTTATTCATTAAACGTGTAGAGAGTCCTTTCCCCCGATAATCAGGATGTGTCATCACCGTGCCGATTTGAATCGCTTTTTTCTTCTCACCGTGAATGATGAGCTCAAGGATGTTAACGGAAACGTTGGCAATAACCTGGTCTCCATCGACATATGAATAAGGGATGTAACGCTCGCCCCAGTATCCTTGTTGATACCAATCTTCAAAATTGATCTCAAACGTGTTGACAGCAAGCTCGAAAAAACTTTTGCGCAGTACTTCATTGTTTTTATAATTCTTCATAAATATTAATTCTTGCATGGTATTACCCCCTTAATCCTCAAAAATGACTGTTTGTATAGTGGTACGATCCCGTATTTAACTATGTAAAATATGATTGCAGGTGACAATTCTGCTTATAAGTTGTTGTTGGATAAGCAAGATTTGTAACAAGAGAAAGTGGAGTATGATACGGAAAGAGACGCGAGCGAGTTCGCGTCTTCTTTTTTGCATGCTTTATAGGATATGCTTAAATGCAATTGCGTCAGTGAACTGTTTTTCACTATTGAGAATCTTGGTCCATTAATCTACGGCAAAATGCACGATTGCACTATATAACATCTTGTTGCGAAAAGGGTCAAATGTTACTTGATGTTGAACCTGCTTCACGCGCAGCATTAATGCTTTGTTCATTCCGATTCGCTCTTCGATCGCTCGTTCGAGTTCACGGAAGTCATAAGCCTGCAAGCATTCGACTTTGTCTTTGATCATATCCAGTGAAATTTCCATATATCATTCAGGCCTCCTTAAATCTCGATTTGCAGGTTAAAAGCCTGTCGAGCTTCATTTTAGAGGAGCTTTTCCAGTTCGGCAAGAGCAATCGGGCTGAAAATCTAATAAAGACGTGATAAAATCGGGAAAGGGCAATTTTAAGATCATCGAACACTCATTAATCTGAAGATCTAATGGAAGTTATAACAGATACTGCTGTTTGAACAAAGTTACATTTGCATGGTATAAGTGAAGAAGAAGCTAGGACACCATAATGTGAATCGCAACGAAACTGCGAATGATCATGTAAATGATAGGCAAGCAGATGCAAAGAGTTACGTTTTATTATTATTAATGAGGACAAAGACTGTCCTGGAATGTATAGAGGAGCTTTTGAGATGACAAAGGAAAACTTTTGGCGTGAATTGCCACGACCATTTTTTATACTGGCACCTATGGAAGATGTGACCGATGTTGTGTTTCGGCATGTCGTAAGTGAAGCGGGCAGACCGGATGTGTTTTTTACGGAGTTTGCGAACACAGAGAGTTATTGTCACCCGGAGGGGCACCATAGTGTGCGTGGACGGTTGACGTTTACAGCGGATGAACAGCCGATTGTGGCTCATATCTGGGGAGATAAACCGGAATTCTTTCGTGAGATGAGTATCGGTATGGCGAAAGAAGGATTTAAAGGCATCGATATCAATATGGGCTGTCCTGTAGCGAATGTTGCGGAGAATGGAAAAGGAAGTGGCTTGATCTGCCGGCCAGCCCTTGCGGCGGAGATTATTCAGGCGGCGAAAGCCGGAGGGCTGCCGGTCAGTGTGAAAACGCGTCTCGGATTTACTGAGGTCGGCGAATGGCGCGACTGGTTGACCCATATTTTGCAACAGGACATTGTGAACCTGTCCATTCATCTGCGGACGAGAGAAGAAATGAGCAAAGTAGACGCTCACTGGGAACTGATTCCGGAGATTAAAAAACTTCGTGATGAGATAGCTCCTAATACACTGCTGACGATTAATGGGGATATTCCTGACCGTGAGACAGGCCTGAGACTCGTGGAGCAATATGGTGTGGATGGTATTATGATTGGACGCGGTATTTTCCAGAATCCGTTTGCTTTTGAGAAGGAGCCGAAGGAACACAGCAGTAAGGAATTGCTTGATCTGCTACGACTGCATTTGGATCTCCATGATCAATATTCCGAGCTTGAACCGCGTTCGTTCAGCCCGCTGGCCCGTTTTTTCAAAATCTATGTTCGTGGCTTCCGCGGTGCTAGTGAGCTGAGAAACAGCTTGATGAACGCCAAAACCACTTCTAAAGTACGCGAATTGCTCATTGAGTTTGAAAGTAATGAACAGGTGGAGTAGAGTAAGACGTAATCATGGATACGGAGTATGATCCAGGTAGATTAAATAGAAAAAAAGAAGCGGTAACTTTTCCGCTTCTTTTTTTTGCTTTGCTGTTTAACGCGTATACTCTGGCTTCTCTATAGTGACCGGCTGAGGATTGGCAAGCACCCATAATACCGCCAACTCGGATAATCTGGCAGGCGCATCAAAATCGTATCCATTATGAAGCCTGCTGGCCAAGTCTGCTGCCTCTTGGAGAAGTGCGGGGGCGAGTGGCGCTCCAGTGCCCAGATAACGAATTAGCGCATCTAGCATCTTGCGATACTCCGCATCCCAGTTTCCTCCGCCATTATCTAATACTTCATGGGACACACGTCCTGTGATGCGAATGACCTCTCCCTGCACCGTTTGAGCGTGGCCCTGGGGCGGAATGAGATATTCCCACAGCTCTTGGTGCTGTTTGGTCCAGGTGGTTGCCTTTACCTGAATGGGTGCAGTTCCATCGTGCATGATCCGATTCGCTACAGGCTCGACATCAAATAGACGGTACAGTTTGATCAGCGCGTCTGAAACTCCATCGACCTTGTCCTTATTGAACTTCTCACGGACGAATTCAAAATCCTTACCGATCCGTTTCACCGATTCTTTCATATCCGGGGTGACCGATGCTCCGGCATCCAGAAGAATTGCGGCAATCTCTGCCAGATTAACTATATCGCTATTCCTACAATTGACTAACCCCTTAGCTAATGGCGTATTACCCTGTTTATTTTCTACGTTAATCGTAGCGCCCTGGTTTACCAACTCTTGAACCACTTTGGTTCGATACCCACTGACCGCTGCATGTAACGGTGTTTCATTTTGGTAATCCACAGCGTCCAGATCCGCACCTAATTCAAGGAACAGGGGTACATTTCCTGACCAGTGTGAGGCATGAGCATGTAGAGGCGTGCGTTGATATTTGTCACGTGCATTAATATCTGCCCCTTGCTCTATCAGCCAGCGGACCAATTCATCCGAAATATGCCGAAAGCTGAGGGCCGTACCTTTGCTATAACCCCCGCGGGCATCCCATTCGCATTGCTCAAAGACTTCTTTTACGGTTGCGATATCATTATCTTTAACGAGTTTTTCCATATGAGCAGGTAAGGTTGCTTTCTTCGTAGCCATTACACTCTTCCTCTCCTTTGTGAATAACAACGTAAGTTCCAATGGTAGGTTATGACGATTTAATAGTAAGTAGATAATTTTCTGCAATTTTATCACATAGGGGAATTCAAAACCAATAACTGGGTTTCTTCCATCATCAATTTGGTTTGCTATGTTATAATTTAAATGAATGTTGATACTGGAGACGGATTGAAAAATATTTGAAATGATCGCCGCAATTCATGCGGTAGGCTTTTGATAATAGGAGGATTTATGTCCTGGAGTAAATTGAAGCAACAACTGGAGAGTTTTCTTAGTCCTGCGTTAGTTGAAAGGGTGGAGTACCGTGCTACCAGCTATCGCTATTCACCTGATAAATCAGGCAATTGTTATATTACTGTAGATAAAAAGAATGTACTCAACATGAGTGATACAACAACCCCAATCCGATGGTATCAGACAGAGCAGGAGATCAAGAGCGACCCGGAGATCATGATTCCTGTGAGCGATGAAGAGATTGAAGTTATTCGAAAAGATTCCAAAGGACCCATTCCCGAGGATCGTCTTCAAGTCATGGCAAGAAGCAGAAAAATCTCCGTACATGCCAAAGAGCTTTTGTTGGCTCAGACCGCACTTAGTAAATCGAATTTTACCGTTGCAGCCACGACGTATTTATCAACTTCTATAGAGGATAATCTGGAGAGCAAGGATATCTTGTTTAATATTCTGGCTTTAATGGACAGACGAGTTGGCAAAAAGCGAATTCTGAACATGTCGGAGCAGGTCAAATTAAAGCATCCAGCGGTACAATATTTTTATGAACTGCGTCGTCGTACGTTGTGAAATGGATTAACTTTTGATATAGCTTTTAACTATAACCAGTTATGGTTTTTAAGTATCCCTTCTAACTGCTCTCGGCGTGATATGATCATTGTATACAACGAGGGGGTTTTTTACATGACTGATAAGTTCCAGATCGTAGGAAGTTTATTGCGGCCGGATGAGCTGCTGAAATATAAAACGCAAATTGAACATAATGATGATATCCAATATCCGTTCTATGAAAACTACGAAGGATATGAGAAGTGTGAGACAGAGGCAATCAAACAAGTTGTCGCTAAGGAAATCGAACATAACTTGTCCGTGGTTACCGATGGCGAATTCTCCAAATCGATGTGGCATCTGGACTTTGTATGGGGATTTGGCGGCGTGAAGCGTTACATCGCGGATCATGGCTATTTTTTCAGAGATGTGGACGGAACTTCGAAATATGAAACACGCAAAGATATTGGACTGCGCATCACTGATAAATTGAGTGGAAAGAACCATCATTTCATTCAACTGTTCCAACAACTGCAAGACACGGCTGGCGAGCAACAAACGAAACTTTGTGTACCATCGCCTTCCCATATTTTCGGTGAGCTTTCCTGGTCGGATAACATTGGTGGAACGGATGCTGTATATCAAAACATACAGGAGCTCAAAGAGGGTCTTGTGATCGCGTATAAGGAATTTGTCGAAGAATTCGCTGCTATAGGTGGTAAAATCCTGCAATTCGATGATTGCTTGTGGGAACTGTTTGCCGACGATAACCCGAACTCTCCGTTTACAGGGGAAAATATTAATCAAGATGAAGTAAAGGGACTTGCTACCGAATTCATTGATATTAATAATACCGTGATTGACTTTGGTCATAGCCTTGGCTTGAAAATGTGGACACATAACTGCCGCGGCAATTATGATTCCCGCAACATGGGTGGTGGATCGTATGCCAAAATTGCGAATCTGTTCCTGAAACAATTGAAGTATGACCGTTTCTTCCTGGAGTGGGATGATGATCGTGCGGGTTCAATTGAAGCTCTGGAAGTATTCAAGGACAGACCTGAAACGGAAATTGTACTGGGTCTGTTGTCATCCAAAACGAGTACACTCGATGATGAAGCACGTGTTGTCCGTTTGCTGGACGAAGCTTCCAAAATCATCGATAAGGATCGGCTGCTGTTGTCTCACCAATGCGGATTTGCATCCTGCGATGGTGGTAACGAATTAAGCGAAGCTCAGCAATGGGCGAAGATTGATCAAGGGCAGAAGATTGCAAAGCAATATTGGGGCAGCACCGTCTAGGATTTAGGCTGAATGTATTGTGACCTTATAAACACATTGCTCGATCAATAGTGTTCTGTGCAATAATGAAACGGCGTCTTTTCCTCTGGAATCTATCCAGGGAGAAGCCGCCGTATTTGTTGTGGAACGTACACATGGGTACGTGCTCATTTCTATAACTTTTTTAAACTAATGATGAGATTTACTGATCCTTATTTCTGCGAGTTCACGCTGTGCCAGCCATTCCTTTTTCAACAAAGCATATTGATACGTATTCTCGTATTTCGGTGTGCCGTCCTCATTTTTGACAAATGAAATGAACTCCATAAAAAGACCTTCCCGACGCATGCCCAGCTTCTCACACAGTTTCTGAGAACGGAAGTTATCATCCTCGACATAGGCGTACAGTCTTCTTATTCCCTGTTCCATAAAGAGATTTTCGATGAAAGCATTGGCGCTCTCACTGGCGTACCCTTTTCCTTCAAATCTTCCATTAAAATTCCAACCAATACTATAGGTATCTGAATTCGAATCCTTATCCGTATCGGAATCCCGATCTTCCCTCATACCAAACAGCTCACCGATCAGCTCGTTACTGTCTTTCAGGCAAACCGCGATGTGGGAATCGTCAGTGCTTCTTTTTGCAACCTCTGCCACCGCGTCTTCCAACGTTGAAATTCGTTGCTCCATAAAACAATTCACTCTGGGATTTGCGGTGTATTCCAACAGTCCGGCTGCGTCCGTTACGGTGAAATTTCTCAGGATTAATCGATTGGTTTTAAGTATTTGCATAAGATGATATACCTCCGGTTTTCATATCAATAGATTGGTTTTGTTCATGTTGTATCTCTTTTTATTTTACGAGACTCCCTATTCGTACTATAACTGGGTATAGCCTTGGGGTTGGCTTTGGTTCTGTCTGACCGGGAGAACAATCCCACCAATTTCTCCCTATAGATATAACCGAGTACAAACCCGATCACAGCGATAACAGAAATAATAATGGCGATTGTGTATTGTTGCATATGAATCGTGGACCCTATAACGGTAGATGCGATGATCCACGGCAGACGACCGACGATAAGGATCGTGAAGAACCTAAACGAACTAATCGATGTAAGTGCGGCGACAAATACAAGCATGTCTTTGGGCAAGCCGGGAATCACGAAAAAGATAAATAAAAAAGCGGAGAACTTCTTCTCATCATGAATTAACGACATCCACTTATTATTTTTCTTTTGCATTAGTCGTGAAATATAGGCGCGACCGATATAACGGGTGAAATAAAAGGCGATCGCTGAGCCTATAATCAAGCCTATTGTAGTATACAAGGACCCAAGTGTAACCCCATAGATATAACCGCCTGCGACCTGTACCACTTCTCCTGGAATAGGTGCAACCACGATCTGAAGAATCTGGAATAAAATAAACATGACCGGACCCCAATGGCCTGTTGAATGAATATACGCTCTGAAATTGTCCATGGAAGACATGATTTTAATAATGGCAGGAGAATAATACACCAGTAGACCAATGGACAATATGATGAACAGACCCAACAATATGTTAATCATTACTTTTTTCGAAGTTTGTGGCATTCCTGACGACCCCTTTGTGTAATAACTTCTACATATTTACAGTATAAGGCGAAATTATTAAGAGATACCTACATAACTTCTGAAGAATTCTTAAGTCGATTGTATTTGCTGGTAGTCGCTAATAGCGCATATTATACTGAAATTAGACGGAGGGATCAGATGAGCAAGAAAATTCTAATTGCTGATGATAACAGTGAAATTCGTGAAATCGTAAGGATTTTGTTAGAGAGTGAAAATTATGAAGTGATTGAAGCGATAGATGGCCAAGATGCGATTGATAAAGTGAACGAAGAGACGGATCTCATTATTTTGGATATGATGATGCCCAATAAATCGGGGCTGAAGGCGTGTCTGGAGATTCGTGAAAAAACAAGTGCACCGATCCTGTTTCTCACGGCGAAAACGCAGGATTCTGACAAACAATTGGCCTTTTCCTCAGGCAGTGATGACTTTTTGTCCAAACCCTTTTCCTATACAGAACTCGTTTCGCGGGTGAAGGCTTTACTGCGGCGGTATTATGTATATCGGGGCAAGGAGAAGACCGAAGAAAAGGACCAGATTATCGTTAAGGATCTTACCGTCCATCAGGATTCAAAAGCCGTGTTTGTTGGGGAGAAGGAGATTGCTCTAACTGAAATTGAATACCAGATATTGCTGCTGTTGGCTAAGAAGCGACGAAAGGTGTTTTCGGCAGAAAATATATATGAGAGTGTTTGGGGGCAACCCTACTTTTATACGTGTAATAACACGGTGATGGTTCATATTCGTAATTTGAGAGGCAAACTGGAGGATGACCCGCAGAACCCTAAATATGTGAAGACCGTTTGGGGGAAGGGGTACAAAATTGAATAGATTATTAATCGGAAAAAAGCTGAAGATAAAACTGGTTCTGGCGGTTGTCATTTCTTTGGTCATTTCCATAAGTGCATTCGTTATTTTACAAGTTGTTGGCGAGACTGTATTGGATAGTTATTTAAGCAAATCCACTTTTGTAGAGAACAGGCAGCAAGATGCGCTTGATCGATTCGAAGCATTTGTGGATAACCAGAACATGTCAACCCGTGATCATGAGCAATTGTCTGCTTGGATAAGACATGAGCGCTACTTAAATCTGTATATTTTTGCAAAAGACAAATTGATATTTTCCTCCAACACGGAGATTGATCCGGCCATTAATGAAGAACTGTTAACTCAATTCGTGCCATCGAAAATACCCATCACCACCATCCATTTTGCGGATCAGGATGCCCAGATATACTTGGTTAGCTTTTATGAGTATCAATATTACAACCTCATTCTGATTATTGGTGTTTTCATAGCGGCCATTGTGTTCCTTGTTTCCTTTCTACTGATGATTAATAAGAAAACATCTTATATTGGCGTGCTTGAACAAGAGATCAAAATACTCGAAGGTGGAAATTTGGATTATTCGATTACGATATCGGGAAAGGATGAACTGTCATCTCTGGCCCAGAGTATTGATGAGATGAGGAAATCATTTGTGGAGCGGCTGGGCAGCGAGGAGAGGGTAAGGATGGCCAACCGTGAATTGATCACGGCGATTTCCCATGATTTGCGAACGCCACTCACGATTCTATTAGGATATATGGATATCATAGAGCTCAACAAATATAAGACACATGAGGATCTGTTGCAGTATATTCATAATAGCCGGGAGAAGGCCTATCAGATCAAAGTGCTGTCGGACAAACTATTCGAATATTTTACGGTATCTTCTGCTGCTGAAGAAGAGGAAGTAGAATTTGAAATGTATGAGGGCAGAGCGCTTATCGATCAACTCATAGATGAGCAATTAGTGGTTTTGGACGATATAGACGTGCAGGTTCAGACAGATGCACATCATGAGGAGTTTTTGCTGGAAATCAATCTGGTCGCCATGCGTCGCGTAATGGATAACATATTTTCAAATATTCGAAAATACGCCGATCCAGGGCATCCCGTTCATATCCAGATTTCTTTGAAGCAACAATGGGTCATTCTTGGGGTGGAGAATAAGATTAAACGTGTTGGCAAAAAGAAAGATAGCAACGAAATCGGGCTCGTTAGTTGTCAGAAAATGATCCAGCAGCACAACGGGACGTTGACAGTATCGGAGGAAGAAGATACCTTTTCACTACAGATTACGCTACCTGTCATCATCAACAAACCAACTCAGACTCATATATAATGGAAGGGAGAGAGACGTTATGATTATTGCGTGCAACAGAAACGGATCTCTTGAAATGATGCGCTAAATAGGCATAGGCGAATGAACATCGCTCTGCCATTCACACTATACAAAAAGAGCCATGCGACAGCATGGCTTTTACATATATCGTGAGATGGCAAACCTCATGTTTTAAACAACAGGTGCATTCTGCTTCTTGAAATATTGTTCAATTAGAAACGCGAGCATTGGTCCTGGCTCAGCCTTCTGTAATTGAGCCTGATCGCCAAATTCCATGAGATACGGCTGTTCCGTAGTACAAGGAGTCCAATGAGGCATCGGCTTGCCAGTGGAGTCCGAGCCGTTTGGGTCACCTGTAGCAATAAAGTTGGATAAATAATTGCACATCTGGCGGGCCAGATCATAATGCTTACCTGTGAAAGGCCGCCAGCATTTGGCGAGTGTTTCGAAGAAAAACCACAGATCGACGGAGTGAAAAGTGCCTGGCTGGTCCCAGCCCGGAATCTCGGCATCGAAGTTATAATAGTAGAGAGGCGTTTCAGACGGATGACCGCTGTTCGCGCGGATGGCGAGCAGAATGGCATGTTGGATCATGCGGACCGATGCTTGTTGCAAAGCATGTTCGATTTGGCCGGTATCAGCCTCACATAGCTGTAAAAAGGCAGGAGAATCCTCGCCAAACAGCTCCACAGCCATCTGCTTCAGTTCTTCCAGATCGGCTGCGGCGGGACGGGTCCAAAATTCGGAAGACGTATGCCCCAGCATTACGGGTATCGCTTCGCGCTCCTGCTGAACAAAACGAGTAAACGGATCGCCTGCGCAGAATTGTTCGTCGATGACGGTTCCCCAGAAGCTTTTGTATTCGAGTGCTTTGTCACGGAGATATTCAGCATCCAGTTGTCTCGCCTCAGCGAGGGAAGATACGCCCAGGAAGCCAAAAAATTCAACCCCTGCTTGCTCTGCATCTCGCAGTGTGGAACGGACAGAAGGCACGCGGACCTTCGGGTACAACTCGGTAGCTATACCACTCATGATGACGGCTCGCTGGAACAAGCCTTTATTTTGCGGAGAGGTCATCTGGCTGAGTACACTTCCTCCGCCTGCCGACTGTCCGCCGATGGTGATCTGGTCTGGATCACCGCCAAAGGCGGCAATGTTGCGTTTGACCCACTGGGTACCTGCTTGCTGATCAAGATGACCAAAGTTGGCGGGTGCATGGGGGGATTCGGCACTAATCTCAGGATGGCACAGGAAACCGAAGGCATTCAGCCGATAATTAATCGTCACGACGATGATACCTCTACGAGCGATTCGCTCGCCATCAAATTCCATTTCGGCCGTATGGCCGACTTGCAGGCCCCCGCCAAAATACCAGACAAAAACAGGCAGCTTCTCGTCCGTGCGTTTGGCTGGTGTCCAGACATTCAGATACAGACAATCCTCATCCATGGGCAGGTCGGGATCAACGGCCCATTCGCGGGTATAGATATTGTTATCATCGATGACTGTTGGGGCTTGCATGGAGATGGGGGCAAAATCAAAAGCTTGCAGTACACCTTCCCAGTTCGACTGCGGCTGCGGAGCTCGCCAGCGGTTCTCACCTACAGGAGGTGCGGCAAAAGGAATTCCCTTGAAGCTGGTAATCCGCGGGTCCGCCGCGGGCAGTCCTTGCACTTGTCCATGTTCTACCGTAACCATTCTAAGCATACAACATTCTCCTCTCTGGATTTAGCTTGTAAGCGTTACCGAACATCTGATCAACGTGGCAATAGAAAGGGGGAATCAAGGTTGAATCCGATTTGGCATGAGAGCAGTAGAGCCAGTAATTTGTATTTTATCAGCGGTGGTCACAAGCCGGCCAACGCTCACCAATGGGGGCCAGGCGTGCGTGACGTTTATGCGCTGCACTATATTATCCGTGGTCAAGGGACGCTGGAGACGGGCGGGCGCGTTTTTCGGCTAGTTACGGGGGAAAGCTTTATCATATTTCCGCAAAAGGAGATTTACTATTATCCAGACCCGCAAGATCCATGGGAGTACGTCTGGGTGGAGTTTAGCGGTGAGGATGCCGGGCGGATGCTGGGGCTGACACAGCTCTCAGAGTTACAACCCGTGGTGTCGGTCTCGCCGGAGACATTGCAGCCTTTTTTCCACCTTGCCTGGAACGCGGGTGCATCATCCTATGAATTACTGCGGGCAGATGCCCGTTTGCGTCTGCTGCTTTCTTACTATATGGAACATTATCCGAAAGAGCCGCAGGTGGACACCAAGGATTATGTCTGGCTGGCGAGAAAGTACATCGAGCAGAACTACTGGAAGCCAACATTGACCGTCACGGAGATCGTAAAGGCAGTTAATCTGGAGCGCAGTTATTTGTTTCGTCTGTTTAAGGCAGCAACCGGCAAGTCTGTTTTGGAGTATATTACATCCTGCCGAATCGAGCGCGCCTGTGAACTGCTGAAGACGTCGGGCCTGCCGATTCAATCGGTAGCCTATTCTGTCGGCTACAATGATCCGTTATATTTTTCCAAAGTATTCAAGAAAGCAACTTCACACACGCCAACATCTTACATGATGCTGCATCGGACGAAGGCATAACGTTAACGGAACAGGGCGCAGTTCCCGGACTCTCGAAAATAACGGATCAGCTTCTCAATAGGCTCGCGTCCACAGTTCAGCTTCACTCCTATACAATCAATGCACAGAAATTGCTGGGCAGAGCGCGAGATCAATTTGAGGTAGATGCCCACATCATCTGAAGAGAGCGGAACCTGACACGAGGTGCACAGGCGATGTTGAGCCATCTATTTCACCAGTTTGGCACGCACAATTAAACAATCATGTGCTGCGACAACGGGAGCGAAGCGTTCGCGGAACACGCCAAGCTCTTGATGTTCCCAGCAGTCATACAGGGACAGCGCATAACCGGCAGCGTAAGGCAGACCCATATCCCAAAATTGCAAAGACAATTCCCGCTGGCTGTCACTCAGGTTGAAGAAACCAATAGCTAGATCACCATCTGTGAGTACCTTCACCAGCATAAA
Source organism: Paenibacillus sp. Y5S-9 (assembly GCF_036894235.1). Taxonomy (NCBI): domain Bacteria; kingdom Bacillati; phylum Bacillota; class Bacilli; order Caryophanales; family Paenibacillaceae; genus Paenibacillus; species Paenibacillus sp. Y5S-9. Next base: position 877,604 of record NZ_CP145887.1, read on the forward strand.
TACATCGTCTGTGTGAAACCATTGAGGCTCTGGTTTAATGCGGTAAGCTCCGCGAGCTTCTACATCCTGATTGATGGCAAGCAGGTCAGGATTCAGGAGAATATCTTTGGTGATCTGGTTAGCCTTGCGCACGTCACATCCGATCATTAATGGGGAACCCATCATGGACCAGAGTGAGAAGTGGGTTTTATATTCGATGTCGTTGCATCCACCGATGCTGCCAATATAATCATTGTTGCTTCCACCGTACATACCAACGATTAGCATATCCATGTCGTTATGACAGAAGGAGCCGGTGTAGCTTTGTTTGCCCAATTGAGACAAGGCAAGTTCCTTCACTGAATCCCAATTGTCACGGATATCGCCGGTAGAGCGGTACATATGAGCCCCCGATTCCCGAATCCAATCGTATACGTCGTCAGCTCCCCAGTTGCAGGCGGAGAACAGGATATCGCGTCCGCAGTTTTTGAGCGCAAGGCTCATCCGTTTGTACAGTAGCTCTCCTGAGATATGACGCGGCTTGAAGCAGTAATCATACTTCAAATAATCAACGCCCCATTCGGCAAAAAGGGCAGCATCCTGGAATTCATGCTCAAAGCTGCCTGGATACCCGGCACATGTATGCGTACCCACGCATGAATACATTCCGAACTTTAGTCCTTTGCTATGGATATAATCGGAAAGCGCTCTCATTCCGCTCGGGAATTTCTCCGGGTCAGCCACCAGATTGCCGCTCGCATCACGTTCCTTCAGGCTCCAGCAATCATCAATGACAATGTACTCGTAACCAGCGGCCAGATAACCTTCCGACACAAACACATCAGCGACATCCCGAATTAATTGTTCGTTAATATCCCACGTAAAGGTATTCCACGAATTCCAGCCCAAGGCAGGGGCAAAGCCTAACACTTGATTGTTGCTCATGCTCACGCATCCTTCCTCATCTCGGTTTTGTTAACAATACTAAACTGAACATAAACGATGAGCGACGTTTCCTGCCATAGCTTAACGTTGCTTGGATATGGACATATGTTGCTCTGCTGTGCTGGGGGAATTAGCTCTCCCAATCAGGCTCTCGGCAGGTATTCAGAAGTTGCCGGTAGAAGCATAAGAAAGGAAAAATGTCTGTCTGCGAAGAAGTTATATCTATCTTTTCAGGGATCTGTGCGAAACTATGGTATAGATGTTATGATCGGTGATAATGCTCGAACAGGATGTCAGAGCAAGAGGGAAATCTGAATAGTATTCAGTTCTTTCAGGAAAAATACCCCAGTGGGGAATCCCTCATACGAATGGTAACAATCCCGCCGGGACGATTATGCATATGGCAGAAGGGTTCCAATTGGATAATGTGCGATTTTCCATCGGTTTTTTGTTAAACCTAAGTGTCCGTTTGATATGATCAGATATAAAATTTATAGGATGGGGAGTGTTGCCAAATGAATCTAGGTGAAGTGATGCAAGAGTTAGAGGCGCTGGGCAAAGAACGAACGAAAAAAATCTATATCTCTAACGGTGCGCATGAACCGCTATTTGGCGTGGCAACCGGAGCGATGAAACCAATGGCAAAGCGGATCAAAAAGGATCAACCTTTGGCAGAGCAACTATATGCGACGGGGAATTATGATGCGATGTACTTTGCAGGCGTGATAGCCGATCCTCAAGCGATGACAGAAGCTGATTTTGACCGTTGGATCGATGCTGCTTATTTTTACATGATCTCTGACTTCATCGTTGCCGTCACGTTGGCGGAGACGGATATTGCTCAAGCAGTTTCGGATAAGTGGATCGCGAGCGGAGATGAACTGAAAATGTCAGCAGGATGGAGCTGTTACTGTTGGTTGCTAGGTAGTCGAAAGGATGCTGAGTTTTCGGAGAATAAACTGATGGAGATGCTGGAACAGGTGAAAAAGACGATTCACGAATCCCCGGAACGAACGAAATATTCGATGAACAACTTCCTGTATACCGTTGCAACATCCTATCAACCGTTGCACGATCAGGCAGTGGAGATAGCCAAGACTGTGGGACCTGTCGAAGTGAACAAGGACATGCCCAAGAGCAAGCTGCTGAATGCCTCTGAGAATATCCAAAAGGCAGTGGATAAAGGGCGGACGGGGTTCAAACGTAAATATGTAAGATGCTGAAATTTTTGCCGTATCATCAGTTTCAACATACGGAACATATGGTTATCGTGGGATTGAAATCCACAATCTCCGTGTTATAATGAGGACAGAAACAGCTTATAATGCAAAGAGAGCCGTGCGGTAACACGACTCTCTGACGCAATAGCCGCTTTTAAGGGCGGTGGGCTTAACAAGCAGGGTACCGACTAAATAGACCGCATCCCTTAGCCAGAGGGCGGTCTATTTGTGTTTTCAACTCAATATAGCAGCATCAAATCTACGTATAATATAAAAAACCGAAACCTCTACATATCGTTCCTTTTAACCATTTCTTTGGCTTGCTGCCTGCCCGCTGAGAGAAAGCTGTCGCTAAGCTCAGGATCACTAACAGAGCGTGCAAGTACAAGCGAGCCAACCATTGTACTGAACAGTGCACGACCTCTCGACACATCAATCTCAGCCAGATTGGAGATAAAAGCGATCATCCGCTCCAATTCATGGGTAAATACCTGCCGAACCTCTTCGGACGAACGGGATATTTCGCTGGAAAGGGCGGGGAAAATACAGCTCATTTCCGTTTGGTCGCGGTGATACGGACTCAAATAATAATCGATTACTTTATTAATTTTGGAATTCTGCTCTTCCTGATCAGCCACGTTCTGTAGAAGTGTAATGGTATCACTAATGGCATATTCACAGGCTTCGGCAACCAATTGTTCCTTGTTGTCAAAGTGTGAATAGAACCCTCCGTGAGTTAATCCAGCTCCCTTCATAATAAACGGGACACTCACCTCCTGGATACCATTGGTGCGAAAAGCTCGAGCCGCACTCTCAACAATCTTACCTCGTACTTTTATTTTATGTCCTTTGGGATAGGGCATGATCATTCACTCCATAGTTTCATCATTCTATAGAAATTGAACTAAAGAATATTTACACCTTCCACTCCGATGACAGAACAACCTTCTGATCGCTGTTATCCCCAGATTTTTGTGATTCCCTTTTCCAAAAGGGAAAATCCGGTGATAAAGGCGAGCGCTTCGCTTCCTCAGGTTATTTCTGTCCTCTCCGTTCTCGTGTAAATTTATAGTTCAATTTCTATACTTTCAAAATATTATAGTCATCATAATAAAGCCTGTCAATTTAACGACTGAATATCTGTTGCTTTACAAAAGGATAAAATACGGTTGTTGACGGTCTTAAAATATGATGGTTATAATATATTACGGTCATCATATTTTAAATTGACTTCAAATCGGGAGGTATCAGAATATGGGCAAGCTTGAATCTGTGGATACGTTAGTTATTGGATCAGGTCCAGGGGGCTATGTGGCGGCGCTTCGTTCTTCGCAGTTGGGGATGAAGACGGCGATTGTTGAACGTAAACAGCTTGGCGGGGTCTGTACACATGTGGGTTGCATACCATCCAAAGCCTTAATTGCGGAATCGCATCGTTATGATTGGTTCAGACAGTTTAATCAAGCTGACGCGGCAGCGACATTTAAGAATGCTCAGGATTTTAAAGAGGGGGTTGTGAATAAACAGGCAGGTGGTGTCCACTATTTGTTAAAGACTGCGGGTGTGACCATTCTTGAAGGAGAGGCCAGTCTGGTGGATGAGCACACAGCGATGATCCGGCAAACTGGACAGGAGCAAAGCATTTCTTTTAAAAATCTCATACTGGCAACGGGGTCTCGTCCGATTGAGTTGCCAGCATTTCCAGTTGGAGGTCGTATCTTATCTTCCACTGAAGCATTAACTCTACAGGAGGTTCCGAGTAGTCTGATTGTGATCGGCGGAGGTTATATTGGGGTGGAGCTTGGACAGATGTATGCGAAATTCGGAACAAAGGTAACGATTCTTGAGGGTGGCGCACAAGTATTGCCCGGATTCGAGGCGGAACTTGCAGCCCCTGTAGTCAAACAATTGAAGGCGGATGACATCAACATCGTAACCGGAGCGATTGCTGAAAAGGTGGAGCAGAATGCGGATTCCATTACACTGCATTATTCGAAAAACAAGGAGCAGCAACAAGTTACGGCAGAATATGTATTGGTCACGATCGGAAGGAAACCCAATACAGACGGACCGTTAGGACTGGAACGCATAGGTGTGCCCGTAACGAACAAAGGACTGGTTGAGACGGATGAACAGTGCAGAACGGTTATCCCGCACATTTATGCCATTGGAGATATTACAGCTGGTCCGGCGCTCGCTCACAAGGCATCCTATGAAGCCAAAGTAGCCGCAGAAGCCATTACGGGTCTTACCTCCAAAGTGGATTATAAGGTGATTCCGCTTGTTGTGTTTTCTGATCCGGAGATATCCAGTGTTGGGGTAAGTGAGACGGAAGCCAAAGCACAGGCCGTTTCGGTCGTTATTGGGAAATCTTCTTTTGGGATCAACGGAAGAGCATTGGCGTTAAGGGAAACCGAAGGTTTTGTGAAAATAGTGGCTGACCCGACATCAGGAATTGTCATTGGCGCGCAAATCGTTGGCGTGGAGGCATCTACACTGATATCGGAGCTCGCACTCGCCATTGAGATGGGGGCAACCGTGGAAGATCTGGCCATGACGATTCATCCTCATCCGACTTTGGGAGAAGTGATCATGGAGGCAGCCGAGAACGCAGTCACCAAAATGAAAAAGCAAAATAGTCAGTAAATTTAACCATACACGAGGACTGGGAATGGGAGAGATACAAGAATGAAGATAAAAGCGAGTTTGTATATCGGGATTGCGATGGTGTTTATTATTGGAGGTTCACTTCTTGCGGTTAAAGGGAAGGATGCTGTAAGTCAGGCCGAGATCCGGAAACAAGGCATACTTGAGGCAGAGCAAACGACTTTAATTTATCAGAATAGCCCCGGAGCAATTGCAGAGGTTGGTGCGTCTGCAGGTGACTCCGTGAAAGAGGGAGAAGTACTTTTCAAAGTGAAATCAGCCGGGGAGGGAGATGTGGATGTACTCGCACCGTATGACGGGTTGGTTGACCGAGTTGCTGTAAAGCAGGGAGATCAAGTTCAAGCAGGAGTCCCGCTGGCAGTTGTACAAAAGAATACGTATTACACCGACCTTTACATACAGGAAAGTGAAATTCAACAGCTTGAAGTGAATCAAAGCATTGATGTTCATTTCCCGTATTTGGATCAGCCAACGCAGGTGAAGGGGAGCGTTACTTCCATCTCAACTGCTCCTCAGTTTGCAACCTTGCGGATGTCTCGTGAAAAAGGGCAAGCGGATTTAAGTATGTTTTTGGTCCGAATTTCGATGGATTCAAATACCGATTTGCTTCCGGGGATGACGGCAGAGGTGAAACTTGATGAAATCACTGATTGACGAGTGGGAGTACGTCGTAGGCAGTAAGTATATACGGCTAATTTTTATTGGGCCAATGATTGCAGCCTTATTTTTCGGCTTAATGTTCTCGCAGAATCAACTCAGTAAATCACCAGTTGTGGTCATTGATGAGGATCATAGCGAATATTCACGACAATTGATCTCCAAAATAAATACGTCTCAATACATGAGCGTCAAAAGCGTATATGCAAGCCGAATGAGTCCTGAAACATTGCTTGCCAACGAGCAGGCTGTAGCGGTCATTATGCTTCCCAATCAGTTGGGATTGCGTCAACAAGAAGGGAAATCGACGAATATCGGTATATTGATGGATAACACGATGCCCTCGGGGCTGACCGGTATTCGCACTGCGATTCAGGAGATCATCCAGACGGAAAATATGACCCTTTCCATGACACGTCTGATCCAAAAAGGGATGGATGCCGAGACAACTAAAGGAATCGTATCACCGTTATCCCTTCAGCAGCGGATGCTGTTTAATCCAACTTCCAGTTATGTTGGTTTTATGGTGCTTGGATTTGTGAATATCGTAGTATTAATGATTACAACAAGTGCAGCGGGCTCAATTGTACCCCGGCTTCGTCAGGAAGGGAAACTGTTTGCCAACGGAAAGTCACCTTTCCAGCTATGGGTGCGGAGTGTACCTTACGTTGTGTTGAGTTCCCTTTCGCTGCTTCTATCCTATGGATTGTTAAAGCAGGTGGGGGGAATGCGATTTGAAGCAGAGCCTTATCTTTTCATCATTCCGCTGGTTGTTTATGCCTTCGCCTTGTCACTCATGGGTATGCTGATCGGATACACTGCCAAAAACATGTCGAAAGTCAGCCTACGAACCAGCTTTGTATTGTATCCCTCCTTTTTGGCTACGGGAATTCAATTAACGCCGCTGGCGTTTCCAGAACCGTTCCAAATGTTCGCATGGGCATTACCGATGAACTGGCTTAACCGTCTAATTCGTGGAATGGCGTTTCGGGACGGGGCACTGCCTGCCTACAGTCAGGAATTGGGGGCACTGCTGATTATTATTGGTGGAGTGTCCTTGTTCGTGGGATTACTGTTTCTGCGGGAAACAAGGAAAGTTTCTTCCAGCAGAGCACCCCTGTTGAATACGGATATATTGCCGAGCAGTAGTTAATTATTTAAGAATCGTTAAACAACGAAAAAAGACGCACGGGAGTCATTCCTGGTGCGTCTTTCTTTTTTATTACTGCAGATGACATTTAACGATAAAGATGCTTTTATATAAGTTCAATTAAACATTTACAAGATAACGGAGAGAACAGAAATAATCTGAAGAAGCGAAGCGTTCGCCTTTATCCTCGGATTTTACCATATAAAAAAGAAATCAAAAAAATCAGGGGATAACAGCGATCGGAAGGTTGTTCTGTCATCGGAGTACCAGTGGAAATATTCTTTAGTTGAACTTATATAGCGAAGGTTTTTTATATCGTTTATACTTGTAAGGCCAATTTACTTGAGGAGTTGTCTAACGAATCATGAATAAAAAAGAAGTCGCGCATATACGAAAGCAGTTTAAACTCGATCACGACCTACTGAATATTTACGATATTCTCAACGTGTATATTACGAAGGAAACCAACGAGGTCTATCACTGGGAGCGTCACCCGTTCGAACTGGTGGACAGAGAGAAGCAGGAGCTGTACATGGGCAATTTCAAAAAATTGCTGACAGGTGATTTGGATCAGAAGTTATTCGAATTGAAGTTCCAGGAAGCGGCGGAGGATCCAGCACAGGTATTGCTTCACCAGGCGCTCGTAACAGGTGATCCGGATGAATGGCAGGATCTGATGCTGCTGCTCGTGGATCGGATGTTGGTGGATACGAAGTTTGAGCGAGATATGGTAGCTACGTTTGTGCGTGGACAGTATTATCTCCCGACCAAAGCTAGAAACGAAGCCACGGAAGAGAGTGAGAAGAATGAGGTGTTCGCCCATCCGTTCATTCTGTGCAGCGTGAATTCCACGGAGAAGCAGCGGAAAACACTCTTGTTTGATTACGTGGAGAGAGAATTCAAATATAACATTATTGTCGATCCGATTATCAAATTAAGCACGCCAGAGCAAGGGTTCCTGTATCCTAGCGTAACGGACAACTACTCCGATGTGAATCGTGTACTCTATTGCACAGGGAAATCCAATTTCCCGGACCCGCATTTTGTTGAAAATGTTTTGAATGGAGAAAGATCCGTAACCGCACTGGAAGAACGGGCGATCTTCGAAGATATCGTTAAGGAAGTGGCGGGTGAACAGCTCGATTCAGCGACCATTGCACATGTATATGAGGAGATTAACCGAGTCATCGAGATTAACGAAGAGTCCCATGAGGAAGAACCTCCGAAGCTGGATTATAAAGATCTGGAACGTGTACTGACTGCAAGTGGCATAGAGGATCTGACAACGGAGAAAGTAGAACGTGCCTTCGAAACGATCGTTGATAACAAGAATTATGAGATGAAAGCGACCAGTGTTATGCCGAAGTTTACGTCCAAGTCCATTAAGATTGAAACCAAGGTTGCTACGATTTCGGTTAGCCCGCAAGACCTGAGATATGTGAAACAGGTGAACTATCAAGGCAGACGTTGCATCATGATTGAAGTGGACGAAGATGTTGTGATTGAAGGATTTACGCTCAATACCGAAAAACTTATAAATGAGGATTGATCGTAGACCATGATGAAGTAAAATCATCGGACAAGTACGAATGAACGTCCATCTATTGCAAAAAGCCCATCCTAAGGCATTATCGCCAAGGCATGGGCTTTTTTGCTGTTTCATGACTGCCGCAGAAGTTGTTTGATATCCGCTGCCGGACTGGAGCCAAGTTCCTCTTTGAGCAATTCCTCCAGCACCAGATACTGTCGCTGCGCTTCGGTTCTTCGTCCAAGCGACAGATACAAGAGGATGATCTCGCGATGAATATCTTCCCGAATCGAATCAATCTGGAGGATCCGTTCAAAATAATACAGCGCCCGTAACGGCTCGCCTGCCTTCGCGTGATAGTGGGCAGCAGTTTCCATCGTCATGATGAAATCCAGCTCCAGCTGTCTGGACCACGCGAAAGCCCACTCATAATGCCTTCCTTTCAGAAGTTCACCCGTATACAACGTGTCCATCCGCTCGAAGAGCTCGGGGCGATGTGCCGATGCCTGACGCATCTGCCGGAACAAAGTCTCGAACTCGTACAGATCACAGTTGATCGCTTCCCGGTCGATACGGATGCCATTTCGGTCCTTGAGAATAATTGGCACGTCACTGTTGTCCCCGATGGCACGTCGTACGTAGTACAGTGTGGAATTGATGTTCGTCCAGGCCTTTTGCGGACTGAGGTCCTTCCACAACGTATCGGCTAATGCATCGCGGGTAGTCGATTTGGTATACAGCAAGAATGCCAGCAATTCTTCCGTCTTGGGCGTTCTAAGCTTGATGGGGTTGTCTGCTCCGGCACCGCCAAACACAGTGAATTCACCGAACAGACGAACGTTTAGTTTGGGTTCAGGCACCGCTGGTTCAGGTGTTGGCACGGACTTGTGAAGCTTTTCCTGCAATCGCTTAATGCTACGGTTCAGTCGCTCAGCTGTGACCGGTTTGATGACGTAATCGATCACCTCTTTGTCGAAAGCCTGCACCGCATACTCCTCATAACCGGTCACCAGCACGATGGGGAGCGAAGGGTGATGTTTACGCAATTCACCAATGAGTTGCATACCCGAGATGCGAGGCATCGTAATGTCCAGAAATGCCGCATCGAAGCTATTCTCTGCTGCATATTCACAGGCTTCCTCCGGGTCATGAAACGCACGAGATACCTCAACTTCTCCGCTTTCTGTCAAAATGCGATTCAGTCGCTTCAGCGACAAATCTTCATCATCTACGATGATGACTTTCATCATGTTTCATCCCCCCCGTTCCCATCTGTGCTTAGACGTTGATTTGGAAGATCAAAGGTAATCCGCGTTCCCTCGCCGTCCAGACTTTCCATCTGAAGGTGTCTGCCATACAGCAGGTTCAACCGACTGGAGATATTCCATAGTCCAACGCCGTTACTGCCGTCCGTGGATTGCCGAATCTCATCCATCCGTTGCTTGGTTATGCCAATTCCGTTGTCCTCGATGGTGAAGCGTGTTTCCGTATCATTCAGATTGCGGATAGACAACATGACGCGACCACCGCGAATACTGGACATCAGCCCATGCCGAATCGCGTTTTCAATCAGGGGCTGTAACGTGAGCGGTGGAATGTCCATGTTCCGGTTCACATCCGCATCCACATCGATAATGACCTCCAACCTTGTGCCAAAGCGGGCTTGCTCTATGGCTACGTATGCCTCGATCATCTCCAGTTCGTTCATCAGGCTAGTCTTTGAGTCCAGATGTTTAAAGTGCACACTCCGCCGTAAGTAACTCGATAATTGCAAAATCAATTGTTCTGCCCGATTCGGCGCATCCACGCACAATTCGGCAATGGCGTTCAGGGCGTTATATAGAAAGTGCGGGTTCATCTGAGACCGCAAAAAAGATATTTCCGCATCTCGCGCAGCTTGCACGGATGTTTTCATCCGAGTCAAACCGCCGATCCGTGCCAGCAGTTCCTCCGATTCGAACGGCTTTGATACGAAATCATTGGCGCCTTTTTCCAAGGCCAGCTTCAATTGATTAGCTTTATTACTCGCCGTCAGCATGAGTACAGGCAACTCGGAAGGAGAGAAGCGCTCCCTGATTCGTTCCAGCAATTCGTAACCCGACATGTCCGGCATCATGATGTCGGCAATGACCAGATGTACAGCTGGGAGCTGGTCGAGCAGTTCCAGTACAGAAGGGGAACGTGCGGTTACCGCATAACTGTACCCTTCCAGCTTCAAGAGATTCACGATTGTCTGCAAATTAGCCGAGTCATCATCCACAACGATGATCCATTCGTTGAGATGCCCTTCCACAATCGTTGGTTCTTCGAACCTTAGTAGCTGATTACCATGACTTGTAGGAGCTATGGTAAGTGGCATGGCGTTAGATCGTTTCTCTCCTTTGCCATCTGCGAGAGGAAAGGTCAAGATGAACGTGGCCCCCTTGCCGGGTGCCGATTCCGCATGAATAGTTCCTCCATGCAGTTCGACCAACTTGCGCGTAATGCTTAGTCCAAGACCGGTGCCTCCAGCAACGGCTGGACCGGTATCTGCTTCCTGCTCGAATGGCAGGAAGATGTGCTCCAGCTTGTCCTTGCCGATACCACGACCCGTATCCACAATGCGTATTTCCGCTTTGCCTTGCACGACCGCAGCTTGGATGCTTACCGTGCCACGTTCCGTGAATTTAACTGCATTACCGATCAGATTATGCAAAATTTGAATCAGTCGATTGCCGTCTGCATAGATCGGCGGGAAATGTGCCGGGATGCGGTTGATAAGCTCCACCTTTTTCGCGCCAAGCAGGAAGGAGTGCATCCGCAAGACCGATTCGACAAACGAGTACAGATCGGTCGAAGACCGCTGGAGCGGGATGTCGCCATGTTTCATTTTCGAATAATCCAGCAATTCATCCACCAGATAGGTTAATCGTCGGCCGCTTCCTGTCACGATCGCCAGATTGTGCGCCTGTTCGTCGGTAAGCGGGCCCTCGGCGCCTTTGAGCAGGCTTTCACTGATATTTACAATCGCGTTCAGCGGTGTTTTGAGCTCATGCGAAGTATTGGACAGGAAGTCGTCCTTCACCTTGTCCAGCAAGAGCAACTGATCTTTGAGAGTGCGGACCGTACGATAGGCCTCGAAGAACCGAAGCACCGCCAGAAACAGCATCAGGATGCTGAACAGGACAATGGAAGCCTGCCCGATGTTCATGTTTTCCTTGAGTGAGATCGAGAAGAGATTAATGTCCAGACAGTACAGCACGATGCTTAAGAGAGCCGCATACCACAAGAAAGTAGAGAGCCGTTCGCCCTTCTCACTGGTCAGAAACTGTGATGCGCATTGATACAGCAACCACAATAGCAGCAACGTGTACATAACGACGACGTAAGGCGCAGCAAGCCCATAGACGGAAATAGGCAGAAGCGCGACCATGCATAAATAAGCTCCGAAAATGATCAGGATCACCGTTGTGAGCATACCGGACAGGATGCCTGTTTTGAATCGGTAGAAGTAAAAGGTCAACAGACCCAGACATGCGACAGAGCAGAAATCTTTTAATTTATAGAGCGTGCTAAAGGGAATTTCCGTGCCCGCCATGGATAACACACGTTCGCTGATCATGCCGTTATAGAGTGCATATAACAGACAGATTAGACCAATCAGCAGTAGGGAATCGTCCCTGTTTCGGTAGAGTGCAGACCCCACGTAACTGACGAGGAATATGATCGAAATGGTAGCCAGTACAGCGAGCGTGCCGAATTCGATAGCTGTGTTGAATTGATGTTTTTTCAGCATGGCTGCTTGTTCGCCGAAAAAGAGTGGACCCGGAATACCAGAGTCCGTGTAATCGTAATTAGCCACCCGAATCAAAATCTCAATGTCACCGCCATGATAGGGGAAAAAGCCAATCTGGGGGGAGTTGCCTGGTCGGTAACCTGCTGATTTTGCCACAGCATGCCCGTCTTCCAGCAGCTTGTTGCCATTGATGTAGATCTCGCTGGCAAAACGAATGTTCATTTTTTTGATCGCCAGCGTTCCTTCAACAGGTGCATTACGTAGCACCAGTCGATACGTGGCGAAGCCGTGAGTTGGCAGTCGTTCACCATCCACTTTAAGTCGATTCCAGGAGCCGGGAACGGTTGCATAAGTGTCGGGTGCTTTCGTTGGACCAGCCTGATTCGATGTTGCAGATTCGTCAGGAAGCAATCGCTCCCAGTAAAATTCCCACTCCCCGTCCAGCTTGATCCGCTCGTCTTGTTCAGGGTTCCAGGCCGAGAGGTCCAGAACACCTTGACGGGCATGAAGAGCCGCAGATTGGGGTTCTCTGATCGTTGACAGCAGCAGTACGGTAATAGCGAGTACAACAGTCAGGACAACGCCTGAAATTTTTAATAACACGAAATGCTGCTCCTTTAGAGATTGTTCAATCCTTTGGTAGCTTCGGACAAAATCTCTTGTATTCTATCGGCATTGTAGCGAATATCTCTGGGGGGCGCAATCACATTTCGACAATTTTTTTCTGTTTATTGCTTGTTTATTGTGATCCATTATAATGCGGAAGCAAGATATGTCGAACGGACGCAGAAAAAGCATCGAAAGACCTATCTTTGCGCGACTATGGGCTGATGGAGTTGAGAGAAATGAAGAGGAGCATCACATCATGGCGTTTGCGGCGTCAGATGATTGGCTTGCTGGCTGTACTGATTGCTGTGGCATGTCTGAATGGATATACAGGTGTATCCGTTGCCAAAGCTGCTGGAACCGGACAAGTGGCCGTATCGGGAGCTGAAAAAGTGTATCAGTCCGCGGCGCAAGCTGTCTTTTACTTGAAAGCGTATCGCAAGGACGGAACGCTCAAAACGGTAGGTACCGGTTTTCTGATCGGTAATGGTAGAGCACTTACAGCAGCCCATGTTGTGAAGGACGGGGTTTCTTTCGAAGCTGTATTTGAAGATGGTTCCATCCAAAAGATAACGGTTCTGAGCGCTGACACGGATACCGATGTGGCTATGCTGTCTGTGCAGAATAGTAAAAAACGTCCGGTCCTTACCCTGTCAGGGGACAAGCAGCCTGCAAGATATGGGCAACGATCGTTTGCAATCGGATACCCGCTGAAGGATGGCAAGATCATTACGGAGGGTATCGTGAATGCACCAACCGCTGAGGTGAACGATGTCGTTCGCTTGCTGACTTCCGCGCAGGTGTCTGCGGGCATGTCGGGTGGTCCTTTGTTAAATGAAGAGGGTCGCGTGATCGGATTAATCTCCGGTTCGTTTCGGACAATGACTGGCATTCATATCTGTGTAACGATCGAAGATATTCGCAAGCTGATGAAAAAGTCGAATACATAACGGGGAAAAAGGGGAATCTCGCATGTTCAAAAAGTTATCAATCTGCCTGCTTGCTGCCTTGCTGACGTTGACGTCTGTGAGCTGGCCACACCTGCCGACCGTTTCCGCAGCTGCGGAGTACACGGATATTTATATTCCGAATGGCGGCGGTAAAATCATCAATCGGGAAGACATGTCTTCCTGGAATAACAATATTAAAAAGTTCGAGGCAAACAGCTTTGGCATATTTGCTGCCGGAGCGCCGGGTACATCAATGCAGAAGGAAGATATTGAAACCGTAAGTGCAAGTCATGTTAGAACGAAGGGAGCAGGTTCATTCAAAGCCAAGATTTCGGTGGCGAACAATCCATCATTAAGACGATTGGCTGAAGGTGGAGACGCCAGAATGCTCCTTAAGATTGGAACGATTGACGTTTTTATCGGTGGTATGAACGTCCGAGTCGATGTTAACGGCAAAGAGAAGTTCAATCAGTTCAATCATGATAAATCGGCTAATTCGTCATGGATCGCTTTTGGACCCAATGATACGATCGAGATCACATTGTTTGGTTTTTTCAAAAGCGCCAGTGACATTGAGCTTTATTTCGCGGATATCACACCGCCCACATACAACGGCAATACACTGACCCATACCGGGGCAGTTCGATTCAATGGCGATCCGGCAGTACAAAAGAATGAATTGTTCCTGAAGCAGGGAAGTAGCCTTAACTTGGCGCTGAATTTCAGTGAGCCGGTATTTCCGTCGACTGCAGAGAATGCCTCTGACCGGATTGATGGCAAATTCAGCTTCATGCGTACCGAACTGTTCAGTAATCCGGGTGGAGACGGCTTCGATCCGTCTGTTTATTATCTAACGAGCGCAGATAGCGGATACAGTGACTTTGCGCAGGGGGGACTGGATCGGAACAGTCATGCACGCTCCACCTTTAACTTTCGTTATCAGGCTGCGTTAAATGATAGCACAGGCAACATTCCTATTGATCCGAAACGCCTAATCGCGCCCTCCGAGGAGGACCGTCCAACATTACTCGAACGGATGAATGAGGCTGGTTTCATCGATGGTGCGGGTAATCCCGTTGCAGCTTTTAACGGCATTGGAACAGTTCCTTTTGCAGATAACGCAAACCCGGGCGGTACGTTCCGTACCATTATCGACGCACGTGTACCTCAGTACTCAGCATCCCGCAACGGCGTGCAGCCTGAAGTATTAACGGGACTTGTGCTGAACAAGGGCGACGTTGTTGATTTTACCGTGTACCTCAACGAACAGGTGATCAGCGCGTTTACCCCGACGGAGGATACACGACTCAAGTTTGCCAACGGCTTGACCGCCGCATATGTTGGTGGCCAGAACACGAATACATGGACGTTCCGTATGACAGTGCCAGACGGCAAGAGTATCGAAACGTCATTGCTGGAGACAGCTGCTTTGGAGCATGCCAGCAATCCTGGGGACGGGAAGGCTCTGACGGACTACGCCGGTAACGTGCTCACCGAGCCAGTCAAGAAGATTGATTGGGCTGGATTGTCTGTGGACAATACGGCACCTGAAGTGAATTTTGTCTATGAGAATCAGGACGGAGAGATTATTCCCGAAGGACAATACGTAGGAAATGGATCATTCACGATCAATGCATTCGATCCGGACTTGAACGGTCAGACGAGCAAAGGATTGTTCCGTCCAGGCAGTGGTTCAGGGCTCGTGTATTATGTACTGAACCAGAGTGCGAATGATCCCTTCGCTGGGCAAAACGACAACTATGCCGCAGTGAAGCGGTATTCCCTGACGCAGAAGCAGCCTTCTGAAGAATTGTATGCATCTGGTTTCCAGGATGTTGTACTGTCGACTGGACAGAATGGCGTGAAAGTAGAACTGCCGGATGACGGCACAGGTTTGAACGGGAACTGGTATTTGCATACATGGACTGCCGACATGAGTTGGGACTCGGCTCGTCAGCGGATGCAATATGACAAAGGCAGCAACGAACGTGCAGCTTACCTTGCCCAACATCCGGATGCGACACCTGCCGAGCTGGAGGAATATTATCGCTCAAGCATTCTGCCGAATCTGTCTGATTACGGCAATACAGTCCAGTGGCCTTTGGCCGATTTCAAACAGGATGATTCCAATTGGTCGTACCATGTCGGCCTGTTGAAGATTGACAATGACGATCCAACCGTCGAAGTTGCGAACATCGTGGACAATAACTCCGACAATGTGAAGATTACGGTTAAGGCCGCTGATCCGACTTCTTCTATTAAAAATAACAAGGTGCAATACCAGTTCGTAGCAGTGGGCAAGAGCCCTGTCGCTTCCGGGTGGCAGGATGCCGAGCTGAACGCACAAGGTGAAGCTGAGATATCAACATTGAATGATCCAGCAATCTCCAAAGGTGGACAATACGAGCTGCATGCGAAAGCCGAGGATGTGGCAGGCCATTCAGCTACTGCCGATCCCAAAGCAGTTGATGTGCTTGTCATCTCAACCAAGTTCAAAGCCTATCCGGGTACCTATGCGATTAATGACGGACCCGACTTCACCGTAGCCGGTGTTCCAATTGATACGATCGAATATCAACACAGTGAAAGCTCTGAGCGTCCTGTGGGCAACAGCAAATGGGTTGCTTTTGAGGATGAACCGAAGGAAACAAAGCTGGGGGATGTTCCCGCCGAGCGCTACAGCTTCCCTGCCGACAAAACGTTGAACGGGACCTGGTACGCCCACGTACGTATCAAGCAACAGGATACCGGACGTTATTACTACTATTATCAGGAGTACAAATTCGACCATTTGCCACCTGTCACGAAATTCGGTTCGCAGGGTTATCTGTATCCGATGCCAGAGCAGACGGTACAGATTGATGTGTCTGACACGCTGGTGGACTTTAACGGTGTTGCAGTCAAGAACATTCGTTACCAATGGATCAAGGTGGTTGACGGGCAAGACGAGAAGGAACCAGATCCGGAAGGCAAGGGCTGGAGCGTTTCGCCTGCGGATCGTGTGATCACTTTGCAGGTAGACAACAAAAAGGACAACGGTAATTACCGTCTATACATCCATGCCAGCGATAGCTTGGGTAACAGTAAGCTTTACCACACAAGTGGTCTGTTCTCCGTGTTTTATCTGAGCAGTGAACCACCCGTTGGCAGCGCGCGTTTGATTCGGACAGAAGGTCCAGGAGATGACGGGTACACCGCTATTATGGAACTGACGGTTGATGTGCCAGCACAGGAAGGTTACTTTTATTCCGTTTCCACCAACGGCGGAGACAATTGGAGCACTTGGCTGCCGTATACGAACTATGTCGGCGTTCCTGTTGATACAAACGATTCGGGACAACTCAAGTCACAGGTTCGGGTCAAATTCAAAGGTTACTACGACAATATCAGCGATATCGTAACACCTGAGATCGAGCTTCAGGATGCCCCTGCATATGGGCTTGCTTCATTGGAGCAGATCATGCCGGTTCGCGGAGGAGAGAAGGTGCAGGATGGTGGGCAGAACGAAGGACAAGAGATCCTGTTCGACCTCGTTGATGGCAAGACCGTGAAACCAACGAACAGCAACCCGGAAATGCCGGAAACGCTGGAGGCGAACAAACGGTTCAAAATATACCGCAACGGAAGTTACTCCTTCACCGTGAAGGATGGCAGCAATACAGCAACCGTGTTCATCGTGGTCTCCAACTTCGATGATACGCCGCCAATGGTAAACGTGAAGTATTCCACGATTGCGGCAACGAATGGCACGGTTAAAGTAAGTCTGCAATCGAGTGAACCGATCCGCATCACCAATCTGCCGACGTCGTCCAGAACGTTCCGCGAGAACGGAGAATTCACGTTTGAGTACGAAGATGCGGTTGGCTTTACGGGGAGTGTGACGGCAACGGTGAGCAACATCGATACCACGCCGCCGGAAGCAGATATTGTCATGCACTACAACCATCCCGATCTCAAAGCGTTGATTCGTTACGGTAGTGGTACTGCTGTCGTGGATAGCGCGGGTGATGGATACAATGCAAACGGAGAATTTACTCATTTCGCAGCACCGACAACAAGTAATGTGATCGTGTCTAATCTGATTGTGGCGCAAGTGCTGCCGAAACAGGGACAAGTTCAGGATTACCAGGTGGTGTCCAATAGCTCGGGGACGAACCAATCTTCATTGGTCATGACTTCGGGCAGTAAAGCACGCTTCTCATTGGCAGATGCCGCAGGAAACAATGCAAAGCTGGAATCCGATGCGATTACAACACTCGTTGGATCGATCCCGGCTGTAGAAGAGATTACGATGGTTCGAGTAGACAACGACGGACAAATCATTGATGACAGCAAGCTGGTGCAGATTGGGGATCAGGCTTACTCCAAAGGCAAAGTGCGTGTTGGCTTTGTAATGCCATCATCTGTAGTAGAAGGAAATACGATCTATGCCGGAGCAACCCCGGTAGCGAGTTTTAGCGCCGACTACGCCAGCAATGGCGAGCATTCGATTTTACTTTCAGACGTACTTGGTAACAAGAAACAGGTTAACTTTACGATTGCGGGTCTCGATAATACGGCACCAACGATCCGTCTGAACAAAGCTTCCACAACGGTTCTGCAAAACAAACCAGGCTTCGATCTGGTCACCGATCTGGGCGGATACACAGTGAGCGATAATCTCACATCTGCGGAGCAGATTCAGGTGACGGCTGCGGAATACGTGCTGGAAGGCGGACAATACGTGGAGAAACCACTGAATCTCACGGTGACGGGCAAACACACGATTCGTTACACGGCGAAGGATCAGCTCGGCAATGCAGGCTACGCCCTGCAAACGGTATTTGTTCGTTCGACAGATGGCATGTTTGTTACGGCCAATGGCATTCCGTTGTCGGATACCGAATCCGAAACAGCAATCGTGAATACAGGTACGGTCACGTTCAATGTGAACAACTTCCGCACGATCGAGACTGCTGGGGGAACCAAGCTGGAGAACGAACTTGGCACGTACGATATTTATTATTTCCCGGGTCTGGTGCGCGAAGGACAGATGAAATATATCGCTACCCGAGTGACCTATAAGGAACTGATCAGCAAAGACTTCAAGATTACACTGCCCAAAGCAGGATGGTACACCATCATTGTGCAAAATCAGGAGCGCGAACGCGTATACTCCACGCTGCTTGTTAATCGGGCCAATTAGAGAAACGGAAGGGGTTCACCCATGCGACGGAACAAAATTATTCGGATAATCGCAACGTTGATGGCCATGGTCATGCTGATCAGCGTCTTGCCACTTCACATCGCGGCAGCGGCCGTTTCCTCAGCGGGAACGACATCCATTAAGAACGGGTTTATCAAGGTAACAGTGGACAATGCAAGTGGGCGCTTCAGCATTCGTACAGAAGACGGCCAGCCAATCCGCAAAAAGGATAACGGCGTGGATATGATCTTTGGTGGAGATAACCCGGAGACGTCGTTCACGACATTCCGCATCAACGGAACGGATCTGATCTTTGGTAATCCGTATAAAATGGCACCGAACTGGACCTCGGAGGTTACACCTCCAAAGGTCGTTACGGGAAATGACGGTACCCAGAGTCTCGTGACCGTATGGACCGTTCAGGGCATTCGTATTAGCCAAGTGATCACTTTGCTTTTGAAGGAAGACAAGGATCAGGGCGGTAATGCGCGTGTTCAATATGTGGTGGAAAATACGACAAATGCCAAGGTAGAGATCGGGTCACGTGTGTTGCTGGACACGTCGGTCGGTGGCAATGATGGCCCGGCCTTCCAGATCGGGCAGAATTATTCCGTTCCACTTACGGTGGAGCGCAAACTGGTTCACGAGCCAGAGAAGCTCGGTTATGACAAAAACGTGGACGAGCAGGCATACAATTTGCATAAACTGCCACCGTACTGGGTGATGCGGGACAAGCTTGATCTGAGCAACCCGCTGGCGACAAATGTCATTGCCTATGGATTCAACAACTTGTTCGAGGGCGGTATTAACATCGTTGATGAAATGGTAGTAGGCCATTGGGCCAATCTCGCCGGAACGAAATGGGAATATGAACCGGACGAGAATCTTGATTTTACGCAGGATACAAATGACTACGGTACAGCCGATACGGCCGTGGCTTTCTATTGGGAGCCTGATACGGTTCAAGCTGGCGCCCAGCACTCGTATGAACTGGTGTACGGTTTGGGAGAGATTGTATCCCCGGAGAAGGTATTTGATGTTCGTTTCCTGGATCCAACGCAGAAATTGGAGACCAATGAGGAAGAGACGGGTTACGTTAATGACGGCGTGTTCGAAGTGAACACGGAGATCGAGAACCTGGAGATGTTCAACACAAACCATAGCCAGATTGATGTGACTCTGACACTGGAGAAAGGTCTGAGCTTTGTGGATGAGAACGGGAAGGAACTCAATGCAACAAGCCAGAAGCTTACCTTCCGCAAGGATGTTCCGCCGGAACAAGCTGCACAGGGCATTGAATTCATTCCGTATAAACCGGGCGAGGTCGTCGCAGCCAAATGGCGAGTGAAGGGTACAGGTAAAGCTTGGCCTTCAACGCGCCAATATATGGTGACGGTGAGCAGCCCGGAGACAGAGAAAAAGCTGGAGACGGCTGCTCAAGAGAGCGAGGGGCTGCCGGAATCGGAAATTCGCGCAATCTATGAATCGTCAAGAGCAGGTTTTATTTTCCTGCCACCGGTTGGCGAATTAAGAGAGACTTTGGTCTACGCCATGTCACCGGAGGAAGCGTACAGCAAGGACGAGAAGTACATCACGCTGAACGTGTCCAATATCGCTGCCTACAATGTTGGTAATGAAGCTACATCTACTGCTGCCAACTTTGACATGTATCTGGTGAACGTGAAGAACGGGGATCGTTACAAAGTGCCAGTGACCCGATCTGTAACATCCCAGCCGCTTGGAAACGGGTTCGCGGGAGATTTGAAGCTGGTGTATCGTGGCGGGGAAAAGGTTAAGGCGGATGGCACAACGCTTGAAGTGCTGAACGACGCGATCTTGCCACTTGGTGAATATGCCGTGCAAGTGGACTATCGGGACAAGTCAATTCCAGAGATGGCTGAAGCGCTGAGCTTCAAGACCGACCAGACTTTTGCCATAACCGAGAACGAAGAGAACCGGGTTCGCAAAGCCGGAATTCTCGCTGTGTATAAAACTAAACTGGACCTAAACGCAGGTGCTGTTGAGAAAGCGACGTTTGCGAGCGTGCTGCCATGGACGTACGGTAACCTGACGGACGCGCAGTTCAAAACAAAGCTGGATCAGGATCGGGCGAGACTGACTGCTGCCAAGCAGGAAATGGTAGCAGCTTCACGCAAGCTGGACCCTGCTCTGGATGTAGCTGGAGCCATCGATGTATCGGCTTCGCCGGTATATGCGGTCCAGACGTTCGAAAATGAAGCAGCATTCGAAACATTCGAAAAAGGACTTGATGATGATACCGAGCAGGAGGTTGTTCTGGAAGTGCGCGGTAAGATTGTGCAGTCCGGTACCGGTGCAAACGCCCAATACACGGTTCAATCGGATACAGAACCTGCGATTCTCAACAAGAGTGTAGCTTACAGCGGGAAAGACCTCACCATTTCAACAGGGAATTTCCCGCTCGCCAAAGATTTGAGAGCAAATACGGACACGCCGTTCTTGCAAACCCTCTTTGTGGGTGGCGACGGTACCCTAAGTGTGGCGAATAGCGGGTTCGTATTCCATTCCGGCGAATGGACCGTTGATTTCTACAACGGATTCGATAAGTCACTCGGAACGGAATCAAAGCTGACGGATGAAGAGCAGGCATGGGAGGAAGGACGCAATCCGGAAGACCCTACCCTGAACGGAACCTTGACTTGGGCTAACGGTATGCTGGGCGATGCGCTCAATCCATACCGCAATCTGCTTGTCTCCTATGTGTACTTTAATAAACACACGTTGTTTTCAACACCTACCTTCTCGCTGAATGGCTTTGGGTTGAAACTCAATGACTTTGTGCTGCGGCAGGATGGTGTGTCCTTCGGTGGTGCAATGAAGATGTTTATTGTAAATGGGGAAGTAAGCAACGTTATGTTCAACCAATCGGGATTCGTGGGCATCGATTCCTCACTGGCGTTTGAATTGGATAATAGAATCGGATTGTTCAAACCGGACTCCGAGGACAGTGTAAAAGGTGGCATCAATGTTACGCACTATAAAGACCCGAACAAATACGGTGTTATGAATTCGTACGGCGTTAACTTCGAGGCGAAACTGGAAAACTTGTTCTCCATTAGTGCGGAACTTGCCTTTAAACGGGTTCCCGACGGACGTATTATTCCAGACGTCATTGCTTTTGGATCGGACCTTCCTGATCCGGGCATCATGATCAATCCAGCTACCAAAATCTCAAGTATTCGCGGCGCAATCCGTGAACTTGCGATGACAATTGCCGGTGGTACCGAGCGCTTGCCACTGACGCTGGAGGCAGGTATCGACATGGAACTGGGTCAGAAACCGGCTGTTTTCTCAGGTAGTGTAGACCTGACGCTCAAAGCTACCGGATTCAAAGTGGTGGGCAAACTCGGCTTTGGTGAAGGCAGCAAAGTCATTCCGATGCTGACGGAAGCACTGGTTCAAACTCAATGGGCCAGCCCAATGTTTATCCGTGCGCGGGCACAGATTGATGTTGGTGGTTGGGATATCATTGTGGGCAGTGCCAGCTTGTTTATTGGTGAGAACTTGGAGAAGGGCCGAGTCGATTTTGAAGGCATGGTCAGCTCTAAAATACAGATACCAAGTTCAGTGCCGGTTGTCGGCGGTTTAGGATTTGGAACTCGTGCAGGCGTTAATAACGATGAACTGTGGGCAGGGATTTCCTTGTTATTCCTCACCCTGGGCATCAAATATTACTGGGGCGGCGGCATCTCGTTTATGACCGATGGATCGGCATTGGATAACGAGGCACTCGCACACCTGTCGATTAATGATCCAGAGCAGGGTCCGCGCCTGTTACAGATCGGAACGGGAATAGAGACGCTTGCCACCTCATGGGAGAATGAGGAGCCTGAGCGTTACGAGATTCGGTATACTGCCGTTGGTGACGGCATCGATATGATCGAGGATAGCTCGCAAAATCTCGGCATTGGCGGCATTCGTACGTCCAATGGAGGGAAAACGCATGTGATCCCGATGAGCGGAGTGACAGGGGATGCGCTCCTTGAATTGGAGTATTTTACAACAACCAGACCTACCCTGACTCTGAAGCGTGACGACGGAAGCACTTACGATATCGTGTACGGAGAAGCAACCGATCGGAACGCAACGGCGTTTGAACAGATTATCAAAGCACCTAAAGAGGGCGATCTGAAGAGTGACGGTACAACAGTGACCAGAAAAGAAGAGCTTCAGGGCACCGATATCCGTCGGATCTATGTTGCCATTCCACAGGAAGACGCGAAAACGGGAAGCTGGACACTGACGTCCAGTCAATCGGTCAAGTCCAAGCTGATGAACATTCCGGTACTTCCGGAACTGTCTTCGACGGAACTTGCAGTAGATCCACAGGATGCGGACCAATTCACGGCAACTTGGACCGTGGACAACGCTTCGCCTGGAGATACGGTTGATCTGTATCTGTCTTCGGACCGTTTACAGGCAACGCCTACACCGGATGAATCCATTGATCCAGGGATCATGATTGCCAAAGGCATCGAGATTGAAAGTGCCGATATTGGTGCTGACGGTCGTGCATCCGGCGAGATGACCTTTGACGTGAAGCAGATTGCGTACCTCGGCGGAGCAGACCTTCGTGGTTTGCTGCAACAAGGCACATATTATCTGCGTACGGAACTGAAAACGGACATGGCATTCTCTGTCTTATCTTCACAAGAAGGGTATACGCTCGTAGATCCGTTTGCTCCGAACGCCGTGCCAGCGGTGGAAACGAGAAGCATCGGTAACGGGCAGTTCGAGGTCTCTTTCCCGGCGATAACCAAAACGGCCGAAGAAGAAGCCGAGGAGTTCACTTATATTCTGACCGCATCAGATGAGCAAGGACATCTGTATGATCCGTTTGGCGAAGAAGGATACAGTGAATCCGACTTGAAAGCCACGCTCAAGGATGGCAAGTATCATGTGACTGTAGGTGGATGGAATGCACTAGGAACGCCTAAGCTGGGTGCTGACGGCAAAGTGCAGCGCAATGCAGACGGCACCATTGCCATGGAGGATAAAGAGGTACGCCATTCCGGACTGGAGCCGGGCAAATCGTATCGTATGGGCGTTACGGTCGCACGCAAACCGGCTTCCGATGAGCAAGCGAATCTTCGTTTATCTACAACAACGTATAGCGGGTCGAAGCTGCTTCCTGCCCCTACAGGGCCAGTGCTTTCGCTCGATAACAAACAAGTGGTCAACAATAAATACGAGGTTGTTACAAGTTCGAAGCAGGTGACCGTGAACGTGGCTTCGAATCAGTCGAACGTTGTTGTAGAGGCTTCGACGGACGATGGTTCGCTCGGTACCACTAACCTTGCAACAACAGACAAGCTGAAGTTCAACTTTGAGGTGGATGGTGTATATGCAGTCCAGCTCAAAGCTCGAAATACTAACACAGGGGATACGTCGGTCACGATGCTGTATGTCACGATGGATACGACGGCTCCGATGATCTATCTGGATTCACCTTCACAAGGCGAACGGGTACAGGGAGGCGTTGCGCTCGTACAGGGTACAACGATGACCGACGCCCAAGTGACAGTTACGGATGCCGATAGTGATCAAGAATTGGCACAGTTCAAACCGGACGAGAACGGAGTCTTTAAACATGAGGTGCCGATTGATGTGAACCGCATGAAGACCCGTCTCCGCATTAAAACCGAGGACGCGGCAGGCAATGTGAACTCTGCGGTTGTCGAGGTGCTGAACGGCGACTTCAAGCTGCCGCGCAGACTGAAACTGGTTATGCCGGAAGAACTTGTTGCTGGTGGAGAACAAGCTGTGGTTCAGACTTATGTGGAGTATACGGATGGGACTCGTGAACTCGCAGATAACGATAGCATCACCTACAGTGTGGTTATGGGTGAAGCGAATGCAGCTGTTCAAGATGATGGTCTTCTCGACGGAAAACGTGTTGGAGCTGCTCTAATCCAGGCAGATTATACATGGCAAGGTACAGAGCTTAGCACGACGGATATTGTATCCGTTGTTGCACCGAAGACGGGAGCTGCACCACCGGATTACATGGATACGATTAAAGCATCCACGATCGGAACGGGCAAAAAGGGAGAGACACGTGTCTCGATCAGCGCTGCCGGACACAAAGGCAACATGGTTGGCAGTGAACTGGCATACCGTATTTTCACGGACCAATCGCAAGTGATGCTGCCAACGTTCGAACAGGATATCAGCGGATGGAATACGCTGCCTTCCGATAAAGTCATCAAAGCAAAACCAGGCGAATGGGTTGTTATCGCCAAACGAACAACGAGTGAGCCAAAACTCACGACAGCATCCTCTGCTGCGGTGAAGGTGAATGAGCGGATCTCTTCAAGCGTGGAACCAAGCGAGCCAAGCTCAGGCGGTAGCAAACCACCGGCATCGAATGTGCCTGTTGGTCCGTTAACGGTGGGTGGTGTAGCCATCAATAGTGCCGTTGGAGGTAAAGACATGAAGATACCTCTGGAATTGGATGCAGTGCAGAAGGATGGATTGTTGCTGGTCGATGTTACGCCAGGCGTAAGTGGTCCAACCGTGGTTGCTCATCCTGTGCGAGAAGCGCTGCTTGATGCAGCCAAGCAAGGACAGCGAATTCGTCTGCACGTTGCAGGCCAACTGGAGCAACTACGCTTCGAACTGGATGCGGATCTGATTAAACAACTCGCTGCCAAAGACATTTCGATGGATCTGGAAAGCGATTGGGGCAGCTACCGTTTGGATTGGAATGCTATAGATCTGAAAGCACTCGAAGCAGCTTTCCCGGCGAAAAAGGCCGAGGATATCAAAGTAAGCCTGAATGTGGGCAAACCGGATCAGGCATACGAACGGCTTGCTGCGAAGCTTGCCAGTGAGGGACGTACGATTCCAAGAGGAACCCCGGTTGCCTTCAACATGACGGCGAGTGACGGTACCAAGTCAGTCGAGATTGATAAACTTTTGAAAATGACAACCAAAGAACTGTACCTGCCGGTTGGAGAGGACGAGCGCTCCGTATCAACCGTGGTCGTTCTTGAGTCTGATGGCAGCTTGCGGCATGTGCCTACTCGCTTCGAAGTGCGGGACGGCCGGATGGTTGCCATCGCAAGCAGCATGACCAACAGCGTGTACTTGCCGATCCGATATGACACTTCGTTTAGTGACATGAAGAGTCACTGGGCAAGCGAAGCGGTTCATGATCTGGCCTCACGTCTGGTTGTGAATGGCGTGTCGACTTCTCGCTATGAGCCTTCGCGTAGCATGACTCGGGCAGAGCTTGCTGCACTGATGGTGAGAGCCTTTGGCCTGAAACCAGATACAGGCGCAAGTTCAACATTCGCAGACGTGAAAGCAGTGGATTGGTACAACGATGTGGTGCAAACGGCAACTGCCTATGGCCTCATGACAGGCTACAGCGGTAATCGTTTCGGTCCACGGGATGCCATGACACGTGAGCAAGTAATGGTCATGCTGATCCGTGCATACGAGATGGCAGGACATACTGCGCCAGCTGTGAGTAGTGCAGCTAATAGCCTTGAAGGTTATACCGATGCATCTACGTTGTCTGATTGGGCCAAAGACAGTGCCGCACGAGCGGTGAAACTGGGTCTGATTCAAGGCAAATCGGCAACGACACTTGAGCCAAAAGCTCCGGTAACTCGTGCCGAGATGGCAACTCTTATCCGCAGATTACTTGTGGAACTGGATTTGCTGTAAACATGAAGTTGTTGATTTGAACTGGAAAAGCCCGAAGTCATTGCGACTTTCGGGCTTTTTTGTATCTTTTTTATGAGAAAGGTTATTTCAATATGTTGTACGTGAATTCATACCCAACCCGTAAATTCCAATATCGACGCTTTTGCAGACTGTGCTTCTGTATGAGCGCCTTTGCGCCAGGCTTTAGGTGATTCGCCCATCAGTTTGGCGAAGCAGCGGTTAAAGCTGGAGATGGATCGGAAGCCAACCTGCTCGGAGATGGACAGGATGGAGGCCTCTGTGCTTTTTAATCGTTTGCATGCCTCTTCAATCCGGGTACTATTCAGAAAATCGAGTGGTGTGGTTCCCATAATTTCATGGAACTTGCGGCGAAAATGCGTTGTACTCAGATGACACAGATCAGCGAGATAATCGATGGTTACGGGCATCATGTAATTTTGGGTGATAAACTCCAGCACGGGTGAGATGACCAAGTCCCCTTGGAGGTCTCGTTCCCGTTCCTGATCCTGAGATGACAAGCGCTCGCTGCTCGCATGAATTCGAAGCAGTTCGATATATAGAGACATCAACAAGCCGTACGCGCTCTCCCGATAATAGGGAGACTGCTGCTTGATCTCTTCTACCACTGATGTTGCGAGCATGTGAATTTTGGGATACTGTTCCTTATTCAGAATACAATTGGCTCCCTGAATCGCCCATAAATTCGGTTCAATGTGAGTTTGTGCTGTTTTGAGCGAATGATGGAAGAGTTCTTCCGGTGAAAAAAAGATATAAGCCCACAGGCTGGCGTTATTAGGTGAACTGTATGTGGTATGCGGAAGGTATCGGGGAATGAAGGTGATGTCGCCTGCCCGAAAAGGCACAGATTCTCCCTTTATCTCCATGATTCCTCCATCGGAATAACAGATGCCAATCTCCATGTGGTTATGGAAATGAAGATGCTCACTCTTGATATCGGATATTCTCCAGCGGTCTCCACTGAGTAACAGGACAGGGAAATCAATGGGCAGGCTGTAGTGACGATATTCAATGACCGGTTTCTTCGGTTTGGGCATGTTCGAGGACTCCTATGTATAAATGATTGAAATTGCACAGTTTTGTTGCGAATATGCTTAGATTGAGACTATTTTACTGCGTACAATGGAATAAGTAAAGCGTTTACAAAAATGGACGGACACCTCTCAGGGCGCACTTGGGGGCGTGTGCGCAGGGAGAGGGGAATAACAATGCTTCAAGTGAAATATGACAGGGAACATATTCTAAACGTAATCGACAGCGTTACCAAGAAAACACTGGATATGGATCTGACATGGGATTGGCCCGGCGGTGTGGCTTATTATGGCGTATCCAGAGCCTATCAGACGACAGGTAACCAAGAGATTCTGGACAGGCTGGTGAAATGGGCAGACGAATATATCGAGCTGGGTCTGCCAAGTTGGACGGTAAATACATGTGCCATGGGTCATGTGCTCATCACTTTATATGAAGAAACCGGAGATCAGAAATATTGGGATATTGTCCTCAGCAAGGTCGATTATCTCCAGAATCATGCGCTTCGCTTTGGAGACAATGTGCTTCAGCATACGGTATCCGTTTCCAATGATTTTCCAGAACAGGCTTGGGCGGATACCTTGTTTATGGCGGCATTTTTCCTGCTCCGTGTAGGTAGTAAATTAAAAGATGAAGCCATGATTCAGGATGCGCTGAATCAGTACTACTGGCATATCAAATACCTGCAAGATCCGACCAGCAGTCTGTGGTATCACGGTTATAACAATATCAACAAGGACCACATGTCCGGATTTTACTGGGGAAGAGCGAACGCTTGGGGAGCCTACACCATGTCTCAGGTGAAACCTCAGCTCAACGACTGGTACTTGTATCCCCAATGTATGGATGTAGAGTGTGCACTTCGCGATCAGTTGGCGGCTCTCAAGCTGGTGCAGACCGAGAATGGCTTGTGGCGTACGGTTTTGGATGACGAAGAATCATATGAAGAGGTGTCGGCTTCCGCGGGTATTGCAGCAGCCATGATCAATAACGGCAATCCACTGCATACCAAATACGTGCAAAAGGCACTGGAGGGCATCCTGAACAATATTAGCGAAGATGGACGCGTGCTTGGTGTCTCTGGCGGTACGGCGGTGATGAAAGATCGGGATGGTTATCGCAATATTCCAAAAGACTGGATTCAGGGCTGGGGTCAGGGCCTGGCACTCGCTTTTCTGTCCGATATGTTGAGATAGGGAGGGAACCACATTGTCCAAACCAACCAAAGGCTCCTTTACACTACCGGGAGAATCCGGTTATGAAGCACTGACGCTGGAACTTGCCGATCGCTGGGGTGCCGATGTGATCCGTGACAGTGACGGTACAAAATTGTCCGATGAGATTATCAATGCCGGATACGGCATCTATTCAACCATTTGCATTATTCGTGATCATAATGAGTGGGCATCCCGTAATCTGGATAAACTGCAGCAATGTTTTCTCATTACGAATCCTAAGGTCGCTGTGCAAGATTATGTCTCCATCTATCTGATGGAGGACTTCTTCGCTGAACAATTCAGGGTGAATGATTCCAAAGAAGCGTTTAAATATTGGCAGGTGTATGACCGAACGACTGGGGAAGAGGTACCTAGAGGACAGTGGAATTATGAAAGGGAATCTGGCAATGTTGTCATTACCGGCGTTGCTCCTTGGCATAAATACACGGTGAGTTTCATGGTTTATCGGATATGGGAAGAGATTTCCATGTACAACCATACGACGAATAACTGGGACAAAGAGCATCTGATGCAGATTGACCCGATCTATACCGACACACAAACCTATTTGCTGGATTGGATGGAAAAGTGGTGCCAAGACCACCCGGAAACAACGGTTGTACGTTTTACGTCCCTATTTTATAACTTCGCCTGGATCTGGGGCAGTGATGAGCGGAATCGCCATCTGTTCTCGGATTGGGGTTCATACGATTTCACAGTAAGTTCGAGAGCGCTGGATCTGTTTGCTCAAAAATTTGGGTATTCACTCTCAGCCGAAGATTTTGTAAATGGCGGTAAATATCAGGTCACTCATATGCCTGCGGATCAGCGCAAACTGGACTGGGTGGCATTTATCAATGATTTTGTAATTGAATTCGGTAAGAAATTAATTGATATTGTCCACAAACATAACAAGCTGGCGTATGTCTTCTATGATGACAGCTGGGTGGGCATGGAGCCGTACAATGACCGCTTTGAGGAGTTTGGATTCGACGGCATGATCAAATGTGTGTTCTCCGGTTATGAGGCTAGAATGTGCTCAGGTGTTAAGGCTGATACCCATGAGATTCGCTTGCATCCCTACTTGTTCCCAGTTGGCTTAGGTGGGCTTCCTACCTTCAAGGAGGGAGGAGATCCTACCCTGGATGCGAAGAAATATTGGATTAATATCCGGCGTGCGCTGCTGCGTGAGTCGATTGACCGGATTGGACTGGGTGGATATTTGCATCTGGTTGAGCCTTACCCGGACTTTGTGGATTATATCGAGAAGATTGCCCATGAATTCAGGGAAATGAAAGAGCTGCACCAAGAAGGAAAACCGTATCAGATCAAAACAAAGGTAGCCGTG
This sequence comes from Paenibacillus sp. Y5S-9, assembly GCF_036894235.1. NCBI lineage: Bacteria > Bacillati > Bacillota > Bacilli > Caryophanales > Paenibacillaceae > Paenibacillus > Paenibacillus sp. Y5S-9. Next base: position 907,594 of record NZ_CP145887.1, read on the forward strand.
CTGCATAGCTGGGGCAAGTTAAGATCGTGGACCTTGTCCGGTCATTTTCATGAAACGCATATGCATGATCTGATCCATGTGAATGAGGCATTAGCCGGGTTGCCTGTTGACGTGCAGTTTATTGATTTTGATGATATTCGTCAGGGCGCATTGAAGGATGTAGATGTTGTCATTAATGCCGGCTCTGCAGGTTCAGCATGGAGCGGTGGAGAGCACTGGAGTGACCACAAGTCTGTGGACTTATTGACCCAATGGGTATATGAGGGTGGTACCTTTATTGGCATTAACCAGCCTTCGGCATTGGACGGGTATGACAGCTATTTTAGAATGGCTCATGTGCTTGGGGTGGATGAGGATACAGGCGCCAGAGTTGTTCATGGAAAATGGTCGTATGAGGTTAGTGATGAGTATGGTTTGGTGCCTGAGGGGGCCAGCATACTTTCGAAAAATAACATTTATCTTACTGATGGATCAGCAGTTGTAGTGAGTGAAACGGATGGTCGGATCACACTGTCCACACATGCTTTTGGAAAAGGAAAAGGGATCTACCTGCCTTCCTTCGAATTCAGCTGGGAAAATACAAGACTACTTCTGAATTTGATTCGATTTGCAGGCAATGAATTCCATGAAACAAAGTACATCACGGATAACTTGTATACCGAGTGCGCGTACTACCCTGAGAGCAACATATTGGTTGTGATCAATAATAGCGATCAGGTTCAGTCCACGACGATTGATACGGAGCATGGAAAACAAACCATGGAATTAGACCCGTATGATACGGTGATCACCAAAATTGGTTTAACAAAATCGGTATCCCCATAGAATAATGATTAATAGACCGTATTCCTTAACCAGGGAGCGGTCTATTTTAGTTATGAGTTGAATCAATTTCATTAACGTATATATTGCGGATCTTACTGTATAGTGCTAACACTATCTAGTAGAATATGTATATAAAGATAGGGATCATGAGCCCTACTATATTATTGTTTTTATCTATTCAAAGGAGAGAGTCCCTAATGTACAGTTATAAAATGTTGGACAAGATCAGCATGCAAACACTCCATCAAGCGTTTGTGGACGCGTTTTCCGACTACCAGGTTAAAATGGATTTGCCTTTTTGGAAGTTTCAGCAAATGCTCCAACGAAGGGGTTATCAACCCGAAATCTCTATGGGAGCCTTTAAGGATGAGAGACTGGTCGGATTTGTTATCAATGGACTTCGAAACTGGAATGGAAAGCCAACGGCATATGACCTTGGGACAGGCGTTGTAAAAGATTGCAGACGGCAAGGCATTACAAGCGATTTGCTCTTGAATATTCAAAAGCTGTTAAAAGAAAAAAATGTAGAGCAATATTTGCTGGAAGTGATCCAATCCAACGAATCTGCAGTTCAGCTGTACAGTAAACAAAACTTCAAAATTCAAAGGGAATTTTCATGTTTCCAGTTGCAAAAAGATCAATTCATTCCGCAAACGACCTGCACGGTGGAATGTGTGAAGAGAATCGATGTGGAACAGTTTAAGGAATTTTGGGATGTGGAGCCCTCCTGGCAAAATTCAATTGATTCCATCTACGCTGTACCGGAGGCTTTTATCTATGTGGTAGCACGTCAGGATCACAGCATTGTTGGTTATGGCATTATAGATCAAAAAACAGGTGATATTCCCCAGCTTGCAGTGAACCAAAATTACCGGGGCAAAGGTATTGCAAGCAGCATCCTGACAGAGATGGTCCAACGCACAGAATCGCCTAGAATCAGTGTCCTCAATGTGGAGTCTCATCTGAAACCGATGCAAGATTTCCTCCTGGTCAAATCAGGTTTTGCATATCATGTGGGCCAGTACGAAATGCTCTTGAAATTATAACGAGATACCCGTTTCGACTTAAGATCAGATCGAGTTCATACGAAAATATGTGGGGTGTTAGTGTCTGTCTTGTTGGGCCAGTTGAACGGGAGGTTGATTAAAGGCTTCCCGGAAATCTTGGATTGCAGTATCCAACCCATCCTGTACTCGTTATAATAATGTTGATATATGACATGGTTAGAGGAGACAAAGACATAACATGAGCCGAAAGACATACTGTAAGCGCATTCAGTTTCTGGATGATTGGAGTCTCAAAACCAAGTTGTACATATTGTTCATTTTTTGTGTGCTGGTCCCGGTCCTGGTCACAAATACCGTGTTTTACCAAAGTATCAAAGGTAACATTGAAGAGAAGGAGCATAGCCGATTCAATGAAATGCAGCAAAGGATCAAGTTCAACCTGCGGAACAGTATAGACAATAGCTTGTATGTGTCCAATTTTCTCTATACCGATGGAACGCTGAACCGGTTCATGGAGTTCAAGTATCGCGATCAGGAAGACTATTACTCTGCCTACTATGATATGCTTAGCAACAACAATCTGGTCAGGTACTATTACAGCTACCAGCAGGTGAATCAAATTACGTTTTATGTTGGCAATGATACCTTCGTCAATGGAGGAAACTTCATTAAGCTGGATGATGAGGTGAAGAAAAGTGATTGGTATCAAGCGTTGATGAACACGAGTGACCATATCATGATCTATTCGTATTTTGACAAACAGCAGGCGGAGATGTCGCAAAGTCAGGGAGGACGCAAAGTAAGCATTATTCGTAAGCTGGATTACTTTGGGGAGCAGCAGGTTGAAAAGGTGTTAAAGGTTGATCTGGACTACGCTTTCATCAACAAATCGCTTAAAAATGAGGGAGCAAATGGGAAGGTGTATGTCGTTTCGGATGGCAGGGTCATTTTCTCGAACGATTCAAAAATGAATCAGACGCGCAAGCCATTTCATCTAATTGCGAACAGTCCAATTGACCCTGTTCAATCCATGCAATCGATTCCCGTCGTATCGGAGGATTGGCAGATTGTCGTCAGCACGGAGAAATTGGACGTTCTGTCGGAGATTGTTAATTCCAAGATTAATTTGACTTTGCTGATCATTCTTAATCTGTTGGTGCCCACACTGCTGATCTGGCTGATATCCAGATCACTGGTCATCAGAGTTGATCGAATAGCAAAGCACCTGGATCAAGTGAAGCATGAGAAATTTGAGGTGATATCGGGACCTGTGGGCAAGGACGAGATCGGCAGCCTGACCCATAGTTATAACATGATGGTCATCAAGATCAAGAACCTCATTGAGATTGTGTTTAAGGGTCAGGTGGAGCGGCAAGCCCTTGAGCTCTCCAAGAAACAGGCGGAGCTGAAAGCCCTTCAGAGTCAGGTGAATCCCCATTTCATGTTCAACACGCTTGAAACGATCCGTATGCGGAGCTTGATCAAGGACGAGCTTGAAACCTCCGATGTCATTCATAAACTGGCACTGCTGTTACGTCAGACGATCAATTGGGGCGACGATCTGATTACAATTGCAGAGGAAATCAATTTTGTGGAGAGTTATCTGAGTATCCAGCAGTATCGCTTTGGTGAAAAGCTGCAATTCGCAATCCGGATCACAGACGAATCCATAGCTGCCATGATGATACCAAAGCTCACCGTCCTCACCTTTGTGGAGAATGCTTGTATCCATGGCATTGAGGGGACGTCGAATAATGGGGTCGTGGAGGTATTATTCGAAATTCGAAGCAAGGATCTGTACATTTCCATTCGAGATACCGGAGTCGGTATGGATCAGGACAAGCTGGCCTCGCTCCGCAAAATGATGCAAGACCCGAGTATGGATCGGATGAGCGAGCTTAGCAGCATTGGTATGATGAATGCATATATTCGGCTGCGGATGTATTTTGATGATTTTGTTCAGGTGCACATATTCAGTGAAAAGGGGAAGGGAACAACGATTGGCATTCAAATTCCTCTTATGCAGGCATCTCAAGAATAAGGAGCGAGGATATGATCAACGTGCTGATTGTGGACGATGAGCCATTTATTCGCCAAGGACTTCTATTGTTAATTGATTGGGAGTCTTACGGATTTCAGATTTGCGGTCAGGCTTCCAATGGCATGCAGGCATTGGAGTGCATTCGCGCTATGCAGCCCGATCTGGTGATTTCCGACATTAAGATGCCGGAAATGGACGGATTGCAGCTTGCCCAAACCTTGTACGAGCAATATAGCGGTGACATCAAGCTGATTCTTCTAAGTGGATTCTATGAGTTCGGATATGCCAAGCAGGCAATTAAATACCAGGTAGATGACTATATTCTCAAGCCTATTGTGAAGACCGAACTGGTTCAGGTGCTTGAGGAGTTCAGGGTCGCATTTAATGCGCGGACGGAAGAGAAGCGATATCAGCAAAAAAAAGATCGGATTATTATGGCTCAGCATATGCAGTCAATTTTGCTTGGGGTGGCTGAGGAGGATGCTGTTACGAGTCTGCAGCCCCACTATCAAGATGCCGGCATACTGCGTTGCATCCTGATTGAGGCGGAAGCTGGTCCAGAACAGGGAACGGATTGGTGTGCTCGGGTTGAGGCATGGGTGGGCAAGCCCTTTCCGGGACAAGTTTTGAAGCCGTTTACAGGTGATAAAAATGCGGTTTTGCTCATTGTTACGGACCTGATGGTGAACCGTGAGGGAGTGGCCTTGGAACCATATTTGACCCGATTACATGCCGAGCTGAGCCAAGGCCAAGAGGCGGCTATTGCTTGTTATGTTGGGAAGGAAGTACATAGTTTGGAGGCGCTGCATGAGTCTTATCAATCCTGCGGCATAATGAAAAGCTTACGTTTCTTCACCACTTCTGGGCCCATATATTACTTTGAGCTTATGGATACGAACCTATTTATTAATCGGCCGGGACAGTCCGAAAAACAATTGTTCGATGGGCTAATTAAGTCTATTGAGGAACAGCAGACGGATGAGCTTTACAGCCATGCAAAGGCGATTTTTCAATTTTTTCTGGATGAGAGAATCGAGCCTGGTATGGTTCGAATCCACTTGCATTATTTGGCATACACTTTGCTGGATCTCGTGAATAGCGATACGGCCACTCCAGATTCCGGGTTGATGGAATCGACATTTCTGAAGGTGAACTTCGCGATGTTATCTATGGAGGAAAACATTGATCATTTATGCGAGTTCTCGCTCATGTGCGCTGAGAAACTGAAGGAGCAGCAAAAGTCGAATGCAATGGGCGTATTAGCCAAAATCGAGGCCTTCATTCACGAGCATTACAGAGAGAATATCAGCCTAAAATTACTGGGAGAGCAGTTTTACATGAACAGTGCATATCTGGGACAGATTTTCAAAAAGCATTACTCGATCAGCTTCAGTGATTATTTGAATCAATTGCGTATTGAGGAAGCCGCCCGGCTGTTGCGCAGAACAGATCAAAGAGTATACGAAATTGCAACAATGGTGGGATATCGGGACTCCGATTATTTTATTAGCCGGTTCGAGAAACTCATGGGGGAGACTCCTGCACAATATCGTAAAAGTGCCCATGCTGCGTACTCTCTTGATTCAACATCCTGTACTCCTTGACGGAGTGGCGGGATATTTTTTTTCGCAGATACTGGAATTAGTGGGATGCCAACTATAGTTTATCCCGTTGAGAGGGGCATGGAAGCATGATAATTTTAAGTCAGCCTTTGGAAAGCGCTTTCCAAAAAGCTTCTGTCAATATAATCGATGGAGGGGTCATGATGAAAAAGGATGTTAGAAAAAGAATCAAGTATAGTGCTCTGCTCGCTTTAATACTGGTCATCGCACTCACTGGATGCACACCGGGATCGTCCTCGAAAGGGGAAAAGACAGCAGATGGAAGGGAATTGAAACAATTTTCCGCATTTTTTGCCGTACCAGGAAAAATTGCGCCTGACGATAATCGGGTGTTAAAGGCTATTGAGGAGAAAACAGGCGTCAGAGTCACGATGGACTGGCTTACGGGCCAAACAGCCAAAGAGCGGATTGGTGTACTCATTGCAGGCGGCGAATATCCCGATTTTATCGATGGGAGTGATGGTACTCAACAACTGGTAGCAGCAGGGGCATTAGTACCACTTGAGGATTACATCGATAAATATCCAAACATCAAAAATTACCTGGGCGAAGACTGGAAGAAGATGAAAAATACGACGGATGGACATATCTACTTCATTCCTCAATTCGGCAATATACAAGAGAAATCGATGAAAGTATCCCATGACGGAGAAGCGTTTTGGATTCAGAAGGCCGTACTGGAGTGGGATAATTATCCGACAATCAAAACGCTTGACCAATACTTTGACTTGATTGAACGGTACAAAGCAGCTCACCCAACCGTTGATGGTCAGCCAACAATTGGATTTGAAATTATCTCATATGACTGGCGTTATTTCGCACTGGAGAACCCTCCGCTCTTCATGGCTGGTTATCCGAACGAAGGCGCAGCCATCGTTGATAAAGAAACGCTGACGGCCAAAAACTACAATACTATTCCTGAAGCGAAAGCATACTTCAAGAAGATCAATGAGGTATATCATCAAGGCCTGGTCGATAACGAAACCTTTACAGCAAACTATGATCAATATATCTCCAAAATTTCAACCGGACGTGTGCTGGGCATGGTGGATCAAGGATGGCAGTTCCTTGACGCCGAGGCATCACTCGTGAAGCAAAAATTGTATGACAAAACCTATGTACCGTTGTCCATTACACTCTCCGAGGACGTTAAAGGACGCTATCAGAACAATCCCATCCTTAACGTAAATGGCGGCTTGGCTATTACCAAGAGCTGCGAGGATATCGAGGGAGCACTTCAATATATTAATGATTTGCTGGACCCTGAGATGGAAGTATTGAGAACCTGGGGACAGGAAGGCGTGGATTACCAGGTTGATGACAAAGGTGTGTTCTCCAGGAATGAAGAGCAACGTGCAAATTCCAAAGATCCGGACTGGGTGCTGGCGAATACGGGAAGCCCTCTGGTCTATTTCCCTCATCATGAAGGCATGACCGCTGACGGGAAGAATGCCCTTGACCCTAAAGAGCAGCCGGAGGAATACCTTGCCACATTGAATGACATTGACAAAAAAGTGCTGAAGGCCTACGGATTCACGAAATTTACCGACTTCCTTGAGCCTGCGGAGGAAAATGAACCGTGGTTCCCAATCTATACCTATAATTTCGAACCAAATAAACCGGAGACCATTGCCAGACAGAAAATGGACGATGTAAAACGCAAATGGCTGCCAAAAGTGATTATGACTTCACCTGCCGAATTTGATAAAGCCTGGGAAGAGTATCAAGCCACACTCAAGGAAAGTGCAGATATTAAAGCGTATGAAGATGCGCTGACGGAAGAAGTCCGCAGACGTATGGAACTGTGGGGGTAAAGGCCTGTCACACAGAATGGCTATGGGGAACCCCGTAGCCTTTCTTACACACTATATAAGTTGAATTAATCATTTGCACGATAACGGAGAGGACAGAAAAAACCTGAAAAAGCGAAGCGGTCGCCTTTATCACCGGATTTTCCCTTTAGGAAAAGGGAATCAAAAAAATCTGGGGATAACAGCGATTGGAAGGTTATTCTGTCATCGTAGTGTCAGTGTAAATAATCTTTAGTTCAACTTATATAGATTGGGAGATTGGATAGGAATGGAATCGATTCATCCAGACTGGATGATATAGATAAACTCGTAAGCAAGGAGAGAAAAAACATGGCCAAAAAGGAGTTGCAGCCTTCGTTAAAAACCAGCCATATCCCAGCGGGAACAAGCTGGATCGGGTACAACCTGTCCAGAATGAAAAGTCAGCGACAATTAATGTGGATGTCATTTCCGTTTATTGCGTTTATCGCTATTTTTGCGTATGGACCATTATGGGGCTGGTTGATGGCGTTTCAGAATTATAGACCGGGCATTGGTTTTATGGAGCAGGATTGGGTGGGGCTGGATCATTTTCGAACGTTATTCACGGACCCTACATTTTTACGTGTCATTCGCAATACGCTGGCGATGAGCCTGATCAGTCTGTTTCTGGGATTTGTCGGCTCGATTGGTCTGGCGCTGTTATTAAATGAACTGCGAATGGTATTGTTCAAACGTGTGGTACAGACAGTTTCCTACCTTCCACATTTCCTGTCGTGGATCATCGTAACAGGTATCGTTGCAAATGTATTGTCAACGGAAACAGGAATTGTGAATGTACTGCTGACGAAATTGGGCCTGATTGATGCACCGATCAATTTTTTTGCTGAACCCAAATACTTCTGGGGGATTGTGGGTCTGTCCAGCATGTGGAAGGAAATTGGCTGGGGCACGATTATTTATCTGGCGGCCATGGCGTCGATTAATCCGAGCTTGTACGAGGCAGCTTCCATCGACGGAGCCGGGCGGTTTCGCAAAATGTTCAATGTCACGCTTCCAAGCATCAAACCAACGATCATTATCCTGCTCATCATCAACGTTGGTAACGTACTGAACGCAGGTTTTGAGATTCAATACTTGCTGGGGAACGGACTTGTGCAGGATGTATCCGAGACAATCGACATTTTTGTTTTGAAATACGGGATTAATCTCGGTAACTACTCACTTGCCACCGCAGCAGGCATTTTCAAAAGTGTGGTCAGTCTGGTGCTCATATTTATCGCCAACGGGATTGCCAAGTCTCTTGGTGAAGAGCGATTGATATGATAAGGGGGCAGAGCTGTGAAGCGATTTAGTAGAAAACGAAACTTGGGAGATTCTATTTTTTCCATCACCAATGGCATATTTATGTTGCTTGTCATGGTTGTTACGTTATATCCTTTTTTAAACACTATTGCCGTATCTTTCAATAACGGGCTGGATACGATCCGCGGGGGGATCTATCTCTGGCCGAGGGAATGGACGCTGCAAAATTACGTCTCCGTATTCCAGAATCCGAATCTGACACAAGCCGCATTTATTTCGGTTGCCAGAACTGTGGTAGGAACGGTTGTACAGCTGTTCTGTACAGCCATGCTGGCCTATGTGCTGAGCCGCAAGGAGTATATGTTTAACAAATTGGTCACGACACTGTTTGTCATGACGATGTATTTCAGTGGCGGCTTAATTCCGGGATACATGCTGATCAAACAAGTGGGGCTGCTGAACAGCTTCTGGGTATACATTATTCCCGGGTTGATCGGGGTGTTCAACATGATCGTCATTCGTACCTACATTCAGGGACTGTCGGAGGGATTGATTGAATCCGCGAAGATGGATGGAGCCGGAGATTTTCGGATTTTCATGCGTATCGTGCTTCCCCTATCCAAACCGGTTCTGGCTACGGTTGCACTGTTTATTGCTGTAGGTCAGTGGAACTCCTGGTTTGACTCCATGTTGTACACGGCGGGAAATCGGAATTTGACCACCTTGCAGTATGAACTGATGAAATTGTTGTCCTCTGCGACCTCACAGGGGGGAACCGTCAACGTGGATTCATTCAAAAATGTAACCAACATGGTGACGCCTGTTTCCATTCGGGCAGCAATCACGGTTGTGACGGCAATGCCGATTGTTTTACTGTATCCGTTCTTGCAAAAATACTTTGTGACTGGACTAACCATTGGAGGGGTAAAAGAATGAAAAATGCAAATCAAAGCGAACAATGCACGTTTAACAATCCGATTATGCCCGGGTTTTATCCAGATCCGTCCGTATGCCGGGTGGGTGAAGATTTTTATCTGGTGACATCAACATTTGCTTATTTTCCTGGCGTTCCTATCTTTCAGAGCCGTGATCTAGTGAATTGGAAACAGATTGGCAATGTGCTGGACCGTCCTTCGCAATTAAATCTTCAGGGAGCAGGCCATTCACAGGGGATATTCGCTCCAACGCTTCGGTATCATGAAGGCACTTTCTATATGATTACAACCAATGTATCACATGGCGGTAATTTTGTTGTAACCGCTACCGACCCGGCTGGGCCATGGTCAGATCCTTATTTTATTGAAGGCGCAGAAGGCATAGACCCTACGATTTTCTTTGATGACGGCAAAGCGTATTACCTTGGTACACGTCCTTGCTCCGAGGGAGTTCGTTATAATGGGAACTGGGAAGTGTGGCTGCGGGAGTTGGATCTGGGCAGTATGAAGCTGGTGGGAGACAGTTACGTTCTGTGGCGCGGGGCGATGGTGGATGTCATCTGGCCGGAAGGCCCGCATCTGTATAAGATCGATGAATATTACTATTTATTGATTGCAGAGGGAGGCACAGGACCAAACCATGCCGTGACCATTGCTCGTAGCAAAAGTTTGACCGAAGGATACGTCGGGAATCCGAATAATCCAATCATTACACATCGCCATTTGGGTAAACGTTACCCTGTTGTTAATGTAGGACATGCCGACTTGGTGCAGGCTGAGAACGGTCAATGGTTCATGGTCATGCTGGCTTCGCGTCCATATGGAGGGAGCTTTAGTAATCTGGGGCGGGAGACGTTCCTTGCTTCTGTCGTTTGGGAGGACGGATGGCCTGTTGTCAATGAGGGCCGCGGAATCCTGGAGGAGCAGGGCACGTTGGATTTGGAGCCTGTTCCGGTAGAGCCGCAACTGCGTTTTGACCATTTTGACAGTGATAAACTGGGCTTGCAATGGATGTTCCTGCGTAATCCGCAGGAAGACTTGTATTCATTAACTGAACGAAAAGGATACTTGCGACTGAAGCTGAAACCGCAAACATTGAAGGAAAAAGAGAATTCCAGCTTTGTCTGCCTACGGCAGAGGCATATGGATTACGTGGCGGCTACAGCGATGGAATTTGTGCCTGGGAATGCAAACGAAACGGCTGGTCTTGTCGTCATTCAGAACGATCAGTACCACGTACGGATTGAGCGTGCTCTGGCCGAGAATGAGCATGTGCTGCGTGTGGTGACCGTTATGGATGGTCAGGATACCCACATCGCGCAAATCGCGCTGGATGATGAAGTATCACGAGTGTATATCAAACTGGCGGCGACAGGTCAGCAACTCAACTTCTATTACAGCACGGATGGAAGTCAGTATCATCTGGTGGCGGAACAGGTGGATACAAGCAGCCTGAGCACCGAAGTAGCTGGTGGTTTTGTTGGCTGCTGTATCGGAATGTTTAGCAGCAGCAACGGTACTTCATCTGATCAGGTAGCGGACTTTGACTGGTTTGAATATGGTTCATATGATAATTAGATGATAGAATAACAGCAAGAAAGCTCAATCCGGTGGCTGTAGTCCAGGGATTGAGCTTTTTTTTCGTTCTTTTTGCCAAAGGGAAAACTGTGGGGGAGAGCGGGACGCGTTACTGCTTATTGATTAGTTTCATATATTGAGTTTTTAATGATGTTAACTATTTTACGCTGAGCATCCCTGGCTTCCGGAATCGGATAGAGGACAAAGACATGGTTCATTTTGGGGTAAACGTACGTTTGGTGATCGATTCTTTGATCCGTCAGCAGTTTGTCGAGCTTCATATTATCAGGAAACAAACCCTCGTGGGTCCCGATAAAGATGCTGATTTTGCCCAAACCGGCGAAATCTCCGTAGATTGGACTGATTAACGGATCGTTCAACGGTTTGTCAGCTGCCCAGATCCGCCGAATGACATCATACCCTTCCACAGCGAGCATAGGGTCGCGGGTTTCGTAATCGAATATGACCGGATTGTCCAGCACCATATCCACACAAGGTGATAACAAGATGAAATCTTTGGGCTGTGGGAGATCATGCATCTTCAGATAATGGGCCAAGGCAAGGGAGATGTTCCCGCCTGCGGAATCGCCCATAATGGTGAGTTGTGCCGAGTCGTTCACGGAGGCAAGGAGATCCCGGTATAGATTGAGCAGTTTCGGATACGTGTGCTGATAATTAAAATGCGGAACCTTTGGATAGATGGGAGCAATAACTTTGGCATTCAGAGCCTGAGCCATGCGGTCCATGAATTTCCAGTGTAAAGACAGTGGCTGATGTGTATGCGCCCCGCCATGAATGTAGAGAATGACCTTCTGTTCACGGGAATGCTGATCGTTTAATGTAAATACCTGCATGTCTTCATAGGATCGCTCTTTGATGGAAGATGACAGTTTGGTTTTACCCAAGGTATAAGGTTTAATGTTTTCCAAGCCCATATGATCCAGGTGTTTGCGGGCAAGCTCGCGTGTTGAAAAAAACTTCTTGGTATCTAACGTTCCGATATATTTCTCGAATAGAAAGCTCGTCAACGAGCGTTTATGGTTATGGATATACATGTTCATTGAGGAATCACCCTTCCTGATGGAGATCAGATATAAGATCTGTGGAGACTATAAGTAAAGTATAAAGGTTGAAGTGTACTTCAAGGTCAATCTTAATTTTTCCGTCAAACCGTTTACGGTTAGAGTAAAGCATGGTACCCGTTCTATGTTATGATATTTGCATCTTCAAAAGTTCGATTGAAGGGGCATAGCGTATGAATCAGAGCATACAACAGTTTAAAGCGGATTTTTTCAAAGCGTTGGCACACCCGATGCGAATTCAGATTCTGGAGCTGCTGAGTGAAGGAGCCAAGAATGTGAATGAACTGCAAAGCATTCTGGGATCGGAAGGCTCTGCCGTTTCACAGCAACTGGCTGTATTGCGCAGCAAAAACGTTGTCCACGGAATCAAAGAAGGGACAACCGTCACTTATTCGCTGCGTGATCCGCTGATTAAGGACCTGCTGGCAGTCACCAAACAGATTTTTGACAATCATCTGGTTGATGCCATTTCCATGCTGGAAGATATTCGTAAAGAGTCCTGACACAATAAACAAGAGCAACTGGATGTAATCACCGGAGGTTCTTGTTTTTTTGTGTTAGTTCCCGTTGGAATTGTGCGTAATCCGATTGACAGGACGTATGCAGGGGAGTAGTCTTTTAAATATATTCAAATATTCAAATATATGAAGAAAAGAAGGTTTTTGTACATGAGATGGATGGGGAGATATGCAGGGTATAATGCTGCCGCTTTTCGCAAGGATCTGTTATCAGGGCTGATTGTAGGTATCATTGCGATTCCACTCGGTATGGCATTTGCCATCGCTTCCGGGGTCAAACCGGAGTATGGATTGTACACCACTGTAATCGCAGGGATTCTCATTTCCTTGCTGGGTGGGTCCAAGTTCCAGATTGGCGGGCCAACGGGGGCATTCATTCCAATCCTCTTTGCCATTGTGATGCAGTATGGATATGAGAATCTGCTGATTGCCGGAATGATGGCCGGCTTGATGCTTGTACTTATGGGCGTATTCAAGCTTGGGGCGTTAATCAAGTTTATTCCAAGGCCGGTGACTATCGGTTTTACGGCAGGGATCGCCGTCATTATTTTTAGCGGACAAATTACGAACTTCCTGGGACTTCGAGGCATCGAGAAACACGAGGATTTCTGGTCCAATATGAAAGAAATCGGGATGCATATCTCAACGATTAATATATACAGTGTGCTTACAGCTGGAATCTGTCTGGCTGTTCTTCTGCTTGTGCCCAAGTTTGCACCAAAGGTGCCTGCATCACTGGTGGGGCTGGTTCTTTCGACGGTAGTCGCGGCGTTCTTTTTTGAAGGGCAGGTGGCTACGATCGGTTCGTCCTTTGGCGCCATACCTAACGCTTTGCCTCAGTTTCATATGCCTGAGATCACTTGGGAGCGTATCGTGAACTTGCTGCAACCCGCTTTTGTCATTGCCATGCTGGGTGGAATTGAATCGCTGCTGTCGGCTGTTGTTGCCGATGGCATGACCGGAAGTCGGCATAACAGCAATCGAGAGTTGATTGGGCAGGGAATTGCTAATATGGTGACGCCGTTATTTGGTGGTATTCCTGCAACAGGAGCGATTGCACGTACAGCAACAAATATCAAATCCGGCGCAGTATCGCCGTGGTCTGGCGTGATTCACGGTGTAGTGGTTTTGCTGGTACTTGTTCTCTTTGCGCCATATGCATCCCACATTCCTCTTGCCAGTATGGCTCCCGTTCTCATGCTGGTTGCTTGGAATATGAGTGAACGAAGATCCTTCATACATGTCATGAAAACCAAAACGAGCGATTCACTCGTTCTGCTGATTACCTTTTTGCTGACCGTATTTACAAGTTTAACAACGGCTGTAGAGGTTGGGTTGATTCTGGCTGTTCTTTTATTTGTTAAGCGGATGAGTGAGATGTTGAAGGTTGCCAAAGTACTGCCCGATCCCGAGCATAAACATGAGAAAGTTATGGCCCACATGGTTCGGGAAGGACATGACTGTCCGCAAATAAGCCTATATACAATTGAAGGGCCACTGTTTTTCGGGGCAGCGGATATGTTTGAGAAGTCGGTCATGGATTCGATTCATCGGCGACCAGGCACTCTGCTGTTGCGCATGGGCAAGGTGCCTTTTATGGATACAACAGGTGAATCCAATCTGGCCCGTGTTGTCAAACATATGGAGAGATCCGGGGGCAGAGTTTTACTTTCAGGCATTCAGGCGCAACCGTTGGAAATGCTGAAGAGAACAGGTTTGATTGAACGGATTGGTTCGGATCATATGTTTGAGCACACGGGTGAAGCTATCAATTATGCATTGCAGCATCTGGATGTTCAGAAATGTAAGGGGTGCAAACATTTTGCCTTCCGTGAATGTGCTGCATTGTCGAGCACTGGCGGCGATCCAGCGCGTAATAACCTGCTTAAATCTGGAAAGCGGGCCAATGCAAATAACCTTATATAATTCCGCTGATGCGAGATGGAACTATAGGATTCTTAAAGAGTATTTACTCATCAAAATATATATTCTGGAAAATAAATAAAAAATATACTATGTTATAGGTTGATAGGTGAAAAGGATTACATCGTTAATCTGATGAGAAATAATCATATTAAACCGAAGGAGCAACCATATGTCCATTCAACCGACTGCTTTACGTTCAGTGCTTAACCCCAGGTATCTGGAGTCTGCATTGAGGGATCAGTATAACATTGGAACATGGGAAGAATGTTTGTTTTGGCTTAGGGGATTGAATGATACCTACCGGATTCGCACATCCAGTGGCATGTATATTCTCCGTATCTACCGCACTGAAATTTCGGAGGAAGATGTTCACTACGAACTATCGTTATTGTCTCAACTGAAGAATGTTCTAGGTTCTGCGGAACACACCGACATTGGAGAATACATCGAGAAGAAAGATCACACGGGATATACGGTGTTGGAGGCTGCGGAAGGCAAGCGGGTTGCTGTGATGTTTCGGTATATTGAGGGTACGGAGAACAACCTGGAGGATGAGGAGTCTTGTTACGCCTTTGGTCAATCTGCCGCTGAATTGCATAAGGCTATGGATCAGGTGAACGTGGAGCTGCCACGATATGAGCTTGATTTGAAATTTCTTATCGATGAACCCCTTAAGCGAATCATCCACTATATCGGTGAGAACAATGAAGCAGCAGCATTTCTCTATACGTTTGCCACAACGTTAAAAGAACGCATCGTTGCCGCTTCCAGACAAGATCTGGACTTTGGTCTGTGCCATGGCGATATGCATGGGAATAACAATGCGTTTCAACAGGAGCATCAGTTCATCCACTATGACTTCGAGTGGGCAGCCAAAAGCTGGCGTGCCTACGATCTGGCTCAAGTGAAGGTGCGAAAAAGGCAGTCTGATGAGCGAAAAGCAGCATTATGGGATGCGCTAATGGCAGGATATCGTTCAGTCAGAAGCTTCTCTGCCGAAGATGAGCAGGCGGTTGATCTCTTTATTATTGCTCGCCGATTCTGGGTGATGGGACTAGATGTTGCTTTTATTGAGAGTGATACGGGTGGGCTGGACTATGGTTCGGATTGGCTGGATAGTTTCGTGGAAGAGTTCCGGGATACAGGGATTGTATCATAGCGAATGATGAACATTATTTTAGATATAGCTTTGAATGCTTTAAGACCCTTCCGAGTTAACTTGAACTCGAGAGGGTCTTTTTCAACTCATAAGAGAAGGTAACAGGGTCACTTATTAGTTCGATGATGATGAAGAAGCGGCTGCAGCCGAAGCACCGGTAGCTGCGGCCATGGCTGCTTGTTGAGCGATGATAATATTTGTAATACTGGTTGAGATCGTTGTCGTAAGCACACCGTTTCGCAGATTCTCCACATGTTGAATGGCTATCAACGCGGATGAGAACAGGAGCAACTCCTGTTTGTCGATTGACCAGGCACCGAAGCCTTTTTGAGTCCGTAACCAGTCATTTGTTTCGGCGACTTCATCCACTAACGCGTCTCTGTCCGAAGGCAGTAGAGAAAGTATCCCGAGAGAGGGTAAGGTATACGTTTTATCCATTCGGAGATCCCTTTTTCGAAAAGCTTCATTTAAGGCAATCACACGAGTCCCTGCATCCGGGGTATCCTTTCCAAGAACCAGTACCTGTGTTAACGCCTGCACACTGTTTCTGGAAGAGAACTCTGGTTTTAATTCCCTATAGAGTTGTTCCATACGTGCCACACCAGTATCCACGTTGAGATCGGAAAGGGCTAACATGGCAGCAAAAATGTAGTCATCCTGACCAGTAAGGAAGCGATGCTCTGCTTTCATACTGTCATAGAATGATTTGGCTCGCTCCACCGTAGGTTGAAACTGGTCAGGTGATGTCTGAGTAGCGATCTGATAGGCGGCAATAACCAGATAATCAGAGTTGTGGAATTTGATCTCTTTCATCAAGTCATAGACATGCAGGGTATCTACCAATCTCGTCTCTTCATCTGTTGTAAGGGAGAGCATGGCAGCAATGCTAATGGCCGAGTTACCTCTGAATGCAGAGAAGAGTTTTGTGTTTTGCTTGATCAACTCTTGGCTTTGGCGAATGGCTTCCACATCAGCAACTTTATTCTCCGCTGCATAGAGCAAGGCGGCCAGACGGAGAATCATCCCATGTTGCCATTTGAACGACTTTTTGATGATCTGAGTGTTGGAAACGAATAATTCAGCTCGTTCTGCATGATGTTGTTGCATAGGCACACCTCCATATTCACTGTTATTCAACAATACCCTTCCAGCTTCCTTCATTCCGTCGGTGTAAACAAATTAGATGATTAGGAATATCAAATGAATTAAAGCAATTATTCCCATAGGGTAGATCAATGATCTGGAGAACCCGTTTTTAAATTCATTTCGAGGATGTTTTTCGAAAAAGAAGTGTAATACGGTATGTATGATGAAAAAGATATCCAGCACCCAGAATGTAATGGTCTGATACGAGCTAAAAAGAAGAGAGAGGATGATGGTATACATTGGCAGGTGAATCCAAGTGAAATACCTGTAGGCTTTATCATCTTCCATATCTTTTAACACCATAAACAATTTCCACTCGGACCGCCTGATGGCATCCATTTCGTGAAGCAGAAAGAGAGACAGATTAAACAAAAATAAAACCAGTAAAAATTCAGGCATGTAATGCCTCCCATTTTTCAATTTTATACAAGCAGGTCAATAGCGAACAAGTCACTTACGGTATTGCAATCCACATATACAATACGTGAGTTGTCCTTTGGGGGTTCCAGCAACCTCCCTGTCGAGTCATGTATTAGAAAGTCTCTGTCACTTTGTTTACACAACGCTGCAGTGAATTGTTTATTGAACTGTCTGCCATATTCATTAAGCGGTTATCCTATACCTATATGTGTAGTGAATCCGTTTCCTCACATTCCTTGTTGTATTTCTGCGGCACATCTCGTACAATTTGGTGAAGTAATTCTGCATTGCGTTAATGTGAATGTGAAAATTAAAATTACATCAGGAATCTGTACACAAGAAAAGGGGAGAATCGTTTGGAATCAAAGCAACTATCTAGAGGGCTAAAGCCCCGCCATGTAGAGCTGATTGCACTCGGAGGTACAATCGGCGTTGGTTTGTTCATGGGATCGGCAAGTACGATCAAATGGGCAGGTCCATCCGTGCTGCTGGCTTATTTATTGGCTGGTATCGTTATCTTTTTTGTCATGCGCATTATGGGGGAAATGTTGATTCAGGAGCCGGTCACGGGTTCGTTTGCAACATTTGCTCACAAATATATTAGTCCGCTTGCCGGATTTCTGACCGCCTGGAGCTATTGGTTCCTGTGGGTTACGGTTGGTATGGCGGAAGTTACGGCGATTGGTATCTATGTCGGGTATTGGTTCCCGGATATACCTCAGTGGCTGCCTGCACTTGCTGGGGTGCTCATCATTGCGGCGGCAAATCTGGCGGCTGTGAAGTTCTATGGAGAATTTGAATTCTGGTTTGCGATGATCAAAGTGACGGCTATTGTGGCGATGATCGTGATCGGAACAGGACTCATTTTCTTCGGCTGGGGGAATGGGGGTCAGGCCATTGGTCTGTCGAATCTGTTCAGCCATGGTGGCTTCTTCCCTGGGGGCATCAAAGGTTTCCTCTTCGCGCTGTGTATCGTAACGGCTGCGTATCAAGGGGTGGAGATGGTCGGTATTACAGCAGGCGAAGCGGAGAATCCGAAATACACCTTGCGTAAAGCGATCAAAAATATCGTGTGGCGTATTCTTATTTTCTACGTTGGTGCCATATTTGTTATCGTAACCCTGTACCCTTGGAACGAAGTGGGCGAGACGGGCAGCCCGTTTGTGCTCACCTTTGCCAAAGTTGGTATTGTTGCTGCAGCGGGGATCATTAACTTTGTGGTGCTCACGGCGGCCATGTCGGGATGTAACAGCGGGATCTACAGTGCAGGACGGATGTTATACACACTGGCTGAGAATGGGCAGGCACCTGCCTTTTTCAAAAAGCTGTCCAAAGGCGGGGTTCCCCGCAACAGTATCGTCATTACAATCTCCTTGCTGCTGATTGGGGTTGTGCTGAACTACCTGATGCCGGACTCCAAGCTGTTCCTGTACATCTACAGTGCAAGTGTTCTTCCGGGCATGGTTCCATGGTTCGCGCTGGCGTTCAGCCAGTTCCGATTCAGAAAGCGTTGGGGTAACGAAATGGCGGATCATAACTTCAAGTCCAAATGGTTCCCGATCAGCAATTACATTATTATTGTGTATCTGATCCTCGTCATTATCGGTATGGCGTTTAACCCGGATACGCGCTTGCCTTTGATTGTTGGTGCTACGTTTATGGCCATCGTGGTGGCTGGATATTTTGCATTTGGCATCGGAAAAAGACAACGGACAGATGGCGGCGAAGATCGCTAGTCTAATATTCAAAAATCAACTTATATCGTAATATCATACATGCATTCCTTGAAATGATTGAAGAACCTGCGGGTGATTCAGCGACATTCAGGGAGTGCATTTTTTTATCCTCAAAAATCATGCTTGAATCTCCTGTAACTGGAGGTTTTAAGATTGGAGGCAGACAAGGGGGCGTACATCTTATGAGAACAGTAGAATGGATTTCTCTTATTTTCAACCTGCTTATATTAGTGGGGGTAATCGGGATTGGAAGACAGAATCAACATTTTCGGAAAATGGTATGGGGTGGATTTGCCATATCGGGTGTGCTACTGATCATCCATGGTGTGGTCGAAGGACTACGTTGGCCGATGATTCCGGCGTATCTGCTCACGTTGGTTCCACTGGTTGTGTTATTTACAAAGGCAAGACGCCAGCAACAGTCAGGTGTAACCTCGCTGAACAGCAAAGGTTCCGGGGCATCTGCTTCGAAATCACCTGTGGCGGGGAAATTCGGACGTGTTCGAATCATCGCAACGTCTTTCCTGGTGTTGCTATACGCTGTTGTGAGCATTGGCTTGCCACTGCTGTTCCCGGTGTTTTCGTTTGCCAAGCCAGCAGGTCCTTATGGAATCGGAACCGTATCCTACGATTGGATAGATAACAGCCGGGAGGAGTTGCTGACGAGTGACGCCGGAGATAAACGGGAGCTGATGGTACAGATCTGGTATCCAACAAATCCAGAAGCAGAGGGAGCAACAGCCCCTTATGTTAATAAGCCGGAGATCTACGGGACAGCCTTCAATGAAGTGCTGAAACTGCCAAAGCTTTTATTTTCCAGTCTGATTCAGGTCAAAACACATGCGATTCAGGAAGCTCAATTATCAGATGCCGAAGCCAAGTATCCGGTTGTTCTCTTCTCTCATGGTCTGCATGGCTATGAAAATCAGAATACGTTCCAGGTCGAGCAGCTGGTCAGTCAAGGTTACATTGTTGTGGGCATTAATCACACGTATAACAGTCTGGTGTCCGTATTCCCGGATGGACGTGTGGCGCAGTTTGAATCGGAAGGGAAAGAAGGCTTTGAGCAGCTGCAATTCAGTTACATGGACAAGTTGAATGAGACATGGGTGAAGGATGCACAGTTTGTACTGGATGAGGTAGAGAAGTTGGGAACGGGAGATCCGAGCAGACGCTTTACAGGACATATGGATCTGGACAACATCGGCATGTTTGGGCATTCATTTGGCGGAGCAACGACAGTACAGATGTTAATGGATGATCCGCGTGTGAAAGCAGGCATGAATATGGACGGTGTATTGTTTGGCGAGAAACGTATCCCTGCGGAAGGCGTGGGCAAACCGTTCCTGATGATGAGTGCAGACTCAACCGTTGCAGGCACAAGTGTGATGAGTGACGAGGAAATTGCTGCGATGGGCACGACCCGTCCGGAAGCGGAGAAATATTACGAGGAAGTGTACGAGCGCTATGAGCCGGTAACCGCAGGAGGGAACTTCTGGATGGAGCTGACCAACACCAAACATCTGAGTTTCTCCGACCTCTACCTGATCTCTCCACTGCTCGAATGGACACAGGGTGTAGATGCGCGGGGAGCGCAACAGTTGGTCAACGATACAACGATTGATTTCTTCAACCACTACTTGAAAGGGCAACCGCTCCATATGGACACGGAAGTGGGAGAACATGAATCCTATTTGTTGAAAAAAGGCTAAACGTACAAATGGAAGGAGACTGAAATTCAGTCTTCTTCCATTTGTTTTAATCGTAACCGCATGCCCTCCTGCAACAGGTTAATGCCATCTACAATCTGGCTCCATTCGGGATTCATCACCTTGCACAGCTTGTTAAAACGCAAAATACGATCCGTCACAGAGTCCAGCATATATCGGGCCTGTTTGCGAAAAAATACTTCTGGTGCTTCCGCATGCTCAGCACTTGCATACATCAACACAAAGTCCCACACCATGCTTTGCACAGCAGGGCTATCGATTGCCCAACGCTTGTCCAGAGCTTCGGTAGTGCGAATGCGAATAGCCTCCATTTTTTTCACCCAGACGTCCGCTTCGACTTGTGGCTGATTCGCCATAATGAAGAAGGGAACCTCCAACCTAGCCAGATCAGCCCAATAGGCCGGATCATTGATCAGTTCCTGAATTTCCTTCCAGGCCAGTGTTTGCTGAGCCGTCAGTTTGGTATCTTTCATCATGTATTTGTCGAAAAAGTGCAGAAACGACACTCTCCAATCCTGCGGAATGCTGTCCAGCAGATGGGATTCATCCATCTTGGCAGCAACAAATTGTTTTCGCCTGCTCGCATTGGCCGTCAGGGATTCTACCAGACTGGAGATATACGTGAGAGACTGTTCCGAGCCAAGTGAAGTTTTTTCTTCATGCTGCCTCGCTTGCTGCAAAACAGAGAGCATGGAATTCATCGTGCCGATCTGGGTTTCCAACGCTTCAATCTGCAGATCCAGCGCCTGTGCTACCGCCAGTTCACCCGACATGAGTTTTCGAATATCCGGTATGCTGAAATTCAAATAACGTAGTGTTGTAATGAGTTCGAGTTGCCACAGGTCTTGCGTTGTATAGAGTCGATGCCCACCTTCCGTATGACTGGAGGGCTGTAACAGTTCAATCTCATCGTAATAACGGATCGTTTTCACCGTGGAGCCGATCAGTTTGGCTGCTTCACCGATGGAATAGGGTTCTTTGTTTGCATTCAACGAGATCACCTCATGATTCATTATACAACCTCCTGTCACTGGAGATTCAATGTTAGACGACTGTCATGGAATTCTGGCGGGCTTAGTTTAAATTCCACCCATCTCGGTTACAAAGGAAGGAGTGCAACTTTTAAGAAAACAACTTCTGAACATAAATTTAACATTTACATGATAACGAAGAGCACAGAAATAACCTGAAGAAACGGAGTGTTCGCCTTTATCACCGGATTTTCACCTTATATAAGGGAGAGAAAAAAATCTGGGGATAAGAGCGATCGGAAGGTTATTCTGTGATCGTAGTGATCAATGTAAATAACCAAGGAGGAAATTGAACATGGCTAATCAAGACCAGCACACCATGCAAGATCCAACGACACAATATCCGAAGGCTACACCGGAGTGGAAACAGCAACAGGATGAGCCGGGACTTCAGCGTGAGATGACTCCTGTTCCTGATGCGGGTGAGAAAAGTTATAAAGGTAGCGGACGTTTAACAGGACGCAAAGCGGTTGTGACCGGAGCCGATAGCGGAATTGGTCGGGCGGCTGCGATTGCGTTTGCCCGTGAAGGTGCAGATGTTGTTCTGGCCTATCTGCCGGAAGAGGAAGCAGATGCGCAGGAAGTTGTGAAGCTGATTGAGGAAGCCGGTCGCAAAGCAATCACAATGCCAGGTGACTTGAAGGATGAAAAATATTGTGAAGAACTCATTGAATCTGCGGTAAAAGAGCTTGGCGGGATTGATATCCTTGCTAACGTGGCAGGTAAACAGCAGTATGTCGAGCAGATTGCGGACCTGACCACCGAGCAGTTCGATGCAACGTTCAAAACAAATGTCTATTCCATGTTCTGGCTCTGCAAAGCAGCTGTGAAATACATGAAGCCGGGCAGCTCCATTATCAACACATCATCGATTCAGGCATACAAACCTTCGCCAATCCTGCTGGATTATGCGACAACGAAGGCATCCATTAACACGTTCAGTAAAGCGCTAGCACAACAGGTGGGTAGCAAAGGGATTCGTGTCAATGTTGTTGCACCAGGACCGGTATGGACACCACTTCAGGTCGTGGGTGGACAACCAGTCGAGAAGCTGGCTGATTTTGGCTCCAACACACCGCTTGGTCGAGCAGGACAACCTGCCGAGATGGCTCCGGCATTTGTGTTCCTGGCAAGCCAGGAATCCAGCTATGTGAGCGGCGAGACACTGAATGCGAATGGTGGTACGGTTAGTCCGTAAACGTTGGATATAAAAGGCCTATGAATCCTAGGTCAGTGATCATAGGCCAGTTAAATAAAGAACACCATTCCCTATGGAGGTGAATGGTGTTCTTTGTTGTTATGCTATTTTTTTAAAATTATAAAGTTACTTCTGCTCTGGTTTCGGGTCCAGAATGGCATAACTGCCTAGCGTGGCTAATTGTGCTGTATTCAGAAGGGCTTCATCCACTGCAGCAAGGGCTTCGCCAGCAGCTGTCATCAGCTCATCAGAGTCAACAGGCGAGGCAAAACGGAGGATGACCCGGTTCTCTCCTTTTTTAAGTTCACTCTCAGCCTTGGTTTTGTACTCATTAAGGGATGCGACTTCGAGATCATTCTGCACATAATAATCATTGGCATCGCTCTCGCCATTAAACATCGCGAGCTCGGAATCAAGCCAGTAATCCTTATCCGCTATTGTTTTCTGACTTGCAGCAGTCTCATCGTTGGCATTGTACAAGAAGTAGGGGATGCCGGAGTTTGTCAGGTTGTTGGTGGCATCCACATGGAACCATTCGTTCCCGATTTTGACCTTGTTCCATGCATGTGGTACACCGCTGGAAGCGCCCGTTACAACGATGCTTTCCAGTCCCGAGAGATCGGAGAGCAATTTGTAGACGGAGGCATAGCTGGCACATACCCCAACACCTTTGACCAGAATACCGTATGTGGTAAACGAGTCATTGAACTGCGGATCGACATTTTTGAAGTTGTTTTGCTCCGCATTTTCCAGCGCTGCATCATCATACTTCGCGTTATCGTTCAGATAATCGTAGATGGCTTTTCGTTTCTCGTCTTCGTTCATGCCATCCTTGATAATGGAAGCCACAACTTCGTTTGCTTTGGCAATAATCTCATCTTTCTTCTTCTGGATACCACTAGCCGATTCATTATAATGAATCGAAAGGGTAAGCGTACCATAGTTGTATTCAAAACCTTCCACACCAAGAATCAAGGGATTCTGGTACATCACTTTCAGAACAACATCCGAGAGTGTCGTGAAATTTTGAGCTTCAGGGAAAGCTTTTAACGAAATTTTATCTTGTGCCGCAATCATGTTTTTGGCTAAAACTTCTTCCAATGCGGAATCTGCATTGATCATTGCATCGCCTGTAGCAGGCTGAGGCACGGTTTCCTGATTACCTTGTTCTACATTTTGCTGTGTATTCGATTTCTGCTCATCTACCAGATTGTCTTCTTCAGCTTCGGGAGCTGGAGCAGGTGTTTCGGTGGAAGTTTCTTCAGAAGCCATATCTGAAGAATTATCAGAAGTATCATTAGAAGCCTCAGTAGATAGAGGATTAGTTACATCTTCTGACGTTCCCGTATCGGTTGTGGACTCTGTAGTTGGAGTTTCCGAAGCTGGTGCTTCTTCTGTTTCCGTTGCAGACTCAGGTGCATCATGATTGTTGATGATCGTTGGCACATCAGGTGCAGGGACGTAAGGTGTATCATTCTTCGGTTCCACCAGTCCGTTGCTGGACTCGGCTACGGTTTGCTGAGCAAGTTTTTCCAAATCTGCTTGAGTTACATTCTCTACGCGCACGTAGCTTTTCAGAGCCGTTCCTTTAACATGAAAAGGAATATTCGTTTCATTGAACTCCGAAATCTCTACGCTTTCGGTATCATAAACAATGGTTTCACGGGCTAGAGAGCCGTCATTGTACTCAACTGTTGTTTTCTGAGGAAGAACATCTATATTCTTTAATTTCTCCATATACAATTGTTCTTTCAAAGCTGTTGGTAACTGGGAAGCAAGCGGAGCTGTAGGGACACCTCTGCTAAAATTGGATTCTTTGCCTCCACCGATTGCAGTGACGTAATATTCTCCTCGTATACCATGGTTCTGAGTGGTAGTTATCATTTCATTATAAGTGCCTAGCCCGCCTTTTCCGTCTTTCATAAAATCATTGAAAGACGTCTCTGTTGTTACCGCAATATCTAAAGGCAGACTATTACTGAAAGCGTCCTCTGCGCCAGTTAGAGGTACATTTGTATCAAAGTTGGTTAGGTCAGAACGTTTATAAATTTTATATTCGGTGGCGCCTTCAACCTTGTCCCAGACCAACTTGAACCGTCTATCTTTGTCAATTTCGTATCTTAGGTTAGGTACGGGTAACTCCGATTTTACTGTAAACGGAATAATGATAGGCTGATCAAGTAGTGTTAGATTTTCCGCATCTGGATCATAATTCAGACGAATGTAATAAATGGGGGCACCGCCCCAAGAACTTTGATCCTTGTTCATTATGGAATCTGAACTTAATACGCCCCATCCAAGAGGTCTAATAGAAATACTATTGTCATGAATATCTGATAAAAAAGGTACTTCGCTTGCTTTGAGTGCTTTAATATCGGTATGTACGGATATGGTATCTCTCAGGGACCAATTAGATTTTCCTAAATCTGCTTTAAACTTGAACGTAAATTCTTCATCTTGAGCTACGTTGTACATCGGCATAATTGCTTGTTCCGATTCGGAGCCGTATTTTTGCTTCAAACTTAAAATGGTAGAACCTTCTACTACTTCGGTAGGATTATTCTCGGACGGACTGCTTTCCTGTTCATTACTCTGGCATCCAGCCAGTAACAGGGTGAGCGCAAACATAATGAAAAATAGACGTTTCATGATACACCGCTTTCTTGTTTTTCTGAATTGCTCTAATAGCTACGTTGCTACACACCGAAAGATTATCAGATATGGTTAAAACCCATATGTGAACCTCTTAACATCTAAACCTCCTATTAATTTCCTGATATCCTTTGCTAGTTTATGGTCATATTGACGCATTGTCAAGGTGATAGGATAGGATATAAGTCCTGTATAACAATAGAACAGTTGTAATTCCGTAGCGAGGGGACCATGTTAAAATACAAGAGTTACTACATATTTAAATATATAACAGAATAATTTGAATAGAATGGGGTGCCGTATGACAGCGGAACAGATTGTCAGAACCTTTTTTGAAGAAGTCCGATCAGGTCGGAATCCTGATTATGCAAGCAACGTGATGGCAGAACAAGTACTGGCCCATCAAGTGATATCTGAAGATGAGGTCACGGTCACCCGAACACCTTCTGATTATGCGGATCATGTGCGAGAGATGATTGAAGCATACGGGGAATTTTCACTCGAAATTCTGGAGTTGCTGACGCAAGGTGATAAAGTTTATGTGCGCTGGAGACAAACGGGTACCCATATTGGCGAAGTGGACGGATACAGCCCAACGAACCTCCCGGTGATTGAAATTGCCAGTGCGGTATACCGAGTGGAAAACGAACAAATTGCAGAGTATTGGATACAGATCGACAGGTTGGGCATCGAAAAACAATTGGAACGTAATCGGAGCTGAGTTTCTTAGCTCTTTTTTAGTTTTCAGTTCTTTGTAAGCGTTACCGTGTTATAATGAACAAAGTTGTATACAAGTTACCTAAAACGTTTTCTGTCTTTTGACTCCATTATCTGAAAGTGAGGTTCAGTGATGATTAAAGCAACGGAAGATAATCAATATGTTGAACTGACAAGCCCGACAAGTTTACCGAAGGCATCCGGATTCCTTTGGAATGAAAAGATGATGATTCATGTGAATTGCCGGGGGTACGCGGTGGCCCAATTCATGCAGCCCGAACCTGCCAAATACTCGTATGCGCCCAACCTGGAAGCGAAGACGTTTATGCAACCGGAGCAGCCGTACTATGCCCACCATCCGGGACGGTTTGTCTACATTAAAGATGAAATAAGTGGCGAAATTTTCTCAGCCCCGTATGAACCGGTTCGCAAGCAGGCGGATAGCTATACGTTCGCTGTCGGTAAACACGATATTCACTGGAAAGTGATTCAGGACGACATTTGCATCGAGATGTCCCTGCGTTTACCGAAGGAAGATGTCATGGAGCTGTGGCGTGTGAAGGTAACCAATCTGTCTTCGAGAAAACGCAAGCTTAGTATCTACCCGTATTTTACGGTCGGCTATATGTCATGGATGAATCAATCCGGTTCATATGTGGAAGATTTGCAGGGCATTGTCTGCTCGGCAATTACGCCGTATCAGAAATATCAGGATTATAGCAAAATCAAAAATTACAGCGACAAAACCTATCTGCTTGCAGATCACCAGCCGACCGCGTGGGAAGTAAATCATGAGAGCTTTGAAGGCGAAGGCGGACTTCATAATCCTTCTGCTCTTCAGTCGGAGATACTTGCTGGTGGAGATGCTCGTTATGAGACACCAGTGGCTGTATTGCAATACAGAGTAGAACTGGAAGCGGGAGCGGAGCAGGCGTATCGATTTATCTTTGGCCCGGCTCATGATGAGACTGAGATTGAGGGCATTCGTCAGCATTATTTTGTGAAGCAGAATGAGGAAGGACAGGATGGTTTCACCGCAGCCGAGCAGGAGTATGCTGAGTATATTGCGGAAGGGCAAGGAAACATCCAGATCAAGACACCGGACAGCTGGCTAGATAATGTCGTGAATCACTGGCTACCTCGCCAGATGTACTATCATGGCAAAACCAATCGTCTGACAACCGATCCGCAGACGCGGAATTATTTGCAAGACAACATGGGCATGAGTTACATTCAGCCGCAGATTGCACGAGCTGCGTTCTTGACAGCCTTGTCTCAGCAGCATATAAGCGGTGCGATGCCAGACGGCATTATTTTGCACCCGGACGCAGAACTGAAATATATTAACCAGGTTCCTCATACCGATCATTGTATCTGGCTCCCAGTCTGTATGAAGACTTATTTGGATGAAACGAATGACTATAGCATTTTGGAGGAACAGGTTGCTTTTACAGACAGTGAACAAAAGGTTTCCGTACTGGAACATATGAATCTTGCGATGCGCTGGTTGATCCATGAGCGTGACGCGCGTGGGTTGAACTATATCAATCAGGGTGACTGGTGTGATCCGATGAACATGGTGGGATACAAAGGCAAAGGCGTATCCGGCTGGCTGACCATTGCGACGGCATATGCGTTCAATGTGTGGGCAGATATTGGTGAACAGGCAGGGCATGCCGAGGTCGCAGCGGAATTCCGTCAGGAAGCCAACCAGACCAATGCGGTAGCCAATGAGTATCTGTGGGATGGGGACTGGTATGCCCGCGGAATTACGGATGATAACGTAGTGTTTGGCGTAAGAAAAGACGTGGAAGGACGCATCTATATCAATCCTCAGAGCTGGGCACTTATGAGCGGTGCTGCGGATCAGGAGAAACAGGAGAAGTTAATCCGTGCCGTAGAGGAGCAATTGGAGACGCCATATGGTGTCGAGAAACTCGCGCCGTCTTTCACAGCGATGCGTGAAGATGTAGGTCGAGTTACGCAGAAACATCCGGGAAGTGCGGAGAATGGTGCAGTGTACAATCACGCGGCGGCGTTCTATATTTACGCGTTGTACCTGGTGGGCGAGAAGGAGAAGGCGTATCGTCTGTTGCGTAAAATGATTCCTGGCCCTGATGGAGAGGATATTCTCCAGCGGGGTCAGCTACCCGTATTTATCCCGAATTATTATCGCGGAGCTTATCGGCAATTCCCACGTACAGCTGGGCGCTCCAGTCATCTGTTCAACACCGGCACAGTACCTTGGGTGTATCGCTGCCTGATCGACGGATTGTTTGGACTGCAAGGTCATGCACAAGGACTTCAAGTGCGTCCGCAGTTACCAGAAGATTGGAACGAGGCATCGGTCACCCGGTTGTTCCGTGGGGCTGAGCTGAACGTGAACATGAAGAAGGATGCAACTGTCCAGCAGATTGAAGTGTACGTTGACGGTGAACGGATCGAAGGCGACATCATCAAGAACATCCAAGCTGGCGTGAAATATGAGGTGCTGGTGAAGTTGCCATTGTAGAAAAGCGCAAGGGGTACTGCTGAACGATGTGAAGAGTTTTGGACAATCACGAAGACAAATTAAAAACTGCCTTTCCTTTATAGAAGGAGGGCAGTTTTTGGTTTCAGCATAGTCAGGACTCATTCCATTCTTTGACTCTGTACCAATAGCTATAAATCTCTGAATAACCCAGCTTGGCGTAAAGCTTCAAGGCAGGTGCATTATTCGCAACGACTTGCAGATAACTAGAAGTAGCACCTTGTTTTTTTGCCCAATGCAATAGATGCAGGATCATCTGTTCAGCAAGTCCCTGATTCCGGAAGTTAGCGTCTGTAATGATGTCATACAATCCAATGTAGCCACGTTCGATGACACCAAACCCACAAGCGACGACTTGCCCATCAATTAACAGCGAGATGAAACCTACCTGTGTGCGGATGTTATGTAACATTAATTCCGTCGTTTCCCGTTGCAGATCATTCACCTTGTTCAATCGGCAAAAGTGATCCAGCCAAGCTGTGGTCAACTGTTCGTCGATCTGTACAACTTGGTGCACAGGCTCTTTGATCTCTTCCAGACTCCGAGTTTGGATACGGGTCAGATCAACAACGCCATACCCTTTGTCTTGCAAAAGCTGGTCGAGATGATCCGGCTGAATAAACGGCGTGATTTTGAATATGGTACTTAATTGATTGGAAGCATAGATACGCTCACATTCCTCAATCTTTTCATGCACATCCAGAGTGGAGTAGTGGATCGGTTGAATGGAGTTGGCACGTTTGGTATATCCTTTGGCAAAACGCAGTACCCAGCCGTCATACAGTAAGGTGGACAAGGGTTGCCAGTGATTAAGCGATAGTTCTTCAATGGTTTTGTGTTCTGTATCTATTGTATGCGTCATATCCAACTCCCGATTTTATGATTAAATAATAATACATAATAATGTATAAAAATACAACAAAAACAGATATATCGCCGAACAGTATGCATTATAGCCGGAGATGGTATACAATTTGATATGGTTGAAAGAATGTATATATCTTTTACACATTAACGGAGAGGACAGAAATAACCTGAAGAAGCGAAGTTAAAAGCTTTCTGAAAGAAAGCTACTTCGGAAGCATACACCTCGCCTTTATCCACGGATTTTTCCTTTAAAAAAGGAATCAAAAAAATCTGGGGATAACAGCGATCGGAAGGTTGTTCTGTCATCGGAGTGCCAGAAGCGGAGCGCATTATGTTAACTATAGAATTAAATAATCACAGCATTAACTGTCATATCCAATACGGCAAACGCAAGAAAGTGTCTATCACGATGGACTTGCCTTACATGGTAACGATCAAAGCACCGAATGGTACCAGTGAAGACATGATCCGGCAACTTGTGGAGCAGCATGGGGATGTGATTTTGAAGAAATCCGCTCTGATGCAGCAAGCGCTCGACGGTCCTCAAGCCAAGGAATATGAAGATGAGGGCAAGGGGAAGTTCCTGCTTTTTGGCAAGGAACATGCACTGCATGAATTAATTCCTGTAGAGGGGCTTACAGAAGAGGAGCTGCGAGCGAATCTGAAGAAGTTTTATTTTGCCGAGTGTAAACGCATGATTGGGGAGCGCATCGGTCGCTATCAGCAGGAGTTGAAGGTGAAGCCGAAGTCAGTAGAGATCGTAGATTCTCCCACCAAGTGGGGCAGTTGTAGCTGGGACAAAAAGCTGACGTTCAATTATCGCCTGGCGATGGCGCCACTGGAAGTGATCGATTATGTCATCATTCATGAACTTTGCCATATTCACCACATGAATCATGACCGCTCTTTCTGGCGGCGGATCGGCAGCATCATGCCGGATTACAAAACAAAAGAAGATTACCTGATGCGAAATGGTAGAGCCATGACGTTGTGATTATAATTTTCAACACTTTATTGTTTTGTTATCAGATTTCATGTTTCTCTAGTATAATGGACAGTAAGTCCTATACATTTTAGTTAAAGAGTAGATTAAGAGGTGAGAATTTGATAGTAAAGAATAATATACTTGGCTTGAATATTACCAATAGATTAAAAAATACTAATAAATCAATCTCCGAATCAACAAGTAAATTATCTTCTGGTTTACGAATTAACAAGGCGGCAGATGACGCAGCAGGATTGAGTATTTCTGAGAAGATGAGGGCTCAGATTCGTGGTATGAATCAGGCGGAAAGAAATATACAAGATGGGATATCATTAATTCAAACTGCTGAGTCAGGACTAGGTAATATACAGGATCCATTATTAATTAGATTAAGAGAGCTTGCTGTGCAAGCAGCAAATGGTAGCTTAACAGATTCGGATCGTTTGATTATACAGGAAGAAGTTCGACAGATTAAAGAGGGCATTAATGATATTGCCAATAATACATATTTTAACGGGATTAATTTGTTGAATAATGGATCAAATGAAGTTGTTAATCAGGATGGAGAAATTAAACCAGGCTCAGTAAGTTTCATTACGTATGTAGGAGAAAATATATCCACTCTCGGCCGATCCACCTTGATTGGTAATAGTGGAAATATTCAGAATGCTATTGGAGTTGAAATCTTATCCGGAATTAATGATCAGTTAACGATAAAATTTGACGATACGGCATACACCATTAATATCAGTGCAGGTGTGTATCGTGGATCCTCTACTGCACTATATGATGATATTAACTCAAAACTAAGGGCTATAGGGGCTCCAGTAGAACTCTCCAATGCTTACAGTCATTGGGATGATACACATATGAGAACGCTATTGACCAGCACAATTTCAGGGAATCACAAGATAGAAGTTGAAGGAACAGCGTTTAATGAAATTTTCACCGAAGAGCTTACATATAGAGCAAGATATGAGGTTTGGGGCAGGGAAGCTGATTTTTCTATAGGTTATACGGTTAAAAGTGGTGTGAATGATACTCTTCATATTAAGGATTCGGGTGTTGACAAGACCATAATTCTTGCAGAAGGAACGTATAGCAGAGATGAACTTATTGAACAGTTAAATAACCAGTTCGATAGTGTCGGAGTCGATATCTCAGCTAGTTTTTCATCTGCTACTGGTGTGAATGTGAGTGCTGGACCGGGTAATAAACACTACATGCTAATATTGACACACAAAACAAGTGTTTCTCCGAACGCAATTCAACTAGTTTCAGGTAACGCACTTAATCCCCTTTTTATGCGTCCAGTGATTCCAGGTGATGTTTGGAATCCCAAAACGAAGAGTTCTTTAACGACAAATCTTGATCTAACTAATGGTATTGTTATTAATGGAGATAGTAACCGATGGGAAATTGGTCTTGAACATTCAATAAATAAAACATTTATTTTAGATGAGGGTAGTTACTCTTCATCAGAATTTATAGATTATCTGAACAATGAATTTCAAAAAAAAAGTGCGGGAATTATTGCTGTTGATGATAATGGTATGCTCAAATTTGAAAGAGAAATGAACGGTAGTAGTTACCAGATAACTGATTTTAAGATAACTGATATCAGTGGAAATGAAAATGGTTCAAGTTCTGACCAAACATATTTAGGTTTGCAAGTGGGAGCTAATCAAGGAGCAACTTACAAAGTTCAGCTGGCAGATGTTAGAACGAAATCAATTGGAGTAGAGAACATTAACCTTTCTTTACAGCACGATGCCAACAGATCACTCGTCCAGATTGATAAAGCCATTGAACATGTGTCTTCACACAGAGCTAGATTTGGCGCTTACCAAAATGCTCTTGGGCATGTATTGAACAATGTTATGAACGCTTCTTCTAACTTGTCCGCTGCAGAATCCAAGATAAGAGACGCAGATATTGCGAAAGAAATGATGAAAAATACGAAAGAAACTGTTCTTTTACAAGCGACACAAGCTATGCTAGCTCAAGCCAATCAAAAATCATCAGATATATTGCAACTGTTGAGATGAAAAATCAAATGGTCGAGCCGTGACGCTATAATGCCAGACACAAGCTTGTACTTAAAAAGATACATTTCTCCATTATTATTCGTAAAATCCGCGATGGTCCCACTGTTTGCAGTGAGCGGCTTCGCGGATTTTTTGTTATGACTGGATCAGGAGTGGGTTACTTGAACGCCATATTGTGTGAAAAAATGAGTAACTGCATCCATGTCCATTCGGTCATCGAACAGATGCTCAGGATAATAGATGCCTGGAGCCATAGGCTTGTCCGTTGGCATCAACAGTATCTTCTCGGCTTGCACCGCAGCGCCGAGTGCAGTCATATGAGTTTGACCGAGTGGGTCAGAGACTGTCATCGTTCGCTCAACCTTGTTCCCTTTCGCATCCAGCCCTTTCAATTGAATGACGAGATGATGTGCACTCCCAGTTCCCGGATTATAGAGCAATTTTCGCCGGAATGGCTGGAAACGTTCACCACTGATCATCTTCCAGACTCCGGTTTTGACCAATCCGGCGAGTGCATAGGTAGATACTTTACTATCGAATGAAATACGGAAACTGGCGGAATCGATATGGCTGGTATGAGGCAAAGTGACGTGATCGGGTGTGTCCAGTCTGTAACATGGGGTCGTATACCCGTTCGGGAAATGAACTTTGATCGGATCTGTCATGGGATAGACGAGTCGATGTGTATTGGATTCGGTTATCTGAAAAGGAATACTCATCCGGTCCATGAAGGCTGCCGAATCAGGGCCGGCCTTATCCCGCAGCGACCATAGGGCATGAATGTTTACTTCGACATGTTGCAGCGAGTTAGAGAGTATCATGGCAAATAGAGAAGCTGTTCCTGCCATCCATCCAGAGGATAGCACTACAGGGGCATGAAGTTCCTCCTGTTCTACTGAACGGATCGCTTGATTGAACACCTCAGTCCAGCGTGTTACATCGATAAGTGGAATTTTTCTCCGCACTGCCGATACCAGTAGCCGATCATCCAGATCGTTCACTGCATTAATGATTAACGATATATTCTCTCCTGCGTGAATCAGTGGATCGTCTGCATTGGTATCAACAACAACCGTTTGGACACGATTGGATGGAAAAGGTGCTGCTTTACCCGCAGAACGGCCTCCCAGTACCAATTCCAGATCAGGATGCCTGTCATGCAAAATGCGGGCAAGCTGTGCACCTACAGCACCATAACCTCCAGCGATAAGAACTTTTTTTCTATTCATTCGATAAACCTCCGTTGATATGTTTATGTACTTATATGTTTAAACTATTAAACATAATAGAGTGAAGAAAAGGAATGCAGTACACCAGCGCGGTATGCGCTAGCTCTGACATTCCACGTCCACGAGATGAACGAGCTGTTTGAGTAATTCGATCGCATCGTTGAACTCCAGCTTGTAATACATCTCCGTACCTTTTTTCTGAACCGATAACAGCCCGGATTGACGCAATATTTTCAAGTGATGAGAGACCGTAGGGCGTGACATGGGGACATGCTCTGCAATCTGTGATACGTTCATGCTCTCTTGATCAATGAGCAGCGATATGATTCGCTGGCGAACGGGATCTCCCAAACCTTGAAGATAAGGACTTAGATTCTCGAAAATATCAATAACTTTTTGGTTACCCATCGACTCGTTCATGGCTCACTCCGTTATAATGTTTAATTGTTTAAACGTATTATAAGGCTTAGTTCACTTGAAAATCAAATTTAACATTCCAAGTTGCAGAAAAATAGCTGTTCCGCTTGTCCATTTGAAGTACAATATAAGCAAATATGCCCGTACCACGAATCCATTGATGTATCCGTGGTGGAAGGAGTCCAAGATGGCTGAGAGTAACCATTATTCGGTGCTGGTAGATGAATATATCTCGGAGTTTGCACCTGATGTACAGGTGAGATTACAGGCAATAAGGCAGATTATTCGTGAAGCGGCTCCGAACGCCGAAGAGAAGATCAGTTACAAGATGCCTACGTATGCACAGCATGGGAATCTGGTTCATTTTGCCGCATACCAGCATCATATTGGGTTTTACCCAGCTCCCAGGGGAATTCAAGCTTTCCAGGAGGAACTCTCCAAGTATAAAGGGGGAAAGGGATCTGTCCAGTTTCCACTGGATCAGCCATTGCCCGAGGATCTCATCCGCCGGATTGTGGAGTATCGGGTAAAAGAAAATGTGGAGATTGCGTTGGAAAAGAAACGCAAAAAAGGAGCACCGAAGTAATTAAAGCTCGTATCATAAAAGCTCGTATCATAAAAGCTCGTATCATAAAAGCTCGTATCATAAACTATAAAAAAACAGTCGGATGCCTATGCATTCCGACTGTTTTTGTTTTTAGATTCTAGGTTTTACTCTGGTCGTACTTTATTTTACTTTAGTTTATTCCTATGCTCTTGCTTCGCTTCTATTCAAAGTAATACGTAACGTCTGAATTACTTGCTGTAGGAATCAGATACATAAAGCTTGGGTCCACTTGCAAGTATATGGTCAGATCGGACACGCCGAGATTGGGAACGGTCAGACTGAACCGACCATTAGCATCCAGCTTCACCGTTTCAGTGCGAATA
Organism: Paenibacillus sp. Y5S-9; assembly: GCF_036894235.1. Lineage (NCBI taxonomy): Bacteria > Bacillati > Bacillota > Bacilli > Caryophanales > Paenibacillaceae > Paenibacillus > Paenibacillus sp. Y5S-9. The sequence goes on from NZ_CP145887.1 coordinate 943,018, forward strand.
TGTTTTTCGTCAGGTGAAGGACCGTGGATCTGGAATGAGAATGTTTTGCCTGTATAAGCCGTGAGTGTTCCCCGTACTTTCAGCGTACGATCCGCTGTATATTCGAACTGCATTAGATGGTTATCCAGGTAATCCTCGTTCCCCGTATCCGGGTCCTGGGGCTCTGTTCCAGGGTCTTGTGGTTCTGTCCCAGGATTCTGTGGATCAGTTACAGGCTCTTGTGAAGGATTGATAACCGAGAAGAAACGTGTCTGATATGAAATTTCTGCTTTGGACCCGTCTTTCTTTTTCAAACCGGTTATGCGAACGTTGAACGTGTCGCCTGCCTTCAAGGATTTCAAATTATCTGGGCGGAAAATAACAGCATAGTTATACCCATAACCATCGGAATTTACATTGAAATAGGCCTTTGCAGGATCACTGCTAACCGGGTTTTTTGCTCCCAGTACCCAAGTTTTCTGATCCGATGAACGCACGATCTCCACCTGTACCTCCGATTTGGAAGGCTTCGCGAAGACGTCCGGATTCAGCTGTGCAGACCAAGCTTGTGACACATTGAATGCCTCAATCGGGAATGCCCCTTTGTTAGGATACAAGTTGTAATTGTAATTGAGTTTTCCTGAACGGCTTGTATCCATCACTTGCATGGTGCTGAAGTGGCTCGCATAGTTTTTGTTGTCCCGGGATGCAATCCCGAAACCGACTTTCTTCAGTTGCGGACTCAAAATCCAGCGACGATGGCCGAGTGCAGCAATGTTACTGGAATCCGAATCATCCATATAAGCTTCTACGCTTTTGACTGCAAGGTTTCCTTGAGCACCATAGGAAGCGTACAGGTTGGAGCTTGAAGCCGATTTGGCTCCCAGATCAAAAAAGTCTTTTGGCATATCTACCGGACGAGCTGGGAAGTGAGTCAATTCTCCGGTAGAAACAACGACTGCTCCATGTTGGGCTTGACGATTGAGAGCAGCATCGAGAATGAGATCTCCATCCAAACCGGAGAGATAACGATAGAAGTTGGCTGCACCTAGGGCCTGCTCTAATGTGGAATCACTTACTACACCAGCGACATAAGGTGCCTTGGTCGAAGGATTCTGAGTGAATGTAGCAGTTTGGTCCTTGCCACTCATCCATTGCGTCCATTTCTGACTGATTTCTTGCTCACTTCGCTCAGGCAGCAGACTATCGACAGGGGCAGCAGCGATCTGCTGGGTCCCCAGCAGCATGAATAACAGGCCTGCCAGAGGAAGAGAGAGTAACGAGCGGATGTACTTTTTTTGAATAAACATGTTCTAATCTCCTTCTAGTAAAAAAATATTATTATGTATTCGATGTATATTATCGACATTAAAGGTATAATTCGTTAGTTTAATGAATGCAATTGTTTATTCGAATTCAGCGATTTTTCAGCCAGAGCCATTATAATACTCACGGAATCCTGTAATCGAAAAGGAGTTTTTGCATGTCTAAGATGCTGCATAAGTCGTTTTATCTCATTTTGCTCGTGTTTGTTGCGGTGTTTATTGCTTCGTCCTTATTGGTTCGGGCACAGTACAACTACGCCTTGTATGGGGACAATCCCATTTTGGGCATGCAACAGTGGAGTATTTTTCTCCCGGTCATTCTTTTGCTTCTTGGTTCAGGTGTCGGGTTATATGCGCTGTGTCTGAAACTGAACAAATACAGCCCGAAGGTTGTCATTCCGATTGTGCTGTTATGTTCTCTGGTCATTCAGGTCATCATCATTTTTGTATTTCCGAGAGTGCCCACGGATGATTCGCAGACCGTTCTTTCACTTGCCATGAACATGCTGTATGACCAAGACTACTCTTCGTTTGAAACGGGTGGTTATCTGCACATGTTCCCGTTTAACTACTCGATCGTGTTGTACCTGAAGACATTGCTGTACCTGTTCCCGGACAACTATCTGGTCATCAAACTATTTAATATTTTGTTTTCAACGTTAACGACGTTCATGATTTATCTTATCTACAAACAAGTGAACGACAGATCCACGGAACGTGATTACGGTGTGTTAATCTTTGCAGCCACGTACCTGCCTTCCTTATTCCTGAACAACCTGATCTATAATGATGTGATTGCCACAGCATTCCTGATATCGTGTCTATACTTTATCATTCGTTTTGTACGTGAAAAGTCTTGGAAAACAATCGTCATTGCCGCCGTTTTTCTTGCGATGGCTAATTACTTCCGAAGCATCGGCGTGATCGTGCTAATTGCTGCCATCATAACTATCCTGCTGAATATGCGGAGCATCGGAATGAAGAAAGTCATCATTTCCATCGGTGTGTTGGGTATGTTGTTTAATGTCCCAACCTGGACTCAGAACGCGGTTCTTCAATCCTCTGGAGCTGTGAGCGAACCTGTTGGAGAGAACTCTGCACCGGTCTATATGTGGCTGAATATGGGGATTAATCTGGAGCGTTTTGGCTTCTGGGACAATATGGAGAGTTATCAGATCTATCAGAGGCAGGCCAACTACAATAAGGCTGAGAGCGCAGATTTATTCAAACAAGAGATTGGCAAGAAGCTGTATGAAGCAAGTGCGAGTGACTTGGTGCAGATGTATTACAAAAAGATCATATGGACCTGGACCGAAGGGACATACCAGATGGATCGATACGGAATCGGCAATGAAAGTTCCATGGGTGCCGGAAGAGGAAGGGGAGGCGGAATCGCAGGCTCCTATAGTTACACGAATGTGATAACAGAACTGTTGCAGGGGGATTCGGCTTATCGGACGGGGTTACTCTGGATCGTATATGTGATGAATTTCTTGATGTACTGTTTTATTTTCATCCGGTTGGTCGGTGGAATTCGTCGTAAACGGTATGACGAAGTTTCATTGATCCTGGTTATTCTCGGATTCATCGGGTTTTATATTCTGTGGGAGATTAAGTCCAGATACATCTATCCTGTATATCCGCTGTTGGTTGTTCTGTCCTATATGGGGTTCAAAGATACGTATGACTTCATATTCCATCGTAAAGGTACCTTGGAGCAATATTCCCTGAGAAAAAGGTGAGCATATGCGAAAAAATAAATATTTCACATCGGTTACGTCACTCCTGCTGATGGGATGTTTGGTTATGCTGACGGCCTGCGATGTTATAACCGCCCAGAATATTACCAACACCGGTTCTGTGCAAGGCATGAATGGATTCGGCATGCCGAATGGTGGTGGCCTGGGCATGAATGGAGGGACACCGAGAGGTGGAAGGGGCGGCACGGGTATGAATGACCGTACAGGCAGTCCGGACATGACGCAGGGGATGATGAATGCCGACATGATAGGTAGAGTTATTTCTGTGAATGGAAACACAGTCACGTTAGCGTTACTTGAGGTGCAGGACACCTCATCCCCAGGCATGGAATGGAAGGATACCGGAATGGAGATGAAATTAAATATAAATGATGATGTTGCTATCACGGAAGGTATGGGGACGCCGCGCTCGGGCAGTTCCAGCTCACGTGCGAATTCGTCCATTCAAGTGTCTGATCTTCAAAAAGAAAACATCGTGATGGTGTGGTATAAGGACAACACCGAGACGGTGGAACGGGTGATGGTTGTCCAGTAAAAAATGATGGGATTATCGTCATTTTGTAATTGCTTACATTTGGCTTATCGGCTATTATGGAAACAACTGGTTTTTTGAAGGGAGTGAGCGTCATGAAACGACGGTCTAAGATGGTATGTTCCATTACTACAATGAAGGTAAGCATAAACTGAATAATTCCGGCAGATCATTCAGATACAGTGTGGGACACATCCAGTTTCCCAGTCGATCTGAGATCTGCTGATATATAGGGATATAACTGCTCATTTTTTCTGGCGTATGCGAGGTTTATTTGCTTGTGCAAATTTCTCATACACTCAGAATTTTAAAAGCCGCAGGCATAGCCTGCGGCTTTTTGCGCGCAAAAATAGGCATTCGTTGGCTACGAGCAATCCACATGAAATGATCAAAAAGGAGAAATGCCCATGTTAAATTTAAAATATTTATTTCAACATAATGATCTTGCCGCGATGATTTTAAAGAATTGGAGTTATGATCCTGAGTCGCTGGACATGTTTCAGTATTATCGTATATCCTCCAATGCCGTGTATCCGTTCAGAGATCAGGGAGAAGTGAGATTGCTTCGATTTGCCCCGGTAGAGGAAAAAAATCGAGTCAACCTCAGCGCTGAACTGGAGTTCCTCCGTTATCTTCGAACGAATCAGTATGGAGGCATGGAGGTGGTACCTTCTCATTCAGGAACAGAACTTGTAGAAGCTCATACGCCATGGGGAGTGTACTATGCTTCCGTATTCAAGCGAGTACCTGGATCGCAGTTAGGAAGTATTGATTTGAATGACTCCATCCTGTACAGCTATGGTCAGGCATTGGGTGAGCTGCATCATCTATCGCGCGCATTCATGCCTGAGCAGAAGGAGAAACGCTGGACCTATAAGGATGTTTTGAATTGGATGCAGGAGATCTTGAAGGGTTTTCCTGGTGAAACGGCTGCTCTGAACGAGGTGGAGTTTCTCCGAACATATTTTGCGACTTGGCCGATGACCCAGCAAAATTTCGGACTCATCCACTACGATTTTGAATTGGATAATGTCTTCTATGACGAAGATAGCCAGTCTTGTTATGCCATTGATTTTGATGACTCGATGTATCACTGGTACGCGATGGACGTGGAACAGAGTCTGGATAGTTTACGTGAGGAGATCGAGCCTGAACAATGGGAGCAGAAGAAACAATTGTTCCTGAATGGTTACTGGTCCGAGGCAGGAGAACGTTATGATCTGGAGAGTATGTTCCCCGCTTGTCGCCGTTTTGCCAACTTGTACGGTTATGTGCGTATGCTTCAATCTGTTGCAGAGCAGTGGTCATATGAGCCGGAGTGGATGAGTGGATTAAGAGCGAGGTTAGCGAGGATAATGAATGAAAAGGCAGAGCAATTTGGTCATCCGATTTAAAGTCTACACTTAAAAAGTTATATCCACCAATAATTGAACACTGAACATTGAACGTATGTCATGTCTCATATCAAAATCAGTCCTCATAACAAACAAACCAGCTGGGAATTCAATGTAGAATTCCTAAGCTGGTTTTTACATGTTACTCGGTATAATCACTTATCGCAGTTCGCCCTGCCTCTACACTGATCCAGTAGGAATAATCTTCGCGTACGTCCACATAGAGGTTAAGTTCCTTCGCATCAAGGTTACTTACCGTGAGTTTAAAATTGCCATAGGCATCCGTTGTAACCTGCTGCGTCTGGATGTGTTCTACAGCAGGCGAAGGACCATGGATTTTAATCGGCATCGTCTGGTTGGCATACGCCGGGAACGTACCTTGAAGGACCAACGTGTGATCGTCAGAATATACTGCTTTCATGGTCTGATCCGGTAGTCCACCGTTCTTTTCATTCTCGGTAGCTTCAGTGGCATTCTTAGGTCTGCTCCATAGTTCGAAGCCTTTTTCCTTCAGGTTCTGGAGAAAAACAACGGCCTCTGCCCGGGTCAAGGATTCTTGTCCCGCATAACCTTGCACCGTAGCTGCCGTTTTGCCTGAAGAGTATCCCATGTTCAGCAGATACCGGATGGCATCGTCATCCTGGGTATAATTTTTACCGCCAAGCCCCGCCACGATTACGGCTACTTCTGTTCGGTTCAAGGCATGATTGCGCATCTTCGGATTCTGTTTGCTGGCATCCAGATTCAGATTCAACGCGGAAGCATAGGTATAATAACGATCACTCCAGATGTTTCCTTTGATAGCTTGTCCTTCTGCAGCATCAATGCTCTGAATGACATGGGAATTCGCATACAGCTTAAACAACATGGAGAGGAATTCGGCTTCACTGACCTGATTGTTGGGTTTGAACGTTCCATCCTCGTATCCACTGACCATCTCCTGTTGGACGGCCCATTGAATGGCATCTTTCGCCCAATGTGTACGGACATCAGTTAATTGGGGAATTCCCGTTACCGTAACAGAGACAACCGCTTCTTTCCCTTCAAAACGAATCCGAATTTCGGCTTTACCGGCCTGAAGTCCGACTATTTTTCCATCCTTGATGGCAATGCGATCTGACGTCGTGGTGAAGGAAACGTTAGATTGTGGAACATAGGATGTTCCGTTATCATTCACTGCAGTGATTGAAGGCAGATCAATCTGTTCTCCTGCTCGTACGTTCAGGTTTTGTTGTCCTGGCGTTATACGGGTAAGAGTGGCATCTTGAACACCGTCAACATGGAAGAAACGTGTGGAGTATGAGATCTCCGCTGCTGTACCATTTTTCTTTTGCAGACCTGTAATTCGAATGTCGAACGTATCGCCGTTCTTTAACAATTGCACATCGTCCGGACGGAAGATGATGGCGTAGCCATATCCATATCCACCTGTCTCTACATTGAAATAGGCTTGATTAAACCATTGTTTATCCGCAGGGTCCACGTTGTAATAACCGGTTGGAAAGCCACTGTTCTGATTCTTGGCATTAAAGGTCCACGTACGTTGATCGGAAGTCCGAGTCATCTCGACCTGTACCTCAGATAGTGATGGTTTCGCGAATACATCTGTATTCAGTTGAACAGACCAGGCCTGTGTACTGCCAAAGGCTTCGATTGGAAATGCGCCCTGATTCGGGAACAGGCTGTAGTTGAACGAAGTTCCACCAGTTCTGCTTTTATCAAATACCTGCATGGCACTATAGTACTGATCATATGTCTTGCCTGCTTCACTACGAGTGGCGAGTCCAAATCCGATTCGTTGCAGTTGTGGACTCAAAATCCAGCGCCGATGACCGAGTCGATCAATATTGGAGGCGTCTGAATCATTCATGTAGGCCTGTATGCTTTTTGTCAGGACGTTATTCTTGGCACTGCTGGTAACGTACAGATTGGAGCTGCTGGCAGACTTTGAACCGGTGTCAAAGAAATCCTTTGGCATATCTCCTGGCTGCTCTGGATAATGGGACAGGTATCCACCCGTGGAGACCACAACAGCCCCATGCTGGGCTTGACGATTCAAGGTAGGATCAAGGACAAGATCGCCCTGTAGCCCCGTGATAAAACGATAAAAGTTGGCTGCGTTCAGCCCTTGTTCCAGATAGGCGTCACTTACCACACCAGCAGAGTAGGGAGCACTTGTCGAAGGTGTCTCTGTATACAGGGGAGATGTATCATTGCCATTCATCCACTGATTCCACTTTTGAACGATCTCCTGCTGACTTCGCTCAGGCAACAAACTGTCGACCTGTTCCGCATGTGCAGCTTGAGCACCCCATAACAGAAACAGCAGACCTGCCAAGGGCAGAGCGAACAACGAATGCATTTTATTTTTCCGGTAAACCATGTTTCCAACCCCTCTCATATCTGAACGTACAAAGAACATATGCATGTACAGCATTATGGTATATTCATCGACATTACAGCTGGTTTTGCTTAGAGCCAGACATGGGAAGATAAGGCCGAGCGTATGAAGGAGGGGGGAAATTAGGCAGTTGGTGATTCATCTGTGAAAAAAAGAGCACAGGCTACCCCGCTGATTCGGGACAGCTTATGCTCTTTCTACATATGTATCTACTTTTTAGTCGAGACTCAGGTCGAAATCAGGCTCACACATATAATCTAATGGGTACAGATCATCTCGTGCCGAGATTAATGCACGGAAATGCAGATCCCTGATACCGTGCTCAGTTGCACTTTCATCTGAGCGATTGGAAACAAGTTCAGCTACCACAAAAACGTCTTCTGCGAGGTTACATTTAAAAAGAACATTTTTCGGATGAATGACTTCCTCCAGGTAACTATACGTCATCACGTGAAATGTTTGTCCACGCCAGTTTGTCTTGATCACTTTATAGGATTGCGTTCGCACCAGATCCAAATAACGTTCCAGCTGGAACGTATGTTCAAATTGCGTAATATAACCTTTTTTGTCCACATCAATCGTAAACTCCACATCATAGCTCACATGCATTTCATCTTTATAAGATCCGTTCATGACCTTCATGTTGTCAAAGTGTGATCCGAATTCCGGATCTTCCACATAGGGAATGGTAACGAGTTCAGGATCAACATGATCTGTAATTTGGCTGTTACTGGAAGGTGGGGTGTAATACTTCGATGGCTGAAGATCAATTGATCCAATCATGCTTCCTGGGAAACCGGGGCTGCAAGTTATTCGCATAGTCATCTCCTTAGTTGTTGGTCAGTAGTTAGACGAACGAGTAAGAATAAAGTTGCACCAGAATAAGGAAATGAAGGACGGGAAGAACCCAGTATGTCTATCTCCCAAAACATCGAGCAGGAACGAATGGTAGGCAAGTATTCTTTTAAGTCATGAATCGCACGTCTACTTCTGTTCCTGCTACTTTCATATGAACAGGAGTACTGGCACTATTTCCAATCTACTTACTCTTTTGATACAGTATCTGTAGGACATATCGGAGGTATATATTATGTATGGAACAATGTTTTCATGAATGGGTCATGGAGAACCGTGCCCCATATCGCTCTCGAAGAGGAATCCATCTAATGAATGTGAATGAACATGTGATCGAACAACAGTCCCTTACCTTTGTGGGCGTCAAACGAACGTTCTCTTGTGTGGATGGTGAGAATCTAAGAGAAATTCCTAAGATGTGGCAGGATGCATTGGCAGACGGAATTGAGGGACGTTTAAACGGGTTCAATAACGGAGCTATTCCCGGTCTGGTGGGCATCTGTGTAGATCAGCGAGAGCTGCAGGACAATCAAATGGAGTACTGGATTGCTACCTCTCACTCAGGTGAAGTGCCTGAAGGTTTGGTGTCCATCGAACTTCCCGCGTCCCATTGGGTTGTATTTGAGGCCGATGAATTAGAGCCGGAGGCGATACAACGCTTGTGGCGCCATATTATGACAGAGTGGTTTCCTTCCACTTCATATAAGCATGCAGGGATTCCGGAACTTGAAGTGTATAGAGGTCACGGCACACCTCCCCAAATCTGGATACCCGTAAAATCACTATAAGGGGTTGTTCAAAAAGTCCGCTTTTGATTACTAAGGATGCCTGGGGGCATCATCAGCATCGAATATGGAATTCAGCCGAAATGTCCGTTGCTCACGTAGTTATCCCTACGCTCCGCTACTCCATTTCTAGCTTCATCCCATCTTCTCGGTACTGAAAACCACTCTTTTTGAACAGGTATTATAAGCAAAATTGAATTAGGAGGTCTACGATGTTATCCAATAAAGTAATTGATCATTGCCAGGAGCAAGGCTGGTGGCATGAAGATGTTCCAGCAGCATACGAAGAAGCATTGCAAAAGCTGGAGATTGATCTTCAGTCGGATTTCGCACAATTTTATTTACATGCAGAGGATGGACCGACTTTTTACAGCAGGCATCAGGAGTTGTATCAGATCTGCTGGTTTATGGAGAACACCGTATATATGGAAGACATGAATGTAGCACAGCTTACACTGGGACTTCCCGAGGCGTATATTCCACTGGACAGTTTTGAAGGTGAAGGTGGATTTTTCTACAACCGTCAGACGGGAGAAGTGGTGCTGGTGGAACTGGGCGAATCGATTGAACGGTTTCTTAATGGTGAGAGTGAGCCACAGTGGGCTGATTTCAATGCTTTTCTGGAGTGGTATTTCGTCCTGGAGGAGGAGACGGTGCAATGAAAGATCTGACACCGGAACATGCCGAACTGGAGCGACAAATTGTAGAAACGGTAGAAGCCGGTAATGTGCTGGATGAGACGCAACAACATGAACAAGCACTTATCTATTATGATCAGGCATGGGGCATGTTGCCCGAGCCGAAGATGGAATGGGAGATTGCAAGCTGGATCGCATCCTGTCATGCGAATGCACATATCGATCTGAAGCAATATGAACTGGCGAAGCCGTGGGCTGAGATATCGTTAAGTACGCGGAGTTCGGATAGAAGTACGAGTCCGTTGATCGATCTCGGCATGATCTGCATGAGACTTGAACAGCATGACGAGGCGTATTCGTATCTGCATCAGGCGTATGAGTTCGGCAAAGAGCGGGCATTCCAGGGAAGCCCAAGGGACGTGTTGAACTATTATAAGGAAGAGCGCGCCAAGCGTACCTAGAGTGATTCCGACCATACCATGAAACAAAAAGGGTACCCCGGTTTGGCCAAACATGACCACAGGAGTACCCTTTCGAGTTGAATATTCGTTTATTACTTATTACAGGATGTTCCACTTCATCTAATCCGAAATGTTGCGCGTATAGTATTCAATAATATCCTTACGACGGATAATACCGAGGAAGACACGATCGACATCCACCACAGGCACAAAATTTTGGTCTGCTGCAAGTGTCAGCATATCCTCCATTTCAGCCTCAATGAATACACATTCATTATATACCCGATTGTTAATCTCATGGACTTGGACCTGATCCATCGTGTCAAAAGTCAATCCGGGTGTATTTCGCATTTTCCATAACAAATCGCCTTCGGACAGGGTAGCAACATATTTTCCATCCTGGTCAATCACGGGAATGGCGGTGTAGTGTTGCGATTCCAATTGCTCAATAGCATCTTTCATGGAAGCGGTAGACTTGATATAGGCCACTTCGGCTTTGGGGAGTAAAAAATAGCTGATTTCCATCATCGGGCTCCTTTTCAGCCTTTTGCATAGCAAAAAAGCTTTAGTATGTAATCTCACTCTTCTTATTTAAACATATTATGTGAGCTTTCGGCTATTTTTAATGATAAATTCGTCAGATTTGTTTCATTGTTTAAATGGCTCTGGAAATCTATAGTGTATATTAGAGGTGATGTAACCATGAAATCCAAACGTAAATTAATGTACGGACTGCTGCCCATCTTGTTTGCAGGTGGAATCGGAATGTATCTATACATGCAGAATAATAAAGAAGCAGAGGCCAAGCCCCAAACTACCGTGAATCAGTACATAGAGCATCTGCAAAAAAAAGAGTTTGACCAGTTGTACACCTTGATGACACCTGCTTCGCTGCAAGAGTCGGGCATGAACAAGGAACAATTTGTTGAGAAATACAATGCGATCTATTCGGGTATGGAAGTATCCACCGTCAAGGCGGAGGTTAAACCTGTGGAAGTTGCCGAAACGGCTTCCGATGGCAGTAAGACCGATGCAGAGAAACAAAACCCGGATACGTATGAGGTGGATTACAACCTGAAACTGACAACTTTTTTGGGAGAAGTCAGTGAGACGCATACATTGAAACTGGTCCGGCAAGAGCTTGAGGACGGGGGCAAAAACTGGCAAATAAACTGGCAGCCTTCACTGATTCTGAATGACATGGTTAAGGGTAGTAAGGTACGAGTGAGGACACTGTTCCCGGATCGTGGAGACATTGTGGATCGTGATGGTTTGCCGCTCGCTACCAAGGGCACGATGAATGAATGGGGCATTGTACCTGAGAAACTTGGTGATAACCCGGACCAGATGATTGCTCGAATCGCGAGCCATTATCAGGTTTCGGAAGATGCCATACATAAGGCGCTTGCGCAGACATGGGTGAAGCCGGAGTATTTTGTCCCGATTGGTTCAACGGAGGAGTTTGACGTACCAGAATCTTTAAGCGGGGTTACGATGCAAAGCAAGGAAATCCGCTATTATCCACTCGGCGAGGCAGCTGCGCACCTGATTGGTTACGTGCGTAAAGCCACCAAGGAAGATCTGGATAAGGATACGGAAGGGTATTATCGCGCAGAAGATTGGATTGGTAAAGCGGGTTTGGAGCAGTCCATGGAGAAACAGCTGCGTGGTGAACGTGGTGGTCTGATTGAAATCACCGATGAATCCGGTAACTCTCGTTCTGAGCTTATTCGCAAGGATGCTGTAGATGGACAGAATGTTCAGCTGACGATTAGCTCCAAACAGCAAAAGAAATTATATCAGACATTATCCAGTGGTGGAGACGCCGGTGCAATGGTTCTAATGAATCCGACGGACGGCAATCTGCTGGCGTTGGTCAGTGCACCTTCCTATAACCCGAACAAAATGGTCACAGGACTTACACAGGCAGAGTGGGATGCTTATTCGGCGAATGAGAAGCTTCCTTTTATCAACAGAGTCACTACCCGGTATGCACCAGGATCAACCTTCAAAGCGATTACAGCCGCAGCGGGACTGATGGAGAAGGTGACTACAGCGGACAAAACACATGATATCTCTGGCTTGCAATGGCGTAAAGACGATAGTTGGGGCGGTTATTATGTCAAGCGTGTGAAGAGTTTATCTCCGGTTAACATGGTTGATGCACTGGTATACTCGGATAATATTTACTTTGCCATGGAAGCGATTGAGATGGGCAGCGCCAAGTTTATTGATGGGATTCAGAAGTTTGGTTTTGGTGATAACTTTGGACTGGATGAAATGTATCTGAAGCCAAGCCAATATGCCAATGAAGCACATCTGGATCTGTCGTCTGAGGTGTTACTCGCTGATACGTCTTACGGGCAAGGGGAAATGTTAATGTCCCCGATTCATCTTGCAGCGTCATTTACACCTTTTATTAATGAAGGGAAGCTGGTGAAACCTGTTCTGATCGAGGGAAAAGAAAGCACTAACCCTGAGGTAATTATTACTCCGGAAGCCGCAAATACGGTTAAGGATGCTTTGGGAGAAGTTGTTTCCCGGCAGGGAGGCACCGCCCACACCTTGAATTCAGTTCCTGGAGGACTCGCGGGCAAGACGGGAACAGCGGAGCTGAAAGCGAAGAAGGGAGAGAAGGGGCAGGAAAACGGATTTTTCGTAGTATTTGATACCGATTCTCCGACCTTCCTGTTATCCGCTGTCATTGAAGAGGTGAACGGCCGGGGCGGAAGCCACTATGTCGTGGATAAATTAAAGCCTTTTTTGGAAAAGTTGGAGATTTCGCAGTAACTCTGATTTAATATATAGCCTCGCAAGCATAATAAATGGCCCGGTCACCATGTTATGGTTCTCACATGTGACCGGGCCTTTTTTGGTTTCATTTTATCATTTATTTCCTTGCAGTGATCATGAAGCGTGCAGAGTTGGTACGAATGCCCTTCTCGTCGTGATGTTCTTTCACAAACTGCTGGAATCGCTCGAAGTCAGTGTCTACCTTTCCGAAATCAGGAATGATGGGTGCATGGGTTAGGAGAAACATCAAATCTTCGGGTGTAGCGTAATGCTCCACCACATTATATTCACGGGCCTGAATGTCATGGAAACCTGCTTTTTGAAGTTCATGTCTGTACCGTTCCATCAATGTACCAGGTTGAATGCCAAGGCTCTGTCCACGGCCAATAGATTCTGAGATGTTGGATTTATCGTGTTCGCTGACCTGCTGGGTTAGAAATATCCCGCCATCAGCAAGAACCCTGAATACTTCTGAAGCAGAGAATCCGGAGTGTCTGGAAGATACCACATTAAAGAAGCAATCTGGAAAAGCCAGTTTTTCTGCGTCCATATGAAGAAAGCGTACATTGGAATGACCGCCCGTAGCCTGAAGATTATGCTGTGCGGTCTCAATCATTCCTTGAGCGAGATCAATTCCCACCAGTAATAAGGCTTCTTCCGCAATGGACAGAATAGCTTCTCCGCCACCTGTTCCGATATCTAGCAACAGATCGGACGGTCGTGTATGGCGAACAACTTCCTTATAGAAGTTCCATCCGATTTTCTCCGAGACAACGTTCATGGAGCTGAAGTTCCAGCCATTCGTCCGGCCTACTCGTTCATAAAAGTCAGCGTAATCTATTTTGTTTTTCATTTTCATATTCCTCCAATGTGAGTTTGTTTGAACAGGACAAGAGAGTTGTGCCAAATCGTTCTAGTGTAAATGGTCGAATAGGATCAAATGGGCAGACGTATCCCTTGATAGCTGGTACGCGTTTTGACCCAGCCCGACGACTAATTACTTCGAACAATACGGAGCAACAGCCGGGTCACCTCACAAGTTGGAATGTCTCCATTATATTCAATTGACAGCGTATACGCGAGGTGTTATTTTGAGGTGAAATCTATTCTATGAGTTCGAGGTGATCGATGGTGGCTATTCGTGCTAAGCAGATTTTTGTCAATTTACCTGTTCAAGATTTGAAGAAATCGGTTGAGTTTTTTACCAAGGTGGGGTTTGAGTTTGACGCCAATTTTACGGACGAGTCTGCTACTTGTATGATCATTGGGGAAAATATTTATGTCATGCTTTTGGTGGAGGAACGCTTCCAATCCTTCATCTCGAAAAAAATCTCCAATGCTGCCGATACAACCGAAGTCATCGTTGCCCTGGCTGTAGATAGCCGTGAGCAGGTAGATGTGATTGTACAAGCTGCCCTCGATGCAGGAGGGAAGCCATCCAACGAACCACAAGATCATGGATTCATGTATGGATGGAGTTTTCAGGATCTGGATGATCATCTGTGGGAAGTCTCCTATATGGATCTAAGCGCTTTTCCTTCGGCGTGACAAAATGAAAATAAGTAGAACCTTCCTAATAGTATAATAGGAAGGTTTTTTTGCATCTTTTCTTCATCCATTTATTATCGGAAGTATGCATTCACACATCCCCATGTACATGGACATGAATAGGATAACCCGAGCTTGTTAAAAACGATCACAGGGAGATGACCATGACTCGTTCAAACGTGAAAAGTTATCGCTATCGTGTTGGAAAAAAGCAATATATCGTAATCCAGATTCACCAAACGGCGAAGGGTTATGCTGACTCAGGTAACGTACTTGCAAGTAATGCAGTTAACGTGCAGATTCTGAAACAGAAAGGTCGCCGTTCTTCTCGCAGACGTTAGTCTGGCAGCAGAGAAGAGAAGTGTGGAGGGGGATGAATGATGAGTACACGCAAAAAGAAAGCAAAACAGGTTAACCGGGTGGACGTGGACAAAAGCCGTTTGAAATTCCAGGCACGACAGTCTGCCAAAGCTTCGGTTGGACAGGGCGGTAATGCATTCGCGATCAATGCCAACGAACTGGGCAACATCCGGGTGCGCGCAGGACAGCAGGGCTGAACAGGAGGAGATACCGCGTGTCGGTATCTCCTTTTTCGTTTATGGAAACACCACAGAATTTATCCGGATTACATATGGTGTATTTTACCTTTTTGCTATATGATAAGTGTCGATTCCTGTTGACACTAAGTATCGAAAGATGCCTAAAGCTGATGTACTAAAAAGTTAGAAGGTAAGTATACATACGTTTCTTTTTGATGGAGGGATTAGGATGTATTGTCACATATGTGGGACCAAAAGTAGTCCTGGGGATAGTACGTGCAGAAAGTGTAACACAAAACTGAAAGATGCAAGCTCCACAGAGGAACAGATCTGGGCGGAAACAGCCGTGGGTTTGGAAAAAAGAACAGAAGAAACAGCCGAATTATTATCCCGGCAGCAACAGCCTGCACCCAGACAGAGCAAGACCAGTCAGGGCCGCGCATTTAGTTGGATCATTCCACTGCTACTTGCAGCCGTGATGGGGGCTTTACTAACGTTCTACTACAAGCAGGAGATGAGTATTAATGCGGAGGTGAAAACTCTGCATCAACAGGCGGAACAAGCTGCACTAGAGGGGAAATATAAAGAGGCTCTTCAGCTGCTGGACAGCGCTCTAACGAAACGACCGAACTATGATGCACTTATACAGGATCGGCAAATTACGGCGAAAGCGTTCAATCTGATGAATCAGTTGGATGAGGCATCCATAAGTCTGAAGACAGGAAAGCTGTCCGCAGGAGACAAGACCATTCAAGCTGTAGCCAAAGCGTTGATGGAGCGGGAAGAACCTGTTTTTGCCAAAGTGCGTGCCGCATTCAACAACAGAAAGGTAACGCTGGCCGTATTGAAGGTGAAAAAGGAAATCGACAGTTTGACAACAATTGAGGCACTAGCTGAGAAGCTGGATACCGTATCAAACTTGAAAGGCAAGGAAGCTGAGACGGTAGAGAAGCAAATTGTCGACAAGCTCGCAAGCATAAGTTATAAAGAGGCGGAACAGCAAGTAAAGCAAAAGAATTTCACAACTGCTTTACAAACGGTCGACCAGGGATTGTCCTATGCTCCGGAAAATGAAAAACTGACTTCGTATCGTGAACGGGTGCTCAGTGAAAAAAAGGCATTTGAAAAAGCGGAAGCGGATCGCATTCAATTGGCGGAGCAACAGGCTGCAGAAGAAGATCTGATGAATCGAACGGCGGCAGTAAGTGTCGTGAACGTTGATGCGACGCTTGATATGTACGGGGATCTTTATATTAGCGGTTCATTGATCAATAATGCAACTCGTCCGATCTCTTCCGTTACAGTTTTGATTGATATTTATGATATAGACGGTGTATACCTGGGCCAAACTTATGCAGATGTGTATCCAAGCTGGCTGGATGTAGGTGAAGAAGGTTTCTTTGAAACCTATTATTATGGTGTGTACGAGGAAGCGGAAATCTCTGTTGTGAATGCAACGTGGTATCTCGAATAGGGGGACAGGTTGGAATGGCCAAACGAACATGGAGTACGATCATATCCAGTGCTATTATCATTGGTGCTGGAGCAGGAGGCGTGTTCTGGATACACCAGCATTCAGCAGATCAGTTGCAGGATGGGCCCAGACTGGCAGTTGTTGCCGCTAAGGAAACGGAAAATGCGGCAGCGACGACTGCCTCCAAGCAACCTGTGAAGAAAACACGCAAACAGATTATAGAAGAAAGCCAGAAGAAAGTGGTAACGATCGAGAGTAGCAGCGGATTGGGCTCCGGTTTTATCTACAATGATCAGGGAGATGTCGTGACCAATGCGCATGTGGTGGAGGGGGCGAATGAAGTAACTATTCGGACCTTGAACCATGAGGAATACAAGGGGACGGTTATTGGTATTGGGGATGAAACAGACGTAGCTGTAGTCAGGGTTCCTGATTTGAAAAAAATTAAGCCGTTAATCATCGCCAAATCCAAAGCTGAGACCGGAGACGAGATTCTGGCATTGGGTAGTCCACTTGGGCTAGAGAACACCGTAACAACCGGAATCATCAGTGGATTGGGGCGTAGCTTTGAAATAGCGCCTTACATCTATAGTAACCTCTATCAGATTTCTGCACCAATAACACATGGCAACAGTGGTGGACCACTCATTAGTGCGGAGACTGGTGAAGTGATCGGCATTAATTCGGCGGTCGTGGAACAGGAAGGGGGAATAGGATTCAGTATCCCTATGACTAGTGTGCTCAAGCAGGTGCAGGCGTGGTCCAAAAATCCTTCTGGCACAACGTCGGTACGGACGGCTGGAGATACTAACTTGGGTTCAGCCACTAAGACATTGCAAGCAGAAGGAATTGTAACGGACTTTTATACAAGCCTTAATCTGAGTGATTATGTCACCGCTTATGCACTGCTCGGAAGCGAGTGGCAGAGTGCTACAACATATGCCAAGTTCAGAGAAGGATATCTGAATACAAGTGAAGTGACCATCAGTGAGGTGTCCTCAGTCAATAAAGGCGATGACGAGATGGAAGTGAAGGCAATGATTACAGCAAATGAACGCAAGGATGGGGAATATATACTATCGCAATATCGGGTCGAGTATCAATTGGGTTATGAGAATGGTCAACTGAAAATATTGCATGGTAAAGGTAAAAAAGTGAAATGATTGTGGAGGGAGAGTTGGCCTATGTGCCAACTCTCCTTTTTGATTGCTTATATTCGATGTATCTGTTAAAATACAGAACGAATGTTCAGTATGTATGGGACGGAGTGAAATGGAATGAATATGAATAAAAAGCAACTTCAAACCGAGCAGACCAAGAAAAAACTTGCGGATGCTTCCAAAGCCCTTTTTGTACAAAAAGGTTATAAAGCAACGTCCATTGAGGATATTGTAGCTGCGACGGGCAGCAGTAAAGGCAATATATATTACCATTTTAAAAGTAAGGAAGGTCTGTTCCTCTATCTAATCGATGAGTGGGACCGGGAGTGGGAAGAGAGCTGGGCGGCCAAAGAACATCTCTATCGCACCTCCACGGAAAAGGTTTATGGTTTGGCGGAACAATTAGTTCTGGATGATATGAATCACCCGCTGACGAAGGCAGCTGATGAGTTCTTCACAGGGGAAAAGAAAGAAAATGATATTGAGGAGCGGATCTCCTTAATGTTTGAGCGGCATATTCAATTTAATAAACAAATGATAGAGCAAGGCATTGAGAGCGGTGAGTTCAAAGCAGACAATGTAGATAATCTCGCGCTCATATTGGAAAGTACCATTATTGGTCTTAGTCAGATGTCACGGGGCATGGAGCCAGATCAGGCTCTTGCGTTATACCGCCAGGCCGCCAGTGTATTCTTACATGGGATTGCAAAAGATAAAGATTAAGCAACATTTTGACAACTACGGAGGATGGAATCATGGCATTACTTACACGGAACAGGGGCGCACTGCTGCTGTTAATGTTTAATATTTTTCTTGTTTTTACGGGTATTGGTCTGGTTGTGCCGATCATGCCTGCGTATATGGATCTACTGCATATCACCGGATTCACGGTTGGATTGCTGGTAGCGGCATTTTCCTTCACACAGTTCCTGTTCTCCCCGCTTGCGGGTAGATGGTCGGATACGTGGGGACGTAAGAAAATTATCGTTGGCGGCATGCTGATCTTTGCCGTATCGGAGTTTATGTTTGGTGCGGTCAATGCACCAGTCTTGCTCTTCGCAGCCCGGATGTTAGGTGGTATTGGTGCGGCGATGATCTTCCCGGCGGTTATGGCTTACACCGCAGATATTACAACAGAGGAAGAACGCGGCAAAGGTATGGGATTGATTAATGCAGCGATTACAACCGGATTTATCATCGGTCCGGGAATTGGTGGGTACATCGCGGACTTTGGCATTCGAATTCCGTTCTACGCCGCTGGGGTTGCCGGGTTGCTGGCATCCATCATTACATTGATTATCTTGCCTGAATCTACGCGAAGCACAGGAGAACAAAGTAAACCTGTGGCTGGTGCAGCGAAGGTCAAAGCTCCGGGCATGGTATCCCAATTGCTGAATTCGTACCGTGAACCGTACTTTTTCAGCTTGATTATTGTATTTGTTATGGCATTTGGTCTGGCAAACTACGAGACGGTATTTTCACTGTTTGTGGATCACAAGTTTGGCTTCACGACCAAAGACATTGCATTTATCATTACATTTGGCTCCATCGCGGGTGCGGTTGTGCAAGTATCTCTGATCGGTTGGTTGCTCAATCGATTTGGTGAAAAAATGGTTATATCGGTCTGTCTGTTATTTGTAGCCGTATTTGTACTGTTGACCTTGTTTGTAAGTACGTACTGGATGATTCTTGTCGTAACGTTTATCGTCTTTCTGGGTATGGATATTTTACGTCCGGCGATCAGTACACAGATGTCCAAACTGGCACAAGAACAACAAGGCTTTGTGGCGGGACTGAACTCGGCGTATACCAGTTTGGGGAATATTGCAGGTCCAATCGTAGCTGGAGCACTGTTCGATGTGAATATTAACTATCCTTATGTTTCAGCAGCTGCCGTTCTGGCGATCTGTTTCCTGTTATCCCTGCGGGTACTCAGAGGGACCAAAGCGGTAAAGCAACCGAAGGCTGAAATGTAATTCTATAATTGGAAAAGAAAGCTTGCATATCAATGCATCAACACCAAAAAAGTCGACTACACATGTTTCATGTGCAGTCGACTTTTTTAATAGTTCGGTATTAACGAATTTCTCCATTCGTTTCAATCAGTTTTTGATACCAGTGGAAACTCTGTTTGCGGATACGTCTCAATTCCTTGATATCGAATTCCTCACGATCCACATAGATGAATCCATAACGTTTGCTTGATCCTTGATGTGTGCTAACCAGATCGATCGCAGACCAAGGGCAGAAGCCAAATACATCCACGCCGTCCGTGATCGCCAGTTGAATCTGATCGATATGTTTCTTGAAGAACTCAATACGATACGGATCGTTAACCACGTCGCCTTCCTCCAGTTTATCAAAGGCACCCAGACCATTTTCCGTAACAATCAATGGCAGGTGGTAACGGGAGTAGATCTGGCGAAGGGTAGAGCGGAAGCCGACCGGATCAATTTCCCAGCCAAACTCCGTTTTTTGCAGATTGGGATTCACAGATCCTCTATATGCGCCCGGTTCACCTACGATTTCATGCTGATCTCCTGTATGGGAGAAGTCATTACCATCGTTCAGACTTTCACCAACCGTTTGAGAAGTATAGTAGTTAAACGCAATAAAGTCAGGGTTTCCTTGCGCCAGGATATCCATATCTCCGTCTTCAATGACAGGCGTATATCCTTTCTCTTCGAGATAACTCCAGGCAATATGATTATAACGTCCATATACGGCCATATCGAGATAGAGCCAGTTACGAATGGCAGCATAGTTATCAGCCGCGAGTGTGTCTTCTGGTTTGGAGCTCGCCGGGTAAATTACACCGATATTAGGAGCTGGGCCAATTTTGGCTTCAGGCAGCATTTCATGACATAGCACCATGGCTTTAGCTTGAGCAACCAGCATGTGGTGATTTTGCTGATACAGTGTTTTTTGCGGATCAACAAGTGTTGTATCCAGTGTCCCCAGAGAGCCAGGATGCAGGATCAGCATATTTTGTTCGTTAATGGTCAACCAATATTTGACCCGATCTCCGTAGTTCTCATACAGGGTCTTGGCATATTGTTCAAAAGCATCAATCGTTGCACGGTTGGACCAGCCACCTTTTTCTTCAAGTGCATAAGGAAGATCGAAGTGATACATCGTCACAATGGGTTCAATACCGTATTTAATTAACTCATTAATGAGAGAATCGTAAAAGGCGAGCCCCTTCGGATTCACTTCACCCGCTCCTTGCGGATAGATGCGTGTCCATGCGATGGAGAAGCGGTAGGCTTTAAAGCCCATTTCGGCGAGCAACGCCACATCTTCTTTGTACATATGATAGTGATCACTGGTTACCTTGAAGTCGGTTACGCCTTCCACATGATTGCCCATGTCGATGACAGAAGGGCCTTTGCCATCTTCATTCCAGGCTCCCTCGATCTGATAGGCAGAGGTTGAACCTCCCCAGAAGAAATCTTTAGGAAATGGTTTCAGTTGAGTATGTTTCATGGTTAGTTCCTCCTAAGTTGAATTCATAATATATAAGTTGGGTCAGACAACGAGAGTCAGCAGGACATCATTTTTCTGTACCTGTTCCTGAGTCGTTTCGAACACATCTACTTCTTGCTGCGTTAGGGTCACAATGACAGGTGTTACGGTTTCGTATCCGGCTTCCTTGATCTTATCGATGTCAAACTGGATCAACAGATCGCCCTGTCTGACGATATCCCCTTCCTGAACGACAGGAGAGAAGTGTTTTCCTTTCAGTGCTACTGTGTTGATGCCAATATGAATCAGGATTTCCGTTCCTGCGTTGGTGGTTAGTCCAATGGCATGTCCAGTTGGGAAGAGGGAAGTGACAACACCGTCTACCGGAGCGACAACTTCACCAATCTCAGGGACAATCGCCAAACCTTTGCCCATAGCACCAGTCGAAAAAGCCGGGTCATTAATGGTACTCAGTGCTACGGCTTTACCTGTAAGTGGGCTATAAATTTGTTCTTTCTTGATTTCTGTTGTTTTGGTCTCAGGTACGACAGGAAGCTCTACCGGCGTACTTTCAGCAGATGTGCTGGAGACAGATTCATTTTTCTCGGAAACTGTGTCTTTCGTTTTGCTTTCATAACCAAACATCACCGTTAATACCGCGGCTACCGCAAAGGAGCAGGCAATTGCAATTACGTAGACAACCGTTGGTGTATAGACAGGAATGGCAAATATATTGTGGAACACATAAGCAGTCATTTTAACACCAAAGTGACCATTGATGGCACCGCCGATCGCACCTGCGATAACCACGATAGGAATCACACGTTTATAACGCAGGATCAGACCGTATACGATTGGTTCAGTGACTCCTGCAAGTAAACCTGTAAGGCTGGTCGAGCCAGCAAGAGTGCGCAGGGTTTTGTTTTTTTTCGCTTTCAGGAAAATACCGAAGGCTACACCGATTTGTGCAAATACAGCTGCAGCAGCCATGGCTTCAATTGGATCGCCGCCAACCCCGATATTCTGTATCGTGATTGGAGTGAAGCCCCAGTGGAGTCCGAACACAACCATGAAGGTCATGAATCCACCCAGTACAACCCCTGATAATATACCGCTGACGCCAATGAGCCAAGTTACGCCGGAGGAGATCCAGTCACCTACCGTAGTGCCGAATGGTCCAAAGGCCATTGCGGACAGCGGAACCATAATCATCAGAGCAATCATCGGTACAAGGAACAATTGCAGGTCTTTCAAAATGATTTTCTTGAGTAACTTATCGAGAACAGCGTAGATACTAATCGATATGAAGATTGGGAATACGCTGGCTGAATAATTCATCATCACAACCGGTATACCCAGGAACGATACATCTGAGCCCTTATCCATCAGCCCGGTGAAGCTCGGTTCCATCAGAGCGGCACCAATTACGCCAGCTACATAAGGATTAGCTTTCAGCTTCATACCCAGTGTGATGCCGAGGAAAATGGGCAAGAAATAAAATACAGCGTTGCCGGCAGCAGATAGAATCAGGTATGTGTCACTTGTATCCGACATCCATCCGAGCATGGTCAAGACAGTCAGCAAAGCTTTTAGCATACCTGATCCTGCCATAGCCGGGATTAACGGTGAGAAACTTCCGGATATTATTTCAAAAACTTTGGATAATAGCGAGGTTTTTTCCCCTGTGGACTCACCCGATGAGGAGGAGTCTCCTCCGAAATCCCGGTTTTTCATAATCTCCGCATATACATGAGCCACGTTACTACCGATGACAACCTGGAACTGGCCTCCGCTTTCTACAACGGTAATAATGCCATCGTGTTTCTCAAGCGTTTCACGTTCAGCCTTTTTCGAATCTTTCAGGTCAAATCTCAGCCGGGTCGCACAGTGGACAAGACCATTGATATTGGCTTCTCCGCCGACGAGACGAACGATGTCATCCCCCATTTTTTTATGATCCATGTTCATTCTCCTTTGTTGTTAAGATTGCCTGAAAACAAAAAAATACCTAAACGAATGGCTATGATCATCGGAAAGATGACCTGTTGCCAATCATTTAGGTATCGCCTGCTTGAGCAGTAACAATCCTTGTCGTTAAGTTGTGAGACCTACTATATCTGACGCCGAAATCGTTTGCAAGCTTTTTTTATTCCACGTCAAGCAAATCGTTACGGGAAGTGACACGTTGAATATGGATCGTCAAATATACCTTTTCATCAATGGACATGGCACTTTCAAACTTATCTTCAAGGTACTGATTGATCCGTTGTGTGCACTCAAAAGCCTTGCTATATTTGTCCTTCACCTGCTCATACAGAAAGTTATCTCCTGAAGCAAATTGCTCCTGTTCATTACTCAACATTCTCTGCACAAAGTATTGCAGATGGGTAATAAACCGGGAATAATTAAATGAATTTTCATCCAGGGCAATGTGGTAATGGTTGGTCACAATGTTGAAGATATCATCAATTACTTCAGTGATTTCAACGGTTTGTTTCATGCCTTGAGCATCTTGGCGTGCGTTTACAAAATGCATGGCAATAAAACTTGCCTCATGTTCATCCATTTGAATGCCAAATTGTTTCTGGATCAGTTCCACAGCGTTCATGCCAATCCCAAATTCCTTTTTGTAAAACTTCTTGATCTGCCACAAAAGGGAATTTTTCAGCCCGACGGATTTACGGTACCGGGTAATGGCAAACTGAATATGATCGATCAATGAAATATAGATATTATCACTAAAAATATCGCCCATTTCCTGTTTGGCATGGCCTACAATTTCGTCCGCTAACTTCAAATATTCAACCGACGTTTCCCCAATCAGATCAATGAGTTTTTGCGGTATTTTATCCGATTTCAGCACAAAGGTTTTTTCGATTTTATCCTCATCCACGGGCTGTCCATTTTTCTTTTTGAAGCCAAGACCGTTGCCAATGACAACAAATTCGTGACCAACCTGGTTCTCAGCCCGGATGACATTGTTGTTAAAAATCTGACGGATGATCATATATGTGTTTCACCTCAATTGGTCGTAATAATAACAAAAAACCCAAACTAAGGCTTAATAGACAGCCTTGGTTTGGGTATCGCCTGCTTACCAGTAACAATCCCGAAGAAGACGCAGCTTCCTCTTTCAATTATGTCCACTATACCGCTTTCATAACAGAATAACAATACAATGATTTATGGAAATGGACGTAAAGACGTGGATTTTTGGTATAATAAGAAATGCTGGAAGTGAATTAGATGGGCTGGGTTGCATGATAAGTTACCGAGGACGGTCATTTTTAAGCATATACAGGATTATTGGAGTGATAACATGAGCAATGCAAAAGGAAAAGGCGGCACCGGCCGTGGTACGGGTAAAAAAGGCTGGAACCGTTGGCAAGCCGCTGCTAACCGGGCGAAAAGTGCCCCGAAGCCTTATAAAAGTAAAGGCACAAAGAAGAAGGACGATACCGAAACTTCAAGTGGCAAGCCCGAGTAAGTATGGCTTGACGATGCCAGAGGAGAGAGCTGCCTGACTAACGGGTGGGTCTCTTTTTGCTTGAAAAGATAAAAAATTAAATTGACAGTATTGTAGATATGGTAATAATATAGAGCTTACGCAAATTAGATGGTAGTGCTACTATATAGAGAAAGGAGCATCAGCATGCCTGTTAATATGGATGAAAATCCACTTGGACTGATTCTGTCACGGACGTATCTGGCATACAAAAAAACAACAACCAGAAATCTGAGTGAACAGGATATTACGCCGGAACAATTTGCAGTTCTGAATGAATTGAGCAAGGCTGGAAGCCATATATCACAGAAAAAACTGGCTGAATTAACAGTGCGGGACCAGACAACTGTAGGCAAAATCATAGACAAGTTGATTCGCAAAGGTCTGGTGACAAGAGAAGAAGATCCACAGGACCGCAGAGCGGTTTTGCTTTGTTTAACGGCGGAAGGACTGGAAATGAATAACGTTCTGACACCTAAGTCAAAAAAGCAAGAGCAAGAGGCACTCGCCGATTGTTCCCCTGAAGAGCTTGAAGCATTTATGAATGTGATGAATCGGATCTACGAAAAGATGAAATAAATTTTTTTGGTCTAATATGTGCATGTGCATATATATGTAGTGCAATTATTTTAATTTTAACTAATGGGAGTCGTGAACGAATGAAAAGCTTCAAAGATTTTCTTAAAGTGCCACAGACAAAAATAGGGTTGGTTTTTGCATTGATTGTTCCACTGTTATTTGTTGTGATCTGGATGACGGGTTATCATCAAGCCACGGAGAGAGTGGATCAACTTCAAGTAGCGCTGGTGAACGAAGACGGGACACAGGGAACAGAGGTGCAGAAGCAGATTGAAACGCTCGCGCCTTTCCATGTCAATGTACTGGATTCTGCCCAGGAAGCCGAGAAACAGATGAATGCAGGTAACTATGCGATGGTTATTGTTATTCCGGAAGGATTCACTGACCGGATTGAAGGCGGTACAGAGACGAGTTTGTCCTTCTATATTAATCAGGGAAATGCTGATGTAGCCAAATCCATTGTGGAACACGCGGCGACTGGAATGACTGCACAAATGGGACAAGGGATTTTGGAGTCCAAGGTTCAAGTCACCCTTAACCAGGATAGTATCAACAACGATGAGTTGAGTGCAGCTATTGGACAAGCGATGGCAAAGATGAATGAAGGGCCTGTAAAGGCTGAAATTAATAAAACGAACAGTGTGAGTGATTTTGCTACATCGATGCTTCCCATGATTCTGGGTTTTATCACCTACATTGCTGCGATGACTATGAACATTCAGTTTAATATTACGTCGAATATGATGAAGCGTACCCATTCCAAATGGGAAATCTTCTGGGGACGGCAAGTGCTGTTATTGTGTATAGCAGTGATCGTTCCTCTAATAGTGGATACAGTTGCTCTTCTGTTCACGGATGTGGCGAGCTCCTTCGGCGCGTTGTATCTGTATCATGTGCTGGTGAGTCTGGCGTGTATCTGTTTTACACAGATGAGTTTTGCCCTGTTTGGCAATGCAGGCCCTCTATTTAATGTTGCGATGGTTCCACTCCAGTTGATGACAGCAGGAAATATCATTCCAGCCGAGATGCTGGCGCCATTCTACCGTTATATCGGTAACTTTCTGCCCGCTTCAAATGGGGTACAGGGATTTATGCGTTTGATCTATAGTGGAGAGGCAGTAGGTGGATACATGGTTCATCTTCTGTTGATCTCCATTATTACATGGGGAATTACGTTGCTGCGAGTTGGCATGCAAAAGAATAAGTTAGCTCGACCCATTACCGCAACCGTTACGACATCAACATAATAAGAGAAGAGAGAGTCTGAGGTGTAACAACGGTCCTATAGATACGATATATCGTATCTATAGGACCGTTGTTTTAGTTAATGAAGCTAATCAGCAAAGGTACTTTTTAACGGTTACGAAGCCAATATCTGTTTCAGAAAGTACAGTTATTACTTCATACGTACCTGTTATGATATGAAAGTTTAAGTGATGAGATTGAGTGCTAAACTAAGTTTACATAAAAGGCACAACAAATCTAGGAGGTAAACTTATATGCAAACGGTATTTACTGGAGAGAATATTCAATTCAGTTATAACAAAAAGAAACCAGTATTAAAACAATTGTCCTTATCGGTTGGGGATCGTCAGATTTACGGATTACTTGGTCCCAATGGGGCAGGGAAATCTACTCTAACCAGAGTTATGCTAGGGCTGGATAAACCTCAAAATGGAAAAATTCAGTGGTTTAATGAACATCTCAATGCAAGCACAAACAAACGAGTAGGATATGTTCCACAGGATTTGGCCTTGATTTATGATCTATCTGCTTATGAGAATGTATTGTTTTTCGGTAAACTGTACGGATTGAAGGGGGAGCGTCTGAAGAAACAGGTTCGTTTCGCCCTTGAGTTTGTTGGATTGTGGGAAGAACGCAAACAAAAACCTAAAAAATTCTCGGGTGGTATGAAAAGAAGACTCAATATTGCTTGTGGTATTGTCCACAACCCGGATGTCATTATACTGGATGAGCCAACGGTGGGTGTTGATCCGCAATCCCGTAATCGAATTTTGGATGCCATTATAGAGTTGAATCAACTTGGAACAACCGTTATCTATATTTCTCACTATATGGAGGAAGTTGAACGAATTTGCTCTCATGTCGGAATTATCGATGATGGACAATTGCTCTGCCAAGGTAAGCTCAATGATGTTATTCAGGAACATACAGACCAGGCCATTATCCGTCTGGAACTGCAACGTAAAAGTACAGCTTATACCAAGCAGCTTGAGGATTATGTTGTATTACTGGCAGAAGGGAACAATGTCGAGTTAGGAGTCCCTAAAAATGACGTGAATGCGATAAGTCAGATTAAAGAATCTTTTGGCGAAGATGTGAAAAGCTTTCAATATATCACTCCTAATTTGGAACAAGTGTTCTTCAAATTAACCAGAAAGAATTTGAGGGATTAGATCTATGTGGACAATATTTGCAACGAGTATGAAGCGTAAGCTTCAGAGTCCTGTCGTATTTGTCAATTACATCCTGTTGCCGCTTCTTTTGATTCTTATCCTGGGTAATGCACTGTCCGGTGTGTTCCAGACAGGGGATAAGGAAACGAAGTCTACCATTGTATCTCAGATTTCAACAGTTGTGGTCAATGAAGATAGTGGGGATGTAGGGAAAAATATTGTTTCATTCCTTAGTAGTAAAGACAATAAAGAGATGTTTGATATCAAGGTGGAGTCCAGTAGCACACAAGCGCTTAAAATGCTGGAGTCTGGTGAGGTAGAACAGTATATTTATTTGCCTAAAGATCTAACAAGTGAATATAAGGATAAGAAGAACGGGAACATCATGGTATATGGTAAGGATAATAATATTGAGAAAGTTAATATTACAGATCTGGCCCTATCAGCTTATGGTGATGGATACCTGGCAATGGAGATTGCAAGTGCCAACAATCCGAATATTGTATATTCACATGAGTATAGTAACATGTTGGCTGCACCGGGAACTACAACAGAGGCTTCCACTGAGAGTGGTTCCAATATTTCTGCGATGAGCTACTATGGAGTGACTATGCTAGTACTAATTCTTGTGTATGGTTTGGCTAATACTATGAACTTTGTGCAAGAAGAGTACAGTGAGGCACTAGGGGATCGTTACCTTGTTAGTCCCATTTCAAAAACAGCACTAATTATGGGACAGTTTTTAACGGGTTGTACGATATCTATTATGCAAGGCGCAGTCATTGTATTTTGTGCAAAGCTGTTCTTCAACGTCAGCTATGGAGACAACATGATGTTTGTATTTTTCATCATTATCGCAGGTTCGATTTTCTTTAACGCTCTAGGTTTGCTCTTGGGGGTTATTGGGCGCCGAATCAAGCAAGTGGATGGTGTAGTGACATTGTTGATTCCGGTTATGACATTTGTCGGTGGTGGATTCGTTAAACTGGATATGGGAGAACTCAGTTCCATAAGCATCAATGAAGTGTTTCAACGTCCAATGTTTGATTATATTGGGCAAGGCGTAATTGATTTGATGCCTGTGTTTACTGCCCTTATTGCTGCAATGGGTTTTGTTCTAATTGCAGTATACTCGCTCACAAGAAAGGAGGCACGATAAGATGCGGGTATTCGAACTTTATTTAAGACGGATTTTCAAGCGAAAGCTTACCTTTATCTTAATCTTGTTGTTGCCAGTTGTATTTACGTATTCCGTAGTAGCGCAATATGAGGAAGCAACCAAGGTCACACTTACGATGTATGTAGAAGATTCAGCTGTGAATTCTTATGTCACTGCTATGCTGAAGAAGCAGGATGTCACCATTACTCAAGCAGTATCAGCAGATGATGCTATTCATCATAGTACCAATCTGGGGATCGTATTTACTTCAAGTATTCAGGACATATTTAATGATCCGGATCTGCTAAAGGTAAACAGTTACGTGAATGAACAAAATTTCAATTCCAACTCGTTGGAGATTAAACTTAATAGCGTATTCTCTGTTCTAAAAACACTGGCCAAAAATGCCACCAGTGAAGAATCACTAACCGCAGGTATGAAAGAAACTGCAGCGACCAGCGCTCCAATCCAAGTGGAACAGAAGATTCTTGGAAACCCTAATGCAGTGGTGTTAACGAGTTCATTCAACATGATTGTATTTATCATTATGTTCCTTACAATGACCAATACATTGTTATTTCTTGGTGATAAGGTGCATACCACGACGCAGCGTTTATTACTGGCAGCCAGCAGTAAATTGAGCTACTACTTGCAGACCGTAAGTGTATTTGCAGTCATCGGTGTTGGACAATTTATACTAATGATTGCTCTTATGACTGGGGTTTTCCAAATTGATCTTTCTTTATCTGTCGGAGAACTTTTATTGCTCGTGTTAGCGTATGGGTTACTAAATATGATTGCAGCAGGTATCGGTTTACTGCTTATAAGTCGTACAACCAAGATGTCTACTGGGCGGTTGCTTATTACTGTAGTATCGCTTCCGCTAGCAATGTTGGGGGGGACACTCTGGCCAAGTTCAATTATGCCTGAAGGTATGCAAAAGATTGCAAGTGTACTGCCTACCCATTGGATCACGGAGTTGAACAATGAGATGTTTAGTGGATTTAAAGGTAATAGTAGCATGATTACAGTGCATATTATCAGTTTGTTCCTCTGTGCTGCGATTATTTTTGTGCTACTGACAAGAGTGAGAACGGAAGATATCTAGGCTCTTCCGTAGTATAAAACATAGCGGAACATCGTTTTCCCGGTAAATCCTCAAATGAAGGAGATACCGGGGATACACGATGGAGATAGGAGGAAGGATTATCTTGGCTATTCAGGTTGCGCAAACAATCGAACTATCCGATCTATCATCTCTACACGAAAAGATTCTGTATGCGGAGAAACATCGTAAGAATTATGATATATTTTTTTCCGTGAAATATGATCCTAAGTGGACAGCTTCTTATATAGCTGATGCTATTGAACGAGTAATGGAAGGCCATAAAAATTTGGGACTAACCATTATTAAGGAGGAGTCCCGGTATACTTTTTGTTCTAAGTTAAACGCTCCTAATTCATTTAGAAGTCATGCTCCTCTACAGAATACCAAGCTGAATGTTTTTGAGGGAGAAGGGCTGGCAAAATATTATATCAATGAAGCGGAATGCAGAATTGAATTTCTTATCCATCATTTGGTTTTTGATGGTGATTCAATGAATGAATTTTTTACTGCTTTGGAATATTCAGTGCTTAATGGAGAATTCTCTGTTCCTGCTGATCTGTATGATATGACGGAGAAGTCCCAAACGATTCGAGAAGAAGATTCATCCAAGATCCGTGACTATTTCGAATCATTTAAGACTCAATCCCTTTTCTCTGCTCAGGAGTATTTGGAAAATCCTATCTATGGTAAAGTCAAATTTCCATCAAATGTATGGGGAGCTATTGGATCATTGGCTCAAAAACTCCGGATTACCAAATTTGGTGTCATATTATATGCATTAGCTCTTGCAACGGAGCGTAGGCAATCCCGGTTCGGGATAGTTATATCTCGGCGGAATCATCAGACAGAGCAGAAACATATTGGTAATTTTACAGATGTTGTTCCTTACCCATTCCAATTGTCAGATAAGCTGAGTTATAAGGATAACGCTAAAGATCTTTTCAAAGATTTTTTTGTGGCTATTGAATCTTCAGGTGCATTAACTTATGAAGAATATATGAATCTCCTTGGCGCGATGGGTTTTGACTTGGTAGTCTCTTATACACGAATGTCAGATCCAATTGCCCATTCTGAAGTGTTCTCAGCATTTGTTCTGGGAGATTATCTGTACAAATATGATAACCATACACAATTTAATGAATATGAAGATGGTCTGTGTATGGAGTTTCGTTACGATAACACCTTAGTAAAGGGCATATGCGATCGTTTGGGAGAGATGATACTTGAGTTGGATAGTATTAATCTCGATGAGCAGTTAAGTGTTAGTGGGCAGGAAGTAAGTAGCGAGAAAGGTGAAGTTCAGCAAAAAAACAGCGCGACTACTATTGCTGGTAAAGCTCAACGGAGCTCGACACTTCAACTTCTTCTTGAGCGATATAACGATGAGGATAATCTACTGGATACGGATATCACTTCTTTCGAAATTGCTCAGATTATCACGGATGCCTACGAGTACTATGAAGTTGAATTGTCTTACCATGATATTTATACTTCCTCTACAATTGGAGAATTGAAACAGAAACTCAGTAAAAAGTCCATTGCAGAAAAGGAGGATGGGCCAGAATCGAATGATTCTAATCGTTATCATCTTCCGGGCTTCTTGAAAACCGTCTTTATTGATAGTTTTCGGTTCATAAATACGGATATGTACAATGTAAGTTATGCATTTCGTCTAACCTCTCAGGCAGCCAGTCATATGGAAAGGGTTAAGGAAGCTATTGAACAGGTTATTCAAGGAAATGATATTTTTTTCACTTCATTTGAAATGCAGGACGGTCAGTTTATGGCTTCAGTAATACCTGAGCGGCAGGTACATATTGAATTAGTGGATGTAGGAGCGTTATGCGAACTACAGCTAGAGCAGGAGACACTTCGTATACATCCGCACTCGAAATTATGGGACTTTAAACTTGTTCATTTGAAGTCGACAGGAGATATGTATCTGTACTTCAATATTCACCATTTACTTATTGACCATATGGGTATTCAGATCCTTAAAAAGCAGATAACAGAGTGTTATAACTACCGAAAACCTGTTTATTCGCAGTATGCTTCATTGGCAGAGGAGTACAGTAATGCTACGTCTATAGCCCTTCAGCAGTGGGAAAGTCTTCTTCCTTACAAACAATTCTATAACCCGGGTAAATCGTCTCTTGGGAGTGGATACTTTCATCAATATCACTGGAACCTGGATACAGGCACACAAAATTTCGAAGAGACAGAATTAAGGATACTTAAAGTAGTCCATTATTCATTATCCAGATATTTTGATTACGAAGAGGGTTATATTGGTGCTGTTTATCATGGGCGCGTTATAGCACGAACTAGTCAGGTAATTGGTTCATTTGCAAGAGTGTTACCCTTGTTCTTCTCTACTACGAATTCGGATATTCTGAAGAGAAGTCTATATATTGCAAGAATGAACCAAACGGTTTCTCTGATGGAGTTGAATCAAAATGGATTTAATCTAACCTATCCCCGTGTTGTTTTTCAAACGTTGCAAGAAGGGGATGAGCCTGAGGATTCATCTATATTTGATCAAACAATTGAATTTGACGGATTATCCAAGTTTCAAATTTTCGTTCAACTGCGTAGAGGTATCTCAAATTCCCAACTGAGTGTATATTTCGATCGTAACGTATATGACTCGGAAGAAGAAAGACGGATGGTTGTTATATTTGAGCAAGCTTTAAGGGAGTTTCAAGGAATTTCTATGGATATTGAAGGGGTGTTAACATCAGATGGAACTTCTTCAATCTAGTGAACTGACGTATATACAACGAAAAATGTATATCTGCAATAATTTGCCTGTGTATCGTCTGCCCTTCATTTATGAAATTCCAGAAAACGTTGATCTTAATGAAGTTTACACTGCTCTTTTGATTACATTACAGGAATGTCCAACATTGCAGACCCGTTATACTTATGATGCGGAGCGCCGAATGTTTAGACAGTTTTATCATCGTTTGGATGCAATTCAATTTGAGATTCCACATATCTCTTTAGATGAACATCCCGAAATATATCTGAAGCAAAGGAAGGAAATGATCGATCTCACAAAAGAATATCCATGGAGAACTCAATTCGCAGAGTATGAACAAAAGAGGTATTTGCTAATTGAATTTCACCATATCTGTATTGACGGATGGGGAATTAGAAATTTTGAATCTATGTTTATGGATCACCTAGAAGGACGATCACGGAATTCTCCATATAGTGACTTTGGCTTCTATCAACGAATTAATGAGTTACAAACCAATAGGTCTTCTTTTACTAAGGAAGAATTCTTAAGATTATTTGAACAAAATGTTCAGGTAACAACTAGAAATAGTCATTTAGGTCGTCTGATAAAACTCTTGAAACCTAAACAATTTAAACATATTGAGCAAATCTCAACAGCGTTGAAAGTAACCAAGAATTCAGTTTTTCAAGGATTATGGGAATCGGTATTAGAACAGACTTGCACAGGCAGCGTTTATGGAACCATAGGTAATTGGCGTATGAGTATGGGGGCATTTCATGAGATCGGTTGTTTTGTACAGATGCAGTCCCGAAAAATTGTAAGGGGACGTGACACTTTAACAACCATCAAACAAATATCCTTGGACAATCTCAATGCGTTCGCAAAGCGGGGCAAGGAACCACTAACACTATGTACTATTGATCACCCGGTTGTCTATTCCTACGAAGAAGACATGTTTAATTACTTTCGATATATTCCTGCGGATAACTTAAACAAATTTGAACTATATATCCGTGTTTTTCTAGTGAATGGTGAAGCACAGATCGAAATTGAATTTAATCCAAGCAAATACAGTGAAATGCAGGTTCGTTTTATGTTAGATCAAATCGATACAACGCTGGAAAGCTGTCTTGTCTAATAGGGGGATTTCTGATGAATGTATTAGAAGAATTAGAGTGGAGCTTCAATACGTATAAGGAGAAGACAGCAATTAAGGGGTCTTCAAAGACACTTACGTATGGTCAATTGGATAAGTTAACAGCCAAGGTAGCTTCATATTTAATTCGGCAAAAAATTGCCAATGAAGATGTAGTAACTATTGAGGCGGAGGATAAGTTGGAAGCGGTCATTCTTATGCTTGGAGTTGTCCGAGCGGGGGCTGCATATTGTGTCATCCCTCAAGATTATCCGGACTATCGCAAAAATAAAATGCGTACTAAAGTGAATGGCAAAGTCACACTTCATAGTCTTAATGAAATAGAGAAGAAAGAGAGTGCTCTTCAAAATGGGGTACAAGACGTATTGGGAGTAAAGCGTACTTCTCGCCAAGGAGACAGTCTTTTGTACATTATCTTCACTTCAGGATCAACTGGCGAGCCTAAGGCTGTAGCTATTCAGGATCGGTCCATTGAAAAAATTGTGAGGCAGAAGGAATTCTATCGGGGCAATGTAATTGGTCAATTTGCTCCTCTTGAATTCGATGCATCAGTCTACGAAATTTTTGGCGGGTTACTAAATGGAATGACACTTAGAATGGTGAGTAAGGACGACAGTCTTGACTTTGATATTATTCCAGAGATTTTGACAGAGATAGATACGGTATTCCTAACAACACGTTTGTTCAATCTGTATGTTGAAGAATGTGTGGAGGACCTTGGGAAGCTACAACTCATTTTAACGGGTGGTGAACGTGCTTCTATCAAACATCTGCATGAAGCGGCGCAATATTGTAACGTGTACAATATGTATGGCCCAACGGAGACAACAGTCTTTGCAACCCGATATAAGATAAAAGGGGATGAAACAGAAATTCCGATTGGGAAGATGTTTGACCAGGGGAATTATCTCATTCTGGATGAAAGTGGTATACCGGTGAGTCACGGGGAACAAGGGGAATTATTGTTATCTGACTCCGGATTGATGAGAGGATACATTGACAATGATCAAGCGAATCAAAAAGCGTTTGCGTACTGGGAGGGGCAACGCTATTATCGGACAGGCGATGTTGTTTATGAAGGTACAGATGGAGAATTGAGCTATATCGAGCGAATAGATCGGCAGGTTAAAGTCTCTGGATATCGAATCGAACTTGGCGAGATTGAACGATGTGCATACAACTATGGCCTGAATAAAGAATGTCTTGCTCATTTCGATGGTAAACGTCTGTACCTATTTGTAACGGATATGATCGAACTGGAACCATTCCGGCAGCATCTTCGCAATATACTTCCAGATTATATGATACCAACGGTTAAGGTGGTGGACAAAATCCCGATGAATAAGAATGGTAAAACAGACATGCAAGCAATGAACCAACATAAAGACCAGGAGTCCAACAGTATGAATAAGGTTGCAGAAGTCATTACAAGTGTACTCCAAATTGAGCTAATCATGAATAAGACCTTTCTGGAACTGGGTGGTGACTCTATTAAAGCAATGGAAGTCATCTGGAAACTAGGAGGAGAGGGTTATCCGATGGATCTGGATATGCTATTTACGCGCACCTTAGGAGAGATTGTGAATGATGCTAAAGCCGGCTAGTGATAGTGAGAAAAGAATTATTAATAGCAGTATACTAAATCCTACAGCTTATAATATTCCCATGATTGTGAAGTTTGGGAAAGGGCTCAATATTGCCAAAATGTATAATCTGCTGACAGTGTACTTTGAACATTATGATATTTTCCGGACTTCTTATCGAATTGGTTCTGACATCGAAAGATGGATCACGACAGCAGTACCTACAATCGAAATTTGCTCACAGTCTATTTTTGAACCCCAAGCAATGCTTGATTCTCATTTGATATCGGTTGAAGATAAAGAGTTAGTCAAAATTGTATTATGTAAGGTGGCGGATGAAACCAATGATTACCTTTTTGTTAATGTACATCATGCGTTACTTGATGGCTTAAGTA
The DNA here is from genome assembly GCF_036894235.1 of Paenibacillus sp. Y5S-9. Lineage (NCBI taxonomy): Bacteria > Bacillati > Bacillota > Bacilli > Caryophanales > Paenibacillaceae > Paenibacillus > Paenibacillus sp. Y5S-9. The sequence continues at coordinate 978,772 of NZ_CP145887.1, forward strand.
TTAATCTATTTTTACAAGATGTAATTGCAGCATATCTCTCGGAAGAGCCATTGCTTTTCCGATGTAGTACTGTGAATGAACATACTGTTTCTAATCATAACTCACAGCGTGTTACAGTAAATTTCGGAGATTATGAAGGATTCAAGTCTCGGTTACTCAATAAACAAATTGAGCATGTGAACTACCGAAGTGAAACTATAAAACTGGGGAATATAGTCAAACATAAATACACCGATTTCTCTTTATGTCTTACTGCGTTTGCAATAAGTGTTGCTGGCTGGTTGAACCATAACTCCGTGTATCTGGCTTATCCGTATTTGGGTAGGAATCAGACCAATTTCAGAGCACTTGGAAACTTTGTTCAGCTAGTTCCTTTTCATAAGAGGCTTGAGCCACAGAATTATTCAAGCGTTGAGCTACTAACTGCAGAAGTTCAACAACAGATATTCAAGGATATGACAACGAATAGCCATTATGATGATGTGAGATATCGGGAGTCCATGAACTGTATGAACATATTTAGGGATATCATATTTGACTACAAGTCAGGAAGTCTGATCGAGACTACACTTAGTCATGAGCATGAAATAACACTCCATGAAATCGAGACATACCGCGATGAAAAATATGGTCTTCACTTTTCGATATATAAACATCTGAATGAACTTCATATAACAATGATATCTAGTGAATATAGTTCGGAAGATATGGAACAACTGTTATCTATATTTTGTCGTAATGTCCATGTAGTATACGCTGATACAGAAGTAGGGCTGGATCAAATTCTACGTTTGAAAGATGAAATTAAACCAGATAGGGATACCATTTCTCCAAGCGTTATCTTAAGTGAAGACAATTATGAAGTTATATTTAAAGAGGTATCCGGGATGGTGTGTACACTGCTGAATGAGCAGACTGTACACGCAGAAGAGAGCTTTTTTGATCTCGGTATGGATTCGACACTCTTGGTAAAGTTCAAAAAAAGAATACGCGAACAATTCAAAGTGAATCTGAAAATAAGTGATTTCTTTAATCACTATACTTCCGAAATGCTTACAAAAATAATTCTTGAACGATTATAAGGAGGACAACGTGATATGAAAATTGCATTAATGTTGGCGGGACAAGGAACTAAAATCAGCGAAGAAGTAAAAGAAATATGGCTGAAAAATAAACAAACACTAAAATGGATTGAGCAAGCAGAGGCACAATTGCAGGAGCCGATTCGAGAGTGGTTCTGCTCTGATCTAAGCCAAGACACAAGAAAAGCACAATTGGCAACTTATGTAGGGTCCATGTGCATGTATCAATTGTACCGGGAACATGTGGGTTTATATCCTAGTGTCGTCCTTGGACACAGCCTGGGTGAGATTACAGCGCTAACTATTGCAGGTGCATTAAGCTACAGTTCGGGATTAAAACTGGTAGATGTGCGAGGAACGGCTATGAAAAAAGCTATTGATACACAAGAAAGTACAGGCATGACAGCTGTGTTTGCTTCACCGGAGAAGGTAGAAGCATGGTTGGATGGTAGACAAGACATCTTTGTAGCCAATTATAATTCTTCCAAACAAACGGTTATTGCCGGTAGGAAGGATAATCTACAGGACTTCGTCAAACAAAATAAGATAGAGTCTGTTCCTTTAGGAGTCAGTGGCGCTTTTCACACTCATTACATGAAAGAAGCAGCTGAAGAAGTGTACAACCAGTTGAACAGTTTTACTTTTAATCCGTATTGGAGTACTGAAGTAATTAGTAACGAATTCGCAAGAACATATCAACCTTCGAATATTCAAAAAGGAATTTCCAGTCAAATGATAAATCCAGTTCGCTGGACTCAATCTGTAGATTACGCGGTGAAGCAGGGCGTGCAATTATTCATTGATTTATCTCCAAATGGGATGTTTGTTAAAATGCTTGGCAATCAGGTTCAAGTCCACACCCTACACAACGAAGAGCAATTCTCAAAGCTTATTAAGGAACTGAAAGATGATATCGAAGTCAATAAACACTACAGTGTCTTTTCTCGAGCGCTAGGAATTATTGTCTCGACCAAAAATAATAATGAAGATCCAGAAGCATATGAAAATATTGTGATTAGTGGATATAACCAGATTAAATCACAGATTGGAAAAGAGGCAACTGCGGAGGATGTGGAAAAAACGTTGTCATTGTTGGAGCTCATTCTTCGGACGAAAAAAGTTCCAGAGGAACAAATTATGCATTATCGTAACAAATTAGCCTGGAAAGCGGGATAATTCCCTAGAAGCTGAGTAAGGAGAGGAGGAGAACTATTGAGTTTAGGAGATATCGCCATTATCGGTATGGATCTTATGCTTCCAGGGTGTGTGAATATGAATGATGCATGGAATAAAATTCGAGACAAGCGAATTTCCGTAGGAAAATTCCCGAATAACAGACATGCACAGATTGGTGAACTGGTTAATGAGGATATATTCATGCCAGGTTCATACCTTGAACATATCGATCAATTTGATCATAAATATTTCAATATAGCACAAAAAAGTGCTGATTATATGGATCCTAATCAGAGAATGACTCTACTATCAGTCACCCGAGCACTGAATGATGCTGGTTGTCTTGAGAATATCCGCGGTACGCAAACCAGTGTTTACGCAAGTGTGAACTCTACACAGCAGTATCAATATCAATTATTGTTACAGCAGCGTAGGTTGAAACCGGATCTGCTTGGGATGTTAAACTCGACTATATCAAGTCGAATCCAATATATCTATGACCTACGTGGTGCTTCAATAATGACCGATACGGCCTGTTCATCGTCATTAGTATCTATTATTCAAGCATCAAATGATCTTAGACAAGGTATTATTGATCAGGCTATAGTAGTTAGTTCTAATCTTTATGTAAAACCAGGGTACAAGTCCGATAAACTGGTTGACATTTTGGCAACAGATGCGAGGACGCGCACCTTTGATGATCGAAGCACAGGCACATCCATTGGGGAGGGGGTAGGTTCTGTCATTCTCAAACGGAAGGAGGATGCAGAACGGGATGGTAACTTTATCTATGGTCTGATCCGTAGCTATGCCATGAATAACGATGGTCAAACGATGAATATGTCTTCGCCTAACCCGGATGCGCAAGAACGGCTGATAGAGCAGGCTTGGGCTCCCCTTCAGAATGAGATGCAGCAGCTGGCGTTTATTGAGGCTCACGGTACGGGGACGGCGATAGGGGACACGATCGAATTTGAGAGCTTGAGTAATTACTTTTCAGAGCGTGTTAAAACAAAACAGAAAATTGCTTTGACAGCATGTAAGTCCAATTTCGGACATCTGGATGTTACATCAGGATTGTTCTCATTGATTAAGTCGACCTTATCTTTACGTAATCGCTTAGTGTTACCTCATCCGGATTTCCAGATTCCTAATGAAGAGATTGATTTTGAAACATCGGCTTTCTATATTCCGGATCGTTCTGTTCCGCTGGAAGAATATGCGCTTGCAGGTATTAGCTCTTTTGGCATGACAGGTACAAACGCTCACGTTATTCTTCAACAATATAGCGGTTCGGTGCCATCCGAAGTTAAGGAGTTGCCACTGAATTTAAAGAGTTACTGGTTTCCATTGGATGAAAATTCATTCACAGTACAAGATGATCTTCAACGCTTGGAAACAGATGAGTGGCTTATCGTGCAGTTTCCTTTACACAGTAAGAGACAGTGGGAGATTCATGAACATCAATTCAATGGCAAACATCTGCTTGTAGGTACCAGTATCTTCGAAATGATAGCCCAGGGGTTAGGTTGTACACCATACACTCTTGAACAGTATGACATTAATGGTCTTCACATTATGAATCAGATGGCGGTTCAGGATGGTCCCCTAAACGTTCTACTCAAACTTGATAAGAAAACCTTAAAGGTGGTTGTAACATATACGACTTCAGGAGTGTTGAAGACTTGGCTTCAGTTTGAATTATATGATAAATCTTCAATGCACAATCCGGTAATAAGAGCGGCTACCCAGCTGGATCAGGCTATTAGAGCAGGAGAACTTGTGGAAGTCGCTGTAACTAGCCAAGTTGGAGGTGAAGGAGGAGAGGATATTGCTGTATCCCGAAGATGGGATGTAGTAGATCGCTTATGGGCTAATCAGGAACATACAAGAGCTGTAGTTAAGCTGAGACCTCCTTCAGATTACAAAGTGGAATTCTCAATGTATAACTTTTATCCCTCCATTCTCGATCCTGCCTTCAATGCACTAAATCGAATGGCTGAACCGGAACAGATTGTGTTTCCTTGGTATTGGAGTGATATCCGTTTTGAGCAGTTTGAACTTGTAGGAGATGAGTTCTATTCCGAAATAGAATTAGTAGATCGTACTATGGATGAAAGAGGAAACGTCATCCTCTCACTCAATGTTAAGTTGTTCGATGGACAGTGGAATCTTATTCTATCTGCTGATCATTATAAAGTAAAAAATGCTCTTAACAAGGAAGGATCGAGTTCATACTTTAAGCAAGAAGAGATTATACCCGCAACATTTGCACAACATTCGTATAGCTCATCCGAAGTGATCCATTTTGTACATGAATCCTTGCGTTCACAGCTCGAATTTGATAGTCCAATAGCTTATTTTACAGACCTAGCAGAAATCAGCGAAAGGGCGATGGGGCTTCAAGAGAAAGATATCATCCAACATGTGTACCTGTGGGACCGGAATTATACAGAGATAGATCGTATTGCGGATGAGACGTATACCCTTGGAAAAGTGCTAATTGATTTAAACAAAATACTGCATATGAAAAAGTTTTATTATGTAAATTCAGGAGTTTTGGGATACACAGGTAAGAAGACTGAATATGCAAAAATGAATGCTTTAAATCGTTCCATCGCTATGGGAGCCTATGCCTTAAGACTGGAAGTGAATAGTGAAGTCATTGTTGTGGATACAGACCATACATACTCAATGGAAGTAGGGCGAGTTGACTATGGGTCTGAGCAACATATTATTCACCGGGAAGGTAAGTTCTACATCCTGCGCTTGAAGAGTTTGAAAGTAGATGAATCATCCCAGGACAAATTCCCTGAAGGTACTACTGTACTGATTGTTGGGGCTAGTTCTGGAATCGGTGAGGCATACACAAGAGATTTGGCTGACCGATATGCTGACATCCAAATTTTAGCTGCAGGAAGAAGAACTGCGTGGGATGGTCTACCGTTAAGGGATAATGTGAGTTATCTCAAGTTGGATATATCTAATGAGGAAGAGGTTTCTGCTTTAGCTGCTCAATATCATGGCAAGCTTGATTATATTCTGAATTTTGCAGGTGAACCGGCTCAGGGATTGTTTATTACAAAGTCCAGGAATGAGTTTTGTTCGAAGACAAGAGGAAAAATAGAAGGTTCATATCTGTTGGGAATGTATTTCCCAGAAGCTAAAGAAATTATTCATTTCTCATCACTAGCTGGTGTTATTGGGGCAATGGGACAAGCGGAGTATTCTATGGCTAATGCGTATCAATCGGGCTTGTCCTTAACTAGTACGAACGTAAGAGTCCTCAATTTAACGGGTTGGCAGGATGTAGGTATGTCAGCAGGAATGGAAGATTATTATTTCGAGAAATTAGCCAGTGCAGATGGCATTCCACTATTAAATCTATTTATTCAATCAAATGCCAAGTCAGCTTCTATCTTTAAGTTAAAACGTGCAGCTGATGAATATTCTTCTCTCTTCAGTCCTGTTATGAAAATGCAAAAAAAGGAACAAGTAGAGAAGGTAAACACAGGTTCTAATCATGTTGAAGATCATATCGTTGCAGCATGGCAAAGAACGTTGGGTGAAGATGATTACGACTACAATGTTAGCTTCTTTGAACAAGGTGGGGACTCTATTACGATCGTACATTTATGTGATGAATTGAATCTTGCTTTTCCGGGACAATTCGATGTAACCACATTGTTCTCTATTGCAACGATACAGGGTCAAGTTGATCTTATTAATCAACTGGACAACCAGGAGGCAACGGCCGAACAGAGCGATGGTCATTATGATGCAGCAGAGATGTTAGCATTTCTCAATAAATAATAATTATGAAAGAGGCGATTGAACATGAAGGCGAGTGAGTATATCTTCGGTCAGATTCAAAAGGGCCAACTCGATTCAGCAGTAGGCAAAGGTTTGTTAGAAGAGATTATTCCAGATGATATTGCCATAGTGGGTATGTCGTGTGAATACAGTGATATTAAGGATACCTTTGAGTTTTACCAAACTGTCAAAAACGGAAAACAGGGGTTTAAGGAGTTTCCCAAAGGTCGAATTGGTTATATTCCCGAAGATCACACTTATCTGCACAACGGAGCTAAACATTTGAAGATTACACCTGAGGAATTCCTAGACAGATTGTGTAAAGAAAAGGGGTCGTATCTTGAGGATATTGATACCTTTGATTATGACTTTTTCGGTATTAGTCAGGATGAGGCTAGATATATTGATCCCACGCATCGTTTGGTTATGAAGCACTCCTATCTTGCTCTGGAAGATGCAGGTATTCGCTTATCGGATGTTAAGGATAGTAAAACGGCTATATATATAGGCAAAGACAAATCCATAACAGCAAGTTATCGTTCTGAGATTGAAGAGGACTCCAACCATATAAACTCAGGAAACTGGGAAGGCATACTGGCAAGTCGTCTCAACTATATTTATAACTTGTCTGGAGGTTCGTTTGTAGTTGATACAGCTTGTTCCTCCTCACTGGTGGCTGCACATCTGGCATTGAAGACACTTCGGGATAAAGAAATTGATACAGCAATTGTCGGCGGTATTGCACTCGGACTTTTCCCGCGTCAAGGTAGTGTACTCGATCAATACAGTAATGTGGAGACACCACGTTCCTTCCTGAAAGTATTTGATGCTGAATCTCAAGGAACAATCTTTGGCGAAGGTGTAGGTATTGTCATTCTTAAAAGGTTGAAGGATGCCATCGCAGACAATGACAACATTTATTCCATTATTCGTGGCAGTATGATTAATAGTGATGGAAAATCTAACGGTTTGACTGCTCCTAATCCACATGCTCAAAAGGATCTTCTACTGGATGCCTATACAAGCAGTCATATTTCACCTGAAACGGTAGATTACATTGATGCACATGGAACGGGTACGAAACTTGGCGATCCGATTGAAGTTCGAGGGCTAACGGACGCATACAAAAAATATGTGAACAAACGCGGTTTTTGTGCATTGACAAGTTTGAAAGAAAATATTGGTCATACCGTAGGAGCAGCAGGGGTAGGCGGACTGATTAAGATGTCGCTTGCACTTCGCAATCAGGAGATCTTTCCAAACCATTCTTTTGAAGCTCCGAATGAATATATCAAGTTTGTGGACAGTCCATTCTACATTCCTACCCAGGCTGAGAAGTGGATTAAAGGAAAATACCCGCGTCGGGGAGGAATCAGTTCCTTCGGATTCAGCGGCACCAATGCTCATGTGATTCTTGAGGAATACGAGCACGCTATAAACGAGTCGGATAATGATCAATGTGCCTTTCCATTTGTTTTCACTGCACAATCGCCTGATCAGTTAATCAAGATGTTGTACAAGTATGTGAAACATGAAGAATACATGAGTGCATATAGGTTACAAGATATTTCATATACCCTTATTCATAGAAGAAACTGGTTTAATACAGGTGTTGGTTTCCAGGCTAGCTCGATGGAAGAATTTTTGACAAAAGTAAGAGCTGCGATCACATTGTTGGAAGACCGAGTGCCAGCAGAAGGAATCTTTACGACGAATGACCATGAAGTAACAGCTGATATGAAAAAACTTATCCACTATCAATTGAAAACAGACTTTAGACAGTTTGATCTGAACGGACTTATTCAACTCAAATTGGATGGGTACGAAACAAAATTCGACGAATACCCGTATCAGAAGGCTAGAACTGTAACATTACCAGGTTACGAATTCAAATCTGATATTCTATGGGCGACAGTTAAACGATATAGTCCACCTGTTCAATCAGGCCTGAGTCTTTCAGTGAAAGCGACATTGATTCAAGAACAAGTTATTAGATCCGCCAAATCGGATGTATACCAAGTCAACTTATCCCCAGATGATTGGTTCGTAGATGATCATCGGATTGGAGGTAAGCGTACGTTCTCGGGGACCACCTATACCGAATTGGCCGCTGAACTAGCTTCCTTATATTTTGATGAACCTGCGTTTACGCTAGAAAAATTGTATTTCAAAAATCTGATTCAGCTAAATGACAAAACAGATAAACGTTTCCTGATTCATGTTAACAAGCTGTCCGCCAAGCAACTGGATATTGAGGTTCTCTCTTATGAGAATGATGATCTAGAGCAGTATACGACTCATGCAGTCTTTACCCTCAAACCTCAGGAAGTAATGGAGAAGCATAAGCTTGATTTGTCCTCAGAAGTACACAATCAATTGAAGCCTACAGCAATGGGAAGTACAGAAGAGGAGAATAACTTCTTTAAAGGGCGTTGGAACTTTATCGCTCAGGACTTCCGGATGGTTCATATGAACGATTCCAAATTACTTCTCTCACTTAATCTGCAAGAGGAATTTCTCGAAGATTTGGAAGCCTATCATCTGCATCCTTCCATGTTGGATGGAATTCTGGGGGCAATGGTATATGAGAGGGCTCAGGCTCGCCAGAAGACCTACCTTCCTTTGTCTTATGGTCGGTTTACCTATACAGGAGTAAGGTTCACCAGAAAAATGTATTCCGTCACCGAGCTTCTTTATGACATTACAGGAGATCATGATGTAATCACTGCGCATATTCATGTGTACAATGATCAAGGAGATCTTGTTGCTTATGTGGATAAATATATCATGAAGTCCTTCGCCAATATGTTATTTAAGCCTTATCTTCATACTATTGGGTGGGAACGTTCAACAGTTGAGTTTACAAATAGGGAAGTTGAACACGGGGCGGACAAACAAGTATTACTTATAAGTAATGATCGGGTTATCACGCCTGAATTTTCTACGATAAGTCGTGTGAATTATAAACAATTAGATCAGATAACAACGGGAATTAGATATGATGTGGTTATTTATGCACCATGGATTGGATTGGAAATAACTGATCCAGGGAAAATTGAAGAAGAGATGTTGAATTACTTCCTATTTGCCAAGACAGCTAACAAGTTGCTAAAAAGAGGCGCTAAATTAATTTTCGCAGCCGATCAGGGTCTTGCTTTGGAAAAAGACCAGCTTCAAATTAACCCGCTTCAATATGCAATGTTGAGTTCAGGTCGTATTGTGGGTTTGGAAAACACAGGTTTCACTACACAAATGATTCAGATCTCCGAGTTTAATATCAACGAGTTGTTACGGCTTGCTGCATTCAGTGAACTGGATGGTAAAAAAGTCATTGTTGATGATGGAATAATATATGAAGAATCTCTCATTGAAAATAAAGATTTGAAGCATCGACCCGTAAATTTGGTGAAAGACGATTGCGTTATTGTCACAGGGGGATACGGAGGCATAGGACTTGAATACATTGAGCAGCTACTCGATATTAATGCTGAAGTACACATAGCGGTATTGGGACGTACAGATATCCAAGCAGCCCTCGCTTCCAAACAAGAACGTACACCGTATGAAGACAGCAAACTTAATAAAATCAATAAGCTGATATCTAAAGGGGCTAACCTGAAGTTCTACCCTTGCGATATTTCACATGAGTCTGACGTACAGAAAGCGATAACTAAAATTCTAGCGAAATATAATATAGCTGGAATTATTCATTTGGCGGGAGTGCCAGAGGAAGGCATGTTGTTCTCCAAAATGGAAGATGATTTCAAAAACATTATAGCACCTAAGGTTACCGGGACACTTTTGCTCCGCAAGTATGTTAATACAGACAAGCTACAATTTTTTGTTACCAGTTCTTCAATGACTACAATTACAGGTTCTGCCGGCCAGTTCTCTTATACCGTTGCTAACGCATATTTGGAAGGAACAGCACTATCTGATTCTTTGATAACAGCAATACAGTGGCCAGGATGGAAAGAGACGGGAATGGCCCTTGATTTCGGAGATCTGGATGCTGCGGATGAACATCTCTTAATGAAGTCTGTTTCTAACATGGAAGGCAGAGAATATATTAAACTTTCGCTTCAGACGGGAGACTCCGGTTTTATTGCAGGTGAATTTAACACATCTAAGATAGGAGAGTATTTAGGTGGTTATATCCATCTACCAGGCGATTACGGTCATGAGAGAGCTCGTCCTAATTCAGAAGGAGAAGCAGAGGAAGATCGCCCATACCAGATCAAAGATTTTAGTTCTTTAACTGTTACTGGGACAGATCGCCAGGATGATGTTGAAAAATTTGTTACTGTTGTATTCGCTTCAGTGCTTGATCTCGATGAGATTGATGTGCAGAAGAGCTTTACCGATCTGGGTGGAGATTCTCTAAAAGCATTTGGCATTTACGGGCCTATTGCAGAGCAATTTAACATTGATATAGAAGTGGCTGATGTCTTTATTTACCCAACCATTGTGCAGCTAAGTGAGTATGTGAAAGAGCTGATGGAAGAGGCTGCGGCATGATTAAAAACAGTTCTCGTGTCGTCATTGTAGACTACCGCTGTGATATGCCGGCTATAGACGATTCGCATGCGGAGCAACTTCTCCAAAACAAGGACAGGCTCTGGGGAAACAGAATAAAGCAATTAAGTGAACGGTTCAGTCAAGATTTTCACGGAGCTAACTCATTCGAAGGGATCTTCTATCCATCAATTGAAGAAAGATTTGATTTAGAAGGCATAGTTGATGAAAAAACAAAATATTTGCTCTCCAGTGAAAGAATCACATTATCGTTGTTCCAGTCACTCATTAATCAGAATGTTATGACAACGAAACACGATGTGTTGGTGTCAAACGGAAGTGCACAGACGGACTTGATATCCAAATCGGCCTACTTGGGGATGCAGGACATTGATTTCATGAAGGCTGTAGAGTTGCTTGATCCATTGGCGTATCTGAAAATGCTACGTTTATCCAGGCCGCCAGCAATACAAATGGTAAGCGAAGCGTCAACTTCAGGTATTGGCGCTTTATATAGCGGATATAACGCCATAAAGAAAGGGAAGTTTAATACAGCCTTGGTCGGTGGTTCTTCCGCCAGTACGATGCCATTTCCACATGAGTTGTCCAAATTTGGGTTCGGTTCTGATCGATTCGTCCAACCGTTTGAACAAGGTGCTTCGGGGCACTATTTTTCAGAAGGAGGCGCTGCCTTTCTACTTAAAGAAAGGCAGCAAGCCCTTGCAGATGGAGATCATATTCTTGCTGAAATTAAAGATATTACCTTAGGCACTATGGGAAGTCCTGTAATTAATCGTAATGCAGTTAAAAAACTTGTGCTTCAATCTTTGGAAGATGCTGGTGTGCTTCCTACAGATGATATATTTATGGACCTCTATGGAAGAGGTAATGAGATTGATGATACTGCTGAGTTCTCCTGTTTGAAAAATGTGCAGAAGGTTTTCCCCGGTTTAAAGGGAGGATATCTTAAACAACATGCTCAATATATGATTGGATATTATGGATTAGTAGGATTATGTCGTTTGCTGGAATCGAAGAAAAATAAAACAGAGTTACAGGGCCGTTATGTTAATCAGCCAAACTCATATATAGGCAAGATAGAATCGGACCAATGGACGACTCAAGTGAATGACTACCATTGGATTACAATGCCCATGTATTCCATGCATGGTAACGTTTATAACTTAGTCATTCATATGGACGGTCATGAAGGATAGAGGGGGTAGCAGATATGCAAATGATATGTTTTCCTTATGCTGGAGCTCATGTAAATGTATTTGTTGAATTACAGAATCAAATAAAAATTAAGTATCCCCATATGCAGATCATGTCTGTGGAATATGCAGGGCATGGAAGACGCTTTTCTGAAACATCGCACCAGTCCATTCAAGAGAATGCTGCCGATCTTTACACGAAAATTACAGCAACAATGAACAAAGAAGAAGAGATCATTATACTTGGATACAGTATGGGTTCAATCGTTGCCTATGAAGTTGCACAAATGCTAATCAGGGAGGGGTACAACGTTGTCAAACTGATTTTTATGGCCGCTACCCCACCTCATCGTATAGATATTCGACACGAGGATCTATCAGGAGATGAGGAACTTCTTCTGCGCTGCAAACATTACGGATTGATTAAAGAAGGGCAGTTTGATTCTGCACAGATGCGTAAGCTTTTTTTGCCAGCATTACGCAATGACATTAATTCAGTTAATGCTTACAATGTCGTCAATAACTATCAGAGCCATACGTTTGATGAAAAAGTTCAGATTGCTGTTTTTCTAGGTCAGCAGGATCTATCTGTCACCGATGAAGATCATTGGACAGACCTTTCCGAGAATGATGTACAGTATCATTTCTACCCTTCTGGACATTTCTTCTTATATGATCACCAGAATCAAGTTAGTCTGGATGTTATTGATTTTATTACGAATTCGAATACTACTATTTTCTGAGGAGGGGTTAAGATATGAGTTTACTTGGAATGCTGCAGCAAAGTGTGGAGAGGTATAAAAACAAGATTGCCATTTCTGAAACGAATCGTACGGTTACTTATGGAGAGTTGAATGCTTTGTCTAACCAATACTATGACTGGCTAAAAGAAAAAGGGGTATCTGTTAATGAGATTGTTGCTATTGAATTGGAGCGAAGTATAGAAGCTATTGCTGCGATGATCGCTATATTAAAACATGGCGCAGCATATACGGTTATCAATAAAGACTATCCAGAGACTCGTAAGGAGTACATGAGACAGACACTGGATATTAAGATAACAATCGAATCTGTTTTTGAGGTAGATCATCAAAGAATGGAAGAGTGGCCATGTGTAACGAGATCAAAGGATCAAATGTGTTATGTCATTTTCACTTCGGGCACAACATCACTTCCTAAGGCAGTAGGAATTCCTGATCGTGGAGTGGTGCGATTATTACATGAAGAACGTTTGGAATGGGATCCGGCGAAAACAATTTCCCATATCAGTCCTCTTGAGTTTGATGCTTCAATTATTGAGGTCTGGGGAGGATTGCTTAGTGGTATGACCATTGCATTACTTTCCAAAACAGAGGTTCTGAACATTTATCTGGTTGAAAAACGAATTCAACAAGAAATAGATATCATGTGGGTAACGAGTTCCTTGTTTAACTTTTGGGTGGATAAAAAACCTGAAATGTTCAAGAAATTAAGTCATGTTATTGTCGGTGGGGAGCAACTAAGCTTGTCCCATGTACAGAAGGTTCTGCCGTTTACTAAAGTTATCAACGGATATGGACCTACGGAGAATACTGTGTTCACTACAATAGATGTAATGGAAGGTTCAGTGGATGAGATCGCGATAGGAACTCCATTTTTCGGAACGCAAGTATATATCGTAAATGAGCAAGGTCAAGAAAGTAACGAAGGAGAACTTTACACCGCAGGGAAGGGAGTCGCCTTGGGATACCTTGGAAACTCTGAGAAGACCAAGGAATCATTTGTTATTTGGAATGGCCTACCTGTGTATAAGACGGGCGACCTGGTACGGATGAATCCAGACGGCCGAATAATCTATATGGGAAGAAAAGATACCCAAGTTAAAATTAATGGTTACCGAATTGATCTTCAGGAAATCGAATCTACTGTAAAATCTTTGGGTATTTCCAACTGTCATGCATTTGTTCAGGATAAAAAGATCTACCTTGCTGTTACAACACGCCAAGAGAATATAGCAAGCCAACTGAAGCGATTACTTCCTATTTACATGATCCCGTCCAAAATAGCTTACGTTAGCGAATTGCCTTTGACAGGAAACGGGAAGACAGATACTAAAACCTTGTACGAGCATTATTTTCTTACAAAAAATAAAAGGCTCATTCGAATTTTACAGCGGTATTTGAATGCGGACATCACTGAACAGACAAATTTGTTTGAGTTCGCCATCGATTCAATTACGATCTGGGAGATTGCAAGAGAGATTAATCATTCGTTCCATAGCGATCTCAGCTTCTTTGATATTATTGAGAATCCAACAGTTAGCGAGATTACCAAAATGTTAGGAGAAGAATATGATGCAGCGTACAATTTATGATTTTTTGCTCCGAAAGTATGAGCTACATCAAGCGGGTCAAAATCCTTCATTTAGAAAAACATTTACGGGAAGTATGAAGTGGTATTGGGGATTGAAATTAATAGTTGTAGGTGTATACATTGTACTCTTTCTCCACTATGTAGGAGAGGATCAGTTTCTTCCTTCGGAAACATATTGGTTTATTGGTGGAATTGCGTTCTCATTATTCGTTATTACGTTATCCTATCTGAATATTTTTACAGCCTGGTTTGCCATCATGCTTGGAAAACATCGTAAATGGATAGACAATCTATTAATTATTACAGGTATTATCTTATGTATAAAACTCCCTGTGTATACGTTTGGAACTGGTGATGTTAACTTTTTCAATATACAGGATTCACTTCTTCTTCCCGGTATACTGATGATTGCTATGGGTCTCTATCGTAAAGTTCATTATAGATCTTCAAAAGTAGTACCTTGGTGTGCAGGTGTGAGTCTCTTTATCTCAGCAGTTATTCTAGTTAAGTTTCCAATTGATTCAATCGGCCAGAGTATTTATCTTGGATTTATAATGTTGGTAAATGCAGGTTTTATCATTGATTTGCTAGTGCTCTATATGCTGCACTTAAGATCAAGAATGATAGCACATTGAGGTGAATACGTATGATTAGTCCAAATCTGATTGCAATCAGTGAGCAAGAGATTAAGGCTGGTGACATCTTGAGTCCTTATGAACATGAAATCTACGATAACATAACCAATGAAAACAGAAGGAAAGAGTTTCTGGTTGGACGATATGCTATAAAAAAAAATCTAAAGGATCAAATTCCCTCATATCATGGGGAAATGAATAATATCTCTGTTGAATATGGGAGCCTGCGTTTTCCGGTGATCCATGACAATCTGTTCGAAGTAGGATTAAGTCATTCCAAGACATATGCTTTCTCTGTGCTTTATAGCAAGGATAACGTAGTCGGAGTAGACATAGAAACTATACGTTCCGATATTCCAATTGAAGAAATGCTTAGTAAAGCTGAGAAAAAGCTTATAGAACATCGTTATCCAGCCTTACAATTTGCCTATATGTTTTTCAGTTGCAAAGAAGCACTGGGGAAAGCGTTGAAAATGGGACTCTTGGCTGATTATTCAATCTATGAGATAAGTGAAGTTGTTTCAGAAATTATACATGGACAAGAAGTATTTCGAATACAATTCAAACGATTTCCGTTCCTTACAGCATATAGTTTTATGAAAGATGAAAAAGAAATCTGTAGTTTGGTTGTACCACAAAAAGTCGATGTAAAGGAGGTACTGGGATTACTCATTGCTTCCTGAGTCAAGAAATAAATAAACCACCACCAATTCCGTAGTCTTGAAGACTGCGAAATGGTGGTGGTTTTGTCTTTTCATGCAGTTACGTGACATTTTGAAGCGCTTATGACATATACAATGATAGATCATATACGGTTGTGATGGAAAGGAATAATAGTATGAAATGAACGGAAATATAGGTCTTTATTCCCTTAATATTAGTACCAGAGAGGTGATCAACATACAGGAACAAGCCGCAGTACATATAAGTTTAACGGAAACATTGGCTAGTAAAATTGCATTATGGATTAACAAGGAGCGTGATGGAGAACACATTCAATACTTAAAGATGAAGCTTGGTATTGAAACGTTATTGATTAATATCACTAAAAGTGTTTTGGTTTATGGTTTAGCTCTCCTATTAAATATGCTTATGGAAACGTTAATTGTACATGCAACGTATTATGCAGTCCGTCGTATATCATTTGGATTGCATGCCAGTACAAGCTTCAGATGCAGCCTGATCAGCATCATCTTATTCGTTGGTTCACCTTACATATGCTCGTACATAATGATTGACAACTATATGGTTTTGATTATTGGAATGATTTCTGTAGTACTTCTGTATCGTTATGCGCCAGCAGACACCGACAAATTCCCACTACTTGGAGTGGAGAGAAGAAAGAAACTGAGAAAAGCTTCTGTACGAACAGCAGCTTTTCTCACCTTTATTGCTCTGTTATGTCCAATTCACACGGTGAAAACATTAATGATGGCAGGCATGTTGTTACAGATCATTTCAATTCTTCCCGTAACATACAAAATACTTAAGAGGAGTGTTAGAAATTATGAAAAATATGAAACAGATGCTGTTGGACGGATTTAAGAATAATGTAGCGAAATCAATGGAGGTAATGGCCATTAAAAGTGGAGAAATTGCGATGGAAACGAGTTGTTCACTTTTTAATTATGAGACTAAAATCCCATGTGAGTTATTGTTAAAAAATAATAAATAGTTAAATATAACCTGCATTACCCTAATAGTCTACCTTACTTTGTACCCAGTTATAGACTGGTGAAACAGTAAGATAGACTATTTTGTTGATATATTTTACATTATTTCATATAATCATGATTATATTCTCATGCTAATGGATTATAATGTTTAATTAAGGATTAATTACAATATAGACTGAGGTAATCTTCATCACATAGAGAGAAGGGTTATTGATAATGTTATTGATTTTTGGCTCTATAATACAAATGGTAACCTTTAGTTTATCTATTCCTATCATGTTGAAGGATCACTTAAGTAAGAAGTATATTGCTTTTATGGTTACTTTTTCAATAATTCTTGGATATTTCTTTTTTTTAGTTATGGGATCAGCAAGTAGTTTTGTCGTTTTATTGTTTCTAGTAATAAGTGTATATTACAAGTCAAGAAAGCTTATCGTGAGTATTTTAATTCCAACGATTACGCTTATTTTCATGGTCATAAGTGACTACATATGTGGTGTAATAAATATCAATATTATTGGTGGTTCCAATGAATCGCTTCAAAATAATTCATTTTATATGTTACTCTCTTTGACGGGAATTATGTTTTTAACATTTCTAATGAGTGCGATAGCTAGGGTACTTCTTATAAGGTTGAGTGGTCATGATATCTTTTTAAAAAGATACGGTTTATATCTAACGATACTATCAATTTTTACTGTTGTGATTTTTTACATCAATATATGGATCGGTCAACGACAAGGTTTCTCAGATGAGAACATTCAAGCCAATAGTATTCTTTTTATATTCTATTTTGTATTGTTAATTGGAGTTTTTGTTGCCCTGACGCGAACAGTGATGAAAGAGTCATCACTTCAAAATCAACAGGAACAGTATGAACAATTAACGGAGTACACGGAAAATTTGGAACACTTATATACAGACATGCAGAAATTCCGACATGATTATATTAATATTCTTCTGAGTATGTCTGAATTTATTCGTAATAAAGATATGGATCAGTTACAAACTTACTTTGAAGAAAAGATCATGCCAATTAGTCAAGGGATGCAGTCTAATACATATAAGTTGGGGGCATTGCATAATCTGAAAATACAGGAGTTAAAAGGTGTCATCTCTGCAAAAATGATTAAGGCACAGGAATTGGACATTGATGCAGTAATTGAAGTGATTGAGCCTATTGAACGTATCAGTATGGATTCCGTGCAATTATGCCGATGTGTAGGGATACTATTAGATAATGCTATTGAAGAAGCAATTCATTGTGATGAACCACTTGTGAATTTAGCACTGATTCGTAACGAAAAGGGAGTACTAATTGTGGTCACGAACAGTTGTAGAGAGGAAACTCCTGAATTGTACAAACTTTTTGAAAAAGGCTTTTCAACTAAAGGCAACAATCGTGGACTCGGTCTTAGCAATTTAAAAGAGATGGTTTCGCAATGTAAGGGTGTTGCTCTGGACACCGAGCGCAAAGAAAAAAAATTTATTCAAGTAGTAGAAGTGCTCGAATCCTAGGTCAACAATGATGTGAAGAGATAGTCTAGTAGTAGAATATAGAATAACTCATTTTAAGTGGGGGGGAAAGGCATGTTGGAGATTTTTATTTGTGAAGATGATGAAGAACAACGCAAACGTCTAACCAAATATGTGACTGATTATATTATGATAGAGAACTTAGATATGAAGGTTGTTATTTCTACTGCACATTCTAGCGATATTATTGAATATCTCCAACAGAATAATACAACAGGTTTATATTTCTTGGATGTAGATATACAGGAGGAAAAGAGTGGAATTGCTCTGGGAGCGGAAATTCGTCAATATGATACTCAGGGAGCTATCGTATTTGTGACGACACATTCAGAGTTGACCTATCTAACATTCACTTATAAAGTTGAAGCAATGGATTACATTACAAAAGATAATTTTACTGATATACAAAAACGAGTTATCGAATGTATAAATACGGCAAATCAGCGATATGTGCAAAATAAGCAAAGCAGTCGTAAAGTATTTCAAACAAAGTCTGGGGATAAAGTCATTAGTATTGAATACAACGATATTTTATTCTTTGAGACCTCCCCACAATTACATAAAGTGATTTTACATGCCAAGAATCGCCAAGTTGAGTTCTATGGGAAGTTAAAGGTTTTGCTTGAAATGGATAACAGATTTTATCGGTGTCACAACTCCTATGTAGTGAATAAAGATAATATTGCAGAAATTGACTTTGCTACGAGAGAAATTCAAATGGTAAATGGTCAGATATGTTATGCTTCCAGTCGTTTTTTAAAAGGTCTAAAAGATATTGTACAAAAGTGATTAATTTTAGTCCTCCTGTAGTATAGCTGTTAACAGTTTATATAACAGGAGGACTATTTTTTTTCCAATTTTAAGGAAATTGTGAATTCGAGTTGTACAATGAATATGAAGTGAAACGATACATACCAGATGTTTGTAATGTATGCCCGTGGATTGTATTTTTTTATTTGAGTTTAAGAAATACTTGAGATCAATGTTGTATAGGCTAGCCAAGTGCTATTCAGCATTATATGGTAAGAGAAATTATATTGAATTAAATCAACTAAATAAATGTTGCAATTATTTTTATGGCATGGTATATTCTATTTCCGGCCAAAAAAACACGAGATACACGGTGCGTCAAGCAAACAAAATAAGCTTCGAAAGAATCTTAAAAAAAGAGCTTGCAAAGTTGGTTCGGACATGATATTATATAAGAGTTGCTGAAGAGAACAAAATTCGGTAACGAAATAAGTTTGATCTTTGAAAACTGAACAACGAGTGAGTAAACATTCTGCTTGCAGAATGAACGCGAAAGTTTGAGACGAGCCTTGGCTTGAATCGACTGGAGCACAAATGAGATTTTTAATCTCGTCAGATTCAAAATGAGCTTATCGCTCTTTTCAATACTTTATTGGAGAGTTTGATCCTGGCTCAGGACGAACGCTGGCGGCATGCCTAATACATGCAAGTCGAGCGGACTTGATGAGAAGCTTGCTTCTCGGATGGTTAGCGGCGGACGGGTGAGTAACACGTAGGCAACCTGCCCTCAAGTTTGGGACAACTACCGGAAACGGTAGCTAATACCGAATAGTTGTTTTCTTCGCCTGAAGGAAACTGGAAAGACGGAGCAATCTGTCACTTGGGGATGGGCCTGCGGCGCATTAGCTAGTTGGTGGGGTAACGGCTCA
Source organism: Paenibacillus sp. Y5S-9 (assembly GCF_036894235.1). Lineage (NCBI taxonomy): Bacteria > Bacillati > Bacillota > Bacilli > Caryophanales > Paenibacillaceae > Paenibacillus > Paenibacillus sp. Y5S-9. The sequence continues at coordinate 998,450 of NZ_CP145887.1, forward strand.
CCAAGGCGACGATGCGTAGCCGACCTGAGAGGGTGATCGGCCACACTGGGACTGAGACACGGCCCAGACTCCTACGGGAGGCAGCAGTAGGGAATCTTCCGCAATGGGCGAAAGCCTGACGGAGCAATGCCGCGTGAGTGATGAAGGTTTTCGGATCGTAAAGCTCTGTTGCCAGGGAAGAACGCTTGGGAGAGTAACTGCTCTCAAGGTGACGGTACCTGAGAAGAAAGCCCCGGCTAACTACGTGCCAGCAGCCGCGGTAATACGTAGGGGGCAAGCGTTGTCCGGAATTATTGGGCGTAAAGCGCGCGCAGGCGGTCATTTAAGTCTGGTGTTTAATCCCGGGGCTCAACCCCGGATCGCACTGGAAACTGGGTGACTTGAGTGCAGAAGAGGAGAGTGGAATTCCACGTGTAGCGGTGAAATGCGTAGATATGTGGAGGAACACCAGTGGCGAAGGCGACTCTCTGGGCTGTAACTGACGCTGAGGCGCGAAAGCGTGGGGAGCAAACAGGATTAGATACCCTGGTAGTCCACGCCGTAAACGATGAGTGCTAGGTGTTAGGGGTTTCGATACCCTTGGTGCCGAAGTTAACACATTAAGCACTCCGCCTGGGGAGTACGGTCGCAAGACTGAAACTCAAAGGAATTGACGGGGACCCGCACAAGCAGTGGAGTATGTGGTTTAATTCGAAGCAACGCGAAGAACCTTACCAGGTCTTGACATCAGCATGACCGGGCTAGAGATAGTCCTTTCCTTCGGGACATGCTAGACAGGTGGTGCATGGTTGTCGTCAGCTCGTGTCGTGAGATGTTGGGTTAAGTCCCGCAACGAGCGCAACCCTTATATTTAGTTGCCAGCATTTCGGATGGGCACTCTAGATAGACTGCCGGTGACAAACCGGAGGAAGGTGGGGATGACGTCAAATCATCATGCCCCTTATGACCTGGGCTACACACGTACTACAATGGCCGGTACAACGGGCTGCGAAATCGCGAGATGGAGCCAATCCCAACAAAGCCGGTCTCAGTTCGGATTGCAGGCTGCAACTCGCCTGCATGAAGTCGGAATTGCTAGTAATCGCGGATCAGCATGCCGCGGTGAATACGTTCCCGGGTCTTGTACACACCGCCCGTCACACCACGAGAGTTTATAACACCCGAAGTCGGTGGGGTAACCGCAAGGAGCCAGCCGCCGAAGGTGGGATAGATGATTGGGGTGAAGTCGTAACAAGGTAGCCGTATCGGAAGGTGCGGCTGGATCACCTCCTTTCTATGGAGAATCGTTTCCTGCAACGGAAACATTCAAATATGCAGCTTAGCTGCAAAACACTCACTCGTTGCTCAGTTTTGAGAGCTCAAACTCTCAAACAGCTTGCTTTTGCATGGAGCTTGTTCTTTGAAAACTAGATATCGAAACGAAACAAACGCGAATTAGAACATTCCTTTTTAGCTGAACTTGTGTTAAACAAGTTTAATAAATTGGTACTTAATTGCTTTTGCGATGGTATTGGGTGGGAGCGACTTTTGGCTTTGGACGTAGTCCAAAACAAGGGAAGCGAGCAGTCAAAACCGGAGCAATATGGTTAAGCTACTAAGAGCACACGGAGGATGCCTAGGCGCTAGGAGCCGATGAAGGACGTGGCGAACAACGAAACTGCCTCGGGGAGCTGTAAGCAAGCTTTGATCCGGGGATGTCCGAATGGGGAAACCCAGCTGGGGTAATTTCCAGTTACTCACAACTGAATACATAGGTTGTGCAGAGGCATACCAGGGGAACTGAAACATCTAAGTACCCTGAGGAAGAGAAAACAATAGTGATTCCGTCAGTAGCGGCGAGCGAACGCGGAGAAGCCCAAACCAGAGAGCTTGCTCTTTGGGGTTGTGGGACGTCTCACATGGAGTTACAAAGGAACCGGTTAAGCGAAGAGGTCTGGAAAGGCCCGCCAAAGAAGGTAAAAGCCCTGTAATTGAAAGTCTGTTCCCTCCGAGACGGATCCCGAGTAGTGCGGGGCACGTGAAACCCCGTATGAATCCGGCAGGACCATCTGCCAAGGCTAAATACTTCCTAGCGACCGATAGTGAAGCAGTACCGTGAGGGAAAGGTGAAAAGCACCCCGGAAGGGGAGTGAAATAGAACCTGAAACCGTGTGCTTACAAAAAGTCAGAGCCCGTTTTAGGGGTGATGGCGTGCCTTTTGTAGAATGAACCGGCGAGTTACGTTCCCGTGCAAGGTTAAGGTGAAGAGCCGGAGCCGCAGCGAAAGCGAGTCTGAATAGGGCGATGTAGTACGTGGACGTAGACCCGAAACCGGGTGATCTACCCCTGTCCAGGGTGAAGGTGCGGTAACACGCACTGGAGGCCCGAACCCACGCATGTTGAAAAATGCGGGGATGAGGTGGGGGTAGCGGAGAAATTCCAATCGAACTCGGAGATAGCTGGTTCTCCCCGAAATAGCTTTAGGGCTAGCCTCGGAAAACAGAGTCGTGGAGGTAGAGCACTGATTGGGTGCGGGGCCCGCAAGGGTTACCAAGCTCAGTCAAACTCCGAATGCCATAGACTTACTTCCGGGAGTCAGACAGTGAGTGCTAAGATCCATTGTCAAAAGGGAAACAGCCCAGACCATCAGCTAAGGTCCCCAAGTGTGTGTTAAGTGGGAAAGGATGTGGAGTTGCACAGACAACCAGGATGTTGGCTTAGAAGCAGCCACCATTGAAAGAGTGCGTAATAGCTCACTGGTCGAGTGACTCTGCGCCGAAAATGTAACGGGGCTAAACACACCACCGAAGCTATGGCTTGATGCTTTGCATCAGGGGTAGGGGAGCGTTGTATAAGGGTTGAAGGTGTACCGTAAGGAGCGCTGGACATTATACAAGTGAGAATGCCGGTATGAGTAACGAAAAGATCAGTGAGAATCTGATCCGCCGAAAGCCTAAGGGTTCCTGAGGAAGGCTCGTCCGCTCAGGGTAAGTCGGGACCTAAGGCGAGGCCGAAAGGCGTAGTCGAAGGACAACAGGTCGAAATTCCTGTACCACCGTAAGCCGTTATGAGCAATGGGGGGACGCAGTAGGGTAGTGACGCGGACTGATGGATGTCCGTCTAAGCAGTAAGGCTGATGTGTAGGCAAATCCGCACATTGTAAGGCTAAGCTGTGATGGGGAGCGAAAATTATAGTAGCGAAGGTCATGATCTCACACTGCCAAGAAAAGCCTCTAGCCAGGTGAAGGTGCCCGTACCGCAAACCGACACAGGTAGGCGAGAAGAGTATTCTAAGGCGCGCGGAAGAACTCTCGTTAAGGAACTCGGCAAAATGACCCCGTAACTTCGGGAGAAGGGGTGCCCCGGTAGTGTGAATAGCACGAGGGGGCCGCAGTGAAAAGGCCCAAGCGACTGTTTAGCAAAAACACAGGTCTGTGCGAAGCCGTAAGGCGAAGTATACGGGCTGACGCCTGCCCGGTGCTGGAAGGTTAAGGGGAGTGGTTAGGAGCAATCCGAAGCTGTGAACCGAAGCCCCAGTAAACGGCGGCCGTAACTATAACGGTCCTAAGGTAGCGAAATTCCTTGTCAGGTAAATTCTGACCCGCACGAATGGCGTAACGACTTGGGCGCTGTCTCAACGAGAGATCCGGTGAAATTTTAATACCTGTGAAGATGCAGGTTACCCGCGACAAGACGGAAAGACCCCATGGAGCTTTACTGCAGCTTGATATTGAATTTGGGTACGATCTGTACAGGATAGGTGGGAGCCTTTGAAACGTGAGCGCCAGCTTGCGTGGAGGCAACGTTGGGATACCACCCTGATCGTATCTAGGTTCTAACCTGGTACCGTAATCCGGTGCGGGGACAGTGTCAGGTGGGCAGTTTGACTGGGGCGGTCGCCTCCTAAAGAGTAACGGAGGCGCCCAAAGGTTCCCTCAGAATGGTTGGAAATCATTCGAAGAGTGCAAAGGCATAAGGGAGCTTGACTGCGAGACCTACAAGTCGAGCAGGGACGAAAGTCGGGCTTAGTGATCCGGTGGTACCGCATGGAAGGGCCATCGCTCAACGGATAAAAGCTACCCTGGGGATAACAGGCTTATCTCCCCCAAGAGTCCACATCGACGGGGAGGTTTGGCACCTCGATGTCGGCTCATCGCATCCTGGGGCTGAAGTAGGTCCCAAGGGTTGGGCTGTTCGCCCATTAAAGCGGTACGCGAGCTGGGTTCAGAACGTCGTGAGACAGTTCGGTCCCTATCTGTCGTGGGCGTAGGAAATTTGAGAGGAGCTGTCCTTAGTACGAGAGGACCGGGATGGACGTACCGCTGGTGTACCAGTTGTTCCGCCAGGAGCACCGCTGGGTAGCTATGTACGGACGGGATAAACGCTGAAAGCATCTAAGCGTGAAGCCCCCCTCAAGATGAGATTTCCCAGTATGTAAGACCCCTTGAAGACGACGAGGTAGATAGGCTGGGGGTGGAAGTGCAGCAATGCATGGAGCTGACCAGTACTAATCGGTCGAGGGCTTATCCAAATATGCAAGTTCTAAATCGCATGTTTCGTTTCGAATCTAGTTTTCAGAGAACGATCTCTGAAATGTAAGCTACGCGTTTGGTGGCGATGGCGGAGGGGTTCCACACGTACCCATCCCGAACACGACCGTTAAGCCCTCTAGCGCCGATGGTACTTGGACCGCAGGGTCCTGGGAGAGTAGGACGCCGCCAAGCAACAGGAAGACACACTTGATGATATCGAGTGTGTCTTTTTTATTTTAATGTAATTTATTTTATGTAATTCATTAGTTCTGATTTGACTTGTTATATACATAAAATACTGGCGTTCCAATCCTTAAAGCTGTGATACAATAGGTGAGGTCTATATAGAAAACGGAAACACGCATAAGTACGAGGAGGAACAGTGAACACGATGAAATCAGCCCCGTTTATTGCCGTGGAAGGTCCGATCGGAGCGGGGAAAACAACGCTGGCAACGATGCTTTCCCATGAATTGAATCTTCCGTTAGTTAAAGAAATCGTAGAAGAGAATCCATTTCTGGCTTCCTTTTATCAGGATATCGACGAGTGGAGTTTCCAATTAGAAATGTTTTTTCTGTGTAATCGGTTTAAACAGCTGGAAGACACGGGCGCTCATTATGTAGAGCAGAATACCCCAGTCATTTCAGATTATCATATCTATAAAAATATGATTTTTGCCGATCGTACCTTAAAGGGAACGAAACGGGATAAATATCGTCAAATCTATCATCTGTTAACAGATGATCTGCCAAAGCCCAATCTGGTGCTCTATATTGAAGCTGAACTGGATACGTTGATGTATCGCATTAACAAGCGTGGACGCTCATTTGAGCAGGATATGGACCCGGCATATATGGAACAACTGATCGCCGATTACAAAACAGGAATGGATTATCTGGCGAATAGCTCAAATCCACCAGTAATCATTAAGGTCAATGCAGAGCAACTCGACTTTGTGGAACATCCTGAACACTTCAGGCAAATTGTTAATCAGGTAAAGGAGTATATAATATGAATAACTATGGCATTCCAACGAATGCATTAATTACGGTAGCAGGTACGGTTGGAGTGGGTAAATCCACGTTAACAGCTGCGCTTGCACAGCGTTTGAATTTCAAGACTTCTCTGGAGCAAGTTGATCATAATCCATATTTGGAGAAGTTCTATCATGACTTCGAGCGTTGGAGCTTCCATCTGCAGATTTATTTCCTGGCAGAGCGCTTCAAGGAACAGAAAAAGATTTTTGAACTGGGTGGGGGATTCGTACAGGATCGTTCCATCTATGAAGATACGGGCATTTTTGCACAAATGCATGCAGATCAAGGAACCATGTCTGCTACAGATTTCGAGACATACAGCAGTTTGTTTGAAGCGATGGTAATGACACCGTATTTCCCACATCCAGACGTGCTGATCTATCTGGAAGGCAGTCTGCCTTCGATTTTAAACCGTATTACGGAACGTGGACGTGAGATGGAAATCCAAACGGACCGTTCGTACTGGGAGCACATGCACGAGCGCTATTCCGTGTGGATTGATCAGTTTACGGCTTGCCCTGTGCTGCGTCTGAACATTGATGAGTATGATGTGCATGATCCGGCATCGGTGGATGCCATTTTGGCACAGATTGCAGCTGTCATTCAGCCTTCCAAGGAAGTGCAAAGGTAAGATAGAGCGAGTTTGCCAATATAGTTTTCTGGATTACAGAGGTTATATCTATGATATAGATACGGACAACGTCCCTTCTACGGCTATTATGCTGTTGAAGGGATGTTTTTTTATGTGCCAAGGGAATGATTATGAGATGTTTGTGGACAAAACTAAAAGGATATATTCGAGCGTATAAGGAAATGGATGCTTAATATATCTTTTCTATTATATAAATACATGGTCACCAAAAGTAGAAAAATGTTGAATAATAGGTCTTTTTGTGGTTTCATAGGAAAGGTGAATTCTGGAAAAGAAGCATATGCATGACTCAGGAGGGAAAGACAACGTGGAAGAGAAACAAGGAGTTAAAATCGGTATGCCGATCATTGGTGGCTTAATTGCAGCCATTCTGGGAGGCATCGTATGGGCAGCTATTGCCGCAATGACTGAGTATGAGGTGGGATTAATTGCGATTTTGATTGGAGCGCTCACGGGCTACGCAGTTGTGTTGTTCTCCAATAAACGAATTGCGACGGTGCATAAAGTCATTGCCGTACTTTTTGCGCTCGTCGGCATTCTGCTGGGGAAATATCTGACGGTGGTTTATTTTACTTCCGAACTGTTTGGTGATGTAAGCGTGATGGAACTCGTGTTTGATAGCGAGATGATCAGTGCGTTTGTGGAAACCTTCCAGGACTACTTCAGTCAACCGATTGATTTGTTATTCATCGTGCTTGCAATTGTATCTGCATGGCAGATTCCTGGACGGATGGCGAGAACCAGTTTAGCTACGGATGCATCTTCATCGGATCACGCGCCAAGAGCTTAATCGGATAGACGGTGGACGCTTGGCAGCAAAATGAAGAACGTTTGATAGAAGAAACTTAATGCTCATCATCCTAAGCACTTGTGAAAAGGTTATATCGAAGGACTGGTAGCAGAAGAAAAACGTAGTAAAGAGCATCTACTTTAAAAGTTATTCATAAAGTACTCAGAGTGAGCAGCAGTTAGGCATGTTCATATTGCGGCTGAGTTACTTGCATACATAAAAGGGACGATACGCCTTAGGGTGTACGTCCCTTTTGTGTATCCACTGGGCAGTAGGCGGGAAATGGCTCATAACCGATGTAATAACTCGGATCGATTAAAATTACTTACCACGACGTAACCCTAGTATATATCCAGCATGTTCATAAGGATAATTACAAGAAAGATATGTTCACCCCAGGAGGTAGGTTCAAATATCCTGATGGTCATTTACAGCGATAAAGCTGATGATGAGAGATTACTTTTACCACTAGAGGACAGAGCTCTAAGTTCCAGATTATCGTTTAAAGCGCATATCTTACGGCAATGAGAGTTGAATAATACTGTATGAAGTTGAAGACAGGGCTATATTATTTGTTTTGGTCAGCGAATACAGCCATGGCATCTCTCATGAATACTGCCAATCCATCGCCAAACTGATCAATATTACGAGTGAAGCGTTCATCGTCTACGTACATCTGACCAAGTCCTCTAAAGGCCTCAGGTGAGTAGCTTCCCATTTGGTTTAGCCAAGTGTACCACTCTTTGATGCCTGCCTGTGCCTCCGCAGATGCTGGTTCTGTGTGACGAAGTGAAGCCAGATGTTTGTAGATTTCGTTCATTTGATCGGATAGAGCTTTCTGATCCATGGTTGATTTACTGTGCAGCTTCTGGTTTGCCTGATCAACGGCATCGTCTCCCCACCGTTCACGCGCTTCCTGTTCATACGGATTCTGGCTAAAATCAAATCCTTCGAATTGTTCTTTGGCTGTCATTTTAATTTCTCCTCTCACGTGTAGAACTGTTCTATCAATAGTAGCAATCATCTGGTCCAAGCGTTGGCGCTTCTCCAGCAAAATAAGTCGGTGCATATTTAGTGCTTCTTCTGGATCGAAGGAGGGGTTGGTGATAATGTTTTTGATCTCCTTCAGAGAGAAGTCGAGTTCCTTGAAAAACAAAATCTGCTGCAACCGTTCCAGGTTGGCATCTGAATATAATCGATACCCTGCAGAAGTCACTTCGTCCGGGGTTAATAGTCCGATCTCATCATAGTGATGCAGTGTGCGCACACTGATCGAGGCAAGTTCGGCAACTTCTTTTACCTTCATGGCCATGTGTGAAACCTCCTTACAACACCGATTGTACAGTGTCACGTTACGTGAGAGTCAACCGTTGAAAATGAAAAAACAAGATGCAAGCATGGAGGCTGCATCTTGATTATGGATTGGTGACTGGATGTGAATAGATGTGATGAAATTATTGTATCATTCAGTCACTAGAGGGGGGCGGCTGCACTTCTATGTCGAAGACATGGGCTGCTGCCGCGCCGCAGGTGTTTGGAGGCTCCTCTGTTATGGAGAGGAGCGTGAGCAGTTGTGGGCTGCAACATGTATGCGGTGCAGCCCACGGGGCTGGCAGTGCAGGAGAGCAGGGCTACGCCGGCATCCCGCGCACTGCCGCAGCGAACTGCGCAGCCGCTGCGTGCACGTCGGCCGCACCCGCGATGGCGGAGATGACGGCTACGCCGTCGGCTCCAGCCGCCATCACGGCGGCCGTGGTATCGGGCGTAATGCCACCGATACCCACAACCGGAACTGCGATGCCTGCGGCGCGCAGTTCTGCCACCCCTGCGGGTCCCAGCACAGCGTGGGCATCCGCTTTGGAGCGCGTCGGGTACATGGGCCCGACGCCAAGATAGTCGGCGCCCGCCTGCACGGCACGGCGCGCCTCTTCCACAGAGTGGGCGGATACGCCAAGCATCCGCCCATCTCCAATGCGGGCGCGTACCAGCGCCGCGTCCGCATCTTCCTGGCCGACATGCACGCCGTCGGCCTCCACCGCTACAGCCAGCTCCACATCATCGTTCACGATGAACGGCACCCCGTGCTGGCTGCACACCTCACGAAGCCGCATCGCAAGCGTGATGCGAGCTTCGTGAGCCAGGGCGCCAGTTCCCTTTTCACGGAACTGGAACAGCGTGATGCCGCCAGCAATGGCCTGGCGCAGCACTTCCACAGGGTCTTGCGTTGTATTAACGCTGCCCATCACCAAATACACCTGCATCGCGCGTCGTACTGCTTCTGCATCCCAAGGGCTCATCACTGTTCACCCCGCTGTCTGCGCTGATACGCAAAATGATTCGTCGGCCCATGTCCGGCCCCAATCCCCAGCTCATCTTCGATGGCCGCCTGAATGAATGCTCGCGCAGTCGTAACGGCAGCCAGAACAGGTGAACCCTTGGCTAACTCTGCGGTGATGGCAGCAGAGTATGTACACCCTGTTCCGTGTGTATGACGTGTTACCACACGAACATTCTCCAGATAATGAAAAGACTGCCCATCGTAGAGCACATCCACGATCATGCCACTTCCTTCATCATGACCACCTTTGACCAAAGCATACGTTGAGCCCATCTGTACAATCCGTCTTGCGGCTTCTTCCCGCTGACTCAGATTCGTGATAGACATCTCGGTAAGCAATTCCGCTTCCGGAATATTAGGTGTTGTGATCAGGGCATGGGGCAACAGCTCCGTAACCAACGCCTGTACAGCTTCCTGCTGGAGCAGGGGGGCGCCGCCTTTGGCGACCATCACGGGGTCGATGACCAGATTAGACCAACGGTATTGCTGCCATTTCTCAGCCACTAGACGAATAATCTCGGCACTATATAACATCCCGGTCTTCATTGCGGTTGGTTGAAAGTCTTCGCCGGTCGAGTCCAATTGCTGGGCAATGCCATCGTAAGGGATGGGAAAAACGCCCTGCACACCTGTTGTATTTTGGGCAGCAATAGCGGTAATAACGGTCATGCCGTATACGCCAAGCTCCTGGAATGTTTTTAGATCGGCCTGAATTCCTGCGCCGCCCCCGTTATCAGAACCTGCAATGGTTAGCGCTTGAGCAATGCTCATATTGCACCTCCACGGATCTGACGGATCTGTGCGCGTTCTGCCAAAAGGTCGGGTGTTACTTGTGCCAGTTGATTCAACAATTCAATCTGAAAGCTGCCCGGCCCCTGATGAGCTGTCCGCTCTGCCGCCAGTTCAGCTGCTATACCATAAAACGCAAGCGCTTCAACAACACTGCCTAGAAGATCGGCTTTCGATTCCGCTATGGCTGTATAAGCACCAATCACCGAACTGAGCAGACAGCCAGCACCCGTGACCTGAGTGAGCAGGGCATGACCATTACTTGTGAGGAATGTGGATTGTCCATCGGTAATGATATCTTCTTTCCCGGTAATGACCACAACACAGCCAAGTTGTTGCGCTGCCCGCTCAGCAATGCCGATCCGGTCACCTTCACCTGATCCTGCGTCCACACCTTTGATACTCCAGCTCTCACCGATGACATTAGCGACCTCCGCCACATTGCCGCGCAGTACTGTGAGACGAAGTTCACGAATGAGCATCTGCACGGTTTCCGTGCGATAGGTGGTTGCGCCAGCTCCAACCGGATCAAGCACCACAGGCACGTGATGCGCATTAGCCGATTGGCCTGCCAGACGGATCGCCTGAACGACTTTGTCATCGAGAGTACCAATGTTGAGTACTACAGCTCCTGACATCTTGGCAACATCAGCGACCTCCTCATGAGCATAGGCCATAAAAGGGGACGCACCTAGTGCAAGCAGACCATTGGCTGTGAAGGGGGCAACGACAAGGTTGGTGATATTGTGTACCAGTGGATTTTGCGAACGAACACGTTCCAGATAAGACATATAATTTCCTCCTTGTTTTGAAGTAACCCCATCGGCAGAAGCCTGATATCTGGAGTCCCTCAGCAGAATAATAGGATATGAGTCCCCTTGCTTCATTACTATGTCTACATTCACATTGCTCTACGTTACTTACTCTCCTTGCAGATGAATAAAAGCATCCTCGGCTTTCACTGATTCAGGAATCAAATCCTGTTCAACGAGCCATGCGCGTACAATTTCCCATGATTCCATTTCCTGCCGGCCAAATGGTTGGCCTTCTTCATTCATGAGTGGCAGTAGAATAGCCAGACTTTTGGTTTCGATCTCCGGGTCAAGCGGAGACGTTTCATTCTCATGAGCGAGCAGAATATTCAAGGCTTCTTCTGGATGCTCCGTTACATATTTCTGTCCTTCCTGGATCGCTTTGACGAACCGGGTAAGTTGGTCTTTTTTTGCTTCAATACCAGCTTCACTCGCGGTCAGAACCAATTCATAATAATCAGGCACACCATACTCGACGGGGTTAATCGATTTCATGGCATGCCCTTCTTTCTCCAAAATCAATTGCTCATGGTTAATAAAACCACCCATAATCGCATCCGCCTGTCCAGAAGCCAGCGAAGGAATCAGATCGAACCCAACGTCGACCAGATTCATGTTGTCGGGATTGCCACCATCGTGGCTGATCATCGTACGCACCATCGCTTCATACAGCGGAATTGAGGAATAACCAACAGTTTTTCCTTCAAGGTCTTTGGGTGAGCTCACGTTGCCATTTGCTTCGGTCAACAGATGCACAAGCGGGTGGCGAACAACAGCAGCAATGGAACGTACAGGAATGTTCTCACCACGAGCGAGCAAAATTTGGGGCTGGTAGCTTAGAGCCAGATCAATTTTTCCAGCAGCAACAAGTTTGAGTGAATCATTAGTATCCGCAGGCATCTGAATTTCGGCATCGAGACCTTGATCTGCAAAGTATCCTTTTTCTTGAGCAACGTAGATGAAGGAGTGTACTGCATTCGGGTACCAGTCGAGCATGATGGACAGTTTATCTTTGGCGTCTGATGCTGGTTCGGTTGCAGACTTGTCTGTTTGTTGTGCATTGGTTGCAGCGTCTGTTGATGGCGTGTTTTTGCTGGTATTCGTGGTGCTGCATCCGCTAACGATCAGCAAAAGGCTAATGAGCATGATGGGAAGCAGGGAGTATATACCTTTGTTATTCATAAATGAAGGTCCTCATTTCATCGTTTTGATTTGTAGAAAATGGACAGCAGCATGTTAACGACAACGTGACAGTGAACTGATTGAAGATGCTACTGAAATTATGCATAAGGTATGTTTTGAAGATCGTAACTCCTGTATTTACATCTAATTTCTGTCTAAGTATTATCCAACCTTTCTTTTGCCTCCATGACGATGACGCCGTATGCTAAACCGTTTCTCCAGCCAGGTAATCAGTACAAACAAAACGATCCCAAGCAGGGATAACAGCAAAATGGCGGCAAACATCGCATCCGTGTTCATGTTGCTGGACATGCGGCGGCTGAAGTAGCCGAGACCTTTGCTGCCACCAAGCCATTCGCCAATCGTTGCCCCAACCACGCAGTACACCACGGACATCTTTAACCCCGAGAAAAAAGAGGGAAGTGCCAGCGGAACCTGGAGTTTGCAAAAAATATCCCATTTGCTGGCGCCCATGGTGAGCAGCAGTTCACGCTGCTCCGGATCGCCTTGGCGGAGTCCATCGTAGGTACTGACCACAATGGGGAAGAATGCGATTAGGAACACCACGGCGACTTTGCTCCACAACGTGTAACCAAACCACAAGATAAATACGGGAGACAAGGCAATCAGCGGTATGGTCTGACTGATCACGATGAAGGGATAGAAGGCCTTTTCAATCGATCGGTTCATATGCATGCCTGTTGCCAGCGTAATTCCAGTCACTATGGACAAGACAAAACCAACAATAACCTCCATAAAGGTAGCAGGCAGATGGATGGTCAACAGCAGATGACGATGATCAACCAGTGAGCCTATGATGGCCGTGGGTGCAGGAATGATGAAGGAGGGCACCCATCCCATACGCACAATCACTTCCCAGATCGCCAGTAATAAGAACATGAGCACAATAAACAAACCATATTGGGAAAACGACCTCGAGAGCCACTTAAAACACCACGTCCAGACGCTAACCTCAGCTCTATCATTTTGCATGCAATTGTTCCTCCAGTTGTTGCCTCATCTGCACGAGAGCCGGTTCGTAGATCATGTCCGAATGCCTTGGGCGTGGTAAAGGAACCGTTATCTCCCGTAACTGCTGACCTTGCCCACCTGGAGTTAACAGAATGATACGGTCACTTAACAGCAGGGCTTCCTCGATGTCATGTGTAATGAACAGCACGGTTTGTCCAAAGTCCTTCCACAGCTCCAACAACCAGCGATGCATTTCTCGTTTGGTTAAAGCGTCGAGTGCACCGAAGGGTTCATCCAGCAACATGAGCTGCCCGCCTGTAAGCAAGGTACGCAGCAGTGCCACCCGCTGCCGCATGCCGCCGGATAACTCATCTGGATAGGCCCGCTCATAACCGGACAAGCCGAACCTTGCCAATCCAGCGATGATATCGGCTCGTAGTTTGTCCTTGTCCTGTCGGCCTGGTGCCAGCTCGGCAGGCAGCAGGCAGTTCTCCATGACGGTACGCCAGGATAACAGCAGGTCTTTCTGCGGCATATAGGCGACTCGTCCGAGCCGTTGTCCTTGCGGTACATCAGCAATATCGATGGTGCCGCCGGTTGGCTCGTGCAAGCCTGCGAGCAGCTTGAAGAGCGTGCTTTTACCTGATCCGCTGGAGCCAATGAGCGAGACAAATTCTCCTTGTTGAACCTGAAGCGACACATTGGAGAGCACGGGTGAATCTTTTTTTTCGGGAAAAGCGAAGCTAACGTTCTCAATGGTTACATGGTTGCTCATCTGATCCTCACCCCCTTGATTTCAGACTGCTGGAATAACAACGGCATCCTGTACTCTGCAAAAGGAACAAAAAAGACCCACCCATTTCCGGAGAAATGAGTGGGTCTGTAAGTTAAATCCGCAATTTATCTTCACATACATGAAAAAATTCCGCTTACTAAAAGGCCGCTCCACTTCCCTCCGCTGGTATGATCCAGATCAGGTTCAAAGGGTCCGAATAGTCATATTCGTCTCAGCCGCAAGGCTCCCCTAGTGCAAAAGTTCAAGATATGCAGTTGTCTGTTCAGCATATATCACTCGAACATGAACTGTAAAGAGGCAGCATGATAACTGAACAATTTACCTTGGCTCATGAACCCGATATAATAGGGATGGCCCGTATAGGCCGGATCACAAAATGCAGGTGGGATTGTTCTCCCTCCTAGGCAGAATGGGGACCCGAGTTGAAAACGTTCAAAAAAGTATATATTGAGATCACGAGTATCTGCAATCTGGCTTGCAGCTTCTGTCCGCAGACGCAGCGTGCCAAAGGATTCATTGACCCTGAAGTCTTCAACAATATACTGGAACAAGTTAAACCACACACCAATCATATTTATCTACATGTCAAAGGTGAACCCTTGTTGCATCCCAAAATAGATCTGCTGCTTGATTCCGCACATGAGAAGGGACTCAAGGTGAACATTACAACGAATGGTACACTCTTGCCCAAGACTCAGCATAAATTGCTTGGCAAACCGGCGCTGCGGCAGATGAATTTCTCCCTGCACAGCTTCGATGGGCATGAAGGTTCAACAGACCGTGACGGATACCTGCGTCATATTTTGTCCTTTGTACACGAGGCCGTTAAGCACAATGTCATCATCTCATTCCGACTGTGGAATCTGACGCAGGATAACTTCACAAATGCTCAGATGAATCGAAATCGGGAGACTCTTGAAGTATTGGAACGTGAGTTCAATCTGGACTTCCGCATTGAGGAAAAAGTAGTTCCAGGCAGTGGGGTCAAAATTGCCCCGAATGTATATCTGAATCAGGACCATGAGTTCCAGTGGCCAAGTCTGGATGCACCTGAAGATGACGGCAAAGGCTTCTGCCATGCATTGCGTGGGCAGGCAGCTGTGCTTGTAGATGGAACGGTGGTTCCATGCTGTCTCGATGGCGAGGGTGTAATTAACTTGGGTAATGTGCACGAGAAGTCATTCTCGGAGATTATTGAGGGTGAGCGAGCGAACAATCTGGTATATGGTTTCTCCAAGCGGGAAGCTGTGGAAGAGTTGTGTCGAAAGTGCGGTTATCGTCAGAGATTCGGAGCCTGATATCTTATATCAGCAAGACAGAAGCCGTTCAAGATCACACATTTGGAGACAAATGTAGTGGTCTTTCTTTGTTATCGGGGATTCAAGTTAGGGGTACATACGTTACAAATGAGCATACCAGAGGTTGATATCAGCATATTGCTTGAGAGACCTGGCATGCAAAAAATGCCGATATGACAGGGATTGTGCGGTTTCATGATATATCTGATCTAATGATTATTCTAGTTGCCTTCCTTATTTGGTAGGATTAGGTTGTGGGTCGGACAGAGGTGCACCTCTGACGAACTTCCAGGACAAGCTTAGGCTTGTACACTACCAAATAACGAGAGAATAAGGGAGGAATAAAATTATGAAAAAAATATTGACGTTGTTGTTGTCCGCTGGTTTGGTTGCTTCCATATTTGGTGCAGTTCCGGTTGCTGCTGCACCTACAGTTGTTAATTCAACGATTGTTGTTCCAAAGGGCACGACCTATGACGGTCAAGGCAAAACATTTGTAGCCAATCCTTCCACACTGGGTGACGGTTCTCAAGCAGAGGGCCAGAAGCCAGTCTTCCGGCTGGAGGCAGGGGCCACGCTCAAAAATGTAAATATCGGATCACCTGCTGCCGATGGTGTTCACTGTTATGGTAACTGTAATATATCGAATGTAGTCTGGGAGGACGTAGGCGAGGATGCTCTGACATTGAAGTCGGCTGGAACGGTTAATATTACCGGTGGGGCAGCGTACAAGGCTTATGATAAAGTGTTCCAGATGAATGCAGCTGGAACGATTAACATCAAAAATTTCCGTGCAGATGATATTGGCAAACTGGTTCGCCAAAATGGTGGAACTTCCTTCGCAGTTAATATGACGCTGGATAACTCAAACATTTCCAATGTGAAAGATTCGATTATGCGTACAGACAGCAGTACATCACAAGGCAAAATTACGAATACCCGTTATTCCAAAGTACCAACGTTGTTCAAGGGGTTTGCTTCAGGTAAGACCAGTCAATCCGGCAATACGCAATATTAAACAGGAGATTGAATCGCTGGAGTTGGTAAAAGTTTAAGCTCCACTTGTGATTTGAAGTTAAAATATAACGCCAAAAAGAGCGTCCCAAGGTCATTGCCACACTGACTTTGAGGGACGCTTTTTGTAATGCAGATGTCATAGTATAGTTCTTATAGTTCTCCTGAGCAATGTTTTATAGCGGAGGCTCATATTATTTTTCTCCCAGAACTTCAACGATGATTTTGCCTTTCTCGGGGGTAACAGAACCGGTATCAATAGAGCCCAATTTGTTCATGATTTCGTAAGAGGTTTCTTCAAGCATGCGAGAGTACTTGAATGATACGAGTGTTTGACCTGCTACGGAAGGACGAGTCCCTGCTTCAGCAACGGCTTTGGTTTTAATAAAGAACAGGTCACCGATGGTTCCAGCACTTTTGCTGATGTTGGCCTGCCATTGTAGTAGGGCACTTCCATTTTTGAGGATATAATAACTGATCAGATCGTTATCCTCAACAACGAAGAAACGATCTTTTTTGCCTTGTTCAAAAATGTATTCAATGGATGAATCCACTGGACCCAAAGGGTTGCGAATGTCCAGACGTGCTTGTCCCAGTTCAGAAAAGCGGGGCAGATGCAGTGCGGCTTCACGCGCCACAGTCAGATCGGAACTGTTATATTCTTTTACAATCGTAGCATCGGTAGTGTAAATGTAGGCTTCCTTGGCCTTCTGGTTCCACTGCACCTTGGCACCAAAAGCTTCACCGACGGCACGGAGCGGAAGCATCGCTTTACCATTCACCAGAATCGGCGCTGAAGACAATGTCGCATTTTGACCATTTTTCTTCATTGTTTTGCTGTTAGGTGTAAGGACATACTTATCGCTGCCTGTATTAATGCTGATCTCTTTTGTTTTGTTATTGTAACCAAACGTATAGTTGCCGAGGAATTGAAGCTCCGTCAATGCCACGTACGTAATACCCTGCCGTATGACAACATCATATTGAGCTTGAACATTGTTAATATAAGCTGTCGGTTTAGGTTTGGTTGCTGCGGCTTCCGCCACAGTGGATGAGAGTAAGGCAGGTGCCGTGCCTGCGGTGAGTATCGAAGCGGCAAGGACCATTTTCCATGTTTTAAGCTGCCAAACAGAGTTGTAATCTTTCATCACTATCAATCTCCCTTCTAATGTTTAAGACGGACTACATAACCTAAATGTTTCATATTATGGAAAGTGAACCATCCGATGTCCTGTTCCCTGTTACCCCAAATAAAGCTTTTTCTAGGGATTGCCACAAATACCCATCTGATGTACATTAGAAGCAATGAAATAAGTGAACCGGGAGCTCAATGAAGTTGGGCTGAGAGAGTGGCCTTGTGCCGCTGACCGTACATCTGATCTGGGTAATGCCAGCGTAGAGAACAAGGATTTGCGATATGTAAGGGTGAATTGTGAGGAATGAACGTGGATGAACAACTGACCTTCTTTGAGCTGTGGTGGTGTATATGCCAGGGCGGATGGGGTATGGTTGATATTCCGTATTTTCGACATCCATCCATTACACATTGTGAGGATTGTATACTGCGCGTAAGGCCTGCCCGGAACCGGGGAGGCTTTTTCGTTTATTATGATAACCCTCACAGGGAACAAAGGAAGGACGTAGAGAACATGGCAACAACAGCAGGCAACAAGCGATTGAAACTAACGGATATTCTGGTAACCATCGTGATCGCAGTAGTGTTTGGGGTGATTTACAAGATATGGGGACCTACATATGACTTGATGAAACCATTCGGCGTTCATGCGGAGCAGATGATCTACGGCATGTGGTTTATGGCGGGCACATTTGCTTTTGTTATCATTCGTAAACCAGGCGTGGCGATTCTCGCCGAGGTTGCGGCTTCAACGGTAAGTGCTTTTCTGGGCAGTGAATGGGGCATGTCCACACTTGTGTATGGTTTGTTGCAAGGGTTGGGAGCCGAGATATTCTTTGCCGCTTTTTTGTATCGCAAAACCAATCTGTTTGTCACTTGTCTTGCAGCCATAGGAGCCGCAGCGGCTTCGCTTGTGCTGGATTATCAGTACGGGTATATTGATTCACTCTCGGCCTGGAATTATACGTTATTTATCGGATTCCGCTTCATCGGAAGCATCCTGATTGCAGGAGTGTTCGCTTATTATCTCGCAAAAGCATTGGAACTGACCGGTGTAACACGCTCCCTCAGACCGGTATCCAAACAGGATTATGAGGCGCTGGATTAGATGAGCGGAGAGGGGAATTCGCAAGCGGTAAGTGTGACAAATCTAAGATGCAAGTTCCCGGGAGAGAAAGCCTTGGTATTTCAAGGCTTGTCTCTTTCTGTGCGTCAAGGAGAGAAAGTGCTGTTGCTTGGCCCTAGCGGCTCCGGTAAATCAACGTTATTGCAAATTCTGAGCGGTTTAATTCCACGTTCGGTTGAGATTCCGATGAAATGTGATGATATTCAGGTTCCCGCCAAAGCAGGAGTGGTCTTTCAAGATCCGGATACCCAGTTCTGTATGTCCTTTACGGATGAAGAGATCGCATTTGTTCTGGAAAACCGAAATATTCCACGTGAAAAGATGCCGGCTCTGATTGAATATTATCTGAAACAAGTGGGGTTATCCTTTGAACAGAATCGTGTATTGATCCAGTCCATGTCACAGGGGATGAAGCAGCGTCTTGCGATTGCTTCGATGCTTGCCATGGACCCGGAGGTATTGTTTTTGGATGAACCCACTGCACTGCTGGATGATGAGGGCACTTCCCAGGTGTGGGATACCGTTAAACGTGTCGCCAGTGACAAAACAATCATCATCGTTGAACACAAAATAAACGAGATTGTGGATATGGTCGACCGCATCATTGTGTTGTCACCTGAAGGAAAGATTGTGGCGGATGGGCCAGCGCAGCAGGTATTCACGGATGAACGAGGCAAGCTGAAGGATTATGGAATCTGGTATCCAGGCATATGGGAGGAGCGAGAGCAGGCAACGAAGGCAGAAGAGGGAAGTACTTCTGGCAAGCTTCAAGTGTGTGTGAATCAGAACATCTCAAGCTTGGAAGCACAGCAATCGTCGGGTTTACCCGATACACCGGGCCTATTTCCCATATCTCATGGTTCATCCTTATCACCTGGATCACCCACCTATCAGCCTGCACTGGACTTGCACCAGTTCACCGGATGGCGTGGGAAAACACCCTTTATTCAGGTGGAGCAGGCCAAGGTATGGCATGGAGACTGGATTGGTGTTGTCGGAGCTAATGGAGCTGGCAAGAGTTCATTATTGTTATCTCTGATGAATATCCTGAAAACAACAGGTCATTATGAGGTGGACGGTCTGCCTTCTGGCAAAACGGAGCAGCTTGCAGATCAAATTGCGTTTGTATTTCAGAACCCGGAGTTTCAATTTGTGACTAACACCGTCGCGGAAGAAGTGGAATTTTCATTGCTGGGGGGCAGGCTAACAACGGAAGAAAGACTTGCCAGGACGAATCAGATGCTTAATCAATTTGGACTAATCGACCTGGCTGAGCGTCATCCCTACCAATTATCGATGGGGCAAAAGCGACGCTTGAGCGTTGCCTCTGCACTGGTGAGAGAGCAGCGAATACTGCTGTTGGATGAACCTACTTTTGGACAGGATGCCCGCAATACGTTTGCCATGTTAGCCCAACTGGAGCAATTGCGGAGAGAGGGAACAGCCATTGTTATGGTTACCCATGATCGTGAAATTGTAAAAAGATATTGCACCCGAATTTGGTCGGTGGATGAGGGGAGGTTATCTGATGCAACTGTCGTTTCCTCACCGTGAAACCTGGCTTCATACCGTTAATCCGGGATTAAAGATGATTATTCTGACGATGATGTTTGTCATCGTTATCCTTATTCACAATCTGAATGTAATGGCCAATGTTGCTGTGGCGATGATGTTATTACTGTGCTGGACAGGTCACCCATGGTATAGATTGATCCTGTACGCGTCCCCATTCATTCTGGTGTTTATCTCCACATCTACAGGTATGATGATGTTTGGTAAGGGCGAGAACACATGGTATACGTGGGGACTGATTCACATAACCGAAGAGAGCTTCTATCGCGGTCTACACTTGGGTTTTCGCTCGCTTAGCATGGCAGCGGCTGGGTTACTCTTTGGTCTTACGACCAAGCCGGTACGGCTGTTTTATTCTCTGATGCAGCAGTGGAAGCTACCTGCAAAATATGCTTATAGTTTTCTGGCCGCGATGCGCATGATCCCGATTTTGCTGGATGAATTCCAGACGCTCCGTTACGCTATTCGCATTCGGGGGACAAGGCAACGTGGTTCTCGCTGGAACGTGTATGGTACGCTGAAGCGTTACGCTATTCCACTGCTGGCACAGAGCATTCGCCGTGCACAGCGAATGGCGGTAGCGATGGAAGCGAAGGGATTCACGGATGGGGCCAGCCGGACGTATTACATTCAGATTGGCTATTCCCGAGCTGATCTGTGGTTTGTATTTTATTATATCCTCACCTTAACAGCTGCTTATTACATCGGGGTTACCTTTCCTTATCATGCTGCGATGGTGGATGTAAGGTAATACGGGGAGATAGAGAGAAATATATTGAGTTAACCGGTAACTTTTTCCTGTTTACAGCGTCTATATGGAAATAACTTCTAATGGATGGGGATGAACGAGAGTGAAGACGGGTCCTGACTGGCAGAGAACGGGGTACAAATGGATTACCATGACTGGATTATCAGTTGTGCTGTTGACGGGATGGATGCTGCTGGATTCCAAAATGGTCGTGCTTGGAGGACAAGCTGTGGCTACAACGCCACAAGCCTTGGGGGCAAGTTCTCAAGTCTTATCAACACAGTTGGCCTACAAACAAGGAGATACCGTTACGCTCATCAATGACATCCCTCTGTTCAAAAACAGAAGGGACGGCAGTGTGGCTGCTGACCAGCTGGGGATTGAATACTATACAACAAAAAACGAAAAGTATACGTTGGCCTCGGTTCGAGGCGAGTGGGTACAGCTTGAGTCAACCGAGCATGGAGACTTTTGGCTGCCAAGTTGGTATGCACTGAAGGAGAGCAGAAGCATGACGGAAACGGCTCCCCAAAGCTTCACGCTCCAATCAGGCAGCAAGCTGTATCTGGCTCCAGATAGTTCTACAACCTGGTCTAGTGAGAAAGCGCTAACGGATAAGGCTGTTATTGTTGCAAAGTGGAAAGGATGGTATGGGGTTTCCATTGCCCCACGAGTCTGGGATAAAGAATCCTTCACGTATCGGCCAGGACTCTTCTGGATCAAGGCACAGGCTATAGAACAGCGGATGAATGTGGCGGATGGTTGGTTCCAACAGGATGCATCGCTGCCAACTTCGGTTATACGCCATCTGACAGATATGAAGCTGAACAAGGCAACCACCTCCGAACAAGTGGCTGGGTGGTTAGGCGAGCCGGATTGGAAAGAGAGTTCTAGCAATTTGAATGATACCGGTTATGCAATGAGTATTGGGCAGACCTGGAGATATGAGCGGGAAGATGCGCAATTTCTGGTCACGTTCAACAAGAATGGCAGACTGGTCAGAACACGCTGGAATTTAGCACAGGATAATCGAAATACTGTCGTTTCCGATTGGAACATCAGTCGGGCGGATGAATATGGGTTCACGACAAAAATCTATGGCACAACGCTGCCGACGACAATACCTTGGAAACCGGTATGGACGAACCAGGGAGATATTAACTACACTTTTTTACAAGCAGCCACGGATGATGTGCTCCTGATGAAAGGCGATGACGGTGGATTTAGCGGAGGTTACTACGAAGGCTCCATATATGCTCTTGACCGACATACAGGCCAGAAATTATGGGGGATCAATGGGGGCTTTGGAAGACAGCAGGCAGAGGTGGATGCAGAGCGCAAATACGTTACAATCTACACCGATTATGACCCGGAAAAGAAAAAATACGTGGATCGTATTCGTCATCTGAACTTGAAGAACGGAAAGGTCACGTGGACGTACACCCCTAAGCAAAATTTTAGACTAAATGGTATCACCGCTGCGAAGAACGTTGTGGTTGTGGATAACCCGGTTGTTGAGAGCTCAAGCAACAGTTGGTTAACGGTTCTGGACAGTGCAAACGGAAAAACATTGTGGACGCGAAAACTGGCTACGGGTTATGAATTGTTGAACAAGAGTGCAGATGACCCCTATGTGTTGTATTGGGAAAAGAATAAGCTGGTTGCAGTCGATCCGCAATCAGGGCGAACCGTATGGAGCTTAAAGGGCAAACGATCCACCATAGAACAATTTTGGAATGATCCATATACTGGTGGAATTGAACGTCTTGATCCCTTTGCAACCACGAATGCTGAAAGATGGCTATCACTAGATAATCAGTGGTTGCTGCTTGATCTGAACACGGGGAAAAAGCTTGCCCAATTTCCTGCTCGGGTAGGACAGAGATTTGAGGTGCTGAATGATGGCATGTTGTTGATCCGTGAGAACAAAAACGGCAATCATTACGGCGAATATGAAGATTTTACAACCACCCTGTATGATGCCAAGACAGGCAAAACATGCTGGACGCTCAAGGGCAAGATTGAACGAGGACTGGTGGAAGAGGATCAGTTGTATGTGATTAAGAATGGTTATCCAGCGGCTTTGGATTATAAAACGGGGGAGACGCGTTGGAATGTCAAAGATACGATTGCAACACTAAGGCATCCGACGAATCAGGGAAGTTATCTGGTCATTGATGATCAGTTGCTGTTGCCCATGGACGAGAATCTGCTCATAATGAACAAAAAGAATGGAGCACTGTTAGGTCGTGTACATGATGTTGTGATGGGAAACCCGGAGCATCGCGACCGGGATGCGAAGAATGGAACGATCAACCGGATCGGCAATGAAGTGTACGTGGGTTCGTCCAACGGACGTTTTCGTGTATATGAAGCCAGCCGCCTGCACGAGGCAATCTCACCTTAAAAGCTTGTCTCATCAGGGATGTTGATTTATTATAAATGAACAGGATTGCTCGCGCTCCGGTTATCGGCTGTGCGGGCTTTCTTCATGTGTTCTTGAAGAACCATGCATGATCATTCACGGGAGGACTCTCCATGATCTCATTATATGGTGTAAGCAAACGTTATAACGAGCGCGGTTCCCGTGCAGATCAGGGATTCGAAGCATTAAGCTCGGTGTCCCTCGAAGTGGGACAAGGCGAAATACATGGCATCATCGGATCGAGTGGTGCGGGTAAATCCACGCTTCTGCGAATGCTCAACGGATTGGAAAAGCCGGATGATGGTGAGGTTGTTGTGAATGGGCAGCACCTGACCCAGATGAATGAACAGAGTCTGCGTCAGGCACGAAGATCCATTGGCATGATCTTTCAGCACTTCAATCTGGTCAGTAACCGAACGGTGAGTGGCAATGTCTGCATGCCGCTGGAACTGGCGGGTATATCTCGTGCGCAGCGAGTTGAACGTGGACTTGAGGTACTGCGGTTTGTTGGACTGGAAGACAAGGCAGATCAATATCCTGCTCAGCTTAGCGGAGGACAGAAGCAGCGTGTGGCGATTGCACGGGCGCTCGCCAGTCGTCCGGATGTGCTGCTCTGTGATGAACCGACCTCTTCGCTTGATCCACAGACCACAAGCGGTATCCTGGACGTGCTGCGTCATGTCAATGAAACGCTGGGCGTGACCATTGTTGTAGTGACGCATGAGATGGAAGTGGCTCGCAGACTATGTCACAGGATATCCGTCATGAAGGATGGGCGACTCGTTCGTACGTTGTCTAAAGTGGAAGTGAGCAGTATCCCCGCTCCACAGCCTGATCTGCTGACCTCCTTGCTTGCGGGTGACGAATACGGGATGACAGGTTCGTCTTTGTTCCGTCAGGCAGAACAGGAGGACAAGTCATGAGGTTACCTGAGTCTGTGCTGAAGTATCAGCATGAGATATGGCAGGCGATCGGAGAGACTTTTGTCATGGTGGGCATCTCCATTGCGGCAGCTGTTCTGATCGGGTTACCTCTGGGTACACTGCTGTACTTATTCCGGAGAGGACAACGGTATCAGAATCAAACGCTGTCTTTTGTACTCGGCAGTATCGTCAACATCGTTCGTTCGTTTCCGTTCTTACTGCTGGTTGTATTCATGATTCCATTCACACGGATTGTCGTGGGAACGTCCATAGGTACGCTGGCGGCAACCGTGCCACTCTCGGTCATTGCGATTGCCTACTACGCCAGACTGGTGGAACAAGCGTTGCTGGATGTACCTAGGGGAGTGGTTGAAGCTGCTGCTTCCATGGGGGCATCGACGATGCAACTTGTGGTGAAATTCTTGTACGTGGAGGCACGATCTGGCCTTGTACTGGGACTCACGACAGCTACGATTAGCTTCATCTCCTACTCGACGGTGATGGGCATTGTAGGTGGCGGAGGGGTTGGCGATTTTGCCATTCGCTACGGTTATCAGCGCTTCGAAACGGAGATTATGGTATTTACGATCATCATTATGATTATCCTGGTACAGATGATCCAATTCACAGGCAGCAGACTGTCCCACTGGCTGGATCGCAGATCCTGAACGGTTGGACCGCGCATTATCACGAATAACCAATACAGATTATACGAAGAGGGGTAGACATGAAATGAAAGCAAAAATGATGCTTATGTTGCTTGCAGTAATGCTGGTTGTAGCTGCTTGTGGCAAAAAAGAAGAAACACCTGCGGCTGAAGGAACGAAGGAAGACACACAAGCTGCACAAGAAGTTACGCTGAAAGTGGCCACATTGATTCCGCCGATGACAGACGTACTGGATATTGTTAAACCGCTATTGAAGGAAGATGGCGTCAACCTGGAAGTTGTTGTACTGTCCGATAACGTTCAACCAAATACGGCACTCGCGAACAAGGAAGTGGATGCAAACTTCTTCCAACACGTGCCTTACATGATTCAGTATAATGAAGCGAACAATGCGAACCTGGTGGCCGTGCAGCCTATCTATAATGCCATCTATGGGGGCTACTCCAAAAAGTACAAAACGATTGAGGAATTGCCAGAAGGTGCAACGATTGCAATTGCAAACGATCCTTCCAACATTGGTCGTTCTCTTGTGATGCTGGAGCAGAACGGGTTGATTAAGCTGAAAGAGGGCGTAGGTTTTAACGCCACACAGGCAGACATCACCGAGAATACAAAGAACTTCAAGTTTGAGGAAGTGGACTTGTTGATGCTGGCTCGCATGATGGATGATGCTGATCTGGTAGCCATGACACCTGCATATGCCAGTCCGCTCGGTCTTACACCGAAAAAGGATGCATTGTTAACCGAGAAGGACGATTCCCATTTTGCGATTACCCTGGTTGCTCGTGAGGATAATAAGGACTCCGAAGCGATCCAGAAGTTGGCTAAACGCATGGCGGGTCCAGAGGTCAAAGCCTTCTTTGAAGAGAAATACGCCGATATTGCGATCCCGGCATTTAAATAGAGAATACGTTGGTCCAATATAAATAGCCTTTAGATCTGAGCGATAACGCTTGGATCTTTTTTTTGTCATCTGTGTGCTTATTAACAAGTATTTAGAAAGTTAACAATTTGGTCATATCCCCGGAACACTTTATTTAATAGTTTTTTCGTATAATTTGTTTGAAAATAGTTCTTTTGGATTATAAATTAAGAGATTTGTTCGAGTTTTTTAGTGTAAAAAGTGTTTTTTACAAGAATGGAGACCTAGTTTTTGGAAAGATGGTTTACAATCTATGAGAGCTTTACAAGAGTTAGATCAAGTAAATCTAAAATTAATCTGGAAGAGGTAGAGAAATTTGTCCCAAAAAAATAGCAAATCGAATTGGTTCAACAAGATGCATAATAACTTTAAGACGAAGTTGATCGTGTCCTTTATTGCTTTCCTGGCCATTCCATCGTTCAGTATTGGAGTTTTATCGTATAACAGTGCAAAAGATGAAGTGGAGAAGCAAATTTTACATAGTGCGATGGAAAACGTGAACCTTGCCAGTGCAACGATTGATCTTTCGATCAATGCCAAGCGGAATCATATTGAATACTATGCGAATACACTTGCAGAGCAATTACGACAAGAAGATGCCGAAGTTCGGGTTGTGAACGAATTGAAGGGGTACGCTGCGCAGAACACCGATATCATCACCATAGGTGTGGGAACAGAAGCCGGTGTGTATCTGATGTCCTCTGATGCAGAGATGCCCAAGGATTACGATCCCCGAGTAAGACCATGGTACACCGAAGCAATGGGAAAACCAGAGCAGGTCATTGTTACAGACCCATATATTTCTGCCGAGACAAACGAGATCACCATCACCATCGCCAAGGCATTGAATGACCAATCTGGTGTAGTCCAGCTGGATCTTAATCTGTCGAATATCAGCACCTTGGTGAGTGGAATTAACGTGGGAGAACAGGGATATCTGATTCTATTGGATGCCAGCGAAAAGTATATCTACCATCCCACGGTAGAACCCGGAACAGATGCAACAGAGGATTTTTGGAAACCGGTGTATGCGAATGAATCGGGCAACTTCAACTATACCTTTGATCAGGTTGATAAGGTCATGTATTACGCCACGAATGCATCCACGGGATGGAAGGTCGCTGGCACCATGTTCTCCTCTGAAGTAGAGGATGCCGCTGCACCTATTCTGAATCGAACGATTATGGTCATCGTTTCTTGTCTTGTCATCGGAATTTTGATCATCTGGCTGGTGATGCGATCGATTGTTAAACCGATCCGTCAATTGAAGGATCAGGCGATTCAGGTGAGCGAAGGGGATCTGACCCAGATCATTACAAGCACAAGTCATGATGAAATAGGTGAACTGAGTGATGCCTTTGGCAAAATGCAGCACAATCTGCGTGTGTTGATTCAAAATGTGGAGAACAGCGCCAGTCAGGTAGTCATTTCATCGGATGAAATGACTCAGAGCGCAGAATCAACCAGTGCAGCCAGTGAGCAGGTAGCGCGAGCCATTCAGGAAATTGCGAGTGGTGCGGAGAAACAGACCCAGGGTATTGAACATAACCATCAGGCCATGAATGAAATTACGATTGGTATTACAAGAATCGCCGAACGTTCCATACATGTCGCTGATTTGGCGAAACATACAACCGTACAAGCAGAAGAAGGCGGTAACACCGTCAAGCAGACGGTAAGTCAGATGCAATCGATTCAAGAGACGGTAGAACAGACAAACCAGTTGATTCAGGCGTTATATGAACGATCACACCAAATTTCAGCGATCACGGAGTTAATCGGAAATATAGCCAAACAGACAAACCTGCTTGCGCTGAACGCATCCATTGAAGCTGCTCGTGCAGGTACACATGGCAATGGATTCGCCGTTGTAGCAGCAGAGGTTCGCAAGTTGGCAGAGCAATCCGGGCAGTCCGTCAATGAAATCACCGTGCTGACTACGGCAGTACAGGAAGATATGGCTGCTTCCGTTCGCATGATGGAGAAGGTGACTTCAGAGGTTGGAGAGGGTATGGACATCTCTACAGAAGCGATTCGGAAGTTTGAACGTATTCTGGATAGCATGCGGGAAACGACACCTCAGATTGAAGAGATTGCTGCCACGTCGCAAGAGATCACAGCAGGTGTACAGGAAGTATCTGCTGTATCCAATGAGTTGGCAGGCATTGCGTCAGGCAACGCCGCAACTTCCGAAGAAGTGGCCGCTTCCTCAGAGGAGCAACTGGCAGCAATGGAGCAGATTTCTGCCTCGGCTCGTGGCTTATCTACCCTGGCTGAAGAGCTGCAGCGCCTGATTAGACAGTTTAAGTATTAAACGGGATCGTAGAAGGGAGTATCACACAGGGACAGCATCACATCATGTTTCATTAGAGGGAGTGGACAACCATGCAACTGGAACTCAAAGCCTTCTTACTGCTAACGGATGCGGTCATGATTACGGATGAGGAGGGTGTAATTCTGGATGTGAATTCCGTTTATGTAACCAAAACAGGATTCTCACGGGAGAGCACCATAGGTCAGCCTGCCAGATTGCTAATGGATACCCACTGGAGAGGCAATCAGACGTGGTCGGGCGTAGCCAAACTGATGAAGGCTGATCAGGAAGTGTGGGAAGCCCAAGTTACGATTACATCGGTTCATTTGGATGATTCTCTTTTTTATATCAGCATATTTAATGATGAATTTTCATGAAAAAAAATCGTTGTTTGGTGATAAGGGTATGTTAGCTGAAATTAGTAATTATTTTCAAGAAAATGGTCAATATCGTCAATTGAATAAGGGAGCCTGGCATACTATGATTTGTGTACTGAGGAACTGCGACCATGAATCGGACAACATTCATTGAATGCATGAAATCCTGAAGTCGTAATGTGGACGGTGACCATTTGCTACGCGATCTTGTATTAAATTTCACGCTAATTTTGATCTTTGTTTTCCTAATTCATCACTATCTGAACCATACAAATGCTACCCGTTCAACATCCATCACGACTCGGATCATTATTGGTATTACGCTGAGCATGTTGGGCACGGCGCTCTATTATTTCTCTATTGTGCTTGAGGATGGTACATTGTTGAATTTCCGGGCCAGTGTGTATCTGCTTGCTGCTTATTTTGGTGGGAGTGGCTCTGCGTTCGTTACTTTTGCATTCATGTGGATTTTTCGGATTAATATGGGGCGTAATCCCTTGTTGGAGAACTGGCAGTATGCGTTGACAGAGTTGTTATTTGTTGTAGCCATATGTCTGATCTTTAAGTATATCAGGGGATTTATGCAGAAGTGGTTGTCCGGAGCGTTGCTGCTGATTATTGTGTATGAACTTTCTGTACTAAAGACAAATTCTCCTTCTCTGCTAACGATGGGGCAGATTCTCTTTTTTCAATGTATCTGCCTGCTGTCCGTTATATTATTCCTGTATTATCTGAACCAAAATCATCGATATAGGAGATTGGTCATTCAGAGGGATCAGGAAATGCTGGAGATGCTTCGTATGCAGCCGGGTTTTACTTTTAAAATCCGAAAACAGAACGGAAAATTCGAGTATCTTGTGCTTGAGGGAGAGATGCTCTCCCGACTGGGCTTGGATATGAGTAGTCTGAAGCAAGATTACAAACTGGGCACACTGGATATTTTACCTCAGGAAAAGGTAGAATTTCTGCGAAAGCAGTTTAACCGGGCATGGGAAGGGGAATCTTTTTTTTACGAGATTGAGCATGGAGGTTACTATTCGTTAGTGAACGTTCGCCCTCTGCGAGAAGAGGGCGTGGTGAAATATGTCGTGGGATATGGACTTGATATTACGGAACACAGAGCGGTTAAACGAAGGATTCAAGAAAGTGAAGAGCGATATCGAACACTTGAGCGAGTGTCGGCAGACTGGTTTGTCGGATTGGATAACAACAGATGTATTGTGTCGGTTAATCAGAAATTTCTGGATGTTCTCGGTCTCGGCAGGCAGGAAGTGATTGGGCGTCAGCTTGAAGAATTGTTGTTCATTGAGCAGCTGGAGAACTGGTTGTTCGTTTTCCAAAAAGCCTTACATCACAATATAGCACAGGATACGGAACTGAGTTTCATTGTTGGAGAAGGTCATGAGCAGCAGGTTCGGGTTCACCTATACCCTGTTAAAGTATTAAACTCGAGTGAGAAAATTAAGGCAGTCATTCATGACATTTCGGATCACTATAGACGTGTTAAGGCCGACAAAGCAAGCCAGGCGAAGAGTGAGTTTCTCGCATTCATGAGCCACGAGATTCGTACCCCACTGAGCGGTATTATCAACTTTTCGGTGTTGCTTCAACGAACGGATCTATCTCCACAACAAAAGGATTATTTGAGTAAAATCAACGCGTCCTCCCAAACCTTGCTTGCCCTCGTAAATGATATTCTTGATTTTTCAAAAATAGAGGCAGGCAAGCTGATGTTGGAGAAGGTCTCTTTTTCACCAGAGGAAGTGATCAAACGTGTGGCAGATCAGATTGGTGTGGCCATCGGGCACAAAGATATCGAAGTGATCTTTACAACCGATCCCGATCTGCCGTTAACGGTAATTGGTGATCCATTCCGACTTGAACAGGTGTTATTGAATCTTCTGAGTAATGCGATTAAATTTACGGAGCATGGATATGTAACGTTGCAGGCAGAGGTTCTTTCATTGGAGACGGAGCGAGTTCATGTCCGTTTTGAGGTAGAGGACACGGGAATCGGAATGTCACCCGAACAATTGGAACGGCTCTTTGTCCCGTTTACTCAAGCGGAACCCTCGACGTATCGAACATATGGTGGCTCTGGTCTTGGGCTGGTCATCTGTTACCTCCTGGTCACCTCTTTGGGAGGGAGCTTGCGGGTGGATAGTGTGCTCGGAGAGTACAGTCTGTTTTCATTTGACTTGATATTTGAACTCGCAGATTCGGAAGAAGAAAGTTCCTTCCTGCAAACATACCCTCTTCTATATTCTGCCGATGATGTGGTTATCATTGAAGAAGATGAACGAATGGGCGCAAATCTGAAGCAGTTACTCTACTCATTCGGAATGAAGCCGAAGCTGTATCCTTCGTTGAACCATATGATGAAAAGTGATTGGTATGTCCCTCATGTAGATGGGGCAAGTTCCATGTTGATGATGATGGATATGGATGCAGAGGACACCGTGCACGATTCGTCATGGGACAGCTTCATGAAGCGATTGAATCGAACCAAATTTCAAATGGTGGGTTATACCCATGCTTTTAGTGAAAATGCCCTGTGGAGTGAGGGGAAATCCTTTCGCCCGGATCTCATGATGATCAAACCGATTACTCGTCTGGGATTGTTCGAAGTGTTACTTGCACTTCAGGGTGAAGGGCCATTGGAGAAAAAGCGGATGATAGAAGGCGATGAATCTTATTTGCTTAAATCCAAAGGGCACATTCTAATCGCTGAAGATCATGAAATCAATCAACTAGTCATTCGGGCCATGCTGGAACATACCGGATTCAAGGTTACGCTGGCAGACAGTGGCACAGAGGTTTTGAAGAAATTGGACGAACAAACATGGGAACTGATTCTGATGGACCTCTATATGCCAGCTATGAACGGAATTGATGCAGCGCGACACATTCGCAAGATGAGGAAATATGATCGTACACCTATTATCGCGCTTACAGCGAATAGTTTGAAAAGCGACCATGAATTATATCTTGAAGCAGGCATGAATGCCATCCTGACTAAGCCTATACATGAACAACAGCTCGCAGACATTTTGGAAATATGGATTGATCTTAAGGGCATAAGGGAGATCAATGGAATTGATGCAGATAAGGCGATCAGACAGATGGACGGCAAGCCGCATATTTTGCAATATGCGCTTACGAAATTCAGAATGGAGTATGGCTCGTTTCAGAAAAAACTGGCGATTCAACTTCAGCAACAGCAGATTGCTGATGTCATTCGTATTGTTCATTCTCTTCGAGGCGTAGCTGCGAATCTGCATGCAGTGGACCTGATGTGTGCGGTTCTCCAATTGGAATCGCTCTTGTCCCGTCCGTTATTTAAAGAAGATGAACTGCGTTCAGTATTGGAGAAGGTACAACAGGAAATTGATAAAATCACCGAGTCCCTGCCATGGTGATCGGAATGAAGCTGTGTTGTTTTAAGGTGTGAACTTATATCCGACCCCCCAGATGGTTTGAATGTATTGGGGGTTTTTTGGATTGTCCTCAATTTTTTTACGAAGCTTGGTAATGTGCACATCGATGGTGCGATCATTAATGTACGCATCAATACCACGAATGGCTTCAATCAGGGCATACCTACTGTAGACCTTGCCAGGATTGAGAATAAACAGCTTCATGATCTCAAATTCGGAAAACGTCATCTCTACGCGCTGGTTATTCAACAGAACAGTTCTTCGGGCCAGATCGAGAGATATTCCGGATTCCTGTTCAGTGACAACAGAGCTGTTCAATATGGAGTAGCGGCGCAATACGGCCTCAATACGTGCCTTCAGCTCCTGCATGCTGAAAGGTTTACATACATAGTCATCAGCACCATCTGTTAATGATCGAATCCGCTCAGAAACCTCGGTTAACGAAGATATGACAATAATGGGGATTGCCGTATGCTGGCGCATGAGAGAACAAGGATTCTTATTACCCGAATCAGGGAGCATCAAGTCAAGAAGCAGGATATCAGGCCGCGCTTGAAGCTGTAGAAGACCATCTCTTGCGTTATCGACACGGATAACATCATACCCTTCACCTTGCAAATACAAGGATAATGTATCGCCTAACATGTTGTCGTCCTCTATGATAAGCACTTTCGTCATGATATTCCTTTCTGAACCCCCTTCTTGTAGAAGGACTAAGATCCATGAATTACTTAATATACCTGATATTTAAAACATGCAACATGAGGAAGTCAAGACTCTAACATGACTCCAAGAAGGTGAGAGACTCCGATTTAATGCTTGCCAAGATGTGGATCAGTTTCACGCTCGATCAGGCGCATCAGTTTGCGTTCGGTAGCGCTCTCTGGCGCAGGGGTGTAGACACTGCAACGAAGATCGGAACTACCCTGAACCTGCAACGAAGTCAGATCAAACAACATTTTGCCTGCTTTGGAATGTCTAAATTCGATTAATACGTCCGGGGCACTGCTGACGCTGCTTTGTTTCCAAAGGGTATGAAAATCGGGATGTCTGTTCATCATGTCATCCAGAAATAAATTATACCATTCATCATCAACGTACTGACCATAGTAAGCACGAAAAATCGCCAGAAATCCGCTAACAAAATCCTCCCAGTTCACCGCGAGCCTGCGAAATTCCTTTCGATCAAATAACAGACTGATCATATTCCGCTGTTCGGGGGCAATCTGTTCAAAATCCATAAAAACATGCCGGGCTGCATCATTCCAGCCAACAATATAACAACGCCGATCCGAGATCACGGTAGGGCAGTGGTGAAGCTCTTGTAAAATTTTCTGCAAGGAAGGGTGAAGTTGAACCGGTT
Source organism: Paenibacillus sp. Y5S-9 (assembly GCF_036894235.1). Lineage (NCBI taxonomy): Bacteria > Bacillati > Bacillota > Bacilli > Caryophanales > Paenibacillaceae > Paenibacillus > Paenibacillus sp. Y5S-9. Next base: position 1,031,651 of record NZ_CP145887.1, read on the forward strand.
CTTCTTCCAGTGTGGGCAGCTCCATATGATGGTCCATGGCGAGCGAAAATAGATACTTTCGTTCATCTGCAGTAAGCCTTAGTGCTGAAGCAATGTTATCCAACACGGAATGGGAGACCTGAATATCCCGACCTTGTTCAAGCCAGGTATACCATGTTGTACTCACTCCTGCCAGTTGGGAAACCTCTTCTCTTCTCAGCCCAGGCGTTCTTCTCCGACTTCCAGTGGGTAAACCGACCGATTCGGGAGAAATTTTGGAACGCTGTGTTTTCAGAAAAGTGGACAATGCCTGTAACCTGACATCGTAGTTCACTCCATCACCTTCAATCCTCGTTATCATGGTAGTCATTATACTATTATAATTGACAACTTGTAATAGGATATTCAAAAGTGCACTATTAGTGGCAGAGCGTAAGAGTAAGGTAAACAACAGCGCTGAAGGAGGATGGACATGGAACGAGTCGTGATTACAGGTATGGGAGTCATCTCTCCTTTGGGAAATGATGTACATACATTCTGGAATGGATTAATTGAAGGTAGATCAGGTGTATCGCCTATAGAACATTTTGATACAGCTTTGTACAAAACCAGAATCGCTGGTGTAGTCCGTGATTTTGATGGTGAAGAGCGTTTTGGACGCAAGGAAGCAAGGCGTATGGATCGATTCGTTCAATTTGCTGTTGCTGCTGCGGATCAGGCTGTATCACAATCGGTTCTTGTGATGGATGAATTGGACCGTGAACGGGTAGGTGTATATATTGGTTCAGGTATAGGCGGCATCCAGACATTAATGGAACAAGGCAAGGTCCTGTCAGATCGGGGACCTGCGCGAGTCAGCCCAACACTGGTACCGATGATGATATCCAATATGGCGGCAGCTATGGTCAGTATGAGGTTTGGTTGCTGGGGGCCGACATTGTCACCAGTAACAGCTTGTTCCATTGGCAATACAGCCATTGGAGAGGCTTTCCGGGTAATTCGTCATGGCGGAGCTGATGTCATTATTGCTGGCGGGACAGAAGCGGCTGTAACGGAAGTGTCACTGGCAAGCTTTGGTAATGCAACAGCGTTGTCAACAAGAAATGAAGCGTTCCAAGCAGCAAGTCGTCCATTTGATGCGGGGAGAGACGGTTTTGTCATGGCGGAGGGCGCTGGAATTCTGGTTGTTGAGTCACTATCTCATGCACTGGGAAGAGGGGCGAATATTCTTGCCGAAGTGATTGGATATGGTGCCAGTTCAGATGCGTATCATATGGTAGCTACCCATCCGGAAGGGCGGGGTGCATATCTGGCGATGAAAGCAGCGCTGAAAGAAGCACAGATTGGTCCTGAGGATATTGATGTGATTAACGCTCATGCCACCAGTACGGAGGCAGGTGATCTGTCTGAGACGAGAGCGATTAAGCAACTTTTTGGGACAGGTGCCTATGATATTCCGGTCACAGCGAATAAGTCCATGACGGGACATATGCTTGGTGCAGCTGGTGGTGCGGAGGCGATCTCACTTATCCAAAGTCTGCGGCATGGCATCATACCTCCAACAATCAATCAGGAGCAGAGTGACCCTGAATGTGATCTGGATTATGTACCAAACGAGGCAAGAAAAGCGGATTTGCGGATTGGGATGTCTAATTCCTTTGGTTTTGGCGGTCATAATGCAGTTATTGTTCTTCAAAAATATTCATCTTAAGTCAAAAAGAAAAAGCTGCTTTAAGCAGAAAGAAAGCCGTAACCAAAGAAACAGCGCTGCCTGATGAGGCAACGCTGTTTCTTTGGTTACTTATGGATCACTCGTAAACACCATACCATTGGTTAACGGCCAAGTGGTTGTACGCCTCAGGAAGAGAGGGATGTTGATTCCGCCATGCCTTTGCTGCCCCGATTCAACCAGCTCACACGCCAGCGGGATTGCATGAAGAGAACCAGGAACAGGGAAGCTGCTGCAATCAGGCTAAGAATGACAAAACCTGGTGTATAGGATTGATAACTGCTGTACAGTTGACCGAGAATCAGCGGCAGTGCATACCCGCCCAATCCGCCAGCGGCACCTACAATACCTGTCATTAGACCAATCTCGTTACCGAAGCGTTGGGGAACCAGTTGGAACACCGAACCATTTCCGGCTCCCAGACACATCATGCCGAGGAACAACATGACTACCACAACGGGAAGTGGTGGCATGAAGGATACACCGATCAACATGATACAGGCACCTGTGTACAGGAAAGTTAGCATGCGAGTTCCCCCAATTTTGTCCGCCAAGTACCCCCCAACAGGCCGGAAGAAACTGCCTGCGATCACACAGAAGGTGGTAATGTCTGCGGCACGAACAGGAGAGAGTCCATACTGGGTGTTGAAGAAGATGGTGAGATAGTTACATAATCCAACGAAACCACCAAAGGTTACACAATAGAAGGCACAGAATACCCAAGCATCTTTTTGTTTAAGCAGACTTCCATATTGAGACAATTTCTTGGGTTCAGGCCGGTTAGGGCTATTCTTGGCAAAGATAGAAAAGAGAATAAATACGATAGCAATCGGTATAATAGCAAGTCCGAACACAACTTCCCAGCTGCCAAAATGCGTAGCCAAGCGATTGGCAAACAACGTCGCGAGTACGGTTCCGCTGTTACCCGCCCCGGCAATACCCATGGCCAGACCCTGATGCTCCTTGCCATACCATTGGCCTGCCAGAGGTAGCGCAGCAGCAAATGAGGCACCTGCGACACCAAGCAAGAGTGCCACCACGTACAGTTGGCTTAAAGAGTCAACCCATAACCAGCCGAGTAATAAAGGAACTAAGGTGACGAGCATCCCGATCTGTGCGGTTAGTTTCGGACCAATATAATCAGACATGAAGCCAAGCACAAGGCGCAGGATGGAGCCGCCGAGAATAGGCAATGCGACCAGATTGGCCTTTTCCAGCGGAGTCATCGGATAGTCCAATGCAATGACAACTGCGAGTGGACCCAGCATCCCCCATATCATAAAACTGATGTCAAAATACATAAACGCCCCGAAGAGGGTGGGCTTATGCCCGCTTTTCCAAAAACTTTTGCTCTCCATCATCCATCATCGCTCCTCATCCAATTGAGATCTTCGTGATTTGTCTATGTGCGTGTTAAGGCAGAAAAAGGCCGCAATTCGTCCAGATATGAACGATTTGCGGCCCCGTTGCCGACAGGCGGTACACGTCATTGTGTTCCCGCATCTGAGTTGATCACAGCACTGTGATTTTGATTCAAATTATAATCAAGAGAAAATATATATGTCAACAAAAATTACATGTAATTTTAAATAATTCATTTTTTATTGTATTTCGGAGTTTTGATGTTAATTTAGTTGACATTATATTGAGATTCCCTTAATCTGAATCTAATATGAATCCACACAAAGGCGTGTGTATTCCGGAGGCAACGGTGCCCTTTTCCGAATTATGGAGAAGGGATTTTTCTGTTTATTTTCAGGTGAGAGAGATAGGGGGCAGCCCATGAGTAGAAGCAAACTGGTGATTATCGGGAATGGCATGGCTGGAGTGAAGTGTGTTGAAGAGATTATCGCACTGGAGCCTGATACGTATGAGATTGTAATCTACGGCAATGAACCCCGTCCCAATTACAATCGGATCATGTTATCGAAAGTATTGCAGGGGGAGCATTCGTTACAGGATATCATAATCAATGATTGGACTTGGTATGCCGAGCGTCATATACGGCTATGTACAGGTGAAACGGTACACCGCATTGATACCCGTGGAAAATATATAGAGACGGAATCCGGACTAAAAGAAACCTATGATATCCTGATTCTGGCGACAGGGTCTTCACCTTTTATCCCATCGATTCCGGGAATAGATAAAGAGCGGGTCATGTCCTTCCGAACGATTGACGATTGTACGCGCATGTCTGATTATTCCAAAATCTATCGCAAGGCCGCCGTCATTGGTGGCGGATTGCTTGGGCTAGAGGCTGCGCGCGGGTTGCTGCATCTGGGCATGGAAGCTGTGGTGGTCCATAACGCAACTTACATTATGAATCGGCAGTTGGATCAGAAGGCTGCCACGATGCTTCAGGAGGAACTTGAAGGGCAGGGTATGTCCTTTCTTTTGGCCAGAAATACGCAAAAAATCACCGGACGATCGCAGGCCCAGGGGCTGCTCTTCACAGATGGTTCCAAGCTTGAAGCTCAGGTTGTCATTGTCGCTGTAGGGATTCGGCCAAATGTGGATCTGGCCAGACGAAGCGGAATCGCAACCAATCGGGCAATTATGGTAGATGACTATATGCGCACTAGTGTACCTGATATATACGCAGTCGGGGAATGTGCTGAACATCGGGGGATCAGTTATGGTCTGGTGGCTCCCTTATACGAGCAGGGGAAAGTACTCGCACGTACGCTCTGTGGGCAGGAAACTCCTGAATACAAAGGATCTATTCCCTACTCACAGTTGAAGGTATCGGGGGTTGATGTTTTCTCGGCGGGTGAGATCAGTGGGGAAGGCATGCAGACCGCAATTCAACATCTGGATGGCATTCAAGGCACATATAAAAAAGTGCTGATGCAGGCTGGAAAAGTGCGTGGAGCCATTTTATTTGGAGATACAACCGAAGGAACGGCATTGCTTGGACTTGTGCAACGAGGTGCAGATGTGGCGGAATTGGCTCCGTGTGAAGGGGCCCCAGACCCGGCTGAGATGGCTGCTGCGGCATTACCGGCTCAGGAGACCGTATGTGCCTGCAACAATGTGACCAAGGCGGCCATTATGAAAGCTATTCAGGAACAGGGTCTCGAGACGGCAGATCAGGTGAAGGAGCAGACTAAAGCGTCGGGTTCATGCGGTGGCTGTCGTCCGATGGTGGTTGCTCTATTGAAACATACACATAATCTGAAAAATAACGGGGGTACAGGCGTGGTAGCCACACCGGATAAACCTGCTCCAATGCCTGTATGCAGTTGTACGGAGCTTGGGCATGCAGAACTGAAGGAAATACTGGCTGACATCGTTGTTCTGGAGACAGTGCTACCAGACATATCTTTGATCTTGCAGAAGCTGGGTTGGGGTTCGGAACATGGTTGCTGGGTATGTCGCCCGGTAATTCATTATTACTTACAGGTATCCGGTGGAACAATTAATGACAGAGAGATCGAAGGTCACTCAGAGATTCAGGTGCGCTGGGATGATCGTATCCCACAGTTGTCCTATTCAAGAGATGCGGGTGGCTTGGCTAAACAGCTTCGTGCCCGGTGGATCGGCGCAGCGATGCCGTCGCCGGTGAATATGGGAGTCGCACCAGGGCCGGGGTCCTTGGTGAGCACGTTGGTGCAGGATATCGGTTTGCTGGCTTCACCAGCTGGGTGGGAGATCTATGCAGGCGGTCATGCAGAACATCCGGTCAAGCAAGGTGGCTTGCTCGGGGTGGCTGAAACAGAGGTGCAAGCGGCCACTCTCGCATCAGCCTGCCTTCAATGGTATCGACAAACCGCTTGGTATGATGAGCCGTTATGGGCATGGACGGAACGATTGGGATTCATGTCGATTCGGGAAACGCTGCTGGATGACCAGTTACAGAAGGAACTTGCAGCTACACTTCAAGCTGATATATAGATGAAAGGCGGGGATGGAAAGATGGGATTATCCGTGAGTTCAGAACCAACAGCCTCCAAGCTGTATGTAAAGGAAACCCAGTGTCCGTATTGCAGTGTGCAATGCAAGATGACTGTTGAAGAACTGGCTGCACCTGTTGCAGGGCAGCGTCGTGGTGAGTATACGGTTCAGGGTGTTCCGAATGAAGCCTCGCAGGGCAGGTTGTGTGTGAAGGGCATGAATGCTCATCAACATGCGCTCAGTGGTCAACGATTAATGCATCCGCTTATTCGTCGCAATGGCGAGCTTGAACCCTGTTCATGGGAGGAGGCTATTCAGACCATCGCAGAGCGGTTCCAGGACTTGAAAGATTCATACGGAGCAGATACGGTCGGAGTATACGGAGGCGGATCTTTGACAAATGAAACAGCCTATCTGCTCGGTAAGTTTGCCAGAGTTGCATTGGGGACAAAATATATCGACTATAATGGACGGTTCTGCATGTCAGCTGCGGCTTCAGCTGGCAGTAAAGTGTTTGGGATGGACCGTGGATTGACGTTCCGTCTGTCCGATATTCCCAAGGCAGGTTGTATAGTACTCGCAGGTACCAATATTTCAGAATGCCAACCTACCCTTCTGCCCTACTTCAATCAGGCCAAGGCGAACGGGGCATTCATTATCGTTATTGATCCACGCAAAACGGCAACCGCAGCTATTGCCGACCTTCATTTGAAGGTGAAGCCTGGCATGGATGCTCTGCTGGCAGATAGCATGTTGAAGGTGATTATGGATGCCGGATTGGTGAAGCCTCATTTTATAGACAAACGAACGCATGGTTACGATCAATTGATACAAGGGTTGGCTGATCTGCAACTCGAACAGGCGGCACAAACGTGCGGGGTTGATCTGGCGCTGATTCGTCAGGCAGCGATGGCCTATGGTGAGGCAGAGACAGGCATGATCATGACAGCACGTGGTGTGGAGCAGCAGACGGATGGACATATGGCAGTGAGACACTTTTTGAACCTGGTGCTGGCGACTGGCAAAATTGGCCGAGAAGGCTGTGGATATGGTGCCATCACAGGTCAAGGCAATGGGCAGGGCGGACGGGAGCATGGGCAGAAGGCTGACCAGCTGCCGGGTTATCGATCCATTGAAAATGAAGCCGATCGTGCCTATGTGGCATCCGTCTGGGGTGTGGACCCTGCAAGTTTGCCAGGCAAAGGGGTATCCGCCTACGAGATGATGGAGAAGGTCCATGATCAGGAGATTCGGGCATTACTTGTAATGGGCTCCAACCCGGTCGTATCTAACCCCAATGTGCGTTTGGTGGAAGAAGGTCTGCGCAAGCTGGACTTTCTGATCGTGGCAGACATGTTTCTGTCCGAGACAGCGCGAATGGCTGATCTGGTTCTCCCGGTTACATCTTATATGGAGAATGAAGGTACACTGACCAATCTGGAGGGGCGTGTTCTGCTCCGCGAACAGGGGCGGCCTGCACCGGGAGAAACGCTTGATGATTGGGATATATTATGCCGGATTGCCGCGCAATTGGGTAAAGCTTCTTATTTTGAATATGACACTGCTGAGGATATCTTTAATGAGCTTCGGGTGGCGAGTCGTGGCGGAGTGGCTGATTACTATGGCATTACCTATGAGCGTTTGCGTAACGAGAAAGGGGTATACTGGCCGTGTTCTGCCCTGGATGATCAGGGAGAAGGATTGTTGTTCGGTGAACGATTCGCACACCCGGACGGCAAAGCGGCATTCACATTCGAATCAAGTCCAGGATGGAATGATGTATCGCCGAAATTCCCCCTAATTCTCACCAATGGGCGTGTGCTGCCTCATTATCTTACAGGGGTGCAGACACATCGAAGTCCGGCACTGGCAGCTCGTGAATTGGAGAACTTTGTTGAACTTCACCCGGCTACCGCTGCCCGTTATCGTATTCACGATGGAGAGTGGGTGGAGATTCAATCGACGTACGGAAGCTTCACGGTTCGTTCGCGCATCAAAGATTCGATTCGGGAGGATACCTTGTTCGTGCCGATGCATTGGGGTGGCATTCAGAATGTGAATCGGGCCACCAGACCAGAGCTAGATCCGTTCTGCCGAATGCCTGGGTTCAAGACAGTGGCCGTAACCATTCGACCTTTGCGCTTGGCCAGATGATTCATGCAGGTTTCAGTTTATAAAGGTTCTCAGGCATCATAAGCTGTTCTAATGGTATCTAAGCGGCTGCACAGTCCATATTTATATGAGACTGTGCGGCTTTTTTTGCGTATATGTACGCAAGTAGGCCATAGTTCCGTGGTTCCACGTAAACATGAGGATTGGCTCATGAATATGGATTGAATTTTAGTTATGATGTTCATTAGGGGTACGTATGTACGTATTTTATATTTTATTTAGAGACAGATCGTCATTTCGAGTTTAGGTTATTCCGCATCGTGGTATAGATATCGGGGCTTATGGAAGCTTCTTCAAATATAGTAGGACAAGGGAGGGAATGCGGTGAACGTATGGATAACGGTAAAAAGTCTGGGTAAGCGCAAGCCGGTACTTGCCAAGCAAGCTGCCGAACTTCCGGAAACAACTCATACGTTAAGGCAGCTCATTGAGAACATGGTGGCTCTACAAGTAAAAGCGCTTCAGGACAAGAAACAACAGGCAGAATTGCTCGCCTACCTGATGCCGGATGATATTAAGGCGCAAGGAGCGGCGGGGAAAGTCGGGTTTGGCGCAGTATACAATGAGGGTGTTCCTGATCTGAATAGTGCGATGGAGACAGCTATAACCGCCTATGAGGATGGATTGTATAAAGTGTTTCTCAACGATGAAGAATTGCAGGAGCTGGATGAGTCACTTGTTGTAAAAGACGGAGATAACGTGGTATTTATTCGTTTTACAATGCTTGCCGGACGTCTGTGGTAGAGAGCGATGAAGGAGGAGAACAGGATGAATCAGGAAGAGCAAGTACAGGTGTATATGGAAGGATTGCAGGAAAGAGCCAAGTCGTTAACAGGGGTACAGCTTGAGCTGGCAGGCTATGTTGTGGAGATCGCCGGGTCTACCTATTTGCGTGGAGATGAAAAGATGTTTTTGAATACTGATAAGCTGCTTGGAAGGCTGGCTGCAGAAACGCAGAAACCATTATTCCAGCCACTATTGGATGTACTCGAGCATCTGGCGAGCGAGTCATTGGTTTCACGATTCCGTTATATCGCAGAGCGTGCGACTCGTTTCCCATACAGTAACAACTATGAACGCCGCCCTTTCCGCACATCCGATCCGGAGCAGCATGTAGAACAAGTCATCCGTAAACTGATGGGATTGTTCCGTATGGAAATGAAAAATTTCTCCTTGGAAGAATATGTGTCACTACGTGAGTACAAGCTGGATTATCTGCATGAGATCCGTTGGGTCCTGGCCGATTGTATCGCTTATGAACTGGATCATCAGGGTGGAGATATGAAGCAGGCACTGCACGATATTATCTATGGTGACAATCAGACGGCGTTGTTAACCCATGAAATGATCAAAGGTATATTCATGAGCGATCAGGCGGATGCCTATCAGATGGTGGGTGAGCTGCTCGTTGCAGCAAGGTTGCAGGAAGGACTGCGCCAAAGCATTGTGGAGCGGATGGATGAAGGGACACTGGAAGCCTATATTTACATATTAAAAATCATTATCGACAACAACCTGATTCGTTTCAGTTCCGTGGTAAGAGCGCTTGCCGTATGGACGGGGATTGGCATAGAAGCAGCCAATCAGCGTGTTGCTGCACAGCTGATTGAACAGGCGTATGAGGCGCTTGTGCAACCAGAAGTGCGCGAATCCTGGCAGCAGGAAGCGAACGCCAACAAGCTCTTTATCAGCCTGTGGGCGACAGCGGTCATTGAAGAGAATGAACTGACGAGCAAGATCATCGAGATTATGGATCAAGGCCAATTATATCAGAAGATTGTTGCCCAATACGTACTGGCTAACAGCCAGAACAGAGAGCTTCGTTTGCACATTGCACGTCGTTATCTGGAGGCGCAGGATACCGAGTTGATGCACTGGATTGTGACCAACTATGATGCCATGTATATGTACAACTGGAGTTTCGAGAATGGAGAGAATCAGCGTAGTGTCTACGTGTGGCCATTGCCTGCGCTTGAAGATAAGGCATTGAGACGTCAGGACTTTGATCAATTCAAACAGATGTTGGCTGTCATTCCAAAAGGCGGATCAGGTGGACCATCGGGTGCACTTGAGTATGTTCACTACCGGATTGATACAGATGATGTAGTGAAGAAAATGTTATATCTGGCCGCTTATGATATGGACCCGGAATGGATCGGCGAAGTCATCGCAATCAAGGACCGATTGAGCCCAGAACTGCGCGGGGAACTGTTGTCCCAGTTTGTTCAGCATCCCGATAATGAGGTGCAAAGACAGTTTGTGTTTGAGAGTTTGTCTGATAAAAGCATCAGTAATCGGGAAAGTGCGCTCTCCAAGGCGAAGCAGCTCACGTTGACGGTTGAAGAGATGAAACAGATGGAGGCGCTGATGAAGCTCAAGACAGGCTCACTTCGTCAGAAGGTCATCCATGTATTGTTACTACAACCCGTGGACCAATTGACGGTTTCACTGAAGCGACTTTTGCAGGCCAAGAGTGAGTTGCAGCGTCTAGGCGCGCTCGAATTGTTGACCGAGATTGCGGCAGATCCGGATCGGGCAGATCAGCAGGAGCAATTGCAGCCATTGGCACAGCTGATTGAGACGCCAACCGCGAAGGAACAGAAGTTGCTCGACAAGCTGACGGATCAGGGGAGTCGCTATACGGCCGCTAATGGGTTTAATTTATTCGATCCGAAGCGACGTGAGCCATTGCTGGAAGAGAAGCGTGACCTCAAAGGCCACAGTCCGAAGGATATCTTTACACTTTCTCTGGATAAGACCAGACCATTCCTGCAGGGGCTCGATGAATTAGTGCATGAACACAGGGATCATGAGTATGAAGTGGAGTACTATGCTGGCTACAAAGACACGTTGTTAGTCGGAGCGAGTCTTCGCTCCAAGGTTCCGTATGGAGAGCGGAATGAAATGAAGCAGATGGAACAGTTCCCGCTACATGACATATGGGAAAACTTTATTCAACATGCTGGGTTTAGCAGTGTGGAACTGATGCAGCTATACATGGTTATACAGCTCCGGGATTTCAATGGCAAATTGAGTGACCATTACAGTTACTTCCATGATCAGTATGACTATGAAGAACTGCAAAAGATTCCGTTATTGGAAGGCTGGCGCAAGTCGTTTGCCGACCAGATCTATTCTCTGGATGACATCGAAAAGCTACAGCAGATGCTGGATTCGTTAACGTATAAGGATCAGGTAGTGGCACTGATATCGGCGGCATTTCTGGATAGCGATCCGATCGACACGTTTGAAATAGCTGAGAAAACCTGGGCCTCCATCATCGCGAGTATGCCTGCTGATCGACTCGAGAAAGAGTCAGGCATGCTTCATATTCTGACTGGACCTTGGAATTATGTGGTTCGTGGCAAAATCCATGACGATAACAGCTTCAAACGTTTCTTCCAGACAGCCTACCAGTTCGCCAGTCTTGTAGAAAATAGTCAACCGTTGTCCTTGCTGTCACTTGAAGATTTCCTGCGCGCGTACCAGCTGAACCTGATTGATGAACAGGAGATATATCGACAGGTTCTGGTCGGTGGGAATCGTCTGATGTTTATTCGGGACTTAACATCCACTCGTACAGAAGTGATCGCAAGTGATCCCAAGCTGATTCATTTACGGGATACGGTAGTTAATCGGATTCTGGAGATCGAGCTGACCCGGGGAGAACTCTCTACAGAAGTAAGTACACTTGCCATGAAACTGGAACGAATTGAAGGCATGGAACACTGGGTACATCTGGTCTCGGCGATGGATCAGGATACATTTGTCCGTGGATATATCTACAGTTATGGGGACAACACAACACGTAAAGAGACGTTTAGCTATCTAATTCAGAATTGTCATCCACGGGATGGAGAAGATGAGAAGCGTCTTGGAGAATTGCTCCAGAAGTATCCGGTGAATGAGAAAAAATTGCTGGAGGCAGCCATGTACGCCCCGCAGTGGATGGAGATTGTAGCAAAACATCTGGGATGGGAAGGTCTTCGCAGTGCAGCCTGGTACTTCCATGCCCATATTAATGAACGCTTTACTGCGGAGAAAGAAACCATCGTGGCCCACTATTCTCCAATCTCACCACAGGACTTTAATGAAGGTGCGTTTGATATTGCCTGGTTCGAGGAGGCTTATGCTGCTGTCGGGGAGGAACGGTTCAATCTGTTATACGATTGTGCCAAGTACATTTCCGGGGGATCTAACCACCGCAGATCCCAATTGTTCGCAGATGCTGCACTGGGCAAGCTTCGACTGGACGATATGCGTGAGTCCGTGTCAGACAAGCGAAACAAAGATCATTTGTTAACCTACAGTTTGATTCCATTCGCCGTAAATCGCGAACAGGATCTGCGTGAGCGATACGACTTCATTCAGAAGTTCCTGATGCAGAGCAAACAATTCGGTGCACAACGCCGTGCCAGTGAAGGTGTGGCATCACAGATTGCACTGGGCAATCTTGCTCGTAATGCAGGTTATGCCGATGTTACACGGCTGATGTGGGACATGGAAGCACGTAAGTTGGATGAGATGAAATCCTTCTTTGAACCTCATGCATTGGATGCTGACACGACAGCACAATTGGTCATTGATGAGGAAGGCCAACCTGAGATGGTTATCGTTAGCAAAGGCAAGACACTCAAGTCTGTACCTGCCCGGTTCAAAAAAGATGGATATATCGCTGAACTGAAAGAGCTCAAATCGGATCTGGTGGATCAGTATCGCCGGGCACGGCAGGAGCTGGAACGTTCGATGACTGCTGGAACATCCTTTACACGTGAGGAAATTGCCAGTCTGATGCAAAATCCGGTTATACATCCGCTGGTAAGAACGCTTATATTCCAGTCAGGTGACAAGACGGGACGATTCGATGTATCATCCAATGGTTTGGTTGCTCCAGGGCCGGAGGGTACGAACCATGCACTATTGGAACAGGATCAACTGTTGATTGCTCATCCGCTTCATCTGTATCAGAGCGGAAGCTGGAGTGAATTCCAGCGGGATCTGTTCACCCGTCAGGAGCGTCAGCCCTTCAAGCAGGTATTCCGTGAGCTGTATCTTCCTAACGAGGACGAATTGGCTAATGGTACGGTGTCTCGTCGATACGCCGGATATCAGATTCAACCGAAAAAAGCAGTAGCTCTGCTTAAAGGACGCCAATGGACTGTCAGTTATGAGGAAGGTCTGCAGAAGGTAAGTTACGAGCACAATCTGATTGCGAATCTCTATGCCATGGCAGATTGGTTCTCACCAGCAGATACGGAGGCACCTACCTTGGAGACGGTGCAGTTCTACGATCGTAAGAGCTACAAACCTGTAGCGCTGCAAGATGTGCCGCTGATGTTCTTCTCGGAAGTTATGCGTGATATCGATCTGGTGGTCAGCGTTGCACATGTGGGAGGCGTAGATCCGGAAGCCAGCCTGACAACAATTGAGATGCGTCACGTCATTGTGAACGAGTCGTTGCGTCTGCTGAAGATCGACAATGTACGTTTGGACGGGAATTACGCACGAATTGATGGTGAATTGGGTGAGTATGCTGTTCATCTGGGGAGTGGTAATGTGTTCAAACAAGCTACAGGTGCACTTCATATTGTTCCGGTGCACAGTCAGCATCGGGGTCGAATCTTCCTGCCATTCCTGGATGAAGATCCGAGAACAGCTGAGATTCTGTCCAAGGTGATGTTGCTCGCCGAAGATAAAAAGATCAAGGACCCGCAGATTCTTGCACAGTTACAGAACTAGAATTGAACCGCCCCACGGGGCGGTTTTTCTATTTGTTACTCCGATTTTCAATGTAACTCCGAATCTCATTATAACAAGTGTAGAACAAGAATCATGGACGGAAAGTGAACAAAATGGAGCAATTCCAACATAAAGGCAGCTGAAGAACCTGTTAAAAGGGACCTCAGTTGCTTTTATATTTTTGGATATTTCAATGGACCGGATTGGTTCCGTTTTCAAATAGACTTAGGACCCAGAGTGTGTCGACATATTCCTTAATCTGATAATTAATTGCATTAATTGGTTTATCGGGAGTGGGTCGAACCGACTGTTTTTAAAAGTAAAGAATTTGTTCGAAAGTAGTTACGGAAATGTAAATAATTCGTTTTCTTGTTTTGTTATCTGAATTGTTAATATGGTGATTCCAAAGAACTAGGCTTGTTCTAATCGGTCATTTACCAAATTTAAGGGGATGTAATTCATGATCATGTCGGCTATCGTTAGGAAGCGAAATCTGCTGACTTGCTTGCAGGCTGCAGTTTCAGAAGCCATGTGCAGGACGACCTGAATGCTTGAAAGACTGGGATCAAGCCAGTTTGCATTCCCTTGTATACATGTATTCAATATGTGCACAAGAAAAATGATCAAGAGAGAAGGAGAACTTACAACATGAACAGAAGACTCAATCTGATTTTCCTCAAACGATGGTTTATGTTATTAATCATCGTGGCCGTTGCGGCTATGCCGCTACACGCCTTCGCCGCGGAGGCGGAATCTGGGGCCAATCGTCCTTGGATGAACAAATCCTTGTCTGCGGAGGAACGCACCGAGCTGCTGCTCAAGGAGATGACGCTGGAGGAGAAAGTTGGATTCGTAACCGGTAAAGTAAATAACTATTATGGTTTCTATAATGATGGATTGGAGCGCCTCGGCATTCCGGCATTACAGATGGCAGACGGACCTGCAGGGGTACGTGTGGCTAACCCGGATGTGCAGGACAAAAAGTCCACGGCACTGCCTGCACCCATCGCGCTTGCCGCTTCCTGGGATACCAATCTGGCCAAGAAATATGGCGATCTGATCGGTCAGGAAGCACATGATACAACACATAATGTAGTGCTCGGCCCTGGGCTGGATATTGCACGTACACCATGGGGTTCCCGGAACTTCGAATCTCTCGGGGAAGATCCGCTATTGGCTTCGGGCATGGGTGCAGCGTATGTGAACGGGATTCAAAGTAATCCGGTTATCGCTACAGCGAAACACTATATCCTGAACAACCAGGAGACGGAACGTTTCACGACCAATGCAACAGCCAGCGAACGTGCCATTCAGGAAGTCTATGCACGTCCGTTCCAGGCGATGGTTGAAAAAGCGGATCTTGGTTCTGCAATGTGTTCATTTAACCAGGTGAACGGTACATACGCTTGTGAGAACAAGGAGATGCTGACCGATGTCCTTCGGGATCAGTTTGGCTTCGAAGGGTTCGTCATGAGTGACTACGGTGCAAACTTCAGCACAGCCAAATCCGCCAATGCGGGTCTGGATCTGGAGACACCTGGAGAGCCGTATGGCAAATGGGGAGACAAATTGCTGGAAGCCGTGAACAATGGCGAAGTCAGCGAGCAAACCATTGATGAGAAGGTTAGACGCATTTTGCTTCAAATGTTCGATAAAGGGCTGTTCGATAACCCTGTAACGAATACACAAATCAATGCCAAGAAAGACGGCAAACAGGCACGTGAAATTGCAGAAGAGAGCATGGTTCTTTTGCAAAACAACGATAATGTACTGCCGCTGTCCAAGAAAAACGTGAAATCCATCGCTGTCATCGGACCGGATGCAGATAACGCATCTGCTGCTGGTGGAGGTAGCAGTCTGGTTAATCCGACGTATACTGTAAGTCCGCTTCAAGGCATTCGTAACCGTGCTGGTAACGGTGTGGATGTAAAATATGCTGCCGGAACCGATCCTATCTCCGCAGGAGATGCATTTAATGGACCATCCGCCGTACCTTCTACTCTTTTATCACCAGCGGATGCTCAGGAAAGTGAAAGAGACTATGGTACAGATCGTGCGGAATATGGTCTGCGTGCTGAATACTGGACGAATAAAGATATGGAGGGTAACCCTTCTCTGGTCCGTACAGATAATCAGGTCAACATGAATCTTGGATTTTACAACTATGAAGGTTTTAACGCACAATCTTCCAAGCTTCCAGTGACACCAACGAAATTCAATGCCAAAATGTCTGCTCGTTGGACAGGGGCGATCACAGCACCTCAAACGGGTGAATATAAACTGTCCCTGACCAGTCTAGGTTCTGCGAAACTGTATGTGGATGATAAGTTACTCGTAGACAATCAAGGTGAAACACTGAGTACAACAAAGAAAGAAATCACATTCAAAGAAGGCGAGTCCCACAATATTCGAATTGAGTATCGTACGGATTTCCCGGTACAGACCAATCATGATATGGGTGCACAGGTTCGTTTTGGCTGGGAAGCTCCAGAAGACGCTGTGGATATCAAAATGCAAAAAGCAGTTGATCTGGCGAAAAAATCCGATGTTGCCGTCGTGGTAACTCGTACGTATGACAGTGAAGGTTACGTCGACCGCTCCGATCTGGAACTGCCAAATAACCAGGAGCAGCTGATCCGCAAGGTAGCAGCAGCCAATCCAAAAACGATCGTGGTGCAAATGAGTGGTCGCGCTGTTGAAATGGATTCCTGGCAAAAAGAAGTGCCATCCATCGTTCAGGCTTGGTATGCAGGTCAGGAACAAGGTAATGCAGTGGCACGTGTTCTGTTCGGCGATGTGAATCCATCCGGTAAGTTGCCGGTGACGTTCCCATCAGATGATTCCCAAACTCCGGTATCCACTGCGGAACAATTCCCGGGTGTGAATGGGGTGGGCAACTATTCCGAGGGTATCTTTGTAGGGTATAAAGGATATGACAAAGAAGGCATGACACCGGCGTTTGCCTTTGGACACGGACTGTCTTATACCGATTTTAATTATCGTAATCTGCATGTGAAAAACACAGGCAAAGGCGACAAAGCAACCGTAGAAGTATCCCTGAACTTACGTAATACCGGTAAAGTTTCCGGTGCAGAAGTTGTACAGGTCTATGTTGGCAATCTGCCAACCAAAGTTGAAACGCCAGAGAAGCAACTTGCTGGCTGGGCGAAGGTAGATCTGAAGGCAGGCAAGCAGCAACGGGTCAACATTCAACTGGATCGCAGTGCATTGTCCTACTGGGATGAAACATCCCATGAATGGGTAATGCCTAAGGGTAAAGTCCAAGTGTATGTTGGCAGTGCATCGGATGATATCCGTCTGACAGGCAGTGTGAATATCGGAAGCAAGTCCGGTAAATAAAAGTGCAATCTGGGAGATCAAAAAGTTGTTCTCCCAGTGAAGTTATCTGCGTCAAGTGCAGTTTGTTCTAATTCATATAGATTAGGAAATTGAGTCGTGGCCCAGTGGCCGCGGCTTTTTCCACAATGGAAGGAGAGTGAAGCGTGATGAACATACGCTGGCGAGAGCATCCCAAACGATGGATGATCCTGTTGATCGCAGCTGTTTGTAGTGTTGGTATAGGAATCTGGCTTATCTTCAACCGAGGTGAACACCCCGTACCGCCACCGGTTGCGGACAAGCAGAGAGTGGTCGAAGTCTGGTTAACCACGGGAGATCAGCAAAATCTGCTTACACCACAGAAGCCCATTCCAATTACCGATCACCATGATGCAGACACAAGCTCTTCCGTTTCTTCAACGCAGGAGTCAGACACATCTTCGTCGTATTTCACCATACAGATTGACCCGGACAAGACGTATCAGACCATGGATGGATTCGGCGCAGCGATGACGGGTTCGTCGGTACATCTGATTAATCAGCTTCCAGAGGAGCAGCAAGAACAACTACTCAAGGAGATGTTCTCGACGGAAGGGCTAAACATGGATATGGTACGTCATACGATTGGTGCCTCCGATTATTCGGTAGATGAATCAGGCGCGGCTTCAAGTTATACCTATGATGATATAGAGTCCGGCACGGACTATGAGATGGAACACTTTTCGATCGAAAAGGATCAGGAAGTCGTGAATATGCTGAAGCGTGTAGCTGGTTTGAAACCGGATCTTAAAGTGCTGGGCACACCGTGGACGGCCCCGGCCTGGATGAAGTATGGGGAGAAGACCACTAATGGTTGGTATCTGGATTACAACGATCCTCAGGTGTATGAAGCTTACGCGAGATATTTCGTGAAATATATCAAAGCTTATCAGGCAAAGGGCATTCCCATCTACGTGATCACGTTGCAAAATGAACCGGAGTTCACCTCGGATAAATATCCGAGTATGAGTATGGGATCCGAAGAACAAGCGATGTTCATTCGGGATTATCTCGGCCCGGCGCTACAGGATGCAGAACTGGACACGCGAATCATCGCGTATGATCATAACTGGGATCAGGCGGTTGAATATACCGGTAAGGTGCTTGATGATGAGCAGGCTGCTGCCTATATCGATGGATCTGCTTTTCACTGTTATGCAGGTGATCCATCTGCCATGTCGGAAGTGCATGAGCGCTTCCCAAACAAAAACATCTATTTTACCGAATGTAGTGGTGGGGAGTGGAGTCCTGATTTTGGCGAGAATCTGAGCTGGCAGATGTCCAATCTCATCATTGGTGCACCTCGCAACTGGGCGAAAAATGTACTGCTCTGGAACATCGCACTCGATCCGCAAGGTGGACCCACGAACGGTGGCTGTGAGAACTGTCGTGGGGTTGTGACGATTGACCCGGAGCGTGATGAAATCATCAGAAATGTCGAGTATTATGCGTTAGGCCACATCAGCCGTTATGTACGTCCGGGAGCCGTAAGAGTTGCTTCTACGCAAGAACAGGGCCAGCTCGAGAACGTAACCTTCCGCAATCCGGATGGAACGATGGTGCTAGTTGCGGCTAACACGGGCGAGGCAGAAGTTTCCTTTGATGTAGTCATAGATGGAGATTTATTTCGATATATACTGCCATCCCAATCGGCAGCAACCTTCCGTTGGAAGCCAAAAACGGAGGTAGAACGTTGACTCAAGATTGGAAATTATGGGTACAGATTGAATGATGGACATGGTAAAATAAACGTAGAGTTATTTCAAATTTGATGTATTAAACAAGTCCGATCCCAGGATCGGGCTTTTACATAACCTTTTTACTTTTAATAGAAAAGGAGAATACGTTGGACATGTTAGTCGTTGCATATCGGGAACAGGATCATGACAAGTTGGTCGAGATCTGGGAGAGTGCTGTTCGGACAACACATACGTTTTTGGAAGAGCATCATATTCAGTTCTACAAAAAAAGTGGTGAGCGATGTGTTGCAACAAAGACAAGTCGAGGTTTGGGAAGTTCTGAATATGGAGCAACAACCGGTGGGTTTTATTGGTGTGGATGATAACTTTATCGAGATGTTATTTGTGGATCCGAGCCAACACGGACAGGGTCTGGGACGTCTTCTAATAGACCATGCCTTCAAAATCAAAGGCCGTCACCTCAAGGTGGATGTTAATGAGCAGAATACTGGAGCAGCCCGATTCTATCAAAAGATGGGATTTGTACAGATGGGTCGTTCCGAAATGGATAGTTCCGGTAATCCGTTCCCGCTGTTGCATCTGGAGATCAAACAGGAACAGGCCGAGAGATTGTCGTAATGGATAGACCACGTGATATAAATGACCAGGATGAGGAGTGTGCAGGATGACACAGATCAAGGTGACACCGGAACAACTGGAGACGGTCAGTGGGCAGTTCGCTCAGGCACATCAGCAATTATCGGGCTTCATGTCCACATTGGACGGCAAGATGAGTGTCATGCGCAGCAACTGGGATGGCATGGAACGGGAACGCTTCTATAGCGATTATTCAACCGCTCAAGGCACGATGAAATCTGTTCTGGAGCTGGTTCTGTCCATTCAGTCGGAGCTTAAGAAGATTGCCGAGCGTTTCCGCACGACAGATGAAGAGGCGGTGAGCCAGGCAATCATGACGGCGCTGACCGCAGCGCGGGCGCTATCAACCATGGGCAAAAATAAAGGCGATGATCTGGACAAAACGCCAGGTCCACCAAAGAACATGGATGAATGGGCTGAGAAGGATGCCGAGAAATACCAGAACTATGAGGAAATGCTGAAGAAAGCCAAAGAGATGGGTGACGAAGAACTGGCACAGCAGATTCAGGCCAGCATGAACATCATTCGACTTCAGTATGAAGATGTAATCTATCAGACTGACCCCAATACGGGCAAGACGGTGAAAATTACCGAGGATTCCATCGTAGGTACGTATCAGGTGAAAAGCGACAAGGGCGAAACGACTACCATCAGTCTGGATAAACAGGGCAATGTGGTGGACTATAGCAAAGATACGGAAAAGTATAGGTATTCGGAGCAAACGCACACGACTAGTCAAGGCGAGCATCTCTTTGGCAAAGCAGCACAAACGGCTACAGCATACGGCATTGGTCTGTTGCTCACAAGCAAGACGGGCTCTGCCTTCACGGAACATGCGACAGGACTAGGTTCATCCTTCGTCGCGGACAAATTCCTGTTTTCCGTGCCAGAGGAAGGCGAGACACGTACGATGATCTACCGTACCAATAAGGAAACGGGCAAAATGGAAAATATGATCGTGGTCACGCGTGGCGACAACGATATTGAATATACTCCGTGGCGGGATTACTATTAAGCCACGGATGGGGTCGGCAAGCGGGCAACGCAGGGATACCGGATTGCTGCCTGCTTGTCGACCCACACTTTTAGCCATGTGGTTGGATGACACATGGCTAAAAGTGTGGAGGGCAGGCGGCTTATCCGTGAGCCTGCCCATAGAGAAACACCCCGGCAACCTTCTCGCTGAGATGGAAGGTTGCCGGGGTGTTTTGGGTTGATCTTACCGATTCGCCGCGGTCGAAGGACCGGGCCGGAAGGGGATCTTTTTTTGCCAGAGATTAATGAGTCTCTTCATCCAGAAACGGTTTGTTCACCGCATAATACATAAAGCCCATTAGCAGCACACCACCCACCAGATTACCCAAGGTCACGGGAACCAGGTTGTGAAGCACACCTTCAAATGAGATCGTCCCCGGGTGATTCAGCACAAGTGCAATCGCGAACGTACACATATTGGCGATGCTGTGCTCATATCCCGAGATGAAGAAGCAGAACACAAAGAGCATCATGGCAAACATTTTGGCTCCATTCTCCTTCATGAACATCGGCACAAAGAACGCCATACATACAAGCCAGTTACACAAAATTCCCCGGAAAAAGAGCTGCATCGTCGGAACTTCCATCTTGTGCTCCACCACGCTTAACAGAAAACCATTCACCTGAGACGAATCGAACAATCCGGTCAGGTAGATTAACAAGGCAAACACGGCTGCGCCCATCAGGTTACCGCTATAACTCGCAATCCACAGCTTGATCACTTCGAACCAGCGCAGTTTCTTGCGCAGCGCCGCATACGTGTAATAAAACGTATTGCCCGTGAACAGGTCACCTCCACCGTACGCGATCAGGATGATTGCCGCGCCAAACGTAATTGCTGCCATCGGATAGGTAAACGGGGACTGCTCCATATAAAAGAAGTTACCTGTCTTAAACGCCACGATGACGCCGAATCCGATAAACATACTGGCCAGCATGGAGCGTGCGAGGTACCTAATTAAGCTTTGTTTGTAAATCTTGTGTTTCTTCAAAGCTAGTTGTTCCACGTTGCGTAAAGCTTCCGTTTCCATAATTCTCCTCCAATAGCATGGTGTCTTGCTTACCATTATAACGAAATTATGGAAATTGGGGAGGGGGACTTGGTTTATTGATTATAACTTCCTTGATTCGAATGCAGTACCCGCATTGCAGAAGAGCCAAAATCAGGATCGGATTGAAGTGATTCTAACGCGGATGTTGCACCATTAACTTGCTGATGTGCAACAAGAATATCAAAGGCAGCTCCTCTGACTAATATGTAGGCATTTCCCTCCAGCACTTCCTGAGCCAATTGGATCTCGGCTTCTGTGACGGGCAGTAGAGCGAGAGTTTGCAAGACGTAATTCTGTACATCCTCATCTTCTTCTGAGTCACGAACAAGTTGCACCGCAGCATGAAGGATTTCACCCAGAAGAGCAGAGGAGCCTGCCATGCCTAAAGCTCGCCATGCTTCGATACGGATGAGATCTTCTTCATGTGTATCCATGCCAATAGCGAGAACTTGCTGAGTAAGGTGATCATCGGTTAGTTCGATTAGATCACGAAGTGCTTGTAGTTTTTCTTCTCCGCTAATTTCGTTAAAATCAGGGTGTTCATTGTTGTTATTATGATTTAAATCAGACATGTCAGACATATCCTACCGTTCACCTCCTGAAGAATATTAAGATTGGGGTGGAAGCAGGATGGGACGGGCAGCCAAGGCTTCTTCCACAATCTGTTCAGGCGTCAGGTCTCGATCATCCCAGAAAATCAAATTGCTGATCTCCGCATGTGGAACCTGCTGCTGTAGCTCCGTCAACATGTCATCCAACTCGGCTTCCGTTCCTTCGGCATCCATCAGTTTGCGAACCAATTCTACCAAATGTAATTGATTGTCCATATCGATACCTCCTGAATGATTTATATCATGAACCAACTAGTCTTTCATGGGTTGATTCAATGGATCATATATAATGAGCACCGGAAAAAATTTGGGCTCAAGCATCAGACTAATGAGCTGTTCGTCTTGATCAGTATAAGAAATGAAATAGTTCCCGAAATGAGACTCGTAGATAAAGTCTTGGAATTGAAAGGAATGTTCGGGATACTTTATCTTCACATATAACGTAGTAACTCCTCGGGCTAAGGTCTCTTTTAACATAGGAATTTGGGCCACAATGATAGTAGCAATAAGAACAATTAGTATACGTTTAGCGAGACGGGTCAGATGGATTCACCCCATTATCGTAAATCAATTTTCACCAATTCATGAAGGCCCATCTCAAAGTAGATGTCACTCCATAAGGATACCAAGATTACCAAACTGCTCGCCGTTTTCCATACGTTCGAATGCGGTTGCTACGTCTTGCAACGGATATAAGCTATCGATTACAGGATGTATGTCATGTTGCTCCACGTATTGCAGCATCTGGATAAACTCCTCACGGCTGCCCATAGAGGTGCCGATCAGACTGATCTGCGGGAAGAAGATAGAGCGAATGGGTACGGTCAGATCATCCCCCGAGCTTGCACCATACATCACAATACGTCCACCTGGTCTGATTATATCAAAATATTTTGGGAACATGGCTTGTCCGATGCTATCCAAGATGATGTCCACAGGTTCCATATCGTTCTGCATACACCAATCGGCATGACTATCTAGTGCATGGGTAGCACCCAAGCGCAGAGCTTCATTTCTTTTGGCTTCACTTCTGGAGGTGACGCTCACCTTGGCACCAGCCGCTACCGCCATGAGCAGGGCATAGGTTGCTACACCACCGCCAATACCGGGAATGAGCACATGTTCACCTTGCTTTAATGTGCCGCGAGTGAATAAGGCGCGATAGGCCGTCAGCGCTGAAAGGGGCAGCACGCCTGCTTCCTCCCAGGATAGGTGGGCTGGCTTAGGCAGGGCATTTGCAGCAGGCAAAGTTATATATTGCGCGAGCGTTCCATCCGTAGGACCACCAATGATATCGGGTACGGTCGGCACTTCAGATGAATATTCCCAACCGAGTGTAGGATGGATAATGACTTTATCTCCTATCGCGAACCCTCTTACGCTTTCGCCAATCGCTACGATAATACCTGCTCCATCGGAACCGGGAATAAGCGGGATGTCCTGGGTTTCGCGTTCTGCCATGATGAATAGATCCCGATGGTTGATTCCAGCGGATTTTAATTGAATCTGCACTTCCCCGGCTTCTGGTGCCCGAGAGATTGAATCTGTATATTGAAGACCTGCAAGGCCGCTCTGGCCCGAATGGATAATAGCTTTCATGTTCAATATTCCTCCTGTCTGTGTAGCCAGATTTCACTACTGAGCCTCATTGTACAGACGGGGCAGATTCACGTAAAATGAACAAAAATGATTGTCAGTATCATTGAAAATAATAGATAAGCACTTTGCATGAATCGGATGATGCAGAATGCCGATATAACGACGAGCAGGTGATCAGGGTATGGATGCAGGTGATTTGAAAATATTTCAGGCGGTTGCCCGCGAAGGTAGTATCAGTAAAGCTGCGCTCTCACTTAATTATGTGCAGTCCAATGTAACAGCACGGATTAAACAGTTGGAGACTCAACTGCAAGTACCGCTATTTCATCGTTCCAATCGGGGGATGTCGCTTACACCAGCAGGCGAGAACCTGCTTGGGTATGCGGATAGAATATTGGAATTATTATATGAAGCAGAGCAGGCCACACAAGTGGGTAACCCACCAGCTGGCATGCTTCGTCTAGGTGCCATAGAGACAGCAGCTTCCACTTTTCTGACGCCGCTTTTGGCTGAATATACTTCATGCTACCCGGAAGTACAGCATTCGCTTGTCACGGGTGGGACCCATGAACTGAACCAGAAGGTCATCCAACATGAATTGCATGGAGCCTTAATATATGGCCCGATTGATCATCCTGAGCTGAACTATATGAAGATGTATGACGAGGAATTGGTGTTGATCGCTGAACCTGGAGCGCATGAGATGTACACGTTATTGTCCAGGCCGATGTTGTTTTTTGAGATCGGATGCACTCATCGCACTCAGGCAGAATCCTTTTTGAAAGATCAGGGTGTCCACACGCTTAACATCATGGAATATGGAACACTGGACACGATTCTGAATGGTGTATCTGCCGGGCTCGGTGTATCATTGCTGCCACGTTCTTCGGTTACCAAAGCAGAATTAAGAGGTGAGATCGCGGTGATGTCTGTGCCTGATCCTTATTGCCGGTTGGAAGTAGGATTTGTGTATTCCCGTGGTGAACATATATCTAGTGCGCTCAGCGCTTTGGTTGAGATTATTACAGAACCAGAACTATAAGAGGTTGTTCAAAAAGTCCGTTTATGAACATGCACTATAAAGGAGTGAGTGATCTTGAAAGAAACTCAGTTAACGTTGGCTGATGCATTTAATCAGGCAGACTTTATTGTAGGCGGTCACGGCAGTCGCCAAGTGAAGGTGCTTCAGAACGTACTGGAGCAGATCGATGGGGAGTTGTTTAGTGACCACTACGGGAACGGCCCCATCATCGAAGGATTTCAGCAACAGATGGCTGACGTTCTCGGCAAGGAATCGGCGGTGTTTTTCCCAAGTGGAACAATGGCGCAGCAGATTGCATTACGGATCTGGTGTGATCGTAAAGGGATAAAGCGAGTAGCTTACCACCCTCTGTGTCATCTGGAAATCCATGAGGAAGACGGATTGAAAGAGTTACACCAGATTGAATCGATTTTGCTGGCGGACAAGGATCGTTTGATTCGTTTGGAAGATGTACAAGCGCTCGATCAGGACATTGCCTGCTTGCTGTTGGAACTGCCGCAACGGGAGATTGGCGGTAAATTGCCAGCATATGAAGAACTGGAAGCGATCTCGGCCTATTGCCGTGAACGCGGGATTAAGCTGCATCTGGACGGGGCGCGTCTGTTTGAAATTACTCCCTATTACCAGAAGACTCCTGCGGAGATTTGCAGTCTGTTTGATACGGTGTATGTTTCCTTTTATAAAGGCATTGGAGGTATTGCGGGAGCCATATTGGCGGGAGATCCCGATGTGATGCAGGAATCGAAAGTATGGAAACGGCGGCACGGCGGTGATCTGATCGGTCTGTATCCGTATATTCTGAGTTCCCAGTATTATTTCAATGAACGGATTGGCAAAATGGAGCTGTATTACGAGCAGGCTCAAGAACTCGCCTCCCTATTGAATGCGTGTCACGGGATACATACATTGCCCGAGGTACCGGTATCGAATATGTTCCATGTACACTTTGCGCTCGCTGCTGCCGAAGTTGAACCCATTCTTGTGCAAATGGCTCAGCAGTATGGCATAGGAATGACTTCATATCTGAACAAAACGAGTGGGAACAGCTGTGCCTTTGAATTGTCTACGGGTGATCGTTATGAGAAAATTCCCCCGGATAAACTGCGTGCAGCACTGGAATGGCTGGATCAAGAGTTGCGTAAACAAGTGAGATAAGAAGTTGATTTTAGTGTTCGACTCTTTTTTGGGTAAGGTATTGCGCTTCAAGCAGAACTATTGAAATCACAACGGCTGATCAGTGGGGAAAAGTACCTTAAGGGGGAGTTCAAGTGACGTCGATAGAATTGGAACCGATTCGTGATCTTTTGGTGAAAGCCTACGATACGACAATGGGAGAAGGATGTACTCCTGAGACGCAACAGAGCATTGAGGATTTTGAGCAAAAGCATAATGTGAGACTGCCCGGAGCGTATCGTGCACTTTTGCTTGAATTCGGTGCATGTAACTTTGGCGATCCTGCCTTGTATTCAGTGAAAGAACTGAGCTGGGCTTATCCTGAATTTTTGGAAGTGTACCGTGAATATGAGGAAGAATATGAGTTGCCAGCTGACCTTCAACCTTTCCCGATTGGTGGATTTGGTGAAGGAAGTATGGGTATACTGGATCAGACCTCCGGCAAGGTGCTGATGTTGATTCACGATGCAGGGGAAACTCCTCTGCGGGAGATTGCTGTGGACTTTAATGAATTAATGACGATGCTGGCTGAGTCGGCAATCTGGGTTCAGGAACAGATGAATTAACAGGCTAAACGGAAGGAAGCGCAACAGACTTATGGATATCCGAAAGTTAAGATACTTTATCACGGTGGCAGAAGAACTTCATTTCCACCGTGCAGCGGAAAAATTAAATATGACGCAACCACCGCTGAGCCAGCAGATTCAGAATTTAGAGGATGAGCTTGGCGTGAAGTTGTTGGAGCGCACCAGAAAAATGGTTCGTCTCACCCCGGCAGGTGCCGTATTTCTGGAACAGGCCAGACTGATCATGGCCCAGCTTGAACGATCCATTCAGCTTACACAAAAGGCAGATCAGGGCATCATCGGGCATATATCCGTAGCTTTCGTGGATTCGGCTTCGGGGAGCATTATGGTGGATGTCCTTAGAAAATTTCGCGCTGCGTATCCGCAGATTGAATTGACGCTGCGTGAGATGACTTCATCCCAACAATTGCAGGCACTGGAAGACGGACAGATCCATATTGGATTTTTGCGATATCAGGAAGATACCCGCCATGTCTCGTTCCGCCCCTGCCAGATGGAAACGTTGATTGCCGTATTGCCAGATCATCACCCGTTGGCTTCTCAGACTCAAGTTTCAATTCGAGAACTGGCGGATGAAGATTTCATTTTATTCCCACGGCATCTGGGTTCTCCGTTCCATCGTCTCGTTCTGGATTATTGCAGGGAGCATGGCGTAGATCCTCGAATTACGCAGGAAGCGATTCAGATGTATACGATTGTGAATCTCGTTGCGGCGGGCATGGGTATTTCCATTGTTCCCTCCTCGGTGGATGTGTTCCAGCGTAAGGGTGTAGTCTTTCTTCCATTAGAAGAAAGTCCGCCCTCCGTACCGTTGTACACGGCATGGCGGACGGATATGAATCAGGAAGTGATATCCCGCTTTATGAACTTTGTTGAGGGGGAATATGAGTTGCACTAAAGGTTATTTACACTTACACTGCGATGACAGAACAACCTTCCAACCGCTGTTATCCCCAGATTTTTTCGATCCCTTTTCTCAAGGGGAAAATCTGGTGATAAAGGCGAGGTGTATGCTTTCGAAGTAGCTTTCTTGCAGAAAGATTTTAGCTCCGCTTTTTCAGGTTTTTTCTGTCCTCTCCGTTATCGTGTAAATGATTAGTTCAACTTAGTATGGTCTGAGTAGTAAAAAAGAAACTATCCCGTCTTGGCTGGATCATGCTCAATCCATGGATTCAATATTTCGTCGATGCGCGCCATGATCTCAGAGTCCAGTTTCACACCGGAGGCTTTTACATTTTCAAGTACCTGCTCTGGTCGGGATGCACCGATAATAACGGAACTGACATAGGAATGTTGTAGAACCCATGCCACAGCGAGTTGGGGGAGAGTTAGACCAATCTCTTTAGCGAGTGGAACAAGTTGTTGCACAGCGGTAAGAACATCTTCACGTAACCACTGACCAGCCAGTTTATTGAAAAAGGGTGCTCCTGCCTCAGCAGCTGCACGTGATCCGGTGGGCAACGCTTCGTTAGGCGCATACTTGCCTGATAGTATACCCTGAGCGAGGGGAGACCATGTAATCTGTCCAAGTCCTGCTTGGTCGCTTGCAGGCACCACTTCTTGCTCAATCACACGCCATAACATTGAATATTGGGGCTGACTTGCAATAAAGGGTACATGAAGTTCCCGCGCCAAAGCGGCTCCTCGTGCAATCTGATCCGCGTTCCATTCACTTACGCCAATGTAGTGAACTTTGCCCTGACGCACCAGATCGGAGAATGCCAGAAACGTCTCTTCCAGCGGAGTGTTGTAATCATAACGGTGAGCGTAATAGACATCGATATAATCCGTCTGTAGCCGCCGTAATGAACCATTGCAGGCTTCCATGATGTGTTTACGTGAAAGTCCACGGTCATTATGACCTGTGCCGGTTGGGTGACAGACTTTGGTGCACAGTTCAATGCTTTCTCTTCGTATATCTTTGAGAGCCTGTCCCAAGACAGTTTCTGCCTTGGTATTCGAGTACACGTCTGCCGTATCAAATGTGGTAATACCTGCATCCAATGCGGTTCGCACACAAGCTTCTGCTATTCCATCCTCGACTTGCGCTCCGTGCGTAATCCAGTTGCCCAGTGAAATCTCACTGACGGTTAATCCGCTGTTTCCTAACTTGCGATATTCCATTTCGATGCCGCCTCCCTATGTGATCTGGACTCCATTGTAACAATGGCAGATTAATAGGTGAAATATCTTTTAACCCCATCTTTGATACGAAAAAAGTATCAGTATATCTACATTTTCTCCTGGATGTATTTGCGATAGAGGGCAGGTGTAATCTCCTCGAACTTTTTGAATATTTTGATAAAATACCCCGATTCATTAAATCCCAGCTCATCACTGATCTGTGAGACAGGCATGTCGGTGACCTCCAGCAATTGCTTGGCCCACTTAATTTTGAGTTTTGCCAGGTAGGTGGTGAAGTTCTCACCCGTTTCCTTGGCAAACAGTCTGCTGAAATAACTCGGACTCAGGTGGCATAGATCGGCCATTTGTTTGAGAGAAACTTGTTCGCTTTTGTGACTGTGAATGTACTCAAAAGCAGGCTGGAGCACCGGACTGGAGCTTTTCGCATCACTTGGGCTGTTCTTGAGATAGGCATCCGCAATCGCATTGGTCATCTCTTTTTTGATCGACTCGATATTACGAATGGAGTAACCCGGCAGAATGGTGGAGAGGTTCAGAGACTCCTGATTGCCTGAGGCTTTCTCGAACATTTCAACTAACAGATTTTTGTTTAGCGCTTCTTCCACAATGTAGTTGCAGAGCAGGGATAACATGTTGGAGATTTTCACAATCTCTTCATAGGTCATCACAGGCAGCTGGGCGTAATCGTCCTTTAATTCCTCCAGCTTGGCTGCATGCATGGGTACGTTTTTGGACGTGACAATTTGCTCCAGCTCGGAACCCTTTTCCGGATCAGCGAGTTTCACTTGTCCTGCCATGACGGCACCGATATATTTGCCATCGATCGTGATCGGAATCGCGATATCTATAATATTGAAATGGCATAAATACACATAAGGCTCATTCAACCGAACCGCTTCCAGACCACCGCGCGAATCACATTTTTGGCAGTAGGGGAGCAGCTCGGGGTCTTTACGTACATTCTGGCAGAAGGCCTGACAGCTGCTGTGACTGGTTACGGGAATGCCTTTATAATCAACGGTGAGGATCGCCAGTTTGGTTACTGTTGCGAGAGAATCTTGTAGACGCTTCCATTTATTAAGGTCGAGAATTTTGTTGATATGCAGATATTCTTTGATCATTGGTGCAACCTCCATAGGCTAACCTGATTCATAATTTAGGCCGTTAAAAGTTAGCAAGTTGTACATATTAAGATGTAATGATGACGGGTAATGTATAATGGGAGGTCAAAATTCAACCATCTCATGACAATAAGATACCATGATTGTGCCAAAAAGCAAAAAATTACGATTGTAAATTATAATAATTTGTTATCAAAGTCCACTGTAAACCTGCTGCTCATGCGTTATATTAAGGTCAATTGTAAGAAATTAAAATTTGATGTAATCAATACACTATTTCATATCCTTAGGAGGCATATATTATTATGAGAAAAGCATTTATCAGCCCAACCAAATATGTACAAGGCGAAGACGAGTTGTTGAACCTGGGGTATTTTGTTAAATCCTTCGGAGAATCTGCCTTGTTAATCGCACATCCGGATGATGTTCAGCGTGTCAAAGCAAAGCTGGATGCAACAGCAGAGAAATTCAACATTACGTTTGTTGAAAGCGGTTTTAAAGGGGAATGTTCCCGTGAGGAAGTTGCTCGTCTTCAAGCGATCGCGAAGGAAAAAGGATGTGACTCTACCATCGGTCTTGGTGGTGGTAAAGCCATTGATGCGGCCAAATGTGTAGCAGAAGGCGAAGCACTGATTATCTGCCCAACGATTGCGGCAACAGACGCACCGACAAGTCACTCCGCTGTATTGTACACACCAGAAGGTGCTTTTGATGACTATGCTTATTTCAAACAAAGCCCAAGTGTGGTTCTCGTTGATACAACGGTAATTGCGAATGCACCAACACGCTTCCTGGTATCCGGTATGGGAGATGCGCTCTCTACATACTTCGAAGCAAGAGCAACAGCGAAATCCTATTCCCGTGTAAACGCAAGTCTGCCAATGGGTTCCCGCGAAGGATATACCCCATCTGCAGTAGGTACCAATGCGGCACTCGCATTGGCAAAATTGTGTTATGAAATGCTGCTGACTGACGGTGCAAAAGCAAAAGTAGCCAGTGACAGCAACGTTGTGACTCAAGCACTGGAAAACATCGTTGAGACGAACATTCTGTTGTCTGGTCTTGGATTTGAAAGTGGCGGTCTGGCCGCAGCACATGCGATTCACAACGGCTTGACTGTTCTGGAAGGCACACATCACTTCTTCCACGGAGAAAAAGTATCTTTCGGTACGATTGCACAACTCGTTCTTGAAAATGCACCTACTGAAGAGCTGCACGAAGTCATGGACTTCTGTCTCGAAGTGGGACTGCCGATCAGTTTGGCGGATATCGGTGTAGACACGATTAGTCAGGAAGAGCTGTTGAAAGTTGCCGAGATCGCTTGTATTCCGGAAGAATCCATTCACGCCATGCCGTTCCCAATCACCGTTCCTGAAGTGGCTGCTGCCATTGCAGCGGCTGACCGCATGGGTCGTGAGTACAAAGCAGCTCGCCGGGAGGTAAAATAATGAAAAAAATTATTAACCAGGCCGAACATGTTGTTATGGAAATGTGCAACGGTATTGCCCTTGCACACCCGGAGCTGGAATTTCTGAAAAAATATAAAGTCATCAAACGCAGAGAGATTCAGGCCGATAAAGTCAGCCTAATCAGTGGCGGCGGCAGTGGACATGAACCGGCTCACGCTGGTTATGTCGGTAAAGGCATGCTGGATGCAGCGGTATGTGGAGATGTATTCGCATCTCCATCCCAAATCCAGGTGTATCAAGCAATTAAGGCAACAGCCAGCAATAAGGGCACACTTCTGATCATCAAAAACTACAGCGGCGACATGATGAACTTCAAGAATGCAGCACATCTGGCTGAAGAAGATGGCATCGACGTACAATATGTGCGTGTTGAGGATGACATCGCTGTACAAGACAGCTTGTATACCGTTGGACGTCGCGGCGTTGCGGGAACTGTACTGGTTCATAAGATTGCTGGAGCAGCAGCAGAAGAAGGTCGCAGTCTGGCAGATGTGAAATCCGTTGCCGAGAAAGCAGCTCAGAACGTTCGTAGTATTGGTTTTGGATTCACATCCTGTACCGTACCTGCCAAAGGCACGCCTACATTCGAAATTGCTGAAGATGAGATGGAATTTGGCGTAGGGATTCATGGTGAGCCAGGGATTCGCCGGGAGAAAATCGTATCGGCTGATGAATTGGCAGGGCGTATGGTCGAAGCATTGCTCGCAGATATGAAGTTGGATAAGGATGCTTCTGCTGAGATCGCAGTGCTTGTAAATGGTTTTGGCGCAACACCTTTGCAAGAGCTTTATCTGCTCAACAATTCCGTTCAACGTGAGCTTGCAGGACATGCAGGTCTGAAGGTCGCTACTACGTTTGTAGGCAACTACATGACAAGTATTGATATGGCGGGTGCATCGGTTACGATCCTGAAACTGGATGAGGAACTAAAAACGCTGTTGTTCAAGGAAAGTGATACACCTGCATTTAAAGTGTCTGGCCCTCCAGTAGCACAAGTGGCGTATTCCGAAGCACTGGAAGCTGTTGTGGGTGAAGACGCTCCCGTATCTTATGAAGTGGAGACGGATGCATCAGCTGCGGTAATCGAAGGCAATCAATTTTCACTGGACAATGTCGTCTATCTGATCGATAAAATGGGTGAGATCATCATCAAGAACGAGGTACCGTTCTGTGAACTGGATTCCCATGCCGGTGATGGCGATTTCGGTATGAGTGTGGCAAAAGGCTTCCGCCAGTTGAAACGTGAATGGAATCACATCATTAACGAAGATAAAAAAGACATCGGATCATTCCTCGATGCATGTTCCTTGGTCATCATGGAATACTGCGGCGGCGCATCCGGCCCGATCTGGGGTTCGGCATTCCGTGCGGCTGGCAAAGCAGTAGGGGATAAACAGCAATTAAACGTTGCTGAATTTGCTGAGATGATCCATGCAGCCGTGCAAGGGATTCAGTCCACTGGAGAACGTTCCTTCGGACGTGGTGCCGTTGTAGGTGATAAAACCTTGATTGATGCGCTCGTGCCGTGTGCCGATTCCTGGACACAAAGTGCGGAGTCTGGCGATGACTTCAAAACAGCATTTGCCAAAGGTGCAGCAGCAGCCGTTGAAGGCGCGAAGAAAACCGAAGATATCGTGGCACGTATGGGCCGAGCAGGTACCGTCGGCGATCGTAGTCTGGGCTACCCTGATGCTGGCGCGTATGCGCTGGGTGTTATTTTCACAGAGTTATCCGAGTCCATGAAGTAATGTAGTCGGCAAACACGCAAAAACTCGAATTATTCAATGAAAAAAATAAAATTATGAATTCATTTCAATACAAAGTGCAGTATCACATAGTGATACTGCACTTTGTATTGAAATGAACGTTTTTTTATCTTTAGAAGATTTACTGATATTAAATAATATGTGTAGAGAAGTCTATAAACTAAAACGTTAAAATCAATCGTGGTCGTACTATCTAGGTGATCACGCATCATGACTCTGCAAAAGAATAAATGATTTATTCTCTGCTTCATGAATCAACTCTCAATAACTATGCACCAACTCTCATTAAGAACTACATCCAAATCAGGGAGAGTAAGGGTGGAGCGAGAAAAATTCTTTTTTGTAATGACTTCATCTTCGTTATCATGGCCGAACCAAAGATGCCAGATTTCCAAGTTTATTTCTTTATTAAGTGAAGTTACATAAGTATACAATTCCTTCGTCAAATTTTTAGCAGAAACATCGAATTTATAAATATGATTGAGATCAGTATATTTGCTCATTATTTTTAAAGCATAAGAAGCATCTTCTATGTGAAAACAATTAGAAGCTTCTGGATCGCCATAAAGAACTTTTGCATTTTCATTCATTTCTTTCCAAGGAATCAAGCCATCCGGGACATTCATACGAATCATATCACCGACAGTTAAAACCTCTTGCCCACTAAGTTTGATTTCGGGGATCGGACGATCTGCTGCTATATAGAATACGAAACTCATCTTGAACTTCATCCTTCCTTGATTAGTTCTATTCTCATATTATTGCAATTAAAGAGAAAATATTCAATATAATATAATAATAATACGTCAAAAATTACATTATATTTACAAATTAATAATAGTGTTATACAATAAATTTGTTAATATATTGTAAAGAAATAAAATAAAGAGAGGTGAAGATATAATAACAAAAAAGTGGATATTATTTATTTTATTAGTTTTAATTGGTTTGTCGACATTTCTTATTATACAATTTAGTAAGGAGACTGATCGTTCTTTTGTTGTACTTACTAATCAGGAAATTGAGCATTTAGATTTTAGTTCACAATATGAACCTTGGGGAGTTTCTTATATAAACTCTAAGTCTCATTTTTCAAAACATATTAATAATAAGAAAAGAATAAAAGTCGCAATTATGGATAGTGGTGTAGATGGCACGCATCAGGATCTTGAACGGGTGTACATATCACACTTTAACGCTATTTCTCCCCAAAATGAGGCAGTAGACAGGCTGGGCCACGGAACTGCTATGGCAGGTATTATTTCAGCAAATGACAATGGAAAAGGTATTATAGGTATATCCTCCAATGTAGAAATCTCCTCTATAAAGGTGCTGGATGATGAAGGAAAAGGCGATTTAAATAGTTTTGTAAAAGGAATCGAATGGGCAATCAAACAGGATGTCGACATCATTAATATGAGCTTTGGGATTAAAAGGGACGATCCGCGTTTGAGGTATGCTATTGAAGAGGCCTCAAAAAATGGAATAATTTTAGTAGCAGCAGCAGGTAACAATCCGGCTATGAGCACTCAATTTCCAGCAGCTTACGAAAATGTGATCTCTGTTACCGCTATTGACCATTTAGAGAACTCTTATCCCTATGTATCTTTGGGGAAAATTGATTTCAGTGCTCCTGGTGTCAATATTCTAACGCTGCAACCCAATAATGAATACCGTGTTTTTGACGGTACATCATTCGCTGCTGCTCATGTTACTGGAATCGTTGCTAATCTTCTATCATCTAAAGAGTATACGAAAAACGAGAAGATAACTGAACAAATCAAAAAAGAACTTATTCTCATCTCAAAAGATCTCGGTGAACCTGGATATGATCCGATCTATGGGAATGGCTCTTTGAGTTTCGATGAAAATAAATAGTACAATTACTGGAGGGTACAAAAGAATAATGATAAAATCTCTGAACAAGTCAATTATTGCAAGTTTACTTGCATTCGTTATGACGTTTTCACTTGCTTTTCAAGCGCACGCGCAAGAAAGTAGAGCATCTAATTTATCTTTAGAATCTAAATCCGATATAACTATTCTGATTGATAACGAAGAAAAGATGGTTGTAAGTGCAACAATGCCAGCTATAATACCTAATAATTCCTTTGCTAGGACAAGTGCACTAAAATCTGAGGATGCTATTGCAACTGATATAACTGGAACTATGACAATAGATAAAAATGTTAAAACAATGACATTGGTAACAAATGAGAAATCAGAAATCAGTTCAGCTAATCAACGTACTTACGATGTTACTATTCACGAAATCAATTCATTGGGGGAAATCAATGCGACTTTTACAGATCTAGAAACAAATCAAACATACACTATTGAACAAGATAAATTCCAAGCATCCTTTGCGATTCAGATTGGAATTATACTTGGCCAAAGTGTAATATCAGGATTGCTTGCAATTGGTGCTCTTTTAATTGTAGCAAACGAAACTTGGGCTTCAGTTATTGAAGTAAGAGATATTTTGAGACAGAAAAGTCACGAACACTATCATGCAAATATAATGGGTGGTCAACTATACGTAGGACCTGCTATCGATTTAGGCTCAGCTTCCACTAGAATGATAAACCCAATGTTGTCAGCTGCTGCGAACAATGTTTGGTCCACAACTAGAATGGGGGCTGAACGAGTGGCAAGGTCAGCAGGTGGTGGAGTAACACCAGTAGGTCCAGAATTAAATGTGGATAAAATCCCAGGATTTTATTATTATGCACATTATCATACTTGGAACAGAGTAGGCGGGCATTCATTCTTTTAAGTTAATGATACTCAAATTACGATTATATTCTTTTAAAAGCCTTTCGTATACCGAAAGGCTTTTTTTATTACACTTGCGCTCTGGGCATTCTTTATACACTTAGAAGTAAGATTCTCAAAAAAATCCTTCTTTTCAGGGGAGATACTGCTAATAAAAGGTATAAAGAATACGTAAATGATCTGAATGATGTTATCGTGGAAAAGCTAAGGAATGCTATGAACACACATATATATGTAAACTTCAGCATGACCACTACGAAACTTAGAGTCTATAATGCTGGAATAAAGATTTTGAAGTAAAGACTAATTTTCTTGTGAGGCATGAGTATGGATATGACAGTTCCGGCTACTACTTTGAAACAAAACAAAGAAAGATCTCAATCCAAATGATTTTGAAAAAAAACATTATCCAAGCTGGTTTTTGATGTGATCGAGCAGATATAGCTACCTAAGGAAATTGAATCGCTTATGAAAATTCAAGGACTTGTTTATGGAGGCTACGTAGGTTGTGTCTTATACGTTTTATTTAATTCAATGTTTGGAATGTTCTTGTTGTAGTAAAGAACATTTCCAGCTACAATTTTAAAGGCCGTTGAAGAGTGGTTCTGAAAGAAGCTGCTTATTTATTCTTTTATATAGATAAATTAATGATAAAAAACGACATTATACTATAAATTTACCGCCAAAAAGACTATAAAATATTCATCTTATTAATGATTTTTACCGCCAAAATAAAATAAAATAAAATAAAATTAACAATTATGTTTTCTCTACAAAATGCAGTATCACATAGTGATACTGCATTTTGTTGTATTTGATTTGTTTATTTGAGATACATAATAACTTACTGAAGACAGCTGATCTTATTATTCAAGTTATGGAACCTGATTCTGAACAAACAATTGTCAACGTAAATACACTTATCGAAAACTTCTATAATAAACTCTATATGGAAATTACAGGTGAAAATTCATATACTTATAGGAGTAAGGAGTCTGCACAAGCGATCAGATTTCTCACAAGCGTATCTGGCGGAAGAATCTTAGAATGCTTATACGGAGTGCGTGGATGTAGACTATAGTGAAAAATTTAATGTTCTGCCTGCAAGCACTTGTAGTGGAGGAATTCTATAACGATTTAAGGATCTCTATGAATGTTATGCTTTTGAAAAATAATACGGAGGTGGAAGTTATGAGTGATATAAAACTGCCAATGATAAGACCTTCTGTGCATGGCTACCTATGTAATGCCTATCCACTCTCAATTGTAATGCAGCATAAACAATCTGAAGATTGGTTTTACAGTAATTATATTCAACTAATTTGTGCTGGGAACTTTCCAGAAGGGAAATTCTTTTCGTTTTATACATCTAACTTGCCTTGGTATGATTTCTTTATGAGTTGTCCTCTCATTACTTATCAAAAGATCAATCAACGCTTCTTGGAAAAATATATGGGGGGGATCATCAGCTTTATTTGTGATTCTATTGATCAAAATCAATATATTCATTTGTATGTGGATGAAAGTTATATTGCCCATAAAAAGGCGTATAAAAAATATGCTTTGCCCCATGAAATGTTAATTTTCGGCTATAACAAAGAGACATTAAAATTTTATGTATCAGGCTATGATTCAAATGTTATATTCGGAGAATATGAGGTAGGCTTTGAAGAGTTACTAGCAGCTTTTAACAATTGTGATAAAACTAAAAATAGAGAATATGTATCTTTATTATCTTATAACGAAGAGCATAACTATCACTTTGATCTAAAATTAATTATTAGATCTTTGAAGGAGCTTAGATTCAGTCTCAATTCATCTTATCATTATCGTTCTATGAGCACTCCTTCTGGTTGGATCTTTGGATTATCTATCTATGATCATATTATTGAATATTTAAGTAATCAAGTTAGTACATTAAGGGAAAAGATTGATATTCGAATCTTTCATACATTGTGGGAGCATAAGCTTGTGATGTTGAATAGATTAAATTATTTGAAAGAACATCATTATTTGGACGATGCTGAAGAGCTTATAAAAATATATTCAGAAATTGAATCGGATTCAAAAATTTTAAGAAATTTGGCTATAATATATAACAAAAATGAAAACTCCACTACTATAACTTCTATAATGATAAAAATGAAAAAAATCAAAAGTCTTGAAGAGAATGCATTAAGCGACTTAATTTCAAAGTTGGAAAGTGTGGAGATCAATGAAAAGCTCCTGAGTCATTATTATCTATAATGTATAAAGGTATGAGTTATAGGGATCTGTGACGCGTATTTAGTATAACCAAAAGCCTTTAAAAAAGTTGTCTGATTTAATGTTGACACTCCACAGATAGCGATTTATTAGCTGCATCTAAAGGGGGGAAGCCAGAGAAAGCGGACTTAGCTCCCCTTCGCATCAACTAATGAGCCTCCAATTTCCTTCCGAATGTCTTGTTCTCTGCACGCTTGAATCACCAATACATAATCATGTTTAATAAACGGATTATAGCCCGCTTCCAACCCTAAGACTGCACTCCCTTGATCTAAAGAGGATTTTAGACAATGGATAGAACAAAGCTCAGCATGCTGAGTAGGCGTTTGAGCTCTATCACACTGTTACTCTAGTGCTATTGGCTTGATAATGTAAAATAGTGTAAGCTTGAGAGCGGATATAAGGATACTCTTGAAGTGTAATGCTACATGTAAAACGGCGACAGAATTGGTATCTATATGAACGAGAAGGGATCGGGATCATCAATGACACAAAAAATCTATTATGACTCTGCTTATACAAGAGAGTGGCATACAACAATTACAGGCAAAGTGGACAAGGAAGATGGTATATATGTCACGCTGGCGGAGACTGCTTTTTACCCGCATGGGGGTGGACAGCCTTGTGATCTGGGACAAATTGGCGGCATCGCTGTGCTGGATGTGAACATCGAAGACGGAGAGGTGTGGCATAAGCTGGAACGCGCCCCTGAACAGAACGAGGTACATTGTGAGCTGGATTGGGAGCGAAGATTCGATCATATGCAGCAGCATACGGGTCAGCATTTGTTATCGGCAATCACGCTGAAGCTGACAGAAGCGATGACGCTCAGTTTCCATCTTGGAACGGAGTATGACACGATTGATGTGGCTGCGGCTGAACTGGGAGCGGATCAATTAACTGCCATTGAACAAGAAGTGAATCGTCAGATCTATCGTAACGCTCGCATCAACACTTCCTGGGTTACAGCAGAAGAGGCGGCACAATTGCCACTGGTGAAGCAACCTACGGTAACGGAAGACATTCGCATCGTCGAGATCGAGGGTGTGGAGTATAACGCCTGCGGCGGAACCCATGTGTCGGCGACAGGTGAGATCGGCATCATCAAACTGTTGAAAACCGAAAAGGTGAAGGGCGGCACTCGCATTTATTTTAAATGTGGCACAAGGGCTCTGAATGAATTCACAGCTACACAAAACGTGCTCAATAGCATCATGGTTAAATTAAAGACCAGCAAGGACGAATTATTGGAGCGTATTGAAAAAATGGAGTTGGAGCAAAAACAGCTGCAAACCGAGCTGAATGCAGTGAAAACAACGAACGATGCCTATTATGCGGAGGAACTTTTGGCCGCTCGGCAAGGGATTGTGATCGCTCAGGTTTTTGAAGACAAATCGCTCAAGGATATGCAGAGCCTGGCTACCAAGCTGACGGCAGACCATGAAGGCCTTGTACTCTTTGCCAGTATCTCAGAGGCCAAGGTTGTTCTGGCGCAGAACGGACAGCCGCCTGAATGGGCTTGTGGACCTTTCTTCAAAGGCAATCTTGGAGCCTACAATGGCAAAGGTGGCGGCAGTGAAAAGATCGCTCAGGCAGGCTTTGCCAGCAGTGAAGATGCGCTTGCTTTTTATGAATTCACCAAGGACCAGTTGGGACATCACTGATTGCGTTTTACTTTACGAGACAGGCAATATTGAAAAAGGAGTAAGGACAAGCACGTCACATTGTGGCGTGTTTTCCATTGCCAATAGTTGAAGGAGGTTGGAATATGACAGAACGAATTCCGTGTATACGGGAGGGGTGTGCAAATACTATTTTGCCAGCAACAGCTGCCAGAACAGGCGGGTATTGCATGCCTTGCAAGCAGGAGATGGAGCGTGTGGAGCGCCAGAGATACATTGAAGAGAATCGACGTGACGTGAACTTGTATGCAGGTATCACAGACCCGGTCGAAGTTCTGAAAATCATGCACGAACCTCAGGTTCGCGATCCTCTAATTGGTTATGTGCCATATGAACAATCTAAGGAACAAGTATATCTATCCTTGTCTGTAGAGCAACAAGATCAGATGAAGGATTACGCGATGCAACGGATTCGTACAGGTGATGAAGATACGGGCAAAGACATTCTGGTATATCTGGTCTGCTACCATGATATATCGTTGACTGCCGAAATTCCTGAGCTGCTGGAACAGGAGATCTATTATCCTGCCGTTTTGTATAAAAGCGCCTCGCCAGCAGTGCGAGATCATCTCTTGCAGCAGGTGAACACCGATGATGAGAATCGGAACCACATATTGATCATACTGGCTCATATTGGGGATGATGTTGTCGTGCAGCAGTTCCGGCATTGGAGACAGTCTCCGCCATCTTGGGCGAGCGAATTATACGTGGCACCTGAGCATTACACCACTGAAGCTGGTTGGGAGCTTACGAAAGACGGGCAGTGCAGAGAATTATTCACCACCCCAAGTTATTCACTCTATAAAGTAACAGAAAATGAATCAACTAACGTGGCAATATCCGGAGCTTCACTCTCGATGCTGACCCCGAGCACCAATTGCTGTCCATGGTGTGGTGGTGCGTTAACGACATTAATTAATCTGGATGTTAAGCATCCAGCTCTGAAGAACGTGTCTTGGCACGCTCAGCGACTTCAGATACAGACTTGCGTGATATGCAGCAGTTACGGTGTGGTTTACATGGAGCTGGACGCAGCAGGGGAACCGTTATGGAGTTCATATAATGTCATGCCTCTAGGAATGGACGAGATTGACCTGGAC
The DNA here is from genome assembly GCF_036894235.1 of Paenibacillus sp. Y5S-9. Taxonomy (NCBI): domain Bacteria; kingdom Bacillati; phylum Bacillota; class Bacilli; order Caryophanales; family Paenibacillaceae; genus Paenibacillus; species Paenibacillus sp. Y5S-9. The sequence continues at coordinate 1,072,303 of NZ_CP145887.1, forward strand.
GACTATGGTAAATTTGCACCGGATGTTGGCCGGCTGTTTCGGATTGCGAATGCATCACGTAATGCATTCCATGCCAGTGAGTGGGCGATGGAGCCATCGCTATCTCAGATTGGAGGCCATCCGGGTTGGGTTCAGGATGCGGATTATCCACCATGTCCACGCTGTTCCGCGAGAATGAAGGCTGTCGCACAACTGGATTGGGGCGAGGTTGAGGAATATGGTGAGGGTATGTATTACATGTTCATATGTGAGCCGTGTCAGATGACCGCCGTATCGTATCAGCAATCTTGATGGTGGAAGCGAGTATAAAACATTATAAGCAATTATAAGCAGTTATCTTAACTATAATATTAAAGGACCGTTTAGGTTGTTATAACAGTAGCAGGCAGACTATAACAAAGGGGCATCCCGAAGTTCTTGGAACTTCATGGGATGCCCCTTTGCCCTGCGCAGGATGGATGGGGACTTCTGCTACAGTTATCCGGTTAAGTTATTTATTTAGCCACCAGTGAGAATGGGGTGTTTTTCTACATGCAGAAGCAGCTTGTCGTACTCACACAATCTAACGAACCTAGCACATCTTATTGGGTGAATTTGCAGCACTGTAGAATTCTAACGAATCGTAGCCACGTTATTGCTTCTATTGGCAAGGTTTTATGAAGAAAATCGAAGTTTTTTTCTGTCATAAGACTGCTGAGATTCGTTAGAATTTCATATGCTTGTAAAACTGCGACATAAGGTGTGTCCGATTCGTTAGCGCTTGGCCAAATCTAAACCTAAACCCACCTCATACACACCACTCGCACATTACTACTCACATATTACCACCTAAGTTACTACTGGGGCGTATGTGCCTCTTCACTACATCCGTCTACAATTCCGCAGATGCCTGCTTTAACAAACCAGCCAACCATTCATAATCGGGTGTATCTTTTTCCTTGAGCTTGATCGTTTTGCGTTCTTCCGGGCCTTCGAAGATCCCATCGGGTAGATCAAGTCCGGATGCATGGAAGATGGTGAAAGACACGGCCTGTTTGGATGGCGAGATGACCGCAGCATACTTTCCGTTTTTCAAAAAATGAGGTTTCTTGTACTGCACGCGTTCTTCTACATCTGGGATGGTATCATGCACTAACTCGCGCAATTGTTCAGAGACTTGTATTTGCCAGGGGATCTGAATCTGTTCAATAAACGCAGTAACTTCTGCATTCTTGGTCATGCTTGTTCACCCTCCGTATGGATATGATTGTGTGTTTCCCATTCTGGTCTTAGGATTCCCATCATCAAGCGGTCATAACGCTTACCATCACGAAATACAGCTGAGCGTGCCCGACCTTCCAACTGAAAACCAACCTTCTCATAGGAACGGATTGCTTTGGCATTGTAGGCGATGACATCAAGGCCAACCCGGTCCAGATTCATCTCGTGGAACGCATATCGTAAAATAAGATTCAACGCTTCCGTGCCATATCCCTTGTTGCGATGTTTGGCAAGTCCGATGCCAATGGCGAGCTGTCCGCAGCGGTTGTTCCATTCAATGCTATGAATGACGACAAAACCAATCACCATATCCTCTTTATGCGTGCGAAGTCTGAAGTAAACTTCCTTGTTCTTCGTTTCGCCCTCATCTTCTAACTGTTTCTCTGAATAGGGAATGGCCAGATCAGTATCCACATTCCGAAGGTACTCCGGGTCTTCGTTCCATTGCAGCATGGTCTGCACGTCTTCAGAGCGTGGTGGCGTCATCTTTAATCGTTTGCTATAAAACAGGTTGTCCGTTGTTAGTGTCATAGGGGTCTCCTTTAAATTAAGTTAAGCTTGCTTCACCTTAGTTCCACGTTTAACTCTATGTATATTTCGCAATAGACCTCGCCCCTTTGGCATATGATAGCCTCATCATACTGGAAATTACAGGTGAATCACAATAGCGTATTTTAGTGGATAAAAGTAAACTCTTGTCATAAAACCTGACACGGTAGTAAGATGAAATGATTGATATACATTCAGTGATAGAACCAATAAAAATGTCGGCGGGAGTGGTACGTTTTGGAGATTAAAGTGGATGATTTGAGTGGAGTACAGGTTAAGGCATTAATCGCTGAGCACTTGCAAGGGATGGCAGCCGATTCGCCTCCAGAGAGTATTCATGCGTTGAATCTGGATGGACTCAAGAAGCCCGAAATTACATTCTGGTGTGCTTGGGAAGGAGACGACTTGCTCGGCTGCGGGGCCATCAAAGAACTTGATCCAGAGCATGCAGAGTTGAAATCGATGCGTACCGCTTCGGCTCATCTGAGAAAAGGCGTAGCGAGAAAAATTTTGGCTCATATTATGGACGTTGCAGTAGATCGTGGTTATAAGCGAATCAGTCTGGAGACGGGCTCGATGGATTCGTTTATCCCGGCACGGAAGCTGTACGAAGACTTCGGATTCGAATATTGCGAACCATTCGCAGATTATATATTGGACCCGAACAGCACGTTTATGACAAAAACAATCTAAGTGGAATCGCATGAGAAACCAGAATTCTGTTTTTTACAGGATGCTGGTTTTTTTATTTTGCAACATATCGTACATTTTAAAAGTTGGAAAAAGAGTAGAATAAACTCAATAATGCAGCATTAAAGCAACGTGGCCTTGTGACGAAGAATGTGGAGGGAGTCGTGCATGATATATTGGTGGTTCGATCATATGAATCCGCTGTTTGCTGTCTTGGTGTTATGTCCAATAATTGCTGTGGTGCTTGGAGTATGCAGTTATTTTGCCAATTGGTTTAGACTCTTGGGAGCGCTGGTTATATCTTTTATGCTGCCTTTGTTGTATATCGCGAGTGATCTTTCAACAATGGGTAGTAACATAGGGGCTTGGTTCATCTATGGGGCAGTGTACAGTTTGCTAACCTGGATTGTACACAGATTGCTCCGTGCCATTGTGGGGTATAAAACATAGGTTATGTTCATAAATGTTTGGGATGAATTGGCCATAAGGAACTTCTGGGCTGATTGATGGACAATAGGGTATACTGGACATTATGTCTATGAAACAAGACAGCATTACAGACGTTTTTTACATCAGGAGGACTTGAATTGGCTCAGACAGAAGGAACACTACAGAAGAAGCTTAAACCAAGACACATCAGTTTTATGGCTATGGGTGGTGTCATTGGAACAGGAATTTTCAAAGGCAGTGCAGAGACGATCGGACTCGCAGGTCCGGGCGTTATTGTCACGTACATTTTTGCCGGATTATTGCTGCTGGTTGTTATGGCCGCGATGGCGGAGATGGCTACGGTGTACAAGAACAAAAATATGAAAGACTTCGTGCAGGAAGCATTTGGTAGCCGAGTATCCTTTGTTATGGGATGGATGTATTGCTTTCTATGGTTATCGGTATGTGTCATTGAGGTGATTGCTGCCGGGAGCTTTTTGCAGTATTGGTTCACAGAAGTACCGCTGTGGATGCTGAGTCTGGCTTGTGCGGCGTTCATTATACTGGTTAACCTGCTCAGTGTAGGTGTGTTCGGGGAATTTGAGTTTTGGCTGGCCGGGATCAAAATTGCCATGATCATTATTTTTATCTTCCTGGGTGCAGGGTTGATCTTTGGCATTATCCCAAGTGACAACACGCCATATCTGCAAAATTACACGCAAGCGGGAGGGTTCTTCCCAAACGGTTGGTCATCGATCTTCTCGGCACTGCTTGTGGTCATGTTCTCTTATGGGGGATCGGAGCTGATTGGTCTGACCCTGACCGAGACGGAAAATGCAGAAAAAGTGATGCCCAAAATCGTGGGCAATTTCATGCTCAGAATTATTCTGTTCTTCACCTTGCCGATTCTCATCATCTGTGGTCTTATCCCGTGGAATGAGATTGGGCCGGAAAGCAGTCCGTTTGTACAAGTGCTTGCCTCCACAGGACTGCCGGGAGCAGCACACATAATGAACTTTATTTTGGTGACGGCAGTTCTGTCTGCTGCGAATTCAGGGATCTATGGTGCATCCCGGATGATGCACTCCATGGCAGTGGGCGGGGAAGCTCCGAAGGCATTGTCAAAGACAAATCGCAGCGGTAGCCCGGTAAATACCTTGCTGGCGTGCGCGGCTGTATTGCTCGGAGGTTCCATGCTTGGCCTGTTCGCGCAGGATCAACTGTTCCGTGTATTGCTCGCCGTTCCGGGGTTTGTCGTAATCCTTGTGTGGATCTGTATTGCCTCATCACAGTTGAAATTGCGGAAGAGATATCCGGTTCAACCGACCTTCAAAGTTTGGGGATTCCCTTACATAACCGGAGTCGTGGTACTATGTCTCAGTGTAATTGCGGTGATGTTTGTGTTTGATGAAGGCAATCGGTTCAGCATTAGCATCTGTCTTGCCGTACTCGCGTTGCTAATTATCTGGTCCCTGATTCGATTCAGGAGGACGAATGGACGAACAGTTTAGTATGGATGGGTAGTATGCAAATATAGAACAACATGACATCTCGGCGCTTGCGCCGGGGTGTTTTTTTGTATGCACTAAAGGAACGATCTTATTTCGGAACTGGAAGATCTGTTTTTGTTATATCTGGGACAAATTAGGGGTAATACGAACTAGATAAATAAACCGACAGTCTCTACGAAATGATCTGTGTTCACTTTATAATAAAAGCCCATCTGTACATATGAATCTTATAGCATTCTAAACAACAAATGTTCGTATAACAACGAAATATATTTAGAACGAGGTCTCCCATGACAACGATAAAAGTCACACCTGAACAGTTGATATCTGTTTCGAAACAATTTACAACAGCCCAGAATCAGGTTTTTCAGATGAATAACATCTTGAAACAACATTTATTCGAAATCGAAAGACAGTGGGATGGTAGTACGAAGGAAAGGTTTTATGTTGATTTTATGGTTGCGCAGCGGGTTATGGATGACTTTGTCTCACTATCCTTATCCATTGCGAAGGAGCTTGAAGGGCATGCGGAGAAATTCAGACTTGCTGATCAGCAAGCTGTACAATCCTATGATGTGAGTTGTGTACCACCACCGCCAGATGAATGCAGGGCACCAGCAACCGACACCCGTAATGCTTTTCAGAAGTCTGCTGATAGTTTAGTCGAATTGGGACAAGCCTTTATGCAATCTGCGAATGATCGATATCAAAAGCGTTATGATAGTGTAGGTTGTTTTCTGGATTATTGGACATTTGGTATTCCAAGTGGTCTTGTTCAGGGGTATGTAGACAGGGCGGATAAAGCATTCAACTCCCCGAATGATGCTGCCAACTGGCTCACGTTTGGTATCCATGGAACGATACGGGAAGCCACCTTTCCGACCAATGCCTGGTCCAGTGAACACTGGGCGAATATGATTGGATTGGGAGGTCTAATGGTTGGTGGGGGTTATGCTTCCACGATGATCAAGCCGCATAATCTTCTGACTTCGTCGGGAGGCGGCGCGAAGATTAATTCATTCAATCGTCCGCCTGGTACAGGGCAGTTAACAGGTAGTTTTAATGGACATAAAGATCAACGCCTTCGAGTTCTGGATAACATTGCTGAGAGTAAAAAGGCGAGAGAATCCTCTAATGTGAATGTTTATTTAGAAAATGAAAGATTGCTCCCAAAAAGAATTCAGGAACATAAATTGAATATGAGTAAAATTATTGATAATGAAGGTAATTTCAATCTTTCTGAAGGAGTGCTAAATGGTGGGAAAATTAATGAGAGTTATTTGAAAGGATTGGTCCCTCCTGAAGGTGTTAATAAATTTAGACCTGATCCTGGAATTATAGAGGAAGGATTTAAGTATAATTTTCTTTATGAGAATAAGAAGATAGAAGTGAAGTGGCATTCACCACAGCAAAATTTACGCGGCATATTGACAGAAGAAGAACTTTTGACGAGTAATTCATTTAATGGATGGAGTGCACAAATTAAGATTGGTAAAAAGTACTTAGGCTCAGACGGGAGTCTATATAGAAACAATCAGCAAAATATAACACATATACCTATTAATATTGGAGGATAAATATGAAACTTTCGGAGATTAAAAATTTACCTGATGTGATGTCGAAAGAATCTTTAGATAAATATTTTGGAGCTTATTTAGATATGATTGAAAACGAAGAGACCTTGGACAGCATTGAAGTTTTAGAATCACTATCGGAATTAGCTGATAGAAAGGTGTATACCCACGAATTGTTGGATACTACTTTACGAGCAAGAGTGGATCATATTGTACAAAAACTGTGGGATGTTTCATCAGCTGAGTTAGTTGATAATTATGCCTATGTTGTTGTAAATCTTAATTTGATCAAAAGTTATGAGATAATGAAGTTAGCTTTAAACGAGGATTTGAATAAGAGCATTAGGGTAATCATTGAGGAAACTATCGATGAAGTTGGCGAAGACATAGATGTTCCTTATAAGTCTAACTGAGATTTAAATATCATACCACTCTGCAATATATTTAGATCACTTTTTTATTTTGAATGAAAAAGAATTTAAATTCTTTTCAGGTTAAAGATTCGTAACTTAAATCTTGCAATATTTGACTAAACTCTGACGCATATGTCAGGGTTTTTCTTTGTATAGAGGCGTAACCATTTCATCGAAACGCATAAAGCAGAATACAGAGTTAAGAAAATTTTTCTCGGAACTTCTAACATTTCAGATGTCTGTCCGTTATACCTATGAAAGGTGGTGAAGCATGGACGCCGGACAAATCAATGAACTGTTGCAGCCAAAGCTAACTGAAATCCGGCATTATTTGATTAGACTTGGTGCTTATCCGGCCGATGCAGAGGATATATTGCAGGAAACTGTGTATAAAGCATTTCTATATATAGACTCAATCGAAAATGACAAGTTAAGTGCATGGCTGTATAAAGTGGCTATTAACCGCTATTACGATCTTTGCCGTCGCAAAAAATGGAATACAGTACCTATAGACGACATGGAAATACCGGATTCTAAATTGCCAGAAGATGCTCTGTTGCAGCAGGAAAAGAAAGAGGAAGTGGAGGCTGTTCTCAGTCAGCTTGCTCCACTGCATAAGCAACTTCTAATCATGAAATATGAGATGGAGCTTTCATACCAAGAAATAGCGGATTTGCTCGGAATGCGGATCGAACACGTCAAATCGTCGTTATATCAGGCGAGACAGCAGTTCAAAAAAAGGTATAGGAGTGAGATAAAATGAACGGACAACATAAAGAGAGTGATTCAGTAAATATAAGCAAGATGGTCAGGAAAGCGAAGCGGACAACGACGATTCGAACAGTTTTGATTTCCCTCCTGGTATCTTTAATCGCGTTTTTTGGAGTAATGCTGGGCAATCAATATTTGACAAGCTGGAGTTACAGTCGTGCAAACCATAGCGAACAGATCATGAACCTCATTAGTGGACCCGATGAAAAACAGGCAGGCCAGGTCAATTACAACGGTTTCCTGAACGGCAGCTTTCAGTATTATACCGTTAAAGTGATAGAGGGCGTACCCATCCCTTGGGCGGATAAAAAAATCAATTATCAAGTGTTTCCCTTTATTAATTTTCTCTCCTTTGGAGGGGATACGTCACCATCTGTTTCGTTGCAGGATGAGAACATGAAAAAACAAGGCTATGAGTATACACGTAGCTACAATGGATTAAATGGGCAGAGAGAAATGTTATTTTACATTCCCCAAGTTAATTATAATGATAAAGTTCTAAATGATCTTCCATTACTTCAAAAAATGGATCAAGATAAGCTTGTAGAAATGGCAGTGTCCTTGGACAAAGATTACTCTTTAAATGAGGTGAAACAGCTGCTTCCTCCCGAGTTAACCCAGACATGGTATTGGGTAGATACGTATGATAACAAAGCATTTTATGATCCGTACATCGATGGCAATGGAAATAAGAGTTACGCATCACCGGACCCGGAAGGTTGGGTAAAAGGCTTTGGCAATTCGGACCCCGATTCAAATGAAGTGAGTGAGAAAACTTTCTTGGAAGCCTTGGAACAGGGGGTTCAACTGAAAGGGCAATATCAGTACGATTTCAACCGGATATACAATTATTTAAAAAAAGACAAGTCCAAACCTGAGGAGAGTGATATTCGTATTTTGGGAGTAGTAGTTACAGGAACAGCAAAAGAACTCCAAGTGTTAAGTGGGCAACCTTATGTGAGAGGTGTAACTTTGGGGGCTGTGGTAGACAAATTTTAAGCTGAAACTTCGCTTGAGTTAACGGTAAATTGTAGTTCAAAACATCGTCAGTCGAGGACTGTCGGTGTTTTTTTAACTTTTGTACCAAAGTGAGGCTACCACAGCCATGATAGCGTTTTTATGTTAACCCAATATTTTCTTGCCTAATTCGACATATTCGTTTACTATTTTCCCATACATAGTGCTTCAAGCATGCGTTTTTTGGGTAGCGCCTAGTCAAAAAGGCTTGGGTTCACGGGAGAGGAAGAGGAGCGGATGATTGGTTTTTTTAGAAAACGTTTGGTTGTGCGCATTGTTGCAGTAGTCACACTGGTCATTACGATTATAGCCGTTGGAAGCATGCTGTTACAGGTGGCCAATATGAAACTAGCTGCGCAGGAGGCCATTTCGAGTTACAACATCCAGATTGCTCAGAGTTATGTGAATCAGCTGGATACAGCATCTTATGCCGAGTTTGCCAAGGACCCCAAGGAGAATGACGAATTCTTGAAGATTCGTGATGAACTGGATGACTTTCGCGTAAGCATTGGTGCAATGTATGTGTATTTCGTCAAAATAGATGACAAAGGTACGCCACTTATTATGGTGGATGGTATGAAGGATGCAGATAAAGCCTCACCGATTAATGAAGTTACGGATGTCCCTCAGGAGGCTGTGCAGAAGCTGTTACAGGGGCAAACAGCCAGTTCTTCGATTATTAACAATGAGGAGTACGGCGACTATATTTCCTCTTACGCTCCCATGCTGGATAGTAATGGCGCTGTAACAGGTGTAATTGGTATCGATACGGCGGTATCGGTCATCGGAAGCATTGAATCGGATATTATGAAATCGAGTATTCCCTTCTATGCCTTATTGCTACTAATTACACTTATAGGCATTGCTGTTGTCATGTGGTTTATCGTAAGGGGACTGCGACCACTTCAACCGCTGAAGGCGAGTGTGGAAAAAATGGCACAGGGTGAGCTTGCAGAAGCGAATCGAATTTTGACGTCGTATCGTTTGCGGAGTGAAGATGAGATTGGAACCACATATCAAGCGATGATACATATGTCCGGTAACTTGAATAAGATTGTGAGTAACATGGTTGAAGGCGTAGCAGTAACCACAGATATTTTATCCGAATCAACGAAGGAATTTAATCGCAGTACCGAAGAGATGCTTGAGATGGGCAAGACGGTTGATAAATCTGTCGAACAGATTAGGCAAGGTGCACATACGCAGAAGCAGGGTGCAAGCGATAGCGCGCACGCGATGGAAGAGATTGCAAAAGGCATAACGGATATTTCCGAATCCTCGATGGTTGTATCGGATGCGGCAACAAGTGCGCTTTCTACGGCGGAGTCCGGTAAACAGAGCATGACACTGATGAAAACACAGATGGAGAGCATCTCAAATGTCTCAAGTGAAGTTGTAGCGATGGTCCAGGTGCTAAACAATTACTCCCAGGAAATTGGTGGTGCCCTGCACACGGTTCGTGATTTTGCGAGTCAGACCAAGCTGCTTGCGCTTAATGCATCCATAGAGGCAGCACATGCAGGAGAACACGGCAAAGGTTTTGCGGTTGTGGCGGATGAAGTTCGGAAGCTTGCTGAGGCCTCAAGCACATCCATGGAACGGATCTCCGATTTGTTGCTTCGTATTCAACAAGAATCACAGCTGATTGGCTCACAGATGGGGGTTACTGCAACCGAGATTGGACAAGGTGTTACAATTACCGCAGAAGCGGAGCAAGCTTTCGCTCATGTAGTTGATGCGTTCCAACTGGTGACCAGCCGCATTCAGGAAGTCTCCGCTGCGGCAGAGGAAATCTCGGCAGGATCGGAAGAGGCTGCAGCCTCCGTCAATACGATCTCGCAGATATCAGCTGGTGTGTCGGATCATTCGGATGAGATTTATCGCTTGATGCGTGAACAATCGGCCATGTTCAACAAGGTGGCGCAGACCTCCACAATGCTGGAGCAGCAGACGAACGAGATGAGTGAAGCCGTACGTAAAGTTAAAGTATAGTTTGAGTAAGGTGTAGTAATAGTAACGCAAGAGATAGTCAGAAAAGAGCTTGGTTTGTTGTGTAACCAGTATAACGATATAATGCAAAAAAAAGTGTTCCGCTCTTGGAGAAGTTGGTGTTCATCCCAAACTTCCTTCAAAGGGTGGAGCACTTTTTTAGATTTAAACTTTTAAATGATCCAGCTCTATCGCCTGTCTGAAGCGTTGGGCGAATCGTTCCGCGGCTACGGCGCACTCCTTGGATTCTGTCTGCACGAAGCCAATTTGCATTTTCGGTTGATCAATTCCAGCGATCTCAACCATCTTCACCAGACCTTCTTTCCATAATTGATTTTGGTGAAAGGAAAAGTCGTGACCAATCGTGGCGGCAATATCGTTTCTTAATACCATATTGATCGCTTCAGAGTTATTTGTTTTGAACAGAATGGACAGAGGTCCATGATCATAGGTGAATTCCTTGATGAAGTCTTCGATGAAACCATCTCGATAGAGTGCCAGCTTGTGTTCTTTTAATTGATCAGGTGAAACACGGGGGTGCTTGGCAAGTTCAGACAGGTGATGCGTACCGACTACCAACTTACCCGAGTACATGGGACTGAAGTGAAGTCCATCGAATTCCCGCAGCTGTTTGGCGTAGATCGCGATAAAGCCCAGATGGGTCTTGTTATTGCGAATATCCTCGATAATTTCCATGGACCCTTTCTCTTCAATGGAGATGTTAAGTTGCGGGTGCTCACGCTTCATATCCGCAGCAGACTGGACAAGATAGGGCATGACACTTGGAAAAGTAGCCACATGAAGCTCTCCGCTAAGAGAGGAGGCTTCGGCGTTCAGGGATTTTAATTCATCAATCCGCTGTAAAATGTCCAGTGCCTTGGCAATGAATTGTTTGCCTTCGGGAGTGGGATGAGTACCCTGCCGCGAGCGTTCGAACAGGATGATACCCAATTCTTTCTCCAGACGATGAACCGATTGGCTGATCGCCGATTGTGTGACATGCAGATGCTCCGAGGCGGCGGAGAATGATTGTGTTTTCGCAATTTCTACGACATATTCGAGCTGTTCCAGATTCATGATTTCATCTCCGTTTAGCATTAATACAACTAATGTTAACATTAGTATCTATAAATATGAATAATACATGAACAGCGATATAATATATAGACAAGCGTTATAGTTCTTTACTATATAAGTAGAACCTTACTTTTACACCAGAAACGCAGAGTGCAGAACCAATCTGAAGAAGCAGAGCGTGCGCCTTTATCACCGGATTTTTCCCTTGGATCAAGGGAATGAAGAAAATCTGGGGATAAGAGCGATCGAAAGATGGTACTGCAATCAGCGTAATTAGGTGTAACATTTCTAGTTCAACTTATATAGACAATCATATAAAGGGGATGAACTTCATGAAAGCAGCAGTATGGTATGCCCATAAAGACGTGCGTGTGGAAGAGCGGGAGGTTCCGGTTGCTCAAGCGGGTCAGGTCAAAATCAAAGTGGAATATGCGGGTATCTGCGGCAGTGACTTGCATGCCTATCATCATGGTGTAGGAATCCAAGAAGGCGAGAATCATCCGCTCTCAGGACAGAAAGCACCGTTGACATTGGGTCATGAATTTGCAGGAACCGTGAGTGAATTGGGAAGTAATGTAAGCGGTGTCAGTGTAGGGGATCGAGTTGTGGTAGAGCCGTTGTACCATTGCGGAAAATGTGAGTACTGTATCCAGGGGCGTTACAACCAGTGTACTCAATTTGGATTCGTTGGACTGAATGGTGATGGTGGTTTTGCGGAGTATGTTGTTGTTGAAGCATACATGGTTCATCCCATACCGGATAACGTATCTTTCGAAGAAGGTGCGCTCGTAGAGCCTACAGCAGTAGCTTTTCACGCGGTTCGTCATAGCAAGTTGAAAGTAGGGAATAAGGTAGCCGTATACGGAGCTGGCCCAATCGGATTATTGACCATTCTGTCTGCCAAAGCTGCAGGAGCCTCTGAGATCTATGCAGTCGATGTATTTGAGGAACGTCTGGACCTGGCAGCCAAGCTGGGAGCGATTCCGGTGAACAGTGCCAAAGTTAATGCAACAGAGGTGATCTTGCAACAATCGGGCGGTATTGATGTGGCTTATGAAGCAGCAGGTGTACAACCAACGATGGATAGCGCCATTGCGGTTGTCAAAAAAGGCGGAGAAGTTGTTGTCATCGCAGCGATTCCAAATCCGCTTCAAGTGAACTTCTTCGATCTTCTGGTCAAAGAAGCGAATCTAACGGCAACGCTGGCATATCGCCACATTTTCCCTGAAGTGATTTCATTGATTGCTGAAGGGTCGCTCGATGTGAAACAGGTCATCACCAAGAAAATCAAACTGGACGACATCGTTCAGGAAGGGCTTGAGCTGTTAATGAGCGACAAGAGCCATGCGAAGATTTTGGTGGAGATTGGCGGCTAAAAAAATCAATAGCGATGTATCATTTCAAATGTTATATAAGTTGAACTAAAATTTATTTACACTGACACTACGATGACAGAATAACCTTCCAATCGCTGTTATCCCCAGATTTTTTTTCCATTCCCTTTTCTCGAGGGGAAATCCGGGGATAAAGGCGAACGCTTCGCTTTTTCAGGTTTTTTCTGTCCTCTCCGTTATCGTGTAAATGATTAGTGCAACTTATATAGTTGACATTTATAAACGTAAAACAGACCGTCATAAGATGATCGGTCTGTTTTACGTTTCATTCTTCGCTCCCTGATCCCGGGTGGCTGTTACCCAACACTAGGAATCATAACGGTAACAGATCGCCTTGCCCCCGCTGCTCTCGGAGCTGAATTCCTCATCCTCTGTAAATCCGAAACGCTCATATAAACGGATGGCATTGACCATCTGACCGCCCGTATATAAGTACACCGTATTTTTGCCCATTTCTTTGGCAGAATCTACGCATTGCTGGAGCAATACTCTGGCAATCCCGTGACCTCTCCATTTTGGATCAACACCCAACAGCCGAATAAACGGATAATCGATTGGCAATTCAAAGTTTGGATAAGCCTTGCGCGCTGTTTCGAATAATTGGACTGTACCGACGATCTGATCATCAATCTTCGCGATCCATAATTGTGTCAGGTACGGATTAACCACAGACTCTCGAATGTCTTTCAGGTAGGCTTCCCATCGTTCATTTTGTTCAAAAGTCTCCCGATACTCGGCATAACTTGCAACAAGGATATCTACAATTTCTGGATGGTCTGCTTCTGTGGCAGGATGAATCGTAACGGCAGCCGTTGTCATCTTATAATTCCCCTTCTCTTATGGGTTAAGTATGGAATATAGTTTTCTTGCATTTTACCATAACGGATTCAATCCGATTCATTCAAATTTTCTATAGCTAACTCAGTCATTTCTATAGATCAAAGCATATCAGCGATTGAGCTGTGTGGAATATAGATGATTGCGATATTCGGTTGGCGTATTGCCTTCGTATTGCTTGAACATGCGCAGGAACAGCTTGTAGTCGGAGAAGCCGCACTGTCCGGCAATTTCTTTTACACTGGCATTGGTGTTCAGCAGCAATTGTTTTGCCCGGCGAATACGTTCTGTGAGGATATAAGTTTTGAGTCCAGTACCTTTCTCGCGTTTCACCATTTTGGAGATATAGTCTTTGTTAAAATTAAAATTTTCTGCAATCTGACTCACCGTGATGTTTGTATGCAGATGAATATCGACCCACTTGCAGATATGGTCCACAATTGCATTGTGCGGGCGATAATCCGCCTCTATATTCCGCTCCAGTTCTCTGAACAACAATAACAAAGCAGCGTTGGCTTCCTCGGGTGAGAAGGATGACACATGCAGCAATTGCTTGAATAACTGATTGGCCATGGAAGGCACCTGAATATTGGCATGTGTCCTAAACAGGTTGAATTCTGGCAACATGGCATCATAGTGAACCCAGTAAAAGCTGACGGGGGTGTCGCTGATCTGGTAGCCGTAATGGGTGCGACCGGCGCGCAGAAACAACAGATCGTTGGCACGAACTACATATTGTTCCTCTTCTTCCGCGATGTACATCTCACCTTCCAGCATCAAAATGATCTCATGCACAGGCATGCTACGTCTCATGTGGCTCCAGTTGCCTTCGGATATGAACTTGCCGCACAGGTAATGTTCCAGTGGCTTTTGCATAGGACGGATTTATCCACCTTTTCTTGGATTATGAGTCTGATGTAATTGTATTTTATTTGATAGTATGGGGATATTCAAGCTCTACAGTAGATTGATGAGTATTAGTCATATGGAACAGAACACGGATTTTACCCCTCAAGAATGAATCGATATCTATATAAGTTGAACTAATCATTTACATGATGACGGAGAGGACAGAAAAAACCTGAAAAAGCGAAGCGTTCGCCTTTATCCCTGGATTTTCCCTTGAGAAAGGGGATCAAAAAAATCTGGGGATAACAGTGATTGGAAGGTTGTTCTGTCATCGTAGTGTCAGTGTAAATAATCTTTAGTTCAACTTATACAGTACATCCGAGAAGGAGTGAGTGTAATGATTGAAACGAAAAAAGGATTTCTGGGACCGGAACATGTAGATCTGTTAAATGGTGTGTTCCAAACATCACAAGAGGTGGGGGAGCGCTACCTGTTATCGCTGGATATTGATCGATTCCTGGCTCCATGCTTCGAAACTCATGGTTTACCGGCCCGAAAAGAGCGCTACGCGGGTTGGGAGGCACGTACCATCAGCGGACATTCCCTCGGACATTATCTGTCTGCCTTGGCTGTGACGTATCAGGCAACCGGGAATATCACGTTAAAAGAAAGACTGGATTATGCGGTTACCGAACTGGCGAGAATCCAGCAGACCACGGGGAGCGGGTATATCGGTGGTTTGTCCGAAGAACCTTTCCACATGGCTTTTCGAGCAGAGAATATCGGTGGATTCAATATCGGTGAATACTGGGTTCCCTGGTACAGTGTGCACAAAATCTATCGTGGCCTGATTGATGCGTACAAACTCACTGGCAACGGACAGGCACTTGAGGTAGTTACTCGATTTGCAGACTGGGCGGTTGAAGGTTTGCTCCCGATGACAGAAGAACAGATGCAGACGATGCTTCAAAGTGAACACGGGGGCATGAATGAAGTATTTGCACATTTGTATGGGATTACCGGCAAAGCCTTATATCTTGAGATCGCTAACAAGTTCACCCATCAATTGATCCTGAGACCCTTGGAGCACAAGCAGGACGATCTTCAAGGCAAACACGCCAATACGCAGATTCCCAAAGTGATCGGCGCAGCCGAAATCTACAATCAGGACCATACCCATGAGAGTTATCGGACAGCGGCAGAGTTTTTCTGGAATACCACAGTGCATCATCGTTCTTATGTATTTGGAGCAACGAGCATTTCGGAGCATTACGAAGCAAAGGGCATGGAGAGTCTCGGGATAAAAACAGGAGAGAGCTGTTGTACTCACAACATGTTACATCTAACGAAGCAACTCTTTGCCTGGAATCACGATAGCGCCTACATGGACTATTATGAAAACGCCATATACAATCACATCCTTGGCACGCAGGACCCCGATACGGGGAACAAAACGTATTTTGCATCAACGCTGCAAGGCCACTACAAAATCTATGGTACTCACGATACCGCTTGGTGGTGCTGCACAGGATCAGGCATGGAGAACCCGGGCAAATATGCCGAGGCGATCTATTTTGAGGATGAACAGGACCTGTACGTCAACCTGTATATCGCGTCCCAATTGGATTGGGCGTCACAGGGATTATCCCTGAAGCTTGAAACCAACTTTCCTTATTCGGAAAAGGTGACCCTGACGATCACCGGAGGCAACGCCTCGGCCCATCTAAGATTACGCGTGCCCTCGTGGCTGCAACAGCCAATGACGGCAACGGTTAATGGGGATACGGAACATCCGTATACACGGATGGAACCCGGCTATCTTTCCATCGACCGCACATGGACAACGGGCGATGTCATCACAATCACACTGCCGATGTCACTCCGCCAGTACACTTCCCGGGATGATGCCCACAAAGTAGCCTTCTTGTACGGCCCAATTGTACTCGCTGGTGCACTAGGAAACGAGGGTCTTCCCGAGGATACGATTGTGGACGAAACAGCGCTGAATCCCAAGACTGCACCTGTACCTGTGATCTGGACGGAGCAGGAGGATGTACGAGAGTGGATCAAGGTTGTGGATGCAGATACGTTAACATTTGAACTTAGCAAAGATGTTACTTCCACAGGCGAAGCCGTGAAACTCATTCCGTTCTATGATGTGCATCATGAATTTTATACGGTGTACTGGCCGTTTAACGATGAAGGAGATGCGCTGGAGAAAGAATTGAACGATATTACGATCGACAGGGTTCAGGCTGACGGTCAGCAGGATGAGATTGGACATCGACTGGATAGCAACTGCCGTGGTGAGCACCACAACGGTTCAACCACAGATGGCCGTAAGAAGTTGCATATGTGGCGAGAGGCTTTTGGCGTCAGTGGGGCTTACTTCAGTTACCAACTGGCAGTGAATCGTGAGGAAACCAATTATCTATGTGTGGCCTATTGGGGCGGAGATCATTCCACGTTTGGACGGGAAGGTACGTTATATGACAGACAATTCGTCATTACCATGGATGGAACACTCATTGGTGAGCAGCGAATTCATATGAACAAAATTGGCGAAGTGTTCTATGTGACCTATGATATTCCTGAGGCGGTTACATCAGGCAAAGACAGCGTTACGGTAATGTTCCAGGCGAAGGGCGACAATGGTTGTGCCGGAAAAGTTGTAGAGGTACGCACCACGCGAAGCAAACCGGAATCCATCTTTTCGTAATAAGAGGCATGGTCTGAAAAGGCGCAAAACACATCTAACGAACCACACACACCTTATATCGGGAATTGATGTGGTGGGAAATGTAACGAATCTCAGTGACGCTATTTTATTCGAAATAGGTGATATACAACTTCTACGCACCTAAAACGCGAATATAACGTGTCTCAGGTTCGTTACATTTTCAGATGAGTTGAAATGCACCAAATAGCGTCACCTCATTTCGTTAGCTGTAGAAAACGGCATCAAAATTTTAATAAGAACACGAAAAATAATGAACCAACGTAAAAGGGACGAAAGCGGATGATCTCCGATTCGTCCTTTTTGCTTTGCTCCTTTTTCAGACAAGTCTTATATAAGAAATGACACGCATAGCTATTTTCCACGTATTACCTGATAACATTTCTTCTCCACAATCTGCTGTCTAGTAAAACTCACTTTTTATGGATTGACCACAAAATTTCCTGCCAAGTTCCACGTTGTCCCTGAAAATATGAAATGGGATAAGCCCAAACCACGTATATTATGAGTATCCAAATATCCAATCATATCCACCTGAGAGCGTTAACATCATGTACAATAAGAATAAGTTGAATAGGAAAATTGCGACATGAAGCACCAATATATAACATGAAAGGAGGTTGGATGATTGAACATGATCAAGTACATAAAATTGTTGGGATTAATCCTCGGTATTGTGGCTGTGAATGTTCTCGCATTCTCACCCGGCTTTATCGGACTGAATTTCGGGGAGGGTGCATTCACAACTGCGTTATCCGTTACCCTGTTGTTCGGCAGTGCAATGGCACTCTTGTATGGGAGTTACACCTTGCTTTTCAGACAGCCGGTAGTCCTGCCCGTGAAGCATATTGAAACGCATGAAGATTATGTGGAAGCCTTATCTTTTTATAGACGCATCAAAGTCCTCGAAGAAGATATTACGCTGGGGCTGTCCCAACTTAGTCGAATGAAAAAGAAAAAAGAAACCCTCCTGAATGTGCTTCATCAACGGTTCGATCCCGGGGAACTGAGCTACAAGAAATTTGCTTCGGTCACAATGGAAGTGGAGAAGCTGTTGTACCTGAACATCCGCAGTGTGCTGAACCGATTGAATGTATTTGATGAAGCTGACTATGCCAACATGATGAAATCCAAATCCGAAAGCATTCCCCAGAAGCTTTTTCAGGAAAAAACCAAGGTATACAACGATTATCTGTCTTATGTGAAGAATGCACTACACACCAATGAGGAAATTCTGCTCAAGCTGGATCAGTTGTTACTGGAGATCTCACGCCTCGACAGCTTCGAAGCCGGAGATATTGAACAGATGCCTTGTATGCAGGAGATTGATCAGTTAATCAAGCACACCAAATTATACAGACAGTGAGGGGTTGCTCGTATGGCGAAGAAAGGTAAATTTTTTTTCATATCGATTGTAATGCTGGTGCTCGTATTTGGTCTGGTCTATGCAGGGATTACACTGACGTCGAACTTTGGCAAGTCAACCACACAGGTGAGCACAGAGAATGCAGGTAAGGAACTGGGAAAACTGTACGCGGACATTGCGCCGGCGACGGCGGAACCGGTTAAAGGACAGATTGATCTCGATCCCGTTGACGTGGCGGAATCACTGCCGGATATCTCGAAATTTCCAATCGCTGTAGAGAATACAACAAATGATTACGTCGAAATCTTCTCTTCCACAGAGAAGTCGGGCAGTGGGGTAGACGGCTGGTTAACCGAGGTGGGCGAGGAGTTCAACAAAGCAAACATTACCGTTGGAGGCCAACATGTATCGGTCAAAATCCGCAACATTGCCTCCGGTACGGCCACCGATTATATCAAGTCTGGTAAGTATATGCCGGATGCATTCACACCTTCCAATGAACTATGGGGCGAGATGGTTGAGGCCAGTGGAGTGAAGACAGAGATGGTATCCGAGCGACTGGTCGGGAATGTTCCTGGTATTGTCATCTCCAAAGCCAAATATGATGCACTGGTTGATACGTACGGCTCTGTTAATGTAAAAACCGTAACCGAAGCGATTGCCAATAATGAACTTGCGATGGGATATACCGATCCATTTGCCAGCTCCACAGGACTCAATTTCCTGGTGACCGCCCTGAATACGTATGACAGCGCCAATCCGCTTGGCGAGAAGGCTATTGAGGGATTCGAGAAATTCCAGACGAATGTGCCGTTTACCGCTTCAACAACGATTCAGATGCGGGAAGCTGCCAAGTCTGGCAGACTGGATGCCTTTGTACTCGAATATCAGACGTATGTGAATACCGCTGATCTGAAGAGCGGGTACGTCTTTACACCATTTGGCGTGAGACATGACAGTCCGTTGTATGCATTGGGACAATTGCCGCAGAACAAACAGGAAATCATCCAAAAGTTTGCGGAATTCGTAACCCAAGCAAAGTACCAACAATCAGCAGAAGAGTTTGGTTTCAACGGGTTGCAGGATTACAAATCCGAACTGGCCACTGTGGATGGAGGCACGTTGCTGTCCGCGCAGAAAGTCTGGAAAGAGAAGAAGAATGGCAGTAAACCTATTGCCGCCGTGTTCGTGACAGACGTATCCGGAAGCATGGACGGCGAACCACTTAACCGACTGAAGGAGTCCTTGCGCAAAGGTCAGAAGTACCTGGGCACAGACAATAGTATTGGCCTGGTTTCTTACTCTAGCGGGGTAACGGTGAATCTGCCGATTGCCAAGTATGATACGAACCAGCAGTCCATGTTTGTCGGTACAGTTGATAGTCTGCAAGCTGGCGGCGGTACGGCGACCTTTGATGGAATCGTGGTGGCAATGAAGATGCTGGAAGATTATATGGCTGCTAATCCGAACGTGAAGCCGCTGATCTTTGTCCTGAGTGATGGCGAGACCAACGAAGGTCATACCCTGAAGGATATTCGTGATCTGGTCGAAACGTACAAAGTGCCAATCTATACGATTGGATACAACGCGGACATCAAGGCTTTGGAGAGCATCTCCAGTATTAACGAAGCAGCAAGCATCAATGCCGATACCGACGATGTCGTGTACAAGATTGGTAACCTGTTTAACGTACAGATGTAATCTAAAGGGGGAACTGTAGATGTCATTTTCAATGGAAATACCGAGCCAGAAGGAAATTCAGAAGGTGATCGAAGAAGAAGTGAAACCCGTGCCCGCCGAGGTCGCGGAGCTTCAACAAGTGGCAAATGCCAACGTAGAGATGATCATGACACTGGATCTCGAGTCCCTGGAGAAGCGCAAAGAGATTCTGCAATCCATTGATGGCTTTGGCATGAACACGATGAGATCCTCTTCTGAGAAAAACGCCTTGCTTCAGGTCTCCGTTGGACATCTGTCCAAGACGGGAGACGAGGGCGGTCAGGTCGCCAAAGGCTTGACCGAGCTGCATATGCAATTGAAGGATCTCGACCCAAGCGTGGTCGACTTTGCGAAGACCGGTTTCCTCGGGAAATTGTTCAATCCGCTTCGCGCCTATTTCCTGAAATATCAGAAGGCTGACGCGGTCATTGCTGACATCGTAACCTCTTTGGATAAAGGCAGATCCACCCTGCGTAACGATAATACAACGCTGGAGATTGAACAGCAGAACTTGCGGGAACTCACCAAACGATTACAAAAGGAAATCCAGCTTGGCGTACTCATGGATGAGTCCATCGATGCGCAGATTGAAGCGGCCAAGGTTCGCAATGAGGACCCCGAGAAAGTCCGCTTTATTACGGAAGAAGTGTTGTTCCCACTCCGTCAACGGGTGATGGATCTGCAGCAGATGTTGGTCGTGAACCAGCAGGGTATCATGGCGATTGAAGTAGTCATCCGCAATAATAAGGAACTGATCCGAGGCGTAGACCGGGCGAAGAATGTAACGATCTCGGCATTGAAAATAGCCGTTACGGTAGCGAGTGCTTTGTATAATCAGAAGATTGTGTTGCAGAAAATTGAATTGCTGAACCAGACGACCAATGATCTGATCGCCGGAACATCCAAGATGCTCAAGGATCAGGGGATTGCCATCCAGAAGCAGGCATATGAGGCCAGCATCTCCGTGGATACGATGAAGCAGGCGTTCACCGATGTGCTGTCAGCGCTCGATTCGATCAGTCTTTATAAGCAGGAAGCCCTCCCAAGAATGCGCGAGACAATTAACCAGTTCCGGGAACTTGCCGATACCGGAGAGCAACAGATTCAGCGGTTGGAGAAAGGGCAGAAGCTGGGGCTGTGATCAGGAGAGTGCAACAAATGCTACGTATTAGATTGTTATCATAATTCATAATTAGAAAAGCGACCATTCCTCATTAAGCATGGGAATGGTCGCTTTTTGGGCTTTTTATGAAGATAGATACTAAAAATCGTAACCCAAACTGTTTGCATAAGCGCGTAGCTGCTGCTCGGATTGCTCCATGAGATCGATAGCGGTTTTTATTTTGGCATTAGCCTGTTTCAGTATCCTTTGATTCACTTTGGTCTTGGATACTGCCTGCTTGTACAACAAGAGCCCTTCGAGCTGATTGTAGTTTCCTTTGACAAATGTGGCATGAATTTTCTTGAGTTTCGGATTGGCAGGCTTAATCTGTTTCAGTTTGGATACCAATTTCGTATAATTGGGGATTATCGTATTTGTAAGTTTAAGATATATGGACTTACGATTCGGTGAATTTGCTTGGGAGCCGATGCTTTCCATAGCGGTAGAAGCTTTGGCTAAATAAGTTTTCAGAGCTAGTATCTGATTAACATAATCGACAAGCTCCTGCTGGTCTGCGGTAAGTTCTGCCTCATCTAATTCTAACTCGTCCATAAGTTCTTCGTGCAAATAATCATCTTCACTATAACTCTGATCTGAATATGTAGAGGTTGCTACTTTGGCTGCATCAGCAGAAATGGCTGGAGAGAGAAGCACCCCGCCAAGCAAAACAAAACTGGTAATTAATGATATAATCCACGACTTCTTCAAATGTAATGTCATCCTCCTTTTGTTTGTATTCCATTGGATAACCTAACACATCATTACCAGAAATTACAGGAATGTATTTACATAATTTTGGTGGGAAGTGTTCTTAAAATTAATCTCAATCACCCTACTAAAGGGGAGTAAGATGATTCAAAATTTCAGTTTTTCAACACGACATTATCCGGTTTGTAATGAATGATCTTGAACAACTCTTCGGCCATGTAGGCGGGGTTGTGCTTGAAATCTTGTCTGATCCACTCCATGATCATGCCAAATATCGCATGAGATTGATAACTTGCCAATATTTCATGGTTGATGTGCGGAGGGAAGATATGGTTCAGATCCTGTAAGGCCAGATCCCGAAGAACATCACAGATCATGCGCTGAAAGTTGGAGGAAGCCTCAGATTTGACAACCAGTGTGTAGAATTGTGCGTGTTGGTGCACATGCTCAAATATAGTGATCGCCGAAGAGGGCATCAGATTGACTTCGAACTCTTCCTCATCCTGATAAGGTTTGCGGAAAGAAGTTACCAGATCCTGAATCACATCATCGATAATCTCGTTGAACAGGTCTTCTTTGTACTGATAATGTCTGTAGAAAGTTCCCCGATTCAGGTCGGCTCGCTGCACAATATCCGTAATCGATATTTCTTTAAAGGGATGTCTTTGCATCAAATGGATGAGTGCATCCTTCAGTGCAGCTTTTGATTTTTTAATTCTTCGGTCCATTGAATTCAGAGTTTCAGACATCTATTTTCCTCCTCACGAGTTCACTTTATCAATTAAAGTACATTCGGGCTTAGTAGTGTTGTTTAACGTACAACTGGACAAGCTTTTACTGATTGAAGTGAAACGCTATGACTTATTATACTAAGGAGAGGAGTTAATGAACAATTGTTTGTTAACTTATTGTAAACGAATACACAAAGGAGGATACATGGAATGAAACTTCAAGATAAAGTTGCAGTTGTTACAGGTGCTGGTTCAGGTATGGGGAAAGCAATTGCCACGTTGTATGCTCAAGAAGGCGCGAAAGTCGTCGTATCGGATATTAACGAAGAATCCGCACAAGCGGTAGTGAATGATATTAAGGCGCAGGGTGGAGAAGCGACTGTCGTTCTGGCCAATGTAGCCAAAGAAGAAGATGTGCAAAATCTGATCGATACGACGGTGAGCACATACGGTACAGTAGATATTCTGGTTAACAATGCGGGAATTATGGATGGCATGGAGCCGGCAGCAGATGTAACGGATGAGAAGTGGGAGAGATTGTTTGCTGTGAACACAACCAGTGTGATGCGGACAACGCGTAAAGTATTGCCAATCTTCCTGGAAAAACAAAAAGGTGTTATCGTGAACATTGCTTCAGCGGGTGGATTGCATGGTGGACGTGCAGGCGCAGCCTATACAGCTTCCAAACATGCGGTCGTAGGATTCACCAAAAATACAGGATACATGTATGCTGAGCAAGGCATTCGCTGTAATGCGATCGCTCCAGGAGCCGTAGCAACCAACATCAGCGCATCTATGGCTGGTATTAGCCCATACGGTGCAGGTCGGCAACAGCTGGGCATGGCAATCAACCCACGCATCGGGACGAGCGAAGAGATCGCCAAAGTGGCCCTGTTCCTCGGATCTGACGAGTCCAGCTTCGTGAACGGAACTGTCGTTACAGCAGATGCTGGCTGGAGCTCTTACTAATCCACTCATGTGCAGTCGAGCATGGCGTACGGAAATATTGTGTGAATTAAGGAAGCCGCATAAGTATATGCGGCTTCTTTTTTTTTGCACCTATGCACCTACGTACGGTGGATATCAGCATCATATTCCGTATAGGACAAACGTTTGCATTATTACATGGATACCCGAAATGAATCAATCTAAGGGTGGCTTTGGCTTGGAAAAGAGTGAGGATTCACGCACGATCAGACGATGGGGGATAATGACCGGATTATGAAGCTGTGGTTCCCCACTAAGAATTTTTAACAATACCTGAACGGCTGTATAACCAAGCTGATAAGTCCCGATGTCGATAGAGCTTAGGGGGGGAGAAGCCAGTTCCGATAATGCAATATTGTTAAAACTGACCACACTGATATCTTCAGGCACCAGATAATGAAGCTCAGCAAGAGCTCTCAATACCCCAAAGGCCACATTGTCATCAATGACAACAATTGCGGTGGGTCTGTCCGGCAAGGACATGAACAGCGACATCGCTCTGAATCCACTTTCCTGCAGAAATTCGCCTTCCACAATCCAATCACTATCCGCATCCAGCCCGGCTTGGGCAAGCGCTTTTTGGTATCCTAACATACGATCATGCGATAACGTAATGTCCGGAGGACCGCTGACAAATCCGATTCGCGTATGTCCCTGAGCGATTAGATGATGAGTAGCATCATAAGCAGTCTGCACATTATCGTTATCCACCATGGGGGCATCTGGATGAGCTTCACTGCGACCGATTAACACAAAAGGAAACTTTTCCGCTTCCAAAAATGAAATGATGGGATCGTCTCGTTTGGACCCAAGCAGCAGAATACCATCCACTCTACGGCCATGCACAAGGCGTGATATCGCATGCAGTTCATTGTCAGATGATGTTTCGGTTGTTAGCAGCAATTCATAATTCATACGGGTGGCATGTGTAATAATACCTCGCAGCAGTTCCCCGAAAAAGTAATTCTGAAACAACTCTTCTGCAGGACGCGGAAGCATAATCCCAAGGGTATGTGTTGTTTTGGAAACCAGGCTCTTCGCGATGATGTTGGGATGGTAGTTCAATTCTTTCATGATTTGCTTCACTTTGAGAGATGTCTTGGTGCTGATTCTGGGATGGTTGGAAATCACCCGTGACACTGTAGAAGGGGAAACACCCGCCAATTTGGCAATATCCTTGATCGTAATCATGTGAAAAAATCCCTTCTGAACAATCGTATAAATATTCTCCTATGGTAATCCAAAGGATACGAGAAATCAATTGCTAACTGCCGAGTAAGGGATGCACGTGAAGTGAAATTAAGGAAGAAAGAGTCAGAACAAGGAAACAGGAAATTACTGTAGGTAGAAGAAGGAAATTGGTTGAAATTGAGCAAATATGGCTTGTGCAAACGTTTGTGCAAATAAAGATCGTTATTGTATGATGTGATTGTTATTGTAGCGCTTACATCAGTGGATTTACATACTTCTTGACTTGTTTACCCCTACATATCGAACGAATAGGTCATCTTGTCTTCCATTTGAGCAAACGTTTGTACAAAAGTGAACATGGGATGCAAAACCTGACAACTTACGCAGACAAAAGGGTGAAAAGCGCGAACTTTGTTGGACCAAGCAGAGGGAAGGGGACATTTTACATGAGAAAATGGCAAGGGGCAACATTGTCCGTCATGATGGCTTTTACACTGGCTGCGTGCGGGGCTGGGGGTGGAAGTCCATCTCCAACTACGGCAGGTGAGAATCCGGAGGAAGTTGTAGAGCTGACAGCCGAGAACCTTCAACCGGAAGAAGGGGCGACCCTGGTGATCTGGGAGGACAAAAATCAAAGCAGTTTTATTGAGCAAAGAGCCAAAAAATTCGAAGAGAAGTATGGGGTAACGGTCAAAATGGAGGAATTACCTCCAACCGATCAGGTAACCAAGCTGACGACGGATGGCCCAGCGGGTCTGGCGGCAGATGTGGTTGTTTTCCCGCATGATAAGATTGGTAGCGCTTCAGAAGCGGGACTTATTCTGCCCAATGACATATTCGAAGCAGAGACCGTAGAGAACACCAGCGACAACGCGCTGAAGGCAGTGACGTTCAAGGATATCCTGTACGGCTATCCGTACAGCGTGGAGACCTACGCCCTTTTCTATAACAAAGCACTCTATCCAGAAGCTCCGAAAAACTTTGATGAGATTATCAGTTTTGCCAAGACGTTCAATAATGTGAAGTCCAATCAGTATGCGCTGATGTGGGAATTGCAGCAATTTTACTATAACTATGCATTCCTGGCTTCACAGGGCGGTTATATTTTTGGAGACAACGGGATGGATAGCACGGATCTTGGTCTGAATAACGAAGGAGCCCAGAAGGGTGGACAGTTCTTGCAGACGCTAAAGTCGGAGGTGCTGCCGCTTAAGATGGGTGACGTGAACTATGATATCAAAAAAGGATTATTCTCCAGCGGCAAACTGGCTATGGACATTAACGGTCCGTGGACCATTGCCGATTATCGCAATGCAGGTATTGATTTTGGCGTTGCTCCGCTTCCGGCAATCGATGGCAAACCGATGACCTCCTTCTCAGGTGTTAAAGCCTATTATGTGAATGCATTTACGCAATATCCGAATGCGTCGAAGCTCTTGGCAGCGTTCCTTTCCAATGAAGAGGCCCAGATGGAGAACTTTGAACTAAACGGTACACTTCCTGCGAACAAAAACGTAGCTGCTGATCCGAAGTTGCAGGAGGACCCGATCAATAAGGCCTTTCTTGAACAGTTCAACAACTCTACGCCAATGCCTTCGCTTCCTGCCATGGACAGCGTATGGGGACCAATCACATCGGCCATTACGGATATATGGGATACCGATAAGGACGTGAAGGCATCACTGGACAATGCCGTGAAACAGATCCAGGAAAGCCTTGCTACCGTCCAATGAGGACGAACGACGAATGCGAAGATATGCATAAGAGCTGCATAAATTGAACTTCATATTTACACAAAACGGAGAGGACAGAAGGAAGCTGAAGAAGTGAAACTAAAAGCTTTCTGAAAGAAAGCTACTTCGGAAGCATACGCTCGCCTTTATCACCGGATTTTCCCCTTTGGAAAAGGGATCGAAAAAAATCTGGGGATAACAGCGATCGGAAGCTTATTCTGTCATCGGAGTGGTCAGTGTAAGTACACTTTTGTTCAATGTATGCAGGTTAGCAATAGGCGGGGAGGAGAGAGCGAATGCAACAGCAGCATGTCCCGGTGCCCGTTGGACCGAATAGGGAAAGGCAGCACCGGATGACAGCGGCTATATGTTCCATCATACTGCAAGGTCTTGGACAGCTGTACAATCGACAGTGGATTAAGGGGATTTGTCTACTGTTACTGGAGGGAGCAGGGCTTGCGTACCTGCTTCCTCGGCTGTCACAGGCCGTATGGGGCATATGGACACTGGGGGAAAATACACAGCGTTTTGTCAAAGTGAATGGTTCTACCGTACTTCAAAGGGGAGACCATTCCATCTTTTTGCTGCTTGATGGCATTATCGTACTGCTGGTGTTTTTTGTGTTTATTCTGATCTATATCCTGAATATCCGGGATGCGTACGTCACGGGACTCGCCCGGGAAGGAGGCAAGCAAACCCTGGGCGCAGCGGCAACGCTTCGGAACATGATGGACAAAAACTTTCCGTATCTGTTCCTGTCCATCCCGGCACTGGGTATTCTTTTCTTCACCGTTATGCCCATCCTGTTTACGATCACGATTGCATTTACCAACTATTCGGCCCCGGATCATATTCCGCCAGCCAAACTCGTGGACTGGGTGGGCTTCAAGACGTTCAGTGATCTGATTCAGCTGAAATCCTGGAGCCAGACATTCTACGGCGTGCTCACTTGGACGGTCATCTGGGCCATCCTGGCTACAGTCACCACCTATTTTGGTGGCGTACTTGTAGCACTGTTGATTGAACAGCGGGGCATACGCTTCAAAAAGCTGTGGCGGACGATCTTTATTCTGCCTTATGCTATCCCGCAGATTATCTCCTTGTTACTCATGCGTAATTTGTTCAATGGTCAGTTTGGTCCGATCAATACGTACATGAGAGCATTTGGGCTGGAGGGATTACCCTGGCTGACAGATCCGTTCTGGGCTAAGGTTACCGTCATTGTTGTCAACATGTGGATCGGTATTCCGGTCAGTATGGTGCTGATTCTAGGTGTATTGACAGCCATCCCTCGTGACCTCTATGAGGCTGCCGAAGTGGACGGAGCATCTGCGTTTCAGAAGTTCAGGATCATTACGATGCCGTTCATTCTTTTTGCCACAACTCCGGTACTCATCATGCAGTTCGCCGGAAACTTCAACAACTTCAATGTCATCTTCCTGCTGACCAACGGAAATCCACTGCGGGGAGACTACCAGTACGCAGGGGCAACGGACCTGCTGGTGACATGGCTCTACAAGCTCACACTCGACAATAATAAGTTCAACATGGCTTCAGCGGTAGGGATCATCATCTTCCTTATAATCGCTTCATTCTCTATCTGGAACTTCCGCCGCTCCAAATCATTCAAGGAGGAGGACATGATTCAATGAAGACACGTAATAATCCGCTGCGTTTGGCCCTGAGTTATGTGCTATTGCTGATCATCGCCGTTGTCTCCATCTACCCGGTACTCTGGATCTTTCTCTCTTCCTTGAGACCCGGCGCGGCATTGTTCAGTGAACGGTTGTGGCCGGAAGCTTTCACGCTAACCCATTACGGCGAGCTGTTCAATAACCCGTCCTTTATGTACGGCAGATGGTATATGAATACGCTGAAAATTGCCTTTTTCACGATGATCTTCTCCACATTGATGGTGACGCTTGGGATGTATGCCTTGTCCCGCTTCCGCTTCCGTGGACGTAAAACGATTCTCTCCACCATGCTGATCCTCGGCATGTTCCCAAGCTTCATGAGCATGATTGCAATCTATATCATTTTGCTGCAAATTAAATTGCTCGACACCCACGCTGCGCTTATTCTGGTTTATTCTTCAGGGGCGGTACTAGGTGGATTTATCGTCAAAGGTTTCTTTGATACGATTCCCCGCAGTCTGGATGAAGCGGCCCGTATGGATGGTGCGAGTCACCTGCGGGTATTCACCAGCATCATCCTGCCTTTATCCAAGCCGATGCTGACTTATGTGGCACTAACCAGTTTCACCGGTGCGTGGATGGATTTTATCTTCGCCCGGCTGGTGCTGCGGACGAAAGAGAACTGGACGCTTGCGGTGGGCATGTGGGATCTGGTCAACCGGTATCAGGACAGTAACTTTACGATGTTTGCTGCGGGGGCGGTACTGATTGCTATCCCAATTACCCTGCTGTTTGTTTTCCTGCAGAGATTCCTTGTTCAGGGTCTGACAGCAGGAGCTTCCAAAGGGTAATACCGTGCCATAACAGCATAGTCAGCCGCGATACCTGCGGCACTCCAACCAGGCACTTCCGTGATGTCATGTCTTTGTCGACTGACAGAGCTGCGGAAGTGCCTGGTTCTGTATGGGCTCGAATCATGATTAGGGAGGAACGTGATGTATGGGCATGAACCCATCCAGTGAGCATGAGATTATGGGATACCAAGATGGACAAGCTGCATTGCATAATACTATAGCTCCGCCAACACTTTGGCGTAATGTTACCTTTCGAAGGGTTTTGTACGGCTACGGCATCTCGGTCTTCGGGGATTGCTTCAATGGGATTGCGATCAGTCTGTGGGTGTTACAGACCACAGGCAGTGCGAAGAGCATGGCGGCCGTACAGATCTGCAATATGGCCGTCAGTTTTTTATTTGGATCGGTGGCAGGTACGGTCGCAGATCGATTGGATCGCAGGAAGCTGATGTTGGCGTCTGATGTATTTCGCGGTGTGATGGCTGTGCTGATTGCGATTAGCTTATTCGGTTGGCATGCGCCGTTCCCGGTGGTGCTGTTGTTGCTCTCACTGTCCATGTTTTCAAGTTTGTTTCAGGCACCTGCATTCCACGCCTCTGTAGCAAGTATGGTAGGCAGGGAGCATATTCAACAAGCAACCGGAACCATTCATATGGTGGATAATCTTGCCCGAATCAGCGGACTAGCCGCGGCGGGAGTAGCTGTTGCTGCATTTGGAGGATTTGTCGCCATATTAATTACAGGGGCAACTTTCCTGTTGTCCGCAGTCTGTGTGCTGGTGGCAGGCCGCTTTCCTGAGGTACAGCGATCCATTAATCAGCAGACCACGTTTGCTCAGGAGTGGCGCAGTTCGTTTGGCTACATCTATCGGAATCCTTTGATCCGATCCATCGTATTGCTCAATCCGGTGCTGATTTTGTTTTTCATGTCAGCCATGATGCTGGTCCAAGTGATGGCGGTCAAGGTATGGGACAGTTTGGATTAATTGAAACCTGTATTCCACTTGGATATATGATTGGCTCTGCAATGCTGATTGCTTCGGGAAAACGATTGAAGCGAAGAGGGAGATGGGTATTTATCGGTCTGATTGTGTTGGGA
Organism: Paenibacillus sp. Y5S-9; assembly: GCF_036894235.1. NCBI lineage: Bacteria > Bacillati > Bacillota > Bacilli > Caryophanales > Paenibacillaceae > Paenibacillus > Paenibacillus sp. Y5S-9. Next base: position 1,102,583 of record NZ_CP145887.1, read on the forward strand.
CCGATATATATTTTTTTATCGAACGTATCCTCGTCAATCATGGCACTGCCGTTAATCGTGGGCGGAGGTGCGATGTTTGCCTGCTGTACGATGCTCACTCAGATTATGCTGAGGACAGCCGTTCCGGACGAGCTTCAAGGAAGGGTCTATGGTGTAGTTGGAACAATCACCAGTACAGCGCCTATTCTGGGATTGACGGTTGTCTCCGTATTGGCAGATCAGTGGGGGGCAGCTTCTGTTCTGCAAGGTGTGGGCATATTGCTGCTGGCAACAGGTATTCTGGCCGCTACAACATTGAAGTCGATCCGAAGCTATCACTAGAAAAGTGAGATATAGATCCAATCTATGTCAGTTGAACTATAAACATTTACACGATAACGGAGCGGGCAGAAGCAATCTGGAGAAGAGAAGCGTTCTCCTAAAAGATTTCTGAAAGAAAGCTACATTGGAAGTATACGCTAGCTCCAGATTTTCCCTGTATAGAAGGGAATTAAAACAACTGGGGGTAACAGCGATGGGAGATGGATCTGACCGTGTAGTGGTCAAGTGTAGAGTCATTTGTTCAATTTATATAGCATAATCCAATAGCAAAACCCGGAGCATACGCTCGTTAGCGTAACTCCGGGTTAGCTTATAGACGGATTATCTTATTGCCAGTTTACATTTACAGTCGCAGTACCGCTGGTTGGTGTGGTGAACGTGTGGTTGGAACCACCTTCCCACGTAATGGTTGCACCATTCTTCTTGAAGAATTTGAACTCCAGTTGTTTCCCGGCTGGCACGCTCACATCATAGTACCAAGTTGGGTAGGCATGGATAACTTGATTGAAAGCAGGGCCAATAGCTGTTGTGCCCGTACTCCAGTTGCCGAGTTCTGCCACATTACCTGTCAGATAGATGTTCTGACCCAGTGTGGTGGAAGCATTGTTAATGACGAATCGTACAGTGACCTGATCACCCGTAAGGATGGTGAAGTTGTTATACGCATTGCTGTTGACGCCATTCGCAGCTACTTTTACAGCATAATTGCCTGCTGCAACTGCTGGGATCGTCACTTTGATCTGTGTATCTTCCCAGGATGTGATCGCAGCACCGGTAACGGCTGTTGTACCGAAGTATACTGTGCCTTTGGTGGCACCGAATCCACGTCCGCTAATGGTAACGACATTACCCGGTTTGCCCATGACCGGACCTACATGTCCGATCGTAGGTGTTGTTTCGCTTGTTGTATACTGCCAGACCGCGGTTGCTCCGGCTGCCAGTGTGAATGAAGAGATGTTGCCATTGGTGGAAGTGATGTTATTACCGTTCAGTGCGCCGCCCAGTACATCGGTGTAGTTGCCAGTTGGCAGTGAAGTGCTTAGATTTGCAATGCTTGCTGGTGTGGAGAGATTACGGTTCACCGCAACAACAGCTACACTTTTGCCAAATTTGCGCTCATAGACGTACACATCATTATTGATCCAGCGTTGTTGAGTGGAGCCGTAGGCAATCGCCGGATTGGATTTGCGAAGAGGGGCCAGCTTGCTGATCACATTGAAGGCCGTCGTTGTTTTGGAGAAGGAAGGCATTTTGGCCCGGTTATCAGGGTCCCCGTTACCTGTCAGATACTGCTCGGTACCATAATAGATAGCAGGTACGCCGCGTGAAGTCAGCGTGAAGGCCAGCGCCTGTTCAAGACGACGGTTGTTCACGGCACTTGTTTTGAACCGATCCATATCATGGTTGTCGATGAACGTAACTTGATCATTCACCTGATTGTAATCTGCCGCTGTGCCTGTAATCATCGAATCGAGGGCATACATGTTGGATGTGTTATCCCGGAAGACGTTACGTACGGCAGAATTAAAGCGGAAATCAAGCAAGCTCATCCCGGATTCATTGGCAAATTCCGTGTTATCCGCATCAGATGCAGCAGATCCGAGGAACCATTCACCAAAGGTGAATACAGGTTTATGTGCATAGATGGAGGACATCCAGCTCTTTTGCCATCCGAGAGGCATATGTTTCACCGCATCAACGCGAATGCCATCCACGCCCATATCAAGCCATAGTTTGATTGCGTCTTTGAAATATTGGTCAATAGTATTGTTGTTGTGATTCAGGTCAGCGAGGTCATAGAGGTTTTTGTAGATACCATTCTCCAGGGAGGAAAAATCGGAGCCGCCGTTGTGATGGAAATATCCATTTGTATCATTGGTGTATCCGCCAACAAGATTACCATTATCGTACAACTTGCCATTCTCAGCAAAGGAGGTATCGGTCTCCATGGCAGGAGATGTGTGGTTTGGGGCAAAGTCAATGACGATCTTGATGCCTTTGGCATGAGCGGTTGTAATTAGATTTTGAAAATCAGTCATCGTTCCGAAATACGGATTGGTCTTCTTGAAATCACGTGCCCAGTAGCCATGATACGCTGTGTTGATCACGCCGCCGTAGTTGATTGTGGCGAAGATATTTTCGACTGGTTGGGAGATCCACAGTGCCGTAACGCCCAGATCGCTAAAATAGTTATCGTTGATTTTGTTGATCAAACCCTGCCAGTCGCCTCCGCAATACAACTTCAGGTTACTACAAGTGGCATCGTAGGCAGCTCCGGTAGGATTGTTGGAAGGATTGCCGTCCAGGAAGCGATCTGTAAAGATCTGATAGATGACGTCTGTACTAAAGTTCTGCTTGTTGGTAACCGCGGTATCCGCATCGGCATAGATCGCTGAAGCAGGCAGATAGGGAAGTGCGCCCCCTGCAAGCAAACTGAGTGTCAGTGTTGTGCTGAGGAGTACGCGTTTGGCCATTTGAAACATAGTAATCCACCCTTCTCGTGAATGTAGTAGTTTAGATAAACAACCAACCTGGCTCTTGAATAATAGCGCTTTCAATACAACAGAGTGTTACGCAGTGGATTGAAGACTTCCCTCCTTTTGACACGCTAACAACCCCGGCATCTCCTTCGGGAGTTACCGGGGTTGTCCTAAACCGCTCAGGTTTAAAAGCATGGCCCTCGAGTTATGATCACAACGTTATCGTAAGAAATATTGGATCTTATGTCAATAACTTTTTTGGGAGCATTTATTTTCTAATTTTATGTTTACAAAAGCATGTCCGGGGATTTAAACTATTCGCAGATTCACAATATAAGGGCTATGTATCCCGGAACACTTACGTGTGTTCTGGGACAACCCCGTCTCTTCTGAGGCGGGGTTATTTGTTTGTATTATGCAGTCGAATCGGGAGAAGAGAGGCGGTTGATGATCGTTGAGTACCCATTCTGTCATTGAATGTTTGGAAGGCATTCAGGCATCGCGGCTGGGCAATATCCGCAACATTTATGTGTACCTCCCGCCTGGTTACCATGAGCAGACAGCCCGGCATTACCCAGTTCTGTATGTTCATGCAGGGCAGCGGGCTTTTGGTCCATCCGGGCCAGGCAATGAAACATGGAATATGGACCAGGCAGCAGACGGTCTTATTTCCTCCGGGCAGATTGAATCCCTGATTATTGTCGGCATTACGCATGTCCGTCCAGTCACACACAACGAATTCTATCACTTCATCGCTCCGGAGAGAGAGGCCGTGAGTGTGGGTTGCTCAGGCATCGCCTATGAGCATTTCATCATTCATGAACTCAAGCCGATCATTGATCATCGTTATCGGACGCTGCCGGACAAGTCGAATACCGGGCTGTTGGGTTCATCTGCCGCAGCGCTTTGTACATTGCACATGGGGATGCGAAATCCGGATGTTTTCGGAAAACTGATCATGATGTCGCCATTCTATGTGGATGTGCAGCTGGACGACACATCGGAAAGTGGACTGTTGGAAGAGAACATGTATCGCTTGCCAGAAGAGGTACCCGACGTTCGAATGTGGATGGATATTGGAGATACGGAAGGTCTGTTTCTGCCTTCCCAGGTCAGAAGGGTAGCTCATCAATTACTTGAACGCGGAGTAGGATCGGATGAGGAATTGGCATTTCTGGAACAGCAGGATGCCTGTCATCAGGAAGGTGACTGGGGAGCACGCGTTCATCTCCCGTTACTATACATGTTCGGCCACGTGGGTAAGCCCTCTTCGCTCAAACTGCTTGGAAGGGATGCCATCGGACTACAGGGTGGAATGACCGTGTGTATCAATGCGCAAATACACTACGAGAGCGGATTGGTTCAGAGTCTGCTGCATGGCAATTATACTTCAAGTGACCCGGGTGTCATCCAGGTTCGTTCGAGTGGAGAGCTGGTGCCTGTTGGTATTGGGAGTGCATCCATCACGCTAACTTTGGGGGAACTGTCTACTACACGCATCTACACGGTTGTTCCTGAATTGTCCACTCATGTGGAGGTCTGCATTCATGCAGAGGTAACCTCAGAGGAAGAGCCGGAGGAAACGATATATGGTGGGATGGGCATGAAGCTTGTCCGTTCCGGTAAAGGTCGATATCAGGGTTGTTACCAAGTCCCGCGTGATAGTGGGTTCTCCTTCCGATTTACTCGCGGTTTCCGTCGTTTCGAGACCGATGTGGATGGCAAGCCTATTGCCAATCGGGTATTTCGAGCGACAGATGATATGTCTGTGCATTACCTAATCCAATCCTGGGGCAGTACGTCAGCCAAAACGGGAACAGGAGGCCCAAAATGATCATTCCTTCATTCGCTCCAGTGCTGGACATTCCCTATTATTATCCCTGCAATTTCCCTCTGATTCATGAAGTGCTCCATCGACAAGGATCTATCACAAGTCTTGCACTGCTGGCGGCAAGTCGGTTGTACAGCCTTCCTTCGTGCGGGGGTAACGGACTGGTGAAGCCTTATTTTCACAAACTGGATTATGTAGAGCCGATCTGGGAGATGTATGGTCAGCGGCAGCTAGACAGCTTCGAGGAGGGCAAGGCGCAGATCAGGCAGCATATCGGCGAAGGTGGGCTTTTTTTGGCTACAGGAACCAGTTATCATCTGCCTTATTGTGAAGATTATCAGAACCCTGAGTACATTCGCAAACACGTGAAGCAAGGCTCCCGACTGCATCTGGTAGACCATTGGATTGCCGTATATGGTTTGGAAGATGAGCATGTTCACGTCTACGATCCCGTGCCCTCCAAGTATAAGGGGAAGGTTGCTCAAGCAGCCTTTCATGACTTCTGGAAAGGGAACCAGAGCATACCCGAGCTTGCGCAGGCCAAGCGCAAAGAAGAACTCCGAACGTTTGGCACCATGGACATTCGGGCGACTGTGAAGCTTGACTCTGCCGGTTACCGAGAGATGTTGATCCAGGCGTTAACAACGCAGATTGAAGAATTTCTGACAGGCCGGACGATTACACAGAGAGAGCGGAATTTTCATTTTGGACATGCGGTGTCTCTGCAGCTCTTAGATGCGTTACATGCGGCGAATGAAGAGGATCAAGCCAATGAAATGTTAATATCCGGTCTGCTGTTTGATATGCGATGGAGTCGGTATTTTCTTCGAGATCTTCTTCAGGAGTCTGCCTTATGGCTCGGTTCTCCACTTGATCAATATGCGAGAGAATTCAGCGACATCATTGCACGGTGGGAGAAGGCCTACAATATGCTGCAGGTCAGCCGGATGAAGCAGCGTGAGCACTGGAGAGTGCAGCTAACAGGTGTCATTAAAATGTTGGTCACGGATGAATGGCACTGGTATGAGTCACTTCGACAGTCCATACCTCGGGCAGATTGCTTCCCACGTCAGGCTGTGTCGATGATTGGACAAGAACACAGGGAGGATTTGCTCCGTATCGTATTGGATAGTTGTCGGGAGTTAAACGCGTACCAAAATACATCGATTCCACTTGGTGAGGGTGGTAACGCTCCACTGTACGGACGAAGTGGGCAACTGGATTCGCTGGAACTCGTATCATTACTTGCAGTGGTAGAGCAGGGAATCGAAGATCGATGGGGGACGGGAATGGGAGCTGCTCTGTCGGAGATAGCTGCTGCCTCCATGCCGGAAAGTCCCTATCAGACTGTAGGCTCACTTGTTGAATATCTCGCACAGCAATGGACGCCTGCCCGAGAGGAGGATGCAAGATGTTGAACCAATTCTTGCTTGAGCGATTCGCGGAGCAGGGACAGCAACCTGCGCTGATCTGGAGGGAACAGGAGTACAGTTACCGTTGGCTGCTGGAACAGGTTGGCATCATGAGTGAGTGGATTACAGCAGAAGGGCTGGCTGGGCAACTTGTAACGCTGGAGGAAGACTATTCTCCCTATGCAGCGGCAGCATTGATTGCTTTGCTCGGACAAGGCTGTATTGTGCTTTCCATGGATCGTTACCTGGTTGAAGCCAAACGAGAGGAATATATCCAACTGGCACAGGTGAAATGGCGTTTGGGCGTTGAAGAAGGCAAGTTGTGCATTCGGCAAACGTGTGAATCCTCTGGAGAGGTTCCCGTGTTGTTATCCTCGCTGGCACAGGAGGGCGTAGGGGGCCTAGTACTCTTTTCATCCGGATCAACCGGAGTGAGTAAAGCGACTGTGCATCGTGCAGATCGGCTGTTACATCGTTTTCGGCGGCAGGTTCGGCCCTTGCGAACGATTCCATTTATGATGTTTGATCATATCGGCGGTGTGAATACAATGCTGCAATCCCTGTCCAGTGGGGGCTGTCTTTGTATCATTGCGGATCGATCTCCCGAAGAAGTGTGCCGAACGATTGAGAAGTTTCGTGTGCAGGCTCTTCCGGTCTCTCCAACATTCATGAATCTGTTGCTGCTGGGCAGAAATGATGAAGGGTATGACTTGTCCAGTCTTGAGGTTGTATCATATGGATCGGAAGTGATGCCTGAATCCGTACTGGCAGCCTGGAACCGGAGATTTCCACAGATCAGGACGATACAAGCCTATGGCATGTCTGAACTTGGCATTCTGCCAACCCGCTCCAAAGAGCCAGGCTCGTTGCTGTTTTCCATTCAAGACGAAGGGGTCAAGTACCGGGTGGTGGAAGGAGAATTGCAGATTCATACGGATACCGCGATGATTGGATATTTGAATGCACCATCACCCTTTACAGAGGATGGGTGGCTGCGAACTGGCGATGAAGCTGTGCTGGAGCAGGGGTACATTCGTATTCTGGGACGTCGTTCCGAGATCATTAACGTAGGGGGACGGAAAGTGTATCCTGCCGAGGTCGAGGGTGTTCTGGAAGAGATGGAATGTATTGAAGCGGCCGTAGTTTCGGGAGAACAGAGTGGTATCACGGGTCAGAGGGTGAAGGTGACTATCCGGCTGGCTACAGAATGTACTCTCACCGATCTGCGGCGATCCATCTGGGAATATTGTCAGGACAAGCTGCCTTCATACAAGATTCCGCAGAAAATCGTAATTACACAGGGAGCGCTCGTAAGTTCAAGAATGAAAAAAATACGAAAACCGATGACTTCGGCACCCTTCGCCTCGGCTGGGAAATAGGTCGCTGCCATCAATGAGTATCAGGCGGGAGAGTAGAGTAGTGAACTTTAACCTATCTGGAAACACAAAAGGGAACAGAAAAGGTGCTGCCTCGAAGAGTTTCACCTTGCTTGAATCGGTATCGCTAACGAACCTCAAACATCGTATTGAGTGGATAATCAAGAAAAGTAAAACCTAACGAATCTCAGTAACGTTATTGCTTCAAAAATACGGATTCTGGTCTCGAAAATAGACCTATTGGACGAAATAAGCTCTCTCTGATTCGTTAGACATTTAGCCCGCGTATAATAAAGCAAATAACGTGTGCTGGGTTCGTTAGGGTATGAAGTATAAGATGCACAAGACGTACAAGATGCAGAAGAGGCTGTCCTTGGTCGTCAATATGACCTGGAGGACAGCCTCTTTGAAGTTATTTTCCCTTGTTAGCTGTATTTACCTCAAGCCTCAGCTGGTTGTTTCACCTCAAGTTGCATCAGGGAGAATCCGTATGCTTCCAGATCAAGGGTCAGTTTATTTTGCCGAGCTTCCACGGTGTTTGATGTAAACAGATTTCGCCAGACGTTACGATCTGCCAAAGGAAGTTCAAGGGTACACGGCTCATCACCCGCATTAAGAACAAGAAGCATACGCTCACCCGTATGCGAATCCAATCGTTCGATGGCAAGACAAGGGTCCCCGGCTTTTGCATATACAATCTTCAGTTCTGTGCTGCGCAGGGCAGGGTGCTGTTTGCGAAGGGCAATCGTACGGGTGAAGAATTCCAGAAGCTCGCGATTCTGCTTGGTCTCATCCCACTCCATACACTTGCGGCAACCCGGATCATATCCTCCATCAAGTCCCACTTCGTCTCCATAATAGATACATGGCACACCTGGATACGTAAGCAACAACGTAACGGCAAGTTTCATCTTGCGCTCGTCTCCATCACATAAAGTCAGCAGTCTGGGTGTATCATGACTTCCAAGCAGATTGAAGGCCGCTTCTGTTACAGGCTGTGAATAGGCTGCGAGCAGTTTACCGATCTCATTGGCAAATGCTAGGCCGTCGAGCTTGCCGTGCACCGTATAGTCCAATACCGAGTTGGTAAACGGATAATTCATCACGGCATCGAACTGGTCTCCCTGAAGCCACATGAGCGAATCATGCCAGATCTCACCAAGCAAATAGGCGTCAGGCTTGATGGCTTTTACCGTCTGACGGAATTCGCGCCAGAATTGATGATCCACCTCATTTGCTACATCGAGCCGCCATCCGTCAATGTCCATCTCCTCAATCCAGAAACGTCCTACCTCCAGCAAATATGCCTTCACTTCAGGGTGTTCCGTATTCAGCTTGGGCATAAGCGGTTCAAAGGCAAAGGTGTCATAAGTTGGTATACCATCCTCCACACGTGGCGGCCAGTCTTTGATATAGAACCAGTCTGCGTAGGGGGAAGCGGCTCCATTCTTCATGACATCGACAAAAGGAGGAAACTCTCTGCCGGAATGATTGAATACCGCATCCAGAACAACGCGTATGCCGCGCTGATGACAGGCATCCACAAACGCCTTGAACTGTTCATTGGTTCCAAAGTGAGGATCAACTTTCATGTAATCGCCTGTATTGTATTTGTGATTCGTAGTGGCCTCGAACAGCGGACAGAAGTAGATGGCATTGATGCCAAGCTGGCTTATATGATCCAGATGATCAAGCACACCTTGGAGATCCCCGCCGAAGAAGTTCACCGGTGTAGGTTCCCCTCCCCAGGGTTCAGGATTTTTGGGACTGATGGATGGATCGCCATTGGCATAACGTTCAGGGAAAATCTGATAAAACACAGCATCCTTAACCCAAGCAGGCGGCTCAAAAATGTCGACCGGGTTCATAAATGGAAAATCAAAGAATTCAAGTGGATGATCAGGCAGCGCCTGCTCGAATCCGCGCTCTGTCATCCAGACCGATTCCTCTCCCTGAATCAGTTGGAAACCATACCGTAATCTGCGATAGGGAGGTGAAGTCTCGGCTTCCCAATAATCGAACATTTCATCCCGGGCAAAGATGTGCATGGGAATGTGTGTAATCGTCCGATCCCAGGCATATTTGTCTCCGGTAATGGCAATCACCGCATCCAGGTCCCCGCGTTTGGACCGAAGTCGGAGGTGCATGGTCGAGCGGTCATAAGCATAGGACCAATTGAGTTTGGGGCGATGGTAAATGGCTTCAAGAATCATGTGAATCACTCCTCGTCAGATGATGAAATTCAGATAAAAGTGGCCATTAAACGCAAAAAAGGCACAACCTCTATTGTTCACGAGGTTGTACCTTTCGGCAGCATAGCCTTTTGATTATAGTGCTATTATACGAACTAACACAGCAAAAGAAAACACTTTTTTTCCTTAAATTTCAAATTGTTTTATTCGAAATGTAGGACGCATATCTGCAATTACTGTTTTTTATAAATCAAATCCAAGTTTATTAGCGTATGCAGAGAATTCTTTGTGAAACTTCTCGATATTTTTCTTCCCGGCATCAATTTTGGCATTGGATTGTTTCAGGATAGCGCTGTTTACCGTTGTTTTGGAGACCGCTTTTTTAGCGAGTTGGAATCCTTCCAGCTGTGTATAGCTACCTTTGATCAGGTTGGCATGGATTTTTTGCAATTCCGTAGTTTGAGGTTTAATCAGCTTTAGCTTGGATACATATTTGGTGTAGTTAGGAATCGCTGTGTTGGTCAGTTTCAAGAAAACGGACTTGCGATTGGATGATGTAATGTAAAATCCACCTCCCAAAGCATTGAAGGCTTTCTCTTCATATACCGATGCCATATCCAACTGATCAAGGTAGCTCAGGAAATCTTCTTCTTCGACTGTAGGGATCGGTTCTTGTTCTGACGTGTCCACTTCTTCATAGTAATCGTCTTCCGAATATGTAGTGGTTGAGTCATCCGCAGCAGAGACGTAGGACCCTGCAGGTGCAAATACCCCGCCAAGCAAGACAAAACTCATAATGATTGATAGTACCCATGATTTCTTCACGTGTTAATATCCCCTATCTATAGATGTGATTTTATTCCAATGGATAATCTAACATAGTGCGACAAGAAATTACAGGAATTGTTTTACAGTAAATACCTTGGTTGAATGCATATGATTGAATAAGTATCCACCAGCAAAAAGGGCATGTATTAGATGAAGCTAAAAGTAAGAAGAGAGATTTGTATATTTATCAGGTGAGAAAAAAATTACATATATGGTTTATGTGTAGGCATATTGTATCGATATATATTGTATTGATTTAGTTAATATATCTTTCTTTAATGTTGTTTTATGAAGTTTCAGAGTTCGACAGGGAGTGAGAAGTTTTTCCAAATAAAATGCTTGTATAATGATTTCATCTCCATTACAATACAATTGATAATGAGATTCAATATCATTTACATAAAAAAGGGGAGACGGATTTCATGTATAAAGTAAAGAAAAAGCTATACATTTATGCAGCACTTATTCTGATGATTTCACTACTTGCTGGCTGTGCTTCGAGTGGAAGTGCTGAGACAACGAATACATCCAGCCAAGCTGCAAGCAGCAATGAGAGCAATAATGAAAGTGATGCAAGTGCCAGTGCGACTGAAGATCAGACCCGAGTGATCAAACATGCTATGGGCGAAACCACAATCAAGGGAACTCCGCAAAAGATTGTTACACTGTTCCAAGGTGCGAATGATGTTGTCGTTGCACTTGGCGTGAAACCGACTGGCGTGGTTGAATCCTGGGTTCAGCAGCCAGTCTACGAATATCTGAGAGCAGATCTGGACGGAGTAACACAAGTGGGTCAGGAATCCCAGCCCAATCTGGAAGAGATCAACAAGTTGAAACCGGACTTGATTATTGCTACGAAGATCAGACATGAAGAGATTTATGAGCAATTGTCCCAGATCGCACCAACGGTAGTGACGGAGACGCTGTTTGATTGGAAAGAAACGGTGAAAATAGCGGGTGAAGCGATGAATACGGTTGAGCAGTCGGATAAACTGTTGTCTGATTGGGATGCCCGTGTAGCAGATTTCAAAGAGAAGATGGGTGATCGTCTGCCAATCGAAGCAACCATTACGAACTTTAGAGCAGATCAGGTTCGTATTTTCTACATGGGTTATGCAGGTAAAATTCTGAATGAGCTCGGATTCACCAGACCCGAAGGACATGATGCAGATACATGGGGCGTTGAATTGACTTCCAAAGAGAACATTCCGGATATGAATGCAGACATGATCTTTAACTTCAATTCAGGCACCGAAACCGATGCGATTCAGAAAAATTATGATGATTGGACTAGCAGTCCTCTGTGGAAAAACCTTGATGCAGTCAAGAACAATCAACTGGTTCAAGTCGATGAAGTGGCCTGGAACATGGCAGGTGGATACACATCGGCCAACATGATGCTGGACGATCTATATAAGCAGTTCAACCTGAACTAACTAACAGGAGCAGGACCTGCCATGCACCAGGACATTCGTTAACGAAGTGTATGGGCAGGCAGGTCCTTTTTCATTTTACAGATGAAAGAGTGAGAGTATGTTTCCCCTTTTTACAAAGGCAAGCGCCAAGATCTATGGGCTGGCTGGTTTATTCATATTACTTCTATTTGCCTGTCTAGCTAGTATGATTCTGGGACGCACGCATATCACGTTTCAGATGGCATGGGATGCACTGCAATTCTATGACGAGAGTTCTGTGGAACATGTGGTTCTGCTGACGGAACGGTTGCCACGTACAGTGATTGCTGCTGTTGTAGGAGCAAGTTTGGCCGTGGCAGGTGGACTGATGCAGGCATTGACACGTAACCCGCTGGCATCACCAAGTGTGTTCGGGATCAATGCAGGTGCGATCTTTTTTATTGTTATTGCCATTGTTGTATTGTCCGTATCTTCGCTCACCACCATGATGTGGTTTGGTTTTGCAGGTGCTGCTGTAGCCGCGGCAATTGTATATGGGCTAGGTTCCCTCGGTCGTGATGGCCTGACACCAATCAAAATTGTATTGGCAGGTACGGCAATCTCCGCGTTATTTGCCTCGTTCACACAGGCCATTTTGGTGCTCGATGGAACCGGATTGCAGGATGTACTGTTTTGGCTTGCCGGTTCAGTAAGTGGTCGGACGTTGGAAATGTTATATCCTGTTCTGCCATACATGACAGCCGCAGCTATTGTCGCTCTGTTCATGGGCAGAGCCATCAATCTACTCTTGACGGGTGACGATATCGCCAAAGGGATGGGACAGAATGTACTTTTGGTCAAGGTGCTCATGGGAATTGTTACTGTGTTGCTGGCGGGTGGTTCAGTTGCCGTAGCCGGCTCAATCGGTCTTGTTGGTCTGGTTGTCCCGCATATCATGCGTGCACTGGTAGGCAACGATTACCGCTGGCTCGTTCCTTACTCTATTGTAGGGGGAGCGATTCTGCTGCTATCCGCGGATGTGGTTGCACGGCTGGTGATCATGCCGCAGGAAGTTCCACTCGGTGTCATGACTGCACTGATTGGCGGACCCTTCTTCGTCTATATTGCCCGCAAGGGGGTGACGAAGATATGAGGAAGCTGTTGACTTTCCGCAACAAAAAAGACACCGTTTCGGTGCAAATGGAACGAAAATCATTGGTTGTCATCAGTGTATGTATCCTCTTGTTCCTGATGGCAGGAGTGGTCGGTACCAGTGTAGGCAGTGACTTTATTTCTCCGCTGGATGTGCTTCGAACGATATTTGGTCTGAATGAAGGGGAGCATGACTTCGTCGTGCTGACCTTAAGACTGCCACGGGTGTTATTATCTCTGCTCGTAGGAGCAGCCCTCGGTATGTCAGGTGCGCTCCTGCAAGGTATTATCCGTAACCCGCTGGCATCACCGGATGTCATCGGTATTACTGGCGGTGCAGCTGTTGCGGCTGTAGGTTTTGTTACATTGCTGGGCGGAGCGGTGAGCATCAAGTTGTTACCACTGTTCGCCATCGCTGGCGCAATTGTGACGGCATTGATTATCTATATGTTTGCTTGGAAAAAGGGAGTCAGTCCGATCCGCCTGGTGCTGATCGGGATAGGAGTGTCAGCCATTACCGGAGCTGGAACAACCTTTATGTTGATCCTGAGTCCGTTCTACACGGCAGGTCAAGCCTATATCTGGCTGACTGGAAGTGTGTACGGAGCATCCTGGACCGATGTCCGAACCATTCTCCCGGTTATCATTATTGTTGTTCCTTTGGCGATCTGGTTCGCCCGCAGCCTGAATGCACAAGAATTCGGGGACGATCTGGCCACAGGGCTGGGTGTAACGGTACAGTGGCATCGTTCTGCATTGCTGTTATGCAGTGTACTGCTGGCAGGAATTGCCGTGGCGGTTGCCGGAACCATTGGTTTTGTTGGTCTAATTGCTCCACATATTGCTCGGAAGCTGGTTGGCCGGATGTTTGGCAGTATGCTGATCGTGTCCGGACTGGTTGGTGCTCTGCTTGTATTTGCCGCAGATCTCATAGCCCGTACGGCCTTTCTACCGCTTGACGTTCCCGCAGGGGTATTCACTGCAGGTGTAGGCGCACCATTTTTCCTGTATTTGTTATTCAAGAATCGAAATCAGTTTTGAGGAGGAGAGAGCTGTGAGTATTCTGGAAGCCAAGGAGCTTACGATCTCCTATGGAGCAGATCCCATTATTGAAAATTTGAACCTGATCATTCCCAAGGGACAGATTACTGTCCTGATTGGCAGCAACGGCTGTGGCAAATCTACGCTGCTGCGTACGATGGCCCGGTTGCTGAAATCCAGCTCCGGTTCGGTGCTGCTGGATGGCGAAGAGATTGCAAAGCTGCCAACCAAGGAAATTTCAAGACGCATGTCCATCCTGCCACAGGGCCCGACCGCTCCGGAAGGCTTGACGGTGAATCAACTGGTTAAGCAAGGACGTTATCCACATCAAACATGGTTGAAGCAATGGTCACGAGAGGATGAGCGTATGGTCAAGCTGGCACTGGAGTCCACACATCTGACTGAACTCGCGGATCGGCCTGTGGATGCATTGTCTGGTGGGCAGCGTCAGCGTGCCTGGATTGCGATGACCCTCGCGCAGGGCACCGAAACGCTGCTGCTGGATGAACCAACAACCTATCTGGATATGACACATCAGATTGATATCCTCGATCTGTTGTTTGAGCTGAATGAACGGGAAGGACGCACGATTGTTATGGTACTTCATGATCTGAATCTGGCATGTCGTTATGCGCATCACATTGTGGCTGTTCACAACAAGTCCATCTACGCAGAAGGTAAACCGGAAGATATTGTTACACAGGACATGGTCCGTAAAGTCTTCCAGATGGAGTGTGAGATTGCAATCGATCCACTGTTCGGCACACCAACCTGTATCCCGCATGGACGGGGAAGGAAGCTGAATGGAGAACAGCGTTATACACAACTGGCTTGAGGATCAGAAAGTCTGCTTTTGATTCGTTCAATAGTTATTCAAAACTCCAAATCAACTCCATTGTATGATCATACAGATGACAAATTAGGCAAGCCGTTGGTAAAACCATGCCCCAGGCTTGCCCGGTTTGTTGTGCCTATTATTCGATAAAAGCATGTCTACTTCGACTCAAACCTACACTAAATTAAATCTTATTTTTCCTTAAAAGTTTATTATTGACAATATAGATCGAATTGCCATAAAATAGATTTTATATGATATTGATAATCATTATCAATATCGGTATCAGCATATAATTAAAATAAAAATTGATGAACGTATGAGCAATATAAGTTGAATTAATCATTTACATGCAACGGAGAGGACAGAAAAAACCTGAAAAAGCGAAGCGTTCGCCTTTATCCCCGGATTTTTCCCTTGAGAAAAGGGAATCAAAAAATCTGGGGATAACAGCGATTGGAAGGTTGTTCTGTCATTGTAGTGTCAGCGTAAATAATCTTTAATTCAACTTATATAGGAGCGAGTACCTTCATTCGATCGAGGAGGATTTTCAGTGTTTCCGAAAGGGATTCATAATCTGCAAAACCGACTCATTATAAGCAAAGCGAGAGAAATGGGCATCACCTGTGAGCCACTTCTTGAGGGATGCGAAGATTTTCTGAAGCTGTCTGTAGGGGACAGGCAGATCATCATTAACAAAACCAGATCTCATCGTCTGCCGTTAATCGCTGGACTGCTCGCGAAGAACAAGCAGGCATGTAATATGTTGCTGCATGAACAGGGAATGCCTGTACCATCGTTTATTGTGATCCCGGAGATGGGGAGCGAAGCAGTAGCTTTTCTGAATAGATATGGTTCCATTGTAGTGAAACCGCTGGATGCGAGCAGCAGCATGGGCGTGACGCTGGATGTGCGTACTCCAGATGAACTGGAGGCAGCCATTCGTCTTGCGAGTGTCCATGGCAGCAGTATTATGTTGCAGCAATATGTGACCGGAATCGATTACAGAGTGCTGGTTATTAACGGTGAAGTAGCCGCTGTGAATGAGTATCGACCTGTCTATGTCGAGGGAGACGGGACTTCAACCGTTCGGGCGTTAATTGAGCAGTTGAATCAGGAACGAATCGAGATGACACCCATTGGCGAGTATGAAGCTTTTCCTCAGGTTGATGTAGAAACGGAACGAGTGCTGGAGGTATTACATGCACAAGGGACAACTCTGGATGAAGTTCCTGCCGCTGGAAAAGAAATCGAGTTATATGATCTCCGCAATTCTGCCGCCGGAAAAATCAGTGAATTCTACAAGGATTGTACCGAAATCATTCATCCTGAAAATGCCCGAATGATCATTCAAGCGGCCAAAACTCTTCAGATTGATGTAGCAGGAGTCGATGTTCGTTGTTGTGATATCCGCACTCCAATCTCCAGAGAACAAGGGGGCATTCTGGAAGTGAACGCCTTGCCAGATCTGACGCACCACGTCTTTCCCCATGGTGGAACAACTCGTGATGTGGTTCGGTTATACCTGGAATACCTGTGTCAGGAGCAACTTGAATATAAAATGTATAGCTTATAACAACGTATAGATGACAATGTATAACGGATAACGGATAACGGATAACAGATGACGGATACCATTATGTATAATTCGGACCTTACATGATTTTGAACCAATACCATGTCATATGCAAAATGAAGAACAAGAATCACAGGCAGCAGGTTCAGCCTGAATCGATTATAAGGAGCGTTAGAGGGCTATGTCAGTAGAGGTGCAGACGGAATATCTGAAGATGCAAAATGAGAAGGAATCCAATGCAAGATCGTACCCCAGACATTTCCCGCTTGTCATTAGCAAGGCCCAAGGGGTGAAGATTACCGATACGGAAGGCCGCGTATTCTACGATTGCCTGGCTGGTGCAGGAACATTGGCGCTGGGGCATAACCATGACACGGTGGTCAACGCCATTCGCGATGTTCTGGATCAGCAGATTCCGCTTCATACACTGGATTTGGCAACGCCGCTGAAGCTTGCATATATGCAAGAACTGTTTTCCATTCTTCCGGCAGAGATGCGAGACAAAGCCAAAATCCAGTTCTGTGGTCCAACCGGAGCCGATGCAGTAGAAGCAGCCATTAAGCTGGTCAAACATGCAACAGGTGGCAAGTCCATTCTTGCCTTTCAAGGAGGTTATCACGGTTCAACACAAGCGACGATGTCGATGAGTGGCAACCTGAGCAAGAAACAGCATTTGCAAAGCCTGCTACCCGATGTTCATTTTCTGCCGTTTCCTTATGAATACCGCTGCCCATTTGGTGTTGGTGAAGGCATGACGGCCCGGTTGAGCGCACAGTATATCGAGAACCTGCTCGATGATTGCGAGAGCGGTATTGCCGCACCGTGTGGGGTCATTGTGGAAACGGTTCAGGGCGAAGGCGGGGCGATTCCGGCAGACATTGAATGGCTGAGGGAGCTGCGCCGAATCACAGCAGAGCGAAGCATTCCGCTCATCATCGACGAAGTGCAGACAGGCATTGGACGGACAGGGCGGATGTTTTCATTTGAACATGCCGGAATTGTACCTGATGTAATCATCTGCTCCAAAGCCGTTGGCGGAAGTCTGCCTATGTCTGTTGTCATCTACCGGGAAGAGCTGGACCAATGGCAACCTGGTGCACACACAGGTACGTTCCGTGGCAATCAGCTGGCCATGGCAGCGGGACTTGCGACACTTCGTTATATTCGGGAACAGGATGTTCTACACAACGTTCATCTGCGCAGTGAGCAGTTCATGAATCAACTGAATGCATTGAAAGAGCAGTATGCAGAGATTGGTGATGTGCGTGGCAGAGGGTTGATGATTGGTGTTGAGGTGGTTAATCCGGCAGGAAGCAAGGATCGTCTGGGACATTATCTGCCTAATGGTTCGCTGGCTGAGTCTATTCAGCGTGAATGTTTCAAGAATGGATTAATTGTGGAACTGGGCGGGCGTCATTCAGCTGTTGTTCGTTTTCTGCCGCCGCTGAATATTACGGAGCAAGAAACGAGTGCAATCCTGGCGATCTTTGAGAAATCGGTAGCTGAAGCGATTGCCTTAGCAACGGCTGCATGTTGAAGCTATTCCTGATGAAAAGGCATGCAGTATTACTCGCGATTCTGATCGGTGCCTTTTCGCTGGTACTGACCAACAGTGCATTTAACCTGCTGCTGCCTTATTTTGTGCAATACTATCAGATCTCTACCACAGCAGGCGGATGGATTATCGCGCTGTACATGCTCGCCATGACGTTAACAATGCCGCTGGCTTCCCTGATTGTGGACCGACTGGGGCGTAAGCAGACGTATATGTTGGGCATCAGTATCTATGGACTGTTCTCGGTAGCAGGTGCGTTGTTTTATCACTCTATTGAGGTACTGTTGCTGGTTCGTTTCATGCATGGCGTTGCCGCGGGGCTGATGATTCCGCTATCACTTGTGTTGCTGTTTGACGTCTACGGACCGGAGGTAAGGGGACGAATTACCGGAGCGTGGGGCTTGCTGCTTATGCTGGCTCCGGCTGCCGGTCCAACGCTGGGTGGTTTCATCATTCAGTATGGACGGCTTGAAATGTTGTTCTGGCTCAATGTGCCACTGGCTGTGTTCTCGTTGATCGGCTGCGGTCGAGTCATTCAGACCTATATTCCTGCCCGCAGGAAAAAATGGCATCCGACCAGTGTCATGCTCCTGATCTGCTCGGTAGGTGCCCTTAGTCTGGGGGTACAGTTGTACGCAAGTCCTGTCGTGGCAGTATGGGTACCATGGATGCTGATTGCGCTCGGTGTGGTGCTGCTCATTCGTTTTGTCCAGACCGAGAACAGTCGCAAGGAACCACTGATCCGGTACCAGTTGTTGCGGCGTAATGCTGTCTTTCCGCTGACGGTATTGATCTCGACTATTCAGGATTGTGTCATGTTTGGCGTGATCTTTGCATTGCCGTTATTGTTCCAGGACGTTTTCCACCTATCGCCGGCCCTGTCCGGTGCACTGTTCATTCCCTTATCGATCTGTACAAGTCTATTCATGTGGATTGGCGGCAGCTTGCTGGATCGCGGTCGGTCCATGCATTTTATCGCATGGGGGACGTTGCTGGTTTCGATATCGATCTTATCGTTTGCGGTTCTGCCCATGGGAGCGTCAATATGGATCATCGGTATGCTCATGGCGTGGCGTGGAATTGGTGTTGGTCTGTCAGGCATGAGCATCTCTGC
Organism: Paenibacillus sp. Y5S-9; assembly: GCF_036894235.1. Classification (NCBI taxonomy): domain Bacteria; kingdom Bacillati; phylum Bacillota; class Bacilli; order Caryophanales; family Paenibacillaceae; genus Paenibacillus; species Paenibacillus sp. Y5S-9. The sequence goes on from NZ_CP145887.1 coordinate 1,121,690, forward strand.
GATTGGTCTGCAAGCATTACCGGACGAAGACATGCACGAAGGCTCGGTGTTATCAACCACGATTGAGCGTCTGGCTTCTTCGTTTGCGGTGATGGGCTTGACCCTGTATTACGATATGCGTTGGCAATGGCTTGCCGGGGCAGGAACGTCCATGGAGATGGCAAAATGGGGAGCGCTCAAAGAGATCTGTATCGGACTTGGCTGCGCCATACTGCTTACACTTCCCCTGGTCTTACTTATAACCCGAAAGAAGGTTGGCATCATTGTTCGAGATGGAAAACAAGCTCCGGTCTGAAGCTGAGCAGCAGGCCCATGAACATTCGTGCAAGCTGCTGTTGAACTGTTACATCCGTGAGCTTGCGCTAGAGAAGGAAAGCGATATTCGTATCAATCCGAGTACGCTGACGTACGCTGTTGCTTTTCAAGCTAGTAGGGTGAAGGTGACAGGACGCTTGTCTTATTACTCTGCCATGGGGGAGCATGAATACCTCAGCATGGAATCTGGCGGGGAAGCGGTGCATTATAGCGACCTGGTTCATTGGATCACATCTGAGCTAAGCGGGAATGGGGAACAGGGGGCGAGTTGGGATCAACATGGAATGAAGAAAAGTGTGATGGAGATGAAGAGTTCACTTGAGCTGGAGAATGTACATCCATGGGATGAGAATACGAATCGCGTAGAGGCGGCGTATGCCAGAGATTTTGCACAAAAGGTAGATAACAGTGTCGGTAACCTTACATTGTATATCGAACAAGCGGCCGGTCTCGACATCCACGACTATCGCACATCGGAACAGTCACTGTTGTATGGTCACCCTTTCCATCCGTTTCCGAAGAACTCCAAAGGCTTCAGCAAGCAGGATGTACAGAAGTACAGCCCGGAGTTACGGACATCATTTCAACTCTGTTATATCGCTGTGAGACAGGATGTCTATATGCAGGAATGGGTGGATGACGACGCGGCAATGGATTTGCATGACCTCCTGCAGAGCCATGTGGAGCCTATTTTAAAAGAAAAGAGTGGAATGTATGGGCTGCTGCCTGTCCATCCATGGCAATACGCGTACATATCACGGTTGACCGAGATACAGCACTATATTCGAGATCAAAAATTAATTCTGCTCGGCAGTGCGGGACCAACCGTCTATCCAACCTCTTCGGTCCGTACAGTTTATGTTCCCGAATGGAACTGCAATATCAAGTTGTCACTGAATATGCAGATCACCAACATGATTCGCACCAATAGTGCCGAGCAGATGCGCAGAACACTGGATGCCTCCAAGTACGTCAGGCAGCATGACTGCTTCGTTGCTGAACCGAACACACATATTGCGTATGAGACAGGTGTAGCCACTTGTGCTTTTGAAGATGAAGAGTTAACCAGTCTGTTTACGATAGCTTATCGGCCCATTGAGTTTGATGTTGAGAATACGCATGTCTTATCCAGTCTGGTTGAGTCACCACTTCCCGGGATGCGGTCGAGACTGATGACGATGCTGGGTGGTGGACGTGACATAGCTGAGCGCTGGCTGGATCGATATCTGCAATGTTCTCTGCTGCCGATTGTACGAGCGGCGGGAGAGAAAGGCATTCATTTTGAAGCCCATTTGCAGAATACCCTTGTGACCTTAAAGGATGGGTTGCCTGTGGAGTTTATCGTCCGCGATCTGGAAGGGGTCAGTGTAGATGAGGAACTTATAAGTGAGCAGGATCATGCTGCGTCCGATTTATTATTTTATTCGCGAGAGAAAGCCTGGGCGCGGACATCGTACTATTTTATCGTCAATCACCTTGGGTCTCTGATTCATGCCATGGCGCGAGATGTGAACCTCCCGGAGGAGCATTTCTGGAAGCAAGTACGTGAGGTGCTTGTGGAGGAACTGGAAAGAACGGGCAATGCATATGTGCAACATCTGCTGACAACGGATGCATTTCTGGCCAAACAAAATTTGGTGAGTTGTCTAAGGGGGATTAGCCAGACCCCGGCCTACGTGCCGGTGAGCAATGTAATGAAACGAATAGGGAGTGAAGTGCGTGGGAGTCGTGGGATACAGGGCTGAAGCAGGCGGCAGGACAGAAGCAGTATACGTGGGTGTACAGGAACGGATTATGCGGCAGACGTTGGAGGCGATGTGGTTCGAAGGCATTCTGGACAGTCATGTAAGTGGGAGCGAATGGCGAACCAGCGGCCTTACATCTTCCGGCGATTCTGTGGCGTACACGTGTGAAGCGGAGCGAAAGTTTTCATTTGGCCGGGTGAAGGTGAAGAAGGGTTCGATTCAAAGGGAAGGCTTACTCTGCACCGATCTGGATCTGTTTTTGGAGGAAATTGTGCTAAACGCTTTGAAGGGTGCAAATGTCACGGCTTTTATCCAGGAACTGCTCGAAACGATGGCAAAGGACAGTCAGTGCCGGGCCACATTACCCTTGAATATTCCGAGTGAGGATCGGCATTATGATGCGCTTGAAAGTCACATGACCGACGGTCATCTGTATCATCCGAGCTATAAGTCGAGGTTAGGATTTTCTTTGAAAGACAATCTGGCCTATGGCCCTGAATTTAACTTGGAGGTTGCATTAGTCTGGGTTGCTGTGAAAAAAGAATTTGCTCAGACCGCTGTATCCGCAGGGTATAGCTCTGAAAAATTGGTGGGGCAACATCTGACCGCAGAGGATATGCAGCGATTTCAACAGATCCTGCAACAACAAGGTCGTACGGACACGGGTGAGACCGCCAACGCATATGCGGCGACTGCAGATCAGTTTGGGAGCAGTGCCGAGGTTGGTGAAAGCGTTGGAGAGACAATCCAAGCGAAGCTTCATGAGGCAGTTTGTGAAAAAGGCGAAACAGTCCGTAGTTCGGGTAATGAAGACGGCAAGGTTGGTATAGGAATAGGTTCTGACATTGGTGATCGATATGTATTCATTCCGGTTCATCCATGGCAGTGGGAGCATCAGTTGGAGTCGGTATATGCCCGTCAGCTGATGGATGGGGACATCGTGTACCTCGGTCCATCGTCTTCGCCCTATCGCGCGCAGCAGTCGATCCGTTCACTCTCGAACCGGATGAATCCGGAAGCCCCTTACATCAAACTGGCACTCAGCATCACCAACACGTCGAGCACCCGTATTCTGGCACAGCATACGACCCAGAACGCGCCATTGATCAGCGATTGGCTGGATAATCTCGTTCGTGAAGATGAGCTGTTACAGCAGGCGCAGTTTGGCATTTTAAAAGAAATTATGGGGCTGTCGTTCCGATATGAGCAGTTGCCTGCAACCCAGTATGGACGTGCATACGGTACGCTCGGTGCCATCTGGCGGGAGAATGTATCTGGTCATCTGAAGCCAGTTGAGACGGCGTGGCCGCTGAATGCGCTGATGTTGGTACAACAGGATGGTGTTCCATTTATCCAGGATGCTGTAGAACGACATGGTGTGGAAAAGTGGAGCGAGGCTCTGGTTCGCACAGTTACACTGCCGATTATTCATCTGCTCTATGCACACGGGATTGCGCTGGAATCTCATGCTCAAAATATTATTTTGGTACTGGAAGATGATCTGCCAAAACGAATCATTATCAAGGATCTGCATGATGGTGTTCGCTATGTACCGGATCAACTGTTGCACCCGGAACGGGCACCGAAGCTGAACCCGGAGCCGGAAACCCACCGCAAGTTCAATCGGTATTCATTCATCTATGCCGGAGATGTGTCGGAAGTCCGTGACTATACGTATGACGCATTCTTCTTTATCTGTATGACGGATATTGCGCTGGCTTTGGAGAAGTTTGGTTTGTCAGAGGAAACGTTCTGGCAGCTGTGCGCAGGTGTAATTGTAGATTATCAGCGAGAGCACCCGGAGTATACGAAACGGTTTGTGGCATTTGACCTTTTTGCCGAAGATGCACTGATCGAAGAGATGACCAAGCGCCGTCTGTATGGGGATGGAGAGTTATATTTCCGCAAAGCGAGCAATCCGCTCAAAATATCAAAGGATGCACTTGAATCAAAGAGAACACCCGAATTAAAGGGAATCGTCGAATGAGGATTAACACGCTGAAGGAAAAAATTGCACGCAAACAGCCTGTCTATGGCCTTTTTGTATCCATACCACACCCGGTCATCATTGAGATGATCGGACATGCGGAATATGATTTTGTCATTATTGACCTGGAACATGCCGCAACATCGATGGAATCGGTGGAAGAGTTGGTCCGTGCGGCGGAACTAGTCGGCCTAACCCCGCTGGTACGTATCTCGAAAGTGGAGCGAGCGGAGATTCTTAAAGTGCTGGACTGTGGCGCCCAAGGTATCGTTATTCCACATGTCGAGCAACTGGAGCAGGTGGAGGAAGCGATTCGTTACGCCTACTATCATCCGGTTGGCATGCGTAGCTTGAATAGTGGTCGACCCGGTGTATTTGGGAAATATCCGCTCACGGGATACATTGAGGAAGCAAACCAACAGGTGATGGTTGTTCCCATGATCGAAAGTGTGGAGGGCGTTCGGCAAAGTGCACAGATTCTGTCTCACCCTCAGGTGAGTTTTGTATTGGAAGGGGCAGCGGATATGTCTCAATCCCTCGGCGTGCCATGGCAGACAGAGCACCCGGATGTGAGACGTGCGCTGGATGAATTGCATGCTACTGCGCAACAGTGCGAAGTACCTTATGCAACGGTCATCAGAGGTGTGGAAGACATGTCACTCTGGGATGAGCGGGGAGTCCATATATACGTGCTGGGTGATGATCGGAATACGGCGTTTCGGGCGTATGCCCAAAAACGGAATGACTACAGGAATGCGGGTGGGCAGATATGAAACCTAGTGTATGGCAGGCGATGGATGAACTGCAACGCAGAATGGAAGAACCGGTATGTGCGTATGTCTACGATCTGGCTGGCATTCAGGAACAGGTACGTCAGATGTTGGGCAGCATGCCCGGCAACACACAGTTGTTCTACGCTATTAAGGCAAATCCAGATCCGCGGATTATTGAGGCATTGCTTCCAGTTGTGAAGGGCTTTGAAGTGGCTTCAATTGGAGAGTTGCTCAAGGTTAGAGCTGTAAGCCGTGAGGTTCCGATTCTGTTTGGAGGTCCGGGTAAAAAGGAGAGTGAGCTGCGTCTGGCGATCGAGCATGGCGTGAGCTACATCCATGTGGAGAGTCTGCTGGAGTTGCGGCGCATCATTGCGATTGCGAAAGAGAGAGCGAAGGAGCATGAGCAGGGGAGCAGGCAAAGGCATGAGTGGGAACTGAAGCAGGAGCAGAGATATGCGCAAGAGTATGGCGAGGAACTGATTCAAGGACAGAAGCAAGCGCAGGAGGTTCGTATTCTGCTCCGAATCAATCTGCGAAGCAGTACGTTACCCCGGACGAAGATTGTCATGGGCGGTGGGCCGAGTCCTTTTGGAATCGATGAAGAGGCGGTGGAAGAAGCGATTGAACTCATTCGTGTGGAAGGCGCGGGTGTGGTTCGGTTAAGCGGATTCCATTTTCACTCTTTGTCTAACAATATGGACGCCAGGCTGCACGCCGAGATGATCGAGCTGTATTTGCTGAAGGTGGAGCAGTGGCAGCAGCAGTATGATCTTCCTGTGGAAGTGGTGAATGCAGGAGGCGGGTTTGGTGTGACTTACGACGGCAGTCCCGGATTCAACTGGCCCTTGTTCACTTCCCTGCTGGAGCAAAGTGAAGCCAGAGAGCGCCTTGCTTCACGCGGAGGTCAGCTGTATTTTGAATCGGGTCGACTGCTGGTGGCAGACCACGGGTATTACGCAGCAGAGGTTACGGATATCAAAACCTCTCATGATCAGTATTTTGCCGTGTTAAGGGGAGGTACGCACCATAATCGACTGCCTGCTTCATGGGGACATAACCATCCGTTTCAGATTATGGAGACGGACCGTTGGAAGTATTCATTTGCCCGTCCAGAGGTAAGAGATCGTCGAGTCCATATCGTAGGTGAGCTATGCACACCCAAGGATCGCATGCATTCCGATGCGGAGGTAGCACTGCTGCGCGTGGGAGATATTGTTTTGTTTGAAAAGTCTGGGGCTTATTGCTGGACCATCTCGCATCATGATTTTCTGGGGCATCCGCACCCGGCATTCCATTATCTAACGGAGGACAATAATCATGTCAACACTGATGAAGCGTTCCAGTCTGCAAGCCGCTGAACGCCGGATTATGGCGGATCTGATGAATTCATTTTTGTCGGAGCAATTACTCCCACTGGAGGATAACCCATTCATTGATTTTGCCGAAGCACCTGCACCGTTCCGTCGATTGTACAAGGGATATGACAGCGAAGAGACCAATCAGAATGTAGCGTCTCGCTATAGATTGCACACTCAAGGTGTACTGTGTCTGGTTGAGACAGGAGTGAGACAGGGGACTCAATGGGTTCAGGGTTCACCAATCTACGAGGAGAAAGCAGATGGAAGCTGGGTTCTACTTGATTCTCCGGCAGAGGTTGGACGTGCAGTGTTGCAGAGGGCTTTGTCAGATGAAGCCTATGCACAACCCGGAGTGGCGGAATTCCTGGTTAGTCTGGACATTGCTGTGGAGCAGTTTGCTTTGGGCTGGGAACAAGTCCAGTATCTGTCCGCCAACGTTCCGGCATCTGCTTATGAATGGTTTATCAAAGGTGAACGTGTTGCTGCATTGCGGGATCGTCCATTTCACCCATCATCCAAAGCCAAAGTGGGATTTAATGCAGAAGATGTCACACGGTATGCAGCGGAATTCGGGAAGGCGATTTCGCTACGCTGGGTGGCTATACGGCTGGATGCTGTGCAGCAAGGTTTCGAAGATGGACTGTCCATTTTGGACATGTTAGACGATGTTCAGCGCGGAGTGGTGGAAGCCGAGTTTGCCCGAAAAGGGATCACGTTGGACGAATATCTGCCCATGCCTGTTCATCCGTGGCAATTGGAACATGTGATACTGCCTCGCTTCACGGGGGAGATCGAAGAGGGCAGCATTGTCGTATTGGACATAGAAGTGGGCGACGTACAGGCCACATCCTCTCTGCGCTCGATGGCTCCGTCAACTGAATCCACCCTAATGCTCAAGCTACCGGTTAGTGTGCTGTCTCTTGGGGCTGCTCGTTATCTTCCGGTAGTCAAACTGTTGAATGGTCTTGCCGGAGAACGGATGTTAAGACAGGCCGTTGCCTGTGACGAGACGTTGAAGGACAAGGTGTATATGTGCGAAGAGCAGAACTGGTGGGGCTTGATGCCAGAATCCATGGGACTGTTCGATGATCATCCCCGGCATCTGGCTGCACAGATTCGTGTATATCCCGCTGAATTGCTTAATGAAGCCTACAAAGTAATCCCAATGGCCGCACTGGGTGTGAATCTGGAAGGGCATCATCTATTAACCGAGATTCTGGGGGGTAACCTGAGCAGCGCGGATGTCCTAGACTTTTATACGAGTATAGCTACTACGTTTTATGATATCGTGATGCGTCTGTTCAAGGTGGGCGTTGTACCCGAGATTCATGGTCAGAACTGCTGTCTGGTGTTGAAGGATAATGAGGTAAAAGGTCTCTTGTTCCGCGATCATGATTCCGTGCGTCTGCATCAGCCTTATCTGGACAAACATGGCATTGCAGACCCTGCCTATCATATTCGCCCAGGCTACTCGAACAGCCTGTATAATGAGACGGTTCAGAAGCTGATTTTCTATGTGCAGTCTTTGGGGACGCAGGTGAATCTGGCTGCGATCATGGGGGCACTTAGCGAGGTGTATCACATCCCGGAAACGAAGTTATGGGAGATCACGGAGCAGGCTTGGAAGGAAGCGCTGCACCAAGTGCAGCTTCCTGAATCCGACCGGGTCGCGCTTGCTCATGCGATATTCGAGAGCGAGGAGTGGCCCGTGAAATTAGTTGTCCGTCCGCTGCTTGAAGCGGACGGGGTGCCTGGCGCGATGCCATCGGGCAAAGGCATAGGGTGGAACCCTTTTTACAAGGGATAGAGATTTAAAGATGTATAAAACATATTCAAAGAAGAGGTGACTTGAGGTAATTCAAGTCACCTTTTAGATTTGCTTAACAATAATCTTGCAGTTCGAAGTGTAATAAATTACTGAACTATATACAGTCTTCATGCAGGGAATGTCATTTCCATGCCGAAACTTCTAATTAAGTTAGAAATAAGCAAGTTATGGAGGAACTTATGAGTAAAAATAATTGGTTTATTAGAGCCGGGGAGAATGCATATCTCTTTGAAGAGTTCAAAGAAACACAGATGATAGCCATTGGTTGGAATGAAGTAGGTTCATTGGCACAAGTGAGACATATCGATGATGTGAAGAAGCGACTTCGTGACGAGTATCCCGACTATAAGGATGGCAAAGTAAATATAACAGCGGGTCAGTTAATCAGATTTGCTAATGAAATGAAAGTAGGAGATTTGGTTGTTACATATAATCCTCAAACACGCGAGTATCTAATTGGGGAAATTACTTCAGACTATAAATTTGGTGAAGGGGTTATTTCGGACAAAAATCACTATAGAAAGGTGTTGTGGAACGGGCTAGTTAATCGGGATGTTTTAACAGCGAACACTCGTAATTCTCTAGGTTCGATAATGACTCTCTTTGCATTGCAAAATGAAACAGTGAAGGAACTGATCCATTTTTTGAAAACCAAAAGTACCGAGTCTTTTGAATCACAACCGGAAGAAACTGAGAAAGAACAGGCAGAACTAGATACAATCAAGGAAGATGTAATTGAAAGAGCACATGAATTTATAAAGGACAAATTCAATCATTTAGATTGGGAAGAAATGCAGAGTCTCGTAGCTGGTGTCTTAAGAGGCATGGGATACAAAACAAGAATATCTGTAAAAGGACCTGATCGTGGAAGAGATATTATTGCATCACCAGATGGTTTGGGGCTGCAACAGCCTAGAATTATGGTGGAAGTTAAACATAGGAAAAACGCGATGGGATCCAATGAAATTCGAAGTTTTATCGGAGGGTTAAGACCCGGTGATCAAGGGGTTTATGTTTCAACTGGGGGATTCACCAGAGAGGCTAAGTATGAAGCAGAACGTTCTAACATTCCAGTTTCTTTGGTAGATGCAGATCTTCTGGTAGAGCTGATTAATCAGCATTATGATGCATTTGATTCAGAGGCTAAATCATTAATGCCCCTAAAGAAGATATATTGGCCTTTATAGAACAGAGAAGGTGACCCGGTTGACGGGTTGCCTTTTTGGTTTGTTGTCATCGAGATTTACAATGCTTGGAGGGAATAAAACGTTCATCATTATGGCTAAAAAATCTTATGAAATGGAGGTATAGGAAAGAGACTGATGGTATAATCGGGTTATGTGTTATAGTCATACTTGTGTATTACCGAAAAGGTTTTCGGAAAAAGAGACATCTACTGTTGTAACCGCAATCATAATTTACTTGAAGAAAGTGAGAATCTACCATGAATCAGAAGAGGCTTTTTAATGATGGATGGCAATTTGCGAAAAGTAAGCTGGATGTTACGGAACCTGCGGGTCTGGTATATGAACCTGTGGAACTTCCCCATGATTGGCTGATATATAATACGCTTGAACTGTATGAGAACAGCATTGGATGGTACCGCAAGACGTTCCATTATACGAAGGATGAGGAGCAGCAGCTTTTGCTTTGTTTTGATGGCGTATACATGGACTCTTCGGTGTATGTGAACGGGCAGCTTGTTGGGGAGTGGAAATATGGCTATTCTGCTTTTGAACATGAGATCACGAATGCATTGTTGGAAGGCGACAATGAGATTGTTGTCAAAGTGGTGCATCAGAGCCCGAACAGCAGATGGTATTCCGGGGCCGGAATCTATCGCCATGTGTGGCTGAAGACGAGAGACCGCAACCATATTGTTACGGATGGAATCTATGTATCCATTAATCAGCAGCCGAATGGCTGGCAGGTGGAAGTGGATACGGAGCTGAACCTGGAACAGAATCAGCAAGCAGAGCTGGTGCATACGATCCGGTATGAAGGTCAGATGGTGGCATCCAGCCAAGCGAATGTTACGGCTTCGGTGGGTGAGAATGTGGTGGTATCGGCAGATAGCCAACAGATCATTGTGGAGAGTCCAAACTTGTGGAGCCCGGATGCACCGCATCTGTATGAACTGGTGACGGAGCTGCGATTGACCTCGGATGATCAGGAAGATCGGACAGTTGAATCGGTATCACAGCGTATTGGATTCCGGGATATCAAGCTGGATGCCAATGAAGGGTTCCACCTGAACGGAGTTAAGATGAAGCTGAACGGCGTGTGTGAACACCATGATCTCGGGGCACTGGGAGCTGCGTTTAACCTGACGGCATTGCGTAGAAGATTCGTTTTGCTCAAAGAAATGGGTGTTAACGCCATCCGCACCGCGCATAATATGCCTGCCAAAGGGTTCATGGAACTTGCGGATGAGATGGGTATGCTGATTGTGTCTGAAGCTTTTGATATGTGGGAACGTGCCAAAACGCCATACGATTATGCGAGATTTTTCCCAGAGTGGGTGCATACGGATGTGAAGAGTTGGGTGAAACGCGACCGTAACCATGCCAGTCTGATCATGTGGAGTATTGGGAACGAAATCTATGATACCCATGCGGATGAGCGTGGACAGGAAGTAACTCGGATGCTGATGGATTATGTGCTGGAATTTGATCCAAAAGGTAATGCTGGCGTGACAATTGGTTCGAACTACATGCCTTGGGAAAATGCACAAAAATGTGCAGATATCGTGAAGCTGGCAGGGTACAACTACGCGGAAAAATATTACGACAAACATCATGAAGAGCATCCTGACTGGATTATCTATGGTAGTGAGACGTCTTCGGTGGTGCAGAGTCGTGGCATCTATCACTTCCCGTTCGAACAGCCGATTCTGGCAGATGATGATGAGCAGTGCTCGGCTTTGGGTAACAGTACGACCAGTTGGGGCGCGAAGTCGGCAGAATACTGCATTCTGGCAGAGCGAGATACACCGTATTCGCTGGGTCAGTTCCTGTGGACCGGATTCGATTATATCGGAGAGCCGACACCGTATCATACGAAGAATTCGTATTTTGGACAGCTGGATACCGCAACGTTCCCGAAAGACTCTTATTACATCTACCAAGCGGCTTGGACGGATTATAAGAAAAGTCCGATGGTTCACCTGTTCCCTTATTGGGATTTCAGCCCGGGTCAGATCATTGATGTACGCGTGTGCAGCAACGCGCCGAAGATTGAGCTGCAACTCAACGGCAAGACGATTGGCACGTACGATATCGATCATGCCAATGGAACACAGCTGTCAGGCTGGTGGAAAGTACCGTACGAAGAGGGCGAGCTGAAAGCGATCGCTTACGATGAGAACGGTCAGATCATTGCAACCGATGTGCAAAGATCCTATACGGATGCGAAGAAAATTCGTCTGCAAGCGGATCGGGAGCAGCTGCATGCGAATGGCACAGACCTGATTTTTGTAGAAATTGATGTAGAAGATGAAGCGGGTAATCCGGTGCACAATGCGAACAACCGCGTGCAAGTTCAGGTGACGGGTGCAGGACGATTGCTGGGTCTGGATAACGGGGACAGTACGGACTATGATCCATACAAAGGATTGAGCAGAAGACTATTCAGCGGCAAACTGATGGCGATCATCGGAGCAACAAATGAAGCTGGAACAGTACGGATTGAAGTTTCTTCTGTAGGGTTGGAAGGGGCTGTAGCTGAGTTTGAATCGCGTATTGTGGATGCGGAACTGGTTGATGAGAAACAAGTACAACCTGTCTTCATGAACAATGAAGAACGTCCGGTGCTTACGGGGAACGCTCAGGAGATTCCTTTGCGCAAAATCGAGATCATCAGTACTGCAGGACAGTTGCTCGATCCGTCCAACCCAGAGCTGACTGTAACCGCCAAACTGTATCCGGAGAACACTTCCTATCGCGATATTGAGTGGGCTGTTGTGAATGATGCGGGGATTGAGTCCAACATAGCCAAAGTAGAAGCCGTTCAAGCGGAAACGGGCGACAACGGCGAGCATCAACATGCGGTGAAGGTATCGGCTATAGGTGACGGGGAGTTCCGACTTCGCGCAACCAGTACCAACGGTACGGATAAAACGAAACTGATCTCGCAGCTGGAATTCAAGGCGGACGGTCTCGGTACAGCCTACAAAGATCCATACGGCTTCATCACGGGCGGACTGTACGATTACACCAAAGGTGATGTAGGTAACGGCAACGAACGTGGGGTAGCGACAAGTCGCGACGGAGAGACGCATGTAGGCTTCCGTAATATTGACTTCGGACCATACGGCTCCGATACCATAACGATTCCTATTTTCACGCTGTCCACTGAGGATTACTTCATTCAGATCTGGGAAGGTATGCCGGATGAAGAGGGAAGCACGATGATCGCAGATGTGGTGTATAACAAAGAGTCCATCTGGAATGTATACCAGGAAGAGACGTACCAATTGTCCAAACGCCTTAGCGGGATCACGTCGATCTGTTTTGTACTGAAACAGAAGATTCATATTAAAGGATTTTCCTTCGAACGTCAGAGTCGTGCTTTTGAACAGAATGCGGCTGCATCCTGTGACCATCTCTATGGAGATACGTTCAAAATTGAAGCTGATCGAGTAGAAGGTATCGGGAACAACGTGTCGCTGGAGTTTGAAAACATGGACTTTACGGCAGAAGGCACATCCAAGCTCGTGATCTACGGTCATTCACCGATTGATAAAAATACGATTCATATTCGCTTCGCAGGTGCGGACGGACAGAGCAACCAGTTGGTTGAGTTCACCCAGTCAGGTGGATATGAAGAGCGGGTGTTTGAGCTTGAGCAGGTGAAAGGTGTGCAAAAAGTAAGCTTTATCTTCCTGCCAGGCAGTCAGTTTGACTTCAGCTGGTTCCGATTCGAGAAATAAGTGTGATGGAAATATAAAACCCCTTCAAGCAGGCATCGGTTCATGCAACGTGGATCTGAATCGCTTGCGTGAAGGGTTTTTCTTGTATGTATTTGTGAGAAAGCATCAATGAAACTGCTCTGCTTCAACTGAGAGATCTAAGTGATGACCTATTCTGCTATAGATGTACAACTTAATATCCGTGTCTTGTAATGCAAGCAGGTTTATCGTTTTGTTACTATTTCTGCTGATAGATGTTTCCATAGGTTCACTTACTTCATCTACATACATTTTCACATATACCGTGTGGTTGCTGTTATTTTCAATCGATATGTTGGCATGTGTTCCATTGGAAGCAACCATTGTGAAGCTGCCGTTGTATGTGGAACGACCTTCATGTTGAGTTGGGGCAATGAGCAGAACAGGTGTGGATGTTAGGGATGAGCGCTCCATTTCATGGGCTAGTCCGGTTGATTGCCACTCATTTGTTGAAGCTAGAGTCGCTGTATTGGCCGAATGGGTGGATATGAGTACAGATAGAGCCAGTGCTACACCGAGCATTGTTTTTAACGTCATTAAATTAACCCCCTGCTGAATGATAAATCACTAAAATTTTCGTTCCTGTTTATACATTTCTATGATTCTAAACGTTCGGGACAACGAGGGAGTTACAGATAAATAACAAATTAAGCATAATCATGCAACAAAGGATAGTATTGAACCGTTTCATAGATGAGGTGATGGAATGAGAAAAAGTATGCTTATCCTATCGTTAGCTTTAATGCTGTTAACTGCTTGTGAAGCAAATGATCCAAAAACGAATGCTTCCGGAATTACGCAAGCTTTTCCAGAAATTATTGAGCCCCATAATCCAGAGCAAGCGGAGCAAAGCGGGGATGTGGTTGTGCTTCATGGAGGCATACGAAACGAAGATAAGTGGGACACATTTATGAAAAATGTGGAGAAAAAACAGCAGGATCAGGTTCGTGTAACGATGTATACCATTGAGGGTGGGCCCATTATCCAGGAATTGATCTATGATGGTACAGCTATTCAATCGACTTACGATAACTCAAGGGATGCCTATGGCTCCAAACAGGGAATGAAGACCGACACCTGCAAAGGGATCGGTACGATGAAGAGTGAGCAGGGACATATTTTTTACGTGTTAACCGGTTGTGAGAAGGAAGAGAACCCCTTTTGGATGCCTAAGTTGTAAATGAGATGTATCCACATGCAAACTCTTAATGACTGCCAAAACCCTAAAAACCTGAAAAGCCGAGGCTGGCTATGCAGGTTTTCGTTTCTATTTGAAAGGTGAAAAATCGAGATTTTATCTGAACTAAGCATTGGACTCTTTATTATAAAACGCATATGTCAAATCATTCTCAGACTGTCCACCGCCCCGAATCTCATAACCCAACTGCACTTCATGATCTGTATAGGTTGCATTACGAAGTGTGATGGTAAGCTCATCTACTGTTTTGGTTTGAAATGGGATATTTGAATCGGGAAGTGCGGATTCTTCTTTATTAGTTACAGAAAAATAAAGCACAAGTTGAAGTATCAATATGATAAGAGCAATAATGATAGCGATGATGATATTCCTTTTGCTCAATGTGCATCTTCCTTTCAGCGAATAGATTTTTAATGAAGTGAATTTAGTGGTTAATAACCAATTATATCATATTTTGGATGGTGATATAAATGAAGAGGCTTTGGGTGTTATGTATTTTGATACTTTTAGTGACAGGATGTAGTCAGAACAATAGAGAGAAAGCCATTGATTATCTAACGCAAAATCAAAGAAATGATGCATCACTCATAGTATTCACCGATCGACCTTCGGAGCGGCCATTTATTGTTGAATTACAGACGCAATTAAATGAAGTGAATAACGAGAATTTGAGGGCAGAAGGTCCAATAACTAACGTAACCTTTTATAATGTCCGTGATGAAAATAAGTTTAATTATGAGAAGATTTTCGGTCTGAAATCATATCCGTACATGATCCTATTCGAGAAAGGCCAGATCACATTGGAGACGCAGAAACCGGAAGAGATCGTTCAGCATTTTAAGAAGATGTAAGAGTCTACTAAAAAAACGTGCACGAACACGTAACATATCTGGCTAATGAATGTTTCCTACCTACTGAATCTTTAACGAGAAAATGAATCCTACGTTTGATTCCAATCGACTTCTTCACTTGTTAAAATTTAGGTATAACTACTATGGTCAGGTTGGCGGTGAAGATGGAATGCAACGTATTCAGGTACATCCCGATGTGTTGGATGAGAAAGCTCGATTGGTTCAGCAAAATAAATTGGAACTCGATCGAATAGTCAGAGAACTGGAGAAATCGATTTATTTGTTGCAATCCGATTGGTCGGGTGTGACAGGAGAGCGTTTCTTCTGGGATTTTATGCAGGTGAAAGAAGTGTTCCCGGCTACACTCGGGCTGTTGGATGAAATCCAGAAAGAGTTTACGTTTATCGCGAGGAATTTCAGAACAACGGACGGCTCAGGCGAGGTTGCACTGTACATTCCAGAAGAACTAAAGCGAAATTTCGCTGTAGGGCTGCTTGATAAATCAGTAGGAGAAACAATAATAGGAATGGGCCAGACGGCAGAAGCCCTCTTCGATAACCCGTTCAGTACATTAAGCAGTGTGGCATATGCCATGACAGTGGGCAAAGTTGTGGACGTTGGGCGTGGTATTCAGTTTGCATGGGATACCGCCTGGGGGTCGGGAACGGCAAGATCTGATATAGAGCAATTTGTGGATGAGCAGAAGAAACAGATTGATGAGAGTGGAGCAGGGTATTACGGTGGAGCGATGACGGGACAGGCTCTGGCCTATGTTTTGTTTGGCAAAGCATTTCGTTCGAAGGACGACATTGGGTCGGGCGGAGGTAAGCCTGAGTCGGATAAGGGTAAAGAAGGAACTGGACAAGATGGTAAACCTGTTGTAGATAAAGAGCGATGGATCGGGAGTCTACAAAATACAGAAAACTTTAAAACAGGAACTAAAGAAAACGGATTAAGCCATATTTTTGGTGGAGAAATACTCAAAAATGGGAATGCCAATGGTTTTCATTATGAAGGGATGCCAAATAGTAACGGTAAAATTGTTGGGAAGGTTGATACACCTAATGAGTTTGGTGTCTATCAAGCTAATGTTGAAATTAATGGAGTACCAAAAGGACCAAAATCCACATTTTTCCCAAAGGAATGGACACCGCAACAGGTAATTGATTCAGTAAATGAAGCTTATAATAATAAAGTAAATATAAAAAACAATAAATATATAGGGAAAACAAGCACAGGAATGGAAGTAGAGCTTATTTTAAGAAATGATAAGATAATCTCAGCATACCCAATATACTGAATTGGAGATAAATTAGTAATGATAAAATATAATTATAAACTGAAATATATGGATGAATTTAATATGGTTGTATTGGATTTTGACGAGGAAAAAACACTAGAGTTCGCAAGTATGATAAGTGATCCCTTAGGTTCTGATATACCTTGGAGATTTGAAGATTTGAAGAAGGATATTGAGAATTATCTGGATTTGTTAAGGGGGGGGATACCGGAATATAGACATGGAGGAAATGCATCCAGCGTTATATCACATAAAGACTATACAATAATTGAAGATCCATTTTACGATGAGGAAGAAGATGAAGTTGAACCGATCTGTAAGTTAGAGACGGTTGAGTTTGTAAAAATTATATTGCTATGGGCTTATGAAACTTACAAATTTAAAAGTAAAAGGGGAGTGATCGCTCGAGAGGAGGCAGAAATGGTTATGAAATGGGTTGAACAAAAGATGTTAGAAGTTGAGAGTATAGAAAATGGATCTATGCAATAGTTGGTTTAAGCTCATTCCTAATCAGGGTTGGTAAACAGTGAAAAGTTGTATCATCTTTATTATTGGGAGATTTAAATTCATGGGGATATAACTGAAGTACAATAGTTAGGATCAGGCACTTCTACTAGACTATAAGTTGAAGTGCTATTTTTATAAATTGAAGAATTGTAGCTTTTAAAATGAAGATCTCGCTCATCCACTCGATCTAATGAATCACAGACTACAAAAATGCTTGGGTTGGAGAACCCTAACGAATCTTTCACAGAGGAACTGTCGCTCTTCATATGACAATCCGTCAAAAGGAAAAGGATTTTCGTGTGTTGCTTTTTACAGTATTTGTTTGTTATGCTTAACTACATAGAAATGCATAGTAGGTGGTGTGTGAAGCTGAGAAACGAAATGATTAAAGGATACATCGATGGAATTGTACTGTCTGTACTGAATAAGCAGGATGCATATGGATACGAAATATCCAGAACGGTGAATGACGAGACCAATGGTCAGTTTGATCTAAAAGAAGGGACGTTGTATCCGGCACTGAAACGTATGGAGGCTAATGGATACATAGAGGGTTATTGGGGAGAGCAAATTAGTGGACCACGGCGGCGATATTACCGAATCACCCCGGATGGCCAAACTCAGCTCAACACATTGAGGACATCATGGACGGAGAACATCAAGATTATTGATATATTCTTGGGAGGGGATCTGCATGGAAGTCATTGAACAGTATTTGGATCAAGTACTTCAATTTACGTTTTTAACGAAGAGGGAAAAGTCTGAATGGAGAGAAGAAATGGCCGCTCACCTCTATTCCTCGGTGGATCATCTAAAGCGCCAGGGGTTGGGAGAGACGAAGGCCATCGAACGTTCCATTCAACAATTTGGCTCTATCTCAGAACTGCGCAAAACGGTAACCAAAGAAACGTATGGATTCAACATGAAAATGATTTTTGGCTGTGCCTTAGCAGGTTTGCTACTATTCATTGTAACACTGGCGGGTGGACTAATCGCGAATCGATATGGTGTGCATAATCGGTATATCGAATTGATGCCTATTTTTTGGATTACGGTGTGTGCGTTAGGTGCCTGTCTTGTGTTTACACGCAAACGTGTGGATCGTCTTTGCCTGTTATCTGTGCCCCTGTTATTCACTTTAGGGTATCTGCAAGCTTATTTTCAGGTGATGTATCATTATTGGGGTGAAGGACTTACGTTTAATATGTTTGAAAAGTTATTTTTTAGTGGCGTGCTTCATACGTCTGGTGGATTGGGGTCCACCTTGATCGCCTCTATGTTCTTGGGTGCACAGGCACTCATTGTGTTTGCGATAAGTAAAAATAAGTATATATCCATTCTTCCTTATGCCTTTTCCATCATGTACACCTTTGTTCATATGCTGATGTTTAGTCTCTATTATGTATTTTTCGCCTCAGAACAGTTCAGTTCCGCGGTGACTCAGGGGGACAGCGTTTTCCTGAGTGGGAATATGCAGCGAGTGGTGGAGATGGGGATGAGTTTGACCATGGCAGTAGCGTTGTTTGTAGTATTCCAAGGCTGGAGCTATTGGACGGCAAAAAGGAAATTGAGCTCCGCTTCATAAGGGGACTCAGCTTCCCTCATAATTAGACAATGAAGCCATGCTGGCAAGCCAAAGGACAACTATTGCAGGACTCTTGTCTTTTTTATTGGGCTTCCCTCATAGTTATTCGCACACTCTCCGAATGTGCTAAGGACATAGTATAGGGCATATATACTGTGTGCCTTGGCCTAAGGAGATGACCATTTTGAAGTATCTGAACAAGAGGACAGCCACCCTCAACAAATTAAGGCCCAGTCGTTCTACGCCAAAATGCAGAAACAAACACTTGGGAAAACGAAAGAAATGCCATATTATCCGAAGATCTTATCGGAGAAAACGCTGCTCACTGAAGCGTCCATTAAGATCACAGAATATGGCCCATGACAAAAAAGTCATTGCATTACCCAGAGGAGGAGGTAGCAACCCAGTATGTTGTGAGCCCGTCCCCTTGCTCGCTCCGTTGAGACAACACGAATTGAAGACTGTGAGTCTCCCTGGCACGCAAGGTGTTGCAGGTGCCCAAGGCCCCGCCGGATCTCACGGCGAGCCGGGTCAACCGGGAGTTCCCGGAGTGCAGGGTCCAGTTGGTCCTCACGGAGTGCCGGGTCAACTGGGGCTCCCCGGAGCACAGGGGCCCGCAGGCCCTCAAGGTGAATCGGGTCAACCCGGAGTTCCCGGAGCGCAGGGTCCCGCTGGCCCTCAGGGTGAGCCGGGTCAAGCGGGAGTTCCGGGAGCGCAAGGCCCGGCTGGTCCTCAAGGTGAATCGGGTCAACCGGGAGTTCCGGGAGCGCAGGGTCCTGCAGGCCCTCAAGGTGAGCCGGGACAAACGGGGCTTCCCGGAGCCCAGGGCCCCGCAGGTCCTCAGGGTGAGCCAGGTCAACCGGGAACTCCCGGAGTCCAAGGACCAACGGGTCCCCCAGGTGAGCAAGGTCCACCGGGCACCGTACCCGGAATTGAAATCATTCCTACGGCAAACCGTTACTTCTATTTTCCGGACACCGATCTGGATTTGTCGGCCTCAGTTATAATTCCTGCCACCGCATTCACAAATGACGATGGCGGCAGCATAACCGAATTTGCGGGAATTGGACTTAACAGTTTCAACAATCTTTATATCAACGGGATCGTTCAACAGGGAAACTCATACAATGTAAGTGCGGAGAGGTTGTTTTTTTCGTCACAAATCGGTGTGATCTTTGCAGGGACACCTATAACTATAGAGATAATTATAATAACAGCCAATATCATAAATGGTTAAAAATGGTTTTAGTTACTGATTCCTTTGCCTTCACTACTCTCAAACCTACCACATATACTATGTTAGGTAGGAGGTGAGAAACATGCCACTTGTGACACCATTTCAGAACAGTTTAAGATTTGCTGCAACCATTGGTGATGGGACCGGAACTGGAGCAACGTTTGCGATTGCTGCGACAGCTTTTACAAATGATGCGGGTGTAGCTGCAACGGCACTACCAGGTTCATTCAATTATTACAATCTGTATATTAACGGCATTATGCAAACAGCAGATACTTCCTCCGTTACAACCACCGCGATTACGATTCCTGGTGGAGATGCACTGAATGAAGGGATTCCAGTTGTTGTACAATTTGTAGTGTCTTAAAGAAGATTTAATCCTACTGTATCGTTATCTTGTGCGACTTCTATCTGTGATAGAAGTCGTTCTTTTTGTACAAGATACCCAGTCGACTCAACGGCATTCATCCATGCATTAATGTGCAAGAATAGTTATCCAAGGATGTTGCCCAACTACCGGATAACCTCTGAGGAAATGATCCTTCCGTTTGATTCCAATCCTCCTTCTCACTTGTTAAAATTTAGGTACATAAACTACGATCAGGTTGGCGGGTGATAATTAAATGCAGCGAATCGAGGTACATCCCGATCTATTGGAGGAAAAGGCCCGGTTGGTCCAGCAGAAGAACTAAAGCCAAGCTTCGGCACCGGACTGGTCGATAAAGCAATTGGTGACACCGTTACGGGACTTGGTGAGATGGCAGAAGCGTTCATTTATAATCCGTTTAGTACATTAACCAGTCTGGCCTATGCCATGACTATGGGTAAGGTAGTTGATGTTGGACGTGGCATTGGATTCGCATGGGATGCGGCCTGGGGCACGGGAACGGCAAGGTCTGACATCGAGCAGTTTATGGATGAGCAGAAGAAGCAGCTCGATGAGGATAAGTCGGGTTATTATAAAGGTGCCATGGTAGGCCAGGCTTTCTCTTATTTTCTCTTTGGCAGAGCCTTGCACTCGAAGGATCACCATGAATCGGGTGGAGCTGTGGAAGGTAAAAAGGAGAAGAGTGAGGGAAATAGTCTGAACCATGATGGAAGGCTAAGAACGGAAGGCACTAAAACCACATACACAAATTTATACGGGAATGAAATATCTTGGACTAATCAAGGTCCTAAGGATATAGATGCAATTATCGAAAAAAATTTAAGAAGCTCAAAACCTGGTGATATTTTAGAGGGGCGAGTGGCAGAGACAATAAGAGAGACTGGTAGATTAGAAGGTACAGGTATAGAGTTGAAATTGCAAAATAAATTAAAAGCAGGCGATATCGATATTCTGACAGAATCGCATATTATTGAAGTCAAGAAGTCTTTAAGTGCCTTAGATGAAAAGCAACTGGATAAGTTGATCAATCCATCAAATAAAAATTATTTTAACTATGACAATCGAGAAGTTATTTATTACATTGAAGATGTAACTGTGAAAAATAAAACTCAGTCTGATTTAGTTGAAAAAATAAAAGATCAGAATATAAAATTAATTAGCTCATTAGAGGAATTGAAGGAGGTTGTCAGTAAATGAGTTCAGTAATCATTCTAAAAAAAATCACAAAATATTCTCCGGAGCAGACTCTTGAGAACTTTAAGCATGCAGCACAGAGAGCAAATATGTATTGTTTTCATTTAACAGTTGATCTTGATCCAGATAACAACTTTCAATCTGCAGAAGGCACACTATCTGAAGTAAATGAGGAGACCCTTTCAAATACTGATGATGAAGAAACGATTAAATACTTCACTTTTAACGTGAATAAAGTTGTCGAAGATTCATATGATAGTTTTACGTGGCTCACCCATTCAACAGATTACTTTTGGGCAGTGGATATTGTAAATATTAATCATGAATATGAATTTATTTATAGGTTTGTAGTAGAGTATTTTCAACATAACAAGGAAGATTACTTATGGTTTGATGATGCTGAGTGGTATTACACAGCTGACGATATCTTGAAATTAAGTCAAAGGCCGTATAACCCAAAGTGGTGTAGCGAAAAGGTTGTGTAAATACGAGGGTGGAGGATTACTCTAGTGCATTAAAATTTGAAAAGGATACTACTTAAATGCACTTCTACACACAAGCGTAGAGGTGCTTCTTACTATAAAAAAAATGAGGAGAACAGCTTGCCATGATACTGAAAAAACGACTTTTAATGATCGGATGTTGTATTGCCTTTGTGATCTTACTTATTCTAACCTATAGCTTTTATAAAGAGAAAAGAATGTATGAACAGTATCTAACGATGAATGTCCGCCAAGATCTCGTTGATCTGAAGAGTGCGATTATCAATAATGATAGTTTATTTAACCGAATACTGGAGAATGACAAAATAACAAACGAGATGGTTGAGGATGGAGAACAAGCCAGCCAGCTTTATTATAACTTTACAGATATGATACAGATAATCAATAAGTATAACTTGATGAATCTAAGTTTCAGTCAAGAAGCCAATTGGTTGGTCAAACCTGCAGCATTATTCACAGATGGCTTAGGTCCAGACGACATAATGCCACTTACCCTTCACCGTATGGGAATGACATTCGTGAGGCTGGATATAACCAGTTATCCTGTAACAGCTGAACTTAAGGCTAGAATTGAGGAGTATCAGCAGTTAAATGAGCGATGGCTTAACATAGTTGGGGACTTTGAATCCAAGGAAACAAACGAAAAGGAATGGCCCCAAATATTGAATGATCTGGAGCAAGAGACCCGAAATTATTTTCAAGAGAATAATGTAAATTTCGTTGATGATGACGTTTGGAGAGAGGCTTTGAATCCAAGGTACGAATGATGAAATATCCGCATAGCTGACCGGATCAAATGGGTGGAAGTCAGTTAATTGTTTCATCAGCTTTATACGCCGGCAAAACAGTCATCTCCTTTAAATACAAAATGCACTAACACGCAAAATATCTGGCTAGTGAATGTTTCCTGCCTACTGCATCTTTAACGAGGAAATGATCCTTCCGTTTGATTCCAATCCTCACTCTCACTTGTTAAAATTTAGGTACATAAACTATGGTCAGGTTGGCGGTGAAGATAGGATGCAACGTATTCAGGTACATCCCGATGTGTTGGACGAGAAAGCTCGATTGGTCCAGCAGAAGAAACAGGAACTGGAGCGAATGGTCTGGGAACTGGAGAAATCCATCTATATGTTGCAATCCGATTGGTCGGGTGTGACCGGAGAGCGGTTCTTCTGGGATTTTATGCAGGCAAAAGAAGTGTTCCCGACTACAATCGGGCTGTTGGACAAGATCCAGAATGAGTTTACGTTTATCGCAAAGAACTTCAGAACAACGGATGGCTCAGGCGAGGTGGCATTGTACATCCCAGAGGAGCTGAAGCGCAATTTCGCTGTAGGGCTGCTTGATAAATCCATAGGAGAAACAATAACGGGAATGGGCCAAACGGCAGAAGCTTTCTTCAATAACCCGTTCAGTACATTAGGCAGTGTGGCATATGCCATGACCGTGGGCAAAGTTGTAGACGTTGGGCGGGGCATTCAATTTGCATGGGATGCGGCCTGGGGTACGGGGACCGCGAGGTCTGATATAGAGAAATTTGTAGAAGACCAGAAGAAGCAGATTGATGAGAGTGGAGCAGGATATTACGGTGGGGCGATGACAGGTCAGGCTCTGGCGTATGTATTGTTTGGGAAAGCCTTTCGTTCGATGGATGATAAGCATACCGATCTGGGTGGATCGGGTGGAGGTAAGAAGGAGCCTCAAAAGGGAATTGACAGTCCCAGAGATCTAATAAAGCCAAGTGGATCACCTAATCCAGAAGCCTTACCAAGTGGAGCGAGAACAAAAATTCCGAATAATGCGGACAAGGCGACTAAACAGTCTTTAGAACTAGAAAATGATGCTGCTGATCAATTGGCGAGAAGTGGATATCGGATTGAACAGAACCCTAAAGTTTTAGATAGTGATGGAATTGATTCCAAAAGAGATCCTGATTTTAGAATTGAAGGGCGTATATTTGACTGTTATGCACCAACTGAAAATAAAGGTATTAGAGGTATTTGGAGTGAGGTTCAAGAAAAGGTTGTTATTAAACAACAAACCAAGAATGTGGTGATTAATTTAACAAAGTGGTCTGGAGATGATTCTGCGTTGCTTAAGCAATTTAAAGAATGGGAAATCCAAGGTTTAGAAGAAGTTATCGCAATCAAAAAGGACGGTAAGATCATATCGGTATTCCCTTAAAGTAGAGGAGACAAGTTTATGGAATATTCACTGAAGTTGAATGGAAAACAAGATCCTTTATGGTTGAAAGGATTAATTGAAAGTAAGAATTTTGAAGTGAATTATATGAACCGACAACACAATGCATTGTTCATTCATGAGTTTGATCTAAGCGGTGGTTTAAAAATTACTGTTTATGATAATAATTTTCCGGCTGATCATCCAGCAGCATCTTATGAAACGATGTTCCAAGAAGAGGATTTTATTTATCAACAAACGATTTCTTATGAATTGGAGAATAACCAGCAATATGAATTATGGTATAAAACAATGTATGAAATTTCTTTCGCTATATTAGAATCACTTAGAGTAGTGGGCCTATTCTATCACACTTCTGGAGAGGAGATATTTCTCTTTAAAAACGGAAAGTATACGTTCAACGGAACATACCTTGAACTGCTCCAGACGCATTATGGAGAACTCCTTGAGAATATCGAGTATTCGGTTTTTACGAAACCTCACAACTGAATTACAGATAAGTAATGTTAAATGTACTTCTACCGGACCAAAAGTAGAAGTGCATTTTTATGGAATAAGGATACTAGCTACGATGATAAGATTGATTGCTAAATGTTGAGGTGAAATAGAATGTTATTGGAAAATGCAGTATCCAAACTAAATAATATAAATTGGGCCTTAGTAGGTACTGTTATCTCTGATGAGGATACTAAACTCGGATATGAATTTCTCAGAAGAATGGCTCAATTTTATAAAGCGGAGCAGCTGAAGCCTATGCCACCTGCATTTACAAATGTGGCGAAACTGCTAGGAGATCAAGAAGAGGAATTAGATATTTCAGCTTATTGTAGTTCGGAGGCTGTTGCGTATTTGAATCAAAACTCATATGTGAAAAGAATATTTGAATACTATCTACAGTTGGCGAAGTACGCAGAGAATACTCCGAGCATCAGCCAGTATCTAGACATATATGAACCGTTAATTATACTTTTTGAACGAGGGGCTCTTTTACCATCAAACCACTCTCTCTAGAAATTACACAAGTCTCACATTTTCCATTAAACAATTGGTAGGAAAAATTTGTTGAGAAAGATCCGATTGATATTTAATAATCTTTAGATCATTAGGTTAATATTTCGCAAAATCGTATTCATAGAAAAGCACTTCTACTAAACCAAAAGTAGAGGTGCTTTTTCCTATGAAATCAAACAACTAATGAAATCTTCCACAGATTGGTCGATAATATAGAAGAAACAATTATATACATAGAGAACTATCCACAACCATCCTACACCCACACGAGGTACATTCATGAAACAAGGCATATATGAACAGCTTATCAACACCATCACCAGACAGGAGATTTCGGCGCTTGACCCGGATGTGTATAACATTGGGACTGAGAAGCTGGATGCAGAGGAAGCACGTAAACTGCTGTCCACGTATTTGGCGGCAGTGACCCGGCGAGCGCTCAAGATTGTGCGGGAACAGACGGAAGATAAGACAGCAGTGTTGGCGCAGATCCGAACGTGTAATGAGATTATTGCTACTCTCAAAGGCACACTGGGGGAAGAAGAGTACAACGAATTGCAACTCGATGAGCAGGGGGAAGTGTTGACCCATGTGTATTCCAAGCTGAACAGCATTCGTGCGGTCCGGGATACCAAAATCATTCGTCCAGATACGCCTATCAGCCAAAGCTCTTTATTCACAGGTGCGAAGTCCGAACCGAGTATGTTATTGGAGTTACAAAAGGAGATCGTGACCGCCGATCGGATCGATTGGCTAGTTTCATTTATCAAATTCAGCGGGCTTCGCCTGCTTCTGGAACAGCTTCAACAATTCACAGCGGGCGGTGGGAAGCTGCGGATCATCACGACCACCTATATGGAAGCAACCGACCTCAAAGCTATTACTGAACTTAGCAAATTACCTAACACGGAAATCCAGATTTCCTATGATACCAAAGTGACTCGGCTGCACGCCAAAACGTACATTTTCCACCGTGATACTGGCTTCACTACAGCTTATGTCGGCTCTTCCAATCTGTCCAACCCGGCGCTGACCAGTGGTATGGAGTGGAATCTCAAGGTGACGGAGAAGGATTCACTCGACGTGCTGCGCAAGATTGAAGCGACCTTTGAGAGCTACTGGAATGACCGTGAATTTACGCGATATGTAGCTGAAGATGAAGGCCATGAGGCACAGCTGAAGGCAGCTCTGAATCGCAAAAAAGATCAGTCCAACCACTTTCACCTCGACATCCAGCCTTACGATTATCAAAAGGAAGTGCTGGAACAGCTGGACGCCGAGCGTACGCTGTATAGACGAAACCGCAACCTGATCGTCGCCGCCACAGGTGTTGGCAAAACGGTCATTTCTGCCTTCGACTACAAGCGGTTTCGTGCAAGCCATGCGGGAGCAAAGCTACTTTTTGTCGCCCATCGGGAAGAAATTTTGAAGCAAAGCCGGGATACGTTCCGGTATATTTTGAAAGATATGAACTTTGGTGAGCTGCATGTCGGGAATTACCGAGCGGAGGCGCTGGACCACCTGTTTGTAAGTATTCAGAGTCTTAACTCCATGAAGCTGACGGAGATCACCAGCCCTGATTATTACGATTACATCATTGTGGATGAATTCCACCATGCCGCTGCGCCTTCGTACCAGAAGCTGTTGTCCCACTACCAACCTAAGATTTTGCTAGGGCTTACTGCCACGCCTGAACGGATGGATGGCAAAGACATTACCGCCTACTTCGATCATACGATTGCCGCCGAGATCCGTCTAACCGATGAGATTGATCGGAAGCTGCTGAGCCCTTTCCAATATTTCGGCTAACCGATACCGTTGATCTGTCTCAACTGCCGTTATTTAGAGTATGTGTCTAAAATCATAGCTTCATATAGGATTCTTAATGTCAGTTTATTAGGTTCCACACTACTTGTGAAATTTGTAGAGTTTCTTATTAAATAATCTCGCAAAGCTAACTTTTCGTTATTAGCGAGCTCCCTTTTATCTAAAATTGTAGTTGCTCCTAACAAAAGAGAGGTTGTTGTTGTGTTATTAGTCCCCATATCTGTTCTAAATTTTTCTTCAGACAATGAGAAATAGTAATCTGCGTCCTGTAGTTTTAAATAACAGGATATATAATATAGTTGATTAGAAAGTTCTCTTTTTTGGTCTTCATTTAAAAGATTAAAAATTTCACTAGCCGCAGTAATGAGCGATTCTTTTTGTTTGAAACCAAAGATACTGGATATTCTCAAAGTGTAATTTAAATTTGAGACATAACTTTCTGCTGATTCTTTATTTACATTACTAAAATCTATTCTATTTAAATACGATTCAATTGATGAAATTTCAGAATCAGTGAATTTCAAACCTATTTCATCAAAACTCTTAATTAAAAAATAAATATTACCCAAGTGATCTGTATCATTATTATTTAAAATATTTCTAAAAACTAGAATAGATTGATCTTTTAGCAGATTTTGAAGTTTTCTTGAATCAAAAGCGAAATTAGAACTTCTGGATAATTTTAATCCGTAATAAACTTCATTTAGATTAATTTCAGGAGAATGATATTTTGTGAAATTACTACTAATAAAACCTTTATAAAAATCTAAGGTTTTTTGGTTGTAAGGAAACTCAGAACTTGCTTTTTTAGAAAGCAAGATGAGTTGAAAGACGTATGGTGGTTGAATAGTGAAATATTGTTCGTTAGTTCCTATACCATAGAAATTTGGATGTTTTTTACAAATTGTTCAAGATTTTCTTTGTTGCTTCTTTTATAATCTGATTCGAAGAAATCATTAATATTATTCAATTCAATTAATACGGCCAAGTCAGACCACTCTGTATCTAACTCATTTGAATTTTCATTCCAATGTTTGAGCCAAGCTTTCCTTTTAACCAATGTTTCTCCATCCAGCAATGTGAGGGATTTTGAATTTACATCGCGTAGTAATATATATAAGACAATTACTTGAGTAATGTTTTCCACGTTTAGTCAATTGTAAGACAATAATAAGTTTAATGGACGTGATATTGCATGCAAAATAATTGTATAAGGTAATCATTATGTTTTTGGAAATTCAAATAAAAGATATTGGGAGGGATACAATGGGAACGTCCCAACAAGATGATACCCTGAGAAAACTCATGAAAAAGGATACAGATGTTCTTGAATCCCTCATACTTGAACTCAGCTCTCCAGTATATAGTCTTATTTTTAGGATTTTAGGGGGGCAGGCTAACAAAGAGGATATTGAAGAGTGTGTAAGTGATGTATTTGTCGATGTATGGAATAAAATTGAAAGTTTTGATTCCTCAAAAGGATCTTTAAAAACATGGATTTTTATACTGGCAAAATATAAGGCATTAGATTATAAAAGAAAATTAAAACAAAAATATAATATTCAAGAACTTAAAGATTATATACCCAGCCAAACCAATACATTGGATGAAGTGCTACGAAAATCCCAGATTGAAAGTGTGCTTGAAATTTTAAATTCTGTAAGTTCGGTAGATAAGAACATATTTTTAATGAAGTATTTTTATTATGAATCTATGGACTCCATTGCTGGAAAATTAAATCTGACGACAAAGGCTGTAGAAAATCGCTTGCGTAGGGTAAGGGAACTGATGAAAAAAAAATAGAGTTTCAAGAATGGAGAGAACATTCATGAAATCTGATGAACAAAAAATCTATGAGCAATTACTTGACGAATTAAGTATTGATGATGCATTAGGTGAGTTTAGCGACGTTCCTGTAAGTGAAGATCTATTTATTAATGATGACACGCTAAATCGAATCCGAGAAAAGACGTTCAGGAAACTGAATTTAAATCAAGAGCATAGTTATGATTCTGCTTGTAATGAAACGAAGAGGCTCAATAAAAAGTGGAAAATTAATAAGTGGAAAATAGGAGTCGCGGTGGCGGTTCTAACGTTGTTTGTTTCTGTAGTATACTCACCACAATTAAGAGCTCAGATTATGGAACTGATTCACTTTGTTCCTGGAATCGGAACTGTAAGCGTGGAAAATGAACAAGGAGATTATTATGTTTTATCGGATCATGTAAATTATGTCGGTGAAGATGTTGAAATTGAACTTAGAGGTATGCTTGTAACCCCGGAAAAATCACAAATTGTTGTATTTGGAACTACACCAAAGACATTCTCTTTTACTATAGAAAATGAGTATGGTGAGAAGTATAATTTTGAAAATATCGCAATGAGTTCAACTCAAGAAAGTTGGAAGGGAACTTTTCAAAATGAAGGAGTCGTTGTAGTTACGAATAAAATGAAGTTAATATATGATGATGATGTAATATTTTTTAATTTAAATAAATCCGTGGGAGTAACATCTTTTGAAGAGCTCGGAGCCACGATGAAGTCTAGCGAAATCAAATTAACAGCTATAAAAGAACAGGACGATTTCAGGAATAGAATAACGCTGGTTCCAAATCATGCCTCTAATATTCATATTGAGTCATATGGGTTGAAAAAAAATCAGTTAATTCAATCTCCTTATTTTACAAATGAGAAAGGAGAAAAAATGAATATAAATATTGAACAGGACCTTTTATCAGGTGGAAACCAGTTCTCTTATAATAAGATTGTGAAAGAATCGGATGTGTATCTTAATGTACCAGAATTATTGGTTAGGAAAACATTAAGTAAACCCGTTGATCTGAAAGTTCAAATACCAAAGGAGAATTCAGCATTGGTTGGAGGCAAGATTGAGATAGATGACGCAATGGTTGAGATAAAAGAGATAGAACGTTTGGATGAGAAAACAATTAAACTTAATGTCAGTGTAGATGGAACATCTTCTGTTAGCGATAAGCTGGTATACTTTTTTCCATCAAACTTCAAATCAGTTAACTACACATTGGATAAAAACAAAGGAACTATGGAGAGTATGATACTCGAAGTAGCAGAAAACAAGAATGAGATAACTTTGGAAATTGATGAAGTTTACTCAATTTTAAAAGGTCCCTGGGTTATGGAACTGAAATAAATGTACTGTTATTAGTTTCGAAGGTGCTTCAGATTATCCTTTTATCGTAAAAGCACTTCTACTGGAGTAACAAGTAGGGGTGCTTTTTGCTGCTCCATCTAAAGAACTAATGAAATTATTTCCATGCTGGACGATAATATAGTTGAGGCCATACTTACCTATTCCAACTATTTAACTCATCATATACATAGAGAACGATCCACAACCATCCTACACCCACACGAGGTATATTCATGAAACAAGGTATATATGAACAGCTTATCAACACCATCACCAGACAGGAGATTTCGGCGCTTGACCCGGATGTGTATAACATTGGGACTGAGAAGCTGGATGCAGAGGAAGCACGTAAACTGCTGTCCACGTATTTGGCGGCAGTGACCCGGCGAGCGCTCAAGATTGTGCGGGAACAGACGGAAGATAAGACAGCAGTGTTGGCGCAGATCCGAACGTGTAATGAGATTATTGCTACTCTCAAAGGCACACTGGGGGAAGAAGAGTACAACGAATTGCAACTCGATGAGCAGGGGGAAGTGTTGACCCATGTGTATTCCAAGCTGAACAGCATTCGTGCGGTCCGGGATACCCGAATCGTTCGTCCAGATACGCCGATCTCCCAAAGTTCTTTATTCACAGGTGCAAAGTCCGAGCCGAGTATGTTATTGGAGTTGCAAAAGGAGATCGTGACTGCCGATCGGATCGACTGGCTGGTGTCATTTATCAAATTTAGCGGGCTTCGCCTGCTCCTGGAACAGCTTCAGCAATTTACAGCATGTGGCGGGAAGCTGCGTATCATCACAACTACATACATGGAAGCAACCGACCTTAAGGCCATCACTGAACTTAGCAAACTGCCCAACACGGAAATCCAGATTTCGTATGATACCAAAGTGACTCGGCTGCACGCCAAAACGTACATTTTCCACCGCGATACTGGCTTCACTACAGCCTATGTCGGCTCCTCTAACCTGTCCAACCCGGCGCTGACCAGTGGTATGGAGTGGAACCTCAAGGTGACAGAGAAAGATTCACTCGATGTGTTGCGCAAGATTGAAGCGACCTTTGAGAGCTACTGGAATGACCGTGAATTTACGCGATATGTAGCTGAGGATGAAGGGCATGAGGCACAGTTGAAGGCGGCTCTGAATCGCAAAAAAGATCAGTCCAACTACTTTCACCTCGACATTCAGCCTTACGATTACCAAAAAGAAGTGCTGGAACAGCTTCACGCCGAGCGTACGCTGTATGGACGAACCCACAACCTGATCGTCGCCGCCACAGGCGTTGGCAAAACGGTCATTTCAGCCTTCGACTACAAACGGTTCCGGGCAAGCCATGTGGGAGCCAAGCTGCTTTTTGTCGCCCATCGGGAAGAAATCTTGAAGCAAAGCCGGGATACGTTCCGGTATATCCTGAAGGATATGAACTTTGGCGAGCTGCATGTCGGGAATCACCGAGCAGAGGCGTTGGACCACTTGTTTGTTAGTATTCAGAGCCTTAACTCCATGAAGCTGACGGAGATCACCAGCCCAGACTATTACGATTACATCATTGTGGATGAATTCCATCATGCGGCTGCTCCTTCGTACCAGAAGCTGTTATCCCATTATGAACCTAAGATTTTGTTAGGACTCACAGCAACCCCGGAGCGGATGGATGGCAAAGACATTACCGCCTACTTCGATCATACGATTGCCGCCGAGATCCGTCTGACTGATGCGATTGATCGGAAGCTGCTGAGTCCTTTTCAATATTTTGGCGTCACCGATTCGGTCGATCTATCTCAGGTGAAGTGGTCGCGTAAAGGCTACGACCTGAACGAACTGGAGAAGCTCTATACCCATAACAAAATCCGTGCCAATCAGATCATCCAAAGTCTGAACAAATACGTAACTGATCTGGACGATGTGAAGGGACTTGGGTTCTGCGTTGGGGTGGATCATGCGCTGTATATGGCAAAAATATTTAACGAAGCCGGCATTCCATCCATGGCCCTACATGGCGGGTCAAGCGAACAGGAACGTCATTCTGCGAAAGGACAACTGGTGAACGGGGAACTTCGCATGATCTTTGTCGTTGATCTGTACAATGAGGGCGTGGATATCCCTGAGGTGAACACCATCCTGTTCCTACGTCCTACTGAAAGTCTGACCGTATTCCTGCAACAGCTTGGCCGTGGACTACGGATGGCGGAGGGCAAAGAGTGCCTGACTGTACTCGACTTCATCGGGCAAGCGCATCAGGAGTACAGGTTCCAAGATAAATTCCGCGCCCTGATCGGCGCTACTAAACATTCCATCTCGTACTACGTCGAGAATGGCTTCTCGAACCTGCCTCGTGGGACGTTCATTCAATTGGAAAAACAAGCGAAAGAATACGTCATGCGCAACCTCAAGCAGATGAGTCGTAATCGCAGAGCGTTGATCCAGAAGCTACAAACGTTCGAGCAAGACACCGGACTGCCGCTGACCTTGGCTCATTTTGTAGAGCATCACAGGATGACACTATATGAATTGTATGGTGGACGTACGGGAAAAAGGTATTTCCGGGGTATGCTGGCCGAAGCCGGACTGACAGAGCCAATCGAGAGTGAGCAAGATGAGTACATCCGCAGACTGCCATCTGTGCTGACGATCAACTCCCGAAGCTGGCTGACGTTCCTGATCGACTTTATTGAAAAAGGCAAAGAACCGACCAACGCTGATGAACAGCGCATGTTGATCATGTTCTATTATACCTTCCACCGGGCTGAGCCTGAGAAACTAGGGTTGAGTAGCATCGAAGAGGGTGTGCAGCGTGTGCTGTATTTTGAAGCATTACAAGCAGAGCTTGTGGATATTTTCAAATATAATCTGGCTCATCTGCGATTTGTGGATAAAAGTAATTCGTTCCCGTACACTTGTCCACTGGATATCCACTGTATGTACTCCATCGACCAAGTGCTTGCCGCCTTTGGCTACTGGAACGCTGAGCAATCACCCGCCTTCCGTGAAGGCGTGAAGTATTTTGCCGATGAACAGACCGATATCTTCTTCATTACATTGAACAAATCGGACAAAGATTTCTCACCATCTACGCTGTATGAGGATTATGCGATCAACGAGCGTTTATTCCACTGGCAGACACAGAGCCGGGTATCAGAGCATACGGCTACCGCGCAGCGGTATATTCATCATCGAGAGACGGGCAACCGAATCGTGCTGTTCGTGCGGGAGTATAAGGAGGAGCATGGCTATACGTCTCCATTTGTTTTCTTGGGCGAAGCGGATTATGTGAGTCATGAGGGGAATAAGCCGATGAGCTTTGTATGGCGACTGCGGGAAGAGATGCCTGCGAAGATGGTGGCGGTGGCTAATAAGTGTATTGTTTGAAAACTAGCGGTATTAGAATATGTATGGAGGCAAGGTCATGTGGGATAGAATTTTGGATGGTCAATTTTTATCTAAATTAGGCGGATTGGGCGGGATTGTTGCTATTCTTAGCTTTATGTGGACTTTTTTTAAGAAAAATCAGGTAATAACTTCGTTAACTTCATCCAAGATCGAAAGGTTAATTTCATCAAAAGAAAAGAGGACTTTGATAAAAATATCCAATTACATCTTTTATGTTATGATAGGCTCTATTTTTTCTGTTTTTCTGACAGTGTTATATTACAATTTTGGTGTTAATGAATATTTTACATTTTGTATTTCAATCATTGGAACAATTTTTTATTTTACTATCTTATATGTTAGCCTTACACAAAAAAGTATTTTCGATAAAAGGTTATCAAGGTCAAAGAATCTTACATTCACATTAATCGTACTTACGTTACAAACATTATGTTTTTTCTCCGTGCTCCCAAGTTTCTTAGCCAGTAATATAGCAGAAGGTAGTTTAGTGTTAACTATGGACAAACCAGA
The DNA here is from genome assembly GCF_036894235.1 of Paenibacillus sp. Y5S-9. Classification (NCBI taxonomy): domain Bacteria; kingdom Bacillati; phylum Bacillota; class Bacilli; order Caryophanales; family Paenibacillaceae; genus Paenibacillus; species Paenibacillus sp. Y5S-9. The sequence goes on from NZ_CP145887.1 coordinate 1,155,521, forward strand.
AGTGTTATTAATTAATTTAACACTGAGTTTAATTACGTTGTGTTTCTCAAGTTCCATGTTTGTACTATTAATAATAATGACATTCACACAACTCAGAGAAAAGTTTACTAGGTATGCTTATGAGTGTTTTTATGTTCTAGATCAGGAAGATGAGGAAATAAAATGGTTTATTTATCATCTCCTTGATAAGGATCATTTTTTACTTGGAAATTGTGAGTATATACATGATGCTACAATTTTCCGTACCGAAGAGCGTTCTAAATTACTCTCCGAGAAAATCCATTTACTGAAATTATTGAAAAATAAGGAGGGGGAAATAGAATACTATATATAGAGAAAAACTGATATATAGGTGATGGCAAATGTTCCATTAAAGCAGTGATGCATTAGCTTCTTGTAAATCATGTCACTTAAAAAGTAAAAAATTAAAATGTATTATAGATTTTGCGTATCGAAGAAACCCTATCATTCCAATAATGGAGAGATAGGGTTGTTGTTTTTTACATCAATATTCCTTTTATAACATTTTTGGCGGTTCGTATATGTTCTGAATTAGAGTCTCTTAGTAGTTGTACAATTTCCTTGATTTGCTTCTCATCTTCAGTTACTTCAAACTCTTCCTCTACATACGCAAATAATTGAATTAAGTTCACTTCCAGTGACTCAGCGATCTTAGCCAGATTCACCAAAGAAACATTCTTTTCTCCACGTTCAATCTGTCCTATGTATGAAAAATGAAATCCGCCTTTTTCTCCGAGGGATTCCTGTGAATACCCTCTTTCTTTGCGTAGTGCGCGAATTCTGGCTCCGACCAGCTTCAGAACTTCTCTGTCCTCGTTCATGGTATTCACCTCTCTATGTTCAAAAGTGTAGACAAGTTTCCTCAAGGTAAACACCAAACGAAGAATACAAATAATCTAATTGATTACTATATGTATCATTTTATTGTATAATACTGGTATTAACTCTTTGGAGGGATGACAATGGCAAGAAATTGGTCCATAACCGTAGCACATTGTAATCACCAAGTAGATTTTACCCCACGTTTGCAAGACCATGATATCTCCACACAACCTAGTTCCAAACATACTCCTGCTTACCACATGCTACGTACCACAATAATGGCCTACCACCAACATGCTATGTATCATCTCAAACTTGCCGCTATCATGCGTAATCACAGTCAGTTTAAAGTCTGCCTAATTCTATGTGATTGGGCTCTAGCCTCAATGATTAAGGCGCTTTATATCCATAAGTATCATTCAGTTCATCCACCTAAGGAACTCACCATGAACGAAATCTTACCTTTAGTGCATACGGACACTGAACCTGGATTGGATATCGCTTTGTTCATCGGTACTATGCAACATATGTCATCCCAAACTGATTATCTATATGACCAGCCAATAGAACTGAACAACATCGAAAAGCTTCTTCACCGAACAGAAGAGATATTGGACGAGTTAGCCACTCGATTGAAGGATGATTCATCAGGGTAAGATGTTTTTTAATTGATCATTTGGGTTAAATGTTTGATTTATCTGTGTTACGCTTACAAGATGACATCATCCTAATAAAGGTATTTGATGCAGAGATTACATAGGATGCTCTTTGCTTTGCATCTGGAAAGTAGGTGTACATTTTGAAAAGAGTGATTGCTATCGCGTTTTTTATATTATCTATATTGGAATTGGTTACATTAATCCTAATTGGTAAAAGCATGATGACTGGATACATGGAACCGAGTACGTTTAGAGGGATAATTTCATTCCCACTAGGCGCTACGTACCTCTCGATCTGGATGTTCTTTTCACGGCAAGAGTTTACCGGAGGACGAGTCGCGGCACAGATCAGTTTTACAGCGGCATTGTTAACGGCGTGCCCGTTGGTGTGTTTGTTAATTATTTTCTATTAAATCAAGAGATTAAGAAGATTTCCTTTGAATTAGGACCTATGAAGTACGTTGTTGGAAATATTGTTATGGTGAGAAAGGAAAAATCAGGATTTTAGAAGGATGTATATACATCAAGCTTCTGCTAACATGGTAAAATCCTATTTCAAACGCGGAGAATGATATGAGTACAATTAAAGTGACACCAGAGCAACTGTTGTATGTATCCAGACAGATCGAGCAGGGTAGGCAACAGTTGGAGGGTATACGTAATGACCTGACCGCACGGATCGGATTCATCCAGTCTCAGTGGGCGGGAGCAACACAAGAACGATTTTTCTATGATTTTCAGCAGTCACGTCCAGTGTTGGACCGAGCACTGGAAAGTATGGTGAAGTCCTCTCAGGATCTAATGTCGATTGCCGAGAGATTCGAACAAGCAGATCAGGAACAGGTGAGCTTGGGAGGCGTTGCTGGACAGATTGCTGCCCATACAATGATGAACCATAATACAAGTAACCCAGAAGAGCAACGACGAATGGTATATAATCCTTTGTTTGGAGTTAACATGCCTGCCAGTGAAGCAGAGGATGGGATGCCAGGGCAAAAGGAGTTTGTTAAGTATTGGGAACAGGGTGGTACCTATGAAGAAATGAGAGCTGGACCGAAGCAACCGGAGTCTGGCGGTGGGGATATATATGATGAACAGATTAGTGCATTTAAGGAAGGTCATCATCCCATAACTGGAGAATCCATACCAGCATGGCAAGCAGCAGTTTCTATAGGAGGTTTACAGACTGCTAAGCTCGTATTGGCTTTTACAGGAACGTATAATAGGGGTTATAAGGTTCCGACTGGAGGATTGAAGTTTCCAAAGTCTAAGCTAGATAACTTGAATGGTGTAAACCCTGTGATATTTAACAGAGATACCGTTATTAGTTCTGCTACTGCCCCCAAAAAAGGTGGAGAAACCGTTGTAGGACATGCTTTGCAGAAACATGCAGGGCGAAACCCCGATATATGGGGAAGAGTTAGAGGTGGGCCTGAACAAATTAATCAAGTAGCTCAAAAGCATTTACAGGATATACTTGATGCTCCAGGTGAATTTAAGAAAATTACAAATAATAGAGGTATTACTTTCCTCGAAAAGAATTTACCTGATGGTCGCGGAGCAAGGCTTAACCAAGATGGTTCATTCAAAGGATTTATCGATCAATGATGGAGGTTGTGAATTTGGAAAGTTTAGAAATCATTTTAATTGATTTTAACAAAAATAATCTGGATCAATTCATGAAAAATGATTTGAACATTCAGGTAGATCGGATCAAAAGTTCTCACTTTTATGATAACCGTAGTGAAAACGATATTGAATTTCAGCAAATAGAGAGCCTTGAAGAGATTCTTTCTCCTAAGGGAACGGGGAATATATTATTATCTCAGCTTAACCTAGGTCATACCTATAACGACGTGATGATTGTATTTTCATTCGATGAGGAATCTGGAGATATCGTTATGAATTTTCCTGAAGAGGAGTTGTTCAGCGGAGAAAATTCAGAGACAACGTTAAATGCTCAGAAGTTAATAGAGTATATTCTTGATATTAAGAAGAAGTATGCAATTGAAAAAGTTAGAATCGGTTATGAACCAGCTATGGATGATGACACTTGCTTGGTCGAGATTGATAAAGAAATGATGGATACGAATGTGATTGTCTCAAAACTGTTGGCTTAGAATCCTTATGAACCAGAGTTTGATGCAGAAAAATTAGACATTACAAATTACCGAACGCCCATTTCAACTCGAATACGAGTAGTCATGGGCTATTTTTAACTCCTCATTCCAATCCAACCACTTTACAAAATCAACCCATCGCTCTCCATGGCAAATGGTATAATGGCAAAAAGGGAGATTCTGGCGCAAAGCTGGAAAACCTCCAAAGCAGAAAGGATGTTATACCACATGCCTACATACAACAAATTGGTGCGGGACAAGATTCCGCATATTATCACATCCAGTGGCAAGGAATGCCGCACACGTATTCTGGACCCGGAGGAGTATAAGCAAGAGTTAAGAACGAAGCTGCAAGAAGAATCGGATGAGTACGTAAATGCAGCGAGTGATCAGGAAGCTTTGGAAGAACTAGCCGACATGCTGGAGGTCATCCGGGCACTGGCGGAGGTGCACGGTGTGAATGCAGCTCAGCTGGATAAGCTTCGGGCAGACAAAGCCGAGGAGCGCGGTGGATTCCAGGAACGGGTGTATCTGATCGATGTCGACGAAGCTTAACGTTAAACTCATTACAGATAACTTGGCAGACGAACTCATTTCCCGGATGCAGCATGCGTCCGGGATTTATATTATGACGTCCTTTATTATGCAGTCTGGTGTGAAGCTGCTTGCCCCGCATTTGAAACGGGCAGCAGAACGTGGAGCTGAGGTGCGAATGCTCGCGGGAGACTATCTGTATATCACGCAGCCGGAGGGACTTCGGGCGCTCTGTGAGGTCGATCCACGAATTGAAGCGAGGCTGTGGCGAAGTATGGGGACTTCTTTTCACCCGAAAGCGTATCTGTTCGATCATGACAACGGGGAAGGACTGCTGATCGTTGGTTCGTCGAACTTTTCGTTCACGGCGCTGAAGACAGGGTATGAATGGAATCTGGCGATGAATGCGGAGGCGGAGCCATATACGTTTCAGTCAGCTTTGGACAAGTTCATGCAGAGCTTCTACCACGAGACAACCTTGCCAGTGAACTTGGATTCGATTGCGCTGTATGAGGAAGAGTATCTCAAATATCACCAGAAGAACCCGGAGATGATCCAGCGGATCACGGAGATGGAAGAAGCGGAGTTTGGCACAGGTCTACCTGAGGACAAAGAGGAAGAAACCGCCACCGAGCTGTCGCTTGCCCCGATCCAGCCGCGTTTTGCGCAGTTGGATGCGCTTGAAGCACTCCATGGCACGATGGAGGAACAGTACGATAAGGCGATGGTCATCATGGCGACCGGGCTTGGCAAAACGTATCTGGCGGGCTTCTTCGCGCAGCGGTTCAAGCGGGTGTTGTTTGTGGCGCATCGGGAAGAGATTTTGTTCCAGGCAAAGAAGTCTTTTCAACGGATCATGCCGGAGCGCAGTCATGGGATCTACAACGGGCAGTATAAGGATGGAACCGCGGATTGTGTGTACGCTTCGATCTTTACGCTGAGTATGCAGAAGCACCGGGATGTGTTTGCCGTCAATGCATTTGATCTGATCGTGGTGGATGAGTTCCATCATGCGGCGGCGAAGACGTACATGTTGGTGATTGAGCATTTTCAACCAAGGTTTCTGTTGGGCATTACGGCAACTCCGGATCGACTGGATGGCAAGGATGTGTATGCGCTCTGTGATGGGAATGTGGCTTACCAGATGCATTTTATTGAAGCGATCCGGCGAGGTTGGCTGGCGCCATTTCAATATTACGGAGTATTCGACGATACGGATTATTCGCAGATTCGTTGGATCGGCACGAAGTATGATGAAGAACAGCTCATGGCTGTTCAGTTGCAAGAGGAGCATGTGGAGACGATCTATGCGGCCTGGCTGCGGCACAAGCAGACGAGAACGATTGGATTTTGCTCATCGATCCGGCAGGCCGACTATTTGGCTGCGTATTTTCGCAGTCAGGGAGTGAAGGTGCTCAGTCTGCATTCGCGCACATCGGAGATGTCGCGGGAGGAAGCCATTCGCCAGCTTGATGTGGGTGAACTGGAGGTTGTGTTGACGGTGGATCTGTTCAATGAAGGAACGGATATACCGCGTGTAGACACGCTTCTCTTTGTGCGTCCAACGGAGTCACTTACGGTGTTCACCCAGCAGGTAGGTCGCGGTCTGCGGCTGGCTGAAGGCAAATCTCATTGTGTCATCATCGACCTGATCGGGAACTACCGAAATGCGGATGTGAAACTGAGTCTGCTGGATGTGCGTGGGGAGCTGGAAGGAACTGCGAAAGATCGGGATTCGGCTGTGCCGGAAGTTCCGGCTAACTGTGGCATTCATCTGGAGACGAAGGTGGTGAACCTGCTTCAGGAGCTAAGCCGCAAACGTCTGCCCCGTCGTGAGAAGTTGCATCAGGATTTTCTGGATGTGAAACGAGAGCTGGGGCGCATCCCTACGTATCTGGGGCTGCATCTCATGGGGCGTTCGAAGAGTATCGGGTATCGGAGCGAATTCGGTTCCTATGTTGGGTTTCTGTATTGGGCAGAACTACTGACCCCATATGAGGGAGAGATGTACGTCCGGCATGAGGCTTGGCTGCGTGATGTGGAGAAGACAGTTATGAACAAAAGCTACAAAATGATCGTGCTGCTATACATGTTGGAGCGAGGCGAAGCGCACTGGATGGACCCGATCTCGCCTGGGGAGATGACGAGATTTTTCCATATGTACCTGACGGAGAAGGAATACCGGAAACGGAAAGACTTTTCAGACAAGGATAAGCAAGCGCTCTGCGAATGGAACGAGAAAACGGCATCACGGATTGTGAAACTGATTATCGACATGCCGATGTCTATGTGGAGTGGGGCGAAGGGCAGCATGACACGATTCGAGGAAGGCGTGTTCTCGCTGAATGTAAAAGTGCAGGATAGGGAGGAACAGGCAGTGTTATATCGCTGGACACGGGAAATATGTCTGTATCGGCTGCATACGTATTTTGAGCGAGGAAGTTATTGATAAGTAGCGAGAAGAAGTTCTTACACAGTCAGTCAAATTGAAATTTTACTTGGCAAATATAAATTTACCAAGAAGAAAAAGCAAAAAGCGTACCAGTGGATTATCGGTACGCTTTTTGCTTACTTGAAATTAGCTTTTTTTAGTTTCACTTATATTATTCGAATAGGGGAACTGTCTAATAATTGTAGAGAGACCGAACAACAAATATATCAATATAAAAAGATTAGATATTATTAATTTTAAAAGAGGGTTTTATTATAATTTATTGAATAATATATAATATATGGAAGTGGAATCGTCATAAGGAGGTGAACTATTTAGACCTATTTTTTATTAAAAAGTAGATTGTGCCAGAAACTAGTCCAGCTAAGATAAGAAGGCTAACAACGAGAATAAGAATATTATTCCACACAATGTGCATTGTCGAAACCCCTTTCATAATAATTTTTAGGAGGTATTTAAAGTGAAGAAGATCAGTATGTTATTGACATTATTCTTGGTTTCAATATCCATTTCCGTTCTTTTTACTAATTCAGCCCACGCAAGTACAGGTGAGGAAGATACAGCCTTAAAAATACAAAATATACTAGATAAGTATGAAGTGAACGAACCATTTTCTGACGAAGATACACAATATTTAAAAGAAAACTCAGCTTTAAACAATAATATAACATATATTCAAAATAAAGGGGACGTATCAGTCTTTTCGGTATCAAAGAAATTTTTCACAGGTAACAATAAAACATTAGCTTTAACTGGTTATGTAGAATACGATAACGGATTCGGTAAAAATAGTTGGAATTTCTATATGGACGCATGGGACACAGCTGGCATAAAAAGAAACATCCGAGCAGAAGTTAAAATTGATTGTGTAGGTATTGTAAATTTTGAAACTGGAGCAATAGGTAAGATCTATAACAATACAGTAAGCCAGACATCGTCTGGCAAAGTGGATTTCCTTACCTTAAATAAGTCTGATTCATTCACAGGCCTACCTATGTTTGTTTATTATTATCCAAAGGCTACATTTGACGGAGTTGATCTAGTTGGTGAATTCAGATAAAAACATTTCTAGAAATTAATATTCATCAACAAACCCATGGCTAAGGTGCTCTAGCCATGGGTTTGTTAGATACATCATCTACATAATGGGGCGTTTAATTGATATTACCATTGTTCCGTGTTTTTTCTGTGCGTTCTTTCGGAGGTCATCTAACATCTTTCACAGTTGATATGACCCCACTCTCCACATAGACCATAATCGCTTGATACAAAAACCTCACAAAATCCCCATCGCCAAACTGATCAAAATAACCGCATAGCGACGATCCGTCGTATAGGTCTCCGCGATACATCTCAGAATCTCAGCATCACAGACCATAAACTGCTCCAGACAACTCTTCCATTTACGCACTAACGCTTGTACCTCACGAGAATCAGGGGACCGATCCTGATGTTTCGCCAATTCCCGAAATACCTGCTCCATGTTGACCGAGAAATGCTGGTAGGCTTTTTCTTGTTCTTCCACAGACAGTTGGTTCACATTAGCTTCGAATTCCTGATATTTCTCGGTATCTCCGTAGATGAACTTCGCCTCGGATTCATATTGTTCTTGGATGGGCAGAATGGAAGAGTCGTCAAACAGATGAAGATGAACAATATCTTTTCCATCCACATACTCGTCCAACTGGTCGATGATGGTTTCAAGCTTTTGTTTTCGTTGAACGAGTGTACTGCGGTGCTCTCTCAGGATTTCTTTCTGTTCGTCTTTGGAGAGTTGCATCATGGCTGCAATGTCTTTTAAGGAGAAATTCATTTCTTTGAACAACAGAATCATTTGCAGATTCCCCAGTGCCTCTTGATCGTAATACCGATAGCCATTGTCCTCGACTTTGCTCGGTTTTAATAGATCAGTTTTATCGTAATAATGTAATGCGCGTTTGGTGATGCCTGTAATCTGAATGATATCTTTAACGGTGAAATAGGGTGTCTTCATTCCAAAAGTCCTTTGTTTCAGCAAGGATAACACTTGCCGGAGTGATAGTTGCTTCGGTAATCGGTGTACCTGTTTTGTTCAGATAATATTGAATTAGGTGATAACCGCAGACATAGCCAGCCGCATAGGGCATACCTACGGGCGTAAAGTTTTGCATGATGGCAAGTTCATCGCCGTATAGATACGGATTAATATGGTCAAAACCGGTGACATGCAGCTGGTCTTTCATTTTCGGCTTGATAACGTTATTCAAATTCTCCATATCCGTTTTGGCTACCCAGGGTCCTAGCAGTTCTTCTCCAAACAGGGATGTCGCAAAACTCTCGGCCAGCCCCTCGCTAACAACCATCTCGCCAAGCGTAATCTGTGGATTCCACTGGATATATTGATATCTCACATTATGATTGCATTCATGGGCTAACACGGATTGCATACGAGGTAGAGTATACCCATTGGGGATAAGGTTCGCAATAATATAACCCGGGATTCCACCATCTCCGCTGATGCCTTCGTTCATGGCGAGTGAAGGACTATTCTTGTCGCCTAATAAAATCGTGTATAGATATTCGGAGACCGATAGCTCAATTCCATGATTTGTAAAGGTCGATAGACTCCTACGAACAGCTTCATGACACTGTTGCCAAAATGCTTCCGACGAGATCGCTGCTAACGATTCGTTAATTTCAGGTGTAATATCTGCTGGAGCGATATTCATAAAGTTATTCATCATGATTACATCGAAGCCATTAGGTTCGCTTGATCGAAACGGGATCTGTTGAATGTTCCATTTGTTCATGAATGGACTCATCATTCGCTCGCGGTATAACTCCAATTTCTCATCGGGTGCAGCCTGGATGATCTTTTCATAGATTTGATCTGAACGTAACGCGGTAATTTTCATCCTTAATCTCTCCTTCATGTAAGCTTGAGATCATTATCAAGTATGACCTAACGTTACAGTCAAGCGTTGATGTTACGCTGCTGGCTCTCTGAATGATTCTTCATCTTCAGTGCGAACATCAGAGCAGACAGGATATAGATCAGGCTTAACAAGAGATAAGGGAGTTGCAGCGAGAATACGCGATCAAATGTCGTCTCACTAACCCGCACCAATAATCCGCCGAGAAGTGTACCAATGGCACTGATGCCAAAGGATAGAAAGCGAAACACACTTCCAACCCTGCCAAGCATTTCATTAGGAACGGAACGTTGCAGGATGGAGGAACGGGTAACATTGTAGACAATAATGAAAAATGCAGCACAGAAGTACAGACTGCCTACCATATACGCATTTGTAGTTAAACCCACCACACCGTAGATGATTCCCATGCACAAAATGGAGGTAATAATCAATTGTTTTGTACTCCATTTCTTGCGCATATAAGCAACAGCCTGACTTCCTACAATGCTGCCGATGGTTGCAATGGAGATGAGAATACCGAATGCAAAAGCATCCAACTGAAGCACATCTCTTACAAAAAAGATCTGAGTAGCCAGAATGATCGAATACATCAGCGTAATGGTGACAGATAGAATGGCTAGTCCGCGGAGAAAACGATCATGATAGACATATTGAATACCGGACCACATCTCGCGTTTCCAATTCTTCATCGGTCGAACTTCCTTCTTGGTTGTTTCCGTATCCCCTGGATAGAAGTTTCCCTTCAAACTGATCAAAAAGAGTAGAGCAATAACAGCTGTTACGGCGTCTATGGCAAAAGGAAAAACAATATGCAGGGTTATGATGAACCCTCCCAGGGCAACGCCCAGAATATCACTTGTGATTAACTGTCCGGCGGTGAACTGCCCATTTGCTTTCTCCAACTTACTCTCATCTACCAGTTGTGGGATCACCGTCTGTACTGTACTGTCGAATACAACTCGGCTCAGGCCAATCCCAAACATGAACAGTGCCAGAATCGGAATACTCACCCATCCTCCCCAGATGCATAACGTCAGGACAAGCAGAAGGATCATTCGAGTAAAGCCTGCCCCAATCAACATATGTTTGCGTGAGTAACGGTCGATGAGGACACCTACTGGCAGACTGAATAGTAGCCAGGGTAAACGAAGTGCCGTCATGGTGATGGAGGCATACAGCGTATCGCTCGTAAGTGTTGATATGAGCCATGGAACCGCAGCAAGTGTAAGTCCATCACCCAAGAAAGTAAGCGAAAATGCACCGAATAACTTGGTATAATTCGACTTGATTTTCATCGTTCCCTCCAACAATAAGATGTTAAGCATACCAACTTTGAGGTTGGAAAATAATGTGTTTTCACTTAAACCAAATTTAAGTTATTCTAAAATGGTTTTCAATCCTATTTTTACAACAAATAACTTCACAAAACGCTTACAAACTTTCAATTCTACCCTACCTTTTCCGCTACGAAGCTGAGATAATGGGAGAGGAATAAGGCATGAAACAGACGCGACAACCATGTTCACCAATAGTCTAAAAATAAAAGCTGCATATCCATAGGAGGATTATTAATGACGACACAACCATTGAATCTGATCCAATCCACGGAGGGCCAAGCGTTGCTTGCCCAAATGTATGGACAATCACAAGTAGAGGAGCAGACCACACGTTACACGAAGCTGAACGCAACATTCGAAGAGTACTTTGGCGCACAAGAAGGAAGCAAGTTGTTCAGCGCGTCAGGACGCAGCGAGATTGGCGGTAATCACACGGATCATAACCATGGTAAAGTGCTCGCAGGCAGCATTACGCTGGATACGATTGCAGTGGCAGCACCAACTTCGGAGTCGGTTATTACGTTTTACTCAGAAGGTTATGACAAGAAATATGTAATCGATCTCACGGACCTCACGCCAAATACGGAAGACGATGGCACAACAGCATTGATTCGCGGTATGGCTGCGGGATTTGGAGAATTTGGATATAAGGTTGGCGGCTTCCAGGCGTATCTCTCAAGTAATGTGTTCTCGGCATCTGGGGTGAGTTCCTCGGCGTCATTTGAGATGCTGATCTGTACGATTTTGAATCATTTCTATAATGACGGTGCACTGGATGTTGTGACAATGGCGAAAATCGGTCAGTATGCGGAGAACCACTATTGGAACAAACCTTCCGGTCTGCTGGATCAGATGGCTTGTGCGTACGGCGGACTGATTTCTATTGATTTCGAAAATCCTGCACAGCCTGTCATTGAACCTGTTCAGTGGGATTTCCAACAGAACGGCTACTCATTGGTCATTGTGAATACGGGCGGTAACCACGCCGATCTGACGGAAGATTACGCTGCTGTGCCATATGAGATGAGAGCGGTTGCTCAGGCGCTCGGCAGTGAGTATGTTCGGGAAATTACAGCTGACGCAATCTATGCTAACCTCAAGAAGGTTCGTGAAGTTGCTGGGGATCGTGGAGTGCTGCGTGCACTTCATTTCCTGGAGGAAAATAATCGTGTCGATGGTCAGGTTCAGGCGTTGCGTGATGGACGGTTTGCTGATTTCTTGAAACTGATTACGGCGTCCGGTAACTCGTCATGGAAGTGGCTGCAGAATGTATATCAGAGTGGTGCTGTGAAAGAACAGGAGATTGGCATCGCGCTGGCACTGACCGAGAATTATCTGCAAAACCTGGGTGATGGCGCTTGTCGTATTCATGGTGGTGGATTCGCAGGGGTTATTCTGACGATCCTTCCGAACGAAAAAGTAGAAGAGTATATGTCATGGATGCACGACATGCTGGAAACGCCGATTATTGTTGTTAATGTGCGTGCACAGGGTGCAGTATGTCTGAATGCATTGATTGCCTAATGCTGGCTAAACAGTACTCAGATAAATAGTTATTATTCAAGGAAGTCCGGGCGATGCCCGGGCTTTTTGGGTTATTCCATTTTTGAAAAGTTTCAAACTTTGAAGGGTGTAATGTGTTATTTAAGTAGTGGTTGTATCTCAATAATGTGCTCATGGGAGGAAGGATCAGATGATTACACCTACAGTGGCTGGGCAGGAAGAGGCTCAATTATACGAGGAGTTACGGCGTGCGATCGAAGAATTCGAAGAGAGCGAGGAGCGGAAAATCGTTCTCAATCGGATGATCAAACAGCTCAGATTCGCCAAGTGGCGCAAAGATCGGATGAGCAAGGTCGATGCATACTGTCAAAAGATCAAGCCCGCGACACTTTGGATTATCTTAACCACAGGTGCTCTTGTGCCCGTCTTGTTATTTACGATGTTCATCTGGGTATCTCTATGGGTAGAGTAGCAGACAACTAGAGAGATAAGGAGAGATCTATTCCGTATGTTATTTATTGTGTTTTTGATTGCGATCGTATTTGGTACTTTGTTGATTTTTCGGATGGATGAGGATAGAAGGTTAAAAGCCGGAGCGCTGACCGTAGTCGTGTTCAGTATTCTGCTGTGTATGCTACTCATATTCCAAATGGGCAGTTACGGAGGCGATTCTTTTAGCTATTTGGGTTTTTTCAACATGTCATATGGGGCAGCCAACGTATGGATTCACATCTTTATTGTGACGACGCTGGCGGCGTTACTGACGTATCTGGGTGCGAGTGAGTAGCAGAGAAGTGAGGTTAAACAGTGAGGGGAGTTGGTCGGGATTACTCGTCACTGTCTAACCTTTGGCATGTAACGAAGTGCAACTGATCTGACCGCAGCATGATACAGTGATTTTTTATACCTGCTCACAAGTAAATAGTTAGAAGGGAAATAAGCTTCCCATCTAACTATTGTTTGCTTCGTTCATACATTTTTATAGATTGAAGTCACTCGGGTAATCAGTACTGTTACTGTTTAGTGTAAATTGGGATTACTGCTGTTCAAGGATTGCACTTGTCCCTGAATATACTGATGGTAATCACGGAAGCTGCTGATGTGATGCAAAGAATCGGAGTTCTCAGACTGGATCTTAATTTTACCGTCCTGAGGCAATTTTTTCATCTCAGCAATGACGGATTTGGAACCTTGGATATCACCAGACATATCTTGAATTCGCTGTAATAATGCGGGATGTCCTTCATGCTGGAGCATTTCGGCAAGCGGTCGCATTTCCTCCAACTTTTGGCTCGATCGTTCAAGTGTGGTCATCACTTTGTCTCCATCTGTACTTGCACTAAGTGAGACCATTCGGTGGATATGATCTTTCTCCATACGCTCAAGTGCCTCAAGATGAGAAGCTTCCAGTCGTTTGGGATCGCTCCAACTCTCCGACCGGACGGTGTCATTCTGCTGCTGGGAAGCATTATTCGCGGTGCCATTACCACATCCCCATAACAAAGTTGAGCAAGTTAACACAGCTCCAACAGCAATCATACTTTTTAATCTCATACTGTCACTCCTTCGATAATTTCCTGAAGGTAGTATGAGCAATTATATCCAAAATGATGCTTACTCGCTTCATTTCTCTGCCATAATTAAGCATATCACTGGTTTATCTGGTCAAAACGGCCTAGATGGATTCAATTTTATTTAGCTATTCAAACTCAATTTACAGACTTTCTGCTTATTTTTGCAGACATCTGTTTTCGGGTGTACAGATATTGATTTATAATGAATGGATATAAATACAGGTAAATTGTTACAAATAAACTACGCCTAACAACTGAAAAAAAAGAGACCTGGACATTTGGTCCAAGTCATTCCTAATGAAACATAAAAATTGGTGTATCACTTTGTAGTTTTTTCTCAGGAGGAAGGTACTTCCTTTTTCGGGTTTCGACTATCGATAAACCAGCCAGGTCCTTCTACACTGATAACCTCCTGCGAGTCGTAGTTATAGGAAACTGTGATACGTTCATCCTCATGTCCCGTTATATGACCGTATAGATATAGTCGTGAATGAATGGAAGGATCATCAATATCGTGACTCGTTACAATAAAGTCGGCATTATAGTATTTCTTTATGTACTCAACACTTATTGGTGTAGCTGTTTCAACAATACTTTGCTTATCTGAGGTAGACATACTTGAACATCCTCCTAATAAGAATAGAAAAATAAGTAAGGTCAGAGCTGCAGGTTTTATTTGCATAAGCGTTAATTCTCCTTTTATGGAAATAAACTCTAAGCACACTTTAATACAAATTAATGTAATAGACAAGGTGGGGTATCATGACATACATAAATGATAAGACCTATTGGACCATTGCTGATGAGGTATACAAACGAGATTTACCATCATCCGGATATAAAAATGAAAATCTTCCAGGTTGGACAATAGTTGAACCGAAGGGAGCAATACTCCACGATACGAATGGTTCGGGATTTGATGCTTCAGTGTTTTACAATGAGGATAACAATCAAGTTATTATTGGTTATAGGGGAACTGAACCCCCTGATCGTCCCAAATGGAGTGTACTAACAGACTGGGAGACTGATTTAAATGATGTTGTGGGTAATCGAACCAAGAATTTGGAGGAAACTCACAATTATATGGAGCAATATAAGGAAGAGATTGCCTCGTTACCTCTGCATAAACAAATGCCTTTTATTGAGGCTGAATCTAGGTATCAGAATAATCAATTTGTTCAGGCAATGAACCTCTTTGATAAGGTGAAGGAGGAGTACCCAGAAGCTGAAATATCAACGACTGGACACTCGTTGGGAGGTGCTCAGGCGGAATATGTGGCGATTCGTAATGGAATATCGTCAGCTAGTTATAATCCGCCAAGTATTGTGCATTTACTTCCTGATGATTTGCAAGAGAAGGTTCGGAACGGAGATTATCTGAAAACGAATGTGGCCTATGTCCATCCAGGGGATTCTGTGGGTTCTGGTGTGAAGAATGCTGAGCAGCATGTCGGTGCTACTTATTATATCAATTCGACTTTTGAAGATGCTAATCGATACGAGACCATCCCCATGTTCTTACCGGCACCTCGGGAGACGTGGTGGGAACAAAGATTGTTTGGTAACAAGTGGTCGTTTGAATTTATTCGTGTTCCGTCTATATCCGGAGAACAGAGTGTACTATCTAAGTTTTTGGATTCCATGCTAGTGGGTCAGAGAACACATAGTATGGAGCATTTTACATTCGATGAGAAAGGGAACATAAGTAATACATTGTATACGATAGATGGGCGACGTGTGGATGGTCAGCCTAGAGTAGAAAATTATTCAGAGATGATGAAGGCAAGAGAAGAGTTTAAAGAAGCGATGAATATGCTTGTCGAGAAGCATGGTTCTGCTATGGGAGGTTTTGGCCAACTTGCGGCAGCAGTACTAGGAATCAGCCCAGTCGAAATGAATAGACAGAACTCAGCGTACTATGTTGGCGACCAACACGGAAGCACCATTCAGCTAACACCTGAGGAGCTTGGACATGCTTCCAGACAGATGCGGGATAGTCTACATGGTTTTGCCAATGATGCGCGCTCTTCAATCCAGATGTTTCAAGCGCATATATCAACAAGTGAGAGCCAGTCCTTTACACCCATTGCCTATGATGCTACAGCAACGTTGGAGCGGGTCAATCGGTGGTACCAAGAATCCATTACAGAGATCGCAGATTATATCGAACGAAAAAGACAGGATTTTGTTCTGGCAGATCGATAATAGTTTAGCTGCAATGAACTACAGGAGGTGTATATATGGGGAGAATATCTGTCTCTCTGTCAGATTTGAGAAGAGCGATCCAGCAGTGTGAACAGTTGCAGCAACGCTTGATTCAACAGGAACAGCAGATGCGAAACATATATGGAAGACTGCACGATTGGAAGGGAGAGTCCGCAGTACAGTTGTCTGCAAAAATGTCGACATTTCTTGAAGGAACTACATCCAAATTAGCAGAGTTAGAAGCACACAAAGAACAATTAAAACAATATATAAGGAAGATGGAAGAGGCCGACCGCGAAGATCGACGCAAAGCCCAGTACCCTTATTAATCGTCCTTATTTTCCGAACTGGGGGGAATTATGTATATCTATAACAATTTGATATGGCGCTGGACCATCAATCTTCTATATCCTGCCATTATCTTTGTCTTCCAGAGCTGGGGCCCGCTATTGGATTCGTGGACAGGTCCTATTTTGTTCGTCGCGGTGTTCTGCTTTCTATGGAGCGATGTAAAAGACATGTTCCTCTCGACGGGATTGACATGGTTTATTGCCATCCCGTGCTGGTGGTATTGGATTGAACGTCCGAAACCATCGTTCGGTGCAGAACATTTTGCCGCACATCTATGGTTAATTGTACTTATGTATATTGTCTTTGTGCTCATTCCTCAGACCTTAATCCTAACTACTCGGTTGCGGGTAATGCATTATTATAAGAAGTGAAAGTTAGTTGAGAGTAAGCGCCCGTTGGCCGTCTTTTTAAATAAAATGAACGCATGGGAGAGAGTATGCTTGTTAAGCAAAGATATAACGAGAAGTAAAGAAAGAAGTTTTTTGTACATCATGATTTTCACCTTAATATATGGTCTGACATTACTGATCTGGCCGTTGATCGCATTTGCCATGGGAATGTCGCTCGCTGCACCCACTCCATCTGAGTATCAGGTGGCAAGTCGTTTGGAAGGCAATATACTGATGTCATACCCACTCTGTGTTATTGCGGCTTTGGTTTCGGGATGGGTTTCTTATCATGAGAAGAGATACATCTTTCCTTACTGGATCATGCAGTTACCATTGTTATGGATCGCTGCATGGATGCTGGTAGATTACTTCGGGGCAGCACTATCTGACATACCATTTCTACGATAATTAATTGTTTATAGAGATTCAATTTTAAGGAGAGGTTAATCTATGCCCCAAGACAAGCAACCGTAAACGCTTAGCGTACGTGTTGTTCTTTGTATTGGTCGCTCTGTTTTTGATCCGCTCTTGTGGTCCTCAGGACATCGATTCAGTGCTCGGCCAAAATGGTATTGATTTCGAACAGGTGAAGCTAATTACAACTATTGAACCGCGAACACAATTGGTTTTATATCAAGATCTCACTACGAATAACCTGACTCCTGCTTTGATCCAGCAAAATATGTGGTTCCCCGAACTGGCCAGAATAGGCGGGGGTCTGCAGGATAATCCGACCGAGCCGCTTTCTTCTCATATATCAGGATACGAGGAGTCTAAAGGAAAAATGATCTATATTATATACGGGTATCTCCACGATGCTGACATTACCCAGGTGCATATTCGCTACGAATCCAATCTGGCAACTTCACGGTTGGAAGCGGAAATCGTGAAATCGTCTTCCAATCAATCCAGCGGCAGGTTGTGGTATGCGGTAATCCAGCAGCCGATTCACGAGATGATATGGGACATAAAAGGATTAAATGACGAAGGTCACATCATATACTCATCTCTCGATAGTGAGGCATAGGAGCAGGCTGGCTTATGGAATGGAAACTTCGCTGTCATAGATCCGCATGATCTGAACTGCAAACGAACGACATCTAGCTACACAAACACCCCTTATCCGGTTCCAGACGGGCAAGAGGTGTTTTACGTTGTTGCTATACTTTTCTTTTATATTTTCCGGTATATGGGATCGTGAGGTGAATATTGAGTTCCTCAATAGAATCCTCGGATAGAATTAATTTTTCTCCGTCGCCTGATAACTTGTGCCACAATTTCGGATCTTTACGATACAGATTTTCTTGAAGGCCAAATACATCCACGCCACGTTCCAAGCCATGACGATACGTTTGCATGATTTGTTCTTTCAGCTTGGCTTCACTAACCCTGGTCATTTCATCGTATGGCATTGGAATCAGATATTCATATAACGCTGTTAAATATTTGGCATCAATAGAGAATGTGACGTGATCTCCGTGAATGATTGGTTTAATTTTAATGGTAGGCAGACCAACACTGAGGGCGCCATAGATGACATTGTCCTTCTGGATCAGCAAGGGCGCACGACGCATATTTTTGATCAGCCAGTGATAGCCAGGCAGTTGGCTGTGCGGCAAATACTCAAACTTTTTTCCAGACCTCTCAAAAAACGCTCCCTCAATCAAAAACAATTCATGTTCTTTTTTGTTCTGTAGCCAGAGTTCTTTGTTGAGCGCAATGGCGGGCAGATATGTTGTGGTTGCCTCTTCATTATGCTTCGCAATCAGCTCAAAGCTGAGAACAGGTGGGAAGAGTGAATTCTCCATATAACTGGGCAGTGGGTTATGAAGGACGCTGTCCAGCGGTGAAAGATTATAAATAGAAGCTGTGCTCAAAATATCCAGTAAAGGTTCACGTGTACCATATACCCAGGTGGTATAACGTGCCTCCGGGAATCGACCCAGCATGTCGAACACGTCCTTGATGTGTTTGTTATTCAACACACCCTCTGCAAGTACAATCGCCGTCACATGTCCCCAGGCAATGTGTAATTGCGAGGCACGCCACAATTCGTTCATCGCGAGACTCATCGTCTTCCCTTCAGCATGACCAACCCAGATCGGAGGGGCTTCCGCAGTTTTGCTGGAGCTCTCACTTTTGGCTATACTCGCAAAATCCAGTGTCTGTACATAGATGTGATACATACCATCCTTGAAATCGACACCGATCGCCTTGGCATAGTCTACCTGCTGAATTTCATATGCACTCCAGCATCCAGTCGTCATGACAACTAGCGAAAGACTTAACAAGCCTAGCGTACAGCGATGCAACAGTCTGTTCATCGTCCATTACCTTCCTTACGCGGTTTCTGCGTCTCCAAATAGACAGGTCTGCGTTTGCCAATGCCCGTGGGCATTTTGAATAAGGATGAGATGGCTTGTCTGAAATTCAGTGGGGTTAAAGGTGTCAGATAAGGGATGCCAAATGATTTGAGATCTGTCAGGTAGATGAGAAACAGAATCATCGACAGAATGAACCCATAGATGCCCAGTGTTACCCCCAGGACAAAACATAAAAAACGCAAAATCAGGATGGAACTTGTCATGACTTGATTGACAATGGTTGCTCCAGCAACCACAGTTACAGCAATAACAACAATCATCAGCGGGGAGACCATACCGGCGCGGATGGCTGAGTCCCCAATAATCAGACCACCCACCACCGTTAAGGTCTGACCGATGGCGCTTGGCAAACGAACCCCGGCTTCTCGGAACAATTCCATCAGCAACATGATCAGAAACATTTCTATACCAGACTCCATGGGTAATCCCATCCGTCCAACAGATATCGTTGCCACGAGTGGAAACGGAATCTGATCCATATGAAAGGAGGTTAGCGCAATATAAAATCCGGGCAAAAATATGGTGACCAACAGACCGATAAACCTCAACATGCGACCTACATTGACAGGCAAAAAAGGAAAGCTGGCATCCTCTGGTGATTTGAGCAACAGAAACAGATTAACGGGTCCGATAATCGCACTGGGATTACCGTCTACAATAAGAATGAAGCGACCATTGAGCAAGCATTCTGCTGCAAAGTCTGGCCTCCCGGTATAGTGTGTTAACGGAAATAAGGTGATTTTGGCAGGTGATAACAACTCTTCAAGTTCATTAGCCGTCATGATCCGCTCTGTTTGGATTGTGCGAAGGCGATGTTTGACATCGTCAATTAATTCCGGATTGGCAATATTCTTGATATACATCAATGCTACCTTGGTGGCCGAAACTGAGCCAATAAGTTCGATATTGCAGGCTAACTGGTTGGTACGCAGTCTGGTACGAATCAAAGCGACATTTACTGCAAGCGGTTCGATAAACCCGTCTCTCGCTCCGCGGATGGATACTTCTGTCGTGGATTCTTCTGGTGTCCGTGTAGGGATGTTGGATATATCTAAGCTCCACATGGTTTGAAGAGAGGGGAGGCAGATGAGAATATGTCCTTCAAATACCCGTAGGGACATGAGTTCTGTCCCATATGCCGGATCATTCAGATCAAGAGTATTCCACTGGAGATTGATATTTTTTTCGATGTCATTAATGCGAATAAAATGGGTTGATTCATAGGTCCTTTTCAAATCTGGCAGAATGATATCATAGATGGCTTGAGTATCGACCATACCGCTGCAATAGGCCATAATCAGCTTCATTTGCGAATCGCCAAATACATGGCTATCAATAATAACATCATCGGACCCGGCAAAAAAGGTGGTCAGATTGTGTACATTTATATGGAATGGTTTAATCGGTTCAGGTTTTGTTGCTGTTGTTTTGGGTGGGTTTGACATGTTCAGGAACCTCCTTGTCCTTTTTGTGAATGAGAGCGGCTAGCGTTAACAGGATAGTTACGATTGCCACATAAGCTAGCATGACGGGAAACTGTATATGGTGCACATAATAATCTACATAATCAATGCGCCACCACTGGATAGCGAAAGCGCACATAACGAATGAGATACAGACAATGGTAATATATCGCTTCTTCGGTCTGCGGATATCCAGCAGGTCCACAATAAGATATATCGAGATGGCTACTCGGGCGAATGAACCGCTCAGCCACTGGTAAATGGAGAGGAAATCCACGTGTTGAAACAGCTTGCCGATATTCACAAGCTTCCATTGTTCATAGGGACTGTTGCGCTGTTTGGCCGCTTCTTCCGGGCCGAATTCGACAATGGCTCCCATGGTAGGCCCGATCGCCATGCTAATCATGAAAATTCCGAGTAACAGTACATGCCACCAGCGCAGCTTGCTTTTGATCTCATGCTGGAATAACATCAGAATCCAGATTTCCATCAGTCCTGCGAGAGAATAGATCATGCCCCGCATAATCGGAGTGAAGCCGTGTTCCATCATGGGAAACAACTGACCATAATCTTTATACTTCATATTGGCAGACATGACGAAGTAGCCGAGCAGAATAACTAGTGGCAGAAGGATGCTTGAAGTCATGGCGATAGAACGGATTCCTTTAGCTGCTGACCATGCTGCGACGAGTACACCTACTCCGGCTAACACATAGGTGGGTGTAAACGGTAGATAGGTGGACACCGTCCAGTTCGTTGTTTCATATAAAGTATGTGTCCCTAACGCAAGCAGTAAAATCGCAGCAGTTATTCGAAAAATCCACGATGGAATAATGCCAAACTCTCGGGTGATCCAATCGGTTAACCGCTGTCCACGCACACGCCGAATAACGATAAACATCATGCATAGAAACAACATGAATAACGGTGCAGCTACGATAACTGACAACCAGCCGTCCCGACCAGCCTCTTCAAGAATCGCAGGAATGGACAAGACGTGGCAGACCAGTCCGGCACTTAATAAAATGATGGAAAAGGATAACCAGATGGTAATTTGACCTTTTTCATGGCTCATGACATTCACCGTCCGCTCAAGGTAGTTTCCGTTAGGTTGCACAGCATACAGGAAGTTGATTCCTTTTTCAGTTTTTTTCACAGAAAGCTGTAACCGATATGGACGGACTAAGCAGAAAGCTTTAACATACAGTTATAGCAATGTCGAAGACAAGCACTGAGCGAAGTTTAGAGAAATAGGGAAAATAGGGAGGAAACCTACGATGACAAATACGACGAAGGCACCTGGAGAGACAAAAGTTGGCTTTATTGGTACAGGTGTGATGGGTAAAAGCATGGCTGGGCACATCCAGAGAGCCGGATATCCGTTGCATGTCTACACGCGAACTGCTGCCAAAGCGGAAGCATTGGTGAAGGAAGGTGCCGTATGGCATGACACACCAGGCAAACTGGCTGCCGCGTGTGATGTCATCATCACGATGGTGGGGTATCCGAAGGACGTGGAAGAGATCTATCTCGGTGAGGATGGTCTCGTAGCCAATGCCAAACCGGGTTCATATCTGATTGATATGACAACATCCAGCCCGCTGCTGGCTGCACGGATCTTTGAAGCTGCGGAAGCCAAGGGATTGCATGCACTGGACGCGCCTGTATCGGGCGGAGATATCGGAGCGCAGAACGCGAAGTTGTCCATTATGGTTGGTGGTAGTTCGGAGGCATTTGAAGCCGTGCGTCCGCTGTTTGAGCAGATGGGCAGCAACATTGTGTTGCAAGGCAAGGCGGGAGCCGGGCAGCATACCAAAATGTGCAACCAGATTGCCATTGCCTCTGGCATGATGGGCGTATGCGAAGCACTTGCCTATGCCAAGACGTCTGGTCTGGACGCGGAGACCGTGCTGAAGAGTATTGCTACCGGTGCAGCCGGAAGCTGGTCACTCAGCAATCTCGGTCCGCGCATGATCGCAGGCGATTATGAGCCTGGATTCTATGTGAAACATTTTATCAAAGACATGGGAATTGCACTGGAGTCTGCAAAAGCGATGGGCATGAAAACACCTGGGTTGGCTCTGGCCGAATCTCTGTATCAGGAAATAGCGAATAATGGTCTGGAAGAGAAGGGTACACAGGTGCTCTACACCTATTATCTTCAGGCTTAACATCCAAGAGAACAGCAGCGTATTCTTTTTCTATTCAGGAAAGGGTTGCGCTGCTTTTTTTCAATTTTGCGGTTTGTTTATGCGTCTAAAGTCACGGAATTGGTTAAATGTTCATATGTACTTTGCGTTTTAGAGAGATTTTGATCGTTTTCCCTTTATTTTTACCCCGCTTTATCCGACATAAGTAATAGAAGTTTACATAATGAATGTGTCAAAGGATGTTATTCCTCCTGTAATGGTCACCCGTAACCCACACTATAATAGAACGGAGCTTGCCCATGTTCAAGAAAATCCTGTCTCTGTTCAAGACACAACCAGAGCTTGCGAACCAGATTACAGCCTCCGCTTCAGCGTTACCATCAACGACAACCATTCCCCCGCGTATGGTCCGAAGTAAGCGCAAGAAAAAAGCGGAAGGGGATTGGACACGCCAGCCGGAGGAGCCTAGTACAGCAGATCAGCTGATAGGTCTTCCAAGTCAATATAAAGTGCTGAACGATCTGCTCGTTACCAATCCGAAGTCACGCTCCGGTTATTCGCAGATTGATCATGTTGTGATCGGCCCTCGGGCAATCTTTGTGATCGAAACCCGAAATCTGACGACAGGTGAGATCCGTGGCGGACGAAGAGAGGCCAATTGGTCGGTCAGCAGCAGCCGGGTCAAAATGTACAATCCACTTATGCAGCATCGTGCACATGTGGAAGCTATCCATGCACACCTTGGAGACTACAAAAGAGTACGTCTCGTCTCCATGGTGACCTTCACCAACCGATGCCGCATCAGTGTTGATCCTGCTGTGAGGTATGTGAATTCGGACGAACTGATCATCTACGATCATGAATTGGTGGAAACGATTCAGCGCAAGACAGAACGACTTGAGACAGAGGTTCCCGAAACCGTATTTCAAGAGAAGGATATCCAGGCGATCTACGCTCTGTTATCTTCGGTCAATTCCACCGATCCTCAGATTCGGTCAGAGCATATGGAGAAGGCTAAAGGGATCAAATAATTACGTTTCACGAACACTGTTGTCCATATGGACGGCAGTGTTTTTGTGTTGCGGTGGTAGTTAATGCGCGCATAGTAAAAGGCTTTAGACACAGGTATATCGTCGTATACAACCGATTTTTAACTTATGATAGAATGTAGACCATGTCCAATTGTGTGAATCAAGCATGTTATATGAAAGGATATTTTTGTAAGTGAGTGTTCAAGTCTTGGAGCAGAGGTTAATGGTTCTCAGGAATATACATACGATAGGGGAAGATTATACGATGAAATGGAATTATACGATAAAGACGTTCACAGTGATGCTTGGTTTGGCAGCGATTCTGACAGCTTGTGGTGGCGGAGCGAAAGACACGTCTTCGCCGGAGTCTGCTTCCGGTACAGAAGTTGCTTCATCAGAAACAAGCAGCACGAATGCTGCCGTAACAGAAACCGCAGCAACCGGTTCGAATGGGAGTGAGGAGACAGGTTCAGCCGCAAAAGAATCTTCTTCAGCTGACGACGGCAAGATTGGAAAGGACTCCACACTGGAAGAGTTGAAGCAGCAGTATGCGGATAAACTTGGTTATATCCGTGTCCCTCTGAATGATTATCCGGTGCGTCGGGTCAGTGAGGCAGGTTCCAAAAATATTAATGTAGCCAATTATAGCGATGCCGTTGTGGACATGAATGCAGGGGTGCCGATTCATTCCGATTCGCAGCGGTTGATTGATGATGCCTTTCCATTTTTCACAACCGTACAAGCACCTGACGAATCTTATATAACTTGGGAAGAAGCAACCAATCTGGAGCGTGCCATGGTGAAAACACTGTTTATCGCCCGTGAAGGCCTGCTGATTACCGAAGATGCGATGAAAAATAAGGATTATAGCAGTACATCGTTCCAGGATTCGATGGATTTCTTCAGAGTCACAGCGAAATTTGAATCCATGGCACCTGTTGCACAACATCCGCGTGATATTACGTTGAGTACGTTATACGACAAAGCCCGCACGTCATGGGGCAAGCTTGCTGCGATGGACCCGGAGCAGGATGAAGCGGCGTTTGCCGAGATGTATAAGACGACGAGAACCGATGCCAATAATGCCATGGGGTTGCTTAATGTTCTGTTGTCTACCAATGAGGAAGAACGTGTAGAGGAGATTTACGGAAAGGAATAGTAGTATTGAATAAAATTTGAATGAGTTGAACGAAATATAAATATATATATGCTGAGGTATTTCATAGAACCCTGACTGCCGGGACGATCGGTGGTCAGGGTTCTATGTGTTGTGCGTGAGAGTGGAAATAAGAAAAGAGGTGTCGAGCAATTTTTTGAAATCCGCTTGAAACTATATCCAGAACGATGCGTATCATAAGGTATTAATTGTTTTTTAATGTAGAATATTGCCGTATTTCAGAGTATAGTTAAGGAATAATTTAACTTATATTCAACATGATGTAGACATGAAAGTTACTGAAAAATCTTGAAAAGAATGTACGGAACACCAGGTTGAAACTATTGGAGGTTGAGTATGAGTTCATTTAAAAGCTGGTTAAATTCAACAAAACAAGGACTTGAAGAGCAAGTCAAAAAGTTTAAAAATAAAGATTTTATGGATGCCGTGGTTGCAGGGTGTGCACTGGTTGCTTTTGCAGATGGTTCCATTGACGAAGCGGAAAAGAACAAGATGGCCGGTTATATCAACCTGAGTCAGGAATTGAAAGTATTCGATATGGCTGAAGTGATTACACGTTTTAATCATTATGTCGCGAACTTTGAGTTCTCTCCAGAGATCGGGAAGCAGGAAGCGCTGAAAGCCATTGGGAAATTCAAAGCCAAGCCGGATGTAGGACGCGTTATTGTGGGCGTATGCAGTGCGATTGGTTCAGCTGACGGCAACTTTGATGATCAGGAGAAAAGAGTCGTTGCCGAGATATGCATCGTACTTGGACTGAACCCGAGTGAATTCAATCTCTAAGTAGCTATTTTACATATGAAGGGAGGTGAAAATCAGTGGCAAGCATTAATTTGGTCAAAGGACAGAAAATTGATTTAACCAAAGGCAATGCAGGACTTACTGAGGTGATTGCTGGTCTCGGTTGGGACCCGGTAACTGCCAAAGGTTTCTTTGGAAGAAAAAAACAAGCGGATATCGATTGTGATGCATCGGCGATCATGTTGAATGAGGAAGGCAAGTTGGTCAAGGATTCCAACCTGGTTTGCTTCCACAACAAGCAAAGTGCATGTCGTTCGGTTATCCATTCAGGCGACAATTTAACAGGACAGGGAGACGGTGACGACGAACAGATCAAAATGGATCTGTCCCGTATTCCTGCTGATGTTCATAAAGTATTAATCGTTGTTAATATCTACGATTGTGTCAATCGCAAGCAAGATTTTGGCATGATTGAGAAGGCTTATATTCGTATTCTGGATGGTAAAAATTCCAGTGAGCTCGTGAAGTTCAATCTATCCGATAACTACACAGGTTCAACAGCGTTGATCTGTGGTGAATTGTATCGTCATGGAGGCGAATGGAAATTCTCGGCAATTGGAGAGGGTTCCCATGCGGTACATATCAATGAACTCGCTCGCAGGTACTCCTAAGTACAAGATTTAACCTAAATCGACAATAATCCTGATATTCATATGTCACGATAATACAATACACTTAAATAAGCGAGGATGATCATACGATGGCAATTAATCTCTCTAAAGGTCAAAAAATCGATCTGACTAAAACGAACCCAGGTTTGACAAAAATCACAGTAGGCTTGGGCTGGGATACCAATAAGTATGATGGCGGAAAAGACTTTGACCTGGATGTATCGGTATTTTGTGCCAATGCAAACGGTAAAGTAGAAGGCGAGAAAAACTTCATCTTCTTCAACAATCCACAAAATGAAAATGGTTCAGTTGTTCACACCGGTGACAACCGTACAGGAGATGGCGATGGTGATGATGAGCAGATCAATATCGACCTGCCTAACGTACCCGCCAATGTAGAGAAAATTGCATTCTCCATTACGATCTACGAAGCTACAGAACGTAGCCAGAACTTCGGACAAGTCTCCCGTGCTTATGTGCGAATCGTCAACGAAGCAAACAACGAAGAACTGATTCGTTTTGACCTGGGAGAAGACTTCTCCATCGAAACGGGTGTAGTTGTTGGTGAATTGTATCGTCATAACGGTGAGTGGAAGTTCAGTGCCATCGGTAGTGGTTACCAGGATGGATTGGTTGGATTGACACGCGATTACGGTTTGCAATAGGACGTACAGAACGACTTACAGGATGGGAAGAACCGTCTCCTGGACGGTTCTCCTTTTCATTTAATCACATATCTTGGAAAGGTGGAAAAACAAATGACGATCAGTCTTGCCAAAGGACAACGTATTGACCTGACTAAGACGAATCCAGGCCTTACCCGTGTGGTAGTTGGTTTAGGTTGGGACACAAACAAATATAGTGGTGGAGTCGATTTTGACCTGGACGCTTCGGCTTTTTTGTTGTACGAAGATGGAAAAGCCAAAGGTACGGATGACTTTGTTTTTTACAACAATCCAAGCGGCGGTGCGGGTTCAGTGACACATACCGGTGACAATCGTACGGGTGAGGGTGACGGCGATGATGAGCAAGTTGTCGTTGATTTCAGCAAAATCCCTGCGCACATTCACCGGATCGGTATTACGGTAACCATCTACGATGGAGATGGACGAGGGCAGAATTTTGGACAAGTCTCCAATGCTTTTGTTCGTGTTGTAGATGCTGCAAGTGACCGGGAAGTGCTTCGGTTCGACCTCGGAGAGGACTACTCTACAGAAACAGCTGTGGTGTTCTGTGAGTTTTACCGTGCAGGTGCGGACTGGAAATTCCAGGCGGTCGGCAGCGGCTTCACAGGTGGACTATCTGCTTTATGCAAAAATTACGGACTGGATGCACAATAACATAACTTGGCATAGAAAGGTGATTCTGCTATGGCGATTTCTGTCGTGAAAGGCCAGAAGAGTGATCTGACCAAAACCAATCCGGGCTTGTCCCGTCTAACGGTAGGCATTGGTTGGGAGGCAGCCTCGGGTGTAGAGCTGGACACATCAGCATTCCTTCTGGGTCCAGACAATAAAGTGGCTGGAGATGAGGATTTTATCTTTTATAATCAGCCCTCTACCTCGTTCATCACGTATATGGATGGTGGACAGGTTGGTGGCGAGAAGAAACAATTCGCCATTGATCTTGGCAAAATCCCTGCCCGAATTGAGAAAATCGCCTTCAGCCTGACGATTCATGACGGTGAAGCACGACGCCATCATTTTGGACAGGTTCAGCATGGCTTTCTACGGTTTGCCAATGCAGCTACAGGTCAGGAAGTAATGAGATATGATCTGGGGAGCGGTTTTACAGTGGAGACCGCGATTGTCATCGGTGAATTGTATCGTCATAACGGAGAATGGAAGTTCAATGCAATAGGGTCGGGTTTTGCAGGTGGTTTGAATGCACTCTGCGCTAACTTTGGTGTGGATGTGGATGGTGGATCAGACCCTGCACCAACGATTTCAACCGTTCCTCCGACAGCTGTACCGACTCCGCCACCCCCGGTGCCCGCACCAGAACCGACGCCTGCTCCTGTGAATTCGATCAATTTCAGCAAAATTGAATTGAAGAAGAAGGGTGACACCATTAACCTCAAGAAAAATGCGGGGGGACTTGGTGAAATCCTGATTAACCTCAACTGGAATCAACAGGGTAGCAAAGGGTTATTTGGTCGCAGCAAGAGTGTGGATCTGGACTTGGGCTGCCTGTTCGAGATGAAGGATGGTACACGAGATGTGATTCAGGCCTTGGGACAGACGTTTGGTTCACTCAACCGTTTCCCTTATATTGCCCTGGATGGGGATGACCGGACGGGATCGGTTAAGACGGGAGAAAATCTGCGGATTAATGGTGCCCGTATCTCGGAAATTGAGCGCATCTTGGTATTCACCTATATTTATGGTGGTGTGGCCAACTGGTCTCAAGTAGACGGTGTGGTAACCATTCAGCAGAAGGACGGTCCCGATATCATCGTTCGAATGAATGAATACGGGAGCCCGCTTGGCATGTGTGGCATCGCGATGTTACGCAATGTGAACAATGAGACATTCAGTATTGAACGAATCGTGCAGTTCTATAATGGGCATCAGGCGTTGGACGAGGCTCATGATTGGGGAATGCAGTGGGTTGCGGGAAGAAAATAATCATTTGTATTTATTCAATATATAAACGCTGTATCGGTCAGCACCATTGCAAGGATACTGTTGACCAACGTTATCCTCGATAATAGACCATCAATCCCTCCAGATTAGGAGGGATTGGTTTTTATGCCCCGACAGCTGGAATCAACTATTGCAGATTGGCTATTGCCAAAGGTGCGAGGAGGAGACACCCCTGAAATATTTTAACTTTTTGAGTCTGGAAGAAGAAGATACTTTATTTTTCTCTTCACCCGTCTCGTTCAATCACCGGACATCCAAAGATCTACTGGCATATGCTGTTGGGGCTGCTTTATATATGCCCGCGACGCGCACACATATCGCGGACGACATTATGAATGGTAAACATGAAGGTCTGACGACCATTATTATTGATCTGGAGGACGCTGTGGGTGACGACCAAGTAGAGTTTGCCGAGCAGTGTCTGGTACAGCATCTAACTCAACTGATGACTTATATGGAGACAGGCATGCTGAGTCAAGATCAAATGCCTCTTCTGTTTGCTCGTGTACGTTCACCACAACAGTTGGAACGTCTCATTGATACGTTGGGAGAACTGGTGTCCATGCTGACAGGCGTGGCTTTGCCCAAGTTTTGCGTGGGCAATGGAAGAGCCTATTTTGACCAGATCCGCAAGTATAATCAACAGAAACCGGATCATTATCCCGTTCTCTATGGAATGCCTATATTGGAAACGGCTTCAATTATATATCGGGAGACACGTTGGGAGACCTTACTGGGCCTTCGAAACATCCTAGATGAAAATGTTGAATATGTGCTCAATGTACGCATAGGTGCGACCGATTTCTCCAGCTTGTTTGGACTACGCCGAAGCCCGGAATTGACCATATACGATATCGCCACAATCCGTGACTGCATCTCGGATATTATCAATCTGTTTGGACGGATGGACAAGCCGTATGTAATCTCAGGTCCTGTCTGGGAATATTTCAGTCAGCGGGAGCGCGTGTTCAAACCTCAATTACGACAGACTCCATTCGAAGAAACCCTGGGCAAATCAGGGCTGCATCTGAGAATGAAATATATTACGAACACAATGGATGGATTGATGCGTGAAGTCATGATGGACAAGGAAAATGGAATTGTAGGCAAAACGATCATTCATCCTTCTCATATTAAGCCTGTACAAGCGATGTACGTTGTTACACATGAGGAATATTCCGATGCACAAGACATCATCGCCCGTAATGATGGTAGCCTGGGTGTGTTCAAAAGTAATTACTATAACAAAATGAATGAGATTAAACCACACTTGAGCTGGGCGAATCGAATTCTAATCCGATCACAAATATATGGGGTGTTACATGAACAGCAGCATTTTGTCGGGCTCTTGCCCAAGCATGAGCAACAACACAACTACGTTCCCAATTCTTGATCAATTCAGTCTAAACGTTCAGGTTACACATAACCCGCTGCAACTTCCACTAGAATCTCTATTTTCCATGGCCGCACGAATTAATAAGAAACGTTCATTTCTGTTTGTAAGCAGACTGCTGGGCAAGCACATCCCGGTTAACCCGTATACCTCGCTTCTGAGCGGTGCGGCATTGGCTGTTCTGTTATATGAGCACCTGACTGAGGAGACGGAAGAGACGAAATTTCAGATCACCGAGTGGAAACGGGAAATGGTCGAAGGTTTGATTGATCCCAAGCAAGCTCGGCAAGTGTACGGCATGTTGTTGCAAGAGAAATTGAGTTTGCCGGAAACGATTCGTTTTGTTGGTTTTGCGGAGACAGCAACAGCGCTGGGCCACAGCATGTACGAGATGTTTGCTGATCAAGCTTCCTATATTCACACCACTCGCGAATATGTTCCAGCGATGCATCCAGATATTCAATTTGAAGAAGAACATTCCCATGCGATGGCTCATCGTTGTTACGCGTTGGATCATGAAGCCTTTGCAGGAGAGGGTCCGATTGTTCTGGTGGACGACGAGATTACGACGGGCAAAACGACGTTGAATATCATTCGGGATATTCAGGCTAGATACCCCCGGAAGCAGTATGTGATTGCTTCGCTGTTGGACTGGCGTACGGAAGCGGACGAGAATCGATTTGCCGAGTTGGAAGCTGAATTGGGAATTACCATTACACCGTTAAGCCTGTTGAAGGGCCGTATTGAAGTGGTGGGTACTCCACAGTTGGAAGCAACACAGCAAGATGAGCAGCTATCCTATCCTGCCGTGACGATTCAGACCTCTACCGTTGCAGATGCCTTCCATCAGCTGCACGCTACTTCCGAGGATGGTGAAGGTAAACGTAGCACAGCGAGCTACGTCCAGCATACGGGCAGGTTTGGTTTACAATCTCGTCATAATGGCGTATTGCGTCAGGAGATTAGCCGGATTGCAGAACGACTTCAGTCGCAGCGTAAGGGAGAACGGACGTTGGTGATGGGAACAGGGGAGTTCATGTACATTCCAATGCGTATTGCTGCCGAGATGGGAGAAGGCGTGTTGTATCAATCGACTACCCGCAGTCCAATCCATACACATCCGGCTCCAGGATATGCTGTTCGTAGTGGTGCCGGATATGCCTCACCGGAAGACGCATCTGTTCGTAACTTTATCTATAACATCGCCCCGGGACAATATGATGAGATTTTTGTTCTGCTGGAGAGACAGATGTCCGAAGAACGAATGGAACCGATGGTGAAGGCACTGGAGCAGTTGGGATGCGGACACATTCATATTGTGTATTGCGGCTTGCCAGAGAAGACAGGGGACAACGAGCAATGAACTTAACTACACTGGAGCTAGTCAGACAACGTGAGATTCCGTCTCCCGAGCCGATGGGCAGTTATGCTGCATCAGACGTTGTTTTCTTACTGAAGGATATCAGCCATGTGGATCTGGAAAAGGGAACGGGTGAACGGGAGCAAGCGATCCAATCCGGGGTTCATTATTCGGAGATGCTACCCGTGGAATATCAGCCCACAAAAGAATACATCGAGCTGTTCCATCAGACGCTGGAACAATCCGCTGCAAGAATCGCTCGTCATACCGCCATTGTGGCTGAGAAGATTGTAGAGCGCAGGGGACTTAATCTGGTGCTGGTATCTCTGGCTCGAGCCGGAACGCCTATAGGCATCCTGATCAAGCGTTATATTGAATTGAAATACAAAGTGACGATTCCGCATTATAGCATTTCAATTATTCGTGGCAAGGGTATGGACGAGAACGCAATTTTATATATTTTACAGCAGCATGGGCTGGAAACAGCCATTCAATTTGTAGACGGTTGGACAGGCAAAGGGGCTATTCGCAAAGTGCTGAAAGAGTCCTGTGACCAAATGGAACGGACTTATGGTGTAAGTCTTGATGATGATCTTGCTGTATTGGCCGATCCGGGTCAATGCTCAGGCACCTTTGGGACAAGGGAAGATTATCTTATTCCTAGTGCTTGTCTGAATTCCACGGTATCGGGACTGGTGAGCCGTACCGTACTACGCGATGATCTGATCGGGCCGGCAGATTTTCACGGAGCCAAATGGTATCGTGAATGGTCTTCTGCGGATGTGTCGACCCAATACGTGGATACTATTGCTCAGCATTTTCCGCAAATGATGGACCAAGTGGAGATTCGCTCGGACGACAATGCTACCGATACTTCGGAAATCACCTGGAAAGGCTGGCAGGATATCGAGGCCATCCAGCAATCTTTTGGCATTACGAACATTAATCTGATCAAACCTGGAATCGGAGAAACAACCCGGGTGTTACTGCGCCGTGTCCCTTGGAAGATTCTTGTGGACCGTCTGGATAATCCGGATTTGCAACATATTATGATGCTCGCCAGAGACAGAAATGTGCCGGTTGAGGTATATCCCGGACTAACCTATTCCTGTTGCGGCATTATTCAATTCCTGGGAGGTGGAGGAGAATGATGATCTACGCAAGTGATCTGGACCAGACGCTGGTGTACTCCCGTCGTGCGCTCCGTATTCCCGAAGATACACCGGGACTTGTTCCCGCAGAGTGGATTAACGGCAAGTTGTCCGCTTTTATGTCAGCATATGCACTGGAGCGGTTGCAGTCTTTGCCACAAGACATTGTATTTATGCCTGTGACGACACGTACCGTGGAGCAGTACCGGCGCATTCATATTTTTCAGACCGAATGTATTCCGAAATATGCGGTGACGAGTAATGGTGGCAACATCATTGTTGACGGTCAGGTAGACGATGAATGGAACCTGCATATTCGTTCTTTGCTTCGTCAGCAGGCAGCTACTCCTGAAGAGATCCTGGATTTGTTTGACGATGTACTGAGCCCGGAATGGGTGATTAATCAGCGATTGTGTGATGAGCTGTTCTTTGCATTGCTGATCGAACGTGACAAGCTTCCTATGGAGCGCATTGCGGACAAGATTCGGGTGTTAGAGACGCTTGGATGGGAGAGTTCGATTCAGGGTCGGAAGCTCTATCTGGTGCCTTCGGCCGTGAACAAACGAGCTGCAGTGGAGCACATTAGGCAACGCATTGGCGATGTGCCTGTAATTGCTTCGGGCGATTCCTTGCTGGATCGCTGTTTGCTGGACTTTGCGCAGCATGCCATTGCTCCATCTCACGGAGAGCTGCATGTGGAGAGACAGCGTGCACCTGAGCTGGTGCCGTATCAATTTACGAAGCAATTCGGTGCTTTTGCAGCAGATGAGATTCTCGATTACGTCCACCGTATTCATAACGATCAACAGACCCAGATAGACCATGCCGAGATAAGGGAGACCGTATAAATGAAAAAAATGAAGATTTACTTCAACCGTTGGTTCTCTGTAACGTATCATTATATGAATGCAATTCGGGACAATGAGGACGGCATGGAATTTGAGATCTACGGTACTCATCCTGATCCGGGACACATGGCATTACAGGGCTGTGATGTTGCAGAAGTTGAACCGCGTGTAACGGGCCGGGAATATGTTGATTTTTGCCTCGACTTTTGCCGTCGTCATCAGATTGATGTGTTTATTCCACGCTGGAACATGCTGGACATCAGCAGACATATCTCCCTGTTCGAAGAGATCGGTACACGGGTTATCGTATGCTCGGACACGGAATTGTTGGAACAATTGATGGAGAAAGACCGCTTCTATGAATCGGTGCGTGAGAAGGGCATTATGGAGATTCCGGATTATTTCACGGTCAGTAATGCTGCACAATTCCAGCAAGCCTATGAGGCGTTGCGTGCACGTGGACATGATGTATGCTTCAAACCATGTAATGGTGAGGGCGGCATGGGATTCCGGGTGATCAACAATGAGCGTGATCCTTTGCAGGAGTTGTTCGGATATGCGCTTAACTCCATTTCGTATGAAGATGCCCTGCGCGCTTTCTCTTCTGCTCCGTCCTTTCCCAACGTCATGGTGATGGAGGTACTGGAAGGATATGAATACAGCATTGATTGTCTTTCGGACCGCAATGGGAAACTATTAACGGCTATTCCGCGTAGAAAAGAAAGAGGACGTTTGCGTTTGCTTGAAGAAAACGAGGAATTGCTGGCGATTGCCCGCAATGTGGCAGAGGTATATCGGATTCCTTATAATTTTAATATACAGATGAAATATCGCAAGGATACACCGAAGCTGCTGGAGATCAATCCGCGTATGTCGGGTGGGTTGCACATGTCCTGTCTGTCGGGCGTGAACTTCCCGTATCTGGCGGTCAAGTCTGCACTTGGCCATGATATTGGACCACTTCATCCGAAGTTTGGCATACTGGGAAGTCATATCGAACAGCCATTTATAATCGACGTTCAGAAGGTAAGCGGAGTACACCACGTCTAGCTGAGAATTTTCCTCAACATTGACACCTTCTGGATGGTTTTTTTACAATACGGATGAGAGGTTATTCAAAAAGTCCATCTTCTCGGTACTGAAAATCAGACTTTTTGAATATGCACTTTATGTGTTGTTAAGGCAGGAGGACAAGTAATGTTACGGAAAACGAAGATAGGTATAGGCGCATTGGTCGGTTATGGTCTCGCGGCAATCTCGAGTCCCTTTCTACCGGATGTCATCACGTGGGCAATTCCCGCACTGGCAACTGTGGTCGGGGGATTGATTCCTTCACGTTCCACGCCACGTACACAGGTCCAGGGTTCGTCATCAGCCCCTGTACCCATTACAGATATCGGAAATGAACCATCCCGCTTGAATGGTGGACAAGCACCGAGCACAGTGCCAACAGGGGCACGAGAAGCTTCTCTGGCAGAGCCCCAACCGAGCTCCACTCCCGCACAGCATGCGGGCACAGAACAAGCGAAGTCTTCCCGGACCGAACCAGATCCTGTATTTGATCCGGTGATTGAATACCTGGAAGTTCTGGAGGATATGATCATCTCTGAAGGTCAGAAGAACGAGCTGGATAATGAGATCGTGGAGAAATCATTGGCGTTGTTTGCCCGTCTTCAGCGTGTGATTCCTTCCCTTCAGGAGTTAAACAACGGGGATATTAACCATACGGTGCGCAGACTGATTTTGAAAGACCTGAACGGTTTTATTAATCCATTTCTGCGTTTAAGTGGAGAAGCGAAACGCAATAATCGGCGTATGCTGCTGAATGGTCTTCGAGACGTAGATTCCAAAATATCGGATATTGTATCAACGATTGAACATAAAGACTTAATGGAGCTTCAGAACAAAGCGGAACTAATACATCAACGGTATAACAGCTCTGAATTATAGGAGGGATTGGCATGGCAACGGAATGGGCTCAGTTGAAGCAGGAAGATGAGCAACGGATTAACCAGGAAGCAACGCAGCTTATTCAGAAAGTGTCCCAAAGTGATCCGGCTCACCTGGATACCTTAATGGATGATATCGGCAAGTTGGGCGTGAAAACACAAGAGAGAGCAGGACAGACCCTCAAGCTGCTTGATCGTCCAGTCAATGAACTGATGTCCGGGAATCGGGCAGAGGTATCCAACATGATCCTGAAGCTCCGTGATGAATGTGAGAGTTTGCAGCAGAGTAAAAATGTGAGTTTTGTCGGGAAGTTGTTACGTAAAAGCCCGCTGAAAAACTACGTATACCGTTATCAATCCGTTCGCACGAACATTGACGCCATCATTAACGGGTTGCGGGACGGCAAGGACAACCTGGAAGAAAGCATCGTGAACATGCGTCAGTTGAAACGTTCTTCGATTCAGGAGATATACAATCTGCAGACCAAAATCTCCTTTGGTAATCAATTGAAAGCATTGTTCGAAACAGAGATTGCCAAGCCTGAGAACGAGAATCGCAAAGCACATCTGGAGCGTGGATTGCGCAAAGTGGTAACACGTACCCAATCCATGACAGAGATGATTATGCTGTACAATCAGGCAATCGCAGCTACTGACATCATTAATGATAACAATGACAAGCTGATTGATTCCGTTAATAATGCCATTGATAAAACAGCAAATCTGATCACCGTTTCGGCCATGATTGCGATGGCTCTTAATGATCAGGAGAAGGTCATTTCCGCTGTGGAAGCTACGAATAAGACGATTGAAGATCAATTCAAGGAGAACGCCAGATTGTTGAAGACAACAACAGAGAAAACGAATGAACTGTTGTCCAAACCGGCTATGTCCCTTGAAGCGGTCAATCAAGCGATGGGTGATCTAATGTCTGCGCTGGATCTGTCTGAGCAGTCCAATCGCCGGATCATCGAGAGCTGTAACGACTATACCAACAAGATGACAACACTTAACGCCAAAATGAGCGATCGATTGGGTCTGGAAGGGCCGAAGGCTGCTGCTATTCCGGAGAAAAACAAACCGGATTCCAGTGCATTAGGATCTTTCCTGGATTAGTTAATAGAGTAGGGACTCGCTGCATATGGCATGGACATCACTACATGGTTTTATTTTCTACGAGGGACGCTGAGTGCGTCTCTTTGTTTCATTTATTTGATAGAATAAAGCTAAAATCTGGGGTTGTGCGAAGGAGCTTGCTGAACATGCTGGACTTTTCATTTGAGATTATTGATGAGACCAAGATTAATATTCAATACAAATATGGCAGTGAGTTCTTTAACTTTAACCTGTATTATGCGAACGGGAATTGGACACTACATCCTTTTGACGGCATACTGATCCAAAATCGTGAAATGTGCAGTCTGATTGTATCGGAGCTGCTCCGTAACAAAGATTTTCATGTCATGTTGGCCAAAGAGAAAATTATCCTATCCCAGCTGCGTACGAGTGTTAATCTCCAATCCGACGAGCCGGATGAATGGGTTGCAGATCGAAGAAACGCAGATTATTCCAGTCCTGATGATGAGTTGATGGATTACATAGGGAACCACAGTTTCGAAGACATATTACAGCTTGAGCAAGAACAGATTGAGGCCAGAGTGCAGTTCTTCCAACAGATTATTCAGAGAATGTTTATGGAGGGACTTGGACCTGAGGATGCTGATTTTATCAAAGTTCAGGCCGTGATTCGGATATATAAGGAGACGTACGATCGCCTGGGCGAGTTGAATGATGACTACCGGGGTGACCGTGGACGCAGAAGATGGTAGGAAGTAAACTTGAAAAAAAGGTTCATCAGCCATAGGCAGATG
This sequence comes from Paenibacillus sp. Y5S-9, assembly GCF_036894235.1. Taxonomy (NCBI): domain Bacteria; kingdom Bacillati; phylum Bacillota; class Bacilli; order Caryophanales; family Paenibacillaceae; genus Paenibacillus; species Paenibacillus sp. Y5S-9. The sequence continues at coordinate 1,193,237 of NZ_CP145887.1, forward strand.
AACCTTTGTGTTCTTCTGATACTCAAGGGAGATGAATGGTTTGGATATGATCGGTATGCATAATTAAAGAAGTCCCATCCGCTTCTACCAACGCAAGCAAGTGGCTGTCTGCATTTTTCAATAACCCTGCTCGGTAAGGCTTGCAACCGAGGTTGAGTACAACAAGTTCACCTATCATTTTATGAAGTTGCTGATCGAGTGTACGGGAGAGTGACATGGACGAAGGTTGCATAGGGAAATGTTGCTTACTAAGGGAGTAGGGTGTGCTGTTAGTAGGGGAAGGAATAATATACTTCAGATGATTAATGGAAACATAGATAGAATGATATAACGGAGAGTAGAACATGAAGTAGTCATTCATAATATTTGTAATATAACCATGCAATGTTTTCCCTCCGATGGAGATTTCACTGAAACGTCCACGGGCGTTCATCAGCATTTTGCGGTAAGAGATGTTGGTGTGATCCATCTCGGGGTCAGGTGTTGGCACAATCATACTTGAATCATCTGCTGTGCCGACATGCATGGATTGAACATGATGAAGTGGAATATAGACAAATCGCTGGTTTCCGTAGACTACAATCAGATCCTGGCCTACATCAATGATCTCACCCTGGATCGGTAGTTTACAGCCAGATAGCTCCAATTCGACGGATTTACCCAGCCAATGCGTAAGAAGTTCCACAGTATTCCTCCTCTCAATAGAGAATAGATGTCCAAATATATAGTGAAATTAGGCTAACAATTAGACTGATTGGTATCACAATAAAGGTAACTTTCATATACTGTTTCCAGGAGATTCGAATATGATGGGTCTTTAATATATACATCCAAATTAACGTTGCCAAGGTGCCAATAGGCGTCAGCAAGGCTCCGATATCACTTCCCAGAATGTTCGCAAGATATGCAAGATGCAGTTGAGATTCACTTAGTGGAAGATCTGTAACAGCAAAGGTCCCAATCATGACGGAGGGCAAATTATTGAATAGATTGGAAAGCAGAGTGAGCATTAACCCCGACACAGCAATGATGCTGGCATTTCCTCCTTCTATTATAGGTTTCATCCACTGAATGATCCAAGCGGTCATGCCTGCGCGGTGAAGACTATCCACAATAACATAAATGCTGAAGGCAAAGAGTAGAATGTGCCAAGGCGTTTGTGTTATCACATCTTTGAGTCCAGTCCGGGTGCGATACCAACGCACAGCGAGCATGAGAATAACACCAGTGATTGCAACTACCTCCATGCGTATACCGACTTGCTCAGCTAGAAAATATCCTGCACGGATAAATACAACGATACCTATACAGACACGGAACAGCCACCAGTCTACTTTATTCTCGGATTCAGTTGTCTGCAGCGGATGATATCCTGAACCTGATGAAGACTGCAGGGATATAGGGAAATGATGAATAACTTTGGGAATACTTCTGCGAAAATAATAGAATAGCAGTACAGTCATCACCATGATCGCAAGCATGGATGGCACAAACATCATCTGAGTATAAGTATTCAGATTTAAGCCAACCATTTGCAGAGCAATCAGATTAGCCAGATTACTAAGTCCAATTGGCGCACTGGAAGCCGTAGCGATTAGAGCACCGGAGATCAGGTAGGGCAACTGTTGATGCATTTTCAGACGAAGTATAGAACAGATTCGAATAATAATCGGAGTTGTGATCAGAATACTGCCATCATTATTGAAGAAGATGGTCATGAGAAAACAAAGTAATAGAATTAGCCAGAACAATCGAAAGCCGGAACCTCTCGCTTTCTCAATCATATTCAAAGCGATCCAGCGAAAAAAACCGATGCTATCTAGAATAATCGACATGACTATGGTAGAGAGAATTGTTACGGCTGCACCAGATACGATCCCGAAGATTCCAACAATGTGAGCATAGCTGCTCACTCCAGTTAAAATAAGAAGAAGGGCGCCAAGCGAGGTGGGTATAGATTCATTCAATCCGCCAGGACGCCACATCAGGAAAATGACAGTGATGATAAAGACCCCGAAGGTTAACCACAACTGGTAGTCAGGCATTTACTGTGATTCACCTCCCAGGGGGAGAAGTCCTGACGAAGCCTGAAGCAGATGTTCATGGGATGGAGTGGGCCTTCCCGGTGCAACGATCCAGTAAAAAGGCACACCAATCAAGACTAATGCGACGAAGATCAACATGATAATTCCCCCCTTTAAGCTGGTAAATAACTTAGTTTTCAGTTTATTTCAGTTACTTCTTTTTACCGCCGGATTTGTTGCCACGGGACTGGTTGCCTTGATTGCCTCGCGACTTGTTACCACCAGATTTATTTCCTTGGGATTGGTTGCCTTGAACTCGTTGCCCCTGAGAACGATTGCCTTGGTTGTTCCGTGACTTGTTGCCGCCGGACTTATTACCCTGGGATTGGTTCCCTTGAGCTGCTTGGTTCCCTTGAGAACGGTTGCCACGCGACTGGTTGCCTTGAGCTGCCTGATTACCTTGGGCTGCTTGGTTCCCTTGACTTGTATTACTACTGTTATTGTTATTGTTGTTGTTGTTGTTGTTCCCACCACCACGTACGAGGGATACAGATTTCACATGTTGCATCGGAATACGAACAATCTCTTGATTTTTCAAAGCCATGATCAATTGGTTCTGATTGGCATCGGCCAGGATGCCTTCCACTTTTTCAGGTCCTCCCCGGTTAATCTGAACACGGCGGAAGCGGAGTGCTTGCATAACGCCCAGAAACGTGTTGGAAGGAATAGGGTTCCCCATGGCTGCATTTCGGTTACCACCGGAACGGCCTGTATCTGTTATGCTTTTGACATGTGATTCATTAACGTAGACAATCCCTTCTTTGCAGTTCATCGCCATGTAGTCCCAGCGTACGTCCGTAAGTGTACCTTGTACTGAATCAGGTCCTCCCCGGTTAATCTTAATCTCTCTTCCCAACAAACTTCTCATTCCTTGACCATTCATAGACATTGTGTTTGACCCCTTCCATGATATAAGTTCAGATGGACAAAAATGGTGGATGTAATTATGATCCCTTCCATTCGTCATTCGTGTCTGTCTGTAGTTTAAGCATATGTGACATGCCTCTTGGAGGGACTAGCCAGTTAACTATATTTATACTATTTTGGCTATAATCTATTAGAATTTATGTATATTTATAGATTAATAACTCGGTTTTTCCGCATTATGACAAGTGAGTTTGGATGTGATAAGTATCAGCACTGTGCATTCGCCCGTACGACTTTCTGTGCATCTGCATAGGATGATGTAAGAGCCTACGGGCGAATCTTACAGGTATTCGAAAGGCGGATGGAAATGGCTCTACCTGTCTACCATATCAGCTTGTCTCCAACCGAATATCAACAGTTAACGTCCAATATATGGTCAGAGACGTTTGTGAACAGCACGATGCAGATGGACGGCAAGCCGTTTCCGATCCGGCTTCGATACCGGGGAGGACATACACGCGGTTATCCCAAAAAATCATTTGAGGTTCGTACATCCAGCCGGACATATCATTTTAATGCGGAGTATGATGATCCTTCGTTGCTTCGCAATGCACTTTCTTTTCGTTTTTTTGAGTCGATTCGTGTACCCGCACCGTCTACACAACACTGTGTACTCTATCTGAACGGGCAGCTTTTGGGTGTATACCTGCGGATTGAAGGGGTGAAATCCTTCTTTTTTCGCCAAAGGAAAATCCCTGTACGCAGTATCTTCTATGCAGTGAATGATCATGCTGGTTTTACAGTAAATTCGGATAACTCCTCAACAAGTACCGATCTATTGTCCGGTTACAGCTTAATTCGGGGCAAAGATGTGGATCGCACAAGGTTGCGTAACTTTATTCAGCAGTTGAACACCAAGTCCAGGCTGGAATTGTTTCGTTTTTTACAGTCGAGGGTGGATACGGACAATTATTTACGCTGGTTAAGTGGAGCTGTGCTCACAGGGAACTTCGATGGATTTCATCAGAATTACACATGGTATGAGAAAATCAAAAGTGGGAAATACGGTATCCTGCCTTGGGATTATGAGGGTACTTGGGGGAGGAACTGTTATGGAACACGAGTTGACCCCAATCTTGTTCGTATTCAGGGGTATAACAGACTTACCGGACGATTGCTGGCATTCCGCAGTTTCCGTCAACAATATAAGAAGCTGATGCGTCAGCATCTGATGAATGCTTTTACAGAGAAGCGAATTATGCCCTTGGTGAATCGATTGCACAATGAGATTCGTGAAGATGTCTACAAAGACCCTTACATGAAATGGCCCATGGATATATTTGCAGGTGAACCGGAAAGAATTCGCGAATATGTGGTGAAACGTCGGGAGCATCTAAGTGAAAAACTACGTCAGCTGTGAGCACTTAACTAGCGTGGGGAAGGGAGACCTTCCTTTTTTTACTGCCAAAATGATGAGAAGTTTATTGTATTGGGAAAAGTAGGGTAATAAGAATAGAAGCGGCATTGTAAAATACGCTATAATAACCATATGTGTACATAGAAATGATTACATATTGGACGCTGTGGAGAAAACAACATGTCTAATGGAGGCTCTGAGCTGGAACGTGTTATCGGTTTAGGGTGCTCCGAGCCGGAGGAATGCTTATGATCAAGCTGTTGTACTACTTGAAGAAGTACCGAGTTGCCGCGATTGCAGCCCTGGTCATGATGTTAATTGAGCTTGCGGTGGAGCTGGCTCAGCCTTATCTGATCTCCAAGATCATTGATAACGGCATTCAACAGGGAGACTTATCTGTCGTCTGGTTATGGGGTGGCGTGCTGGTCGGCAGTGCAGTTGTGGCTTTTGCTGCCGGAATTGCGAGTTCGTTCTTTGCATCCCATGCGAGCTTGGGGTTCGGATACGATCTGCGGGAGAAGTTGTATGAGAAAGTGCAAACGTTCTCTTATGCTGTCTTTAACCGGTTCGCGACATCGTCCCTGATTACCCGATTAACGGGGGACGTGACCCAGGTTCAGGACACCGTCTTCATGAGTCTGCGATTCATGACACGTGTGCCCCTGGTGGTGATTGGTAGCATGATTATGACAGTGATCGTGAACCCGAGGTTGGGTCTGCTGCTGGTTGTCATGGTGCCTGTACTACTCATTGTTGTAGTGTGGATGATCAAAAAGGCAGCGCTGCTATTCCGCAATGTGCAGCGCAGACTGGATGCCGTCAATGGAGTCATCCAGGAGAATCTGACAGGCATTCGGCTGATCCGTGTTTTCGTACGGATGGGCCATGAGATTGAACGTTTTGCCGGATTCAGCGGCAAGCTGATGAAAGGCACTATCTCCGCGCTGCGCCTGACGGAGACTACGATGCCTTTCATGCTGCTGATGATGAACGTTTGTATCATCGCCGTGTTATGGTTTGGACGAGTCGACATTGCCTCCGGTAATGCAACCGTGGGTGAAGTGGTCGCCGTCATTAACTACCTGCTTCGCACAATTGGCGCCATGTCTGCGTTGTCATGGATTCTGGTAACTTTCTCAAGAGCAAGCGCTTCGGCGCAACGACTGAATGAAGTGTTTAATACGGAGGATACATCGGAGACTGAACAGAATAATGCAGTATCAGCGTCTATACCATCTGCTGGATCTGTGAAATCTTCGCATTTTCCGCAATCTGTATACCCAGCGAAGAAACAGCGCGCTGTGCAGGGAGCGGTTGAATTCCGCAGTGTAGGCTTCAGTTATCCGAATAGTGAAATTACAGTACTGGATAACATCACATTCACGGCAAAAGCGGGGGAGCGTATTGCCATTATGGGAGCAACAGGCTCAGGCAAATCTTCGCTGGTACAGCTTATTCCGCGTTTATACACAGAGGATCAAGGAAAGGTACGGATTGATGGTGCCGATGCATCAGAGCTGGATCTGTCCATGCTGCGTGGTGCGATTGGTTATGTGCCTCAGGAGGTTGTCCTGTTTACCGGTTCCATTCGGGAGAATATTGCCTGGGGTCAGGAAGATGCTACCTTGGATGAGATCGTGGAAGCCGCGAAGCGCGCGCAGATCCATGAAACAATTGAGAATTTACCAAACGGTTATGATACATTGCTGGGTCAACGGGGAGTGAATCTCTCCGGTGGACAGAAGCAGCGACTTTCCATTGCACGAGCACTGGTACGTAGACCAAGAATTCTGATTCTGGACGATAGCACGAGTGCGCTGGATGTGGCTACAGAAGGCAGACTGCTCGATGCGCTGGAGGAATTGTCGTGTACCACGTTTATCATCACCCAGAAGATCAGTTCAACCACTTCGGCGGACCTGATTCTGCTGCTTGATGATGGACAACTCATTGGACAGGGAAAACATGAAGACCTGATGGAATCGTCAGAGCTGTATCGTCGAATCCATGAATCACAATACGGGGAGGGTGCACAGCATGTTCAAAGCATTCATTGAGCCTTTCCGTCAGCCGCCACCGCCGATTGATCCGGAGACGTTACGATCAGGTGGTGGTCGTAAACCCAAGGCACGGGCGAAGAACTGGTCAGGTACGCTAGGTCGTATCTGGACCTATCTGGCACGGCGCAAGGTTAAGCTGTCCATGGTACTGTTGATGGTGTTTGCCAGTTCCGCACTCGCTTTGCTTGGCCCTTACATGGTAGGGGTGGCCGTGGATGATTTCATCGCGGGTGAAGCCGGGGCAAGCTGGACTCGGTTTCTGATTGGATTAACCGCAGTGTATGTCTTGTTCTCTCTTACATCCTGGTTACAAAATATATGGATGATCGAAATTGCACAGGAAACCGTGTTCCGCATGCGGTATGATCTGTTCTCCCATCTGCACAAATTACCGATTCCATTCTTCGGTAAACGCCAGCAGGGGGAGATTATGAGCCGGGTAACCAATGATATCGAGAATGTCAGCGGTACGTTGAACAGCTCGGCCATCCAGATTTTTTCGAGTGTATTAACGCTGCTCGGAACGTTTGGGGTTATGCTCTGGCTCAGCCCGCTGCTGACCCTGCTTACCTTTATCGTTGTGCCTTTGATGGCCATCGGTATGCGCTGGATTACGCGCAGAACGGGACCGCTCTTCAAGGAGCGGCAGCGCAATCTCGGTGAACTTAACGGTTACATCGAAGAGACTTTATCCGGGCAGCGGATCATTAAGGCATTCTCCCAAGAGGAGCGGGTGATTCGCGGTTTTGAGGAACGGAATACCCGCATCCGGATTTCCGGTTTCTGGGCACAAACGATCTCTGGTTTTATCCCGAAACTGATGAATGGATTGAACAACCTGAGCTTTGCGATTGTGGCGGGCATTGGTGGTATACTGGCGATTCAGGGTTCGGTTACGGTCGGGGTGATTATTATCTTTGTGGAATATGCCCGTCAATTCACCCGTCCGCTGAATGACCTGGCGAACCAGTGGAATACGTTATTGTCCGCGATTGCGGGGGCTGAGCGTGTATTCGAGGTGCTGGATGAAGATGAGGAAGCGAAGGATGAAGGGGCAGCGGTATCTCTGGACAAGGTAGAGGGAGCCGTTCGTTTCGACAAAGTATCCTTTGGATACGATGAAGGACGTAACATTTTGAATGACATCAGCTTTGAAGCCAAACCGGGGGAGATGATTGCCCTTGTGGGTCCGACCGGAGCGGGGAAAACAACATTAATTCAGCTATTATCCCGTTTCTATGATCCGACAGGTGGCACATTAACGGTAGATGGACGTGATATGACCACCATTCGACGTGAGAATCTGCGGTCACATATGGCATTTGTACTACAAGATTCATTTCTGTTTCAGGGCACGATTCGGGAAAATATTCGATTTGGCCGTCTCGATGCGACGGATGAAGAGGTAGAAGCAGCCTCCCGGCTGGCGAATGCCCATTCCTTCATTGTGCGAATGAAGGACGGGTACGACAAAGTGCTCCAAGCCGACGGGAGCGGCATTAGTCAGGGGCAGAAGCAACTACTCGCCATTGCCCGGGCAATCTTGGCAGATCCATCCATACTCGTACTGGACGAAGCGACGAGCAGTATTGATACTGTTACGGAGATTAAAATTCAGGAAGGGCTGCAACGTCTGATGCAAGGCCGTACCAGCTTTGTCATTGCCCACAGGCTGAACACGATCCGTCAGGCCGACCGAATTCTGGTGCTGAAAGATGGGCATCTACTAGAGCAAGGCTCGCATGATGCGCTGCTGGAACAAGGCGGTTTCTACAGCGAGCTGTATTACAGTCAGTTGCGTAAGAAAGCGCAGTAGTCATTTTGGATAATAAGTGATATGTATTAGAAAAAAACTTGTAGGTATGTAAAAAGAGCAGGGATGAGGGCATGATGCTCCTCACTTCTGCTCTTTTGCATATTTTATTGAATAAACGTGGGAAATGGAACTGTGATTGTATGTTAAAATAAGGATATATTGGAATAGGTCCGTTTTTGGAAGGTTACCAGCGGTTTTGAAGCATGAGAATGAATTTTTACACGTATGCCTGTAGTCAGTCATGTGTTGCATTAAAAGAGAGGAGGGCAATGCGGAATGGAATTTAAATTTGGGAATGCTGCTCTTCTTTTTCCCCCTTTACACATTACGATTATCGCAATCATTATTATTTTCATTCTAGTAAGGTGGAGCAAGCAATTAGAAACAAGACGTTTTACGGTTTTCTTTTACTTTTTGATTAGTACGTTCATTACTCCAATTTATTCTCAAAGTACAACAAATGGTGTCTTTGAGCTATGGATCCCCGCAGGGTTTATTTTGGTTTTCTTATATTTGATTCGTAGCGAAAGAAATCATCCATCTAAAATGAAAGCGAGTATCTTAGGATTTTCAATAGCAATATATCAGTTAATCCTTCAATATGTCGGATAACGGGACAGTACAGGATAGGATAATTCAACAAGAACAAGTAAGTAATAGGTTGAAAACAAAAGAGCAGATCCTGATCACAGGACCTGCTCTTTCTCATTTAACTTCCAATAACTTTCCAGTTATCCGCCTGCTCCACCGTTAACGGTTGATGTCTGCGGATGTAATTCTCCACCAGTGCGGCCATGTCCGTGGCACCTTCGTGCAGTACCTTTTTGCCCGGATACATTGCATAATCCCCGCCGCCAGCAGCACGGTAACTGTTCATCACCACAGAGTACATGCCATCCATATCCATTGGCTTGCCTTCACGTTCCAATTTCACAACTCGACTGCCCACAGGTTGGGAGATATCCAACTCGTATTCCATGCCAGCCCACATATCGTAATTATAATGTTGGGGTTTGGGCTCCATATAAGCCGGATTGACTGCCACCTCGCCAGAAGCATTCACTTCAAAGTAACGAGCCGTTTGTTCCAGTGCCTCCCGGATATCCTGACCACTCAACTCCAGCACCGTCAGAGTATTAGGATAGATGAAGTTGGATAACACGTCCCGAACGGTGATGTGACTCCCGAAACCGCGAGCTTCTTCACTCAGCATGGCGGTATTGGAGAGCTGCGCTCCAGTCGCTTCCATCTGCACTTGATGTACAAAAGCAATGAAGGGATGTGCCTTGAGTCGCAGAGCCGTAGCATTGGTGATAGATAAATCCCCAGCCACCTCACCAATAGGTTGATCGAGCCATGCTTGAGCCTCATTTTCTACCTCATCCGTCAGTTTCAAGACCGTCGCATCAGGCTCAACTTCACTATGTTCATCCAGAAGTAACAACCGAGCCTTCTTATCTGTAATCTGCCATTTCCCGCCCGATGATTGTTCCAACTGAAGGGATACATGCCCCGCACCATTTCCACTGAATCCCGGCTGAATGACGGTTACACCATGAATATTAGCGGTAAGCTGACGATGCTGATGTCCGGTAAGCAACACATCGATGCCTTCGATGTCCCGGCAGATGGCATAACCTTGATTTTCTCCAGTTAACCGTTCGGTGGGCTCGCCTGTCTCCAGATCACTCTCAAATCCGCCGTGATAACTGACAACCATTACATCTGGTTGTTCATGCTGATGGATATAGCTAACCCATTCACGAATCGTCTCCAAGGCATCAAGGAACTGTAACCCCTCAATATTTTTCGGGTGCTCCCAGTTCGGTATGTAGTGCGTAGTTGCGCCCAACAGGGCTACTTTGATGCCTGAAGACAAGGTTTTGATTAGATACGGAGGACCGAAGGCAGGTACGTCTGGTTGCTCATCTTTTACAATATTGGCAGACAGCCAAGGGAAGTTGGAAGCTTCAACTGCTCCGCGCAACAGATTCTGACCATAGTTAAACTCGTGATTTCCCATCACCGCAGCATCATAACCCAGTTCATTAAGTACTGTTATGAATGGATGTACTTCGTTTTTGGAAACCTGTGAAGCTGCATAAGAGGCCAAGGGTGATCCTTGCAGCAGGTCCCCGTTATCTACCAGCATCAATTCAGGTGAACGTTCACGTTCCTTACGAATCAGGGAAGCCAGCAGGGCAAGCCCAGCCGGGCGGTAGGCATTGGTATTGTAATGAATGGGACGGATCGCACCGTGCAGATCACTGGTATACAGAATATCGAAGCTTGCCGTATGGTTTGTGGATGTCATTTTACAATCTCCTCTAATATATAAGTTCAGATATATGGAATTACCATAAAACGGAGAAGAATGAATAGCCTGAAGAACCGAAGTATACGCCGTTATCTCCGATGTTCTTCTTATATCTTCAACCATAATGAGCCTATTCTAACAGATACAAGTCGCGCTGACAGCCTGACAGGAAACTTTACAAAACTCCAAATTTCGTTTCACATCGCGCTAATATTTGGCAACTATAGTAGATAAGTACTGAAAAATAGAAACTCTTTGGAGGGTGTTCGTTTGAAGAAGTCTGCTTTATTTTTACCATTGTTGATTTTGGTTCTGTTTCTGAGTGCTTGTGGGTCTAGCAGTAGTACAACAGGTTCGGCTAACGGGGATAATGCGAGTTCTAATGCATCCGGTACGTCTACGGCAGAGACAGAGAAAGCTGTCGAAGGTTATGTGCCAACTGAATTGACGGTTCAATTTGTTCCTTCCCAGAACGCAGATACGCTTGAAGCCAAAGCGAAACCGCTGGAGAAGCTGCTTGGTGACAAACTGGGCATTCCGGTAAAAGTCAGCGTATCCACCGACTACAACACAATTATTGAAGCAATGGCTTCCAACAAAGTAGACGTAGGTTTCTTGCCTCCGACAGCTTATGTACTGGCTAAAGAAAAAGGCGCTGCGCAGGTTATCTTGCAAGCACAACGTTTCGGTGTAAATGATGAGACAGGTGCTCCAACCGAAGAGTTGGCGGATTCCTATAAATCCATGTTCATTGTAAAAAAAGATTCTCCGATTCAATCCATCGAGGACCTTAAAGGTAAAAAAGTCGCTTACCAAAACGTAACGTCTTCCGCAGGTTATGTATGGCCAGCAGGTCTGTTGCTGGACAGAGGCATTGATCCATTAAAAGATGTAACACCTGTAACGTTGAAAGGTCATGACCAAGGTGTTATCGCTGTATTGAACGGTGACGTTGATGCAGCAGCTATTTTCCAAGATGCCCGCAACACGGTAGCTAAAGACTATCCGACTGTATTTGAAGATACACGTGTACTGGCGTTCACTGAACCTATTCCTAACGATACCATTGCCGTTCGTACAGACATGAATGCAGATTGGACTGCGAAGATCAAACAAGCCTTCATCGATATCGGTAAAGATACTGAAGGTCACCAGATCATCAAAGAAATCTATACGCATGAAGGTTATGTAGAGTCCGATGATAGCAAGTTTGAGATCGTTCGCCAGTATGGCGAAAAAGTGAAAGGTGAATAATTTTGATCCAAAAGTAGTTCGGGATCTGTTCACTTTGTAGTCGCTTTCTTGGATGGGAACAGCTTAATCGTAGCAATGGACAGGCCAGTTCAGCGTGATCTACGCTGCGCTGGCTTGTGCCATTATAGCAAGGACTCATGTATGGTTGATCATTATGAATGAAAGAAGGATATTGTCATGATTGAGCTTCATAACGTTACCAAAACTTACGCTAACGGCACCAAGGGCCTGGATAATATTAATCTGAAATTTGAGCAGGGTGAATTCATTGCTGTAGTGGGTCTGTCCGGTGCAGGTAAATCAACACTCTTACGCTCCATTAACCGACTGCACGACATTAGCGAGGGCGAGATTCTGATTAACGGAAGTTCCATCACGAAGGCACAAGGCAAACGGCTGCGCATGATCAGACGTGACATCGGCATGATCTTCCAGAGTTTCAATCTGGTGAAACGGTCCAGTGTACTACGTAACGTACTCGCTGGGCGGGTTGGATACCATTCCACCATGCGTACCATTCTCGGACGTTTTCCAAAAGAGGATATTGAACTGGCATTCGGCGCCCTGGACCGCGTGAATATCTCCGAGAAAGCCTATTCCCGTGCAGATCAGCTATCGGGTGGACAACAACAGCGTGTGGCTATTGCCCGTGTACTGGCACAGGAAGCAAAAATCATTCTGGCCGACGAACCAGTTGCTTCACTTGACCCGCTTACAACAAAGCAGGTTATGGATGACCTGAAACGCATCAATCAGGACCTTGGGATTACGACCATCGTCAACCTTCACTTTATTGATCTGGCGAGAGAGTATGCGACCCGTATTGTCGGATTGCGAGCAGGCGAGGTCGTATTCGACGGTCCGGTGGAAGAAGCAACGGATGAGCGCTTTGCAGAAATATACGGCAGACCGATTCTGGCTGACGAATTGCTGGACAAGCAGGCTGTACATGAGCAGGGAGAAGTTGTGGTATGAAGGGGCAGTCCAACGTTCCACTTCAGAATTCAGGCGGAGTAGGGAAGGGACCTGGTTCCAGCGCGGCTCAGGTTGTAAATCGCCCAAAACCACCTGGGCGTACGAAACATTTGCTCACTTTAGTGATCATTCTGCTCCTTCTATGGGCCAGTGCCAAACAGACGGATGCCAGCTTTACGGAGTTGTTTGAAGGTTTTCCCAACATGTTGGATCTGCTAAAGGAAATGTTCCCACCCCGTTGGAGTTACTTTGATAATATCGTGCAAGGCATGCTGGAAACGATCCGAATGGCCCTGATTGGGACAACCATTGGTGCGATTATTGCGATTCCCGTCTCGATCATCTGTGCTGGTAACCTGATGCCAAGTCGCTGGATTTACTATCCGGCGCGCTTTCTGCTGAACCTGATTCGGACCGTGCCAGATCTGCTGCTTGCTGCTTTGTTTGTTGCTGTGTTTGGTTTGGGGCCCATCCCCGGAATTTTGGCACTGGCTGTGTTCTCGATAGGTCTGATTGCGAAGTTGACCTATGAGACGCTGGAAACCATTGATCAGGGGCCACTGGAAGCGATGACGGCTGTTGGTATGAACCGGATTCAGCTCATTGTATATGGCGTGGTGCCGCAACTGGCTGCCCAGTTCACATCCTATGTGCTGTATGCCTTTGAAATTAATATACGTGCTGCTGCCATTCTGGGACTGGTGGGAGCCGGAGGAATTGGACTCTATTATGAGGCCACACTTGGATTCCTGGAGTATGACAAGACAAGCGTAATTATTCTGTTTACTCTCGTCATTGTCCTGGTCATTGATTATGTAAGTACTAAGCTGCGGGAGAAATTGCTATGATGAAAAATGAAACAAGCCGTATCCGGCCTAAACCACGGAAGAACCCGCTTCGCTGGGTCATTGTGTTACTGCTGATCCTTGTGTATGTCTGGGCGCTTGCCGGTGTACCATTTACTGGTTTCAAGGAAACAGCCGCTCAGATTATGAAGGCCATTGTAGCCGGGATTTTCTCACCGGATTGGAATTTTGTATATTTGCCTGAAGGAGAAGACTTGCTACGAGGATTGTTGGACACGTTGGCAATCTCCGTACTAGGTACTGTAATCTCGGCCGTGCTCTGTATCCCGTTTGCATTCTGGTCTGCCCGTAACATGAGTGGGCATCGTTCCATCTCGGGTGCAGGCAAAATGGTACTTAGCTTTATCCGCACGTTCCCTGAGATTATCATGGCCTTGTTGTTCATTAAGGCAGTAGGTCCCGGATCGTTTGCAGGGGTACTCGCCCTTGGATTGCACTCCATCGGCATGTTAGGCAAATTATACGCGGATGAAGTTGAAAATATTGACTATGGCCCATCTGAGGCGCTGCTTGCCTCTGGAGCCAATCGCATGCAGCAGTTGTGGTTTGCCATCCTGCCGCAGGTTATGCCTGGTTTCCTGAACTATACGTTGTATCGTTTCGAGATTAATGTACGTTCCGCAACCATACTGGGTGTAATTGGAGCAGGGGGGATTGGTACACCGCTGATCTTTGCATTAAGTACCCGAAACTGGCCGCGAGTAGGTATTATCCTGTTGGGTATTATCGTGATGATCACGATTATCGACTTGATCTCGGGGTATATTCGTAAGAAGCTGGTGTAGAGTTAATGTGGCGCTACGAATATATTAGATGATAAAGTAAGATTAGATGATAGCGTAAGAAGAGAGGGCTATTCGGTGCCAGAATATGGGCAGGGATAGTCTTTTTTTGTGTCTGCGAATAAACAACGGTGCGTTCTTGTTGCTCAGCTAACTTTTGAGGAATAAGAGGTTTCTAAGAATATTTTTAAAGATGATTGAATTATTTTCCATATACATGTAAGATTAATAGGTTTCTATATAAAGGGAATTAAGGATATTAATCAATACTCCTCCTAGATACCAATAAAAGAAGTGAGTTTTTAAAGGAAGGTGAACTATGGAATTATTTTATTTTATATGGATTGGGTTTATGGTACTCCTACTACTATACAGAATGATCTTTCAGAAGTTTAAAAAACATAACAAAGAAAATATTGGGCTCAGTGCAATCCTGATTATTTTCACGGGAAGCAGTTATACATTTACACAGATGAACTTGATTTTTGTCATTAGTGTCATCGCCGTCGCCGCTTATTCTGCTGTATGGAACAGCATTCTATTTGTTAGAAATGGATATGAGCCGGAACGTTTGAAATGAACAGGCGCTCTGCATCGGCGATAAAGAATTTAAACAATGTAGCATAGCCTTGCGGGAACTGGGCTAAGGAACCTGAGAGTCCCTATTTAGCCTCATAAGGCACCACTGGAATTCTAACGAATCGTAGTGGCGCTATATGTTGCATTTTGTCCGATTTGATCCTTTGGGAACTGAAATGTTGTTCAATAGCGATGCTGAGGTTCGTTAGATTTTGGAATTCGGTCAAAATGGCTGAATAAGATCTGTCAGGTTCGTTAGCGCCTAGGGAGTGCAGCAATTTGGAAAGGCTGAAGCCGGAAAAATTATCATTAGCGCGACTAGTGCAAAAAGTGCAATAAATGCCACAAGTGCCACGAGTGTCTACTTTCTGGCCAAGGGTTCTACATGCACGATCATCAAAGAAAACGTGACCACTTTACTGTTTTACCGACATATGTCCTTCCATATAAAAAAACCGAAACCAGGTTGCCCTGTGAATCAGGCAATGTTGGTTTCGGTTTTTTAGTTGCTCGGTTAAACGTCAGGCTTCGTTACTGAGACTTAGCTAGCCAAAGGCAATGCTTTGGTCACTTGAACCGTAATTGTCTCGGTGCTGGTTACGCCTGCGGCGTTGATCAGCTCAGCACGGTACGTATACGTTCCGTTAGTACGACCGGACAATTCCGTTGTAGCACTTTGAGAAGCTGGTGTAGCAGCTTTCAATGTTTGTGTATCAATCAGAACATCATTCTCATAGAGACGGTATTCAGTTGCGTTTGTACCCCACCAGAGGTTCATGGATACGTTATAGCTGCCGTCACCATCCCAGTTGTTTTGGGACAAGTTGGCTTTCCCGGGAGCAGCATTAGTTACTTGTACCGTCAGCACGTCACTGCGTGTTGTGCCTTTGTCATTGGTCAGCTCAGCTACGTAAGTATACGTGCCGTTGGCTTTACCTGTAATTGCTGTTTTGGCAAATTGGGCGGACGGTGTAGTTGCAGTCAACTTCTGTGTATCGATCAGAACGCCGTTCTCATACAGTTTGTACTCAGAACCATTTTCGCCCCACCAGAGGTTCATGCTTACGTTATACGTACCTTCGAACAGGCCAGTAGTATATCCATTATCAGAAGAAAGCACCGGTTTACCCGGTGCTCCTGCAGCTGGAGTGGAAGGCACTTCGCCGCCACCTTGCTCTTCAGCAGGTACAAAATCATTCAAACTTCTAGGTTTCAATTGATATACATCTTTGAAAATAGCGGAAACGCCTGTGATATCGATTTTGTCACCAGCAGCATAAGGGAAGGAAGTCTCCGTCACACCTGTACGGGTGTCTACACGGATGTGTGTGCTCGTTCCATCTGCTGCTACCGCGTCGAATTCAAAAGATCCAACGGGTGTAGCACTGATGATATTCTCGATCGTTACATCTTTCAATTGAACCAGTTGACCCTGGTTCGCATCTGTAATTGCTGTAACTTCGATTGGAGCAGGTACGGAAGCCGTACCTGTTTTCTCAATCGCAACGATATCCGTAAGCTCGAACTCGCTGTTATAGATGGTTGTTGCTGCCGTTACTTTCACCTTGTCACCTGCATGGAAGCCGCTAGTATGCTGGAATACGTAAATTCCGGCAGTTTCATCTTGTAGATAGAAGGCTTGTCCACCGAATGCACCTGGTTCTGTCGTCACAACACCTTCGATAGTTATGGTCGTACCAACTGCTTTGGTGCGTGCTTCAGCAACGGTGATAGCCGCTGGAATCGGTCCTTCTTCTTCCGGAAGCTGTTCTGCTGGCACATTGCCAACAGTCACGGCATTGGTGATCAGGTTGCTGCCATTCAGACGCAGACGCAAGCTCGCAGCACCAGTTGTACCCGGTTTGATACGGACGTTCAGGTCTTTGATCCCGCGACCTTGGCTGTCCGAGGTTACACTGAATGTGGAGCTATACCCGTACGAAGTTGGCCAAGTACCACTTTCATTCTGGATCATGGCGACCTGTGTTCCGCCAGTCAGATAGATACCGGCACTATAACCGGATACGGTTGTGTTTGGAGCCATATTCTCCACAACTACACGAATCTGGAAGTCTTCTGCATTTGGAAGTGTATCCTGCTTCACGAAGCTGTAAGCAGCGTTTGCGCTGGATGCAGGTCCGCCATAAGAACCAGCCTTAAACGTGGAACGATCGTACCACTTGTATCCGGCAGCAGGTGCGGCCCAAGGTTCAGCCTGTGGTTCTGTGGAAGCAGCTGGCTCTTCAAATGGCAGCAGCGCTGTAGCTGTGTCCAATTCAAGTCCGTTCACTTCAGTTAGGCTTGTGTAGTTCTCTTGTGTAGCGAGCCAGTTTACGGTGTTCACGAGCAACACGGCATCATCGGCTTCTTTGAAACCGTCATAAGTTGTTTTGCGTGTGCCTGTCTCTTCACGCAAATATTTTGGTGATGCATCTTCAACCGGAGAGGAGTCACCGATGAAGGCAGCTTTACCTGCGCCCAGCTTGGATACAGCCACGTAAGGACCTTCTTCAATCCCGCCACCGTTGTAGACACCTTGGTCTACCGCGTTATTCCATTTTGCGTTGGTTTTTGGCAGGTACACAATGCCTTTTGCCTTTTCCGGATCGGTGATAGCGAGTGTTGAACCGGCGTGCATGGCTACAGCCGATACGCCTTCTGTGATGCCGAAGGCTTGATCTGCCGGTACTACGATATTGGCGTTGATATCGCCAAGTGCGTTATAGCGGAAACGTACGCCGAAGTTATCGGACAACCAGTCCGTGCTAGTTACATTTTGCATGGCATCCGAGTTACGCTCATCGGTGCTCATACCTTTGGCCGGATCTTCAAAAGCTCCCCGACGGTAACCGTTGATGACTTCAGAGCCATCCCAGCGGTTTTTGTTACGGTCGGCATTATAGTGATCTCCAACGAAGAAGATGCTGCCGCCCGTTTCAACATATTGTTTGAGTGCTGCTTGTTCGGATGTTTTGAAAGGAATTTGAGGCTCTGCAATAACGAATACGTTATACTCTTTCAGATCATCATAGGTAAATGGAGTTGTCTTGCGAAGTTCTTTGACATAATAACCATCATTCGCGAGTGCATTCCCGAAGTCGGAGAAACCTCCATCAATGACCCAGTCTGCAGCTCCAGCCGTTTGGCCGTGAGAGTTGTCGAACAATACTTTTTTACCTGCATTTTGGTTCACAACCTTTGCCTGGATGAACGGTGCCGGGTCTGTCGGTCCTTCCGCATGAACCGATGCATCTCCGTTCCATAATCCGACCTGAAGCGGCAAAGCCATGGACAATGCCAGGAGTGATTTTAAAAATACTCCTCGCATACCTGTTAATTTACCCAACCAAATCCCTCCCAAATATTAGTTGATTCATGAGTTCGTCCATATTCTACCACATGAAAATCTCACATAGTCATAACAATTTGTAAAAATTAACTCGATATTTGTAAAATTGGGTCTTTTGACATATCTATAGGTATTTCGGTCCTGTCTTTATTTATCCAATCTACCCTCGTATATTGATTTCGGCATAAAAAAAGCCATCTCTTATGAGATGACTTTGGCCCGAATTCGATTGACGGCATGGAAGACAGAGGATTTAATCATGCCTTCACTGCGATTCACCAGCTCTGCCGTTTCCTTAATGGAGTATCCATGGATGAGGCGAAGTTCTAATATTTTACGATGTTCGGTGTTGTTGATATGGGAGACAAGATCATGAACACCTTCGCTAATTTCAAGGTGAGAAGTATCGACGTGGTGGGTAGGTACCTCCAGACGACTGTCTCGTCTGAGTGTACGGGTCCGCCTGCGGAAGCTATCCATCGCCAGGTTACGGGCAATGCGTTTGAGATAATAGAGAAGCCGATCTTCAGGGATATCCACGGTAACGTTCATCAATCGAATGAAACAATCCTGTGCCAGATCTTCTGCGTCTTGCGGTTGTTTGACGATATGGGATAGATACCTTGTGATTTCTGATTTATAGTTGACATAAGCATCATTAATTAGTGTGCTGTTCATATGATGTGAATCCCCCTTGGATACAGATCAGGCTTGGGTCCGGTCTGGTATGAGTCTCTTATGATCCAAGTATATCGGGATGTTGTTTCCAAAAGGTTCAGAGTTGTATCGTAGTTGTAACATTTCGTGCTTCCCTCTATTCAAGCATACGGCTTGGGATACAAAATATAGGCAGATGAAGGAAATTCATAGAGCAGGGAGATTACGAGGGTATCATGAGACAAAAAGAGATTTTAATTATTGAGGACGAGGAGTCCATTCGCGATATTTTGTCCTATTCGTTACGTAAGGAAGGATTTGAGATCAAGGAAGCAGCTACGGGAAAAGAGGGTCTGGATCTGCTTCGGGATTCGAAGCCGGATCTGATTCTGTTGGACCTGATGCTGCCAGATATGAGCGGTTTTGATGTGTGCAGACAACTATCTGTGAATTCCAAGATACCTGTCATCATGATTACTGCAAAGTCGGACATGCTGGACAAGGTACTTGGCATGGAGCTGGGGGCAGATGACTATATCACGAAGCCTTTTGATATCCGTGAGGTGGTTGCGCGCATTCGGGCAATATTTCGCCGGATTGATCTCATCAGTGAGACACTGGAGAATCAATCCTATGAGGTGGTAAGGCTTGGCAAACATATTGAGATTCGCAAGGATGAACGGGAAGTGTGGAAAGACGGGGAACGCGCAGGACTCACCAATAAGGAATATGACCTGTTGTTATTTCTCGTGACCCATCATCGTAAGGTGCATACACGTTCTGAACTACTGGACAAGGTATGGGGATTTGATTTTGCGGGGGATACCCGAACCGTGGATATTCATGTACAACGGATTCGCAAGAAGTTGGATAGTGGTGCGCAGGGCATTTCGATGATTGAAACCGTATTTGGTGTAGGGTATAAGCTGAATATTCAGGTACAGACATGAAGTGGACGATCCAGTTCAAAATGGTGGTGTTATTCTCGGTCATTGTCTTTATCGGATTCTCTGTTCTGTTGATTCTGTCCAATAAGGTGGCACAGGAGAATATGTACCGGGAAGTGCATGAGGATATGGTGCAATCCAAAAGAAATCTGGACATCGCGCTGAATCAGTACTTCCTGATTCATAACAAACGCATGAGCAGAGACTCGCTCGAAGCAGGGAGTCGCGAGCTCGCGGAGCAGATTGGATCAGCCGTTGGCGGGAAGATTACGGTATACCGTCCCGATGCTTCGCCTTACGGATCTGCTGGCAGCGAGGTTAATGTTGCCAAGCGATCTGACCATCCTGATGTGGAGCAAGCCATACAATCCCGGATCGCTTACACCACCGTTGTGGATAAAGGTCGGGTCATCTCCAGTCTGTCCTTCCCACTTCAGATGGATCAACAATTGATTGGCATTGTACAGTTGGAAAAGGATTACACGGATTTGTACAAACGCAATCTTCGGTTCCAGAATACGATCAAGCTGTTTGCAGCGGTTATTTTCGTATTTGTATTTATCGGGTCCATCTTTATTTCCCGGAAAATTACACAACCCATCCGTGTACTCACGAAACGTTCTGCGGAAGTGGCTCAGGGAAGTCTGAATGCGGACATTCAGATTACAACCAAGGATGAGATCGGTGAATTGGCTTCAAGTTTCACCGTCATGATTAATCGGGTACGGGAGCAGATTGATGTGATTGAGCGAGAGCGGGACGAAGTAAAACAAGTGCAGGCGCGAAGCAAAGTCTTTTTTGACAATGTGACGCATGAATTGAAGACACCCTTAACAACGATCCTGGGGTACGCCCAGATTTTGCGGGATAACGGATTTACCGATCAGGACTTTTTTGACAAAGGCATGAATTATATTATCAAGGAAAGCCAGCGTCTCAACACGATGGTTGCGGATATTCTGGAGGTCTCTGTCTCCTCTGCGGTCATTCAGGCGTACCGTTTCGAACGTATCGATGTATCGGATATTATCCGTGAAGCTTGCGAGGATATGTCGATTAAGGCCAGTAAGTACAATATAGGGATTCATTATGAGCTGGAGGAACACCAGTATCTTCAGGGAGATCGGGATAAGCTGAAGGAGGTCTTCCTCAACGTTCTGGATAACTCGGTCAAGTACAGTGATGTGAACTCCATCATCGAAGTGCAATCCTTCCGGTTAGGTGATTCCATTGCTATTGTGATCCGTGATCAGGGAGAAGGAATTGGTGCTGAAGCGCTCCAGCATGTATTTGAACCCTTTTACCAGGATAAAGGAATCAACAGGGCCGAGAAAGGCAGTGCCGGGCTGGGACTGTCTATTGTGAAGAACATCGTTGAGCGTCATGGAGGAACAGTGGAGATGAAGAGCATCATGCGGCAAGGGACACAAGTAAATATCAGTCTTCCGGGGGAAATGAACGCATGAGACATCCTGGATTTTGGCGTAAACACCGAGACATATTGATGCTGTCCGGGCTGTTGATCACATTTGTCAGCGGGATTTTTGGGATTGGAAGTCTGTTCAGTATTGGAAATCTCAAGCCTAGAACAGTAATTTTGCCAAGTGAGCAATTCAACAGTCGTCTGGCGCCACCACCGAGCAGTACGATTCAGATCGAGTCGGCGACCAAGATTCCGAATGACTTTGCGATCTTTGATTTTGAAGTGGTAGACCGGAACACGATTATATTGAATCAATCGGAACCTTCCTATTCAGGGCTTCAGCTGTCTCTCCTGCATCTGGATGATAATGAAGTGAAGAATATTGCGAGTAATACGGATTATGGCTTTGCAATCAGTCCAAATCACAAGAAAATCATATATTCCCAGTACCGGGCGGGTCAGGCGCAGAAGACATCGTATGAGTATGTGATTGAGGATGGGAAACGTCGCAAGCTTCCGAACGACAACTCGTATTATCGAGTGTTTGTAGGGAACGAATCCTACATTGGTCAGGATGATCTGTTATTTAAACAAGTTGATCTGAGCCAGGGGACGAGTCATATCATCTACACGTATGAAGAGCTGATGGACATGTTCACAGGATCGAAACAAGGGAAAAGTTCGAATGATACGTTTATCGTAATGGATGTGTTGCAGGTTAGCGAAGATCTGAAGCAGTTTTATATGCTGGTGATGCTGAAAGACAAGTATGCCATCTATCGTGTATCGCTTGGGGACGGGCATGAAGTGAAGGCGTATGCTGCAATGGAAGACATTCTACAATTCAAGTTGCTGAAAAATGGTGACATGCTCATCCAGGGAACGATGAATAAGGTACAGGGACTATATCGGTATCGTGCAGCGCAGGAGCAATATGATCTGGTATTAAAAGGTTCTATCTGGAACTTCGAACTGGATGCAGATGAATCGCGAATAGCTTACTTTTACCCGATGGACAATCAGAATCAGAAGAGTGAGTTGCATGTTGCTTACCTGAATGACAGCAAGCTTTCGTCAGATACGGTGATCTACCGCAATATTGATAACTTTACTAATCTGAAGTGGAATAACGATGAGCTATTTGCAGTGGGCAGTACGATGGATAAAAGTGAGTTGTACCGCTTTAGTTTCAGAGCCTGGTAAGCTGTGGAAGGTATACGAATATAAGACCTTGGTCTGGTGGAGCTGGCGATATCTCCTCTGCGGACAAGGTCTTTTTGTTATGACATTTTACAAGTTGGATACAACTCCGGTCAGCCCGGATACATCTCCACCCTATAATTAAATAGAAATGTGCTACGCGAATCTTTTTGAACAACCTCTGTACATATTTAGCAAGTAGAAAGGAAGACATGTAGCAATGCTTCAAGTTGAACAATTATCCCACTCGTTCCGCAATGGCCAGGGAACCGTGCCGGTGCTTCAGGATATCAACCTGACGATTGAAGAAGGCAAGATGGTAGCCCTGCTTGGCAGTTCTGGTTCGGGGAAGTCCACGCTGCTGAATCTGATGGCGGGGCTGATGAAACCGGATCAGGGCAAGATTCTAATTGCGGGACAAGATATTGTGCGTTTCAGTGAAAATCGCCTGGCTGAGTTCAGGCGCAGTCACATCGGGTTTATTTTCCAGTCCTATGAGCTGCTGTCTAATCTTACGATCCGGGAAAATGTAGAGTTACCTTTGGTGTTCATGGGCATCAGCCCTTCGAAACGCAAAGCAAAAGCATTGAAGTTGCTGGAACAGGTTGGACTGAGTGAAAAAGCAAACTTGTTCCCGTCTCAGTTGTCGGGCGGTCAACAACAACGTGTCAGTATTGCACGCTCGCTCATTACCGAACCTTCGGTGATCTTTGCAGATGAGCCTACCGGGAATCTGGATACCGAGACGGAGGAAGAGATTATTGCGATTTTGCAGCAGCTTAACCGGGATATGAATACCACCTTTGTCATTGTGACACATGAAGCAGAGGTCGCGGAGCAGATGCAGGTCGTACTGACACTGCAACATGGCATACTGGTCGAAGAAGCAGTAAGGGAAGTTTGAGGCAAAAGGAGAGGAAATGTGAGAATACGGGATGTAGTACGTATGGCCTGGGGACAGATCATTCGCAGAAAAATGGTCACACTGCTGTGCATGATGGGGCTGTCCATCGGCTCTGCCGCCATGATCATTGCACTTAGCGTGGGGCAGTCCGTACAGACCTACAGCGAGAAAACATTGAACGACAATTACAAGATGGATGAAATCACGATTACACCCAATGAGGGCATACGTACTGGCAACGGCAAGGGGAATGGTCAGACATCGAAGTTTGAACGGGGAGCATTGACGTTGGAAAAGATTCAGATTATCCAAAGACTTCCTCATGTTGTTGCCGTGGCTCCCATGTTAAAGCTGGATTCGCTGGAAATGGTGCTTCCGGATGGTCGCAGCACGTATGTTGAGGTCATTGGTACCCAGCTGGAGACCTTGGGCGGGTTTGGATACAAGTACGCTGAGGGACGTGGGGCAGAGGATGGTCGTATGGCGGTAACCAGTTATGGGGCTGCATTCGGACTCGTGGACCCCAAAGTAACTCAGAAGTTATTCGAGCAGTTGAATGCTGATCCGTATAACACTGAGCTTTTGGAGCAGTTTACGGAAATGTCCGCCAAGCAGGATCAGCTGGTTCAGCAGCTGGTTCAGTTCCGATATGAAGATTATGCAAATGCGAGCAAAACCAAAATGAGTGGCTCTATACGCGTGTCTGGAGAGTTGACGAAGCCTTCCAACATGGATGAGATGAGTGCTCAAAATGATAAAAAGGTATTTCTGCCGCTCGATACAGCTCGTGCATTGCAGGATGAGCTTGGATTACAGCAGGCCGACAGCAGTGCGGCCAAACATCTTAACTCGGCTCTGGTCAAGGTTGAGGACAAACGTTATGTATCTCAGGTGGAAGAACAGATTAAAAAGCTGACGTTAAACACACAGAGTAATCTGTTCCAGGAGGAAGCGATGGCAGGTCAATTGGCGATGTACCAGAAAGCGGCATTGGGGATCGGTGGTTTTATCATGCTGCTGGCCTCATTATCCATTATTGTAGCGATGATTATGTCTACGCATCAGCGTCGTAAACAGATTGGTGTGATGAAGGTGCTGGGTGCAAATCTATGGCAGATCCGCCAGATGTTTATTACGGAAGCAGCGATGCTTGGATTGATGGGCGGCGTGGCTGGTGTTGGGATTGCCTTTGCTGCCCTCGGCGGGGTGAACAGCCTGCTGGCGAGTCAGATGGCAGATCAGATGAATGGTCCGATGACCGTCGTTATTCAGCAGTCGGCTCTGCCACTTGGCATCGTTTTTGCTATTCTGGTTGGCATTGTATCAGGTATATATCCGGCAATCAGCGCATCTCGGACCAATGCATTAACTGTGATCAAATCAATGTAATTTTATCAGTGAAAGGGAAATTGGGCACATGAAGAAATGGATTAAAATCATTATCACTGTTGTACTTTTGGCAGGTGCAGGGTACTGGCTGTATGAAAAATACAAGCCAAAACCGGAGGCGCCTATAGAGATTCCGCCCCCGATTACCTTTGATGTGACACAGGAAACGATGACGCAATCGATACAGGTGAAGGGGAAATCCGTATACACCGATCAGACCGATATCTTCGCTCCGTATGCTTCCAACATCAAGCAGTGGCACGTGAAAAGTGGTGAGCAGGTGAGCAAAGGGGATATCCTGTTTACTCTGGACACATCCACATTACTAACGGAAGTAGAACAACTGCAGAGCGATCTGGAGAAAGCCCAGTTGGAAAATAAGATGAATCAGGTTAGCCTGGATCAGGCGAATATGAGCGAGGCGCTTGGCGTGACGGAAGAGGAGCGCAAGAAGGCATTTGCAGATCGAGAAGGTAAACGCCTGACCAATGAGTTGAATCAAAAAGCGCTGGTCCTCAAGGAGAAGGAGATACAGAAAAAGCAGGCAGTAATAAGTAAGTCTGTTGTGTATGCTTCTGCTTCCGGTATATTTCAGATGAATGAAGAGGACAGCAAGACACGTGCAGTGACGGAAGGACAGCTAATCGGGTCCATTACAAATATCAGCAAACTGAAATTCATGACGATTGTTGGTGAAGAAGAAATGTTCAGGCTTAAGGTGGGGATGCCGGTTAAGGTACGAATGACAGCGCAGAAAGACCTGGAATTCACCGGGAAGGTGAGCAAGGTATCCAAATTCGCCCGCAAGAGTACCGATACGGACCTCAAGCAAGCTTCCCAGTTTGACGTGGTCATTGATCTGAAGCCGGACGCCAGAATGTATGGAGGCGTGAGTCTGGAAGGGGATATTGAGACGATGCGTAAGGATAAAGTGACGGTTGTGTCCAGCCTGGCGATCATGCGAGATCAGACCGAACCTTACGTACTGTTAGACAAAGGGAACGGACAGACAGAGCCGCTGACCATCCAGGCTGGAATGGAATCGGGGGACAAGACGGAAGTGGTTAGTGGCTTGAAACCGGGAGACATTGTCGTTTTGCCCTAGACGTAGGAATTTAAGAACAAGGCATCGTATGTAGTGACGATCTAGATGAGCGGGTTTATTCGGCATTGAAAAACACGAGGTTCATTGTGGCAGATTGCCAGGATGAACCTCGTGTGTCTTTTGGAGCAAGGGATGTCCAGAATCCTGCCTGAATTATGGGAAAAAATATAATTAAATTTATATAATTCAATTTACAGTAATATTTACATGACGTATAATCAGAACATAAGGAGGTGACACCGAACATCATGTTTGTAGATGGATAGGCGAAGGCCTTTTTTTTAACTGCTTAAAGAAAGCGCTTACCCAATTTGGGATTCAGACATCCCGTAAGTCATTGTTCACACTTCTTCATGTCTAACACACGTTCAACCACACCCACCATATTATACTCATTCACATGATTAGCCCTCACACACCATTTGTTTGCTCAAGATTCCAGTCATACAACCATTTCTTTTGGAGGTGATACAACCAACTCATCCGAACGTTCTCTTCGTGCTAAGCATCATAATGACACAGAGGATCAGACATGAGTACAACCCAATCTAACTAAAGGAAAGGTGGAACTATGAAGACTAAATTGAAAACCAAATCGAGAGGTAAGAAGATCCTGCGCAAAGGTGTAAAGCAAATGTTGGCAGCAACGCTGCTCGCTGCGGGGATTTTCCCTGGATTGTCTCCAGGCTTGACTCAGGCGGCTGAAGCACATGTGGATAATCCATTTGTAGGGGCAACCGCTTATCTGAACCAGGACTACTCGGCTCTCGTGGATACGTCCATTGCGCTGACCAACGATGCATCGTTGAAGGCCAAGATGGAGACAGTCAAATCGTATCCAACCGCAGTATGGATTGACCGGATTGCTGCAATCTATGGCGGCTCGGACAACGCTGGTCGCAAAAGTGTAGAGCAACATCTTGATGCCGTTCTCGCTCAAAAGAAACCGGGTACGCCAATAACGGCTTCATTTGTTATTTACAATCTGCCCGGACGGGATTGTCATGCACTTGCATCGAATGGTGAACTTCCACTAACACAGGCAGCACTGCAGACGTATAAAACGGATTATATTGATGTCATAGCAGATATCTTCGCAGATCCGAAGTATCAGGATATTCGTATTATTGCTGTCATTGAACCGGACAGTCTGCCTAACCTTGTAACCAACCTGAGTACACCAGCTTGTGGTCAAGCCAGCTCAACAGGTATCTATGAGGCGGGTGTGAAGTATGCATTGGACAAGCTGCACGCCATTCCGAATGTGTACAACTATCTGGACATCGGCCACTCCGGCTGGCTTGGATGGGATAACAACCGTTCTGCAGCAGTCGCGCTGTATACAAGTGTTGTGCAAGGAACAGCCGCAGGTCTGAGCAGTGCAGATGGCTTCATTACAAATACAGCAAACACTACACCGCTGGGGGAGCCGAACCTGTCTAACCCTGATCTCAATATCGGTGGACAACCGATTAAATCGGCCAAGTTTTATGAGTGGAATCCTTATTTTGACGAAACCGATTTCACTGCTGCGCTGTATGCCGATTTCGTACAAGCTGGCTGGCCAAGCAGCACAGGTTTCCTGATTGATACTAGCCGGAATGGGTGGGGCGGGGTAGACCGTCCAGCATCTGCTACGGGCAGCAACATCAACGATTATGTGAATTCCGGACGTGTAGATCGCCGGGAGCATCGGGGGAACTGGTGTAATGCCAGTGGCGCAGGTATTGGTGAAGCACCTAAGGCTGCACCAGGACCAGCGCATCTGGATGCTTATGTATGGGTGAAACCTCCGGGTGAATCCGATGGCTCCAGCTCCGAAATTCCGAATAACGAAGGTAAAGGGTTCGACCGGATGTGTGATCCAACCTTCACAACTCGGGATGGTGTATTAACAGGTGCGTTGCCTAATGCTCCGGTATCGGGTCACTGGTTCCATGATCAATTCGTGGCACTGGTGAAAAACGCATTCCCTGTACTGCCTGCCAGTAACGGTGGAGGCAATCCTCCGGGCGGAACAACAGCTCCGGCAGCACCAGCAGCATTGACGGCTACTGCCGGTAATGCTCAAGTCTCCTTGACGTGGACTGCATCTACAGGTGCAACGAGTTATAGTGTGAAGCGGGCACTGAGTGCATCAGGTCCATTCACAACAATTGCAGCTAACGTGAGTGGAACATCTTACAGCAACACCGGTCTGATCAATGGTACAACCTATTATTATGTGGTAACGGCAACAAATGCAGTAGGTGAAAGTGTTAACTCTGCAACAGCAACAGCTACACCTGTTGCAGGTGTAACGGCGCCAGCTGCACCGACTGCTCTCACAGCAACTGCAGGCAATGCACAGGTGAGCCTGACGTGGACCGCTTCTACAGGTGCAACAAGTTATAATGTGAAACGCGCGCTGAGTGCAACAGGTCCGTTCACAACGATCGCGGCGAATGTGAGTGGTACGTCCTACACGAACACTGCCCTCACGAACGGCACAACGTATCATTATGTGGTAAGTGCAGTGAATGCAGCAGGGCAAAGTGCCAATTCCGCTGTAGCTTCCGCGACACCTCAAAGTGTCGTTGTACCAACGAGTGATCTTGTCGTGCAATATCGTGCTGGAGATACCAATGCTCAAGATAGCCAGATCAAACCGTATTTCAACATCAAAAATCTGGGTAGTACTGCTGTGAATCTGAGTGATCTGAAGATCCGGTACTACTTCTCCAAAGAAGGCTCGGCTGCGATGGATTCTGCCATAGATTATGCTCAAGTTGGTGGAGCCAATATCCAGCGGACCTTCACAGACTCGTATGTAGAACTGAGCTTCACATCTGGCGCTGGCAGCATTCAGGCTGGTGGACAGACTGGAGACATCCAGCTTCGCATGTACAAAACAGACTGGTCAAACTTTGACGAGACCAATGACTACTCCTTCGATCCAACGAAAACATCCTATCAGGATTGGAACAAGGTAACGCTCTACCAAGGTGGAAACCTGGTATGGGGCATTGAGCCTTAAACTTTACTTGTAACTGTCTTAACCGCGATCCTCAGTGTTTTAGAGGATCGCGGTTTTTTGCTATGCATTACAAAGAGTCATTCTCGATTGAAGTACTTGATCAACTGAGGAACGTAGTGGAGGGGACGAAATCGATTCTGAAGAAACGAAGTGTTCGCCTTTATCACCGGATTTTACCCTTGGAAAGGGGATGGAAGAAAATCCGGGGATAACAGCGATCATAAGAACGATTCGTAACCGGAACGGATATCCCTCACAGCTGCAAGTTCTTTTTCTCAAATGACTCTAAAAACACTGATTATTGATCGTTTTGGACGGATATTTGCCTAGGGTCTGGCAGGCAGGATGTCTATAATAGAACCCGATGGGCGGGATCACCACGCTCGGATTGGAAAGAGAATGGAAGGGGGACCGCACTCTGGTAGTCGGGCAAGCTGATTTCTCTTTTTTAATTTTGTAAGCGTAATCATTATGGCGAGTCTGGTCTTTTGAAGAAGGTCTGTACGAATGATCGAACGTCTAATCATCATCGATGTGTATATGCGTCACCTATTCTGTCTCAAGGAGCGTGAAGGTGGATGAACTCAGGAACAACAGTGCCGGTACATAAGGGATCGGTGTCAGGTCGGCAATCCGGTCGCAGGAAGGCAAGTATGCCACTTGCAGCCAAGGTGCTCTCTTCGGCACTCAGCGTAGCTTTGCTCATTGGAGGAACAGCTGGCGTTACGGGAGCGGAAGCTTCCAACGGTAATGGGGCGACGGAGGCTGGCCTGCAATCAAATAAGGGGGGCAGTCACGTGAAAGAGATTCAACTGGAATATCTGGATCGCGGTCTGGTGGCTGCATCGACATCCGAAGGTGTTTTTCTCAGTTGGAGATTGCTTGGTGACGAGGCCACAGGGTATAGCGACAAAGGGCTGACAGGTACGGACTTTAACGTCTATCGTGATGGCAAAAAGATCGCTACCGTCACTGACAGCACCAACTATGTAGATTCCGCGGGTAAATCGTCTTCCCGTTATGAAGTGGCAGCGGTGAACAAGAAGGGTAAGGAGAGCAAACGCAGTGCATTCGTCAAACCTTGGGCGAACGGGTATGTGGATATTCCACTGCAAAAACCCGCTGATGGCGTGACGCCTGCGGGAGAAGCTTATACGTATTCCGCCAATGACATGAGCGTGGGTGATGTGGATGGGGATGGTCAATATGAGTTTTTCGTCAAATGGGACCCTTCCAACGCCAAGGACGTATCGCAAAAAGGATACACCGGTAAAACCTATATTGATGCTTATACCCTGGACGGACAATTGCTGTACCGGATCGATCTTGGGGTCAATATCCGTGCAGGTGCTCACTATACACAGATGCTCGTTTACGACTTCGACGGGGATGGCAAAGCCGAGATGATGTTCAAGACCGCTCCGGGCACGAAGATTATCCAATATAACAAAAAAGGAAAAGTAACCTCCGAGAAATACATCACGCTTCCGAAGCAGGATCGCAAGGCAGGGTACTCAAACGAAGATGATTATCGTTTAAGTGCGGATGGTTACTACGATCATGTGGTGGATATGTTCAGAAACTGGCATAAACACGACGAGGTGGTGAAGGGGAACTGGCCTGCAACATTGGAAGAGGCTTTTGGAATGGAGAAAAAATATAACTACCCATTATCTCAGCAGGATGCCGAGAGTCTGGCCGACTACTTCATTGATGTATATGCAGTAGAACGCAGCAACCGCAATGAGCTGCGCAAGTTCGAAGGTTTTATTGTGGATGGACCGGAGTATGTTACGGTATTTGAAGGTAAATCAGGCAAAGAGCTGGAGACCATTCCCTATGAACCTGAACGTCATGATGACGGCCTGATGTGGGGCGATTATGCCATGGCACGGATCGAACCGGGGAATCGTGTGGACCGTTTCCTGGCAGGCGTGGCGTATCTGGACGGCAAGAAACCGTCTGCAATCTTTGCACGCGGATATTATACACGTTCAACGATGGTTGCCTACAATTGGGACGGCAAGAAGCTGAAAAAGGAATGGAAAGTGGACAGCGGCTGGACACCGATGAAGAACCCGTTTAATGATGGGCCACATGGTGTGGATGGCACGGATCCGCAGTATGGCTCTATTACTACTCAAGGTGCGCACTATTTCAGCGTGGCGGATGTGGATGGAGATGGCAAACAGGAGATTATCTATGGCTCGGCTACGATTGATCATGACGGCAGCGTGCTGTACAGCTCCACAGACCTGATGCCTGCCGAGAGTGCTGCACCGGGAACGATTGCCCGTCTGGGTCATGGGGACGCACTTCATGTAGCAGATATTGACCCGGATCGTCCGGGACTTGAGATTTTCATGGTTCACGAGGGTGGCCCTTGGGCGCCATACGGCTATTCCCTGAGGGATGCAAAGACCGGAGAAGTAATCTATGGTGGGTACACAGGGAAAGATACCGGACGCGGCATGGTGGGTGATGTTGATCCGACTCGTCGTGGGCTGGAGACATGGGCTGTAGGATTATGGACAGCTAAGGGTGAGAAAATCAGTGATCAGATGCCGGGCACAAATATGAATATCCGCTGGGCTGGCAACATGACGACACAGATCGTTGATGGTGCGATTGATGTTACCCCAACCATCAAAGACTGGAATCGTGGCACGGTGCTGACGGCAACAGGCACATTGACCAACAATCACACCAAAGGTACGCCTTCTCTCGTGGCTGATATCTTCGGGGATTGGAGGGAAGAGATGCTGGTGAGAACCACGGACAGTTCAGCGATTCGTATCTATCTGAGTACCGAGAAGACAGACCGCAAGTTGTACACGCTGATGCATGATGCGATGTATCGTGTGGGCATTGCCGGACAGAACAGTGGATACAACCAGCCGTCCTATCCGTCCTTCTACATGGCATCGGATATAGACTGGTCCAAAGTAACGCTGCCTAAGTTCTACACGCCAGGTAAGGGTGGGAAGTAAACAAACTGGATGAGCAATAACTAGCAATAGCAACATAACATGTGTCCATGATCAGACTGTAATGTAACGCAGCGTCGTTAGTTTTAGGCGTTGGCTTCGAAGCTTGAAAGCTCTGGAATCCCCATGTGTCTCGGCACATGGAGGTTTCAGAGCTTTTTTACATAAGGATCTGCGGGCAGAGCTTGGCGTGTTCCCAGCCATCCGTGTTACATCATTCTTTTACATCGTTGGAGTCTAGATGCTTGGTAGAAGCGAACGCTTTAATAGTGTAGTTTCCTTTATCATGGATCAATGTGGTAATGGAGCACTCGGGGATCAATTGGTTCTGCATAGCTATAAAATCGGAATGCCAGACGTTAAGCTCGCGCTCGGTTAAGGTTTGCACCAGAAAATCAGTAATGAGTCCACCATGTGCAACCACAATAATGTTACTGTTCTCTGGCTCTTCATTAGCTAATTCGGTTAGGAGGGAGGCCAGACGCTCACCAGCCTGTTTGGCCGAGTCTCCCACGGGTGGGATGTAATCTGGGTCAGACGTACATCGATCCCACATCGCAATGAATTCTTCGAATGACTGATCCGGGCAATCGCCCCAATTGGCACGTTCGCGCAGGCGAGGATCTTCGGTTATATGGGAATGGGTGTGGCGGGCAATCATACTTGCGGTTTCTTGGGCTCGTCGAAGTGGACTGGTAAGGATTTTAGTAACGGGAGAGATGGCTTTGGCAAAATGAAGTGCTGTGACTTCGGCTTGTAAAACCCCTTCCGAAGTGAGGGGAACATCCCCGATTCGTCGTTCTTTGAGACCATGTCTCACCAAATGAAAGGTGGTACTCATGAGTGGAAACCTCCTTAAGTATAGACAGTCATATATATTAATTAGATAATATGCTAATTATACGTTTATCTAATTAAATAATACAATGAGGCTTTTAACTAAGACAGTTTATATCGAACATACAGAATTGTTACAATAGAGAAAAGTGAGGATCGATCGTTGAAGGACTGGAGGTATGGATATGAGCATCACGAATCGCTGGACAGGAAGCCTGTATCAGGAGGCGTTGCGAACAGAGGATTGTGGACCGCGTTTTTACGCGTACTACTATAAGCAATGGGACAACTATCGTATGTCCTATCACCATCATGATTCGACGGAGATCATGTATATTATTTCGGGAATGTGCCGGGTGGATGTGCAGATGCCGGATGGGGGCTCGGAGCAGGCCGTTTTGAAAAAAGGACAGTTCATCATGCTCGACGCAGGTGTCCCGCACCGTTTGCTGGTGGAAGATGGTGTCCCTTGCCGGATGCTCAATGTGGAGTTTGGATTCTCAGGCTCACCTCCCGGACAGCTATCCATCCGTCAGCTAGCGCTGGAGGAGGAGGAAGTTCACACTCTACTCACTACTGCTTCGCCATATCTGGTACTGCCTGACCCGGAAGAAGTGTATCACATTATGAAAAGTCTGGTGTTGGAACTCGATCAGCGTGGTCTGCATGAGCAAGGAAGATCAACCGTGCCGATGAAGATCATTCCACCAGAGGAAAGGTCGCATCATCGCGAAGCACGCAATCTCTCGTCACCAGAACAGGGCATGTTGGTGCGTACGCTGTTTATCCAGTTGCTGGTCCGTGTTGCGCGTCTGCGCGGCGAAATGAGCCGGAGTGCGCCAGATCAGGCGGAACTGTATGTCAAACGAACCATTGAATTCATGCATCACAATATGGATCGCAACATTCAGATGAAGGATATTGCGGCAGCAGTTAATCTGCATCCAGGCTATTTACATCGCATTTTTCGTCAGCACACGCAGCGGACACCTACCGACTACCTGACGATGCTTCGCATGGAGAAGGCCAAGATGCTGCTTCAGCAGACGAATATCCCGATTTCGGAAATCTCTGACTATGTCGGAGTAGGCAGTCGTCAGTATTTTCATATGTTATTCAAAAAATATACAGGCCATACGCCAGTTGAGTTTCGCTCCTCTATGGAAAGACATGTCAGTCAGTACCCACCGGATGAATAGGCCAATAGCTGTTTATTTCGAATGCAAATGGATTATTGGATCTAACGTATAAAAGTTAGGATTTTTGACAACAAGATCTTGAACAGGTCATGATTTTGATAACGCTTCCCTATTTGCGGTTGGTACAATGATCTCATGAAGAGAGTCATTAACCGAAGCGAAAGATTCGGATTAGGGGAGGACATTGGCATGTCGTTTAAAGTGGCGTTTATCGGGGCAGGAAGTATCGGATTTACAAGGGGATTGCTGCGGGATTTGCTCACGGTACCGGAGTTTAACAACATTGAAATTGCGTTCTGCGATATTAGCCAGCACAATCTGGACATGGTGACTGAGCTGTGTCAGCGGGATATCCGTGAGAATGGATTGAATATTCAGATTCAGCCGACAACAGATCGTAAAGAAGCGTTGAAAGATGCGAAGTATGTACTGTGTACCATTCGTGTCGGGGGACTGGAAGCATTTGCAACCGATGTGGATATTCCACTGAAATATGGGGTAGATCAATGTGTTGGCGATACGCTGTGTGCAGGCGGCATTATGTATGGACAACGGGGAATCGCCGAGATGCTGGACATCTGTAAAGATATTCGTGAACAGAGCGCACCCGACGTGCTGCTCTTGAACTATTCCAATCCGATGGCGATGCTCACATGGGCCTGCAATAAGTATGGCGGTGTACGGACGATCGGACTGTGTCACGGTGTACAGCATGGTCATCATCAGATTGCAGAAGCTTTTGGCTTGAAAAAGAGTGAAGTGGATATTGTCTGTGCCGGCATCAACCATCAGACCTGGTATATTCAGGCTTCTCATGAAGGTAAAGACCTTACAGGTGACCTGCTCGAAGCCTTCGAAAAACATCCGGAGTACAGCCGCACCGAGAAAGTGCGGATCGATATGCTGCGCCGCTTTGGATATTACAGTACAGAATCGAATGGTCATCTGAGTGAATATGTGCCGTGGTACCGCAAACGTCCGGAAGAGATCAACGAATGGATCGACCTGGGCAACTGGATCAACGGAGAGACGGGTGGATATTTGCGGGTGTGTACCGAGGGGCGCAACTGGTTCGAGACTGATTTTCCAAACTGGATGAAGGATGAACCGATGCAATTCATTCCGGACAAACGGGGCGAGGAGCACGGTTCGTACATTATTGAAGGGCTGGAGACGGGACGTGTCTATCGTGGACATTTCAATACCGTTAATCATGGAGTAATCTCGAACCTGCCGGATGATGCGATCATAGAAGCACCGGGATATGTGGATCGCAACGGCATCTCCATGCCGCATGTAGGGGATCTGCCTCTTGGCCCGGCTGCGGTATGTAATGTGAGCATTTCCGTGCAGCGGCTTGCGGTTGAAGCCGCGGTGAACGGAGATGACAAATTACTTCGTCAGGCGTTCATGATGGACCCACTCGTGGGTGCCGTGTGTAATCCAAAAGAAATCTGGCAGATGGTCGACGAGATGCTGGTTGCACAGGCCCAGTGGTTGCCGCAGTACGGAGATGCGATTGCAGCTGCAGAAGCAAGACTTGCTGCAGGTGATCTGATTCCAACGAAGGAATATGAGGGCGCTGCTCGTCTCAAAGTGAAAACGGTGGAAGAGATGCAACAGGATCGCGATGCTGCGAACAAAAATGCGGGCGAATCCGATAAAGGAAAAGATCGCGAGAAAGTGCAGCAATAGATAAAGGCAGGATGTACAACAACGAAATATAAACGGAATATGAAAATTAAGAAAAATGAATAAGAAATATAAAGAGTAGACGGGGCCCTCTCCAGTATTGGAGGGGCTCTGTTTGATTCTATTTTTTCTCAACGACACGAACCACAAATGTAAAAGAAGTATCTCCCAGGCTGATCTGTGAATCTTGAGGGGAAGACCAGCGGACAAATGCTCCATAATAATGTGTCCCTGGTTCCTTGGGAAGTTGGAAGGTCCCATCCGAAGAAGTAACGTATGCATTGCGGTTGTCCACAAATTCAGAAATACTTATCTCATCCGGGGGGATATCTGTGCCCATGTCTATGGATAAATCCTCACCGGCAAAAACTTGGACCGGAGTGTTGTCTTCAAAATTTAGACTGGCGTAATCAGCGCAGGTGCCTCCCCAGCAATAACTGCCCTGTATAGCAGGAATAGAGATGCCGCTTTCGCTCTGAATAGTTGGCGTAGGCAGTTTCTGAGGTAAGTTGGGTTCCGGTTCATGAACCTGTTTTGATCCCATTTCGACTTCCTTTGTACCATGACTTGAAGTAGGATTACAGCCGGATAATATCAGCATAGTTGAAAGAAAAACCAATGTGGTCAATGTTCTTATCGTATTGAAGAATTTCATTTCATTCACCTCCCTAATATTTTCCAGACGAAAAGCGAGAGAGAATTGTTGCTAATCAATGAGTGGGTACGGAGTTGAAGGGGCTACAAAATTGGGATTTCCAATATGCGAGAAGCTGGTAGAACCGGCACAAGTGAAAGAGGTTTTTTCACAGATTGTTGACAATTAAGCTGCATGAAATAGAAGGAAATAGGCAAGAGACTCGACTCTTCTCCCATGCTATGTTATTATAAATCTCTGATAACGTGGTAACGAACTAAAGCGTTTGGGTTTTGGTTATAGACATGGAGGGGTTCGAGAGATGAGAAAAAAAGCGATTCTACTATTATTCATTAGCATATGTGTATTGATTGTGGCTGGTTGTTCCAGTTCCGCAAGCAAAGACGATAACACGATTGTTGTAGGAATTGATGACAAGTTTGCTCCAATGGGTTTCCGGGACGAGCAGAATGAAATTGTTGGTTTTGATATTGATTACGCAAGAGCTGCAGCGGAGAAAATGGGTAAAGAAATCACATTCCAGCCAATCGACTGGTCTTCCAAAGAGTCAGAGCTGAACAGTGGTCGGATCGACATGATCTGGAACGGGTACACCATTACGGATGAGCGTAAAGAGAAAGTGCTCTTCACGAAGCCGTATTTGGAAAATAGTCAGGTAGCTATTACCTTGGCAGACTCACCAATTACGAAGCTGGATGAACTCGATGGCAAAAATGTGGGATTGCAGGCACTGTCCTCCGCGGCAGATGCACTGGCAGCCAGTCCTCTGAAGGATAAAGTGAAAGCTTCCGAATTCAAGGATAACGTGCTTGCACTGACTGATCTGAAGACAAAACGTCTGGATGCGGTCATCATTGATGAAGTGGTAGCGAGATACTACATGTCCAAGGAAGAGGGAACATTCAAACTGATGGATGAATCTCTTGCACCGGAACAATATGGCATTGGTATCAAAAAAGGCAATGAAGAGCTTCTGAATCAGCTGCAAAAAGCGCTGGATGAGTTGAATGCAGACGGAACAGCGGCTAAGATCTCCACTCAATGGTTGGGTGAAGATAAGGTTCTGAAATAGGCAGGTTACACACCTGATATATAGTTAGAAACAAAACGGACCCCGTATTCCATGCTGGAGCGATTTATGCTTCGGAGGAATGCGGGGTTAACAGATTAGAGGAGACAAAATAATGAGTTGGGATTATCTATCGACCATTTTAAAACCGATGTTAGAGGGTGCACAGACCACCATTTTCATGTTCTTGCTGGCGATCGTGTTATCTGTGCCGCTTGGATTTGCAGTCACGCTCGCGATGAGAAGCCAAATTAAACCGCTGGCGTGGATTGCCCATACCTACGTCTACGTAATGCGAGGAACACCACTGCTGCTCCAAATTCTATTCTTCTGCTTCGGGTTACCGTTGCTTCCGGTAATTGGGGAATACTTGGTGTTTGATCGTTTTGTTGCGGCAGGGATTGCGTTCATTCTGAACTATGCGGCTTACTTTGCGGAAATCTTCAGGGGCGGACTGCTTTCCATTGATAAGGGGCAACATGAAGCGGCGAAAGTTCTGGGATTAACGAAGTGGCAGACAATGACCAAAGTCATCATCCCTCAGATGATTCGTGTAGTATTGCCCGCAACGGCCAATGAGTCCATTACGCTCATCAAGGATACGGCACTGCTCTATGCTGTTGCTGTACCAGAGCTGTTGTATTATGCACAAGCGGCGGTGAATCGCGACATAAAGCTGTTACCTTTCTTCGTGGCGGCGGTTATGTATCTGCTCATGACACTCGTACTCACCGTGCTGTTCAAGCTACTTGAGAAGCGGTTTTCATTTGAATAAATTAAATCTGATCAATCAAAGGACTGTCTGCATATGACACATATAATAGAAGTAAATCAGTTGAGAAAATCATTCGGTACACTTGATGTGCTGAAGCAGGTATCTTTCAACGTGGAACCAGGAGAAGTAATTGCCGTGATTGGACCTTCCGGTTCGGGTAAAAGTACAATGCTGCGCAGCCTAATTCATCTGGAGGAAATTTCGGGCGGAACGATTCGTATTCAGGATCAGACGCTGGTTGATAATGGTCGTTACGCGGGTGCCGCAGATATTCGCAAGATGACGGATCGCATGGGCATGGTGTTTCAGCATTTTAACTTGTTCCCGCATCTGACTGTGCAGGCTAATCTGGAACTCGCACCGAAGACTTTGAAAAAAGAAAATTCAAGCGTCATTCGGTACCGCAGTCTGGAATTACTCGGCAAAGTAGGGCTGTCGGACAAGGCCGATGT
This sequence comes from Paenibacillus sp. Y5S-9, assembly GCF_036894235.1. Lineage (NCBI taxonomy): Bacteria > Bacillati > Bacillota > Bacilli > Caryophanales > Paenibacillaceae > Paenibacillus > Paenibacillus sp. Y5S-9. The sequence continues at coordinate 1,231,910 of NZ_CP145887.1, forward strand.
CTATCCAGCCAATCTGTCTGGTGGACAGAAACAACGTGTTGCCATCGCTCGCGCACTGATGATGCAGCCTGACATTCTCCTGTTCGATGAGCCGACGTCGGCACTCGATCCGGAGCTGACTGGAGAAGTGTTACGCGTAATCAAACAACTGGCACAGGAAAACATGACGATGATGATTGTTACGCATGAGATGGGCTTCGCCCGTGACGTTGCGGATCGTGTATTCTTCATGGATAACGGTGAGATCGCAGAGGCGGGGCCTCCAGAACAGATCTTTGGCAATCCAAAGCTTGCACGTACCCGGACGTTTTTGCAGCGGGTGGAAGTGGAAGGATAGAGAAAACTTCAAATTTAATAAATGTCCATAGAACGCAATCCTATGAGTAATAAGGGATTGCGTTCTTTTTTTGAAAGTAATGCTTATGTCCACAGGTATATGTTCCAGATCATCAATACCAGGGTCAACACGATATAAGTTACTACATTCCAACGTGTTCGAATTCGATAAGTGGTGTAACTCATGATTCCAAACAAAACAATACTAAAACATAATACAGCTACATTATTTTGATAAAAAGCAATAAGTACAAGTATCAAAATCATAAGTATATTCATGACTTTATCGATTTTCATCTGAGTAATCCCCCAAAGATATTCAGAAAAGTATTACGACTATAATAATATCTATATGTTAGAGGTATTCTTGATTTGTATCATCACACGGATAAACGGTTCTTAAATTCATATCCTTGAAGTACAATCTACAAGCTTATGGATTTATATATGCGTGTCCGGGGATGATGGAAATAAAATAAATCTAAAGGTAATTCATAATTAACACAATATGGATATTATTTTTCCTATTAATCAATTATAATGAACATACTTAAAGAATAGGGAGGATTTACCTTGGAACATCGCGAAAATGATGTGGATCGTTATTATAATGACACATTGCCACCACCGCCTTATGTAGTACCAAAGACCAATAGTAAGTCAATTGTATCACTAGTTTTGGGGATTCTGTCCGTCACGATTCCTTACGTGGGAATTTTAATCGGCATCATCGCGATTATATTTGCATCTTTAGCCTTCAAAGAGATCAGAGTTCGCATGGAGCAAGGCAGAGGATTAGCCATTGCTGGACTTGTTTGTGGAATCATCGGTACAGCGATGTATGTATTACTTATTTTGCTCGTGCTATTGTTTAGTTTCGCTATCTCAAGTTCTGAAATTTACTCTACATACTAGAAATATGAAGTTAGCAAACTTAGATTGTAGCTAAAACTAAAAAAAGCAAAGGCGTACCTTAGCCGACACCCCTTGTTGTCCAGAAGAGGGTGGAGCTTAGGTACACGCCTTTGCTTTTTATTTTACTTTTTATAGGTCAAGTACGACCTCACCGCTAACGTCCTCAACCTCACGGGTGCGATGCACCATGAAATACGTTAAGGTTCCTCCAAGCCCAATCACAGCAAAGATGCACAGAATCCCGATCTGATCCCAAGCCACGCCGAACTGTCCACTTGAGATGACTGCTTTATAACCCGTTACCGAATAGGTCATAGGCAGCCAAGGGTTGAATACTTTCAGCCAATTTGGAATTAGTTCGAGCGGGAAGGTGCCCGCGCTGGTAGTAAGCTGGAAGATCAGCATCAGAATCGCGAGGAAACGACCCGGATTCTCCAGCCAAGTTACCAGTGCCTGAATGATGTACATGAAGCTTAGGCTGGTAACAAAGCTGAACAAGAGGAACAATGGAACGCTCTGAACATTCAGACCCAAGCCATACAAGACCAGCCATGAAGCAAGCAGGGACTGTACAGCACTCATGAGTGTAAAAGCCAGCGTTTTACTCACAAAACGATTCCAGCCACTTGCGTCACTAACCGTACTGCCGCGTGTTGGCACTACCAGTGTGGCAATCAATGCCCCTACAAATAGCCCGAGTGACAGGAAGTATGGCGAGAATCCTGTACCATAGTTAGGAACCTCGTTATATTTATGCTCATCGACCTGAACAGGCTCTGCATACATGGTTACCAATTCATCGGTCTTTTTCACACTACCCGTCTGCTCAGCCGCTTCATTCAGCTTGGTGGCAAGTTCGCCAGAGCCGTCCGTTAGCTTAAGCGTACCTTCTTTTAACTGACCGGCGCCGTCATCGAGCTTATGTGAGCCATCTGCCAAGGTTGAGATTCCGTCTGTAAGTTGGCTTACACCCGCAACCAATTTGTCTGCACCAGCATTCAATTGACCTGAACCATCCGCAAGTTTGGCTCCTCCAGCGGCAGCCTCAGATAATTTGGAATTGAATTGTTGTAGACCAGTCGCAAGCTTTTCTTGTCCGGCGGATAACTGCGTAGCTCCTTGTACCAGTTGTTGTTCACCCTGTACCAACTGACTGCTGCCTTGATGCAGTTGTTGCTGTGCAGCATACAGGTTTTGGCTGCCTGCGACCAATTGCTGTCCACCCTGATACACTTGTTCGCTGCCAGCGGCTACGGCCTGGCTGGCTGCCAGTAGCTGCTGCACAGCAGGACTTGCGGCCAGTTCCGGGCTGGCTTCAGCTAATTGGGCGAGCCCTTGTGCAACTGCTTTGGCACCCTCGCTAACTTTGGCGCTACCCTCAACAGAACTTTGCAGCCCAGCCGTCAGCTTCGCACTGCCTTCCTCGGAAGCCGCCAGTCCTGCATCCAACTTAGCTACGCCTTCCTGAGCAGACTGAAGCCCAGCCTGTAGCTGTTTGCTACCTGTCTCAGCCTGGGCTGCTCCATCACTCAGCTTCGTGCCTGCTGCTGCCAATTGGGACAGTCCACTGGACAGGGCGCTTGCGCCAGTATGAAGATCACCTGTGCCTTGGGCGAGAGTGGACGTACCTTCCTTTAACGGAACTACGCCTGTTTCCAGCTTATCGGTTCCTGCGGCCAGTTTAGAGAGGTTCTCTTTTAATGTAGCAGCACCCTCATCCAGCTTAATCGCACCATCATGAATCTGACCTGCACCATCCCCGGCATCCGCCAAACCGCCAGAGATTTTTTCGACCTGATCCAATAGCGTTTCGGTATACGATTCTGTGACTTTGGCAGCGACCTTGGAGCGAATTTGTTTGACCGCCGTGCCGCCAATCTGACCCGCGAGGAAGTTGTATCCTTCATTGGGTTCATAGATCAGGTCTGCTGGCTCAGGGTGCTCATCCATCAGGGTCGTTGCTTTGGTGGAAAAGTCCTCCGGAATCACAATCGTCATATAATACGTGTTGTCTTGCATACCTTTTTCTGCTTGTTCACGAGTCACGAATTGCCAGTCGAAATCATCACTTTTCTTCAATTCATCGACCAGATTCTGACCGACCTCCAGTGATTTGTCGTTGTAGACTGCGCCCTGATCCGTGTTGACCACGGCCACAGGTAACTCATTCATTTTGCCATAGGGGTCCCAGAATGCGTTCAGGAACAGGCCGCTATATAGCACCGGAATGAACAGTACAACGAGAATCGGAATAAATACTTTTGGTTTCTTGAAGGCGGACTTCAGATCCTGCCCAAATACGTGGAATGATTTCATCATGTTCTCTCCCTATCCTTACGCTAATCCGTTTGTTCTATCTCTATTATGTGTTGAATCTAGTGGCATGCCTTTCTCGAGGTGGGGATAAGCCATTCTTGAGAAAGAGGCCCACAAAATCCTTGATCTGATCTTTATGCAACGTAGGATGTGCTTTGTTCCAATCTGAGGTTAAGGTGACATACAGCTTCAAGAGGACAAAAGAAACCAGCTTGGGATCGTCCCCGCGAATCTGCTCTAATTCCATGGCACGGCTCACCTGACGCTCCAGATATTCAAGAATGGCTGTCTCCACTTTCTGCAAACCTTCTTTGGCTTGCGGCGTACCAAACTCGTTAACCTCCTGAAAGAGCTTGATTAACAGCTCATGTTCCTCCCGGTACTCCAGCAAAGAATCCATGCTCATATGCACGTTATCCAGAAAGGAATTCTCTTCCTTCACGGTCTGCTCTGTAATCTGTCTCATATCCGCAATGATTGAGCGCAGAATCTCGCTGAACAGTTCTTCTTTATTTTCGAAAAAAGTATAGATCGTTCCCTTGCCCACATTGGCAAGTCTCGCAACCTGCTCCATCGTTGTGGCCTTATAGCCAAACAAGGCAAAGGATTTCTCGGCAGAATCCATCACCTGTTGCCTTCGATCTATCGTTTTCATCGCATATACACCTCCTTGTAGATTGAAAGGATAATAGTAAGGTAAATCCTTTATTGACCGTTTTACTATTACGGTCAGTTGGTCGTTAACAAATGTAGCACTTAAACAGGGAATAAGGATGTGAGCTTTGTCATAATGTGGGCTGGGGGATGAAAACAATAAATGAGTAGAGGAAAGTACGGATGAGGAGTTACTATAATATGGAAAAGTGTTATATATATCAGTTATAGAGTTGAATAGCTATAATAGCAAAGGGTGGCGAAGAAACAGTAAATATTAAAATACAGCAAAGAATGAGGAGTACGTATGGAACACGTTTTATGGACGATCTATCTTGGATTGCTTGGCACAGCATCACTCTCGTATCTTATTAAAGGAAAGTATAAGTCTAAACTTAGCAAAATCGATTTTGTCGTATCCGTTATTACATGGATAGGGTTGTTAGGATATGTAACGGAAACGGCTATTTTAAATCCTTCTTTGTGGAAATTTATTACTGTGACAGCTCTGTTATGGGATGTATTATTCGCAATGCTTTTAAAGGATAACGAAGGGGAAGAGATTTTGGATGGATTACCAATTATGACGAGGAGAGTTTGGATGTTGATAACATTAGTTATCGCGATTGGACCTCTATATTATGGGCTGTTTAGATATGCTTTCTCTTAAGTGGAGAACTTCTTATATATTTTATTAACAATGTAACTTAATGGTACAATTCTGCGTCCAAACTCTAAGAGTCAGATTATATATTAGAGTGAGAGGAGGTCTACTTTGAAATATTTCTCCTACCTCCTGATGATGTGTCTTGTCCTAATGGGTTGTTCCGATTCATCATTGGAAAGCAACGATACAGCACCAGACCGAATTCAAAGAGAAGGACAGACGATGACGGCAACCAGGCAATTGGGTGAATATGAACTCCGATTAAGTGTCCAACAATTTGGTGATCACGACTTCACTTTTAAACCGGGGATAAGGTATAGGGGACAAGATGCCAACCACGAGATTTTCCATTCGAAACAGCTTTTCGATATTGATCTTCAAATGGATGGAAAGACGCTTCTCCCGCCGAGGTCAAGTACCAGTGAAGAATTGGCAACCGAATTAAAGAAAGATAGCTGGTATTCAGAAGAAGTTGAAATAATCCTTACACCGGAGCAGGTTCAATATATATCGAATGGGGAGGCCGATCTTATTCTTAATGCTGGATTTCGATCCGAACAATCTGGCTACAATGACGAAAAAAAGATGATTATAAGTGGGGAAGACATACTGTTTAAACAAGTAGATGCTGATCAAAAGGAATAAAACACCTGGTAACAACAAAAAACCAAGGCTTTGAGTGTAGTCACTCATGAGCCTTGGTTTTTACTGTGTCGTATTCTTGTTATCTGTATCCTATTGCTTCTATTCTGCGCGTACTTTAAAGAATGAGATCAGTTCTTGAAGTTGCTCGGATACAACCGAGAGTTCATCGGAGGCACTCACAATGGCAGCCATGGAGGCTTCCTGCTCATCAATTGACTGCTCAATTTGTTTACTGCTGCTTGCTGCCTTGCTGACATTGGCAGACAGTTCATCGGCCGTGGCAGACATTTCCTGTGTGCTTGCCGAGATTTCTTCAGTAGAACTGGAGATATCCTGAATCTGGTTTGCAACTTTATTCGTAGCAGTCAGAATATTCTCGAAGAATACACCAGTCTCTTGGGTAACTTCCAAGCCTTTGGTGACTTCCTTGGAACCCAACTGCATCGCTTCGGAAGACTGCATGATATCCCGTTGAATTTCTTCAATTAACTGTCGAATTTGCTTCGCTGATTCCTGCGATTGCTCTGCCAGGTTACGTACCTCACCTGCAACCACCGCAAAACCTCTTCCTTCTTCACCTGCGCGGGCTGCCTCGATTGAAGCGTTAAGTGCAAGCAAGTTGGTTTGTCCAGCAATCTCCGTAATCACGTTAACAATGTTGCTAATCTGGTTCGAGTTATTTTCCAAAGACTGAATCGAGTTTGACGTATTTTGCACCGCACCCGAGATCAGGCGCATCTGCTCAATGACTTGTTGCATCACCACATTACCTGTGCTGGAGCGCTGCTCCATGCTGAGTGCTTCATCTGCCACATCAGCTGAACTGCTGGCGATCGTCTGCACTACCGTTGACATCTCTGTCATGGCACGTGCGTTCTCCACAGTGGCTTTGTCTTGTGACACCAGTCCAGTAGATATTTCTCGAATATTGGTGCTGATGGATTGAATGTTCACATTATTTTTCTCGGAAATGCCCAGTAGTTGTTTGGAAGATTCCGAGAGGTGATGTGAAGCATTCTGTACTTTATAGATGGTTGTATTGAAGCGATGGATCATCGCATTAAACTTCTCGTTGATGATACCCAGATCATCTCGCCCGGTATCGATGGTTACGTCCAGATTACCCGTGCTGACTTCTTCGATACCTTTCATCAGATTGCGGATCGGAAGCAACGTTCTTTTCAGCAAAATGAATTGCAACACCATGAACAGGATCAGGAAACCGATCAGGAACATCAAACCGTACGTAAGCAGTTTGTTCAGACCTTTTGGAACGGCACTTGCATCTACATCGAAGTAAAGAGCAGCGTACATGGAGCCATCTGCGTTATTAATCGGATAGATCAGAGTGGTCCAGGTTCCGTACTCATCCGTGTAGAAATCACTGAAGGCAGGCTTTCCGTCCTTTTTCATCTGTTCCAGCACTACGACGTTATTCTGAGGCAGCGGGTACATGGCACCTGCAGGCAGATTACCTTCCTCGAATGGTTCCAACAGATTCGTTGGAATCGCGATGATGGACGTTCCGTTTCCTTGCTCAAGTTCTGAACCAAAAATGTACGCTTGCGCGATGTTTGGATAGAATTCATGGATGGAATCGAGATAAGCTTTCATTTCCAGCTGTACAGGACCGGAATAGCTTTTTTCCTTAGCCGCTTCTGCCACTTTGGCAGTGTCGAGATCATCGTACCATTTCTGGGTGATGACGGTAGCCTGGTCGTGCAACTGTTCAACCAAGATATTTTTTTGCAATTGATACGCGGCAGTAATCAGTATTACACCGATCAACATGATGCTGCCGAATGAAATTACCAAATTTTTGATGAAGAAAGGCATGGTACTCCAGCGAAGCTTATTAAACAAGATGGTTCACTCCTTCTACGATTGTGACGAAGGACTTATCCTGGGTGTTGTACACGCTATGTAATTGTTGGCTTAAAAACTGTGAAATCGTCCCTAAAACACTGTCTGATCAAATTCTCTTTTGTTTCTAAAAGCTTTTCGTAATGAGTTTTCCTATTCACGTATATGAACTCCAGGTAAGTTCTACTCTTCAGATATATCGTTATATAGGCATATTAATGTTAGATATTTGCAACAAAATAGGACTTATGAACCGGTTCCAAGGTTATAATTGCGCTTTTTTTCATTATGTTTCTTGTATATCCATGAGAATTTCATAGTGATACATACTATTTATTTTTGTGGTTTATCGCGTTTAAGATTCACTAAAGGTTCATCCCCTAACATGTTTACATAAGCCACAGTTGCTTAACAGAAACCAAGAAGGAGGATTCATCACTTGAATATTTTATTACGAAAAGCTGCAGTAACGGCATTATCCGTGACCATGGTAACGTCATCTTTTGGGCTGATCGGAAGTCCGAATGCAGCATATGCTGCAGAAAGTACAGCGACAACCACGAGTGCAGGCGTGACGCAAGCTTATGAATCGTTGTTCCAGACGGATAACGTCATTGATGTGAATGTAACGATTGATGATGCAGACTGGAAGAGCATGCTCGAAAGTCCGCTCGATAAGGATTATAAGAATGTTAGTGTGGAAGTGGACGGCAACAAGCTGGACAACGTCGGTTTCTCCACCAAGGGCAATCTGACCCTGAAAGCCGTAGCCTCAATGGAAGATTCGGACCGTTACAGCTTCAGACTGAAGTTTGATAAATACGACAAAACACAAACGCTGCTTGGACTGGACAAAATGGTACTGAACAACAACTACGCCGATCCTTCGTATATGCGTGAAGTTCTTCATTATGAAGCACTGCGCAGCATTGGCATGGATGTACCAATGACGAACTATGTTAATCTGTATGTTAACGGCGAGCTGGTGGGTTTCTATACTGGTGTTGAAGCAGTGGATGATAGTTATCTGGAGCGCAACTACGGTGAGGATTACGAAGAAGGCGTCCTCTATGATACGGATGAGAAGAGTTATCTTCAATATGAAGAGGGCAGTGACTACAGCACAATTACCAAAGACTTGGGTACGGATAAGGACAAAGCCAAACTCAAAACCTTCATCCAAACGCTGAACGAGATGCCAGAAGGTGAAAAAGGCGATATTGAAAGTGTACTGGACGTGGATTCGGCACTTCAATATATTGCAGGCAACATGGTTTTTGGCAACTATGACAGTTATAACGGCGACAAAGGACACAACTACATGCTCTACAGTGATGCCGCTGGCAAGTTCACCGTTGTTCCTTGGGACTTTAACATGTCCTTCAACGGATACTCGGGTGGAGGCGGACGTGGCACAACAACCGGATCAACCACGACCAACACCAACGCAACAAACGTATCTGTGGACGAGCCCGTACTGGGCATTAGCATGGAAAATGTACCGATGATTAATAACCTGCTTGCTGTGCCGGAGTATAAAGAAAAATATTTGAGCTACGTCAATGAACTGACGGACTATATGGAAGGCATTCAGGATCGTATTACTGGCCTTGCCAATGAGATTCGTCCTTATGTAGAAGCAGATCCTACGAAATTCTATACGACAGAACAATTTGAATCCAACATTGCTTATTCTGCAAATGCAGATGCAGCAGGTGGTATGGGCGGTACTCCACCAGAAGGATTTGAGGGAATGACCCCACCTGAGGGTATGGAAGGCATGACGCCGCCTGAAGGTTTTGAAGGACTGACACCTCCAGATGGGACAACACCTCCGACTCAGCCGGGTGCTACAACTGGGAACGGTACAACAGATGCAATAACGGATACAGATAATACGCAGACACGCCCTGGCGGTAACTTTGGCGGCGGAGGTATGGGCTCCATGGCAGCTGGATCACTGACGACATTTGCACTGAACCGTCTTGTGAATCTGCAAGAGCAACTCGGACGTGAAGTAACGCCTTTGCCTGAGACTTCGGAAGAGACAGGATCGAATACCTCATCCGGAACAAACGACAAAACCATTACCGTAACACTCGATGGTAAATCGATAACATTCCCGGATCAGGACCCGCTGCAGCAAAGTGGCCGAGTGATGGTGCCTGTGAACGCAATCCTCGAAGCGATGGGTGCAGAAGTGACTTGGGACAAAACGGCGAAGACGGTAACAGCGGTTCTGAATGATCAGACCCTTGTGCTCAAGATCGGAAGCAGCACCGCAACCGTAAATGGAGAGACACTCGAAATTGATGCACCAGCGATCATTCAAAACAGTCGCACACTCGTGCCTGTACGCTTCATCTCAGAAGGACTGGGACTTACCGTGGACTGGGATCAAACCGCTGCACAAGTAAGCCTTACATCCAAATAAGAAATATCTCCTGTAGAATAACGTTATTGTATGGAGAATAAGAAAAGGGATTCGATGGTCAGATCGAATCCCTTTTTGCTCTGCTTTTTCAGGTTAGACGGAGCGAACATCCAGCAAAAACCGGCCTCGTCCATGTCTGGCCTCACTTTTGGTGCGCTTGATTCGCTTCACTTAAAGGGAAGATGGAATCAATCTCTGAACGGAGGGAACCGTTAGCGATTAGCTGAGCGATTGTGTACAGATCCTCTGATGTCGGGAATTTGGAATTAAACTTGGCTGTAACGCCATACTGCGCTGCTTTTTCGGCAGTTGAGTTAACGATACCAGTTTGCCCCCAGGTACTTAAATATGTGGTTGGCAACATAAATGAGCGGAAATATTTTTAGTACTACCTTCTATATGAATTTAGACATATCCAATTTCTCTTTCTAGATTGTTTAAATTACCAGACAGCAGATCATTCTCACATAATTACGGAGAAAGAGGAAAAACTTTGATTTTTAATTTCAATTACTGTGATAAATGTCACTGAAATATTATAAATATTGCGAACACTCCTACCGATAAGACTATAGTGATATTCGAAACGGAATCGAAATTGGCTTGAATATCCCCACAATTACATAGGGAAAAGGGTGGCTCACACACATGCGAAGCATGAGCATCGGTACCAAAATCAGTTTGATCGTTATCAGTATATTTATCGTCTTCTCATCAGCCGTGGCGGTAAGTGTAATCCTGGAGATGAGGCAGGGGATCACGACGTTTGCTACAGAGAAGGCAAAGCGAGATTTGGAGATGGCCAATAGTATCATTACATATAAGCATCCAGGAGATTGGGCCATTAAGGACGGACAATTATTCAAAGGGGATACCGCATTGGAAGGCAACTTTGAACTTGTGGATGAGATTGGAGAAGCATCCGGGGACACGGTAACGATCTTCCGAGGTGACGAACGTGTTGCTACGAATGTTATGGTGGACGGGGAGCGCGCTGTCGGCACGAAGGTATCTGACGAGGTCGCCCAGACCGTTTTGCAGCAAGGAGAAAAATACTTTGGTGAAGCCGTGGTTGTGGGTCAGAAATATAAGACGGCCTATGAACCAATCAAAAACGCATCCGGAGAGATTATCGGAATTTTCTATGTTGGTGCTTCTCAATCGTTAATTGATGTGATTATCTCCTCGTTCCTCAAGACGTTCCTGATCGTATTCCTGCTTGCGATGTTAGTCGCAATTACCCTGATCCTGCTGTACGTTCGCAGGGTGAGAGCAAGAATCGAACGGGTCTCTGTGGCGATTAAACGTGCGGGGACGGGCGATTTTACACAGCCTGTTGTGGACAACGTCCAAGACGAGATTGGTATGCTGGGTACGGGATACAATGAGATGAGAAGTAATCTGCAGGTCATCATTCAGGGTGGACTTCAGGCTGCAGAGAAAGCAGAGCATTCGACCGGGCTGCTACTGAAGATTGCGGATCAAACGGCCAAAGAATCATCGCAAATAGCATCCTCCGTTGAACAAGTCGCACAAGGAGCCGAGAGTCAGACAATTAGTACGGAAGAAAATCTGCAGGCCATGGAAGAAGTGGCGATAGGCGTACAACGTATGGCGGACAAGGCCTCCAGCATCTCGGACGCTGCTTTGTATTCACGCAAACAGGCAGAAACCGGAGGTGAAACGGTGCAACTTACCGTTCAGCAGATGTCTACGATTGAATCTTCCGTTACCACAACGGATGAAGTCATTCGTATGCTGGAAGGGAAGTCGGCACAGATTAGCCAGATGGTTTCCGCCATTCATGAGATTGCAAATCAAACGAATCTGCTCGCCCTCAATGCATCCATTGAAGCGGCAAGAGCAGGGGAACATGGCAGAGGATTTGCCGTCGTATCTACCGAGGTTCGTAAACTGGCTGAACAAGCCGGAGACTCTTCAGATCGTATTGAAGAACTGGTCGAAGCCATGGAACAAGATATGCAGCAATCGCTATCGGCCATGTCGAGAGTGAAGGACGAAGTACAGGAAGGACTGCGCTTGACCCGGGAAACGGAGCAAAACTTCAGCCTGATCCGGGATACAAACCTACGTATTGCTACAGAGATTGAGGACATGGCTGCGACAAGTGAAGAGATGTCCGCAGGCGTGGAGCAGATTGTAGCTTCTGTGCATGAGATCGCTCGCCATGCGCAAACGGCTAGTACCAATTCACAACAGGCTGCCGATTCTGTCCATGAACAGCTCAAGTCGGTAGAGCAGATCAAGGCATCTGCGGCTATTTTGTCTGATGTGTCGACAGAGCTGCAGACCTCACTTAGTCCGTTTAAGATTTAAGATCTGTTACAATAGGGAAAAGGAGGGACTACAATATGGCCCCTGATAAAACAAAACTTTTCCCGAATGAGAATATCCGTACGGTATGTTACATTCAAAACCTGCCGCCGCGTTCCAACGTGGACATCGGTGATTATACGTATTATAGTGATAACACAAATCCGCCAGAGCAATTCTATGACCGGATACAGCATCATTATGACTTTATTGGTGATTGCCTGGTCATTGGCAAGTTCTGTGCAATTGCGGAAGGTGTGACATTCATTATGAATGGTGCGAATCATCGGATGGAGGGGATGACCACGTATCCATTCAATATTTTTGGTGGAGGATGGGAGCGTGTGACACCTACACTGGAACAACTTCCATATAAGGGTGACACGGTACTGGGGAACGATGTATGGCTTGGACAACATGTGACGATCATGCCTGGTATTAAGATTGGAGACGGGGCAATCGTTGCCTCCGATTCAACCGTTGTTAAGGACATTGAACCCTATACGATTGTTGGTGGTAATCCAGCCAAAACTGTTAAAAAGCGTTTTGACGAAGAGACGATTGCACTGCTGCTGGAATTGAAGTGGTGGGATCAGGATGAGGAATGGCTGGATACGCATTTGGAACGCCTTGTCTCTACATATGATCTACAGATCGTGCGCGAACTTCTGAACAGCAAATAGGATGGTTGTGTATAAAAGACAAAAAAGCTGGTACCTGACGGAGCCGGCTTCCAAGCAAATCAGGCCCTGGACCGTTTTTAGCGGATCAGGGCCTCTTGTTGTCCAAGATGAAATGTTAATTTAGCGGGTGGGTGGTCGTAGGTTGCAATCAGACTGTACTGATGGGGGCTTTAAATGAGTATGAGCTTCTGCATGATCCGAGTTTGTCTGTTTGCCTGAATAAAAGTTAATGATATCATCAACGGTAGTAAACACGACATTTAAATCCATATTATCATTGTGTGTTTGAATAAAAACCTCTTTTCAATGGGTTGTTACGTTTGTTACGTGGTTTAGTTTAAAGCTTCTTTCATGCTTAAGCCTGCTGTGAATACAGGAACTTTACCTGCAGGTAGTTGAATTTCTTTGCCTGTTCTCCGACTTCTTCCCGTTCTTGCCTCACGCTTTTGTACTTCGAATTTCCCAAATCCAACCACTTGAACTTCTTTACCTTCTTTGAGAGCTTCGAGAATCGAATCCAGTACAACGGTTACAGCTTTTTCAGCATTCTTCTTGGAGAAACCGCCAGCCTTAGCTACTTCTGTGATCAATTGTTCTTTATCCATGGGGAATACCTCGCTTTCATTCTTGGGATGTGAAACTTTGCTGTGACACCTATGAGTAAATAAAAAGCTGCCTTATTAATAAGGCAGCTTTCATATAATTAAAGTTTAGTAACGTTCTCAGCTTGTGGTCCACGGTTACCTTGAGTTACTTCAAATTGAACGCGTTGACCTTCGTCCAAAGATTTGTAACCTTCACCTTGAATTGCACTGAAATGAACGAATACGTCTGTTCCTTCTTCAGTTTCGATAAAGCCGAATCCTTTATCCGCGTTGAACCATTTCACTGTACCTGTTTGCATGTGATTCCTCCAAAAAATAAGTTTTTAGCCGATCATTATGACGAGTATAATTTAAAATTGACACTCACCTGGTGCATTTAAACCACGAACTTGATGTCCGCTAATGTATCGATTAATATTATAATACCATGTCCGCTAATATAAGTCAAGATTTGGAGGTATTTTCTAATGAATCAGTCATCAGGCATATCGGTGCAGCGGGAACCGACGATAGAAGAATTCATTCATATGCTTACCAATGAGGATGGATTGCATCCCAAAACCGTGAAGGAATATGCAAGTGATCTGAAGCACTTTATCGAATGGTACAAGGAAAGCACCATGCTTAGCGAAGAAATGACATTGCGAATCGAAGACGTAGATACATCCACTTTAGTCAACTATCGCGAAGATGCACACAAAGTTATGTTATTGAAGCCAGCCACCATTAACCGGAGGTTGATTACGCTGAAGCGTTTTTTCAAATGGGCTGTCTTGGAATCCAGGCTCAGTCATGACCCTTCCAAACCATTAAAATTCATTCCGGAAGACAAAGTCAGTCCACGCCGAATGACATCTGAAGAAGAGCAGGCATTCCTCGCGGCAGTGGAGAACGGTAACTCCCTTCGTGATCAGACCATCTTGACCCTTATGTTTCACACAGGCTTGCGAACGATGGAGGTATGCAACCTCAAGCCTCATGATATCGAACTAGGTAGACGAAGCGGTCACCTGACAGTTAGAGCCGATAAACGCAACGTGCAACGTATGATCCCTTTGAATATGCAGTGTGTTGTCATGTTGAATCAGTATTTATCTGATCTTGATACCGATCCTGCTTACCTTTTCCCTTCAGAGAAGACAAACGATCGTTTAACGGAGAGAGCATTGCGCCACCTGATTAAAAAAGTAATGATAGCAGCAGGGCTGGAAGGACTGAGTTCACACGACCTGCGTCATCGTTTTGGCTACGCCATGGCTGAGCATACGGCACTGCACCGCTTGGCCGAGATAATGGGACACACCAACCCAGATACAACAATGATTTATTTTAAAGCATTAAGTTCGAATTTTCGTAGAGAACAAGAATGATGACTCTGAATTATAGTCAGAATCAAAACACCTCTTATTAGAAGTACTTCGAAATTTCCCGTGTTTGTATTACTTTAACCTACGCTTAGCATTCATATACTATCCTACCCATTTCACTTAGGCAGTGCCCGACAGGGTTGCCTTACCTCTATTAAAGAAAGCGATTACATATCCCTGATAATATTGTATATTATGATGGCAACCTTGGAACAGCTCAACATGATCCCTTTGCATTTTTGCTTCAATTCGGTGGGCAATAAGAAATCAAATGATTCACAATGCTACATATATTATTCGTTGCTAGGGCATAAGGCTCGTCATAAAAGGGAGGAATCCAAACGTGTACCGGGTACTGCTGGTGGATGATGAAGAAGATGTGCGTGAAGGACTTGTTGTAGAGGTCGATTGGGAAGCGCTCGATCTGCGGATTGTCGGTTTGGCTGAGAATGGGCGGGAAGCATTGGAGATGGCGGAGCGGGTAGAGCCGGATATTGTGGTGACGGATATCAGCATGCCATTCATGAATGGTCTGGAACTCGCGCAAAGATTGAGGAAGCGTAATCCACTCGTGAAGGTGGTCATTTTGACTGGATATGATGAATTTGATTATGCGAGGCAAGCCATCTCGTTAAGTGTGGATGAATATCTGCTGAAGCCGTTCTCGGCAGGACACCTCACCGAATTGCTCACAAGACTGCGCGCCCAGATGGCGGCTGAAGTAGCCGAGCGTGAAGATGTACAGCAACTGCGTGAGCACTATCATACCAGCTTGCCCTTACTGCAGGCAGATCTGATGGCGACCTTGCTCCATCGGCAGAAATCTTCGACATATATTCAGAGTAAAGCCAAACAATGCGGATTGGATCTGACAGGAGAACGTTATGGTGTGTCTGTATTGACACTGCATATGGAAGGAGATGTGCAGCAGGAGAAACCTGAGGGAGTATTCAACGAGCTATCACAGCGACATAATCAAACTACATCTGAGGTAGCGGATCAGTCTGAGATATTCGTTCCCGGAGTCTCCTTGCGTCAATCTGAGGATGCCGAACTGAAACGCTTTGCTGCACTTAACATTGCGGCAGAAGTCTGGGCGGAGCATGGGGCTGGTCATGCCTTTATGCATCAGGAGACGATTGTCCTGCTCTATGTGGATCGTTCGGGCGGTACAGATGGAGCAAAGCGGCAACAGAAGGCATTGGAAAATGTGATGCGCAGCATCAACCACTACTTACGTATCCCGGCTACGGTGGGATCTGGTCAGATTGTGGATACCCTTGCGGATGTGAATCAGGCCTATGAAGATGCCCTGCTGGCATTGGATTATCGGCTTGTGCCCGGGACGGATTCAATCATATACATCGCGGACGTGGAGCGACAGACAGCGGGCAAACTGCGCTTCGACGAGTTGAAGCAGCAGACGCTGACACGTTGTCTGAAGGCTGGTACGCAGGCAGAGCTGGAGGAAGCACTTGCGATCATTTTCCGGGAAATTACCGTGGAGCACGGGCGAAGTGATATTCAGCTTTATTTAATTGAAGTATTAACAACGGTATGGAAGGCAGCACAGGCATCAGGGGAAGAAATGGAAGACATCTTTGGTGCAGGGTTCCAGTTGTATGCGGATTTGTTCCGATTGCCGGGTCTTACTGAGGCACAGAAGAAGGTACGGGAGGTCTGTCTACTCGTACAACATCGCATTGCCAGCGGTCGCCAGCATGTATACAAGGATATTGTTGAGCAGGCATTAGTCTTCACCAAAGAGCATTATGCCGACCCGGACCTGTCCATTCAGAAGGTGTGCGGACATCTGCATATCAGCTCCGGTTATTTTTGTGGCATTTTCAAAAAAGAAGTGCAACTTACCTTCCTGCAGTACCTGATGCAGATTCGAATGGAGGCAGCGCGTGAACTGCTTCGCTCGACAGAGCTGAAGTCATTTGAGATTGCGGAGCAGGTTGGCTTTGCTGAACCCAATTACTTCAGTTTTTGTTTCAAAAAACATATTGGCGTCTCGCCCAAAGAATATCGTAAACAGGCTTCTCAGACGGCAAGTGAAGGTTCGATCCGATGAAGTTCTTTTCGAGATGGGTGAAGTCCATGGGACCTCAATTACGCTCCCGGCTGCGTTCGTCCAGAGTCAGCAGTATCCGGTTTATTATTACGTGGTCCTTTTCCGTTTTCATCGTCTTGGTGCTGACCATCATGGCGATGCTTCTGCATGACAAGTTCACGCAGGCTGCCGAGCGAAGTGCGGAACTCACGACGAGACAGATTGTGGATCAGGTCAGTTATAACCTGGAGGATTACGTCCGCAGCATGTCTCATCTGTACCGTGCCATTGAGGAACACATGCTGCGTGACGGGACATGGGAAGGGGAACTGGTGGACAAACAGCTCGACACACTGCTCAGCAGTCGTGAAGATATCATCTCTATTACTCTGCTTGATTCCACGGGGAAATTGCTTAAGAACCGACCTACAGCCGAATTAAAACCGAGTGCCCATGTGACACAGCAAGGGTGGTTTCAGTCTGCGCTTCGTGTGCCGGATCACCTGAGTTTCTCGTTACCTCATATTCAGAACATGTACACAGGCCCATATAAATGGGTCGTTTCCATGAGCAAAGGCATAACGATACGGCAAAATGGTCAGGATCGGCAGGTTATCCTGCTGGTCGATATCAATTTCAAACAGATGGATGAACTGAGCCGTCGGGTCAGTCTGGGGCAAAGAGGATACGTGTATATCATCGATGAGAGTGCAGGCAATATCGTGTACCATCCGCAGCAGCAATTGATGTATATGGGACTCAAAAGCGAGAATATCGAACAGGCTTTAGTGGCTTCCGGCAGTTACGAAGATGAAGCAGATGGACAGAAAAGGCTGAATACCGTGAAGTCCGTTGCCAATATCGGGTGGAAAATCGTCGGTGTTGCCTATCTGGATGAGATTATGACAACGCGTCAGGAAGTGAACGGATATCTCATTCGTGTATTGGTCGTTGTACTGGTGCTGGTCATTCTTGTCTCGCTGTTCTTATCCTCCAGTCTGACTCGTCCGATTCGGCGAATGGAACGTAAGATGAAGGCCGTGGAGCGCGGGGATTTTAACGTGGAGTTGCCTACTACTGGGCCGCTGGAAGTGGAACGTTTATCCCGTCGCTTCAACCTGATGGTCAATAAAATCCGAACCCTGATGGATGAGATCATCCACGAACAGGAACAGAAGCGGCGTCTGGAACTGGAAGCCTTGCAGGCCCAGATTAATCCGCATTTTCTATACAATACGCTGAATTCCGTGGTTCGCATGGTAGGCATGAGCCGTAATGAGGAAGTGATCACGATGATCACGTCTCTTTCGCGCCTGTTCCGCATCAGTCTCAGTCAAGGTAAAACGATTATCACGATCAGGGAAGAGCTGGAGCATGCGCAGCATTATTTGACGATTCAGCAGATGAGGTTCAAGCGCAAATTCAACTTTACGATTAAGGCCGATGATACGCTCCTGGAATGCCTTACATTAAAGCTGGTGCTACAACCCCTGATTGAGAACGCCATTGTTCATGGCATTGAGTACCACATGGACGAAGGACGTATTGAGATCGATGTTTATCGTGAGGACAACAAGCTGGTGTTTCGCATTACAGATAATGGGGTCGGCATGACGGAAGAACAGATGTCGGGATTACTAAGTGGTCGTCCTGTGGTCAAAAGCGGTGCAGGCTCCGGCGTAGCGGTGCGCAACGTCCATGACCGAATCCGGCTCTATTATGGGGAGGGATTCGGACTTGAATTTGCAAGTGAGCTGGAAGAAGGCACCACCGTCTGGATTCGGATCCCCATTCAATCGCAGCAGAAGGAGGGCGAGCCTAATGGCAGACAATAAGGAGAATAGGAGCGATATCCACAGCCACAGAGTTGTATGGTCATACATTCGTACGTTTTGGAAAAAGGTTGCTGCGAGCTTCCCTGGAATCCGGAAACGTCGGTTAGTAACCCTGACAGTTGCAAACTGCTGTCTGCTCATATGCTGCGCCTGTGGCTTATCGAATCCCGATGCTACGGCAGTAACGCCACGTATCGCGCTGATTACGCCAGCTGGAACAGGGGAACTTGCAGAAGCCATCCGGCTTGGTGCCGAAGCGGCTGCCAAAGAGAGTGGAGCGGAACTGATGACCGTGGAGGCATACCCTTACGAGGGTCATATGTACACACCTGCCATTCCGGACTCCGTGGGTAGTCAGTTACAGGTTAAGCAGGCCAAAGCGGGACGTGGAACGTTGTCTCGCAGTGTGCGGGAGCAGGCTCAGGTGGAAGCCGCGGCATTGGCTCTGAAGCAGGGAGCATCAGCTCTATTAGTCGATCCTTTGAGCGAGAAGGCGCTTAGCGACATTGTTCAGGAGGCGCAGGCAATGAATTCAGATGGAGCCATCATTCCGGTCATTGTGCTTAACGATGAATTTCCTGTGAAAGGCATTACCAGCATCATCTCCATGGATAACATTGAGGCCGGGAGACAGGCGGGTCAGGCCATGGCGGAGCTCCTGGAAGGGAAAGGGCATGTAGCCCTATTGGGTCCAGACCCCGTTAATTCTGGTCTGATTCAGAGAGAGCAGGGGGTTATGGAAGCCTTGGAACAGTATCCTGATATTCAAGTGGAACCCAAATCGATATGTAATACACGGGATGGTTGTTGGCAGACTGCAAAGCAATTACTGGACCAGCAGGAGGTGGATGGCTTCATTACTCTTCAGGAACCTGCTTCTCTTGGAGCAGCAGATGAACTGAATCGACGCAAATCTACGGACAAGGTGAGGATTGTTGGATTCGGCAGTGAACAACAGCAACTGGAGCAATTGCAAGAAGGGGTCTTTGATCATCTCATCGTCCAGAATGGATACAGTGCAGGTTATCTGGGATTGAATCAAGCCGTTGCGCGGCTGAACAATCAACAGGTGCAAGCGAGAGTGTTGCTTGAGACCAAGCTGGTTAGTACCGACAATATGTTCTGGATGGATAACCAGAAGCTGTTGTTTCCTTTTGTACAATGAATGAATGTTGGAACGAATGCTGAATGAAGAAATTAAAGTGTTTGTTAACTTGAGGAAGATTTCGATAGAACAGGTGAAGATATTGTATTCGAATTTGATGTAAACCCTTTCATAATAAAGACATCGGTAAAGCCGAATGAACTTGGGGGAGGTCATTAGGATATGAAGAAAACATGGATGACACTGTTAATTACGGCATGTATGGTTGTGGCGGCGGGTTGTAGCAGTGGCGGAGACAGTGCAGGTGGAAGTACGGGAACAGATACAGGAGGCCAGACAGCAGCCGGTACGGAAACGCCCAAGATTGGTGTTGCCATCTACAAATTCGATGATACATTCATGACGGGTGTACGTAATGCGATGACCGCAGCAGCGGAAGGTATTGCGACCCTGGATATCGTGGATAGCCAGAATGCACAGCCGACCCAGAATGAGAAAGTTGATCTGTTTGTGTCCAAGAAATACAATGCAATGGCCGTGAATCCGGTGGATCGGACGGCGGCAGGGGTCATCATCGACAAGGCCAAGGCAGCGAACATTCCAGTGGTATTCCTCAACCGTGAGCCAGTGGCGGAAGATATGAACAAATGGGATAAGGTGTACTACGTAGGAGCAAAAGCGGAGGAGTCCGGTACAATCTCCGGTCAGTTGATTGTGGATTACTGGAAAGCACATCCGGAAGCGGACAAAAACGGCGATGGCAAGCTGCAATACGTCATGCTGAAAGGGGAACCCGGTCACCAGGATGCAGAGCTTCGGACCAAATATTCGGTTCAGGCGATCCAGGATGCCGGTATCGAAGTGGAAGCGCTGGCGGAAGACACGGCGATGTGGGATCGGGTGAAGGGGCAGGAGAAAATGCAGGCGTTCCTGGCTTCCCATGGCGACAAGATTGAAGCTGTTCTCGCAAACAATGATGACATGGCCTTGGGGGCCATTGAGGCATTGAAAGCAGCCGGATACTTTAAGGATGGCAAATCCATGCCGGTTGTAGGTGTGGATGCAACAGCTCCAGCCATTCAGGCTCTACAGGATGGCACGATGCTGGGCACGGTGCTTAATGATGCCAAGAATCAGGGTGCAGCCACGGTGGCACTGGCTTCCGTACTTGCCAAAGGTGAGACACCAACGAAGGAAAATACCAAATACGACATTACAGATGGTAAATACGTCTGGATTGCATACAAAAAGATTACAAAAGACAACATTGCCGACGCCCAATAACAGCACGAGACAGGGACGTCCGACATTCGGGTAGCGTCCCTTTTTTGCCGGTCATATGGAAGGGAGGAACCAAGATGGAGTCACCTTACCTGCTGGAGATGAATGGAGTTTCCAAAGCATTTCCGGGTGTGCAGGCACTAAGTCAGGTCACATTGAAAGTGAAGCCGGGGACGGTTCACGCCTTGATGGGAGAGAATGGAGCGGGCAAATCCACACTTATGAAATGTCTGTTCGGGATGTATCACCCGGATGAAGGAACGATACGCATCGAAGGAAAGGATGTGGATATTCCGAATTCCAAAGCGGCACTTCAGCAAGGGATATCCATGATTCATCAGGAGCTGAATCCGGTCCCGCATCGTCCGGTGATGGAGAATATCTGGCTGGGTCGTTTTCCGATGAGGGGAATACTGGTGGACGAGAAACGAATGTATACCGATACGCTGGCTCTGTTCAAGGACTTGAACCTGGATATTGATCCGAAGGCTCAGGCAGGAACATTGTCTGTCTCCAAGATTCAATCCATGGAAATCGCCAAGGCGGTCTCGTTCAATTCCAAAGTCATCGTCATGGATGAGCCAACATCTTCCCTGACAGGCAAGGAAGTGGACCAGCTCTTCGCCATTATTAATGAACTGCGCAGTCGCGGTGTATCCATAATCTACATTTCCCACAAGATGGAGGAGATCCTGACGATCTCGGATGAAGTGACCATCATGCGTGATGGCTTTGTTGTCGGGACATGGGATGCTGCTGATCTAACGACAGATCTGATCATTACGCGTATGGTTGGCCGTGATCTGGACGAACGTTTCCCGGAACGGACGAACGTACCCGGTGAAGTGATATTAAAAGCCGAGGGTCTGACATCAAACCAGTCCAAATCGTTTTGTGATGTATCCTTTGAGCTGCGAAAAGGTGAAGTGCTCGGCATTGGCGGCTTGGTTGGAGCACAGCGGACAGAACTGATTGAGTCCTTGTTTGGACTGCGCGGACTCGCTTCAGGTACCATTTCGATTCATGGGCGCAAGGTGAAGATTAACTCCCCCGCAGCAGCGAAGCGTCATAACATTGCGTTGCTCACGGAAGAACGAAGGGTTACAGGGATATTCCCTGTATTGTCAGTGTATGAGAACACGATCATTGCCAGTCTGGGGCGCTATCGAAATCGCGTGGGCTTGCTGGACGAGAAGAAGGGCCGGGAAGAGGCACGGGAACAGACGCAGAAGTTCAGAACCAAAACGCCTTCAGTTAACACGCTGATTCGCAACCTGTCTGGCGGTAATCAACAGAAGGTTCTGCTGGCCCGCTGGTTGCTGACCGACCCGGAGATTCTGCTGCTGGATGAACCGACACGTGGAATCGATGTAGGGGCCAAGTTCGAGATTTACACCATTATTACGGAACTGGCTCGTCAGGGCAAAAGCATTATCATGATTAGCTCGGAGATGCCCGAACTGCTGGGGATGTCGGATCGCATTATGGTGATGAGCGAAGGGCGTCTCACCGGAATCGTGGACGGAGCAGATGCAACAGAGCAGGATATTATGAGGCTGGCCGCGCAGCAGCGGATGGCTTAGTCAGGAGGGAAACAGATGAACACACAGATGATCAATCAAGTGAAACAATATGTAACACAGCGCGCCATCTTTATCGTACTGATCCTGCTCATTATTGGTATTGCGATTGCCGATCCGAATTTTCTGGCCTTCTCCACACTGCGGGACATCTTACAGCAGTCCTCCACACGGGCCATTATTGCGCTTGGTGCAGCCTTTATCCTTGTCACGGGCGGGGTGGATCTGTCCGCTGGACGAGTGGTTGGTCTGACGGCTGTTGTATCAGCATCGATGCTGCAAATTGACGAGTATGCCAACCGCTTCTTCCCCGATCTGCCCCACTTATGGGTGGGTCTGCCGATCCTTGTCGGGATTACCGCGGGTCTGTTTGTGGGATTGGTAAATGGACTCATTGTCGCCAAATTACATGTGCCTCCTTTTATCGCAACGCTGGGTACAATGGTTGCCGTGTACGGACTGAACTCCATTTATTTTGATACGGAACCTAATCAGTCACAGCCGATCGGAGGATTGAGACCCGATTTTACCGTTATTGGCTCTGGATACATTGATCTGGGCGGGGGTTATTCTATCCCGTATATTGTCCTGATTGCTATTGCGGTGGCATTAATCTGCTGGGTGATCTTTAACAAAACACGTCTCGGCAAAAACATGTATGCGATCGGTGGCAACATTCAGGCAGCGCATGTATCCGGGATTCATGTAGCTCGCAACCTGGTTGCCCTGTATGCCATTGCGGGTGCATTGTATGGTCTGGGTGGTGTGCTTGAGGCAGCACGTACAGGTGGAGCAACAAATAATTACGGTAATATGTATGAGCTGGATGCGATTGCCGCATGTGTGGTAGGCGGCGTATCAACGGCAGGAGGTATTGGAACGGTACCCGGGGTTATGGCGGGTGTGCTGATCTTCGGGGTCATTAACTATGGTCTGACGTTTATCGGTGTAAGTCCATACTGGCAGTTGATTATCAAAGGGTTGATCATTGTTGCTGCGGTGGCTTTTGATATCCGTAAGTATATGGCGAAGAAATAAGATCAACGTGAAAGGTTACACCGTTGTACTCCGAGTGCAGTACCATCTTCCGATCGCCCTTATCCCCTGATTTTCTTGATTCCCTATATTAATAGGGGAAAATCCGGTGATAAATGCGAACGCTATCGCTTCTTCAGATTGGTTCTGCACTCTACGTTATGGTGTGAAAATTCCATTCATCTTATATGGAAAAAGCAGCAAAGAAGCCAGCCCTCGGGATATAGAGAGCTGGCTTTAAGCGTTATGCATTTACAAACCAATCTACAACAGTAATTATAGGGCCAATAATACAAAATACTAGCATAAATGCGGCCACATTACGGGCAACACTTGTGCCAAAATGCGCACGATATTTTTTGGCAATCAAGAAGGTCGGAATCCAGAAGAGGGCTGCTACTACAAAAGGAATGTGAAGTCCTTGAGTTCCGTTGCTATAGATAGGCATGTTTATTAAGTTGAACAGGTAATGGCTGATCATAAAATTTGCTTTGCCCCATGGAAAGTTAAAGGCGAGACCCATCAATAGTACGAGTAGAGAAAGCGTTCCAAGGCCCAGTGGTTTTCGTTGTGTTGTCATGTGATATCCTCCATAACTAAGTATTTATCCTAAATTAATCCATTAATGTATTGTACCACAATAATGATCTATGCGAAGAGGAATTGCTTCACTTTTGTTGATTACAATTACATCATATGTCCTATTGCCTTCATAATTTATACATTCGTGCGAATTTGACGAGCCTCCACTAATCGACAACATCAGCTAATCATAATCGCTATAATACATGTACATAAGTTGTTTGATGTGAGTTTTATGTCAAAGGGGGCGAGGCTGTTTGCTTAGTTACACGATGAAAATGGTGATATTCCCGCTAGGTTGTCTGCTTGTCATTCTGTCCTCTTATGTTCTCAGGCTTACCCCTCATATGGCAATAATGTCGCTTTCAGCGACATTATTGGTAGCAAGTATTTATGGGGAGAGACGATATCCTGTGCTGCGGAAGTTTCAGTGGATTTTTCTCGGGATATTCCATTATTACAGTCAATTGAACTGGTGTAACATGCTGTATTATATGCTCATTATTTCAATGATCCAGGACAAACCACGGTTGGCGCAGACCTTGCCGATTTCATTGCTGCTTATGCTGCAATATACGGTGATTCGGCTTTCGTATGTGCCTGTAGATACATATGCTTTGCTGGTTTCATTATTTGACCTGTTAACCTCGGTTGTTATCATTTTTTTGTATCATACCTTAATCAACAGTGAGGTCGAGAAGCGCAGGCTTCGGGAAAAAAATCGGTTCCTGACCCTTCATGATCCGCTTACCGGACTGTTGAATTACGAAGGTTACATGGAGGTGCTGCATAAGACAGTAGAAGAGCGTCGGTCTTTTCTGCTTATTCTTTTGAACGTTAATAACTTTAGCGGTTTTAAAAAAGATTCAGAAGATCCTTGGTGTACGGTAATTACTGGTACAGGCGAGATGATCAGCAATCATTTCACCGAGGCCTATGGCGTATCCCGGTATGCAGGAGACCGATTTGCGGTCGTTTTGCCGGAGATACAGGATGTGGAAGAACGAATGTCGTCACTGCTATCCGTGCAGCTTCAAGGACTCCAGGTAAGCTACAGCATCTCTCTGTACCCGGAAATGTCAGATTCGTTGCAGCACTTTATGACGGTAGCCGAGGATAGGCTGCTTCAACAACAGCGCAGCAAATGGCTGAAAAATGAAGAAGAAGTATTTCGTTCCGAAAGACTAAGGGCCGTGGGTGAACTGGCCGCGGGTATGGCTCACGAAATTCGGAACCCACTTACGGCAATTCGAGGATTCCTGCAGCTGTCACGTGGACAAGCGTTTAATATCGCGCCATGGTATGAAGTGATCATGGGTGAGGTGACGAGAGTAACCGATCTGACGGCTGAATTTTTGCAGTTTTCCAAACCACATGCCAATCACATGAAGCCGGAACAATTGGGGCACTGCCTTGAACGAGTAATGTCTTTGACCGAGTCAGATGCGGCATCCCGAGGGCATCGAATAACGCTTGAAATGACTAATGAGCCAGTTGTGATCATCATGGATCGAGATAAAATTGTGCAGGTATTGATCAATCTGATTCGTAATGCTTTTGAAGCAATGACAGACCCTGGTGAGGTTCATATGGATTTGTTGCAGGACGGAGACGCAGTACTCATTTCAATTACAGATACAGGAAGCGGCATTCCGGAAAATTCGCTATCCACAATCTTTAATCCCTTTTATACAACCAAAGAAGAAGGTACGGGACTTGGACTTGCACTCTGCCAGAAAATCGTTCAGGATCACAATGGTAAAATTACCGTCCATAGCGAAATGGGGATTGGTTCGACCTTCACGCTTCATCTGCCAATGGAGACGTAAATCGTATAACTGACCCAGAGATAGCAATTAAATAGTCATTAGACAAAAACATAAAAACGCTGCATGGGTCCTGAAGAACCCCATGCGGCGTTTATTATTTCGATTGACTAATGTGTGGAGTCCACATCGGTTCAGATCAGACTATATTGGGTTGAACTAATCATTTACACGTAACGGAGAGGACAGAAAAAACCTGAAAAAGCGGAGCGTTCGCCTTTATCCCCGGATTTTCCCCTTGTGAAAAGGGAATCGATAAAATCTGGGGATAACAGCGATTGGAAGGTTATTCTGTCATCGTAGTGTCTGTGTAAACAATCATTAGTTCGACTTATTGAGCTGTCCCTGATGTAACTGATAGTAGAATCCTTGTTGCTGCATCAACTCGTCATGGCTTCCCCGTTCAGCGATCTGTCCATCATCAATGACGAGAATCTGATCGGCTTCACGAATTGTGCTCAGTCTGTGGGCGATGACAAAGCTGGTGCGGTCTTTCATTAAAGTGCGCATCGCTTCCTGGATCTTCATCTCTGTACGTGTATCAATGCTGCTCGTTGCTTCATCCAGAATAAGAATGGCCGGATCAGCCAGAATTGCCCGAGCAATGGTCAGCAGTTGTCGTTGTCCCTGACTCAGGTTGCTTCCCCCGGAAATGATGGGGGTATCGTAGCCCTGTGGCAGTTTGCGGATGAACGAATGTGCATTCGCCAGCTCAGCCGCTTGCCTGATCTGTTCTTCCGTTGCGTCGGGCTTGCCGTAGGCGAGATTGTCGCGAATGGTACCCGAGAACAGGTAGGCATCCTGAAGTACAATGCCGAGTTGCCGACGAAGTTGATCCTTCTCCAGTTCCGAGATGTCACATCCATCAATGGTAATCCGTCCGCCTGTAATCTCGTAGAAACGGGGTAACAGGTTGATAATGGTTGTTTTACCTGCACCGGTCGGTCCAACAAGTGCAATCATCTCCCCAGGTTTTGCAGTAAAACTAACCTTCTTCAGAATGTCTCGCTCCGTACTGTACCCGAAGGAGACGTCTTCAAATACCACTTTACCTTGAATCTGATCCAGTTGTTTCTTCTGTTCTTCCACGTATTCACCAGGCGTATCCATGATGTGGAATACACGTTCAGCACCTGCAATTGCAGCCTGAATCAAATTATACTGATTGGCTAGATCGTTGAGTGGCCGCTCAATCTGGCGGGAGTAAGCGAGAAAGCTGACGATCAGTCCGATGGATGTTAGATCATGATAAGCCATCCATCCACCTACAGAAGCCAGTATGGCAAACCCGATATTGTTCATCACGTTCATTGTAGGTCCAACCAAACCCGAAACGGTCTGGGCCTGTGTGCTGGATGTGCGCAGTTTCTCGTTCAAATTCTGAAAATGTTGATGTGCCTGATCCTGACGGTTATAAGCCGCTACGACTTTTTGTCCAGCAATCGTTTCCTGAGCATACCCATTAAGCTCACCAAGCAATTTCTGCTGGGCGGTGAAGTGTTTGCGTGTTCTTGACGCGATCAGGCGAGTGGCGATGGTAATCAAGGGTACAGTCACTAGACTGAGCAGGGTAAGCCGAACATCCAGTGCAAACATGATCGACAAGGAGCCAACGAGCAGGATGGCACTGGACATCAATTGGGTTACGCTTTGATTCAGCGTTGTAGATACGTTATCGATATCATTGGTGGCCCGGCTCATCAGATCCCCGCTTTGATTTTTATCAAAAAAGCTGACAGGCAGCTCTTGTAGTCGGGAGAACAACGCATGTCGCAGATCTTTAACGGTCAGTTGGGACACACCAATCATGACATAGGATTGAGCCCACATCAGGAGCGAACCAAAGACATAAACACTCAGCAAGAGGAGACATTCCTTCAGTAAACCCGCTGTTACTTTGGGAACGATATGTTCGTTAACGGCGCGGCCGAGAAGATAAGGCCCTGCCAGATTGAGCAGTGTGCCGAGAGCGGTTAGAACCAATGCAGCAATGACTCCTTTGCGATGACGTCCCATGTACGACCATACCCGAATCAGAGCATGGCGAGCATTTTTGGCTCGGACTTTGGGAACAGGTCCTCTTCCCGCTGGTCCGGGTCTTCCGATCGGAGGCACGACGGTTTGTTGAATGGAGGAAGATTCAGGTTTAGCCAAATTGAACATCCTCCTTCCGTTGCTGCGAATAATAGATCGCTTGGTAGTGTGATGAATGAGCCATAAGGTCATCATGTGTGCCCCTGGCAACGATCTGTCCTTCATCAATGACATATATACAGTCTGCATCCTTCACGGAAGAGATCCGCTGTGCAATCAAAAAGGTCGTGCTGTCTTTCATCAAGGATTGCAAAGCCTTCTGAATACTCGCTTCCGTGCGCAGATCCACAGCACTGGTGCTATCATCCAGAATGAGCACTTCCGGTTGCATGAGCAGGGCGCGTGCAATGGATATACGCTGTTTCTGCCCACCGGACAGATTGACGCCGCGTTGCCCCAGTTCCGTGTCATACCCGTCTTTCAGTTTCATAATAAAATCATCCGCTGCTGCAGCTTGTGCCGCAGCACGCAATTCAGCATCCGTTGCACCGGGCCGGCCGAAGCAAATGTTATCCCGGATGCTACCGCTGAACAGAATGGATTCCTGTAGCACAATGGATATACGGCTGCGAAGATCCTGAAGATCCCAGTTGCGAACGTTCACTCCATTCACGAGCACTTCACCCTGCGAAGCATCGTATAGACGGGGAATCAGCTGCACGAGCGAGGTTTTGCCTGAACCTGTTGAACCGATCAGAGCCACTTTCTCACCCGGGCGAGCCTTCAGGTTAATGCCGGTGAGTGCATGATCTCCGTCATAACGGAAAGATACGTCTCTGAACTCCACTTGACCGTCTGTGCGTGAGGAAAGGGAAGACGTTTGGTATTGGGATTGATCACGGGTAGTCGGGGGTGACTGCACATTCCCGGAGTTGTCGGTTCCCGATTGAATATCCGGCTGTGTATGTAACACCTCGTTGATCCGTGCAGCAGATACCTTGGCGCGGGAGAAACTCATCATCATCATACCGATGGACGTGAGGGACGAGAGTACAACCGTGACATAGTTGATAAAAGCAATCAGATCTCCAGCAGCAATATCGCCTCCGACTACCTGGAAACCTCCAAACCACAGCACCGCTACAATGGTAGCGTTCAGCATCAGGCTGAGCACGGGTGCATTCAGCGTTACAATACGCCAGGCTTTGACGGCGGTTGTAGTGTAATCTTCGTTGGATTGCTTGAACCGTTTTTTCTCCAGACGTGCACGTGCAAACGCCTTGACGACACGAATGCCGGCAAGATTCTCCTGAAGCACAGCGTTGACCTGATCAAGCTTGCTCTGCACACTGGCGAACAGCGGATAAGACGCTTTTATCAGGATAAATAAAATAATAAACAGTACCGGTACAGTCAGAATAAGAATGAGTGCCAGCTTCACACTGATCGTAAACGCCATGATGATACTACCGATGATCAGCATTGGTGAACGGATAAACATCCGCAGCAGCATCTGTACAAAGGTCTGCATCTGCGTAATGTCACTGGTCAGACGAGTGATCAGAGATCCTTCCTGAAATGTATCCAGATTGCGGAAAGAGAAGGTTTGAATATGGTCAAACAGTTCCTGACGCAGATCCGTGCCGTATCCCACGGCAGCTTTGCTTGAATAGAGTGTACAGCCTGCGCCGCCAACCCAGCCGATTAACGCAACAAGTAGCATGATCAGACCTGTAGTCACGATATGGGGCAGGTTCCCTGCAAGCACACCATCATCCACGATGCTTGACATCAGCTTGGGCTGGAGCAGGTCCATGGTTACCTCAAGTACCATGAGCAGCGGGGCGACGATCGCCGCCGACTTATACGGGGTCAAGAATCGTTTTAACGTCCACAATTAGGAAATCACCTCAGTTTTCATTACGTAAGTGAATCAATTGGTGCGATGTTGCCAGTCTGCATCAACTCAGGATTCACGCAGGTTTTGGAGCATACGCTGTGCAAGCAGAGACATGATCCTGGATTCTTCCGGTGTAAAATCTTTCTGGGCCTGCTGTTCCAACTCCTGAATCACTTCTCTCAATTCTTGTAACGCGGAGCGCCCCTGATCCGTCAGATAGACCCGCAGACTGCGCAGATCTTTCGGGTCTGCTTCGCGTCTCACATAACCGGATGTTTCCATGCGCTTAAGCATGACGGTCACCGTT
Source organism: Paenibacillus sp. Y5S-9 (assembly GCF_036894235.1). NCBI lineage: Bacteria > Bacillati > Bacillota > Bacilli > Caryophanales > Paenibacillaceae > Paenibacillus > Paenibacillus sp. Y5S-9. Next base: position 1,262,270 of record NZ_CP145887.1, read on the forward strand.
GCGGGGCTGCGCTGAAGTTGTTCGGCCAGATTTTTCTGGGATTGGCCATCTTCCCGTTCAAGCTGGAACAACAAAGGGGGCTGCCCCGGGTATAACTCGGGGTGGTTCACAAGTTTCTCATGAACCTTGTAACGTTTCAGTTTCACGAGTTCGGATAGCTGTCCCATTAACCGATCGTTTTGGACTGGGTTCATATCATCTACTCCATTTCTACCTTCATTCCATCTTCTTGATACTGAATACCAGACTTTTTGAATACGCACATTTAGTTAGTCGACTAACTAAATCTTAAGTTTGATTTGACATATCGTCAAGTGAATACAGATCATTTATTTTGGACTGGAAATATTGACCTAAGATAAAATGATGTGATAAATTGATATTATCTAATTGTTAATAACATAATGTTAATAACAGAATGGAGTTCGTTTATTATGACTTATGAAGGTTCCTCTGGAGGAAAAGCTCCCGATTACCGGGAGCATCAGGATCAGGCACATATCAGTGAACAACAGTTTCTGGAAACGTATAATGCTGGTGATTACGAACGTCCTTCCGTCACCGTAGACATGTTGGTCTTTACGATCCGCAGTGAGGCACAGGAGAACTATCGCAAGCTTGCGGAACCCGAACTCCAGTTACTGCTGATCCGACGAGGCGGCCATCCTTATCTGGGACAGTGGGCGTTACCGGGCGGATTTGTCTCCATGCAGGAATCATTGGAAGATGCTGCTCGTCGGGAATTGTTGACGGAGACGGGGCTGGATGATATTTATCTGGAGCAACTGTACACCTGGGGAGATGTGGAGCGAGATCCGCGTACACGGGTCATCAGCTGTTCCTATATGGCGCTGGTGGATAGCAGCGAGTTGGAGCTTCAGGCTGGCGATGATGCCAGTGAGGCCAATTGGTTTCGGGTGGAGCAGCGACTTCTGGAAGAGAAACGGCATATCCATGAGCGTGGACGTGTGACAGAACGCAGGCTGCAGTTGATTTTGACCAATGGAACAGAAGAGTTATCGGCAATTGTTGAGACGAAAGAAACGATAGAAGGAAAAGTGCGGAGCCATCGTTTGACGTTGGGTGAGGTTCAGGGAATTGCATTTGATCATGCCAAAATCATTCATTATGCGCTTGAACGTCTGCGATCCAAGATCGAGTACACGGATATTGCATTTAATCTGATGCCGGAGACGTTTACGCTGACTGCGCTTCAGAAAGTACATGAGATCATCAGTGGCAAAAAACTGCTGGCTGCCGCTTTCCGGCGCAAAATCGCCGATTGGGTCATTGAGACGGGAGAGTATGCGAGCAGTGCCGGTCATCGACCATCACGTTTATACAGATTGAATCCAGAGAGACAGAACTTATAGAAGATGGTGTGCATCACTGAAATCGAATGAAGTCATTCAAGATGTTTACGGGATGATTGCATACATGAGGAGCATGTAAAGAGGGGATATGGATGGAAAAGTTTACGTTTTTCTGGCGGACTGCATCTCCGTTCTCACAGTGGCACCCGGCGGATTTTACCGTGAACGGGATTCACTACACGAGTGCGGAGCAATACATGATGTACCAGAAAGCGCTGCTGTTTGGCGATCAGACCATCGCAGACAAGATTCTGAAGGCAAGCTCTGCTTCGGTACAAAAAAAGCTGGGCAGACAGGTCGCAGGCTTCGACCGGACTTTATGGGAAGCTGAGTGCCAGCGCATTGTCTACGAGGGTAATTTGGCCAAATTTACACAAAACGAAGAACTGCTAACCGTGCTGCGTGCCACTCGTGGAACGACCCTTGTGGAAGCAAGTCCGGATGATCGCATCTGGGGTGTAGGGCTGGCGGAGGAAGACCCGCGTATTCGTAATCGAAGAACATGGCGGGGAACCAACTGGCTGGGTGAGATTCTGACCCGTCTAAGAGAAGATATAGGAAGTGATTCAGATGAGTGATCAACAACAGGATAAGAACAATAGCAGCAATAACAAAAATAGCAACGGACGTAATAGCCACGACAGTAAACTCGGTAGATCAACTGGTAATGGTGGCTCCAATTCACGTTCCATGCGGGCTAATATCGCACAGCAGACGTTGGCTATTTTGGATGAAGGGCAGTACGTAAATGGGTATGATCGCAAGGTTGAGATAGGTACCGATGTGCAGCAAGCCATCCGAAATTCGGCGTTATACCGTCCAGCAGAATTGTCCGCGCTCAGAGAAAAGCTTCGTACAGAAGCTTACGTTGCAATCCAACCCACGGCCCCATCATCTGAAGTTGAGGCTGCACCGGGTCGCATTGAAGTTACTGGCGAGACTACACTTGGAGCGGCTTCACGTTTGACGGTAGCTGAAGGAAGAGAAGATGTGGTCTGTTTGAACTTTGCATCGGCGAAAAATCCTGGCGGCGGTTTCCTTGGCGGAAGTCAGGCACAGGAAGAGAGTCTGGCCCGAGCGACAGGACTATACCCGTGCATCGCCCAAATGGATGAAATGTACGATTACAATCGCAAACAGCGATCGGGTTTCTATTCGAATTATATGATCTATTCACCGGATGTTCCGGTGATTCGTGATGATGAAGACAGGCTGCTGGACAAATATTATGTATCATCCTTCATCACTGCGCCAGCGGTGAATGCGGGTGTGGTGAAAGAGCGTGGAGAAGCGGATGATCTACAGATTGAGTCCGTGATGAAGGAACGTATCCTTTATATTCTGGACGTGGCTGTTACGAATGGTCATCGGACGATTGTTCTCGGTGCATATGGTTGTGGCGTATTTCGTAATGAACCGGCAGTGGTGGCGAAGTATTTTCATGATGTGTTAGTGGGAGAGGGATTTAAGGACTCCTTTGAACGAATTGTATTTGCGGTATATGATCGATCCGCAGGTCAGAGAACTTTAAAGGCATTTCAACGTTTTTTGGCAGAGGCCTAATAAAAAAATATGGGATATAGATTGAATGAGAGCGCTTGATAAAGGAGAGGAATGCGATGCAGTTTCATGAGAGACAACAGGATTTATTTGAACTCGGGGATGATTACACGCTTGCGCACTGCATATCAGCCGATGCAAGGATGGGCAAGGGCATTGCGGTGCAGTTCCGGGAGCGATTTGGTTTGGAAAATCTTCAAGAGCAGGCCAAACAAGAGCCGCTTGAGATTGGACGATGTTATCCGGTAGGGCGGACGCTGAATCTGGTCACCAAGGCTAAGTTCTCCAATAAGCCGACGTACCAATCGTTGACTAATGCGGTAGAATCCATGCGGGATGTATGTGTGATGGAAGGCATTACGAAGCTGGCTATGCCCCGAATAGGATGCGGGTTGGACAGGCTGAAATGGGAGAAGGTAAGTCCGATTATCCAGGAAACTTTTGCCGATACGGATGTTGAGATCATTATCTGTATACTATGAGCGCACTTGGTGGAAGAGGATGGAGTGCAGCTTGCTGGCAGAGCCAAAGCAAAAAAAACCTCAGCTTTGGGGGGAATAGAGCGTAAGTATGGTTCTTACCTACGCTGTTCCGATCTCAAAGTGAGGTTTTTTTGTTGTTTTTTATAAATGATGGGTATCAGATGTACAGGAGACTTTATTTTTTGGAGAACATTTCTTTGGCTTCATCCATGGCCATTTTATTACCGATAGATGAGTAATCCAGCCAAGGCTGTGCACCAATCGGGTAGACGTGACCGGCTTTGACTGCTTTCAGACCTTGCCAGATCGGATTGTTTTGCAGCTCCTTAAACATTTCTTTGGCTTCATCATCCGAATTCACAACCACAAAGATTGCATCTGCATCATAGTCCGGTAATATTTCACGGGAGACGACTTGATACGGTTTAGTCGAATCGATATCTGTGATCCCTTTGGCAGGAGTCAGACCGAGATCCTCATACAAAATGGGACCCATGGGACGGCGTGTACTGAACACACGTAATTCTTTGGCAGTAACACGGATCGCCATCACAGTACCATCACCGATCGTGTCATGAATCAGAGATTTCACTTCTTCCGTTTCGGTCGCGTAGTCCTGAATGTATTGCTCGGCTTCCTTCTCGCGATTCACGAGTTTGCCAATCTCTTTCAGATGGTCGCGCCATGTACCGTCATCCAGATTGAAGACATGCACCGGAGCAATTTTCTCGAATTTGGCAATATCATCACCGGAGAATTCTTCGTCCAGATAGATCACATCGGGTTTTAGGGCAAGCAAAGCTTCCATATCCGGGTCTTTAACCGGACCAAGTGGCGTTGTATTTTGAAGTTGATCAGCAACATGGGACAGGAAGCCTTTGGCTTCGCCACCAATAACGGAACCAACCGGAGTAATACCGAGAGACAGCAGATCATTGGTCAGATGGATCGACATGGAGGCAATCCGGGGCTCTCCTGAACTTGCACTGTTGTCCTGATTGTTGCTTGAAGTATCCGTGGACGAACCGCCAGAAGCAGATGATGAATTGTTAGCCGTTCCACAGGCTGCGAGCACAAGCACCAGACAGATACTCATGACAAGCATAAGATTTTTCTTTAACATGGGTAGTCACATTCTCCTTGAACATCTCTTGGATGTCTTTATTGTTTTTTTGAAAAAAAGATTACTTGCTTCGTACTAAAAGGTACAAAAAGTAAGGTGCACCAATCGCAGCAACCACCACGCCTGCCGGAATGGCATTAGGCTGAAAGATCGTTCGTCCAATCGTATCGGCGGTCACCAGAATAACCATACCGATGAGCCCGGCAGCAGGGATCAGATGCCGATGCATCGGACCGACAAGCCTGCGCGCCAGATGTGGTGCCGCCAGACCGATAAAGCCGATCCCACCAGCCATCGATACACTGACGGCAGACAAAGCCACGGCACAGAGCAGCAAAATAACACGCTGGGATCGGACAGGTGTTCCGATACTGGTTGCTGCAGCATCTCCAAGATTGAAGGCATCAAGCGTTTTGGATCGACTCCAAATGTACGAGATACATAACACCACCCAAGGAAGCAACGCTTGCACATGAATCCAATCCCGGCCCCAGACGCTTCCTGCGAGCCAGCGTGCGGCAAAGGAATAGGTGTCTTCATCCAGACGCAGGGATAGGTAAAGTGTCAACGCATGGAACCCGGCCGCTACCGCGATTCCCACCAGAATCAGCTTAATGGGTGATACGCCGTTGTGCCGATCATAAGATAACAGCATGATGATCAGGGCGGCGGCAACACTGCCTGCAAAAGCAAACAACGGAATCAGTAAGGCTACAGAGCCATCCATTGTAAAGGAGAGACTAACAAACACCATTAGTCCAAATGCTGCCCCCGCATGTAATCCCAGAATACCCGGGTCCGCCAGTGGATTGCGGGTGATCCCTTGCAAGGCCGCTCCGGCAATACCAAGTCCCGCTCCGGCCAATACAGTTACCAGGATGCGAGGAAGTCGGTAATCAAACAGTACAATCTGATCATCCGAACTGCCATTACCAAGCAAAGTCTGTAACACAGCCACTGGAGAGAGACGAATGGTTCCCGTGTTCAGGCTGATTACAATAACGGCAATGGCGATGCAGAGCAGCGTGATACTGACAACTATTGAACGTTTACCTCGTGAGGGTGTATTAAAATTCATCGCTACAAGGCCCTCCTTTCTTTACGGGCCAGATAGAGGAAGAATGGTACACCGACAAAAGCGACCATAATGCCTACCGCGAGTTCCTCGGGGGGATTCACGATGCGTGAGCCCAGATCAGCGAGCACCAGTAATATCGCTCCCAGCAGAGAAGACATCGGAATGATGAGTCGATAATCCACACCCACCAGTTTGCGTGAGATATGGGGGATGACAAGTCCGACAAATCCAATCGAGCCTACTGCCGACACGGACACACCAGCCAGCACAACAACTGCTGCGAGGGCGAGAAACTTCGTCCAGCGCAGGTTGATCCCGAGATTAATCGCCACTTCTTCACCGAGTGACATAAGTGATACACGCCGGGCGAGTGGCATAATCAGTACTAGTGTGGCGAGCAGCACGGGAAGAATCAGCTTCAGATGCCGCCATTCTATTCCGCCAAAACCTCCCGCATACCAGAAGGCCAGATCCTGACTCAGGTCAAAATAAATGGCAACTCCTGTGCTGAGCGAGGTTAACATGGCTGCAATAACCGCCCCGGCAACGGTCAGTCTGATGGAATTCAGACCACCCGGTGCTGCCATTCCAAGCAGGAAGATTAGCAGTGTGCCCAGAACAGCCCCCACGAATGATAAAACCATGATCCATCCATATGACAGTCCGGGCCAAAAGGCAAAGCTCAGTGCTACGACAAAAGTGGCTCCAGCATTGATGCCCAGAATGCCCGTGTCTGCCAGCGGATTACGCGTAATACCTTGCATTAAAGCTCCTGCAACGGCAAAGGCAGCGCCGATAATAACCGCGGCAAGGACACGAGGCAGCCGCAGCTCATGAATAATCTGATGTGGTGTCAAAGCTGGGTTGTACTGAAATATGGCAGCCCATACGGTTTCCAGCGTTAACCCTTTGGCACCTAACGAGATTGCGACAAACATACTTAGCAGCAGTATGGCTATGGCAGACAAAAACGTGAGCCCAACGGTCACTGCAGATTTTTTTGAATTAGACGGACGATGTGGCAGTCCCGGATGTTGAATACGGGTCACTCCTTTGGTACCAACAACGCATTTCATTGTTATTGATTATCATTATCAATTAGTGATCATTATAGAATCTTAATTCAGGCCCGTACATGGCATAAATTAAGATTTTGGAGATGGACATTTTTTAGATTACAAAAGTGAAGGTTTGTTCGTCAACATAGAGAGCGCTTCATTGAGCTGGATGTTGATGGAATATGGAGCGTATACGACCCATGAGTTCCAGTCGATGAGATGTACACGTCCGTTTTTTACCGCAGGATGGCTGTTCCACAGTGGATTCGAAGCCATCTCTTTCAACAGTGTTGCCTTTTCATGCATAGAATTAATCGCCAGTACCAGCACATCTGCCTCCAGTCCGTCCCATTCTCCTGGTGTGAAGGGCAGCCAGTTGAATCCAACGCCGGGAGATTTGCCAGCCAGTTCGGTCTGAATGCGCTGAGGAGCGGCCAATTGCAGACTGCGGTAAAAGACGTGTCCAAAGTTGCGATGGCTGTACATCCGTGGACCTTTAGGTGTTAACGTGCCAACGGCAACGGTAATATCCCCGACCAATTCCTTCATTTTTTTGCGTGCGCGCTCTACCTTGCGTTCATGTCGATCGAGCCAATCTGTCGCTGCCTGGGTACGATCCACAATGGATGCAATCTGATGCAGATGACCAAAGACGTCAGTCTGGTTCCAGGGAATCGTGATGATGGGGGCGACATCGCCAATATGCTCCATCGCTTTGGCAGCTGCATTGTCCTTGGTCAGAATCAATTCAGGATTCACATCCAGGAAGGCCTGACGTCCCTGTTCCCACGGTTCATAAGCGTGGAAGGGCAGTGCCAACGATTTGGGCATATGAGGCAGGTGGCCCTGAATCTGAGCTGCGCATGGTGTGATACCCAGTGTCATCTAGTGATCCGTGTATGGATAGGAGAGCGACACAATATTCCGATGCACCTCCTTCGCATAGGAAGTGGGAGCGTATCCAGCATGGTTCCGGAAACGTCGGCTGAAATAGAATTCGTCACGGTAACCCACTTCACGAGCCACATCACGGACACGCAGATCGGAAGTGAGCAACAATTCCTTGGCCCGGTTCATACGCAGATGAGTGATGTATTCAATCGGATTCTTCTGCATGCGGCTCTTGAATAGCTGCGAGTAATAGGATGGATGCATATCAGCCAGTTCAGCCAGCTTTTCCAGTTTGATCTCGTGCATGTAGTTTTCGCGCATGTATTGCAGGGTGGACCTGAGCCACTGTTCGGGTTCATCCTGCCCAGCCCCTACGTCAGTCTGGTCTTCTTGAGGCCAGAGCATATGTAACAGTTCAGTTAGGAAGAGCTGTGCCTTCAGGCCTGTTTCCAAACCTTCGTTGGTCAGTTGTGTAAGCTGTGCGGCAATGCGCTGTATACCGTAAAATGGGCCCTGAATCCAGCCTGTAACAGGTGAGCTGAGCTCACGTTCGTAGATTCGTCTGGATTTTGTTTTCTCCGTAGCCCGATACAGATCGAAGTGAATCATATATAGTTCAATATCATGGTCTTCATCACTAATCAGTTCAATCGCAGTTCCTGGTGTGCATAGACAAGCTGATTTGCGAACCACGTGGGATTCGGTCTCATTCATAATCAGTTGGCCTGTGAATTTGTGCATGTATATGAAGGTATGATGAGCAAGCTCAGTTGTGGACCAGCGCCATTTCCCTCGGGTTATTATATGTTCTGCCTGACGAAGTTCAATCAGGGTATCATTCAAGAATGCATCCAGGCCTGCTCGGGTGGAGGATTCCTTTTCTGAATTGGGACTTGTCTGCTGATGTAACATGTGTGGATTCATGTCGTTGTGGGTGGTACCAGGGATGGTAGTCATGGTGCTATGCGACCTCCTCTCTTTTGAACAGTTAAGTAATAATGAATGAATCTGATACGTATCGTATTTTCTCGGGCCTGAACGTCTTACTTGAACATCTATTGATGCGTTTTGCATGATGCTATAATTATTAGCTGCCTTGGCAAAAAAATGCGTTTGCAGTATAGTCAGATGTTTTCTGAATAGCACACGGGTATGATCCCGTTATCAGATGTGATCGATAGTTTAACCAGATTGTCGCTAGTTACAAGTAGTTTAGGGACAAGACTTCTTGGCCCTAGTCTGCTGATAATCTTAGCAAATCTACTGGAGAATTGAAATGTACACAGATATGTTCGAGGCCCTGATGAGCTTGAATTCTATTGAAAGCACATAATCGAAATCGTTTTCTGACGTAAGCGTTTCTTTTTGGTAAAATAAAGGGGATAACATGTTGGCCTGATCTGAATCATGAACCTTTTCAACTCAAATTGCAGTAGGGAGGCTTTAATATGACAGAAATAGTGGGACGGGACAAAGTACGCTGGGGCATTATGGGCACGGGATGGATTGCATCCCAGTTTGCAAGGGATTTGGAGCATGCCGGGAACGCAGTGAAAGCAGCGGTAGGTTCACGGACAGCGGGAAGCGCGGAGAAGTTTGCAGCTGAATATGGTTTTGCACGCGCTTACGGTTCTTATGATGAGATGCTTCAAGACCCTGAGGTAGATATTATCTATGTGGCAACACCGCATCCTGTGCATAAGGAGAATGTAATGGCTTGTCTGGAGGCAGGCAAGGCGGTGCTCTGTGAAAAGCCGTTTACGATGAATGCGCGTCAGTTGGAGCAACTGGTGGAGACGGCACGAGAGCGCAACCTTTTCCTGATGGAAGGGATGTGGACACGCTTTTTGCCACCAATCGCTCAAGCCAGAGCATGGATTGCAGAAGGACGAATCGGTGAAGTACGTTTGCTCCAGGCAGACTTTGGATTCCGTGTTGGTTGGGAGCCGGAAGGAAGGTTGCTTAATCCGGATCTGGGTGGGGGAGCTTTGCTGGATGCAGGGGTGTACCCGATCTCCTTTGCTTCGATGATCTTTGGCGAACAGCCCCAGCATGTATGGAGTACAGCCAATATCGGTGAGACGGGTGTGGATGAGCAGTTTTCCGTATTATTGTCCTATTCCGAGGGACGTTCTGCGTCACTGAGTGCTGCCATTCGTCTGAACCTTAGCAATGAAGCGGTTATATACGGTACGGAAGGCAAGATTCGTCTCCCTTTATTCCTGGCGGGTAAAGAAGCCTATCTGCATGTGAATGGTCAGGACGAGCCCGAAAAGTTTACGGATGATCGAACGTGCATTGGTTATGCTTTTGAGGCAGAAGAAGCGGGACGTTGTATCCTAGAAGGCCGCACGGAGAGCAATACCATTAAACTGGACGAATCTCTGGAAATCATGAAGCTGATGGACACCATTCGGGGTCAGTGGGGTTTGCGTTACAAATCGGAGTAAACAGACAGGAGTTGACGTGTGATGGTGAAGATTCTGATATCCGGGTTTGAACCTTTTGGCGGGGATGTGGTGAATCCGACGGGGGCATTAATGGATGCTCTTGCAAACGAAGTGATCGAAGGTGCTGAGCTAAAAACAGTACTGTTGCCCGTGCACTTTGATGAATGTGCAGACCTGCTAATCGCAGAGATGGGAGCCTATCGGCCAGATGTCGTCATCGCCTGTGGGCTGGCCAAGGGCAGAACATCCATCACACCGGAGCGGATCGCCGTGAATGTCAAAGACATTCCGCCTGGCTCCTTCGCGGATAACCAAGGCCAGCGTCCTGTGGACGAGCCCATTGCAGATGGCAGCCCAGACGGTTTGTTCTCCACGTTGCCCATACGTGCCATGGTGAATGACATGTCCGCAGCAGGTATTCCCGCTGCCGTATCCAATACAGCAGGTACATATATCTGCAACAACACGATGTACCGGGTACTGGATCACATTCGAGTAGGGCAACTTCCGATCCGTGCCGGATTTGTACATTTTCCCGCCTCCACAGAGATGGCTGTGTTGCAGCCTTCCGTCCCGTCGCTGCCTATTCCCATGATGCTGGATGCACTGCGGATTATGATTCGTACGGTTGTGGCTGATTCGTAGGGGATGGTTCCGATTGTTCGGCTGCGGTTGCAGCAAATCGTAGGTGACGGTTGGATTCGTAGACCGCAGTTGTGAATGGGAGAGCAGTGGATTGGGATGGGTTGCAGTAGGGTTCAAGATGACTTGGAGAGCGTTGAGCTGCATGGGGTTCTTTCTGCTTCAATCTTGGGTTGAGCAGAGTGATAGATATGAGTATAAATATGAAGTTGAACATAGAGTGAAAAAAGAGCTGTCCCATCGTCATAAGTCTGACGTTAGGGGACAGCTCTTTCTATTTTGTGTGTCATGTGTAGACCAACATGGTTAGTGAGGCCACTAGTTTGCAGCAAGTATCTTGTTGCAAGTATCTCGCCTAGTTAAAAATTAGACTCTAAAACCCCAAACCCCAAACCCGAAACCCGAAACCCGAAACCCGAAACCCGAAACCCGAAACCCGGTAAGGCTTGTACAATCTTGCTGGAAAGTAGTGATTCAGCGAAATAGGTGCGGGGGAGTTTAAGGATAGACTCCGATTCGTAAGCCTTCTAAGCTTCTGAATACAACCTCTATTAACCCGAAGTAACCAAGCTCTTACAAAACAAGACGCAAGGACACCGCCATCACCCTGGCTAGCTAAGAAGTTTGTGTCCACGAATGAACCCCGAATAGACTTCTACGAAGCTTGCTCCTCAGAACGCTTTGGGACGGACTCAAACGAACCGAGCACACGCTATTTGCTGGAAATCCGCACATATCAATTTCTTACGAATCGTAGGATCGTTATTGTGCGAAATTATGCGAGTTTGTTGACGATAGGAACGAATTCTAGCCGAATACGGTGTCTGAGATTCGTTAGAATTCTCATACCACGTTATTCGGCTAAATAAGATGTGCTGTGTTCTTAAGATATAAAGCGTACAGATATAGATGTTAGATTCGCAACAGATCAAGGTCGAACTCGGGAACGAGTCCTTCTTTCATGGCACGGCCAAGCAGTGCAGTGATTGCACCGTAACCATCATCACCCAGGTTGGCGCTGAACTCATTAACATACAGTCCGATATGCTGTGCAGCTACGTCAGGGTCCATTTCTTGGGCATGTTCCATAACGTATGCTCTCGACTCATCCGGGTGCGCCCATGCATATTCAACGGAGGCGCGTGCCCATCCGGCGAGGGCATGAGCGTCCATGTTGCGACGTGCGATGATCGCTCCAAGCGGGATCGGAAGGCCGGTGTCGCTTTCCCACCAGTTCCCGAGATCCGTCATCAGTTTGAGATCATAGTTCTGGTACGTGAAACGTGCTTCATGGATGACAAGTCCGGCATCAATCTTGCCGTCTCGCACAGCAGGCATGATCTGGTCGAATGGCATGACCACAATCTCGCCTACACCGCCCGGAACATTTTGCGCTGCCCACAGACGGAATAATAGATATGCTGTCGAGCGTTCACTTGGCACAGCAACTCGTCGTCCAGACAGATAGGCTGGATCGGTCGTGCCATTTGCGGTCAGAACAAGTGGACCGCATCCTCTGCCGAGTGCGCCTCCAGCAGGAAGCAGAGCATAGTCAGATAACACGTATGGCAGTGCTGCATAAGATATTTTCATCACTTCAGGTGTATCGGGTCCATCCGGATTTGCCGCCAGACCATTGGTAATATCAATATCAGCATAACGGACATCCAGCTCAGGTGCGCCCGGGATCAAACCGTGCACCCATGCGTGAAAGATAAATGTATCATTTGGACAAGGGGAAAATGCAATTTTCATGATGTAATAACCTCCCGTAAAATGGAACTTGCAGCCTGTAGCGCATCGAGGGCATCCTTGATGCGCCAAGCGTCGCGGTCGCGTGGACCGACCGCGTTGGATATGGCCCGTAGTTCGAGTGCTGGCACGCCGAACTGCTGGGCAGCTGTTGCCACGCCGAAGCCTTCCATACCTTCGGCGGCGGCATCCGGCACGCGGCGCAATAGCTCCGCGGCCGTCTCCGCTGTTCCGGTCGCCGTGGACACGGTGACCGCAGTGCCTCCGCTGACGGCGAGCCCAGCCTGCTGCAGCTCATGGCGCAGGCGAGAGGCAAGCTCCGCGTCCGCCGCCACAATGGACGAGCCGAATCCGAGCTCGTCCACACTAAGGAAGCCGTCTGGCGTCTGCGAGCCCAGATCGGCAGCAACCATGGCGTCGGCTACCACGAGGGAGCCGACGTCTGCCCGGCCGGGGAACCCGCCGCCGATGCCGGCACTGATCACCAGCATGTAGGCTGGTGAATATCCGGCTCCGGCAAGGGGCCCCGGCCTTGAAGATGTGGCAGATGCCTGTGCCACATCGGATGGGCTTGGCGCAGTAGAACCCTGCGCCAACGCCCTAGTGCTTGCAGCCGCTACGGCATATGCCAATGTAGCGGCTGTTCCTGCTGCGGCCGAGGCTGGGCCAACGCCCGCTGCGATGACGTCAAATCGTTCCGCGCCCGTGTCTCCCAAACCACGGAGGACCGCATCTTTTTCCGCATCAACCGCGGTTACAATTAACACACGTTGTGATGAATTTGCTTGTACCGGACTTATATCTGAAGTGTTTATTTCCCCAGTTGAATCCCCGTGGTGTCCATTATTTTCGAATGATGCGTTGGGTTCATTATTCTGCTCTTTATCCTGTCTATGTTCATTCATCTCGGATTCTCCTTGTGAGGTATTCGAAGCGTAACCTATGCCTCCATAATATCTTTCTTACAGCAAGCTTTTAACTACACTTCTTAGGGTTATTACTGCCTTCTATATTTCCGTGTACATGTATAGTTCAACTTATATAAATGGAATTCGGACATAGTTTTGTCCACTAGAAAAGGACATTTATCTTCATTTTGTCTTTCAAAGAGTGGACACTTTTTCTAAAAAGGTACTATACCCATCCTTTAAAATAACACACTACATATAGATTTTTTCGGACGTAAAATTACAAATGATCTATATGTAGAAATCAAACTCCAGAGTGCTTTCTCATGTCTGTGTCCACCCTTTGAAAGACATATCTACAATATGTATGCTCAGTGCGGACAGCACGAGTTGGCGCTCCAAAAAGTCAGATAAACGATTGAAAAGGCTGGAGTCTGCCCCGACTCAATCAACGCTAATCATATATCGATTTTCGGATTTTAAACCAACAAACCAAATAAATAACTGGCCGACTCTACACCCGATCCCTACATAGTAGCTCATTTGTGTAAACTCATTTGTGCAAACCCGAACTTAAAGCAAGTACATAGTCTCGCTAACTCTAATTTAGCTACCTGCTGAACAGCCAACTACTGTGTAGACATTAGATCTATAACTGTGTAGACATTAGATCTATAACGCAACACAACATATCTAACGCATAACTGACCTAACAATCAAGCAGATTAAATGCGCACAAAAAAAGTAACCAAGATACAGTGATTATTGAACAATACTTCATCTCCATCATAACGGAAGGGGAAAGACCTGAACAACCTTTACATGTAATTCTGTCAAAGCGGTAAAGCAAAGGTTTTGGGTAGCTGACCGCATCACTTCTTCAAGTAGCGACATCTAGTCACATCTAGCCACATCGCTTCAGATAGCCGTTTTGCCTCATCTCATGTGAACGCCACCATGATCGTGCCGCGTCCTAAGCCGGAATGAACCTGCTTTCCAAAATTATATATGTCAAATAAACCATATAACCTCTCTTTATTAACGTACTCCCAATAAAACAAGAAGTCAAAGTCAACGGTTGACAATTCGATTTAACTGTATTAATAATAGTAGTACAGTTAATACACCTAAGAGTTGAATAGTACGGCACTACAGCTGTACAGCTTAGGTAACGCCTTTTTACACCTAGATATTTGCACATACACCTCAGATACAGTCATTTAAAACCGATAGGTTATTTCACACATGTACAGAAAGGAGGTGCGGGATGTTCGAATTAGATGTACGCAGCCGTAAGGCGATCTACGAGCAACTAGTGGACAAAGTCAAAGAAATGATCGTATACGGTATTCTAAAGCCCGACGAGCAGCTTCCTTCCGTTCGTGCGTTATCCACGCAGCTGACCGTAAATCCAAATACGATTCAGAAAGCGTATCGCGAGCTTGAACGTGAAGGTTACATTTATTCTTTGAAGGGAAAAGGGAGCTTCGTATCATCGTCTGTGGAACATCCGAATGAAGCCATGAGAGATGAGATCAGAGAGTCTCTGGTGAAGTTGATTGCAGAAGCTTCGTATTCCGGTTTGACCAAAGCGGATATGACGCTTTTGTTTGAGGAAGCGATGGCCCGTATAGAGAAGGAGGAGCCTCATGATTGAGCTGAATCAAGTCGTCAAAGCGTTTGAACAGGAAAAGGCAGTGGATGGCGTAACGATGAACATACATAAGGGGTCGATCTATGGTTTGCTCGGTTCCAACGGGGCAGGCAAGACTTCGCTGCTCAAAATGATGGCTGGCATTTACCGTCAGGACAGCGGGACTGTTCGTATCGAGGGTACTGAGATTTATGAAAATATGGATCTCAAAGGCCGCACAATTTTTATGGCCGATTCGCCGTACTTTTTTCCGCAATCTTCAATAACTCAAATGGCTGCATTTTATCGTTCTGTCTACCCGCGCTGGAATGAGGAGCGGTTCAAGCAACTGGCCACCGTATTCAAACTGGATGTAAAACGCAAGCTGCATCGTATGTCCAAAGGCATGCGCCGTCAGGCAGCCGTATGGCTGGGACTTAGCTGTATGCCTGAAGTGCTGCTGATGGATGAGCCGATTGACGGCCTCGACCCGGTCATGCGCCAGCAGATCAAAAACTTGCTGTTCCAGGAAGCAGCTGAGCGTCAAGTAACTATTGTTATCTCGTCTCACAATTTACGTGAGATCGAAGATCTGTGTGACCATGTGGCGATTATGCACAAAGGCCGAATTATTGTAGAGAAGGATCTTGATGATCTGAAGGCCGATACGCATAAAATCCAGGTCGCTTTCCGCCACCCGGACCATGCGAAAGCCATGGATGAGCAGATTGATATTTTGCATGAAGAGAAACGGGGAAGTGTATCCCTGTACATTGTCAAAGGCAACCGACAACAGGTAACCGATCAATTCCGTATACATGACCCGTATCTGCTGGATGTACTGCCTTTGACGCTCGAAGAAATCTTTATTTACGAAATGGAGGACGCAGGGTATGATATTCAACCGATTGTTCTGTAACCGGGGCATCCTGATCCAAAATTTCAGACAGCATGGATGGATAGGCATTTTATATCTCATCACATTGTTGTTCTCACTTCCGCTATATATCGCTACCGAGTACAGGGACGTGCCACAACAGATTACAAGTTTGTTTCAGGCCAATGGTGAAGTGCAGATTTTGTTCGCCATCACACTCCCCGTAGCGGCTGGAATCTTTCTGTTTCGGTATATTCAGTCCGGTGCACCTTCTGATCTGTTCCATAGTTTGCCGTTACGTCGTAAACATCTATTAACGGTTAACTTGTTGACTGGATATGCCATGATTTTGCTTCCGATCTGGATTACAACTGCAATTACCGGCTGGGTATGGGCAGTACTGGATCAACCTGCTTTTCTGTTCAATGGCAGCACGATCTGGATGTGGGGCTTGAGCATGAGCATATACTCGCTATTTATGTTCATGCTTACTGTGGCGGTCGGCATGTGCATCGGGCAGTCTGTGTTGCAGGGGCTTACCGTATACGCGCTCCTCTTGTTACCTGTTGTCGTATGGTTCATTATGTCACTTCATCTCCAGCATTATTTGCTTGGATATCCGTACGATGAATTGGGACGTAATGCGGAAGAAATGTCACTTGTTCTTCGCATGGCTTCAATCAGTTATGCTCCTATCACTAATGGAGAACTTATAATCTATTCGATATTCGCAATCCTGTTTATTCCTCTGACTTATGTGCTCTATGCGAGAAGACAGGTTGAATCTGCTACGCAAGCAGTTACATTTACTCTTGTGAAACCTATATTCCGATTTGGTTTAATGTTTACGTTGGTTCTGATTGGCGGAGCTTACTTCACGATTATTGCTCCAAGAGGATCAGCTGGATGGGGAATCTTCGGATATGTTCTTGGTGGAATTGTAGGTTATATCGTTGCCGAGATGATTATTCGCAAAACATGGCTGATCTGGAGCAGCAGGCTGCTGCCCAAGCTGATTTTATATGGTATTGTCGCTGGTTTGATATTGTACATCCCTATTGCCGGCTGGAATGGATACGCTGCGCGAGTGCCTGAACTGAACAAAGTGAACAGCATCAAGCTTGGTGGGGAGCGTTATATCTATAGTAACGGTGTCAATCAGAAGATGGACGATGCTCACCTCTATTCTAATGATCCGGAATACATGGGGGCAGTTATCGCTCTTCATCAAAAAATTGTGGATTCCGATCTTCCTATACTGAATGATCCAATCAATCCAGGTATGCGTGATGATGAGTATGTATTTATTAACTACAAGCTGGATAACGGCAAGGTGATGAAACGTAAATACTATATTCCAGAAGCCGAATTCCATCAGGAATTAATGGCTCTGAAACAGTCCCAGGATTACAAAAGAGTCGCCTTTGAAACGTATAAGCTGGAAGAGGATGCATTAAGTTTTGGCATTCGCTCTTCCACTAGTTCATACCGAAAGGTGTACATTAGCAATCCGGAGCAAGTCCGTGAATTCAAGGAACTCTTGAAACAGGACATTTTGGACCAGACCTATGAAGAACAGCGCTCGCCGTGGCAGTCGTTTGCTTACGCGGAGATGAATCAGGATTCTACTTCGAAAGATCCATCTCAACCGAGGGAGATGTGGAACTTTGAGATCAAACCTAGCTATGATCGGGTATTGGCTTGGCTGAAGGAGAACAAATTATACGATCAGTTGCTTGTCCAAGCAGACGAGATTATCTCCGCACAGTTTGCGAAGCAGGAGATCAACAGTCCGGGTTTTCTTCAGTGGGCGAATCCGCAGCCAGAATATATCGATGGGAGTCTAAGCATCAAGAAGCAGGTCGCAACCCAAAACAAAGAAATCATTAGCGATTTGCTCAAACGTCAACGGTCTGGTTATAAAACAGAGAAAGATACCATCTACCAGATCAAGTTGAATGTAACTCGTGGCGAGAACATCTACATGATGCTGAAAGAAGAGGATCTGACCGAGGAAATGAACGCTATTTTGGTCAATCAATAAGCTGAACTGTATCAGTTGTTAACTATAAGCGGGAGGGGTTCTCCCGTTGATCGAAAGTTTTACTCAACCAGTGAAACCAGATTTACTTGACCAGACACAGTGAATGGAATATATTAGAAAAAGGAAGGTTCGAGCGACTCGTTCAATCGAATCTCATATGGAACGGCTTATGAGGGAAGCACCCGTAAGAGCAGGCAAATGCCTGACTTGCGGGTGCTTTTTTGTCGTTCGCTGATTTCGTTGGCTATTCTGCTAAATATTTTAGAAGAAAGGGTGTTAGAGACGCATGCAAACAGAAACGTGGAAGGAAACGATAAATGAACAGGAGGCAATGGAGTGTTGTTCTTCCCTATTGGAACGAACAAACTCACATAACTTCATAGAACATGACGGCCTATTGGAAGAAAAAAAGGGGCGACAGCATATCGAAGATATAGCTACAGAAGATATAGCTTTAATGGAGACGAGTGACATACTATTCCCTTCTCCAATAGCAGGTAGCCATAGTCACATGATGGAACAAAGTAACGTTCGGCGTCGTCAATTGCCATCGTTGACTCATCTTATTTTCGGATCACGCCTGCTCATAGGGCTTGTGATTCTGTTCAGCGCAGGCACGATTTATTTTGCTTCTTCAGTGGAGGCTGCGGGCATAGATCTTGGCGTAACCGCGCAAAAAGCATGGGATTCCGTTTTGAACAAAGCCGACGCACAAACCAAGTTAACGTTGAAGCAAGCATACGAGAAAGTGGGGAACTGGAAGGCTCAAGAGCAGGTTTGGGAACAAAAAATAAAGACACTTCATGCCGCCAATACCGCAGAATTGGAGCGATTACGTGTAGAAATAAGACAAACCGATGATGCGAAGGTCGCAGCTCTAGCTGAAAAGGTAAAGCAAACCCAAGCCCGATATGAACCACTATTCGCCCTCTATAGTTCGGTCAATAGACAGTTGGATGCAGCCAAGGCCATCAAAAATAAGGAATGGAGTGCAGCAATCCGCACTCAGGCAGAGACGTTGAGACCCGTTGTGAAGCTTGCCAGAGAAGACATCCGAATCAAGAAAAAGGAACTTGCTGAAGTACGTAAACGGAAGAGCGCTGAAATAAAACGTTTACGAGCTATGGTAGCAGGGGCTGACTCCGCGAAGAAACAGATTCAAACGGCTAAAAAACAGGCGAGTCTGGCTAAAGAACGATATTCCAACGCATTACAACAGTTCAAACAGAGTACAAAGCAAAGCCAAACGTCACGTGTACTCAGCTCATTGAACACATTGGCTTCTGCAGCAGAGAAGTGCGCAGGTACAAAACAAAATATTCATACACTGGAGCAAAAAGTATCCACTACATATGTGAAAGTCAGACAGGAAATCGCCAAGAGACCCAAATAAGAGGAAACCCGGTCCTCTCCGCAACGTACACAACTTTAGATGTAAAGACGCTTCGATGATGATGGAACGAGGTGGAACTATTGCAGTCCAAGTTGGAAACGAAACGTACGGGGGCAAAAGGTTTTAAACGTAAACGTTACTGGATTCCCAGCGTTGTACTAATTTTGATCATAGGTTTTATCGGGATTGGTACACAATGGACACCCAAAATAGCTGTATTTTTATTAAAATCATTAATTGAAACTACTAATCCAGATACGAGCAGCAAGGACCGTATGATCTCGGAAGGCGTAACTCGTGTTGTGGATGTACCCTATGCAGACGAAGGGCGTAATGACAGTACGCTGGATATCTATTATCCTTCCGTAACATCGGAACCTTTGCCTGTTGTGTTGTGGGTTCATGGCGGAGGATGGGTCTTGGGTGACAAAAAGGATATCGCAGATTATGCCGTACAATTAGCCAAGCAGGGTTACGTTGTGGTCAGTATAAATTATGCGCTCGCACCGGATACGAAATATCCCATTCCCGTGATCCAGACGAATCAGGCTTTGACTTACGTGAAGAACCATGTCAGTGAGTATCAGGGTGACCCGGACAACATATTTCTCGCAGGCAATTCAGCAGGTGCCCAGATTGCAAGTCAGACCGCGGCAGTGGTGACGAATCCTTCTCTCGCCAAGCTGATGAATATAACACCAGCCGCCCAGCCGGAAGAGTTGCGTGGGGTTCTTCTATACTGTGGTCCATACAATCTAAGTACGGTAGCCAATACAGGTTTTCCACTCATACGGACATTTCTCTGGTCATATACAGGAGTCAAAACATTCGAAGATTATCCCCGTTTGCATGAAATGTCGACGGTGCTTCAGGCCACAGCAGCGTACCCGCCTGCATTTATTACCTCAGGCAATAATGACCCGTTGACCAGTCAATCGATTGAGCTGGCACAAGTATTGAAGCGCCTTGATGTTGAGGTGGAAACCTTGTTTTTCTCGAACTCGTCAGAGAAACTGGGACATGATTATCAATTTGATCTGGAGAGTGACGCTGGACAACAGGCGATACATTCGGCAGTACGATTCATGCAACAGTATAGTCGATGAGCAGACAAGTCTGTGGTACACTCGAAGCAAATGAGGGCGCAGGAGGAGAAGCATGGCAGATAAAGAAGATTTGACCCGGTTCGGGGTGGCGTTTCCTACACCTCTGATTGAGCAGTTTGACCAGTATATTGAGGAACAGGGATACAAAAACCGATCCGAGGCTTTCCGTGATCTTGTTCGAAAAACATTACTGCAACCTTCTGCATTACAATCCGACCAGGATGTGGCCGGCACCATTGTGATGGTCTACGATCACCATATCAGTGATCTTCCCATTCGTTTGATGGAGCTGCAGCACGAGGCGCATCATGACATCATTTCCAATATGCACGTACACCTGAACCATGACCAATGCCTGGAGGTTATTGCCGTACGAGGGAATCTGGGGCGATTGCGTCATCTGCATCAACAGATCCAGGTGCAAAAAGGGGTATTGTATGCAGAATTGTCAGTGACTTATGTGGATGAACTCAACAAACTGGCTCATGCTCAGAGTCATGATCAGGATGGCAAGCCGGATCAGAGTCTGGATCACAATCACAGTGCGGGTCAGCATGGTCACAACCATCATCATCGCTCTTCGGAGTAAGACAAATACGAGTGTAATTTCTATGAAAGTATAGCAAATCTAAAAAACAGACTATTGGTTAGATGCCAACCGTCTGTTTTTTTTGTTTGTTATAATACCTGACTCTATAGAACGCTACAAATGCTCGGCTATATAACTATTTAATTATTAATTCTGAAATATGAAAAAATATGGATTATGAAGTTAACTTTGTTGACATATGATTTGTATTTTGTGCTACAATTTCTCTAAAAAGTAACACGAAATAAGTGAGTGCAGCACAACTTTAGAGGGGGAACGACCAGAATGGGCAGATTTTCATGGAAATGGGGAAAACGAAAAGTTAGAACAGGATTAGGCATCTTGCTAGTATGTTCCATTGGTTTATCTGGTTGTGCACAGGGCACAGCGCCAACAGCTTCATCAGCAGAGAATGGACAGTCAGGTAGAGCCTTAACCAAAGACGAATTGGTGCTGGCCGTTGGCACCGAGCCGGAAGGTGGGTTTGATCCAACAACCGGATGGGGGCAATATGGGTCACCACTTTTCCAGAGTACCTTGCTGAAGCGGGATGCCAAGTTACAACTGGTTAACGACCTGGCTACGGCATACTCAGTTAGTGAAGATGGGCTGACCTGGACGGTTACACTCCGGAACGATGTAAAATTCTCTGATGGGGAGCCACTTACGGCTGAAGATGTAAAATTTACGTTTGATACGGCTGCTCAGAGTGGATCTGTGATTGATTTGACGAATATGGCTGATGTGAAGGCACCGGATGATAGCACGGTTGTATTCACATTGAAGTCGCCGCAGTCTACATTTATCAGTCTGCTGACGACACTTGGCATTGTACCTGAACACGCCTATGGTGCTGATTATGCGGAACATCCGGTCGGATCAGGGCCGTACAAGCTGGTACAGTGGGACAAAGGACAACAGGCCATCGTGGAAGCCAATGAAGAATATTATGGTAACAAGTCTGCATTCCACAAACTCACCTTCCTCTATCTGGATGAAGATGCGGCCTACGCCGCTGCGCAGGCAGGTACGGTGGATATCGCTGCTATCCCGGCAGCGTTTAGCAAACAACAGGTGAATGGCATGACATTAGAGGCCGTGAAAACCGTAGATAACCGGGGCATCATGTTCCCCATGCAACCTGCTGGTGCCAAGTCGGGAGATGGTCTTCCCGCAGGGAATGATGTGACATCTGATCTGGCGATTCGCCAAGCGGTGAACGTTGTGATTGATCGTGAGGCTTTGGTTGAGGGCGTACTGGAAGGGTACGGTCGTCCAGCGTATTCCGTCAGTGATGATCTGCCTTGGAGCAATGCAGATGCTGTATTTACGGATGCCAATCTCGAAGAAGCAAAGCGCATTCTGGCATCTGGTGGCTGGGTGGATGCGGATGGTGATGGTATCGTTGAGAAAAACGGCGTTAAGGCCGAGTTCAATCTGCTTTATTTTGCAGGTGATTTAACAAGACAATCTCTGGCGTTAGCTACTGCGGATATGGTTGCCCAGGCGGGAATTAAGATCAATGTTGAAGGCAAAAGCCGTGAAGAGACAAAAAAGATGGCTTACTCCAACGCTGTATTATTTGGTTGGGGCAGTCATGATCCTTTGGAAACGTATAACCTCTATAGCAGTACCCACAAGGGAGAAGGATATTACAATGTAGGACTGTACAGTAATCCTGTCGTGGATTCATGGATGGAGAAGGCCCTTCAGGCAACCAGTGAGGAAGAGGCATTGCCTTTCTGGCAGAAAGCGGAATGGGATGGCACAACAGGTTTCAGTTATCAGGGGGATGCACCTTGGGCATGGCTCGTAAATATAGATCATCTGTATCTTGTTAAGAACGGCCTGAACATTGGCGAGCAACAGATCCACCCCCATGGTCACGGCTGGCCGGTGACATCCAATCTGGAGGAATGGTCCTGGGATAACAGCACGAAATAAGAAGCTCAGCGGTAGCTTTAGCCTGAATTGGGGAGAGATTGGATGACGGGCAGGAATGGATGGGCTAGATTTGTTGGTTTTAAATTGTTGCGACTTGTATCTCTGTTGGTTGGGGTCAGTGTGTTGTCTTTTATATTAATGCAATTCTCTCCTGTGGACCCGATCGAAGCTTATATTGGTGGAGACATGATCAGGGTAAGTGCCGAACAGCGCAGTTTAATCGAAGAACGTTGGGGATTGAATGAATCTCCCATGGAACGATTGCTGACTTGGGGACAAGCGCTGATTCAGGGAGATCTGGGAACTTCGATGATCTACAGACAGCCTGTAGCGGATATTATTCAGGAACGGTTCATGAATTCTGTCGCGCTTATGGCTGTAGCTTGGATGTTATCCGGCATCATTGGTTTCACTCTTGGTGTAGTTGCTGCCATGAGACGGGATTCGAAGCTGGATCACCTGATCTGCTGGTATTGTTATACGCTGGCCTCCACGCCGGTATTCTGGATTGCACTATTGCTGCTGATGGTATTTGGGGTGTGGCTCGGATGGCTGCCAGTTGGCCTTGGAGTACCCGCAGGCATGTCGGCTGATCAGGTCACATGGGGAGATCGGGCTATTCATATGATTCTGCCAGCGTTGACCCTCAGTTTGACCGGGGTAGCTTCCATCGCTTTGCATACCCGGCAGAAGCTTACGGATGTGCTGGAGTCAGATTATATTCTGTTTGCAAGAGCGCGGGGTGAGCGTGGATTTCAGCTGTTCCGTCGACATGGGTTCAGACATGTTGTTTTGCCAGCCATCACGCTGCAGTTTGCTTCGTTCAGTGAACTGTTTGGTGGGGCTGTGCTTGCAGAACAGGTATTTTCATATCCCGGGCTGGGTCAGGCAACGGTTCAGGCTGGGTTGCGTGGAGATGTTCCACTGCTGCTTGGACTTGTGATGTGCAGTGCGATTTTTGTGTTTACAGGTAATATGGTTGCCGACATTCTGTATCGTATGATTGACCCGCGGATGAAGGAGGAGCTGATGTCATGAAGCAGACGGTAGAACGCTCCTCTGAGCAGACGACAAAAACATCCCCAGTACAAAAAGTGAAAACGGAGACTCCAGAGGTAAGGTTCAACATTAATCCGGGGTTACTACAAGCTGAGACTGGAAAAGGAACAGGAACAACACGCCAAACGAGAATAGGTTATGCGGGTGCCAGAGACCAAAATTTCCGCAATCCTCGCCAAAGAGCGGTGATCTGGGGAAGCCTTGCGGTGATCTGGATTGCCGTTGTGTGGTTGACGGGCAGACTACTTCCCGCTGGTTCTACCCTAACCTCATTAATGGATCGGAATCTGGCTCCAACCTGGGCGCATCCATTTGGCACAGATTGGCTCGGAAGAGATATGTTCATGCGCACGTTAAAAGGATTGGCAACCAGCATTCAAGTGGGATTACTTGCTGCATGTGGTGGTGGATTGATCGCAATGTTATTGGGTTTGGCTGCCGCTTCAAGCAAGGCTGCTGACCGGGTGATCTCATGGATTATCGACCTGTTCCTGAGTGTGCCACATCTGGTATCGCTGGTTATGCTGGCCTTTGTATTTGGGGGAGGTTTGGCAGGAGTGGCGGCAGCGATTGCGCTGACTCACTGGCCGAATCTGGCCCGGATTGTACGAGCAGAGATGATTCAACTGAAATCCGCAGAATATATTCAGATTTCACATAAGTTAGGTCAATCACGGTTACAAATTGCGGTGCAGCATATGCTGCCACATCTGGTTCCACAACTTTTCGTGGGCGTGCTGCTAATCTTTCCCCATGCGATTCTGCATGAGGCAGCCATTACGTTTCTGGGGCTTGGGTTGTCCCCGCAACAACCGGCAATTGGAATTATTTTATCAGAGTCGATGAGATATTTATCTGCTGGCATGTGGTGGCTCGCCTTTTTCCCGGGACTGGCATTGTTGTTGGTTGTTCGTGCGTTTGATGTATTGGGCAACAGTCTGAAGACAATGACGGGAACAGGTAGTTCAAGGGAGGTGAGGTAAATATGGCTCTTCTTGATATTGAGGGAGTATCGGTGTCATTTCGGCGTGCTCGTGGTTGGTTTGGACACGAACAGACTTACGTTATTCAGAATCTGAATCTTTCCATAAACGAGGGCGAGATCGTGGCTGTTGTAGGTGCAAGTGGATCGGGTAAAAGTGTGCTGGCGCAGGCCATTATGGGCATTCTGCCTGCCAATGCCAAGTTAGAAGGTAGAATTAGCTATGAAGGCAAGCCTTTAACCCCAGAGCGGCAGCTTCATCTGCGTGGAGACGAGCTGATGTTGATTCCACAATCCGTCAGTTATTTGGACCCGTTGATGAAGGTGGGGAGGCAAGTTCAGCCTGTAACCCGAGATGTGGGAAGGAAGCGCAGATTCATGACTCGATCCCACTTGAAAAAGACGGAGCAGGAGCTGACGGATCGTTATCATCTTCCTCAAGGAACAGCCGAGAAATACCCGTTTGAGTTGTCCGGAGGGATGGCAAGGCGGGTGTTGATGGCGACAGCGACCTCAGGCCAGCCGAAGCTGATCATTGCCGATGAGCCGACACCAGGTATTCATCCCGAAGTGTTGGCCGAGACGATGAGGCAATTTCGTGAGCTTGCGAATGATGGCGCAGGCATTCTGTGGATTACCCATGATGTCACGACTGCCCTGACGGCAGCCGATCGCATCGCTGTATTTTATGCGGGTGCCAATGTAGAGACGGCGCTGGTTGATGATTTTACGGGGATTGGAGAACGTCTGCGTCATCCATATACGAAAGCGCTCTGGAATGCGTTGCCGCAGAATGGATTTCAACCACTTCCGGGCTCCCAGCCATTGGCGGGTCAAGAGATTACAGCAGGATGTTCATTTGCTCCCCGGTGTAGCGCAGCAACCGCAGCATGTACCCGCGAACGTCCTCAGCTTCGTAAGATACGAGGCGGAGAGGTGAGGTGTTTCCATGTCACTTGAAGCAAAGAGTATAAGTTACCGTTACGATCAGAAATCGTGGGTATTTCAGCAGATGAATATGCAGGTGCAACAAGGCGAAGTGGTTGGCTTGTGGGGACCAAGTGGCTGTGGGAAAACAAGCCTTGGTCGCATTCTTGCAGGATATGCCGAACCTGTGGCAGGGGAAGTCCTTTTAAATGGGAAACCACTCCCACGTACAGGAGTATGTCCGGTTCAGCTGGTGTTCCAGCACCCGGAGAAGGCCGTGAATCCACGCTGGCGGATGCGCCGCGTGTTGCAAGAGGCGTCTGTGCATAGTGAACAGTTGCTCGAAGCATTGGGTATTCAGCAAACCTGGTTGGACCGTAGGCCGAGTGAATTATCTGGTGGAGAACTGCAACGTTTCTGTGTCGCGCGAGCACTCGGTACAGCGACACGTTATGTGATCGCAGATGAGATGACAACCATGCTGGATGCAATCACGCAGGCACAGATCTGGCATACCGTGATGGAAGTGGCTCGCCAACGTGATCTGGGGCTATTGATCATAAGCCATGATCGGGATTTGTTGGACAGGTTGTGCGACAGAATTACACCGATGCCGATATCGATGTGACTGTAATTTTAATTATGTTCGAATAAATAAAATGATCGAATGCAAAAGGGGTGCCCCTTGTGAAGTCATTGACCATGAATGTTAATCGTGGACTTGACTAAGGGGCACCCCTTTTTTTATATTGACAAATATTCACCATTTAACGAACAGTACACGTTCTGTTCGCAACGTACATTGATGTAACTGACAGCTTATTTGCCCGACAAATTGCTTAGCAACGCAGATAACCTGCGCATCGCCTCTTCAACCGTGGAACGTGGACAGGCTACATTAATACGCATGAACCCTGTACCCTCTGTTCCAAAGAAACTCCCGTCATTGAAAGCAAGCCCTGCTTCATGAAGAAGCATGTTGCATAGTTGTGCATGTGGGATATTCAGCTCCCGGAAATCCATCCATAACAGATAGGTCGCTTCGGGCAGAAGCATTTTAATCTGAGGCACATGTTCCGCAACATATTGCTGTACATACTCCATATTTCCACGGATATAGGCAAGGCACTCATCCAGCCATTCCTCGGCATCATTGTAAGCAGCTTCGGTTGCAACAGCCCCCAATGTGCTGATATTGGCAAGTCCCATCGTTTTTACACCCTGCGCGAACGATTCCCGCAACTTGGCATTGGGGATGATGATGTTGGATGTGCAGAGGCCAGGAATGTTGAACGTTTTGCTTGGAGCCGTGCAGATGATACTTAGATCAGAGACGGCGTCCGAGATCAGGGTCAGTGGTGTATGAGTTCCGCGCTGATGAGCAAGATCGGCATGGATTTCATCTGAAACCATCAGTACGTTGTATTGCAGACACAGTGACGTAAGTCCTTCAAGCTCTTCACGAGTCCATACCCGTCCAACCGGGTTATGAGGACTGCACAGAATCAGCATTTTGACCCGACCGGTCTGCAAGCTGGATTCCAGTTGTTCCAGATCCATCGTGTAATGACCGTTATTCTCTACCAAAGGATTGGTCATCAGTTCACGGCCTTGACCACGCACTACTTCATAGAAGGGCGCATACACCGGAGTTTGGATGACCACTGCATCTCCCGGGTCTGTGAATTGTTGTACAGCAATGCTGAGTGCGGGCACAATACCTGGAGTGAATACGATCCAGTCATCGTTAATCTTCCAGTTGTGGCGCCGTTCCATCCATCCTGCGACAGCCGCATGATACGCCTCAGTGCGTACTGTATAACCAAAAATCCCGTGCTCCATCCGTGTTTTCAGGGCCTGAATAACGGATGGTGGAGCAGCGAAATCCATATCGGCCACCCACATCGGAAGCGCATCAGCAACGCCGAAGATATCCTCAAGTGCATCCCATTTTTCTGATCCGGTAGAGATCCGGTTAATAGACTGATCAAATGTACTGTTATTGTTCATCGTATAAATCCCCCTTGAGTTCCGTTCCTTCGACCACAAATCGACAAACAATTATCTAATACATTGGTTAATTTCGCAACTGTTGTGCGTGTATGATTAGCTTCATATGTATGGTCCGGGATTCAGGACTTTATTCATATAAGAACAACTTAACGAGCCAGAGAAGAGCAGGCATACAACAAAGACTATTTTTGTACGCCCTTGGTCCTGTTTTGTCCATTTATCGTTTACAACCTCTTGTTAGATGCTATTATATTGCTAACATTTGGTGGAACAACGGGCTGTTATCCGAATAAGCTCGTGCCCATACATGATGAGCATAACTACATGAGTCTTTCGCGTACATCGAGCGATCGTCTTGAATCGTATTATGCATAAGGCTGACATTTGAACTCAGGAGGCGTTTAGGGATGAAAAGCAAAAAGTGGTTGATTGCTGCGGGTGTGTTTGGCATGGTGTTAACCGGATCGGCAGGTGTATATGCAGGTACACAACTGGAGACGATCAAAGCTTATCTAAACCATGGGCTCGCCATCGAAGTGAACGGACAGAAATTTACACCGACAGGTGACCAGGGCAAAAAACTTGCGCCAATTACATATCAAGGCAGTACATATCTCCCCGTTCGTTCGATTGCAGATGCGTTGAAGACCGAAGTGAAGTATGATTCCCAGAACAATAAAGTAAGCATCGGTTCCTCAAGCTCCACCGGTGGGTCAACAACCACAGGCAACAGCGGATCAACTTCACCATCCACAGGCACGAACACACAGGCTCAAGGTGTGAAGTCCAAGTATCTGCCAGCAGATTTCCCATTACCGAAGGATGCGAAGGCTACGAGCTTGATTGAGAGTAATGTGGGTGGCAACGATAAAAAAGTAGTCCTCACCTACACAACCAAAGAAACGTTGCTAACCGTTGGAACATCCTACAAAGACTATTACCAGACCAAAAACTTGAGCCAGAACACTCAGGATATCCAGGCAGACGGCTTCAGCATCGTGGGTCGTGAAGATGGCAAATATGCCGTAACGATCACAGGTTCGGTGTCTGCAACCAACAAGGATCTGAATGAAATCACCGTAGTGTGGGGCGAAGAGTAATCTTTCCTTCTATAAAAGGTGAACAGCAAAAGCCGTCCGTTGAAATCATAACAGATTTCATTGGACGGCTTTTAGGGTTTAATCTATATCTGGTCCTATACTCTAAATTAATAGTGTAATTAATAGTCTAAATATTAGTTCGTTACAAGTGCTCGTTAAACCAACCGGCAATATGCTCCAGACGACGTACTCTTAAGTGGGGGTGACCCCCACGAGATAACTCGTGGTTGGCACCTGGGAAACGAACAAGACGAGTGGTCTGTTTGCGTCGTTTCAACGCAATGTACAATTGCTCGGCCTGCTCAATCGGACACCGCAGATCCTGTTCGCCATGTAAAATGAGCAGCGGAGTACTAACGTTGCCGACATAAGCGAGCGGGGAATGTTTCCACAGCTTTTCCGTGTCATCCCACGCGTTACCCCCAATCTGATCTTCTGTGAAGAAATAGCCAATGTCACTGACGCCATAGAAAGATAACCAGTTGGAGATGGAACGTTGGGTAACAGCGGCCTTAAAGCGGTCCGTGTGTCCAACAATCCAGTTGGTCATGAAGCCACCATAACTGCCCCCGGTTACGCCCAATCTGGATTCATCGATAAACTCATATTGGGATAGGGCATAGTCCACGCTCTCCATAAGATCGCGATAATCGCCACCGCCATAATCTCCGCGACAGGCATCTACGAATTGCTGCCCGTATCCGAGCCCTCCGCGTGGATTGATATACACAACAGCGTAGCCTTGTGCGGCGAGAATCTGGAACTCGTGCATAAATGTAAAACCATACATCATGTGCGGGCCGCCATGAATCTCCAGAATGGTCGGGATTTTGACCCCGTCGACCATGCCATGAGGTTTCATGATCCATCCTTGCAGACGCAGGCCATCTGAGGAATTAAACCAGAAGGTTTCCGGTGTACTAAGGTGGATCTCATCCTCAAGCTGTGGATTACTGCGGGTGAGCTGAACCGGTTCTACCCCGGGATCTTCCGGTTGTTCATACATATAGAGATCACCAGGATTTCGTGTATCGGCAACAGCAGCAACGATCTGCCCGTTTTCCAATTCGGCAAATTGATAAATCTCCCGTTCGTCAGGCCATATATAGTCGGCACTGCTGCCGTCTCGTGCGAATTTGGCGATGCGTACACTACCATGGATGGTCGCCAGACAGAAGATTGAAGAACCATCCCTGCTGAATAATGGCCCCGTAGTTGTCAGATGTGATCGCATGTCGCCAACAATGCTGTGATTCAACTGTACGTCCCAATCCGTGCTCAGACATACGAGTTCACCACCTGATACTGGAAGGGTGTACAGCTTCACAAGTGTGGCATTTCCATAGGAACGGTCACTGGCGAGCAGTGCAATGGATTGTCCATCCGGTGCAAAGGCCAGTCGGCTGAACGTATATCCTTCCGGGGTTAACTGCTGCACATCCGATCCGTCTGCTTTGGCAAGGTACACATGATTAGTCAGGGTATAATCATTATGATCCTCGCCTTCTTCAGGCATTTGCGTGATCCATACGATGGATGTTCCATCCGGGGACCAGGCGTAGTCTCCAACGTCATAATGACCTGAAGTTACCGGGGTTGCTTCCGCGTACGCGTCAATCGGCGCGATGGTGAAGAGATGGGAACGTCTTCCTTTCCACAATCCACTGGCATCTGATTTCATTCGAATCCGGTCAACAACATGTTCTTGCAGCAGTTTGGGTTTATCGTTTATAGGATCTGTAGGTTCTAATTCTTCTTGTCCGCTCATATCCACGGATGATTTCACAAGTAAGGTATGACCATCTGGTGACCAGAGCAGGGAACTGACGCCATTTTTCAGGTGACTGATTTGCCGTGCTTCTCCGCCATCTGTTGCAATGATCCACACTTGGGATTTACCATCAACCTCTCGTATAAAAGCAAGCTGAGACCCATCTGGCGACCAGGCAGGGGAATGATCCTTCTCTCCAGAGGTAAAAGGCCTGTCCTTCTGACTTCCCAGATGCAGCAGCCTTAGGTGAGAACAATAACCGTCACGTGCTTCATTCGTTTTCCGGCTTACATATACCAGTTGTCCGCCTTGAGGGGACGGAGTTGGATCATTAACCCATGTAATCTGATAAAGATCTTCCGCTGTTATGCCGCGCTGACTCATCATTGTTTGTCCTCCCACCATGAATTAGAATTGGTTAATTTCCTAACCTTTCCATTTATATTAACGGAAAGCTAGGGGCAGGACAATAAGGGTGACAATGGAGGGGACAGAAATAACCTGAAGAAGCGGAGCGTTCGCCTAAAAGCTTTCTGTAAGAAAGCTGCATCGGAAGCATAGGCTATCCCCGGATTTTCACTTTGAAAAAGTGGAATCGAAAAATCTGGGGATAACAGCGATCGGAAGG
The DNA here is from genome assembly GCF_036894235.1 of Paenibacillus sp. Y5S-9. NCBI lineage: Bacteria > Bacillati > Bacillota > Bacilli > Caryophanales > Paenibacillaceae > Paenibacillus > Paenibacillus sp. Y5S-9. Next base: position 1,293,653 of record NZ_CP145887.1, read on the forward strand.
TTGTTCTGTCATCGGAGTGGTCAGTGCAAACATTCTTTGTTCAATTCATATAGGTGTGTTAAAAGGATTTGCTCGAAGGATGACGAATCCTAATGTTGAATAAGCGCAGAAATGACGAAAAATGGTCTTAATTTAATGTTTAACATTGGTGAATTTGGTTTAATGTACAATGCAATTCCTGTTCAACATTCAGGTATTTGGTTCATGACCATTCGTTTATATAGAACTTGTATGATTCAGTCGCAATGGAGGAGGAACGTCACGTTGAGCACATCCTATGAGCAGCATGTAGAATATCCAAACCGGAAACGAATGGCGTGGCTTACGGCAGGGGCGGCACTCTTTGTGGCAGCCGGATTTTTTTTGATTTTTGATCGTTCTTCAGTTACGAATGATTCCATCCTTTCGGATGTGATTGGACTTCTATCCATTTTGTTTTTTGGGCTATGTTTCTGCTACAGTTTGGTAAAGATGATTAAGAAGGAACCCTCTTTTGTGATCGATGAGGATGGGTTTGTGGATGCATCTTCTTATACCGCAGGAGGGGCAGTGGCCTGGAGAGACGTTGAGAATATTTTTATGTATGAATTGATGGGACAGAAAATGATCGGGGTCAAATTGCGGGACGAGAAAGCTTTTCTGGATCGCCAGAACGGGATGAAACGCAAATTGATGACGGTCAACAGCAATATGGTCGATGCAACCATCAGCGTTGCCCAAAGTAGCCTCACAATGTCACTGGATCAGTTGTATATCATGATGATGAACCACTGGAGGCATGTGAGTGATAACATGATTTATGATTCGTATAATCGTCGTTAGAGAGGTTACAATGTCCATAAGTCTTCAGAATGGAGGAGTATAGATGATGCATGGTAATCAAACACGCACGATTCTGCTTCCGGATGGAACTGCCCTGCCTGCGATAGGACAAGGCACATGGTACATGGGGGAGAAGCAATCTAGCCAGGAAGAGGAGGTACGGGCACTACGTTCCGGTATTGAACTTGGAATGACCGTGATTGATACAGCGGAGATGTATGCAGAAGGTGGGGCAGAAGTCGTTACGGGAAAGGCCATCTCGGGCCTGCGTGATGACGTTTTTCTCGTATCCAAAGTATATCCCCATCATGCAGATCGCAAGCAGATGATTACCGCTTGTGAGCGTAGTCTCACGCGTCTTGGTACAGATCGTCTGGATCTGTATTTGCTCCACTGGCGGGGAGGAGTACCACTTGAAGAGACGGTTCAGGCATTGGAACAATTGAAGCAATCCGGTAAAATTTTGCGTTGGGGTGTCTCAAACCTGGATACAAGGGATATGCAGGAATTATGGAGTCTGCCGGAGGGGTCTCGGTGCATGGTGAATCAGGTGCTTTACCATGCAGCTTCGCGTGGTATTGAACATGATCTGCTTCCATGGATGCGGAAACGTAACGTTCCTGTAATGGCGTATTGTCCACTGGCACAGGGTGGCAGACTTCGAAGTGAATTGTTGGAGAATCTAGTCATTCAGGAGATTGCACAGGATCGAGGAGTTACGACTTCGCAGATCGCATTAGCCTGGGTGATCAGGGACGGAGATGTGCTGGCGATTCCCAAGGCGGTACAGCTGAATCATGTGGCAGACAATGCAGCAGCAGTGAATATCGTTTTGACACCAGAGGAACGGACCCGTTTGGATGAGGCATTCGCTGCGCCTAAAGGTAAGGTACCTTTAGATATCGTGTAGCTGGTTCTACTTTATCGGATAAGCATATGAATGAGATGACAATACGATTAATGAGTTATGCAGAGCAGATCTTCACGATCTGCTCTTTTTTTGTATGTATTTGGATAACCAAAGCTTACTCATCAACTGAGCGATTATATATTTATAACAAATGGGCTTTACAACACTATTTCACTAGTGTACTATGTAACTAACACACCAGTACAGAGAGGAGCGAGAGCTTTGTGACTATAGAATTTGATAACAACTTACCGATATATCTGCAGATCATGCAGTACATCAAAAGACAGATTGTAACCGGGACACTTCAAGCAGGTGACAAAATTCCTTCGGTTCGTGAACTGGCGGCCGAACTACAGATCAATCCAAATACAGTACAACGGACATTTCAGGAGCTTGAGCGGGAAGAAGTGGTCGAAACCAAACGGGGCTTGGGCAGATATGTGACCAGTGAGGAGCGGAAGATTATGACGATCAAAAAAGAGATGGCCGGTGAATTACTGGAACGTTTTCTGACCGGAATGCAGGAACTGGGGATTGAAGAGCAGGATATCTTATCCATCGTAGCCGATGCCGTTGCGGAAGGAAAGGGAGGAACAACGCATGAGTAACATCCTTGAACTGAACCAGATCAATAAAACATATGGCAATAAGAAAGCGCTCAGTAATATTACTTTGGATATTGCTCCAGGGCGAATCGTAGGTCTGCTGGGTAGCAACGGCAGTGGCAAAAGTACGCTCATGAAGCTGGTTGCAGGTTTGCTGCATCCGAGCAGTGGAACGATTCAAGTCACAGGTAAGCCTGTGGGGCTGGAGACGAAGTCACTGGTTTCATTTATGCCGGATCGTCCATTAACCGAAAAGTGGATGAGAGTGCGGGATGCGATTTCGTACTATCGCGATTTCTATGCTGATTTTGATGAGGAGAAGGCACGGGAGATGCTGGACTTCATGAATCTTGTCGAGAGTGACCGGGTACGGCATCTGTCAAAAGGGATGAATGAACGACTACAACTAACACTGGCACTTTCTCGTAAGGCTCGTCTGTATTTGCTGGATGAACCGATTGGCGGAGTAGATCCGGTTGCGCGTGGCAAGATTCTGGATGCGATCGTCAAATTCTATGATGAAGAGAGCAGTCTGATCATCTCCACACATCTGGTGAATGATATCGAACGGATTTTTGATGAAGTGGTCTTCATTCGTGAAGGTCAACTGGTGATGCGGGAAGAAGTGGAAACGCTCCGTCTGAAATATGGGAAAAGTGTGGATGAGATGTTCAAGGAGGTCTATGCGGAATGATGACATTATTGAAGTATGACTTTAGAAGGAACTGGAATACACTGCTGGCTGGGCTAGTTATTTTGATTATCGCTCAAGTAGGGCTTTCCCTTTTCGTGTCTGAGGTCACAGGGATTGTGCTTGGCATTATGGGTTATGTTGGAGTTGGTGTGGCTATTTATGTGAAAATGATTAAAACATACACGTCCAATATCCGCTCTTATAATCGCCGTCTGTTACCCGTAACGGGTCTATCACATGTGTTGTCTCCTTTGATCTTTGGACTACTTTGCGGGTTGGGGTTAGTCATTATTTTTACGACTCATGCCTACATCTATATTTCAATGAAGCTCAGAATGAACATGGCTAGCAATATTGATCTTTCGGGTCTGCATGTTTCGGATTATATTAGTTTGTTGCTGTTTAGCGCATGGGTTATGGTATTCATGACCGTCATTATCTTCCTTTCGATCTCGATTGCAGGCAGCTTCCGCTGGAAAACGGGACCATGGATCGGAATCGTTGCATTCTTTGTCCTCGTTAATCTGATTGGCTGGTTGGAGAATATTATTACGACTGGACGCTTCAGTCCAAATGAGATGTTCCGGTATACGGAAGAAAGTACAGGTATTGCAATCACAGCCAATGGCGTATTATGGTCGGACGGCATGTGGGTAAGCATTGTATTTGAAGTCATTGTGGCGGTCATCTTGGTGTGGGCTACCATTTATCTGAACAACAAAAAAGTCGAAGTCTGATGACAGGATAACTTGAACGTGATGCGAGCAACCAGGGTTGCTCGTTTTTTTTACATCCAGTGTTAATCCATATTTTGAATCCACTACCATTAATTATACGTATATATAGATATATTGTGTGCTCGATGCGAGATTAGGTTAAACAGAACAAAAGGATATGTAAGGGAAAGGAGCAATCGTTATGGAACTATACTTTAGGGATAACTTTTTTAATGCGGGTTACACCGAGATCATGAATCCAAATCAGGAACAGGCCGGGCATCTCGATTTGAAAAGTGTTTTTGGCTCTTCGCTCGATGTATCGGATAACTCGGGATTGGTTTGCAGTGGCAAATTCCGCATGTTAACCAATCGTTGGGATATCACTGCAGCCGATGGGAGACATCTGGGCGTATTGCGAGCGAGATTTAGTTTCTTCAGCAAAAAGTATGAGTATGATGCAGGATCACGCGGTACGTATGATGTGTCTGCTCCAGCATTTTCGCAGGAATATGATATAAGTGGCAGTGGCGGCCGCATCGTGGCCAGTTTTCGTCGCACCAGCGGCTGGTTTAGTTCTGGGGCATTTGTATTAGACAACCAGTCGGAACAACTGGACACGTATGAATTAATTGCAGTGGTCATGGGCGTGCATGCGATTAACAAAAGGCGGAATTCAGCTGCCAGCAGTGGTGGAGCAACGTAAGTGGATCGAGTAGAATTACTTTCGCTGATAAGTTTACGACATTTTTACGAGCAAGTAGGTATAGCGAAAAAAGGTTTGGATAAGGTTATCCAGACCTTTTTTTGTATATGGGACCAAATCATTGGCCATCGACTTTCGCAAGAGAGCCTTCCTCACGTTGGCGGTGCTGAACTTCATTCGCGCGTTCGGGATGCATATCAGGATCTTTTTCTACATAACGGGCCAATGCCTTGGCAGCTGTTTCGGACATCCGCTCCCGCAGCATCGTGTGGTCAGCGATTCGAACCCGTTTGCCTAGAAAACGCATCTTGGATAAGACGTAATCCATCTCATTGCGCGGAACGGTCAGCTCGATCCGATATGTCTGCTCGGCTTCCAGGTACTCGACCTGTTTCTCAAAGCAGGAGAAGGCATAGAGGATTCGGGACAGTTCCTGATTGAACTCGGGCAGTACCTCGATGGTGATGGTCGTTTTACGCTTCTCTGTTATCGCAGCAATTCGGGCAGTGTAACCCGAAGCGGTATCCGGCTCAACGGGTTGGGCTTCCACGGTAACGATGCTGTGCAGTTTGGTGGACATGAGCTTGTCGAAGCGAGGCGCGTACCAGAGCACATACCATTCTTTTTTGACCATGGAATACTCCAGTTTATACGGAAAACCAAATTCATCATGGCTTGTGCGTCCATTGCGGACGCGGCCTGTCATTCGAAATCCCTGATGATGCAGTATGATTAGCCTTAACTGTCGAAGTAGTGGGTGAGAGACACTGTTTTCTTCGCTTTTGGCTTTTTCGGTCAGGTAATCTTGAAGGTTCAGGTCCTGCTCACCATTCAGCATGTTGTACATTTTATCCAATGTTACAGCGCTCAGTGCTTCTCTCGCAGCAGGGTGATTCAGCATCATGCGAAGCCAGGCCCGTTCCTGTGAGGTCCAGGTGAACAGTCCGGTTTCATTCAGTCGTGTCATCATCTGGTAATTGAACATCTTCTCGAACAGGTTCATAATATTCCGCAATCTCCTTCCATTCCTTGATCATCTCCTGGCGTAGTCTCTGAGGTGCAATTATTTCGCAGCTTGAGCCAAAACTCCGTAACCACGGTTTGATCTCGGTGGTACCGTTGACCTGGATTTCGTAGAGAAAGGTATGGTCCGTTTCGGGTATAATCTTGCCCCATTGACCTTGCAGACGAACCCGATCCAGAATGAAGTTGCGCTGACCACGCTCCGGGTGGAAAAAGCGTGCTTGAACCGTCACGGTATTCCCCGTATCCACGAGCCAACTGTAGCGACTAATGTCGGTCCACTGTTGCTTCAGTTCGAGCATGTATTGCTCTTCTACTGAATCCTGTTCCTCCAGTTGGGTTATGCCTTCCATCCGGAATTTAACAAAGCCGCGTCGGCCCTGATACCCAATTACATACCAACGACCATACTGATGGTCATAAATCACTTCAAGGGGCACGATCCGGTTGGATCGACCATCTGCTTCCCGTTCAAAACGTGGATTCGTATTCTGTGAACTGTAGCTGGATGGTTTTTTCGGTGAATAGTATAGGAACTGCACACGTTTGCGCTGACGAATCGCACTAAGCAGCGTGTAGAGATGAGCTTCGTCCAGGATACGAGAATAATAGTGATACTTATAGATATAGGGTTCGGTCGCTTCTTCTTGCGGAAAACTTGCCGTAATGGCTTTCTTCAGACTGTCCCGCAATAAGTACCCCTGTACGGAAGGAACTTGGGTATTCGCCATCATATCCACAAAATCATACAACTCCAGCTGTTCCTCCACAGTTAATTGGGTAAGGACATCCTGTTGTAAAGCATATCGATATGGCCTGCCACCTGGCTCTTTTCGAATAACCCCAACCTCTTCCAGATACTTTAGATCAGAGCGAATGGTTTTCTCGTCAGGTAGTGCCAGATCTTCCGGCAGATCAGCACAGCAGGCGTCCAGCAGTTCCATCGCGGTTAAGGCTTCATCTTGTAAGGTATGCAAAAGGACAGAAAGCCGCTGAACTTCAGTCTCTTTCATCGACTTGGCACGGAAGAGAAAGAGCAGCATAGGCTCTGCCGACTCCCCGTATTGGAAGCGAACGAGATCGGCCATTTCCCGGCTTGCGTCGGCACCTGGGCGTTGATCAGCGACGGTCTGCATGATTTCTTTTAACCTGCGATTGGTTTTATCAAAGGTATGTACGGATATGCCAAGCCGCTCGGCATATTGTTTGCGGTTATATGCACCGCTTGTTAGGGATAACATGCGTAAGAACTGAATTTCTTTGTCAAAACTCTCTCTTGCCATGAACATTCACTCCTCGTTATCCCTTCATTGTAGCAGGATGAGCGGCAGGTTTCATTTTAAACTTGTGAAGGTTGACTCCATTTCAGAAAATGATTCGTCGCCATACTTTCGCCATGTTCGCGTGTAGGTGCGTGAGGCATAATGAGGTTGTGAAGCGGGGCAGCAACAAGCACTGTGGATCAAGGTTCCGAGGCGCCAGGGAGGGTTACTTCGACTGTTAATCGACCAGGTCGTTGGTTCGAATCCAATCGCCGCCGTTCATGGCGGTGTAGCTCAGCGGTAGAGCGGGTATTATACCTTCCCACCTTTTTCCTCGGAACATTTTATTATGAAAGAACAGCAAATAGACTCACACCGGGAGGTCATGAGTGATGAGCAGAGCGAAACAATTATTTAATCAACCTCAGCCAACGACACGTAATCATGGGGGCTATGGAGCCTATGAGCGATTGGTGGAGGAACAATATATACAGATGTTGATGACCAATACATTGAACAATACGTTCTATGCAGATACCCAGCAACTGATGGACGATGCGATGGTCAGTCATCAGGAGATGGCTGAGGTCGATGCAGGATTTATGGCACGGGCGCTGGTCTATGCTCGTAATGAAGGTTTGATGCGGTTACAGCCTCTATACGGGCTGGCATTGCTGTCCAAAGTGGACGCGGATCAGTTTTCGAAAGTATTCTCCAAGGTGATACAGACACCGGCTGACTTGGCCGATTTTCTGACGATTCTAAGAGGAACTGGTCGGGGACAGGGCGGTCGAGCGGTGAAGCGTCAGGTGAGTCTCTTTTTGAACGGGATCAGCGAATACTGGGCGATCAAATACAACGGACGTGGGCGTGGATACAGTCTGGGCGATATGATCGCTACAGCACATCCCAAGCCGATAGATATGAAGCAGCAAGCCTTATTCCGTTATTTGCGCGGGCATGAGGTGGATCTTACGGAACTTCCGCAGTTGCAGGCGTTGGAAAAGCTGAAGGCTACCCCAAACCCGGCAAGTCGGATGCATCTGATCGAGAAAGGTAAACTTCCGTATTCGGTGGTCACCTCGATCATGCAACCGACACGTACGGTGTGGGAGGCGTTAATGTCACAAATGCCGACTTTTGCGTTGCTGCGCCATCTGAATGCAATGGATCGGGCAGGTGTTTTTGAAAAATCGAAAAATATCGATTATGTTACACGTCGTCTAACCGATGTTGAGGCCCTGCGCAAGTCGCGGATTTTGCCTTTCCGATTCGCCAGTGCGTATGAAATGATTGCCAGAGAAGAGCTGCGGGGTGCTTTGCGACAAGCGGTGGAATTATCCGTTGGCAACCTGCCAACACTGCCGGGAAGAACGGCTATTTTCCTGGATCGCTCCGGTTCCATGCAAGGGGATTATTTGCGGATTGGTTCGGTGCTGGCACTGGCACTATATAAACAAACACGAGGTAACGCGCTGTTCTGGTTATTCGACCATATGGTTGAAGATGCTCGTCCGAAGATGAATGAGAGCATTATTTCCCAAGCTCACCGTATTCGCGCACAAGGTGGAACAGACACGGGTCGGCCGGTGCGGGAACTTCGGGATATCGGAGAAAAAGTGGATCAGATCATTATGATCACCGATGAACAGCAGAATGAAGGCAGCCCGTTATATGCTGAGCTTGAGCGATATCGGCGGATGATGAATCCGGAGCTGAAGGCATTTATTGTGGATATAGCACCTTATCAGCAGGCTATGGTACCGCCACGGGATGGCAAAACCTTTTACATCTACGGTTGGAGTGAAACAGTATTGACGTATATTGCCGAGACTGTGGCAGGCTATGATACACTCGCGAACCGGGTGAGAGAGATAGAGATTTAACTTGGGAATTTGGAGGCGACGGACCATGACCTACGTTCATGAAGAAATGAAAGATACGATAAGACAGCAACTGAAGCAGATTGAACAGGAGGAGCAGGTACGGATCATCTATGCCTGTGAATCAGGTAGCCGGGCGTGGGGGTTTCCTTCACAGGACAGCGATTATGATGTGCGTTTTCTGTATGTGAGACCGCTGGAATGGTACTTGTCGATTGAGGATAAAAGGGATGTTATCGAACGCCCGATCAGTGACCAGCTCGACATTAATGGTTGGGATCTGCGCAAGGCGTTGAAGCTGTTTCGCAAATCGAATCCACCATTGTTGGAGTGGCTGCAATCCCCCATTCAGTATGATGAACAGTATAACGTGGCACAGCATATCCGTGCACTGTCGCCTTTAACCTTCTCGCCCAAGTCCTGCATGTATCATTATCTGAATATGGCGAAGGGGAACTTCAGGGATTATTTACAAGGGGACCAGGTGAGAATCAAAAAGTATTTCTATGTTCTTCGCCCCTTACTGGCTTGTGGCTGGATCGAACGTCATGATGCGATGCCACCCATGGCATTTGAAGAGCTGGTGCAAGAACTTGTACCTGCAAATACATCGCTGTATACGGAGATTCATGAATTGCTGCGCCGGAAAAAGGCGGGCGAGGAACTGGATCTGGAGCCGCAGCTACCCGCAATACAGGCTTTCATAGCGGAGAAGATCGAGCATTTTGAACGACTGGCCGGCCTGATGGATAATGAGCAGATTATTCAATTTGAAGAATTGGACCGGATTTTCCGTTTTGCATTACAAGAGGTGTGGGGCGAAGGGGAATAAGAGAGAGAAAGTTGCATGTGGGTAACACTATCGCTAGAGTCGGAGTGAGAATATCCGCGTTTGTGAACTGTTATGTGAAAATAAATTTTGTTATTCACCTATATTGTATGGGTAATTATGGTATGATACTCTGGCTAAACTAATTGCTGGAGGTTATCCGTATGCGTATCAAAGTAATAAGCAGTTTGCTTGCCATTTTCATGATTTTTGCTACTGTTGCGTCTGCTCATCCAGGAAGAACAGATTCGAGTGGGGGGCACACCTGTCGAACCAACTGTGCAAAATGGGGGCTGAAACAAGGGGAATATCATTATCACAACGGAGGTTCTTCTTCGAGTTCCAAATCTTCCTCTTCAAGTTCATCCAGTTCAGGAAGTACCAAGAAAAGTAACAAGTCTTCAACTGCAACCCAAAAGAAAGCCACGCCTAAACCAGAATATATCATGTCTTCTGTTCAGGTGAAGGTGAATGGTTCCAAGGTTATTTTCACCGAGTCTCCAATTGTAATGAATAACACAAATCTCGTACCCCTGCGTGAGATGGCCGGAGCGTTGAAAGCCAAAACGTCTTGGGACAGTAAGACTCAAACCATTACCATTACCAAAGATAAGTACAAGCTAATCTTTACCTTGGGCAGTAAAAAGGTGAAGGTTAACGGGAAAGAGGTCACCCTACAGGCAGCACCCAAAGAAATTAAGGGAACGACGTACATTCCCCTCAGAGTTTTGGTAGAAGGGCTTGGGGCATCCCTCACTTCATCCGGTAATACGCTGACGGTGAAGGTGAAAGAATAAGAATTCATAAAGAAGCAGGTTAGGAGTTCATCCGGCCCTGCTTCTTTTTTTGTATATGAACTTCGTTAAAGCGAAACCTCATCAGGCCATTTTACTTGGCGCTACAACGTTGGATATGACCCGGATCAGTTAGTTGGTATGAGCAACGGCGCGAACCTCAATCAGTTGATGAGGGAAGGCGAGTCCGGATGTCCCAACCATCGTAACAGCTGGACGATGCGTACCAATGTACTCTTTATACACGGCAACACATGGCTCAAGATGCTCCTGCGGGTGAACCAAAAAAATCTCCAGTTCAGCAATGTTCGACTTGGTCACGTTAAATCCTGCGAGCACGCGATCCAAGTTATCCAGTGTCTGGCGGACTTGTGCTTCAATATCATCGACACCAATAAACGTCCCCTGCATATCATGCGAAAATTGTCCTGCAATGTAGATCGTACCGTTAACGCTGTATCCCTGAGCAACGCTAAATGCATCTTCCCAGGGCACACCGTGGCTATATATTTGAGCTGTAGTCATAAGTTTCTCTCCTTTGGAATTCAAGATATGGTTAGTATAAACGGAGAAAAACGACTTGTGCAGTACGCACTTTCATGACAGTGACTATCCATAAGGATAGCGTGAGCAGGGTGTTAGTAAGCCCAACGACTCATTTCGGAGAATCTTTATATCAGGATATTTAATTTAGCTATAACTAACTTAAGTCCTATATCCTTCCCCTAGAATCTGGGTAATAATTAAAGTAGGCAAGTGATTGATGCAATCTCATAACGTAACGATAGGGGGTAACCTGTATGGCATCCGTAATTCTGCTGGTGAAACAGACGGAGGACGATGAGAAGGTTATTTATCGATTCGGACCGAATGAGCGAAAGATGGGGCTCATTGAGATGAATAAGATCAAGGAAAGTGTGAGGGAACTGGAACCTGTCCAGGTGGATGGGGTAAGCCCGAGTTTTTTCTTTAACCGAGCCGCGCAGCGACTGGTACGATGTTTATTCAGGGAAGGCGGAAAGTTCCCGGAACGAACGACGTTTGAATCATAGTACACACTCGTTAAAATAAAACACTCTGTATCCCATGTTGTAGACTGGATACAGAGTGTTTTTAAGTTCTATTTGCTTGAATATTTTTTAAGTGTACCATCTGCTTGTAAATCGAGATATAACCTGTGAAGAATAGTTGCTGCTTCTGCTCTTGTTATTGTTTTTCTGGGATTAAACAGGCCTTCATTTGCTGTCATTATACCTTTCTTTTGTAAGGCTGCGAGACTGCTACCAACCAAAGCTGAGTGATCATCACTAAGTTCCAGTCCTTCAAAAAGTAACGGGTAGACCTTATTGGTCCCATCAACTTCATAGTTAAAGCGTCCATCTTTCAAATGTTCATCACTATACTCGCGTTTGGGGATATCCTTCATCGTGTGTAGAATGTCGTAGACTTCTTGACTGTCATCAATCTCATCGTATAAGACAGGTAGCAGGTTTACTACTCCGATACGAGTGAGCTTGTTATCAGGATAGAAGTAGTTGTTTCCCTTCTTAATGGCATATGTTGAATATGTAAACTGTGAGAGTGCTTTGGATGTGGAACTGTAAGCCCAGTGACTAGAAGGAACATCTTTAAACTTTCGAGTTGGCATGTCATCGTTCGTTATGTATTTATTAAATAACTGTGAAAACATCGTGATGAATTCTGCTTTGGTCACACTATTATCGGGTTTAAATGTGCCATTTTGGTAACCTTTGATTATTCCCTTCTTACTCATAAATTCAATGGATTCGATAGCCCAAGAGTGTTTGTTTTGGGTGACATCCTTGAAGGTGGAACCTTTGGCACTGGCAGCTGTAGAGCCTGCGATGAGAGATGACAAGAGGAACATGATGATAACTAGCTTTTTCATGCTGACTTCCTTTCTAAATGTAGATTCAAATTTTGGAAACTCCTAAATCTTAGCATAATAAATTTCGAGCGTATACTTATTTCAGGGAATAAAGGGACTATTTATCTATTCTAAAAAGGGTGCTGTGGCATTTGCTTAATGTAATGGATGAAAAAAGGCCCATCTCCACAATGTGAAGACAGACCGTTCTATGAATGCTAAGGATATTTATTCCATTCTAAAATTTCAGAACGTTTTGGCATAAGAGATCAGCGCCGTAATCGTAATGATGTTCAAGAGCGTTGAGATTAGCACCGTCTGGGCTGCAAAATCGGGTTCGTTATCGTATTCTTCCGCCAGGATGGATGCGTTGACACCGGTTGGCATACCCGAAGCGATAATGAGTGCCTGTGCAGCGATACCTTCCAACCCAAGCAGAAGCACAATTGAAATCCCGATAGCCGGGCCAATCAGAAGACGCAAAAATGTGCTAATATACACATCAAGGCGATACAGTTGAATTGGATATTTTACAATCTGTGCCCCGAGTGTCAGAAGCGCCACGGCAACCATACTTTGCTGCGCATAGGTTAGTGGCATGGACAGGAATGTAGGCAAGGGAACCTTCCACATGTGAAACAGAATGCCCAGCAAGAGCGCATATGGAACAGGCATTTTAAGAAAACCAATAATCACCGCGCGGTAATTACCTTTGAGCTTCGCGCCCTGAATGGACAATACGCCATAGGTGAATGTCAGTAATGCCTGCAAAGACATGACCAGCGCCTGAATGGAGGAGGCGAGGGGATCGCCGCGGAATACCAGTGCATTGATGGGCAGTCCATAGTTGCCTGCGTTATCCAGCATAATACTGTTGTTGAAGGCAGCCTTCATGCCTTTATTCATCCGAAGCGAGCGCGCAACGACAGAACCTACAATATAGAGAATCAATACATATATTGCGTAAAAGAGTGTCACAGTCCCGAGAAGTTCCCCGGACATATCCGAGTGATACATGCTCATAAAGACGGCTGCGGGGGTAATACAATAGAAATTGATTTTGGCGAGGGTGTACAAGTCCAGCTTGAACACCTTTTGCATCCAGGACCCGACGGCAATCAGGAGAAAGACGGGCAGGACGACTTCAAGCATGATGTCTGCAATCATTAGTTCAGCTTCCTTTTTCATGAAAATTTCAATCCGATTTCGAAAATGCTTTGCTCATTATATCATTTTATACACAACGGAACGTGGGAATAGGCTAAAAAAGATCAGGAGGGGTTGCATCATGATTCCAGATCATCTGGATGTTGGTTTATCGATATTGTTTATTGGTTTCAATCCTAGCATTACGTCTGGAGAGACGGGTCATCATTATGCTTACAAAGGAAACCGCTTCTGGCGCATTCTTGAACGGTCGGGATTAACCCCGCGTTTATATGATGCACAAGAGGATGGAGAGTTGCTGAAGCTGGGATATGGGTTCACAAATATCGTGGCCCGGCCCACTAAAGGTATGGAAGATATTACGAAGGAAGAATATGCAGAAGGACGCCAGATTTTGCGGCAAAAGCTGGAGGAATACCGACCGGACATCGCCTGTTTTGTCGGAAAAGGAGTGTACACCCAGTACAGCAAACGTGCCAAAGTGCAATGGGGATTCCAGGACGACCCGGTCGTCAAGGAGATTCAGGAGTTCGTCGCTCCGTCGTCCAGTGGACTCGTGCGCATGTCGATGGATGAGATTGTGGCGATCTATTCACAGCTTGCTGATTTTGTCACGGAGAAGAACGGGGAAGATTAAGAGGCAAGTAAGCAGAGTTCACCCAGTCGGCTTCGCCGATAAGGGCGAATTCTTTTTTTTGGATAAAGTGAGAGGTTTCGGGAACGGCTTCCGTCTATATAGTACAGAACCATGCATGGAAGCTGTAGAGAAGGGGGATTACATGACTCAACAGATACCGGAGGAGGAGCTTATTCAGCGCATTGTTGCAGGGGATAAGCAGTTGTTCTCCGTGCTTGTGGATCGATATAAAAATAAAGTCTACGGCATCATGCGCGGAATGGGCGCGAGTCATCCGGATGCACAGGATCTCGCTCAGGATACGTTTATTCGCATCTATCGTTATCTCCCGTCGAGGCGGGAGGGAAGCAGTTTCTCGTCATGGGTGTACACCATTGCGGTGAATCGGATGCGGGATTTTATACGGGAAAAGAAACCCGTCATGTCTCCGGTCGATCAGGCGATTGAACCTGTCAGTAATGAAACACCGGAAAAACGTGTGCTGCATAAAGAGATGCAGCGTGAAATATACCGCCAGCTAGAACAGTTACCGGAATCGTATCGCTTGGTGTTATTACTGAAGTACACAAACGAGTTGAGCTATGAAGAGATTGCGGATATTACAGGCATGAGTTCAACCAAAGTGCGCAATGCCCTTTATCGCGGGAAAAAGACACTGAGGAAGCAAATGGAACGCAAAGGAGGTTTAGCTACGTATGAAGCCTATTTCAAAGGATGAAGATCGGTTGTGGGAGGAGCACCTATACCGTGAGGAGCCGGATGCGGATTTTACGCTGAAGGTCATGCAGAAGCTGGATGGGGTGTCCATGGAGCGTGACGAAGCTGAAAGTCCATGGTCGAGAAAGGTACCCAAGACAAGATGGATATACCGTACGGGGATTGTGGCTGCGGCTGTGCTCCTGTTTGGAGGAGGTGCATTGCTGGTTTGGGATCGGACAGGTGCACCGGAGCAGCCGGTAGTGAGCGCTGTAAATATTCCTCGTTTACCCGATATACCAGTACCTACAGAAATAAGGGAAGCATTCCTCACTGAAGATTATAAGCGATTGAAGCCACCAGGGCTTGTGGTTAATCCGAACATTCAGATTGAAGATCAGGGATACACATTCGAGATCAAAGATGTGCTTGTCGATCGTTCACAAATTGTGTTTTTAACGGAGCAAACTAGCCCGGACGACATCAGGATACCAGTCGTTACTCCAGAAGCAGGGAAGATTCATATTACAGATGTACATGGTAATTTGGTTGCTGTTCCTGTAGTGAATTCCCAGCCTAGTGGTATAAATTATCGAAAATTCGTATTTCAATTAAATGATGTTATTCCAGATCAGATTGTCGTACGCGGAGAATTAAACTTTCTAAAAATACCTGATTATTATGATGCGGGTACTAACACAACGGTAAAAAATAATACAACAGTAGATTGGAGTTTCCAATTCAACATCGACATGACAAAAGCAAAAGCAATGGCTACTATGACTCCTATGAATAATACGTATACCACGCCGGAGGGGTTAAAGCTAGACATGACACAACTTGTAAGAACGCCAAGCGGAACCCGTCTTGATGTGAATGTCAGTTTGAATGATCAACTGCAGGCCAAAGTGAGTGAGGATTGGAAGGAACAGATGGATATCCTGTATCACATCGAAATTCCTGAAACCAATGAGTATAGAATATTTAACGGAAGCAGGCCTTACGCTCGACAGGCGAAGTTCCGGCTCCGTGATCTGAGTGAAGCGAACGAAAATGGCGGTTGGTTGAAACTATCCGAGACGTGGGACCCCGCATTTGTGACGGTGGACGCGAAGAATACTCGCTTTGTATTAGATGGCTACACCTTACCGGTAAAGGAAGAAAAGTCTATCGAAATTGATCTTGAACAACTCCCTCTCACGACCACAATATTTGAGCAATCAGGTGACAGAGTCGTTCTGAATGGGTATAACTTTGATCCAGAAAGAGGGGGGTATATTCCATCGGGTAGTGGAGCCGATGACCAGCACTCTCTTGTATTGTTAGGAAGTGCAGAGTTCTCCAACGAAATTGCCGGGGACAAATGGGTGGCGGTTGATCGTGAAGGAATCGAATATCCCGTTTCAATTCTAAATTCGATTAAAGAGATAAATAATGACGAAAAATATGTTACAAGTGATCTCAAATTAATGGTTCATGGCCTCTATCAGAATTCTGCTACCAGGTTCACCTTGAAACGAACGGTGGTTCACCGTGAGTTCCGTGATGTGAATTGGGAAGTGGATCTTCCATCGTACAGTAGCCTGCCTTGGCTGAAATAACCACTAGTACAATTCTCAGACATGAAGTATATGAAGCTTCGAATGGGTGATATAAGGATGGGTGGATGGATCAGTAGATTTAAGTGTGGATGTATAGAGACATATAAGCGTATAAGCCTAATATACGAAAAGGCCCTGCATAATGGTATGCGGGGCCTCTTTCGTATGCACCAGATTTATGGGAAAGGCAAGTACCTAACGAATCCATCCTCAGAAAAGAGCAGGTACCCTTTCTGAATTATGCCGATTCCCTTGGAATCAACGTAGTCGATAACATAACCGTCTCTTTCGGCGTCCCCGGGCGTTCGATCCGGCGTTGCAAAGCCTCTACGGCTCGCTGTCCAAGTTCCTCTTTGCACAGGTTAACCGTGGTTAGGGGCGGGGAAGACATAACTGCGGAATGTACATTGTCGATACCGATGACAAGGCAATCTTTAGGTGTGGAGATACCGATCTCCTGTAGTTTGTGCATCCATTGCAAGGCGATATCATCATTAACACCGATCCAGGCGTCAGGACGTTCGTTATCTGGCATGTTTTGAATTTTGGTGGCCAATTGGTTAACCCATTCCCCGTTCTCATACGGAATATTCCATTCTCTGAAGCTGGTCGTATGACTGGTGTCCACATGGAAATGGTTCAGGGCCAACTCAATCCCGATCTTCCGCTGCGCAAAGCTGGCAGCACGACCATCATCTGTGATGAGGCCAATCCGTCGGCAATTCATAGACATTAGATATCTAGCCACAGTGATACCAGCTTCCAGATTATCATGGCTGATCGTATCACAATTCAGCAGGGGTTCCTGATGATCTACCAAAATAATAGGCCGACCCGTCTGAGAGAGTCGTTGCAGAACCGTATGCGGGAAAGCCCCCATGACAATAATCCCGGCACAACGTTCCCAGTCCAAGTGAGGAGCAATAACTTTTTCGGGAGAGGTGTTCTCGTCCGTCACTCCGAGTGAGGGAGATACAATGGCATGATGCCAACCACGCTCATTACAGGCGGAGATCATGCCTGACAGAACACGTTGCCAGTAGTGAGGTTCACCGCGGTTGAGCTGATTCATGCATATGAGAGCAAACGGTGGATCGGACGGATCTGCATGGTTTGAAGTAGCGGGACTATTACTAGCACCAGGAGTACTTTGGCGATATCCTAAAGCCCGAGCGAGTTCGAGTACCCGTGCGCGTGTCGCTTCACTGACACCCGTCTTGCCACTGAGTGCGCGGGAGACGGCATATTTGGATAATCCGAGCTGGTCAGCCAGCGTCTGAATGGATACTTTGCGTGACATATCATTACTCCTTCATTTGACGATCATCTTCTGACACAGTACACTTACAAATAATAATGTTATTATAATTTATCATAACAAAAATAACAATGTTCAACTAAACATTTACACGATAACGGAGAGGGCAGAAAAAACTGAAAAAGCGAAGCTAAAAGCTTTCGGCAAGAAAGCTGCATCGGAAGCATAAACTTCGCCTTTATCACCGGATTTCCCCTTGAGAAAGGGGATCGAAAAAATCTGGGGATAACAGCGATTGGAAAGTTGTTCTGTCATCGTAGTGCCAGTGTAAAAATTTATTAGCTGAACTTAAATAAACCAATTCAAAGGAGACGACATCCATGGAACAGTTCAGATTACCGAAAATCCCTATGCCGCAACTGGAATTACCGCAAGCTGTGCAGGATATTCTGACTGAGGCGGACGAGCGTTTGCAACATCGACCGAGGTTGCTGGCTCAGTTTCGCAATTGTTTTCCTAATACGTTGGAAACGACCACAAAGCTGCTCGATGATGGGACAACCTTTGTGATTACAGGAGATATTCCCGCCATGTGGTTAAGGGATTCCGTAGAGCAGGTCATGCACTATGTTCCACTTGCGAAGAATAATGAGAAGTTGCAGCGTATCATTGGAGGGCTGATCAAACGTCATACGTTCTACGCTGATAAGGATATCTATGCCAATGCATTCAATGAAACGGCGAATGGATGGCATTGGGATGCTAATGATGAGACGGAGATGTCACCTTGGGTGTGGGAACGGAAGTTTGAACTGGATTCCCTTTGTTTCTCCATGAAGCTGGCTTATACATATTGGCGGGAGACTGAACTTACGGATATATTCGACGAGCGCTTCAAGAAAGTGATGGAGAATATCGTACAACTATGGGAGACGGAGCAGCATCACGCAGAGCGTTCATCTTACCGGTTCATGCGGCGCAATTGTCCTGCCCATGATACGCTGCGTAATGAAGGATTGGGTATGCCTGTGAATTACACGGGGATGATCTGGTCCGGATTTCGTCCGAGTGATGATGCTTGTGATTTTCATTATAATATTCCGGCGAACATGTTTGCTGCGGTAACCTTGCGTCAGATGGGGGAGATCGCGAAGTGGGTGTTCAGGGATGAACAACTGGTAAGCCGGATGGCTCGTTTGGAAGAAGAAATACGACACGGTATCTCTCTGTACGGTACTTATCGTCATCCAGAGTATGGACAGATCTATGCCTATGAGACGGACGGTTACGGTAACTTTTGTCTAATGGATGATGCGGGCACACCTGGACTCATGTCTATACCGTATATGGAATATGCTTCGATTGAAGACAGGGTGTATCAGAACACACGTCGATTTATTCTGAGTAAGGAAAATCCGTTCTATTATGAAGGGCAGGTAGCCAAAGGTATTGGTAGCCCCCATACCCCTCCGGGATACATCTGGCATATGGCGCTATCCATGCAGGGTCTGACCGCAGACAATGACGAGGAAATGCTGGCGATGATTGAATTGCTGGAAAGTACGGATGCGGGTACCGGATATATGCATGAGGGCTTCCACGCCGATGATCCCAACACGTTCACCAGACCATGGTTTGCCTGGTCCAACAGCCTGTTCTCACAGTTGGTGTACAAGGCAATGAAAAAAGGAATTCTATAAAATGATGTAAGTTCAAAAAAAAAAATTGCTCACTGCTCGCGAAGCAGCCGTTCCGGTTACGAATCGTTCTTTCGATCGCTGTTATCCCCGGATTTCCTGATCGACTTTTGTAAAGTCGAAATCCGGGGATAAGCGTATGCTTCCGATGCAGCTTTCTTTCAGAAAGCTTTTAGGCGAACACTTTGCTTCTTCAGAATCGATTTCGTTCCCTGCACTACTTTTACTATCGAGCGCGACTGTTTTTGAACGACATCATTTTTAGAATAGGAGAGTAGGTAAAAAAACAAGAAAGCCCAAACTGCTGAACTTTGCAGTTTGGGCTTTCTTGTTTAATTGAAAAACACAGGCGCTTCGCTATGTGTTTTTCAGCAGGTCAGCGATGAACACTTTCTGTCCTGTGCGTGCGCTTTCCAAGGATGCGAGGACCATGGCCATGCTGAACTGGTTATCACTGCAATCGGTCTCAGGCAATCGTCCTGATTCCAGTGCGGCGAACATGTCTTCGAGACAGCCGTGATGACCTGTTTTGTCCATGACAGGCAGTTCCGCTTCAATCCGCTCACTTGGCTGGAAAAAGGATGGTTTGCCGTCAGTATCCAGGCTTTGCGCAGTAACTACTTCAGCATAGATGTCATCGTGACCATCCCAGATGGCGGTTCCTTTTTCACCAATTACGCGCCAGCTTGCTTCCCATGATGTGGCTACACCTTCTGCGCACCAGGATCCGCGATAGTTGAATACGGACCCGTCAGACATCTCAAATATACATAACGCCATCGCATTGCCCTGATACCAAGACCCTGGAGGATTGAATTCATGGCAGTATACCGATACCGGGTTGGCTCCGAGAATATACCGTGCCTGATCAAACGTATGTATCGCCATATCGAGCAGCAGCGGACTATCCATCAGATCCCGGAATCCGCCGAAGTGTGGCCCGAGGAAGAAGTCGGCTCCTGCGTAACCTACCTGCCCTATAGCCCCGCCGGAAATGAGGTGCTGGTAGGCGCGGATACGCGGATCGAAACGACGATTCTGCATGACGGCTTGAATGTGTCCTGTGCTGCGAGCGGTTTGCACAATGTCTGTGCATTCGGAGAAGGACTCTGCTAGTGGTTTCTCGCCAAATACATGACATCCTTCCTTCAAGGCTGTCATGGCAATGCCGTAATGACTCGCCGGAATCGTGACATCGAATACGATATTCGCGCCAGTCGCTTGAATGCCTTCACGGATATCGGTGAACGTAGGGCAGGTGAGGCCATGTCTCGTAGCAAAAGTAATGGCTGTCTGTTCATACAGATCGACCAGTCCGACGATTTCTGTATCCGGCCTTTGCAAGGCATAGTCCGCCCACGTGTTTGCCATAGCACCGCAGCCAGCGATAATTACCCGATAAGGATGAGTCATGTTCTCATCTCCTTAGTATGGATTGTGTTATACAGCTCGCATGGTTTCCTATACCGGATTGGGCACAAAATCGCCGCCGCGGCATTGTTTCAAATATCGCAATGCATGCACCTGTCCGGTCATTTCGAGTTCGTCTTTGTAGACGGGATCATGCCAGCCTTCAATATCAATCGTGCCCTGATAACCGTTCTGGCGCAGAATGGTGATGATGTCTGCCCAGTTGTTATCCCCGAAGCCCGGAGTGCGGTGCCATACGAATTCACGTGGGCCATGCACGCCGTATTCCTTAACAATATCCCAGGCAATCGTGGCATCTTTGCCATGGACGTGGAAGACTTTATGAGCCCATTTGCGTAGCTGTGGAATAGGATCAATCAGGCTGGACATTTGATGGCAAGGCTCCCACTCCAAGCCGACATTTTCATCAGGAACAGCATCAAACATCATCTCCCAGGCCGTTGGGTTATGTGCGATGTTCCAGTCGCCTGTCTGCCAAGTGCCTCCCATATCACAGTTTTCAAAAGCAATCCGTACACCCCGGTCTGCTGCCCGGCGTGCCAGTTCACCAAATACTTCCTTGAACCGGGGGATGGACTCGTTAATGGGTTGATCCGTCAGACGTCCGGTGAACCCGGAGACGATATCTGCACCGAAGAGCTGTGCGTGATCGATCACTCGCTCCCAGCTTGCCAGTGTATCGGCGTTGTCTCCGGCTCCAGTTAGCGGATTACCAAATACACTCACCGCGGAGATGACGATACCTTGTTCGTCCACGATTTCACGGACACGTTTGGCTGTCTCTGCCAGGTCCAGATCACCAGTTGTTTGCCAGAAGGTCAGGTTAAACGATTCAAAGCCATGTTGCATGATCTGCGGGATAACGCGGACGGCGTCCTGCCCGCCTACAAGGGTACCGATGCGTAATGATTTATTCATGGTTGTATTTCACTCCAATATTGGCTTATAGTACTTCGTGACACACTCATTATAGCCGTGGATTAACGGGATGGCTCTAAACAATCTTGTGTAATAATAGTCGGATCTTGTGAAGAGGGGGAAGAAGTCGTGCTGGATCTGAAAGCGCTTCACGAAAATACCCGAATTGACCATAAATCACATCCATTTCAGCTGTTCCAAAATCGGTGTTCAGATATGAAAGCTGAAGAATGTATTCTGTATTTGCATTGGCATGAACATTTTGAACTGATTGTTATGCGCAAGGGCAGTGCGCTGTTTCATATTGATAGCAAACCTTATGTAGTTCGAGCAGGTGAGGTCATTATCATTCCTGGAGGTACATTGCATGTTGGATATGCTCTGGATGACGGGGATGTGCATTATGATTCCGTTGTAGTGAACCGTGCACTGTTCCATGATTTCACTCATGATCCTGTGCATGAGCAATATGTCGCGCCGTATTTGGAAGGAAGAGTGAGATTTCCGGTCAAACCGGCAGAGGAAAACACAGCCTGCACAGGCTATTATTCTTTGCTGAATGAAGCTGTGGAGGAAATGGCGTCACAGCCCCCGGCTTATCAGCTCGTAGTGAAATCCAAGCTGCATGCCTTGTTCACCCTGCTTGCGCGAACCTTTATGCCGCAGCAGCTACCGGATAAATCGGTCGGATCGTATTTTCCCAACCGCGAACGTTTCAAACAGTTGATTGCACAGATTGAAGCGGACCCCACAGGTAAGATGTCTGTTACGGAAGCGGCGAGTCATGTGGGATTGAATGCGTATCACTTCTGCAAAATGTTCAAAAAGCTGACCGGACGTACTTTTGTGGAATACGTGAACGGTTGCAGGATGAGTGAGGCAGAGCAACTGCTGCAAGGCAGTAGCCTGACCATTACAGAGATCGCCGCCAGAGTTGGCTGCGACAATGCGAACTATTTTACGAAGTTATACAAACAATACAAGGGGATGACCCCCTCGCAGGGACGTGGAAGAAAAGAAGGTTGAGCACGACCAGTTTAGCAATAGTCTCGGATAAAATGTCTATAAAGATGATTGTGACACTAAGTAACTCGCAGTCGCAATTGTGAGCAGAAGCAGAAGCAGAAGCAGAAGCAGAAGTAGAAGTAGAGCACACCGCAGTGATTACCGTAATAATAACCATACGCAAATACGCACATCTACAAAAAACCACCCGGATAAAGGCCTCTTCAAGGCTGTTATCCGGGTGGTTTTGATTCAATAATATCAAGACAATCCTCTATGTGTACAACGTGCTTATTTCATAAATCTGGAGAACAAACGATTGGCTTTCTTGGCGAGGTCGTCCATTTTGATGTTGGCATGATCGAACTGATTGTATCCCCATTTGATCGTTTGCAGCATGCGTGGAGATATGGGTGTTCCTTTGATGCGCGGATAGATGTTGTGATAGGCCCAGACAAGATGCTCCCAGCGATTGTCATTGCCGTCCTGAATATACTCGGATACGTCAATTACTTTCCCGCGTCCGTTCTGAAGAATTACATTTTTCAGATGAATGTCGCGAGGGTTCAACCCGCGGCTGCGAACGGCTTCTCGCGCTGCGTCCACATCGAGCATGACCTGCTCGGGGACGGGGATTCCCTTTTCCAAACATTCCAGCAGTGTATCCCCGGGTTCAAAACTGATCACGAGTACATTCCGGCCGCTGCCGTAATAGGTAGGGAAGTATGGCAGACCTTTGAGCTGCTCGTATACCTGTTTTTCATTTTCGAGTTTGTCCAAGGCATGATCCGAGTACATCTTGAAGGCATACTGCGGCAAGCCGTCATACGTAAATACAGCCGCATCCGTACCTGTGCCAATGCAATTTAAACCTTCTACATCGCCGATGATGTTCACCAGCTCATTCCGGTCGCTTCCGATGACTTGGATCTGTTGTAATGCTTCTTCCGCCTGGAACCAATCCGGTCGATTCATGGGTGGTGCCTCCTTTTAGGATATGCCTGTACAATTTTTTTATATAATCATTTTCTAACGAACCGAGTAAGTCTTATTTCACGTAAATCGGCAGATCTGAAAATGTAACGAATCAGAGACACGCTATTGACTCATTTGCTTGCAATAAACACGTTCTACAACCGGAATAAGACTAATTAGCGTGTCTGGGGTTCGTTAGATTCCGTAAAACCTCATAATCCACGTGATATGGTGTGTGAGATTCGTTAGCGCCGGGCCGCACTGGCCCCGGGCTAGACCCGTACTAGCATCCCGGTCCCAGATTCGCTGCCCTCTATAGAGTATATTATGCGTTCTGCTCCGCAATTTCATCTTTTGGTGATGTTACTATATAAACGATACGGATCGAATCGGAAACGGTTGCGTCAGAAGAAAATAACGGAAGCGCGCTTGCGGCAAGGTTGCCCGGGCTTTATACTGTGAGCATCAAGGGATCTCATGCAGATCCGGCATACAGAAAGGCAGATTACTTATGGCACAATACCCGCAGTGGTCTTATTCGCAGTCGCGGGCGAGTATGTTCGATGAGTGCCTGCGCAAATATTATTATCATTATTACGGTGCCCATAACGGCTGGAAGACAGACTCTGCTGATGAGATGCAGGTTCGTCTGTACCGTCTGAAGCAGCTCAGCAATCTGTATCTTGTCTTCGGAGACCTCGCGCATCGGATGTGTGAGTCGGCGGTACGCAGCAGGGAAGAGGGCAAAGATAAACCGCGTGAACACTTTCTGGAACAGACGATACGCAAGCTGCTGAATCAGGCGTATGTGGAATCGATGGACGCGGATCAGTGGCGGCTGAACCCCAAGAATCGCACGATGCTGTCCGAGATTTATTACGGGGATGATACGTTGAATGACCGGATCGCCACGATTAAGGAGCGGGCTTCGGCCTGTGTCAGTAACCTGTACCAGACGCTTACGTGGGAGGACTTGTCCCGGGCAAGTACAGACATTCTGGAGATCGAGAAATGGGATACCATGATGCTGCACGATACACGCGTGTATGTGAAGATGGATTTATTGTATCGGCGCAGTAACGGCAATATTGTCATTGTGGACTGGAAGACCGGCAAGGAAGATGACTTTTCGGATCAGCTAATGCTGTACGCATCCTATGTGAGAGAGCACTACCGGGTTCCGTTGGAGCAGATTGAACTGCGAGTGGAGTACCTGTTAACCGGAAAACACCGAGAGTTTACAGCCACAGAAGAGGATATCCGGAAGGTGGAGGAGAACGTGGGTCGTTACATCGAGGAGATGCGATCCTGTGTTGAGGATGAATACTATAACCGTCCAAAGGACGTCACCTACTTTACAGCGATGCCTTCCCACCGGTCCTGTCGGGATTGCAACTTCCGCGAAGTTTGCAGTGAGCGAGCAGTCTGAAGCGCCAAAACCGGAGCAACCTAAAGGCCTTATACCAACTAATGAGTTATTTCATATGTGAAAAAAACAAGAAGCGCAAGCCGGGAACATCATCTGCCCGACTTGCGCCTCTATTACGTTCCACAGGCCTGGCGACAAGGCGCCGGGTGGAACGAACGTATCAAGATTACTGTACAGCGGCGGTATTCTCCAGCGCCTGACCCGCAGGAACATAGGCATGCCCGAGATCCCTGGCAACCGCCTCATACGTGATGTGTCCATTCAGCGCATTGACCGCGCTACGAATGGACGAACTGCCGCGAATCGCGGCGGTTGCACCATGGTTGGCCAGCTGCAGCGCATAAGGCATGGTGGCGTTGGTTAGCGCCACCGTGGACGTACGCGGCACGGCGCCCGGCATGTTCGCCACCGCGTAATGCACGACGCCATGTTTCACATAGGTCGGTTCATCATGGGTTGTGATATGATCAATGGTCTCAACGATCCCGCCCTGATCAATCGCGACATCCACAATGACCGAACCCGGTGCCATCGTCTTAACCACTTGCTCGCTGACAAGCGTTGGCGCCTTGGCGCCCGGAATCAGCACCGCACAGATCAACAGATCTGCCGCCGCAACAGCTGTTGCAATGTTGGACGGGCTGGATACCAACGTGTGGATCTGATTGCCGAAGATATCATCCAACTGGCGCAGACGATTCAGATTCAGGTCAAGGATGGTCACATCGGCGCCAAGACCAATAGCAATTTTGGCTGCATTTGTTCCCACCGTTCCACCCCCAATAATGACCACTTTCCCCCGACTGACGCCTGGTACACCTGACAAGAGAATGCCCTTGCCACCTTCTGTTTTCTCCAGTAGCTGTGCTCCGATCTGGGAGGCCATACGGCCTGCAACTTCACTCATGGGGGTTAGCAGGGGGAGAGCACTGTTGACCTCCAACGTCTCATACGCAATAGCCGTTACCCTACTCTTTATAAGGGCTTTGGCAAGCTCCGGTTCCGCTGCGAGGTGCAGGTAGGTGAACAGAATCAGTCCGGGACGAAAATATCCATATTCACTGGCAAGCGGTTCTTTCACCTTGATGATCATATCGGCCTCGGTCCACACTGACTTGGCATCCATCCGAATCTCGGCGCCCGCAGCTTGATATTCATGATCCGTGAATCCACTGCCGATCCCCGCGCCTTGTTCAATCAGTACCTGGTGACCGGCTCTGATGAAATCAGCAGCCCCGGCCGGAGTCATTGCTACACGATTCTCATTATTCTTGATTTCTTTGGGAATTCCGATTCTCATCACCATGCACCTCGTCCATTTATTGGTTGTTAGCTTATACTACAAGTTTATGACTTGGATAATCGTTTTGCACCTTACTTAATGTCTAATCTTTAGAAATTGAACTCAACATATTGTCGAAAAAGACTGTTCAGGACATTTGTCCATGGATTATAATGTAAGAAAAAATAACACGAAGAGGGATCGCCATTGCGAAATGACCGTGTGTTTACGATCAAAGATATCCTTGCACGTCCGGTATTTGGCCGAGCACGACTAGCAGCAGGGAAGGATGGAGTGAACCGTCAAGTTGGCTGGGTTCATGTATTGGAGATTACCAATGTATCTCCATTCGTAAGCCCTCATGATCTTATTTTATCCACTGGACTGTGGCTTCAATCGGAAGAAGGGCGCGAAGAGTATCTGCTTCAGCTCATTGGCAGTGAGGCAGCGGGGCTATGTGTGGAGTTTGGTACCAGCATATACGGAATCCCGGAAGAACTGATTGAACTGGCGGACAGACACCAGTTTCCGCTGATCGTGTTTGAACAACCGGTCCGCTTTGTCGAGATCACACAGGATATTCACTCTCTGCTCATTAATCATCAGCATCAACTGCTGAAAAGTCTCGAAGCATACTCCCGTCAGCTTCAGCAACGAACATTACAGAGTACGGATATGTCTGCTGTGCTGAACCTGCTGCATGAGTACGCTGCCAAACCGGTGGTGTACATTTCGTCTATGGAGCCGGGCAGTTTTGTGCCCGAACTTGTTCCGGAGATGGAACAGGCCATCTATACCTGGTATGAGCAAGAGGTAGAACATCTGGATTTGAATGATTCAGATACCGAATTATGGTTCCACATGGACGAAGAGAAGGCTCTGTTGTGTCATCCGGTCGTCTGTTTTGGCCAGGTATTTTCGGCTGTAGGCATGATTGTGCATCCCGCAGCTCCAGTGGAATATCTCAAGCTGTTGCTCGATTATACGGCGAAGGCGGCGGCAGCGCTTACGCTTCGTTCCCAGTTTCTTGAAGAGAAGATGGTCCGCAATCAGAATGAACTGATCCAGGATCTGATGAATGGCAACATCCATCAGGAGGAACAGGCTCAGACCCGAATGGGGCTTCGTTTACTGGTGAAGGGACAGTATTGGTTTGCTGGAGGGGTTATAGAGATTGAGCATCGGTTGAAGGGTACAGGCCGGGAGCGAATGGAAGCGAATCATCAGGATGTTCTTGTCCTGCTGCGTTCCCTGCTCAAGAAGAACAATCTGCCTAGCCTGATTATGCTGAAGAACAATCAGGTATATCTGTGCTGTGCGAAGGAAGCGGTATCGGCTGCTGCACGTCATCAACTGCTGCGATTGCTGGAAGGGATTGCCCAGGACGTGAAACGGTTTGCCAGTCGTAACTTGAAGCAGGTTATGATCCATGTGGGATTTGGCAAGTTACGCAGCCGTTTGACCAGCCTGCCGGAGAGCCTTCAGGAGGCCTATCAGGTGATCGAAGTTTCGAGATCGGTAGATCCGATGGAACATGTTCACTTTTACGAACGTATGGGTATATATCAAATGTTAAAGGCGTTACCCCAATCCTTTCTGCAACCCTTTGTCCAGGATCACCTGGGTATGTTGATTGAACATGACCAAACGCATCACCTGCGATTGGTGGAGACGTTGGATGCTTACCTGCAGAACTTTGGTTCCAAGCGCGATGCGGCCGCCCAGTTATTTATTCATCGGCAAACGTTGTACAACAGACTGGAGAAGCTGGAAGAACTGATGGGTCCAGGTTACATGGATCAAGGGAGAAGAATCTGTCTGGAGATGGCGCTGCTCGCGCACACGATGATCGAGAATGGACAGTGGCAATCCTCTTGATGAGGTGAAAGGGATGCAACACAGACTGTGCATCGATCTTACACTACCTTGTGCACAGTCTAGCAGTTTTTACTAATCCGCCGGGTATGTTGTAATGAAGCAGGCAGGCGTTGCAGGGTGGAAGTGGAGCGTCGGCCCCGATACAGCTTCGTTTGACCGGAGGAAGGTGCCAGTGATAATGAAGAAGGAGCAGCCAGCCGATACGGGGGTGACGACCGGTCGGGACGTCCTTCCTGTTCTGCTTCATTGTCCTCCATTGAAATGCCACTTTGGTGCAGCCATTCATTAAGTCGTTTGGGATTGATTCCAAGTTGTCCGCTCAGATTACAGATATCGAGGTTTATTCTCACACAAATCCGCCTTTCCTGGAATATCGGGCTGGTAGTAGGGTATGAAAGGGAAGCATGAATTCGAGATCAGTAAATGCTCATATGCATGTTGGCTGTGCTTGATCGGCGGAATGATTCATTAAGTTAAGAAAAAGCGTGGAGGCGTCTATATACCGTGTTAAACGTTTCCATGTCCGCTGTTTTGAATATTTACTATAAATTGGCTTTTAACAAGATTCTATCACTTCACATGCAATTGCGCGTCTCAATATAGTCTCAATTTTGTGAGGAAAAAAAAGTATATTAAAAGTACCAGTATCTAGTACGGAGGACATATATGGGAAACAGTAGTGAGGCTCAATACGACAAATATCTTGAGGATGGCAAACGTTTCATTGGTCGAACCAAGGAACTGACGACACTGGAGCGGTGGTTCAATCATCCGGAAGCCCCATTAACCATATTTTCAATTACGGGCATGGGAGGCATTGGTAAATCTTCCTTGCTTTCAGAGATGTTATCTGTCTCTCGGGATCGAGGTGCGACGGCTATCTGGATGGATGGTCGATCATGTGGGGCGACTCCTTCCGTTTTTATGGATTATTTGTCCTCTACATTAGGCTTGGAAACAATGGATAGTGAAGGATCCCCGCGACCATTGAGTCTGCTGAGAGACACATCAATCGAGAAGAGATTGGTTCTGGCAGTGGATAATTATGAAGAGCTTGCTCTGTTAGAAAGCTGGTTCATGGAAGTCTTTGTATCCAAACTTCCGTTAAGAGGGATACTTGTCATTCTTGCATCACGCCCGGAACTGGCGTCCACCTGGCGGACACATCCCCGATTACATCAGAGATTTATACAGATGCGGCTTCAACATTTTACAGTTGATGAGATTACGGAATACATCACGGTGGCAGGCTTTCTGAATCAAGGGATAGCAGGTACCATTACGAGAATGACCGATGGACATCCGCTGGGGCTGGCCCTTGCTGTAGAAGCTGCAGATCAGAGGAGGAATCTTCCGCAGTCCGAATGGGCTGAACTGTCACATATGATCAGTGCTCGATTATTATTGGAACTTACGACACCCCGTCTGCATCCCGTAGTGGAGGTACTAACACTGCTTGAGACAGCCAATCAGGAATTATTATCATCAGTACTGGATATGACCGTGACAAAAGAAGAGTACCACATGCTGAGACAGATGTCGTTTATCCGTTCCGGCCCGGATGGTCTTGCCCTGCATGATATGGCCAGAGTACATCTACTACGAGATTTTCGCCAGCGTGAGCCTCATCGGTTGCAGACCATGCGTATCAAGATTGTGAAGCTGCTGAAACCACTGCATGAGCAGGCGGGTCCACATGAGCGTCGCCAGATCGCCCGGAAGATGCTGTTGCTCTGTCAGGAATCCATGCTTCAATACCGCAAGTACGCAGATGTGTCCCGTGATTCCTTGTTCTCACCTCTCGAAACGATGAGAAGCGAGGATCTGCCCGTTCTGCACAGCCTGTTACAGCAATGGTGCGAGTACAGCGTGGAACCATGGCAAGCCGCATCCTATGGTCCCTTCCTGGATGAACTGGCACATCGTTATCCCGAAGGAATCGTATTAATGCGTGACAAGCTTGGGGAGACAATTGCCATGTTCATTACCATCCTTGTACATAGGGAGAGTAGTGATTTGTTACTAAAATATTTTCCAAATGAGATGTATGAATGTTTCACACCACAGGAACTTGAGAATGACCCGGATCAGAGTGATACGCACTTTGCTTTGCTGGCTGCGGCAAGAGATGATGTGCCTGGTTATACACGAGAAGAACTGGTGGGATACATGGCACTGGATCGACTATCTCTACTGGGTGATGGTGCGCGAGCGATACTCGTTGCAACGAATCCTCATTTGAAACTGTTTTTGCAGAGCATTGGATTCCAGATGCGAAGAACCCGCACCCGTGCCTGCGACAGATTCGAGGACCGGGCGGACGTACTTGATTTGGATTTGCGTAGTGGGCAATTCGGAGAGTGGGTCATGTCTCTGCTTGATCCGGAATCAACAGAAGATCGTATACAGCCGGAAACAACGGAAGTGGATGGTGTAATCTGGACTGAACAGGATGTTCGCAAGATGTTGGGGAATCTTTGTTCCCCGGGAGAATTGCATGAATATGCTGGCAGGGTTAGAGGAGTAAAGGATGGAATCCAGTTACAGCTGTATGTCATGGATCTGTTGAAAGGCAGAGTACATGGCCTATCTCCACAGGATCAGATGCTGTTATACGCGGCCTACTGGACGCATGCTGGCAATCCAACTGCCGCAGCCCAGACGTGTTCCATGAGTCGGGCGACATTCTATCGCCATCTCAGAACAGCGCTGACTCGCTTGGCGCGGATTTTGTAGGGTTCTATTCGTTCATAATACCGATCATAACGACAAGAAGAGGCTGGTCATAGACCAAGCCTCTTCATGCGATTATAGAGCGTTGCTCTGGAGATGCCGAGTTGTTTGGCGAGTGTTCGTTTGTTGCCACCTGCTGCTTTCAGATATTGAATTAGAAGTTTCGCCTCATAAGTATCCAATTTTTGCTGGTAGGTAACGTTGGAGACAAGTTCGGAATCATCTGAATGATCTAATTCGTCCGCATTTGCAACCGTTCGAGGTTCTTGTTCTGGTTCTGCTCCCGCCAAATCCTGACGTTGTTGATTTTTGCTGTAGGCATGTGAATGAATGCCAGAATTCAGTTGAACTTCGGACTGTTCTTGCATGATGAGGGAGGTAAGGGTATCAGGCAGGTATTCCTGCTTCACCTCACCATCTGTCGTCAGAATGGTCAGGCGTTCGATCACATTTCGTAGTTCACGTACATTGCCTGGCCAATCATACTGGAACAGCAACTTGAACACTTCAGGTGGAACCAACTCAATATGACGGTTATAGAGCAATGAGAATTCTTGAAGGAACGTCTGGGTTAATTCATATATATCTTCCTTGCGCATGCGCAAAGGAGGGATCACAAGGTTAATGACATTCAGCCGATAGTAGAGATCTTCCCGGAATTGATTGCGGGCAATCATACTTAATAGATTCTGATTGGTCGCAGCGATAATCCGGCAGTTGGCCTGTTTCATGCGCGTTCCCCCCACAGGAAAGTAACTCCTCTCCTGCAACACCCGAAGCAGTTTCACTTGCAATTCCAATGGCATCTCACCGATCTCATCCAGAAAAAGAGTCCCCCCTTCGGCAAGCTCAATCTTGCCCTTTTTGCCTTTGGGATCCGCGCCGGAGAACGCGCCTTTCTCATAGCCGAATAATTCACTTTCAAACAATGAAGCAGGAATTGCCCCACAGTTAATAGCGATAAACGGTGCAGTCTGCAATTCACGAAGATCATGAATGGCTTTGGCGAATAACTCCTTGCCTGTGCCGCTCTCTCCGAGGATAAGTACGGTTGCTGAGGTGGTACTGATCTTGCGAATGGTCTCCAAGCACTGCTTGATGACTAAGCTGCTGCCCTTGATTCTGGCGAATGGATCTAATTCGGGGCGTAGCCGAGCAACGGCTTTCTCCAGATGCTGGACTTTGGAAGTCATATGTAATAGTTCCTGATGTAATCGGATTTCGGTTGTTATATCCACTTCAGCAGCAACTGCACCCACAATATGTCCATCCAGTTGGACAGGACGAGCATTAATCAGGGCGAACAGGTCGGGCCTTGGCTGATGCTGTTTGCGGTAGACCGTTTCACCGGTATACAACGTCTTGAGAGATTGTAGCCGATCTGGAGGAAAAAAGTCCGCTGCGGGTTGTCCGATGATGTCTTTTTTACTGATCGAAAAAACATGCTCCGCTCCTGTTGTCCAGTAGGCCACCTTGGCGTCTTCATTAATTAATGTCAGAGCTGAACCCGCTGTCTCCAGTGTGGTCTCAAAATAAGCTTCTATTAAGCGATGGGCATGCATCATGGCATGCAAAACATCGGATACGGCGATATATCCCAATAGGGGTCCATCATCCTGAATGAATAGATAAGAAGATGTGTCGAATAAGGAGAAGGCATCTACCAACGATGTTGATGACGGAATGGTAATTGTGGGGAGGTCTGTATCCAGAACATCCATATCCGTACGCAATAAAGACATTAATTCTGGAAGTAAATGTTTCATCGATATCACCTCAGTTAGAGCATAACTTTTCGGAAAAGGCTTCTTTTACACGAGTTACTTACAAGTGATTTGCAAATGAAATGACTGGAGAATGATGGTTACCCATATTATAACTTTCCAAATGAGGTGTGTATATATTTTTTGACATGAAGCATACATGTTGTCGGTATAGAAGAGATCAATGTTGAATTTTCATCTCTTTTATTCCCTTTTACTATTATTTAAAGAAATTAATTACAATTCGTATAGACCATTTAGTGGTTGAGGTGAGGGTTAAGTTATTAAAATTGACATTTGAAAAAACAGATTAAACGGTTATTTCTCAATATGCTACACGGGCAGTTGAAGTGATTATTCATATAAAACATGAATTGTCCACACCATTAAGAAACTTCTGAATAATGCTATATGAAGGCTCAATCCGCATGAAGAAGAATAAAGGAGGGTGATGAAATGGCCATTCTATCAACTGGGCCCATTGAGAATAATATTTCAGGGATAACAGGGATCCGACCGACTCAATCCGTTACGGTCAAAATCGATAACCGGAATGCGACAGATATGTTCACAGTGCTTCTTATGGGCTATTACCTTAATGGGGTCAGGACGTTATATGTAGAAGAACTGCTCAATGTGTTGCCTAATCAGGTCATTACCAAAAATTATTATGGCAATTTTGATGCATTCGAGTTCGTATTTTCAACAGCAGACACGGCTGCTCCAGAAGCACAAATATCCGTATGGGGCAAAAGTGCCCAAGGTGGATTAGTCGCGGCTCACCGATTGGTGTCCCAGGAGTTACTGGGAGAAACGCTGAGCACAACAGGTGTAACTGGAGCCACAGGAGCGACGGGCATTGCGGGAGTAACGGGAAGCACCGGGGCCACTGGAGTGACAGGAGCGACGGGCATTACGGGAGTAACGGGAAGCACCGGGGCCACTGGAGTGACAGGAGCGACGGGCATTACGGGAGTAACGGGAAGCACCGGGGCCACTGGAGTGACAGGAGCGACGGGCGTTACGGGAGTAACGGGAGGCACCGGAGCTACTGGAGTGACAGGAGCCACGGGCGTTACGGGAGCCACAGGTGTTACGGGAACTACGGGTGTGACAGGAACCACAGGAGTTACCGGAGCAACAGGTATTACAGGAGTTACGGGAGTTACGGGTGTGACGGGAGCTACTGGAATTACAGGAGCCACGGGTGTTACAGGGACCACAGGAGTCACGGGGGTCACGGGAGCCACAGGAGTCACTGGTGCAACTGGAGCTACGGGACAAGGTTTATCCTCATATGCTTATATTTTTAATACTTCAGCTCAGACTGTAGCTACCGAAGCGGACATAACCTTTGATAGTAACCAAAATCTCACTAATATTACTCATACGCCCAATACAGCTGCGATTATTATTGGTAATGCCGGGGACTATGCGGTGTTTTTCAACGTTGCAGGTGTGCAGGCAAACCAATTCACACTTTATCAAAACGGAGCCCCTGTAGGTGGCAGTGTCTATGGCTCAGGAGCTGGGACTCAACCGAATCCAGGCATGGTCATTATTACCGCTGCTCCCGGTGATGTGCTGACATTACGGAATCATTCCAGTGCATCAGCTGTTGATCTGCAAACTCTGGCAGGCGGAACACAGATCAATGCCAATGCCTCGATTCTTATTCAACAATTAAGTAGTTAAAAGGCTTTTCGAGCTTGTAATTTTAATTAATAAATGGGTGTGTCCAGATAAATGGACATTTAAAATTGGGGATGCTAATTTTTTAGACATTAAGAGAAGAACCGTAGAAAAGGAAGGTTGGATATTCTTCTGGTAAGTGTCACTCATACAGAAAAAAACCATGTGCCCAGAAAGAAAGAGGCAGCATGGTTTTCTTTTGTCTTTTTTCATATATATTGATCCAGCTGGAGAATAATTATCTGAACATATTCTTAACGACCATCCAGAGATTAGCCGGTTTTTCGGCCAAACGGCGGGTATAGTACGGATACCACATGGTACCATAAGGTACGTAACAGCGAATGCGATAGCCTTCTTTGGCGAGACGTTCCTGTTCGCTCATGCGCAGACCATATAACATCTGAAATTCAAAGGCATCCGGCGAGATTCCCCGATCCTTGGCGTATTGTTTCGTCCAGTTAATGATGTGATCATCATGCGAGGCAACCGCAGTGTATACACCCTGATCGAGGTGATTACGAATCATCGTTTTGAATTGATGAATGACTTCAGAAGCATTCTGATAGGCGACTGATGCGGGTTCTTTGTAAGCACCTTTAACCAGACGAAGCCTAATGCCTTCCCGAATCATATCGCGTGTATCTTCTTCGGTGCGATGAAGGTAGGCTTGCAATACTGTGCCTGTATTATGCAGTCCTTCCGAGTGCAGTCTTCGAACCATATCCAGCGTTGCTTGCGTAAATGGACTATCCTCCATATCAATTCGGACAAATAGATCATGCAATTTGGCTTGTGCGGCAACGGTACGGATATTTCGATAGCCCTCTTCCGGGTCCAGTGCAATGCCCATCTGGGTTGGTTTCAGCGAGACGTTGGAGTCTGCTCGTTCACGTGCAATGCCTTCTACCAGTCGTACATACTCATCCCTGTATAATGCCGCTTCGCTCAGACGGGTGATGCCTTCCCCCAGATGATCGAGCGTAGCCATAATGCCTTTGTTATTGAGTATGCGGATCTCTTTGAGAGCTTCTTCCAAGGTGTTTCCTGCAATAAACTTGCCTGCAAGCTTCTTACCATATTTGATGGACAGGTTCTCTACAGCTTTGTTGCCTGCCACGGTCAATAAGGTTTTGCGATATATTTCCGTTCCCACACTCATCTTCGTTTCCTCCTTCAGCATTGTGCATCCTTAATCCAAGCAAGAAACGTGCCAGAACCAGCAAGATTCAATGTTTTTTATTTTTCAGTGAAAAATATTTCAATCTCAACCGGAGTTGGCACGGATTTTGCTACATATATTTGGTGATGAGTAACATGCAAAATAATTCAGGCGAGCAGCCAGCGAACCCCACATCCTGAAGGAGGAATCATTGATGAATATCCCTTTTGTTAACGAACCATTCACACCCTTTGCGGTCCAGGCGAACCAGGAAGCATTTGAAGACGCACTTCGTCAGGTAGAAGCTCAACTTGGGCAGGAGTACCCGATTATTATTGGTGGGCAAAAAATAACAAGCAGCCGCACGTTAACGTCCGTGAACCCCGCAGCCAAGAATCAAGTTGTTGGAACGATCCATCAGGCAGATCAGGAATTGGCCGAAAAGGCCATTCAGACAGCGGCGGAGACATTCCATACATGGAAACATACGGACCCGAATGAACGGGCTCGTTATCTATACAAAGCAGCTGCCATTATGCGCCGTCGCAAGCATGAGTTCTCCGCATGGATGGTCTATGAAGCCGGCAAGACTTGGCCTGAAGCCGATGCGGATACAGCGGAAGCCATTGATTTTATGGAATTTTATGCACGGGATATGCAGCGACTGAGTGAACCGCAGCCCCTCGTGCGGATTGCAGGGGAAGATAATGAACTGAGTTATATACCGCTGGGCGTTGGTGTTGTTATTCCACCTTGGAACTTCCCGCTGGCGATTATGGCAGGCATGACCTCTGCTGCACTGGTATCCGGCAACACGGTGGTGTTAAAGCCCGCCAGCACAACTCCGGTGATTGCAGCGAAGTTTATGGAGCTGCTCGCAGAAGTTGGCCTGCCGGATGGCGTCGTGAACTTTTTACCAGGACCAGGCAGTGAAGTGGGCGATTATCTCGTGGATCATGCGCTCACCCGGTTTATCAGTTTCACCGGTTCAAGGGATGTAGGACTGCGAATTAATGAACGTGCAGCACGTACAGCACCAGGTCAGAAGTGGATTAAACGGGTCATTGCAGAGATGGGGGGCAAGGATTCCATCGTTGTAGACAGTGACAGTGATCTGGAACTCGCGGCAGAGTCCATTACCGCTTCGGCATTTGGTTTCTCAGGACAGAAATGTTCGGCGTGTTCTCGTGCCATTATTCATAAGGATGTATATGATGAAGTATTGCAAAAAGTGATTGAACGGACACAGAAACTGACGATGGGCAGTCCACTCGAAGTTGGCAGTCAGGTTGGGCCGGTTATCGATGACAAGGCATATGCAAAGATCACGGAATATATTGAAATTGGCAAGGGTGAGGGGCGTCTTGTGCACGGTGGCGGTACAGGGAACGTTGAAGGTTATTTCATTGAACCAACCATAATTGCCGATGTGGACCCGAAAGCCCGAATTGCTCAGGATGAGATTTTTGGACCTGTGCTTGCATTCATCAAAGCAGAATCTTTCCAGGATGCATTGGATATCGCCAATAATACAGACTATGGTCTGACCGGCGCGGTGATTTCACGTAATCGTGAGCATCTGGAACAGGCAAGACGCGAATACTTTGCGGGTAATCTGTATTTCAACCGGAAATGTACCGGAGCACTGGTAGGCACACATCCATTTGGCGGATTTAACATGTCAGGCACAGATTCCAAGGCAGGTGGAAGAGACTATCTGTTGTTGTTTACCCAGGCGAAGCTGGTATCGGAGAAATACTAGACAGAAACCCATGATCCGACTAAAAACTTCTTACATTTGCTTGAATAGTATGCTATTATCCCTGCAAATCCTTTTGTTCGTATAAGAAACATAGATGCTTATTGCCGAAGGCATAAGGAGGGAAACGGATGTTAGGTGTTCAGTTGGTGCAGGAACAACGTATTCGGCTGTCCATCACGCCGGAGATGAAACAATCCTTTCATTTGCTAACCATGTCTGGTCAGGATCTGACCCGTTACTTGCTGGATGCAGCGGAGGAAAATCCAGTTCTTGAGCTGGAAGAACAAGCTGCGCCCCTCGCCCGGATGCCACGGCGAATGGATCAGCGCAGGTATGATTTCTACGATCCGCTGCTTCAGGTGAAAGGTGCAGAACCTACATTGGAACAATTGCTGATTACGCAAATTCGAGTGATGACAATTCCAGACGAATTGGAAAATATGGCGGTATATTTGGCAGGATGTGTAAATGATGATGGTTATCTGACGGTTGAACTGGCAGAGGTGCAAGCAACACTTGAACTTCCGATGAGCAAGATTGCAGCGGGACTGGAGCTTCTCCAATCGCTGGACCCCGCAGGTGTAGGGGCGCGGAATCTGCAAGAGTGTCTGTTGCTCCAGATCAGACGCGATCCATTGGCTGTTCAGTACGCTGAACGTATGGTGGAAGCCGGATTGGAAGCGCTGGTTCCTTTTCACCCAGGCAGAACAGGGAGTCGATTAGGCATAACTTCACGGGAAGCTCAGGTTGCCTACGACTATATTACACGTCTCGACCCCAAGCCCTGCCGATCCATCGGATGTACGGAACGACCACATTACATTATTCCGGATGCCGTTGTTGGGTTGCGTAACGGTGAGGTCCATTTTAGCCTGCATGCGAGAGGTAACCCTCATGTATCGATGAATGAAGCGTGCATCCGCTGGATCAGGGAAGAGGCGCCTGACGAAATCTGGGCAACCCGAGCGGCAGAGGCGAGGGCTATCATTCGGAGTGTACACTTGCGGCGCAGGACTTTAGTGCGTGTGCTGGCGGCCGTGATGGAAGAGCAGAAGCACTTTTTGGTCAAAGGCCCATCCGCGCTCAAACCGCTAAATCTGGCTGTTATTGCAGAGAAGATTGGCATGCATGAATCAACGGTAAGCCGTGCGGTGAACGGTAAATACATTGACACCCCGCATGGTGTATATGAACTCAGGGCTTTTTTTGCCTCGGGAATCAGTACAACGTCAGGGGATAAAACATCGGCATCAGCGGTAAAACGCAGATTAAAAGAAATCATTCGCACGGAACAGGCTCAGCGTCCATACTCGGATAGTCATTTGGCCACACTTCTCGCCGAGGAGGGGATTGTCATCTCCCGCAGAACGGTTGCCAAGTACAGGGAGGAACTTCAGATTCTGCCTTCCCTTGAGCGTAAACGGTGGATTTAATTGAATAGCTGGCGTCTTATCATCTCTGAATACAAGAACCCCCGCAAACCGGATGAATGGTCTGCGAGGGTTCTTGTTAATTATTCGTTCGTGTTTGGGTTGCTGCATCAGTTTTCCTGATTACCTACAAACGTTCCATATTACGCAGGAAGTGTTCTCCGGCAATCCCTGGTGTAGTCATCTGTTCCGGATGAAGAATCTCTTCCAGTTCTTCCGGTGTCAGCAATCCGCGTTCGAGAATAATCTCTTGCAAGGAAAGTCCAGTCTTGAGCGC
This sequence comes from Paenibacillus sp. Y5S-9, assembly GCF_036894235.1. Lineage (NCBI taxonomy): Bacteria > Bacillati > Bacillota > Bacilli > Caryophanales > Paenibacillaceae > Paenibacillus > Paenibacillus sp. Y5S-9. Next base: position 1,332,581 of record NZ_CP145887.1, read on the forward strand.
TTCCTTCACGATGGAAGCTGCCACATTATAACCTAAGTGCGGATTCAACGCCGTAACCACACTGAAACTTTGCTTCATGATTAATTCGCAGCGTTCACGGTTAGCTTCCATCTCTTCAACTGCATAACGTGTGAACACATCGATGCCGTTATTCATAATTTTCAGCGATTGCAGCAAGTTGAACGCAATAACTGGGCCCATGACATTCAGCTCGAATTGACCGGCTTCACACGCCATACAGATCGTATGGTCGTTCCCCATCACCTGGAAGGATACCTGGTTAATGACTTCCGCCATAACCGGGTTGACTTTGCCCGGCATAATGGACGAACCTGGCTGACGTGGTGGCAGGCGCAGTTCATTGAATCCTGCACGTGGACCTGAAGCCATCATGCGAATATCATTACAGATTTTGGACAGGCTGACTGCACATACCTTCAGCGCCGCTGAAAGTTCCAGATAGGCATCCGTGTTCTGTGTTGCATCCACGAGATCCTCAGCAGTTTGTAGGGGCAATCCGGTAACATCAGACAGGTGTTCCGTAACCTTAACGATATATTCGGGTTTGGCATTAAGTCCAGTACCTACCGCAGTTGCACCCATGTTAATGGTAAGCAGGCGGCGATTGGCGAATTCAAGACGCTCGATATCCCGTCCGATGACGCGGGCATAAGCACCGAATTCTTGTCCAAGGCGAATAGGCACGGCATCCTGAAGATGGGTACGGCCAACCTTAACCACATCGTTGAATTCCACTTCTTTTTTATGGAACGCCTCCTGCAGTCTTTTCATGGTAGCGAGTAACGTCTCCGACAGTTGGTACGCCGCAATACGCAGTGCTGTAGGTACCACGTCATTGGTAGACTGGGACATGTTTACATGATTATTGGGATTGCAATGGAAGTAGTCTCCCTTGCTTTTGGTTAACAGTTCCAGCCCGCGGTTGGCCAAAATTTCGTTCATATTCATATTCATGGAGGTGCCTGCACCGCCCTGAATGGAGTCTACAATAAAATGATCCAGATGATGGCCTTTCATCATTTCTTCAGCCGCCATGACGATCACATCGCCAATCTTGCTCGGCAGCATCTTCAACTCCATGTTGGTAATCGCTGCTGCCTTCTTCACCGCAGCCAGAGCCGTGATCAGCTCCCGGTGTACCGGAACGCCGGTAATCGGGAAGTTTTCCACGGCCCGTACCGTCTGAATTCCGTAATAAGCATAAGCCGGGATTTCTTTTTCACCGATAAAATCTTTCTCCGTCCGTGTGGACATAGTAGACATCTCGTTCGCCTCCAGTGGCATCAATAAAAATAGTTCGGCTCCAGCGTTGCTGAAGCGCACTCAGTATATCATTTAAGCAAAATGGATGCCAATCTAAATCATTTGGCCTCTTGTGCCGATAATAAATAAAATTAGGGATATTAAATGGAATATTATTCAATTTTTAAGAAGGGGAGGGGTAGCCAAGCTTGTCTTATACATTATGCGCTTTATGGTAGAGAAGTCATGCATGAACGGCAAGTATGGGGGAAATAGAACGTTTTCAGTGATGTATATCACATGAAATTTGGTACTTGATTGGTAAAATAGGAAAAAAGGACTACGGGGTGTGCACATGAAATGGACTTTAGGAGCAAAGACTGTCGCAGGTCTGGTACTGATTTCGATTATTACCTACGGAACTAGCGGCTTTTTTATATTTTTTGTCAAAGACTGGGTTACGTTAGATATTCCGAATTGGGTATACATATCGATTATCCTGATCATGGGAGTATGCTGGAACGGGATTCTGGGATGGTTTGCCTCACGCTGGCTGACTCGTCCAATCGTTCACCTGTCCCGGGCTGCACAGCAGGTTTCAGCGGGTGATCTGACAACCGAAATTCCGCAGCGACGCACGCAGGATGAACTTACAGTATTATATGATGCTTTTCGCGCAATGGTTTCTAACCTTCGAAGCATTGTAAATGATATTGCAGACAGTACAAGAACGACCTCGCAGAACGCACAGTCTCTGAGTGAAGCGATTACCCAGGCCGCCGAACAGATCGAGATGATGTCGGATGCGGTGGATCATATTGCGGTAGGCGTAGAAGAGCAGAAGGTCACTTCCCATCAATCTCTGATCACTGCGGATGAGATGCTGAACGATTTCCAGCGTATGCATAGCCAGTCCATGGACATGACAGAGATGTCCGGTCAGATGGAACGATCGGTGGATCATACAAAACAGACTTTCTCATCGTTGATGAAAGGGATGGACGAACTGGCCGAGTCACACAATCGTTCTCGCGACATTATGCTGTTGTTGGAGAAGGAAGCCTCCGATATCGAGGTAATTACCCAATCTGTCAAAAACATTGCTGAGGAAACAGGGTTACTTGCCTTGAATGCATCCATTGAGGCTGCACGAGCTGGCGAAGAAGGTTCTGGTTTTGCAGTCGTGGCGCAGCAGATCCGCAAGCTGGCAGACGAAAGTAAGGAATCGGTACACCGTATTAATGAGTTGATTAGTCGTGTGCAAGAGCGGATCAAGGAGACGGCACAACTGTCTCATGAGCAGCATGGTCTCGTGGTTAATGAATCGGAGCGGACAATCTCTGTCGATCAGACGTTGCATGAACTGACAGGCACGGTGGAAGTATTTATGAAGGGTGCGCATGATATCGGTTCCAAGATTGCAGAACAGACTGGTCGCGTGGAGCAAACGCACGGTCATGTGAAGAAGATCCAGGGGAAAGCCGGATCGTTCTCGGATGAGGCGAGACGAATTATGGATGCCGCACACGAAGAGACAGCCATCATGGAGGAGATTTCATCCTCGGCTGAAGAACTGAGACAATTAACCGATCGGTTATTGGACAAAACCAAAGCATTCCGGATGCAGCCTTAAGCTGTGTTCGGGATTTTTTTTGTTTTTGGAGAACAGTTTTGGCATGAGAATTTGCTTATTCTGGTTAAAGCCGAACGTTCTTTCGTGAAAATGAAAATTTGTAAAGATTATTTTATGAAAGATTAACAAATTCGCAACTTGCAGGCGATAAATGAAGATATAATAGGATTATCACAACAGATAAAGGAGCCCAGTATATTGAAAACTTGGACAGGTATCCTGCTGATGATTATTTTGGCGGTAGCTACGATTAGTACAACTTCGGCTGCCAGAACCATGAATGAATCGCAAAAACAGCTTAATATAGATGATCAATCCAGCCAGACCGCAGAGGTCGAGGCTTCCAATATAGATAAACTGCATGACACAGCGAAGACAACACAGGAATCCATTCCTGTGAAAGAGGAATACGTTTCGGTAGCTCCAGAGAATGAAAACGTCAGATTATACCCTATGAAAGTAGAGGGTTCAGGATATATATACAACGGAATGATTTTGGAAGTGGACGGCAAGACAAGAGAATTTAGTGATTGGCAGGGAGAAGGCGGGTCTTACAAACCCGAAGTGCACGAGCTGGATTTGAATGGAGACGGCCAGAAAGAAATTATCGTTTTGTACACGGAAGGTCATGGAACAGGGATTTATTTGGGACAAGCGCGTATCATTAATCCGGTAACGCTGGAAGAGATGAAGATGCAATCTTTGGATGAGATTGCGAAACAGCATGTGAAGTCAAAAGTTACGGTTAGATCAGACCGCGTGGATGTTGATGTCGCCGTTGATGGCGTTCAAGCAGAACCTTTACGGATCGAGGAAGATACGAGTGGCGGCGTATATAACGAAGAGTTGGGATTCGGTAGAGTAACCTATTACAGTGTAGAAGATGGCCAGCTTGTCGTATCAGCAGCAGGATCTTACGGTGCGGCTTTATATGCGGGTGATCTGACATTCACTTATGAGTATCAAGATGGCGAGTGGAAGGCCGTAGATTTGAAGTACAGCATGGAAGTGTATGAAGAAGAATATTATGAATCTTTTGATTGATATCATCCTGTTGATATCGTAGTACAGCGGGAATTGAAAGTTCTCATGTGTGGAGTTAAGTGAACATCTGACAAGAATATCTTCCTTTCTATCTTTGCGGACAGTGGGAAACAGGGCGAGGCTGAAAAAAATCGGGACATACAGCCTCGTTTTGTGCTGCCTACAGATAGGAACTTTGTACTAAAAATGCAGTAAACAATTGACATTATCACTTTAGTCGTTTAAATGTATAAAGGACAAATCATTTTAACGTTCAGGAGGGATTTTGATGAAGAAAAAGGTTGTACTGGGTTTGATGGTAGGCACATTAACGCTTGGGATCGGGACGGGTGCGCTCGCAGCAACAGGGTTGGAACAGATTAAAGCCTATCTAAACAGCAAGATTACGCTAAAAATGGATGGTGCCACGGTGACAGCCAAAGATGCCAATGGTAAAACGGTGTTGCCTATCACTTACAACGGAACAACTTATTTGCCTGTGCGTGCTGTGGGATCCTTGCTTGGGACAGAGATCACTTATGACAGTGCAACTTCATCCGTCCTGATTGGCGGAACGAATGGATCTGCGCCCGTAACCAACGGAAAAGTAACACTGAGTGCACTTGGAACATCCGTACTGGGATCTACAGCTTGGCACACCAAAGATCCTAAGGATACCACATATAAAGGCAAGGATTACAAGGATGTTTATCTGCATAATGATCCTACGAAACAGGGGGATGATATCCAGATTAATACGGGTAAAAAGTATTCTTCTCTGCACTTGGAACTTGCCGCGCTGAAAGGAAATCAGGAGATTCATATCTATGATCAGGATCTCGCTACACTCAAAAAGTTCAATATCACTCCAGAAAGCGGTATGATGAGTCTGGATGTGGATGTTAAAGGTACAGACGCTGTCTATGTAGAGATTGTATCTGAAGATCCGGGTTCGGCTCTGTTTGTACCGCTCACAACATCGTATCTGACGAAGTAAAACACAATCTGCAAGTTTGCGACCTTACAGAAGGGGCAAGGCAAGCATAAACATAAAAAAACGATGATTCACTAGGCGATTCCTGAACCGTATCCGGTATTCAGAGTTGCCTGGTGAACATCGTTTTTATTTTCTTTTTGTTACGAATATTAGCGGATCATGGTATCCAGCGGTTTGAGATTAGCTTCAATCTCAGCGCGGCGACCTTCAAGGAATGGAGGCAAGGCAAGCGATTCTCCCAGATGCTCCAATTCTTCGTCTGTATCAAATCCCGGACCATCGGTTGCCAGCTCGAACAGAATACCGTTTGCTTCACGGAAATACAGGGAGCGGAAGTAGAAGCGATCTACAAAACCGGAGTTAGGAAATTGGAAGTTATGCACCCGTTCCACCCATTGTTTCAGCTCTTCTTCATTATCCACACGGAACGCAACATGGTGTACGCTGCCACGTCCAGGACGTTCTTGGGCAAGGTCATTCCGTTCCTCAACATGCACCTCGGAGCCGCTGCCACCTTCACCGGATTCAAAAACGAGTACATCAGGCTGACCTGGAGTAAAGGCAGGGTAACTTCCTTTGGCTCTGAAACCGAGCAGTTCGGTAAGAACCGGAGCGGTAAGGGAAGCATCTTTTACCGTAAGATGGATGGGGCCAAGGCCTACAATGCCATACTCGGCAGGCACAGGGCTCTGATCCCATGGTTTACCACCAGCGACACCTGTATTGTTTTCATCGGAGACCAGAATCAGACGTTGTCCTTCAAAGTCTGTGAACGAGAGCGTGGCACGGCCACCCCGTTCAACAATCTCTCCATGTGGGACTTCGAATTCGTCAAAACGTTGCTGCCAGTACGTAAGTGCCGCATCACTTGGAACGCGCAGTGACGTTCCAGATATGCTGTTCACCCCTTCACGAGTCTGTCCGGCCATCGGAATCTCGAAGAAGGTAAGTTCGGTACCCGGATGACCTTTCTCATCGCCATAGAAGAGATGGTAGACGGATACATCGTCCTGGTTGACTGTTTTTTTAATGAGGCGCAGACCCATGATGTTGGTGTAGAAACGATAGTTCTGATCGGCATGTGCTGTTAGAGCTGATACGTGGTGAAGTCCTTTGATTTGCATAATAATTCCTCCTAGTTAGGTTATACGTTCAACTAAGGATTATTTACACTGGCACTTCGATGACAGAACAACCTTCCGATCGCTGTTATCCCCAGATTTTTAGATCCTTTTTAAAAGGGGAAATCCGGGGATAGCATATGCTTTCGATGTAGCTTTCTTTCAGAAAGCTTTTAGGCGAACGCTCCGCTTCTTCAGGTTTTTTCTGTCCTCTCCGTTATCATGTAAATGTTTAGTTGAACATTGGTTGAGTGCTGTATTTGTATTATTTCGATTAAGAAAGTTACTAACTTTTCGTTTGTTTTGTTTCTGAATTTATCTTAACATAAAGATATTTAAATTACAATGCTTATTTAGAATTCCAACTGGACAGTAATTTCATTCAATGGCAAAATGAAAAAGTTAACATTAAAGAGAGATAATGTTGGTGAGATGCTTGTAAAGGAGAGAAGAGATGCATGGCGTATCCACCATGGCTGGACCCTTATGACGCAGAGCCGTTTATCCTGTTCTCCACTTCACATATCGTTTCCATTAGCGTAATTACAGCATTGATTGTACTGGTGTTTTTGCTTCGACACCATCTTCGATCATGGTCAGAGAGGGCACGCCGCATACTGCGGATTGTTCTAGCCTGCATCATGTTTGCCTGCGAAATCATGCTGCAGCTCTGGTATGTGTACGGAGGGATATGGAGCCTGCAGACGTCACTGCCACTCGAACTATGCAGTCTGTCTCTGCTATTATCGGCGTTGTTACTACTGAAACGCAGTCGACTGTTACATTCTGCACTGCTGTTTGCAGGCATTGCTGGAGCCCTTATGGCGATCCTGACTCCTAATCTGGGTTATGGTTATGCACATTTTCGATTCATTCAATTTTTCGTCGCTCATGCCTGCATCATTCTGGCTTTACTCTACATGACCTGGGTGGAACAGCTGCGACCTAGCTGGAGATCTGTAGCAGGTTCGATGATATTTGTGAATGTGGCAGCACTAATCGTATACATTGTAGATGTCATGCTTGACGCGAATTACATGTTTTTGAGACACAAGCCGAGTACACCCTCGGTACTTGATATGTTAGGTCCGTATCCCATGTACATCCTTGGGGAAGAGATACTTGCGCTTGTTTTGTTCTCGCTAATGTACATTTTGCTCTTTGCCATTCCAGACTGGTTGAACCATCGTGTGAAAAAAGGTAAAAGCTCTGCGGTGTAATGATAATCCTTGTAGTTGCAACTGCGCAGGATTATAAACTTCTTATAAATAAAACATCCCGCAGTAATCTGACCGGATCAGATCGCTTGCGGGATATTCGGGCGTTGTCCCTGAAAGGGGGCCAACTTATATTTATATTTTATCCACGGAGCAGAGATTCCGCACCATCCACATAGATTCGTGTACCTGTAACATGAGAGGCTTCATCGGAAGCAAGGAACAGAACGAGGTTTGCCACTTGCTTCGACGTTCCAGGTTCGCCCTTGAGCGGATGTTCATGACCCTCAGGGAATTCAACAGGAATCTGTACTTCTTTCAGATCATCCGACGGGTAGGTGTTATCATCGATGTTGGTATCGATGGCTCCTGGGCAGACGGCGTTTACACGGATCTTATAACGAGCCAGCTCCAGTGCAGCCATCTTCGTAAACGCAGTTTGTCCCGCTTTGCTGGAAGCGTATGCAGAGAAACCGATCCCTGAGAAGACCCGGTTACCGTTGATAGAACTGGTGATAATGATGCTTCCGCCGTGTTCTTTCAGATGGGGGATGGCATATTTGACGGTTGCGAAGGTTCCGCGCATATTGATCTCCATCGTCTGGTCCCAGTCCTCGATTTCCATCGTTTCAATCGGGGCCATCGTTCCGTTAATGCCAGCATTCGCAAATATGATATCCAGTTTACCCGCTTCAGCCGCAGCCTGATTGATTGCCTTCTGCACATTATCCGGTTTGGAGATATCACATTCGATCACATACGCTTCTCCGCCAGCCTTTTCAATCGTCTGCTTGGTTTCCTCCGCATTTTCGGGTGTGCGATCCAGCATGTACACTTTGGCCCCATGCTCGGCGAAACGAATAGCGGTAGCCTGACCAATCCCCGATCCACCTCCGGTTACAATCGCGACTTTGCCTTCCAAACGTTGTTCTGTCATCTCTGATCCCTCCATGAGTTAGATTATCGTTGTACGCTCTACTTCTAACATACCCGGCTCAAGATGCGTGAATCATATGTGTATATATCAAAAAGAACAGGACCGCAATGCGGCCCTGTTCTTTGAACAGATCATCTTCATGATCTGTCTGCTGTAATATTATTTTGGCATGTGTGATAGAAGACACCCTTAGGTCATGCCCTGGTTTACTTATGTTTCTTCCAGTCCATAGCGCTGTTATTAAGCAAATATTCGAAGTCGTTATCCCGGCGCTTCTGCTCCGCTTGGCGAGCTTCTTCTGCTTGCTGACGTTCCTGCTCTTTAAGAGCTGCTTCGGCAGCCTTGGCTTCATCCGCCTGAGCTTTCAGCTTCTCCAGCACATCACTGCTAAGCAGATCCTTCAGTGTTGTGGGTTTATCCTGTGCTGCTGCTTTGGGAGCAGGGGGACGTTTTTTGGATTTTGCCATAGGAAAATCTCCTTTCCAAACATGAATCAGGTTCCATTTATCGTACAGTAGTCATAGTATATCAGGTTCCCGTAAAGCATTCCATGAATCTGCGGAACAAAAGCAGGAAAACGAGGGTTGCGTGACGAATGAAAACGGGTATAAAATCATATACTATTACCGATACTGCGACTATTCCCTGGAGAAAGGAGTCGTTGTTCGTGGAAGTAAACCGTGGTTTACTGAAAGGGCTTGCATGGGGCGTTGCCTTTAGCTGCCCGTTATGGATTGCGATTATCGGCTGGTTACGTTTGATGGGATGGATGTATTGAGGATGATGCCGGAAGAGGTCATTTTTTATAAAGTCATATATGTAACCGCTATCATTATTGTCAAAAAATAAAGCTCTGCCTTGCGAGATTCGCAAAGGACAGAGCTTTTGTTTGTTTAGAGTTCATTACAAATCCTAACCATGGAGTATCATTCGTTTGGCAAGGAAGTTAATTAAGGCATTTTTACCGGTTCTGGATACTCCAGACCATGGGTGTCTACCGTAACTTTTTTCATAACTTGATCCTTAACGGGTTTGTCACCTTCACCTATTTCCTGAGCTGCAATGTTATCCACAGTTTCTATGCCTTCCGTTACTTTACCGAAGGAAGCATAGGCGTTATCCAAATGATCCGCGTCAGCTAACATGATGAAGAACTGAGAACCAGCCGAATCCAAATTATCTCCGCGTGCCATGGAAATGACTCCGCGGGTATGATTCAGGTGATTTTTGTGACCGTTGGATGTAAATTCACCCTTAATGGCATACCCTGGGCCACCTCGACCATTACCGTCTGGATCTCCGCCCTGAATCATGAAACCTGGAATAACACGGTGAAAGATTGTGCCATCATAGAAACCCTGATTCGCCAGTGAAATAAAATTGTTCACCGTATTGGGCGCAATTTCTGGATACAGCTCAATGACGATCTTCTGTCCATCTGCCATTTCAATGGTAGCTACCGGATTGGGACCCGTTGGTTCAACTGGAGCTGGTGTTTCTGTAGCGCCACTCGAAGGGCGTCCACAACCACTAATGACGATAAGCAGCATCGCGATTACCAGCGAGACCACTGTATTTTTTTTCCATCGTAAAGACATGAAAACGTTCCTCCTTGCATCTCTGCATTATATATTTGCTCCAAAATCATATTTGGATATTTACCCAACTATCATACCGTTTTTGTGGACAGGATGGCAATGTAATACATGTGTTTATGGTGAACAAGGGATGGCCTTCATGGAATTATGGGTGTAAAATAAGGAAAATGCTTCCGCATCGGGGACGTACGGGTCTGTTCCGTCCGCTCCAATACACGGCAGTCCCGGCGTCAGTAACGGAAAGGGCGTGCGGGTATATGAACTTCTCGTGGAAGCGCAATCTGGTCATATTGTGGATTGGTGTATTTTTTTGCAGCACCGCGTATTCGATCTCGATTCCATTTCTGCCCCTGTTTCTAAGTGCTGACTTGGGGGTTCGTGATCACCTGGAGTTATGGTCAGGACTGGCGTTTGGCATTACGTTTCTCGCGAGTGCACTCGTGTCTCCTTTCTGGGGATCACTGGCTGATAAATACGGACGCAAACCCATGTTGATCCGGTCGGGATACAGCCTTGCCGTCTTGTATTTAATCAATTATTTCGTGCAGGACCCGTATTCGCTGATTGTTGTTCGATTGTTCCAGGGTCTGCTTGCAGGGTTTGTTCCAGCAGCGATTGCCCTGGTAGGTACGAATACACCTGAAGAGAAGACTGGTTATGCACTTGGTATTATGTCCACTGCAGGAGCCACTGGTGGTATTATCGGACCGTTAATTGGTGGCGTGGTGAGTCATTATTATGGCAACCGGAATGCATTTTTGTTTTCGGCTATTGTTGTGTTAGTCTCAGCAATCATCGCAACCTTCTGGGTAAAAGAAGAGAACTTCAACCGGAACAAAGCTCGTTCCCACGTCATGGATGACATTCGTGAAGCGAGAGCGAATCGTTTGTTTATGACGGTGCTTGGCATGATGGGCATATGTACATTCTCCGTCATGATTCTGGAGCCACTATTGACGGTCTATGTGATGGAAATGGGCGTTCAGCCGGATCGTGCCTCACTCAGCTCGGGTATTATTTTCTCAGCGGTGGGGGTAGCAACCGTTATTATGGCGCCGCGTTGGGGCAAGATTGGTTCAAGGATTGGATACGATAAAGTATTGATCATTGGACTGGTTGGTGGGGCTGTAGGGAATCTTCTGCAGTTCTTTACAACAGGTTATATCGCATTCGGCATTTTACGATTTGTGTATGGTTTATTTTTTGCGGCTGTATTTCCGGCAATTAACGCCATGATTGTGCAGGCTACCGCATCGAGTTTCCGGGGAAGGGCCTTTAGTCTGAATCAATCCGCTGCCCAGATCGGGACGATGGCGGGACCGATTATTGGTGGTGTACTTGGGGGCTGGCTGCCGATACGCTGGATATTTATTATTAATGGAGTGGCATTGATCATCACTGCGATTGTAGCGAAGTGGTCAGGATTGGATCACAAACTGCCCGTGGCAAGTAAGGTTTCTGCTAAACAGTGAAGCTGGAGCAGGCATTAAAAGCGGATATCCTTGAAGTTAAAAGGGCAGTGAGAAATAAAATAAAAATTCTATAGAAATGCAAAGAGAGATGACGCTGTAATAGTACAGTCGTCATCTCTCTTTGGTACATATTCAGATAGGAGGGATTTAACCCACATGTTTATAACACATCAATCCCAGTCTGATGTTGGAAGCTTGGAGATCACTTAACGCGCTTGGAAATGGGGTGATCCTCATTCATTTCCAGCAGGTCCCACAAATTTCCGTATAAATCTTTAAATACAGCTACTGTTCCATAAGATTGTTCTTGGGGGGCTCTAACAAATTCGATTCCCCTAGTGACCATCTCATTATAATCTCTCCAAAAGTCATCGGTGTTTAGAAACAGAAATACCCGACCACCAGTTTGGTTACCAACAAATTGCTCTTGTTCAGGTTTAGATGCTCTGGCAAGTAAGATTGTAGTACCAACAGAGCCAGGGGGAGAAACCACTACCCACCGTTTATCTTGTTCCGGTTGATATATATCTTCAACTAATGTGAAGTTTAACTTTTTTGTATAAAATTCTATTGCTTCATCATAATCTTTTACAACCAAAGCAATATGCACAATAGACTGGATCATATACTCATTCTCCTTCAATACCAGTAATAACTTTTATAATATGTATCTTTTTATAATAACGGAAGGGAACTATTTTTACTATACTGCGGATTAGTGTACAAAAGCAGCCGATGACGTTGGTCGAGTGATTCAAGTTGTTAAACGCCAAAGAAACCCCTTTTCAAGAGGTTTCTTTAAGTCTGGAATATTGTTCAAGTGATCATTGATTATCCTAAGAGGGCTTACGAGAAGCCTTCTCTTTAGGAATGGCATGCTCGACCGCATCACGTTGATCCTCATCCTCAAGTGCTTCGGGGAAGGAGTCCTCAGTGAACAGTCCGAAATCCGGGTCAATATCCCGTTCGGTCACGAGATTATCCGGTTCATGCGCATGCTTTTGGCGATCTTCCTTCATCGTGTAGGCACCTCCTCATTCAGGATGTCATAACAGCTGTTAATGTCGTGGTGGAATGTCGTTCTCTGGTTTGGCATCCGCACCAGCACCATTAAGCAGATCGGTACCATGCAACGCATCCGGATCGGGTGCAGCAGGATCAACCGGACTGTTCGGTTGCAGAAGATCTGCATCCGGTACAGATTCCAGCGGTGTCTCAGCCAAACGTGAATCCAATTCCGGCTCGTCCACAGCAGTTGCGGCTACGGGTGCCAGATCCGAATCTTCCGTTACAATCCGTCTGCCGGAAACTTCATCAAAGGTATCCATATCGCCTTCCGGGACTTCCGTCTCTGGCGGAATATCGCGGGACCTCTGATAACGGTCATAATAGCGGTCGCTCTCTTCGTTACTAATTGGTTTGTCAGACATGAGTAACACTTCCTTTCGTTGTCGGTTGCCCAAATGTTTCTTACCCCGTAGTTACCCAAAGCGCTAGTGTTGTAATCTTGCACAGGTTATTATCTCCGGGTGTTCACTACGATATGAATGCCTTAGAATTTGGGGAATACATATTTAACCAAGAAGTATAAGAATCCGAAAAAGATAATGATATATGCGGCATATTTAATAAATGTGGAAGCGACCATACTTGAATCCGATTTATGCTGAACATCCTTATGTTCCACCTCAACCGTACGATGGGGCTCATTCATTGTAATCATCTCCTTAGCGTGTTTGTTTGCTTTGAGAAACCATTACACCCGGAGCAAAGGATTGAATCGCAGCCACCGTTTTTACAGCTTTTCCTGTTTTGCCTATGTTATGATGAAGCTTGAATATGTAAGGGAGGGATTCATGTGGACTGGTATACACTGGGTAATATGATCACACGCATCCGTATCGGGCAAAAGGCGTCCACACCCGGGTTCTCCCGTACCGTCATCCGTCGTCCGGATGGTTTGTTTTGGGTAGGTGGTATATGGTCCGGGCAAGTTGTCCAGTTACGGGATTTCCTTTTTTCCGACATATGGACCATTTATGATGATGAGGAGACAGAGCAGTGGCTTGAATTTCGCAGTCAAGTTGAACAGAAAGAACGGGAAATGATAGTGAACCAGTTCGAAGACCTGCGTGATTAATCGGATAACTTTAACAATAAAATGGAAATAAGACTATAAATCGACTTAAATGTGAAATTTCATTTTATCTCAAGAAGGTGACGTGACAAACGGTGGCGAATGATAAATGAGAGAATCTAAGATAGGGAAAATTAGAACTTTGAGGTGCTGTGAATGAAAAATGTGCCCAAAGCTATCGTCATCTTATGGATGAGTGTATTGATTATTCTAGGCATGCCACATGGGATAGTCTTTGCAACTACAGGAGTGGTTCAGCAACCTGTATCCATTACAGGATGGGAAGTAAAATGGGGGAACGTTGACGATCAAGGGTTCATCAGTGAGGTTAAGGGAGCAGACGAGATATGGGAAAAGCAGGGCAGCGATAAGTTAGAGTATAGCAATACGGATCGATCGAATTCCTTATGGACACGCCTGACCATCCCTGAATTGAGTGAGGAAAGTTCAGCCATTCGATTTGAGAACATTAAAGGCAATCATATTGTTGTTTATCTGGAAGACCGCAAGGTCTACGAGAACTACCATTACAATTATGATAATAATGCTGTGTTGCTGCCCTTATCCAGCGAAAATTCAGGTGACACGCTCTATGTATGGTCGCAAAATGAAAAAGGCCGTTTGGGGATACAAGGTACTGTTCAGGTTGGACCTTATGCCGCGTTACAGGAGAAATATATTCATAACGGACTTATTGATGTGATTTTGGGCGCGACCTTTGTTTTCACAGCGATTACGATGCTGAGTTGTACGTTCTTCCTTGGCAAGTTCCATAAGGGATTATGGATCTCGCTATGTATCGTAATGGGTTCCATCGGCACGATGATCATTACGTACTCGCAATTTTTGTATACGTTCTATCAGGTATATGGTGACCTGTATTCCGTAGTCTTTGATCTGGCGATGCTGCTGGGTATGCCAGCGCTATGTTATTTTTTTGAACAGATTATCGGACCAGGACTGCATGGAATCTTCACCAAACTGCGAAAAATACTATTCATATATTCAGTTATCGCTGTCTTCTCTTTATTTATCTATGTTACTTCAGGTGGGCAATGGGAGATCCTCTACAATCTGCTCGTACAGCGTGTGGTTGGCATGGTGCTTGTCATTCTGCTGACAATCCTGTTGGTTGGTACCATCGCCAAAGCGCTGCAACGAAATAGGGAAGCTATGCTGCTTGCGACGGGATTCGGTACATTTGCCTTGATCAGTGTGGCTGAACTGTTGTGGTATTATCAGCGGAGTGGAACGTATCATCTGTTATGGTGGAAATGGTCCATGGTTGCATTTGTGATCTCGCTGATTGCTATTCTCGGAAGTCGTTTTGCCGAAAAACATACCAAAGTTTTAGAGTATTCCAAGGAACTGGAGCTGTTCAACAATGAGTTGCAGCGATCCGAAAAGATGGAGATTATTAGCGAACTGGCTGCTTCCGTTGCCCATGAAGTACGTAATCCACTTCAGGTGACAAGAGGGTTCCTGCAACTTATGACGGAACAGGAAGACAACAAAAATAAGGGGTATGTGCGAATTGCACTGGAAGAACTTGATCGGGCTTCGGGCATCATAACGGATTTTCTTACCTTTGCCAAACCTGAGTTTGACCATATTATCTCGCTCAATATCTCGGATGAGTTCAATCATATTGAAGGCATTCTTGTACCGATGGCTAATCTGGAAGGTGGTAAAATCACCACTGACATTCCGCCAGATCTATATATTCGAGGCAATTCCTCGAAGTTCAAGCAGGCTTTTATCAATATTATCAAGAACAGTATTGAAGCTCTGCAGGGACAAGGCCAGATTGATATCTGGGCGTACAAGCAGGACGGAATGATTAAGGTGCATGTCAGGGATAACGGAGAAGGAATGGACGAGGAAGCACTTTCCCGGTTGGGCGAGCCTTATTTCTCCAATAAAATCAAAGGCACAGGCCTCGGCATGATGGTGACATTCCGAATTGTTGAAGCGATGCAAGGACAGATCAGCTTTACAAGCACCAAAGGGGTAGGAACAGAAGCGGTTGTATCTTTTGCCGAGTTCGTCGATTGACGAACTCACAGAAGGATACAGCGGCTTTTTTTGTTCCTACCCCTAATTTCTTACATTACCAATAACTCACCCGGTTTAACTTCTCCAAGGTCCGCAATTCACATCATAATTTACTTTGGAAGGATTGGGAGGTATGACAAGCACATAGTCATTTTGCTGCTCCTCAACGGTACGCACCTGAATGTGCTCCGGGATTATGATACCGAAAGCTTCACGAAGCGCCTGCTTCGGATTGGAGTGCAATTGTTGTCTGAAGTGCTCGTCAGTCCAAGCCTTTTCAATAATATCCTCATGCAACGTTTTCTCTGATACCATCATCGTCAACATTCCCTTCATATTTAAAATTAAACTGAATCAGCTTCATCCTTATGTTCAGAATCCCAACTGTTGCTCGCTAATCCAGTGATGAAACCCGCCATGGAGGAGCCGTTTCTTCCGTTGTGTAATGTCCTGAACAGCTTGTACTAAAGTGCTGCATAAATAAGAATTAAACGCCTCAAGATGCGATGTTCCTAAGTTAGACGATGTTAGTGTACGATTATAGTGATAAGCAATGTCTACGTAAGAGTTCATGAGTTGTGTATTGTATACATTGTCATGTATACGTTCGCTTAGAGGATAAACTGGATAGTTGTGATTCAGTGCTGCGGATATGTGGGAGAGGTAGCTGTTGTAGTTTGCATGCACAGCATCTTGTTGCGTGTCTGTGAAGTCATCGGTCATTTGAAGTGTCATGAGTGTAATGTTGATAGCAGAACACACCGGGATGATCCGGTCGGACTGATTCAGCAGAAGCAGTGCACCAGTAGCTCCAATGAGCAGAGGGGCAGCCTTTTGCGCAATCAACAAGGGATTCTGTTGGAAATAATCAATGGAGTGCTCACCCGTAACACTCACGGCCCAATCCACTACATATTGTCTGAAATAGACCCAGAACGTGGAGGAAGGATTGAATAATACCGAGTAAGATTGAAGAGCATCCATGTAATATAGATTACCCAGGGATAACTTCAATGTGGCATTCTCCGGTTGTTCATCCATCACGTCGTCCTGATTCAGAAAATATAACATGTGAATGAGACAGGCTGTACTTAATTGGTGTGCTTTCTCTGGGGGTAGTTTATCTGAGTGTTGCATCCAAAGTGGAATGATGTACCCGATGTAGCTGTGTCCCGAATCTCGTAACAGCGGATTAACCGAACGAAGCTGCTCTAATGCATGTCCTGACAAGGGTTCGGGATATTTCCGTACGAGTTCTTCCGCTGAAGCAAACACGACCTCCAGATCGGATCTAAACGGATCTAACCAATCTTTCCGCATTATTACATATCGTCCTTCCTGCGATAAGGTAATCCAGGACTGTTCAACTATATTAGTTGAAATAATCATTTACACGATAACGGAGAGGACAGAAAAAACCTGAAAAAGCGAAGCGTTCGCCTAAAAGCTTTCTGAAAGAAAGCTACTTCGGAAGCATATGCTATCCCCGTATTTTCCCTTTAGGGAAATAATCAAAAAAATCTGGGGATAACAGCGATTGGAAGGTTGTTCTGTCAGCGTAGTGTCAGTGTAAATAATATGTAGTTCAACTGATATAGATCATGAAGTTACACTTAGTATAGCGGAAATAAACTGAAAAAAATAGGATTTTTTGTGATCAATTGTGAGAAAAATGATGACTTTTTGTATTTTATGGCATAAAAAAGTGGATTTTAGGCTCAAACTAGGAAGGCACAGGATTTCGACATCGGAAAGGCGGCAGAAAAATGAAATTGAAATGGAAAACATGGATGGCAGCCGGATTGGCAGCCGTAGTCATAACAGCAGCAACAGGACATGTAGCATTCGCTGATTCAACGGTTCGGATTGAGGAACATGAAGATGCGTCAAAAGCTTCTTCCTCCGGCAAACCAGCGAAGCCATGCATGCAGGCAGGACACGGTCTGTTCATGATTGGTGAGACGGCAGACTTGCTTGGGATTGGACTTCGGGATCTGAAAGAACAGATGGAACTTGGCAAGACGTTGTCCCAGATTGCGAAAGAGCGCAAGGGGCTTAGTGAGGAGCAGTTATTGCAGAAGTTGAAGCCTACACTCACACAGCGTCTGGATCAAGCTGTAGAAGAAGGCTGTCTCACCAAGGAACAAGCTGCAGCCACGAAGGCGGACATGGATACCAAGTTGAAAAAGGTCATCAATACTCCGCTTCGTGATTTGCGGCGCGAGTTTGCCCACCATGGCAAACGTTCCATGGTAGATAAGGGCGAAATTGCCCGGTTTATTGGAGTCACCCCTGCTCAACTTCACGAGCAGCTTCAGGGAGGGAAATCTCTGGCTGAGATTGCTCAGGCAAAAGGCATTAGTGAAACGCAGCTGGTGGACAAGCTGAAGGAACAATTAACGGGTGATCTGAAGAGATTTGTGAATCAGAAGGGCAACGTGCATCCAGCCCCGGGTCCCCAGGAACCTGTTCCTGGACGATCAACTTCGAGCGAAGTGAAATAAAGAAGAGCGTCTCCGTGAGGGGACGCTCTTCTTTATTTTAAAACGGCTCACTCGTTCCCGGACTGCGAGTTGGGCCGGGTGACGGAGTTCGCTCAGGTGAATTTTTTTTGCCCATAGCAGCTGACGGATTGGGGGTTAAACGTGGTTTACGCATTAACCCTACGGTGAAACGTGAGCCAGGAAGCTTGGACAGCGCCCAACTGATTGCAAGAGCCATAACAACCGTTACAAGGAACGATAGCAACGTTACAGGCAGATGCCATCCACTGAGTTGAAGCGGTCTGGTTACATAAGCGATCGCATAGATCACCAGTGCATGAACCAGATATCCACCAAATGAATAGCGGCCAATCCAGGATAACAGGCGCTGAAACCGTGTATCTTTGCCCCGCATTAGTACAAGGAAACCATACATCATAAACATCTGAGCCATAATGATCAGGAATGTGGTTGGTTTCAGATAGGTGGAGATATTCAGATTAACGACATCCCCGGACCCACGCAGCACATCGTAACCAAGCCATATATACATCCCTATAAACAGACAGATCGTCCATGGCAGGATCTTGGTGGTCCAACTCCTCCAGCTATCCACTGACCAGGCACATACGGCACCCAGTAAAAAGTAGAACCAGTACATCACCCATGAATAGGAGCGATATTGCAGTAACGTTGACCAAGGCTCGGACATGGATTCTGTCCAGCCCCCCATACTATAGTAGGACCATTGCATAAGCAGGGCATATAGTGCTGCTGCAAAGAGAATTAGCCCCATCATGACTTGCATGGGCGTGAAACGTTTGGCGTTCTGGATACGTCTCTGAATGGCTTTCGCTCCCGCCAGGAACAGGGGGAACAGAATATAGAACTGAAACACCATAATGACAAACCAGAGATGGTATCCTGTCTGCGGGACAAACAGTTCACGAATCAGACTGCGAAAATCCGGTATACCTTTAAGCCAGAACGCGGGGGTGAAGATACGGACAGAAAGCCAGTAGATCAGTGTCCATACGACAAACGGCATATAGATATCGCCAAATCGCTTTCGAATGAAGCGAGGATAATCCGGTTTGGTGTTACGGTGATGGTAAAACAGCATTACACCTGATAGAAATACAAACGTTGGCGTACCAAATCGGGTCAGATGATAAATCATGGTCAGCATAATGGAATCCGGTTGTTCAATATCGGCGCGATAGATATACTCAGCGATACTATGCTGCATGACAATCGCCAGAAAGGCAATGCCCCGCAGTTCGGTCCATTCCGCTATTCGTGGTTTTTTCACATTGTAATCCTCCCTCCAGGAACCGGAGTTCATCATATAAGGGTACCTGTTAAACATTAAGGCTGCATTAAATGGAGAAAATAGGTACAAAAAAAGACGGCTTTGGCCGTCTTTTTTTTGATATATCTCATGCTTATTTTTAGTTCTGTTCTTCTGATGATGGGGTCTCTGAGGACGCGGCATCTTCTTCAAACAGTTTCTGAATGTAGGACTGGAGTTTGGTTACATCGACACCGAGCACCTGAGCTGAGCCGACCAGTTCATTGGTGAGCAGCTTGTTCGGTGGAATTTGCTGCTGATCAATATCGTTCACATGGATATCGAAGCCAAGTGATGCGAGTTTTAACATCTGGGTTGGACTAAGGTCTGTCTCAATGTATGGAGCGATGGCTTCCAGGATATCCGGGATTTTGAAGAGCGACGTGGTACTCTGCATTTTCTTGGCCAGCTCGGTCATGAAGATCCGCTGCCGTTCGGTGCGTGTAAAATCCGAGGTGGCATCATGCCGGAACCGAACATATTGTAGGGCGGTCTTGCCGTCCATATGCTGCAATCCTTTTTTCAAGTCAATGTCGTACATATGTTTATCTGCTTTACTGGTGTAATACATGTCTTTCTCCACGTCGATTTCAATGCCGCCTACCGCATCAACAAGTGCCATGAAACCTGTAAAGTCTGTGTAGACATAATGCTGAATGGGAATACCGAGCAGGTCACTTACGGTTTGTTTGGTCAGCTCCGCACCCCCGTAGGAAAAGGCTGCATTAAGTCTGCTTTTGCCATGCCCTGGAATGGCTACATAGGTATCTCGCAGTACGGAGAATAGATGGGCTTTCTTGGTGACCGGATCAATGGAAGCGACCATGACCGAGTCTGAGCGTCCTGCATCATCACCTCTTGAGTCTCCACCAAGGAGCAGAATGTTCACCCGTTCCTGGCCCTCCCATCTGGGAATCGTTGTTGTTGGTGTGTCTGAATCGCTGTCTGTGCCGGAAGAGGACGAGTTGGATGAAGTCCCGGAAGCCGTGGAGATGCTATTGGCAAAATGAACAATCGAATATCCGTAATATACAACGATACCTGTAACCGCAAGTGCCAGGGTCAGGGCTGTACCCCATAACCATTTTTTAAGCATAATCTTCACCTTTCTATGATTGAACTGATATGTAACCCAAACTAGTTTAACAAAAAGAAAGTAAAATGTCCTCTTTGATTTCGTAACTTCGGTCAATGTAAGGATTGTTTGACAAATAGTTAGTGTATATTTATTATGTAAAAAATAATCTTGTTTTGTGTAATGGGGGTATTAAAAGCCAGTTATGAATCAATCACTATTTAATTGGATTAATCAGTTTGCAGACCAAATTCCATTTCTGGACTGGTTTATGATCACATCATCCGAGTATGCGGTTTGGGTCATGATCGCACTGCTCGTTATCGTATGGTTTCTCGGCGATCCATCGAAACAACGAATTGTTTTTTATGCCTGTGTGGCTTCCATTGTAGCGCTAGTTCTGGCCAAATGGGGGATATCACCAGTAGTGGGTCATCCAAGACCTTTTGTAGAAGGGACTGTGCATCAGCTGGTTGCCCATGTACCTGATCCATCTTTTCCAAGTAAACATGCTTCCTTTGTATTTGCTCTCGCGGCTGCTTCATTCTTCATTGGACGTTGCTTCGGGTTATGGATGCTGTTACTCGCTGTGTTGACAGGGGTGTCTCGTGTATATGTTGGTGTGCATTATCCAGGGGATATTCTGGGAGGATTCATTCTCGGAAGTCTGCTTAGTGTGGTTCTGATTACAACCCGCAATTATACCAAGTCGATTCCCGACTTTTTCATTAACATACACCGACGTGTTTTCCGATAGTGTAAGATTGCAATGTCTAGTGAAGTTTTGGTAGTTTAGTTTAATGAAAGAAGTCTCTTATCTCTGGTTCTGCCAAAGATGGGAGACTTCTTTTGTGTTATGTTCGAAGTTACATGAAATTTATAGAAATTGAATTCTAACATCTACAATTCCTGGCGATAGGTGACGATATATTATAAATATGTATTATTTTGAGGAGTGGGACACATGGAAGACACGCGGGGGAATAAGTTGGGGATATTAAAGTTAACGATTCGAGGCAAGTTACTGACTGGTTTTCTAATCGTCGTGGCTCTGTTGGTTGTTGTAAGCGTTTATGCGTTAATACAGATCCATAATATGTCTGGTAAAGCCAATGATGTGGATCAGACCTGGATGCCGAGTGTAAGCCTGCTGGGTATGATGAACGGCGATGTTTCGGATGTAGAGCGTTTGGCGCTTGCAGTCATCGTTGAACAGAACGAAGACGAATCGGTTAAGCTGAATGAAGCGTTGCAGCTACTTCTCAACAAGATTGAAGATGAACGAGCACAACTGCAAACGTACATTGCAAGTAATGAAGAAGCACTTAAGCTGTATAATGAGGATTTCAGTACGAATTATGAAGCCTATCTCGCAAAAATGCCTGCATTCATCGAATTGGGTCTGAAAAACGATTATGCGGGAGCAAGCAGACTTCATACCGAGGCTTATCCAATGTGGTATACAGCAAACGACACCCTTGCCAAGTTAATTACCTTGGGCAATGAAGGATCGGATGCAGCAACGAATGATTCTGTCGAGTTGGCTGAGAATACATTTAATGTGATTTTGGCAGTGACGATTTTTGCATTCCTGGCAGCTGTATTTATTGCCTTCTTCATTGCAAGCATCATCTCACGTCCAATCAAAAAGATGAATGAAGCAGCCATGGCCATTGCCAACGGTGATCTGACGGGTGAGACGATTGTGCTTAAGAACAAGGATGAATTGGGAACGCTGGCAGCTTCCTTCAATACTATGAGTGGCAATTTGCGCTCCATGATTGAATCGGTATCGATGACTTCTGAACAGGTAGCTGCTTCATCGGAAGAACTTCTTGCAAGTGCCGAGCAGAATACCCAAGCTTCGGAACAGATCTCCCAAACGGTCGAGGAATTGGCTGTAGGTACGTCTGATCAAGTTGATATTGTGAAGCGATCTTCACAGGCGATGAATGAAATGGCTCTCGGATCAGAGCAGATTGCCGAGCTTGCTCAGAGTGTATCCGTATCTGCTGTAGATGCGGCGAATCAATCTTCCGAAGGAAATATGATTATTCAGCAAGCGGTTGAACAGATGGGTTCTGTTCGAAATTCTATTGCTTCGCTTACTGAATTGGTTACAGGGCTGGGGGAACGTTCAGCAGAGATTGGAACCATTACCGAGGTAATCAACAACATTGCCCGGCAGACCAATCTGCTTGCACTGAATGCAGCCATTGAAGCCGCACGAGCAGGAGAGCATGGACGTGGTTTCGCTGTAGTTGCGGGAGAAGTACGTAAGTTGGCTGAGGAATCTTCTACATCTGCGCAAAGAATTACAGATCTCGTTCAATTGATTCAGAAAGATACGGATCATGCTGTTCAGGCAGTCAAAGTAAACAGCAGCGAGACAGAAGCAGGAATCGAGATGGTTACTGCCGCAGGACAAGCGTTCGAGCAGATCTCGGATGCGGTCAACAAAGTAGCGGGTGAAATCCAGGAAGTATCTGCAGGTTCAGAGGAAATGTCGGCGAGTACAACTGAGGTTGTAGGATATGTAAGTCAGATCTCCAACATTGCTGGAGAGGCAGCGGGCGGGGTTCATAATGTATCTGCCGCAACTCAACAGCAGTTGGCTTCCATGGAAGAGATCGCATCATCCGCAGGTTCATTATCCAAAATGGCCGAAGAACTGCAGGAGCAAATTAACAAGTTCAAAGTGTAACCAAAGAAAGAGATGTTCTGACACCTAAGGTGTACAGATACACACAGACGAGATGGTCAGAGTGCCATTTGATCTGTGGTGTTGATCAAAGCAAGGGCGAGAAGCTGTTTCTCTAACGCGCATATGCGTCAGAGAAACAGCTTTTTTTGTCGCTTGACGAAGAGGAGGTCACAACAATGTTATTTTAGAAGTCACCAACGCTTATATAGCTAGTGAAACAAACGACTATAATGGTAATTAATGGTGGAAGTTACACTGAAATACACCATGGGGAGGAGCGATATAAACTCGCAGTCCAGAGTAATGCATACGGAACATTGATGAAGAGGAGATGAATAGTTGAACATGAAAGGGAGCTGGTGGAGACGAGTCGCCGTGATCGCGTTATCGGCAGGACTACTGGCAGGGAGTTTATCGATGGGTACAGGAATTCGTAAGGCGGATGCGGCCGCCGGAAATCAAAACTATGCTGAAGCACTGCAAAAGGCCATCTACTTCTATGAAGCACAGCGTTCGGGCCCATTGCCGGCGAGTAATCGGGTCGAATGGCGTGGTAATTCAGGCATGCAGGATGGAGCTGATGTAGGCGTTGATCTGACCGGAGGATGGTATGATGCCGGAGATCACGTGAAGTTTGGTTTTCCGATGGCTGCTTCCGCAACGATGCTTGCCTGGTCTGTCGTGGAATACAGCGACGGATATGAACAGGCCGGACAACTGGAGGAGATCAAGGATAATATCCGATGGGCGACCGACTATTTTATGAAAGCGCATACGAAACCAAATGAATTATGGGGACAAGTGGGGGCAGGCAATACCGACCATGCCTGGTGGGGTCCCGCAGAAGTCATGCAGATGAGTCGTCCCTCGTTCAAAATCGATGCTTCCTGCCCGGGCAGTGATCTGGCGGCAGAAACGGCTGCAGCGCTGGCAGCGTCATCGATTGTATTTGCAGATGATGATCCGGCATATTCGGCCAGACTGCTCCAACATGCGAAAGAGCTGTATAACTTCGCAGATACATATCGGGGGAAATACACCGATTGTATCACTGATGCTGCAGCGTTCTATAACTCGTGGTCAGGATACGAAGACGAATTGGCATGGGGTGGCGCATGGCTTTATTTAGCTACTAATGATAGCGCTTACTTGTCCAAAGCCATTGCGGCTTCGGATCGGTGGTCTGCCAGCGGTGGTTCTGCAAACTGGCCCTATACGTGGACACAGGGCTGGGATAACAAAAATTATGGTGCCCAGATCCTGCTTGCCCGAATTACGTCCAGTTTGAACATGCCGGAGGCGACGAGATTTATTCAGTCGACTGAGCGCAATCTGGATTATTGGACGGTTGGAGTCAATGGGACACGAGTCAAGTATACGCCAGGAGGTCTGGCGTGGCTGGATCAGTGGGGCTCGCTCCGATATGCAGCGAATGCATCCTTTATTTCTTTTGTATACTCCGACTGGGTCAGTGATCCTGTGAAAAAGTCAAGATATCAGGATTTTGCTGTCTCACAGATGAATTATATTCTGGGCGATAATCCACGTCAGAGCAGTTATGTGGTCGGATATGGGCAAAATGCACCTCAACATCCGCATCATCGGACCGCTCACGGTTCATGGCTGAATAACGAAGATATCCCGGCTAACCATCGCCACATTCTGTATGGTGCCATGGTCGGTGGCCCGGATGCATCGGATGGATATACCGATGATATCGGGGATTACGTGAGTAATGAGGTCGCAACCGATTACAATGCTGGTTTTACCGGCGCACTGGCAAAGATGAATTTGCTATTTGGTCAGAATCATCAGCCCCTGGCGAACTTCCCTGCACCTGAGGTGAAGGGAGATGAGTTCTTTGTGGAGGCTGCAATTAAATCATCAGGTGCCAATTATACGGAAATCAGAGCACAGCTTAATAATCGTTCCGCTTGGCCTGCCCGAATGGGAGATCAACTTTCTTTTAAGTATTTCCTGGATTTGAGTGAAGTGTATGCTGCCGGGCGTACGGTATCGGACGTGCAAGTGACAACCTCCTATACGGAGGGGGCGACGGTATCCCAACCCGTTGTGGTGAATGCAACCCAGCATATCTATGCCATTACGGCGAACTTCGGTAATACCAAGATCTATCCAGGTGGGGAAGGAAATTATCGTAAAGAAGTACAGTTCCGCATTACAGGCCCACAGGGTGCATGGAATGCCAGCAATGATCATTCGCTCCAGACGCTGACCACAGGCACTCCTGTGAAGAGCATATACCTTCCAGTCTATGATGCAGGGGTGAAGGTGTATGGACAGGAGCCTGGTGTTACACCGGTCACGGTTCCAGGCGCACCTGCTGGTGTGCAGGCTGTGGCGGGAAGCAGTCAGGTTAATCTGACCTGGGCCGCTGTATCCGGGGCCGAATCGTATACGGTGAAGCGTTCCGAGGTGAGTGGAGGACCCTATACAACTGTCGCCACGGGTGTTAATGGATTGACCTATACAAACACGGGACTGACCAATGGGACGGCTTATTATTATGTAGTGACTGCTGTGAATTCAGCAGGGGAATCATCGGGTTCTGTACAGGTGTCGGCTACCCCGCAAGTAGCTTCGACGGTGCCGGGAGCACTGACTTTAAGTGGGACAGCTGGCAATGCGCAGTCGGTCCTGACCTGGACAGCAGCCTCGGCCGCTACTAGCTATAAGGTACAACGTTCGGTGGCAGGTGGGACATATGCAGATGTGGCAACCGGATTGTCCGTGTTGACTTACACCGATACAACAGCGCTGAATGGTACCACGTACAATTACCGGATTGCAGCTGTGAATGCGAACGGACAGACACTGTCCAATGTCTTGGCACTGACACCTTCTGCACCTCCGGTGACGACCGGTACGCTCGAAGTGCAGTACCGCAGCGGAGGTTCCGGGAATTCAAGTAATGCGGTGACTCCGCAGTTCAACGTGAAGAATACCGGAACACAGGCGATTGATCTCAGTACCGTGAAGATCCGATATTATTTCACCAAGGATGGTGCGGATCAAATGACTTTCTGGTGTGATTATGCCGAAATGGGCACGGCCAATGTTGAAGGTACATTTGTCGCAGTGGATCCGGCGAAGGGTACCGCAGATACGTATCTGGAGATTAGCTTCAAGTCGGGAGCAGGCAGTCTGGCCGCTGGAGCAGAAACCGGCGTGATTCAAGCACGCTTTTCCAAAAATAACTGGAGCAATTTCGATCAAAGTAATGATTATTCCTATGATGCTTCCAAGACGGCTTTTGCCGCATGGAACAAGGTAACCGGGTATCAGGGAAACACCAAAGTATGGGGCTTGGAGCCGTAACTGACTGAATGTCAGAAGAAGATCAGCATGGGCAGACCAACAGCGTTTATATTCAATTTCCACTATTCCAGGGAGGTATATATTAATGTTGAAATCAGCTGCGAAAAAAAGTTTAACAGCCATGCTGGCGGGAACCGTCATGTTGACCGGATACACCGGACTCTGGGCAGGGCCGCAAACAGCACATGCCGCAGATCAGGCCATCGAGATTCAGGCAGACAGCATTAATGAAGCCCGGTTTTTGCAATTGTATGATCAGTTGAAAGATCCGGCGAACGGATATTTTTCGCCAGAGGGTCTACCGTATCATTCCATTGAGACCCTGCTCAGTGAGGCACCGGATTATGGTCATATGACAACGTCAGAGGCATACAGTTACTGGCTGTGGTTGGAAACCATGTATGGCCACTACACGGGAGACTGGTCCCAACTGGAAGCAGCTTGGGACAGTATGGAGAAATACATTATCCCGGTCAACGAAGGTGACGGCAAGGAAGAGCAGCCTACGATGAGCTCATACAACCCAAACAGCCCTGCTACGTACGCAGCGGAAAAACCTTTTCCTGATCAATATCCATCGCAACTTAATGGTCAATATGCAGCGGGTAAAGACCCGATTGATGCCGAACTTAAGGCGACCTATGGTGACAATCAGACCTATCTCATGCACTGGCTGGTCGATGTGGATAACTGGTATGGATATGGCAACCTGTTGAATCCATCACATACGGCTACCTATGTGAATACGTTCCAACGTGGGGAGCAGGAGTCTGTGTGGGAAGCCATTCCGCATCCATCCCAGGATGATAAATCTTTTGGTAAGGCAAACGAAGGCTTCATGAGCTTGTTCACAAAGGAAAATCAGGTACCGTCAGCGCAATGGCGTTACACAAACGCAACGGATGCCGATGCACGTGCTGTACAGGTGCTGTATTGGGCGAAGGAGATGGGATACAACAATCCGGAATATCTGGATAAAGCGAAGAAGATGGGGGACTATCTGCGCTATGGCATGTATGATAAATACTTCCAAAAAATTGGAAGTGCAAAGAGCGGTACACCAACTCCGGGTACCGGCAAGGATTCCAACATGTATCTCATGGCATGGTATACGTCTTGGGGAGGTGGCTTGGGTCAAGGTGGGGATTGGGCTTGGCGCATTGGAGCGAGCCATACCCATCAGGCTTATCAAAACCCGGTTGCAGCCTATGCCTTGTCTGATCCGGCTGGCGGCTTGATTCCGGAATCAGCAACAGCGAAGGCAGATTGGAATGCTACGCTGAAACGTCAGTTGGAATTCTACACTTGGCTACAATCCCATGAAGGAGCTATCGGCGGGGGAGCAACGAACAGTCTGGATGGTTCATACAAAGCCTATCCGGCAGGCGTAAGTACATTCTATGACATGGCCTATCAAGAAGCACCAGTGTATCGTGACCCGGATTCCAACACTTGGTTTGGATTCCAGGCATGGCCGCTGGAGCGTGTAGCCGAGATGTACTATATTCTTGCGGAGAGCGGTGATTTGACCTCTGAGAACTTCCAGATGGCCAAAAAAGTAATCACGAAGTGGATCGACTGGAGTAAGGATTATGTATTTGTAGGTGAGCGTCCGGTGACGGATGCGCAAGGTTATTATCTGAATGCGGCTGGACAGCGCATTGTGGGTGGAACCAATGTTCAGGTAGCAACAACGCCGGCTCCGGGAGAGTTCTGGATTCCGGGTGGTCAGGAATGGCAGGGTCAACCGGACAAGTGGAACGGATTCAGTTCGTTTACGGAAAATCCGAACTTCCGTGTAACGACCAAAGATCCAGTGCAGGACACAGGAGTTCTGGGAAGTTACGTTAAAGCTCTGACCTTCTTCGCAGCGGGAACACAGGCAGAGAACGGCACACTTAGCGCGGAAGGCCAAGAAGCCAAGGATTTGGCCGAGGCTCTGCTGGATACAGCTTGGGATTACAATGATGGTGTGGGGATCGTTACGGAAGAAGAGCGTAAAGACTACTTCCGCTTCTTTGCCAAAGAGATCTATATCCCGGCGAACTGGTCAGGAACCTTTGGTCAAGGCAACACGATTCCAGGTACAGCAGGTGTACCTTCCGATCCGGCGAAAGGCGGCAATGGCGTATACATTGGATACTCCGATCTGCGTCCGGCCATCAAGCAAGATCCGGCATGGGCTTACCTGGATAACCTGTATAAAACGTCGTATAACCCGACCACGAAGCAGTGGGAAAACGGTGCACCTACCTTTACGTATCACCGGTTCTGGTCACAGGTGGATATGGCTACAGCGTACGGCGAGTATGATCGTCTCCTCGGAGATTCTGATAGTCCGGAAGTGGAAGTACCCGCTGCTCCTGCTGGCGTAACAGCAACTGGAGGAAGCGAGCAAGTGGTACTGAATTGGAACGCAGCTGCTGGTGCAGCCTCGTATACTGTGAAACGTGCAACAGTGAACGGTGGTCCTTATACGCCTGTAGCGACAGGAGTCACAGGATCGACATTCACAGACACGGGTTTGACCAACGGCACAACGTATTATTATGTCATCACTGCGGTGAATGCCGTAGGTGAGTCCGCACCGTCGACACAGGCATCTGCAACACCATTGGCAGGTGTCGTAGTGCCAGGTGTATTCAACCTTACTGGAACGGCTGGCAATGCCCAGGCGGTACTGACATGGACAGCATCAACTGGTGCAGCAAGTTATAAGGTACAACGTTCGGTAGGCACCGGGGCATATGCTGATCTGGCAACTGGTTTGACTGCACTGACGTATACCGATGCTACAGCGGTGAATGGTACGGCTTATAATTACAGAGTCGTAGCCATGAATACGAGTGGTCAGACGAATTCGAATGTATTGGTGTTGACCCCATTAGCACCTCCAGTCACAACGGGAACGCTTGAAGTACAATACCGTAATGGTAGTTCAGGAACTTCGGGCAATGCGATTACTCCACAGTTCAATGTGAAGAATACAGGAACAACTGCTGTCGACTTGAGCAAAGTGAAGGTCCGGTATTATTTCACGAAGGATAGTGCCGCTGATCTGAGTTTCTGGTGTGATTATGCACAGGTTGGCAGTGGTAATGTGGAAGGGCATTTTGTTTCGATAGATCCGGCCAAGGGCACGGCAGATACGTATCTGGAGATTGGATTCAAAGCGGGTGCAGGCAGTTTGGCCGCGGGTGCCGAGACTGGAGTCATCCAGGGACGTTTCTCGAAAAATAACTGGACGAATTTTGATCAAACGAATGATTATTCCTTTGATTCCACTCAAACGGCCTTCAGTGCCTGGACAAAAGTGACAGCTTATCAGGATGGCGCCAAGGTATGGGGAATTGAACCTTAAATGAGTTGATCGACTAGCTGTAGAGTGATGTTACTCATCATACAGGTTAAGCCGGGGAGAGATCCCTGGCTTTTCTTTTTTTATGGAAAAGCAAAAATGAAATACGAAATAATCAAACGAACACTGCTGATAAATCGATCCGTATTGAGGCTGGAGGCAAAAATGTGAATTCGGGCAACGGTAATCGGCAAATGAATCATAGTAATGTTTACCATATTTGCGATTTTAAACATTAAAATCTAGGTCATATGGCATATACCCTGAATGAGAAACGACCTAGCTCTTGTATCGCGGAAAAATCAAGCCTATCAAATAGTTACAATAATTTAACCTTTCAAAAAGAAGGGATCAGCAGTGAATTTTTCCAGCAGATTATGGACAGAACCTGATACTTAGTGCTCAAATGTGCCTATATCAATACAGGACTTTCGACTGATGAACGTTATGGATAGCCCGTTTACAATGGGGCAAGCCCGGGAGAACCAAGCCAGGTTAAAATTCTGTAACATCAGGGGGAACTCGACATCATGAACTGGAAGAAAACGATTATTACGGCAAGTGTCACAGCAACGATGCTGATGGGAAGTCTGACGACAGGAGCACTAACGGCACAGGTATCGGCAGCTGCTGTTGACAATTCACAAGTAAAAGTAATTTGGGGCGTAAACCTACGCACAACACCTTCTTCTTCTGCGAAGATTGTTCGCTTGGTTGCTAAAGGGGAAACGGTAACGGTGCTTCAGCAATCCGGTTCGGATTGGTATAAGATTAAGGATTCTGCTAACCGGACAGGCTACATATCTTCTTCATCCAAATACACACAAGCGATTAGTGGCGGCACAAGCGGATCGGGTTCGAATAGTGGTACATCGGTGACCGGCAATGCATCTGTAGAAAAAGTGATTGCAGCGGGAATGAAATATTTGGGAACACCTTATGAGTTCGGAGCCAGTCGTAGCAGCACAGCTACTTTTGACTGTTCCAGCTTTGTACGTCAGGCCTTTATCGACGCACTTGGCATCAAACTTCCAGCGGATTCCCGCAAACAGGGAGCTTATGTAAAAGCCAAGGGTACAGTTCAGACCAACTGGAAAAACCTGAAACGCGGAGATCTGATGTATTTCATGTCGTATAAAGGCAGCTCTGCATCATCGTATTCCGGCGTGAATAAATCTACCGCAACAATTACTCACACAGGGATTTACCTGGGCGACGGAAAAGTATTACACACCTATTCTAACGCTGGCGGTGGTGTAACAACTAGTGATATCTCCGGCAAACACTGGGAGTACCGCTTCCTGTTTGGTGGTAGTGCGCTGTAGGTTAGAACAAGAACCTTCTTAAATAATCCACGCATGTTCATATGCATACAAAACACCTTCCATTCTGCCTTTTACAGGCGAGTGGGAGGTGTTTTTGTGTTATTTATTATTTTGAAAAACTCAATCGTGATAGTACAGTCGGAACAGGATGTCCTGGTTGTAGTTACCGAATCCCTCGCCATATAAGGTAAGCCCGCCCACATGTTGAGCATCTTCCTCCACCGAAAGACGAAGAGTCCATTGGTTGCGTTCAACCGGGATATCTGCGAGTGTAATGTCGGATAGATGTTGTCCATCAATAAACGTACCCTCATTGGTAATTCGGAGAATCTTGAGCATGCCGTATTGATTGACACTGTCACTCCACCATTCCGGGGTGAACATGCCACGTCCGTTGCCTGAATCCCCAGGGCTTGTCCATTCCCCTAATCGGATGCCATTCAGCATGAATGTAATATCCGAGGGCCAATTCGGATTAACCGAAGGGGCTTCTGACCCGATCTCGAGGGACAATTCAATGGCATTGATCTGCTGTCCGGATAAGATATAGTTTGGAATTTTGTACTCCACAAATCCACGACCAAACCACAGAATATGCGCATGCATCCGCTCGGGGTCGAGAAAATAACGAGGATCATCATACTGTCCGATAACATGATTGGACGTAGCCAGACCACATGTCGGGTAGACATCAAAGTGGGTATAGTGTCCCACAGGTACAGAAACTTCGTGCAGCTTGCGCGCTGTCCCGCTTTCCTGCGGCATGGAGATACCAATCCAGTCTACAGCAAGACTGTTCATTTTATGTGTGCCGCCGTCTTTGCGTATCATTTTGGACTGAATAATGCCCACATCCTGAAGTTTGCGGACATGCATGGTCACGATAGCACTACTCAGACCCAGTGAAGCAGCAAGGTCTTTCACATTCATCGGAGTCTCTGCAACAAGGCGGATGATCTGTAGACGGACTTCACTGGCAAGTGCTTCATATAGGGGGAGCCATTCGGCATCGGTATTTGCTCTGATCACAGTTGTTCCTCCATTTTTTCTGTATAGAATTAAGTTAAACATAAATTCAGTAAAAAGAATAACATTTTGCAAAATTCAGGTTGAAATTAAGGCTATAATCGATTTTAATATAAATATGAACGTTGATCCATAGAATATCAATTAATTTTTATATTAATCTTAAGGAGTTGAAATTCATTATGGAAAAAGCAAAAATGACGGTAGATAAAGATTTTACTATTGGTGTAGTGGATAAGCGCTTGTACGGATCATTTATTGAGCATCTGGGACGTGCAGTCTATGGCGGGATTTACGAGCCAGGGCATCCATCTGCGAACGAACAGGGTTTCCGCACGGATGTGCTGGAGATGGTCAAGGAGTTGAATGTACCGATTGTACGTTATCCTGGAGGCAATTTTGTATCCGGTTACAATTGGGAAGATTCGGTTGGACCTGTGTCAGAACGCAAACGCAGACTAGAACTGGCCTGGAGAACGATTGAGACCAATGAATTTGGCTTCAACGAATTCGTGGACTGGGCGAAACAGGCTAATTCTGAAGTCATGATGGCCGTTAATCTGGGAACACGGGGCGCCGATGCAGCACGTAACATTGTAGAGTACAGCAACCATCCAGAAGGTTCGTATTATAGTGATCTTCGCATCAAGCATGGATATAAGCAGCCACATGCGATCAAAACATGGTGTCTGGGCAATGAGATGGATGGCCCTTGGCAGATCGGTCACAAAACGGCAGAAGAGTATGGACGTGCAGCCGTTGAAGCGGCAAAAGTCATGAAGTGGACGGACCCGACGATTGAACTGGTAGCCTGCGGAAGTTCAAACCTGAATATGCCATCATTCCCGGAATGGGAAGCAACGGTGCTGGATCATACGTATGATCACGTGGAGTATCTGTCCTTGCATCAATACTACGGCAATCAAGAGCAAGATACGCCAACGTTCCTGGCACGCTCGCTTGAAATGGATCGTTTTATCGATACCGTGAAGGCGACTTGTGATTATATCAAAGCGAAGAAGCGCAGCAAAAAGACGATGTATCTGTCCTTTGATGAGTGGAATGTATGGTATCACTCCAATGAAAATGATTCGAAGATGGACCCTTGGCAGATTGCCCCACCACAGCTGGAGGATATCTATAACCACGAGGATGCACTGCTTGTTGGTTGTATGTTGATCAGTATGCTCAAACATGCGGATCGGGTTAAAATGGCATGTTTGGCACAACTCGTTAACGTGATTGCACCGATCATGACAGATACGGGCGGTGGTTCATGGAGACAGACGATCTTCTATCCATTCATGCATACGTCTCTCTTCGGGCGCGGAACAGCATTGGTGCCATTGATTCAGTCTCCGAAATACGATACAAAACAAATCACAGACGTACCTTATCTGGAAGCTATTGCGGTGCATAACGAAGAGCAGGGTGAAGTGACTGTATTCGCAGTCAACCGTCATCTGGAAGAATCCCTTCCGCTCGAGGTGGACCTGCGCAGCTTCGGGAAGTGTACCGTGATCGAGCATATCGTGCTGGAAAGTGATGATCTCAAAGCAGTTAATACGGCGGCACAACCAAACCGCGTTGCTCCTCATAATCGCGGTGGTGCAGTCATCTCCGATACACTGATTACGGCGAGCTTGGCGAAAGCATCATGGAACGTGATTCGTTTGAAAGTTCAGTAGGGGATTAGCGTAAAGGGATAGGACACGTTGGAGCCCAATGGCAGGTTTGATGCCTGAGAGGGAAGCCAGCGAACAGCGGATTAGCGTGTTCCTTCAATCAAAAAAGCTGGGTGCGAGTTCATCGCATCCAGCTTTTTTCGTTATATTTTATAGGAAAAGGGAAGGCATGGGAGACATGAGTGATGAAGTGGCAGACAAGGTAGCATATAAGCTAGGTAACGGCGTGTGTTGAAAATGAAGTACATGGTCCTGTCATACGCATACGCGCTAACGAATCTAGGACACCTTATAGTGCCGATTATTGCTATATTAGAAATTTAACGAATCGGAGACATGTTATCCTGACAAAATGATGGGTAAATCTCGGAAAAGCATGCCCAGAGCGGAAATAACGTGTCTAGGATTCGTTAGAAAATTAGAGTAGCCAAAAACAGACTAATAGCGTGTGCTGAGTTCGTTACAATCCACCCACCTATGTGAAAAGGTTAATTCTCTTCAGCTTTGATTCAGCGTAGCTTCCGCTTCAAAATTCAAAACTTTCGCCGTCGCGTGGAATGAGCACCTGACCATCCATCTGCTCGGTTGCCAGATAAGTGGCGAGATCCGTGCGTGATACCACACAATGGTTAATCGCATCCATGTGCACAGCGATGACATGAGCAGAAGGCGCAAGGCGCTTCACGGCGACAACGTCAGGCCCGTCCATCGTAATGGGATCACCCTCCACGAAGCGTGCACCTCCGGCATTCACAACTATGACTTCAGGGGCATATTGGCGGATGGCCTCGGCAGGTTCTTCACACCAGATCGTATCCCCCGCGATATAGGTGACAGGTTCTGCATCTGATTCAAGTACGAAACCGGACACGTCGCCCATACGTTCACCGATTTCACCTGTGCCATGATGCCCGGATGTACGGGCGAATCGGACAGAGTGATGCTCATGTTTTTCATCTACAGCTGTTACATTCGTGAATCCGGCACCCAGGAATACATTCTCGTCCCCAGGCTGGCAGATCAGAGGAATGTCCTTGCGGAGTTGTTTCGCCGCTGCTTCATCCCAGTGGTCCAGATGGGTGTGTGTCACAATCAACAGATCCGGATTCATATAATCCGTTTCGGTTTCAGGCAGAGCCACTCTTGGATTACGTAACTCATTGGGTGTGTTCGGGAATGCAGGCATGACTTCGGCGTCCATCAACATCGGATCAACGAGAATGTTCAGCCCTCCGTATTCTAGCCACAGTGTAGCATTGCGAATCAATTGAATTTTCATTATATTTGCACTCCTTCGAGTTGTTGAATAGTATTACCCTATATGGTATACAACCCGTTTAACGGCGTACATAACATGATGAATGGAATTAGGCCACGCTAATTTCACCGTGAAAGGATTGCTGAAGCAAGATGAATGAAATGATAGATGCCACAGATATACGTATTTTGCAGATTCTGATTCAAGATGCTAAACGTTCTCACAAAGAGATCGGTGAAGAGGTTCATCTCACGGGACAGGCCGTTGGTGCAAGAGTGCGCAAGCTGCAAGATCTGGGTGTGATTGAAGGGTATACGGTAAAATGGAACCCGGAACGCCTTGGTCTCGGCCTACAAGCATTTGTCACAGTTTTCTTGAACTCTGGCGACAGACATGCTGCCTTTCGTACATTCATTGCTGAACGTGAGGACATCGTTGAAGTCCATCGCGTCAGCGGAGAAGGCTGTTATCTGATGCGGGTGCAGACCAGCACCACAGAACAACTTGGTCAACTGCTTGAAGCCTTGCTGCCTTACGGCAATTACAAAGTCAGCCTATCCATAGGTGTGGAGAAATCACAGTGATGTGGAGGGAACTTGTCCTCATCCATCCCGATACTCAACCATTTTGCTGCTGTTCCTGCAAAGTCTCCTGAAGCAAAGTCACTGCCTGGTTCAGCTCTTTTTTGCTGAGTAGATGATCCGTTTGAATATGAAACCGTGTGCCGTCTTTCAAGTACAGGACAAACATGGGAGAAGTAGACAGAAGCCACTTGCTGCGGGCAGGTGAGGCGAGTTCCACTTTGCGAATCCGGCTCCATGGAATCTTCCGTTTACCCTTGCTCAACGCATCATCATCCCAGGATAACAACACGGCGGGAGTTCTGGTTAGTCTTGAGACGAACATGAAGAACAACGGTCCAACAAACCACATACCCAGTACGGCTGCGATAGAATAGTAAATCGTCTCCAGTCTTTCGGCTTGTCCGTCCACGATGATCCATAATAGGCTCACGCACAAGAGAAGGAAAAGAAAGCATAAACTTCCTTTCCATAACGCAGTGCTGCGTTGGTAAAGAATCTGCTGATGGTCACGCTTGGGTGTTTCAGGTTGTTGCATACATGCTCCTCCTAATGAACAATGCTGATCAATATGCCAAACGTGCCGCCTGCATGAGCAGAGCGGCATGTTCAACGTTCTGTATTTACTATAACTCAGGTTCATTACCCTGATATAGCTGAATTTTTACCTGCATCACGCGCATGGGTGTACAAGTCGGCATACACACCTTTGGCTGCGATTAGTTCCTTGTGCGGGCCTTCCTCCACAATCTCACCATTCTCCATCACTAGAATTCGATCGGCATGCATCACCGTGGACAGACGATGGGCAATAACAATGGTGGTGCGTCCCTGGGATACCGATTCCAGCGCCTGCTGCACAAGCTGTTCCGTGTGTGAGTCCAGATTGGCGGTTGCCTCATCCAGGATGAGCACTCGGGGCTGGAACACCACGATCCGGGCAAAGGAGATCAACTGCCGCTCCCCGGCGGATAGTCCGCTTCCGCGTTCGGATAGATGCGTATCATATCCTTGAGGCAAACGTGAAATCATGGCATGTGCTCCGACAAACCGGCAGGCCTCAATCGCCTGCTCTCGCGTAATATCCTCACGAAACATTCTCACATTATCAATGATGGAACCGGAGAACAGGAAGGGTTCCTGTTGAATCAGACCCACGATCCGATGAAGCTTAGCCTGCGGCAGATACCGAATATCGGTACCATCAATCTCAATACTGCCCTTGTTTACATCATAGAAGCGATTGAGCAGGGAGATCAGTGTGCTTTTGCCAGCGCCCGTTGTGCCCACGATACCTACCATTTCACCCGGATAGAGGTGCAGGTTCATCTGCTGGATCAAGGGCCGGTCTGCCCGATAACCAAACGACACATCATTAAAATCAATCTGGCCCATCACATTTTGTGGTTCCAGCGAGGAGGCTATCCTAGGCTCAGGATCGGCAACTTCAGGCCGTGTATTCAGAATGTTCCAGATGCGATCCATGGATACGGTCGTGGACTGGAATGTATTCCATTGCATCGTAATCTGGTTAATCGGTTGAAAGAACTGGCGGATATAGCTGATAAACGCATACAATACTCCGACTTGCAGGGACTCACCCAGTACGGCGCGACCTCCAAGCCAGACCATCATGACCAGTGCTGCATTGCCAAGGATATCAAACGTCCGGTTGAATATGACATTGGAGCGGGCTTGAGCAATGTTGGCTTTCAGATGAAGCGCATTTTGTTCCGAGAAACGTTTCTTCTGTTCTTCTTCTTGGTGAAAAGCCTGAATCAGGAACATGCCGGACAGGTTCTCCGCCGTAAAAGCGATCAGACGGGAAAGCCGGGTACGAGCATTTTGATAAGCTTTCCGCAGTCGACTACGGAATAACACCGCAACAACCGCAATGACAGGCAAGACGATCAGAGAGTAACTCGCCAGTACAGGATCAAGCTGGAACATAAAGACAATAATGAGCACCAGCATCATACCATCTCGAATCAGACTGAGCAGTACTTGCGTGAAAAAGCTGCTGATGGTCTCCGTATCACTGGATACGTTCGTGACCAGACTGCCGATATGAAAGCGGTCAAAGAAGGACATGGACATTTTGGAGATATGTTTGAATAGGTCCTTTCTGATCCGGGATACAATGTTCTGTCCCACATGCTGCAACAGATTATTCTGGATATAGGTAAAAATAAAACTGATGACAGCCAGCCCGAGAAAGATGGCTGCGAGCTGAACGAGAAAGCCCACACTGGTCTGACCCACGGCCAGATGATCATCGATGGCGATCTTCACCAGATAGGGTTGCAGCAGATCTGCGGATATGCCAAGCAGTGAACAGAAGAAGATACCGGCAAAAGCCCATTTATGCGGTTTGGCGTATGCCATCATCGCTTTAAACGAAGTTCGTTTACTCTGATCGTCTTCTGCATCTGGGCGAAGTTCGGCGTTAGAGTTAGACATGATGTAATCCCTCCTCCTGCAAACGGTAGGTGGCCGCATATAACCCCTTGGCAGCCATCAGCTGAGCATGTGTTCCCTGTTCAGCGACTCGTCCGTCATCCAGCACGATAATATCGTCCGCATGACGGACCGCGCTGATGCGATGAGAGATAATCAATGTGGTTTTGCCCTTGCCGATTTCACGCAAACTGCGCAGAATACCACTCTCGGTGACGGCATCAACCGCGCTCATGCTGTCATCCAGGATGAGAAGCTGCGCCTTTTTGATTAATCCCCTCGCCAGACTTGTACGTTGCCGTTGTCCACCTGATAACGTGAGTCCTCGTTCGCCAAGTAGGGTATCGAAGCGGTCGGGAAAACGGACAATATTATCATAGATCATGGCCTGCCGTGCACTATGTTCCACTGTATCCAGCGATACTTCCCGGTCGCTGAATGCGATGTTATCCCGGATGGTGGTACTAAACAGGAAACCATCCTGAGGGACATAGGCGATGCGCGATCTCAGACTTTCCAGCGACAGTTGCCGAATATCGGTACCATTGATGCGAATCGTTCCTTCAGGTGGTTCATATGTACGCAGCAATAGCTTAACGAGGGTACTTTTACCTGACCCGGTCTTGCCTACAATACCGACCGTTCGCCCGGCACGGATATTGAGTTGAATGTTTTTGAGAGCAGGAGATGAACTGCCAGGGTAGGAGAAGGTTAGATTCTCCATCGTGATGTCTTGTACGGTTTGGAGCGCTGTCGCTTCAGGAAGTTCACGTACATCCGCTACTTCGCTGAGCAGGTCATTCACCCGCTCCAGTGATGCGCCTGAGCGCTGAACGGTATTAATAACATTGCCGATCTGTTGAAGCGGTCCCATAATAATGCGCAGATATAAGGTTAAGGCGACAAAACTCCCGAGTGTAATAGAATTCTGCATGGTCATAATACCTCCGACAAGCAGAGAAACGACCAATGAGATAGCTCCCAGCAGCGGGAGCAAAGCCTGAAACAACGAGGACAGACGAACCAGTCGAAGCTGTTTGCTCTTGATTGCATCGACGGTAGTTCCAAAGCGTGCACGAGCACTGTCTTCAATGGCAAACGTCTTGGTTACGCGTATGCCACCCAGCTGCTCTTCTGCTGATTCCGTCATGGTTGCAAGAGCTTCCTGCACGTCGCGAGAGCGCTTGCGAATCCGCGGACCAAAAAACACGACCAGAAATGGAATCGCCAGCAAAGGAACAACACTGATTAGAATGAGCGTCAACGGAATCCCGCTAAGCAGCATCATGACAATGCAGGACAACAGCAGGAAGGTGGCATTGGTCATGAGTGTCACGCCATTAGATATCGCTTCACGTACGGAAGTAACGTCATTCATGACATAACTGAGCAGCTTTCCGTTCCCCTGTTTGGAGAAATAATGTTCGCTAAGTTCGGAAAACTTACTGAATATACGCTCACGCGTCATGAATTCGAAGCGTCGACCGAGCTTCATAATCATGAATTGCCCGGTACCGAACAGCAGATTATACCCGATGGCAATAGCCAAAAGAGACAGGCTGTACCTTACGACCGTCTGCATCTGAAGCGTGTTCTGCATCAACTGATCCGTGAAGCTGCCGAGTATCCGGGGCAGGGATGCTTGCCCGACATTGGAGGCAATAATCAGAAGAACAGCAACCAGATAAACAGGCCAGTTCGACACAACATAACCGCGAAGTAATCCTTTCTTGGACATAAGCGTTGTTCTCCTTTTGTTATAGGTGAAGTCAGTTCAGGCAGGTGAAGTCAAGAAAAGGGCCGACACCTGTTATTAGCGCGTCGTGCCCTCTTACTGTATGCGATCTAGTTCGTTGTTTATCCGTCATCCGATAGATTTCTCTATTCTTATTTTTGCGCTAATCCGATGGGATGTCAACGAAGCCAGTTAGCAAAAAGCAGGTGATCGGATTAGCGACGTCGGAAAGGAGCTCTATGCCGTGTTCCCGTGTTGTATTCACCAGATGTCGAAATTACTGAAACATTTTTCGTGGGTATGCCGTCTGTAGGAATGAAGAGGTAAAAAATAGGCTTTACTAATCATATGGAGGTGCCAGGAAATGAAACATAAAAAAGGTTTGGCTGCAACACTTGCGCTCTGCGTTTCTTTGACAGCAGGAGGTGCATCGGTATTTGCTTTCACAGATGTGAAGGATGAAGGTCAGAAGTCGATTGTGGATTCATTGAAATCAAAAGGCATTGTTAGCGGAGTAACAGCGGATCTGTTCCGTCCAGATCTCGCATTGTCCGAGCCACAGGGTGTTCAACTGATTGTGAACGCATTTGGTCTGAAAAATGAATTTGCGGAAGCATCCGCTCAGAATAAAATCAGTCCGGATACGTGGTATGCCGATGCGGTGCAGGCCGCTACTCAGAATGGACTGTCCATTCCGGTAGAATTGAATCCCCAAGGCAAGATGACACGCGAGCAATTTGTTATTTTGCTGCATGAAGGCATTAACACAACCGGGAATTATCCGGTCATCATGAAGTATAATCTTGTTAAGGACGAAAATAAAATCGGTAAGGACGCCATATCTGCAGTCCAGAACTTGCTGAACATGAACATCATTGAACTGGATAAGGACGGTAACTTCCGTCCAGATCAGTCGCTTACCCGTATGGAGGCTGCAAGCATGATCTTCAATGCACTTGAATTTGTGGATAAACACGGCAATGGCGGCTCGACAGAGCCAGCTCCAACTACTCCAGGTGAAGGCCAACAAGCGATTGTACCTGAAGTAACAACGACGAAGGTTGATGACAAAACAACCAAAGTTAAACTCAGTGCTGAAATGCCGCACCCTGGTTATGGATTGAAGATTGATGATGTGAAATTGGAGAAGGATGGACGCGCTATCGTGCTCTATTCCATTATTCAACCTGATCCGGACATGATGTATCCGATGGTTATCACAAATGTGACTGCAGAAACGGATATCCCAACAGGGTATACAGCAGAAGCTCAACCTTCTGGTAAGTAAATTCACTGCAAACCCTATAAACTGAACATGGTTAAAACGGATGTGAATCTTCAAAACCACTCTCCATATATGTATGGAGAGTGGTTTTTTATTTGAGTTGAAACTGTACACAGGTTTTTATATGATCATTTATATTACATGTAGTGTAATTAATTATGTCATAATTTATGAATGAAATGGATATCTGCTTAGGTTGTAAAGCCAGTTCGTGTTAGCGGAATGGCTTTTTTAATGGTCTTTTCCGAAATATCTACTGTTTTCAGATTTCACACCTTGTGCAAAATCTACATATATGACTCCATATTTCCAGTGTTTATAAGCGTTTTTGTATTATGAAGGCAAGATAAAAACAACATATATACGAAAGAGGGAGGAGAAATATAGAATAAAGGCAAGCCATTACAGGCTTGTAGTATGCGAGAGATGTATGATAGATAATATAACATTGAATCACATCGGTAAAACCTTGAAACCTGCAA
Organism: Paenibacillus sp. Y5S-9; assembly: GCF_036894235.1. Classification (NCBI taxonomy): domain Bacteria; kingdom Bacillati; phylum Bacillota; class Bacilli; order Caryophanales; family Paenibacillaceae; genus Paenibacillus; species Paenibacillus sp. Y5S-9. The sequence goes on from NZ_CP145887.1 coordinate 1,374,178, forward strand.
TCCTTAGAATTCAGTATGATGCTTGTAGACTTGAATACCGTGTCCAATGCGTATATGTGGATTTTGACTTTAAGGTCTGTTTTCTAACCTAAGTTCAGATTCGATATCTTTCAGGTTCATGTGATGAAACTCTCAATGACAACTACAGGAGGGAAATAGGTCAAATTCTACATGTTTTACAACCCCGAAATGACAATGACAAGCTGGCAACAAAAGTGTAAACCCCTGTTGTAACAGTATATTCCGTGATTTTAGAAGTGAAGATTGAAATGGCATATTTACGGATTAGGCAATGAACCATAAACTCGGTATGTAAGCGTTACCAAAAAAAGGAGGAAACAACTGATGCAACCAGATGGGAAGTCCGCCTTATCGCAAAACTTATCGGTATACACCAATCCGAGCAGTAAGAAAAATAAATTATGGAGAAGGACGATTCGGAACTGGGAGTTGTATCTGTTTATTGCGCCAGCCTTTTTATACTTTCTGATATTCCATTATGGTCCGATGTACGGCATACAAATTGCATTTAAAAACTTTATCCCAACGCTTGGTGTCACAGGAAGCCCATGGGTCGGATTCGATCATTTCATCCGTTTCTTCAATTCGTATTATTTCTGGGATCTACTATGGAATACCCTTAGCATCAGCTTGTATGAGCTGGCTATAGGTTTTCCACTGCCGATTATTCTGGCGTTAGCGTTCAATGAAGTGAAGGATTCCTTCTTCAAGCGTACTGTGCAGACCGTCACGTATGCACCGCATTTCATTTCGGTTGTTGTGATGTCGGGGATGATCATTACCTTTTTATCACCCTCGTCAGGCATGATTGTCAATTTGGTACAGGCCCTTGGATTTCAGTCCCCTCAATTCCTGACGGACCCTGCGTGGTTCAAAACAGTGTATGTACTGTCGGGAGTCTGGCAAAGTGCAGGCTGGGGCACCATTATATACCTTGCCGCTCTATCGGGTGTGGACCCGCAACTGCATGAAGCGGCTGTGGTGGATGGTGCGAGCAGGTTCAAACGGATTTTGCATATTAACATACCAGCGATCATCCCTACGATCACCATCTTGTTAATTCTGAATATGGGCAGTATTCTGGGCGTCGGATTCGAGAAAATCCTGCTGCTGCAAAATCCGCTGAACATGGGCTCGTCCGATGTCATCTCAACATTTGTCTATCGATCCGGTCTGGTCGATGCGCAGTACAGTTTCTCTACGGCGGTGGGGTTGTTCAACTCCGTAGTTAATGCGATTCTGCTTATTACCGTGAATCAGATTGCACGCCGCACCAGTGAAAACAGCCTGTGGTAAAAGGAGGGAATACACATGTCATCCGCTGTGAAAGAAAGCAGAAGTGATAAATTGTTCTTATTGTGCAATTACATCTATCTGACGGTAGCGCTCATCATTGTGCTGTATCCGCTGTTATACATCATCAGTGCTTCAATCAGTGATCCCAAATATGTAGCCTCCGGTGAGATGTGGCTACTGCCAAAAGGGATTACGTTTGAAGGTTACGCCCGGGTGTTTGAGAACACCAACATCTGGATTGGGTACAAAAATACGATTATCTATACCGTTGTAGGCACCATCGTTAACCTGATTGTTACACTACCGGCAGCCTATGCGCTCAGCCGCTCGGATTTTGTGGGACGTGGATTCTTCATGGCGATGTTTATGGTAACGATGTTCTTTGGCGGAGGGCTTGTCCCGAGTTACCTGCTGGTTAAGGATCTTGGTATGGTGAACAGCATGTGGGCACTTATTCTGCCCGGGGCTGCATCCATCTGGAATATTATCGTATGCCGGACGTTCTTTCAATCGACCATTCCCAAGGAGTTACAGGAAGCGGCGCATATTGATGGGTGTACTAACACTCGATTGTTCATCAAGATTGTGCTCCCGCTTTCCATGCCAATCATTGCAGTGATGGCGCTCTTCTATGGAGTCGGACACTGGAACAGCTATTTTAGTGCCATGATCTATCTGAATGATTCTTCCAAGTACCCGCTGCAGCTCTTTCTGCGCCAGATTCTGGTGCTTCAAGAAATGGCGGCTCAAGGGGGAGGCGCTATCGATACGTCTTCAGCAACGGCGATGAATACCAAAGCGGAGATCGCTGCACTGGTCAAATATGCTGTCATTATTGTTGCCACCCTACCGGTCATTGCGGTGTATCCATTCCTCCAGCGTTACTTTGTACAGGGTGTTATGATCGGTTCCGTTAAGGGATGATCTTAATCCATATACCACATTAAACAAGGGGAGTTGTTGTCATGAAAAAGCTTCGTAAGGCTTCATCCATTACACTCTGTCTCACCTTATTCGCAACATTGCTTGCAGCTTGTGGTTCAACCAATGAAGACGGAAGCACGACCTCCAAAGTAGAGGGGGTCAAAAAAGAAGGTTTCCCCATTGTAGACAAAACACTAACGTTAAAGGTCATGTCCCAGGATGCGGGCGTGGCCGATTGGAGCACCATGCCTGTGCTGCAAGAAATGGAGAAACTGTCGGGCATCAAGCTGGAGTACCAGCTTTCACCGATCGACAGCTTTGAAACGAAGAAAAATCTGGTTTTCGCGAGCGGAGACTTGCCGGATATGTTCTATGCTGCGGACCTCAAGCCAGCCGAACAGGTGACTTATGGCAGCCAGGGCATCCTGATCCCGTTGGAAAAGTACATTGACGAAGGTTACGCACCAAATATCAAAAAGATACTCGATGAGAACCCGGATGTCCGCAAATCATTTACAACACCAGATGGACATATGTATGCACTCCCATTCATTGATAAAGCGGCTGTGTGGTATAGAGGGCCAATGTGGTACAACGGGGAATTCTTGAAGGCACTTAACGTAGAAGAGGCTAAGACCACGGAAGAATTGTATACCTATCTCAAGCGTGTAAAAGAAGAAGATCCTAATGGCAATGGCCAGCAAGATGAAATTCCGCTTACTTCTGTGAAACTGGATGATCTTCGCATGTTTTTCTTCGGCTTCTGGGGAATGTACAACGAAGGCATCTATTCCGATAAGGACGGTAAAGTTCACTATCCTTATCAAGAAGAGGGCTACAGAGGTTATCTTACATTCATGAACCGCTTGTGGAAGGAAGACTTGCTGGATCATGAGACCTTCTCTCAAACAGGTGATCAGAAAAAAGCAAAAGGTGAAAGCAACAAACTTGCACTGTTCAACGATTACCATCCATACTTCACGCTCGGCGGTGAGCCTAGCACGGATCATCCGCTGATGACACCGGTGAAGAGCGAGGTGGCAGATTCTCCGGTATACGGCAAGCATCCGGGCATGTCGGCTCGCGGTACTTTTGCTATTACGAGCAGCAACCCGTCACCCGAGGCGACGATGCGATGGATCGATTACTTATACAGCTATGAAGGTGCGACTCTGTTCAATCAAGGTCCGGAAGGTGTGTTATGGCAATTCAAGGACAAGGAAAATCACGTAAAAGAGTGGCTCCCCGTTCCTGGCGGCGGTGATCGTGAGGAATACCGGGGTAAAATCACGCCGAACTTTGGTATCTTGACACCGGGTATTAATGATCCGGATGTAGCTAAGGGTCTACGCACCGAATTTGATGAGTGGATTGACCAGCAGAATCAAGAGAAGTTGGTACCTATCGGAAAAGCACCATTTCCTAACGTTTATTTGACGAATGAAGAGCAAAGCGAAGCAACCGCTCTATTGTCTGATCTGGATACGTACGTTAAACAGATGGAAGCGAAGTTTGTGACCGGCCAGGAACCACTTGAGAACTGGGATAAGTACATTGCACAGATGAAGAAAATGGGCAGTGACCGTATCATCGAACTGTATCAGGGGGCATATGACCGCTGGAATTCGGGGCAATAAAGCCTATCGAGATACATCCCATGCAAAAAGACAGCAGTTAGCTTCAATAATGTTAGCTGCATTAAATTTTTCACATATAAGAATTCTCGGGGGAGGTGTGGAGCGTTATGCAGAAATGGTTTGAAGAAGCCAAACTGGGGATATTCATCCACTATGGCATCTATGCGGTGGACGGGATTGCGGAATCCTGGTCCTTCTATAATGGCAGAATATCCTATGAAGAATATATGAAACAGTTGGATGGTTTTACGGCATCGGAATTTAATGCTGAGAAGTGGGCGGACTTGATTGAGAAGTCTGGTGCCCGGTATGCCGTATTGACAACGAAGCATCATGATGGCGTGGCGTTATGGGATACGCAATATAGTGATCTCAATGTTGTCAAACAGACATCAGCGAATCGTGACATTGTGAAGGAATATGCGGAAGCGATTCGGGAAAAGGGCATTCATCTGGGGATGTATTTCTCGCTCATTGACTGGTCACACCCGGATTATCCTAGCGTGTATGAAGGTGGAAAAGTACCGGAGGATCTCAGTAGTGTCAACCGGCATTCAAGTCCTGTGGACGGCGTTCAGGATCAGGCAAAGTGGCAGAAGTTCCTGCAATTTAATAACCATCAACTCGGAGAGATTTTAACAAATTACGGAAAGGTGGATCTGCTGTGGTTTGATGGGGATTGGGAACGGAGTGCCGAGCAGTGGAATCTGCCGGAGTTCAAGCATTATCTGCAATCTTTTAACCCGGATATCATCATCAACTCCCGCCTTCAAGGTTATGGGGATTACAAAACGCCTGAGCAGGGCATTCCGATCACAAGACCGGAGGGACCTTGGGAATTCTGCACCACGATTAACACATCATGGGGTTATGTGCCAACCGATCATAAATATAAATCCCTGAATCAGATCATTCGAATGTTCTGCGACTGCATTTCCATGGGTGGTAATATGTTGCTGGATATCGGTCCGCGTGAAGATGGCACCATCGATCAGAGGCAGGAGGATATTTTGCTTGGGCTGGGAGCATGGATCCGAACCCATGAAGAGGCCGTCTTCGGAACGGGTGAAGGCATTATGCCTCGCTATTATCTGGGGGGAAGCACGGTATCCCAGGATCGAAAGACGCTTTACCTGTTTGTGTATGACGATCCAAAAGAGAATGTGTGCATCAAGGGGCTCTGCAATCCGATCAAGAAAATTACCGTGCTGCATTCGAGCAAAGAGCTTAATCATGAGATTCATGGGGGCGTGCCTTGGTTCAATATCCCGGGAACAACTTGGATTAAGATGACCTCGAAGGATACACATGAACAGGTGACCGTTCTTAAGCTCGAATTTGATGAGGAGCTGGAAATGTACGGCGGCGCTGGAGCCGTTGTCACCCATAACTAACCATTACGGGGAGGGCATGTGCCGATAGATGCATGCCCTCCCTTACGAATTGGAGAGAGTGACATGAACCGAAGTGGAGTGCCAGAACCCAGGATTGAGTATGCTCCCAAACATTATATATGCAAGCGTGCGCAGGAACCACTGGTGTTAGATGGCCGTGTGGATAAGGCATTTTGGGATGCGGCCCATTGGACGGAGGATTTCGTTGATATCGAAGGGGATCTTCGTCCAAAGCCAGAGAAACAGACACGAGTAAAAATGCTGTGGGATGACGACTATTTTTATTTTGCTGCCGAGCTGATTGAAGATCAGATATGGGCTACCCTGACTGAACGTGATTCCGTTATTTTTTATGACAATGACTTTGAGATTTTTATCGATCCCGACGGGGATTCCCATCAATATTATGAGTTCGAGATCAATGCGCTCAATACGGTATGGGACCTGTTATTAGTGAAGCCGTATCGGGATGGTGGGCCTCCGGTTAACGGTTGGGATATTAGCGGTCTCAAGACAGCCGTATATATCGATGGGGAACTGAACAGACCTGGTGCAGAGAACCGGAAATGGTGCGTGGAAGTCGCGATTCCCTGGGCCAGTCTAAAGGAATGTGCCGAAGGAAACCGTCCACCTGCGCCGGGTGAGTTCTGGCGTGTCAACTTCTCGCGTGTGGAGTGGCAGACGGAAGTGCAAGACGATGAGTACCGCAAGGTATTGAATCCAGAGACGGGTAAACCTTATCCCGAGGACAACTGGGTGTGGTCACCTATGGGCATTATCAACATGCATTACCCGGAGTTATGGGGTTATGTTGTATTCTCGGATGACGGAACGGATCAGTCATTTGAATTGCCTGAAGACGAACGAATCAAATGGGAGCTTCGCAAGCTTTATTACCGTGAACGTAATTATTATGAAAAGCATGGTGAATTTACCCAAGATGTGAAGTTGCTTATGGGTGAGGAATCGTGGAGCTGTGAGCCTGTTATTGAAACGACTCGCAGCCTGTTCCAGATTACTGCGCCGTCTTTGGACGGAACGGCCTTGATCTGTATTCGGGAAGACGGAAAGCTGTGGAAGGAGTGAGAACGCAATGACCAGCCAAACCTTGGTATTTTCCCTTGATGCACAGTCATTGGAGAGGATCGAGCAAAAGTTCCAGGAGAAGGTACGTTTTGCAGAGGCCCGCAAAACGGAGTTGTTTCATATTTTTCAGCAGGAGCTAACGCAAGAAGAGACTTGGGCGTTGAAGTATGTCTATGCCTATATGCCGGTAAACGACATGGCTGATTATAACGGGGACTTGTTCTTGAGTCATGTGAGCCGGGCATTGGACACCCGTAAACGTGTGCCTTGGGGAGAACGCGTTCCTGATCATTTGTTCCTTCATTTTGTACTGCCTTATCGCATAAATACGGAAAATATTAAAGATTACCGCGGCTTATTGTATGACGAATTAGCCGAGCGGACTACGAACTTATCCATGGCAGATGCCATTTTGGAGACGAATTACTGGTGTCATGAAAAAGCGACCTATATAGGCAGCGATCTGCGCACGATATCCCCGCTGACGATGATCCGCAATGCTCGTGGTCGATGCGGCGAAGAATCCACGCTGGCGGTGGCCGCTCTTCGCAGCATCGGTATACCTGCCCGTCAGGTCTACACACCGCGCTGGGCTCACTGTGATAGTAACCATGCTTGGGTAGAAGCCTGGGCAGATGGTCAATGGTATTACATCGGTGCATGCGAGCCGGAAGTCCGTCTGAACCAAGGGTGGTTTAGTCCGCCAGCCCGCAGGGCCATGCTGATTAATACAAGAATCTATGCCGACTATCCCGGCCCAGAGGATATTACGCTCTCCGAAAAGGGATATACGGAGATTAATCTGCTTGAGAACTATGCGCCAACACGCAACATCTATGTGAAGGTGAAAAATGAGCAGGGAGAGCCCGTACCCGGCGCGAGCGTCCGCTTTGAGCTGTACAATACGGCTGAATTTTATCCAATTGCCGAGATTAGGACGGATGCACAAGGGGAAGCGACCTTTAAGACTGGCTGTGGTGACCTTTTGATTCGTGCGGTCAGCGGCGGCAAGTGGAGTGAGATCCTATTTAAGGCTCAGGAAAACAAGGTTATAGAGCTTGTGCTGAACTCATCAGAGCAGCCTACAGGGATTGTAGATTTCGATATGGTTCCTCCTCCGGAAAGGGAGGGAGAGGCCGTGATTGTGTTACCGGAAGAGAAGATCCAGATTCACAATCGTCGTCTGGAGGAAGGAGCGCAGACCCGCGGCGGGTACGAGGACACCTTCTTGAGTGAGGAGGAAGCTGTTTTGTTAGCTAGAGGGGTTGGACTGCCCCCAGTGCGAGTATGGGATGTTCTCCGCAAGGCACGGGGGAACAGCCGGGAAATTGCAGCTTTCCTAGAGGAACGTTCCAATCCATACGGTGAGTGGCCGCTCCGGTTGCTGGAGTCGATGAATGAAAAAGATTTAATTGATACCTTTCGCCAGACGCTGGACGATCATCTGATCGGTGCACTCTCGCAGCAAGGATCATGGGCGGAAGATACGTTTGTGAGATACATCCTGTGTCCGCGGATCTCCTATGAGATGCTGGTCCCTTATCGAGGTGTATTCCAAAATGCCTTTTCGGCAGATGAGGCGGCAGCGTTCAGGGAGAATCCCTCGACAATTGCCCGAATGCTGGAACAGCAATATGAATACTATGAAGATCTTCCTAATCTAAAAGGCAAAGGGAATCCAATAGGGACGTTTAGTCTAATGAAGGGAGACTCTCAGTCGCTAGATATTTTGTTTGTGGCTGTATGTCGCAGTTTGGGTATTCCGGCCCGATTACATCCCAGCGCTCAGAAACCACAGTATCTAAGTGACAAAGGCTGGGAGGATGCAGTGTTTAGTCTTACCGCACCTCTAACTCAGGAGAGCACAAGCTGGGGAATGCTCCAACTTCGTGGGGATATAAAAGTTCCGCAGGATACACCAGAAGCATCTTATTTTGAAAATTTCTCGTTTGCCCGTCTGGAAGATGGCGTCTACAAGACGTTGATTTATCCTTATGGCAGTACAGATGTCTATAGTGAGCCATATGAGGTTGAACCAGGCGCTTATCGCTTAACGACAGGCATTCGTCTGAAAGATGGAACGGCAAAAGTACGATTCGTTTACTTTACCGTGAACGCCGGAGATACAACTGAGGTTGTATTGTCTTATCGCGAGACTGAGTTTGATATTCCTGTACTGGGTAAACTGGCACCAGGAAGTATTTTGACCCGTCTGGATGGTTCAGAGGTAGAACTGGAGGAACTTCTGGGATCGGAGGGTGCCATTGCTACCTGGATTGAACCGGAGCGGGAACCGACCAAACATCTGATTCGTGAACTGTGTGAGCTGGCAGAGCCGCTGGATAAGCTGGGTATACCCATCGTACTCATGATCGGAGATATGGAATGGAACGCTGCCTTTGACGCTGCTGGTTATCCAAAGCTGCCTGTACGCACGGTTTTTGTACGAGATTCCAGTTATGCTTCATTGTCCAGCTTCAATTCAAAGCCTGCTGCTCACGAAGCGGGTTATCCACATCTGTTCGTGCTGGATACTCAGCATCAAGTTCGTTATTCGGCTTCCGGGTACAAGATTGGTACCGGGAAGGAAGCCTTGCAGATTGCTGCTGCGATATCTCAATCATCGAACGGATCGGAGTGAAGAGAGTGACCAAATATATTGCTGCCGGTTATGCTGTTGATTCAGTTCTCCCCGACATGACACATGAGGATCTCTTGAAGTTAACACATCTGAACGTAGCCTTCGGACATGTCAAGAATGATGCAATAACAACCGAGCATCTAAAAAACGGTCACGTTATCCAGAACATCAAGCGGGAGCATCCGAATCTTACAGTGCTGTTGTCTGTAGGCGGATGGAGCGCTGGCGGTTTTTCCGAAGCCGCCTCAACACAGGCGGGGAGGGACAGTATGGCTACATCGGCGGTTAGGGTGCTGGAGGAATTTCCTTTTGACGGGATTGATCTGGATTGGGAGTATCCTTGTTACGGTGAAGCCGGTATTGCATCCAGCCCTGATGATAAACGGAATTTCACCTTGTTACTCAAGAAGATGCGGGAGTCACTGGATGTCAAGGGAGCCGAGGATGGTCGTCATTATCTGCTCACCATTGCGGCAGGGGCCGATCAATACTACGTTGATGGTACAGAGATGGTTGAGGTGCAGCAGTATCTGGACTACGTGCAGTTGATGACCTATGATATGCGCGGCGGTTTTCAGGTTCTAACCGGACATCATACGAATCTGTACACGCCAACCGGAGATTTGTTTCGAATTAGTACGGATGCTTCCGTGAACCTGTTTGTTCGCGCCGGTGTTCCGAAGGATAAAATTGTGATCGGTTCCGCCTTCTATTCACGGATCTGGACTGAGGTTCCTGACCGAAACCACGGGCTTCATCAAATGGCCGGTAGTACAGGCGGATATGGACCATCATTTGCCGAACTGGAAGCGAAGTACATCAACAAGAATGGTTACACCCGTTATTGGGATGAAGAAGCCAGTGCACCGTTTCTGTTTAATGGGTCCAGCCTCATATCGTATGATGATGAAGAATCGATTCAATGCAAATGTGATTACGTAAAGGAGCAAGGTCTGGCCGGGATCATGTTCTGGGAGTACGGCTGTGATCCAACTCACCGTTTGCTGGGTGCAGTGCATCAAGGGCTTCATCATTTTTCTGCTGGGAAAATAGAATAAACACCTCAGGGAGCCAACGGGTCAGATGATGTAAACGGACTAAAAACATACGAAGGGTCCGTCCTATAGTCATGAGCATGACGTATAGGACGGACCCTTGTTAGCGTTATTTTGGTCTTATGAATCAGGCACGTTATTCGCTCTCATATGCATTGTTTACTGTTCTGAGATGTAACCATCACAGAGACGATATCTCCCTTTATCCAATACATTCCTCATCATCATCATCAGGGGAATCGGCGGAGCCATTGGGACGGTGCATTTTACGGTATTGCCCTGGGGTATAACCCGTTTCTTTTTTGAATTTGCGGATAAAGTTTGGTGTGTCCAGATAACCGACGCGAGTGATGATATCTTTTAACGGATCGGTTGTATGCAACAGTAGTCGAATGACCTCATCGACCCGTTTCTGCCAGATATATTGGGTGAAATTCATGCCGATCTTTTCTTTGAAAGAACGACTGAAATAGGATGAAGAGATCGTGAATTTCGATGAAATCGTACCCAGACTGAGATCATAATCAGAGAAATTGGCATCGATATAAGCAACAATTTCATCCATCAGGGAGCTTTCTTCCGTTTCACTCTTTGCCTCGACATGGGCGCAGATTTCGGCGGCAAGACCTGTCATTTTTTTCTCCAAATCCTCCAACGAGTCGTAGGAAGTGATCCTTGGAAGTTGATCAACCACATGATGGATTCCAAGCTCCGAAGCGGTTTTGAGCATTGTATTCAGAATATCAAAGCAGATGCAACGCAGCAGCGGTACAGATGGCATTTCGGATTTCAGGGTATTCAACGCAGTTGACACCATCTGAACCGCCACATCATAGCTGCCTTGTTTTAAGCTCTGAACCAGCTTTAATAACACATCCTTAGGGACCCAGAAGGAAGAATCCTGTACATCGGAACCGGAAAGGTTGTTAAAGTATGTACTGCTGCCCTGTCCATGCAGCATCGATGCTTCCAGAGCGGTCGAGGCTTCAATGTAGGACTGATTCAGCTGTTTCGGATAAGTGTACCGATTGCCTATCCCGATTGCGGGCGCGACCCCGGTGTGTTCTGTCACCATCCATTGCAGTTTTTCAACAATAGGCTCCATACGGGCATTCAGTCTACCTTCATGCTCTATTTCGGCATCGAATCCCACGATAAGGGCCAATTGGTCTGCTTGTGGCAGCTCCACGCCGTAAGCATATGCAGACAACTCCGGCAGCTCCACATCGTTCATCAGCTGCATGACAGTAGGTTGCTCGGGGTTATCACCGTTAGGAAAAGCATGCATTTCCCAGCCCATGATCATGACAAAATAATAGGATCGGTTGAAGCGTATACCAAGCTTATCCGTAAACTCAGAGGGGAAATCTCCGGTGTGACCGTGCTTCAGCAACATGAGCAAAATATGATTGCGAGCATAGGGCTCCTGAAGATCTACACGCTGACTATAATCATGCAGTGTTTTCTTGATCCATTCCAGCTCGTTGGTGGTGGAGGATGGATCAGGATCATTTTTCAACCGAATGAACTCCATTAAGTCTGAAATCGGATGGTACTGTCTTCGGGCCAACATAATGGCGAGGAACGTGCCCATCACCACCATGAAGGAGAAAACTAGAACAACAAAGGTGCGAATATGAACGATTCGGCTAAAAAATTGGTTGCTCGGCATAGCGGTTACATAAGTCCAACCCGCATCCGATTTAACGGATACAACCGAATGTGGTTCTTGATTTAAGGAGATGCTGTGCGTTCCGGGTTCAAGAGCAAACAGAGCGTTAACTTCCTGTTCAGATATGATTTCTCCCTTGTAATTGGCTGCCAGTACTTGCCCGAAATTATCGAAAATATAAGTCATCCCGTGATAGTCGCTGAGGATGGAATCAATTAGGCCCGTCAGATTGGACTCGTGAATCAGGTACATGACGGTTCCATGGGCGGGCGTATTGTTAGGTGCAATCGGTACAAGGTAGGCTAGCATGGAATTGGGTATTCTGGTTCCTTGGACGACCTGCTCCGCTGGACGTATCGTGGGGGACTGTACGTTATTCAAATCCCGGATCATGTCTGTTTTGTTCCACGTAGTAAATTTGTAGCGGCCAGTGAATACATCCAGGTTCTCAGAACCTTGAGAAGAATAGATGTTATCATCTCCGCGGAAGAACAGGAATAACTCATCGATAATGGAACTGGTGGCTTTGTATTTGACCAATGCGCCGATTGATTCCCGGCTATAGTACGGATGGTGGGTCCAATACCGCGTTAACTGCTCATCGTAGGCGATGCGAAAAGCGATGTCTTGGAGTTCCTTCATGCGATCATCGATGACAGTTTTGGCTTGAGTGAGCTGATTGACATTGGTCTGTTCAATCTCTGAACGGAGCGTGTCCACAGCGTTGTGATAAATAATGATGGTTAAAATAACAAGAGGGATAAGGAAAATGGAGATATAGGATAGGGTGTACTTAAACAGAAGCTTGGACTTGAAGTGATTCCATTTCATATCTGCAACCTCCCGTTTTTCTTTCGTGCTGCAGCGATAGCGCTCTCATATGGGCAGTGAAGGTATTGCCAAGATGGGAACTGCTGGGGTGTTCCTTCTAAAAATACTAGGAGAACTTCTCTAATAAAGCAATGGTTCTTTTATAAATTCCAGTGCAATCCGTAATAAAGATATAGCTATAGCAAAATCCCCTCAAAGTTCACTCATTTCCTTATGCTACCACACAAGGCTTTTCAAAGAGTATCTACTTTAAGGGGATAATTTTAGCTGATCATATATTATATTTTTCTACTACTGAATATAGGAGTTATAACGATTATTGGTCCAGCGGCTCATAGTCAAACCAATCGTAACTTGCAGGCGTACACTCCCCCGATGGAGCATAAGCGTACATGGCGATCATCACACCTGTGAAACCACTTGCCACTTCGGTAGATAACAGATGTGTTTCCCCTGAACCCACTTCGATGGCATCGGATGAATCTTGCTGGTAGAGGAACGTGAAGTGATTACGGTCAGCCTTGATTTGTAATACAACCGGCCCCTTGTCACAGTTAAGTACCTGTTCGGTTCGCAGAGAGCCGACGGTTCGCCGCAATACGATTTTCTTCTGCCCATCGACCTGTGTTACAGCCAAATCGTAATGATATTTATCATTCATAAATAAGGTTAATCCAGCTTCCTCACCGCTCACATTTGGCTCATAACGTAGCTCGGTTGCCATATTGCATAAGAAATGGCTCAATCGACGCCCGACAAAGGCTGGATTTTGTCCATTATCGAGTGAAACCGAATGACCACGAAGGGTGAGCTGCCCGGGATTTTCAGTGAGCGTCCAACTATCCGGAGCCGGGTTACGTAAGAAGATCCAGTTCATGCCTAATGATGGTTCATCAAAATCATCCCGAATAGCCTGGGGCGACCAAGGGTGCTCAGTCAACAAAGGCCCAGTCATCTCCTGCTCAATATGTCCGTCCACACCGATCACTGGCCAACCGGTGTCCGTCCAAGTGACAGGTGCCAGGAACGTTTCACGTCCCAGATGGTGCCGCATGGGGTAACCTGCTGGACGAATGCCAAGAGATACGGCCCACCAGCTTCCATCCTGGATCTGGACAAGGTCTGCATGCCCGGTCGCGTGGATGCTGGATTTCATGCTCCGATTGGACAGTATCGGATTATGAGGACACGGATCAAATGGACCGTATGGTTCTGTGCTCCGAGCAATGGTCTCCATATGACCATACTCGGTTCCACCTTCGGCAATCATTAGATAGTAGAGGCCGTTTATTTTATACATGTGGGGAGCTTCGGGGGCTGCTCCTCCGGTTCCAGTCCAGATCAATCGGCTATCGGTTAGTCTGGCTCCGGTCGTGATGTCTATCTCGCATTGATAGATGCCCTCACCTTCATCGCCGTTACAGGCCGTTTGAAAATACACATGTCCATCTTCATCAAAGAGAAAAGAGGGATCAATGCCGCCCTGATCAACAAAAATCGGAGCAGACCATGGTCCATCGGGCTGGGCACTACGTACATAAAAATTTCCGCCGCCGCTGACATTGGTTGTTGTCATATAGAACCAGCCATCATGGTACCGGAGTGTTGGGGCAAAAATGCCGCCAGAGTTGCCTGCGTTCGCTAAAGGGAGTTGCTCAGTTGTTGTGAGGACATGGCCGATCTGTCGCCAGTTCACAAGGTCTTTGCTGTGGAAGATGGGCACACCAGGGAAATATTCAAAGGTACTGGTTACCAGATAATAGTCTTCATCTACACGGCAGATACTCGGATCTGGATAAAACCCCGGAATCACCGGATTGGTATATTTCATCATTTATGCTCCTATTCATTTCGAGAGTTTAATATGGATCTGAACGTGAACGTATGAAATGTATCCTTGCTACAAGGGGGATTATATCGTCTTTAATCATTTCCAACCTTGATTTTTCGGTCCTCGAATAGCATGATATAGACATTCAACCCAACATGGTTTGCGGAGGGGAATGCTTTTGAGTAATGCATATTTGAGATGGTTTACTTCGGATCAACAGTTTCCATTTTTCATTCAGTATGGTGGGCACGACCAAGACATGGAACTTCATAATCATGTGGACTTTACGGAACTTGTCATTGTTCTGAGTGGTCATGCAACCCATGTGGTGAACACCGAAGAATTTTTTATTAAAAAAGGGAACGCATTTGTGATTAATGGCGACACCCATCATGCGTATAAAGACCCTCATGATTTTAGGATCTGTAACATTATGTTCAGTCCCGAGATGCTTGCTTCGGCTGGGCCCGATCTGAGAAAATCTAACGGCTTCCAGGCGCTGTTTGTTTTGGAACCTTTTTATCGTAATATTCACTCCTTTCCGAGTAAATTGGCGTTATCCATTTCCAGTCTGGAGTATGTAGAATCGCTGATATCGTTCATGATTGAGGAGTATCAGAGTAAACAGCAAGGGTATCAGACGATGTTGATCTCACGTCTTACGGAGATGGTTGTTTATTTGTCGAGGCAATATGATACGCAGGAGAAAGGGATCGAAGGTAATAATCTGATGCATCTGGCAAATGCCATTTCATTTATTGAAGATCATTATCTGGAGCCACTGTCGCTAGAGGATATTGCGGGGAAGTCGAATATCTCAATAAGGCATCTGAATCGGATTTTTCGATCCTATTATCAGATGACCCCGATCTCTTATCTGCAAAAGTTGCGTCTGGAGAAAGCGTGTCATTTGTTGAAAAACGGGAATCTGTCCATCACGGAAATTTCGTATGAATGTGGATTTAACGACAGTAATTATTTCTCCCGTCAGTTTAAGAAAGCCTTTGGCAAGTCTCCCAAAACATACAGGCAGACTCATTAATACCTACCGAATATAAGACACCAAAACAGGGCCTCCTCATATGGAGGTCCTGTCTGCTGTCTCAGGGAAAATTCAATAGTCCAAAAGCCGTCCGTTGTCATGCCACTGACCGTACATTTTATTTTCCTTAGTGTTGGTTATGAACTTATCCAATCTGCTCTGGAATAATGCTGGCTGATTCTTAACACTTTGGATCGTATCGATCCGAACGTTTTGGTACAGGGTAGGGAAGGTCATGAAATTTGCATAAACCTGATGATCTTCTTTCAGCCTTTGTTCGATCACACCATCAATAGTGAAAGCATTTGGCTCCATAACAGGAAGAACCTTTCTACCCTCGTCATGCATGAAGCCCAACTTTTCAAGACGACGGACACGTTCCTTGTTCAATTCAGTCCATGAGCTACGTTTCCTTCTAGGAGATAATCTCTGTGCTAATTGAGTCTCGGATATTTTCTTTTTGACTCCATCGATCCATCCAAAGCACAGCGACTCCTCAACCACGTCCAAATACAGCAGGGTATTTGGCACGGGTTTTATGCTTATCATTACCCAGCAAGATTTCTCGACTTTTCCATGCGTCTGCAACCAATTTCTCAATTCATCCCTCGACGTCACGGGGATACAATGTACATTTCCATCCGATTGTCAACTATACTTGAGCCGGTTCCTGATACCAGAAGAGTGAATAGTCATTCATGATGGAGGCATGCCCCAATTGACGCAGCATGGTAGAAACATTGCCTCGATGATAGGTTCCGTGGTTAACCACATGGATGACGATGTCCGATAAGCTGGTTTCGCGAACTCCTGCAAATGGATTATCGAGTAGAATGGTTTGCTCCAGATCAGCTTGGCCTCGTAACCACTCACTGTATTGTGCCGACAGGTCGGTAAAACATTGGATGTACTCATCCACAGAATCGTGAATTTCACTATTGAGTGGTATGCATGCTTGCAGTGCCTCGGGCATACCAGTGCCATTCAATACCTCGTACCACATTTTATCTACTGCGTAGATATGGCTGAGTGCGTGAGCAATGGTTGGAAATGAACTGTTCACTTCCTGACTCAGGACAGAAGAGGGCAGTTCCTTGATTCTGCCCAGGATGGTTTGGTTGGCCCATGTGTGGTAGTTATACATTTGTTCCGGATGATTCATTGATGATCGTCTCCTTTAATTTGGCTATAGATTGGGTTAACTTACTGAGATGATTATAAAAAAAGAAGTATGACAACAGCGTGTCATACTTCTTCATAGAGCTTAAGTGCGTTACGAAGTTGTTCTTTCAGAATGTCTCTTAATTCAATCGGTTCAAGCACCTCGGCGCCACTGCCCAAACCAAGTAGAAACGACCATAACCACTTGGCTTGTAACGGTTGATGAACCTGGATACGCATCGTCATACTTCCATCCTCGTGAAATTGCTTATCCGCTTGTTGAAAATGATCCATGGCTTCCGCGAGCGCTTCCGGGTTCACCCGAAATACCACATCACTTACCTGATCTTGCCATGACGGATCTGACACAACTGTCTCTTGGGGAAGATCAAGGTGGGGTTGGAAGTGTACCGATGTCAGTTGCACGTTCATCATCCGGGACAGTCGGAACTCGCGATAATCCTGCCGTGTCTGGCAAAATCCATATACGTACCAATTACGATATTTAAAATGAAGTCTTACCGGTTCCAGATGGCGGGGTGTATGTTCATTTTTTGTATTGATGTAGTCAAAACGGACAACCTGATGATCCGTAATACCTTTACGCAGATGAGGAAGGGCATCAGGTTCTGTTCGGCGAGTCTCCAAATCCACCGACAGACTTGAGGTTTGATGCTCCGGTCCAATCGTTTGCAGACGTTCAATCGTGCCTTGTGCACGTGCATCTTCGAATACTGTGGATAGACTGCTCAGAACTGTGATCAGGGAATCTACATCATAAGAACCGAGCAAGCTTTTATCCATCTTGTATCCGTCCATCATGCCGTAGCCACCTTTGAGTCCCTGATGGGAGACGACCGGGAAGCCGGCGGCACAGATGACATCAATATCCCGATAGATCGTTCTTGGGGACACCTGAAACTCTTCAGCCAAGGTGGAAGCAGACAATACTTCGTGGTTCAGCAGTTTGTATATGATTGAGATTAATCGCTCCAATTTCAAAAGGTATCCCCGCCCGTTATTCCATTTTGTCATTACAGGCCATTATTATATCACGCCAGGGTAAACAACATGGAGGATTACAGAGGTTCTATAGGAGTCATGCCATCCAGTATGTTTTGTTCCAACATGATTGGACAAGTTCTTCGGTGAGAGGAAACAAAAAAAGAGTGCTGGATAGCACTCTTTCGAAGAAACATGATTGTTGTTGTGTTGAACAGTTACGTTAGCAGATCGATCAAACTTCATATCGAGTGAATAGTCAGAGCCGACTCTACTCTTCTTGCACGTTATAGAGAACCCGAGCGAGAAGATTCTGTCCATAGTTACCAAAGTTTTTACCAAAGATCGTTAAGCCCCGTTTGTTCAAAGGTTCGTCCGTAACCGCAATGCGGAAGTGAATATCGCTTTTGTAATCCAGCCCAATCTGGTCCAACGTCACATCCGAGATGCGGCATCCGTCGATATAGCTGCCTTCCTGTGTAATCCGGATCAGCTTCAGCATGCCGTACTGATTCAAGTGCGGAGGCCACCATTCCGGATTAAAGGTACCGCGTGTATTGCCAAAATCCCCCGGACTTGTCCAGCAGCCAATCTCAATCCCATTGACATAGAAGTAAATATCCGAAGGGTAATTGTCACAAAAGCCAGGGGCCTCCGAACCCAGTTCCATCGACAACTGAATTTCGCTAAAGGACTGATTAGGTTTGAGATAGTTTGGAATCCGATACTCGAGATAACCTTCAGCCAGCCAGATCATCTCCGCATCAATTCGCAGTGGATCAGCAAAGTACCGCGGATCATCGAACTCTCCAACAATGCTGTCCCGGGTAGCGAGACCACATGTAGGTGCGGCCTGATAATCGCTATAATGACCGACCTGAATTTCCACCTCATAACGATTGTTAATCTCTTGTGAACGCAGATCAACCATCAATTTTTCCTCATTGAGATAACATATCTTCTGAATTCCATGTTTGCCAACGGCGGTGTTGATCTCGATCAATCCGCTCTCTTCAAGCTTCTTGATATGCATCGTGATGGCGCCATTGCTCAGTCCCAGCTTGGTTGCAAGATCATTGAGATTAAGACTTTGGTTCTTGGCCAGCAGCTCGATGATCTGAATCCGGATTTCCGAACTGAGCGCTTTGAAGATATTCACACCCGACATCAGATCTTTAATATAAATCATAGGTGGATTTCCTTTCCCCGTTCTGAACAAAGTCTTCGACACAGACATTTGCACATTTATATGTTTTATTTCAGATAATTATAAATCATTCCCTCATGGAAGGGAAGGGTGGAGAAATAGAAGCCAAAACCCTTGTATATAGCGTAAATACGAAAATATAATCTATATTTTGTCCACTATTCCGGTTAAAATAAGTGTTAATCAGTTCACATATATTTGAAATATACCATTGAAATGTAATGTAACCGCTTTTATAATCCTATTATACCTAAATTGATTCATTACTTCATGAACCTAATTAACCATTTGATCAGGAAAGGTGGAGTTTGGGTTGGAAAAGTTAAGCGATGTGAAGAGGTTTAAGTGGAAACGGTTGGCGTTACCGGCATTACTTGTGATGGTATTACTGCTCGCAGGTCAGTCAAAAGCTTTGGCGGCGTTCTGGAATCTGACCGGAGATACCGCTGTTCATGATCCGTCGATTATCAAAGAGGGCAGTTCCTGGTACACCTTTTCAACCGGCCCGGGTATTCAAGTATTGAAATCCGATAATGGTTCGTCCTGGTATCGTGTTCCACAAATCTTCTTAAGTAAGCCATCCTGGTGGGCTTCTGCCGTTCCGGGACAAAGCGGATTGGATGTATGGGCACCGGATGTAGAGCAGTATAACGGAAAAGTATGGCTCTATTATTCAATCTCCACCTTTGGCTCCAATCGGTCTGCGATTGGTCTTGCTTCTGCGAACAGCATTGGAGCAGGGCAGTGGAAGGATGAAGGATTGGTGCTTCAAACCACGACCGCCAATAATTATAATGCCATTGATCCAAATCTGGTCATCGATGCTTCAGGCAATCCATGGCTGGCCTTTGGTTCTTTCTGGAGTGGTCTGAAGATTGTCAAGCTGGACAAAAACACGATGAAACCGACGGGAAGTATAACTTCCATTGCTGCACGCCCGAATAACGGAGGTGCAATTGAAGGACCAAGTATTGTATATCGTGGCGGTTACTATTACCTGTTTGCTTCCATCGATTCTTGCTGCCAAGGGGTGAACAGTACCTACAAAATGGTCTATGGACGTTCGACCAGTATAACAGGCCCTTATGTGGACAAAAACGGAGTTAATATGCTGAATGGTGGCGGAACGATATTGGATACAGGCAATGTGAAGTGGAAAGGTCCAGGTGGTCAGGACGTGTACAATGGCAATGTCATCGCAAGACATGCCTATGATGCAGAGGATAATGGCAATCCTAAATTGCTGATCAATGACTTGCTTTGGGACTCGAGTGGCTGGCCGAAATACTAATTTATTTTATATAAATATAAAATGTTTTATAAAAGTGTTGACTAAAGTGATCTGGATTTGATAAA
Organism: Paenibacillus sp. Y5S-9; assembly: GCF_036894235.1. Classification (NCBI taxonomy): domain Bacteria; kingdom Bacillati; phylum Bacillota; class Bacilli; order Caryophanales; family Paenibacillaceae; genus Paenibacillus; species Paenibacillus sp. Y5S-9. The sequence continues at coordinate 1,394,334 of NZ_CP145887.1, forward strand.
TTTAACAACAGAAATCTTATTTCATCCAATTGAATACGGTTACAAGTCCAGATCAGGAGGGGTTCAGATGGTAAAGAAAAAGAGTTGGGTCACATTTATGCTTCTTATGCTGGTAAGTGCACTGGTACTTGCGGGCTGTGGAGGAGGCAGCGGTGCAAGTGGGGACAAGGAGTTAACGTTTATGTTCCGCGGCGGTACAGACGAGCAGAAAGCATACCAAGCGGTGGTCAAGAAATTTGAAGAAGATCATCCGGGTGTGAAAGTCAAAATTATCGTAACGGCTGCGGATCAATATGCAACCAAGCTGAGAGCGGCAATTACAGGCAACAGCTTGCCTGACGTATTTTATATCAATCCGGGTGACGTGAAAGCGTATGTGAACAGCAATGTGCTGATGAACCTCACTTCGTATATTGAAAACAATCCGGATGTGGATCTCGATAATATCTGGAAATACGGCGTGGACCTGTATCGTTATGACGGCCAAATGGCAGGTCAAGGTGATATCTACGGTATGCCGAAGGATCTGGGGCCATTTGCACTGGGCTACAACAAAACGTTGTTTGAAAAAGAGGGCATCCCACTCCCTGACAAGGATAAACCATACACATGGGAAGAGTTCATCAAGGTGAACCAGCAAGCGACCAAGGATACCAATGGAGATGGTAAACCGGATGTATACGGTACTGGATTCAACGTACAGTGGGCACTGCAATCCTTTGTATGGAGCAACGGTGGAGATTGGTTGGATGAGACCAAAACAAAAGTAACGATTGATGATCCAAAATTCGCTGAAGCACTGCAGTTCTTCGCGGATATGCAGAATGTATACAAAATTACACCTTCCATTGAGGAAGCGCAAACATTGGATACGTACCAACGCTGGATGAAAGGTGAAATGGCTTTCTTCCCTGTAGGTCCATGGGATATGAGTACATTTGAGAAATTGCCTTTCGATTATGATTTGCTGCCTTTCCCTGCGGGGTCAACTGGCAAATCGGCAACGTGGATTGGATCTCTGGGAATCGGAGTGTCGGCGAAGACAAAACATCCGGAAGAAGCTGCTGCATTGGTGAATTACCTTACAGCTTCGAAGGAAGGTATGCAGCAACTGGTAGATGCCAAGGTACAGATTCCGAACTTGCTTGATATGGCAGACGAGTGGGCCAAAGATACATCCACGAAACCAGCCAACAAACAGGAATTCATTGATATCGTTGAAGATTACGGCCGGGCTCTGCCAGGTAACTACACGTACAATGCGGAATGGTATGACCTGTTCTTCACGGACATCCAGCCGGTATTGGATGGCAAGATTACAGCCGCAGACTATGTGAAGCAGCAACAACCGAAAATGCAAAAACTGCTCGACAAAGCGGTTGAACAAGAAAAGAAATCTCAGAAATAGTAGATAGGAAAGGGTGATGCCGGCAGCCTGCAATCATGCTGCTGGCATCATTCGTATTGGAACTTATTGGATTCCATACGGGCATGTGGCATTCGTTGATCGACAAGGTTCAATCGAAGAATGCCACATGCTGATACTAGAAACAGGGGTGAACGCCGTGATTACGAAATCGAGTTTGTATCGCAAAGAGATGCTGTACGGATATCTGTTTATTTTACCTCCGATTCTTGGATTGCTGATCTTTGTCATGTTCCCGTTCCTCTACTCCCTTTATGGTTCCTTTACGGATTGGGACGGACTGGGACAGATGAACTTTATCGGTTTGGCCAACTTCAAGGATTTGCTCACGGATGACCTTTTCTACAAAGCGATGTTTAATACATTCTTCCTGATGCTTGGTATTCCGATTGGATTGTTGCTCGCATTGTTGCTGGCAATGGGTCTGAATCGTAAAATTCCCGGCACAACGACATTCCGTGTGATCTATTACATTCCAGTTATTTCTTCCCTCGCTGCGGTGTCCATCATGTGGAACTGGGCGTATAACGGGGATTACGGTCTGGTGAACCAGTTCCTTGATCTGTTTGGGATTAAAGGGCCTAACTGGCTCGCGAACAAAGACACGGTCAAACCGGCTTTGATTATTATGACGGTGTGGAAAGGCTTGGGATACACGATGTTGTTGTACCTGGCAGCACTGCAAAGTGTATCACGTACATACTACGAAGCGGCTGAGCTGGATGGAGCCAATGGGTTCCAGATCTTCCGTAACATCACCTGGCCTATGGTGAAGCCGGTTACCTTTTTCCTCATTGTTACAAATATCATTGGCGGTTCCCAGATCTTCACCGAGATGAACATTATGACGCCTACGGGTGGTCCTGAATATTCTTCGGCATCAATCGTTTTCTACATCTGGCAGAAAGCCTTCAGTAACTTGCAGATGGGTTATGCCTCAGCGATGGCCATGATTCTTGGTATTTTCATTTTTGTCATTACCCTGGTGCAATTCAAAATGAACGAAAAATCAGCCTATGATGGGGATTGATTGTCAAGGAAAGGAGTGAACCGGAGATGTCTTACAGTCAAAAGAGGAAATTAACAAACTCGATCATCTTTATCGTACTCGCGATTGGTGCGATTGCGATGATTGCACCACTGATCTGGATGTTGTCCACTTCATTGAAGGAGAAGCAGGATGTGTTCGCGCTTCCGCCTGTGTGGATACCTGAAGTATTCCAATTTGGTAAGTATAAAGAAATCTGGGAAGCAGGACCGCTGCTCAGCGGGATCAAAAACAGCCTCATCGTTGCGGTGAGTGTAACGGTGGTGGGTACGTTTACGTCCAGTATCGCTGCCTTTGCTTTTGCCAAATTAAGATTCCCACACAAAAATAAACTGTTTCTCGCGTTGCTGGCATCCATGATGATTCCTTATCCAACAGTCATGATCCCGCAATTCATCATGTTTGCAAAGCTGGGCTGGGTGGATACGCTGTTGCCACTGATCGTTCCAGGCCTGTTCGGTAACGTAATCATGATCTTTTTCCTGCGCCAATACCTGCTTAGTGTACCTGATGCGATTATTGAGGCGGCCAAGATTGATGGTAGTTCCTACTTTCGGTTGTACTCCAGTATTACGTTCCCGCTTATCAAACCAGCGATTGCTGCACAGCTGATTCTCTGGTTCATGGGCATCTGGAACGACTATCTGGCACCGATTATTTATCTGAATTCACCGGAGAAGCAGACGTTACAGCTCGTTATAGCAAACTTTAATGCCACGTATGCGATTCAAACCGATTACCCGCTTATTATGGCGGCGTCGATTGTAGCACTGTTACCTGTATTAATCATCTTCCTGATCTTCCAGAAACAGATTATTGAGTCGGTTGCGATTTCGGGAGTGAAGGGATGAACCAGCGGAAGAAATTCCGACGGTGGTCGAATTCAGGAAAAGGAGTGGTTGCTTCCATGTTGTTATTGTTGGTTGTTGGAGCTGCGGGTTGTTCCGGAGAAGGAGCAGGAGAAACGGTGTCCCGTCCCGTCTTTCCTGAAGCTCCTCAAGATACTCAGTTGTATGACACTTCCATTTTGGACGATGAATCACGCTGGACGGTGAACAATGCGCATGATCCGGCCATTATCAAAACAGACCAGGGATACTACGTCTATTCCACAGACGTTCGTGTAGCAGGAGAAGCGAAACCCGGTGTCATGGTACGTAAATCAGATGATCTGATTAACTGGACATGGGTAGGTCAGGCTCTGCCGGGCATTCCGCAAGAAGGGTTGGACTGGACAGGTGCGGTCAATCTGTGGGCACCGGATGTGATCCAGGCTGGCGATACCTATCGGATGTATTATTCGGCTTCTTCTTTTGGCAGTACCCAGTCGGCTATTGGTCTTCAGACATCCTCATCTCCCGAAGGTCCTTGGACAGATGAAGGACTGGTTGTGAAAACTTCTGCGAATGAACAGGACAAATTAAATGCCATTGATGCTAATCCCATCGTAGATGCTGAGGGCAATTCGTGGATGGTATATGGTTCATTCTTTGACGGCATCTATATTGCGCCACTTGATCCGGACACGGGGAAATTCAAGGAAGAGGGTTATGGTACCCGTATTGCCGCTCGGGATCGTGCAACTGAAGAGGGCGCAGTGGAAGGTCCATACATTGTGTATAACCCGGAGTTCAAAAAGTATTATCTGTTTGTCTCATATGACTCCTTATTTGAAGATTATAACGTGCGGGTTGCGCGTGCTGATTCAATCACAGGACCGTACACGGACATAAACGGCATGAACATGCTGGATACGGAGCATCTGCCGCAATATGAGATCGGCACCAAAATTCTCGGCGGTTATCGTTTCACAGAAGGCGAGGGCTGGGTTGCGCCTGGACATAACTCCGTGTTGAAGGACGGAGACGATTATTACATCGTGCATCATGCACGGGGCGAGACGGATAAAAACTGGCCCTATCTGCATGTACGTAAAATGTTATGGACGAAGGATGGCTGGCCTGTGGTTTCACCTGAACGTTACGCAGGTGAGACAGCGCAGGACATTCCGAAATCCATGATTGCCGGGGAGTGGGAAGGCATGGTGCTTGATCCGTCCGTAGACGGGCAGATTCAAGCCGTGCCTTATACCCTAACAAGCAACGGTAAAATTAAAAGCGAAAAAGGTTCAGGAGCCTGGACATTTGACGACAAACAAACACTGACATTGAAGTGGAAAGAAAGCCCATGGGGCGGAGCTTCCACGGAAGAGCTGAAGCTGCTCCCGTCCTGGGACTGGGAGCGAAGCCAGCCCACGCTGGTGGTGACAGGTCTCGATGACCACGGCGTGGCGGTCTGGGGCAAGCAAATTAGCGCAGCGGAGGAGTAAGGGGGCGAGCAGCGAGCGCGTTAAGAGCGAGCTGCCGCTCCGATGGTGCACAAGCAGTGAGGGGGAGGAAGGAGCCGCAGGAGCGAGTTTGGCATCCGATTTCAACCGCCAAGAGCGGTGGGGAAAAGAAATCGGAGGACAAGAGAGCACCAAGGCCCTACCACCCCCGAACGCCCGCTGTGCATGACAAAGTTGGCATGTTAAGGTGCACTAACGCCAAGGTGTTGCAGCTTTTAGACACTCAAGATTCATCTGTGCTGGCCTATGTCTGAGGCCAATCGTTTACTGAATATGAGGAGAGTTGACCCTGCGAAGCGGTCAACCCCATAAGACCGAGCCACACAATGGCTCGAAGTGAGGTTGTAACCCAGCGAGCACGAAAAGAGCGAGCTACTGCTCTAAGGGTGCACAAGCAGTGAGGGGGAGGAAGGAGCCGCAGGAGCGAGTTTGGCATCCGATTTCAACCGCCAGAAGCGGTGGGAAAAGAAATCGGAGGACAAGAGAGCATCAAGGCCCTACCACCCCGGAACGTCCGCTGTGCACCACCCCAAAAGGGTTTTCGCTTTTTCGCAATTGTGTTACATCTCCAAACTTCGAGCCAAACAACATTTGAAAGGGGAGCATTCCCATGACTGATTCTATTACCTTTACTAATCCCATCCTGGAGCAGCGCGCTGATCCGTGGGTGTACCGTCATACAGACGGTTACTATTATTTCTCCGCTTCCGTACCAGCCTTTGACCGGATCGAAATCCGGCGAGCAGAGACGTTGGAAGAGTTAAGAGATGCCGAGCCAGTAACGGCTTGGACCAAGCGTGACACGGGGCCGATGAGTGCCAACATCTGGGCACCGGAGATTCATTTTATCGATGGAAAATGGTACATACACTACGCTGCGGCTCACACCAGTGAGACCAACGAAGGTCTGTTCGATCATCGGATGTATGTTTTGGAGAACGATTCTGCGAATCCACTCGAAGGAGAGTGGGTAGAGAAAGGGCAGATTTACACACGGTGGGAATCATTCGCGCTGGATGCAACAACCTTTGAACATAAAGGAATCCGCTATCTGGTTTGGGCACAGAAAGATCCTGATATTGTGGGCAACTCCAATCTGTACATTGCCGAAATGGAGAACCCATGGACGCTACGCGGCGAACAGGTTATGATCTCTACGCCAGAGTATGATTGGGAAATCATCGGCTTTAAGGTCAATGAAGGAGCAGCCGTGATGCATCGGAATGGGCGGTTGTTTATCGGCTACTCGGCAAGCGCGACCGATTACAATTATTGTATGGGTCTGCTTACCGCAGATGAAAATGCCGACTTGCTTGATCCGGCCAGCTGGGTGAAATCACCCGAGCCGGTATTCCAGACTTGTGAAGCGAACGGCCAATACGGTCCGGGTCATAACAGCTTTACGGTCTCACCGGATGGCAAGACCGATATTCTGATTTATCATGCGCGTAATTACAAAGACATCGAGGGTGACCCCTTGTATGATCCGAACCGTCACGCCCGTGCTCAAGTGATTCATTGGCGTGAAGATGGGACACCTGATTTCGGTGTTCCGGTTCCAGATGGCAGCGCAGTAGCGGAAGCAAAATAAGAGGTAGTGAAACCTTAAATACGAGAGCCCTTAGTTAGCGATTGATGCTGATTAAGGGCTCTTCCGTATGTGAACGATAAGATAGAGCGGTCTGAACTATGTATCCTGGACACAAAACAAAGCAACCACAACGATGATTTCTGCGTATGAGAGAGATACAGATTACGATGCAGAACCTATTAGGAGGATCACATATGGATTCACGCGAGACGTTGGATAAGGAACTTGAACAGATTTTGAAATGGGAGAAACAACAGAAAGACTTGTTTATTTGGGATAAAATCGGGCGTTTGCCCTTTGCGATGTTGGATAAAGTGATGCCTAAAGCCCTGAAACAGAAGATCGGAGATTCCCTGAACGACGTGGGTCAGTATGTGCAGAATGGGGGCAAATTCCTCGTACAGAAGAAAAAGGTAGCCAAGCTGCTGCAAGAGGAAGCTGAGAGGTCCGGTTATTCCATGATGGACACGACTTATCGTCTGGAGCAGGATGCTGAAGCTGAGGGGACAGCGAAGATTCATAGTGTAGAGAATCTGCCACTTCAGGTGCTGGACCAGGTGGTTGATAACATTACCGAGAGTCGAACGAAGTTTGCCGCGGCTCAGGGAGCAGCTACAGGGTTTGGTGGCATTGTAACCATAGCAGCAGATATTCCGATGGTGATGGGGCTTTCTCTGAAGGTACTGCAGGAGATGGCACTATGTTACGGGTATGATCCGGATGAGCCGCTGGAGCGCATCTTTATTGTCAAATGTCTGCAATTCTCTTCCGCCGATATTGTAGGCAAGAAAGCGATCATCGAAGAACTGGCCGCTTATGATGATCCCGACAAACCTATTGAAGTAGTATCGCAGATGCAGGGATGGCGGGAAGTGTTTAACTCCTACAGTGAATCTTTTGGCTGGAAGAAGCTGTTCCAACTTGTGCCGATTGCAGGCATGGTGTTTGGTTCCGTGAGCAACAAAAATACAATTCGAGATGTAGCCGAAGCAGGTAAAATGCTGTACAAAAAACGGCTGATCCTTCAGCGTTTGAAATAAGGTTACAGAATAAGTAGTATTATAAAAGAATATTTATATTGAAAGAGATGAATTTGATATGTTAAACAAACAGGGTTTCTATGATCTTTTAGATCACAATAATATCGTTTACGAAAGTATTGAACATCCCGCAGTATACACGATGGAGGAAATATTCTCTTATCAGATTCCACATACAGAACATATCGTTAAAAATCTGTTTCTGCGTGACGACAAGAAGCGCAACTATTATCTGGTGACGATTGCTGGAACGAAGTCAGTTGATTTGAGAAGTTTAAGCGAAAAGATACCTAGCCGCAAATTAAGTTTTGCCAGTGAAAAGGATTTGTTGGAGTTACTCGGATTGGAAAAAGGGCACGTCAACCCTATGGGGGTTCTCAATAATATTCAGAAAAACGTGACCGTAGTTTTTGACAAGGATTTAGTTGGTCAGAAAATTGGAATTCATCCCATGGAAAATACGGCGACGGTATTCCTTGAATTTGAAGATGTGAAGGAACTAATTACAGGTCAAGGTAGCAACGTTGTCATGTGTGACGTTGAATAATACGTTTGAAGCTAAATACGAGGAAAACATATACAACAAAAAGGTTCCTGCCGTTCTGTATATACAGAGATGGCGGGAACCTTTTTGTTATGGTTCAAACATTTTATTCATACTGCAAATGTAGGTGACTAAAGTGAAATCTAACGAAATCAGCAGACGCTACTGGGCGATATTTCACTAATCCCGATTTCTAAAGAATCTCAGACACGTTATTTCTGCATCTCACACGCACATTCCAAGGTTTTCGGCCTTTTTCTCTGGAATAACGTTGCTTAGATTCTTTAGATTGCGAAACCAGCAGTATTCGTTCAAATAAGTGCTGTCATGTTCGTTAGCGCAAGATAAAGTCTTATAAGGGCGATGCTGCCACGTAAGGATTGGATCTAATATAGAATAAAAAGTGGACACCTGTTGATGTATTCTTTATTCCTCACTACCGTTTTCTTTCGCCCAGATATTGAGTAATTTATCGGATGGAAGCAGGAATGTGAAAATCCCGAGCAGTGGCAGGAAGCTGCACATCTGCATTACCGGTGATACGCCGAAGACGTCAATCCAGTTCCCCAGCACGAGTGCGCCCAGGCCTCCCATACCAAATGCCAGACCAGTAATTAGACCAGAAACCGTTCCGATTTTGCCTGGAATAAGCATTTGCGCGTATACAACCGTAACCGAGAAGCTGGATAACATGATAAAACCAATAATGGTTAGCAGTACGCCTGTCCAGAACAGATTCGCATAGGGTAGTAACAGAGCCAGAGGAGCAGCTCCGGCCATGGACAGGAAGATCAGGTTACGTTTGCCGAATCGATCCGCCAAGGGGCCTCCGAAGAACGTACCCAGTGCTCCGGCAGCCAGGAACAAGAAGATATAGATCTGCGCGTCCTCTGTGGACAATCCAAAAGTATCTTTCAGATTAAACGCATAGAAGCTGCCAATGGAAGCGATATACCAGGAACGAACAAAGACAAGCAAGATCAATAGCGTAATGGCGGCAGTAATCTTTTTGCGCAAAGCAGGATTGGGTGCACGACGGGCAGCAGCCTGTCTACGCAGATATCCTCCCGATTGCAGCATACGTCCATACCAACGGGCTATGTAGATCTGAACTGCAATCCCCATGGCAGCAATGCCTGTAAATCCAATGGCACCGAACAGTCCAAACGGGATAAAGATCCAGCGTGTAAGCAATGGGGCAAGGGACTGCCCGGCGTTACCACCAACTTGGAAGATGGACTGTGCCAGTCCACGGCGTTGACCAGCAGCCATATGGGATACCCGTGAACCTTCCGGATGGAAAGCGGCGGAACCTAGACCGACAAAGATAACGGAAATCAGGACAGCCATATAACTGTCAGCGAAGGCCAACAGCAACATGCCGGTAAATGTAAAACCCATGCCAATGGGCAGGATGGATGGTGTCGGTTTTTTATCAGCAAACCAGCCTACGACAGGCTGCATAATGGATGCGGTAAAGTTAATAGCAAATGAGATCCATCCGATCTGAGTATACGTGAGATGCATAGAGTCTTTCAGAATCGGAAAAATGGCGGGAATGACCGACTGGATCGAATCATTGAAGAGATGAACCAGACTGATGGCAATGAGTATCCGGTAAACGGTGCTTTGGGCATCCGATCCGGGTGGGGCTTTCGAACGCGCTGTGGCGTCCTTGGTTAATGAGGTTTGTGTAGACATGTACAATTCTCCTTTGGTCGCGGTCACGAGGGATCAGCGCCTGATGTTGTAATATATGCGTGTAAGCATATTGTTACATAATAGGATAGATTGATTGGACCGACAAGGGGAACAAGGGAAAACGTTGATGAATTCAACTTTATTTCTGAGGTGTTTGTTTCTAACATTACATTTACAAAATAAACGTATTACTTTAGCATCTACTGTAAGAAGACCCATATTTATGTGTAAGAAGGATAGAGGAGGGATGGATATGAAATCCTTATCACCTTATGAATCCGCCAAACGTGAGTTGGTGATGACTATTTTGTATATGGCTGTAATAACGTTTCAGGCTGTCTATGTTGCACCGAAATCTCTATCTGCTGCCATCGTCATATTTATCATTTTTCAATCGATTGGTGTGCTGATGTTGAGACATTACGTCAAAAAAGTCAGAGAACTAAAGGAAGATCAGTCTACTTGAATGCGCTGCGATCCAATTGCGTTGAGACACTTAGTCTCATACAGGTGTATACTAAACAAAGAAAAAGCCGGATCTCTTCAGGTTTTGAAGAGTTCGGCTTTTCTGTGTCCTATAATTTATTTTAGTTATAGCAGAGTTTATTTACCCGCCAGTTTAACGATTATCAATCGTCTCCGGGTACATATCATGGTTCATCATGCGGTGGTCGGCCATCTGCTCGTATTTCGTTCCAGGCTTACCATAGTTCGTATACGGGTCAATGGAGATGCCGCCGCGCGGTGTGAATTTGCCCCATACTTCAATGAAGCGCGGGTCCATCAGCTTGATCAGGTCGTTCATGATAATATTCACACAATCCTCGTGGAAATCACCATGGTTACGGAAGCTGAACAGGTACAGCTTGAGTGATTTACTCTCGACCATTTTGATATCAGGAATGTAGCTGATATAGATCGTCGCAAAGTCCGGCTGACCCGTAATCGGGCACAGGCTGGTGAACTCCGGGCAGTTGAATTTCACAAAATAATCGCGGTACGGATGTTTGTTATCAAAGTTCTCCAAGATTCCTGGATCATATTCAAACGTATATTTAACGTTCTGGTTGCCCAGCAACGTCACATCTTGCATTTCATCAGGTTGTCTCATCGGTTATTAAACGCTCCTTGTTTCCGTCAAAGCCGAAGCCTCGCGGTATATATGAATAGGCATTTTTTTGCCTATTGAATTCTCTTATTTTCTAAGGACCTTTCGCCCTCATCCTTACATCATGCCGCCCATTCCACCCATACTGCCTATCAAACGCCGCGTTTGTTGCCCCATACCAACGTATGAAGCTGTGGAAGCACACGAACATCATTCAGGTCATCGGAGGCACTGACTTGGTCGATCAGCCACTCATAACGAGCAAGCAGTGAGGACGCCAGATCTGGCGTATCGGCGGAAGTCACATCCGGGTTCCCGGTTTGTAAAAATAAATCCGTGCCCGGATACCGTGCATGCACACGGCGGGCATAGTCCAAGTCTGTCTCATCGAAGATCACGATCTTCAGACTGTGACTTCGTTCTACCGGGCCAGCGGCCAGCCGTCCGATCAGATCATCCAGCACGGCCCAATCCGTGTCCATGCCGGAGCTCGGTGGCTTGGGCGAGACGGTGACTTCGTCAATGTTCGCTAGCCAAGGCTGCCAGCGGGAGCCCTGTGTCTCCACCGCAGTGCGGATGCCGTTCTCCCGCAGCAGGGCAACCAATCCGCCCAGCGAAGCGAGCAGGGCGGGATTACCGCCAGAGATAGTAACATGGGAGAAACGGGTGCCGCCAACGCGGCGCAATTCTGCCCATACATCCTCTGGCGTAATCATTCGAATCAGGTCCTTGCCACTGCCGTCCCAGGTAAAGGCCGAGTCGCACCAGGAGCAGCGATAATCGCAGCCGGCGGTACGAACAAACATCGTTTTTTGTCCGATGACCATGCCTTCGCCTTGAACCGTCGGACCAAAAATCTCCATCACGGGAATACGAGCCTCTTTGCGAGAGCCCGTCTCATCGGCCGTATGCTTCTCAACTGATGTATCGGATGAAGTTTTGACTTTGCGGCCGTCGTTACTTGACGAGGTAAGCTTCTGGTGTGTCACACTACTCATCGATCATCCACTCCCGTCTCGCTTCCGCGTAACTGGTGGGTGTCTCGAAGAGTCGGACAAACTCCGTCCGCCCACCATCGGTCAGCCCAGCATAGGGCTCCGTCTGGAGCGCATGTTCCATCTGTTCGAACAGCCAAACGACCATATTTTCAGCCGTAGTATTCATTAAAGGAAGTGTCTCGTTGAGGTACTGATGATCCAGATATCCTTCAATTTGAGTTTTCCATATATCTTTGATATGTCCAAAATCAACTGTCAGCCCGGTTTCACCCGGATAACCGCTGATGCCAAAAATAACTTTATACGTATGACCGTGCAAGTTCTTGCATTTGCCTTCATAACAATGCAGGTGATGTGCTGCGTCAAAGGTGAATTCTTTGCTTACAAGCACACGTTTGCGGTGATAGCGCAGCTGGGTGGGTAGAATATCTTCTCCGATACGTTGCAGATGCTCAACAATACGGAATGTTCCCGGCTCTCTCATCGTACATCCACTCCCGCCGATTCAGTAGCAGTACGTTGTTGTACATAACGATCCAATCCGGCTTTGCGAAGTTTGCAAGCGGGGCAATCTCCGCATCCATCGCCGATCACGCCGTTATAACAGGTCAGAGTACGCTCACGTACATAATCAAAAGCACCGAGATCATCGGCCATCTTCCACGTTTGGGCTTTGTCCAGCCACATGAGCGGGGTGTGAATGACAAATGGATAGTCCATGGACAGGTTAAGCGTCACATTCATCGACTTCACAAATGAATCCCGGCAATCCGGGTATCCGCTGAAATCCGTCTCGCATACACCTGTAACCAGGTGACGTGCTCCTTTTTGCTTGGCCATAATGGCTGCAAAACTGAGGAACAGCAGATTCCGTCCATCCACAAATGTACTCGGCAGTTCACCTTCTTCATGCGTAATCTCCACATCCGTGCGAGTGAGCGCATTGGGGGCAAGCTGATTTAACAGACTCATATCCAGTACCGTTTGCTGTACGCCCAGATCACGTGCGATCTCTGTTGCACATTCAATCTCTAACTTGTGGCGCTGACCATAATCAAACGTAACGACCTCTACTTCGGCAAACTGTTGTTTGGCCCAGAACAGACACGTGGTACTATCCTGACCGCCGCTGAATACAACGACTGCTTTTTCTTCGTTCAACATAAAAAAACCTCTCTATCTTCTTGAGATCAAACCATGCACATAGGCATAGAGTGTCGGAAGAACAGAGAAGTTCATGAACTGGCATCCATCAAAAAACACACCTTCTCGATAACCGCTTCAAAAAAGCAGGCAAGAGTAAGTGTCCTTAGTTTTTTACGTACATGATTGCATGGTGACCGCAATGTGTACGCAAGACTTATACTGACCATCACATGGTCAAGTCTTATAGAGGGAGTTCGCGAACCTCTCCCATGCCACAGGCATGGATTTTCTTCTTCAATTGTCTGAACCATTATAACATGAAACGGTGTGGTGACCACCCCACTGGAGCATAGTGGCAGCTAATTGGTCGGCTCCATCAACTAACAGCTTATTTGATCAATACATTGCCGAAAGGGATCACTTCTTTCAGAATTCGTTTGAACAGTCCCTCATCGTTAAGATCCTGTTCCAAGCGGTGATTCTCACGTCCCGCCTGAAAGAGTACAGATCCATGTCCTGTCATCTTCCAATGATAATTCATATGCTGACTGGCAAGGTTGTTACCATATACGGTGAGTTCCAGATGTGCATTTTCGGGATAGGCAATAATGCTACCAGCATCCACATAGAGCGGCGCTGTTGGGTGAAGTTCCTGTTGGCAGACCTGACCTTGAGTGAGCAATCCAATTTTGCCTTTGCCGGAAAATTTCATTTTCACTGCATCACGGGTGATTAGCATGTTTTTGATTTTCTGAATTTTGGTATGCATGGTTACACCATCAGAGTAGAAGAACAGGTGGCGGAAGTCATAGAGCAGATCACTGTCCTCCGTGAGCTCCACTTCCTTCATCGTGAATCCGGGAGGCAGGGCAGCCACAAATTGGCAAGGTCCGGTGATTTCGGATTTAATCAGCTTTTTTTTGCGATATATGCCCGTGATATTCATGAATTTATCATTGCGACTCCCACTCGGACCGCGGAAGGCCACAATTTGCTGCGGATGCAAAATATGAAGTCGGTCATCTTTAATCAGTGAAAATGTGACGACTTGTCCTGCTCCGCCTGCTTCAGCATTGTTCAGGTGTATGTTCATGCAGTTGCTCCTGTTCTTTTATACTCGGCCGGAACGGCGACGCATTCCCCAGCGCATTACACGAATCAGAACAAAGTAACCCAATATGAGAGAAACGACAGTGATGATCGTCGTCTGAATTCGTTTGGTGGTAGCTGCTTTGGCATTCTGGTCGTCTTGTAATTTACTTACCATTTCAGTGAGTTTTTGGTTCTGAGCCAGCAGTTGTTCGTTCTGGGTCTTAAATGCTTCGACATTGGCTTGGGCTTGTCCCAACTGAGCAGACGTTTGATTTAATTGCTCCATCGTTTGCTTATAACTTTCCTGCAGAGCGTTCACTTCTCCGGGCAGTTCGGAGACTCGCTCCCATCCGCTGTATATATCCGTAAAAATATTGGCACTGGCTGCACTTACTGTCGAAGCGATCGAAACGGTAAATAGAATGCATGTGGTGAATAACACCCGAATGAAATAACCCTGAATGGATTTTGGCATCGTTAACACCTCTTTCTTCGGTTAGATAGATCAATCGCCGAATTCGTCGTCTATTGTTGAAATACGGCTCTTACATTATACGTCAAAACCGGGACGATGGGTTCAAGATGATATCGTTTTATTACCCGAAATATATAAAATTATTTAGGAACAGGGCTGTTTAGCTTACAAATCTGCGGGGTAATAGAACGATAGGCAAGCATACCGGACCGTTTTACAGATCTTTTACTTCAGTTCCGGGTGCATGCTATTCACAAATGCGCAATTTAATGAACGATACCAATATATCCGATTGAATATAAGATCGTGAACATGAAGGAGTAGAAACATATGTATACAGCAGATCAGAACACATCAACCAAAACAATTATGATCACTGTTAATGGAGAGCCAGTAGGGCGTAAGCTGGTCATTGACAGTGTCACCTATGCACCGGTAAACGAAGCAGATGGTGTACAATATTTACACAAAATGGGAATCGATCATCCTACTGTTTAATTTGGGACTTGTCATAGATAAGTGATTGATAAGCTTGGCCTAGTGCCAGGCTTTTTCGTCGTTTATTGTCGTATTGAGACGGATTTAGGGATATAAAACTAATATATTGGAAAAATTTAATGAGAACATGTGTTCCGTGACAATATAGTGTCCATTCACCCTGATAACTTAGAAGATAATACACATAAATCGGGGGAGAGACTACCAGTGAACTCAGTCTTTGAAGTATCTTATTCGTGGAATAAAGAGGCCATACCGACAGGGGGAGCCGACCCCGTATATATGATGGTAGAGTGGCGTAACGGTGCCCCTGCCAAAAGACTTAGGAAAATAGCACCCAAAATTGTATCAAGAGATTTGGAACTTTTGCTCAAACCGGAATATGGAGTACAGCTAAAAGGCATCTATGGATGTCGTTCCAAGGAAACGGATATTGGCTGGTTATTGAGGCTTGGGGATATGTACAAGGGAGAAAGTAAACAAATTTTGCTTGAATTCGTCATGGGACCCCGTGTATCAGGAAAAGCTGCCGTATGTTCAGCCTACTGGAGCACAAGGAAGTTGAAGCAAAGTCAACGTGTATTGTTACGAAGAGAACAGTTGTATATTCAGTACACCAGTCATTTGGGCATGCTGCGACAGCCGGAAGATCCCAAGGTGGAGAAGACGATCAAATTAAGTGAAACCGTGCCCCTGATCAAACAAGCCCTGCGCGCCTACGAAAGAGGCCGGGTTCAAGAGGGAAGTAATATGTTACGTCGTCATGCTGATGCCTTGTTAATTGAAGCTGCGCGGAAGCAAGATCTGGACTATTACGCGGAAGCCGAGATCGTTGAAAAGTTGCGTTATCACTATGAGATCACGTTTACAACAGGATATCATGATCGTGAAAAAAAGATATTAGGGGAATAGGGTTGATTTCAGGTGGTAACGGTATAGAGAGAGTCTACATATTTGAAGGTGAAGTTTAGGAGAAGGTCGAATGTATGTATCAATATCATATTAAACAATGGATGGAGTTGTATCAAATTTATTGAAACAACATCGTGGAGGGTCCGGCAAAATGACAGACCGACTAATCCGATTAATGCGCATTATAACGCTGGTTCAGGCCAAGCCAGGCATACTGGCACGTGAGCTCGCCCAGCGATGCGAGACGACGGAAAGGACGATATACCGCGACATGGAGGCCCTCAGTGCAATGCATATCCCGATCGCCAATATGGGACACGGGCAAGGGTACATGTTTATCAGCCAATTTGCCATGTATCCGCTAAATTGGTCTGATGAAGAAGCCCTAGCTTTCATGCATCTTGCTGAAGTTATGGAGAACATTCGTCCTTTGCTGAAACCTGCTTTTGAGAGCGCTTATGAGAAAGTGGTTGCTGCGAGTCAGAAAAACAAAACAGAACGAGTGGAATGGTCGGAGCAAATTAGTGGATTGTTCAAAGCGGGATTGCCCGCATGGCAAAATGAAAACAACGATTCGCAGAATCAATCCATGATTACCCTGCTTCAGGCTGGCATTTCACAGAACACCATTGAAGGGGAGTATCTGTCTCAAGGTAAAAAAGGGATCGTACGTATAGATCCTTACTGTCTTATCCCTCGTGAATACAGATTTGAGCTGTTAGGGTATTGTCACCTGTCGGAGAAACTTCGAATATTTCAGGTGAGCCGGCTGCAAAAGATACGGATATTGCCACGCACGTTTCGCAAAGAGGATTATCTCATGCAATCGCACTTCCGCATTCCTTGGGCATACGAGGGAAGTACGGAGTGGACTGCGTTCAAAATTCGATTTGCACCCCATGCTGTGGAGCGTGTGATGCAGGAGCAATTTTTTATGCGACCCATCCTAACCATTGAACCGGAAGGTAGCCTGTTATTTGAAGCCATATTAAGTGATGTTGACGAATTTCTCGTATGGATATCTAAATATGGACCTGATGCGGAAATTCTCGAACCGGAAATCTACCGCATCAAGATGAAAGAACGCCTAAACTATTGGCAACAAATGTACAATAAAAGTTGAGATTAGAATGCCATCCATCCTAAGCCAAGACACGATTAAGTATTGTGCTGTGGACGGTTACTCTTTGGTTTTGAAAAGGCTTGCCAGATTGCCAAATGGAGATTCTTTTTCTTCATCTTCTGTGGAGCTGGAATAAACAACCTTGGATGTAATGCCCTCATCATCGGCTGCACAGTTGTTTTCCAGAGTGAATCGGTCAAATTGATGCATAAACACCTTGGCTGTATTGATGGCATCATCCAAGGCGCGGTGCTGGGTACCATCAAATTCAATTCCACAGATTTCAAGAGCTTGAGCGAGTCCGAGTTGACGGAACTTGCCTTCTTTACGAACGGTGCGGGACCATTGTTGCTGGAGATCGTTATGATTGGTGATCCAGGCCACATCAAGTTGATGGGTGCGACAATGAGAGATCAGTTTGCTGCGGTCATCGGGTCCCCAGGAACACATGTAATAGGGGTCACTTCCCATCCAGGCAATGAATTGGTTCAGTGCTGCCGGAAAAAGGGGGGCTGCATCAATATCTTTCTGTGTGATACCTGTAAACTGAATCGTATCAGTGGAAAGAACAGACTTATTGGAAGGACGAACATACGTATGGAACGTATCCGTTACGACCAATCCATCCGCACTTTCCGTAACTTTGACGGCACCGATATCAATAATTTCAGAAGAATAGCGAGTATTGCGACTTACCGTGAATTCAAGATCATATATGATATATGGCATAGGACAAGCTCCTTTATCGATTAATACCTGTGATAGATTTCTATTTCTCTATATTACAGGGAACGTGCTGCCATGTCAGCCATCGCCAGAGAATTCATTGTAGTCAGGATGAACGAACAGTCTGAGTGTTTAATGATCTTTCTGATGCATTTCCGGTTTTGGTAAGTCTTTACTTCGCCAAAAGTGGTCGTTATAATGAGGAAAGTTAGGGACTTTCCTATGTTTTGTTTGTATTTATGGCAACATAAAAGTAGCATTTTCCGTCTTATTATCAGAACTTCCTAACACCGTTTGAAGTGTTGGGGAGTTTTTTATTATTTATAGCATGCTCATGCAGGAAAGGAGAAAAAGTTAGTCGGTTGTTGGTATAACACAGGAAAACTAGTTCACGAGTTAAGTTAGTATTATTGAATTTAAAGTACATATGGAGGTTTGTTTCTTTGATTAGTAGAAAATTGAAAATAACAGCAATTATAGCCAGTGTGTTTATTGTTTTAATGAGCGCTGCATATGGTGCATTCTATATTTGGAACAAGAATTATAAATTTAATAATAATTATGTATGGCAGCCTTTGGAGGACGTGCAATCTACACTAAACCTGAAAGATTCCTATAACGTTATTGTAGCTGGAACGGATCCGGAAGGTATTACTGCTGCCTTATCAGCTGCCCGTAATGGGATGCGTGTATTGCTGGTGGAAGCAAGAGATCGCAACATGTTGGGAGGATTGTTGACCGAGGGAGGCCTTAATACACTGGATCTAAATTATTCCCCTGAACAACCGCAGTTATTGAGTAGTTTGCGGCAGCCTGACTTTTTGAACAAAGGTATCTTCCAGGAATGGTTTGACCAGATCGAGGGTAGTTCATTTGATACCAACACAGCGGCTAACATTTTCTATCGGATGGTTCGTTCTGAACCTAACATTGACCTGTTGATGAATGTTAAGGAATTAGTCCCCCTTACTGAACAATCTACGGGAGATCACACGACAATAACGGGTATGAGCTTAACTAAAGAAGATGGAACAACTGTTCAGATTTCAACCCGCTCCATCATTGATGCAACGCAAGATGCGGATATTGCAGCCGCTGCAGGAGTTCCATACTCCATAGGTAGACAAGATATTGGAGATGGTAAATCCAAAATGGTCTCTACGCTTGTATTCAAGTTAAGCGGTGTTACTGATGAGGTATGGCAAAAGTTTAGGGAAAGAGAGGGAACCGGGGTTGATAAGATGAGTGCTTGGGGGTACGGTGATGCTAGAAAATATGAATCCTCCAATCCACAACATATTAAGATTCGAAGTCTGAATATCGGAAGACAAAATGATGATACAATCTTGATTAATACGATGCAAATCTTTGGGGTAGATCCGTTAGATCCGATATCTGTGAAAAAAGGTCTGGAAATCGGGCGTAAAGAAGCCCCACTAATTGTTGATTTTCTGAAGAAAAATTATGATGAATTTGCAGGGTTACAATATGTTGGAACAGCAAACGAGCTTTACGTGAGGGAATCACGTCATATCTATGGCGAGTACCGATTAACATTAGCTGATGTCATGGAAAATCGTGATCATTGGGATGCCATTGGATACGGCTCATACGATATTGATATTCAGAGCACGAGTGTTGGAAATCCCGGCACGATTATGTTGAGTCCTATTCAATATGGTGTACCTTTTCGCTCGCTTGTACCGCTAAAGGTTGATGGTTTGCTCGTCGTTGGACGTGCAGCAAGTTTTGATACAATCCCACACGGTAGTGCAAGAGTTGTCCCAATGGGAATGGCAGAGGGAGAAGCAGCAGGAGCGGCGGTCAAGCTGGCATATATCCATAAGGAGTCCTTCCGCGAACTCTCAACTTCCGAAGAGCGAGCATCTGAACTACGTAAGATGCTGGAGAATCAGGGGATGGATCTGAAAGTACATCGTTTCGAGCAGCCTGATTATATGGAGCATAAGGATTACAAGGGATTGCTGGCTGCAGCGAGTATGTATATGACTTCAGGCGATTATAATAACGATGGTTGGGAACTGGATAAAGGAATGAATCCAGAACGATTTTTAAGTAAATTGAAAAGAATGCAAGCGATGTTTCCAGAAGCCTACACAGGCAGTGCCGACAAAGCTCTAGCAAATATGGAGAATGCCGTAACCCTACCTTTAACGTTGGATCAGGCTGCGTATATGTTATGTCTGGCAATGGGAACTTCAGAAACGGAAACTTCACTTGAACAGGCACTTGCTCAATTACAAACGCAAAACTTTATAAGTGCTGACACGCTTGCTGGCATTGCTGACAAGAACAATCTTACCAATGGGGATGCGTTTATGCTCATTCGTGATGTAGTGGAGTATTATTCTGGAGTTGTATTCGACTAATTGGTTGACAATTACTTGTAAATGAACTAATGTGGTCAAAAATGATAACAGCGTTATAACGAGGACATGATTGTGCAATCCAGCTTCAACAGAGAGGGAACAGTGTGGTGCAAGGTTCCTGTAGCTGCTTCATAAATTCCTACCTCGCGAGCTGCGGAAGAGAATGCCCCTACAGGGTTGCAACCTCCGCCG
The DNA here is from genome assembly GCF_036894235.1 of Paenibacillus sp. Y5S-9. Taxonomy (NCBI): domain Bacteria; kingdom Bacillati; phylum Bacillota; class Bacilli; order Caryophanales; family Paenibacillaceae; genus Paenibacillus; species Paenibacillus sp. Y5S-9. The sequence continues at coordinate 1,414,691 of NZ_CP145887.1, forward strand.
GCAGGGCCCGTTATGCCCCGTAGGACTGCATGTTACAGATCGCAAAGGTTGCGAACGGATTAATTTGCAGTTAAATAAGGGTGGTACCACGACACATTCGTCCCTTGACGGATGTGTCTTTTTGCTGTTTATGCGCCGTATTTAATAACAAAAAGGAAGATTAGGAGTGTGTTATGATGCGTCAAAGTGAAATGCTTGTCCCAACATTACGTGAAGCGCCAGCGGAGGCAGATGCAGCGGGACATCGCTGGTTACTGCGTTCCGGTATGATTCGCCAACTGGCAGCAGGGATATACAGTTACTTGCCCCTCGGACGGCGTACATTGTTAAATGTTGAACGGATCGTTCGTGAAGAGATGGATCGTGCTGGATGTCAGGAAGTGTTGCTGCCGATTATGCAGCCAGCCGAACTGTGGGAAGAGTCCGGAAGGTACACACAGTATGGTCCTGAATTAATGCGTCTGAAGGATCGTCATGCACGGGAATTTGCTCTTGGACCAACACATGAGGAAGTCGTAACCGCTTTAGCGCGGGACGAGGTGAGTTCGTATCGTAAGCTGCCATTCACCCTGTACCAGATCGGAACCAAGTTCCGGGATGAACGCCGTCCTCGATTTGGATTGCTGCGTGGACGTGAGTTCATCATGAAGGATGCGTATTCTTTTGCTTCGGACTGGGAAGAGCTTGATCGGACTTATCAGGCGATGAACACAGCGTACAGTCGCATTCTGGAGCGTTGTGGTCTGGACTATATCCGTGTTGAGGCTGACGCAGGAACGATTGGCGGCCAAGGGGAAACACATGAGTTCATGGCTCTTGCTGATGTGGGTGAGGACACAATTGTAACCTGCAAACATTGTGGATATGCTGCAAATCTGGAGAAAGCGGGTTATCAGACTTCTGGAGATATTCAGAAAAAAGAAGGAAGCTTGGAAGTTCCAGCCGACTCTGCGAGTGCAGACTCCGCGCTTCAAACGGTTGAACATTCAGGAGCGGAAAACCTAGTACGTATCTCGACACCTGGCGTTCGTACGATCGCAGAGTTAACTGCCTTTGTGGGCAAAGGTGCTGAACATATGATCAAAACGCTGCTTTATGTGGCGGATGGTCAGCTCGTCGCTGCCCTTGTGCGTGGAGATCATGAACTGAATGACATCGCATTGAAACAGGTGTTGGGGGCAGAGGAACTGATCCTTGCAGACGATGCAGCCATTGCGGCACATCCAAATCTGAAGGTAGGATTCCTGGGTCCGATTGGACTAAATCTGCCGATGGTGGTGGACGCTGACGTGGCAGTGATGAAGAGTGCAATTACAGGAGCCAATGAAGTGGATGTGCATGTTTCCGGTGTACGCCCAGGGATTGATTTTGCATTGGAGCGAGTAGAACGAATCCGCTTTGCTGCGGAGGGGGATGCTTGTCCAACATGTGGATCACCACTTGTGTTTACCAAAGGTATTGAGGTTGGACACATATTCAAATTGGGAACGAAATATAGTGATGCCATGGGTGCTTCATTCCTGGATCGTAATGGTCGCCAGTGTGCGCCAGTCATGGGATGTTACGGCATTGGCGTATCCCGCCTGATGGCTGCGATAGCTGAGCAGTATGCAGGAGATGAAGGCATAAGATGGCCTGCCGCTGTTGCGCCTTATGATGTGCATCTGGTTACAGTAAGTTGGAAGGATGAGCAGCAGCGTCAGCTCACCCTCGAACTGGAACAACAATTGATCGATGGCGGTTACACAGTATTGGTTGATGACCGGGATGAACGTCCAGGTGTGAAATTCAAGGATGCGGAGCTGATCGGATTGCCTGTGCAGATCGTTATTGGCCGAGGAGCAGCCGAAGGACAGGTCGAACTGGGATCACACGCACTTGCAGCATCAGGTGAATCGAAACGAATCGGGTTGACTGCACAGGAAGCTGTGCTTTATGTGAAGGAACAGCTCACTTCCTAAATAAGTTGAACTAATCATTTACACAGAGACGGAGAGGACAGAAAAAACCTGAAAAAGCGAAGCGTTCGCCTTTATCACCGGATTTTTCCCTTGAGAAAAGGGAATCAAAAAAATCTGGGGATAACAGCGATTGGAAGGTTATTCTGTCATCGGAGTGTACGTGTGAACATATCTTTAGTTCAACTTATATAGATCAAGGAGATTCGCTAATTATATGAGTTCATATAATAGTACCGAATATGATGCGGTAGCTGATTTTGATTGCTGAAATTCCAATCTGAGCATGAAAAAGAGGGCTATAGGCATGCAATTTGGTAGGATTTTATGAGTGATATCATACGAAATAACTATATTTGGACATATGTATTTAGTATACACATGATTTTATAATTAAAGATTTGAAGATGGTCATACTCAGGCGGATTTATGTGCAAGTATGCAAAGTTGAGAAGACAGAGATGTCGAAATTAAATGTACAATAAGCCCATGAACACGGTAATTCCGGAGAGTTTTTATATAGTTCGGTGTCGAAGGCACATGATAAAGTTGGTCCGTAAAGGCCTGGCTGGGATTTATTTTTGCCTCAGATGATTGTCAGGCTCAGCAGGATATGTCCACAGGAAATGTTCAAGTATCTGATGTGGATTGATGTTTAAGAATGGAGATACAAAAGGGTGTCCCCTTAACCAGTAATCTGGCTTTGGGTACACCCTTTTAGTTATGACAAGATAGATCGGTATGCTGATGCACTATAAGCGGTCATGCCTATATGCACTTTGCTTTGCTGAGCTTAAGAAGCTGCAGGCAATTTCAATTGTTGACCTGGATAAATCCAGTGTGGATTTTTGATATTGTTCAGCTTTTGCAATGCCTGCCAAGTTGTGCCGTATTGTTTGGAGATAGAGTACAGGGAGTCTCCGGATTTCACAACATGCAGTTTGGCTGGAGCAGGTTTACTTGGTGTTGGTTTAGACGGTTTTTCCGGTTTTGGTGTTTCTGGTTTTGGCTTAGTTGGAGCTGGTGTTTCTGTTGCCGGAGTTTCCGGCTCTACTGCAGGTTTTACCGCTTCACTGATCCGACCATCTGTTTTGATGTCTACAGCGCCAAGCTTTTGCATGTAATTGATCAATGCTTCGTCCAGCGCGCCATACATACCCGTAGTTGGATATTTGGCAAACATGGTGTATTCGTCACCACCAACAGCTGTGAAATCATTGGTTGCCAGTGTATACGTTGCTTCCGGATCAAGGGCTTTATCGCCCACGGTTACGGAATGTACACGGCTACCTTCTGCAGCGGAAGTATCGATTTTGAACTTGATACCAGATACTTGCGGGAATCCACCGCTTGGTTCCGGGTAGGAAGCTACACCGACTTCAAGGGCTGCCAGAATATCGGACCCTTTCACTTCAAGAGTTACCACTTGATTACCAAAAGGAAGCACTGTGATGATATCACCTTTGGTTACGATCCCTTTTTCGATGGAAGCACGGATACCACCACCGTTAGTCAGTGCAATATCGGCTTTGCTGACATCACGAATGGCATCTGCAAGCAGGTCACCCAGGTTAGTTTCACCTGCACGTACCTGTTCACGTTTACCATCCAGCAGAATAGCTGTATTGGCTACTTCTTCTTTCAAGATAGGTTCTTGTTCTTTTTGAATGGAGTTTACGAGAGTCGCGACTTTCTCATTTGGTTTGATGTCTTTTGCTTCAGTTTCATCAATTAATGTTGCTTGTTTCTTCGTTACTTTACCACCATCTACCCACAGATCGATGACACCTACGTAGTTAGTGTATTCTCCTGCACTTGCAATCAATGTTCCGTTATCGGATACAAGGCCATCTTGCAGTACAGTGTGGCTGTGACCATCGATGAATACATCGATGCCAGGAACTTCTTTAACAACTTTAAAGCTAGTATCCGTGCTGGATGCATCTTGTCCAAGGTGTCCCAATACCACAACAACATCTACTTTGCTGCGGATTTCGTTTACCAGAACTTTAGCTTCCGCAGATGGATCTGTAATATCAAGGCCTTCTACGTTTTTAGGATTCGTTTTGTACAACGTTTCCGGTGTAGTCAAAGCGATGATACCAATCTTCACGCCATCCACCTCTTTAATGAGGTAAGGATCGAAGAGACGTGTTCCGTCTTTTTTCTTCACGTTGGCACTCAGCATGGGGAAGTTCATCATGTCCGCCAGTTCGATCAGGCGATCTGAACCATAGTTGAATTCGTGGTTACCCGGTACGATGGCTTGGTATCCCATTTCATTCATGACTTTTACGATGCTCTCACCATTCACGAGAGTGGCAAATGTTGTACCATGTACAGCATCTCCAGCATCAAGCAAGAGTGTGTTCGGGTTTTCGCTACGATATTTGTCAGCGATTCCAGCTACTTTGGCAAAACCCATAGCAGGTGAAGATTCAACTGAACGGGCATGCGTATCATTCGTATGTAGAATGGTAATGTGTTTACCTGTGCCCGGAGTGGTATCCGTTGCAGCTGCGGCAATACCTACACTGCCAAACAGCAAACAGACCGTTAGCAGAAGTGAAACGTAATTCTTCCAGATTTTCATATGATTCCGAAACCTCCCAAAATAATAATCTACTTGAGCATTTACACAGCTCAAATAGTATTTTAACAGACTATTATTAGGAAATCTCGCGAATTACGTAAAAATAAGTAACCTGAAAGTGACATGTAAATCTGCTGTTGGAAAATATAATCTTCGAAAAGAACGTATGTTCTTAAAGAGTGTAAAAAAAATGCTGCGCTTCACGCGGCAGTCCGGTACGTAAACAAAATTTCTCCAAAGATTCATCCGGCTCAGGCATCACTCCGGAGGTCAGCAATTGAATGGCAAAACGGTTAGCCTGTCTTTCCAGCTTGCCTGGAGCAAAATAGGAATGTTCCTCCAGAAAGAATCGATTAATCCCTTTATGAAGTCGGTCGTGTCCAAGCTCATGGGCGCACACGAACCGTTGCCACTCCGGCGGCAAATCATTGTGTATGACGATAAACCTGCGCCGGAGCTTGCGAAAGTACAGTCCCTTGGTGGACTTCCCCAAATTGGTAAAACGAATCTGTATTCCAACCGCGCGGGCAATGCTGAACGGGCAGTTGGTCCGGTGTTTTCGAATCAGCTTTGTTACGATGTCATCCATATGATCTCACCTGCTGCCTTATTAAATTCAGTGGGTCATGCCTCATGGGCGATTGTCCGATTCGTCTGTCTTTTTGCGTTTGTTCATCTGTTTGGCTTCCCAGAACAGACCTGTCAGCACATCCTTGATTCGTTTCTTGTCCTCTTCATCGAGTGGAATGCCGTCAAACATCAGATCATCATCGTCCTCAAGCATCTTTTTGAAATCACGACGGTCTTTGTATGTAGCCCATTCCGGTACGTCCTGAAGTTCAGCGGCACTCCCTGGTTCAATATAACCAGCCTGCTTCATCATCTCTGTATAGGGCACCGAGAGTGCATCTGAAATCTTGCGGATGGTCGCTGGTTTCGGCACACCCCGGACCCCGTTCTCAATACGTGATATCTGTGAGTTGCTTATCCCGGCTGCTTCGGCGAGCTGATTGATGCTGTATCCCTGTTGCTCGCGCAGTTGTTTCATATAAGGACCAAAAGCGTGCTCCACAATTATGCCAACTCCTTCGATTCGTACAAGTGCTTGAATTAATATTAAGAAGAAAGATGAATGCGACAACTCCTAAACCTCTGCGGGTGCGCCGTTCCGGATTCGGATCGTTCTTTTGATCGCTGTTATCCCCGGATTTCCTGTTTCCCTTTCCTAAAGGGTGAAATCCGTTGATAGCGTATGCTTCCGATGTAGCTTTCTTGCAGAAAGCTTTTAGGCGGACGCTTCGCTTCTTCAGAATCGATTCCGTCTCCTTCACTACGTATGCGCTTGATATGTACCTTAGCGGCATTAAGGAGAAGGGGGGCTTCTTAATATTAAAAATCAAATGACTTGTGCGGAAGTTCATTAATTAAACAGTACTATAACGTATATATACCATTAGGTAAAGAGATATGAAACAATTATGCCAAAAGGCATAGGAAATGAGAGCGAAGGTTTTATTTTATCGTCAAAACGAACCAAAATGAAGGTTTACTCCGATCTCCAGAAAGTGGTATCCTCAAATAGAAATACGAACACTATACGAACAAAATGTAACAATGACACAGGTTGGATTTTAGAAATGACTCTTTGAAGAAGGTAATTCCCCGGATTATACCGATTTGGAGTGATTCCTAAAGGCAACAGCGGGAAATTGAAGACATGTCGTTATTTATTTAGGAAACTGGACAACTCTATGAATAAGAGCGTTTTTCCATCGTGCAAAGAATGATGGCAAAACAACATGACGTGAACGATAGAGTAAGAGATATGAATGGAGTAAAAATATTAGAGGAGGAAGATAAATATGGAATTGATGCTGCCTGAATTGGACCGACGCAAAACGCAAACAGCTGTTGAAGCTGCGCTGGAAAAATACCGTATCTATAAAACCATTGCATTTGAAGAACGAGAGGTTATGGTGACGGCAAGTTATGCCGAGCGTTTCCACGGTGCAACCAATGTAACGGGGGATTCCACGGCGAGAACGGCAATCTACAATGTGGACGTGCAGCGCGCGCGTCAGGCATATTGCGATACGATTGATTTTGTTGTGTCCCGGCTGAGTGAAAAGGAACGTGTACTCGTCTGTGAACGATATTTGAAAGACGATGATGTGTTTGACTATAAAGTGTATAACCATGTGTTTGATCCGCCTGTCAGCAAGGATACGTATACGAAGATTCGTACACGTGCTTTCTACAAAATGGCGCTGGCTCTGTCAGATCGAGGTCTGATTAATATGGAGCCTTTGTCTGTGTCCCGCAAAGAGCGACAGAAGCTGGGCTGAGTGAGCGATTGAAGAAGTTGATCCTTTAATATCCAAGGTGGATTGGTTACAATAGTTGAACAAACCACAGTTGGTACAGCCAAAGGAGAGAATTCTGCGATGTCGGAAGAAGTCGGAATGCAGGAAATGGTCACGTTGAAGACAATCGCGGAAACGCTCAATACGTCCAATGATCTGAACTTAATGCTGGATACCGTTGTCGGCAAATTACTGGAGTTGACCGGATTAACGGCAGGTTGGATGTTTCTGATTAATGAACGTGGAGACTATACCTGTGTTTCGGATTACAATCTGCCCCCGGCATTACTGCGTGAAGATAAAGAGCCCATGCGAACGGGTACCTGCTGGTGTGTGAACCGCTTTAAGGATGGTCAACTCAATCATGCGGTCAACATCATTAACTGTAAACGGCTGGAGAATGCCGTAGAATTCCAATGGGGAGATACCCATAATATTACCCACCATGCAACCGTCCCGTTAAGGTCAGGTGAGAAGATGCTCGGCCTGCTCAACGTGGCTGCGCCAGCCAAGGAACATTTCAGTGACAGTGAACTGGCGCTGTTACAGGGCGTGGCGTACCAGATTGGTAGTGCGGTAGAGCGGATGAGATTGTATCGTGCGGAGCAGCGACGAGCTGATCTGTATGCCAAGTTGGGGGAGTTCAGCACGGCTTTTGGTCTTGCAGTGAACGAATGCAGCAATTCGGATGCTTTTTCTTTAAAAGTTGTACAGCTGCTTGGGCAGCATTATGATTGGCCTTTTGCTACAACTATTCAGCAGAAAAACGGAATGTTCGTTGTGCAGGCAGCCTATGCAAATGATACGGTTCGAACGTTATCAAGTACTCCGTTATCTTCAGAAGTGACGAGCCACATTAACCATATAATAAATTGTCATCGTGTAACATCTCTGTCTGCAATAGAGATCGCTGAGATATTTACCCTGTGCGAGCCTGACCAGACTATGAATTCCATTGCCTCGGGAATTGCTGCCCCCCTTCCGTACCAAATGCCAGGGGAAACGGGAATTCTGGTGATCGGAATAGAAACATCAGGTCCTGCGCAGGCGGACCGTGAGGTGCTGGAGGCATTGGCCGAACATATTGCGGCCTCATGGGAGAGTCTGAAGCTGGCGGAGAATCGCCGCGAACTTGCACGAATGGAAGAGAGAAACCGTTTGGCTCGCGATCTGCATGATTCGGTTAATCAGATTTTATTTTCACTATCGTTAACGGCTAAAGGCGCGGAAAGTATGTTATCCGGCTCCGAGCAGTTGCACCCGGCAGCGGAAGCGATGAAGGATATTAGGGCTTTGTCTCAGGAGGCTCTCAAGGAAATGCGCGCATTGATTATGCAGCTCCGTCCAGCGGGACTGGAAGCAGGGCTGCTCCATGCGCTACAGGAATACGGGACCAGCCAGGGGCTTCAAGTGGTGATGAATCGGACGGGAATGCGGTCTTTACCGCGAAATATAGAAGAAGCATTGTGGCGAATCGGACAGGAAGCGCTGAATAATGTGCGAAAACACGCGGATGTTCCTTCTGCTGAGGTCACCCTCAAGTTAAGTGATCATGAAGTGGTATTCACCGTCACAGATCAGGGAAAAGGTGGTGCGAACAGGCCAAAAGCGTCGTCTGGAAGCTCCCTTGGCCTGTCCATTATGAAGGAACGGGCTCAATCGCTCGGGGGCAGCTTAGAAATAGTGAGTTCTTCCCGCAAGGGGACAACAGTAACGGCAGTCATTCCACTTCCGTTCGAATCTGTATAAAGTCAGGGGGAAGAAGAGATGCCGATTACGATTTTGCTCGCAGATGATCATACGATGGTGAGACGGGGGTTGCACGTTTTTTTGACCACACAGCAAGACATGGAGGTTGTTGGTGAAGCATCGAACGGGCAGGAAGCACTGGCGCAGGCGGAAGCGTTAAAACCTGACGTGGTATTAATGGATCTGCATATGCCGGTCATGGACGGAATTGAAACAGCAAGACGATTGCGTGCATTAATGCCAGAAACGCGAATCATTGTGCTCACATCGTTTTCGGATCAGGATCATGTCGTTCCTGCTGTGCGTGCAGGGGTGAAAGGATATCTACTCAAGGATATTGAACCGGAGGATCTGGCTGTGGCCATTCGCAATGTGCATGCAGGTCAGGTAGAATTGCATCCCGCCGCAGCAGGTCAATTGATGCATGTGATGGCTTCATCCGATTGTTCTATAAATGAACAGCAACCACAGCATGTAGCGACAGATCAGACAGCAGACAGTCAACATCAGGAGCCGAAGCAGGCTGGAAAATCAAATGAAACATCCCTTGGTGGTCTGGATATGCTCACTCGCCGTGAACAAGAGGTTTTGGGGCTGATTGCTCAAGGACTGAGCAACAAGGAAATTGCAGTTCGATTGGTCATCACCGAAAAAACGGTCAAAACCCATGTCAGTCATCTGCTCGACAAACTGGGACTGGCGGATCGAACACAAGCGGCTCTTCATGCCGTAAGAAATGGCTGGGTCGTGTAACCAATTCCGACATATGTTCATACTTAAGTCGTATAAACTCAACCTAAAGGTTGAGTTTTTTGGTATTTCAAGTTAAGTCTATCTGCTGACGATTTGGATGCAAAAGAAAGGTAAGATAAGAGTAGAAATAACAGATCGGTTGAAACATGAGAGTTTGAATTATTAAAAAACCAAGGAGAGTGACATGAATGAATATTGTTATTTTGGCAGGCAGCAATCGGAACAATGCAACCAGTACACGTCTGGGAGAGTATGCTGTGGAGATTATTCGCGGTCAGGGACATCAGGCTAGCCTGTTTGATCTGTATCAGAAGCCACTTCCATTCTACGCGCCAGATGAAAAACAAGCGGATCATGAACATCTGGCAGACCTGAACACACGTATGCTCGCGGCAGATGCCATCATCCTGTCTACACCAGAGTATCACGGCAGTATTAGCGGTGTGCTCAAAAATGCACTGGATCACCTGAGTCAGGCTCATTTCAGCGGCAAGCCCGTCCTGTCCATCAGCTCCTCTGGTGGAGCGGTGGGGGTAAGTTCACTTTTACAACTGCAAGCGATTGTCCGCAATCTGCATGGTATCAATGCCCAAGAGTGGATCTCCATTGGTGGTGCGCAGCGCAGACGATTCGAAGCGACATTTGACGGATATGAAGAGTACGAAGGTAGTCAGGATATAGAAGAACGGGTGCAGCGGGTTATTGGATCGTTTTTAAATCTGGCCCAGACGTTAACGAATGCGCGGAATTCTACCATGAGTTGAGAACCAAGGAAGATGAAAATGGGAAAAGGAAAAGAGGTTGAGCATTATGATTACAGGCATATTTGAAACACATCTAAACGTGACGGATTTGGAGAGATCCCATCATTTCTATGAAACGGTCCTGGGTTTACCCCATGCTTATGGGCAGAAAGAACGTGGGAACTCCTTCTACTGGATTGGTGGAAAAGGCAATGCCATGCTGGGATTGTGGCAAAAGGATCCTTCCGAGGTGAAGCGTCAGCACTTTGCTTTTCATGTATCTCTGGAGGATATGAAACATGCGGTGGCTCACTTGGAGAACAAAGGAATCAAGACACAGAACTTCCTGGATGATGATATCGGTGAACTGTACGTCTTTGGCTGGATGCCTGCGGTATCTGTGTATTTTAACGATCCGGATGGTCACTCGCTTGAATTCATCGCCATGCTCCCAGATGAAGCGAAGCCTGAGCTTGGCATGGTGCCATGGAGTCAGTGGGAGGAGTTGCAGGAGAAGGCCGTATGATGATCGAAGAATTGCAGTTATATACAACACGGCTGGAGGACCTCAAGCATTTTTATCGTGATACGTTGGGAATGGAGGTGTCCAATGCGACAGATCAGGCCTTCAACCTGCAGGTTGGAGGGACAAAGATGATTTTCAAACCGTGTGAAACAGATCATGAGCCCTTTTATCATGTGGCCTGGTTGATTCCGACAAATCAGTTCAAGGAAGCAAAGCAGTGGGCAGCATCACGTGTTGTTTTAAGCAGGGAAAAAAATCGGGATGAGACATACTCTGCTAATTGGGACTCTCATTCTCTCTATTTTGAAGATCCAGCAGGCAATATTATTGAGCTGATTGCTCATCATCGTATTCAGAACGAGAGTGACCATGACTTCTCGACTCAAGATATATTACAGGTGTGTGAAGTTGGACTGGTGACGGAGGATGTTCTGTCTACGGTGGATGAGCTTCAGCGGATTGGACTCACGCGCTGGGGTGAGGTTAGTGATACCTTTGCTCCTGTAGGAGATGTACATGGTTTATTTATTGTGGTGAAGAAGGATCGGACGTGGTTTTTCTCCAAGCAAAAAGCAGAGATCTATCCGCTGGAAGTGTCCATTCGTGACTTGGGCAGGCTTCGAATCGGCTAAACTTTGCATTCCGGGGCAAAACGGGCATATGTGGAGCATTTCCATCATGTTATAGAAGTAAACGCTTTATTTATTCATTAGGATATATAAGTTGAACTAAATTTACACGATAACAGAGAGGACAGATATTAATTCAACTTATATAGTTTCTCTGATGGACTTACATATGATGAAGGGTGGTGGCAAGCTTGGATCGACGTTTGTTGGAAGAGGGACTTGCGATTATCGTTTCCAGTCGGGAACGTACAGGAGATCTGTGGCACGCCCATTATGGGGCGGGTGCGATTGCGGCATATTTTTGGGTACGGGAAAATCGTCTCACTGCCCTTGCCGCCGGTAGTGTTACCGCCGAAGCAAAAGCCATGCTTCGCCAGCATGGAATCAACCCTGGTCAGACCTATCCGATTGGTGAAATGATGCCCAGGGAAGATGCTGAAGCGCGTATTACGGACGCATTGGATCGAACGATTGGAGAGCTGCACTGGGTTGGACATCAGGCCATCTATGGGGCAATCAGCCTGAAAGCCATTCGTGAACTGGATGGATGGGGCACTGCGGAGGACATTGGTCGGTTGGTTGAACTGATTGATTCTTTCGATCGAACCATCCCGGGAAGATCCTGGATGAACACAACCGTGAAAGAAATTCGCAATCTGAAGCTGGAAAAGAGTGATGGTTTCCCCGAGATTAAAGATCCAGTTCAGTTGTCACGCCTGATTCTGGATGAGCTTGGGGCGTTCCAGACCATATATCACGCGGAAGCGCATCATGACCTGATTGGTCATATGCTGACTTACGGACATGCGCTTAACATATTATATGAATTGGGTTATCCGGAATTATTCCACAAAGGCATCCCGCCTTTCCTTACTATGGTGAAGGCACTACGCTTAAGCCGAGATGTGGATATTGAACAGGAGATGCCGACATTGCAATCACCCGTAGACCTGCTGCCACTAGAACGGGCGGAACGATCAGTGGCGCTCCCCCATGAACTGGAATACTGGCTCACCGACAGACGTTCTCGTGACTGGAACGGAGGTCATGTATTTAAATTCCCGTTCAGCTTCTATCATCATGCCAAGAACGGGGAGCCCGTACCGGAAACATGGGAGAATTTTCGTTATATCATCGCGTGAGATAAACATTCATTTCAAAAGGGGTGTCCGTCATGACGGACACCCTTCTAGGCATTATTCTAGTTTACCGAATCGTGGGCAGCCTGCACCTTTTTAACGGGGCCAAATTTCAAGGATAAAAAGGATCAGCATGACTCTGGACACCAGCATGTATGGTGATTTTCGTACGGGCTGACGCGCTGCCCATATTCCCCAGGAACTCATAAGTGCAATACTTCCCCAGAACATCCATAAGGAGATGCCTTCGGGTGTAAATAGAAAGGACAGCTTGGGCAGTCCCCTGTTGCCAGCCCCAAGAAGAACAGTGGTCATATAGACGAGGACAAGGAAAAACAACTCGAAGAGCAGGGTTTGCAGCCAGAAATAATAGATGTTGAACACTCGTAGCATGATGACTGTGATCAGGATAAACAGGATACCAACGGATAAGAATGTTGCCGCGGTCCATCCAATGAGAGATGTCGTTATAACATCTGTTTCCTGATATAAGATGTACATCGCCAACGCATACATAGCGGGGCCCGCCATATAACTGGTGACAGCAATCCAAAGATAGAAGAAATACCTTTTTTTCATGGTCATATCCATCCTTTATTGTTCGTAGGATTTGAAAGCTACTTATGTCATATAAACATCATCAGGATGGGTTTGGTTGGGTTATCGATAGGAGTTTCTCGCGAGAAATCGGCATTTAACCGCCACGGAGACGACCACATTCATGCGTAATTCATCCCGATTTCCATCAGCGCGAGTGGGCAAAGGCGGTAAAATGGTATTATCGGATCAGCAGCAAGGAAGACACACTGACAGCTCATACGCTAACGTACAGACCGGCCATGGGGCCGGTTTTTTAATTCGGTGATTGCATCCTTGCCCTGATCGGGTATTAAAGACTAAACAGATAACAGGAGGCTACGTGATATGAAAACAGTATTGTATGTTCCACTGGATGATCGTCCAGCGAATCTGGATGATGTGATTGTGCAAGGGAAAGCAGCCGGTATCCATATCGTTACACCGAACCTGAGTGATATTAAGAATCGTTTGGACTCGGAGAAAACCGTAGATGGCACAACGCTGCTTGGCACCTCCACGCCGGTTTATGGCAAACCGTCCAAGATTCACGACTTTATTCTGAAACATGCTGCCAAGGTCGACGGATTCATTATCTCATCCGATATGCTCGCTTATGGCGGTCTGATTGGCAGTCGTCAGCTCCGCGAAGATGGAGGAGGCGCCTATCCAGAATACGATGATGAGACCACGCGTTTGCTGGATGTGATTCGCGTGATCAAGCAGAAATATCCACGCAAACCCGTATTTGTCATGGACACCATCATGCGTTTGGCTACAACCTCGTTTGCAGATGGCTTGGCGCTCGATGCATATAATGAGTCCCGTGCGTTGATGCAGCAGCCTCGTCAGACATACACTGAGTTTGAGGATATTATCGAAGGTTATAACCTGTCCCCAGACGGGGTGGAATATGGGACAACGACCTATTTTGATAAAGAACAGTATTACAACACAAGACAACATAAATTCAAAACAAATCTGTACATTCTGGATCAGCTGGCTCGCACAGGTTATATCGATTTCCTCGCAGTTGGTGTTGACGATGCCAACACGCAGGGTGTTCAGATCAATGAAATCAACTATGTAGAAGCGCGGATCAATGAATGGCTGGGTGGAACCAATGGACAAAATCCGGATCGTGCTATCATCTTGCCGGATGCGGATGGTCTGGGGCACGCTTTGGTTGCTCGCATGGCTAACCAGTTGTTCCGAGGTGGGGCGAGGACACGTTACACAGTGAAATATTTTGGTCCTCATGGCAATTCCATCATTAACACGTATGAATACATGGATGTACACGAGAATGTGGTTCGTCATGTGGATATTGTAGGTGGTGTGCTTGTAGCGGATTCGGCATATCCTGAACCTGAGGTGGTGACGGATGTGGGTGCTGGCTTGGAAAATGAACAGCTGGTGGCTGTAGCAGCCGATCAAGTTGTCCCGTTTGACATGGCCTCCGAACTGGATCGTATGACGAAGGGTCACCCGGGTAATTCCGGGGAAAACACGGGCATCGACATTGAGATTATTGCCATTACGGCTCTGGATCAGGTGCAGGCTGCGTTGGAGCAATTGACGCTGAATAGTGAGCAAGGTCTGCCTTCGGTATTGATTGATTTTGTGGGTAAAGGACCAGCCAATGTTGATGTTGCTGAAGCGTTGCTAAACAGTCCATATACCGGGCGGGTTCTGGGTTATAGTGCATGGAATACACCAGGTAACAAGATCGGTATTGCTGTAGGTATGGGGCAGTCGAGGTACGCGTTGATCACAACAGAGAAGCATGAGCATAAGTTGCGGGATGCGATGAACGCGCATTGCTCGTTGTTATTTAAGCGTTTCCTGAAGGATTATTATTACAAAGCGGTAGCGATTGCGGACATCCGTACGTATTCCCGAGCCCATGCGCTGTATACCAACGTGGCTACACTTTCGGATCAAAATATGTTGCTGTTCAACTCAGAGGAAGACTATGCCCATTTGCAAACATTGCTCCGTGATTTGATGCAGACTTATACCACGGCGCTTGCGAATAAAACAGCGTTCCAGACAGGCAATGTGGCGATAAAGCAGATCTGTAATGACGAATTGTCCTACGCGACGTATGCTAGTGCGCTGCTGGAATATGCGAATCCCGATTTCATCTGGGGCCGTGCATTTGAGATTACGTTGAACCCGCAGGTTACGCTGAACTAAACTTTTATCTCACCATGGGCTCCTCATGTTTGGGATCATCACTGGTATGACTGTACTGCTTAATCTCGCCGTTATTAAAAATGATATATTGATACTTCGCTTCGAGTTCATCCGCGAATGTTACTGAGGCACCGTAAGGTGCTTCAGAACTTTTTGAGGAGTAAGTACCTTGTACTTCGATAAGCTGTTCGGGTGAATAACCTTTCTGTTCAATCAGGTAAGTGGTTACCTGTTGTTCAGCATCATTTTTCTTCAGCGTATTACCAAGCAGTCCGAAGTAGGCCCAGCAGGATATTCCGAGTATAAATGCTAAGATGACAAGTGAAGTGATCTTGAATGTTTTACTCATAGGTATTTCTCCTTCTTTTACGTAAGAGACAATGAATTTGATAATGAAATATTAATATATTTGGATAAATTTATCAATTCATTGAACTTAATGCTTAATTATTTGTTCGTTAAAATGATGATTCCAGAATCGTCTTTTTTCCACCCGAACGACTCCCTTAATCGCACCGAAGTCGTACGGAACACCATCCGCGCTAGGAATAAAAGAGTGTAAGATTGTATTATCGGATTAGTAGCAATGGACGCACCGAAAGCACATACGCTAATGTACACAGACCGGCCAGGTGGCCGGTCTTTTTGATGCGGTGAATTAGTCCCGGTACTGGTTCGGTCGGAATACAGACTCTGAGTTAAAAGGGGGAGCCTACTGCTGCTGCATTGACGCTGCATGGTGTGGGCAGATTTCAAACTTGCAGCTAAAGGGGGCGAAATGAATGTGTCTATGAGAAATGAAATTAGCACCGTCATGAGCACCGGTAAAATGAGTACGCTCATTAAAAAAACGCTAAAACAGAAGCTCGCGGTACTTATTCCAGGTTGGGACGGTCGTGTGCTGGATGTACCTGCGTCAGGCGAAGTGTTAACCGGGCCTTGTGCAGTGGTTGCGTTTGCCGAAGAAGTGCCGAAGTCTGCTTGGGCGGGATATCGACGGATCATCAAAATCTCACCATACGCTCGTCCGGAAGATGGAGGCGCTGAACAAGTGGAAGCATGGTCAGCCCTTCTGATCGAAGGGTTACACCAGGTAAGGCTGGTGGATGAAGCAGATGGGGCATTCACCTGTATATATCTGGGTTCTTCAGATATTGACCGGGTGGATGCCGGGTCTGGTATGCTTACGCGCAGTCTGCGGTTCGGGGTGTATGTTCACAAAGACTCGGGAGCTGTCCTCGCTGAAACAGGTGACGCGTGGCTAGCTGCGCTTCAAGACTGGACACAGCAAGAGCTTGGCTCGAACTGGTCGGTATATGGTGATGTCTGGCCTAGAGGATATGAGATGCCGTCTGTGTTATGGCGATTGGCCGGATGCAGCACGTCTGTGGCGGGCACTTCGGCATTGGAGGTTCGACAACAGTGGATTGGGCATGTGCTCACCGATCATTCGGTGTTAACACGCCAGACCGTTACTCGGTTGGTAGAGCAACTTGCGGTCCAAGCTCGTCTTGCCGTCAATGAAACGGGTGGCGAAGAGCAGGAAGGTAACACGCGGTATGTGACGGTGGATGAGGTAACGGCAGATCTGCAAACCGATGCGTATCTGAACGGACAGATTCGCCTGACGTTGCAACAGCGGATTCGTCGTCCGGGTACGAATGTACCTTTGATTCGTGAGATTCACCATAGCAAAGGCATGGAGTAAACGTTAATTGAGAGGAACCTTCTATATAAAGGTGGTTCCAGATTATAGCTTTGAGATGAAAGATGTAGCTTCAACATTATAGCTTCATATTCATAGGTTCATAGGATCAAAAATTCATAGATCAAGCTTAAAGGCATAGTTCTAAGATTGGAATTAAAGCTTGAAACTTAAAGCTTCAAGTTTGTAGCTCGTAGCTCGGAAATCATAGCGATAAGATCATCGATTCACGAAATTAGAAGTCCAACAAATGAGGTGAGATGGCCATGGCAAGCTCAGTGAAAAAAAGCAAACAGACAGCCCTGCGGTATACACGGGCAGAACTGATGAATCATGCAGAAGCCCTCTTTGCCGTTAAGGCAGAGGTGCTGTACGGTGCGCTGTACGAAGCGGCGCAAGAGACGTTTTGCATTGAAGAAACGCAAGAACGAATTAACCAATTTATGAAAGCGAAGGTGAAGGGATAATGGCAGGTGGAACTTGGGAGCAAACGAATCGTCCGGTCCTTCCGGGATTATATATGAATTTTCAGGCGGCAGCATCTTCGGCCATTCAAGCGGGTACGCGGGGAACCGTCGTTGTGCCAGTCAAGGCCAACTGGGGTCCTGTGGGGACTTTTGTTGAAGTAGGGAGCGAAGCGGCGATTGAACGTATCTATGCGGCTAATGTGCTGGACAACGGTACGGCTTATACGTCCTTGAAGCTTGCCCTGTTGGGTGGGCCGAAGAAGTTGCTCGCTTATCGTGTAGCAAGTGCTGCGGCTAAAGTTGCTACGCTTACTTTGAAGGACAGCAGTGATGCCAATGTGCTGCAACTGGATGCGAAGTATCCGGGGGATCGTGCGAATGGGTTCTACGTCACCATCCAGCCGGGTGTGATTGATAATACGAAACATGAAGTGCGCCTTTTTGAAGGTAATCGGATGTTGTATGCGCTCCTGACAGCGGATATTACGGCAGCTTCTCTGGCAAAAGAGATTAACGCGGATGAACAAAATGTCTGGGTAACGGCTCAGGCGATTGGCGATGGTACTGGCGTGGTTGCAACAATTGCGGGTGCGGCATTCAAAGGCGGCGTAAGTGGCAACGATGACCTGACCAATGCGGAGTACATTGCAGTACAGGGTGCGCTGGAAGGGGAGCAATTCGACGTCTTGGCTTTGGATCAGGCGGCAGATGCACCTCTGCTTGCGAGTTTTGCGGCATGGGTGAAACGTGTGCGTAGTGAAGGTAAACCGGTGGTGGCTGTATTTGGCGGTTCCGCAGCGGATGATACCTCTGCTACAGCAGCACAAAAAGCGGCAGCACGTTCGCTTGCGCTGAACCATGAAGGTGTGATTAATGTCGGTACAGGAGTGCGCCTTGGAGATGCATTCTACAGCTCGGCGGAAACATCCGCCTATGTTGCAGGTCTGATCGCCGGACAACGTCTGAACCAATCTACAACCTATGCAGCTACTCCATTCGATGATGTGACACGTCGCTGGACGCGTGCAGAACAGGAGCAGGCAGTACAGAATGGTGTATTTATTTTCTTCCATGATGGACGTCAGGTGAAAGCCCTCCGCGGTGTAAACACACTGGTAACCCCGGCCGCTGGGCAGAATAATGCGTGGAAAAAAATCCGTTCCATTCGTGTGTTGGACGCCATCAACACGGATTTGCAACGTTCCGCGGAAGATACGTATATCGGTAAAGTAAACAATACCGAAGAGGGTCGTCAGGCGCTGATTAGTGCCATGAAGGCCTATTTGGCGCTGCTCGCACAGAGCAATGTGATTGAAGCTGACGGTTATGATGTCATTCTTGACCCGGCATATTATGGCGCGGCACCAGTTCTCAAACCGGAAGCAGATCAAGTATTCCTGCAATGGAATGTGAAGCTGACGGATGTGATGGAGCAGTTGTTTGGTACATTTTACGTGCAATAAGGTTTCTAGAATAATTACTATATGTTGAACTGATGGTTTACACGATAACGGAGAGGGCAGAAAAAATCTGAAGAAGCGAAGCGCTCGCCTTTATCACCGGATTTTCCCTTTTTGAAAAGGAATCAAAAAAATCTGGGGATAACAGCGATCGGAAGATTGTTCTGACTGCGGAGTTATACCGTGTAATATTTATTAGTTCAACCAACCCAAGGAGGAAAATATATGTTGGATGCGTCAAGAGTAATTCTCGGTACCCATGGTCAGTTGCATATCGATGGTGTGTGGCAGACAAACATTAACAAGCTGGAAGCGAGTGTGGAGATTGAAAAGCGTGAGCTGAATCTGGTCGGTAACGACTGGAAGGTGCACAAAAACGGCGCGAAAAAAGGAACAGGCACGATGACGGGCTACAAAGTCACTTCGGATATGATCCAGCGCGGCTTCACCAAATTCGAGATTATTTCCAAGCTGAACGACCCTGAATCGTATGGACATGAGAGTGTATTGCTGAGAGGTTGCATGGTGGACAAAATCCAGCTTGCCAACTGGACAGCGGGTGAGGAAGTACCGGAGGAAACGGGCTTTACATTTGAAGGATTTGAGTTGCTGAATCCGATCGTGGCGAACTAAAAAGGACTTTAATGGAGGCCGAGATGATCTCGGTCTCTTTGTTGTCTACTTAAAGCAAATTTAGTATCTGCACGATAACGGAGAGGACAGAAATAACGTGAAGAAGCGGAGCGTTCGCCTTTATCCCCGGATTTTCCCTTGAAGAGGGGAATCAAAAAAATCTGGGGATAACAGCGATCGGAAGGTTATTCTGTCATCGGAGTGGCTAGTGTAACATTATGATTGCCAAATGTGAACAAGAAGGAGATAACACCCAATGAGTATGAATGAAAATATGTCCGAAGAACAGATTTTGGATCAGTTGTTTGAAGCTGCGGAACGTTTGCCAGAGGAGAATGTGCGCATTCAGCGTCTGGATCTGTTGTTGACCTTGCGTGGACTGACGTCCTCCAAAGTGGATCACATTCGCGAACGCTGTACGATTCGTAAAACGACCAAAGGCCGCACCGAGGAAAAGGTGGACACCGAAACGTTTAACGCGCTGCTCATTTCCGAAGCAACCGTGAAATTAAAAGTCCGCAGCTTGGAGTTGTCCGGCTGGGGGGACACCCGTATTACCGGCCGTATGAAGCTATCCGGTGGCGAACAGGCGGTACGTCGTATGTTGCTCGCGGGTGAATTGGATGCTGTAGGTGATAAAGTGCTGGAGCTGTCCGGCTTTGGTGTGGAGATTGAAGACCTAAAAAACTGATTCACTCCGGCGGGATGACCACGTTCCTGTATCACATGTGGGTGCGTCATCATCTCCGGCCCGGAGAGTTCTGGTCATTGCCACGCGGGGAGCGCTCGCTGTTGATTGCGTTCTCGGAAGAAGAGATGGCAGCAATAACCTCGCAAATGAATCGATAACGAAAAAGGGCAGGAGGTGAAAAAATGGCAGAAATGATTGTAGGTTTATCCAAGTCCAATGTGGAAATGCGGACAACCCTTCGTTATCTGGATCAGATCCAGCGCTCGACAGAGCGTCTGGGCAGAGTTCGTTATCAGAGTCTGATTAAGGTGAACAATGAGCTGAGAACGACTGGACGCAGGTTGGAGCATATTTATAGTATGGCTGTGCGAATCAGCAGGCTGCGAATCACACCGACGATTGGGTTGATTGATAAGCTCAGTCCAGCGTTGGATCGCGCATGGGCGAAACTGAACAGTTTCAGGGACCAGATGGTTACGGCTTCGGGAACAGTATCGCTTGAGGTTCGGCAGAAGATTGAAGTGGCGATGGGTAAAGGAGGGGCTTCGGGTCCAACTATGGCTGTCGTGATTCAAAACAACAAAAATATCACTAATGCTACGAAGGAAGAAGATCCTAAAAAGTGGTGGGAAAAGGCACTAGAAGTAGCTAATAGCATTATGGATGCGTTCAACAATATTGGAGATATTATTGATCGTTTCAAAAAGAAAAAAGAAGAAAGTCCTGCATCAGATCCAACCAGAAGTCCAGCATCCAAATGCTGCTGTTGCACAGGTGGAAAGATGGGCAAAAACCGTAGAGTTCGTTCACCGAATGCAGATGGTGGTGGATCAGATCGTGGAAGACGAAATTACCGAAGCGGTAGAAGGTCTAGTAATCGTTCGAACCGGGGCCCATCACCAGTACCCAATCCTGTACCTGATACTCCAACTCCTCCGGCCGATCGCAACCGTAATAGGGGAGGCGGTAGAAGAATACGAGGAAGCGGTAGATTAGGATTTGCGGATGGTGGATTGGGATCTTTAACCGACATGCTGGCTGGTAATGGATTGATGGATAATTTAAGTAGTGGCTTTGCCAAAGGGGCAAAAAGGTTACTTGGACCCATCAGCATGCTTGCTGATGTGGCAAATGTAGCGACAGCACCCCCGGAAGAGCGTGGCCGAGCGGTGGGTTCCATGATTGGCGGCACAGCAGGTACTGCGATTGGTAGCGCCATCGGTAGCGTTCTTTTGCCTGGCATCGGAACATGGGTTGGTGGTGCAGTAGGTGGTTGGGCTGGAAGTGCAGCAGGCGGCTGGATTGGAGATAAAGCGAAGGATATTGGAAACTTTATGTCTAGTGCTACCGAGGGTGTAGGGGATGCTTTGTCGGGTGCAGCCGATTATGTCTCTGAAAAAACAAAAAAAATCACCGATGGCATATCCGGCTTCTTTGGATTTGGTTCTAAAAAAGAAGAAAAGACTGTCTCGGCAGCAACGGTGGCTGCACCGTCTCCAGTTGCAACAGGCCCGCAGATGGCACCTGCCTATATGCCACCGGCACTGACCATGACAGGCCCAACGGCTTATATGAACAGCAAAGTCGGTCAGCCTACATCTGCTGGATTCATGGGAACAAGCATGATGCAGAGCCAAGCGATGGCGCTTGGTAACGGTGCGCAGACGAATGGGAAATCGTCCACGATGACGGTACAGATATCTGAAGACCAGATGAGCAGTCTGTCCGGATACTTGAAGGATTTCAAAACCGAAACTACCAATCAGATTGCGATCAATATTCCACCAGGTGCGGTGCAGGTGACCGTGCGCGAAAATGCGATTGATTATGACGCAGTTTCTCACCAAGTGGGGCAACGGATCTCTAACGAGTTCCGCCGTGCGATGCAAAATCGCAAAACAATTATGGCCTAAGCAGAAAGGAGGCCGCGGATATGTCAGTACTTGAAGATAAAGTTGGTCCTAACAAAATGTCATTTACGTTGAAGGACGGCAACACTCCATTTCAATTCCCAGTGAACCCTGAAGAAGTTAATATTTCCAGGTCCAAAGGGTATGAAACGGTCAATATGTTGGAGCATGGTGAGTTTGATTTTGCACAAGGGGAGAAGGTGAAGGAGATCACCTTCTCTTCTTTTTTTCCCAAGAGATTTGATCCGTCCTATTGCATGGATGAAAAATCTTTTCTGGATCCACGTGTGGCGATGAATGTGCTGAACACCTTTCTGATCTCCAAAAAGCCGCTGCGTTTCATCATTTCAGAGACGGGCGTGAACGTGCCTGTTTTTATTGTTTCGCTTAATTCGAGCTTTCGTGGGGGGGAGACAGGGGATATTTATTTCGACCTGACCCTACGCACATGGCGGGATTCCAAGGTGGAAAAGGTGGGCTCTGCGGCATCCGGGAGCAAATCAGGTTCTCGTACCGATTTGAAAAAAACCAGCAAGACCTACACTGTCAAATCTGGTGACTCCCTGTCCAAAATAGCAAAGCTGGAGCTGGGCAGCAGTTCCAAATGGAACGAGATCTACAAGCTTAACGCAAAGATCATCGGGAGTGATCCAAACCGGATCAAGCCCGGACAAAAGCTGGTGATGCCATGACCTACAAGGTCATTGTCGACGACAAATATGACATCACCAAGCTGGTGGAGACGATTACGCTAAAGGATTCGCTCGACCAGATTGCCTATCAGGCCAACATCCGGCTGGCGGTTTCTGCGTCTTCTGGTCTGCCTTCGATCTCACCTGGGATGGCGGTGCGGATTAGCGGGGTTCCTTTTGGCGAAAAATCCATGGTTCACTTGCTGCATCCTGCGGTTATCTGGGAGGTGGAAAGCTCGAACAGCGGCACTAAGCGGCTGTCCCTCACGGTGTACGACCGAATGATATATCTCGAAAAATCGGAGGACGAGTTCTTACTGCCCAAAGATCAGACTGCTACGCAACGACTCAAAACCTACGCCAAAGAGTGGAAGATTCCATACGCTACATTGCCGGAAACCAAAACAAAGCTGGGAAAAGCCGTGTATCGGTCACAGACGATTTTCTCGATGATGTTTGCCGATCTGAAGGAAACGGCGAAGTCCGGCGGGGACATGTACCATCCACGTATGACACCCGGCGGCTTGCAGCTCTTTAAGGTCGGAAGTAATGCGAAGGTGTATGAGCTGGATCGACTGATTGATCTTACCCAGATGCGTACGCTCGAAGGGGCGGTTACCAAAGTTAAAGTGATGGCAGCGTCGGAGTCCGGTGGTAGTGGCAAAGAGGTACCTTCGAAAGTGCTGGCGATTGAGCAGAGTGATACGGAGCAGCTAGGTACGTTGCAAAAACTGATCGAGGATGATCAGGTGAAAACAGCCGCCGCCGCGAAGAAGCTGGCAAAAAGCAAGCTGACAGGTATTCAGGAGACCTTTACGATATCCGCACCGGATGTGAATACGATTCGTGCTGGGGACGCAGTGTTGTTAAAAGGACTGAAGCTAATCGTCATGTCGGTCAGCCGTGATCTGTCTGCCGGACCTGGAACGATGACGTTAGAGCTGGGGACGGCTGAGCTGGTGAAAAGGAGGTATTACCTTGAATAAAGATGATCCGTATGGGCATTTTGCCGACGTCATGCGGGGTGCGATGAGCACGCATTCCCGTCAAGCCGTGAGTGGTCTAGGCGCGGTACTGGGCACGATGACATCGTCCGGCGTGAAGCTGGATGATTTCAAGCACGAAGTGCAGGATTATCTGGTGGCCGAGTTGCCGGGCACGCTTGGACTGCCGGAGCGCGAGGCTGCTGGCGCGATCTCCGGTATACCTGACGTGGCAAACGGCGGAACGACGGGCACGGGACGGTTTCTTTTGCAAGAAGAGGAAGTGGAAGAAGCGGTGTGGTCTCTTGGCAAAGGTCTGAAAGCTGGAGATCGTGTGCTGGCGATGCGGGTGAATGGCGGTAACGACATTGTGGTGCTGTGTAAGGTGGTGAGTGCGCATGCCTAGTTTGTTTCCGGAAACGGGAGTGGTATGGGGAGATGAGGAGGATCTGTCGGGGGCGACTTCGGAAGAGGTACGCTTTGGGCGGAGCTGGCGATTCGATTACGATGCAGGGGATTTTGTGCTGACTCCGAGTGGCAAAGTAGCTGCGGCGGGTGCGCATGAAGCCTGGGTGCAGTGGTGTATTAAGGCAGTGAAAACGCCACGGTACAGACATGTGATTTACTCCCGGAACTATGGTTCGGAACTGGAGGAGCTGGTGGGTCATGGAGATAGTCGCGGCGTGATGGAAAGTGAGATTACCCGGATGGTGACGGAGACGTTGCTGGCTGATCCACGCACGGATTCGGTGGACCAGTTCACGTTTGATTGGAATCGGGAGCAGTGTATGTTCTCGTGCCGGGTGGCGAGTGTGCAGGAAGATATGTTTATTCTGGAAAGTGAGGTGATCTGACGGGATGGCTGAGATTCCGCGTTATTTGGAGGACCAGACGGAGGAACAGATTATGCAGCGCATGCTGGATCGTCTGCCCGCGGATCTGGATAAGTCGGAGGGTTCGTTCTTGTGGGATGCGGAGGCTCCGGTTGCGTTTATGCTTTCTGAGGCAGCTTTGTGGGCGCAGGAATTATTGCGGCGGGGGTTTGCGAGTACGGCTGCAAGCAGTGATCCGAATTTTCGTTCGGAAGAGCTGGATCTGCGGGCAGGGGAGCATGGCATTACGCGGCGGGCTGCGGTGGCGGCACAGGGTGCGGTGAGGTTAATGGGTACTCCGGGTAAAGTGGTGCCTGCGGGTACGGTCGTAGCTACGCTCGCGGATGAAGTATCTGCTGAGGCTTCGCTCGAATATGAGACGGTGGGACGTGTGGAACTGGATGCTGAGGGCTCCGGGGTGGTAGGTGTGCGAGCGCTTGTTGCCGGAAAAGAAAGCAATGTGCCTGCGGGCACGGTAACTGTGCTGTCTACACCTGTAAGTGGCGTGACTTCTGTCACGAACGTTGAAGTGATCAAAGGCGGGGCAGATATTGAGGCAGATACAGCACTGCTGGAACGTTTTTATGCCAAAGTCCGCAACCAAGGGACAAGCGGCAACAAGTCGCAATATGTGCAATGGGCCAGTGAAGTGCCGGGTGTTGGTGCAACGCGGGTTATTCCATTATGGCAAGGGCCTGGCACGGTGGGATTGTATTTGTTGGACACGGACAAGCGCGCTGCGGGCACCGATTTAGTTGCTGCGGTGCAGAAGTATGTAGACCCAACGCAGGATGGACAGGGTGAAGGTGTCGCCCCGGCTGGGCCAGTGGTGTCCGTGATGCCAGCTGAGGAAGTGCCGATGAACATTCAGGTAAAGCTGACGCTGGCAAGCGATGCGACACTGGCCGATGTACGGGCATTAATCGAACGCGGGGTGACCGCGTATCTGAAACAGTTGGCTTTTGCCGATCCACTCGTGCGTTACACCCGCATTGCCGCGATTCTGTTGGATATTCCGCCCATTATCGACTATTCGGAGCTGACCGTGAACGGTGTAAGTGACCAGAATATCGAGATGACCGCGAGTCAGGTGGCCGTGCTGGGGACGGTGGAAGTGCATGAGTAGTGTTGAGCAGATGATGGATGAGGAAGTAGTTAGGGAGTGCGGAGAGCAAGGAAGATTGGGAGAAATACGCCAATCCGTATTGGATCTGGTAAGCGAGACGCTCCATATTGATATGCAAGGAAGGGAGGGGACAGGGCATGAGTGCTCCTACTACTGTAGATGTTGGACTGACGAGTGAGAAAGGGCGGGAACTGTTCTCGTATTTGCCAAGGTATTACGAGACTTCGCGTGTAATGCAAGCCGATATGCAGGCCAAAGGCACTGAGATGGATCTGCTGTATCAGGCGTTAGATGAGACGCTGGAGCAGTTTTTTGTCCGCACGGCGACGTGGGGGCTGGACTTCTGGGAACAGGAACTTGGCATTGAGACAGATCGTCTCAAACCTCTGGAGCAGCGGCGTGCGGTGGTGGAGTCGAAGTTGCGTGGGGCAGGAAAGTTTTCGGGCAGGCAGGTTGCGAATGTGGCTGAGGCGTATGCCGGGGGCAAGGTGGACGTAACTTTTCAGTCGGAAGCGTGGAGTTTTACAGTAAGCTTTGTGGATACGATGGGCATCCCGCCCAATATTGATGATCTTAAACGGGCAATTGAAGAATTGAAACCGGCCCATATGGCCGTGGAATATAAATATCGTTATCTGGTCTGGGATGATTTGGACGACAAACAGATGACATGGGACGAACTCGATGCCGCGTCCTTGACGTGGAATGAACTGGAGGTGTGGGCGTAATGCCAAAAGAAACAGATCGACTGAAGTTGCCTCTTCCATTAGGGAATGAAAACGTGACCCGGGAGAGTATTAACGGGATTTTTGAAAAGATTGACGCAGGCGTTGCAACACGTGAATCCATCCTTATACCTGCGGAATCTGATCTTAATAGCTATATTACAGAAGGGGAATATTATTGCCCAACGAATGCGACAGTAGGAACTTTAGCTAATTCCCCAGTAGGAGTAGCCTTTCATTTGACGATAGAAAAACATGCTGGTGTGGTCCAGACTCTAACAACCTTTGAACCGAGTAACCTACAAGTTTTTCAAAGGAACTACTATGTCGGATGGGGTCCATGGAAAAAAGCACCTACAAGGGATGATATCGAAGAGGTAAAGGTATACACCGATCAGAAAATCGGGGAAATCGTTATTAATGATGCATCCATAACAGATAAGGGTATCGTCCAACTGTCCAACGCAGTTGATGGCACCCGTGAAGATTTGGCTGCTACGGAGAAGGCGGTTAGGGATGCGAGGGTTGCGGCTGAGACGAATGCGAAGAATGCTAGTCTGCCGCGTACCGGTGGTGAATTAACGGGCAAAGTCAAATTTAGTAGTTGGGGAGGTTTTTCGTCCAATTCCTCTGGTTTAGCCTTGTATGGTAGTAATTGTTATTTAGATGGTCCCACTTATCGCTTTGAAAATACTCATGCAAACTTTGGTGCTCGCGGAATGGTTATGCGGTTTGCAGGTGGAAGTAATCCTGAAATTTATATTTTTGACACTGGGCTTATCGCTACCACTAACGGAGTTTCATTTACACCAACACTCAAACGGGTTCTAAATCAAACAGATTACGATACACTTTTTCAATCTGTCAGTAGCGGGAAAGCAAGTATTGCTGCCGCCATTACTGGCAAGGGAGTAGCAGCATTAGGCAGCGATACATTTCCTCAATTAGCGACGAAAATCGGGCAAATCAATACAAACAAGCGATTCTATGAAAGTTATCATACAGGAGAGGATGCTTATATTAATGTCAATTTTGGATTTACAGCAAGTATAGTTAAAATAGCCAATTCTTATGGTTCTCTTTGTATCGCTGGGAAATCTTATAATGGTGTCTATGGATACGTTGGTGGTGGTAACTATATGAGTTCTCCATATTACCCAAGTAGTTTTACAGGTGCAGGCTTAAAGGATTTTTATCTCTATAAAAACGGTGGAACGTATTCAATTCAGGCATGGGAATAACAAAAGATGTATTAAAATGATTAAAGTAAATTACGTCAAAATGAATTCCGTCTTCAGTATACAAGGTCTAAACGTATAGTGTGCGACCAATTAAACCTATTTATTCTGGAAAATACGAACTATAAAGAATTAATATGAATATCAAATTTCCAGAGGAGGTGAACCATGACCACAAATCAATCAACTATAGCCGTAGCAAACACGCTAACCCAGTATTTTCCTAACGTCCCAATATACGCGGAAACCGGTAGCAACAGCACCGGTCCTGACAGCGAAGGTATCACCTACCGCTTGCTATCCGCCCAACTTACCCGGGAACGCAGCGATCGCTTCGTGCAATCTCACGCCTTTGAAATCCGGTGGCTCGGTCCAAACGATATCCCGGCAACCCTTCCGGATGAACTGTTTGAAGCGTTGGAAACCATCGACGTGGAGGGCACACCCTATCGCGCAACGGAGATGCGTTGGGAGACGGAGAATGATACTCCGCGAATGCTGGTGTACTACACCATGCGAACCACCAAAGTGTCGGAGTCCGCCGCTACCATGCAACAACTGGAACAGCGACCTACCGCATTTAAAGCTACAAGAGAATAACTAACCAAATGAGGGGATCAGTATGAAAGGAATAGGAGGCGCATTGGCGATGTTTACGAAAAAAGAACCGGAACCTAGAACACCGGAAGCTCAACAGAAAACTAACCAAAAATACAGTAAAGCACAGTTCGCCGAATCCCGGCAACTCAGCCGAATTGAGAAAGATATTTTGGCAGCAGTTCTGCTGGAACAAGAAACATACACCTTGCAAGAAGCGCAAGAACACATCCAACAATTTATGAATGGGGAGGCACAATAATGGCTGGAGGAACATGGACAACACAAAACAAGGTACGCCCCGGCGTATATATGAATTTTGCATCAGAGGGCGCATTGCCAGGTACGGTAGGGGAGCGGGGAACGGTGGCATTGGCCCTTTCATTGTCATGGGGGCAAACAGGCTCAATCCTGACGGTACAAGCAGGTGAAGATGTACAAGCCAAATTGGGCTATGACTGGACAGCACCGCAATTGCTGCTGATCCGCGAAGCATTGAAACGGGCGCAGACCTTGCTTCTTTACCGACTCAATGCAGGTACCAAAGCCAAGGCAACCTTGGATAAACTGACAGTGACAGCCCAACACGGTGGTGTGCGTGGTAATGATCTGTCTGTTGTAATCTCCGCCAATATCAATGAACCGGAACAATTGGATGTCTCCACTTTGCTTGCGGGTAAAGAAGTGGACAAACAAACTTCGTCCACCATCGAAGCTCTGGAATCCAATGCATACGTTACATTTACTGGTGAAGGTGCACTCACAGCTACAGCGTCACTTCCACTAACAGGTGGATTAGATGGCACAGCAACGAACCAGGAGCATTCCGATTTCCTGACGAAGCTGGAAGTACTGGATTTTAACGCAGTCGGTCTGATTTCAGACGATGCCACACTCAAGTCAGTCTACACAGCTTACATCAAGCGTTTGCGTGATACCGAGGGCAAGAGGGTACAACTGGTTCTGTCGGATTATCCGGCTGCAGACCATGAAGGCATTATCAGTGTCAAAAATGGTGTTGTTCTCGCAGACGGTACCGTTCTTACGCCGAAACAAACCGTAGCATGGACTGCAGGCGCAACAGCGGGAGCTAACCTGAATGAATCCCTGACGTTCCGTGCCTATGACGATGCCGTGGATGTGAACGGACGACTGACGCATAGCGAGACAGAAGCGGCATTGCGTAATGGCGAGTTTGTGTTTACGGCGAGCAGCAACCGCGCAGTGGTGGAGCAGGATGTGAATACGTTCCGTTCGGTGACACCGGATAAGGCACGTCATTTTGCCAAAAACCGTGTTGTCCGTGTACTCGATGGCATCGCTAATGATATGAAACGGATTTTCGAATCCTATTATATCGGCAAAGTGAACAACAACGAAGATGGGCGCAGTCTTTTCCGTTCCCAATGTGTCACTTATCTGAAGCAACTTCAGGATATTGGTGCCATTCAAAATTTTGATTCCAAAACAGATATCACTGTTGCTCCGGGCAATGAAACTGACAGTATTCTGATCGAGATTCAGGTCCAACCTGTGGATTCCGTTGAAAAAGTATATATGAAAGTGAAGGTGGTTTAAGATGGCATTTTTGAAAGCAAGCGACACAATCTCCGGCCAGGAAGGCCGCGCATACGCAACGATTAACGGACAGACGGAAGAAATGTTCTATGTGAAGACGCTGGAAGCAACAGTGGAGAAACAAAAAGCAGAGGTCAAAACGTTGGGCCGTCGCGGTGTACAGCACAAAGCAACCGGTTGGTCTGGTTCGGGTTCCATGACGATCTTTTATACCACTTCCCGTTTCCGTGAGCTGATGCTCCAGTACATGCAGAATGGTGTGGACACGTACTTCGACATTGAAGTGACCAACGAAGATCCTTCCTCTACAATTGGCAAACAGACCGTGACCCTCAAAGGCGTCAACCTCGACAGTGTGATCATGGCATCCCTGGATACCGAGGCCGAGGCGTTGGAGGAAGAAGTGAGCTTTACCTTTGAAGATGTCGATATGCCTGTATCGTTCAATCTGCCGAAGTAATGTAGCGTGAAAACATAATGATTTGAGATTTATAAAGAGTATTAATTAGCAGCGGGTTTGTAAAAGAAACCTGTTCAACTTGCCTGTGTTACGGGCTATTTGGCGTGTCAAAATACTGTTCTTCGCCGCTTCGTGCGGCGGGGGACCTAACTTTAGAGGAGGAACAATACATGAGTGGATTGAGTATGTTTTTTGCCCAAAATGCAGCAACAGATACAACGGAGGAGTTTACCGTATCCCCCCGATTTAAAGATGAGAAAGGTGAACCAGTGGCATGGAAACTGCGCAGCATGACCGAGGACGAAAACCAGGAATGCCGTAAGGCAGCTACCCGCAAAATTAAGGGTAAGAACGGTGTCTACACACCCGACATCGATGCGAATGATTACATGGCTCGCCTGATGAGTGCAAGTGTAGTTTATCCCGATTTGAAAAACGCAGAACTCCAGCGGTCATACGGCGTGATGGGGGCGGAATCGCTTTTGCGGAAAATGCTGTTGCCTGGGGAATTTGCTTCGCTCGGTGAACAGGTTCAGAAGCTGAACGGCTTCAATCAGGATATGAACGAACTGGTGGATGACGTAAAAAACTAATTAAAGAGGGCGATTCCGAAGCCAATCTGGCTTATTACGCTCTCCACGAATTAAACATTTTGCCGCATGAGCTAATGGCCTTCTCCATGCGAGAACGAGCCGCTATCTATGCGATGATCTCCATCCGGGTGGAGGAAGAGAAGAAAGAGCGGTCCAAGAATCGCGCCCGGAAGAAATAAAAAGGAAAGGAGGGAGAAATGAATGTATGCCATGTTTGCAAGACTGTACCTTACTTCAACACGTATAGTAACGCAATTTCAACAATTACCTGCTGCTATAAGTACCATGTTTAATTCTGCTCGACTGAACAGTATTGCAATGGCATCCAAATTGCTACAGGGCGTATCCGAGGAACAAGCCAAAGTGAACGCGGCTTTTGCAGAAGGAGCCGGGCGTGTAAGAGCCTGGATCAGCATGATGAAATCAGCAGGACAAGCGGTTCTTGTTCCAGCAGCACAAGAAGAGGATTTGAAGCATCGCTATATGGCTGCTACGGGTGATGATGCTCAGGGGGAGACGATCTTCAATCGCTACCGTGCGGAAGCTTTCAAGAGCGGAAAGAATGTTTCGGATGCGTTGAAAGGTGCGCTATCGTTCATCCCGTATGCACAGAATACGGACCAGGTTGATCAGCTGAGAGACATGACTAAACGGTTGAGCATGCTTTCTCCAGACGGGAAAAGTATCTCGGATGCATCAGGTGCTTTGGTGGCCGCAATGAATGGTGATAACGGTGAACTGGCAAGCTCTTTTAATATTCCAGAAGAGATTTTGAATGGAGCAGGTCTGCAACAAAGTATTGATTCATCCAATCTGAATGCTTTTATACAAAAGCTTGATGTCATTTTACAAAAACAAGGCTATACCCAACAGGCTTTTGACACCATGTTGGATTCACCGTTGCAGAAGTGGAATGCACTGGTGAATCAGTTTAATGGGGTTCTCGGCCAGATTGGACAGGTAGCTCTTGTTGCCTTGACGCCTTTATTAGATCGATTAAATGAGGCTTTTGCCAATGGTGAATTCACTGGCATTATTGAATGGCTTAGCAATGCATTTACGGTTGCGGCAAACGCGCTGACGATGCTGGTAAATGGCATTCTGTATATAGCAAGTGTGATCCAACAAAACTGGGATATTATTCAGCCGATCCTTATGGCGCTTGCGCTTGTGGCTCTGGCTTTGGTCATTATCCAAGTTTACAGTTTGATTGCAGCCTGGTTATTACTGAATTGGCCTATTCTGCTCGTCATTGCTGCCATCGCAGCTGTTATCGGTGTTTTAAGCATGATGGGAATATCGGGAACTGAGATTTTGGGAGCAATTATCGGTACATTTATGCTGCTTGGAGAGATGGTAAGGGTTGTGATTGCCACGATGTGGAATCGATTTGCTATATTCGCAGAGTTCATAGCCAATGTCTTCAAAGACCCATTCTATGCATTCCAAAAATTGCTTTACGATTTGGGAATGTTCGGGATGCAGATATTTTACAATCTTATTGTAGGAATTGAGGACTTTCTGGGCAAAGCGATGGGGGCAATTGGGAAGGTAGCTTCCTTTATTAATGATATCTTTGGTACAAATTTAGCTGTCATGTCCGAAGCCGATATCAACATTGCTAGTAAAAACGTCAAGGGTTGGATGGATACATTGAAATCATTTGAGCCACAGAGTGACAAAGAT
Source organism: Paenibacillus sp. Y5S-9 (assembly GCF_036894235.1). Taxonomy (NCBI): domain Bacteria; kingdom Bacillati; phylum Bacillota; class Bacilli; order Caryophanales; family Paenibacillaceae; genus Paenibacillus; species Paenibacillus sp. Y5S-9. The sequence continues at coordinate 1,447,335 of NZ_CP145887.1, forward strand.
GTATTCCACATGAATCGAATGGACGGAGAATTCGATCCAAAGGTTTCTGACAAGGGACAAGATGCAGCAAAAAAACTATTATCAAAAATACCTTCTCTGCCTGATCCAAATTCCAAAGAAACAAAATTACCCGGAAACTTCGGCGGCCCAACTCCCAAAACACCTTCCATGCCTTCGATGCCAACTGCACCTGCTCCCACCGTTGTTCCCAATAGCAACATGAGTAACATCAACAAAATCAACAATATCGGACAGGTGGACAAGATCGGTGACGTGGACGGCACAGTGGATGTAACGAGCGAGGATCTGAAACTGATGCGTGAGCTTGCAGAGATGCAGGCGATTCAGCGATTCGTCAGTCTGACGCCAACAGTTCAGGTCACCACAGGGGATATCAACAGCGGACATGATGTGGACAGCATCATCAGCAAAATCACCGATGGACTGAACAGTCAGATCGTCTCCAGTGCTCAGGGGGTGTATGGATAAGTGGAATATTATATTCAACTAAGCTTCAATAACCGCTCCGAATACATGTTTTTCCCGGTGACACCCGAGAGCATTGAGTTTTCGGATTCGGGAGACGGTAGTACGTTTAACGTTAGCGCTTTGGGTGAAATTAACGTGATCAAGTCGCCGAAGCTGCGCGAAGTCAGTTTCAGCGGAATTTTTCCGGCAGATTACAGCCCTTATCATCTGAACTACGATGCAAGACATCCGGCAATTCAGAAGCAGTTTTACCGTGATCCCTATGAATATGTGAAAAAGATCATCCGCTGGATGCAGACGGGCAGACCCGTCAGACTGTTCTTTTCCAGTGCGAGGTACACCATTAATATGGCAGTTTCCATTGAGAGTTTTGACTGGAAGGAGACTGCGGGTACGGTGGGGGATATCCAGTATGATATCAAGCTGAAGCAGTTCATTTTTTATGCCGCCAAAAAAGTAGTGCCACTCAAGGACAGCAAGGATACGGCTGCTTCGAAAACAAAAACCAAAGCCTCTCGGCCCAATGAAAAAATTCAGCCAAAGACCGTCACACTCAAAGCCGGAGACTCCTTGTGGTCTGTAGCTAAAGCCCATCTGGGAGATGGATCTCGCTGGAAAGAGTTGCAAAAGCTGAATAGCATCAAAGATGCACAACTGAAGAAGCTGCCGATTGGACTTGTGATCAAGCTTCCGTGAAAGGAGAGGGAATATGCAAGAGCAGATCAGGCTGGATGATAAGCTGGCAAACATGAAGGAACGGTTATTACTGGATGACAAGCAGGGTAACATCTGGGACATTAGCGAGATTGCCGGTGACATTACGTACAAAACCTCCCGCATCGGCAAGCCTTCCTCTCTGGAATTCACGTTGATCAAGGGCAGTCTGTACCAGAATAAGAAATTCACATATGAGAATGGATATGTCGTGAAATATATCAGCAACGAGGTAGGCATATTTTACGGATATATCTTCTCGGTGGATAGTGGCAAGGACGAAAGTGTCAAAATCAAAGCCTACGACCAGACTCGTTATCTAACCGCGAATCAGACGTACAAGTTCGTTAATGCCACTGCTGCGGATGTGATCAAACGAATTGCCAAAGACTTTCTGTTGAAAACAGGTGATCTGATTCAGCCAAAGTATGTTATTCCGCGCATGTTATTTGATAATAAAAAGCTGATTGACATGATCTGTGAGGCGTTGGACCGAACGTTGATCTATGGCGGAAAAAACTACATCTTCTACGATGATTTCGGCAAACTTGTGCTTCAGGATGTGGAAGAGATGCCTTACGGCTTTGTTATTGGGGATAACAGTCTGCTCACGGATTACAGTTATACGCGATCGATTGACGACCAGACGTATAACAAGATCAAGCTGTATCGGGATAACAAGGATACGGGAAAAAGAGAAACGTTTGTTCATCAGGATTCAGGCAGCATCCGTCAATGGGGGCTGCTTTTTTTGTACCAAAAAGCGGATGATGGCCTGAACGAAGGTCAGATTGATGCCATGCTGAAGACCCTGATGACCCTCCGTAACCGCGAGACGCAGACGTTGAAAGTGGATGCGCTTGGTGATTTCAAGGTAAGGGCAGGTAGTTTTGTCAACATCCAGATCGATGAACTGAAGATTAATCAATATTTTCTGGTAGACGAATGTACGCATAAGGTACAGGGGGGCGTGCATACGATGTCACTGGATTTGAAGGTGGTGTAACGATAAATGATGCTGGACGTGATTAAAAAGGCGGCGGTGGCCGCTGTAGATGCCAAGTCTCCCGTTCAGATAATGTACGGAAGCGTGACAAACACCCAGCCTTTGGAGATCACCGTTGAACAACGGCTGGCATTGGCTGAGCCTTTTCTGGTACTGCCGGAATCCGTAGTGAACAAAACTTGGACCGTGGGTGACCATGTTTTGTTGTTACGTGTTCAAGGTGGAGACAGCTTTGTTGTGCTGGATCGGCTGGTGAATCCATGATTCCACAGGGTGCGCAGATTAGCGCAGAAGATCAGGAAGAAGCTGCTGTGCTTCCGAGTCTAACTTATGTGTTTCAAGCTTCTGGACAGCGAATTGGAAGACTGCAACTGGATGGAAAAGATGCGGTAAAACAGGCGGTGTATAAAGCATTGTCCACACGCCGCTATGAGCATCTAATCTATTCCTCGGATTACGGTATGGAATGGTCCTGGGAAGGAATGGCCGGGAGATCCATGGTTGAATCGGAACTGGAACGCTGGATTCGCGAAGCGTTGCTTCCAGATGATCGCATTTCGGATGTAACCGAGTTCGATTTTGTCCACGGGGCTGACGGGGTACGGGTTTCTTTTACCGTGGAAACGGATTTTGGCAGCTTTAGGGAAGAGACGGAGGTGAACATGGATGTATGAAAAGCAGACGTTTGAAGTTATTTTAAACCGAATGCTGGACAGGGTACCAGATGGTGTGGATAAACGTGAAGGCAGCATTATCTATGATGCGCTTGCGCCAGCGGCAGTGGAAATGGCTCAGATGTATATAGAGCTGGATGTGAACGCCAATCTGAAGTTTGCGGATACAGCGTCTGGAGAGTATCTGGATCGTGCGGTGGCTTGGTCTGGCATTAGTCGGAAAGCGGCCACGAAGGCACGTTGGGTTGGCAGTTTCCGGGATAACGAAGGTAAGCCTGTTGAGGTTCCTTTGGAGATTCGTTTTTCCACGGGGGATCGGGTGTATGTTGTTGTGGAGCGCGTCGCGGCAGGGCGATATGTGTTGGAATGTGAAGTCGCGGGAGCGGAAGGTAATGAATATACGGGGGCACTGCTACCCATAGATTATATTGCCGGCCTGACGACGGCTGAATTGACAAAGTTGCTGGTTCCTGGCGAAGACGAGGAAACGGATCAGGCCTTATATGATCGCTATCAGGACAAAGTTTCTCGTCCGGTCACGAGTGCGAACAAATATCAGTATGAGCTATGGGCACGGGAAAACTCCGGGGTTGGCAAAGCGAAGGCTTTTCCACTGTGGGACGGGCCAGGTACAGTCAAAGTGGCATTGCTGAATAACGAAATGCAAACACCTGCTGAGGCGGTTATCGAGGCGGTGCAGGAATATATCGATCCATCCCAGGATGGAATGGGCGAAGGTGCTGCTCCAATTGGACCCGTGGTCACAGTAGTAGGAGCGCAAGAGATACCTATTGATGTGGAGGTACAGGTCACGCTTGCTTCTGGTTCGACGTACGAGGGCGTGAAGACACTGATTGAAACGGGAGTTACGGCGTATCTGAAAGAACTGGCTTTTGCCGATCCGTTGGTTCGTTGGACACGTATTGCCAATGTCATTCTGGATATCCCGCCCGTGATTGATTATAGCGATCTGCTGGTGAATGGTGGTATGTCCAATCTGGAGATCGCCCCCGGCGCAGTAGCCGTTCTCGGGACGGTGAAGGTGACATGAGTAAAGCAGAGATATTAATGACTCTTTTGCCCCCGTTGTATGAAAATGTGCTGGAGATGCAGCTTCTTACGGAGACCGAAGGTGTTGAGCTAGACAAGCTTACGGTGGGTTTGGAAAGTGTGCTGGATCAATTCTACCCGGAGTCAGCGACCTGGGCATTGGAACGTTATGAGCGGGATTTACAGATTCCAACGAATCAAGCCAAGCCAGACGACCAGCGAAGATCCGTAATCATTTCCAAAATGCGCGGCAGCGGCAAAGTCTCTGGCTCGATGCTCAAGAACGTGGCGCAGGCCTACGAAAGTGGCGGGATTGATGTATCCGTGTCACCTGAGGAATACTTGATCCGAATCCGCTTCATCGACACATGGGGCTTGCCGCCCAATCTGGACGACCTGAAGGCAGCGATTGAGGATATTAAACCGGCACATATGACCGTTGACTATCGTCTGCGGTATTTGACGATTGCGGAGGTTGAAAGCATGACGCTGGATGAGATCGAACAGACCCGACAGGATAAATTTGCAGGAGGTGGAGCTTAAATGAATGAACCAAAAACACCAAATTTGGGGTTGAATAAGATTGATCGTTCCTCGCCATCGACGACCTATTTTGATCTGGATAAATATTTGGATCAGAACTGGGAGAAGGTTGATGAAGGTGTAGGGCAAGTGGAAGAAAAGGCTGAGGAAACCGCAGCACAGGTGAGTAGTATTCAGGAGCGGTTGGATACCGAGAAGCGTAGATCGGTGACGTTGGAGCCTGGATTGCAGATTATCAATGCGGAGCGTGTCTCGGCGTTTAAGTTGGAAGCATTGAAGGGACGGACTCTCATGAATTTGTTGGGAAGGGATGGTGGGTGTGAGCGTATAGGTGCATTTTCTTCGTACCAAGCAACATTGTCTGCAGATACTTCAAAAAAGGCACAGGGCAGTCAATCTCTAAAAATAACGACAACCGCAACCCCTTCAGGATTAAGTACGTCTACCGTATTTACGTTGAAAGCAGGAAGCTACTACCTTATTGCTGCTGATGTAAAGCTAGTATCTGGGACGTCTCTAGGGGTGTACCTTAATGGAATAACATCTACAAAAGGTAATGTAAATTCTATAGATTCAACGAAATTTAATACTGTATGGAAGGCGTATAGCGTTTCAGCTACTGAAACCTCGTATGCCGTGGGTGAAGTTGTTGGCCCTGTTGGGAGTAATGGAAATGTTGATGCGCTTCGTGTTTACGAGATCAGCTCAGAAGATTACGTTGCATTGGACAACATGACGACGGAGCAGGTAAACGCTAAGTATCCTTACGTTGATAGCGTTCAACCCGTGCGAAATCCGTATGCGATTCGTTATGGGGAAAACTTATTACCGCCGTTTTATGATGAATGGCAAAATGCCCCTCGTAACGATTCTACAGGAAAAGGATCTATTTCAAGTCCTTACGAGTATACGGTGGTAGCCAACGCAGCAGAATCATGGATAGGCTCTCCGTGGATTCCTGCAATTCCGGGTAAGGCGTATACGTTTAGTGCCGAACATAATGGTCAAATACATCTTGTATTCGCTGATAAAGACAAGATAGCGATTAGCGGGACTGGATATGCCGCCGGACAAACTGCAACTCTCGTAGCCCCTGTCAATGCGGCATATGTTGTTGCCTATTTCAGAAATACAGGAAGCGCAGCGGGGACGTTCAGCATTAAAAACCCAATGCTCGTTCTCGGCACAACAGCCAAACCGTTCAAACCGCGTGAAGACGCTATACTCGCATTGCAAACGGATTTATACGCTAATCCACTAACTGGGGCGAATGCTGACGAAGTATTCGAGAAGGATGGGCAGTATTTCAAACTGGCGAAATGGAAAAAAGCTTCAATCATTCCTACAGATGATTATGGCGTTAATGCGTCGAGTTACACGGGATACAAACAAGTAACATTGTTCATGCCTAAAAATGTCGATACGTCAAATGTCGCCGCGTACATGACTAAGTATGACGGTAATTTACTTGAATTGGATAGAGTTAGCTCGCCTTTTCCTAAATCAGATTTATTTAACGTAGGCAACGAATCAAATAAGGGTTATGTATGGATGACAGTTTCCAACGCCGACAGCGGATGGGGAGACTCATACAATCCGACAGCAGCCGAGATTAAGGCGTATTTCATGGGTTGGCGTATGTACAGGGGCGAAGACGGCGCTGCCTTTACGCCTTACAACGGAACGGGTACTAAATACTGGGCGAGAATAAAATCGGATGGAACCTTCACTGGTGGGGAATTAACATTACCGACAACCCGCGCTGTCGATTACACGCCGTACCAACTCGTATATCAGCTTGCAACGCCTACTGTCGAACCGATCACGTCAGAAGGACAATTGACGTTAATCGAAGGCAATAACCAAGTTGAAGTGGGAACGGGTTTGGTGGTGCGCGAAGGAACAAAGCCTGCATTATCAACTCTTTACAATACGTATGAGATAAATTCAATTAATGCAGTCGGAACAGTGGCCTCTAATCCCCTGAAATACAAAGCCAAAAGAGTACTGACAATTTATAAGAACAATCGACAAGACAAATGGATGAGAATTTCAGACACGAATAGTTACGGATCAGAGCGCGCCTTTTTAGATTCGGCAATGTTCGATCCATCGGCAACTTATACCGTAACGTACCTCATGCTGGACACGTCTCCGGCTGCTCCATTCGTCGGATCGGTAGCCGAGAACGAAAAGGCGTTACTTACGGATATGAACGACGTCGTACGTCAGAACGCGGCAGCGGTATCCGTGGTCGAGATGGCGGTTAACGAGGCTGTTCGTCAATTGCTGCAACAAGAAAATAAACGAAACGTTTGGGGTGAAATTTTATAATGGCTGACACGATTAAATATATGTATGAAGATGCTGTACCTACAACGGCAACCGCCGTATATACGGTTCCTTCTGGTAAATGCGCGGTGGCAAAGTCGTTTGTTATATCTAATCCGGGAAGCGTAGCCCGTACGTTTAGATTAATCGTGGGCGGAATTGTCGTCGCGTATGACCACACAATAAAGGGATATGATACGATATTTATAGATGACTTAGATATCCCTCTATTACCCGGAGAAACGATAATCATTATGGGATCTACGGCAACTATTAAGGCGTATGTAACAGGGTTTGAACGAGATTACGTTACAAGCGAATATTCGTATCAAAAGATCAATCACCTTTTGAATGGAAGCATCATGACGCCCGCTAATACTTTTGACGCCATGATAAAGGCTATCGTGATCTGTAATCCTAACGCCGTCGATACGCAAGTGGGCGTTACTCTTAAAGATTATTTGATTGCTCCTCAAAAGGTAGTGAAGGCAAATGATTCGTTGATTATTCCAATGCCTAAATTATTTTTACCTAAAGGACGACAAATAACGCTCAGCGCATCAGGAAGTAACTGCCACGTCGGAATCATATTAGAAAAGGTGGTGCAGTAAATGCCGTTAATTGATAATTACTTGCTGAACAATTACGGGTTGGATGGGTTTGATAAGGATAAGGAATTGAAAATGATAGCCCAAGGCGCTTTAACATCATCCAATTCCGGGATTGCAGGCAATAGTTTTGACACAAGAGGATCAACCGCAAATAGTTATTATATAAATCTTGGATTCGCGTTCCCTGTATTACCAAAATTAGTGATCGTTAAAACTAACTCCGGTAGTCCGCAATGTGTGTTTGTTCAAGACCTCAAAAATTCATTTGGAGATTCAATTTGTTTTACTCCGAGTTCAGGAGGTCTTTTCCTTGCTGTATCAACGACTACGTCGGCGTTTTCTTTTTTTGTAACTACTTCCTTAATGAAATTACCTACTGCCTTAAGTAACACCAATCATACTTGGGAAGCTTACGCATGATAGAGAGATAGCAGGGGGGAAAGCTTATACCGCATTTTGGCACACCAAAAAAATTAATCAACGAAAGGTAGTGGAAAAATGAACGAACAAGAGCCGAAAAATAAAATCGGTATGAAGGTTTACTACGACTTGCAATCCGGTAACGTCATCGTTATTACGCCAGAGAGCGCCGGGATCGTCGTCGAAACCACGCGGGAACAGGATTTCAAGTTATACAAAGCGTTGGACGATAAAGTTCCCGATAGTGTCGGTATGATCCAACTGGAATACGGCGCGTACATGTTGGACCGTGCCGAAGGCGGTACGATTGCACGCGTTGATCTGGAAACATTGGAACCACTCTTTGACTACCCGCCAAAACCCGACGAAGAACCACAACCACCAATGATTTCGTTCACTTTTCAAATTGCCGAATTGGCGGCAGAAAATCAGCGATTACGGGAAGAAAACAACACGAATCAATTGGCGCTCATGGAATTACACATGATGCTGCTTAGTTTGATGCCTAATACGGGATAAACTTGCAAGATTGTTAATCCGTTGGGCTGTAACACTCACGAAAGGGGTGAGAATATGTTGGCTGTATATGTAATGATGATTCATAAAGGATTGATCGGTATTGACGATGTTCCGACTGCAAACGGTAATCGTGATAAAGTGAAGGCTGCTCTGGAAACAGCAGGGATGGACCAAAACGGAAGTATTGTGTAACAAGCGTTCCGAATACGGAGCGCTATTTTTATGCCTTCTGGAGCATTTAGTATTTCAATATTAAAAGGAGGTGAAACCATGGAAAGATGGGACACCCTATGGAAATGGGGAATTGCACTAATGAGCAGCTCAGTAACCTACTTCTTCGGTGGTTGGTCAGGCGTACTCGGCGTACTACTTGTGTTCGTCATCCTCGATTACCTAACGGGCATTGCGGCAGCAGGCATGAGTGGCAAGCTAGAAAGTAACGTTGGGATGTTCGGCATCGCACGAAAGGTATTTATATTTGCAATGGTATCGGTGGCTCATCTGGTGGACGGTGTTCTGGGAGACGGACATTTGTTCAGGGATGCGGTCGCCTTTTTTTATATCGCAAATGAGTTGTTGTCCATTATCGAGAATGGAGGCAAGTTGGGCGCTCCCATTCCTCCAGTGATCCGGCAAGCGATTGAAGTGCTAAAGGGCAAAGGGGGAACCGGGGAACTCCCCGGTAACTTCTCCCCGAGTGCCAAAGACTCTTTTTCACAGGCAGATCCGGATGACATAGATTCACCGACAACAGAAGATAACGTTAAGTAGCGTTTAATATTGCGAGTATATAGTTATATTGAACGTTTGTTGATCAGTATGAATGTCGGATTAAACAGAATTAATCTATAAGTAAGCAAAGCTATATAAGGCATCAATACAGATTGAAACTAAACATTCCACACAATAACGGAGAGGACAGAAAAAACCTGAAAAAGCGAAGCGGTCGCCTTTATCCCCGGATTTTCCCCTTTATAAAGAGAATCAAAAAAATCCGGGGATAACAGCGATTGGAAGGTTATTCTGTCATCGGAGTGTCCGTGTGAACAAGATTAAGTTGATCTCAAACACATCAGGGACACGCACACAAGCAACCCCTGATCCAACCGCATTAACTATAGGAGCATTTTGCATCAATCCAGAGAGTGACATCCAATCAGCAATGTATAGATCAGAATGCTCTAATCTGTCTATACTTGTACCCGGGAACGCTTGAATCGAATGATGTAAAATGCTGATACAAACGGCAATTTGCCGCATAAAGGGTGTGAGAAACATGCAAACGAGGAGTTCAGGCAACACACAGGGCATTGACGTCTCCCGGTATCAGGGCAATATTGACTGGGCGAAAGTGAAGGCAAGTGGCATGACATTTGTATTCATCAAGGCAACCGAGGGACAGACATATACCGATCCCAATTACCAGAAAAATGTAACCGGTGCACTTGCTGCGGGCATGCTGGTCGGAACGTATCACTTCTTCCGTGCGACATCGACCGATGGTGCCAAGGCAGAAGCGGTACATTATGCCAATACACTTAACAAAGTTGGAGGCGCCAAAGCGTTACAGCTGCCACCTGTTATGGACTACGAGAACAACCCCGGCAACCTGAGCAAAGCGCAGATGAATACAGTTGCCAAAGCTTTTTTAACCGAATTACAACGTCTGACAGGTGTAAAACCGATCATATACACGGGCAATTCATTTGCCGGGAATTTTGACACATCACTCAGCTCGTACGATCTTTGGATCGCGCGTTACAGCAACACCCGTGTACCGGAAGACCAACCGGCATGGAAGCGTTGGACGTTCTGGCAGTATACGGATTCAGGCAAGGTGAATGGCATTAGTGGCAACGTGGATATGAATGAATTCGAGGGAACAGCGGCACAGCTCAGAGCAAGATACGCAGCAGCCACTCCGAAACCCCCGGAGCCATCCAATCCGACGAATCCAAGTCATCCGAATCCACCAACTGAACCACCGAAAGGGGGCGAACCGATGACAGCCGAAGAGAAAGCAGCGTTTGATGCGCTCAAATCCCAGGTCGACAAACTGCAGGCGCGTCAGCAAATGGAAGTTCCAGTATGGGCGAAGGCAGCTGTGGATGCAGCACTGGCATATGACACCAAAAATCCATTGTTCAGCATCGATAATGGGGCGAGTTATGATTTTTACCGTTTTATTACCGTGATGCATCGCAGAGGTTTGTTTAAAAAGTGAGCTGATTCTTAGCAAATTAAAATATTGATCTTATCTGAATGTGGATTGAGAAGAGAAGGGACACGGGATGCTTTTTGTCGAACTGTGTTCCTTTTTTGTGTTTTGTGTAAGTGATATTAACACATATAATAAAGTTGAAGACTTATGTCTGTAAATCTCTTGTCTAATTGATTAATGTGATGTAAAGTAAGTTACACGAAATTGTTTTTCACCACAGTTTATTTACACAATCCTCCTCATCATGACAAAACCATAACATATGAAGTTATTGTAATGTCTCCCTGTTGTACAATCCAACATCTCAAGATGACTCGTTCATACATTTTACACATCCAATTTGCAAGAGAAAACCACCGTAATAAACAACTTACACATCCAAACAACCTAGCCTATGTTGAGTTTCTTTCATCCGTATTGCAAACGAACGGTACCTAGTCCGGTTCCCACATTCTATGCTCAAGACGACACGCTCAAGGAACAGACTTTATTGCGTAGCCAGCAGCGTAGTATCCATATGCCCATCTGTATTTTTAATCTACTGACTTAAACTTGCTCTTACCGGTCCGTAACCATGTGCTTTTGCTTATTGACCTTAGTTCAAATAAAACGCAACAATCTCATTCAATTTCATAGATTCATCTCACAAGATACGTTGTTGAACCTTTTTCTTTTTCTATAAAAGTAGTCAATCCATGTCCTGACTCAATGTGCACGATCTGATATTTACCTGTATCCCATACGTGTCCCATGCTGTTTTTACATTTCATATACATGCCGTACTTACCCCAGAACTTTAATTCAGGTATCGCAGGCATCTAAAGCCTTTTATATGATACATAGCACCAAACCGATTGCCAACATTGGAGATCTTTCATGCCAGCATCACACACATTATGAGACAGGGAAGGGTGTTGTACGTATGCGAATGAGAAAAAAATGGATGTCCGGTGTTCTAACGATGGCTTTGAGTACCGTATTGGTGTTGTCCGGTTGCTCCAGTAACGAGAGTGGAGAGACTACGCCTGCTCCGGCGGAAGGAACCGACCCTCCAACCGAAACGGTAGCACAGGATACGATGATTATGGGCCGTGGTGGGGATTCCGTAGCGCTCGACCCGGCGATTGTAACAGATGGGGAGTCGCTGAAGATTGGGCATCAGGTGTTTGATTCTTTGCTGGACTACAAGGAAGGCGGAACAGAGGTCGTTCCTGGACTGGCAGAGAGCTGGGAGATTTCGGCAGATGGGCTGAAGTATGTGTTTAAGCTGAAGTCCGGTGTGAAATTCCATGATGGAACGGACTTCAACGCGGAGGCTGTTGTGTTCAACTTCAACCGCTGGGGCGATCCGGCGAGTGAATATAAATTCGAAGGAGATTCCTTCGATTATTACGACTCCATGTTTGGTCCAGAGGACGGACGTGTGATCAAGGAAGTGAAGGCGACGGACGAGACTACGGTGGAGTTCACATTGAACCAGCCACAAGCGCCTTTCCTGCAAAATATTGCGATGACGCCATTTGGCATTGCCAGCCCAACCGCGATTCAGGAGAAAAAAGAAAACTTTAAGAGCGAGCCTGTGGGCACCGGCCCATTTGTATTCAAAGAGTGGAAGCGTAACGACTCCATCACCCTGGAGAAAAACGCGGATTATTGGAAAGAAGGACTGCCAAAGCTGAACAAAGTAATCGTTCGTTCCATTCCGGATAATACCGCTCGCTTCAATGCCCTGCAAAACGGCGAGATTGATGTCATGGAAGACCTGAACCCAGACGATCTGTCCATCCTTGAAGGCAATAGCGAGTTGCAGAAGATCGAGCGTCCACCGTTCAACGTGGCGTATATCGGCTTTAACTTCAAGAAGAAACCATTTGATAATGTCAAAGTCAGACAAGCCCTCAACCATGCGGTGAACAAGCAGGCCCTGATTGATGCATTCTTTGCTGGACAAGCTGAGCCTGCTGTCAACCCTATGCCGCCAACGCTGTGGGGATACAACGATACCATTGAGGATTACCCATATGATCTGGAAAAAGCAAAAGCTCTACTGGCCGAAGCAGGCTTCCCTGACGGGTTGCCTGATCCGATAACCATCTATGCGATGCCGGTATCCCGCCCGTATATGCCTGATGGCAAGAAGGTTGCGGAAGCGATCCAGGCCGATTTTGAGAAAATCGGAGTGACCGTCACCATCGAATCACCGGAGTGGGCAACGTATCTCGAAGATACAAAGGCCGGGGAGAAGGACGACATTTACATGCTCGGATGGACAGGTGACAATGGTGACCCAGATAACTTCCTGTATACACTGCTGGATAAAGATGCCATTCCAAGCAACAACCGCAGTTATTATGTAAACGAAGAGTTGCATGTGTTGCTGACGGATGCGCAGAAAGAAACAGATCAGGAGAAACGTGCGGAGCTTTACAAACAAGCGCAGGCAATTATCAAGGAAGATGCACCGTGGATTCCTCTGGTACACACGACGCCAATTCTGGCAGGTAAAGCCAACCTGAAAGGTTTCGTCCCTTCTCCACTGGGCACCGAATCCTATGCCGGTGCTTATTTCGAGTAAGCTGTAAGCTGAACTTATCCATTTCAGGATAACTGTGATCTGAAGATGGCACTACAGTTCGGAGTGATTACGTTTTAATTCTTTCTCTCAAAGCGCTGGTGAGACGCAATGCTTGGCAGAACCCACATCCGGACGTAACTATCCAAAGCATGCGTGTCTGCCGGCGCTTTTTATTTTGCACGATATGTCGAAGGCAGGTGAACAGGATTGAACAGCTATATTGTCAAACGTGTGCTTGTGTTGCTACCCGTACTGCTGGGCATGACCCTGATTGTTTTTTCCATCATCCACGCCATTCCGGGTGACCCGGCCGAGACCATACTTGGGCAAAAGGCAACCGAACAATCCAAGCAGGCCCTTCGTGACCAGCTAGGTCTGGATAAACCCTGGTTCCAGCAATATTTCGCCTACTTGGGCGATTTGCTCAAAGGCGACCTGGGAACATCCATCCGCACCAAGGTGCCTATTGCCCAGGAAATTGTCCCTTATCTGACAGCAACCCTTGAATTAACGATGGCGAGTATGTTGTTTGCTGTCATTATTGGGGTGAATGCCGGGATTGTCAGTGCATGGAAGCACAACTCTTGGTTTGATTATTGCTGTATGGTCATTGCTTTGGTGGGTGTATCGATGCCGATCTTCTGGCTCGGTCTGATGGAACAATGGTTGTTTGCGAACAAGTTACAGTGGTTGCCATCCATTGGACGCATGAATGCGCGTGATCCGGTGGAAGCCATTACGGGTTTATATGTGCTGGATACGATGATTGCTGGACAATGGAATCAGTTGTGGACCGTAACGAAACATTTGATTCTGCCAAGTGTTGCACTGGGAACGATTCCAATGGCTGTTATTGCCCGGATGACCCGTTCCAGCATGCTGGAAGTGATGAGTTCCGATTACATTCGTACAGCAAAGGCGAAGGGACTGGGTCCGTTTTTTGTCGTATATGGACATGCGCTCAAAAATGCGTTTATACCCGTGCTTACGGTTATCGGCATCCAGACCGGATCGTTGCTCGGGGGTGCGGTGTTGACCGAAACGATCTTTGCTTGGCCGGGTGTGGGACGGTATATATATGAAGCGATTAGTTCGCGGGACTATCCGGTGATCCAGAGTGGCATTCTGATCGTGGCGTTCTTTTTTGTGGTGATCAATCTGATTGTAGATTTGCTCTATGCCGTGTTTGATCCTCGTATTAGTTATAAATAGTTACTCCATAAAGAACCAATCTGCAGAATCGAAGCTAAAAGCTTTCTGAAAGAAAGCTACATTGGAAGCATAGGCTGCGCATTTATCACTGAATTTTCACCTTTAAATAGGGGGATCAATAAAATCTGGGGATAACAGCGATCGGAAGATGGTACTGCAATCGCAGTGCTTGAGTGTAATAGAACTCGTTGATCTTGTATTTCAATCATATCCAGGAAAGGGGACGCCGCATGGCCAAATTATCGACCAATACCGGACCATCCATTGATGCTGCAACAGCGAGTACATCCGGTCCATGGCGGGAAGCGTGGAGAACGTTTCGGAAAAATCGGCTTGCGCTTGCTGGTCTGATTATTATCGTATTTTTTATACTGTTGGCCTTCCTCGCGCCATACATCGCACCTTACGATTACAAGGAACAGGTGCTGGTGGATCGGCTTCAGGCCCCTTCGGCAGAGCATTGGTTTGGTACCGATGATCTGGGGCGTGACGTTTTTTCCAGAGTGCTGCATGGGGCGCGTATTTCCTTGTGGGTGGGCTTTTTCTCCGTCATTGGTTCCATTATTGCGGGCACGCTGCTGGGTCTGATTGCCGGATTTTATGGAAAATGGGCGGACATGCTCATCTCGCGTTTATTTGATATCTTGCTCGCATTTCCCGGGATTTTGCTAGCCATCGCCATTGTGGCGATATTGGGCCCGTCGTTGCAAAATGCACTGCTCGCCATCGCCATCGTGAACATCCCGACCTACGGAAGGTTGGTGCGTTCACGGGTACTTAGCTTGAGACAGGAGGAATTCATAACGTCGGCACGGACACTTGGAGCGGGCAACGGGCGAATCTTGTTTCGTCACATCTTGCCCAACAGCCTTACTCCGCTGATCGTGCAGGGTACACTTGGAATTGGGACGGCGATCATCGAGGCCGCTGCACTCGGATTTCTAGGCATGGGTGCGCAACCACCCGACCCGGAATGGGGCAAAATGCTGTCGGACTCCCGTCAGTTTATACAAAAAGCCCCGTGGACGCTGATTTTCCCCGGCGTTTCCATCATGTTGACCGTGCTTGGCTTCAACCTCATGGGTGATGGACTACGCGATACCCTTGATCCAAAAATGGCCAAAAAGTAGTAGTTTCTAACTCTAATCGTAAATGTCTTTCACCATGCCGGTTCGAACTTTGGTTCGAGGCGGCTTTTGTTTTACCTCCGGGATTACGTTAAAATGATTGGTGATGTGCAAAAGTTGAAGGGGTATTCAATCTTTTTGTTAAAATAACCGCCTGCGTATTGACACCCAATTTTCCCATATGTTATATAAAAGGAAGGGTTTAGCACTCCGATCATTAGAGTGCTAACAAATGATGTTTTTACTATACGCCTACATATGGAATGATTCTGTTTTTGAAAATAGATATTGAACCTGAGTCAGACATGCGAATTCCAAAGGGGCACAACAGACCTGAAGCGGCATTCCACGTTTAATAAAAGATATCACTTCATTGATGATCTCTATCCTAAAAAATCAGTCGCTGATCAGATGCAAAAATAGTGCAGGGGACGAAATCGATTTGGAGGAAGCAGAGCGTTCGCCTTTATCACCGGATTTCTCCCTTTTTAAAAAGGGAATTAAAGAAATACGGGGATAACAGCGATCCGAAAAACGATTCGTAATCGGAACGGCTATATTGCAGAACGTCATGCACTTATTTTTTATAATGAGCCATTAGAGTGAATCACATATCTGTGGACTAGAGCGATCAAGGTTTTTGAGTCTACTAATGGCCGCAGGATTATCTCAGTTACTTCCTATTTTCAACTCAATCATTCGATATCCCAATTTGAAAGGAGTCCAACCATTCATGGCTAAAAAAGAATTCCAGGCAGAATCCAAACGTTTGCTGGATATGATGATCAACTCCATTTACACCCAAAGAGAAATCTTTTTGAGAGAATTGATCTCCAACTCCAGTGACGCCATTGATAAAATTTATTACAGAGCACTAACTGACGATTCACTCGTTTTCAACAAAGAGGACTACTTCATCAAGCTGACAATCGATAAAGAAAACCGCACGCTCACACTGACGGATACCGGAATCGGGATGACGCAGGAAGAGCTGGAGAACAACCTGGGGGTTATCGCGAAGAGTGGTTCCCTGGCGTTCAAGAAAGAAAATGAAGCAAAAGACGGCCACAACATCATCGGACAATTCGGGGTTGGTTTCTACTCGGCATTTATGGTGGCGGACAAGCTGACCGTAACAAGTAAAACGCTGGGCAGCGACGAGGCTTGGAAATGGGAGTCCGAAGGCGCGGATGGTTACACGATCACACCAGCTGAGAAAGATTCCGTAGGTACAGAGATCGTCCTGACGATCAAAGAAAATACCGAAGAAGATTCGTATGACGAATTTTTGGAAGAGTACCGCCTGAGATCCATCATCAAAAAATACTCCGACTTCATTCGCTACCCAATCAAGATGGATGTAACGGGTCAACGTCCGAAAGAGGGCACGGAGAACGAGTTCGAGGAATACCAAGAAGAACAAACCGTGAACAGCATGGTGCCGATCTGGCGTAAAAATAAAAGCGAATTGACTGAAGAAGACTACAATAACTTCTATATGGAAAAACGCTACGGTTTTGACAAACCGCTCAAACACCTGCACATCAGCGCAGATGGCGCGGTGGTATACAATGCAATCCTGTTTATTCCGGAGAATACGCCGTTTGACTACTATACGAAAGAGTATGAAAAAGGCCTTGAGCTATACTCCAACGGTGTACTGATCATGGATAAATGTGGGGATCTGTTGCCAGATTACTTCGGATTTGTCAAAGGTATGGTGGATTCCGAAGACCTGTCCCTGAACATTTCCCGTGAGATGTTGCAACATGACCGTCAGCTTAGCCTGATCGCGAAGAACATTAAGAACAAAATCAAGAGCCAACTGCAAAGCCTGTTGAAGGACGAGCGTGAGAACTACGAGAAGTTCTACCAAGCGTTTGGACGTCAGTTGAAATATGGCGTATACAGCGACTATGGTGTGAACAAGGATACATTGCAGGATCTGCTGTTGTTCACGTCTTCCAAAGAGAGCAAACTTGTGAGCCTGGACGAATACGTCTCCAGAATGCCGGAAGATCAGAAGTACATCTACTATGCATCCGGTGAATCCATTAGCCGTATTGAGAAGCTGCCACAGATCGAGGGTGTTCTTGAGAAAGGGTACGAAGTATTGTACTTTACCGATGACATCGATGAGTTTGCCATCAAGATGATCACGAACTACAAGGAGAAAGAATTCAAATCCATCTCCAGTGGTGACCTGGGTATCGAAGATAGCGCGGACAAAGAAGAAACGGACGCTCAGGACAATGACAACAAAGAGTTGTTTGAAGCAATGCAAGCTCAATTGGCTGGTAAAGTCAAAGCGGTTAAAGCTTCCAAACGCCTCAGAAGCCACCCGGTATGTTTGTCCACTGAGGGTGAGCTGACGATTGAAATGGAGAAAATCCTGAAAGCTATGCCAAACAGCGAAAACGTACAAGCCGACAAAGTGCTGGAAATCAACGTGAATCACGATGTTTTCAAATCGTTGAAAGACGCTTTCGCGCAGGATCAGGAAAAGCTGAACCTTTACACAAGCCTGCTGTATCATCAAGCATTGCTGATCGAAGGATTGCCAATTCAGGACCCAGTAGAGTTCACCAACGATATCTGTAAGGTTATGGTTTAAACTTTCGCAATATCGCAGTGATATAATAACGGTGCACTGAATCAAAGTGATTGAATGTTCCATGCGGTTTCCGGGTGAAAGGCTCAGAGCTTATATAGCCTGGAAACTACAAAATACGGTTGCACCCACTATCTCCACCCCGACAGGGCGTTTCAGTCCTGTCGGTTTTTTTTGTTTTTACCTACAACGGGGAGGGAGCGGGGAGGCAGACTATCATTGAAGCGATGGATGAACATCGTAATGAAATTCTTTAGCCTTTCAAAGTTTTGAAGAATTCCTCCTTTATAGGGAATGTGATGTCATTTAAATTGGGAGTGAATCAAACAGCAAAAGTAGTGAGGGGGACGGAATCGATTCTGAAGAAGCGAAGCGTTCGCCTTTGTCTCCGGGTTTTTGCCTTAGTGAAGGGAATTCAGAAAACCTGGAGACAACAGCGATCATAAGAACGATCCGTAACCGGAACGGCTACGCAAACTGTATAAGTCACTTTTTTTCATCATTAGTCACGATAGTGTGAGTTTAATATGAATCATTGTCATTTAGATGCACGGATGATAGTCTGGCAGGGTATAATAAGAGAAGATGACTGTTCATTACAAGTTGATGTAAGAAGAGATGACAATCGCAGACAGGTTTTACTTTTCGAAACCACAGATGTTGTGTATAATCACTCAAAATAGAGACAGTCGGCTAGGAGTGATCCCCATGCAATGGAACGATCTGAGAGAACATAGACAATATCCTGAATTAACCAAATTGGATGGATCTCGTGCAGCGTATGAACGGGACTATTCCAGACTCATTCATTCACCGACCTTCCGTCGGTTACAAGGCAAATCGCAGGTGTTTGGCGCAGGAACGGGTGATTATTATCGTACTCGTTTGACCCATTCCCTGGAGGTGGCACAGATTGCACGAGAGGCTGCCCGAAGTCTGATTCGCCGTTTTCCCGAGGTGGACTGGGACCGCGCGGACAACCCCGGCCTTATTATTGATTCAGAAGTGGTGGAGTGCGCTGCAATCGCACATGATTTTGGTCACCCGCCGTTTGGACATAAAGGTGAAGAAGTATTGGATGGCATTCTGGATGACCTCATTAACACCGAGGCTAAGAAAATCATGAAAAAAAGCCGCAGCGCCAAAGTTCCCAAGGTCGAGTCTGAAGTACGTGCCGAGTTAAAACGGAAATACGAGCATTTTGAAGGCAATGCGCATAACTTCCGTCTCATTATGCACTTGGAGAAGCGTGAAGATATCGACGGACTGAATCTGTCTGATGCGGTATTACTAGGAATCAACAAGTATCCGTACCCTGGGACAGAGAGCAAAAAAGGCATGTATCATCATGAGTGGCAATATATTCGGGAGATCCGTGATCGCTGGAACGTGCCGGCAGGCAAGAAGACGCTGGAAGCACAGCTGATGGACCTTTGCGACGATATAGCGTACTCCTCACATGACCTGGAGGATGGCATCAAAGCAGGCAAAATTGAAGTACATGAGCATTTCCTGCAAGATCCGCATGTGAATCGACTGATTGTGGATAAAATTACAACGCTGGAGGATCTGTTCTGGAACGGATGGACCCGAGAAGCGATTGGGCAAAAGGTAGAAGAGGTACTCGCTTCGTTCCTGCGCATCTGGAATGAAAAGATGCCGTTCTGCGAACATGATTACTCGCGTACCCGTCGTGAAGTGAAAGCCTATTGGGTGAGCTTTTTTGTAGGCAGCCTGGGCGTTATTGACGATGGCGACTGGAAGAAGGTAACTTTTGTCCGTGAAGGGGCTGAAGACCTTGATATGCTGCGTACGGTGAGTGTGCTCAAGAGTTTTGCCTGGGTGACCATGATTCGTGACCTGCGTGTACAGCGGCTACAGAAGCGCAGTGAGTGGATGATTAAGCGATTATGGGATGCATTCCTCGATCCGGAAACGTCCAAATCCATTATTCCATCCGACTGGCTGCAGCGGTATGAGAAGGATCAAGCCAAAGCCCAGCCGATCTGGACTTGGGAGCACATGGTGATCGATTATATCGCAGGAATGACGGATGCATTTGCCGAGAAAATATATAATGAACTCTACGGTCTGAAGGTGGGTTCGATCTACGATCTGGATTAAAACTAACCGATATAAAGGGAGATGAGACGCGTGGCTAAGCGAATGAGTGAGACGTTCAGTCTGGGCGTACTTGACCTTGTTCCAAGGTTAAACGATGCCACAGCGGAACAGGCACTTCAACAATCGGTGACACTTGCACAACATGCTGAGGCATGGGGATATGCCCGATACTGGACATCAGAGCATCATGATATGGCTGAACTGGCATCGGCCTCTCCCGAAGTACTGTTATCCCATATCGGAGCAAGGACAACAACAATTCAACTTGGCTCTGGTGCGGTCTTGTTGCCGCATTATAGCCCGCTCAAGGTTGCGGAGTCGTTCCGCCTGCTGGCTGCGCTCTATCCGGGGCGCATTGAGCTTGGGCTCGGACGTGCTCCTGGCGGTGGACCTCATGCCACGATGGCACTCAGTGGCAATTACTTGCAGCATGTGTCCAAGCTGCCTGAATCGCTCGCAGCACTCACGGAACTGCTCGAAGACCGCTACATGTACGAGGATCATCCCGTGACAGCTCGTCCGATTCCCAAGCTTCCGTTATCACTCTGGATGTTGGGAACTAACGTGAAGAGTGCAGAATTTGCGGCACGGTTTGGCATGGGATATGTCTTTGGTCAATTCATGAGTGATGCCGATGGTACAGAGGCTGTAAGGCGATACCGAGAAGGATTTATTCCCAGTGCAACGATGAAGGAGCCTGAGGTTATGGTGGCAGTCAGCGTATTGTGTGCCGAGTCAGAGACGGATGCTTTGGACTGGAGTCGTGACATGGCGGAGAGGCGCAAGCTGGATGGGAAAGAACGTTCAACGGAGCCGAATTCAAGTGGTATCGAGGTCTCTAACACGAGTGATGAAGCCGTTAGTGATCAAAATGAATCGGTACGGCACTATGCAGGTACACCTGAGCAGGTATGGGCTCGATTGCAACAGGTGAGTCGCAGGCTGGATTCGGAGAGGTTGCTTCTGGTTACGGCAGGACCAGATTATGAGCGCAGGTTGGATTCATATCGATTGCTGGCTGAGCATAAGACAGCAATACTGAACTAGGCTGATCGCTTTATGATGTTAGCCGTTGGAATCCGAACAACCCGAAGAGCTGCAGATCGGGGGACTTTACCTTATGCTGCAGCTCTTCGGGTTGGACTTTGTCAAGATTCAACAATGTTTTACAAATCCAAGCATCTCAATGACAAAATAATGTTATAATACTTTACGTCTATTTTCCTATCGATATAATATAGATAAGCTCTTTTGACAAGAGGTCAAAAGAAGGGGAAAACAATGACAAAAGCACCTGAATTCGGGATGACCGAAGAGGTCAAGGGGGAAATCATATGTTCAGCAGATTTAAGATCAAGAGTATCGGTCTGCGTATCAGCATCGCGTTCTACTTGTTAATCCTCTGTTTAATTATTTTGAGTGTCACGATTGTCACCCGGATGAATTCAATTGAAACCAACACTAATGAAATTACGAACAATTGGATGCCATCAATCCAGCAAATTAACCGGTTAAATTATACCACAGAGCATGTCCTGTCACTAAGTTATCGTCACTTTGACGCGGAAGAAACAGACAAGGCATCCTTGTCAGAAGAGCGTACCAAGTATATTCGTGAAACGACGCAGGCGATTAAAATCTATGATCAGCAGGAGAAGTCTCCGGAAGAGCTCGAACACTGGACTGCGTTCAAGAACAAGTGGGAAGCATATCTCAAGATTAATACGCAATCGATTAAGCTGAGTGATGAGGGTCAGACACAGCTGGCGAAGGAAGTAGCTGATAAAGGTGCTGATTCCTTTGACACCATGCAAGTCGATCTCGATTATCTCGTGGAATACAATCAGGAACAGTCCAATCTTGCGGCGGCCCAAACGATCAGATCGGTGCAGGATGGTAGGTTAAGCATCATTATCGGTGTTCTTGTCATGATTGTCATTACAGCGATCAGCATTCCGATTATTCGTTCACAAGTCGTGAAACCACTGCTACGTGTCATTAGTGCGGTGAAACTGATTGCAGAAGGCCAATTGAATGTTCAGGACATACATACCAAACATGAGGATGAAGTCGGTGTTCTGGCCAAAGCGGTGAATGACATGAAAGGTAACCTGACTTCCATGGTTCTGAGCGTCAGACGAATTGCGGAAGCTGTCAATCTGCAAAGTGGGGAACTGGCAATATCCTCAGAAGAGGTTAAGATTGGTAGTCGCCAAATTGCTGTGACCATGGAAGAGTCAGCCAAGGCCGCAGAGAGCCAGGCAGAGACAGCCGTGGAATCAGCCCGGACGGTTGAAGCGTTGAATGATCACATTCAAAATCATACGGAACAAGGCAGCCAGTTGCGCGTCATGTCGGATCTTGTTCTGGAACAAGGGCTGAATGGTCGCAAGGCGATGGAACAGTCGGTGCAGCAGATGCAACAGATTTCCGGTTCGGTCTCGGCTTCCATGAACAAGATGGAACGGTTGAATCGTAAAAATGAAGATATTTCCAAACTGGTTCAGGTCATACATGACATTGCACGCCAAACCAATCTGCTTGCATTGAATGCCTCTATTGAGGCAGCACGTGCGGGAGAGAGTGGACGTGGATTCGCTGTAGTTGCATCAGAAGTGCGGAAGTTATCTGAGGCTGTGCAGACTTCGGTCGAAGAGATCACGGCGATTACCGAGGATATTCAGCAAGAGTCACAAGGGGTGGTTTCGGAATTACGTACGGGCGTTCAGGAGACCGAACTGGGTCAGGAACATGTGCTTGCTTCAGGTCAACTCTTCCGTACAATTAACGAATCGGTGGAAGGCATGGTTGGTGTCATCAGCACGATGACAGATGGACTGGCAGGCATGCAGGAAGCAAGCGGACGAATGAATGATTTCAGTCAGCAGATTTCCGCTGTTTCGGAACAATCGGCAGCGAGTGTGGAAGAAGTTTCTGCATCGGCGGAAGAGCAAGTAAGTTCCATGGAAACGATTAGCGGCAATATTCAAAGTCTGAAAGAATTATCGGAAGATTTGCTTACATCCATTGAAAAATTAAAAATATAACCTTCTTCTTATAATAGAAGAAGCTGGAATCACGCAGGCGGCGATTGGTGAGAAATCAGTATGATATATGAGCTGTTGGCCTATAACGTTTGCTGGCAAGAACGATTAGATTTCCAATGTTATAATCTCAAAATAAAGTAAGGCGTTCCTCAATAATGGGAACACCTTATTTTTTTCTTTCCAAATAGATACGTGCAAGGAAATGGATAGTTGTCTAGCGGTCTAACATTGTATACAATGACTACCTGAAGCTTTCGTAACAGCCGATATTTGATATGTCTTCAATGAGCTTACTATTTATATAGAAGAAACATGATTAATGAAGGAAGGGGAGGAGGATTTTGCCTGATGAAACACTGGGTACACACGGTACTTCTGGGAAACACCTCTACACCTTTGCTTGCCACGAGAACGAGCGCGAATTATGCATGCTGGAGCTGAATACGCTGCTTGAACCGAGTTCAGAGATCCGTATGGATATGGGGTCGTATGTGTGGTCTGAACGATGTATTCCACCTGGACGCAGTCCTTTTATCCACGGCAGACTGGACGTGATCGGCGAAGGGGGCAGCGTGACTGATCTGCTTCCTCTTGCCAAAGAGATTCATCTGTTGCCAGAAGAGACATTTAAGGTAGTTTGTCTGAAAGAAGGCGATCATGCCCCTGATTATGAACAGTCTCGCCAACTGGAAAAAGAAGTTGGTATGTGCATTAAAGGCAAGGCACAGATGAAGCAACCTAAGGTGACTTTCGGCCTAATCCGAACAGGAGAAAAATGGATCTTGGGCCAGTGGACAGAAGCTGATCGATCATGGCAGGTTCATCGGCAGAAGCCGCAAAATTACTCAACTGGATTTGGCATCACGCTTGCGAGAGCGCTGGTTAATATTGCTGTTCCGAACGTGGAAAACAACCGATTACTTGATCCGTGCTGCGGTATGGGAACGGTTGTCATTGAGGCTTTATCCATGGGAATTGATGCAAAAGGTAACGATCTCAATCCTCTGGCTGTCCGAGGTGCGCGAATTAATCTGCCGCATTATGGATATGATTCGAATCGAATCACACTGGGGGATATGAATGAACTGCAAGATCTGTATGATGCAGCAATTCTGGACATGCCTTATAATCTCTGCTCTGTACTTCCAGATGCTGAGCAACGAGCCATGCTGGAGAGTTTGCGCAGATTGGCAAAACGGGCAGTGGTTGTTTCCACAGAGTGGGTAGAAGAGCACTTGTTGGAAGCGGGATGGACTGTAAAAGAGTACCGAACAGTACACAAAGGCACGTTTATACGTCATATTTGGCTGTGTATGTAAGCGCAAAAAAACAAAAACTCTACCTCTGAGGAAATTTCCAGAGGTAGAGTTTTTTTATTGCTTACAATATCCTTTGACTAACTGTTTAGACGAGAACGTAGAGGACAGAAATATTCTTTAGTTCAATGTATATCGTTGATCTGATTTGCACAATATTGCATGGGAACGGGTGTTTGTGTTAATATTTATGACTATAATCCACAAGGTTCACCGGCAGGGTCTTGCCAGCGACGTAAGCTTCCAGATTTTTGACGAAAATATCGACTGCTCGATCCGCGTATTGCTCTGTACTTCCTGCGATATGAGGCGTAATTAACACGTTATCCATGCCCCATAGCGGGTGGTCTGCAGGAAGAGGTTCTTCTTCGAACACGTCCAGTGCGGCGAAGGCAACTTGGCCGCTTTGGAGTACATTCAGCAACGCTTCCGTATTCACACTGGGGCCACGGCCGACATTGACGAAGCAGGCACCGGATCGGAACTGCTCAAATGCAGTTTGATCATATATATGTTTGGTTTCATCAGTTAGCGGTAAAATGTTAATTACATAATCGCCCTGGCTCAAGGCTTCATGTAAACCGGTCATGTCGTACATTTTGTCCACATTGGGGACATCCTTACCTGAGCGGCGAACTCCGATCGTACGCATGCCAAGGGCTTTGAGAATACGGGCTGTTTCCGTGCCAATCTCACCTACACCAACGATGACTGCTGTTTTGCCATGCAGTTCCGGCAGTGGTTTGGCAGGAGCTTTCCATTCGGCCTGCTGTTGATGCAGCATAGCTTGTCTCAGCCAGCGACTGTGGGATAACATCATGCCCAGAATAATTTCGGTGATTGGAATCGCGTGAACTCCATTTGCACTGGTGACCTGAACGTTCTTTTGTTGCAAATCTGCGAAGGGGAGATTG
Organism: Paenibacillus sp. Y5S-9; assembly: GCF_036894235.1. NCBI lineage: Bacteria > Bacillati > Bacillota > Bacilli > Caryophanales > Paenibacillaceae > Paenibacillus > Paenibacillus sp. Y5S-9. The sequence goes on from NZ_CP145887.1 coordinate 1,472,839, forward strand.
TCCACACCGGCAGACCAGACCTGAACCCACTTCAACAGGCTGTCCTGTTTCAATGCATGTTCTGTGACGAGTGGGGACCAGCCGAGAATAATCTCAGCTTCTTTCAACTCAGCAGGGTCCAATTCCTTGGCTTTTCCGAATTTCAGGGTGTATCCCGGTGCAGCATGCTGAATGCGTTGTTGCTGTTCTTCGGATAGAGATGGAAAACATACAATTTTACCCATAATGTGTGGTCCTCCTGAGATAAATAGTTTGATGAGTTTGATAATTAAAGTGTATCAGATTTGGTGTTGGATGTGCATTAAGGTGGGAAATGCAGGAATCTAGCCTTATTTGCAAATGGTTATATTTGTGTCACTCTATACTTACCCAACTTGAAACGATATGTATAGTCATGAAATAATAGAGCGAACTTTAGAGAGGTGTATGCAATGAATAACCAATCACATCAGGATCATTCATCCCGACGGGAAAGATTGTTTGTGGCAATTCGTCTTCCTGTTGCTGTTCAGCAGTCTCTTCAGATGGATGCAAGGCTTGTACAGAACAAGCTAGATTTTCGTAAATGGACAGATCATAGAGATTATCATATAACCTTGCAATTTCTGGGGGATACGTTAGTTAGTGACATCGGGCACCTGCGAAAAGCATTGCGCTCAGCAGCAAGCGGATTGCAGCGGTTTGAACTTCAGCTTTCCGATTGGGGCACATTTGGACTTGAAGAAGCACCTAAGGTGCTTTGGAAGGGTGTTAGCGGAGAGATAGAGCACTTGTTTTCATTGCAAAAACAAATCGTGCAGGCGACTTCGCCCCTTGGGTATGAAGCTGAATTAAGACCTTATGCTCCCCACATTACCATTGCCAGAAAATATCTGGGACAGCTTCCAGGTAATGATAATAAAGGGGTATCTGGAGTGCTTCCGGAACATTCCACAGGTGCTAATTCATGGATGGTGGAGGACATTGTACTTTATGTGACAAGGCTGGGCCAATCGCCAATGTATGAGGTCGTGGATACGTTCGCTTTTTCCTGATAATCATTTTTATGCCATAAAATCACATTGACATAACGTTTATCCCTATGTAATATTAGCCATCGTTATTCAAATTCTTTTTTTTGGGTTACTTAGTTAAGGGAATTGTTTCGACAGGAGGAATCTTCGAATGAACATTATAAGCAAAAATCGTTGGGTAGCACCGATGTTATCAGTGCTGCTTGTATGTATAGTGGGGGTAAATGTCGTTCAGGCGACGGGGAAGTGGAATGAAGCTAGTGATAGTAAACAGATGACCGAACTTGCGGCTTCTGTGCAAAATAACCAAACATCTACGCAAGAAGAGAGGCGCATGATGGAAGATGGGACAAGTCTGTCTTCTAATCTGTCTGCCAAAACCGTAGCGTGGACTGAATCTCTGCCAGCGAAGAACTGGCTTACGACTGCTCAAGAAGAGCAGGAACTGCAAGAAGCCAAGGCCAAGAACAAAGCTAGAGCGGTAGCTGCGGCCAAAGCCAAAAAAGAAGCTGCACTGAAATTGGCCAAAGTGAAACGTGCCAAAGAAGTCGCTGCTGTAACAACTCCCCCCCAAAAACTATACTTTACACGGACCAAACTTCTGAACCAGGAAGACTCGAAACTCGCAACCTGGTCATACAGTGTGTCCGATAAAGAACTGCATCTGCTGCAAAAAATCGTCATGGCAGAAGCGGAAGGTGAACCGTACGAAGGCAAAGTGGCAGTTGCCAATGTTGTCTTAAACCGGCTGCGGTCAGCCAATTTTCCCGATACCATTTACAAGGTCATCTATCAGAAATCCCAGTTTAGTCCTGTAGCGAACGGACGTATGAAACGTGTGGTTCCCAACGAGGACAGCATCAAAGCAGTGAATGCTGCATTGAACGGGAAGAAGGAAGTTGCTGATGATACGTATTATTTCTTATCATTGACGCTTGCCGACGATCTGACAGTTGCCCGCTCGCAGAAAAAAGTAAAAACGATCGGTCATCATACTTTTTACAAGTAATCGACCCGTAAATTCTGCAAACAGGCAGGGTAGTTAACTGTGTGTGCATCACACGGCCCTTTAAAAAGCCTGAATCGTAGTTTTATTTCGTTATTTAAAATATCGTTATACTCTAAATTACCCTTTTTTCTGCCAAATCATACGGTGGAATTAGTGAAAATAAAAGAAGGTTCCCTTCCAAAAATTCGGAAGGGAACCTTCTTTGTATATCGTGAGCAATTGTCTTGTCCCCTATAACACCTCCTGAGAGCTGTTCTATAGGTCCATAGAGGCATCAGAATGGTATTCTGGTACCTGACAAGGACGTGGAAGCAATTCCGGCTGTGAAGCGCTCCACGGAGGTTGTTGTGACTTCGGCCGTAGTCGGGAACAATAAGTTATGAACAGCTTGAGCACAGCACTTCGGATCATAGGCCGAATGGTTACCTGAAATATGTGCTACGTTCAGCGGGCTTTCAGTTTGAGTAGATGCCTGTTCCACTAATTGTCTGAAACGATTGGTGATCACATCGGCAGAGTGAATGACCTGGCCGTATCCGGCTTGTACAAAGTATTCACAGTTCTCTTCCTCTTGACCTGCAATCGGAGGAATGAACAACATCGGTAGACCCTTGGCCAGCGCTTCAGTGCATGTCATGCCACCTGGCTTGGTGATCAGCACATCGGATACATCCATCAGTTTGCTTACTTCCCGTGTATATCCCAGAATACGAATATTCGGATGCTGGAAGCAAGGCATTTCCTTCATTTTTGCGATCATTTTTTCATTGCTTCCTAGACAGAAGACCAATTGAACACGATCTGCCCAGGACGTGAGAGCTTTCATATGATCCTCATCAAACGAAAGTCCCCATCCACCACCCATAAGAAGCGCCGTAGGCATGTTCTGAAGCCCCATCTCTTCCCGTAGCTTCACCTTATCTCCTGCTTCCCAGAAGTCTGGATGCACAGGGATTCCCGTGATCTGAATATGGGAGGGATCGACACCCCGGATCTCAAGCAAAGCTTTGACCTGAGGGGTAGAGACCAGATATTTGTTCACTTCCGGATTAATCCATGTTCCGTGCACGTCATAATCCGTCACAACGGTATAGAGTGGGATATTCAGACCCTGGCGTTTGAGCCGGGAGATGACAGCATTCGGAAAAGGATGGGTACAGATCACCGCATCGGGTTTCAGTTGGGATACTACCTGTGCCGTCTGTGTATAGAAAATTCGGTGCAACGCCAGCTTGGTAAAACCATTTAATGATTTGTTGTACTGTGTGCGGTACAACAGGCTGACCAGTTTGGGTTGAACCGATAGTGTCTTTCGATATGCAGAGAAAATTAGTGGAGCTACGGTTGGGTTCAAAAATTTGCCTAGTTCAATGACACGACTGTGAACATGTGGACTGACTTTTTTGATGCCATGTGCCAGCGCATGAGCGGCCTGAGTGTGACCGGTACCGAAACCTTCCGATAATAAGAGCACTCTTGGTTTTCGCATGAGTTCACCTTTATTCATAAGTTTTAATTCAAAATGAAGATATTCATTGTTTATTCTAGCTATGGAATGCGTTACTACATGAATATACATTGAAGCGCAAAATCATGTTTCTTCTATGAATATTTACACCATATATCTTACAATGAGACAACCTAAACTTCATTATATATACGTATTATCTGAGTCATCTTACACTATAGACGACGACAGAAGGAGTTTCCACTGCATTTAGGTTAAAAAATATTAACACAATTTTTAAAATGTTAGGGTTGCAATCTGTTTTCGAAGGTGGTATTGTAGTTTTTGACCGAATGACTGAATTGTATTTTTGGTCATTTATGTAGAGCGATTGAACAATGAGTGCGATTAAAGGAGGGATTAGATGGCTCCGATTGACAGGAGACAGCAGGTTATTCATGCAGCAGCCCAGTCGTTTGCCATGTTTGGATACAAAGCAACGACGATGGATCAGGTCGCCAAGATTGCGAACGTTGGCAAAGGAACGATCTATACGTTTTTCACCAATAAGGAACAATTGTTTGATCAGATCCTGGTAGAAGTGATTCAGGAAATGAAGAACATCGCGCATCGTGAAGTGCATCAGGAAAGTGCATTTTTCGATAATCTGTTTCGAGTATTGGATGCCTTGTTAGAGTTTCGTCGTGATCACGATCTGCTTGTTAAGTTATCTCAGGAGCTGAAGGACTTTGGAACGCTGCAGGCCAAGGAAGGTTTGGACAAGGTGGAGAAAGTAATCTCCGACTTTCTGGCTAAGGAGCTTGAGAAAGCAAAAGACAATGGAGAGATTCGAGATTGTGATCCGCAAGTCGTCGCATTTATGATGATTCGCCTGTATATTGCATTAACCTCAGACTGGAGCAAACAACATCAACCGCTGAGCAAAGAGGAAATTAAGACTTACTTTCGCCTTTTCTTAATGGAAGGAATTGCTGCTGTAACGTAATCCGAATTTAATCTACTATAATATAAGGATTTTTACGCGTATCAAGCAGGGAGGCTTGTCGGAAGACAGGTTGTTTTTTTGCCCTGAAGTGACCGTTTGAGGAAAGTGGTCACTTCGTGTTTCAGTATGTTTTCTGGAATGCGACATTGTATTTCATTATGGTTATTCCTGCTCATGGAGCAGAGAGATTAAGGGGAGAAAATGACATGAAATCTTTATCCGTGTTTTTCAAGGATGTGGGATCGGCCGTGAGAAACCCGAAGGTGTTGATCCCTGTTATTGCAATTATGTTTATACCGATCCTGTATAGTGGCATCTATCTGGCGGCATATTGGGACCCGTATGGTCATGTGGATGAGATGCCGGTTGCCGTTGTCAATCTGGATAAAGGTGCTGAGCTGGAGGGCAAATCCCTCCATGTAGGTAGTGATCTGGTGGATGAACTGAAGAAAAATGCCGATTTCAAATGGGATTTTGTCAGTGCAAGCCAAGCCAAAGAAGGCATGAGTAATGACAAATATTATATGCAAATTACGATTCCGGAGAACTTCTCATCCCAAGCAACAACATTGCTCGACGACAAGCCGGAGCCGGCTGATCTGATCTATGAACCGAATGGCAATTACAGCTTTGTCGGTGCACAGATCGGTAAGACCGCTATTAAGGACCTGAAGGCAAAAGTCTCAGCCAAAGTAACGGAATCCTATGCAGAGACATTGCTCGACAAGTTCTCCGAAGTATCGGATGGCTTGGCTGAGGCAGGCGATGGGGCAGGTGAACTGAATACCGGCGCAGGCAAACTGGATGATGGTGCTGTTAAGCTCAAGGATAACCTGGCGAAGCTTGCATCCGGAACGCTTGAACTTCAGGAAGGACTTTCTCCGTTAAGTGATGGTGTTAACGCGCTGCACACAGGGGCAACCAAGCTTGAAAGTGGAACATCGAATCTTGTATCCGGTCTTCAACAGCTTCAGGCAGCTGCTTCGAGCCAGCTTCAGAGCGGGGCAGATCAGTTGAAGGATGGCAGCGCCAAGTTGGAAACCGGACTCCAGTCTTCACTGGATGGCACAAGTAAGTTGCAGTCTGGCCTGAAATCGTCAGAACAGGGCAGTGCGAAGCTGTCGGATGGTCTGCAAAGTGCTGTTCAGGGCAGCGGTACACTTGCAACAGGCTTGCAATCGGCTGTAGATGGCAGCTCCAAGGTTGCTGATGGTGCACAGGGCGTAGCCGCCGGATTGAAACAGCTTGCTGCATCGAACCCCGAACTGGCCGAAAATGCGGATGTACAGAAGCTGCTTGCGGCAAGTGAGGCTGTCGCTGATGGCAGTGCACAACTGCATGAGAGCGAGCAGAAGCTGGCGCAAGGTGCAGATCAGCTGCATCAGGGCAACCAGCAACTGGCTGCGGGTGCAACCGAGCTTCATGGAGGCCAGGAGCAACTTCTTGCTGGTGCGAACCAACTGGTGGATGGTCAGAAGCAATTGCTGGCTGGTGCCGGACAGCTTAGTCAAGGAGGAGCGAAGCTCTCCGATGGCCTGAAGCAGTTCAGCGGCAAGCTGGGCGATGCTGCAAGTGGCGGTACATTGCTTGCAGATGGTGCCAAGCAGCTGGGCTCAGGGACAACAGCTTTGCAAACGGGTGTAGGTAAACTAAGTGGTGGCGTTAGTTCACTAACCGATGGTTCCAAGCAACTGGGTGATGGCGCGGGCAAACTGGCTGACGGTCTTACTGAACTAAAAGATGGCTCAAGTGAACTGGAAACCAAGCTGAATGATGCCGCACAGAAAACATCCGAAGTTAAGAAAACGGATGATGTAGTGAACATGTTCGCTGAACCGGTGAACTCCTCGGAGAACACAGCAGAGAACGTAAGCAATTATGGTACAGGATTGACACCGTTCTTCCTGTCGATCGGTCTGTTTGTAGGATCGTTGATTTCCACGATTGTATTGAAAATGCGGGAAACGTCCGTACCTGGTGCAACAGGCTGGAATCGTTTTGTCAGCCGGACACTGGTATTTGGCTCGGTGAGCATTTTCCAATCGGTTATCGTGGCAAGCTTCATGTTATATGGTCTTGGACTGGAGACGCACAGCGTAGGGCTGTTCTATCTGTTTACCATTATTACGGGGCTGACCTTCATGTTGATCGTTCAGGCGCTTGTAACCTGGCTGGATCTGCCTGGACGGTATGTTGTCATTCTGCTGCTGGTCTTCCAACTTGCGGCGAGTGCAGGAACCTTCCCGGTAGAACTGATTCCATCATGGCTTCAGGCATTTAGCCCTTGGTTGCCAATGACACACAGCATTATGGGCTTCAAAGCCGTGGTATCGAGTGGTAATCTGGATGTGATGTGGCATCAGGCAGGAATTCTCAGCATCTATGCAGGTGTATCCATTCTGCTGACGCTTGCTTACTTCCTCTGGAATGGCAGACGTCCGAAAAAAGAAGTCGAACAGGCTGATTCTGGTCAAGTTGTGACGGCATAAGTCGAACCTGATCTTCAGCAGGGTCATATTTTTGAAAAAAACTTTATTTTCTTGTAGTGGAATTATGCAATATAGTAGTCAAATAGTGCAAATAGCCTGTGGCCCCAAAAAGGGGTTGCAGGCTATTTTGTATACAAATGCATAGAGAAGTAAAGTTTCGCTGGCTTAAGCAGTGAAAATTTGGTGGAATTATGGATAAACCTAGGCCGCACATGGAACGATTTTCTTCTGTCAGCAATTTAATTCAGTTGTACTCTGGCATAAAAAGTGTATAATTATTCGAAAAAGAGATGAATTTAAACGTCACTACTGTAAAGCTGTACTGCAAAACATTTCTTATCAGAGGTATTAAAAAGTTTAAATTGCGCTGATGTTAGGTCGGTGTTAAAATAATAGAACTATATCAAAAAAACGTCGCTCCATTTCAGTAGCCGTGCCAGCGGCTGCGTGTTGATTTATACATGCTGTTTGCCGGATCGTCCGGATCAGCTCATCTCATTCAATTGCTTCTGCCCAATAGCAGGCATTATTTTTGACAGTCTCATACTGTCACCTCTTCTATCTAGCAGGCTCTATCGCAAGCGAAAGGCCAGCTCCTCCCGTTTCATTGTTGCCTGTTGCCTATGTTCTTGATCTTTCCGAAATACTTCATTATAGAAAGGTTGCGTTCCATGAGACACATCGGATTACCTCCAAAACAGGGTCTGTATGACCCGCAGTTCGAAAAAGACGCATGCGGAATGGGTTTTGTTGCCAACATCAAAGGAGTACCTTCACACGATATCGTTAGTCAGGCGCTCACCATGCTCAGTAACATGGAGCACCGTGGAGGACAGGGAAGTGAACCGAATTCCGGCGACGGAGCAGGTATCCTGATTCAGATTCCACATCGCTATTTTGCACAGGAAGCGGAACGTCTTGGTTTTGCATTGCCAGAACAGGGGTTCTATGGCGTAGGGATGTTGTTCCTTTCCCAAGACCCTGCCATTCGTAGTGCACATGAAGAGAGCCTTAAGAAGATTATTGAAGAAGAAGGACAGACGTTCCTGGGTTTCCGGGATGTTCCTACTTTTGATGAAATGCTTGGCCGTTCTGCGCTTGCAGCGAAACCTTATGTACGTCAGGTGTTCATTGGAAGATCCGCAGATGTGAAAGATGAGCTTGGATTCGAGCGTAAGCTGTATGTTATTCGCAGACGCGCTGAGCTGGCTATTCGTTATTCGGCAGATGAAGCAGAAGGCGGTTCATTCTACCTTCCAAGCTTGTCTTGTCGCAAAATTGTATATAAAGGCATGCTGACAACGGAACAGGTAGGAGAGTTCTATCTGGATCTGCAGCAAGACCTTGTTGAATCGGCTATTGCACTTGTGCATTCCCGTTTCAGTACAAACACCTTCCCAAGCTGGGAACGTGCCCACCCGTATCGCTTCATGATCCACAACGGTGAGATCAACACGATGCGTGGTAACGTGAACTGGATGCATGCTAGACAGTCCTTGTTCGAGAGTGAATTGTTTGGTGACGACATCGCCAAAGTAAAACCGGTCATCAATCCGGACGGTTCGGATACAGCCATGTTTGATAACACACTGGAGTTCCTGTATCTGAGCGGCCGTTCTCTGCCACACGTGGCCATGATGATGGTTCCTGAACCTTGGAGCACAGATGAAGGCATGGACCCTGCCAAAAAAGCATTTTATGAATATCACAGCACAATGATGGAGCCTTGGGATGGACCAGCAGCAATGGCCTTCACAGATGGTTTGCAAATTGGTGCAACACTTGACCGTAACGGTTTGCGTCCAGCTCGTTATTATGTAACCAAGGATGACCGTATTATCCTGTCCTCCGAAGTTGGGGTACTTGATATCGCACCGGAAGAGATCCTGTATAAAGATCGTCTGCGTCCAGGTCGGATGTTGCTTGTGGATACACAAGAAGGCCGCATCATCGCGGATGAGGAAGTAAAAGCAATCATTGCAGCCGAGAATCCGTATCAGGATTGGCTTGATGAGCATTTGATGGATCTGAGCGAGTTGCCGGAAGCACCGGAACTTCCTGATCCAAAACATGATAACGTGACCCAGCTTCAGCTGGCATATGGTTATACATTTGAAGAACTGCGTAAAATCCTGGAGCCCATGGCAACAACAGGTATGGAAGCTACGGGTTCGATGGGTTATGATGCACCGCTGGCTGTGCTGTCGGATCGTCCGCAGCGTCTGTACAACTACTTTAAACAGATGTTTGCCCAGGTAACCAACCCGCCAATCGATGCAATCCGTGAAGAGATTGTGACGTCTACGGCAACAACCATTGGACCTGAGCGCAACTTGTTGAATCCAGAACCGGAGAGCTGTCGCCAGATCCGTCTGGATACACCGGTATTGTCCAATGAAGACTTTGCGAAGATTCGCCATGTGCGTCGCCCAGGCTTCCGCTCCATGACGATTCCAATCTTCTTCACCGCTGCGGAAGGAGCAGAAGGACTTCGCAAAGCGATGGATTTGCTCTTCGAAGCTGCGGATCGTGTCATCGACAAAGGTCATAACATTCTGATCCTGTCTGACCGCGGTGTGGACGCAGAGAATGCTGCCATTCCTGCATTGCTTGCTGTAGCAGGTCTGCATCACCATCTGATTCGCCAGGGAACCAGAACCAAAGTCAGCATTATGCTCGAATCGGCAGAACCGCGTGATATTCACCACTACGCGTTGCTGCTGGGTTACGGTGTAAGTGCCGTGAACCCTTATCTGGCTTTTGAAACGCTGGATGACATGATTCAGCAAGGGTTGCTGCGTGGTATCTCGCATGAGAAAGCAGTGAAAAACTACATTAAAGCAGCTACCAAAGGCGTTACTAAAGTGTTGTCCAAAATGGGGATTTCTACGATTCAATCGTATCGTGGAGCTCAAATCTTCGAAGCGGTAGGTCTGAAATCAGACTTCGTTGACCGTTACTTTACCTGGACACCTTCCCGTATCGGTGGAATTGGGCTGGAAGAAGTGGCAGCCGAAGCGTTGACACATCATAACCGTGCCTTTACGGAAAAAGACGGTAACGATAAAGTATTGGATTCCGGTGGGGATTATCAATGGCGTAACGACGGAGAAGAGCATCTGTTCAATCCGCAAACCATTCATACCCTGCAACATGCGGTACGCACTGGGGATTACAAGCTGTATAAAAAATATTCCAAACTTGTACAAGGTGAGAATGATCAATTGTTGACCATTCGCTCCATGCTGAAACTGAAACCGGTGGGAGCTTCCATTCCACTCGAAGAAGTTGAATCCGTAGAAGATATCATGCGTCGTTTCAAAACAGGTGCAATGTCCTTCGGTTCGATCAGTAAAGAGGCGCATGAAGATCTTGCCATCGCTATGAACCGTGTTGGAGGTAAATCCAATACTGGTGAAGGTGGAGAAGATCCGGCTCGCTTCATTAAAGATAGCAACGGGGATTCCCGTCGCAGTGCGATTAAACAGGTAGCATCCGGACGTTTTGGTGTTACATCCAACTACTTGGTTAATGCCGACGAGATTCAGATCAAAATGGCTCAGGGAGCTAAACCAGGTGAAGGTGGACAACTGCCAGGACGTAAAGTGTATCCTTGGGTTGCTGAAGTTCGTGGATCTACACCGGGTGTAGGTCTGATCTCGCCACCACCGCATCACGATATCTACTCAATCGAAGATTTGGCAGAGTTGATCTATGACTTGAAAAATGCCAATCCGCGTGCTGAGATTAACGTGAAGCTTGTATCGGAAGTGGGCGTGGGTACCATTGCAGCTGGTGTAGCCAAAGGCCGTGCCGATATTATCCTCGTCAGCGGTTATGACGGTGGTACAGGTGCATCACCGCAAGGTTCGATTCGCCACGCAGGTATGCCTTGGGAACTAGGTCTTGCAGAGACACATCAAACGCTGATGCTGAACAATCTGCGTGACCGTGTTGTCCTCGAAACAGACGGCAAAATGCTTAACGGCCGTGACCTGGCGATTGCTGCCTTGCTTGGAGCAGAAGAGTATGGATTCTCTACAGCACCGCTCGTTGCACTTGGCTGTATCATGATGCGTGTCTGTCAGATGGATACCTGTCCGGTTGGTGTAGCGACACAGAATCCGGAATTGCGTAAAAATTATATGGGTGATCCAGCTCATGTGGTTAACTTCATGCGATTTGTTGCTGAAGATGTGCGTGAGATCATGGCTGATCTTGGGTTCCGTACCATTCAGGAGATGGTTGGACGTACAGATTGCCTCGAAACGGTAGAAGCCGTAGATCACTGGAAGAAAAAAGGTGTGGATCTGTGTGTATTGCTGCACGTGCCTGAAATGCCGGAAGGCTCTGCACGTTACCGCACACAGCATCAGAACCACCAATTGGAAGAAACGCTGGATATGCAGCAATTGCTGCCACTGGCACAGTCTGCTATTGAATCGGGTCAACCGGTTGAAGCGGTACTTCCAATTACAAACGTTAACCGTGCAGTAGGTACCATTTTGGGTAGTGAGATCACACGTAAATATGGACTCGCAGGATTGCCTGAAGATACGGTTAAATTCAAATTTGTCGGCTCTGCCGGACAAAGCTTTGGGGCCTTTGTACCTAAAGGTATGACCTTGACCGTTGAAGGGGATTCCAATGACTACGTAGGTAAAGGACTGTCCGGAGGTAAACTGATCGTGATGCCTTCTCCGAAAGCAACGTTTGAGGCGGAAGATAACATCATTATCGGTAACACGGCTCTCTACGGAGCAACAAGCGGCGAAGCGTATATCCGTGGTATTGCGGGTGAGCGATTTGCTGTACGTAACTCGGGCGCCAAAGTCGTCGTTGAAGGTGTAGGCGACCATGGTTGTGAGTATATGACAGGTGGACGTGTCGTTGTACTGGGCGATACAGGTCGTAACTTTGCAGCAGGGATGTCCGGAGGTATTGCCTATGTGTATGATCCGGAAGGCACATTCCTGAAACGTTGTAATCTGGAAATGGTTCTTTTGGAGCGTATCGAAGATGTGGCCGAAAGTGCAGATCTGCGAGGCATGATTCAACGTCATGTTGCCAATACAGGAAGTGCTGTCGGTCAGCGCGTTCTGGATAACTGGCAAGATGCGCTGAATCAGTTCGTTCGGGTTATTCCGAAGGACTTCAAACGTATGACAGAACAAATCGAACGGATTCAGGCAACAGGTTTGACGGGAGAAGCAGCGCTGCTTGCAGCATTTGAAGCGAATATGCGTGAACTTGCACGTACTGGAGGTTAATAACTTCCTTGTTCAAAGGTATAAGTGCATGAACAGGTTGTATTAAGAATAATAGGAGCAATGTGGTTGCCATTCCGGCACCATATTGCTCCTATTTTGCTTTCGACAAAATTAGAACCCCTTCAAAAAACGTTATCGCCATGAGACGACAACATCGAAGAACGTTCTCAAGTATAATAAGGCTAGTTTTGGAGGGCAGGGAAAGTATAAAGATAAGAGAGGTTAGCGGAATGAATATGAAGCATCCAAACAGGGACGATCGTAGGCCGACAGGTAAACCAGTCGAAGCAACCCAGATGGACATCATGAAAGTTTTACTGCAATGCGGAATCGACCCGGAGCGTTGGACCCATTTCGTATCCTCCGTCAACAACAAGCGTCCTTGACACAATAGACAAGCATGGAATGAAAGGGAATTAAGACACAAAAAAAGCCCAGAAGCCAGAGAGGTTATCTCTCAGGAACTGGGTCCTCTTTTCGGGTTTAGTCCATACTGCGTTCCATTCGGACAAACGCAATAAAACGACGTGCCTCTTCTTCTGTTAAGGACTTCCCATCAATCATCAAATCGAAGCGTTCCAACACTTCCTTATCCGATAACTCCAAGGTATCAACGAATTCACGTACGTCTTCATCCATCACGACATCGCTTTGCTTTGTACGTCCTATAAGATAATCAATAGACACCTCAAAGATGTCAGCAAGTCTCGTTAACACTTCGAAATCCGGTTTACGACGGTTCTTCTCGTAGTGGGAGAGAGCAGCTCTGGTGATATGAATGGAGCTCGCAAGTTCTTCTTGAGTAAGTCCCCGCTGTTCCCGTAATTCAGCAATGCGATTTCCGTAGCTCATAAGCTATTTCCCCCTGAACGACATCAAATATATATTGAAACAATCCTGAGCCAAGTGTTTGATCAGGGCAGCTTTCCTGCAAAAGAGTAACTCCTCATGTGTTTCCTTTAACCCATTTCCATTTGTAAATAGGTCTGTCTAAGGACATCTCAAATTGTCGTAAATCAAAAGAACCATGTCCAAATACCGCTTGACATGATACGTATTGTATCGTAAATTGGACGTATGGAGTTACAAAATGTATCATTTGGAATATTTTAAGTATCTCCTTGTTGCCTGGACCATATACCTGTGAGAAGGAAGTAGAGGCAGTCCATGTAGGCTAATCCATTCTAAAGGAATGAAACCATGTATTCAATAATTCAGGAATGGGCTGATATGAAATTAAATGTCCATATGTACATTCAGGAGTTTCATGGGAAAATGGTAGACCGCAAAAGACGCCCTGTTCTGTTACTTGGAATGGACACTCAAGCAATCACCTTCCTGAGCGACCTGAACTTGCCAGTATCATCAGAAATGCTCATTGGTTTGGATGTTGAAGATCATCATGTATGTGTAAGACTTCACGCAAGGTTGCAATGGAAACAGCCCTTCGGAGAACTCACAATGTATCATTCAAACTTGCATATTCAGCACGAACAGAAACTATATATAACTGGACAGTTAAACACAATGCTTACTGAAGTTCAGTTTCCCGCGGTTTCCCGTTTTCAGTATGAAAAGGCAACAGAGCAAAAGACTCAGCAGGAACCCTATCATTACATTGATTTCACCATATAATTCCAAGTCGATTCTTAACATTTTCTGAACAAAACATGTACTTAACGCCATTTTACTATATTTCATAGCGTTATGCATTAGTTCTTTAACACCAAAAGCATTTGCGCAATGAATAAAGGGGCGAGGGGGCTCATACTATTTCAGGAAGTTTGGATATGGTTGAAATGCACTGCCACATATTATCCGGCCTGGATGATGGTCCTGTTCGAATGGAGCAGTCCGTTGCGATGGCTGAGAAGGCGGCAGCCTCAGGAATTACCTCCATTATTGCTACTCCGCATCACCTGAACGGGCAATACAACAATGAACCGATGGTGGTCAATCAGGCGGTGAACCTGCTTCATGCAGAACTTCGCAAACGTAACATTCGCCTGGAGATCCGTCCCGGACAGGAGATCAGGGTGCATGACAACCTGATTGGAGACTTATATGCAGGAAAGTGCTGCACACTCGCCGGAAGTCGTTACATGTTGCTGGAACTGCCCTTTGGTCATATTCCCTCACAGTTCCCCAGGATACTGCATGAATTACGAATAGCGGGAATTACCCCTATTATTGCTCATCCGGAACGCAATCGTGTCATTTTGAAGAAGCCAAGGTTGTTGGCTGATTACTTGAGTCAGGGCGGACTATGTCAGCTCACAGCTCAATCTTTCACTGGGCTTTTCGGACGGAAAGTTCGGCAGTGGTGTTTTCATTTTTGTAAAGAAAACGGGTTTCATTTCATTTCATCAGATGCACATGATACGTGCAAAAGGACATTTGCCATAAGTGAAGGGGAGCGGGCCATCGAGCGTCGTTTTGGAGCTGAAGCCGTTAAGCGGCTGGCAGAGAATGCGTCGCACATTCTATCGAATTCGTGTCTGGTCACTGAACGCTGGAAACCTCGCAAATGGCTACTGTCCATCTGGTAGTTACATAGGATAGATCACAACGTATAGGAGGAATGAAAGTGGAACTGAAAGGATATTTTCGACTCTTACAAAAGAAACTGTGGTTGATTGTTGCAATTGCTTTGATAGCCGGTGTGGGTGCAGGGGTCAAAAGCATTTTCTTCACCCAGCCCATCTATGAGGCAAGTTCCAAACTGATCGTGAACCAGACCTCTAACGTTCAAGGCCAGGCGATGATGGACTTTAGCATGATTCAAACCAATATCAAACTCATTAACTCATACAGAGAAATTATTAAATCTTCGGCCATTATGGATAAAGTCGCTACTACGTATCCGGACTTAGGCTTAACCTCTGCTCAACTCATGAATAGCACCTCCGTCTCTACAGCCAGCGAATCCCAAGTGATGAGCATAACTGTACAAGGGACTACCTACGAAAAAGCCGCCAAAACGGTCAATGCCATCTCCAACGTGTTCCAATCTCAAATCCCCCTAATTATGAAAATCGATAATGTGGCTATCCTCAGTGAAGCAAAAGTGGATAGTAACGCATCTCCAATCAATATGAAAACCACATTAAGCATCATTGTCAGTCTGTTCGCAGGTCTTGTGCTCGCGATTGCACTCGTATTCTTGCTGGATTATCTGGATGACACATTCAAATCCGAAACTGAACTTGAAAAAGAGCTGGGCCTGCCTGTGCTTACCGTGATATCCAAAATGAAAAAAGATGATCTGAAAAATACGAAAAATTACGTGTCTCAACAGAAAGTGGGGGATGGCAAATATGTCGCGGCAAACCAATGAAAATAACAGTCTGGTGACCTATTTTAACTCCAAATCTCAAATCTCGGAGGGATACCGTAAATTACGGACGAACATCCAGTTCTCCTCAATCGACAGTCATATCAAAAAAATCATGGTGGCTTCCGCTGAATCCGGCGAAGGCAAGACCACAACCATTAGCAACCTGGCGGTAACCTATGCCCAGGAAGGCAAAAAAGTTCTGCTGATCGATGCGGATCTGCGCAATCCTTCCTTGCACCAGGTGTTTTCCGTACCGAATCATATCGGTCTGAGTAGTGTGCTGTCTAATCAGTACAGTGTGGAAGACGTGCTTAGAGAGAGCTACATCGACAATCTCCAATTATTCACTTCTGGCCCAATTCCGCCGAACCCTTCCGAGATGATCGGTTCCAACCGGATGAAAAGGCTGATTGAGAAGTTAGAGGATCAATATGATGTCATCATGTTTGATACACCGCCGGTGCTCGCTGTAACGGATGCACTCATTGTGAGTTCGCTGTGTGATGGTGTGCTGCTGGTCGTGAACTCGGGCAAGGTCAAGAAGGAACTGGTGAAGAAGACCAAGGCTGCTCTGGAGCATGTGAATGCTCGAATCCTGGGCGCAATCCTGAACAATATCAAAAACGTTGCAGTTCCGGTGGGTTACGGAGAGAAGTAAATCTTCCATCCAATGCTCCCAAGTAAACAGGTAATGTCTACTGCACCTTTATCACTGTAGGCACTCGGTCATGCTGTGGGTTCAATGAACCTTAGACGTTAATCGTCGAAGGTATGACGTGAGGACGGGTTAGATGCCCTGGTTCAACTTTTATCAAACTAAAAAAAAAGAGGATAGGGTGGTATTTATGAAAAAAGTGAGAAAAGCAATCATTCCTGCAGCTGGACTAGGTACACGATTTTTGCCAGCCACAAAAGCGATGCCCAAAGAAATGCTCCCTATTGTGGACAAACCAACTATACAGTATATCGTTGAGGAAGCCATTGCCTCTGGAATTGAAGACATCATCATCGTAACCGGTAAAGGGAAACGGGCAATTGAAGATCATTTCGACAACGCTTTTGAACTGGAGCACAACTTGCTGGAAAAAGGGAAACTGGGCTTGCTTGAAGAGGTCCGCAAATCTTCTAACGTGGATATCCACTACATAAGACAAAAAGAGGCCAAAGGACTTGGTCATGCTGTCTGGTGTGCACGTAACTTTATCGGTGACGAACCTTTTGCCGTGTTGCTCGGAGATGACATCGTCGTATCGGAAGTGCCATGCACCAAACAATTGATTGATCAATATGATCAGGTTCAACATTCCATTGTTGGCGTACAAACCGTACTTGCTGAACAAACAGACAGATACGGCATTGTGGACCCGCTTCAATCGGATGGCCGTTTGACAGAGGTTCTCAGGTTCGTAGAGAAACCTGCCCAAGGCACAGCGCCTTCCAACCTGGCGATTATGGGGAGATACGTACTGAGTCCAGAGATTTTTGATCATCTGGAGCAACAAGAGATTGGTCAAGGGGGAGAGATTCAATTAACAGATGCGATTCAGCGCTTAAATGAGACACAAGGAGTGTATGCTTACGATTTCGAGGGAGTACGTTATGACGTGGGCGAGAAACTGGGATTCATTTTGACAACCATCGATTTCGCTCTGCAAAAACAGGAACTTAGAATTCCAATGCTGCAAGCTCTGCAACAGATTCTGGAAAAAGAGTCGGTAGAACATGTAGCCGGGGGGGAGTTTGAATGAGTCCATCTCCCCAAACGAAGGAAGCGGAGATTGTTATGGACCCAAGTCTGGGGTACAATGCATCAACGATGTCAGGACAAAATGCGGATAAAGTGTATCTATTTATGAAAAGAATGCTCGATTTGCTGGGTTCTTTCATAGGTTTGATCATTTTGTGCCCCTTGTTTGCGGTCATCGGATTACTGATCAAAATCGAGGCCCCGCAGGGGTCTGTTTTTTTTCGTCAGGTACGGGTCGGACAGAATGGAAAAGAGTTTCATATGTACAAATTCAGGTCCATGGTTGCGAATGCAGAAGATCTGCTGGAACAATTGATTGATCAGAATGAAGTGAATGGAAATATGTTCAAAATGAAAAATGATCCCCGCATTACCCGGATTGGCAAGTTCATTCGGAAAACCAGCCTGGATGAACTGCCTCAGTTGTGGAACGTATTCAGAGGAGAGATGAGTCTCGTTGGACCCAGACCGGCTCTGCCCAGAGAAGTGAAGAACTACACTTCCTATGACAGACAACGCCTTCAGATGATCCCGGGATGTACGGGATTATGGCAAGTTAGCGGTCGAAATAGTGTTGGTTTTGAGGAAATGGTGGAGCTGGATCTGACGTATGCCCGTGAGCGCAGCATGATGGTGGATATCAAAATTATCTTCAGAACGTTCAAGGTGCTGGTAGGTTCGAAGGATGCGTTTTGAAACACGATTCTGGCTTTGAGGTGGCATAGCAGATATGCAAAAGACCGGTATACTTGCTGCATTAAATATGAAGTCGTTTAATATCATTCTTTTTTCGCTGGTAATTGTCTTCGCAGCAATCTATCTTCCGCTAGTCTCGGTTGTTGCACTCATAGCTGTGATTCTGCTGGGCGTTTATATTAAACAGCCCAGCTGGATTTTTATGATTCTCATTGTAAGTTTCTCATTGTCCATTGATAAAATATTTAGCATTCATCTGGCAGGACTGGATTCGCTGTCCTTCTACAAGCTGGCGATTCTGGGTTTTGTCGTCTCTCTTTTTTTACGCTTTGGTATTCGCAAAGAGTTGATATATCCTGCACTGGCGATTGGTTTTTTATTTGTAGAGAGTTATTTTCTATCTGATCTGCCCAGCAAGGTTAGTCCGCTCGATCCATTCAAGGCCTTTCTGGGAGTCATTGTTCCTTTTTTGTTGCTGATGCCCCATTTTTCAAGAGAGATCAGTCAACGAATTATACGTGTACTCGCATGGTTGCCGCTGTTCAGTCTTGCTGGTGGTTATATTCTGCAACTCGCCGGCATATTGTCCATTACTAACCTGGAGATGTCGGGTGTAACCCGGTTACAAGGAGCTAACATCGCCGCGCATCTGGCCATGTTGTGTTTTATCTCCATCTGTGTCTGTCTGATTCAGATCAAGCAAGGCCATCAGGTTGTTCTGTATTACATGCTTACCTTGACACATCTGGTTATTCTGGTCCAGACGGGAACAAGGGGGCCGCTTATTGCGCTTATTCCGATTATACTGGTCTATCTTTTTGATCAACTGAAAGCCTTCATCAAAGGCAGAGTCAGTGCCATTATTCCTCTCATTCTGTTCGTTGTCGCTGTGGCCTATATGGTGATTGCGCAGTGGGACAATTATGAGATGAGGTCAGAGAGCAAAGGCTTGTCGGGAAGGGATGTAGCCTGGAATTATTTTATTGGCAAAGCAAATGAGTATCCGATATTTGGACGTGGACTCGGCTCAACTCTCGTAGCGAATGATGGAAGTATCTTTTCTGGATTCGTCGTTCCGCATAATGAATACATTCGTTTTTATTACGATGGCGGTTTAGTTGGAGCCATCCTGTTGTTTCTAGCGCTGCTGCTGGTGTTCCGGGCCGTGTACTTCCGGTTGAGCGGCATGATCCGGTTGTATTTTGCCGGAATGATTATCGGTTTCCTGACCTATTCCTTTTTTGACAATACCCTGTCCACGGTTCATCTGATTGCTCCATTCTGTATCTTCCTGAACGCGTTATATGCTACGGGAAATGGAGTTCATTCCAAGTCAGGGGCTGAAGCAGAAGTGGATATACAGATACAGCGAGCCAAGGACGTATCCTTTTCAAAGGAGATTAGAACATGAAGGTCTGTTTGATCAGTTCTACAGGCGGTCATTTTGATGAATTAACCAAAATTATTCCTGCGGTTGAAGAACATGATTATTTCCTGATTACCGAGAAGAATAAAAGCAGAAAAGTAGAATCGTCTCAGGGCAAAGTATACTTCTTAATGCAGCAAGAGCGTAAAAATGCGATGTTCTTGCTAATCTTTGTGGCTAATATTATCAAGTCGTTCTTTCTATATCTGCGTGAGCGTCCAAAGGTGATCATTACAACAGGGGCGGGAGCTACCTATCCTTTTTGCCTCATCGGTAAAATCTTCGGTGCCAAGCTGATTTATATCGAAAGTTATGCCAAGATCTATTCCTCCAGCGCAACCGGGAGATTGATGTACAAAATCTCGGATGAGTTCTTCATCCAATGGGAAACGTTGCAGGATAGCTATCCCAATGCGAAGTACAGGGGGGCTTTGTTTTGATATTTGCTATCGTTGGAACCCAGCGTTTCCCCTTCAATCGGATGTTTGAGCTTATTGATGAGGCGATTGAGGCAGGAATAATTGAAGAAGAGGTTGTTGCCCAATCCGGATATACCGAGTATCAGCCGCGAAATTTCACTATGATTCCTTTCCTCACGCAGGAAGAGATGAATGAATATGTGGAGCGCAGCAGATGCATTATC
This sequence comes from Paenibacillus sp. Y5S-9, assembly GCF_036894235.1. NCBI lineage: Bacteria > Bacillati > Bacillota > Bacilli > Caryophanales > Paenibacillaceae > Paenibacillus > Paenibacillus sp. Y5S-9. Next base: position 1,492,922 of record NZ_CP145887.1, read on the forward strand.
TCTCATGCGGGTGTTGGCTCCATTACGAATTCGCTCGAACGTGGCAAGCCGGTGATCGTCATTCCACGCCGGAAAGAATGGGGCGAGCATGTGGATGACCATCAGCTTGAGATCTCCAAGGTTTTTCAGGATAACGGCTATGTGGCCGTCGCGGAGAGTCAGGCTGATTTGCAAAAGCTAATTCCTTGCATAGAGGAGCTGACGTTCCAGCCCTATATAAGAAAACAGTCTGATCTGATCTCATCCATTAAAAATTACGTGAATAGTCTGTAAGTGGTCTGAAGATTAACGATGAAAAAAGGAGTCTATCATGAAACCAAAAGTATTGGTTGTTGGATCATCCTTGAAGGATATGGGCGGAATTGTGAGTGTCATCAAAAACATTGAGGATTCCTCCATCTCGGAAATGTACGCCATGCAGCGGGTCGAAACGTATATCACGGGCAGCGTGTTCTCACGACTGCTTATTTTTATACGGGGATTCATTCAATTCTGGATGAAGCTGTACACGTTTAAGCCGGATATCGTGCATATTCATATGGCGAACAACGGGAGCTTTTATCGGAAGTCTCTATTTCTGCTAACGGCACGAAAGTTGTTTCGAAAGTCAGTCATTCTGCATATTCATGCGGCCAGCTTTGATGATTTCTACAATCAATTTGCTCTGCAGCGCAAGTATTGTCACTACATTCTGAATCAGGCAGACAAGTTGATTGTCTTGTCCCAGACGTGGAAAGAATACTTTGCTACGATTGTGCCGGAGACAGCGATTGAGGTTCTTTATAACGGGGTCTTTGTCAAAGAACCGTTTGCGAGAGAACAACAGGCAGCCGTTAATGCTCTCTTCATGGGCAGACTGGGTGAGCGAAAAGGAGTCTACGATCTGCTTCAGTCCATTCAGCAATTGAAGGCGCTGGGCGTTACTGCCACCTTTAATCTGGCAGGGGATGGTGAAGTCGAAGAAGTCAAAGCAATCGTGCAGCAGTATGGAATAGAGGATCGTGTCAATGTACTCGGCTGGATTAACGGAGAGCAAAAGGAAAAGCTGATGCGGGAAGCGGATCTACTGGTCCTGCCTTCTTATCATGAGGGATTACCTATGGCCATACTTGAAGCAATGAATTGTGGCTTGCCCATTATATCGACCACCGTCGGAGGCATCCCCGAAGTGATTACATCCGGTCATAATGGGCTGTTAATCGAGCCGGGAGATGTGCACGGGCTGACATCAGCGCTGGAATATCTCATCATGGATGAAGAGGTTAGAGCAAGAATGGGTTCACATAACAGAGCGATTATATCGGATAAGTTCGATATGAATCTTCTCGTGGGCAGATTGTCAGGAATATATGATGCACTTCAAGTGAAGGTATCCTAGTGAACAGGAAAAGGTGATGAAATGAACCCCTTGGTATCTTGCATCATTACGACCCATAACCGGGCCGAGTTATTGAAAAATGCGTTGAGAAGTGTACGGGAGCAAACACATCCGTATCTGGAGATTTTCATTGTGGATGATGGTTCAGAAGATCAGACGCCAGAAATCTGTCAGGCGTGGACCCGGGAAGATTCACGGATTCGGTACATCCGGGTTCCATATCCCAAAGGAGCCAACCATGCACGGAATGTAGGGATATCCCAAGCCAATGGCAAGTACATTGCCTTCCTGGATGATGATGATGAATGGATGCCTGACAAAATAAAAAACCAGGCGGAAGTGCTGGAGCGTACACAGGAATCATTCACCTTTTGCAGCAAGTATCTCGCATACACGAATGAGCAGCATCAGGTGGTCAAACGGAAATTGTCGGTGGAACCTCGCGATGTTATTCGGTATGAGGATCTGCTTACATTCAACTGGATCGGGGAAACGTCCAAAATCATGGTACTTACCTCACTGGCCCGTGAAGTTCGATTCGATGAAAATCTGACATCCGCTCAGGATTATGACTTTTATCTGCGCATATTGAAACGAGGCTACATCGCCGTGAATGTGAAAGAACCGCTGGTGGATATCAACATCCACAGTGGACCACGAATTTCAACCTCTACAACGGCCAAGTACAAGGGCCAACGCAAGATTATTTTGAAATACTACAATGACATGTCCAAGGAACAGAAGCGCCGTCAGTTACACCATTATCGAATGCTGGAATGGTCGAGAAATACGCTTCGCAATAACGTTTATTTGAAAAAAGCACTGTCGCTGTATCCCTGGTGGAAAGATTGGGTACTGCTCAAGCGTAACACCAAAATTATGCTGCAAGGATTTCTAATGAGATTTCATGCAAGGCGCGCAGTTGGAACGTATACAGAGGAACCTGTGCGAATGAAACTAAAGTAAGAGGTGCCTGGATGGAAAATCCGACGGTGTATATGCTGCCCAAGATGATTGAGAACAATAAATTCAATGAGCTGTTATCCGATTCCATTGAGAACAAAGGATGGGAAGTGAAACAGTTTACCAAAAGAGATCTACTCAAACTGAAAAAAAATGATGTGCTGCATTTTCATTGGCCCAGCTTCTATTACAAAGGTTCTTCACTGCTGACAACAGTGATCAAGTCCATTCTGTATGTATTGATGATTTGTTTTGCGCGCTTGCGTGGGGCCAAATTGTTCTGGACGGTGCATAACATCTGGCCTCACAACAGCGGCAAGACGCGGTTTGATTATTGGATGAGAAAAATACTGGTCCAAAATTGCTCCAAGCTGATTGTCATGGGTAAACCCCTGATCTCTGAGATCTGTTCGACGTTTGGGATTGACTCCAGCCGGATCGAGGTTATTCCGCATGGACATTACAAGGGAGTGTATCAGGGGAAAGGCGTGAATATCCGCTCCCGGTTTGGCATCCCGGAGGATAGTTATGTGTATGCGTTCTTCGGTCAGGTGTCGCCGTATAAGGGCGTGGATGATTTGCTGGAGGCATTCAAGGATCTGGATTCCGAACAAGCCCATCTGTTGATTGCCGGTAAAAAGGTAAAGGATTATGACCTTGGAGATGAATTTCTCAAGAGTGGACATATTCATACCCATTTTCATTTCATCGAAGATGATGAATATTCGGATTATTTTGATGCAGTCGATTCGATCATTCTTCCATACAAGCAAATTGCGACTTCAGGCAGTGCAATTCTGGCATTGACCTTCTGTAAACCTGTGGTGGCACCACGGATTGGCTTGTTGGAGGAATACCTGCCCGAAGATTGTGCGGTCCTCTACGAACCTTCTGATCCGGATGGATTGCTTAAAGCGATGAATATGATCCGATTAAAACAATCGGAGTTTCAGGAAGGCAGTGGTTTTGTCAAAGCGTTGGAGCGGCTGGATTGGCCAGTGATTGCCCAAAGGACACTTACCCTGTACTCCAGTTAGTGCAGAAGAATGGGTGGACCTAATTGAAAAATATGGGGATGAAATGATGAAGGTAACCGTCGCGATCTGTACGTATAACCGTGCACATGATGCGGTAGAGGCCATACGAAGTGCAATACAACAGAATTACGCAAGCAGCGACTATGAGATCATACTCATTGATAACAATTCGAAAGACAACACACGGGAAATCGTGCTTCAAACCATCTTGCAGCATGAGAACCATTCGATCCGGTATGTGTTGGAAGAAAAGCAAGGCTTGTCTGTAGCCCGTAACCGGGCCATTCACGAGGCGCGCGGCGAGTATATCCTGTTCCTTGACGATGATGCCTTTGCTTGCAGGGATTGGATTCGCCAGATCGTTAGCGTGTTTGAGATGAATGAAAACATCGGTTGTGTCGGAGGCAAGATTGACCCGATCTGGGAAGTACCTGAGCCAATGTGGATTCCACCGGAGAACAGGTCGCTGTTCACCATTCTGGATTTTGCAGATGAAGTCACTGAAATGAAAAGTCCTTATATTCCATTTGGTGCAAATGTGGCTTTTCGCTTATCCGTCTTTGATCAACTGGCTCCCTTCCGTGAGGACCTTGGAAGAGTGGGAAATAATCTTCTCTCTAGTGAAGAGAGTGAGTTAATTGCAAGAATACGGACAAAGTTCAAGGTTTATTACACGCCGTATGGTGCGGTACAACATAAAGTAGCCAAAGAGCGAACAACGAAGAACTGGTTTCTGCGCCGAATCTATTGGCAGGGTGTGAGTGATGCTATTCGGGATCAGGATCGTGGTGTTGTGCGTACAGCCAAACATGGCATCAAGCTTGCCCAGGGGATCACAACCTCTCTGATCTACATTTATAATGCAGATCGGTTCACACGTCAGCTTGCCAAAGTATGTTACCGAAACGGCATGATCGTTGGGTCGCTTCGTCAAAACAGTAAGGGATGAGGATCGCTATGGCGCAAGTTGCACTTCGCAAAGTATTCAGAGGAAACGGCTTAATGAGTGCCATATTCCAGACAAGTGGAACCAATCTGCTGGTCATGACACTGACGATGTTGTCTTCCATTTTGACGTCACGCATGTTCGGGGTAGAGGGAAAGGGTGCGTTTTCGGCCATTCTATTCTGGCCTGCGCTCTTAACCGGATTGGTCGGATTTGGACTACCAACTTCTATTATTTATAACATCAAACAGAGCGCAACCGAGAAGAGTGCACAGTATGTTCGGTTAAGCTTTCTTTTTCAAGTTCCGGTGTGCATCATCATTGGTGTTGTGGCCTGGTTTGGATTACCTTTCTGGCTCTCCAGCTTTCCGCCGGAGGTCGTGCAGATATCCAGATGGTATACGATTGCTACCGTTCCTGTACTTATTGTCATCAATCTCATATCAGCGCTCTCGCAGAGTCGGGAGAAATTCGCTGTATATAATGGTATCCGGTTAATGATCCCCCTGTTTAATGTAGGCGGGCTTTTTGTGTTATGGGGCCTGGGCATGCTGAGCATTCAGCTCGCGGCTGCGATCTATTTTGTAACCAGCTTCTCCGTGGTGGCGTGGGCTATCTATGCCAACCGTAATGAATTGAGACTGAGATGGTTCAAGGATCGGGTGGACCAGAGTTCAGCCAAGAAGCTTTTTGGTTATGGCAGCAAGGTGTATGGTGTTGAATTGTTAGGAACGCTGTATACCCAGTTTGATAAAATCATTATTTTGGCGTTGCTCACCCCGCGTGATTTTGGACTGTATTCCGTCGTATTTGCGTTATCCCGAATCTACAATGCCGTTCAGACGGCGATTAGCAATGTTGTTTTTCCAAAAGTGACCGGATTGCCCCAAGAGCAGATTATTCGAACGGTTGGCAGAGCCTTCCGCATCTCGCTCATGGTCATGATGATCATAGTAATACCCACCATGTTTGTGGGGAACTACCTGATGGGTCTTCTGTTTGGCTCCGAATTTTTGGAAGCAAGCGTAGCGTTTTATATTTTGGCTGTGGAATGCATCATTGGTGGTGGCTCCTGGATTCTGGCATCCGCATTTAATGCACTTGGTCGGCCAGGGCTTGTGATGATCAGACAGCTCATTGCACTCTCGGTGACGGTGGCTTTGTTCTTTGTATTCACCCCGCTGTGGGGGCTCAACGGCATTGCAATTGCCTTATTGATCGGGTCCATTGTACGAATGGTGGTTACTGTGGCTGCGATGAAGATTGTATTTAAGGTGAAGTTTGCCGCCATGTTCTATGACAAGGAAGATATACCGTTTCTCTATGAACGGTTAAACAAAAAAAGAAGAAGAGTCACCCAAGGAGGAGATGGAGATGCTGGGCACTAACAATATTCATCCAATGGAAGAGTTGAAGGGACATTTACGTCAGATTTTGAAGGTCATTCCACCGCGTACCGAAATCTATTATTTGGATTACCCGGTGCATAGCAATGGTGGCGACTTGTTGATTATGAAAGGTACTGAGGCTTTCTTCCGAGACAATGATATTCATGTACGTGCCAGATACAGCATTCTGGATTGCCCTTTGTCCCTCAAGGTACCGGAAGGTATCACGATTGTGTTGCACGGGGGAGGTAACTTTGGTGATCTGTACCCTGCCCATCAGAAATTGAGAGAACGAATGATTGCTCAGCATCCCAATCACCGGATTGTCATTCTGCCACAGACGATGTTTTACAAGAGTGATATTGAATTGAAAAAGACAGCCCAAGTATTCAATCGTCATAAGGATGTACACTTTTTTGTCCGGGACACCTTATCTTATGAGATAGCCAGTAAAGAATTTCAACAAACCAATGTGTATCTCTCTCCCGATATGGCGCATCAGTTGTGGCCTTTGAAGTCCAAGAGCAAGCCTACGGCAGAGATGTTGTATTTCTTCCGTAAAGACATTGAGAAGACTCAGAATCAGGTGCATTACGAATCCGTCAGTGGACCCAAGGCTACGTTTAAAGACTGGGAGACATTGTACAACCGGGTAGACCGGAAGATCATTCGCATGATTACATCCCGGTTGAAGTCAGGGAAAGGCAGCTCTTTTGCCCGCTGGTTGTGGTACAAATACTCTGATCGGATGGTACATACGGCCATTAAGGAATTCAATCAATACCAGACCATCACGACATCCCGTCTGCATGGACATATTCTGGCCTGTCTCCTGGATCAACCGAACATCCTGCTGGATAATTCATACGGCAAGAACTCGAATTATTATGCAGCTTGGACCAAGAGCAATCCGGCAGGCAGACTGGAATCCAATCAGACCAGCACATATAACAAGCCAACCGAGACCAGCAAGGGAGCGAGTACGGTTGTGCTGTCGGATGGTGCAGCGCTATGAGAAGTATTCTGTTATCCGGCGGTTCTGGCAAGCGTCTCTGGCCGTTATCCAACGATTCCAGATCCAAGCAATTTCTTAAAGTTCTTCATGGGCCTGAGGGGAATCCGGAATCCATGGTACAGCGGGTATGGCGACAGCTGAATCATGCCGGACTTGCATCAAAGGCGCTTATCGCAACCAGTTTGCCACAGGTTGAGATTCTGACTTCTCAGCTGGGAGACGATGTGAGACTGGTTGTGGAGCCTGAGCGCAGAGATACGTTTCCTGCGATTGCGCTGGCAGCCTCCTATCTGTATTCCGTAGAGAGTGTGAGTCTGAATGAGACGATTGCAGTGTTGCCGGTAGATCCCTTTGTTGAAAAAGAATTCTTCGAAGTGCTGGCAACCTTACCGGAGATGCTTGATAAGTCTGGTGCTGATCTGGCCTTGATGGGAGTTGTGCCGACATACCCGTCAGAGAAATACGGATACATCATTCCGCAATCCCTATCTTCCAGTGAAAATAACAATGAATACGTGAATGTAGCGAAGTTCCAGGAGAAACCCTGCGAATCCGATGCGGTCCTTATGATGGAGCAGGCCGCATTATGGAATTGCGGGGTTTTTGCTTTTAAGCTGGGTTATTTGATTAATCTGCTCATTGAGATGGAGCTGCCGATCCAGTATGACGAAATGCTGAAGCAATACGGAAGATTGAACAAGATCAGTTTTGATTACCAGGTTGTCGAGAAGGCGAATCAGATTATCGCTATTCCGTATAACGGCTTCTGGAAAGACCTAGGCACGTGGAACACACTCACGGAAGAGATGGGAAGCTCAGTAGTAGGAAAAGGGTGGATTACGGGAGATTCCCTGAATACGCACCTGGTCAATGAATTGAACATTCCGGTTGCCATATTGGGATTGTCGGATGTGGTGGTCGCCGTGAGTCCGGATGGCATTCTGGTCAGTGACAAAGAAGCCAGCCCACGTATCAAGGAAATCTTGAAGAATGAGGATCAACGCCCCATGTATGAGGAGCGTAGGTGGGGGTGCTACAGGGTTCTGGATTACACAAGAAACGAAGCTGGCGGCGAGGTTCTCACCAAACGAATCTGCATCAGTGCCGGGAAAAACCTGAGTTATCAATACCATTTGCTTCGCAATGAGGTATGGACGGTTGTATCGGGAACAGGGGAATTGATTCTGGATGGGCAGAGCCGAATGATCGGGCAAGGAGATACGGTGATCATTGACCGGAGTATGCTTCATTCTGTCAGAGCCGTTACGGAACTGGAGATCATCGAAGTACAGATCGGCAGTCAGCTGATTGAGGAAGATATCGTTAGAGTGTCTACCGAATGGCAGGACATTGTTCAGACATATGTGAAGCACGCGTAACCAACACATTAGGACATGGGGGAGATTATGGAATGAATATTACGGTGATTGGCACAGGGTATGTGGGTTTGGTATCGGGCGTATGTTTTTCGGAACTGGGAAATAACGTGATCTGTGTCGACAACAATGTGGAAAAAGTGAATATGTTAATGGACGGTCATGTTCCGATCTATGAACCGGGTCTGAAGGATATCATGAATGCCAATATGAAAGCAGGAAGGCTGTCCTTCACCACCAACATTCAGGATGCCATCAGTCGTTCGGATATCATCATTATCGCGGTGGGTACGCCATCCCTGCCTAATGGCGAAGCAAATCTGAGCTTTATTGAGCTTGTCGCGCGAGAAATAGGTTCTTATATGGATAATTATAAAATAATAATGACTAAAAGCACTGTTCCTGTCGGAACCAACGATCGTATTCAGGAATGGATCAGCAGTCTGACGAATCATCCATTCGACATGGCATCGGTACCGGAGTTCCTGCGAGAAGGTACTGCTGTCCAGGATACGCTCTATCCTGACCGGATAGTCATTGGGACACATAGTGAGCGGGCAGTCGCCACGTTGAAAGAGCTGCATCAGCCATTAACCGATCAGATTATTGTTACGGATATTCGCTCGGCCGAAATGATTAAATATGCATCCAACGCTTTTCTGGCAACCAAGATCTCATTTATCAACGAAATCTCTAACATCTGTGAAAAAGTAGGAGCAGATGTCAGCCGCGTTGCCGAAGGCATGGGCTATGACAGACGAATCGGTGCCTCCTTTCTCAAGGCAGGCATTGGTTACGGAGGTTCCTGTTTCCCTAAGGATACACAGGCTCTGATACAAATTGCAGGTAATGTGGATTATGACTTCAAACTGCTGAAGTCCGTGGTGGAAGTGAACAAAGATCAACGCTTCAACGTCATTCGTAAACTGGAAGATGCACTAGGCTCACTCGAAGGGAAGGAGATTGCCATCTGGGGGCTTGCTTTCAAACCGGATACCGATGACGTTCGTGATGCTCCGGCGATTGAGATCATTCAGCGTTTGCTTGAGCAGGGAGCAGTGATTCGGGCATATGACCCCATCGCTACCGAGAACTTCCGCAAAGAGGTGGATTCCCCATCCATTACGTGGGAGGATCGTGCCATGAACGCGGCGGAAGGTGCTGATGCACTCTGCGTTCTGACGGAATGGAAAGAGTTCATGGAGGTTAATCTGACTGATTTGGCAGCGCATATGAATCAACCCATCCTGATTGATGGAAGAAACATCTACGGAGCAGATCAGATTAAAGATACGTCCTTCCAATACTACTCCGTTGGTCGTCCAGGTCTAACCAATATCGATGGAAGAAAAACGGCAGTCATCTAACGGAGGCCATAACATGAGACGCGGGATCAAAATAACATTAGGTGCCCTTTCCCTTGTTGCAGTTGTCATGATTGGATATTCGGTGTATCTGTATCTGCATGTTAAATCTGCGGCGGATCAAATGTATGAACCCCGGGAACCCATCAAGCAGGTATCTATTGTTGACCAGCGGGGTGGGGGAGATTTCCCTGTGGACATGGAGAATGAAGAACCTTTTAATGCTTTGATCCTGGGTGTGGATGAACGTTCCAATGATCGGGGGCGCTCCGACACCATGATTGTATTAAGTATTAATCCTGCGAAACAATCCGCACTTATGTTTAACATCCCCCGAGATACCAGAACGAATATTGTTGGTCACGGCACGGAGGATAAGATCAACCATGCCTATGCTTTTGGGGGCGTTAACATGTCTGTGCAAACGGTGGAACAATTGCTTGATGTTCCCATACATTACTACATGAAAGTGAATATGGAGGGCTTTGCACAGGTCATCGACATGGTGGGTGGGGTGGATGTGAATAACCCGTTTGCATTTGACTATGAAGGTTATCGGTTCGAGCAAGGAAATATTCATCTGGATGGTGCAGCAGCTTTGGGATTTTCGCGAATGCGTTATGATGATCCGAAGGGGGATCTCGGGCGGAATGACCGTCAGCGGGAGATTATCAAACAAGTGCTGAAGAATACGGTTCAGGTATCCAACGTGTTGCAACTGGAGACGTTGCTGGATGAAGTGAGTGCTCACGTGAGAACTGACGTTACCTTTGATGAAATGAAGCAGATGTTCTCCAATTACCGCCCGGTGCTGAATCATATCGAGTCTGTTGAGATCAAAGGCACGGGCAAGAAAATAGACGGAGTGTATTACTATATCGTGGAACAGTCAGAGCGAGACAGAATACATCAGATGATTGAAGAACATTTAAAATGATCGGATAGGGCGGTGAACCAGATGCGTATCTCCAGGCTATTGAAATTATCTCTGATTGTGCTCCTAATGTATATGCTCATGATACCTGCAAGTACAAACGTTGTTCAATCAGCTCAAAACTATCAATGGAAGAATATACCTATTGGTGGTGGGGGGTACGTTACAGGTGTGGTTATTCATCCGACTGAGCCTGATCTGGTTTACGCTCGAACTGACGTTGGAGGAGCCTATCGGTTGGATGCAGCCTCAGGAGATTGGGTCCCGCTACTGGATCATTTCGGAGATGAGGACAGCAATCTGTACGGTGTGGATGGGATTGCACTGGATCAGCAAAACCCTAATATCGTGTATATCGCTGCTGGGAAGTACGGGAATGTGGGGCCGAGCGATATTCTGAAATCTACAGACCGGGGAGAAACCTGGATTCGAACCGGACTTAATCTTCGGAATGAATCGAATGGAAATATCCATCGCGCCATGGGAGAGAGCATCGCCGTCAATCCCACGAACTCCAATTACCTGCATGTTGGTACACGATATGATGGATTGTACACTTCCAGTGACGGGGCAGCAACATGGAGCAAGGTATGGGATGTACCTAGCGGGCTGTCCGGTGAGGGAATACGAAGTGTAGCTTATGGATTGAATCCCGTCACGAAGCAAGGTCAAGTTGTGTATGCGGGGGTTCGCGGCATTGGTGTGTATAGCAAAGCACCAAGAAGCAATGGGCAGACCACCTGGCAACTTACCGGAAGAAGTCCCGAATATCCTGCACGTATGACTGTGGCGAAGAACGGGACGTTGTATGTGACCACGGATAATCAGGGCGTCTACAAGTTCAATGGTGTGCAGTGGACGAATATAACACCGAGCCCCAGTTACTCATCTTATTATGGAATCACGATTGATCCCAATAATGATAATCACATCCTGGCAGCCGTTCGAACAGGCGGAGATAATCTGCCACTGTATCGTTCCGTTAATGGCGGACAGAGTTGGACAACAGTGAGCAAAACGCTGGTATCCAAACCGTCATGGTGGACACCCAACATGTTTTTCTCAGCGACATCCAGTATCAAGTTTGACCCACATAACCCGGGCACGGTATACGCTACAGACTGGTTTGGCGTGTACAAGACGGAAAATATCAATGGTACCAATGGATTGACCGGTAGTACTGCGAGTACTTGGGAAGCCATTACCGATGGTCATGAAGAAGTCGTCGCACTCACTGCATCCACACCACCTCAGGGTGTTTCATTCTTTAGTGGTTTAACGGATCAAGTCGGATTTAGACATGAAAATGTAAACGATGTTCCTCTTAATAAAATCCCGCTCGCAGGTATGCGAGAAATTGTGAGTATTGACTATCATGAGGCAAATCCGAACTACATGATATTTCTGGGAAGCAGTGACTGGTATGGTACGACCACACGTTTATTTGTTTCTTCCAATAACGGAGTTACGGTAACGCCGGTAAACGTTCCAGCAGGTTCTACACTGGGGCGGGTGGCCTATTCAGCCATTAATCCAAATGTAATTGTTTATTACCCCCAGACAGGTAATCCGGTCAGAAGCACGAATCGTGGCGCAACATGGCAAAATATGAATGGTGCCCCTTTTCAGGCTATCGGGGGAAATATGGTCTTCGCCTATAATCATCCACTGGCTGCCGATCGCATCAATGGATATAAATTTTATATGTATGCTGCTGGTTATATGTATCGCTCAACGGATGCTGGTGCCAACTGGTCCAAAGCCAATACGGTTCGCCTTCCTATTAATACGGATATTAATACGAGCTTCATTAAAGTCGAGGCTGCACCTGGTGTGGCAAATAATGTATGGGTGAGTCTGGGAACCGATGGATTATTTGCATCCACGAACTCAGGAACTACATTTTCCAAAATCCAAGGCGTACAAAACTCCAAATTATTTGCCTTTGGTAAAGCTCAGCCCGGCAGATTGGTTCCAGCTGTTTATGTATATGGCACCGTAAATAACGTGAATGGATTCTTCCGTTCAGATGATATGGGGGTAACCTGGAACAATATAGGTCCTTTAGGTAATGGAATCGGGCTGGGCAATGAACCGCAAATTATGGCGGCAGATCGTCAAATCTATGGTCAGGTATATGTAGGTACAAATGGCAGAGGTATGTACGTTGGATCAATAGAATAACAAGAGAGATATGAAAGTGGTGAAGATCAAAATGATGGAGGAGGGCTCCGGGCGCACGAGACAAAAGCATGTACGAAGAACGTACGGATTTCTCATTGCTCTGCTGCTGATTGTGATCTGGATTCTGGTTATCTGGTCCATGTCCACACAATCCTCTCAACAGCAAGACATTCAGCCTTGGCTTCATAAATGGTCTCAAAAATTGCACATCGGTTTTACGCTTCCTGATGTGCAATTCACTTACGGGGAGTATGAGTATTCGCTGAAGCAGAGGCCGTATGATTTTGCAGAGTTCATCTTTCGCAAGAGTGCGCACTTATTTGTATACGCTGTGCTCGCCGTGCTTGTGTACGGCGGGCTGCGGTACAGAAGAACAGCCCTTGTGACCAGTATCGTTTCTGCTCTGGCTGTGGTGTTTGTTATAGCCTCCATTGATGAGTATATTCAGCAGTTCAGCCCGGACCGGACAAGCTCGATACGTGATGTTGGAGTAGACTTGCTCGGCGGCTGCTGTGGGATTGCCATATATGCAGGACTTCAGTCCATTATACGAAGGATCAGAAAGGGAAAGCGTACTTCCATTCACAGTGAGTGATTTCCCAGGAAATTAGATGTATCGTTCAACTTCTACTTGTCTGCCATCCATCATAAGTATGGAGTAGGACAAGGAGGACTGGACATGCTGCGAAGAAGGAACCGGAATGCTTTGCTCAAAAAGATCGGGTTCATCGCGATCATTGTATTATTGCTGTGGTTGATTGCCAGAACCATTCCGTATCTGTTTCAGGCAGATACATCGGATGAAGCTGCTGCTGTTGCCGAAGAGTTTTACAAATATGAGCAGACGGGTGACTTCGGCAGTTCATGGGAACTCTTTCATCCCCTGATGAAAGAGCGGTTTCCCAAGAGTGCTTACGTACAGAACAGAGCACATATATTTATGCAGCACTTTGGCGTGGAAACGTTTGAGCTGGAGATGGAAAAGCCGGAGCGCGAGTTTGATGTAACCGTGATCGATGGCGTTAAGCCATTTTCTGAAGCCTACAGAATCCGGGTCACCCAGAAGTACACAGGTACCTTTGGCCAATTCGATATTGTGCAGACCTGTTATCTTGTAGAGGATGGCGATGTGTGGACATTACTCTGGTATTATCCAAATCAGAAAAATGAGGATACCTCGCAGGTCGACAATAGTGACTGATCAGGAAATAATATTAACCCATACGTTGCACCGAATTGTATCATTTACCTTACATGAAGCTCTGTAAATGCGAGACTTTTGTCGCATTTATGGAGCTTTTTTTGTGTTTTTCTTGTTTTTATGCCTGTAAAGCCTTGACAATAGTCCCGGTGTCAAGTAAATTACGAGATAGATACAAAATGTATCAATTTTCAGCGTCTAACGACAAATAACAAGGACTTCTAAGCTCCTTGTGAGGGGAAGGAATATCATTGATCGAAACGGGCCGCTTTTACTGTGTCAGTTGTGGGATGATTGTGTCGGTCGCTAGAAGCTCTGTCGAAATGAAGGAAGAGGGCAATGGAGGCAATCACGTATTTCGCACCGGATTCTACCGGAGTGAAATGCCGCTTGGATGCTGTGAAGCGTGTGTAGTTGAAGCGAAACGTCAGGGGAAATCCCAGTTTGCGGGACAATATACTAAAGATTATGATACACTATGTGCATATGAGAAACGGGCATGAAGTATATGCTCGTCCATGAAGGAGGGGATTGAATGCAGCAGGAGCCGGTCGTCCGGATTCAGGGCGTCAGCAAAATCATATCCTCCCGATCATTGGTCAGCGACCTGACTCTGGATATTTCTCCGGGGCAGGTTTTTGGTTTTTTAGGACCTAATGGCGCGGGGAAAACAACAACGATTCGGATGATGGTTGGACTGATGTCCATCAGTAAAGGTGATATTTTCATCTCGGGACACAGTGTGAAGAATGAATTTGAGAAGGCGGTAGCCCAGGTAGGAGCTATTGTGGAAAATCCGGAAATGTACAAGTTTCTGACCGGGTACCAGAATCTCGTTCACTTTGCCCGCATGTCGCCGGGAGTTACGAAGGAACGTATTGCTGAGACGATTGAGCGTGTGGGGCTTACGGCCCGTATTCACGATAAGGTCAAAACCTATTCACTGGGCATGCGCCAGCGTCTGGGTGTCGCGCAAGCGATATTACATAAACCGAAGCTGCTTGTACTGGATGAGCCGACTAATGGTCTGGACCCACAGGGTATACGGGAACTGAGAGATTATTTGCGTCAGCTTACCCAAGAGGAAGGTATTACAGTCTTTGTATCCAGTCATTTGTTGTCAGAGATGGAGCTGATGTGTGATACGGTGGCCATCATCCAGAATGGCAAGTTAATCGATGTAAGAAACCTTCGGGCTGAAGCCGGTTCGGATGCATTAATCGAAGTTGCTTTTGAGCTGAATGATGCAGATCGTGCTGCGGATCTGATTCAGGGTGCTGTCGTACAGGGCAATGTCCTGGTGATGCGGGTGTCTCGTGAGCAGATTCCGGATATCAATGCCAAGCTGGTTAGCGAAGGGTTTCAGGTATACGGTATTCGTAACGTGACTCACACCCTGGAAGAACAATTCTTGCAAGTCACTGGGGGTGGAGGCATTGGGTAGTTTTGGTAATCTGATATTGAATGAGAATATGAAAATTTTCCGTCGTCCCCGTACCTGGATCATGTTATCGATTCTGGCGCTGATCTCGCTATTAATGCCAGTGTTACTGCGAGAAGGCATGGGGTCCAATGAAGTGTTGTACTGGGAAGCGGCTGTAACGACCATCCAGATTACGTTTTTCCTGAACACGATCTTCTGTGTCGTGATTGCAGCGGAATCGGTTGCGGGCGAATTTACGTGGGGAACCATTAAGCTATTGCTGATCCGTCCATGGTCACGAAGCAAAGTTCTCGCTTCCAAATATCTAACCGTCATTGGCTTCAGTATTGTCAGTACATTGCTGGTCATCGTGATGGCCATGCTAACGTCTTATATCCTTTTCTCGCATGATGCGCCGGGAGGAAGCAGTAGTCCGGCTACGAATGCTCTGACGTTATGGGGATATTTGTACGTTGATCTGTTCATTACGCTTGCGATTGCCTTTATGGTGTCCTCCGTATTTCGTTCAGGTGCACTTGCGATTGGATTATCCCTGTTCATTATGTTCTCACAGAGTATCTTCTCACTCATATTCAATCCGGTCCGTTATGAATGGGCCAAGTATGTTCTATTCAACAACATGGATCTTAGCAAATACATGACCTCCGGGGCGGATTTTGCGTTAATGGGTGGTCCAAGTGCAGGAATGACACTGGGATTCTCTATTGCAGTTCTGGCGGTGTATTACGTTATTTTCATGGTGATTTCCTGGGTTGTATTCAGCAAAAGAGATGTGGCAGGCTAACGCCTGCTTTTTTTTTTGCTCCAATGCTGTTTTGGAAAGAAAAAAGGGTATATTCAACATCGCCTGTGGCATGACTGTCATTTAAGGGTACTTAGTATCATAAGTAAATGACTAGATATACATATGAACGCCGCAGTCACTTTGGCAGAGCAGCGCATGGAGGGATCACGTTTCTTGATAAATAACAAGTTCTACCGCATATGCACAGCGATTATTCTGCTGCTGCTCATCGTGTATCTGGGGGAAAAAGTGAACTTTATTTTCAGCCCCCTGACCTCACTGATTCACATCATCATCATTCCGCTGCTGATTGCCGGTTTCTTCTATTATCTGTTGCGTCCGCTCGTCGATTATATGGAAAGGCATAAGATCAAACGTGCATTGTCAGTTCTGATTATTTATGTCGTAATTGCATTAATACTTGCAGGTTTTAGTGTGCTTGTATGGCCTTCCCTGCGTGAACAATTGATGAATTTCGTGGAGAATGCTCCAGCGTTGGTTACTTCACTCAGCGATCAGTTGAATGCACTTGAAAAGAGCAATGTTGTATCCAGATACCTGCCTGATGATTCCAATCTATTCTCACGATTATCCGATGTTCTGAGCCAAGGGATCACTCAGGTAACCAATTATGTCTCCGGGTTATTCTCCGTGGTATCCAATCTGGTTATTATTCTGGCAACGTTCCCGATCATGTTGTATTACATGCTCAAGGAAGGCAGCAAGTTTGGAACGAATCTGACCTTATTGTTGCCAAGGCATTATCGAAAGGATGGGGAAGAAACCGTCCATGAGATTGATGAAGCACTAAGCAACTATATTGTTGGCCGGGTTATTGTTAATGTAGCCCTGGGGATTCTGATGTACATCGGTTTTCTCATCTTAGGTTTGCCTTACGCATTGCTGCTGACTGTTGTATCGATTATTCTGAACTTCATCCCTTATGTGGGTGCTTTGCTGGCAGCTATTCCGGTTGTCATTGTTGCGTTTATCGAATCACCTTCGATGGCGATCTGGTCACTGGTCATCATTGTAATCGCACAGCAAATTCAGGATAACCTGATCTCACCTTATGTCTATGGCAAACAGCTCGATATTCATCCACTGACTACCGTTATCCTTTTGCTCGTGGGTGCTGACCTGGGAAATATCTTGGGTATGATCATCGTGATTCCCCTATATATGATTCTGAAAATTATAGTTCGCAAAATCCATTATCGGATTGTCGAAGATAAGACTGAAACTTAAATGGAATTTGAAATACAACGCTATCATGTGTAACTACTAATGTTTGTTCTTGAATCACATCGATAAGCTCAACAGGATAAGCCGCATATCAATGGTGAAGGGTCAGGTAAGTTTGCCCTCGCCATTGTTATGCGGCTTTTTTCTCATACATATTGCTCACTTATGTTATACCTGTTATACTTGATATATAACAGATAACAAAAAGAAGGTGAACTCTTGATTATTCAACTGGATATGCAATCCGAACTTCCTATCTATTCGCAACTTGTTTATCAAATTATTGAAGGCATTGCTAGTGGTGAGTTACAGCTAGGTGAGGCGTTACCTTCAGTTCGGAATTTGGCCGCAGATATCGGTGTTAACCTTCACACCGTCAACAAGGCTTATACATTACTCAAGCAAGATGGATACATCCTGGTTCATAGACAAAAGGGAGTTGTAGTGAACCCTGATGGAATGCCTGGTTTAACGGATGATTTTTTGAAAAAGCAGCAAAGCGAATTAAGACCGATTATTGCCGAAGCGATCTGTCGCGGAATGACCAAAGAGGAACTATCTGCGGTGTTAGACCAAATGTATGATGATGTGAAGATGGGTCACAACAGAGAATAACGAATCAAGGGAGTGTGTTATGTATGCAACTATTTAGTATATTACCTATCATTTTAATCTTTGCTCCATTAGCCTTACTTCTATCCTTTACACCATATGTGACAAGGGAAACCATTAGCTTTGGGGTTACGGTAAGTCAATATAATTACTACACACCCATCTTACGTAAGCTAAGAAGTACGTTTGCTACAGTAAGTCTGATCGGAAACGGGATGATTATACTTGTCTGTCTGTATTTTCTCCGATCTGCTAATGAAGATTCTACCGCAATGATTACCGGTGTTAGCACAATGATATTTATTGTGTACTGGGCAGCACTACACATATTATTTCATTTCAAGATGAAAAAGATAAAAGGATCACTTACAACTGTAGAAGCACCTCAAAGAGTTAAAATCGATACCACCTTCCGCCAAAATAAACTCACCTATTCCAACTATTGGTTTCTCATTCACATTGCTATTATTGCAGCCGTTGCGATCATTTCGATCCTGAATTATAAGGCACTCCCTAACGTCATTCCAATAAAATATGATCTTCAGGGTCATGTCACTTCCAGTGTGCCTAAAACCTACCTCTCGGTACTGGCTATTAATCTTGTACAGCTAGGAATCATTGCACTTATGATGTTGGTTAACTGGAGTATTAAATCAAGCAAACAACAGCTTACTACGTCTAATCCGGGCCAATTTGCTGCTGAAAATATTCAATTCCGCCGTAAATGGTCCCTATTTACGCTTGTAACAGGCTTACTTCTTACCATTTTATTTGCCTTCATTCAGATCAATATGTTCGTCCCTAATCTGGTCTTGTTAACAGCTATTAGCTTCATCACTCCTGTGGTGATCGTGTTAGGTGTTGTATGGCTGTCTCTCACAGGCAGACAAGGCGGTGGGAAAATTCGGAATCATCAGGAAGATCGCGAACGATCCAAAGAACAGCCTGTGAATGACGATGATTATTGGAAGCTTGGGTTTATTTACTTCAATGCCAACGATCCTTCTTTAACCATAGAAAAGCGTTATGGAATAGGCTGGACGATTAACTTCGCTCGTCCACTATCTTGGGTCCTGCTGTTATTCATCATTGCTATTGTTGTTATAAGCATAGTCCTAAGCCAATAAAGGCTCATAATGCTATGCATATAATAGATGAAATTAATTATTAGGAGGAGTTATTACAATGAACAATTGGAAAAAGCTATTACTTTCTCTTACTTTCGTAGGTCTCATCCTTCCGGTAACATCCATCTCAGAAGCTGCTGAAAAATCCGCTGGTAGTGAAAATCTTGTTCCTATTCGTGAGATTGCAGAAAAGAATGGGGCAGAGGTATCTTGGCAACAAAAGACAGGAGAAATCACAATACGAAAAAGTGAGCTTACGATTGTAGTTAAGGTAGGAGAGAAACAGGCGATGGTGAATGGGCAAGCCATATCCTTAGACAGTCCTGTTCAGTTAACGAAAGGAGTTACCTATATGGATGGGACATTTCTTTCCGAGACGTTGAAGGCAGAACCTGAGGATATATTCATTTCCCTTATTAGTGAGGGCGATGGCAAGGAGGCTGCCAAGTATGTTCATACCTCTGTGAGTGGCGTGTTGTCACCCACGTTGTTGAGTCAGCTGTGGGGAGCTTTAGAAGGACAAAATGGCAAAATTACAAGTGAAGCCATAGCTAAACACGTAGAAAATAACACAGTGCATCGCAATGTCACCTATACGTTCAAAACAGAGCTGACTCGTATAAATATTACGGTCAGAATGAATCATAACGGACTTGTGGATGATTTGCATATTGCTGCCGCTACGCCAGATGTGTATCAAAAACCAAGCTACGACGACCCATCTGCCTATACAGAACAAGACATTACGGTTGGTCAGGGTGATTTAGCTTTGCCAGGGACATTAACTTTGCCCAAGGGAGAGGGACCTTTCCCGGTTGTCGTTCTGGTACACGGATCCGGGCCTAGCAATCAAGATGCTGCCATTGGTGGTGCAAAGCCGTTTCGCGATCTTGCGGTAGGTTTGGCTTCACAAGGAGTTGCTGTATTAAGATACGATAAGGTCACGTATGAGCATACCTATAAGGTGGCTTCACAGCCTAAATTCACATTAAAACAAGAGAGCGTAGATCAGGTAAACGATGCAGTGGAATTGCTTAAAAAGAATGCACATATTGATTCTACAGCGATTTTTGTAGCTGGACATAGTCAAGGCGGGTTTGCAATGCCGTTAATTATTGCTGAGGATAAACAACATGATATTGCAGGAAGTATTCTGCTTGCTGCACCGAGTAGTAGCTTTGTGGATGTGCTTACCGAGCAGCAGGACGAATTGGTAGAGCGGATGAAGCAGCTTGGTTTAGACACGGATGTCATTCAAGGGCAAGCTGATTTTTATAAAAATGTGGCTGCGATGGTTAAAGATCCAAAATATTCTGTAGATCATCTTCCTGAGGCGTTTCCACTTCAACCTGCTTATTGGTGGTTTGAGCAGAGAGATTATGTACCTGCGGAACTGGCTAAAACACAAAATACACCTATGCTTGTTATACAAGGCGAAAACGATGTGCAAGTGTCTATGAATCAATTCCAAACCTGGAAATCGTCTCTTCAAGGTCATTCCAATGTAACGTACAATAGCTATCCAAAGGTAAATCATCTGTTATCCAGCTATGATGGACTTTCAATCGGTCAAGAGTACGCTGAGCCATCTAATGTCTCCAAAGCCATTATCGATGATATTGCGAAGTGGGTATTAAAATCAAACTAAAACGGGAGTTCCATTCTTTGGTCGAGTGATAACATGGGGAAGTGACACATGGGGCGAGAAATAAGAAAAGGAGCACTTACCATTATAGGCAAGTGCTCCTCTTCTTATTTCTAAATTTGCTTTATTTAGACCAATTGGACTCTTTCTCGTCTTCATCGGTATAATCAGACATGGTCAGTGGTTCCTTGGGAACAACGGCCACTTTGTAGAACCGATTCTTGTCTTTTTCCAGCAAAACAAAGATTAGATTCTCGAACTCATATTCTTCCTGTTCATTCATCTCGGGACGATGGCTGTAGAGCCATCCACCAATGGTGTCCCACTCATCTGCATCCAGGCTGGACATAAACATGTCGTTCACCTTCGATAAGGAAACCTTGCCATCCATAATGACATAGTTCTCATTGATGACTTGAATATCTTCCACTTCGTCTGCGTCGAACTCGTCGCGAATCTCACCAACAATCTGCTCAAGCACATCCTCAATGGTTACAATTCCGGAAGTTCCTCCATATTCGTCGACAAGTACGGCGATATGTACGCCATCCTTCTGCATTTTCTTGAGCAAGTCCTTCACAGGAGTTGTTTCGTGAACAGCCGATACAGGCTGAATCAGGGAGGATAGATCGACAGGTTCATCGTTTCCGTATAGTTCCAGGAAGAATTGTTTCGTATTAATGATACCGATGATATCGTCTTTACTCTCATTCACTACTGGAAAACGTGTATATTGTTCTTCACGAATGATCTCCAGGTTTTCCTCGTTTGTTCTATTCACATAAAGGCAGACCATATCGGTCCGGGGTACCATAATTTCTTTGGCTAACATCTCATCAAAAGCAAAGATCCGGCTTACATAACCGAACTCGGCTTGGTTGATTTTACCACTTTCAAAGCTTTCATTAATGATGATCTGCAACTCTTCTTCGGAGTGTGCATCTTCATGTTCAGAAGCAGGTTTGATTCCGAACAGTTTTACCAGTTGGTTCGCTGAGCCGTTTAACAGCCAGATAAAAGGATACATAATTCGGTTAAACCAGATGATAGGTGTAGACGTCAGCAGTGCAACAGTCTCGGCTTTCCGGATTGCAATCGTTTTTGGAGCGAGTTCACCAACCACAACATGCAGATACGTGATGGAAGCAAACGCAATAACAAACGATAAGAATGAAGAAACCGCCTCAGGAATTTGCATGCTTTCGAACACAGGGTGGAGAATCTTCTCTACCGTTGGTTCTCCCAGCCAGCCCAGTCCCAGAGATGTGATCGTGATTCCAAGCTGGCAGGCAGACAAATATCCGTCCAGATTGGCAACGGCTTGTTTAACAGCCAGCGCACGCTTGTTTCCTTCTGCAATCATTTGGTCGATCCGGCTCGGTCTAACCCGTACCAGAGCGAATTCCACTGCGACAAAAAACGCCGAAAGTCCTATCAAAATCGCAACCAATACTAAATTTAACGCATACCTCTCACTGTCCATTCACTACTGTTCTCCTTTAAGTAATAAGTTTTTAACGATTATTATATCTAATTTTACGTAAGAAGACCACCTCCAGACAAAGAAATGAGGAAGAGTCTGGAAGGCGGAATGAGCAGATTGGCGTCACAATGCGAATCTGCTCCATCATTAAACTGATATGTAGAAGGTAACACAGTCAGAATATACAATGAACAAAGTAGAAATTTGAATTTCCAGAATGAAGTATTCCGTCTGCTTATGTAAAGTTTTATCTAAGCAAACGTTACGAATAGGGGGTACATTGGGTATCTATGATTAGCTGTATACATAATCGTCAAAGATGTGTAGGTGAGAGAAAGGCAAGGTCATGAAGCTTGCCACTTGAGGAGGAAGCCGAATGTTCTGGCTGGTCATTATATTACTCGTATTTATTTTCCAGGCAGCCACAATTCTTTTGCTGGAATTTCGTAATCCGGCTAAAGCTGTGGCTTGGCTGTTTATTTTGTTCTGCGTGCCTTTGATCGGTTTTGTAGTGTACTATTTTGTGGCGCAGGATTATAACAAACGAAAAAAGCTCCGCAAGGGTGGATCGCGCATCTTCCGTGAAATGAAGGAAACGATCTGGGAACAAGCCCACATCATTGGAGATGTCGAACAGATGCCGGGCGATCGTTTCAGTCACCAGCATCGATTGTTTAACCTGTTATCTCATCTGTCGGAGAGCCCGATTACAGGTTGTAACCACAGTACGGTGCTCACAAATGGTGAAGAGGCATTTGCGGCAATGCTGAGGGAAATGGAAAAAGCAAAGCACCATCTGCATGTGGAATTTTACATTTTCCGTGATGATGTGATCAGTACGAAGTTTCAGGATGTCATGATTCGCAAGGCACAGGAGGGCGTGAAGGTTCGGTTTATATGTGACGGTCTCGGCAGTCACAAGATGAGCTGGAGTTTTATCCGCAAACTGCAGGATGCAGGTGTGGAGTTTCATTATTTTCTACCGCCACTGATTGCCACGATTGACCGAAGAGTCAACTACCGGAATCACCGTAAAATAGTCGTTGTGGATGGACAGGTTGGCTTCGTGGGTGGCATCAATGTAGGCGATGATTACCTTGGACAATATCCGGAGGTGGGTTTCTGGCGGGATACACATGTGCAGATCGAGGGAGATGCTGTATATTTCCTGCAAAGTACGTTTCTTAACGACTGGAAATTGGCTTCCGGTGAGCGAATTACCGAACCCCAGCTTGCGGAATTGTTTCCACCTCATATCTGTAGCGGGGAAGAACGAATTCAGATTCTGGCCAGTGGGCCGGATCAGGACTGGGATGCGATTCAGGAAATGTGTTTTGGGGCCATTTCGGTAGCCTGTGACCGGATTTACATTACCACCCCTTATTTTATTCCTGATCCTGCCCTGTATGAGGCACTCAAAACAGCTGCTGTCAGTGGCGTTGATGTGAAAATTATCATTCCGTATCAATCCGATTCAAAGCTTGTTCATTTGGCGTCCCTTTCATACGTAGAGGAGTTACTGCGAGCAGGTGTTGAGTTTTTCCAATATCGCAAAGGTTTTGTACATGCCAAAGTGATGATTGTGGATGAGTTGCTTGCAACGGTAGGCACGGCCAATATGGATATGCGCAGTTTTTTTTGCAATTTTGAGTTAACGGCTGTCCTGTTCGAGTCCTCTCCGATTCGTCGTTTGATCACTGACTTTGAACGTGATCTCGGGGAATGCAGTCAGATCGATGGGGAGGTATTTCAGAAGCGTTCACGACGGCAAAAAGGTGCAGAAATGCTTTCTCGGATGCTTTCTCCGCTTCTTTAGCCGATTTAGGGCAGATTTCTGAAGATAAGTTCACTTTTTGTGAATTTATCTTCTTTTTGCTAAGTATTTTGCGCAAATTTGATCTTTTATGATATAATAGATATATAAATCATGTCTTGGCGAAGGAGGGGAGTCTGCGGGAAAACAGGCTCCCTTTTGCTCTCTTTTGAAAGTGCAAACCGGGATGAATAACATTTTGAATCCATTTTATATCGCCTTTAGATGCTTGCGCTGTATAGCCAGGGTACATATAGAACGCAGTTTGCTGTTCTCCATATGTAGATTCACCCTGAGTATTTAAATGATTTATAAAATGGATTCACACACTGATTTAACGGGGGGGATACCATGTCTAATGTAACGGTGAAAGAACTAACAGCCAAGCAAGCTGACCGCGGGGTCAAAAGCTCGGTGTTTACATTAAAGCTGCTGCAACGTATTGTGATGATTCTGATCGGTGCTGCACTAATGGCTGTATCGCTTGAAGTGTTTCTCGTACCGAATGGTGTTATTGATGGTGGGATTACGGGGATTTCAATTATGGTGTCAGAACTTACAAATTTGCCACTCGGAGTATTCCTGACCTTGCTCAACTTGCCTTTCCTGATTCTGGGTTACAAGCAGATTGGTAAAACATTTGCGTTATCCACGTTGCTGGGGATTGTGGTCATGTCCATCGGGACATCATTATTGCACCATGTTCCTGCATTAACACCAGGGGAGCCTTTGCTCGGAGCTGTATTTGGCGGATTGATCCTGGGTGTGGGTGTTGGACTTGTCATTCGGTCTGGCGGTTCACTGGATGGTACGGAGATTGTGGCCATCTTGCTTAGTGAGAAGTCACCTTTGTCTGTAGGACAGATCGTATTGTTCATTAACGTGTTTATTTTCGCAGGTGCAGGATTTGTATTCGGCTGGCCGAATGCCCTGTATTCCATGATTGCATATTATATTGCGATGAAGATGATTGATATTGTGAATGAAGGACTTGACCAGTCCAAATCGGTATGGATCATTAGTGAGAAATATCGTGATATCGGTTCAGCCCTGACAGACCGTCTTGGTCGTGGTGTAACTTTCCTCGATGGAGAGGGCGGATTCAGCGGGGACGAGAAAAAGATCATTTTTGTCGTGATCACCCGTTTGGAAGAAGCGAAGCTGAAGACCATCGTTGAAGATTGGGACCCGCAAGCCTTTGTGGCTATCGGTAACATTCATGACGTGAAGGGCGGACGTTTCAAGAAAAAAGGTATCCATTAGCGAATTATATACGCATGAATGATAATAGCCGACACCCTTGTGATGAGGGAGTCGGCTATTTTTTCTTCAAATGTTTGAGAATGAGCTCTACCGGTTGGGGTTCAACAGCTGCGATTAAATCACCGGTTTTGTTCAAACGTTCAATAATGTTCATCAGATGGTAATCCTGGATGGAGACGTTACTTCTAACCTCTTCCCAGGTAAGGGGTGTGGAGACAGTGGCGCCGGATTTGGCACGTGGTGTATAGGGAGCGGCAAGGGTCTTGCCACCATAATGCTGGAGGTAGTCAAAATAAATGCGATCTCCACGGTCCTTTTTAAGTCGTTCCAGTGTGAACAGATCCGGGTGCTTTTGAGTGACATATTTGCCCACAAAATAACCGATATCTCGTAATTCATCAAAGGTTACACCTTGAATAATCGGAACGATGATCTGAACGCCTGTTGCGCCCGAAGTTTTGGGAATCGACCTCAGACCAAGGGAAGTCAGGGTTTCGCCAACGATGAGTGCAGCTTGCATGATCCGGGGTTCATGTTCCTGAGAGGGGTCCAGATCAATCATCCATTCACTGGGAAGATGGCTCCCCACAGCATGCAGTGAAGGATGAAATTCAAGTGCGGCCAGATTGCCAAGCCATAACAATTCGGGAAGTCCATTCATGACTACATAGCGGATGCCGTCGTGAACTTCAGTCCGCACATAATCTGGTACAGGCTCAGGGGCATTCTTTTGATAGAAAAATGTCCCTCCAGCACCGTGAGGATACCTTATTGTGGTCAGAAGTCGATTGCTCGTATACGTGAGCAGATAAGGAGCCAGAGCGGCCAGCTTTTGCAGATAGATGGCTTTGGTGACACCTGCATCCGGCCATAACAGCTTGTCTGGGTTCGTGACCGTCAGTTCTATGCCTTCTATTATGATGGTTCCCTGGATCTTGGGGGCCATATGGAATACCTCCTATACGTGTAATCAATCTTGGACTGACTCATTGAAGAAGCTGGTTCGCCAGACAATCCTCACGGGTTACATCCGCGAAGGTCTGAATACTGGGATGGCGTAGAGTATTATGATGAGTTAGCTCCATATATTGCACTTTGACTCCTATTCGCGGTTCGACCCAGGTGGTCTCTGCACTGCGCTCGGGTACATTATGGAACGGCCTGTCCTGCCTGATCAGAGGCTCGACTTGATGTGTGAGTTCCCGCCACGTATTGGAGTTCAGTTTGCCAGTCCCAACATGACCAATATAGACAAAATCAGGCCCATCATATACACCAACCGCGACGGCATTTACAATACCGCTCCGGTACGTGACTCCCCCGATCATGGCGTATACATCATGCATAATTTTGACCTTCTGCCAGCGCTGGTCCTTGCCCTGTATGCCATAACTGCTGGTGAGATCCTTGCAGACAATGCCTTCCATCTGATGTTGTCTCATGACCGTAAGCAGGGAAGAGGCATCAAGTGTATTGGTGACCTCCTGAACATGGGGAGCGGTGTTAAGGACCTCGTGCAACAGGCGCTGTCGATCTGCCAAAGGCTGATCCGTCACCCATTTCCCCTCATAAAACAGGATATCAAATACCATATATGTGACTGGAATCTGATGTATGGCTTGGGAGATACCTTCGGGTCTGCTCATCCGATCCCGCCGCAGAACGTGATAAAACGAAGGTTTTCCGGTGTCCGGGTCCAGCGCAATAACTTCTCCATCCAAGATATAAGAGGTTCCTGAACATAAATTGCGTGGTGTTACCAGCTCGGGATACTGTGCGGTTCGATCATGTAATCTGCGATTCACCAGGCGCAGCTCATGCCCGTCCTCATAGGCAAGCATGCGGACTCCATCCCACTTGACCTGGGCAATCCATTGCGGACCTGTGGGCAAAGTATCTCTGGAGATAGGTTCGAACGGAATCAACGGTTTGAACATGGGGAACTCCTCTCTCGTACACCAATTAGCGCAGGTTAATTCGGAATTTTACTATATTTTTTGAAGCGGGATCTCATATGTTGCACCAGAATTAGAAGTAACGGAAGTGCTATGCCACAGGTCAGATCCCAATCAATCCAATAGGGAATAACGACCTTGAGATAAAAGTTCTCGTTCGGAGAGATTAGAATAGACATGGCGAGAATAAGCATGGCACCCGGCAGGATCAGAGAACGGTGACTGGACAAGCGAAACAGGTGAGCGACGCCCAGGACAAAACCATAGAAGAACAGAGCGGCTTTGAAGAAAACAGCGATAATCCAGACCGATGCTATGAAGGCTTCGATGCGTTGCATAAAGTTTCCGATATTGATTTTCTGTGAAAGAATGAATGAAGCGAACCAGTGATGCTGGGTCATCCATGGTCCCATAACGAGCAGACACATACTGAGCGTCAGTGTGAGTAACAATCCGCCAATCATCCCTGCTAACAGGATGTCCTTCTCCAGATGGGGCTCTTTTTTTGTGTAGGGAAAAAGCATCATGAAGATGCATAGTTCACAGTAGGGATATGTAAGTACAGCAACAAAACCTTTGAATGGATCAAGAAATCCTTGTGCAAGCACAGGTTGGATGTTGGCCAAATGTACATGGGGGATTAGACATACCGTCAGAATAAGCAGAAACAACACGATCAGAGGAAGAAAGACCTCAGCAGTTTTACCAATGCTCTCCAGACCCGACAGAAGCCCCCAGACAAGCGCACACATAAAAACCAAATGCAGAATCAGTAATGGAGATTCCGGCAAGATCTGGGTAGACATAAAATCGCCAATCTCCCTAATGAACGTCGAGGTACTGAGCAGGAAATAAAAGAGATAAAAAGAGCCAAACAAGGTTCCGATCCAGGGTCCCAGTGTTCGAAGGGCATTTTGAATCAGATTTAACCGGGGATGCAGTTTGTAGGCAACAAGCATAATGAAGAGTATGCCAAGGCCCCCTGCGACTCCCAACAAGGCTGATAACCAGGCATCCTGATGAGCGTAGGATGTGATCATGGAAGGGAAGACCAGAATCTGCTCCCCAATTGTGCACAGGAACATGAGTGAAGCGAGCTGTCTAACAGTCAAACGTCCCTTTTCGATCATGAGGTATCTCCTTAACATATCTTGTCTATGTATTGGTTAGAATGCACCAATTGTGCCAGTTTTATAAAAGCCAACTCAAAAAGCCCGTGCTACCGATCTCTCTGTGATGCAGAGAAATCAGTTACCCGGGCTTAATAAAATGAGGTTAAGCAAACATATTCTAACGCCTAAACAAAATTCAGTTCGCAGTTGTCAGACGGATACGAATATTTTGTGGGTCTACCGTAAACCAGGTACCCTCCACTTGTGTAACGACTGCACCGGATTGACGCAATTGTTCAAGTGCCTGATCCAATTGTTCGTTTGTGGCGTACACAATGGTGAAGTAGTCAATTCCTGTAGCGTTATCTGGATTAACAGGTGCATTCACTCCTGCCCAGATATTAAGTCCCAGATGATGATGATAACCGCCTGCGGATACAAATAGTGCTGACATGTTCGCGAAGTTACCCACGATATCAAAACCGAGTATGCCGGTGTAATAGTTGCGGGCTTCTTCCAGGCTGCGGACGTGGAAATGTACGTGACCAATAACGGTGCCAGCAGGCAGACCCTGCCAAGGTTCATTCTCCGATATGGCAAACAAGCTTTCCACATCAACAGGATCACTTGCCATCACGTAGTTATTGTCGCTATCCCGTTTCCACGTATCACGTGCACGGTCAGCGTAGATCTCAATCCCGTTCTGATCGGGATCGGAGATATAGAAGGCTTCGCTGACCAAGTGATCGCCTTGGCCGATATCGATACCGGATGCAGCCAGATTACGAAGAGATAGACCCAGGGACTTGCGGTCAGGCAGCAGAATGGCGAAATGATACAAGCCAGCGTGTGAGCGTTCCGGCAGGGTAATTCCATCGGTGAGCTCTTCCAATCGCAGCAGGGACTGTTTTCCGTCGGCTGTCAACGTTGCGACTTTGCCGCTACGCTCCAGTAATTTCAATCCAACGACATCGGTATAGAACTTAATTGAACGCTCTAGGTTCATAATTCGTAGACTCACTTCACCCAGATGGGTTGTCGCAGGGATTTGATACGTTGTATTCATGATTGTTTCCTCCTGAGAATAGATAATATGGGTTCTCGTTTGATTGTGTATATGCGTTGAAAACGGATTATTTAATTGCATATTGTTGAAGCAGAAGTACAGGGTGACTGTATATTCATAAATAAGTTACTTTTCATAAGTTAATATAAAATATAAATCAGCTTTCGTCAATCGTATTCTGCAATTATAGCTGTAGTTGTATTGACAAGAACTGCTTCGATAGTTCTGTAAAACAAAAAAATCCGACTGTGAAGCCGGATCGGAGTAAACATCATTACATGAGTTATATAACGGAAACGGTCTTGCCTGGGTGACAGTCAAACTTTTGGTTTGGATGTGGCCTTTTTTCTTTTGGCTGGTGCAGCAGGTGTATCGGATTCTCCTCCGGCAACCGCTTGAGCAGGCGTTTTTCGCGGTGCACGTTTCTTAGGCTTGGCCGTTGTTGTTCCAGGGTCAGCCGGAATAGGCTTCACGGCCTCGATGCTTGCCTGCAAGGCAGCCATCAAATCCATCACATTGGCTTCAGGTTTGGCTGGAGCAATCTTAATTTCTTCGCCTGCCACTTTGTGCTGGATAAGATCCAGCAGTTTGCTGCGATAGTCATCGGTGTATTTAACGGGTTCAAAAGGCGTGGACAATTGATCAATCAGCAACTTTGCCATCGTAAGTTCCTTTTCATTCACGTTCTGAACTTCCGGCAAGTTGGGCACCTGGGAGACAGGACGAATCTCGTCCGGATAGAAAATTGTCTCCATGGAGAGGCAATCTTCCAGCACGCGTATGGCAGCCAGACTGCTCTTCGAGCGAATGGAGATTTTGGCGATGCCAATTTTGCCGGTATCCCGCATCGCGTTCATCAACAGTTGGTAGGCATTTCCCCCAGCCTGATCGGGCGATAGGTAATATGTTTTCTGAAAATAGATCGGGTCAATCTCAGTCAAGTCGACAAAATCCAGTATGGTAATGGTTTTGCTGGTGGAATCATTTAACGCTTCCAATTCATCTTTCTCGAAGAGTACAAACTTTCCTTTTTCATATTCATAGCCTTTGGTAATCTCTTCCCACTTGACGTCCACTTCACAGGATGGACATTGACGAACATAAGCGAGCGGGCTGCCGCAGACTTTATGGATGTATCGCATGGAGATGTCTTTGTCTTCGGTAGCCGAGAACATTTTGACAGGGACATGCACAAGGCCAAAACTGATTGCACCTTTCCAGACGGTATGCATAGATCGGCTCCTTTCATTGAGGTACCTTTTAGAGGTTGTTCAAAAATTCCATCTTCTCGGTACTGAAACCGGACTTTTTGAACACGGATTTATATTTAATAGTATGGGCATCTGGCGCAAGGGATAATCGTCTAATGGACGAACGAATTCGTATGGTTCGGCGAGACTCGGGGATGATAACAGAAACATGCTTGGATTCCGACAGGATGACGAGCATGGGACAGGTAGTTATTCTCGCAGCACATATGCCGGGAGGTGCAATATTGAAAAACAGACGTGATGAAGAAGAAGCACACAAGCATGCATTTTCTCCGTACCCTCTTGGGGAAGCCGAAAGCGCTGAAGAATTTTATACACCAGCAACAGATGTGAATTGGGAAGCGGTCACTTCTGAAGAATTGCCCCTTGATCGGGAGTCGTTCATGCTCGACATTGACCGGATGGTGAATGAAGGGTTAGGCGGGGGACAGGTTACGGAAGATAACGGTTATATTGGTGAAAGTACAACAGATAGCATGGTTCGAGAATCACATGATGATCCGGAAGGGGAGTATGAATAAGATGATGGATGCAAAGCGCGCCAAAGCGATCTATGATTCCAAGGATACCATTGCCGTTACATTGGAGGGAGATCCAGTCTGGATCGAGAACGTTGATGAAGCCAACGGCATGGCGACCGTTCAGGTTGGCAGCAGACCCGGAAATACTCAGACGGTACGTGTGGATCGTTTGGAGGAGTAGATAGAGGTAACATGTAGTAGTGATTGAGAATTCGGAGAATGAATAAAAGCTGAAATATGTGCATAACACGGCCGGTACCGAGAGGTGCCGGTTTTTGGTTTTTCCTAATAGGTGTCTGAAACTTCGAAGGAAGCGAGTTTTGAGACACGTCTAATCATGCATGTTTATATTTCGGCTTGCCTCCTTGGATGTTGCGGGGGAAGAAAGGGACCGATATAATAAGGTTCAAAGTGAACTCAGGCGGCTAGACCGCCAAAGGTGGGGCGAATATTGAATCAGACGCACGAGCAGTGGGTGTATCACTCCCATGGCATTGCAGATACAGAAGCACTTGCTTCCGCACTCGCCAGACAGGCAAACGCCGGTATGGTGATTGCTTTGGATGGTGATTTGGGCGCGGGAAAAACGGCATTTTCACAGAAATTTGCCTGGCATTTGGGTGTACGTGATGTGGTAAGCAGTCCCACATTCACGCTAATCAAGGAGTACGAAGGGCACCTGCCTTTATATCACATGGATGTATATCGCATTTCGCTGGAAGAAGCGGATGAGCTTGGACTTGATGAATATTTCTATGGAGCCGGAGTCAGTCTGGTGGAGTGGTCAAGTATCATTCCCGAATTGCTGCCGCAAGAGCATTTGCATGTGCAGATTGAAACAACGGGCCTGGAGGATCGAACGATTACACTGGATGGGTACGGCGAGATTTATGCAGCCATGTGCCGACAGTTCAGACAGAATGGAGTCAAATGATGATGGAAGATTTACAAAAAGAGCCGCGTCAGCGGTTTTTGGCGTTGGATACATCCACCGCAGTGATGGCAGCAGCGATGATGGAAGGTCATGCGCTACTGGAAGAACGCAATGAACGGGCTGAGCGCAACCATTCGGTACATGTTGTACCGGTGATGGAGCAGCTGCTGGCCGCCAGCAACACACAGCCTGAGCAACTTGACGGCATTGCCGTTGGCGTTGGCCCAGGCTCGTACACGGGCATCCGCATTGCGGTGACCGCGGCGAAGACACTGGCCTGGGCATGGGACATCCCCGTAGCCGGGGTGTCCAGCCTTCAGGCCATCGCCTGGGGCGGCTGGCACAGCGGCCTCGCCGCCAAGGCGGAAGCTGCGGCAGAGGATGCCGCAGCAGGGGCTGGCGGAACGCCATCCGCGGACCAGGGCAGCACAGGTGCTGCCCCTGTCCACTGGATCGTTCCGCTTGTGGATGCACGGCGCGGTCAAGCGTGCACCGCGCTGTTTGCCTCCGCCGGGAGCGATGCGCCCCGGCGTCTGGCGCCTGATGCCATCCGCAAGATGGACGGATGGCTGGAAGCCCTCGCCGCCCGCATGGCGGAGGCGGCGCCGGAAGAGCGGCCCGCAGCCGTCTGGATCGTCGGCGAGACGGGCCCTCATGCTGCGGCAGCGGCGGAGCTTCGCTGCCCCGCAGGAACGGCGCTCCAGCTCGTACCTTATGAGCTGGAAGGCCGCTGGGTTGGGCGCCTTGGCGCCGCCGCGCTGCTTGCAGGTCAGCGTGATGACGTGCATGCGCTGGTGCCGAACTACACTCAGCTCTCTGAAGCGGAAGCCAATCTTCTGCGCAAAAGCTGAAGGGGGAGGGGAAAGCAGATGGACAACGTGGCGAATAATAAGCAGGAAGCAACGCTTCAGTTCAGGTTCATGACACTCGCGGATATTCCCGATGTGATGGAGATTGAACATGAGGCCTTTACCCTGCCCTGGACGGAAGAAGCATTTCAAAATGAATTGACACACAATCATTTTGCTAAATATATGGTGATGGAATTGGAAGGCAAAGCCATTGGTTATGCCGGGATGTGGACGATTATGGATGAAGCCCATATTACCAATATTGCAGTCAGAGGCGCGTATCGTGGACGCAAGCTTGGTGAAAAGTTACTGGATGAATTAATGAGTACAGCGGCTTATCTCGGGATGGAACGAATGACGCTGGAGGTCAGAGTTTCGAACAGCATAGCTCAGCGTTTATATCAGAAAAAAGGGTTTGAATCGGCAGGTCTTCGTAAAGGGTATTACTCCGATAATGGGGAAGATGCGATGATTATGTGGGCGAACTTGCCGTCTGCAGGCCGGAGCGGCGAAGAGGAAGGAAGCGTACTGGATTCATGAACGAACTCAATGAAAAAATAAATTCTGCACCATCATACATTTTGGCGGTGGAGACAAGCTGTGATGAGACATCGGTAGCTGTAGTTAAGGACGGACGGGAAGTGCTGTCCAATCTGATCTCAAGTCAGATCGAGACGCACAAGGCATTCGGCGGCGTTGTACCTGAAGTGGCTTCACGCAAACACGTTGAAGTCATTACGTTGATGCTGGAACAGGCGATCGAGCAGTCCGGCATTCGTCCGCGTGATCTGAGTGCGATTGCTGTGACGCAAGGCCCGGGACTGGTTGGGGCATTGCTGGTAGGCATCGTTGCGGCCAAAACGCTGGCGATGGCACTGGGCAAACCGCTTATTGGTACACATCATATTGCCGGGCATATCTATGCCAACCGACTTACTCATGAACTGAAATATCCAGCGATGGCATTAGTCGTATCCGGTGGACATACAGAACTCGTGCATATGGAATCCGAAGGCAAGTTCAAACTGATTGGTCGTACGCGAGATGATGCCGTAGGTGAGGCGTATGACAAAGTAGCACGTGCACTGGGTTGTCCTTATCCGGGAGGTCCGCATGTGGACCGGATGGCGTCTGAAGCGGAGAACGTGGTGCCACTACCACGGGTATGGCTGGAAGCAGGTTCGTATGATTTCAGTCTCAGTGGCCTGAAGTCTGCTGTACTGAATGCGCTCAATCAGGCTAAAATGCGCGGAGAAACCTTGGAGCCGTCTGCGGTTGCACGTGGTTTCCAGGAATCTGTCGTAGAAGTGCTGGTGGAGAAAGCGGTAAGAGCAGTTCGTGAGTATGGTTCACGTCAACTGTTATTATGCGGTGGTGTTGCAGCTAACCGGGGGTTACGCTCGGCATTACAGGAGCGATGTACGAAGGAAGGGCTTGAACTGTTAATCCCGCCAATGGAATATTGTACAGATAATGCGGCCATGATTGGAGCGGCTGCGTATCTGAAATGGCAGCGGGGAGAAATTGCTGAATTTGATGCCAAAGCTGATCCTGGACTTTCTCTGGAGGAATGGTCCGTTCAATCTGTATAGTAAGGCAGTTTGAGATTAAGAGTTGACAGCTGGGATGTAAAGAATGTATATTTAGTTACAAATTTAAACAGGAATTCAGATTCCTGAACTGATAAACGCGATGAACAGGAATAGTAAGGTCAATCCCGGTCTTAGAGAGCTGCGGTATGGTGCAACGCAGTCGAAGGAAACCTGAAACTCACCTGGAAGCGGAACGATGGAACACGGTGACTCCCCGGGAGAATCCGAAGGCCGATTATGGCCCAAAGTACATGGTTACGGGTTGCCTCCGTGAATGGGCCGTTGTCGGTAGGACCGTTATTATAAGGATCAACTGACGATAACTGAGGGGGCTTTCAGGCTGCTTCAAGTGATCCGGATATGCGAAAGCATTCAGGGGTTGTCTTGAATGAACAGGAAGGAAGTCAACAAGAGTGGTACCGCGAAGGTGAACAGCCTGTCGTCTCTTGCATTATTGCATGAGGTGGCAGGCTTTTTTTGATTTTCAAAATAAGGATGAATGAAGTTAGGTCATATTATAAATGTGATGAACGGGAGCAGTAGAACGATAAAGCGCTCAGAGAGCTGCGGGGTGGTGCGACGCAGTGGCTGGAATCATTCGAATCTCGCCCGGGAACGGAGCTGTGGAAGCGTGGGGACGATATCAATCGCCCAGTTGTCCTGATGGACAACAACATGTGTTACATAGCAACGGTTAACCCCCGTTATAGGGTGTTTCTCCGAATTCCAGTGGTGTCGTGTGCACATGCACAATCCATTGGATCTCGGAGACGACGAGGTGGATGGAGTCTGGCGCAAGCCTGGCCCATCAAGCAAGAGTGGTACCGCGGAGGGGATAATAACCCGCCGTCTCTTATATGAGATGGCGGGTTATTTGTGTTTGCTGCCGGCAGCAGGGTGGGCATGGGAAGAACCATATGGAGATTGAAAAGTCAGAAGGTCAGGGTGTAAGTCGACGTACACTCTGTTATGAGGGTAAGCAGTATATGCAACGAGTAATGAACATCGAACATCAAGTATAGGCACTAAAAATTCAACAGGCTTTAATGATTACCAAGGACTAAGCTACAAACAACATACGCGTTTACAAACAAAATATATAACAACAGTGACGGCGATTAGCGGGTGTTCTGTGGCTCATGGATCGTAACGAAAATATTTATAAAAATTTGATGGAGGTTGATGGACATGACAACAACTAATAACAAACGCATGATTGAGATTTTTGATACAACGCTGCGCGATGGAGAACAGGCACCAGGAGCAAGTCTGCAACCCGAGCAAAAGATTGAACTGGCACACCAACTGGCTTCTCTGGGTATCGACGTCATTGAGCCTGGATTCCCGATCTCCAGTCCAGGTGAGTTCGCGGCGGTTCAGGCGATTTCGAGACAGTTGCAGAACGTGGAGATCTGTGGATTCGCGCGGGCGGTCAAAGGGGATATCGATGCTGCAGTTCAAGCAACAGCGGATGCAGCACGGCGCCGAATTCACCTGTTTATCTCTTCTTCGGATATTCATATTGAGCATCAGCTGCGTCGTCCACGTAGTGAAGTAGTGGCTACGGCCCGTGAGATGGTGTCTTATGCACGACAGTTCACGGACATCGTAGAGTTCACAGCCATGGACGCTGCTCGCACCAAGATGGATGATCTGATTGAAATGGTTGAAGTCGCCATTGAAGCAGGGGCCACCATTATCAATCTGCCGGATACCGTTGGTTATGCTCTGCCACATGAGTATGGCGAGATGTTCCGCCGGGTACGTGAGGGTGCAAGAGGTGGCGATCAGGTTCGCTATAGTGCCCACTGTCACAATGATCTGGGCCTGGCCGTAGCCAATAGCTTGGCTGCGATTGCCAATGGAGCTACCCAGATTGAAGTGACCATCAATGGTATCGGAGAACGGACGGGGAACTGTGCACTGGAAGAGCTGATTATGGCGCTGGAGACTCGGGGAGACGCAATTGGTGCAACGACGAACATTAAGCTGAATCAGCTGTATGAGACTTCACGTCAGATTAGCCGGGCGATGCACTTCCCGATTGCGTACAACAAACCGGTGGTGGGACGTAATGCGTTCCAGCATGAATCTGGCATCCATCAGGATGGCCTGCTGAAGAATCGGAGCACCTATGAGATTATGGACCCGGAAGCGCTGGGTATCCCGCGCAGCATGATTATTCTGGGCAAACACTCCGGTCGTCACGCCCTGAAGGATCGGGTTCGCAAATATGGTTTTGAGCCGGATGAGCAACAGATGGAGCAATTGTATGAGGTGTTCAAAGAAACCGCAGACCAGCAAAAAGTGGTCAGTGATGACCAGTTATTACAGATGGTTAGCCAGACCATGAATATTCCTGCACAGGACTATGAACTGGTTGAATTGCAGGTGACGGCGGGCAGCATGACGGATCGAATGGCCGCTGTACGTATTCGCACAAGCGCTGGAGAACAATCTTACTCCGCTGTTGGCGGTGGACCCGTGGATGCGACCATTCGTGCGATTGGTCAGAGCATTTCCGATGATATTGCATTTGTTGATATGGAGATGCATGCATTGAGTGGGGGAGAAGGTGCAAGTGCAGAAGCTGTAGTTACCGTGGAGCGTGCAGGGCGTGAGTTCCGGGGGACGGCAACACATAATGATATCGTCATGGCTGCCGGTCTTGCTTATGTAGCGGCTTGTAATGCTGCTGGGCTGAAGGCGGAATCTTCCGAACATCATGAACAAGAAGCACATGCGTAAAACATCTTTGCCAGATCGCATCTACAGCGACAATAGTAGCAATTGCAATTCGATGTAAATATGCATGGCATATAGTAAATAAATGACGGGCAGGCCTTGAACAACAAAGGTCTGCTTTTGTCTTATTATGGAGGTGCATTGAGTAGCAGGAGAATACATTTGTCAAGGTGTGACTATAGTTATCCACATATCCAGTGTAATTTGTGGGTAACTACCGCAAAGTCAAACCAGTATAGTTTTCGAAAGGAAAAGGGTTTAGGGGATAGAATGACTCCTTACTATCCACAAAGTTGTGGATAAAGTGGATAACTTGGTGGATAAATATGGTTTTTGTGTGTAAAAGGCTATTCTACCGCTGTATAATTAAGCTTATTAATGTGCTTGCTATCTTGCTTTCTTGTGGATAAGTGTGAGGAAAAGGGGGATAAAAATATTTCTCTTCATTCGAGTAAATTTGACAAAAGCCAAAACAGCTTCCTAACCTTCGTAGGTTAGAGTTCAATCTCAAGGAACATACAGAACATAAGGTGCATGGCTTCAATACTCGTCCTCAACAAACAAAAAGCTGATCCCAATAAGGAATCAGCCGGTGGTACAACTATACTTGTATTGGAGTGATCAAGCCATGGTCTGAGTCTGTACTATTCGTACTATTCCATAGCTAGTTCTTCCCAGTCCTCGTATGCCTTGGTGAGTTCTGCTTTGTGTTCCTCCGATTGTTGCTGGAGTTCTTGCAGCTTCATGTAATCCTGATAGATTTCAGGCAGAGCCATCTGTGACTCAAGCTCTGTAATCTTCGTTTCCAACTCCGCAATCTGTTGTTCCAGAGCTTCTTGCTTGCGTTGCCGGTTACGCTCTTCACGCTTCGCCTGTTTTTCCGCTTCGAATGAAGCCGCTCCGGATTTTTCGGTTGTGACTGTGTTCAGATCGGATTTGGACGAGTTCTTGGCTGAAGCCTGACGTGCCTCAGCAGCTTCACGTGCGATGTCCTCAAGCTCCTGTTTTTTCTCCACATAATCATCATAATTACCGAGATAGTGCTCCGTGCCGCCTGGATGAAGCTCGACTATCCGTTCAGCCATTTTATTGAGGAAGTACCGGTCATGGGAGATGAACAGCAGGGTGCCTTCATAATCCATTAATGCCGCTTCCAGCACTTCTTTGGCAAACAGGTCGAGATGGTTCGTAGGCTCATCCAGAATGAGCATGTTGGCTTCCTTCAGCATCAGCTTGGAGAGAGACACACGTGCCTTCTCACCCCCGCTGAGGGAGGAGATCTTCTTGAGTACATCGTCACCGCTGAACAAAAAGTTCCCCAGTACGGTCCGAATGCGTGCTTCTTCCATCCCGGGATAGGCACTCCACAGTTCTTCCAGAACCGTGTTGGACGGATTGAGGCCAGTCTGTTCCTGATCATAATAGCCAATCTGCACTTTTGTTCCCCATTGGATATCTCCATGTACCGGACGTAAACTTCCGGTCAGACACTTCAGCATGGTGGATTTACCAATACCGTTTGGTCCAATCAGAGCAACGGTTTCCCCGCGCCGCAGATCGAAGGATACGTTGCGGAACAATGGAGAAGCCTCATCATAAGCGACAGACAGCTGATCCACTCGAAGCACTTCCTTGCCGGACATAACGGCGGTTTCGAAGGAGAAATGGGCTTTTTTCAGATCTCCCATCGGTTTATCAAGCCGCTCCATTTTGTCGAGGGCTTTGCGGCGGCTTTGCGCCCGTTTGGTTGTCGAAGCACGTACGATATTTTTCTGAACAAAATCTTCCATCTTGGAGATTTCGCCCTGTTGTTTCTCATATTGCTTCATCTGAGTTTCATATTCGGCAGCTTTGAGTTCCATATAACGGCTGTAATTGCCCGTATATTTTTTGGAGCGGTGCCGTTCGATCTCAACGATGGTCGTTACGAGTCGATCAAGGAAGTACCGGTCATGGGATACCACGAGCAGTGCGCCTGAATAACCCCTTAGATAATCTTCCAACCAAGTAAGGGTGGCGATATCGAGATAGTTGGTAGGCTCGTCCAGCATGAGCAGATCAGGTGCCTGAAGCAAAATACGAGCTAGCGCAAGGCGTGTCTTCTGCCCGCCGCTCAGAGTAGCTATGGGGGTGTCTGGCGAAAATTCGCCGAATCCCATCCCGTGCAGTACGCTGCGAATGCGGGTTTCCATCTCATAACCGCCATGGTCCTTGAACCAGTCGGAGCGTTTCGCATAACGTTCCAGCAGGTCCGCGTACTTTTTCTCGTCATCCATCTGGGCAGGGTCGGCAATGTCGCGTTCCATCTGACGCAAATCGGCTTCAGCCTGTGTCAGGTGAGCAAACACGTTCATCATTTCTTCCCAGATGGTGCGGTCGGATTGCAGCCCGCTGTTCTGAGCCAGGTAACCGAGCGTCGTTTCTTTGGATTTGAAAATCTGTCCCCCGTCATAGGACATTTCACCCGCCACAATTTTGAGCAAAGTGGATTTTCCTGCACCGTTTACACCAACGAGGCCGATGCGCTCGCGTTCTAATATTTGTAAGTTCACGCCGTCCAGGATTGGATCGACACCAAAACGTTTGATAATTCCGGATACTTGCAGCAGCATAAAATTAAGTTCCTCCATAGGTCCAGTTCTTGATATGACAACTATATCCCAGTTTACATGAAATACAGAGCAATTGCACCGATTGGGAACGCATGGGGCATGTAGTCTTTTTGATCAATCAATGATAAACTGAAAGAAGGCATGTTATTACATGAGGATTTTGCAGAAAATGAATCATTTTAACCATTTCAACAAGATGACAACTGGTCATAACATATAAATTGTTTTTAATGAGAGCTTTTTTCTACCTTCCCTATCAACAGGAGGTTATTCAAGGATATGCAGGATCATGCGGAACTGAAAAGTCAGCTTCGATCCAGACTCAGACAGAGCCGTGATTTGATGGATGCAAGCATGCGTCAGCAGGCAATGACTAAGATTAACGCTGGAGTGAAGCGGGAGCTGGAGCGCCTTAGACAGGCCAAGAGTAAGGTCGTGAACAGACCACTCGTTATATTCAGTTATTTGTCCTATGGAAGCGAAGCATCTACAGCTTTTCTGTTTCAAGAGGGCTGGAAACATGGAGATGTGATGCTTGCACCAAAAGTATTGGCGAATCCACCCCGAATGGAGCTACGGCGAGTGACCGGAGAACGTGATCTGGAGCCAGGCATATGGGGGATACCGGAACCCAAGGATTCCTGTGAAGTCCTGACGCCTGAAGATTGGCCGGATATCGATCTCATTCTGGTACCTGGGCTTGGTTATGATCTTCATGGAGGGCGTATTGGTTATGGTGGCGGTTATTATGATCGTTTTGCCGAGACGCTTGCAGCAACATGTGCGATGACGGGTAAGAAACCGTTGATGGCTGCGATGGTATTGCCGGGTCAGCTACAAGAGGAGATCCCGATGGACCTGCTCGATCTGCGGATTGATCTGTTGATAACAACCGAAGGTATATTACATATCGAATAAAGGGTTGTGATGTGATTGAGTTCAGAAGTGAACAACGGCCAGGCTTCCGGTGGCAAACTGACCCATTTTAATGAACAGGGGCGGGCCCGGATGGTTGATATTTCGGGTAAGGAAATTACCGTACGTACGGCTGTGGCCGTAACCAAAGTGACGATGAATCCAGATACACTGGAAGCGATTCGGGAGGGCCGAATCGGCAAAGGTGATGTTCTGGCTGTGGCTCAGATTGCCGGGATTCAAGGCGCGAAGAAAACGTCGGACTGGATTCCGATGTGCCATCCGCTGGCACTGACGGGTGTGGATATTCGTTTTCATGATAACGGAGTGGATGAATTACACATTGAAGTTACTGTCAAAACCGAAGGCAAAACGGGTGTTGAGATGGAGGCGCTCACGGCTGCCTCAGCTGCAGCACTGACGGTCTATGACATGTGCAAGGCCATGCAAAAAGATATGATTATCGGTCCAACCATGCTGAATTCCAAGAGTGGTGGCAAAAACGGTGATTACAGCCGATAGGCAATATTTATTTTCATAGAGGAGAAGGGTGATCTTTATGGTGTGGAGAACAGCAATCCTGACAGCCAGTGACAAAGGAGCCCGCGGGGAACGTGAGGATACGAGTGCACAAGTCATTCGGGAGCTGGTGGAAGAAGAGCTGGGTGGTCAAATCGTGGAGTACCGTATCGTTCCGGATGAACCCGATGAGATTATTGCGGCTTTGATTGAGATGACGGATTATTTTCACGCCGATCTGGTGCTGACTACCGGTGGCACGGAGCTGGCCATTCGTGATATTACTCCGGAAGCGACCCGGCGCGTAATTGAGCGGGAAGTTCCCGGGATGGCAGAGGCCATGCGGTACAGTGTAATGAGCAAAAACCGTTCTGCAATGCTGTTCCGTGGGGTATGTGGCATTCGTGGACGCACGCTGATTGTTAATCTGCCAGGTACACCAAAGGGTGTGCACGAACATCTGGCTGCCATTATGGATCAGCTTCCGGAAGCGCTGCTGATGGTTACGGGTCAGTTCAAGCAATAATCGAGCATGGACTCTGGGCAAGATATCCGATTCGCCATGACTGTTGTTAGATTGTTCTAGTGACATCTCTTATTTGTGAATTTTGCGGGTTATGTAAGTGGTTACATCTATGGTATGATGGGCTTAAATTAAGAACGCAGCAGAGACATCTATGAACATCTGGCCGAGTATGCGCATCTTCGAAGCTTGAGACGAGGAGGAATATCAATGTTTAGTTCCATTGGACCAACGGGTTTTATTTTGCTGGCCGTGATTGCATTGTTGTTGTTTGGACCCAACAAACTTCCGGAACTGGGACGTGCAGTTGGGCGTACCTTCCGTGAATTCAAAGAGGGCGCTCGCGAGATTATCTCTGAGGATGACTCGTCCAATCGCAAAGAGCAGGAGAAGGCGAAACCGCTGGCGGCTGAGAGCACACCTGCAGACAAGCCTGCTGATAAACGCCTGCCGGAATAATCTTGACGGCAATGAAAGAGAAATCCCTTCCTGCCGGAAGGGTTTTGTATTTTAAGCTGGCAATAATGGGGGGCAGGCATGACGCAGCAAATGGAAGAAATGTCGATTACGGAACATCTGAGTGAGCTGCGGAAGCGGCTGATCTACGTATTAAGTATTTTTGTGCTGGGACTGATTGCAGGATTTTTTGTGGCGGACCCGGTATACCAATATCTGACCAAGGCAGAGTCGGCAAAAGGTTTTGTGTTACATGCCTTCTCGTTCTGGGACGGGATTGGCATCTACATGAAGATTGCCGGTTTGTTTTCACTTATTATTACGCTGCCGTTTACGGTGTATCAGATCTGGAAGTTTGTTAGCCCAGGGCTGAAACCGCGTGAGCGAAAAGCAACGCTGAAGTATGTGCCCTATGTGTTTCTTTTATTTCTGACAGGTATGGCTTTCTCGTATTATGTTATTTTTCCGATGGCACTCGCCTTCACAACAGCGATAACGGAGAAGATGGGACTTGTGGAGACCTACGGGATGAAGCAGTATTTCAGCTTCCTGTTTGGCATTGTGCTGCCTGTGTCCCTGTTATTTGAACTTCCTTTACTTATTATGTTTCTGACAGGACTGCGGATTCTGAATCCAATTCGTCTTCGCAAGATGCGCAGAGTTGCTTATTTTGTTCTGATCTTCATTGCAGTGGTCATTACACCTCCAGACT
This sequence comes from Paenibacillus sp. Y5S-9, assembly GCF_036894235.1. Lineage (NCBI taxonomy): Bacteria > Bacillati > Bacillota > Bacilli > Caryophanales > Paenibacillaceae > Paenibacillus > Paenibacillus sp. Y5S-9. The sequence goes on from NZ_CP145887.1 coordinate 1,535,908, forward strand.
TTATATCTGATCTGCTGGTGATGATTCCTTTGCTCCTGTTATATGAGATCAGTGTGTTATTATCCGCAATCGTATATCGCAAGCAGCTTGCAGCCGATGAAGAGATCGAATCCCGCTACGTTCGTGCCGAGGATAAGAAACATGTGGGCTGAATGAGGATAAGCTGTAATGTGCCCGGAGAAGACGGTATGTTCTTATCCGGGCTATTTCTGTAGACTGCCGACCAACACGACAGGACAAGCAGGCATATTATGTTCAACAATGGATACAATGGGGAAGGGACTGTCCGCTAACGTTGCAGAAGGGCTAAACAATTTCGTAGAATAAGATTAGTGAATTGCAACATATAACCAGGCGCAGCGGGTGTAATTTGGTTATGTTCGTGTAAATTCAACGTAAATTCTCGCAGGAATTCGTCAAAAGGACTTGAAATCATGCTTCAAGTTGAGTATCATAAAGTTGGTTGTTAGCACTGAACACTGTCGAGTGCTAATACATATGGCTACAACCTACAATGTAACGTTATATAATTTCAAAAGGAGGCTATTTTTCATGATCAGACCTTTAGGTGAACGCGTATTGGTAGAACCACTGGAGCAAGAGCAAACAACTTCTTTCGGGATCGTACTCCCGGACTCCGCCAAAGAAAAACCGCAAGAGGGTAGAATCATTGCAGTTGGTGCTGGAGTATTGAAAGACGGCGTACGTGTAGCTCTGGAAGTGAAAGAAGGAGATCGCGTTATTTTCTCCAAATATGCCGGTACAGAAATCAAATTCGAAGGTAAAGAATATTTGATTATGAAAGAGAGCGATATTCACGCGATTCTCGACTAATTCAAATTTAATCGGATAACCGAACCATATAGCACGACCATTTTCCAACAAAAACTAGGGAGGTTTTCTTAACATGGCTAAAGACATTAAATTCAGTGAAGACGCTCGTCGCTCCATGCTTCGTGGTGTGGACGCATTGGCTAATGCAGTAAAAGTAACACTCGGTCCTAAAGGCCGCAACGTGGTTCTGGAGAAAAAATTCGGAAGCCCGCTCATCACTAACGATGGTGTAACCATTGCTAAAGAAATCGAACTGGAAGATGCATTCGAGAACATGGGTGCACAACTGGTTAAAGAAGTAGCAACGAAAACGAACGATGTTGCCGGTGACGGTACTACAACAGCAACTGTATTGGCACAAGCGCTGATCACAGAAGGTCTGAAAAACGTAACTGCAGGCGCTAGCCCAATCGGTATCCGTAAAGGGATCGACAAAGCGGTTAAAGCTGCGGTTGCTGAATTGCAATCCATCTCCAAACCAATCGATTCCAAACAATCCATCGCACAAGTTGCAGCAATCTCTGCAGCTGACGAAGAAGTAGGCGAATTGATCGCTGAAGCTATGGAAAAAGTAGGTAAAGATGGCGTAATCACAGTAGAAGAATCCAAAGGATTCGCTACAGAGCTTGAAGTGGTTGAAGGTATGCAATTCGACCGTGGATACATCTCTCCTTACATGATCACTGATACGGACAAAATGGAAGCTGTTTTGGACAATCCGTACATCTTGATCACTGACAAAAAAATCTCCAGCACGCAAGATATCTTGCCATTGCTTGAGAAAATCGTTCAACAAGGCAAACCGCTGGTATTGATCGCTGAAGATATCGAAGGCGAAGCACTGGCTATGCTGGTTGTGAACAAATTGCGTGGTACATTCAATGCTGTAGCTGTTAAAGCTCCAGGATTCGGTGACCGTCGTAAAGCAATGCTGCAAGACATCGCTGCCCTCACTGGTGGCCAATTGATCACGGAAGAACTGGGTCTGGACCTGAAATCCGCTGTTGTGGAACAACTGGGTACAGCTCGTCAAATCCGCGTAACAAAAGAAAACACAATCATCGTTGACGGTGCTGGTAACAAATCCGATATCGATGCACGTGTTAGCCAAATCCGTACACAACTGGAAGAAACAACTTCCGAGTTCGACAAAGAGAAACTGCAAGAGCGTCTGGCTAAATTGTCCGGCGGTGTAGCAGTAATCAAAGTTGGTGCGGCTACTGAAACAGAATTGAAAGAACGCAAACTTCGCATCGAAGATGCCCTGAACGCAACTCGCGCTGCGGTTGAAGAAGGTATCGTATCCGGTGGTGGTACAGCGCTCATGAACGTATATAGCGCGGTTGCGGCTGTAGCTCTGTCCGGTGACGAGCAAACAGGCGTAAACATCGTCCTGCGTGCTCTGGAAGCACCAATCCGCACAATCGCAGCTAACGCTGGCGAAGAAGGTTCCGTAATCGTGGAACGTCTGAAAAAAGAACAAACAGGAATCGGCTTCAACGCTGCAACTGGCGAGTGGGTTAACATGATCGAAGCTGGTATCGTTGACCCTGCGAAAGTAACTCGTTATGCATTGCAAAACGCGGCTTCCGTAGCAGCAATGTTCTTGACTACTGAAGCAGTTATCGCTGACAAACCAGAACCAGCAGGTGCTGGTGGCGGAATGCCTGATATGGGCGGTATGGGTGGAATGGGCGGCATGATGTAACAAAGGTGTAAAAACCTTTAAAGCATCATTTGCCTGGCAGAGTGAATTTTTGGTCAATTTGATTGAGGGTTTGTGAAGCAGTCACTGTTACAAATTATAATTGAACCAATGACCACTTCTTAATTTCTATTAAGGAGTGGTTTTTGTGTTGCTAAAGTTTACTTTTCAGGATTTCTTGGATGATCGTAAGTTTAAAAATACAACAAAAGTAAACATCCGTAATTATCAGACTATGCTAGGCGAATTTTTTGATTACTGCAATGAGAATCAGATTATGAATGTAGAGGATATTACGTCTTCAACCATTCGAAGTTATTTATTGAAATGCCAAGACAAAGGTAACAACGCAGGGACAATCAACACAAAACTGATGAGAACTAAGAGCATTTTTTAACTATATGGTTGAATGTGAAGTTGTTAAAGCCAGCCCAGCCAAGAAGATTAAGTTACTCAAAGAAGATGTAAAAGTTGAGGTGTTTAGTGACGAGCAGATCAATCAAATGTTGAACTTTTATCGAAGAAATTAAGCGGAGAGAGAAAAGCTACTGTGCTTATCGTGACTACATGATTATAGTAACCATACTCGGTACGGGGATTAGGCGTGGAGAGTTAATTGGATTAAAGTGGTCAGATATCGATTTTGAGAACCAAGCGATACCCGTCTTTGGGAAGACTAGAAGAAGAGAGACGTTGCCACTCACGAACAAGCTTACAAAGGAATTCTTGGCGTATAAGACCTATTGTAAATAGCATTGGGGCAGAGAGAGTGAGTACGTCTTCACAAAACGTGATTATACTAAGCTTACAGAGAATGCATTAATGCTTGTGTTTAAATATCTTCGTCAAAGGATGAATTTTCCGAATGTCCGAGTGTCACCGCATACATACAGACATACTTTCTGTCATAGACTTGCTATGTCAGGGATGAGTGCATTTGCCATTCAAAAGTTAATGAGACATCAAAATATATCCGTAACGATGAAATATGTGGCTATGTGGGGAAATGAGCTTAGGGAACAAAATGATAAGTTCAATCCATTGAATAATTTGAATATCTAAATTGAGTAAATATGCTTGTAGCCTTAAGATAAGTCCCCTTGAGGCTACAAGCAGTACGCCATTTTAACATTTTTCAAGTGAATGTTTTCATTCATCTGTTATGAAATACATACCCGCTTTTATTTTTTTGGTGTAGAAACAATTATTCAGGTGAGTCTGACAAGTAATCTGAAAGTTCTTTTAATGAATTGTCTTCATTCTTCAATATGATACCTATACTTCTAGAATATTTAATTATTTGAGTATTAACTGTTTCCTCATCAAAGCCAATTTCATGTAGTAGGCAAGCTAATGTAAGTATTTTAAGTTCTTGTGTTACGTTATGCAAATCCATTCTTTTTAAAGCTTTTTTCTCTGAATTAATATCATAATGAGTATAAAAATTTCGCGTATTAACTACTTTCTTAACAAAAATATCTTTTCCTTCTCCTAAATACTCTTCAATTAATGGGAAACCAGTCAGTAATTGATGGATTCGTTTTTTTAAAGATATTTCATTACTAAAATGAAGTTTGCTTTTTAACCATTCTAGATGCTCGTTACCATTAAGAGTTTCGTAAATTGAATCTAAGCGTTTTCTATGATCTTCTTTTGGGAATTCTGTACCTTCTCTAGTTCGTCTATGAAATACTTCTAAGGCATTGATTATATTTAGAAATTTCTTTTCAGGGATGAGTTGAGGTCTTTGTACAAGTTCTAAGAATAGACTAGATACAGGTTTTATGATTTCACCTTTTTCAAGCCAATTTAATATTAACTGACCAAACATATCTTTTACATCTGGATAAGTGAAGAGCATATCATAAGAGCTAATTTCTCTATCATCTTTACTTGAAAGTTTAAAATAAAGTTGAATTTGTTTGCCATTACTTATACCAGTCATTTTAGTAGGGAAAGCTAATTTCTGTTTCGTGATCATTGAGAGCGTAAAAAAGTTCTCAATATCATGGCTAAGCAAAAGATACTCTTCTAACTTTAAGGATTCTGATTCTATAAGAAAGGCAGTTTTTTGAACCATACTGACTTCACTTTGTACAATGTATTGAGTAGGTGGTGTTGCCTTAAAAGTGAGGGATAGACAATATTTTTCGGTTTTAAGAACTTCTATAGGCTTAGGTAATATGTAATTAATAACAATAGACTTTTCATCAAAGTTGGTTTCAAATCTAAATCCATGTCTCATAATCCAATCATTTAAGTTTGAATACTCAACTTCTAGAGTATCTATTTTTACTTCTTCCTTAGAATTAAAGTGGCATCCTTTAATAATTAAATTAGAATAATATTTGCTCGTGCTATTCTCAAGTTGAAATGGATTAAAGCTCAGTAGAAAACAATCCATCAACGTTACTAGTGTACCATCTCTTAATTCACCGATAATAACGAAAAAATCAGATTGATACTCTTCGGACTGAGGAAAGCATCCTTCAATTTCTAAAACTCCTCCACTCTCTTGAGAAAAACTAAAACTTCCTTTGATGCGTTCGTGAGGTCTATTAGCCCTAAAAAATATGCCTTTTTGTTGAGTTATTGTTTCCAATGTTCACAGCTCCTTTTTTCTTTATTTGTATTGTAAATATAAGGATATATATTCTGAAATGAAAAAACAATGTATATTTTTAAATGCATGTTTAGACGAAAAAAGGATGAAAACATAAACAAAAACGTTGTTAGGACTCGAAGAGTAAGTTAATAGGTGAGAGGGAATAATTGCACAAGACGTATGGGTTAGGATTAACCATTTTGCGCCTTGTTATGTTATTTTGTGAAAAATGATTGCAAGTTGCCGTTAAAATAACTTTCCATATTTAATAATTAGCTTATTTTCCAGTTTACATATTTTAAGCAGTATGACTGTAAAAAAAAGTAAAGTAACTTGTATAATTCTTTGGAAGGAAACGCCCTCAGCATTTTTCACAACTAAAGGAATGATGGTGCCTTAATATGAAAGTGCTTACAAATATAAATGATAACATATAGAAAAGGAGAAAATGTATTGAAGTGTACAAAAAAGAGACATATCAGTAGTAAAGAGATACATCTCAAGAAGGCGAAGGGATCACATTGGACGAAGAAAAACTAAGCCTTTTGTAAAGAGAAGCTAAAATCCATCCAGCTTCAACAAGACAAGCTTACGTTAACATCTAATGATTTGATGTTAACGCTAGTATTGCTTTTGAATTCGTGCAGGAATTCAATTTTCAGAGTAAAGGACAAGAGTAAAAAAACGTATTTTGGGAAGGAACATGGATTCAATAACTCTAGTGAGATGGCTGAAGCTTTGATAGCTTAAAGAGAATTTCCTGATAGAATGGTTTAGATGTTGCGAGTTGTACATTGCAAATGGCTTTAAGCTAGAACATAGACCTACTCTGGGCAGAATAGACCATGATCTTGGCTATACTTTAGAAAATTTTGAGGTGCAAGGGTATTCAATCAATACATCTTCGAGAATGAGAGAGCGTTCATCTATAGAATGTGTAGCTATCGTTGTGTTAAAGGCTTCAGAGAAACTGATTCTTTTGGAGTGTTCTAGCGCTAAGAATGCGATTCAAAGGATCAATGAAGTTTCTGATTTAGAACTAACAAGAAACATGCTAAAAGTAAATCTATCAAATGGGCAAAGGTTCAATAATGAAGAGTGTTCTGCCTTTGGAAAGCCTTCGTTAACAGTTCATTCTCTCAGACACTCCTTTGCAACACATTATCACCTTGAAAACAACGATGTACCTAGACTCAAGAACCAACTGGGGCATTCATCTATTCAAACAACGATGATATACACGCACTTAACTGATGAGGAGATGAGAAACGCAGTAGATAATATGGATCGTTGAAGCCGCATCAATAGCTGTTTTGATAACTGCAAAGCAATGATAGTGGGGCACACCAGCAATTATGGAACTTCCTTTTCCGGTAACCACGATCCACGATGAGCAACATAATAGTCTTATTCTCACCTAGATGATAGCGTTACCAAAATTAGAGTCTACATAGATGAAAAGGATACTATACGTATCGACTGGATTCATAAACAACATACAATTAATTATGTGAATATAATAAAAGGAGAAGAGTAAGCACAATGGCAATAGTAAACATAAATGCAAATAGTGCAAGTTACAACTATATTTCGGTTTCTGCTAGTTTCCAAACTGGTGGTGGACTAGCGAAATACTTTAGGTTTTTCAAGAATGGAGTAGGAAACTCAGGACTTGAAGCACTTAGTAGCCCAGTAGAATCGACAACAAAATACTGGACGTACTCAGGGCTATCAGAGAACACGTACTACAGTCTGAGCGTCACGTTCTATGACTCGAATAGGAATGTTCTTGGGAGCGCATCAACAGGTCAGAGGACTACTGTAGCGCCTGATACAACGCCACCAACAATCAATAATTGGTTCATGAATGGTAGTGCATCTAGAAACTCAATTCCAATGTATGCATCGGCATCAGACAACAGGGGAGTGAGTGGGTTCTACTTCTATCGAGAAGGAGTATATGATGGCTCTATGTATGGTTCAAGTGTTGGATATACATTTACAGGACTGAATCCTGGTACTAGATATTCTCTTGGGGTGAAGGCTTTCGATACCAGTGGGAACACATCGATTATGAGACAGTACGGAGCCACTACAGCGTATGATTATGCTCCAAGCATCTTATCTTGGTCTGTATCCAACACGGGCGTAAACACTGTTCAGATGTATTACTCAGCGTCAGATGATTATGGTGTAGGCTATGTACTATTTATGTCAATGGTGTTCAAACAGGGACGAGTTATAGTTCGAGTGGGTATTACACCTTTGCATCCTTGCAAGCAGATACGAATTATACGCTGGGGATCAAAGCAGTGGATACAGCAGGACAGAGTTCTACAATAGGGACATCAGCTGTGAGGACAAAGAAGGCAAGACCAGCAAATTTTGAATGGGACACTGCCAAAAATGCAGGATCAGACTTCAATATTACTGCTGCGGAGTGGAATAGATTAACGTCGAAGGTGAATGAATTCAGGTTGTATAAGGGGATATCGAATTATACATTTACTAGAGCTGTTCAAGGCGCTGATTTTAAGGCGACCTACTATAATGATGTAATTAGTATCATTAATACTATGAGTCCAACAACGGCAATTCCAAGTAGTAAAATTGCTGGAGACAGCATTCTTGCAAGTGACATTAATCGTATTCGTAATTCAGTAAACTCAATAAGCTGAGTTTGTATGTTGGGAGCAACATTCTGATTGCGGTACTAACGTATGTAGATAAGAAGAAGAAATAACCCACTCACTGGTTAGCGCCTAAGTGTGGGTTATTTCTATCTCTACAAGATATTAAACGGAGATGGGAATCCCTACTCAATAAGAAACTGTGCAGAGAGACGGTTGGCGTACCGTATTACCTCTCTATTTGCAATTATATACCAAACATGCTGGGATTTGAACTCAACGGGTTTCTTTCGATTAAATAGTTTCCCGTCGATGACTTATTGAACAACAGGTGTAGAGTTATTCTGTTTATATTGGTTAAGTTTTATCTGTACTTTCAGAGCATTTCTTGCAGATAAACGTTCGTCGAGACCTTCCAACTTAGCATACATGCAATGTACTATTTTCTTGGTGTTCATTTCTTTTGGCAATTGTAGTAATCTTTTTCTCATGTCATAGCTATGAGAAACGAAGAACTTTCCATCTTGGTTTATTGAGACAATTATACCTGCCGTATTCGGCATTCTCCAGTAAGATTCCACTTGAAATGGCTTGCTAAATGGTAACTTGTCAGTAATGTCATGAAGCCGTGGCTCTAGCTCAGAAAACGTTAAATCAGTTTTTGTTGTGCTAATTTCCATTCAAATATGGCTCCTTTAAAGTTAGTTTCTTATGTTCCTCCTCTGAAATGAGGAGATGTTGGAAATGAAGATTACTTATCATTTCCTAAAAGTAGAATCTAGTTGAGGGGGATTAACGACTTCGCTTAGGTGAGGATTGAGAGAGTGCACTTGCGGCAAGAGATTTTGTCAATTTACTAGTGGACTTGCTTCTTAATGCCTTAGATGCTTTAGTAGCTACAGAAGATGATGTTACTTTTCTAGCGCTAGACTTAGCCATGAGTTCAACTCCAATCTGAAAATGGTATATACTGCATAATTACATATTATAATACTATATGTAGTATGTCAATTCGTATTTTATGTGTACATATTGTGTTTTGTATCTGGGGAAACAAACGGATGACTCATACTTTGGACTTGTTAATAGATGCAAATTTCAAACAATGACGAGTGAGGAGTTCAAACTTTAAAATTGTGATTTTAGGAAGTCGAGAACATTCCAGAATCCTTACGTTTCCACTGCCCTTTGATAAACATGTTGTAGACAACCTTCCTTCATTAAATATAGATTGGAATCATGTGACCAGTGGGAGGCAGTCAGAATTGAAAACGATATTTGATCCAACTAGAGCGCATCGTGAGCTGTCTGCTACTGAGGTTGATTGGCTGTTGGGAGAATGCAAATATCGAGGCTAAAAAGGAAAGCACATAGTCAAACGACCATGTGCTTTATCCATTCTTTTTGAAAGTTTGGATTATATCGTTCAGTACGCGATATACCATTTTGACTTCATCATCATTGCATAACTCTAACTGATTGTTTATCGCCGTTATTGTATCCTGTTTGTTAGTTTCTCCTTCAAGAACCAACGTGTCAGCGAAGTTTAATATTTGCATTGGATTAATTTCTAGCGCTTCGATAATCTTTCCCAGACTTTCTAAGGACATGTTGCGTCCTCCGCGTTCCAATGACGAAAGATAACTATAATGTAGGTTTGCTTTCTCTGCCAGTTGTTCTTGTGTCCAACCACACTGCTCATGTAAGGATCTGATCCTGTTTCCTACTGCTATAGAGAACTCTGACAAGCTAATAACCTCTATTTAAAGGCGGGTTAGCAAAAACATTTGAAACATAAAGAAGCTTTCCAAGTCCACTTTTATGTGGTGAGGGAGTGTCTGCTTCACTTTAAACCTACTTTGTGTTGAAGCTTTATCGTCAAAGCTGTAGAGTAGAATGTGAACTCCATCCCACAGAGTGTGAATGATAATATAAAGGAAGTTCTGAATCATAAAATCTTATTATGCGCTAAGGAGATTGTTTGTATGGAAAAGAAGTTACAAGTATTTATATCTTCAACATATTTGGATTTGAAAGAGGAACGTCAAAAAGCAGTTGAAGCAGTGCTAAGGGCTCGTCATATTCCTGCGGGAATGGAATTATTCACAGCTGCTAGTAAAAGTCAGTGGGCAGTAATAGAAGGTTGGATTAAAGAATCTGACACTCTTATGCTTATTTTTGGAGGGAAATATGGGAGTGTAGAACCTGATAGTGGGAAGAGTTATACTCAACTAGAATACGAATTCGCATTGAAACACAATATTCCTGTATTTGCTATTATTTTAGACGATAAGTTTTTAGCGCGTAAGAAGTATGAGAACCACGAGCAAAAAATATATGAGAGCGAAGTTGACAAACCGCAAACTGAAAAGTATCAGGAATTTAGAGAATTAGTTTCGGAAAATCTGTATAAATCAGTGACAAATATTGACCAAATTTCTACAGAAGTAACACTCGTACTTAAGGAACTTATTGATAGAGATGAAACTGAATACAATTTTAAAGGTTGGGTCAGGGCGCAACAGATTGAAAAGGAGAACAATGTCTATACAATTAGTCCTAAGTTGCTTGAGAAGGACGAGAGTTTATTAGAAAAGGTTATCTTTAAAATTGAGAGTGGATCTTTTATCGAGAATATTGAAATTATAGACAATTATTGTGCTTATCAGTCAGAAGTAAGACAAGATATTGAAGACTTCATTATCTTTTCAGAAATACCTTCGAGCAGATTTTATACTGAAGGGCTACAAGAGCTATTTGAAGAATTGATTGAACAGTTAAAAACATACAACTTATTTTTGGTTACACATTTCTTTACTAGAAGAGGTGTGGGTTCAAGAGATGGCAGGAAATACCTTTATCCTGATTTAAATATAGATTTATCAAATGCCAGTCTAGAAGCAATGGAAAGGTATGACGGGTATTTGTCCAAATTAAATGCCTTGTCTAGAAAAACTATTTCCTGTATAAGAGAATTTGTTCATCAGTCAGGATTTAAACTATACCAATAATCGGAACGAGTAAGCCATTATAAAAGAAGTGGTCATTGTATATCAATTTAATATAGTAAGAGTGACAATTCAGCTTAACATTTCTGTAAGTAGGGGTAGGCTTCAACGCTGCAACTGGCGAGTGGGTTAACATGATCGAAGCTGGTATCGTTGACCCTGCGAAAGTAACTCGTTATGCATTGCAAAACGCTGCTTCCGTAGTGGCAATGTTCCTGACTACTGAAGCAGTTATTGCTGACAAACCAGAACCAGCAGGTGCTGGTGGCGGAATGCCTGACATGGGCGGCATGATGTAATAGAGGTGTAAAAAACCTTTGTAATGCCGATTAGATGAAAGGCTCTCGAGAGGGAGTCTTTTTTTATATAATTAGATTTGAAGCCCTGAGATTGAAACCTCGTTCCTATGGTTTCGTATGTACTGTGATACATAGAGAGCTTATCAGTAACGACTTGAGGAGGAAATGATTTGAGAAAGGGTACAAAGTGGACATTATGGATTCTGGGCTTGATGCTCGCTGCAATATTTATCAACTTTTTTATGAATCTATATAGCTTTGCTTATGCACTGATTACTGTGCTTATACTTGCCTTTATGGGGTGGGGTTTCTTAGCGAAATTAAAGAACGACGTTCGTCAGCATGAAGATTATCATAGAAGAGAGCATCAGTCTGCGAACGATGACATCGATAGATACACCAGGTAGAATTCAACCAACCTATCATACTTAGCACGTAGCATACATGAGAAGGTATAAGAAACTTGCACTGAAATGATTAAAAGGCTCCCGTGAGGGAGTCTTTTTAATGGCTGATCTTGTAAAAGGAAGTAGTGATGTTTTTCTATTGCTAAACAGATAGTTGTTAAGTAAAATAAACACATGAATAAGTACTCATATATTAATATGTAGACGATATTGGAGATGATACATATGTACGATGTATTGGTTATAGGAGCTGGGCAAGCAGGCTTGGCAGCAGGTTACTATCTTCAACAGTCGGGGTTAACCTTTTTAATCGTTGATGCTGCCTCATCTATCGGGGAATCTTGGCGTAAACGGTACGATTCCTTGCGTCTTTTTACCCCACGAATGTATGATGGGTTGCCGGGAATGCCGCTTAGTGGAAATGAAAATAGCCTGCCAAGCAAAGATGAAATTGCAGATTATTTTGAAAACTATGCTAAACAAATGGAGCTTCCAATAAAGTTAAACTGTAAAATCTCCCGTCTCTCGAAGCAAGATGAGGTGTACTATGCTGAAACCAATGATGGAACGATTGAAGCGCGCAATATTATCGTTGCCACGGGGCCTTTCCAGACCAAAAATGTTCCTCATTTTGCGAAAGCATTATCCGAGAATGTGGTTCAGCTTCACTCATCAGAATATAAAAATATCTCTCAATTGATCCCTGGAACAACAGTAGTTGTGGGCGGAGGAAATTCAGGTGCCCAAATCGCCGTAGAGTTAACATCAGATGATAAACAAACCGTATACATATCTATAGCTCGAGCTATTACCTTTAGGCCTTTGCATATCATGAAACGAAGTATATTCTGGTATTTTGAAAAGCTCGGCGTATTACGTGCAAGTGCAGATCGTATGGTTGGAAAATGGTTGCGAAATCAGCCAGAGTACGTCTATGGTTACGAGTTAAAAGAGTTGATGATCCAAGGGAAAGTTAACATGCGCCCACGTGCTATTAATGCAATAGATGACCGCATCCTATATGAGGATGGTAGTGAGACAACAATAGACAATATTATCTGGGCGACTGGGTTTAAGCGAAATGATAGTTGGATCGATATCAATACTGCTTTTGATGCCCAAGGTGTAATTATACACGAGAGAGGCGTATCACCGGTTGCTGGACTGTACTTTGTAGGGTTACCTTGGCAAACATGTCGGGGTTCAGCACTGTTGGGATGGGTTAAATACGATGCTCAGAAGATCGTTAGTCATGTGATTCAAAGGAAAGACACATTGTAGTAGAGCAGATGCTCGGCATGATTAGCAAATATCATAACTCACATTTTTGGGTATATTCCTAAAAGGAGGGGTTTTATGAAATTATTTAAAATGCCAATCATTCTTTGTACTATATTACTTTTATCTATTGTCTCAGCTTGTGGTGCGGATGATAGGCTACATGGAAAAAGCGATAACTGGGATGTGTCTCTTCAGAGGTCAACAGGGATCTATAGTATCATCTACATCGGTGATGAAAAGCGTATAAAAGATTTTGTGTTTGACCTTACCGGCAATAATATAAAACAACAGGGGAAAGCGCTTGAGGAACAAGGGGTACCGTTCAGTATGTCGGGAACGGCTACTGAGGCGGAGAAAACGAAAGACCCGATTACCTTTAAAATGAGTTGGAACAATCAAAGCGAGACTGTAACTTTTGAGTGAATCTCGCATTCGGGAGGTGTTCATCATTGGTTTGGTGGCAACTATTAATTGCGTGGATATGCATTATTTGTTTGATGATCACGTTCAAAGACAGGATCAGTAAATGGATATTGTACCCCGTATCGCTTTTTTGTATCGTAGTTACTTTGATATTAGGAATCTTTAAACTCTAAAAAGAGGAGATTACAAGTAAATTACTCAATCATTTCTATAGTACACAGTACATATCACACCTTAGGCCGTTCCTTCATGGAGCGGCCTTTTTGCACAATCGCATCTTATTTCGCAACAGTTATTTCAAAAGTAGAGTGATCATGATCTTGAATGTTGAAGCGATATTCCAATCCATTTCGAACTGTCGCTCCATTAAAATCAGACTGATTCACATCACGACCCAATAGACCGATATCCTGGATGACATCTTGTGCATCGTTATACGTGTACTCGCTGTTGGTTGTGAGAATGAGTGTAGCGATAGCGGTCAAAAAAATTCCACCCATTGGTTCGCTCGTATCACCAGTTCCATATAACTTGATTTCCTGTACGCTCTCATCCGCATTCAATACACCACCCAAACGCAATTCGTCATTAAATACATACTCGAAAGCACCACTGCCTTGCTCCGAAGAGTCTTGTATATCCAAGCGGGTAATACTCAAACCATTCAGTCGGTATTTGCCCACGGCACCATTAAACTTGTTTTGGAATTCATCGGTAGTCATATGAAGACCAGAAAGTTCGATCTGAGATGAAGGGGGCTGATCTTCTCCAGACTGAGAAGAGTTCGAAGATAAAGTCAGCATGCCATACAACCCAATTGAAGCAATGGCAAAACAGGCCGTTGTAAAAAAAATGTATTTGATCGGCAACCTATTACCTTTGCGCATAGATAAGATCATCAGAACAAGAAATCCCAAGAAAGCAATGAAACCAAGAATGAAGAGAGCGGTAAACAGATATTGCAAATTCTCACCTCGTAATCAAAATAATTTCATCGTTCGAGCACCTCATTTATTATAATGTTCTCATGAAAAACTTCAAACTCTACTACGTACCACTCACCAAAAAAAAGCCAATGTTTGTCAAGCATTTCAGGATGGTATGCTTCATCAAGGCAGGCAGAAGCTGAAATCAATTCATTACTGCTGGGATCAAGGCATCCCAATGCTCTCCATTGATCTCTCCTTCAAATCGATAAACTGGCTGATAATAACCTTTCGAATCATAGGTGTAAGTCAGTTCATACTTGTTCACATGTAGTTTGTACCCTTTTTTTAAGTTGTTATAGATCGAAAAGTTTCCCTTGGGAATTTCTTCGTATGCCTCAGCCGGACTGATAATATCAACCACTCGCACATAAATATTTTTATTCATAGAGTACAATAAATTCTGAGGAATCATAGGTTCTGCTGATGGGACAATCATAATTAGTCCGGTATCATAATCGCTGTCACCCTTCGCGATATCTGTAACTGTTTTTTCGATATCCCATCGAACCGTGTCTCCATTTTGCGTGCTGAATATCGCTTTCTTAGGCAATAAGTCATTCTGAGTCAACCAACGGCCATACTCTTGTCCTTGTTTGATTAAATCTTCCGGCTCTACAGGAGTGCTTGCTTCGATATTAGATGCCAGCCACCATGTGCCTGTACTGACGTCATAATTAAAGGTATATTCTGTTCCCGTATTGTCAAGAAAAGTCCAAATTCGGTTGTATCCATCAATAGATATGCTACCTTTCTGATGTAATTCAAAATAATCCTTCATTAGAGAGGCAACTCGCTTGGCATATTCCAGGTTGTGAATTTCACTACTGCGATAAAGAGACACTTTCTCGGCCTCATCCGGTAACCTTGTGTTAAGCGTGATTTCGACTTGATTCATATTTTGAGAAATAGCTGGACGTATGGAGAGATTACCAAGTTCTTTCTTGTGATAAATGATAAAAGCACTAGAAAAAAGCATCGTAAAAACTAGTGGGATGCAGAGTGCCTTCCATAGTGACCTTAAGGTGATCTTTCTTTGCTCAACACTGTCGAGGATCGCTCTCATCAACAAATATCCTGCCATACTACCTAGTGTATTATGTAGAATATCATCAAGTTCAAATATTCCCCTGCCGGTGCTCATTTGTAAAATTTCTATACCCAACGTTACCAACAGCGATATGAGTAGCACGCGCTTAACGTGACGCGTTTTCATTCCGATATGCGGAAGTATGAAACCGAATGGTGCGAACATCAACATGTTAAAAATGATGAGCTGGAATTCGCTCAAGGACCATTGATTCCATGCGTTTATATAGCCACTGAATAGCTCTAAATTGATCCAACCCTCATAATTAGCTCCTCTGCTAAGTGTGGTTAAAGTCATGACAATGACAAACCAACCCAAGAGCAAAAATGACGCTATAAATTGCCTGCGGGTTATGCTTCGTTTACCCCCTCTTTTTTTGTATGCAATATATACGGAATAAGTAATACCGATTACAACAACTCCCGCAGCCAATGCAATAGCTAAGATAGGCAATATTCTGCCTATAATCTGTATTAGATCCATTTGTAACCCCTCCATTTATTTTATATTCATTGTCAGCATCTTGTTGGTTTAAAGTATAATCAATGTTAGTTGTAACTCCTATGTATCTATCTTTCACGAATCTTTCAATAATGTAAGATCGTATGAATACAAAAAAAGCACTGCCGGCATATAGCCAGCAGTGCTTGCTTGATGTTATACAGGTTTTACCGTAAAGGTGAAATGATATGCGCGGTTGGCTGGCAAGGTGTACTCAGCGTGGGTACGTGCGCCCCAGCTGTCATCTCCGCCAACACCCATTTGTTTGTAATTGATGCGGGCGACAGTCTGTGTGCTCTGAGGTAATTTGTACACATGGTCGTTTGCTTCCAGTTCCTCCGGTGTCCACGGCAACGCATTGATTTCAAATGGTATGGTGGCTTCTACATGCAGGCCACTTTGACCATCCGTTGACGTTATTTCAGCGAAGCGTACATCCGTTTTGTTACCACACTCTTGTGGTTTCAGATATGGAACAAATTGATCTCGAACCGCACCTGTGTAATAGCCGAGACGTGCACTGGTTAGACGGTCTGCATAATTGTCATGCGGGCCTCTGCCGTACCAAGAGATTGTATCCAAGCTGTTATTCAGTTGCAGCAACATGCCGAATTCCGGAAGATCGGGTAGGCCCTCGCCTGGAATAAGAGTTTGACTGATTTCCAATACACCATCCGGATCGATTCGGTACGTAATAGACAGCGTACATCCCGGATGTTGATCCCACGTATAATCGGTCGTCACGAGAATGCCTTGCTCGTCTGCATTGTGCTCGAAGCGAATTAATCTGTTGGTAGCGTGAGCATCTCTCCAGAAGGCAGAACGCTCATTCAGGCGGTTCCCCATATCATTGTCTGTCATGGCTCTCCAGAAATTCGGCCGGACAGGTGCGAGCAATTGCTCCTGATTATTGATCTGATAGGACGTGAGCGTGCCAGTAGCTGGATTGAAGCTCAACGTGACTTGGCCTGTAGCCACTTTCAATTCATCCTGCAGATCCTGTACCTGCGTTTCATTGTCTTGTCCTTGACGCATCGGTTGGATTGGACGCAATCGCGGAGATACCACGAATTGATCCCAGGCAATCTCATGACCTACTCCTGCCCATTTGGTTGCGACTTTCGTAACCAGAGATACAGTCAGCACCGCTTCGTGGAACAGATCGGACGATGGCGTATATGGGATGCGGACTTCAACCGATTCGCCAGGAGGTACCGCGATATCCAGCGTACCGTTCTCTACAGATACACCATCGTGTGTTACTGTCCATACGAGCGAATATTCACTCAGATCCGTGAACAGGAACTGGTTTTTGATGCGCAGCAGGCCATCTTTTACATCAACGGTTTCCATACGAACGTTCTGATAACATTTCTTCACTTCTTCCAGCTTCGGTGTAACCGTCTTATCTGCCAGAATGAGTCCGTTCCCGCAGAAATTGCCATCATGAGGGGATTCACCGAAATCTCCGCCATAAGCGAAATATTCTACACCGTCTGCCGTAGTGGTACGAATGGACTGATCGACCCAGTCCCAGATGAATGCACCCTGCAACACATCATATTTATCGAACAAATCCCAATACAGATGCAGACCTCCACAGGAGTTACCCATGGCATGGCTGTATTCGCAGATAATATAAGGTTTCTTCGGACCCTTCATGCGAGCATAATTCTCTACATCTTGTGGGCTGATATACATTGTCGATTCAATGTCACTTGCCGAATCAGAAGGGCGATAATGGAAGGTGCCTTCATAATGAACGAGACGGGTTGGATCGACCTGTTTCAGATAATCGTACATGGCGATGAAGTTATCGCCGCCGAAGGATTCATTACCCAGAGACCAGATAATAACGGACGGATGGTTTTTGTCCCGCTGGAACATCGAGTTACAGCGATCGATTACGTTATTACGCCATTCGGGCTTGCTCGCGGGAATATTGTTCTCGTTCATTTCCTTTTGCCCATATTCCCAGGTACCGTGAGTTTCCAGATTCGTTTCGTCAATGACATAGAGGCCATATTCATCACACAGTTCGTACCAGAGTGACTGATTCGGATAATGGGATGTGCGCACGGCGTTAACGTTATAGGACTTCATCAACTCGATGTCACGGATCATGTCTTCCCGCCCAATGGCTCGACCCTTATCCGGGGAAAATTCATGACGATTGACGCCTTTAAACACAATGCGTTTGCCATTGATTTGCATCAGGCCGTCCTTCAGTTCAAACTTGCGGAATCCGATCCGGCTGCGAACAGCCTCAAACGTTTCGCCCGATTCATTCTGAATGGATAGTACAAGTGTATATAGATGAGGGGTCTCGGCGCTCCATAGAAGCGGTTGAATAACCTCTGCTGACAAATTAAATGAAAGTTCATCCTCACCTTGGAAAGTAACGGCCGCAGTAAGTGGTTGCTTCAGCACAGTCTGTTGCTGTGCATCATAGAGCTGTGCCTGAACGGACAATCCGTCAGTATTCTGCGCAGCATTATGATTAAATAACTTCAGGTCCAGCAGTAGCTCCGCATCCTGATAGGCGTCATCCAGTTCAGTACGAACAAAGAAATCCGCGATCTGAACCGGTGAAGGTGAATGCAAATATACACCACGGAAGATGCCGCTTAACCGCCAAAAATCCTGATTCTCCAACCAGCTCGCATCACACCAGCGATATACCTCCACAGCGAGCTTGTTCTCACCTTCCGTTAGATACGAAGTGATATCGAATTCTGCGGGTGTGAACGTGTCTTCACTATAACCGACCAGCTCTCCGTTCACCCATACATAAAAGGCAGATTCAACGCCCTCAAAGTGCAGCAAGACAGGACGGTCTTTCCAGTCAGCAGGAACAGTAAACGTGCGGATGTACGAACCCACCGGATTATAAGTTGTTGGTGCAAATGGTGGCTTCAATTCAGGCTCACGCTCGACCCACGGATACGTCATATTTGTATAGTGGGGATAATCGTAACCTTGCAGCTGCCAGTTGGAAGGAACGGCGATCTCGTCCCAGTCACTGGCATCATAATTGTTTTCATAAAAGGATGTAATCCGTTGTTCTGGAGTCTCCGCAAAGGCAAACTTCCATTGACCATTCAGTGATTCGTACCATGGCGATGCGCTGGAATCATTGGACAATGCTTCTGTTATAGATGGAAACGCTACCATAGACGCATGTGCGGGTAGACGGTTTACTTGAAAAGTCTCGGGATTGTTGTTCCATTCCGGGTATCCATTTGCCGGAGGGGTGTGTACCAGTTTCTTTCGCATAACAGCAACTCCTTCTGAAATGTTATAATATTGTCATTATAGAATTGAATGATGACTTAGAGAATAAAGAATATTGCCCATATATATCACAATATGAAACTAACGATGAAGAAAGTGGTGTACTGGATGGATACCCGGATTTTTTTTGGTAAAACAGAAGAAGCTGCTCGCCTGCCGATCTATATGACCACGGTTGGTTACTGGGAACACCAATATGAAACCGAGCGTCCAGAGGGATTCCCGGATTATCAGATCCACCAGATTATTCATGGTCAGGGGAGACTGATTATACAAGAAGACGAGTATATCGTTGGACCGGGTGACGTTTTCTTTCTGTATCCCGATGTCCCGCATCAATATATGCCCATCAGTGACCGTTGGGAACTGGCGTGGGTCTCGTTTCAGGGGAGAGAAGCCAGCCAGTTATTATCTTATGCGGGGATAACCGGTTCACGCGTATGCAGACTCAGGACAGCAACGCTGCTGCGTGGCTTGGAGCAACTTCTGGTTAGAGGAGAGAATGGGGATACTACGGATTACGCAGATTACGATGTGGAATGCTCCAAACAATTATATGCCCTGCTGCTGGATCTGAAGCCACTACTTATCGCATCCGCCAATTATAATGATGAACTGGAGCGCTTGAAGCCTGTGCTGCGTTATATCGCAGAGCATCTGGATCGTTCGCTTTCGCTGAAAGAACTGGCCGATGTGGCTGTGGTATCTCCCCAATATTTGTGCAGGCTGTTTCAGAGGGCACTCCATACCAGACCTGTATTTTACGTGAACCAGGAACGGATCAATCGAAGCAAACAACTCATGTTCAGTGAGAGAGAGCTTCGAATATATGAAGTTGCTGATCGGGTGGGTTACGAGAATGCCAGTTATTTCTGTGCGATGTTCAAAAGGCATACAGGCATGAGTCCAGAGCGTTTTCGCAAACTGCACGGACTGAATTGATGGAATTACAATTTTAGTGCGCCACTTGCGGTAGGAGCAACAGAGTACACTTCACTTAAATGACATGCAAGATACACTTTCATCCAACCCTCGGAATCGTTCAGATCAATACCTAGAATCTCCTCTATTTTGCGCAGGCGCAGATACAGCGTATTGGTATGAATATGCAAACGTTCTGCTGTGGCTTGCACAGATCGATTCGCAGCAATATAGGTTTTGAGTGTGAGTTCAAGCTCTCCTGATTTTTGCTGTTGAAGAGGGGACAGAATTTCATGAATGTAATTCTCGATATCGGAAGGTTCCTGATTCAGAAACAGCCGATTGATCCCGATTTCTTCGTAGAGCATCACACCAGCTTTGTTTTGTTTCAGCAAAAAGGACAACGAGCGTGTAGCCTCATCATTGCTTTTGGACACATACTCAAGTCCTTGATAAAGTCCACCGATACCGATGGATAGGGCAGGAGTTTTGGAGGTGGTCCATTTCTCCACAGCCGTTTCCAGCCTGCTGATGATCCAGTGTCTGACCTTGGGCTCGGATGCAGCAGCCAAAATCGTAATTTTGTGATGTGCACTGAACAATAGATTTTCACGGGTGCCTAGTTCCTTTTCGATAAAGCCAATCAACTTGCGCACCCAAATTTCAGTTGTTTTCATATCAGGATGTTCCCCATAGAGCTGCAATTGTGCGACGAACAAGGACTGATGGGCTGGCAACTGAAAGCTGGAAAGTCGTGCCTCCAACTGCTGTGGTTCTCTATATTGCACGAGATCGCTGAAAAAATCATGGTTTTTCCGATAGGACATCTCGGTGAGTGAGTAGGTATTCACCATCTCCAGCATTACAATAGCTCCGCCTTGTTCCAAAATCACATGATCCAACTGGCCTAACGGATGATCTAACTGGATGGCAAAACAGCCCAGCACCAGAGATCCATTCACAATGGGATACAGGTAATAATCGCTATGATCATTTCCACCGGATAAGGTGATAGGGTTAAACTGACTGTCTAGAGCGGTATAAATATCGAGCTCACTTAGCAAGACACTTTCCGGGAGGAGCGGGTACCAGTCATTTCTCGCCATATCCACATAATAGGTGGGAAGCTTCAGCATCGATCCAACCGTCTCAATGATATGACCGAGGCTCACATGTTCAATGGAAAGTGCCGTGAATTGATTATGGATTTCATTGCGGCTAACGAGATATCTATTCGTTTCCAGCAGTTCTGAATACATGGTGGCGTTGGAGATGGCAATGGCTGCCTGATCCGCAAACCCCTGCATTACATTCAGATCATGCGGGGCAAATCGTCTGTTTTGTTCAAATTGGTATACCAGCATCACCCCGATTTTGTGGGTGTTCATGGTCACGGGAACGGCGATAAGTCCTTTAGCCATAATACCGTCTGGCAGTGAACTTACAATGATATTCGCATTCTCCTGACTGACATTGCCCATATCCTTAAAGGCATCATCCGGTGTGCTATACATTCGGCCAATGCCTTCCTCGTATACCTTTCCCGTAATGCCCTCATCCAGCTCGCCCTGATATTGATACACACTATCCTGAAAACCGACCTTGGCTCTAGGAATCATCTTGCCAGAGTCCGGATCAACCATCATGAACAGTCCGCAGGAAAGAGAGGGGATGACATGCAGCGCATTCTCCATGATTTTGAGTAACAAGTCGTTCAGCTCCAGGGAACAGGTTAGCTCTCGCAGCCCGGTCAACCATCGATCATTGTGCGCACGTTCCATCTCAATCTGCTGCTTCAGCAGTCCTTCCCGAATCAAAGACTCCAGACGTTCACTCTGTAGCAGAGTAAGCTGCTTCTGGGTATCGATAACCACACGAATGTTGATATTGGACAAAAAAATGAATGTATACCTGAGAGTCTTCCAGGAGGACTCGAGCTGTTCATAATCTGTATATTCAGGTACCTCTCCTTCACGCAGCCAGTTATTCCACTGGAAATCGTATTCATCCTTGATCCAGATTCCGTACGGAGCAGCTCCAAAGACCTGAACCATAAATGAGCGAACCGCTTCATGAATCATAGCAAACGTACCCCTTTTGTGTTCACATGGCAAAATGCTTTCATATATAACATGATCTTCACTATGCTGTGTGATTTATATTTTGTATTGTGTATATCACCATAATTAATATTAAAATGCTGTTGCTATCAACAATGACATTATACATTTGCAACTTATATAATGTCATTAACTTTAACACGATACAATTTCATTGTAGTACAACAGTAGAGCTGTAAATCGAACATGTACACGTAATATTTAAGTTCAACTTAACTTTTTACACGAGAACGGAGAGGACAGAAATAACGTGAAGAAGCAAAGCGTTCGCCTAAAAGCTTTCGCAAGAAAGCTACTTCGGAAGCATAGGCTATCCCCGGATTTTCCCATTGGAGAAGGGAATCAAAAAAATCTGGGGATAACAGCGATCGGAAGGTTATTCTGTCATCGGAGTGGGAGTGTGAATATTCTTTAGTTGAACTTACAACCAAGTCTGAAAATGAGGTGGAGTACAGATGAGTCAAATTACTGCTTTTGTAGGTGCATTGTTGATTGATGGACAAGGTGGAGAGCCTGTTTCCGATAGTGTGGTCCTGGTTGAGAACGGGAAATTCATAGCAGCGGGTGCGAAAGTAACCGTTCCAATTCCGGAAAATGCCGAGCTTGTTGATGTAAAAGGCAAAACGGTGATGCCAGGATTAATCGATGCCCATGTCCATGTACACGGGGCCAAAAATCTGAATATGGCTGCGGTGGCGCTGGAAGCCAATGAACTCCAGATGGGGAGAGCACTTCAGGATCTGCCGAAGCTGATCAACGCAGGATTTACAACCGTCAGGGATGTCGGTAGCCATGTTGCTGTATACATTCGCGATCTGATCAAGGAAGGTGTGGTGAAGGGGCCGCGGATTAAAACTTCCCGTCATATGCTCTCTCAGACGGGTGGACATGCAGATATCCATATGATTCCAACGGAACTGAATATCTTCACCGTGTGTGACGGCGTTCCCGAAGTCATTAAGGCAACACGCACGCAGTTCCGTGAAGGGGCGGATTTTATTAAAGTGTGTTCCACAGGCGGGGTACTTTCGGAGAAAGATGACCCTCGTTGGTCGCAATTCCGCATGGATGAGCTGAAGGCGATCGTGTATGAAGCGGAAGCGGTACAGTCTTATGTGGCTGCACATGCGCAAGGTGCACAGGGGATCAAAAATGCGTTGGAAGCGGGCGTACGCACCATTGAACACGGGATCTACATTGATGAAGAAGGCATTGGCATGATGCTGGATCAAAAGGCGGTTCTGGTTCCAACGCTAGCCATTGTACATCGGATCATCAAAGAAGGGCATAAATACGGTGTTCCCGAATTTGGCATCCGCAAAGCCAAAAGTGTATATCAGGAGCATATTGAGAACATGATTATCGCGCGTAAGGCAGGCGTAACCATTGCAGTAGGGACAGATTTCTGCACGTGTGCACCTGTTGAGCATGGCGGGAATGCACTCGAACTGCGATTGCTTGTTGAAGATGTTGGATTTACGCCGATGGAAGCGATCGTAGCCGCAACAAGAGATGCGGCGAGAGCGATGCAGATGGAAGCGGAGATCGGTACGATTGAACCTGGCAAAGCTGCTGATCTGCTGGTACTGAATGTGAATCCGTTGACGGATATTGGACTGCTCGAACACACAGAGAATATCGAACAGGTCTATTTATCAGGTGAACGCTTGAAATAAGAAAGATGGTTCCACGTGTACTGAACTGACAACATAGAGAATGGGGAGAAGCCACCATGTTTAGTCAACCGATATATATCGCTACAGTATTACTTGTTATTTTAGCTATAGGGGAACTGGTTTCGATCTGGTCCAAAGCGCGAATTCCGTCCTTGCTTGTTATTCTGATCGGATATTTGCTGCTGAACTGGGCGGGTTTATTTCCCAAAGGAGTGGTCTCCAGCTCTGCTTTGACTGCGTTCGGGGCTCTCATGGTGGCTCCGCTGATTGTACACATGGGGACATTAATACCGCTGAAATTAATACGGTCCCAATATAAAGCAATACTGATCTCACTGTTCGCATCACTCACGGCGACAGGTCTGATCCTGTTGATCGTATCACCGATCTATGGTTATCCTACAGCTGTTGCCGGATCAAGTCCGGTTGTTGGTGGCATTATCTCTTATCTGATCACAACCACGAAGTTGCAGGAGATGAACTTGGGTCATCTGATTACAATTCCGGCTGTCATTCTGGGTATTCATTCCCTCGTGGGGATGCCGATTGCAACCAATATGTTGCGCAGATATGCGTTAAAACTGCAGAAGCAGGGCGCATTTGAAAACAAGGTTGCTGGGGAAGGCCATGTGAACATTAAAGAAGCGAATGCCAAAACATTCCTTCCACAGCGATTCCAAACCGCACCTATCCTGCTGTTGCTCTTGTTCATTATGGGCAGTCTATCCATTTATCTGGGCAATATAACCGGACTTAGCTACAGTATCTGGGCTCTGTTGCTTGGAGTTCTAGGACATCTGATCGGACTGTTCCCATCTCGTATTCTGGATAAAGCAAGTACATCGGGAATTGCCATGATAGGTCTGATCGTAGTCGTTATGACAAGTATGGAGTCGATCACTTTCGATGCGGTGGTTAGTTCCATTATTCCAGTGTTGTTCATTATCGCAATCGGTGTAATTGGGGTGTTGATCGGTGGATTTGTTGGCTCCAAGCTGTTCAAATGGGACCCGCTCAAAGGTCTGCCTGTGGCACTGACTGCACTATTCGGTTTTCCGGGGGACTACATTATCTGTGAGGAAGTAAGTCGTTCAGTTGGACGTGATGAAAATGAACGCAAAGCCATCCTCGATGAGATTTTAACGCCGATGCTGGTAGGAGGATTCACAACGGTCACAACGGCATCCGTGTTAATTGCGTCCATATTGATCAAGACACTTTAAGAGGTTGTTCAAAAACGGTCTTTTTGAACACGCACTATAAGAAAAATTGATGTTCTTTTCATCCCAATTTCAGTTTCCATTAAGGTTGGGAAGGTAAGATAAGTCTTGTAAACCCCTTCTCGTGTTAAATAGATGTGTGACTGGCCCTATCGGATTGTCCTCCGGTAGGGCACTTTTTTTCTTCATTTCTTCGGTTGGTGGTATGATAGATGAATACATAATGTGTAACCAACTCTAGTGATCGGAGGATGGAATTGTGGATCACAGCCTGCACCCGTTGTTTAAGCCTATTCAGATAAATGGAACGTACCCTAACAGTTATTATGTTGAGAAAATACCTGCTGCCGGCTTGATGGCTTATGTGGCCTGTTATTGGGAATCAGGATCTCTTCCGAACACGCATGCAGATGTTGCTAATAAAGAAGGTCCAGAGCGATCGATGACGACGGCACCTGCCCGGGTATTGCCGGATGGTTGCACGGACATGCTGATTACATACGACCCAGTCTGTTCAGAGCACTCCTATGCTTACTGTGGCAATTATACACAGCCATTCGCTGTACCTGAGCCAGCCGATGATGGTCCCCCTGCTGGAGACTACACCTTTGGTGTCCGGTTCTTCCCGGGTGGAGCGCATGTCTTCCATGGCATGCCTCTGGAGTGGTTTACGGATAAGCGAATTGCCCTTCAGGAATGTTGGCCGGAGAAGCTGAACGAGCTTAAGGAACGGATGGCCGAAACGAATAGTTTTGCAGAGCGAGTAGAGGTTATGAATGCGTACTTGAGTCCGTTTCCCGTGCAGGCAAGCACATCGGAGAACAATTTGATGAAAAACGTGCTGCACCGCATCTTTATAGATGGGGGACGTATGAGTGTCCAAGAGCTGGCGATGCGTGAAGTGATCAGTGAGAGGCAGTTGCATCGCAAGTTCTCGGAATGGGTAGGAATCAGCCCCAAGCGATTCAGTGAGGTGGTTCGTTTTCATCGTGTGTTGAGTGATATTCATCAGGGGAACACGGCAGATTGGGCAATGCTTGCCCAGAATCATGGATTTTTTGACCAAGCCCATCTAATTCGGCAATTTCGCAAGTTTTATGGAGAGACTCCGTTGACGGCAGCCAGGGAGCACGGCAGAATGTTGTCCGATTTGTACAATAGATCTGCAGCACCTTCGGTTATACTGAAGTCGTGAGAATAAAAGATAAGGGAGACATCATATATGAATGGAACATTGCAGATTCGGGATCACTTGTTAAATGAATTGAAAACAGGCGTACGGACGGGGGCTTCGTTAATTCGCTTGATCCGTTCGGAGGATTGGTCGTATCGTCCACAGGAGAATATGCGTTCATTGGCGGAGCTAGTGCATCACTTTATCCAGATCACAGCATCGGATCTTGCCATTATGCAGGAGAAAGGTGAAGCTGAGGTTGGGCTGGTAGAGAATAGCCTGTCGGGGACCCAGGATATCGAGAAGCTTGAAGCAACGTTATGGAGCAATTTCGAATCCTACAAAGCCTATATTACGGGATTGAGCGAAGACGACTTTTTGAATCGTTCAACAAAAGCTTTTTATATGGAACATGGTCACTTGCAGGTTCAATGGCAGATTGAAACGGTAACACATGTATTCCATCACCGTTCGCAGCTGTATAACTATCTCAAGCAGCAGGGCCATGAACTGAACTTTTTCATGCTGTATGCGTAATTAAACCTGTAATATTAAAGTAAGCTTAGTTGGCTTCACCGGATGGTCCGGTGGGGCTTTTTTTGCGTACATTCGTCTATCAATCTATGAAGTCTATCAAAATTGGACATTATGACGCTGGTAATTCACCGTTGCTTTAATAGATTTCAAGCATAGAATACCGTATCAAAGCAAAAGGAGGTGATTTCAATGGCCATCCTTTTACCGATACAAAATTATAACCTTCCTGCCGGTGCGGGCAAGTCCTACTACGAAAACCTGGCTGGAGGCACAAATGCCAGTGCTACAGTGAACAACGCTGGACCTTTTCCGGTATCTCTCGTGATCACACGTGTTAATGCACCAGTAGTCACTTACGTTGTTCCTGTAAACAGCAGCCTTACCATTTCTGCAGGTGGAGTTCTGGTTTTTGCCTTGTTAGCAAACGTTGGAGGCGCAGCTTCCGGAACAATTCAATTCGCCGTAGCAGATTTGTAATTGATGTGAACTGGATTGGAATGGCCTCTGTCGGACATCTTGTCGGCAGGGGTCTTCTTTTTTTGTTTATCCTGACGGTCATTCGATTAATTTAAGGTATAGGCGGCACGCAGATTGGTGTTGGCATACAGGAGGTTAGTGGATGATGAACAGAACAATCTTATTTGAAACGGAACGGTTGGAATGTGCGACTTGGAATGAAGGAGATCGTGCGCTGGCGTTTGCATTGTGGGGCGATCACGAGGTTGCCAAATGGATTAGCAGCAAGGGGTTCCTGAGCGAAGATGAAGTAGAAGCGAGATTAACACAGGAGATTCAAAGGCAGAAGGAAGCGGGTGTGCAATATTGGCCCCTTTTTGAGAAAGAGTCGGATGTGTTTGTCGGTTGCTGTGGCCTGCGTCCGTATTCTTCAGAAGAGGATATGTATGAATTGGGATTTCATCTAACCCGGGATCACTGGGGCAAAGGGTATGCGCAGGAAGCGGCACGGGCGGTAATTGGTTATGCCTTTGACAAAATGAACGTGAAGGCACTGTTTGCCGGGCATCATCCGGATAATGAAGTGTCACGTCACATCTTGATCAAGCTGGGATTTGAGTATACAGGTGATGAACGTTATGAACCGACAGGAAAGATGCATCCATCGTATGTGCTGCGAAAATAAGAAACCCCCGACCAGTGAAGGACAGGGATTACATGTTAGGCGATACTGAATAATACGGTTTTGGTTCCCACAAGTATAGATCCGCTGTTAACAAAATAATAGTTGGAGGCGGCATCCAGCGTTAAAGGTCCTGTCCAGGTGATCGTAGCAAACTGACTACTGAATATGCCTGTTGGAGGCACGTCACTTAAGGCGAGTGTGACGGTCACATTGCCACTGATCGTGGAATTGGTAATGTGGGAGTATCCTCTGACGTTAATGGTACTGTCTGAAGCACTATCTACCATCCGTTGAATATTCAAACCGTTATGAATCATCGTGTTGATTCGACTGTGATACAGGTACGTATTCAGATTACCCATATGACCCGATTGTACAATATTTCCTACGACTCTGGCATTGAGCAGTTGAAATTCAATAGTCGTGAACGGGTCACCAACAGCTACATTCTGAAAAGTGACGTCACCGCTTATAATGGCGCCGTCCGTGTAGTTGGTATGCGTACTGACGGACGTGCCGTCATTAAACGTTCCTATAACCGTAACAGGACGAGCATCAAATGCAGGTCCTTGAACCAGATAGACATCTTCTGCAGCCTGGCTTGTCTGGATCGTGACATTGCGGGGAATGGAAGAAGCGAAGTTGGCCAGATCCGAATTTCCGAGTTGCCAGGGGCCAAGTCCCAAAATTTGCACATGTCTTGCGGGAGGAATAACAATGTCTTCATTGAAGGATGAATTGCCGGCAATTAGAATAATCAACCGGGCTCTCATACCAAAAGTAACCGCAAGTGGACTATTCGTGGCTGCGTCGATAGCCGCCTGTAGGGAGTTGAATGGATCAAAGGGTGATCCGGTACCCGGTCCAGGAGCACTGGAATCCGCCCAGTAAATTGTCTGTCCCCACTCGAAGTCGGGAGTGCCACCTTCAGCACCCAGCAACTCAGAAGTCACCAGTCGATGGGCAGCGACCAATTGTCCTGTGGCATTTTTGCCCCACATGGAAACGTCGGTTAAGCTCTCCGCCAAGCCACTGGTAGTGAAAATAAATTCGAAGCCATCCAAGTTTGCAAAATAACTCTTGGTGAAGACTTCATTGGGCGCAAGCGAGATAGATTCCAGTACATACAAGGTCCGGCTTCCGTTCAGCGCATATCCTTCGATAAGAACATTTGAGGCGTTGATTGGATCTTCGTTATCTATTTTGACAGTAACCGATTGGGTAAGTCTTGATCCGGATACCAGATTGTTCTCAATGGGTCCGGATGAGATTGTGGCCATCTTTGTTTCCCCCTTTTTTTATAGAGCTAGTTCATTTGAAACAATGCGGTGTGCGGTGACGATTTGCCCGGTGCTGTCTTTTCCCCACACCGAAATTTCAGTCAATGCGGCTGCGTCTCCACTCGTTGTGAATACATATTCGTATCCATCCAGGTTGGCAAAGTAGGTTTGAGAGAAAACTTGCCCGGGGGTCAAATTAACGGATTGCAGCACATATAAGGTCCTCGTTCCATTCAGGAAATAACCTTCAATGAGTACATTGGACGTATTGATGGAATCGGTGTTGACCATTTTGATGGTGACTTGTTGTGTAGGCCTGCTGCCACCGGAGAGATTGTTCTCGATCGGGCCTGTAGAAAGGACTGCCATAGGTTCATCTCCTTTTTTATGAATGTCTTTTCCTGAGAAAAGCTAGAATAGCATATGTTAGAATTGGCAAAAGCGTTTGGACAGAGAGATAGATGTACTGACTGAAAAGAAGGCACTCAAATTTCTGTCCAGAGGGGATATATGTTTTCATGTTTTTTTTATTTCGCTTTCAGCTTCTATTAAGGTAGAAGAGGTATGATAGGTCTTGTAAACCCCTTCTCGTGTTAAATAGATGTGTGACTGACCCCGCCGGACGCCGGTGGGGTATTTTTTTTGTTTTATTTTCAAATAAACAAAACTAAACAAAAATAAATAAAAGTTTATTTCTGTGTTTTTTATTGACTATCAAAGATAAACAAAGGTATAATGAATGTGAAATAAAGAACTTACTATGTACGTGGCAAGCCATATGATTTTCAATATAAGGAGAGATTGATCATGAACGTGACCCTTACCAATGAAACAACGCAGGTTGCAGGTTTCCATATTCCATTTGTCCGTGAGATGGCTGAGATTACACAACATATGTGGAAAAATGGCTGGGATGAGCGCAATGGTGGTAATGTCAGCTATCTGCTGGAGGAAGAGGAAGTAGCCCAATATATCGATATCCATCATGTGATTCGCAAGATCAAACCGGCATTTTCGGTGCAAGAGCTAGCAGGCAAGTATTTTATTGTGACGGCATCGGGCAAATATTTTAAAAATGTACTCGCTGATCCCGAGAGCAACCTGGGGTTGCTACGTGTATCGCAAGATGGTCAGGAGCTGGAAGTGCTCTGGGGATTGAAGTCGGGGGCAAACCCAACAAGTGAGTTGCCTACACATTTCATGAGCCATATTGAACGTTTGAAGCTGGACCCCAACCACCGGGTTGTCATGCACAACCATGCCACTCATGTATTGGCCATGACGTTTATCCACGAATTGGATGAAGCAAAATTCACCAAGACCCTCTGGCAGATGTGCACGGAGTGTGTGGTTGTATTCCCGGATGGAATTGGCATTATTCCATGGATGATTCCTGGATCGAACGAGATTGGCCGCGAAACGGCTGAGAAAATGAAAGAATACCACGCGGTCATCTGGCCGCAACATGGTATCTTTGGAACAGGCACAACGATTGACGAAGCTTTTGGTCTGATTGAGACCATCGAGAAGGCAGCCCAAGTGTATATGCTGGTTGCTGGTCACGAGATCCGGCAGAGAATTACGGACGAACAGCTGACCACACTGGCACAAGCGTTTGGTGTTACTCCTCGTCCAGGCATTCTGGACGTGAAGGTGTAACGAATTAATCCGAGGTTAACAACAATTGAAAGGTTGATCTGACGCGTAGTGATTCTGATTGAGAATATTGATTCGTTATATACAGGAAGTGGTCTTTGGTTCACTGAACCAAAGGCCATTTTCTGTTTTTCGGCTAACAAACGTCGTTTTGGTTCAAAATAGTTCAAAATACTAAACAAGAATGGCTTTGTTATCGATTATTGAATCGTAGAATGCATTATCACGCGCTGGCGAAATTCGGGTGAAATGACGTATTGTCAACGGCTCTGCGATTTTGCATAATAACAATGCTTCACAGATGAGAGATGGAAGGAAGTTATGATCATGCTTGGCAAAATGAAGAGAATCTTAATAGGCAAGCCAATGAAATCGGCTCAACTGGATGGAGAAAAATTGGGGAAATGGAAGGCACTCGCCATCCTGTCCTCGGATGCCCTATCGTCCGTTGCCTACGGTACGGAACAGATTTTGCTGGTGCTCGTTGCGGCCGGATTCGCCGCCCTGTGGTACTCCGTTCCGATTTCCATCGCCGTGCTGGGATTACTCGTCATTTTAATTTTTTCCTATCGCCAGACGATATTTGCTTATCCAACAGGGGGCGGCGCTTATATCGTAGCCAAGGATAACCTGGGTACAACATCCAGTCTGATTGCCGGAGGATCTCTGCTGGTCGATTATATTTTGACCGTTGCGGTAAGTTCGTCCGCAGGGACGGATGCGATTACGTCGGCTTTTCCTATGCTGCATGATTACAGTGTTGTGATTGCACTGATTATGATTGTTTTTCTAACCATTATGAATTTGCGGGGAGTGACGGAGTCAGCGTCTGTGCTCGCGATCCCCATCTATCTGTTTATTTTTTCGATTGCAATTCTGATTATCTCGGGCGGAATCAAATTTCTTGCCGGGGGGATGGAAGCAGCTGCACCTGAATTCGGAACAAGTCTATCCCATGTAAGTATGTTTCTGTTATTAAAAGCATTCAGCTCCGGATGTTCTGCGTTGACTGGTGTGGAAGCGGTAAGTAACGCGATCCCGAACTTCAAGCAGCCTGCCGAGAAAAATGCCGCGGGTACATTACTGCTTATGGGTTGTATATTGGGAGCCATGTTCATCGGCATCACCTTACTGGCTTATGGCTACGGAGTGAAGCCTGATCCCAAAGCAACGGTCATTTCCCAGATTGCTGAAGCGACATTTGGCAGGGGCACGATGTATTTTATCATCCAGGGTGTAACAGCTCTGATCCTGTTCCTGGCAGCCAACACAGCATATTCGGCTTTTCCGCTGTTATCCTTCATGATGGCTAAGGATAAATACATGCCGCATGCATTTATGGTCAGAGGAGACCGCCTTGGGTTCTCGAACGGGATCATTTTCCTCAGTGTGATGTCTGCGCTGCTGGTAGTTGGATTCAAAGGAAATACGGAAAGTCTGATTCCGCTCTATGCGGTAGGGGTGTTCATTCCATTTACCCTGTCACAGCTCGGTATGATGATTCGCTGGATCAAAGTCAAGCCTTCTGGCTGGCAGATGAAGTTGCTGGTCAATACGGTCGGTATGTTGACTACATTATCGATTACCCTGATCTTTATTTTCACCAAGTTCACGCAGACATGGGTCATCTTTATCTTTTTGCCGGTCGTTGTTTATGTGTTCATGCGTATTCACCGTCACTATTGCAACATTGCCGATGAGCTGCGGATTGATATTCAGGTCGATAAGCCAGCCAAAAAAGGCAATACGATAGTCATTCCTGTTGCGGGCATTACCCGAGTTGTCATGAATACGATCAGTTACGCCCAGACGATGTCGGATCACGTGGTCGCGCTGTACATTGGATTCGATGATGAGGCCATACGCAAGATGGAGCAGAAGTGGGAAGAGTGGAATCCAGGTGTTCGTCTGGTCGTGATCAAATCGAGATACCGTAGCATTATGGGGCCGCTGAAGAAATTCATTGATACCGTAGAGTGGAAAACGGCCGAGACCGATCACATCACCATATTAATCCCGCAATTCATCACCAAGCACTGGTGGCAAAATGTACTGCATAACCAGACCAGCTTCATGATCCGGGCCTATCTGATCAATTACAAAGACGTGATTGTCACCACTGTGCCATATCATCTTAATCGTTAATTCGAACGGTTAATCGCTTCACCTCGTGTGGAAGATTTACAGATTATTGTAAACTGAGTCATGTTCTTTAACAGGCAAACGTTCATATTCCATTTACACATCGAACCGCAGGGATATCTCCAAAAAGGGGAGTTCTTGCGGTTTTTTTGTCATGAGATAAGGTCTGGATACCGCTCTCGAATGGATGCACATTTGCGTAAACTCCCTTGTCCATGATTAACGTTACGTTGATTCAGAATGAATTTTGCTGTGACATTCGACTCTTACACTAGATAACGTGGTGCTGAAGTTGATGTAACATTTCACACACACTGAATGCGTGAAACAAGGGGGAAGAAAATCCGATGAGTGAGCTTGATAACCGGATCAGCTTGCCCGCCGCCAAACGGCGCGTATCCGGTACGAGTGCGCGCCGGACAGCCTCGCTGCGTGTGCAGCGAATGCGGGAGAATCTGCTGGCCTATGGTTTCCTGGCACCATCGCTGCTTTTGTTTGCAGTGTTTCTGTTTTACCCGATGTTTAAGTCCGTGTATCTCAGTCTGCATTCCACAGATCCGACGGGGCAGATTGCGGCTTATGTAGGACTGGATAACTTCAAGGCGGTGTTTCAATCAGGACTGTTTATGCAAGGGATGAAAGTGACGTTACTATTTGTCCTGTTTACAGTACCCACAGGTATGCTGGCTGCTCTGATTCTAGCTGCACTGACTCACAATAGGTTCAAGGGAATGCGTGTGTTCCAATTTGTGTTCTCTCTGCCCGTGGTGTTATCCGTCGGCTCGTCAGCGGTCATCTGGAAGTTTCTATTCCATCCGACCCTGGGCATGCTGAATTATCTGCTTGGCAAAGTAGGCATCGACCCAATTCCCTGGCTTACCAGCCCGGATTGGGCATTGATCTCGATCTCCATCATGACGATCTGGATGAATCTTGGATTCAACTACATTATTCTATCCAGTGGTTTGGCAGGCATCCCGGATGAGATCTACGAGAGTGCCAAGATTGACGGCGCAGGACCATTGCTGACATTTCGCAAAATCTCGATGCCACTACTGTCACCCACGTTATTTTTTGTTACGGTCGTATCGATCATTGGTGCTTTTCAATCGTTCGGTCAAATCAACATTCTAACCCGGGGTGGTCCGATGGACAGTACAAATGTTTTTGTATATTCCATCTATCAGGAAGCCTTTGTTAATTTCCGCTTTGGTACAGGTAGTGCACAGGCACTGATCCTGTTCGTGGTGATTATGCTGCTGACCCTGATCCAGTTCAAATGGGTAGAAAGGAAAGTGCATTACCAATGAGTGCAACATGGACCAAAACGCTGTTGTATGGATTACTGACGATCTGTGCAGCGCTTGTGCTGTATCCGGTGATGTACACCTTTTTCATGGCTGTGATGACACCGGAAGATGCGAGCGCTTATCCGCCGCTTATCATTCCAAATTCTATCGATCTGTCCAACTTTAGCGAAGTATTTGATATTGTTCCGATTGGTCGATTTATCGGCAATACCTTCCTTGTTGCAGGACTGACGACACTTGGTCAATTGATTACAGCGAGTATGGCAGCCTATGCTTTTGCGAAAATGCAATTCAAAGGCAAAAACGTCATCTTCAGCATGTTTGTCGCAACGATGATGATTCCATGGGAAGTGACGATGATCCCCAACTACCTGACAGTTCGCAGTTGGGGTTGGCTTGATAGTTATCAAGGGCTTATGGTGCCGTTTCTGGCAACGGCGTTTGGTACATTCCTGCTAAGACAGTTCTTCATGCAGCTACCCAAGGAATTGTTCGAGGCGGCGAGAATCGACGGTTGTGGTCATATTCGCTATTTCATATCGCATGTCTTGCCTTTGTCCCGTCCGGCACTTGGAACACTGGCAATCTATTCATTCTTAAGCATGTACAATTCGTATCTCTGGCCGCTGCTGGTGACAAACACACCGGAAATGAGAACCGCTCAGATCGGGATCTCGATGCTGGAGTTCCAGGAATCCACAGCGTGGAATCTGGTATTTGCCGGAACAGCGATGGTCATTCTACCATCCTTACTGTTATTGATCTTCGGGTTGAAACAGCTTGTACGCGGAATGGCCGCAGGCGCACTGAAGGGGTAAGAGGGGGAAGTTTTACAAGTGTTTAAGTGAAATGGAAGCTCTGAAGGTTTTGATCTAAAGATTTTGATTTAGAGGTTATGAATAAAGGTTTTAAATTAAACCTTGTATCTTCGTACAAGGTCTAAGGTTTGGATACCAGGAGCGAATAAAATGAGGCTCGTGCTTCAAATAAGATGTTGAAATGAACGACGGTAGTAGTGGAGGGGACGAAATCGATTCTGCAGAAGCAAAGCGTTCGCCTTTATCCCCGGATTTCCCCCTTTGAAAGGGGATGAAAAGAAATCCGGGGATAACAGCGATCAAAAGAACGATTCGTAACCGTAACGGCCACACCGCGTCATCCCCAAGATTTTATTGTACGCGAGCCATATAAAAGGAGAGCGATTTCGTTTGAAAAAAAGAGGAACATTTGCATTAATGCTGGCTGCACTCATGTTGGTCATTTCCGCTTGCGGAACAAAAGCTGAAACAAGCAGCCCGGCAAGTGGAGCACAAGCAGAAGCAGCCGCAGCTGAAACAACACAATTGACGTGGTGGCACTCCATGTCTGGCGCTGGGGAGAAAGCCATTAACCAGCTCGCTTCCGACTTTAATGCTAGCCATCCGGACATTCAAGTGAAGCCCATCTATCAAGGGAAGTACGATGAGAGTCTGAATAAACTCAAAGCATCCATGGGCTCAGACAGCGGTCCAGACATTATCCAGGTTTACGAGATCGGCAGCAAGTTCATGATCGATTCGGGCATGATTACGCCAGTACAACAGTTCATCGACAAGGATCAGTTCGACCTGTCCCAACTGGAGCCAAACATTATCCGATACTACACCATCGATGGCAAATTGAACGCCATGCCGTTTAACACATCCAACCCGATCCTTTACTACAACAAGGATATGTTCAAAGCAGCAGGTCTGGACCCGGAGAACCCGCCGAAGACGTATGAAGAGTTTGAGCAAGCGGCAAAAGCACTGGCGAAAGACGGTAAGCCAGGAGCATCCATGGCGATCTATGGCTGGTTTATGGAACAGTTTTTTGCAAACCAGAATGCAGATTATGTAAACAATGGAAACGGAAGAACTGAAGCAGCTACTGAGTCTCTGCTGAACTCCGAAGCTGGAGTGAAGACATTAACGTGGTGGAAAAAGATGATTGACGAGAAAACCCTCTCCAATCTGGGACGTAGCACAGACGATACAACAGCAGCATTTACCGCTCAGCAAATCGGTATGACCCTGGATTCCACGGCTGGCCTGCGTAAAATCGTAGAAGGTTCAGGTGGCAAGTTTGAACTGGGAACAGGCTTCCTGCCTCGTCCAGCGAATGCCAAAGAAGGCGGAGTTGTAGTGGGTGGAGCAAGCTTGTACATCATGAATAACAAATCGGAAGCACAACAGCAAGCGGCATGGGAGTTCATCAAGTACTTGGCTACACCAGAGGTACAAGCGAACTGGAGTGTTGCTACAGGATACTTCCCTATTACGACAGCAGCCTACAATGAGCAAGTATTAAAGGATAATATGGCGAAGTACCCGCAATTCCAGACAGCAGTCGATCAATTGCACGCTTCCGCGGATTCGACAGCAACATCCGGGGCATTAATGGGTGTATTCCCGGAAGCCAGACAACTTGTCGAAGGAGCGATTGAAACGGTTCTGAATGGACAAGGTACACCACAGGAAGCATTGGATGCAGCAGCCAAACAAATTACAGACAAGATTGCGCAATATAACAGCACGGTGAAGAAATAACTGTAGGCTAATCTCAAAATAAAGATGCGGCGATCAATCCTGATCGTCGTATTGTTATGCCTGTGTCTTGAAATTCTATAAGGCGAAAGTCTGATTTTTCTTGAGAAGGGATAAAAAGATGCTGTAAATAAATGTCGAAATACTAAACGATTTATATTTTACGTGTTAGTTTATATGACGCTTATGGTTTAATGTGCACATGAATATGACTCGAAAAGATCAAAAAGACACAATTTCGATCTGAAATTAGTCCTAATTAGCTTTAGATAATAGAAAATGGTTTCTTTTTGTAATGTATGTGTTCTATTTTCTTTCATAACGAAGAAATATTGTTTACACAAGTCTGTTATTCAGTTATCTTATATTTGAACTAATGTACAAGCTGTCTGAACAAATGATTGCCAAGTTGATAACATGGGGGTAGGACGAATGAACAACAAGCAAATGAAACGTTGGGTACAAGGGCTTCTGGTTTTCGTTCTTGTCGTTACAGGTGCGGCACCAATAGGTGGATTAAGTAGCACCGCATATGCTGATGAGGAAAGTGTAGTAGCGGAAGAGCAGCAAACAAGTGATCAGGAGACCTCCATACCGAATACTGTCCCAACTGAAGAATCGTCAGACCTGGAGGGGACAGAGTCACCAACTAACGAAGATGGTGATTTTGATGGAACTGAAAGTGAAGAACCAGCTGAGACCGATAATTCAGAAGTGCAGGAAGCAGACGGGACTGGGATCATATCCATTGCTGATGCGCGAGTCCTTGCACCAAATACAAATGTAGCCGTTTCAGGTGTCGTAACGTACAGTGAACTCTCCGGAGAATTCACGAATTATTATATTCAAGACGAAGAAGCTGGCATTGTAGTCCGAGCGAAGAATCAAGTTGACGTGGGGGATCGCATTGAAGTGTATGGTCCAATTACCCACTACAGCGGACTCGTCCAGATTGAGAAGGATAAGTCAGGTTTTACCGAAGGATACATGAAGGTCACTGAGCAAAATGTAACACTCCCCGCACCCAAAAATATGGTGTCCACAGACTTTGTCAGACCAGCAGACCAAAGTAACAAAGGTCCGGGCGAAAAGTATGAGGGAATGTTTGTCGAAGTAAGAGATATTCAGGTAACACGTGGTAGTAGTTCGACATTCTACGCTACGGATAGTCATGGTGCTGAGATGACGATTTATGCCAAAAACTCTCCTACCGCGCTAACTGTCGGCAAAACCTACGAATATGTGCAGGGTGTTCTCGCGTTCCATACAAACTATGGTTTGGAACTGATTCCGCGAACAGCAGCGGATGTTGTAGAAAATAGCATGTCTGTGATGGCAAGTGTTCCATCCGGCGGGATTCCCCGAAACAATGAAGTCACATTAACCTCTCCAGCCAAGGGTGCGATTGTACACTTCACAACGGATAATACAGAGCCTACTTCTTCTTCCACCGTGTATAGTGGCCCATTAGTGATTGATCAAGACATCGTAATCAAGGCTGTTGCCATTCTTAATGGACAATCCAGTGCAGTGTACACCTTTACGTATCAAGTACTTCCTGATAAAGAAAACTTGCGTATCCATGATATTCAGGGCGCAGGACATACCTCTGTTTTTAACGGATACGATGTTAAGGATATCGAAGGTATTGTTACTTCCGTCAGTACAAGCAGTTTTTACATGCAAGAGCTTCCAGGTGAGATTGACGATGATGTTCGAACCTCCGAAGCCATTCAGGTATATAAACCCAGTCATGGGGTTATCGTTGGCAACCAGGTGAAGGTATCCGGCAAAGTTACGGAGTATGGGGCGGTTAACGAATTAACCACCACGCAAATTACGGCGAGTACGATTGTACAAGTGTTAGATAAAGTTGATCTACCTGTTCCTGTGAAGTTGGGTGTCAATGGGCGTATTATTCCCACAGTCATTGACTCGGACTCTTTTGCAGAATTTAATCCGGAGACGGATGCTATAGACTTCTATGAAAGTCTGGAAGGCATGCGTGTTGAACTGGAAAACCCTGAAATTATAGGTCCTTACTCCAGTCAGCCAGGTCTGGCCGTTGTTGTGGATAATGGTGAGAATAATCCACTTCGCACACCTAATGGTGGTGTTATTCTGACCGATAACAAGAAAGATATGAATGAGAGCGATCTCAATCCGCAGCGTCTGTTTATTGGCAAGAAACCTTCCAAAGCAGTAAAAACAGGTGACAAATTGGATGGCAATGTGATCGGAGTAATGACATATTCTTCCGGTAATTTCAAGGTGAGTCCTGAAGGGAATTTGCCAGCAGTCATCCCGGGAGAAACGAAACAAGCGACTACTTCCATTGAACAAGCGGCAGATAAACTGACCATTGCCACGTTTAATGTGGAGAACTTCAGCAAAAAAGATGCAACACGAGCCAATAAAATCGGCAAAATCATCGTAGATAATCTGAACACGCCAGACATCATTGGCATTATGGAAGTTCAGGATAACGATGGCGATGCCGACACGGGCACAACAGCGGCCAATGAGAGTTTTCAGACTCTAATTGATGCAATCAAAGCGAACAACGGACCAACATATCGATATAGTGAGATTTCTCCGGAAAATAATAAGGATGGCGGAGCACCAGGGGCCAACATTCGTGTAGGGTTTCTTTATCAACCGAACCGTGTATCGTTGGCTACTGGTATCGGAAAAGGAAATGCTACGACGGCGATCACAGTCAAAGCTGACGGGAGCTTATCCAATAATCCGGGTCGTATTGCACCAGGGGATGAGGCGTTCGCCAGCTCCCGCAAACCACTTGCCGCTGAATTCGAATTCAATGGTGAACGTGTAGTGGTGATTGCCAACCACTTTAATTCCAAAGGCGGAGACCTGAAACCTTTTGGAAATATACAGCCTGCCACTCGAAGCAGTGAAGTTCAACGGGCGAAACAAGCTGCATTGGTGAATGGATTTGTGAAAGAGTTACTGAACAAAGACTCTGACGTAAATGTCGCCGTTCTCGGTGATTTCAATGACTTCCAATTCTCAAATACATTGAACATTGTCGAAGGTAATGAACTGGACAATCTGGTAAACGAACTGCCAGAGAATCAGCGTTACTCCTACATCTATGACGGCAACTCTCAGACACTGGATCACATTCTGGTGAGCAAAAATCTGACTGAGACGGCAGCCATTGAAGTGGTTCATGTAAATGCCGATTTTGAGACAGCGGATGGACGAGTGAGCGATCATGATCCACTGCTCGCACAATTGAGTATTGGAGATCCAGTGGAAGAAGGGGACTTCAACCTTCGCGTGCTGCACACAAACGACACGCATGCGCATCTGGATAACATCCCGCGCCGAGTAACGGCAATTAAGGAAACACGCAATGATAATACCCTGGTTCTGGATGCAGGGGACGTATTCTCGGGTACATTGTACTTCAATCTGTTTAACGGTCTGGCTGATCTGGAATTCATGAACATGATCGGATATGATGCCATGACCTTTGGTAATCATGAGTTTGATAAAGGTCCAAGCGTACTGAAAGCATTTATTGAAAAAGCAGAGTTCCCGTTTGTGAGTGCCAATATTGATTATTCAAAAGATGCGAATTTAAGTGGTTTGTACAACAATCACATCGGGAATCCGGGTGAGAAAGCCGAAATCTATCCGGCGATTATTACGGAAGTGAATGGTGAGCGAGTCGGTATTTTCGGACTGACAACACCGGACACGGTATCTCTTTCTTCACCGGGAGATGACTTGAAGTTTGTAGATTATAAGGCAAGTGCACAAGCAACCGTGCAGATGCTACAAAATGAAGGTATCAATAAAATCATTGCTTTGACTCACCTGGGCTACTCAGAGGATCTCAAATTGGCTGAAGCCGTAGAAGGAATCGACATTGTGGTAGGTGGTCATTCACACACCATTCTGAACGCACCAGTTTTGGTGGATACCCATGCGGACCCAACTTTGGTTGTGCAGACTGGGGAATATGATGTTTCTCTTGGTCAATTGGATGTTACGTTTGATGAAGGAGGCGTATTGAAAAAGTGGAACGGCAAATTGCTGAGTCTGGATGCCAAAGATGCAAACGGCCAATTCGTCTATGCTGATGATGTGGAAGCCGCAAACAAGCTGAAAGAATATGCGCCTCAGCTGGAACAATTCAAGAAAAAAGTTATTGGTAAAACGAATGTCTTCCTGGATGGAGAACGTGGCACTGTGCGGAAACAGGAAACCAATTTAGGAAACCTGATGACAGACGGTATGCTGGAGAAAGTGAAATCTATTGTGCAGGAAAATGACGTCAAAGGATACGTGGCGATCCAGAACGGCGGTGGCATTCGAGCTTCATTCCAGACAGGGGATATTACGCTGGGCAATCTCCTGTCTGTGATGCCGTTCGGGAATAACCTGTCTGCGTTGAAAATGACAGGCAAGGAAATCACAGCTGCACTGGAAAATGGTGTTAGTGGTGTAGAAACGGGAGAAGGGCGCTTCCCGCAAGTGGCAGGCATGCGGTTCTACTACGATTCCACGAAACCAGGCGAAAAAATTGATGCCACGACCAACACCGTAACCCAAGTTGGTCAACGTGTAGTCAAAGTTCAGATTAAGAATGCAGATGGTACGTACACGGATATCGATCCGAATGGGTATTATATCGTCGCAACCAATTCATTCATGGCTAACGGTGGAGATTTCTATCGTGCTATGAGAATGGCGAAAGATGATAATCGATTCTACGAATTAAATCTGGTCGATTATGAAATCTTCCATGAACATCTGGACCGTGTAGGTACAGTTGATCAAAAGACGGAAGGACGTAGTACGGATCTGAAGGGAGCGCCACTTCCGGGGGACGGTAATGGAAGCAATCCTGGTAATGGTGGCGGCAATAATGGAAGTAATCCGGGCAGTGGTAACAGTGGTGGAGGTTCTACAACACCTACTACGCCTGTAACCCCAACCACACCGACTACACCAACCAATCCTACGAACCCAACTACGCCAACCGTTCCTGGTAATGGAGGAGGTACTAATCCAACCACTCCGGTCGTAGACCTGAAGGACATCGGAAATCACTGGGCAGCTGCTGCCATTGAGCAGGCCATTTCCCGGGGAATTGTGAATGGGTATCAGGATGGTAATTTCCGTCCGAATGCACCAGCCACACGCGCCGAATTCATTGTAATGTTAGGGAGAGCATTTGAACTTCCAGCCAGCAACAAGGCATTGACGTTTAAGGATGCTGCGGGAATACCTGCATGGGCACAATCCTTTATTGCTCAGGCAGTGGATCAAGGCATCATTAGTGGGTATACGGATGATACGTTCCGTTCATCGGGCAAAGTATCGCGGGTAGAGATGACAGTTATGCTTGTTAGAGCGCTCGGTCTCCCGGTAGAGTCGAATCCGGCACTGAGTTTTGCGGATGCAGATAAAGTACCGGCGTGGGCTGTTCCATATATCGCTGC
The DNA here is from genome assembly GCF_036894235.1 of Paenibacillus sp. Y5S-9. Classification (NCBI taxonomy): domain Bacteria; kingdom Bacillati; phylum Bacillota; class Bacilli; order Caryophanales; family Paenibacillaceae; genus Paenibacillus; species Paenibacillus sp. Y5S-9. Next base: position 1,578,189 of record NZ_CP145887.1, read on the forward strand.
TGCATATGATGCAGGACTGGTGAAGGGAACAGGAAAAAATATGTTTAACCCCCTCGCTGAAGCCACACGTGCTGAAGTGGTGACTCTGTTATTGTCGGCAAGCGAGTTGCAAAAGCAATAAAACGCATGATACAGACGTAGCAGAACAGCTTGCAGACTTCCATCTGCAAGCTGTTTTTTTTACTAATTAATGCCTGTTAATTTTCACCAAGTGAAGGTATAGTAGACAGGATTATATTGAAGGAGTGTTGACGAGATGCAAGATCAACCCGTTTTAATCGCACTATTTGCCATAGCTGCAGGGATTTTTAGTTTGCTCGGTGGTATCAACAATTGGGACTGGTTTATGAAGAGCTTCAGAGCAGGAATTTTTGTGAAGACTATTGGACGGCAGGGTGCAAGAGTGGTATATAGTATTCTCGGTGTTGTTATGATTGTCATTGGTGTATTACTGTTACTGATCGGATAGTTATGGGGAAATGATCGAACTAACCAAGTATCATCTACATACGATGTTCATTAGCGAAGGCGAAGTAAGAGGATGTGTGAGAAGAGTCAAATGGAAAAAGCGTTTGAATGCTTGAAGCAGCAGTATGCAGTATGACCAAGATAGAATATCAAATCAAATAGCACGCCTGAAAAAATCATAGCTAAAACAAAAAAAGACCACCGAAAAATTTCGGTGGTCTTTTTACCAATTTCAGGTTTAATCATCTCAAACTGGTTTAATTATCTTTTAAGTCTTCAACAGAGTTGATATCCATGTATGTTGGAACAACCAGACCTTGTTTGACTCCAGTCATACTGACAGCGATATCTTCAATCTGGTCTCCATATGTTTCCCAGTAGTCTCCATGTGTAAGTGGGAGCCAAACGGCTGGAGAAGCATCGATATCACCTGCCGCCAAGCCTGCCCACATGGGACCAGCTTCGACTTGTAGTGCTTTGACAGTGTAACCCAGATCCGTCTCCAGCACATACTTCATCAGGTTCGTACTCGCAATTTCAGAGTCCCATGCAACATAACCAAGACGTAAATTGTCACCTTTAACAGGGGTTAACCCCTTGGTCCACTCTTCAATTTGGTCCGGATGTTTTTCCGCATAAGTCTTGGCAGCTTCTTCAGGCGAAACGCCCTTTTGAATGTCTACCATGATTTCACTCATTTGATCCGCAGTCCAATTAAAACGAGAGAAGAACTCATAGGCAACAGGATGATCTTCTTTGATTCCCTTACGTCCAACCGTGTGAACTTCCTCTGCATCGCCGAAAATTAAGTCGGGATCGTCCAAATACTTCAGATCATACTGATTGAACATCCAGTGCGGAGTCCAACCCGTAACGATGATGGGTTCTTCATTTTTATAAGCTTTGTCCAATGATGCAGTCATTGCTGCTCCAGAACCTTCAATCAGATTCCAGTTAGACAAATCATAATGTTTAATGGCATTTGCTGTGGCCTTCATCAGACCTGCACCTGGATCAATACCAACGATTTGGTGATTAACCTCTTCGCCCACATTAGCACTTGCCGATGGAGTGGAAGAAGCGGCACCTGTCTCCAGATCAGCAATCGAATTGACTTCAGTCATGTAACTAGGAACCACGAGGCCTGTACGTACACCTGTCATATTAGCCCCCAGATCGTCCACCTGGTCTTTGTAACGTTCCCAGTAGTCTGCGTGTGTCAATGGCAGCCAAGCTGCTGGAGAGGCATCTACGTCGCCTGAGGCAACACCCGTCCACATTGGTCCGGCTTCGACTTGCAGAGCGTTAACTTTATAACCCAATTCGTTTTCCATCACATATTTCAGCAAGTTCGTACTTGCGATTTCGGAATCCCAAGCCACATAGCTTAGTTTGAATGCATCACCGTTCACTGGAGTCAGACCTTTGGTCCACTCAGCAATCTGATCGGCATGTTTCTCAGCATAAGCTTTAGCTGCTTCTTCTGCGGATGTGCCATCCTGAATGGCAGTCATCATTTCACCCATTTCATCCGATGTCCACTGGAAACGGGACAGGAATTCAAACGCAACAGGGTGATCTTCTTTTAGACCTTTACGGGCAATGGTATGAATTTCTTCAGCATCACCGAAAGATTTCTCAGGGTCTTCCAGATATTTCAGATCATATTTGTTGAACATCCAGTGCGGAGTCCAACCTGTAATAATGATTGGGTCTTCATTTTTGATCGCTTTGTCCAGCGTGGCCGTCATGGCTGCACCAGAGCCTTCAATCAGAGTCCAGTCAGTCAGTTTATAGTCTTCGATCGCTTTTGCAGCGGACTTCATGATGCCAGCCCCTGGATCGATACCAATAATCTGATAATTTACTTCTTCACCTACAGCATTGGCTGCTGAATTTTTGCCACCAGCGGAAGTTGTGCCACCAACAAAGTATTGTGAGAAACCAGCTACAAGCACAAGGAATGTTGCCGCAGCAGTGATCCATGCTTTTTGCTTGGCTGTAATGCGTGAGGTCTTTTTGCGACCTGGCATAAACACATTTTGTGTAAAACGGTCCAGAACAATCGCGAGTACAACAACGGCCAGACCGGCTTCGAAACCTTTACCGATTTGCAGTTGTGTTACGGCACGATAGACTTCCGCACCAATACCTTGTGCACCAATCATGGATGCAATAACAACCATGGACAGTGACAGCATGATGGTCTGGTTAATACCGGACATCACGGTAGGCAAAGCGAGTGGAAGCTGTACTTTGAACAACTTTTGCATGGAAGTTGAGCCGAATGCATCAGCTGCTTCAACCAATTCGCCAGATACCTGTCTGATACCCAGGTGAGTCAGACGAATCGTTGGCGGAATCGCAAATATAACGGACGCGATAACACCTGGAACGACACCTAGACTAAAGAATGTAACCGCAGGCAGTAAGTAGACAAATGCAGGCATCGTCTGCATGAAGTCAAGCAGCGGTGTAATGATACGCGCCGCAGTTTTACTGTATGCGAGCCAGATTCCGACAGGCACACCAAGCAGGATCGAAACCAATCCTGAAGTGATAACCAGACCGAGTGTGTCCATCGATTGGGACCAGTATCCCAAGTTATCTACGAGCAAGAACCCGATAACCGTAAATAATGTCAGTGGGAGTCGACCTACGAGGAACGCAAGAACACCCAATATTGCAATGAACAGAAGTGGATGGGGCAACATGAACAGCCCGGAGAAGAATCCGACTACTGCCTGAATAACAACAGAGATTACATTAAACAATCCGGAGAGCGAGGAGCTCATCCAGTCAACGATGGATTCAATCCACGATGCTAGTGGTATTTTGGGAATCATTCACAAGTTCCTCCTTTACTGCAACTTCACCGCTAAGCGCACCCAGCAGGGCACCGCGGACGATAACACCTTGCAGACGGCCATTCTCACCAACAACAGCGAGCGGCACATGGGCAGAACTTACAATCTCGAACAATTCATGAATCAGGGTCTCAGGTGACACCGTCGGCCCGTCCGTGATCAGAATGTCGTTCAATAATTTGTTTTCGCGCATGGCACGGGTTGCATCTTCAGCTGTAATAACACCAAGTAGTTTGATCGAACGGTCAATGACAAACAGGTTGGAAATACCACGTTCGCGCATTAATTCGAGGGCAACACGAGGACCACGATCAAGCGTAATTGTTTCAGGGCGACGCATTACGTGAGATGCTGTAAGGACCTTGGACAGATCCACGTCTTCGACGAAGCGGGCCACATATGAGTTGGCCGGTTGAATCATGATTTCTTCCGGTGTACCGATCTGCACAACTGCGCCGTCTTTCATAAGGGCAATACGATCGCCGATGCGCAGCGCTTCGTCCAAGTCATGGGTAATGAAAATAATCGTCTTTTTCATTTTATCCTGAAGCTCGATCAACTCATCTTGCATATCACGACGGATCAATGGATCAAGTGCACTGAAGGCTTCATCCATTAGCAGCACTTCCGGGTCATTGGCAAGTGCACGCGCCAAGCCGACACGTTGCTGCATCCCGCCACTGAGTTCATCTGGCATTTTGTCTTCCCAGCCCTTAAGGCCAACCAGCTCAAGTGAGGTTTTTGCTTTCTCCCGGCGTACTTCCTTATCTACTTTTTGTATTTCCAATCCATACTCCACATTATCAAGAACGGTACGGTGCGGGAACAACGCAAACTTCTGGAAGACCATGCTGATCGTTTTCCGGCGCACTTCGCGCAATTGTTCTTTGTTCATCTTGCGTAGATCCTTACCATGGACCAGGATTTCTCCGGATGTTGGTTCAATCAGACGATTGAACATCCGAACCAGTGTGGATTTACCACTCCCGGACAGTCCCATAATAACGAAAATCTCGCCTTCTTTAATGTCCATGTTGACCCGGTTGACACCAACCGTTATCTGTTTTTCTTTGGCCAACTTTTCTTTACCCCAACCTTGCTCCAGTAATTGCAGACCTTGCTCGGTTTGGGGTCCAAACAATTTACTTACGTTTTTCACTTCAAGTATGGTCATGTTTTCACCCCTTCTGATGTGTTGTGCACTTCGAACGGCTTTCAGCATCCATAAGCCCATACACTTATGCGCCCAGCCACGAAATCCGGTAGTTGTTGCTTCGCTTCCCGTCTTTCTGGGTAACGTTTTGTATTCTAACAATACTTACCCAGTATAGCAACCGAATAAACAGTACATAATGTTTGTACAGTAAAAACTGTACAAAGTTTTCCTCCCATATGCTCCGTCATTCTCCTTATTCTGCCTAATAAGGTTCCTTTACATTTGATATCGCTTTTTCTACAATAGAAAATGAGCTGAATTGAAGCTGAATTTTTTGGTTAAAAGATAGTCATAGGCAATTGTAGCCTGGTAAAGTTCCCATTTTCATACATTGGGTGAATGAAAGCCCTCTGGCATATATGATGTCCGGCCGAGTGCTTTCCCATGTAAGCAGGACTTTTAAAGTGTTGCAATTATTTCGCCAAAGACTGTGGAATGTTCAGAATGGAGGTTGCAAGCATGGGCTTGGACCATTTACAAGAGGAACAGCAGGCAACCGTGCTGAAGATTCGTAAGCGCGTCATTGAAGCCATTGGACGTAATATGGATCTTTACGGCGTTACGCTGTCGACGGGACACTTATATGGATTGCTATTTTTTGCAGACAAACCAATGACCCTTGACGATATGGGACGGGAAATGGAAATGAGCAAAACGAGTATGAGTACAGGTGTACGAACACTGCTGGATTTGAAAATGGTAAATAAAGTGTGGAGCAAGGGCTCCAGAAAAGACCTATATGAAGTGGAATATGACTGGCATCAGACGTTTACGGATTATTTTGCCATTAAGTGGAGAAAAGCCGTGGAGAGTAACCTTCAGGTTCTACGCAAATCAATTGAAGAACTGAATCGATTACTCGAAGATCTGGATGAAGAGGCGGATGCTGAACTGATCCACATCCTGATGGAAGACAAACACAAAGTTTTGCAAGCGGAAGCATATTACAAATGGTTGGATCGGTTGATTGATACCATGGAAAATGAAGAGATATACAAGCTTGTTCCGAAGGAAGAAATCAAGGAACATTTATAATTACACGCAAAGGGCCCTTTCCGTTATAGGAGAGGGCCCTTTGGCCTGTCAATATCTTACTGAATTATAATGAAGAAACACGATGTAAAAGATAACCTTGCCCATCGTATCGACCTATGTTCACATCTAATGTCCGATCAGACCTGCCTGAGGAAAGACTACAGACTGCTGAGCAATCTCTTCGAGTTCGTTCAGAATCTGTAACCGGCCCGCCGGGGTCCAGCATAACCGTTGCCAGTTCGAGATATCGTGAACGTTACCATACAATACAGCAGGAGATCGATTCCACGATGCTGTTTGTTTCATGCGTCGGAACAGCTTTTCACTGGTAGGCTGAAGCGAAGCACGATGGATCAACAGGTAATCCGTGTCCAGCACGGGAATACTATCGGCAACATACTCATTTCTGGAACTTTCGGGAGATACAAGCTGAGCAGGCTGGAGTCCCAATTCAGCATACAACAAGTGATTTAATGGATGCTCGCCAGTCCCCTGTAAGCGAATGAACTGATTCGTAACCTCCATCAGAGCCAACCGTTTTTGTCCGAAATAGGATTGCAGGTTCAGGCTTGTTTCAAGCTTGCGAAACTCTAGTTCTTTGAAATTCAGCAACGCCTGCTGCTCACGTCCAACCAGTTCGGCTAAGCGAATATGGTTCTCTTTCCAGTCATCAGTGGACTCCAAGATGATGGTGGGTGCAATATTTTTCAGGCGATCGTAATAGGGCTTATGGTACAAATCACCGATGATCAAGTCTGGCTTCGCCTGCCGAAGTTGATCGAATTGTCTGGTTAATCGGCGTTCTTGTTCATATTCATCCGATTCTTGGTCAAACACACCTTCACCTTGCAGCACAGCTACCGGGCGCAGTCCAAGTGAGGCCAAGTTCTCATGAAATCCCATAATAGATGCCGTAGCTACGCGAAGTTGGTCTCTTTTCATATATACGCTGGGGGCAATCCCTAAGGTTTGTTTGAATTTGCGGCTAAAATAATACTCATTGCCATACCCGACAGATACCGCGACGTCTTTGAGGACACATGATTCCTCTGCCAGCTGTTTTTTGGCTTCGTCTATACGTAAACGATTCAGGTAATCGGTTGGTGACATGCCTTTGGCCTTCTTGAAACTGCGCGAATAGGAGCTGGGTGTGAGTCCAGCAATTTTGGCAAGCTGATCCATGCTGATTCCTTCACTCATGTAACGTCGCATATACATAATGCTGCGTTCCAAGGCAGGGTCCACTTTCTCATGATTGGCTTCCAGCCTGTTCTCCGAGAGAAACTGCAGCAGATCATGCAGCTGGCTATGTATGCTGATAAAGTGATCCGGTTGAAGACCGCGATAGGTTTCATAGAGTTGCTCGAAACGTAATTTAGCCTGCTGCTCGTGACGGACCAGCAATCTGCCTGTTTGCCAATCCAGCGGGAAGGCGGGTGAGGAGGCCATTTTCCATTCCCCGCGTACTTGCTGCAAACGAACCGTATCCATGCTGAGCAATATACATTCGGTCACATTCGAGCGTGCAGCGCCCTCAATGGTTGTTCCTGCTTTCAGTACAAACAAGCTGCCCGCTTGAGCCGTATAGACTGTATCATTCAGGACCAGAACACCGTCTCCTTGCAAAATAAGACAGAGCATGGGCCGTGACACGGTCTTGCCTTGCACACGGAAATTCTCCCCACGACGCACACGGCACATGGAGGAGAGGAGCGGTAGAGATGAGGTTTCAGCAATGAAGGGAAACTGTTCAGTCATACGGACCATCCTTTTGTCTTATTTTTCTTAATGATAACAATTATCATTCTCATATGGAAGATGTTTTTGAAAAATAGTTTTCGACAACCAAAAAAGGACTACCAAGCGCCGTTATAGCTACCGGGTAATCCTCTTGATATGGACAAGTCCGTTGAATGGCTATACGCCTGAATCAACATGATATGTTAGTACGGTGTCACCAATAGAATATTGTCGAGGAAAACGTCACTCATTACTTTTTTCCCTGTTCCACCCGTTTGCACGTGATACAAGCGATATTGATCTTTGGCATTGATGTAGAAGAGGCCCGCAACATCATCTCTGATATGGAATGCATCCCATTCGTCCCCGGTAAGTTTCGTTACCTTGAGAGCTGTATTAACCGAATAGAGTCCGTTGTTGCCCGAGATGTATGCAGCCGTAGCTGTACCATTGGTCAATTGATTCGCAACATACGTTACATTGTTCAGGTTCAGGTTGGCAGACTTGGTCACTTTGTTGCCCGAGACCGTTTTGGCATAAGCCTTTTTGTCTGCATCAATAAGGACAACCTTGTCTGTACCTAAGGCACTTACTTCACGAACGCTTTTGTTATGAAGTTGAAGTGTTTTGGCTGAAGTCGTTAACGCAAACGCTTTGCCTTTGGCATAATTGTAATCTTTGTTGCTGTCGAGATCGATTCCTTTGTTATACACGTAAAGATTGTTTCCCCAACCACCGGAATATACAGCATTCACATCCAGTTTGGCTTTGGGATTAACAGCGGTCGCCTTACCAGTGTTGTAATTCACCTTATACATGACAACAGCATTGGTGGAATAGAAATCCTCGTAGGGGTCTGTATTTACCATCAGTTGCAGTTCGTTTTTTGCTTGGTTCGTAAAATAACGTCCTTCCACTGCGCCTGCGGCAATCCGCTGCACAGCTCCAGAACCGTTGGACGTTTTGGACACGATCCACGTGTTTCCATTAACCAACGCATTATAGTAGGCACGCCCTTTGGTTACCAGGAGGAAAGGGAAGTCGGTATCAGCCTTGTCAGCAATCTTGGTGACAGCTGAAGCGTCACTATTGCCATTCGCGCGATAAATGGTACCTGTAACATCCAGATAATAGATGAATCCGTTATCCGTATAATAGCTGAGTACATCTGTAGCAAATGTCTCTGCCGCATCGCTGGACCCGTCATTCGGAACCCGAAGCAAGGTTGTGGAAGAAGCAGTCTGCGTGTAGTAGAGATAAGAGCCTGCCGCGAGCAAGTCTACACCTTGGAAATCAATTAATACTTCTGTTGTATTGCTGCCATCCGCGGATACTTTGTACAAAACTCCGTCAGATTCATAATACACTGTGGATTGGCTAAGTGAAGCTGCCTGGGCTGCGGTAGCACCTCCCAATGTCACTGCTGCAATGAGTGTAAATAACAGCAATGTACAGATGGTGTGTTGTACGTATGTATACCTTGTTTTCATTCGTTCATCGTCCCCTTCGTTCTATATGTATGTCGTTATTTCCTTATGTTATATCGGTAAACTATGGAAGATATGTTAGATCTCAAACATGAAAAAAAGAAGAGGATGAAATTGAATTTCATAGTCATTCAAACCTGAAATCGAATTGCGCATGATGCTGCCAATCCCGTCCCAAAGCATTCTCCGCCTGACTTGATCGTGATAACATAACTCTCAACCAGAGCAGAGGAGTGAGCGATCATGGTATTGAATATGGCGATCATCGGATTTGGGAACGCAGTGGTGAATTATCATTTGCCTTATCTGGACAAGAAAGAAATTATCAAGGTGAAGACGATATACCGTCGCGAGGAAGACCGGGTTGGCGATACAGAGCGTGAATTACTTTATCCCGAGATTACTTTTTCGACGAATATCCACGACATATTGCGGGATGATGAGATTGAATTGATTGTTGTTGCCACCCATGTGGATAGCCATGCAGAATACGCCAAGCTGGCATTGGAGAACGGGAAACATGTGCTGGTCGAGAAACCTTTTGCCTCCACTTCTGCGGAAGCCAAAGATATCTTTGAACTAGCCAATCGTAAAAATCTCATCGCCATGGCGAATCAAAATCGCAGATTTGATGGTGACTTCCTGACATTGAAAAAAGTGATTGAGAGCGGCAAACTGGGGAATATTGTTGAAATCCAGTCCCACTATGATTATTTTCACCCACAGTACGCCAGAAGTGGATTTGGACTGCTGCATGGTTTGGCTGTACATACCATCGATCAGTTGATCTCCATCTATGGCGTAGCCGACCGAATTGATTATGATGTTCGGAGTTTGATCGCGCCGGGTGAATCCGATGATTATATCGATATTGATTTTCGTTATGGACGAATGAAGGCCACGATTAAGTGCAGTCTGCTTGTGAAGATCGAACATCCAAAATTCATTATACACGGGGATCGAGGGAGCTTTGTTAAATATAGCAGCGGACATCAAACGAAAAATGGAGATGGACGAACCAGGGTATCCATTGAAGCTGAACCGGAGAATAACTGGGGTACGATTAGTTATGTGGACGATAAGGGAACATCACATACGGAGAAAGTTCCTTCGGAAGCGACAGACTATGGCATTTTATATGATCAACTGCTTCAAGCCATTCGACGTAACGGTGATAAACCGGTCAAGGATGAAGAGGTTTTATATGTATTGGATATTTTACATGACGGAATCGAAGCGGCGAAGAGAGCCAACTGACAAACAACCAACGACCAACGATAGGAGAGAGACGATATGATGAATATAGCAACGATTGGTACAGGGTCCATTGTGGATGCCATTTTAGCTGCGATTAATGAACTGGATGATGTTAAGTGTACAGCGATGTACTCCCGGAAGAGAGAGACAGCACTGGAGCTTGCGGGTAAATATGGAGTAAGTACAATCTATACGGACCTGGAATCCCTATTTTCAGATGCAAATGTAGATCTCATATATATTGCTTCACCAAACAGCATGCACTATGAACAGGCCTATCAGGCACTTCAACATGGCAAACATGTGGTCTGCGAAAAACCGTTCACGTCCACGCTTCAGGAAGCAGAGACGCTAATTGCACTTGCAAAAGAAAAGAATCTGTTGCTGTTTGAAGCCATCTCCAACATTCATCTGCCCAATATTAAAGTCATACAGGAGCAACTGCCAAAGCTTGGTCCGATCAAACTCATCCAGTGTAACTACAGTCAATACTCGCGCAAATACAATGACCTGCTTGCAGGGGAAACGCCGAACGTATTTAATCCACAATTCTCTGGCGGAGCGCTGATGGATATCAATATTTATAATCTTCATCTGGTCATGAATCTGTTTGGCAGTCCGAATACCGTATCGTATACCGCGAACCAGCATGCAAATGGCATTGATACATCAGGAGTAGTGGTTCTCAAGTATCCGGATTTTATTGCCGAATGTGTAGGTGCCAAAGATACAAACAGCATGAACTTTGTGCTCATTCAGGGCGAGAAAGGTTATCTTCAGGTTGTGGGAGGAGCAAACGGTTGCCGGGAGATCAAGCTTCAAATCGGGAATGAGCCTGCTGAGGGGTATAATGAGCAGACCAAATCCAATTGGCTGTACTATGAGTGGGAAGCGTTCAGGGACATCCATGCAAATGGGGATTACAAACGGTGTTACGAACTATTCGAACACAGCCAGTCTGTGATGAGTGTACTCATGAGTGCGCGCAAGAATGCCGGGATTGTATTTGCAGCGGACCAGCTTTAATCGTTAATACGTATCGCTAATGCTCCCCATGTATAACATGTCGAAAATGTAGAGTACCGAGACCATCGAAGACATTTTGGATAGCCTTAATTGTTCATTGTATCCATAAGCCAGCAGCGTTTCATCACAATGTCTGGACAGGGTTGAATGGTTGTTGCCCGTGACCGCGATGACTTTCATCTGTTTGTTGCTGAGCACTTTGGCGGCTTCAATCATGGATTGGTTCTCACCTGTGTGCGATATAACAAAAGACAGCGTCAGGCTATTGGGATTCATCGTGTTCAAATAATGCATATTCGGACTATTGTGAGCAATGGCAGATATACCGAGTTCATTCCACTTGGCACAAGCCTGTTGAGCCAGATAATAATTCATATCACTGCCATAGATATCGATACGTACGGATTCTTTGACCCAGCTAGCGATTCGTAGCAAAACAGGAGCGCTTAACATCCGGCGGGTATCCTCCAGCGCCTGCTGGTACAGGTAAGGAACCGAGTCGATGGCAGCCAGCACGTTCCCTTGTTCTGCAATTGCATGATCCTGCGTTTGCATCGCGGAAGGCATCTGTTGATATTCAAGAGCAAGCTTTAACTGAAAGTCTGGGTACCCCTTGGTACCCAGCTTTTTGCATAAGCGAACAATAGTGGATGAGCTTGTATAGGTCTGCTGAGCCAGTTCATGGGCTGTAGAATCAAACACAACTTCGGGATTGTTCAGGATATAGTCCACAATATGTTTCTCCTGTGCCGTTAATTGTGAAGCATATTTTAATTTTTGAAGTAGTTTGGATTCCATACAGTTGTTCCATTCCTCTCTAGAATCATCCCATAGCATATATCTCCACATCATAACCCGCGTATATTTATTTCTCAATCTGTATAGCGGAGCGACAGTGTGATCTGTTGAATTTCCTCGTTACACGCACATCATTCAGATCTGACTTTCCGCCAGTTGCTGACGACCATTCCACGCCGTGACCAGACGAAGAAGAACCAAACTTATGAGCAGGAGCACTGCTCCAATCATGAGTAACATCCAAGGACCAATGAGCAGCATGCCACTGGCTTGACCAGCGACTAAGGCGATGAGGGGAAGGACAATTAATCCGCCGAGCTGATAGGCTTCCTGGAACCCACGGACCTTGGCCGAGATCAGGACGTTCAATAAAATGACCATAAGACTGCAAGCGGGAACAACCCACACCACAAGTATTATCCAGTTCAGATTGGGAAACATCAACGTTCCAAACATGGGGTACATCAGAATATTGGCAATGATTCCGTAGATCAGGAAAGTAACCCAGGATAATAGAAGGGAAGGGATCAGTGCAGCTAGCACTTTGCCTTTAAAAAGAGTGTTCATACTGATCGGTGTGAACAACAATCCTTCCAGCGTCTTACGTTCCTTCTCACCAGCGAAACTATTGGCCGTCAGAATACTGGAGGCCATCACCGGAATGATGAGAAACAAGGGAGCGAACATATACATGGCCAAGTAATAGACAATACGATGATTATCTGTAGGCATGGAAGCAAGCTGAGGAATCTGTCCACCATGGGTTAACGCATCCAATGATTCGAGTAGAAAGCTGATGTTGCCCAGAGAACGAAGTTCCATTCTGGAGGCCGCCCACAGGAGGGCAGAGGGCATAATGATTCCGATAATCAGTGGGACGATCAACATGGGCAACCAGAGCTGAACGCTGGCTGTGACGGACCGGATATCTTTACGTACCAGTGCACGTATGGCTTGGCGGTTATTCATGGTGGTGTGCCTCCCTTATGGCAAAATAGATACTTTCCAGATCACTGCCCGTGATGCGGGCCTGATAGACTTGACCATGCTCCGTTAATTGTCTTAGGAGTAATGGAATGTCTTCACGCGATGTAAGCTGAAATACTGCTTGATGTGCGGAGATTATTTCAGGCGTGAAGTCGGTTGCCGTGTGCCATCCATTGGGCATGTCGGCTTCTACTTCGAGCGTCGGCGTGGACAGGTACCGGCTAACAATCTCCTGCTCTGTGCCTTCCTCCACGATGTGCCCCTTTTCCATGAAAATATAATGATCACAGACGGCTGACAGCTGGGACAGCACATGGGATGAGACCAGAATCGTCATCTTTTCTTCCTTATTTAACTGACGGATAATGCGCAGCACCATCTGAATTCCATCCGGATCAAGGCCATTGGTGGGCTCATCCAGAAACAGGATGGAAGGACGGTGCAAGAGTACTCGTGCAAGGCCCAAGCGTTTCTTCATGCCTGTGCTATAGGTGCCGACTTTTCGATGCTGATAATCCTGCAACTCGAACAGAGTTACAAGCTCGTCGATTCGTTTCTTGGCATGCTTCAGGCCAAAAACATCTGCGAAGAAAGTCAGATTGTCACGCCCGCTCATATTTTCATATAATCCACTTTGCTCGGTAAGGGTGCCACACATGGCAAGTACTTTCTCCGCCTCACGAGCGGCGTCCAATCCGTTAATGGTCACCTGTCCACCGGAAGCGCCCAAGACCCCATTCATGATACGGATCAGTGTGGTTTTGCCCGAACCGTTGGGTCCAATCAACCCGGTGACACTGCCTTGTTTAACTGTGAAACTGACATCATGCAGTGCTTGATGCTCCTTGAATTGCTTGGATATGTTGCATACTTCGATCATGTATATTCACCGTCCGATCTGAGTTTGGAGATTATACGTGCGGTAGGCTGATATCGTTCAAATGGACGACAAAAAAGATATTTTCCTCCTTCAATAGTCCCGAATGTAGGATGCATATTTACCCTGAAGTCTGTCTGAAATCGGGTCTCAGGTTTGTTTTTTCTCTGCCGTGTAACATGTATCCTTATTTTAGGGTAGAACATCCGTTTCATTGCCATTCATAATGTGGTAATGAAAGATAAGGCCATACGTCTCATGAATGCCTGTAATATTCATCTAACGCCGGTCTTGGTTATCCAGGGGCGGCTTGACGTGATGTTTAGGCGTGCCTGTCACGGGAACGTCTGTTTTTAACGATTACATAATGAATTCGTCTAACACATCCATATGATTACATCGTATGGGTACATATTGTGTTTGGACTTAGAGGAAGGTGAGTGAGTCATGACAGCATCCAATGAATATCGTTTTCAAGTGAACCTGAGCGGGATGATCCAGATTTTATCCAACCATCTATATAGCAGTCCGAAAGTGTTCTTGCGAGAACTGATGCAGAATGCGACGGATGCGATTACCGCACGAACGGAGGCGGAGCCAGGGTATCAGGGTGAAGTGCGTGTTGAACTGACGGGAACAGGTGAGCAATTGACCATGATGGTGGAGGACAACGGCATCGGCTTGACTGAAGCTGACATCCATGAGTTCCTGGCGATGATTGGACAATCCTCGAAGAGGGGGCAGCAAGCGCTGCTGGATGGAGAGACTTCGTTTATCGGGCGTTTCGGGATCGGGTTGTTATCCTGTTTCATGGTGAGTCACGAAATTGTCATGCTGACGCAATCCGCGAAGGGCGGCCCTTCGATGGAGTGGCGGGGCAAGCCGGATGGCACCTATACGATTCGACAGTTGGATACACAGCTGTCCCCGGGGACCAAAGTATATCTGCGTTGTACAACGGACGCAGCGCACTACTTTGAACCAGATTATGTGAAAGAAGCTCTGTTCTATTACGGAGCGTTATTGCCGTATCGGGTCATGCTGGATCATGACGGTGCGCAACATGTAGTGAATAGCGAGACACCGATCTGGCTGATGGACCCTGCACTCGCACGTTCACGCAGAGCGGAGGTATTGGCTTTTGGTGAACGTCTGCTTGGGGAGCAGTTCCAAGACTTCATTCCGTTGACGACAGCTTCAGGCCGTACCGGGGGTATTGCTTTTGTACTGCCACACGCGGTTAATCTGAATGCCAAGCGTTCTCACCGGGTTTACCTGAAGAGAATGCTGATTTCGGAGAAGGCTGAGAACATTTTGCCAGAATGGGCTTTCTTCGTGAAATGCCTGATCTGGACAGATGAGCTTCAACCGACGGCATCACGGGAACATTTTTATGAAAATGAAAAGCTGGAGGAAGTTCGCTCCGAACTTGGAGACGCACTTCGCAAGGGACTGGCCGACATGGCTGAGAGCCAGACGGAACGGCTACAGAAGCTGATTCGCCTGCATGCCTTGTCCATGAAGGCACTGGCTGTACAGGATCAGGCATTCTATGCCATGATTCATCGCTGGCTGCCATTTGAGAGCACGAGGGGTCACCGTGAACTGGGTGAGCTAATCGATGAAGGAGAGAAGTTGTATTTCACGTCTTCTGTCGATGAGTACCGTCAGATTCACCATGTAGCATCCGCACAATCGATGCTGGTGATTAATGGTGGTTATATCTATGACGGTGAGTTGATGGGGACATTGCCGATGGCTGTGCATAATGTACAGACGGAGCGTCTACAACCGGACCAGGTTTCGATGAGTTTCACCGATGTACCTCCCGCTGAACGCAATCAATATTATGATGCATTGCGACTCGCAGATTCTGCCTTACAGCGCTTCCGTTGTCGGGCTGAGGTGAAAGGTTTCATGCCATCGGATCTGCCGGTGTTGTTCACGCTGTCTCAGGAATCTTCAACACTTCGTGCGCTGGAAAAAGCAAGCGAGGAGAGCACGGAATTGTTCTCGTCTGTTCTGGGTTCATTGTCTTCTAGCATGAGTTCAGCAGGGTACTCAACCTTGTATTTGAACGTGAGTAATCCGATCATTCAGCGGGTACTGACATCACCGGATGATCAGATGACACCAATTGCCATTGAAATGTTATATGTCAATGCACTGATGATGGGGCATTATGCGATGAGCAAACAGGAGCTTGAAGTGTTAAATCAGGGCATTGTTCGTTTTATAGATTGGGGTTTACGTGCAAATACAGATCGTAAGGGGGATGCCTGATGAAGACAGAGATGGATTTTGAAGAATTGATGGACGAGGCCTATGGCTTACCCAATGGTCCGGCGAAGCTTGGTATGCTGGAGGAAGCGGCAAGAGTTGCCGATGTCAATGGCATGGTTATGGAGGCGTACGAAGCACGCTCAGAGATTGTGGATGTAGCCACCTTCTGTGGATATCCGATGAAAGCTTTGATTGCTTTTTCCTGGCAGCTGGGCAAGTTCGACCAACAGCCCGAAGAATATGATGAAGAAACATTAATGTGGTCGTACAAATGGATATTGGGCAAGATGCCCGACTTCCCGGAAATATCACGTGAGAAGATCATGGAGTTGTTGGAGGATTTCGGACGGCGTTTCAAGTCGTACGGTTACAGCGAACGCTCCTACTGGTATTATCGATTCCGGATCTTTATGGATTTTGGGGAGCTGGAGGAAGCGGGACGCAGTTATGATCGATTCAGAACGATGGATCGTGACTTTATGAGTGACTGCGAAGCCTGTGAGCAGGATGAGATTATGCGATATTTCCTGTTAAAAGGAGACGATGAGAAGGTGTTGGAGGCGGCACAGCCTATCCTGAAAGGGCGTATGAGCTGTGCGGAGATTCCGCATCTGACTTTGTCTGAAATTTTGATGCCGTTATATCGGTTGGGACGGACTGTGGAAGCAGATAAACATCAGACCAAGGGATATCGACTGATCAAAGGCCAGAACGATTTTGTGCAGAGTTTTGCGGAACAGATGGATTATCTCACACGTACGAACCCTGCAAAAGGCATTGATGTGCTGGAGGAAACACTGGTGTTCGCTGCGGATCATGAAGATCCTTACGCCAAAATGTTGTTTTATGCCAGAGCAGCATCGTTGCTTCGCCGTTGGGCGGAAGAATCTCCAGAATACCGATTGCGTCTGCCAGCGTCCTTCCCGTATGAAGGCGATCCAGGCGATCTGCTCAAGCTGGCCGATTACTTTGCGGAGCATGCTCAGACCGCTGCAGCCAAGTTTGATCAGCGCAACGGGAACCACCATGTATCTTCGTTGATCGAATAGAGACGGATATCACTCAGTAACAGATCGCTATAATAATAAGTTATGAAAAGTAACAAAACAGGCTTGTTCAAGAAGGATCGTATCCTTCTGAACAAGCCTGTTTTTCTTGTCATAAGCATGATAAATCTAATCGGTATGAGATATTTTATTTTTATTGTGCTGATGCTGCAGAAGGGACCGGCGCTGGTACAGGAACCGGCGCAGTTTCAGATGTCTCCTCTGCAGGCTCGGCTCCTTCAGCAGGTTCAGCTTGCGGCTGCTGAGCAGCCATCAGTTCAGCGACGATTTGATCTGTTGGTTGGGTAAGCAGCGCATACATAATCGCAGCCTCTTCCTGACGAATCAGAGGTTTGCGGGAAAGTAAATCAATGGACCCATCTTCCAGCACTTTTACCTCAGGTCCATGGATACCAAGCTTCGCCATCATCTGAACGGCTGGTACAGCCCATGGGTCCGTGTGTCCCGCAAGTTTGACATCTGTGAACAGTTCACTAGGATATTGCAGTTGCAGAATTCTCCACATCATGACCATGGCTTCCTGTCGGATAATCACTTGATCCGGTTTAAACTGCGTTTCATCTGCGCCCGTAATCATACCCAATTCATATCCAAGTTGAATATATCCGGCCGCTGTATGGTCTGCCCAGTCGGTGTCAGCAGGAGGCGTAGTTTTGCTGGGCTTCAATCCACTCAGTTTAAGGGTGTTCTCAATAAATTCAGCTCGTGTTACACCTGTTTTTGGTTGGAAAGACTTGTTGCCATCATTCTCATAATATCCAAGAGATTGTATGGCGTAGATGGCTTCAGCATAAGGACTGTTCTCACGAACATCCCGGAAGCCCATAGGCTTTTGACCTTTTTTCTCATAACCCATAGGGTTGAGGTAAGGTTCTTTCATGTATGTGGTGCCATCTGCATATTCTTTGAATGCTGTGAATTGACCAGTCAATTCATCTTTGAAGAGATTATCTTCCACTTGAATCAGGTTGCGTTGACCCAGAAAAACATCCGAAATGCTCAGTTGTCCAGGCTCTGTACCTTCATTTTTCAGGGAGCTGACGATCGTGCTAATTCGTAGATCAGCGTACAATCCGGTGAAGCGTTGTAGCTCAGCTGCGGATTGCGGCGTGTATTCCTTGAACTGTACAGGCTCTGCATATTGCGGGAAGAAACTTTGAATGAATGCCGGGTAGAACAGATTACGAAGTGCTCCATTTTGATTATACGTCAGGAAAACGCCTGTATTTTGCTCGGGAATAAGGAAGAGATAAGAGCTGAATCCGGTCAGGTCGCCTCCTTTTGTAATGATACTTGGATTACTTCCTGCTCCGGGAAGCTGAAATGCAGCTTCGAATCCATACGTGGTGTTTGGTAACAGTGGATGAATGGAAGACCGGTACTGTTCCATGCTTTTCACTGTGGATTCCTTGAGAATACGCTCGTTGTCTTTCACGCCATCATTCAGGAACGCAATCATGAACTTCCCGATGTCCTCAGCGGTAGACAACATGCCACCTTGAGGCATTGGTGTTGGAGAGATGGTGTACAGATCAAGCGGATTGTGTGCCGCATCATAGCCTGTAGCAAGCTGCTTCTGGAACTTTTTGTCCAGCATGAAACTGCTGTTATCCATTCCCAACGGTTTGAAGATATGCTGTTGCATGTAGGATTCAAAAGGCTCGCCGCTTACATTCTCGACAATCATGCCAAGCAGCAAAAACGAAAAATTATCGTACATGTAGGCGCTACCAGGCTCTCGAACGACAGGAGGCATGTGTTGCTGTGCGTAATCCTCCATCGCTATGTACTTGTCAAAATCAGTATGGATGTCTTCCTGCTGCGGATCACGGATCTCGAATCCGGTCGTGTGGGTGAGCAGGTTCTCCACAGTTACAGGTTTGTCAAAAGGATTATCAAATTCGAGCCCTTTCACATAGGTCTGAAAATCAGCTTGCAGATCAACCTTGCCTTGCTCCACCAGCTGCATTACAGCAGCAGACGTGAACGTTTTGGAGACAGAGGCTACACGGAAGGCCGTATTTTTCGGATCGATCGCTGTTTTGCTCTCCACATCGGAGAAGCCATAGCCTTTTTCCGCCAGAACTTTGCCATCCTTCACAACAACAACGGAGGCTCCCACATAATGGGCTTTTGCCTCAGGTGAATCGAAGAATGAATCCAGAAATGCTGTAGCCGATTCAGTTGTCAGCGCTTTCGTCTTTCCTTGTTCAGCAGCTACTGGAGTCGCTGTCTCCGCCTGGACTGCGGGTACCCATAGACTGAGAGACAGAACCACAGCCATGAAAGCTCCTGTTAGGGAGGTGAACCTGAAACGGGTCTTTCGTTTGGATAAATGCATGCAAACACTCCTTTATGAAAATATTTACAAAATAGTTACTTACCCATGTATTACTGATTACTCGCACGATAGGTTTCACGATAATAGATTCCAATGTTGGCAATCCAGATCACAGAGAGCATTACAATTGGGAATGGAGCAAAGGTAAAGAGCATCGAATATAGAACCATAGAGACCATTCCGACACCAAGAAGTACATTCATCATCTGAAAAGAACGATAGGCTGCGCGATACACAAGCCATTTCTCGCCTTCATCCAGCTTCTCAAAATGATCCTTCTTCATATTGCGCGAGTTCAGATCCAGAGTGCGTTCAGGATAATAACGGTTGTATCGCTTCACAGTCAGAGTTTGCACGACCACAACGATGATAATGGAGATACACGAAGCAACGAGATTCAAGAGGTTAAACAGTTCTGGAGAATTCGGCATGGTTCGGTTGGATGCATATAAGGACAAGGCGAGTGCTGCCCAGGTAAACGCAAGAATAACGCTGAATCCGCTGAGGATCATCGCTTTCCCAAGGGAGCGCTCTGCGGGAGAGATGAGTGAATCGGAATCTCCATAAGCATCATCTTCCATGGGAGGGACAGATGGCGTGCGGGAGAGACTGAAGATGTTCCACACCGTCATAACTACCACAAGAGCCGCCAGTATTGCGAATAAAAGATCATAGTCATAATACACAGACAGCGTCCAGTTCAAGTCAGAAGGGAGTTTACTGACTCCGCTAGCTCCCAGAAAACCAACTACAGCGCCACCTGCTGCATACAAGGGAAGACGCAACCGCTTTTTGATGGACGAGGATGATGAATTTTTCATTTTATTCTCCACCTTTCAGTTCAAAGAGTTTTTCGACAGGTTCACGAAATACATGTGCTATTTTTAGTGCCAGAACGACCGACGGAGAGTAATCTCCACGCTCAATCAGGGCAATGGTTTGACGGGATGCACCAATGAGTTTGGCCAGTTCCGCTTGGGATAGCCGGTCTCTGGCTCGTAACTCCCGAACGTGATTGTGTAATTCTTCCACTTGCTCACCTCCATGAACCTAATGTACATGATATATGACTAAATGTAAACTATAATATACAAAATGTTAATAATAATTTACCTGTATGCGATGAGGTTGGTCATGAAAAAGAGAGCCTGCTGGGCTCCCTAGGATGATTATTTTGTTGTCCGAAAAGTTGCCAGAAAAGTGAAATCAAGATGCATCTGCACACGGCAGATGTTGATTCTGTTCCTCTGACTTCCGAAGTAACATTCGGAAAAAGATGAGCGCTCCAAGCCCCATCAGGATATACAGACCAGCCATCGCATAGGAGGGCAGAAAGGCTCCAATAGTTAACCCAATACTGCCGAGGAGGGCAGCAACGTTATAACTCAACCCGTCAGCAGCCATATAGGCAGCACGTTCCGAATCTGGAATCATACCCGCGAGCATGACCAGACGAACAGGGGCGTACATCAATTCTCCAATGGTCAGCAATATAGCGGAGAAGATAAGTAACCAGGCCCAGTTGCTGAAAGCAAGTACGGTGAAACCTGCGGTATAGAGGAGCAAACCGACAGTCATGATAGATCGGGACTGGAAGCGACCTATCCATTTGGAGAATGGAATGGCAACCAAGGCGACCAGTACGGTGTTGATGACCATGATTAGGCTGAACATATGCAAACCTGAGATATCTGAGCCGAACAGTTGAGAGGTGAATTCTTTTTTTAGACGAACAGCGATGTATTTATCCAACTGAAATTCCAGGGAGACTGCAAGTACAGTAGCCGTGAAAAATATCATGAAACGTTTGTCCTGAAAGACGGCCCAGTACGTTTTCAGTATGTTCCTCTGGATGGGAGCATCGGCCTCCAATGCTCTGGTGGATGGGCCGGAATTATTGGATTGATCTTCACAATCGTACACGCGTTTATACATTGTTTCACGAATCATAAAGATCAAAATAAACAGGGTAGCTATACTTTCTAGGCATACCAGACTGAACAATAGGAAACGAAATGATTCGAATAATAGCCCGCCCATCAGTGCGCCAAAGGTTACAGCAACGTTTGTTGTCCAATATTGCAACCCATATACATAATGACGTTCATGTTCACTGCTCACGTCAACAATCATGGCATTAGCTATCGGCACTGTGATCCCTGAACTGAGACTGCTGAGCAGAAACATGAGACAAGTGACAATGATCGAATCCATCCACGGTGAATTTGCGATGGCCAAGCCGAGTAGAGCCATGACTTGGAGACTTTGTGCGATCACCATCAATTTCTTCCGTCCAATTCGATCAGACCAATATCCTGCCCACAATCCAACAATCATGGAAGCCACAATATTGACCGTCAGTAATACCCCCGCCATACCTGCGCCAATCTGAATACTCAGATAGATCGCCATGAATGGAATGATGGACTTCTGGGTCAAATCGGTGAAAAAATCAGTAATGATTCGTATCCTGATGTTAGGGTGCAGATCAGCGTATTTCATAAGTCGTTTTTCTTCCTTCCCACTGTTCATGTTGATGTTACTGAGTATAATGGAGGAAAACCTGAAGAAAAACTGTAGAAGCAACCAGGAAGATTTCGTATTTTAGCAGAATGAAGAAGGAAATTATTAGATAGAAATTTAGAATGAGAAGAAGGTAGGGCATATATGGACGTATCAGAACATTACATTCAACTGCGGTTAAACTTTCCACATGTGCATGATGAACAAGAAGTACATACAACAGTAGGTGAACTCGCCGATTTTTTATGTTGTACTATGCGCAACATGAACCTCATTATGAACAAATTCAAGGAGAACGGATGGGTCAGATGGAACCCTCAGCGTGGCAGAGGCAAAAAATCGATGCTGGTATTTTACGTCCCGTTGCTTGAAGTGGCGCATGAACGGTTCGACTATCTACTGAATGGCAACAGGATGGAGGATGCCTATGAACTGGCCGCTACCTTGCCAATACCGATGCGAGAACATCTGATGCAACAAATGCAGCATCAATTCGGTCTGCGTTCGAATGAAGGGGACAGAGGCCGAGTGGATACATTGCGAATTCCGCAGAATACACCTTTTAAGACTCTCGACCCAACGCAGACGGGGATGTGGGGAGAAGTATTCATTATTGCAGAGGTCTTTGATCGTTTGGTTCGTTATAATGCTGAACGCGAAGTCTGTGAGCCGGGCCTGGCTATGGCATGGGAGAGTCAAGCGGGTGGAAGGGAATGGACCTTTTATCTGCACAAAGGCATACCTTTTCATCATGGAAGGATACTGGATGCCGAGGACGTCAAGTTTACCTTTGATCGTATTATCTCTGACAAGAGTAATCCGTGCAGGCCTCTGTTTGGTTCCATTGAGAGCATAGAGGTGTATGACCAGTTGACTGTACGTTTTGTGTTGAATAAACCCAACTTCATGTTCCCGGATCTGATGAGTAGTATGTCTGCATCGATCTTGCCGAGAGATGTGGAGATGAACCCGCTTCATCCGATTGGCACTGGACCTTATCGATTGACTCGTCATGATTCGAAGCTGCTTGTGCTTGAGGTGTTCCTTGCTTATTTCAAAGGGCGGGCTTATGTGGATCGTGTTGAAGTGTGGCAGCTCCCCCACTCGGGCAAAGCGGAGTCCATCATCAAACATGATTTATTTCCGGATGCACAACCTCGTGCTGTACAGCATGAGATGCAGGGCGGTGCGTATATGACGTTTAATATGCAAAAGGAAGGGCCGCAGCATGATGTGAATTTTCGCCGGGCTGTTCAACAGCTATTGAATGTGCAGGAGTTGTGGGAAGCACTCGGAAGCACGAACACACAGCCTGCTTATAGTTTAATTCGAGGAAGAGCACAGCAACGGCATCTAACGGAGCATGTGGATCAAGGGGAGCCATGGAAACAACATTCGGAACAACCGGATGGTTCGGTCACACCTGAAACAGTACTTTCTGTCGAGACCTCACTGGCGCGGGCCTCAGCATTATTACGTCGTAGCTCTTACCAAGGGCAGATGTTATCTCTGTGGGTGGAAGAAGGAGAAAAGATGGAGGCAGACATGGTCTGGTTTGCAGAGAGATGTAACCAGATTGGCCTACATATTAACATTATGCCGGGAGACCCGGTCCATGCAGTCTATCAAGATGGATTCAGGGATTGTGATCTGATCTATACGGGAGAAGTGTTCGATGATCATATCGTGCTGAGTCTGGTGACGATGTATACCTTTCAGAACACATTATTCCTGATTGCGATGAATAATTACTGGAGATATGAACTGGAACAGGAATGTGGACGAGTGGTCATGATCCAGGAACCTGCGGAGCGGTTGAATAGATTGATTCGGCTAGAAGATCGACTGATTCAGGAGGCATTGCTTCTGCCCACGTACAGCTTCAAGGAAGAACACGCCCATCATGATTCGCTGAGAGATTATCGTGTTGCGGGTTATGGTCTGCCTGATCTGCGCCGATTGTGGGTGAAGAGAAGACCTGGTGCCGAGGAAGAGGATGCGAGTTATCCGGTGTATATTCCGTTGTGGTAGGTAGGGCTACCACAACGTAAATGAAGCAAGTGTTCTCTATATAAATTGAATTAAACATTGATACAAAACGGAGAGGACAGAAATAACCTGAAGAAGCAGAGCGTTCGCCTTTATCCCCGGATTTTCCCTTTATGAAAAGAAATCAAAGAAATCTGGGGATAACAGCGATCAGAAGGTTGTTCTGTCATCGGAGTGACCAGTGTAAACATTCATTAGTTTAATTTATATAGGTTCTGATCATTTACGAAACCCTAATGAATTCAATAGGCTTTGCACCCGGCTCAAGTAACAAAGGAATGGAAATGGATTGTGCAACTTCTGATGATTCATTCAGGGTGAACGTATATGTGATCTTCAGACCGAATAACACAAATTCGACGGAAAACGTATCTTTTCCGGTGTATTCCATAGGCATTTCGATGGCGTTAAAGGTTGCTTGTAACCCGTCCGATGTTTCCTTAATAGACATCTCGCCATAACCAGGATTCGTGTAAATACCTGCATAAGTGATGAGAGGACGATCACAAGGTGTAATGTGAGGTTCTTCAACTTTTTCCTCAACGGCAGAGTCTGGCTGAATAGGTACTTCCAAAGGATTCTCCGGATTAGTCTCCGTTTCTGCTGATTCTTTCCCCATTAATTTGCTCATTCTGGAACTCCAATTGACGGGTTCCAATCCAAGCAGTCGGTCCATGATATGAAAAGCAACCGTATATGGAATAACACTTCCGTTGGTATTGCTCAGTACTACGATCCCGATCTGCTCCTCTGGCAAAAAGGCAACCTGTGATGCGAAGCCATCAATAGCCCCACCATGATGAATCATGGCATGTCCACGATATGGCTCAATCATCCAGCCCAGACCATATGTACCCACAGGCAGCTCTTTGCTGTTGAATGGTGAATCAAAAGCCATCTGAGGACTGTGCATAACCTTCATCTGTTCCTTAGAGATCAATGATATTCCTTTCCATTCTCCTGAATGCAATTGGAACTGAAGCCATGCAATCATATCGACTAGATTACTGTTAATGGAACCAGCGGGTCCTATGGTATCGATGGCTCGAAAAGGAGTTCTAATATTCTGACCATCTTTCTCTATATAAGGACAGGCATAGTCAGTCTGAAGCTGCATCTCATCGACAGAGAATAGGCTTGAGTTCATACCTAGTGGGTCAAATAGAGACTTTTGAACAACCTCTTCCCACGAATTTTCTTTCAATTGTCCAACCAGATAACCTGCCGTCATGTACATCAGGTTCTGATACTGCCATTTGTTTCGGAAATCTTGATTTGGCTCCAGATACTGTAATGTACGAACAAGTTCTTCTCTTGTGCGTGGGGAGTTGTACCATACCAACTCATGCCTTGGAAGACCGGAGCGATGACACAACATGTCGCGAATAGTGAGACGTTCTGTTGCGACCGTATCGAACATCTTGAAGTCTTTCATATACGACTTCACAGGGGTATCCCAGTCCAGTATCCCCTGATCCACAAGCAGAGCAGCGGTTGCTGCGGTAAAGGCTTTGGTACTTGAACCGATGGCAAACAACGTATTAGGGGTAACTTCAAGTTTGGACTCCAGGTCACGATAACCGTAGCCTTTTTGCCAGATGACTTCATCCTTATGAATCACAGCCACCGCTGTGCCGACACCATTCCATAATCGAAGCTGCTCGTCGATGAATTCATCCAGTCCTTCCAGTGATGTGCGAAGCTTTGTTTTCGTCATACCTTTTCCCTCCCAATATTCAACAAAACGAATAATATCCTACAATTCACTATGCCTTTTCTGGATAAAGTTAACATCCTCCCCGAGACTGATTTTGCGTAGCAATGCCGTATTAACGGACTTCACCGATTGCTTGTCAAACTAGTCCGCATATATCGAACAAGTCCCTCATAACATGTACTAATCAAGTAGGGGTTCTGCTGCAAGCACAATCCTGAAGTGAAAACATGTGCTAAAGGGGATGATGTCATGCGCCGAATATCATGGATGCTTGCCATGGTATTGGTCTTATCGGCCTTACTTGCCGCCTGCGGGAAGAAGGATGCGGCAGCTGTGGTCAAAGATCTGAACGAAGTCGTAGGAGAGATGGAAAGTTACCAGGGGGCAGGCGTGATGACGCTGCATACCGGAGATACGCCGCAGCAGTACAAGGTCGAGGTATGGCATCAGAAGCCTTCCTATTATCGTATTGCGTTAACGAATGCCAAAAAGGATGTAACACAGATTGTACTGCGTAACGATGAAGGCGTATTTGTTTTGACACCGAGCCAGAACAAAAGCTTCCGTTTTCAGAGCAATTGGCCAGATAATCAGGGACAGGTATATCTCTATGAAACATTGATTCGTAGCATTACGGGGGATACAACCCGTCAGTTTGCGGATGAGAAGGAGAGCTATGTTTTTGATGTAGCTGCCAATTATAATACACACGCACTTGTCAGACAGAAAATCTGGCTGAACAAATCGGATTACGCACCTAAACAGGTGGAGGTATCCGACTCCAATGCCAATGTTGTGGTCGATGTGAAATTTGACTCCTTCAAATTCGGGACTGAATTTGAGAAAGATGCCTTTGACATGCAACGTAACATGACAGCCAATACAGAAGAAGGCGGCAAAACAGGAACGGATTCTGGTGTAACTCCTGCGGAGCAAACAGGTGAGGGTGGTAAAGAACCTGCCAATCCTCAGACAGCGCCTGAACCTGATGGAGCCGTTACTGATGGACAGTCGGGTGTAGGTGGTGACACAGAGCAGCAAGGTACAGAGGGTGCTGCAACAGGTCAGGAAGGCGAAGAACCAACGCTTGCAGAGCCGGAAGGGGCAGACAGTTTTGGTGTAATTCAGCCGACTTATGCGCCAGAAGGTGTGCAGCTCAAGGATGATCAGATTCTGGAAGAGGCTGGGGACTATTCGGTTATGCTTCGTTATGAAGGAACATATAATTACACGATATTCGAAGCCAGACCGCAGGATCGAGCCGTATCGCTTGCTCCATCCAGTGTAGTGGATCTTGGATTCACACTGGGGATGATCAGCGGAGATGCGTTGCAGACACTGACATGGATGACAGATGGTATAGAGTATCGGATCACCAGTGCAGACCTGCCTCAGAACGAAATGGTACGCATTGCAACATCGATGCAGGAAGAGTCAGGCAAATGATTTTTGAACGAATGAACGAATAGTAGCATAAACATAAGGAATGCTAAGAAGCATCGGAGACCCGTTCTCCGGTGCTTTGCTTTGATGTAAGACAGGTATTCATCTGGCGCCGTTTTTCTTACTCAATACACCCAATAATGCAAAATGCGCTTCTACGCAGAGGGAACCGGGTAAATAATCGATATAAGCAGATTTTGCTGGGGTGGGAAAGTGGAATTTAGCCCTGCCAATCTCGCTTATTGGTCTTCTTCTGTGTTCGCATTTGTTCCTCAAACGGCGCACCTTACATCTGTTTTTGAATGCGAAACTTCGGTTCATTTGACAGTCACATGCTGGAGCATTACGATGGAGTTTGACGTGAGCCGGATTAAGATGATTAGAGAAGGTGACTTAACGTGCAAGGACAATATCGGCCGACCCAAGCGGACATCAATTTGGATCATTTGTGTACTAACGTAGAAGCTTTCCGCGAGGCATTGCCTCAGGGCATGAAATTCCTCGCCTGTGTGAAGGCCAATGCCTATGGACACGGAGCGGTGGAGACGGCTAGGGAACTGGAACGAGTGGGTGTGGATTACTTAAGTGTGGCTTTTCTTGACGAAGCTCTGGAACTGCGACAACATGGGATTACGATTCCAATTCTGGTATTGGGTTATACGCCGCCTGAAGGGATCGCTGTTGCATGGCAACATGATGTGACCGTCACACTGTTCAGCAGGGAAGTGCTTGACGCCATTCGACATCTGGATGCGAGCACATTCGCTAACAAACTGAAGGTTCATATTAAAATCGACAGCGGTATGGGCCGATTAGGTCTGTTGCCTGGCGATGAGGCATTGGCTTTCATTCAGGAAGTAGCTTCGCTCAATCAGGTGATGCTGGAAGGCATGTTTACCCATTTTGCCAGAGCAGATGAAGAAGACAAAACCTATACACTGGAGCAGTATAGACGGTTCCAAGGCGTGGTTCATGCGCTCAGGGATCAGGGATGTTCCATCCCGATTATACATACGGCGAACAGCGCCGCTGCCATTGATACACCGGAATTGTCCTATGACATGGTACGTGTGGGAATAAGCCTGTACGGACTGTATCCTTCGGCTGAGGTGAATCATCAGGTGGTGAAGCTATCCCCGGTATTGACGCTGAAGACAAAAGCGGTTCTGGTCAAAACACTGCCACCCCATTGGGGGATCAGTTACGGAACCCGTTATTTTACGCAAGGTTACGAACGAATAGCGACCCTGCCGATCGGATATGCAGACGGATTCTCCAGAATGCTGACAGGTAAAGCACAAGTGCTTGTACGCGGCCGCCGCGTCCCTGTCGTCGGTACGATCTGCATGGATCAGTGTATGGTGTCGTTACAATCTTTCGCGGAAGAGGCGGAAGAAATTCAAGTCGGCGAAGAGGTTGTCCTCATCGGTCATCAGTCTGGTGGCGTAATAACCGCAGACGAGGTGGCAATCCAGCTCGGTACAATTGCTTATGAGGTGATCTGCATGATGGCGCACCGCATTCCGCGGGTATATACCCGCGGGGGAGCAGTAGTCGCCAGAATCAATCCACTTTTGACATCCTGATAGTTAAACTGGACGTCATTACCAATAAACTTTTTTTCAGAACAGAAGGAAAACTGTCGGAGCATCTCGAATTATGTATGACGGTAAGGATTTAATTCCTGAATTGAGATGTTTGGTCTGTACGAATATTGTTCCCCGTGTTTATAATGGAGTACAGCATACTTGATATACTCGGGGCATATATATTCCTTTGTATAAAAGTTCTGGAAAAACGTAATACTGGTTCACAATGGCGAAAGGTTTGTGGGGGTGGAAGAAAGGTGGCCAACTTGCAGAACACCAAGCGGATCATGATCAGTTTACCTGATTATCTTTTGCAGGAAGTGGATGGCATCGTAGCGCTGGAGAATTCCAACCGCAGCGAATTGATTAGGCAGGCTATGAAGCTGTATTTAACGGAGCGTAAGAAACGTTACATCCGTGAAACGATGCAGCGAGGGTACATGGAGATGGCAAAAATTAATCTGACCATGGCATCCGAAGCCTTTCATGCGGAGGAAGATGCGGACAGCACTCTGGACCGCTTAGTTAGCGGGGTGTAGACATTGATCGTAAAACGTGGTGACGTTTTTTTTGCGGATCTTTCTCCCGTTGTCGGTTCCGAGCAAGGTGGAGTCAGGCCGGTTCTGGTGATCCAGAATGATATCGGCAACCGGTTCAGTCCAACTTGTATAGTGGCGGCTATCACCGCCCAGATTCAGAAGGCAAAGCTGCCAACGCATGTTGAAATTGATGCGGCGGCACATGGCTTTGACCGGGACTCGGTTATTTTGCTCGAACAAATACGGACGATTGATAAGCAGAGGCTGACTGACAAGATTACCCATCTGGACGAGGAGACCATGAAATTGGTCAACGAAGCCTTACAGATCAGCCTTGGTTTAATCGATTTTTAGGCAGTAACCAGCGTCTTGTACGCTGCCCTGCCGTCCGTTGGCAATGGATGTTCCTGTAAGGGAACACACTGAATTCAGACTGTAACCAAAAGAGCGTATGACATCCTTCGGGCTGTTATGCGCTCTTTTGATTAAAGCTTGATGAAAGCGTAGAACATTGGCGATCTTTTCGCTATAATGAAACCTGAGAAACCGTTTACCCGAAAGACCTATATATAGAGGTGGAGGAGACATATGAGCATTTACATCAATCAGGAGAAACTTCAATTTCATTTACAGACCCGTGAGGCCAGTTACGTATTTCAGGTACTGCCTTCAGGATATTTGGTGCATTTGTATTATGGCAAAAAATTACGCGACACCGATCTGAGCTGGTTGCATGTACGGACAGAACGAGCGTCCTTTAGCCCTAACCCTGTGCCAGAGGATCGTACGATCTCATTCGATACGTTGCCAGTGGAATTGCCAGTGTATGGCACGAGTGATTTCCGTAATCCTGCAATCCAATTGGAACTTGAGAATGGCTCAACGGTTTCAGAGTTTACGTATACAGGTCATCGATTGATCAAAGGAAAGGCAGCGCTTACTGGATTACCAGCAACGTATGTTGAATCTGATGAAGAAGCAGAGACGTTGGTTATTGAGTTGGAAGACCGCGTTGCAGGCATCAAAATCGAGCTTTCCTATACAGCCTTTACGGCATTTAATGCAATTACACGCTCAATGCGTATCGTTAATGAGAGCGCTACCTCAGTGAATGTGGTGCGTGCGCTCAGTTCATCTGTTGATTTCCCGCATGCGGATTATGAATTGTTGCAATTGTCAGGTGCATGGACACGGGAACGTGATATTGTTCGTAGACCGCTTGCTTCAGGACTGCAAGGAATTGAGAGCCGTCGTGGTTCAAGCAGTCACCAGCAGAATCCATTTATTGCGCTGATGACACCAGGTACGGACGAAGATCAGGGTGAAGTCTACGGATTCAGTCTCGTCTATAGCGGTAGCTTCACTGCACAGGCTGAAGTGGATCAGTTCCACACCACCCGTGTATCACTCGGGATCAACCCGTTTGAGTTCAGCTGGAAGTTGGAGCCACAGGAAGCGTTCCAGACACCTGAGACGGTTATGGTGTACTCGGCTGCAGGTTTGGACGGCATGTCACAGTCCTACCACGAATTGTATCGGGAGCGTCTTGCGCGTGGTAAGTTCCGTAATGCGGAACGTCCGGTTTTGGTCAATAACTGGGAAGCGACTTACTTTGGATTCAATGCGGACAAGATTGAACAAATCGCTCGTGCCGGACAGAAGCTGGGTATTGAGCTGTTTGTCTTGGATGATGGCTGGTTTGGACATCGGGACAGTGACAACTCCTCGTTGGGCGACTGGATTGTAGATAAGAACAAATTGCCACAGGGTCTGGATGATCTGGCTAACCGGGTAACAGGTCTGGACATGCAGTTCGGATTGTGGTTTGAGCCTGAGATGATCTCACCAGACAGTGAGTTGTACCGTGCGCACCCAGACTGGTGTCTGCATGTGCCTGATCGTCGCCGGACAGAAGGACGTCAACAACTGGTACTCGACTTCTCTCGTCAGGATGTACGTGATGAGATTGTGCGCATGTTAACAGACGTACTTGGTTCTGCACCAATCACTTATGTGAAATGGGACATGAACCGCAATATGACGGAAGTGGGTTCTGCGTTGCTACCGGCAGATAGACAGCGTGAGACAGCGCATCGTTACATGCTCGGACTGTATGACGTCATGGAACGAATCACTTCGGCGTTCCCGAACATTCTGTTCGAGAGCTGTTCAGGTGGTGGTGGCCGCTTCGATCCAGGTATGCTGTATTACATGCCACAGACGTGGACAAGTGATAACACGGATGCAATATCCCGCCTGCGGATTCAATACGGTACCAGTCTTGTGTACCCGGTAAGTTCGATGGGATCACATATCTCAGCGGTACCGAATCATCAGGTCAACCGGATCACTTCGCTTGAGATTCGGGGACATGTTGCGATGTCAGGCAACTTCGGGTACGAGCTGGACCTGACAAAATTCACGGAGGAAGAGAACAACATCGTGAAAGCCCAGGTTGAACTGTATAAAGAGATTCGTGGAACGGTTCAGTATGGAACATTCCGTCGCTTGCTCAGTCCGTTTGAAGGCAATGAGACAGCGTGGATGTTTATTGCACCGGACGGAAGCGAAGCCGTTGTATTCTACTTCCGCGTGCTCTCTGAGCCTAATGCGCCACTTCAGCGGCTGAAGCTGAAAGGATTGGACCCTAATGCGGATTACCGTCTGAAAGGCGGATCAGAGACCTTTACCGGCGATGCTCTTATGTATGGCGGTATTTCGGTAGGCAGCACATCAGGAGACTATCTGAGCGAGATGTTCCGGTTCGAGCGCGTCTAGACTGCAATTGCATATAAAGTTTTAAAAAAAGGAAGGACCGGGGAGCGTCGTGATGACGTTTTTCGGTCTTTTTTTGACGTAATGGGGAAGGCTGGAGGATAACATGACTCTGTCAGAACTTGTATGCTTGCGGATTGATGGAAATCTGGACGTGATTTTGTGATAATATAGGGTAGAGTGGAAGAAACAAATGGTTTAACTATACTGTAATTACAGCAGCAAAGCTGCCCTGAAATGATTGTAACGAACGATTCAGGAAGGAAAGAGGGATTTATTTTGTCTGAACAGGAAACGGTTCTGGAACCCAATGAAGAAACAATAAAGGCAGAACGCCATGAACGAATCATCAAACAGGTAGCCAAGGAACTGTCACTGTCCTTGAAGCAGGTCCGTACAACGTCGGAGCTTCTGGACGAAGGCAATACGATTCCATTTATCGCCCGCTACCGTAAAGAAATGACTGGAGAGCTGGATGAGAACCAGCTGCGATCGATTGAAGAACGCATTGTTTATCTGCGCAATCTTGAGGATCGCAAATTGGAAGTCATCCGTATTATAGAGGAACAGGGCAAACTGACCGGAGAACTGAAGCAATCCATTACGCAGGCTGTGAAGCTGCAGGAAGTGGAAGACTTGTATCGACCTTACCGTCAGAAGCGGAAAACGCGTGCCAGTGTGGCCAAGGAAAAAGGTCTTGAACCCCTTGCTGTATGGATCTGGGGTCAACCGAAACAAGGCGATGTACTCCAGGAAGCTGCGAAATATATCAATGCTGAACTGGGTGTAGAAGATGCGGAGTCGGCACTTCAGGGAGCCAAAGACATTCTCGCTGAGAATATCGCAGATGATGCTGCCATTCGTGCCTGGATTCGTCGGTACACCTTGGATCACGGGATGTTGACTTCAGAAGCGAAGGATGCTCAAGAGGAATCCGTGTACGAGAATTATTATGATTACCGCGAACTAGCCAAAAAGATGCCTCCACACCGTATTCTCGCGATTAATCGCGGTGAACGTGAGAGTATTCTGAAAGTCGGCCTGGACGTACAGGCAGAACCGGCCCATCGCCATATGGAAGGACAGATCATTCGTGGTGCTTCTGCCGTGCAGGATATCCTGCGTGATGTGATTGAAGATGCATACAAGCGGCTTATTGCGCCTTCCATTGAGCGCGAAGTTCGTGGAGAACTCACGGAAAAGGGTGAAAATCAGGCCATATCGGTATTCTCGGCCAATCTGCGTAACCTGTTGCTTCAACCGCCGATTCATGGCAAACGTGTGCTGGGTGTCGATCCGGCCTATCGTACCGGCTGTAAACTGGCTGTAGTAGATGATACGGGCAAGTTGCTGGAAGTGGCGGTGACCTACCCAACGCCACCACACAACAAGAAACGTGAAGCTGCGGAAGTATTCCATCGCATGATCAAGCAATATGATATCGGACTGATCGTCATTGGTAATGGTACCGGATCGCGTGAAACGGAGCAGTTTGTTGCCGAGATCATTCAGGAGAACGGTGATGAAAGTCTTGTGTACCTGATCGTTAACGAAGCAGGTGCGAGTGTGTATTCTGCATCCAAGCTGGCCCAGGAAGAGTTCCCGGATCTGGATGTTGCGGAGCGCAGTGCTGCTTCCATTGCACGCCGGGTACAAGACCCGCTTGCGGAGTTGGTTAAGATTGATCCAAAAGCCATTGGTGTGGGTCAATATCAGCATGATGTATCCCAGAAGATTCTGGAAGAAAGCCTGAAGGCTGTCGTGGAATCCGCAGTTAACCATGTGGGTGTGGACGTGAATACGGCATCACCTTCGTTGCTGTCATATGTTGCCGGAGTTAACGCTACGATTGCCAAAAACATTGTGAAGTACCGCGAAGAAAATGGCCGGTTTACGAACCGCCGTCAGCTTCAGAAGGTGCCACGTCTGGGTGCCAAAACCTATGAGCAGTGCGTAGGATTTATGCGTATTGGTGAGGGCGAGAATCCATTGGATCGTACACCTATTCACCCTGAGTCTTACAAGGTTGTGGATCAGCTGTTCAAGGAGCTTCAGGTTGCACTGGACAAGCTGGGCAGTAAGGAACTATCGGTATTACTGTCAGAGCAACAGCCAGAGCAATTGGCTGTGAAACTGGACGTAGGTGTGCCTACATTGCGTGACATTCTGGACAGCTTGCAGCGTCCGGGTCGTGACCCGCGTGAAGAAATGCCGTTGCCAATCTTCCGTACAGATGTATTGAAAATTGAGGATCTGGTAGAAGGCATGGAGCTGCAAGGTACAGTTCGGAACGTAATTGATTTTGGTGCCTTTGTTGATATTGGAATTAAGAGTGATGGGCTTGTCCATATTTCACAGCTCAGCAACGGATATGTTAAACACCCGATGGATGTTGTATCTGTCGGGGATAATGTAACGGTCTGGGTTATGAATGTGGATACCAAAAAAGGCCGTGTCGGCCTTACGATGAAGAAGCCTGCTTCTGCGCAACAGACTTCTTAAGTAATAAGATTGGAGAACAGCCTTCCCTAACCAGGAAGGCTGTTTGTTGTCGACAGTAATAGTCCCGTTGTTCGTTCTAATTCCTCTAGTAAGTACGGTGGGCAATATGTGCATTTTCTTAAAGTGCGTGTTCAAAAGGCCATCCTTCGTAATCCGATGCAGACTTTTATGAACAACCTCTTAAAGTTCGTTCTCCGCGCTGCGTGGTGTGCCATTTGCTGGTTTGTTACGATAAAAGAACCAGCATTCGTTCAGCAACTTGATTTGCCGGCTGTCCTTTTTGTGAAATGCACGCATCAGTTGATTGCAAAGCCATTGAGGCAAGGGTATCTCCTCCTCTTGCATAATTCATCTGTACGTTAGCATATGTGGCAATAGCCTGGACTGTGCGGGATAAGTGGAGGCCCTCCGGCAAATCAATCTTTTTCACTCAAAAAAAGCACAAATCCCAATTCAGGGAGATGTGCTTTTCGTTCTCATCATTATAAAATGATACTGCGGTGAATTAGAGAGCTTCCATCTCTTCTTCATACCATTGTTCCAATTGGGCCTGAAGAGCCCGGATTTCGGTAAGCAGAGAAATCAAAGGATAATGGCTTTCACGTAGTGCTGCAAAAGATTCTTCAAGCGCATTGATATAATCAAGGCCGCCGATGATAGTAAGATTTTCGTTTAGGAGATCGAGGCTGTCACATTCGGCGATCGCCCAAGGCAGGACAGGGACATCTGCTGCAGTGAGTTTATCAATTTCCTTGTGCAGGCGCAGGTTGAGCGCACTGAGTTGATAGGCGTAATCTGCCGGCATTTCCACGAACTGCAATTGTTGTTCCTGCTGCAGGATGACATAGCGCATTGTAGGCATAACGAGTAATAATCTCCCCTCATACATTCTACTTGACAGTGTAGCCTACGAAACGGTTAAAATTCAAGTATTATGCCGGAAAAACAAATGCTCCGAGGGGGTGCAAGGAGAGGATACCGATGGAAAATGAGGAATTGCAACAATGGATCGAACAGGTATCACTGGATCATTTCGGAGTACCGTTCACCCATGAAGCGTTGTTTAACAGTCGCCTGACCACGACGGGTGGGCGTTATATGCTCAAAAGTCACCGGATTGAGATCAATCCGCATCAACTCGAAGCCTATGGGCGAGATGAGGTTGAGAAAATCATCAAACATGAGCTGTGTCACTATCATCTGCATATTCGTGGGCGCGGCTATCAGCATCGTGACCCGGAATTCAAGGCTTTATTGCAGAAGGTAGGCGGCTCGCGTTACTGCCAATCACTTCCTGACGGCAAAGGCAGAAAGCCGCTGCCATATCGTTATAAGCTGGTGTGCAAGAGCTGTGGTACGGAATATTTGCGCAAACGGAAAATAGATCCGAAGCGTTATCGCTGTGGTCGTTGCGCGGGAAAACTGGGCCTTCAGAATATCTGATGTGTGTATCATTCAATGTATTAGAGAAAGTGATGGAAGGGATGTTGACTTGGATTATTAATCATGATAAATTAATCTTATTCAAGTTAATTTTCCCTGATAGCTCAGTTGGTAGAGCACTCGACTGTTAATCGAGTTGTCACAGGTTCGAGCCCTGTTCGGGGAGCCATTTCTTGGAGAGATACCCAAGTGGCTATAAGGGGACCCTCTGCTAAGGGGTTAGACTGCGTAAGCGGTGCGAGGGTTCGAATCCCTCTCTCTCCGTTCTGAATTAAACTTCTCTGCAAAGGGATGAGAACCCTAAAGGTTCGTCGGAGCATAAGCTTCGTCAGCAATACTTCGCAGTCTCGAACGAAGTGAGAGTACCCCTCTTTCTCCGTTCTGATTGCACAAAAAATCCTCTTCACATTAGACCGGTTAACGGTCAGTGTGAAGGGGATTTTTTGCGTTTACTGATCTTTGGTTATCCCTCGTGTACGCTTCAGCCTAAAGTGAAATGCTCAACATCTCATATAAACCTTTCTTGCCTGCTTCCGTTACTTCGACAGAGCGACTTCCTGTTTTTTGACGAATCCAGTCCAGTTCCGCTAACCGATGTCTGAGTTGTTCCCCAAGCATACCTGAGAGATGATGACGGCGTTCGCTCCAATCCAGACATTTGCGAGCGATGGCCCGGCGTGATCCCGGCTTCATCTGAAGTTCAATTCCGAACGTAGTGAACCACTGTATTCCTTTCTCTGTAACTTGATAATCCTTGCTGTGTGCCTCTTCGGGCTCTGAAAGATACCCCTTCTGTACTAACGCTTCACAGAGCGAGATTCCCAATTTCCCGGCCAGATGACCATAACAGGTCCGTGCATGGCTCAGTTGTTGAAGCTGATTGGATTGTTTGAGAGAACGGATCTGTACAGGCGGAGCAATACTGGCCATCGTTTCAATCAGATTAGCAATTTCTTTGTTTGCAAGACGGTAGTATCGATGGCGTCCTTGTTGTTCAACTTCAAGTAATCCTCCCTCTACAAGTTTAGCTAGATGGCTGCTTGCCGTCTGGGGAGTGACACTTGCCATATGAGCAAGCTCACCTGCGGGCAACGCACGGCCATCCAGTAAGGATGACAGAAAAATAGCGCGGCTTGGATCAGCGATTAACGACGCAATAACAGTAATATTCGGATATACATTCATACTTCGATCATATCTGAACTATTACTGTATTACAATCCAGTTGTATCGTCCCATATGGGTCAGATTGAGCTTATAAATCATTGAAATGGGAACAGGAGAGGTACAGGATGAAAAAGATAACGAAACAGGACTTTGCTACAGAGCAGTTATTCGAGAGTCCGGAAGTGATTCAACATGAAACGATTAATCCCAGTATTTTATATTATGGTACGCCTGTATTGCTGCTAAGTACATTAAATGAGGATGGATCAACTAACCTGTCACCATTATCTTCGTCTTGGGCGCTTGGGGACTGTCTGGTTCTTGGTCTAGGTATACAGGGCAAAGCCTATGAAAATCTGAGTCGACACCCGGAGTGTGTAATTAATTTGCCGGATGCGACTATGTGGAAACAGGTTGAGGCATTGGGTCGTTATACGGGAGTTAGCCCGGTTCCTGAGGAGAAAAGGCAGATGGGCTATGAATATTGTCATGATAAATTCACCGTAGCTGGACTGACATCTGAATCATCGGTTCAGGTGGCTCCAGATAAAATAGCTGAATGTCCGCTCCAGATTGAAGCGGCTGTACAACACATACGTATTCCCGAACATACACCGTTCATGGCGATTGTGGAAGTGAAAGCGGTGAAGGTGCACGCGCACACAAGGCTAATATCTGGACCGAACAAGATTAATCCAGAAGAATGGCATCCGCTGATATATAATTTCAGACATTATTACGGATTGGGAGAGAGACAAGGGGGCAATTTTCGGGCAGAGAATTGACCTGAGTAGAGGCTTTTTATTATAAAAGATGAATTAATCATTTACACGATAACGGAGAGGACAGAAAAAAACTGAAAAAGCGAAGCTAAAAGCTTTCTGAAAGAAAGCTACTTCGAAAGCACACACTCGCCTAAAAGCTTTCTGAAAGAAAGCTACATCGGAAGCATACGCTATCACCGGATTTCCCCTTTAGGAAAGGGAATAGAAAAAATCTGGGGATAACAGCGATTGGAAGGTTGTTCTGTCATCGTAGTGCCAGTGTAAATAATCTTTAGTTCAACTTATATGGTCAGTGAAAGATTGGGTAATAGTAAAGATAGACTCATGTAAGCATATACATAATGAAAGAGGTGATGTGCATGGAAGTGGAATATTTGATGCGTGTACTCATAGCTGGAATATGTGGTGTGCTAATCGGATATGAGCGCAAGAATCGAATGAAAGAGGCGGGTATCCGTACTCATTTTGTGGTCGCCGTTGGTGCTGCCCTGATGATGATTGTGTCCAAATACGGATTCCAGGATCAGGCTGGCTGGGACAATCTGTCCCTTGACCCTTCAAGGATCGCTGCACAAGTCGTTAGCGGTGTGGGGTTCATTGGAGCGGGCATGATCTTCACACAGCGTCACACGGTCAGGGGATTAACCACAGCAGCTGGCATATGGGCTACAGCGGGCATGGGACTTGCCGTGGGTTCAGGTCTGTATTGGACGGGTGCAGGCGTGACGCTGCTTATTGTCGTGGCACAGATGTTACTGCATAGACCTACACGCTGGCTGGTATCCGCCCGAACAGAGACTTTAACCATCCATCTGCAAAATGAGGGAGAGGCCCTGAAGACTGTTTTGGCACTGCTGGGGCAGGAGAAAATCTCGGTCATCGGATTTAAGACAGAACAGCAAACAAGCACAGACTCCGTGGAAGAGACTGTTCTTGAGTTCACGTTGCAACTGCCGGGTTCATACCGGGGCGAGCAACTGATTATTTTGTTACAGGACGTGCCTCACGTTCGATCTGCGGAATTAAAATGAAGAGAACCTGCATGGATCAATAGGCGACCATGCAGGTTCAGTGCTTAATTCAGTATGGGTTCAATTACTGACCTTCTCCGACAATCGTTTCCGGACGAGCCACCGGTTTACCCTCAAGCAGGCACTCGATGGCATGGGCAACACCGTGCTCCACATTGGTTAGCGTTATGGCTTTGGCTAATGCCTGGATTTCGGGTTCGCCATTACCCATGGCGATGCCGAGTCCTGCCATTTTTAACATGGAGACATCGTTGAAGTTATCGCCGATTGCTACTGTATCTTCCATGGAGATGTTCAGGTGAGCCGCCAGTTTGGTGAGGGCATTACCTTTGGATACGTCCGGGTGCTGCATTTCGAAGTTATGCTCAAAGGATACAACCATGGCGACATCGGATCGGGAAGCGAAGTATTCTCGTCCTGTCTTTACTTTATCCGGATTCATGGAGAAGGCCATAATATTATAGATGTAGGCTTCTGCCGGAATTTCGAGATGGCTGTTTACGCGGTGGTAGTCTTTTTTGTCATAGTGTTTCTTGATGGAGCGAATCATGCGTGCAATGTCCTCACCAGGGTTCGAACCAAGAACACGTTCCATCTCGGCGAGCAAGGTCTCATGACTGCTACGCGGGGCATAGATGCCTTGTTGCGTTGAAGCCTCATAATAGACATCATGATCTTCCAGCCACTGCATGACGGAAGCTGCTGTATCACGCTCAAGCGGAAGATGGAATAAACGTTCACCGTCTGCATCATGAATTGTCGCTCCGTTAGAGCCGATAATTGGGGTTTTGATTCCGCCTTCGCGGCTGATGGTCACAACATCGGAATAGACGCGTCCTGTAGCAATGGTAACCTTCATACCGGATTGCTGGGCCTTTTGGATGGCTGCGGCGTTCTCCGGGCTAATCTGGCTATCTATGTTCAACAAAGTTCCATCTAAATCTGTGGCAAATAATTTCATATATTTACAACTCCTTATCATCTGTTGGTTCAGGAATGAGAATCTCAACCTGTTGTTCGGCTAGAAAAACAAGCCATTCTTTGGTTGGCCATTGATCCGTAATCAATACATCCACCAATGACCAGTCGGCAAAACGATAACCATAACGTCTATCAAACTTGGATTGATCTGCAAGAACAACAACCTTCTTGGCAGCTTTCATCATTTGGTGTTTAATTTTCCCTTCCTCTTCGGAAGCGCTGAAGCCATCCATGGTGATACCGCCAATACCGATAAAGGCTTTATCTACATAATAGTGGGAGAGGGTCTCGATAACAGAGGTACCGTAGACATAACGTTGTTCCTTATCTACTTTGCCTCCGAGCAAACGAATCTGGACAGCAGTGTGATTGGAGAGAAGATCAGCGGAATGAATCGAATTAGTAATGACGGTACAGGATTTGCCGTTCAAGTTCTCGGCACAGGCCTGCACAGTCGTGGAAGAGTCCAGAATAATGATCTCGCCTTGCCTTACAATGGCCGCAGCGAGTTTGCCGATGGCCCTCTTTTCCTCAGATACATCGAGTAAACGGTCTTTGTAGGATCTGAATTCTTGCGGAGGAGGGGGGAGAATCGCGCCGCCACGTGTTCGGATAATGGCATCCTGTTCCTCAAGCTTGATCAGATCCCTGCGTGCAGTATCCCGTGATACATCAAACAAGGAGACAATATCATCGGCTGAGATGCGATTGTGTTTGCGTAGATGTTCAACAATGAGCTGCATTCGTTCTTCTTGAAACAAACATGTCACCTCCGAGTGTATGGATGACCGTAC
This sequence comes from Paenibacillus sp. Y5S-9, assembly GCF_036894235.1. Lineage (NCBI taxonomy): Bacteria > Bacillati > Bacillota > Bacilli > Caryophanales > Paenibacillaceae > Paenibacillus > Paenibacillus sp. Y5S-9. The sequence continues at coordinate 1,618,976 of NZ_CP145887.1, forward strand.
TTATACTGATACTTTAATTATAAGTATTCTTAATGTGATTTGCAATATTATAAGTGAACGTAAGTTTTTATAAGTGTTTTAATGAATGATTTACATTTTTCCTGCATAGTGATGACATTGGCATGAATAGGGGAGGTGGCGAATAACGGGGCTCTGAAGAACAGTATGCAATGGACAAAAAGGCTCGAAAAATAAATTTCAAAAAAAGTATTGCAAGTTCAAATTGTCCTGTGGTATAATCATTCTTGTCGCCAAGAAAGACAACTTGTTATTAAGGCCCGTTGGTCAAGGGGTTAAGACACCTCCCTTTCACGGAGGTAACAGGGGTTCGAATCCCCTACGGGTCATATCTTCACCACCTCATGAGATCTACATTTTCGATGAGTAATCCTCAAAGTCATTGCTCTTATAGACAAGAATGAAGCATGGCACATCCGGTGAAGTTTACAGCAAGAGCCATTAGCTCAGTTGGTAGAGCACCTGACTTTTAATCAGGGTGTCGAAGGTTCGAGCCCTTCATGGCTCACCATTTTTACAATTGAATATGCGGTCGTGGTGGAATGGCAGACACGCTATCTTGAGGGGGTAGTGGGTGTATACCCGTGGAGGTTCGAGTCCTCTCGACCGCATCACAGCAACAACATAAGATAGACTTCTATGATCATTCATGGGAGTCTATCTTTGTGTTATACGATATACATCATTCTGTGCCAGGCATATAAAGGCTGAGCATTCAGGAATAATGTGGTATAATTTAAGCAGATGAGTTGATTATTACGGTTGGAAGGCGGTTCTTGTATGCAGTCGATCTATGAGCGAATTGAACACCTGATTGCCGAACGAGGAATGACCAAGAAGGCTTTCTGCCAACAGCTGAAGATTAGCACAGGCAATCTGGGTGATTGGAAACGTGGCAAGTCTATTCCGAGTACGAATAAATTAATTGAGATTGCTTCGTTTTTTGATGTGAGCCTTGACTGGCTCATGATTGGACGTCCATCGAAGGAAGCGATGGTTCGGGAAAAACGGGAGGATTATTTTTTTGACGTTTTGCGGCAATTGAATTGCCAAGAAAGTGAATTATCGACTGTGGAACAGTCTTTTATCAGCGAATATATTGAGTTCACCCGTTACCGCAAATCGAAAGAAAGTAAGGATGCAGGTGACTATCGCTATAAACCTGAGAACAAATCAGAGAACGATTCTGAGGAAAACGAAGCGTAAGTGATATGAGCAGCATCCATAGACTGAATGTACAAAAACCTCTGGACTAATCCGAACACACTCGGAGACAGTTCAGAGGTTTTTTGTATTAACCATGCATGCTTCATGCCCTTATTTACGAAAGACAAGAGTTTCTTTACCCAGCAGATGGGGGCGGAGTGTGTTCCAGATCTGAAGACACTGCTCCTGAAGCTCCCAGGCTGCCATGCCAAGGAGTCGAACGCCGATGCCTCCAGTTGCCAGCAAACTTGCCCCTGCAAGCATTCGTCCATCTGGTGGCAGAGCGGATCTGACTTGCTCCAACTCCGCAGTACCAAGCCCCGGTGCGATCATCCACAACGCAGCGGTATGGGTATAGTGAAGGAGAGACGCGGAGTGTTTGGGATCATCGGTATCCGGTTCGAGTCCGAATCGATCCCAGACAGCCAGTTGTTCACCTTGCCATATCTCCGTCAAGCTACGGTAACGCTCGAATTGGAAAACTTCTCCCCGATGAATCCGTCCGGCAGACCAGATATCTGCATAGGCCAAGATTGCCCTTTCTTCCAGCTCAAAGGTTACAGCGAGCGAAGAAGAACTTCCTTTGAAGGGAATGACGCATTCAGGAAAGTATTCCAGCGTGGCCCCTTTTCCCAACCGAAAGTAATGATTAACGGATGAGGGAATGGAAGGTGTAGGATGAAGTCTGGTAGCAGATGTGCTGCTCAGCATGACATGGGTGCTTTCACCTAATTCCCACTCGGAATGATAATGATCCCCGTTAAGGACTCCGGGAGAGACGTCTGACGTGTACACACATAATTCGGTTCCGCCTCCGGGAGGTCGAAAGGATCGGCTAAACCGGAGCGGTGCGCTGTAATAACGATCAGTCATGACAGTCCGGTCGCCTTGAAAGGCAAAAGTGGCCCGAAGCTCGCTGCGGCGTGTGACGGGCGCACCTGCACTTTCATTCCCATTTATCTCTGTTCCCGTGGGGACAGAAGATAAATTAATGCGAGTGAGTGCCATGTTCATGGCTGTGTGAATGCAGATGTGCAGCGGAAGCATCGTCATCCATATATTGATGTTCAAGCCAGTGGACAATCTCGGATACACCTTCACCGCTCATTAGATTAGACATGACATAAGGGCGGCCTTCGCGTACCCGCTCGGTATCATTTTTCATAACTTCCAGGCTTGCTCCAACGTAAGGGGCAAGGTCGGTTTTGTTGATTAACAGCAGATCTGAACGTGTGATGCCGGGACCGCCTTTGCGAGGAAGTTTCTCCCCTTGGGCAACGTCGATAATGTAGATGAACACATCAGCGAGTTCCGGACTGAATGCAGCAGAGAGATTGTCGCCGCCACTCTCGATGAAGATCAGTTGCAGATCCGGGAAGCGTTCAATCAACTCGTCAACTGCTTCGAAATTCATGGAGGCATCCTCACGAATAGCCGTGTGCGGGCATCCGCCTGTCTCTACGCCGATAATGCGCTCTGGTGCCAGTGCATTCTGACGCAGCAAGATTTCGGCATCTTCCTTGGTATAAATGTCATTCGTGATGACAGCAAGGCTATAACGTGTACGCAGTGCCTTGGACAGCTTCTCCACAAGGGCTGTTTTACCTGAGCCTACCGGTCCACCAATTCCAATTCGCATTGGACGACTCCGATCAAATGCCTTACGTTCCCACTCTGGATGATGCGTATGATTAGCTCCTCCACACATAACAATTCCTCCTTGGTTAGATAAAAGTTGTAGTTAAGACATAAACAGCCGCGCGGGTAAGGTCTCATGCCGCATGGCGTAGATTTCCTGGGCGATTCCGAAGCTGTGCATATCTTCCGGGTCATTTTCCCGAATGAGCGCCCATTCCGCTTCGATATCATCAAGCAGTTTCTGAATCAACATCTGCGCTTCGGTTTGTCCGATGGGCAGCAGGCGAAGTGCGCTGTTCACATAAGCGTTCACCGAGGTATACAGATGCCCGGTAACGGCTTCATCCAATTCAATCTCCAACTGATAGTTGATATAACCGTGAATGGTCGTGATGTCGCAATACGCGCCATGTTCCCGGATGGCCTTATCAATCAGGGAAAAGTCCATCCATGGATAGAGTGAACGGGCCAGCTTGAGCAGTCGTTTTCCCATTTTGTGGCCGCTTTCCCTGAGTTCCCGAGGGGAGCGCTGGGCGTGGACACGTTTATCATACAGGGCAAGTAGAGCGGCATCTTGCTGTTTTATCGCCTGATAGACGCCTTTGATGGCAAGACCATCTAGTCGTACAAGACTGGAGTGAAGCTGGCTGCGAATAAACTGTTCAAGCTGCGCGGTATTCCGCACGGTGCCATCATGCGTGTAAGCTTCCAGACCGAAGGAATGGGAGAAACCACCGATGGGCAGGGCCGAATCCAGCAGCTGAACATAACGGAGTAGCTTCGTGCCACTGTTCATCATGAGTGCCCCCTTATCAGCTAATCCGTATTTCTATCAAAACATAAAGTACCGCTGTGCCATAGGCAACTCGTCTGCGGGTTCACAGGTGAGAAGCTCGCCGTCGGCGCGTACCTCATAGGTTTCGGGATCGACTTCAATGACAGGGGTGACGTCGTTATGAATCATGTCTTTTTTACTGACCGAGCGACAGCCCTTGACGGGTTCAACCCGCTTTTTCAGGCCCAATGACTCTTTGATCCCCGCATCTGCTGCGGCTTGGGAGACAAAGGTGATGGATCCGCTGGCAATGGCGCTCCCATAAGCTCCGAACATGGGTCTGCCAAATACCGGCTGAGGTGTCGGGATGGATGCATTGGGATCACCCATCTGGGCGAATGTAATCATGCCACCCTTGATGACAATCTCGGGTTTAACACCGAAGTAAGCCGGTTTCCATATGATTAGATCGGCCAGCTTTCCAACTTCCACCGAACCGACGAGATGACCGATTCCGTGTGCGATAGCTGGATTGATGGTGTATTTGGCGACATATCTCTTGATCCGATCGTTATCGGAGGGTGAATCCGGGTTGAGTTCAAGTTTACCGCGCTGTTTTTTCATTTTGTCGGCTGTCTGCCACGTACGGATAATGACTTCGCCCACTCGGCCCATGGCCTGTGAATCGGAACTGATGATGCTGAACACGCCAAGATCATGCAAAATGTCTTCGGCTGCGATGGTTTCGGGACGAATCCGCGAATCCGCAAAAGCGACATCTTCCGGGATGGAAGGGTCCAGGTGATGACACACCATCAACATATCGAGATGCTCTTCTACAGTGTTGCGTGTGTACGGTCGTGTTGGGTTGGTTGATGAGGGGATAACGTAGGACTCCCCAGCGGCACGGATGATATCCGGTGCGTGTCCGCCACCAGCGCCTTCCGTATGGTACGTGTGGATCGTCCGGCCGTTGATCGCAGCCAGGGTGTTTTCGAGAAATCCGGTTTCGTTCAGTGTATCGGTATGGATAGCCACTTGAACATCATGTTCCCCGGCGGCAGTAAGACAAGCGTCGATAGCGCTCGGGGTAGTGCCCCAATCTTCATGCAGCTTCAGGCCGATTACCCCAGCTTCAATCTGTTCAATTAAAGGTGCGGTACTGGAACTGTTGCCTTTGCCAAGGTAACCGATGTTCATGGGAAAAGCCTCTGCCGATTCTAACATCCGGTGGATGTGCCAGGCTCCTGGTGTGCAGGTGGTGGCTTTGGTTCCTGTTGCGGGTCCTGTTCCGCCGCCGATCATGGTCGTGACCCCGGAGGATAATGCAGTCTGAATCTGCTGTGGGCAGATGAAATGAATATGGGTATCAATGCCGCCAGCAGTTACAATCATGCCTTCACCGGCGATGATTTCGGTGGAAGCACCGATGACCAGTGCGGGATGAACGCCATCCATTGTATCCGGGTTACCGGATTTGCCGATGCCGCAGATGTGACCATCCCGAATGCCGATATCCGCTTTTACAATGCCCCAATGATCGATAATGATAGCGTTGGTGATAACAGTATCAGGAGTGCCGTCACTTCGCAGAGCAGTCGTAGACTGGCCCATCCCGTCGCGGATAACCTTGCCGCCCCCGAACTTGCTCTCATCTCCGTATACGGCATAATCATGTTCAATCTCTGCCCATAGTTCGGTATCTGCAAGTCTTACGGCATCGCCGGTTGTCGGTCCAAACATGGACGCGTACTGTTCACGGCTCATTCGTTTCATGAAGATTCACCCCCATCTTGTATGGGAGGAGAGAACGTCTTCAGGAATGCCTCCAGTTTCAGTGGATCAGGAGCTTGATCCGCAGAGCCTTCGGTTAATCCGTTGAACCCGTGAATCTGGCGTTTGCCGCCAAAGGTTGTGAGTTCAACAGGTTTCTCTTCACCAGGTTCGAAGCGGACTGCGGTGCCTGCCGGAATGTGCAGGCGATGTCCAAAAGCTGACGTGCGATCAAAGTCCAGTGCTGCATTAACTTCATAAAAGTGAACGTGAGAGCCGACCTGGACGGGGCGGTCGCCGCGGTTAAGGACAATGAGTCGTAGGGTTAAACGATCCGGATGACAGATGATGTCGTCATCTGGCTTCAAACGGTATTCACCAGGAATCATGGTTTCTCCTGCCTTTCTCAGCGTATAGGTTCGTGTACAGTAACCAGTTTCGTACCGTCAGGGAATGTGGCTTCTACCTGTACTTCAGGAATCATATCGGGAACACCATCCATACAGTCTTCACGTGTCAGGATGGTGCCTCCGTATCTCATTAATTCGGCAACACTCATTCCATCCCGTGCTCGTTCCATCAGTTCGGAGGTCAACAAGGCGATGGCTTCGGGAACATTCAACTTGAGTCCGCGTGCTCTTCGTTCACGGGCGAGGTTAGCGGCCACGGTAATCAGGAGTTTTTCCTTTTCCTGCTCAGTCCAGTGCAAGGCAATCCGACCTTTCGCTTATAATGTCTGATATGTTCATGGATCATGTTATATGTTAAATATACTCACACAGGGTGAATCCTTTGTCAATAAGCTTCAAGGCATATTAGCAGTATGCATGAAACGAGTAGGCATGAAATAAAATTATGTAAGCTATATTGACATGAAGAGTGTAACCCTCCATAATTTGGATCAACGAACATTTCGGATGCAAATGACCTTAATGTTCGTCAATAGACTAAAAAAAGGGAGTGTAGGCTATTGAAGAAGAGGTCGGTCAAGTTATGGAGTATTTTGCTCGGTGTGGTCATTGTGATGACAGGATGTGTGGAGGGCACTGCGCCGCCTGAAGCTTCGGGTTCAGGTGGTACAGTAGAGCCGGCTGCCTCCGGTGATACGATTAAAGTTGGCATTCTTCACTCTCTCAGCGGAACGATGGCGATCAGTGAGGTATCTGTTAAAGATGCCGAGATGCTTGCTATTGAAGAGATCAACGCCGCGGGCGGAGTTTTGGGTAAACAGATCGAGCCTGTAATTGAGGATGGTGCTTCGGATTGGCCTACTTTTGCGGAGAAAGCTGGGAAGTTACTGCAACAGGATAAGGTCGCTGCTGTATTTGGTGGATGGACCTCTGCAAGTCGCAAGGCTATGCTCCCAGTGTTCGAACAGAACAAAGGTCTGTTATTTTACCCGGTACAATATGAAGGATTGGAATCATCGCCAAATATTTTTTATACAGGAGCAACAACCAATCAGCAGATCGTTCCATCTGTAACCTGGTTACTGGAGAACAGGGGCAAGACGTTTTATCTGCTCGGTTCAGATTATGTATTTCCGAAAACGGCCAATCAGGTCATTAAGGCACAACTCGCAGCAGAGGGCGGCGAAGTGGTGGGTGAAGAATACACACCGCTGGGCCATACCGATTACAGTACCATCATAAGCAAAATCAAGGCTGCGAAGCCGGATATTGTATACAATACGCTGAACGGAGATAGCAATGTGGCTTTCTTCAAACAATTGAAGGATGCCGGAATCTCCTTGGATCAGATGACAACCCTCTCGGTAAGTGTGGCGGAAGAAGAAATCCGTGGTATTGGCGCAGACGTATTGAAGGGGCATCTGGCTTCGTGGAATTATTATCAGACAACCGATACACCTGAAAATGCTACATTTGTTGCCAAGTACAAAGAAAAATACGGTGCTGATCGAGTGACAGCTGATCCGATTGAAGCGGGATATGTGGCGGTTTATCTCTGGAAAGCGGCGGTGGAAAAAGCAGGATCAACCGACGTGGAGAAGGTGAAGGCAGCTGCCAAGGGTCTGGAGTTTGATGCCCCGGAAGGTAAGGTAACCGTGGATGGAGAGAATCAGCATATCTACAAAACCGTACGGATCGGTGAAGTGCAGGAAGATGGGCAGTTCAAGGAATTGTGGAATTCTGGTGCGCCTGTCAAGCCGGACCCTTATCTGAAAACGTATGAATGGGGAGCTTCCCTCAGCGCTAAATAACATAGAAACCTCGCAATAAAACAGGCAACTCGATTCAATGCAGCCGAAACATAAACGAGGGTGTGACAACACATCCTCTCACCGTATCGCGGTAAAGCGTTACTGTGATGTGAGAAGTGTTGCTGCCGCTAATTTAAGTTGTGAAATGTCGAGAGTCACGGTATGGAGGAGGGGATAGCGATGGATATGTTTATCCTGCAGATGTTCAACGGTCTGAGTATCAGTTCAATTCTGTTGTTGATTGCATTGGGGCTTGCAGTAACGTTTGGGCTGATGAATGTCATCAATATGGCTCACGGTGAACTGATCATGATCGGTGCATATGCAACGTATGTAACACAAAATCTGTTTATGTCCTATGCTCCAGCGGCGTGGTTTGGTGCCTACTTTGTTGTGGCTCTACCGATTGCGTTCATTGTAGCGGCTCTGATTGGCTGGTTGCTTGAAGTGGTGCTGATCAGGCATCTATATGGCAGGCCGCTGGACAGTCTGCTTGCGACATGGGGTGTAGGCATGATGCTGCAACAACTGGCCCGTACGATATTCGGAGCACCAAATGTAGGAGTATCCAGTCCGGCCTGGCTCAATGGGGGATTGGCGATCTCGGATGGTATTGTATTTCCGTATAAACGAATTTTCATTATCGCACTGGTTGCGGTTGTGCTGTTGTGTATGTATCTCTATATCTATCGAACGTCTTCCGGAAGACGAATGAGGGCTGTAATGCAGAATCGGAGCATGGCGGGGTGTCTTGGGATTTCGACCAGGCGGGTAGATGGCATGACCTTTGCGATTGGTTCGGGCATTGCCGGAATTGCTGGCTGTGCATTAACGCTCATTGGTCCGATTGGTCCTTCACTTGGTACGTATTATATTGTGGATGCGTTCATGGTCGTTGTCCTGGGTGGTGTGGGAAAATTGGTCGGAACCGTGTGTGGTGCATTGGGGATTGGTATGTTCAACACGCTATTCGAAACCTATACCTCGGCTTCCATTGGCAAGGTGCTCGTGTTTGTATGTATCGTTGCTTTTCTGCAATGGAAACCACGCGGTTTGGTCGCGATGCGTACACGAAGTCTCGATTAACGTGAAAAAGGGGGTTAGTTCATGTCCGCTTTACTCAAGACTGGTAGTCTCAAAATGAGGATTATCTGGGCGGTTGTACTCATCATGATGTGTCTTGCTCCACTGATCTCCACGGAGTTTCGTCTAAGTCTGTTAGCCAAGTTTTTGGCGCTGGCAATCCTGGCCATTGGTCTTGATCTGATCTGGGGTTATGGGGGTGTGTTGAGTCTTGGGCATGGTGTGTTCTTTGGGCTAGGTGGATACGCGATGGCGATGTATCTGAAGCTTCAGGCCAGTGGAGCAACGCTTCCTGACTTCATGGGATGGAGTGGTCTCAGTGGTCTGCCATGGTTCTGGGAACCATTTCGCTCTTTCCCGGTGGCGCTGTTATTGGGGATAGCCCTTCCGGCATTGCTTGCCTTTGCCCTGGGGTGGTTTACGTTCCGTAACCGGATCACCGGTGTTTATTTTACCATCCTGACTCAAGCCTTGGTTCTTATTACGGTAACACTCTTTGTTGGTAAACAGGAATGGACGGGTGGAACAAATGGCATTACCGGATATAATTCGATCTTTGGTTTCACACTTCATTCCGCAGGAACAACAATTGTTCTCTACTATATAACGCTTGCTGTTCTGGTGATCGCGTATGTGCTCTGTCGTCGAATGGTGAACAGCCGGTTCGGTCAGGTGCTGGAAGCTGCGCGCGATGGAGAGAATCGGGTGCGGTTCCTCGGATATGATCCGGCAGGATATAAAACGCTGGCTTTTGCTTTTTCCGGTGCGCTTGCAGGCATCGCGGGCATGTTGTTTGTTCTTCAGGTCGGTATTATCTCGCCATCGATGATGGGGATTGTGCCCTCCATTGAGATGGTCCTGTGGGTTGCGCTGGGTGGCCGCGGTACGCTTATTGGAGCGGTCATCGGAGCGGTGGTGCTGAATGCGGCCAAAACAGGCATAAGTGAGGCTTACCCTGAAGGGTGGCTGTTCGTTATTGGTGGGCTCTTTGTAACGGTAGTTTTGTTCATGCCAAACGGAATTGTAGGTGTGTATCGTCATATCGTTCGTTTGCTAAAGCGGAGAGGAGAGAGTGCGCATGTCCAAGTCACTCGGGAAAAACCTAAAGTCTACTAAGGAATCAGAGGTACTGATAGCTGAGGATATTACGGTAGCCTTTGGTGGGTTCGTTGCTGTCAAAGGCATGAATCTGAAGCTGCATGAACATGACCTGCATTTTCTGATTGGACCGAATGGTGCGGGGAAAACCACGATGCTGGATGTGATATGCGGCAAAACCAAACCGATGTCCGGCTCGGTAAAGATGGCGGATGGTACGGAATTAACAAGACTGAAGGAGCACCAGATTGTTCGCAAAGGGGTGGGACGCAAATTCCAGGCGCCATCGATCTTTGCGGGTCTGACGGTACAGGAGAATCTGACACTTGCGGCGGAGACTCGCCGTTCTCCTCTACAGGCCATCGGTATTCGTCGATATGGAAAAATGAGTGCTGCCATGGAGCATGTTACTCTCCAGATTGCTCTGCAAGACCGCATTAACGCCCGTGCAGGAGCATTATCCCACGGGGAGAAGCAGTGGCTGGAGATCGGTATGTTGCTCTTGCAGGAGCCTCGTGTGTTGTTGCTGGACGAACCAGCGGCGGGCATGACGGATGAAGAGACACACAAGACCGGACGACTTCTGCAAGAAATTGCGCGTGAGCGCTCTGTTGTGGTGGTGGAGCATGATATGGAGTTTGTGCGAGAGTTTGCAGCCAAGGTGACCGTGATGCATGAAGGCAAATTGTTGAAGGAAGGTACGATGGCGGAAGTGCAGGCGGATCCGAAAGTGGCAGAAGTGTATCTGGGCAAAAGGAGGGATGACCATGCTGTCGCTGCAACGAATTGAATCCGGCTACGGGGAAAGCAATGTGCTTCGTGGTGTGAACCTGGATGTACAGCCTGGACAGGTGGTGTGTCTGATGGGCCGCAACGGTGTAGGGAAAACAACGTTGATGAAAACATTAATGGGGCTGCTCAAAACACGCAAGGGCAGTATTCAGTGGCAAAACCAGGAGTTATCCACTTTGGACACAGCCAAGCGGGCAAGGGCAGGGATCGGTTATGTACCGCAGGGGCGGGAGATTTTCCCGCAGCTTACGGTGAAAGAAAACTTATTGCTTGGTCTGGAGACAAGTGCACCGGGAGTAAAAACGTTCCCGGAGGATGTACTGGCGATGTTTCCAGTACTTGCGACGATGTATGGACGGCAGGGCGGGGATCTGAGTGGTGGACAGCAGCAACAGTTGGCATTCGCCCGGGCATTGGCTTCGCGTCCGGGGTTGTTGCTCCTTGATGAGCCGACAGAAGGCATCCAGCCTTCTATCGTAGAGGACATTCGGCAGGTTATTTTGCAGCTCAAGGCAAAGGGGAACCTCTCGGTTCTGCTGGTAGAGCAGAGTATTGATTTTGTACGGAGTGCCGCAGACTACATCTATATCATGGACAAAGGGGCCATAACCCTGCATGGGACACCGCAAGAATTGGATATGTCGCAGTTTGAACATCATCTCTCCGTGTAGTTGTAGTTAGTGTGGCGAGTGGAGAGGTTTCAGGAACGCTTGTCCAGGATATTCGAGTATTTGGGATATAACCGCCGGATGCATTCCGGACAGATGTCATGGGTGAATTCGGCGTGGGTATGCTTCTCCAGATAACTCTCAACGGAGTTCCAGTGTTCCTCTTCGTCCTTGATTTGTTTGCAGACGGCGCAAATAGGCAGCAGTCCGCGCAATGTGCGCACTTCAGACAATGCCTTCTTCAATTGGTGTTCTGTCTTTCTCTGTTCGGTAATATCCATGTGTGCAATCAAAGCGAGATCGGTATCCTGAATTGAATTTGCATAAGATAGAGGGGTGAGTTCTACACGAAACCACCTCTTTTCGTTGTATACAGTATACACGCAGATGTCATATGTATGATTTCGATTAAAGGGTATTCCGCGTTCTTTCAAATTCTGTGCGACAAGTGCCATGTTAGCGTTCTTGCCTCGTTTTGCCCAGGCTTCTGTCAGATGCAGGTAATGTCTATGACTACTGTGTGTATCCGGGTTTGGTGAGCATTGACCGAGTCCCTGTTGCCAGGCACGGTTACAACTTTGGATAATCCAATTGTGATCAACGATGATGAGTTGGTGACGTATGGACTGGAACGATAGCCTCTCCAGATCGGATGTAACATGTCTCATGGATAGGACCCTCCTTTGGCAGAAATCTTATCTCAGTTCATCTGGAATATCCAAAATATCAGCGACCAGGTGCCTGAATCGGGTTGCTTTGCGTGTGCCGTGAATGAGATTGGATAAACGATAGGGTGGGATGCCGTGCTGTTCACAAAAGGTCTTCTGGTCCACTTGAAGTTCGGTTAGCCGTCGTTTGATGGCCCATCCGAACGGAGTAACTGGTTTTTTCTTGTTCAAAAGGGTTCACCCCTGATTAGAATGTAGTATTCAGCCGCCCTTTCTTCATGTAAAATATATAGAAATGCGAGCTGTATGTTTCATTATATACGTAAATTCGTCATCTAACAATTAAAAAAGACGGAAAAAAGTGTATTTTGTGATGATAAATGGCGTAAATACGTAAATAAAACAAATAAAATGACAAAAAACACGTCGGCAAGGAGGTTGCCGCGTGTTTTTTAGTTTGCTTGAATAAAGGGGAGCAGGTATGAGGAGGAAGAGGATTAGGCCCTGTAGGCATGAAGTCCAGCTCCAAGCATATGGAAACTGGGGAAAAATGATTTCATGGACATCGAGGTTGGCTGTGCCAGTCCATCCGCAGCCGAGGCGCTGACGGTCTTCCATTCATTCTCCAGATCTGTGGCCAGGCGGACCATCAGATCCTTGGTTGTATCGTTGTTCAGGGGAATGACTTTGGAGGCTTCGGTTATGCAGGCATTCATGGCTGAATGCAGGTAACCAAGGACCGCCTCCTCGACCGGGATGTCGAGGTGGTGGTTAATCCATGCGTGAACAGTGGAGAGGCAGCCAACCGAATCGTATTTGGCAAAGATCTGTTCGAGCTGGCTGAATTCAATCCAGGGGTGCAGAGCGCGTGCAAGTCTGATCAATCGTTTACCCATGGCGGCAGCTTGTTCTCTGAGATCTCCAGGGGTTCGCTGAACATGGACGAGCTTGTCGATTAGAGCTATCCGCCATGTATCCTTGTGATCTGCTGCGGTATAGATGCCTTTGATGGCCATACCTTCTAGACGAACGATGCTCGGATGCAACTGACAACGCATGAATGATTCGAGATCTTCAGCATTACGAATGGTACCCTCCCTGATATGGATATCCATGCCGAAGGAATGGGTGAACCCTCCAACCTGAATAGAGGAATCAAGCAGTTTGACATAATCGAGCAGCTTATTCCCACGGTTCACAATCATTCGCCTCCTGTGTTCGTTAAATGTCACTTAAAGTGACATTTATATTCCTTTTTGATTGCTTTATGTTCAAAAATCCGAATTATATGATAGTTATCATCCCATAAATGTCCGCTTTTTGTCAATAGTATCCGTGAAATTTAATGGATTAAATCTGGGATTCAATATTTGTGTTATTTTATATAACATATAAGGTTAAATATCTGCGAAGTGCAGGGAGGACTAGATATAAATGAATCAATAAGATCAGCTCAATCCGGAAAGGAGGGGATCAAATCTAATGTATGCAGTTCATGGGTAAAGATGACGAGAATATGCGTTTTTTGTGGAAAATGCCTAGCTGTAAAAGAAGTATTAAAAAATACTTTACTTTTAGTTCTGAACCCGGTATAATCAATTCTGTTGCCGATTATTTACGACATGCGGTCGTGGTGGAATGGCAGACACGCTATCTTGAGGGGGTAGTGGGCGTATGCCCGTGGAGGTTCGAGTCCTCTCGACCGCATCATATGAACGATTAAGAAGAAGCTTTCCATTAATGGAAAGCTTCTTTTTTTGTTTTTTTAACAGTCTGACATCAAAGTTGAGAAAAAAGGCCATCCATTACCGGGGCAATGGTGCTCTACCTTCCGGCTACGGGTGGCCAATGTATTATTTTTGCAGCAAGTTCTTGATATCTTCTTCAATCTTGTCCGGTGTTGTTTTGGGAGCATACCGTTTAATGACCTGTCCGTTCTGATCCACAAGGAATTTGGTGAAATTCCATTTGATTGCTTTGGAGCCGAGCAGGCCAGGAGCTTCTGTGCTAAGGTGCTGGAAGAGAGGGTGAGCGCTTGAGCCGTTCACATCAATTTTCTCAAACATAGGGAAGCTTACGCCATAATTCATCTGACAGAACTCGGCAATATCATCGGAAGAACCTTTTTCCTGTGCAAACTGGTTACTTGGAAAACCAAGGACTTCAAATGGCGCATCCTGGAACTTGTCTTGCAATTCTTGCAGACCTTTGAATTGAGGGGTAAGTCCGCATGAGCTTGCCGTATTCACAATCAGGAGCACTTTGTCACGGTAGTCGGACATTTCAACTTCTTGACCGCGAAGGGTATTCACTTTGTAATCGTAGATTGTCATCTAAATCGCCTCCATTTATTTACTCTTATATCTTCTATTATATTGGTTGCAATTAAATATTGCAAAACTAATGTGGTGTTAAAAGCATCAAAATAGGCAAGTTGTGCAGAATACGTGAATGAATTGCGAAGTGATTTTCGTCAGAGTGAGAATTAGATAGATTTAAAGAGATGGATAGAGTATGACCTTGTTGTAAGCGCTATTATATGTGAGTATTGCCGAAAATCTGTCGATTCGGTGATCTGTGCGGACTTTACACCATCATGGCACGGGTGTATGATTCATAACGTAATTTCAATTTAAACTAAATTGTACCTGAAAAACGAAACAAACGATAATATCGCTCGATCTTATCCTTAAGATATACGAACGATGTTTTAATCGCTGAGTTTCCATTCATTGATGAGTGGAAAACGGGGGAACCAACAGAATGCGCTGTCCAGGACAGTAGGCATTCATGGGGTGAATTTTCCGGTGACAGCCGGAAATAGGGCGACTCTCGCGCCCGAATCCGTCAGCTAACCTCGTAAGCGTTAAAGGGAGAGGCAACAAGCCGTACGCTGGTTCATGGTCTTTTCGCCATGGATTCTTTAAGAAGCGTTCGGGAGGCCTTGGTCCCCCACGCTTCTTTTTTGTTGTCTTTTCACGCCAAGGGAGGAACGAATGATGGATACTGAGATGATCTTAGTGACTGCTCCAAATGAAGCAGGACGTAAATTTATCAAATTACTAATGTACAAAAAAATGCCGTTTGCCGTTCTAACCAACAGTGCAGGGGAAGAGCGTAGACTCCGTAGAATCGGAGTCGAACATGTCATTCGCATGAATACGGCTGCAGCTCAAAAATGGTTTTTGCCGCAGGGCAGCGTAGGCAACGTGTTTATTTTTGAGAACAGCCTGAATCTGACCTGTCGTTATTTACAGATCTGCCGTTCATGGACATCGAAATCCCTGTGCGTCATTACGGAGCAGAGTCATCCTAAGGGCATCTATCGGGGCATGGGCGCAGACCGGATTGTATATTCGCTCAATGGGGAAGTTGGCTTTCTCCTCAATGGTTAATGCCATAGCTTGTGATTGCTCAGGTGTAAGGTGCCTGTTATAATTGAATGTATCGATAAACGGAAGTTTGAGGAGACTCATGCAAGATGGTGAGTCTTCTTTTTTATGGTTTTAAAGGTAGTTCAAGACTTTTTGAACACGAACTTTTAGATTGCCTGTGGCTTACAAGGAGGAATTGGCGTGCCGGATGTGGGTGGATTAAAGTGGTTGTTTTTTGATGTTGGAGATACACTGGTGGATGAATGGGAGCCGGTTGATGATATTATCGGACAGTTCGTCCGTGAAGCCTGTGCTTTGGGGTATCCGGTGACAATTGAGGCGGTACGCGAACTGTTCGCGAACTGTTACCAGAAATATGAGCAATGGCCTATGAGAGTGGCGATTCGCACCTTCGTTGAAGACGAGGGACACCAGAAACAGATTCAGGACAAGTTGAAGTTTCAAAAAGATCTTGAACGTCCTTTTCCTTCAGCGGATTCCGTTCTTCAGCAGTTGTCACGGCATTATCGCATTGGCATCATTGCCAATCAGAGTCCCGGAACGGAAGAAAGACTGGAGAGCTACGGCTTGCGGAAGTATGTTGACGTTCTCGCCTGTTCTGCTGAAGAAGGTGTGTCCAAGCCAGACCCTGAGTTATACGCTGTAGCCTTGAAACAGGCCGGCTGTGAACCGGAGGAAGCCGTCATGGTTGGGGATCGGATCGACAACGACATTATACCTGCTCGGAAGCTGGGCATGCTTACGATTCGAATTATGCAGGGTTACGGAAGATTCCAGCCAGACCGATCGGATGAGGAACGTGCGGATTGGACTGTTGACTCATTGGATGAACTCCTGCCGTTACTGGTGCCCAATCAGGATTAGATAATTGTTTATTAGAGTTTAGCGTTTTACTATAAAAGGAAACACGTTGCTGTACTGCAACAATAAAGGCTGATCAACTTGGTATTGAATACCGGAGTTGATCAGCCTTTTTAGTATTTGGTCGATAAAAACGAGATTAGAATAACCGAATCGTCTGAATGATCAGATATACATTCAGCACAACGATAATCGCGGCAATGACCCATGAGATGATTTTGAGCCACAATTTGTTGGCGAATGCACCCATGCTTTTTTTATCACTCGTGAACATCACCAGGGGAATTACAGCAAAGGGCAATTGAAGCGACAGCACGACCTGGCTCAAAATGAGCAGTTCTTCTGTGCCATGTTCTCCTGCAATGGCTGTGACAATTACCGCCGGGATGATGGCGATCAGACGTGTGACCAGTCTGCGCAGCCAAGCCGGAATTCGAATGTTCAGGAAACCTTCCATAACAATCTGCCCGGCAAGTGTACCTGTTAGGGTAGAGTTCTGACCTGATGCTAACAGCGCCACACCGAACAGGACACTTGCAACCGTGGTACCCAATAGAGGTGTCAGCAGATGGTAGGCATCTGCGATCTCGGCAACCTGCGTCATACCAGCACTGTGGAATACAGCAGCAGATACAATCAGGATGGCCGCATTGATGAACAGGGCAAGTGTCAGTGCGATTGTCGAGTCCATGGTCGAGTACCGAATAGCTTCTTTTTTACCCTGTGGTGTCTGTTCAATCTGACGGGTCTGCACAATGGAAGAATGCAGGTACAGATTATGCGGCATCACGGTTGCCCCTATAATACCAATGGCGATATAGAGCATAGCCGGGTTTTGTAGAATCTCAACATTTGGTACAAAACCATGGAGAACACCGCCCATATCCGGTTTTGCCAGGAAAAGGTCAATCCCGAAGCAGAGGGCAATGGTCGCCATCAGCACAATGACAAGTGTTTCCAAAGCGCGGAATCCTTTGTTTTGCAGTACAAGAATCAGGAGTACATCAACTGCGGTGATGATCACGCCGTATAACATGGGGATGTTAAATAACAGCTTTAACGCGATGGCAGAACCTATGACCTCAGCCAGATCGGTAGCTGCAATGGCGAGTTCACACAGAATCCATAACATCATGACAACAGGCATGCTGAATCGTTCACGACAGGCTTGGGCCAGATCCCGTCCAGTAACGATGCCGAGCTTTCCAGCTAATGATTGAAGTACAACGGCCATCAGGTTCGATAACAGGATAACGGATAACAAGGTATACCCGAACTGTGAGCCACCTGCGATATCTGTTGCCCAGTTCCCGGGGTCCATGTAACCTACGGCAACGAGGTATCCTGGGCCTACAAAGGCGAGGAATTTCTTCCACCATGCAGCATTCTGCGGGACTTTCATGGAACTATGTGCTTCTCCAAGCGAAGGGGCCATGCCCGCAGTAGACAATGATTCTCTTGAAGGAGCGTTGAACGGATTTTTTTTACTCATACGATAATCACCTGACTTTGAATTATTGATTTGGTAATATTGATGCGGGACAAACCACGCATGATATATCTAAATTTTTATGTTTATTGTTACATTGTACTCCTTCAATAATTTTTGTCTAGTGCAACTTTTATGTATTAACACAAAATTTAGGTTCTAATTTGAAGATGCCCCTTCGTATATTACCCAACCTTAGGAAAAATACAGCCATGGCGTTGAAATGCATGAAAATAATAAAGTTGTGAAAGCTTATAAAGAACTAAAATGCGTTTCAAAATGAGCCAGAAGTTTAAATTGAAAGGAAGGCAGTAAAAACTAAATGGATAAGGGAGAGATTCTTAATGGAAGCTTTATATACAGCAGTAGCGACAGTTAAAGGTGGACGTACAGGTTCAGTAACTTCTTCGGATGGCGTGCTCAAACATGATTTGAAAATGCCGAAAGAGCTTGGAGGTTCCGGTGGTGAAGGTACCAACCCTGAGCAGCTCTTCGCAGCTGGATATGGAGCATGTTATGAGAGTGCCCTTGCCAATGTTGCTCGTAAAGCAGGTGTGAAATTGGAGAATGTGGTCGTTACAAGTAACGTATCCATTGGTAAAGACCCTGCGGATGACGGTTTTCAATTATCTGTTCGCCTGGACGTGAGTATGCCTGGTGTGGATCACAGTCAAGCAGAAGATCTGGCCCGCAAGGCACATGATTTCTGTCCGTATTCCAAAGCGACACGTGGCAACATTGATGTTGTATTAAACGTAGTCTAAGATTTGACTCCCTGCAAGTAAAGGGAACTTATAGAGTAGGGTATCCCAGATACCTGATGTTCGACTACAAAGCCCTGCTGGCAATCGGCAGGGTTTTGTGTTGATTATAATATAAGGACATGATGCAGGAGATTAGATGCCAGATCGCGTACTATTTTACATAATTGCACTCTCACTTCATGCTACACATTCCATAAAGGGGGAACAAAGATGAGTATTGAAGAGATGATCGAGCGGCGATTTGTGTGTACAAAATGCAGAGGCACGGATTGTAACATTAAGGAAGTTTCCATGTCAGGAGCAGGCCTGAGCAAGATGTTTGATATACAGCATAACCATTACCTGTTCGTGGCTTGTGCTTCCTGCGGGTATGTTGAAGTATTTGATCCGGATGTCTTGAAAGGGAAAAAACAGGGGCAGGTAGGGACGATTCTGGATATTCTGTTTGGCGGGTAGACATGCGCGAGTTGACATTGAACTGAATTTTCTTTAATATAACTTAGTACTGAGTAGTGTCATTGCATGAACCAAATTTGAATTAAACAGGTGATATCCATGTCTTATAGACCGCGTATTGCAGATTTAGAATTAGCTTATGGTAACAAGGAAGACGGATTGTACGAATTTAAAATGAATTTGGTAGACGGTACAAAATGCCGTGTATTCTACTCCCGTTCCCCGGAATGGAAGATGACCAATATCAGTCGTTTGCAGAAAACGCCTTGTCCAGTATGTCGCAAAGATTTCATTTGCAAATGTATGGACCAGTGGGCAAGTGACCTGCATCAACAAATGATCGATGACAAATGGATGGAAAAGGCAGTTACGGAGTAATTGTCGGACAGATACGAGCGTAGGCACAGTGCCTGCGCTCTTTTTCTTTCTATTTCCCATTAATGCGAGTTCAAAAAGAGTGGTTTTCAGTCTTTTTGAACTACTTCTATAAATAAATTTAGAATTAGTGAACAAGATGGCTCAAAGTGGGTAAGTTACTCTAACCGCAACAATAGGAGGCAGCCAATATGACAGCAAATCAAACGGATGTGCATCAGGGACATCCCATCGTACTGGTGGATGGCGTCTGTCACTTCTGCCAGGGCTTAACCAAATGGATTATTAAGCGTGACCCGGAAGGGAAATATCATTTTGCATCGCTTCAATCGGATGTAGCCAAGGAACTGCTGAAGAAAGGCAATTTGTCGACAGACAGTATGGATACCTTTGTTCTGATTGAAAATGGAAAATACTATACACGTTCAACCGCCGCACTGCGACTGGCCAAAGGTCTAAAGTTTCCTTA
This sequence comes from Paenibacillus sp. Y5S-9, assembly GCF_036894235.1. Taxonomy (NCBI): domain Bacteria; kingdom Bacillati; phylum Bacillota; class Bacilli; order Caryophanales; family Paenibacillaceae; genus Paenibacillus; species Paenibacillus sp. Y5S-9. Next base: position 1,638,725 of record NZ_CP145887.1, read on the forward strand.
TCCGTTGTTATATGTGTTCATTATTGTACCGAAATTTATTCGTAATGCAGTTTATAACTGGGTTGCTCGCAACCGTTATCGCTGGTTTGGCAAGGATGAAGCGTGCATGTTGCCTACACCGGAGATCAAAGATCGATTTTTATGATTAATAACGGAAATTATTGGGTAATGAATACAGATCATATCTATTTTGGGAGGACAACAACTTGAAGAAGTGGACTACATTATTTATCTGGGCATTATTAGCAGTGAGCTTGGCAGCATGCAGTAACGATACAGATAATACGGCAACGCCGCCAGCGACTAACAACGAAACATCTAACGAGGGTAATACACCTGCAGAGCAGGAAACAAAGATCCCTACCCTGGACGAATTGATTACCAAAACCAATGCAGCAACCAAAGAAATGAAAAGCTTCACAACTGAAGCAAACATTGATCAGAATCTGAAACTGGATGCTGGTGAACAGTCCCAGGATCAACAGGTTAAAACATCGCTTAAGATGGATATTATCAAAGATCCAATGATGATCTATCAAGAGATGAAAATGGAAATGTCGGGACAGGAAGCTCAGAACGTGAAGCAGTATATCACATCGGATAAAATCTACTCTCAAGTTGGGGATCAATGGGTTGCGATTCCTGAAGCTCAAACCAAGGAACTGATTGAGCAGATGAAAGCAAGTATGAATCCCGAAGGTGAATTGGAGCAATTCAAAAAGATCGAAGAAGATACTGAAGTGACCGAAGAAGGCGACAATTATGTGATTAACGCTGACGTATCCGGTGATAACGTGAAGGAACTGGCCAAAGCCGTGATGGAGCAGAACGGATCGGATGCCCAGATGCAAGCCATGCTTGATCAGATGAATATCACCAGCATGAAGATGAAATACATGATCAACAAAGAAACCTACCTGCCTGCAAGTACGGACGTAACCATGGTCATGGAAATGGAACAGAACGGACAGAAAATGACGATGGACATGAAGATGAACAGTACGTTCTCCAACCAGGATCAAGTGGAAGAGATCAAGATTCCACAAGAAGCATTGGATAGCGCTAAATAAAACAGGCACCTCTGAACTAGATCTGTGTGAGCCGAGAGGTTTACCGGATTAATATCAGGGGTGTTTTTCTGTTTAGCGGAGATTATGGTCAGGGTTGAAGGTGTTATAGTATAGTCATATTGAAGTAGAGAGGGGATATAAAAGATGATCGAATATGCACACATCCACCATGTTAGTCTGGCTGTACGTGATCTGGAAATCGCGAAGAAATTCTATTCGGGGTTACTGGGGATGCAAGAGATTGAACGTCCGGCTTTCCGCTCCACAGGTACATGGTATGCCATCGGTAGCCAGCAACTTCATCTGTTACAGCACCCTGAGGGTCACACGTTACGTGAGGCTGGAATTGATACAACAGACGGCCACTTTGCGATCTGGGTGACCAGTTATTCAGGGACTATAGCCTGGTTGGAGCAGCAGGGAATTGAGTACGAAGCGAGACCTGATAGTGTGGCTGGATTCGCACAGATTTTTGTACTTGATCCGGACCGAAACATTATTGAGTTCGATTCACCGTACAACTCTTAAGGAGAAATGGGTTAGAATAAATCCCTTGCTCCCCCAGAAATTGTATGCTATATTATCCATACATTCATAGCACGTGACGGAAGCACCGTCCATATACTGCATATTCATGCGGTTATTGGACGGTGTTTTTTTTGTGCTTTTTGACAGGGAGGGAAGGAAAATTTGATTGTACTGAAGGTAGTTCTGGTTTCGAAGGATAGAGATTACATTAGCGCCTGGCTTGATTATGTACAGGGAAATTCGCCTGGTCTCCATGTGCGTTTCACGGCATTCTCCCAAGGGGATTCGTTCAAGGATCACATGAATGAGCAAGAAGGTCGAGAATTACCGGATCTGGTTATTGCGGAACCGGAGTTTCTGAATGACTGGCTGAATAACGGGGGAGAAGGATCAGGTGTACCTTGGCTAATGCTTAGTGAAGGGATGGAAGAGGTGGATGAGGCCAAGCGGCTGATGAAATACCAACCCTTGCCTGCTTTGCTGGATGCTGTGATGCATGCTTGCCGACAGCCACGCCGTAAGAAGGTTCACCATCCGGGGCAAGAGACTCTCTCCATCGGTGTAGTATCCGCTTCGGGTGGAAGTGGCAAAACGGCAGTAGCCCTGCATATGGCGAAGCAATTGGGACTTGCAGGATATGCTGTTCTCTATCTGAATCTGGAGACGCTGGACAGTACGCTCCCGTTTCTGGAAAAGGGACTAACTAGAAGTGGGCAGCGTAACCCGGATGCGGAGACGGGATTGTCACGTCTGTTATACGATCTGAAGGTGGGCAGAAAGGAATCCGGCAAGCAGTTACAGGTGCAATCTAAGGCTGTGGATAGATATGTAGTCCGGCATGAAGCGCTGAAATCCGATGTGTTCTGGCCATTATCGAATCGTAAAGAACTGTTGCAAATGACTCGTGAGGATACGTCGAATCTTATTTGTTATTTAACGGATTGCGGACAATATGACGTGTTGATTCTGGATGGGGATTCCGATTGGGATGGGCGCAGTGAAGGGGTACTGGATGCAGCAGATGCATTTGTCTGGTTGGTTGAGGATGATATATCTGCCATGCATCGATGGGGGCAATGGTTACAGCATGCTGAGCGTACGAAACCAGATCTATACGAAAGTATATCGGAGCGTTCACGCTTTGTGGTTAACAAATATCGGGACAATGTCGTCAATGCACTCCCACGTCCTGATCTGCATCTGGATGCAGTGTTGCCCTATATCCCTTCTTGGAAGCAACTCAGTCAGGAGGAAGTCATGCTTAGTTCTCCGATCTTCCAACGTGAAGTGAAGAGATTATGTGCCATGCTGGTACAAGATGGCGAAGAAGAATTAAAGCAGACGGGACGAATTCAGAAGCAGGATCGGTGGGCACTATGACGGATTCATCCAATAGAATACTGGATCGTGAAGAACAGTTTCAGATGATGCGCAGGGAAGTCAGGGCTGGCCTCGATTTAACCTCTTCCGCAGGAGATGATGAACTGTGGCAGGGGATAGAACGCAAAGTTCTTACTGACCCGAAGCTGGATGATCTGACCTCAGGAGAGCGTCATACGCTGGTACAGCGATTGTTTGACTCCTTTCGTGGATTGGATATTTTGCAGCCACTTGTGGATCATCCCGATATTACGGAAATTATGATCAATAGTCACAAGGAGATTTTTGTGGAGCAAGAAGGTGAAGTCAGCCAGATCACCCTTGAATTTGAGTCCAGGGAACGGCTCGAGGATATCATCCAGATGATTGTGTCCGGGGTAAACCGGATTGTGAATGAGTCTTCTCCAATCGTAGATGCCCGTTTAAAGGATGGTTCGCGGGTCAATATCGTGTTGCCTCCTATTGCCTTGAAAGGCCCCACGATGACGATTCGTAAATTCCCCAGTGAACCGATGAAGATGTCCGATCTGATTGACAAGGGAGCCCTGCATGAAGAAGCGGCAGAATTATTGCAGCAGTTGGTACGGAGCAAATACAACATTTTCATTGGAGGTGGGACCGGATCGGGAAAAACGACCTTTCTGAACGCATTATCACAGTTTATCCCTGCCGATGAGCGGATTATAACGATTGAGGATTCGGCTGAGTTGCAGATTGTTACGGTACCAAATCTGGTATCACTGGAGACGCGGAATGCCAATACCGAAGGCAAGGGGCAGATATCTATTCGGGATCTAATCAAATCTTCCTTACGGATGCGTCCAAACCGGATTGTGATTGGGGAAGTCAGGGGCGCAGAAGCGCTGGATATGTTACAGGCCATGAACACTGGCCATGATGGAAGCTTGTCAACTGGGCATGCGAATACCATCTCGGACATGATTAGCAGACTCGAAACGATGGTGCTTAGTGGTGCGGATCTTCCCATTGCCGTTGTGAGGCAGCAGATTAGTTCAGCAATCGATATTTTTGTACATCTGTCCCGGCTACGAGATCGCTCAAGGCGGGTGACAGAGATTAGTGAAGTGATTGGGATGCAGAACGGTGAGGTTTTGCTGAATCCACTGTTTCGTTTCCAGGAACAAGAAGAGCGTGAAGGCAAAATTATTGGCGGGTTAGTACAGGTTGGAAAGTTGAATCAGGTGGATAAAATTCAGATGGCTGGGCTTGGGGAATGGCTGGATGGATACATAGAACAATATAGTGTTGAAACAAATTTATCAGATAACAACGTGAATTAAAGTCATTGGAAGGTGATTACTGTTGGGTGAAGCCAGACAGATGTTGACGGATTACACCGTATATACGCTTTCCCGGAGACAACGAATGGTCTGTATGTTGATTAGTGGTCTGCTGTTTTTTGGCATCGGAATTCTGTTCTACCATCACTGGTTGGCTGGAGCGATCCTGGCTGCGGGTTGCATATGGGTACCAAAACATTGGACTAAAGTGCTGTTGGAACGAAAAAGAATGACACTCAGTTTACATTTTAAGCAAGCGCTATATGCATTATCTTCGGCACTAGCCGCTGGAAAATCGGTGGAAAATGGATTCAAGGAATCCGTGGAGGATCTGCGGATGTTGAACCCGGAAGCGGATACCGATCTGATTCGTGAGTTCACGATATTGCGGACACGGATGGAGTATGGACAACCAATTGAAGAGGCACTACAGGATTTTTCGGATCGGGCGCAGATTGAAGATATTACGAATTTTGCAGATGTGTTCATCACGTGCAAACGAACTGGCGGGGATCTGGTTGAGGTTGTGCGTCGTACCTCTGCGGTGATTGGGGAGAAGCTGGACATTCAGCAGGATATTATGGTCGCGGTTTCGCAGAAAAAGTTCGAATCAAAGGTGATGTTTGCCGCTCCATTTATTTTTCTGATATTCCTCAATCTGACCGCTAAAGACTTTATGGAGCCGTTATATAGCGGGATGGGCTACCTCATCTCAAGTGGTGCCTTGGCAGTACTCGCCTGCTGTTATCTGTGGATTAATCGCATTATGGATATCAAAGTATAAGGAGCTGAAACGATGCTGCTTCCCGTTATAGTCGCAGGGATGCTCGGAGCGGGATGGCTGGTGCTGGATCGAACCCGGGGACAGACCTACCGGCATCTGCGCAAGCTGGATATGGAAGGATTACGACTGAAAAAATTACATGGCCCCTTCCTGTTTATATTGGACAAGTTTGACATTGGACGCAGATTGCCAGTGCTCATGTTTCGAATGCAACATGCCATTCAGAAAATGTATGGCATACAGCACAGTGGAGAAAAAACGATGCTTTATTGCGCCGAAATGTTGACCTACACGTGGCTCATGCTGCTGGTGGGATGCCTGTTATCACTCGTTGGAGATATGGGCATCGGAGGTATGGTAGGTGGGCTCGCGCTTGGTGCAGCGTTACCTTTTGCGCTCTACAAAGACCTCAATACAAAGGTGCAGCGAAGAGACCAGGATATTCTTATGGAACTGCCTGAGCTGCTGAACCGAATTGTACTGCTGGTTGGCGCAGGGGAGACCGTGCAACGTGCCATCGTTCACTGTGTGACAAGCCAGGGGGAACGGGATCATCCGTTGTACAACGAACTCAGAAAGACGGTGGGAGATTGGAATAATGGGTACTCGTTTCAACAATCATTTGAACAGTTCAGTCGTCGCTGCGGTGTACAGGAAGTGACGATTTTTACGACAACAGTGCTGCTGAATTTCCGGCGTGGGGGAGGTGACTTTGTATTGGCGCTGCGGGATCTGTCACATGTGTTGTGGGAGAAACGCAAGGCTGTCAGTCGGGCGAAGGGAGAACAGGCTTCTTCCAAACTGGTGTTTCCGATGGTACTGATCTTTTTTACGATTGTGGTCATGATCGGGGCACCTGCTTTTATGATGATGAATATGTAGGAGGAATTGGGATGATGGGATTATTGAAAAACAAGGTAAACGCATTTTGGAAAGAAGAGGACGGGCTCGGCACGTTGGAGCTGATTCTGATTATCGGGGTTATTATCATTATTGCTTTGATTTTTAAAGACCAAATTAAGACGTTAGTAGAGAGACTTTTGAAGAATGTTAGCGATAAAAGTAATGAATTTTTCGAATAACAAGTTCAAAAAAGAAGAAGGGAGCTTCACGGTTGAAGCCTCCCTGATCTTTCCTGTTGTGCTGTTTATTCTTGTGTTGTTGCTCTTCTTTACCATGTACATGTATCAAAAGACATTTTTGAATCAACATGCCTATGCAGCTTCCGAACGTGCAGCCTATAGCTGGGACAACAGCCACAAGCAGGCGATGACGAGTGAAGTTGTCGCTGGAGAACATGACAATCTGTACTGGAGACTGACGGATGATCGTATGCTTGGAGCACTATTTGGCTGGGCGGGAGCGGATAATCAGGTTAGCGTTTCTATACCTGCTGGTGAAGGCGGCAATCTTTCGGAACAGAAATTAGCACAAGCGGTGCAGCATATGCCCTCAGCTATGAAAGGAACGATTGAGTATCAGAATTCTCTGATTCAGCGGAAAATAACAACCAAGCTGGAACAAGTAATTTCTTTGCCTCTTCCTTCTTTTTTGTTCGATTCAGGTAACCGTGTCCTCACTCAAGGATCGTCCGCAGTTGTTGAACCGGTTGAATTCATTCGAACGGTAGATCTGGTCCGTTATTACGCAGCCAAGTTTAAAGGCAAAGGCGGTGCGGCGACCAGTACAGCGGCAGAAGCCGGACAGGTTGTGCAGCATTTTGGCAAAAGCAAAAAGTGAGAAAAGGAGGAGGGCGGAGCTGTTTAGAAAAAAAGACGGTGAGTCGGGAGCCGTAACCCTTTTTTTAATATTAATATTGGCCGGTGTTTATATGTTTGTCGCTATATTTATTGATTACGCTCGTATAGCGGCATTCAAGGTGCAGACCGAACGCATGACTCATGCTGCGATGAGATCCGTCATGTCAGCCTATGACACATCACTCCGGGAGTATGGTTTATTCGGGTATGGCGACAGCAGTGGGGATGCAATTATGGCTAAAGTGCTGAATGATAGTGTGAAGCCTTCAGCTGTAAAAGATGGATTTCCCATTCTGGATATCCAGTGGGATAAAACTTCACTGAGCATGGAGCGTGAACTGGGCAGATACGATATATTTAATCGCCAGATTCAGGAGGACATGAAGTATCGGGCTCCGGTTGATTTTACCCTTGAAGTGATCAATCGGTTCAAACCGATGTCAGACGAGATGAAGGAAGCTGCGCACACGGTAGACTTGCTGAAAAAATTACAGAAGTTATATGACAAACGTGAAGAATTGCTGGATGAAGCCATTGCTAATCAGACGGAATCCGCGGAGAAGCTGAAGAATCTTCCAAAGTTGATCATGGACCCGCCTTCACAAGTTATCTATGAAGAAATGTTGGAAGAAACACCAGAGACAGCTGCCGAGGCAGCAGCACGTTATGCAGATTATCTTAACAAGAAACAGGCGGATGAGGGATTTCCGTTCAGAGAGCAACGATACATATTGGAACTGGCTCGTTATCGGGCCGGTGTTGGTAATGTGGTGACAGGCATCAGCATGATCATGCAGCCCGCGTTACAGGCCCATCAAACAAAGCTGGAGGAAGCACAGTCCAAAATCGAAGAAGCACGCAAGATCAATGAGGAAATGAAACGTGTGATCGCGGAGGGGGAGAACCGTTCGGAGAATGCGAGCTATGACAATGTGGGCAACTCGAATCTTCCTGGGACGAGTCCTGCATCTACTGGATCAGGCACTGAAGCTAAAAGTACACGTTCTCTTGCTTCGGAGCTTGTGAGGGCAGATAGCCTATTTGATCAATTGAAGGCACGGGTTGTTTCCCAGAATACGGACTTCTCTAACGTCAGAAGAGACAACATGGAATTGAATACACAGCTTCGCAGTGTCACAGGCATGAGCGGTGTTCCGATTAAACCGGCGGTCAGACAGGCAAGTCAGGTTACGGAGGGATATATGGACACCTATGTACGTAGCGGTCCTGCCAATCTCATCCTGCAAAGTAAGCAGCAGCTGGAGAGTGGTCGTGGGTCGGATGCCCAGCGCAAAGCGAATGACAAAGAATCCAAAGGGAAATTGAAGGATGTCAAACGAATCTTGTCGCAGATTCAGAATGGAAGTTCGGGTTCCATGGACGCTTTCAAACAGCTGGAGGAATATTACAACGCTAATATTGCTTTTAACGAGGCTAGTCGTGAGGAGGCCAAAAAGGCAGAGATTGCTGGAGATCCTTATGACTCTGGTGGCGATGCCATGAAGGGAATGGACAGTTTGTTTGGCGGGATGTCCGGTCTGCTGGATAATCTTGGCGACGAATTGTTTCAGAATGAATATGCTTTAGCCTATTTCAACTCCATGGATTTTGGTCAGTTATTTACCTGGACTGAAGGTGGTGGAGATGCTGGTGATGTCTTCAAACTGGAGAATCAGGAACTGGAGTATATCGTTTACGGGTTTCATAATCCTTCGGGTAACATCGCTGCGGCATATGCGGAGATATTTGGGATGCGGCTGGCTATTCGGACGGCAGAAGGGTTAATTGAGCACAGCAAGCTTGGGAACCCACTTCTGGTATTATCGGCGGCAATCTTATACGGGATTACAAACGCCATTGCCGATATGGTGAAACTAGCAAAAGAGGGCAGTGTGGAATTGTCCAAGTATATCAAGGTCAAATTGACGTATAGGGACCATCTTCGATTGTTCCTCTTGATGCACAGCAACAATGAACGCAAAATGTCCAGAATGCTGGCGCTAATTCGATTGAATACTGGGGTGAATCCAGATGAGAAACAGACGTATGCTTCGGGTAACATGCGTAGTAGCATCAAGCTGTGGTTTTTACCAGGGGTGGTTAGAAGCATAGGTGCAGTTATGGGTAGTGCAGACCAGGTTGAAGATGGGCGAATTTTCATTGAGCGGAAGGCGGATTATTCCTATTGAATGATCAGGATCGTTTTGGTGGAGGGATTATGGATAAGCAGCAACATTATGAAAAAGAAAGCATACAAAAGCAGATTCGTTTAACACGAATAATCAGATTGCAACGATTGAAGTCTCTGAATAAGCAGATATGTTCTCCGAAAAAGGAACAGGGCAGCATGGTTCTGGAAGCCTCACTGGTGTTACCTGTCTTTCTGTTCTTTATCATGTTTCTCATTTTCATTGTGCAAATGACTCTAATCTCCACAGCGCTACAGAGCACGGCAGGGGAAGCAGTAAAGCAATTATCAACGAAAATATATCCCGTTTCCCTGGCATTCACACCTTCTGATTCTGCCGGCGGAGAAGGTTCTGGAGGGGGTTGGAAGATACCAGAATTATCTCTGACGGAATGGGCAGAAGGTTATGCTTCTTCTCTACCTGAGCCATTAAGTGATTGGGTACGTTCAGCAGCGGCTAGTGGTGAACAGCCACTGCAGGAGGTCAAGACATCCGTCTTGGAAACTGTACTTGATCCCACGGTAAAACCGCTGCTTCAACCATTTATCGAGCCAACGCTGCTGAATATGGAACGTGTTCATGTGAATGGCATTTCGATACCTGATCTCAAAAACAAAACAAATCCATATTTCCGACTTGAACTGAGTTATGAATTGCCGGTAAAAGTTCCCTTTCTCAGTAAACCGCTACGGATTCAGGCTGCTGCGGCAGAACGGGTATGGATTGGAGATACCGGAGAAGGATCAGAGGGCAGCGCAGGAGATGGGGATACTGCGGGTTCAGCAACGGTACTGTCGAAGCCTGACCCGGCTTACATAGGCAACAATGCAACGATCAAGGTGAAGGTAGAACCAGGAGCGACAGCCAACTTAACGATATTTTACAAGTCAGGTGAAAGTTCTGCGAAGCACATTGGCTGGGCCACCGCAGATCAGAATGGAATTATTGAATGGAACTGGTTTGTTGGTACTCGGACAACCGAAGGAACATGGAGTTTTGTTGTTGAGACAGGGGACGGTGCCAAGACGGAGACTTCGTTTACCGTGGCATCCAGAAAATAAGGAAGGGGATGATGGAGGTGGAGTGGTTTTACATAGCCTGTGGCATTTACATTATTGCAGCTTTTATTACAGATATTCGTTCCATGAAAATTCCAAATCGATTGACTTTACCTGTGACTGTTGCAGGCGTACTGGACCATATCATATGGGGAGGTTGGGATGGTTTCTTGTTCTCAGCCGCTGGATTTGCAGCAGGTTTTGGCATTTTGTTTCTGATGTATGCGATTGGGGCGGTAGGAGCAGGAGATGTGAAATTGTTTGGTGGGATTGGCGCATGGACGGGGCTTGCTTTTGGCATTCATGTCATTATTTACTCCGTTTTGTATGCGGGAGCCATTGGTTTAGTGATACTTCTATTCCGCAAGGACTCAGCGAAACGAATTCGGGGCATGGCAGGCAGTCTTGCAGGTTTTTTCATGCTCGGTTCGCTCAAGCTGGTAAATAAAGAGAAGACATTGAAGTTTCCGTTTATGCTGGCGGTGTTACCTGGATTTATTACGGTCCTTGTCTCAGGACTTTTCCCTTGATATCAGGAGTCTGGAAAACGTTAGGATAACAGTGATCGAAGATAGCACTGCGATTGGAGTGGAAGAGTGTGGTGTATTGTAACTCAACTTATATCAACTAAACTTTTTACACGAGAACGGAGAGGACGGAAAAAAACCTGAAGAAGCGGAGCTAAAAGCTTTCTGAAAGAAAGCTGCATCGGAAGCATATGCTTCGCCTTTATCCCCGGATTTTCCCCTTTACAAAGGGAATCAAGAAATCTGGGGATAACAGCGATCGGAAGGTTGTTCCGTCATCGAAGTACCCAGTGTAACTTTCTTTAGTTGATCCTATATAGCAACGGAAAGAGAGGATTGGCATGTATGGATTAACGAGAGATTTTATTCGTAACGGCGGAGCGTTCATGGTTTTGGAGAAAGAGAACGGGTTGCGAATAGAAGAATTGAGCCGGGTACAGATGGGGATGTTGTCCTCCAATCAGATTCCGCGACTTCTTCCTGTTCATATTCGGGAAGTCGACCGAAATGTAACTTTGCAGTACGACATATCAGGGTACAAGATGTTATCCCAGATGTTAAAGTCAAGCAAAATCAAATTGCGTGTTCTGTATGGTTTGTTGTTCCAACTAGCCGATGCCTTCACGGAATGCCGGCAATATATGCTGGAGCCCCGTAAATTATTGATCCAGGAAGAGTACTTGTTCATCAACGGTTCATTGGAACAGGGTGAGCTTGGAATGGTATATGTACCAGTCATGGATACGGTTGAAGTTGATCCAACATCTCAGCAATTCCGTGAGCTGGTGATCAGGCTGATGGCACATGTACAGGAACTGCAGGGAGAAGGCATTCAGCGTGTTCTGCAGTTATGTGACAACGAACGCTGGGATATCAGACAGTTGCGAGAGCTTCTGCTGGAATTATATGCTGACGAGCAAGAGAATGGAGGAAGCGCAGCATTTCTCTCGTCCAGAACTTCGGAAACCTTCGATGATTCAAGAGGTAATCTTCATTTGTCGATTTCTGAGCGGGATAGCAGATTAGCCAATTCTCGATCATATCAACCCGGTGCTCCTGTTCAAAATGCTGCTGTGGAGCCGCAACTAAATTTCCGTCAGCCGCAGAAAACGAGTGAATCCGAGGTGGGAGACATTCCGTTGAGATCTCGAACCTTTCCAGGCAGGCGCTCATCTGAGCAATCTTCATTAGAGAGATCAAATAGCATGGATCAGGGACTGAGTAATCGGTATGATTCTCTAGAGCGTGTTGAAATGGAAGTAGAGGAGAAGCCCGGTTCTTCCAAAGTAACCTATATCATATTGGGCTGCATGGTTGCCATGGCATTGGTATGGAGATTTATTTACATGGAGCAACCGGGACAGACGCAGATGATCCTGTGCATGGTACTAAGCCTTGGCTTGCTTGGTGTAGCAGGATGGACGTGGAAGCGCAGGGGAAGTCCTCATAATGACTCAGAGAATAAGAGGTCTTTTTCATTTAATTTAGGTAAGAACAAAGGCGAGCAAACGGAAGAGGATGAGGAATTATTTCAGGAGAGTTGGCGCTGGAATACAGCTGAAAGGCTAGCAGAACGCATAAATCAAACAGTTGCATTCGCCTCAGAAGGTGGTAGCGAGCATTCTCGTTATCAAAGTCTGCATATGACACCTGAACACTCCGAACCACCGATCGTTCAGCGTCATGTGGAAACGGTAGCTTCAACTTCGGAGCTAATTCGACAGGATGCAGTTGCGGAGGCAACCGTGAATTTGCAGAATCTGAGTGGAGGTAATGTTATAGGGGCAGGCCCGGTGATGGCGTCTTATTATCTTGAACGAAGATCTGGCACCGGTGACCAACATGAACGGATGGATGTGCAAGGAGCATCTTTTGTCATCGGAAGATCAGCAGACATGGTTCAGTGGGTGGACACAGCGACCGGCGTGTCCCGTGCTCATGTGGAATTGAGCCGGAACAAATCGGGCTATGTGATTAAGGATCTGGGTTCCGTCAATGGCACCGTTCTTCAGGGCAATATTCTTGCTCCGTATAAGGAGTATCCATTGGCGGATGGAGACACATTTACACTTGCGGAATCAGTTTACACCTATCGGTCGGTTGGATAAGACATAGTTCAATCTCGTGGTACAATCAGTCGGATAAGCCACGGTGCTTCAGATCTTCCAGTGCCTGGGTTAAGGTTGGGAAGGTGAACTGGAATCCGTGGTCGAGAGCTTTTTGCGGAATGACTCTCTGCCCTTGAAGCACGACAACGGATAGTTCTCCGACCAAGGTTTTAATTAGGAAGCTGGGTACGGGGAACCAGTGAGGGCGATGATACACCTTGCCCACCGTGCGACCGAATTCATCATTGGTGACAGGGTTCGGTGAGGAAGCATTGACCGGACCTGATACTTGTTTATTTTGAATACTAAAATCAATGAGTCTTACGATATCCATAATGTGAATCCAGCTAGTCCATTGCTTGCCACTGCCGATCTTGCCACCAACACCCAGCATGTAAGGAAGTTTCATCAATGGAAAAGCCCCTCTTTTATGTCCAAGAACCAGACTTACCCGGATTTTAACGAGTCTTACATTTTTGATTGCATCTGCAGCAACTTCCCATTGTTCCGAGACCCGGGAAGGGAAATTCATTGATTTTTGCGGACTATTCTCGTCAAAGGTTTCGTTAGGGGAGGTTCCATAGATGGCCATGGCCGAAGCCTGAACGACCACTTCCGGCTTTTGTTCCAGGGATTCCACCAATCGGGCTACCCGCGCTACGGTCGTGACTCTGGATTCAACAATCTCCAGCTTTGCCTTGGTTGTCCAACGTTGATTCAGCGTTTCTCCGGCAAGGTTAACGAGAGCGTCCATACCTTCTAGCAAGTGAGGTTGTTCTTCGACTTGTTCCCACGATATATATGAAAGATTTTTACTTGGATTATGCAAGTCAGGCAGTTTTCGTGTAATAACTTTCACATGGTGCCCGGCTTGCAGCCAGTAATCTACAAGTGCTCCTCCCACAAATCCGGTACCTCCACAAATGGCAATTTTCATATCCAACATCCTCTCTGATTTTCACTGCGCTGATATATACCGTTGAATCGACAAACAGCCCCGTACGGTAAGCAATGCCTGTTGGGAACAACTTACCTGACGGAGCATATCTGTATCTAATTAACCAAATCTATATGCCACTTAACTCATCTTTTATTTTATTTAATCAAATGTTGATAAGGGGAATAATCGATTTTGTTTTTCTCCAAAAATTTTACTAAAAACTTATTATCCCGCTTCGGTGTGGCAATAATGTATCCTTTAATGCAATGATCTCTCGATACTTCCGTTGCGTTGTCTTCAACTGCAATTTTACCAATCTCTGCAGCAATGGAATGTTTGGCGATGTCACGAAATGGCCCAGGTACAGGCTCCACGAGTTGATCCAAAAAAGCTTTGGCTTCATCTGTCCATAAGTGACGGCTGGCTTCAACCCAATGATTCTGCCAATCCAGTTTGGACTTTCCGTCAGCTTTTGGTAGCACTTTTAAAAACTTGCGCATCATGAAAAATCCACCGATACACATGCTGCCAAGCAATACAAAAGTCCAGAATGCGATTGTATTCATAAACCAATTGCTGGGGGAACTGCTGGTCAGTATCATCGCGTAGGAGTCGAAAATCATTGCGGAGTCACCTCGGTTCATTGATTTTCACGGAAAGACGGATTCCGCCTACCCATGTTCCACATATTAGCTGTTAAAAATAGCCTCTATCCCGAATTATAGCGCATTTCTAGATTTATTTCGATAATCGCGTTAGAATAAGGGATAATTCAGATTAAGGGGGATCAATAATGCTGAAAATCGGCTCCCACGTGTCCTTTTCGGACAAGGGATTATTGAGTGCAACGAAGGAAGCGTCCTCGTACGGTTCCAGTTCGTTTATGATATATACGGGTGCACCACAGAATACACGTCGCAAGCCAATTGAATCCATGTATATTGAAGAAGGAAAACTTGCCATGCAAGAGGGTGGAATGGAAGATATCGTTGTCCATGCACCGTACATTATTAATCTTGGCTCATACAAAGACAACACGTATAGACTCGCTGTAGATTTCCTTCAGGAAGAGATCCGTCGTACACATGCCATTGGTGTGAAGAACATCGTATTACATCCCGGCGCATTTACAGACAAAGATGCCCACTATGGGATCGGACGGATCGCAGAAGGGTTGAATGAAGTGCTGGAGGGTGTGAAAGAGACAGATGTGAACATTGCTCTGGAAACCATGGCTGGCAAAGGTACGGAAATGGGTCGCAGTTTCGAAGAGATCGCTCAGATTATTGAGAAAGTAACGTATAACGAGCGCCTCACTGTGTGTATGGATACATGTCACATTCATGATGCCGGATATGATATCGTTAATGATTTTGACGGTGTACTGGAACAATTCGATCGCACGGTAGGACTTGACCGCATTGCCGTAATGCATATTAATGATAGTAAGAATGCTGTGGGTGCGCACAAGGACCGTCATACACCAATTGGCTCCGGCTGGATCGGGTTTGAGGCGATTAACCGCATCGTCAACCATGAGAAGCTTCAAGGACGTCCATTTATTCTGGAGACACCTTGGATTGGTAAAGAGGCCAAGACACAGCGTCCAATGTATGAGGTGGAGATTGCCCTGCTTCGTGGGGATGTTGCCGGTCGATTCGGCCAGGATTTCCTGACAGAAGTAGAACAGTTGCAACACTTTTTCAAAGGTAAAGAGATTGAGTCTCGTTCGTATATTCTGGATGTGTGGACGTTGCTCAAAAATGATGCCAAAGCCAAAAAGGCAGATCCGCGCGAACCGCTGGAGCGCCTCTATGACATGGTGACTGAAGCTGCTTTATTCCCGCATTTGAATGAAGAACAACTGAATCATCGCTTGATTGCATGGCTTGCGGGTTAACCCTGCAGGTCATGGCTTAATTGAAGGAGGAAGAATAACCCGATGGAGATCCACGCTAAACAAGTACGCCCTGATTCTAAAAACCGCGCCGATCGTGCGCGCATGCTTATTTCCTGTCCAGATGGTCCAGGAATTGTAGCTGCCGTCTCTCACTTCTTGCACCAGCATGGTGCAAACATTGTTCAGTCGGACCAGTACACCATGGACCCTGCTGGCGGCATGTTCTTTATGCGAATTGAGTTTGATCTTCCGCAATTGTTGGTCAATTTACCGAAACTGGAAGCTGATTTTGTAGAAGTAGCAAGCCGTTTTCAGATGGAATGGACGTTATCTGCGGTTAGCCGCAAGAAGAAACTGGCTATCTTTGTATCCAAAGAAGATCATTGTCTGGTTGAATTGTTGTGGCAATGGCAGGCAGGCGACCTGGATGCCGATATTGCGCTTGTGGTCAGCAACCATCTGGACATGAAGGACTATGTAGAATCATTTGGCATTCCATATCATCATATTCCGGTTACAGCAGATACGAAGAAAGAAGCAGAACAGCGTCAACTGGACGTCATTGGCAATGATGTGGATGTGATTATTCTGGCTCGTTACATGCAGATCATCTCTCCCATGTTCATTGAGCACTACCGTAATCGAATCATTAATATCCACCATTCGTTCCTGCCAGCCTTTGTGGGTGGTAAACCGTATGCGCAGGCGTACAACCGTGGTGTCAAAATTATCGGTGCGACAGCGCACTATGTTACGGAAGAACTGGATGGCGGCCCGATTATTGAACAGGATGTGCAGCGTGTAAGCCACGGGGACGATGTAACCGAGCTGAAGCGTATTGGACGTACCATTGAGCGTGTTGTGCTTGCACGTGCCGTGAAATGGCATGTCGAAGACCGTGTTCTCGTTCACGAAAATAAAACGGTCGTATTTTAAGCTTATGCTTTAATACTGCGCAAGGTTGATTCGGAACCACGTAATAGACTAACAACAAAGCGACCCCAATTCGTTTACGAAGCGGGAGTCGCTTTTTTTGCATTCATAATATACTTTCCGCACATGCCAAGCATAATACCAAACAGCAGATGTCCTACAATCCAGTAGAGGATGGCTGCCACATCGTACAGATCTGGGACACGTGGTGACAATTGAGAGAGTGGAATGTAGAGCAGGGATGAAGCGGCACCGAGCAAGATTCCTTTGAACATAGGGCGGCCTGAATGCCTTACCCACCACAGATAGTAGATACCGATGACAACGGACACGATGAGATGCAAAGCAAATTCAATGAATTCGGGTAAGGTTGGCGGAAGACCAGGTACAAAATCAATATTCAGCAGCAGGGTATATACTTGTTCACCTGTGTTGGCCTGAATCACTTTAAGGAAAAATCCCAGGATAACTCCCGAGAGAACCCCCGTTAAAATACCGGATATCCAGGGTAATGAGTGTTTTACCGATGTTGATGGGTGAGCCGCAGGATCTGGCATGATCGCAACCTCCTATGATTGACGTATGTACATCTGAAAAGTAAACCATAGCCCAATTTTCGAATCCATATTCAGGAACATTATATGTGAATTGAGGATGAATATCTAAAAAATGCATGGTTTTCAGGTTAAAGGTTATACTTCATGCGATGGATTTGTGAGGCTCCTTAAGTCTGCTTTTGGAATTTAGTACCTTTTAAAGTACGATTTTTGCTTGATTGGCCAAGGATTATTCATCACAAACAATCGATTTTTCATGAACTTCTCAAAGAAGGTTATGGAAAAGCTTCACGCCAAGTGATACAATACAAAAGTGAATAAGTCAAAATGAAACACTCAAGCGGATTCACTTATTGTGAAATTCGGTTTGCTTGTATGATGAGAGGGATTCGCTTGCGCACCCGACTTATCTAAAGACATGAGGAGGACAAACCATGACTGACAAGAACGAAGCGATTCAAAAGGACGAGAACAGCACGATCGACAACCTGTCGATTACTACCGTACGTACTTTGGCGATTGATGCAATTGAGAAGGCAAATTCCGGACATCCGGGTATGCCTATGGGCTCCGCTCCAATGGGGTACCAACTTTTTGCAAAAACGATGACTCATAACCCGGACCACCCAACTTGGGTTAACCGGGACCGTTTTGTCCTGTCTGCAGGACATGGCTCCATGTTGCTGTACAGCTTGCTGCACCTGAGCGGATATGATCTTCCAATGGAAGAACTGAAACAGTTCCGTCAATGGGGAAGCAAAACACCGGGTCACCCGGAATTCGGACATACTGCAGGTGTTGATGCAACTACCGGCCCACTGGGTCAAGGTATTGCAATGGCTGTAGGTATGGCGATGGCTGAAGCTCAACTGGGCGCAACATACAACAAAGACAAATTCAACGTAGTTGATCACTATACTTACGCAATCTGTGGTGATGGTGACTTGATGGAAGGCGTATCGCATGAATCAGCTTCCCTGGCTGGACGTTTGCACTTGGGCAAATTGATCATGTTGTTCGACTCCAATGACATCACGTTGGATGGTAAATTGGATCTGTCTTCTTCCGAAAGCATCGCGAAGCGTTTTGAAGCTTATGGCTGGCAAGTGCTGCGCGTTGAAGATGGTAACGATCTGCCTGCAATCGAAAAAGCAATTCAGGAAGGTCAAGCAGATACACTGCGTCCTACACTGATCGAAGTTAAAACGGTTATCGGTTATGGTAGCCCGAACAAACAAGGTAAAGGCGGCCACGGCGGTACTCACGGATCTCCACTGGGTGCAGACGAAGCCAAATTGACTAAAGAGTATTACAAATGGGTTTACGAAGAAAACTTCCACGTACCAGCTGAAGTTCGCGATCACTTTGCACAAGTGAAAGATCGTGGTATCTCTGCTAACAAAGCGTGGGACGAGAAATTTGCCGAGTACAAAAAAGCTTTCCCTGAGCTGGCAGCTCAATTCGAAACAGCGATTAACGGCGACCTTCCAGAAGGTTGGGACCGTGATCTTCCTAAATATGCAGCAACAGACAAAGCTCTTTCCACTCGTGTAGCATCCGGTAACGCTCTGAACGGTCTGGCGCACAACGTGCCACAACTGACAGGTGGATCTGCTGACTTGGAAAGCTCCACAATGACTCACTTGAACAACCTGGAGAACTTCACACCTGAAGATTACTCCGGCCGTAACATCTACTTCGGTATCCGTGAATTCGGTATGGCTGGAGCAATGAACGGTATGGCACTGCACAGCGGTGTGAAAGTATTCGGAGGTACGTTCTTCGTATTTACCGATTACCTGCGTCCGGCTGTTCGTCTGGCTGCCCTGATGGGATTGCCTGTAACGTATGTTCTGACTCACGACAGTATCGCTGTTGGTGAAGACGGTCCTACGCACGAACCGATCGAGCAATTGGCATCCCTGCGTATCATTCCTAACCTGACGGTTATTCGTCCGGCTGACGGTAATGAAACTTCGGCTGCTTGGGCTTACGCGCTTGAGAACAAGAGCAACCCGGTTGCACTCGTACTCACTCGTCAAAACCTGCCGATCCTCGAAGGTACCGTTGAAGGTTCACGTGAGAACGTGAAACGTGGTGCTTATGTTGTCTCTGATGCAAAAGATGGCAAAGCGGTAGCACAAATCATCGCTACAGGTTCTGAAGTGCAATTGGCTGTTAAAGCTCAAGCAGCACTTGCAGAACAAGGCATCCAAGTTCGCGTAATCAGCATGCCAAGCTGGGATCTGTTCGAGAAACAAGACAAAGCTTACAGAGAGTCCGTTCTTCTTCCGGATGTTAAAGCTCGTCTTGCGATTGAAATGGCTTATCCAATGGGCTGGGAGAAATATGTTGGAGATCAAGGTGACATTCTCGGAATCAGCACATTTGGTGCTTCCGCGCCTGGCGACCGTGTTATCCAAGAGTATGGCTTTACAGTGGACAACGTGGTTAGCCGCGTAAAAGCATTGCTGTAATAGAGGTTGTTCAAAAAGTCTGCTTTTGATTACGAAGGATGCCTCACGGCATCATCAGCATCGAATATGGGATTCAGCCGAAATGTCCGTTGCTCACGTAGTTTTCTCCTACGCTCCGCTACTCCATTTCTAGCTTCATCCCATCTTCTCGGTACTGAAAACCTGACTTTTTGAACACGCACTTTAGCTTCATAAACGCTGCTATGGTTGGGAGGGCATCATGCTGTCCTGATCCATGGCAGCAAGTTATTTCCGCAGAACATGGGCGGTGAATCTTTACCGCCCTGATCTGTTTTGCCTTTTGTTTTCATTAACTTCAGGGGAGCGGGTACGCATGTCACAATTCGATCAAGTCAGTGTAGTGAAAGAGGCCAACATTTATTATGATGGTCAAGTAACCAGCAGAACGGTTATTTTGGGGGATGGCAGCAAAGTGACTCTGGGCATCATGCTTCCAGGCAGTTATGAGTTCGGTACGGATTCTCGTGAAATTATGGAGATTCTGTCCGGAGATCTGAAAGTATTGCTTCCCGGAGAAGAAGAGTGGCAAGAGATTCAAGGTCAAGCTACGTTCCACGTGCCTGCCGAATCCAAATTTAAACTGGAGATACGCAGCGTTACTGACTACGTCTGCTCGTACCCGGCGGAATAACATAAGAAGGGTAAGCAGAACCGCAACCTGCGGATTCGGTTTACCCTTTTTACTTCTTGAATTCTAACGACAAAGTTCGAGCTGCAAGCTTGTCAGCCCCGTGGATTTGAAGTATCCTTAAGGCAAGTTGTTTAGAATGGAATACGGACATAATATAAGAGGTTGTTCAAAAAGTCCGCTTTTGATTACAAAGTTTGAACACGCAATATAATCGAAATCAGGAGGTTTTTGAGATCATGGCAAAAAAAGTGACATTTGACTATAGCACGGCATTGCAATTTGTAAATCAGCACGAAGTGGATTATTTCGCAGAACCGATTCGTCTGGCTCACGAGCAGCTTCACAACGGAACAGGAACAGGCTCCGATTATCTGGGCTGGATTGACCTGCCAACAGCTTATGACAAAGAAGAATTTGCCCGCATTCAAAAAGCGGCTGCCAAAATCCAAAGCGACTCCGAAGTACTGATCGTTATCGGTATCGGTGGATCATACCTGGGTGCACGTGCAGCGATTGAAATGCTGACTCACTCTTTCTATAACAATCTGCCAAAAGACAAACGCAAAACGCCTGAAATCTATTTTGCAGGAAACAATATCAGCTCCACATATGTAACTCATTTGCTGGACCTGGTTGAAGGCAAAGATTTCTCCGTCAACGTTATCTCCAAATCCGGTACAACAACTGAGCCGGCTATTGCATTCCGTATCTTCCGTGCAGCACTGGAAGAGAAATATGGTAAAGAAGAAGCTCGCAAACGCATCTATGCTACAACAGACAAAGCGCGCGGTGCACTGAAAGAACTGGCAAATGCAGAAGGATACGAATCTTTCATTATCCCTGATGATGTTGGTGGACGTTACTCCGTTCTGACAGCTGTAGGTTTGCTGCCAATCGCAGCAGCGGGTATCAGCATCGAAGAAATGATGCAAGGTGCGGCTGATGCATCCAAAGAATACAGCAACCCGAACGTAGCTGAGAATGAAGCATATCAATATGCTGCAGTTCGTAACGCATTGTATCGTAAAGGTAAAGGCACGGAGATTCTTGTAAACTATGAGCCTTCCCTGCACTTCGTGTCCGAGTGGTGGAAACAGTTATTCGGAGAGAGTGAAGGTAAAGACTACAAAGGAATCTATCCAGCATCTGTTGATTTCTCTACAGACTTGCACTCCATGGGTCAATTCATCCAGGAAGGTAGCCGGAATATCTTCGAAACTGTTATCCAGGTTACTGAAGTTGCTGAGCATATCTCAATCAAATCCGATCCGGACGATCTGGATGGTTTGAACTTCCTTGAAGGCAAAACTATGGACTTTGTTAACAAAAAAGCGTTCCAAGGAACACTGCTTGCACATACGGATGGTCAAGTACCAAATCTGATTGTGAACATTCCAGATATGACTCCATATTCTTTCGGATATCTGGTATACTTCTTTGAAAAAGCATGCGGTATCAGTGGCTACCTGCTGGGCGTCAATCCATTTGACCAACCAGGCGTGGAAGCTTACAAGAAAAATATGTTCGCATTGCTGGGCAAACCAGGCTTTGAAGAAGAGAAAGCAGCGCTCGAAGCGAGACTTTCTGAATAATTCCTCGGTCTGCTCATATAGTTGAATAAGGTAATGTAAATCTAACCGGGAATCACTGTTCGTGTAAGATGCAGGGTTCCCGGATGTAGATAACCAGGGCAGTTCGTCCGCGTTCGCGCGGTGAACTGCTTTCTTGTA
Organism: Paenibacillus sp. Y5S-9; assembly: GCF_036894235.1. NCBI lineage: Bacteria > Bacillati > Bacillota > Bacilli > Caryophanales > Paenibacillaceae > Paenibacillus > Paenibacillus sp. Y5S-9. The sequence goes on from NZ_CP145887.1 coordinate 1,660,619, forward strand.
AAATGGACTCAGGAAAAGATCAGAAAGTTGGATTTAGGATGATTGAACGTTATCGCACGGTTCGAGGACCGGGCAATCTGGAAATTGTAATCAAGAAGTCGCGATTTATCGGTCATATTATGCCGGTCACGACAGAGGAAGAAGCTGTTGCTTTTATCGATGAGATCAAGAAAAAACATTGGAATGCGACTCACAACTGCTCTGCGTACATGATTGGGGAGCGGGATGAGATCCAGAAGCAATCCGATGACGGGGAACCCAGCGGAACAGCAGGGAAACCCATTCTTGAAGTGATCAAAAATCAGAAATTAAAAAATGTGGCAATTGTAGTTACGCGATACTTTGGGGGAATTATGCTTGGAGCCGGTGGGTTAATTCGTGCTTATACGGATGGTGCTGTAGCAGCCATTGAAGCCGGAGAAGCCATTACCAACGTGCTGCATCGTGAAGTGTTTGTTGAACTGGATTATACGTGGCTGGGTAAAGTGGAAAATGAGTTAAGAAGCCGGGAAGTCCGTACAGGTGAAACTGGATTCACCGATAAGGTTACGTTGACTTGTCTTCCGCCGGATAGTGAAACCGAGGCATTTATAGCCTGGATCACGGATTTGACGCAAGGGCAATCCCGGATCACGGAGGGACAGCGGCTTTATTTTATTGAAGGGGAATAAAATATATGGCTAGAAGAGCAGTCGAACAGGAGTTGTCGAGGGAGCGGATACTGGAGGCGGCGAGGCACCTTTTTATTACCAAAGGATACCGCGCCATTTCGATGCGAAGCATCGGCCAGCATCTGGGCTATAGTCATGGGTCGCTGTATTATCACTTTAAGGAAAAGGCAGAGCTGTTCTATGCCATCGTGGTTGAAGATTTTAATCATCTGGGGCATTTGCTGCTGCAGGCTATGGTCAGGCCGGTTCGTGATGATGTGAGCAAGGTAGAGCACATTATGATGGAGTTTATTCGCTTTGGTCTGGAGAATCCATACCAATACGAAATCATGTTTATGATCAGGGACGAAGAACTGTTGTCTTATTGTCGTACCGAACAGGGACGTTGCTTCGAATTGTTTGCATCGATTATAAGGCAGTATATGAATGAAGAGAACTGTACGGAAGAGGATATTCAAAGGGTACCGCGTACGCTATTTTTGGCTATGCACGGATTCATTTCTTATTACATTCAGGACCGTTTAACGTTTGTGGAGATTGAATCGTCTGCGCTGTCTCATGTCAAAGTGCTGTGCCGCAATCTGGGTCAGCAGCCTGGCGACCAATAATGGCGCTGTTGTTGCACCCCTACACTTCAGGGCGGTGATTTGTCATAACTTTAATTCTTTATAACGTTGTCTCGCGAAAGTTAGTATGCGCAGCAGACCAAGTCAGGCGGCTCCGACCCGAAATGAGGGTGGACCGCCTGTTTGTGTTTGCAAAAATGAATGAGTTGGTGGTAGGCCTGTTGGACCCAACTAACCTTCCATAATTTTGAGGAAATATTCCCGCTCACGTGGTCCATCGAATTCACAAAAGTAAATGCCTTGCCAGCGGCCAAGCAGCAGCCTGCCTTCGTGAATAATCACTGTCTGTGATGGCCCTGTTGTAATCGATTTGAGGTGAGAGGCTGTATTACCTTCGGCATGTCGATACTCGGGATGCTCCCAAGGGTACACTTCATCAAGGCGCAACAAGACATCGTGTTTCACATCCGGGTCTGCATTTTCATTGATGGCTATACCGGCCGTCGTATGTGGACAGTAGATGAGCACCGTCCCATTCTGCACCCCGCTACTCTGGACAACCTGCTTCACGTCCCATGTGATATCCTTCATTTCATCTCGTGTGGAAGTAGATATATTCTTCGTATATAACATGTTAGATCACTCCTTATCATCTCTGTTCTTACCCTCGATTGTACCTTAACCACTACATACCAAACAAACCACATATGCAAGGTGAAAAAAGCAAATCGCATCATATCGGAGAGGACAGAAATAACCTGAAGTGATTTTATTAATTGATCTCGGATGTGCCCCAATTTTATTCAATAAAAGCATTGACGATTAGCACTGCAAACTGGTAAAGTATCAGAAAAGCAAAACCAAGTAGACTAATGGGAATAATATTAAAGCAATATCATCCAACTTAGGAAAAATGTCGTATTGAAGCCAGGAAGACTGCCGACCGGAGTTAAAGCCGGAGGCTGGGAGGGAACGCAGCAATGAATACCGTTCTTCGTCATAAGGGATGGACTTGGGGATTTCGCAGTACCGTGTTGTTATATTTTATCGTACTTATTGTACTTCCAATCATCGGTGTGTACGTCAATTCCTTCTCTGAAGGATGGAGCAACTTTGTTCAGAGCATTATGGACCCCATCGCGTGGAAAGCCGTACTGCTGACCATTCGGCTGGCCGTCATTGCCACGCTGATTAATGTGGTTTTGGGCACGATGATCGCCTGGGTTTTGACAAGGTATCGCTTTGTGGGCCGATCGTTTCTAAATAGTCTGGTTGATCTCCCGTTTGCACTGCCAACAGCGGTGGGTGGCTTGATGATTATGCTGCTTTTGGGTCCGGTCAGTGCCATCGGGAAACTGGCAGAATCCATGGGATTTGAGATTGTGTTTCATCAGCCCGCCATTATTATAGCGATGACCTTTGTCACGTTTCCGTTTGTTATCCGTGCAGTGCAGCCTTTGCTGGAAGAAATTGATCCTTCCGAGGAAGAGGCCTCTTACACAATGGGGGCATCCAAGGCTCGCACGTTCATGCAGGTTATTCTGCCGTCCATGGCACCTGGCATGATCAGTGGGGGGATGCTTGCTTTCTCCAGAGGACTGGCTGAATTCGGGGCTGTTGTGCTGGTGGCTGGTAACATTCCAGGAAGAACACTGACCGCTTCCGTATTTATCTACGGGGAGATTGAAAGTGATAATCCAACGGGAGCTGCTGCTGTATCCGTGTTGCTCCTGACGCTCTCCTTCCTGATCCTCTGGCTGATCAATCTGGTGCAGATGCGGGGGAGAAGACGATGAGACGACTGTTAATCGGACTGACGTTTGCGGTATTTATTGTACTGCTGATTATCCCGCTTGGACGAATTTTTATTGGCGCATTTGAAGACGGGGCAGGTGGATTCCTGAAAGGGTTAATGCGCCCTGAGGCGTTACATGCCTTGATGATGACCGGACTGGTTGTCCTGGTGGTCACCCTGTTAAATACATTGTTTGGCATCATGATGGCTCTGTATCTGGTTCGTGCTGGATGGATGAGTGAACGGATAAAAGGGCTGCTGAACAGCATTGTAGACCTGCCTTATGCCGTATCTCCTGTCATTGGCGGTTTGATGATTGTGTTGATGTTGGGACCTAACAGCATTATGGGTGCTTTTTTTGAAGGGATTGGATTCAATGTGGTCTATGCCTTCCCGGGTATGGTGATCGCAACGTTATTTGTTACCTTTCCACTGATGGTCAGAGAGGTTATGCCTGTCCTGCAGGAACTCGGTTCTCAGCAAGAGGAGGCCGCATCTACACTTGGCGCCTACGGCTGGAGAACGTTCTGGAGTGTGACATGGCCTTCGATCCGCTGGGCGGTAGTGTATGGTCTAGTCTTGACGGTTGCGCGCTCGCTTGGGGAATTCGGTGCAGTGCTGGTTGTATCCGGTAATATTATGAACAAAACGCAGACTGCAACAACCCTGGTGTATCAGGATGTTGAGAATTTTAATGTAGCTGCCGCAAATGGTGTGGCATTGGTGCTGGTCACCTTCTCCGTCGGGCTGCTGCTAATGATGGAATGGGCCAAGAAGCGAAAGGAAGTGCATTGATATGCATGTAGAAGTCCGTGATCTGAACAAACATTTCGGTGATTTTCATGCGGTAAAAGATGTCTCATTCGATATTGCCAAAGGCCATCTGATCGGTCTGCTTGGACCCAGCGGAGGCGGGAAAACGTCCATTCTGCGGATGCTGGCGGGTCTGGAGAATCCGGGTTCCGGAGAGATTCGCTTTCACGGAAAAGTCGTGAACCATCTGCCTCCACAGGAGCGGGGCATCGGATTTGTATTCCAGAACTATGCCTTGTTCAAACATATGACGGTATTTGAGAATATCGCCTTTGGACTCAAGGTTAAGAAGACGCCAAAAGCCCAGATCCGTGATAGGGTTATGGAACTGGTTGAATTGACTGGGTTAAAAGGTTTCGAACAGCGCTATCCGCATCAGCTGTCTGGTGGGCAGCGTCAGCGTGTGGCTTTTGCCAGAGCGCTCGCCCCGGAGCCGCAGTTGTTATTGCTGGATGAACCGTTCGCGGCTATTGATGCGAAGATCCGTCAGGAACTGCGTTCATGGTTACGGGAGCTAATCGAGCGAGTGGGAATCACTTCGATCTTTGTAACGCATGACCAGGATGAAGCAATTGAAGTCGCGGACGAAATTATGATTATCAGCCAGGGTCGTCTGGAACAGAAGGGCACACCTTGGGATATCTACAAAAACCCGCAGACACCGTTTGTCGCTACATTTATCGGGGAGTCTACAGTTGTGGAGGATGCTTCCCAGCTGAAAGGATTCGAACATGCCGTTGAGGGTGAACATACCAAAGCGCTTATTCGACCGGAGTATATTGAGATCGGCTTGAAAAATGAGTTCACCATGTTGTCTGCAACGGAAAAAGGTACAGTCAAACATCTTCATTTCCGCGGCAGTGAATGGATGGTAGAGGTGGACGTACAGGGTCACAAGTTAATCACCTATCGTTCCCTGGAGAAAACAACATTGGAGATTGGTCAACAGATTCGCGTCCTTGTACACCGTGCATACCTGTTCAACGACTCCAACAGTTGGGTGGTTGAGAACCGACTTAAGGAAGATCCGATGCCGGTGATGATCTAGATCAAGTGGAAGAAGGGGGCTGCCCATGCAGACGAGGAAGAAGAAATTCATACTTTTATATGTTGCCCTCATGCTTCTGCTCGTCTGCATGACCGCTGGATGCAGCAAGCAGGAGGAGTCAAGCGAACAGAAAGAGCCATCTGGTACCGATTCATCCAATACGCTGGTGATTGGTGCCTATAGTGTGGCAAAAGACGCTGTAGGCGAGTTGCTGCCCAAGTTCCAGGAGGAGTGGAAGGCAAAGACCGGACAGACGATTAACTTCCAGGAATCCTATGAAGCTTCGGGTACACAGGCCAGAGCCATCGTTGGTGGATTCGAGGCTGATGTGGCCTTGCTCGCGATGGAGAGTGATATCGAGAAGCTGGTCAAAGCCGATCTGGTTAGCTCCGATTGGAAACAGACCCCTAATGAGGGCATGATCACCCGTTCGATAGTTGTTCTGGGTACAAGAGCAGGCAACCCGCTCGGAATTCATGATTTTCAGGATTTGACCAAGCCGGGAGTGAAGGTACTCTACCCTAATCCAAAGACATCCGGGGGCGCACAATGGGACATTAATGCCATTTACGGTGCTGGATTAAAACTGTCGGAGGAACAAGAGGGGAAGAAAGATCCTGCCGCAGCCAAGGCTTTTCTCGAACAGGTACATCGCAACGTTGAATCATTGGACAAGAGTGGGCGTTCTTCGATGGCGGCATTCGAGTATGGTGTCGGTGATGTAATCGTCACGTATGAAAATGAATTGCTTGCCCGGATCGCTAAAGGTGTAGATTATGACATCGTCATTCCGAAAAATACGATCCTGATTGAGAACCCGGCAGTTGTGGTGAATAAATATGCCGATAAACATGGGAATCGTGAATTGGCGGAAGCTTTTGTCGCATATCTGCGTACACCAGAAGCACAGCGTATTTTTGCCAAGCATGGTTTTCGTTCAGTAGATCCGGATGTATTTGCACAGACCGAGTCCACATTCCCAACGCCTGAAGGATTATTTGATATCAACTATCTGGGTGGATGGGATGAGGTACGCAGTACGTTGTACTCCAAACGCGGCGTGTGGTATCAGGTGCTTGCGGGAATATGAGTATAGCTGATGTAATCGAATAGGTAACCGAGCATATGGATACTAAACCTTCATTTCAATGGAAGTAGAGATGGAGGTTTTTTACTGCCAAAAGGTTATAATAGAGGTATACTGAATCATGATTGTTACATAGTACTAGCAGGAAGGTGTGAGTTGGATGAATGCAGAGATCAAATTATCCCAAAGTACAGCAATTCGACTGGAGCAGGCCCGCGGTAAGGGGATGCCTGAGGAAGAAATATTAAAAGCCATTCAAGCCAAAGACGTTTCCGCTTTTGACGCCGTGTCTGAAGAGGAATACCGATATAACGAATTTTTCTCGTATGCGGACGAGCATGGTGAAAATCTGGAGGCAGCAGTGAAAGACGGCTACCGGATTACATTTAACACGCGTGGTGGACTCGGAATCTGGTTGGAGAAGGCCTTTAAGGTGCAGCCAGAGAAAGACTTCACGGTGGGTGAAGGTATAGTAACCGGATTACAGTTGAAACCGGAGCAGGCAGAGGTGCTGGCGAAGCGGCTTGCATCGAACTGGGTCATTACAGAATCGAAGGATGTACCTGCGGGTCAGGAACTGACTTTGAAGCTGCGGGCACTGGTTTAATTCTAGCGTTGGGTTAATGTGACTCGAATCAGTCGGTTATGGCCTGTGAAAAAGGTAAGGCCTGCTCTGCATATGGGTGACCCGCTTATAAGGTTGCATCACATGCTGATGAAGTGTACGCTCCCGAATGGAGCGAAGCATGGAATTAAAGTCTGACGGTGAATAGTCAGACCAGGGACTGTCCCGAATTGCAGTGGATAACTGCAGCGGGGTGGTCTTTTTTTTTGCAAAAACAGGGGTGGACGATTACAATTTACATATCATGAATTCAGGGGGAATGCGGATTGAATCAGCTAACATTTCTGGGCACTGGCGATGCGATGGGCGTTCCACGTGTGTATTGTGATTGCGAAGTATGTGCAGAGGCGAGGCTTACGGGAGAGAATAAACGGAAACGTTCTTCTGTTCTAATTGACGGTGGTGGGGAGGGTACGAGTGAACAGTTCATGATTGACTGCGGACCAGACTGGAGATCACAGATGGAGGATCAGGGATTACGTATGGTGCATACGCTGCTCATTACGCATGCCCATTTTGACCATATTGGAGGACTGCCGGAATGGGCAGATGCGTGCCGCTGGTTGGGTGTAAAAGGGCGTTTGTATGCACCGCGTGAAGTAATTGCCACCATTCAGGGACAGTTTCCTTGGTTGGGTCGTCATATGGACTTTCTGGAAACGGATGATGATATTGAACTTGGCGGCTGGAAGGTGCATTCCTGGAAAGTATGCCATGGACATAACGGATATTCGTACGCATATCGGCTGGATCGAGGTGGGTATAGCTGGGCGTACTGTTCAGATGCTATTGACCTGAAGCCATCCGAAAAAGAGCCGTTGCACGGACTGGATCTGCTGGTGATTGGAACAAGCTTTGTGCATGAACTTGCGGAATTCTCAACACGTTCCGTGTACGATATGCGCGAGGCGCAGGAGCTACTGCGGGAACTGAAGCCAGGTCATACTTATTTTACACATATGTCTCATGACGTTGATGTACGGCAGAATTATAATCTGGATCAAGGCATTACGATTGCCCTTACCGGGATGAAGGTGCCGCTTGGAACATTAAAACTGGAAACGAATGCGTAACCCAACTTAACTAGCGTAACAAAAATAAATTCAGAAGAGCGTATCCTTTACAAGGGGTTCTTCGTTTACATAGTGTAAGTCAAAATCAATCAGGAACCAGCAAAGGGGGGCCCCCAAGATGGCCTTTGTGAAGTCCGTGGATTGCAGAATCAACAGACCACATGATGATGGTAAACAAGATAAATTCGATATTGAATTCAATGGCAACGACAGAAAAAATCAATTGAACCAAAGCATTCATGCCGTATTACCCGATCTGATGGGTTCGTTGTATGCGTATTGTTTATCTCTGACGAAATCAGTTCCAGACACGGAGGATCTGGTTCAGGAGACCTGTCTCAAAGTGTTGTCGTCGAGTGTAGTTGGAACTTATGGGATGAATAAAGATATAAACTGGGAAGCTTATCTGATCCGTATTGCACGCAACAGCTGGATTGATATTTTACGTCAGCGGGAGAGATTAGCCTGTAAAATGGATAGCTTGAAGCCGCTCCTGCACGAGATGGAGGAGGAAAGGCGATTCGAGGAGATGGAGTCTGCCGTACAACTTCTTGTAAATACGCTACCACCGTGGCAGCGAGTGATATATGTATTACGTGAATTAATGGGTTATAAGGCGGCAGAGACTGCGGAAATGTTGGATACAACAGAAGGTGCTGTGAAAGCGGCGTTAAGTCGTGCCCGCTCTGCCATAGCCGAGGTGAGGCATAGGTTGGAACAATCAGACGGTGAATTGCAGTATGAGGAGGGCACAGTGGTGGACAATCGGGAGGAACTGCGCAGTTATCTGCTGGCATTTCGTAATGGAGATACAGCTCAACTCATTGATCTGTGCCTGAATCGGACCGATGATCCGATGGCTGTGGCGGGCACGATTTTGCAGCAGACTTTGCCGTCTCCATCCATGCAGCCAATGATGTACGGGTACTCCACTTCTGGCATGAACTCGATGTCGTATGGAGGAGGATACACGGTCAACATGGTTGCCTAAACCGAGGAGGCGACACATATGAATGTAGTGCCGTATGTAGTGGAACAAACCGCTCGAGGAGAGCGGAGTTATGATATTTATTCACGTTTGCTCAAAGACCGGATCATTATGGTGTCCGGAGAGATTGAGGATCAGATGGCAAATGCCATTGTGGCCCAGTTGTTGTTTTTAACTGCAGAGGACCCGGAGAAGGACATCCAGATGTACATCAACAGTCCTGGTGGGTCGGTGACTGCGGGATTCTCGATCTATGACACGATGCAATTCGTGAAGCCAGATATCTCCACGATCTGTACAGGTATGGCGGCAAGTTTTGGTACGATATTGTTGGTAGGTGGAACAAAAGGCAAGCGTATGGCTCTGCCTAACAGTGAGATCATGATCCATCAGCCACATGGCGGTACGCGGGGGCAGGCGTCGGATATGCTGATTCATGCTAACCGCATCATTCAGCATCGTCAGCGTCTTAACAAGCTGTTAGCCGACCATACAGGACAGTCAATTGAGCGGATTGAGAAGGACTCGGATCGAGATTATTTCCTGACCGCTGCTGAAGCAGTCGAATATGGATTGGTGGATAAGGTCATATCCAGCTCATAACAGTAGCCCGGAAGGTCATGTGACCTTTCAGGCTTTTTTGATTTATAACAAACTTTACATTTCTTTGGCCAGCGTAATAAGTCTGCTCATGCCTTCCCGAATCTGCTGCTCATGTGCATAAGAGAACGAAAGGCGCAGCTTGCGACTGGCTGAATCATCCGAAGAATCAAATACGGTTCCGGGTACAAAGGCAACGGATTGTTCCATGCATCGGTGAAGCAGTCTTCCGGTATCTACACCCTCAGGAAGCTCCACCCAAAAGTTGAGTCCGCCCTCCGGCCGGGTCCACGTCCAGTCCGTTTCCAGCAGAGATTGTTCCATCACTTCCATCCGTAGCTGGATGGCGGTCCGCAGCTTGGACAGATGCTGATGCATACGTTCTGACTGAAAATAACGGAGAAAAAGCTTCTGGTTCAGAAGGGGCGATCCGTTATCTGTCAGTGATTTTACAGCCTGTAGTCCTGGCATGAATCGCTGGCGGCATATGATGGCTGCAATCCGTAGCCCGGGTGCAACATACTTGCTGTAACTGCGAATGTACAGAGTGTGTCCGGTGGTGTCGTAGGTGAAAATGGGTGCAGGAGGTTTCTCCTTAAAATAGATATCATAGGTACTGTCGTCTTCGAGCAGAAAACAACCATACTGTTCTGCAAGTTCGGGTAACTGCTTGCGCTGTTCTACTGGAACATTCATACCGGTTGGGTTCTGAAAGGTCGGTGTCATATAAAAGAGACGTGGCTTCTCACTCTTCATCAGATGTTCGATCTGCTCCAGATCATAACCCTCGGGATGAATGTCGGTAAAGACGAGCCGGGCACCTTGTTTGCGGAAAATCTCCATTGCCGGTCCATACGTAGGCCGTTCCATCAAGACCCGATCCCCGGGCTTGACCAGCGTCCGCGAGATGACGTCGATCGCTTGCTGGGCACCCGATGTAATTAACACCTCGTCTGCGGAGAGGTAGAAGCGTTCCTTGGTTGTCAGATGGCTTGCCAGCGCATTACGCAATTCCAGATCTCCCTGAATCGTGGAGTACGTTCCGAGCAGACGTGGATATTGATCCAGCAGATCACGCATCAGTTCTCCCCAATACCGATTGGGAAGCAGGGCGGGATCAATCAGTGATTTGGAAAACTGGAATTCGGCTTCAAGCGACTGTACACGTGCGAGGGAGTCCCAATGCAGCCATGCAGACACGGCGGGATCATCCGCCTGATCCGTTACTGAGAATGGAGTTGCTGGACTGACATAATAGCCGGACTTATCCTTCACATAAACATTCCCACGTTCTTTTAACTCCTGATAGGCTTTGAAAACAGTCAGCCGATGTACGCCGAGTAGCTCGGACAGGCTTCGTACAGATGGCAGTTTTTCATGTTCGGCCCACTCTCCCGCTTCTATACGTACAACGAGATAATGGATTACTTGCTCATATAGTTTCAGGCTATTATCTGTCATCATCATGGTTCTGCCCACCCGGCTCACACTCCTTTTGAACTCTATTGTAACAGCTAATGGGAGAGAACTGTTCTGTTTTGTTCATTCTGTTCTATAGACCATGAGATATGATGGAGAACAGATAAAGGAGTGGTTATCATGGTGGGGATTGCATTTACGGTCATGTGTCTTATTTTCGGTACAACATTTCTGGCTATTAAAATTGGAGTGGAGGCAGGCATGCCGCCTTTTCTATCAGCCGGATTGCGATTTGTAATCGCGGGAGCGCTGATGTTTGCATGGATGTGGATGAAGGGCAAAGTGAGCTGGTCGCTCCTGTTCCGCAAGGAGATGTTGTTGACGGGAGCGGGTCTGACCTTCGGCACCTTTGCCACATTATATTGGGCTGAACAGCATGTGAGCTCGGGTGTGGGTGCCATTCTGTCAGCGACAGGGCCGCTGATGATTATGTTGATGCAGACGGCGTTGTTACGACAAAAAACATCTGGCCGTATGATTACAGGCTGTTTGATCGGGTTCACCGGTGTGGTTCTGGTTGTGCTGCCAGGTGTATCGCTTGGTGCAGGTTCTCTATTCATGTGGGGTTGTATCGCGGTACTGGTGGGAGAAGTCTGTTATTCAGCAGGTGCATTGTACTCCAAAAAGGTCATTCATCAGTTCAAGGAGGCTAGTCCTGTAGCGATTAATGCGGTGCAGATGATGTATGGGGGATTGCTCTTAACTCTGCTCTCGGCCGGAACGGAATCATGGAATATGTCTGCTCTGGACTGGGTGCCTGCCGTCTCGTCGGTGATCTATCTGACTGTCATAGGCTCCATGGTGGGGCATAGTCTGTTCTATTGGATTATGTCGCGCACCAATCCGTTATTCCCGGCAACCTGGTTATACATTTCTCCGCCCATTGCTGTAGGTCTTGGTGCTGTTGTCTATGGTGAGCATGTCAGCTGGGTTACATGGATCGGAGTGGTGCTGGTCGTTTCAGGACTGCTGGCGATGAATGAGAAGGTGAGCGGCTGGTTGAAGAAAGGAAAGCGTTCCTATTCAGTATCTCAAACCTCCAAACCTGTGGTGAAATAGGTGATGCGTAATTCTGCACAGGAATGAGAGCGATAATTCAATGAGTAGTACAGGAAACTAAACCATCCGTTTACGTCATCTTGGATGACGTAAACGGATGGTTATTTGTTCATAAGAATTAAATATAGGTTATAAGAAGAAGCCGGATATGATATAGTGTGGAGTGCGTTTAACAAAGCAGAGAGGAGAAAGTTCTACCAAGCGAGAGTTTAATCGAGCATGTAAGTGAAAAGAAATTCTTAGAGTTCAATGAGTTTATGCAAAACAACTAGACTGGCATTAGGGAGTTGCGTTATTATGGAAGATGAATTTCATGTGATTTCGATTGTTTTAGGTTTTGTTGCATTTTTAATTTATCTACTTTTTGCATTTAGTCATCGTTATCTAGCTTTTTATGGCTATTTTATCATCTGGGGTGGACTTTTATTTCTAAGTATTAAACTGGATATGGATTTTTACTGGGTGAATCAGGCGGTTCCTAGTATAGTGGGTAGTTTAATTGGGATGCTCTGGGGATTCTTTAGCAGTGCTGGAGAGGATGCAAGTCACTACCGGGCTGTGAAGAGGGAACAACGTGAGCGTGCCGTTAGAGCACTAGAGAAAATGGCTAACAAAAAATGAGTTTTGAGAAAGATGATAATACATAGTTACACTTAAAATAACAGCCCTACACAAGCGAGTTATCGTTGTACAGGGCTGTTGTTTTTTTATGTTTTGATCAGAACATAGTTTGTGCTGAATGCTTCGCTTGAACCGTAATCCGCCTTAATCACAAACTTCTCAATAACCGGATCTCCAGGTGAGCATGTCAGCTGGGTTACATGGATCGGAGTGGTGCTGGTCGTTTCAGGACTGCTGGCGATGAATGAGAAGGTGAGCGGCTGGTTGAAGAAAGGAAAGCGTGCGAGGGTGACAGTGCAGGCTTCCGAAACTGTTTTAAAATAGGTAAAGTTTGAAGGTATGCAGCTCAATCTCAAAATCAGCCCTTGATTTTAGGTTGAGCTGTTTGTTATTCCAACATGATGTTCTCGTTAACCAGTTGGTAGTAATATTCATCCATCTGTTCTGCCGTAACATTTTCATCGAAATGTTGTATCCACCACGTCACAAGTAAACGAATAACCCCCGAGTGGAACTCGGCTACCAGTTCAATGGGAAGTGAAAAATGTTTACCTCTTCTCTTCAATTCCAGAAAATCTCGTCTGAATATCTCTCCGATATAATGTATGAAAAAGTTGTTAAACCCCTCATCCTTCTGCTGGTTCTGCACGATAGTCTCCAGTACATTTCCGAACAGAATTTTAGATACGCTTTGCAAAGGCTGCTGTATCCGATCTTCTACATTCATGTGTAAATAATCCCGAAGGACCCAAGTTAGGGTGGAGGACAGTAGAGCAAATTTATCCTTAAAATGTTTGTAAAATGTTGTTCGGTGAACCATAGCTTTGTCACATATTTCATTAATTGTGATGTTGCTGAATAGCTGGCCTTTCTCACATAACAGATCGAGAAGCGCCATCGTTAACAATTTATGAGTTCGGGTAACTCTCAAATCCACCTTTTTATCAATCATTTTCATCTACATCATTTCCTTATTGTAGTTTAGCTATATAGTATCCTGATATTGATTCTTACTTGATGCGAGATTCCAAGTGTATATTGGTATTATAAGTAATTTTTTGATAGGGCTACAAGTGTAGATAAAATATGATGGATTAGAGAGGATGAAGTGGCGATGTCCGATATGAAAAAAGCTGTGGTAATTGGGGCAGGTATTGCAGGATTAATAACTGCAAGGATGTTATCTGATTATTATGACGAGGTGTGTATCATTGAGCGAGATGAATTGCCTTCTGAGCCGGCGAATCGGCAGGGTGTGCCTCAATCCTTTCATCCACATCGTGTGTTACCGCGCGGTGGACTCATTCTGGAACATTACTTTCCCGGATACAATGACGAATTGGTCGCGCTTGGCGCCATTCCTTCACATGAAGAGAAATTTGTGATTGCCAATCGCTACGGTACATTAGTTAATAAGGCAAATGCTAATTCCTCATTCAAAATTGCATCAAGCAGTAGAGCTCTGCTGGAATGGGTACTGCGTCAGCGCGTCCAGAGCATAGATCATATAAGCTTCTTAACGAGTACGGAAGTTACCGGGTTAATGGCATCAGAAGATCAGCGTTCGATTACAGGCGTGTATACCAAGGAAAGAGGCCGGAATAACCGGGAAGCAATGCTTGCAGCAGATATGGTTATTGATGCCGCGGGGCGTTCTTCCAAATTGATCAGATGGCTTGAACAGATAGGGTTGGCCGTGCCTGAGCCGGAAGTGCTGAAGGTGTCGCTTGGTTACAGCACCCGCTATTATAAGATACCATCCTCTATTCAAAATGACTGGGGAACGGTGATAACAGAGTCCGATCCTGTGAAAGGAATTCGTGCAGGCATGTTGTGGCGCATTGAGAATGAGATCGCTGGACTATTACTGTTCAACGCAGGAGGAGATGAATATCCTTCAACCCATCCGGATGAGTTCCAAGAGCAAATCAAGCATCTGTTTGCTTCGGATGAAATCGTAGCGTTGGCAGACCAGCTGGAGCCGTTTCAAGGACCGCGGGGATACCGTATTTCCGAGTCTGTCCGTCAACATTTTGAACTCATGGAGAATTGGCCCTCCGGATTACTGGTCCTTGGCGATGCATTTTGCAGCTTCGATCCGATCCATGGCCAAGGCATGACGGTCGCAGCAATTGAAGCCGAGACCATAGGAAAATGTTTGGATGAGCAGCGAATACATCCTGAGCCGCAGTTTGAGCGCCAAATCCTGCTTCGTATGCAGCAGGCAATTGAACCGGCCTGGTGGCTTAGTTCTGTGGCCGATCTGCGATGGAAAGGGGTCGAGCATGTTGGGCCTTCCCGAATGAAAGGGGTTGCGTTTGCTCAGAAGTATATAAACTTGTTTACTAAGCAGGCGATGAAAAAGGCGAGTCAGGAAAACAATAATCATCTCTTTTTTACTCAGTTCCTGATGAATGCTCTAATCCTTCCTCCAAGTGAATACTTTAAAGGTGAAATCCTGAACATGATCCTGAACGACAATGGTTCCGAAGAAGAAATGGAGTTAAGAGCGGAGCTTGGTGTCCAAGATCCGGAGCTATTCCAGCAAAGAATAGATGAGATCATTCCGCCATTTCAACTGGAATTTGATGGGCAAATTAAGAAACTGTTGGAGTCTTTCCAGCATGCCATGAGCAAGTAAGAGACAATGAATCGTGGTGCGTGAAAGTAGGCAAAACATGAAACGAATAATTTTAAATTTCATAGCTAGCATTTTAATCTCATTTATTGTATTTTTTATTGTTTTGTTTTTTGCTGATGTCCCAGATACAAATCGTGTCATCTTATCTATGGCGATTACGATTTCACTACAATTATCCTTAATCACGGCATTATTACTTTCAAAACATAAAAAATAACAGAGAAATATACCTACTATAATCGTTCACACAGAAAAATGAAAATGTCTTTAAAATCAAACAAACAGCCCTGTACAGCGAAATTCGCCGACCGGGCTGTTTGTTGACTTTATTTACTCTGCGTTCAGCACAAACTTCTCGATAACCTCTTTTACGCCGTCTTCGTTATTACTTGCCGTAATGTAGTCCGCCAGCTCTTTCAGCGCAGGAATAGCATTTCCCATCGCTACACCAAGACCAGCAACTTCGAGCATCTCATGATCGTTCCAGGAGTCGCCGATGGCAATACACTCGCTGAGCTGGTGACCGAAATGGTCAGCGAGGAAGGTCAGGGCATGGCCTTTAG
This sequence comes from Paenibacillus sp. Y5S-9, assembly GCF_036894235.1. NCBI lineage: Bacteria > Bacillati > Bacillota > Bacilli > Caryophanales > Paenibacillaceae > Paenibacillus > Paenibacillus sp. Y5S-9. Next base: position 1,676,248 of record NZ_CP145887.1, read on the forward strand.
TTCCTTCATTATGCATGATCTCCAGGAAGTAAGGTTTGGACTTGGTGATATGCACTTGTGGTCCGAGCAATTCACGCAGGTCAACGGCAACCTTATCCAAGTAGTCTGGCTCATCGATAATAAGCAGCTTCGGAGTTTTTTGTTCGATGACTTTGATGAAATCAGATTCGATGTAATATTGGGTGCCGTTTAATTTGGCATAATCCCGCAGCTTGTCGTTTTCCTCACGGGCATACAACTTGTCATCAATGTATGTTTGAAGGTGGAGATTGTTCTCCAGGCAGTAATCATACAATTTGCGAGAAGCTTCCTGTGGAACGTAACGCTCATAGAGGACTTTTTCGTCCAGCAGGTTTTTCACCAATGCGCCTTGATACGTAATGATTGGCACGTTAAGTCCGGTTTGACGAGCAAGCGCTTGTGCGGAAGCATAAGCACGTCCAGTCGCCAGCGTTACAGTTACACCATGGGCAACCGCTTGTTCCAGTGCAGTCTGTGTAGCAGGGGTTACTTCCTTGTTGTCGTTGATCAGTGTGTCATCAATGTCGATTGCAATCAATTTGTAGGTCATCTGTGTTTCTCTCCTTTTTTATCTGTATCTATATTAACGAACGAAAAATAAGTTTTACACGAGGCCACTCCGAATACAGATTCATCTTTCGATCGCTGTTATCCCCGGATTTTTGATTCCATTCCCCAAGGGGAAATCCGTTGATAGCTTATGCTTCCGATGTAGCTTTCTTTCAGAAAGCTTTAAGCGAACGCTTCGCTTCTCCCGATAAATTCTGTCTTCTCCGTTAACGTGTAATCTTAGACTTCGTTCTAAAACTATACTTACATCTAAATTTTATTCTTCCAGGAAAACAAGGCCAATAAAGTCTTCCAGCTCAAGGTTGCCGAAGTAATGTTTTACATCCAGGCCCTCAAGTGCAGTACGCACCTCGGATTCCTCATACCGCTTGCCGCGCAGCATATTTTCGATATCCGCCACATCACCTACACCGAAGAAGTCGCCAAAGATTTTGATATCTTCGATACGTCCATCCTTGATGTTCATGCGCAGATCGATGATGCCGACAGGGAATTTGCGAGTGTGCTTCACATTGCTTTCCGGAGACAAGCCATAGTTCCAGTCCCAGTTGTTATAACGCTCAGCGGAGATTTCTTTGATTTTGTCCCAGTCTTTGTCAGTGAGCGTGTACTGTGGAACGTCCTTAGGCTCCATCCCGAAAATGTGACGTAACAGCTCATCGCGGAACTGCTCAATCGTCAGGTTGGTGTCAATCAGGTCCCGTATGTTGGCGACCCGGCTGCGTACGGACTTGGTGCTCTTGGATTTGAATTTCTCGGGATTGACGTTCAGGGAAGCCTGAACATGCTCCAGATTCAGATCAAACATCAATGTGCCATGACTGAACATACGCCCACGTGTGGAAAACTGGGCGTTGCCCGAAATTTTCTTTTCGCCCACTTGCAGATCATTACGCCCGGTCAACTCGGCATTTACACCAAGCTCGTGCAAAGCTTCAACCACAGGTTGGGTGAACTTGCGGAAGTTGTGGAAGGATTGACCGTCATCAGCTGTAATAAAACTGAAATTCAGGTTGCCCAGATCGTGATATACCGCTCCGCCTCCCGAAAGACGACGAACCACCTGCACACCGTTATCCTGAACGTACTCGATATTAATTTCTTCAATCGTATTTTGATGTTTTCCGATGATGATTGACGGACGGTTGATGTAGAACAGCAGATAGCTGTCATCCTCCATCGGCAGATGTTTCAGAATGTACTCCTCAATGGCAAGGTTTACAGAAGGATCTGTAATGCCCTGGTTGTCAACAAACAGCATGGTCATTCCTCCATTAATGTATGTGAGGGATTGCTAGTCCCTTATGTAGTGAACCTTGTATATCAAAAGGAACCGAAATTCCTCTTCTATTGTAAACGAATTATGGTTGGGACACAAAGAAAACAGGATTGACCCACACCTCCCGTGCCATCCATAATAAAAAGGACATACAGAAAGGATGACGGAAGAATGACCGGTTATATCGAAGTGTTCGGACATGGCGGGGACGTGGAGACGGCTGCGTCACGATTTGGGAGGGAAGCTGCTGATTTTCTGGATTTCAGTGCCAACATTAATCCGCTCGGTCCGCCCAGAGGGGTGCTGGAGGCTATACAGCAAGGATGGCAGTCGGTGATTCGGTATCCCGATCCGGGGCATCGGGGATTCAAAGCACTGCTGAGCGAGCGCCTTGGTGTGATGCAGGAGCAGATTTCCGTGGGCAACGGTGCAGCCGAAAGCATGGCGCTCATTCTGCTGGGGCTTGCCCCGCGCAAGGTGGGTACGGTGGAACCGGGATTCTCGGAGTACCGGGCGTTGGCACGACAATTCGGTGCCGAAGTTGTGCATACGGAGGGCAGAGAAGAACTGGCGTGGCGAGCGGAACCCGGGGACATCGAGCAGCTCATGGAAAAGGTAGACCTGCTCTTCCTCGGCCAACCCAACAATCCAAACGGTTTACAATATCCGCTTGAGGTAATGCAAAGGCTTGCCCGCAAAGCGGAAGAAACGGGAACCGTACTCATCATTGACGAGGCCTTTATGGATTTTATTCCGGTAGCCCGGCGCCAATCCCTGGCAGCACATCTGAATGACTATCCAAATGTGATCATCATTCGCTCGATGACGAAGTTTTATGCCATTCCGGGCTTGCGTCTCGGATATGCTTTGGGCCGTGCCGAATACATTCAGGCGATGACGAAGAAACAGGTGACCTGGAGTGTCAACGGTCTGGCGCTCATGGCAGGTGAAGCCTGTCTGCGCAGTGGAGAACGGTACGAACAGGAGACCATGTCACAGATCACGCGGGAACGGGGGCGTCTCATCGAAGGGCTGAAGGCGTACGGATGCGTGGTGACACCGGGAGAGGCGAACTTTATTTTGGCACGTGTGCCGACCCCTTGGACAGCGGCATCAATGCAGGAGGCGTTGGGCCGAAGGGGCATTCTGATTCGCAGCTGTGCCATGTATCCGGGGCTTGACGCAGGGCATGTGCGTTTTGCGGTCAAGGATGCAGACGCCAATGCTATATTACTGGAAGTGCTGGGCAGCGTGCTGGAAACCCAGGGATGTCCGAATGTTGATAAGACCTCCATTCATGAATCAAGTCAGCAGGAGCAGACAAAAGATTCTGAACAGGAACAGGGAGGGAAGCGGCAATGACACTCCCGTTTTATAACTACTTTACGAATAGAGAAACAGACGAGAATGAATATGCTTCCTCTTCCTGGCCGGGACTGAACATATCTGCACATGAACGACATATCAAAGCTCAGAGCCCAAGGGCTGCCCAAGCGCTGTCGAGTGCGGTATATGGCGGTGGGATGTTTGAACTGGATCGCATTTTTAACATCTATGTGGACAGGCATTACCGCTGTGATGATCCGCCGCGTGACATCGAACAAGCACTGAACGAATGGCATGAGCCGCGGGATCAATGCGCCGGATTATTGACGGCCGTAAGGCTGGAGCATACCTCCATTCAGGAATATACAAGTGATGAATTTGGTCTTCTGTGCTGTACCACTGCGGGTGTATCGAATGCAGCCCGTGTGGGGTCGGAGAGAACGGTATTTGATACGGCAGGAAATATGAAGATGTCTTCCGGTAGGGAGCGCTCTGCTCCTTCAGCACGGAATCTAACGATGCCCCCCTATGTCCCGGGTACAATTAACATCATGCTCTGGTTGAATGGACGCATGACCACCGGGGCGATGGTGAATGCGGTACAGACGGCAGTGGAAGCCAAAGCGGCCGCGCTGGCAGATGCGGGTGTTCTGGATTCGGAGAACGGGTTGCCCGCCACCGGCACCACAACCGATGCCATCGTGTTTGCGGTACGTCAGCGAGTGGAGGAACCTCATCCGATGATCACTTATGCCGGGACAGCAACTACGGCAGGGGCGGCAATCGGCAGATTGGTATACGACACGGTGACGGAGAGCCTTCAGGCCGGACTGTTATGGAAAGAGAGGATCAGGCACAAATGACTTTTGAGCTGGAGCATCTATGGACCTGGCCATTCTGGACAGGCATGGCGGGAGCCTGGATTATTATACTGGCGTACCTGTTGGACCGATGTATCGGAGATCCGCGCTGGATTCCCCACCCGGTGATTGGCATGGGAAAAGGCATCTCGGCGTTGGAGCGTGTCATTCGCTCGCGTGTGAGCACAGATTCGGGGCTGAAGAGAGCCGGGCTGTTGTTCCCGATTGTGATTGCAGGGGGTTCTTTTGCCATCACCTGGGGACTCGTATATGTGCTTGGGCTGATTCATCCTGTCATTGCAGCGGCAGCTGAAGTGGTGCTCATTGCAACGACCATTGCTTCAAAAGGGCTGAAGGATGCAGGTATGGAAGTGTATCGTCATCTGAAGCAGCAGGATTGGCCGGCGGCCAGACGTTCACTGGGCATGATTGTTGGACGTGATACGGCGCATCTGGATGAACCGGAGGTTGTGCGGGGAACGGTAGAGACAGTTGCCGAAAATATCGTGGATGCCATTGTATCGCCGTTATTTTATGCACTCATTGGAGGCGCTCCACTAGCCATGGCTTATCGCGCCGTCAACACGCTGGATTCCATGGTCGGATATAAAAATGACAAGTATCTGCATCTTGGCTGGGCCTCGGCCCGTCTGGATGATGTGGCGAACTGGATACCTGCCCGGCTGACCGCAATTCTGTTAATCGTGGGTGCCTGGGTCATGAAGCTGGACGCCAAAGGAGCAGCACGCATGGTCACACGGGATGCAAGACTGCATCCAAGTCCGAATAGCGGTTTTCCCGAATCTGCGGTGGCTGGAGCACTGGGCATCCGGCTTGGCGGACATAACGTGTATCACGGAGTTGCTTCATTTCGGGCCTACATGGGCGAGGCCACAAGGCCGATGGAAGCCGAGGATATTGTGCAAACGTCACGCCTGATGTTCTGGTCGGCAGGGGCTTTTGTTGTACTGTGCATGTTCATAACGCTGGGAGTGTGGCTGGCAGGAGGGACGCTGTTATGGCCGTAAATAAAGGGAATGCAGGCAATGAAGTACATACAGATCAACCCGGCTCACTGAAACGAAACATTCTGTGGGTCCGTCATGGGACAACACTGTGGAATGTGGAAAAAAGATACTTGGGGCATACCGACATCGGTCTGCTGCCAAATGCCAAAGAAGAACTGGCTCCGCTTCATGAACAATTGAGCCGTGTTTCGTGGAATGAGGTATATTGCAGTGATCTGCTTCGCTGCCGGCAGACGCTGGAACAGATTCTTCCTGATGCCAGCGGACAGGTGAAGTTTGACTCACGCCTGCGGGAGAATGATTTTGGACAGTGGGAAGGGCTGACGTATGAGCAGCTCAAGGATAATTCTGTGTACCGAAACTGGATAGATGCCCCGCAGGAGGTCACTCCGCCTGAGGGGGAATCGTGGCAGGAGTTTACCGGACGGTTGGACTCCTTTCTCCAAGAGATGTTATTGGAGGGCCGTCCTTCGACGCACGTTAATGAGGGTCAAGTGCCAACCATAGTTGTGGTTACGCATGGTGGTGTCATCCGATATGCCTTGTCCCGTCTGATTGCCGGGCTTGGGTTCTGGGATACACATGTCGTACCGGGACAGGCGATTCAGGTTCAGCTTGAACAACAGGGGAATGAGTGGTTTGGCAGCAGAATGACTTTTCCGCCAATCGGGTTGTAAGGATGTACAATATACCCTATAATCACAACAGAAGTGTGACTTCAGCATGGTACAGATACGCTTCAGGTTGTGAAGCCTGAACGAGTATGCAACATGCAGAAATTACACGACAATGGTTTACCATATCAGCGACCAAGGGTCCCGCGTGTGAAGGCTGTTTTCATGGCAGATTAGTACGAGTCACGAAACACACAAGGGTGAAATGGGGAAGCCGGTGCAAATCCGGCACGGTCCCGCCACTGTAAAACAGGATGATTCCTGTAAGTCAGGTTACCTGCCCTGGACGTACAAACCGGTGTTCCTTCGAGGAAAGGACAGCGTTTCGGGCTATTCTATGCGCATGGACAACCCTTGGTTGGACATGTACAGATCGCCATATGCGAGACGTCATCCCTGATCCTTGTCCAAGGATTGGGGATTTTTTATTGTTCATGTAAGATGAACCGAACTTTTACACGTTAACGAAGAGTGCAGAACCGATCTGAAGAAACGGAGTGTTCGCCTTTATCCCCGGATTTTCCCTTTCGAAAAGGGAATCAAAAAAATCTGGGGATAACAGCGATCGGAAGATGGTACTGCAATCGGAGTGGACTTGTGTAAAATTGATGGGTTTAACTTGTACAGGAACACCAAGACATGGGGAATAAGAGTTCGAGCACGATGCAAGAAAATAGTACAATTAGAGAAGGGGAGAACAACAGAATGAATTTCAAGAATTGGAAAAGCGTAGCGTCCCTGCTAAGTGCAGCGGCACTCGCACTGGCTTTGGCCGGATGTGGAAATGCAACAACAAACGAGGGCACAGGTACTTCACAGCAACCGGCACAGGAGCAATCCCAAGGCCAGGCGCAGACGGACCTCAAAACACAATATCCACTTACCGTTACGGATGCAACGGGTGAATCGTTCACCTTTGAAAAGGCACCGGCCAAAATCGTATCCGTGTCTCCAGCTGAGACGGAATCCCTGTTTGCTCTTGGGTTGGACGATCAAATCGTTGGTGTATCCGACTATGACGATTATCCGGAAGCGGCAACAACCAAAGCTAAAATGGGCGGTATTACCAAGCCCAATGAAGAGTCCATCATTGCCGCTGAAGCCGACATCGTCTTCACAGGTATCTCCATGAGTGAGGATGCGGTGAAGAAACTTCGTGAACTGGGCATTACCATTTTCAAAACGGATCCTAAATCCATTGACGATGTGATGAATAATATCGAAACCTTCGGTAAAATTACCGATCATCAGGAAAAAGCACAAGAAATCATCACTCAGATGAAACAGGACGTTACGGATGTAACGGAAGCAGTGAAGGCAGTTAAACCGGAAGATAAGAAAAAAGTATACGTTGAATTCTCCCCAGGCTGGACTGTGGGTAAAGGCGAATTTATGGATGAACTCATCACTGTAGCCGGTGGCAGCAATATTGCTTCGGACAAAGAGGGTTGGTATGAAATCAATGAAGAGAACGTGATTGCCTCCAATCCGGATGTGATCCTGTATGCCAACGATGTAATTGATGAAAACTCCAAAACACTGGATCAGATCATCAAGGCGCGCAGTGGCTGGGATCAAATTACGGCTGTGAAAAATGACGCGGTTATTGGCCTGGATGCCAACCTGCTGAGCCGTCCGGGTCCACGGGTAACTCAAGGGTTGAAAGAAGTAGCCAAAGCGATCTACCCTGACTTATTCCAATGAGTAAAAAGCTGATCCTGTTCGGAACGACGGGCATGGTGCTGCTGGTGCTCACCGTGCTCATCTGCACGGGCATTGGTTCAGTAGCGTTGCCGATCCGGGATATTGCAGGTATCCTGATTCATAAAATTCCCTGGGTGGGCGATTGGATTACACCGGATTGGAATAAGGCAGCCGAACAGATTATCTGGAAAGTCAGATTCCCACGTGTACTGCTTGCCGTGCTCGTGGGCGCATCGTTGGCGATTGCCGGTACGGGATTCCAGGGGGTTCTTCGGAACCCACTGGCAGACCCGTTCACCCTGGGCGTGTCATCCGGTGCTTCGGTGGGTGCAGCCTTTCTGATTTTCTTCGGATTGCAGTATGCACTGATCGGAATCTGGACGTTGCCACTGGTGGCGTTTTTGACGGGTGTAATCACGTTATGGTTTGTTATGGCACTGGCTCGTGAAGGGCGTAAAATACCTACACACAGCCTCATTCTGGCTGGTGTGGTCATGCAAAGTTTCCTGGGCGCAGTTGTTTCCTTCCTGTCGACCATGTCGAAACAGACGATTAATGAAATTATATACTGGACGATGGGAAGTCTGGCTCTGCGTGGGTGGTCGTATACGGCCATCCTTTTCCCGTATTTTCTGTTAGGGCTGGTTTTTCTCTGGAGCCGCGCACGATCGTTGAATGTGCTTGCACTGGGAGAACGTCAAGCGGCACATATCGGGATCGGAGTGGACAGGCTTAAGCTTTCCGTGCTGGCAGTTGGCACACTGCTGACTGCTGGGGCTGTCTCGGTATCGGGTGTCATTGGATTTGTTGGATTGGTGATCCCGCATATGTTGCGGCTGGTGGTGGGACCGGATTACCGACTGCTGGTACCTTTGTCTGCCATTGGTGGAGCGATCTTCATGGTGTGGGCAGATACCATCGCAAGGTCGTTGCTGGCGCCAACTGAAATTCCGCTCGGTGTTGTCACCGCCTTTGTTGGTGCGCCGTTCTTTGCTTACCTGCTGCACCGGAACAAAAAGTTGCAGAAGGGGATGATGCCATGAATTCCAGTACCAGTTCCAACTCGACTTCACTTATCTCCATTAAGGGAGCAGGGAAGTCATATGGCAATCATCAGGCATTGCGTAATGTAGACTGGCATGTTGGCGAAGGTGACTGGTGGGGAGTTGTCGGACCAAACGGCAGCGGCAAGTCCACCCTGATCCAGCTTATTGCCGGAACGGAACAGTTAAGCGAAGGTCAGATCTGTATCGATGGTCGAGATATTGGCTTTTACAGCCGTAAGGACCTGTCGCGCATGATCGCTGTATTGCAGCAGGATGGCTTGCCAGCCATCTCCTATCCTGTACGAGACGTGGTGGAGATGGGGCGATATCCATACCAGAACTGGCTGGGGCGGGAAACGGGTGATGGGGCGCTTGTGGTGGACAGGGTGCTCGAAGACCTGGGATTGACAGAGCTGGCAGACAGACCGCTGGATGCACTCAGCGGCGGGCAACGGCAGCGGGTCGCACTAGCCAAAGTTATGGCTCAGGAGCCGAGGTTACTGCTGCTGGACGAGCCGACCACGTTTCTGGATATTAAATATCAATTGCAATTCATGGAATTGTTATCGGCATGGCGACAGAGAAATAACATTACAATTGTGGCTGTGCTGCATGATCTGAATCTGGCCGCGTTATTTTGCGATCACATTCTGGCGCTCCGTGAGGGCATGGCGGTTGGAAAGGGCACACCTCATACGTTGATCAATGATGAGAATATCCAGGATATATTTCGCGTCAAACCCGCGATTGTCTCCCATCCCGACCATGCCATACCTCAACTGCTGCTGCGGCGGGACATCGATTAAATGAAGCGGGGCAACCCATATTTTGATGAAGGAAGTGCTGGTTGTATGAATAATGAACAGGTGTTGGAGCATTTAATAAGTAAGATTACTGCTCCTGATCAGGAAGTCGCGGCAGAAACCTCTGGACATGTGGATTCGTTGACAAAGCCGCCGGGGAGTCTGGGCAAACTGGAAGAGCTGGTGATCCGCCTGGCAGGTATGACGGGCAATGCACGTCCGCGTTTTGATCACCGGGCGGTCATTGTCATGGCCGCAGATCACGGCGTAGTGGAAGAAGGCATCAGTGCTTTTCCTGCTGAAGTAACCCCGCAGATGGTCCTGAATTTCCTCGCTGGGGGCGCAGCCGTGAATGTGCTTGCACGTCACGCCGGAGCTGATGTGATCTGTGTGGATATCGGGGTGAATGCCGATCTTGAACATCCGGACCTGCTCTCCCGCAAAATTCGCAAAGGCACGGCCAACATGGCCCGAGGGGCAGCGATGACCCGGGGTGAGGCAGTTCGGGCTATCCTTGCAGGAGCCGAAGTTGTATCGGCAGAGGTGGCGAAGGGAACACAGCTGTTTGTCACCGGGGAGATGGGAATTGGCAACACAACTGCAAGTGCTGCGGTAATGAGCGCGTTAACCGGAGTTGCACCAGCTGCCGCTGTGGGGAGAGGTACAGGGATTGATGATGCAGGCTTGCAGCGCAAGGCTGCTGTAGTCAGCCAGGCGCTTAGTGTAAACGCACCGAACCCGGATGATGCACTGGATGTTCTGTGCAAGGTGGGTGGACTGGAGATTGCTGGACTCACGGGGGTTATCCTCGCAGCAGCTGCTCATCGGTGTCCGGTCGTTGTAGACGGGTTCATCTCTACCGCGGCAGCGCTGGTTGCAAGACAACTTGCACCTCTGAGTACGGCTTATATGATCGCTTCTCATACTTCACATGAAAATGGGCATGGAGCGCTGCTGCGTGAACTGGACCTGAAATCGATGCTGGATCTGGACATGCGTCTGGGTGAAGGCACAGGCGGCGTGCTCAGTCTTCATCTGATTGACGCAGCATGTCTCATTCTGAACGAGATGGCAACCTTTGCAAGCGCGGGTGTCTCGGACGGGGCAAGCCATGCTTCGGACTCTGCTGCGTCGGTTGATTCATCCCTGCAAGGAGAGAGTTCCCGATGAGCGTACTGGTGACAGGCGGCGCACGCAGTGGCAAAAGCTCCTTTGCCGAGCGTCTCTGCATGCAGCGTTCCTCGGAGGCCTGGTATGTGGCGACAGCTCAGGCCTACGATGATGAAATGCGTGAGCGTATCGCCATGCATCAGCATCAGCGTGAGGCATCGGGATATCTGTGGCATACAACGGAAGAGCCGATACATCTGCCTGCTTTGATAAACCGCATGGGTGAAGGGCATACAGGGACTTCTGCACCCACCGTTCTGGTGGATTGCCTGACGCTGTGGCTGACAAATGTTTTGTTAGCGCATGAGCATGACGAGAAGCAGGTGTTACAGGGACATTTGGACGCGCTGGTTGAAGCGATTCGAACCTATCCCGGTTTACTTGTTCTGGTTACGAATGAAGTAGGGGACGGGATCGTACCGGAATATGCCCTTGGCAGGAGATATCGGGATTTGGCCGGTGTACTGAATCAGCGCATTGCGGCGATATGCGGTGAAGTGTTTCTGGTGACCGTAGGCATTGCGATTGAACTAAAAAGCAAGGAGTACCGCTTATGAAGGATGGCACGCCTGCTCCTCAGCGCAAACATGCGGCGGCAGCCGCTTTTCAATTTTTGTCCCGTTTCCCTGTCAAAATGCAAATCGATTTTGTCCCGTCGCTGCTGCGGGAAAGTGTTGTCTTTTACCCGCTGGTCGGTGCAGCAATTGGTCTGTGTGTCTGGCTCATGGGAGCCTTAAGCGGTGCAGTGCTTCCCGCCTTCCCGGCAGCCGTCCTGACCTTGACGTTATGGGTATGGCTCACCGGAGGGCTCCACCTTGACGGATGGATGGATACGGCGGATGGTTTGCTCAGTTATCGTACCCGTGAGCGGATGCTGGAGATTATGAAAGACAGTCGTGTCGGGGCAATGGGCGTGATCGCCTGCGTGTTGCTTCTGATGATGAAGGCTGCGCTGATCGCTGATTTTATTGCCCGGGGCCACTGGATGTACGGTGCGCTGCTGATCCTGCCCATGATCTGGAGCCGTTGGTTCATGGTGTATGCAATGTCGGCCTGGCCGAATGCACGCGGAGATGATGGACTTGCGGTATTGTTCAAAGGTCTCGGTGAGCGGAAGGAAGTCCAGCGTTCACGCAGCTCAGCCGTGGGGCTGACCCTGATCGCAGGGGCAGTTACGTTTGCCGCGGTGTGGCTTTTCAAGCCGGATATGGGGATTGCAGATGCGATGGTGAGTGGGCTGGGAACACTGCCATGGTGGCTATACCCGGTGACGGCGGTTATTGTACTGCCTGTGGCGTGTTATTATATCGGCCGATTCGTGGCTGCCCGGATCAGTGAACGGCTCGGTGGTTTAACCGGGGATACGTATGGTGCCATGAATGAGCTGCTGGAGGCGGCTTTGTTGACCGTGCTGAGCGTGCTTCAAGGACTGTTCTGGCTGTAACTTTTGAAGTATGAAGCAGTATGGAAAGTGTTACGCATGAGGTTGGTAGCAAGGTGATCTGGATATAACACGGAGACAGGGGGAGAGAGCGTGGAAGATAGGCCATCACAACCAGCGGCGGTACTGATGCTGCAAGGAACGGCTTCCGATGTAGGCAAAAGTGTCATCACAACGGCGCTGTGCCGTATATTTAAGCAGGACGGCTTCAAGCCAGCCCCGTTCAAGTCACAGAATATGGCACTGAATTCCTACGTAACAGAAGATGGTAAGGAGATTGGTCGGGCTCAGGGGGCACAAGCTGAAGCCTGCGGTATTGAGGCGACAACCGACATGAACCCGATCCTGATCAAACCGGTGCGGGACATGCATTCGCAGATCGTGGTACATGGTGTACCTTTTGCCCAGATGAGTGCATCAGATTATCGCCAGAAGTTTCTGCCTGAAGCAAAGCAGACGGTGATGGATGCGTTGAATCGGCTACGGGATACCTATGATATTGTGCTGATGGAAGGAGCGGGCAGTCCGGCCGAAATCAATCTGAAGGACCGGGATATCGTCAACATGAATCTGGCAGGCTGGGCCGATGCGCCGGTGATTCTGATCTCCGATATTGATCGGGGCGGAGTGTTTGCTTCCATTGTAGGTACGCTGGAGCTGCTGGAACCCCATGAGGTGGCGCGAGTCAAAGGGTTCATTATCAACAAGTTTCGCGGCGATCTGTCCCTGTTGCAGCCGGGACTCGACTGGCTCGAAGAACGGACAGGCATTCCAGTATTAGGTGTGTTGCCTTACATAAGAGATATTCAGATTGAAGCAGAGGATTCAGTGGTGCTGGACTCCATGCGTCATGGGAAATCCGGCAAAACCGAGCTGGATCTGGCGGTGATCCGATATCCGCGAATCTCCAACTTTACAGACTTTGACGCACTTTCCCGTGAACCGGATGTGAATGTGCGTTACGTGACCTCGCCAGAGGAATTGGGCAGTCCGGATGCCATTCTTCTACCGGGTACGAAGGATACCATAGGGGATCTGGCGTTCCTGCGTGAGTCTGGACTGGAGCAAGCGATTGCCAGTCAGACCGAACGTGATAACGTTCAGCTCGTAGGGATATGTGGTGGATACCAGATGCTTGGAAGACATCTGAAGGACCCGTTTGCAGTGGAGGCGAATCAGATCCAGGAAGCGAAGGGACTTGGCTGGCTTCCGCTATCGACAACATTTCTTCAGGAAAAACAGACAGTCAGGGCTTCCGGACGGGTGCAACCTCAGAATCCGATTCGTCTGTTTGGTGAACCAGATGTGGAAACATCTCCATTACCTATTCATGGATATGAGATCCATATGGGTGTTACAGAGTGCCACGAGCCTGAACGTGTAACCGCACTATTTGAAATATCCCATCCAGGTGGCCAACCTTTCCAAGAAGGCTGGGGCTCAGTAGATGGCAGCGTGTGGGGAACCTACCTGCATGGTTTGTTTGAAAGTGATCAATTCCGACGTTCGTGGCTGAATGCCTTGCGTGCAGGAAAAGGACTGCCGCTGCTTCAGGAGACATATAGTGCGCATGAACGTAAGGAGATGGAGTTCGATCGTGTAGCCGAATCGTTGCGTTTGGCATTGGATATGAAGCGCGTGTACGAGATTATGGGTGTTCAGGCACCCAAGTGAAACAACAATACCCCCATGCCCGACAACCCGTTCTCTAGAAACGGAATGTTAGCGGCATGGGGGTATTGTATATCCTATGATTAAATGAGGTTTAAATCAGGTGATGATAGGTTAATGGTTAACCTGTTAGTTTATTTTGAAATTCTTCATAGCGGATTGCAGCTCTACAGCTTGTTCATGCAGATGACGAACCGTATTCGAATGTGAATCCATCTCGCTGAGCTGAAGATCTGCTGTTGAAGCAATCTGTAGCATACTTTCACGGGATTTGGTCGTAATCTGTGCCGTTTCTTCAACGGACGCACTCACTTCTTCAGCACCAGCGGATACTTGTTGTGTAGAAGCAGAGACGGTCTGAATGGTCAGATTCACGTTCTGGATCAATTCATTCAGCTGCTGGAAGGCTGAGCCTGCTTGTTGAACAACAGTTGTACCTGAACCAATCTCCTGGGTTACACGGTTCATGGCGTCAACCGAGCGTTCAGCGTCTTCACGAATGGTACCCAGATAATCCGAAATTTCTTCGGTGGCTGTCTTGGATTGCTCGGCAAGTTTGCGAACTTCTCCAGCAACAACAGCGAATCCGCGGCCATGTTCTCCGGCACGTGCTGCTTCAATGGAGGCGTTGAGTGACAGCATGTTAATCTGTTTGGTGATTTCAAAAATGGAAGCAACAATGGTGCCGATAGCTACCGAACGTTCATTCATAGTTTCGACATAACGCAACGATTCGCTTGCTGTCTGGCCTACACGCTCCATCTGCTCAATGGCATTCTGAGCCAGTCGGTTACCGTTAACTGCCTCGTTGGCTGCTTCACCAATCTGGTCAGATACTTCAGCGGAAGAAGAAGCAATATGCATGATACCTTGCGTAATTTCTTCCATAGCTCTCGCGTTCTCGGATGCGCTTGACGCAATGCTGATACTACCTTTTTCTGCATCTTCTGCGGAGCGGCTGGAGTTTCGAACCATACCAGACATCGATTCAACTCGCTGAAGCAGGTCATTGGAACCTGACACAACTTCATTGGATGTAGACAAGGCACGGCTAATCATTTCTTTCAGGTTATGCGTCATCGTCTGGAAGCTTGCGGCAAGCTGGGCAATTTCATCTTTGCCTTTGATCTCTAGCTCAGCGGTCAGATCGCCTTGGGAAATTTGTTTACTATGTTGGACAAGCTTGATGATCGGTTTGGTCACTCTTTTGATCATACTAGTGGAGATAAGCCACCCGAGCACAAACACTAATGCTGTAATCCCAAGACATAACCAGAAAATCTGGGTAATCTTGTCTTGAATGAACTGGGCATCCATGCTCACAGCCATAATCATGTTACTTCCTGCAATGGGGATAAAGGCTGCTTTATGTACACCAAAGGAATCGGAGTAGACCTCACTGATTACCATTTCTTTGTTCTCAATAGCTGCATTCATTGCGGGTTCTACATTGATCTCATCCTGCGCTTTCATGCCTGAGGAAGAGTTGGCAACAACCACTTTGGCTGAGCCATCTTGAATAGCAACAACGTAAGCCGCATCCAAATTATGTTCTTTTGCTTTATCTGCCAGATACGATTCCACGGTCATGGCAGCACCTTCAGAACCGGCTCCGCCACTCTGTACCTGTAGGATTTTGGATGCTGAAGTATTCTTGTATATATCCTGAATGGACGTGTTTAGGACTTTGTCAAACTGCGGCAGCACGTAGCTTTGAATAATATTCATCGAAACGGCGTAAAAACTAATACTGAACAACAGGGAAGCAACCAGCAGAACGAGGAACAAAGTGCCTCTGATTTTACCGGCAACGGTGCGATTACGAAACATATGATCATCCTTTCACGTCATGTTCATTAACATTATCGCTTTTCCGTAATCATAAGACCTATCTACCAATGAAGAAAGACCTAAGTTATACGTTGAGAAAACTTGGGAATAAGCGGATATACCTATATTACAAAATTAACCGGAGGTTGAATAGAACAATTTTCACGATTTGGTGTATTTTTTTCAGAAATAGATGAATCTGTTACATGCATATTACATAATATCAATTAATACCTACCAGAATAGTTTGTTATATGTTATATTGTAAAATGTCTTTGTCGGAAGTACAAAAGATAAAAGAGAAAATCGGATATTTTCCGGTTACACACATACCTGAGGAGGATTTAAAAGAAATGGATACTTTTCTAGTCATATTGAATGTAGTGGTTATGCTTGCCTTACTTGGCATCCTCTACTGGATGCAGAAAAAGCATATCTCCTTTACAAAACGCGTATTTGCGGGTCTGGGACTGGGGGTTGTGTACGGGGTTATTCTTCAATTGGTGTACACATCAGGTTCTGATGTTGTTACGAAATCAGTCGATTGGTTCAATCTGGTCGGTTCAGGATATGTACGTTTGTTACAAATGGTCGTGATCCCATTGATCATGGTGTCGATCATTTCGGCCATTATGAATCTGAAGGGCAAACAAAATCTCGGCAAGATGAGTGTTTCCATTATTGCCATTCTGTTGATCACCACAGCGATTGCCGCAGGTGTCAGCATTGTAACGAGTCTGGGCTTCAACCTGACTTCCATTGAGATTCAAGGAGGAGACCGGGAGAATGCGCAGATTCAGAAGGTGGAGGAACGGCTTGTTGATGTGAAGGATCAGACCATCCCGCAGCAAGTGCTGGAATTCATTCCTTCGAATCCATTTGCAGATATGACAGGAGAACGTCGTACATCCACACTGGCGGTGGTTATCTTCTCCGCGTTTATCGGTGTAGCCGTACTTGGACTGGATCGCAAAAAACCACAGCAGGCGGAGACGTTCCGCGGTATGGTTAATGCGGTATATGCGGTGGTTATGCGAATTGTTACACTGGTGCTGAGGCTTACGCCTTACGGGATTTTAGCACTGATTACAAAGGTAACGGCGACAACCAATGCGGAAGAGATATTAAAGCTCATCAAATTCGTGATTGCGTCTTATATCGCGCTGGCGATCATGTTTATTATTCATCTGATCATTATCTCTCTGTCCGGCTTCAACCCGGTTACGTATTTGAAGAAGGTGCTGCCAACACTGGTATTTGCCTTTACGTCCCGTTCAAGTGCAGCGGCGATCCCGCTGAATGTGGAGACACAGACGAAGAAACTCGGCGTATCGGACGGCATTGCGAACCTGTCTGCAAGCTTTGGGGCTACGATTGGGCAAAACGGCTGCGCCGGGATCTATCCGGCCATGCTGGCGGTGATGATTGCTCCGACGGTCGGCATCGACCCGCTGAGCTGGGACTTCATTGTGACTTTGATCCTCGTAGTCATGATCAGTTCGTTTGGTGTGGCTGGCGTTGGCGGCGGGGCAACCTTCGCTTCCCTGATCGTATTGTCCACCATGAATCTGCCTGTGGCTCTGGTTGGACTGCTCATTTCCGTGGAGCCGCTGATCGACATGGGTCGTACAGCGCTTAACGTGAACGGGTCGATGACATCAGGACTCGTGACGAGCAGAATTTTGAAGGAAAACGATCGGGACACGTTTAACGATCAAAGCCGTGAGCTGGATTCTGCGGCTCAGGCTTAATACAGAATGGATTAGATAAAAGCTCACATTAAGATAGCTAGAGCC
This sequence comes from Paenibacillus sp. Y5S-9, assembly GCF_036894235.1. Lineage (NCBI taxonomy): Bacteria > Bacillati > Bacillota > Bacilli > Caryophanales > Paenibacillaceae > Paenibacillus > Paenibacillus sp. Y5S-9. The sequence goes on from NZ_CP145887.1 coordinate 1,693,467, forward strand.
GTCTACAAATCAAGTGAGAAAAGCCGTCCTTCGGAGGAATCCGGAGGGCGGTTTTTTTGCGGAAATCAAACTATACTGTGCACGGTGGTGAAGCAGTCTTCTTTTTCGATACACGGGGCAAGGGGAATCGGGGTAGGAAAAACTAGTATGGTCGAGAGAGACAGAGGAGGAATATAGAAGGGATCGTAGTCAGTCAGGCACACTTGGAGTTATTTAGTTCTGTTCATGGGACGAGAAATGTGATAGAGTATTCATGTTTTGGCCCTGAGCCAAACCGCGGTTCGTAACCATCCCGCGTAATCAAAACTAGGAAGGCAGTGTATGTATTTATGTTTAACTTAGGGTGGGGAGCAGTTTTTGTTCTCGTAACTTATGGATTTTTCTTGCTGTGTTACCGCTTGTTCGGTAAAAAAGGTCTCTATGCCTGGATTGGTGTGGCTACGGTTATAGCCAACATTCAGGTGACCAAAACGATAGATATCATGGGAATCGTGCTGACGCTTGGTAACACGATGTATGTCAGCATGTACCTGACCAGTGACCTTCTTAATGAGAAGTATGGACCAGGTGAGGCACGCAAAGCCGTATGGTTCGGGTTTTTCACGTTGATCATGACGACGGTTCTGATGCAGATGGTGTTGTTCTTTGACCCGGCACCGACGGACTTTGCACAGGAATCCATGGCGAAGTTGTTTGGTCTGCTGCCACGTCTGGCACTCGGAAGTCTGACGGCTTACTTTATCAGTCAGTTCCTGGATGTACGATTGTACTCCTGGCTGCGCAAGGTGGCCCCAGGGCGCAATCAGTTGTGGATACGCACCAACGGTAGTTCGATCATCAGTTCATTCGTGGATACACTGGTGTTCTGCACGATCGCATTTGCGTTCATCTATCCTTGGGATGTTTGGCTGGAGATCTTCCTGACGACGTATATTATCAAATTTGTATTAACTGCGGTTGGAACACCGTTTCTGTATGCCGCACGCAGCTTTAAGTTTAAGGATGAAGCTTAGACAATATTCAAAGAGTATCACTTAAAATCACCCTCTGCGCAGTCAATTGTAATTCCGACTCAGCAAGGGTTTTTTCATAGAAAAGTCCCGAAACAAGAAAAATCCTTTTTACATTTTTATGAAAAAGTTATAATATAAACGACCTGTCGTTTATGAGCGTGTATCATTTATTATTAGCCAATAATGACTTCATACAAAGGGGAATCGCACATGTATTCTACACTGCGTTATACACTGGAAAGCAATGGCACAACCTACGAGAATGATAGTATTAATGCCTCGTTATTGGTGGAGTTGATCACCAATCTGGAATTGCAGGAATACGTAGTACTTAAACCTTCGGAGCTGGTGGAGGGAAGTATGTATATGCAGGCTGCTGCGCTTGAGGAACCAGGGCAAATGGTGGCGGAGATTCGTTTGCAGGAAGGCGAGGACGGTTTCCGGCATTACAGCTGCAGCACAACAGATACAACTGGGATTATTCAATGGTTTCTGGATTACTGGGGGAAGCAACAGTTGCCACAGCTAGAGTCTTGGCAGGATATCACGCATGAGTTTGACTGATGGTAAATGAGTGAGCAGGAATAAGATTACGTAGAATGCAGACGGAGTAATTTAGGATATGCTTTGTATTAATTACAATCCCGCAACCCATGATATTCATGGATTTGCGGGATTTTTGCGTTCGCGTGTGTACTTTATATTATTGAAGATACAGTTCAGCACAGTTTCGTGCAGTTTAGTTTATGATGCATAATATCGGCTGAGCATTGATGTATATGGGCTGTTTTTGACATAGATCCCATTGGATTAGTCGGTAAGGATTTGCAGCTCTTTTGGATATGTTGTCAGAACTTCGACACCCGTCTCGGTCACAATTACATCATCCTCGATACGAACGCCGCCTGCTGCGGTATAGATGCCCGGTTCAATCGTGAATACGGTACCTTCATTCAGGATGTCCATATTCTCTCCATGGAGGGAAGGATACTCATGTACGTCGATACCCAATCCGTGGCCTACTCTATGCATAAAACGTTCGCCGTATCCCGCTACTTCCGTTACCTGGCGTGCTGCACGATCTACTTCGGCGCAGGTAATGCCTGGTTTCACGATTTGGATAGCAGCTTCGTTCGCTGCGAGCACAGTGTTATAGATGGTTTTGAGTTCAGGTGAGATGTCACCAAAGGCGAATGTACGTGTGATATCCGAGGCATATCCTCCAGCATACACACCCATGTCAAACATCAACAGGTCACCATGTTGCAGTTTCCGTTCACCCGGTGTGCCGTGTGGCAGACCTGTTTTGGGTCCCGTGAGCACCATGGTATCAAAGGAAGGGCCGTCGGCACCCAGCTTTTTCATCTGATACTCCATCTCGGCGACAAGTTCAATCTCGGTTACGCCTGTGCGAACATGAGAGAGGCCTTGACGAAGAGTTTCTTCAATTAGATGAATAGCGTGGCGAATGCGGGCTACCTCATCAGGTGTTTTTTTTACACGCAATGTGCGAAGCAGGGGGCCAACATCTTCAAAGCTGGCAGCACCCAGCGCGGCGGTCAGTTGCTCATAACGTGCGACTGTCACGTATTCTTTCTCGAGACCTACTCGGCCCAAGAGCCCCTGATAACGATCGAACAAGGCGTACGGATTATCCGTATCCGTGTGAGTGGCAATGTTGGATACCGAGGAAGCGGCAGCGGCAGCTTCTGCGTCCAGTGCGGGTACAATCAACAGGGGCTCTTCGCCGCGTGCAAGAACCAGACCAAGGAAGCGTTCATGCGGATTGCTCGCAAATCCAGTTAAATAGTAGATATGTTTCGGATCTGTGATCAGCATGGCGTCCAATCCTTGCCCGGACAGATCGGCTTCAAGACGAGATAAAGGGTTTTGATTCATAAGTGTAGTTGTCCACCTTTCCATTCATACTATCCTTCTATTATAAAAGATTATGATGGAATTCCAAACTGCGGTGATTTCATGTCCTCGGAATCCCTTGAATTCTCGGTTTAAGCGGCTGGTATGAAGGGTAATACAGGGCGAAACCGCTTTACACATGAATAATAGCGCCACAACTATAGAGTACAATATATTAACAATACGTTGAAGCTTGGCTTAATTATTTTATACAAAAGAACGATATGCGAAGGGAGATGTAGTCATGAATAATCGAGTAAACGTTCCGCTGTATGCTTCATTATTAAGTGTGGCACTGTTAACCGCGTCATGTTCTTCAGGCGAAACCTTTACGGGAGGGACAGAGCAGACGTCTCAGGGACAGGGAACAGGTCAGGGACAGACAGCCAATGGAGGCAATACCGGTGCAAGTGGAAATGAGAGTGGGGCGCAGGGAGAGACGGTTATTCCGTATCAGGCTTCTGTTCTGGTTGAAGGATTGAATGCACCATGGGAGATTGTGAGTGTGCCAGATGGTCGGATGTTTGTAACGGAACGCCCTGGTGCGATTCGGGTCATTGAGGATGGAAAACTGGCCTCTGAACCACTGATTGAATTCTCAGCTCCGTTTAATGAAGAAGGGGAAGGAGGTCTGTTGGGTCTTGCAGCTGATCCGGACTTTGAGGAGAACGGTTACTTGTATGCATACCACTCCTATCTCGAAGGCGACAACATTGCCAATCGGGTGTTACGCCTCAAGGTGAATGATGGCAAAGCGGTCATAGACAAAGAACTACTTGGTAACATTCCAGGCGGAACAAATCATAACGGTGGGCGGATCAAGATTGGCCCGGACAAGTTGCTCTATATCACAACAGGTGAGCGGTATGAACCGGAACTGTCACAGAACCAAGATAGCCTTGGGGGTAAAATATTGCGGATAGGTCTCGACGGATCGATCCCGGCAGACAACCCATGGCCGAATTCACCTGTATACAGTATGGGACACCGTAACGCACAGGGACTGGCCTGGAACCCGGACAACGGTTATCTCTACTCCACTGAGCATGGTCAGCGTAATCATGATGAGATCAACCGGATTGTAGCTGGTGAGAATTATGGCTGGCCTGAGGTGGAGGGAGATGACGATGACAATGGCGCATATCAGGCTCCGCTTGCACATAGTGGGAATGATACATGGGCACCGTCTGGTGTAGCTTTTGTTGAAGAAGGACCTTGGGCTGGATCACTGATTGCTGCGAATCTGCGTGGAGAGCAGTTGCTGAAGGTTACTCTTTCGGAAGATGGTACACAGGTCGAGCAGGTGGAACCGATCTTCGAAGATGAATGGGGTCGAATTCGCAATGTGAGTGCTGGTGAGGACGGAAAGTTATACGTGCTTACGAACAATCGGGATGGACGAGGATCGCCACGTGATGGGGATGACAAGCTGATTGTACTTACTCCGGAGAGCTAAGTCGGGGTCAAGGGAGATAAAATCAGTGTTGCAGGACAGCGTCGAACCGGATTGGTATCCCCGTAAGGTTGAGGATGGAGTATGTTCAAAACGAACGGTTGCCGCTCAACTTGAGCCAAAGCCCTGAAGTGCCCTGAATCTGAATCGCTCTAAATAAAATTTTTCTAACGAACCTGACGCACCTTAAATAGAGGTTTGGTGGCGTTCATAGTATATAACGAACCTCAGTCACGTTATATCGCCAAAATTCACTCGAAACCTGCGGAAAACCAATGAAATGAGTAACTAAGGTATCTGGAGTTCGTTAGAAAATACTGATACTCAAAATTCTGCGTATAGGGTGTCAGAGATTCGTTACAAAACAACTCCAGTGCAGTAGTATATGCACATGGTTAGTTAATTAAAGGAGCTGTTCCCGTCAAATTCATGACTTATGGGACAGCTCCTTGATTGTAATGTATGTGTCGCCCTAATCTTGAATGAGCTACTCCGCACAATGCCGCACGAAGAGAAACAGCGTTAATAGGATGCTTGTGTCATTCCAAAAATACTCACAGCTCCGCGTTCTTTACTACTCTGCGCTCTCCGCAAGTGTGGCAATGCGCTGAGCGGGATCATTCGTGTACTCTCCACCGTGATAACAGAGGACTTTATCGAGCTTAAGGTCGGTCAGTTTCTTCAGGCTTCGTAGCGCTTCAGGCATGTCCGGTGTCGCGGGTGGCGCTGGGCCAACCAGTTCATCATCGACCACACGAAGTTCATCGGCAGCGAGCAGGAACTGCTGCTCACCGAAATACAGGCAGATATGACCTGGGGTATGTCCCGGTGTATGAATAACCTGTGTACCACCTTGAAGGGGTAACAAGTCTCCGTCCGCCAGTGTTCTGCTGATGTTCACTTCAGGCAGCTGCAAGAGCAGTTGATCTGCCAGTGCCAATACGGGCGCGGGCAGCAACGCACGACGTTCAGGCGTGAACTTTATCAAAGATTTCTCACCTGTTAGATATGGAATCTCGTCGGCATGTGCCCAGATTTCCAGATCGGGAATAGCATCCAGAAGAGCGCCCAGATTACCGATATGATCGATGTCCTGATGGGTAATAATCACACGTTTGACGTCCGAGAGTTGAACGCCTTCTTGTTCCAAAGCGGATTGAAGTTCAGCAAATTGTCCAATCATGCCTGTATCCACCAGGGTTACCCCATCTTCGTCACGAAGCATGACGGGGAATATGGGGCTGTTCCCAGAAGGTGTGGGAATCTGAAGATTTAGCACAGTAATCGAAGTTGTTGGATGGCTCATGGTTGTCCGGACCGTAGTCCGGTACACCTCCTTTTCTTTTTTAGCGATGATTGTTGTTATTCAGGGCGATTATATTTTAAGTGTTTTCTATATTTTTTTACCGTATGGAGTAATGTTTCAAACGTTTCTTCTTCATTACTGCCATCCTTAACGATGGAGACAAATGAGAAGTTATCATGAACAAGTTTGTTCCTCGTCTGAAACACCTGGCTAAGGGCTTCTGCGAAGTGTTCTTTTTCGGATTCAAGAGCAATGAATTCTTTACTCAGTTCGGCTTGAATAATCTCCATGTTGGAGCGCGCACGATAGGCAGGAGTTTTCATCAGCTGGGTCGAATTAAACTTTTTCTGATATACGTCTCTGTACAGTTGATGTAACATTTGTTCAATAATGGCGCATAGTTCGATGACCAGTGAAGCATATCTTCGGTTTTTGCGTTTTCGGGTGAGCTCACGTGTTTCTTCCTGGTCCAAGATACCGTATTTTTCATACAGCGTAGAATCAACGTTCTGCAAGATTTCCTGATATTCCTGTTCGAGTAGTGCGATTTCAAGTTTGGCTTGTTTTTTAACTTTTTTAAAATCTTCTTTGGTCAGCATACTTGTCCTCCCATGGAAACCGAGATGTGATCCTATCATTATCTCATATTGTCCGTCGTTGCGCCTCTAATTTCGGAACCTCAGGTTCAGAAGGGAAGTACCTCATGTCCAATCAGACAGCAATTGTAACAGGAGCTAACTCAGGTATGGGGTTGGCAACCACCATTGAACTTGCAAGACAAGGATATCACGTAATCATGGCATGCCGCAGTGAGAAGCGCGGACAGGAGGCTCTTCAGGAAGCTATGCGTCAGTCCGGTTCTTCTGCGATTGAATTGATGCTGTGTGACCTGGGTTCACTCGAAAGTATACGCCAGTTTGCCCGCACATTCCGCGAGCATCATGATCGCCTTGACGTTCTGGTTAATAATGCGGGGGTAGTGATGGTTAAGCGGAAGGAAACCTCAGACGGGTTCGAACAGAGTATCGGCATTAACCATCTGGGGCATTTCCTGCTGACCTTACTTTTGATAGAACCTCTGAAAGCTGCAACGCAGGGACGGGTTGTGAACGTTTCGTCAGGTGCTTACAAGGCCGGCAAAATCCACTTCGAAGATCCACATTTGCACAAAAGTTATAATCCGATCAAAAGCTACGCCCAATCCAAATTGGCTAACGTGTTGTTCACTCGTGCGCTGGCCCGCAAACTGTCAGGCACATCTGTCACGGTGAACTGTCTACACCCTGGTGCGGTGGGAACGAGCATTGGCGTAGATCGCAATACTGGATTTGGCACACGCATTATGGCGTTTGTGGGCAAGCTTCCATTCTTTCTGTCCCCTGAAGAAGGGGTGCGAACGGCTGTTTATCTGGCCACAAGCCCTGAAGTCGTCGGCATCACCGGGCGTTACTTCTATCAACAGAAAGAGCAGCAGCTGAAGAAACATGCCGTAGATGAAGCTTCAGCTGAGCGTTTCTGGACATGGAGCGAAGAACAGGTGGGGCTAAGAGATGACGAGAAGTTGTAATTCAGCACAAGCTGATGAGTGACCCATGAATAGAGTCGTTACATCTTTTATACTTTTGCCTTCACAGCTTGTTGGATCATTTCAATAACAGCTTCAATACGTTGGATGCCTTGATCTCCCTGACCGTATGCACGGACAGAGGCAGATGAGGCATTTTTCTCATTTTCACCAAGCACGAGCGAATAAGGCACTTTTTCCATCTGGGCTTCACGGATTTTGTACCCGAGCTTCTCGCTACGCAGATCTGTTTCTACCCGAATGCCCGCAGCCCGGAGTTGGCTCTGTACTTGGAGCGCATAGTCTGCGTAATGATCCGATACAGGCAGCAGCTTCACTTGCACAGGCGCGAGCCAGAGTGGGAACGCTCCTGCATAGTGCTCAGTAAGAATGCCGATGAAACGATCAATGGAACCGTAGATGGCACGATGGATCACGACAGGACGGTGTTTCAGGCTATCCTCGCCAATGTAAGTGAGGTCGAACTTCTCCGGCATTTGAAAATCAAGCTGGATTGTTCCGCACTGCCAGCTACGCTTCAGTGCATCGAGGATATGAAAGTCAATTTTTGGTCCATAAAAGGCACCGTCTCCTTCGTTAACACGATACTCCACGCCGCGGCGATCCAGTACATTTTGCAATGCACGTTCCGCCTGATCCCACAGTTCTTCCGATCCCATGGAGTCTTCTGGACGAGTGGACAACTCAATCTTATATTCGAATCCAAAGATATCGTACATACGTCCGATCAGTGAGATCGCCTGATTGATCTCGTCCTCGATCTGCTCTGGCATGACGTAGAGATGAGCATCATCCTGGCAGAATGTCCGCACACGCATCATGCCGTTCAGGGCACCTGAGAATTCATGACGGTGAACCTGACCAAATTCCATCATGCGAATCGGTAATTCGCGATAGGAATGAAGTGTGTTTTTGAAGATCAGCATGTGCCCAGGGCAGTTCATCGGTTTCAGTGCAAAAGTGGCATCGTCCACTTCCGAGAAATACATGTTGTCCTTGTAATGCTCCCAATGGCCGGATTGCTCCCACAGTCGGTTGTTCATCATGAGAGGAGTCCGAACTTCCTGATACCCTTCCTGTAATTGCAGCTCACGGGAGAACTGCTCCAGTTCAGTGCGAACAGTCATGCCTTTAGGCAGATAGAAGGGCATGCCGGGCGCTTCTTCGGAGAACATGAACAGTTCAAGCTCTTTGCCAAGTTTACGGTGATCCCGTTTTTTCGCTTCTTCGAGCATGTGCAGATGTTCATCCAGCTGGGCTTTGTTCGGAAAAGCAGTGCCGTAGATGCGTTGCAGCATCTTATTATCCGAGTTACCCCGCCAGTACGCACCGGCGACATTCAGCAGCTTGAACGCTTTGATCCGACCAGTGGATGGAAGATGGGGACCGCGACACAGATCGAACAACTCTCCTTGATCATAGATTGAAAGTTCGGCGTTCTTCGGCAAATCCTGAATGAGTTCAAGCTTGTAGGGGTCCTGGATCTCTCCGAAGATACGGAGGGCTTCCTCCCGGTTAACGACCCGGCGACTGATCTTATGATTCTCCTGAATGATTTTGCTCATTTCCCGCTCAATGGCAGCCAGATCACTGATGGACAAGGCATGCTCCAGATCAACATCGTAATAGAATCCATCTTCAATGACTGGGCCGATACCCAGTTTCACTTGTTCTGCACCGTAGATGCGTTTGAGCGCCTGTGCCAGCACATGTGCTGCGCTGTGACGATAACGATACAGACCTTCCGCGCTGTCCAAAGTAACAATAACGAGTTCGCAATCTTGCTTGAGCACCCAATCGAGATCGACATTCTGACCATCTACAATACCGCCGATAGCCTGTTTCCCAAGACTTGTGCTGATGGATGAGGCGACCGCCCCTACAGTGATGCCTGCTTCGTAAGAACGTATCGCGCCACCTTGCAGACGGACCTCAATGGAATGACTGGATGGTTGAAGATCATTTGCTTGGTTGTTTATTTCGTTACCTGATTTGTTGCTTGCTGAGTTACTGTTTTCTTGTTTGCTCATGTGAACCACTCTCCATTTCTTGAAATGAAAGCGCAAAAAACACCCGTCCCGGAAAAGGGACGAGTGCGCTTGGCTCGTGGTTCCACCCTAATTTTGGTTATGGTGCACCCTGATCTCGGCCAGCCGCCGGAACAGAAAACATCATAACCCTCATTGGAATCCGTTATCGGGGATCAGGCGGTGAACTCTACTGACAGCATGTCGAACATCCAAAGGGGTCCAAAATGCTGAGGTTCGAGGTCACGGCTGCAGAGGGGTAATTCCGGTCCGTTCGCTGAAGAAGGTTTCACCAATCCCCTCTCTCTCTGGGCAGCACGCAAACGAAATCTTGTCTCTGGTCATCGCCAAATATGTTAGATCAAACTCATTTGAATTATTCTGAAATGTGTTGCATTCAATATCAATATATTGGAACAGGTGTTATTGAGTGTCGATTATATAGACTGAAAATGGAAAGGTCAAGCGGAACATTTTATTTGGTTTCGGACGGCTCATCCCATATTAAGCGAATGATCGTTCCTTCACCAGGGGTGGACTGTACCTCAATACGACCATTCATGGCTTCGATCAACCCTTTGATTACCGCCATGCCCAGCCCTGATCCAACGTCCGATGTACCTGTATCTGTGCCGCGATAGTATCGTTCAAATAACTTCCATACCGTCTCGGGGTCCATGCCTCGTCCATTATCGGCAAACTGAATGCTGAATTCATCTGCCTGCGTACCAGAATGCACACTGACAACCAGGATGGACTCGGGCGGATTATGAAGAAGGGCATTGGCGGTCAGATTATCCACAATTCGTTCAAACGACGGAATATGGACAAGTCCATACACAGGCACTTCGGACGGTTGGAATATGATGCGACCTTCTCCATATGCCGGATTCCGTTCAGCGCGCTGGATCAGATCACGGAGTAACGTATTTACGTCAGTCTTTTCCACCACAGGTTGATATCCTCCACTGCGTAATCGATAGGTCATGGCAAGGTCGTTGACAAGCCTGTCCATATACATGGACTTATCGAGCATTATGCCTGCGAATTCTCTGACTTCCTCCGCGGTCCAGCTATACTTATCCGCCTCAAGCATATGAGCATATCCCTGAATGGAGGAGAGGGGTGTCTTCAGGTCATGTGTTATGCCAGCAATCCACTCCTCCCGCAGAGAATCGGTCTGTTTCCGAAGTTCTTCATCTTGCTTCAAAGTGTGAGACAGGGCCTGCATGGAGCGAAGCACTTCAGCATACACGTTGTATTTTCGCTTCCACTTTCCGTTACGACGCTGACTGCGAGGCACTCCAAAGGCTCCGGTAGGTTCCTCGTAATGTCCTCGTTCCAGACGCTGTAACCATTGGAGCATATGCAGCATAGGTGAGCCGAAGCGGTTGGCATACCAGAAGGCAAGCAAAATGAGCAGAATGATGATGGACACGATCAATACAACCAATGCCGGTTCCAGAATAAAACTGTAGGGGTTTTGATTTCCGGTCGCCAATGGATCGCCAGGGATGCTAATCAGCCAGGTGGTTTCATTCTTCTCATCGTACCACGTGGCAACAGACATGCCTGATCGACTCGGATAGCGAATTTGCAGAACCAGTTCCTGAATGGTGTATTCGCTTGGTACGCCCATGGGCGGTTTGTTATAGGAGGAGAGTTCGCTTCCTGACGCGTCCAATACTTGAAGATAAGCATTGGCGGCACGGAGGGCCTCCTGTTGGTCGGGCTGAAGATCAAGCTTCCCGTTGGTGAAAGCAAGGTCTGAACGAATGTTATTCATTAAGGACTTGGCCGGGTTACTCTCGCCATATAACAAGGTGAATTCCTTCCCGTTTTTCTCCCGAATCAGCATGACAATCTGATAAGGGAACGGCTTCTGGATTTCCCAGTATGCAATCAATTCCCCCGGTTTATAGTGAGTAGGAACATCGGCAGGTGTGTGATATTCATCAATAGCGTAACCTTGTTCATCCAGAACCTGGAGCCAGCCTTGATTTTTATCCACTTGTTTCAGCAATTCGGGGTCATATCGGATCGTATTATCTGGCAGAATCTCTGCTGTATTAATCAATTGGTCCAGACCATTAACAGCAAAATCATCCACCAGATTCACTTCATTTACCTTTTGCACGACCCAGTAGGTGGCTACAGACCCAAGCAGGATGATAAGAACGACTGCACCGGCAAGCATCCCGATAAACCGGGTCATTAACCTGCGACGAATACTCATGGGCGTGACACATGTTCCGGCTGAATCAGTTTGTATCCCAAACCTCGGACGTTAATGAGAAACACTGGATTGGAAGGATCGGCTTCAATGCGCTCCCGAATGCGGTGAATATGAACCATCACGGTATTGTCATCACTAATGGCTTCAGAGCCCCAGACCCGTTCATATAGATCTGACTTGGTGAAGATGCGATTGGGATGTTTGCAGAAAAAGAGTAGTAGTTGAAACACAAGTGCCGGACAGGATACGGACTCACCTTCAACACGAAGCTCACCAGCCCATTCCAGCACTTGAAACCGTCCAAAGTCGTACACGCCTTCCGATGTGCTGGGAGATGACGGATTTACGTTAGATGGGATGTGATCCGAGATCGCTGCGGTTTTGGAAGGTAAATAACGCTTCAGTAATGATTTAATCCGAGCAACGACTTCCAGCGGATTAAAGGGTTTGGCGACATAATCGTCGCCACCAACAGCGAATCCGGTTAATTTGTCATAATCGGTTGTTTTGGCCGTCAGAAACAGGATGGGCGCATCGGTGACTTGCCTTAGAAAAGGACAGATTTCCAGTCCGCTTTTGCCAGGAAGCATGATGTCGAGCACGATGCAGTGGTATGTCTTGTTGTTGCATGCCTCAATGGCAGCTTCGCCTGTTGTAACGGTATCAATATCGAGAAACTGCTCTTTGAGCAGAACGGTTTTGAGCATATGCAGAATCGCCTGTTCATCATCCACAAGCAGTAATGAGACGTTATCCATAGTTTAAAAATGACCTCCTGATCCTTCCGTTGTGTTTATTGCTAATCATACCATTCAAGAGGGCTGTATAGCGTACGAGCTATCTTAACGGAATCTTAATTATGCAGCGTTATAGGGTAAGACGAGTTTAGCTACTGGTAAGTTGGGGTTAGACGAAGGATAAGACTCATTCTGTACACTTAACTGGAAAGTATAACGATTAGTAGAAGGGATGTTGAGAATGAACAGAGAAGGTCATCTGAAATCCGAGCAAAATACACATTTGAAATCACAGAATAAAAGGGGTTGGAAGGTGCTTGCGATTACCCTTGGAGCTTGCGTGATACTGTCTGCTTGCGGTAACAGCAACTCCATTACTTCTGACCAGGCGGAGCAGCAGTCAGCCGAAGAGGCGTCCAATAATGAAGCGAGCGAGAACTCGAATCAGGAGCAGAACTCAAGTTCAGAGGTGAGCACGATGGTTACACCAGACAATTTCATAGATACCTTGATGAACGGTTCAAAGGATGCAATCTATAATCAGTTCTCTCCGGAATTAAAGGGGACGTTAACGCTTGAGCAGTTCAAAACGACCGCTGATCCTTTTCTGGAGGGTGTTGAATCATGGGAGCAAGTGGTAGACGCCAAAATGAATCAAATATCTGAGGTGGCCTGGAAGGATCAGACTGGGACCAAAGGGATTCGAGCCTATTTTTCCGAAGAAAATCAAATTGAAGGTCTCTCGATCCAACCACTGCAAGCTCATGAGGACACGGATGCCAAATTCACCAAAACGGAATTTCAATTGCCGATGAAGGGGGAATGGTTTGTATTCTGGGGAGGCAATGATGTGTTGTCCAACTATCATTATGCGCATGAAACCCAGCGCTACGCCCTGGATATTGTTCGTACACAGAATAATTCAAGTTATCAAGGTGAGGCAACGGCAAACGAAAACTACTATGCTTTTGGTGAACCACTCTATGCTGCTGCGGACGGAACAGTCGTCGAAATCAAAAACGATATTCCGGACAATGTACCGGGTGTCATGAATCCGGAAGAGCCGGCGGGTAACTATGTGGTGATCGATCATGGAAATGGTGAATACAGCATCACAGGACATATCAAGGAAGGCAGTGTTTCGGTCAAAAAAGGAGATAAGCTCAAGCAAGGAGACCCTATCGGTGAGCTCGGTAATTCGGGTAACTCCAGTGAAGCTCATCTGCATTTCCAGGTATCGGACGGTCCGGATCTGTTCACATCTCGCTCAATTAACATTCGTTGGGCAGACCAGAGTCAGCAGTTCACTCGTGGGAACACAATACAGGGACTTCCAGAGTAATTCTCTGTCAGAATGTTAGAGGTGACGAAAACTTCTCTTCTCCGTTATAATATCCTCTATGATAATAGAACGATCTGAGATGATGGAGGAATAGCGATGAAACTGGAAGATGTGCAGATTGAATATGCGCGCCTGGAGGACTTGCCGAGGATTGTGGAAATATATAATTCCACTATTGAGGGCCGTATGGCAACAGCGGATTTGGAGCCGGTGACGGTGGAGCAGCGTATTCCGTGGTTTGAGGACCATTCACCGGATCATCGTCCGCTTTGGGTGATGAAGCAGGCAGGGCATGTGGTAGCTTGGGCAAGTCTCAGCTCGTTCTATGGACGCCCTGCGTATAATGGAACGGTGGAAGTCAGTGTATACGTGGATCAGCAATGCCGCGGAATTGGGGCTGGCGGACGTTTGCTCGAAACGGTATTTGCAGCATGTCCTGCACTTGGAATTACAACCATTCTCGGATTTGTCTTCGGGCATAACGAACCGAGTCTGGGGTTATTGCGCAAGCATGGTTTTGAACAGTGGGGATATTATCCCGAAGTGGCCGTGTTGGATGGTGTGAATAGAGATCTGGCGATTTTGGGCAAAAAAATATAAGTGTCGTTCTTATTCGTAACATAAGAACACTGAAAACCTCCAACCTAAATTAATAGGATTGGAGGTTTTTTTGTCGTTAGACTATATTCTTCGCTATGTGAAAAGGAGGTTGTGTTTATACGCCAAGCTGCTGTTTAATCTCTTGGATCTGTCCCAGATGACGTTCCTCATGATAACTTGTAAAGTCAATCCATTGAGTAAGATCCATCTCACCAAATACGGGATGAGGAAAGGACTTGCTGCGCAGCAGGTCAGGATCATGATCCAATGCAAAGTTGTTTAACGCTTGGTGAGATTCGTCCAGATCACTGCGTACGTCTGCAAGTGCTTCAGGCGCTGCTGGAGGCTGAAGATGGGGTGGTGCCTCGACGGAGCGGCTGCGGTCCAACGATAATTCATATGGTTTTTTGTCCACAGACACCGTCTGTTCCTTCTCTAGGGCAAGGCGGGCTTGTTTTCCAATTACATTTTCCATCAGATTCAGATGTCGTAGTACTTGCATAATACTCCATTGTTGGGGTGAAGGTTTTTGGTTCAATTGTTCTTCTTCGAGTCCCGAGATTGCTTCCCAGATTTGGTTGCGTATATTGTCATTACGGGTAAACATTGTGCAATCCTCTCCTTATATATAGGTTCTATGATGCGGGTAGTCTGTGTATGTTCATTACCCCAAAAGTGGATGCTTATTCTATAAGCATTGAGAATGGAAAGAGTGAATGCGAACCTGGGCAAGATTAGCCTTGTTAGATGTAATCTGTGCCAAATAAAAAAAGCCGTTCTCCATGAACGGTTCATTTAAATCCATCACAAGTCCAAAAAAAGATTGACGGGTAGACCCCGGCAAACTATAATCGGTACAAGTAACTTGATATGTAAGGAGTCCTGACATGATATGTTAGTAATCGACGAGGTGTATCACCATACAGCATTGCAAATATCATCGTCCGATTTATTGTACCTTATCGAACGGCTGAAGGTCAAAAAAGAAAATGAGATCGAAACGCTCAAACAGAAGATCGAACAGTTCGAACAAAAGCGTCGAGCGGAAGAGATCGCTTATCAATCGTTGTCGCCCGTACGCAAATGGTTTGCGGGACGCCCCGCATCCCATCATCAGGCGGTAGAGTATATGGTGCAGGTGAAGGAACGTTTTCGCAAGATGGAACAGATTCGCAGACGCATACGTGAATTGGATCAGATCGCAGAGCGAATTAAGCATCCGGACAGCATTGAGCGGGACAAGATTGAGCTTGCGCCCGAAACAATCCGTGAGCTCAGACAGCTTAGTGAAACGGAGGATGTACAAGCATGACTTTGGAGACGTTAAGCACCGGGATTGATACGGTCTGGGTCGTACTGAGTGCAGCGATGATTTTATTGATGGAGGGTGGATTCGCCCTGCTCGAGGCTGGCTTTGTGCGTTATAAAAATAGTGTGAACATTATTATGAAGGTTTTTGCTGACATTACGATTGGAACGTTGCTGTTCTATGCTATCGGTTTTGGACTGATGTATGGTTCGGACGTTGGCGGTTTTGCGGGAGTAACGGGATTTTTCCTGAATGGGGATTTGTCTCACCTGGACGTACCGGTATCTCTGGAGACATTCTGGTTGTTCCAGGCTGCTTTTACCATTGCCGTTATTTCCATCGTTTCAGGAGCGGTAGCCGAGCGCATCAACTTCCGTGCCTACCTGTTATATATCATATTGATGACGGCGATCATCTATCCAATTGGTGGACACTGGGCATGGGGCGGCGGCTGGCTTAGTCAGCTGGGGATGCAGGACTTTGCCGGTTCGGCCGTCATCCATGCGCTTG
The DNA here is from genome assembly GCF_036894235.1 of Paenibacillus sp. Y5S-9. Taxonomy (NCBI): domain Bacteria; kingdom Bacillati; phylum Bacillota; class Bacilli; order Caryophanales; family Paenibacillaceae; genus Paenibacillus; species Paenibacillus sp. Y5S-9. The sequence goes on from NZ_CP145887.1 coordinate 1,709,502, forward strand.
GCGGATTCTCGGCACTGGCTGCTGCGATTATCATTGGTCCGCGTAAAGGGAAGTACACGCCACTTGGCGTAAGTGCCATCGCACTCCCGAGCAATCTGCCACTGGCATCTGTAGGTGCATTTCTGTTATGGTTCGGCTGGTTTGGTTTCAATGCAGGTAGTACACTCAGCGCGACGGATGTAAGAATTGGTCACATTGCGATTGTTACGATGTTATCTGCGGCTTCGGGTGGTGCAGTCACGTTGCTGTATACGTTATTCCGCTTCAATCGTTCAGATGCACCATCGGTCATTAACGGTTCGCTTGCGGGACTGGTCGGCATTACGGCAGGGTGTGCTTTTGTTGGTGATGCAGCAGCGATATTCATTGGGGCCGTATCCGGCTTATTGATGATGGCTGCCACCAACTGGCTGGACCGTCGGCAGATTGATGATCCAGTTGGTGCTTTCCCGGTGCATGCCGCATCAGGAATGTGGGGCACGATTGCCGTAGGTCTGTTTGCCACGGATGGTGGATTATTCATGGGCGGCGGCTGGAGGTTGCTGGGTGTTCAGGCACTTGGCCTTACAGCCTTGGTCATCTGGGGATTCGCCATGACCTGGATCGGGTTAAAGTTGATTGGCAAAATTGTGCCTGTACGTTCGACAGAAGAAGAGGAAGATCTGGGTCTGGATATCAGCTATCATGGTGTGATGGCAGCCCATCAGGCCCATGAATTCCTGGATGGTGAGGAGCATATGCGTGCTTACCAGGAAAAGTCTTCTGATCCAAATCGTTAAATGCAATATAGGATAAAGAAGTAGACTGACAAGGAGTGTCAGTCTCTTTTTTCTATATAAATTGAACTACACATTTACACGAGAACGTAGAGGACAGAAAGAACCTGAAGAAACGAAGAGTTCGCCTTTATCCCCGGATTTTTACCTTTGCAAAGGTGAATCTAAAAAATTCTGGGGGTAACAGCGATCGGAAGGTTGTTCTGTCATCGGAGTGGTAAGTGTAAAATAATCTTAAGTTCAATTTATATAGAAGCAGGGAAAGACGTCCGGGCGGAAGAATATACAGGTGTGAACCTGAATATGTCTCAGCATAGGTGTATTGTCAAAAGGGGAGGATCTATATGATTAAGCCAGAACAATGTGAACGTCTGACCAGAAAAGCCCGTAAAACACTTGAGGAATATGGTTTGGGAGTTGCTGCCGATCTGCTGTTGTCCTCAAGCCGCTGGGGAATTCGCCTCGATGTATCCACACTGGACGAATATCGCAGGACAGGAAACTCACGTGTGGGTGGGCATCCGGATTTGCCGAGTCGCATGGAATGGCCCGTAACACAAGAAGGGGTTCCAATGACTTTCCTGGCCCAACTGAACCTGGTGGATTTGTCGCCGTATACGCCGAATGATGGGCGCGGGACTTTGCCTGAACGTGGAATGTTATACTTTTTCATTGGCACGGATGAATCTGCTTGTCCCATTGAACATCGTGTGATTTTTGAACCGAGTTCTCATAACCTAATAAGGCGAGAGCCTGAAGGTGATACCGCGCTGGATGGAGCCCCGTTTGTTGCACATTCGGTGACCGTACTGCCTAATCTGGAGTTTCCTACATATGCATATATTGACGCCAACGCGCTGAATGAGCTCTCGCTGCCTCAGCTTGAGAGCGATGAGGCCGAAGCGGAAGTGAGTCTGTATGACCGATACCTTGAGTTCGAGTCGAGCTGGAATCATCCGAGTACGCTGAATTGGGGTGGAATGTTTGGATATCCTGACGGGCAGCATCCGGATGCCGAGCATCGGGCCTTGTTACAGATCGCATTGGGAGAAGAGTACGATTATAATGAGCAGGAGTGTGAGAAGAAGCTGACCAAGCATTACGGCGGTGATGAGGATCGGACATGGCAGGAACTATCCGATACGCTGCTGCTGTTGAAGATAGATACACATGATGCTATTGGTTTCCAATGGTGGGATTGCGGGGAGCTGCAATTTTTCATTCGCAAGTCTGACTTGGAGGCTGGACGATTCGAGCAAACGTATTGTTCGTTATACTCAAGTTGAGCAAAGATTTGAACTCATATAGGCAACAAAATGTCCTGAATCCCGTCTATAAGAAGGAGGAAGGACTTTTTTGTTCGTAGATTGTTATATCAATTGAACTAAAGAATATTTACACTGCACACTCCGATGACAGAACAACCTTCCGATCGCTGTTATCCCCAGATTTTTTTGATTCCTTTTATAAGGGGAAATCCGGGGATAGCGTATGCTTCCGATGTAGCTTTCTTGCAGAAAGCTTGTAGGCGAACGCGTTGCTTCTTCAGGTCCTTTCTGTCTTCTACGTTTTGTGTAAATGTTTTGTTCAATTTATATAGATTTGGGGTATATATTAGGGAGGGATATCTTGGTTGATAAGCGATCATATGTTCTGTATAATGGGATAAAAAGGAAGTGTATCTGTTGATTCAATCTGCGTTCAAACATATTGACGTGGCCGTAACATCGTTGATTGATATATGTGATCAGTTGTCGGAAGAAGATTTGGCTTTGACTCCAATTGAAGGTAAACGTCCTGTTGGAGAACTACTAGCTCATCTGTCTGTGATCTGCCGAGCGGATGTTTATATTTCCGAAGGCGCATCGGAGGAAGAGATGGCTCAATTCTATGCAGAGAACCAGGTGCATTCGCTCCGTGAGATCAAGCAGGCTTTGATTGATAACCAGATGTATCTATACCAACGGTACAGGCAGTTTAACACGGAAGAGTTATTACATGTGACGGATTCGTACTGGGGAGCTTCCTATAGTCGGCTGGAGTGGTTGCTTGAGATAATGGGGCATGTATATCATCACAGGGGACAATTGTATACGATGCTGACCCTGACGGGTAAAGAACCCGAATCAGTACTTTTTAAATAGAAACAGATAGAATACATATAAGCATGTTATAGGAAACATCATGGGTTAAAGTGGGAATAGACCGACGATACTACACGTTATACGTGAAATAACGGAGGATTCTGGTATGGAACGACATAATACATGGAATGCATCGATGGACAATACGTTGATTGACAGGTTAAAACAGATTCCTGAACTTGATCAGGCTACACGGATTGAACCCGTTATGAAGGGGTATTCAGCGGATGCTAAATTCAAAATGTTTGTCCCTGGCCAAGGCCATGTGTTGGTGAGGGTATATGATGTTGCTGAGGAATCGATGAAGCAAAGGGAATATCAATGTTTGAAGAGCATGGGACAATTAGGTGTACTGTGTCCAGCAACGTTAGGCACAGGTAGATTGGATGAGAAGAACGGTTATATGATTCTTAGCTACATTGAAGGCGAAGATGCTTCCGAGAGACTGCCTCAACTGAATGAACAGCAGCAGTGGGCGGTTGGCTTTGAAGCAGGAGCGCAGCTACAACTGATTCACAAGTTGCCGATGGAGGAACAGACCGAATCATGGTACATACGCAAGAGCACGAAGCATCAACGTTACGTAGAGCGCTATAAACAGTGCCCGATCGTGATGAAAGAGGATCAGGCCATTCTAACGTTTATTGCAGACCATCTCGGTTGGATGAAAAATCGTCCAGATGGATTTCAACATGATGACTTCCACCCGAGCAATCTCGTCGTTAAGCAGGATAAGCTCGCAGGAGTGATTGATTTTAATCGTTATGATCAAGGGGATCCCATTCATGAATTTTTGAAGCTGGGTTTGTTTGCTTCGGAGATCAGTATTCCATATTCCATAGGTCAGATTCAGGGCTATTTCGATGGCAATGAACCGGATGAGTTATTCTGGAGATTGTATTCACTGTATACGGCTATGGCGCTGTTGTCTTCTGTGGTGTGGATTCAGCAGGTGAGGCCGGAAGAGACACATGAGATGATGACCAAGATCGAGCGTGTCCGTGAAGATCACGATGATTTTCGCAGTTTCATCCCTCGGTGGTATACTTTGAACAGATCATGAATTATGGAAGGGAAAGGAATAATGCCGTGGCACAGCCAGCAACCATTCTGCTTGTGGATGATGAGCAGGAGATTATTAAATTGATGGAAATTTATTTTGGCAACGAGGGTTATCGGATTCTCACTGCCAATGATGGGCTTGAAGCACTGGAACAATTGAAAAAAGAATCAATTGATCTTATTATTCTGGATGTTATGATGCCAAATATGGACGGAATCGAAGCTTGTATGAAAATTCGGGAAGAGCAGAAAATGCCGATTATTATGCTGTCCGCCAAAAGTATGGATATGGATAAAATTACAGGGCTAAGCATCGGTGCTGATGATTATGTGACCAAGCCATTTAACCCGCTTGAACTTGTGGCACGGGCCAAATCTCAGCTGCGCAGGTATCATACCTTCAATGAAGGTCGGGAGAACAAAGAGCACGAGTGGGTTATTGATGATCTGGTCATAAATACCGATACACATGAAGTTTGGGTGGATGAGCAGCCGGTTCGTCTGACTCCACGTGAATTTGCTGTTCTTGAATTACTGGCTCGCCACCAAGGTTCGGTACTCAGTATGGAGCAGATCTATCGTCAGGTCTGGAAGGAAGAATTCATGGAGTCGAATAATACTGTCATGGTACATATTCGCAAGATTCGTGAGAAGATTGAACTCGACAGCAAACATCCAAAGTTCATTCAGACCGTATGGGGTGTAGGTTACAAGATGATCAAACCGCAATAAACATGTACATCCACAGGATGTCATGTGACATGAACACATTCAGGGAGTTCCTATTATGAATTCAAAGTTGATTAATACAGTCCGATGGAAATTTATCTATGCATTTTTGCTGAGTGGCATATTAACTGCAGTTATTTTATACGGGGGCAGTCAGGTGGGGCAGACCATCCTGGAAGCTCAGACGTATCCGGATTATTCCATTCCGGCCCAAGGGATCAGGTGGTTGGTGAATAATATCGGTTCGGTGCCTTTGATGATTGTGGTAGGCGTGCTCAGTTTTGTGCTGTTTTTTTTCCTGTTCTCTCGCAAGGTGATGCGGGTTCTGGATGAAATTACGGCAGGGATTCAGGAAGTTGCCAAAGGAGAGCTGTCCCATCGCATCGAAGTGAAGACCTCGGATGAATTCGGAGTGGTTGCTGCAAGCATTAATCAGATGGCTGAACAATTGCAGTTATCGCTTCAGGAAGAGCGTAATGCAGTTGCTGCCAAAAACGACCTGATTACGGGGATATCACATGATCTGAGAACACCGCTCACTTCTATTCTGGGATTTCTGGAGTACATTGAGAAGGATCGCTACCAGGATGAGATTGAGATGCGCTATTACGTTAGCATCGCCTATGAGAAATCCCTGACTCTTCGCAAGCTGATTGATGACTTATTCGAATATACGCGTGTGAGTGGCGGGAGTCTTCCGTTATCTTTGCAAGCGTTGAACCTGAATTCGTTTCTAATGCAGCTGGCTGAAGAGTTTGCTCCCATGCTGGAGGATGCTGGCATGACCTACAAGATCATTGGCGGGCAAGAGCCACTATGGATACAAGCTGCTCCTGGGGAGCTTGTACGAGCATATGAGAATCTGTTCAGCAATGCCATTCGGTATGGTTCGCAAGGTAAACTAATGGAGATTGGGCTGGCCCTTGAAGGTGAAGAGGCTGTAGTCCGCATCAGTAATTATGGTGAACCGATTCCGGCACAAGATCTGCCACATCTGTTTGATCGATTCTATCGTGTGGATAAATCGCGTTCCCGTGAAACGGGAGGTACGGGTCTCGGCCTGGCGATTGCCAAATCGATGATTGAATTACATCGAGGAAGTATCGTTGCCTACAGTGAAAATGGCAGAACGGATTTTGTTACCCGATTCCCTGTAACTGCTGCTCCGCCAAGTAATTACGAAGAGCAGTAATAATTAAGAATTTGGTAAGAAGTTAACTACTTCCTTATTAAGAAATATTCGGTATGCTACCTCTATTACTTATTGTTGTATAGAGGAGGATACCGAATATGAAGACCCGATTCAGTACTGTAAGATTAAGATACATATACATTGGAGGAGCAAGCGCGTTACTGAGCGCAGCGCTCCTTTTTGTCGTTTATCATGTGCTGCGATTTGCGCATAACCATGTCCTTCCTGATACAGCATGGATAACGCGTATGATGAACTGGGGAATCAACCATATCGGAACAAAGCCGTTTTTCATCTTCATTGGTGGAGCCGTATTTGCGATCTTTTTCTGGATTCGATCCCAGAAGATTGCGGAAGATCTCAGTCAACTTGCGCGCGGAACAGCCGAACTTGCATTGGGCCACCATCCTGGAAGAATTGATGTTCTCAGTGGTGGTGAACTACGACAAATTGCTGCCAATCTGAATACGATTGCTATTCTCCTTCATGAGGATGGGCTGAGCATATCAGAACCGAAACAGGAGAGAAGAGAGATAGAGGGAGCGTCTATTAAGCATGAGCAACCCGGACTTCAGCAACATATTGCAGAAGACAAGGAGAATGCTGAAACTAGTTCTACACAGGTGGACTTACCGATAAAACTTACTCTCTACGGTATTCAATCTTCTCTGGATGAGATCATCCAAGGGCGGTGCCAGGACGAGGTGGAAGTTCAGCATTGGGTCAAGTTCGCGTATGAACAGACATTGCTGCTTCAACATGCTCTGGAGATTACACAGCGAGATAGACAGGAACACGAAGTTTCAATGGAACGGGTACACAAGGAGCCTGAATGTTGAAGCGCGGGAGCAAGCGATGGATTTATACCGTATTTGATACAGCAGTGGTTGTCGTTTTGATGTTGGCCTTTTTCTATCTCTATCTGATTACTTATGGCGAAGGAATGATTGGAAATCATCCAGAGGCCATGCAGGTGGCCTCTTCAACCTTTATTACGAATGCAGAGGGGACCGAAATTTCGAGGTTGCATACGCAGACCAAAGGGGTTTCCGAATATGCTGACCTGAGCGCCATGCCAGATTTATTAAAGATGGCTTTTTTGGCTACAGAAGATCGACGTTTCTACAACCATGATGGACTGGATTTCATCGGTCTCGGCAGGGCCATAGTGCAAGATATTATACATATGAATCTGAGTCAGGGAGGAAGCTCCATCACGCAGCAACTGGCAAGAAATCTGTACTTGAATGGGGATAAAACGTTGAGTCGAAAGGTGAATGAGATGTCGATTGCAATGGCTCTTGAGAAGAAATACAGCAAGGATGAACTTCTGGAAATGTATCTGAATCAGATCTACATGGGACGCCAGCAGTATGGTGTAAAAGCGGCAGCCTGGCGGTATTTCGGAATTAAGGATATGCATCAGTTGGAACTATGGCACATTGCTACATTGGCGGGAATGCCCAAAGGTCCATCCATATACAATCCAGTAGATCATCCTGAACTTTCCAAACAAAGACGTGCCGTTATCCTTGGACTCATGCATGAACAGGGACTAATTACACGAAAGCAGATGCTCGAAGCCCGTAGCGTCGATTACACGCCGCCTGAAACCCTGTTGAATGCAGCAACTTCACCGGGCCTGAGCGAGCCGAGATATGTGTCTGCCGTGGATGCTGTGATTCAGGAGGCTTCTCGGCTCACAGGTAAAAGTGAAGCAGAGATTCACTCGGCAGGTTGGGTTATTCAAACCGGGCTAGACCAGCAGGCACAACTGGCGATGGAAGAAACATTTGCAGACACTACCCGATTCTCCGATGATCGCCAAGACGAGCTAGTCCAGGCAAGTATGGTTATTATCGATCAGCACAACGGTGAAGTAAAAGCGATGATGGGTGGGCGTAATCCCTTAAAAGGGGGTGTCAACCGAGCGATTATGGATGCGCGGCAGCCAGGTTCTTCGTTTAAACCAATTATTGCATATGGCCCTGCTTTGGAGTCGGGGAAGTTCAAGCCAGAGAGCATACTACCGGATAAACGCATGCAATATGGCAGCTATCAACCTTCCAATCTCGGTGGGCGTTACAGTGGTTCAATTGCCATGTCCCAAGCCCTGCAAAAGTCCATCAATGCCCCAGCCGTATGGTTGCTTCATGAGACAGGACTGAACTATGCACATCAATTTGCGGCAAGACTTGGTATTGAACTGGGGAAAGAGGATATGAATCTCTCGGTTGCTCTGGGCGGTGTGTATCAGGGGGTGTCTCCAATGAAGATGGCTCAGGCCTACACGGTGTTTGCGAATAATGGCAAGTTGAATACAGCCCATCTGATACGCGAGATTACAGATTCCCGTGGACGAACAATATATGCTCATAAGTCGGAAAATAAGCAGGTAATCTCCTCGAGCACGGCGAATGCCATGACCAGAATGCTGCAAAATGTAGTCAGTCAGGGGACAGGAAGTCGTGCACAGTTAGGTCAACACAAGGTAGCAGGTAAAACGGGAACAACACAGGCTGCATTACCTAGTGTGGGAAGAGAGGCCAATCGGGATCTGTGGTTTGTGGGCTATACGAGTAACTGGACTGCGGCGGTTTGGATGGGATTTGATCGTACAGATACAGAACATTATATGAGGTCAGGAAGTGGTGTTGCAGCGGAGTTGTTTGCAACGGTAATGAGACGTGCTACCCAATAGAATGCAAGAGAGAGAACGTAGTCCAGACGGTTCTTTCCTTCTCTTGGATAACACAGTATGTAGCCTCTAATGTATAATATGTATCTTATCTATCGTAAACGGAGGCTGAAATGAACTATAAATATAGGAAATCGGAACGGGATACAAGCTCGCTGCAGCCTAAAAGTGGTATCAGACCGGAACGGCCTGACATCTCCGGATTAGGCGGATGGCTTATTTTAATTCAGATTGGCCTGTGGGTCTCACTGGCGCTTCTGATCGCGGATATGTCGCAGGTAAATGTCATTATGGATCCGGTAAGATGGGAGGGTGTCCGCGGTGTCGACTCGGAACTTTATACTGAGGGAATACGCCCGCTCCTTTGGTTCGGAGTCATAAGCAGCGTCATTTTACTAATGATTGTTATCGTGAATCTCGTATTGTTGTATAAGAAAAAGAAACAGTTTCCACGCATGATGATTGTGCTGTGCATTGTGAATGTATTCATTGGAATCATGACATGGATTATGATCGCACGAATTGAGATTCCGAGAGAACAGCATGTGCTCGATCCAACATCAGCATTTAATTTGACGATACGATCCATTCTGACGTGCTGTATCTTCATTCCATATTTCCTAAGGTCGGTACGTGTGAAGAATACGTTTGTGAAGTAAATAGACTTCTTTGATTGTTTCACTGCACTATAGTGCTCTATAGGATAGTGATACGTAAGGCCCGTTGGTATACAAGATCTCATCCTGTATGCTAACGGGCCTTAAGTGTGCTGATATGTGAAAAGAATAATCATTTCGATGATGATTTTGTCCGCAGTGAGGCGGGAATTCGGCGTATCATCTGGTTTAATACCTCGGATAACACTAGGCCTACGGCAATGGCGCCGGATAACATGAGTGCTTTGGCGGCCATCTCCATAGCGGCACTGTAGTCATTTTGCACAAAACTTCGCATCGCATTATACGCCAGTCCACCAGGAACCAGAGGAATGATGCCTGCAACGCTGAAGATGATGACGGGGGCGCGAAACATGCGAGAGAATATCTGGCTGATGACACCTACGGCTATGGTCGCTGCAAGTGTAGCAGGAACCGCATCCGCTGCATATTCAAGCACGATATAGATAATCCAGCCGATCATGCCGACAAATCCACCGTGGAGCAGCATGCGCCGTGGTGCGTTGAAGATGATCCCAAACGCGGCTGAAGCGACAAAACTGGTTAAGGCTTGTTCAATAAAATGGAGCATATCCTGCATTCCTCCGTCTTACATAAAAAGTGAAAATACAACTGCAATGCCGGTACCTATGGCAAAGGCAGTCAGAAATGCCTCGGCTCCCTTGGATAATCCGGATACGAGATGCCCGGCCATCAGGTCGCGTACAGCATTGGTAATCAACAGCCCCGGAACCAGCGGCATCACCGAACCAATGATGATTTTGTCCCGTTCATGACCCACTCCCATATAGATCAGGAGAAAAGCGAGTATGCCAATAACAAAGGATGCCGTAAGCTCGGCAAAGAATTTGACCCGTACCAACCGGTGAAAGGCAATAACGGCTGCATAACCTATGCCCCCACAGATCAGCGCCGGAAGAAAGTCCCTCCAGCCCCCGCCAAACATAATGGTAAAACAACCACTGGATAACGCTGCGGCCGTAAGCTGCACAGCCGTTGAATAGGAGGAGGGCTTACCTTCGATCTGTACCAACAGATCATGGGCTTCCTGAGCGGATAGCTCACCTTGTCCAATGCGGCGGGAGACCGCATTCACCTCGGACACCTTGTCCAGATCCGTTGTACGCTCAGAGATGCGAATCAGCTTGGCGGGTTCGGTTGCATCAACAGAGAAGAAGATGCCTGTCGGGACAACGTAACTGTGCGAATGGGGTAAACCCAGCGCCGCCGCCATACGTTTCATCGTATCTTCCACACGGTAGGTCTCACCACCGCTTTGCAGCATGATTTTGCCTGCGAGCAGACAGATGGCAATCACGCGGGATTGTTCAGTAGGGTTGCTGCCAATCATACCCGTCTCGACTTGTGATACGGGTGATGAATCATGACGTATGTATTCCAACCGGATCAAGCTCCGTTTCATATGAGATATGGGGTGGTGCGACACCATTGTATCATATTTCACACGCTCGCAAGGAATCATACCGCACCATAGCCGAGACCATAAAAAAGCTTCGTTCCCAAGACTTGAAGATCTCAGGAGCGAAGCTTCTTGGAACAGGTTCGGATATAGAAGTACAATGCCACTACATCAACAGCGTGATAACCAACAGTTCATACAGCACAAGCGGCAAAATTGTTGGTCCAAACAAGGCACGCGGTTCAGGATATCCATGAATCGGGGTAACCTGGAGATACAAAATTCCCCGGTCCGCACTGATGATGACACCTTCCCACACTTGCCCATCGATATTCTGGACTTGTACCTTCTTGCCTATATGCTGCCGGGCTGTATGATGAAGCATATTCCGCACACTTTGCACGGATTGAAGCATCGGTTGATTGGCTTGATACACGACACGCGTGGATGGCGTGGATGTGGATTCAGACATGATGCACAACCCTTCCTCAAAATAAGTTCTTACTTCAAGGTATGCATCTGCCTATAAAAGGTGATTACACAAACGCCATCTCAAGGCTCCCGCGTCCATTTTCATAAGCGACTTTGCCTAATGCTCCATTCACAAAGGTGAGCTGGGGCGGAACATGGCCGAGATCCACATCGTACAGTACAGGGACATCCAGATCCCCAAGTGCAGAGGATAGGGCATCGGTAAAATTGAAATCGGCTGTATCAGAATACCCTGCAGGCCGGCCGAACATGAAGCCTTTCACGCCTGCAAGCCAGCCAGCCTGTTTCATCTGCCATAGATGACGATAGATATCCCCAGCGCTCATCTCACAGCTCTCCAGATACCAGATCGTTCCTTCATCTGCACAGTACTGATCCAGATACGATTGGACGGGTGCATACGGGGTGCCGATCAGACAGGTGATTGTATCCATACAGCCGCCGATCAGCCGACCGGAGAATGCCACAGCGGTATCTGCATCTTCCGAGTGGCCGAGCTGTTTCCAGCGCGAAGGTGTATCGAGGTTAAATCCAGGCAGTTCCATTTTCCATTCAGACTGATAATGTGTGGAAGACGATTGAGTGATCTGTCCGCCGTATTTGGTCTGTAAAACATCAATCCAGCGCGCAGTCACCGGATCGAGGGCGTTTGATCTTAAATCCACATAATTGGTGCCATGCGCTGATGCAGTTCCGGTGAGCAGGGTGTATGCGAATAAAAAGGTGCTGATGTCCGAATAACCCATGATCCATTTGGGGGGCAAGGTTTTTAAAGCTTCCCAATCCAGCAGGGGCAGGATATCCATAAGAAACTCTCCACCCCATGGAGGGATAATGGCCTGAATATTGGGATTGCGAAAAAATTCATTCATCTCTTCGGCGCGTTCCTCTTTGGAGGCACTCACACATTTGGTGTTATGACGTAGAGAGGGGCTTTCCATCACGCCAAAACCCAGGCGCTCCATATTGCGTTTGCTCTCCTCAAGATAATGGTGCAGGGATTCACCTACACCGCTGGAGGGGGCTGCCACACCGATGGTATTTCCCGGAGCGAGTGGCTGCGGGTAACGGATCGAACGTTGATTCATTGTGGAAACACCCTTTCTTGTGAATATTGCTCATCTTCATGAATATTTCCATTATATAGATTAATCCGATTATTGAAAGCACGTTGTGTTCAGATTAAGGATTCACAGGAATCTCCAATGAGAATGGTGACTTGATTTTCATCGGATAGGTGGATATGTTCATCTTCAATTCACCTTTTAACTTGGCTCCATTTTCGATAGTAGAAGAAACAATCGTATGACTATCATCCGTCCCTTCCCCACTACTCCAACTGGTTCCAGGAATCTCATATGACTTCCCTTCACTGTCTTTAACATTTTCGAAAGAGAGAACGAACCCACCTTGCATACTGCCAGCAACAGAGAAGTCAATAATTAAATCGTTGCCTTCAACCTTGCTGCCAACCATCTTCAATCCAGGAGGACCACCTGTAATCTGACGTGACTTCAGATCAAGTGAAAGATTCAGATCCTTTTTGTCCAATCCCGAGAAGCCAGATCCCTGTAAGGTCAGCTTTTTCGGTATGGAGAAGTACATGCTTTCGAAATAAATGGAACGTTCATCCCCACCTGTTGAGGTATCTGTTCTCCACGCGCGACCTTGCTCGTCGACCAGTTGAAGATCACTGAGGCCAAATACCTTCTTGGTATTTTTAGGATCAAAATTCACATCAAGCACAAGACGGGTTGGATACAGGGTAGCCTGTTTCACATCAATACGCTGCCCATCCACCGTTAATGTCTGATTCACGGGAATGACTTTTTTCATGCCTTTGGTAAGATTTTTGTCTACCGGGAATGTCAATTTCCACTCTTCAGCACTTGCTGTATCTCTGGACTTAAACACAACACTCAGCTCTTCAGGAGGAAGGGCTCCATCTGTGAAGATCACATCAATCATATCCTCATATACATTTTTGTCTGAAGCCGGTTTAGGTGAAGCATAACTAAATGCAACAGGAAGATCTTTTCCGTTCTCATCCAGCAAATCAATGTCATAATTGAATTTCTCGGAATCTTTCATGCCCTTCATCGTGTAAAAGATAACCATACGTGACTCGTCCGTGATAATGCCTTCAACGGTCACGGAAGCACCATCATGCTCGTCGGTGACACCGACCTGCTGTAAGAGGGACTTATCGATGGCCATCATTAATCCTTTGTCCTGACGAATCATACTCACAATGCCTTCCATGCCGGGCAATTGCTCCACCAAGGACGCAAAGGCGGGAGAGACACGGATACATCCGGTAAACAGCAGGATGAGGGCCGCTGCCGAGATGGAGCTCATATACCAGCGCAGCCTGGACTTGCGTTTGCGGGCCGCCTGGCGAATTCCCGCTTGCACAGCTTGGTAGGCGGCAGTATCCGGTACAGGCATGGTTTCGTATTCTGTTTTGCGAGCATTCAGCCGTTCCTCCAATGCGTCAAATGATCTTTGTTCATCCGTCATGAGGATGCATCTCCTTTCGTTTCAAGTTGATCACGGAGCTGTCCGAGTGCCCGATGTAATCGGGATTTTACGGTTCCGGTCGGGATTTCGAGAATATCGGCAACTTCAGTTAAGGAGAAACCTTCGAAATAACTCAGAATAATAATCTGTTTGCAATCCCGGTCAAGAGTGGATACGGCAGCAGCAAGATCGGGGTCCGCAGGACGATCCCAACTGCTGGATTCATGAATCTCGGTGACGGGACTGAACCGACTTTTGCGTTTGCGTTCGTCCGCACAGTAGTTGAGCAGAATGCGGATGAGCCAAGTGCCAAAGTAGGAGGGCTCTTTTAATTTTTTGAGTTTATGGAAGGCCCTAAACGTTGATTCCTGAATCGCTTCGAGCGCATCACCTTCGTTATGCAGGTAGGCATAGGCGATACGGTACAGTTGGCTCTGATGTAATTCCATTAAGGCTGCAAAAGCCTCGGCATCCCCTTTTTGTGCGGCTATGGTGAGCTGAGTAGGGGTCACATGGCTCCTCCTTTCATGGATATGTTGAGTATTAGACCGTGTAAGGCATCAAACGGTTCTTATTTTCTAAAAAATATAATGTATCGGGATTTCTATAGAAGTTGAACGAAGTATTTACATGAGAACGTAGAGGACAGAAATAACGTGAAGAAGCGGAGTGTTCGCCTTTATCGCCAGATTTTTACCTTTGTAAAAGTGAATTAAAAAATCTGGGGATAACAGCGATCGGAAGGTTGTTCTGTCATCGGAGTGGCAAGTGTAAATATTCTTTAGCTCAACTTATATAGCTTCTCACCGATAGAGGTATGTAATCGGACAACAAATAACCGTCAGACCTTCTCTTTGTACTCCAAAAAGAGTCCTGACGGTTATTCGCGGTATTGCTTACGCTATCCAATCATTATTGCTGATGCGCTGTAATGGCTGCTCGTAGATATGAAGCTGTAGACGTGTTACCACGTTCAAGTGAAATATCCAGTGCGGTCTGGCCCGCTGAGTTCAGCACGTTTGGATCAGCTCCATGCTGAAGTAACATCTCGATAAGTTCGATCTGATCCGTATGAAATGCTGCGGAGTGCAACGCATATTGTCCATCGCTGTCCAGAATACCCGTGGATGCCCCATGTTCGAGCAAAAGTTGGATAACTTCTGGTGAACGTTCTCCCGCAAGCGCGGCATATAGTGCAGTATTGGACGGGATAAAGGAAATCTTGGAATGAGAAAGGTTGTTAACATCTGCTCCATGCTCCAGAAGAAGACGAACTGCTCCTGCTTGTCCATAATGAGAGGCATATCCCAGCGGAGTTAACCCGTCCTGATTTTCAGTATTGGTGAGTTCCGGGTGAGAAGTGAGCAGTAATTGCAGGTTGGCCAAATCTCCAGACTGAGCAGCCTGAAATAGTTGATTCATCTGTTCTGCATGTTTCATAAGGAATACCTCCATCTGATGGAATATTAGAATTTACAGGGATTCATTGTATAACTTCTTCACAGCTTCCAGCCCAGGTACCGCAAAGCAGGCGAGTGGAGAGGGCAGATCATGGAGTGGGAACCAGCCGATCTCACCAATGGCTCCGCCTTCTTCCAGATTACGAGCATGGCCGCCAATCACCTTGGTGGAATAGAGCACGGATATCCAATGTTCCTTCTGTTGTGGCTGGATCGTCTCCGCCGTACAGAGCAGACTGTCAATGGTGATATCCAGATTCACTTCCTCCTTGATTTCACGGATGACGGCAGTCTCCAGTGATTCATAGGGATCGACTTTCCCGCCAGGAATACTCCAGGTGTGCTGTTCGGGCTGGCGATTTCGCCAAGCGAGAAGCACTTCGCCCCGTTCATTCAGGATGACCGCACCTACGCCGATGCGAGGTGAAATTTCAGATTCACCTTTTGGAACAGAACTTAATTCCGACAGGGACAGCGCAGCTTGTTCGTTCCCATTACGTTGTGAGAAACCACCCGCGTCCATATCCCCAGATTGAGGAGTGTGAGTAGACTGGAATGACAATGGAAGCCCAGACTGTGCCGACCATTCTTCGGCAAGGATACTCATCGAGATCAGGTCATAATGCATGCCATCCCGCAAAACTGCTGAACGCTGGCGACCCTCTTCCCGGAATCCGACTTTTAGGTACGCACGTCTCGCGGCTTCATTGTATTCAATGACTTCCAGCGCAATCCGGTTCAGGTTCAATTCGTGGAAGCCATATCGAAGAATCAGAGCTAAGGCATCGCTGCCGTATCCTTTACCCCGATCATTTTCTTCGCCGATACCAATGGCCAGACGAGCGGAGCGATTGTTCCATTCAATCCGGTAGAGGGCTGTGAATCCAATGAATCGGTTACCCTCCAGTGTACGTAATGCAAATTCAAATCCGTTGTCTCGGCGGACAGAGGAGGACCCTGTCTCATCCGGCGTTAACGGGATCGCGATATCGGTATCCATGTTGCGCAAATATTCATAATCGTCTGTGAATCGGGAGAGACGCATGCAATCTTCCGGGCATGGGGCCGCTAATCTGACTTTGGATCCTTGAAAACCATTTAAATGACGTGGAGCCATGTTGCACCTCTTTTGTTCGATATGAAATCAATCGTTTCTCCCCATTATACTACGAACAGGAGCGGATACCGAAAATTGGCACAAAACGAGCTACACTCAGGGGAAAAAATCATAAAAAAAAGCAGCCATCGCGGGCTGCTGTACATTCATTATTTCAGATCATTCAATAAATTTTTCATTTTTTTGTAGTGTCCACTGACCCGATCAACCATGTAGTTATACATGAGCTGATTCTCCGAAAGATTAGCCATTTCCTTGTCAATGTCAACGTTATTGTTGTTATTGTTCATGGCTGTTTCGTTGTTCTCGACAATTCGGTACTGTACGATGGAAGAATTGGGATCACTGATAGGGAAGTGTTTGTCATGAGTCCGCTTCATGGCGAGCTGATCTGTTTTTCCATTTTCAACGATACGTCTCAGCTCTTCCTGAAACTCTACCGTTTTCTTTTTGTAGTTGGGCGTGTCTGCATTGGCAATGTTATTGGTAATGGCATTGTGTTGTGCAGTAAGCGCTTGTAACAGTGATTCGTTACGTCTTGTTGTATTCGTTTCGATCACGGGCTCAGTCTCCTTCACTGTAGATTGTACAGTTACTTCTATAATAAGAAATAAAGTTGCGCACTGTCAACATAACAAAGAAAAAGACAAGCACATGCCGGAGGTCCCCCGAAAAGAAGAACCCTGCCTTCATGAAATCTTGTCTTAGATTTTGCCCTAATGGATCAGCGTTGAACAACCTCTTTAAGAGGGACGATTAATATTTTTGCCGTAATAGATCTCGTCCATCTCCAGCTTCAGCCACTCCGTAATCTCCTGTTGTTCCTTCTTGCTCAGCTTATCCTTGGTATATCCAAACAGATAATTGTCGAGATCGAATTCCCTCAGTTTACACTTGGTATGAAAAATGTTCTCCTGATAGACGTTCACGTCAATCATGTCAAAGCTGCTCTTGATCTCATCCGGAATATAATTCTGAATCGAGCCGATCTCATGGTCAATGAACAGCTTGCGTCCGCTCGTATCCCGCGTAAAACCACGCACCCTGTAATCCATCGTCATAATGTCCGTATCAAAGGAGTGGATCAGATAATTCAGTGCCTTAAGCGGTGAGATCTCACCGCAGGTGGAGACATCAATGTCCGCACGGAAGGTACTGATACCTTCACTAGGATGAAACTCAGGGTAGGTGTGCACAGTGATATGGCTTTTATCCAGCTGCATAACAACGTTATCGGGCAGAGGGCCGGGAGATTCATCTAGTGATTCTTCGGGGATCTCCACAATCGGACCTTCCGAGACAAGCATCGTAACACTCGCACCTTGAGGCACGTAATCCTGCTGAGCGACATTCAGCACGTGGGCTCCGATGATGTCGGAGACGTTGTTCAGAATTTTGCTCAGCCGGGCGGCGTTATACTGTTCATCAATATATTCAATGTAAGCTTCGCGTTCGTCTTTGGTTTTGGTATAACAGATATCGTACATATTAAAGCTCAATGACTTGGTCAGGTTGTTAAATCCATGCAGTTGAATGCGCTGCTCTGGCGTAATTGTCATGGTTGCAGTTCCCCTTATCCCATACGACATATCATCGCAGTTATAATACTACTTATACCCAACCTGCCTCGAAAAAAAACATATGTACGTCATTCGAAATACGATTCCCCTCTGGTGAAAGCTATGTATGAATAAACTCCAGATGATCTACATTTTTTCAGAATGAAGAATCGTCAAAGTCTATAACATCGTTCATGCGCTCATCCTCAGCTACAGATTGAATATCCTCTGAAGTGACACTGATGATTGTATAGTCCTCGTTCTGCTGTTTCTTCACGGCTTTTTCCTTCACAAAACGGGGACTGCCTTCTCCGGCATCTTCGTCATAAACGAGCAGAAGACCGTCGCTTTTACGCAGCAACAGGTCATCCCGTGCAGTGAACTGCCACGGCCCGATATAAGGTTGATTGCTAATCGCACCGTAATAGTCCACACCCGAGAGGATGGAACGGTAATACTCCTGCTTGTCTTCTTTCCATTGCTCCTCCGGGTTCTGAAAGGCAGTGATGATCGACAGCTTCAGATGTGGATACGTCTTCTTCAGATCAATGACCACTTCGCAGGCCCATAGGTCCACACCGTATTGTCCCGGCGTCAGCACCCATTCCAGACCATCCTCGACAAGAGGTGTGAGACGGGAGGAGATGGCTTTTTTGATAAAAGGAATACCTTCATGTTTCTGTCCAAAAATCTGCAATTCATGTGCGCGGTAACCGGTAATTAACAGGTTTTTCAGTGTCCGTTCCTCCTTTCAGGCATGATCAATCGATCAGTCGATTCTATATAACGATGCAGTTATTTCGCAGGTGGAGTTTCTGCACGGAACGGATACAGGAATGGCTTCGGAATATCTGTTTCGAATGACATTAACTCATCCGTTGTGGGGTGGATAAACGAGAGTACACGTGCATGAAGTCCGAGACGGCCAAGATCTCTTGTGCGTGCGCCGTATTTTCTGTCACCGGCAATCGGATGTCCGAGATCTTCCATATGCACACGAATCTGATTTTTACGCCCTGTCTCCAGACGCACTTCCAGCAAGGAGAACTCACGGTTCGACTTCAGACGTTTGTAATGTGTAATGGCATGTTGTCCATTATTCGGACGAGAGCTGGAGTACATTTTCAGCGTTTTGGTTTCCTTCAACCAGGAGGAGATGGTGCCTTCTTCTTTAGCTACTGAACCTTCAACAAGAGCAACGTAGACGCGGTCCTGCACATTTTCCTTCCAGTTGTTTTGCAGCTTCTGCTGTACCTCTTCACTTTTGGCAAACATCATGACACCCGACGTATCCCGATCCAGACGATGGACAACAAAGATCCGGTTGAGCGGATTAGTACGGCGCACATGCTCTGTCAGTTGGCGATAAGCCGTCAGGTCATCTGTCTTGTCAGCGGCAATGGACAATAGTCCGGCTTCCTTGCGGATCACAATGATATCATCGTCTTCATGCAAAATGTTAATGCCTGTCAAGGATGGAGCAGCGACTGCACCTTCTTTTCTAATATATACAATCTGACCTGGCGTCAGCGCTTCATTAAACTTGGTTACGACCTTCTGATCCACGGATACCTGTCCACGACCCAGAATGGATTTTACTGCATTCCGTCCCGATTTCAGATGTTGCAGCAAGAAATTTAGCAATTCATCCGGTTCCGTTACTTTGTACTGGCGTGGTGGTTCCTGCTTGCGATAATAGGAATTACCCGGCCGTTTGGATGCACTGGCATTTTTGGATTTGTTACCTCCAGCTTTCTTCGGTGCGGCCGAGGATTTGGCAGCCAGTGGTTTCTTATTTTCCTCCGTATTGCGTGATGCGGAAGCTCCTGATGATTTTGCAGATGAGAAGTTGGACTTGCCGGAACGTGCTGTAGATGAACCTGCGTATGTTTTTCCCTTGGCCGAGGCCGATGTTTTTCCTGTTGGACGTTTGCGTTTATTCATGAATAATATTCTCCTTCTGAACAGCCTGTACCGCTTGTGTGCATACGATCCGTTCATTTCGTTATGCAGTTCAATATACCACTAACAGTCGACAAATAAAAATAGGTTCATGGAATCTGCTATACATCCAATCCGAAGAGTTGTGAGATTCATAGGATATGTTATCCCATAGCATTGGAGGTGTTACTCATGGGCGTGTTTCTCGATATGAGAACTTCGATGAACTCGGCAACCGTAGGACAGCCCGGTTTATCTCTAAGTCCATCCCCGGAAGCATTCGGCGCAATTGGTCTTCAGACCCAGGGTGTGGCGAATCCTATTATTACGTTGAACGGGACAGTAGGTGTTACGGGAGAACTGGGAGATACCTTTGTTGTGGAGCTGGTACGGGGATTCCTATATGATCCTTTCTATGTGATCTACCGTGCTGAAGGTACGATTGGACAGAATGGCGGCGCCGAATTTCATTCGTTCACTGCTCAGGATCTGTCTGCACCACCAGCATTGGAAAGTGTGTATACTTCGTTCATCTCGGGCGTGTCCACAGCAGTAAGAACCGGGCCGGAGATGTTATACGGTATTGCAGCTACCAGCTAGTTATGAAGGACGTAGATGTGAATAAGCAGAGTGCTTCATCATCGCTTCTGTTGACGGCAGAGTTCGCTTCATACCCCAGAAACGCAAGACAATGCAGCGATAGGTTTCGACTAGCGCTCAGCAAGAAACCCCCGGCTTAAGAAGTCGGGGGTTTTTGCCGTACAAGCATCTGCACGTTTCAATACAACTCACGAATCTACAGTTTGGAGCTGTCCAGGATCAGTTGGCACGGCCTTTCAGAATGATGTTGTTGGCTTTGCCAAAGTCAATGGCAACTTTGCCTGCGAGTGCAGCTGTTCGCTCCGCAAGGATAACCGCATTGACGCCACAGGAGAAGAGAGCAACATCGAAGGTATGTTGATTATTCTGAATCCAGTGGAGCGTTTCATCCATCTGATCATAACTGTCGAAGGGCAGGGCAGTCACAATGTTCAGATTATACGGCTCACGTTCGAGCATGACACGCAGAGCCTCAATCTCACGAGTAACGAGTAACACACGCTTGCCTGCAAGCATCTGCCAGAAACGCAGGTTCTGCGCCAGTTCCCGATTGACACAGGCATGACAAGTCATCGGAGGAGAGATGCCAAAGTGTGCAAATACCATATCGGTCAGGGGTCTTTTGAGATAATCCGGAGCCTTAATGGTACTGTCACCGCGAGGTAGAATGCCTACGATATCGGCACGTTGCAAGGAAGCGGCGACTTCATCCCGGAGTTTCGGGTTGGGCAGACGAAGTCCCTTTTGCCCTAAGTTGGCTTTCTTGGCCCAACGCTCCTGAAGGACCTGTTCCGTGGGCCATACGGTTTCTTGAGACATGACGATATTCTCGCCATCACCGACTCTTACAAGAGACAGCGGTCGGTGTTCCAGAAGTGCCACTTCGAGCTGATCAAGCACACCTTCCATTTCAAGATAGATCGAATTCATTCGATGGGTTGCCTCCTTTGAAAATTGAACTGTTCTATTCTATGTTGCGACTACAGTAACGATATGTACGTTCGACCCGAAGGGCGCCATCTTTGGTTGTATATCAATCTATTTATAGGAAAGTTAGTACATCTGTCGGTACCGCTTCTATCAACGTTTCATACGTTATAGAGTGCTGGATTCACAAGCGAGATGTGACTTGTAAACGATCAGATAGATACAAGATGGTCTTGGTAGGAAGAGGGCATCAAAACTATGAAAACAGTCTGTATCCGACAAACGGAACTTGCAGCGTACATGAGGAGGAGTGTTATGTCCAGGAAAGTTGTGATTGAGATTAACTTTAACAATTACGGGATGGACCCGCAGCGATTGACGCGGGAGTGGCTGGAGCGTCGGATGGGCATTTTCCGCACGTTCACATTGCATTGCCTGAAGGCGCAGACGAATCAGGATTTCCTCACAGTGGTGAAGTTGTCCAAGGAATCGGGGGAAATAATGCAGGAGATTCTGGCGGATCAGGATCCACTTCCTTCCAATATTCGTTTTGGAACCAATATCGAGAGTGTGCGTGCCATTTTGGCGTTTGCCAAAGGTACGGAGCAGCTATATATTGCCCGTCTGGATTCGGATGATCTGTATCATAAAACCTTTGTTCAACAGCTCTACGATATTCAACCACAGCCGCAGACGATGGCATTGATTAACCAGAACGGATATCTGTGGGACAGTGTGAATAACGAGATGGCCCCGGCGTTTCACCGTTCTCCGCAATTCTATGTCTACTTATATCAGACAGCCGAATACGCAGCAGGATACCGCGTCAAGCTTCCGGGCAGAGGTACACATGGCAATGTCATTGAACTGCCGCACGAGCTGCTTGCTCCGCGCAATTATGTCAACATCGTACATTCGAGCAATACTTCAACCAAAAAGGTACCGCCCAAAGACCGGTTAAGCCGGGATGAGATGGCACAGGTACTACGCGAATTCATGATCTGATCAGGGAGGGATTCATCCATGATTCAAGGACAAACAATTCTGATCACTGGAGGAACGGGCTCCTGGGGTCAAAAGCTGACTGAGGTGCTGCTGGAGCAAAACCCGGCTGAGATTCGCCTTCTGTCACGTAATGAATACGCCCAGATTGCGATGCAGCGAGAGTTCAACCATGATCCGCGTCTACGATTCATCATTGGGGATATCCGCGATTATCGGGCAGTGGAAGATGCATGCAGAGGTGTGGATGTGCTCTTCCATCTGGCTGCGCTGAAGCATGTTCCGGTCTGCGAGGACCAGCCGGATGAAGCGTTCAAGACCAATGTGATTGGGACGCAGAATATTATTCGGGCTGCAATACGTATGCAGGTTGCCAAAGTCATCGATGTGTCCACCGATAAGGCGGTAGATCCGATTAACGTGTATGGCATGACAAAGGCCTTGGGTGAAAAAATGATGATCCGTGCCAACTGGCTAAGTGAAGGTACCCGATTTGTCTGTATTCGTGGGGGCAATGTGCTTGGAACCAGCGGCAGTGTCGTGCCCCTGTTCCGTCGTCAGATCGATGAAGGCAAAAGCCCGACCATTACGGATATAGGCATGACCCGTTTTTTCCTGACGCGTACCGAAGCTATACATTTACTGCTTAAGGCGGCTGAGGCGGCCGTGGGTGGAGAGACTTTTGTGATGAAAATGAAAGCTTGCAAGATGACGGAACTTGCATCCGTCATGTTGGAACAGGCAGGTCGTCCATCCTTCGATTATAAGGTGACGGGAATACGTCCAGGCGAGAAATTACATGAAGTTCTGATCTCGCCCTATGAAGCGCCGCGTACGTACCAATACGATGCGCAGTATTATGTGATCCTGCCGGAGCACAAGGACAAGAGCCTGACGGATCAGTACAGCAGTCTGCCTCGTGTGAACTTCTCCGAGTATCGCTCGGACAGTGCCATGATGAACAAACCAGCGATTGCCCGGTTTTTGCGTGCAGGGGGCTATATCGATTAGGGTGTGTCTCAAAACTCGTTCGGAGTTCTCAGACACGCCCACCGAAGGGAGGCGGAGCGTTTGGAGGTGGAAGGAATGGAAGAAAATTATCAGCACAACCAGCACGAAGGAAATGAAGCGTTACAGCAACGTAGCCTAATACAACATATTAATGACCGCTCCCTAAAAGCTGTTGTCATCGGTCTAGGCTATGTTGGTTTACCCATGGCCGTAGAGATGGCACAGGCTGGTTATCAAGTCCACGGGATTGACATCGATACTTCGAAGGTAGCTAAGCTGGGTGCCGGGCATTCGTATGTCATCGGCATAGAAGATAATGTTGTGCAATCGCTTATGCAGGCTGGGTTATTCAAGGCAAGTGCTGATTATGCAGCTGTGGCGCAGGCAAATGTCATTGTAATCTGTGTGCCTACCCCACTGACTGCCGAGCATCAACCGGATATCTCGTATATCTCGGCGGCGGTGGATGGCATGACTCCGTATTTGCAGGAAGGCAGCCTGGTTATTCTGGAAAGTACGACCTATCCGGGCACAACGGAGGAACGCGTGAAACAACCGATTGAAGCGGTAAACGGCTGGCGAGCTGGAGAACAGTTCTACGTCTGTTATTCTCCCGAGCGGGTAGATCCGGGCAGTGTGCATTATGGTGTGAAAAATACCCCAAAGATTATTGGCGGTTCCACACCTGCTTGTCTGAATTATGGTAAACAGTTCTACGGCTCGTTCCTCAACGAAGTTGTTCCGGTCAGTTCAACAACGGTAGCGGAGACGGCAAAGCTGTTCGAAAATACATTTCGCAGTGTAAATATTGCACTGGTGAATGAGCTGACTCCAGCCTGTGAACAGATGGGGGTAAACATCTGGGAAGTACTGAATGCGGCGGCAACCAAGCCATTTGGTTATATGCCATTCTATCCCGGTCCCGGCATCGGTGGGCACTGTATCCCAATCGATCCGATCTATCTGTCCTGGGCTGCAAATCGTCAGGGATCGGAGCTGCAATTCATTCAGCTGGCAGATGCAACCAATCGGCAAATGCCAGAGAGAGTGGTGAAGCGTGCTACGGAGCTGCTGGAGCAGAAGGGTGCATCTGTGCGGGGAGCACGTGTTGTACTCGCAGGTATGGCTTACAAAAAAGACATTGACGACCTGCGCGAGTCACCAGCGCTGGATGTCTTCCGGTTGCTGAGCGCAGCGGGCGCAGATGTGGTTTTCACCGATCCAATGGTGCCTGTCTTCCGTAAGGATGATGGTACAGTGTTGCACGCTAGTCCGGCGGTGCCGGAATTGTGGACAGGAGCTGATCTGGTGATCATCACCACGGATCATTCGGGATTCGATTATCAGGAGATGGCAGATCATGCAAAGCTAATTTTTGATACACGCAATGCAACGGCCGGATGCCACGGGGGAAATATTGTGGTACTGGGTCAGCCTGTACGGCATGAGGCCAAGAGAGTTTACGAGCAACAGGAACCAGTAGAAGGGTCCGGGCAAAAAGAGGAAGTCAAGGTGGCAGTCGAGGGCGCCGTAACTCGTCGTGAAGCTGCGATCGATCCAGACGAGGATCAGGGAGATGCCCATGGCAAATCATGATCGTGTAAGCGAACGCTATTACGGCGAGATTAATTCGGAAGATTCTCATGAAGCGACGAGAACGCGTATCCACTGGATGTGTCGTGAGGCAACAGGCAAACGCATCCTGGATGTCGGGTGCAGTCAGGGCATTACGTCCATTCTGCTGGCACGTGAAGGATTTCGTGTCACTGGCATTGATCTGGAAGAAGAAAGTGTCCGATATGCGCAAGCTGAGCTTGCCAAAGAGTCTAGGCCAGTTAGGAACAATGTGGATTTTCGAATGTTGGATATTACGCAATGGAAAGTAAGGACGATCTTTGATACGGTGCTGCTTGGAGAAGTGCTGGAGCATTTTGCTCATCCGGAGACGTTGTTGATCCAGATTCATCGGCTGTTGCAGGAAGATGGGACGCTGGTTGTAACCGTGCCGTATGGGTATCACCCGTTCTATGACCATAAGCAGACCTTCTATGCGGGAAGTCTGGCGATAACCCTGATGCCGTATTTTGAAGTCTTGAAACTCGAAGTTCATCATAAATATCTATGTTGCGTGGCCCGCAAACGTCGGAGTACACAACTGCATATGTCACCGACTTTGGATCAACTGTTGGAGTGGATGGAGCTGGATCATGTCCATTTTGCCGAGGTGGAACATCAGCACCTCCGTGTAATGAAGCAGCGCAAGAAGGCACTGGACAGTGCAGTGGAGCAGGTGAAACGGCTTCGCAGTCAGGGGAGTAGTGAAGGGTAGCAGTGTTGTTTAGTATGACGACAGAACTATTCTATGTTCTAACGAATCTCACACGCCTTATTTTGATGATTTTGGAGAGATGAGAAATGTAACGAATCTCAGCGACGCTATTTCATCTGAAAGCTGCGATAAACGACGAATGGATGCCAATAATGCGAGAATAACGGGTCTCAGATTCGTTACATTTTTCAAGTGGCTAAAATGCGCCAAATAGCGTCACCTCAGTTCGTTAGCCACGGTGAAAATGATATGAATTCCGTGACCAATACCACATACCAAACAAATTGGAATAAACATTTACACGAAACGGAGAAGAGAAAAAGAATCTCAAGAAGCGGAGCTAAAAGCGTTCTGAATGAAAGCTGTATCGGAAGCATATGTTTCGCCTTTATCCCCGGATTTACCCTTTATAAAAGGAATCAAAAAATTGGGGATAACAACGATCGGAAAGTTTCTGTCATCGGAGTGTCCAATGTAAATATCTTTTAGTTCAACTTACGATAGTACTTTGTTCGAAGTATTTAACCAACGAAAGAACAAATCCGTTATGAAATTTCGCAATACGCGTACGACAGGAAGGGGCTCAAAACGTGATCACCATCAGTCTGTGCATGATTGTGAAGAACGAGGAACACACGCTGGCGCGCTGTCTGGACTCGGTTGCCGGCATCACGGACGAGATCGTCATTGTGGATACTGGTTCATCGGATCGTACGATGGACATCGCTGCGCAGTATACCAACCAGGTCTATACGTATGAATGGAAGGATGACTTTGCCGCAGCGCGGAATGAGTCATTCGCCAAAGCCACGCAGGAGTATATCCTGTGGCTGGATGCGGATGATGTGTTGCTGCCCGCGGAACGGGCGAAGCTTGCGGTGTTGAAGCAGCAGTTGCCGTCGGAGGGGGAGACGGCAGCTGTGATCTTGAACTATACGCTGGCCGAGGGGGCTGAGGGAAGTCCACTTGTGACGGACCGACGCCTTCGTCTGGTCAAGCGGGATGCCGAGTGCCGCTGGCATGGCTGGCTGCACGAGCAGCTCAGCTTTCCGCGGGGCGAGGTCATTACGGCAGACATTGCCGTTACGCACCGCCGCGAAGCGGGACATCATTCGGCGCGAAACGTGCGCATTCTGCGCAAATGGATCGCCGAAGAGGGCGTAGCCCAAGGTCGCCTGCTATTTTATTATGCAGGCGAATGTTATGACCGCCAGCGTTATGCGGCGGCGGCACGCGGGTACGCGAAGCTGCTGGAGCAGCCAAGCGGTTACCGCGAGG
Organism: Paenibacillus sp. Y5S-9; assembly: GCF_036894235.1. NCBI lineage: Bacteria > Bacillati > Bacillota > Bacilli > Caryophanales > Paenibacillaceae > Paenibacillus > Paenibacillus sp. Y5S-9. Next base: position 1,736,436 of record NZ_CP145887.1, read on the forward strand.
ATCGCCTGATTGCCTGCGCGCGGCTGGCGGAATGTTATGAACGACTGGGTGAGCCGGGCCGTAAGCTCGGCGCATTGCTGCAGTCGTTCCAGTATGATCTGCCACATGCCGACTTCTGCTGTGCCATTGCGGCCTGTTTCCATGAGCGGCAGGAACCCGTCTCGGCGATCTACTGGTATATGCAGGCGGTAGACGTGAGCAGCCGTGATCCGGGACTGCGCCCGGTACCTGTGGCCTGCCGTACTTGGCTGCCACATGCTCGTTTATCCCTTTGTTATGCTCATCTGGGCAACTGGGAGCACGCATTGATGCATAACACCAAAGCCCGTGAGTACTTACCTAACGATCCCGGATTGCTTGCCAATCGGCAGAAGCTCGAAGTGGTGGTACGCAAAGAGATGAAAGAGCGGGAAGAACGTGGTGAAGTGTCACCTCGTAAGTAGGTAGATGAAGTGGGACAGATGAGGACAAACGAGTTTGAAGCGGGAGTAGAGATAGAGAAGATAGATTGAAGCAGAAGTGAAACAACAACAAAAACTAATCCGTTCTGGTAGGATGCGATAGGGCGGATCAGTGAAAATAAGGGTTGAGTGGAAATAGAGTGTAAGGCACAATTGCGAGCAGAAGCAGAAGCAGAAGCAGAAGCAGAAGCAGAAGCAGAAGCAGAAGCAGAAGCAGAAGCAGAAGCAGAAGCAGAAGCAGAAGCAGAAGCAGAAGCAGAAGCAGAAGCAGAAGCAGAAGCAGAAGCAGAAGCAGAAGCAGAAGCAGAAGCAGAAGCAGAAGCAGAAGCAGAAGCAGAAGCAGAAGCAGAAGCAGAAGCAGAAGCAGAAGCAGAAGCAGAAGCAGAAGCAGAAGCAGAAGCAGAAGCAGAAGAGGATTAAGAGGATTAAGAGGTAGAATAGATATGATTAATTATAATGCTGCCATGTGTTTTAAGTACGATAGATACGAAGTTATGAGTGAACAAGCATATCAGACCACAAATAAAGTATAAGTAAATAAACGATAACTTGTAGAACAAGAGCAGCCCCGCTTAACCGAAAGAGTCGGTGAGTGGGGCTTTTAATGCTTCTCGTGCCGCGTGTATCTCCTACCATGGTGTAATAAAAGTAGGCATGTGGCGAAAATTTCACAAGGCTTACAGAGCGTTGGAACTTCTGACATGCGGTGCAGTGAGGATTACGCATCAAGATGAGATCTCGAGTGTTAAAGGCCATCATATTGGCGGCTAAGTTGCTTTACTTTTCGGGTGCCGGGCATCGCACAGACTGGTCTTTCATTCGTATGCTTTTGCACGCCCAGCCCCATCCATCATATATTTCGTCATCGATGTTGAGAGTAATGGTCTCATCCGTGTATTCATTCCAGTTTTCAATCCGGAGTGTGTTTTCACTTTCCCATTCGAGATGGTTATTTCCGTGGTGATTGGCACGATAGATCGTTTTTACCGTGGCGTCCTCAGGGGCATTTGTCTTCTTTACATCGACCCAGATCGTAACCCCACCTGCGGCACCACCATAGGGCACGCCGTAAATCTCGGCAGTATACTCGCCATTCCTTGAAGGCATGGAATAACTCAATTCCCCCAGCTCGGAACGGTCGAACGTAGAGAAATAAGGACGGAGCCAGAAATACAGGAATACAGCGGCAAACAGTACAAGAATCAACAATGTTAATGTAGTGAGAATAGGGTGTCTACTTATCCAAGGTTTGCGAGAATTTGTATTGGATGAACTTGAATTAGCTTGAGTATTTGAGTCCATAAGCATCTAACCTCCACCTACAGTGAAATTTGCTTTGCAGGAATATATATGTCCATCTCTCCGTAGTGGTCCTGAGCCAGACTGCCATCAATTCTTTCAAAATAGTATGGATCACTCTTCTCGTACCCCGAATGGCTCTGCCAATATTCATCGATAAATGTCCAGACACTGTCCAGATGATCAATGTTAATTAGACTTGGATGGAAATCACAGACGAATTTGAATACGGCATACTGGTTGGCCGGGACCTCAATTCCGTCCAGTTCTTCAGGGATATGATCCAGAGTGGTCACTTCTACAGACGGCTGATATGTACTGTAATCCTCATTAATTTCATTGGTAAATCCAATATACACGTTAGGCTGCAACACATTAGGAATCGAATGAAAGTGTTTTTCAAAAAAATCGTTGCCTGCTGAATTGGCTTCATAGTGCTCTTCATTATCTGTATACCGAATGTGGGATCGTTGCCCAATGAGTTTCATAGCCGGTTTTCGTACATACGTTGGTGTGAAAATATAACCGTGCGGAAGCATCGTGATCATGGATGAAGTCATGCGGGCTGTGAATTCAAGGTCTCCAGCTCCCTGTTTGCGATACTGCAGGGGTGTAATGCCGAAGGCTTGTTTGAAAGCACGTATGTAGGATTGTTCATGTTCGAACCCGTAATGTCCGCTGATATCGATGACTTTCCAATTCAGGTTCACCAATTGTTCCAGGCTGCGTGCCAGTTTGCGTGAGCGAATGTATTCTCCAGGCAATTGTCCGCTTACATGTTTGAACATGCGATGCAGGTGGAACTTCGATATATGAGTCACAGATGCCAGATGATCCAGCGTTAACTTGTCTTGGATATGGTCTTCTATGTAATCGAACAGCTTATCCAATGTGCCTAGCAAATCGTGTTGCATATCAATCTCCCTACTTCTAATTGTACTTACAGCAATAAATGTTCATTTTTTCCTTATCACCGATGATATCATAACCAAGTACATAATTTAATGACAAGATTGGAGAAACCATCCATGTTTGCTGACAAAAGAACTTATACAACGTTAGGCATGTTAACTCGATTATGGACATTAACGGGCAAGTACCGTATGTTCATCATTCTGTTACTTTTCGCCGCATGTATGGTCTCCCTGATTGAGGTCGGTTATTTGGAATCGATCCGAAGACTGGTCAAAGGCGCGACTGAAGCACAGTTTTCATTACTTTACTCAGGTTTGATCATAGGCGTTAGCATTGTCGTATTACGATTGATTGTAACCGCATTCATGACGAGGGTCGAGACGTTATTCCAGCAAAAAACATTAATGTCTGTGCAGTCTCTACTGCTCTCCTCCCTTGGTAATACAGAGACACGTGATCTGGCACATTATCATACGGGTGACCTAACCTCCAGGATCTGGACTTCAGCCAAGGAAGCACAGAAGGGGATCAACCAACATGGCATTGAACTCGCCAAAAATATCATTCAGCTGATTCTTGCCTTTGCTTACTTCAGCTGGGTGAACTTGCCGCTGTCGTTAGCTATCATTGCATTCACATTGATCTATCCTCTTGTAACGGTAGGACTTGGTAAACGTCTACAAAGACGGCATGATCAGTTGAATGCCAGCGCAGCGTCAAGAGATGAGATACTAACTGAGATCATCCAAGCCCCAGTTGAGATCCGAAGTTACGGACTCGCGGGTTATGTACACCATCATTTTAAAGATCGAATGGATCAAGTGTTCAGACATACGATGTCTGTATCTGTGTTACAACGACTTTCGGAAGCAGCCGGACGGGTCTCGACGTATGGTGGCATGATTCTGATTCTCTATCTAGGCGGCATGCAGGTCCTGAATGGACATATGGATGTAGGCGGACTGGCAGCTTTCCTGGTAGCAAGCAGTCAGTTAACTCGTCCGATTGAGTCGTTATCTGGGCTGTGGAATAATTTTATTGGTTCGGCTTCTCATGCGTCCAGAATCTTTGAAGTGTTGGATTTGGAGAAAAAGAACACGGTTGCTAATACCAGTACAAATACATATGTACAGTCCGATACGCATTTAGGGCAGCTTGAAAAGCAATCTAAACCAGCTAGCATCAACGTGCAGCATGTGTCTTACAGGTATGCGGAGCAAGAAGAAGTCTTAACAGATATTTCTTTTGAGGCCAAGAAAGGAAAACTTACTGTTATTACTGGGCCAAGTGGGTGCGGGAAAACCACGTTATTGAAATTAATAGCCGGATTAGATACACCGGTTACTGGTTCGATTAAGGTCATAGATCAGAAGAATTCACTGAAGGATATGCATGAAGTTCAGCCAGCGCATGTTAATCAGGTGTATGTTCCGCAACAAGCCTTTATTTTCACAGGTTCAGTGGAAGAGAATATTGTTTTTGGACAAGAGGGGGTATCTGCCGATCAAGTAGAGGTTGCGGCCCACATGACGCATGCACATGATGCGATTATGCGTCAATCGCTCGGCTATGGAACAGAGCTTCAGCCACAAGGCGGGACGATGTCGGGTGGTGAGCTTCAGCGTATTAGTCTAGCCAGAGCAATGCTGAGGAACCCGGATATTCTATTGTTGGATGAACCGACGTCATCTCAAGACCCGTGGCATGAGCAACGATTGAATGATCTCTTTGCCCGAATCACTGCTGAGAAAGGCACAACGGTTATTGCCGTTACTCATCGATTATCGCTGATCGAACGGGCAGATCAGGTCATCTATATTCAGAAGGGACGCGTCGAAGATACGGGGACTCATCGTGAATTGCTGGATCGGCCAAACGGATATCGAAGTTATATTGCGAAGCAGGATACGGAAGTGGAGGAACAGCATGAGTAACAAGATCGAAGATACAGCATATACCGATGACGTTGAAATGAAGAGCAGTCATGAGAAAAGTGGAGCATATGAGATAAATGAAAATAATGAAAATGAAAAGTCTGAAATAGAAGCTCCTCATCAGATGAACAAAAGTGATGTTCCAGATGACCCAAAGCAAGCTGTATCATTGGCAACGGTATGGCCCGTTATTTTTCGCTGGATGAAGCCTTATGGATTAGCTGTAGCGATCTTGCTCATTTTTATCGCAGCAGATGCGGTCTTTGATTGGGGACTTGCCTTTGTACAGGGATTTTTCGTGGATGCTATTCATGATGGGGGACAGGAACAGCTTAATGCCACCGCAATGATTTTCATCGCCATTCTGGCAGGATTTATTGTATTGCTCGCGATGCATCGTTACGTGCTGGTATGGCTCAAGGAATCGATGCAACGGGATATGTCCATGGATCTGTTGAAACTGTTAAACCGGATGCCTTATTCCTGGGTGCGCAGACAGAAGTCCGGAGATGTGATGCTTCGCCTCAAAGAAGACACCAAGCATGGTGCAGAAGTTGTGGAGGCTATTGCAGAGGGTGTTACGGTTGTATTCATCATTGCTTTATCGCTGGGTTACTTGTACAGAGCAGATGCATGGGTTGCGGTTATTGCCTTGGTAAGTGCAGGGGCAATCTGGTTCACGGCGAGGTTGTATGATCAGCGAATTGTACATCTGTCCGATGAGGTCGAATCCAGGGAAGGCGAGTCCCAAGAACAGATCCAACAGTATGTTGAAGGGATACCGGTGATTCGGATGTATAATGCTTCACCGTGGTTTCTCGCTCGTTTTCGAACACAACAGCAATCACTGAATCGTGTTCAGGCCAAGTTACAGATGACCCTGAGTATGTCGGATAACGTGGCGATGGCGGTGTTTGGTCTGGCTCAATTGGCAGCGTTGTTCCTTATTGCTTTGTCAGCGGCTAGGGGGACTTTGTCTCCGGGCATGGTTGTTGCAAGTAGTCTGCTGTTTGAACTGGTGGTGTGGCCAGTACTCGGCTTGTCCAGCCAGTGGAGTCAGATGCAAGCCAGCGTGGGTGCATTTGGACGTATCTCTGCATGGTTGAAATTGGCGGAGAACAAGAAGACAGACGCATCTAATACGAAGCACGAGGAGCTTGCACAGGGAATGTGTAACCAAGATCAAGGGAATACACAAAAAGGGGCACATAAAGAGTACGAAGTTGCTATGCTACGTCTTCAACAGGTAACAGTAACCGATGAAGACAGTGGTTGGAAGATTTTGGATCACATTACGCTTAATCTAGTTCCTGGTGAACTGGTTGCGGTAGTTGGCGCCAGTGGTGCAGGCAAATCTACCTTATGCCATGCGTGTGCAGGGCTGATCGAGCCAACAAACGGAAGCGTTTTGCTGGGTGATAAACATGTTGCAGAGTATGTAGAGATGGATGACCAGTCCAGACTGACGTATATGCCGCAGACACCAACTTTTTTCACAGGAAGTATTGAAGACAATATCCGTCTGGATTCAGAAGTTACATTGGACAAGGTAAAGCTTGCGGCAGGGCAGGCAGGTTTGCATGAATACATTGAGGCACAGGAAGGACAATACGCAGCAATGTTGCAAGAGAAGGGGGCCAATTTATCTGGAGGCCAACAGCAGCGACTGTCGCTTGCTAGACTCTTTATGAGGTCATCTGATCTGTATATTCTGGACGAACCAACGTCTTCCCTGGATATTCAGACAGAACAGAACGTCATGAATCACTTGCTGAATTTTATGAAAGGCAGAATAGGGTTACTAGTCACACATCGCATGGAGGTTGCTCGTCAGTGCTCTCGTATCCTTGTGATGGAACATGGCCGAATTGCCGAGGATGGAACGCATGAACAGTTGATGGACAGGAAAGGATTGTATTATCGCATGAATGCAAAAGGCGAACAAAAGAAGGCTATAGAAATTGCGAAAAACATGCTCTCATTAGGGATCGAAGTTTCTGTTATTGCAAAGGCCAGTGGCTTGCCGGAGTCTGAGGTAGAGTCGTTAATAGATTAAAGTAAAGTTGTAAGGTGTAGTAGGTTCACCAGATGAATAGGCACGGGGACACAAGCTTGATATGAGAGTGGTTCGTGAACAAAAGTTTACAGCAATCGTTTTGTCCAACTAGGGCAGGACGGTTGTTTTTATTTTGATGAAGAAGGTTCAAACGTTTTACAGTAAAACGCGGTTGCTCATTCGGGGCTGGGCCGTTAAACTAAAGGGAGCGGCGTTTGCTTGACGGACAAGTCATGAGAACGCCATTTTGTTGTCAAGGATGCGGTATATGAGCCGCTTTCGGATGTCAGAATCGGATCGGACCAAGCTGGTGGAGAAACACCGGTGATAAGTAAGGAGTCTTTACATGAGTGTGCAAACACCTACATTAGAAGAAGCGCAGGGTCTCCTGCAAAAATATTATGGCTACCCCGACTTCCGTGAGGGACAGAAAAAGATTGTAGCCAGCCTGCTCGAACGTGAAGATACGTTGGGTATTATGCCAACCGGGGGCGGTAAGTCGATCTGTTATCAGATCCCCGCCTTGTTATATTCGGGACTGACACTTGTTGTCTCCCCGTTGATCTCATTGATGAAGGACCAGGTCGATGCGTTGACGACCGCCGGAATTGCTGCCGCGTATATTAATAGTACACTTAGCGGCAAAGAAGTGAATGATCGCATCCGCGCGGCGCAGCGCGGTGAGCTGAAGTTGCTCTATGTCGCGCCTGAGCGACTGGAGCTGGATTGGTTCCGCGAGGAGATGGGCTATTTGCCGATCTCTTGCGTTGCCGTGGATGAGGCCCACTGTGTGTCACAGTGGGGACATGATTTTCGGACAAGCTACCTGGCGGTAGCGCCGTTTGTGGACAGTTTGCCGGAGCGGCCGGTGGTTGCGGCCTTTACGGCGACAGCGACGCCCGAGGTCATGGGCGATATTCTGCGGCTGCTGCGTTTGCAGGACCCGCAGACGTATGTGACCGGACTGGGGCGGGATAATCTGGCGTTTAGCGTGCTGCGCGGCGAGAGCAAGAAGGACTTTGTCTTGAATTACGCGAGCGAGCATGCCAGCGAGCCGGGCATTATATACGCCGCGACCCGTAAGGACGTGGACGATCTGCATCAGCGTTTGCTGCAGGCGGGATTGCCCGCAGGACGTTATCATGCCGGCATGACGGACGATGAACGGGCCCAGAGCCAGGAAGCTTTTTTGTACGATGATATCCGAGTGATGGTGGCGACCAATGCGTTCGGGATGGGGATTGATAAATCGAACGTGCGTTACGTCATTCATAACAGCATGCCGAAGAACATGGAGGCATATGTACAGGAAGCCGGACGTGCGGGCCGGGACGGAGAGCCAAGCCAGTGTATTCTGTTATTCGGGGCACAGGATATTATCACCCAGAAGTTCCTGATTGAGCAGAATCCGATGGAGGGCGACCGCAAACAGAACGATTACCGGAAGCTGCAACAGATGGTGGATTACTGTTACACAACGCGTTGTCTGCGCAGTGCGCAGCTGGATTATTTCGGTGAGGTGCATGACGATACGCCTTGCGGTATTTGCAGTTCCTGTACGGACGACCGGGAGCTGGTAGACATGACGATTGATGCGCAGAAAATATTCAGCTGCATTCACCGCATGCGTGAACGGTATGGTGTATCGCTGGTCGCTTCGGTGCTCAAAGGCTCCCGTGCCAAAAAGGTGCTTGATTACGGCTTCAACTCTCTGCCAACCTACGGCGTGATGGGCAATCGGACAGAGCGCGAGATATCGGAGATCATCAACGTGATGGTATCCGAAGGATATCTGATGTTGTCCGAGGGACAGTATCCGGTTGTACGTCTGCAACCACTTGCGGTGGAAGTGCTCAAAGGCCAGCGTGAAGTGATGCAACGTGTCGTCCGCAAGACAGCGGCAACGGCTTCGGGTACGAATTACGGCGGACGTCGTGGACGCGATGCAATGCCATCTGCGGTTAATGAGACGGTATTTGAACAGTTACGACTGATCCGTCGTGATCTGGCGGCGAAAGAGCATGTACCATCGTACATTATCTTCAATGACGCGACCCTGCGCGAGATGAGTGTGGTATGTCCACAGACAGAACGTGACATGCTGGATATCAAAGGGGTCGGTGAGGTCAAGTACCGCAAGTACGGACTGCCGTTCCTGGAGTTTTTCCAGAAGCAATCGGGTGAAGAAGTGGATACGGATGACGATGCGTTTTACGAGTATGAGTGAGTGTGAAATGAGTATAAATTGTTAAATTTCACTTTCCAATCTTTGAAGTTCATGTGCTTAAAGCTCAATGTATGAAAAGATGATAGATATGTATCTAGAGGGTATCTTGAAATCTGCCGAAAGCCGAAGCACAATTGAGTGTCAGGGGCGGAACATGGAGCGGAAGTGCTAACGAACCTGTGACGTCTTATTCAGGGATTTGAAGCGCCCACAGCAATCTAAGGAATCTGAAACTCGCTATATTAGGATAAACAGCCGTTTACAGCAGGTTTGTCAGGTGATTTTGGTCAATAACGTGTCTGATGTTCCTTACAAAATAAAAGGAGGACCGGATGGCCAAATAAGTCGTCTTCGGTTCCTTAGAAAATCGTCTGGACAATTCGCCAGGATTAGCAAGCCTGTGTTCTCATTCACAGCATCTTCCTGCTCCGTGCAATCCTTTTGTTCCACAATCCGTTGGACAGTTCCATCTTCTCCGGTGCAAGGAATGATCGATCTTTTGGCCGAGTTTAAAGCTACAGTTGCTGGGATAGGGGTTGGACCTTGGGAATCCTTTCAACGTATCTCTTGCCTGAGTTTGAAGACACGCTCAAGAAGAATTCGATGGCTTCTCCATGATATGGGTGAAGTGTCCAGTAGAGGTTCGAGATTAAAGGCTCAAGGCAGTAAAATGTGGATATCGAATTGTGGATGGAATGCGAATGAGGTCTTTTACAGGTTGAAGTTGAGCTTGAAGTTGATTATAGTGTCTCTGTATTGTGGACAAAAGAAGGTGAATTGTCTTTCAAAGGGTGGACATTGGCGTTAGAAATGGCTGACCTTATCGTATACAGGATGTAGTATTATTATGTGTGGTTCAAACTGTATGTTGTAGTTTTAGTGTGGCGGGGTGTATATGTCTTTTTGAAAAGAGTGTCCTCTCTTTGAAAGACAAAAGTTGGATATGTCCATGAGAGATGGAATGGCTAGTTCAAAAGAGGTTTAGATGAACAGCATCCGGGGCAGGATGTCTGTGCAGCTTTCCTTTTACCAAAAAAATATGGTCTGGCTGTCCAGGCAAAGGTTGTGAACCATGAAGGTTATTCTTTCTACATTAAATGCAAAGTACATCCATACCTCCTTGGCCTTGCGGTGTCTGAAGGCGTACAGTGAGAAGGATTTTGATATTGACCTGGCGGAGTATACGATCAAGGACCCAGTGATGAATATTGTATCTGATCTGTACCAGCGCGGTGCGGACGTGATTGGTTTCTCTTGTTACATCTGGAACATCGAAGAGACGATTAAGGTCATTGATAATCTGAAAAAGGTTATGCCGAACGTGAAAATTCTGCTGGGCGGGCCGGAAGTGTCCTACGACACGGAATATTGGATGAACCGGATTCCCAATGTTGATTTCATCGTGATGGGTGAAGGGGAAGAGACGCTGCATCAGCTTTTGACGGAGCTGGAAGGAAGTAAGAAGTTCCACTTTGTCTATGGACTGGCGTATCGCAAAGGGGAAGAAGTCATTCTCATGCCAGGACGGCCAAAGGCGGATCTGAATGATCTGCCGTCACCGCACCGATTTGAAGAGGATATTCCGGAGCTTGGGAAAAGGGTTGTTTATTTTGAGACCAGCCGTGGCTGTCCGTTCAGTTGTCAGTTCTGTCTGTCCAGTATTGAGGTCGGCGTGCGGTATTACGATATTGAGCGGACAAAGTCGGACATTCTGTACCTGATTGAGAAGGGTGCAAAGCTGATTAAGTTTGTGGACCGGACGTTTAACATTAAACGGGATTATGCGCTCGAAATGTTCAAATTCCTGATCGAGAATCATCAGGGGACGGTGTTTCAGTTTGAAATTACGGCGGATATTATGCGTCCTGAAGTACTGGACTATCTGGCAGAGAATGCACCGCCGGGCACATTCCGGTTCGAGATCGGGGTTCAGTCCACGAATGATCCGACAAATGAACTGGTGAAACGCCGTCAGAACTTTACCAAGCTGAGCCGTACGGTCAACAAGGTCAAAGCTAGTGGCAAAATCGATCAGCATCTGGATCTCATCGCCGGACTGCCGGAGGAAGATTACAATACGTTCCGCAAGACGTTTAACGATGTGTTTGCACTGGGGCCGGAAGAACTTCAACTCGGATTCCTTAAAATGCTGCGTGGTACGGGTCTGCGTCTGGATGCGGAGAAGTATAACTACACGTACATGGATCATGCACCGTATGAGATTCTGGGCAGTGATGTGCTGCCGTTCAGTGACATCGTACGCCTGAAGCGGCTGGAGGATGTACTGGAGAAATACTGGAACGCACACCGGATGGACCATACGCTGAAGTATCTGATGGAGCAGGAGTTCAATTCGCCGTTTGATTTCTTCCAGGCGTTTGGGGATTACTGGGAAGGTCAGGGTTGGCAGAAGATTGGTCACCAACTGGAGGATCTGTTCACTCGTCTGCACAGCTTCCTGGAGTCGCGGAATACGCCGCATATGGATATCGTGTTAGGTTTAATGAAGCTTGACTATTTCCTCGGTCACAAATATAAACCACGCAAAATCTGGTGGGAAGATCCGCTGCAGAAAGACCAGTGGGCGGGTTATATGAAAACGTTGGCTGAACGTCCAGAAGACGTTCGACTGCCACGTGTTGCCGGCGCCGCAGGCACGGCATGGCTGGAAAGCAGCGGCACAGGTCCGAGTGTCGCTGCGGGAAGTTCTGCTGCTGCCGAGGAAGACTCTGCCGCGGATGCGGCGGGTGTGATCGGCAGCGAAGCCGGGGGTGCAGCGTCGCTTGCTTCGGGCGACGCAACAGGGTCCGCCGCGGATGGAGCGGCGGACATGGTGGACGGCAACGCTTCGCGTGCGTTGCCGATGACCTCGGCCATGACCGCACAGACGGTCATGGGTGCCCGTGCTTTCGCCGACCTTGGTCTCGGCGAAAAGGAACTGCAGAAGCACACCGTATTGGATGTGCTTCCGTTCCGGCTTGAGCGTGTGCTAGCTGGCGCCAGCCCGCTTGCCGCGAAAGGTCGGACGCTGCTGGTCGTTGTGTACCAGCAGCATGAAGGGCAGCAGGCGCAGTATTACACGCTGCCGCTGGGAGAAGAAGCCGCTGCCATGTAGATGCCGCGGCCTGAGATAAGCTGCATGGGCTAATTATTGCCATACAGCAAGAGGAAGCGCCACGACTATGAGGTCGGGGCGCTTTTTTTTACAACATTCAAGCTCTCATATTAAGGTACTGTAAAAAAAACTAGAAGACACGGAGGCAACAGAATGGATCTGAAGACGTATCTGGCAGAGCATTTTCCAAACCTGACCTTAGAGCCACCTCTTTTTTATAATTGGGATGTTGCAATACGATTCGAACTTGGCAATCCGCTGATGTTTGGAATGAATACGGAGCATTACATGGAAAAAGTTTATCATCGATCACTTGAACTATTTAAGGCTCTTCATGATCAAGAAGATGAAGTCCTATTAATAACTCAAGCTTATTTTGCAGATAAGCCTAAACACAAAGTGAAAAAATTGAACCTGTACAGAAAATATATCAAGAAGAAAGGGCCAATTAGAGCCTTGAGCCTTGAGATATTTCCAGGTTTGGATTGTGAAAGAGGTGACATCTCAGACCCAAGGAACAACATGTATAGGTACTGGACTAAATGTAGAGTTGAGGACTTGAAATATAATCAGTTAATCAAAGCTATATGTAATCATGATGTTGGAATTAAGCCAAAGATATATCATAGGGTGTATTTCATTAATATAAGTAAGAAAACGATATTTCATATCTATGATGATAGAGGTTGCGATGTTATTTCAGCATCAAGGGGAAAGCTAGTGGATACCTATAGAGAATATAACGATTGGATTTTAGATTATGATAGAGACAGAATTAACAAGGTATTTTTAGGATAGTGGGTTGGATGATCCAATACAATTTTCTGATGTTGATCGCGCAGGGATAATGTATTATTTGAAACACAGGTTTGGAAAGAACTTCAAGAGTGTTCAGATGTAAGGAGTAAGGGCTATGAATAAAAAAGAAAAGAAGTTTATCATTGCTATGATTGTACTTGCTGTAGTTGTATTAGGAGCTATATGGTACCTAAAAGTAGGATATTTATTAAAGAAACCAGAGATGCCCGAGGCAAATATTGCAATTCAGACCCAAATGGTCGATGGTGGTGCGATTAGTTTACGAAATGCTGATTACACGGGAAATCAAATCAAGGTTGGATATGAAGTGAAAGGGTTTGGTTTAACGGAATATAATATTGCTTGTGAGCTTTATCATGACGGACATTTGATTTCAACTTCTGGCTCAACAGGTGGCGGTTTGATAGAACTAGACGAGAAGCATTATTACTTCATTGGTTATGAGAATATAACTGAAATGAATCTGCCTGAATCTATACATTTAAACGTGGAGATTAAAGTGATACCCAATGATTTTAGACAAAAATCGATAACTTCATCATTTGACGTAAGCCTTGATAAAAAAGTGCAATAGATTGAAGGGGCAGCTATGCCCGCAAAGTTCACGGTTGTTTGATGAAAACCTTAATTCAAATGGTACTTCTCCATAACGGAGTCACGGAAAGTTTCGTATTCTGATAACGCTTGTGCAGTGGAGGATTGAGGTAAACTATATTGAGTTATCCCTTCAAGGCTGAATTTGCCTAGGTTATAGTTGATTAATCCATAATCACCAAAGGTGTTTTTCATCAAGAAAAGCACACTTTTATCACCCTTCTGTAGTTCTACATAGTCATCAACTGTATATTTGACATCTCCTTCGAGGCTGACGGGTTCAATGATCTTCAATTCGTTCTGATTTGAAGGGAAATCTTCGGGTTTCTTCAATATCTTTTCAATCTTAATATTTGTATTGGTGTGAAAGGATTGCATGGTCCCATCATCAAATGCAGTAATAACATGCTCTCGATCTCTAAAATCTGCTGCGGCATAACCAATAACGATCAGATCAGCGAACGCATCCAGCTTATCTATTTCATGAAATATTAAAGAGTTGGCCGAAAGGTTGACGACTTTATGAATGGGCTCCCCTTGTTTCGATTGACCATTCATATATGCTAATGTACCAATGGAGACAGCTAGGAATATCAATACAGAGGATAGTACAATTTTATTTTTGAAAAAAGACATGATCTCATCCTCTCATTGAATTTGAGTTCCTTGCAAGAAATTTGCTGCATTTCTACTATACACATATCTGAAAATTATTGTAAATTTAATTGTATAAGTCAGAAGAATTGAAGGAGAATCTTATGAAAACCATTGTGTATATGGTTAGGCATGCGGAGTCACCGTACACGGAAGGAACGGAAAGGACCAGAGGACTTACCTTGGAGGGCAAGGTGAACGCAGCTAAAATAACAGAAATGTTAAAAGACGAAGGAATACATACTATTATCTCAAGTCCATATGCCCGATCTGTCCTAACCTTGGAGGGGTTGGCAACAGTGTTGGACATCAATATTCAGATCATGGAGGATCTGCGAGAAAGACATTTTTCAGATGATATGATTACAGATGAAGAGTTCGAGCCTGCTTCGAAGAGAATGTTTGATGACCCTGATTATGCATTGCCAGGAGGCGAGTCGAACATGGTTTGCCAGAATAGAGCAGTGGACGTGTTAAAACATATTTTAGAAGAATATAAGGGTGAAAAAGTAGCTATTGGCACCCATGGACATGTTATGACATTGATGATGAATTACTTTGATTCGAGTTACGGATTGGATTTTATGAACCAAACCAAGAAACCGGACATCTATCAATTAGAATTCAACGAGATGGAGTTGGAGAATGTGACAAGGCTCTGGAAATGATATATAAGAACACTTGTACGCATTCGTGGATACAGCTAGAATATAGATATCTTTGATTATGGAAATATGGAAGGGAAGATTCCAATGACATTACATAACTTAGTTCATGAGAAACCAACCCAATTATGGAACGAAAGAATGATTGAAGGCGGAGATGAGCTTTTTACAGAAGAGAGATTACTCATGTCTGATAAAGCTTTGGATCACTTTATAAACCAATTAATTGCATTACAAGAAAAGAAAGATTCCGAGCAGATAATAAAGGCTGTAGAAGAAGTGGTGGTTGCTTTTAATGAAATGAATGAGGCCAATGATTATTTCATTGAAACGATGGAACGTGAAGAATTGGCTGATTTTATCGACAAGGCTGCTAGGCAAGCTGGATTACAGATTGAAGGGCATGAAGATATTACGGAAGAATGGAGAGAATGGTAGTTTAATTAGACTGAGAAAGTTGAGGAGATATATCATGGACCCACAAGCATATGGTCGCTATTTATTAGAGATGGGCGGAGAAGAAATCAAGCCAGCGGACGATGAGCAGGTTGAGGCAGACCATCTGTACGGATTTTTTCAGTGGTTTATGCCATCGGGGACAGGGGTTGAACATGTGTTTGAGCCGATTCCAGACGGTCAGCGTTATCTGGACAGAATACGTCCGATCTATGAGATACTGAATCCGGAGGACTTCACAGGTGAATACGTGCCAGGTTATTTCAACGGTGGAAATGAGGAGGCTTCTGAGGCGACGTTGCGTGATCTGGGGGAGAAGTTAATCGGAGGATTGAAGAGTCTATTCTCCATGGTGACAGAGGATGACGAAGTAGCGGACGCCGCTAAGGAAGCATTACAAGATTTGGCATGTCTGACGGAGGTCGTTGTGCTGGCAGCAGGGGAGATTAACAAGTTAGAGCAAAGAGCGATTCAAGGCATGGATGAAGAAGATAACGAGTCCGTTTACGAAGCACTTGGAGAGCTTCTCAGCTCACGCAAAGATTACAACGAAGCTGTCGAAATATTGAGCGAAGCTTATTATTCCATCGCTTGCGATTATTGGGTAGCCTATTACTTACAGTGGCCCCGCTACCGAGGTTTGCAAGAAGCGAAGGACTGTCTGTTTCCTTACTTTGAGTTATATCGTTATGGCTATAACCTTCATTGGACTCAAAATAAGCTATTCATCGGCAGTCGCTCATGAGTATAGAAGATCATGTACAACACATGTAACAAGCGATCATTGAGAACTACAAGTCGTAGTTAATGCCAATTTTATAGAGAAGGGTGATAGATATGGAACGAGGACTCATCATATTTTTGAACGGAACGTCAAGTTCGGGGAAGACGAGCATTGCGATGGAAATGAAAAATCAGGGAGACATTCCGTTTCATCATCTATCTGTAGATCAATTTCTGCATAATTATGATCAGTTTATCGACAATACATATCCAGATATGAAACCAACAAGAGAAGTGGAACACCATGTGATGACCGATATCCTGTTCGACCCCATCAATTCGTTGTACTGTGCAACCATTAAACTGTTTTCGGAAATGGGTTTGAATGTCATCGTGGATACGGTCATCAGCAATGACAAGTGGTTTAACGATTTTTATGAGTTACTATCGGATTATCCGATATTGTTTGTAGGTGTGCATTGCTCAAAAGAAGAACTCACCAGAAGAGAGCAGAGCAGGGGAGATCGTGAGATTGGACTTGCCCATTCCCAGTTCGACTACATCTACTCCTATGATGAATATGACCTGGAAGTGAATACGGAAGAGCTTAGCTCAGCTGCATGTGCGGATAAGATATTAAGTTATATGAAGTCCCATCAGGAATACTCGGCATTTAAGAAGTTAAGCAGAAGAGGCTGAAACTGATTGTGTCAGATCATATGATATCCATTCCAATGAAAGTTAGGGATTCGGCCAAATCTTTTTCTTAGAGTTGCTGCCAGGACCTAATAAGTAGATTTCATCAACACTCCCATAAGTATTAGAAAATGAAATTGTGAAGTCTTTACTACCACCGATAGGAAGTTTACTGCCTTTAATCTGAATGAAAAGTGAATTGTTATGATGTGAGAGGTAGTAGCCGTGATATCTGCTAATATTGTCTGCAAATCCACCTGTTATAGTAATAAGCTCAGGAGAAACTTCAGTTCTCGTAACCATTGTCTCGTCAGGATCGACAACCTTGTTCAACATATAAAATCCAATGATAATAGGAACAACGACAATAATAACTGCGCTAATAATAATGCTAAACTTCATGTTTGGTCGCATACTCATGATTCACCTCATAATTAGATGATATGAATCGATGTCTCAATACTCATTGGGCATCGATTTATTGTATTTAATCAGAACAGAATTCAACGTTTAGAAATAATAGGCTCATTTAAATAATATAATAATTCATTTTTTTTGTAGAGATAGGTGGAGGTCACCGATGGAAATTAACGCTAAGAATCCGGAAGAACATATCCAACATATGTTGCAGGCGATCATCGAAAAAACTCAATCCATCATTAACGATCAAGGAAAGCAGTCCTTCGGCTCACTGGAATATTTCCTGGGACATATTTTAGAGTATAGGGATGAACAGCAATACCTGACAGATGATTGGCATATCCGAACACCGCGCTGGCTAGGGGAGTATGGAAATACGCCGGAGGAAGAAGAGCTTCTTTCAGACATCTACCGACTGCAAGGGTATATCGCTGAGAAATTAAAGGGCGGATAAAAGGCTTGCCATGTCGCATTAGTCCGGCTCAAATGTCGCAAAAGTACATGGTAACACGATACGGAGATCGTATATACTCTCTTTATGTTTCGATAATGAAAATCATTATCACCAGTATACATAAGGGGGATTTACAAATGAAACAAGGAACAAAGGGGCAAACGGCTGGTAACAAAGCCTACACTGCTCACAAATCACGATTACTCATGGGCTTGATGATGGCCCTTATTCTAGTCCTGACAGCTTGCGGTGCTGCAACAGGTACAGATAGCGGTAAGCAATCTGCAGCAACGCCAGCGGAGACACCTGCGAATGCAGAAACACAGACCGACGGAGCTTTTCCCGTAACGATCAAGGGTATGAAGGGTGACATCACTCTAAACGAAAAACCACAGAAAATTGCGGTGCTAGATGTTAAATTTCTGGATCAGATGTTAGCGGTTGGGGAGAAGCCGGCTGGTAGCGTTATTGCTGGAGGCAACACCGATTTTCCAGAATACTTAGGCGATCAACCGAGTGACGTACAGGTTCTGGGTACACGGGACGAGCCTAATCTGGAAGCGATTGTAGCGTTGGACCCAGATCTGATTATCATGACGGACTTCCAGGAGAAGCAGTATGAGAGTGTAAGCAAAATTGCACCTACCCTGGTACTCGACTTCTACGAAGATTGGCGTGATACGTTAGCTACAGTGGCTAAGATTACAGACAAGCAGGACGAGGCAGAGAAAGTGCGCACAACGTATGAAGACAAAATTGCCGGGCTAAAGACAAAATTGTCAGAGAAGCTGGGCGATGAAACGGTGGCGATCATTCGTCCACGAAAAGAAGGAATTCGTGTTCACGGTATTGAGCACCGCATTGGCGGTATTATGTACAATGACTTGGGGCTGAAAATGCCTGCTCTGGTACAGGAGATTAATGAAGATGGTTCCGTAGAAATCTCGATGGAAAAAGTGCCTGAGATTGGGGCAGATCGTTATTTTGTGCTGTCGGATGAGCTGTTTGCTGCAGAAGCGGAGGCGATGGTGAACAATCCGGTATGGCAGTCTCTTGATGCTGTGAAAAATAACCGCACGTATGACGTAAACTCCACACTGTGGATTGCATACTACGGACCGCTTGCGATTAATCTGATTGTAGATCAGGCAGCGGAAGCCCTGCTCGGATCGAACTAATATGAACCCATATCTCTCGACAGACTTATGGAAAGAGACGGTAGAGGATCATTCGATTTTGCTTGGTGAGCCGCCTGAACATAGTGTCCGTACCATTGCTTTGAGTGAGTTGCATGACGAAGAGGCGTGTCGAGAGTATATCCGCTGGTTTCAGAATTATATCGATGCGCCTGACATGAAAGTCGCAGCCTCCATGTTAGCCAAGCGGCTTGGCTTTCTATGGACGACTCCGCTCGTGACCGCGATGACGTTTCATCATCAGCATGTAACCTTTCAGCTGGAGAACAGCTTTCTCTATCATCCGGCGCTCTCAGATCATGAGGGCGGCACACGATTTCCTTTTTTAGCGGTGAATGGGCTTCAGGCTGAAGGACTAACGGGAGACAGGGGAGCATGGCGCGAAAAGGTGCTCGAGGAGATGTTTGCGGTACAGCTTACACCTCTGTTAAAGACACTTGCTGCAATTGCGCCTCTTTCGATGAGTATTCTCTGGGAGAATATCATGGTACGTATCGGCCGACTATTCGCTCCTGATGAAGCCGAGACTGAGCAGGAAAGTAAGATCATTCAAGAGGACTTTTCATATCTGACTCAGGTGGCATCCGGGGAAGTGTTTGGTGAGAGGAAGAATCCGTTAACCCGCTTCACCGATTGTAAGGACAATGTGCATGTTGCCAAAAGCGAGCGGATTACCTGCTGTTTCTATTACCAGATGTCAGGTGAATATTGTCTCAAATGTCCGAAAATTGACAATGAGAAAGAATCTCAACTAAAATGACAACAGCAAGAATTTTACCTTTGCGATTGTCAGGAGATGAGAGAAATGCCGCTGCAAGAACAGACAAGTCTATGGAGTGATACAACGATCAAGATGCTTGACGGGTATAGCGGTACTTTGCAGACAGGCAGCGTTTTAGACGAAACGGATTTAACTTCAAATGTGCTGCTGCTGGCATATGGAGGGGAAGGGGAGCTTGCAATGGATGGCGAGGGTTGCCACATTGGAGCTTCTTTTGCCTGTCATGTGGTGAAGGGATCATCCTTTACGCTGACGGCCAGATCAGACGAACTTTATTATATCGTAATCATGTACGAGGCTTCTTCCATGGAAGGAGCCTCCCATGCCATGCCCTCGTATCGCAAACATCCGCTGCAAAATTCGTTTATTCAGAACCCTGTGACTCAGGCAGAATGGATCCAGAATGCGGAAAAAATCGTTGTCAAATGGCGTCGTGGCGAAGGACTGGAACGGTTTCATGCCCATGCTTTGCTCCAGGGGATGATCTATGAACTGATCATGGAGTATGAACGTGGTCAAGGCGGAGCAGAGTCCGACATGGTGGATGTGGTCGTGTCATATATATCATCGCATTATCGCCAGAATCTGGAGCTTAAAGAGCTGGCAGCCCTTGCCGGATGCAGCGTAAGGCAGTTACAGCGACGATTCAAACAAGAGAAGCAGCTTGGACCGATGGAGTACGTCATCCAGCTACGGATGGAAAATGCATCGCGGATGCTACATCATACGGATGCGTCCATTGGGGAAATTGCTGACAAGATGGGCTACCGCGACATGTATTATTTCAGTAGGGCGTTTAAAAAATATTATGGCGTCCCTCCGCTGCGTTATCGGCTTGATGCCGCTACAGAATCAGATACAAACTATGCTCAATCCTTGCTGCGGAATCGCAGGGCTTCTTCGTACGAGTCGGACCAAGGTCCAGTGATATGCCATATGCGAGGTGAATATCCTGTCACCCGTTCTCCGCAACGTATCGCCGTACTTGATGTGCAATATGCGGATCATTTGCTTGCGCTTGGATTGTCTCCAGCGGGAAGTGTGGGATTGGGAAGTGGAACGTTCCATTTCCCGCAATATATCAGGACGGGACTTCAGAGTACCCAGATACTCGGAACGTATGAGTACCCTGATCTGCTTGCTGTCGAACGACTGTCCCCGGATCTGATTATTTGCACCGAGGTACATGATCAGTACTATGAACGGTTAAGCCGCGTCGCTCCAGTTCTTATGTTTAAGCGCAATGAGAGCTGGCAGACCATTCTTGGCCTGTTCGGTGAATTAACTGGTAAACGAGCAGAGGCAAAACGTATACTTGCGGATTATCACCGACGAACCACATTGCTTTCTGAAGAACTTGCTCCAGTACTGGCAGGTAAGAGCGTGGCACTGATTCGTCCACTAGATTCTCTCGTTCGCGTACATTCTGCCTCGCATCGTACAGGCGCTGTGCTGTACCGTGATCTGGGTCTGCCTGTCCCGTTATTTGTAGCAGATACCACCGACACGGCCTATCATATCTCTGTTGATAGACTACCGGCTGTACAAGCGAGCCACTACTTTTTGCTTAGCAATGAGATCATGCAGGAGGGTATATCCTCAACAGAGCAACGTGTCTGGGGGATGCTTGATACAGATGAGCGACAGCAAATACACTCCGTAGATGCCGCGACATGGATCGGTTGTTATGGACCAACAGGCATCAATGGCATTGTGGATCAGATTGAACAGGCGTTGTTGGGATGAGAGGGAGTTCTGATGTGACTCCCTCTATTTCTTTATATTCAGAATTCATCAATTAGTGGATAACTTCTTTAAACAGAGGTTTATCTTAATTCCAGAACACAAACATTCTATTATGTAGATCGCATTTTTTTTCTTCATTTTAATGTTGCGGAGAACGTTGACAGAAGTAATTGACGAAAGATACAATCCATATATTCCCTATAGTTTCAAATTGTTTATATAGATTGATTGTTTTAAAAATAACTTCAACTCTCTATTTGGAATTTGATTTTTTGGATATACCTTCAGGAAGCGATAGTGTCTCAATACTTAAAGGATCGTAGTTAACGAAAACAAATACCTTCTTTTTCTTATCGCCTTCAATGTAGCCATGGAGGCCTAACGAATTGGATAGATCGGGAGGAGAGAATTTATACTCCGTAAAACGAACGGTTACACCGTATTTTTCGAGAACATAATTTGCAGCGAACTTCTCGGCGGAGGATACAATCTCCTTTTCCTCTTCGGAGGCACATGCTCCAAGCAAGAGAGATGAGATGATTAATAGTACGAATAGGAAGAAGGGTTTTCTCAAGAGGGACACCTCTACTTTCATAGACTGGTATTAATATACTATAAAGATTGAATTATCACTAGTTTACATAATCATATCGGAATGTTCAATTCAGGAGGTATTTATGCAAAACGATTACATAAGCGACGAGTTGTATCAGAAAATATCTAACCTTGCCTACCAGGACAACGTTTCTGCCGGAGCACCCCTTAAAGATGAGGGAGATTATGCACAATGGAAGGTCATTGAACCTGAAGGTGCTGAGCTCCACAATAAAGTGTCGGGTTTCGATTCCGTCATCCTCCACAACAATCAGACGAATCAGATTGTCATAGGATACCGCGGAACAGAGCCAGGTGGGAGCTGGCTTGGGAGAGCAGCCGATTACGAAACAGACGTGTTTGATGTTTTAGGTGGACGCACCAGAGAACTGGAGGATGCCGTAACTGACCCTAATCATCATAACATTTTCAAGAAAAGTTTTATTCAATCCATTAAGGACGATATCGATTGGGAGAACAACCAATTTCATCAGGCGGAAGTACTTTATGAACAAGTCAAAGCAAAATATCCTGACGCAAGTATCTCTCTTACGGGACATTCGCTTGGAGGTGGTTTAGCGCAATATGTGGCAGCGCGACAGGATTTGTCGGCCATGACATACAGTGCTCCGAGTGTAACCAATCTGCTGGACGATGCAAGCTTGGCGAAAGTGAACGAAGGTTACTATGATAAAAAAGTGGTAAACATCGTTCAGCCAAACGATTCAGTAGGTGCAGGAGGACTTTTTGAATATGACAGACATGTTGGCAGCACGTACTACAAAGGCCAGGATTTTGACTCGGCCAATGCGATGTACCAAAACTGGAGGCTGCAATTCCAGCTCATGGTGCCGATTAGTCCGATGGGGCCTAGCGGCCCGTTAGTAACATACAATTTCCCAATTGATATCGACCTGGACAAGTTTCAGGTCGGTAATATTGTTCGATTGATGGACTCGTTTTCCAAGGAAGAAGGCAAAGGATATCACTCGATGAACCAGTATCAGTTTGATGAACAGGGAAACTTGCTCGGTCCACTTATCGATCGTGCCACGGGGAAACAAATTGACATCTCACCACGCTGGAATGCTTATCAGGAATCACGGATGGCTTTGTCAAACCTCGTTGGCGGGTTGGTGGCTCCCTTGATTGCGGCTGTATCCAATGGAAAGTCAGGTCAAGGTGGTGGGACAATCCGACTAACGCCGGAGGAATTGGCACAGGCAGCCAAGGAAATGCGCCTTAGTCTGAGCGGGTTTTCCAATGATGCACAAGCTTCCATCCGAATGTTCGAGGCTTATACTTCCACAAGTGAAAGCCATTCCTTCACGTCAATCGCTTACGAAGCTACGGCGACACTGGAACGAATTAACCGTTGGTATCAGGAATCCATCAGCGAGATTGCCGAGTACATTGAACGCAAGCATGAAGATTTCGTTCAAGCAGACCAGTTCTTAACGGGAGGTAATTGACATGGGAAGAATATCGGTATCTTTATCCGATCTGAGAAGAGCCGTTCAGCAATGTGAGCAGTTGCAGGAGCGCTTAGTGCAGCAGGAGCAGAAGATGCGTTCAATACATAGTAGACTGGAGCAAGATTGGGCAGGAAATGCTGCCACAACGCTAGGATTCAAAATGCAATCTTTCCTGAACGGGACATCCAGCCGAATGGATGAATTGGAGGCGCATAAAGAAGCATTGCGACGATATATTCACAGGATGGAGGAAGCTGACCGTGAGGACTTCAGAGACCGGAGGGAGCACAGCATGCTGAGCTGAGATATTCGAACAGTGGTATGCAGATTCTGCTGCAACAAAGATCGGCACAGGGTTGTAAGGTAGAAAGCCTGAATGTCAATCCACGAAGTTATGACATAAAGATGATATGGCGGAGCAATCAAAATGCTATTGTGGGCGTTTGCTCCTTCGCATAGCCTCGGTAGTTATTGAAGCTATTGATGTGCTGCTATGCATCCATTTTGGATGACTGGATACGCATGTTGCCGTTGGGGGGATTTTGTGCTATTTTGGTGAGCACGAATTGGGGGCCGACCGTGTCGCTGGACATGTCATGGATTTGCTGCAGCGCTGTGGGAGCTTGGCGCTAGTCCGCTTGCAGCGAAAGTTGGTACGCGCTACCTTTCAAAAGTTGATATGTTCCAAAAGCATCGGAAGGCCGTCGGATTCCTCATGGGATGAAGAAGGGCCTTTTTGTTTTATCATTACTATAATAAAGGTCTCACTGCATATTCGCACTCTGTACAACCCTGCTTATATTCAGCGTATTCAAAGCCCATTGAATCGATTGGATAAGGGGTTGAGAAAACTAATAAATCTCCCTTATTCGCCAATTTCCTTTCGCAACTGTAACAATATGGGTTATCATATACTTAGTTCAGGTACTAGTAGATGGAATTTGTTGTATGTGAAAATACAAAAAAATTAATCATTGTATGAAAAGATTACGAGGTGATTTAATGAGAAAAAATATTGCAATAATCATACTAATGGTTGGATTGATAATAAGCATGTACTTCAACTATCAATTCAAAGCGTACAAAGACAATCAAGAAGTTGATTACACCATAAAAATGAATCATGGAACTGAAATTGGTATAAAAGAATCCATCTACAATTTAGATAATGTGATAAAAAGCTTAGAGGACGGCTCTTCCAAGGAAACAGTCATACATGCCTTAGGAAATGTGGCGGTATCTTTGAAAGTTGGTGAAGAATCATTCGTCTTTCTGAATTCCGACTTCAAGGAAGATCAATTATCATCAACTAATTTAATCTACAATGTGTTTAGAGATATGTATACGTATATAAGTGTAGAAATCACAGACGACATTTTATCGAATAAGATATCGCTAGAAAAAGAATCGAGAAATCAACTGATTAAGGATATAGGAGTGCTTAAACAAGATTTGGAGTATATCGATAGTCAATTTAACGAGGATATTCTGAAAGAACAAAGTCCTAAGTGGATTGAAAATAAGTGGAAAGAGTTAATAGGAGAGATTGTAAATCGAAATACGGATTATAAGTTATATGAAAGAATGAAAACGAAATACAATCTATAAGTGTTTTGTGGAAGGTAATGAGATCTAAATAACAACATATCTACGCTACGTTGCCTCCACTTCTTTGTCTGCCGAGGGTATTCGAAGAAGTGAAGGCAGCAGGTAACCCTGCACTACCTTATTGAATTGCGACAAGTCGCTGCACTCTTTAAGGTAGTGAGGGTTAGTAGATATAAGAACACTTTATGAAATTCTCGATAAAACTTTTTTGGGGAGAACTGATGAAACCATTACAAATTATCAAAATGCCTCCATACTTTAAGATTCTAAATTGTAATATCACCGAGGTTCTAGATGGATTACTAATAGAAGATAATTCTATTTTATTTTTAGACATTTACCATGAAGAAGATCTCGATACCTACTTATCTAAAAATAAAGTATTAAAGTTAGATAATGTGATACAAATAATCGATAACTCAAATAAGATGAGTTTTATACCATATATCAAATCCAAGAAAGATTTATTAGAGCAATATAGGTATCAAGACTGGGACTTTTCTTGTATTGTCTTTGATAAAAATTTAAAGTGTCTTTTCTACATAAGAGGGATAGAGGACGCAGGAGAGAATGGAATTAGAATAAAAGAAATGGAGCCAAATTTATATAATAAATATTTTTTTAATTATCAAGAATAGAAAGTAACTCTTAAGTAGATGAGTAAGGAGGGACATTATGAAGCTTTTTCGTGGAAAAGAAGCCTTAATTCAAGGTACTGATCATATAAAACCTTCAATATATACGCCTCTAGGAACAATTGAACTTTCTCTTGCTGTCTCCAGCGAATGTTATCTTCCTACTCACTGTGCTCAGCTCAAACATGGCGGCACACTATACCAGTATTACTACGACTCGTTTGATTGCGAGTTATTGCTCTGTAATCTGAACCATAATCTTTCTTCACCTCAGGAAGTAGACGAATGCTGGGGGGCCGTATTTAGAATCAAACCCAATGCATATCATCAGATAAGCACGTGTAGCTTTTCTGCTTCGTGGAAAGAGGGATACAGCTGGGAAGATCACGGAGCTGACACGGGAGAAAATCTTGAAGCTGTAGAATATGAGAATGAACAATACCGTCTACACATAGGAACTCAAGAAAAACCACTGATAATGCGAAAAAGAAACCAAGGTGATATGATTCCTAAATTTCTTGCTTTAAACTCTGATTTTGAGAAGTATAGTTCTGTCTTACATTCTGATCAAGGCGTTGAAGTACCTATGATACAGATGGATTCCCGCGAGATATGCCAAGTACATTTTTTGATAGCGTGGAAGAGAAAAATAGAAGGGGATATTTCTACTTGGTTAGCTGTAGACCAGCCCACCAAAGAAATCTTAAAGGAAGAAGATATTTGGTAAACGATAAACGAAAATAGTATATAAAGAACAAGAGACACATCCTTGATCAAGTAGTGGGAGAAGTATATATAGGATATTTTTGGTACGTCTAAGGTAGAAGGAGAGAATGGATATGAACAACATAAACTCTCATAATTGTAACCTAAATATAAGATATGACCTGCCTGTTGAGGTATGGGATAAAGTTTCTAAAGTATATGAGCGTATGCCAGGGTGGATTGGTTATAAAAGTGGAATTCCATATTGGTTTGGAACTGAAGAGGATGATGTTTTCATTGAAGCATCCATTGAGCCTAGTGGGTTATCATTTTATGCACAGATGAATAGCGATGTATGGATATCTTGGATAGAAACATTTAAGTTGGAAGCGACAAAAGTGTTGGGTTTTGATGTTGGTGAACCTGAAGATGGATATGTGTGATGAAAGAAGGAGGATAAAAAGAAAAAGTGATAAATTCTATTAGCATTGATGAACGGAATGGGACCACATTTAATGAAGAGATAGTTATGAACCCTACATGGGCAGACAGTTTACGTTTTTTGAGAAAACTCGATGGAGATAAATTTACATTAGTTTTTTTTGAGGTATCTGACACAGGTTCAGCATTAGTTGGAGGCGGACCGGAATATTTTGTAGTGTCTATTACAATTGATGAACATATATATACGCTTATGAACGATAATCGGGGAAATAGTGAAATTTCTCTAGTTATCGGTGGTCAGTTAGGAAATTATTGCGATAACATTTGTATAGAATTAATACCCATGCTGGAAGTGCTAAAGTATTTTTGTGAAACTGGTAAACTACACGAATCACATCAATGGAAGCAAGAATAATATTGACTTTTAAAGTAACTTGAAGAAAAAAAATTAGCTTCATCTAACATTAAAATCAACATATTCGGTTGAAAATGCATTTCTAAGGAGCAGATTCACTGGGGAGAGTAGCGGATGCAGAATAATTGCCAGAAAAGTTGGAGACAGCATACTGTATTTTTATGTAGATCATAATGTAATTGAAAATTTTTCGAGTGAACAAATTGTAACGCTTTGTTTATATGAAATGATTTGGCTTGATTTTACTGAAGAACAAATCAAGAGCAAGACCGATAACTTGGAGAACGACAAATCATCTTAGCAAGTACTACTCAACACAGGAACATTATATGAATCCCAGAAAACTATACATCCATGAAATGAGTGATTTTATGAATATACAAGATTTAAGGGATTGGTCGGATAAGCATAATGCAAGAAATCGGGCAATAGAGGCTTTTTGGCATAACTTAGAAACCTATAGAGTTGAAGATCCTGAGGAGTTTAAAGAGTTATTTTGGGATTACGACCAAAAGTCTTTGAAAATTTGGATAGAGGATATATCACTCCATATCAAGAGTCTGGAATACCTGGACCCAAGTAATAAAGAGCTTGAATATATTGAAGTTAAGGTCAGAATTGAATATCGAGCAAATCATATAGGCTATTACAGATTAATTTTCGGTATAGACGGCCAGGTTGAAGATGATTATTTTATTTCGGATTGGACTGGATTAAGACTGTATCAAACAAGGAACTTGTTAGAAGATATGAGGGAAGAGATCGAAAACGACCTGATCAATGGGGAAATAAAAGAAAAAGAAGCTATGAAATTAACGAAAATCATAGAAGAGAAGAAAGAAAAAATTCGAAACAGCTATGCTGAGTCGTGAGCATAGGAAACGTTATTAATATCATAACGGGAGAGCTTAGCTCAGCCTAAGGCGCAGAAAAATATTAGATCTTTTTAACTTTAGCACCTTGAGCTCGGCAATAGAAAGATATTTTTCAATTATTTAGATTACTTTGGATATTTCCTTGAGGAAGGTACACTGATTCCCTGTGGGATGAAGAAGGGCCTCCCTTGTTTGTTTTGTCATCACAAAAGAAAGGTTCCTCTGATTCACTTCATATTCGCATCCCATACAACCCACCATATAATGAGCGTAATAAAAAACCATTGGACCTTTGATGGGGAATTGACTCCTATACTAGAGAATGAAATTACAATAAGGAGAGATTTGAAATTACATTGGGAGAGCAGTTCCTCTGTATTGCTCGATCCAGAAGCAATGAATTGCGGAAGATGCGCAAAATGTAATTCATGGGTAACTGATAGAGACAAACCAAATCATATTGATGAACTAAATAACGGAGCAGTTGTTAAAGGACAATTACTTTGTGATGAGTGTTTGCCAGAGGAGCATAGGTGGGCTTTTTAGATAATGGATAATGTGAGTAATTTGCAGAAATCTACCCATCACATAACAAAAGTTTCGCGCTATGGGCATGCGCCCTTAACCGTAAGAAGAGATACATTAGAAGCATGATCACCAACACAGGTTTCATTCCTAAGATAAGAACTATCTAAGGATGAAGCCAGTCATGAATTTATGAACGTAAGGTGAACTCCATACATCCATTTTTAAAGAGGTGAAACTCCTGAAAGACAAAACCGAAGTGATGGCTTATTTTAGTTTGTTTGGAGATGAATTCGATCCGAATCATGTAACTTCAATACTTAAAATTGAACCTACGAATACGGCTTATAAAGGAGATATAATTAACGAAAAGCATCGAATAAAAGAAACATCATGGACATTAGGTACGGATTATGAAGAATCATTAGATGTGAATCACCAATTAATAAAAGTAGTCGATACATTAAGAAACAAAGTAAAAGAGATCAATTCGATTCGGATTGAACATCAATTAAGCACGAAATTTTTCATTGTAATAACAATAGAAGAGGGGGAAACGCCTGCTCTTTATTTCGATTCTGATTTTATTGAATTTGTTAATATGATTCATGCTGAAATTGATGTTGATTTGTATGCAAATCCATATAATGAAGAATTAGAATAAGAAATAAAGTTTGTAAGACACGCTTCCAAGGAATGGATATCAGATAACATTATGTAGGAATAAACGAACCTTAAGGCTCATCAATATCGGATAACAAAGTGTTTATGATGTGGGACAGGCATCCTATTTGCTGAAAATAGTGGTGTTTTTCTTTAAGGAGGATCTTACATAATGAGAAAACGGCATTCTATTGATAAAGCGGAGTGGTCAGAAACAAGAGAGACCCAGTATCACAAAGACTGCAAGGATATTGTATTTGAATTTGGCGATAGACTCATTGAAGTGGATGGCACGGTTTATTTGAATCGAAAAGAAGTCGAGATTAAGGTATTAAAACCGCTTAAACGAAAAACATTCTGGTATGAAACATGGCTAAAGATCAAAGAAATCTACAGTACATAGTCTAATGAAATTCAACATGATCGCCTAAGAGCCAGTGAAGGTTGATTAATCATTTGGTGAGTAATATTTGGAGGTAATTGAATGACGATAATTTGTCTCGAAGGTGCCAGTTCTGTAGGTAAAAGTACCACTTGTCAGCAGTTCGCTACACAATATGATGCATTTATTGTTCCAGAAACAGGGCTTCTTTTTGAATCTCCTCAACTTGACGGTAGGGAACTTATGATGTGGTTGCTGGAGAGACAAATCAAAAGATGGCATATAGCAGCTGAGAAGAATCAACAACATGAGTATGTGATTTTGGATGGTGATGTATTTAAGATTTGGTACAGCTGGATATATGGTTATGAGCACCTATCTCTAGATGAAACAGCGAACTTTTTTAGAGAGAAGTTATTGAAGAATGAAATATCATTACCGGATGCTTATGTACTATTCTGGGCTGAAGAAGATGAGCTGCGCAAGCGAAAGGAGATGGATCAGACAAGATCCAGAAGAAATTTTGATAAACATCTGCGCATGATTGAACCTCAAATGAGATACTTCCATTACCTTAATGAACTGGTACCAGGATATGTAGGAATTCATAAAGCAGAGACTGTAGCAGATAATATACATCATATCGTAAAGCATAGCGAGACATTACCGGACATAAAAAAAAGAGAGATCGAAATCTTTGATAGAGTAATTGATTTTTACAAGATTGCTACTCCTTAAACTTAGTGTGGCTTTTGATATCAGATCTCACAGCTATTCTAGCTGTGTCTTGGATAACTGACCAAATACTGCGATCAAAGAAAAAGAAATATACGAGGTGCGTTATGGGCGTAAGAAAAAAATATAAACGTAAAATCGTTCGCTCCAATCGATTATTTTATTGGTATGTTGAACCGGATATTGACGATGAAGGGATAATCAAATTACATATCGTTTCTGAGGATAAGAAGTTAATCGTCACTTATGAAGTTGGACAACACATTATTAAGAACAAGATCCCATTTATAGTCATCATCGGAGAAGAATTCGAAGGCTGGACAACAGAATATATAGGATACAGAAGAGTACTGACACCGCAATGGAGCGATGAGATCATCAAGCCAAGATTGATAGGTGAAATTATTGATTGGTGTCTCTTGAAAGATAAAGAAATAAACATCGTTAATTGGAAAGGCGAAATTCTCCGACATCCCTCCTAAATGGAGTGTAATTGCATTTGAGAAATAACTTAGATTCGTGTGGACTCTTTTGAAAACGCATACGTGAAAACAAGAGAATGTAATTAACATTTAAAATAAAAGGAGAGAAGCAAATGCAGATGAATTGTAGACATCACACGGTAAACAAAGTAATCGCTTGTGTTCTGTCATTCATATTTATCATTATGGCAATAGCGGTACCTGCCCACGCCGAAGAGAAACAGGTTGAGACTACACCATCCAGAATTCCTTTATCCAAGTTAGAGGAAACGATTGATGCTTATGTTGCCTCGTATGAGAAGTATACCGCTGCCGTTGCGGTTGTGGCTATCAAAGACGGTGAAACCATTGTGAATAAGGCATATGGTTACGCAGATATTGAGAATCAGCGAAAGGCGGGTACCTCTACTGTTTTTGAATGGGCTTCCATCTCTAAACTGCTGGTCTATACAAGTGTGATGCAGCTTGTCGAACAAGGAAAGCTTGATTTGGAGACGGATATCCAAGAATATCTGCCAGAGGGATTTTTCAAAAAGCTGAAATTTGATGATCCGATTACGCTAATGAATCTGATGCATCACAATGCGGGTTGGGAAGATCAAACAGCGGCCGAGGTGTTTTATTACTCCGAGGATGAAACGTTAGAATTAGGAGAAACGCTGCGTAAAAATGAGCCAAAACAGATCTATAAACCGAATAGCGTTGTCGGTTATTCAAACTATGGAGTTGGACTAGCCGGTTACATCGTGGAAGTGGTAAGTGGCCAACCTTATTATGAATATGTTAATCAACATATTTTTGAACCTCTTCATATGAACGACACTACGGTTCATCCAACAGGGCAAGATCATCCAGAAGTAGTACAAAGAAGGAATGAGATTGAAGGGTATACGAAAGATTTGAAACTGATCCCTGAGAACAGAGTATACGTAACATTTTATCCTACAGGGGCAGCGATCGGGACAGCAGAAGATTTAGGCAAATTCCTTGCAGCGTTGATGCCTGTAGATGATAGCAATGTATTATTTAAGAACAGGGATACGTTAAACGAAATGTTGTCAACAAGTCTATATTATGAAGGTACTTCTACTCCGCGATTTGCGCATGGGTTTGTTGAGATGGAATACTGGGTGCCTACACTGATGCACGAGGGGAATCTGAAAGGATTCTCCAGTAAACTTGTCTTTGATCCCGAATCTAAATTTGGGATGGTGGTCATGACAAATCAATCCTTTGAGGAAATTTATTATTATGGACTAACTAAAGAGATTTTCGGTGATAACGTCAATTCTAATAGAGTTACTTCGGAGGGGGGAGGATATTTTCAACCCGCACGACGGGCAGCCGCTAGATTTACTAATTTATTTACGGCCCTTGATATAACGAAATATACAAAAGCTGATTTAGCAAAGTCTTATAATGTTGTCGAGCATAATGGTATTGTTGAGAAAATTTCAGTCACTCCTTACATTGATTATTTGCCAGTATCGAATCTAAAGGTGAACTTAATTAAGATATCTCTTATTCCTGTTGCGCTAGCCGCCATTTTCAGTTTAATTGCTTTGATCGGCTATTCAATCCGGATGCTTATTAACAAACTATATAAACGAGTAAATCCTCCAACTGATTTTAATAAATATCATCTTGCAATTAACTTTGCAGGTGTGGCACTCCTTCTTAATCTTTTCATCATACAAACGAAGTTGAGGTTTCCAAATTATCCTGCTTATTCTTCGTTACGGATCAATTTAATGTTTAACCTGATTTATGTGGTTATAGCTGTGGCGTATCTTGGCTTGCTTATCTACAAACTGCGGAAGAGCAGTTACAGCAAAAAGCAAAAGGTGATGTACATCATGTCTGGCATCTCGGGTGTTATCTTGGCTGCTTTTATTGTGGGGTGGAATTTGTATGTTTAGAGTGGCAAACGCTGAATGTAGATATATCAAACATTACAAAGGCTAACCGATGATTCCATACATAAGTGATATTAAGTTTGGTCAATTAAAAGGAGTAAAGGCAGCAGTTCCTTATTGGGGACTGCTGTCTTTGTGTTAGTATGCCCTTTGGCAACTTGTGCCTCGGCATATTGAAGGGGGATCAAGATTATCCTATTTTTTGTCTCTCAAAATAGATATTTTAATGAAACTGTAAATAACCACTAGAATATTCAATAATAATAGACCTATATATCCATCCGTTAACTTTGTTCGTTCAATCCACTTGTTCACTAACTCTCCCGAGAGAGCCTGTTTTCCTAAATATTTGTTTATATCATTTTGATGTATCTCATCCATATATATAAGTGGAAACTCCATACTGTTGGAAGAAGCAGCTAGCGGCGGATAGAAATCTACCCATTTCTGACCTGCCCATCGATCATACTTATAATGAAAGTCTGCGCTGGATTCAAGATTGTCCCATCTGAGAAAACCCAATATGAGTAGAATACAAAGTGTAATGACGCTAAATATTAACTTCTTGTTATTCAAATAAACCCCATCCTTATGTTTTTACTATTAACAATACCGGCATTAAAATAACTTCATCATCCGTTATATTCTATCAGCATTTTCCGTTATCTGTAAGTAGGTTGTTCCATTCCGAATGAAATGCCAGTGGAGCAAAGAGCACTTGCAGAAGGCGTAAAAGTTACGAGGATGCTGCATATTCATACGGGATTCGTTGAAGTTGTGCGTCTATGTTGAAGTGGTTAGATATTGAAAGTCAAATCCTCATCGTGAGACAGGGGAAAGGTCAAAAGGATTGGAGGAAGCTTCTTTCAAATCTTGCCTGGGAAATCATGCAGAAATACATAGCAGAATATAGACCCAATCGTTGGCTGTTTCCGGGGAAATCTTCTGATAGACAGGGGTGTGCAGAAGGTTTTGAAGTAGTAAGACGACGTGCAGAATTGTGGAAAAGGCAAGTACTCATGCCCTTCGCCACTCAATTGCTGGAAAAAGGGACAGATATACTATACATTTAGGAGCTACTTGGTCATACGAGTGCACGAACAACTCAGCGATATACGCATATTAGTGCGAAAAATATTCAACATATTCAAAGTCCATTGGATGTATGGACATGGGAGATTGAGTATCCTGATATATCTCCCTTTTTCACCAAATTTTTCTTCGCAAATATCACCGCATAGGTTATCATATACGTAGTTCAGATATCTGGTAGGATGTATGGTATTTAAGAAGTACATAGAATGAGATGTTAGACGGAATATCCGAAAATATATTTGTGAAAATTATCAAACAATTATAATATTCTCGTATAAAGGAAGTGTCAAAATGTCAGATAAGAATATTGATGATGCTATTTCTTGGTACATAAAAATGAGACCGGTTTACA
Source organism: Paenibacillus sp. Y5S-9 (assembly GCF_036894235.1). Lineage (NCBI taxonomy): Bacteria > Bacillati > Bacillota > Bacilli > Caryophanales > Paenibacillaceae > Paenibacillus > Paenibacillus sp. Y5S-9. The sequence continues at coordinate 1,770,548 of NZ_CP145887.1, forward strand.
AAAACTTAGCAAATAAAGTGGAATCAATAATACGGGAGGTATTAACTAATTCTGGAGCTTCGTATTACACAATTACTAGCAGAGCTAAGGAAATTGAAAGTTTTACAATAAAAGCTAATAAAGAAAAGTATAAAAATCCACAGCAAGAAATAAAAGATCTTGCAGGAATTCGAGTAATTACTTATGTGAAATCTGAAGTGAATAATTGTTGTGAGTTAATTAAACCATTGTTTGAACTTGATCATTTTCATAGTGTCGATAAAACAAAAGAACTTGGGAATGATAAGGTTGGCTATCGTTCCATTCACTACGTCGCAAAGTTAACAGAGGATCGGTTAAGCTTACCCGAATATCAGATTTTTAAAGATATGGGGTTTGAAATTCAAGTTAGAACAATTTTAGAGCATGCATGGGCTGACATCTCTCACGATAGAAATTATAAATTTAATGGTGTTCTACCCCCTGACAATGATATTGAACGTAGGTTTTCACTTGCAGCGGCAACTCTAGAATTAGTGGATCGAGAATTTGATAATTTAGCAAGAGAAATAGTTGTATATGGTCATGAAGTAGTAGACAAAGTAAATAAGGATGAGTTAAATATTGAAATTAATACAACTTCACTATCTAATTATCTAGACTTAAAGTTTAAACCGTTTATTGATAGAGAGATAGTCGAACCAACCTTTAACAATAAAAGTAAAGAGATAATAGATGAACTAAATGCATATGGAGTCAGTAATTTAAGTGATCTGGAGTTAATTATTAAAGAAAATACTGAAAAATTTATATATGAAAGAACTAACTTTTTAGGCTTATTAAGAGATATTATGATGCTAAATAATATTACTTTATATTTTGAGAAGGCATGGTCAAATAATTGGACTGGTATTGAAAAAAATATGGTGAAGTACTATGTCAGTCGGGGAATAAACATGAGTGAAATAATAGATAAATATGATCTTTCGGAAGATGAAGATGACGATGAAGAAGATTATGATTTCTTTCTTGATGAAGAAGAAGTTGGATGAAAATAAAACATAAGGCTCTTACAAATTGAGCCTCTTTTTTGTTTGTGTTGTCAAAGATGTCGGATACAGCTCTAATAAAGTGTTTAAGCATCAGGCATTCGCCCTTGGTCCCAGACGTGGATTTGAAGAAGTATGATCTGAGTATACATCCTTTCCCCTAACATAAGAGCTATCTAAGGGGAAAGGATGTCGTGAACACAAGAGAGTTAGAGGAAATACCTGAAGGAAGTGAAAACCAATGAAATTCAAATCATAAACATATATCAATCAAATAATAAGATACTACATAGTAATGGTACACTTGGATACTGGGTTGATATTCGAGACTCTCTTATTGAAGGAATTTTTGTTGTTTTATTCCGTATAGAGACCGAAAAATAGAGTTATTGAAGAATTATTCAGTAGAAACATCTCAAGAAGAATTAATCAATATTATAAATTCAAATGATATGGAAGACTTATTTTAATATAATGATGAGTTAAATTCATATAAAGCAATTGGTAATGTTAGTTTTATTAGTGATAATGGAGAGCTAATAATAATTTCAGTTCAAGGATGGATTTCAATATTACTAACGAGGACTATGACAATAGAAATATAAGTATAAATGATTAGGTAAAGATCGAAAATCATGGGATTAACACTATGGGATGAGGGTATTTTCTAGGAAGTCAGGTACTCCGTCTAACATAACATTTACGCTGTGGCTGCTTTCGGAGCCTTGGTCGGTTGGAAGGAATTCAAGGAGGCGTTTCAGCAGACAACCCCTTCGGGGTTCATGAATACAGGAACGCTAGCTGAAATTCGGTAAAACTAAAACAAATTAAAATATCTACTTGGAGTGATCACTGATGGAAAGGCTAAGTGGTAAGGAAGTAAACAGTGTCTTGGGGTACATCGGTGGCGAAGGAGGTTACCTTGGTAACTTTACATATGCTTCTCATGCTCAATTTTATCCTATGTATTGTGCTGTAGACATTGACCCCAATGAATACGAAGGTACAACAAGACAAAGATTTACAAGGATTTTATCCGAAGCAGAACCGTGTATTCAGTCGAAGATATTACAGGGAGTAGTAGATAAATGTACTTTGGAGTTTTTTGAAGACCGGTTCAATGAAGGATTCTTGACTCGATATGAATTCGAGCAAAAAAAACGAATTAACGATAATATACTGACTTGGATTTCTGAATTAAAAGGGCAAGGATTACTGGAAGCAAAAGATCTCGTCTACAACTATGAATTCGTACAAGAAACTCTTGATCAGTGTCAAACATTGATTTCTCAACATAATTGTAGGAGCGCTGTTGATAGAGCACATACTGCTCTACATGGTTACTTAAAAGAAACTTGCAAAAATGCAGGACTGACACTTAAAGAAAACAATCCTAGTATACTTACTGATTATTCACAAAGTCATTTACCAATCAATCAAATCATTAATGCGATTGGTAAACTACTTGAGAATTTAAATGAGATAAGAAATAACAAAACTTATACACATCCTAATGAAGAAATAATCGGTGAAGAAGAGGCAAAACTTGTTATAAATTTATTTAGAAGTATTTTGAACTATATTGATTCCAAGATATAGGGAGAGGAAGAACGTATGGAAGCTGAACAAAGAAGTACCGAACATCAGTTAACATAATATTCATACTACGGCTCCGTTGGAGCCTTGGTCTGCCGGATGAGTTCAGAGAGGGATTTCAGCAGACACCTCGGGGGTTCATGAATTTACAGGAACGTTAGGTTCAATTATTGTGAAAATGAAATGAGGGGCACTATGAAGTGGGTCATATGTTTAGCTGGAGATGAAAGGGAGCTTTATGGACTTTCAAAGTCACTCAATACCGAAAAGCTAACAAATTTCAAAGAGGAAGGTAAATATCGATTAAAATCATCAGATATATCCTCTACTGATGATTATAAAGATGTTTCAAAAAAAGTAGAAAATCTAGTGAAGCTAATCGATGGCGTGACAAAGTTAGTATTGGGAACACATAGGAGAATTACTGTATCGGATATTTATCTTCTAAATGATTATGGCGGATGCACATTCTTTATGAGTGCGGAGCTTTCAAATTCTTCAAGTATGAAGGCAATTCCGCAAATAATAAAAGCTGATGGAGCAATTGAAATTTCTAATCCTGCTGATTCTGTACCTGATTTGTTAGAGCTGTGTGAAAAACACTAGGTAATTGATAAAGTAATAAAATTGATATCTCACGATGATGAAAGTTGGGTAGGATTATATAAAATTTTTGAAGTAATAGCTAAAGAGGCTGATGTAAAATCTTTTTCTTCAATTTCTTCAGAGTCCCTAAAGAGATTTGGTAGGACTGCTAACAGCTATAAAGCAATTGGAATGGAAGCAAGACATGCTTTAGATTATGAACCTCCTAAAGAACCGATGTATATAACAGAAGCAAAATCTTTAATTTATTTACTAGTAAACGAATGGATTAGACAGAAAAATTGATGCAATAATTCCACCTAACATAACATTCACGCTCGGACATTCGTCCTTGGTCAGACACCCAGCATACGCTGGGTTGTGAATACAGAGACGTTAGGTGAGAATAGAAATCTAAGCCATATTAAGAGGTGATAGTTTTGATAAATATAGAATTAGACTATTTTGCTATAAAATGTGCTAATGGGCACCTGAATGAATGTACAAATGATGTATGCAAGGAATGTGGTATATCACTTGAGGATCAACGACAATCTGATGATCCGTATGTAGAATCTCGCAAATTGTTATTGAACAATGTATTATCATACATTGAAAACAGCGAATTGGAATATAAAGATCTAAAAAAAGCTATTAGAAAGGGTATAAGAACCAAGAATTGCTATGAGAATGAAATGGAGAAAGTTTCAGAGTATATTAGTATACTAAGTAACGAATTAAGGTTTGACATTTTCTACTCAATAAATATGACACAGGAGGGTATTAAGTTAGCTGAAACTAATCAAATTATCAACGACATGAACACATTTTTTATTAAATTATATGTTCTATTAGGTGAGGTCACTGTATTTGAGCCTACTAAAGTTCTTAGAAATATTCACAAAAGGCTTCTTCTTACGGTTATTGCTTATAAGGAATCCGTCGTTGAACTAATCATGTCAACTATTGCATTGAACATTGAACATGCTATGAAATTGAAAGACATTTCACAAGTAAAGTTGGACAATTCAGCGCAAGAATTAAAAATACTTTCAAATATATTTGGTGCTCGCAATATTGGAAATGTAACTGATTTGTTTCAGAATGGTGAATTAAATCACTCTGCTATATTAGGAATGGTATGGCAAACCTCAAATGAAGGAACGATTGAAGAGAAAATTAGTGATGTGTGCGAGCAAACAAGTTACTATTTTCGATCAATTTTATCTAGAGATAAGGAACACTATTCAAATGATGATCTATTAAAACTATCTATCTACAAGTATGTTGGTACGATAGCCTTTGATGATGAGAGTTTCTTTAGAAAGGTAAGTATTGCATACAAAACTTATGAGAAAGCTTTTGAAAAGAATAGTAGTTTAGTTTGTGAGTTTCTTAGCCGATATACTGCAAAATACAAGTATATGTTTAAAAAGTTAAGTGACCTTTCAATAGCAATTGGATTTGTTTTTGGTCATAATCCTCCTAGTCATGTTCTTATGACGAATGGACTAAAATGGTATAAAGATCTATGTGAGGGGATATATCGTGATTCCATGATTTTCTTGTTATTGGCAAGTTGCATAGATAGGGAAAAGATTTTTGATATCGATGAATTAATTGAATGGACCGGATTTGCTGATATTTGTGGTCAGTTTGCATCACTAACAAATTATAAGCTTAACTACTTTGTTGAAGGTGTAGATAGTATTATACGTCATTCTGAAGCGCATGTAGATTATGATATTGATATAGACAATCAAAGAGTAATACTAAGGAATAGACAAAAGAAAACTAAAACTATCTCCACAAAAGAGTATAGTTTTGATGATTTCTTCGACCAAATCAATCTACTATCTGAGACAGTGTATTCTTCAATTGCAGCATTCACGGTTTTTCTAATTAACAATAAGTATCAAATTGATAATGTAGATTCCTATTTAGCAGAAGATAAAGTGACAAATAAATCACTTGAAGCATACGCTGTATTGGGCTTATTTGGTATTTTAATAGATCAAGAGAGTGAAAATGACAGCGCAATGGAGTTATCTGGTATGTATATTGGAGAAGTTGAACAGTTCTCGTTCGAGTCGATTCTAGCGATTTTTGCACCATTAGTTAAGGCAAAACCTCATTTATCCAATGTTAAGCTTGAGTTGTGTGATCAAGAAGGAGAAAAATTTGGGCATATTAAAGTTAGAACCGACTATATTCTAAACTCTATGAATGAAAGCGGAATTAAAAAAGACTGTTGGATATTACTGTATATGTACACTACCGAATTTCAAAGCATATATGAGCCTTGTCAAGTAGAGAAAAAGAGCGATGACAAATTTTTATCAGGTATTCTTCAGTTCATATTTCCTCTTTTTGAGGAAATTGATAACGGAAAAAAAAGAATTATTCAAACCGGAAAAGTTTATACTGCTGAATTTGTAAAGGTAGCTGATCAAATAAAATATGTTGAAATGATCGCAGAGGAATATTTGAAGTATTCGAGTGTACCGAGGTTAATTCGTCATGTAATCCAAATTTTTAGAAATATTCATATTGCTATAAATGTAATTATAGAGCACGATTCTAACCACAGTATTAACCTAGATATAGAATTTAAGAAAATATCGAAAGAAATGATGAGTGTAGCACACACTTTCGAATACTTATCAGGAGAAATTAATGAAATGGAACTTTTCTTTAATTATTCAGAAGAAGGTAAGCAATTGTACAAGAACGTTACGCTTAATTCACCTTGCCCTTGTGGAAGCGGAAAAAAATACAAAAAGTGTTGTAAGAATCATAAACTAACGAGTCAAAACATCATATAACAAGGAAGTATCCTATAAAATAGTTTCTTGAGCAAGGACATGTCTCTCTTTTTTCGCTGAGGCTGAAGATCTTAAGCATTTCTTAATATTTCATAAGCAAAAATTTCACACCAACGATGGAGAATATCAAATAGATATTATGGCTAAAGTCATGGCCTTATCTGTAAGTTTTAAAGCTATTATCGAATGCGAGCGTTATACAAGACCTGTAGAACGTGAAAAATCGTGGTTTTAGCGGATAAGGTACGAAGTTTTGACACCGTAGGTTTATATCGGTGTTTTTTTATTTTAATTCGATCCCCGCATTAAAGCGTTCATATTTTATCTTACAATTTGGATTAGACGGAGATATTAGTATACAGCATCGGGGCACAGATATTTGGCATTAAAAATGACTGCTCACGTCTAGTCTTATCAAGACGTGGTGCAGTTTAGACCCATCAGAGAGGTGGATGTATGAGCCGATTGCTTGACTTATTGGAAGAGGAACGGCGCAAGCTTAATCAGCTTGGTGAGGCATCCTTGAAGCAAGCGATTCCGTTGTGGGAGAACCCCGAAGTGCAAGAACAGAGCCGAAGGGTGGACGAACTGGTGGCCCGAGTGGGTGAAATGAAGGCGAGACATAACCGAATTGTACGATGATGAGTGAGGTACATAAGGTGTAGGGGAGGAGAAGATATGGAACTTCCACAGTGGTTGCAACAAGCGATTCAGGCAAGGCTAGATGAAGTATCTGCCCGAATCGAGCATGACCCTGAATTGAATCGTGTACGTGAGGAAAAGGACGAAGCGTTCGAAGGATTGTTTGCTGGCAAGGATATCGAGCAAACACCTGAATATGCTGAGTGGGAGAGCCAATACATTGTCAGTAAAGGAATAGAGAATGAGCGGTTATACATGCAAGGGCTAAGAGATGGCATTCAGCTCACAGTTTCCTTATTGGGCCAGTCGATGTTTGAGGAGACAAATGCAAAGGCTGATCAAACCATTAACGCGAACCCATAAGTAAGGGGGAGCGACCCCGATTTTAACTTAAAAAACCAGCCGAAGCGGTAAATTACACGCTTCGGCTGGTTTTTCAATTCTCTACTTTTCCAAAATCCAAATCTTACTTCCCACTTACCGACTTAAACCAATCATTCACTTCTTGCGTGATCTGATCTCCGCCATTGGATTTCCAGTTGGCGACGAATTGGTCAAAGGCATCAATTGGCAAATTGCCGTAGATGATTTTGTTGAAGGTTTCCATCTCGGACTGGCGGAGCAGGTTCCATTTGGACACCATGGTTGGTGTGGCTGCGCCAGTAAAGTAGTTTTGTTTACGGATGTCGATCTGGGACATAACGACTTTACCTGCATACCAGTTTTCCGGTTTACGGAATTCAGCCATTTGTTTCTCGTAAGGTGTTTCAGGCTTCTCGCCGTCAGCCAGCTTCACGAGGGTTTTCATGTACAGATCCGGGATACGTGCTGGGCCGGTCAGGAACGGGAATTCGTTGGAGAAGTCTTTAATCTTCTCTTTGTCACTGGTCGGTTGTCCGTCAATGATATCCCAGTCGTAACCTTTGGCGAAGCCGTATTCATACTCACTGCCCGCTTTCGGGTTCGCAAGGTTATCCAGCAGGTAGTTGTAGTAAAGGAAGATGGCTTCTGGATGCTTCGCATCCTTGTTGATCATGATACTTGCGTTGACACCAGAGTTCTGCCACTTCGTACCGACCTTGCCGTCTGGGCCAGCAGGAACAGGGTAAGCTTTATACTTTGAGCCAGGTACGTTCTTCAGCAGGTCAGGTGCAGGCCAGTCCGGTACCCAGTTGGCGCCAGGCAGAATGCCCGCTTTGCCAGCTGTCCAGCTTTCAGCGGATTTACCTTCGTCCCACAGAGCGGAGTCAGCGTGGATATAACCTTTATCCATCCATTCAGCCAGCTTGGCAAGGGCTTGTTTGGCACCCGGGTTAACGGAGCCGTACTCGAGGTTGCCGTTTGCGTCTTTGTTCCATTGCTCCTCGATTGTGCCGTATGCACCGAACAACCAGTCGAGCTGACCCATCCAGGTGTTGGTGTTATTTTTCAGCGAGATCGCCAGAGGGAATACTTTGTCTGGAGACAGACCGTCCGGGTTCTCGTTCTTGAATTTGTCCATGATGTTCTCAAGGTCTGCAATGGTTTTCGGAGCTTCCAGGTTCAGCTTCTCCATCCAGTCCTCGCGGAGCCAGAGCAGTGTATCATCGTTATCGGTGTACTCCATGATCGGCATGTTGTATTTCTTGCCGTCCTTGGTGAACGGATACCACAGTTCAGGATGTGCTGCTGCGTGATCTTTCAGGGTCTGACTCGCGTACTTGTCGAACAACTCATCGATCGCGATGAATTGACCGGAGTCGATCAGTTGGTTAGTCAGTACCGCATTGGTGGGTACGGATACAAAATCAGGCAGCTTTTCGCCAGAGGCGATAGCCAGTTGCAGCTTTTGTCTGTATTGATCGTCATTGGCCGGATACCAAGTATCTTTATGTTTCATACCCAGCGTTTCGAGCATCCAGCGATCGTGCACGTTATTTTCTTTGGTATCTCCTTGCACGTATTTCTTCGGCATTAATACCGAACTGAACTCGATGGGTGGGTCATATTTTCCTTTGGCAAAAGCAGCTTCTGCTTCAGCTGAGCCGACAGTTCCCGGCGTTGTATTACTACCATTGTCACTGGCTGTCTCGCCACTGCCGCACGCAGTGATCGTGATGAGCGCGATAACCATGAGCAGTGACCACCATGTTTTGAATTTGATCATTGTTCAATCCCCCTACGGTGTATGATCTTTACAAATGCGTGTTCAAAAAGGCCGGTTTTCAGTACCGAGAAGATGGGATGAAGCTAGAAATGGAGTAGCGGAGCGTAGATAGAGCTACGTGAGCAACGGACATTTCGGCTGAATTCCATATTCGATGCTGATGATGCCGCTAGGCATCCTTCGTAATCAAAAGCGGACTTTTTGAACAACCTCTACAATGTAACTGTACCAATTTGGGCGGGAGGGCATCTATATGAGTTTGTTAGTTTCGATAGGACTCTATTAGTGAATGTTCCAAAAGAACGTTTTTCAGTATGTTATTTGTGCTGGTCTCGGTACTCTTGCGGCGTAACGCCGAACTGGCGCTTGAACACTTTGATAAAATAAGCCGGGTCCATATAACCAATCTCCATGCTGATTTCATACACTTTTTTGGTGGTCGTCACCAGCTTGTGACAGGCCCGATCCATGCGCAGGCGCGAGATATAATCACTGATGCCTTCGCCCGTTTCGATCTTATAGATCTTGGACAGATGGGTCGGGTGCAGATTAACATGGTCAGCGAGCACACGCAAAGACACATCCAGATGCAGGTTTTTATCTGTAAAATCCTGAATCTTCTTCACATACTCGGAACGAATGTCCTTGATCTCGTTGGACGTGCCTTCCTTGAGTTTGCCGAGCACACTGAGTGACCATTTCCGCAGTTTGCTGATGGTAGCGAAAACTTCTCCACTTTGCAAATCCTCGACATCATTGCCCATTAAGGTGGTCAGAGTCAGCTTGTTCCGATGGGCGATGTTAGTGAACGAAGCTGTAATGAGAAAACCAGCTTCCATGCAATGCTCCCAGGATTCCGACCATTTCTCATCCAGCTCTGCGCAGACCGCGAGGATTTTCTCTTCGGCAGCATCCCACTGTCCGCTCTCTAGCAAACTAATAAAGGTGGGCGGGGTATACAGCACATCGAGTGGACCTTGTGCCGCAGGTGTCTCGACATCGCTGACACGCATGACGAATTCGCGTTCGTCGCCGACGATCTGCCGGAAATAGGAAGAAGCCTGACGGAAGCGATCGTAAAGCTGATCCGGAAAGGTGAACCACTCGGTGATAACGATGGAGAGGGAGCCTTTCAGAAATTGTTTTACTTTGGATTGAAGCTGAATGGACAGCTTCTCCAGAATGGTTTCTTTACCAATATCGCCTTTCCGTTCTTTCAACTGAAGTAAAAACACCAGATATCCGTGCTCCTCCTTCACGCCCCACACTTCCATAAACTCACCCATAATCTCTTCCGCCATATTGATGATGGCATATTCGATCAGGGTCTGATCATTGCTGTCATAGTGTCCGAATTCTTCTTCCAGCCGTACCAGCATTAATGCAGCATCCCCGGTATGAAAGGGCAGAGCGTAGTTGGCTAGCTTCCGATCCCATTCCGCAGCGGCGATTCGTTGTCCCTGCAAAGCCCCTAGGAGCAGTCGTCCCCGCAAATGGGGAAGATTCTCCCGCAGAGTAAACTGCGTTCGTGTCAGTGAACTGACAAGTTCCCATTCGTTGTTCAATTGATCGATGGCCTTCTGAACAGCGCCCATTAATTCATCGTCTGTCGGCGGCTTCAGCAGATAGTCTACGGCTTCGAATTGGATGGCTTTTTTGGCGTAATCAAATTCGGAATACCCGGATAATAGGATACATTTTATCTTTTTGTCCCGGATGCGGATGCGTTCGATCAGTTCAATGCCTGTCATTTCAGGCATCTGAATGTCCGAGATCACGATATCGATGGGGTGAGTGTCGATCATTTGTAGTGCTTCGTGTGCCGAGTATGCTTTATGCACATGTTCAATCCCCAGCGTGTGCCAGGGCTTGGTCATGGACAGGTTATCGACCCAGTGTGCTTCATCGTCTACGATCATCATGTGCATTATAATGTCTCCCTTGGTGGTTGAACTAAGGCATATTTACACTTGCCACTCCGATGACAGAACAACCTTCCGATCGCTGTTCAAGCCCCATTTTCTGACTTAAATGATTATAAGGTTAAAATGGTGCTTGAAAGGCGAACGCTTTGCTTCTTCAGGTTTTTTCTGTCCTCTACGTTCACGTGTAAATGGTTCGTTCAAAATCAAATAGTCAACGTATATTATCGGTATTTCCTTTATCGGAATCTGTGTCCTCTTTTGGTATCTCCCAGATGATTTCGGTTCGGAATCCGCCAAGTGGGGATGGGCCGAATAGGAGGTAGGAGTGACTGCCGAACAGGTGCGTGATTCGTTGGTGCGTATTCCAAAGGCCGCAGCCCATTTCTTCTTGTAAAGGTTCCTGCATTTTCAAGTTCAGCGCTTCGTACTGTTCCGGGCTTAAGCCTGGACCATCGTCGTCGATGTATATTCTGCCAAAACCATTCAAGCGCTCCCCGGTAATTCGAATTTCCCCGGAAGAATAGGACTTCGCCACACCATGTATGACGGAATTCTCAACCATCGGTTGAAGCATTAATCGTGGCACCGACTGGGAGAGCATATCCTCAGGGATATCGATGTGATACTCAATTCGACCATTGCGCAGCTTCTGGATATCCAGATAGTTGATCAGCAGTTTGATCTCTTCTTGTAGCGACGACGTCTCCCGTTCCATACGGGTGGTGTAGCGATAATACGCACTTAGGTTATGCGCCATGGAGACCACGGCTTGCTCGTCCTTCATCTGGGCCATGTTGATGATATAACCTAGACAATTATATAGGAAATGCGGATTGATCTGCGCTTGTAATTGCTTCAGCGTAGCTTCCCTGGCTCTAATTTTCTCATGGAACACATTCTCGATCAGATCCTGAATCTGATGGGACATATCGTTGAATCGGCGGAACAGAAATGAGAACTCATTCTGGTTTTTGCTATGCAGTCGCACAGAATAATCCCCTTGCTCGACGCGGCGTAAGCCTTTGATCAGCTTTTTGATCGGATATTGCACATTCCGGTACAGCAGGATTGACGCAGAGATACCCACCACCAGCAGCAATATCATACAGGTGTAGAACAGATTCTGACTCAGCGAGATGGGTTTCAAAATCTGATACAGCGGGATCACGTCCACCAGATGCCAATCCAGATAAGTGGACTTTACCGAGCTCACCAGATATTTTTTCCCGTTCAGCTTCACGACATCTTGGGTGGTATCTTCTGGAGAGTGTGTATCCAGATACTGAATGAGTTCTGCGGATAATTGCTTGTCCGCGCTGCGATTGAGAATGGGTGAATTTCCTTTGTGATACAAGAAAGGATCGCCTTGTCCACCCGCTTTATACGTATCCAGCATATTTTGAATATTTTCGTAGCTGAAGCTAGCTTCAATCACCAGATTACTTCCCGTGAGCATCCCCGGCTGTGCCAAGGAATCGGTATAAAACCAATAGAAGGAATTTAGTTCGTCCTGTGATGCGGCTCCCTGGTCCCCATAGGTCCATCGTCCACTCATATTTTTTTTCAAATACGCCTCATCATATCCTGTCGTTTGGTTGTAGTTGGCTATGACATCCTTATTCTGCTGTGAATACACCGCATATCGAGTAGGCCATATATCCGTAACGCCGGTTTGCAGCGTCATCTTCTCTTGTATCACATAACGGGTCTGCATCCGGTCATATCGATCATCCCACATGTTAAGGCCGTTGAATGCTCTGACATTGGGATCTCGGGAGAGAATCAGGCTGAAATCCATCATCTGATTGATGCGTGAGTCGATCTGACTGGACAGAAATGTGAGCTGTTTGGTGTTGGAGATCTGCAGTTCTTTGCTGACGACATCATAGGTGACGTTATTCGAGTAGGTGTACATGATCAGAATGGGGATGAACAAGACCACAATTAACAAGTTTATTTTGGCAAAAAGACTGAATCGGGATCTGGTTTTACCTTGAAAAGGCATTAAGCGCTTCCATATATGCATGAAAAGTCTCCTTCTAATTCGTGTGTAAACAACCTCTTCCGATGATACCCTAACAAAACACTATCAAGCCTAACAATGTTATATAGTCAGACCTCAGAACGGCTTGATACTATTTATATCAGAGAACCCGATCACACACAAAAACTTTTTTTGGGAACAGGAGAAGCGCTATGGAGGCTAAATTGGAGGGTAAGCGGATCCCGCAGGCAAACGCTGGGAACAAGCTGGATAAAAAGAGAAAAAAACGCTACAAACAGCCATGGATTCTGCACTTCATGGTGTTGCCGGCGGCCATTATGGTCTTTATATTTTCATACATTCCGATGTCCGGGATTTTGATGGCATTTCAGGATTATAAACCTGCACTGGGATTTTTCAATTCCGAATGGGTAGGACTGAAGCACTTCAGGTATATGTGGGAAAATGATTATTTCCTGCAAATTACGTGGAACACGCTATTTTTTGCCTGTACGAAGATCGTCATGAATCTGATTATTCCGTTTATCTTTGCCTTATTGCTCAATGAGGTACGGAAGATGGCGCTGAAAAGAACAATTCAAACGCTCGTGTATCTTCCACACTTTCTGTCTTGGGTTACGTTATCAGGCATTCTGATCGACATTCTGGCCCAGACGGGTATTGTCAATCAGTTCCTGGTATCCGTATTTGGTATCAAGCCGATCTTCTTCCTGGGGGATGGGAGTTGGTTCCGATTCACGATTATTGCGAGTGATGTCTGGAAAGAGTTTGGATTCAACACAATTATCTTCCTCGCGGCACTGTCCGGCATTAACCCTGCACTCTATGAAGCAGCTGAAGTAGATGGGGCAGGACGCTGGAAGCAAACGATGTATATTACCATCCCGGCACTGATTCCCATTGGGATTGTAATCGCAACACTGGCACTGGGTAATGTGCTTAACGCCAACTTTGACCAGATCTTTAACTTGTATAGTCCGTTGATCTACCAACAAGGAGATATTATCGACACGTTTGTGTATAGAGAAGGTCTGCTTAGTGGGCAGTTCAGTTTCGCTACCGCTGTGAATCTGTTCAAATCGGTCATCAGCCTGATCCTGATTGTGATCTCGTACCGACTGGCTTACCGATTCGCCGGATATCGAATTTTCTAGAAAGGATGACAAACGAATGTATCATAAAACGATGCCTTACCGCATATTCAGCATATTCAACAATGTGTTCCTGACCATCCTTTCACTGCTCTGCTTGCTGCCTTTGTATCACTTGCTCATGGTATCACTTAGCGCATCTGCGCCTGCAAATGCTGGTCTCGTAACGTTCTGGCCGATTGGATTTACACTGGAGGCGTATGCGAAGACATTTGCCAATACAAACTTCCTCTCCTCCTTATGGGTATCTGTGGAGCGGACGGTACTCGGTACTGGACTTGCGTTAATCGTTAATACGCTTGCAGCCTATGCGCTTTCCAAAGAGACGCGGGTGTTCCGCGCACGTAACATCTATCTGTGGTATTTTGTCATCACGATGCTGTTCAGCGGTGGCCTCATTCCGGGATATATCCTGATTCTGAAGCTGGGACTGATGAACACATTGCTGGCCTTGATCCTGCCGGGATTGGTTGCGGTGTTCAACATTATTCTGTTGCTCAATTTCTTCCGTACCGTTCCGAAGGACCTGGAAGAAGCTGCATTTATCGATGGTGCAGGTCACTTGCAGACGTTTATCAAAATCTATCTGCCTGTCTCCGTACCCGTTATCGCAACGGTTTCTCTCTTCATGATGGTTGGTCATTGGAACGCATATTTTGACGGGATCATCTACATCCGTGATGCGGAGAAGCTGCCACTCGCGACATTCATGCAGACGATCATCGTGCAGGCCGACATGTCGAAGCTTGATCCAGAAGCGGTGAAGAACCTGTCCCAACGGACGATTCGGGCTTCGCAGATCTTTATCAGCGCACTGCCAATCCTGCTTGTGTACCCGTTCCTGCAACGTTATTTTGTAACGGGGATTGTGGTTGGAGCTGTTAAGGAGTAGTTGAATGTAGGGAATGAATAGGATTGTAAAATGGAGTCACTGAACTGGGGAAGGCCAGGGAGGTGGCTTCTTTTTGGTGCATGGAAAAAGAACGTTGCACATATGTAGTGCATTACCTTTATTTGAATAAAATGGTACTATGAGTTGATAAAAGAGTGATCCTCAATATTTGTCTCTTAAAGTGTGTACATCCCACAGAACGAATCGAATACCAGTTTCAATGGGGCGATTTTTACTCCTGCTTTATTTAACTAGTGCAGTGAGATAGAGAAGAAAATAGTAATGATAATAAGTGCAGGAGGGAATTCAAAATGGAATTTAGAAGAATAACTTGGGATAATTTTATCGAATGTATTGAACTTAAAGTCACTCCAGAGCAACAAAGATTCATATCCTCGAACCAACATGCACTTGCTGAAGCGTACGTTGCCTCAGATGAGGGGCAGATTATTATTACTTTTGCAGTCTATAAGGAAGACAATATGGTAGGTTTTATTTCGATGTACTATGATGACGGGGATGGCAATTTTGATTATAGCAGTTATGGCATCTTCAAAATGATGATTGATCAGCGTTACCAAGGTAAGGGATATGGTAAAGAAATGGTAGTAAAAGCAATCGAGTATGCGAGGACTTTTCCGCGAGGAAAAGCCAAAGTTGTAGAACTCACCTACAAACCTGAAAATGTAGTTGCGAAGAAAATTTATGACTCTCTTGGCTTTATTCAAACCGGTGAAATATTGGCATGTGGCGAAGTACAGGCGGTATTAACCTTGTAATTGTCCGTTACAGCTCCAATCCTGCTCTTGCTTCATGAAATTTACACCTCGATTTGGGCTATTCAAATCAAATATTCCCGAATCGAGCTATTTCAAATTCAGAGAGGATGAATACGATGATGGATCAAAACTTGAAACAAGCAATAGTCAGGGGAGAAACTTCGCTGGGCATTGAATTTGGATCCACACGAATCAAAGCTGTACTTATTGATCACCATTTTAATACCGTCTGTTCCAGCAGTTATGAGTGGGAAAATCAATTGATTGGCGGTTACTGGACTTACCCTATGGATGAAATGATTCATGGGTTGCAACAAACCTATCATCAATTAAAGCAAGAGATTGAAAAAAATTATGGTGTAACGATACAAAAAATTGGCTCAATCGGATGTTCTGCTATGATGCAGGGTTACATTGCACTTGATCAAACAGGGAAGTTATTGGTTCCGTTTCGTACATGGCGCAATGCCACAACGGGTAAGGCTGCATCAGAGCTAACCGAGAAATTCCAGTTTAAAATTCCAGAGCGCTGGAGCATCGCACATTTGTATCAAGCGATTTTGAACGGAGAAGAGCACGTAGCTAACATCAATTATATTACGACACTATCAGGTTACATACATCGGCTGTTAACTGGCAGTAAAGCTATAGGTATAGGGGATGCCTCAGGCATGTTCCCAATTGATGAATCCACCCTGGGATATCATGAAGAAATGTTGAAAAAGTTTGACGATTTAATTACCGACAAAGGCTACCCGTGGAATCTTAAAGATATTTTACCTAAAGTGTATACTGCCGGTGAACATGCCGGATATCTTAGTGAAGCTGGTGCTCGATTGTTAGATCCATCAGGTAACTTGGAATCCAATATACCACTGTGCCCTCCGGAAGGGGATGCTGGAACAGGGATGGTCGCTACAAATAGTGTCCAAAAACGTACGGGTAACATCTCCGTAGGTACATCGATTTTTGCCATGATTGTATTAGATAAAAACCTATCTAGGGTATACCCTGAGATTGATATCGTCACTACACCTGATGGCAATCCTGTGGCTATGGTTCTTGCGAATAACTGCTCCAGCGATATTAATGCCTGGGTCGACTTGTTCCGTGAGTTTTATGAGGCGATGGGACAGAAGCCCGATATGAACCAATTATTCAGTGTGTTGTTCAATGAAGCACTGAAAGCTGACGCTGATGGCGGTGGCTTACTGAGCTATGGCTACTATTCGGGCGAGAACATTACAGGAATTGCAAAAGGTCGTCCGTTGTTCGTACGTTCTCCAGAGAGCCGCTTCAATCTGGCAAACTTTATGAGAGTCCATCTGTTTGCTGCGTTTGCTGCACTAAGGCTCGGGCTGGATATTCTCACACAGAAGGAGCACGTAACGATTGAGCACATTTGGGCGCATGGCGGATTGTTCAAAACCCCACGAGTCGCTCAAAAAATGTGCGCATCCGCACTGAATATTCCCGTGTCGGTCATGTCTACCGCGAGTGAAGGCGGCGCATGGGGAATGGCTATTTTGGCTTCCTACATGGTTAATAAGCAGCAGCACGAGGGTTTGGCGGAGTACCTTACTACCAAGGTGTTTGTTGATGCAGAAGGACAAGAGGTTTCTCCAAATAGCGCGGATGTGAATGGATTTGCCTTGTTCATGGAGCGTTACACGGAAGGACTGGCCATTGAGCAGTCAGCAGTAGATCATTTCCTGGAGAATGGGAAGAAAGCCTGAGATGTAATAATTTCTTGAGCAGAGGAAATTGGAACCAAGCCCGTTGCCTACACTATGCTGCCCTGCTATAATTCCTGTATATCTATCGTATTGGGGGTTATGACGTGGCAATATGGATAATGCCGGATTGCTCGTTCGCTAGAAAGCCTTACGCAAAGCCTGAATAGGGGCGGACTTTGTGTAGGGCGCGACAAAAATGAGATTGTTGCCCTGAAATCAATATCAACATAATGATTCATCCCGCAGGCTTTGCACCTTATTTGTTCTTCCAATAAAAATAAGGGGCTGAACGCCATGCAAACACCATTTATTCAAAATCATCAATTTAATTATATTCAAAAACAAGCTGATTTCCTGCTCAAAACGCTACGCTCGGTTGTGGATCCCAAAGTATTGGAAACCGTCCGTTATACGGTCGGCACAAATGCGGTAGGCATCTTCAATGAACTGACGCCGGAACAAAAGCAATTGCTGGAGCAGTTATCCACGTATGAGACGACACATGAATTGCAGACGTATCTGAACCAGCTCGAAGCATATCTGATTCCGTTTCCACAAGTATCCGCGAAGCAGATTCAGAAGCTGTACCCGAAGGCGAAGAAGCTCAAATTGCCTGATCTCGAATCCATCGATTACGCACGTACAACCTACCTGAGATGGACCGACATTGCAACCAATCGTCTGTTCATCGTGTACCCGCATGAGGGCAAATTGCTCGGGATTGAGGGACGGCTTACAGCCACGAACAAGAAAGGGTACTGCATGTTCTGTCATCGCCATCAGGAGCTTGGATTCTTCAACGTGAAGACGAAGAGCCATACGCCGGATAACATATCTTCCGTTGCCCAGTATGTATGCATGGATAACACAGCTTGCAACCATAGCATTACCGACATCACTATGCTGGAGAAGTTTCTTCTCTCGACAGTAAAATAATGCAAGACACGCAAAAAGGTCGCTCTTCGGAGCGACCTTTTTGCGTGTTCAAGCGTTGTGATTCGATATTGAACGTACCACAAAACTTCAGAATACATATTCGGGTCATACCTTTTTTCTCATACGATCATGAAGTCGGAATATCGTTGGCATAGTTCAGTCCCAAGTGATGTGCATGGTTCAGCAGTGCCTCATAATGCTCAGGCTTGGATTCCAACGTTTCATATAAAAACTCAACCCTCGATTGGGACACGCCGCAGTAATCGGCAATCCCCACATTGAGCAGGTTGGCGATCGATTGACCATAGTTGCGCTTATGCATCTGATCTTCCGTCACTCCCGAAAGAGAGATCCACAATATCTGCTGATGAGGAAGTTTATTCGCTCCATAGGCAAATCCGTTGTTCATGACACGATCCACATAACCTTTCAGCATGGCTGGCAGATGCCACCACCAGAGAGGAAACACAAAAGCCACAGCATCGTGTTTCTTCAACCGCTCCATCTCCGTCTCAACCTCAGGCGAGAATACCTGATTTTCTTGGGTATAGTCTGGTTCGTCTATCTCACGAAGAATCGGGTCGAATCCAATCTCATGCAAATCCAATATCTCATAACCGTGACCAGCTTCGGTAAGCCCCTGTGCAAAACGTTGAGCTACCTGAAAGGTCAAGGAGTCTTTTCTGGGGTGGGATACTACAACGAGTACGTTCATCTTATCTTTCACTACCTTTCTGGATTGCAGTATTGTAGCCATAAATCAGTGGCTGATGCTATTATAAACAGGTATGAAAACATCTGGAAGTACGCACTTTGATGTTCTATAGGAAGAATGAAGTGCTATAGGAACATTAAAGTACCCTAAATGGATGCCTCGAAATAGGCTCAAATAATAGAAAGAAGAGCACCAAAAAGATTAAGATTCACCTTGATATAGCCTGATTATGGAGGGGTTCAAAAATGACGGAACATGAAGACACAAACGCTACAAAGAAATATAAAGTTGGCGTGGAAGCGGCCTTGGAAGTGATGGGCGGAAAGTGGAAGCCTTTGATTATTTATCATTTGATGACAGGACGGAAACGCACGTCGGAGCTTCGAAGATTGATACCTGACATTACGCAGAAGATGCTGACAACACAGCTCAGAGGTCTGGAAAAGGATGAGATTGTGCAGCGCAAGGTATATTCGGAGGTACCTCCCAAAGTGGAATATGAGTTAACGGACTACGGCTGGGGACTCAAGCCTGCCCTGGACCATTTATGTTATTGGGGAGAAGAGCATCTGGATAAAATCCACGGAGATAAGTTTAAAGTTTTGGAGGACTTCGATTCTGAAGAGAAGGGGGCCAGAAATTGATTGTAGGATACGTGGATGAAAGCCAGGTTGTCCGGTTAAATCATGAACATACCGAGTACCAATGGATGACGTTTGACGAAGCAAAAGAAAATGCAGCATTGCCTGGGATTGATGATATTTTGGATTTTGTTGAAAAACATTTTGCCAGAAAAGCCCCTTCCAAGTGGCTTCGGATTAATGGTGAGAATAACTAGGAGGTGGAACTCATCACGTACAAGACGATTTATCCAAGAGCATGGTTGAGCCTATTATGTATGTTGATCATTGAAGCTATACTTTTCAGGGATGGTATTTACGATAGAAATGGTATTCTGAAGTACTCCCTGATCGTTATATTGACCTTTATTCTCGGTTATATCGTTTTTTTGCTCTGGCGTTTATTTTTCACTAAACCCAGTATTACGCTGGAAAGCGATCATGTGATTTCTATGAAACATCAGAGATATGATGCATCTCAGATTGAGTGTATTTATATGAATTACAGACGGATTGGCATCAAACTCTATGGTAAACGGTTAGTGCCGATGGATCTATGTTTTTATTTTCAACGAGGTCAGGAGTCCGCAGGCGTAGAAGCTGTGCATGAATGGGCGGCGCGAAACAACAAAGAGATTATACATAAATTGTTTCAAACCGTGGGGTAGACCAGTACGTCTATTGAGTATAAGGGATCGTTGAGGAGGTGCAGCTTAATTCTTGTCACTAATTAAAAAGTTCTATGCTTTAATAGCAAAGTAGATTCTATAAATCAACAGGAGAGATGCCCATGAGATATCTAACGAAAGAATGGTATGAGCTTTGTCAGCAGACACATCTTCATTTTGGTTTAAGAGTACATAACGGAGCTTACGAGTCAGATGAGGATCTATTTTTAAGGCTGTATAAAAGAAAGGAAAAAGCACATGTGAAGCAGGAGCGAGAGCTATATAACTTGGACCCACGTTTCATGCTGGAGCATGATGGTCAAGTACTTACTCGCGTAGACAAAGCTTTCGGTGAGGAAGAAGTGACTGAAGAGGATCAGATCGTATTTCACATGCCTCCGGAAGAACGAGAGCATATCGAGAAACTCATTGCAGAATATGATGTACGCCCTCCTTTTGATGAGAAGAAATGTAAGGAAGAGTACAAAGAATCGATGGAGTGGAATTTTCAATACAAGGCGGAGAATTTGCCACAGGAAATCGTTGAACAAATTGCGGATATCCGTGTCTTTACGTTGGGTTATTGCACGAGAGAAGTTATGCTCCAGCTGAATAAACAGAGTGCAGAGAATAGAAGAGAAATGGAACGCATATCGAAAGAATTTAGAGAAGTGATGATCGCACAGGATATTTCCGATGAAATACATAGCCGGGTTCAATATCATGATTGTACAGTGACGGAACTGCTGACGGGTGATGAGGTAGTCATTCGTTTTGACACCCGTGGGGGCTTCACCAATATAAATAAACTTACACTGGTTGCACCCGAAATCATCAGCAAGAGGGTGAGATTGTAGGCAGTTACTGGCTGTATCAAGAGCTGTATCGGATCGATAACGGATATGAGCTTCATGTTTTATTTGATGGAGAGAATATGCCTGAGCTGATTGTTCGCTGTGCTGATATTCTCGGTGAGGTAGAATGAGAGAGGCCAAGAGGATGAATATGGATGGAATAGAGATGGAATGGACCACCAGTACGTTTGGTTATTTATCAACTCCCGTATTTGTCGTGGGCATTGCATGTTACTTCTTTCCTGATTTTCTATACAAAATATTTGTTCTGATAAGATATCGAGAAATAAAACCGAATCACGAGTTTGAAGATAACCCTCCTAACAGTGATATCCCTAAACATATCGAAATAATATTAAAAGTACTAGGCACCATTATGGTTATCCTGGGGATTATATGGTTTTGGTTTTCAGAAGAGTTTTATGACTTTTTATTTTGACAGCAAGGAGTTGGACACCATTTTGGAATTTATCTGGGCTTTAGTGATCTCAATTATAAGTTTAATTGTCGTTCTTATCTTTGCTGCAATTGTACGGTATGCGATAGATTCATCCAAAACATCGAAAAAGCTGGATGTATTGATCAAAGAAGTACACTATCTAAAAACTGAAATTAAAAAATTGCAACACCATAAACAGCAAGATGGTAGCAAGCATATTATCGATGAGAAAGTATAGATGAACGACAAGACTTAAAATTTTTCTGAGAAGGGAACAGACCATGATGAAACCACAGGGAAACGTACAAGCTGTTTTTATAGACAGAGATGGAACAATCGGTGGTACAGGTCATTTTATTCATCCGAGAGATTTCAGATTATACCCCAATGCTCAAGAAGCAATTACGCTTTTGAAACGAGAAGGAATTATGGTACTGGCTTTTACGAATCAATATCGAATCTCACGTGGAGAAGCAAGTGTTGAGGATTTTGAAGAGCAATTTCGCGAGTACGGATTCGATCACTCCTATATATGTCCGCATGAGCAAGAATGCAGTTGCAGAAAGCCTAAACCCGGAATGTTATTACAGGCATCAGAGGAACTCGGTCTGGATTTATCCAAATGCATCGTTATTGGAGATGTAGGAGATACAGACATGCTTGCTGCCCATGCCGTAGGAGCGACCAAGATTATGGTGCGAACAGGCTGGGGGGAATCTTCATTAACCAAATTCAGAGACAAATGGATGGAGACCGAACCTGATTATATCGCAGAAGATATTTGGGATGCCGTACAATGGATCATTCATGGAAGGGAATTCAGATCCTAGTTATTATGAGGAGAACCATATGTTAATTAATCCAACGATTAATGAGATCAATGACTTATTCAAGATGCATCATATCGACGAAGAAATATCTAAAATTCAAAGTTTGTCAGGTACCACAGCTGGACGTGTTTATCGGTTGAGTACAAGTCTGAATAAGCACTATATTTTGAAATCAGATGAACCCGAACAGATTCACATCGCCCAGCAGTTTTTGGATACGTATAAGAATTCTTCGTTACTGCCTGAAGTTTTGTTGACGGATCCGGATAACACTTATTTCATTTATACGTATATGGAAGGTACGACCCATTTCAACCGGGGCCAGAAAAGAGACTGGTTAACTCGTCTGGTGAAAGAGTTATTCAATACATATGTGCGTTCTTCAGATACTAAATCATGGGGCAGAATAGAGTTCCCACAGAGGACCTGGAAAGAATTCAATCAGATTAGTATTCAAGAAGCAAAGATGAATATCGGAAGTGTTCTAACAACAGATGATTATAATCTGGTTCAATTCAAAGTGGATCACCTGTTTCATGAGGAAGAAGAAAAGTTTCTTTTACATGGCGATACGGGGGTTCATAATTTTGTATATGATCAAAATGAACTTATCGGCGTTATTGACCCATCTCCAATGGTTGGACCTATCCTCTATGATTTCTTGTATGCTTTTAGCTCTTCGCCGGATGATATCAACACCGAAACATTATTTGCTACATTTGAACTTCTGGAACAAGTGGAAATGGAAAAATCCAGATTAATAGAGGAAGCTCTGGTCCATCTATATTGCCGAATTGGGCTGAGCAATAAGCATCATCCTGATGATCTGCCTGAATACTTGAAGGCTTGGCATGAATGGAAACGACTATGTCATGAATTTTGAACTAGCAAAGCTTTTAAAGCTATTGCAAATGCCGTAGTTCAGACTATACAAGACAGGAGAGATATCACGTTGGATAACAAAAGTAGTTTGAATCGTCCGGATGCTTGGACGACCTCCGATATGCTTCATGGCGACTTACTTGCCAGTAAAGAACTTATCTATGACAAGTGTGGCTTTGTATGCTCACAACCACATGAAGAAGCACAAAATGCTGAATATGGTGCATATGTGTTCACTTTAAATTCTCTATCCATTCGATTTCGCGTCGCCAAAACCACGCCAACCAAGATTGGACAATTTGTTACCCTGTGGCAGCGTAGTGAGGATGGATCGACACAGCCATATGATGTATCAGATCCAGCAGATGTGTATGTCATTAGTACGCGCGCAGGTAGCCACTTTGGGCAATTTGTATTTCCGAGGCATGTATTGTTACAGCGAGATATCATATCGGACCAAGGCAAAGGTGGCAAGCGCGCCATACGTGTATATCCGCCTTGGGACAAGCCAACAAGTAAACAGGCTCTAAAAACGCAACAATGGCAGCTGGAGTACTTTTTGGAAGTACCTTTTACTGAACCATTGAACTGTGATCAAGCCCGGGCACTTATGATAAACCATTATAATCACCTATGATTTAGGAGTGAGGTCATAATCGTATTAACGTCAGCAATAGCATTTACCTTCCTGATCCTAATCGTGATTCTCTTTCAAGTTGCTTTAGCGGTAGGTGTTCCGTGGGGCGAGTATGCTATGGGTGGAAAGTTTCCCGGGAAATACCCCATCTCCATGCGTTTTGCCTGCATAGTTCAGATTGCTATTTTGGCATTCATGGGTATCATTGTTCTGAGTAAAGCAGGGTTATTTTGGCCTCAGTGGTCTGTTTTTGCAGAGACAGCAATCTGGTTTATCGTTGCGTATTTAGTACTTGGGACGATTTTGAATCTGATTACGAGAAGTGTATGGGAACGAAGATTGAAAGAGGTGATTCCATTGGTAAATCCATAAACGGAGAAAAATCCATGTATTAGCTTGAATAAGCATGCGGTTTTTCTCTGCCTATGATATGAAAATAATCATATAGAGGAGAAGAATTGACATGTTAAAACAATTAAGCGATTCCATTTATTATATGTCCAACGATAATGATAGAGAAAGACCGGTACTAGGCTTGGTGTGTGGGGAAAAACATAGTCTGGTTATCGATGGTGGAAATTCGGTTCAACATGCCAGAGATTTTATCGAGGAAATTCGATGCTTAGATGTGCCGCCCATTCAGTATGTGGTTATTACGCATGCGCATTGGGATCATTTTTTGGGAATGAATGAATTCGGTGCGACGATTATCGTTAATCGTTTAACTAATAAGCGCTTGAATGAATGGAGAGATTATTCATTTGATGATGCTACACTATGTAAGTATGTAGAGGCCAAAAAGATTAGTGCACACTGTATGGCGGTTATACAGAATGAGATACCTGAAAGGGAGTCTTTTGTGTTGGGTAGATCGGGTATCGTCTTTGAACAATACCTCGAGATCGATCTAGGAAACAAGGTCTGCATGCTGGATCAGATTCGAAGTACGCATACGGACGATTCAACCATTGTATATATTCCGGATGAAAAGACGATTTTCCTTGGAGACAGTCCGTATTCTACAACGACTCGTTCGTTATTTCATTATAAGCAGGATTTGTTATTACCGATGATACAGGATATCGAGCGATATGATGCGGAGCACTTCTTGTTAGGGCACGAGTCCATATGTGATTCTGAAGAGATGAAAATATTCTTCGAACAGCTAATCGCTTGCAGTAAATCAGTGAAAACTGCATCCTTGGAGGAGGCCATAAGTTTGTTTGAAAGAGAACAGCGGCATGTTCCGGTGGGGGATGAGCTCTTTTTTCTAAAAGCAATGGTTAATGATCGAATCTTGCAGGTCCAAAAAGATTAGATAGTCCTTATATTGTTATCCCAGTAATGGTTTAGGCAGGCAGCTGGCTATATAGTCAGCTGTTTTTTTATAGCGGCTCATCTTTGAAGAGCTAACGGACTTAATGAGGTAAACTATAGTGAATATGTATTGCTTTTATAGGAAGGAGAGATCGCTTAATGACAAATTCCTACGAGATACCCCATTTGCTGAAAGAAATCATCACATGGGAGGAAGAGATTAAACAGGAAGTTCCTTATTTGGAGACACCAACAGGTTATTTTCTACAATTTGATCCACATGATAATGGCGGGTATATGAGTTCTCCAGTTGACGCAATCATGTTTGCACGTACCGGAATGGGTGGTATTCATTTCTCCTTCTTGACTGATTTTGGAAATGTTACTGATTTGAGTGTAGTGCCTATTGTTCGGGTTGATCCCATGGCTTTTGGAAGTTATGCGAGGATTGTAGCTAGAAATATTAGAGATTTTTTTGCCTTTGGATTCTCGGGACATGAGGGACTTCTGTTGAATGAATTTGAATCGAAACAACAATATTTGGACTACGTGAAGGAGCAAGAGGACAACACGAGCGAAAGTGAGTATTTTGACAAGAAAAAGTGGGACCGAGAACAAGAGAAGGTGAGAGATTTGGCTGTGCAACGTTTTGGATTTCAGCTTATCCATGACGGATACTCCTATAGTAAGGAAGTTCGGCAAACAAGGCGAAATGAAGTTATTTTAGATACCTTAGATGGTCTTGGTGTTGGAGTGGGAGATGCATTGGTGGATTACTCCAAGAGAGTAGTTCCTCATCCGTGGCATGAGAAGGAAATTTCGTATGATCAAGATGAACAGCTTATATCCTATATCTCCAGTGCAGAGCAGGTTGGACTGTTTAGTTTATTACGAGATGTTCAGGCACAAGGATTCGATAATAGTGATGTGTTTCGAGCGATCCACAACCGATTTGTTTCGCTTGGATTGTCTGTGGAGGAACAAATGCTGGCACGTTATTTACACAAGTTATATTGAATGTAAAATATAATTTTGGTGGCAGGTAGCCGGTTTGCAGAGAAGTACTTACTAAATAAATAACAGGGCAGAGTTCCATCTTACGGAGCTTTGCCCTGTTATCGTTTGCACTATCAGTAACGTGGAATTAATTAATGGTGATGATGCGCATGGGCATCTGGTGCGTCGCCTTTGACGGTACATAATACCGAGGTATCGTGCAGATGTTTTTCGGACTCCACTTGCAGCGTCACATGTTTGATTTCTTTATGCTCCAGCATATGTTCAATCTTCTGAACCAGGATCTCGGATGCATAAACATCCATCGTTCCATCCACCACAATATGTGCGGTCAGTGCGTTCAGGTTACTGGTGATGGACCAGACATGCACATCGTGAACGCCTTTGACGCCTTCGACTTGTTTGATAGTCTGCACCAGGTCATTCACATCCACATTGGCGGGAGTTCCCTCCATCAAGATATGCAGGGATGATTTGGTGACATAGAACCCACTACGCAATACCAGTGCTGCGACAATCACACTCGCCAGTGGATCGGCCCAACCCCAGCCGAAGAACATCATGAGCAGTGCCGCAGCAATGGCCCCGATCGATCCCAGCATGTCGCTTATGACATGGAGATAAGCACCGCGCATATTCAGGTTGTTCTCCGTATCGCTACCACGCATCATGATCCAGGCAACAAGAATGTTTACGAGCAGTCCAATGACGCTGATGATTAACATACCTACGGTTGCGACTTCTGGCGGGTGGATAAAACGACCAATGGCTTCGTAGAAAATGTAAAGCGCAATGGCGATTAACGTGATTCCGTTTAACGTAGCGGCCAAAATCTCGAATCTTCTGTAGCCGTACGTTTTGCCAGTATTCACTGCTTTTTCACCAAACGTGAACGCCAGCAAAGCGATCCCGAGCGCAATGGAATCGGACAACATATGACCTGCATCCGAGATGAGGGCAAGACTGTTGGTAATAAATCCGCCAAAGGCTTCAACAATCATATATACGGTAATAATAATGAAGGAAAACAACAGGACTTTCTTGTTATTGGTAGTATGAGCGTGGTTGTGTCCATGATCGTGCCCATGGTTCTGATCGTGATGATGTCCGGACATATAAATCCTCTCCTTTGGAGCCTTGCTCCGTTATGTAATATGATCTTGTGTGACTACAAATTGATTCTTGGAAATGTTTGATTGTCTACAAATGAATATATGAGCGTTCGTTCATATGTTATGGTTTTATTATAGTTGCGCCTCATAATAGTGTCAATCAGATTCATGGAAATGTAAACATGGCCACGGTGTTTCCGGGAATGTATGCTGGCGAATGAGATTGATTTTATGCTACCATCTGTGCAGGATCAAAGTGAGATGTACTCGTTACATAGAAGGGCGGACAACCTTATGAAACATCTGCTGCTGGCAGACGATGATGCCAATATTCGAGCACTCCTGCGGCATGTCATGACCAAGGAAGGGTATCGGGTTCATGAAGCGCAGGACGGATTGGAAGCGGTCAAACTAATGCAAGAAACGCCGATCGATCTGGCGATCCTTGATGTCATGATGCCAGGCATGGACGGACTGGAGTTATGTGATTACATTCGGCAACATTACGACATTCCAATCATGTTGCTGACGGCTCGAGATCAGCTATCTGACAAGAGAGATGGTTATTTGAAAGGAACAGATGAATATGTGACCAAGCCATTTGAACCGGAAGAATTAGTATACCGGGTAAAGGCGTTATTTCGTCGGTACCATCGCACATCCAGCGATATCATCCGTATGAACCGGATCGTCATTGACCGTAACAATGTGGAGGTTACCGATGGACAATCCATTCTCTTTTTGCCAATGAAGGAGTTTGAATTACTCTCACAGCTTGCCCAGTTTCCGGGTCGTTTGTTCTCGCGTGATGAGCTCATTCGGCTCGTATGGGGAGCAGATTACGAAGGAGATGATCGTACCGTTGATGTACATATTAAGCGACTCCGTGATCGTTTTGCTGATTATACGGACGATTTCGTCATCCAGACTGTGCGGGGCATTGGTTACAAGATGGAGGTGAAAGCACCTTGAGGACCTTGTACGTCCGAGTATTCCTCATTACGATTGCGGTGATTATGGTCAGCGGCATGCTCGGTTTTCTTTTGTCCAACATCTACTATCATGCAAAGCTCAAGGATTTTAATGATGAGAAGCTGGTGGGCATCGCGACGCAAATGAAACAGTTTGTGGAGCAGCAACCGGACACAATGGAGCAGTATCTGAACAATGCCGCCGATCTCGGATACGAAATCTATGTGACAGATGGAAAGGAAAATGATCGATTTTACGGCCGCGAATTCCGTGAAAAAGATCTGGACAAGCAAGCTGTAGAATTGGTGCTGAATGGTGAGGTATACCATGGCGTCGCCCAGTTTCCAAGCAAACCGTTCATCACTGGGTTCTTTGATAATCAATTAAGTAACACCGTGGGTGTTCAACTACAGTTGGGCAATGCAAATTACGCTCTCTTTATGCGTCCGGATGTAATTCTGCAATTCGGTGAGCTGCGAATCTTTTTTGCGCTGATTGGAGCATTTACGATAGGTATTAGTATCCTGATCTTTCTGATCAGTACACGCTATCTGGTTCATCCGATTGAACGTCTGTCCGAGGCGACCAAGCGCATTGCGCAAGGAAAATATAATCTGAAATTGCCTACCGCAAGGCGGGATGAGATTGGACAGCTGGCCCAGCATTTCATGACCATGAGTCGTGAATTGGAGAGGGTCGATCAGGCGCGGCAGCAGTTTGTATCGAACGTATCCCATGAGATTCAATCACCGCTGACCTCAATTCAGGGGTTTGCCCAATTAGTTGCGGATCGCGATCTGCCCGAACAGGAAAGAGAGCACTATGCATCGATCATTGAGGAGGAGAGTCGTCATCTCTCTTTGCTCAGCAAACAACTGCTTCTCCTGTCCTCCCTTGAACAAGGCAACGAAGATCTGTCCAAAGTAAAGTTCTCTTTGCGAGATCAATTCCGGCAAGCGGTTCAGGTGCTGCAATGGCAACTTGAAGAAAAAGAACTGCTGCTTCGGATATCGGTGCCCGAATCCATTCAGCTGGTCGGCAATGAAGTGCTGCTTATGCAGGTGTGGATGAATCTGCTGGGAAATGCAGTGAATCATCTGCCACAGGGAAGAAGCATCGAGATTCAAGCCGAGCATACGGATAACCAGTGTGTGATTCAGATTCGGGATACAGGGGACGGCATTGCTGCCGAGCATCTGCCTTTCCTGTTCGATCGATTCTATCGGGTGGATCGTGCGCGGGAACGTTCTTCTGGACGAACCGGGCTTGGACTTGCCATTGTGCAGAAAATTATCCGAATTCATGACGGTACAATCGAGGTTTCCAGTTCGCCGGAGGGTACGGTCTTCACCGTGACACTTCCGCAGATGTAATCTGTTATTCATTTGCCGTTCATTTTCGCCTCCTATACTTGGGATATCAAGAGGGAGGTCACAGAACATGTACTTGGCTATTCGAGAAATGAGGTATGCCAAAGGGCGGTATGCCTTAATTGCTACAATTATGGTGCTGGTTTCATTTCTGGTACTGTTTGTTACAGGTCTTGCACAGGGGCTGGCTTATGATAACGCAGCTTCGGTCAAAAATATGGCAGCAACCCACTTTGTACTGGAACAGGATTCGAATCATCGGTTTACCCGGTCACAAGTGGATCAGGATCAGCTTAATCAAGCTCGCTCCGTGGTAGGGGAAGAGAACGCTGAGCCGCTGGGTGTGAAAATGACAACCGTCAGTCCAATCGGCGACACGAAGAAGATCGATGTCACGCTGTTCATGGTCAACCCGGAAGGTTGGCTTGCTCCAACCGTTACCGAAGGATCTCCGATTACAGATCAGACAAAAGGGCAGGTTGTGGTAGATCATAAATTGTCTGAATCTGGCGTAACAATTGGCACAGTCCTCGTAGATCAAGCTTCGGGAATGGAGTGGACCGTTGGTGGATTTGTACAAAATGAGTCCTTCAGTCACTCCCCTGTGGTGTTCCTGAATGAACAGGAGTGGCTCGCACTTCAAGGAAGTTCACGAACTTCGCAAGGTTCAGCAGACACCAATGCCAATGCTCCGATATACAATGCTATTGCGATTAAGGATGGGGGCGATCAGATAGACCGCCTGAGTGCTGCAATGCCTAACACGGAAATCATCACAAAGTCGGATGCCGTATCGGCCATTCCTGGATATAAGGAAGAACAGGGATCATTGCTCATGATGATTGCATTTCTATATGTCATCTCGGCGTTTGTGCTTGCGGTATTCTTCTACGTCATCACGATTCAGAAAACGAGTCAGTTCGGGATATTAAAAGCGATCGGAACGCGGAATGGTTATCTGGCGGGTAGCGTTTCGTTACAAGTCTTGGTCTTGTCGGTTGGTAGTCTGGTCATTAGTGTACTGTTGGTTCGACTGTTCGAGTCCATTTTGCCAGCATCAATGCCATTTCAATTAGGCTTGTCCACTCTCGCACTGACCTGTGTATTATTCATACTCATGTCTGTGGCGGGTTCGTTATTCTCGGTGTGGAAGGTTAGCAAAATTGATGCACTTGATGCGATTGGGAGGACAGCAGCATGAGAAACCGATTGGTATTACAGGGAATTACACAGACCTTTGAAGATGGCGGCAGTAAGCGGACGATTCTGGACAAGTTGGACCTAGAGGTTGCCGAAGGGGAACTTGTGGCCGTAATGGGGCCTTCCGGCTCGGGCAAAAGTACATTCCTGTCTATTGCAGGCGCACTTCTCGAACCGACGGAAGGACAGGTTCTGTTGGACGGAGCAAGTGTCATGGGTAAAAGCAAACAGGATATATCCGATATGCGGCTACAGCAGCTTGGTTTTATATTTCAAAGTGCCAACCTCATTCCGTATCTGAAAGTAGAAGAACAACTCATGGTCGTAGCAAAGCTCGCCGGAACGGATAAAAACAAGGCGGAGAAACGAGTGGATGAGCTGTTGGATACGGTAGGGTTGACCCATCGGCGGAAGGCGTATGCGGAGAAGCTGTCTGGCGGAGAACGTCAGCGGGTCGCTATTGCACGAGCCTTGATGAACGATCCGGCTGTTCTACTCGCGGATG
This sequence comes from Paenibacillus sp. Y5S-9, assembly GCF_036894235.1. NCBI lineage: Bacteria > Bacillati > Bacillota > Bacilli > Caryophanales > Paenibacillaceae > Paenibacillus > Paenibacillus sp. Y5S-9. Next base: position 1,801,932 of record NZ_CP145887.1, read on the forward strand.
AACCAACAGCCAGTCTGGATGCGGAACGTGGGCTGGATATTGTCGGCATGATTGCACGGCTCGTGAAAGAGCAGGGCAAGAGTGCAGTGATGGTTACGCATGATGAGCGAGTTTTGCCGCTTTGTAGCCGGGTTCTTTTTTTGGAAAAGGGAAAGCTAGTACAGCATTAGAAGGAGCATGGTCTGTAAGTCTGGGGACAATATTGATCCAAGGCTTAAGGGCAGAGAGTATAAGAAGAGGGTCACGTATTCCCGGTGGGAAGGTGGCCTTCTTTCTTTGTTTGCGACTATAATTGGAAGAATAGTGGATTTTACATAGAGAGGAACTGATGTGGATGAGCGGCTTAAATGCAGAACAATTCCCGGCACTGAGTACGTCGATTCATTGGGGGATTATTGAGGCAGAGTTCAGATTAAACGACATCGTGGATGAAAAGTTGGTGAGTAATATTAGCATCATTCCATTTGTCGGGGATCAATGTGTTGTTTTCCAACTGGATAATGGAGACTGGGAGCTGCCCGGAGGCACGCTTGAAGCAGGTGAGCAGTATATGGATGGACTGAAACGCGAACTGATGGAGGAACTTGGGGCAGAAATGCGTTCCTATCAGATTTTTGGACAATTCCACTGTACATCCAGTGCGTTGGAACCGTATCGACCACATATCCCGCATCCCCAATTTGTACGAATTATCGGATATGGAGATGTTGAACTTGTTGGTGATCCGCTGAATCCGGAAGATGGCGAGCAGGTGGTTGCAGTTGAAGTGGTAGAGATTAATGAAGCGATCCGAAGATTCCAGGAACAGAACAGACATGACATTGCGGAGATGTACAAACTGGCTTATGTACTGCGAAATGAAGCTTAACAGTCAGGCAAGGACCAGGTATTCTAATTCCAGATAGCCTACGGAGGTAATGATGATTCGAGATAAAATTAACGAGTTGCTGGATGCTTTACCCGAATTCGAACTGAACCGAGCATACTGGGGGATTGAGCGTATCCATCAGGAATATATGTTCAAGAAGAATTTGCAGGACAAAGGGGTAGTCGTGTCCGAACTGTACGAGGAATCCGAAGGGATTGTACAGCAATGGGACAGCGTATTTGCCCATAATATCGATGATGTGGTCAAAGAATCTATCCATTATAGCCAGTACAAGTGGCATTTGTTCAGTTATGAACAACAGAAATGTCTGACACATGATGAAGCACGAGATGCTTTCAATGCCGAGCCGAAAGATGTAGTATATGTGATGTATGAAAGTGGTGGTGGGGTACTTTTATACGAAAATGCGAATCGGATCATTGCAGCAGATTTTGATTCGGAGCAGGATATTTATATCTTCAATCGAGCGTTTACATGGACGTACGTGTATACGCATGAATCCATGTGTGGCCCTTATTTTTATAAAATAGAACAAGCATGATTTTGAACAAAAAAGGGATGGCATCGTATTCAATAAACTCTGACTTGGGAGTGATATCTTATGCAGGAACTGTTTAAGAAGATCATCAATACAGACCTCAAACCCTTATTTGCCAAACACGGCTATTCCAAGAAAAATCTGAATTTCTACAAATCGGATGGAAACCTCATATACAATTTCAACATTCAAAAAGCAAAGATTAACACCAGTAGTCAAGTCCGGTTTTATGTTAATTGTGGTGTTCATTCCACCGAACTTGCGGAGTTGCAGGGCGTTGGATTGAATGGAGACATATTGGAGAACATATCTCATTTTACCTGCCGAATCGGAGAAATAGTCCCTTCCGCTCCGGCCCACTATACCTTAACGCCTGATATCGATCCAGACGCTTTATCGAAAGAACTGGTGTCGCATTTGGAAGAGGGCATTTCATTCCTACACTCGCTAACAGGGGCCAGAGATATAGTCCATTATTATATGGCGAAGATAGCGCTACATTTAAGTGAAGAAACTTTCCGCTTTCTGCTACAAGCCGGTGATACGGAAGAAGCCAAGCATTATTTACAGCAACTGCACGCCAAATACGGAGCCGAAAAGCGCTGGGCCATATTTGCAAAGAAATATGCAGCCGTTTTTGCCGAGTATGGATTGTAAACTTTGCTCCAGACAAATAGCCAAAATGAGGGGATTCCATATGAACGATACTCAATATAATTTAAATTTTGAGAAACTGTGTAATGAATTACAGCTTGGTGAATTGATCAGTACGCCCAAACCGATTTCAGGTGGACTTCTTCATCGAATGTACGCCATTGAAACGACACAAGCTAATTATGCAGTTAAGGCATTGAATCCCCAGATTATGATAAGGCCTGCTGCTGTGCAAAATTATATGGATTCAGAAAAAATCGCAAGCGTGGCAGCCGAACATATCCATGCTCAACCTGCAAAAAGGTTAAATGGTGCTTCAGTGCATAACATTGATAATCAATTCTATCTAATATTTGATTGGATTGAAGGTCAACGTTTGGAACAAGATGAAGTTACTATTAATAACAGTTCTCTGATGGGAACGATCCTTGCAGATATTCATAGAACGGATTTTAGACAACTAGAATTGGATAGTTTACAGGCGACTAATTCTAAAAAAATAGATTGGATGTTTTATCTGAACAAAGGAAAAAATGAGAATTCGGAATGGATTGAGATTTTGGATTCCAATATCGATAAGCTGTATGAGTGGAGCATGAAGGCTAAGAATTCATCTTCAATGCTAGCATTCAATAAAGTGATTAGTCACAGAGATCTGGAGCCTAAGAATGTGATGTGGAGACAGGGCATACCTATTATTATAGATTGGGAATCGGCAGGTTATATTAATCCGATGCATGATCTGGTAGAAACAGCTGTGTATTGGTCAGTAGATAGCGCTGGTAGTATAAACAAGGAGAGGTTCTTGGCTTTTGTAGCTGGATATGAGAAGAGAGTGGGTAGTCTAACAGCCAATTGGGAAGTGGTTCTGGATAATGGTTTTGCTGGAAAGTTGGACTGGCTCGAGTATAGTCTTAAACGGTCACTGTGGATTGAATGTACGGACATAGAGGAACAGTTAGTAGGAACATCACAAGTCATTTGGACTTTAGAGGCTTTAAAACAATACGAAAATATGATTTCAGATATTAAGATCTGGTTGAATACTTAATTCAGGAGGAGACACCCACATGACAAACGATAAAGGAACACTCAGAACATGCGAACAAGGACATTCGTATTATAAAAAAAGTGACTGCCCAACCTGTCCAACGTGCGAAGCTGAACGTAAGCCGACAGAGGGATTTCTAGCCTTACTGTCAGCTCCCGCCAGACGTGCCTTGGAGAATGAAGGGATTACAACACTACAGCAACTTGCAGAGTACACGGAGAAAGAAATCCTGAAGCTGCATGGAATCGGGCCATCTGCCATGCCTAAACTGCGGAACGCATTGGAAGAAGAGGGATTGTCTTTTAAGAAATAACCCTCTTCAATCCTGTCATTTAATCCAAACCAGAAGCGGATGTAATCTCCTCCATCGTTACCCGATACAAAAAGTTACCTTCACTAAGTAGCAGACGATGATGGCGAAAATCCTGCCGTGCCTGCTTGAAGGGCTGACCATCTTCATTTAGCAAATCAATCTTCTGCCCCTTGCTCAATCTACCGGGTTTCTCCATTTTTTTTAGCACAAACGTCCCATGTTTACCGTACCCGGCATCAAACAAGAAATGATAACCATCCGTACTGAAGCCGGAGGAACCGGAGATGTTTGGAATCATAAATGTAACATCGGGTTTACTGATTCCCCCTGAGATACAACCGAGTTCAAAATCGGTATAGAAGTAGAACCAGACCTGCTTCTCATTCACCACATTGAGTGCGTAACAATCTGCAATATCAGCTGCGCGGTTTTCGTACACTTTATTACCGTGCTCATTCCAGGCCAAGAGACCGTTTGATCCGATTGGATCGCTCCATCCGTAGTTACCAAATACCCCTTCATCGAAGTAACTGGTCCAGATCGTTCCCTTCTCTGTGACCTGCACACTTTGGATACCGTCTCCCAGCAGAAACTCGCGAATTGTATTTCCGTCTAAATCACACACTTTGGCATTCAAATCATACTTTTCATTTCCGTAATTCGCACACCGTGCTCCGACGAGCAGCAGATGATCATGTAATGGTTGTACGTAATGATAATTAAACGTCTGCCCCCAGATGACAACTTCCTCGATAGTTTGATCTGTCACAATAAGCACTTTGTACGTATAGCTTTGGTTCAATTTACTTTGGACGAACATACCTCGCTCTCTTTCCGGGATCTGATTCATCAACAACACATAGACAAGGCCATCACCGCCCCACTGGGTGGAAATGATATCGAAGCCCTCGACATAATTTGAAATATCGGCAAAAGGCAAAAGTTTTACTTTAGGATTGGGCATATCCATATCCTCCTTCGTAGGTCGAATGCAGAGTCAACATCTGCACCTGTATAAGAGGATTATGACGTACACGTACTAAACTGAACATGGCGGAAGTATAGCGAAGGTCTTCTATGGCTTTTGCAACGTAGGAGTACGATCTTTTGAAATGGCTGTTTCGTACTTGACACTCGTAGTACAATAAGGAAGTTGTGTAAAATTCTATATAAAAGAAGGATGGAGAGGTACTTATAAGGAGAGTGTGAGAATACATACAACACACGTAAAGTAGGGGAAAAGAATTACCCGTAGATTCAATTTGCAATATTAGAAGGAAGACTCATCTCAGAAAAACAAAACTGATTAAGGAAGTGTTACTAGGTGGAACCACATATTCAAGAGCAAAAGACAGACTACCGTCCACTAGGCGTATCGGGCTTAGGTGGTTGGCTGATTCTTACCCAGATTGGATTATTTCTTACGGTGATTTTCCTTGCGATCCAATTGGTTCTGTATTGTCTGCCCATGCTTACAACAGAGACTTGGGAGATGCTAACTTCGGAGCAATCTGAATATTATCACCCGCTATGGGGACCGGTCGTTATTTTTGAAACAGTATATAACACGCTCTTTTTAGTGTTTGGCATTTATACGATCATTGCTTTTTATAGTAAAAAATCGATCTTTCCTCGTCTTATGATCATGTTTTATAGTGTCAGTCTAGCCGTTAGTATCATTGATTATTTATTGTTGCTTCAGATTCCGATGGCCAGAGAACTTGAGGATGGAAGCTCGTTAAGAGATATTGGCAAGTCGGTACTTACTTGTGCCATATGGATTCCTTATTTTATCAAATCCGAGCGAGTTCATAACACATTTGTAAGATAAATGGTAAGCAGGAAATGCCCGATCTTGGATAGAAGCTATCTGAGGTCGGGTTTATTTGATACATACGAAAGTCGTTATAGATGTAAGTTAACCTGTTCAATGTGAAACGGAGGAGAGATCTTGAAAATTTATCTGGTAAGGCATGGGATGGACGAGGAAGGGTATCGAGGCGGATGGAGTGAGCGTGGACTTACGGAACAGGGGATCGATCAATCCAGGAGACTGGGAGAGCATTTGCATCATCATGCTGAGGAGTACAACATACATACGATTATTAGCAGTGATCTTCCTCGTGCAGTGCAGACAACACGGGAAATTGAGAAGAAATTACATATGCAGGCTAGCTTAATGAAAGATTGGCGGGAGATGAATAACGGAGATATGGCAGGCATGCTCCATAAGGATGCTGAAGAACATTACCCGGGAGTTTATTTCAACACCCTTGAGATGGATTTACCTTTTCCAAGAGGAGAAAGTCCAAGGGATTTTTATAACCGGATAAGCATATCTTTCGAGAGTCTTCTTAGAGATATAGAGGAACAAACAGTCAAGTCCAATGTTCTGTTAATTACTCACGGCGGAGTGATTAATATTCTGTATTATCTGCTTGAAAATAGAGAGTGGAGCAATAAGTCCAGTTTTTATCCCATGGACAACACCAGTGTACATACCGTTGAAAAGGGAAGGCATGGTTGGAAACTTAGCAACGCAAATGTGTTGAGTCATCTAGATTAGTTGTTTGATATGTCTAACGAAATGGGTGAACCACGGATGCTCTTGGGTATTTATTTTGAAGAAGACAATGATCTGCTTACATGGGAAGCGGAGAGTAAAGGATAAAAATAAACGGATAGTTAAATAGAAGACGGAGGCGATGACATGACTGATCAACCCATTGAACTGTTACAACATTTGAAGTCTTTATCTGGACCATTTCCAACGTGGGATATGGGGCAGTTGCCGGAGCGGCCAGGGAAGCTATTCTTGGATTGGTTAAGATTGGCGGTTGAGAACGAAGTGAAAGAACCTCATGCCATGACGATCTCGACTGTGGATCACGACGGTTACCCTGATGCGCGGGTGTTGATTTTGAAAAACGTAATTGACGAAACGTTTTATTTTGCCTCCAGTTCGGAGAGCCGAAAAGGGCAGCAGTTGAAGGAGAACCCTCATGTGGCTCTCACCTTCTACTGGCCTTCCCTTGGAAGACAGATTCGGATAAGGGGAATTGCCGAAGATTGTGGAGATGAAGCGGGCGCTAATGATTTCCGCAAACGTTCAGCTGGAGCGAGAGCAGTTGCCATGACAGGACATCAGAGTGAGGTTTTGGATAGCGAGGAAGTACTGGATCGTTCCATCGAAGCTCAGAAAGTAAAGATAAGTCATGATCCCGGTGTCGTTACACCTAATTGGCGTTTATATGCCGTGAATGCACAAGAGGTGGAATTTTGGCAGGGAGATTCGGAGCGCAAGCATGTACGAGTCCGATATTCGATGCAAGATAGGCAGTGGAAAATACTCAGATTATGGCCTTGATTGTACAACAGATGAGTTAGGCAATATGGACCGAATTGCTGAGTGCTTCTTTGTCCTACTAATCTCAGGAGGGTAAGTCTATGAAAAGAATTGAAAGTTTCTTCGAACCATTTCCCGTGTTGGAAACCGAACGGACGTTACTCCGACCTCTTACCTCTGATGATCTGGATGACATGTATAGTTATTGCGTTGTACCTGCTGTATCGGAGTTCACCACTTGGGACGCGCATCAGAGCAAAGAAGACACCAAAGCTTTTTTGGATTTTGTCATGAGTCGCTATGAGACGGATCTAATAGGCCCATGGGGGATTGAAGATAAACACACCAAGAGGCTGATCGGTAGTTGTAACTATCTAGGGTGTGACAACGATAACAGGAGAGTTGAGCTGGGATATGTATTATCTGATCAATTTTGGAATCAAGGCTACATGACCGAGGTAGTGAAACGAATCATCCAATTTGGATTTGACGAAGTGGGGCTCGAGCGAATCCAGGCCAGATGTTTGGTAAAGAACACAGGTTCCGCCAAGGTCATGGAGAAGGCAGGCATGCAATTCGAAGGTGTGCTGAGGAAATACATGAAGGTGAAAAATGAGCTTCAGGATCTGAAGATGTATGCTATCGTAAAAGAAGACTTCTATACTCGTGTTGAATAAGAACGTGTTATTGAAAAGTCGTGTGTCATTTATCATGCTGGCGAGCCATGGATTTTCCTATAATCCTTAATTTATCAATTGTCTAATTCAATAATCATATGCCAAACTCTGGCCCATTCCCGATCATTGAGGAGATGGGTTTTGTTTTTTTTTTTCAGCAAGCAACGTACATAATGTCATATCGTGAACTGGGTGCCTTCCGCTATAATCTTCAAGTTATCCAAACGTGGATTGAATGAAGGAACCAGGAGGTACAACGAATTGACGACCAAAAACAGATATAAATCACTTGAACTGGAGGCACCCGGCGTATATGAGCTGGAAGGACTTGAGGTGGGAGTGACATCGAACTGCAATTATAAATGTGACTATTGCTGCGCCTACAATCGGGATGATGGAGCGTGCATCAATAGTCAGGAAGTCATCCGTATTATTAGTGAGCTTCCTCGTCTCAAGCGAGTGCGATTGTCAGGGGGAGAAGTTACTCTGAAATACCAGGATTGCTTGGAGATCGTGACGTACTGTGCAGCACATGGCATCGATACACAATTGAATAGTAATGCTAGTCTGCTCACCGAAGAACGGATTCTTGCGTTGCGTGATGCAGGCTTGTCCAACATTCATATTTCTTTCAATTATACGGATGCGGAGGCCTATGCTGCGTACTACCGTGTGCATCCTCGTATGTATGAGAGACTGGAGCAGAATATCCGTTTGTGTATGGAAGCTGGTCTGGAGACGGTATTGGAAACGTTACTGTTTGAAGGTAACCAAGCGAACATGCAGGCCATTAGCGATAAGGTCTATGACCTGGGTGTGCGCATCCATGAGATCCAGAATAGCATTAAGATGCCACATACCGATTGGAGCCAGATTGTATCCAAAGAGTCCCTTGTTCGATCTGTGACGGAATTAATTAAACATAAAAAGCCAGATACAACGCTCTATTTTACCTGTATGGATCGGTTTGCTGAACAGTTGAATTTTCGTGAACAACCTGGTGTGTATTTCTCGAATTGTGTGGATGGCACGAAACAGCTGCACTTGCACGGCAACGGGGATATTCTCATCTGTGAGTTATGCCATCCTGTCGTGATTGGCAACATTTATAACGGAACGTCGTTGAAGGATATCTATGCTCAGCAGCCACCGGCGTTAACGGAATTTTTGGAAAAGCGCCCTTGTCCCGCATACGATGCTCTTTTTGCAGATGCATAACAGAATAGGAAGACCAGTTGAAGATATGTGATATGAATGTTGAACGAAATATGTACACGATAACAGTGACATTTAGGGTTCTATAGATTAAAAAATCAAGGTGATCTGATTTCCTTAATAGGAAAACGGATCACCTTTTTTGATTGAGCTATTCGTTTACATAAAAACGGAGAGGACAGAAAAAACCTGAAAAAGCGAAGCGTTCGCCTGAAAGCTTTCTGAAAGAAAGCTGCATCGGAAGCATACGCTATCCCCGGATTTTCCCCTTTAGAAAAGGGAATCAAAAAAATCTGGGGGTAACAGCGATTGGAAGGTTGTTCTGTCCATGGTTTCAGATTCATTTAAGCTACCCGGCCTAATATGACCTTAAGACTTAGATGAAGAGGTGAGCTTTACATGATGAAGATCTATGAGAAACCAACCCGGAAAGACCCAAATAAAAGACCAATCTCCCCAAGAAAGCGCAGATGGCTCATCATCACACTGGTCATCGTGCTTGCGGTAGGTGGAATCCTGTACAGCTTGGCTGACCGTTACCTGATCCGGCATGTGCAGGTGGTTGTAGCGGATGGGAACACGGCAACTGCAGCATCTGGCAACGCCAATGATTACAGCAATACTTCGACCACTACGACGGAAGTCAATGCAACGTCAGATGATTGGAATTATTCGAGTGATGATATGAAAGTCAATATTGAAAAGGTACAGACTGGTTCTGGCTCGGATCAGATTACGTATTATGTTGCTGACGTTCAGCTAACAGATGCAAGCAGCCTGCGAACCGCGCTGGCGGACAACAGCTTTGGAACAAACATTACCGAGAATACGTCAGAGATTGCCGCTGCCAACAATGCGATCTTTGCCATTAACGGTGATTATTACGGATTCCGTGATGATGGTGTCATTATCCGCAATGGAACATTGTATCGGGACAGCCCCACGCGGGATGCACTTGCTCTGTTCAATGACGGAACGATGAAAACCTACAACGAGAACGAGATTTCTTCCTCGGAACTGCTGGCCGAAGGGGCAACCAATACGTTATCCTTTGGACCGATTCTGATTCAAGATAGCGAGATTGTCAGTGATTTTAGCAGTGTGAAAATCGATAACAACTTTGGCAACCGCTCCATCCAGGATGCGAATCCAAGAACTGCGATCGGCATGATTGCTCCGAATCATTATGTCTTCGTGGTGGTGGACGGACGGCAGGACGACAGCCGTGGCATGACCTTGGCAGAACTGGCTGATGTCATGAAAGGCCTTGGAGCAACCGAAGCCTACAATCTGGACGGCGGCGGTTCATCCACGATGTATTTTATGGGCAGAGTCGTTAATAACCCGCTGGGACGCAACCAGGAACGTGGCGTAAGTGACATTTTATATCTGACGGAGGGACAAGGATCATGACGATATTAATTCCATCATATGAACCCGATGTGCGTTTACTAAATCTTGTTCTGCAGTTACAGACATTTAAGCTTGGACCTATTGTGATTGTGGATGATGGTAGTGGACCCGGTTACCGTGGCATTTTTGAAACAGCAGAAGCCTATGGCTGTACGGTCCTGACACATCCCGTCAATCTGGGTAAGGGCAGGGCGTTGAAGACAGGCTTCCAGTACATTAAGGAATACGGACCTCAGGGTGGTGTCGTGTGCGCAGATAGTGACGGACAGCATCTGCCACATGATATTAAGCGTATCTTCGAAGTATTGCTTGCACAAACGACACCAGGAATTGTACTCGGCAGCCGTCGCTTCAGTGGTAAAATTCCAGCACGTAGCCGTTTTGGCAACACCGTCACACGGGCGGTCTTTTCCCTCACAACAGGTACCAAAGTATATGACACGCAGACGGGTCTACGCGGTTTTCCTTACTCCATGCTGGACTGGCTGAACCAGATTCCCGGGGATCGGTTTGAATACGAGATGAACATGCTGTTAACGGCACACAAGGAAGGGTATGAGATTACGGAGGAGTTTATTGATACGGTGTATCTGGATCACAATGAGTCTTCCCATTTCCGCCCGCTGGTTGATTCATTCCGGATCTATATGCCAATCCTGATGTTCAGCACATCTTCGGTGCTGTCCGCTCTGATTGATTTTGGACTATTATTTGTTATTCAGTATTTCACACACAATCTGTTTCTGTCGGTTGTCGCAGCAAGACTATGCAGCTCCATCTTCAACTATGCGATTAATCGGAAGTATGTATTTTCCGCTGGACGAACCTCGAAGGTTCGGCAGTCTTTGCCCAAATATTTCTCACTTGTCTTGCTGGTGCTGTTATTAAACTATGGTTTATTGTACTTTTATAATGAAAAACTGATTATTCCACTGCTCGCAGCCAAATTATTGACCGAGGTATCGATCTTTGTATTCAGCTATTGGGCGCAGCGCAGATTTGTCTATTAACCTGAAGAAAGAGTAAGCCTATGGCTTGCTCTTTTTTGGTTGAAACGGTTTCATATGTACCCCGAAATAGGTTACGATGGATTGGGAAATAAGGAGCCTTATTATAGGTGAAATGGATGTGGGTTGATGTTGAATCGTCTGCGCAAGGACTTGCGTTATTACCTTCAGGAACATCAGGATCGGAACAACCTCATTTTGCATTATTTTGCGTTTTTGTCGGCGTTTGTGGCATGGATTTTTTGGTTTATTGATATCAAAGTCACGTTGCTACTCGTTGTCATCCATTACGCTTTATCCTGGATTGGGCACTTCTATTATGAAGGCAATAAACCCGCAGCTTTTCGTTATCCTCATAATTGTAAATATTCTTTAGTTAAACTTATATAAAATAAATGTGGGAGGATGATTATGTATCTTCGAAGTGTGGAACTCATGTCGGCCAAGATTGAGAATCGGGACCAATATCCTTTTGACATCCCCGCGATACGGTCCTTGGAACGATTGGAGCTCACGAATAATATTACTTTTTTTGTAGGTGAAAATGGCTCAGGGAAATCTACGCTGCTGGAAGGCATCGCTCATCAATGTGGATTCAATACCGCAGGGGGCGGCAGGAATAATACCTATGAGACACATGCTTCGGAATCTTCGCTCGGGAATTATCTCAGGCTGGCATGGTTGCCCAAAATAACGAATGGTTTCTTTATGCGCTCTGAATCGTTCTATCAATTTGCATCACATGTGGATGAGATGCCGGAGTCGCTTCAATATTATGGCGGGCGTTCATTACATGAACAATCGCATGGAGAATCTTTTCTCAACCTATTCGTCAACCGCTTTAGTTCCAAAGGTATCTATCTGCTAGACGAGCCCGAAGCCGCTTTATCTCCAGCAAGACAGCTCTCCTTGTTGCGTATTCTCCACGATCTGTCAGGCACTTCGCAATTCATCATTGCGACGCACTCACCCATTTTGCTGGGATATCCGGGGGCAGAGATTTTAAGTTTTGACGATAGCCATATTCAAGAGGTAGCCTATGAGGATACCGATCATTATCAGATTACCCGCAGTTTTCTGGAGAACCGCGACCGGATGCTGAATGAATTATTTAAGGATTAAGTTCTCAGTTTAAACAAAGGAAGTTACTAAGCCATGAGACGTAAAATTTATTATTGAGGAGAGATAGGATGAAAGTAGGTTTGCTAATTGTTGATATGCAAGAGAGTATTGTGCGGAAAAAGATGGACCAGACTTCGATAGACCATGCCTGTGAGTACATTAACCATGTGGCTAACGTGCTGCGATTGAATGAACATGTGGTCGTTCACGTTCAGGATGTGGAGGGAATGGAGGAGGCCAAACCGGAAGAATATCGTATTATTCCCGAGGTAGATGTGAATGAGAAGGATATCACCGTTACCAAAGAAGCTTCCAATGCCTTCTGGCAGACTGATCTGGAGCAGGTGTTGAAGAGTCATGGAATTGAATTAGTGATCATCGCCGGGTTTGCTGCGGAGGAATGTGTTCTATTTACGTACAACGGAGCAATGGAGCGAGGATTCCGTCCGGTGATGTTGCAAAACGGAATTCTTAGCACACATCACGAAGCGGTGACTTCAACGTACAGAGATCGCAATGTGATCTCATATCCTGTGGTTGATTATCTATATAAGTTCAACTAAAGAGGTTTACACTGAGCACTCCAATGACAGAACAACCTTCCGATCGCTGTTATCCCCAGATTTTTTTGATTCCCTTTTTAAAGGGGAAATCCGGTGATAGCGTATGCTTCCGATGCAGCTTTCTTTCAGAAAGCTTTCAGGCGAACTTCCCGCTTCTTCAGGTTATTTCTGTCCTCTCCGTTTTTGTGTAAAAAGTTTAGTTGAACCTATACAATTCAATAATTATTAGCTAAGTGCTAATGGATACTTGGTGAAAAATAAAGATAAGACCAATAATCGGACTCTGTAGGGAGTCTTTTTTTTGCACAAATGCCCACTTCCACTACGACAGTTAAGGTTACTCTATGGTTTAAACCAAACTTTGCCTATATCTGCTGTAGTTGAAACGATATATTGAGAACAGGGCACAGCAAGCTCGCTGTGGAGATCGGTAAAGTCATGTATGGATCACTAACCAACTCATTAACTAAGGGAGATGTGCAATGAAGATGAATGTACAAATTACGAGTATTTTGGCAGAGCAAAAGGAATTGTTTCTCAACCTGTACAACTTGTACTTATATGATCTGTCTGAATTTTCTGGCGAGGATCTACTTGAACAGGGGAAATATGACCCAACGAACACCTATCTATATCTGGAACGTGATGAATTACATCCGTTTTTGATTCAGTATGAAGGGAAGGTTATTGGATTCGTACTGGTGTGCTCACCTCCATATGTGCCGGAAGACGTGGATTATACCGTGCAAGAGCTGTTCTTGGTGAAAAAATATCGGGGACAGGGGCTAGCAGCGCAAGCGATTGAATTGGTTTTTGCTCAATTTGAGGGCACATTCCAAGTAGAACAGCTTGCTAACAATGCGGCAGCAGTTTCATTCTGGAAAAAGTATTATGAGCAACATCAGATTAAATATATTGAGTCTGAATATAACATTGAGATTGACAACATCGCTGGCACCCACCGGATTTTGTCCCAGACTTTTTTGCGTGGAATGAAGGTATAGATGTATGAAGGGAGCAAGTAGGTAAAATGTCTAAAGAGCAATATTTTAAGGACCTCGAAGAAATTATTCATGATGTGATCTATATAGGTACTTCAGATTCAGAACTTCAGAAAGAAATACAAAGTAATATGTGGTGTATTTCAATTTCAGAAGAAACGTCTAATGAGGTGAGCTTGAGTGATTTTCGTGGTTTTATTATGGACGTCATAGCCAACCGCCAGAATCAGGTCAATCATTCGAATATGCAGAGAGGAATGATATTTTATCTATGGTTTGATTCTATGGCGAGTCAATTAAGATTTAATCTAATCTCGGATAGCAATAAGAAGCTACCTTTCAGATCCAAAACTCAGAATGTGAGTGAGCCTGATGAAATTATAGATCTTTTTTTGAAGTCGAATGTTTATGGTGAGATAACCCAAGATACTAATGAAAATGATGTAGATAATGAATACGTATTAAAGGTATATACACAATATTTAGATAAACAGTAAGACGTATATCATAGGAATATTTTGAATATTTAAATTAGAAGGTGATTAGCTTGTTTATTATCGTAGCAACCAAGGGGGACTTGAAGTGGATTTCAGGTGTGTTTCAGGGAGAAGATGTAGCTAGACTGTATATGGATCTCATACCTGATGAACTTAAGGAATACCAGGAATTCGTTCAGGTAGAGAACATCACATATCCTTTTTATATTATAGAGCGTCAGGAATCTCCCTTTAGGTTTCTCGGCAAAGCTGAAGTGATTTCACTTTTTGATAATACAGATGTGTCAGATGACGAAGATGAGGTGCACTTCAATATTTACACGATTGATTCCGACTATAGACCGAAGAAACCAGGTACAGACTATATGGGCATATTGAGACATGATCATGTGACCAATGAATTTATAGCGATGTATCGTGAAGAAGGAACAGAGTTTCTGAGTAAAAGAAGGATTTTCTAAATGTAATGAATTTTTTCTCAAGGTCCTATGTGCTTCTCCTGAGTTGGGAGATAGATAGGATCTTTTTCAATTTCCATTTTCCAATACATGGGTTATGATGGGACTCTCAGGACTTGATACATAAAAGTGGGTTAACGCCAGAGAATAATGCGACCCTGGAAGACGAATTTATTGCATACATCTATGATTCCCTTCAATGGTTGGATACATGGAATCCGTACACCTGTACGAGATGTAGTGGACTGAACAACTATGGAATAACCGTTATTGAAGAGCAGAATGCATTGTTGAAGTTTCAACAACTGATTCGAGTCTGGATTGATCTATTTAGTCATGCGACTGATCCGATTGTTCTTACAGGGAATTACAGTATTGATGGTGAAGATCAGAAGGGCTACTATGAGAAACTCGTGTACAACAAAGTCGAATTAATCAACGAATTACATAAGCTTGCGAACATGGCAAAGTATGCTGAGGTAAATGGAAAATGCATTGTGCATTTTGGAATATGAAATTTAATTCTTTTATTTGGGGATAAACAAAAAAAGAATTGCTATACTTGTTGTTTTCAAAAGTCTATATGAGATTGATATTATCACTAAGAGGTGTAGGAATGGAACAAAACAAAATTAAAGCATACCAAACATTAATATACCAAGCGTTTTTAGATATACGTGTGATTGCATCCAAGTTAGCATATCCCTCAGTTGTAGATGTCGAGGATACTAAAAGAAGTAGTCTACTCATATTTCATATGACAAACGCTTTTCACAATCTTGCATTGTCTCTGGCCGAAGACACAATTTCAAATTGTGAAGATGACTTTTGGAGTAGAATACAGTTTATCAATAAAGAATTTCCTGAGTCGATACATTATAAAGACCTATTTAATCAGTTGATTCAAAATTCAGACTGTTAATGTAAATCCATTTTAATAAAGAAGGGAGTTTTTTTATTGCCTTGGCCAATGGTTCATTTTGCAATTGCATCCGAATTGATATCCGAGCCATCCCCTGAATTGTTATTGGGAAGTCTCGCTCCTGATTCTATCCATGTAAGAACTAACACCCGTACTGAAAAAGCAAAAACTCACCTCATGCCAGAGGCAGGAAGATTCGCAACAGACGGAGAACTTGAAGCCTTTTTTGAGTCCAACAAGAAGTTGGCTTATAGTGATCCCAAATTCATGCAATATCTGTGCGGTTACATCGCCCACATCTATACGGACCGCGTGTGGACATTCGATATTTACCCTGCGTATGAAGCCAACCCCAATGGAAGAAGCGTGTATACGAAGGATGTCACGAAGCTGGAGTTTATGATTTTACGGAATTGGAACAAGGCCAACGATTGGTTAAGTGAGCTGAAAGTAGGGAGAGCATTTAATTTAGGCGGATTGCTGGAATCTGAGGTGTATCAGTATAGAGGAGAGAAACTGGCGTTTTTAGCTAACCCAGACAACGAACCTTTGGGTGACTTAAATATTTTATCCATGGAAGCTATGGAAGAATTTATACGTACAACAGGATTGGCGCTAAAACAATTGTTTACGAAATGGAATGTGTATACAGATTTACGTGAAGGGAGATCCTATCATGCAAAAAACAATAATAGAACTTTCTGAACTAATGAAGAAGTATCCCAAGAGTGCAGCATTTTGATTATCTATCGTTGTGTTAAATTTGGTATATACCTTTGGTAGGGATATCGGGGTGTGGCTTTACCAACTGACTCAGTAGAAAATGATTGTAATGAAAGGAGAGGGTCTGGAAATGGAAAACTCAATTCGGTTGGCTCTTTATCACGAGCAATATGACCAAGATTTGGATGATTTTGCTCTAAGAGGAGATCAGCTTCAGTTTACTGCAATGCCTGCGGATGTGATTGATGAAGCTATACAAAATCCGGACAAAGACCCGATGGTTATCCTTCATGAAGAGAAAGCTGTTGGATTCTTTATACTACATAAAAATTCTGAATACGTTGAAGATAAAGATGCATCTCATACCATACTGATACGCGCTCTATCCATTTCGATGGAACACCAAGGAAACGGGTATGCGAAGGCAGCAATGAAGGCATTGCCTGAATTCGTTCTCCATCGCTATCGGGATATTGATGAGATTATTTTGGCTGTAAATGAAAGAAATATTGCGGCACAGCAGTTATATCTGAAATTGGGTTTTCTCGACAGGGGTGTTCGAAAGATGGGCATCCATGGTCAGCAACTAATCTTGCATAATAGAATCACATAAAGGAGGAGAGACGTGCCGAATATATATAAGGGAAGGTACTCAGCACAGATTGAGGGAGAATTTGTTGTTTTTATCATTGGAATGAGGATCAATCGTCTATGGGCTATACATAAATGGCTACCTGTCTTTAAGTCCATGGGCCCGATGATTAAAGAACTCTATATGAATCCGGAGACCGGATTTCTGAGTACAGAGTATTTTATAAGCTGGCGTGGGGTGACGCTACTCCAATACTGGCGCTCTTACGATGAATTGGAGAAATACGCACGGGGCGGATTACACTTGGAAGCTTGGAAAAGATTCAACCGATCCATTGGTACTGACGGAACAGTAGGGATCTATCATGAGACATACAAGGCTCAGTCGGGTTCCTTTGAGAGCATATACGCCAACATGCCCAAATTCGGATTAGCTAAAGCGTCTGAACATGTGCCTTCGACAGGGAAGATGGAGACATCCAGACGCAGAATGGGCGGAGAGAATGACCCGGCAGTGAAAGCACCAGAGAATCCTTAAAGTGGTGAATAGAGAGGAGCATGTTATGAAGGCTAAACTTCGACCAGAAGATGTACATTCAAAGCAGCTTAGCTGGTTGTGTATTAAACCGATGCTTGTTTCTGTACGGGGCAGAGATATGGCAGCCAAAACAGAGATATACCGAAAGTTACACGAAGGGCAACAAGCTTTATTTCTGTTCTATTCCTATCATAATCATACGAAGAGTCTGGCAGAATTTTATTGGTTTTCGGCATATAATATCATTGAGATCAAGAGTTGGAATGGAATTAAAAAAGGGATGCACTTTTTTCATCGGTTCCGAAACATTGTGGGAGTATGCGCAGCAGCTTATTCAGAAATCCGTGGATCAGGGAATCTTGACCAAATCATAAGGATACGTTTTAACGTATGCACATTGAAGATGGAGGAGAAGCATGGATGGGATATATCATGGAGCTAAGAAAATTGGTAGGCCCGCGTCCTTTAATTATGGCGGGCTCATGTGTACTCGTGTTCAATGAGGAAGGTCACCTGCTGCTGCAAAAACGTACAGATAGCTTGGATTGGGGGACACTTGGGGGATCCATGGAACCCGGGGAGTCTTTGGAGGAAACAGCTGCGCGGGAATTGTATGAAGAGGCCGGACTGAGAGCGGGATCATTCAAACTCATTAGCATTTTTTCAGGTGAGGACATGTACTATCAGTATCCACACGGTGATGAAGTATACAACGTCATGGCTGTTTATGAAGCTGCAGGTATCCAGGGCAGCCCAACCATTATGGATGATGAAGGGCTGGAACTCCGATATTTCGATCTGAATCAGCCGATCCCTGAGATCAATCCGTTTACGGAATATGTGTTGAAGAAGGCAGGATATATTAGAACTTAATAGTAAGAAGGAGGAGTATTATGACACAGGACTTCTATTGTGATGAGGTGCTGAGTGGTAAAACGCAAGTCAAAGTTGTCATGGAAACAAATAACGTTATGGCTTATCATCACACTCGACCATACTACGAACACCATATCGTGGTTATTCCGAAGATTCATATTCAATCCTTCATTTCAGAAGAGGAAGAGAATAATGATGAGCTGCTCTTAGAAATGATGCAGGTCATTAAAAAAGTAGCTGCTGACTTGTTAGCTCAGACAGGCTCATCGAAGATTGTAACTAACTTGGGCAGTTATCAAGACTCGAAGCATCAGCATTGGCATATAGTCAGTGGTGAACGAACTTAGGAAACTGTATACCGGATTATAAATCTTCCACCTTTCTAACATTCACCATCTACACACTCGAACAGAATTATCATTTTTCTCTCAGTGTTTTATCTTTCCTAATCTAGTATGATTAACGCATCAATCCAGTAAAGAGAGGGTTAATGACATGGATGCTTTTTTAGAGCAAATTAACGAGTTAAACGAGCTTCAGAAAGACTTGGTCAGCCTACATCCTTTGTTTGCAGAACATTATCCAGTGGTTGTAGCCTATGAAGCTTTATTATATATCTATGATTATTCGTCCAAAACGCAGCAATATGAGTGGGTGAAGACAGTTCCGGACGATTTATATATTCCAGATGAATGCCTTGCTGCGATGCCGGTGCATCATATGAACGGACGAATGTGTGCGATTGTAACGGATACAGCGTTCAAAGATCTGGAGCAGAAAGTTTATCTGTTCCACGAATATGTTCATTGTTATGTATATGAGAAATATGATGAACGGATCGTCAACCGTCTCAAGATTAAGCATAAAATGGACGAACTGAAGCGCGTGACATGGGAACTGGATTATGAATTTCCGTACGAAGATGAAATCGTTGTGGAGCGGATTAACTCATTGTTGTCTGCTTTGAAGAGTAAAGACCTGACACAAGTACACACAGCTAGAAAAGCGTTGTTCACTTCATTAAATGAAGAACAAGCCGAGTACTGGAGCTGGTTGGAATGGAACGAGGGTTACGCGCGTTATATTGAGAATCTGATTCGGGCAAAATTTGGGCAGGAAAGCAATCATTTTGGAGATACTGCTCCGTTTAATCGTCTAGTATTCTATGAATGTGGGTCGGAATACATTAGTCTGCTTGTGAAGGAGCACCCGGAGTACCATACGGATCTGGAGCAGCTGTTTGACCGAATGCAATTGGAGAGAACACAGGGTTAATTACGCAATTACGATGAAAAAGGACTAGCATAACGGAGTCTCACTATTTAAGCGATCTGTACGTTGCAGCAGTAGGTTATATCATTTTTTCTAAGTATAGTAGAATACTTCCCGATAGAAGGAGATTAACTCTATGCCGTTACCTATGGTTCATCTCAATATCGCTAATCGAATTGCAGACTCGCTGCAAATGCAGACTGATCGAGGTTCATTCTATCTGGGGAATATCGCCCCGGATTCCATACATATGCGTGAAGGTACAACCAGAGAGGATAAGGAATACACCCATTTTAACCCGAAAGATGATGGAGATTACGTTGGTGAACTGAAGGAACTCTATTCATTCTATATGCAACAACTTACCGATGAAGGATGGAAGTGGTTTGTGCGAGGATACTTTATGCATGTGCTGACAGACTATTACTGGTTCCGGAGTGTGCATCCTGAATTCGTCGAGCGGGTCAACAAGGAAGATCAACATACAGGCATTAGTAGGTCCAAGGAAGAACTTTCACGTTTATATTATCAGGAGACGGACCAGATCGATTTCAATCTCTATCAAGGTTCAAGTTGGAGCGAAGAGGTATGGCGGGTGCTCAACAGCTCACCGGGTTATGACATGACGGATCGTTTAACCGCTGATGAGATTGTTCGCTGGCGGGATCACACGTTTTCTTTTCTTAATGGGGAAGAACCGGGAATTACTCCTGAGTTCATTACGGGTGAGAGAGTTCAGTTATTTGTGGAAGAGACCGTAGAGCGACTGATCGCTTTGTTGTCTTCATGGGATCCGGAGTTAGTAACTGGATATGACTACAGATAGTTTAGTGCAGTTGAGTCATTAGAAACTGTATCTATTACTTCTCTGTTCATTACTTGTCTATTTAACACGAAGTCAGGGGGGCACGCAGTATGGTGAAATATGTAGGAGTGTTGCTCGTATTTGTCATTGTCACGTTCATTGCAGGGTGCAGCAAACCGAATGAATCGAACGTGAAAGAGGGGCTTCCTATGCTGATCACCTTAACCTGTAATCCAAACCTCACCATGGAACCATGCCAAGATGTTGAGTTTGATCGATCTGACGAGATTCGGATCATGATGGAGGCCATACATAAGGCTGTGCGTTTGCCGGGCATTCTTGATTATGGTACAGAGTACGTCATGAGCATAACAAATGCGGACAGCTCGATAACACGGTATGATTTTTCATTAGGAATGGATCCCAAGATGCAAGGCCTGTTGGTAAACCAGGAAGACTCGCATACTGGATATAGCATTCCTCTTGAGGATTCGAATCAACTAAGAAGACTGATTCAGCGACGTACAGATTAAGAAGGTATATGGAACGGAGAAGAACCTGTGGATGACAAAATTACCATTGAACCTTTGACATGGTCAGATGTAGATGGAGTGTATCAGGTGTTCGAAACAACCATTCCCGCAGCATTTGATCAGGAGGGAATAGGCTCGCTTCTGGATGATATTCAGGATGAAATAACACACAAAAAAGCGATGATTCACAAGGCATTGCAAGCAAAAAACAACATCAAAGCAAGTGTATTTTTCCTTGTCGCCAAAATGGGAGATGTTATTGTAGGCACAATCTCGTATGGACCGTGTGGTGAGGAGATTCGAGAATGTACAGAGGGCCGGCTGAACGATATCGGAGAACTGGGTAGCCTTTACGTGTTGCCCGATGCTCAAGGTCAGGGGATTGGTTCGGCGCTCATTCTTGCACTGGTTACTGAACTGCAACGGCTGGGAATTCAGCAATTCTGCCTGGATAGCGGTTACCAGATCGCACAGAAGAAGTGGCAACGCAAATTCGGTGAACCCTATGTCGTGGCAAAGAACTACTGGGGCGAAGGAACTGACCATATGGTTTGGCTGTGTGAAGTACAGGATTTTATAGTAAAATGAAACGTACAAAAGAGATGACGACCTGTATTGTATAGGGGTCATCTCTTTATCTTTTTGCATCGATCGTGAACGATTGTTCGTACAGTGTACCATGTGTGTTTTTATGTACCCGAGGAAAAAAGGAGTGAACATATGTCAATCCAGTGGAATACACCCGAGCAACGGCTGTCCCCTCATGCGGTAAACTTGTGGAGAATTAGCGCCATCATATGGAATGTGATAGGCTTTCTAATTCTTGCCGTACTGTTAATACTCGACTCCATCTATGGATGGAAGACGTGGATTGGTTGGATTTTGTGGGGCGTCACGGCCATATCTGTACTATATGCGGTGTGGGATATTTTCATCCAGCCGTCATGGTTATACAAGCATTGGTACTATGATGTGAATGAGGAGTTCCTGCAATTGAAGCGTGGGGCGCTAACCAAGGTACACCAGATCATCCCCATGGCGAAAGTGCAATCGGTTACAACAAATCAGGGACCTTTGATGCGAAAATATGGACTCTATTCCGTATCGGTTGGCACGATGGGTTCATCACATGAAATCCCCGCCTTGCCAGAGGAAGTTGCGCTTGCACTTCGTCATCAGATTGCGTCCTATGCGCGGATTAATGAGGTGGATGAATGATCGATATGAAGCGACATCATCCATTAACCATGCTGTGGAGTCTGTGGAAACTGGTGAAGAATTCGTTCGCCATCATCCTGTTTTTGTTTGTCTTCCGTCAGGGCTCAGAGTCCCAATGGCTCTTCTATGGAAGAATCGCCTTTTATGCAGGGATTTCCATCGGCATCGTGTCGATCATCTGGAAGTGGTTCACTTCTCGTTATACAGCAGACGATAAGGCCTTTCACATCTACAGTGGTGTGTTCAACCGTACTCGAAGAACGATACCGTATACCAAGGTCCAGAACGTGAACCGACATACGACGCTGTTTCATCGGTTGTTCCGCGTGACGTCGATTCGATTCGAGACCGGAATCAAGGGAGAAGATGCTACCTTCCAGTTACACGTTGTTTCATTTTCCGAAGCGGAGCAGTTGGAGAAGATTGTAGCGGGTTATCTGGCAGAAGATGCAGAAACAGTAGGAGCAACAGAGGAACGTGATACGTTGGATGCAGTTCAGGATATGGAAGAGGGAGAGACGCAATCCGCCCCTGTTATAACTGATGAAGCCATGTCTCTACCTGCAAAAGAAAAACAGGAACGGATTGTTCATTATCATTCTACCCGCAAGGACATATTCAAAGCATCCTTTACCTCGCTTAGTTTTCTCGTACTGATTCCGGTCCTGGCTACGCTCTATTCCTGGGTGAAGGATTTCTTCCCCGATGAAGAAGTAACGGAAAGTATATTATTAACCTGGCTTGATTCCTGGTGGATTGCCAGTTTGATGATTTTGGTTTTGTTGATCATATCTATTGCTCTGGGCATAGTCAGAACCTTCGTAAAGTATGGCAATTTCCAGATCACCTCGGATGCCAAGCGGATCTATATCTCGAAGGGCATGATGGAGCAAACGTCATTTTCAATCCTGAAAGAGCGCGTTCAGGCCGTGAAAATCACTCAGTCACCGATGAAAAGGCTGCTTGGACTGGCGGAAGTAGAACTGACCACTGCAGGTAGTCTGGGAGAATCCGAGCAGGAGGTGAACTCGCTCTATCCCTTCTTGCCTGTGAAGCAAGCCTATACCCTGATTGAGGAGATCCTGCCATCCTATCGGGTTACGCAAGAGATGGAAAAACTTCCACGAATATCACTATGGCTGCGCCTGCTCAAACCAAGCTGGGGATGGATCATGATCACGGGTTTATTGTGGTATTTCAAACCAGTGGTGTTTGGGCAGAAACATGCCTGGTTGATGATTTCCGCGATTCTGCTTGTGTGGATTGCAACATGCAGAGTGATGGACTTTTTCCATACCCGATACATTCTGCATCAGAATTTCATCCAACTTCGAACCGGTGCACTTACTTCAACACTCTTCATCTCCAAACGTGAGAAAGTCATCGAAGTGCAGATCACTCGTAATGTGTTACAACGTTGGTTCGGTGTGGCTTCCATTCATACCGTAAACCGCGCCAAACCAGTACTGCATCATTGGGCACATGACATTTCCCTGGATACGGCGAAATCATTTCAATTATGGTACATGGGACGTACCCAAGATGTTCAGACCCGTTAATTGTAAGAGCAAGTGCAGGAAGACCAAACAAGGTTATTCTGTACTTGCTCTTTTTAATTGAAGACAGAGGAGGAAGAATAATTTGATTAAAGCTGTGTTCTTTGATGTGGACGGTACATTGCTGAGCGAAATAGATCGGAGTTTATCACCGCGTACAGCTGAGTCGATCCGGGAGTTGATTCGTAAAGGCGTTCAAGTCGTACTCGTCACAGGCAGGCCCTATAATTTATGCGAAGAATTCAGAAATCTCGGAATCGATACGATCATTTGGGCTAATGGGGCATTGATCAAAGCAGGTGATGAAGTGATACATAAGTCTGTACTTTCAGCACAGATGGTTAGAGCATTCAGTGAGTTTGCCGAGTTGCATGGGCACAGTATTTCATATTTTACAGAGTCATTTGAGACGAACGGGTTGTGTACAGCAGATGGTCGTGTTACTGAAGCCTTAAGTGATACGCTTGGACTCATGGATTTCCCGCAGAAAATCAGCACGTTGGAACAGGACGTATATTGCATTTGTTTATATGCGGATGAGGCGGAAACGGAGAAGTTCCAATCCAGATTTCCTTCTTTACGATTCGTGAGATTCCATCCGTATGTAGTAAATGTGCTGGAAGCGAGCGAAGTCAGCAAATCCATAGTCGCAGAGAGAGTTCTCGACTACCTGAAGATATCCAGAGAGGATACAATGGCCTTTGGTGATGGGGAGAATGATGTGGATCTGCTAGAGTATGCGGGAATCGGAATTGCGATGGGAAATGGCGGAGAACGAATTAAAAAAAGCGCCGATTATGTCACCCTGCGGGCAAGTGAAGATGGAGTCACCCATGCATTGAAGCAATTTAAGATTTTATGAGGATGGATCGGCTAAAAAGATGAATTATATCCAAATTGTGGATTTTCGTGTAGAATGAGATAGCACGTATTAAGCCCTAAAGCATAGGGTGTTGATCGAAGGGTGACTTATGAAAAAGGTTGTTATCGTAATCCTGTCTCTTGTTGTACTTGTTGGTGTATCCTCTTCCGCTTATGCTCATCCAGGCAGACTGGACAAGAACGGTGGACATAACTGTTCAGCCAAATCCAAGCAAAAGGGTCTGTGCACGGGTTATCACTATCACAAAAAGAAAAAATGAGAATGAGCTTTTACAAGATAAACCCAGCCAACGTTCAATGTATGGTTGGGTTTGCATGTGTACCATTGATTTAACATGTTGGAGGCGGTTACACCATGCGGATTCAGGAGATATCGGTATGGAATCATGACGAATTAGTGCCGATGCTGGCTGAAAGCTCCAGTGAGGGGTTCAGACATATCGAGCGATTAATCCATGAATATGAGAGAGGAATCAATACATTTGAGCAAGAAGGTGAAGCGCTTTTTGAATGCAGAATGCACGATAAGGTTGTTGGGATCTGCGGTCTGAACAGAGATCCTTATTCTAAAATGACGGATACCGGAAGAATTCGCAGGCTTTATGTGATGAGAGAATTTCGAAGACATGGGGTTGGGCGCAGGCTGATGGATGCGGTTATTCAAAAAGCGGAAAATCATTACGCTCGACTGGTTCTGTACACGGATCAACCGGTTGCTGGATCTTTTTATCACAACTTGGGATTTAGAGAAGTGACGAGTATGGAAAAGATAACGCATGTACTGGAATTGGGGGAGAAGGAAGATGGATCATATTAAAGCGGTTATTTTTGATTTGGATAATACGATTCTGAACAGAACGATGACCTTTGACGGCTTCACGCAGCGTTTAATCAAGACCTATTTTGGTCACCTTGAGTCAACTGAAGATATAAGTAAACGAATTATTGAACTCGACCAGGATGGTTATAAGGACAAACCCTTTCTGTTCAACGAGTTGCTGCATGAACTGCCTTGGGCAGAGCATCCGCCACATGCAGAACTGATGGAGTTCTATGGCAGAGAGTATGTGCGAAGTTCAGTTCTGATGGAACAGGCGCGAGAAGTGGTTCAGCATCTGCGGGGGAAATATCGAACCGGGTTAATTACCAATGGACAGACCGATATTCAGTATGGGAAAATCGATCAACTCGGTATCCGGGAGGATTACGACCATATTATTGTTTCAGAAGAGGCTGGAGTCAAAAAGCCCGATCCACGCATATTTCAGCTTGCGCTCGATCATTTCGGTCTAAGCCCAGAGCAATGCATCTACATTGGCGATCATCCCGTGAACGATATTGAAGGAGCAGCAAGCGTAGGCATGAGCACCATCTGGATGAAGGTCAACCAGCCGTGGCAGGATCGCATTACGTCGGGTCCTTTACATACGATTGAGCATCTAAGTGAGTTGAAGGAATTGCTGTAGAAGGCAGTTATATAGACAAGTAGATTACTATAAACAAAGTTTGGAAAGTGAGGAACATATGGAGATTAGACAGATGGCTACAGCGTTTTTGAGCAATGGCTCAGACATGCTGATGATGAAGAAGGCGGGCAGCAGATTGTTTGATTTTGAATTCTGGGGTGGCATTGGCGGACATCTGGAACCAGGGGAACTGAACGTACCCATGAGCGCCAGCTATCGGGAGATTGAAGAAGAGACCGGGTTCAAGCAAGAGGATGTCGAACATTTTCGGCTTCGATATATTCTGTTGGAAGTTAATAGTGGTGAGATTTGGCAGCAGTTTGTATATTTCGGAGAGACTACGCATCGACAATTTGTGTCCTCAGATGAAGGCGAGTTATTCTGGATACCGCTGGATGAGGTATTGGACTTACATTCGTCTATTCTGATCAAAGCAACGCTCAGGCACTATTTACAACACCCAGGCGCAGAAGACATCTGGATTGGCAACGTTCAGAGCGGAACAGACCTAAAGGGCACTCCACAGGTAATATGGAACAGAATGCAGGAAACGATATCATTTGAGCCAAAGGGGGTTAATCGATAATGTTGAAATATAGAACTGGAAGAAAAAAATGGAGATGGATAAATTACCTGTTGATCACTGTACTGATTGCTATCATTCTTCCGAGTAGTCATGTAGAGGCAGGCAGCACGATTACAGTGAAAACGAAGGTCCAATATTACAAAGGACAGCCATACATACATCTAACAGGTGGAAAGAAATCTGTGACGGATAAGCTGAACAAGACATTTAAACTCCACGCAGTGAAAGCAGCTCGCCTGGACAAAGAAGAAAAAAAATCAAACAAAAATTATTTCTACATTACCATGGCCAGTGTAAAATACAATGCAAAAGAAAAATTATCTGTGGTATATGAAGATCATGTGTACACTGGCGGAGCACATGGAATGGATGCGACAAAATCATATAACTATGATTTAAGAACAGGTAAAGAACTAAAGCTAAGCGAGTATGTCAAAGACGATATTCAGATGGAGAAGGTAGAGAAATCAATCTCCAACAGTCTATTAGCCATGTATAATGCAGGAGTTTCTATTTTTGAAGAAAATATTTATGATTTTCAGATTGATCAAACATCTGAATTCTTTTTATACGATAAAGGGATCGTCATCCGATTCTATCCTTATGAGGTTGCACCCTACGCTAAAGGGTTTGTAGATATTAAAGTCCCGTTCAGTAAATTTAACCAATAGAGTTTTTGCAATAAAAGGCATGATCCAGTTCAATGAGGTTATGTCTTTTTCTATTTATACAATCATTTGAAATAAATCCAACAATATCTGACATTTTCCCTGCATCAGAATGGTACTCTGATTTCCGGGATCACACCTTAACGCTCAGCGTATCCTTTATTCAGGCTGACCGTAGCAGAGTGTAAATGCTATGGCAGCCTGAACGAGCGAACCGGTTTAATTTTGCATAGGACAGTGGCGGTTGTTATGGGTTGTTGGCATAACCTCAAGACATCTGACTACGCTGTAATAATTCGATCTTTCGTTCGTCTATTCCGATGTTCTATAGCCTCCTCATAATCCCCGATTAGTGTGTCAAAAATATGCTCCCACGACCGCTGCTCAGCCAGCTTTCTGCCTTCCAATCCCATCATCCGCAATTGGTTCCCGTGATTTCCCCAGAGACATATCTCCCGAATCAGTGCATCAGCCTGACCTGGCTCGAATAACACACCATTGCGGTGAGGGGATATCAGATCCTTTACACCTCCAGCATTGGCCGCCACCACAGGGAGTCCTGAAGCCATCGCTTCCAGTACCACATTGCCAAATGTCTCCGTAGAGGAAGGAAACACAAACAGATCTGCCGAAGCATACATAACAGCAAGTTCTTCCCCATGAATATATCCTGTATAGGTGACATTGGGTGGGGTTTGCAGACGCATTTTGGGAAGAGATGGGCCGTCACCAACGATAATCCAGTGTACACGGGACTGCATCTCCTGGGGCAACTGCTGCATGGTAGTTGTGAGTGTAGCGATATCTTTTTCCGGGGCAATGCGTCCAACGTAGAGTAGAATAAGGGGAGCGGTGATGTGGTATCGTTCACGGATATCCGAGCTGCGTTTATCAGGGGAGTACAGATTACAATCAATCCCGCGAGACCAAAGTTTCAGACGCTGAATGCCTTGGGCTTGCAAGGTGTTTAACGTTTCCTGCGATGGAGTTAGGGTTGCATCACAGGCACGGTGGAACCATTGGATATATTTCCAGTAGAGAGGAATCATACTTTTCAACCGGTAGTATTCGAGATAACGATCGAAGTGGGTATGGTAGGAGACAACATGCGGAAGATGGTGTTTGAGCGCATACCTCAGACCAAGCAGCCCCATATTAAAAGGCGTGGCGATATGCAGCAGATCGGGCTGAAAGGTGTGTAGCTGCTTGTGTGTGTCTGCTCTTTTGGGTAGAGCAATGCGGCATTCGGGATACAGAAAAAAAGGGATGTTGGCAACCGATCGGACTTGAGTCTCATGGCTTCCTTCAATGACGGAGTTCGGCGTAAACAGCAGATGTTCAATTCTTCTGCGGTTCAGATGGTTACTCAAGCGGTGGAGCGTGCCAGCAACACCATTGGTTTCCGGAAGATAGGTGTCTGTGAACAAGGCCAGTCGCATCATTACCCCTCCCAAGACTCGTGATGTCAAGATCATAACAGCGGAACATTTTCCAGAGGTCAAGTGCACGTTAACTTGACGATATTCCCTGTAAATTTGTTAAAGGATATACTATACCAACTTCCATAAGTTCAACTTATATAGCGTATTCTGATATGATGTAATAACGTGTCGGCGTATAGATAGACAGAGAGATACAGGAGGCAGAGAAAGATGAACAAGTTACAAGAAGAATTGCAGGAGTTGTTACCACTCGATCAGCTTGAGGAGATGTCAGGTGAAGAAGTGGTGGGTAGTGTTGCCATGGACCTTTATCGGGCTGAATTTGCGACAATTCGAGAAAGTGGGCAGGAACTTCCGCAAGTATTGCGAGATATCATTCTGATCATCGATCTGGATACCGAGCTGTCCATGAACGGGATGACCGGTTTCCTTGAGAATGCCAGCGGACAGTATCTGGGTGAGACGATAACAGCTATGGAGCGGATCGGCAATGATGCAGATGCCGTGATCTTGAAGAAGATAGAGCAGATGTTGTCCGAAAGCGGCGTAACGCACGGGCAATTACGAGATAATGTGAATGGCCTGTCCGAAGACGACATCACGACAAGCCTGCAAACACACGGGGAACAGATTCATGAGGTATTGCAGCAGATTGAACTGGAAGCCGCGAATTTGAGCATGCAATCGGATAATGAAGAAAGCTTCGACATGCTGTATCAGTATGTGGACGAAAATAAAGATCGTTTGAAACAGGAGATGCAGCACATCTTGTCCAATTAAATGGAAAGAGACTTCGTATAAAGGCATCCTTCCTAACTATAATTGAGGAGGTAAATGACAAGTATGAACAAACGATTAGCGACGGAATCCGTTCTGGTTACCCTGTTATTCATCATCGGTTTTGCAGCTTGGAATGTCATTCAAGGCATGATCATGACCATGAATTACGTACCTGATCTGATGAACACCGCTTCTTCTGGTACCCCATTGCAATCCAAGGTTGCTTTTGGAACTATGGTTCGGTGGGATATAACATCCATGATCATGGCTGTTGCCGGATTCGTTTTGCTCGCCGCAGCATATTATGGTCTTCGATCAGGAATGCAGCGCTGGACACAGCGTTCCTGAAGTATTGTCCAAGTAGGATACATGTTCCTTACGCTGCCTTTGCAGCACATGAATTAAAACTCAATGACAACGGCCCTGAGTCTATTAGACTCAGGGTTTTTGCTATGGCTAATGTTTTTCCGCTTCGAAGGGGAAATTTTCTAGATCCAAGGTCAAGGCAGAATCCGTTACAATGATCTTGTAAGCGCTTATCGTTTTGGATAGAGAGAGGAGGAGAGACAGAGATCATGATTACAACCAATCAGATTTATCTCGATCAGACATTGCATAGCAAAGAGGACGTATTTGATTTTATATCTGCGGAGGCAGAGCGTTACAGCATCACTACAAACCGTGCACAACTTGCGGCTGATCTGTGGGAGCGCGAACGTGTCTACTCCACCGGACTTCAGGATCACTTTGCGATTCCCCATACCCAGAGTGAAGTTGTAACACGTCCGGCAGTGATGGTCATTCGATTACGGGAGCCCATTGATTGGGAATCTCATGACGGCAAGCCGGTAAAATATATTTTTGCCATCCTTGTGCCTAAAGGTCATGTAGACGTATCCCATCTGCAAATCATCTCTTCACTTGCCACCTTATTGCTGGAAGATTCATTCAAAGAGGCCATCGCAGAAGCGGTGCAGCCGGAAGATGTATATACGTTGCTTCATCAATATACGGAAGGACTGGTGTCATAATGAAAATCGTAGGTGTAACGTCATGTATCGCAGGTCTCGCCCATACTCCGATGGCCGCCAAAGCATTGGAGAAAGCAGCTCAGCAACTGGGATATGAGATCAAAGTGGAACAGCAGGGAGCTATGGGACAAGTCAATAAGCTGACGGAAGAAGATATTGCTGCAGCGAATTTTGTCCTGATTGCAGCGGATCAAACGGTGAAGGACATGGATCGGTTTGGCGATAAAAAAGTCGTACGTGTCAAAATCGGTCATGCCGTAAGTCAGGCAGAAGCGGTATTAACCAAAGCTGTTGAGGCTGTGAACGCACAAGCTTAACCCCACCTTCCACATGAGGAGAGAGTACGATGAGAAAATGGTTTGGTGAAGCAAAAACACATCTAATGACAGGTATCTCCTATCTGCTGCCGGTCATTATCGCGGGTTCCCTGGTCGTTGCCATCTGTAAAATTATCGCACTATCAATGGGCATTACTGATCTTGATCCGTACAAAGATGGAAGCGGATTCTTGCATATTTTATATCTCGTGCAAAATGTAGGATGGAGCGGCATCGGACTATTGACGATTGTCCTGTCCGGTTACATTGCGTACTCCATTGCCGACAAACCTGCGCTGGCCGCAGGTCTGATCGGCGGGGTGCTGGCACAGCAGACCAACGCCGGTTTCTTGGGCGCGTTGATCTCCGGTTTTTTTGCCGGATACATCACCTTGTGGGTTAAAAACAAAGTTAAAATTACAGGTCCGGCCGCTGGCTCGGTACCGTTAATCATTTTACCGCTGATTACCGTTGGTTTAACCGGATTTCTGATGGCGGTCATTCTGGGTGGTCCACTGGGCGCACTGAATGAGTATCTCATTGCTTGGGTTCAAAACATGAGCCAGAGCGGAACCAATACCGTTGTGCTTGCGATTATTCTGGGAGCGATGATCGGATTTGATCTCGGCGGACCCGTCAACAAAGCGGCATGGATGGCAGGCAACGCCCTGTTCCTGTCCGGTGTATATCTGCCGAATATTTTCATTAATATTGCCATCTGCATCCCGCCGCTTGGTTATGGCTTGGCGACATTGCTGATGAAGAAACGTTTTTCCAAAACCTATCAGGAAGCGGGCAAAGGTGCAGTGATTATGGGCGTGATCGGTATCACGGAAGGTGCTATTCCGTTCACACTGCGTAACCCTGCCAAGATGATTCTGGTCAACATGTTTGCCTGTGCAACGGGCGCTGCCCTGACTGCATTGCTGGGAGCACATATCATCATGCCACCAATTGGCGGCTTATATGGAGCTGTGTCAGTAGGTACCCCAATCGCCTACCTTGCCGGAGGCATCGTCGGCGCACTGATCGTGGCGGGAGGCACCATGCTGGTGAACTTCCGTGATGAAGAAGAGAAACAACCTGCCAAGACTCAGGAAGCTTCAGTGAAGAAAAACGGGGAAGAAATCGAACTCGTTTTTGACTAAAAGTACATGTTCAAAAAGATCGTTTTTCAGTATCGAGAAGATGGGATGAAGGTAGAAATGGAGTAGCGGAGCGTAGGGAAAACTACGTGAGCAACTACAATGTTTCCGAAGGAAACAACCTTCGTAAGCATCCACTTATTTCGGCTGAATTCCATATTCGATGCTGATGATGCCAACAGGCATCCCTCGTAATCAAAAGCGGACTTTTTTGAACAACCTTTAAAAAGGCATCTGGAGGGATATAGAGATATGAGTGAGAGAAATCGTACCAAAGTACATGTGATTCCACATACACACTGGGACCGGGAATGGTATTTTACGACCTCCCGTTCCAAAGTGTATCTTGTCAAACACGTCAAGGAAGTATTGAACGCACTGGAGAATATCGAAGGATTTCATTATTACCTGCTGGATGCACAGGGCTCACTGCTGGATGATTACATCCGCTGGTGTCCAGAAGATGAGGAACGTATCCGCCAACTGGTTTCAGCCAAACGACTGATGACGGGACCCTGGTATACACAGACGGATCAATTGGTGATTTCCAGTGAATCCATGGTCCGAAACCTGTATTATGGTATGAAAACGGCACAAAAGTACGGACATGCGATGAAGGTTGGTTACGTCCCGGATGCGTTTGGACAATCGGCACAGATGCCGCAGATTTATCGGGAGTTCGGCATCGAACGTTTCCTGTTCTGGAGAGGCGTATCAGATAATACGAATCCACATACCGAGTTTACGTGGGAAGGATCGGACGGTAGTCGTGTATTTGCTGTGCAGATGCCGTTCGGGTATTACTACGGCGGTAACATTCCAGAGAATGAGGAAGATCTGATCCCTTATCTGGAGAAACAGATTGGTGCGCTTGAACGGAAAGCCTCGACCAAGCATATCTATTTCCCTAATGGGTTTGATCAGGCACCTGTCCGGTTGAACCTGCCTGAGTTGATTGAACGGTTCAATGCGCTGGATACAAAACGCGAATATGTGATGAATGAACCGGAACGTTTTCTGGCGGAGATCGAAGCAGATAGTCAATATTTGCCTGTACTTCGGGGTGAATTAATGGAAGCCAAGCACATGCGTATTCACAAGTCCATTTTTTCCACCCGTGCCGATCTTAAACAACAGAATAACCGGATTGAGAATCTGATCGCTAACACGCTAGAACCTGTGCTTGCCATTAGCCATTCTCTCGGGCATGATTACCCGCATCGCATTGTGGAGGACATCTGGAAGCTATTGTTTGAGAATGCGGCACATGACAGCATCGGCGGTTGTAACAGCGATACAACGAATCAGGACGTTGCGTTCCGTTACAAACAGGCCTACGATATCGCACTGAATTTGCTCGACCTCCATATGCGGATGATTGCTTCAACGATTCAGCAGGAGGAGACATTTGCGTTCACCCTGTTCAACACGCTACCGTATGTGCGAGGCGGGGTTACCGAGATTGAAGCTTATATTCCGGAAGAATCTTTTGTCATTCGGGATACGAAGGGACGCGAGCTTGCCTACACCATTGTGGAAAAAGCAGATCAGACCGATTATGTGCTTGGACAACACATTGACCTGAATCCAAGTCGCAAAGTGCATCTGCCGGAACGCGTATATCGCGCGAAGCTGCTGGTGGCATTGCAAGAAGTCCCGGCAATGGGTTACACCCAGATTGTGTTTGATTTCAGTCAGGGAACTGCACCTGTCATGGAGCGGCGTAACGGGGAAACGATTGAAAATGAACATTTCACCATTGCACTGCAAGCAAACGGTACCTTGCAAATTACAGACAAGCGATCTGGGCAGGTGTATGCGGATCAAATGGTCTTTGAAGATAACGGGGATGACGGAGATTCCTACAACTATTCTCCACCTGAGCGGGATCTGATTGTTTCTTCGGCAGGCAGTCAGATGAGTGCGACTACTACCCAAACGTCCGTATCTCAGACACTATCCCTGCGTTTCACGCTGGATGTTCCCTACGATCTGGAAGAGCGCGCCGCAGGCATCACGTCGGGAGCATTGCCAATGCAGGTGCAGATATCTCTTCGCAAAGGAGAGAAGCTGATCCGCTTCCAGGTTCAGGTGCAGAATGAGGTGTTCAGCCACCGTCTGCGTGTTCTTTTTGATACAGGAATTGCTTCCGCCCTATCCATTGCAGATCAGCCTTTCGGTGTGATTGCTCGTCCAACCTCATTGCCAGAAGTGGAGGTATGGGAGCGCGAACAATGGCAGGAGAAACCAATCACCATTGAAGCGATGCAGAGTTATGCCGGGTTGAACAACGGTTCGCATGGTATGGCTGTGATGACGGAAGGTGTACGTGAGTACGAGATTATTGGTGAGCAAATGGATACCATTGCCCTGACCTTGTTCCGCACATTCGGTTTCATGGGTAAGGAAAACCTGTTGTATCGTCCTGGCCGGGCCTCCGGTGAGAAAATTGTAGCAACACCTGACGCGCAATTGCTCGGCGAGCTCTCCTTTACCTTTGGCCTGCATATCCAGACTTCTGGATTCGACGAAGCAAATGTAGCCCGTGCTGCACGTGAATATCTGACACCGATCAGCAGTTATCAGCTATGCGACTTTCTGAATGGACGACTGATCTTTGCTTTCCGCGATGAGGAACGTGTTCTTGATACAGACTACAGCCTGATGTCGTTCAGCGACGATTCCAACGTGGTGTTAAGCAGCTTCAAGAAAGCAGAGCAGAGTGACGGATACATTGTACGTGTCTTCAATCCGTATCTGTCACAGTCTGCTAACGTGAACATGCACTTCAATCAGGCTGTACATGCAGAGCGTGTATCCCTTGCGGAACAACCATTGGAGCATCAGCAGAAGTTAACCGATGGAGAAGAGGTCGTTCGTTTGCCGGAGCTTGCACATTGCAAATTGATGACTGTACTTGTATCGATATAAAGTAAGCTTTAGTTATACACAATCCTGATCAGAAGGGAGGTCGGATATCGGTATGATTTTTCCAACAAAACGGTTGAAAAAGCTGTTCCAACTCATTCATGGTGAAGGACAGGAACAGGCTTGGACGAGCCAAGCACTTGCAGACAGACTAGAGGTTACGGTGCGTACCATTCGGGATGATCTGAAAAAGCTGGATCATATCCTTGCGGGGCATGGTGGGAACCTGGAATCCAAGCGTGGGCGAGGTTATTCCATTTGTGTGCATGATGCGAAGCGATATAATGAGCTGTTGGAGGAACGGAAGGATGATCGGCAAAAAGGTGCGCCAGTACCTGGATCCCCTGATGAGCGTATCCGTTATGAATTGTTCAAGCTGCTTGGTGAACCGGGTCATATCAAGATGGAAGACCTCGCTGATCAGCTGTATATAAGCCGTGCAACGATGAACAATGATCTGAAAATCATTCGTCAGATTTTGGAGAACTACCAGCTTCAGCTTCAGATCAAGCCAGGACATGGGGTAAAGGTTGTCGGAGACGAGCAAAGGTTCCGTTATTGCCTTGCCGAATACGCTGATGCGCGAGATGAAGAACTGGGGCCGGAAGGCATGACTGCTGCACAGGAACGTTTGTTGTACCCAATCGAACCCGCACACATCCGCGAAATCGTCATTCGCCATGTAGGCAAACAGGATGTTCGTATTGCAGATGTGGCGCTGAAAGATCTGATTACGCATCTTGCTGTTATGGTGTTGCGCATTAAACAGGGGCATGAACTGGAGCGATTCGAGAAAGTGGAGGCGAATCTGCAGGATCAGCAACTTGCGCAGCAGATTATTCAGGATCTGGAGTTGTTATATTCCATTCACTGTCCAGTCGGAGAGCGAGATTATCTGTTGCTGCATATTGTTAGCAAAAAAATGACCGCTACCGATTGGAATGGACTACAAAGTGACCCATTATATGTTGCTGTACAGCAGATGCTGGGTCATATCTATGATCGGTACACCTATGATCTGCGTGATGATGAACGCTTGCCAAATGATCTGTATGCCCATCTGAAACCCATGATTACTCGCCTGGAACATGGCATGAACATGCGGAATCCACTGCTGGGACATATACGTAAATATTATCCGCTGGCCTATGAGATTACGATCAGTGCAGTGAAACAGCTACAGACATACGTACCTCATGAAATCAATGACAGCGAGATTGGTTACCTGGCTCTCCACATTGGGGCAGCATTGGAGCGTAAATACCAGATTCCTCATCGCAAACGGAAATCCGTATTGCTGGTCTGTGGGTCAGGATACGGCACAGCCCGTATTCTTGAATCCAGATTGCGTTCGTTATTTGCCGAGCTAGAGGTCTCACGTGTAGTTTCGCTACGGGAGTACGAGGAGATGGGGAGTGTGCCCGAAGACTTGGTCATTTCCACGATTCGGTTACGGGAGTCCAAAGGCAAACCTTCGGCTGTCATTGCTGCGATTCCATCGGAACGTGATATGGCAACGATTACTCATCTGGTGCGAACTAGTGATGAGCAGGAGGAAATGACGCTGCTGCGTTACTTTGATCCAGCGTTGTTCATGTTTCGGTCGGATCAGCCTGACAAAATGACACTTATGGCTGAGATGAGCGGGGCGCTGTTGGAGAAGGGAATTGTAACCGAGCAATTCTGGCCCGCTGTGCAGGAACGGGAAAAGATGGCTTCAACCGCGCTTGGAAGAGGCATGGCGATTCCGCATCCCATGGAGCTGAGTTCAACCCGTACGACCGTATCCGTATGTCTGCTCGAGAAGCCGATTCCGTGGGATGAGGAGAATGAAGTACATGCTGTATTTATGTTATCTATCTGCAAAGAGGATTACGAACAGGCAATGGGGATCTATGATCTGTTTGTAGAATTGATCCGGCAGGAGGAACAGCTGGAAAGCCTGCGATCCTGCGGCAGCTTCGATGCGTTTGCCCAACTTGTATGCGAAACGTTGAGTCTGAAAAGTACCGATGTGTATTAATATATATGGATAATTCTACTGACACTCCGATGACAGAATAACCTTCCGATCGCTATTATCCCCAGATTTTTTGATTGCTCATATTAAAAAGGGAAAAACCGTCCTTCATCAGATTTGTCTGATAGAGGACGGTTTTTATTCGTTTACACAAACTATAGATTAGATATGTTTGGAAATGACTTCTTCCAGTCCTTGAGCGACAGAATGCGCACCCCGCGCCAGATGTCTTTCATACAGATGCAGGCGCACAAAACTTTCATCCGTGCCCATCGCTTCCGAGAATATTCCACTGAGCCCACGAGCGCGGCGATCGATCTGTAATAGCAGCTCAAGCGAATCGCCCATCGGATAGAACAGCACTTCCAACTCATCCAGATGCCCACGGAACTTGTTTGTTGGTACAAATTCAAATTCCTGTACAAATGGCAGATTGCCGCCCAGCTTTGGTGCGTAGTCATTGGTTACTTCACGCAGTTTGAAACCAAGGATATCAATTGCATCGAGCACGGTATTCATGTCTTTGCTAGGAACAACATGCAGTCTGTCCCGATCTGAGGGGTCCACGGCGCTTGAGATATCGAGGCCTGTTTCTACCCATACTTCTGCACGATGCAGTGTAATCGGCAGATTTTCTGGGAGGTCAAATGAGAAGTCTTTCTCCAATTTGGCACCAGGCTGTAAGGTAAATCCTTCGGTGAGCAAATATTTGGCTATAACAGCTGTTTCTTTTACTTTGCGATCATCGCGCTCCCGTATGTAATGGGTTTTGATTGAAAGATAGATTCGATCTACATTCTGTTCCACATCCCCACCTTCAATGTACACAACTCCCGAGATGATTCCTCCAGGTGTGACCTCTGGTGTATGCAATTCCGTATTTACTTTGGCTGCTCCAACACCTACACTGGCTAACATTTTCTTAAAAAATGACATGCGCTCAACCTCCAGATCAGATGGTTTTATTATAGGGGATACATACGACTTCGACCTTAATACGGAAGCCGGAAGAGAAGCGTTTCAAATTTTAGCAAAGATATATCGCATACCCAAACAGGAGATTCGCCTAGCCGATGTCGAATGTTAGAATAAAGGGATTTTTTGTCAGGAGATGAAGGCGATTGAACACAGAATTTTCAGAACAGAAATATGGTGAGACTGGTGTCAAAACCAGCTTCGAGCAGATGGCGAACGGGGAACAGAAATATAAAATGATCGCAGAAGATGGCAGTTATTATTGCAGAACCGTTGCTTCATCCCAGGGAGCTTGGCAAAACAGTCATGTACATATCAATCTAACGGAGTTTTATGTGGTGCAAACCGGATGGATTGCGTATGCCAGTTATGGAGACGATCAGATGTTTTCGATTCGAGTGATGCGTGCAGGAGAGCACATCATTGTCCAACCTGGAATCCACCATAATATATACATGTCTGCACATAGCGCGATCCATACCATCAAACATGGATTGAATACCTCCAGTGATTGGACGGCTTCACCCGAGTTGGATAGGTTAACGCAATCTTTAACAGAGAAGGAGCTGCTCCGGAAGTATGATTAACCAGACGGGAGGATCAGACCAATGCGTAAAAGTACAATATTTTGGCTTACGGGAATAGCGATAATTCTCTTGGTGACTCTGCTCATATACAGCTATGTAATTCCAAGTGTGAGTGCACAGGATGTTGTGATGGCAGGCACAATCAGGCAGATTGATACGGATGCAGTTGAGATAGAGTTAGAGATAACGCGAAAAAGAGAAGACAAGGATCAACATATGGTGTATCCCGTTGTCCCGGGATGGGAAGGGGTCACATTCACTGAGGAACAAGATGATGCGTGGTACATGCCTTCGTCTGTTGGCAGCTCCTATTTGGATCAAGTCATTCTGGAAAAGTATCTGAAGGCGCAGGGGAAAACCATGAAATCAGCTGATACTCTGATGGGATTTGCGATACCTGATGAGATAGGGAGTTACAAGTTGCGGTTAACGCTTAGATCTTTGGGTGGAACGACTCAGCCGCTTGAGAATCCCATGGTGTATTATGTTCACAACGAGCATTTGTTAGGGAAGGATCTGAGTTGGGTTACGGGTGAGAATCTGGAGATCAATAAGGAGTAATCAGAATGATGAATGTATATGAATCGAATGAAATCACCGTACGTTTCTTGGAAACAGAAGATGAACGACATCTGGTGAAGTGGCTGTCAGACCCGGAAGTTCTTCAGTACTATGAAGGGCGTGATCGGCCGCATGATTTGGAGCAAGTGAAAGAACATTTTTACAATCAGAAAGATGATGCTACTCGTTGTATCGTTGAGTATGGAGGACATCCGATTGGATACATTCAGTTCTATGAGCTTGAGGAAGAAGAGCGAACGGAGTATGGTTATGGAGACACGGATGAGATCATCTATGGAACAGATCAGTTTATTGGTGAGGTAGACTACTGGAATAAAGGCATGGGTACACAGTTGATGCAATCCATGCTGGCTTATCTGATTAATGAAAAACAAGCCCGTAAAGTGGTGATGGACCCTCAATCCTGGAACTTGCGAGCGATATCCTGTTACGAGAAATGTGGTTTCCAAAAGATTAAACTGTTGGAGAAACATGAGCAGCATGAAGGACAGATGAGAGACTGTTGGCTTATGGAATATGCTCCTTAGATAATGTTAAAAGTTATTTTGAATCATAGAAACAAGGAGGAATAATGGATGAATGAAAGATTTCCGATAGGACCTTTTGTACACACGGGTGAAGTTACTTTGGCACAGCGGGAGAAGTGGATTCAGGACATTGCTGAGTTGCCTGAACGCGCACGTGAAGCGGTAAAGGGACTAAGTGAAGAGCAATTAAGTCTGCCGTATCGAGAAGGTGGATGGATGCTCAAACAGGTCATTCACCACATGGAAGACAGCCATATGAACAGTATGATTCGTTTCAAGTTGGCACTGACAGAGGATACACCAACGATTCGGCCTTATTATGAAGAGCGCTGGGCTGAATTGAGTGATTCAAGAGACCTGGATGTTGAATTCTCGCTTCAGATTCTGGATGCGCTCCATCGTCGTTGGGTGTTTCTGTTAAACGCGTTGACAGATGCAGATTATGCCAAACAATTTTATCATCCCTCATCGGAAGAAACGACAAGACTGGATTATAATCTGGGCATGTATGCTTGGCATGGCAAACACCATGTTGCTCACATCACATCGCTTCGGGATAGACTGGGAATATAGCAAGAAGAAATATCTTTTTAAGGAGGATTCATCATTGAGTGTACATATCAGACTATTAAATGAGAGCGATCCTGTAATTATATCAAAGGCGTTTCAGGAGCAGGGTTGGGGGAGATTCGCTGAGCAGTATCTTCGTTACTTGGCTGAACAACAGAATGGGGAGCGCGTAACCTTGGTAGCCGAGTTAAATGGAGAATTTGCCGGATACGTGAATGTATTGTGGTATTCCAGCTACCCGTCTTTCAGGGAACAAGGCATTCCCGAAATTAACGATTTTAATGTGCTGATGAAGTTCCAGCGCCAAGGTATTGGTTCACGGTTGATGGACCGAGCAGAGGAAGTTATTCTGGAACGAACGGATGTAGCAGGCATTGGTGTAGGCGTATTTTCTGATTATGGCAAAGCGCAAGTTCTATATGCCCATCGCGGGTACATACCAGACGGTCACGGTGTACACAAGCATGATCATTACATTCAGCCGGGTGAAGAAACAATTATGGACGACGATGTTGTACTTTATCTTACGAAGAAGTTAAAAGCCACGCATTAATTTCATAATATATACAATGATGAAAAGATGTCATGTATACTAGTTGTTAAATATCTGTTATGTGTGACTGGCGTAAACGTGGAGTGAACCACGAGGAAGCACATATATTATATGCCGTACGCCTGGGCAAAGTGTTTGATCTTTTGATCAAACACTTTATTTATTATTCAGGGAATGAAAGGACAGGTGGCGGCAGCAGGTTTCCTGAATGGAAAAAGGCTACTACCAACTCATCTGCTTATGATTTATTGACTCCTTATTGTGCAGAAGTAATTTCAGCGCGTGTAGTGCGTGATAGTAATACAGTAACTGGCGCGGGGGTTACGGCTTCCATTGACCTGGGTCTATACTTGGTCGAAATGTTAACGTCTACGGAGATCGTCCTTCAAGTTCAGCAAAAACTAGAGTATCCATATTATGAAGCTGGTAACTTAAAAGATGTCTACATGTACACTAAGAGGTAGGGGATAAAAAGATGACTATTCGCCTTTTTCAAGCGATTGATCAGCCAGCCGTGCTG
Organism: Paenibacillus sp. Y5S-9; assembly: GCF_036894235.1. NCBI lineage: Bacteria > Bacillati > Bacillota > Bacilli > Caryophanales > Paenibacillaceae > Paenibacillus > Paenibacillus sp. Y5S-9. The sequence goes on from NZ_CP145887.1 coordinate 1,843,289, forward strand.
AAAATGATGACGGATCATGAATTTCAATTTCCTTCGTTTATACGCGATCAGTATCCTGCGCGCTGGGATTCGTTTTTAAAAATGACGGATGAACGTATCAGTGCTTATTATGTCATGGTTGACGAAGCAGATGTTGTCATAGGTCATGCTGGTTATATCTTTCAGCCTACTGTTAACCGGTATGAAATCGTTGGCGTTGTTACAAGCAAATCACACCTTCGACAGGGAGTAGCACGTACACTGATTACAAAAATATGTTTAAAAATAGCTGAATTTGGATGTAGTGATGTCATGCTTTACACACTTGATCATAAAGAAAATGAAGCAGCGCTTGTATTTTATGAACGAATGAATTTTCAAAAGGAAAGTATCGATATGAATTATTATACCTCGGGGTTTCATAGACTTTCACTTGTTAAAACCTTATAAGGGGACTTCAAAAAACTAATTGTAGTGGAAGCATAAAAGTGTACTTCAGTTTAAGTTGCATGTACTTGCAAAGAAAGATGATAAAAAAGCTGTCCCGCATGTTATACTCTATTGGAATTTGAGGAATGATAAGCAGGATGTTAAGAGATTAGATGATCAGAGGAGTGATTGATCCATGTTTAGCAAAGTCGGACAGGTTATGTTGTATGTCAACAATCAGGATGAATCACTGGCATTTTGGACGGAAGTTGCAGGATTCCACATTGTGGATGAAGTAAACCTTGACGAGGGTATGAGATGGATTGAGATTGCGCCTACCCCAAATTCGCAGACAAGCATTATTCTTCATGACAAGGAGTTTGTGGAGCGGATGTCGGCGGGTGTAAATCTGGGCACACCTTCGTTAATGTTCTTCACCGAAAACCTGGATCAGTTATATGCCGACTTGTCTGGTAAACATGTAACGGTTGGAGAGATTGTTGAGATGCCCACCGGGCGTGTCTTCAACTTTGCTGATAATGAAGGGAATTACTTTGCAGTCTTGGAACGGGCGAAGTAAGTTACAACACAAAACCCCAACGATTGTAAGCGATCGACATTCATGTCGGTCGTTTTTTTGTTGGGAAAAAGCTTCTGTTTTTTAAGTAGAAAACACAAGAAAAATAGAGAACTACTGGGTAAAAATGTTATAATAGAGTGTGGCTGATTTATTGAAAATGATGAGGAATGAATAGTCAGAAATGAAGGTTTGGATGGAGCATTGAAGGAGGAATGTGGTTGTGGAAAAGACGATTAAAAGTGTACAGGATCTGTATGATATGCTCGATGCGGACTTCAGATCTGCCAAGCAATTTTGGGAGCCATTCTATGAGGATCGGAACAGACCAATCCCCTTTTTCCCAAACAAACCGGATGAGAATCTGGTAACGCATGTGAATGCAGGTCTGCTGACAGGTGGCAAGGCATTGGAACTGGGTTGTGGCCCGGGCAGAAATGCGTTGTATTTAACCCACCAAGGCTATCAGGTAGATGCTTATGATCTTTCGGAGACAGCGATTGCCTGGGCTAAGGAGAGGGCGGCAGAGGAGCAACTGGACGTGCATTTTGAATGTCGCTCCGTGTTCGAACTGACCCCAGAGCAAGAATATGATCTTGTCTACGACTCGGGTTGTCTGCATCATCTGTTACCACATCAGCGTATCCCCTACATAGAGATGATCCACAATGCACTCCGGCCTGGAGGATACTTTGGAATGACTTGTTTTGCTCCTGGTTTTGGAGATATTGGTGGACCTGAGATCGTTATGAATGATTGGCAGGTGTATCAAGAGAAGTCGATGCGAGGTGGTCTTGCGTTCACGGAGGAGAAGCTTCGCTACATGCTGGAAGATGGCTTTGAATGTTTGGAGTTCCGTGCAATGAAGGCGATGGAGCAGCATGAACCATGTTTTGGTGTACCTTTTCTGTGGGCCACGTTGTGGAGAAAGAAAAACTCGTAAGAATAGTGGAATTAACATGCATTGAAAATAGAGGAGGAGTGTTATCGAAATGGGAACAGAAACAGGAAGAAGACACTTTATCATTACAGGCACATCCAAAGGGATCGGTTTACAACTTGCAGAGTTATTATTGGCTAAGGGGGATTACGTTTACGGTATTTCACGAGGGAGTTCGGATCTGTTGGAATCAGGCGAGGAATGGAGGGGGCGTTACCGCCATGTTCAGTACGATTTATCCGATCTGACGGGGCTTGATGATTTGGTTACACGTGTATTGGACGAAATTCCGTCTCAGGAAGCTGAATTCATTGGACTCATTAATAATGCAGCGATGCTGGAGCCTCTAAAACCTATCAATCAGTGCAGTGCGGCAGAGATAAGTCAAAGTCTCAACATCAGCCTCGCAGCGCCAATGATATTGAGTTCATCTTTTATTCAACAAACAAATCACCTGTCCGCCAGACGTAAAATTGTTAATCTCTCATCGGGTTCGGGCAGTTATCCCGCGCCTTCAATGGCAGTGTACTGTACATCCAAGGCAGGCATGAACATGTTCACCCAATGCGTATCTTTGGAACAAACGGGCCAACAGAACCCTGTTGAGATTATTGCTTTTGATCCGGGGATGGTCGATACGGAATTGCAGGCTGTTGCACGAGGCAAAAGTGCAGAGGAATTCGCCCTTGCAGGTATGTTCAATCAAGTATATGAAGCAGGACAATTAAGATCGCCACGAGACGTAGCGATGCAGTTGATCGAGCGGATGGACGAAAACAGTGATGCAAGCCATGTTATACACACCATGGAGAGCTAATATGATATATGTATTTCGGATCGTTTTCTTCACAAAGCATGGATACCTTTTGATATAAGCCCAACTTCCCTGTACACTGGAATCAACGATCGGAAGAACGATTCGTAACGGTAAAGGTGATCCTGCAACAACGGAGTCTAATTACCTTTTTCAACCTTAGAAGATCAGAAACGTGGTGAAGTCTCTTGTTTAAAATTATGCTCATTGAAGACGACGAATCGTTATTCAGTGAAATCAAGGAACGTTTGTCCCAATGGTCGTATGACGTGTATGGTGTGCAGGACTTTGGCAAGGTATTGCAGGAGTACAGTGTAATTCAGCCGCAACTGGTCATTATTGATATTCAGTTACCCCAATATGACGGGTTCCATTGGTGTCGGATAATCCGTTCGCACTCCAATGTGCCGATAATCTTTTTGTCCTCACGGGATCATCCTGCGGACATGGTTATGTCCATGCATTTGGGGGCAGACGATTTTATCCAGAAGCCTTTTCATTTCGATGTATTGATTGCCAAGATCCAAGCGACTTTGCGGAGGGTGTATAACTATAATACAGAGCATATTGAACTTCGAACCTGGCGCGGTGCCACTATTGAGTATGTGAAAAATACACTGACCTGCGGGGATGAATCTGTCCTGTTAACGAAAAATGAGATGTTTATCCTTAAAGTGCTGGTGGAGCACAAAAATCAGATTGTTACCCGTGAGGACCTCATACGGAGCTTGTGGGATCATGAGCATTTCGTGAGTGACAATACGCTGACGGTTAACGTTAATCGGTTACGGAAGAAGCTTGAACCCATCGGCTTGGAGCGTTACATTGAAACCAAAGTAGGTCAGGGGTACATGGCAACGGAAGAGGCAGAAGCATGATCGGAAAGTACATACGAGAAAGGGCTAGTTGGTTATGGCTACTGGTAAGCATGCAACTTATTATTTTATTGGTGGCCTACCTGGACTCGTCCATTCCATTCCAATCTGTGGCGTATATCGTAGGACTGAATGTGGTGGTATGTCTTGTTTTTATCTGGGCGAGATACCTGAAAGAAACCCGTTTCTATAAAAAATTGAGCACCTGGGATCATACCTATGATCTGGGAGAACTCGACATCGCCGAAAGTCCATATGAGCAGATTGTACATGAGGCCGTCAGTTCCCAGACACAGCGGTATCGTAAGGAGTCTTCACATCATTTTATCGCTCTGGAACAGGAGAAGGACGAGATGTTGTCCTGGATTCATGAGGTGAAGACCCCACTGACTGCGTTGCAACTGATGATCGAGCGCTTGCCAGATGACAAGTTACAGAGCCAAATGACATATGAATGGTTACGAATTCATCAGTTGCTGGATCAGCAGCTTCATCAGAAGCGTATTCCGTTTATGCATAATGATCTGTTCATCGAAGAGACGGAACTTGAACCAGTATTGAATAGCGAGATACGAGCGTTGAAATCGTGGTGCATTTCCAAAGGCATTGGCTTTGATATGTCTTTAATGGTATCGCGCGTGCTCACAGACAGCAAATGGTTAGGCTTCATCCTCCGCCAATTGTTGAGTAATGCGGTGAAATATAGTGATTCATCGGATATCCTCATTGAAAGTCGGGAACAGGATGGACACATCATACTCATGATTCAGGATCACGGGCGAGGGATTGAGACTCAAGATCTGCCGCGTATATTTGATAAAGGATTTACGTCCACCCGAGGCAGAATGGATGGGGCGGCTACCGGGATGGGACTATATTTGGTTCTTCAGGTTGTCCAGACGCTTCATATGAACATTCATGTAGAATCTTCTCTTGGCGAGGGCACAATCGTCACACTTACTTTTCCGCGAAAAAACGACATGGTGCATCTTGCAGGCGTGTGACAACAATGTCACATGCTTTTTGGTTTTGTTCGGTGAATCACACGATAACACTGCACATTCCGCCTATGATATAGACATGAGCATTTTGCAGAAGATCTAAGAGGAGTGAGTGGGATATGTGGATACTGGAAGCCAAAAAAATTCATAAAGTCTATGGGAATAAACTGAATAAACAGGAAGTGCTGAAGGGGATTGATCTTGGGGTAAGTAAGGGAGAGTTTGTTGGTATTATGGGGCCTTCGGGTTCGGGTAAAACGACGCTGCTTAATGTACTTTCCTCCATTGATCGGGTGAGTCAGGGCACGATTGATATTGAGGGCAAGGAATTCACCGGAATGAAGGAGAAACAGCTGGCTGAGTTCCGCAAACATCATCTGGGCTTTATTTTTCAGGAATACAATCTGCTGGATACCCTTACGGTGAAGGAAAATGTATTATTACCGCTCTCGATTACGAGCATTCCAAAGCAGGAGGCACACCGGAAGTTTGAACAGATTGCCCGTGAACTGGGAATCTACGAATTAAAAGATAAGTATCCATCTGAGATTTCGGGTGGGCAGAAACAGCGAACGTCCGCAGCACGGGCATTTGTCCACGATCCAAGTATCATTTTTGCGGATGAGCCGACAGGAGCGTTGGATTCCAAGTCCGCTTCGGATCTGCTCGGCAAGTTAAGTGATATGAACAGCGCACGAAAGGCGACCATCATTATGGTTACCCATGATCCGGTTGCCGCAAGTTATTGTAGCAGAGTGATCTTCATTCGAGACGGTCAGATCTACACCCAGCTGAATAAAGGAGACGAGTCCCGGCAATCGTTCTTCAACGATATTATCAAAACCCAAGGCGTATTGGGTGGTGTACAGCAATGAGCTTGAATTATATCATCATCCGCAATCTAAGGAAAAATCTTAAGAATTATTATCTCTATGTATTTGCGCTTGTGTTCAGTGTGGCTCTGTATTTTTCCTTTGTGACGTTACAGTATGATCCTTCCATGGATGAGGTGGCTGCTTCAACGAAAGGTGCGGCGGCTATAGGCGCGTCTTCGGTACTGTTAATCGTCATTGTCGGCATCTTTTTGCTCTATGCCAATACGATCTTTATCAAGCGGCGTAGCAAAGAAATTGGATTATTTCAATTGATCGGGCTGACGAAAGGCAGAATTTTTGGTATTTTGAGTGCGGAGAACAGTATTCTTTATTTTGGCTCCATGGCTATTGGTGTGTTAATTGGGTTTCTTGCGTCCAAGCTGGTATTGATGATATTGTTCAAAATTCTCGGTGTGGATGCGATTACGAAATTGTATTTCTCTCCGATGGCACTGATGCAAACGGTGATTGTTTTTACGATAATGTATTTGCTTATCATGCTGATGAACTACACTTTTATCAAGAGACAGAGTATTCTCTCGCTCTTTCGGGTGTCGGCGACTACGGAGCAGCAGGTGCAGAAGATGTCTGTCGGACAGATGATTATTGGCGTCTTGGGTATTGCTCTGATTGTGTATGGATACTACATGTCTGCACGGCTGTTCAGCGGTGAGGCAATGGATATGCAGCAGTTGATGTATACGATGATCCTGATTCTGTTCTCGGTCATACTGGGGACATACCTGTTCTATAAGGGTTCGGTAAGTTTTATTTTTAATCTGGTTCGCAAAAGCAAAAACGGCTACCTATCCATTCATGAGGTGTTATCGTTATCTTCAATCATGTTCCGCATGAAATCCAATGCATTGCTTCTCACGATTATTACAACCGTGTCGGCACTTGCTATTGGCATGCTGTCACTCAGTTACATTTCGTATTATTCGGCAGAGGCTCAGGCGAAGGAAAGCTTGCCGGAGGATTTCTCTTTTGCTCAGGTAAATGTGAAAGATCGCTTTGTAGCCGAGTTGAAACACAAACAGATACCATATGAAGAGAAGCACAGAGAGCCTATTTATATTGAAATTGATGCTCACGAAGTGATGGATGAGTCCATGACGGAACAGTACCTGTTCAGTAGTGTGTTGAGTGACAACATGGTAGATAACATTGATTTGCAAGCGGGTGAAGTGGTCTTCATGGGATATGGAAATGCCCTTCAGCAGTTAATTTCCATTCAGGAGAAAGGTCCAATCGTCTTGAGCGGGTTGAAACATACGCTGGCACAACAACTGATCGGAACAACCAAACTTGGAATTCTTCCCACGTATTATACTGGGGGCACGCCTGTAGCGGTGGTAGATGAGACGGTATACCAGCAGCTGCGGCAGGATCTCAATCCCAAGCTGCAAAAATCCGAGTGGGCTGATTACTATGGTGTACGTATTCTGAACGAGGGGCAGGCTGAAGAGGCATATGCCGTATATAAGGAGTTGCAGTTGGAAGCACCGAGCTTCTCCCAGATTGAGTTCAGAAATAACCAACGTAATAATATGGGACTGATTATGTTTATTGTTGGGTTCCTGGGGTTGACGTTCTTGATCACATCGGGATGTATCCTGTACTTTAAACAAATGAACGAGAGCGAAGAGGAGAAGGGGAATTATACCATTCTGCGAAAACTCGGCTTTACGCAAGGCAATCTGTTGCGTGGAATTCAGATCAAGCAGTTGTTTAACTTTGGTATTCCGCTTGTGGTGGGATTGAGTCATAGTTACTTTGCCGTGAAATCAGGTTGGTTCTTCTTTGGTACGGAGCTGGCGACACCTACGGTCATTGTTATGATTGTCTATACATTGTTATATTCGATTTTTGGTCTGTTGTCTGTGTGGTACTATAAACGGGTAATTAAGGAAGCTTTGTAGAATTGGGATGTGCTGGACTATAAGTTGTTAGAAAGAAGAAGATAGGAAAAGTCATCGTATTATGGCTTCACATTTCGAGTGTTGCCCTGCATTCAACGTGCAGGGCTTATTTGTCGTTGTTTCTGTTCAGAAATATGTGGGGCATAACCGAGGTTCCTTGTATACTTAGAGTATCTGAATGTACATATAATGAATCGGAAAAAAGTGCACCATGGTGCTGATTCAGGAGGATCTCATGCAACAGGAACATACCGCTGGTCTCCACGGAGACTGGCTTCAATTTATGATTTTAACAACCAAACTGGAACTTCCACCCTTGCCAGCAGATACAATGGACCGTCCACGGCTAAGTTTGCAACGCAAAGAATTGTTCCAATCCAAAGTCACTTTGTTGACCGCCCCGGCAGGTTCAGGGAAATCAACACTGTTAGGCAGCTGGGTAAGAAGTGAAGCTGTTCAAGCAGCCTGTGTCTGCCTGGATGATAAAGATCAGGACCCACTTCAGTTTTGGCTCTACATTATTCATGCACTGGATCGAGTGAGTAAGGAACTCTGCGGAGATGTACTGCCACATTTTTTGCAACGGTACCCGATAGACCCCAGGTCGGCATTGATATTATTGCTGAACCGCGTTGCCCAGACCAATCAACATACGTTGCTCATTCTGGATGACTATCATGCAGTAACCCAGCCGGAGATTCATGAACAGATGCAATACTTTATTGAAAATCTTCCCCTATCCATTCATCTAGTCCTGTCTAGTCGAACATATCCTCCATTCAAGCTTGAAAAGCTGCGTCTGAGAGGTGAATTGAAGCAATTTACGCTTCAGGAACTGGCATTTACGCCAGAAGAGGGCATTGAATTTTGCCAAGAGATCATGCAATTGGATATTGCCGGGGGAGATGCGCGTGGTTGGGTACAGCAGACGGAGGGTTGGGCTGCCGGATTGAAGCTGCTCGCTTTATCTCATGCATGGGGCGGAAACGCGTTGGTCAGCCCTATGAATTCGATATCGTCACCTCTGTCTCTTGAAGATCACGGAGCAACTGGCGAGAGGACGATTTCGGATTACCTGCTAGAAGAGGTATTCCAGCGTCAGTCACCGGAAATGCAGCAATTTCTGCTCCGGACAGCGATCACGAGAAGAATGAACAGCAGTTTATGTCAGGTATTAAGTGATATGCAGGAAGCTCCACAATTATTAAGGCAACTGGAGAAGGAACATCTTTTTCTTGTTCCACTTGATCGGGAAGCGCACTGGTATCGTTATCATCATTTGTTCTCTGCATTTCTAAAGCGTGAGCTGGATCGTTGTGGTACAGAACAAGTAAATGAATTACATGCTCTTGCTGCACTTTGGTATGAACAGCAAGGATATCCGGCAGAAGCGCTGGATCATTATATTCTCGGACAACACATGCAGGATGCATCGAGACTGCTGGAAGAGTTGTTTGCCCATTTTATTATGGGAGAGTGGTGGACGCTCCGGCGATACTTTGATGTTGTTCCACTGGAGATCGTGAAATCACGTCCCAAATTATATATGTCTTACCTGTTCCTTGTTGCACGTGAAATGCCTTATGGACAGATGGTAAAGCAGCTTGATGAACTGGAACACGTGATCCGGGTGCATCTTCAAGGGCAGCTGGAACCTGAGATCATCGGTTATTTGTTGCAAGTTATATGTGTGATGCGAGCATACATGGCCTATTTGAACAGAGATTTGGATGGGCTGGCTCATTATTTGGTGTCCTATATCGATCAGGGATATCCTGATGATATTGCCTTTCAGTATATGGACTATGATCGGAGAGAGAGCATGCGCCTGCGCAGCTTCCATGGCGTTAATGGCTACTTGAGGCGTGGGGAAGCTTGCTTCGGAGCGATTACGGAACGTTGGTATGCTGAACATGCCTATGTAACGTCCTACTATGGTGTTGGATATGGTGAGATTTTAATGGAACAGGATCGAATTGCAGAAGCGATCAGTTATGCGGACAGAGCGCTTGAAGTGGCTTTGCAGATCAAGGTGGCTGCGTTGCTCGTTCCAGCTTATGTACTCAAAGTCAGACTTGAACTTACACTGGGTCGATATGAAGAAGGCTTGAAACTGCTTCAGCAGGTATCAGGATTATTATCTGTGAAGGATATGGAGTACTGGCAGCCAGCATTGGAAGCACATCAATACCGAATTTTAATTGAAATGAGTCCGGTGGCATCGGCCCAAACCATTCTGGCTAAGCCTGCAAACGAAGGAGATGTGGCTACTGAGATTAGTTGTGATCAGATTTTCCTTTCTATGATTCGCATACGTGCGATGCTCATCCTTGAGCACTATGATCATGCACGAGAGGAACTGAGACGACTCCGTAAACAGGCTGAAGAACGGGACTTGCTTGCTGAACAGGTAGAGTGTGCTCTGCTAGAGTCAATCATGCTGCAAAAGCAGGGACTCACAGATGCCAGTGTTGTGACGTTATCCCGTGCTCTGGTACTGGGAGGACCCGAAGGGTATATCCGTTCATTTGTTGCTGAGGGTGAGCAGATGAAGCAGTTGCTGCAACAATATCTGTATCTGTGCCGTACGAAAGAGATACAGGATCATGGTGTAAAAATGGCTTATGTGAAGCAGTTAATATCAGCATTCGCTAAAGACAAACGGGGACGAAGCCGTTCCTCTATAGGGGAAGCGAAACTTGATTCGAAGGAAGTGGGACTCAGCCCGATGGAGCAAAAAATATTCGGTCACATCGCTGAGGGCCTGACCAGCAAACAGATTGCTGCCGAGTTTGGCATCTCTCCCGGAACTGTTAATACACACATTCGCCGGGTGTTTGCAAAGCTGGGTGCGAGTAGTCGTACTCATGCTGTACAAATCGCGGAGCAGCGGGGATTATTATAATTTTGTGAAACAGTGTCTACTCTTTTGTAGACTGTTTTCAAGCTAAGGTCTCTCCTACAATGAAGATAATCAAATAACGCTGACGAGTCTTTGCTGACACCAGAGTTATGTTCACGTGGGAGGTAACGTTAAGAGATGTCAACACGAATATCCAAACGAAAAGTTCATTCGAAAAACAAGATCCGTAAGGTCTCGCCTTATTTGGCAGCCCTTCTGTCTTTATCCGTCATTACTGTGCCCGGGACAGTACATGCAGCGACCGATGCATTAAGCATTCGTGACTTGCAGCAGGCAGCGCCGTGGGCCAAACAAGCCATTGAAAGGGCTGCCGAGCAACAGATGATTCTGGCGGACGAAGCAGGGAATTTCAACCCGAGCGCAACGTTAACAAGAGGGGACCTTGCGTACACGCTGGCTCAACTGTTGGAGATGAACGTGCCGTCGTCGGTTCAGCTTCCAGATCTGTTATTCAGGGATCTGGATCGTAATGCTGAGTATGGATCCTATATTCATGCACTTCAATTGGCTGGAATTATGAATGGTTATCCGGATAGAACGTTTCGTCCAGCTGGTCTGGTAACAAGGGAAGAACTGGCAACGACGATTATTCGGGCTCTGAAGGCTAAAGGATATGATGAAACATTAAACTTGACCAAAGAGTTGTCATTTAAGGATACTTCCGACATCAGTGCCTGGGCTTTGCCAAGTGTACAACAGGCTGTTGAGTTGGGAATCTTGAAAGGGGACAATGGAAACTTTGCGCCGAAGCGTTCTACTTCCAGGCAGGAAATGGCCGTGATCGCATTACGCGCAACTGAAGTGATTCAAGCGCTTGATGAAGCTGTGAGTCAAGGGGGTACCAATTCGGAATCCAAACCTGATGAGCCAGGAAAGGTAACTGAGGTGCAGGGTACAACTTCAGGCGGCAATAACGCAGGGAACGGTACAGGAAACGCAAACGGTAATTCCGGGGTGACAGCAGGGAATGGAAATGGCAGCACCGGTGGAGGAGGTGGATCTACGCCAACTACTCCGACGAATCCTTCCACTCCGTCCAATCCAGGTACGGGGAACAGGGCGCCACTGATTATTAGTGGCGGTTTGCCTGATCAGGAACTTACACTAGATCATGCCGGATTGAACTTGAACGTCTCGACGTATTTTAGTGATCCAGATGGTGATGAATTGCAATTCAGTGTCATAGCGGGAGAGGAAACCATTGTTTCCTCCACTGTGGTAGAAAAAGTGATTCGACTTGTTCCACAGGCTGCTGGAGAAACAATGCTGACGATCAAAGCAGTTGATGTCCAGGGCGCCAGTATCACGGCACAACTCAAGGTTAAGGTACAGCCCAATACGATAAGTCGCCAATTTCCTGATCCACATTTAGCTGGAGCGATTGCTTATTGGTTGCAAAAGAATGTGGATGATCCACTGACCAAAGATGAATTGGTGGAAGCTCTCATTCAGACCAATGGAGGATTGTATGCGAGAAATGCGGGTATTTCCGATCTGACAGGAGTCGAGATATTCAAAGGATTAAATGTAACCGAAATTGATCTGTCCGGAAACGCCATAAGCAAAGCGGATGCCTCTGGATTCGATCGTTTGAATTGGCTTGATTTATCCGGTAATGAACTGACGCAAATTAATGTGACAGGATTGGACCAGCTGGAGTATCTGAATCTCGCGAATAATCGACTTCCTTTATTGGATGTGAGTGGAATAGACTCCTTGCAAGAACTACATCTGAACAGTAATGAGCTTGTTCATCTACCAATTGGAGTTGTTGGGCTGTCTGATCTGCAATACTTGGATGTGAGTAACAATGCCCTACCCCTGAGAGAAGAGCCTGATTTCGCTCTACACCAGACGTTGCTGCAACGTTTGGACATGTACGATTTTGATGATGCTCCCCCTGTACTGGTGGAGGCACCTGCGGGTAATACCGCTTATGTTCATGGAGATGAGATTGAGATCGACCTGTCCTTTATGTTTGAGGATGAAGATGACGCCAGGTCGACCCTAATCCTACTGGCTGACTCTCCTGATCCACAATTGGCAGATGTCAGAATGGTTGGACAGAAACTATACGTTACTGCACTGGGGACGAGTAGTGAGACTATTCGGATTGAGGTGAAGGCTACGGACCCTCTGGGCAGAGTTGGTGTAGGTCACGTGTACGTGGATCTGAGAGAAATAGAGTAGCGTATTTTAAAACAGCATATGTGAACTAATGCAAGTTACATCAACGTGCCTTCCTCTATGGAAGGTGCGTTTTTTTTATATTGTATGGGATAAATTTATGTTAAAATATGCAATAAACGGAAGCTGTTGCGAGTAACGGCGTCCAATGTTGATCAACTGGAAAGAAGGAAATAATCCCATGTTATCGATTCATCGAGCGGAGTACCAACATAAATCAACTTTGCGGAATCTGATGGAATTGTACAAATATGATTTTAGTGAATATGACCCGGAAGATGTTAACGAAAACGGGTTATATGAGTATGTGTATCTGGATCATTATTGGACAGAAGCAGGTAGACATCCTTTTTTGTTTCGGGTAGAAGGACAATTGGCGGGATTTGCACTGGTTCGTGAAATTGAAACTGAACAGGGAACAAGGATATATCAAATGGCGGAATTTTTTGTAATGAAAAAATACAGAAAGCTGGGAGTGGGCGCGCAAGCCGCCATTCATGTGTTCAATCTTTTTCCCGGAACATGGAAAGTAGCGGAGATGGAGACAAATGAGCCTGCTCAGATTTTCTGGCGTAAGGTCATTGCGCGCTATACCGATCATAAATACCAAGAGGTTAGAGAGCCTGACTGGGAAGGTCCTATTCAGATATTCACTACGAAGTAATAAAGAAAAGGGGAGAAGAGGATGTCCCAAATAAATATCAATCCAAGTACTTCAGAGGATTCAGAGTACGTTCGCCAGCAATTAGTCGCATACAATGCGACCCATGTGAGCGAGGAATTAAGGCATCGGTACGAAGAACTGAATTTCAATATCAAAAATGAGACCGGCGAGATTGTTGCAGGTGTGCTTAGTACACTTTGCTGGAACTGGCTGGAGATTGATATTCTTTGGGTGGATTCTGAACAACGGCATCGGGGATATGGTTCCCAGTTGTTGCTTGAAGTTGAGCGAATTGCGCGAGAGAAATCTTGTGATTTTGTCATGTTGAATACTTCCTCCTATCAAGCACCGGAATTTTACAAGAAACATGGCTACCAATTAATCACAACGATCGAGAATGCACCGACTGGACACAGTCATTATTATTTTAAAAAGGACCTCATGTAAGACAAAGCGTGCGAAATAGGCAAAATCAGGAGGGTTATCATGGTTACCATTAAAGGAATCGAACTTGAAGATTTACCGGCACTAAGCCAGCTATACCATGAGTTGATGGGAATGTCTACCAATGAACAGCAGATGAAAAAGATGTTTCATTACATACAGCAGAATGGTCATTATCATGTGCTTGGAGCATTTTACAATGGCAAACTGGTTGGGTCCGTTATGGGGGTTGAGTGTATGGATCTGGTGGGGCCATGCAAACCGTTCATGGTTGTGGAAAATGTGATTGTATCGGATCAGGTACGCAGGCAGGGCATTGGGCAGAGATTAATGCTGCAGATTGAGCGGATTGCAAAAGATCTGGGTTGTGATTACATGATTCTGGTGTCTGGCGATCAGCGTAAGGAAGCACATATATTTTATGAGAAGTTAGGTTTCAAGGATGAGAAGGTTCAGGGTTACCGGAAGCATTTCTAAATAACCAAGCGGATGAAAATTTCTTACACAAGTGGAAGGATTACTTAAGGAACATGGCGAATAAGGCAGAGTCTTAACAAAAGAAACGAATAAGAGGGAGGCACTCTCGTGCTCAAAAAATGGGCTAATGTTTTCATGATTCTGAGCCTGGTATTCGCCGTATGTTCCCCAACCTCCTATGCTGCCGCCAAAACGGTTAAGGTAACGGTGACGTTGGTGAGCGCAGAGCTTGTCGAGAATAACTCTGTCGGTAATGAGTGGGCCATCGGAGCAAGTGTGAACGGCAAAGATCTGGAAGAGGGTTCATCGGTCACCTTAAATCTGAAGTCCACAGGTACGTTGAAACTGGAGGCCATCGCCGAAGAACAGGACAAAATTCCCGATTACGGGAGTAAAAGCACCAACGTCAAACTGTCTTCGTTCTCCAAATCAACCAACAAGACACTTTCCGTGGTGGTGACCGAGAACAGAGGTCGATATTCTGGTAACACAGCGACTTGGGCGTTCAAGTTTAAGATTAGCAAGAAGTGAATAGGAACCAACTGTGAGAAAAGGGAGCCTGGCTCTCTTTTTTTAATGCGTAGATAATTGGTGATCTAAAGGAAGAGAACGTTTCGAGCCACGCTGATCTTTGTTAAACTAAGGAAAACAACAGATAGAAATTTAAGATGAAATATTCAAAATAATACATAGGAGGTTAACACAATCATGCGTATCGTAGATAACATTAAAGTCTGGGGGGAGCCGCTGGAGAACGCCGTAAGTCAGGCGGTGACTTGCTCGCAATATGGAGATGTATTGGGTGTGGCTCTGATGGCCGACCATCACAAAGGTTACTCGCAACCCATCGGTGGTGTTGTCGCTTATCGGAATATGATCAGTCCGTCAGGTGTCGGATATGATATCGCCTGTGGCAACAAGGCTGTGCGCACAAATCTGATGTGGGATGATATTCGGGATCAGATTATAACGATTATGGATGACATCAATTCGACCATATCTTTCGGTGTGGGTCGTAACAATCCAACACCCGTGGATCATGAACTGTTCAACGACGCGAGCTGGAAGCTGTTTGATACCATTGAGCCGGGATTACAACATAAGCTGAAGACACTCGCACGCAACCAACTTGGAACCGTAGGCAGTGGTAATCATTTCGTGGATATTTTTGTAGAAGAGGCAACGGGAAAGGTATGGATCGCAAATCATTTTGGCAGCCGCGGGTTCGGTCACAAAGTGGCGAGTGGGTTCCTTAACCTGGCCGCAGGGCGTCAGTTCAGTGGCAAAGCGCCGGGCGAATCCATGGATCAACCGCCTACGTTGTTTGACTTGAACAGCGAAATGGGTGATATGTATTGGGATGGAATGACTCTGGCGGGTAGATACGCCTATGCAGGACGTGATTATGTCATTGAACAGGTGCTTGGAATTCTTGGGGCAAGTGCTGAATACGCCGTTCACAATCATCACAATTTTGCCTGGAAAGAACAACACATGGGTGAAGAGGTAGTTGTGGTCCGCAAAGGTGCAACACCACTGGCGCCCGGGCAACTCGGTTTTGTCGGAGGCAGTATGGGGGATATCTCGGTAATCGTGGAAGGAATCCACAGCGAGGAGAATACCGAGTCATTCCGCAGCACCGTACATGGGGCAGGGCGCACGATGAGCCGAACCCAGGCGGCTGGCAAAATGAATTACAAGTTGCGCACACGTATGGGCGGCGAGATTAGCGAAGCACAGATGCATGAGGCGATTCGTGCCTATGGTGTCGAGCTGCGGGGAGCGGGCACAGACGAAAGTCCGTTTGTGTATAAGAAACTGCAAGACGTACTGAATGCGCATGCGAATACGCTGAAAATCAACCATGTGCTGCGTCCCGTTGGTGTCGCCATGGCCGGAGGTAATGAATTCGATCCATATAAGGATTAGTCATATATGTTCAACTGAACATTTACACGATAACGGAGAGGGCAGAAATGACTTGAAGAAGCGGAGCGTTCGCCTAAAAGCTTTCTAAAGAAAGCTACATCGGAAGCATACGCTATCACTGGATTTCCCCTTTCAAAAAAAAGTAATAAAAAAATCTGGGGATAACAGCGATCGGAAAGTTATTCTGCCATCGGAGTGCCAGTGTAAATATTCATTAGTTGAACTATATATAGAGAGAGGGTGAGCTTCATGAGAAATTGTGCGATATATAGTTCTCAGTTTGACCTGGATCAGCTGTTTGAAGTGATTCAATCCATTTATCCTGAGGGGACGATTAAACGCCGGGAAGACAAGACTCATATTCAAGTGACTCAGAAGAAATGGTTCAGTAAAAAAACCAAAGGCTTCAATATCATGACCAGCCAGACACATCCTGAGGAATTTACGACAATGATTCAGGGAATGCTTGGATTTTTGAGTCAGATTGAGGGGCGCAATGCTTCGCTTCAGGAAAAGGTATTGATCAAATGTTCTACACTGAATATGGTGATTGGTATTGAGACGGAAGAGGATATCTCGGAAGAATTCTTCGGCGAGTTATTGCGATTGGCTGATGCGCTGGATGCTGTTATCTTCTGGGGAGGTGGATCTCTGCTGAATGCACAAGGCCAGCTATTGCTGGATGTGAATGGAGAATCTGAGGTAGAGGATTACACGGTGACAGCGCACACCAGTTTCCTTGACGGTAACAGACCCCAGTCGGAGTCTGGTATTCAACGTAAAGCGCGCTCAGAGCAATTGTTGACTGAACAAGGCATTCCGTATAATGCAAACTTACCTGCAAGGGCCGGAGATGAGCACACCACGATTCGGAGTAAAGAGGAAGTTGCGCGCCGTGCGGTTGCCCTATGTCTTGCCGCGCTTAAGGGTGAGTGTCTGGGAGCAGGCGAAAGTGCGGACGATACCGCAACTCTAGTTCAGGAAGTGATCGACAAGTATGAGGCTGAATCCTTTTTCTCACCCGTAGAGAAGAGGTTTATCGACCAGCACGGAGCAGAGCAGCAGGAGATCATCTCCTTTTCCTGGGGATATGAAGCGTACCACGTGATGTTGTGGGCGCTTGGTTATGTGAAGGAACTGGGTGCACCAACGGAGTTGTGTAACGTAGGGAAGGATGTCGGTTATTTGCAACAGAAGGATAGCTTTACCGACTTTCTCTCCGATGCATCTCTGCGTAACAAGAGCGAGATTCTGGATGAAGCAGATCTGATCTACCGTTATAACTGGGTGTGTGTCGATAGTCGTGTGAATGACAAAACACCTCCCGCTGGACTGAATGGTGGAGTGGCTTATGAACGTCACCGTGCATTGAACTGGTTGATCTGTTATCTGGATCAGGCGTGGGATGATGTGCGTACAGACACGTAGAGCTGGATGATGTTATGGCCTAATGTAATAAACAATAAACATTACACAACATACAACAATCAAAATACCCCTATAGCCGCACGAATACGGTTAAAGGGGTGTTTGGCGTGCTGTTCTGTGTGGACATAAGCTTTATCCATATATGCTTTTATCCACTATGCCTGCCGAACTGTTCACGAATAACGACGTCAGCAAGAATCAACTTTTTCTCGACGTTACTCTCTGGATTCGCAATGCGCCATAACATCTGATCCACTGCACGTGCACCGAGCAATTCCTTGTTCACATTGACTGTAGCCAGTAATGGGATATTGTCGTATAGATTATCAAATCCCGTGACAACACACTGATCGGGTACACGAATACCCATACTTTCAAGGGCTTCTATGGTGTATAAACCATAGAAATCATTCGCACATACAAACACTTCAGGCAGGTTATCCTCATTAATCACCGAAGTGAACGTCTGGCGGAACTCATCCAATGCCTGATTACTCAGCTCTGGAATCTGATGTATTTCCATCCCATTGCCCATAAGCACAGAAGTATACGCAATCCAGCGTTCATAGAAGCTATGAGCGTCCCCGATATTGCCAACAAACTGGAAGGTTTTGAAGCCCTTGCGGAGCAAATAGAGCATGATCTCGCGCATGGATGCAAAGTTATCGGTGAATATGCTGTCACTGTGAAAAACAGGGTCCAGGTGATCGACCATCACAACCGGAATACTGAGACGCTTGATTTCAAGCAGAATCGGGGTCGAGATCGAGCCAACGGTAATGATTCCACGAATGGCATCCGGGTTGAGCAGGGTAAATAGCTGGTCTGCTGAGGGTTCCGTCAAGGTCAGAATATTAATCCCTTTTTGGTTCAGTTTGGAAGAGATCCCGTTAAAGACGGGTCCCCAGTATACGGAGTCTTGATTTTGGTACCGAACATTGGGAAACAAAATCAAGATCGTTCCGCTTGAACGTGTGTTCTTTGGTTCCTGAGATTCATTGTTGTTATACAGTTCACCAGACAACATGCTGTTATCTTTGAAATATCCAAGCTTGCCAGCGGCCTTGAGAATGACATCCCTCGTTTGATCGCTAACTCCCGATTTTCCAGACAAGGCTCGTGACACCGCGAATTTCGACAAACCCGTAAAATGTGCAATCTCCTGAATTGTTACCTTTGTCTTCATCATACCATCCTTACACTCGTAGTTCTGCCGTATTCCTTATTTGGAGCGATATCCAACTGTTCCTAGTATAACATGATGTATTTCTCTTAATCTAATAACGGACAGAGAATTCAAAATGTTAGTGAAGCACAGTATTTTAGGATAAACGTTCAACGTGACAGTAAGCGCCATTTTCAGATAGAATGACGAATTTTGTCTGTTAAATTATTATTTTGTTATTATATAAAAATAACAAAATAAAAAAATATAGTCAGGGTTGTAATAAGTGTGTACTTAGGATTGAAGGTATTGAATAAGTTGTAACACAGGGATATAACAGTTTTATCAGCATTTTATCAGAATAATTAGAAAATGTTAACAACAAAAATGTTGACGCTTACATTTGGCTGTGTTAAATTTTGTTTGTCAAAAACAAACAAGAAAATAACAAATGGTGGTGGTCGTTCATTTTCGATTGGTTGGTGAATGGGGTTAATGATTTAGGGTGAACCATGATTGGTATACACATTCGGGGAGGTTGTTAAAATCATGATCAGAAGATGGAATGTTCTACCTCTGATGTTATTGGCCGTGATGCTTTTTGTATCCGCTTGCAATGGTGGGGGGACAGCGCAGACGGGGACCGAAGCAGAGGGAACAACGAACTCAGGTAACAGCACCGAAGTCGCTGAGACAGAGAAAGAGGGCGGAGCGGAAGAAGCTGTGGTTAATGTGCCTGATCTGGGTGGACGTGTCATCAAGGTCGCGGCCTGGTGGGACTTGAAGCCGGCGGGAGAGACGGCCTCCGATAAGGCCAGGCTCGATAAAATTGCAGAGGTCGAGAAGAAATACAACGTGAAACTGGAGTTTGTTAACGTACCTTTTGAAGAATACATGAACAAATTCACAACGTCTGCACTGGCTGGCGAACCGTTCGCCGACATCGTTCAGATGGAGTACAAATCCGCACTACCCGCCATCCTCAAAGGGCAACTATTGCCCATCTCCGAATTCACTACACCTGAGAATAACATCAACCAAGAGGCTAATCTGATTGCAAAATTTCCTGCCATTGCAGGCAACGAATACGCCTTCGACTCGCCAACCAGCATTGGTCTGGGACTTCACTATAACCGTGACTTGTTCAAAAAATTATCTTTGCCTGATCCTCAAGAACTGTATAACCAAGGCAAATGGGATTGGGACAAATTCATGGAACTTGCCAAACAGGCAACCAAAGATACCAATAACGACGGCAAAACTGATGTATACGGATTTTCTGGCTGGGCCCTTGATGTCGTTCGCCATTTTACCGCAGCCAATGGTGGCACGATCGTGGATGATACCAATAGCAAAGAAGGATTGTCTGATCCGAAAACGATTGAAGCTGCCGAATTCGTCAAACGCCTGTATAACGTGGAGAATGTCGTGAAGGTCAAAACCGGCGACAAAACCAATTGGGAGGAAAGCAATACGTTCAAAGATGGAGATGTAGCTCTGTTCACTGCTGCTGAATGGCAGTTGGGCGATCTCACCTTTGCTGTCGGCGTTGTGCCGATTCCGAACGGGCCACAGGGTAGCAAAGAGGTAACGTATGCAAACAACGCGGCATCGGCGAAGTTCATTCCAAAAGGTGTGGAAGATCCAAAGATCGTCTACCAAATCTATGAAGAGACCTTCGACATCCCGCAGATTGAAGAGTATCCAGGTCAGGATTATCTGGAAAGTCGTTATACCGACGAGAAGGATATCGCCATCATTCGCGAGCACATCGCTGGAACGGGCCGCATCTTGCTGGATGATGCCTACACGGGATACCCTTTCGGGGATTATGTGAACGATATTATCAAAAACAATGCTTCCGTGACAGCAACAGCCGAGAAATACAAAGCACAGGCACAAGCTGCCATTGATAAACTCGGCAAACAATAACAACACTTATCACAAGCAAACGATTCAGGCAGGGGCTCGTGTCGGCAATGTTGCACGGAGTCCCTTTTTCCTGAACCACCAAATCGGCATTGCTGGCATCAGCCTTGATGAGGAGGACTCGTAGGATGGCTGGAATTCTACAACGTAAAACATGGATATTGTCCACAGTGATCATCGTGGCGGCAGCTTGCATCATTCTATATGTAACTTCCGGCGCTGATGGGAAGAGTGCAGACGTTCCACCTGACAGTCTGCCTGCGATTGAAGTGGATGCGATTTTGCAGCAGACCCGGCAGAAGAAGGGATACGAACAGTATCGCTCGGGAACAGGGCAGGCTTCACAGCCGAGTGTGGACATCACCATTGAAGCAGGAGATTACATAAGAGCCGAAGGTGAAGACGTCCGCACACTGACGAATTATGAGGGAATGAATGGTGTATCTCTCCATACCGGAGAGACAGGACAAGTCGATTGGACCATTAACGTGCCGGAGACCGGGCTGTATAACCTGTCCGCGATTTATTTTCCCGTTGAAGGCAAGAGTTCGGCCATTGAGCGTGCATTATACATTGATGGTGAACTTCCTTTTGCGGAAGCCGCCTATTTGCAGTTTGACCGGGTATGGGCGAATGAGAAAGATGTTGTGGAGCAGGACAATCAAGGCAATGACCTACGCCCGAGACAAGTGGAGAAACCTCGCTGGATGGAAGAAACGTTTCAGGACTCAGACGGATACGAACAGGTTCCATTCAAGTTTTATTTGGAAAAAGGTGAACACACGCTAACGCTAAAATCATCGCGTGAACCCATGGTGATTCGGTCCATTCGTCTTTTCAATGAGAAGACAGCGGTCCCTTACGCGGAGACTGCGGGTGCACAACAGTCGGATTCTTCTGGACAGCCGAAGGATGTACTTATTCGCATTGAAGGAGAAGCCGCTGTTGCCAAATCTTCACCTACGTTATACCCGACGAGCGAAAGGTCAAGTTCTGCTGTATCTCCTTATAGCGCTTCCCAGGTACGCATCAATACGATTGGCGGCTTTAGCTGGCGTCTGCCAGGACAATGGATTGAATGGGAAGTGGATGTACCGGAGAGTGGACTGTATCATATCGGTTTTACCGCACAGCAGAATTTTGTCAAAGGCATCTATTCTACACGTAAACTGACCATCGACGGTGAAGTTCCGTTTGCAGAGATGGCCAAAGCACCTTTCCGTTACCAGAGTGACTATCGTATTGACGTCATGGGCGGCAAGGAAGCATACAAATTTCAATTGGACAAAGGAAAACATGTACTGCGGCTGGAGAACAGCCTGGGTGACTTCGCGCCGCTTATCCGCAATGTGGAGGACAGTCTGTACAACTTGAACTCCATGTACCGACGCATTCTGATGATTACAGGTACCAAGCCTGATGAATTCCGGGATTACCGGGTGGAAAAGCAGATCCCGAACCTGTTGGAAGTGTTCAGCGGGGAAAGTAAACGACTCAAAGACGTGGCCGTACAGCTTCGTCTTCTATCCGGGCAGTCCAGCGATCAGGAAGCCTTGATTAAGACGATGGCGCTTCAACTGGACGAGATGATTGACAAGCCAGATACCATTCCAAGACGGCTTGCGGCTTATAAAACCAACACAGGCGGTCTCGGCACATGGGTGCAACAGGCACGAGAACAGCCCCTGGAGATTGACGCACTGTACGTCACTTCGATTGACCAAGATATTCCCGGAACAGGTATGGGGCCACTTGCCAAGCTTGGTCATGAAGCGAAGATATTCTATCATTCGTTCTTTATTGATTATAATCAGATTGGCAATGTAGCCACATCGGAAGATCAGCGGACGGTAACCGTCTGGATTGGTAGTGGACGTGACCAGGCAAATACGATGAAAGCGATGATTGACAAGACCTTCACACCAGACAGTGGCATTAACGTGAATCTGAAGCTGGTCAACATGGGAACCTTGCTGCCAGCGACGTTGTCCGGTGAAGGACCCGATGTTGCCATGCAGATCGGCAATGATCTGCCGGTGAATTTTGCGATGCGGAACTCGGCTGTAGATCTTACGCAATTCAGTGATTATAGCACCGTGGAACAGGAGTTCAGGGAAAGCGCGATCGTGCCGTATGCCTATGATTCAGGTGTATATGCCCTGCCGGAAACACAGACCTTTAACATGCTGTTTTATCGTAAAGACGTGCTCGAAGAACTCGGACTTGAAGTGCCTCAGAACTGGGAGGATGTCGAGGCTCTACTCGCGATTCTGAGCAAAAATCATATGGAATTCGGTATGCCGATTGTGACCCAGGCGAATATGCAGGGTGTCAATATTCCGCCGAACTCACAGTATGCCACGATGCTGCTTCAGAACGGAGGCGCTTTCTATCGAAACGATGACAAGGAGTCGGATCTGGATTCCCGGATTGGAATCGAGACGTTCAAGCAGTGGACAGAATTCTATACCGATTACAAGCTGGAGCGGGAATATGATTTTGCCAACCGTTTCCGGACAGGACAGATGCCTATTGGACTAACGGATTACACCATGTACAACCAGTTGTCCGTATTTGCACCGGAGATTCGGGGACTATGGGGCTTCGTTCCTGTCCCGGGAACCGTTCAGGCGGATGGAACCTTGAATCGGGACGTACCGGGTGGAGGCAGCGCAGTCATGATGCTGGAGGGTGCCAAGGATCAGGATGCGGCGTGGGAGTTCATGAAGTGGTGGACCAGTACACCGATTCAGGCTGAATTTGGACGGGAGATGGAAGGACTGATGGGTGCCGCTGCCAGGTATCCAACGGCCAACATCCAGGCGCTGGATTCCCTGCCGTGGCCTGCGGAGGATTACGCCAATCTCAAGGCACAATTCGAAACGGTGAAGGGCATTCCTGAAGTACCCGGTGGTTATTTTACAGGCCGCCATCTGTTCAATGCATTTTACAAAACCGTTGTTGGCCAAGTGGAAGCCAGGGAATCCATCATGGATTATACCCAATATATTCAGGACGAGATTCGAGTCAAACGTAATGAATTTGGTCTTCCGTAAGCAGAGGGAGGGTTAATCGTGCCACAAATATCACTCCGAGACGGACAAAACAGTCCTCCTGAGAAAGCGTCAAGGATGGGCATGAAATCGTGGTGGAGCTGGAAGCTCCAGGAAATGAAGGCCAGCAAACATTCCTATGTTCTGCTTGCACCTTATATGCTCCTGTTCCTCATGTTTACCGTGATTCCGGTTGTCATCTCGATTATACTCAGCTTCACCTACTTTAACATGCTGGAATTTCCACGTTTTATTGGCTGGCAGAACTATACTCGTCTGTTTCTGGAGGATGATGTATTCCTGATTGCAATCAAGAATACGCTGCTGTTTGCCATTATTACCGGACCGATCAGTTATATTGCCTGTTTTGTCTTCGCGTGGATCATTAATGAGTTAACACCGAAATGGAGAGCGTTCATGACGCTGATCTTCTACGCGCCCTCCATCTCGGGCAATGTGTATTTTATCTGGCTGATGATTTTTTCGGGAGATCGTTATGGTATTGCCAATGGGCTGTTGATCAAATGGGGTTTTCTGCTGGAGCCAATCCAATGGCTGAAGACGGAAGCCTACATTATGCCTATTCTCATTCTCGTGCAGCTATGGCTGAGTCTCGGAACTGGATTTCTGGCGTTTATCGCCGGTTTGCAGACGGTGGACCGGACATTGTACGAAGCGGGAGCGGTGGATGGCATTAAAAATCGCTGGCAGGAGTTATGGTACATTACCTTGCCTTCGATGCGTCCGCAGCTCATGTTCGGTGCAGTCATTCAGCTCACAACCTCGTTTGCCGTGGCCGATGTGTCGATCGCACTGGCCGGGTTCCCAAGCGTGAACTATGCGGCAGAGACGGTGGTCACCCACTTGATCGACTTTGGTACAACGCGATTTGAGATGGGATACGCATCGGCGATTGCCACCGTGCTGTTCATGATTATGGTGGGGACCAACTTGCTGGTACAGAAACTGCTTCGAAGGGTGGGAGAATAGCTATGGCTGCAATTGCGACAGGCAAAAAGCGGGTGAATCGCTCGCTATCGGGAAGCCTCTCCCTGTTTGCCCTTCTGCTCGTATTTGGTGCCTTCATGGTGCTGCCGCTGATCTATGCGATCAACAATGCATTCAAACCATTGGATGAGATTTTCACCTTTCCACCAACGCTGTTTGTCAAAAATCCGACGTTCAGCAACTTTACAGATCTGCTGAATCTGCTGAGTGACTCGTGGGTGCCGTTCTCACGTTATATATTCAACACGGCATTTATTACAGGCATCGGTATCGTAGGCCATGTACTGCTGGCTTCCGCAGCGGCGTACCCGCTTGCCAAGCATAAGTTCCCGGGCAAAGTATTCATGTTCCAAGTGGTTGTACTGTCACTGATGTTCACACCTGCGGTGACGGCCATTCCGAACTATATGATCATGTCTTGGCTCGGATGGATTGACACGTACTGGGCTGTTATCATTCCGGCATTTGCCTATTCACTCGGGTTGTATCTGATGAAACAGTTTATGGAGCAGATCCCGGATGCACTGCTGGAAGCAGCCAAGATTGATGGTGCCAGTGAATACCGGATCTTCTGGTCCATTGTTATGCCTAATGTGAAGCCCGCGTGGCTTACATTAATCATCCTGCTGTTCCAGATGTTATGGGGCAGTGATGGCAATGGATACATCTACAGCGAGCAGCTCAAGACCCTGCATTATGCTGCAGGTCAGATTATTCAGGGCGGAATATCCCGGGCAGGAGCGGGTGCTGCGGTAGCACTGATTTTGATGAGTGTGCCGATCACGCTATTTATTTTCTCTCAGAGCCGAATCATTGAGACGATGGCGAGTTCGGGCATGAAGGATTAAGGGGGAACGATATGGCACGCACAGTGAAAAGATGGCTTGTTCTCCTGGCGGCAGTATCTCTGCTGCTGGTGAATGCCGTGCCTGCGGCGGCCTCCCCGGCGCCGTATGAGAGTTATAACTACAACTACTGGAAAGAGGCTGTACCTTCACCGGATGCCTATCTGCCCGAGCGTACTCTATCAGGCCGTGACCTCGGCATTAGTGAGTTCAAAGACCCCGGTGATGTGAACGTTTCACCCTCCGGGTTGATCTATATTTTGGATAGCGGCAACAATCGAATTGTTGTATTGGACCCAAGCTTTAAGCTGCTGCGCGTCATCGATGGATTCATGATGGATGGTAGCAAGGAGACCTTTAACCTTCCAGGTGGATTGTTTGTAGATGAAGAAGAACGCATATATGTCGCCGATACAGGAAACAGTCGTGTGGTTGTCCTTGATGGAGAGGGGACGCTGATACAAACCATCACGAAGCCTGAGTCGGATATCCTGTCGACCCAATTCCAGTTCCAGCCCTTGAAACTGACGGTGGACCATGTAGGCCGAGTTTACGTTGTGGCACAGGGGGTCTACGAAGGGATTATGCAGTTTGACGAGAGTGGGAAATTTATCGGATATGTCGGTACGAACAAAGTGGAGCGGGACTACGGCGAATATATCTGGCGCATGTTATCAACCAAAGCTCAGCGCGCACAGATGGTCCTGTTTGTCCCGACGGAGTTCTCCAATGCGGATATCGACCACAAAGGATTCGTGTATGCAACGAATATTGATCCTGGCTCAAATGAACCGATCAAACGCCTTAACCCGTCTGGCGAAGATGTACTGAAGCGGTTTGGTTATTACGACGTCAAAGGCGATATCCGGTTCCGCAACAATCCGGGTCCCTCCAAACTGATTGATGTGAAAGTGCTGGGTAACGGCATGTACAGTGTATTGGATGCGACACAGAACAGGGTGTTCACGTATGACGATGAAGGTCATCTGCTCTACATATACGGTGGCAAAGGAAATCAGGTGGGCACGCTCAAAACACCTGTCGCGATTGAACAATCGGGTGAGCATCACTTGGTTCTGGATCGGGGCAAGAACAACCTTGTCGTCTATGAGCCAACCCGTTTTGGTGCCCGTGTGAATGAAGCGGTGGCACTCCACTATCGGGGCGAGGACACGGAGGCCGTAAATATATGGAGAGAAGTGCTGAAGCTGAATGCCAACTATGACATCGCTTATATCGGTATCGGCAAGTCCTTATTAATGGAGAAGAAAAACGAGGAAGCGCTAAGTTACTTCGAACTTGGAATGGATCGCAAGAGTTATTCTGTGGCGTTCAAGAGGCATCGGCGGGAGATGATAAAGGAACATTTTGGTACATTCCTGACCGCTGCAATCGCGCTGATTGTCATTCTGATCCTGACCCGGGTGGCGGTTAAATGGAGACGGAGGAGGCAGGTTGATCGTGAAGCAGGATTTCATTAAGTTTCCGCTGCATCTCATTTTTCACCCCATTGATGCATTCTGGGACCTCAAGTCGGATAACCGGGGACGGCTTCTTGTTGCTTTTGCAGCACTGGCGCTTACTATTGTTATGATGATTTTGCAAAAGCAGTACGCAGGATTCCTCGTTAATTACATCGATCCTCGTACAATTAACAGCATCATCGAGATCGCCACGGTTGCCGTACCTTTCTTTCTATGGTGCATGGCCAACTGGGCAGTAACAACCTTGATGGAAGGGGAAGGCAAGTTCAGGGAAATCGTTCTGGCGACAGGTTACTCGCTTATTCCGGTTATTCTGATCTATGCCCCAATGATCGTGATCAGCCGTTTTATGGTACAGGAGGAAACTGCTTTTTATTATCTGTTCAATAGCATCGCGTTTTTCTGGTTTGTGTTGCTTCTGTTCATTGGCATGATGACGGTACACCAGTACACGGTGATTAGAACGATCATTACGATGGTGCTGACACTCATTGTGATGGGCATTATTGTATTCCTTGGCGCGCTGGTCTTCAGCATGTTGCAACAGCTGTACGAATTCGGTTATAACATTTACCGCGAGTTGATTTTTCGGACCTAAAGGAGGCGGCATCCGTGAACAAAAGGCAACGATTATATACGGTGCTGGCTGGTGGTGCAGCTGTAATCATGATTGCAGCCGGGCTGCTGTATATAAACAACAGGGGAATTCCTGCCGTAGAAGCCGCGGCTTATTTGGAGACAACAACCCAGGCCATGCCCGTCACGGAGGACCCGTTGCAGTTCCTTAGCGACTCTTCGCAGGGTGTACCTGGTATGCAGCTGGTCGCCGAGGATCAGGGGTTGGCCCTGTACTATAACGAGGAGACAACGGAAATTGCAGTACGGGACGGGAAAAGTGGAGAGATCTGGTACAGCAATCCGAAAGAACGGGCTGAGGATGGTCTTGCTTCCGCATATGAAAAAGATGTGCTGTCCTCCCAGTTGAACGTGTCTTTCCGGGATTCGATGGGCACACTGGAGAACTTTCCAAATTTCAGTTCGAGTATAAGCAACAAACAATTCACAGTGGGTCAGATCGATCAAGGGATTCGGGTGAACTATACACTTGGTGATACATCACTTGGTATTGATGCACTACCGAAGTTGATCAGCAAACAGCGTCTGGAGGAGAAAGTGCTTTCCAAGCTAGATGTTACTGTCGCAAGGTACACATCTGCCCGATATTATCCAACCAAGAACAATCCGGATATTCTGGAACGGCTGGATGGACAGATTTCGAAGCAACTTGTGCTGAACAAGATGCTGGGAGCCTTTGAGACGGCGGGTTACACGGCGGACGATCTGGCTTTTGACAATCAGGAGAATGGAGTCGAAGGCGGAGCTGTATCAGATAAGCCCAGCTTTGTCATTTCAGTGGAATACCGACTGGAGCAGGGGGCGCTTGTTGTGACCGTGCCTCTGAGCCAAATAGAAGAAAGTGGGCAGTATCGCATTCGGAATATTGATTTGCTCGCTTATTTTGGTGCGGCGGATACGAAGGGTAAGGGTTATATGCTCGTGCCCGACGGTTCAGGCAGCCTGATCCATCTGAACAACGGAAAAACCCAGGAAGAGCAGTATGTACAGCGCGTATATGGCACAGACCCAAATGATAATTCGCTCAGTCGTCCTCAGGTTAGTGAATCCGCGTATATGCCTGTGTTTGGTCTGAAGAACGGGGGAAATGCCTGGTTTGCAGTCATTGAAAAAGGGGATGGCATTGCCAGTATCTCCGCGGATATTGGAGGCAGACAGAATAGTTACAACCATGTACACGCGACCTTCTCCCTGCGCGGGGAGGATGAGCTGGAGATGTACACCTCGCAGAAAATGCAGGAGATCCAGCTGCTTAGCGAAGAGCCTTACCGTGGAGATATTCAGGTCCGTTATCATTTCCTTCATGGAGAAGATGCCAATTACTCGGGTATGGCCCGCCTCTATCAACAGCAATTAATAGAGCAGGGTGTACTGAAGCCGCTCGCAGAACAGACAGAGTTGCCATTCTATGTAGATGTGCTTGGTGCAGTAGACAAAAAGGCTTCGTTCCTAAGCGTGCCGTATCGGACGACTTTAGCCATGACGACGTACGAACAGGCCACCGAAATGGCGGCAAAGTTACAGCAGGAAGGTGTGAACCGCGTTCAAATGCGCTATCAAGGATGGTTCGGCGGTGGCATCAGTCATCATACGCCAACCCAGGTGAAGTTGGACAGTGAATTGGGCAGTCGTTCCGAACTGCAGGCGTTGTCCACCAAGCTGGAGCAGTCGGGTGGAGCTCTGTTCCCGGATGTGGCTTTCCAGCACATTTATCACGATGATATGCGCTTTGCTCCTTCCTCGGATGCAGCGCGGTTTGTAACAAAGGAGACAGCAGAATTGTATCCGTACAATCCTGCACTTAATCGCATGGATCAGAGTAGGGACAGCTATTATTTGCTCTCAGCGGCCAAGCTTCCTTATGTAGTGAGTGAGTTTGCTGACAAATTCAATCAACTGGACCTCGGCGGATTATCCCTTCGTGATCTCGGGCAGGTCCTGACTTCCGATTACCGGGATAGTCGGGTGATTCATCGGGAGACGGCGAAAAACATTGTGAAGGAGCAACTTGGCAAGTTGGAACAGTCCTATCCGAACCTGATGATATCTGCCGCAAATAGCTACGCTTGGGGTAGTGCACAACATGTTGTGAATGTGCCCGCAGGATCGAGTCGGTTCAATATTACCGATGAAGAAGTTCCTTTTTATGGGATGGTCATTCATGGATACATGAACTATGCGGCATCTCCGATGAATACGTCAGGGGATCAGGATCTCCGCAAACAATTGCTGCGCAGCCTGGAGCTTGGGGCAGCTCCATTTTTTCAATGGACCTATGAACCATCATCCAGGCTGAAGCTGACGAATTATGATTCGGCATACGCAACGGAGTACAGCTATTGGGTGGATGACGCTGTTGCCCTGTATAAGCAGGCCAATGAAGTGCTGGGAGAACTGGAGAATGAGCAGATCCTGAAGCATGAACGCATCCAGGATGGCGTGGTCCGGATCACCTATACTGGCGGTACATCCATCCTTGTGAATTACAATGCGGATGCAGTTACCGTGGATGGAACAACAGTTGGCGGGACGGACTATGTGGTGGGAGGAGCGAACCGATGAGAACCATTCGATTATCGCTGAAGTCACGGAGAGCGCTGCTTGGACTTGCATTTATTTCCCCGTGGCTGGTCGGCTTCATCTTCCTCTTTGCCACACCGCTCCTGCAATCGATTCGATTCAGTCTGAGTAATCTGTCTGTTGCTCCGGGCGGGTACGTTCTGGACTATGTCGGATTTAAAAATTTCAAGGATGCGCTTCTGGTTGATGCTACATTCAACCGAATTCTGGTCGATTCGGTTGGAGGGATGGTACTTAACGTGCCGATGATTCTGTTCTTCAGTCTGTTCACGGCGACACTGCTTAACCAGAAGTTCAGAGGCAGAACGATGGCACGTGCGATCTTTTTCCTGCCGGTTATTCTGGCTTCCAGTGCAGTTGCAGCAGCTGAGTCTGCGGGATTAATCAATCTGATGGGGGATGCAAGTGCGGTGGATGCATCAGCCGATGGCGGTGCTTCGTTCAATGTGGTGTCCATTGTACGGATGCTGGCGGATGTGGGATTGCCGATGGCCTATGTGGATTACATTGTAGAAGCCATCATGCGGATCTATGAGATTATTAGCAGCTCTGGCGTCCAGATTCTGATCTTCCTCGCTGCGTTGCAATCGGTACCGGGATCGATGTATGAGGTTGCGAAGATCGAAGGGGCGACAGCTTATGAATCATTCTGGAAAATTACATTTCCCATGGTCAGTCCGTTGATTCTGACAAATGTCATCTATACGATCATTGATTCATTTGCCGGGAGTCCAGTCACACAGGCTATCTACCAAACTGCATTCAAAACCCAGAACTTTGGCTTAAGCTCGGCGATGTCCTGGCTGTACACACTTGTGATTGGCCTTGTACTGATCGTAGTGGGCTGGGTATTGTCACGGCGGGTTCACTACAACTGATGGTTAACGTTAAGGGAGGCTTCAGATTATGGCTGCATCAGGGACAGATCGCATGGTGGTAGTTCCGAAGCAGAATTATCACATGCATCGGGTGCGAAACAAAACATCGGACCTTCTCTATTCCATATTTAGATATGCACTGGTCATCGGCATTTCATTTATTATTTTGTACCCGTTATTTCTCAAAGTGTCAGTTGCGTTCAAGGATAAACAGGATATCTACAATCCAACGATTTATATGATTCCTCAGCATTTTACGCTGGATAATATCCGGCTAGCGGCGCAAGTGATGGATTACCTGCCTTTGCTGGCGAACACGTTATTGTTCGTTACCATCACAACGCTTCTGACAGCCATGTCCTGTGCACTTGCCGGATATGGCTTCGCCCGGTTTTCGTTTCCGGGTAGTAATGTGCTCTTTGTGCTGGTAATTCTCACAATTCTGGTACCGACAAGTACGCTCATGGTGCCGATGTATCTGCATTTCCGCAGCTTTGACTTTATGGGCATTGTCCAGTTGTTCTCGGGAAAAAATGGCATCAATCTGCTGAATACGTATTGGCCTTCAATGATTACGGCTGCTACAGCGGGAGGACTGAAGGCGGGGTTGTTCATCTATATCTTCCGTCAGTTCTTCAAGGGCATGCCAAAGGAAATCGAGGAGGCCGCACTGATTGATGGTGCGGGTGGATTCAAAACGTTTGCCCGAATCATGCTGCCCAATGCGATCTCGCCACTAATTACGGTCATTCTGTTCTCGTTTGTATGGCAGTATAACGATACGTTCTACTCCGCGTTATTCATGAGTGAAAGTCCGCTGATTTCACTGAAAGTGGCTTCTTTACCGGCTCAGGCGAACCAGTTGATTCCGCAACTGATGGGATTTGGTTCGAACTCGGGCATTAAGGCCGATCCGAACTATGTGGCCATGATCGTGGATACAGGCATCTTGCTGGCAATTGCACCGCTGATTATTTTGTATCTGTTTGTGCAACGTTATTTTGTTGAGAGTATTGAGCGCTCCGGGGTTGTAGGTTAGCATGGTAAATCCAGTTGGAGGTGTAGGATGACAGTGCGTGAGATCAGCAGTGTTCCGGTGAATGAAGCAGCGACACCTGAAGCGCGAGAACTAATGACGTTTCTGGTTGAGCGTTATGGAAAAAGGATGTTGGCAGGCCAGCAGGATTACAGCAATCTTAACTGGATTAATGAAAATACAGGCCGAAAGCCAGCTGTGATTGGCTTTGATCTCATGGAATATTC
Source organism: Paenibacillus sp. Y5S-9 (assembly GCF_036894235.1). Classification (NCBI taxonomy): domain Bacteria; kingdom Bacillati; phylum Bacillota; class Bacilli; order Caryophanales; family Paenibacillaceae; genus Paenibacillus; species Paenibacillus sp. Y5S-9. The sequence goes on from NZ_CP145887.1 coordinate 1,875,594, forward strand.
CCCTTCAAGAACAGAACGCGGCGCGGTCTCCCAGGAGATTCGGGATGCGATTGCATGGCACCAGCAAGGTGGAATCGTGACGCTATGCTGGCACTGGAACGCACCAACGGATCTGATCGATGAACCAGGTAAAGAGTGGTGGCGGGGGTTCTATACGGATGCGACCAACTATGATATTGCCTCCGCGCTAGCTGATACTGAATCGGAAGCATATCGGTTATTGATTCGGGATATCGATGCGATTGCAGCCCACTTGCAAGAGTTGAAGGATGCGGGTGTACCTGTATTATTCCGACCACTTCATGAAGCAGAAGGTGGCTGGTTCTGGTGGGGAGCGAAAGGTCCTGAACCTGCCAAACAGTTATACCGTTTGTTGGATGATCGATTGGTTCAAGAACATCAGCTGCACAATCTTATCTGGGTCTGGAACTCGGAAAAACCGGAATGGTATCCCGGTGATGATGTCGTGGATATTGTCAGTGTGGATGTATACCCTGAAGCAGGAGATCACAGCCCGTTGGCTGCGCGTTACACCAACCTGAGTGAGCTTGTGAAGGATAGCAAAATCATTGCTCTGGCCGAGAACGGCTCCATCCCGGACCCTAAGTTGATGAAGGAGCAGGATGTACACTGGAGTTGGTTCTGTACCTGGACAGGTGGATTCCTGAGAGACGGGACGCATAATGATGTGGCATTTTTGAAGGAAGTGTATAACAGTAAAGAGGTCATTACGCTGGACCAGTTACCGAAGTGGAGCTGGTTATAAGCATCTCGCTTCCAACATGTATTGGAATCAGAGAAGCGTTAGTATTCGCTGTAAGAATTCATGCGAATATTAACGCTTCATTTGTTGGTAGCGCACATATGTCAATGGAACGCCTCATCCCTGAAACATGAGAAGTTGAACAACAATCTAGTTTGACGGGTGCAACATAGCTTGGATATTGGTATGTAAAGACACGCTGGAAGTGAATAAAATATACGATTGATTAACCGTGCGGATCAGAATCCTTTCGCTTGTGCCATTGACAGGACCGATCCGAATGGCGGATGGTTCGCTGCCACCGTACGTATCATCCAGGGTGACCGATGTGATATGTGCGATAGGAATTTCAATTTCGGAAAACTGCCACCGGATGACCAGCTGATCTTCTATTTTTTTCACGTTAACACCAAACATAAGATGACCTCCTGTTGTGATTCATATCATTGAAGTAATATCGTATGTCCAGTTTATCATATTTTGGGTAAAATTACCTTATTAATAATAAAGAGTGACGATCTCGATCAACTGATATCAGGGGTGGGAACTTAATGTAAAAAAATACAGGATTAACCATAATACATATCGAATACAAATAGAGAAATTAGAGAACTTATACTCCAACACAAAGGGTGTGCCACATGACGAATCTATTCGAACATTGTTCAGGTCAAACATTATCTGCCAACCTGGGATGGCTGAACGAGCCAACAGATTGGTCCATTGAAGACGGCAAAGTAACGATAACCGTTTCGCCAATCAGTGACTTTTTCATTGATCCGGGTGGTGAGCCAGTGAAAGCTTCAGCTCCATTTTTACATACGATAGTCAAGGGAGATTTCAGCATCGTCACTCGAGTACAGGTGGACATGAAAGAACAGTATGATTCGGGCTGCCTGATGGTGAGGGTGGACGATACGAATTGGGCTAAAGTTTGCTTTGAGTATTTTGAAGAACAGCCGTCTATTCTTAGTGTTGTTACTCGAGGTAACTCGGATGATTGTGTATCAGCACCTGTAGACGTTAACAAGCCTTATTTACGTGTAGCCCGGGCAGGCAACAGCTTTGCTTTCCATTATTCTCAGGATGGAGAGAAGTGGAAGCTGGTTCGTTATTTCGGACTCGACTGCCCGGACGAGATCAAAGTTGGCATTGTGGCCCAATCCCCTATTGGGCAAGGTACCACGGTTACTTTTACAGACGTGCAGCTTCAACATGGAGTGACCGGAAGTGTTCGGCGGGTAAAATAATCGGACAAATGTGAGCACAGCATGACAGGTTATGGCGTTGTTTTTCAGTTATATTAGACATCAAGGAGTGATTAACACATGAACTGGATCAACGCATTACAGGTCGCTATTCAATATATGGAAGACCACTTGCTCGAAAATATGACGATGGAGCAGATTGCAGCGCAGGCCCATATCTCTCCTTTTCATTTTCAACGTACCTTTGCCATACTAACTGATGTTACTGTAGCTGAGTACATAAGACGCAGACGATTGACTTTGGCGGCACATGAGCTGCTTCAGAGTGATGTTAAAATTATCGATTTGGCACTTAAATACGGTTACGACACACCCGAATCTTTCTCCAAAGCTTTTCGGAGACAACACGGTATTGCACCCAGTGAAGCACGCAAAAATAGTAACGCTGTCCAATCATATAATCGTCTGGTGATTCAAGTGAGTCTAAAAGGAGCAGAACCGATGAAATATAAAATCGTTGAACATCCCGAATTTACGTTGGTCGGAGTAGAGCAAACTTTCTCATATGCAGATGGAGAACATCTGCAAGGCATCGGAAAGATGTGGCAGGAAGCGTGGACGAGCGGTACAGAGGATCGTTTGTTTGAACTGAACAATGGGGATATTCAAGGATTACTCGGTGTCGTTGTGGATCAGAGCGAAATTCAGGAGAAACAGATGCAATACTGGATTGCTACGACTTACGATGGTGAAGTACCGGAAGGATTATCAAGCTTTACCATGCCTGCTTCCAAATGGAGTGTATTTGAAGTAGAAGGCCCGATGCCGGAGAATATGCAGCTTCTGTGGAAACGGATTATTTCGGAATGGTTTCCATCCAACCCTTATGAGCACGCATATATGCCGGAGCTGGAAGTATACCCGGGGCCCAACCAACCGCCACAAATTTGGATACCGATTAAATAAATTTTAACCGTTTCAAACTCGATCACTGTAGCCCATAAACATTCGGATAACCGAAGCTGTTTATGGGTTATTTGGTTGTGATTAATCAGAGATTCGAAGTTGTACAGAGGATGTTCAAGCGTTGTTCATTTTATTGCAGCCAGGTAAACATGATATATTGGAATGAAGGTTAACAGCTATAAGAGGACAATGAGGTAAACCGCAGGAGGCAGATATGTTATATGAGGACCTTTTCATTCAGACGATCATCAAACACGAGCAATTAATGCATGACCTGCGGAGAGTTCGTAGTCTCCATTTGCCTCAAAGTTACATAGGTGCAGGATATATTCGTAATTACATCTGGGATGTTCTGCATGGATATGATCTTCGCGAGCTGCATAGTGATATCGATGTTGTCTATTATGATGCGTCAGACCTGCGTGAGGAACGAGACATCCAGTTGGAGCGTCAGCTTCGCGAGTTGACAGGCAATGCCAAGTGGTCGGTCAAAAATCAGGCGAGAATGCATCTACGCAATGGCACAGTTCCTTATCAATCTACTGAGGATGCTCTTCGCTATTGGCCAGAAGTTGTGACTGCCATAGGAGTACAGCTGGATGAAGAGGATCAGGTGAACATCTGTGCTCCGCATGGCTTGCATGATCTGTATCGACTCGTAGTCCACAAAAGTCCGTTCTTCACGGATGCTGACTATTATAATCAGAGAGTACAGAAGAAGCACTGGCAGGAACAATGGCCGAAACTAACGATAATAACAGCTTGAATAATAAGTGATTTGCGGAATAGTGGGTACAAGAAGGAGTGTCTACGGATTTGATAAAAAAGTTCTTACAAAAAAATGGACTGATCATTGATCTTGTCCTGTTGGCATGTTTTGTGGCATTTCTGGTCTTCTGGGGCCGAAGTTTTGCAGTCATGTTTTTTGGAATGATCACGGTGGCTTTTATCGTGCTAAGACGGATTGACTATCAGAAGCATGTTATTTTGAAACGGATTATCCTTACCGGATTTGGCGTGGTTGCCGTCTCTTTTGTCATTATTGAAGCACTTGTATTCACACAGCTTGGTGCGAATGATCCGGAAGAAGCGGACTATGTCATTATTCTGGGTTCAGGCATCCGTGGAACGGAATTGTCATTAACCCTGAAGCAAAGGTTGGATGCCAGTCTGGACTACATTCGAAGTCACCCTCAGACACCGGTCATTGTATCGGGTGGGCAGGGACCTGGAGAATCCATTCCCGAAGCGCTCGCCATGAAAAACTATCTAATTGAACAGGGGATTAGCCCCGCTCAAGTCATTATGGAAGATCGCTCCACAAGTACACAGGAGAATTTGGCCTTTTCCAAAAAAATCATTCTTGAATCCGGGTTAGAGCATCCCGAGATCATGATTGTCACCAGTGACTATCATATGTTCCGCTCCAAATATATTGCTGCCAAGAACGGTTATGCGGCAGAATATGGCATATCGGCCCCGTCACCGGGTTATCTGAAACCCGTCAACATGATCCGTGAATATTTTGCTACGATCAAAACATTTATCTAATGCACATGACAGAAAAACGGAAACAGGACGAAGCGGAGATCTATGATCTATGCTTCGTCTTGTTTGCATATAAGGTGGCTATTGCTCCTTAAAGATAGGTTATTTTTCTGAAGGAACAGGTACAGCTTTGGTGACCTGGGCCTCAGAAGGGACGGATACGATTTCAGGAGATACACCCGTAGAAGGAACAGTTGCTGCTTCTACAACTTTAGCCTCAGAAGGTTTAGTAGTAGAAGGTACAGTAGCAGACGGAACTGGCGCAGCTTCGGAAACTTCATCCTCAGGGAGAGCCACGATTTCAGGAGTTTCGGAAGTGGAAGGAGCAGTTACAGCTTCGGAAATTCCGACCTTGTTGGGAGAAGCTACGATTTCAGAAGATCCATCAGTAGAAGGAACAGGCACAGCTTCAGTAGCATGGGCCTCTACTTTAACTGTGTGGTTTGATGCCCATACGGCAGTGGACGTACTTATGCCTGTAATAAGCAGGAGGGCTCCTATACTTAACATCCAATGTTTCTTTTTCAGTTTCTTTACATTAAACATAATCATCAATCTCCTTTTTAATTGTTTGCCTTCACCCGATAGGGACGAACAGAATTGAGCAGGCATTTTCTTGGTTCCCGCCATCACATTTAAAATCGTTTCACCATATCGTCTTCGCTCTTCATGGGACATCTCTTTCACCACATCTTCATCACAGGCCAACTCGCTCCAGGTATGAATGTCCCGGCGAATCATATGAATCAGGGGATTGAACCAGTGCAGTGCACTAACCCCCAAGGTCACAGCTTTGACCCACAGATCTTTATGTTTTAGATGTACCAACTCATGATGAATTACCATGCTGATGTCCATTTTCACCGTATTTTCGGGTGGCAGATATATCGTTGGTTTAAACAAGCCAACCAGTATAGGGCTTCGTACTAGAGTGCTGTGAGCAAGCGTGATATTACGTTTGAGACCCAAAGCCTCTTGGATTAATGGTAACTGTATAACTGCTTCACTATGACAGAGGACTGGGGTACGTGTACGAGATAATTCATTCAAAAATCTTCGATAACAGTACACCTGCCATGCAGAAAAACCTATGACTCCAATGCCCCATACACATAACAAGAACCAGGCTGTAGTTACCGAAATGGTTTGTTCCGGGATAAACGTTCCTGCAAGTAAGCGCGAAGCTGTTGCATTCTCCGTACCCGGTATAGTTGATGTCGTTTGGAATGCCATATCCAAAAGCCATGAAAGGCCAAGAGATACCGGGAACAGATAAAACAAGATAGCCAGTTTACCGAGTCTGTAGAGCCACTTGGTCGGAAAAACAGATACGGGTATAAGTCGTAGTGCCAAAATACAAACAGAAACGATACTTCCCGCCACGGTCAGGCTGCACAGAATTTCAAAAAATATGTTCATCATCTGCACCTACTTTTCCGAAAGCCATTTTTTCAGTTCTGAAATGTCATCGTCTGAAAGCTTGTCACCGTCATACATGGCCGAAACCAAATTCTTGACTGAACCTTGATAGAGTCCATCAAGAACATGCTGCGTTTCCTGTAGTTTGTAATCTTCGGGCTGTAGAAGAGGTACATAATCATTGGTTCGTCCACGTCTCGTGACGGTAAGTGCGCCTTTATCCACCAACCGTGACAAAAAAGTAGACATAGTCTGCGCTTTCCACGCTTTCCCCTTCTCAGCGAATATGTCTAATAGTTCTGTTGAAGTGACGGGTGGATCGCATGACCATATAACGACCATTAATTCCATTTCTGTTTCGGATAATTTTTGAATCTGGTTCACCGTGAACACTCCTTAACATCGTTATGCGTCCATAACGATTGTATTACTACGCTACGTAGTACGTATAAACTACTACAACTTGTAGTGGATAGTCAAGTTATCCTGATAGATGATTGCCAAACCATGTTATAATATAGGTCATTAATAGAAGAACGATGTAGGAGTGAATGATCATTACAGCATATCAATTACCTGCTCTCTATGAGCAGCAGCGAGTTTCAATGTACGAGATGGAAGAGATTGTACGCCTGTTGGCCCAGGCACCGCTATTATACGATGATGGACAGAGCATTCAGGTTCAGGATTACATGGGAGGCTTGGAGGTCGAACTTGAGCATGAGGTACGCCGTGCAGTGACCGAGTTGTATGAACTGGCTGTTCAGGCCTGCCGCGTCTTCGCCGATCCATTGGCGTACGAGCAACTTCAGGATGCGCTTGGGTTACAGGCTGAGTTATGGCAGGAGGAAGTGCTTACTCTTGCAAAGTGGATGGACTGGCTGAAGCAGATCAGTGAAGGAAAGAGAACACTGCCAGAGTACAACTTTACAGCGATGTTTGGGAACTTGCCGGACGGATTCATGATCCATGATTTTTATGATGAACTCCGATATCAGTTGGAACAAAACCCTGCAAACGCATGGGCTATCGAAGAGCGGGATCGCTTGTACGCCTCCCTGGGTGCGAAATAAATCAAACTAACGGCTCATCGGCGGTGTTAATCTAATATCTGCATTTTGCATGCATAGAAACATTCCAATCTATATCTTACGAATTCTTTACCCAGTATGGGAAATGAGGGGATACCGTGAAGAAGGTTGTATTAGCTGGTGGAACAGGATTTGTCGGACAGGATTTTGCCCAAAGATTCAAGAAACTGGGTTATGAGGTATTGATCATCTCGCGTCAGCCCGGTCAAATTGCTTGGGAGGATCGTGCAGGAATCATAGAGGCACTGGAAGAAGCAGAAATGTTGATTAACCTGGCAGGTAAATCGGTGAACTGCCGTTATACGGAGGAGAATCGCAAAGTCATTCTGGAATCCAGAACCCGGACAACGCGCATTCTCGGCGAAGCCGTCCTGGCTTGTAATCAACCTCCTGAATTATGGATTAATTCGAGTACGGCGACCATATACAGACATGCTGAAGATCGTCCCATGACGGAAAAAGAGGGCGAGATTGGCTCCGGATTCTCGGTCGACGTTGCCAAGGCATGGGAACAGGCTTTCTTTGAATTCAGTCTGCCGTCTACGCGTCAGATTGCACTGCGGATTGCGATTGTGCTGGGCGAGGGTGGTGTGATGGTGCCCATGACAAACCTCGTCCGTTTTGGACTGGGAGGATCGCAAGGCGCAGGAACACAGCAGTTCAGCTGGATTCATATCGAGGATCTCTTTCGCATGGTAATTTATATGCAAGAGCATCCACACTTGAATGGTGTGTTCAATGCGTCCTCTCCGCATCCGGTGACGAATCGGGAGCTAATGGCGCGTCTGAGAGAAAAGATGGGTGTTCGGATCGGACTACCTTCTCCTCGCTGGATGCTTGAACTGGGCGCACGTTTCATTCAGACCGAGACGGAACTTGTTCTCAAGAGTCGTTGGGTGATTCCCGAACGAATGGAGAGGGAAGGATTCACTTTCACATACGGTACACTAGATACCGCTCTTGCCGAGATTCTGAATAAGAAGAAATGACAACACAGTATAAATAATAAAACACAACAGGGAGGGCAGAGGCATCTGCCCTTCTGTTATATTCTAAAGCTTTCTGATAATGGCGTTTCGCCATTTGAGGTGGAGGATTCATTTCATTTATATATGTTCAACTAAACATTTACACGATAACGGAGAGGACAGAAATAACTTGAAGAAGCGAAGCGTTCGCCTTTATCCCCGGATTTCCCCATTTTACAAAAGGATTCAAGAAATCTGGGGGTAACAGCGATCGGAAAGTTGTTCTGTCATCGCAGTGTCAGTGTAAATACTAATTAGCTGAACTTATATATATCAGTCAGATGAACAGAAAGAGGTTGGGGAAATGCAACTTAGAAGAGTAAGGATCGCGGGAACAGGGAAGTACTTGCCTGAACAGGAAGTCACCGATGAGGAACTTGATCGCCGCTTGGGCGTGCCTGCGGGCTGGGTTAGCAAAGCCACAGGTGTAGGTGTACGCCATTATGCTTCGGGTGAAGAAACCTCCTCTTTCATGGGCGCGCGGGCTGCGGAAGCTGCACTGGCGGACGCAGGATTACAATTCAGTGATATCGACTGTCTGGTGTGTACCAGTGGCACGAAGGAACAACCGTTGCCAAGTACGGCGGTATTTATCCAGCAGGCCATGGGGCAGCAAGATTCGGGCGTACCTGCTTTTGATATGGATGCAACCTGCCTGAGTTTCCTGAACGGACTCGATGTGATCTCCTATATGGTAGACGCCGGACGTTACCAGCGAGTACTGCTCGTAGCCACCGAGATTGCCTCCGCGGGACTAAATTGGTCTGATAAAGAGAGTGCGGCCCTGTTCGGAGATGGAGCGGCCGCTGTTATTATTGAGCGTTCGCCTGAAGGGTCATCCTCACAGATTGTACATGCTTCCCTTCAAACATACAGCCGAGGTGCTCGCTTCTCGGAGATTGCAGGTGGAGGTACACGGCTGCATGCTTCGAATTATAAGGCAGATCAGCCGGAACCCTACCTATTTCATATGGATGGACAGGCCATCTTCCGCATGGCTTCCAGACTTTTGCCTGGATTCATTGGTGATATGTTGCAGGCAACTGGGAATCGGATGGAGGATTTCCAATTGGTGATTCCCCATCAGGGAAGTGCCATGGCGATGAGACTGATTCGCAAGAAGCTTGGCATTGCTGAAGATCGGTTTATGGACATCACACGAAATCACGGCAATACAATTGCGGCATCGATCCCGATGGGTCTGCATGAAGCGATTAAACAACAGCGTATTCAGCGTGGAGATCGGGTGTTGATGATTGGAACAGCTGCCGGATTATCATTGGGAGGACTCATTTTTGACTACTAGATCTGGGGGAACCAGACAACGTACATCTGCTTCTCTCCGTGTGCTGCTTACAGGCGGAAGGGCTCCCGTAACGCTTGATCTGGCACGCATGCTTCATCGGGCAGGCCATCGGGTCTATGTTGCGGAGAGTGCCGTACAGCATCTGACCAGATTATCTCGTGCAGTGGAACAGTGTGCTGTGGTCCCATCGCCGCGTCATGACACACGTGCTTATCTGGCAGAGCTGGAACGGTTGGCACAGGATTGGCAGATCGACCTGTTAATTCCGATGTGTGAAGAAGTCTTCTATGTTGCCCAAGGGGCAGGCAGATTGCGTGCATATTGCCGTGTTCTGGTTACAACTCTGGAGCAGCTGCATGAGCTGCACCACAAATATGATTTTATCCAGCTCGCAGGGTCACTCGGTCTTTCGGTTCCGGATACACGTCTGATCCACAGTCGGCAGGAATGGATGGAAGCCCAGTCTGTTCTAGAAAAAGTAGGAGATTGGGTGTGGAAACCGGTGTATTCCCGCTTCGCAGCCAAAGTTCGCATGCCAACACTCATGAACGATGAGGCTAGGGCAGGGACGGATCAGGAAGGAAACGTAAGCGAAAAGAAACATCGACATTTCCGTAACGACCCTCCAGACGAAGTAGCATTATCATCTAGTTCACCTTGGGTTGCACAGGCCTACATTCCTGGTCAGATGTTATGTACATACAGCATAGCGCATGAAGGGCAACTGGTTGCACATGCCACTTACGACAGTCGCTATCGTACAGGAAGCGTGGGAGCCAGTGTTTTTTTTGAACAGGTGGAACATGAGGGTGCCCTTGCGTGGGTGAGACAATTTGCCCAGGCAACGGGTTTTAGTGGACAGATTGGGTTTGATTTTATAGAAGGTCAGGATGGGCAAGTATACGCAATTGAGTGTAATCCGAGGGCAACGAGTGGGATTCATCTGTTTCACCCCGGAGATGACTTGGTGCGTGCACTGACTGAACCGGAGACGTTGGTCAAAGTAAGAAAAATGATCACGCCCGCACGGGGCAGCAAAGCCATGCTCATGCTTCCCATGCTGGGAAGCGGGGTTCAGCAGATATTCGGCAAAGGGAAACTCCGTGCATGGATAGCTGCGTGGCGTGGAGCCAGGGATGTGGTCTATGGAGGGCAGGATATCCAGCCTGTATTTGAACAATTTGCAGTGGTGCTAGCCGCATGGCGTCTGTCAAGATCACAGAAGTTCTCGCTGACTGAAGCTTTGACTCACGACATAGAATGGAACGGTGAACAACAATGAATAGAGCACTGGTTACAGGAGCTACAGGATGTCTGGGCAGGCATCTCGCGATACGGCTTGCACAAGAGGGATGGGAAGTAACTGGCATGGGCCGACAGCCCAAAGTTGGGGCAGAACTTGAGTTGGCAGGAATCCGATTCCTGAATGGAGATATACGGGATGAGGCTTCAGTAAACGAAGCGTGTGCGGGGCAGGATATGATCTTTCACTGTGCGGCACTATCATCGCCATGGGGCAGATATCGTGACTTCTACAGCAGCAATGTAGAAGGGACACAAAACCTCATTGATGGCTGCCTGCATCATGAGGTACAACGATTCATACATGTTTCGACTCCAAGTATATATTTTAACTACAACCCGCGATATAACGTACATGAGAATGACCCGTTGCCATCCAAACCAGCCAATCATTATGCAGCCACGAAGCTTCTCGCTGAGCAGGTTGTAATGGAGGGGCATGCGAAGGGACTTCCGTCGATCATGATTCGACCGCGAGCGATCTTTGGTCCGTATGATCAGACGTTATTTCCCAGAATTGTCACAGCAAACGCAAAATCGGGCGTGCCCATGATTGGTGGTGGACAGGCGGTAATCGATCTGACATGTGTGGATAATGTGGTGGATGCCTTGTTGTTGTGCCGCGATGCCTCTGATGAAGCGCTCGGCAAAGCTTACAATATCTCCAATGGCGATCCAAGGGCGTTCAGTGAATTGGTAAGCAGTTTGTTTGGTATGTTGGATATGCCCTTGCGTCGTCGAAATATTCCTTATCGGACGGCCTATGGTGTGGCAGCGTTGCTGGAGCGAGTTCATGGCTATATTCCTGCGTTGGGTGAACCTGCGTTGACACGGTATACAGTCGGATCCTTATCCATCCCACAGACGTTGGATATTACGGATGCACGGGAGCAATTGGGATACATTCCTCGGGTGTCCATTGAAGAGGGATTGCAAAAATTTGCAGACTGGTGGAGGGCTGAATCATGCTGACAACAACTCCGGTGAAACTATATTTGGGTGCGGCGGGTTACTGTACACATCCAGAGTTTCTGACGTTGCGCGGTGGTCGGTTGAGCCCGGTGCCTTTCCCGGCAGGATTTGCCTGCATCATTCATCCCGTACATGGACCGATCCTGCTGGATACGGGATATAGTTCCCGCTTTTTCGAGGAAACGGCTCATTTGCCTAACGCAATGTATAGTCATATTACACCAGTGGTCTATCGTGAAGAGGATAGTGCCGTTCATTTTTTGGCTGGAATCGGACTGAAAGCTTCGGATATTCGGTATATCATCCTCTCGCATTTTCACGGCGATCACATCGCGGGTGTGCGGGATTTCCCTGAGGCACAATTTATCTATTTGCCAAGAGCCTATGATGCTGTGCGCTCACTCGGTCCGATTGCGGCTGTAAAAGCAGGTTTTCTTGCCGGGCTGTTGCCCGAGGATTTTATGGCCAGATCATGGCCTGTTATGTGTCAGCCTGAGCGGTGGACGAGAACGGGGAAAGAGTTCCCTTTTGATGAGGTCTACGACATCTTTGGTGATGGCAGTCTGCTGGGGGTGGATGTATCCGGTCATGCGGAAGGCATGATGGGACTCCTGTTGCGTACAGAAGAACATGACTATTTTCTCTGCGCGGACGCGGTGTGGTCGAGTCGGGCTTTTCGTGAACAGCGTAGACCGAATATTCTTGCTGGAATCATTATGTCGAATCGACAGGAATACCACCGTAACTTTGACAAGCTGGTTCAGCTGCATCAGCAGTTTCCACACATTCGGATTGTGCCGAGTCATTGTCGAGATGTACTGGACGCTTGGGGTGTAGGAGGGCCGAAACGATGAGTAATACCTTTCGTATTGTGGTTCATTATGCTCTCGCACGTGGGCTGAGAAAGTGGAAAACGCGAGAACAACTGGAGCGCTGGCAAGAACGCCGGATTATTCGGCATGTTCATCAGATTCGTAACCGATCTCCATTTTACCGGAAGTGGTGGGGGAGCTTGGACGCATCCAATTGGAGAAGCTTTCCGTTGATTGACAAATCAATCATGATGCAACATTTCGATACACTGAACACGGTGGGCATTACCAAGGACGAAGCGCTGGTTCTTGCGGGTGAAAGTGAAGAAACGCGTGACTTCAAACCTTCCATTCAAGGTGTGACGGTTGGACTGTCTTCGGGCACGTCAGGGAACCGGGGGATATTTCTGGTGAGTGATCGGGAGCAGGGTGCGTGGACGGGCACAGTGCTGGCCAAGTTGCTGCCTGGTGGACTGTGGAAACCTGCAAAGATTGCGTTTTTCCTGCGGGCCAACAGTAATCTGTATGAATCGGTGCAACGTGGCAAATTGCAGTTTGAGTACTTTGATCTGCTGGAACGTGTGGAGACCTTGGTTAAGCGGCTGGAAACCTACCAACCTACCGTGTGGGTGGCTCCTCCATCCATGCTGCGTCTGTTGGCGGATGCTTATGTGGCAGGCTATCTGACTGCTGTACCGGATAAAATCATCTCTGTTGCCGAGGTGCTGGACCCCCTGGATCGCAAGGTGTTGGAGCAGGTCTTCGGACAGACCGTTCATCAAGTCTATCAGTGTACAGAAGGGTTCCTGGGTGCGACCTGTCGTTACGGCACACTGCATTTGAATGAAGATATCGTGCATATTGAAAAAGAGTTCATTGATCCGGCCACCCGGCGGTTTGTGCCCATTATTACGGACTTCTCCAGAACATCACAGCCGATCATCCGGTATCGGTTGAATGATATTCTGACCGAGGCGGCGCTGCCATGTGCCTGTGGTTCCCCGTTTACCGCCATTGAGCGGATTGAAGGCCGCTGTGATGACACGCTTTATTTTACACAACTACATACGGGTGAGGCGGTACCAGTCTTTCCGGATTTCGTTACCCGTTCGGTCATTGCGGCTTCGCCGGATATTGAACATTATCGTGTGGTGCAGCAAGGAGACGGAACAATGGAAGTATCCCTTCGGCTTGGCGGGAGCGCAGTGATGGAGCAGGTCGAGACGGATGTACGGAGTGAGCTGATGAAGCTGGGAGAGCGTCTGGAATGCACCTTACCTGAGATCAGATTTGTTCCGTATACGTTCGAACCGGGAATCACGAAGCTGCGCAGGGTGGAGAGAAAAGATAACGGAGTGGCGGATTAAGCAGCAGGGGAAGTGCGGTATAGGTAGAACGGAAGTAAGTAATTTACCGAGGAAAGAAGGACACACCGTGACAGCTGATGAACACTTAACAGAGGACGAGCAAGGACGAATTAATACGGGTCTTGATTCAGTGAGTAAGACAAAGGAGAGAGATAACGCTCCGGTGGCCTTAATTACAGGTACCTCCAGTGGTTTTGGTATGCTCACCGCAATCACCCTTGCCAAGCAGGGGTATCGCGTTGTTGCTACAATGCGTGATCTGAGTCGAAGAGAAGAATTGGTGAAACTGGCTGAACAGGCGGGGGTAGCTAAACGTTTGCAATATGTGCAACTGGACGTGACCGATGCTGAATCGGTGCAAAAAGCTGTGGGGGCCGTACTTCTTAATAGTGGCCGAATCGACATGCTGGTGAACAATGCGGGATTTGCGGTTGGCGGGTTCATTGAGGAAGTGTCAATGGAGGATTGGCGGCGCCAGATGGAAACGAATCTGTTTGGATTAATTGCCGTGACACGTGAGGTCCTGCCTGTGATGCGTGAACAGAAGCAGGGGCTGATTATTAACTTGTCCAGTGTAAGTGGGTTATCCGGTTTTCCAGGGTATGCACCTTATGCTGCCTCCAAATTCGCTGTGGAGGGATTCACGGAAAGCCTGCGGCATGAGATGTCTTCGTTTGGCGTTCGGGTGGTTTTGGTTGAACCAGGTGCTTATCGCACGCCGATCTGGAATAAAGGTTTGGGTGAGATTCATCGGAGCGAGAACTCCCCGTATAAGCATAAGCTGGATGCGGTTCTTCGTTATTCCCAACATGCGAGCGAGACGGCACCTGATCCACAGGAAGTGGCAGATCTGATTGGCCGAATTGCACGGATGCGTGCACCAAGACTTCGATATGCTTTGGGAAAAGGTTCGCGTGTGCTCATCATAGGCAAAGCCGTGCTACCCTGGAAGTGGCTGGAGTGGATCATTGCCCGTGGATTAAAATAGAGATAAAGTACGATTCACGATTGCAGAATTTCCGAAAGGGAGGGATTAACCATCTTCGAATTCATCGTTATTATTTTACTTCTTGCGATTGTGGTTCTGCTCTTTCGAATCAACAGCAAGCTGCCGGAACGTGATTGGGTGAAGGAAGCGATGGAACGGGATCGGAATCAGAAACTTAATCAGGATGCTCCAAATTAAAAAAGCGGAGGTTACCAATGAAAATTGCATTCGTTTTGTTTGATGGACTGACTTTCCTTGATTTTGCAGGGTTTTATGATGTGATCAATCGGTTGAATTTCTTTGAACCAACCAAAGGAACGACGTGGGAAACCTGTGCCATGACAGATCAGGTCACGGATGAGTCAGGTTTAACGATGAAGGTGGATCGAGTGAAGCCTGACCTGTCGGAATATGATCTCGTGTTCATCCCCGGGGGCATGGGAACGCGCAAGCTTCGATATGACGAGGCATTTGTAGGTTGGCTGAGACAGGCTGCGTCTGTACCTTTGAAGGTTTCGGTGTGCACAGGATCTCTGCTGCTGGGTGCAGCTGGTTTTTTATCCGGCAAAAAAGCAACAACACATCCCTATGCATATGATTTACTTCAGCCGTATGTCGATGAGGTGATTCAGAAGCGGATTGTAAAAGATGGAAATGTCATTACGGCCGGTGGAGTAGCCACGTCCATTGATCTGGGGATTTATGTTGTTGGGTTGCTTGCAGGACAGGAAGCGGCAGCGAATGTAAAAATTCAGATCGATTATCCTTATGAAATGCAGGGAGTGGTCGAAGAATGAACGAAGATCGAAAGCAAGAGACCTATATCATTCGTAATATTCAGCGGGATGAAGCAGACATCTACTGGCCTTTGCGACTGGAAGCACTGAAAACACATCCTGAAGCCTTCGGGGCTTCGTTTGAATTGTCCATTCAGATCCCCATGAATGAAGTACAGGAACGTATACATAATGAACACGATGATTATATTCTGGGGGCATACACAGCAGAAGGAACACTGGCGGGAATGATGGGTTTCAAAAGGGAACACGGCCTGAAACTCAGGCACAAAGGCATGATCTGGGGCGTCTATGTTGCTCCGCCATATCGGGGAAGTGGGCTGGCTTCGCGTTTGCTCCGCGAGGTGCTGGATCGGGGAAGACATCTGGAGGGTATCAAGCAGATTAATCTGAGTGTAGTGACAACAAATGAATCAGCCCGACGTTTATATGAGCGATATGGATTTGAAGTTTATGGCATCGAGCGCAACGCATTGGAAGTCAACGGTCAGGGATATGATGAGGCGCATATGAATTACTTTTATACGGAGCATTCAACATTGAATGAAGATATCACAGCAGGAGGGGCCCTATGACAGATCAGGTTGAACTTGAGATCAATGGTGTTTCCTTTGTCTTAAAAGAAGCCCACTCTTTCGATTGGTTACGGCCCATGGGTACGGTATTTCGCGTATTTGATCAGCAGGATTCAGGGAATCTCTCCTTCGGTATTGTACAAAAGGATGGAAAGCGATTGTTCGTAAAGTATGCGGGAGCACATACAATTCATGCGAATCATACGGGAAATCCCCCGGAAGCCATTCGTAATCTGAAATCATCTGTTTCCGTTTATGAGGATCTGGCGCATGACACGTTGATTCGACTAACGGATCATTTTGCAACGGATGAGGGTTATGCCTGTGTATTCGATTGGGTGGATGGGGAGTGTCTGCACTCCCAGTGGTATTTTCCGCCTCCTGCCAAGTATGAAGATCCACGTTCGCCCTACTATCGGTTCAGACAGCTTCCAGTGGAGACGCGCATTCGGGCGATGGAACAGATTCTGGATTTTCATATCGAGGTGGAACGAAGAGGTTATGTGGCTGTAGATCTGTATGATGGCAGTCTGATCTATGATTTTGACAGAAACTTTATGAAAATTTGTGATATCGACTTGTATCGGAAGGGCTCTTTCACCAATACCATGGGGCGCATGTGGGGATCTTCCCGCTTTATGTCTCCCGAAGAGTTTGAGCTAGGCGCGCCCATAGATGCGGTTACCAATGTATTCAACATGGGGGCAATAGCGTTTGGTTTGCTTGGCGGGGAGAAAGATCGTTCCTATGCCAGATGGGATGCCGGAGAAGCGTTGTATCAGGTTGTGATGCGTGCAGTGAGCGCCGATCGGTCCGAGCGGTATGCAACGATTGCGGAACTCGGTGAGGCTTGGAAACAAGCTGCGATTAAAGGTCAATGAGTGAGTGGTGGAATTTTCGCAAATATGCAAAATCCATTCGTATGTGCGTGTGAAATCCCGTATAATGGAAATTATTAAGGGGGTGCAGATGATGTGCAGATATGCCATGTCAGGACCATATAAAGACATCTATGCATGTTTCATTTGTCGCAAATCATTTAAACAAGTCTCCAGACATGACCTGAGCCCTGAGGTGGTGGCACAACTTGAATATAAATGCCCGCAATGTGCCACGTCTATGGTTAGCATGGGACACGATTTCCAAGCGCCCAAGAAAAATGATACCAAACAATGGACCAAAGTGATGAGGCTGTACCGTCATGGTTATACCTATCATAATTGCGGGTGCGGGGCTGGATATCGCCCGGCTGATTTACGTGAATTATCCGATTTTCTGGAGCAGCAGGAAGCGGGTAAAGGCAGTGAAGGCAAACGATTATTGCAAAGGTTAACTTCATAGTCATGGTCCCGAAATCAAACCTGTCGTCTATGGAAATGTTGAAAATACAGGTGAGTACTTTATATACGATCAACGAGCAGCAGCGTCTATTAAGCATCAACGAGCCAGGTGGTGGGCAAGCTCCAGCCATTTTTATCGGCATGACTTCTGCTGGTTCACTGATCTATTACCATGAGCAGTTACCGCCTAATCTAATGAATGAGTTGGGTAAGGATTGCGAGCTTCCGTTGGATATTCCGAAACTGATTCGCAAGGTGGAAACCTATGAGCTCGTTAACCGTGTGTGGATGGGACCCGCCTATGCTTTTCCTGAGTTATCTCACGAGTGGAATCAGAAGGTGCAGTTGATTGGTCAGGAGCAGCGTTATATGCTGGCAGAGCATTTCCCGGAATTAACGGATCACTTGCATGAAAAAAGCCCTGTTGCCGCTTATGTTATTGGGGATTCTGCTGTGGCAGTGTGCTGCTCCGCAAGGCTCTCCGATCATGGGGCGGAAGCGAGTCTGTATACGGCACCGGGTTATAGAGGACATGGATATGCAGCGGAGACGGTAAAGTGCTGGCAGTATTATGTCAAGGAGCGTGGACACGTGCCAATCTATAGTACATCTTGGGATAATCTCGCTTCACAGCAAGTTGCCCGTAAACTCGGATTAATTCAGTTCGGTGTGGATTTCAGTATCACAACTGTGGATTTGAGGAAGGACTGTGACGTCAGATGATCCGCACTTTCGTACAAAAAGATCTGCAGTATGTCATTGAAGCGCATATCCGAATCTATCGAAACGAGTATAATTATGATCATAGCTTTGCTGAATTTATTACCCATGCGGTGAATTCGTTTGGACTGACGGGTAATCACTTGAGGGAGATGTTGTGGATCGTTGAGTTGAATCAGTCAGCTTCCGGCTCCATAGGTATTACTCAGGTGAATGAAAATACGGCTCAACTGCGCTGGTTTCTGATCGAACCGGAAGCACGTGGTGCAGGATGGGGCGGGAAGCTTCTCGAACAGGCAGTTCTTTTTGCAAAAGAAAAAGGCTACACATCCGTGATCCTGTGGACCAATGAGTCTTTGATTGGCGCGCGTAGATTATATCAATCTGTGGGCTTTGAAGTGAAGGAAGTCCGCAAGCAGATGTTGTCAGGTCAGGAGCTTACCGAAGAACAATGGGAACTTGTTCTGTAGTTGGCCGAGGGCTTGAGTATGAAAGTCGAATCTGTTGCGTTAACTCGTTGTTGAAAGGAGTGGTACAGTGAATCGGAGAAGACTGATTCTGGGTTTGTTATCCGTATGCACAGCATTGACGGTAGTAGCATGTTCGACTCTGACAGAAGACCAAGCATTATCAGCAACCATTGAAAGCAACCTGCAGCAGATGGTTAGCGACCCTGTCCTCCTGACCAGCAGCAATCCCAATGATTATATTACTGGCAACCGGGAGGCTTACGAGGACATCCTGAATACGGGCGAGGCGGGACTGCTTCTCCTATTACAGCAACTCGAATCCAGTCCGGATAACGGTCTCAAGGAATGGATCATGGCTCAGGCCAGTACTGAACTGCTTGGAGAGCATAACCCCGTAGAGGCGTGGCATAGTGGCAAGGACTGGCTCAGACAGTATAAAATGAACATAGAATAATGGCTCATCTTCTCTATAGTACCTGACTTAGCGGAAGTAATGGAGGGGGCTGAATCGATTCTGAAGAAGCGATAGCGTTCGCTTTTGTCTCCGAATTTATACAATCTATAAGGTTATTCAAGAAAATTTGGAGACAACAGCGATCAGAAGAACGATCCGTAACCGGAATGGTTCCCGCAAGCCGTCAAGCACTGTAGTATCTGACGAGCCGGAAGTACAAACCTCACCTCCAGTCAGCATGAGCAGCATTGAGAGGTTCTTGGAACCCGAAAGAATACATTATAGAGGTGAAATCCTTGAATAAGAAAATTGCTTTTTTTGATTCAGGTATCGGTGGTTTAACCGTTTTGCATAAGGCATTACAACAGTTTCCGGAAGAAAAATTCCTGTATTACGCAGATACTTTACATGTCCCGTATGGAACCAAGTCTGCGGATGAGGTTAGAGGACATATTTTTGATTGTGTGGAAGCGATCGTTCAGGAGGATGTCCAGGCAATCGTGATTGCTTGTAATACAGCAACAAGTCTGACTGTTAAGGATCTGCGCGCCAAATACGATATCCCGATCATTGGCATGGAGCCTGCGGTGAAACCAGCCGTGGAGATGAATCGTGATAGTGGGAAGAGAGTGCTTGTATTTGCCACGGCCCTCACCTTGAGCCAAACCAAGTATAACGAACTGGTATCGCGTGTTGATGATCACCACAGTGTGGATTCCATTGCGCTGCCGGAACTTGTGGAGTGGTGTGAACAGCTGGATTTTGATCCGGGTAAAATCGCTGATTATTTCCGGTTCAAGCTGGCAGATCTCGATCTTCATATGTATGGCACAGTGGTGCTTGGTTGCACGCATTATCCATACTATACGTCCATTCTGCGCACGGTTCTGCCAGATCATATACAGATTATTGATGGCAGTACAGGCACGGTAAACCATCTGAAGCAGCGGCTTGGACTGGTGGCTCAGCATGGAGACAGAACAGGGGAACAGGTCACTTTCCTCAGTTCATCAGGCCGACCGGAAGAGCAGGAGAAGATGCACAGTGCACTCCAATATCTTAAGAAGAACTCCATGTAGGTTACACCATAGGAGGTGATAGCTATGAAGTCCATTTATCTTATCCGTCATGCCAAGGCCACAGGGCAGGAACCCCATGCAGAGCTTACAAATGAAGGGATTAGGCAGGCCGAAAAACTTGCAGATATCCTGGCTCATCATTCCATAACGTATATTGTCTCCAGTCCATGGAAAAGGGCTGTTCAGACCGCTATGCCACTAGGCATAGCAACGCTGCAACATATACATACCGATGAACGTCTCCAGGAGAGGATACTTAGCTCTCTTGATCTGCCTAACTGGATGGATGTGCTGAAACGTACATACGATGATGTGGATTGGGTGGAAGAAGGCGGGGAATCTTCGAGAAACGCGGCTGCAAGAGGGCTGGCACTCCTGGAAGAGTTGTGGAGCAGACCGGAACAGCACGGGGCCGTGGTTACACATGGGAACTTGTTATCACTGCTTATTCGTGAGTATGAACCATCCTTTGGTTATGAAGAGTGGACCAAACTGTCTAACCCGGATGTGTATGTGCTGGAGAGACAACGACCAAATGAAGGGCAGTCCACTATTCGAAGAATTTGGACAGATTAAACAGTAAAAGAGTGCTCCAGCGATATTATATCAGCCAGAACACTCTTTTCGTTTATCCTCGGGGCATGTTTACAATGCGGCAATCATGATCATAACCCATCCAGCCAAAAATGCGACTCCGCCAAGTGGGGTAATGGCTCCCAATTTGCGAACACCCGATACACTTAAAGTGTACAGGCTGCCGGAGAACAGGATGATCCCGGCGAACATCAACCACCCGGCAAGCATGACGAGTGAAGAGGATTCAAGACGATCTGCCAGCAGTCCGATCAGGATGATGCCAAGTCCATGGATGAGGTGATATTGAACACCGGTTTCATAGTTTTTAATCATGTCAGCGGATAGTTTGCGCTTGAGCGCGTGTGCACCAAAAGCACCCAATGCAACAGCCAGGAACATCATAATACTGCCGAGTATAATCAGGGTTTGCAATGTGTTTTTCTCTCCTTTTAAGGGTAATTAGATATAACATCAAAGTGTACTGTACGAGTGTTGTCTACAGTTTACGCAATTGAATCTGCCCAATGGAGTGGTCGGCTTCCTTTTTCAGAATCAGTCTGGCACGTCCTTTGGTTGGCAAAATGTTTTCATGCAGGTTTTTGGCATTGATATCTTGCCAGATCTGGTTGGCCGTACGCACGGTTTCTTCTTCATCGATATTGGCAAATCGTTGATGGAAAAAGGAATCCGTGTTCTGGAACGCTGTATTGCGGAGCAGCTTGAAACGCTCAACGTACCAATGTCGTATATGCTCTTCTTCCGCATCAATGTAGATGGAAAAATCGAAGAAATCACTAACCAGCAAAGGCGTTTCCTTTTTGATCTGGAGCACATTGATACCTTCAATAATGAGAATATCCGGTTGACAGATCTGCTTCTCTTCCCCTTGAATGACATCGTAGGCGAGGTGAGAATAGACCGGTGCTTTCACTTCGGGCTTGCCAGATTTCACATCACCCATGAACTGAATCAGGGATTTGATATCATAGCTTTCCGGGAATCCCTTGCGGTTCATGATGCCCTTCTCTTGCAGCACGGCATTGGGATATAAGAAACCGTCGGTTGTGACAAGGTCAACCTTTGGGCTATTCTTACCTCTGGCGAGCAGTGCCTGTAGCAAGCGGGCCGCTGTACTTTTGCCCACGGCAACACTTCCCCCGATTCCAATGATGTAGGGGGTGGGGAGGGCTTCTTTTTTCATAAAGGAGGCCGTCAGTTGATTCAGCTCTCGTGAAACTCTTGCATATAGGTCAATAAAGTGGGTCAGAGGCAAATATATATCTTCGACTTCTTGAATCGATACCTCTTCATTCAATCCCTTTAACTGTTCTAATTCGGCTTCCGTCAGTGGAAGAGTGGTCTGATGTTCTTTAAGTTCAGCCCATTCCTTGCGGTTAAACTCGATGTAAGGAGAGTATAAATTCATGAGATCCCGCTTTCTGTATGTAATATAATTGTGGACACAACCTTTAGTGTATCAAATTTCAGGAAACTGACAACAC
This sequence comes from Paenibacillus sp. Y5S-9, assembly GCF_036894235.1. NCBI lineage: Bacteria > Bacillati > Bacillota > Bacilli > Caryophanales > Paenibacillaceae > Paenibacillus > Paenibacillus sp. Y5S-9. The sequence continues at coordinate 1,897,877 of NZ_CP145887.1, forward strand.
CTTTACATTGTGCCTTTCATAATGCCTTTCGTCAAAATGGAGCGAAAAACAACTTACTAGGAAAGTTTAACCCAATTTATGTTAAAGTCAACGTATACCATGCGGAAGGGTGACAGCAAATGATCGTATATGAGAGAGAGCATGATTTTGTTTTGACCGCACAGCATGAGCATGGATTAGTAGCCGGAGAAATGGCTTCCCACTGGAAAAATGAATTATTAGCCGATGCTGTGCATCGGGATGAATTGATTCTAGCGGCCAAGGAACATGACCGTGGTTGGATTGAACTGGATTCATCTCCGTTCTGGAATGATTACAGTCAATCGCCGTATTCGTTTCGTGACTTTCCATTGCGTCCGCGTTTTGTATTCTACCATAAAGGGATTGAAGAAGTTCGTCAGAAAAACCTTTACGCCGGATTATTGTGTAGCTTGATGTATACGGAACTGTTTCAGAAAAATCTGGGGGCCAATGCTCAGGATGATGATGAAATCCGAGATTATCTGCAGCAAGAACACGAACGTCAGTTGAGTTGGGAGAAACAGCTTGGTGGCGATGCTGAAGCACTGAAACAGAGGCTGCAAAGTGATGTGGAGATCATGCTTTTCTGTGATCAGCTCAGTTTGTTTCTCTGTATGGAGGAACCTGGAACACCTGCTGCGCGTTATGATTTTTTTGCAGAAGGGCTCAGTTGTACGTTTGATGCCTGTTCCAGACAACCGATTCAGGCAGAGTGGTTATCCAATGAAAAAGTAGGCCTGTCGTTTTTCCCGTTTGATGAGGACTTTACGGTCGTTTTGCCTTATAAATCGGTGCCAAAGGCAAGTATCCGCAAATTTGGTATGCAACAGGCTTATCGCCGGGCTGAATGGAAGGAACGCCGGGTGTTGATTACGGAATTGAACTGAGAACTGGAAACTCCAGGCTTGAGGAAAGAGCAGCATAGAATATCACAAAGCAGGCGGGCTTCTGATGTACAGGTGTACAGGGCGTCCGTCTTTCGTATGCATATATATCATCATAGACTATACTGTGAGACTGGTGAAAACAGCAATGAATCAGAGTGGGAATAAAGAAGGAAAACATAGGTTATTCCCAGAAATGTTAGTGTACAACAGAGAAGCACACGTTAGCAGGAGGACGAATATGGATACTAGAATAGAGATATTAACGATGTGTATGGTATGGGACAAAATGAATGATCAGGTGTTGCTAATGAATCGGCCGGATCGCAAAGGATTTCCGGGATACATCGCTCCTGGGGGGAAGGTAGACTTTCCGGAGAGTATCGTGGATGGTGCCGTGCGGGAGGTTCTGGAGGAGACGGGGCTAGCGGTCAATGAGATTACGTATAAAGGGCTTGATGAGTTCTGTGATCCCGAACAAGGATTGCGGTACATGGTATTTAACTATTTGGCGACTTCATTCGAGGGTCAGTTATTGCAAGATCCGCCCGAAGGCGAACTGTTATGGGTGCCTATGAAGCGGGTTTTTGAGTTGCCTATGCAGGATTGGTTTGCTGAACGTCTCCCGCGTTTTTTCCAAAAAGGCACTTTTGAGCGGAGTGTGATCTGGGAGAAGTCATCCGGACGTACACTTCAAGAGACATTTATGGTGTATAGCGATTCGATACTTGAACAGAGTGGGATCCGATAAGTTAAACCGTCAGAAGGAGGAAAAATCATGGGATACCAGCATGCCCTGCAAAGCTACATTGCGGCGACAAATACACATCAGTTTGATGAAGTCAGTAAATGGTTATCGCCACAAGCCGTATATTGGTTTACGGGAACGTCCTGTACTACCCCTAACGAATTCGGGCTTATTTTGAGAACGCTTGGGAGACAGTCAAGGAAGAAGTGTATCGTGCTGAAGATGTTAAGTGGATTACAACTAGCAAAGAGCAGGCCGTTTGTATTTATACCTACCAATGGAAGGGGATTTATCAGGGAGAGCCGGCTTATGGCAAGGGGCGGGCCACGAATGTATTTGTTGCTGGGCTTGATGGGGAATGGAAATTAATTCATGAGCATTTTAAGTTTGGGTTAGGATAAAAATAATGCCTCATAATGTATCATCCATATCTATATATTTATATCCAGATATTATGATATAATGAAGTTTACTATTTTTATAGGAGATGACTAGTCTGTGGGTATCGTATTTCGTGATACGTTAGAAAGTATAGCTCTTGAACAACTAGGTGGGAATTTCTTTGATGGTTGGCCAAACCCGCCGTCTACGCCAACATTTCTGAAGCTGCTGGAACAATCCTATGCTATTGAACTGGCTGTTGATGAAGATACCGGAAATGTGGTTGGATTCGTACAAGCAATCTCTGATGGTGTTCTCAGTGCTTATATCCCCTTACTGGAAGTAGTGCCAGAGTATAAGGGGCGTGGAATAGGTACGGCTCTTGTTCAGCGTATGTTCGAACGTCTTCGTAATCTTTATATGATCGATCTCTTGTGTGACCCAGAGCTTCAGGCATTTTATGAGAAACAGGGCATGGCCAATGCATCTGGAATGATCATTCGACATTATCAAAATCAATCAGGAGCAGTGTGTGTTTATTAGATTGAGAAAACTAGTTTGTTGAAATGAAGAATGATATATTTGTGGATTTGCCATACATAGGCTTCTGCAAACAGGACGTAAATGAATATTGTACGATGAAAAGGTGGAGATTGGCATGAAATTGTCGTTCCGGATTTTGGACTGGGAAGAAGAGAGACCCTACGAACTTTTATTGATGGCTGATCCTTCAAAAGCAATTGTGGATGAGTACCTGAGTCGGGGTGTTTGTTTTATTGCCGAGTATGAAGGAGAGATGGTTGGGGAGTTCGTATTGTTGAAGACTCGTCCAGAGACTGCGGAGATTGTTAATATTGCCGTACAGGAAGAACTGCAGGGACAAGGTGTAGGCAAACACATGATTAAGGAAGCGATGGAAGCTGCACGTAGATTGGGCTGCCGGATTCTCGAAATTGGGACGGGCAACTCCAGCTTTCATCAATTGAAGTTATACCAACGTTGCGGTTTCCGCATTATCGGGGTTGATCGTGACTTCTTTGTGAGGCATTATGAGGAAGAGATTATAGAGGATGGTATCCGCTGTGTGGATATGATCCGTATGGCCATAGATCTGGATGCTATTACAGAGGATGAAGATAAATAGGAAGTATTTGCTGAGATTAAATTTGCTATATCCAAAGAAGCTGCTCGGATAATTTATGTCTGGGCGAGCTTTTTTCAGTTAATCTCCTGAAGAAAACCCCAATTATTTGTTGAATGTGACGTCAAATGGTTAATGTTTAACTTGACGTTTGTTTTTGAACATAATGGACCACAATTCAATTAAGGAGGTAAAATGGGAGATCGTATGCCTATTTTGTTGTAATTAAGTGTTCGTTGTTCTATCCAAATTGACCGATTTATTCGATTCATCTAATTTATGCATCAATTGAACTAAAAATAGGAAATGCTCCTGAGCGTAAAAGTTTATAGAATAGATATTAGAACATGGACTTCACTTGAAGAAGAGGAGAAAGTGTAACCTTCGAACGGATCAGGACAGTATTCGACATCTGTGCGACGGTATATACAATCATTGTTTTACTTTGATTTTGAAAACGCAGACAAACCTTGACGGGAGCGTCGGACTAACGTTACTACCACCAACAGCACGATTATTGGACTTCATGAAAAATTTAGCTTAAAATGTTGAACGAACGCAAATTACGGCTTAGTCAATGATTTCCGTCAAAAACTTATGACTAAATCAAGACGGAGGGAACGTCGATGACGATCGTGGAAGGCAACAAGAAGCCCTGGGAAAGTTACTATGGCCCCAATATGGGATACGTACAGGAACAATATGAATTATTCACTCAAGACCCTGGTTCGGTTACACCGGCCTATCGTGAATTATTTGAACAATGGGGTGCACCGCCGATGTCTGGCAGGGATGCACGCACAACCTTGAATTCCGGCAATGCCCAATCGGCTTCCGGAAGCGTAGACATTCAACTATTACAGAAAGCGGTTACAGCGGGTAAACTGGTATGGAACATCCGTACCTATGGTCATCTTGCTGCAGATATAGATCCGCTTGGAATCAGTGAAGATACAGACACATCTTTGCTGGAACCTCAGCATTTTGAATTAAACGAAGAAGATCTGAAAGCTTTACCTGCTTCCCTGATCTGGGAAGGTGCAGATGGGCAGACAGCAACCGGATGGGATGCAATCCAACGCTTGCGTCAAATTTACACTGGACCTATGGCCTACGAATTCAGTCATGTGCACGAAGTTCAAGAGCGTGAGTGGCTGAATCGTCGTGCGGAATCTCGCACATCACCGGCTCCACTTACGCCGAAAGAACGTAAGGCTTTGCTGGAACGTTTGGTTGAAGTTGAGCAATTTGAAGATTATCTTCACAAAACATTTGTTGGGCAGAAACGTTTCTCCATCGAAGGTAACGATGTGCTTGTGCCGATGCTGGATGAAGCTGTTCGCATCATGGCAGAAGCCGGATCAAGCCACATTCTGATGGGTATGGCCCACCGTGGACGGTTAAATGTACTGGCTCATGTTTTGGGCAAACCGTACAGCAAAATTTTCTCTGAATTTCATCATGCTCCGAACAAAGATTTGGTTCCATCGGAAGGTTCGACTGGAATCAACTACGGTTGGACGGGGGATGTCAAATATCATATGGGTGCCAACCGTTTTGTAAAAGACGGGGAAACTGTACAGGCACGCCTTACTCTGGCGAATAACCCGAGCCATCTGGAATACGTTAATCCGGTTGTACAAGGGTTTGCACGTGCGGCTCAGGATGACCGTCGTGACCCTGGATATCCGAAGCAAGACGTGACGAAGGCAGCTACCATTTTGATGCACGGTGATGCAGCATTCCCTGGAGAAGGGATCGTTGCAGAGACGCTTAACTTCAAAGCTCTGCCAGGATATCAGAATGGTGGAACCATCCATATTATCGTCAACAATCGTCTGGGTTTCACTACAGATAGCAGTGATTCCCGTTCAACGTACTACGCAAGTGACCTTGCTAAAGGGTACGAGATTCCGATTGTACACGTGAATGCGGACAATCCGGATGCTTGTATTGCAGCCATTCGTATGGCAGCCGAGTATCGCAATCGTTTCAAAAAGGATTTCCTGATCGACTTGATCGGTTATCGTCGCTACGGCCATAACGAAACCGATGATCCCGAAACAACTCAACCTATCGTTTATGACAAGGTGAAAAACCATCCAACGGTAAGCCACTTGTATCAGGATCAGTTGAAAGAGGAATCGATTATCGATGATGCATCCATTACGAGCATTCGCGATGGAGTAACGAACAAATTAAAAGAAGCTTATGACCAGATGAAGAAAAATGAAGTACATGAATATTACCAACGGAAAATCAGTGAGCCGGAAGCTGTTACGATTACTCCGACTGCGGTACCACTGGAGAATCTGCGCAGCATTAATGCCGATCTGCTGAAATGGCCTGAGAACTTCAACGTGTATCCGAAGTTACAGCGGATTTTGCAACGCCGGAGCACTTCCCTGAACGAAGGGGAAAAAGTGGATTGGAGCCTTGCGGAGACACTCGCATTTGCAACCATTCTGGCAGAAGGTAAGCCAATTCGGATTAGTGGACAGGATGCCGAGCGCGCTACATTCGCTCATCGGAATCTGGTGTTGCACGATTCGGAGAATGGAGCAAAGTTCTGCCCATTACATCACTTGCCACAGGCAAGAGCATCCTTTGCAATCTATAACAGTCCGTTGTCGGAAGAATCCGTTGTTGGATTCGAATACGGATATAACGTATATTCACCAGATACACTGGTCATCTGGGAAGCTCAATTCGGTGACTTTGCCAATTGTGCACAGGTTATATTTGACCAGTTTGTATCAGCGGGTCGCGCCAAATGGTCTCAGAAATCCAGTCTGGTTATGTTGCTTCCACATGCGAATGAGGGTCAGGGACCTGAGCATACAAGTGCTCGTCTTGAACGCTTCCTGCAGCTTTGTGCAGAAGACAACATGACGGTTGCCAACTTGTCGAGTGCATCTCAGTACTTCCACTTGTTGCGTCGACAAGCTTCGTTGACTGAAACCGAAGATGCTCGTCCACTTGTGATGATGTCACCGAAAAGTCTCATTCGGAATCCGCGTGTTGCTTCACCGGCAGTCGAATTCAGTGAAGGCAAGTTTGAGCTTGTGCTGGAGCAAGCTGGACTGGGTACACAGCCGGATCGCGTAGAGCGCATTATTTTGTGCAGTGGCAAGATTGCCATTGACCTGGAAGATGCTTTTGAAAAAGATAAAGCAGATTGGTCATGGCTTCACATCATTCGCGTAGAACAGCTATATCCGTTCCCGGCAGAAGAGATCAAACGTATACTCGCACGTTTCAGCAATGTAAAAGAACTGGTATGGGTACAGGAAGAAAACAAAAACATGGGTGCCTGGACATACATGGAGCCTCGTCTTCGTGAAGTTGCTCCGGAAGGCACAACCGTTAGATACGAAGGTCGCCCGGAACACGCAAGTCCTTCCAGCGGTTATCAGCTTGTGCATAGTATGGAACAGCAACAGATTATTACATCTGCGTTGAAACAAACGACGAAGAATAATATTCCACTGGGGAGGTAACAGCTGTGAGTGAAATTAAAGTACCTGCAATGGGTGAGTCAATAACTGAGGGAACTGTATCCAGATGGATGGTTAAAGAAGGGGATACCGTTAATCAGGGTGATGTGCTTCTTGAACTGGAAACGGATAAAGTAAATATTGAAATCAGCGCAGAAGAAAGTGGCGTGCTGGAGAAGATCATTCGTCAGGAAGGAGAGACGGTCGAGATCGGTGAAACGATCGGTACACTCTCAGCTGGTTCTGGAGGAGGAAGCGGTGCACCCGCTTCCGAACCAGCAGCTGAAGAGAAAAAGGCCGTTACTCCTGCACCTGAAGCTCCAACACCACCACCAGCACCTGATGCGGCAGCACCTGAGTCATCCGATAGTGCCAAGACGGCTTCACCGTCTGCCCGTAAGCTTGCACGTGAACGTGGTATCGAGTTGGATCAGGTTCAGAGCAAAGATCCGATTGGACGGGTATACCAGGATGATGTGAAGAGCCATAACAATCAGGCGCCTGCTCCTGCTGCTCCACCTGCGAGTAAAGCTCCAGCAGCACCAAGTGCTCCGGCAGCTGGAAGTTCTACCTATACCAAACCGGTAGAGCGTCAACGCATGTCTCGTCGCCGTGCGACCATTGCCAAACGTTTGGTAGAGGCGCAGCAGACAGCAGCGATGTTGACTACGTTTAATGAAGTTGATATGACTGCGATCATGGATGTACGTAAACGCCGTAAGGACAAGTTCAAAGAGAAACATGAGATTAACCTGGGATTCATGTCCTTCTTCACTAAAGCGGTTGTGGGAGCTCTGAAAAAATTCCCTACAATTAACGCAGAGATTGATGGCGAAGATGTTGTTCTCAAAAAGTATTATGATATCGGCATTGCCGTATCAGCGAAGGAAGGACTGGTTGTACCGGTTGTACGTGATGCCGATCGTCTGGGCTTTGCCGAGATCGAGAAGAGTATTGCGGACCTGGCATCCAAAGCTCGTTCCAACACGCTGGCGTTATCTGATCTGCAAGGTGGAACGTTCACCATCACCAATGGTGGAACATTTGGTTCCTTGTTGTCTACGCCAATTCTGAATACGCCTCAAGTGGGTATTCTGGGGATGCATAAGATCCAACTTCGTCCAGTGGCGATTGATGCAGAACGGATGGAGAACCGTCCAATGATGTACATCGCGTTGTCCTACGATCACCGGATTATCGACGGTAGTGAAGCTGTTCGTTTCCTCGTGACCGTAAAAGAACTGCTTGAAGACCCGGAATCCCTGTTAATTGAAGGTTAGTCCATAAAGCTTGTTTATAGCTATTATTCATATCGCTTAACAAGAAACCCCTGAACTGGAGCGCGCAGCGTGAGCTGTACATCCGATTCAGGGGTTTCTTGTGGATTTTGGTATGTTGCCTCCGACTCTATTATATAGAGTCAGCCGTCTCAGCAGGGCTCACTGCATCGTCGTGTTCACTAGAGTTAGGTGTATTCCGCTCTAGCCAGTCTACAACGTGCTGAGCCACTTCTGTTCGGTTGATCTCATGCAGCATTTCATGGCGTCCATCCGGATACAAGCGATACTCAATATTCTCCAGCTGAAGCTTCTTATACTGGGAGACCAGATTAAGAACGCCTTTGCCATGAAGTCCGACAGGGTCCTTCTCACCTGAGAACAGGTAAACGGGTTTGTGTTTGGGTATGCGCTCCATATTGTGTGGAAGATGTACTTCAAGCAGCAATTTGAAGAAGTCGCGGAAAAAGCCTGCTGTACAGACTGCTCCGCACAGGGGATCATCAATGAATCGCTGAACCTCTTGTGAGTCCCGGGACAACCAATCAAATGGTGTCGTTGCAGGGCGGAAAGAGCGGTTAAATCCACCAAATACAATTGCGTTGAGCAGCATGCTGGGGTGGGTAGCACCCTGAATGCCGCACTGTAAGAAGGCCAGCTTCTCTCCAAATCGGAGCAGACCGCGTCTGCCGTTTGTCCCGGATAAAATAAAGGCATGGTACTGCTCATGACCAGCGTACATGAGATGTTGTACCAAGAATGAGCCCATGCTATGTCCCATTAGAAACATGGGCACCCCAGTATTCTCCTTGATGGCTACTTCGCCCAAATTGATCATATCACTCGCCATCCAGCGGAAGGCATCGATACCAGCATTACCAAGCAACTTGGCATTCTCCACAGTTTTGCCATGACCCCGATGGTCATTGGCATAGACCGCATAGCCATTTTGGGTAAGAATGCTGGCAAATTCTGCGTATCGGGCTGCCGTCTCGCCCATGCCATGTGCAATTTGCACTACACCTTTAACGTTGCATTCCGGATCGGGAAGCCAGCGGTACACATGAATACGGGTACCTTCACTAGCGACCAAGGCAAAGGTAGATTCCTGCATCTCGTGTAATTCCTCCTTCACAGGTTACATATAAGCTTGATTTATGGTAGATAAGAGCGAAGAACAGTGGTATTTCCATCTAATGTATAAGAACCCAGATTGGCTGGCAAGAGATAACATTGTCCAGCTTTCAATTCAATGTTGTCTGATTCAGCATGTGCCCACGAAAGTGTTCCTTTGCCTTCACAGACAACGAGAATCGTGAAGCTGTCAGGATTGGTGGAGAGTTCCCACCGTTCAGTTACAATCCCTTTTTCCACCACAAAATAAGGGCATTCCGCAAGCTTTAGCCATTCACCAGGAGTAGCGTTATTTGTTTTCATCGTTGAGGCACCTGCGCCCTCATAGGCGGTAACATTTAATGAGTCTTCAACATGCAACTCACGTGGTTTGCCATCCAGCCCTGGACGATTGTAATCGTAAATTCGGTACGTCGTATCCGAGTTTTGCTGAATCTCAGCGACAACGACACCTGCACAGAGCGCATGTACTGTTCCGGCAGGGATAAAGAACGTATCACCAGCTTCTACAGGTACCTGACGAAGGGTATCCATCACCGTTCCGTTTTCCAATGCTTCTTTTAATGTTGCCCGATCAACGCCTTCATTCAAGCCATAGATGATGTGTGCGCCCGGTTTTGCATCGAGTACATACCACATTTCTGTTTTGCCAAGCTCGCCAGGAGGAAGTGCCTCATACTCGTCTGTTGGATGAACCTGCACGGACAGGTCATCGTTGCAGTCAAGCAGCTTAATCAGAAGGGGGAAACGGCCGCCTTTTTCGGAAACGCCTTTGGTTCCAAGCCATTCGGTGCCGAGTTGTTCACGAACTTCATCCAGACCCTTGCCAGCTAGTGCTCCATTTAATACCTTGGTTGTACCGTTTGGATGATCCGCAATCATCCATCCTTCTCCGATATGTCCTTCAGGGGGCGTAAGGCCGAATTGCTCCAGCGCACGACCGCCCCATACACGTTCTTTGAATTCAGGTTGGAATTGTAATGGGTATGGCGTAGACATCAGTAATCTCTCCTCTAGTATATGAAATGGTGGATCGCTTTAATCAGTCATGGGCGTGTAATCGCCATGAACAAACAAGTGAATACGTTTGCATATGTAGATTTAGAACACAGATCGCAGGAAGAAAAAGCCGTTAATAGCTCGCTTTGCGATTGTGTCTAGTTTATTGTATTTGGTGAACAAAGGAAATTATTTTTTCTCGATTCCGATCAGAAAAGGAGAAGTTTCTCGCTGCAATTGGCGATACATCACAACCTGTGCCTGTTCCACCGGCAGGGCAGAGGACCATTCCAATACGGCTGCTGCTTCCTGTGCGCCTCCGTTATGACCAGGGTAAAGCACAACCGTAATGATTCCGCGAGGGCGTAATAAAGCGAGTGCAGCCTCGAGTGCAGCAATCGTGCTGTCAGTCTCGGTTATGATGGAGGAATCTGCACTTTCTGAAGGCAGGTACCCCAGATTGAACATAACTGCACCAACCGCACCAGGCCATGACTCAGGAACCGCTTCTGCCATTCGAGCATGGCTTAGTTGAAGCATGGAGATGGAGCCAAGTTTGGCTTCATCGTTTTGTTTTCGAATCCGGGCCTGTGCCAGCGTGAGGGCTTCACTTTGAATATCGAATCCAATGACTTGACCACGCCTGCCTACTTGTTGTGCCAAAAATAGTGTGTCTGCTCCTGTACCCACCGTTGCATCTATGGCCAGATCACCTGGCTGCAGACGGGAAGCAATCCACTGATGTGCACAGCTGAGAACTGAAAGAAAGCCCATCTATGCTCGCCTCCAATACTTACCTTGCCATGAATCCCGCTCTCGCAGCTCACGATCAATGGAGTTCAACACTTCCCATTTGTTCATGGACCACATCGGTCCAATCAACAGATCACGCGGTGCGTCGCCTGTAAGACGGTGTACGATCATTTCCGGTGGAAGCATCTCCAGTGTATCTACGATCAGTTTGATGTACTCGTCCTGATCCAAAAAACGTAAAAGACCGGCTTCGTATTGCTTCACCATTGGTGTTTTGCGCATCAGATGCAGCAGGTGAATCTTGATTCCCTGTACATCCATATTGGCAACTGCCCGTCCAGTGTCCAGCATCATCTCATGTGTCTCTTGAGGCAGACCATATATGATATGTGTGCACACACGTATATTCCGTTTGCGCAGTTTCTCAACCGCTTCTTCGTAACACTTTGTGTCGTGTGCACGATTAATCAATGTTGATGTGGAATCATGGATCGTTTGAAGGCCCATCTCAACCCACAGATAGGTGCGTTCGTTCAGTTCAGCCAAATAATCAACAACGTCATCTGGCAAACAATCCGGGCGAGTGGCGATGGACAAACCAACAACACCGGGTTGCTCAAGAATTTCTTCAAAATATTCGCGCAGCTCCTCAACCGGAGCATACGTATTCGTATAGGCTTGGAAGTAGCCAATATAATGCGCTGTAGGCCACTTGAGGTGCTGTTTATCTCGAATTGTATTGAATTGGGTGACCAGATCTTCACGTCTGCTGCCAGCAAAATCGCCTGATCCACGCGCACTGCAGAAGGTGCAACCACCTTTGGCAATGGAACCATCGCGGTTGGGACAGGTGAATCCAGCATCCAGCATCACTTTGAAAACCTTATTGTTAAATTGATCGCGCATCTCATAATTCCAGGTATGGAATCGTTTATCTCCCCACAACAGAGGGGGCTGTAATGCAGGTGCATTCATCTTCAGGGTACTCCTTTGGCTGTCGAATTACAGTAATCATACGTGAACAAAAGAAGAAGCGCTATGCGATTTCCGTCATAGACGATTGATAGCGATTTTAGGTGTCTTCATGAACTTTTATCATTGTATCAAAAAACTAAAAAAAAAGGGAATCGAAACGCAAAAATAGGCCGTAAAATCAAGGTTTTCTCCTTGCTATAGTTTACACCTTATGTTATATTTAAATCAGCGTCAGACACCATCTAATGGGTATTATTCATCATAGCATTTGAATCAACGTTGACGTCATGGACCATACTATACCGTGAGGTGATATGAATGAATTCCCAAGTTAAAAACAATGAATTGAATCATGTGTCTGTTGAATTGACGGCAGAAGAAGCACTGGCTTTAACAGGTGTTCGTTTTAATGGAAATCCGAAAGTGAAAGCGGCTGCAAGACAAAAAGTTCGCGATGCTTTCGAAAAGACATTTGATTTTTCACACCAAGATAAGGTAGACTATGAACTACTAAAGTAGTTGGACCCCAATTCCAAATAAATCGAAGAGGGAATCTTTGAGATTTGCCCAAAGTGGCAGATCCGAAGATTCCCTTTTCATTGCTCTTTACAATTTGCCAGTTCTTCGGCAAAATAAGTCTGAGACAAGTATGGGACAAACGGAGGAATAAAATGCGTTTACGTGGCAGAAAAGGGATAAGAGAAAATCTGGAGCAACAAATTGATCTTGTTGTACTGGACCCCAAGCAACATAAAGGAAAATGGTCTGAACTGTTTGGCAATGATCACCCGATCTTCGTGGAATTTGGTATGGGTAAAGGTCAATTTATCAGCCAAATGAGTTATAAATATCCGGAATTTAATTTCATCGGTATTGATATGTATGATGAACTGGTTCGTCGTGCCAGTGAGAAAGCTCGTAATGCGTGGAGTCAGGCTGATGTGGAGACACCTCCGAACCTGAAGCTTGCGTTGGCAAATATCGAACAGATCGAGGAAGTTTTTGAACCGGAAGAACTGGAGCGCATTTATTTGAACTTCAGCGATCCTTGGCCAAAAGCAAAGCATGCACGTCGTCGTTTGACGCACCCGCGATTCCTGAAGAAATACACGGAATTGCTTAATCCCAAAGGTCAGATTCATTTCAAAACCGATTCGGAGACGCTGTTTGATTTCTCGCTCAACGCCATTGCCGACTTCGGCCTGCAAATGACCAATATTTCTTTGAATCTGCATCGTGATGGATTGAATGAAGAACATGTGATGACCGAGTACGAGCAGAAATTCATGGGTAAAGGTATGAACATTCACCGCGTTGAAGTGATTGTGGGTGAAGAGGCCTTGCGTGAGTATCAGCAGACACGTTTGGACAAGTATAAAGTTCGTGAAGCTTCGGATGAGTCTGGCGAAGATCAGGAACACGAATAAATCGAAATCTAACTTATACTCATTAAAGAAGAGCGACACATGAGGTGAATGATTCATTCTCATAGGTCGCTCTTTTTTTTGCATTAACAATCGATATGCAATACTCCATCAACTCAAGTCTCGGATGATTTCAAAAGTTTTCTGAATGAAATTCTTTGCGGCGATAATCGTTTGGTGTAACCCCGTTGAACTTTTTGAACATGCGATAGAAATATGAACTGTTGGTGAATCCGGTTCTCTCGGCAATGTCGGCAACAGAGTTTTCTGTCTCCACCAGCAGATGCTGGGCCTTGGCTATGCGGGTTTCGTTAATCACGTCCGTGAGCCCTTTCAGGGTGAGCTGTTTGTAGAGCCTGCTTACATAAATGGGCGACATGCCCAACTCATCTGCGATAGAAGTTAGACATAGATTGGGGTCCGCATAGTCCCGCTCAATTATGCCATTGATTTTACGAATCAACTCTTCGTGCTTAAGCGTACGTTTCTCCTCAACTTTGGAACCAAGCTCATCAAACATCCGATAGAAGTGTTCATGTACTTCACTGATATCTTCCGCGTCTTTGACAGGCAGCATTAGACCATCCGAGACTGAATCAAGCGTGAGTTGATTATTCTTTTTAAGGGTATTTCGTACATGGTTCAGTGTCATCGTCAGATGGGATAAGGCTAGCTGGAAGACGGTAAAGGGATATGCGGCTGTTTCGCCGACGATATCTGCATAGACTTGTTTTGCTTCTCGCGTCTTACCTGTCATTAGATGATCGACAAGCTGTCTTTCCTTAGCTGCCGGAAATGCGTACTCCTTGGCGTGATAAGCCATGATGTCAGAGGTATAGATCAGACAGCCTGGTCCCATGAACAAACGATGCAGTGAAGCTTCGGCTGATCTGGTGTAAGATGCAATACTGTCTTCCAACGAATCTTCTTCCGTGCCGATCGTACAGGAGATGGAGCATTTCAGATGGGTCATTACAGCAGCCTGCATCATGCGCAGCAGCTCTTCGATCCGGTGATGAGCAGGTTGCCCAAGTTCATGGTTTTCCGCTTTTTCATTGAAGATGAGTGTGATCAGATCACCGCCCATGTCCACAGCTTCCGCATTGTAGTGGAGATCGGCTGTCTCGGTGCATATGTTCATCATGGCGTATTTTACAAGCTGGGTCTCGTCACGATACGTTTCGCAGAATTCGGTAAAATGGTCAATACGCAGCAATACCAGTCTGGATGCACGCTGAACATCAATGGAGGAACCATAGAACTTCATCCGTTCTTCCAGCATACCTCCAGTTACTGTTTCGCGGCCCTGCAGGGCCCCTCGTAGAAAATCCTGCCGTAACAAATGAAGACTGCCACGTCGCTCTGCTTCCATCACACGTAAACGAACAAGCACCTTATCAATAGGGTGATATAGTTTTCGGGACACAAGGTAAGAGAGCAGCAACCCTGCGAAGAGAAGTCCAACACAAAACAGAACGGTATGTGTGCGCATACTCCGTATATCTGAGGTAATCAGATCATAAGGTGTTATTCTCACATAACGCCAACCCAGGTCATCGGGAGCGGTATAGGTGATGAGAGATTTTTCTCCGTCGACCTTCTCGGTAAAGTAAGCTGACTGCTCCGTATCCTGCATAATTGGCTTCATAAAAGCTTCGCTGGAGAGATTTTTCATCAATGCACGGTCGCCAAAGTCAGATAAAAGGTCTCCATTCTCATTCACGATAAAGGTCTTGCCTGGTTGATCCACAGCGTTCATATTTGGACCGAGCCAATCATCCTTGATATTAACGATGACAGCATAGTTTAGCTTTGCGTTGTCATTGATCGTGTCATAACAGAGATAGGTGTAACTGTTAACCTCTGTTGCTTCGGTAGAGCCGACCTGATATGTACGCGGGATGGGAACAAAAGGTTTGTAGTCATGGAAGCGTTGGAGGATGCTTGTAATCCCCTGATCGTCGATCTCCGAGACGGACTGCTGCCCATTACGAACGTTGGAACTAATAAAGAATTCATTGCTTTTAGAGTTATATACATAGATGGATTCAATAAAGGGAAGGGACATACGGTAGTTGTCTAGCTGCTCCATCGCCGATGTGATCTCATAGATATTTGGTTTGGAATAGAGCAGTAATGAAGAGATGGTGTAGTCTTGATAAATCTGATATGACAATGATTTTGCAGTCTCAGTCATTTTCGCCACTTCACGGCTGGTTTGTGTAAGACTGTTCATATCTGTACGATACACCTGGCGAAGAGCAATCCGATTATAGTTGACGTACAAAATAGAAGAAGCCACAAGTAAGGTAGCGACCGTACTGATAATAATGCCGATCAGAATCCGTGTGAAGACCTTCTGACTGTCCTCTGAACGTTTACGCATTCTTCTTCCCCCTCAGACCTCCTGTTTTGGGTGAACAACGTAGAACTTCATATACATACGCTAGATTTCATATATGGATGAGCAGAAGAGCAAGAGTATCTTGAATTATATATTATGTATGCGTTTACATCAATGCTGGACAGGCCATTTTGCCTGTTTTCTCTACATAAAGTTCAACTTTCGCTGGATTGTTCACTAGGTGTAGCCTATGCACGATATCAACATTTGTGAACGGATGTGTGTGGATGTCTGTTCATTTCATGGTTCGTTCATTTTGTTCATAGTTCATTTCGCAGAATCGTTCATTTTCTGATGGGAAGCTTCAGTATTCGTGAGTGAAGAGAGCATCTACAATAAAAAGAGAGCTCCACCACGCAGCACCGCAAGAAATTCGGGAGGGATCGAGCCATGCTCAAAGAATTGAACAAAAACAAAATCATGTTTCTGATGCTGTTGCCCACGCTGATCTTTTTTCTGATTAACTCGTATTTTCCGATGGTCGGCATCTATTATGCGTTCACCCGGTATGATTTTGAAGGCGGATTATTTGGTAGTCCATTTGTCGGTCTGGAGAACTTTAAGTTCCTGTGGCAATCCGGAATGCTGCTGAAGCTCACAACCAACACTGTGGGTTACAATCTCGCTTTCATTATATTAGGAAACGGTCTGGCGATCTTCTGTGCGATCATGCTTAGCGAAATCCGGGGCAGGTTATTCAAAAAAATCACGCAATCCGTCATGTTCTTGCCGTATTTCATCTCATTTGTACTATTAAGTGTAATCGCTTACAACATGTTTAACTACGAGTCGGGTTTTGTGAACACGGTGCTCAAACGTTTTGAGGCCGGCCCGGTCGACATTTATAACACACCCTGGATCTGGGTGTTCCTGATCATCATCTTTTATCTATGGAAAAATCTTGGATACAGCATGGTCATCTATCTGGCCGCCATAACGGGTATCAGTGACGAGTATTATGAAGCTGCCCGAATCGACGGAGCCAATATATTTCAGCGGATCTGGTACATTACGGTACCGATGCTGAAGCCAACCTTTGTCATCCTGCTGTTGTTCTCGCTTGGCAGCATTATGAAGGGGCAGTTTGACCTGTTCTATCAACTGATCGGCAACAACGGGGTGCTGTACAATGCTACAGATATTATTGATACGTATGTGTATCGTTCACTGAAAGTAACATTTGATATCGGGATGGCAACGGCTGCTGGTCTGTATCAGTCCTTGTTTGGATTCATTTTGATCATGACCGTCAACTATATTATCCGCAAAGTCAATGAGGACTACGCCTTGTTCTAGAACGCCCGCAGGGCAGGAGGGAGAACGATCATGAACACGCCAATGAATACTCACACGCGTACGAATACGCGTCTCAGAGATTCGGAATTCACTTTCATGTTTCAACTGATTTCCTACAGCTTCATCATCATTTTATCAATCATGTGCTTGCTACCGTTTTTGCTGATTCTATCTGGTTCATTCAGCAGCAACGAGTCCATTGTGAGGGATGGTTACCACCTCTTTCCAACGGACTTTTCCCTGGAAGGTTACAAAATGGTGTTCAAATTCCCGACTCAGGTACTCAAGGCTTATGGGGTAACGGTCTTTACAACGGTGGTGGGGACTACGCTAGGGCTGTTCCTCATCACGATGGCCGGATTTGTGCTCCAGCGTAAGGACTTTAAATATCGGAACACGTTCTCGTTTTTTATCTACTTTACAACCCTGTTTGGTGGGGGACTTGTGCCTTGGTACATTATGCTGGCGAACTACTTCAATCTCACAGATACGTACACCGTACTGATTTTTCCGGGGTTGATGACGCCATTCCTCATTATCCTGATGAAAAACTTCATTCGCTCGGCTGTGCCGGATGAATTGATTGAGTCCGCCAAAATTGATGGAGCGAATGACTTCCGCATCTATTTCAGCATTGTGTTGAAACTGGCGATGCCTGGTATCGCAACCGTAGGTCTGTTTCTCGCGCTGGGTTACTGGAATGACTGGTTTACCTCATCCCTCTTCATTAACAACCCGGATATGTACCAACTGCAATTTTATCTCTACAACACGATGAACACGATTACATTCATTGACCAGATGGCGATTGGCACAGGGATCACACTCAGTCAGGATGTGCCTACCGAATCAACCAAGATGGCAATGGCTATCGTTGTAACGGGACCGATTTTGTTTCTGTATCCGTTTGTACAACGTTATTTTGTCAAAGGACTCACCATTGGTGCAGTGAAAGGTTAGAACGTGAGCACGCTGTGGGTATTAGGCCATTAACATCATTTCCGGTCTGAAACATGGCGAGTCTGCGCTAACATATAAAGGTTCACCACAAAAAGGGAGGATGCGTATGCGTAACAAAACAATTCGGCACCTGTCTCTGGTACTTGCCCTGATGTTGTTCGCCGGGGTACTTGCCGCATGTAATAACGGTTCGGGGGGATCGACGCAAGGAAGTGAGCAGGGAGGAACGTCCGAGAATAAAGGTGAGAAAGTAACACTTCAATTTTACATGCTTGGGGATGCTCCGAAAGATCTGCCTGTTATTGAATCCGAGATCAATAAGCTGGCTGAGGCTGATCTGAACGTCAATGTGAAATTTAACTACACCTCATGGACCGACTGGGATCAAAAATATAAACTGCTGCTGTCTTCCGGACAGCCGATCGATCTGATCTTCACAGCGGATTGGACATTCTACCAGTCCTATGCGAAGAAGGGCGCGTTCCTGCCACTGGATGAAATGCTGCCTACAGCAGCGCCAGCACTGAAAGCTCATGTACCTGATGACATGTGGAATGCTGTCAAAATCAATGACAAAATCTATACTGTTCCATCAACTTGGATTGAGTATGTAACCGAGGGGATTGCTTACCGTGAGGACTTGCGTGAGAAGTACAATCTTCCGAAACCGGAATCCTTGGAGACGCTCGAAGCGTATCTGGAGGGCATCAAAGCCAACGAACCCAATATGATTCCGATTGCGGATAGCAATGCCAACCATACCCATGGTATTCGTCAATTGACATCCAAGCTGGTTAATACAGCAGGTCAACTTCCATATGGACTGGATATTATGTATGACTCACCATCAACTGTGACGTCTTACTGGGGATCCGCGCAACACCTGGAAGACCTGAAAACATACAAACGTTGGATGGACAAAGGATTTTTCCCGAAAAACGTACTGAATGTAAAGGATACTTCTAACTCATTGCTGCAAAATGGAAAAGCGGCTGTTGTTCTTTCCGGGGAGAACCCGAACAAATTTAATGCAGATGTAATCAAGGTGCAGTCTACGCATCCAGATTGGAAACTGGCTTATTTCCCATACCCGAATGCGAAAGGGTTTGCACAACCGGTTCACCCGATCCACAATGGTTTTGCGATTCCGCGTAGCAGTAAAAACCCGGAAAAAGCATTGGCATTTTATGAGAAACTGGTGACAGACAAACGATATAATTGGTTAACTGAATATGGCGTGGAGGGCAAAAACTTCGAGGTGGACAATGGATACTACAAAATGGTAGGCGATGCACAAACAAATGGCTTCCCGCGTGAGGGCATGAATGGTTGGGCATGGCGTAATCCGGAATACATGCTCTATGACAAAACTTTTGATGACGTGCTGACCATGTTTGAAGATCTCGACAAAATCAAAAAGCCTGATATTTATACCGGATTTGCTGAAGACTGGACACCGTACCAAGCCGAGAAGGCTGCATTGGAACAAGTAGAAAAGCAATATTTGTATCCGCTTAATGTAGGTTTGGTGGCAGACGTAGAGGCTGGATTGAACACATTTATGGAGAAGGCTAAACAAGCAGGATTGGAAAAAATTCAGGCAGAATACACCAAGCAGTGGCAGGAGTACTTGAAGTCAGCAGGCATTCAATAGTTTGTACTTTCCTTCATAAAGAAAAGGTGCCTTCAAATTCGAAGGCACCTTTTCAATGTGGTTGCAGGCTTGTTTGAAGCCGTTGGTTAGAGGCATGATTTGACGAAGAATGCGGGAAGCGACATCCTATTGGGATAAATTCATAAACGGGCCTCTTCTGCGGATGAAGGACGAACGTCCTCCAGCAGATCGATAATACTTTGAGCGCTCTGCATTGGATGAACCTTGGCGATTTCCGCCAAATGACGTTTGCGTTTACGTACAACATCCGGGTAGTGATGCAACAGCTTGTTCATCCATTTAACCACTACGTCGGGCGAAGTTATGGGTTCTCCCAACCCTCTTGCCGTAAAATAATGGACGTTTTCTTCTTCCTGACCAGGTATAGGGTTGTGGAACAACATGGGAATTCCTTTGGCCAAGCCTTCACTGCATGTCATTCCCCCAGGTTTGGTAATCAGAAGGTCGGATACTTCCATTAATTTGTCCACTTCGTTGGTGTATCCCATAATGTGAATGTTTTCTTTGCGATACATGGGGTTCTGTTCCATGCTGATCCGTGCTTTATCATTGCGACCCAGACAAAAAATGATCTGAATATCTTCATGCCAGCGTGTCAGCAGCGGATGGACCAGCTTGTCGCTGAGCATTCCCCAACCGCCGCCCATCACCAGTACAGTAGGCATGTTCTTGAGGTTAAATCTGCTTCGGATCTCTTCTCGCCCGGGATGCTCCCAGAAATTTGGATGCACCGGAATGCCCGTGACTCGAATGTTGTCTGTAGGTACGCCTCGTAGCATTAGTTTGGACTTAACCTCATCTGAAGAAACCAGATAAAGGTCTACTTCACGGTTAATCCACGTCCCATGTGCATCATAGTCGGTGATGACTGTGCATAGGGGAACCTGTACACCCAGACGCTTCAGTCTGGATATGACAGCACTTGGAATCGGATGTGTACAGACGATCGCATCGGGACGTAACTGGCGCACAACGCTGCGTGTGTGTGTATAGAACAGTTTATGCAACGCCAGTGTGGTCAGCCTGTTCAATGATTTTTTATATTGGTGTCTGTATACGTATCCGAAAAGTTTGGGTTGGTTGGTAACCGTTTTTTTGTATGCTGTTATAATCAGAGGTGCAACCTTTGGATTTAAGAAACTTCCCAGTTCAAGCACTTTTGTCTGCACGTCTGGCGAGAGCTTTCGCAAATTGCTGGACAGTGCATAGGCGGCTTGAGTATGACCCGTACCAAAGCCTTCAGATAATAGTAATACTCTTTTTTTCTCCACGCTTACTTCACCTGTTCCTGCTAGGTTTTTCTGAGTCTAACATATCGGCTTTAAGACCAGAATGCAACTGTTGCAAGTGCGACTAAAGTACCTATTGTGGCACCCGCCAGAACATCAGAAGGATAGTGTAACCCCAGATAAATTCGAGAGAATCCGACAATAAGGGCTACAGGCAACAATATTAGCAATAAGATCGGATCAGTGGTCATAAAGGGAACCGTGACCGAAAAAATGGCAGTCGTGTGCCCTGAAGGAAACGAGTGATCCGTCAGGGGATTACGGAACGTAATTGTATCCGGCAAGGCCAGGTAAGGTCGAATGCGGGGATACAATTTTTTCGCGATGGCTACAGGGATGTGGCTGACCGCAAGGGCGATACATGCCTGGAGTCCTGTTGTGCTCCATGGAGCTGGAGCAAGCAGCCAGATTAACAGTGATATTGCAATAGAAGAAGTTGCTCCACCCAGATGGGTGAAATAATACAGCCAAAAATTCATAAAACGATTATGAAGTCGGCCGTTGATCCACATAAAAACATTTCGATCATAATCTTGAAACTTTAAGAATAAACGGCTCATATTGGCCTCCTGCCAGTCAGGCCGCCCGTAATGGCGGCATTATTTCCGGTGATTTTCTGCATCCGGTTTCGTCCTGATTAGTATATAACCGTTTTTCATGAACTTGAGGTTATTTCAGGTATATGTTTATCATATTTTTAAATGTTGTCCTTTTCAAGAAGAACCCATGTAAAGAACGTGAAATTCATGTTAAAGAGTGGATATATACCCATCTTAACTTTTTGACTTGGGTCAGCCAAAAAAGATACAATGATTCAACATGGCTGAAATGAGGTAAAAAAATGTGAGTTCTGTTTCAAACTTTTTGAGGTCTGTTTGCGTTATTTGTTATAGAGCCTCTGACGAAGAATAACATGCTGATGAAAAAAGCAGGGACTTTAGAAATAAAAATCAAGTAAACGGCTGAAAATAAGATATAACAGGCATGAATGCGAGGTTGTGCTATCACGAAGTGTCTATTCAGCGCTTAAAGATCACATTTCTGCTTCAGAAAGTGGAATTGGGGTTTTGACAAATGACTGAAAAGGATACAGAATCGATAAAGCAGCCAACTGATAGCAACCAAGCTTTGAAACATTGCCTGATATAATCACGTAGTACACAAAAGAACAGGGTCATATTCTGCAGATCAAAAAAAAATAAATTGCAGAATCAGGAAGAGAAATGCTTGAGTAAACTGGGTTTTGAAAAAAAGGGGGTAACAGAGAACGATGTTGGACGCTATATTCGTCACGATGCAGGTCATTCTGGCACTGCTAGCCGTGTACCAATTCACGTTTTCGCTGTTCGGTCTGATTAAGAAAAAGAAAAAGAAACATTATCCGGCGACAAAATCATTCGCTGTACTCGTCGCAGCACACAATGAGGAACAAGTCATTGGTGCCTTGATGGAGAACTTGAAACAACTTGATTATCCGGAAGATCTGTACGATGTGTTTGTCATCTGTGACAACTGTACGGATGGAACGGCTCAAATTGTCAGAGAGCATGGATTAAACGCCTGTGTACGTACCAATGCCGATTTAAGAGGTAAAGGGTATGCCATCGAATGGATGCTTAAGTACCTGTGGAAATTGCCGCGTCAGTATGACGCAGTTGTTATGTTTGACGCGGATAACCTGGTTGACCGTAACTTCTTGCTTGAGATGAATGATGACTTGAACAATGGTTCGCGTGTTATCCAAGGATACATTGATACGAAAAATCCGGAGGATTCCTGGATTACTGCAGCTTACGGAGTATCTTACTGGTACATCAACCGTCTGTGGCAGTTGTCTCGTCATAACTTGAATATGGCGAATTTCCTCGGAGGAACCGGAATGTGCTTTGAGACCAACCTGCTGAAGGAAATTGGTTGGGGTGCAACAAGTCTGGTTGAAGATCTGGAGTTTACGATGCGCAGTGTGCAACGTAATGTGTATCCTGTTTTCAACTATGACGCCAAAGTATTTGATGAGAAGCCATTGACATTTAAAGCTTCAGCGAGACAACGTCTGCGCTGGATGCAAGGTCACTTTACAGTTGCGCGTAGATACTTCTTCCCGCTGCTATGGCAGTCCATTAAGGAAAGAAGCCTGGTGAAATTTGACCTTGCTATCTATGGAGCCAATGTCTATGTGGTATTGCTTACGTTCCTGATGACGGCTGTGATGTGGGTAGATATGGCTATATTCAGTGGTCCGCACATTGCTAATATTTATGGATACTTCCCGTTATGGGTTGGGTTCGTGGCTATTGGTTTGAACATTCTGACGTTCCTACTGTCCATGGCGCTGGAGAAGGTTACCTTTGCCAAAGTTTATCTATATCTGATTTTGTTCCCGATCTACCTGCTGTCTTGGTACCCGATTACGTTCTACGCTTTCTTTACGCAGAACAACAAACAGTGGAGCCACACTCAACATACACGTGTTGTACGGTTGGATGAGGTGCAGAGCAAACAAGGGTAAGGAACATGCATATGAGACTTTGTCGACATCTGATATAACAAATGTATAATTTACAAAAAAAAGTTGTGAAGAATGTTGACAATGTGTTTTATGGGTGATATAGTATTCAAGTGCCTTAAAACGAATAGAAATGGAATCACAAGCAGAAGCCCGACTTCTCACCTGATCAACAAACATGTTGGCTGGTCAACGATCCCAATAATTTATGAAGTGTATACTCATGAAGAATTGTGTTGATTACAGGGATGTCGGTAGCTTGACCGGCATCCCTTTTATTTTTGTTTAACTGGATATTCAAAATGACCTGGAGGTGGACGATTATTAGTAAAGATCACATGATTAATGATGAGATTCGGGCGAAGGAAGTACGCCTTGTCGGAGCTGAAGGAGAACAAATTGGGATTACGCCCATTCGCGAAGCACTGCAAATGGCGATTGACCTGAATTTGGATCTGGTCAATGTGGCACCACAGGCTAAACCGCCGGTGTGTCGTATTATGGACTATGGCAAATTCCGCTATGAGCAACAAAAGAAAGATAAAGAAGCCCGTAAGAACCAGAAAATTGTTGATATTAAAGAAGTATGGTTCCGTTCCAATATTGAGGAGCACGATTATCAAACGAAGCTTCGTAATGTAGTTAAGTTTTTGAACGAAGGCGACAAAGTGAAATGTTCTGTTCGTTATCGCGGACGTGAAATTGCACATGCCGCGATTGGTCAACGGATTTTGGAGCGCGTTAAGGTAGAAGTTGCAGAACTTTGTACTGTTGAACGTCAACCAAAATTGGAAGGCCGCAGTATGATCATGATCTTGGCTCCTAAAGCCTGATAACATTGGAGGAGGAAACACAAAATGCCTAAAATGAAAACACACAGCAGTTTGAAAGGACGCTTCAAAATTACCGGTTCTGGTAAGGTCCTTCGTTACAAAGCTCACAAAAACCACTTGCTTTCCCACAAATCTAAACGTGCTAAGCGCGTTCTGAACGGTAACCCAGTTATGGCTGCCGGGGATGTTAGACGTTTGAAACAAGGTTTGGCTAACTTGAAAGGCTAATTCTAATTAGTACATTCCGTATGGGGGATCGGCTACGGCCGTACACATACCACGGATACATTTATATTTATTTGGGAGGTTCTTTAATATGGCAAGAGTAAAAGGCGGTTTTGTAGTACGTCGTCGTCATAAAAAGGTTTTGAAACTGGCAAGAGGTTATTTCGGTTCCAAACACCGTATTTTTAAAACAGCTAACGAGCAAGTAATGAAATCCCTGGTATACGCATACCGTGACCGTCGCAACACGAAACGTAACTTCCGCAGACTGTGGATCGTTCGTATCAATGCTGCAGCACGTATGAATGGTTTGTCTTACAACAAACTGATCCATGGTTTGAAACTTGCTGGAGTAGACATGAACCGCAAAATGTTGGCTGATCTGGCCGTTAACGACATCAATGCGTTCAACTCTTTGGCTACTGTAGCTAAAGGCAAAATCAACGCTTAAATTGTATGATACAAGCCGCCGTACCTATATGGCGGCTTTTTTTACGGCTTGGAAGAAATCCGAAGCCCAATCTCTGAAAGAGTAGGCGAATAGGCTATGGTCTGGAAGGGAACAATGAAACCAGATAACTGGTTGAATAACAGACCATGGCGATACATAAAATACGAACGGTGAAATAATACAAAAGAAAACAGGTAAATTCCACTTAGCACTAAAGTTCACGATATGTTTTTGTTATATAACATCACATCGTTGTAACGTTAGTGTGTTAAAACGCTAAATTATTAAGCGTTTTCAATAAAAAAAGAACAAAAATATGTGATATTTGGTGATGAAACATCTGGATTTTAACACTGGTTGATTGTATAATCACCTCTAGTAGGCTAGTCCTAGATTTTTCTCTCCATGTCATAATGTTCGGTTTTTCGACAGATGATAGGATGCTTCAAGGGTGAGAATGCGCTTTTAATGTCGAAGAAACCATACATTCTGCATAAAAGTCATTCCTGCTATCTGTTAACCGTTCAATTGTAGGCTGGATTGGAATGAGGGATATATCATTAAGGGGGAAAAAGAGAAATGAAAAAGATGCTCAGCTTGTCTTTGGTAATGTTGCTGGCGGTATCGGTTATGCTCGCAGGTTGCGGTAGCAAACCGAAAGAAGAAACAAATGCCGGAGGAGATACAGGTGGCACATCCACTGAAGCGAAATCCGACCTCAAAATCGGTATGGTTACTGACGTAGGTGGAGTTAATGACAAATCCTTTAACCAATCCGCTTGGGAAGCTCTGCAAGCGACTGAAACAGAAACAGGTGCTGCTGTTAAATACCTGCAAAGTAAATCCGATGAAGAATACATTCCTAACTTGAACGAATTCGTTAAAGGTGGATATGATCTGACTTGGGGTATCGGTTTCCAATTGGCTGATGCAATCAAAACGGTTGCTGAGCAAAACCCTGATGCTAAACTCGCGATCATCGACAGTGTTGTTGATGCTCCTAACGTTAAATCCGTAACATTTGCTGAAGAAGAAGGATCTTACTTGGTTGGTGTTGTAGCTGGTCTGACAACAAAATCCAACAAAATTGGTTTTGTAGGCGGTATGGAAAGCCCACTGATCAAAAAGTTTGAAGTAGGATTCAGAGAAGGTGTTAAAGCAGTTAACCCTGATGCTCAATTCATTTCTAACTACACAGGTGCATTTGATAAACCTGACTTGGGTAAAGCAGCAGCAGCAACACTTTACAATGAAGGCGTAGATATTATCTTCCACGCTTCTGGCGCAACAGGTAACGGTGTGTTTAACGAAGCAAGTGCTCGTAAGAAGCAAGGTCAAGATGTATGGGTTATCGGTGTAGACAAAGACCAATCTCTTGAGTTTGGTGATGAGATCACTTTGACTTCCATGATTAAAAAAGTTGACGAAGCCGTTAAGCGCGTTAACAAAGAAGTAGTTGATGGTACATTTGCTGGCGGTTCCGAGAACCTGACTTTGAAAGAAAACGGCGTAGGTATTGCTGATACCTCTACTGCCAATGTATCTGCTGATACACTTGCAAAAGTGGAAGAGTACAAAGAAAAAATCATCAGCGGCGAAATCAAAGTTCCTACGGAGTAAATTTTATCTTAGTCGCAAATGAATAATCATTGGGGCCGGTCTTGACCGGCCTTATGATTGCAAGAACAGGAACATTTGATCAAGTCATCATAACAATTGTACAAGGTCACTGTGCACCAACGCTCCGGTAGGAGCTTTTCTTAAGATAATGGAATTGATATGTTCTTAATGAGCTGAACCATTCGATTGTCGCAAGAAAAACTTCAGCTAAGCGCGGTCTGTCTTCTTTGAAAGTACGTCGATAGACGTTTTTTTTACGTTTGCGGAACCACACTATATCAGTTATAAGGGTGATTACATGGGTGCAGCAACCCCCGTCGTTGAGTTAAAACAAATTACGAAGCGTTTCCCAGGCATTGTTGCCAACGACGCCATCAGCCTTCAGCTTCGTAAAGGCGAGATCCATGCGCTACTGGGCGAAAACGGCGCTGGTAAGTCAACGTTGATGAATATTGTATTTGGTCTCTATCAGCCAGATGAAGGTTCCATTGAAGTGAATGGCAAGCCTGTCATCATCGACAGCCCTAACCGAGCGATCGATCTTGGCATAGGCATGGTGCATCAGCATTTTAAACTTGTACAGCCGTTCACGGTAACAGAGAACATTATTTTGGGATCTGAACCAACGAAGGGTCTCAACATTAACTATAAAAAAGCAGCTGCTGAAGTTCAGCGTCTTTCCGAACAGTATGGACTTAAGGTGAATCCTCATGCCAAAATTCATGATATTTCTGTCGGAATGCAGCAACGTGTAGAGATTGTTAAAACGTTGTATCGCGGTGCAGACATTCTGATTTTTGACGAGCCTACAGCTGTATTGACTCCTCAAGAGATCAAAGAACTGATGATCATCATGAAGAAGCTTGTAGCTGAAGGAAAGTCCATTATTTTGATCACGCACAAACTGAAAGAGATTATGGAAATCTCCGATACGGTGACCATTATTCGTCGGGGTAAAGTAATTGATTCGGTTAAAACATCGGAAACAAATCCGAATGAGCTGGCAGAGAAAATGGTGGGGCGGAATGTCACATTCAAAGTGGACAAAAAACCGGCTACACCTGGAGCTAATGTGCTCGAAGTCAGTAAATTAACGGCCAAGAATAAAGAAGGTATTTCGGTTCTGAACCAACTTAACCTGAACGTACGTGCAGGAGAGATTGTCGGAATCGCAGGCGTGGATGGTAACGGTCAAAGTGAACTGATTGAAGCCCTTACCGGACTTCGTAAAGTCGAGAGTGGTTCGATTCTTTTGGAGGGCAAGGAGCTGTCCAATCATTCTCCGCGCCATATCTCGGAGTCGGGTGTAGCCCACATTCCGGAAGATCGACATAAACACGGACTTGTACTTGATTTTTCAGTGAGTGAAAATATCGTTCTGGAATCGTATTATAAAGCACCATACACCCGTAAAGGCTTCCTTAACTTCGATGCCATCAAACAGCAGGCGAAGCGGCTTGTTGAGGCATTTGACGTGCGTACACCAAGCATCGAGACCAAAGCTCGTTCCTTGTCCGGAGGAAACCAGCAAAAGGCCATTATCGCCCGTGAGGTAGATAAAAACCCTGAACTGCTTATCGCTGCACAGCCAACGCGTGGTTTGGACGTAGGGGCTATTGAGTTCGTGCAAAAGCAACTGATTGCACAGCGTGATCAAGGTAAGGCTGTTCTGCTGATTTCATTTGAGCTTGATGAGATTATCAATGTATCTGACCGAATTGCTGTCATTTATGAAGGCCAGATCGTTGGCGAGGTGCTGCCGGAAGAAACCAATGATAGGGAGCTCGGCTTGATGATGGCGGGCAGCACTCAAAAGAGAGGTACTGCGCATGAATAACGTATTGAAATGGTTTACGCGAGATTCATTTATTTTGCCTGTAGTAGCTATTATTATGGGTCTTATTCTCGGTGGAGTTGTCATGCTGATTGGTGGCTACAATCCAATTGAAGCCTATGGTGCATTGTTCACCAAGGTATTTGGCGACATGTACAACTTTGGTGAAGCAGTACGGGAAATGACACCACTAATTATGACTGGACTTGCATTTGCATTTGCATCACGTGCAGGGTTGTTTAACATCGGGGGAGAAGGTCAATTTCTCGTTGGTATGACCGCTGCAACATTTGTTGGTGTTAAATTTGCAGGTTTGCCGATCTACCTTCATGCGCCACTGGCTTTGATTGCCGGTGCATTGTTTGGTGGTCTGTGGGCCGCTATTGCTGGTTATCTGAAGGCGGCACGTGGGGTCAATGAAGTTATCAGTAGTATCATGTTGAACTGGATTGGTCTGTATCTGGCCAACCTTATCGTACGCCAATTCTTGCTGTTGAAGGGCGAGAATCGTTCCGTGGATATCAGCGAATCAGCGTCGATTAGTTTGACATGGCTCTCTGAACTGATGGGCAATTCCCGTGTACACATGGGGACGTTGATTGCCCTTGTGATGGCTGTGCTCTTTTATATCTATATGTGGAAAACAAAACAAGGTTATGAAATCCGCGCGGTAGGTTACAACCCTAATGCCGCTGAATATGCAGGTATGCATGTTAACCGGAATATCGTAAAAGCGATGTTTATCAGTGGTATGCTTGCCGGTCTTGGTGGTGCCTTCCAGGTTCTTGGTGTGTTCCATTACCAGACCGTAATGTCGGGTTCACCGGGTACAGGCTTTGACGGAATAGCGGTTGCACTAATTGGTTTGAATCATCCATTTGGAGTGTTATTGGGTGCAGTGCTGTTCGGTACCCTCACGTACGGATCTGCAGGTATGAGTTTTGCTGCGGATGTTCCGCCTGAGATTATTCGGATTGTGATCGGTTCGATTATCTTCTTCATTGCGGCACAAGGCATCGTGCGCTGGATACTTAAACCGTTCTATTCGAAGCGTAAGAAAGAGAAGGTGTTGTAGATGGACTTGTTGACAATTGGGCAAATTATCAATACGACGCTTGTCTTTGCTACGGCATTGATTTTTGCATCACTCGGCGGAATTTTTTCGGAAAAATCAGGTGTAACAAACCTTGGACTTGAAGGCTTTATGGTTTTTGGTGCCTTTGCAGCTGGAATCGGGGCGCATTATGCTCAAGAAGCGGGCATGGGTGGAACGACATCGGCCTGGATGGGCGTTTTGCTCGCGATTGTATTGGGCGTACTGGTATCGCTGATTCATGCCGTTGCGTCCATCACATTTAAGGCAGACCAGATTATCAGTGGTATCGTCATTAACTTTTTGGCAGCAGGAAGTACGTTGTACTTGGTTAAACTGTTGTTTGAAGGTTCTGGTGATTCACCGTTGGTTCAAGGCTTCAGCAAGTTTGATGTGCCATTCTTGAAAGACATTCCTTTGCTTGGAGAAGCCTTCTTCAAGAACGTATATCCAACGACATATCTGGCCATTCTGTTCGTATTCCTGACGTATTACATCATGTTCAAAACGCCATTTGGTCTGCGCCTTCGTTCTGTAGGTGAACATCCAAGTGCGGCTGATACGGTTGGTGTTAAAGTGCTTCGTTATCGCTATATTGGCGTTATGATCAGTGGTGCGCTTGCGGCCATTGGTGGAGCTGCGATTACGTTGACAACTACGGGGACATTCTCACACAATACGGTTTCCGGCCAAGGTTATATTGCCATTGCAGCTATGATCTTTGGTAAGTGGAATCCGATTGGTGCCTTTGGTGCGGCTGTCTTCTTTGGATTCTCACAAGCGATCCGAAACTATGTACAGTTGTTTGAGTGGTCACAAAGTATTCCCCAGGAAATTATTTTTATGTTGCCTTACCTGCTTACCATCATCGTTCTCGTTGCAGCGGTTGGACGTTCTTCGGCTCCGTCTGCACTCGGTGAAGCATATGATCCGGGTAAAAGGTAACAACCTTTCCCATATCAGGTTAGCTATTCAGAGTTTTGATAAAGGGTCCGCCTTGTGCGGGCCTTTTTTTGTTTTCTTAAACGCCCATCGACCTTTACATGCTTAACTTGGTTCTCGTGCAGATACCCATATTTTCAGGTAGGGACAAAGAAACAGGCGAATTCAGTGATGGACGAATACACTGTTTTGAACGATCCGAGGAGGAGGGGAAAGTATGAAACAACAAGTTACGCGTGATGAAGCGATGAAATTAATAGGCAAAAATATTGTTGCAATCAAAAAAGACGGCACTCGGGTTACGGGAAAGCTGTTGAAAGTATCGGGCAACAAACTGGTACTGAAGCGTCTGAATGGCAAAAAAGTACGTACAAAAGCGATTCTGCCACTGGTATTGTTTGATCTGCTCGCTATTGCCACACTGCCTTATGCTTATGGAGGTGGTCCCGGCTTCGGTCCCGGATATGGACCTGGACCAAAACCAGGCCCTGGATATGGTCCAGGCTACGGACAGGGATATGGACCTGGAGGACCTGGTGGCGGATATGGACCTGGTCCTGGATTCGGCCCTTATGGTCCAGGTCCACGCCCACCAGGATTTTTCTAGGACATTCTATAATGTTTTTTCCAATTCGTAGCAGCGGCTTATCATGATGTATCGAATCGCGCTGTATCCATTTTTTTGATAAAACTGAAGCCCTTTGGTATTGCCCTCATCCACCATTACTTTAGATCTTCGACAACCTCGGGATGCCGCAAAGCTCTCTGCTTTGAGCAACAAAGTTTGCCCGTAACGTTTGCGTTGTTCTTTCGGACTAACGGCCATCATATCGACATAGAGCAATTCCCCATGCATGAGAAAATGGATGAATGCCACAGCAGCTTTGTCTGGCTCCGGCGAGACAACAAAGGTCATGCCCCTGTTCATTCGCAGGGGTATTTCTTTGCGGATTTTATTAATTTCCTTTTCGCTCATATGGGATAAAGGAACAAGTTGAGTGTCAATCAGCTTCATGATGGCGCCATCATCCAGCTTGGATGTGCGTTGCCGAATCACCATGCGGAGCCTCCTTTCAGGACCAGTCGTGCTGCTCGTATATCCTATGCCCGAAGCAAGATAAAAGGTGACTGAATGAAGCGCTGGGATTAGGGCAACCTTATAGGTTGAAGAGGGAGGAAGGAAGGTTCTCTGAATTTTTATGCAAAACAGGTATTGACTTATCGGTTGGAGGAATCATATAATGTTCCTAACATTTAACGAGAATATTTCATCGGCTATGAAGAGGACGAAGTTTTAAGGGCTCTTTTGCTCAGAGAGTGGCTGGAATTGCTGAAACCACCACCATTATCCCTTATATACGAGCTCACCTCGGAGCTGTTTTCCTGAAAAGCACTGGATGTCACTCCTTTCGCGTATTAGGGAAAATCGTATGTCTGCGTTACAGACAACAGGTATGGGAAACGACTATGTTCGTTTGAGCTATTCGTTTTGTTGTACCTGGTAAGGTCCGTTATTGCGAAATTTCGGGCAAAGTTGGGTGGTACCACGGAAGCGATAACCTTTCGTCCCTCGCAAGCATGAACTTGTTTGCAGGGATGGAAGGTTTTTTTTGTAACTTTAAATGTCAGAATGGTGTAAATTTCGAGAGGAGGATGACTGATGGGAGCTCAAATTCCAGAAGTACGGTCAACAGATGAATTACGTGAAAAATGGATGAAGCCGGAGGTCATTAGCGGATCCGAAATTCTGCTGAGAAGTTTGTTACTTGAAGGTGTCGAGTGCGTATTTGGTTACCCGGGCGGCGCAGTGTTGTACATTTACGATGCGATGTATGGTTTCGAGGATTTCAAACACGTTCTCACTCGTCACGAACAAGGTGCAATACATGCAGCTGACGGATATGCACGTGCAAGCGGCAAAGTTGGTGTCTGCATCGCGACTTCCGGACCAGGAGCAACGAATCTGGTTACAGGTATTGCAACAGCGTATATGGATTCAGTACCACTCGTAGTCATTACGGGGAACGTTATTTCAAGCTTGATCGGTTCAGATGCTTTCCAGGAAGCGGATATTACGGGGATTACAATGCCAATCACCAAACACAGTTACCTGGTGAAAGATGTAAAAGATCTGTCCAGTGTAATTCATGAGGCATTCCATATTGCCAATACCGGTCGTAAAGGTCCTGTACTGATCGACATTCCAAAAGATGTATCAGCGAACAAAACATTGTTTGAACCAACAACTGAACCTGTTATATTGAGAGGGTACAATCCACGGACAGTACCAAACAAACTGCAGGTTGACCGTTTGGCCCAAGCCATTCAGGAAGCAGAACGCCCAATGATTCTGGCTGGTGGCGGTGTGGTATACTCGGGAGGACATGAAGAACTGTTCGAGTTTGTTGAGAAGACAGGCATTCCAATTACGACTACTCTCCTTGGTCTAGGCGCATTCCCAAGCGGTCATGAATTATGGACGGGTATGCCAGGTATGCACGGAACGTACACTTCCAATCAGGCTATTCAAAAAGCGGATTTGCTGATTAATATCGGCGCACGATTCGATGATCGGGTAACAGGCAAGCTGGATGGATTCGCTCCACATGCCAAAATCGTTCATATCGATATTGATCCGGCTGAGATTGGTAAAAACATTGCAACCGACATTCCAATCGTTGGTGATGTGAAGACGGTACTGGAAATAGCCAACAAAGAAGTTGGACGTGCAGAGCGTGCAGATGCATGGAGAGACCAGATCAAACAGTGGAAACAAGAGAAACCTTACAGCTACACGGATTCAGACGAAGTACTGAAACCCCAGTGGGTTGTTGAAATGCTGAATGATACAACCAAAGGTGAAGCGATTGTAACTACGGATGTAGGACAACATCAGATGTGGGCAGCACAGTATTATAAATTTAATCAACCGCGTTCATGGGTAACTTCGGGTGGTCTCGGAACGATGGGCTTTGGATTCCCTTCTGCCATAGGTGCTCAGATGGCCAATCCGGACAGACTCGTTATCTCCATTAACGGTGACGGCGGAATGCAGATGTGTTCCCAAGAACTCGCGATCTGTGCCATTAACAATATACCGGTAAAAATCGTAATCATTAACAATCAGGTACTCGGAATGGTTCGCCAATGGCAAGAGATCATCTATGAGAACCGTTACAGCCATATTGATCTGGCAGGAAGTCCAGATTTTGTGAAACTGGCTGAAGCTTATGGAGTAAAAGGATTGCGTGCAACCAACAAGGAAGAAGCCCAGCGTGCTTGGCAGGAAGCCTTGGATACACCAGGACCGGTCGTTGTTGAATTCGTAGTACGCAAGGAAGAAAATGTATATCCAATGGTTCCGCAAGGAGCGACAATTGATCAAATGCTGATGGGGGATGCTGACGAATGATAAGACATACGATCTCGATACTGGTAAACGATCAGCCTGGCGTCCTTCAGCGGGTATCAGGGTTGTTCGGTCGACGCGGATTTAACATTGAGAGTATTACAGTAGGTCAATCGGAAGAACCTGGACTCTCCCGAATGGTTATTGTCACCATTGGTGACGATAAAACGCTGGAGCAGATTGAAAAACAATTGTACAAAATCATCGATGTTATTAAAGTGGTTGATTTCAGCCTGAAACCGATGGTAGCCCGGGAACTTGCCCTGATCAAAGTGAAAGCAGAGCCTTCCGAGCGTCCTGAAATTCTGGGTGTGGTAGAAACATTCCGCGCATCCGTTGTAGATGTTGGTCCAGGCAGCCTGATTGTGCAAGTAGTCGGAGATACGGACAAAATTGATGCTATGATTGAATTGCTCAAGCCATATGGCATTCGCGAATTGTCCCGCACAGGCATAACTGCATTGGTACGCGGCAACGTATAAAGTTATAATGAATGAAGAGGGACGACGGTTAGCTAACATATACAGTTGATCTTATGTGAGTGTCAGTCCCTTAACAGTTGTAATTTAACATTTTAGTGATGTAACGCTTGAAAATATAGCTACATTCCCGCATTAATGGGCGGGTGTCTGAACGGATCGGATCAGACCAGAGATGTTTTTGACACTCCAAGCGAGGCGGTCCCTTGAGACACCCGCTCATTAATGAAGGGTTCTTTACAATACAAAGGAGGACTTATAAACATGCCAGTAACTACTTATTATGAACAGGATGCAGAGCTTAACGTATTGAAAGGAAAAACGATCGCGGTAATCGGTTATGGTAGCCAGGGCCACGCCCAAGCTCAAAACCTTCGTGATAGTGGATTGAACGTAGTCATCGGACTTCGTGAAGGTAAATCCTTCGACACTGCAAAAAATGACGGATTTGAAGTTCTGTCCCCGGCTGAAGCAACAAGCCGCGCAGATGTAGTTCAAATCTTGCTGCCAGACGAAACTCAAGCTTCTGTATACAAAAACGAAATCGAACCAAACCTGAAAGAAGGCGCTGCATTGCTCTTCTCACACGGTTTCAACGTTCATTTCGGTCAAATCGTTGCTCCAAAAAACAGCGATGTATTGCTGGTAGCTCCTAAGTCCCCTGGTCACATGGTACGTCGTACTTATGTGGAAGGTTTTGGTGTACCAGGCCTGATCGCGATTGAGCAAGATGCAACGGGTAAAGCTAAAGAAATCGGTTTGGCTTATGCTAAAGGTATCGGTTGTACACGCGCAGGGGTTATCGAAACTTCCTTCCGTGAAGAAACAGAAACAGATCTGTTCGGTGAGCAAGCTGTTCTGTGTGGTGGTGTGAGTGCATTGGTAAAAGCTGGATTTGAAACATTGACAGAAGCGGGTTACGCTCCTGAAATGGCATACTTCGAATGTCTGCACGAACTGAAACTGATCGTTGACATGATGTATGAAGGCGGACTTTCAAGCATGCGTGATTCCATCAGTAACACAGCTGAGTACGGTGACTATGTAACTGGACCTCGCGTGGTAACTGAAGATACGAAGAAAGCAATGAAGGAAGTACTGACGGATATCCAACAAGGTAAATTCGCACGCGACTTCATTCTGGAAAACCAATCCGGACGTGCATTCTTGACAGCAACTCGTCGTAACGAAGCTGAACACCCAATCGAAGTGGTTGGCGGACAATTGCGTGAGATGATGCACTGGATCAAGAAGTAAGCATTAACTTCTGGACATGCACTTTAAGGTATTAAAGTAAACTTAGAGCTTTAACTGGGAATAGCGGCCGTGCTTTATGCGTGAGCCGCTATTGCTGGTTCAGAGAAACATATAATAACAAGTACAGGAGGTGCGAAGCGTGCGTAAAATCTATGTATTTGACACAACGCTGCGTGATGGAGAGCAATCCCCGGGAGTCAATCTGAACACTCGTGAAAAGGTGGAAATTGCCCATCAGCTCGAGCGGCTGGGCATTGACCGGATGGAAGCGGGTTTCCCGGCGGCATCTCCAGGTGACCTGGCAGCTGTCAA
This sequence comes from Paenibacillus sp. Y5S-9, assembly GCF_036894235.1. Taxonomy (NCBI): domain Bacteria; kingdom Bacillati; phylum Bacillota; class Bacilli; order Caryophanales; family Paenibacillaceae; genus Paenibacillus; species Paenibacillus sp. Y5S-9. The sequence goes on from NZ_CP145887.1 coordinate 1,933,696, forward strand.
TGCAGTAGCAAATGCGGTCAAAAATGTGACTGTAATTGGCTTGTCCCGATCCAGAGAGCAAGACATTGATGCGGTTAAAGAAGCACTTAAAGGTGCACAGGACCCGTGCATTCACGTTTTCCTGGCAACTTCACCTATTCACCGCCAACATAAATTGCGCATGGACAAAGCGCAGGTACTGGATACAGCTCGTTCCGCAATTCGTTATGCAAAGAAAACATTCTCGAAGATTGAATTCTCACTTGAGGATGCAGGTCGTACCGAGTATGATTTCCTCGTGGAAATGGTGAATATGGCTGTGGAAGAAGGTGCAGCCGTCGTGAATATTCCGGATACGGTTGGTTACCTGAGCCCATATGAATACGGAAACATTTTCAAACATCTCAAGGAGAATGTACACGGCATTGAAAAGGTACAGCTGAGTGCCCACTGTCATAATGACCTGGGTATGGCGACGGCCAATACACTTGCAGCCATTCTCAACGGAGCCGATCAGATCGAAGGTACGATCAATGGTATTGGTGAACGTGCCGGGAACACGGCGATCGAGGAAATTGCTATGGCGCTGGAGACACGTCAGGAATTTTTCCAGGCGAAAACATCGCTGCAGTTGTCTGAGATTGCACGGACCAGTCGTTTGGTTAGCCGTTTGACAGGGATGGTTGTGCCTGGAAACAAAGCCATTGTTGGGGCGAATGCCTTCGCACATGAATCCGGGATTCACCAGGATGGCATGTTGAAGGAAAAAACAACGTATGAGATTATGACTCCAGAGTCCATCGGTCTGAAAGAAAGCAAGCTTGTACTTGGTAAACATTCTGGTCGTCATGCCTTCCGTGAGCGGTTGATTGATCTGGGATATGAGCTGGAAGAAGAAGCATTGAATCGGGCTTTCGCCCAGTTCAAAGATCTGGCTGATAAGAAAAAAGAAGTTACTGATGAAGATCTGCTTGCCGTAATTGAAGAGAAATTGCAGGATGCACCTGAGGTGTATAAACTGGAATCCATCTTCGTAACGTACGGAGATGAATCGGTACCAACGGCCAAAGTCCGCATTGCGACGCTTGACGGGGATACGATCGAGAAGCAAGCAGAGGGTAACGGATCGGTAGATGCAATCTACAACGCGATTGACCAGGTGAGTGGGGAAGACGTAACGTTGTCTGACTATTCCATCAAATCGGTAACGCATGGTAAGGATGCATTGGGTGAAGTACATGTTGTGTTGACTCAAAATCAGGTGTCGGTACAAGGACGTGGTGTAAGTACGGATATACTTGGTGCAAGTGCACGTGCTTATGTGGACGGTCTGAACCAATTGATTGAGAAACGCAAAACATATACGAACCGTGTAAACGTTAACCTGTAGGCTCCGATGAAAGAAGCACGCCCCCTTCCTTGAACTGAACTTTAAGCTGGGACGTATGTACGCTGCCAGGAAGATCTATCTTAATCTGAATTGATGTGGTAGATCTTTCGGCTTGCTTTGTTACGTTTAGTGAGGGATGTAAAGAGTCTGACTCTCCTGTGGAGGGTCAGACTCTTTTGCTTGTATTTAAGCATTTTGCATAAATCCTCTAAGCGTCTTCCAATCAGCAAGATATAGATCGAAATGATTCTGTTCGTCTATATCTTGTACCCGTGAGCGGTATAATTCGAATTATGCAAAATGCTGATTTATATAATTATGGCAGTGAAATACAGTTCTACGCTTACCTATTGCATTGGCTTACGCTATCAAGCTATTACCACGCGTATGCATTAGGTGCATGTCCACCTGGACCCGGGAAAATCTCATCCAGACGTTTGAGCACAGCTTCATCCAAAGTCACGTCCAGACATTTGAGTGCGGTCTCAAACTGCTCCAGCGTACGCGGTCCGATAATCGGGGCGGTCACTGCCGGATTGGCTGCAACCCATGCTAAAGCCACCGTATCCTGTGGTTCACCGAGATCACGACAGAGTGCGGCAAAGTCTTCAAGCTGAGTCTGCTGCTGCTCGATCCGTCCAGCGATGCCGCCACTGCGTGTTCCTTCCAGCTTCTGCAAAGCGTTACGTCCCAGTAATCCACCATCCAGTGGACTCCATGGAATGACGCCGAGGCCCAGCTCTTTGGCTGCGGGCAGTACTTCCAATTCAGGCAAACGACAGTTGAGACTATATTTATGTTGTTCGGAAACCAGGCCGAGGAAATGGCGATTCTTGGCTTCGCTTTGAGCGATTGCAATCTGCCATGCAGCAAAGTTACTCGATCCTACATAACCGATCTTACCTTGATGAACGGCATTCTCAAATGCGCCCCACAGTTCGTTCCACGATACGGCAGGGTCCACATGGTGCATCTGGTACAGCTCGATATGATCGGTCTGTAAGCGGCGGAGGGAACCCTCCAGATGCCGTCTGATTTTGTAGGCGGAGAGGCCAGCTTCGTTGTTGGGGCCATCTGTATCATCATGCATGGAGCCATAGACTTTGGTGGCCAGAACCACTTTCTCACGTCTGCCCCCACCCTGGTTGAACCAGCGTCCGATAATTTCTTCGGTAAGACCGGAATTCTCACCCCAGCCGTAGATGTTAGCGGTATCAAAAAAGTTCACGCCTGCATCAAGTGCTGCGTCCATAATGCGGAAAGCTTCTTTTTCATCTGTAGCAGGCCCGAAATTCATAGTACCGAGACAGATTCGGCTGACCTTGAGGCCTGATTTACCCAAATACGAATATTGCATGTTGCTTATCCCTCCTGCGTACCTGATTTGAATTCAGCTATATTTTACCCCACCGGGAGGTCAGGAACAACTTGGAAAGGCCAATCTCTATTAGCTTATAGGTAAAATCTATTAAAGTCATAGATTGTATATCTTGGTCAAATGACCTTGGAATATGATACAAAAGAGAGAGTTAATATGAGACGTTACTTTATGAATAATTAATGAATGAAATATAAGGAGTGGACAACCCAATGGCAGACGTGAAAAAAATTGCAGTTATTGCTGGTGATGGAATCGGCCCTGAAGTGGTAGCTGAGGCTGAGAAAGTGCTTAAACGTACGGAGGAAGTATTCGGTTATCGTTTTGAGACAGAGCATGCGCTGTTTGGCGGAATCGCGATTGATGAGAAGGGAACACCTCTTCCTGAAGAAACACTGAGCGTATGTAAAAGTGCAGATGCAGTCCTGCTTGGAGCGGTTGGCGGTCCAAAATGGGATAACAACAGCAAGGAGCTTCGCCCGGAAACAGGCCTGCTGGGTATTCGTAAAGCACTCGGATTATTCTCCAACCTGCGTCCGGCTGTCGTATTTGATTGCCTGAAGGATGCTTCAACTCTGAAGCCTGAAGTATTGGAAGGTACAGATCTGATGGTGGTACGTGAGTTGACAGGTGGTATCTACTTCGGAGAGAAGTTCAGACGTGAAAGTGCACAGGGCGAAGAGGCAGTAGATACTTGTGCATATAATGTAACGGAAGTGGAGCGGATCGTTCGTCAGGCGTTCGAAATTGCGCAAGGACGTCGCAAAAAGCTGGCTTCTGTAGACAAAGCCAACGTATTGGAAACTTCCCGTCTCTGGCGTGAAGTCGTGAACCGGGTAGCACCGGATTATCCGGATGTTGAACTGGAGCATGTACTGGTAGACAACTGCGCGATGCAATTGCTGCGTCGTCCGTCTAGCTTCGACGTCATCGTAACGGAAAACATGTTCGGAGATATCTTGAGTGATGAAGCAGCGATGTTGACAGGTTCCATCGGTATGCTCGCATCTGCATCACTGGGAGAGGGCAGCTTTGGACTCTATGAGCCGGTACACGGTTCTGCACCGGATATCGCAGGTCAAGGCCTCGCTAATCCGATTGCAACCATTCTCTCTTTGGCATTGATGTTCCGCACAACCTTTGGTTATGCAGAAGGTGCGGATGCTATTGAAGCAGCTGTGTCGGATGTATTGAACGCAGGACACCGCACAAGTGATATTGCTGTAGACAAGAGCACAGCGATCAGCACGACCGAAATGGGCGATTTGATCGTAGCGGCTATTCAGAAACAGGCGTAATTATATTATCAACTACAGGCAGCCCTTTGTTTCCAGTTATGGAATGTACAGAGGGCTGTTCCTTTATCATTTTTGCCACGAAAAATCCTTATTTATAATTATTATAAAAAAATAATGTTTATAATCTTGACTTTGGGAAGTCCGGATGATAACATTTTACTTGTACTTGTTATCAAGTATCAAATTATTTTAATTACAGGAAAAGCGTACGCGTTTTTCTTGATGATGAGCAATCCGCAAGGATGCTTACATAATCCCAAAGGAGGAATTTTTAGTTATGGCAGAACGTTTGGTTGGTAGACCAGCACCGGATTTCGCAATGGAAACAGTATCGGGAGACGGACAAGATTTCGGTTCCGTTAAACTGTCCGATTATCGTGGCAAATGGCTTGTATTCTTCTTTTATCCTTTGGACTTCACATTTGTGTGCCCAACTGAAATTACAGCTTTGAGCGTTGCTTCCGAGCAATTCAAAGCTTTGGATACTGAAATCCTTGGCGTGAGCATAGACTCCGTACACAGCCACAAAGCATGGATCAACACACCTGTAGACAGCAATGGTCTGGGTCAATTGAACTTCCCGCTGGCTTCTGACATCACGAAGCAAGTGGCTAAAGATTACGGCGTTCTGATCGAAGAAGAAGGCGTAGCATTGCGCGGCTTGTTCATCATCGATCCAGAAGGTGAATTGAAATATCAAGTGGTTAACCACAACGATGTAGGCCGTAGTGTTGAAGAAACACTTCGCGTACTGCAAGCACTGCAATCCGGCGGATTGTGTGCAATGAACTGGAAACCAGGCGACACTAACCTGTAAGCCAGGTTAACTTGAACGGTTTTTGTTCAAGCCCTCATCCCGTTAGGGATTGAGGGCTTTTTGCACCCTTTTGCCAAAAGTTATTACGAAGTTAATCAAAAGTGTTTGAACAAGCAGCTAAGCGTGTTAATAATATATTAGAAGAAAGTCTTCTTTTTATCTGTTGAAAGAGGAATTGATGGCCTTCAAGGCGAATAGGGTATGGAAACCCGGTAAATATTCCGGTGCTCTGCATTTATAATCTGTACATGAATGTGATACACTGATGGAACTATTCCTTTTCGGAAGTGCTGGAAGTGTACGGGATGGCATTTTAACAAAAAAGTCCCGGCACGTAATAAGGAGGGTGAACAAAAATGAGTTACTGTTGTGGGGCAAGTATGGTTGGAACGAAGGGCACGCTGAAGCATTACCGCACCCAGGTTCATAATGTTCCCCTGCTGTTTTGCCCGGTGTGTCACCGGGTCGAGGTGCATTATAAAGTGGAAAACGAATACGAAATTCTGGCTGAATATGCGCATGGAGACGGTGCATCCGAAATCGACTTTCAAGATTATGTGACAGAAGATGAAGATGCGATTTTCGAAAACTGTGTAAACCGTGAGAGCGAGGATGCCATGGTCATTGTGCAGCGCCAGATTGATATGGCTCTGGATTTGCTCAGGCTCGCCAAAGAAACCAAAGACGAGAAGTGGGAAAGCGAACTTAAACGTCGATTAGCTGTGATGAGTCAGCGCAGACTGAAAATTCAGCATAATAAGACCGGACTATAGATGAACTCGGATATATCACCAATTAAAGATATTAAAAACGAAGCTGATTTGCCTATTGGGTGAAACGGCTTCGTTTTTGTGCTGTATTCTGGAACTAATTCGAGGTTTTTTTTAAAATAATTTCCATTCGACACTTTCTCCGATTGACTCTCTTCTATAAACTTGTCTATGATAAAAACAGACTTGCAAAAGAGGCGGAGCAAAAAATGTTCGTGTTTGGGAATAGGAGAAGGTCAGAATGGGACAAACGTATATGATTTTCCGGATCGACTGTTGGTTACCGGGAATAGACCAGCTTGAGTTCCGGCCATGCCATCCATATTTTCGGCTCAGCCCCCCAACGAAAGGGCACCGGTAATGAAAAATAAAATCGGCCCTTCCTGTTTCTGTGATGATATGATGTCCGAATGGCAAGTTTATCATTTACGTGAAAAGGAGGAACCTGACATGATTAGTGAATTTCAGGATACAGTGCCTCAACCAACGGATGGATTCCCGCCTGTGCATCTGGATAACAACAAGTACGAGAATGTACTGGAACATCTGGATAGCGGTATTATGTTGTTTGACAGTCACGGTGTATTGACGTTTATTAACGTTCAGATGGCAAAGTTGTTGGAACTTCCAAGAAGTCTGTTGAGCGGCTGCACCCTGATGCAAATGCTGCATCATCCACAGATGAGCCGATTCAAGAAAAAGAAAATTTTACGAATCTATCGGGAAACCATTTTTCACCGTAAGCGCTATCATGAATTGATTGATGAATACGGAAGGCATTGGCTGGTTACTGTGACGTATGGTGATCAGATGGATGGCGACTTCTTGTTCAGCGTCAAAGATGTATCTGATTATAAACAAATTGAACAGACCGCTTATCAAAATGACAAACTTGCGATGCTGGGGCGAATTTCAGCATCTATTGCTCATGAAATTCGTAATCCGTTGACTGCAATCCGTGGGTTCATCCAACTGCTCAGGCCCCATTTGCTGCAGCTCGGCAAAGACGAGTACGCTCGAATCATACTGACGGAGATTGATCGGGCGAATGACATCATCTACGAATTTTTGAATTCTTCCAAACCGTCAGCTCCACAGAAGACCGTGATATCCGTCGACTCTTTGCTCAAAGAGGTGGTCTTGCTGACCGAAAGCGAAGGTTTGATGAAGGGATGCGAGATCGTACTGGATGAAGGGGATGCCCCGTTGAATGTGTCCATTGATGTCAAACAGATTAAGCAGGTTATTTTGAATATGGTGAAAAACGCAATGGATGCCATTGAGGAAGTTGGCGAAGAACATACGGGTCTAATTCGAATATCTACCGCCACGGAAAACAAGTTCGTGCAGATCTCCATCGCGGATAACGGTCATGGGATGGACCATAACACGCTTGTACGTCTGTTTGATCCATTCTTCACGACCAAGGAGAGCGGAACGGGGCTTGGACTCTCGGTTAGTTACCGAATCATCAAGAACCATGGAGGCACCATCTCTGTGGATAGCAAAAAGGGCGAAGGCACGCGGTTTATGATTATGTTACCCTTGGTATACTGAGAAAAGCGGGGAGTTAAGGAGTTGGTCATTTGCCAACTCCTTTGTTTTATGTTGCCAATAACGGTTATAGTTAGTAATGAATGCGAATACATAAGCCCCATAACGGAAGGATGAGATGCAGATGGAAATCCAAGGAATGGAACGAATGAATCAACAATTGATGGATCACGTGGGACAAGTGATTGTGGGAAAAGAGCATACCATAGAACTGGTGATGACAGCGATCATAGCGTCAGGACATGTGCTGCTGGAGGATGTACCGGGTACCGGGAAAACGATGCTTGCCAAATCGGTAGCCTCTTCATTGGACTGCACATTCCAACGGATACAGTTCACACCGGACTTGCTGCCCTCGGACTTAACAGGGATTCATTTTTTTAATCAAAAAGAAGGGGATTTTGAGTTCCGACCCGGCCCCTTGTTTGCCAATCTTGTACTAGCCGATGAGATTAACCGGGCTACACCGCGTACACAATCAAGCTTGCTGGAGTGCATGGAAGAGCGCCAGATCAGTATCGACGGTTCAACGAGACAGCTGGAACGGCCATTCATCGTTATCGCCACCCAAAATCCTGTAGATAACCAGGGAACTTTTCCGCTACCTGAAGCGCAGATGGATCGTTTTATGATGAAAATTCGCATGGGTTATCCAAGCAGTGAAGAGAGTGTAGAAATTTTGAGACGTACGGTAGCCAGTCGTTCTGTTGATGATCTCTCGGCAGTGATCAGTCGTGAAGAACTTTTGAAGGCGCAGGATACGTATAAAACAGTGCAAATCAACGAAGATTTGTTACGATATATCATTCAGTTAACCGAAGCGACAAGGCAACATCCCGAGCTCTCGCTTGGCGTAAGTCCACGAGGGGCTCAGGCATTACTTAAGGCAAGTCAGGCATGGGCTGCACTGCATGGCAGAGACTTTGTTTTGCCTGATGATATTAAAGTTCTGGCGGAACCTGTGCTGGCCCACCGACTGGTATTTCGTAATCGGATCAGACAACAAGAGGGCTTGGCGGAGCGTATCATCCAGGAACTTCTGAATCAGACAGAAGTGCCTACGGAGAATCTCGCTACAAGCGGGCGTTAATCTTATGGCATTATTATGGCTTGTCCTTGTTGGAGGCATTGTCGTTGTTATACATGGTGTGTGGTTTGGACGACCTGCACTGCGAAAACTCAAGTACAGCAGACAATTCAGCAAGCTGCGTTGTTACGCTGGAGATGAACTTGAGATGGTGGAGACGATATCGAATGAGAAACGAGTCTCCGTACCGTGGCTCAGACTTGAATCGATGATGCCAGTGTCGTTTGTATTTCGTTCCGGCTCAGGAATGGATATTAGTCAAGGAGAAATCTATCAGAACCATAAGAGTATTTTTACGTTAAAACCGTTTACTCGTATTACGCGCAAGCATCCTTTTACATGTACTCAGCGTGGGATTTATCCATTAAATACAGCAACGATGACAGGTGGGGATCTCTTTGGTGTGTGGCGTTCCACCAAACCGATTCCTTTGCAAATGTCGATGATCGTGTATCCTTCATTAGTGAATGCAGAGGATCTTCCTGCAATTTATCAAGTATGGCAGGGAGAAGTGGAAGTATCACGATGGATCGTTGAAGATCCTTTCTTGATCCTGGGTGTTCGGCCTTATGGTGCAGGCGACCCCATGAATCGTATTCACTGGAAAGCGAGTGCACGTACAGGTGAATTACAAGTCTACAAACAGGGATGGACGGCTGATCCGCAATCCTGGATTGTAGTGAACATTCAAGAATCAGCAGATATGTGGAGTGTTGTTACTCGACCGGAAAAGATTGAACGTGCACTCCGTTACGCTGCCACGGCTGCAGTGGATGCCATCGGTAGAGGGTTGCCGGCAGGCTTCGCCCATAATGGTTATCATGTGGGTGGAGGCCGCGATACACTTCGGATTGAGCCGGATTATGGCACGCCCCATCTGGAACGGTTACTGGAAGCTATGGCTGAGACAGAGTTGAAATGCATGGTGCCCATGGAGCAATTCCTGAATGATGAAGTACGTCTGAATGAAGAAGCGCAGCAAATCCGCAGCTATCTGCTGATTACATCCTATGTATCTGCCGCTATGGAGCACGAGATTGCACGTCTGCACGAACAAGGACATCGTGTAACGATTCTCCCGGTAGAGGACGTGAAGGGTAATACAAAGGCGGTGAGTGCATGAGGAGAAGACAGGAAGCGACGACCAAAGGACTCATAGCGATGCTTGCCGTCTTGATGGCGGGCATATACCTTTTTCCGATATTTACGATCGCTTCATTCTACGCAATGGAACATTTGCCGTTCACATTATTCATCCTGGTTGTTTTTGTAGGCTGGTTGGGACAGTTCATTCAGCATAAAATTCCAGGTTTTAGCGAGAAGAGTACATTCATTCGTGGAGTAACGGCACTCGTCATAGGATTTCTCTTCGCACTCGTTGTTGGGATGAGCCTCATTCTCCCGTTGCCGGATATCATCACATTGGTACTGTGTGGAGTCATCTCGGCTTATGCAGGTCTGACCTTCCAGCCAGTCTTTCATTCTGTGTTGTTATGGCGCTTGCAGATTATGGGTGTAATCAGTGCGATCGTGCTTATGATTGCTTCGAACTCGCTGGAATTCATGCAGCCGATACGAACCTATACCCTATGGATCTATATTGCGGGAGTGATCAGCTTTGCCTTTTGGTTGGTGGGACGGTATATGCTGCAACTGGATCAGGCAATACTCAATGACGGCAAGAGAAGATTGGTATTGAGAGATTTTGCACGTGCGAATCATCAGCGGTTCATGTGGATGTTTATTGTTATCGTTGCAATCGGTGCTTTCCCCAGCCTGGCTGCCTGGCTGGGGCCGCTACGTGACCGCTTGCTTGCATGGATCAGGGGATGGTTTGGTCCGATTTCCGGCGAGGAGCCTCGATTACCAATAGACAACCCCAATCAGCCGTTAAATTTACCGAATGACTGGAGAGAGCCGCCATCCGAGCCCTCAATCTTTTGGAACATCCTCGGTTGGGTAGTGATGTGTGCTGTAGCAGGAGCAATCCTGTGGCTGCTTCTGAGGTTGGGACAAAAAACGATAAACAGACTTATGGACCGATTCAAGGGGATGTTACAACCAGGTGAAAAGAAGGCAGAACCACGGACGGAGTATATCGATGTCAGTGAGACGCTTGATGCGCCAGCAAAAGTCCGAAAGAATTGGTTTCGGAAAAAAGAAGCGCCACCTGCGCAGGATGCTGAACGTGTTCGCTATTATTATCGGACTTGGATTGAAAGAGCCGCTCATCGAGGCGTGGAAATACAGGGGACGCACACTCCACTGGAGGCTGCACAGACCATTATTCAGAATGGTGTGAAGGTAGAAGAGGATGAGCTGTCTGCGAGACTGCCAGATACGTATAATGCCGTTCGTTATGGTGAGAAAGCTCCCGATCGTTCCGATATGGTTGAGATTGACCGAATCTGGAGATCTTATCGAAGTAAATAAGTCCGGAATCCCTTTACTTTTCTTGTCACGTTCAAGTATCATGAGAGGAATACACAAGTTGGTCAGAAAAGGAGCAGACATTAATGAAGACAAATCATTGCAAAATTGTAGATTGTACGATCCGTGATGGCGGATTGGTGAATAATTGGGACTTTAGCGTGGACTTTGTTCAACAGCTATATGCTGGATTGAATGAAGCTGGCGTTGATTATATGGAAATTGGATATAAAAACTCTCCGAAGTTGCTTAAAGGCGCCGAGGAAGCAGGACCATGGCGTTTCCTGAACGATGATTTCCTGCGTAAAGTTATTCCTCAAAAAGGAAATACCAAACTGTCTGCTCTGGTTGACGTAGGTCGTGTGGACGAAAATGATATCTTGCCTCGCAGCGAGAGCATGCTGGATCTGATCCGGGTTGCCTGCTACAGCAAAGATGTGGACAAGGCACTTGCACTGGTTCAAACATTCCACGATCGTGGATATGAAACTACACTTAATATTATGGCACTCTCCAATGTTATGGAGAATGAATTGCTGGAAGCATTTGAATTGATCAAAGAAAGCGCTGTGGATGTTGTTTACATTGTAGACTCCTACGGTAGCTTGGACCATAATGATGTGAAATATCTGGTAGAGAAGTTCAAGACTCACTTGCCTAACAAACGTCTTGGTGTTCACACACATAATAATATGCAACTTGCGTTTTCTAACACATTGGTTGCGGCGGAACTTGGCGTTGAGCTGCTTGATGCTTCTGTGTATGGTATGGGCCGTGCGGCAGGTAACTGTCCAACCGAATTGCTCGTAGCTCATCTGAAAGGAACAAAATACAATCTGCGTCCAGTACTTGGTGTATTGGAACAGTTGATGGTTCCACTGAGAGAAAAAGAAGAATGGGGTTACATTCTGCCTTACATGATTACAGGTGCGTTGGACGAGCATCCACGTTCAGCGATGGCGATTCGCTCATCGGAAGACAAGGATAAGGTTGTTGATTTCTATGATAAATTAACAACACCAGAAGTGAATTTTGATAAGTAATATAGTCTGAAATACAGTTGCAAAATAGGAAAACATGGACTCTAACGGGAGATCCATGTTTTTTTAGTTCTTAATGCCTTGTTTTTCTCTATATTTATGAATAAATATTCCTAGGAGTGACTATTTTTTAGTTCACGTATACAAAATTAAATGTTATTATGTACCAGATAGCATGTGTATGCATGTGAATTGAACGTTGGTTAATATGTTTTTTTGTCGAATCGTGTAGTAAGCTGTTAAGTTTGGTTAATGTAATTCAGGATAGGTGATCCCGGGAAGGAAAACACGGCATGAAGGTTAATCTGCAAGATCAGAGAAAAATAAGTTGGGTCGCTGTATGCGGCTTATTGTGTTTCCTCGCAAGTCAATGGTTTCGTTCTTCTTCAAGCTCTGATCTGACCATATCGGGTTACCCGGTTTTGACACTCTTGGGTGGATTTGCTGCGGCAGCAGCTTGTATCGGCATCTATAATCAAAGCTGGTTGTTTCGGACACAGAAGCTAACTCTTCGGAGAACATTATTGACAACACTCTTTTTATTGATTGGTCTGTTTGAACTGGTTCATATCGTTTCATTTGCAGAAGAGATTCCAAATGGAGCCATGATGGAATCGGAGTTCTCCTTAATGATGTCAACCATGGGATCTTTGGTATGTTCCGTAGGTTTACTGCTCGTGTATACCTTAAATGAGAAAGAAATTGCATTACCACGCAAATTCTTACTGTTCAGTGGGACATTGGGTACCTTTGTTATTTTGTACATACTGGCTATTCAGGAATGGAGTATGTTGCCTAGTATGCTTGATGGGGATGTGCTTGGTGGAATCTTCACCCGCGTTCATTTTATGGTTGGATTGCTCTATGGCATGATTGCAGTTCTTTTGTTTGTACAATGGAAAAAAACCAAAGATGGTGATCTACCAACCATTCTGTGTGGCATTCTGTGTTTCTTTTTTGGTGAATGTTATTTTGTTTCAGCAACTGGGGTGAACGACCTCAATTTGCTGTTAGGATTGCTGAGTAATTGTATGGCATATTTTTTCATTCAAAAAGGGCTGTATACGTCCGTAGTGGACACACCTTTCCTGCAACAGCAGGTCGCGGAAGCCAAGATGAACTATATTGCTCATCATGATGATGTAACGGGACTTCCAAACCGTCGTCGCCTTTCACAGCGGTTGAAAAAGATGATGGATGATGCCGTGGTGCAGGAACAGCTTGTTGGTGTACTGGTCCTGAATATTAATCGGTTCAAGACCATTAATGATTCGCTCGGACAGCAAGCAGCTAACCGGGTTTTGCGTCAGGTAGGTCAACGACTGAAACATTCGTCACTTCCAGGAGAAGAAGTCTTTGGATTGGGAAGAGATGAGTTTGCATTAATGATGACAGATTTCAGTTCAACCGATACAGCGTTGCGTCGGACAAGATCCATTTTGCAACTTTTTGAGAAACCCGTCTTGGTTGATGGCAATGAGTATCATCTTACACTTGGGATCGGGATGGCCATTTTCCCACATGATGGTGAGTCACCATTGGAGATTATTCAGAATGCCGATACGGCTCTGCACAGTGCAAAGGAACAAGGAATGGAACTGAATCGGTTTGCCCATGCGATGCAGATGAAGGCACAGGAGCGTTTGCAGCTTGAGAATGATCTGCGCAAGGCGTTGGATCGAGGTCAGTTCTACCTGGTCTACCAGCCGCAGGTTAATCTGCAAAGTGGGCTAATCGTTGGCATGGAAGCATTGGTGCGTTGGCAGCATCCGCAGCGAGGCTCGGTATCTCCGGCGGAATTTATTCCTCTGGCAGAAGAGAGTGGGCTCATTGTGCCACTTGGTGAATGGGTGCTTCGTGAAGCGTGTGCACAGAACAAACAGTGGCAGGAAGCAGGTTATCGTAAACTGTGTGTTTCGGTAAATCTGTCGATGAGACAATTCAGACACTCCCATTTGTTGGACAATATCAATGGCATTCTCAAAGAGACAGGACTAGAGCCTGTATGGCTTGAACTGGAGATTACAGAGAGCATGACATTTGATAAAGATCGGTCATTCGAACAATTGCGCAAAATCAAAGAAATTGGTGTGCATATCAGTATTGATGATTTTGGAACGGGATACAGCTCGTTGCACTATCTGAAGGATCTGCCGATTGATCGACTCAAGATTGACCGTTCATTTGTCAATGAAGTCATGGAGGACAGCAATAACGCTGCGATCGTATCTACCATCACTTCAATGGCGCATCATTTACAACTGAAAGTGACAGCTGAGGGTGTGGAGAACGAAGATCAGATGGTCTTTCTTCGCAATCAACACTGTCACGAGGCTCAGGGTTATTTCTTCAGCAAACCGATTAAAGCCGCTGAATTTGAAAAGCAGTTTTTGAGAGATGTGGATAAGCCTACAGGATAGGAAACAGCGGGGGTGCGAGGGTACTCCTGCTTTTTTAAGATGGGTACGTAATGAAAAAAATGGGAAATATGACTTGCATGCTATAGAGGATCATGGTATATTATTAATTGTAAAATCACTGTTAAATTCCTAAGGAACTTAACAATTAAATGTTCAATCATGCGGGTGTAGTTCAATGGTAGAACTTTAGCCTTCCAAGCTAATAGCGTGGGTTCGATTCCCATCACCCGCTTAACGAAGTAGTACCGGAGTCCTTGCGATGCAAGGGCTTTTTTTCTGTGTTAAAAGAAATTTTTAATAAAAGTAACCAGAAGACCGCATTGTGGCTGGATTGGCGAGTAGTAAGTCTTCTTTAGTGTAATTTATATACCCTTTGCTTTTTTACAATGATCTGTTACAATAACGGAGAAATTGATACTACACATGAATGAGAGGTAACCATACGTCCCATGAAGTAAAACACATGAATTGAACCCCAGTTAACTGCAGACGGTTTTATAACGCAGTCAGCCAGAGCGGCTGAGCAATGAGGGGATTCGTGTGTCCAAATTCAGCTATGGGAAAAGGTATGGAACAAGTAAGCCATGAAGGTTTACGTGTACCCTGTATTTGGGGTTTCTTTGTTCATGCCGTAGCTTACCTTAGATCTGTCTTTGAATGCTTGATCCAACCCTGAATTGCCAAACCGCCGGCTGATGCCAGCGGTTTTTTTTGTTCAGCAAAAAGGATGCAGGAAGGATGAGGCCTCATGATGACATTGGTACGCTTACATGAAGTATCAAAAGAATGGAACGGCAATGAATTGTTTACAGGATTGAATTTGGAGATTAATGAGGGCGAGCGACTCGCCATTTTGGGTCGCAACGGATGCGGCAAGACGACATTGTTACGCATCATTTTGGGTGAGGAGCATGGTGGTGGACGGATTGAACGTCATATTCCTCAGCAGGAATGGGGGTTCATGCGCCAGCGCTCGGAGATTGAGGCCGGGATGAATGTACTGGATGCAGTCCGGCGTGAGAGCGGTCAGATCTATGAAGTGAAACGGAACTTGGAAGAACTGGAACAACGGTTGAGCATTAGCACTGAAGCGGATGAAGAGCTGCTTGCAGTTTATACTAAAGTGATGGAGCAATATGAACAGTTGAACGGTTATATGTGGGAGACTGAGGTAGAGAAAGTACTGACTCGCCTTGGATTATCCGCAGAGCATTGGAACAGACCCTATCAATCCTTGAGCGGTGGACAAAAAACAAAGGCTCGTTTGGCGGGGCTGCTTGTCAGCAAACCCAAATTCCTGATTCTGGATGAACCGACGAATCATCTGGATGAGGGAAGCATGCGCTGGCTTGAAGAGTGGTTATCCTCATATGAAGGTACGCTGTTATTTGTATCACACGATCGTACGTTTATTGATCAGGTAGCAACAGGCGTCATTGAGTTCAGTCCAGATGCCCTGACTAAATACAAGGGCGGATACTCCGACTACAAGATCCACAAAGAGCGTGAATTACGCGAACAGGAAACGATCTACCGCAGGCAGGAGTTGGAACGTAAAGCGCTGGAAGAAACGATTCGAAATTATCAGGAATGGTTCCATAAAGCGCATAATTCGGCGACTGATGTGGAGGTGAAGATCACCCAGAGCTTCTACAAGGCCAAAGCCAACAAAAATATTTCACGTTACCATGCGAAACAAAAGCAGCTGGAACGTTTGGAGCGGGAACGGGTGGATAAACCTCGTGAAGCTGCAAAGTTGAACATGGAATTACAGATGAATCCACTGGCTGCACGCCAGCTGCTTGCGCTGGAAGAGGTGAGTTTTTCATATACGGGAGAAAAACTATTGCTGCGTGATCTTCGAATTACTGTGGAACGTGGAGATCGGCTTGCCGTACGAGGCCCTAATGGAACGGGCAAGACAACACTGTTGAAGTTGATGATTGGTGAGCTGGAACCTTCGCAAGGCAAGGTCACACGGCATCCACAGCTGAGAATCGGTTACTTTTCACAGGAGCTGGAAGGGCTACCCGAGAACCTGACGCTGCTGGACAGCTTGCTTACCCTTCCATCCATGACACAAAGTGCGGCACGTACCATTCTGGGATGTTTCCTATTTTCCAGAGATGATGTGTTCAAGCGCATTGGGGATTTGAGCATGGGGGAAAAGTGTAGAGTGGCATTTCTGAGACTGTATTTTGGCGGAGCGAATTTGCTGGTGTTGGACGAACCGACAAACTACCTGGACATCGATACCCAGGAAGTCATGGAGAATGTATTAAAACAGGCTTCAGGTGCTTTGGTGCTTGTATCCCATGACCGGATGCTGACAAAGACACTCGCGAATCGGTTATGCGATCTGGAGACTGGTGGCACAGCAACTCTGTTTGAAGGAGGTGTGTCGGATTGGGAGCAGTCCACCAAACTTCGGGAGGTGGCGCTGGAGACCCGGGAATCCGATGATGAGCGGTTACGATTGGAGATGCGACTATCGGAGTTGCTGTCTCCTGTAAGCACTGCTGGAAAAGACAGTCTGACACAGCCCGAGCATTCGAATGAGCGAGCAGTCGAGGCAGCTGAGATTCGCGAAATCCAGCAGCGCCTGAAACAATTGAAAGATAAGGGTGCAAGCATAAATTAGAATATGGACGGCTTGCTATTTCGATCTATTTTGCATATAATTATGAACGATCATCGATGATTACATCGATATAGGTAAGTGTTCAAAAAGATCGGTTTTCAGTACCAAGAAGATGGGATGAAGATAGAAATGGAGTAGCGGAGCGTAGGGAAAACTACGTGAGCAACGGATATTTCGGCTGAATGCCATATTCGATGCTGATGATGCCGTCAGGCATCATTCGTAATCAAAAGCGGACTTTTTGACAACCTCTAGAGGTTTAACTAACAAAGAAACGTGATGATGGAGATAAGTAAGCAGTACCTCTGGACAGGGAGGAAGCGCCGTAGATTGAGAGCGTTTCTGTAGAACAAGGCTGCCGAAATTCACTCCGAAGCGGTTCCCTGAACCTGTTTGTGTGCAGACACAGAGGCAACAGTAGGGGCAAACGGTTAACGGTCGTTATTCCGTACAAAGTGAGACAGAACCGGTTGCAGTCCAGAAGGGCCACGCAGCAATGGATGTCTAACAAGGGTGGTACCACGGTCTTTTCGTCCCTTCAGGGGAGAGAAGGCCTTTTTTTGTTGCAAAAACACCACAAAAAGGGGGCAATTACACATGAAAGAACGTTTAGAGGCATTGAAGATCGAAGCGCTGGAGCAGTTGTCTGGTGTGAATGATCCGCAGACGCTCGGTGATCTGCGTGTAAAGTATTTGGGGAAAAAGGGTGCATTGACTGAGATTTTGCGAGGTATGGGTGCACTTAGTGCAGAGGAACGTCCGGTTATTGGTCAAGTAGCCAACGATGTTCGAGCTGCCATTGAGGAAGTTATCGACAGCAAGCAGGATCAGTTCCAGAAGGAAGAGACGGCGAAGCGTCTGCAATCCGAGAAAATTGATGTAACTCTGCCAGGACGTCGTGGACGTCAAGGCGGACTGCATCCACTGACCAAAGTGGTACAGGAGATCGAAGATATTTTCATCGGTATGGGATACCGCATTGCGGAAGGTCCTGAAGTCGAAATGGATTATTACAACTTTGAAGCATTGAATCTGCCGAAGAATCACCCGGCGCGCGATATGCAGGATTCCTTCTATGTTACCGAAGACTTGTTGATGCGTACCCATACATCGCCGGTTCAAGTACGTACCATGCAGAGCATGAAGGGCGAAGTGCCTGTTAAAGTCATCTGCCCTGGTAAAGTGTACCGCCGTGATGACGACGATGCAACGCACTCTTTCCAATTCAACCAGGTTGAAGGATTGGTCATCAGCGAAAACATTCGTATGAGCGATCTGAAAGGAACCCTACTGCAATTCGTACGCGAAATGTTCGGTTCCCATACGGAAATTCGTCTTCGTCCAAGCTTCTTCCCGTTTACAGAGCCAAGTGCAGAAGTGGATGTAACTTGTGTACAATGTGGCGGCAGCGGCTGTCGGGTATGTAAGCAAACAGGCTGGCTCGAAATTTTGGGCGGCGGTATGGTTCACCCGAAAGTACTGGAAATGGGCGGTTATGATCCGGAGAAATACAGTGGTTTTGCATTCGGAATGGGCGTAGAACGTATCGCGATGCTGAAGTATGGTGTTGATGATATCCGTCACTTCTACAACAGCGATCTGACCTTCCTGAAGCAATTCGGACGGCTGTAACTTTAAGACAAGAAAGATTAACCATATAGAGCAAGCGAATGAACCGGGAACACCAATTTATAGATGAAGGAAGTGAACGTCCATGAGAGTATCGACAGATTGGCTGTCTGATTATATTTCCCTTGAAGGTGTGACGCCACAGGAATTGGCGGAGAAAATCACCCGTGCGGGTGTCGAAATTGATGTAGTGGAGAACCGCAACAAGGGCGTGAATAAAGTTGTTGTAGGTTATGTGAAGAGCAAGGAGAAACACCCCGATGCAGACAAACTGAATGTATGTGTCATCGATGCCGGTCAGGAAGAAGATCTGCAAATCGTGTGTGGTGCGAAAAATGTGGATGCAGGCCAAAAAGTAGTCGTAGCCCTGGTTGGAGCAAAGCTCCCTGGTGGATTGGATATCAAAAAAGCCAAACTGCGCGGTGTTGTCTCCCTTGGCATGATCTGTTCCGCCAAAGAGCTGGGCATGAACGACAAATTGCTGCCCAAAGATCAGCAGGAAGGTATTCTCGTTCTGCCAGAACAAACAGAGGTTGGTACGCCAATCAGCCAGGTTCTTGGTCTCGACGATCATGTGCTTGAACTGGACCTGACACCAAACCGTTCCGACTGTCTTAGCATGCGTGGTGCTGCCTATGAGGTGGGTGCTATCTTGGGTCGTGAAGTGAAGCTGCCGAGTCCCAAAGACCAACTGGTTGAAGTTGGAGATGCAGCTGCGAATCATATCTCTGTAGAGATTAAGGCACAGGAGCAATGCAGTCACTATGCGGCTCGTTATGTAACCGGCATTAAGCTGGGTGCTTCCCCGCTGTGGATGCAAAACCGTCTGATGGCGGCAGGTGTTCGCCCAATCAATAACATCGTTGATATCACGAACTATGTCATGCTTGAATACGGTCAACCGCTACATGCATTCGATGCGGATAAGCTGGAAAAGGGCCATATTGAAGTGCGGATGGCCAACGAAGGCGAAACGATTGTTACGTTGGATGGCCAGGAGCGTAAGTTGGAGCCACATATGTTGCTCATCACGGATGGCGTGAAACCTGTAGCCATCGCTGGGGTTATGGGTGGCGAGAATTCCGAGGTATCGGAAGGCACGGTGAATCTGCTCTTGGAGTCCGCCAAGTTCGACGGCGGAACCGTTCGGAAAACGTCGCGCCAACTGGGGCTGCGTTCCGAAGCAAGCATGCGTTTTGAGAAGGAAGTAGACCCGGGTGCGGTGATTACGGCTTTGGATCGTGCGGCTGAACTGATTCAGCGTTATGCTGAAGGTGAAGTGCACCAGGGAATCGTGGAAGCTGGAGCAGAAGCTGCGGAGAAACGTGTAATTCAATTGTCGCTGGATAGACTGAATCGTTATCTGGGAACTGATCTGTCTTTGCTTGAGGTGAAAACGATCTTCGCTCGCTTGCACTTTGCATGTGGTGATGCTGATCAAGGATTGCTGGATGTGGAAGTGCCAACACGCAGAGGGGATATTACGCTCGATGTAGACTTGTTTGAAGAGATTGCACGCCTGTACGGATACGACAACATTCCAACCACATGGATTGAAGGACCGACAACTCCGGGGGCATATACACGCTCTCAAGCGATGCGTCGCACCATTCGTGGATTGCTCTCAGGCAGTGGCTGGCAGGAAATGATCAGTTACTCCTTTGTACACCCGGATAAAGCGACATTGTTCCCGGCATTGACACAAGGCAGTAAAGCCGTGAAACTCGCGATGCCTATGAGTGAGGACCGCAGTGTGCTTCGTAAGAGTATTTTGCCGCAAATGCTGGATGCAGCGGTGTATAACATGAACCGTAAACAGGATTCACTGGCTGTATTTGAAGTGGGCAATGTGTTCTTCACCGAGGAAGATCAGTTGACCAAGCAACCGCATGAAATCCCAGTACTGGGGCTGTTGCTCACCGGGAATCGTGCAAGCCAGCAGTGGAATGTTGGAGCGGAGAAAGTAGACTTCTTCGATCTGAAAGGTGCCCTTGAGCAACTGTTCGCTTATGTAGGTCTGGAACAACGCATTCGCTTGGTAGCAAACAGCCCTGAAGGATTCCATCCGGGACGTTCCGCATCGGTTTACCTGGAAGGCAAAGATGGCGGGGAAGGCACTCTGATCGGTACATTGGGTCAATTGCATCCGGAACTGCAACAGCAGTATGATCTGAATGATGTGTATATCGCAGAGATTGCACTTGAATCAATCTACAGTGAAGCGGACGCTGATATTCGTTATCGTGAACTTCCGCGTTTCCCGGCTATGGAACGTGATATCGCAGTTGTTGTGAATGAAGATATTGAAGCTGGAGATATGCTGTGCGCCATTCGTGAATCGGCGGGTGAATTGTTACAAAACGTACAGGTATTCGATGTGTTTACTGGCAGTAAACTGGGTGAAAACAAGAAAAGCGTGGCAATGGCACTGGTGTACCGTAATCGTGAACGTACACTTACCGATGAGGAAGTTACTGAAGTTCATGCCCGTGTAGTGGCTCGTCTGGAAGAGCAATTCGGAGCGGAATTGCGTAAATAGGACAGAAGAAGATTTTTTGAACAAAGATTAGCAGGAATTGTTTGAAGTCACATCGAATCCTTAGCATTAGAGGATCGATGTGACTTTTTTGTGATTACAGCTTAGAATCAACATACAGACTTGAAGGAGGGCACAACTGTGACTACACCTGATCGTACACGCGTCACCGTAGAGATCTACGGGACTTCCTATAAACTGGTTGGCAGCAGTGCCGACTATATGAAACAAGTAGCTAACCTGGTAGATGAGCGTATGAGCGCGATCTCCAAGCAAAATTCCCGTCTGGATACTCCGCGTATTGCGGTACTGGCGGCTGTACATATGGCTGAACAGTCTCTTCAGACTCAGGAAATCCGTAATGAACTGAAGATGCTTACTGGAGAACGTACAGAACTGAGAAACGAATTGAATCGGTTAAACGCCATACAAAATGAACATCAACAAGAATTGGAAAGGCGTGACCAGGCTCTTGCTGATTTGCAAAAGCTGAAGATTGAAGCAGAGCAGGCGCTGCAAAAGTCCGAATCGGACAAAAATTCAGAGATAGCCAAGTTGAATACGCTGCTCGAGCAAGAACGCGCCCAAGCAACGGAGCGAGTGCAGAAATTGCAGGCCCAAGCGACGGCACAATTGAAGGAAGCAGAAGCCAAGGGAACGAAACAGCTGAAGGAAATGGAAGAGAAGACGGCTAACCAGCTTAAAAATGCACAGGCACAGGCTGCTTCCCAGCTCAAAGAAGCTCAGAACCGTTCTGCAGCCGAATTGCAGCAGGCGCAGGCCAAAGCTGCGGCGCAATATAAAGAGTTGCAGGACAAGACTGCAGCTCAATTAAAAGAAGCCGAAAGCCGTGCCGTTGCAGAACGTCAACAAATTGAGGCCAAGGCTGCACAGCAGGTTCAGACAGCCAAGGAAGAAGCCGAGTCCGCCATTCTGTTAGAGTTGGAACAGGCTGAGAACAACCTGAAGAAAGCTCAGGAAGAAGCAGCGCTGCAATATAACGAACTTCAGCAACAGATGGAACTTCGGCTCCAGCAGGCTGAAGAAAGAGCGCTGGAACAGACCCAGGCTCTGACGGATAAAGCGAATCAGGAGCGGGCTGCCTTGCAGGAACAAGCGGAGCAGAAGCGCCTGACTGAGATAAATCAGTTGAATGCGGAGTTCAAGGCGTTATCCGAGCAGTTGGAACTCGAATGGATGGAAAAAGAAGCAGCCCTCGAGGAACAATTGCAGCAAGCCAAGGAAGCAGCAGCGTCCCAGGCGAAAGAAGCCGAAGCTGCGGCAGAGGTCTTATTGCAAGAAGAACAGGGCAAGCTCAAGCAGCAGCTTGAGGAACAACGTAAACAGGCGGAGACTCGACTATTAGATGTCGAAGAACAATTGGAAGAAGTAATGACCCAGCTCATCAGTGCACAGGACATGGTTGCAGAGCAAGAACAGCAGCTTCAGCACGAGCGCGGTCAATTGGAATCGTTACGTCATGAGCATGGTGTCCGTAAACAGGAGCAGGAAGTTCAGACTCGCCGAATTACGGAACTGGAGCAACAACTGGAGCAGTTGAAAGAAGACCGTTCCCAGTTGCAGGAGCTTCTTCGTGAAACGGAGCAGGCTGCCCAGCAATCCCGTGATTCACAGGAACAATGGAAACAGAAGTATAATGAAACTGTGGATAGAGAAACCTCTCTCACAGCACAGCTACGCAAACTTCAGGAGCAGCATGCACAGCTTGAACAGGAAGTGCAAAAGCTTCGTGAGGCTGAAGTGAAGTCGGAAGAGGAACAGCGCAGGTTGCATAAGGTGCTTGAACAGGCTCATGCCGCGGTGCGTACATTGCAGAATGAGATCGGCACGCTTACGGAACGTGAGCAGTCCTGGAAGGACCTTGCTGAGCAGCGATTGGCTGAGATCGGAGACCTGGAGAATCAGATTCTTGAAGTTGCTGAACAAAATGAAACGTTGGAGTCTGGTGTGCAATCCCTTCATGATGAATTGTCCGTGGTGAAGGAAGAGTCTCGTTTCAACCATGAAGAGGCTGTGCAATACCAGAAGGATGCAGAGCTTTTGGAAGAGAAACGCAATCAACTTGAAGTTGAGCTGAATGTTGTTCGGGAAGAGCTGAACCGACTTCAGGATAACTATAAACAAATCCGTAATGATTACAGTGATGCATTACAACGGGAAGAGAATTACAGTTCCAAGCTGGATGAATTGAGCAAGGAGAAACAAGAGATTGTGAGCGCACTTGAAGAAGCGAGACAGTCTTCGGCTAAACTTTCCGAGCGTTACTCTGAGCAAGAGAGCCGGCTAGCCCAGACTGAGGAAGAAGCGTTGGAATGGCAGATCAAACACGAAGAACTGTCAGCCAAACAGGCCGAGTTGTCTTCCCGTTTGGAGCAGTTGACAAGACGTGAAGAAGAACTTCGCTCAAGCGTTGAACAAGCAGAGCAGAACGACCAGGTGTGGCAACGCCGCGCAGATGAATGGGCGGCTCAGGAACAATCCTGGCAGGAACGCTGGGCTGCACTTGAGAATGAACTGACGGTTTGGAAGAGCGAAAGTGCTGCAAGTAGTGAGTTGCTGGAGGGACTGGAGCAAGAACGACAGCAGCTGGACAAGTTACGTGCAGAAGCAACCCAAGAGAAAGAGATCATGGAAACTGAACTGCTTGAGATGGGGGAGCGTTACGAATTAGCGGCCAATCAATTACGTTTGTTACAGGTTGAACGTGAAATGGAGCAGGAGAAGGCAGAGCAGCTGAACACAGAATATCGTCAGTTGCATGATGAATATACGAAATTGCAGACGGAATATAACGAATGGATTGAATTGATTGAACAGGACCAGACCTAGTGGAATGAATGTAGCAGAACTGGCTCGTGGGCAACGTACTCTGGTACAATTTGTTATACTAAAGAAGGAGCTCCCGTCGCTGCGGGGGCTCCTTGTCTTGAATACTATTCTTCAACGATAATTTTGGAGATCATGCTGCTGTGTCCTGAACCACAGAAGACAGAACAGGACATTTCAAACTCACCAACTTTGTCCGGGGTTATGACTTTGGAGCTATTTCTGGTATCCAGTTGAAGATTCAGCTCAGGCACAAGGATTCCGTGATTTCCGTTTTCATTTTCATAAACAATGTTAACGGGAACGCCTTTTTTAAGATGGTACTCAGGTTGATCGAATTCATAGTTACTTGCCTTGATGACCAATTCTTCACTGGCTGTAACTCCAGCATCAGCATCGGATCCATTGCTGCCAGATTCTGCGGACTGTTTCGCCCCTCCACATGCAGTGAGGACCAGAATTAACATACAGGCAGCAAGCCATGTTATGCCTTTCTTCATCATGTGCCTCCTTAAAGCGTGATATGGATAAAATTTGAATGATTGCTCCAGTCATCATACCGCAATATGTGGATGCCTGTACACGCTGCGTATGTCGTTTTTTTGAAAATTGTACGTGTACGTCAGAGCGTGCATACTGCCCGAATGAAATAAACCCCTTCCGGCCCAGGGCCTTCAGAGGTTTAGGAAAATTCATGGGGATGTTAAGGTGAAGTGGAGATTAACTTTTGGAGCTTCGTCCGGCATCAAAAGGGGTGGATACCGGGATGAAGAGATCGATAATCCCGATAACGAGCGCAGCGAGAATGGCACCGAGCAGGCTGACTTCAACATGATCTACAACATATTGACCAAGCCAAATCACCAGTGCGCTAACGATAAATCCGACAATACCGCGACCAAACGGGTTAACTCTTTTGCCGAAGATACCTTCAACGATCCAGCCGAGCAGGGCAATGACGAGAGCAAGCAACAGGGCGCTCCAGAAGCCACCAACGGCGAATCCGGGAACGATCCAGCTAACCACCATTAATACAATTGCGGCGATGATAAATCGCACGACATGTCCCAGGAAATTCATGGTGTGTACCTCCTTTTATTCGGATTGAACTGAGCAGGGCAACTCCAAGGGGATGGAGAGGTTGCACAATCCTGACACCTGTAGTTTGTGGTGCTATGGTCGAAGTTATGTGTGGAAGGATTCGTTAAATAGCGTAAGAAAGTTTCTTTCGTTATAATACAGATATAGTTTGGAAGGAGTTGTACACTTGGACACGAAAATTTTACACACACTGGAATATCGCAAAATTTTAAATACATTGCTTAGCTTTGCCCAGACAACCATGGGAAAAAAGAAAGCGGAGCAACTTGAACCAAGCAGTGAACTTGAAGAAGTGAAGCGGTTGCTGCAGCAAACCGATGAAGCCTTCACATTTGATCGCCTGAAAGGCTCACCGTCGTTTGGGGGAATTGTCGATATTACGGCTTCCATCAAACGTGCTGAAATTGGAGGCACACTTAACCCTCACGAACTGTTGGGAATATCCAATACAACCTTTGCGGCGCGGCGATTGAAACGTCAGATTGGTACTTTGCATGAAGATGAGCCCATCGAATCATTGTTCTATATCAGTGATCAACTGTCAGAGCAAAAAACGCTTGAGGATGCCATCAAAATCTGTATTGACGATAATGCAGAGGTTGCCGACAGTGCAAGCGTAACGTTGGCGCAGATTCGTCGTGAGCTGCGAGGCGGAGAAGCGCGGATTCGCGAAAAACTCGATTCCATGATTCGATCCTCTACCGTATCCAAGATGCTTCAAGATCAGCTCATCACCATCAGAGGAGACCGTTTTGTTATCCCGGTGAAAGCTGAATATCGTTCGTACTTTGGCGGGATTGTGCACGATCAATCCGGTTCGGGTGCGACATTGTTCATTGAGCCGGAATCGATTGTTGCAATGAACAACAAATTACGCGAGACCCGGATTCGGGAAGAGCGCGAAATAGAAATTATTTTGCAGAAATTGACGGCACTTGTCAGTGAGCAGGGAGAGTGGCTGTTGTATGATGTCGACTTGCTGGGATCACTTGATTTTATCTTTGCCAAAGCACGTCTGGCTCGTGAACTGAAAGCAACATTGCCTCGCATGAATGATCGGGGGTTCCTCAAACTTAAAAAAGGTCGGCATCCACTGATTGCGATCGAAAACGTGGTTCCAATCGACATTGAGCTGGGCAATGATTACACATCCATCATCGTGACAGGTCCGAATACGGGTGGTAAAACGGTAACGCTCAAAACGATTGGATTGCTGAGCCTGATGGCAATGTCCGGTTTATTTGTTCCGGCTGAGGATGGCAGTCAGTTATGTGTATTTGATGCGATCTATGCAGACATTGGGGACGAGCAGAGTATCGAGCAGAATCTGAGTACTTTCTCCAGTCATATGACCAACATCATTCGCATTCTGAAAAACATGACGCCAAAAAGTTTGGTATTGCTCGATGAACTTGGCGCAGGAACAGATCCGGCTGAAGGTTCCGCACTGGCGATCTCCATGCTGGAGCATATGCACCGGACGGGATGTCGCATGGTTGCAACCACTCACTACAGTGAACTGAAAGCATACGCATATGAGCGTAAAGGTGTCATTAATGCCAGCATGGAATTTGACATCAACACACTGAGTCCAACCTATCGCCTTCTGGTGGGTGTACCTGGACGAAGTAATGCATTTGCCATTGCAGAGCGACTGGGACTGCCGGGTTACATTCTCGACTACGCCCGTGGCGAAGTGAAGGAAGAGGATCAACGGATTGAGCACATGATTGCTTCTCTTGAAGAGAACCGTCTTACGGCTGAACAAGAGCGTGAGAAGGCAGAGAGCTTGCGCCAGGATATGGAGAAATTACGCAGTCGTCATCAGACCGAACTGGAGAAGCTGGAACAGCAGCGTGATCGCCGGATTGAAAAAGCAGAAGAAGATGCACGCAGCATTGTGGACAAGGCTCGCGCGGAAGCGGAGAAAATTATAGCAGATCTTCGCCTGTTGGCTATGGAAGAAGGTGCTTCCGTGAAGGAGCACAAACTCATTGCTGCCCGCAAACAGTTGGACGAGGCAGAACCTGAGAAACGCAGGAAAACGGTCAAGAAGACGGCAACAGCGCCGAAGACGCGTGCCATCGGTCCTGGTGATGAAGTGCTTGTCTATAGTTTGAATCAAAAAGGCCATGTTGTAGAGATGGCGGGCAGCAAAGACGCTATGGTACAACTGGGGATTATGAAAATGAAAGTATCCCTGGATGACCTGGAACTACAGCAGTCGGCTCCCGCAGCCAAACCGAAACAAAAACCGGTAACGGGTATGAAACGCACACGTGATGACAATGTGAAAAGTGAATTGGATCTGCGCGGTACCAACCTGGAAGAAGCCCTGATGGAGACAGATCGGTTCATTGATGAAGCTTTCCTTGCCAACCTGGGTCAAGTTTATATTATTCACGGTAAAGGTACAGGAATTTTACGTTCCGGTATTCAGGATTACCTGCGTAAGCATAAACATATTAAAAGCTACCGGCTGGGCAATTACGGAGAAGGCGGGAACGGTGTGACCGTCGCAGAATTGGAATAGCCGGTCCATGAATCAATGATATTCTGTGACCTTATTCATGAAGGTCGCAGATGGGGAGAGGGGAACGGTGCGTGATAGAAAGCATTGACCAATTGCTGTCTCATCCCTTGGGGATGGTACTCGGTTTTTTCTCGGTAGCGATTATGGAGCTGCTTGTATTTCTGGCTTGCTTCGAACTGGTGACCAAGTATAAATGCTGGACGGAGATCAAGAAGGGCAATGTGGCCGTTGCGATGGCTACAGGAGGCAAGATCTTCGGGATCTGCAACGTATTGCGGTTCTGCATACAAGCGAAATCTTCGGTGTATGAAGCCATGACGTGGTCATTTGTAGGGTTTATCCTTCTGCTCATTGCCTACTTTTTGTTCGAATTCCTGACACCCGTGTTCTCCATTGATAAGGAGATCGAATCGGATAACCGAGCTGTCGGATTGATATCCATGATTATTTCAGTCTCGCTGTCGTTTGTTATTGGCGCGAGCATTATCTAGGGGGACCGGTCATGAAGATATTGATACGGATTCTGTTTGCGGCATCGATCGTGTTTTTTGCCATCGGTGTCATCTATGTAATGAATACATGATTATATGAAAGAGAAAGGTTGATCAATATGGAAACAACAGTATGCCCTTGGTGTCAGACGGAGATTGTATGGGATGAGGAACTCGGTCCTGAAGAAGAGTGTCCTTATTGTCACAATGAGTTAAAAGGATACCGTACACTCAACATCAACATCGATGATGAAGAGAACGATGAAGCTGAGGACGACATCTATGATGTAGACGATGTAACGAACGAGAAACAGACTACGGATCTTTCTGATCTGTGGGGGGATGAAGTCGAACTCAAATTGCCGGAGTTGCGAACGTTAACCAAATATGCGGATGAAGGTAATGACCTCATTCAGTATGAACAAGGTGTCCAGAAGCAACTTGATCATCAGGAAGAAGTGCCGGAGTGCCCGAATTGCCGGGAATTCATGATTCTCGCAGGTACGCAAGCTGCAACGCAGGATAACTTCGTGCCAGTTGCTAACGCAGCTTCAGGCGAAGGGTCACTATTGTCACCACCTTTTAAGGTATTGACCTATGTATGTTCGGGATGTTTCCAAGTTCAATACAGTCTGTCTGAGGAAGATCGTCTGCGTCTGATCAAGAACCTGAGTACGCAGGAATAAACATTTCGGAGATTCTAACCAATTTCATAGCAATCCTGAAGATTCATCATGTTTTCCTCTTGCTTGGGGCACGTTAACCCTGAGACCTACCTGTACACAGTTCACTTCAGGTGGATGAAGGAGGAGCAGATGAAGATTACTTTAGGCCGACAATCCATTCTGCTTTTGGGCGTGAATGGATTGTTTGCGTTAGCCGGAGCGTTGTCGGGAACCTTTTTGAATGTGTTTCTGTGGAAAAGCCGTCCGGATTATGCCATGTTGGGGTGGTTCACCCTCAGTCAGCAACTGGCCATTGGACTGACATTCTGGCTTGCTGGCAAATGGGTCAAGGAACACAATAAAATGAGTGCACTACGATTAGGTACTGCGCTGTCAGGCATATTTTATATGATAGTCCTCTGGGCTGGTTCCAAAGCTGTAGACTGGATATGGCCTCTGGGTATACTACTGGGTTGTTCCCTGGGGCTATTCTGGATTGCATTTAATGTTGTGTATTTTGAAATAACGGATCGGGAAAACAGGGATCTATTCAATGGCTGGGTGGGGTTACTTGGTTCGATGACAGGAATTATAGGTCCATGGTTCTCCGGTCTGATTATTACTCGCATGACAGACAACACAGGATATCGGCTCATCTTCACGGTATCACTCGTTATTTATGTAATCGCGGTAGTTTTTAGTTTTTTTCTGAAAAAAAGAAAGGTGAGCGGTACATACCGCTGGTCGGAACCTTGGATACAGCTATCCAAGCGGGATAGTCCCTGGAGGACCTTAGGCTTGGGTTTATTCGCTCAGGGTGCACGTGAAGGTGTCTTTGCCTTCCTGATTGCACTGCTTGTATATTTGGCCACTGCACAGGAGTACAAATTGGGGCAGTTCTCACTCATCACTTCAGCTGTGGCACTAGTAAGTTATTGGGCAGCTGGGAAATGGTTCAAACCACAGTATAGATCAAAAGGCATGTTCATCGGAGCCCTCATTCTGCTCGTTGTGCTTCTTCCTCTTCTCTGGAAAGTGACCTATGGAACGCTGTTAATCATGGGGATTGGGAGTGCTGTTGCGATGCCGTTATATGTACTACCGATGATATCAGCGGGATTCGACATGATGGGCACAAGTGGCGAAAATGTGGAGAAAAGGGTTGAACTTGTCGTTTTGAGAGAGTTATGCCTGATGCTTGGCAGACTATGTGGGTTGGTCATATTTATTGTGACAGTCTTAAATGCTCCGTCTCTACACATGTTAACCTGGCTTATTATTGTCCTCGGTGCTTCTCCGCTAATTGGATGGATCTTTATGCGCAAGCTATTGAACCGAACGGAAGGACAAGAGCCCTCGGCTTAGCAGGCTTCCCAATATATAGAACAGGGTACAGCGGCGGGAAAGAGAACTTTCCGTGTGCTGTACCCTGTTTGTATTGATTTATTTTGATGTTATACAGGAGATGGTTTACTTGTACGTGTGAGAGAGAACAGATCCATATCAGGGTTTTGTTTGCCAGTAATAGCATCCGCAATTAAGGAAGCAGCAATCATGCTGTATACGGTCCCGTTACCTCCATACCCTTCTACAAAATATGAATGCGGATAATCGGGATGTGTACCAATTAGAGGCAGGCCATCATTCGTATTACCAAACACAGCCCCCCAGGCATAATCGACTTCAAGATCATCTAAAGGGAAATAGGAACGGACCTCTTCCAGGAGTGTGTCTCCCCGGTGTTTTGACCGTATTTCACGTTGATCCTCTCGAGGTGTTTCTTCATCCAAACCGCCTGCAATGATTCTTCCGTCCGGTGTTGTTCGCATATACAAATATGGACGAGCTGTCTCCCAAATCATGCTGTGTTCAAACCATGCACTAAGATCAGACAACGGTTTGGTAGCAATCGCGTAGGTCGTTTTCAGATAGGCTCCGCGATCCTTTTTGATGTCCTGTGTCTCGTAACCGGCAGCAAATATGACCTTCTTGGCACGGATTTTACCGTTGGCAGTGTGGCAGATTACACCATCTTCATCGTATTCACAGTGTATCATCTCTGTCTGACCATAGATTCGTGCGCCACGCTTATTTGCGGATTCAAACAAGGCATGAACAAAACGATAGGGATTCACTTCTGCATCTCCCATTGTGTACAGTGCAGCGGGTTTGCTGAAGGGGAAATGCTGGCTTATTTTGTCGGCATCCCACAGTTCAGCTTCAAAACCATAACGCTTCAAGGTCTGATATTCTTCCTCCAATAGGGCTACATCATCTTCACTGCTTGCAAAACAAAGACTTGTTCGTGGGATAAACCAAGGGTCTGTATCCAGGCTGTCTGCAATTTGAGCAAGTTGTTTCATGGCTTCACGACAAAGCTCATAAAAACGTACGCCTGTTGCTTCACCAAAAGTGTGGATACATGAGGTTAGTGTCTTGTCATTGGTGTATTGTAAAAGACCTGTATTGGCAGAACTGCTGCCGTGGGCAGTGTCTCGCTTATCAATCACAACAGTGTTGACACCTTGTTCCGTGAGTAGTTTAGATGTCAATGCGCCCCCCATGCCCCCACCAATGATGAGGCAGTCACAAGAGATGTCTTCTTGTAGCGCAGAATAATTAAATGTTGAATTGAAAGTGGAGGGCCAGAAAGGTGTGCCATAGACCAGATCCATTAGAAACATCTCCTTTATAATTTAAATTTGTATACTTTTGTGTGACCGGGTTAACAATAATTGCGCATAAACTTTATGCCGAGGAGGCCATCGAAACATGCAGAATCATACTATGCAAGCGCTGAGTCCCAAGGAATTGAACTACATTACGGACTCGATCACCAATGAAGAACTGCTGATTAAGCAGTGTGCAGCCACAGCTTCCATCACACATAATCCACAAATTCAACAAGCTCTGAATCACTATGTTCGCTCACATGAACAGCATCTGAACACGCTTGTCAATGCACTGCAGCAACATCAGTCTCTTGCACCGGCGCAAGTCAGTAATTGAGACAACTCTAACTGTATAGGAGGAAAACGCATGTATTCTCAATCTTTATCATCTAATGGCGCTTTTATGCAGGAGCAGGATCTGTTGAAGTCGATTCTTGCAGATTTAAGACGAACCTCGCGCGAATATACGACTGCGACAACGGAAGCTTCCTGCCCCATGACACGTCGGATGTTCACAGACCTGACGAACGATACCCTAAGATTACAAGGGGAACTGTTCAATCTGATGCAGCAAAACAACATGTATTCTGTCTCGTCCAAGGCACTTCGTCAGGATGTGGACAAACAAATTCAGTCCGCCCACCAGACCCAACAAAAGTGTCAGCAATTCATTCAGGAAAAGAATACGCAGAACAGTTCATATAGCCAAGCTCCTAATGTGCCTCAGCATCAACCGAATTACGGTAACCCTTATTACATGTAACCTTTGCAAAAGAGGTTTGAAGCACCTATCGTTAAAGGACCATACCACCGCTTGCCTGAATTCAGGGCAGGCGGTCTTTTGTCTATGCATCAACGTCAAATTCATGTAATATAAGTATTAATTCATTTTCAGGAACCTGGATGACGCTGGAGGGAAAACCATGAAAGATTTGAACGATCTGCAATTAAAAGTTCTGGATCTGCTGAAGGAAGACGCGAGAAGGACTCCCGCACTGCTGTCGACGCTGCTGGGGGAGTCGGAAGACAAGATCAAAAACGCCGTGGCACAGCTAGAACAAGACCACGTCATCGTGAAATATGCAACCGTCGTGAACTGGAGCAAAATAGATGATGAAAAAGTAACGGCCCTGATTGAGGTGCAGATCACGCCGGAGCGTGGTCGTGGTTTTGAAGGGATTGCCGAACGCATTTATCTCTATCCGCAAGTGAAGTCCGTATATCTCATGTCCGGTGCATACGATCTGCTCGTTGAAGTAGAAGGTGGCAACCTGCGTGAAGTCGCTAATTTTGTGTCGGAGAAACTGTCTCCGATAGACTCTGTACTGTCAACCAAAACGAATTTTATTCTTAAAAAATATAAGCAGGACGGGATTATCTTTGAAGACCATCAGGAAGACAACCGTCTCATGATCTCGCCGTAAAGGAAGATGTGTCATGATAGTGAATGAACAGACAACCGGGAACAACAAGAAAATGACATCTTATCTGGCACCCCTCGTGCAGCAGATACCTCCATCCGGAATTCGTAAATTTTTTGATCTGGTTGGAGACAATAAGGATATTATCACATTGGGTGTGGGTGAACCTGATTTTGTTACCCCTTGGCATATGCGTGAAGCTTGTGTATACTCGCTGGAAAGAGGTATGACCAGCTACACATCTAACGCAGGTATGCCGAAGTTGAGAGAAGCCATCAGTGAATATCTGGATACTCAGTTTGATACCAAATACGATCCCAAGGATGAGATTATTGTTACCGTGGGTGGCAGTGAAGCGATTGACCTGGCTTTGCGCGCATTAATCGTACCTGGCGACGAGATTCTCATTCCTGAACCTTCGTACGTGGCGTATTCACCAATCGCTTCAATCGGTGGCGGTATACCAGTTGGTGTTGAAACCTACGCGAAAGATCAGTTCAAGTTAACGGCCGAAGCACTTGAAGCTGGTATCACACCGAAGTCGAAAGTGGTTATTCTGTGTTATCCGAGTAATCCGACTGGAGCCATCATGACGTATGAAGAGTGGCTGCCTATTGCTGAAGTGATTAAAAAGCATGATCTGATTGTGATCGCGGATGAAATTTACGCTGAATTGACGTATACGCAAAAACATGTTAGTTTTGCAGCTATCCCTGACATGAAGGAGCGGACTATTCTCGTAAGCGGATTTTCAAAGGCTTTTGCAATGACAGGTTGGCGGATCGGTTACATGTGTGGTCATCCTGAGCTTATTGCAGCCATGCTCAAAATCCATCAGTATACGGTAATGTGTGCGCCGGCCATGGGTCAGGTTGCTGCACTTGAGGCGTTGACAAATGGTTTGGGTGAGAAAGATCGGATGGTAGAATCATATAATCAGCGTAGACGTTTAATTGTGCAGGGATTCAGAGATATTGGACTCGATTGTCATGAACCTCAGGGAGCATTCTATGCATTCCCGAGCATTCAAAAGACGGGTATGAGTTCCGACCTGTTTGCTGAGCGATTGTTAACGGAGAATAAAGTGGCTGCTGTTCCGGGCAATGTTTTTGGCCCTCAGGGTGAAGGCTTCTTGCGTTGTTCCTATGCTACTTCCGTAACCCAATTAAATGAAGCTTTGGAACGAATCGGAAACTTTGTTTACAAACTTCAAAAAGAGGGTTAATTTAAAGTAGAATCTTTTTACAAATGTGATATTGTTATCATTGGAAAAAAATAACTTTCTTTTACAAAATAATGTGATATAATTTCAATTTGAAATAAGTTTTCATAAATTTGGAAACCATTTTTCCAAGGAGGGGTTAGCTTTGTTTTGTGTTGAATATGATTTACCGACGAATCGTGGGCACTATCTGGCAGAAGGCGATCATGGCGACCGATGGTCGGTGAAACCCGATAACGCATCTTTGCATGACATTTCCTTGGAAGATGAAATTCATATGCTTCGTCGCAAGATGGAACAGATCTTCCTCGAAGAGAAATCATTCACATCCGATATTGTAATTGAAATCAGCAGTCTGCTTGATTTAAAGATTAATGAATATATGAAGGCTAACCCGATTAAAGCAAAATAACGTTTATGCTGGAGCGAAACGTTTCATTAATCGAATTAGAAAGGGAGACCTGAGAGGGTCTTCTTTTTTTGTATGTAAAGGCAGGGTGATCCCCCGATAAGCCAGGTTATTTTTTTGCGTGGAACAATTGTGATATATTGGACATAGGAGACTAAAGGGGGAACTGGAATGAAGAGATTTTGGGGGCTTACTGCAATCATTTCTATCGTTTTTCTGCTTGCTGGTTGTGGAGGTAAAGATGGTTTTTCCATATTCATCATTGATAACCAAGGAAATCCATCTGTAATCTCAGAGCAGTTACAGGCCAATCTGCAACAGAAACTGGGTGAGGAACCCAAGGTGGAAGTGATTACCAGTGCAATGTATGATGTTCAGAAAATTATGGTAGAATATGCGGCTGGAGGACATGATATCTTCATTTTGCCTGAGTCTGACATGAAACAATACGGAAGTAATGGCTCCAATGTTCCGCTGGATGATACTTTTGATCCCAAGAAGTTTGAACGGGGTGTATTTGAGGGGGGAGTATTGGTAGAGAAGGGTGAAGGAGATGGAGGTTCAGATCTCAAGCAAGAAACACATCTTTACGGCATTCCACTCGAAGATATGAAAATGTTTAAAGATGTAGAATATGCTGCGAGCAATTTGTTCGCCACCATTCCAGTGTCATCTTCCAATGTCGAAGAATCCAAAAAAGTGCTGAAGGCGCTGACAGAGTAAAGAAAATTCAGAATGGCTATGGAAGGAGGGAAGCGGATTGCTGATTACGGTCACAGGCGGCATAGGTAGTGGTAAAACCCGGTTTGCCCTCAAGTACGCAGCCGGGATTAGCCGGGAGGGTGTATATTTATCCACTGGTGATCATGATCCCGTTATTCCCGAATTGCCATCCGCTCATTATCGTGCCATTCATGCCGGGAACGGTCAGCATCTGACAGAGGTGATCACCCAGATTAATCGGGAATCCAATCTGTTTTTGGCGGATCAGCGAATTGTAATTGTAGACAGTCTGACCTCCTGGATGGCTGCCGGTTTCAGGGCAACAGAGGATCTGGATCATCAGCGTTCAGAGACACAGCTTTTGCTTGATGCTTTATTGTCTTATCAGGGGAAGTTGCTTGTGATTACCAATGAAATGCATGGCACATTGCATCCTACCGAGGAAGAACGAATATTTACAGCGAGAATGGCTTCGGTTAATCGGATGCTGCAGATACATGCTGAAAAGATGTACTTGCTGGTATCTGGTCTGGCTATCGATCTGAAGAGTCAGGGCATGCGAAATGAAGATGAACGATAGCGAGATGACATAAACGGGTGACATAAAGAAGCCTCCTTAACCACGAATTGGTGGCGAGGAGGCTTTATTTATTAAGTTATCCTTTTTATTTCTGCTTTTTGCTACGTCTGATCCACCAGATGATACATCCGATGACAATGATGGCCAGAATGACGTACACTACAATGGAATAGACGTCCATAAAGTGCAAAATGCTCTCCCATGATGCGCCAAGCGCAGCACCAACGCAGACCAGAATGACATTCCAGATCAATGTACCAATGGTTGTAAAGAGAAGGAATAAACCAAATTTCATATTGGACATGCCTGCGGGAATGGAGATAAGACTACGGACGAGGGGAACCATTCGGCAGAATAATACGGTCCACATGCCATATTTGTCAAACCATGCATCGACACGGTGAATATCCTCTTTTTTGATGCGCAGAACATGTCCCCAGCGTTCCACAATTTTCTCAAGGCGTTCGACGTCAATGAGTAGACCAATACCATACAGGAGAACAGCACCAAGGACGGAGCCAATGGTTGCGGCGATAATAACTCCTGGAAGAGTGAGACTGGTATAGGTGGTCATGAATCCGCCAAACGGCAGAATGATTTCGGATGGAATCGGGGGAAATACGTTCTCAAGAGCAATAATGAGTGCAATGCCTATGTAGCCGTATTGTTCCATGAAATCGGTTATCCAGTTTTGCATAATCGTCTCCTTTACTTTTGGTTTCCTTCGATTTGTCGTATACTCGGCAGAGCACACCAATTCTTATATACGTGTAAAGCGATAGACGGGTTTCTGAAAAAATGGCATTCCCGTATTCATTATTATATTACCAATTGGAGGGATAACGATGGGCATATATACACGAACAGGTGACGAAGGACAGACTTCGGTCATCGGTGGACGCGTCATCAAGGATGATGACCGAGTTGAGGCTTATGGCACGATTGATGAATTGAACTGTTTTGTAGGCCAGGCGATCAGCCTTATTGACTCTGCTCAAGGGGAATTTGAAGATCTGCGTGAACATCTGCTGGAAGTTCAGCAGGAACTGTTTGATTGCGGGTCGGATCTGGCCTTCGTGAAGATTAGTGAGACCAAATATAAGGTTAGAGATGAAATGGTCACACGTCTGGAACAATGGATTGACCAGTATGATGCAGAGAATCCAAAAGTGGAACGGTTCATTATTCCTGGTGGCAGTCAGCTGTCTTCTGCTCTTCATGTGTGCCGTACTGTATGTCGTCGCGCAGAGCGTCGCACGGTAACACTCGGACAACATACGGACATTAACCCGTCTGTACGACGTTACTTAAACCGACTGTCTGATTACTTCTTCGTGGTTGCACGGACAGCCAATGCGAGACAACAGGTGGCGGATATTGAATATGTGCGGAGCAAAAAAGTCTTCCGCCGCAAAGAATGAGCCTATACTACTCGCCGATTGTTTACACGGTGACCGAACAAGAAGATGGCTGGCTGCTGAAGACCGTGCTTCAGCGGCGGCTGCTGGTGTCGCGTAAGCTTTTATCCAAAATCAAGCTGACGGAGCAAGGTGTCATGTTAAATGGAGAGCGTGTATACATTAGCGTCAAGGTAGCTGCGGGTGATGTCGTAGAAGTTCGGATGGAGCAAGAGGAATCGGATGATATTTTGCCTGAACCTATTCCCTTTACCGTTCTGTATGAAGATGAGCACTTGCTTATTGTCAACAAGGATGCGGGCATCATCGTTCATCCAACACATGGACATTACACAGGTACTTTGGCGAATGGGGTCGTTCATTACTGGAAATCCAAGGGCGAGCGATTCCGGTTCAGACCGATTCATCGACTTGATCAGGAAACGTCAGGTGTGCTGGCCATAGCCAAGAACCCTTATGTGCATCAGCATGTGTCTGAACAGATGATCGCGGGAACAGTGGATAAGAAATATATTGCCCTTGTACACGGTAGCCCTGTCCCGGAACAAGGCGCAGTGGATGGCCCGATTGACCGCGATCCTGAAGAGCCACACCGCCGAATCGTAACACCTGATGGTTACGCTGCAAGAACGCTGTACACAACCTTAACACATTGGGCAGAAGGTAGCGCCAGTGCGATAAGTCTCAAGCTGGAAAGTGGCAGAACCCATCAGATCAGGGTACATATGACGTCCATCGGCTGTCCATTAATTGGTGATCGCATGTACAAGACACTACCTGTGCACGAGATCGATGAGCAAACCATGGCTGTTCGTGAGGAACGGGATACCTGGATCGAACGGCAGGCATTACACGCTTGTGAATTGACGTTCGAACACCCAATTCTACAGGAACGCATAACGTTCCAAGCTCCTTTTCCAGCAGATATGGCCGCGTTGGAGCAGCGTTTGAATGATGAGGCAGCTCCCAGAGAAGAACTGTAGGAAGCTGCGACGGGGCTCTTGGTTCTGCACCCTATGTCGCATTCTCTTGCACGGCCCGTCCTGCTTGGGAGCAACAATGATTGGCTATTCCATGTGAGGGGGGCTTAATGCACCCGAACAACATGCCGTAGGCTAATCTTACGGTTTCATGGTTTAATGTATTGATGTTTACCAATTTCATGTTAAATATTTCAAGAATTCAAATCTCAAAAGCTTTTAAGGATATAAAAGCTGTAAGATTTTGACCCAAAAAATATAGCGAATGTGTGTTTTGATCTCATTCGCAAAAGTCAGTAAAATTACATGGCGATGGTATCGATTTGGAGCGACTTTTGGATTTGCGAAGCAAACCAAGGGAAGCGAGAAGTCGATACCGGAGCATTTGGAGGAACACAAATCAATGAGTAACTTAAAAGTATATCAATATGCCAAATGCGGCACATGCCGCAAAGCTGTAAAATGGCTTGAAGCTCAAGGACATGAGCTGGAGTTAATCCCTATTTTTGACACACCGCCATCAGAATCTGAACTAACAGAACTCATCCAAAAGAGTGGACTGGAAGTGAAAAAGTTCTTTAATACGAGTGGGGAAGTGTACAAAGAACAACAACTGAAGGACAAACTTCCGGGAATGTCAGCTGATGAACAGATTCGTTTATTGGCTTCCAATGGTCGTCTGATCAAACGTCCGATCGTTACGGATGGAGAAAAGGTGACGGTTGGATTCAAGGAAGAAACGTACGAGCAGGAATGGAATAACGCGTAAACGCGCTGAATATCAGCCTTGAATTGTTCAAAATTCAGGGCTTTTTTGGCTGATCGATGGTTGGCGGAACTATGCTATAATGATAGAATTAGTTCGATATTTTATTTGCTATAGAAATTGAACTAAACATTTACACGAAAATGGAGAGGACAGAAATAACCTGAAGAAGCGGAGCGTTCGCCTAAAAGCTTTCTGAAAGAAAGCTACTTCGGAAGCATATGCTATCCCCGGATTTTCCCTTTTGGAAAAGGGTATCAAAAAATCTGGGGATAACAGCGATCAGAAGGTTGTTCTGTCATCGGAATGGTAAGTGTAAATATACTTTAGTTTAATTTCTATAGAATCAGGACAGGAGAGAACAAATTCAAGTGAATCAACGTAATGAACCTACTTTGTTGCTGGTAGACGGTATGGC
Source organism: Paenibacillus sp. Y5S-9 (assembly GCF_036894235.1). Taxonomy (NCBI): domain Bacteria; kingdom Bacillati; phylum Bacillota; class Bacilli; order Caryophanales; family Paenibacillaceae; genus Paenibacillus; species Paenibacillus sp. Y5S-9. The sequence continues at coordinate 1,972,911 of NZ_CP145887.1, forward strand.
GGTGTTGTTCCGTGCTTTTTATGCGACATCTGCAAGCGGATATATCAGACGTACAAAGGCAGGATTGCCTACCAACGCAGTCTACGGATTTATCCGTTATTTCTGGGATGCGGTTCAGACTTTTGGGCCAAGTCATGTCGTATGTTGTTGGGATATGGGCGGTAAGACGTTCCGCGGTGAAGAATATGCAGCCTACAAAGGCAACCGGGCCGAAGCTCCGGATGATCTGATTCCCCAGTTTGCCCTGATTCGTGAAGTCATGGATAGCCTGGGTATTCCCAATATAGGTGCACAAGGATTCGAAGCCGACGATTGTATCGGGACGCTTGCGAAGTATTATACCGAAGAGACCGATATGAATGTTATGGTGCTGACTGGTGACCACGACATGTTGCAACTGATCAATGACCGCACGAGTATCATTATTATGAAAAAAGGCCATGGCAACTACATGGTGTACAACCCTGAAACGCTCATGGCAGAGAAACAACTGACACCTCGTCAAGTGATTGACATGAAGGGTCTGATGGGAGATGCCAGTGACAATTATCCCGGAGTACGGGGAATTGGTGAGAAAACAGCGTTGAAGCTTGTACAGGAATACGGCTCCATTGAAGGGATTTTGAGCAACATGGATAAACTGACCTCTTCGGTGCGTAACAAGATTGAGAATGATCTGGACATGCTTCATCTGTCCCGCAAACTGGCAGAGATTCATTGTGCTGTTCCGGTTGCCTGTGCGCTGGATATCTGTGAATTGCGTCTTGATCCGGATATGGTGATGGACAAGTTTGAACAACTTGAGATGAAGAGCCTTGGCTCTTGGATGGGAGTGGCAATAGGGTGAGCAACAAGCAGAACGTACGAACAGGCAAAAAGTGGTGGACAGGGGCTATGGCCCTCGTCCTGGCCTTGCCCGTAATTCTTTCGGGAGCAGTAAGTGCGCCACAGACAGTGGATGCCAAAGCAGCAATTAGTACCAAAGTACAGAAAGTAAAAGCAGCAGGACGTAATTTTACCGTGCAGACCGTTTCGATTCCAAAGGGAACACCGGTTACCGTGGGACTCGCGAAGAAGCAAGTTGGCCAGACGGCAACATTGCCATCGATTGTGAAAGCCTATGGTGCACAAGCAGCCATTAACGGAGCATTTTTTGAAGCATATAACGGAGCACCAGATCCATACGGTATGTTAATAGCAAATGGTAAGGTCATACATATTGGAAGATACGGAACATCAATTGGATTTAAGGAAGACGGCTCGGCGATCATGGATTCACTTCAGGTGAGTTTGACAGGTAAAGTAACGGATACAAAAGGTAAATCACGGAGTTGGTATGCAACCTTTATTAATCGAACACCTTCAGCGAACGCGAGCATAACAATGCTGTATACGCCTGAACGAGGTGCCACAGTCGGGTTCAAAGGTGGCACCGCGGTTGTCATGGAGAAAGGTATTGTGACCAAAAAAGTGCCCAATACAAATGTAGCGATTCCTAAGAATGGCTCGGTATTGGTCTTCACAGGTAATCAGAAGTCTTCTTCGGATCGTTTCACCGTTGGTTCGACCGTAGAAATGAATTATAAGTATACGAACGCAGCAGGCAAAGAGATCCCTTGGCAAGATGTAGTGACTGCTGTTGGGGCAGGACCACGTCTGGTGAAAGACGGCAAGGTAGCTGTAAATCCGACGAGCGAAGGTTTCAAGGATGCCAAGATTCTTAATGCTTCCGGAGCCAGAAGTGGTATTGCAATCATGGCGGACGGTTCTGTTATGCTGGCTACCGTTTCCGGAGCAACAATCAAGGAGTGGGCAGCGGTGATGCAGAAGCTTGGTGCCAAACAGGCAATGAATCTGGATGGCGGTGCTTCCTCGGGTATGTATGCCGGGGGCAAAATGCTGACTTCTCCAGGTAGGCTTTTGAGTAATACACTCGTATTTGGCGGCTCTGTGCGTTAAAAGAAAGTGATTATGGGAGGTATGACGCAAATGACACTCACATCTGATCGAAAGCCAGGGGAGGGCAATACAGCTGTTCTGGCCATTAATGTAGGCCTGCCGCAGCCGCTCCCTGGGCAGAAGCGTGAAGTGCTGAGCGGCATTGTGAAACATCCTGTATCCGACGTGGTTTTCCTGTCATTCACTGGAATGACAGGGGACGCGCAGGCGGATCTGGTGCATCATGGCGGCCCTGACAAAGCCGTTTGTGTATACGATTACAGTCGTTATCCGGCGCTGGAACAACTGATGAATCGCAAGTTGGATTGGGGAGCTTGTGGAGAAAATCTGACGGTTGAAGGCTGTGCCGAAGAAGACGTACGGATTGGTGATGTGTACGAGTTGGGCGAAGCCACAGTGCAGGTCAGTCAGCCCAGACAACCTTGCTTCAAGCTGGGTGCGAGGTATGACTATAAGGAGCTGCCTGTTTATTTTCAGGAGAGTGGATATACCGGCTTTTACTTTCGTGTACTGCAAGAAGGTGAGGTAGGGCCTTCATCGATATTTCGACGGATCAGCACCGATCCAACATCAATGACGGTTCTTGAAGCCAATCGAATTATGCATCAGGGGAAAGAAAATGTCGATGGTATCCAGGCGTTGCTGGCCATTCCTGCGCTGTCAGACAGCTGGAGGCAAACGTTAATGAAACGATTGTCCAAGCTGGAGAACAAGTAGCAGGGTAATTATAGTGTCATCAAGTAAAATAATCCGAATTCCTTTTTTAAACTAACTTGGGAGTGTGACTAACATGACGATCTTAGGCGCAATTGAAGCAGGCGGAACCAAATTTGTATGTGGTATTGGCACAGAAAACGGAGAAGTTCTGGAACGCGTAAGTTTTCCAACAACAACACCGGAAGAGACCATGGCTCAAGTGATTTCATTTTTTGAAGGCAAAGGCATTGAAGCTCTGGGTGTAGGTTCATTTGGTCCGATTGATCCGATTGAAGGAAGCCCAACATATGGTTATATCACAACAACACCAAAACCACATTGGGGACAGTATAACGTGATTGGCAAGCTCAAGGAGCATTTTGATGTGCCGATGACATTTGATACCGATGTGAATGGTGCGGCACTTGGAGAAGCAACCTGGGGCGCTGCACAAGGTCTTGAGAGCTGTCTGTACATCACTGTGGGTACAGGTATTGGTGCAGGTGCTGTGGTTGGCGGTAAAATGGTCCATGGATTGTCACATCCAGAGATGGGACATATCATTGTACGCAGACATCCGGAGGATACATACGAGGGTTTCTGTCCGTATCATGGTGACTGCCTCGAAGGCCTTGCAGCAGGACCGGCCATTAACAAACGTTGGGAGCAACCGGCTTATGAACTGCCGACAGATCATAAAGCTTGGGAGATCGAAGCACATTACCTGGCACATGCACTGATGAACTATGTTCTGATTCTCTCTCCGCAGAAAATCGTCATGGGTGGCGGAGTAATGAAGCAGGAGCATCTCTTCCCGATGGTGCGTAGCAAACTGCAGGAGTTGCTGGCTGGATACGTTCAGCATCCTGCACTTCAATCCGACATTGACCAGTATGTTGTTTCACCAGGACTTGGTGACAATGCGGGTCTGTGTGGTTCGCTGGCGCTTGCCAAGTTGGCATTGAATAAGTAGTTCATTAAGGGATTGACGAATTTTACCATTGTGGTATGATATGGGCAACAGCATAGTACGGTTAATGAGGAAGCACCTCTCTTGCATGGATTTTGCAGGAGAGGTGTTTTTTGTGCTGCCTGCAGGTAGCGTAACTAACCCGTATAGGCTGAAATGTTAAAGGGAGGGAACGGAAAATGGAAGTCATTTTCATGAACAGATTGTCCAGAATGTCAGATCAGAATGCAGAGTATGCACAGCTATGGATTGGGGAAGAGGAAGATAGTTGGCAGCTGGGTTGGAGTCGCTACGAGGAAGGAGAGCGTGAGGACAGCATCTGGTATGAAGGGACTTCTTGGGAGGAGCTGCTTCATATTTACCGTCATCAGCTTGCCATACAGATGAGTGAGGGGTACCGACCGCAGTTGCAGGGGTTATTTCATGAGAATGATGATCTGAAATCACGCAGTTATGGTGGACAGCGGCTCCATTGTTACAGTGAGTTATACGGCAATGAGCAATTATATACGGATCTGTGCACATGGCGCAGGAAGAGAGCTGTGTCTGACCGGAAGGCACCGTATTTTATTGCAACGAATCGTCTGCTGCGTTTGATCAGTGCTTTTGTTCCGCAATCGCTGGATGAACTGATGCAACTGCCGGGCGTAGGAGAGAGCAAAGCGACTGAGTATGGTACGGAATGGATGGAGATTACAAACGGGTTGGAGCGTTCAACGACATTCCCGCTGGACTGGGTATACACGGCGCTGAAGGAAGAAGAGTATGAGAGTTGGTTATACAAGCAGAGAGAGCAGAAGTACAAGCAGGAACTTGATAAGTTCACCACGCGTAAGCAGGTGCTTGAAGGCATGAAGGAAGGGTATACATTAGAGGAGATTGTTAATCGATCCGGATTATCCCGACGCGAGTTGGTTGAGTTGTTAGAGGCACTGGATCATGAAGGTTATGACACCGATTGTCTTCTTGATGTGGAGCTGGCAGTGATGCCAGAGAACGAACAAGAGGCCGTATGGAGTGCGTATGAGGAGCTGGGAGATACGTTCCTGAAGCCAGTATTACATAAGGTGTATGGAGGAGAGAAACCCGATGGAGGGAGTCTGGAGCAGGTCTATGAAAGACTTCGCATGATTCGAATCCGCTTTCGTCGGCACGCAGAGACAGAGAAGCAAGTTGGTTAATGATTAGAAATGAAAAAAAGACGAGGCGTTTCTCCAAGAGGAGCGCTTCGTCTTTGTTATTTCATACGGGTTCATACCCAGTCTTTCTTGCGGAAAATGAAGAACATGCTTAGGCCCAGAGTAACCATCAGGCCAATCACAACAAAATAGCTGTATTTCCAGTTAAGCTCTGGCATATTCGTAAAGTTCATGCCGTATATACCGGTAATGACCGTCAGCGGCATGAAGACCGTGGTAATGGCGGTAAATACACGCATGATCTCATTCGCCCGGTTCGCAATACTGGATTGGTAGGCTTCTCGCAAGTTGCCCATCAGGTCGCGATAAGTCTCAAAGGTTTCAGATATTTTTACAGCATTCTCATAGATGTCACTGAAATACTTTTGCAGTTGATCATCGATGAGACGCAGATCTTTTTTGTTCAGGGTGTTAATGACCTCTTTCTGAGGTCCGAGCACTTTCTTCAGCCACAGAATCTCACTGCGCAGCCCGATGATTTCATTCAGATGTGACTTTTTGGTGTGCATCAGAATGTCTTCCTCAAGCTTCTCGATCCGTGCTTCAATTCGGTCACCTACGGTGAAATAATTATCAACAATCAAGTCAACCAGCAAATACAGCAGACGATCCGGTGTACTGATTTCCTGTTCCCACAGGATTGGTTTCAGTGTACGCAATTCGCTGACCTTTTGCTTTGTAACACTAATAATGAAATGTCTGCCGAGGAACAAGTTCACCGCACGTAGAAATATTTCTTCATCATCGAAACGGATACTATTAATTACAATAAAATAATGGTTCTCATAAATTTCAATCTTCGGACGTTGTTCTTCGTCACTGAGACAGTCTTCCACAGCCAGATCATGCATCAAGAACAGCGGCTGAAGTACCGCCAAATCGTCTACGTCTGCATCAATCCAGTAAAATCCTTCCGCTGGTGGAGTCAGCGCCTGCTGAATGTCGTCCACCGGAATAAATACACCGTTGTTTACCAACCGGATTTTCATCGTCAATCTACTCCTTCTGCACCCGCCAACTTGGCGGATATTATCATTATGGGCGCAAAAAGAACAAATCAGCCGGTCGGCAGCGGAGCCTGGAGATCAGGGCTGCGTTCACTATATAATCAAACGGAAGTCACGTCCCGCTGCCGGCATGCTGATGTCAATTCTCTATGCAGTTTGTCGGAATTCGGCTGCCAGTCAGGCCTCGGGTCGCCATCCATTTAATATGTCACCTCTCACATAAGGGTTTATAACACCTTGTTTAGTATACCGCTGGTACAAGGTGCTTTCAAGCGCAAAAATGTGTCTATTTCGCGCCCTGAGGCAGTGTATGACAACGGATGATGAACGGTTCCGATCTGGGAAGCAGACATCGAACTGCATCTTGACGTGAGGGCATTAATGTAATAAAGTAGACGGTGAACCATATCTAATTACAATCTAATACAGCGAAATCTTATCAAGAGTAGGTGGAGGGACTGGCCCGATGAAACCCGGCAACCGGCGGTATACCGCACGGTGCTAATTCTTGCAGCGACTAAGTGTCAAGTGGCACTGTTGTAACTGAGAGATGAGAGAGGCGCATATCTTTTTTACATATGACCTTTCTCGAAATCCGAGGAAGGTCTTTGTTATATGCCCCGACTTCTCAGCAGTGATTTTCGCTAAGGAACTTGAGGTTGTTTGTAACGTTGGATGAAAGAGCAATTCAATGTTTTTACAAGCTCAAGGCAGTCTATACCTGTATTGATGTGAAGACATCAAGCCAGGGGTGGCTGCATCTATCTATGCAAAAGGAGGAGTTAGACTTACTATGCCAATCAAAATACCCGATACTCTACCAGCAAAAGAAGTACTTGAAGGAGAGAATATCTTCGTCATGGATGAAACTTCTGCATATCAGCAGGATATTCGTCCACTCCGTATCGCTATATTAAACCTGATGCCCACAAAGGAAACGACCGAAACACAATTGCTTCGTCTGGTGGGAAACACGCCTATTCAGGTGGATGTCGTTCTCGTACATCCCAAATCCCATACGTCGAAGAATACGTCTCAGGAGTATTTGGATCTGTTCTATAAAACCTTTGATGAGATTGAGCACCGTCGTTTCGATGGAATGATCATTACGGGTGCCCCGGTGGAACAGATGGATTTCGAAGACGTGAACTATTGGAATGAAATCCAGGAGATCTTTGAATGGACCAAAACTAATGTGACTTCAACCCTCCACATATGTTGGGCTTCCCAGGCAGGTTTATACCATCATTTTGACGTACCTAAGGTTGCACTGGATGAAAAGTGTTTTGGCGTTTTCCCGCATACCATCAATAAACCACATGTTCCGTTGTTGCGTGGATTCGATGAAGTATTCAACGTTCCACATTCCCGTCATACGGAAGTGAGACGCGAAGATATTGAAAAGAATGAGAATTTAGAGATTTTGGCTGAATCCGAGGAAGCGGGGATCTTCCTGGTTGCTACCAAAGACGGCAAACAGATTTTTGCCACAGGACATGCCGAGTATGACCCGTTCTCATTAAAGTGGGAGTATGACAGGGATACAGCCAAAGGGTTGGATATCGCATTGCCTAGACATTATTATCCGAATGACGATCCTTCCCGTGTGCCACCGGCTACTTGGCGCGCTCATGCCAACTTATTATTCTCTAACTGGCTCAATTACTATGTGTATCAAGAAACACCTTACGATATTGGCCCGCAAATCTAATCGAGATTACAGGAGGATGCAGCAATGGAAGACAACAACAAGTTGAAAATCGAAAGCCGCTTAGCACAAATTGGGTCCATCAATGAACCGGTAACAGGCGCCATTAACTTTCCGATCTATCAATCCACTGCGTTTCGCCACCCGAAGCTTGGACAAAGCACGGGGTTTGATTATATTCGTACAACTAATCCAACCCGTAAAGTGTTGGAAGAAGCGGCTGCAGCGCTGGAGTCCGGTGATGCAGGGTTTGCCTGTAGCTCGGGTATGGCCGCACTGCAAACGATTTTTGCCATGTTTGGTCAAGGGGATCATCTGATTGTATCGCTGGATCTGTATGGTGGAACCTATCGTCTGCTTGAACGCATCTTGTCCCGTTTCGGCGTAACTGCAAGTTATGTGGACACAAATGACCTTGCAGCATTGGAGAAGGTTCGTCAGCCGAATACCAAAGCTGTATTCATTGAGACACCAACCAATCCACTGATGATGATCACCGATGTGGAAGCCGTTGCTTCCTGGGCGAAAAGTTACAACCTGTTGACCATTGTTGACAACACGTTGTTGACTCCATTTTTCCAACGTCCGATTGAACTCGGTGCCGATATCATCATTCATAGCGCTACCAAATATCTGGGCGGACACAATGATGTGCTGGCCGGACTAATTATAACCAAGGGTGAGGCATTATCTGCAGAGATGGCATTCCTGCATAATTCCATTGGAGCGGTATTGTCACCAAGTGACTCCTACCAGTTGATGAAAGGTATGAAAACGCTGGCTCTTCGCATGGAGCGTCATGAATACAATGCGCTTACCATTGCCAAATATTTGCTTGAGCATCCAGCGGTGGGTGAAGTGTACCATCCAGGCCTGTCGGATCATCCGGGGTATGAGGTGCAGAATAAACAATCCACGGGTAACACAGGTATCTTCTCTTTCAAAGTGAAGGATGCACGTTATGTTGAACCATTGCTGCGTCATATCAAACTGATTGCTTTTGCCGAAAGTCTCGGTGGAGTGGAATCCCTCATGACCTACCCAGCGGTACAAACGCATGCGGATATTCCGCTTGAAATTCGTGATGCTGTAGGTGTGGATGATCGACTGCTCCGGTTCTCCGTAGGCATTGAACATGCGGATGATCTGATTGCAGATCTTGGCAATGCTCTTACTGCTGCACAACAGGAAGTTGAAGGAGGCGTGCACTCATGAGTGAGTCCAACAACAAGCCGAATTCCGAGTTGAAATTTGATACCAAATTGCTTCATTTTGGTGATGAGATCGACAAAACAACTGGAGCCTCCAGTGTACCAATCTATCAAGCTTCAACCTTCCATCATTTTGATATCTTCAATCCGCCTCAACATGATTACAGTCGTTCGGGTAATCCGACACGCCAGGCTTTGGAAGATTACATCACACTGCTGGAGGGCGGAGCACGGGGATTCGCCTATTCATCGGGAATGGCGGCGATCTCCAGCGTGTTCATGATGTTCTCCGCAGGAGATCACATGATTGTAACGGAAGATGTATATGGAGGAACGTATCGTTTGCTTACTTCCATATTAAGCCGTATGCAGATCGAGACAACCTTTGTAGACATGACCAATATAGATGAAGTAAAAGCGGCACTCAAGCCAAACACCAAGGCAGTTTATATGGAAACACCGTCCAACCCTACACTGCGAATTACGGATATCGCTGCTGTAACTGACTGGTCGAAGGAACATGACCTGATCACGATTCTGGATAACACCTTTATGACTCCGTACTATCAGCGTCCAATTGAGCTTGGTGTGGACATCGTCGTACATAGTGCTACGAAGTTTCTCGGAGGTCATAGTGATGTACTGGCAGGGTTAGCCGTTGCTCGCACGGAATCACTTGGCGTACAACTGAAACAGTTACAAAATGGACTTGGAACTGTACTCGGGGCACAAGAATCCTGGCTTCTGATGCGCGGGATGAAAACCTTGGGGGCTCGCATGGCTCATAGTGAACGGAGCACAGCTAAACTTGCGGCATGGCTTAATGAGCGTAGTGATATTACCGCTGTCTTTTATCCTGGACTGGAGGATCATCCGGGCCGTGAGGCACATGAGCGCCAGTCCACAGGATATGGAGCTGTCGTTTCATTTGACGTCGGTTCAGGCGATCGCGCAAAAGCAGTTCTTAACCGGGTGAAGCTACCCATTGTTGCTGTAAGCTTGGGAGCTGTGGAGAGTATTCTGTCCTACCCAGCCATGATGTCTCATGCGGCAATGCCAGCTGAGGTTCGCCGTGACCGTGGCATTACAGACGGGTTGCTGCGCTTCTCCGTAGGTCTGGAAGATATCGAAGATCTCATTGTAGATTTGGAGCAAGCACTTCAGGAATCCTAGCAAAAGAGGATGCCCGAATACGCCGACCCGTATCACTTAAGTTCGAATAAATTCCATTCCATATGTAAAAATTTTTACTTATTTTTAAAGCACCTGAACATAAGGTGCTTTTTTTCACATGTAACCTGTGTTACGATATGTGGAGTACAGAAATACGATGTTGCCACCAGAACTTGCTTCTCTTGAACAAGTTGGGACGGATCGTTATATAATTTCTCTTCATGAGGGAGGCTTTTTTACGATGAGTACGGTAGACCGTATCTTAGATAAAGCCCTTCGGGGCGAACGTTTGGACTTGGAAGACACGATTCAGCTATTTGAATCCAATGAAGTGGACAAAATCGGGGCAGCTGCTAATGTCATCATGAAACGCATGCACCCTGAACCATACAGAACATTTGTAATTGGGCGTAACGTCAACTACACAAACGTGTGTGATGTGTACTGCCGTTTTTGTGCTTTCTACCGCAGACCTGGTTCGGATGAAGGTTATGTGCTTCCGGACGAAGTTATTTTCCAGAAGATTCAGGAAACGGAAGATGTGAATGGTACCGAGATTTTGATGCAAGGTGGAACGAATCCAAACTTGCCTTTCAGCTATTATACAGACCTGTTGAAAGCCATCAAAGAGCGTTTCCCAAACATCACGATGCACTCTTTCTCCCCAGCGGAGATTATGAAAATGGTTGAAGTATCCGATGGCCTTACATTGGAAGAGGTTGTTCGTGCCATTCACGAAGCTGGACTGGATTCCTTGCCTGGTGGCGGCGCTGAAATTCTGGATGACCGCACACGTCGGAAGATTAGCCGTTTGAAAGGTTCATGGCGTGATTGGATGGACGTTATGCAAACTGCACACCGCATCGGTATGAACACCACGGCAACAATGGTTATCGGCCTTGGTGAATCGATGGAAGAGCGTGCATTGCACTTGCTCCGTGTACGTGAAGCTCAGGACGAATGTATTGCGAACAAGTATGATTCCGAAGGTTTCTTGGCGTTCATTCCGTGGACTTTCCAGCCAGACAATACCAACCTTAAGCTGGAGCGTCAGACTCCGGAAGAGTACTTGAAGACTGTAGCCATCAGCCGCCTGGTGCTGGATAATATCAAGAACATTCAATCCTCTTGGGTAACGATGGGTCCTGAGATTGGTAAGAAGTCGCTTGAATTTGGCTGCAATGACTTCGGTAGCACCATGATTGAAGAGAACGTTGTATCTGCTGCTGGTGCAACATATAAAGTTAACATTGAATCCATTCTGCGTTTGATTCGGGAGTCCGGTTATATTCCGGCACAACGTAACACGCGATATGACATCGTGCGCATGTTCGACGAAGAGAATTCCGTGCATGAAGATTTCGTAATGCAGAACTAATCCTGATTATTTGAATACTACTCCCATAAATGCTGATCGTTAGATAAGTATTTATGAAACCAAGCCCGCTGACTACTCCGTTTGGAGAGACGGCGGGCTTTTTGATTTCTTTCTGTGGTTCGAGGTCATCAAACAGTACATGTTACGCAATTGGCGATATTTTATATTGAAATTGAACTGTTACAATGAAAGGGAACTTGTGTAGTCAGACACGCTGGAAGGGGTAAACCAATGAAGAGAAGAATACTTGGCAAGACGGAACTGGACGTACCTGTATTGAGTTTTGGAGCATCCTCTCTCGGTTCTGTATTTCGTGACATTGACCGGGACGAAGGGATCCGCACTGTACATGAGGCCGTAGATGCGGGGATGAATTACATAGACGTTTCGCCTTACTACGGACTGACAAAGGCAGAGACGGTGTTGGGTGAAGCCATCCGTAGCTTGCCGCGTAGTTCATATATGTTATCAACCAAAGCCGGACGGTATGGGGAAAATGAGTTTGATTTTTCACGTCAGCGGATTCTGGATAGCGTGCAAGAGAGCCTGGATCGACTGCATACAGACTATATCGACATTCTGTTTCTGCATGATATTGAATTTGTGCCAGCAGAGATTATTATCGAAGAAGCTTTTCCAACATTGCTACGTCTGAAAGAGCAGGGAGTTATTCGTCATGCGGGCATTTGTGGATTGCCCTTGCCGTTGTTCGAGAAGGTTCTGCCACAGATCGATGCCGATGCGATCATCTCGTATTGTCATTATTCATTAAATGATACTTCATTGTTATCGCTGTTACCGCTGTTGGAAAAAAAAGAAATTGGCCTTGTGAATGCTTCGCCTCTTTCTATGGGCTTGTTGAGTACCCGAGGGGCTCCTGCCTGGCATCCGGCAGACAATCGGGTGAAAGAGCTCTGCCTGAAGGCTGCCCGCTTCTGTGCAGAACAAGGCAGTGACATTGCCAAGCTGGCCGTGCAATTCTCCACGTTGAATGAACGAATTCCGACAACACTGGTGAGCAGTGCCAACCAGCGTAATATCGTTAATAACGCAGCCTGGATAGAGGAACCGATAGATCAGGATCTGCTGGATGAAGTGCTGCGCATTCTGGCTCCATTGCATAACGAGACGTGGTCAAGCGGACGTCCTGAATATAATAATACAAAGCATAACAACATGACATCAGAAGCGTCTAAGGGGGAACAAGGATGAGAGCCATTGTATGTGAACAAATAGACCGTTTGGAGCTGCAAGATCTGCCTCAACCGGAACGAGCAGAAGGGGAGGCATTGGTTGCCATTCGACGAATTGGGATCTGTGGAACGGATCTGCATGCGTACAAAGGCAATCAGCCATTCTTTACCTACCCTCGCGTACTCGGTCATGAACTGGCGGCTGTTATTGAAGAGATCGGTCCGAACGAGGCTGGGTTACAGCCTGGGGATCAGGTAAGTATTATTCCGTATCTGCATTGCGGTCATTGTATTGCATGTCGCAGTGGAAAAACCAATTGTTGTGCGTCCATGCAAGTCATGGGTGTGCACGTAGACGGAGGCATGAGAGAAAAAATCAGCGTGCCTGTCTCACATCTGCTCTCAGCAGAAGGTTTGACACTGGATGAGACAGCAATGGTTGAACCATTGAGCATTGGAGCCCATGCAGTCAGAAGAGTAGGAATTAAACCTGGTGAGCATGTGGTTGTGATTGGAGCTGGCCCCATTGGATTGGGTGTGATGGCATTCGCTAAACAGGCGGGGGCGCGTGTTATTGCCGTTGATCGTAATCTGGACAGGCTGGAGCTTAGCCGGACTTGGGCTGGAGCGGATGACCTGGTACAGGCGAATGAACATACTGTACAACAAGTGGCTGAAATCACGGGAGGCGACTATGCTACAGCTGTCTTCGATGCAACAGGTAACGTGAATTCCATGAATGAGGCCATTCAATATGTTGCGCATAGTGGTCAACTCATTTTTGTAGGACTGGTGAAAGCGGATATTACCTTTCATGATCCTGAGTTTCACAAGCGGGAAATGAGTATCCTGGGCAGTCGAAACGCAACCCGTGAAGATTTTGAACAGGTCCTGTCCACCTTGCGTCAAAAGAAATTAAGTATGGATGGGTATATCACACACCGAGTGGAATTTGATGAGTTACCTACTGCAATAGACCAATGGCTATTGCCAGATTCACATGTAGTCAAAGCCATCGTTGAACTATAATATCAATTAATTATAAAAACAGAAAAAACGCTCTCTAACCTTGTTGGACAATACTGTCCATCCATAGGGTAAGAGAGCGTTTTTTTATTTTTCCGGATTTGTCACAATACCCGCATGTGGATCAATGTGACGCACAATGGACTTCAACCAGATCATCTCCAGCACATGTACCTCATAATAAAGTGCACCCGGGATTTGCCTGATCCATCCTTCCGCCATTGCGAGTTGTGTTGAGTCAGAAGTGGCTTCCAGCGTTCCAGGTTCACGGCGCAGCCGTTTGCGTACAGCTTTTTCAACTTGAGAGCTTTGTGTGGTCAAAATGCATACTTTGCGTTTGGAAGAGAAACCCCTGAACGCAATGTAGACCATTTCATAAGCAATAAGATAGGCGATTACGGAATACATCGCTTGGTCCCAACCAAAGACAACACCAGCAGCTGTCAGTATCAACAAATTAAGCAGCATGATTATTTTTTCGATAAGCATCCGTTTTCCGCTAAATACATGTTCAGGTGGGCGGGAAGACGGATCACCGATTTCCAGCGTATCCAGTGTCCCACCATACCGCACGACGAGCCCAATTCCGAGTCCGAGGCATAATCCGCCAAACATGGCGGCAGCCAGCGGATGCTCTACAAGTGGCGGCATGGGATGAAGCACAATGGCACCGATCGAAAAGACAACCAGACCCAGAACAGTAACCAGTACAAATTTCTTCTGCACAATCTTGTAGGACAGAAATATAAACGGAACATTGAATAAAAATAGGAATAATCCAATTCTCATTTCGGTCCAGTGGGCGAACAGGGAGGAAATGCCTGTAATGCCTCCAATAATGATCTTATTGGGGTGTAAGAACAATTCAAGTCCCACGGAGGCCAGAATTCCACCGACAATCACAAGTAACAGGTTTAACCAGCGGCGGGAAGACGAGATTCTGGTCTTGGCGGTGTTTGGCACCGGATTAGCCGATATCAGAGGTGCTTTCATAGGTCATCCTCCTTAGTGCGGCTTTCGAGCCATCCCCCTGGGTTAGTCACAGAAAGATCGGCGTAGAGCCGCGAAGTACGATAGTATGTCTGTTCTGCACAGACATAGGGATTATCCTTCTTTCTGCAGAACCTTCGGTTCTTCTTTCTTTTTCCGAGGATCTTTGAACTTAAATATTTTATCCAATAAACGGAATACATGTTTGGACTCTTTGGTTAATAAAGGACCCAGAATGGCCAGAATTAGGACATACAGTGCGGCAAACGGTTGAATCATTGGCAGCAGTCCTCCTGCTTTACCCATGTTGGCCAAGATGATGGAGAATTCACCCCGTGACACAATGGTTAATCCAATATTCGCCGATGCTTTGGGTGATAGTCCTGCACTGCGTCCGGCCATCATACCTGCCAGGAAGTTACCGAACAATGTAATAACAACTGCAATCAGAGCTAACCATACGGCTTCGCCCCCCAAGGACAACGGATCAATGGACAATCCAAAGCTGAAGAAGAAGATGGCTCCGAAGAAGTCACGGAACGGCAGAATCAAGTGCTCAATCCGCTTCGCGTGTTCTGTTTCAGCAAGCACCAGTCCAACCAGTAATGCACCAATCGCTTCGGCAACATGAATGGTTTCAGAGAAACCGGCTACCAGGAACAAGGCTCCAAATACAACGAGAGAGAATAGCTCATTCGATCGAATTTTAAGCAATTTGTTTAATAGTGGTGTTGCTTTGCGTCCAAGGATAATCACGATAAGCATGAATCCGAGGGCAATAAGTGCAGACATGATGACGCCTCCGATGGAGGATGAATCACTAAGCACAAGTCCGGACAAGATCGAGATATATACAGCGAGGAATACATCTTCGAACATAATAATACCGAGTATCATCTCTGTTTCCGGGTTGGCCGTTCGTTTCAAATCGACGAGTACCTTGGCCACGATGGCACTGGAAGAGATGGTAGTTATACCTGCGATAATAAGTGCTTCTGCAACGGGGAAACCGGACATAAATCCGAATATTAATCCCAGCGTAAAGTTAATCCCGATGTAGATCGAGCCGCCAACTGCAATAGAGCGACCCGATTTAATTAAACGACCTACCGAGAATTCAAGTCCAAGGTAGAAGAGAAGGAACAGGATACCGATCCGACCCATAAATTCAATAAAAGGCTGACTCTCAATAAAACGGAAGTCCAGATGCCAGATTTTCATGGCATGTGGCCCAACGGCCATCCCGATCAGAATATAAAACGGAACGACCGAAAATCTTAGTTTTGCCGATAAAAGGCCGGCTGCCGCAATGAGCACAAGGGCCAGACCTACTTCGAATATCAAATGATCCATCTATTTACCCCCTTCCAGTCAGGAGGAGGGATTTAAACAGTTTCTGCTGATTGCGTTCGCCAACGGCTACCACCGTGGATTCTGCACTGATAACTACCTCCGGACCTGGGCTGATATGTTTTTTGTGATTTTTCTCTACAACGGCGATAACCGTTGCCCCAGAGTTTTGACGCACGTCCAATTCACCGATGGATTTGCCGATACTCCCAAAGGAAGGTTCGATTTTGTACCACTCAATAATCAGGTCGTCAAACGTTACTTCAATATTTTCAAGCTGCTTTGGTTTGTAAGTTAATCCACCAACAATAGCAGCAATTTGTCGTGCTTCGTAATCGTCAAGTGTGATCATCGAGATGCTTTGATCGGGATCATCATACTCGAAGTGGTACATTTCCCGGCGACCGTCATCGTGAATAATAATGACAATTTTATCACCGCTGCTTGTTTCAATCTGAAATTTTTTGCCGATTCCCGGCAAGTCTGTTTCGCGTACATCCATGGATTGTTGCCTCCTTATAATTAGGGGCTGGCCACAGAAGACAGGCTTATTTCCCGAAAATGATAAATCTGCTGCTCAAAGGAACATCAAAAGATGCGGGTAAACAGAGCCAGAAATTCCTGACACAGCCATATGATTTGAATTTTTCGATGTGGGTACAACAAAAATAGGTACTGTCGTAAACATTGGTTTATCTAACGTGTGCTAAAAGGGTTATAAGTTATGCACAAGCGCACCGTCTTAAATACAGAGGTGTCTCCATGCAAAAGCAACCTGTAAATACGGTGTAACGGCTAGTGAAGAGCGTTCACGTATTTTGGCGCTATAGGGGTGAGGGATACATACATGCTGGTAAACTTAATAGGTAGCAGAAATAATCTGCGTTTAAACAGACAATACCACGGTTTAAAGGACAGACCCGTTGTAGGGATTCGCAGCATCAATAACAATGCGAGGACAAGAAAGACAGGCTTATTATGCGTAACCGCAATCAGCTTGGACATAACTTGTGGGTATTTGCGAATGACAGGTTTCTGCTGGGATTCGGGTATTTGCAACAGCACTTCCTTGTTGGAAGTTGCGTCAACAGACACCCCAACGGCAGATTCGGACTGCATCGGAATAGGGAAGCACAAGGCTTGGAAAACGCACAAAATGATAATGATAGTGTAGTGGAGTATTCTAGGTTGTTGTCTCATTTTGGCTTCCCTCCTTTTCCGTGAAACATACTGTTATTAAAATAATAACACATTTTTGTCTTAACTCCAAACCTCTTCATAATATACTGAGAAATCATGACACGCTTTCCATCAATCCGCTTCGTATATCCCCATCGGCCTTGCCATATACTTTGAACAGGAAGGAAAGGAGTGATTCTTGTGGAACTGTTTGCTGTATGGACCGATGTATCGGGGCAAGAGGAAGCGGACCAATTTTATCGTTGTGTCAAGGAAAAAACCAAAGGTTTACATATAAGTAAAAGAGGATTTCGGCTCACCTTCAAACATAATGATGGAAGAGCAATCTGGGTGTGCAGAGGGAATGAGAATCACGAAGACTTCCAGCAATGGCTTCCCCGGATCAGTGATCTGCTCTCCCTTGGACTCGCCGACTTCATTATGGAGACACAAGAACGGAACATGGTAGAGGATATGATTGCCAAGGCATGTTCTGTCATGGATGAGCATGAGGTGGAGAAGGTCAATCGAATCTGCATGCCCCTTCTATTAAATGGTGATCTGGATCAGCCGGGACTTCGGGAGCGCCGCCGTACTACATTAGCCAGTGGACTACGGCAGGATCTGGAGGATGTTCACTTTTTTCACCTTGAAGGCATTACCAACTTCCGCATACGGCCATATAAGCAGGAGCTTCAGGAATTAGTGGAGTATGCGCTGGATGAGTTCTGGATGGATCGGCAGTATGAAGAGTTTATGGGGCTGTTAAAATATTTTGTGTTTTTTCAAGAAGCCAAAGTACCTCTGGTCCATCTTGTACACAAGGGAATGCATGAATTTCAGGTGCTGGATGCTGGACTTAATCTGTTACCCGTACAAAAGGATGAACAGGTTGTTGTGGAAATGCCGGGTCTGGAACTGGAGATGGATATTGAAGATATGATTGTAAGTACACTCATCTCGATCTCTCCTGAGAAAGTCATGCTTCATACACGTACCCCGGATCTGCCAATCATCTCGACCATATGCCAGATCTTTGAAGACAAAGTGCAAATATGTCATCATTGCCCGGAATGCGAAGTGCTGCGCTCAGGATTGTTGACAGGTCTTGACGCAAGTGATCTCGGCAATTATAATAACTGTTGATCCATGAATTTTTCATGTGAACCATTGAACCAAAAGCGTTGACAAAGACAATGACCACACGATAGATCAGTGCAGAGAGAGGAACCTAGGCTGAAATTTCCTCCGGATATCACGTATGGTTTACCCCTTTGTAGCTGCAATTTTGAAAGTGGAGTTAGAATATCGCCTTTATTGGGGATTATCCGCGAGTAAGGATCTGCCGGGTCATGCCCGTTATCGTCATGCCAATGAGGGCTGCATTTCCGAATAGGATGAATCAGCTGAATTAGGGTGGAACCACGAGTATATAACACTCGTCCCTTTGCCGGGACGGGTGTTTTTTGCGTTCCTTTGCAAAATGACTGGAATAGCAATAGATAATCAGTCCAAGAACATTTGGATGTGAAGGTTACATTAACAGGAGGAATGAGACAAATGGCAGTGAACATTAAATTACCGGATGGTTCGGTACGTGAGTACGCGGATGGCAGCACCATTGAGGACGTAGCCGCTTCGATTAGCAGCGGATTGCGCAAAAATGCCGTAGCCGGCAAGCTGGATGGTATCGTGGTGGACTTGTCCACAACACTTCACGAAGGAGCATTGGTGGAGATCGTAACTCTGGATTCACCAGAAGGACTTGAAGTGATGCGTCATAGTACAGCTCACTTGATGGCTCAAGCAGTGAAACGTTTATATGGTAACCAAGAGGTGCGCCTCGGTATTGGCCCTGTCATCGAAGATGGTTTCTACTATGATATGGACCTCGAACATGCGCTCAACCCTGAAGATCTGCAAAAGATCGAGAAGGAAATGGAACGTATTGTAAACGAGAACTTGCCAATTGTACGTAAGGAAGTTAGCCGCGAGGACGCGATCAAAACGTTTGAAGAAGTGGGCGATCCTTACAAGCTTGAGTTGATTCGTGATTTGCCAGCGGACAGCGTGATCACGATTTATGAGCAAGGTGAATTCTTCGACTTGTGTCGTGGACCTCACGTACCATCAACTAGCAAAATCAAAGTGTTCAAACTGATGAATGTTGCTGGTGCTTACTGGCGTGGAGATAGCAAAAACAAAATGCTTCAACGTATCTATGGTACGGCTTTTGTGAAAAAAGCACAGCTGGACGAGCATTTGCACTTCCTCGAAGAAGCTCGCAAACGGGATCACCGTAAGTTGGGTAAAGAGCTGGAAATGTTCACATTCTCCCAACTGGTCGGTCAAGGCTTGCCAATCTGGTTGCCTAACGGTGCAAAGCTGCGCCGTACTCTGGAGCGTTATATTGTGGATCTGGAAGAAAGCCTGGGATACCAGCATGTATACACACCAGTTCTTGGTAACGTGGAATTGTACAAAACATCTGGACACTGGGAGCACTACCAGGAAGATATGTTCCCGAAAATGGTAATGGATAACGAGGAACTTGTTCTCCGTCCAATGAACTGTCCTCACCATATGATGGTGTACAAGTCCAGCATGCACAGCTACCGTGATCTGCCAATCCGGATTGCGGAGCTTGGCATGATGCACCGTTATGAAATGTCGGGGGCGTTAACAGGTCTGCACCGTGTACGTGCAATGACACTGAACGACTCACACATTTTTGCTCGCCCGGATCAGATCAAAGAAGAGTTCGCTCGTGTTATCGAGTTGATTCAAACCGTGTACAAGGATTTTGGTATCAACGAATATCGTTTCCGTCTGTCCTATCGCGATCCGAAGGATACCGAGAAATACTTCCAGAACGACGAAATGTGGGAGATGTCCCAACGCATGCTGCGTGAAGTTGTGGAAGAACTTGACCTTCCTTTCTATGAAGCTGAAGGTGAAGCGGCGTTCTACGGTCCGAAGCTGGATGTGCAGATCAAAACAGCCCTGGGCAAAGAAGAGACATTGTCTACAGTTCAACTGGACTTCCTGTTGCCTGAGCGCTTTGAACTTGAATATGTGGGAGATGACGGACAGAAACATCGTCCGGTCGTTATTCACCGCGGTGTAATTAGTACAATGGAACGTTTCACAGCATTCTTGCTGGAGAACTTTGCAGGAGCTTTCCCATTGTGGTTGTCTCCGGTTCAGGCAAAAGTGATTCCGGTATCCGGAAACTTCGACGATTATGCGCGTGAAGTGGAAGCGAAGCTGAAACGTGCGGGAATCTCTGCTGAAGCTGATCTGCGGAATGAGAAGCTTGGATATAAAATCCGTGAGGCGCAGCTTGAGAAAATGCCTTATATGTTTGTTGTTGGTGAGAATGAGCGCAATGCAGAAGCAGTATCCGTGCGTAAGCGTGGAGAAGGCGATCTGGGCATGAAACCGGTTGATGAAATTATTGCTCAATTGAAAGAAGAAATTGCAACACGTTTGGTATAAATGAACAAATAATCTATCAGATAACCAGCGCATAAGCTGCGCTGATCATCTGCATAACGCCTGGATAACATGGGATTGACCTATGTTATCCAGGCGTTTTTTCGTAGTGTTTGCAGTAAAAAGTATAGATTAATTGCTTTTTGGAAAACCTTTGCAGTGAGGGGGAGGTTATACAATGAAAAAGCAATTCTCAATTCAAAAGAAACATATACGGGGTTTATTGGTTGGCTGTGTGATGTTCGCCGGGATGATGATTAACCTGAATCAGGCGAATGCCTATACATTTGAAGAGGAAAGTACAGTACTGCATGTCGAGAGTCAGAGCAGCGGCAGTGAAGGTCTGATGATTGAAACTTCGAGCAAGTCTGATCAAGAATTTCCGGAACAGGTCAGCCATCAATACAGCGATGAGGCCCAGCTGACAACCATGGTGTATATGGCTTTATTGTGGTCACCACAACCAATGGTCATTCCAAGACCTGAGCTTCCAGAGAAACAAGTGGCAGATCCGTCTATGCCGGTGCTTGCTCCGCGTTCAGAACAAATCCTGGGTACACAAAAGGTTACAGCAACGGGATATACGGCAGGTGTGGAGTCTACAGGAAAAGGACCAAAACATCCTCAATACGGAATTACGTATTCCGGTGTCAAAGTACGTCGTGATAAAGAAACAGTTTCCACGATTGCAGCTGATCCAAAATTATTCCCAATGGGTTCCATTCTGTACATTCCGGGCTATGGTTACGGAATTGTTGCAGATACGGGTTCAGCGATCAAAGGTAATAAAATCGATCTGTATTTCCCGACAACCAAGCAAGTGTACAAAGAGTGGGGCAAAAAGGATGTGGAGGTACAGGTGATCAGGCAAGGCGCTGGAAAGTGTACAGAGAAGATGCTCAGCGAGTTAGCCGATGCAATCGACGTGTACAAATCCGTACCGGATTCCTGGTTGGACAAGGCCATTTAATTTCACATGTGAACATGAATAACAGAAGTGCTCTCTCCACATAATATTGACTGGGGACGAACCCCGCGGTGCAGCAATGCATCGTAAATATGAAGAGAGAGGTGATTCGTTGTGGCTAAAAAATCACAAGGGTACCAAACGCCAAACGAGAAGTACAATGCAGAGTTTGGAGAAGAGAATGCAGCAGCAAAAGTGAAGCAATCCGCTCAAAACAAAGTACAAGATAATTTCCAAACACCTGATGAAAAATACAATGCCGAGTTCGGTGTAGAAAACACAGGCCAAACTAGCCAAGGTCAAGGCAAAGCATCAAAATACAAAAAATAATTGAAGATTCATTAATCAATGATGATTCAGCACCCTGGAGCAGCAGCTCCGGGGTGTTTTACATATGCGAAGTTTTTTACATTAATAACCTCTGATCTCAGTCTCGAGACCGAGATGAATTCCACCTGCCGCCGCTGTTCTCATTGTCTTGTCTGAGTTACACTGGATACATAATACAGACAAAGGAGACATGAGCGATGAAACGATCGACGCGTGACCGCTGGTGGGTTGGCATACCTCTTATTGCTATTGGTGCGATGATCTTGTTCAGACAATTGGGATATGACATTGATGTAGGATATATTTTCAGAACATATTGGCCGTTATTTCTAATCTGGTGGGGGGTCAAAGGAATCTCCGAGATTCGTCGCAACGGGGGTTACGCCTTTATTGGACCGGTAATTGTACTGGCGATTGGTGGTTACTTTCTTGCCCGTAACCTGGGATGGATTGATTACTCCATGGGGGAGTTCATTCGTTATCTGATCCCGGTTATGCTGATTGGCGGAGGATTGTTTGTACTGATTGGGCCACGACGTCGTGATCGGAAACATCATGACAAGATGCAGCCACCTCCAGCACCTGAGCAACCTTATAAACCGTTGTCCCCTGAGGATCTGGAGATGCCGTCGTCGTTTGACGAACAGTTCGAGAAAACATTTGGCAAACCAAAACAGGAACAGAAGAACGATGCACATGGCCCTCATTTCACAGGATCAACGGATTCATCATCACAAGGGCATCAATATAAGAAGAAACATCAATCGTATAACTCTAACGATACCGGATATGGAGAACATTATGATGATGGCTACGGAAATGGTTATGGGGATTATGGCAGTGGCAATACCATTAACAAATCGGCGTTCATCGGGGATCTGTACATGGGGCAGGAAGTGTTCTCGTTGAAACCAATGAACATCTCGGCTTTTATTGGAGATACTGTAATTGATTTGACCAAGGCACAGATTCCTTATGGGGAGACGAAGATTGTCATTTCTTCATTTATTGGGGATGTGAAAGTATTTGTTCCAGAAGATATGGATCTGGGTGTGACGGTGACGACAAATTCCTTCATTGGAGATATGTCACTGTTGAACCAGAAACGCGGCGGATTCCTGAGTAGTGCTCAAGCTGAAACGGCTCATTATCGTGAAGCAAGCAAAAAGGTACGCATTATTGTAAGTGTGTTTATCGGAGACGTCAAAGTGAATAAGGTGGGTTAACGCATGATTCGAACAATTCTCAAGGCCAATAAATGGGAACTGATGATGTATTTTGCGCTAACTGGTCTGATTACGCTGGGCGGCTTCTATCTATTGTATGGAGAGGTATTGATGGGGGCTGGTCGTCAGCGGGCATGGACCTATGTAGCCGTTGTTGTGCTGGCCACCGTTATTACCGGATATATCGCTGCATTACGACTTCAGCGTAAGATCGACCTGCTAGATCTCAACATGTTAAAAGTATCCAAGGGTAATCTGGCGGTGCGCATGCCTGAAGCGGATGACGCTTCATTTGGTCGTGTCTATCAGGAGTTCAATGTCATGATGGATTCAATTGAGAAAAAGATGAGACTGCTTCAGCGCCTCGGTGAGCAGGAAGTCATTGAGAAGGAGCAAGCCTCGGAGCGGGCTGTGCTTGAAGAGCGCAAACGAATGGCAAGGGACCTCCATGACACGGTTAGCCAGCAGCTGTTTGCCATGCATATGTCGGCTTCGTCCTTACCTCGTCTGCTGGAGATGAATCCTGAACATGGCGGTAAAGTACTGGACCAGTTGATCCAGATGTCACATATTGCACAGCGTCAGATGCGAGGACTGATTGCCCAACTTCGACCGGTGGAGCTGGAAGGGCGTGACCTCACCGCAGCACTGGATAGTTGGTTTCCTGATTATTGCAGGCAGAATGGTCTTAAAGGTGTGAAAGAGCTGGAACTGGATGGCGGAATCTCGGATGCCATTGAGCACCAGCTGTTTCTTGTTATTCAGGAGGCAGTTGCCAATGTTGTGAAGCATGCAGAGGCGGGAGTGGTTAGTCTGTCCATACGGGAGAGTGAACATCAGATCAGCATGAGCATCAGCGATGATGGTCAGGGATTTTTGCAGCAAGCGGAGCGTCCGGGTTCATACGGGTTATCTACCATGCGTGAACGGGCGGAGAAGCTTGGGGGGCAAGTTCAGATTATATCGAAACCGGGAGCGGGAACGACGGTGCGGGTATTGATCCCGAAATTCCCGAACGTTCCTGAGTGAACCAGAGGGGGAGACGGAATGAGTGGTAAAGTAAACGTGATGATTGTGGATGACCATGATATGGTGCGCATGGGGTTGAAAACATATCTAATGCTGGAACCTACTTTTCATGTGATGGGAGAAGCGGGCCACGGGCAGGATGCGCTTGATCAGTTACGTAAGTTAAATGATAGTGAAATGCCGGACCTGATTCTAATGGATCTGATGATGCCGGTAATGAATGGCGCTGAAGCAACAAAAGCCATTATGACTGAATTTCCAGGGATGAAAATTGTGATGCTCACCAGTTTCCTGGAGGATGATCTGGTTGTGCAAGCGATTGAAGCGGGTGCGGTAAGTTATGTACTGAAGACAGTCTCTGCTGAAGAACTGATCTATGCTCTGCAAGGGGCCTATAGAGGCATGCCTGTTATGACAGGTGATGTGTCGCAGGCGTTAACCCGGGGAATCAGACAACGTACAGCGAGAGAGAGTGAATCGGGTCTGACTGAACGGGAGAAGGAAGTGCTGCTGCTTATTGCAGAGGGGAAGACCAACAAAGACATTGGAGAAGAATTACATATCAGTATCAAAACCGTCAAAACACATGTGAGTAACCTGCTGATGAAATGTGAGATGGATGATCGTACACAATTGGCAATCTATGCGCATCGTCAGGGATGGGTGAAAACGAAAGGGTAAAATGCTGTCATGACGGGGAAAAGAGTCTATTCTTACGTGCTTTTATCTCCTTTTTAATTGTTTTTAAGGTACGGTTAAGGTTTAAAGTACAAAATAAGGACAGTTAAAGAATATCTCTTGGGAATAAGAGATTGGGAGGTAGAGAGGCATGGACGAACGCAACTATAGATCGAACCGTCAAGACGAGGAAAACGAAACCAAACAAACGGAGAACCGCAATTCTTCCGGAACGGACGAATCCTCCTATTATTATTCTTATGGACCTTTTCAGTCCGTGAATCAGGAAGATACAGCAAATCACATGGGAAGCAATAATCAGCGTGAAGAAGGAAATGTAGAGATTACAAAACCTGATCCGGTGAGACCCGTACCTACTTACTATAATAGTGAATCATCCGAACAAGCGAAAAGATCATCAGCAGGCGGCGGAAACGGCTCAGGTAACGGTGGAGATCAAGGGAATGGCGGCAAAGGCAACTGGAACTATAATAACCGCAAGCCACGTTCTTCCGTAAGATCACTTCTATTTTCCTTTATTGCCGGTATGCTGGTCATCACCGTTCTCATGTACACAGCTGACAGAACAAACATGTTTACACCGGAGACGGCACTTACGAACACGGACAATCAAAGTTCAGGACAGGAAGCGTCCACAAACACAGGCGGAGGCAACAATGTCACAGCGTCGTTACTGCCAACAGGCAAAGAAGATGTGTCTTCCGTAGTAACAAGTACAAGTCCGGCTGTCGTCAAAATTGAAACACTCGCGAAGCAGTCCTCACGTACAGGATTGGGTCAGGGTGGATCAAATACAAGTGATCCGCTGTACCAATACTTCTTCGGTAATGGCGGCGGAACAGAAGGCAATCAAGGCCAAAGCCAGCAACCACAAAGTAGTAATCAGCTTGTGCCTATGGGCATTGGTTCCGGATTCATTTTTGACAAAGAAGGATATATCCTGACGAACCAACACGTGGTTCAGGGTGCAGACGTAATCCAGGTAACCCTGGAGAACAACAGCAAACCTTATGAAGCTAAATTGCTGGGAAGCAGCTTTGATCTGGATTTGGCTGTATTGAAAATTGAGAAAAACAGTGGTGACGATGCGTTCCCTGTAGCTCCACTGGGTGATTCCAACAGTACTCAAGTCGGTGAATGGCTTGTAGCTATTGGTAACCCGGAAGGATTCGAACACACGGTTACAGCAGGTGTATTGAGTGCCAAAGAACGTACGATCAGCATTCCAGATGAAGAAACAGGAAAAACACGTGAGTACAGTCATCTGCTGCAAACAGATGCTTCGATTAATCCGGGTAACTCCGGTGGTCCGTTGCTTAACCTGAATGGGGAAGTTATCGGAATGAACGTTGCAGTAAGCGCAGATGCACAGGGTATTGGTTTTGCAATCCCGTCGAGCGTCATTTCTGAAGCTGTTAAATATCTTAAAGAAAACAAAGAAGTTCCCAAAGAGCCAGTACCCTTTATCGGTGCGTCTCTGATGGCTCTCACGCCTGAAGTTGCTAAACAAATGGGAACAGACGTTACCGAAGGTTCTGTCGTAGCCAGCACGATCTTCCAATCACCGGCTTACCAAGCAGATCTTCGTGCATATGACATCATCACAGGTGCCAACGGTACGCCGTACGCGACAAGTCAAGATCTGATTGATTTTATCAAGAAACAGGAAATCGGCAGTGAAGTGACATTAAACGTGGTACGTGACGGTAAGAAGATGGATCTGAAAATCAAAATCGGCAACAAAAATGATTTTGATACTTCACAAACAACAGATACACAACAGCAGCAACCATAAATATCAGGTAAGGATTGACAGAACGGAAGGGTTTGAAGGCCCTTCCGTTTTTTTTGCCCTGATGGAGCAAGGTTACAATGGACCAGGACGGATTGGAGACGCCTACTTGAAGATGCAGATTGTGCTTCTGCCTGTTACAATGGGATAAAACGTTAGGATAAAGGAGAAAGACCACCATGCGCTCAACTATTTTGATTGTGGATGATGACGAAAAAATTGTATCCATGCTCCGCCGGGGGCTGGCTTTTGAAGGATATGAGGTACAGACGGCTTCCAATGGAGCTGAAGGCCTCAGCAAACTGATGGACAAGGAGCCGGACATCGTTGTGCTGGATGTGATGATGCCGCAGATTGACGGATTTGAGGTATGTCGCAGATTGAGAGAAGCAGGCAGTAAAGTGCCTGTGCTGATGCTGACGGCCAAGGATGAAGTACAGAGCCGGGTGACCGGACTGGACACAGGAGCCGATGACTACCTTGTAAAACCTTTTGCGCTGGAAGAATTGTTGGCACGTGTCCGTGCATTGCTGCGCCGCAAGTCAGATAGTGGGGGTACGCCGGACAACCGCTTAATGTATGAAGATATCATTTTGGACAATGACTCACGTGAAGTATTGCGAGATGGGCAGCGGCTGGAGCTGACTGCCAAAGAATTCGAACTGTTGAATCTGTTCATGCAAAATCCAAGACGGGTACTGTCCCGTGATCTGATTATGGATAAAATCTGGGGTTATGATTACAGCGGTGAGTCTAACGTGCTTGAAGTGTACATTGCCATGCTCAGACAGAAGACCGAAGAATACGGTGGCAAGCGTCTAATCCAGACCATCCGGGGAGCCGGCTATATTCTGAGAGGTGACTCTTGATATGTCCATCCGGTTAAGACTAACCGCATGGTATTCTGGCATTTTGGCGGCTGTTCTTATCTTTTGGGGCGTTGTAATCTATGCCTTTGTGTATTTTAACTCCTATCAGGAAGTCGAACAGCAATTGAAGGTGAAGAGTACCCGGATTACGGAACAGATTGGTGTTAATCCTCTTTCACAGTCGTTGGATCTGGACCCCTTTACAGAGAGTCAGCTTCAGGAGGCACAAATTTACATTCAACTCTGGGATTATCAGAGTCGCTCAGGCATAATTTCTGGCAATATGAAAAAACTGGAGATTCAGTTTCCGGTATTAAAAGCCAATGAAATTCTTGAAAAGCGAGGCATATCCAAGATCTATGTGGATGGTACACCCTTTCTGGTGAATCAGCTTCCCCTTTCTCTTCAGGGAACCAATGAAGTACGTGGGATTCTTCAGGTTGGTGCGAATGTAAGTTCACAGGAGCGCTTGCTGGAAGCGTTGCTTAATATTTTGGTTTTTGGCTGGCTGGTAGCGATGGCATTGGCTATTACCTCAGGTCTCGTCTTGGCTCGCAAGTCGATGCGTCCGCTCGTGACTGTCATTGATGCCGCCAATCAGATTCAATCTGGAGATGACTTAAGTGTACGTATTCAATATGCTGGGCCGAAGGATGAGATCGGGCGTCTGATTGAAACGGTGAATAATATGCTTGAACGTACAGAATTGTCATTCCGTGGTTTGGAGGAGACGAATGCTGCCCAGCGCCGCTTTGTATCCGATGCATCGCATGAACTGCGTACGCCGCTGACCACCATTCGCGGGAACGTGGACTTCCTGAAGAAGTTATGGGATCAGGAGGGAACCGACCGACCGAATCTGGATGAGGAGACCGTCAAACAAATGTCGCTGGAAGCCATTGAAGACATGGCGGACGAGGGAAAACGTATGAGCAGGCTGATCAGCGACATGTTATCGCTGGCGAGAGCGGATACGGGTCAGAAAATTGAACTGAATCCGATTCCGCTGCAGATACTCGTACAGGAAGTGGCACGCAGAGCACAATTTCTGGATCGTCAGGCAGACTGGCTTCCAGGAGATTTTTCCATCCTTAACGGCATTTATGTAAACGGTAGTAAGGACTATCTCCAACAGATGTTGTTTATTTTCATCGAAAATGCGTTTAAATACACACCTGAAGGCTCTGTGACGCTGGATGCCGTATTATACAAAGGTCAGGTGGGACTACGCATCAGCGACACCGGTATTGGGATGGATCGGGACGAAGTGCCGTTCATCTTTGATCGCTTCTATCGGGCAGATGAATCCCGTGGGGCTACACCGGGCATAGGTCTGGGACTTTCGATTGCGAAGTGGATTATTGAGGAACACCATGGATCGGTTGAGGTTGTGACCAGACGTGGAGAAGGAACCACCTTTATTATCTGGTTGCCGGTTGTCTTTGCTCCGCCTATCGAATAAAGGTATAATAGACAGGACTGCAATTACATCGGCAACGTTGCCGAGAAAGAAAGCGGGTGGCAACCAAGTGGAAGTACTACGAATTTCGCCGCGGGGATATTGTTACGGCGTTGTGGATGCGATGGTGCTCGCGCGTCAAGCGGCACGCAATCTGGATTTACCACGACCTATTTATATATTGGGTATGATTGTGCATAACCAACATGTGACGGATTCCTTTGAAGATGAAGGTATTATTACATTGGACGGTCCGAACCGGATGGATATTTTGAGCCAGGTGGAGAGTGGCACGATTATTTTCACAGCTCATGGTGTATCTCCTGAAGTGCGTAAGCTGGCAAGGGATAAAGGATTGACAACAGTGGATGCAACATGCCCTGATGTCACCAAGACCCATGATCTCATTCGGGAGAAGACGGCAGAAGGTTATCAGATCATCTATATCGGCAAAAAGAATCACCCTGAACCAGAAGGTGCCGTAGGTGTTGCACCAGATCTCGTTCATCTGATCGAGAAGGAAGAAGAGATCGAAGAACTGAACGTGTCTCCAGGCAAAATCCTTATTACGAATCAGACAACGATGAGCCAGTGGGATATCAAACACATTATGAGCCGTCTGCTGGAGAAGTTTCCGGGCGCAGAGATTCATAATGAGATTTGCCTCGCAACTCAGGTTCGTCAGGAAGCTGTTGCGGAACAGGCAGGTCAATCGGACCTGGTTATCGTGGTGGGTGATCCTCGCAGCAATAACTCTAACCGTCTAGCACAAGTGTCGGAGGAGATTGCGGGTGTTACGGCCTATCGTGTATCTGATGTTTCCGAGATTCAGCAAGAATGGCTGAAAGGTGTAAATAAGGTGGCGGTTACTTCGGGTGCATCAACACCAACACCGATCACGAAGGAAGTCATCCTTTACCTGGAGCAGTATGAACATGACAAGCCGGAGACGTGGGAGATCAAACGTACCGTGAACATGAGCAAACTGTTGCCTCCAGTTAGAGAAAAAACACGTACACCTTAGGAAATGTAAAAGTAAGTCTAAGTGTATGTGAATTCAAAACGAGATGTGAATGAGAAGAATCCTGTTATGAGATCCGAATGTCGGAGCTTGTGGAGCAGGGTTCTTTTTGTATATGGATAAGGAATGTGTACCTTGACGCAATAAGATAACTATGGTATATTCACTTTAACGGATAAAAGCTTAAAAGCGAACAAGCGTTTAAGCGCGACAGAGTTTTTATATTTAATCAGACGCACGCTAAGAAATTATGGTGCTCTCATACAAGGAAGGATGGGAATTAATATGATCGTTATTGCAGGCAAGGCTACACCGGAGGAACAGATTCAGGATATCGTTGCAGTTATTGAAAAAGAAGGGCTTCAGGTGCATATCTCTCGCGGAGAGGATCGTACCATCATTGGTTTGATTGGTAAAGTTGAACCTAAAATGCAAGAGCATCTTCGCCAAATGAAAGGTGTCGAGAATGTCGTTAAAATCTCGAAGTCCTACAAATTGGCAAGCCGTGACTTCCATCCGGAAGATACGGTAATCTCCATCAAGGGTGTAGATATCGGCGGAAAAGAACTTGTTGTCATGGGTGGACCATGTGCGGTTGAATCCGCTGCACAGATTGATGAGATTGCCGGGCTTGTGAAAGCTGCTGGTGGGCAAGTGTTACGTGGGGGAGCATTTAAGCCTCGTACGGGTCCTTACAGCTTCCAAGGAACGGGCGTAGAGGGATTGATCATGATGGCGGAAGCAGGAAAGAAACATGATCTGCTGACCATTACAGAAGTCATGACACCCGAATATGTGGATATTTGCGCCGAGTACGCCGATATTCTGCAAGTAGGTACACGTAACATGCAGAACTTTGACCTGCTCCGCAAATTGGGTGAGTGTGGCAAACCGGTATTGTTGAAACGTGGTTTCAGTGCGACATACGATGAATTGTTGAATGCGGCTGAATACATTCTTGCGGGTGGTAACCCAAATGTTATGCTGTGTGAGCGTGGTATTCGTACGTTTGAATCCTACACACGGAATACGCTGGATCTGTCAGCGATCCCTGTTCTGCAGTCTCTGAGCCATTTGCCGGTTATTTCCGATCCGAGCCATGGTACTGGACGCCGTGAACTGGTAGAACCGATGACAAAAGCTTCCGTTGCTGCGGGTGCCAATGGCCTGATCATTGAAATGCATACCGATCCGGATAACTCCATGACAGGAGATGGTGTGCAATCCTTGTTCCCTGACCAATTCGCCAAACTGTTGCAGGATCTGGAGAAATTGGCACCAATCGTGGGTAAATCATTCAGCACAGCCAAACAACCGGCAGAATTTTTCCCGGCACGTGTAGGCGTATAATAAGAATTTCATAGGCAAGGTCTGGATCATCATCCGGGCATCTCCTCTGGTCTCGTTCATTGCAACGGAATCAGATAGATGCTCGGTTTTTTGCATATTTTGCAGTTTTGAACGTATTTATTAATCAATGGTGATAAGAAACATTTATGATGTGAAGTTTTTCCCATGATTTAGGATAAAAAAGGGGTCGCTTTACCGCATTAAACCAGTTAAATGTTTATAATTATAGTTGTTATATGAATTTAGGTTATTTATAAAATGTGAGTATAGCTAACATACTCGCAAAAAATACCTTACATAAGTATTGACGATGTCAGGTTTTAAAATTTATAATGACGACAGAAAAAAATTCGAATTTAGACATTTTCTTAGTGGGGTTGTTTAATGTTCGGAATATTTGGGAGGACGAATACATGTCGGTTGAAAACGTATTGAAATCAATTCAAGAGAACAACATCGAGTGGGTAGATTTTCGTTTTGTAGATTTAGCTGGTCGTGCACATCACATCTCGTTGCCAGCTTCGGCTGTTGATGCAGACACGTTCGTAAATGGAGTAGCTTTTGACGGTTCTTCTATCCAAGGTTTCCGCGGAATTGAAGAGTCCGATATGGTTATGATGCCAGACCCTGAAGCGACTTATGTCGATCCGTTCACTGCACACCCTACATTGAATGTTATGTGTGACATCTTCACTCCGGATGGCGAGCGTTATGAGCGTGACCCACGCAGCATCGCTGTTAAAGCAGAAGCTTATTTGCAAGAGAGCGGTGTAGGTACAGCGGCATTCTTCGCACCTGAATCCGAGTTCTTCATCTTCGACGATGTACGTTATGAGAGCGGCACGAACAGCTCTTCCTACTATGTAGATTCCGAAGAAGCTTCATGGAACACCAACCGCAAAGAAGAAGGCGGTAACCTGGGCTTCAAAGTTCGCACTAAAGGTGGATATGTTCCAGTAGCGCCAGTGGATACACAACAAGATATTCGTAGCGAAATGTGTCGTCTTTTGGAAGAAGCAGGCCTGTCGATCGAGCGTCATCACCATGAAGTGGCGACAGCGGGTCAAGCCGAAATCAACTTCCGTTTTGATACACTGAAGAAAACAGCAGATAACCTGCTTGCATACAAATACATCGTGCACAACACTGCACGTCAATATGGTAAAGTAGCAACATTCATGCCAAAACCATTGTTCGGTGATAATGGTAGCGGAATGCACGTTCACCAATCCATCTTTGATGGCGATTCCCCATTGTTCTATGACAAAGCGGGATATGCTAACCTGAGTGAAATGGCACTGCACTACATCGGAGGTATCTTGTACCATGCTCCGGCACTGATTGCTTTGACTAACCCTAGTACAAACTCATTCAAACGTCTTGTACCTGGTTACGAAGCACCAGTAAACTTGGTTTACTCCAAAGGTAACCGTTCCGCAGCAGTTCGTATTCCAGTTGCAGCTGTGACACCAAAAGGTTGTCGTATCGAGTTCCGTACACCAGACTCCACAGCTAACCCATACTTGGCATTCTCCGCAATGTTGATGGCTGGTCTGGATGGAATCAAACGCAAAATCAACCCAACTGAGCTTGGATATGGTCCTCTCGATAAAAACATCTATGACCTGTCTGATGCAGATAAAGAAAACATCCGCAGTGTGCCAGCTTCCCTCGAAGAAGCACTTGATGCATTGGCAGCTGATAACGAGTTCTTGACTGAAGGCGGCGTATTCACAAAAGAATTCATTGAAAACTACATCAACCTCAAACGTGATGAAGCAAAAGCAGTAGCGATCCGCATTCATCCGCACGAGTACAGCCTTTACTTCGACTGCTAATCGGTCGGGGTCGGAACAGTTCTTGTTCCAACTTAAAGCCTCCGGGACACGCTCTCGGAGGCTTTTCCTTGAATTAAACAATGTAGTGCTTTAACTTTGCAGGGTGATAAAGGAATTTGATGACCTGAATTCAACACTTCAGTGCATATTGCCCTTGAAGCAGATAGAGAATACTGATATCATAGCGATAATATTCACTTTGTATGTCAGAGTTACGGATGGAAAGGGCGGGGGATTTTGTGACAAAAAGAGCGTATAACTTTAATGCAGGACCTGCGGCGTTACCACTTGAGGTACTGGAGCGTGCACAGGCGGAATTTGTAGATTTTCGTAATACAGGCATGTCGATTATGGAGATGTCCCACCGTGGAGCGGTGTACGAGTCTGTACATAATGAAGCTCAGGAGCGGTTATTGTCGCTTCTAGGCAATCCAAAAGGATACAAGGTTCTCTTTCTGCAGGGCGGTGCAAGCACTCAGTTCGCGATGTTGCCAATGAACCTGCTCGGAGCAGGACAGACAGCTAGTTACGTAATGACTGGCAGCTGGGCCAAAAAGGCTCTGTCTGAGGCGAAGTTGATCGGCGAGACACATGTTGCTGCATCTTCAGAAGCAGAGAAGTTTATGAAATTGCCGGATGTTTCGAATCTGAGTTTGCCAGAACGTACGGCTTATGTACATCTGACTTCCAACGAAACGATCGAAGGTACGCAATTCAAGTCGTTCCCGGATACCGGTTCAGTACCTCTGATTGCGGACATGTCGAGTGATATTTTCTGTAAACCATTTGATCTTAATCAGTTCGGCATGATCTACGCGGGTGCACAGAAGAACCTGGGTCCATCCGGAATTACGGTTGTAATTGCTCGTGAGGAACTGGTGAGTGAATCGCCTAAAACGATTCCAACTATGCTTCGTTACAGCACACATGTTGATAACAACTCCCTGTACAATACGCCGCCATCCTTCTCGGTATATATGGTTAATGAAGTATTGAAATGGATTGAAGAACAGGGCGGACTGGCTGGTATTGAGCAAAAAAATACGAAAAAAGCGGAATTGCTCTATAACACAATTGATGCTTCCGGTGATTTCTACCGTGGTTGTGTTGAACAAGAAGATCGTTCTCTCATGAATGTAACTTTCCGTCTTGCTTCTGAAGAACTGGAGAAAAAGTTCATCAAGGCTTCGGAGGAAGAAGGATTTGTAGGTCTGAAAGGACATCGCAGTGTGGGTGGTCTCCGTGCCTCCATTTATAATGCTGCTCCTTATGAGAGTGTTAAGGCACTGACCGACTTCATGAGCCACTTCCAGAAGACAAATGGATAATTAGTATAGGTACGGTGTAATGGACCTTCGTGTCTAATCCTGTGCCTTACCAGAGCCTTCCACATTGACGTGTGGAGGGCTTTTCTTTAAGATTAGAGGGTTGTCGTCAACATGAAATGAAAAGGAGATTGAACACATATGGCTTTACACATCGTTCTGGTTGAACCAGAAATTCCGGCGAACACAGGCAATATTTCGCGTACTTGTGCGGCAACCGGGACCCATCTGCATCTCGTACGTCCACTTGGATTTCGAACAGATGATGCTACATTGAAACGTGCAGGGCTGGACTACTGGCATGCTGTTCATATTGAATACCACGACTCATTTGCTGAGGTTCAGGAAAAATATCCGGAAGGTCGTTTCTTCTACGCAACTACGAAGGCCAAGAACCGATACAGTGATTTTAATTTTCAGGATGGAGATTTCCTCGTTTTTGGTAAAGAGACTAAAGGCCTGCCACCTGAATTAATTGCTGCGAATCCCGATACATGCATGAAAATGCCAATGACTGGTGACGTTAGATCATTAAATCTGTCCAATTCGGCAGCAATTATTGTATATGAAGCGTTGCGCCAGCTCAATTTCCCGGGGTTAGAAGGATAAATTTTGGTTATAAATGACGGCTAGAATTCGGAAAAAAAACATTTTTCAAAAAAAAGGACAAAAAATGTTTATTTCCAGCAGGATTCGACAAAATCTTGGCGAATCTATAAACATAGTACAAATGTACCTAGAAATTTAGAGTAAGATAGGAGAGGTGTGCCGTAGCTATGAAGCCAGCTGGAGTAGTTCGCAAAGTTGACCAATTAGGTAGGATCGTATTGCCTAAATCTTTGCGTAAAAGGTATCAAATGAATGAGGGAGATCCTGTAGAAATCTTAGTACAAGGGGACCATATTATCTTGGAGAGATATCGTCCAAAATGTATTTTCTGCGGATCCATCGAGGAAGTCAACGAGTTCAAAGAGCGTTACATATGCGCACAATGTTTAGATGAAATGACTCAGCTTCCACAACACGGATAAGAAATAACGTCATGGGGTCCATTGACCCCGTGACGTTTTTTTTGTTTTATTCTCAAGTGGATGGCATAATTGCAAATTGAAAAAAAGATAAAATACGTAGACTAACGCTGGGTGTAAAGGGGTAAAATCTCATTCCAGACGGCATTCAGGATGCCTTGCATATTTTCTTCCTCACTATTAATACATATGACAGCTTCCTTTGAGGGAATTACGATACACAATTGACCATAGGCTCCATCCGCGCGATAAGCGCCATGAGAACACATCCAGAACTGATAGCCGTAACCTTTTCCCCAATCTCCGTCTCCAGTCGTTTCGATCTGCTGGGACGTAGCCTGTCTGATCCAATCCGCAGGTACAAGCTGTGTGTCTTCCCAAAGGCCCTCCTGCAGCAGTAACTGTCCAAATCGACTCAGTTCCTCATTGCTTATCCAAAGACCTGCACAGCCAAGTGTTACCCCCAGTGGAGAGGTTTCCCACTCTACATCATGGATGCCAAGTGGATCAAATAATCGTGGAGTCAGGTAATCTTTCACGGTTTGGCCGGTAGCAGCCTGTAGCATGGCTGAGATCATAAATGTATCCCCGCTGCTATATGTAAATTGTTCTCCAGGTACCCGGTCCAGAGGCAGAGACATATAATATTTCGCCCAGTCCTTTTCGGTCAATGAAGCTCGTTCATCAGCCCAAAGAGGGGGAGAGTCATGGCCCGAAGACATTCGGAGCAGATCACGTAACTTCAATTCCCGTGGAGATGGGAGATTGTGCTGTGCAATGAGTACATGATCATAAGAGAAATAATCACCAAGTGTCGCATCCAGATGTAACAGACCTTCTTTAAGCGCAAGTCCAACGGCCATACAGGTGAAGGATTTGCTGATGGAATGTTGTACCCTGCGCTGATCCTTATCCCGGTCCCAATGGGCAAGCAGATGCCCTTTTTGTAATATGCGAATGGAAAAAACGTTCAATTGTTGCTCAGTAATCGTATGAATGAAACCTTTGAGTTGCTCAGACATATTAACCTCCCTGATATCAGGTGAAACCTGAGTAAAATCGGTTGGTGAAACGTTTCCGTAATTCGAATGCAAAATCAGAACCCATGTTAGTATAAACCTGGTTTGGTGTCAATTAAAGTTGTAATAGCACTTACTAAATTTTCATTTTTTCGTAATAATAGTGTCTTTGGACGCAAATTTAGACTTGAAACAGCATTTTTTCGAGAAAAAAACGCGAAATTTGTAAAAAGGTTATTGACAGGATTTACTCATCGGG
The DNA here is from genome assembly GCF_036894235.1 of Paenibacillus sp. Y5S-9. NCBI lineage: Bacteria > Bacillati > Bacillota > Bacilli > Caryophanales > Paenibacillaceae > Paenibacillus > Paenibacillus sp. Y5S-9. The sequence goes on from NZ_CP145887.1 coordinate 2,009,656, forward strand.
CTTATGATTTATTCGAAACGATTCGAAGAAATCGCTTCCACATTAAAAGTGTTGTAATGAAGTCCATGTGAATCAACGTTGGCTATGTTTTGAAACGATTCGAGAAAATCGTTTCGATAACCCATCGTAATACAAGGGAATCTACAACAGCCTGCGATCCAACGCCAGAGAAACGAATGAGTAAGACAGCAGGCGATGATGAGAGGGGTTACATTATGGCACATATAACGATCGAAACTGGATCGCCAACCTTATGCATGAATACCAGCATACATGTTGTGTCCAGTGACTCCGGAGAGACTTCAGGCGGTACACTATATCTGTTGCACGGGGCAGGCGATAATGCGAGTACCTGGCAGCGGTTAACCACAATTGAGATGTATGCAGCCCAATATGGCTGTACCATCATTATGCCGGAAGCGAATCGAAGCTATTACACGGATATGGAATACGGCCTGAATTACTTCCACTACATCACTCAGGAGTTACCTGAAGTATGCAAGCGTCTACTCAATCTGAATCCTGATCCGGAGAAAACGTACGTCGCCGGTTTATCCATGGGTGGATATGGTGCACTGAAATGTGGACTAACTTATCCAGAGCGATATCGCAAAGTCGTGTCTCTATCCGGCGTAACGGATATCCAGACACGACTTCATGATCCCCATATGCCAACGACCATGATCAAGGAAATGAAAGCGGTTTTTGGAGAACGTTTACAGGTAAAAGCCGATCAGGATATTTACGCACTGTCGGCCAAGCTGCTGGAACAGGGTGTTCCTTTACCGGATATCCTCAGTTGCTGTGGCGATAGTGACCCCTTCGTAGAGATGAATCGCGACTATGCGAAATACATGCAGGGGACTGCCTTTGATTTTCGGTATGTGGAGACGCCAGGGGCTCATGAATGGAGATTTTGGGAGCACCACCTGAGAACGATGTTTGATTTTCTGTACAACGACAAGACCATAGTAGAGTGAGGAGATGCAATGTGAAACCTGCAGCCGAAGGACCTAGCAAAAAGCTGAAGGGAAACGTGAAGGGCAATTCGCTCTGGACTGAAATCTGGAAGCACCGAATGACATATACCCTGCTTATTCCGGGGCTTGTCTGGCTAATCCTGTTTGCCTACATGCCGATGGGTGGCCTGTCTCTGGCATTCAAAGATTACAAGGCCAACCTGGGCATCTGGGGAAGTCCATGGAGCGGATTCGAGAACTTCAAATATGTTTTCCGTGATCCAACCTTTATCGACGCAGTATGGCGTACGCTGTACATCAATATTCTGAAACTGATTATTCAGTTCCCATTCCCGATCATTCTGGCGTTGTTGCTGAATGAATTGCGGATGCGCAGAGGGAAAAAATTGTTCCAAACCGTTCTTACGTTCCCGCACTTCCTGTCCTGGATCATCGTATCCGGGGTGGTCATCAATGTGCTGGCATATGACGGACTGGTAAACAGCGCGCTCGGATTACTCGGATTGCCAACGATTAACTTCCTGGGATCCGAATCCAACTTTGTACCAATGTTGCTGTTGACTGATATTTGGAAATCAAGTGGATGGGGCGCGATTATATTCCTGGCTGCCATTTCCGGTATTGATCAGGATCAGTATGAATCAGCACAGATTGACGGGGCTTCCCGTATGCAACAGATGTTCAAAATTACTTTACCGAACATCCTTCCAACCATCACAATCATGTTTATTCTGTCGGTTGGTGGATTGATGTCTTCCGGGTTTGACCAGATCTTCAACTTGGCAAATGCCGCTACCAAAAATGTATCGGAAGTACTCGATGTATATATCTATCGGATTACGTTCCAGTCATCAACCGATTTCTCATTCTCGACAGCGGTCAGCTTGTTCCGTTCCCTGGTGAATATGGCCTTGCTGCTTCTTGCTGACAGATTTGCCAAGTGGCTTGGCGGAGACGGTTTGTTCCGATAAGAGAGGAGGAAAAATGAGATGAGCAAGAAAGCTAACAAAAAACCGAGAATTGGTACAGAAAAAATGACACTTCTCGATTACATTATCTTTGCCGTATTACTAGTGCTTGCCCTGATGATCCTGATTCCGTTCTGGAATGTCATCATGATCTCGTTTGCAACACAAAAAGAATATGCTGACAATCCATTTTTGATGTTCCCTAAAGAATGGACATTGGATTCCTATAAGGCATTGTTCGCTGACGGAACGATTCTGTCGGGGTACAAAAATACAATTATTTTGCTAGTCATCGGCTTGCCACTCAGCTTGTTCCTGACAACAAGCATGGCATATGGCCTTAGTCGCAACAAATTTCCGTTTAAGAAATTTATATTTTTCCTGGTACTGTTCACCATGATCTTTAATGGTGGTATCGTACCGCTGTACCTGATCATGAAATCACTTCATCTTACAGGTACGCTGTGGTCCGTTATCCTGGCGGGAAGCTTCAGTGCGTTTAACATGATTCTGATGATGAACTACTTCTACACCTTGCCTGAATCACTCATGGAATCAGCGAGACTGGATGGAGCCGGAGAGTGGAGAATTTTGTTCTCTGTTGTTCTTCCGCTGGCTACACCAATTATGGCTACAATCACGTTATTCTACGGTGTAGCTTACTGGAACAGTTGGTATGATGCGATGATATTCCTTCGAAAAGCGGATCAGTTACCGCTCCAGAATGTACTCCGAAATATTATCGTGACATCTACGACGAATGCATCCAATGCATCCAGTGTGGATGCTGCCCAGGCAAGCAACTTCTCTATGGGCATGAAGATGGCGGCCGTATTTGTCACCATGGTACCAATTATGTGTTTCTTCCCAATGCTGCAAAAACACTTTGCCAAAGGGGTATTAACAGGGGCAATCAAGACCTGATTATACGTATAGGATTTTGCAATAAAATTCTACTAAAAACATGGGGGTAAAACATGAAAACGAACAAAAAGTTGTCAGTAAGAGCTCTCTTTGCCATCACGCTTAGTGTAGTTATGCTGATGGTGACCGCTTGTTCCAGCCAAGGAGCTTCAGGTGGTAACGAAAAAGATGCAGAGGGAAATTACAAAGATAACCTGACCATCTCTGTAGCTAACCTGACAGAAATTAAAAACGGGAACCTGGATAATGACTTCCACAAGTTCTGGACAGACAAATTCAATGTAACTTGGGACTACAACTATATCGATTGGGATTCATGGGGCGAGAAGCTTCGTCTGTGGATCAACTCTGGCGACTTGCCGGATGTAGCGGTATGGAACTACGTACATGGCGATGCCATTAACAGTATTGAACAAGGTTTGTTCTACAAATTCCCGGATGACTGGAAAGAACGCTGGCCTAACGTGGCAGCAGCTTACAATTTGACGGGTCTTGGAGACAAATTGGAAGAATTGACGGGTGGAACATATGTCCTGCCTAGACCAATCTATTTCGAGAACAAACCGGCTGACCCACTGACGAACCAAATTGGTGTCATTGCGCTTCGTAAAGACTGGGCTGAAGCGGTTGGTTTTGAACTGAAAGATGCTTATACAACAACCGAATTGAACGAATATGCTGCGCTAGTGAAAGAAAAAGATCCAGGCAAAGTGGGTAACAAACTTGTACCTCTGTCCTATAATGCGGCAGATGCCATGACAAACATGATTATGCCTAACAGTGTGCATGCCATGACTGACTCTCCGTTCTACAAAGGTGAAGATGGCCAATTCCACTGGGGACCAGCAGATCCTGAAACGCTGACAGGACTTAAATTGATGCAAAAAGCCTATAAAGATGGACTGCTCAATCCTGAGTTCTACACATGGAAAAACAATGAAGGTCAAAACAACTTCAAAGTAACAGGTACAGCTGCTGTAACAAGTCTGGGCGGACTGGCTTCGTACAGACAAGGTCTGGATTCCGATATGAAAAAAAATCTGGGTGTAGATAGTGATGAACTGGTACACACAGCAATCGTAGTAGGCGATGACGGTAAATACCGTAACATGGAGCAAGCCAACTTCTGGTCGGCATTGATCTTCAATCCGGACATTAGTGATGAGAAATTCGAACGGATCATGGATCTGATCGATTACTCCGCAACAAAAGAAGGACAGTTGCTCATCAACATGGGCTTTGAAGGAAAAGATTGGAAATATGATGAAAACAACGAACTTGTTAGCTTGTTGCCAGAAGGAACGGTATTGGAAGATAAATACCCAGCACGTTTCGAAGGTCTGTACCTGCTCGGTGACGACTTCAGTGTTGTAAACCCTGCAATCAAAAAAGATTACCGTGATAGAGCCGTTAAATTGTTCGAAGAAAAAGCAAAACTTGGTACAGAAGGCAAATCGCTTGCACCATACGATTGGGATGTCAATCTGTACGATTCCAAAGCTAAGAGTCAGGCTTCATTCGACTACCAGAACGAATATGCCAATTTGATCCTCAAAAACGGAGATCTAGAGGCGAACTGGAAAGAATGGGTAAACAGTAAAATGTCCCTGGTTCAACCTTATCTGGATGAGCTAAACGATAAATTCTAGTAATCATTCAGTAATTCATTTTGAACCCGGTGCGCGGTCTCTCCCCGAACGCAGCCGGGTTCTTTATTTCAACAACTTATAGTGGAGGATACGATCAAATGAATAACGAGCAGTTGCTAGATCTGGTAAAACAGATGACGTTGGAGGAAAAAACAGCTCAGCTTCTTCAGTTGACTGCCAACTTTTATGAAGGAACAAATGTCGAAGGTCAGATCACAGGGCCGATGGAAGAGATGGGAATTACGGAGCAGTCCGTGGATGCCAGTGGGTCCATTCTGGGGTTGTCCGGTGCGCAGGCCATCATTGATGTACAGCAAGCTTATATGAAAAAAAGCCGTTTGGGCATTCCGCTTTTGTTCATGGCTGACGTAGTTCATGGATTCAAAACCATTTTCCCGATTCCACTGGCGATCGGTTGTTCATGGGACACAGAACTGGCTGAGAAAAGTGCTGAAATTGCAGCACGTGAATCAGCTGTATCCGGTTTGCATGTTACCTTTGCACCCATGGTGGATCTGGTTCGTGACCCGCGCTGGGGCCGTGTGATGGAAACGACAGGAGAAGACCCTTATTTGAACAGTTTGTTTGCGGCTGCGTTTGTACGTGGATATCAGGGCGATAACTTGAAGGATGAGCCAGATCGTCTTGCAGCCTGTGTTAAACACTTTGCGGCGTATGGGGCGGCTGAGGGTGGTCGGGATTACAATACGGTGGACATGTCTGAGCGTAATTTGCGTGAGTACTATTTGCCAGCGTACAAAGCAGCATTGGATGCGGGCGTGGAGATGGTCATGACTTCGTTCAATACGGTTGACGGTATTCCGGCAAGTGGCAATGAGAAGTTAATGCGCGGCATTTTGCGTGACGAGTGGGGCTTTAATGGTGTATTAATCTCGGATTGGGCTTCCATTCGCGAGATGATTGCACATGGTGCTGCAGAAGATGATCGTGAAGCGGCATATCGTGCCATTCGTGCAGGGGTAGATATGGAGATGATGACACCTTGTTATGTTCATCATTTGCCTGAGCTGATTGAGAGCGGTGAAGTGGAAGAAGAGCTCATTGATGAAGCCGTTCTGCGAATTTTGCAACTGAAAGAAAAGCTGGGATTGTTCGACAATCCGTTGCGTGCAGCCGATCCGGAACGTGAGCGCGAAATTGTTTTCTCCAAAGAGCACCGTCAGGTATCGTATGAACTGGCAACAAAATCAGCTGTCCTCTTGAAGAATGATGGCAATGTTCTTCCACTTCAACCGGAAGCTAATGTAGCCCTCATTGGTCCTTTTGCACAGAGTCCAGACATTCTGGGCTGGTGGTCCTGTGAAGGGGTTAAGGAAGATGCAGTTAAGCTGGGAACAGCTCTGCAAGAGCGCCTGACAGGTGGGAAAGTTCAATTTGCTCAAGGCAGTAATGTTCATACGATTACAGCTGAGCAGATTGCCGAAGCCCTGGAAGTGGCAAGCAAAGCAGATCTGATTGTCCTTGCTCTTGGTGAAGACTCCGAGATGAGTGGAGAAGGTGGCTCACGCACGGATATTCGTCTGCCAGCAGCCCAATTGGAATTGGTTAAACAGCTCAAAGCAGCGGGAAAACCGATTGCCACCGTTATTTTCAACGGCCGTCCATTGGATCTGCATGGTGTAATCGATGAATCGGATGCCGTTCTTGAAGCCTGGTTCCCAGGTAGTGAAGGCGGAGCAGCGATCGCAGATGTTCTGACAGGTGTAGTGAATCCATCCGCACGTCTGACGATGTCCTTCCCGCAGTCCGTAGGTCAGATTCCGGTCTATTACAACCATTTCAATACAGGTCGTCCACTGAACCCGGAGAAGACGGAAGAACGTTACGTATCCAAATACATTGACAGCCCGAATGAACCTTTGCTTCCGTTCGGTTATGGTCTTTCATACACTTCGTTCTCTTATGGTGATCTTGAAGTGTCAAGTAATGAGATGACTGCCGAAGAGTCCCTGAGCATTCAAGTACGTGTAACAAACACGGGTGAGCGCGCAGGCGTGGAGACCGTTCAGTTGTACGTTCGTGATGTAACAGGTGAAGTCGTTCGTCCTATGCGTGAGCTGAAAGGATATGTGAAGCTTGCACTGGCGCCAGGCGAGAGTGGTACAGCGACGTTTACGTTAAATGAAGAACAGCTTCGTTATCACCATTCCGACTTAAGCCACCGCAGTGATCGAGGCGAGTTCCATATTCTTGTGGGTGCAAACAGTCGGGATACTCAGAAGAAATCATTCAGACTTGTTTAATCCGGTGAATGGAAAGAGTAATGTGTCAGGCCTTTTGTTATGAAAGGCCTGATGAACATAACAGGGGAGCGAAGAATGTGGTCAGTATCAAGGATATCGCCAAACAGGCGGGAGTTTCCATCTCTACTGTGTCATATGCGCTGAATGGCAGCAACAAAGTGACCGATGAGACGAGTTCCAAAATTTTGGCCATTGCCAAAGAACTGAACTATGTTCCAAATGCCGCAGCAAGAACACTGAAGAAGAGGGAATCCAAAATTCTAGGTGTATTCTTGACCGATTTTAGAGGAGATGTGTATGGAGACTTGCTGAGTGGCATGAAAGCCGTATGTAATGCTCAAGGTTATGACCTGATCGTGTGCAGTGGTAAACAATCCCATCGCATGCTTCCAGAGAGGATGATTGATGGTGCGATCATTCTGGATCATACGTTTGCAAGTGAGGAACTAATGCAGTATGCCGATCGTGGGCACAAAATCGTTGTATTGGACCGTGAGATGGATCATCCCAACATTAATCAGGTTCTGCTGGATAATAAGGCCGGGGCAACACTTGCGATGGAACATCTTATTGAACGGGGACATAAGAAAATCTACGTGGTTACCGGACCGGAAGGTTCGTTTGACTCTGTGCAGCGGTTAAAGGCTGTGAGACAGGTTGCTGAACGTGAAGCCGATGTGGAATGGATTGAGATTACGGGAGATTTTGAAAAGAGTGGTGGAGAACAAGCCGCAGATCAGATTGTGCAGGTGTATGATGGACCCGCAGCGGTATTCTGCCTCAATGATGAGATGGCTATTGGCTTGTGTGATCGTCTGGCAGACAGTACACTTGGCGTTGGTCAGGAGATTGACGTCATCGGATTCGACAATATTGAATTGAGCAAGTACGTCCAGCCGAGATTGGCAAGCATTGATTATTCCAAACGCAAGTGGGGATCACTCGCTGCTGAACAATTGATCAAAATTATTGCTGGAGAACCCGTAGATCATGAACGAATTTATGTGACATTAGTTGAGGGTGGGTCGGTGAGTGGGCCTATTCCATCTGATTCGGTTATATCTATGGAGAATGACCGGGCGGTTAGCTATTGATCCCGAATACAGCAAGAGACAAGGCTTAGAAGAATCGAATCATTCTTTTAAGCCTTGTCTCTTGCTATTTCGAGGATGAAGCAATAGAAAAAGCCTCTCCGGAGAGAGGCTTGGCCTTTACAAGCCTTTTGTTTTGTCATTGTTGTAGGATGAAGTGAGAATGCCTGTAATGAAGAGAGTCAATACGATTGCAATAATCCAGAATGTCAGTGAAAATGACATACCCTTCGCACCTCCTGCACAAGCTCATTTTCTTCTATTATAACCATTATAGGTAGAAAAGAAATGCTTCACCCTATTATTTGTAAAATAAAAAGTGTGTGGGCACCGGTCTGAGGCTGCCATCTGAAGGGTTATTCACGACCCGATTATTCAGAATAAGCGAGGATGATCCACCGCCATCCAGATTATAGGCGTCGATCACCCCAAGCTTGTACAACCGCCCTTGCAACTCTTCAAGGGTAGCACCGGAACTTCCGCCCTCATTATATCCGTCAACTACAATAATCAATAACTGATCATCCTTATAATTGCCAATGACTGTACGTGGTGCTCGTTTGGGTGATACTTTCCATTTGTCGGGAATTGCGGTTTTACGTCCATTCTGTAGCAGCACGGGTACAAACGTAGCCCCAAATTGTGGTTGCAGGCGATCCAGTGAGTTTTTGTCGAAGAACTTGCCTCCAACCAGTTTGCCGGCATCGTTAAGTCCTACAAAAAACAGATCTTTGAAACTGGCCTGGAAACCGTTCACGTATTTCCCATCCATGACGGTTGTGCTAAGTGGATAACGTTTGCCGCCACTGTCAGCAAATCCACCTGCGTTGATCCCGGCAATTGCGCCGTTACGCTTCACAGCCTGCATGGTCGTCTCAGAACGCCCAGGCTCACTGTCTAGAGCCATCTGCATGGCCGTAGGGTCTTTTAGCTTGATCTTCATGGCATAGCCCTTATAGCTGCCAGGATTCACTCTGTACATTTCAATCGTTAGCCGGTCACTGTCTACCCGTTCAAATGGAACGCCAAGCTTGGATGAAATCCGTTTGTTGTAGATCGTTTCCGGACGATCCGCTTGGGCGGAAGCCTTCTGCACAAGTGTAGACATCGTACTTGTTGTTTTATTATAGAGCTGTGTCGTTCTTTTAATAGAAGAAGAAGTCTGGACAGCAGCATCTTTTGCCCCCGCAAGCTCTTGGCTAATTGCTTGGGTCCGGGGTGTAATCGTATCCTCTGACAGTTCGGTAGGCATCAAACCTCCGGGTTCAAGTGGAGGACGAAACAGCAACAGGCATAATATCAATCCAACAAAAGGAGCGAGTGCAAGCATAAAAAAACGATTAACCTGTTTGACGGGTGTAATCATTTGAGCAGGTCCATCTTTTTCTGGAGTGTCTCCAGTTGTTTTTTGACTTCGCTCAGCTGGGTATACAGTTTGTTGCTGTTATCCGTTTTGTCACTTGCATTATCCTTGGTGAAAGTCAGCAATTCATTGAAGGATTGAACCTGTCCCTGCAGGTCTTCTACTTCCTTGGATATCGTTGTTAGCTGATTTTCGTAGTCGGTTTTTAGCGCTGCAATCTGCTGCTGATTATGGGCTTGAAGCTGGTTAATCATCTGTTGTTGGAGATGGTTACTATAATAGTAGGTTCCAACGACTCCTAGTGCAATGAGGACAATCCACATTACCAGAAACAGCTTGATTGAAGATCCAGCCTTGCCTTTGGCGCTCCGGGTGTGATGGATGTCAGAGGACGGGGCAGATGGTTTCATATCATCACTCCTGGTCATTTATAGGTACAAAAAAATTTCCAGTCCTCATTCTATCATGCCCCTATTGATTACGCAAAAATGAAATTCTTTACTTAATAGAGTAAAAAGAGATTGCATCGGAAGGAAGTCCTAGGATACAATTTCTTATAGATGCAATAAGTAGGAACTTTGGGCAGGTTTTTCGACTTTTTTAGATAGAAATGCAGGAAATTTATACTATATTTTGACCTTTCCGGGGATGGGAAGAGGGACGTCATGGTGTTTTTATAACAAAATACAGTGAAAATAGAGCTTTTTTATCGGCTTCCTCCTGTATTTTTCTGTTTTTCGACATAATCCGACCTATGCTTCTTCTATACTCGGACTGTCGCATAGACAATGGAATTATCATGACAGAAGCTAGAAGTTATTTGTCCAATACATAACAGGGGGAACAACAATGAAAAAAGTATGGCAGGTGGTCATCATAGATATCCACCCCACCAGCATGCTCGGTACAAAATTGATTTTGGAAGAGCAGCAAGATCTGACGGTACGTGGCATGACTTCGACCGGAACAGAAGGGCTCGAACTGGTGAATATTCACCAGCCTGATCTGATTCTTATGGATTATCGTCTTCCGGAGGGTCAGGCAGATCAATATATTGCCCAGATGAAGAATCTGTCAGCTCACAGTCACATCATCATTTTGACGGATGAAGACAATGTGAAGTTGTTTCGTCATCTGATGAGTCTTGGTGCAAGCGGCATGTTATCCAAACAGGCTTCCCCTAGCCAGCTGATTCATCTGATCTCTGGGTTACGTGAGGGCCATGTGTCCATTCCATTGTCGTGGTTAAACAGTGCGGAGTGGGCGCAACCTGTGGAGTCTCCGACAGAAGCACGTGTCATTGAATTAACAGAAACCGAAACTTTTATCATGGAAAGAATTGTTCAGGGTGTAACCTATGATAAAATAGCGAATGAGATCAACGTTAGCAGACGTTCCATTGATAATTACCTGCGTAAAATATACGTGAAGCTGGAAGTAAGCAGTAGAGCACAGGCCATTGAACGTTATGCCTTGCATGCAAGACAAGTGAAGACGGGATCCTGACGAAACAGGTTTGTTCTTCCCATGATCACAACAGTTCGGTATGCATCCGGTCATATTCGATGGCGCGCAGGAATAGGTTGTAGGGCTGCGGACTGCGAGTACAGTTTCGGAATAGGGACGAAAGGGGAACGGATCGATGAAATATTTCTTTGCTTCCCGTACCAACAGGCTTTTGTCATCACCACTGAGGGATATACGTGAGATGTCTGGCAGGGATTATTTCATTTCTCTGGCAGAAGAATTGCCTGCGGAGGAGTTGTTTCCTTTCAAATTGTTGGAAGAAGCAGCCGTGTCTGTCTTTAGTTCAGGCCCCTCCGCATTGCAATATGGAGAGCCAGCAGGCTATACGCCCCTAAGAGAGTGGTTGAACAAAGACTGGAATGCACGCAAAGGCATACGAACGGTACCCGAGCAGATTCTGTTGACCACTGGTACCCAGCAGGCCATCGATCTGGTGATGCGTCTATTACTTGAGCCCGGAGATTCTGTACTGGTTGAACATCCCACATCTCCAGGCTGTCTTGAGGTTCTGGAGATGCAAGGAGCCAAGATTGTGCCCGTAATGGGTGATCGGGACGGCATATTGCCAGACCTTTTGGAGCAACACATGCAGCAGGTTAGACCGAAGCTGCTTTTTGCTGCACCCAGTTTCTCGAATCCGACCGGTGCTTTGTGGAGTATGGAACGGCGGGAGGCTGTCCTTGAGCTGTGTTCGCGCTATGGTGTACTGCTTGTGGAAGATGATTCTTATGGAGAGCTCCATTTCGATGGCCTTGAGCCAACGGAATTCTATCGTAAATATCCTTCACTCTTTGCACTGGATACCGCCGATCAGGGTGGACATGTTCTCTACATTGGTTCATTTAGCAAAACGGTAGCGCCCGCTCTTCGAACCGGATGGGCCGCTGGACATCCTGCGCTGATTCAGGCAATGGCCTCGGTTAAACGGATTGCAGATGGTCAGTCCAGTCCGATGAATCAGCGGCTGTTATATCAACTGCTTGCCCATTCCCCTTTTCGTTGGAGTGATCACCTATCCATGTTGAATCGGGAGTATAAGACAAGACTCAAACTGATGCTTGAACTGTTGAAAAGACCGGGCTGGAAAGGGTGTCAGTACAATATCCCTGAGGGCGGAATGTATCTGTGGGTACAGTTGCCGGAAGGATTAGATAGTGGCGCTCTGCTTAAGGCGGCTTTGCCCAAAGGTGTATCTTTTCTTCCTGGATCACTATGCTCCACAGGTGTACAGGATCAACGTTACATTCGATTGAACTTTAGCCATCCGGGCCGTGATGAATTGCTGCTAGGCATGAACCTGATCAGTGAAGCCATTTCCGAATTTACGGCTCGTAGCTAAGTCAGATCAAAATTAGATTTTGTAGCAAAAATTAAAATTGGTTCATGACCAAAGTGATTACGTTATTGCATCCACTAACATTTTTATATATAATATGAATTAATGAGTTGTTGGTTTCTTTATATAAGCTGCAATGGTGGCCAGTTCAGAAAAAGCACTCATATATTTTATCTAACGGGGGAAAATTCAACATGTCTAATATTTTATTTGTTAAAGCAAATGACCGTCCTGCAGATCAAGCAGTCAGCGTTAAATTGTACGATGCATTCTTGAGCGCATACAAAGAGTCCCACCCAGGTGACACAGTTACTGAGTTGGATCTCTACAATACAGAATTCCCATTCTATGGTAACACTGCTATCACAGGTACTTACAAAGCAGCTAACGGTTTTGAACTGACAGCTGACGAGCAAAAAGCAGCTTCACTTGCAGCGCAATTGCAAGATCAATTCCTGGCAGCTGACAAAGTTGTATTTGCATTCCCACTGTGGAACTTCACTGTTCCAGCTCCATTGGTAAACTACATTGCTTACCTGAGCCAAGCTGGTAAAACATTCAAATACACTGCTGAAGGTCCTGTAGGACTTGCTGGCGACAAAAAAGTAGCTTTGCTTAACGCACGTGGTGGCGTTTATTCCGAAGGCCCAATGGCAGCTGCTGAAATGTCCCTGAACTTCCTGAAAACAGTTATCGGCTTGTGGGGCATTCAAAACCCTGAAGTGGTTATCGTTGAAGGACATAACGCTTCTGCAGATCGTGCTGAAGAAATCGTTACTGCAGGTCTGAAATTGGCTTCTGAAGTAGCAGTAAAATTCTAATAACACTCTTCTATATAGAACACATCAAAACACCTGTAGTCTCCAGTGGAGATTACAGGTGTTTTTTTGCATTCTCATTTTTTTCACATCCGTTACTTCAGATGATTCGGTTCAGATCTTGCCTGTATTTTTCAAGTAAAACTCCGCTGCTTCAGCGATGTGTGCAAGGTCGTCCTTATTTTCATCAGATACAGAATACGTTACATCAAGTTCATTAATGGTTCGTTCGATCATATCATTATCCTCAAGCATGTGTGCATGCTCGGTTAACGCCTGTACTCCCTTAATCGTCAAAATATACTTTCCACGGGAGAGGCGTTCAAACCAGCCATAATAATTTTTTTGCAGAATCGCTGCTGCAGAACCTACGCCTGTCTGTCTGGCAAGGTTGGCCGGGGAGGCTTCTCCGTTCGTTCGTAGAGCGGATGCGACACGTAAAGCCTTCTCACGATATGCTGTGACCAGCTGTCTTCGTGTACTGCCTCCCGTATTGTAGTCTCCACTGCGTTCGTCGAATTCTTTGAGCAATCGTTTCCGCCGAACACCGCTTTTGCGGACAAATTGATTGGCGCTAGTAAGGGGCGTCTGAGCGGAAGGTTCGCACAGTACATCAATTAGAGGGGCTTTGGTTTTGTAAAATGTGACAGTCAGCAGCCCCAGACCAAGTTGTCTGCATAGTGCAGTCAGTTCGCTCCAGCGTTGGTTCACGGCACCGCGTTTGCTACGATTGCGCTCGACGGCTAGATACACGAACGGGCTAAGCTTCAAGCGCTGCATGCCCTGCAACAACAGGGAGAGGTTAAATGTTTTTTTCATCTCCACAATCAGTGGTTCGTCCTGGTCCGATCTGACTCCGACGAGGTCACAATGTCTGACTTCCGCCTTGACGTCGAAGCCGCGCTGCTCGAAGAAAGCCTTCACAGGCGAATATAATTCGGTTTCGTATTGCACTGCCATCGTCCGTGCTCCTTTACTGAAGTGGCCTGTCTCTGACCATGTGTTGTCCGGTTTCCTGAATTTAGAACCCTCATTATATCATATTCGTTCTTTTTTTTCTGAAGGCACAAGATGTCTGATAGAACAGGGAAAAGCCAAAATTCGAAGCGGTTGATTGAAAAAAAGAGGTCAACTTATCCGAATTGCCGCATAGGTATGTAATACACTTTTCACAACAAAACAAGACGTTTGGACAGAGGGTGGCGGGACTACACAGGACCGCAAGATTGGTATTCAAGCAGGAGCCGCAATTCTATTGATTTCTTCATACCATTCGGAATGGTTGACAATCACACTAAAGGAGCCATGGGAGGTACCAAGCATGAATATTTTTGAACGCGTTGCGGAACATCGGGCAGAGAGTGACCGTTTGACATGGAACGGAACATTTGAAGATTATATTGCACTGCTGAGAGAGGACCCGACTCCGGCAATGACGGCTCACGCCAGAGTGTATGAGATGATTGAATCGTTTGGCGTGGAAGAAGTAGGTGGGCATAAGCGGTACAAGTTTTTTGAACAGGAGATCTTTGGGCTGGATCGCTCGATTGAGAAGCTGGTTGAAGAATACTTCCACTCGGCAGCACGTCGTCTGGATGTACGTAAGCGGATCTTGCTCCTGATGGGTCCTGTAAGTGGAGGGAAATCGACGCTGGTGACACTGCTGAAGCGGGGGCTTGAACAGTTCTCGCGGACAGAGAAAGGTGCCATATACGCCATTGATGGATGCCCGATGCATGAGGAACCGCTGCATCTGATTCCACTGGAGCTTCGCCCTGAAGTGGAAAAGGAAATTGGAGTCCGGATTGAAGGTAACCTTTGCCCATCTTGCCAGATGAGACTGCGTACCGAATATGGTGGTGATATCAGCAAGGTGCCGGTGGAACGGGTCATTGTTTCCGAAGATAATCGGGTGGGGATAGGAACATTCAGTCCATCCGATCCGAAATCACAGGATATTGCCGATCTGACGGGTAGTATCGACTTCTCCACCATTACCGAGTTTGGTTCCGAATCCGATCCACGTGCCTACCGTTTTGATGGGGAGTTGAACAAGGCGAACCGTGGGTTAATGGAGTTCCAGGAGATGTTGAAATGTGATGAGAAATTTTTATGGAATCTCCTGTCGCTCACGCAGGAAGGGAACTTCAAAGCAGGACGCTTCGCCTTAATCAGTGCGGATGAGATGATTGTGGCGCATACGAATGAATCGGAGTATAAGTCTTTTATCTCCAACAAGAAGAATGAGGCACTGCAATCCCGGATGATTGTCATGCCGATTCCGTACAATCTGAAAGTGTCCGAGGAAGAGAAAATCTATGCCAAGCTCATTCAGCAAAGTGACATGAAGCATGTTCATATTGCACCGCATGCCCTGCGGACTGCAGCCATTTTTTCCATACTTACCCGCTTGAAGGAAACGAAGAAACAAGGCATGGATCTCGTTAAAAAGATGCGCATGTATGATGGTGAAGAAGTGGAAGGATACAAAGAAGCCGATCTGCGCGAGATGCAAAATGAGTATTTGGATGAAGGGATGTCCGGCATTGATCCACGGTATGTCATTAACCGGATCTCAAGTGCTTTGATCAAGCAAAATCTTCAGTGCATTAACGCGTTGGACATTCTGCGGGCGATCAAGGACGGTCTGGACCAACATGCTTCGATCACAAAGGAAGAGCGGGAGCGTTATCTGAACTTTATTGCTCTTGCACGCAAGGAGTATGATGAACTGGCCAAGAAGGAAGTACAGAAAGCATTTGTGTACTCATTCGAGGAGTCGGCAAGGACCTTATTTGAGAATTACCTTGATAACATTGAAGCATTCTGCAACTGGTCCAAGATTCGTGACCCGCTCACGGATGAAGAGATGGACCCGGATGAGCGTCTAATGCGATCCATTGAGGAGCAGATCGGGATCTCCGAGAATGCAAAGAAAGCGTTCAGAGAAGAGATTCTGATCCGAATCTCGGCATACTCCCGCAAGGAGCGCAAGTTCGAATACAGCAGCCATGACCGTTTGCGTGAAGCGATTGAGAAGAAGTTGTTCACCGATCTGAAAGACATCGTCAAGATCACAACCTCAACCAAAACACCGGATGCAACCCAATTGAAACGTATGAATGAAGTCATTAAACGCTTAATTGAGGAACATGGATACACCGCAGCCAGCGCGAATGAACTGTTACGTTATGTGGGCAGTCTGCTTAACCGCTAATCGGCAACGAACCATTCCGGATCAGGCTCCTGATGCCTGTTGTGAGGCTCCTTCACAGCAGGGTCAGGGCCTTTTTAATTACATGAAGGTCATATTAATCTAAAAAAGCTGACAAATAAGGTTAATTTTAAAGAGAATTAGTTCTAATGGTATATGTATATTTAGGTATTTTAGTCTATAATCAATACATATATTTACAATTTAAAGTAATTTAGTGTTTATTAAGGAGCTGACTGAACCAGATATGAGCAGTATTTCCGCAACAAGACAGAAGCAACTTGATTACATGGGATTAACCGCAGGGGATCTAAAACTGCTTGCCGATCATCGGCCTGTTTTTAAAAAAGTCGTTAATGAAGTGGTAGATCATTTCTACAATCATGTGGGAAATTATCCTGAATTGGTAGATCTGATCGCAAGATTCTCTACCATTGATCGTCTAAAAGAAACACAGAAGATGTACTGGTTATCAATGACTGACGGAATAGTGGATGACGCATATATTGAGCAACGGATTGCGATTGGACTTGTGCATTCACGGATTGGTCTGTCTGAAGATTATTATCTGGGTACCTATATGGTCTACCTGGATATTGCAACGAGCATATTCCAACAGGTTATCCCTGATTCCTGGCATCTTGTCATTCAAGCGCTCAGCAAAATGTTTAATCTGGATTCACAGCTTGTCCTTGAAGCCTATGAGAAGAAAGAAAAAGAAAAGTTACATCAGCTTGCCGATGACCAACAACATACATTGCAGGCGATTACGCAGATTACCCAAGAGCTTACAGGCATGATTAGTGAATTAAATGAAAGTGCACTGGCGATATCAAGTGTAGCCAAAGAAACAGCGGCTTCTCAGGATCAGGCACAGGTTCTGCTCAAGGAATTGACGGGGGAGATCCAGCAGATTGGTAAAATGGGTGAACTCATTCGCGAGATATCGGATCAAAGTCATCTTGTCGGCCTGAATGCAGCGATTGAAGCTGCTCATGCAGGAGAGTTCGGACGTGGCTTCGAAGTAGTCGCTAGTGAGGTGCGCAAGCTTGCAGCCAGTTCCCGGGATGCCCAGGGTAAAATTCAGTCTAATCTGGAGCAGATCATGAAGAAACTGAGCAGTGTGCAGCAGGAGTCGGATCATACGTCTCGCGGAGCACGTAGCCAAGCTTCACGCTCGGCTGAACTCGCTGTATTTGCAACAACAATGGAGAAACTGTCTCTGGATTTGAAGAATCTGGAACAGCAGGAATAGAGCTTAAAAGCATTAGGAACCTTCCATACCGTTTCAGGCTGTTTTAAGCTATAATGGGTAGACAAACCTGCCGATGTTATAGAAAATGCAGCCGGAGACAGGGGATTTGAAAGAGGTTGAGGTGATCAGATGGCTTCTATCCATGATGTAGCCAAGGAAGCGGGAGTATCTGTTGCAACCGTTTCCAAAGTGATAAACGATTATCCTGATGTAAGTGAAAAAACACGCAAAAAAGTCAATATAGCCATCGAATTATTGAAATATCAACCCAATGTGGTCGCACGTGGACTTGTCAAACGCCGTTCATGGACGGTGGGAGTACTGTTAACGGTTCCGTTTACGAACCCTTTTGTGTCGGAGTTGCTGGAGGGGATCAAGACAGCGCTGGAGAACAGTGGATATGATCTGGTCCGGTTGTCTACTCGATTCGATGATCCGGCGTACTCGTTTATCAAACATTGCCGCAGTCGTAATGTGGATGGCGTTGTGGTATTCGGGGAAGGCAGAGAAAACGCGAGTATTCAGGAACTGGTGGATGCGGAGATTCCAACGATGTTTATCGACACGGATATGTTGGGCAAGCGTGCCGGGTACATTACTACGGATAACGCGAACGGGATCTCAATGAGTGTCAAACATCTGTATGAGCTAGGACATCGCAAGATTGCCTATATCTCAGGGACGTTAGGACCTGCCGTAGCTAATCTGCGATTGGAAGGATATCGGGAAGGGCTGCGAGAATGCGGCATCCCGTATTCTACGGTATATCTGGAAGTCTGCGATTATTCCTTCGACGGAGGAAGCAAGGCTGCCCGACGATTACTGGCACTTCAGGATCAACCAACGGGAATTGTCTGTGCATCAGACATGTCTGCTTTTGGTGCGATTCATGAAATTGAAAAGCATGGATTGAGTGTACCAGAAGATATCTCGGTTGTCGGGTTCGATAACACGTATTATGCTGAGGTATTCAAACCGGGGTTGACCACGGTGAATCAGAATATCTATTCCATTGGCATTAAGTCCATCGAATATCTGATTGCCATGATCGAGAATCCATCTTATTCTCCTCCTGTGGTGACGGAACCTTCCAATCTGGTCATTCGTCAGACGACAGCACCCTTAAAAGCCTAAAAACGTAAATAGTAAAGATGTTTACACGAAGCACAGCTAATAAGCTGTGCTTTTTGTCGTTCTATATCTCATTTGGAAACATATGGTTTATGGAGTGGTGCAAGTCCTATAGTTTAACGGGTAAACAAAGTTTACTGGCAATCGTATAATGAAAGTGCTTACAATCTTCTGTCCATTAGCATCTATCCATCCTGTATAACGATCTTGTAAAGGGCTGGCACATGGCAGAGTAAAGGTTATTCTTCACAAACAACGAACCAAGGAGGAGATCGGATGCATTTGAGAAAATGGTGGAGCTTGTGCTTGTCGGCTGTATTGATCTTCAGTTTGTTCCCAAGTGTGGGAACAGGAGGGACACGTGCTGCGGCTGCGGACGTTAAGACTGGCGATGATGAAGTACTGTTCAAGGCTGATTTTGAAGATGGTGTGTTGGGACAATGGCGTCCACGTGCGAGTGAAAAGCTTGATATCGTATCGCAAGTAGGTCACGACAGTACACGCAGCCTGAGAACCTCTTCCCGTACCGAAACGTTCCATGGACCCTTAATTGAAGTAATAGACCATGTACAGAAGGGCAGCACGGTTCATATTTCGTTTTGGGCCATGTACGATGAAGGACCGGACAGTCAGGTCATTAACGGTTCACTGGAGAAAGAGTACAATAACGACGCATCGAGTCGAGAATATGCTACGTTTGCCTCTGCAACGCTGAACAAAGGACAGTGGAAAAAAATCGAGGCAGATGTGGTGATCCCTGGAGAAAATAGCGGCATCACCGGATTCCGCATGTATGCAGAGACACCTTGGAAGACGTCAGCGGAAGTGACGTCGGCGGATACGATTACTTTTTACGTGGATGATGTTCTGATTACGGAAGCCGAAAAAATTGAAATAGAGCCGAACATTCCGAATCTCGTGGATGTTGTGGGACAACACTATGCAATGGGAGCGGCTATCGACCAGTCTGCACTGGATGCGGAAGATCCGCATTCCCAGCTGTTGACGAAACATTTTAATAGTATTACAGCTGGAAACTTTATGAAAATGGATGCGATGCAACCTCAGGAAGGACAGTTTGTCTGGTCAGAGACAGATCGCCTGGTGAAGTTTGCCGAAGCAAATGACATGGAAATCAGAGGTCATACGCTGTTATGGCATAGTCAGGTGCCGGACTGGTTCTTTACAGATCCAAATGATGCATCGAAACCTGCCACGCGGGAACAGTTGCTTGCACGGATGAAAACCCATATTCAAACCATCGTGACCCGGTACAAAGGAAAGGTTCATACATGGGATGTTGTCAATGAAGTCATCTCAGACGGAGGCGGCTTGCGGAATGAGGCCAGTAATTCCAAGTGGAGAGATATTATTGGGGATGTGGATGGCGACGGAGATGACAGTGATTACATTGAGCTGGCTTTCCGATATGCACGTGAGGCAGACCCTGATGCTGTACTGGTGATTAATGACTATGGAATGGAGGGCAATGGAAACAAGGTGAATGATATGGTGAAGCTTGTAGAGAAGCTGCTTGCCAAAGGAACACCGATTGATGCGGTTGGATTCCAGATGCATGTATCCATGTACGGACCGGATGTAAAGCTCATTCGTGAGGCTTTTGAGAAAGTGATCGCTCTTGGTGTGAATGTACAGGTTACAGAGTTGGACGTTTCGATCTATTCAAGCAATTCTGAACTGGAGATGCCTGTCACAGATGAATTAATGCTGCAACAAGCTTACCGTTATCGTGAACTGTTCGACCTGTTCGATGAGCTGGGAAAACGCGGCGTAATGGACAGTGTTACAGTATGGGGACTTGCGGATGATGGTACATGGCTTGATAATCATCCAGTCAAAGGACGCAAAGATGCACCATTGTTATTTGATCGTAAATTAAAAGCAAAACCGGCATTTTGGGCACTGGTGGACCCTACCACCCTTCCGATCTATCGTAATGAATGGACAGCATTGAAGGCCAGCCCTTCTTTCCCGGATCACAAAGGACAGGAAGATATTCTTTGGGGTGCTGTGAAAGGGCTTGAAATTAATCATCTGGCAGATGGTACATCTACGGTTACGGGTGAGGCTCGTATGATGTGGGATGCCAAAAAGGTGAATTTACGAGTGGAAGTGAAGGATACCACGCGTCGTAAAGGTGATCAGGTGCAGGTTTTCCTCGCGGAAGAAGTCAAGGGGACAGGCGCTGCAACTTCTGAAGCTGATCTGTCTGCCAAGAAGAAAAATCCGCCGTCTGCAAATGGTCAATATACGTTCAAACGGGATGGCGGTAAAGGCAAAGATAAAAATACTTACAACGTACAGGAAACAAAAACTGGTTATGTTGTATACGCATCACTGCCTATGTCAGCTGCTTTACTTACCGAAGGCCAAGTCTTGTCTCTGGATTTTCGGATTACGGATGAATATGCTGCTGGAAAGACAGCGACCATCGTTTGGAATGATATTTCCAATCAACAGCCCGACAAACCAGCCAACCGGGGCAAACTGAAGCTGGGTTCTGTCTTGAAACAAACCAAGGTCACTTATGGCAAACCTGTAATTGATGCGAAAAAGGATAACATCTGGAAAAACGCTGCATCTGTTAAAACGGATGTCTGGGTGGTCGGAAACTCCGGTGCAACGGCAACGGCACAGCTGTTATGGGATGAGAAGTTCCTGTACGTATTGGCAGATGTGAAAGATCCTTTGCGAAGCAAATTAAGTTCTAATGCACATGAGCAGGATTCGATCGAGATTTTTATCGACCCGAGCAAAGATCAGACAACATTCTATCAGGAGGATGACGCTCAGTACCGGGTCAATTTTGATAATGAGGCTTCTTTTGGAGGAAACGCACGGAAAGAAAGCTTCAAATCGGCTACCCGATTAACAAGCGGAGGGTATACAGTTGAAGTGGCAATCCCACTAGATAGCGTTCGTGCTGAAGGTCAAAGATGGATTGGATTCGATCTGCAAGTTAATGATGATGGTGCGGGGGATGGCAAGCGAAGCAGTGTGTCCATCTGGAGTGATTCATCAGGTAATTCTTATCAAGATACTTCCGGTTTTGGCAGTCTGTTACTGACTCGCAAATAGAATATTCAGTTGTGAATTAGAATATGAGAATGTTAGCTATTCGACATCGTATATCTGGAAATAAGTGTTGATTTTAAATGCTGGGACGTTTAGACTATATACATTCAAATAAACGGGTTCCAATGTATGACAACGGCTTCAACTAAGTCTGTGGTCACGAGTCAAATGATGCGGAGGGAGTGCCTGTCATCCAGACAGCGCACTCGCTTCTTTTTTACATTTTTGCATACATACAAGGCATTTCCCGGTTGAAAGGACAGAGTGAGTGGAGCACCTACATGGTACGTACAACTTAGAACTTGTTATTTTATCCTATATTATTGCATCGTTAGCTTCATACGCAGCCCTTGACCTTGCAGGCCGTGTAAGTCAGGCTAGCGGGGTGGCGCGGAATGTATGGCTTACCTGCGGTGCAGTCTCGATGGGGCTGGGAATCTGGTCCATGCATTTCGTAGGTATGCTGGCTTTTGTTCTGCCTACGCAAGTCTCCTATTCCACCGGTAAGGTTGTTTTATCTGTTCTACTTGCTATTGTCGCATCGGGGGTGGCCTTGAACATTGCGGGTAGACAATCCGGCAAGATAAGCAAGCTCATGATTGCTGGAGTACTGATGACAGTGGGGATCAGCTCGATGCATTATGTAGGAATGGCAGCGATGTCGACTCCGGTTACGTATGAACCAGGCAGAGTGGTGTTATCCATTATGATTGCAGCGCTTGCTTCATTTGCGGCATTGTGGCTCATGTTTTTCTTCCGTTATCATCAATCAAGACATACCTGGGTTTACAAGATGGGCAGCGGTCTTATTATGGGTGTTGGAATCTCTGGTATGCATTATACCGGGATGTCAGCCGCACATTTCCATCATTCACATGGCTCGATGGCAAGTTCAGGTATGCAGATTGAGCCAGGCATTCTCGCCTACTTGATCGCATCGGGCACATTTATTGCTTTGGGCTTGACGTTGTTTGGCATATTTATCAATCAGCGAATGTCACAGAAAGATCGACGGATTCATGAGAATGAGCAATGGTATCAGGCCCTGTATCATAACCATTCGGATGCTATTATTTCAGTGAATAAGGAAGGTATTGTCAAAGGGATTAATGCTGCTGTAACAACAATCACCGGATATCCTGAAAAAGGGGTCATGGATCGTTCCATTGATGAGATCGCTCAGCAAATCGATATAGAGTGGATAAGTGAATTTGATTCCATCGATTGGAATGATCATGGGCTGGAGCAGGCGCACTACATGGCCAAAATGAAAGACGTGCAGGGTGAACTTCTGGACCTTAGTATTGTTGTAGTTCCTGTTGTCATTGATGACAGACATGTGGGAAGTCACATTTTGATCAAAGACGTTACGGAGGAGAAACAGGCTCAGGAGAAGATTCGTCACCAAGCTTTGCATGATCCGTTGACGGGGCTGCCCAATCGGCGCAAGTTGGATGATGTGCTGGCTTGTACGATTCACGATTCAGCAGAAAAAGGGAATACTTTTGCCGTTATGGTGATGGATATAGATCGTTTCAAGATGATTAATGATTCGCTGGGACATTCCATTGGAGATGTATTTCTAAGAGAAGTCAGCAGCCGGATCATGAAAGCCATAGAAGCTTCTGATCCCTTGGCTATGGAGAATGTCATGCTGGCCCGGATGGGCGGTGACGAGTTCACACTCGTTGTGACCCAGGATCAAGCGACAGAAGTAAGAGTGGCAGAACTTGCAAAACAGATTGTTGAAGCCATTCAGTTACCTTATCGACTGAAGGAGAACGACTTTTACGTAACCGCCAGCATTGGAATTGCGATGTATCCGGATCATGGAGTGGGCGTGGATGCTTTGCTGAAACATGCGGACTCCGCCATGTATGAAGTGAAGAAAAACGGCAAAAATGGTTTCCAATTCTACACTGCCCAACTGGATTCCGAACTATATGAACGCATTGAGCTGGAGGGTTATCTTCGTAAAGCTTTGGAACGTGATGAGATGGTCCTGTATTATCAACCACAGATTCGTACCGAGGATAGCCGCATGATTGGTGTAGAGGCTCTTATACGTTGGAACCATCCACTCAAAGGTCTGCTCGCACCCAATGTGTTTATCCCGCTTGCAGAAGAGACAGGCATGATCTATGAGATTGGCAATTGGACGCTGCGGGAAGCATGCAGGCAGATGAAACTCTGGCATGCCAGCGGCGGACCACTCATTCCGGTATCGGTTAACTTGTCCAGCCAGCAGTTCCACCAATCCAACTTGGTAGAACAGGTCAAGAATGCACTCTTGGAGACAGGGCTGGATGCTCGATATCTGGAGTTGGAAATAACAGAGAGCATGATGATGGATGCAGCCGTATCCACGGCGATTCTTAATGAACTGACAGCACTGGGTGTCAAGATCAGCCTGGATGATTTCGGTACGGGATACAGTTCACTCAGTTATCTGAAGCATTTCCCGATTCACAAGCTTAAGATTGATCGTTCGTTTGTGACGGACATTACAGAGAGTCACAGCGATCAAGCCATTGTGGCGACCATTATATCGATGGCACAGAATCTCAAGATGGAAGTGATTGCCGAAGGCATTGAGACGAAAGGTCAGTTGGATATTCTGATGCAGAATGATTGCCGCGAGATTCAGGGATATTATTTCAGTCGGCCACTGCCGGCAAGTGAAGTGGAGCATGATTTTTTTGTGCCGCTGCGATTGCAGGGTAATGGTACACCGCCGGTACCATCCTAATTTTATGTATGCCAAGCGGCAAGTCCCGGTGTATGTCGGGAGCTTGCCGCTTTTTTTGTTTTTTTATGGTATGTCGCCATCCTTCATACGTGATACGAAGGTTCTCTTTTTTAAAAGGGAAAGGGCTGTTGGAACCTTACAAAAACTTGCGGTGGTGCTTCTTGCCATCATACGTAAACCAGATCGGTTTATCCTCGACACGTGTCTCCACATGTACGGTACGTCCCCAGAGGCGATACAGATAAGGCAGGGTGCGTTCCATATATTTCAGATCCAGCTCGATGCCCTCATATTGATGTTTGAGTACGAGTTCACCGGTCCGCAGATAGTCAGCATCTTGCACGACTAAGTAAGGAGAGCCGCCGTTGACACGTGAAAATACGAGCTGATCCCGTATGTTCTCCCAGGACTTGTCGGTGATTTTCCAGTCCGGCCCTTTTTTCTCAAATACGTAGAGGTCGAGATCCTCGGTTAATTGTTTGGTCATGTAATTGCGGATAAAGGAGGTATCGGAATCGAATTCACGCACCTCGAACATTTTGGCACGACCTTGGCCTGGTTTACGTCCCCAACGTTCCTGTTCTTCACGGGTTGGGTTATCCCAGCGCCGTTCAATATCCTCGAAAATCTTCAATCCCAAATAATACGGATTCAGACTTTGTTTGGATGGCTGCACCACGGAGGAGTTGAGCTTCGCAAATTCGATTGTATCCTCACTGTTCAGATCGAGTTCACGGATAATGCGTTGATGCCAGTAGGAGGCCCAGCCTTCGTTCATGATTTTGGTTTCCATCTGTGGCCAGAAATATAACATCTCTTCACGCATCATACTCATGATATCCCGCTGCCAGTCGGTCAACACTTCCGAGAACTCTTGTATAAACCACATGATATCCTTCTCCGGTTCAGGCGGAAAGTGATGGACCTGAATACCTTCCGCGGGTGCTTCTTCGGTCTGCACGTCATCAAGTGACCACAGATCATCATAGCGACCTTCCGGCCGTGGTGCTTTCTCACCGCGCTGCTCCCGCATTTTCATCTCCATATAGCGTTGTTTGTCCAAATGACGGGGTTTAATCAGCTGTGGGTCTACATGTTCCTGAATTGCAATCACGGCATCGATAAATGCTTCAACGGCTTCCGTTCCATACTCCATCTCATAATTGCTGATCCGATCCGCCGTAGCGGCCATACTTTCGACCATATTACGGTTGGATTTGGAGAAGCGGGCATTGTTTTTGAAAAAATCGCAGTGTGCCAATACGTGGGCTACGATCAATTTGTTCTGAATCAGGGAATTGCCGTCCAGCAGGAAGGCATAACAAGGGTTGGAGTTGATGACAAGCTCATAAATTTTGCTGAGTCCAAAATCATATTGCATTTTCATCTTATGAAATGTTTTACCAAAGCTCCAGTGGCTGAATCTGGTCGGCATGCCGTAGGCTCCAAATGTATAAATAATATCCGATGGGCAGATTTCGTACCGCATGGGGTAATAATCCAGTCCAAAACCATTGGCAATCTCCATAATCTCGGCAATAGCGTATTCTAGGTCGCGGATCTCATCTGTCATCTAACGCTGCCTCCTTCCCGTTTCTGGAAAAAGCTGCGCAAAGCTTTGTACACTTCGCCTTTTTCTTTGATCACATAATACATGAACTGATCCATCTTGATATGACGGTAAGCCGACATCAGTGTGCTGCTGCGGTTGTACTGATTCACTTCGCCGTATCCAAACATATTGCTACGCTTCATTAACTCGCCGATCAGCTTCACACACCGTTCGTTATCCGAGGTCAGATTATCCCCGTCAGAGAAGTGGAAAGGGTAGATGTTGTAGCTAGAAGGTGGATACCGGCTGTCAATAATATCCAGTGCCTTCATATATACAGAGGAGCAGATGGTGCCTCCGCTCTCGCCACGGGTAAAGAACTCTTCTTCGGTTACTTCCTTGGCTTCCGTATGATGGGCGAGGAAAACAATCTCAACTTTCTCATACTGACGGCGTAGAAAACGGGTCATCCAGAAGAAAAAGCTGCGCGCGCAGTATTTCTCAAACGAACCCATGGACCCGGATGTATCCATCATGGCAATAATAACGGCATTGGATTGTGGAATGATTTTATCTTCCCAAGTCTTGTAGCGCAGATCATCTGGACTGATGTGATGGATGCCTGGCGTACCGGTCGTTGCATTGCGACGCAGATTCTCCAGAATGGTACGTTTCTTGTCAATATTGGACTGCATGCCTTTTTTGCGAATATCGTTGAAAACTACGGTATGTGTCTCAATCAGGTCTTTGTCTTTCTGCTTCAGATCGGGTAATTCCAGCTCAGCGAAGAGCATATCTTCCAATTCCTCAATACTAACTTCGGCTTCCACAATATCATGACCAGGCTGATCGCCAGCTTTTTCGCCTTTGCCGGGTTTCTGCGAAGCAGAGGGATCACGACCGATGACGTCTCCGACCTGACTGTCACCGTCTCCTTGACCGACATGTTTTTGCTTCTGGTAGTTATACACAAAACGGTACTCATCCAGACTGCGGATTGGTACCTTGATGATTTGTTTTCCATCAGACATGATGATGTTTTCTTCCGTAATCAGATCAGGCAGATTCTGCTTGATGACATCTTTCACCTTTTGCTGATGGCGCTGTTGGTCCTGGTACCCTTTGCGGTGAAGCGACCAATCTTCCTTCGACACGACGAACGAGTAAGGCTGGTGTGAATTTGACATGTAGGCACCCCCCATTGATTACGCGGCACAGTTTGGCCTGTCGGTAATTAAGTATATTCACGGGCGAGGACGATATGTGATGAGAGTGGATATAAAATGATACAATTACGCAAGTTCACCTCAGAGGTAAGGTGAGTCGTAAGAGCAGAACTGCTCCATTTTTTACAGAAACAGTGAACAAGTGTGATATCCTTCCTTTACAATAGGAGAAAGACATCGATCTGGCATCTGATAGAGGTTGTTTAAAAAGGCCAATTACACTTTTTGAACACAGACTATAGAGATGCATGAAAAGGAAGGATTTATGTGAATAAAAAGGCGATCAAGGCTTGGATTATGTATGATTGGGCCAATTCGGCTTATGCAACAACAGTACTGGCGGCAGTATTGCCCGTATTCTATGCTTCGGTGGCTGCCGCAACACTGGATACGGATACCGCCGCCTCCTACCTGGCTTATACACACTCCATTGGCATGTTGTGCGTAGCTCTGCTAACACCGTTGCTAGGCACGCTGGCTGATTTGTCTGGACGGAAAGGCGACTTCCTGCGTGTATTTGCAATTATAGGCGTCCTTGCCACATTGGGATTCAGCGCAATCGGTGAAGGGGACTGGTTCCTTGCTTCCGCGTTGCTTGTCATATCTACGATTGGTTTTGCGGGTGGTAACACCTTTTACGATGCAATGCTGCCGGATCTGGTACCTGTGGAACGAAGAGACATGATATCCTCCAAAGGTTATGCCTATGGTTATATTGGAGGAGGTTTGCTGCTTGCGGTGAACCTGCTGATGATTCAGCAACCGGGCTGGTTCGGGATGAGCAATACACTGGCAGGCACAAGACTTGCATTTATCTCCGTCTCGCTGTGGTGGTTATTGTTCTCGATACCGATCTTTCGTCATGCTCCGAGACGGCCTGCTTCACCGGATCTTCCCGTAACGTGGAAAGGGTATGCTGCGGTGGGAGTGCGCAGACTGCGGCAAACCTTTCGTCAGATGCGGCGTTTTCCCCAGTTAATCCGCATGTTGGTGGCTTTCTGGTTTTTTAATGACGGCATTAATACCATCATTCTAATGGCTACAATTTATGGGACAAGTATAGGTATAGGCACAGCCGACCTGATGCTCGCACTACTGTTAACCCAGTTCATCGGGTTCCCGTGTACATTGTTACTGGGAGCATGGGCACAGCGTTGGGGAGCAAAGCAGGTATTAATCGTTAGCTTATCGGTCTACATATGTATTGTAATTCTCGGTTATTTCATGACACAAGCGATCCACTTCTATGTGCTCGCCGGGTTGGTTGGTGTTGTGCAGGGGGTGAGTCAATCCACAGCGCGTTCCCTATTTAGCAATCTGATGCCGGCAGGCAGAACAGGAGAGTATTTTGGTTTTGTGAATATTACAGGCAAATTCTCTTCGATCTTTGGTCCATTTGTGTTTGGTTATGTTGGGCAAATAACAGGTTCCACACGTTGGGGTATTCTGTCGTTAATTTTCTTTTTCGTCGCGGGTATTGCCGTATTGTTAACCGTGAAGGTACAGGAGGGAATGCAGGATGCTACACGTGCAGATCAGGAAGAAGAGCGAAATAGGAGCGCTGGAGCTCCTGGGAAAAGTTCAAATATAAGGTTTACCTGATGGTTGTTCACCCGTTTTCATATTAAGTTTCTCAACGGATTACGTATGGCTTCAGGCATTGTTCCTCACAGAACATGTCTGGAGCTTATTCGCGTTTGTGCAATCAGAACATAATTGATTATGAATAAGTGCTTAAATGACAGACAGCAGAATACAGTGAAAGAGTATGAATTTATGAAAAGGTGAAAATAAAAGATTGACATGATACATTTTGTATCATAGAGTAAAACTATAAATACATATTGTATCTGAGAGTTGTCGAATGTAACCATGTGTTTTGCCTCATTCCGGGGGGAGCTTCCGACGGAATATTGCAAAATGCTGACCTATAGCTTGCATATTACTCGTTTTGCCAAACACAAAGGTAGAGTCTGGTCTATCCCAGCTACATATTTATACTAATGAATAGAGGAGAGGCTGCCATTGATCGACGCTCAAGGTAACGGACTTGTTTTCTTACTATGTGTTCCCCGCAGTGGTAGTTCCTTATCCACCGTAATGCTGCAAAATCATAGTCGTATATTTGCCACCCAGGAAATGTGGTTTCTGATGAATCTTGTCGATTTACCCAAGGCTGATTCACGTGCTTATGGTGGTAGCTCCATCATTCGTCAGTTCTACAATGCCATGGTATCCGAGGATGTTTTCGAAAAGGCGTGCAGAAGTTTTGCTCTTGAAATCTACAATGGATTCCTGGAAGGGAGCGGAGCAGACTTCATCGTTGATAAATCTCCACGATACTATTACATGCTGGAATGGCTGGATCGTCTGTTCCCTCAGTCCAAGCGTATTCATCTCCAGCGTAATCCTCTGGCCGTAGCTGCATCATTCAAAAAGGTAAACCGCCACACAGGAGAAGGATTCGACCTGATTCATAGTCTGCAGAGCCCCAAATTAAATATGAAATCCGTAGATCTCACACTTGGGATGCTCCGCTTGAATGATTATTTTGCCAAACCACATCCCAATGCGTATGAATTGCAATATGAACGATTGGTATCCAATCCTCAGGAAGAACTTGAGAAACTATGCGCGTTTCTGGGAATTCGATATGAACAGGGTATGGAGCAGTATGGACAGTTTCTGGACAGTGCCAAGTCTGACATGTTCTACAGTATGGGTGTAGGTGATCCATTCCTCTCTTCGCATCAAGAGGCACATCAGGATTCTGTTAACAACTGGAAAAACATATTAGAACCCCATGAAGTTGAACTTTATTGCCGTGTGATGGGGGCAGATCTGTTCCACCGGATGGGATACAGTGAACAGCTGGCAGAAGCCGAACAATGGACGGGTGTACATTATGATGCAAGTCCAGATCAAGAGGTCATTGACCGAATCACGCATCAGTTGACAGCAGCGACCGGTTGCCAGTGGCAACAGCAATACCGAATGCAACCGGCAGATTCTGTCGTTCATGATCCGCTTGGGAATCTTAATGACCAAGTTGCCGAAGAACCGGAAAAGACAGACCCGACGCTAGCTGCACTGGTAACGATCAGACAGCTGCAAGCCGCATTACGGGCAGCAGATCATCGTCTGGAGCGGGGATACAGTGAGCGAGAACGCTTGAAAGTACAGCTGGCTTCTGCTCAAAGCAAAATACAGCGTATCAAATCATGGGTACCATTTGGTCATCAGATCAGCGCCTGGGCTTCACAGCGCAAGATTCTACGGGGAGGCAAGTCATGAGCGCCATAGCAGGAATTGTTCACAACGATGGTCAGCAGGCGCTATGGGAAGACAGCTGGCGTCTGTACGCAAGCCTGGGGCATGTCCCTGCGGATACAACAGGAGTGTGGAAAGGCAATGAGGCGTTCCTCAGCTGTCATGCCCAATGGATTACACCGGAATCGGTTAGCGAGAAGTTGCCTTTATATGATGAGGAAAGTGGTCTGACCATCACGGCAGATGCGATTCTGGATAACCGGGAACAACTGGCAGATCAATTACAGATATCCAGAGCTGAACTGGCTATGTTGGCGGATAGTGAATTGATCTTGCGTGCCTATCAGCGCTGGGGAGACGATGTGGCTGTCCGATTGCTGGGGGATTTTGTATTCGCGATATGGGATGACCGGAATCGAAAACTGTATGCAGCAAGAGATATTACAGGCATGAGAGCTTTTTATTACCGACATGATGGTTCACGTTTTGCCTTCTGCACACTCATGAATCCGTTGCTCGGGCTTGAAGGGGTACATAAAGAACTGGATGAGACCTGGTTGTCCGAATTCCTTGCCATTCCTGACATGCATGATTCAGCAGATATCAATTCGACCGTATATCGGGGAATAAGCCAGCTGCCTTCTGCACATACACTTGTCTTCCGGGATGGGAGACTGGAGCTGAAGCAATATCATCGCTGGAATGAAGTCGAACCTCTAAGGCTTAAATCCGATGGTGAGTATGTAGAAGCGTTTCGGGAGGTCTTTGGGCAGGCGGTTGGATCACGACTACGAACGCACAGACAGGTGGCTGCTGCATTAAGTGGCGGACTGGACTCGGGAGCCGTGGTTGGTTTTGCTTCCGGAACACTGAGAAGTCAGGGTAAACGGCTGCAGGCCTATAGTTATGTTCCCGTACCGGATTTTACAGATTATACGTCGAAAACGTTGCTCGCAGACGAACGGCCTTTCATACGTTCAACCATTAATCACGTCGGCAATATCACGGAGAACTACCTTGATTTTGAAGGCAGAAGTCCACTTAGTGAAGTAGATACCTGGCTCGACATTATGGAGATGCCTTATAAATACTTTGAAAATTCGTTCTGGATTCGCGGATTCTATGAAAAAGCGAGCCAGCAAGATGCAGGCATCCTGCTCACAGGCGCACGTGGTAATTTCACCATTTCCTGGGGGCCGGCTCTGGATTATTACGCCAGTCTACTGAAAAGTGGTCGGTGGTACCGCTGGTTCCGTGAAATGCAGCAGTATAGTGAACGAACGGGCATGCCCTTCTCCCGTATAGCCAAGATCACCGGGAAAAAGGCATATCCGGAATGGTTCAAGGCGCAGTCCAAAGGAGCAAGCCAGGCCGCTTCTGTACAGTTGATTCATCCTGACTTTGCGCAGAGAACAGGTGTACTGGAACGACTCAAATCCATTATCGTTCTGCAGGGCGGTGCCCAGGCTGATGCACTCAAAGTGCGTGCCGAGAAATTCAATAATCTGGCCATTGCAAACAAAAACGGCGCTGTAGCCACAAAATGTTCTCTCCGTTATCGGGCTTGGGAACGTGACCCGACCTCTGACGTCAGAGTCATCCGATTCTGCCTGTCTGTACCGATTGAACAATATGTGAAACACGGGACGGATCGTTCATTGATTCGCCGGGCTACTTCACCGGAGTTGCCTGACAAGGTCAGACTGAATCAACGGGTACGGGGTGTGCAGCCGGCAGATTGGTTACATCGCATCATTCCGAATTGGGATGCCTTTACGGCTGAGTTGCGTGCTTTGTGTTCTGACAGCAAGGTCGCTGGCATATTAAACACGGAGCGTATCAAATCTGCCCTGGCGAACTTTCCGAGTCCGAGACCAGAGCTTGCTTCACATCCAGATCTGCGATTGATGATGCATAGTCTGATTGTCTATCGGTTCATTCGGAAATTCTGAATGAGGGCACATGAAAGGAGGTGAATACGATGCAAATGGAAAAAAAGGAATGGCAAGCACCAGCTCTTGAAGTGTTGGAAGTCAATCAAACGATGGCCGGTACTGGCTACAGACAAATTGACTGGGTAACGGTTCACGATGCGGATCTGTACGATCCAACTTCCTAAGTTGTTAAGTTTTATGAAGTGTCATCATACTTAAAGGGCGGAAATGCAACAAATCCAGCTTTTCGCCTCCGCCCTTATATTGAGCAACATGAATATAAGGGCTTTTTTTACATTTTATTACGAAGGAGGCGTCGTTCATTGTTGCCTGTGCATTATGTGGCGTATGGTCTACGCTGGTCGAGCCAAATTCGAATGCCTGAACTACAGATCGCACCCAAGGATGCAGAGACTGATTTTGATGTCGTGGATGTGCACATCGAGTCTTCAGATCTGACCCCATTGTGGGAGGATTGGGATGTAGGCAACGACAACTTTGTGGCACGAGAGGGCAGTCTTTTTTTCAAAATCGAAGATACAGGTCTGTTTCTAATGGAGCAAGGAAAGCGCATTGTCGTATCCCCTATACCGGGTGCAGATGAGAAAAAGGTCAGATTATTCATTCTGGGCACATGTATGGCGGTCATTATGATGCAGCGTGGCATTCTTCCACTGCATGGTAGTGCAGTGGTTATTGATGGCTGGGCTTACGCATTTGTCGGACATTCGGGAGCAGGCAAATCGACACTGTCGGCCGCACTGGCATCACGCGGATATCCGCTTCTCACCGATGATGTTGTTGCACTGACCTGGGATGCCGGGGGAAGAGCCATCGTATCACCTGGTTACCCACAACAGAAATTGTGGCAGCCCAGTCTGGATGGTTTCGGCATGAAGGAGCAGGATTATGCAACGGTTCACGCAGAGATTACGAAGTATGCGATACCTGTTCAGCACTATTTTCATGAGATGGCCGTACCCCTAGCTGGGATATTCGAACTTGCTCCACAACCAGAGGAGAACCATACATCTGTTCAACTGGTTGAAGTGACGGGGCTAGAACGACTGCATCTGTTATGCTCGCATACGTTCCGTGGTGGGCTCGTTGCAAGGCAGGGGCTGGCACAGTGGTTGTTCGAGACGGCTTCAAGACTTTCAGCAAGTGTGGAGATTGGCAGATTGGTCAGAACGGGTGCGGAGTTTACAGCATTTGAGATGGTGGATCGGATCACAGATCATATACGTAAAGGAGTGCATACAGGACAATGACAGCGACTACGCCGATGAATGTGGAAGACCGGGTAACCCGGAAGGAAGGCAATCTGGTCAGTGATATGGGCAGTGAGAAAGTCATGATGAGCATTAGCTCTGGAAAATACTATAATCTGGGGAGTACCGGTGGACGAATCTGGGATCTGATCGCAGAAGAACGCACGCTGGGTGAAGTTGTTGAGGTACTTGCAGCGGAGTATGAGATTGAGCCAGATGTATGTCGTGAGCAGGTGGTGCAATTCCTGGAACATCTGTCCCGTGAAGGTTTAATCGACGTTACTCGCGGAGTGTAGAATCATGTTGCGAAAAATAAAGGTTTATCTCTCGCTCCCGCGGTCGATGCGTCGACTGGTATGGGAGGCCTATATCCTCCTTGGCTGGGCACGCATTCAGAAGGCTATGCCATTTGCCAAAATCGCGCCAGGGCTGGGTACGCCTATGGTAGAAACACCGATGACAGGACTCGAACGCAGCGAGGTCATCACCATACGGAATATTTCCAAAGCAATTTCGCTCGCCAGTAAATATACGTTATGGGAAAGCCGCTGCCTTGTAATGGCGATTGCCGGGATGAAGATGCTTGAGCGACGCAAGATAGAGAGTACGTTATACATGGGGACTGCACGGAATAAGCAAGGACATATGATGGCTCATGCCTGGCTGCGAAGTGGTAAATTGATCGTGACCGGAGCTGATACTATGGACCAATATACGGTTGTCGGTGTGTTTGGCAAACGGTGTCCGGAGAAGGGATCTGGGGAGATTGTCTATGATACATGAAAGTGAACTCTATTCATCAGGGTTTCCGAAGGAGCTTAAGCTGATTTTGAGCATGATTAGAGGTGATCTGACGACTCTGTCCCCTGAAGAATTCAAGGCGGGTTTGCAAGGAACCGATTGGCAGCTCTTTCTGCGGCTTGTCTATCATCACCGCTTATACTCTGTCCTTTATTTGAAAATGAAAGAATTAAACTCTGCAATCATTCCTGTAGATGTTATGGAGAGTCTGAGACAACAATATACGGTCAATACGTTTCGCATGTTACATCTAACAGCTGAAATGGAGCAGGTGTGTGGAGCTTTCCGTGAACGCGGCATCCGCAATATTACACTAAAGGGGCCAGCGCTGGCTCATGACCTCTATGGGGACGTATCCATGCGAACCTCCAAAGATCTGGATATCCTGATTCCTTTGGCTGATGTAGAAGCAGCTGAGAACATTCTGGCTACCCTCGGATACGTATCCAAGGAAGGGGAGCGGGCACCTACAGTGCGCAGCTGGAAATGGCGGGAACATCATATCTGTTACACCCATCCGGTCAAACGGACTCAAGTGGAGATCCATTGGCGTCTGAATCCGGATTCGGGTAAAGAAACCGATTTTGAATTGCTGTGGAAACGCAGCCGGTTCAGTTCATACACACAGACACCTGTCCGTATGCTTGAACAAGAAGATCTATGGGCCTATCTCGTAACCCATGGAGCACGTCATGGCTGGTTCAGACTGCGCTGGTTACTGGATATCGACCAGATGATCCGCAGCATGCCACTTGATGTGAAGAAAGTAGAACGGCGGCTGAAAGCGGAGGGACGTTTATCAATCGGTTCACAGGCTCTTTATCTGGCCTCGGAGCTGCTGAATACGCCGCTGGATGTAGAGTACAGGTCCTTAATGTCCTTGAGTGACCGTACAGGCAAGCGATTAGCCAGCGAAGGCGCAAAGTTCATGAACGATATGCTGGAAAGTCCGGCTGATATGAAGTCTTATCAATCGTATTTGTTTAAACTTCGAAGTACAAAACAGAAATGGTTTTTCTTTATTGAACGTTTATATCCAAGTACATGGGATGTGGATCAATTGCCGCTTCCGCGTTCTTTGTTTTTTCTGTACTTTCCGTTACGTCCGTTTCTCTGGTTCTGGCGGCGAATTAAAAGGTATACGGTGACGGAAAGGGGTAAAGTATGATCTCGGAATTAAGGTATTTCATGCGAAAGTTGCATCATGTTACGGGGCCCATTTTATATTGGAATCTGCTAGGGATGATCTGTATCAGTCTCATGGAAGGGATCGGCATCTACATGCTTGTTCCGATGCTGAGTCTGATTGGCATATTTGAGATGGGCTCCACAGGCTTAAACATTCCCTGGCTTGGCGACGTGTTGAATCGTTTTTCTGAAAATAGCCAATTGTTACTCGTATTGTTCACCTTTGTGTTGATTGTCTCCGGACAGGCTTGGATGCAGCGTCTCCAGACGATCCGTAATACTCGAATCCAGCAGCAATTTGTACGAACGCTGCGCATGGAAACCTATGGTGCCATTATCATGGCGCAATGGTCATTTTTTCTCCAAAAACGAAAATCCGATTTTAACCATATATTAACGACTGAACTTGCACGTGTGAGCCAGGGAACAAGCATTATGCTGCAAATGGCAGCCTCTCTGATCTTTACGGGAATTCAGATTGGTCTCGCTTTCTGGTTATCCGCCAAGTTGACGGCACTTGTGCTGGTCTGTGGATTGTTATTATTTTTTGTATTACGAAAATTCGTCAAGCGGGCCAAGCAGATCGGGGACCAGACCTCTGAATTCTCGCAAAGTTATTATAACGGTATTACCGAGCATTTCAACGGCATTAAGGATATTAAGAGCAACATGCTAGAGCGGTCACATATGAACTGGTTTGAGCGTATGTGCAGACAGATTGAACGCAACGTCATTCAATTTAGTCAATTGAACAGTGGAACACAGCTGATTCACCGGATGTCCGCGGCAATCATTATTGCGGCATTCATCTATCTTTCTCTCCGTGTAATGACGGTGCCTCCAGCAAGTCTGCTGCTCATTATCCTTATCTTTTCCCGATTATGGCCAAGATTTACGGCGATTCAGTCCAATCTGGAGTACATCAGCTCCATGCTGCCTGCATTTCGGGTAGTCAGAGAACTGCAAGCGCAGACGGCGAAGAGTCGTGAAATTAGTGCAGAGATTGCTTCGGCAGGAGACGTTGGAACTGATGGCATTCAACCTATGGAACTGAAGGAATCTATCACGTGTGAGGATGTCTGCTATCGCTATGAGGGAAGTGATACATACTCATTGAGAAATGTGCAAGCTTCGATTCCAGCAAGGGGTATGACCGCAATTGTAGGTAAATCCGGGGCAGGCAAGAGCACGCTGATAGATCTGATTATGGGCCTCGTGAGGCCTGAAACTGGTCGTATTCTGATTGACGGTGTTCCTCTGTCAGAAGAACGATTATTGAGCTGGCGAAGTTCCATCGGATATGTCTCCCAAGACCCATTCCTATTTCATACAAGTATTCGTGAGAATCTGCGTCTGGTTGATCCTAATGCAAGTGAAGAGCAGATGTGGCAGGCTTTGCAATTTTCCTCTTCTGCGGCTTTTGTGAGGAAGCTGCCTCAGGGTCTGGATACGATTATTGGTGATCGGGGTATTCGGCTATCCGGGGGCGAACGTCAGCGATTGGTGCTTGCTCGGGCCATGCTGCGTAATCCTTCGGTCTTGGTACTTGATGAAGCAACAAGTGCGCTCGACAGTGAGAATGAACAGTACATTCATGAGGCGCTGGAACGGCTAAAAGGACATGTGACCATTATCGTGATTGCACACCGATTGTCCACGATTCGGACGGCAGATCGTGTCATTGTGCTTGATGAAGGTCGGGTGATTCAAGAAGGCGGGTACCAGCAGTTATCTACTGATCCGGTAGGGACGTTCAGCAAGCTTCTTAATATGCAAGCGGGTGTTGTGGGGCAGTAAAGTAGGTTATGACATAAAGTAAAGAGGCGCGCCACTATGGGCGCGCCTTTCATGTAAGTAGGTTAGTATAATGAGCAAGAATTAATGGACCAGTTCTGTATTGGAAGGGCGCGGAAGCTGGAGAGCTCCGATCTGTTCCAAATGTTGTACGATCTCTTGCACGGCTTTCTCAATGGAAGATTGCTCCGTATCAATGATGAATGAAGGAGATTTTGGTACATCATAGGGGGCGGAAATGCCTGTGAAATGCGGGATGTCACCGTTGCGAGCTTTTTTATACAGCCCCTTGGGATCACGCCGCTCACATTCTTGAATTGAACAGCGCACATAGATTTCAATGAAATCATCTGGTTCAAATAACTGTCTGACCATCTCCCGATCCTGTTCATGAGGAGAGATAAAAGCCGAAAGTACAAACAACCCGGCATCTACCATTAACTTTGATACTTCACCGATTCGCCGCAGATTTTCTTGACGATCCCCTGCTGTAAAACCGAGATCACGGTTCAGTCCATGACGTACATTATCCCCGTCAAGAACATAACAGCGTACGCCTTGGTCGTAGAGATATTGCTCCAGGGCAAATGCAAGGGATGACTTTCCTGCACCTGATAACCCGGTAAACCATATGGCACGACTCCGGTGCCCATTATGCTTCTCCCGGTCTTGTCTGTTGATGCTGGATGATTGCCAGGTTATATTGCGCTCTTCCTTCGACATGAGTATCCCGCCTTTTCCCTACCATGGTATGTATAATATTTTAACATATTTACAAGATTATAGCACCTTACAGATTTCTTCAAAATAAGCGTGAATCGACAAAATATCGGGTATAGATGTAGTACATACATAAGCATTATGCATATATCCAAGGAGTATTTGCATTGAATGATGCAAATGCCCACAACGCAGGAGGAACAATGTCATGAACGAAAACATACAAAACATACAAGTTGGATTCAAATGCCCGGATTGCCAGCAGGATGTCCGAGCGGAATTTATAGATGAACAGGTCCGCACGGTTCGTTGTAAAGGTTGTGACAGAGCGTATACACTTTTGAAGCCAACCATTGGTGATGAAATTCTACTGGATTGGGAGCAGGAAGCTTTGTACCACAAGCTGAGGGCAGAACGATCTGAATTGGATAATCACAATATGTCGGCCTTGATTATCAAAGTTATCGAGCTGCTTACATGGCGTGATCGAGGAGATGGACAGACCCGTGCCATACAGACCGTGAGGGAATGGCTTGCTTCCAGTGGCAAACCCCAGACCTTACTTGAATTGTTTTATCAATCTCCGCCACAACCTGAAAATAAACGTTTCGATCGCTAATGATTTACATACATTGGCCGTTCCTGTGGCATATTACCTGAAGGTATTCGTGTGTGCAAACGACTAACCGAATTTTTCAGGAACAGGAGCGGATAGAATGAAGCGAATGGTTCTATATATACTGTTGGGACTGTTATCCATCAGTATGGTACCGGCACAGACTGAAGCATCACCGGTTACCGGAGCGTATCACTTTGGCTTCAAAAAAAGTCAAAATGGTCAACTGCCCTCCATTGATCAGGAAGGCTTTAAATCGATCTTACAACATAACGATGCCATTTTCCTGGGGGATACAAAGCAGAAGGAATTGTATCTCACGTTTGATAACGGGTATGAGAATGGATTCACACCTGCCATACTGGATGTTTTGCGTACCAAGAAGGTGCCAGCTGCTTTCTTTGTGACAGGTCATTATCTGAAAGATCAGCCTGAGTTGGTCAAACGTATGGCGGCTGAAGGTCATATTGTGGGTAATCATTCATGGAGTCATCCGGATATGACCCGCATCTCCAATGAAAAACTTAGAGAGGAACTTGAGAAGGTTAAGTCGGAGGTTAATCGGCTGACGGGTCAACAAGCGACCTTTCTACGTCCACCACGAGGGATCTTTAACAATCGCACGCTTGCGGAGAGTCATGCTCAAGGGTATGTGAACGTGTTCTGGTCTGTTGCTTATAAAGATTGGGATACTAATGTGCAGCGTGGTGCACAATATGCTCATCAACAGGTACTGAAGCAACTTCATCCGGGGGCTGTCATTTTGCTTCATTCGGTATCCAAAGACAACACGGAAGCACTGGCTTCCATTATTGATGAGGCACGTAAGCAAGGTTATGCATTTAAAAGTCTGGATGATCTGCGGACCAAAACTTATTGATCCATTATCATAATGAGCAATGGACCAAATGCAGGTCATACAAAAGTTTAGCAAAATATTAAAGGGCATCCTGAGCGATTAAGCTCGGAATGCCCTTTTTGGTTGTATGGGTACGCCCGTCCAAGTATTGGATGTAACCACAACAGATCCAGAAGAAAGGATTGGGTAATACGATCCGATATTACGTGTAATACTATAAAACAGTGTTATAGATGATTCCAATCGTTTTTGGGCCGCAGTGGCTGCATATTACACATCCAGCAGTGGTTAGTTCCACTCGGGCACCCGTTTGTTCC
Organism: Paenibacillus sp. Y5S-9; assembly: GCF_036894235.1. Lineage (NCBI taxonomy): Bacteria > Bacillati > Bacillota > Bacilli > Caryophanales > Paenibacillaceae > Paenibacillus > Paenibacillus sp. Y5S-9. The sequence goes on from NZ_CP145887.1 coordinate 2,049,569, forward strand.
TGCAAAGACTTCTGCAAGTCAAGCGCATCCTCTTCAGCCATGGTGTGCACAACAATCAGCAGGTCTGGATCGATCTGATCCTTCTGGCTTAGCGTATTATTCAGCATTTGTTCCAGAGCTTTCTCCCGTTTACCGCGCACTTTATAGGCAGGTGCCATCTTGCCATCCGTTACCCGGATGACAGGACGAATCTTCAACAGGCTTCCAATCAGGTTCTGCATGCCCGAACAGCGTCCGCCTTTGTGCAGATACTCCAATGTATCGATGACAAACTCCGTGCGTACATTTGATTTCATCGCCTCAATCAGGTGTGTAATCTGAGTCAGGTTTTGTCCTTTATCAGCAGCATGTACAGCTTTCATCACCATCAGCGCAATTCCTGATGAGAGATTCTGTGAGTCAATGACAGAGACTCGACCTTCCGGGAACTCGGAACTCGCTAGTCGTGCATTTTGATAGGTAGAGGAAAGTTCAGAAGATAAGCTGATATATAGAATCTCATCCCCTTGATCTATGTAAGGTTGAAATGCCGTTATGAAATCAGCGGGGGAAGGTGCAGCTGTTTTGGGAAGACGCCCATCTTGGCTGACACGTTCATATAGCTGTTCAGGCTTAATCTCAGCACCGTCTTTCAGTGATTCTTCACCGAACACGACATATAAGGGGATGATACCGATATCGTGCTGCTGGATCCATTCTGGGGCCAGATCACTTGTGCTATCCGCAAAAATTTTGATTCGTGACATGTCAATCTCCTTTGAAAACAATGATTTTGGCAAAAAATATAGATTATACTTATGTGTAAACCCATTCATTTTAATTATAAGGAAACATGACGTTGATGCAAAGCATTACATCAGCGTCATGCCTACCAAAATAAGCCCAACGAATAACAGAATCATGATTCCATTTAATATGGTTCCGATAATGGCAAAAACTTTCTTTCGATTCTTGAGGACAAGACCAATAATTCCGACGATGCCTCCGGCCAGATTGAGTATCAGGCAGACCAGAATGGCTAATGAAGCCAGAACCACTGCTGGATGCAAGGCTATCTCTTCTGTCTGCAACGGGGTTAGAACTCCGATGGACTCGTTTACAGCCATGGTGGCAATAAAGAATATCAGAATATAACCCAAGATTGCAACCAATCCAATGACAAAGCTGGCGATTCCAGGTCCGGAATGTTTCAGTGGTACCATTGGTTGTCTCTCATGATCTGGCGGGTATGCTTCATACCCATTGTTATTGTATGGATCTGCATGGCCAGGGTTCTGACCCGTGTTGTTATAACCTGAATTATAAGAATCGCGATTATCCATAATGTTGACTTGCCCCCCTTAATCATCGTACTGAGTGTTATTAACCTAATCGATGAGTAATGATTCTCTCTTAAAATACAACGATGACATACCTGTTTACTTTTCCATAAATATCGATAAAAATCAAGGATTTACGCCAGTTTTCTACGATATATTACGATATATAGGGTAGGGATAGGATTAGTAAGTATAAACATACATATGTTCTATGAAGCTCCACCCCGACTGGTAAAGAAGGAGTGGATTCGCTACAATAATAGGAGTGAAGAGTAGTTGAATTAAGGGAGAGAACTTACATGCAACGAAGATGGATGATGCTTGGAGCTGTAATGACCATGCTGTCGGTGGCGATTGGTGCGTTTGGTGCTCACATGCTCAAGGATACGATTGGGCCCGCGGCCATTGCTACATATGAGACGGGTGTGCAATATCACATGATTCATGCATTGGCTTTGCTCATTATTGGCTTAACGGCTGGTCAACTTGGGGCATCGACGAAATTGAAGTGGGCAGCGCGTCTGTTGTTTATCGGAATTATCGTGTTCTCGGGCAGCCTGTATGTGCTTAGTATTTCTGGCATCAAGATTCTGGGTGCCATCACACCGATTGGTGGGGTAGCCTTCATTGCCGGATGGTTGTTATTGGCATTAGATGTATGGCAACGAGGTAAGGATCGCTCCTGATCGGTCCAAACCAATCTCGGAAGGTTCAATCCTGCATGAACTATAGAACTAAAAAAGCAACTTGCGTTAGAATGTCCCGTCATTCTAACGCAAGTTGCTTTTTGTTTTAATCGGATGAAGTTAGTTACAGAAACTCATCGATTTCATTGGTTCGGAACGTATACACCTGTTTTTCATCGACATGGTAGATGCTCACAATACTGGTATCTCGATCAAAATTCAGAATACGGCAAGGAATACTCTGATGTTTACCGTTTTTGTTATTGACAACAATACGGGTGAGTTTATTCTCTTTAATGAGCGTGTCAATCCACGCGTCAAACGAGTTTCCATCGGAAACATTGGATGTTTGGGTGGCAGGCTTTTTCTCGCTAACCGGTTTTTCTTGCTGATTCTGTGTTTTGACTGGAGCAGGTGAGGCAGGTGTCTGAGGTGCAATGGACGCCTTCTGTAATGCGTTGGCTTGTGATTTTTTGCGTTCGTTGTGAAGTGTAACGAAAGAGTCCTTCTTGGACTGGAGTGTCGCTTCAATAATTTTGCCTAGCTCTATGCCGGATTGAATCCGAAAGTCCGCAATTTGTTCTTCATTGTTTATGAACTCCAACAGGGACTGCAGTGCCAATGCATTTGAGCGGCTCTTAATAAGTATATCGACATTAAATAAAAAGCCGATGTCCTCTTGATTGGATAAGGTTTCTTTCATTCATCCCAGCCCCGTTAAAAAGTATGTCAGCTCAAAAAAACGCTTCAATTCACTATATCATTAAAAAGGAAATTATCATAGTGCTAGAGACGCAGAAATATGCCGATTCGAGATGAATCCAGTCCCGGAGTGCCCCTTAAATTCTCCCCAGAGAAGACCAAATATTCTTCTTTTTTCATCCCCTGATCGTCCTGTTTGCCTGCGCCAGTCGTGCGGGTCTAATCTATAATTTATTTAATCAGGACAGGAAGCAACAGGGGGAATCGGGAATGGGCAATGCATATCAGGATCGATTGAGATACGTTTATAAAATTACATCTTCCAGAATTAGAAAAGCGGATTATGATCTGCATCTTACTTATCAGGAAGCGACAGTAAATGGAGAAGTGGCATCTATTGGAAACCATCAGGTGTTTCGTTTTATAGATCGTATTCGAGGCTACAAGGATAGAGAGGCAGATCTGGCTAGAATCAAGTTGGAAATGCAGCAGTTAAAAACCTTGAAAACCAATGCTGAACATAAAAGAACAATGAAGAAATTGCATGAAGAACTGAAAAATCTGAAGTTTGCCGATGATTACCTGCTGGTAGTCATTGAAAACAATAAAGACTATGACCGGCTGAATTCATCGAAAGCCTTCTCCATCAACGGCAAGAAATACAAGCGTTTATTGGCTACAACAGGTGGAGCCAAAAGTTCGACGGTCATCTATGTGAATGAAGATATTCACCCGCTTTTGGAGAAACGATTGAATAACGGCAGAGACCCAAATAAGGAGTTAGTTCCTGCCAAACTGGAGGCATATAAGGCCTTGGCTTGTAGTACAAGCACACCTGTGTCACATCCCGAACGTGTATTGGTTGTTCAAGATTGCATAACTGAATTTGGCGCGGACATCATTCAGATTGATGATACCGAGACAGAGTACCCTCGCATTGAGAGTAAGAAAAATGAGCCTATTCAGATGAATATGAGTGATGGGTTCGGTCTTATCTCTCCTGCACTTAGTGAACGATGGGCAACCGAGCTGGGACATGCATATATCCCAAGTGGCTTCTGTATCCGTAATAGCTTCTGTAAAGGTATGGTCTTTACATTTGATTATCACCAATTTGCTGATCGAGTTGCAGGCAAATATATGGTGGACGATGCCTGGGGTAATCCTGTGGATATTCGAGAGGTAGACCTCATCATCACAACGTCCATGCTAAAACTCTGGAGCTCGTACAACAGTATCGACGATTATCTGTTATGTTGCGGTTATTATGGCTACACGTTCAGCGTTACGAAAGTTACACCCGAAGAATTGGAGGATGAGCGTCATTTAAACTACCAGTTTATTCAGTCGCTCCAATTGGATGATAACGAGATTGGTGAACTTATTCGTCCCACGGTAGACTCGATTAAAGATGTACTGGGTGAAGACTATCGCAAGGCACTTTTATTTCTCAAAGGAATTCACATTCATGAGAACGATTATAGAAATAGTCCAGATGATTATATTAAAGGGTTGATGGTAGACCCACGACTTATAGATGATCCTTTTGTGCGGAGCAAAATTCATACCTTAATACGTAAGCGAATGAATGAAGCCAAGATCGGAGTTCTAAGAGTGAAAGGCAATTTCAGCATTATATCTGGCGATCCCTATACATTGTGTCAGAGCATTTTTGGCATACCTTTAACAGGATTGCTGAGCTCGGGTCAGTTCTACTCCAGATATTGGAATGAACGCCATGTGGGCCGCGTAGCTTGCTTCAGAGCTCCGATGACTTGTCATAACAATATTAAGGTGCTTCGTTTTCAAAATACAGATGAGATGCAGCATTGGTATCGCTATATGAACACGGTCACGATCTTAAATTCATGGGATACGACGACACATTCCTTAAATGGTGCAGATATGGATAGTGATCAGGTCTTAACTACAGACAACCACACAATTCTTGGGGCAATTCAGGAGCTTGATGCGATTGTATGTGTACAGAAAACCTCAGCCCAAAAAATTCCGGATGAAAAGGATCTGATTCAGGCCAACAAAGACAGCTTTGGTGATCTGATCGGTTTTACAACGAACAAAATTACATCAATGTTTGATGTATTAGCCAATTATGAGGAGCATAGTGCAGAATATCAGGAAATGATGTACCGAATTCAATGTGGTCAGCATTATCAACAAAATGCTATTGATCAGGCTAAAGGGATTGAATGTAAAAAAATGCCGAAGCATTGGTATGATATTCGCGCTGCGGTAACGGACGAGTCAGCCTTGAAAATGGTAGCACACAAGAAGCCTTATTTTTTCATATACAATGACCCGGAGCAGAAAAAAGAATATACCACCTATGTAGAAAAAACGAGTCAGAAGTGCTTGCAGTTATTTGGCATGACTGTGGATGAGTTGTATTCGAAGAAGGAGCTATCTCCGGATCAGGAACAGTTCCTGGCACAGTATGCACAGAGAATGCCTGTATCCACGGCACCATCTGTGATGAACCGGTTATGCCATCAAGTGGAAGACGAGTTCAACAAGTTAAAGTTAAAACAGTCCGAGAGCCAGTTTGATCATACGATATTGATGAGTACCAAGAAATACTCCCAAGCTCGTTATAAAGAGATTCAACGTTTATATCAGATGCATAACGAAGAGCTACGTAGCTATATGACTAAATTGCGCAAGAGTAAGGTGAAAAAGGAAGAAAGATCAGCCCGATGGCAGTTGTTTGTTTCACGTTTCAAGGAGCAGGCACTGGAGATCTGCAATAACGAAGAAGATCTTTGCAATATGATTGTGGACATGTGTTATCGAAATGCCGAGAAATCAAAGCAATTTGTATGGGATGTCTCCGGGGATCAGATTATTCGCAATCTATTGCTCAGCAATGATCACATCATCCATTATCCGGTTAGAGACCCGGAGGGCGATATTGAATACGCGGGAAGAACCTTTAAAATGACCCAAATGCATGTGAAGGAGCAACGCCCTTGAAAATCATTCTGAATGAACGTCATCATGCGGAGCAGGCCATTACACATGGGAAAATGGATAAGAAGCCAACTAAAACGTTGGCATGTCTGGTTAAATATGAATTTGAACAAGGGAAGAGCGAGCATGAAGTTCATATGTCATTAGACCAATTTATGACCCAACACTATCCAGATTATAATACTGTTCAATGGGATATGTATCTAACACGTGTCATCAATCAGACCATGAGCTGGATAAAAAGGAGAAAAGAAGATCAGAAAAGTACAATGATAGAAATTAATAAAATACCGATAACGGTTGCTGAACTCCAAAAGATCAAAGCATTAAAAAGCATACGACTAGAGAAATTAGCATTTGTAATGCTTGTGTATAGCAAAATCAACAACCTTATCAACGAAAATAGTACGTATTGGGTTAATAACGATTTGAAAGAAGTATACAGTGATAGTCAAATGGCAGTTAGTAAAAAGGATCAAGGGCTGTTGGTGTATAAACTGATTCAACAGGGTTATCTCACAGGAAGCAAGCGAGTGGATTCAACAAATGTACAAGTGCAGTTTGCTTGCGAGAATGATAACATTGCTTTTTATTTGGAGCGTTTCGATGATTTTGTATTAGAGTACCTACGATGGAAAGGCGAGAATATTAAGATCTGTACCATCTGTGGTAAACGTATGTTGGCCAAGTCCAATCGAATGAAGTATTGCAAGGACTGTAAGAAAGCTGGATATCATCAAGCGGATCGTACATATCTTGCATTAGTATGATTGAGCAGTTTCTGAAGCAAATCATGGTCGTATTGATCATGGTTTTCTTTTTTATTTTCTGGTCTGCGTCTCATTAGAAAATACCTTCTAAGCCTGTCACAACAAGGGTTTCCACGTTTGTTCAAGAGAGTGTTTAGTGATAGTCAAAGGGAAAAGACTCCCATGAAGGGACCTTTGCTGTCTAGTTACCATTTATGTAGAAGGGGGACGTCAATTGGAAATGAATCCTAGTTGTTCTGCCAAAAGTTATTTTAAGCAGACACAAGTCAGGGCTGCTCCATTACTCAAAAAAGAAGGTGCTGTATGGTTCGATCCACATTCATTCAATTAAGTAGCACGAGAGAAAAGATTATTGACAAGTTGCTGACGTCAAAGGATCTGATGAAGGCTGTTGCTTATGATACAGCGGACTATCTAGAACAATCCATTGTAGCTGATCCGAAACAATACATATACAAACGGATTTTCCCGCACCGGTGCAATCCCGATGAAAATGAAGATGTACTGAAAACTGTAGTTTCTATCTCACTTGAGAATATTTTACCTGTTCAGCATCAGTATAAAGCAGGAATTCTATGTTTTAATGTGTACACTCATCGTCAGCTATGTCAGTCCAATAGTGAGCTGTTACGCACGGATTTTATTATCAGTAAAATTGATGAACTTTTCGCCAGGAATCAAGATTTAGGCTTGGGACGATTGGAGTTTTATAAGATGGATGTTCTGGATATAAACTCTAACTACTATGGGGATAGCATTGCCTATCGCATGCTGGATTTTGCTTGATGAATGTACAGTACATCAAATTAAGAACGCTGGCTAACAAACCCATCGTATTTCAAGGTCTTAATATTTTTCCCAAGTCACTGGATGAAATCGTTGAAGAAGGATATGAGAACTTTAATGAAAAGCTAAATCTGGTCAGTCTTAGGATAGAGGATATTTATCCATCCCTTTCACTGAAAGAGTATGATGGTACGTTGATCGAACTACTATTATACAGCAGGAACGAAAGCTTGGTTGCTACTTATCTGAATGCCTTTCATTATTTTCTTAACGTTGCAATTCAATTCAATTATTCGGATTCATGTATTATGGCTGGTGACATCGGCTTGTCCTATTCGGATCTGGAACATATCGTCAAAATTATTCAGATTCAACATTGTGTAGTGACTAAACAGGATGATGATTTCAATCCACTCAATGAGCGAGCAAGTGCATTAAGAGAAAAGATGCTTGCACGGAAACGCAGAGTGCGTGAATTAAAAGAAAGTTCATCGTCGGAGGATGCTTTAACTTTTACCGATTTGATATCCATCTTGAGTTCTAACGCCAATGGAATCAACATTCTTAATGTATTTGATCTGAATTTCTTTCAATTCAATGATCAGTTTAATCGTATGAAGCTATTGGATGATTATGAAGTTAACATTCAGGCTTTATTGCATGGGGCCGATTCCAAAAGTATTAAGTTAAAACATTGGATTTCTCCATTAAATTAACAAGCAGATTTACCAATCAAATTAAACTATATAAAACTATCGGAGGTATTTTTTTATGAGCAGATATGGATCACGTGAAATTTTGGATGTAGTATTGAAAGATGTTAAGACTGGGGAACCGGTTGTTTATTTGGAAAGTTTGACGACATCGTCGATGGAGTTTGCTGGACAGACCGTATATGCACGTGGTGGAAAAGGGCATCCGAAGCTAATTGGCTGGGATTCTGAGAAAGATGTAACCATGACAATGGAAGATGCGTTGATCTCTAAAGAATCCCTCGCTGTTCTTACAGGATCTAAATTTGTAAAAGGAACCAAACCTGTGCATAAAAAAGAGGTTCTTGAAGTGAGTAAAACAGGAGAAATCAAACTTAGTCATGCCCCACTTACATCCAAGTTGGCGCATTTCTTCAAAACATCAAACGGATCATCTATGGATGCCAAACTTACTGCCTCTCCTATTACAGGTACTACTGTGACATTTACAGAATCCACTCTCAATGAGGGAGATAAAGTTATTGCTGATTATTACTATGCAGCGCCAGATACTACGCAAAGTATGACGGTTGCTTCGGATGTGTTCCCAGGAACGTACCTTCTTGAAGGTACGACGAATTGGAAGAATGAAGATGGCTTCGACGTAGAGGCTGTGTACACTATTCCTAAACTGAAAGTAATGCCTGGATTCTCGATTGGGATGGCATCAACGGGCGATCCGCAACCATTTACATTTACTTGTGAAGTGCTGAAGGATACTCATTCCAAAGCGATGGTTGTTATCGACGTATTGGAAGACTAAAATTTAGGTGCAAGGATGGGGCTGGACCAACTATTGGTTCAGTCCTTTTCTGTGTTTATCCGAAGTAGCTTGAGCATTTTACAGAATTATATCACCTCGTCATATGCTTGAAATGTTGCGTGTCTTCATTCATGATCATGCGGCTTTTTCTATGTTTCGCCTGATATCATTAATAATTTGCTCAAGTACAGAGCCGTAATATCAGGAAGTTCTTATTTTAATCGGACCCTTAAATCAGAATCAGGAGTGATCATATTGACTACGACAAAAACAAAAAAATTAACGGCAGCAGCTCTAAGTACGCTAGATGCAAAAAACAATCAGCGCAAAATGATTTATGTAACAGACCATCAATATGAAGTCCAGATTCACACCTTTTTTCGGAAATCGCTAATTGATAATGTCAACACCAATTATTTATCTCTAATTGATCAACTTAGACAGAAAACAGATGTTACGGATCAAGTCATCAAAGATACAGTTGGGTTATATAACACACTTCTTCTAAAAGAATTCTCGGATCTTCCGATTCCTAGAAAGCTGGATGTGGAAAAACTCATCAAGGTAACCAACATGTTGTTAGATAACGGAATTATGGAAGAAGTACTGACACAGTTCCCGGATGTGGAACTTAGAAAGCTTGAAGAACAGTTCAAGGCATTGCAAGAGAAAATGGCAACAATGGTATCCGAGTTGGCTATGACACGTGCACAACAGTCAACAGACGAGACTATTTAACGAAATACATCTATAAAAGGAGAGTACTCATGTTAGTGTTTTTGAAAGCAAATTTGGAAAAACACATTGTATTCCTTCACCAGCTCAAGCTGGAAGCCAAGGAAAGCCGTATACGGACTCGGTTTAAAAAACTATTGGTTGAACACTATCAGCAGTTTCATGAAGAAATGGAAGAGCTGAAGGAGCAACACATGTTAAAGAACGAAGACGGCAGTTTTGTCTTAAGAAATGGCAACATGGTGCCACGAGATTCACTAACACTTCAAACAGAGCTGCAGGAGCTGCTGGAAGAGCAAGTGATGATCGAGTCCACTGCTGAACGTATGCCAATGTTACAAGCGATGTACCGAATCCTGCAGAGTTGTTCATTGCAGTTGGAGGGAGAAACAGCGGATGTCTACGACCAACTGTGCGAACAGTTCGAACAATACGCAGAATAGGGGCAATTCGTTGAATTGCTTCTTTTTGTCATAAGAGGAGTGATTAATGAATGCAGAATGAACTGGATTTAAATATAGATACCAATCAAATGATTACAGATTTGAATAAAGCTCTTCGAGAACTTTCAAATAAAATGAGCAAACTTGAGGTCAAAGTTGATTTTGATCAAAGTTTTGTACAAGGAATGAACTCTTATGCAGAGGGCATGAACAGATTGAATCGTACCATGGTTCAGAATCAATTGATGATGCAGAGTTCACTAGATGAATATAAACGAATTCAGACGATTCAAGAACGTCAGCGTCATATGACCGATGCTGAGACAGCAGCTTATGAGAAACAACGCAAATCCATTAAACGTCTGGAACAAGATCTAGAAGGCTATACAGTGACCAAGAGTAAAGCAAACAAAAATCAATTGGGTGAAATTACCGGCTACTCTAAAACATATAAAAATGATGCAGGTCAACTTCTTACCGTGAATACCAATAACGACGGTGAAGTAAGAAATTACGATAAAGTGATGGAGCGTGTAGGTCAACAGCAACGTCTCCTTAATCAACAAAACCGCTTGAACCAGCAACGCGAAATCATTCTCAGTGAAGAACAGGCCACGCGCAGAGCTTTGGAACAGCAAACAAGCCGAAACAACGAGTCCAAAGATCGAGCACATCAGCAAGCACTGCAACAGAATGCAAAAATGGATACAAATCTGCGTAATTCCATTAAGGAAACAGAAGAAAGAATTGCTCAGGCAAGTCAAAAATACAGTTTGAATGGAACAGTATCCAATGGGTTAAGATCTTTAAGCAATGAAATGCTGACACTTAACTCATCCATGTCTACGGTTGGTTATAAAGCATCTGCGGAGCATTTAGCTCGAGTCAACGAGCAGCTTAAAGCAACTACGCGCTCGTCTTCTGCAGCAGGCGGAGAAATCAAAACCTTGGGTGAAGTTATGCAGGGTGCCTCAACCATGGCTGGGGGATGGATGAGAAATGTAACCTCATTGATTCAGCCCATGGATGTCTTAAGAAAAGCAGTTCAGTCCATCATTCAAATGGATGGTCAGATGAATCAGTTAGGACGAACAATAGGGAAGTCATTCAACGAAGAGCGAATGTTGGATGGTAGTATCAATATTGCTCAATCTACGGGACGTAGCATGTCTGAGGTAAACGGGAATTTAATCGGCTTTGCCAATCAGGGATTTAACGAGTCAGATACACTAAGTCTTGGGAAAGCTGCAAGTGTGCTTCAGAATATATCCAACTTGACGCCAGGTGATTCGGTCAATACACTTACTGGCGCAATGGCTTCATTTAACATCGAAGCTAATAAGAGTATGGGAATTGCAGATAAGCTCAAGGAGGTTAGTGGGAACTACGGTGTTTCAAGTAAGGATCTGGCATTATCCTTAACTTCAGCTGGCGCAGCAGCAAAATCCTTTGGAGTTTCGATTGAGGAGCTACTGGGAAATACAGCAGCTATTAGCAGTATTACTCGGGAAAGTGGGGATGTCGTCGGACGAGGACTGAAGGCGATATATACTAGAGTTGGCTCGGATGAACAATCTGCCGGGGCTCTACAATCCGTAGGGATCTCCAAAGCTGACAAAGATGTGATCACGGTACTGGATGAACTGGCGGGGAAATGGAATCAGTTAACGAAAGCTCAGCAGCAAAATACGGCTTTCAGCTTGGCAGGACAAGATCAGACAACAACGTTTACTGCGTTGATGCAGAATTGGCAAATATCAGTGAATGCATCGGAATCAGCCCTTCATTCCCAAGGGGCGGCAATGAAAGATAATGAGCAATATATGGGTTCACTCGGTGCACGAATTCAAAATATGCAGACCGCTTGGGAGTCACTCACACTTGCGCTGGGTAACGCATTGGTATCAGACAGCATTATCACCATTACTTCACTTGTTACCGGTTTACTGAACTGGATGGCACAACTAAATAGCAGCTTTGCATTATTTGGTCTCTTAGGCATGGCCGTAGGTTTGTTAAGCGCTTCTTTACGAATTTTGGTAGTGGAGATTGCGAAGGCCGTTCTTGGTTTAATGGGAATTCCTGCTGCAACCATTGCTGCGAGTGCGGGTACCAAAGCGTTAAGTATGAGTCTTACTATATTAAAAAATTCTTTTAAGGCATTACTAGCTAGCACTGGTGTAGGACTTGTATTTGCACTGATCGGTACCGGTTTAGAGTGGTTAATGAATAAGTTCTCAAACGCGACTCAAGCCACCGAGGATTTTTCTGATCAAACAGAAGCGTTGAATCAGAAGGTATACGATCTCAATGGTTTGAAGTCTTTGTCAGCAGAGTATGAGGAACTTTCCAACCAGGCATCGCTTAATTATGAAGAAAAAACAAGGCTTGCTCAACTTGAAAGCGAGTTGTCTACCAGATACGGAATTACAACTCAGTCACTCAATGGTCAGACCAAATCTCTGAGTGAGAATACAGAAGCAATTAAAGGGAAAATCGAACAACTTGAGACAGAAATTGAGAACGAAAGATTCAAGGCTGAATTGGCATATAACAAACAGTCACGGGATATTGAGGGAAGATTAGCTGGTAATAAAGAAAAAATTAACGATAAAGAGAATTTAGTAGAGACAATTGATGTTAATTACAAAAAACAACTTAAATTGTTGAATTATTATAATCAAATAGGACCAGAGAATTATAGTAAACCTGATTACGATCAAACGGTGTACAACGTGGAATTTGGTGCCAAAAAATTCGAAAGTGAGAAAGCGAAACTTGATAAATTAAACGAAGAATTCCAAAAAGATATCAATATTAAATCTGATGCAATCAAAGGAGCTTATCAGAGCTACATAGATCTACAAGAAGCAGAAGGGACCGAGGTTAAGGCCTCAACCCGGAAGTTTGTCGATATCTATGTTGAAATGGCAGCACAGAGTGAAGCTACAGCTTTTCAGATTAAAGACGATGCAAAAGAAATATTCAATGCCCTCCAGAATCAAGAATTTAAAACACCTGAAGAAGCAATGACATTTCTACAGCAGTTGCCTAACGTTGGTGATATGACTATAGATACGTTAAATAAAGTTAATCAAGCAATCGCGGAGATTAATTTAGCACCGTTAGAGGAACCTATCAAGGTAAATACCGATTTAAGTAAATTCACCAGTGAGGTCAATAGTGTTACCTCAGAGATTGGCAAATTGAATTCTGTTATTCATGACCTATCCAAAGGACAGTCTTTGTCTGCAGATGAGATGAATGCATTAATTCTGAAATATCCCGAACTTGCTAAGCATGTGAAACAAACCAAAGATGGCTATACAATTGAGAAATCAGCCTTGGAGAGCTTGAAGAAAACAAAAGTAGATTATATTAAAACGTTAGGGGTGCTTTCACAGCAGGAATTGGTCAATAATAACCAAGCACTCGTGGCTAAATTGAGAGCTTGGGGCATCGAGATTGACGCTCTCACGACACTTGCAAAATTAAATGCTGCCAAAGCTCAGGTAAGGTTAACACTTGCTGCAGACGTTAAAGTTGAAGATTACACAGAAAAGGGAATAGAAAATCAAGCAGTACTAAATCAGTCCGAAAAGGAGCTTCAGAAACTTATAGCTCCTTTTAATGAACTTTTGGAACGTTCTTTTGATGCAAGGGCTAGTATAAATAAGTTAACTGATTCAGTAGATTTATTGGGTATTAGTAATGAGAAAAACGCGGGGTCCTCTGATAAGGCTACAAACTCCGCCAAACAAGCCAATAACACGTATACAGAAACCACGGAGGTTCTGACCGAACTCCAGAAACAAATTCAAGGTGTAGATAAATCCTTGGATGATCTGCACAATAGACAAAAGCACATGGAAACCAGTTCAGCTGCATATCGAAAATCTCTGATGGAAGAAAACTCACTGATGGAGAAAAAGATAAACCTCCTGAAGAAAGGCGTTCAGAATCCTGAGAAGTTGATATCTACCAAGATAAAAACAACTAAGGAATCAGATGATATTGCTTCTGAGAACGTTCCTACTACAATGAATTCATCAGGGAGTTACTCAGGTAAGTATGCAAACTACATTAACAAATATGCTGAGCAATACAATGTTGACCCAAAATTGATAGCAGCTATCATACAAACAGAGAGCAATTTCAAGCCTACTACAAAGTCTCCAGCAGGGGCGGCAGGGTTAATGCAATTAATGCCTCCTACGGCTAAGGAACAAGGGGTGAAAGATAGTTTTGATCCTGAGCAGAATATCAAAGGGGGCACCAAGTACTTTAAGTTTCTCTTGGATAGATACAAAGGGAACGTTGAGCATGCTCTAGCTGCGTATAATGCAGGGCTAGGGAATGTTGATGAATGGATCAAAAATGGAAATATGGATAAAATTCCATTTAAAGAGACCTATGATTACGTTCCAAAAGTATTAAATAACTATGACACCCTTAAGGGGAAGGCACCTAAGGTCGCTGCGCCTTCAACAAAAAAGAGTGGCGGAAGTACTTCTGAAATAATACCAGCAACGTCAGAAGAAAAGAAAAAGGCAGAAGAAGCAGGAAACAAGGAGATTAATGAACTCCTAAATCTACAAATCGATAATCGGTACAAGCTAATCGATTCCTGGGCTGAATATTACGAATTGGCAATCGATAAAGTACAGACAAAGATCGCAAAATCTACAAGTAAACAATCCATGTTATACATTAATTCTGATGAATGGCGCAAAGAAGAACAATCACAAATTAGTTATGTTGGTCAACAAATTAAATTGAGAGAGCAAGAGATAGCCAAGATTAAGCAACTGCTTAAAGATAAGAAAATAACTTCAGAAACGTATAATAAGCAAATTGCAGACCTGGAATCAAATAACGTAGGGGATGAATCTCAAATTTATGCTAAAAGAGAGAAAGTGATAGATTCATATATCGGAAGTTATAATGACAAGCTTTCGGAACAAGATCATCTAGTTTCTCTTTCAAATGCAAAATTGAAGACCATGACCGAAGGATCAGCAGAATATAATAAGGAACTTGCAAGCCAGATTCCTATTCTACAAGAGAAAAACCGTATCACAGAAGCAGAGATTAAATATGTAGAGCATCTGCTTTCAGGGGGCAAATTAAACGCTGATCAGACCGTTAAATATACTAAAACGCTGAAAGATTTAAACATAGCGCTAATAGACAACAATTCAGCTATGAGTGACGTAAATGAGAGATTAAAAGCCTTGCGTGAAAATGCCGCAGACAAAATTATTGAAGATTTCAAAAAAGTCATTGAGCAGCAGCGCGACTTTGCTATCGATGCCATTGATGAGCAGCGGAAAGCTGAAGACGAACGTCATAAAGAGCGAAATAAACATCTGGATGATGAGCAGAAGAAGTTCGAAACGCACATTAATGCACGGATAAAAGCACTGGATCGTGAAAATTCTTCTGTCGATTATGAGGAAGAGTTGACCAAGAAAAAGAACGAACGTCAGAAAATTGTGGACAAACTTAACGTTTTATCTTTGGATAACTCCATGGAGGCTAAGGCAAAACGAAAAGATCTGACAGAGCAACTCTCAACCGTAGATGAAGAAATCGCTAAGTACGAACGTGATCGTGAGAGAGAGCTTGTTAAGCAGGGACTACAGGACCAACTTGATGATCATAAGAACTACACAGATAAGCTAAAAGAAGAAGATAGCGATCTTCATGAGACAACGCTAGCTAATCTGGATGATGAGAAGAAGAAAACAGAACGTTACTACAAGGACATCCTTGAGGACCAAAAGTATTTTTATGATTTGAAGCAAGGATTGATGAGTAACGATGCTGCAGTCGTCAGTGCAAAATTAACCGAAATAGGAGACAGGTATAACGAATTATTTGCTAGCATTAAGCAGCATGCATTTGAAACCTCTCAAGAAATGCAGAACATGACGTACAACTTTCAGCAATCGATGGAAGGCATAGGGAAATTTAAAGCAGGAGACTATTCATCATCCCATTCAGGATCACAGGGTAACAATAATAGTGGAACAACCAATGAATTTAAAATTCAAGGCACGATGGAAACGAGAAAAGCGTGGACACATTATCTGAGTAATAAGGATCAAGCTGAAAAAATCCGAAAAGAAATGTCTTTATATAATACAGACTCTTATAAATATCAGAAACTGGAGAAGGAATTCAAAAAACTGCAAGAGGAGAACCAGGGATACCGGGATAAATATAAATTTCCTGACAATAGCTTCGCAGAACTGGCTAAGCTAAATATCTTCTCTGCGAATACTGGTGGTATGACTCCGTCGTTTGCAGGAGGAAAATTCCTGCTTGCCCATGAGAAAGAGTTGATTCTGAATCAATCGGACACATCCAATCTTCTGAAGATTGTAGATGTTGTTCGGGGGATCACAGATCGAATCAAAACTGGTCTTGATTTCAGCACATTTAAATTTTCTGAGAATAGAGTTGCCGGAAATACAGATAACCGAATCCAGATTGATAAAGTTGAAATTATGGCTAAAGATAACGATACCGGAATGAACTTGCTTGGGAAATTCGAAGAAGCGTTGAATAATAAATTAAAGTGGAGAACCATTTAGGGGAGGGCAGAAGCCCTTCCTTTTTATATTTGAGAAAGGAGTGAAGCCATATGCCAGGTGTTATAGATTATCTTAGAAAACCTATACAGCCCCAATATTTTTTAGCAAAGCCGAATCGGGAGATCATTAGCAAAATGAGTGAGATTTGCCATGACTCCATGAGTGTACGATTAAATGATGTTAGCGAGTTATCGTTCTCTATACCGTACCAACTGGATATTGCCCATGTCTTGCACAGAAACAAAAATGTAGATCTGATCAAAGAACGATATTTAATAAAAATGGTGCAGGGTACCAAGATAGAGTGGTTTACGGTAAATAGCCTAGGGGATGATCTGGGTGATGCGGACATGCTAAACGTCCGTTGTTACTCTCTAGCCAGGGAATTGTCAGACAAGCGTATCCATAGTTATCTTGCAGAATCGTATCATGCAGAACAAGTGTTGACGGAACTGCTGGCCAACACGCTTTGGAACATTGATTATCTGGATGCCGATTTTAAATTAAGTTACAGGACATTCGATTTTTCATCTAACAGTGCGCTTGAGGCTGTATTCTCGGTAGCAGAGACATATAACGCGATTGTTCATTTTAATACAGAAAAACGACTAATCAGTATGACCAAGCCAGAACTGACTGGAATTAATCGAGGACTCACCGTGGGTTATGGGAAATTGTTAAAAAGCATGAATCGAGAGACAAGTGCTGAGGAAATGGTTACGAGATTATATGCCAGCGGCAGAGATGGTTTAGGAATTCAGAAAGTGAATCCTACAGGACAGAATTATATTGAGAATTTTGGCTACTGGTTGTATCCGTTTGAACGCGATTCTTCTCGTAAAGTCATTACCTCAAGTCTTTGGATGTCTGATGGACTGTGTCATGCTTTACTTGATTACAATAACCTAGTTGAGTCTAACAAGGAGAAGTTCAATCAGTATCTGGCTCAGCTTCAACAGTATGAAAAGGATCTGATTCCACTACAGATTGATCTGAACAAGTTACAAAACGACGAGGCTGTATTGGAGGAAGTAACACTTTCCCAACAGTTTGCTGATAAAATGTTTTTTGAAAAATATACTCATTCGGGCAACTCATCTCGAACGTTTCAACTTAATTCAGATTATGCATATGCTGTCATGATACGACTTGAGCCTGCTGCTGGAGTATCCATTTCAGTGAATGGAACATGGGTCAATGCTGTATCTGGAAAATGGACGATGCTAACCAGATCTAAGGGAACTGATTCGGTTACGGTAAGTTTAAACGGGGGTGCAGCAAGTTGTTTCATTCAGGTAAACACAATAAGCCTGGTTGAGTACGAAACCTCTTCCAATGAAACTGTCATTGTGGATCGATATAGTTTGGATCAGAAAAAGAACCAGATCTCCCTGAAAGAGGTCGAAATTTCAAACCTGAATAGCAAGATTATAGCGGTGAAGCATCAAATTACACAGCTACAGACCTTATTAACGGCTGAGAACAACTTTTCCTCAGAGCAACTACAGGAGCTCAACTACTTTGTTATTGAACGAGAATTTAATGAAGACAAGTACATTGATGAAAAGGATCTGTATGAGGCAGCTCTTGAAAAATTCAGGGAACTACAGGTGCCACAACTTTCTGTGGATATAGATATAGTTAACTTTCTGGAGATTGTGGAGGAACAGCTTAATTGGGATAAACTCAATCTTGGGGATTATGTCAATGTGAAATATGAATCAGTTGGTATTGGTGTGACCGCCCGTATCAGTGAGATTCAATATAACTATGATTCGTCTTCCATCAGTCTAACATTATCCAATATCAAAAATGTAAATGATGAGTCTACCCGAATCGAGAAGTTTCTAAATGAAACCAAGAATACCTCGATCATTGTTGATGCCAATAAGACAAAATGGGGTCAAGCTGTCGTTGATTCATCCGATATGAGCAAGCTGTTCGACCGATTTTGGAATAAGGTTACGAATGAAATTAATATGTCCATTAACAACACAGTGGATATGAACAACAAGGGGATTACTATTACCGATCCGGATGATCCATTACGTTTTCTACGTTTGACAAACGGTGCACTGGGCCTTACACGATCCGGGGGGCTGAGATACGAAACAGCCATTACGGCAGATGGACTGATTGCTGAAATGGTGCTAGGCAAGATCATTCTGGGGCAGCGGGTTGTAATAGGAGATACAACAGGTGTGTTTACTATCGAGGGGTCCAGATTGATGATTGATGACCGTTGTGGACGTGAAGTTGTGAAGCTCGGATTGCTCACGGAGCAACCGGATCGTTTTGGATTTTTCCTGAATCGGTACGGTTCATCTAACTGTAATGATACGACCAAAGTTAATCGGGTTTCTATGACAGCAGATGAAGGATTCATCATCGAACGTTTTCGTAACGGGATTGCAGACAAAACATTCGGTACTTCGCTTGATGGTGATCTGTTTGTCAAAGCTGGCGTGGATGATCAGGTCTTTACAATTGATAAAAATGGTTTGGCTCTCGGGTCCAGTGTATGGGCGAGGGCTCCTTTTCATGCGGATTATTACGGTAATGTCTGGATGAATAAACTGTATGCAGATTCAGCAGAGATTCAAAACTCTTTGTTCAAAGATGGCCAGATCGAAGGATCATCATTAACCTTGCGAGATGGGGCCGGTGTGATGAAAATGTTCCCATTGAAAGGATTCTGGGCAGGCGCAGAAGAGTTTGAAGATGCTGTTGCATCCATTGCCATGGACGGTACTGCCAAATTCAAAAAGCTGAAGATAACGGATAATCAAAATACGCTGTTGATTGATTCGGAGCAACGTAAGATATTCATGAATCAATGGGACATTGTAGGTGCGGGAGCGATCGATGCAGAACTGATCGCTGCAACGATGGTTACGGCAGAGGATGGTTTCATAAGTTCAATCGTGTCTGGGAAAGTTTCGACTTTGACGCGGGCAGCAGTACAAGGATGGTCCAACTACATCAAGATTGAAGGGAAAGAGTTAACCTTTCTGACGAGTATGGTTGAGGCAGGAACGGGTACACATAAGGCATTATCGGATGGACGTAGGTTATATTGGCGTAATGCCAGTCAATCTGGTGAAATGACAACGGATGTAACCAGCTGGCCAGTGATGGTCTATGGAATGACAGACAAGACCAAAATGAAGCTGTATTTTGAAGGAGATGGACAGACAGCCTATCCGATTATAAGTATGGGTGAGGGAGACGCAAGGCAATATGGCAAAGGTCTAATAACCAAACCCAACGGGTCCCTCGAACTGTTATATTCGGCACAATCCAATGGAAGAGGAAGAAGTCTGAAATTCATGGATGACAAAGTGATTATGGAGTCTGAATCCGGACCAGTTGAAGTAAGCGGTAAAGAAATTATTTTCAAAACAGAAGCCGGTTCAACCATTCATATGAAAAACGATGGTGATATTGAAATCAAAGCTAATCGCAATATTAAAATTAACGGCCAACGTATAGACCTGAATTAACAGTTGATCTGGAAAGGAGGTGATTACGATAACCATTAGGGATGCACTTTATTTTTCGTATGCAGGCCAAAAATCTGTGGACTTTGGCATCATTAATGTCAATCTTAGCAGCGGTATGTTGGAAGAGAACTTTGCGCCTTCCCGGAGTATTGTAGAAGAGAAAATCAAGGGAAGGGATCAACCTTATTTTATGAGGACTGAGGTTGAACCGCTACAATTTTCGGTCTCTTTTGCATTTGAAGAGAGTTGGGACTCAGACAAGATCAGGGAAGTGGCGAGATGGTTAACGCAGCATGACTATTATCAGGAATTAACATTTACTACCGAAGAAGGGTTGAATCCTGAAAGGATTTTTTATGCACTCGTTGTAGATGAAGCAACACTTATACACAATGGACTGAGGCAAGGTTACATTACATTGACGTTCAGATGTGATTCACCGTATGCCTACTCCCCGGTAATGACAACGCGAACGTATGAATGGAAAGACCGGATCTATGAGTGGAAACCGACTTTTCAAACAGGGATAGATTCCAAATCGGTGATTGTGAATTCAGAAGGTCATCTCACTCTAAATACGAACCGACCTAAATGGAGCGATTACCCCAAATATACAACATGGATTGAACTGAACTGAATTCGGAAAGGAGAGAATTATGTCAACCAATACATCCAAGCTTCAATTAAAAATACCAGCATTTACAGATGAGATTGAGAACACCATTCGAGATTTGGGTGAAAACTTTCAAAAGTTGGACCAGATATCCGATGACTTTGTAACAGACATCCCTATTCGTGGAGACTATCTGCAAAATGCGACACTACGTAATGCCAACTGCGTATATGGCAGTTATTACGGCTGGGTAAACACACGTACTGGTAAAGCTGCTCCCAAATGGGAGAGTGTGCATTCTTACAAAAATGGAGATTACATCGTGCCAACGGTGGATAATGGTCATGTGTATCAATGCATCCAGTCCGGTTACTCCGGTTATCGGGAACCTGTTTTCCCAATATCAGAAGGGTCTGAATTTCAGGATATTCGGGCAACGAGTCAGTGGGCTTCAACCACCTTGTATCAGAAAAATGATATGGTGTTGCCTTCAGTAGATAACGGCAGGTACTACATATGTATCCAGGCAGGAGAGTCCGGTGATCAAGAGCCAATATGGACTACGATTGATGGAACAACAACGTATGACAAGAATGCAGTCTGGTCCACCCATCGAATCGCAAAATGGAAAGAAATCGGTTCAGCTGCCTGGTTTCGACCTTTTGGGAAGATTGAGTAGGTGTTTATATGGCTAATTGGCTGTCAGTAACACATCAGAAAGGTCATTATGAATCTCGTCCAATTCAGATTCCTATTGAATCAGGAGGCGTGTTAAGTCGGGTGAGTTGGGTTAGTGAAGTTAGTTCGGAGAGTTCCAGAATTACCGTACAGACGAGACATTCAATGGATGGAATGGAATGGAGTTCTTGGGAAACGTGCATCAATGATGGAATTGTACCTGGACTGAATGAAGACACAGCGGTCGATCAGCATCATTTTATGTATCGTGTCTTGTTTGATACAAGTGACTTGAGTAAATCACCGAAATTGAAAGAAATCACTTTTTCGTTTGAGCCGGTTCTTGTGATTTTCAATAAAGGAGATCAGGTCTGTAAGCCTGAAATTTGGATTCACAAGCAAGGGAACGGTGACTTTCAGATTGACAATCAATCCCGGTATGCTCAAGAGTTTCGTTTCAAGAATCTGGTACATGATGAGGAAGTGTATGTGGATAACGAGAGACAACATATAGAATCCTCTCTTCCCGTAACGTATAGATATAAGGATTTTAACGATCAATTTCTAAGTTTGTCTGTTGGGAAAAATATTTTGCGTGTTCGTGGAGATGCACGAATCCAGTTCAGATATCAATTCAAGTTGTTACAGTAGGAGGTTATATGACTGGAGTAGCTTATAATGGTTCAAGTGTAAGTCAGACAAGTAAAAGTGGGCATGTTACATACGACATTGAAAATTGGATAGAACCTTTTTGTACAGTCAGGGACGAAGAAACAGGGGCATGCCTGGACTGGGGAGGTGGAATTTGGACTTCAGGTGGCAGTGGAAGCACCAATGCAGTCATATCCTCATCGGGGACGGTATCCAACTCCACTGTGTATGTGAACGGACGGGCAGTTACATGTGTGAACGACCCTTCTCCAGATACATGGACGGCAAGTCCTGCTGTACCAACGAGTAATGGTTCAACAAGATATATTAACATAAGACCCTCCACATCGGGCAGTGGACAGGGAAGAGTTGCATCAGGGAGTACGACCGTATTTGCAGGAGCTAAAGCCATTGGCAGTGTCAATTCGACAGTTACTACATCATTGGGTACTTCGGCTCGAATCACGACTGGAAGCATCAATGTATATACAAACTGAGTATTAAACGAAAGGAGGTGAACTATTGTCAAATTTACATACACATATGCAGTATAATGATCCTCTCACAATTATTGCCCGCAAGGGGGATGCTGTAGATCCATTTGTGGATCGGACAGATTCGTTACCTGTCATTAATAGCATGATTACTTTACTTGAAATCCCTTCATCTACCGATAAGGTTGTTATTAGTGGTTTTGTTGAGATTGACCAACATGTATATGAGAAAAAACAGAAGTTGTCAGAGAATGAGTTTCTCGTTCATTATGGCATGGGTACCATTCAATTTCACCCTTCTCAAGAAGGGAGGGTTCATCTATGTCGCTATAAAGGTAGAGGACTCATTATGTATCCTGCTTCACGAATTTATGCAATGATTACACGTAATCCAGATGTTGTCAAAACATTGCAAGATTTTATAGAAGAATCACAGCGTAAGCTGGATGAGACGCAGCTGGCGATGGAACGAGTAGAAGAAGTCATTCAGCAGTCCATAGACCAGACAGGGCAAGCGCGGCTTGCTACGGATCATGCCAACCAGGCAGCAGATGAAGCGTTAGAAGCTGCTAATCGAGCCAAAGATGCCTATCAAACCACTCGACTCGTGTATAAAAGTCCGGTATCGGATCTTCGTGAACTACGGGACACTTACCCTTTTCCTGAGACAGGATGGACGGTTCAAACTTACAAGGATGGCATAAGATATCGTTATAATGGAAACAACTGGATTGAAATTGATGTGTTTGGCCAGAATTTGCAGGTAGTTAATCCGTATAAGGATGGCTTAATGAGTATAGCCGAGCATCTGAAGTTAAACGAAATTCCACTGGAAGTCCAAGACCGTGTAATTGTATTTTGCAAAGAGTCTTATGTCTTTCAGGAAGTCATAGGGGTAGTAGCTCCTTTCCCATTCCATGGTGAGATCCTGGATGTGAAGGGTTTTTGTGGTGTCTATGGAGAAACAGAGACGGAGATCAGAATTGAGAAATCCAGAGATTTAATCAACTGGGTGGATATCATGGACTCTCCATTGGAGTTTAATGCACTAGCTCATGTTGACAACAAAAAGGCAAAGTTTAGTAACAAACAAGTTTCGGCAGGGGATTTATTTCGGATTCAAATTATCAAAGCAGGACTTGATATTCAACATCTTACAATTCAATTAACCATAAGAACATAAAAAAAGGAGATTGATTATTATGACACAACCAATTATTACATGGATGGACGCAACACATAGCAAGGAGATTGTAGCACCGTTTGATTATGGTGTTATTGATGCAGATACCAAAAGTGAAATTCGTATTTTTAATGTGTGGAACAACAAAGGTGGTGCGACGGATGTGTCCAAAATGGAGGATTGCACTTTTACAACGCGGGATATGGACGGGGGCACTGGTGATACGGTTAAATACGATATCGAAGCTGTTAAAAACAACTGGTTTCATGTGCAAGTGGACTCACTTGGGGAGAACGATTTGGATGAAGAGAGCTCTCGTGTAGGCAAGGACTTTTCGAAGCCTATTGGAACTACGGGCAAAACTACGGTGGATCATTCAGGAACACCTTATGCAACACCGCTAGTACCGGGTGCAAAAGAGATTTTGGGAGTCAACAACAATGGAAATCAACAAGACGCCGCAGGTAACTATGTAACGCTGTCTATTCAATGCGAAGTACCCTTGAATGCTCGTAGTGGTAAACAAGAGTTCAAGAAACGTATCTCCTATCGTTACGTTTAAGAAAAGTTAATGATGCAGACAGGCTATTATAGCCTGTCTTTTTATTTATCTATGAGGAGGAAAAACTGTGATTTTAGGTCAGAAACAGTACTCTCGTTCACCTGTATCTCAAGCTTATATATGGATTGCCGATTATTATGATGGAACGTATCTGAGTGAGTATGATCTTCAGACACAGCATCCACACCGCTTTTATGATATCAACAAAGAGAAGTTGGTGTTATTCGGATTGATGGGTCAAGGATCCCAAGTTTATTACAATGTTGCCAATGGGGTTTTTCACATTAATGCTGATCGTTACTCCATATCTTATGAATGTGAGGGGCAGGAGTACCCTTTAACCGGGAGAACGTTTGTATACAATGACATCATTCAATTCAAAAATGGATCCTCAGAAGCGAATATGGCTGGATTTTCAGGGCAAGGGAATTCAGGGGCTTTCAGAAATACGATTGAATGTTTTAACTTTGGTTACAAAAAAACAATGAACCTGAATGATGCACAAATTAATTTTCAATGCGTATGTTCCCTGCCTCTAAAGGAATCCGTATTCTTTCAAATAAAAATTTCTTCTAACCTGGACTTGCCTGGGCAACTCGTTATTCGTAAAAATGGGTTTGTCGTAGATCGAATCATAGCCCCTCTGAAGGCAAATCATGCGGGGATCATAAACTGGGACATTCGTTGAGCTGGATTTTGATATGAGATAGGTGGTGAAAATATGGCAATTCAAGAAATTGCACTGGATATAGATCTATCTGTAGGTGTTTTTCAAGATACGATAGTTGAGGATCAGAGGTTGAAATTAAGAGAACTGGGTCATGATGTGGACGGGAATTCAATCTATCCTGCTACTGGATCTTGGGAGTCCACCGCGATTCGAATTCAGGATAAGATCGCATCATTTAAAGGTGTGGCTGCAAAGGTAGATGTTGCGGGGGGCGCAGCATACAAGATTTACTGGAGTACATCTGAAGACGGCTTTGAGTGGCTGGAGTATGAGGAAATCTCTGCTAGTAGCACTATGTCCAAATCGCCTGCAAAGTATGCGAAGGTGAAAATTGAGATTTTTGCAGAAAAGAAATATTCGAACTTTTACATAGACGATTTTAACAAGAAGGATAAATACAGTAATTCTTTTATTGAAAGTGAATCTGGTTCACTAGGCTTAAAGAAACTATATCAATTGAACATGGAACGAGCCTTGGATACTCCAACAGGGATGGTGCTACGTCAGAAGGTTGAAAAAGCGAAATTTCAAAAAGTAGATAGAATCAGAGTGAGTAAGGGGTGATTTTATGGCAGTTCCAGCGACTATAGGCGTATTGAGATCGAATATAAGTGATATGGAGATTGGCGACTATATTGTATGGAGATATGATTCTTCTGGAGAGCAATTTATAGATGGCACTCTAGGAATAAACGAAATACCTGTAAATGGGTTGGTTGGTACTACAAGTTTAAACAACTACTACTGGTACGCTATTAAAGTAGATAAAGGTCTTTTAATCTCTGATCGCATTAGACATCATACTGTCACTTGGGATTCAATGAATGCAAATAAGATTATCGAAGGGTTGCCTAAAACCTTTGGTGGTGTCTCAGGAATTGTCCGTAGTATATCTGGTGGAGTAGGATATGCAGATAAGGATGGAAAACTGAGTATGAAGGACTTAGGATTGGGAGCATTCCCTACAATTAATGAGTGGGATGTGTATATCAAAAATGGTCGTTTGGGTGGAAAGGTAAAGCCCAATGACGATAATGTTTGGCATCATCTAAATGTTTTTTCTTGGACTAAAGAATCTCCAGCTATTGGCACATGGACTACAAATGCTGGAACATCATTAAGTGCAACTAATACTTCAAGAATTGTACGTGGATATGAATCAAGATCAGACAATCGAGGTGTAGCTTTTACAGGTTCTTCGGCATCACAAAACTATATTGGTTTTCGTCCAGTATTTGAATATAAAGAGGTGTAGTAGATGGCAGTATTAGGAGATCAATTAGTTGCACCCGAATCAGGGTGGAGACGCTATGATGATACACATGTTGGCTTAAAGTTTACAGGAACTTGGACCACCCCATCCCCATCCAATACAGTTTATTATGGTGGCAGTATAAGAGTAACTAGCCGAGCTGTCGACAATAACTATGTTACATTTTCTTTTTTCGGAACAAAGCTTAGGATTATCTCTGACTTTTACTCAGATAGGCATTCTGATAACTCTATCACGATAGATGGTGTAACAGAGATGTATAGTGCGTTTCGTGCAGTAGGTTCCCCTAGCCTTCAGCAATCCATAGTGTATGAAAAGACTGGATTACCTCTTGCATTTCACACGGTTACTATTGCAACAGGTCATAATCGGATAAATTTCACTTTAGATGCTATAGATATTGATGAAACGGGGTATCTGTATGGACACGCTCTAACCTCCCCTGAAACAGGATGGAGAAGATTTGATGATACACACGATGCTTTTGCTTATCTTGGAGCGAATTGGATTGCTTATACAGGGGCAAATCAAGGTATTTACAACAATAGTCATCACTATACATCTCAAGGAAAAGGTGACACTGAAAT
Organism: Paenibacillus sp. Y5S-9; assembly: GCF_036894235.1. Lineage (NCBI taxonomy): Bacteria > Bacillati > Bacillota > Bacilli > Caryophanales > Paenibacillaceae > Paenibacillus > Paenibacillus sp. Y5S-9. Next base: position 2,076,386 of record NZ_CP145887.1, read on the forward strand.
TAGGTTTAAATTTTACGGAACCAAATTTAGACTAATTTCAAGCATAGGTCCGGCTTTTGCAAATGATATTTCAGTGGTCATTAATGGAGTAACTGAGAAGTTTAATCCAAGAATGCCAACGACAGCAGACGAAAGACAGAAAGTAACCTATGAAAAAACCAATCTACCATTAGGTATTCATGAAGTTAATCTTATCAGCGGAACGAACGGAGATTGGAGGTTGGATATTGATGCTGTAGATATTGATGATAACGGTTATTTGGTAGCACGTGTCGGACAACAACTGACAACACCAGAGCCAGAGTGGAAGAGGTATGACACGGATAACTACGCACTGTATTTGGGTACAGATTGGAAGACAGTAACGAATTCCACGGGGCGTGTATTTGAAGGTGGCTCAGTTAGGTATAGCAATGTAACTGGGAATTATATAAAATTTTCTTTTACAGGAGACAAGCTTAGACTCATTGCAGAGTATGGTAGCGCATATGATACAAATGTTGAAGTTAGCATTGATGGAGTAATAAAATATATCGACCTAACAACTTCATCTTCTTCTAATCAATATCAACCTCAAAGGATCGCTTTTGAACAATTAGGTTTAACTGATGGGGTTCATGAGGTTATAGTTAAAAAAGTTAGTGGCACAGGTAATTTTCATATTGATGCAATAGACATTAATGTAACTGGACGCATGGTAAGACTTATTGGAACCCAATTGACTACACCAGATGAGGGTTGGAGAAGGTATGATGATAGTGTATCTTCTATTAAATATGTTGGAAAATTCACTAACGGTGTTGGTGCTGGTGCATACAATGGATACTCTAATTACACTTCGACAATAGGAGACAAGATTGTCTTTGAATTTGAAGGAACCAAACTAAGATTAATTGGAGCAAGATATACCAATCGAAGTGATTTAATCGAAGTTTATGTTGATGGAAAATTGCATGGGACTCATTCGCAACTAGGGACAGAACTTGCACAAGTACTTCTAGTTGATATTGTGGGATTACCGAAAGCAAGACATCAAATAGAAATTGTGAATAAGTCCAGTGGATCAACGACTACTTTTATGGCTCTTGATGCAATTGACATTGACCTTGATGGTCGGTTATTTCATCTAGACGAAGTGACAAGTATTACTGAACTTGAAGTTGGCAAACGCATCAGATGTAACTATGTTGCGTTAACTTCTGGTGTGGCTGGAGAGTTCAAAAATATAGGAAAACAAACATCTGACTTGATCTCAACAACATCTGTTCCAAGTGTGCTTAATGGCGATTTCTATTTCATTGTTGCTGACGAATACAATAAGAAGAAGATATTGATTGCAGACAGACCTATTCAAGCGGCTGTCACATGGGATGCATTAAATAGTAATGGTCTTGTATTTGGCGTTCAAAAGGATTTAGGAGAGAAGAATTATATGTTCGTTGCAAGACTCCTATCTGGTGGATATTCGGCGGCAGACAAAGATAATGAGTGGGATCAGTACATTGTAAACTCAACGTTAAATGGTAATATTATTGCTGGAGACGATAGAGTATGGAATTGGAGCGCAGGATACAGTTCAACAAGCACAACAAATGTTATTAGTGCGAACAGAATTCGCAGAGGATCAACTGGAGCGGCAGCGTATGGTGTAATAACTTCTGCAACTGTTAGTGGATATAGACCATTAGTGGAACTAGAAACTTTGCCAATGTTTAAATCCTTCGTCAAACATGATGGAGCCTATAAAAGGCTTGATACTGGAACTTTAGAATGGAATACAATTTCTGCAACTTTACCTTCAGAAGACACTTTTATTAATGACGGAATGGATGATTTCTCTGTATTAGATAGAAAAAACGAAGTTTTCATTCAGACCATGACTGCCAATGGATCACTGGGATTAGGCAAGTTATTTAAAGAAAGAATCGATCTGAAAAAGTATTTCGAAATAACAAACTTGAGTGTGAAGTAGAGTGTGATTGCTCTACTTCTTTTTGTTTTTTAAATAATGATTCCAATTAGAAGGGAGATGAATAAAGATATGAGTATATCATGGAGATCATTTACTGGCGTATCCTTGAGTAACAATGATTTAACCGCTACACTTCCCACGCATTTACAATCTACCATAGCAACAGGCAATGGAGTGTCTTCGGGTAAATGGTACTGGGAGGTGTTAGTTCAAAGTGCAGGTGCAATTGTAGGGGTGACTAGCACTACAGTAGGTGGACAGATATGGAATACTGCAAATCATAGAGGTTACTTTAACGGTGCGGCAAAATGGGGAGGAACTTCGGGTACTTCTTATGGAGCCACTTTTGGTCTAGGAGATGTTATAAGCGTACTTCTGGATATGGATGCTGGAACAATTGAGTTTTGGAAGAATGGTGTAACGCAAGGTATAGCATTCGATAACATTAAATTCCTTGGAACTGTATATCCTTTTTACGGTAACCCAACAGGAACTAGTGTACCTTCAACTGCAACCGCTAGATTTGATAGAAAGGATTTCTCATATGTACTTCCGCAAGGATATTCGCATTATGATATAAAGCACAAAATCTTACTTTCATCAGGCGATAAATTTTATTCACTATTAAACGATGGCATTCAAGAAACAACCTCCATACCTAAAATGACTAGCAATACAACTCCAGAAGGTGAGGTGCTTGTCAGTAACGCACCTAATGGAAGTTTTACTATCGGATGGGAATCATTCGATGGAATTTTAACTAGTGGGTGGGGAAACAACACCCTTGTTACTACTATGCCAAAGTGGATAGGATATAAATTTACAAAACCAAAAGTGATAGTAAAGTATAGGCTTTACGTTACAAACACAACTTATTATCCCCGAAATTATGAATTTCAAGGAAGTAATGATGGTGTTAACTATGATACTCTTCACTCAATTGTTGGTGGAGCTAGTGGTGTATTAGATTACATTATTCCGAATAGAAAATCTTATACTCATTATAGACTCTATATAACTTCATTAAGCTCAGGTGCAACTTTACCAGTCGTAATGGAGCTTCAAATGTTTGAAATGAAACCATCTTATCTAGTTCAAATGGAATCCGCAACCGAAAAAGATTTTTTGAATCGTGGTGCAGGAGATATAAACGACTTCAATCAAATTTTAAAAACAAAGAAAAATTTTAAAAAAGGAAATACTGTGCTTGGCTCAGGCAAAACCTTTGAACACACAATTGATATGTCAAAGCGCCGAGTAGATAAAATTACGCTTGGCTAAATTTGAGAACACATCTATACGATGTGTTCTATTTATTTTGAAAGGAGATGTGTAAATGGTAACATATACAGATAATTTGATTCCTATTATGACATCAATGACTGCTCCAAGTGGTAGGGCTTTTTCTAGCAGTTATGCTACAACAGGCAATAATGCTGACAAAGCATTCGATAACTCTGATGTCTATGGTTACTTGAGTGGAAATGGTAGTGTAGGACATATTGGATATGAGTTCATTAGCCCTGTTGTAATTGGAAAGTACGTTGTTAGAAGTTTATCTGCGACTTACTTTCCTCACATGCCGAAGAATTGGACATTTGAGGGTTCAAATGATGGTGTCAATTGGGTAGTTTTGGACGCACAAGCAAATCAAACTTGGACAACTGTAAATACAAATAAAGAATATGTTGTTGATATGGGCAAAGTTAAATCTTACAAAATGTATCGTTTAAATTGGACTGCCAATAATGGTGGATCGCAAACTGTAATAAATGAATTAAAAATGTATGGATTGATTTATTCCAGTAAATTCTTTATTTCATCTGAAGATAAGACATATTCATTGTACAAAAAGATAGGTAAACCTTTGGTTCCGTTGATGAATGGATATGATAGTGAAGTTGGTAGTGTTATTGGATCAGCAAGTTATTCAACAGGTTACACTTGGCAGGTTTTTGACAATGATGATACTACTGTTTATACAACTAACTTCATACCAGATTCCTCAAAACCAGTATATATAGGCTACAGATTCAATGATCCTGTATGCGTTAAGAGATATTCATTTCTAGCTGGACTGAGAACATTTAAATTTATGGCTTCTAACAATGGAACAACTTGGGATACGCTAGATACACAAACAGCATTGGTTTCAAATACAACTACTTATCAAACATTTGATATTAAAAATGAGAAATTTTATAATTATTATAAAATTGAAGCGACATTAGCAACTAGCGGTAATGCTTGGATAAGTATTCCTTCTGTTCAGTTTTATGGATTGATGCCTTCTATTCTACTAGAATGTCCTTCTAGCGAGGGAAGTTATATTCGGAATGGTATGGACAAAGGATTTCAAATCGATACAGTTGAAGAGTTGAATATTACGCAACAAATTAAAGAGGATTCAATTTCGCTGGGATCAGGAAAACTCTTCAGGCAACCAATCGAAAGGTCAAAGCACAAAGCGCACAAGATTATATTAGGCTAAATTTATGAACACATCTATATGGTGTGTTCTATTTATTTTGAAAGGAGATGGTTGAATGGCAACAGTAGGAGATCAACTGCTCAATCCCGAATCAGGGTGGCAAAGAGTTGATGATGCAAATAAGAGCATCAAATACAATGGCAACTGGCTTTCTGTTACGGGAGATCCAAATACGTATGCAGGAACAGCTCATTACTTTACTCTGAGTGGGGCAACAACAAATTCCATCGAATTCTATTTCTATGGAACAAAGTTAAGAATAATTGATATGTATTGGTCAAACAGAGTGAATAACGTAACAGTAGAATTGGATGGGGTTATATCTTCATACAATCCAAATAACTCTACAAACAAATACAGGGTAATTGTATTCGAAAGACTAAACTTACAATATGGTTTTCACAAAGTAAAGCTAACAACAACAAGTACAAGCAATAACTTCTCTCTTGATGCCATAGACATTGACTCTAACGGTGAAATTGTTTCAGGTTTGAATAAATTCTTGATTTCATTCGAAGATAAGCACTATAGCGTTACAAATAAATACAAAGATAATGCTATTCCTGCAATGACATCTAACACTAGTCCGAACGGTATTGCTGATGCAAGTTCGTTTTACACGACATTTTACCCATGGAAAGCATTTGATAGAATTGTTGATCAGAACGGATGGGTTACTGCAAGCGGAGTTTTAGTAGGTTGGCTTAGTTATGAATTTCCTTCTACTGTAACTATAACAGGCTATTCTATAAAATCTGGTACAACTCCAGCTAATAGACTCCCGAAGAATTGGACTTTTGAGGGATGGGATGGAGTAAAATGGATCGTTCTTGATTCGAGAGTAAATCAACCCAACTTTGCCGCAGAAGAGTTTAGATTCTATGGATTTAAGAATAAGATTGCATACAAGAAATATAGAATTAATGTAACTGCCAATCAAGGCGCAGGAGATTTTTTATCGATTGGTGATTTAGGTATGTATGAACTCGATAAATACATATCTTCCGTAGACAATTCAGAAACAAGTTTTCTTGAACATGGGATGAACAAAGGAATGATTATTGATTTGGAGGATGAATTCAGCGAAAGAAGGTCATTGGTTAAAGATAGTGAAAAAATCGGTTTAGGCAAAGTCTTCAAGCAAAAAATCGACACAAGTAAAACACCAATCAAGAGAGCATCGATCACATAAGTAAATGAAATGAACTATCTATTTATAATTCAGAAAGGAGTTGGGGTGACAAATGGCAACTTTAGGTCAAGCACTGCCTTTTCCAGAAAAAGATTGGATTAGACACGATGATACCAGCAATATTTTCAAGTATTCTAGTGGATTCGTTTCCTCTCCAAACGCTGTATATTACAACGGAACTTCTAGGCTTTCATCGTCTATAAATTCAACTGTAGAGTTTCAATTTGAAGGCACTAAGATTAGACTAATTGGCAATAGTCATAATATGGGATCATCTAATATCTCTATTATGATTGACAGAGTTACTGAAATTTACAGCCAATATAACCAAAATTCTGTCCTTCAGCAAGTATTGTTATACGAAAAAACATTGAGCAGAGGTATTCACACAGTTAAAATAACAACAAATGACGCTTATTACGTTCTTTTTGATGCAATAGACATTTATGACAAGAAATACTATAATACACTTTTTCATTTTAGTGGGTCATATTACTATTATTCAAATTCATGGAACAAGCTATCTAACAATACACCAACGGAGCAAGATTACATTGACTATGGGATGGAGGACATCTCCATCATACCTGAATCCGCATGGTCACAACTCACTGGCGAAGTCGAATTATGCTACTACACGGATGACCTAACAAAAACAGAAGTATCCTTTAATATCGAAACAGAACCTTTTACTCTTGAAGAGGAGTGGGCAGACAAGGATATTGAAGTACTTTATTATACTGATGATCCATCGATAACAGAATCAGTGGTTACAATTGAAACTGATCCCTTCACCCTAGCCGAAGAATGGGAAGACAAAGAGATCAAAATCATCGAATACACCGATGATCCGAACCAAACTGAATCAACGATTACAATCGAAACCGAACCGTTTACCCTCTACGATGAGTTGGGTGATAGTGTAGACGTTTTATACTACACGGACGATCCCTCCAAAACATCAGCGGAACTAAATATCACGGCTAACTACTCCCCATTGGATGAACTTGAGGGAGATTTTGACGTGGTAACGTGGACGAATGATGAAGAGGTTGTTGCCGGAACCCGGGACATGATGCTAACGTATAACGCGCTACCGTTTGAACAATTAATTGTGCAACCAACAGACATAGCGTTATATGGAGACGTGAAAAAGGTTGTCGCTACGAAAGTAACGGAGAACAGTCCGAAAGGTATATTAAGAATGGCTGCTTCGTTCGATTCAGGGCTCACATGGAAGACATACCGTTTCAACAAGTGGTTCGATTTGGATATCCAGGATACTACGCTGTTCAAAAGAAAAGGAATGAATCTGGACACACTCAACGCCATCCCTGAAAAGGATTTAATAGCTATAACACGAATCGCCTATTACTTCGATAGCAGCAAGCATTATGAAAACAGTTATTCGCTGGACGAAGTGAAGATGGTCGTTGATGCACCGCGTAATGCAGTGGAGTTGAGCGATATGTCACTGCAACTGTTAAACACCACTGCCGCAATCGAGCTGACCTTCTCTGGTAACAAACTAACAGGTGTGCTTGATGATGCAGATCAGGGCAAGGTGAAGTACCGCGTGTTATTGAACGGTAAAACGTATTATCCGGCGGATGGCAATTTTACGCGATTAGCAGCTTCACCATTCAATATTGAACTCAATATTGACGAGAGAAATGTTAATTTTGGCGTAGAGAATACCTTGAAGGTTGAATTTCAGGACTATTGGGGTGCCATAGACTCTAGGGAAATCAAGTTTATCGGATCGTATTCAGGATTAATGTTCATGGACGAGTCGGGAGACTTTCTGTCAGATACCTTTGGCGCTATTTTGAAACAACTTGATTATGGGGTGATCATCGCCGGACAGACGACGTTAACGAAGAAAGTCAGAATCAAAAACTTGCTTGGATATGCTGTGGATCATGTATACCTGGAGATGGATAAGAAATTCGAAACGGACGGTGTTGACGTCCAATTATCCAGACAGGCCGACCCGTTTCTTCCGATCGATTATCTGACCTATGGTCTGATTCAACCGGAGGATAGCATCGATTTTTATATTCGTATCGCAACAGATATTCATGCCAAGCCGAACCCGAATGGTAATTTTGAAATGAAGGTCACAGCAGACCGTGTATAGCTCTCAATACAATGAGACAGGAAGTGAATGAAATTAATAACGGGGAGACTCTATTAGATAGTTTTATACATATTAAAAGTCCGGAAAATCGTTTTGCAGCAAAGTATATCCTGTACAATCAAATGGATGACGACCTGTCTTCGACTCTAATAGCTGCTACAAGAAAAGTGTCCGAGATCGTATCCAGTATATCCGTACGTGTCAGACGGTCACAGGAATTGAGCAATTCGCTATATGTAATGTACAAGGCGCAAGGAGATCTGAGCGCAACCATTCAAGCGGCATCCAAAGTTGATCTTGAAGGCATGTTGTACGTTCGACCACATAACCGTGCACACGGCAAATATGAATTACTGGAAGCACCGCGTGTAACTGTTAATCTTAAGCCTGTTGCTGATGCAACCACGCGAAGTCAAACTCACTTGCAGACGATCAACTTTGGTGATACACAGCGTATGATGATCGGTAGAGACGAGATGGAGCAATTCGAATCGTTTATACATTTCGGTGATCTGGATACCAGAATACCCGATTTGTTACATTTGGAAGAAGCTAAATTGAGGTTATATTACACAGGAACCCTGGCACCAGGAGCACACATTGAGCTGCATCAGCCGGATACACTGTGGCGGGAGTACGGGATTACGTATGCGAACAGACCTCAGTCCATACAGCTCTTATCGTCCAGTTATGTCATTGATACGACTGAACGTTATGTTGAGTTTGATATGATGGCATTACTCCAAATGTGGAGAGAAGGTATTCTTTCAAATGTTGGAATGATTATTCAGTCTAGCGGTAACACGCCGATTTATTTCAACACTCGTGAGTCTTCCAAACCACCTGTTTTGCAGATCAAATATATCACTTCTCAGATCTATTCCATCGGTCGAACCGAAATTGAAAGTGAAGTTTTTATTTATGGTGTAGGTCGCAAGGATATTGCTTCAACGTTAGTTGTGCACAGTGATATTGGGCTGGATTGGCTCAAATCTCAGTTGTACGTTCACCGCTATGAGGATCACATGCATCATGATATACCTCAAGTAATCGCAGTCAGCCGTCCGGACCTGGATGTAGATCTGATAGTAGCTAAACGTATAGATGCGGAACTGGATTCGAACATTTCTATTGCTGAAAGTAGGACAGAAGAGAAGGAAACATGGGTTGCTGTTTCTAAACCCGAGCTTCATTCGCAGTTCATTACTGCTATACGAACAACTAAGGATACAGACGGTAATCTTGCCGTTAGAACAGGTCTGGACGACGAAAAAACTGTAGAAATCACAGTGTCTCATCCTGACTTGTCTTCAGTTATTACGGTAGATAGACAAATGTCTCTGGTCAGTACGTTAACGATATCACAGCTGTTCGATGATGGACGGGATACGAGTTTAATTGTATCCATACCTGATCTTCATGCTTCATTGGAAGTCTCCAATTATATAAAAGCAACTTCAACGTTGGGGTCTTTGCTAACGGTCATGTACGACGGTGATTCGACTGTGATTTCGGAGATTATGGTTAATAAGCCTGATCTGAATAGTGTTCTTCAAGTCAGAGCATTAGATCATGATGAGAGGGCAGGCAGTCTTGAGATTCCTTATCTGGAAGAACAGCCTGGGCAATTATATATCTCCAGACCTGATTTGCTTTCCAGCATTGAGGTCAAGTATATGGATGTTTTGGATGGCCACATTAGTATTAAGGAAAGAGAATACTTGGATGGCTATCTTCAGGTACGAGAGTGGAAGGATATGCATTCTACGGTAGATGTGAGACAGATTGTGGATATGGCTACTGAAATGACAATTTCCAAGCCTGATCTGGCCGCGTATCTCCTACCAAGAGTTATTGCGAATGAAGAGTTAGATTCAATTGCAAGTATCCGTAAACGGGATGCCAGTGATTTAGTGACCACAGTGATTGTGAAGAGTCCAGGGAATCAAGCGTATTTTTACATTTTATAAAGTGAGTTAATTATCAAAGAGGGCGCCGGCCCTCTTTTTTTTTGCGTTTAGGCTCTGCCCAGCTCTAAGCATCTGTATTTTATTGTGTAACAGTCGTCTTCTCGTTATGATACAATGTGTTCATCACATATTAAGGAATGAAGACCATGCGTCAAGAGGACAGCGTATTTGAACAGATTATGAAGCAGAAGAGATTGAAGCCTATCAAACCTGAAACTAATAAACTTCAAGTTAAACCAATACATAAAAAGAAATTAGCTCGTGAACAATTAAGTGAATCAGACGTCCAGTTCAAAAAGTCGGTTGCTGAATCAATAGATCGAAGTGTACTTCATAGACGTGTACTGGGAATTAGAAGAGAGTTAACGGAGATAAGGCGATTAAAGAATGATGAGCATACGTTTTAAGGTAGGCCCACTTTGACCTTCCTTGGATGAGGGGGTCTTTTTTTATGGGTGTTTATTCCCTGTGTAAGGAGTCGCAAATGGATTTGGGATAGTCCAGTAACCATAAATACTCATAGTGTGCAAAAGGATATTGGGAATGGGAATGACGCTCTCAAGAGATTATACAGAAGTATGGGAGATTGACGTTGTAATCCAAGATATCTTTACGGAGGTTTGCAGACATGCCGGGAAAAAGGGATTGATGGGTAGCGTAGTCACTTCAATCATTTCTCAAGAAGGCAAAGATAAGTAAAAGAAGCAATAAGCTGATTTTTTTCTACTTCGGTATTTTGTGTTCATAGATGGTATTTATAAAAACCATATCTTTGGGTGAAAGTAAGAAAAACTATCTTTAGACTATAGAATCAAAAGGGAGACCAGAGATAATTATCTCAGAGATCTCCCTTATTCTTTATGCAGATTCAACGAAAAAATATAAAATTCCCATAACGACCATTATAGCTACTATAACTATTACAATCCACATAAGTCCATTTTTTTTCAAGTTATCATCACCTTTTGAGAAAATTTAGAATAACTGTTTCAAACTTCCTAATTAATGGTAACATATTAATATCACCTTGCCTATACTACTATATAACCAATTGAAGGGAATTGATTCAATGTTAAGGAAATTATCAAAAAGTTCGCTAGTACTAGTTCTAGTAACAACGTTATTTGCATCTACGGCATTAGCAGATGCTTCATCTGAACCAGTAAAATATACTGCTGAGGAATATGTGAATTATTTAAATCAACTTATTAGTGAGGGAGATACAGAAGCTACTGAGACTTTGGAACAGTTTACCAACTTAGGGCCCTCTAAGCAAAATGCTTTCCTGAACTTTATCGCATCAGAAGATTATGTAAATGCGATAGGCGATATGTTATCTGGTAAGGAGGGTTCATTATATGAAGACAAGTATAAGGAAATTTCTATTGAAGTTGAGACTATCACAACAGAAGATAGTCAAGCAAATCAATTTTCAACGAATGCTTTAGCCGCACAAGCCAATCAACATGCATCAGTTAGCCGCTCTGTTAAATTAGCAGCTTTTGGCATTGATACAACCACTATCACTCTGACAGTCAGTTGGGAGCACAATGGAAGCGTGGCAGTAAAACCTCTTCAAGTTATACAAGGTCATACGAATAAGAATCCATTATATCTTTTGAGCGAAACATCAAACAATAGTCCGGGTTTCATTTCTGAGGGCTACTTCAATGCATCGGGCACTTGGACTATGAGAGCAACAGGGGCTGCTGGCTTTTTAAGCGATACATTAGGAATAAACATTAAAGCTTCAACGCCATCACATAGATATTACTCTTTCACTACCAGTCATTCTAATATGACACCTACCAATGGTTGGGTAGCGTTTTAATAATAGTTTTTAAAAATGGCATGGTGATAAATGCAAGGGGATTATTGATCCCCTTGTTAAATTACAGAAAAAAATTGAAAAGTAACATGATAATAAACTGAATAAATTTGAGATGATAAATTGCAACTGTCTTATTACCCTATAAGTACATACAGTGAAGGCGCTCATAATTGCGTCTATTTTAATATGACGTTAACCAGTTGAGTGCGTGAAACGCGCAAAACAAAAAAACACATGTTGGAGAGGTGGTATGATTATTTCAATGAAAGCATATTTCTACTAAAGTCTGCGAGGAGAATTACCAACAATTGAACTGTAAGTACCTACATTTTCTCAAACACGGCAGGTGTCCACACGACAATACAGAATGAGGCATACAATTATCGTGACCTGTGGAAGAGGAGGTGGATCGGGAAATTATGGTGACGATGGAGCCCATTGTAGTTGGAGAGCATGTATTGGTTGGGGTAGAAGTCAAGCTGCCCAAAACAACGTTGTTGACCATTAACACATCCAAAGGATATATCATGTGCGGAGCAACTACCGTATCCTATTTTGGATTAGAGTCGCAAAGTACTGCTATACGTCATGGACCCATATGGGACAAGCTTTCATTCGTTTTCAAAAGTGTTTAAAAAGACTTGGGAAACGCTAAAAAAAATCAATTGTGATTCAATTTTGTGACGCTTTTTGTGACGCTTTAGAAATGGGGCAAGCTGTTGACTGGTGTGGATTTGTAAGGCGAATTAATCTTTTCCTGTGACGGTTATTATGCGTATTTTATGATTGCTATCAACCCTTTTGACATATTGTCAAAACCCTCACTTGCATATACGGTTACAATAAAAAATAACCCAAATAACTTTTAAAAGTGTAGGGGATTATTATTCTAAACGATTTAGTACTGGAATAGTTTAGGCATTAGGACTTTAACGTAATGGAGAAAAGCCTCCAATCTTATGCTTAACAGTGGGGGGGGGATGGCTACTAAATTCAGAATAAATCTCAATAATTTGTCTCTCCAACGTGCAAGGCCGATTGTTACGTATAACAGGATGATAACTGTTTGGGAAGACGCAACAGATGAAGAGGTTGAAAGAATAATTCTTAAAGACCATGAATATTACATGATTCACGACGAACGTTGAATTTCAAGAAAAAAGCTACCACGAGGGCAGCTAATATTTAGGGAATGTAGCATCATTTTTGAGGCTTAAGTATTGTTGTCTACAAGTCCTATGAAATCCATCTAGTTTTACTGAGTGGCCAGTTTTGATTTTAGCTAAAGGATAATCTTTCAAGACATTACCCAATAGATCGATCATATGTATAGCCATGTTTGATAAGCTTACTAAATGTATTTTTGTAAGTATAAAGCTGGTCTCATCAAAAACAGAATTATAGGTTTTATTGTCAATGTAGTGCACATTAGTTAAAGCATCTGTTAGATTTGAGTGTGCAAAATGTTTGTTTATATGCTCGCTTTTAATGCTTCTCAATTTATCGGAGTGGGAAGGATAATTATTGTTCAGCCACTTATTTACTTTATCTGAAACGCCTTTTTTCGCAATAAGATGTCCTGGAAATTCAGGATTATCTAAAACGTAGTTATTTTGATTGGGCTTGTAAAGTGAGTAACTTGCTAGTCCTACAGACTCAATTGCATTTCTTAGTGATTGGTATGCTTGAATTGTGTGAAGTCTAATTATTGATAGTAAAGAAAGGGACAAAGATTTATTCATTTGGGTTGAGAACGCATTAAATACATATGCAGTGGCATCAATCTTTTCAATAAAAGTCCAAGAGTATTCTATAACTTCTTTTGTAAATGTAAAATAACGACCATGGATATCTTTTGCATTCTGAATTAATCTGTCCTCTTCTTTGGAGAGATCATAAATTGAAAACATTTAAAAACTCCTTTTTTATTCAAATATACCATCTCGAATAATTTAAAACTATATACTGTACTTCTTTCAAACGAAAGTCTGATTTCGTTTAAAGTTCTTTTTAGTATGTTAAACTAATTCATAAAGAGTATAATTAGGTAGTGTAGCTGATGGATTAACTTACCACCTTATGAGATTAAAAGAGGAGGAGAAATGAAATGTCGAAACATGTTATAGTACTTGAGAAGAACAATGGAGAAGTTCTATATTTCAAAGAGTTTGATGAAAAATCTAAAACTCCGCATTTTACTGCTGATTCCAAAGAAGCAAAGGAGTATTTAGAAGGCTCATCTGATCTTCGCTCTGAGCACTATGTCAAACTAAGAGTGCAAGGATATAATGTCAATGTTTGTGAAGTAGTTAATGGATTGCCCAAATAACCTTCTAGTGATATTTGTAATGTGTATAATCTAATTGATGACACCCATTAATTTCGACGACTCCCGCAAAAAAAGAGGGAGTCTTTTATCTGTCTTAGTGTTTTTTCGTTTCCTAAGAAAGATTAATTTTAACAATAATTAAGCAGTCCTAATGGATTGCTTTTTTTATTTTATGAGAGGGAATAAAAAGACGATCCATTACGTACTATATCGCATTTCATCCTGTTAGAGAAAAGTTGACGGTAGAATTTAAGCAAAATAGAAAAACAACAAAAAAAGACCCAATTCATTTTGAGTCAGGTGCATGATCTATGTCTAGTACTTCTTCAAACTGAATCAGCTCAGATATGTCTTTGATATCTAGTGCAGCGGCTATCTTTGTTAGCATATCAAGGTTAACTTCTTGTCTGTCAGCCTTGGCAAGTTTCGAAATTCTGGCTTGACTAACCCCAGACATAGATTCAAGTTGTTTTTGTGTTAGATTGCGTTGTTTAAGTACCTCTTTAAGTTTAATTTTAACCTTAAGCATAAATTACCTCCAGACAGTTGACAATATATGACCCTAAGTGTATATTTTAATTATGACCACAAGGTCATAATTTGGATGAATTGAACAATTAACACCTGTGTACACATTGTACACTATCTGTAACTTTTCATCATCAAAATTTGTACCATGTAACTTGTGCTTAGATTCCGAAAAGCAAATCAAAATAGCAACAACATACTTCAAATATTGTTCTTATAACAATTACAGAAAGACAAATTAATGACGTTTTACAAAGTTATTCAATCAGAAAGGAGCGTCGTATGCACATGTATAAACATGGCAAGTTGATCAAAGGGCAGTTATGCGTTCGTAGCATTCAATTAAACAAATCCAAACTTTAAAGGAGAAGAATATATATGACAACCGAGTATATCAGACCAACTTGGACAATTGAAGAGGTTATCGTTGATTGTAACGTAAGTAAAAAGGCTATTGCTCTTATCGACAATTTTAAGGCTATCTTGGTTACTGAAGAGTTGCGCTATGAGTTCATGATGCGTGTTCCATTTGATCCCAATGGACATCAAGTTTTCGATCTTCTACACGAAATGAGAAAAGAGCAACTTTGTCTTAACCCAATGTCAGATGAGTCGTTTCTTGATATGTACTTGTTAAATCCAATTCAAGCATTACGGCAATATTTTAAACATAGCATTGTCCCTGCTCATGAAGAGCGTATCCAGCAATGGAACATCGATCTAAAAGAGTTGGTTAAACTGAAACAAACGGATTACTCAATTCATCTTAATAGGGCGTTGACAGCGTTGTATAAGTAAATTCAATTTTGTCAGTAACATTTTACTAGAACGGATAACGTTGTAACGTAGAAAAATCTTATCAATCTGATTACAACAAGTTAATACATAAAAATTCTGTGAAATGACGATTTGATTCACACACTTATAAGGTAATACCAAATTGGTACGTGAGTTTTGAAGTAAGCACAGTTTGTGACGAAAAGGAGATAAACATATGAAACCAATACAATTTATCAAAAACCTAATTAAAGAGTATCGTTACAAGCGTTATGAAGAAGAGTATTACAACTTATCAGAGCAAGAGCAATCTTACTGGACACTAGATACGTATCAGATGCAACGTGAAGCCATTGATGTATTCTTCAGATATCCTTCACCATGTGCTATGCTCACATTAGCATTACTGGATCGTGCAAGACAGCCACAATGGACAGTGTTAATGAAGGTAATGGATACTAAATTGAGACAAAATCATAAGAGACAATCCTTTATTCTGGAAACGATGTACACAGAGATTCTTGAAGATACATTGATTCCAGCGACATAGGAAGGGGATATAAGTTGGATGTCTTATGAAGAAACACTGTTTGAAACGATAATGAATTTGGAGTACAGGGATGTTCCGTATCAGTGGGATAGAAAGTTAAATAATCAGGAGAGTGCAAAGGCAATTAATGAAAAGAAGTTTATCAATCGAAGAAATAAGAATACCAGTACAACTGAATTGGATAGTTTGTATCATGACTTGGTTAAAGAAGGATCACGCTTAGACATCTCAATTGAACGTAGGGTGGAGATTAGAAAGGAACTCACACTAATCAGGAAACAGAAACGACTAATGGAATAGGAGATAACAAGACAAGATATGTATGTTTGAAGAGGATGGTGCTAAGTTACGCTGTCCTTTTGTTTTATATATGCATGTTCCCCCAAAAAACTGACGGTAACTGAAAAAGGTGGTATGTTGAACCTACATCCTTTGGTTGGACGTTGTGTCCAACTTGAACACGAGTGTCCATATTGAACATTCGTTGTACGCAATGTACAGCCGTTTAACGCTGTGTGAAACGCACTGAGAGAAATATCCTCGTAATGGTCTCTGGGACATGGTGTCCCAGAGTGAATGATTTCCTGCTTTTTAGTTTTAAAACGAACAACGGGAGACTTAATCTACCTCACTGAATGTTTGACCATAGACAAAATATCCACGGAGTTGAAGTCCGTGGTTAATCGTAGCAACCCCGAATGCTACCTTCTTGAAGAAGGAACCCTCCAATAACTTCGATCATGTGATTGATGCCGACCATATGATAATCCACGCCAATAACTACTAAGTGGAAAACTATCCACCTTGTAAACCTTTTCACCCACATGGACGTTAACCTTTATGTCTAATTGGAACATATGGTTGATTATTACTTGATTCTCACTCGACAATTCTGTTGGATGAAGGATTAATCATACGGTGTGGGTTGAAACCACATTGTTAACTAATATGAGAACGGAATATTCCGCTTTCTAACTTCAAAGATAAAAAGTACTTCATTGCAGATTTAACTATAACGAACATTGTTGTTCGATTTGCTTTTTATTTTGATTCGACTAGGTGGATAATTTTCCACTTTGTAATCACCTTACATTATGTAGTGGTGATATAATAATGTTGCCTACATAACTGAGTGAGAACCGTAACCGATACGGATATAAACAAGGGGATACGAGAATGAAGAAGAAGGTTGTATCAATAGTAATGGCAAGTATGTTATTTGCAGGGGCAGTAAGCGCTGCTAGTGTTTGGGGAACATATAAGGGAAATCAAATTATAAGAATCACATCTAACGGAGTAGCATTAAAGACACCTGACGTTCCAGCAATTAGCTACAATGGACGAACAATGATCCCAATTAGTATGGTGGGTCAACTTGGCGTTGGGTACACTTGGGATTCGAAGAATCAAACTGTGGATGTAACTGTTGGACAGACTTCGGGGACTAGTGATTCATTACCTCTTAAAACTTACGTAGCTACAGCAAATAACTTTAAAAGATTGAGCGACCTAGGAGAAGCTTTAAAAACGATATCTAACGGTTATAGTCTTGCGTATCAAAGCATAGGTTTGAATCAAAACCCAACATTAACCATTAGCAACATGAATAAACGATTGAATGAAACAATAAACGCTTACAATTCATTGCAAAACGATTTGAAAAATAATCCGATCTACAACGAAGTAATAATCAATTACTTTGCTGCAATTGATTATTTTAAATTAACAGATACTGCTTTGAATAAATACTTTATCTCTAATAGTTCCACTGATTTCAAAAATTATCTCACAAATTCATCCAAAGGGTTTGACTCAGCGCATGCAGGGATTTTAATATCAGAGCAGCAATACAAGTCATATATCAAAATGGCTTTGTACGAATAGATATTCGCACCCTTCGGGGTGTTTTTTTATATTAAAGAATAAATGGACAAATAACATTTGAGAATTAGTAAGTTTTGTTTTATAAATCTAGGTGGCTTTACACCTGTTGTTGTATAATTGTGGTAGCAAAGTGAGTTCGTTAAAGTGAGGTCTGGTTGATGTGCACGTTGTTTATATAAGTTAAGTGGGCATTGCCCTATGAAGGTTTCAGTCTATAAGAAGAAATCACTTACCTCAAGATAACTAATTCTGACTCTTCTGAATTCTTAGGTCAACCCATACATCAACTTTAAAAAAATGATTATTAATATGAAAGGGTTTGAACTGTACTTTGACATTAAACAATACAAAGAAAAGGAAGTCACTCGGAGTGAAATTGTTACTTCTTGTAGTAATAATTTTGATTATACTATTACCGCATACGTCTTATTTCCGTGAACAGTATATATTCTATAGCGTATCAACTAGCTATTTAGAGAAAAGGGAGTACGTGGAAGCATATTATTTTTTGGATTTGGTGACGACTCCCATTTTCTATAAGAAGGAACAGTACAAGAAACAAGCTATTTCTGGTCAAATAAGAAAATCAAACGAATACTATGAAAAAGGTGATCTTGATAAAGCATTACGATTATTAATGGCTATACCTGAAGAAGCATACGTTTATATTGATCAAGATATTCAGAAAAGAATTACTATACTAAATGAGGAAAATAATAAACTTAAACTAGATGAAGTGGAAAATGATAAAGCTGTATATGGGAAAAGCTCTCCATTTGTAGGAATGCCAGAGAGGTACATAAGTTACACGATTTTGGGAGAGGCATCGCTAATTGATTCACACAGATACAGCTTGAACAATGCAGGAAGGGCAGAAAAGCACGTAGTGAATACTTATAGTTTCAAGGATGGATCTAAAGTGGTTGTGAAAGATGGTAGAGTTGATAAAATTTATTAGTATGAAACTGATCATTCGTAAGTACGAGGGTACAAGAGAAGCAAAAGCGGAGCGATGCTAACTGGATGACCAAACTTAACCATTTGTTGCATGTCAAAATGTAGATGTTGCTGCTGCTGAATGGTTCCATAATTCATTAATATATATGTTACATATAGACGGAGGCATGTTTTGAAAATAACTAACCCATATTCTAAGAACAGGTTTTCTCGAATAGATAAGTTCCAACGTTACCTAACAGGAAAACTTTCTCTCCTCAAGCTCAAAGAAAGAAATAATCATGATTTTCTTTCGAGTATTTATTGGGGAACAAGGGAGACGGGAATCAGTTCTGATAGTGTTTCAATTCCTGATGATACTCAAGTTGAACTTCTGACTGTTACAGTAGCTGAATTAATTTCAGTAGAAGAGTTGGCAGATATGAAAGATGGTATGAAGAAATTAATATCACTATATCGTCCCTCACCATTCTATTTTAATGATCCCAATCAAATTGATGAATTTTACAATAAAGTAACAACGGATATTCATGGGAGACGTTGGAGTCTGCTTGGTAATATTAAATTCAAAGAAAATACAGATATAGGCGATTACATTGAGCATGTTCAAATTCAAGCCTCACAAGTCTCTTCTTCAATCATTGTTCTCATATTCCAAATACATCCATCAAAGCTATATTTATCCGAATTCGATAATGTTATAAAAAAGAATGTTCAGGAAGAAAGAATATTAAGACCAAAGTTAAAAGGGCTATTCAAATTTTGGGGTAGTACAACTGAGTTCCCCGAAACAGTAAAAAATAGAATTGTGGAAGATCATATTTTAGAGCTGAAATGGAAGTTTTTTTCTGAAATCAGCAAATATCTACCTACTTTTTTTCATGAGAATGAACTTGTTTCACCAAGTGTATTACTGTATAAAATAAAACAAGAAGATCGATCTGAAGATAGCTCAAATCTATTTTGGGATTCAATCGGATTACCCCAAAGTGTTTTAAGTTATAAAAATTATGTTCACGATCAATGGAATCTAATAGCAGAACTAGACAGAAGTTTGGACGACTCCATTAAAATAACTTGCAATTCTGAAAATAATCCGGAATCTGAATTTTCTTCAATCGAATCTCAAATCATTTATGAAGGAGACTATTTTATTAGAGAAGTGTTACCCGTACTTGCTATACGAAAATACACTCTCTTTATAAGTGAGCAAATCGCTAATTTTAGAATTAGCACTTTCAAATCAATATCCAATAAGAAAGTTAACTATAAGAATATAATTTATCTGAGATCGACAATTGAACGAAAAGGTTACATGTTAAACAGAATTAAAGATGAGTTTAATCCAGATAGTTTGAAAAGGAGATTAATAAGATCTTCATTTGAATGGACACCAACAAATACTGAAATCATTAGTACTCCTTTTCATGAATTTATAGTCAATAATACACTGTATCTTATTAATGAAACCTTCAAGCATTCCGAATCATTAGTAAAGACACTAGATAGCACAGTGGAAATATTGACTCTCCAAACTAACTTCTCAATACAGCGTAAAACAGTGATGCTAACAATTGTCACCATTATACTTGCAATTGTTGCCATTTATTTAACCTATTATCAAATATCCGAAAATACTCCTAATGACTTATTGAATTTAATTAAAGAACAATTAATTTAGTTTGGTTGAAAAAATAGAATAGTAGAGCGTACACTAAAAGCATCCATTGGGGTGCTTTTCTTATGTAGACATTAAGTATAGCTAACATTGAAATCTCAAGGATAGAATGAGTAGTAGTCAAGTTGACCACCACTGAACACTTCTGCTCCGCTATATCTGTTGCCCAAACCACGAATCGACTGTAATTATGACGGTGAAAATGTGTATCGTATGACTTGTCTATGTGGATGAGTCTATTCCTATTTGTATAGTTTTCTTCAAACATAGTAGATGGTAACTTGTTGTTGTATAATTGTGGTAGTTATGTAGATGTAGTATGCACAGTTTTACCATTATTTATCTAGGTGAAATAATACTTTTATAAGGAGAATACTCAAATGAGTCGGTTGCAAAAAATGGATGTGCCCCTTGATCAAATTAGAGGGCTTGTGTTGGAAGTTTTTAAGAATGAATCACAAAGCCAGTATGTCAGAGTGTGTAATGATGTAGCACAACTTGCAGTGAGTAAAGAAATAGTACTTGATAGAGAAACCAGTAACGGCGGTTATTTTGGAAGGGAATATGTTTTAGATGGAGATGACCAGGATCGTGTTAGAGAAATAATATGGAATCTGATAGTTGAAGGAATATTGATGATTGGAATTAATGCAAACAATTCTGAATGGCCATTCCTTAAACTTACTGACTATGGAAATTCCGTTGTAAATTCAGAGATGCCTATGCCGCATGACCCATCAGGGTACTTAAATAGCATAAAACAAGATATCCCTGAGATTGACGACTTAATTATTACATATATGACTGAATGCCTAAAGGCTTATCGAATAAATCTTTTGTTGTCCTCGACAATTATGCTTGGTTGTGCATCTGAAAAGGCTCTGCTTTTACTTATTGATTCATTTATCAATTCATTTGAAGATGATGTGAAACGTAAGCAAATTCATGATAAATTCGCAAATAAGATGATTAAGAGACAATTCGATGAATTGACCAGAAGTCTCACGACAATTCAATCGGGTATCCCGAAAGATATCAGTGATGGTTTAAGTAATGTATTGCTTGGAGTTTTTGAAATGATCAGAAACTATCGTAATGATGCTGGTCATCCGACAGGAGTAACCATCTCGAAGGAACAAGTTTATGCCAACATTCAGGTGTTTATTCCGTATCTTAAGAAGATATATCAATTAATAAATTACTTTAAAACGCTATAAAAAAATCTTTTATCAGAATATTGTAATTTTTTTTTAGAGACAATGGATTTTTTAATGATTTTTCTATCTGACTATTGAGAGGAAGTAAAATAATGAAAATTACACTAACATTCAGCGAACTTTCAAAACTTGGAGTATGGATTAAATACTGTGATATGACAGATAAGGATTTTGAACTAGTACGTGATAATCTTTCACACACAGACCAAGAATTCGTCTTGACAAAGGAACAGTTAGATTTACTTGGTCTTCATGTTTCCGTCACAAGATCTGAATAAATTAATAAACATATGGAAAATTGATCATTGTTCTTGATGATCTAATGGCTGGAATTAGATGAGGTAATATCAGTTGAAATGAGTCTTTCATAATAATTAAGGAGGTACTTATGATAAACTTCACGTCACAAATTTTAAATGTAACCACTAACTCAACGGATCAAGGCTTAACTTTATATGTAACACTGATAGGTACTGTATTAGGCTCTTCTGTTATAGCTGCAATCATATCTAATGTGGCATCAAAACAAACTAATGACAAAAACCAATCATTAAAATACATAACTGAAGAGAGAGGAAAGTGGAGGGATTTCGTTAAAAAAAGTGTAGCGAAAATTTGTTCTAATAAATATAAAGAGGGTGAAACAAAAGAACAAGTAATTACTGAGCTCTTGTTGAGTTTAAACCCTTCAGAATCCCAAGAAAACAGACTCGATAGAGAAATCATTAAGTTACTGGAAGGTATTAGAGTTCAAAAATCAGAGCCCGAAGATGACCAAAAAATTATGTTAAGAATCTGTTTCAGCTACTTGTTGAAGCATGATTGGGAGCGTTCTAAAAATGAAACAAAAAGGAGAGGAGATAAAAAGGAAATTGAAGAGAAAATCAATCAATTAAAAGAAGAATACACAGAATATTTGGACAAAATAAATAAAAAAGAACCAATGTAATGAATCTTTCATAAGGAGTGTATATTCAATGGAACTCACAGCAAGCCAAATCAATGTAATTGAGATATTAACTGAGTCAGAGGGTCTTGATTTTGACATTGCCAGAAAGATTGCTATTGAAACAAATGGAGACCTTTCTAAAGCACGGATTGTAGCCTCAGATTACAAACTGCACGAGAGCCACAAGAGTAAAGGTGAAATGTGAGCTTCATATACCTATGAATGAGGAATGTAATTAATGAAGAATTTTGTGAGTGTAGTTATTAAAGCTCTTTTATCAATTACAGAACAGAATGTAAGTGGAATAGAAAAAGTGCAAAATAGATATAAGCTTGGACGTTTCTTAGGAACAAACATATTTCTTTTGTCGGCTCTCTTGATTATTTTTGGTACAACACTAATACACTATAAGTATTTACATGAATATTTTAAGTTTTCACTTGCAGTACCATTGATTTCAGGTGTGATATATACATTCGTTTTAGAGCGCACGAATTCAATGAAAAGTAAGACCGCTGCATTATTTGTAATTAATCTGTCCCTCGGTGTTGCTTTCTCTTTGGCACTAACCGAGGCTGTTACTAAGAATCTAAACAGAATTTTTGAACCTCAAATGTTACTATCAATTATTGGTATTTTTTTGTTGCTTTTATGGATGCTTTTTTTACTTCTTAAAACTTCTAAAAATCTTGGAATTGTTGCTATAGATCAATTTCATCGCACGCGATATGTGGTTTGCATACTACTCGTCAACAACACTTCAATTGAAGGGGAGATTTTGACAATTACAAATAAGGGCGATTTCATTTTAAGAATAGTTAGTAAAAAAAGCGAAATCTTTATTAAAAGTAGTAGCATTGCAACCATAAAAATTGTAAACGAAATATGATTTTCTTGAAGTGAAAAGAAGATTTAATTGGACGGAGGAGAACAAAAAAAATGATTCTTAATTTAAATGCGCAAAAAGTTAAAGCTATTCATTCTATGATTGAATTGGTTGAAGAGTTAAAAGTGTTTCCGGAATTAAAAATGATCGACTATCCAAATTACATAGAACAATGCAATCAACTTAAAATTGTATTGTTGAGATTGCTTGAGTCAAAGGAAGAAATAACCATCACTATTAATGCTGGCGAATTGTATGTTAGAGAACATGTTTTGCCTAACGGTGAGACATATGAATTTGCGTGGAGCATTCCACTTTTGAAGAAAATGATAAAGAATAATGAGAACAAAGTAATAAGGAAAAAATTTAAGATTGGGGAAGTTAGACAGTTTGTAGATTCTAATGGATTAGAAATAGATAGATTTGATCACGCTCTTCGAAATTCAAATCCAATATATGTTGTCGATTATGCTCCATCAAACTTATCTTTAATGGTTGATGGGAACCATAGAGTAGCTTCAAGATATAGAACATTCAACGATGAAGAAATGCTTATACCTGGGATATATTTCCCAGCAGAAGTTCATATAAAATCAATGGCAAGCAATCATCAAAAAATAGTTTTCAGAGTCTTATCTAATACAAATCGAATTTACACTTATTTGAAGACGTTATCAGAAGGTATGAAGACAAAGAAGCCAAAACTGTTTAACATGGAGTCGTTTCTTTAGGGAGAAAGTACAACACAAGTGGGTTTTCAAAATTAGATAAAACTTACATTTGATGAGAAAGTGAGGTTAGAGAATTGAAATATTATTCGATGCCTGAAAATGTTAAATACAGTTGTGGTTAATCTATATGCTAGTCAGGATGACGCGGAAGAATACATAAACAGGAACGTGAGAGTTAATTCTGATGAGAAGCTGGATAAAGAGGAACTGGCACAACGAGCAGCAAATGTAGTGCATGGATTAATTGAGTCTCGTGCAAAGTTTCAGAGTTATGATCAAGTTCAGGTTGTGGGAATTACTTTTGCAAATGCATACGACAGTGAGTTGAAATGAAATTTCGAATAGGGAAAAGTAAATTATAGATTACTGTTATAGATGTCTATAAGTTTTAGAAAGGAGGATCAACTAAGTGGATGATACGTTTCTTCACATTAACTATCCTACGATAGAGCAGCTTCAAAAGATAGTTAATGAGAGTAGACCTTTACAATTCCTTAGTGAAGATGCGCTTAACATCACAGGTGAAGTATCGAAAGAGTGGATGATTAACCAAGAGATATCGGTATGGAAAGAGACATTCACTATAAGATTAGTTGAAGTTCAGAGGAGTCTAGCTTATTTAGTTCACTTCAAATCTCTAGGAATAAACGATTCAACATGGCTTCACAAAGAAAAGGGCAAAGTGACATATTTTCCTGATTTCGATGAGAAAAATTATCTTCATAAAGATTTCTTTAATTTTTATGTTGATGTGTTTTTTAGTAAAGGTTTCTCAAGCTTAGAGATACTTGCCCACATTTTGTTTAAAAGTTTTGATATTAGAACCAAAAAAAATATTTCTTTTTATGAGGCAAAGAAGGGGCTGATGGATAAAGACCCTTTGCTACATGAAAGGTTGACAGAGGTAACAGATTCAGAGGAAATTAAGAAAGGAAAGAGGTTTAGAGATAATATTATTCATAACTTTCCAGGTACACAAATATCTTCCCCCTTTTTGACAAACATCAACAAGATTACACTCATAAATGATGAGAAATACGAAATAAAACATTCTTTTGGAGCTGATAATCTTGAGTACACAACCTCTGATGATGTGGTGACAATCTGTAAAGGGTATTGGTCCTGCTTGATGGACATAGTGTGTATTATTAACAAACACTACGAGTAAATGATTAGATTATTGAGAAATAACTATTTCATGAGGTGATTGCGAATGGTTTGGAAATTGAAATATGGGAAGGTAGGATTTCTAGACGAAGAGGAATACTCATTAGTTCGATCAAGTTTAGCATCGCATTTAACAGTAAATGTGGCTTCGAATAATGAAGTATGTACTTATACTGATATAGCTCGTTACCTTAAACTACAATTTGATCTCAATGAAGATCCTATATCAAAATCACTAGCGGGTCTTCTCGGAGACATTTCTGTTGATGAAAACAAACAAGGACACCCTATGCTATCTGTTATTGTGGTTAACCAAGAAACTAAAATACCAGGCGATGGATTTTTTAAATTAGCTAAAGATTTAGGGCTCTACGAAGGTTTACTAAATAATATAGAGCAAAAAGATGCGTTTTATATATCGGAGCTAAAAAAAGTTCATAGTTTTTGGGAAAGAGAATATGATCCAGAATGGTCTGAATATCTTCGTTTAAAAAAGAAGTTTGAAGGTTGAGCAAATGGCTATTTTAATGATATGAGAAGGAGTGTATATATTGGAGTACGCTGTACATTATATTTCACCAGATGATTCGACAAAGATATTCCATGAAAAATTACCAGATGATTTAAAGAGCAGGTATAGAAACATGAGCTATATCTACAAGGTGATATATGAAGTTTATACAGGGGAAGAAGAGAGTTTGGAAAAGTCAATTTCATTGACGAGTGAGAAGGAGCTGAACATCGATGAGTTATCAGACAGGGTTGCGATTATATATGACAATGAAAGTGAGTTTAATGATTATCGTCTATATCAACTTGTTGCTATTTATGTGAAAGCTGCATATAGAAATTATTAGCATTTATATGTTTACGTGAGTCCAGTAAAAGATGTGTTTCACAGGGAAGGATGTGCGACCATGACAGATAAGATCAACCTATACGTTGACGACCTCAGAGACTATCCAGAAGGCTTCGTGGTCGCTCGTACATATTATGAAGCCATTCATATACTTGAGACTAGAAAGGTGGCTATTCTTACATTAGACCACGATCTGGGTGAGGATGTAGATGGTGTAGAGTTGCCCAATGGATATGACTTGGTTAAGTATTTTTGTGAGCATGGATTAAGAGCTGATAAGATATACATACACACCGATAACCCAGTGGGAAGACAGAACATGTATGAGACTTTGTTAGCAACTCAGCGGAGAGGGTTCATTGCGGAGGATATAGAGATATACCATTATCCGATAACGGTGAATAGGTATTCTGGTAAGTAGCATTTTTAAATAACGGGGGTACTCAAATGAAATATGGTCTATTGGAGAATGGAATCGATTCTCTAAAGCAAGCTTATACATGTATTGAAAAACTTGAAGCGGGACTACATGAGGGCGTTGAACATAACTTGAAAGACGCAATCCTCTCATTGAATCATGCAATTGAGATATTATTTAAAATGATCCTTAAAAACGAAAAGGAGTACTTAATTTTTAGCGACATTGGAAAATACATGGCAGCTAAAAACCAGATGATCAAGCAAGGCAAACAAAATGTATTTGAGGTCGGACACGATTTAAAGACTGTTTCGTTAACAGAGGGTGTTAAACGGTTGGAACTACTCTGTGATTTAACTATTCCAGATATACTTAAGGGAGCCATTGATGATTTTAATAAAACGAGAAACAAACTTATGCACTTTGAATTAGAATTGTCTGAAGATGAGGTTAATTTAACTATTAGAAATCTCAAAGGGTTCTACGAGGAGGCTGTTAGCTTCTTAGGACAACATGTAGAAAATATCGAGGAGTTGCTAGATAAAGCCAGATTTGAATACTCTGATGAGGACTATCAAGACGAAATGTATGATCACTATGAGGAAATGATGTATGAAGAGTACAGAGAGATGATGTTGGAACGTGAATAGTCTGATGAAATGCAAGATTGATTAAAGGCATGATTCATATGAGATGATAGGGAGTGAATACAGTGAATTACGCTAACGCAGTTGAGTTTGTACCTTTTAATAAAATTCAATCACAAAACAAATTACTTCCATACATACAAAAGTATTATGAAGGTGAGAATCTAGGCGAACTGTATATTGCACTCATAAAAGATAAATTTGGAGACGAGGTTGTTGTTTCTGTACAATTACATAAGTTTATAATGGATTTAGATACTAGCGTTAATCTTAAACTTTTTTTTGATGAGATAACCCCTTCTACAGCTGCCTTGGCTTATAAATGGTCTGAAGAAATGATGGTATTACATGATATTAACTCACTGAAAAGAAGAAGATGGCATGGTTCAATTTTATTAAGGCAGGCTCTGGTATTGTGCC
Source organism: Paenibacillus sp. Y5S-9 (assembly GCF_036894235.1). Classification (NCBI taxonomy): domain Bacteria; kingdom Bacillati; phylum Bacillota; class Bacilli; order Caryophanales; family Paenibacillaceae; genus Paenibacillus; species Paenibacillus sp. Y5S-9. Next base: position 2,103,979 of record NZ_CP145887.1, read on the forward strand.
GCTTAATGAATGAGTACACCCTTAAGAGAAATCAAAAGTTTATTGAAGAATATAAAGATAATTTGGAGATTTTAAATTATGTTAATAATAATATTACTAACTATGTAAGACCACTAATACAAACTTTAGAGGGAGAGGTTGCTCCCGATCCTACTATACCGATGGATGGATTGCGATCCTTTTATACGTACAATAATGGTCTGAAAGATGACAGAGTAAGTTTCGAAGTTTATTAGTACACAACTAATATGATCTGTAATCAAGCAGAGCTAATCAATTTAGATATCCATGAAAAGGGCACTCAGACGAATTAATCTGGACGCCTTTTTGTGAGTCAACTTTTATTCGGGTTGAGGTACATCAAGACAGAGTTAACCCCTTTATGAGATTTTAGACAAATAACTATAAACTTCCTTTTACAAAGAAATTTTTCAAAGCTTGATGAGCTATTTCATGCTCTTCTGGATCACCTGAAATTTTGAGTGTAATCTTAAAACCTCGGCTGTTCTTCTCAGTATACAATAGTTTAGATCCATCTTCGAACTCAGTGTATTCGAAAACGTCACCTGCAAAAATAACTTTTTCCATTAGTATAATATCCTCCTATGTTTCCTATTGTTATTCTTTAATATATTCAATTTGTTTGAAAATTATACTAGTACTCTATAACACTCAAAATCAAATAAGGAGGTTTTCTGATTTGCTTGTATTGTGATGTATTCATCTAAATAGAAGTTATCAGCGTTTTTAATTCTTATTCGGAATAAATGTGAAATAATCCATAAATAAGTCATCATTTTAGATAATCCTGTTACTATACGATTGATATTTTAAAATACGCTGAAATCCCTTGTCCTACCTACATTTTTTGATATTTCAATCGTAAACTTACAAAATTTTCTAATACGTTAAAATCGTTGCTACGACTAGCTTTTTAGTTGTTGTTGATCATTCTACGATTGCGCTTACGATATAGGATAAATTGACCTGACAAAGAAGCTAAAACGTTGATTTAACTGCATAAATGGATAGTTGTTGTATCGTACACGATTGGAATCACGATCCATGTGATTATAATTTGTTGATTCTGTCATATGAACAATTTGGTATGACATTGCACCGCTTGGTATTAGGAAAGCTATTTGAAATGTTTTCTCTTCCTTAATCAATTGATCGTGATGGATTGTTTCTTAAACAGAACACACTGTCCCAAACAGTGGTGAACTATCGTGAATATCCAGACAGTTAAAAGTAACCATCCTAAATGACCGGTTAGTGACTTCGGAAATTACGATGTTGTTCCAGTACCATATTGTTACACTACTACAAGTGGACAATAAGGAATCGAACTTCGATTTCCGAACTGTAACCTCAAATTGAAGTTAGCAGCCATTAATCCTCAAATATATCATTGTCGCAGTCCGGAATAGACATTAATTTATTTTGCAGCATAATATTAATTATGTTGCATTTCGTGATGTATAAGGGTAGAATAAGAGTATGTAATGCAACATAATTTAGTGGTTATACGCCTTTACATAATGCAACATAACTGATAGGGAGTGAGCTAATGATTCAATTGTTTGAGCAGCAGCTAATAACCGATGAACTAAGTACCAACACAATTAAAAGCTACATACTAAATGTTAGAGGATATATTAAATGGTTTGAGGAAAGTAAGGGAGTCGAGTTTAAGAAAGTACATAGAGAGAATGTTAAAGATTACATAAGCTACTTGAAAACGATTAAGAAGAACAGTCCAACATCGATCAACGCTAAGATAAGTGCATTGATTAAGTTTAATGATTATCTCATTGAAACGAATGTCCAAACTGAACAGGTGATAAGCAAGAAGGATATGTTAAAGCTACAGAAACAATATGCTTCATTGGCTACGGTTGGGCTTGCTGATATAGAGAAATTCAGACAACTGGTATTAGAGAGTGAATCTAAGCGTAACTATGCTATCGTTTCATTACTGGCCTATTGTGGTCTACGTATTAGTGAATGCTTAAACATTGGGATGAATGAATTCAATCTAACATCCAGGGAATTGATTGTGTCAGAGGGTAAAGGGAAGAAACAGCGGAATGTGAATATAGGGAGCAAAGCAAGAACAGCGTTGCAAAGCTGGATCAAGGAAAGAGAAGAGAAGGGTATCAAAGGAGAATACTTGTTTGTCAGTAACCGTGGAAGCAAACTAGATAGAACAGTAATCAATAAACTGTTTAAGCATTATTCAGGTATCATAGGCAAAGATATCACGCCACACGATTTGCGTCACTTCTTCTGTTCCCATGCATTAGAGAATGATATGTCAGTGCATGAGGTAGCCAATCAAGCCGGGCACAGTAACATACATACTACGTTGCTGTACACTAACCCAACAAGAGAGAAGATGCTTGCTAAGATGGATAGACTATAAAAGTAATGATTAGCCTAGATATTCTTGCTAGGCTTTTTGTTGTTTTGGAATTGATTCTTTTCCTGAATGAGCTTAGTTGGAGTTTAGAGCATATAATAACATTATACATAGGGGGTACATTTACACCCAGAAACTAATAATATCTGGAAAATAATCCGCTAGCACTTGTCAATTGATCACTAAGTTATTGCATTGACCATACATAGATATATGGGGGGTATTTTAAATTTGAAATAGTGTCCATTTTACAGAATAGTAGCCTAGCACTTCCACTGCGACACGAGAGTTGAATTTTAACGAGTGAAATTCTATTGGATAAAACCGACACTATAATGCCATCCCATCTACACAAAATAGCCCTCCATAGAGGAGGGGGAATACACTATTCATTCCAGAGGACACAGAGGGGAGGTCATTTTTTTAACTTGTGAATGTTTTCTTGGAGCACCTGTCTACAATATGGTGGACTTAATTCATAATCTTTATAAATCTTTGTAAGGGACAACCCTTCAACATAGTGTAGATTATAAATCCTCTCAAAGTCACGAGCTCGTCTTTTCATGCCTCTTTCTTTAGTTGTAAGCAAGATGGCTCCCTTAGCTTTAAACATTTGCTTAATTGTCCACCAATCTGTTTCGGTTGATTCAGCTATCTGTTCGAAACTAAGCAACTTTTCGTTGTACATTTTCACCATCTGAGGGTAAAGGTGCTCAATCTCGCTCCATTTAGCAGGAGGGGATTCAACTACCCACTTAAGCTTATTTAAGTTGACTGAATCAGAGACATAGGGATCATTTCTAACTAATTTACTTTCAGCGGTGAATTTATATAGTATCTCGATGCGTTTATCGTCATGTAAGACTACTTTATCGACAAGGACGCCCACTATTTTTCTCATGTCTATCATTTGTAATTCGTAATTAATAATATTTTGATATTTTTCAAGCAATGTTAGTCTAAGTGGCATACTAGTATTTTGTCCACTGTTCAGATCTAGGTTTTTGTTCAAAACGGATAGTTCTTTTTTCAATTCAGTAAGTTCTTTCTCAATTGGTTGAAGCTTCTTCAAAAGTTCCTCTTTTGTGATAATTAAGTCACCACAAAGATCGATATACCTATTTCTGGACATTTCCTTTTCAGCAATATCTTTGATAATAATGTTTATATTTAGTATAATCTCATCTAATCTACTTCTATCTGATAATCGTTCAGATAATTCTGGAATCATTGGTTCGGGATTACCTATGATTTTCAATACCTCATTCCAGACTATCGAGTCCACTATGTCAACTCGCCAATTCGATCCCTTGCATGTGGTGTTGGATAATCCAGTTTCAACACTATATGATTTTTTGGTCTTTCTTGTACATGTGTAGTATTTTAATATGCCATTCTGAGTTTTGGTTACTACTCCTGAAGATACAGCAGCTCCACATCTCCCGCATCGTACAATACTTCTTAATAAATAATCCTCCGATGGTCTCCCACTATTCTTTACGTTTCCATCTAGAGCTTTTTGCAATCTCTCAAATGTAACCTCATCTATATATTGTGGAATATCAATTTTAGACCATTCATTTCGCAGTTTTGGTATTTGTATTCTTTTTCCGTTAGTTCGAACAATTTCTGTCTTACCATAAAAGAAAGTTCCCATGTAGGATTCATTTCTAAGTATCCTGCTAATTGTAACCTGATACCATTTATCTCCTTTAGGGGCAGCATATCTTTTCTTAGAAAAGTGACGTGCTATTTCTGAACAAGTGGCTCCTTCAAGAATCATCTCTACCATGATTAGGTATCTCTCTTTTTCTAATTCATTCTCTACTAGAGTGTTCAATTCCTTATCATAGGTGTATCCATATATTCTATTCATCCCCGGAATCTTATTGTTTGCTACCATTGTTTTTCTACCGCGCTTTGTATTCGCCAGAATCTTAGCCTTATTATATTGAGCAATAGAGCCTTGGATATTGTAGTTCAGCATCGACTCTGCATTTCCTTTTTGAAGATCAAACTCCACAAAATGTAGATCGCAACCTAACTCCCAAATCCTATGTGTGATTTGCTGTTGTAAATGCAAGTGTCTACTCAATCTATCTGGATGCAGGAAGATAACTTTTGTCCCCAATCCCTTTTCAAGTAGAAACAGTATATAATTCAGCATTGGACGATTAGGATTGTCCCCAGATTCGGCTTCTTCTCTTAATACAATAATTTCATCTTTGTTGATATCAAACTTAGTCTTTGCTTCGCTAATACAGATTTCAATCTGCGATTCTAACGAGTAATTGTCTATTTGGATATCAGATGATACACGAGTATAAACAATAGCCCTGATCTTACCGATCAAGGCTGAGATTTCTTCCCTGGTTAGTTTTTCATGATCTTTGAGTACTCTCATCAAAAAATCAATCCTCCGAATTTCGACTGTTTTCTATTTGGTTCTCACTGGAATAACTCAGTAGAACATGCTCCATCCAATTGAGGATTTGCGTCTCTATAATTTCTTCTGGAACTGCTAGGTTTTCGTCTGGATAACGTGAAATAATCTTATATTCATACCTTTTCTTATATCTCATAATGACCACCTTAATAAGATCAATTACTACCTGAATTTATTATCGTCCAATTATAATAATCTATTCTTGTTGCCGCTAGAGAATAGTGCCATGCAGCTGACGATATTGCTTTCCGGGAATTGCCGGTCATTATGAATTAGCAGTAACAACATAGAGTTGTATGGGATAGATGAGTTAATGAAAAGAGAACTAAATGTACAATGTTTCCTCATTGAATATTAAAACGAAGCGTTCAGTAATTCTCTATAAAATGGAATATAAAGAAGTTTCAAAAAAGTGTTGACTAATCGATTAGGCATTTGTTATATTGTATTTAAGAGATTTGCCTAACTGATTAGCCAAAGGCGGGGGAGAAATGATTGGTCTTGAATTTATAGTGAAAGTATACAATGGTACGTACAAAAAATTAGCCGAGAAACTAGGTATTGCTTCTCCGACAATAATGGGGTGGTTAAGTAAAAAAAGACCAATTCCACAGTCAAAACTTGAGGCTCTATCAAAAATGTTCGGGATTGATGAAGTTTATTTTCAAAAGGAACTATCGGAAGTGGAGAAAATCGAGATAGAAATCAACTATCTCAACAGACTTTCAAAAAGAGATTCTGTACAAGTTCCTATCCAAATTATTGATGAAGAAGGTATCAAACATGAAGTTTTTGAAATGTTCGACCCACATGAGCAAGTTATTCGAGCCATGCATGAAGAACTGGCGATACAGAAACTAATCTTACGGTTACGAGGCGTTCTTTATAACGAGTCAATGACCAGTGAATTTACTCTAACAAGCCATTTTAACTTGGTAAGTTCTTTGTGCGATTTTCTTGAAAAGGATATATATTATGAAAATACAAACAATGGAATAACAGTCGAAGATAATTCAGCCGAAGTGAAAGCAATTGAAACACTACTTTACATATTCGAAAATAAAAATCGGCTTGCATTTGGTATCCCATCAGAAAATAGTTTTACCTTGGAATTAGAAGAATTACTGTATAAGCACAAGTTACTGCCTCCAGGTCATGTTCTAGGATTCAAAGAAGATCCGTTTTTTAAGGATGTTGAGTAACTGTTACTAATAATTGCTCTTTGATAATTGAATATCTTTTAACCAATCAAACATAGGAAGGAGAAGTATATCTTTTTGAATATTGATAATACCAGGGAGTTCTTTGAAACCGGATTCGGTAGTGGGAAGATTAATTTTGAGTACATATTAGAAGGAAAAAAACATAGTAAAGTGTACAAGAGTAAAATGAAATATTATAGCAAAGAAGCTATTAAAGAATTCGAAGAATGGAATGAACAAGGTTATGGAATATTTTATCTACCTAACGGTGGAGGTTATAAAAATGAAGAGATAACAGATTTTCGGACGTGTTTTGTAGATATAGACATAAAAGATGAATTGGAACATGAAATTGTGGCCTCAGGCTTCACAGGAACACGAAATGATTTGCAAGAGTTAGTTAAGGCAGGGTTTAGCTCTTTAAACAACGAACAAAGGATTGATTACAAGAAGTTATTCAAAGAGCGCATAATCGAGTTGGGAGAATGTGGGATTCCGCCTAGTGCTGTTGTAGAAACGAAGAATGGCTATCATGTGTATTATTTACTTGAAACTGGAGCTCAAAAACATCAATTTGAAACACTAGAAGGATTACTGATATACATATTTAATGCTGATGCCGCAGTCAAGAATCCAGCAAGATTATTAAGGGTGCCCAATACACTGCATTTAAAAGAACCGAATGACCCATTCACGATAAAGCTTGGAACATTTAAAAGAAACATTAGGTATGATGCAGAAGAACTTAATGTACGTCTAAGAGAAATCATTGAAAAAGTAACCATTAAAATGGACTCGCAGTTATGTGTCAATCGAAACAAAGCACTTACATACAATAATAAGTTACTTCCTTCTAAGAGGGGACTTCCAGCTAGAATAGGCATAGACTACTCGAACATGGACATGGGGAACATCTCATTGATAAGCCGTGGGTTTGAGGGTTTACCAGAATTAAAGAGTAGGTTAGGTGTAGATAACCAGCCTGAGCTTTGTTACATTGATCGCAATGATATCAGACAATTTTTAAAAAGACGGAATTTAAAACAATTATTAGGAATAGAATCTGATCGTTTTCTTTGTATCTTTCACAATAGTAGTAATTCAAGCAGTGGAAACATCTACAAGTATGAAGACAAGTGGTTTTACAAATGCCATTCGAGTAGATGTGGTGTCCATTATGATATCGTGCAAGTAATAGAACGAATGACAAGATTACCTATACATAAAGCATTTGATTATTTAAAGCAACTATACAACATAGCTGAGGTCAAAACAGAATGGCAAATGGATCAGGAACAGTTGATTGATTTTAATATCGAATTTCTTGAACGGTTTAGGTATGACGTAGATTTACATAACAACTACCCATTTTTGAGTAAGTTTTTACGAACAAAGGGTACACTCAGTCTTCTGATTCAGATACACGAAGTTGCGAGGAGAAAGTTACCCCAGCTTTCGACAATGAAAAGTCTAGAGGTCAAGAATACCAATGCAATAGTGTTTGCGCCAATTCGAAAAGTGATTGAAGAAGTATTAAATGACGACTCAAGCGCACAGAACATTAATAAGGCCAATACTAAAGTGATTATTATGATCTTCATGTATCTGCTTAACACAATTGGTATAGATGAGCTGCCTGATGAGATGCAAAAGAAAGTAAAGGAGTACCAAAAGAGTTCATTTAGAAATGGAGAGACATTTAGAAATTTAGCTAGATATTACGAGATCGTGAGTATGGATACAGAGCGACTTATGCTTGCTGAAGAGATGAGTAAGTTTTTTTATTCTAACCATTTGACGATTTCGAGTTTTAAAAGGGAACAGCTTCTTGGTCTATGTGGAGTGGAGGAAACGAATCGTGTATTCCCTGAACGTGTAGAGGAAGACATTGCTGAGATAAATCAGAGACTTTCTAACTTAATATACAAATTGGTTAGCAAGAAAATAGGGGTTCAGGGCTGGACATGTAACTCAGAGATAGTTGAACTTCTAAGAAGTGAGAATATTGATTACAAGCAAATGTACAAAGACAATTTCAAGTTTAAATCGAATATGAAGTCAGAACTGGATTTACTAGAAGTAGATGATTATGATGATGGATTTCAACGCTGGTTGCATACATTTTTACTGAGGAAAATGGCAGCATATATGCCTGTAATATTAGTTAAAGCAGGATATTTGAAAGCAAGAGTTAACAAAGAAGTGAGAAGAAGATTAAATATTCCATTACATATTAAAGGTTCTGTGTATCATCAGGTATTCGATTTGGAAGAAGAAAAAGACGATAAGGCTTCAATAATTAGAAAGTTGAAGCAAACTGATACAAGTTTATCTAACTCTAAGATTGCTGAGTTAGTGAGCTGTTCGAGACAATATGTATCCAATGTTTTGAAGATACAAAATAGATGATTACTATCATTAATAGTATTAGTATTGCTTGTCAACTAAATTGTCGTTATAAAGCACCCTGTATCATTAGACTAAAGAATAGTTAACTCTATGTGGTGCTTTTAGATGCTCATTTAGTTGACAGATTTTAATGTTTATTGAAAGGAGGTGAGTAATGAATGTAAGGATACGTATATTGTATTATAAGTTTTTTTAGGGAGTCACGTTTACGTTTTTAATTCTCTGAATTAAACTGACTGCATAAGGTTAACGAATTCTAAGGCAGACTCTTGGAGCCTATGAATACAATTGAATGGGAGGGATGAGATACGTGGATGGTTAGATATAGATGGTACAAGTTGATGCAGCGGTTAGGCTGGAAGTGATCCAGGAAGAATTAGCAAGGACAATAGGGATGAAGGAGAGCATTAGGCAGCAGGGACGAAGAAGAGGGAATAACCGTAGATCGTGAGAGTCTAAAATAATACATAATGAATTGGAGATTTGTGAATATGAAAGTGAAAATCATACTGAAAGATGGCAGAGGCATTGTAAGTAGAACAAGCGATTATGGAAGAGAGCACATCGACGGAATGTTGATGTCCATTGAAAATGATTTTGATATGTATGTGGAAGGAAATTATGTATGTAAAGGTAATGAAGTAAAAGCGCTTTTGGTCGAGTTTTAAGTCATAAATGTAAGGAGATTTTTTTTGAAAATACCTAATTATCATATACCATGGTTGGGGAAATATATCCTCAACCTTAAGATGAATACTCAAGGTGAAAGAATGAAGAACCGATTTTTAAACGAGATACTATCTCCATTGAATGACAAATGGAATAAGGAAATCGAGAGTCTTACTATGCTACATGCTGAGAGAGACGAATACGGGAATTTTATCATACTCGAATCAAATGAAGTTGGAGATAGGCTTTCTATGAAAGACAAGCGCGCATTCATTAAAGATTACAATGATCTTGCTCTAGAGAATGCCTACATTTCTACTGAGGGAGAAAACGAAGACGTTGTTATTCACATTGCGAAAATGTTCCTTGAGATGGAATGTCTTGCTCAAACACCAGAAGCCTACGAAATATATGAGATATATCGAAACAAGTTCACTAAATTCATAAATACTAAAAAGGGAGTTGTTTAATTGAGTTATTGTCAGGTTATGTTTAACAAAGATTTTCTTTATATGGGTGCAGATACGGCTATTTCTTCTAAATTGAACGGTATTTCCTACCGTCTACATAACAAAGGAGAGAAGATTCATCATATTGATGATATGATTATTTTTTCTTCGGGGGATGCAGATTTATCAAAAATCATCATCGATGAGTTCAAGACTAAGGAAGACAGAAGCATTAATACATTGAAGGAAACCATAAAGTATTGGTTTGAGCGCTACTATCTTAAACGACCGGGTGTAAAAGAAATAGTTAATAGCGGCAAGATAGCAAATATGACAGTTGTCGCAAAATTTGAAAATGGTTCTCCTGTGTTATATGAGCTGGATCAAAGAAGTGAATTTGAGATTAAGAAGATTAAGGCTCATGATAAGGTCGCATACTACAATGCTGGTGTGAACTGTAAATATGATAATGAGTTTTTCATTGACCAAACAGAAACAGCAAATGATGTTTTCGAAGCTTACAGAAATACATATGCTAATGCAAGCAGTGAGAAAATTGGTGGAAACTTGGAACTGTACGTTCTAGCCAAACAGGGCATTCGAAAGATTCTTGATGAGAAAATTGAAGAAAAACCATTCCAGTGGTATCCGGGTGATAGAGGAGTCTATGACAACACCGAGAACATTAAAAAAATGATTGTGGCACATGCACAGATCGAAGGATCATCTCTTACCTTACGCGATGGTACAGGAGTGTTCAAGATTTTTCCCCGCATTGGGATGTGGGCTGGGGCTGAAAATTTTCATGATGCACCCTTTAGCGTAGACCTTTTCGGGAATTTGGTAGCCCATAAAGCAAAATTCATTGGTAAAGCCGGCGAAATTTTATTTGATACTGATGCTGGATATCTCGATATGGACAAGTTGGATATTATCAATGTTGGTAAACTGATGGCTGAGATGCTAGAAGTAAACACTATCCTTGCTGATGATGGCTATGTCAACAACCTAACCGTTAACAGACTGAAAACTATTGGTAAAGATGCAGATGTAGGGCAGTTCATTGACTACATTGACATCCAAGACAATTATCAACGATGGATTACTGCTCAAGTCCAATCAAAAGAACAGGCTAAAGATTCCCGTGATCGTTTATTGTTCTGGCAAGATAGTGAAAAGCGCATTCTGACTACAGAAGATACGGGTATCGTTGCTTATGCATATAAGTTGAAGAATGAGAAGATTAAGCGAGAGATTAGTTTTGATGGTTCAGGAGATGCCGCTCAACCTACTGATGTTATCGGTACTGGTGATGGTGGGGCAGATAATCGGGCTAAGATGGTAAACACGAAGTACAACGGTGGTTATAAGCAACTTTATAAAGCAAGCAATACTGGAAAAGAGCGCAGTGTTGACTTTAAAGATAGCGGTGTCTATCTAGATTCTCAAGATGCAAAAATGGTATTCACAGCCAAGGAGCTAACAGCAATGGCTGATGGAGGGCCAATGAAGATCGGTAACACGAATGGTTATATTGAGATTACAGCAGATGGTACGTTTGAATTCCATGGTAAAGCATTCAATTTTCACACAAACTAATCAATAAAGAGGAAGATACATATGAGTAAAAACTATGAGCTAGAAAAAGCATTAATGACGGAACTAATTGAAACGAGAGACTTGTACGAAACGACCATGAACGAAAGTGATATCCTTATGAATTTTGTCATGGAGTACAATCTTACAAAGATGCTAGATAACTACATCTATGAACAAATTAAAGAATACACTGAGCCTGACATGTTAAATAGTTACATAAGCCTGATCACACATGAACCAGAAGAGACTAAGGAGCCAAACCTTAATATTGGTAAAGAGGTTTACATCAACGGAGTAAGAGTGAAGTAGTAAAGTAATAAAATCATTCGTGTGACCGATATATGGGATATACTGTATCTAGATTTTACTAGGTATATCCCATATTAAATTGGAGGTACATAAGATGAAAAAGATGTTTAAGAAACTACCAACATTTCTATTTGGAGCAGTTGTTGGAGTTGCAGTTACAGCAGGAACAGCGGTGGGGGCAGCTACATATCTTAAAGCAACTCAAAGCAATGTTAAAATTGTTGTAGATGGCACTCAAGCAAAACTATCTGAAAGTCCAATGAATATTGGAGGAAGACTCTACCTTCCAGTGAGAGACACAGCAAACGCTATGGGCTACTCTGTAGAATCTGTTACAAGTTCTCAGGTTTCTTTAAAAGAGGGTGTTACGGCTAACAGCACAACAAACACTGGTCCTACGGGTGTTCAATCTGGAACAGTCGTTACTACTCCAAGCATCAATAACACAAATACAACCGCAAGCAAAAAGGTGAAGGATTTGAAAGAGATTTACTCAACTGATAATAAATTAGATGCTGAGAAGATCCGTACAGCATTGAATAATGGAACACTTGATGTAAACGCCCAAGACTTATCTAATGGTGGTAATACACTGCTAATGTACGTTATTGAAGAGAATAATTACGAAGCTTACAAAGCAATTAAGAGAAATGCCCTCGATGTTAATGTTCAACGTGATGACGGAAAAACGGCGCTAATGTTGACCGTAATTACTAAGAATGATTTCTATTTTGGGGAAATGACAAATTTGAAAGCAGATGCAAAAATCAAAGACAGTTCTAAAAAGCAAGCAATAGATTACGCTGACTATAACTCAACTGAACAGAGGTATCTTAAAATATACATGATGTAAGAAAGGAAGATTATTATCGCAAGAATAGCATTACAAGGATCAACGACACAGGATTCAACTAAGAGTGGACATGTCTCATATGTTGAAAGATATCCATCTGGATCTGAATGCTCATCTTGGGATCAATTTGGAAACTGTACAGGTTATAGTACCGTTTATGACACAACGACACATACGACGGGAGCAAAGGTTACGGGCACTTTAGCATCCAACAATAACAAGTTTACGGTTAATGGTGTCTCGGTTGCATGCGTAGGAGACTCTACCACTGAACAATGGGTTGCTGATCCATCACCATCGCCACAAAGAGGTGGAAGCATCATTTCAATTAGTCCTGGTGCGAGTGGAAGTGGTCAGGGACAAATTAAAACAGGGAATGATGCCAAGGTTTACTTGAATGGTAAATTGATTGCTATCCAAGGATCAATCGTTCAAACCCATTTGGGAAGTGACACTACCATTGAGGAAGGGGATAGCTCAATCAATATGTAATCAATAGGGGTTGGGCGAGAAAATAGCCTGATCCTATATTCTAACCTTTAAGATATTGAATTCAAGGGGTGTGGACAGTAGTGGCAAGTGGACTTCATTGTTATAAAAGTTTGTTCGAAATGAAGATTTGATTAAAGTAAAAAAGTATAAGAGGATAAATCCCTTATACTTTAATGAAACTATAGAACCATGTGTATATTTAAAAAATCTTGTAGAGCCTTTTTCATTTCTTTTCTCTTATTGTCGTTATTCTCTTCTACATAAAACACAACTCTACCTGTATTATGAGCACTCACACCTACGGTAGTCAAAAACGATTTAAAGAAATTACGAAGATTTGAAGTCATCGAAACCTGATGTGGAACAACTACTCCATATGTGACATCCGCAATTACTAAGACGCATGGGACTTCAGGATAAGTTTGAAATTCAGGATATACTAATTCTTTCCAGTCCCAATTTTGCATTTCTTCTGGTAGTTCGCTGGTTCTCACAACAAACATTTTGTTTTTCATTTATTAATCCCTCCTAATAGTTATATCGGCAATAACGAGGAATTGATAAATTTGATAATTCACGAAGAAAGGAAGAGAGTATATTTGGCAAAACGTCTCATTGAAGATGTAGTATTAGAAGAATGGATAGCTACGTTTGGTGATCAAAATTTTGTTGACTATAAGTTACGAGCACTAGCATTCGCTGAAAAATGTTTTGAGGAAGGCACAATAACATATAACGAGAAATTCAGTGCATTTCTCCTCCATGGCAGTATTTACAGTCGGATAACCAATTGTAAATATAACTCTGGTATGTACAAGTATGTTGAATGTAGTTGGAAGGATGAAGAGGAGACTTTTTTAGCTATTCTAGATAAGAAGAAAGAGTTCTGGTTGTCTTGGAAAGAAGTCACAGAAGAATACATGAAAAATGATTTTAAGCATTCTTTCAGGCCAACTATAGACAGGATTAATGAAAAAGAGGGATATAGCTTAGACAATATACAAGTATTAACAAATGCAAAGAATTGCGCTAAAGCAACTAGCTTTCCTCACTATCTATTTACTGTAGTAAATACTACTGATCCAACGAAACAGCAAACTTTTCGACGATTTGATTCTAAGGGCGCGGCATTTAAACATATAGGCTTACCCTACGCCAAGTCTGACACAGGAAGATTTCATCAGGTAGGCAACGCTCTTTATTTGCTCCAATCGGAAGATGTTACTCTAGGAAGAACAACAATAGAAGAATATGAAAACCCTGAAGATTTAAGCTATACGGGATCTTTTTCAATAACTACAGAGCATCCACATGGTGGAACAATAACTATCAGTAGAAATTTCACTTATGAGAGAATGGCGATTATTTTAAAGCAAGACCAACAAATAGTACATAGTTAAAGTAGATAGAAGATACGAAGTTAGATTAGATTTTTAAAACGATCTTAATAGCTACATTTGAATATATACATAAAAATTTAAACAGTAATAAGACAAGTTAATACATACATAGGAGTTAACGAGGTGATGAGTGTGAAGACACCTAATGAAAAAGAATTGTTATGTACAAAGGACATTATGTTGCGACTGAAATTAGGGAGAAATGCGGCTAGAGAAGTAATGGGAAAATTGAATCCAATTCAAATTGGTAAGCGATCGTACGTTCCTAGCCAAGTCCTAGAAGAATGGATTAAAACAGCAAAAGTCAATTAACTGAAAATGGAGCCAGTAATGTGATAAAGTTAAGTAACAGTCACTTGCTCGGCTCCATTTTCTTATAACGTCACAATAAGAAAATAGGAGGAATCGGAATGGCATCTGTAAAGAAAAACAAGGACACAAAGAAGTGGTATTTCGTCTTTGATTACTATGAACCCACAGGGAAAAGAAGGCAAATTAAGCGAGAAGGATTTGATTCAAAGCGTGAAGCTGATCTGATCATGTCAAAATTACAACAAGAAATCGAGAACGGTGATTTTGTGAAGAATGATAGCTCTACATTAGGTAGCTTTGCGCTTTATTGGCTAGAAAATATCCGAAAGTTGGAGTGTAGTGAAGTAACATTTTACAATGACCGTCTATATTATAAGAATCACATCAAGGATTCAATTGGAAATGTTAAGTTACAAAAACTTGATATGAAGACTTGTCAGCAATTTGTTACTAATTTACATTCTAAAGGGTTCGCGAGAAATACAATTGAAAGAATAACAACGTTGATTAAACGAGTGCTGGATAAAGCCATTGAGTATGGTTTATGCAAATCAAATCCGATGAGGAAGTCTACCTTACCCAAAAAAACTAAGAATGAAGTTAACATTTGGTCAATAGATCAGGTAAATCAATTCCTTGAAGCAAATAAGGACCGAAGATACTTTTGTGTTTATGCATTGGCGCTTTTGACTGGCATGAGACAAGGAGAGATTCTAGGACTCAGATGGAAAGACATTGATTATGACAACAAGGTTTTATACGTTAATCAAACTTTATCGAATTATGGAAAAACTCTAAAGTCAGGAGCTAAAACTTATGCAGGAGTTCGTAGAATATCTATTCCGAATCAATTGGTTGAAGTCCTAAAAACACAACAAGAAAAGTATGATGCTTTGAAAAGTAAACTGGGCAGAGAGTTTCTTGATCTCGATTTGGTTATATTCAATTTGAAAAATGGCGGTACTGTTTTTCCGAGTAATATGATGAAAATCTATCCTAAAGATGTTAAAAGAGCAGATCTTCCACATATAAGATTTCATGATTTGCGACATACACATGCAACCTTACTGTTGTCTAAGGATATCAATGTTAAGGTGATTTCCGAACGATTAGGACATAGTAAGATTTCAGTTACCCTGGACACGTACAGTCATGTGATACCAAGCATGCAACAAGAAGTAACAAACACTTTAGAGGAAATCGTATTTCTGTGACGCTTTTGTTACGCTGAGCCTATTCAGAGCCTGAAAACGTTGATGTACCAAGGTTTTTTGAGGAATAATATCATGTGCGGAGCACTCGACGTGGGATTACTTAATGAGAAGCTCGGGGATCGCAAAATTATTGCAGCTCGGGCGGTTGGTGTGCGTACACTGGAGCAATTGTTGCATGCACCTATGGAGTCGGTGACAACAGAAGCCGAGGCCATGGGCATTACAGTTGGCATGACGGGTGTAGAGGCTTTGTTGAAAATGATCTAAGCACTAACAAAAGGGCTCCCCATATGGGAAGCCCTTCTTTAGCGTCTTAGCGTTCTAATACAGAGCCGGGCACATCAGTAGCCACGAGCTCTATACACGAACTTTTTCTTAAATACTCTTATTAAATTAAGCTTCTTCCTTCGCGAACAAGGCAGCCAGGTTTTCTTGGAAAGGTGCGCGAACAACACCTTTTTCTGTGATGATAGCTGTTACATACTCGTTAGGCGTTACGTCAAATGCTGGATTGTATACTTTAACACCTTGAGGTGCTGTGCGTTTGCCAAATCCTTCGGTTACTTCCTCCGCAGCACGTTCCTCAATTGGAATCAGGTCGCCGGATGGAGTAGATAAGTCGATAGTCGACAATGGGCTCGCTACATAGAACGGAATATTGTGAGCCTTGGCAAGCACGGCCACGCTGTAGGTTCCGATTTTGTTAGCTACGTCACCGTTCGCTGCAACACGATCAGTTCCGACGATAACGGCTTGAATCCAGCCTTTGGACATCACCATGCCTGCCATGTTATCACAGAGCAGCGTAACGTCAATGCCGGCTTGCTGTAACTCAAATGCAGTCAGGCGTGCACCCTGAAGTACAGGACGAGTTTCGTCTGCAAATACTTTCAGGTGAATGCCACGTTCCTGTGCGAGATACATTGGAGCAGTTGCCGTACCGTATTTCGCCGTAGCCAGTCCGCCTGCGTTGCAGTGAGTGAGCACACCCATACCATCTTCGAATAAAGGCAGTGCATTCTCGCCGATCATGCGGCATACTTCTTCGTCTTCCTTCTGAATCAACAGAGCTTCTACTTCAAGAGCATCATTGCCCTCTTCCAGGCTCAGGCCGGATTCAACGACCTCATTTGCTTTTTGCATCATGCGATCCAGTGCCCAGAAAAGGTTCACCGCTGTTGGTCGGGAAGTAGCCAGATGAGCACATATGGATTTCACGTGGTCCAACCAACCTTGAACGGTTGTTCCGTCATATGATTTGGCTCCCAATACAACACCAAATGCAGCAGCAATACCAATCGCCGGAGCACCGCGTACTTTCATGGAGTGAATGGATTCCCATACTTCCTCGGGTGTGTACAATTTCAGCATGAGGATGGTCTCGGGCAGCAGACGCTGGTCAAGCATTTCAAGCTTGTCCTTTTTCCAGATGAGAGAGGACAGAGGCTGATATTCAGGGGTTGTCATGGGTGGTTCCTCCGTTCCTTATGTTAAGCCTTAGTAGTAGTAACAGCTGTGGATACAATATCCAGTACTTCGCCGATGGTATTCAAGCGACGATTGTTCTTGATCAATGCTTTACCAATGGACAACGCTTTACGCTGAGCATGTTCACGTTCAGTCGCATTTGGAATAGTATCTATATCCGCCACGTGAGCGAGTCCCACGATACGACGAACCATTTTGGCACCTGCGAAGCCAATGGAATCTCTGAACAATTGTTGCACATACAGATCCTGATACCCTGGCGTTTTTGCCATCGGATCAACGAGGTCATTAACCCAGAGGGCACGGAAACGAGATTCGAATTCAGTCCATACATCACGAACCATATTCAGCAAAAGCGTCTCACGCTCACGCAAAGCAGTCTCATCCTGAATCCATCCTGGCAGGGATGCGTAATTCAAGAGCAGGTTCGCAAGGACTGCACCGACATCAAATCCCATGGGGCCGTAATATGCAAATTCGGGATCGATGACTTTGGTTGATTCAGGTGTAACAAAAATGCTGCCTGTATGCAGATCTCCATGAAGCAGTGCCTGTCCATGTGTCAGGAATTTTTCCCGTAGCAAGGCCACTTCAAGGTGAAGCTCTTCATCCGTGCGAAGGGCTTCAGCCTCGTCTTCAATGGAAGCATCATAATTATTTTTCTCGGCGATCCGGTAGGGTTCATCAAAGATCAGATCCTCCGTTATTTTGCATTGATCCGGATTAATGAATCTGCCCTGTTGTTCCTTCTTCAATTGCTGATCCATGCCCAAGTCGGATGTGAAAAACAGCGTTCTTGCCATGAATTCCCCGATATGCTGTGCAAAAAGAGGATAGGAAACACCTTCGATCAGGCCTTTGCGCATGATCATATGATCACTCAGATCTTCCATAACCGTTAACGCAAGGTCATCATCGTAATGATACACTTCGGGTACCATCCCTGGACACAGACGATACTCTTCCTGCAGAATTTCACGTTCAATGCGGGCACGTACCAGAGAGAGCGGCCATGATTCTCCAACCACTTTCGCATAAGGAAGCGCCTGTTTGATAATGATACTTTTATCGGAGTTCTGATCCGTGATGTGGAAAACCAAATTCAGATTGCCGTCGCCGATCTCGTGACAATCCAGATTCGCATCTGCCGCAAATGGACCCGGTAATGTTTTGGCCAGTTCAATTGCATCCTGGGGGGTAAACGGGTGATATTGGGACAAAGGTGCCACCTCCATATATATGAAGAAACAGGAAAACCCACTTCTTTGCTTGGTATATGTCAGTATATCGGAAATAACGCGGTTTTTGAACTTTTTTTTGAGACAAGCCAAGTCGATCCTGATTCGAACTTCCTGTTCCAGGGTAAAAACAAATAGGCCGGACGGTTGAGAGAAACACCGTTAGCAAGCCTCTCCGCTACATGCGGTGACACATTATTAACTCTCTGTTATGCATTGCGGAACAACCTGCTTATCATGGCATGACAGACTAATTTTAAATAAAGGATGGGATTAATATGGCTACAAAAAACAAAACAGATCAAGCAAAATCGGTGGAACAAGTACTTAATCGTCAGGTAGCTAACCTGAACGTATTGTATGTCAAAATTCATAACTATCACTGGTACGTTAAAGGACCTAACTTCTTCACGTTGCATGTGAAATTCGAAGAGTTCTACAACGAAGTTACAGTGCAAATGGATGAAATCGCAGAGCGTATCCTCACGCTGAAAGGTAGCCCAGCCGCTACAATGAAAGAGTATCTGGAGCTTTCCTCTATCCAGGAAGCAGCAGGTGGCGAAGACGCGAAGACAATGGTGCAAAACCTGATCGAGGACTTCGCTACACTTTCGAATGAATATCAGGAAGGTATCGAAGTTGCAGATGCAGCTGAAGATCAACCAACATCCGATATGCTGACAGGCTTCAAGGCTGACCTTGAGAAACACATGTGGATGCTTCGCTCTTTCCTGGGTTAATACAGCCCCAATTTAATCTGAAACTAGCATGTTTCTTACGTAAGCCTTCTGCTCCCCGATTTGTTGTCAGAAATGCCCTGAGCGTCTATACTGCTGACAAGAACGATAGGGGAGGGAACCGCTTATGTTAGAATCAACGATACCGGCTTTAAAAGAATGGGCTTCTGCAATCAAAGCACTGGAATCGGGTCGCCAAATAATGGTGATGCGCAAAGGTGGCATTGTAGAGGAAACCCGACATTTTGAGCTGAAAAGTCCAGCGTTTTATCTGTATCCGACTTATGAACATCAGCGTAAAGAACTGATTAAGTCCTCGGATCAATCCTATGTTGAAGAATCACTGGCCGAATGGGTGCCCGAAGCTTCGACAATCCGTATTACTGCATATGCCGAAGTAACGCAGGATCTGGAGATACGAGATCAGGAGATGCTGGATCGACTTCTTGACTTTCATATGTGGACAGCGGATTTTGCCGAGGACCGTTTGAAATGGAAACGGAAAGATCCGCTCCATGTATTGATTTTACGTGTGTACCTTTTGAAAGAACCGATGGAAATCCCCATACTGCCTGAATATAACGGTTGTCGTTCATGGATTTCTATTCCGAATGGTCCGGTGCCGCGCGAAATGACGCCGGTGGTGGACGTTGCGGATTTTGACGAACAGGTACAGAAGATTAACGAGATGCTCAAATTGTAAATGGTAACGTTATTTAACGGAGGGACTTGTCCATAATATGGATGAGTCCTTTTTTTAGATTAGTGTATAGCAGATGACATAAAAGCTTGAATTGCTGTGATTTTTCTCACTGTGCATTTGTGCGTAAGATGTTTTCTGATTTGATTCAATTTGTCTTTTACTATAGAATCAGAAAGAATAAGGTTTCATGCAAGAGACAAAGGTTCTTAGGAAATGACTTGATTATCATTGAGAATCAGTTTAGAATTATTCTAAAGTGTTCTTGCTTTGAAGATTCAAGTACAGGAGAAATTCAGGGGAAGCCCTGTTCAGATATAATAGGCGCTTTTTCGTTTTCGACAGCAAACATCAATTTAATCAATGGAGGGAAACAATACACATGGCTACGAATTTCGTCATTGAAGGTCTGAAAGCGACGATCGAAGGTAAGGAAATCCTGAAAGGCATCAACCTGGAAATGAAAGGTGGAGAAATCCACGCAATCATGGGTCCGAACGGAACAGGTAAATCAACTCTGGCTTCTGCATTGATGGGCCATCCGAAATATGAAGTAACTGACGGTACAATTACACTTGATGGTGAAGATGTATTGGATATGGCAGTAGATGAGCGTGCACGTGCAGGTCTATTCCTGGCTATGCAATACCCAAGTGAAATTGCAGGTGTTACAAACTCCGACTTCTTGCGTAGTGCAATTAACGCACGTCGCGGCGAAGGTAACGAGATCTCCCTGATCAAGTTCATTCGTCAAATGGAAGGTAAAATGAAAGAACTCGACATGAACCCTGAGTTCGCTCACCGTTACCTGAATGAAGGTTTCTCCGGTGGTGAGAAAAAACGTAACGAGATTCTGCAAATGATGCTGCTTGATCCGAAAATCGTAGTACTTGATGAAATTGACTCCGGTCTGGACATCGATGCTTTGAAAATCGTAGCAAACGGTGTAAATGCAATGAAGAGCGAAGATCGTGGTTTCTTGATCATCACTCACTATCAACGCCTGCTTAACTATATTACTCCTGACTACGTACACGTTATGATGCAAGGTCGTATCGTGAAATCCGGCGGACCTGAACTGGCACACCGTCTGGAAGCTGAAGGATATGACTGGGTTAAGGAAGAGCTGGGAATTACAGACGAAACTGTAGGTCAAGAAGCGTAAAGACAAAACGGAGGAGGATTAATCAATGACTACACAAACAATTCTTCCGGTTGAATCTGAAGCGCTTCGCGCCTTGTCGGAAAGCAACAATGAACCCGGCTGGTTGACCGAACAGCGGCTCGAAGCTTTAAAGCTTGCGAGCGGGCTTGCGCTTCCTAAACTGGAAAAACAAAAAATCGAACGCTGGAATGTCAGCGAGTACGGAACATATAAAACAAGTGAAGCTATTTCTTCTTTGACAGAAGTACCTGCTTCTATCAAAGATCTGGTTCAGGATCAAGCGGAAGGCAGTCTGGTTATCCAGCGCAATTCCGGTACAGTATACTCCAAAGTGTCTGCTGATCTGGCAGCAAAAGGAGTTATCTTTACGGATCTGGCTACAGCGGTTCGCGAACATGGCGATCTGGTAAAACCATATCTGAACACAGCAGTGAAAGCCGATGAGCATTCCCTCGCTGCATTGCATGCGGCACTTTGGAATGGCGGGGTCTTCCTGTATGTTCCGAAAAATGTCGAAATCGAAGTACCACTGCAAGCAGTGTTGCTTACGGATGACGCATCTGCAACGTTTGCACCTCACGTGCTTGTGGTTGCAGAAGCGAACAGCTCAGTAACTTATGTGGATAACTATGTATCTGGCGAATTGTCCGCACCTGTTTTCCATAATGGTGTTGTGGAAGTATTCGCAAAATCCGGTGCTAAAGTACGTTTCGCATCGGTTCATCAACTGAGTGTGAATGTAACTGATGTTTCATTCCGTCGTGCAGTGCTGGAGAATGATGCTTCCATCGAGTGGATTGTAGGCGAAATGAACAATGGCGACACAGCGAGCAACACGATGACCGTGCTGAAAGGCAATGGATCAAGTTCTGATTCCAAAGTCATCGCTGTAGGTTCCGGTTCACAGAAAATCAACTACACCACAGAAGCTCGTCACTTCGGCAAGAATACACCAAGTCAGATGATTACACGTGCAGTTATGCGTGAAGAAGCTTCTGCAATCATCAACGGGATCACGAAGATTGAGAAAGGCGCTACCAAAGCCGATGGACAGCAGACAGAGAAAGTGTTGATGCTGAGCCCTAAAGCACGTGGAGACGCCAACCCAATCCTTCTGATTGATGAGGATGATGTAACAGCAGGTCACGCGGCTTCTGTTGGTCAAGTCAATGCCGAGCAGATTCATTACTTGATGTCGCGCGGAATTAACCGTACGGATGCCGAACGCCTGATCATCTATGGCTTCCTGGCTCCGGTGGTGGCGGATATTCCTTTGGAAGCACTGCGCACCCAATTGCAGTCCCTGATTGAGAAGAAGCTGGGACAATGAACCCGTCCATTCGCGAGCAGTTCCCGATCCTCCACCAGGAAATTAACGGACACCCGCTCGTATATTTAGATAGTGCTGCGACTTCACAGAAGCCTCGTGCTGTGATCGAAGCAGTCAAACATTATTATGAGTATGAGAACTCCAACGTACATCGCGGTGTTCATACTCTTGGAAGCCGTGCAACGGACGCTTACGAAGGCGCACGTGAGAAGGTAGCCAAGTTTATCAATGCCCGCCGTACACAGGAGATTATCTTTACCCGCGGGACAACGACAGCCCTGAATCTGGTGGCTTCATCTTATGCCCGCGCCAATTGCAAAGAAGGCGATGAAATTGTTATCACGCAAATGGAGCACCATAGTAATCTGATTCCTTGGCAGCAGGTTGCCAAGGAGACAGGTGCAACATTGAAATACATCCCGCTTCAGCCTGATGGTCACATTGAATTGGCTGATGTTGAGAAGACGATTACAAACAATACTAAAATTGTAGCGATCGCTTATGTATCCAATGTTATGGGGCTGATCCATCCTGTGAAACAAATTGCTGAAATTGCACACCGCAATGGTGCTGTCATCGTTGTTGATGGCGCACAAAGTACACCTCACATGAAGGTGGACGTTCAAGATCTGGATTGTGATTTCTATGCATTATCCGGTCATAAAATGTGCGGACCAACCGGAATCGGTGCACTCTACGGCAAAAAGGCGCTGCTGGAGTCCATGGAACCCATTGAGTTCGGCGGTGAAATGATTGATGATGTGGGTCTGTACGAATCCAACTGGAAAGAGCTTCCCTGGAAGTTCGAGGGTGGAACCCCGATTATCGCAGGTGCGGTAGGGTTGGGAGCTGCCATTGATTTTCTGGAGCAGATTGGTATGGATGAGATCGCACATCATGAGAGTGTGCTGGCAGCTTATGCAACAGAACGACTGGCCGAGATCGATGGGTTAACGATCTATGGCCCAGCGAAGCGGCATGTGGGTGTCGTTACCTTTAATCTGGGGGATGTTCATCCGCATGATGTGGCAACCGTTCTGGATGCGAGTGGCGTAGCCATTCGTGCCGGACACCATTGCTGTCAACCGCTAATGCGCTGGCTTGAAGTTAGCTCAACAGCTCGTGCCAGCTTCTATCTATACAATAACGAACAAGATGTAGATCGGCTTGTCAGCGCCTTAATCCAGACAAAGGAGTATTTTGGCGATGCAACTTGATGATCTGTACAGACGTGTTATAATGGACCACTACAAAAATCCGCGTAACCGCGGAACATTTGATAATGACGCTGTCACGGTGAATTTGAACAATCCAACGTGCGGCGACCGGATTTCACTGCAAATTTTGCTGAAAGACGGAATCGTTCAGGAAGCCAAATATACGGGTGAAGGCTGCTCCATCAGCATGTCCTCTGCATCAATGATGACGGAGGCTGTCAAAGGCAAAACGATGGAACAGGCACTCGATATCGCTAACCGTTTTTCCTCACTGATGAAAGGTGAAGAAGTCGATTTCGACGATTATGAAGATCTCGAAGCCCTATCCGGTGTGAACAAGTTCCCTGCACGCATCAAATGTGCCACTCTGGCCTGGAATGCATTACGCAAAGGGATTGACGAAGAGAACAAAGTACAATAACGATAGGGAGGTAGAGCAAGATGGCTAAAAAAGCACCAGAAATGGAAGAGTACAAGTATGGTTTTCGCGACGAGCACAAATCCATCTTTCAAACCGGTAAAGGTCTGACTGCAGAAGTGGTTACCGAGATTTCCAAGATTAAGAATGAACCGGATTGGATGTTGGAATTCCGTTTGAAATCCTTGAAACAATTCGAAAAGATGCCAATGCCGAAATGGGGCGGAGATCTCGACGGATTGGATTTCAATGAAATTCAGTACTACGTTCGTGCTTCTGAAAAACAAGGTAAAACATGGGAGGAAGTTCCTTCCGAAATCAAGGAAACCTTTGATAAATTGGGTATTCCTGAAGCAGAGCAAAAGTTCCTTGCAGGTGTATCGGCTCAGTATGAATCCGAGGTTGTATACCACAACATGCAAAAGGAATTGGAAGACCAAGGTGTAATCTTCATGGATACGGACACGGCTCTCAGAGAGCATCCGGAAATCCTGCGTGAATATTTTGCAACGGTTATTCCACCAGCAGATAACAAATTTGCTGCTTTGAATAGTGCGGTATGGTCCGGAGGAAGCTTCATCTACGTGCCTAAGGGCGTTAAATGTGAAGTGCCTCTGCAAGCCTACTTCCGGATTAACTCCGAGAACATGGGACAATTCGAGCGTACACTCATCATTGCGGACGAAGACAGCTTCGTTCACTATGTAGAGGGCTGTACAGCTCCAATCTACAGCACGAACTCACTGCACAGTGCGGTCGTTGAGATCATTTGTAAGAAAAATGCTCGTGTTCGTTACACAACGATCCAAAACTGGGCACCAAACATCTACAACCTCGTTACGAAACGTGCGGTTGCAGAAGAAAATGCAACGATGGAATGGGTCGATGGTAACATCGGTTCCAAACTGACGATGAAATATCCAGCGGTTGTACTGAAAGGCCGTGGAGCTAAAGGTTCCGTACTTTCCATCGCTGTTGCTGGTAAAAACCAGCACCAAGATGCAGGTGCGAAAATGATCCACTTGGCTCCGGATACAACATCTACGATTGTATCCAAGTCCATCAGTAAACATGGTGGTAAAGTAACGTACCGTGGTTTGGCTTCCTTTGGACGTCAAGCTGAGGGCGCGAAATCCAACATCAAGTGTGATACACTCATTCTCGATAATGAGTCTACATCGGATACAATTCCTTACAATGAAATCATGAATGATAACATCATGCTGGAGCATGAAGCTACAGTGTCCAAAGTGTCTGAGGATCAACTCTTCTACCTGATGAGCCGTGGTCTGACTGATGCAGAAGCAACACAGATGATCATCATGGGCTTCATTGAGCCATTCACGAAGGAATTGCCAATGGAATACGCCGTTGAGATGAATAGATTGATCAAGTTCGAAATGGAAGGCTCTATTGGTTAATCCAATGCAGCGCCATTCGAAGCCGTGAAGCTGAAGCTAGTTGCTGATGTTAAGCGGTAGATATAATTTCATGTGATCGAATACCCTCTAGAGCAGACTCTTTAAAAAGTCTTCTAGGGGGTATTTTTATTCAAAAAATCTCGTGATAACAGCGTTCAGAAGGTTATTCTGTCATTGGAGTGGCAAGTGAAAATGTTCTTTAGTTCAATTTGTATATTTACAAATGAATAGACCAGCGTTATTCTTCCATTAACGAATATTACATATATTTGAATAGATTCTAATATGAGGAGGTATATAATGCGAATAAGTATGGTTAAAAAAGGAGCAGCATTGGTAATGTCTGCTGTTGTTGCCTTTACGAGCTGGCCTTTATTTTTATCAACGGCGAGTGCAGCAGAAGGTGGAACGATATCGGGTTCATTCAAGGTACTTAGTTACAATGTAGGTGGTCTTCCGGATCTGGTATCCAGTTCCAACCCCAAGGAGTACACCGTTCAGATTTCCCCGAAATTAAATGACTATGACATTATTAATGTGCAAGAGGATTTTAATTATCATAATGAGCTGATATCTCAGGTCACTCTGCCGTATCTGACGACGACAAGCGGAATTGCGGGTTTTGGTAGTGGGTTGAACAGTCTGTCCAAATATCCATTCCGTGACTTGAAACGTATTACCTGGGATAAGCGATCTGGTCTTTTTGACAATGGAAGTGATGAATTGACTCCAAAAGGATTTACAGCAGCTACATATGAGATCACACCTCAGGTGAAAGTGGACGTGTACAACTTGCATGCGGACGCAGGTAGCGATGATAAATCGCTTGAGGCAAGACGAGATAATATCAGACAACTCTCCAATTACATCAAGGAGCACTCGGACGGGAACGCGGTTATCGTATTTGGGGATACCAATACACGGTACACCCGTGCCGCTGACAATATAGAGCTACTCATGTCTGAGAATGGATTAAGAGATCCGTGGATCGATTTGATTCGAGGTGGAAGTATTCCCGCTGATGGGGATGCTCTTATGGATGCAAGCGATATACATGGCCCGAACTATGAAATAGTCGATAAAATTTTGTATCGCGGAAGTAGAGCATTGTCCCTTAATGCACAGAGTTATCGTTTGGAAAATCAAACGTTTGTTGATCCGAGTGGGAAGCAACTCTCCGATCATTATCCGATTACAGCGGAATTCGTGTTTAACACATCTTCTCAGTACCAACTAAGTTCAACAATCGGAGGATCCGGAGGAACTGGGTTTAATGATCTAAATCATATTCCGGAGTCCAGACCTAGCTCAGTGGTGCTTAACTCAGGCAATCGTGTAGACGGCATTTCAACGTTGTACAGGGATGGAACGAACCTGGCACATGGTGGTCAATCAAACATTTCCACATTGAACTTGGCAGACGGAGAGTACTTAACCCAGGCAACCATTGGTCAGGGGACACGAAATGGAGATAAACGGATCTTTTACGTGGAGTTGTTGACCAATCTTGGAAATAAAATTGAAGGCGGACAAAAGACATCGGATCAAATTAAACTTGAAGCACCAGCAGGGTGGTATATAGCCGGATTTTATGGAAGAGCAGGACAGGAATTGGATCAGCTAGGGGTCATATACAGACCTCTGAATTAGGAGTGTATAGTGGTTGGAATTAAAACTTAGTATATGTAACTGATAGAGTAATCATAGTAGCATAGCGCCGCTTGGAATATACGTTGGAGAGAGACCATAAGGTTTCCCAAATGTATTCTGAGCGGTATTTTTGTGGAATAAAATAAGACCAATAGCACAAGCCATTTCATAGATTTAAGCATTTAATGATAGAAAAGGATGTGAGTGTATGAGCGTAAACCCTTTCGAGGGCTATCGGATTACAAGTTCATTCGGCTATCGAATTCATCCCATTCATGGTGGACAGACATTTCACCGCGGAATTGATCTCGTGACAGAGCCCTGGAATGGCCCCGTCTACGCCTTTATGGAAGGTAGGGTACGTTTTGCTTCCGAAGGAGTTACAGGCTCCGGATTCGGCGGTTACGGGCTTACCGTTGCTCTTCAAGATCATCGTGGCTACTTGCATTGTTATGCTCACCTTTCGCGAATTGCCGTAACCGTTGGGCAGCGGGTGAAGCGAGGCCAGCTTATCGGTAATCAGGGAAGCACGGGTCAGAGTACTGGCCCGCATGTACATTATGAGATTCGTAAAACAAGTGCACCATCTTACGGGTATACACCCAGCGATGATGGTGTGACGGAACCAGGTGCATATCTACAGGCCGAATACGGAACTGCATCTCAGGAAGAGGAGGCTCCGCCGATGACCACTGAGCAGAAGAAAATGTTTGAAGCCATGCAGAAAACGCTGGAGATTCAAGGGGGATGGATTCAGCAACAGCAGCAACTTTCCAATATGGATTGTCCCGCATGGGCGCAGCAAGCATTTGATTATTATCGACCGTTTATTATGAACGACAAAGGCAGTTATGAATTTTGGAGATTACTTGTTATCATGTACCGCAAGGAAAAGGGCATCCAGGTTCATTCGGATTCCGACATATAGATCCCTGCAAAGAACAGGAATAGCAAAAGGATAATCCACTCAGGTAGATGCAGACAGACAACCATTTATCGAATGTTGCCTGTTCGCCCGGTTCATTCCACCGGAAACGTCATATGTTAGGGTATACCTGATGAAGAGGAGGCAATCACATGAGCGAAGTAGGATATGGCTGTGGTGGCAACGTAGGCGGAGTAGGCGGCGTTGGCGGATACAATATGTTCACAAACACTGGTGCAATCTTGGTACTGTTCATTCTGTTGGTTATCATCACAAAAGCATTCTGCGTGTAATCCAACATGATCGAATCGGAATAGACAAAAGGGAAGCCGATTACGGCTTCCCTTTGTCATATGCAAACCTCAGAGTTGGTTATTCAAGCTACTTCCTGTTTGTTGCTTCGTATGCATACTGTGTGCTGTGTAAAATGAACAGATAGGCTTGTTACATAATTACTGTACATAAATTTCAACGATAGCAATATCTCTTTCCTTCGCTAAATCGATAAAGGCCGTAGAGGTCTGAACGAGTGGTCGGAAATAATCCGCAGGATTATTCATGACAATGAGCCCCGTCTGACCTGTGGTGAGCAGAACCCTTTTACCGATAAAATTAGGCAGCATGTGTTTGATCAGTTCTTGCGTTGCTTCAGCATTTAACTGACCGAAGCTGAGGCTGTACAGTTCACACAGAACAGAGATCAGTTCCTGTTTGGTCTGGTACACCCGATTCGTCGTCATGGCGCTGTAAACGTCCGCTACAGCAGTTATACGGGCATATGGGTGGATCTCGTCTCCTCGCAGTCCATGAGGATAACCACTTCCATCCTCGCGCTCATGATGCTGAAGTGCAACCATTGCCAGAATTTCATCCTGCGTGGATTCTTTAATGATATCGTACCCATAGAATGTGTGTTTCTTCATTTCGTCAAATTCTTCCGTGGTCAATTTACCAGGTTTATGTAACATTTCAGAAGGAATCTTGGACTTGCCGATATCATGAAGATATCCTGCTTTGGCTACCGTTAGACATTCCTCGGGGTTGTAACCCATCCAGCCGGCGATATAAAAAGCGAGCATTCCGACTTGCAAGGAATGGTTGTACGTATAATCGCTATCCCCGTCCAGCATAAGCAACAAGGAGACAACATCTTTTTGTTTTTCCAACTGTTCTGTTAGGGTGAACAAAATCTCATCGACCTGTGTCTCATCAATAAAACCCTTCTCCATTGCTTGTTGAAATAGAGATTCAGTACCTTTGATCGTATCGTTAAACAAGTTAGTTAACAGACGGGTTTGATCGGAAGGTAAGGTTTGTGCATCAGAGTGTAGGTCGGATGTTGTGTGTTCTACATCTGCGTACTCGATTCCATGTTGCAACAGTTTGGATAGGTCATCTTCACTGAGGGTGGAACCTTTCATCAGCATGTGGAGACCCGAACTGTTGTATACATCATTTTTTAACAGGTCACCCGGTTTAAGATCAGTAACATGCACTCTCACGTATAAACCACCTTTTCTCGACTAATATCGACACATATGATTATAATAACAAGAAAAAAATGGGTTGACAACGACTTATTTACTATTAACCCACTCTGTCTAAAAGGTGTAAAGGCTCATTATTTAGTTCTTCATGGGGTTCCATGGTCCTAATTGATGTCCTTTCCATTCAGATCCATCTTCCCAAATTTCCTTTTTCCAGATCGGAACGGTCTGTTTGAGTCTCTCTATGGCGTAACGGCTTGCATCATAACAGTCGTTGCGATGAGGCGAGGAAACGGCAATGACTACACTAATCTCTGCCACATCCACTTTGCCGATTCGGTGACTGATTGCACATAACACACCAGGCCAGCGATCGGAGATTTCCACACCAATGGCCGCCATCTGGGAAAGAGCCATCGGCACATAGGCCTCGTATTCAAGATGCACGGTGCGCTGTTCACCGGTCATTTCACGAGTCGTACCTACAAAAGTAAGAGCTGCCCCGTGATTCGGGGTAATCACTAGCGCCGTTGTTGCTTCCACGGACAAGGTGGACTCTGTAATCAGAAATAAGCCATCTTCAGTCCGATGCTCTAGGGAGGTAGAGGGATGCTTCTCATCGGAAATATCCGTACCATCGCCTCCAGAGACGGGAGGGATCAACGCAAGTTCATCGTCTGAGCTAAGTATAGTATCGGCAGGAGCGTACTGCTGGTTAACTGCCAAAAAGGATGACTTTATCTGAGAAGCTGCTTCGGGGTAGGCCAGACTCAGTTTTTCTTTTACATCGGCAGCGGTTGGAATGTCTCCAATGTACTCAAACTCCAGAAGGGATGTATTTAAACGTTCTGCAATGCCTGCAAATAGTTGAATTGTCAATTTCATAGATATGACTCACCTCTTTTTGATCTCTAAACCCTTTAAATATATCATAACGACGCGGAAAATGTTATGCTTATCCATTAGAAGAATGAACGTTTATTGAAGAGCAGGGGAGGCGGTGTGATGAGCACCAGGGAGAAGCAAACATTAACGATTCTGCACACCAATGACATCCATAGCCACTTCGGCTCCATGAGCACCATCGCCGCTATGATCAATGAGGAACGTGACCAAGGTGGCAACTTCCTTGTATTGGATATCGGCGATCATATGGACCGCATGGCCGTTGAAACAGAGGGAACACTGGGTACGGCTAATGTTGATGTTATTAACCTGACGGGCTACGATGCCATTACAATCGGTAACAATGAAGGACTAACCTTTACGCCTGATCAGCTCTCGCAGTCCTACGCTGGACTTCTGTGTCCTGTGGTATGCGGCAATGTTGTGGAGCAAGATACTGGCCTTGCGCCAGTGTGGATGAAACCTTCTCTGATTGTGGAGAAAGGTCCATTTCGCGTTGGCCTGCTGGGGGCAACGGCCCCTTTTACCACGTTTTACGAACTGCTCGGGTGGGATGTTCTGGACCCTGTGGAGTCACTAAGAGCACAAGTGGAAGCATTACATGATGAAGTGGATGTGGTAGTTATTCTTTCACATCTGGGGCTTTCGACAGATCGGAGACTGGCGGAGCAGATTACTGGGATTGATGTTATTCTCGGTGGACATACCCATCATGTTCTCGAAGAACCATTAGTCATTGGTCAGACCGTGCTGGGCGCAGCTGGGAAATTTGGCCAATGGCTTGGGAAAGTGGCTCTGGAACGAACAAGTGTGGGAGAACCTCTTCAACTGATAAGTAGCGGTTGTATGGCTGCCAAGAGTATTTTACTGGATGATCAGGTCGCGCTGGCAATCGCTACGAATCGTACGGAAGCCGAAAGGACACTCAATCAGACGGCAGTGATAACCGATCGGGTGCTGCCCATCGCGTATGACCGGGAATCCCCGTTTGCTACCTTGCTTGCACAAGCTGTTCGTCATTTCACGGGGGCACAGCTGTCTCTGGTGAATGCAGGTCAGCTTCTCGGAGAGCTTCCACAAGGTAATATTACAAAAGGAATGTTGCATTCCCTATGTCCATCTCCTATAAATGCTTGTACAATATGCTTGAGTGGAAGTCATATTCGTGAAGCACTTGAGCAGTCCTTGTTGGACGAGTTTTCAGGTAAGCCCATTGTGGGATTTGGTTTTCGTGGTCATATTCTAGGCACGTTATGTATGGACGGAATGGAAGTTCAATACAATCCAGATGCGCCAGCCTATGAGAAGATCCAGACCATATCCATCAATGGGGAGCCTATGGACGAACAATGTGAGTATATCGTTGGAACACTGGACATGTTTACGTTCAATGTGGGGTATCCTCCTCTGGCTCATGGAACCCGTACGCTCTATCATCTTCCGGAATTCATACGCGATTTGCTGGAAACGGAAATAAAACGACCAGGGGCTCTGGACGACAGCCTGCGAGCCCGCTGGCATCAAAGCTAATTTAAGTACTTGCCTTCTGCTGAAGCGGCGGCTAGTGGTAATTACATCTACGGAGCGGGAGAGGATAGGCTGTGCGTTTAGTACATATAAACTTATTGCAGCCTGGCATGAAGCTGGGGAAACGTATTTATAGTGAAGAAGGCCTTGTATTACTTAGTGAGGATGTAGAGCTAACCAGTCGATTGATTGGACGCCTTAAGGATCTCGGGGTCGGTTATGTGTATATTAAAGATGCTGCGACAGAGGACATCATCGTTCCTGAAATGTTGCAGGAAGAGACCAGGAGGAAGGCACTGGTCGAGATCAAACAGCAATTTCAAAGTATGTCAGGACTGAAAACCAAAAATCAGATTCCTCATTTCGGTAAAGCGCTTAGTGGTGTGATGAATGCCATTCTGGAAGACATCGGCAGTCAGAAGGAAGCCATGATTATGCTGATGGACATGAACTCCAGTGATTTTGACCTGTATAACCATTCCCTGAATGTATGTGTGTATACGCTGGTTCTTGGAGTAGCTTCGGGTTACACACGCCAGCAATTAATGGAGATTGGTCTGGGCGCTTTGTTGCATGATATCGGCAAAACACAGATTGCACCAGAAATCTTGCATAAACCCTCCAGATTGAGTGACGAGGAATTCAAAATCATTCAGCAGCACACTACATATGGACACCGTATTCTCAAAGATGAACCAGGCATACCGCTTCTATCTGCGCATTGTGCACTGCAGCACCATGAACGAATTGATGGCAGTGGATATCCCTTTGGTTTGAAAGACAAGGAAATTCATGAATATGCCAAATGGATTGCGCTTGCTGATTCGTATGATGCCATGACGACGAATCGGGTGTACAAGCAAGCCTTGCTGCCCCATCAGGCAGTAGAGGTGTTGTATACAGGTTCAGGAACCCTCTATGAACAACGGATGCTGGAGAAGTTCAGGGATTGTGTCGCGATATACCCAGTAGGTATTTCAGTCAAGCTCAGTACGGGAGAAGTTGGGGTAGTTGCATCAATTCATTCACGTGTTCCTCAACGTCCGCTTATCCGTGTTCTAAAAGATGCGGACGGCCAGACTTTATCTTCGCCTTATGAAATTAACCTGCTGACTGCTCTGTCTGTGATGATCACAGGTGTAGAGGGTGTGGAGGATACACCTACAGCGGCTCAAAGTGAACAGGTGGAAAGCTGAACTACTTGAAAGATGATTAGCGCTCATGTCGTAATATCCGGGCCGTTTCGTAATGCGGTCCAGAGTTGCCTGAGCGTTTTTTGTCATGTAATGGACAGGGTCTACGTATGCCGGAGCATTCAAAATTGTGCTATGATAAAAGATAACTCCAAAAAGAGAAACACAAGGTATGATGTAAATAAAACTTTTTAGGTTAATAAAAGGAATAAGGTGAAGAACAATGACCATGCTAAACTCAGGATCGGTACAACCGATGCCTTTATCGCCGACCAATGATCCGTGGGATCCCATCGGCTCTCTGCGTACATATGGACGCCATGTGCTGACCAGTGTAGAAATGACCGTGACACATCTGTGTAACATGAGGTGTGAGCATTGTGCCGTGGGAGATATGCTTACGATGCGTGAAGCGCCGGCTCTTCCGCTCCCTCTGATGCTGAAACGATTGGATGAAGTGGAGCATCTGCAGACGATTAGTCTGACGGGTGGCGAGCCAAGCTTTAGCCAGAAAACAGTGGATGAGATGATTATCCCGCTGCTCAAATATGCCAAGGAACGTGGAATACGTTCCCAGATCAATTCGAATTTAACGCTGGATATCAGCCGGTATGAGCAACTTTTACCTTATCTGGACGTTATGCATATCTCATTCAACTATCTGAATGCTGACGATTTCCATCAAGTTGGATTTGCCAATAGTGGCAGACCTGTGAAACGTGAAGTAGCGGTGAAGATGTATGAGAAAATGATTGAAAATTCACGCAAACTGAGTGAAGCAGGCATGTTTATCTCTGCGGAGTCGATGATTAACTTCCGTACGCACGACAAGCTGGATGGTATTCACCAATTGATTCGTGAGATGGGCTGTGTTCGTCATGAAGTGCATCCGATGTATAACTCGAACTTTGCTTCGTCGTTGCCAGTGTTATCACTGGACCATATGAGAGCAGCGATTCATCGTTTGCTTGATGTGCGTGACAAGGATATGTGGATGCTCTTCGGTACCTTGCCATTCTTCGCGTGCAGTGCAGCAGAGCAGGATCGGGAACTGATCAATCGTTTATACAGCGAACCAAATGTGACGGTACGTAACGATCCGGATGGACGCAACCGCGTTAACGTCAACATGTTCACGGGTAATGTGTATGTGACGGATTTCGCGGATATCCCGGCGTTTGGCAACATTCGTGATCGTAAACTGGATGATGTGTTCCATGAATGGTCAGCTGAACATCCGTTGAATCAGACGGTTAACTGCCATTGCGATATTGCATCCTGTTGCGGACCAAACCTGCTAGTGGCAGATATGTATTACAAGGGTGTGGATTTCAAATCAAGAAAGGCAATCACACGTTGATATTCCAGGTGTATTCCTGAAATAGATAGAAAAGGGGAGTTTCAACTTGGATATTCATACCGAATTTCATCTTGGGCAGCTGGTATTTAATCTGGTCTGTGTCTTTTTGCTCGTATTTTTGAATGGCGTATTTGTCGCAGCGGAATTTTCCCTTGTGAAAGTAAGGCAGACACGCTTAACTCAATTGCAGAGTGAAGGAAATCGTATGGCTGGTTACGCTCTGAAGGTGAATAGTAAACTGGATTCCTATCTATCGGCAACTCAGTTCGGGATTACGCTGACATCGCTTGGACTCGGGTGGCTGGGAGAACCAGCCATCTCTGAATTGCTCGTTGAGCCTCTCATGTTTAAGCTCGGTGTAGGAGATACAGGGCTTATTTCGACCGTGTCGGTCATTATCGGTTTCTGTATCATTACGTTTCTGCATATTGTGCTGGGTGAGCTTGCGCCTAAATCGTTGGCAATTCAAAAAACAGACGGAGTGGCATTGTTTTTATCTGCGCCCTTGCTGTTGTTCTACAAAATCTTCTTCCCGTTCATCTGGGTACTGAATGTATCGGCTAATGCATTGCTGCGTCTGGCGGGTATCGAACCTGCCAGTGAAGGAGAAGCTCACTCGGAAGATGAACTTCGAATTTTGATGAAGCAGAGTGCCAAAAGTGGTGTCATCGATAAAGATGAGATCAAACTGATGGATAACATCTTTGATTTCTCTGATATGCTGGCACGTGAAGTGATGCTGCCACGTACAGACATGGATTGTCTGTACACGCATATGTCTTTGGAAGAGAACCTGGAGATCATTAATGCAACCAAACATTCCCGGTATCCCGTAGCAGTAGAAGACAAGGATGAGATCATTGGATTTATACACATCACCGATCTGTTGCTGGCTAAACCGGAGCAACAGCATGATCTGGCTTCACTCGTCCGTCCAATCTTAAACGTTCCTGAATCCATGGAAATCAGCCATGTGCTGCGTCTAATGCAGAAGAAACATTCACAGATGACGCTGGTTGTGGATGAATATGGCGGCACAGCTGGATTGCTGACTGCGGAAGAAATTCTGGAAGAGATCGTTGGAGACTTGTATGACGAGTTTGAGGATGAGCGTCCGCATATGGAACGCAGTGGAGATTCATTTTCCATTGATGGTCGTTCGCTTATTGAAGAAGTTCATAAGTGGACCGGAGCCATCATTGAGGATGAAGAAGTGGATACCATCGGCGGATGGTTGTTTAAAGAGCTTGGGGGCAATCCAACCAAGGGAAAAACGCAAGAGCTGAATGGTTACGTTTTTGAAGTGGAAGAATCCACTCGCTTGCGAATTACCCGGGTTCGAGTGTACAAGCAATCTGCCCCTCAAGACATGAATTCGGAAGAAAAACCAGCAGAATAGAACTCGTTGCAGGAGCAAGATAAGACGAGCAAAAGTATGAAATGACGCAGATTACGAAAATCTGCCAGGATATAAGACCTTTGGAAGTTACCTGAAAGGGGAACGAACCGAAGGTCTTTTTTTATTTTAAATAAGAATTTGGAGAAATTCTGCACATAGTTGAAACGAATTTCGGATTAACTTGGGGGACAGCGTCATATGGTTATAGAGACGGGAAACTGGAAGGAAGGACCTCAGTAATATTAAGTTGCACCAACGATGTATTATAGGAGGCGTTGTTCTGTGAAAGATCCGCAACTTCGTGCTTACGCCCCTTTTGTGGGGCCGTTTGATCCTTGTCCACCAGTAGAGATTCGGACGTATCTGGTACCTCCGCAATTATTTATTCCATTTCAGCCTATGGGTTGGCCACAGTACAGTCCGGCAGAAGCATTAAGAGTGGGGACGTTATGGCCTGCATTATACAGCCCTTATACACCAGCGAGATCGAAGGGAAGGAAGGTGGATGTGGATGGAACCTGAAGGAGCAAAAGCGTGCGATACCCAATACTATGAGCTGCTGGAGGAGCTTCAGGCTCTGGATTTTGTATTAGTGGAGCTGAATCTGTACCTGGACACCCACCCTGGGGATTATCAGAGCATAGAGCAATATAACAAATTCACGCAAGAACGTACGCGGGTGGCGCAGGAGTTTCAACAATTGTATGGACCCCTGATGAACTTTGGTCATGCCTTCTCCAAATATCCGTGGGAATGGTCTCAGACGCCCTGGCCATGGCAAGTGTGACACATCAGCCTCAGGCTTCCTTGCATGACTTTAGGGACAGGAAGCCCGAGGGTTAGAAGAATGGCTGTTTTTTGATAACGTAGAGGGAGGCGTCTTACATGTGGGTGTATGAGAAAAAACTGCAATATCCCGTAAGGGTTAGTAAATGTGATCCTCGCATGGCGAAATTGCTGATGGAACAATATGGCGGTGCCGATGGGGAGTTGGCCGCTGCCCTTCGATATCTGAATCAGCGTTATACGATTCCAGACAAGATTATCGGTCTGTTGACGGATATTGCTACAGAGGAATTTTCTCATCTGGAGATGATTGCCACCATGATCTACAAGTTGACCAAGGACGCATCAGTGGATCAACTGGAAGAAGCGGGACTTGGGCCGAACTATGCTCAACGAGATTCTGCCTTGTTTTATACCAATTCCTCCGGTGTACCCTTTACAGCTGCCTACATTGCTGCAAAGGGTGATCCAATTGCGGATCTCTACGAGGACATTGCAGCAGAAGAGAAAGCCCGGGCTACATATCAATGGTTGATCGACCTGACCGATGACGTGGATCTGCAGGATAGTCTGAAGTTTTTAAGGGAACGCGAGATCGTACATTCCTTGCGTTTCCGGGAGGCTGTAGAGATCCTGAAAGACGATCGGGAGACAAAGAAGATTTTCTGAACGTTTGGTATAAAAGCAGAAGTCTGGCAGTCCGATAGGGCTGCTTTTTGCTTTGAAAAGATAGTATTATTAAATAATTAATTTTAAAGTAAATTACACATAATTATATATTTTACAAATATTGTTGTTAAATCCACTTACATATTATACAATAAACTTGTAGTTAAAAAACCTATTTAGGAGATGATCATTTTGAGACTTAGTAAAGTTCTTATTTTGACTGCATGTTCCTTTATTCTGACCACATCCATTTCAAGTGCAGGCGTGTCTGCGGCAAATATTCAACCAAATACCAGTACAAGTGTATCAGACGTAGTAACTCCTATGCTTGAAAGTAAAACTTTTTCTGTAGTGCATTATTACCCTGTAGGTTTTGGAGTACCAAAATATCTTACGGACTATAAAACGCCAGACGGCTATGTAGGAACCTTGGTGTTGGTTAGTTATCATACGGTGGATGGAATTGTTGCTGCAAGATACGAAGGGACCGTTTACAGATAATCAGAAATGGTAGATTAAACCTTCTAGTATTTAAATTCTTATAACAACCAATTTATAATAAAATTGAAAGTAGCAATTCCAAGATAAAATAATTTGGACTGCTACTTTTCACTTTTAAATCATATTTATTGTGTAATAATATGTAAGTGATAATTTTCACAATTGTAGATGTTTAATCTCCAATGATAGGGGGAGAAAAAGGAGAAAATAAAATCCTCCCTGGTATACTACTGGGGAGGGTTTTATTGAATTTGAAGTGTTTACCTAGTATTCAACCACCATGGCAACATTTTGCCATCCGGCTCCAACGGTCCAGAACAGAACTTTGTCACCACGCTGAATCTGACCGGTTGTAACCGCTCGATGTAATGCGATGAATGGACTGCTGGTTGAGGTGTATCCAAACTCATCTCCGATATAGACGGCAATATCATCACCAATGCCGACGTTCTCGGATACAGCCCGAATGTTACTGATGGATAGCTGGGAGAAGCAGGCGGCTCTGATCTCATCTGGTCCAATCTCGTTACGTGTCAGCAACGTACGAATGGACTCCGAAGCGGCGTCCACACAGATCGAATCATCAAATGGGATGAATTTCACATGAAAGGCACCTGCATCCACACCCGTTTTGCCCAGCTTCGCCAAGCCTTCAGCAGGAAAGAGTGAATTACCATACACACAGGTATCCGTCTGATAGATGGAATCAATGAAACCGACAGCATGTTCATCCCGCTCTACAATAACCGCCGCTGCTGCATCACCGAAATTGGCGAAGTATACGGGATCATCGGGACTGGCGTGAGGAGCCACGTAATCGGAGCCGATGATTAATGCCCGGCGAATTCGAGGATTGCCCAGCATCTGCCGGCTAACCTGTTCGAATGCAGCGGTCATGCCTGCGCAGTTGGCGTTACTGTCAATACAGATCGTGTGGGAAGCTCCGTTAATCAGGCGATGAATCATCAAGGAATTCGTAGGAAAGATGTATTCTGGCGTTTGGCTTGCATAAGCAATCAGATCAATATCTGCACCGGTGAGTCCGGTTTTCTCCAGTAGGTTACTGGCTGCCTCAAAGGCCATGCTTAGTGAATTTTCGTCATCGTTGTCAATTTTATAACGTGTATCACGACCAAGTGCCTTTAACAATCCACGAATATCTACACCTCTTGCATCAAAATGTTCAATATAAAAATCATTGTGCACCTTGGTTGCAGGATGATAGATATCGATATCTACAATACGAATTCCGGCCATCTTCATTCTCCTCTTGAGCGGAAGGGTGAATTCACAGCTTGTCCGCCTGGTTTATTAAGTGGTAACGGTAGATATGATTTCGAGATTGTCCAGGCCAACAGACCGACCAAGTCGGGACAATTGCATTTTTAGAATCGCGTTGTTCTCGAGGGTCAACACGACTTTTTTATATTCATCTTTTTTGAACATTTGAAGGCAGCCTTCCAGAAGAGGAACAATCTCTGGCGCAGTAACATTCAACTTTTTGCAATCGATGTTCAGGTCATACTCCTTGGTGTTAAGAGGAGCGATCGTATCCTGATATGCCGAAATGGAACGCAAACCGTCTTCTTGAGAGAAAGAACCCTCCAGTTCAATGTTTAACACCTTGTTCGGAACGTCAGTCTTCAGAATGAAATTTCCCATGCTTGATCTCTCTCCTTTAAATGAGTTAAGGCTATCCTGCTAATGGATACACAGCCCCATAGGAACTCTGCTGAAAGCTTCTAAGATGAGAGCTGGTTCGAAGGATAATTTAACCATATTATAAAGGTAGGAATGTAAAAAGATCAATAAAAAAGTCGAATCATGTATAAAAATGTAGAAAAGTGAATTACTGTATTTCATCCAAGGTAGCAAGCAAAATATTAAATGCGCTAATAATGCGTGGAGCACCCACACAGGGTGCCAGATGTAGCAATATTCCCTTGAGCTGATCCACCGTTACTCCCACGCTCAGAGCCATCGTGTAATGCACTCCTAATTGTTCATACTGTCCTTGGGTGATCAACGAAGAGATGATAGCAACTTCCTTCCATTGATCCGTAATCGTGGTGCGCTGAAAAATATCCCCGTATGCTGTCCCCATAATAAATTCCGACAATTCGGGAAAATGTTCTTTGATGGGTGCAAGGGCTTTTGCGCCGTACTCACCAGAAAGTTTTGCGAAACGGTCTAGTCCCTGAGCTACATGTTCACTCATGATCTGCTCCTCCTAATTCAAAGTTACGGTGCGGTGAGCCGTGGGTGGAATTTCATCTCGATCGGTCAGAAGCTCAATAACAGTTACCTGATTCAACGTCTGGGCTGTGTTCAGCGCAGATGAGAATTCAGCAAGGGTTTCTGCTCGATACGCAACCGCACCGAGAGATTCGGCGAATTTGGCTGCATCCATAGGAACTTCATATAATGTGCCATCAATTCTGCCTGTTGTTTTTTCCATTCCTTTGAGTGCCATGTCCAATTGTTTGTTGTTAACGACAATGAAAATGACATTCAGGTTGTTGCATACCGCAGTATTGATCTCCGTCCCCAGCATCATGAAACATCCATCCCCGGTGATACATACAATGGTCTCTTCAGGTGAAGCGGCCTTTGCACCTATCGCCATACCAATGGCGTTACCCATGCAGGCAAAGTACGCGTCAAACACAAAGCTGCCTGGTTTCTTGACTTTATATCGCTGAACCGCATGGAATCCATGGCTGCCATCATCAACAAACAGCTTATGATCGTAAGGAAGAAGTTCACTCATCCCGTCCAGCACAGAAGCCAGAGACAGGCGGGGCAGATCTGGTAATGGGACAGTGTAATCCATGGGTGTCGTGGTTCTCACAGGAGTAGGGAGGTCTTCTAATGTGCCCAGCAAATATTGCAGGTTGACCTTCAAATCACCGGTGATATGTAAGGTTTGAGCGCTCAGAATCTTGCCTACAAATGTAGGATCAGCGTCAAATTGAATGAGGTGTACCGGATGATGTTCAGGCTTCAGATTGCAGAGGGTCATGTCACTCAGACGTGAACCGAGTACGATATAAAGGTCACTTTGGTTCAGCATGTCGTCTGCATGCGGGAAACCTCCAACACCACAAGGTCCATGGTATAGGGGATGGTCCCACGCAATCGCTCCTTTTCCACCAGGAGTAGTAATGACGGGAATGTTGAACGATTCGGCCAAATGAAGCAATTCATCATGGGCTCTGGCGCGACTTACACCTTTACCAGCAATAATTAAAGGGCGGTTGGATTGTTGAATGAGAGGAAGAATGCGATTCAGGTTAGATACGCTAAGCAGAGGTTCCGGTTCGGGAATGACAATCCGGCATTGGGATAACAATTCAGTCTGTACGTCAAAAGGCATACAGAGGTGAACAGGGCCTTTATTGGGGCCGAGTGCAATGGAAAGGGCATGATTCAGCAGTGTGCCGAAGTGATCTCCACGCTCAACCAGTTTGCTGAATAGCGTAGCAGGCCTGAACATCTCGGCCAGATCAGCCAGATAGGAAGAAGAATCCTGACACTGGGGGAGCCCCAGTTCCTGAATGGATTGATGACCCGTAATAAACAGTACAGGCAGATTGTTGGCCTTTGCATGGGCTGCTGCAGTAAGCAGATTGGTTCCGCCTGGGCCGGATGTGGCAAAGGCAACGCCGAGCTTACCTGTCTGTAATGCATAACCGGATGCGGCAAAACCTGAGCTGGATTCATGACGGCCTGGAATGAACTCTAATCCGTAATCCACCATTTTCAGGACAGCAGGACAGATGGATTTACCAATAATACCAAAGACATGAGTAACGCCTAGATTACGTAGAGTTTCTGCCAAATAGTCCGCAACTGTTCTCATGCGGGACACCTCGCTTCATGAAATAGGTTATTAGAACCATACGCATATTCCATTTGTTGAATGCAAGTTACTGTCTAAGGTTGTAAGAGGAAATATTCATTGTTATTAGGAAGAGTATCTTTTTTTGTGGTTTTTTGTCAACCTGTTTTTGTGAGTCTAAATTCCTGATTCTTAAGTTGGTAACGCTTTAAGTGTTGCTGGATAAAGTAAAAATAATTGGTTATATATACCTGAAACGAATTACCCAATCGCAACGGAGTTACAAATAATGTAAAATGATGACTGTAAATGATGAATTTCAGCCACTAATAGCGACTTGAAAGTTTGAGATTTATCTTTTTTCGTATCAACGCATCATCGCATTCGCATTTCTTTGCTTTCTGCTATACTGGAAAGGAATTGGGAGGGGATGGAATGACAATCATCAAGATGGCTCTGATTGGGCTGGGTAAAATGGGACTACATATGGTTCATCTAATCGAGAATACAAAGATGGATACAAAGATTGAGATTGTAGCGGTGTGTGATGCGAATGAGGACGGTTTGGCGTCTTTTGCAGCTTCTCATCGGGGAGTTAGGACGTATACGGATTACAAGCAATTAATGAATGAACATCAGATTGATCTGTTGTATATTGCAGTTCCGCCGAAATTTCATTATCCAATTGTCATTGAAGCGCTAGAGCGCAAAATTCATGTGTTCTGCGAGAAACCGCTTGCCAATAGTGTAGAAGAAGCCAAAGAGATGCTGGGTGCAGCGGAGCAGGCGGGCGTTGTTCATGCCATCCATTTCTCGATGCCGCATGAACCTTCCGTGCTGAAGTTGCAAGAGATGATTAAGCAGGGTACTGTGGGGGCCGTTCGCAAAATAGATCTGATTCTGCAATTCCCGCAGTGGCCACGATCATGGCAACAGAATGCTTGGATTACGAGCCGGGAACAGGGTGGATTTATTCTTGAAGTAGGGATTCACTGGATTCATATGATTCAAAAGGTGTTTGGTGCCATCCGGGTAGTGAGCACTCAGGTTCAATATCCTGAGAATGGAGACTGTGAACTAGAAGTACAGGCTGCAATGGAACTGGAAGACGGGACTCGAATTCAGCTAAATGGCATCTCTCAATTTGCGGGGGAAGAACGTGTATCCATGGTGGTGTACGGTACAAAAGGCACAATTGCTCTGGAAAATTGGGAGGAATTGAAGACCGGTATGGTGGGACAGCCACTGTCTCGAGTAGAAGTGCTTGAATCCGCGAGTGAATTGCCGGTTCTTAAACATGTCATTGCCCGTATACAAGGCAAACCAGCTAAGATATATGATTTTAACGATGGGTATCAGGCACAATTGGTACTTGAAGCGTTGCGGAACAGGGAACAATCGAGATAAGAAAAGGAGTGCTTAGGGTTTTTCATATGAGGTGCCCGGTGCACCTTTTCCTGATTCAGCTCTCCTTAATACAAAGAAGCATCGCAGAGGCTCGGGTGAGTCTGTCTGCGATGCTTTTTTCCTTTGTTTTGGTGCAGGATAGAGCTATATAGACATTCTATCGGTATGTTGATTCAGGTCACACCAGCTTGAATCGCTTAACCAGCTGATCAAGTGCATCGGACATTTCATTCAACTGCTTGGACGTGTCAGACATTTCCTGCAGAGAAGCAAGCTGTTCCTCCGTCATCGCAGATACTTCTTCCGTGGCTGAAGCAGTATCCTCCACAACAGCCGATACTTCATTGATGGACCTCATCACGGCTTCACTACCGGAAGTCAACTCCTCGACAACAGCAGATACTTCCAGAACTTCACCACTGAGGTTATGAATATGCTGAGTAATGGTTGAAAAAGCATTACCTGCATCCTCAATAGTCCGCAACCCTTCATTCACATGTAGAGTGCTCTCATCGACCACCTGCACCGTACTTTGAACACCTGTTACCACGGTTTCCAATATACTTGTAATCTCTTTGGCTGATGTTGCACTTTGGTCTGCAAGATTACGGATTTCCGCGGCAACGACAGCGAAGCCGCGTCCATTTTCCCCAGCGCGGGCAGCTTCAATTCCGGCGTTAAGTGCAAGCAGATTGGTTTGTCTTGCAATACCCGACATTGAATCTGCAATGTTGATCACTTGATCAGACATCTTCGAAATTTCATTAATGGCTCCCTGTACAGAGAGGAAGGATTGCTCAATGGAACTCATTTTACCTACAGCATTATCAATGCGCTGTTGCCCATCCACGGCAATGGATTCGGTACGAACTGCACGGCCTGCCACGTCACTTGCCGAGGAGGCGACACGATTAAGCCCGTTGAGGGATTGTTGCATCGCAGCTACCATGGTTTGCGTAAGAGCAACCTGTTCATCAGCGCCTTCAGCCACGCGTTCCATGGCAGTGGCAACTTCTTTTCCTGCAAGATGGCTATCGGCAACCCCTTTATCCAATCGATCCGAAGCTGTGCTCAGAATCATGGCATTGCTCTGAACGTCCAGCATCATTTGCTGCAAACCAGTGAGCATTGTATTGGCTGCCTCCGCGAGTTCACGAGTTTCGTCTTTCATTGGCGTAGCGATTCTCAGTGTCAGGTCGCCATTGGAAGAACCGATGTCATTTAA
Source organism: Paenibacillus sp. Y5S-9 (assembly GCF_036894235.1). Classification (NCBI taxonomy): domain Bacteria; kingdom Bacillati; phylum Bacillota; class Bacilli; order Caryophanales; family Paenibacillaceae; genus Paenibacillus; species Paenibacillus sp. Y5S-9. Next base: position 2,148,345 of record NZ_CP145887.1, read on the forward strand.
TGCCTGCTTCACGGTACGAATGTTTCTAACAATGGCACGTGACAGGACCAATGCAGTGATGAACGAGATGATGGCCACAACGATAAGTGCCCCATACAGTTCCAAGTTCAGTAGTGTGTTTTTTTGCTTCAGCGCTTCTGTACGGTTATCAGTTAACGTGTGCTCGTTGGTTCGAAACGTATCGAGAGCAGTGCGAATCTGGTCCATGTCTCTTTTACCTGGATCATCTGCGAAAAAATCTCGAATGGCCTGCGTATTATTTGCTTGGCGAAGGGCGACCACAGGTTCACCAGCGACCTGGACCCAGTTCTCCATAGTAGTATGTATGTCTTCCAAAAGTGCAAGTTGAGCCGGATTATCCGAAATTAAAGCCGCAAGTTCATCTCTAAGTGTAATAAGTTGCTCTTTTCCCTGGGTGTAAGGATCGAGGTAATTGTCCTGACCCGTGATGATGTAACCGCGTTGACCTGTTTCCATATCTACCATGTTTCTTTCGAGTTCATAGGTGAGGGCATGTACCCTCATATCGTGATCGACCAGAAAATCCAGTTCCCGTTGGAGCTGACTTGTGCTGTTCTGAATCAGCAGGATGCAACCAGCCAGTACAGCCAGTACAAGTAAATATCCTAATCCGATCTTATAAAAAATCTTAAAGGTCTTTCGCTTTTTCATGTTTGTTATTCCTCTCTATGGGGTATATGTAGTTGTCGAAAAAACCGGAAATGTGATAATTGTAGGTCTTTAGATTAGGTGTCTAAAGTACTATTTTTTTAGTATTATACGTAAAGAAACTTCTTTTGTATATAGTTTGTTGAACTACAATATAACGTTCGGTTGATGTTGTATAAGGTTGGGGTTGATGATCTTTTACATTCGTTGGTTTACACGTTCAAACGTTATGTTTATCATGGGAAGGGAACGATTCCAATTACATATACAATATCCCAATCCGAAAGGAACATTGGACATGAATAAAGAGAAGGTTTTGCTCAAACCGGAAGCGATGATTTTTGACATGGATGGTACGCTGTTCCAGACAGAGACCCTGTTGTTGCCAGCTTACCAGCAACTATTTGATACATTGCGTGCCGAAGGGCATTTTGAAGGAGAAACTCCACCCGAGGAACGGATGCTGGGAAGTTTGGGCATGTTGCTCGAAGATATATGGAAAGTGGTTATGCCTGAGGCATCGGAAGCGGCACATCGCCGGGCAGACGAACTGTTGCTTCAACTGGAGATTGAAGGGCTTGATCAAGGAGGTTCCCAATTGTATCCGGGTGTGAAAGAAACGCTGCAAGCCTTGAAACAACAAGGAGTGCGTCTTTTTGTCGCAAGTAACGGGCTGGAGGACTACGTAAAGGGTGTAGCGTTTGCACACGAAATCATGCCTTTCTTTGAAGGGGTATATAGTGCAGGCCAGTACAAGACTCCTTCCAAAATTAATCTGGTGCAGATCCTGCTTGAGAAACATCGTATTCAGGACGCATGGATGATAGGGGATCGCTCTTCTGACGTGGAAGCTGGTAAAATGAACGGTCAGGCGGTCATCGGCTGTGCTTATGCCGGGTTCGGTCGTGATGAGGAGCTTGCGGGCTCAGATGTGCTCATCTCTGATTTTACAGAACTACTGCGTCTGTATGATGAAGCAGAGTAGCCTCTACGCTGCATACGTATACTGAGGTTTAAGATTACGAACCACATGATATGAACCTGTAGACTCAACGGAAATTCGTTGAATACAGGTTTTTTTGTTTGGTCATGCAGTCACATTCTCCCCTGTAGAAAGTTGATTTCCCTATCCCGCTTTCCTTCATATTCCCTCTATAATTCATTCAAAAGCTATAGGGGGTCCGATTCTGGTGAAACCATCCAAAATACATGCCTATATGTTCATCTTTCCAAGTCTTTTTCTAACTCTTGTATTCGGGATCTATCCGCTGTTATGGGCGCTGCGTTACATGTTCTATGATTATCAAGGCATCGGGACGCCTGTCTTTATCGGGCTTGATAATTTTGGACGCATTTTGCGTGACGGGCAATTCTGGGATTCTGTAGGCAACACGGGTGTGTATGCCCTGGGCAAACTCGTCGTTACAATTCCACTGTCGTTAACTCTGGCGATTATTTTGAATCGTAAATGGAGAGGAAGATCCCTGTTTAGGGCGATCTATTATCTTCCCACTATCTTTAGCGCTTCGGTCATGGCGATTGTATTCTTTATTATTTTCAACTCCTACAACGGAATATTGAACCAATTGCTGCTTAAGTATCATGTGATCTCCGAATCCATTAGCTGGCTGGGGGCTGAACATGCCATGCTAACAACCATCATCATCGCCATCTGGGGGGCTGTGGGCAACTATATGTTGTTGTTCATTGCGGGTCTTCAGAGCATTCCTGAAGAGCTTTACGAGGCGGCATCGCTGGATGGAGCGAGTGAGTTTCAGAAACTGCGGAATGTAACGATTCCGTTGCTGGGTCCTGTCTTGCAGATGATCATCATGCTGGCAATTACCACGGCACTCAAAGGTTACGAGAGTATTATGGTGCTGACCGAAGGGGGACCGTATGGCAAAACAGAGGTGATGTATCTGTATTTGTTCAAACTGTTGTTTCCCGTGTCGGCTGACACACAATCACTCCAGCAGCTCGGTTATGGCAGTGCAGTCGGTTTCACAACGGCTCTCATCGTAGGGGCTGTGACGCTCATTTACTTCCAGATATCCAAAAAGCTCAACGATGTCTATTAAACTGAAAAACAGACTTTTTGAACACGTATAAATTATCAGGAGGAAACGATGATGACTCAAAACGTGCTTGCGCCCTCAGGGTCTCCCCAACTCATTCGCTGGACCAAACGAACGGTACTTTGGCTGTTTTTGATCGCAATCGCTCTGCTGTCGCTGTTCCCCATCATACTTGTATTACTCGGTTCCTTCAAAACGAACCAGGAATTGACCGGAGGAGCCACCATCTGGCCGAAGATTTGGCAGTTCTCCAATTATGCTCAGGCTTGGCAAACCGCCAATTTTTCGGGTTTTACGATTAACAGCGTGTTTGTTAGCATCAGTACAACAGTTGGCACGCTGCTGGTAGCTTCGATGTCAGCCTACGCTGTGGATCGAGTGAATTTCAAAGGTAAAAAGGGATACACCCTGCTCATGGCATCTACTCTGTTTATTTCCATAGGCGCGGTTGTGCTGCGTCCGCAATTTGACCTCATGGTCAAGCTGGGACTGAATACCACGTTATGGGGCGTTATTATTATACTGATCAGCGCACATGCTGCCACATACTTTATTCTGATTGGTTTCTTCAAGAGCATCCCGCGCGAACTGGATGAAGCGGCGATGATTGATGGCTGTAATTTCTTCACCACATACTGGCGAATTATTCTTCCACTCCTGCGGCCAGGACTCGCCGTTGCAGGTCTGGGTGTATTCCAGAGTTCATGGAATGAATATATTCTTCCTTTTGTGTTCACCATGAGCAATCCGGACTTACAGACTTTGCCCGTTGGGCTGGCTAATCTGCGATATGGCATCGGAGCTGCGGCTGAGGTCCAACTGATGATGGCCGGAGCCTGTCTGTCCATTTTGCCGCTGCTCATCGTTTATATTTTTGCTAACAAATCATTCATGCAGGTGACCTTGGGAGCTGTGAAAGGATAGGCGTGAGCATAGTCATGGAAACGGTTTTACGGGTAATTCCACTGTGCTATACTCATTTTAATTCACAGCGGACGGGCCAAGCCGTGTTCAAGGAGCGAGCGCCGATGATATTCGACTTTTATAAAATGTCCCTGAAAAAAAGAATACAGCTGCTGTACATTTTTCTCGTTGTCTTATGCATCAGTGTGACCGGGATATGTTCTTATCTCTTTGCTGCACGAAGCATTGAGCAGAATGCACTTGAACTGAAACAAAGCATTCTGAACAAATCAGTGCAGGTTATGGATGAACATCTAAGGCACATTGTTGTATCATCTTTTTCTTTTATGCTCAATGAAACGTTCACCCAGGTCATGAAGGACGTGGGGAAAAATAACACATCTCATTATTATCAGAATCTCTCGCTGCTGCAAACATCGTTTGCTCAATTGAAGCTCGTAGAGCCACTGATTGATACCGCATATCTGAAAACACCTATCGGTGATTTTTTCTCGACCAAAGATTTTCCGAATCGCAATCACTCGTTCGACAGGGAATACGGACGCTATGTGAAACTGCAAGGCTGGAATACGATGTGGTTTGGTTCACATCAGAGTCAGTTATTTCAATCCCGAGGAAATGTGTTATCTCTGTTGCTCAAACCCATTGTGATCGATAATCATACCTATTCGAATGTATATATGGTCGTCAATATGAAGGAAGAGGCGATGCGGGACATTCTGACGCAGGATCTCATGAATAACCAGATTCAACTGTTTTTGCTGCACAAAAACGGAAATGAAGTCATTCGGCCCAGGTCCCGAAATTACGATTTCATTATGGAGCCTGACTTTACACAACAGTTTAGCCGTGACGATGCTGGGGATTTCACCTACAGGAACGATCAGGGGGAGGACATGCTTGTTAACTATTCGGCATTGTCGATGAACGAGGATTGGGTCATGGTAAGTGTACAGTCCAAGGCTGACTTGTTGTCCCCCCTCCAAAAGATACGCTGGCTGATCATCCTGATCATGTTGTTTTGCATTTTGCTCGCACTCGGGTTGTCCAGGCTGCTGGCCTCCGCTCTGCTGAAGCCACTGAACAAACTGCGACGCTTGATGGTTGAGGTGGAGTCTAATGATCTGGATGTACGGTTTCGCAGCAAGTATGACGATGAAGTCAGCGCTGTAGGGCATCGTTTCAACCGGATGTTGGACCAGATTCAGATTCTGTTTGAAGAAGTACGGACAACGGAGCAAGACAAACGGCGGTTTGAAGTCAAGGCGCTTCAGGCGCAGGTTGATCCTCATTTCCTCTACAATACGCTTAATACGATGTTCTGGAAAAGTGAGAGCGGAGAGAAGAAGGATGTAAGTGAGATGATCGTCTCCTTATCCTTATTATTCCGTCTGGGCCTGAATGATGGTAAAGACATCACCAGTGTGGAGCAGGAGATCAAACATGTCGAACAATACATGCAGCTTCAGCAAAAATGTTATGAGGATCTGTTCGTTTATCGGATTGAGGTGGGGGACCCCTCTTGTTACGCTGTTGATATTTTAAAAATATTACTTCAGCCCTTGGTCGAGAATTCCATCCTGCATGGATTCAATGACAAAGAAGATTTGGGCATTATCCTGATCCGCATTGATCGTCAGGGTGACACACTACGGCTGGAGGTGGCTGACAATGGATGTGGTATGGATGTAGCCAGTATCTATGCTGATGATGTTCCTGACGGGGGACGCAAAGGTTATGCCCTATCCAATCTCCATGGCAGATTAAGCCTGCACTACGGGGATGTGGCCTCAATTGTATTTCATAGCAGTACAGATGTGGGAACAACGGTTGTTATCACGATTCCGATCACCTGAGGAGGGGCAGTATGGGCCAATTGACGATGTGTGTTATGGATGATATCCAGGCAGTTGTAAAGGGCATATCTTCAACTATTCCGTGGGAGGATCATCAGGTTCGGATTGTAGGCACGGCGGGCAATGGAGAGCGCGGTTGGTCCTTGTTGCTGGAGCAGCAACCCGACATCGTGATTAGTGATATCAGGATGCCCAAGCTGAGCGGGCTGGAGCTAATGAAGCGGTCATTGGATGCCGGACTGCGGGCCAAATTTATTTTTATCAGTGGTTATTCGGATTTTCATTATGCACAGGAGGCCATCAAGCTGGGTGCATCCGATTATTTGCTCAAACCGTTTACCCCTGAAGAAATACTCGGTGCGGTGTTGAAGGTAAGACAGGTGATTCAGGAAGAACAAGCACAGTGCAAACAGTTGGAACAGTTGGAGCAGAAGGTGGAGAGTAGCAGCCAGTATGAGCGTCACAGCTATCTACTGGGCTTGTTGCGTCATGAAATCGGGGGATTCCTGAATGAAAGTCGCTGGAACGAGCTGCATATTGATCTCGATTCCTCCAATCTTCTCGTCATGGTCATCGAGGTGGATGGTTATACGCGATATGGATACACGATGCATCTGGATGCCGAAATCGTTCCTTTTGCGGTCCAAAATATTGTGGGAGAAACCTTAAACCGCTATACCAAGGGCGTTGTTTTACGGGAAAACCGATACCGGCTTGCAGCCATATTTAACACACCAAGCCAGATCGACGTCTCTGAGCTACTGGAGCAATGCCGCCAAAATGTGGAGCGATTCAGCAAAAAAACAGTCTCAATTGGTGTTGGTACGATTGCCCGCAGACCACAGGAAATCTGGACGTCCTACGCACATGCAGATCAGGCGATATCCTATCGTTTTTACAGTGAAGGAAATTGCATCCTCCAGTATGCTGAACTGGCGAACCAGGAATGTGTGGCTCCGGTATATCCTCTGGAGAAGGAGAAAGAGCTGTTTTATGCCCTGAAATGTGGTAATGAGAGTACCTGTCACCACATCATTGATGAGATTCTCGAAGAATGGCAGGTTTCCGAAGGTTTTCCCGAGCCACTCACGATGATTCGTTTGCTGTCGGGACTCGCTTTTGCGATCTACCGTGCCTTTTGTGATGAGATTACAGCAGAGGAACGCTTGCGTCTGGAAGCAGACCTGACAGTGCTTGAGGCGATGCGTTCCTTGACGTTTGATGGCTGGAGAGGATATATCAAACATTTTAGCAGTATGGGTTGCGAGATTATGGACAAAAAACGACTCACCGATGTCAAACAGGCGATTAGCAAGGCGCAGGAATATATCAGTCTGAATCTTGCAGAAAATCTGACGCTGCATGCCTGTGCCCAATCCGTGCATTTAAGTCCGAGTTACTTTGCCAATGCCTTCAAAAAGGAAACGGGCATAACGCCGATTCAATATATTACTAAGATGAGGATGGAAAAGGCAAAAGAGTTGCTGGTTGCAGGCGTACAGGTGCAAGAGATCTGCCAGAGGCTGGGTTATGAGGACAGGCCTTATTTTAGCGGTTTATTCAAGAAATACTGCGGCATGACACCAACCTGCTTCCGGCAAATGTATGAGAATTGAAACCGATACGGATCGTCATTTTTCCCACCATGCAAAGTCAGAATGTCCCTCACCTCCATGAAAGCGTAGCGATTATCATTACGTTAACGGATAACCAAACGGGTTGTCCAGACAAGCATAAGGGGGCATATCAATGGTTAAAAAGTGGATGGTGACTACGCTAAGTGCATTGCTGGCGCTAAGTTTGGCAGGTTGTTCTGCTGATAGTGGTACTTCGGCAAATAGCGAATCGGGGGCCAGCGGGGAGAATGCCGGAGGGAAAACCAAAATCATATATTGGACACCGGACCGCCATGATGCTGATTTTATGAAATCCAAGATCGATGAGTTCAACCAGACGAACAAGGACAACATTGAAGTGGAGATGACCGTGATGGGGGACAACTATCCACAGGCGGTCGATATTGCTTTTGCCAGCAAGCAGGCACCCGATGTGCTGCAAGTTAATGATTTTCAGACCTATTATCAGAAGGGGTATCTCGCCCCCATCGATGGATACATGAGTGATGAGATGAAGGCCGTGTTTAAAGACAGCTTGATTGAAAATAAAAACACGATTGATGGAAAAATATATTCCCTCCCCAATACAGGGCAGGTCTGGCGGCTTGTGTATAACAAGGATATTTTCAAAAAGGCAGGGATCGAGAGTCCGCCAAAAACGTTGGCTGAGATGGTTGCGGATGCCAAAAAAATTACCGAAGTTGGTAAAAGTGAAGGCATCTATGGTTTTGCCAGCCCGTTCAAGAGCAGCAGCGGTTTCTGGAGAGCAGCCAATACGATTGCAGGTGCAAGCAATAATGTTGGTATTGATGGTTACAACTACAAGACTGGCCAATTTGATTTTGGGATGTACAAGGATATCGCAATGGCACTTCGTCAGATGAATCAGGATGGCAGCATGCTGCCAGGTGTTGAAAGTCTGGACATCGATCCGCTCAGAGCCCAGTTTGCTCAAGGTAAAATCGGAATGTACATTAACCACTCCGGTGAACCAGGTGTATATAAAGATCAGTTTCCTACCAAAGAAAATTGGGCAGCCGCTCCTGTACCAACTAATGATGGAACGATCAAGGGCGCTTCGCAAGTCATCGGGGGCTCCTACATCGGCATCAATGCAGATTCTGCCAACAAGGAAGCGGCATGGAAGTTTATGGAGTATGTGTACAGCACAGATCTTCAGAGTGAGTATTATGAAAAGGGATACGGAATCTCACTGATTCCTGCTGTACTAAGCTCTGACAAAAAACCAAGCATTCCGGGTATTGAAGGTTTCCTGCCCAAACGTTATGATGCCATTTTCCCGGCAAATCCAAGTGTGGTGACCGAGAGTTCACTGGAAGGAAATAAATGGAGCGATGCATTCTCCATCTATGTATTCACGGGTGGTGATCTCGATAGTGTAATCAAGGATCTGGATACGAGATACAATGCAGCTCTAGAGAAAACCAAAGCAACAGGGCTGACCAATATAACTGCTGATCCATCGTTTGATTCTTCCAAACTTCAGGGTAAATTGTCCACAGAAGACTAATAAACGTTCATAGCGGCCGTGGTTTAATCACTTCGGTCGCTTATTCACAAGGAAAGGGGAAAAGCAAAATGATTATTAATCATGCGTCGATCGATGCACATATCGTGAACGAAACGAGTTCCCGGAAGATCTTGGGTATGGGCGGTACATTAATGATGGTGGAGGTTACCTTTGCTAAAGGTGGTATTGGAGAGGTTCACTCCCATGATGCGCACGAGCAGGTCAGCTATATCGTCAAAGGCAGCTTTGAGGTACAGGTCGGTGAAGAAATTCGCATCTTAAAAGCAGGGGACAGCTTTTATGCCGGTTTTAACGTCCCGCATGGGGTCAAGGCACTGGAGGACTCCGTCATTCTGGATGTGTTTACCCCGTTCCGTCAAGATTTTCTTGAGGCGTCCCAATGAGCGATTTTTACCTTTCGGCAACGGATCTGCAACAGGCTGCCCAATATTATGAAAAACATTTTCCGGAAGAAGCCCGAAATTCGCTCACGATTGCCAATCGTGCCATCCTGAATGAATTTATCGTTCCTTATACCAACGATCTGAATCGCTGGATTCCGATGGGGACACCCGTGGACTGGCTTCACAATCCGACCGATGATCTGGAGTTCACATGGGGCATCAATCGACACTGGCATATGCTCGATCTGGGAAAGGCATATCTGATGAAGGGCAATCCGCTATATGTAACAGCATTCATTGACCATTTTCGCAGTTGGAGGCAACAGAACCCTGTACCTGTAAATGTGGTTTACGACGAGGCCGTGTTCTTTCAAAAACCCGGTCCATGGCGCCTGCTGGAGACGGGACTACGCGTGCAGTCCTGGATATCGGCATATAAATATATGGAAGCGAGTCCGCTGCTGGACGAAGGTTTTCAGGCGGAGTTTCGTCAAGGTCTGGACGAGCACGCCGAGTTTTTGACCCGTTACCTCGGCAGTACGGAAATCAATCATGCCATTATGCATATGCAAGGCTTGTTCATGATTGCTACGTTCTACCACCATCACCCGCGAAGTGCATACTGGCGTCAAGTGGCGATGGAACGTCTTGAGCTGTGTTTGTTGCATCAGTTGGGTGAAGAAGGGATACAGGTTGAACTGACAACACATTATCACAATGCCAGCATCGAAATGTTTGGCACGCCTTATCGGTTGGGCGAGATTTCAGGGCATCCTTTCTCGGCATGGTATGCCCGCTGTCTGCGCCATATGGCTGCATTTACTGAGGCGCTGATTCGACCAGATCATCAGTCTACCGGTATTGGTGATTCGGATTGGGTTGGTGATGGACGACAACGACTGACCTTGCTTGGAGCGATCCTGGACGATGATGATTTGATGGCTCGCGGAACAGATAGCTCAGAGTGTCTCTGGTTGCTAGGTGTGGAGAAATATGAGCGATGCCTCCGACTACAGGCTGCTTCTTCTCCGGCGTTGTCGAGCCGAGCCTTTCCGCAGACAGGATATTATGTCATGAGGGACAAGTATCAATATCTTTTTTTTGATGCAGCTTCCATGGGCGGAGCACACGGACATGCGGATGCGCTGAATGTGGAGTGGATGTGGAAGAACCAGCTTTTCTTCACGGACACCGGACGTTACACGTATGAAGAAGGGGAATGGCGGAGGTATTTCAAAAGTACACGGGCGCACAATACCGTCACGGTGGATGGTCTGGATCAGACACCTTATCTCTCCACACAGCAATGGGGTGAGCCGGAGGCTCAGGCCACAACGCTACGTTGGGAGAGCAATGACAGCTATCACTTCATTGATGCTTCACAGGATGGATATACGCATTTGCCAGATCCAGTTACACATCGTCGGTGGATGCTGGCAGGGGCCGAAATTCCTATATTATTAATTGTAGATTGGCTGGAGGCAGATGCAGAGCATACGCTGGAGCAACGTTTTCACCTTCATCCGCAAGCGGATATTACACTGGGAATGAATGAAGCTGGAGAAATGACGGCGGATATGAGCTATGAGGCATCTTCCATAACGCTTACGATGCAATGGGTTACGGCAGGCATTGGGAAGGGAGCCTTCGAGTTGACGGAGCAGCCCGGCTGGGTATCTGAGGTGTATGGTTCCAAGTCGGAAACATCGGTCATCCAGGGCAAGGCTGATTTCTCAGGTAAAGTAGGTATTCTGACGTTGTGCCTGCCCGCGGATCACACAGACCAGGTTACACGTATTACCACATGCCAACTAGAACCTGACCTGATGAGATTGACATTATCTTATGTGCAAGGTGAGGAAAAAGGGTATATTGTGATTGACAACGACACGCTGCAATGGACGAAAGAACAGAAATAAAAAAACAGTGAAGCAGGAGCAGATGCTCGCACTTGGCGAACATAGACTCCTGCTTTTTCTAATCCATTCACTTGACTTTCCTTTTTCTTTTTACTCTGGCGGATTTTTGCGAAACGGGCTTGGGAATGGCTGACTTTTTGGACATTCCGGGAGGTTTGTTGCGATATACCCATAAGGCGTACTCCAGCGGTTGAGTGATGGCTTTATAATAGATATCCCGCTCCCCGATGCGAGCGAATACTTCACGCGCAGGTTTGGGATTAACTTCAAGCAGGTAGATACGTCCGCTTCTGTCAATCGCCAAATCCAGTGCCAGCTCACATAGGTCCCCATACGTATCTTCCAGAAACGAAGCAACATCAATGCCAAACGTCTCTGCAGTTGTGTTAATTTCTGCCCGGAGGTCGTCATCTTCGATCCATTGCTTCATGAGTCGGTTCATCGCTATTGCCTGACCGCCGCCATGCAGATTGGAGGTCACGCTTTTTTCTGCACCCATGCGTCCAGCACATCCAGTAAGCTCCCATTGTCCTTCACCGTTTTTCTGAACGAGCATGCGATAATCATGCACACGTCCATTCGGAAGCTGAAGTTGAATGCCCTTTTGTACAAGATACTTGTCTTTCATGTTCCAGTGCTGGAGCAACGCGCCAAGTCGTGATAAATGAACTTTACGTGGAGTTATGATACGACGCTTCTGATCCCGCCCCTGAACAAGCACCGTATTCGCTTCGCTACTGCTGCGTTCAATGCGCAGTATACCACGTCCGCCTGTTCCATTAATGGGTTTGAGGTAGACCAGAGAAGAAACTTTGAGCATCCGGTTTACATCGGACATATCTTGAAATAGAGCGGTTTCCGGCAGGTGTTCACGAAAGTTGGCTTTTTGTAAAAGGGTCTGGTGGATGGTCCATTTATTGCGCAGTGGCCTGTTCAGAAAAAGCAGATGCCCATATTTCTCACGAAAGGCAAGCAATTGCTGGAACCTTCGGTTACGCTGAATCCGGCAACGATCAAAGATCAGGTCCGGGAATGATCGCCACTCCCTGGACCAGCCTTTTCCCTCATGAAAAACCATGGCTTCGATTTGTTTGCCGCCGGGGTGTACGTCGGCTGGTGTGAATACATAGATATCGAGTCCCCGCTTGCGCCCTTCAAGAATCATTCTGCGATAAACGCTTCGTTCTTCAAGAGCGCGATGTTCATTTAAGTACAACGTCATAATGCCCAGAACAGGTGAGGACACAAACAATCACCTTCTTTTTGCAGTATTCCTGTCTATCATCGTTTGGACTGACGGGCAAGATAAGCGCTGTAGTGAAATATACGTTCCAATGACCGCCGTCTGATCTGTGGTTCATCAAACTTCATGGGCTTTGCATTGGCTTCGAAGAACCAGAGTTCCCCCAGGTCATCAATGCCCAGATCCATGGACATTTCTCCGAGCGTGTAACCTGATCCCCGTTCTACCTGTCTTGCGATCATTAATGAAGTAGATTTCACACGTTTCATAAGGGTTGTAGACATTTCTTCGCCAAAAAGATCGGTCAGCAGCTTCTCAGGGTCTTCTACGCTCCCGCCGCGTGGCACATGAGTTGTAATGCTGCGGGAGCCAGCAAGTCTCGCTCCTACACCCGTTACGCTCCATTGGCCCTTGGTGTTCTTTTGTACAAGAACACGCAAATCGAAGGGGCGTTTACGAGAGGATGCCAGTTCAATGCCTTGTTGCATGATATAGGGCGTATGTCCGGTTTCTTTGCGAATTCGTGCCCATAACTTGGCAAGTGTAGCTGCTTTATAGGTCGTGCTTCTACGTGTGGTTTGTATTTTGAGTCGATAAGGAAGCCGTTCTTTTTCCTGGAATTTAAGCATCATGATTCCTTTGCCAGCTTTGCCGCTCTCGGGCTTAAGGTACAGATAGGGATACGCCCGTAAAACGGCACCCAGAGAAGAAGCACTTCGCATCCGCCGAGTGTAAGGGATCAGTTGCTGAGTCGATTTGGACTTCTTGAGCCATTCGAACAGATCCCATTTGTTAAAAAAGAATGGGTTATACAGTTCGATTCCTGATTGCATGCATTCGTCAATTTTGCGCTGAACGGAAGGTTTTCCTTCGTCTTCCCGGTTGGGAATACGATTGTACAGAACATGGGGAAGGGGGAAAGGTTGTGAAACCCACTTTCCACTCCCCTTGTTGTACGTATATCCTTTCACGGTGGGACCACTCACGTTCAGATCCCGTACAGTTACAATGTACACCACGTATCCCATGCTCTCGCCTGTCTGTAAGATATCCTGAAAATTTTGATGATTTCCCCTGAACATGCGCTGTTTATCATGCATGGTCAAAACAGCAATGACAGGTTTGAAATCATCATGGAGGGTCATCAAATCTCTTCCTTCTTCCGGAACTTGCTCAAATACAGGCAGTGTTCCAAGATGTGCTCCACCGACGATTTGCCCTCCACCCGGAGTGAAGGGTGACGGAAAATGGAGCGCCCGGGTTTGGCGTTCGCTTCGAACATCCATACATGTTCCTCCTGATCAATGCCCAGATCAAAGCCAATCTCACCAATCAGATGCTGGTGCTGGGTTTCAATCGCCTGGGCCAGTGTAATAGCGACGGATTTGGCCTGCTGAAGAACTTCTCCCGCACGATCGCCGAAGTTGCGACTGAGCGCCTGCTCAGGAGTCATTAGGGAGCCGCCATTTTTGATGTGTGTTGTGACGCTGCCACGTCCTGCCTTTTTGGCTCCAATCCCGACAACAACCCATTGATTGTTACCGTTTTTGTGCATGTGAAAACGGAAATCAATTGGACATTCATCAATCTCAATTAGACGTATTCCCTGCTGAACTACATATCCTCGTAGCTGTTTGCCATGTCTACCCTGAAGCATGCGCATCAGACTGTTGAAGGAACCAAAACGCAGGAGTGCATTACCGCCTTTTTTGCGATAACGTGCGAAATATCCGCGTTTCGGCGAATAAGTCAGGCGGTAGATCCCGTTCCCCAGACTTCCTGCAGTAGGTTTATAGTAAACGAACTGATGGCGTTCCAACATTTCCTTCATCTGTTCAACGGACGGATTGGTAATGGATTCTGGGATATACCGTCCTGCTGCCGGCTCGTTCTCCAGCAACGTATAGATATCCGATTTGTTGAAGAAGCTCCAGTTGAAAAACGGAATTTTTCGGCGAACAAATCGTTCCCGCAGCTGGTTGATGGCTGGTGAGAAATCTGAACGACGGCTGGGTAACCGGTTGTAGACGACATCGGGCAGAGGTACCGTTCTACGGGTGAAGCTTCCGTTTTCATTCAGAAAAAAACCGGATACCGTCTCATTCTGCCAATTGATATCCCGGGGAGTAAAGGCATAAATATAAGATTTTCGGCTGCCTTCACGGAGTAACTGTTTGATGAAACCAGTACGGGAACCGAATGGATTCGTGCTCGTCGCAGGCCCATCAGAGAGTACGCCGATCAGTGGACCTAACTGGACCTCATCATTTTGCAAATTCCGGAGATAAATACTGCCCCGTTTGGGAACGTTCATCATATTACGGATACCTGAAGCGAGATACAGATGTTTACCTGCTTTTTTGATTGGTTTGATCGTTGCAGGTACCCGGTCACGCCCGAAGCGAAGGTGCACCGTTTTTTTGCCGGACAGGTTGAGGCTCTTCATTAAAGCGTTGGATACATAAACCACTTTATCCGGTTGCTTGGTGAAATGCAGATTGCAAAAGGTCAAACTCATGATTTATCCTCCTATCCTGAAAAGATCCTTGGGCTCCATGGCAAGCGGGCGCTGCGGGCCTCAGCCGCCGTGAATCGGGATGGGTTTCAGGCCAGCTTTGCTGGATGTATTCGGCAATTTCATTGGACGAAAGACGTCCGTGAGAACATGTTGTTGCAACAGATAACGGGCATAGGCAAGCGGCCGGGTATAAGTCAGAGTATGCATGCGTCGGTCGCCCGCTTCTGCGAATGAGGTGCGGCCTGGTTTGGAGTTGACTTCAATTAGCCAGAGTTGGCCCTCTGCATCTGCTCCGAAATCAAGCCCCAATTCGGCTAACCTGCCGAAACGGCTCTCCAGCAGGGTGGGGATAAGAGTAGCAGTCTGCCGGATGCTCTTCAGCAGAGTTTCTGTGCGTGTCGTTCCATATCGCTGGAGCAGATATGCGTGGGCAGGATATGCTTTACCCCCACCGTGAAGATTGGACGTGAGTGAACCTTCGGGTCCTTCCCGTACCATACATCCGGTAAGCGTCCAGCGACCTTGCCCATTCTTTTGCATTAGAGCCCGTATGTCGAATGCTCTTCCATGATGGCTAAGCTCCAGATATGGCTGCACGATCATCTTACGCTCAGCCTGATGTAATGCTAGCCAGGAAGATACAGCCTGGGTATCGTTGAATGTAAGAAAAAAGGGTTCATTGTCCTCGTTACGCCCCTCCCCGATCCATGTTGATGGAGTCGCTCCCCGAGACAGGCGAAAGGTATTTTTGCCATGAGTCCCGGATACCGGTTTGAAGAACAGTCCTTTGGGCCAACGGTCCAGCCATGTTTGCCAAGGAATATGCGATCCTATCCGGGTTGTGGGAGCAAGTTGAGATCTCAATTCAGGATTTCGGGACAACACACGATGTACCTCCCATTTTCCTGGAAGGGAAGCAGACCAATAACGGTGTTGATCTGTGCCGTTGGTTGGTATCCATTCCTTAAGCTGTTGTCTGACGTACCTGGAGATAGGGCGAAGACAACGATCCATAATGAGGTCGACTGCAGGAACAGGTACCGAATTCCACTTCCCTTGATGGTAGACATATCCCCGTTGAAGAGGGAGATGGACTGCATCATTCGATATCGGGATCACAATAATCTGAAGGGCGTATCGCATGCTCCCCAAACTGAGACGACGGCAGAAAAGTTCATCTGTAAAGGGAGGTGAGCCTTCGGTTGCACGTACCAGAATGGCCAGTGTCTTGGTCTGAGATGATGGAAACATTACGCTGCACCTCTCCTCTATCAGATTTGTTTCCAATAGGGAATAACTTTTCAAAAACCCGCCAGGTACGTAGAGTATTCAAGCATGGCTTTGACGGAAGGGCGGATCTTGCTCTCACTCAGTGGTGTATTATCATTCTTGGATGGTTTGGAGTTGACTTCGAGCAGCCATACGCGCCCAGTGGTGTCCAGAGCCAGATCAATACCAAGTTCACCAAAATGAGCAGGGATGGCACTCTCGATCCCTTTTGCGATATCCAGTGCTGCGGTGTGCAATCCTGCATACGCGGAAGCTTTGGCTGATCCAGACAACTGTGTTTTGGCAACAGCATCCTTGACGGTGCTGAGACTTCCACCCCGTGCCAGATTGGATACGTAGTGACTCCCACCCGCTATTCGGGCGACGATGGAGGTTACACTCCATTTACCTGTACGGTTTTTTTGCACGAGCGCACGGAAATCCACGGGTCTGCCACTGTTGTCAATGAGAGTCAGCCCTTGTTGGATCTGATAACGCGTTGTTTTCATTTTCCCCGACATACTGGCATACAGTTTATCCAGAGAAGTATACGTTTGTTTCCGGGTACCCCCGACACCAGTCGCAAGAGTCAGGAAGCTTCCGTCAGTCTGACGTGAGACCCGGATGATCCCTTTGCCCAAAGAACCGCGTACGGGCTTCAGAAATACAACCGGATGTCGGTTGCACATCGTCTTGAGCATGGCGGACGTCTTGAGCAAATGAGACTCGGGAAGAACTCGTTTAAGCGTTGAAATGGACTTGAGTGCGTCAAACACTTCGTTTTTGTCCAGAAACTTTTCATTGAAGGTTTGCGTGCCGTAGAGCGATTTTACTTCTTTCATAAAATGCTGTACGCTAGGTTTGTTCTCAAGCTTGCGGGACGTTAGCCGGTTATTGACGACGTCTGCTACAGGCAGAACAGTCTTTTTCCAGCCGTCATCATACACCCAGCCTTTCATATAACCCGTTACCGCTCCAATATCCTCCGGTGTGAAAAAGGATACATAGGCGCCTTGCTTACGGCAGGCGTTCACCAGTTCTTGACAGAACATCGTGATGGAGCCAAAGGGCCGATCGGGCTGATCGGGATAATCCTGGCTAACCAGTACACTGATGTAGGGTCCAAGGCGAAGCGTACGGCTGGCTGAACGATAGGATACCCTCAGGACCGAACGTGGAACGAGACCGGTCTTGCTGGCAACTGTCTGATTGATGCGCAGCCCGTCATACCTTGGTACCGGAATAACAGTGACTTCGCGGCGGAAAGAGCCAAATTGCAGCTGAAGCGGCCTTCCTGAAGGGATTTTAAGCGCCTTAAGCACCCCTTCGCCCAGCATGATGACGTCGTCCTGCAGGATGCCCGAGCCGGTAACCTGAATCGTTACTTTTTTAGTGGACATCACGGATCTCCTTCCGGGCGGCAACTTGATGTCTGATCTCGAAGTTGAACGGCATCTGAACATGGCATGTGCTTCATCATATGAGGACATATAACCCTTGGTGATTGACCCATATGGATTAAATGCATTTGATTTCGAGGCAGGTTATCGATGGCCTGTTTCAGATCGCCCTTGTTTGACAGGAGAGAAAAGCGTGTATTAACACGGATGAACAAACCAATCTGAGGAGGAATAATAGTGAACATTTATGACAAAGCCAATGATTTGGCCAAAGCACTGAGAGAAAGCAGCGAGGTGGAAGAGATTACTTCCGCGATGAAGCTGATTGAAGCTGATCCGGATGCAAAAGCAATGCTGGATAACTTCCGTGATCAACAAATGGAATTGCAACAACGTATGATGAGCGGGGATATGCCAGCTCCGGATGAGATGGAGAAAATGGAGAAACTGTTTGAAG
Organism: Paenibacillus sp. Y5S-9; assembly: GCF_036894235.1. NCBI lineage: Bacteria > Bacillati > Bacillota > Bacilli > Caryophanales > Paenibacillaceae > Paenibacillus > Paenibacillus sp. Y5S-9. The sequence goes on from NZ_CP145887.1 coordinate 2,166,229, forward strand.
TACTGAGTTTGAATCTGAACATCCGTCGTTTGTTTGATGCGGAGCGTCGCCTCAGTGTCATCATTGAAGACGTGAATAAAATTATTGCTGATAGCCTGGGTCATCTGTACGGTGGCGCTGAAGCGTAAACGCTTGTCTTGTTTTTTTACCTGAACCTTTCATATTAGCTCCTTATCGTTCATAGACTAGACATATAGAGTCGATCAAGAACGAAGGAGCTGTGAATGGTGAAAAGGTTGAAAAAAGCAAAACATGTGATCTATCTGCTTATTGCGTTGTCGATGCTGGTCATTGCACTGCCGCGGATTTCCTTTGCTGGAGGAATGGACTGGGTTAATATTTTTGGCATCGTATGGGTGCTGTTCTCCTTATTAATCGTTGGTGCACATCTGCATTTTATTCTCGGTGTGGATGAAGAGAAGAAGCGTGCGCTGGAAGCCGTTCGCCGGGCGAAGCTGCGGCAGTGGGAGATGAAACTGCTGGACAAGCAGGAGCGGAGCGAATCTGTATAAGGTACAGTATGAGATCCAACATGGAAGACCGGAATCCCTTGACACAAGGGGCCCGGTCTTTTTTGGTTCATACCGAATTAGAGGTTAATCGGATGATTAAATTTAGATGGCGAACTTGCCAATGAGAATGGGGTAGGGGTGGGGTTATTTTCCTAAAGCCGTGTTATAATAGATACAGTATAGTACAGATGCATCTTCGGGGGTGGTACAGTTGGACGGACAGGAAGAGAACGTAACGAAGCATGAACAGTTACTTCAACATATTGAACAACTGAAGGTTGGCAGCAAAATATCAGTACGTGGACTTGCGCGGGAGCTGGGTGTAAGTGAAGGGACAGCGTATCGTGCGGTGAAAGAGGCGGAGAACTTCGGGCTGGTCGTGACCAAGGAACGAATTGGAACGGTGCGGATCGAGAAGAGACCTCGGGGCATGTCGGAACAGTTGACCTTTGCTGATGTTGTGACCATTGTGGAGGGCCATGTGCTGGGAGGGAACGAAGGTCTCGCCAAACCGCTGCACAAGTATGTGATTGGCGCGATGAAAGAACAGGCAATGGCCCGTTATATTGACGCTGGGAGTTTGCTGATTGTGGGTAACCGTGAAGATGCTCACTCGCTTGCCCTCGAACAGGGAGCGGGTGTGTTGATTACGGGTGGTTTTGGGACAAGTCGTGAAGTAAGAATTATGGCTGACGAGCTTGGGCTACCGATTATTTCATCCAGACATGATACATTCACGGTGGCTTCAATGATTAACCGTGCGATCTTCGACCGGCTGATTAAGAAAAAAATTATGCTTGTTGAGGATATCATTGGTCAGAAACCTCGTTTGCAGGTGTTGAAAGTCACCAGTTCAGCTGCAGATTTTCATATGTTGGTTTCAGAGACGGGTGAACATCGCTTCCCGGTCGTGGATGAATGGAACCGGGTCATCGGGATTGTGAGTCTGAAGGATGTCAGTGAGCTGAAAGAAGATCAAAGTATTGAGAAATGCGTGATACGCCGCCCGATTACGGCCTCATTGCAGACATCTCTTGCTTCAGCTGCCCAGATTATGACCTGGGAAGGCATCGATTTTCTGCCAATCGTGGATCGGAATCGCAAACTGATTGCGTCCGTCACACGCAAGGAAGTGCTTCAGGCCATGCGGGATGCACAGAAGCAGCCACAACTGGGAGAGACGTTTGATCATCTGATCTGGAACGGGTTTGCCGAGGAGCGTGGTGAACAGAACGAATTGTTATTTCACGGATTCATTATTCCCCAGATGGCAACGGATCTGGGTACGATTTCCGAAGGTGTTCTGTTGAATGTGATGACCCAGGCTGGCCGGCGGGCAGCGTGGGATGTTACAGGGAACGACCATGTGGTGGATAATGTAACGACTTATTTTGTTCGACCGGTACAGATTGAGGATCAGATCCTGGTTCGACCGTTAATTCTGGAAACCAGCCGTCGAACGTGCAAAATGGACATTGTGGTTACCCGTGAAGGCAGTGTGGTATGCAAAGCGGTAATGACATTGCAGTCGATTGACCATGCCTAATAGGGTACGTTGCCTCGGGCATAAACAAAGAGAGTACTCCCTGATCGAGAAGCTCTGCCGGGTTGCGCTGTCGCGCGGTTCTGGCTTCGCTTAATGAAGGGAAGTACTCTCTTTTTGCAGCCACAACAATAACACTTCAACGAATTATGCAGATTGTCCAGAGGTTTTACCTGATCCATTATTGGACCGTTGTTGAAGCCGTGCATAATAACTGCGATTACGTATTCCGGCAAATACATTATACGCACCCATAATTAGAAATAGCGCTTCCACAATTACAGATAAAGTGGAACCCGTGAATACAAACATCAGGATCAGGGCAAGAACAACAAGCATGCCACCCATCCAGATATTTGTCCACGAACGGTACAGACCGGCGCTGGCAGCATCCGAGCTTCTGTGTGAACGAATACTGTTCAACGCTGCAAAAACCATGGCAACAGCAAAGATGGCGATTAGAGCATATTTGAGTACATCAATGAACACAAAGACGCAGCTCCTTTTCTGGAAAGCATTTACTGCCCTTATTGTACCATGCAGAGATGCAGACAAGGGCAGTTTTTTGCTATTATCCTTGTGTTACGCAGGAACGTGCATGCGAATCTGTACCCAAACTTGCAGTACGCCTTCCATAACCAGCATCGTTTTGACCTGAACGGTGTACTCCTTTTCCCTGACCGAGTACACTTTCTGATTCAGCATGATTCGCGTCATTTTGCTATACTCATCGATGTTGAATACATCTCTGCCCCGAAGTACCTCAAGTTCGTCTCCGAGCTTCTGTAACATCACTTTCAGAGAAGCCTCGTCTGGCCCCTTATCCGATTCTTCTGCACGGACCTTGATTTCCTTGATCACGGTTTGGCGTTTACTGTATTTTTTCAGCGTTTTGATATCCTCCTCATTCTGATGCAGCTGAAGCTGCAGCTCCTGATTGTTCAGCCACAACGCATTGTAACTCAGGTGAAATACGCCGTTGTAGACGACACATCCAGCGATCATTCCCAGAACAAACACAGCGGTCATTCGCATCAGCGGGCGGTAACGAGAAAATGGCGGAACTCTCATGAACGCTGTTCCTGTCTCATATTAGCTCCGGCCTCCGCCGCACACCCATTTCACCAGCTCGGTTCCCATATGCGCGCCCATAAAAGCAGAGATCAAATACAGGATTTGTTTGACCGCCGGAGACAAGTTACCATCTAAGAAATTGCTCTCGATGACACGCATGGGGTCTATTGTGCCGCCGACAGCGGCTGCGAGTGCCCATATCTTTATTTTCCCAGAAATATCGAGCATCGTCTGTGTCGGAGGCTGAAGAGAGATCACGGCTCCAATACCTCCGATCATCGCGCCGCCCAGCACGATTCCAAACGCAATAAAGAAATCAAGAATGGCTTTGGACAAAAATGTGCTCACTGGCAACACCCCTTTCAGACCTAGCAGCACACCTCCTGTCTTCGGTCTGTCACAGGGGGAGCGGCTTGTACTTCTATTGTATGGGCGTGCCCCCGAACGTTATGATAAAATAGAATAATAAAGTCTCCTTTTAAGAGGTTGTTACAATTTCTAATATGGGGATTCCATTTTTTATTTATTTAATTCATATATATGAGATAGATAGGGTAGCAGTGGGATCAGAAGATCGATGCTGCGACTATCTGCGGCGAAAGGAAGAAAAAAACATGAGTTCTTTTGTGCATTTGCACGTTCACAGCGAATACAGTTTGCTGGACGGCGCTGCGCGTATTCCGGATCTCGTGAATAAGGCTGCAGATCTCGGAATGACGACACTTGCGCTGACCGACCATGGCGTGATGTATGGTGCAATTCCTTTTTATAAAGCATGTATGGAGCGAGGCATCAAGCCGATTATAGGTTGCGAGGCATACATGACAGCAGGGTCCCGCAAAGAGCGGGGAAGCCGCAAGGATCAACCGATTCATCATTTGATTTTGTTAGCCAAAAATATGACGGGTTACCGTAATCTGATGAAATTGTGCTCGATTGGACATCTCGAGGGCTTTCATTACAAACCCCGTGTAGATATGGAAAGTCTGGCTGCCCATCACGAAGGCATTATCTGTCTAAGTGCGTGTCTGGGTGGTGAAGTACCACAGCATCTGCTGCATGGGAGAGAAGAAGAGGCAAGACGTGCGGCGTTACGCTACAAACATATCTTTGGTGCCGACTTCTATCTGGAACTTCAGGATCATGGGCTTTCCGAGCAAAAAAGGGTGAATCCGCAGTTGATCAAACTGGCGGCTGAGCTTGAGATTCCGCTTGTAGCGACCAATGATGCGCATTACCTGTCGGAAGAGGACGCTGAGCTTCAGGATGTATTGATCTGTATCGGAACGGGCAAGACCGTGGATGATGAGAATCGGCTCCGAATTGGAACGAATCAGCTCTATCTGAAAAGTGAAGAAGAGATGGCTCGTTTGTTTCCGCATGTACCGGAAGCTCTGGCGAACACCGTCCGCATTGCGGATTCCTGTGAGTTGAAGCTGGAATTCGGCAAATCGATTTTGCCGGAATACAGACCGCTTCCCGATGGACTCAGTCCTTCGGCGTATCTGCGTCAGCTGTGCGAAGAAGGAATGGAGGAGCGTTACAAGCAGTCCACACGTTGGACAGACGCGGAGCTTCGATCTGAACTCGAACAACGATTGGCGTATGAGCTGGGTATAATCGACAGCATGGGATTCTCGGATTATTTCCTGATTGTTTGGGATTTTATCGCCTATGCGCATAAACAAGGCATTGTTACTGGACCGGGCCGGGGCTCCTCGGCAGGTAGTCTGGTAGCGTACACGTTGCATATTACCGATGTTGACCCGATGAAATATAATCTGCTCTTCGAACGATTCCTGAATCCCGAGCGGATCTCCATGCCGGATATAGATATTGACTTCAGCGATGAGCGGCGGGATGAGGTCATTGATTATGTCGCGCATAAATATGGCAAAGCCCATGTTGCCCAGATTATTACGTTTGGAACGATGGCTGCCCGTGCAGCCGTACGTGATGTTGGACGGGCACTGAATGTGCCTTATGGCGAAGTGGACAAGGCTGCAAAGCTGATTCCAGCACAGCTCGGCATTAACATCGAGCGAGCCATGGAAGCTACACCTGAGCTGAAGGCGCTGTATGAAACCAAACCCAAAACGCGTGAACTGCTGGATATGGCAATGAAGGTCGAAGGTATGCCACGTCATGCTTCAACACATGCGGCGGGAGTGGTCATCTCCCGTGACCCGCTGACCGATGCGGTGCCACTTCAGGAGGGCAGTGAAGGAACAGCGTTAACCCAGTATTCCATGGAAAACCTGGAGTCTATTGGGCTGCTTAAGATGGACTTTCTTGGTTTGCGTACCCTCTCGATTATTGAGCGGTGTGTACGCTGGATTGGGGAACATGGAGAAATTCCGGATTTCCGTCTTATTCCCGATGATGATCCGTTAACGTACGAGATGCTTGGGAAAGGGGACACGATGGGCATATTCCAACTGGAATCTGCCGGGGTACGCCGTGTGCTGAAAGAGATGAAGCCAAGTAGTTTTGAAGATGTAATCTCGGTACTTGCCTTGTACCGTCCGGGTCCGATGGAGTTCATATCCAAATACATTCAGGGCAAGCATGGACAGATTGAAGTGGATTACCCCCATGTGGATCTGGAGCCTATCCTGAAAGATACGTACGGTATCATCGTGTATCAGGAACAAATCATGCAGATTGCCTCCCGGATGGCGGGTTTCTCGCTGGGTGAGGCAGATTTGCTCCGCAGAGCGGTCTCCAAGAAGAAACGGGAAGTGCTGGATCTGGAGCGTGGACACTTTGTACAAGGCAGTCTGAAACAAGGGTATAGCGAGGAAGAGGCAGACCTGGTCTATGATATGATCGTCAAGTTTGCCAACTATGGCTTCCCGCGTGCTCATGCCGCGGCATATGGTGTGCTTGCGTTCCAGACGGCGTATCTGAAGGCACATTATCCAGTTCATTTTATGGCATCCATGTTAACAGCCGTAATGGGTAGTCATCGTAAAGTGGCAGAGTACGTGGTGGAATGTCGGCGTATGGATATGGAGGTGCTTCCTCCGGATGTGAATGAGAGCGGTATTCTGTTTACACCTGTATTTGTGCCGTCCGGCCGCGCAGGAACTGGGGATCAGAGCAAGGTATCGCAGCAGAATGCGGGAGCAGATGCAGAGAGTGACGCCGGAAGCCCGGCCGAAGAACATGCCGCGAACGGTAACGGGAGTTCCTTCAGGGAAGATCGCGTTCATGAGCAAGATGGGGATTCGGGACAAGCTGAATATGGTGAAGCACCTCTGCCGGATGATCCTGGTCCTGAACCAGAAGAGGACAATGGCGGATATGAGTGGCAAGCAGCGACATCGATGCCTGAGGCATCTGACAACCGGAAGGAACCGGGATTGGTGACGGCTTCTTCAATGGAAAATGGTAAATTTGAAGGACAAGAGGCGTCTTCCTCGCGCGTGGAGCAAGGTGAACAGTCCTCTGCGGAGAAGAACGTTGCAGTGTCTAATGATAGTCCGGATGAGGAAAAATTAACGGGTGCAATACGATTTGGTCTGGCCGCTGTGAAAAATGTCGGTACCCAGGCAATGGAAAGCATTATGATCGTAAGGCAGGAGAGACCGTTCGACAGTCTGCTCGATTTTTGTCGTCGTGTGGATCTGCGTGTATGCAACAAACGGGTGATTGAATCGCTGATCCAGGCCGGAGCTTTTGATACATTACCTGGTCACCGGGCCCAATTGCTGGCGATGCTGGATGAAACTGTTGAGGCGGCGTTGAAATGGCGCAAGGAACGTGAGGATCTGCAGATTCAATTGTTCGACTTTGTTGAGACGCCAAACTGGGAGATTGAATACCCGGAAATTCCTCCTTATTCCTCAGGGCAGCAACTGGAGCTGGAGCGTGAGTTGTTAGGCTTGTATCTCTCCGGGCATCCGCTGGATGACTATGAAGATGTGCTGGAATCGAGTGGGGCTGACCGGATCATGGAGCTGACCGAGGCGGCTGATGACACGATGACCGTCGCCGCGGGTATGGTTGTGTCTGTGAAGTCGATTACGACGAAACAGGGCAAGGCTATGGCGTTCATGGAGCTGGAAGACCAGATTGAACGCTGTGAAGTGGTTCTCTTTCCCGAGGTATGGCGGCGTAGCCAGCAACATGTCGGGAAAGGTGAACTGCTCGTCGTGCGTGCCAAAGTGCAGCAGCAGGACGAAGGGTTTAAGCTGCTGGCTGAGGAAGTGGTGCCGTTGTCACCGGCGGCACTGGAGCAGCAGCTGCGCAGCCGTGACCGGCGCGGCAAGCCCGGCAGCGGCAGCTCTTCGCGCCCGGCGCAGGCGGCTTCGCCGCGGCGGCCAGCGGGCGCAGGAGCTGAAGCGCAGCGCAGCAGCGCAGGCGGGGATGCTTCCGGTGCGCGTAGCAGCGGGAGCCAAGGCTCGGCAGCGACGCGCAGCGATGCGGCGGGTACGGGCGCAGCCACGGCTGCGGCTTCCCGGCCGGGCGGTGCCGCTGAGGCGGCTGGCAGCCCGGCGCAGAGCCGCGAACCGCGGGCCGTGGAGCAGCGGGTGTTCGTGAAGATTGCCCCGCATGCGGAGAAGCCTGAGCTTCTGGCACGTCTGAAGCAGCTGCTTCAGGAACATCCCGGACCTGTAGCGACAGTGCTCTTCTATGAGCAACAACAGAAGCTGCTTGCGCTGAGTGATGCCTACCGGATTAAACCATCTCCAGCCTTGTTCTCCGATATGGAGAAGATGCTGGGTGAAGGTACGGTCAAAATTAAATAAGAGCTTATCCCGTAAGTGATCGTTCTTATTCCATAATATGAAACCTGTTTGGCTAAATGCTGAACAGGTTTTTTTGTGATTATTTTAGCACGGTTCCCCTGATGAAATAATTTAAACAAACGAATTACAGACTAGCTAAAGACCAAAGCGGGATGCACAATCCTATATCAGTCCAAGGTGTTACTGGTCTCAACCATTCGCACATTTTATGAACATTTTAACAGGTTGCTGCATACACTTGAGAACACCGAAGGACCTCGCGGTCCTCGGGGGATTGATGCGGGAGGTCGAGATATGTCATATGAAATCGTAGAAGCCATGCTGGCCCGGCGGGGTGTACGGATTGATGCAATCGCAGCAATTGTATACCGTCTGCAAAAAGGGTACCACCCCGAACTGACCTTGGACGACTGTGTAACCAGCGTGAAATCCGTTCTGCAGAAACGAGAGGTGCAATATACGCTCTATACCGGTATTGCTCTCGACGAACTTGCGGAGAAAAAACTCTTGCCCCAACCGTTACAGGCTATTATGGAAGCGGATGAATCCCTGTATGGAGTGGACGAGACTCTGGCCCTCGGCATTACTCATGTGTATGGTATGATCGGTTTAACCAGCTTTGGTTATCTGGATAAAGAAAAAATAGGTGTAATTCATGATTTGAACGAACACACAACAGCCATTCATGTCTTTTTGGATGATCTGGTCGCAGGGGTGGCGGCTGCCGCATCTGCCCGGATTGCACACAAAAATATTAAAGCCAAAAAATACCCCTCAGACCTGTAACCCCCTGTATTTCCATGCTTATATGCTGTTGTCACTCCAATGGCTCATATGAAGTCATCAAGGGCGGCCGAGGCTGCCCTGATAAGCTTGCGGCTGCTTATGGAAGAGGTAAGAACAAGAAGATTTCGTCAACCATATGAGTTATTCGTGGGGGACTAATGTCCCTCATGATCCCAAATTCTCCCCAAAGGTCCCGAACCCTTTCTTGCAGAAAAAAAGTGAGGTATGTTATCATTAGTCCAATATACGGGCTCTGAACATTAGCTTAGGGGGCGGACAAGGCATGTGGACGGTGATTTACATTGCGCCGACAGCAAAGGTTGCGGACAAGATCAAGACCAAGCTTTCGGAAGAAGGTTTTCTGGTACAGACCCGTCCCATCAGTTTATCCAAGCAGCAATTTGAGATTCGCGTCCCTTCTGGGGAATTGGAAGAGGTCCAGGAAGTGCTGAATTCCATTCTGCATTCCTGATTCGTTCGACATCAACGTGCCTTGGCAGATGAAGAAGTACCATCGGTACATAAGGGACTAATCGCGTAAGCGGAGAGAGGAATCGACTTGCATGTATTGTATGCTGCTGTCCTTCCTTCTTTTTTTGTTAGGACAAGGACCGACCTGGTTGCTCCCGGAGACCCTACCAAGATAGATTCAAACATCGGCGCAACAATCTTTCGGTTTTTGCAGGTAACATCAATCGTGCTGACAGAAGCCGGTGATCCTTGCCCTGTACCGGCGGATTTTTTTGTTGTGAATGCTGGACAAGGCCCATGGCAGCGTGTGGGTCGTAAGCGGTTTACCGTAACACGCGGATGAAGCTGCCACAAGCAGCGCTCTGCAGGTTGCGGCCATCAAATCAACGGCTGGAGAGGTGTAGTTGTGTTCAAAGATATATTCCAGAAGAAACGGAAGTACGCTACCATACCTTCCGAGCGTGCACTTCCCGGCGAAGGCCAGGAAGTCCTAGAACGCCCAAAACGTGAAATACCTGAAGGGCTTATGAACAAGTGCAGCAAATGCGGCACCATTCAATATAGCAAGGAATTGGAGAAAAATCTGAAAGTATGTCCTGCCTGCGGTTACCATATGCGTCTTAACGCTATGGAGCGCATTGCTATGGTACTCGATGATCAAGGATTTGTTGAGTTTGATGCTGATATGATATCGGTTGATCCACTTGGCTTTCCTGGATATAGCAACAAATTGGAACAACAGCGTCTGAAATCGGGTCTGAAGGAAGCGGTAATTACAGGGGAAGGAACCATTGATGGCCTGCCTGTAGTTGTGGCTGTCATGAGCTTTGATTTCTTCACAGGCAGCATGGGTTCTGTTGTAGGGGAGAAAATTACCCGTGCCATTGAGCATGCCACAGAGAAACGGTTGCCATTGATTATTTTCTCAACATCAGGTGGTGCCCGGATGCAAGAGAGTATTCTCAGCCTCATGCAAATGGCCAAAACAAGCGCAGCTTTATCCCGTTTGGATGAACAGGGCGGGCTGTACATTTCGGTCATTACGGACCCAACGACAGGTGGAGTCTCGGCAAGTTTTGCGAGTCTGGGCGATATTAATATTGCCGAACCTGGCGCTGTATTTGGTTTTGCCGGCAGAATCGTTATCGAACAGACGATCCGTCAGAAGTTACCTGATGATTTCCAGACGGCTGAATTTAATATGCAGCATGGTCAGTTGGACATGGTTGTGCACCGGAAAGAACTTCGGGCCACTCTTGGCAAGCTTTTGGATATGCATAGTGAAAAAGGAGGGGTCTAAATGGCGGGTGAGTTGCCATATGAAGCGCCTCTGGTTGAGATGCGCAAAAAGATTGATGAACTCGTACAGTTTGGACAGGAAAAAGGCATCGACTTCACGGACGAGATTGCCCGCCTGGAAGAACGTTACCATAGACTTGAAGAAGAGATCTACAATGGCATAACAGCAGCTCAGAAGATGCATCTGGCGCGTCATCAGCAGCGCCCAACAGCGCTGGACCTGATCCAGCTGATCTTTACAGACTTCATTGAGCTGCATGGTGACCGCATGTTCGGAGACGATCTTGCGGTTGTTGGCGGACTTGCCAAGTTGAATGGAAAGACAGTAACGGTAATCGGACAACAGCGGGGGAAAGACACGAAGGATAATATCGCCCGCTTTTTCGGCAGCGCTCATCCAGAAGGTTTCCGAAAAGGACTTCGTCTGATGAAACAAGCGAACAAATTTGGCCGTCCTATTATTACGTTTATTGATACTAAAGGGGCGTATCCGGGTAATACTGCAGAAGAGAGAGGTCAATCGGAAGCGATTGCTCGCAACCTGATGGAAATGGCGAAGCTATCGGTTCCTGTTATTGTTGTGGTCATCGGCGAAGGTGGAAGCGGCGGTGCCCTCGCTATGGCTGTGGGTAATCGTGTGTTGATGCTGGAACATGCGATCTATTCGGCAATCTCTCCGAACGGCGCTGCTTCGATTCTCTGGAAGGATGCATCCAAGGCAGATCAGGCGGCTGAAGCGATGAAAATAACAGCCAAAGACCTGCTGGAGATGGAAGTCATTGAAGAGATCGTCCCTGAGCCACGCGGCGGTGCTCATCGAGATTATGAAGCGTCTGCTGCTTTCATCAGTGAAGCTTTGGTACGTCATCTCGACGAGATGAAGGGTTGGAGCGGGGATCAGCTGAAGCAAGATCGTTATGAGAAATTCCGTAAAATTGGATCGGTCACGTTTGAACCTCAAGCATCCATTGAAGCTCCTCAAGAGCTTGTAGAAGTCGATGTAGCGAGTAATTTGTCGGGAAATGCTGAATAATGTGACGAATTTCCTATACAAATGAGCAAAAGTATAGTAAATTTAATAGTTGGAAAAAGAAAAATAGATAAAGAGTAATACCTTTAAAATCGGAGGAAACCCAAAATGCGCAAAACGAAAATTGTATGTACCATTGGTCCATCCAGTGAATCTCTGGAGAACACCAAAAAATTGATTATGGCCGGTATGAATGTGGCCCGTCTGAACTTCTCCCACGGTGATTTCGATGAGCACGGCGGACGGATCATTGCGATTCGCCAAGCATGCGAAGAGTTGAACAAAACAGTAGCGATCCTGCTGGACACCAAAGGACCGGAAATTCGGACAGGTAAACTCGAAGTTGAACCGATCGAATTGGTTCAAGACGAGTACATCACTTTGACAACAGAAGAAATTCTGGGCACCAAAGAACGTCTTTCCATTACGTATACAGATCTTCCGAATGATGTTGAACCGGGATCTACAATTCTGATCGACGACGGTCTGATCGGACTGACTGTGGTGGAAGTGCAAGGCACCGAGATCAAATGCCGTATCGTTAACGGCGGATCGATCAAAAGCAAAAAAGGTGTTAACGTTCCGGGCGTTGCCATTTCTCTGCCGGGTATCACCGAAAAAGACGCTAACGATATCGTATTTGGTATCGAACAAGGTGTCGATTTCATCGCGGCTTCTTTTGTACGTAAAGCAAGTGACGTACTTGAGATTCGTGAATTGCTTGAAAAACACAATGCTGGACATATTCAAATCATCTCCAAAATCGAAAACCAACAAGGTGTCGATAACCTCGACGAAATCCTTGAAGTGTCTGACGGCCTGATGGTTGCTCGTGGAGACCTGGGTGTTGAGATTCCTGCGGAAGAAGTACCATTGGTACAAAAACGCATGATCCAAAAATGTAACGTTGCAGGTAAACCGGTTATCACAGCTACACAAATGCTGGATTCCATGCAGCGTAACCCGCGTCCAACACGTGCGGAAGCAAGTGACGTGGCGAATGCGATCTTCGACGGTACGGACGCAATCATGTTGTCCGGTGAGACAGCTGCGGGTAAATACCCAGTTGAATCTGTTCTGACCATGTCCCGTATTGCTGAAAAAGCAGAATCTGCTCTGCCTTACCAAGAGTTGTACCTGAAACAACGTGTTGCTCAACAAACAACAGTTACAGAAGCAATCAGCCAATCGGTTGCTCTTCAAGCTCAAGATTTGAACGCAAAAGCGATCATTACTTCGACTGAATCAGGACATACTGCACGCATGATTTCCAAGTATCGTCCAGAATCTCCAATCATCGCTGTGACAACGGAAGACAGAACTTCCCGTCGTTTGGCTCTGGCTTGGGGTGTAACTCCTGTCAAAGGAAGACTGGTTGATTCCACGGATGCTTTGTTCGAAAATGCAATTGAAGGCGGCGTAAAATCCGGACTTGTTAAAGAAGGAGACCTGGTTGTGATCACAGCAGGTGTACCTTTGGGTCGTTCCGGTTCTACCAACCTGATTAAAGTAAGCCAAATTCCAAACAACGCTTAATAGCGTCTTGGATGGAGAAGCAACAGGAAAGAAGCAATGGGGCTTTATTGTCCCGTTGCTTTTTTTCCATCTTATTGACACTTTACAGCGATGTGCCACGTATGAATGTTAGAGCGAAGGAGGCCGATAACGTGCGAGAACAGATCAACGGTAGCTGGTATGCGGCACGTCTTCGTGTACGCTATCAAGAAAGTGACCAGATGGGCGTGGTCTACCACGCGAACTATTTGAATTGGTTTGAAATCGGTCGAACTGAGATGATTCGCCAAATGGGGTATACATATCGTAAAATGGAGGAACAGGGGTTACTGCTTCCCGTAACCGGACTGGATGTGAAGTATCACAAGCCTGCCCGATATGATGATGAGATTATCATTTTCACCCGTATTGCTGCATTTAGTGGTCTGCGACTGAACTATGAGTATGACGTAAGACGCATGTCTGAAGAACCTGATGAGCACATGGCGATTGGAGAACGGGTATGGTCCACTGATGAATCACTCCCCGGTGAACGGCTAGTTACAGGTTCTACCCAGCATGTATGGGTGAATGGGGACTGGAAACCAGTTCGGCTGGATAAGGCAGCCTCTGAGTTATACAGCGCGCTTGAAAAGGTGTGGCTTTCGGGAAAGGGGTAATACGTCAATGCGAAAATGGATGTGGGCTTTACTCTTAATCATTCCGGTGATTGAATTATTTGGTTTTATTCTGATGAGTGACTGGATCGGAGCCGGAAAGACATTGCTTCTCATGATTCTCACGTCCTTGATTGGTATAGCAATGTTGCAGTTTGAAGGGCGAAAAGTACTTGTGGATGCCAAATCCGAGATGGAGCGTGGCAAGGTACCTGGAAGAAAAATGGTCGATGGTCTTTTTATTTTTGTCGGTGGTTTCCTGCTTTTGATTCCAGGTTTTGTAACGGATCTGATCGGGTTTACACTGGTATTTCCATTAACACGTCCGGTGTACCGTCTGTTCTTCCTGGGGTGGCTGGAGAAAAAAATGAAAAGTGGCAAAATTACGTTTTATCGCCGTCCGAAATGAAACACCAGTTGTTATGCATAATGGAAAAGGCTCCGCTCAGCAGATGATTTCTGTTGAACGAAGCCTTTTTCTATTTTACCTGTGTGCTCATAAGACGATGCCTCATCGGACGCGTCCGTTGATGATATACGTTCTAAGGTCGCGTAATACGTTAGCCCGATTGAACGCATCGAGAATCACGAGACTTACAGGGCCAATAATTAAGCCCAGCACACCGAACAACTTCAAACCCACAAACATGCCAACCAGCGTGGCGAGTGGGTCGAGCCCTACACTGCTTGCGAGCACCTTCGGTTCAATAATCTGACGGGCGATCAGCAAAATAAGATAAATAACACTAATCCCAATCCCTAAATACAGATCTCCGTTCATAAAGAGGTATGCTGCCCAAGGCACCATGACCAGACCAACACCCAGATAAGGAAGCAGATCGACCAAACCAATCATCAGAGCGATGGTGAAGGCTGAATTGACTTGCAATATAAGCAGTCCAATCATGACGAATAGTGCTGTAATCGAGATCATGATCAATTGTGCTCTTGCGTATCCAAACAGTGCCTTCTTAAGGTCGGTCCATATGTCGGAGATCGGCTTGCGAATGAAAGAGGGTACCCATCCCGATACGGTGATGTTGTGCCTGGTCCAGCTTTTGCTAATGAAGAATGTAGACAACAGAACAACGATTAATACCGCGCCCATGTTCGGAAGGGAAGTCAGCAGACTCAGAATCATGTTGAAAAATCCGGTGACCAGATCGGTCACGGCTGTACCCACCGTTTCGGTCGTTTTACTGATATTGCTGTTGATGGTTTCCTGGTAGTTGGGATTCTCCTTGTAAAATTCATTGATCTGCGCAGTCAAACTCTGAATGGTGTCATTCTGGGTCCAGCGCACAAACGTGTCCTTGATCTCATCAACATGAAGATCAAAACTTGTCGTCAGTGAAATGACCTCTTTTACCATGCGGGTAATCGCCGCAGACAACACCACTGCAATGGCTCCAAAATAAAGGATCAATGAAAGAGTCACAGCCAGCCAGCGGGGGAATCGTGCTCGATGCTGAAGCAGTTTCACTAATGGATTCATGGCATAGGCGATAATCCAGGCAATCGCAAAAGGGTACAAAAGCGGGAACAGCAAGTATATGGCAACGGCGATCAGAACGGCCGCAATGATAACCCATAAGCCACGGAGCAGGCGTTTCATTATTATTCTATCCAAGCATCAACTCTCCTTAGTTCAATTAAGCCGACCTATGTATGATCCATGAAGCAGTATTAGAAATAGATGGCTATCTTAATTAATATAGAGCATTTACAAGGTTTTGAAACGCCGGGATGTTACCAGATCTTGTTCAAGAGCGGACTTTTGAACAAGATCTACGGGGATTCTTTCTTTTGCCTAGAGTATGCCTTAGTATTACAGAATATAGCAATAGAAAGTTCTTCATACGACAGGATTGGTTAAAAAACATTAAATGTCAACCTTGTTTTTGTAAAGGCTTTCAAAAATGCTTTATCGGTCCGATAAAGAAGTTTGATGTGCGAATGAACTCTCATCATGTTCACATAAACGACAAAATCCAGTATGATGTTATAAGTAAATACCGATTGACAGATAGGAAAACCGTAGTTTGAAATATTTGTTAATTTTAAAATGAAAATGTTTACAAAAAGAGAATAGGTGCATTTTGGCACTTATATGACACTCTGGAATGGTTCCTGATTTCGCTTATTAAAGGAGAGATGTAATATGACAGCTACCAAAGGTCTGGAAGGCATCGTTGCGACAACCTCTTCGATCAGTTCTATTGTAGACGGTGTGCTCACATACCGTGGTTACGATATCGACGATTTGGCTGAACATGCCAGCTTTGAAGAAGTTGCCTATTTGTTGTGGTTTGGTAAATTGCCAACAACGGATGAACTGAAATCCCTTCGTAAAAGCCTGAGCGATTACGCGCCGATTCCGAGCGAGTTGATTGCACAAATCCAATTGTATCCGAAAAACGTCAGTACCATGGCAGCACTTCGTTCCGCTGTCTCTGCACTTGCACTGTACGACGAGCAAGCAGATGAGATGACAACGGAAGCAAATGAGAACAAAGCGGTTAAGTTGCAAGCACAGTTGCCAACGATTGTGGCAGCCATCGCCCGTATCCGTCAGGGCAAAGAACCTGTGGCTCCAAAAGAAGGCGCTTCCATCGCAGAGAACTTTTTATATATGATGACTGGTGAAGAACCATCCGAGACCGCAGTGAAAGCATTGGATCAAGCTCTTGTCCTGCATGCGGATCATGAGTTAAACGCGTCGACATTTGCAGCCCGTGTAACGGTTGCTACGCTGTCAGATATCTATTCCGGTGTAACTTCCGCCATTGGCGCACTGAAGGGACCACTGCATGGCGGTGCTAATGAAGCCGTTATGAAAATGTTGAATGAGATCGGTACGCCTGATCGTCTTGAAGCGGCAATTCAGGAAAAACTGAATAATCGTGAAAAGATCATGGGCTTTGGACATCGGGTGTACAAAAACGGTGATCCACGCGCCAAACATCTACAGAAGATGTCCAAGGAACTTGGCGAGATGAACAATGATACGCGTTTGTATGATATGTCTGTGAAGATCGAGGAACTGGTAACAGGACAAAAAGGACTGAAGCCTAACGTAGACTTCTATTCTGCTTCTGTATACACCCAACTGGAGATTGAACAGGAATTGTTCACTCCGATCTTTGCCATCAGCCGGGTGTCTGGATGGACAGCGCATATTTTGGAACAACTTGCGGACAATCGCATCATTCGTCCACGTGCGGAGTACACTGGCCCTACAGAACAGAAATACGTTTCTATTGAACTTCGCTAATAGCCGCAAAAACAGTATAATAATATGGACGAGGTGAAGGGTTGGAAAGCAGAGGCTTATTGGCTTAAGCTCTCAGGACCCTTCTCTCAACAAGACTAGTGGTATGATGAATACTGCATATACGAAACCTAGGAGGAATTTTAACTATGAAATTAGAAAAATTTGCTCACCCAACTGAAGGCGAAAAAATCCAAATTGATAACGGTACACTTCAAGTACCTAGTAATCCGATCATTCCATTTATCGAAGGTGACGGTACAGGCCGTGATATCTGGAAAGCTTCCAAACGTGTATTGGATGCAGCTGTTGAAAAAGCTTATGATGGCAACAAAAAAATCGCATGGTATGAAGTGTTTGCTGGACAAAAAGCATTCGATACATACGGTGAGTGGTTGCCGAATGATACACTGGAAGCCATTCGTGAGTATATCGTAGCGATCAAAGGACCATTGACTACGCCAATCGGTGGCGGTATCCGTTCCCTGAACGTTGCCCTGCGTCAAGAGCTTGACCTGTACACTTGCTTGCGTCCTGTTCGTTATTTCGACGGTGTACCTTCTCCAGTTAAACGTCCTGAGTTGGTAGACATGGTCATTTTCCGTGAGAATACGGAAGATATCTATGCAGGAATCGAGTATGCTGAAGGTTCTGAAGAAGTGAAAAAAGTGATCCAGTTCTTGCAACAAGAGATGGGTGCTAACAAAATTCGTTTCCCTGAAACTTCCGGTATTGGTATCAAACCAGTATCTTCTGAAGGTTCGAAACGTTTGGTACGTGCAGCAATTCAATACGCAATTGATCATAACCGTAAGAGTGTTACCTTGGTACACAAAGGTAATATCATGAAATTTACCGAAGGTGCCTTCAAAAACTGGGGATACGAAGTGGCTGAAGAAGAATTCGCTGACAAAGTATTCACTTGGGCACAATATGATATCATCAAAGATAACGAAGGTACAGATGCAGCGAATGCAGCACAAAAAGCCGCTGAAGATGCTGGTAAAATCATCGTAAAAGATGCGATTGCCGATATCGCTCTGCAACAAGTATTGACTCGTCCAGGCGAATTTGATGTTATCGCAACATTGAACCTGAACGGTGACTATCTGTCCGATGCACTTGCAGCGCAAGTGGGCGGAATTGGTATCGCTCCTGGAGCAAACATCAACTATGTAACAGGACATGCCATCTTCGAAGCAACTCACGGTACTGCACCTAAATACGCGGACAAAGATGTCGTGAACCCTGGTTCCGTAATTCTGTCCGGAGTAATGTTGCTTGAGCACTTGGGATGGCAAGAAGCAGCTAACCTGATCTACAAAGGTATGGAAACATCCATTAACAATAAAACAGTAACGTATGACTTTGCACGTCTGATGGACGGCGCTACTGAAGTGAAATGTTCTGAATTCGCGGATCAAATCATTAAAAACCTGTAAGGGGAGATGTGAATCTTGACTATTCAGCGCAAAAAAATCACAGTAGTCGGCGCCGGTTTTACCGGTGCTACGACCGCATTAATGCTTGCCCAAAAAGAACTCGGGGATGTTGTGCTGGTTGATATTCCTCAACTGGAGAACCCGACGAAGGGGAAAGCACTCGATATGATGGAAGCAAGTCCTGTACAAGGATTTGACAGTCATATCGTCGGTACTTCCAACTACGAAGATACTGCAGGTTCTGAGATTGTAATTATCACGGCTGGTATCGCCCGTAAACCGGGTATGAGTCGCGACGATCTGGTCAATACGAATGCGGGTATCGTGAAGTCCGTTTGTGAAAATGTGAAAAAATATTGCCCTGATTCCATCGTCATTATTCTAAGCAACCCGGTGGATGCGATGACTTATGCTGCTTATCAGACCCTTGGTTTTCCTAAAAACCGTGTTATCGGTCAGTCAGGTGTTCTGGATACAGCACGTTATTGTACCTTCATTGCGCAAGAGTTGAACGTATCTGTTGAAGATGTTCGTGGATTCGTTCTTGGTGGTCACGGAGACGATATGGTGCCCCTCGTTCGTTATTCGAGCGTGGGAGGCATTCCGATCGATACGCTGATTCCGGCTGACCGGATCGAATCCATCGTTCAGCGTACACGTGTTGGCGGTGGTGAGATTGTGAATCTGCTTGGTAACGGCAGTGCATATTACGCACCGGCGGCTTCACTTGTTCAGATGACCGAAGCGATTTTGAAGGACAAGAAACGTATCATTCCAGTGATCGCTTATCTTGAAGGTGAATATGGCTATAATGATCTGTTCCTCGGTGTACCAACCATTTTGGGTGGTAACGGCATTGAGAAAATATTCGAACTTGACCTGACTGCGGAAGAAAAAGCAGGATTGGACAAATCTGCTGATTCGGTTCGCAACGTCATTTCGGTAGTAAACCTGTAAGTTTGAAAACTTTTTGAACAGAAGCTAAAAGAAAACCTCCGGTAAACCCGGAGGTTTTCTTTTCTTTGGATAAGTTCCCCAGTATAATGGGATGTGATGTATAGCACACCGAAAATGTTGAGGAGGATGAAAATTTTGACAATGATTATGTATCTGCTCCATATTGTTGGAGCACTGGCGATGGGATTCTATTTGATTCTGCCATTCGTGGTCGGTAAAATCCGTACCTTGAATGCTGCAGCACAAGAGGGAGCCTTTGCGTCGCTTCGTTCTTTGAACAAAGTTGCGCAGTATGGACTTGTAATCCAACTTCTTACTGGTGGTTACCTGATGACCAAAGGCGAGTATTCTCATGTCTGGATGGCTGTCGTTGTTGTTCTGCTCTTGGCTATTGCGGCTATTGGAGGAATTATGGGTAAACCGCTGCGACTCGCTGCAGAAGGTGTGAAGAACAAACGTGATGTGGGTCCTGAGCAAAGCAAGATCCGTATGTTCAGTACACTTCTGGCTGTATTCTTGCTAATCATGGTGTACCTCATGGTAAATAATCAGGTGATCTAAGTGCGTTGTGGACGGTTAATCCACCCTACGAAGATGTATTGTTAGTCGTTGGTTAAGCGTTTGCAGACGTATTTAGGACAAGCCGGATGAGATGTAAGATGATGTTTCGTTGAAACAAATGAAAAATAGACAGCCTCATTGGCTGTCTATTTTTTGTTTTTACCAAGATAAAAACAGCAGTCCTCAGTTTATTTGAACTGGAAGTATAGGGAGCACTACCATACATAACATCATGCATATTCCATCAGACACGGTCTACACTGATTAGGTTGTACTCACAGTATATGCACGCACTGCATTTCGACCATTGCGCTTGGAATCGTACAAGGCAGTATCAGCGTCGCGTAACAAGGACTCCAGTGAATCCGACCCTCCATTGTACTGGGCGATACCAAAGCTTGAGGTCAGCGTAATAGGTATTCCCTTAACATCCAGGGGGTCATTCAACAAGGCAACTCTAAGTTGTTCGGCAAGTTTCTCTGCTTCTTGAAGCGAGGTATTCGGAAGAGCGATGACAAACTCTTCTCCTCCATAACGGGCAAACAACATCTCAGGGCTTAAATATCGATTACAAACAGAGACCACATGAATGATGGCCTGATCGCCAACATCATGCCCGTAGGTATCGTTGATGCGTTTAAAGTGATCAATATCAAATAAAATAAATGATACAGGTTGCGTTTTAAGCTTAGCTTCACTCAAAATCTCCCGTCCTCTATGCAAAAATTGAGTGCGATTATAGATTTTGGTCAGACCATCGAAATAAGCCAGTTGTTTCAGCTGTTCTTGCAAGAAGCGTTGTTCCGTAATATCGATTAACATAATTAGACTGCCCACAGTCTGTGCATCCTTGTTATACACGTAAGATGTCCTGACCTGATAACAGACGGTCTCTCTATTTAACTGCCAGTACAGATCGGTTTGCAATCCTTCTCTTCCGTATTCAACGGGAAACGTCTTTCCAGCAAGATTAAGCCAGATATCATCCAAGGGTTGGCCAATCATGGTTGTATTAAGCTCTGGCAACATGTCACGTAGAGATCTGTTGTAATCGACCAGTCGATTGAAACTATCCAGTACAATAACACCTTCACGCATGCTCTCAAAAATACTGTCTTTGGCGATGGGGACGATGGTCAGTAGACGTGAGGATAGAATCGCCCAGATATACATGGCAGATGTGATACACATGAGTACGGGTACGGGGTCCATCCCGCCGGGAGTCAAACCAAGCAAATACAGAAAAGCTGCGACCATAGGAATAATCTGTGAAGTAATGAGAGTAAGTAATTGACGACGATACATCTTCTTGGTGTGTCTCCATTGTCCAATCAGAATGAGGCAGGCACATAACAGACAGGAGAAGGTGAATGCACCGTGTACAACATACCATTGACCCACTGCGATATCCATCAGAGGAACGGGACTATCTTCTCTCAGCCATACTTTTTTATAAAATAGATGATGAAAGTCATTGGTTGCAACCATACCTAGTGTAATGGAAGGGATTACAAACAAAGAGGCAGTTACCTTTTTGGATAACGTTTTTCCTGTGTACTTTATCATCAACATGAGGCCAAGAGATGCGGAGAAGGGCATGCCTATATACTCCACGGTGGTCCAAAACTTCATCTGTTCCAGCGTGTTGCTGGCCAGCTCAATCGCATAACCAAAAGTGTATATGGAGAGTGCAGCTGTGTAGAGAATGAATATTTTGGAACTGGGGATCTCGGATCTTCTGAAATAGGTATATAAACACAAAAAGACATTCAGCACGGCTGAAGTAGCTACGAGTGTTATATATGTATTAATATGCGATTCCATTGTCAGGTCTCCATGTTAGGTTAGAATGATTAAACCAATAAAAATGAGAGTTAAAGCACATCAGTATACTGTACATTGTACATCAGCCCAAGCAGCATAGGAATACACTTTGTATCATGAAACAGTCTAATTTCGAATAAATTTCGAATTTTGGCAAACCAGGCATTGAAGCAAATCGATTGTTTGATATCCAAAGAGAGTGGTAAATAACGATTAGAGACAGCGCGCTGAGGCTTAAGTTGCTGTTCATCGCAGAAGAATAATCTGAACTGTTCATGCCATCCTACAGAATGAGACTTTTTCAGAGAACGAAAGACAAGGAAGATTGCAGTTAGAGTCCATGTCTTCTGTAATCCAAACATGTTCACATTTTGAGAGGAGAATGTTAGATGTCAACCAATACACAACAAAATCAAAAAACAATGCCAGCACAGCATCAGGATCAACGCCCCGGTATTGAATCGGAGATGCATCCCAGACCGGAATTTGAGAAGCCTGAATACAAGGCAGCAGGTAAACTGACGGGTAAGGTGGCGCTTATTACAGGGGGTGACAGCGGAATTGGACGTGCTGTTGCTGTTACGTATGCCAAGGAAGGCGCGGATGTCGCGATTGTATACCTGAGTGAGCACGAAGATGCCAAGGAAACGAAGCGTCAGGTCGAACAAGAAGGACGCAAGTGCATCTTGATTGCAGGTGACATTGGTGATGATGCCTTTGCGAAGAAATCGGTTCAGCAGACAGTAGATGAACTGAGCAAACTGGACATTGTCGTGAATAACGCAGCAGAACAGCATCCACAGCAGAATCTGGAGGATATTACGCCAGAACAGCTGGAGCGTACATTCCGCACCAACATCTTTGGTATGTTCTATGTGACGCAGGCAGCCCTGCCACATCTGAAGAAGGGCAGTACGATTATTAATACAACCTCCATCACAGCCTATCGCGGAAGCCCGACCCTGCTTGACTATTCATCTACCAAAGGAGCAATCACTTCGTTCACTCGTTCGCTATCGATGAATGTGATTGAGAAGGGAATTCGTGTTAATGCCGTTGCACCAGGGCCGATCTGGACACCACTCATTCCATCCACATTTGATGAGAAAAAAGTAAGTGAGTTCGGCGCAACGCAGCCAATGAAGCGGCCAGGACAACCGGATGAACTGGCTCCCGCTTACGTATACCTTGCTTCGGATGACTCTTCGTATGTGAGCGGACAGGTGATGCATGTGAATGGTGGCGAAGTGGTGAACGGATAATACGTTAAGAACGTTTAGATTCAGGATAAGATTGATTATATAGAGAGACGTATCGCTTTCAGCATGGCTGAGCGGTGCGTCTTTTTTATATCAGGTGAATATGTATGTCAAAGATGCGGTTAGCACCTGTTTACAAAAGTCGGCATCTCTGTTGATACAATTATGATAATTTATTAATAGCCATGTCTGACTGGAAACTCCCTAATCTGTGATATGATAGATCGAGCAATTATACTCGGAGGGACAAGTCATATGAAAATGAGCAAACAGAATGCAGCACATTATATATGGGGTGCACAGTGCGACGGTTGGCATCTCGTTCAAAATGAAACACTCAGCATTATTCATGAGCGAATGCCCGCAGGAACGGCTGAAATACGACATGTTCATTCGGTAAGCCGTCAGTTTTTTTTCATCCTCAGCGGTGAAGCATGTATGGAACTTAATGGAGAGACGTTTGTGCTGGAAACTCATGAAGGAATAGAGATTGCACCCGGAATGCCGCATCAGATGATGAATCGGAGCGACGAAGAAGTGGAGTTTCTTGTGATTTCCAATCCGGGTACCCGTGGGGACCGAATTGAACTGGATTCAAAGTAGAGCAATTCATTAAATATTAATCTGATCATAAAGGAAGAGATAGATGAGACCGTTCCGAATTCGCCTTGCCATCATTATGATGGTGCTGATCGGCGTATCCGTCATTGTGGCTGGATATACGATGGGCAGAGTGTTTAAGACTACGCATATATCCGCATTGGAGCAAACCATGGTGCGCGAGATTAATTTGCTCAAAGCAACTTTTCCATTCCATGATGCAAGTGATCCAACTTCGGAAGCCACACGAAAGTATTATTCCGATCGGGCGCTCGAACTGGATCGTCTGACGGATTCCCGGGTAACCTTCATCAATAAAGACGGCATGGTCATTGGAGATTCCGAGAGTGATCCGGCATCGATGGATAATCACTTGAACCGTGAGGAGATTAAGGGTGCCGTCGGAGATGGATACGGGCAATCCATACGTTACAGTGAAACATTGGGACAGGACATGCTGTATGTAGCACTACCTGTGAATTCGGATCAAAGTGACATGATTGAGATACCTAGCGGCAAATTTGACGGCTATATCCGTCTTTCGATGAGTCTGCATGCAGTTGATCAGGGACTTCAGCGTGGTTGGATGATTATGTTTGCTGCACTTGGACTGCTATTCCTAATTGTCGCGTTTGTCAGTTATCGGGTTGCACGCGGATTAACC
Organism: Paenibacillus sp. Y5S-9; assembly: GCF_036894235.1. Lineage (NCBI taxonomy): Bacteria > Bacillati > Bacillota > Bacilli > Caryophanales > Paenibacillaceae > Paenibacillus > Paenibacillus sp. Y5S-9. Next base: position 2,190,447 of record NZ_CP145887.1, read on the forward strand.
TCCCCGATTGAGCATATTACAAAAGTAGCTCATCGGATCACCAAGCTGGAATACGATGCGAGAGTTGATGTCACGCGTAGAGATGAGATCGGACAGTTGGGGCTTGCGATCAACGGAATGGCAGACAGCTTGCAGTCCCAACTGAAGACGATTCGGGATAATGAAGCGTTGCTACAGAGTGTCCTCGCGAATATGACGGGCGGCATTGTCATGATCGACGCAGGGCAATCCATTGCACTGGTCAATCGGGAAGCGGAGCGTATGCTGGGTATTCAGGCAGGAAAAGTTACGGGTAAACCTTATACTGAATTGAAAAGACACTACGAATTAACACGTACCATTGAAGAGAGTGTTGCACTGAAAGAACGGATGCATGAAGAAGTGAGTGTGTTTAACCCGGAGGAAAAACTGATCCGTCTTGATGGAGTACCGATGTCCGAAGATGATGGCGGGTATCGAGGCATGTTGTTCCTGTTGCAGGACGTGACGGCGATTCGCCGATTGGAGTCGATGCGCAGTGAGTTTGTCGCAAATGTCTCTCATGAGCTCAAGACACCTGTTGCTGCGGTCAAAGGTTTTGCCGAAACGTTGCTCAGTGGCGGGGTACAGGATAAGGAGACGGAGCGCTCATTCCTGAAAATCATCTACGATGAAGGAGATCGACTTAACCGATTAATTGGGGATATTCTGGAGTTATCCAAAATTGAATCTAAACGTGCGCCGCTGCAATGCTCACCTGTTCATGTACACTCTTTCTTCGAAATGGTGCTGGGCACCTTGTCCAAGGTGGCGGAGAAAAAGCAAATACGTCTGGAAATGCATGTTCCGGAGGAACTGTACATTGAAGCAGATGAGGACAAGATGAAGCAGATATTTATCAATCTGTTATCCAACGGAATCAACTATACCCCGGATGGTGGACGAGTGAAGTTACAGGTGACGATGGATAACGATGATGAAGTGGTCTTTGCGGTGTCAGATACAGGCATTGGCATACCGAAAAAAGATTTGCCGCGAATCTTCGAACGGTTCTATCGTGTTGATAAAGGCAGATCCCGTAATTCAGGGGGCACGGGCCTTGGACTTTCCATCGTTAAACATCTGGTGGAATTGCATCATGGCAAATTGTCTGTAGAGAGTGAACTGGGCATGGGAACAACGTTCCGGGTTATCCTTCCATTCATTCAGGATGAAGAGATGTAGGCTTCTGGTTAGGGCATGTCTCAAAATTCGCTGAAGTGCATCTTTTACCGCCTTTTCGCCCCCTGCTGCGTCACTTTCCCTTGACGTGCCCCGGCACGCCTGCGGAAAACTTCCTGGCTTGGAACGAAAATTCGGAAAAATCTGCTTCCTTCAGAATTTTCAGACACGCCCTATCAAAATGTAAAAAGTGTGTATTGTTTTACACCGCGTTAACAAATTAGTGCTATGATAGAAAAAGTGTTGTGGCAACAGACAACCTATGAAGAGAGAAGGGGTATCATGGCACAGCGTTTGCTAGTTATTGAAGATGAACCTACATTATCGAGATTACTCACGTATAACCTGACACAGGAAGGTTACGACGTTACGGCAGAGGATCACGGATCTGCAGGATATGATCGGGCCTTGTCCCAGGAATTTGATCTCATTTTGCTGGATCTGATGCTTCCGGGCATGAATGGTCTGGACATTCTGAACAAGTTAAGAATACAGGGTGTCAGTACACCTGTCATCATTCTGACGGCCAAGAACGGTGAAGCCGAGGTTGTACAGGGACTGAAATCGGGTGCCGATGATTATATTACCAAACCCTTTGGTGTATCTGAGTTATTAGCCCGAGTGGATGCGGTATTAAGACGTTATTCCAATGGCGAAGATTTACCACAGCTTGAGGACAAAGATGGCTCGCGAATTATTCTGGGAGAGCTGGAGATTTATCCTCTGAAATATGAAGTGACACTGGGTGGACAATCCATCAGTCTGCGTCCGAAAGAGTTCGAAGTACTTCTATATTTGGCCAAAAAGCCGGGTGTTGTACTGACAAGGGATGATCTGATGAACGCTGTGTGGGGCTTCGATTATATTGGAGGTCAACGAACGGTGGACGTACACGTCAGCTCATTACGTAAAAAGCTGGAGCTGGACCCGGAATCGGTTCACATTGATTCCATTCGTGGTGTAGGTTATAAATTGGTTGTCAAAAGAAAAACTCCCCATCATTCAAGTTAGCAATGATCGGGGAGTTTTATTTTACGTTCGTTTAACATAAAGGAAGATTTTACTTTACGTAGAGGGAGTAGCATGGACTTATCTGGGTGATACTTTATACCTACATAATCTATCTCAAGACGGAGCTAATACGTAAAGGAGATTGCGCATTTATGCCCATGTTGCTCGAAGTGAAACCTGACCAGCCTCATGTTGTTTTACATAGTGAAGAATTAATAACATCCGAAATGAAGCAGAGTGAAGAAACGGTTGTTGCTGAAAAACCTTTAATCCATTTGCATGATTATTATCGTCAGGTACCTGTCGCAAGCGTCCATACGACCTGTGGAGAAGCTGCCACGATGATGAATCAGGATCAGGAGCACCCATGTATCGTATTGTGTGATGATCAGATGAAACCCACTGGATTGTTAATGCGAGAGACGTTATATCGGATGTTAAATGGCCGTTTTGCCGCAGATCTATTCTACCGAAAGCCGGTCATACAAGTAGTGAATAAATCTCCCGTTATTGCAGATATTCATATGGAAGCCTCAACAATTATTGATATCGCACTTGGACGGGATGAACAGCATTTCTACGATTGTCTGCTGGTTACGGACCAAGGCAGACTGCTTGGTGTGCTGACGATGCGTGACGTAATGTCGCTATCCCGCAGACTGCAACAGGTTGTTACGGAAGAACGCATACGTACAGTAACCGAGAGCAGACAGGAGATATCCAGAATCAACAATGCGGTCACCAAGCTGGTGAATGCAGCGAATCAGACCGTTCATGAGGCCCGTGGGATCATGGCATTGTCCAAGCGGGGCGAAGAGAGTTTGAAGCACGTCGATGCTTCCTATAACCGGGTACATCAGCATATGGAGAGTCAAGGACAACATGCGGATCACATGCTGAATTCGATCAAAACAGGCTCAGGCATGGCACATTCCATTCGCTCCCTGGCAGATCAGAGTGGTCTCCTTGCCCTGAATGCTTCCATAGAAGCAGCTCATGCCGGTGAATATGGACGAGGTTTTCAGATTGTTGCAGGCGAGATTCGAGCGCTCGCGAAACAGACCCGTGAGGTTGCGGGGAACATGTCTTCATTGCTAGAGAATATTGGTGGATTGACCCTTCAGACTGTTGAACTGGTTAAGGCAAGCGGAGCGGAGATTGACGACAGTTCGGTACATGTCACCGCAGGGGGAGCAACTTTCCGACAACTGAACAGTGCGGTGAGAGATTTGTCTCGTATAGCAGAGGAGATCGCCATGGAAGGCGGGAAAGCTGGAGAAGTGGCAGAGCACATTCGTACGAAGCTGGATGAGATGGTTTCGAATAGTGAGTAATATAAAGTAGTCAATAAGGCAGACATCAGGAATCAGATTGATCCATCAAGCAGATCATGAAGGTTAAGGATGTCTTTTTTACATTCCGTTAACATGAAAGTGATACTGTTTTTACAATGAAAGGGTAGGATATTAAAGATGGCCGAGCAGCGATGAAAGATTATCAGCATCGGTCTCAACGTAAAGGGAGTTTTCGTGTCCCTGCAGCGAAGGAGAAGTGAACATCCATGAAGGACCTCATTCACATTGAAAATCTTAATTTATATTATGATACGCATCACGCGCTTAAAAATATATCGATGGATCTGCCGGAAAAAACCGTTACTGCGTTCATCGGGCCGTCAGGTTGTGGTAAATCGACATTGCTTCGCACGTTAAACCGGATGAATGACATGATTCCGGGTGTTCGTGTGGAAGGACAGGTTATGCTGAATGGCTCTGACATTTACAGTAATGAGATTGAAGTGGAGACACTGCGTAAACGAGTTGGCATGGTGTTTCAACAACCGAATCCTTTTCCAAAATCCATATACGATAACGTCGCTTATGGGCCGCGCTTGCACGGGGTAACCCAAAAGGCTGAACTGGACCAGTTGGTGGAACAAAGTCTTGTCCATGCTGCACTGTGGGATGAAGTGAAGGATGTATTGAAAAAGTCGGCACTTAGTTTGTCCGGCGGACAACAACAGCGTCTCTGTATTGCACGGGCGCTGGCTGTACAGCCTGACGTTCTATTGATGGATGAAGCAACGTCTGCACTCGACCCGATCTCCACATTGAAGATTGAGGAACTGGTGAAGGAATTGCATCACAAGTACACGATCGTTATGGTTACCCACAATATGCACCAGGCGGCACGGGTATCTGGACGCACGGTATTTTTCCTGAATGGTGAAGTGGTGGAGGCAGCTGATACGGAGACGTTATTCTCCACACCGCAAGATTCCCGGACCGAGGATTATATATCTGGAAGGTTCGGTTAAGCGAGCTGAATTGGAATGATCCCGGCATACCCGGAGATGATGGATAAGGAGGACATGAAATCTATGATTCGCAGAAAAGAATTTGATCAGGAGCTTGAAGAGCTGCGTACCTTGCTCAAACAAATGGGTGAACATGTAGGAGCAGCATTGGATGGTGCTATTGAGAGTTTACAAACGATGAACGCGGAGAAAGCTCAGGTCATCATCAAGAATGATGCGAATCTGAATGCCCTTGAAGACAAAATTATGGAACTTGGCTCCAAACTGATCATCACACAACAGCCGGTGGCGAAGGATCTCAGACGTATTATCGTGGCATTCAAAATCTCCAGTGATCTGGAGCGTATGGGAGATCTTGCGCTCGATGTGGCGAAGGTGACACTCCGGATGGATGGACAGAAGCTGATTAAACCTCTGGTGGATATCCCGCAAATGGCAGAAATCGTGAAATCCATGATCGATGAATCCATCGAATCTTTCCTGAAAGAAAACACAGATCTGGCCTACAAAATGGCTCAGACGGACGATCAGGTCGATCAACTGTACAGCCACATGATCAGTGATCTCTACACGTTAATGACTGAGCACCCTAATCAGGCTTCTCAGGCTATGCTGTTGATGATGGTTGGACGTTACATTGAACGGATTGGCGACCATGCAACCAACATTGGTGAGAGCACGGTATACCTGGTGACAGGTAAACGCCCGGATCTGAATCAATAGAAGAGTATTGTTTTAGAATTGGGAAATCAGTGCTGATTAAGTAATAAAATCATATGAATGGAAAAGGACTTTCACTCAGGTAGGCTGTGTCACAGGCTGTCTGCGGAGAAGGTTCTTTTTTGCGAATAAAATGAAGTGAAAAGAGGCTATTCTTTTTGATGTGACAGGTGGGTATGGTATCATGAGAGTAGATGTAATTTGAAGAGGTTGACCATATAATACGCGAGGTGCTGGAATGGACAAGTTTATTCTCATAGATGGAAATAGCATTATTTACAGGGCGTTTTTTGCAATGCCGCCTCTGACCAACTCGAAAGGTTTGCATACCAATGCGGTGTATGGCTTCACCACGATGCTGCTGAGACTGCTTGAAGAGCATAAGCCTACACATGTCATGGTTGCATTTGATGCAGGCAAAATCACGTTCCGCCACGAAGGGTATCAGGAATACAAGGGCGGTCGGGAGAAAACACCACCAGAGTTGTCAGAGCAATTCCCGTTGCTCAAAGAACTGCTGAAAGGACTTGGCATCGCTCAGTTTGAGCTGGCTGGATTCGAAGCGGATGACATCATCGGAACGTTAACCAAACGCGCAGATGAAGCGGGCAGACAGGTGCTTGTTGTATCGGGTGACAAAGATATGCTGCAGCTTGCTTCCGAACATGTACATATCGGGTTGACGCGTAAAGGGGTAACCGATATTGAGCTGTATGATCCTACTCAGATTAAAGAGCGTTATGGTCTGACTCCGCTGCAAATCATTGATCTCAAGGGTCTGATGGGCGATGCGTCCGATAATATTCCGGGTATTCCCGGGGTTGGAGAGAAAACAGCATTGAAGCTGCTGCACCAGTTCGGATCCGTAGAAGATGTTCTTAACGGCACAAGTGAGCTGAAGGGTAAGATGAAAGAGAAGATCGAGGCTCACGCCGAAGATGCCCGGATGAGCAAACAACTCGCGACGATTCATCGGGAAGTTCCGCTGGAGCAGACGTGGGAGGATATGCAATTCGCTGGATTAAAAGAAGAACATGCCGGCCCTGCATTGGCCAAGCTGGAATTCAAATCCTTGCTCGAACGCCTGTCGTTCAGTGGCAGCATCGGTTCTGAACAGGAAGCGGTCCCTGCTGCCGAGGTGGAGTCTTCCATTGCAACAGAGGACAACATCAGTGAGCTGTTCAGTTCCCTCGATTCCATTGATGTCCTCCACGTGGAGACACATGGGGATAACCCGCACCAAGCGAAATTGATTGGACTAGCTCTAGGTTCCGCTGGAACGTATACGTTCATATCTCCCGAATTGCTTCATTCCGAGGCAGCGGCTCCAGTGCGGGCATGGCTTGGTAATACAGAGCAGCCGAAGCGGGGGTATGATCTTCATCGTGTGGACCTGGCCCTGCATGCGCATGGCATTGAATTTGCTGGTGCGTCATTTGATGTACAGCTGGCGGCGTATTTGCTTGATCCAACGGAATCCAACCAGACGATTAGTGGACTCACGACCAAGTATGGTCTGCCATCGCTTGTTGAGGATGACACGGTTATGGGCAAAGGGGCCAAGTACAAGGTGCCGGAAGTAGAAATCTTGGGCGATTTCCTGTGCCGCAAAGCTGCTGCAGTCGCAGCCATTATTCCACTTCAGGAGCAGGTGCTGGAAACGGATGAGATGAATTTGCTGTTCCATGAACTAGAGATGCCGTTGTCACGCATATTGGCGGACATGGAGAAACAGGGCATTAAGGCCAATACAGCCGATCTACAGGCTTTGGGCAGTGAGTTTGAAGAACAGATCAGCAGGTTGATGGCTGAGATCTACAAGCTGTCAGGAACGGAATTTAATCTGAATTCACCGAAGCAATTGGGTGAGATTTTATTTGATAGATTGGGCTTGCCAGTGGTGAAGAAAACCAAAACGGGTTATTCCACAGATGCTGAAGTATTGGAGAAATTGGCTCCTTATAATGATGTGGTCAAGCATATTCTGCAATATCGTCAGCTTGCCAAGCTGCAATCCACTTATGTGGAAGGATTGCTCAAAGAGATATCCGATCGGGATGGCAAGGTGCATACGTATTATCGTCAGACCATTGCTGCAACGGGACGACTTAGCAGTCAATTCCCGAACTTGCAGAACATTCCGATTCGGATGGAGGAAGGTCGCAAAATCCGGAAGGTATTTGTTCCTTCAGAGCCCGGATGGTCCATTTTGGCAGCAGACTATTCCCAGATTGAACTTCGTGTACTGGCCCACATTTCGGACGATGAGCGCTTGAAGGAAGCGTTTGTCAATGATATGGATATTCATACAAAGACCGCTTCGGATGTATTTGGCGTGAAGCCTGAGGATGTGGATGGGGATATGCGTCGTTCCGCCAAGGCAGTTAACTTTGGTATCGTGTATGGAATAAGTGATTATGGCTTATCACAGAACCTGCATATTACACGTAAAGAGGCCGCGCAGTTTATTGATCAGTATTTTGAAGTATTCCAGGGTGTCCGCCGATATATGGATGACATTGTGAAGGAAGCTCGTCAGGATGGTTACGTCAAAACGCTGTTGGAGCGACGTCGCTACCTGCCAGAGATTAATGCCAGTAACTTCAATCTGCGTTCCTTCGCAGAGCGTACGGCGATGAATACACCGATTCAGGGAACTGCGGCAGATATCATCAAGCTGGCCATGGTACAGATGGATGAAGCGCTGCGGGAACGCCAGCTGAAGAGCCGTATGTTGCTTCAGGTGCACGATGAGCTTGTATTCGAAGTGCCTGCCGATGAATTGGAACTGATGAAAGAGTTAGTACCATCTGTTATGGAAAAAGCATTGGAACTGTCGGTTCCACTGAAAGCCGAAGTCAGCTTTGGTGATAACTGGTACGAAGCGAAATAAATCAAGTGCTGCGCGGTTTTTCCGGTATTTTACAATAGGCCTTTCCATGTATGTGATATAAGAAAAGGGTCCCGCTGAGCGCCATCTTCCGTTATAATATAGGGGAGGTGAGAACATCATGCCGGAATTACCGGAAGTCGAAACAGTCAGAAGAACATTGAATCAACTTATTGTAGGCAAAACGATTGATCATGTTACCGTTAGCTTGCCGCGGATTATTCAGCGGCCGGACGACATAGATGCATTTGCAATGGAACTCGCGGGACATACCGTCATTGGGGTGGAGCGCCGCGGCAAGTTTTTGCGTATTTTGCTGGACGGGCTGGTGCTTGTCTCCCATCTGCGGATGGAAGGAAGGTACGGTGTGTACGAGCAGCATGAAGATGTGGAGAAACATACACATGTGATCTTCCATTTTAATGATGGTACGGAATTGCGTTATAAGGATGTGCGTCAGTTCGGTACGATGCATCTGTTCAACGCAGGTGAGGAACTGGTGTCCAAACCTTTGCTGAAGCTGGGACTGGAGCCGCTTGATCCAGCCTTTACGGTAACTGCATTCCGTGAGGTGGTTGGCAAGCGCACAACCAAAATCAAAGCAGTCCTTTTAAATCAGGCATATGTGGTTGGTATCGGGAATATTTATGTGGACGAGGCTCTATTTCGTGCAGGTATCCATCCCGAGACCATCGCCAAGACACTGACCGAAGCTCAGTTAACGGTGCTCCATGAAGCGATTGTGGCTACGTTGCAAGATGCAGTGAATGCAGGGGGATCTTCCATCAAGTCCTATGTGAATGGACAGGGTGAGATGGGAATGTTCCAGCATCAACTGAAAATCTATGGACGCAAATCAGAACCTTGTACAACTTGTGGTACGTTAATTGAAAAAACGGTGGTTGGTGGCCGTGGCACGCATTTTTGTCCGAACTGTCAGCTGCTGTAACATGAACTGAATGAACGAAATGATGAAATCATAGCACCCTTGGATTCCTCCCTCCATATACTGATATGGCAGAAATAAGCGGGCGTATACCCATACTGGCATCTTCAGTTGGCACGAGTACCGCACAGAGGAGGAGTCCGGGGTGCTGCATCATTTTATTTCATTGCTGGCGCTTGCTTTGGCGCTTAGTTTAGATGGTTTTGGAGTCGGGATTACATATGGGTTACGGAGGACTAAGATTCCCCTGTTATCTATCGCTGTTATTTCGATCTGTTCGGGATTGGTTATTGCCTTGTCGATGCAAGTAGGTGTGTTGTTGTCCCATGTGGTGTCACCGGATATCGCTTCGATTGTGGGAGCCGTCATATTGATAGGTATTGGTGCATGGTCACTGTTGCAACTCATTCGAAAGCAAGGCAAAGAACAGCTGGAAACAGACACTGGAATGGGTGAGGCAGCAGAAGCAACGGTAACTGGAGTGGGAGAAGCACAAGAGAGACTGTCGGATTCAAAGGGCAGAAATCAGGTGCTTGCACTGGATCTGGAGCAGTCGGCTTCAAATGGATCACTGGAACGAATGGTATTTACACTGGAACTGCGCAAGTTGGGCGTTGTTATTCAGATCCTTCGCAGTCCCTCCAAGGCGGATATGGATAACTCGGGGAGTATCTCTGCTCAAGAAGCGATGTGGCTTGGTATTGCCCTGTCTCTGGATGCGTTTGGAGCAGGATTGGGAGCGGCACTTCTGGGATTCCCTACACTATGGACAGCACTCATTATTGCACTGTTTAGTGGGGCGTTTCTGTCACTCGGTATGAAGGTGGGATTGCGATTCTCAGCTCTGCGCTGGATGCGAAGACTGTCTGTATTGCCAGCGCTATTGTTAATGATTATGGGGATAATGAAGTTGTTATGAGGTGAAACGATGAATATAGGCTTAACCGGCGGGATCGCGACAGGCAAAAGCAGTGTTTCCGCCTATCTCGCCAGTAAGGGAGCGTTGCTCATCGATGCAGACGTTATTGCCCGGGAAGTTATGATGCCCGGGCATCCCGTGTTGGCCGCCGCTGTTAAGCGGTTTGGACAAGCCATACTGAACGAAGATGGAACACTGGATCGGAAAAAGCTCGGAAGCATTGTTTTTCAACAACCAGAGGAACGGAAGGCATTGGAGGCCATTACACATCCGGCGATCCGAAGAGAGATGCGCGAACGGGCTGCTGCATACGCATTGCAACATCCGGATAAACTTGTGGTGTCTGATATTCCATTGCTCTACGAATCAGGTCTGGAGGACGGTTTCGAGGAAGTTATGGTCGTATATGTCCCGAGATCGGTGCAACGAGATCGCTTGATGAGTCGGGATGGAATGACTGCAGCACAGGCCGAGGCTCGAATGGATGTACAGATGGATATTGAGCGCAAAAAGCAGCTGGCAGACATTGTCATCGATAACAGCGGCTTATGGTCTGCGACGGAGCAGCAAATTGACTCATATCTACAGCGTAAGGGTTTGTTATGAGAGTATTGCGCAAGAAACGTGTACTGCTGTTGATGTTTGTGTCCTTTGTACTGGTGTTATTTCTGAATACAAACTGGATGGCATGGTTCTATCCAATACATTATAAGGAAGAGATCCGTGCCCAATCTCAGAGTTATGAGGTTGATCCGTTTCTGATTGCTTCCATTATCAAGGTGGAGACCAATTTCAAGACAAGCAAGGAATCCAAACGAGGTGCCATTGGTCTCATGCAACTGATGCCAGACACGGCCAACTGGATACTGGAACAAGCCAAAATTCCCGACACTTCGCTAGAGGAATTGAAGCACGAGCCTGAACGAAATATTCAGTTAGGTACTTGGTATCTGAGGAATCTGTCCGATCAATTCGGTGGCAATGAAGCGGTTATGATCGCTGCCTATAATGCGGGCCCAGGCAAAGTGAACAGTTGGCTTAGAGATGGTGTATGGGATGGCTCGTTCGATACAGTGAAAGATATTCCGTTTGGTGAGACGCGTCACTATGTACAAAGAGTCATTTACTATTATAATCAGTATGTAAAGATCTATAATACGTTCTAAGTATATAAGTAGAAGCACAGAGCAGGCCGGTTGTTCACCGGCCGCTCCATGCTCCTCTGTGTAGCGTATTACGATGCAGATATTATTGGTATTGACCTGCCAATTGCTGTTCTGCAATTGTTACCAGACGCTTCGTGATGTATCCACCGATCGAACCGTTCTCGTAAGAAGTCATGTTACCTTGGTATCCGTCTTGTGGGATGCTGATTCCGAGTTCTTGAGCAACTTCATATTTCATTTGCTCGAGTGCTGCGGAAGCTTTAGTTACCACCAAGTTGTTGGAGTTACCATTGCTTTGTGCCATTGCTGTTCACCTCCTCGCGGGTTGGTAAAAGTATTATGTGTCGGCAATGCGTTTTTCATTACAAAATCAGTACAGGGAATATGTGGTAAAAAGTAAAACGTGGGAAGTGATCTGATTTGAAGTGTCCTTATTGCGGTTATATGGGTACCAAAGTACTTGATTCGCGTCCGGCCAACGAAGCAAAATCCATTCGTCGTCGCCGTGAGTGTGAGCAGTGTGCCCGAAGATTCACAACGTTTGAGATGATTGAGGAGACTCCACTGATTGTCATAAAGAAAGATGGCAGCCGGGAAGAGTTCAGCCGGGACAAGATTCTCCGTGGGCTTATTCGTGCCTGTGAGAAACGTCCAGTCTCCGTAGAGACCCTGGAGATGATGGTATCTGAAGTGGAGAAATCTCTGCGTAATACAGCCGATGCTGAAGTTGAGAGTCGCCAGATTGGTGAGCTGTTAATGGAGCAGCTGTTTCCCGTGGATGAAGTGGCTTATGTACGCTTTGCGTCCGTGTACCGCCAATTCAAAGACATCAATATGTTCATGAAAGAACTGAAATCCCTGTTGTCCAAAGACGATCTGGAGGATTAGTGAAGTGGGGAAAGGGAGAAGAGCAGTCTGGAGTTCCAGTCCGTGTGTACCAGAGAAATCGGTTGTTCTTCTCCAATCACTTTGGATCTTAAAAAGTGATTGACAGCGAAAGCTGGATTTTATATGATATAGGAGTCGCCTGTGGAACGTAGCAGCGCTGGACAAGTTATCTATTTCATATCCTGGGGCCTTAGCTCAGCTGGGAGAGCGCATCGCTGGCAGCGATGAGGTCAGGGGTTCGATCCCCCTAGGCTCCATACCTTAAAATCGTTGAAACCCTTGTATAGCAAGGGTTTTTTTTGTTGCTTTATTAATCAGAAATTGTACTCTTCGAGCAGAATTTTTTGAACTTGGGAACGAAGTCTTAATTAATAAATTTCCATTCAATATTATATTACTGAACCTACACATGATAGGTTGTTCTCGCAAGAGTCGAATGAAATTGATGAGCATTCGACTCTTTTCTTTTTCCAAAATTAAATCAGGAAGATTCGTAACCATGCACCTAGGCGATGACCTCTCCTCCCTTGAATCGTGAAGTTTAAAGTTTTCTTTACATTTCATCTATGAGATAGCTTTTTTGATAAAATATAATGATGAATGTTGACGTAATTTTATCCTACAACAGACGAATTGGATCGGAAAAAGGCTTATTAAGGGTTATAGAGAGGACTCATTTAAAGCCGTATGACGCGATCAAAATTGCAGCATTTATGAGTCTTCGTTGGGATTACTGACAAGTCGGAGGTGGCGGTTAAAGATATAGATTCGAATATTTACAGTTTACTAGAATTTATTGTGCTCGTTTAATCGTTACTAGTTTTTTATTAATGGAGGGTGTTAGAGATGAGAGATACAAGACCCAATACCCAAGCATGGCGATTTAGTTCAATAAGCCAGATAGCAGCATGGAAGTTGTTCGTTCGGATATTATTAATTGTAACGTTGATCGTATCAATGCTTCCGTCGGCAGCATCGACCGTATCGGCGAGTACAGGGGTAACGTATTTAGACGAGAACGGCGTAGAACAAACGCAAGCTGATGTAACGATCATCGACAGCAACAATTTTGAGGATTATTCTACCCTTTCAAGCGGCTGGTATTTGTTCCGTGGTTCATGGACTAAGTCTAGCCCGATTATGGTAGGGGGCGGTGCCCATATTATCCTTGAAGATAACAGCGATGTAACGGTGTCCGGGACTGACTACGATGCCGGAATTTATGTTTCTGTTGGCAGCTTGAAGATTTTTGCACAATCTACTGGAGCAAGCATGGGCAAGCTGGAGGCTAATGGTAATCTGTATAGCGCGGGTATCGGAGGTAGTAGTGGGACGATTACGATAAATGGCGGCGTTATAACAGCCACTGGTGGTCTGTATAGTGCGGGTATCGGAGGTAGTAGTGAGACGATTACGATAAATGGCGGCGTTATAACAGCCACTGGTGGTCAGAGTGGTGGCGCGGGTATCGGAGGAGGTAGTAGTGAGACGATTACGATAAATGGCGGCGTTATAACAGCCACTGGTGGTCTGTATAGTGCGGGTATCGGAGGTAGTAATGGGACGATTACGATAAATAGCGGCGTTATAACTGCCACTGGTAGTCAGAGTGGTGGCGCGGGTATCGGAGGTAGTAGTGAGACGATTACGATAAATGGCGGCGTTATAACTGCCACTGGTCGTATGTATAGCGCGGGTATCGGAAGTAGTTATGCGATTACGATAAATGGCGGCGTTATAACTGCCACTGGTGGTCAGAGTGGTGGCGCGGGTATCAAAAGTAGTTATGCGATTACGATAAATGGCGGTGTTATAACTGCCACTGGTAGTCAGGGTGGCGCAGGTATCGGCGGGACGATCATTGTGAGTGGAACTTACGAATATTGGACGAATACTGAAAATAGCGCGCCTAGTGCGATAACGGGGCGCGGCAGTTTCGACGGAGATACTAGCACATTCGTAGGATTTGCATACGTCAAATTACGTTCAGTCGAATTAATTAACAGCGCAACGATTACGGTGACAGCCCCTGTGACAGGAGCTATGCCAAGCCTGGCAGCAGATGTCGGCACAGCGAACTTTACGTCGGAAACTGTAGCGTGGAGTCCAGCTGCGACGACATTCGGCGGAAATACGTCCTACACGGCTTCCGTAACATTGACGGCGGAAAGTGGATATACATTTGCCACCACGCTAACGACGGCAACGATCAATGGCAACACGGCTACAGTGACGAATAACACAGGCACGACGGTGACCCTATCGTATGCATTTGCAGCAACAGCAGCGGAGATTAACAGCGCAGCGATTACGGTCACTGCACCTGTGACTGGAGCTACACCGAGTACGACAGCAAATGTAGGAACGGCGAAATTTACGGCTGGAACTGTAGCATGGAGTCCAGCTGCGACGACATTCGGCGGAAATACGTCCTACACGGCTTCCGTAACATTGACGGCGGAGAGTGGATATACATTTGCCACCACGCTAACGACGGCAACGATCAATGGCAACACGGCTACAGTGACGAATAACACAGGCACGACGGTGACCCTATCGTATGCATTTGCAGCGAAGGCAACTCCTGGCGGTGGAGGCACATGGGTACCACCTTTACCCCCTAAGGACTCATCATCGCAGCCTGAACCGAAGCCTGAACCTCAGCCTAAACCGACGACGGTAGATGTATTTAACAGCAACATTTTGAATAGCGCTAGCCTGGTCGAAAAACTTGATGCCCTAGCTGCAGCAGCAGAGAAAGAGAATACGATGGCGGATTTTGCGGATACTCATGGGCACTGGGCAAAACCAACGATCGATACTTTTTTGAAATTGCAGTTGATTCAAGGCTATGAGGATGGCACATTTAGACCTAATGCAACGATTACACGCGCAGAATTCACTACGATGCTGAGTCGCGCATTCAACATCCAAACTGATATCAGCGGTAATGTGGCGTTCAAAGACCTCGACAAACACTGGGCGAAAGATACGATCGTAAGTCTTGCCGCGTTAGGGGTAATCACAGGCTATGAGGATGGTACATTCATGCCAGAGCAGACGATTACACGTGAAGAAATGATTATCATGTTGTCTCGTATCATTAACCTGAATAACGTGGCGAAAGACACATCCAAAGGCTATTTCACTGATCTGAATCAGTCCTACGTAGCAAGTGAAATTAGAACAACAGCGCAAGCGGGCATCGTCAACGGCAAAGAAAAGGATCGCTTCGATCCTAAAGGCATGGCGACTCGTGCAGAAGCGCTCCAGATCATTTTGAACGCACTGAGACTTGATCCGCAGGTGAAGTCGTTGTTGGATTCACTAACTTAATGGATTGCAGTATGTCATACTCCGTTAGTGTGAATAGATCGGAAATGAAATGGAAAAAACCTAGTCAGGACAAGGCTTCCACGGTTTTAATCGAACCACGTCGGACAGCCGTTCCATTGCTGGCAGGGATGAGGTCAGGGGGTTCTATTTCCTTAGGCTCAATAAGAGTGTGACAAAAAAACGGCAGAGATGCCGTTTTTTTTGTTGGAATCAAATGTTTCTGATGTCACAGCAGGAAAATTTGTTTCTGTTTCTCTGTGGCTAATAACGAATGTAGGTAATTGACGCACAATGTTCTAGTGGAGTACCTATCATAGCCGAGACAGGTCGCTTTCACTTAGCCGAATATTCGACGAATCTTACAAAGATCGTGGCTACTTCGGCGCGGGTGGCGGTGGCTTTGGGAGCAAAAAAGTTGTCCGGCTTGCCTACTACAATGCCGATGTCCCGCAGTGTCTGAACGGCCTCCAACGCCCAGGAGCTGATCTCACTCTCGTCCGTGAAGGATTTAGAGTGGCTTTCAGGTATCTCATAGCCTTTGTACTTCATGTAGTTGTACAGTATTACCAGCATCTGCTCGCGCGTCATCGGTGAATTGGGGTCAAACAGGTCTGCGTTTGTACCGTTGATTATGCCTTTTTCGGCCGCCCACTCGGCTGCCGCGGTGTACCATTGTCCGTCCGTCACGTCGCTAAAGCGGGAACTCGTGTAGCTGGAGAGGTTTACGTTCTCAAGATTGGCCAGTACCTGCACGAACATTGCACGCGTCATTGCGTTGCCCGGTGAGAACGTTGTGGACGTCGTGCCGTTGAAAAGATCGTATGTGTAGGCGAAATTTATATCGTTGTAGAACCAGTCGTCCATGTTGACATCCCTGAAAGGATTGCCCGATATCACGAGGAAGCCCAGTGGGATGGCGTCATCAAACGCCAGCTCCGTACCCTCACGGATGTTCAGCGACATGCCGTTGTCTAAGCCAACTCTTGCGCCGCTTGATCCTACCACAACCGTTCCGCCGCTCCGTATCTTCGATCCGCCGTGGATAAGCACCTGGTTGCCGTTTGGCAGGTTCACATGCGCGTCTTTGCCGACTACTGTGATTGTACCGTCGCTCGCGATCGTCGAGCCGCCAGAAATGGTCACCGTGCTGTTGCTGGCGGGTAGTGTCACTTCGGCGCTCTTGTCTGCCGGAATGGTTACCTTACCGTTTGAGTCTATCGATGTGCCTTCGGGCACCTTGATCTCCGTCCCTCCCTTGGTCGTAATCGTGCCGCCGCCGGGCAGGGTGGTGTTGCCATTTTTGTCTGTGATAGCGGGTTTATCCTTCGGTGTATTCAATGTGTAGGTCGATTTCGACATTCCAGCGTCTGTCCCGGTGTTCGTATTGTTAGTGTTGTGTGTATTACCACTGTTGCTTGTATTACCGTTGTTGCCCGTAGTACCACCAGAACCAGGTACGGTAGGAGTCGTCGTCTTCGTCGGCATCGCCGGTGCACTGATCTCCGCGCCGTCTCCCTTCGCGTTCACCGCAACGATTTTGAAGCTGTAATTTTGGCCGTTTGTCAGGTTCTTGAAGGTATACTTGGTCTCCGACGCATCGATTACGACCGGCGTTACGTTGCCATACCATACCTTGTAGCCCAATATCGGACTGCCACCGTCGTCAGCAGGAGCAGTCCAGCTCAATGTGACCTGTCCGTCACCCGCTGTCGCCTTGATGTTGCTCGGCGTATCAGGTACGACCGGTTTTCTCTGCGCGAACATCCAATCAAAGACATCTGTGTAGTCATTGTTCCAAGCCGGCAAGTTAGAGGATTGCGCCGTAGGTGCTATACTCCAAGTTCCCATAGTGATCTGGTTATAAAGAACCGCCGCTTCAACTTCATGCGCTATATAATCAGCCAGAACAGGTGTATTTGCAGGATTAGGCCTCAGATTCGGCTGATCAAATTGATTGTAGGGCCACGTAAGAGCCTCATTACTCTCAAAGCGTGAAGCCCTTGCGTTGATCATTTTCGGCATATTGTTATTAATGAAGTTATTGAGGTTAGTCTGGTAGCCTCCAACATTATGAGCATTTAAAAACATCCAATAGGCCAGGTTGTTGTGAGCGTCATTGTCCTTAGCGTTCGGTGATCCGCTTACCGGGGCCATAGGTGCAGCGGCAGCGAAGAAGCCAGGATAGCTGTTAACTAAGTTGTTTGTATACTGGCCGCCCCAGGAGAAGCCCGCCGCGTAAACACGATTAGGATCTACTTCACCGCTGGCAATCAGGGCGTCTATGACCTTCTTAACATTTTCTGTTGAGGGAACAGATACGCCATTATAGGAAATATTCAGTACATGACTGGCGTACTTATCGGGATTTTGCTCCATCTTTTTCATTAGAGCGACCGAGCCGTTGGCGGATTTCATGGCCGCTTTTTGGTCTGTCGCAGCATTTGTGCCGCCGCGTGACATGCCGTGAGTATAAACATACAGCGGCAATCCTTTGATCACTTTACCGTCTTCATCCTTGTGAAGGTAGAGCGAGCGATTGACCGAATTGTCCGTGAATGTTGTAAACTTGTCAAGGATCGGATTCACAACTTTTTCCTGTTCAAAAACCACGTTGCGAAGTGGACTCCCCTCTGTCAGTACGATTTCACCTTTTTGGACAATGGTGTAAACCTGCTTTGTCGAGTTACTGCTGCCATCCAGCGTTGTGTTGCCGCCGCTCTCTGAATAAAACTCGGACTCAACAACGATGTAACGACCGCTCGCCAGTCCGTCCTGATAATCTGGTGAATTGCTAACCTGCCCCACATAGCCGCGTACCTTTGGCTCGTCATTAGCGTATACCCTTGTGATCTTGCGCGTCCCTTCAAAGGTCACTGCTTCGCCGTTCAGGGTCGTGTTCCTAGCTGATAAGGCAAACAAGTCCGGATTAAGCGCGGAGCCTAACGCCGACTTCCCCTCGCCTAAATCAATGATAACAGCCGTTGTGTACTCGCCACTGGCGAAGTTGTCATTCCACACGATAAAGGGAAGTATCCCCGCGTCCGGATCATTTTTGAATGTCACATGAATGGTATGGTTAGCCTCAATATTCGAAAAGGTATACGTGCCAGCAGAGAGAGTCACGGTCTCGCCGTCTACTGTTACAGTATCTACAATTTTGCCGTAATCAGGGGTAAACGTAATGTCTTTGTTAGAGCCCCGATCAACTCTGAGAACATCGCCGGGTGGGTTGGACATGATAGAGCCGCCCGGTCCCGCAGTGGCGGTGATTGAAAATCTGGTGTCGACTTCATTGGCTGAAATGAGCTGCAGGCTGTCTGTAAATGAATCAGAGCTGGTATAAGCCGCGTCGGGAATTCCAAAAGAGGAAACGACTTCATAGCGATCAGCGCCTTGTTCTGTCGAGTTATTGATATAGACCTCAAAGGTAAGCATTCCCTCCTGTAAGATCAAATTTCTTTTGGGTATTCTCATCTCCACGATATATCCTGTTTCCGTGATCTGGGTCCATGCAGCTCTGCCTGGAGCGGCCTGCCCTGAAAACACACCCGTCGAGCTGACGCGCCATTGGTTAGAGCCGCTGGTTCCGGTGCCGACATAAAACTCTAGACTGTCATACCGGTGATCTGCGCCAGCTCCCTGATATAGATTACTGTCATTCACAACTACGCGGGCATATATGTAGTCATGATCCCAGAGGATTCTGGCTGTGCCCGTGGCATGGGGCCTTGGGTCGCTGGGCACAGTGCTTTTGTTGATGTGATGTTCCATGGTTTGGCTCCAGAGTGGGTCGTTTGACCCGAGTTCGGGAGTGCCAAAAATGGCAGTCGGTGATTCATTCGTTACTGCTGCGATCTCGATGTCTTCATTGTCGGCAGCATAGCTCGTAGGCATTAGCGACGCTGCCATTATGAAGCAACAGAGGAACGCGAGCATTCTACTAAATCGTTTTGGCATAAATGAAAATCCTCCTTATTTTTTGGTCGGTGCGCTCATGGTTTCACCTGCACCATATTTGGAAGCGTTTTACAAGCGCCCAACTATATATATTATGTTCGTCAGGGGTTCAATCCTTTAATTTAAACCTAGCGTATATTTACAAATGAAAACGATTACTTCGAAGTATAGGGATAGCGTTGCAGTCTGCATTAATTCAAATTGCAATAAAAAAGTGCACGTTATTGACAAGATAGTACATTGAATTGAAAGTCTTGAATACGTAATATGAGAAGAAATGTAAGCGCATTCTTTTTAAGGCGCTTCTCTATTTCCTTGAGCGAGGTGGTCTAGTTTTAAAGGTGAGAAGGGGTTGTATGCTTCTGAATATTAACCGAAGGGGAGAATGCTATGCGGAAGCGAATTTCAATCATAATGTTAGCTTTTCTTTTGACCTTTAGTAGCTGTTTTAGTCTTGTCCTGCCATTTAACAATCAAGCTTCAGCGGACACAATAACACCAACGATGTTGGCACATTATCCATTGCTTGAGGATGTACAGGATATATCAGGTAATGAAAAGCATGGAACGGCCGTAGGAAATATTACGTACACCGATGGTCTCACTCTACCTGGGGGAACAGATAGTAATACGAATTACGTGCAGCTTCCTACGGGCTTGTTTGATCATCAAGAAAATACAACGATTTCTGTATGGATCAAGAGTAACACGGGGAGTGGGAACTACTCTGCATTATTCTACGGTACGACAGCAGCTGGCAATAACTTGCCAACAAATTACTGGATGTTGAATCCATCGAATCCAAGTGGTGATTTTAAGTCAGTATTTACGAATAGCAATAATGTTGACCAGCCTTGGACGACTGAGGTAGGGGTATCAGGCACTTCTACGTCACAGTACAAAGGTCAATGGGTTCACTATACAACGGTTATTACAGAACGCTCTATTACAGGTTACATTAACGGTGTAAGTATAGGCACGACCGCCAAAGAGAAAACAACAGCAAGTTTTGGTACGGATTTGCAAGCTTACATCGGTCGCTCCAATTATTTGGGGGATCCTACTTTTGCGGGCAGCTTTCAAGATTTAAGAATTTATGGAGAAGCACTCAATAGTGAGGATATCGCTGTAGTATATGAACAATCATTGAATGAAAAGCAAATACAACAAAGCAAAATAGAGCTAACGTTAGGTGATATATCGGCAGTTACTGAATCTCTTGAACTTCCTTCTACAGATAAGTATGGTGCATTGATATCATGGACTTCCAGTGATGAAAGTGCGATAAGTCCAACCGGGGAAGTTTTTTTACGAGAGATGGAGCAACAAGTGACGCTAACTGCAACCATTTCTTTGGGTGGAAGCCAAGCAACGAAGGAGTTCATTGTTACCTTACTACCTAAGGGTGACTCTATTGAGCAGATTACCGTTCAAGAAAAGATGCTAAAAGATGATCTTATTCTTCATTACAACATGAAAACGACCGAAGAAGTAGACGGTCAACTCGTACTGAAGGATGTTGCCAATAAGGCAGTTACATTTGACGGAATATTTAGAAATCCAAACAATGGACAATTCATTTCAAACAGTGAGGTTGGCTTTGTTTCCTTCAATGGTGGAAGCTCTACATCTAATAGTGGGCATGTTGAGATTCCTAAGGGCTCAAATGGACTAGATCTACTACACGGTCTGAATGAGATTACAGTATCTTCAATCGTGAACTGGACGAATGATGGTACGAATCGCTGGATCTTCGGTTTGGGTACGGTATTAACACCAGAAACGAACAAATATTTCTTCGTAACACCACGTCACGGTAGTGGATCAGGTAATATGATTGCTACAGGTATCTCCAAAAATGGCTGGCCAAACGAAGCATTAGTTACAGGTAGCGCAAACTCAAACCTGATCGGTGGGCAGTGGAAGCATGTAACGGTGTCCTTGTCCGAAGCTAGCAATAGGATAACGTTATTCGTGGATGGAGTTAAGGTTGCTTCAGGTAATGCGAAGGGACTAAAGCTGTCAGAAATTATTAACTCGGATGCTCCGTTCTCTGGTTTTATCGGTAAGTCAATCTTCTCAAACGATCCGTATCTTCAAGGTAGCGTAGCTGATTTTCGAGTATATGATCGCGCGTTGACGGAGCAAGAAGTAGGCGAGTTATATCAACAAGAGGGAGCAACTCACATCTCAAAAATACGTCAGCTCACTGTTGATGATGCAGCGAATCAACTTGACATCAGTCGTTACTTAGGTGAAGGCGATAAGAGCGCTGATATGATAACAAGAAACGTTACATTACCGACAAGCGGTAAAAACGGCGTGAGCATTACTTGGAGTTCTAGTCATCCTGATGTCATTTCTAACAGTGGCACTGTACAACGTCCAGCTGTTCAGGAAGGTAATGTTCAAGCAAAGCTTACGGCCACTTTAACGTATCAAGGCGTATCGACTACAGCTATATTCCCTGTTACGATCTTAAAGCAATTCGATGATCAGCAGAAGGTTGATCTGGACGCTGAACAAATAGAGATCTACAATGCGGACAACGTTAAAGGTAACTTACGTCTTGTCACTACAGGTGAACAAGGCTCCACAATTACATGGGTATCTAGCAGACCGGCAGTTGTTAAAGGAACGGCTGAAGCGGCTGGTAACGTTACACAGCTAGGCTGGGTAAGCCGTCAAGCTGCGGATACGCCCGTTACGCTAATAGCTACAATTACGAATGGTGCAGCTTCTAAACAGCTTACGTTTAACGTTACGATTAAACAAGCAATTGCGCCAGTTCAGCTTGATGCTTACTTCTTTGCGTACTTTACAGGTGAATATGAGGGTGGTGAAGAGATTTCCTTCGCTACAGCTGAAGATCCATTGTTCTGGAAAGCGCTGAATAATGGTAAGTCGATCCTTCAATCCGATATGGGTGAAAAAGGACTTCGTGATCCATTCGTTATTCGGTCACCAGAAGGTGATAAATTCTATATGCTGGCAACCGATTTGAAAATGGGTGAAAGTACAAATTTCGACCAAGCTCAAATTACGGGTAGTCATTACATGATGATTTGGGAGTCGGAGGATCTCGTTCATTGGAGCGAGCAGCGTATGATCGAGGTTGCTCCTAAGACTGGAGGAAATACATGGGCACCAGAAGCAATCTATGATCCAGTAACTGGAGAGTATATCGTATTCTGGGCATCATCGATGAAAAACACAGAGACATATGGTGACTATAACGGAAGACCGGAAGGTCAGTACAATGTGATGTACTACGCAACAACAAGAGACTTCTACAACTTCTCTGAGCCAAAGGTCATGATTGATGAGTCACTTCCGACCATTGATACAACGTTTATTGAGCATAATCAGATGTTGTACCGATTCACCAAATCAGAAGTGAATACCAAAGTGTATGTGGAGAAAGCATCAACTTTTTACTATGACAAGGACAATATTGCAGCAAACGGCCTTCAATACAACGCTGTTCCGGGTACACGTGATAATAAACTTGGCTTGATCGGAAATAATGGAAACAACGAAGGGCAAACGATTTTTAAGGATAATAATAAAGACAAATGGTATCTGTTCCTTGATTCATGGCCATATCATGTGCGATATACAACAGATCTGGATAGTAGCACGCAATATATGAACAATGTATTAAGTAGTGATCAATATGCACTTCCGCCAGGACCACGACACGGAACGGTAATTCCAATCTCACGTGCAGAGTATAATGCTTTGCAAGAGAAGTATGCATGGAAAGGTCCAGCACCATCAACAGACCCGGTTGTACATTACTCATTCGATGCAAATACAGTGAATGGTACAACGTTGAATGACATTTCTGGTAATGGTCATCACGCAACACTCGTAGGTGGAGCAACGATTAATGAAGAGGATCGTATCGGTAAAGCTGGTGGTGCACTAGAACTTAATGGATCAACAGGATATGTGAAGCTACCAGATAACTTGATTCAATCCTTGAATCTTGAGAAGGCTACGTTCTCTACATGGGTTCAAATGGACAGAAATCAAGCAAATCAAAGAATATTTGATTTTGCTTCCGAAACAGGCAGACAGGTTAACCGCAACACCATGTACTTGAGCACACAAGGGGATACAGGTAGTCTGGAGTTTGCTGTCGTAACACCTTTTACAGAGAAATTTAGCAGTGACAGCACGCGACTGGGATCAGAATATAAATATGCGGTGAGAAATTCCGGGCTATTACCAACAAAGACTTGGCAGCATGTTGCAATTACAATGGATGAATTTGATGCCGTATTGTATGTGAATGGTCAAGAGGTTAAACGTAGCTCGACATTTAACGTTGAGCCGAGAATGTTACTGGAAACAACGATGAATTATATTGGTAAATCGAGAAACAGCTCTCATAGTTTATTTGATGGTAAATTTGATGATTTCCGTATTTATAATCGTGCATTATCCGTTGAAGAGATTGCAACATTAGCTGATGAAGACGTTACTCCTCCAGTAGAGCAGCCATCTGGGGCAGAGCTCATTCTTCACTACGATATGAATGATATCGATGGTGCGACGGTTATTGACCAAACAGGAAACTTCAACGGAAAATGGATGAATCCGTCTAAAGCAGAATGGATTCGTACACAAGATGCTGGTGTACTAAGCTTTACTGGTGGCACAACTAACTCTTATGTAGAACTGCCACAAGGAGTACTTGATGGATTAACGGATATGACCGTTTCATCCATTGTGAACTGGAGCGGTAAAAACGCTGCCGAGTGGTTATATGCATTAGGAAGACCAAACAATAATACGCACTATACGTACTTCACACCACGTTATAACGCTAACGGTCTAGCTCGCCTTGGTATCGCGACGAATGCTTGGAATAATGAGTCTTCAACTTCTACCACAGGCTTAAAGAATAATGAATGGAAAGTAGTTACGACTGTTGTTTCAGGCACGGATGGTACACTAACGCTTTATATTGATGGTGTTGCTGTTGCATCAGGCTCAACGAATGGAATGACACTAGAACAAATAAAAAATACCTTAGGTAGTAGTGGGTACATCGGTAAGTCATTCTATACAGCTGATCCATACTTCGGCGGTATGATTGCAGACTTCCAAATCTATGATGGTGCTATGACTGCGGCAGATATTACATCACTTAAGGCTCATGCAGATCAGAAGATTGCTTTGATGGAGGGCATGCTTGTATCAGCTGCGACAGAGAAATTAACGATTAATGATCTTCTTGCTTCTAATACATCAAAAGATGCGATTATAAGCAATGTCACATTGCCAACATCGGGTGCTTATGGCACAACAATAAGCTGGACTTCAGATAAGGGGAATGTCATCTCAACTACAGGTGCCGTAACCAGACCAGCTAACGCAAAAGGTGATCAAGTTGTAACGTTAACAGCAGTATTTACAGATGGTACAGAGACAGTTAACAAAACTTTTCAGTTGACGGTTAAGGCATTGCCAAACGATGTCACTTCTGTAGATGAAGCAAAAGCAACACTAGTCGTTCATAACATTAATGATGTAAGAGGTCATATAACACTACCAGCATCTGGACTATACGGAACAACAATTACTTGGGCTTCTGCTCAACCAAACGTCGTTTCAGTTACTGGAGAAGTAAAACGTCCGGCGCACGGCAGTGGAGATGTAGATGTGAAGCTTACAGCTACGATTAAGTTGAATTCAGCATCCACTACGAAGGAATTCATTGCAAAGGTGAAGGAACTGCCTGCTGATGAAAAATATGCGGGATACTTTTTCACATATTTCACTGGAGAAGGTACTGCAACAGGCGAGCAAGTTTACTTTGCACTAAGTAACGGCAATGATCCATTGAACTGGCGAGAATTGAATGACGGTAAACCTGTATTGACCTCTACCTTAGGGGAGAAAGGGGTACGTGATCCGTTCATTATTCGTTCGCCTGAAGGTGACAAGTTCTACATGATCGCTACCGATCTGAAAATTAACGGCAATGGTAACTGGGGCAGAGCACAGACATGGGGCAGTCGTTCCATTATGATTTGGGAATCGAATGATCTAGTCAACTGGACAGATCAACGCATGGTAGAGGTTGCACCGGAAGAAGCGGGTAATACATGGGCACCAGAAATTATGTACGACAAGACAACGGGTGAATATATCGTATTTTGGGCATCAAGAATGTTTGATGATGCATCCCATACAGGCAGTGCTTATCAAAAAATGATGTATAGCAAGACAAGAGATTTCTATACGTTTACGGAACCGCAAGTATATTTGGATTATGGATATTCCATCATTGACACAACGATGATTGAACATGAAGGAAAAGTGTATCGCTTTACGAAGGATGAGCAGGACAACGGAGCTGCTGCTCCATTTGGCAAGATGGTCTTCCAAGAGGTGGGTAACTCGATCTTAGATCCAACCTTCAAGATGATTAATCAAGGCGTTGGTAACATCAAATGGGTTGAGGGTCCAACGATCTTCAAATCAAATACAGATGAAAAATGGTATTTATTCGTAGATGAGTTTGGTGGAAGAGGTTATATTCCATTCGAGACAACCAATCTTGCATCAGGTGTCTGGACATTATCTTCTAACTACAATTTACCCGCGAGTCCGCGTCACGGAACGGTAATTCCCATTACACAACGTGAGTATGATGCACTTAGTGGGAAGAACGTACCCGTTAGAGGAATTAGCCTGGACCAAACGACGTTGTCCATCGTAGAAGGTAAATCAGGGCAATTGACAGCTACCGTATTACCAGCTAATGCAACGAAAAAAGCAGTAACATGGAGCTCTAGCAATCCAGCTGTAGCCACTGTAAGTGCGACGGGTCGAGTAACAGCGGTGGCAGCAGGAACAGCAAGTATTACAGTCACTACAGTAGATGGTGGGTTTTCATCCAGCGCTACAGTAACGGTAACACCATTGGTTGATGGAACACCACAAGCACCAGGCAGTGGTAATGGAAATGGTGGCGGTGACGGTAACATCCCTGCACCTACAGTACCAACAGCTCCAGGTGGAAGTGAGCCAGTGGTCATGGACAACGGCCAAATAAACATTAAACCAGTTGTAAATGAGAGCGGTACTTCTGAAGTGAAGTTAAGTGCGGATACAATGAAGCGTGCGCTTGATCAAACGACAGGCGGTAAGCTGCAGGTGCGAGTTGATGGTGATCAAAGCTTGAACGCGCTAATTATTGAGTTGGCAGTAGATGCACGTTTAACAAATGGAACATCTACGGTAGATCGCATCGAGATCAACACAGGCTCAGCAGTCGTGACCGTGGCAACCGAAATGCTTGGAACAGGAACAAACGCAGGGAAAACGTTAGGATTGTCGCTTAAGAAAATAACAGCTAATCAACTGCCAGCTGGCGCACAAGCTGGGCTAACCGGTGAGGTCGTATACGATATCGTGTTAACGATGGATGGTAAGAAGCTTACAACGTTTGATGGTAGAGATGATCTCGTGATTGCATTGCCATACACATTAAAGGCTGCCGAAAATCCAAACAACGTCATCGTATACGATGTGAAGGACAACGGTGAGCTAAGCGTGGTGACGAATGGTAAATACAATGCAGCGACAGGAAAAGTAGAGTTCAAGCCAACGTATCTGAGCAAGTATACGGTAGCGTATGTTGCAACGAGCTTTAAGGATGTGATCCAAGACTGGGCGAAGGATGCAATCTCAGCATTGGGAGCAAGAGGTATTGTGAAGGGTGTAGGCGACGGCGAGTTTAATCCGAATGGTCAAGTGACAAGAGCAGAATTCATCACCATGCTGATGAAGTTGTTTGAGCTATCGGATGAGAGCGCAACGACAAGTTTTAATGATGTGAAGCAAGGAGAATGGTACCATGGAAATATCGCAACCGCGCAGAAGCTGGGGATTGTGAACGGGAAACCAGATGGACGATTCGGAGTTCATGAGAACATTACACGAGAAGATATGGCGGTTATGGTATACAAGGCGATCCAAATAAAGCAACTGGCGTTAGCAAGTGGTGAAGCTACAGCCTTCAAGGATGTAGCAAACATCGCAAGTTATGCAAAGCAAGCGGTAGAGGCAATACAGAGAGCAGGTATAATAAACGGTGTAGGTAATGATGAGTTTGCACCGAAGAAGAATGCCAGCCGTGCAGAAGCAGCAGTGATGATCTATAATGTGTTGGGTTTGATGTAGACACGTGAAGTAAAGGGCAGTTGCTATTGATTCACTCTGATAATAAAGTTGGGCGGAAAAACTTTTTCCGTCCACTTTATTATTTGTTTAATCAGTGAGTGGGATGAAAAATGATATCAACTATGTCATAGGTCTGTTCATTTTACCTTAATACGGGCTCAATTCTCCCTCTAAGATTATCTGTATAGGCCAGATTTCCATCCGTCGTAATTACGGTAGCTTCGATATGTTTCATTTGATTTACTTGATGAATAATCGAGACCGCATCTAACCCAAATAATTCTGTCGTATATATATCGCAGTCGAGCGATCGATCCGCAATAATTGTTAAAGAAGCGATATTACTTTCGATGGGATAACCTGTTCTGCTGTTAAATATATGATGGTACTGACTCCCTTCCTTTTCTAAAACTCTCTCGTATATTCCTGATGTAACAACGGATTGCTCGCGTATACTAACGAGTGCTGCTGCATTTCCTCTAGGTAAAAAGGGATTTTGGATTCCAACCTTCCAGTGACTGGACCCGGTGGGAGAATCGCCATGAACCAAAACATTGCCGCCCATATCGACCATAGCTGATGCAGCTCCGTTTTTTTTGAAAAATGACATAACTTGATCGGCAAAATAACCTTTAGCAATCGCTCCAAGGTCAATTTCCATGCCCTTTTTGAATAAATGAACCGTTTGCTGCTCATCGTCAAGCTGTATATGCTCCGGATTCAAGAGTTCCAGCACCGCTTTAATCTCTGTATCCTCCGGCACATGTGCCTCGTGGAAACCAATTCTCCACAATTTGATCAAAGGCCCTATCGCAATATTCAGAAAAGAATCCTTATTCAGGCTGTGTTCTTTGCCTATCTTAATAAGATCATACAGTTCCTTGTCTACTCTAAGCGGATGTGATGCGGCTTCTTTTTTTAACATGGCAAGCTGCGATTGCTCACTGTTGGCACTAAACACTTGTTCATAACGGATGAGCATATTCACTGCTTCCTCGGCAAGCTCTTCAGCATCTGTCCCCTCGATATAGAGGGATATGTTCGTTCCCATCAGCGGTATCGTTCTCGTAAAAGGTTTCATGATAGCCTCCTATATTGCACATTGTTGTCCGTGATTGAGAAAAGTATGGATGAGGTCATGATCCACGCTATTCAGCTTTTTTTCTCCATGATGGGCTATAAAATAATCCAGACTCATCTTCTCTATAGGGATTGGATAGATGTTGTATTCCGAAGGGCACTCCTTGATATGAATACTTTCAGGCACAAAGGTCAGACCTAAATTATGCTTTGCCAGCTTCAGTACCGTGTAAATTTCTTTGCTCTCCATCACGATATTAGGCTGTATCTTGTAAACACTGAGCAATTGATCAATCTGTTTTCGGATTGCCGAACCCTTGGACGTTAGAATAAGCTGTTGATTCAAAATGGTGCTAATCTCAAACGTGCCCTCCGGGATAATTGCAACATTCTCTTGATATAATTCACAGCAACGCGGAATGATAGCCTGGTAACTGTGCCTGCCCCAGTTAAACGAGTTCAAGTTAGGGGAGATACTGCTTGAATTTTGCCCGATCCAAA
Organism: Paenibacillus sp. Y5S-9; assembly: GCF_036894235.1. Classification (NCBI taxonomy): domain Bacteria; kingdom Bacillati; phylum Bacillota; class Bacilli; order Caryophanales; family Paenibacillaceae; genus Paenibacillus; species Paenibacillus sp. Y5S-9. The sequence goes on from NZ_CP145887.1 coordinate 2,219,580, forward strand.
AGTCCAACTCATTATTTTGGAGACGTTTCTCATTTTTTTCAGGTAAATCCTCGACAAGATTAATTTTATAAGCAGGATGAAGCTCCAGAAAAGCTGGTAAAAAAAGAGGCGTTAAGTACGCACCGAGGCTCGGAAGAATGCCGATCCGTAACACTTTATTGTCGAGATCCGATACATATGATATTTCCCTCATAAGCTTGGCGTAGCTATGTTCGAGTGACGTTAGGTATTGATAATATATTTTTCCCTGCTCCGTTAATCGGTACGGAAGTTTGTTGCGAGTGATTAGCTCACAGCCCAACTCACTTTCGATTTTCTTGATAACCTTAGTGAGGTAGGGCTGAGATATGTAAAGGGATTGGGCAGCCCTGCTATAGTTGCTGTATTTTAATAGGCTGTCAATGTAACACAAGATATCTTGAGATTCTAACTTAGACATGTCCCTCACCCTTTGTGAAATAAGTAACAAACTTTGAATTTGAGGTGATTATAACAAATTAGTTATCAAACTGCAATGAATAACTATTAGATCATTTGAGCTTTGAATGTTAGAGTTATGCCGAAAGAACGATTCTGACATTTACGAACATCATCTCGAATGACAGAGAGGGGATTATGATGAACTATTTAGCTATCGTAGGCACAAATTCGGATGTGTCAACCAACCGGACGTTACTTCAATTTATGCAAAAGCATTTTGCTAGTGAAGCCCAGATTGACTTGTTTGAAATTAAGGATTTGCCTGCTTTTATTGAAAAAGATGAATTAGAGGATGCTGAAGTTGATATTCCTGTGAAGGTACAAGACTTATTAGATCAAATCTCTAAAGCGAAAGGTGTCATTATCGCTACTCCTGAGTATGACCATGCGATTCCTGCCGTTCTGAAAAGTGCGCTGGAATGGATCAGTTATACCACTCAAACCTTGAAAGACAAGCCGGTTCTGATTGTGGGTGCTTCACATGGTGCACTCGGTTCTTCCAGGGCACAAGCGCACCTTAGACAAATCCTGGATTCGCCTGAGCTTGGTGCGAGAATGATGCCTAGCAGCGAGTTTCTTTTGGGAAAATCACAGAGTGCATTTGATAGCAGTGGTAATCTCATTGACGCTGACAAAGTAGCGGAGCTTGACGAAATCTTCAATGAGTTTGTTTTGTTTACGGAGATCACTACGGAACTGCTGTCAAAACGAACGTTGAAGAAAAAAACGAAAAAATTTTCCTGGCAAGAGTAGGGGGCTAACTACAATGAAAATCATAGCGATCGTTGGCACAAATGCAAAGAAATCGTATAATCGCAAGCTGCTTCAATTCATGCAAAAGCATTTTGAGTCCAGAGCAGCCATTGAGATCCTCGATATTACAGATGTTCCGATGTTTAATCAGTCTGATAACCAAACAAACAGTGCCATTATACAATCGTTTAATGAAAAAATTATGGCAAGTGATGGTGTTATTATTGCGACTCCAGAATATAACCATTCCATCCCTTCATCCCTTAAAAGCCTGCTGGAATGGTTGAGCTTTGAAATACATCCGCTGGCTGGCAAGCCCGTGATGATCATTGGTGCGTCACAGGGAACACAAGGCTCTTCGCGTGCACAGCTACATCTTCGTCAGATCCTGGATGCACCAGGTGTTGAAGCTAATGTGATGCCAGGATATGAGTTTTTACTTGGAAGTGCACATAAAGCATTTGACGAATCAGGTAACCTGAACAATGAAGGAACGATCGATTTCCTGGAAACATGTTTCTTGCGGTTCCTTCGGTTTGCCAAAATTTCAAATCAGTTGAACGAAGAAGAAGAATTCACTTATCATCCCGGTGTGTATGAGGTCAATGCCATAGGTCATAGTGGCAATCTGCCGATGAAGGTATCCTTTAGTGAAAATCGGATCGAAAGCATCGATATTGATTCCACGGGAGAAACCGAAGGTATCGCGGATGTTGTTTTTGTAAGAATCCCGAATAAAATTATCGAGGGACAGACGCTGAATGTGGATGCTCTCTCCGGTGCTTCTGAAACGAGTAACGCTGTGATTAACGGTGTATCCAAAGCGGTTAAACTTGCCGGAGTTAACCCGGATATTCTGAAAAGACGTCCAAAACCTGCCAGCAGTCAGATGAAGAATGATGAGGAATATATTTGTGATGTAGTCGTTGTAGGAGGCGGCGGCGCTGGACTCAGTGCGGCTGCTACAGCTTTACAGTATGGAGCAAGTGCGATTGTGCTTGAGAAATATCCTGCTGTTGGGGGAAACACGATCCGCTCAGGTGGTCCTGTTAATGCTGCAGATCCTGTATGGCAACAACAGTTCACTGAGAATCCAGGGGAAAGACAGACGATTGAGAATTTATTAAGTACCGATGAGAGCTTGATCCATCCGGAATATATCGATGATTTTCATGCACTCAAAGAAGAGTTTACTGCGTATCAGGAACAGTTCGGCACAGAAAAGGCTTATTTATTTGATTCCCCGCTGCTTCACAGAATGCAAACGTATTTCGGGGGCAAACGAACGGACCTGAATGGAAACACGATCTATGGACAGTACGATCTGGTTAAAGTACTTACAGACCATGCCTTGGAAAGTGTGCAATGGCTTGAGGATATCGGTGTTGAATACGATAAGAGAATCGTGTTTGCTCCAGTGGGTGCCCTTTGGCGCCGTGGTCATAAACCTGTCAAAAGTTATGGCTCTGCCTTTATCATTGCACTTAGCAAATATGTAGAAGAGCATTCAGGAAAAATTATTACAGATAGCCCGGTCAAACAACTGATCATCGAAGATGGAAAAATAACAGGTGTTATCGCAACCGGAGTTAACGGACAGAAAATTACCATTCATGCAAAAGCAGTTGTTCTTGCTAGTGGTGGTTTTGGTGCAAATACACAGATGCTCAAGGAATATAACACGTACTGGAGCCATATTGACGATGATATCAAAACAACAAATTCCTATGCGATGACTGGTGATGGAATATCGCTTGGTAAGAGTGCAGGAGCAGCACTGACAGGCATGGGCTTCACTCAAATGATGCCGGTAGCCGATCCGGAAACGGGCGAACTCTTCAGTGGACTGCAAGTACCGCCTGAGAACTTTGTCATTGTGAACAAAAAGGGAGAACGATTTGTTAATGAATTCTCTGGACGAGATGTCTTAACAAAAGCGGCTATCGAGCAGGGAAGTTTATTTTACCTGATTGCGGATGACGAGATTAAGAAAACCGCAGCGAATACAAGCCAGGAAAAGATAGACCGTCAAGTCGAAGCAGGTACCTTGTTCAGAGCCGATACCATAGAAGAACTGGCAGTGAAAATCAATATGGAACCTGAAGTTCTTAGAAATACGATTGATAAGTATAACTCATATGTGGATGCGGGCTTTGATCCGGAGTTTCATAAGGATACGTTTAGCTTAAAAGTCGAGAAGTCTCCATTCTATGCCGCACCTAGAAAACCGGCGGTTCACCATACCATGGGTGGTATCCGAATCGACACCCAAACTCGCGTATTGGATGAAAACGGTCAGCCGATTGCACATCTGTATGCCGCTGGGGAAGTTGCAGGAGGTATACATGCGGGTAACCGTTTGGGCGGTAATGCCTTGACTGACATATTTACTTTTGGACGAATCGCTGGTAAGACTGCTGTTGATGAGATGAACTAAACGCCTCCCACTAAACACAAGGATTCTCGAGTGTTTAGTGGTTTTTTTATGATTCATAGCAGTGATACTTATTTATTTGAAAACGCTTTAAATTTACTGTGGACAACAGCCATGTCGGATGATATATTGTTTCTGTAAGAAACAATATTATTTTTGATTGAAATAATAATAAGCGTGTCCATGGTAGGGCGGAGGATATGATCTCTCGGTGCTTAAGCTTGGACATCACAAAAAGGACGGGGAAACGATGACTAAAATTGAGACAAGCATTCAATCCTTTGACGGTACACAGCTTTATTTCAGCAAGGATACAGTAGAAAATGCAAAAGCCGCTGTTGTTATTGTACACGGACTAGCTGAGCATGCAGGGCGCTACGATTATGTGACAGAGAAGCTGAGCCAGCGTAGGTTTAACGTATATCGCTTCGACCATCGCGGTCATGCCAGATCGGAAGGACAGCGAACGTTCTATAAAGAATTTGATCATCTTATTGAAGATGTTCGTGTCATTGTTGAGGCGGCATTGCAAGAGAGCGGTGACCTTCCACTGTTTGTGATCGGGCATAGTATGGGTGGTTTTGCAACCTCATCCTTTGGAACGAAATATCCTGGCAAGGTTAAAGGCATCGTGCTATCCGGAGCGCTCACTCGTTACAATACAAAAGTTGCCGGAGAACTGCCGATGGATCTTCCTACAGGCACGTATTTCCCGAATGAACTGGGCAGCGGTGTATGCAGCGATCCTGAAGTTGTATCCGCTTACGCAAATGACCCGCTGGTGGAAAAGCAGATCTCTGTAGATTTATTTAACAGTCTGGGAAATGGCATAACATGGCTCAAGGAGAACGCCAAACAGTTTACAGATCCCGTGCTTGTACTGCATGGAGCCAATGATGGACTGGTCAGCGAAAAGGATTCTCGTGACTTTTACGGGGATATCGCTTCAACGGATAAAACACTCAAAATATATGCTCATCTGATGCATGAGATATTTAATGAACCGACTCGTGATGATGTGATTGAAGAAGCCATTACATGGATTGAAAAACGGATCTGATTTCAGTAGAGTTAGAGAGAGAATCTGAATATGAAAGGGATTACTGATGAAGTTAGATTGGATGGGCGACCATCGGGCACTGATTGAGAAAATTATCAAATACGGTAATGCGTACTCAAACACCTATAAGCTGCAGCGAAGTTATGGTACAGATATGATGTTCTCGGCTTCACAGATTCAGACGCTGGAATACATTCTGGAAGCCGAGGACAAGGAAGAGAAGATGTCGGAAATGGCCGCACGCCTGGGCGTAAGCCGGAGTACATTTTCCAAGAACGTGAAGAATCTGACGGAAAAAGGTCTGCTCGAAAAATTTCATTTAAGCGGCAACCGCAAAGACATATACGTCAAACCTTCGGCAAAAGGTCGAGAGGTATATGCGAAGTACACCGAATTTGTAAGGGAGCTTTGTTTTAATGAGATTTTCAAGTATGCAGATCAGATTTCAGAAGCAGATAAGCAGAACTTTGTTCGCATCATGGATTTATTTGCCGACGTGCTCGTCTGGTATGGTGAAAAAGAACAGGAAGCGCGCAAGTTAATCAGAATTGATTCCTCTGAAACGTGAACCTTGAAATTAAGGGCACCAGCCCATTCCCTCCGCGAATGTCCGTCATACAGTATAAAGTGCTTGATGCAGCAGAGGCTGTAGGACAATTATTCAGCAGGGAGTGGGATGTGTGAAATCATCAACCAAGCTTACCGGACGGGTTATTTACAAAGGTGATCCAGGATATGAAGCGGCGCGGAAGAACTGGGACCCGCATACGGACAGATTTCCCAAAGTTTTTGTTTTTGCCCAACGGACGAAGGATGTATCCAACGCGATCCGATGGGCTCGTGAGAATAATGTTCCGATTCGTCCGCGGAGTGGCAGACACGCGCTGGAAGTGAATCTTTCCCAAGTGAATGGCGGTATCGTGATTGATGTGAGTGATCTGAATTCCATCAAACTTGATAAAAAAAATGGAACGGTTGTTGTTGGAACAGGAAACCGCGTGGGAAGAATTGCGAATACCCTTGCCAAACAAGGTTTCATAGCTCCTTTTGGTGACAGCCCTACTGTCGGGATCGGTGGAATTACATTGGGTGGGGGTATTGGGCCTCTCCAGCGTACCATTGGTCTCATCAGTGATAACCTGCTTGAGGTAGAGATGGTGGACGCCAAAGGAAAAGTGATTCGGGCCAATAAAAATCGTAATTCAGATCTCTTTTGGGCCTCGCGGGGAGGCGGTGGTGGTAACTTCGGAGTATACACTCGTTACAAATTCAAAGTGCGCCGTGCTCCAGCGAAGGCTACTGTATTTAAAATCACCTGGCCATGGTCTCAATTCGAAGAGGTACTTAAAGTATGGCAGAGGTGGGCTCCCTCAGTTGATACGAGACTGGGCAGCGAGTTGTCCATCGGACCGAAAAAGGGTGGCAACGTCCTTATGGAAGGGCTGTTCTTAGGCTCTAAAACAGAGGCTCTCCGTTTATTACAGCCAATTACGAGTGTTGGCAAACCGACGAGCTCCGTTGTTCGTTTGTTACCTTACACGGAAGTTGTGAAGTTCTTATTACAACCTGATCCGACCGAGACTCAACGGTATAGCAACCAGTTCTCGTCCGGTTTTGGACGAAAACCATTCCCCGACAAAGCCATTAAATCGATGCGCACATTTTTGGAGAACTTGGAAGAGGGGCCAGGCGGATTCTATTTCCTCAACTGGGGCGGAGCAGTAAGTCGCAAATCACCTAGATCAACCGCCTTCTTCTGGCGTAAAGAGAAGTTCTATGTGGAATGGACCAGTACGTGGCTCAAACCATCCCATGCCGCCAAAAATATCGCACTCGCTCGTAATACTCGCAAGAAATTGCAACCATACATTGTGGGTTCCTATATCAACGTTCCAGACCAAGGGATCAAGAATTCCGGTCCAGTGTACTACGGAGCCAACTATGCCAGACTGCGGAGAGTCAAAGCCAAGTATGACCCAAAAAATGTGTTTAACAATCCGCAAAGCATTACTCCTGCTCGGATCGTGTAGTCCATGTTCAGTTGTTCAATGCCTCTTCAATGAGTGAAGAAACACGCCTTAATTGGCGTGTTTTTTGTTGAAGTGAACTTATTTTCAAAAGAAAACTAAAAAGCCGCCCTCGGTCATATGACCAAGAGCGGCTTCTTCACATGTTAAATACGCATGGCAGTTAATGAACTATTAAGCTTTAACTTGTTCTCCAGCAAATACTTCAACGTTCATAGGAGCGGCCATGAATGCTGCTGCTTGTTGTACAAAAGCTTGGAAATGCGCGCTTGTGTTATGGGATGCTGTAGCAGCTTCATCTTTCCACAGTTCGATCATCGTGTATTGTTGTTCGCGTTCTGTGCTTTTTGCCAGGTCATAGCTGATGTTGCCTTCTTCTTGACGTGTTGCAGCAATCAGTTCTTTCGCAGCTGCGATGAATGCTTGCTCTTGATCCGGTTTAACTTGCAAATGAGCGTGAATGATAATCATAATGTAAAACCTCCATATTGTGTTTGTTTGGAATATGTTAAGAATGTATGCTTATTGACCAATATAACCGTAGCTTACAGGGAACCGTTCCTGTTATTATGCCCAAGTTGTGATGGTTTCTACAGGCAGACGGTAGGATGGGTGACCTTCTTTGGCTGATTTACCGATCGAGATCAGCATCACCGGTTGATAACGCTCTTTATCCATGCCGAATGTTTCAGCAATTTGATCTTTTTCGTAACCACCAATTGGATTGGTATCATAACCATGGGCACGTGCAGCGAGCATCAATTGCATGGAAGCAAGGCCAGCATCGATCAGGTTAACGTCGCGAAGATCAGAAGTAGCCATTTTTTCGTAATAAGGCATTACGGTTTTGAGTTGCATATCCTTAATGTCTTGTGGCATGTAACCAAGTTCTACAGCTTTACCAAAAATCTCGTCCATGTATTCAACGTTGTTCATGTCAATGAATACGCCAATGACTGCGGAGGAAGTCAACACTTGGTTTTGATTAAATCTTGCAAGTGGAGCAAGCTTTTCTTTACCTTCAGCCGTATCAACAACCAGAAAACGCCAAGGCTGCAAATTGATCGAAGATGGTGCACGGGAAGCTTCTGACAGAATTTCAGTCATTTCTTCACGGCTGATTTTCACTTCAGGATCGTAAAGTTTAACAGAACGGCGACCGTAGGTAATCTCGTTAAAATCATTGGTTTTTTGGAATTTGCTTTGAATTGTACTCATGCATGGATCTCTCCTCTATATATGGGTTTAGAAATTGTTCTGCATACGTTCCAGGAAATCGGCGAGTGACTGAACTTCGTCTTCACTGAAATCCTGTAAAATCTGGTTGATAAAATTGGTCTTCTCAGCTTTGTAGCCTTCAATCTGCTTCCGACCGTGGTCCGTCAAACGAACAAAAGTTACCCGATTATCATCAGGATTCTTACGTCTTGTAACCATCAGGTCCGCCTCAAGCTGTTTCAAGTGGCGTGTAATCGCAGCACTATCAATGTTAATGATTTTCTGCAGCATGGATTGGTTAATCTCATCTACCTGATCCAGCTCATGCAGAATTTCAAAGCGAGAGGAACTGATACCTGTACAGCGTTCGAACTTGGGACTGATTTTGTTACCCAACACGTTCAACAGATTGATGATTTGTTCTTCTTTGGAAACAATACGTGTCATGACTAGACCTCCCGGGTGAATCTGAATCATGAACAACGGCGTATGTTAACCAATGATTAATGTTGCAGTATACAATGCCATTGCCTAATGATTATTTGGATGCTCTCGATCATTGATGTATCAATATTTGATGCGTCAATCATTGATGGCTCAATTAATATATCATGCCTTTTATGATTTTGCAACAGGTTAGAAAATGTTGCTGATGCTGGCGTTATTATCCCGCTACGTATACATTGCAGTCCGTATATGTTGTCCAAATGGATAAGTTAATATTGATTGTGCATGTTATTGAGAATTGTTATCAATTAATTTATAATGAAATGAAATATACATAATGAGCAAAAATTACAGGCAGTTCATAAGAGCAGCAAGAAGGTATGTCGATGTAATATGGCGGGAGGGAAAGTACAGCGGATATGAATTTGAATGATCACATCAGATTGTGGAATCATGTTTTTGTCAAAATACTGGATGTACGCCAAAACGCTTTGCATCCTGGGGAGAAGTTGAAGAATTATCAACTACCAGCAAGTACCTATCTATATATCACCGACGGAAGTGCACGGATACGAATGGATCAACACAGATACATCGTGGAGGGATTCCACATCATTCATGGAGGCAAGCAGGCGTATTTAAACATGGAGACGGATTCGGGCGTGGCGTATTATATGATTTTGTACAAAGCCATTCTAGCCTTGCCCTGTGGGATGGAAATTCAGTATCTGATGGACCATGAACGTCCGTTTCAGGACCAATATGCACTTGTACCAACCCGTCCGCTACACATGTATCAGTGTATGGAGGAATTGAAGCAGGAGTGGGAGCAGTCTACTAAGCTTGCAAAGTTACATGCCAAAATCTTATTTCATCAATGGGTATATCTTTTATTGACAGACTTACACGAACAATCCATTCAGCCACATAAACCGGATACGGTCACACAGGCTATTGAATATATGAATGCTCATCTCCATGAGCCCATAGCTCTTGATGTAATGGCAGAAGTAATGGAATGCAGTGTGGGGCACTTGTCGAGGCTGTTCAAACAAAAGTTAAACATCAGTCCCATCCAGTATCTTGGACAGATTCGAATGGAGAGGGCCGCACATCTTCTGGTGCATACCAGTGCTACGCTACAACAGATTGCAGAACAGATCGGCTATCCGGATGCACATTCACTGAGCCGCAGTTTCAAAAAAATAAAAGGGCTTTCTCCAATTCGCTACAAAAAAGGAGTAAGCCAACGGTTAAACAACTTGAAACAGCCATTGGTATTGAACAACAAGCAAGATTTGCCCAGCGTAATGCAAGAAAATGCCCTTCATTCGCTACATTCCCATCTATATAATGATATTGATTATCAATATCAAAAGAATGTTGGAGGGGAATTAATAATGCAAGGAAAATTCAAAATGACAGCACTAAGCATGATGTTGTGTTTCACGCTATTGCTCACGGCCTGTTCCAGCCCAGCACCGTCTGCAAGTGGTACGCAAACAGAGAGCAATGCGGCTACTACACAATCGGGTAACCAGGCAACGGAGGCAGGGAAATCGACTGCACAGCCGGAGACGCGGACCGTCTCTACAATGAGGGGAGATGTGGTAATCCCGGCCAATCCGCAGCGTGTTGCTTCAGATCAATATATGGGGTATCTGCTGAAACTGGGCATTGTACCGGTTGGTGTAAGAACATTTATGCTGAACGAAGGATGGATTGAAAAGTCTGGCATTGCTGCTGATGTTATAGCGGGTATTGAGGATTTGGGAGGAGAGTTCCCAATGAATCTGGAGAAGTTAGTGTCACTTGAGCCGGATCTCATCATCGGTTCCATTGATAAAAATATTGAGGATTACGAAAAAATTGCAACGACCGTCTTTTTACCTTATTGGGAAGGCGATAAAACTTCCGGCCCACTGGAAAAGCTGCGCCGGATTGCTGGTGTTTTTGGAAAAGAGAAGGAAGCAGAGCAATGGATCACGACATATGAAGAGAATATCGAAGAGACTAAGAAGCAGATTGATGGTGTAATTAAAGAAGGCGAGACCGTATCCATCATACAAATAGGGTACAAAGCGTTGTATGTACTTGGTGCAGAAGGCGGGAACTATGGTAGTTCCACGATCTATGAGATGCTGAAACTGCCTCCAACGCAGCAAGCACTCGAAATGAAGGATGGATTCGAGACGATCTCCCTTGAAGTACTGCCTGAGTATATGGGAGATCATATCTTCTTATATGGTTCGGGTAGTGAGGACGCCAAAGAGATCCTGAACAGCGAGGTTTGGAAACGTCTGCCTGCTGTGCAGAAAGGACAAGTCTACGCCTACGGTTCCTTGGATGGTACAGAGGATGAGTTCGTCATGGAAGATCCCTATTCACTGGAATTGCAGTTGGATAGTATAAAGAATTTACTATTGGGAGCTGAAAAATAGAGTGTAATCAGTTCACATAGAATCGGATCAGAACAGGGAGGGAACGTGAGCATGGAGGAAAATGATTGGATCAAACAACTGGAGCGACTACATTTCTCTGCTGTCCACGTCTGCCATTACTCTAGCAATCCGGGGGCTGTACAGCGTCGGATCTGGAAAAGGTTCGCCATTTGCAGGGTCATCGCGGGCAAGGGATCTTTGTCTATGGATAACATTGTACATACGGTATCTCAAGACGAATGGTTTTTGTTGAAGCCAGGAATACATGTGGAGTTTCAGACGGATATGGAAGCACCTGTCCGATATCAGATCATTTTATTTTCCTGTGTTACACTTACCCGGCGTAAGTATGCTTGGCATACCGAGGCATTTGATCTCCCTGTGACGGGCAAACTTAATGTTCCTTCCAATACACGTGAAATTCAGGAGATGATGGATACCCTGATGAGTGGACAACACTCGATTACGAGTCTGGAAAAGACGCGCAGGAAACATCTTTTGCATCAGTTGTTGATTCAGTTAATGATGCACGTGAATGAAGCAACACCCCCTGTAGCGGGGATGGATTTGGCACTTGATTATATGACGCATCAGTATAGGGAAGACATTCGAATTGATCAGATGGCCCGCATGGCAGGGCTTAGTGTGAATCATTTTATAAGAACATTCAAACGGCAATTAAATATGACCCCGATTGAATATATCCTGAAACTACGTATGGCAAAGGCCAAGCAGCTGTTATTTTCTTTAGATAAAATCAAGGAAATTGCGGAGCAAGTGGGTTATAAGGACGAGCACTATTTCAGCAGAGTTTTCAAGAAAAACGAAGGAATCGCCCCAACGTTGTATATGAAAAATAAAGTAAATCGCATTGCCACCTTATATTACGGGTTGGACGATTATGTGATAACGCTCGGTTTGAGGCCAGTATCCGCTTTATCCTATGGTCAGAGGGTGGCTCGTCATGTTGCCATACCTGCGCTTCAAGCACACAGTCATCAGGGACTTATCCTGGATAGCTTCAATCAGAACTATGATGATTTGAGGCGAGTCCAACCGGACCTGATTATTACAAGTGATCGTTTGGAGACAAATGATTCCCTGCATCGTATAGCGCCAACCGCCATGCTGGAGCATACTAACCATTTTGGCGAGAGGCTTCTGTACATGGCGGACATTATGGGTCGTAAGGAAAAGGCGGTACAGTGGATAGAACAACATGCTGAACTGAGCCGGGTTCTTCGAGGGCGCATTCAATCGAGGTGGGGGAAACAGAGTGCCATGTTCATCCGGGTGACTTCTCATTTCTACCGAATGTATGGATTGAACAACCAGACAGGGGCCCTGTTGTATGATGATCTGGGATTTTATTTGCCTCGTGATTTTCCGGAACAACAGTGGGCTGTAGAGAGTAAAGTTTGCGATTTGCAGTTATACGACGCGGATCATGTGTTTGTAATGGTCGATCCCACAGAAGAGGCACGTGCTCAACTGAGGCAATTACAGCAATCCGGTGAATGGTTGGCATTAAAGGCTGTTCAAGAAGGCCATGTATATAATGCAGGAGATATTTTTTTCAAAACGCTGGGTCCCACCGGACGCATGTGGGCCATGCGATATGTGGCAGAGCAACTTGGGGTTACCTTACGGTGATATTGTGCAAGAGAAGAGAGTGGAATAATCCATGGTAAGCCTGTATGCTTTTCCCTACTATAGTGATAATGATTATTATTATTAAATAGTAGAGGGGATTTACTACAAATGGTAAGACAGAGAGCAATAACGATGATACTGTTGGCCCTGCTTGTGCTCGTTCTGACGGCATGTAGCAAGGCATCAGAAGTAACAGAAGCAACGCCTCCGCAACAGGATACACCTGTGGAAGAGAGTGGTACGCAAACGATTGAGCATCTTAAAGGAACAACGGTTGTACCGCAAAAAATAGAGCGTATGGTGGTATTATCTGCTGCTTACATCGATCACATGTTGACGATTGGTGAGAAACCAGCAGGCGTTAATGTAGAAGTTCGTTACGGAGGAGATTATTTGCCTTACTTTGCAGATCAGCTTGCCGGCATTCCAACGGTAGGGTCTGCAGACAGTCCTAACCTGGAGGCTATCCTTCAGATTGATCCGGATGTCATCGTTATTGAGAGTCGAACTGCGGAGAGTACGTATGATCAGTTGGAGAAAATCGCTCCGACGATTGTACTGGGTACTGAATGGCTGGATTTTGTTGATGATTCAACATATTGGACACAGGATCTGTTGACTATTGCCGGGATGTACAACAAAGTGGATCTGGCAAAAGAAAAGATAGCCGAGGTAGAACAGCAGGCGAAGCAACTAAAAGCGAAGATCGAACAACTGGATCAAAAAAAGTTGGCTTATCTGCGTGTAAGAGAGAAGACCTTGCAAATATACGCGGCAAAAGGACATCCAACCAACACACTTTTGTATCATGATCTTGGATTTGTGCCAACGACTGTGACACCTGCCGAACAACGTGAGGACCTGTCCATGGAGAAAATTGCAGATGTGGATGCTGATTTCGTAGTTCTGGAGATTGACCCGAATGCCGATGAGTATTTAAACAACATCAATGCAAGCTCACTCTGGAAGGGAGTACCGGCTGTTGGTGCAGATCAGGTCTATACGACAGATTCCTTCTGGTTGTTTAAGGGCTGGGGAGCAATTGGGCGAAGCGAGATTATCAACGAAGTTGAAGACATGATTAATAGATGAGACGTTATCCAAGACATGATTATTCAGAGATGTCGGAAGCGTTACAGCAATTTTTTGTGACGACGATCCGGGTGGACTGCGATGATTCCAAGTATCCTTTCCGCGTGAAGGATCTGCTGAATGATGAGAAACGAAACTCGATATTGCATGAACAGGCTGTGCAGCAAGGGCTTCAACTGGGTGGCAGAGGAAGTGTGGCCGTTGGTACACTTTTTGCTAAGCGTTATTCAGTGTTCGTTATGTCTGTCATCTCAGCATTTAGTCTATACGACACTACACTTAGCATTGCGGACGATGATGTGTGGTTTGAATTGAATGGAGCAGGTGGCATGCGATATGAGACTTCGCTGGAGAGCACCTTTCTGGAGGGGGAAGATCCTGTTCAGCGCAGGTCAGAGAGCGGCTTGCTCAAAAAGAGAGTGTTGCTACATCTGGAACCTGTCCTGCGAGCGGTAGCCGTTGCTACAGGTGCGAGCGATAAGGTCATGTGGTCTCTGGTTGCCCATAATGTGCAACAATTGTATGCACGTATGATCAATGATCAGAGCATTTGGAAGACGGATCAACGGCTTGCACAGATTAAGGAAGATCAAAGCATATGGCTTGATCGGCAAAATGATAATGCATGTACATTTGCCAATGAGCAGCAGTGCTTCGAACATTCCGGGTGGCAGGGACCGCCGTTCCTGATACGCCGATATTGTTGTTTGGCATATCAGGTTGGGAGCGGCAGTCACGCACATGGATATTGTAATAGTTGTCCGAAGCTGGATTCGGAATCCCGATTGCGCAAACTTCTCCATCAGTGAACAGACACTTTTGTACCGCACGGTATGAATCTGTTTCAGACAATCCATTTTCTCTTCGATTTCCAGTGGATAGAATCTATGATCGACAAGTTACACAACCTGCAGCGGCTTGAGCCAGCGTCTGCGGGTTTGTTGGCTTTGCACAGGGTCACAATACCTTTGCATTGAGGTATCGTATTCGTTATACTTCAAGCTATTGATCAATTAATCACTAACTATTGGAGGACGGATTATCATGGCTAAGGAAACAGTAGCGTCAGTTAACCGGCGAAATGATATTATCTCTGCAGCAATTGACGTATTCGCGGAAATTGGCTATTATCGTGCGACTACAGCCCAGGTGGCTGAACGGGCACAGATCTCACAGCCGTATATATTTCGTTTTTTCAAAACAAAGGAAGCTTTATTATTAACTGCAATTGAAGTCTCATGGACACGGGTGATTGATTCGTTTCGAATTGTGGTGGAGACGGCGACGCCAGATCAGTTGGAAAATGATCTAATTGAAGCCTATGATACGATTCTGGAATCGCACAAGAGCGAAATAATGCTTCAGATGCAGGCGCAAACGATCCGGGAAGAAGTTATTCGTCAGGCGATGCAAAAAGGCATTAGTGATGTACGAAGTATGGTACTGGAAGCTTTCACCGTTGCAGGAATTGCTGAACCGCTAAAAAGAACCGTGATTTTTCTGGCAATCGGGATGTTGTGTAATGTATCTACAGCACTGGATATGCCGGAACTGAAGGAACGATAGAGAGGAAGGTAAAGTCCCTTCTTGAATTTTAGTTATTGATCAATCACTAAATGGTTAAGAGAGGTCGATCTACGATGAAAATAGTGGTGGTAATAGATGGAATCTACCCCTATGGCAGAAGACAAATGAACGAGGTAACAGAAGAACATCCAAAGCAGCCGCATACCCGCAAAGGCAAGACACGACTTGCATATGAACAAATGTTATTCAGCACAAGATGGAGCAGAGCTCAGGTGATGATCGTTCGCTTGCCAGATTATTATGGCCCAACGGCTAATCAGGCCTCTTATCTGGGTTCGACCCTTGAAGCGATAGCGAAAGGTAAGATGGCTTTTTTTATCGGAAATATGAAGGTGCCGAGAGAGTACATCTATTTACCGGATGCTGCAGTCATGGTAGTGGAGCTGGCAAGCAGAGAGACGACGTATGGACAGAACTGGAACATTCCTGGATCGGGGATCATCTCGGGTCATGACATCGTGCGATTGGCACAGAAGGCTGCGGGAAGAAGCAAACCTGTGATGGCGTTAGGAAAAGTAGGATTGTCGGTGATTGGACTAGGTGTACCCGTTATGAAAGAAATTGTAGAAATGTTATATCTGACCGAGGAACCCCTGATCTTGAGTAGACAGAAGTATGAGGAACGGATTGGCCCGGTTGTGGCAACATCTTTTGAAGAAGGAATTGCTTTGACGATTAAGGAGTTGAGTTGCAGGGAGAGTTTAGGGGAATATATTTTTTAGATAATAGTAATTGATTGATCACTAACTACCTTTGAAGGTTTCATAGGTATATTGAATAGGGGGCGCACAAAGCTAGTCCCGGGCATAGAGTGTACTATTGTAAAATGCGGAGATTGACGTGGTGTACAAGGAGGGGGGATTTTCTTGTGAGCGGTATGTCCAAAAGGAAACGCAAAATTTCCTCAATCATTACAGGTAAAAGGAAAGCCAAAAAATTAAAAAAGCACTCTATCCCAAAGAAGAAGAGTAAGTCTTGTAAGAAAAGCAGACGTAAATGCAAAAAAAAGAAAAGCCACAGGATTCCTTTCCTTCGCGGCCCACGTGGTTATCGGGGAATGAGAGGATTCACTGGAGCAACAGGTGCTACTGGGTTAACCGGAGACCCTGGGTATCCCGGCATATGGGGAGCAACCATTTTAACAGGACGGACCGGAGTAACTGGAACCACGGGAAGTACCGGAATAACTGGAGTCACAGGTGCAACAGGAGCTACCGGACTGATGGGTATCACAGGCGTAACTGGAAATACAGGATTTACAGGTCCGACCGGTCCAACGGGTGAGGCGGGAGCAACTGGATCTACAGGAGCTACAGGTGCGATTGGTACTGGATCAACTGGAGTCACAGGAACTACCGGCGCAACTGGAATTACCGGATTTGGTGTTACAGGCGTGACCGGTGCCACAGGAAATACTGGTACAACCGGCTTTACAGGTCCAACTGGAGTTGCTGGATTAGCTGGGGATACCGGATTCACTGGAGCAACGGGCTCAACAGGACCGACTGGAGTAACCGGTATTACTGGATTCACAGGGATCACGGGCGTGACTGGAGTGACGGGAATTACCGGTTCGACTGGTGTAACGGGACCGACAGGGACTACAGGAGAAACTGGGATTACAGGTACGACCGGCTCAACCGGTGAGACAGGTTTGACTGGAACTACTGGTGAGACAGGTATCACCGGAGTTACAGGCGCTACAGGATTTACTGGGGAAATAGGAGCAACGGGAAGTACGGGTCCAACTGGAAATACTGGCATAACCGGCACGACAGGGATAACAGGTGCGATCGGCGCAACTGGTGCCACTGGGGAAACGGGACTTACTGGTACGACAGGCCCCACTGGGGGGATCGGGTCTACGGGAGTTACTGGCGTTACGGGTACAGTAGGTACGACTGGACTAACTGGCGCAACTGGTACTACTGGAGAAACAGGCAACACAGGAACGACAGGAAGTACTGGTGCGACCGGAGCGACTGGCGTCACTGGAGAGATGGGTCTAACAGGTATTACGGGTGAGACTGGAGTTACAGGAAGCACTGGTACTTCTGGAACAACCGGAACTACAGGAAGTACTGGAATAACAGGTACGACTGGTGTGACAGGACTCACTGGGGCCACTGGTATAAGTGGTGTCACTGGTGAAACAGGACCAACAGGTACAACCGGATTAACTGGCGTTACTGGAATTGCGGGCACAACAGGAACGACTGGAGTAACCGGTGCAACAGGTATTACTGGATTTACAGGCACTACAGGTGCGATCGGAGCAACTGGTGTCACTGGTACGACTGGTGTGTCAGGACCCACCGGGGCTACTGGAGAAACGGGTACCACCGGAGTTACAGGTGCTACAGGATCTACTGGGGCGATAGGGGCAACGGGAAGTACAGGTACAACCGGCGTTACTGGCATAACCGGTACGACCGGTACTACCGGAGTTACAGGCATAACCGGCAATACTGGTGTAACAGGAGAAACGGGGATTACTGGTGCAACCGGAGTTAGTGGCACAACAGGAATTACCGGAGCTACCGGAATTACGGGTGCTACAGGAAACACGGGTACGACAGGTGTAACTGGAGAAACAGGGGTAACCGGAATCACCGGTGAGACCGGAGCCACAGGGATTACAGGTACAACTGGACTAACTGGCTTTACTGGAACCACGGGTATCACAGGCGTGACCGGAGCTACCGGACTGACTGGTGTCACTGGGGAAACGGGACTAACAGGATTCACAGGCACGACAGGACCGACGGGACCGACTGGGGCGACTGGAGCAACCGGAATTACAGGTATCTCGGGAGTGACTGGCGTAACCGGAACGACGGGAATTACGGGAGCGACCGGGGTCACTGGTGTCACTGGAGAGGCGGGTCTAACAGGAGGTATAGGTGCAACTGGTATTACCGGAAACACGGGTATCACAGGCGTGACCGGAGCCACTGGTGCGACTGGGATCACAGGAACCACGGGTACAGCTGGTGTAACTGGCCCAACAGGTGCGACTGGAGAGACGGGGCTAACAGGAGTCACAGGTGTCACCGGGGAAACGGGTCTAACTGGGGCAACAGGTGTAACGGGCTCAACCGGTTCGACTGGCCCAACAGGAGAGACAGGACTAACAGGTATAACTGGAGCTACTGGAAGTACGGGTGCGACGGGAACAACTGGTGTTACAGGTGCAACCGGAGTTAGTGGCCCAACAGGAATTGCTGGTGTAACAGGCGCGACAGGACTCTCTGGTTCTACTGGTAATACCGGAGCTACGGGCATAACGGGGGTCACCGGAGAAACAGGACCAACCGGCACGACTGGCTTAACTGGCGTTACGGGTACAATTGGTGTGACCGGAGCAACAGGAAATACTGGAGTTACCGGAACCGGAACTACGGGGGCTACAGGAAACACCGGAACGACAGGTGTAACTGGAGAAACAGGGTTCACAGGACTGACGGGAGCGACCGGGGCCACTGGTGTTACTGGGGAGACCGGTCTAACAGGGAACACAGGTGTAACGGGCCCTAAC
Organism: Paenibacillus sp. Y5S-9; assembly: GCF_036894235.1. Lineage (NCBI taxonomy): Bacteria > Bacillati > Bacillota > Bacilli > Caryophanales > Paenibacillaceae > Paenibacillus > Paenibacillus sp. Y5S-9. The sequence goes on from NZ_CP145887.1 coordinate 2,238,310, forward strand.
GGTTCGATTGGCCCAACTGGTGAAACAGGACCAACAGGCACGACTGGTTTAACTGGCATAACGGGAACAACTGGTATTACGGGAGTAACTGGAGCAACCGGTGTAACTGGAGTCACAGGTGTAACAGGCTCTACCGGTTCGACTGGTCCAGCAGGAGAGACAGGACTAACAGGTATAACTGGAACTACTGGAAGTACGGGCGCGATAGGAACAACTGGTGTTACAGGTGCAACTGGAGGTAGTGGCACAACAGGAATTACTGGTATAACTGGTGCGACAGGACTCACCGGGTCTACTGGTACAACTGGTATTACCGGAGCTACGGGCATAACCGGGGTCACCGGAGAAACAGGGCCAACCGGCACGACTGGCTTAACTGGTGTTACGGGCACAATTGGTGCGACCGGAGCAACAGGCGTCACTGGAGCTACAGGTCCAACAGGGGTCACAGGTACGACTGGTGTGACGGGACCGACCGGTGCAACTGGAGAAACGGGAATTACAGGTTCGACTGGCCCAACTGGTGAAACAGGACCGACGGGCACAACTGGTGCAATTGGTATTACAGGTCCTACTGGTGCGACTGGAGAAACAGGAAGTACAGGTGCCACCGGGGCTACAGGTGCAACGGGATCTACCGGTTTGACTGGCCCAACAGGAGAGACAGGATTAACAGGTATAACTGGAAGTACGGGTGCGACGGGAACAACTGGTGTTACAGGTGCAACCGGAGTTAGTGGCATAACCGGGGTCACCGGTGAAACAGGACCAACAGGTACGATTGGTGCAACGGGTATCACGGGAGTTACTGGTGTAACAGGAGCCACAGGAATTACTGGTGCAACCGGAACTACTGGAGCTACAGGTCCAACAGGGGTGACCGGTACGACTGGTGTGACGGGATCAACTGGAGAAACAGGGCTCACAGGACCAACCGGTACAACTGGCTTAACTGGAGTTACGGGTACAACAGGTACGACTGGAGCAACGGGAAGTACGGGTACTACGGGAGCTACTGGTGTAACGGGAACAACTGGCATCACAGGTCTAACAGGAATTACTGGTCCAACTGGTGTTACGGGATTAACTGGAGCCACTGGTGCGACTGGCATAACCGGAGTCACAGGTACGACTGGAGTTACAGGAGCAACGGGGAGTACGGGTTCCACAGGAATAACTGGCGTAACCGGGCCGACTGGTGCGACTGGAATTACTGGCCAAACTGGTGTGACAGGATCAACCGGAGTTACTGGAGTTACGGGAGTAACTGGACTTACTGGATTAACTGGGGAGACGGGTCTAACCGGGATTACAGGTGCGACTGGTGCCACTGGAATTACTGGGGGAACCGGTCCAACGGGTATTACTGGTGAAACAGGAATAACCGGCACGACCGGGGTAACTGGCATAACGGGTGTGACTGGAGCTACTGGAATTACAGGAGCCACCGGCACAACTGGCCAAACTGGAGAGACGGGTGTAACAGGGGTCACAGGTACGACTGGTGTGACGGGGCCCACCGGGGCTACTGGAGCAACAGGAACCATGGGCATTACAGGAGAGACGGGTGTAACAGGCGCTACCGGTACGACAGGTGTAACGGGACCAACCGGTGCCACTGGCATAACCGGCACGGCAGGACCAACCGGTGCCACTGGCATAACCGGCACGGCAGGACCAACCGGTGCGACCGGAGCCACTGGGGAAACAGGTATAACAGGGGTCACAGGTACGACTGGTGTGACGGGGCCCACCGGGGCTACTGGAGCAACAGGAACCACGGGCATTACAGGAGAGACGGGTGCAACAGGCGTTACCGGCACGACAGGTACAACCGGAGCCACTGGTGCGACTGGCATAACCGGAGTTACAGGTACGACTGGTGCTACTGGAATTACTGGGGCAACCGGTCCAACGGGTATTACTGGTGAAACAGGAATAACCGGCACGACCGGGGTAACTGGCATTACGGGTGTGACTGGAGCTACTGGAATTACAGGCGCCACCGGCATAACTGGCCAAACTGGAGAGACGGGTGTAACAGGGGTCACAGGTACGACTGGTGTGACGGGGCCCACCGGGGCTACTGGAGCAACAGGAACCACGGGCATAACTGGCATTACGGGTGTAACAGGCGCTACCGGTACGACAGGTGTAACGGGACCAACCGGTGCGACCGGAGCCACTGGGGAAACAGGTGTAACAGGGGTTGCAGGAACGACTGGCGCGACCGGATCTACGGGAGTTACTGGCGTAACCGGCTCGACTGGAGAGACGGGTGCAACAGGCGTTACCGGCACGACAGGACCAACCGGAGCCACTGGTGCGACTGGCATAACCGGAGTTACAGGTACGACTGGTGCTACTGGAATTACTGGGGCAACCGGTCCAACGGGTATTACTGGTGAAACAGGAACAACCGGCACGACCGGGGTAACTGGCATTACGGGTGTGACTGGAGCTACTGGAATTACAGGAGCCACCGGCACAACTGGCCAAACTGGAGAGACGGGTGCAACAGGGGTCACAGGTACGACTGGTGTGACGGGACCCACCGGGGCTACTGGAGCAACAGGAACCATGGGCATTACAGGAGAGACGGGTGTAACAGGCGCTACCGGTACGACAGGTGTAACGGGACCAACCGGTGCCACTGGCATAACCGGCACGGCAGGACCAACCGGTGCCACTGGCATAACCGGCACGGCAGGACCAACCGGTGCGACCGGAGCCACTGGTGCGACTGGCATAACCGGAGTTACAGGTACGACTGGTGCTACTGGAATTACTGGGGCAACCGGTCCAACGGGTATTACTGGTGAAACAGGAATAACCGGCACGACCGGGGTAACTGGCATTACGGGTGTGACTGGAGCTACTGGAATTACAGGCGCCACCGGCATAACTGGCCAAACTGGAGAGACGGGTGTAACAGGGGTCACAGGTACGACTGGTGTGACGGGGCCCACCGGGGCTACTGGAGCAACAGGAACCACGGGCATAACTGGCATTACGGGTGTAACAGGCGCTACCGGTACGACAGGTGTAACGGGACCAACCGGTGCGACCGGAGCCACTGGGGAAACAGGTGTAACAGGGGTTGCAGGAACGACTGGCGCGACCGGATCTACGGGAGTTACTGGCGTAACCGGCTCGACTGGAGAGACGGGTGCAACAGGCGTTACCGGCACGACAGGACCAACCGGAGCCACTGGTGCGACTGGCATAACCGGAGTTACAGGTACGACTGGTGCTACTGGAATTACTGGGGCAACCGGTCCAACGGGTATTACTGGTGAAACAGGAACAACCGGCACGACCGGGGTAACTGGCATTACGGGTGTGACTGGAGCTACTGGAATTACAGGAGCCACCGGCACAACTGGCCAAACTGGAGAGACGGGTGCAACAGGGGTCACAGGTACGACAGGTGTGACGGGACCTACCGGGGCTACTGGAGCAACGGGGACGACGGGAGTTACTGGTGTAACCGGCGCGACTGGTGCCACTGGCACAACTGGCGTAACTGGTGTTACGGGTACAACAGGAACGACTGGGGCGACCGGATCTACGGGAGTTACTGGCGTTACCGGCACGACAGGTACAACAGGCCCAACCGGAGCCACTGGTGCGACTGGCATAACCGGAGTTACAGGTACTACTGGGGCTACAGGGGCAACCGGTCCAACGGGTATTACTGGTGAAACAGGAGCAACCGGCACGACCGGCACAACTGGCCAAACTGGAGAGACGGGTGTAACAGGGGTCACAGGTACGACTGGTGTGACGGGACCCACCGGCGCGACTGGTGCGACTGGCATAACCGGAGTTACAGGTACGACTGGTGCTACTGGAATTACTGGGGCAACCGGTCCAACGGGTATTACTGGTGAACCAGGAACAACCGGGGTAACTGGCATTACGGGTGTGACTGGGGCTACTGGAATTACAGGAGCCACCGGCATAACTGGCCAAACTGGAGAGACGGGTGTAACAGGGGTCACAGGTACGACTGGTGTGACGGGACCCACCGGCGCGACTGGTGCGACTGGCATAACCGGAGTTACAGGTACGACTGGTGCTACTGGAATTACTGGGGCAACCGGTCCAACGGGTATTACTGGTGAACCAGGAACAACCGGGGTAACTGGCATTACGGGTGTGACTGGGGCTACTGGAATTACAGGCGCCACCGGCATAACTGGCCAAACTGGAGAGACGGGTGTAACAGGGGGCACAGGTACGACTGGTGTGACGGGACCCACTGGTGCTACTGGAGCAACGGGAACTACGGGAGTTACTGGCGTAACCGGCGCGACTGGTGCCACTGGCATAACCGGCACAACTGGCGTAACTGGTGTTACGGGTACAACAGGTACGACTGGAGCAACAGGAACCACGGGTATTACTGGCGCGACCGGAGCAGCTGGGGCTACAGGGCTTACAGGTGTATCAGGAGCCACAGGCACAACGGGTGTAACAGGAGCCACCGGAAGTACTGGTTCAGCAGGAGTTACAGGTATAACTGGCGCGACTGGAGCAACTGGAGAAACAGGAATAACGGGAGCTACAGGACTAACTGGTGTAACTGGGACAACAGGAACTACAGGTGCAACTGGGGTTGCCGGAGTTACGGGAACTACTGGGGTTACAGGCATCACAGGACCAACCGGCCCGACTGGACCAACTGGGGCTAATGGAATTACGGGGGCAACCGGTGTAACGAGTGCAACCGGAGCTACGGGAGCCACTGGAGCAACAGGAATCACAGGAACAACAGGTGCAACCGGGGCCACTGGACCAACCGGCCCCAATTTTGCAACACAAGGGTTCTCGGCATTCCTGGCTACACTTTCGACAGCAACCAGCACTCAGTTAACCAACTGGACGACCACGGCTCCTTATTACGGTAATGCCAACTTCAATGCAACCACAGGAAACTATACCGTCCCGGTAACTGGACGATATTCGATTGTGGCCACAATCAATTATGCAACGACCGCAGCGATCGCCTTATCACTGGGTGCTGGAGTGAACCCTGCTTTTCTTGTCCAGAGGACATCACCTACGGTTACAACACTGGTTAGTGGTTTATTGCCCGTACTGAATATAGCCGTTACACTACTAACACTGCGGGCAGTGCTGGGAAGCGGTGCAGTAACTTTGGCGGTAGAAGTGGCATTGAATGCGGGAGATGTAATTGGACTGTTTTATGCCGCAAACGGGCTGACGATTACGTTGAATCTGGGCAGTGGTGCTACGAATGGCATCGTGTGGTCTGTGCACGAGATCACCTAAAAACTTCTTAACGGATTGCGCGCCTATGGACAAATTCGTGAAGTTGTAATAAGTTAGTTTGAAGATATTCGAAATATCTTTTGGAAAGTGGACTAACAAGTGAGGTGGATTTCATGATTCCTATTTTGGGACGCATTAACGAATTAAGTCGAAAGCAACGCAGCAGCGTTGGTTTGACAAAAGCAGAAAAAAGCGAGCAGCAGGAGCTTAGAAAACAATATTTGCAGGCTATTCGAGGTCAGGTGCTGACTACCATGCTGGCAGTATCCGTTGTAGACCCACTGGGTCATGATGTGACCCCTGAGAAATTAACTAATGAAAAATTGCAGCGCCGTGAACAAACCGGCCAATAGCATTCCCTTTTTGAAGACAGACCAAGGTTACATCTTGGTCTGTCTTTTTTTATTTTCTGCAAATCATCCGTTCAGCAGGAACTGCATCAATAATCCAGTTAGGATTTCGTGCGAATTAACAAGCATGTCAGATATTTTTAGTTTTGATGACAATAAAGCTGCCGCGAACTTCAAAACATCCCCGATAACTCATATAATAACGCTAATATATTTCAGAAACACAAAGAAAAAGTACATTATTCTCAATATAACTGACAACAAACTTACATCAAATAATCAAAGAAAGAATAGTTCATATATGTATCTCGAAAGGGTTGATGAATCATGAGCCTGGAAGCTTTGAATGAACGTGTGAAAAATGATCTAGCTTATTTGTCATTTGGTGGCGCGAACTGGGTACGTCCAAGAGAACATGCGGATGGTCATGTCTATGATGTCGTCATTGTGGGCGGGGGACAAAGTGGATTAGGGGCAGCATTTGGGCTTCTTCGTGAACGGATCTCCAATATTGTTGTCATTGACGAGAATGCATCGGGGCTTGAAGGACCTTGGGAGACTTATGCACGTATGGTTACTTTGCGTACACCCAAGCATCTGACTTCTATCGATCTGGGTATCCCCTCGTTAACCTTTCGCTCATGGTGGGAAGCACAGGTTGGGCCCGAAGGTTGGGAAGAGGTAGATAAGATCCCGCGTGGGGACTGGATGAATTATTTACGCTGGTATCGGGAAGTATTGAATCTACCTGTGCTTAATGAGGTGAAATTGACACTGGTTGAGCCAATAGAGGACGGTATACATCGACTTCATGTGAATAAGGCAGGAGCTCAGACGAATGTGATACTTGCTCGCAAAGTAGTGTTTGCTACGGGAATACAAGGTGGTGGAGAGTGGCATGTACCTTCCATGATTGCGGATAGATTACCTCGGGATCGGTATGCCCATACGTCTGAAGCGATTGATTTTGATCAATTAAAAGGTAAACGGGTTGCAGTGCTTGGCGGCGGCGCTTCGGCTTTTGATAATGCCAGTTATGCGCTTGCCACTGGTGTGGCGGAAGCTCATGTATTTGTACGGCGGGAACAGCTGCCTAGTGTTAATCCTATTCGCCAGATGGAACAATCCGGTATGATCGAGCGATACCACGCTCTTCCGGTTGCTGATAAATATGAAGTGATCTCTCATTTCTTCAAATTCAATCAACCGCCAACCAACGATACGTTTAATCGTGCGGCAGCCTGGCCTGGATTCGAACTGCATTTGAACTCACCTTGGCTCAGTGTAGAAGCGACGGACCAAGGCGCGATTGTGCACACGGCAAAGGGAGCATTTACGTTTGATTTTCTAATTATTAGCACAGGTCTGCTTAGTGATCCGGCACTCCGTCCTGAACTGAAGCTTGTAGAGCCATACATCGCGCGCTGGGAGGACTGTTATCAGGCACCGCCAGAGCATCGCAATGCATTGCTGGATGCACATCCGTATCTGAGTTCGGGGTTTGCAATGACCAGCAGAAGTGAACAGGGTGAGAAACCGTTGCACGGACTGTTTGTATTTAACTACTCTGCACTTGCCAGCTGCGGTCTGTCGGCATCGGCCATATCTGGGACCAAGAGTGCGGTGCCCAAACTGGTCACTGCCATAGCGGATCAATTGTTCCTCGATGATCGGGAGGTTATTTTGCACCAATTCTATGCGTATGAAGAACAGGAATTCACGGCTTTGTGGGTGAAAAGTGGTGCCCTCGCTGAGTAACCGCACTCTATAATATTGTGAACGTGTGGCATCTGTTGCTGCACGTTTTTTTGTTTTTCATATGATGAAGGTTACACTTGCCTTTAATTTGTTGTAAAATGTCGGTTGGAACATGTTAAAGGCAGGGATAATAGATGAATGAAATGAACTATGAACAATTTAGAGCCCATTTGAAGAAAGCGTCGCGTAAACGAAATGTACCTTTGATTAAGATCGTTGCATTTCAAGAGAAATACATGAAGATTGAAGAAGTTCAATTTTACGATGTGGAACAAAATCATATGAGTGTTCAGGCTTGCAATACGTTGTGGATGCATCTGGAGAATAAATCTTTCCGTAATATGGTGTCCCAACATTTGCAGTTTTATAGAGACATGGAGAACCTGGGTCGGCATTCCTTTGAGAATCTGATCAAAGAACTATATGATACGTCTGTTCCTGTGCTGCTCGATTACAATCCCGCTCATTATTACACCTCTGGGCAGCTCGCTGAGATTCTGGTCATGGATGAGGAGAGGCTGATTGAACAATTGGAGATGGGCCGCTTCAAGGGGGCGTTTATTAATGAGGATGGCAAATGGCTTAAACCCAAACCGGATGTAATGCTTGTAGAGTCATAAACGTCATGAGATTCCCATGAAAAGCAAAATCCTGCAACGCCGCGCATCAAGCGCTGGAGGCTGCAGGATTTTTAATGGAGATTCGAAAGGTTGCGCGTTCAGGAGTCAGAGAAAGGGACGATTGGACAAGGAAATAAGTCGAAAGATGCGGGTTTTTGAATGTTTTTAAATTATTTTGAATGAAAGTGGTTGTTTTTTGAGGAGTTTATGATACTATAGAAGCAGTTGGAGGAATGAAGATGCTGACTGAAGAACGATATGCTGCAATTATAGAGCGCTTACATTTACAGGGAATTGTGAAATTGCAAGAGCTTGTTGATGTGTTAGGTGCTTCTGAATCAACGATTAGACGTGACTTGATCGATCTGGAGAGTCGTCAGATGCTCAAACGCATCCATGGCGGTGCCGCCCTGGTGAATGAAAAAACGCTGGAACCGGGTATGGAAGAAAAAACGTTCAAAAACATTCAACAGAAAACAACGATTGCCCGTTTGGCTGCACAGGAGATCGAAAATGGCGAATGCATTTATCTGGATGCAGGAACGACAACGTTAGCCATGATTCCTTTTATTGAAGCTAAAGACGTAACGGTGGTTACCAACGGACTTTCACATGTTGAGGCATTGGTAAGCAAACGTATTCGCAGTTACTTGCTCGGAGGTATGATGAAAATTCATACGAAAGCAGTCATCGGCAGTATCGCATTACAGAACATGGATAATTTCCGTTTTGATAAATGTTTTCTTGGAAGCAACGGAGTTGATCCCGAAATGGGGTATACAACACCGGATCCGGAGGAAGCCTTGATTAAAAGGCGTGCACATCAATTGTCGGGAAAATCTTATGTGCTGGCTGATTCCAGCAAAATAGGGGAAATTACTTTTGCCAAATTGTTTGATTTGGAGGAGGCCGATTTGATTACCGAGCAGATGCCAGAACATTGGCGGCCTGGAATCGCCCAGAAAACTAAAATAATTGAGGGATAACGATGATATATACGATAACACTTAACCCGTCCATTGATTACATCGTGGAAGTGGATGAGCTGAAGCTTGGCGGATTGAATCGAATGAATCGGGATTTGAAGCTCCCTGGAGGCAAGGGTATTAATGTCTCTCGCATACTGAATCAACTTGGAGCAGATAACACGGCCATTGGTTTCCTTGGTGGATTCACAGGACGTTTCATTAATGACAAGTTGCAAGAAGATAACATCCGGACAGACTTTGTCACAATTGCAGACGATACTCGCATTAACATCAAGCTGAAGCATGGAGAAGAGACAGAGATTAATGGTCTTGGACCTGCAATAAGTGCAGAAGAGGCAGAACAGCTGCTTCACAAATTGTCTTCATTGCACAAAGGAGATATTGTCATTCTCTCCGGAAGCGTACCTCCTTCACTTGGAACGGATTTTTATGATCGTCTCATTAAAGTCTGCAAGCATACGGGTGCCGAATTTGTAATTGATACAACGGGCCCTGCGTTAATGGAAGCTCTTGAACATGCACCATTGCTGGTGAAGCCAAATCATCATGAACTGGCTGAACTGTTCGGTGTAACGATTGATACTCGCGAGGAACTGGTGTTATACGGGCGTAAGTTGCTGGAAGCCGGTGCTAAACATGTGTTGATCTCCATGGCAGGAGAGGGTGCACTATTCATTACCAAAGCGGAAGTTCATCATGCAAATGTGCCAAAAGGCACTGTGAAAAACTCGGTTGGTGCCGGTGACTCCATGATTGGCGGATTCGTAGGTACCTATGTACAGAGCGCAGATTTGCTGGAAGCTTTCCGCACAGGGGTTGCATCTGGAAGCGCGACTGCGTTCTCGGATGACCTGGCAACACGTGAACTGATTGACGAATTGCGTAATCAAGTAACCATTACGACGATCTAGTCTAACGGTCATATAAAAGGTTTTCATTGTAATTGTATTGTAGTGAGGCCTGCCTATGCAGGCCGACTGAACTTAAGGGAGTGTACCAAGATGAGAATAACAGACTTGATGATCCAGGAAACGATGATCATGGACCTGCAAGCCACAACCAAAGATGAGGCTATTGATGAACTAATTGCAAGTCTGAACCGAAGCGGACGAATTAATGATCCGGTCCTGTTCAAGGAAATGATTTATAAAAGAGAAGCTGAATCCAGCACGGGGATTGGTGGCGGAATTGCGATGCCACATGCCAAAACAACAGCGGTGAACGAACCAACGGTTGTATTTGCCAAGAGTAGAAAAGGGCTTGATTTTGAAGCGTTGGATGATCAGCCAGCTCATGTGTTCTTCATGATTGCGGCTCCAGAAGGCGCAGGTAATACCCATCTGCGTACGCTTGCAGCTCTTTCCAGGTTGTTGATTGATAGCGATTTCATCTCACAATTGATGAGTACAGATACACCTGCGGAAGTTAGTGCATTGTTTGATGCCAAACAGGCGGAAGCAGCTGAGAAGGAAGCAGCGAAAGAAAAAGCAAAAGCTGAAAAAGAAGCAAATGCCGCATCCACTTCTACTAGTGGTCAGCAACAAAACACTTCTGGTGTGATTGTAGGTAATGCCAATTCGGAGGATTTTGTTGTTGCGGTTACAGCCTGTCCAACAGGGATAGCGCATACGTTTATGGCTGAAGATGCACTTAAAAAGAAAGCTCAGGAAATGGGCATCAATATTCGCGTAGAGACGAACGGTTCCGAAGGAGCACAGAATGTCCTTACGGCTGATGAGATCGCTCGTGCTAAAGGGGTTATCGTTGCCGCAGACAAAAATGTAGAGATGGCACGTTTCGATGGCAAACCGGTATTGCAAAGACCGGTGAGTGATGGAATCCGTAAACCCGAAGAGCTGATTCGCAAAGCTGTTAACGGCGATGCACCGATCTATCGCAGCCAAGGCGGAAATGCCAAGGAAGAGGGAGCAAGCGCTGGTAAGATCAGTGTAGGTAGCAAAATCTATAAAGATCTGATGAATGGTATCTCGCATATGCTGCCATTTGTTGTAGGTGGCGGTATCCTGCTAGCAATCTCCTTCTTGTTTGAGCAGATTGCTAGTCCTGAAAATCCGATTGTGCAGCTGCTTCAAACGATTGGTGGCGGAACAGGTGCATTCCACTTCCTGATTCCCGTACTTGCCGGATTTATCGCGATGAGTATTGGTGATCGCCCAGCCCTGATGCCTGGTATGGTCGGTGGATTGATGGCGGTTAACTCAAACGCCGGTTTCCTTGGTGGTTTGGCTGCCGGTTTCCTGGCGGGTTATGTAGTTATTGGTCTTCGTAAGTTGTTCAAAGGATTGCCAAAAGCAATTGATGGTTTGAAACCAATCTTGCTGTATCCGGTATTTGGTTTGCTGATCGTGGGTGCCATCAGTTTCTATGTCTTTGATCCAATCTTTGGTTCCCTGAACACATGGCTTGTAGATGCGCTTGGTAATCTGGGAACAGGTAATGCGGTATTGCTGGGCTTGCTGCTTGGCGGTATGATGTCCATCGATATGGGTGGACCGTTCAACAAAGCGGCTTACACGTTCGCTATCGGCGTATTCACATCCAGTGGTAACACAGACGGTGCATGGATGGCAGCGGTTATGGCAGGTGGTATGGTGCCTCCTCTGGCGATTGCACTTGCAACAACGTTCTTCAAATCCAAATTTACAGAGCAAGAACGCAAATCAGGCCTGACTAACTATGTACTTGGATTCTCGTTCATTACAGAAGGTGCAATTCCATTTGCTGCGGCTGATCCATTGCGTGTATTAACTTCTTGTATTCTGGGTTCCGCTGTTGCTGGCGGATTGACACAACTGTGGCACATTAATGTACCAGCTCCGCATGGCGGGATCTTTGTTGCAGCACTGGCGAACCACGCAGTATTGTTCCTGCTCGCTGTTGCGATTGGTTCTGTGATCTCCGGTCTGATTCTGGGACTGTGGAAGAAGTCACCAACGCTCGTGAAGTAACAAATATAAGTAACATCTCCTGGGTGAAATTCACTCGGGGGATGTTTTTTTATTTGAGTTTTTTCGTCGCGTAGTGGAAAGTTGCCTCCGGATTTGTGTAAAATGCTTATTTAGCTTTTACATTCATATGTGGTAAAATAAATATAATTATATTTTGAAACTATGTTTCGTCTGATGAAACTTGTGCAGGAGGAATTGGAATGTCTGATGTAATCAAAAGTCAGGTGCAGAAGCAGTTTGCGGAAAATGCAGGAAAATACGTGACGAGTGCGGGGCATGCCAAAGGTGAGGATCTCGCGTTGCTCGTGGCTTCATCTCAAGCCACTCCGGATATGAACGTGCTGGATATCGCCACTGGGGGAGGGCATGTTGCAAATGCTTTGGCTCCACTTGTTCAGCGGGTGACAGCTCTCGATCTAACAGAAGAAATGCTTCAGGTGGCTGAACAATTTATTAAGGGGAATGGACACGATAATGTAGATTTTGTTGCGGGAGATGCAGAGAAGCTGCCATTCGATGATGATGTCTTTGACCTGGTGACCTGCCGAATCGCTGCTCACCATTTTCCGGACGTTTCTTCGTTTGTTCATGAGGCATTACGAGTAATGAAGCCCGGTGGAAGGTTGTTATTTATTGACAACGTGGCACCTGAACGTGATGAGAATGACCAGTTTTACAATGAAGTGGAGAAGTGCCGGGATGCAAGCCATGTTCGAGCATGGCGCAAGACGGAATGGATTCATATGCTGGAGTATGCGGGCTTCCGAATGGAAATGATGGTTTCCTTCCAGAAGCGTTTTAAATTTGAAGAATGGTGTAATCGTGCAGCACTGCCGGAACGGGAGAGAGGGGAACTTGAAGCAAGCATGTTGAGTGCACCGTCCATCATCCGGAAATTTTTTAATTTTGAAGTAACAACGAACGGAAAGCTCGACAGCTTCCAAGGAGAAAGTGTGTATATCCAAGCGATTAAACCGACCCACGTCTGATTAGGTGTCGATAAAATAAAACAAGCAGAGTACCTTGAACAGGTAGATCTGCTTGTTTTATTTTGCATATTTATATTCAAAGCGACAGTTCAGGGTTTTAGTATAACTTTGGTACATTCGTCTTCATGATCGTTGAAAATGCGATACGCATCGCTTGCATTCTCCAGTGAAATCCGATGGGAGATGATCTCCGTTGGATCAAATTCACCAGCAGTGATTTTGCGGAATAATTCAGGCATGTAATGTATAACAGGAGCTTGTCCCATTTTAAGATTGATATTGCGTTCAAACAGATTACCTAACGGGAACATGTTGTAGGAAGAGCCATATACACCCGTAAGTTGAAGAGTACCGAATTTGCGAATGGCCTTCATGCCGATTTCGATCGCGCTCAGTGAACCGCCATGAAGTTTCAGCTTCTGTCCGATTTCTTCCAGCATGTTCTTTTTACCATCCATACCTACACAGTCGATAACAACGTCGGTCCCGCCTTGTGTAATCTCACGAATGTGCTCACCCATATCATCGTAATCTTCGAAATTAAAGATCTCTGCATCATTCAAACGTTTGGCTTTTTCCAGTCGATAGGGCAGGCGATCCACAGCAATAACGCGTTTGGCACCTTTCATCCAGGCGAACTTCTGCGTCATCAGCCCAATGGGTCCACTACCGAGTACAGTGACCGTATCTCCCGGTTTAACTCCGGCATTCTCCACGCTCCAATATGCGGTTGGAAGAACATCGGACAGGAACAATAAGGCTTCATCTTCCAGTTCACAGGATTCCGGAATCACAAACGGAGTAAAGTTCCCGTAGGGAACACGCAATAATTCTGCCTGACCTCCGGGGTGATTTCCGTAGCGTTCGGTGAACCCAAAATAACCACCTGTATGAATATCCGGATTACCATTGGAATTATCGCACTGGCTCTCCATGTCATGATTGCAATAGAAGCATTCACCACAAGCGATGTTAAAAGGCAGGACCACGCGGTCCCCCTTCTTCACACGTGTCACTTCCGGACCTACTTCTTCTACAATGCCCATCGGTTCATGACCGATAACGTAATCTTTGGCAGCTGGCAGAGCTCCCTGATAAATATGCAAATCTGATCCACATATAGCCGTGGAAGTAATACGAACGATAATGTCATCCTTCTGTTGCAGTTTGGGGTCTTCAACCTCTTTGACTTGAATATCCTTGATTCCCTGAAACGTAACAGCTCTCATCTTCATATTCCTCCTTATATAGTGGGATTCTCTGACAATTACCCCATTTCAGCACAAATGATATAGGTACATACTAAATTAAACGACAGGCCATTTCACTTTACGCAAGGCATCGAGCAACTCAGGCGGTGCATTTAGATTGTCACGGACCAAATCCCGAGGGGTTAATGCCATCCACTGATTCAGCGAGACATCCTCAAAGCGATCACTTCGGAATATCTCCAAAAACCATAAAGTGTCTGTACCGGTATTCTGTATATAGTGTCCCATTGCGACAGGAACATATCCGACATCTCCAGCCCGATAATCAAATGTGCGAGCAATGCCATTGCCTCCAAAGACGGTCATTCTTCCTTGTCCTGTCAGATAGTATTGCCATTCATCTGCATTAGGATGCCAGTGCAGTTCACGCATGGCGCCAGGTCGGATCTCAACGAGGGCGGCTGCAACGGTAGTTGAGATGGGGAAGTTGGTGGAGTCGACAATCCGTACACTTCCGCCAGGTGTAATGAGCGGTTCTTGGGCCAGCAATCGGTGTTTGAATGTGAGAGGAACGGTACCATATGGCGACTGAACTTCCTGGCTCTCGATAGAACCCGGGACGGTATCTTGGAAAATGTAGACCTGTTCCTTCGGCATTGACTGAAAAGCGGATTCGGGTACGCCGAAATTTACAGACAATACCTCTGGTGGCGTATGAGCAAACCAATCGGATATGGATAACGTATTCAGATCGGAGAAGGACCCGTCATCAAACACAAGCAGAAATTCACAACCATCCTCCAGTCCCTGTATGGAATGGGGCAGACCTTTTGGGAAAAACCAGAGATCGCCAGGCCCGACATCCGCAATAAAATTACGTCCATTCTGATCTACCGAAGTGATTCTTGCCGTTCCCCAGATCATATAGGCCCACTCGGATTGTTGATGCCAGTGCAATTCCCGTACACCTCCGGGTGTCAGGCTCATGTTTACACCAGCCAGTGTAGTGGCAATAGGGAGATCCCGTACGGTGATTTCACGTGACCAACCGCCATGGTTCAATTGCATATGTGTATCGGAAAAAGACATTCTCAGATTGGGCAATAACCCATTATCGGTTGCTGGAGGTACCAGCATATCGGGGTTTTGTCTATCTCTCATGACGTCTCTGGGTCCCAGGTCAGGTCCTCCAGCGCCATCACTACGAATGGGTTGCGGGATAAGCATTGGTTTCTCGTTTGGTTGTTGTCCTTTGGTCATTGAGTGATCCCTCCAGATTCAATAACATGTCACACGCGACATTGTATCGTTATGTTTACACCTATGAATCAGGGCCTGGATAATATGAGGGACAAACGACAAAAAAAGACGTGACCGCATGCGGTCACGTCTTTATACGTATGTGAGAAAGTCGAACAATCCATGAATCCGGTTATCGAATCAAATGAAGGCAGAATTCCAGATCGGATTGCAGGTGTTCTTTCATCAGCCGTTCGGCAGTCTGGCCGTCATGTGCCTTGATCGCTTCGCAAATCTGATGATGCTCTTCAATGAGGAAGGGGCGCTGATAATATACAACCGTCTGCCGGAATAGATAAATGACGGATTGCATTTTATCGAACAGATCAATCATCAATGCATTATTACTCGCGCGCATGATGATTTCGTGAAACTCTTTATTGGCTTCCATAATCTCTTCTTTGCTTCCGGTATGTCCCACGTGCACGCAATGCTCAAGAGCCGTCACTTCCTGTGCAGATAAGAAGGCAGCAGCGCATTGTGCCGCATGTCCCTCCAGTAACTTTCGTAATTCAAACGTATTTCTCAGATCGGTCTCGGTTAGCTTGACGACCCGTTTGTTCACGACTAATCCTTCCTGTTCCAGGCGGCGGATGGATTCTCGGATCGGAGTCCGGCTGACATTAAGATCGGTCGCCAGCTTCTCTTCCACAAGTTTGGTTCCCGGAGAAAGGGTACCTTGCAAAATCATGTCCCGCAGCACTTCATAGGCCTGCTGATAGGCTGGGCGGGACTTGTCCGTACTTGGTTGCATTGTATTTCACCTCTACCTTTACTTTAGCGAAAATGAAGGCAATAAACAACAAGATAAAAAACCGAATTTTAAATTCCGGATACATAAATAATAAAATTGTATACAAAAATTAAAATGTTGTGTACAATAACGAATGTGAACAGCAATGAGAGCGATTACAAGAGTGAAAAGCGAAGAATTTAGGCTGGAGGGATTGTAAGATGAAGAAACGAATTGGATTTATTGGACTTGGTATTATGGGACGTCCTATGTCATTGAACCTGATCCGGGCGGGATATGATGTAAGCGTATACGATATTAATCAGACGGCTGTGAAGTCATTGGCTGATGCGGGAGCGCGAGGCGCAGCATCTCCAAAAGAGGTAGCTGAGCATAGTGATGTCATCTTCACGATGCTGCCCAATTCAGAGCATGTTCGCAGCGTAATCACAAGTGAACAAGGTGTGCTGGCAGGAGCCAATAAGGGAAGTATCATTATCGATATGAGCTCCATCTCACCGGTTGTTTCCAAAGAGCTGGCTCAGCTTGTATCCCAATCGGGATTATATATGTTGGATGCACCTGTAAGTGGAGGAGAACCCAAAGCAATAGACGGTACACTCGCCATCATGGTGGGTGGTAATGAAATGATTTTTGAATCTGTGAAAGAAGTTCTGCAAGTGGTAGGACAGGATGTAACACGAGTGGGCGATAATGGCTCCGGTGCAACCGCCAAGCTGGCGAATCAGATTATCGTGAACCTGAATATTGCCGCCATGTCCGAAGCGCTTGTATTTGCAGCGAAGGCTGGTATCGATGTGGAGAAGATGTATCAGGCGATCCGCAGCGGGCTTGCTGGAAGTGCGGTACTGGATGCAAAAGTACCACTCATTCTGGATCGTAACTTTGTCGCTGGAGGACGGATTGATATTAACCTCAAAGACATGACCAATGTGATGGAAACGGCACATGATATCGGGGTTCCTTTACCACTCAGCAGTCAGTTGCTGGAGATCTTCCATGCACTGAAGATTGATGGTAAAGCCGCGGATGACCATGGCGGAATCGTTCAATATTTTGAGAAACTCGCAGGTGTAGAAGTGAGTCGCACCCAATAAAAAATTTAAAAAAGAAAAATAATTTTAATAGATATAGATATGAGGTGGAGAGACATGACCTATCAAACGTTATCGGATATCCCCGCAGCTCTTCGGACGGACAACTCTTCTGAAGGATTGCGAGGACAGATTAAACAATTGCAGGATGCGAGGGCACGCAAAATTATCGTGCTGGATGATGACCCAACTGGTGTACAGACGGTTCATGATATTGATGTGTTGACGCAGTGGGACAAGCCACTGTTGCAGGAGGCATTTCGATCCTCTGAATCGTTATTCTATATTTTGACCAATACACGAGGGCTGGATGCAGATTCAGCGGAACGTATTAATCGGGAGATTGCCCGCAATGTGCAAGAGGTTGCAGCAGAGGAAGGAACGAGCTTCACCTTTGTCAGTCGTAGTGACTCCATGCTGCGTGGGTATTATCCGCTGGAGACGGATGTACTGGCCGAAGAAGTGGCGCGTGTCAGCGGACGTGCATATGACGGACAACTGATTATTCCAGCATTCTTTGAGGCAGGACGGGTTACGATAGGCAACACGCATTATATGGTCGAAGGTGAACAGTTGATTCCAGTTCATGAGACGGAATTTGCCAAGGATAAAGTATTCGGGTATGAGCATGGAGATCTGCCATCATGGGTCGAGGAGAAGACTTCAGGCCGTATTCAGGCTAGTCGCTGCCTTACCATTTCACTGGAGGAGATTCGTCAAGGTGTCGATATGGTCAAAGCAATTTTGCTGAAAGCCGAGGGCAATGTACCGATCATTGTGAATGCGCTCTCTTATGCAGACATGGATGTACTTTCTCTGGCTTTGCTGCAAGCGGAGGATGAGGGTAAAGCTTTTATTTTCCGGACGGCGGCTTCCTTTGTCAAATCGTATGCAGGCATCTCGGATCAGGCATTTCTGCCAAAAGAACAGCTGATCGCAAGCGGACAGGAACAGCATGGAGGTATTGTTGTTGTTGGTTCCTATGTACAGAAGACGACACGTCAACTGGAACAACTGCTTACGTTTCCAGGCATCATAAGTCTGGAGATCGATGTGGAGCGTGTATTAACGCCGGATGGATATACCGAGGAGATTGGACGAGTTATTGGGGAAGCGAACAGGCAGCTTGCGGAGGGGAACAATGTTGTTGTATACAGCAGCCGTAAGCTCATCACAGTTGAAGGACATGAGGGGAATTTCAAGATCAGTCAGACGGTATCGTCAGCTTTGGTTGAGATTGTGCAATCCCTTGAAGTCGTGCCTAAGTTCATCATTGCCAAAGGTGGCATTACATCCAGTGATGTGGCAACAAAAGGTCTGGCCATACGCAAAGCAAGGGTACTCGGTCAGGTGGCTGCGGGTATTCCGGTATGGTTGACAGGGGAAGAAGCCAAATTCAGTGGTATCCCATATATCGTGTTTCCGGGAAATGTTGGCGGGGAAAAAGCCCTTCTGGAAACGGTTGAGAAGATCGAAGCTTAAGCTTATTACGAAGGCACGTAGTGTTCAGGTCGTTTGGGCCAGAGTAAAACCGTGCTGACACAACATAACAACTTGGGGGAGGCTATTCGGATGTATTCCGTATTCGGTCTTAGTCATGATGCAAGTCTGCTGCTCTACGCACTGATATCTATTCTTGGTTTGATTTTGTTGATTGCCAAATTTAAAATGAATCCGTTTGTTGCCCTGATTGTGGGCGCTGTCTTTATGGGATTGATCTCGGGTATGCCGTTCACAGATATCGTGAAGTCTTATCAGGAAGGTGTTGCAAGCGTTCTCGGATTTATCGCGATTGTTCTGGGACTTGGAACGATGCTCGGTAAACTTATGGCCGAGTCTGGTGGTGCCGAACGAATAGCCCAGACGCTCGTACGTGTCTTCGGGGAGAAGAATGTACACTGGGCGATGATGGTTGTTGCGCTGATCTGTGGTATTCCGGTATTTATCCAGGTTGGGATCGTGTTACTCTTCCCGCTGGTGTTTGTTATTGCAAAGCATACAGGGACATCACTCATCAAAATCGGACTCTCACTTGTCGCGGGTCTTGCTGTGGTGCACAGTCTGATTCCACCTCACCCGGCGGCAATGCTTGCTGTAGGAATCTTCAATGCGGATATCGGTAAAACGATCTTCCTGGCCCTGATAGTATCTCTTCCAGCCGCAGCCATTGCAGGTCCGCTCTATGGAACTTGGATTTCCAAGCGAATCAAAGTTGAGACCTCAAGTGAGCTGATGGAACAGTTCACCGAGACCAAAGATCGGGAATTGCCTGGTTTCGGTATCACGCTCTTTACGATTTTGCTTCCGGTAATCCTGATGTTGCTGGCAACGATTGTAGATCTGATGCTGCCAGAGACGAACGGGTTCCGTCAGGTCGTTGATTTCATCGGTAGTCCAATTATTGCACTGCTGCTGGCTTTGCTCTTTGCCTTCTATTCCTTTGGATATGCACGTGGTTTCAGCAAGCAGCAGATATTGAAATATACAAACGATTGCTTGGGTCCAGTTGCTTCTATCATCTTGCTGATTGGTGCAGGGGGCGGATTCAACCGCATCCTGACAGCCAGTGGTGTAGGTGATGCGATCGCAGGATTTGCCCAAAGTGCGCATTTGTCGCCACTCGTGTTAGCCTTTGTCATTGCCGGATTGATTCGTGCGGCGGTAGGTTCAGCTACGGTGGCGATGACAACAGCGGCAGGTATTGTGGCTCCAATCGCCATGACGATGCCCGGAGTAAGCCCTGAGTTGCTGGTGCTTGCAACGGGAGCGGGTTCGATTATTTTGTCCCATGTCAATGATTCGGGCTTCTGGATTGTCAAAGAGTATCTGAACCTGTCTGTGCCTCAGACGCTCAAGACATGGACGGTTATGGAGACCATTCTTGGATTTGCCGCCTTTGGCATGGTGTTATTGTTGAGTGTATTTATCTAACGGGAAAAAACGTTATGTGGACTTTACGATAATGAAGAAATACCCATAATACTAATAAAGCTCATAAAGCTTATAATACCCATAAAACTCATAATGCCATAAACCTAAAAACACGCCGCTTTGGCGTGTTTTTGTTATATTTAGTACTCACGATCTATCATGGTTATGATGGGTTGGATACAGGTTTTCCAGACTACGTTGTACGAAAACGCTGCTCATAAATCTCGTGTACTCGATGGAGAACGGCAGGGCCCTGCTCTGTAAAACAAAGCGCTGCCGCTTTATTTTTCATCAGAAATGTACCGGATTCATGTCTGGTGGGTGATAAAGCCGCACTGTAGAGCAATGAAGCGCCGTGGCTTGGATGAGGGAAGAACCATTTCATAATGGGTTTGATATAAAAGGGCAGGCCGGATGTTTTGTTGCCCCGTAGCGTATTATTTCCACCAGGATCTACGCTAAGTAGTTGTATGCCATCCACATTGGCAGATTTGGCAACCTCGCGTGTCCATAGAGATAAGCCAAGCTTGGAAATGGCATAGGGACCAAACAGCTTTTTGAATTTAGCTGGACGTTCCAGGATGTTCAGATCAAATTGTTTGACCATGTTGAACGCGCTGGTGGAAGTATTGACGACTGTTTTCATCTGTCCTTTGAGCAATAGCTCAACTAATTCCATGTAGATGATGTAAGGGACTACCGTCTGAAGTTCGAAGTGAAGTTCATACCCCTGATCAGAGAAACGAAGTTCGGAAGCACTGCCTCCGGCATTGTTAAACAAAACATCGATCGAATCGGTATCGGATTTGATCTGATTCAGTGCAGTTCTCAGACTGTCGTAGTTGGTCAGATTAGCCTGAACCCAACGAAGCTCTCCTGAACGTAAGGCGTTCTGAATATCGGGTTCCTCGGATGGGAAAGCCGAACGGTTGAGGCCGATTACCTGCCATCCTTCAGCCAGTAACTTGCGTGTCAGTTCAAGACCTATTCCTGACGTTGAACCTGTGATGAGAGCGGTGCGAACCTGATTTTGTATATTCATATATACCTCCAGATAGAATGGGATTACAGAACGAATCTGTATGCTGCGCTCATTCTATAACTTGGAGTCGACTCCAAGTCAAGAGGTGTTGGGATTGAATGGATCATGCTTGACTTGGAGTCAGCTCCAAGTTGTAATATGGAAAGAAATGAATGTGGAGGAGGCCCATATGATGAGCGAGAAAGAAGTATTCTCCATTAAAGAAACATCAGAACAGGCCGGATTATCGGAAGATACCATTCGTTATTATGAGAAGATTGGACTGCTTCCCCAAGCGGAACGCAAAGCCAATCGCCATCGGGTATATCGCTCGGAGGATATCCATACGATGAAGTTGATCACTTGCCTGAAAAAAACAGGAATGTCTCTGGAGGAAATGAAGCCTTATTTACAAATGTCCATGGATTCCGATCTCGCAGATTTCCCGGATGAACGGGAGATGCTGGTGAATCACCGGAAGAAAGTTGAAGCACAGATTGCTTCGCTACAGCAAGTCGTTGATTTTATCGATGAGAAGTTGGAGAAACGAAGTATGTATCCTGATGAATGTCCTATTACCAGGGAGAACGAGTTGTCTGTTTTTGAAAAACAGAACATATTCTCTTGATGGCGCTGCTGCCTATTTAAAACTGAAAACCCACGTCATGATGACGCGGGTCTTTTTGTTGTTTCTAGTTTTAAATATCGAGTGTATGACGAAGTCGTTTGATATCGCTTTTGGGAGGGAGACCATACATGCGGGCATACTCCCGGCTGAATTGAGACGGACTTTCATAGCCAACCTGGAACGCAGCGTCGGCGGCATCGGTTGAACCTGCAAGCAACATTCGCCGGGCTTCATGCAATCGAATTTGTTTCTGGAATTGCAAAGGGCTCATGGCGGTAATGGCTTTGAAATGATGATGTAATGAGGAAGAACTCATGTTGATCATGGCAGCAAGTTGCTCAATCCGAAGTGGCTTGGCGTAATCGGATTGGATGACTTCGATCACCTCGGCGATGTGCTGTGCATGACTGTCTTGAATAGCAAACTGTTTTATGGAATGTCCATGTTCATCCTGAATAATACGATATAGAATCTCGCGGATAAACATAGGGGCAAGGACGGGAATGTCTTCAGGTGTATCCAGCAGCCGAACCAATCGGATCACAGCTTCAAGAAGGGAAGGTTTGGTTGAGCTAACAAACAGTCCTCTTCGTGTTGAATGGTCAGGTTTGGGTTGTGCAGAAGGCGTATCCTGAATCAGATCGAAAATCTGCCCTGAATCAAAATCTAGTCGAACACATAGATAGGGATGTTTGGTTGTAGCCTTTACAACCTGCCCTGAAATAGGCAAGTTTACGGAAGCTACCAAGTACTGTGACAAGTCGTAGGTGTAGCTCTCGCGGCCGAGTATAACTAATTTGGAACCTTGGGCGACAATGCAGAGGGCAGGCTGATGAACGGAATATATGGGGTGTGAGATTTCGGAGGCACGGATTAAGGCAAGGGATGGAATTGCTGTTGTATGTATCCCATCATTTGGGGTGAAATGCTCAATGAGTTGAGCCAATTGTTGCTGCTGCTCCGTGATGCCCGTATCCGTTTCATTTGTTTTGATAAGCATGAATGGTAGCCCCCTTGTAAACCACTATTACTATTATTTTAAAATGCTCTGGAGGAATAGGCAAGAATACAGTGGGATTTTTCTATCGTACAACGACTGATCCTCTACATAATGGAGATAAGCAACGGAATCTTTTGAAGCAGAGAGGAGTGAGAAACAATGGAGCGTAATTCAATGGGTGACCAACAAGAACCAAAACACCCGTATGTGGGGATGTGGGTCACGAAGGATGGATATATCAGACACGAACTTCTTCCTTGCGGTAGATATGATGAAGCTAGAGGGGATCGGCAAAGTGCATATCAGGGTTGTTATGTTGTTCATGGGAAACATATAGAATACGTGGATGATACGGGATTTACAGCGGATGGAGACTTCAGGGACGGCGTTTTGTATCATGCAGGCATGGTTTTGTATAGAGAAAACGTACAATAACAACCGAATAAGGAGCGATATAATATGTCCAATGTAAAAGGGAAAGTTGTTGTCATTACCGGTGCAAGTAGTGGAATTGGTGAGTCAACAGCTCGATTGCTTGCACAGCATGGAGCACATGTAGTTATTGGAGCTAGACGTATGGAACGTTTGGAGGCATTGGCCTCCTCGATTCGTATGGAAGGCGGATCGGTGGAGTATCATTCGCTGGATGTTACCAGCTTGGAAGAGATGCATACGATCGTTGACCTAGCTCAAACTCGCTATGGACGTGTCGATGTTATTTTAAATAACGCTGGAGTCATGCCGCTATCTCCCCTTGAATCGTTAAAAGTAGATGAGTGGAATCGCATGATAGATGTTAACATTCGTGGTGTTCTGCATGGCATTGCGGCTGGACTACCCGTCATGAAAAAGCAGGGTTTCGGCCAGTTTATTAACATAGCCTCTATTGGAGCCTATGCCGTGTCACCAACGGCAGCGGTATATTGTGCAACCAAATACGCGGTCCGCGCCATCTCGGAGGGGTTGCGACAGGAAGTAGGCGGAGATATCCGTGTAACCCTTGTATCACCGGGCGTGACGGAATCAGAACTCGCGGATACGATCTCTGATGAAGAAGCACGTGATCTCATGAAAGAGTATCGACGCATATCCATTCCCGCCTCGGCGATTGCGCAAAGTATCTTGTTTGCCATTAGCCAGCCGACAGAGGTGGACGTAAATGAGATTGTAGTGAGACCGACAGCAAGCATGGCTTAAGTTCGGATCCTCTTTTGGTATATAATAGGTTCAATTGATACGAAAAGAGGAATAGTGCAGTGACATTACAACAACTAAAATATGTGATCGAAGTTGCCACGCGCGGTTCCATGAATGAAGCAGCCAAAAGGTTGTTTATCTCGCAACCCAGCCTTTCGAATGCCATTCGGGATCTGGAGCAGGAGTTGCGAATTACCATTTTTGAACGTACCAATAAGGGAATATCGCTGTCTAAAGAAGGCGTTGAGTTTCTGAGTTATGCACGTCAGGTGGTGGAGCAAGCTGAACTGCTGGAGAATCGTTATCTGAACGCGAAGCCATCCCCGCAGCACTTCTCCGTATCGACGCAGCATTATGCGTTTGCGGTGAATGCCTTTGTTCGTCTGGTACAGCAGTATGGTCAGGATGAATACGAGTTGGCGCTTCGGGAGACAAAGACCTACGAGATTATTCAGGACGTGAAAAGCCTGCGCAGTGAAATTGGCATCCTGTATCTGAATGAGTTCAATGCCAAGGTAATTAACAAATTGTTAAAAGATGCAGGTTTGGTTTTCACGAGTTTGTTCATAGCCAAGCCCCATATCTTTATCAGTGTGAAGAACCCGCTGGCGAAGCAGGAGTCGGTTGCAATCGAGCAACTGCAGGATTATCCGTACTTGTCATTTGACCAGGGAGAGTACAATTCCTTTCATTTTTCCGAAGAGATCCTGAGTACGTTATCTCACCCCAAAAGCATACAGGTCAATGACCGTGCAACATTGTTTAACCTGTTGATTGGTCTGAATGGTTATACGATCTCTACGGGCGTACTTAGCGCTGATCTGAACGGAAACGAGATTATTCCTGTACCGCTGGAATGTGAGGAAACCATTAATGTGGGCTGGATAAGCCACAAGAGTACATCTCTCTCCAATCTGGGCGTAGCATATGTCCAGGCTCTGCATGAGGCCATAGGGTCTTAGTGGTGTTGTATGGTTCATCAAAAGGCCGTTTCCGAATGATCGGAACGGTTTTTTTGTTGTACTGCGATCTTTCAAGTATAGGGTGGTATGTTGTCATCCCGTGTAATAGAATGAAGGTATATGTCGAATAGGTGTGAAAGCACGAAGGGAGAACGGTTAGTGAGAGTTCTGTATCGAAATAAAAGTGAACAGCATGAGCTGACGGTATATGATACCAAAAAGCTTTATGGAGAGAAGGGGCGATTTCGTGTATTAGAGTTCTCCAACGCAGCTGTGCAGGGCGCAATGGATCTGGATGAGCCTGCCCGGATGGTGTTGGAGTATCCAAGAGCGATGGTACATCTAATGGAACAGAATGATCCTGCATTTGATAAGGTATTTGTGGTAGGACATGGTATTGGCACATTGCCCACCTATTTGTCTGATCGTCAGGTTAAGGTGGCTGAACTGGATGCAGAGGTCGCGGAGTTGAGCCAAACCTTTTTTGGATATAAGGGAAGTCCTGTACTCATTGGGGATGGTCGTGAATTATTAGGGCAGGAACCTGCAGGGACGTATGATTATATTATTATTGATGCCTTTACGGCAACGGGTACACCCGAGCAGTTTATATCCAGTGATTTTTTTGCCATGGTCAAGGACAAGCTGGACTCGGATGGATCTGTGCTCCTTAATGTGTTCGGGAGTGCTGGCAACGACCGGCTTGTAAGTGCCATTTACACA
Source organism: Paenibacillus sp. Y5S-9 (assembly GCF_036894235.1). Lineage (NCBI taxonomy): Bacteria > Bacillati > Bacillota > Bacilli > Caryophanales > Paenibacillaceae > Paenibacillus > Paenibacillus sp. Y5S-9. Next base: position 2,264,103 of record NZ_CP145887.1, read on the forward strand.
ACACTTCAGACACAGTTTGCTTATACACGTGCATTCGCATTGCCAACAGAAACAGCGGATGAAGTTCAAAATCGCATTTTAATGGGCAGTCATCACCCAATCGAATTTCAGGTTCGTCAGATGGCAGAGTTTGTAGAACAAGAGCCAGAAGAAGGATATATCATTGTCGATTAGGGCGATCCTGAACAGTGATTCTTCCAGGAAAGTAAAATGTCATTAAATCGTCAATCTTACGATGTAATTGTTAAGATTTCTCAAACTCTTTATTTGATCTTAACAACTTTCGTATAAGATAGAAGGAATATGCCTTTTCATGAAAATCCGGGGGAAGTAAACGATGATTGCACAGATCAAGAGATCTAGATTACGAAGAAAAATAAAAAACATCAAGAAGATCAGCCTCACGGCTTTACTCGGCGGGTTGGTCACTATTTCAGTTATAATGACATTGACCCTCATGGTCATCTCATCTTATACATCTCAGAAACAGTCACTCATTGATAACACCCTTTCGCTAAACTATGCAAGCGCTGTGCAAATGAGCCAAACGCTGGATTCGCTTTTTTATTCCATGCAGGAGAGCTTGAAATATGCAGCCAAATATTTCCCCGATATGGATCACTCCAATACAAAAGAGTTGAATTCCACATTGGATTTGGTTCGCAATAGCAGTAATTTTTTTAATTCCGTTTCTTTGGTAGATAAAGCGGGAGTAATCAGGTCTACCTCACCTTACTCACAGGCTAGTGTAGGTCACCATGTTAGTTCCAATGCAGCAAAAGAAGCGGTTAAATTGAGGACTTCGTATATCTCCGAAGCGTACCAGACACCCAGAACCAAACGCAGAATTGTATTTGTCAGTGAACCGATCTTTGATTCGGCAGGGGAGTACCAAGGAACAATCGGTGGAAATATCTTTTTGCAGGAAAATAATATATTGAGTCTGTCTTTTGGCAGTCAGCTCAAGACAAGTAATGGTTCCTACTTTTTTATTGTGGATAAGAAGGGTACTTTGTTATTTCATCCAAACACCAACCGAATTGGTGAAAATGTCAGTAAAAATGAAGTGGTGCAAAAGCTGCTAATAAACGAGAACGGTAAAGAACAATACAAAAACCTGGCAGGTGTGGATTCACTTGCAGGTTATTACAAAGTTCCATCAACAGATTGGGGCATCGTAATCGTGTCTCCAACCCAAACGGTGTACGATCAGTTGAATCATCATATCCGTATGTTGTTGCTGTACACCTCAGTGCCTTTCCTGATCCTGACCCTTATTGTAGTTCGGGTTGCACGCAAGCTGGCCAGTCCTTTTGCTATGTTGGCTGATTTGGTGAATCAGGTCGATAAGGGTCAAGTGGATCTGCCGGTGATGAAGCCTCACTGGAATAGAGAGGCAGACCTTCTTACAAGAGCGGTTGTTGGCGCATTGGCGAACTTTAGGAAACAGACAAACCAGCTTGTCTATGATGCCAGAACAGATGTTTTAACAGGCATGAACAATCGCAGAACCTTCGAAGAAGTCATCCAGGAATGGATTCAGGATGAAGTGCCATTCTCCATTATTGTTCTGGATATTGACCGCTTCAAATCCATTAATGATACATTCGGGCATCATGCTGGGGATGAAGTACTGAAACACATTGCCAATATCATTCAATTGTCTGTTCGACCAGAAGATGTCTGTGCCCGGTTTGGTGGAGAGGAATTTGTAGTCTTGTTAAGAAATTCCGAGTCTAACGTAGCTTTTGAGATTGCTGAACGTATCCGAATAACGGTCGAAGAAAGTATATTGCCCATAGAACGTTCCGTCACCATCTCGGCTGGAATTGCTGAATATCCGAAGCACTCCACATCATCCACAGAACTGTTTCACTTGGCGGATAATGCATTGTATCAAGCGAAAGAAGAGGGGCGTAACCGTACGGTTACGATCCAGACGGTTATTAAATAAGCAGCAAAGAAGCTGTTCCCTAAAAACAGGGGACAGCTTCTTTTATGTTTTATACCTCTTGTGAGGATCTGGCCAGAACCTCATTTGTATACGTTTCTCCCCAATCTCGCATGCTGAAGATGATCGGCCGTAATGTTTCACCAAAAGGTGTGAGGGAATACTCCACTTTAGGTGGGATCTGGGGGTATATTTCACGATGAACAATTCCACTGCCTTCCAACTCTCGAAGTTGCAGTGTGAGCATACGCTGGGTGATGCCTGGAAACAATTTTCGGAGCTCGTTAAATCTCAAAGGACCAGAGAATAAATGATACAAAATGGCACCTTTCCATTTGCCTCCGATTACACTAAGGGTAACTTCCACGGAACAGCCGTATGGCGTGGGACATGGCTTGGTTGCGTCCTTTTTCATTATAAGTGCACCTCCACTTTACGGTGATTTCTATAGTATCCATTTGGGTGGTTACATTACATAAAGTACGTATAGTTCATGAAAGAGCATATCACTTATTATGCAGATTATAAACCCTAATTCTAGGCTCAGGCAGATGCGATGATGTCTATAAGAAAAAAAGAGCCCCGGTTTCGTCTTGCGAAACATTGAGGCTCCATGTGATGAATTTTGTACATTATATCAGGGCTTCGAGGGAATATGCACCGGCTCCAGCGAGAGCAACACCAAGTAAAGATCCGATCATCACAAGGTTATATTCGAATCCTCCGTTCAGATTCCATAGACCTTTATCGGCATGCACCTTGGCTATGGCTACAATCATCGGAAGAATGAGCAGAACGGCACCAACGATAATCCATAGACCGACTCCAAACAGGAATCCACCGATCAGTTCAGCAAGTCCAGCACACACTGCCAAGGCTCTAGCCGGTTTCAGGCCGATCGCTCCGAAGAATTCAGCCGTCCCTGATATACCCTCGCCTCCAAACCAGCCAAACAGTTTCTTACATGCATGTCCAATCATAATGAAACCAATCACGAGACGAATGATAAGTAGACCTGTGTCCAACATGAGATTAGTTCCTCTTCTCTGGATGTATAAAATATGATGATGAACGTATATACGCTACTTCAATGACGATAGAATGGAGTCACATAGAGCCATCGTTGCAATATTATCCTTGGCGCTGGAATATGGGACGGTCTGATTCTGGCAACACTTTATGAAGTGCACCATTTCACCAACAAACCCGCGTAGATAAAGGTCGCGATAAGCTCCTGACATGGGAGACCCGGAAGGTGTATATACGGTATCTTGTTCCTCGAGAGATTTCCAGGGAAGGCTGGTCGAGCTTCGGGATTGATGAACAGTAAGTGTGTTGATCTCTTCAGCTGACGCAAATCCGTTGTCAAAGGTGACGAGTACACTTTCACTCTCCCGTGACCAAGCACTCATGCCGGTAAAATAAGCACTGCCTACTACGTTATTCTCAAATACAAGGGAAATGCTTTGATTAATGTGTTCCCCATCTTTCACGGCTGTGCCTGTAACTCGTATTGCTTCTCCGAATAAGTAACGCATCAGATCGACCATATGAATGGCAGCGAGCTTCATGAATTGTTCCTCATCCTTGCAAAATGGTGTACTGTCTACAGCGAATTTCATTTGGAATGAACGCACTTTACCTAGCGAATTACTATCAATGAGTTCCTTGAGCTTCATATATACCGGAGCATAACGTTTCATAAAACCGACCATGACAACGACGCCAGCCTGCTCGGCAGCTTCTGCTACAGTGGCGGCTTCGGCTGCGTTCCATCCGAGCGGCTTATCCACGTATACATTCTTGCCAGCCCGAATACATTCGAGAACAAGAGCGGTCTGATCTATAGGCTGGGCGACCACAACGACTCCGTCACAAGTCTCCTGCTGTAACATAAGCCCAGCGTTATCATACGCTTTTCCGTTGCTGCCAAATCGCAGCAGAGCTGCTTCAGAGCGTTCCATACTGCGAGTAGCAATGGCCTGGATCTGCGCTCCGGCTTCAATAACAGAAGGGTAAATATTCGTGGATGCATGAAACCCGGCACCGATAAAGCACAGATTGGTTTTTTCCAAAGTGGATCTCTCCTTCATTTTTGCATTCTTATGGATGGTACATTTGTTTAATACTACGATAGGGTGTTTGAAGTTGAGAAAAAAGGACATATGTCCTATTCTTGATTTGAATAAAAAAAGTTGCATTTTTATTTTGGAGCATGTATACTCTGAATTACGGTAAAACAAGGAATTGCTTCACCGGAACGCTTTTCATCGATGGATGAGGAGATACATATTATGCGGTCGTGGCGGAATTGGCAGACGCGCACGGTTCAGGTCCGTGTGGGCTAACCCCCCGTGGAGGTTCGAGTCCTCTCGACCGCATCTAACAAAAAAGGTTCGTGAGTTGCTCTAGGGCAATTCACGAACCTTTTTTTATTTTGTGGATCATTTGTGTGGAGCCTACATTTTGCTACTGGCATGCTTGCTAATGCTAATGTTGCCGCTGGCGCAGAATGACTGCCGTGATGATCCCGGCAATGGCTCCTGCAATACCGAATAGCGTAACACTGGCAACCACTTCAACCGACTGGAGACGAAACAAAAAAGCGATACCACTGCCGAAAGTGGTTCCAGCGAGAAATCCGAGCGAAATTCCTAATTCTTTCGTTAATTTCATTGTTTCACCTACTTGGAAATGTGAGATATGGATTTGCAAATATTGGGTACAGGCAGTAAAGTGTGATCAGGAAAATCATCACATTTTATTTCCTTTTTTATCTTGTGGTTTTAACCCGTTAATTATGCATGATATCTCATATGGGAGGGTAAGAGCGAATGAATATGAACGAACGAATTGCAGCATGGAATGAGGAAGCACAGCAGTGTGCTTGCGGTCATCAACACCGGGTTGTGGATATGCTGATTCATCTGGAAGCTGGGGCCATTCAGAGGTTACCGGGTTATTTGTCTGAGCAAGGATATCGTCAGGTGACGGTTGTTTATGATCGACATACGTTTCAGGCGGCCGGATCTGATGTGCTGAGTAGTATTCGCGAAGCGGGAAAGCATGCGGATGAGATCGCTCTACCGGAGAATCTGACGGGTGATATCATTGCGGACGAAGCAGCTATTGTACAGGTTATGTTGGGTGTGAGACTCGAAAGTCAGGCTGTAATTGCGGTGGGTTCAGGTACCATTCATGATCTGGTGAGATTTGTTTGTTCCAAAATGAACAAGCCCTTTTTGTCGATCCCTACAGCGGCTTCAGTGGATGGGTTTACCTCTGCGGGTGCGCCCTTAATTGTAAGCGGCGTCAAACAAACATTTCAGGCTGTTCCGCCGGAGGCTATCTTTGCCGATCTGGATATTCTGGAGCAAGCCCCACAAGTGATGACGGCTGCCGGATTCGGAGATATGCTTGGTAAATATACTTCGCTTGCAGACTGGATTGTTTCCCGTGAACTGGGCGGAGAACCGTTCTGTCCAGTTGCTTATCGGATGACAGAAGAAGCGCTGAATACCTGCATAGATCATGTACAAGCGATTGCGGAGGGGCGAGCAGAGGGAGTAGCTGTATTAATGGACGCATTAATTGTTTCCGGTATCTCTATGCTGATCATTGACCATTCCCGTCCGGCATCCGGAGGTGAGCATCATCTGTCCCACATCCTGGAGATGGATCTGATGCAAGCGGGAGAAAGACCGGTTCTGCATGGTGCCAAAGTTGGCGTAGCTTGTGCATTGCTTACGGTGAAATATAAAGAACTTGCACAGAGATCGGGTGAACCGGTGTTTGGGATATATGACCAATTGCCAGAGGCTTCTCAGCTCATCGTATGGTTGGAACAAGTAGGTGGACCTGTGACTACTGAGCAACTCGGTGTAACCCCGGAGATGATGGAACATGCATTCAACACAGCGCATACACTTCGTCCTCGATATACGGGGTTGAGATACATCAATGAAGTGTTAAACACAAGGTTAGGATGACCTTTTAGAGAGAATGGTCTCGATGAAATGCATAAACTTAGCTTGTAGCGGGCTGTGATGGCTCTCCTTGGGAGCAAAAGGCGAAAAAGGGTAGGTTATCTGACATTTCTGATGGAATAGCCAGAACAGTGCTTCAAGTCCGAGAGAGAAGGCATGCATTTTATTTTAAAAAAGGCTCTGACCTCCCTATGGGGAGACCAGAGCCTTTTGGCTGTTCGCTTATTTAGTTGTTGCGACGATCTTTCAAGATGACATCTGCGAACAAAATAGTTTTCGGGATACGGAAAAATTGCTCCGCTTGTTCCTGAAACGCAGCAGAAGGCAGTGTTCCCTGATGCAGCCATTTGCGGAAAGTGCCGGGATGAACCCCGATCCAGTGGCTGACATCTGTCACCGACAAATCATGGACCATACACAAGCCTGTCAAAATACGGTTACTCACCGGAGAACGGGTCACCGTACGCTTCATGAAGCGAGATGACTCGGGTTGACATATGACAGGGCTATTACGCACAACTTCTTCATTGAAGAGAATATGACGCGGGTAGCCGAGTAATTGGCAAGTCTTGTCCAAATTGGTACTGCCGGGTATCCGTCCTTCATATACCCACGCACTGACACTGCGTGAAGAGATGGAGAGGTCTTCAGCAAGCTGGGACAATTTGATATCATTGGCCATCAGCACGGCAAGAAGAACCCGATTGCGGATTTGACAGCGTGTCGGTTTTCGGAATCGTTTAACACGGACGCCTTTTCCCAAGTATTTACGGTTGATCAGAGACCACGCCTGGATGGAATGTTGTTCTGGTTGATTAGGCATATTTCCTCCGATTTTTTTTAACCAAATACTACAATAAACAACGGGGTACTTTCAAGTGCCGGGTTTACCGGTTACAAATGCGTCAATGCGTCAATTCACGATAAAGAGGGAACTACGAACTAGACCATGCGCAATTCACATCCTAGTATATTCCTAGATTACAATGTTTCACTAAAAATGAGGGGAGAAATTGAACCGGAATAAAAATAATATAGTTCTAATTACTTATTATTAGGTCTAAAGAACTTTTATCTGTTTTTTGTTGATATGATGCGGTTTATTTCCCTGAATTCCCCAAAAGCATGTGATTTTCGTTCTCCTGTTGCGAAGAGGATGTGCACAAATCTGAAATGATAAATCCGCATGTTCAGCATGACATGTGACCTGTCAAATCTCTTACTTTTACATATATTGTATGATACTCAAGTGTAAGGGAGAGGTGAGGGACGTGAATCTATCTGTGAATACCTTTGCTGCCATCTCGGGAGCATTTGTTACGTTTGCTTTTGGCGGATGGGATCAGTTACTTAGCCTGCTCGCGGTCGCGATGGCTGTGGATTATATAACAGGTTTGGCAGCGGCGGTAAGAACAGGTACCGGGTTGAATAGCAACATTGGATTTTGGGGGATTGCTCGCAAAGGGCTCATGCTGACCGTTGTTTTGCTTGCTCATCGAATTGATCTGATCATGGGAACCGATTTTATCAAAGGCGGAGCTATTTATTTCTATCTGGTGAATGAACTCATTTCGATAACCGAGAATTATGCCAAAATCGGTCTTCCATTGCCTGCAAAGCTCAGACAGGCCATTGCAGTGTTGAAGAAACAGGAAGATCAGGAGTATCTGATGAATCGTGAATGGGCCAAACCGCAGCAAACTCCAGACAACATTAAGCAGCAGGCTGAAACAGGACAAACTTTGCAGGATGACTCAGCAAAACAGACGGAGGATGGATCTCAAAAGAAATCCGAATCGAAAGGAAACGGTTCGGATTAATTTTTCTTATCAAGAGAACGTTTCCAAGTATCCTTTCGTAATAGAGAACGTTATGATATATTTTGGATACATGAAAATTCATTCATTTCTACTATTATATTAAATGAGGTGCTTGCCCAGATGATAAAACATATTGTCCTGTTCAAAATGAAAGATCGCTCAGCAGAAAGTATTGAAGCTGCAGCCCAGGTGCTTCGCAATCTGGAAGGTAAAATTGATGTCCTAGTTTCACTTGAAATCGGGATTGATGTGCTTCGCTCGGAGAGATCGTTCGACATTTCACTCACGGCGGAGTTTGCGTCACTGGAGGATCTCCAGGCGTATCAGGTACACCCGCTTCATCAGGAAGTTATCAAGTACATGAACGAAGTCAGAGAACAGTCAATTGCAGTGGACTACGAAATCTGATCTGTCATTCAAACTACGTTGAGATAAAGGGGACTCTGCATGAGCGATTTAAGAGACGTTATGGAATTTCTATATATTTTTGTTGTGTTTCTAATCGCTTGTCCTGTGATGATATTCTGGCTTAAGCGAAGAGGGAAACGGAACCGATAACTCACTGAACGGGAAGTGAACGAATGTATTATGTGAACAGAGAACAGATTGCCCGCCGGCTTGCTGCTGTACCGGAAGTAGCTGAAGGGCTTCGCGGGGCAGCAGAGGCTTGGGATGGCAGTCTCATGCTGGGGATGGTACAGGAACGTTGTCTTCACCTGGCGATCGAGATTGTTACCGATGTGGGAAGTTATCTGATAGACGGCTTCATCATGAGAGATGCGAGCAGTTATGATGATATTATTCAGATTAATTATGAAGAAAAGGTTTTTGATCATTCGACCTATGAGATATTGCGTCAGCTTGTCACGTTACGCAAGCCACTGGTGCAGGATTATTACAGTTGGGAGCGGTCTGAGCTTCATCCGCTTAGCGTAGAGTTGCCGACTATACTTGAACATTTTACTACTCAGGTTAGCGCCTACGTGGAAACAGAACTTGGTCCTTTCAATGCGGCACAGACTGAGGGACAGCGTAAGGAATGAGGGAAATCGCATGAAAAATGAATCAAAAGAATTCAATGAAGTAAATACTGAAAGTAACGAAACGAATGAAACACCTTCCGGATTCCATCCGGTGTATATGGTTGAACTCTTGTTCCGGGAACGTCCAGAGGTAGATCGCCTGCGTTTGCAGGAAGCGATGATTCGTCATACAGGACAAGTCCGACTGGATGTGAAACAAGAGAGCGGAGGGCAAAAGCATGAGATGCTCGTCTTCTATCATCTGGACCATAAGGTATCCTTTCAGGAAGGGGATATCCCTGCTCAGACCTGCATGCTTCCTGTGAATGAAATCGCAGATCGTGCACGTTTTGGCGGGGCTCTGCAACAAGCATGGCATTGGCCGGAAGTGGGACAAGTTGTAGAAGCTTCGCGGTACTCCATCCGGATACATGATATGTTCACGGCTGCCATGCCTCGTAAACAGCGCCTGGAGCTGTTTCAGAAGACTGTACTGGCAATCATGGAGAGTCTGACCTGTGATGCGCTGTATTGGTATGGCAGTGATAAGCTGGTTGAACCGGAAGCATATACACAAGCTCAGGAACGTGAGGAACATCTGTATGCAGCCATGAACGTTCGAATGTATCAAGCCGGAGGTACAGAGGAACAGCGCGGGTTGGTCATGGATACCGTGGGATTGTCTGCACTGGGTGTACCTGATGTCCAGTGTCACTTCGTCGGTCTTGATCCAGATACGGTGGCTCAGACCTTACTGGGTGCAGCGTATTACATATTTGATCAGGGGGATGTTCTGCAAGATGGACAGACGCTGGGTTCTTCAGGTGGACGTCGCTGGCGTTGTGAACATCAGGCGGCATTGATTGCACCTGGACGATATGTTATTGATTTGGACCCGGGGGATGAGCATGCCGTGGCTGATCTCGAGCCGGCTCGTCAGAACTGAGTTTAAGCCAAGTCATTTGCATCCATTCAAAAAGGGCGTTCAGATTATTTTTAACATCTGGAGTGTCAAGTCAAGCCTGTGCTGCTTATAATGCATCAACAGAGTAGGCATTCGCCCGGATGGCTGAGCGACAGACCGTTGCTTCTGATCCGGTACTTAAACAATAGTTAAGGGAGAGATGTGACGTGAAGGATTCTAACAAAAGTTTGTTGTGGGGAGCTCTTATTGGCTCCGTGGTTGGTTCAGTAACGGCATTATTGCTGGCGCCGAAATCGGGACGTGAACTTCGTCAGGATATTTCAGAAGGTGCTCGTCAGGTATCGGAGAAAGGTCAGGAACTGGCTGGTATCGTGGGAGAACAAAGTTCGCAGATCGTATCCAAAGTTAAAGAGACCGCAGATGTCGTGATTCAGGATATTCAATCCTGGCGCAATTGCGCTGAAGGGAAAGAAATTCGCATATCGGCAGCCATTGTTGATAACGATATCGATAAAGCAGTGGATGAACCCGGAATTGACATCGTTGCGAAGCTTCCTGCGGATGAGTCCAAGGACGACAACTAAGTAAAAGCTTGATAAGCAGGCTTTCCTCTAATTAGAGGAGAGCCTGCTTTGTTGCGTGTCCACACATAGATGACGTAGCGCGTGGATTTAATTTGAACCCTGCGATGAAATCGGGTAAGATGTAGGTACCTTTTTGCCGGAATGTTCATACGGTAGGAAGAAAGCTCTGAGAAACAATCGTTATGAGAACCAATTCAATGAAGAAGGAAGCGGTGTGTTCGTGCAGCAAGCAATCGCTATATTAGACTCCGGTGTGGGGGGATTGACCGTCGCCAAGGAAGTGATGCGTCAGCTCCCGCGGGAAAAGATCATTTATTTTGGGGATACTGCCCGGACACCGTACGGACCCCGTTCGTCCGAACAAGTAAAACAATTTACGGAACAAATCGTTGATTTCTTGATCCAATTCGATCCGAAGGTTATCGTTATCGCCTGTAACACAGCAACAGCAGCCGCGTTGGAGTATATCCGTGCCAAGGTGAATATGCCTGTCATTGGTGTTATACATCCGGGTGCGCGGGCCGCAATCACAGCGACACGTACAGGACGTATTGGTGTGATTGGTACCACGGGTACAATAGGTAGTGGGGCGTATACATCGGCACTCAAGCAGTTGTCCCCCTATATTGATGTGGTTAGTCAGGCTTGTCCGGCGCTGGTGCCGTTGGTGGAACAAGGTGAATTTCGTTCCGAGCACACGACACATACGGTGGAACAATCATTGGGCGAGATCAAACAACAGCCAATCGATTGTCTTATTCTGGGTTGTACGCATTATCCCTTTCTCATGGACACGATTCAGGAAGTTATGGGACAGGAAGTGAAGTTAATCAGTTCAGCAGATGAAACGGCACGTGAAATCAGTACGATTTTATATGATAAACGAAAGCTAGCCAGTGGGGATGAGACTCCGGTACATCAATTTTTCTGTACGGGGGACCCGCGAATGTTCCAGAATATCACCCGTCGATGGTTGGGGGAGCAGATCTCCAAGACCCCTGTTGTCTGGCAGGTTACGCAATTATCATAGTTATACTCAAAATATGCATGGATAAGACTTTTAATTAATGTATTTTGGTTATGGACTATCCCGGAACTGTGAAGTTTCGGGATTTTTTGTTGTCATTATGCATTAACCGAAGATAAACATGATTCATGTCACATGACGGACAACCCGACCTGCATACATATGTTACAGACACGAGATTGGTCAGAACTGGACAGGGGACCTGTCTTTTCCTGTGGAAAGGAGAACAACATGGATCTGCAGTGGATTATCGTTCAGCGGGGAGATACGTTGCCGCGAATTGCGTCAGCACACCATATGACCAAAGAGTTCCTTGCTGCACTGAACCCGGAAGTGGCTTCCCAGCCATACTTGCTGGCAGGTCAGATGCTGCGTATTGTCCCCGGGACAGGTCGCAGATACGCTGTACCGCCTGGAGAAAGTGTAGGGGAGATTGCAGGGAGATTTGGTCTGGATGAAGAGGTGTTGCGCCAGGCCAATCCCGAAATTACCAACATAACCGACTGGGTTGGTCGCTGTATTCATATTCCGGCTTCGAATGGAAAAACTATTGTAAAGATTCAGGGAGAGTATGGTTATCGAGAATTAATCAGGGATATAGACAAGCTGGAGAATCGATACCCGTTTATTGAGACGGGGTCCATTGGAACAAGTGTCATGGGGAAGTCGCTTCCTTATTTGCGTATTGGGCAAGGGTCGAGACATATCCATGTTAATGCTTCCGTTCATGCGAATGAGTGGTTGACAACAGCAGTTCTGATGAAGTTTATTGAAGAGTATGCCGAGGCGTATAGTACACATGGGGCATGGCATCAATACCAGACAGAACGCTGGATGCAAGAGACGACACTCTGGGCAGTTCCGATGGTTAATCCGGACGGGGTCGAACTGGTTCAGGAAGGTGTGGTCAATCAGCACCCCCATGCACAGCAGTTGTTAGCCTGGAATGCCGACAGATCACATTTCACCCATTGGAAGGCCAACATCAGAGGGGTGGATCTGAATGATCAATTTCCAGCCCATTGGGATGAAGAGGCAGCGAGAAGAGGTATGACCTCACCTGGCCCCAGGGATTATGCAGGGATAGCCCCATTGACAGAACCGGAGGCACAGGCCCTTGCGCAGTGGACGCAGCAACATACATTTGATGTGGTTGTATCCCTGCATAGTCAGGGCCAGGAGATCTATTGGAACTACCGTGATCTGGAACCCAGGGAGAGTGGACCGCTGTCGCGTAGACTCGCCAAAGCTTCCGGGTACAAGGCGGTGAAGCTCGGTGGCAGTGATGCCGGATACAAGGACTGGTTTATTCAAGATTTCGGTAGACCGGGCTTCACGGTAGAAGTTGGATTGGGTGTTAATCCGCTTCCTGTAGAACAGTTTGATGATATCTGTATAGAAGTGGGAATGTTGCTGGCTGAACTGTTATCCAATGGACAATGAGGCAAGACCCCGAATTATGAAGGTGTGAAACTTAACAGCAGATCATTCGTATAACAGGAACGGACGCCATGAGCGACGTTCCGTTTTTATTATTTTTTATAATGGCATGTTACGTCATTCGTTCTGGATGGTTTTCGAACGGGTAATGATGGATATGCCGTTTCGGCGACATATATAATGTTACGGAGGGATTCGAAATGAAGTGGAGAAGACTGCTATCGTTCAAACGATGGACACAAGTTTTCAAAAGGCTCCCCCGGCTGCTCCGGGCTCCGCAGATTCCTTTGGGAGAAAAGCTGTTGTTTATTATTCCGGCGCTGTTGTACTGGGTACTTCCTGACGTAATGCCGTTTATGCCCATTGATGATATCGGGGTCACTTTGATTCTAATGAATTGGTTTGTGAGCCGGGCAGAACGTAAATATCCTGTGCTTCAGGAGGGGACACCTTCTTAATTTGCGACCTAATGGATCATTTTAACATTGAATTCGCATCAATGTTATTGCGAAGAGCGGTAACTTTCTTTACAATAGATGCTGTAGTTTAAGAATGCTGAAATTGTTGAACCCAGCAATTACAATATAGGAGATGAAGAGAATGAACTGCAAAATTACGCGTAATGCTGCTAAAGTATTGAAGCTTGAATTGGACAAGCCGGAGAACGAAGGAAAAAAACTGCGCGTTGTCATCACTCATGCACATGGTGACCATGCTCACTACGGGCTTGATCTCGACACACCAAAAGAAAATGATACGGTTGTATCTACGGATAAAGAGATTGATGTCATTCTTGCGAATGATCAGCCTTTGTTGAACGGTGTTAAAATTGACTACCTCTACTTCCCGGAAGAGGGATTTGTTATTACGAATCCGTCCCAAGGTAATCACGGCGACCACTAAGGGCGCGAAGAAGGGGAAATCATGGCTAACGATATCCGTGTATGCGAAAAGTGTAATCATGTCCGACTGAAATCGATTGTACCCAAGTTGCAAAAAATGGCTCCAGACACGGAGATCAAGATTGGGTGCAAATCCTATTGCGGTCCTTGCGCGAAACGTGCGTTTGTCTTTATCAACGGTCGGTACATCAGTGCACCGACAGAAGAAGAAGTGCTCGCCAAAGTCGCAAAGTTCGTGAAGTAACAGGATATAACAAGGTGAGTGGACGAAAAGTTCAAACATCCGCAAAGGAGGGGCGATGTGCCTCTCCTTTTTTGCGTTTGGATAATAGTGAGTGGCTGCTTCAAAATGCGGCATTCTCTATCATTTCAGTAATTTGGAAGGTATCTTCTCGAATTTCAATGGCAATCACGGTATTATCCTTTTTTAGAAAATGTACATGTCCCAGTCGTTTTTCCTCCAATTCGATCCAACCTGCATCCGCTAACTTCTGAAAATAATCCATTGGCGGGTATAGTCCTTGTTCACCCCCAATATGTTTCAGTTCATACTTAGCCCCTTTTTCAAGGTTGGGATCATCCGAATAAGTTATGTTTTCAATAAGCTTTGCATTAGTTGGAACAGGAATGTCTGGGTTCATGGATGACCCTGTATATCCTTCTATCTCATATGTTGCTGGAGCGCAGCCTTGCACCCAAATGAGGAAGGGCAACATGCAGAGTGTCAATATTATTTTCTTCAAATGAATTCCTCCTGATTCGGCATGATTATCTAATAAACGTAGCCAAATCAACTAAAGTTACGATAAAAACACAAAAGAAGAATAAGGAAGGCTTGTGTTATCCATCCTAAAGGGGTAACAGGAACATGATAATCCCAAGGAGGAATACTCATGCCGAAGCGTTATGATTCCAGTTTGCAAGCAGATACCACCGTATCTCAGGCGCAAAATGCGGTGAACAAGCTTCATTATGCTGTATCTCAGGCCCTGTCACACCCGACAGCACAAACCATTGTTCAGGCGGAACGTCGTCTGGCACATACGGAGCAGGCGATGCGTCAAGCAGAGCTTTCGCTCGGAGGACAAGGCGTTGAGTTGGCAGAAGAGATGTTCATCGAGGAGAAGAGAAGATTGAATTCCATCCAGAGTCAGCACGGTCAAGGGAATTTATAACGTTCCTGTCACGACAGAACCCGCAGAGCAGCAAAGCTTTGCGGGTTTTTCTTATCCTTTTGCAATGACTCCCGATGCATGGGTCTGCTTCGACAACGTGTCGAATGGTCGCTTAAAATTCTGTGAGAAGGTTAATAGAACAAGAGCAGGCAAAATTCCATACGGGAGGTACAGAATGACAAAACATATTACAGATTGTACGATTCTGAACAACGGAGTAACGATGCCATGGCTAGGATTTGGAACATATAAAGCAAAAGGTAAGGAAGTACAACAGGCGGTTGAGACCGCTTTGGAGGTTGGATATCGGAGTATTGATACCGCGTCCATCTATGGCAATGAAGAAGAAGTGGGACAAGCTATTGCAAGCAGTGGTGTTGCCCGTAACGAACTGTTTGTGACGACCAAGCTTTGGAATGAGGATCAGGGATTTGATTCAACGTTGAGAGCATTTGAAGCCAGTCAGAAGGCGCTTGGACTGAATGTGATTGATCTTTACTTAATTCACTGGCCTGGCAGAGACCAGTATAAGGAGACGTGGAGAGCATTCGAACGTCTATATAGCGAAGGAAGTATCCGTGCGATTGGTGTGAGTAACTTTCAAGTACATCATTTGCAAGATATCATAGATGAGGGCGGAACGGTGCCTGCGGTAAATCAGGTAGAGCTGCATCCGGGTCTGATCCAGCAGGAACTTCAGGATTTCTGCGGGGCGCAGGGAATTCAACTGGAGGCTTGGAGCCCGATCATGAAAGGCAAGCTGAACCAAGAGTCCACCCTCAAAGCGCTGGCCCAGAAATATGGGAAAACGCCAGCACAGATTATTCTGCGTTGGGACATTCAGAATCAGATTGTGACGATTCCGAAGTCGGTTACCCCGGAGCGTATTCGTGAGAATGCGGACATCTTTGACTTTGAATTGACACCGGATGAGTTGAGACAGATTGATGCGCTGGATTCAGATAAGCGGACCGGTCCACATCCGGATCAACTGTTCTGGGATTAAGTGGGTGGCGCTAATTGAATATAGTGTTTGATGAACTACTTGTGTTTGTTCCGGCTCCGGATCGTTCTTTCGATCGCTGTTGTCTACAAATTTTTTTGATTCCTCTTTTCAGAGGATAAAATTTGGAGACAAAGGCGAACGCTTCGCTTCTTCAGAATCGATTCCGTCCCCTCCACAGTAACTGTTCATCAAACACAAATATATACAATGAGCTAGAGTCGTGTGTAGCATATAAAAAAAGCAGCAGGATCGGGGGATATCCCCTGATCCTGCTGCTTTTTGTGTGTGAAGTGGCTTAATTTTTTTTCGGGACTTCGCATCCGTCATCTGTGCAAACTCCGCTGCCGTCTGTTTCTGTTGTGTTGGATTCAACCATGGTGAATGGGGAACGCTCGTCCCATGCTTTCTGAATGGCGTCCAGGAATACCTCGTCCGGTTGAGCGCCAGATACGGCGAATTTGCGGTCGAATACAAAGAACGGTACACCGCGGATGCCGAGTTGCTCGCCTTCTGCTTGGTCAGCGCGGACATTGTCGGTGAATTGGTCACTGGACAGCACTGCCGTAGCTGCCTCTCGATCCAAGCCGACTTCCTCTGCTAACTGAGCCAACACTTCAGGGTCGCCGGAGTGTTTACCTTCGATAAAGACAGCTTGGAATATCCGTTCACTCAGTTCAAGCGCTTTGCCTTGTGTATCTGCCCAGTGTGTCAAGCGGTGAGCTGAGAAGGAGTTCGTAGGAATCATGGCATCAATATTGTATTCCAGTCCTGCCGTGCGAGCATTGGCATTCATCTGGGCATTCATACCTTTGGCCTGTTCCACGCTCATATTATATTTGGCAGCCAGATATTCCGAATTGGTTTTGCCTGGGTTCAATGCAGCGTTTGGATCAAGCTCGAAGCTTTTGAATTGCAGTTTCACTTCATCACGGTGTGGAAACTGTTGTAGTACATTCTCCAGGCGGCGTTTGCCGATATAACAGAATGGGCACAGAAAATCAGACCATATCTCAATATTCATTATGTGAAAACCTCCATCATCCATATAGTTGAAACTGATATAGTTACAATTATAAAGCCACTTTCTATAATTCGCAAGGAGATTACTATTTACTCCGATATGCTTTGGACCAATGGTAGGGTTGAATCTCATCCAGTCTCTTGAAGACCAGTTGACCAGAAGGGTCATAGACGGCAGCTTTGACGTCTTCGCCCCAGTAAAATAATCGTTCCTGGCATACGCCGCAAGGTGTAAGGACCTTGAATTCTGAATGCTCGTCATCACGAGCGATACAGAGGGAGTGGGTGACGCGTTCGTTCAATTTGTGGGCTTCCAGATAAGCCCCTGTTTCCATACATAGATGTGTGGCATCGTTGATGACCTCTGGCGCTACGCTAATCAGTAGGGAACCGGCTTCAGTATAGACGGCACCTGCGCCACCCCATCCCTGAGGATAACGTTGCTTCACAAATTCTGCGGCTGCATCGAACAATTTCTGTTCCATATTAAGTGGTTCAGTGTGTAATGTCATGTAATACAAGTTCCCCTTTTTAAATGCAAATACAAATTCAATTCATTTCGTGTATTGTTTAGTTTGTCATTACGATATTAATCATTGAGATGTTGCTGCTCCACTGTCTTCCTCTCGAAAGCGCTGAATCAAATCATAGGTAATTACGGTGTCTGAGACATGTAATCGCTTGGCTGCTTCATCATGACCTGGACGGCAAGCATTGATATCTGTTTTGTCACGTGTGGACAGGTCATAACAAGCGCCGCTCTCATAGATATAATCATCCGATGGAATATAGAATACAGAACCATCCGAAAATGCACCATTACGCAGCACAACTGTACGTGCAGACCCGTCATATACGTCGTTACCCATATGATAATAGGATTGGTCGGACACGCCGAGCAGATGTAATACGGATGGTGTGATGTCCAGTTGTCCCGAAGGTTCGGCGTTGGTTCCGGCAGCAGCTCCGTCCGGTAAATGCACGAGCAGGGGAACCTCATTCATGATCTGTGCCATATCCAGTTCGTTCAGCGAACGTCCCAAGAACTGCTCGTATTGCGATTGTTCCTTGATCGAGTTGTCGTGGTCCCCGTAGAACATAAAAATGGTATTTTCCCATAATCCCCGATTTTTCAGATCCTCCACCATCTTGCCGAGCGCCGAATCTACGTAGTGAACGGATTGCAGATAATCACCGAACATTGTTCCCTGGAACTCGCCTACATCCAGCTGCTGTTTCTCTTTAGGCAGGGCATATGGATGGTGACTGCTGAGTGTAATGAGGAAGGAATAGAACGGTTCGGTCACATCACTACTCATTTTCTCAACGGATTGGCGGAAAAAGGATTCATCAGACAGGGACCAGCCAAGCGGGTCATCCTGTGCAAAATCATTTTTACTATAAAACTTGTCGTACTTCATGTTCTGATACATCGTATACCGATTCCAGAAGCCACTCTCATAAGCGTGAAATACGTTGGTGCTGTACCCGTTGTCCTTCAGAATGGAAGGAAGGGAATCATACGTATGGTCTGCATATCGTACAAAGGCTGATCCAACCGGAAGTGGATGTAGGGAAATGTTTGCGCCAAAATCGGCATCTGACGTTCTGCCCTGACCGGTCTGGTGGTAAAAGTGACTGTAATACTGACTTTCCTTCATCAGTTCATTAAAATGCGGTGTGATCTCCTGACCGCCAATGCTCTGACCAATCATGAAGTTCATAAAAGCCTCACCCTGGACAATGATCACATTGCTGTCTTTATATTTGCCAAACAAGGCATCATTCTGCGGGGCGGTTCCTTGCCTTTCAGCGAAGAATGCCTTTGCTTGCTCAACATCAGCGGGTTCAGCTTGTGGCCCGGAGCCGATGTGGTCTTTGGCATAGTTGTACAGGTCATAACCGTGAAAAGCGAGCAGTCCGGTCACATTGTACATGGACACATTCCACCAGTTGTTATCGAACAGGCCTTTGGCCCATGTTTTGCTGTAAAAATAAATCGGCCCGACGGCGAGTCCCATTCCCAGTACAAAAGCGATGCTGCCAGCCGTGAGACGACGGCGTAACCGTGCCTTGCGATCGTTATAGGAATAACCCCCGTAACCAGTAACAGATGTACTGGAGTACTTCGAACGGTAACTTCTGCTGAGCAGTACGATAGCTGCGAACGGAATGACGACAAGCCAGTCGGCAAAGAACCAGAGATCACTGGTGTAGATCAATGTGGCGATGCTGTCACCCAATGCGTCAACTTGTCTCGCCTGCAACAAAACCGGAATGGTCAAGAAATCCTGGAAATAGCGATAATACACCATATCAGCGTAGATTAGTGCGGTAAGCAGCAGGTTAAGCGCGGCGAGAGACACGATCATGCCTCTACGTGGCAGTAACCAGGTCCAGAAGGACAAGAGTAGTAAAGATCCAATGGCAATGACTTTATCCAGCAGTCCCATCGTAATGTTATAAGCGTGAAGATTGTGATGGAGCCACATGAGTTTGAGCAGCATGAGCACAAGAAAAATAAGATATAACGTTAGTGGATGGTTTAGAAGCCCGCGTGGCATAGAGCTGCGCGAAGGCCGAGTGACAACCATATGTATGTCCTCCTTGCTTTTGTTGTTTTGTTATCGGAATGTAAAATAGGGCTCCATCCATTATAGCGTGGCCTCATGTGTTTTCAACTATGCCTCAGAAGAATTGATTTCTGCGGAATCGAAGAGCGAAGTCGGTGAATTCATATGACCGGATTAGCGCACAAAAAAGTGCCCGAGCCATGGATGGCAGGAGCACTTTGTATTTGCATTGATTATGAAGATTGTGGTGCTTTATTTCGTGGGGGCAATGGGCCCAAATACTGATAGTACTGGGTTTCAATTCGTCCGTTGAACAACTTGCGACGTTTGTCTGCCTTATGACCGAAATACTCCTCGAAAGCTTTGGTCGACGTGATTGCGAAAAAGGACCATGTTGGCATGTCGAGGTAACTGCGCCCTAATGAGCGGAGCAACTTCTGAACTTCTTTTTCTTCACTCAAACGTTCACCATATGGGGGATTGGTAATGATGACACCATATTCACCCTGTGGTCTTGCCCGATGAGCGGGCAGGACGCTGACTTCAATATCTTTGGCGAACCCAGCACTCTTGATTGCTGCCATAGCAACTTCAATTGCTTCCGGATCAATATCGCTACCTGAAATCTGTAACGGGACATCGTCTCGCACAGCATCGAATGCTTCTTCGCGCGCCTGTTCCCACAATTCTTCAGGAATGACAGCCCAGTCCTCAGAGTTGAAGGTCCGACGAAGTCCTGGTGCAATGTTCCAGCCGATCATAGCGGCTTCGATCAGCATTGTGCCTGATCCACAGCATGGATCATAGAATGGACGGGATACATTCCAGCGGCTGAGCTGAATAAGAGCGGCAGCAAGTGTTTCTTTGAGTGGCGCTTCGGTGACGAGTTTACGATAACCCCGTTTATGCAGACCTGGTCCCGTTGTATCCAAAGTAAGCAGGGCGCGATCGTTCAGCAGAATGACCTCAATCACATAACGAGACCCATCCTCTGGGAACCACTCCGTGTCATAAGTTAGCTTCAGTTTCTCTACGATTGCTTTTTTCACGATCCCTTGTGATGCAGGTACACTGCTTAACTGGGATTTTTGGGAGCGACCCTCTACAGGGAATTCGCCGTCGGCTGGAATCCACTCTTCCCAAGGCAGTGCTTTGGTGCCTTCAAACAATTCGTCGAATGTTGTAGCAGGGAATTCACCCATTTTCACCAATACACGATCCGAACTTCTCAGCCACAGATTACAACGGCAAATATCAATATAATCTCCTGTAAAGAAAACCCGGCCGTTGTCGATCGTAACATCTTCATACCCCAGTTGTTTCAGTTCCCGGGCAACAACAGCCTCGAGTCCCATCGCCGAGGTTGCAATCAATTGCAATTGAGCCATGTGATTCATTTCAACTCCATTTCAAGCTGGAGAAGGGAAATCCTTCTCTCTGCTGTATAGTAACGGTGCGGCCTTGCCGCTTTCCGTGAAAAAACTTACAATGAGAAATGCGGTGAACGTATGCACTCCTCTTTCGAGGTGATGCATCAGTCAACCGCCTGTGTTGATAACAAACATTTATTATAGAACATTGGCATCCATATGGAAAGCAGTCCAAGTGTCCAAGGAGGATTTTAGTGGTGAATCTGACCCCTGATGAATATGTAAATCAATTATTTCAAGAGGATGACCTTTTGCTTAAAGTGAAAGAGGCCATCCGTTCGAACGGCATGCCTGAGGTTTCGGTTGCGGCGGCGTATGGACGTTTGCTCACGTTTCTAGCCAAGACATCCAAAGCAGAAGCTGCGCTCGAAATCGGCGTGCTGGGCGGTTACAGTGGGATCTGCATTGCGCGCGGTTTGCGTGAGAATGGAACCCTGACTTCGCTGGAACTAAAAGAGGAATATGCGGCAATGGCGCGTGGTCATCTGGAAGAAGGCGGTTTTGGCGAAAAGGTCGAGTATCGGATTGGCCCGGCGGCAGACAGCCTGGAGCAATTGGAGCAGGAAGGTCGCACATTCGATTTTTTCTTTATTGACGCAGACAAGGAGAATTATCCGGTATATCTTGACTATGCCATTAAGCTGGCCCGGCCAGGTGCTGTCATTGTAGGTGATAATTGTTTCCTGCGTGGTCGTACGCTGAATCCGGACAAGCAGGGCCCGGCCGTGCTAGCTGTTCGCCGTTTCAATGAACAGATGGCAAGCGACCCGCGTCTGGTGACGACGATGTTGCCGGATTACGATGGGCTGGTACTTGCCTGGGTGAAGTGAAAGTGAAAATTTCCTAAAGATAAAACTCCGATGAAACACGAGCTCACGCTCTTATGTTTGTGATGGTGATCGTGATTTTGTACGGAGTTTTCTAAAAACACACAAAGAAAGAGATGACAACATTTTGAATGATCAAAAATGTGTCGTCTCTTTCTTTGTATTTACAGATATCGTTGTAGTCGTTCTATTTATACTTCAGGTGTCCCGTACGTTTCAAACCATTTTTTGATGGTGTCAAAATCATCACTGAAGGACAAGCCTAACATCAATAATACACGAGCTTGTTGTGGACTCAGGTTGTCGCCTGCAATGATACCTTTGCCACCGCCGTATACACTTCCTGAACCCGTCCGAGTGGTGGTCACAAAGATAACACCTTCTTCAATGGCTTTGGTACGGGCTTGTCCCATAGCTCTGGAGATGCCGCCAGCTCCGGTGCCGGAAGTCACGATTCCTTTGGCACCACTGCTCACGAATCCTTCAATGGCTCCACCGCCAGCTTCCTGATACGAGATCGCAATTTCTACTTTGGCCAGATCTGCCTTTGTGATTTTACTTAGATCAAATACGGGCTTTGCTGTACCCTCAGGTTTCAAGGCACGTGCAGGAGCACGGTAGATTCTGATATTTTCTTCATCAATATATCCTACAGCGCCAAGCATCGGCGTTTCAAACGTATCTGTTCGATAATCATTTGTCTTGGTTACACCACGAGCAAGCTGGATTGTGTCATTCAACATGAGTACTGTGCCAAATGAAGTGGTACGACCACTACCTGCAAGTTTGATTGCGTTGTACAGATTGGCTTGAGCGTCAGAACCGATGACAGTCCATGGACGCATGGAGCCTGTGATCACGACAGGTTTGTCACTCTGAACCGTCATATCGAGGAAATACGCGATTTCTTCCATTGTATCTGTACCCGTGGTAACGACAACACTGTCATACATTGCCAGAGCTTTGTCTACCGTCTGCGACAAGTCATAGAGGTCGGTCATGCTATAGGAACCTGAACCTGAGTTTCCGAATTGGAGTGTGCTAACATCAGCAATCTTCTGTTTATCCGGTAATGCGTCTACCATCTCTCCAATGGGAAGTGTACCTGCCTTGTAATTCTGGAAGCTGGTGGCATCCTCGGATTGACCGGCAATCGTTCCGCCAGTTCCGATCACCAATACATTAGGGAGTGCAGATTGCTTGGAAGAGTCTGGTATTGCAGGGATGGAAGTATTGCGAGCTGGAGTAGTGGTTGCTGTCTGAACAGCGCCTGTTGTGCCTTTCACCTCTACCGTAGCCGCGTGCGCAGCGTAGGTTCCAATGGGGGACAATGAGATGGTCAGTGCTGTTAAAGCTGCGGTACTCCATACGGCCCAGGGACGAAGATTGGATGTTTTTCTCATGAATAGCACTCTCCTTCAAGTAAGTGTGATGTTAAGTTTGTTAAGAAGAATATGTATACCATTTCAAATTGATTGTATTTCATGTTAATTAATATGACAAACAAAGATAATGATAGAGTAATCGGTTACATTCGCAGATAATGAGAGTAAAATGATTGTTTATAAGGAATTATGAAAGATTATACATTCATATAGAGATAGAAAGGAACTGATTTTAGTAGTTTTGAAGGAAAATAAGCCCTTTTAATGTTAGTTAATATTACATAATGAGTCTTTTGTCCTGATAAAACGATGTATTTCAATAAAAGAATGTCGAATTGGGACTCATATCAGAAGTGGGTAACAGAAAGAGAGGATAGTAGTAGCGCAATTAGGTAATGGGGCTCAATTATGGTCTAAAGATTGGTTTCGTTATAGAGATATGTTTATAATAGGGGTGATCAACATATGTAAATAAATATATAATATTGATTGGAGGAGAAACGATGAAACAGGCACCGAGAAAGTATGCAAATTACATTCCGATTCGGGAACTGGAGACTTTGGAAGAGAGGTTATCTCCCTTCAAGGTGTATGCAGAACTTCGTGATAACACTCCAGTCCGATATGATGAGCATCGAGAATGTTGGGATGTTTTCGGTTATGAAGATGTGAAGTACGTATTGAAAAATCCGAAACTGTTCTCTTCTGCACGTGATCGTGCCAATACGAGCATGTTGACGACAGATCCTCCCAAACACAAACAGCTACGTGATCTGGTGAACCAGGCGTTTACACCTAAGGCAATCGAAGCGTTGGCTCCACGTATTCAGGAAATCACAGATGAGTTAATTGCTCCACACCTGTCAGAAGGACATATGGAACTTATTGATGACCTTGCAACACCATTGCCCGTCATTGTGATTGCGGAATTGATCGGAGTCCCTGCGACGGATCGTCAAAAGTTCAAAGACTGGTCTGATGTGTTGGTGAAAGGCGCACGTGATGATAGTGAGCAGGCCTTCCAGGAGTTATTGGAGGAGAAAAAAAGAAATATGCAGGAGTTGCATATCTATTTCACTGGCATTATGGAAGAACGTCGGTTGCAGCCAAAGGATGATCTGATCTCGTTACTGCTTGCTGCGGAGATTGATGATCAGAAGTTGACTGCAGATGAAGTGGTAGGCTTCTGTATTCTCTTGCTTGCTGCCGGTAATGAAACAACAACCAACCTGATCACCAATGCGGTTCGTATACTGTCTGAACAACCCGAGCTACAACAGGAGTTGCGCGAACATCCTGAACGGATTACTTCTGCGATTGAAGAGACGCTGAGATATTATCCGCCAATTGTCGCGATTGGGCGGGTCGCCAAGGAAACTGTAGAGTTGAATGGTCAGACGATTCAAGCTGGAGAGCAGGTGATTTCCTGGGTTGGAGCAGCTAATCGGGACAGTGCCCAATTTGAAGACCCGGAAGATTTCATCTCTGATCGCAAGCCCAACAGGCATATGGGATTTGGGTTTGGCATTCATTTTTGTCTGGGGGCACCACTCGCTCGTTTGGAGGCACGGGTAGTTCTTCATACATTGCTTCATCACATGGAGCGTATTCAGCTTGTGCCGGAAACAGTCTTGCAACCGATACAAAGTGCCTTTGTATTTGGTGTGAAACATTATCCGATACAATTCAATCTAATAAATAAATAAATAAATAAATAATGAATGGCACATGAATGACAAAAGCCGCTCTCAGGCCAATTAGGCGCTGGAAGCGGCTTTTTCAATAAAAATTAAGATGGACTCGTTATAGAGATGAATGGGGAATCAGGATTCCCGAATAGAAGCAGGTTTGTTATACAATTTGAATCTGACCCAAACCATATTAAGCAGCAGCAGTCCGCCAGAGACGATAAACAGACCTTCGATCCCTATGAATCCTGCCATAAAACCTCCAATGATCGCTCCAAGCATGTTGCCCAGCGCCAGAGTGCTCGTATTAAAACTGAATGCACGGCTGATCATGCTATCGGACGTATAGGAACGGATCAAGGCATTAACGCTCGGAAGCAGGCCACCCATGAACACACCCATCATGAAACGAACAAGAATGAGCTGCCACACGGTCTGAACAAATGCCTGCGGAATAAGCATGAGTCCTGTTCCTATGAGGGAGAACGTCAGCACCTTGTGAGGACCAATTCGGTCACTCAGCTTGCCGAGAATTGGAGACATCGCCATATTGGATAATCCCGTAACTGCACCGACAAGTCCTGCCCAGAAGGCCACATTTACATCCGAACCATGCAATTTTTGCACATACAGCGGCAAGAGTGACATGGGGCTAATCATCGCAAACTGCAACAGAAACGTCACAGCAAACAGTGCAGGTAGTTGAGGTGACTTGTTCAGCTCCTTCAGACCGGACAATACGGATTGTGCCGGCAGTTTAGCTGCTTCTTGACGGTCAAATTTCTCTCTCACCAGGAACATGGCGAGCATGGAAGCAACAAAGATCAGTCCACCTGTAATGTAGAAAATGGGGCGGAAGCCTACTGCATCCGCTAGCAACCCACCAATAAGCGGACCCAGGATTGTGCCGGCTACCTGCCCGGACTGACTGATTCCCATGGCAAAACCCATGCGGTCTTTCGGAGTGGTACCCGATATCAGCGCAACAGCCGCAGGATTGAAACCGGAGATTGTACCGTTAAGCAAACGCAATAAGAGAAGCTGCCAGGGATTCTGTGCCAGACCCATAAGGGCAATCACGATGGCCATCCCGAATCCTGAACGCAGCAGCATAACTTTTCGACCATACTTATCTGATAACTTGCCCCACAGCGGTTGGAACAAAAATGAGGTGAGGAAATTGGCTGCAAAAATAAATCCGGCCCAAATGCCAATTTCATGTTCGCCAACAACGCCCAGATCTCTTGCGAGATAAAGAGACAAAAATGGGGTAATCATGGTCATGCCCGAATTGACCAAAAATTGTCCGAACCAAAGCACAATGAGGTTTACTTTCCACGTTTTCAAAGTGCTTTCACTTCCTTTCAAAGATATTTCTGTAATTCTCAAAAAAACACCATTCTTTCATTATAACATAATTGGCATATGGGGGATGGGTGTAAGGAATGTCATAGTATTGTCACGTAGAACGCATCTGCATGTGGTTGTTACGGCTGTTTAAAAAGGGCATAATGGTAATTATGAGTCCAAAAACTATTGGAGGCTTCTTACATGAGCTATAATGATCGACTGATTCGGGCAAGTTTCAAACAACAGGTAGACCGTGTCCCGGTATGGTACATGCGTCAAGCTGGGCGTTACGATCCTGAATATCGCAAAATTAAAGAAAAGTACTCCTTGCTAGAAATCTGCAAACAACCCGAGCTGGCGGCCGAAGTTACTCTCATGCCGGTACGCAAACTTGGCGTAGATGCGGCTATTTTGTATTCCGATATTATGAATCCGGTTGCCTCTCTGGGCATTGATTTTGACATTGTAAAAAATATTGGACCGGTAATCGATAATCCTATTCGTTCGGCTGCAGATGTGGATCGGCTGCGTCCCATCGACGTAGAAGGAGATCTGTCACATATTCTGGAAACCATCCGAATTCTGGATAAGGAGCTTGATGTGCCTCTGATTACGTTTGCGGGCGCACCATTCACGATTGCGAGTTATCTGATTGAAGGGCGACCTTCGAAAGGTTATATCCGCACCAAAACGATGATGTACAGCGAGCCTGAGGTGTGGCATAAGCTGATGCAGAAGCTTGGTGATATGGTTATTACATATGTCCGTGCGCATATTGCGAATGGCGGTAAGGCATTCCAGTTGTTTGACAGCTGGGTTGGAGCACTTTCTCCCAAAGACTTCAGAACATATGTGTTGCCTACGATTACCCGTATCTTTACCGAATTATCGGATTTGAATGTACCGAAGATTTATTTCCCTGGTGTTGCATCCGGTGAGTTGTTGCCAGCACTGCATAATCTGCAAGCCGATGTGATTGGACTCGACTGGAGAGTATCCATTTCGGAAGGGCGTAAACGTCTTGGTGGCAAATTTGCAGTACAGGGTAACCTGGACCCATATTTGCTGACTGCCCCGATGGAACTGATTAAGGAGCAAGCAAAAGTGATTATTGACGAAGGAATCAAGGAGCCGGGTTATATTTTCAACCTCGGACACGGACTATTTCCTGAAGCATCGCTAGAGAAGCTCAGAGAACTAACGGCGTATATTCATGAATATTCTGCCGAAGCAATGAAGACTGGGGTGACGGTAACCAATGACTAATACTGTAGGTGTACTGGTGATGTCGTATGGCACACCAGAAAATATGGAGAGTGTTGAAGCGTATTACACACATATCCGCAGAGGACGTCCGCCTGAACCGGAACAATTGAAGGAACTGAAGGATCGTTATGAAGCCATTGTTGGCGGTGTTTTCCCACTTCGGGAGAATACAGACAATCAGGTCAAGGCCCTTCAGGAGACGTTGAACCGCGATGAGCGTGGCACTGATGTGGAATTCCGTTGTTATCAAGGACTGAAGCATGCCTATCCGTTTATTGAGGACGGCGTGGAACAGATGGCGAAGGATGGAATTCAGACAGCGATTGGTATTGTATTGGCTCCTCATTTCTCCACGATGAGTGTAGGCAGTTATATCAAACGTGCGCGTGAAAAAGCAGAAGAGCTGGGCGTTCATATGTCCTTTATTGAGAGTTATCATCTGCATCCGAAGTTAATCCAGGCGTTGTCCACACGTGTTAGTGCCAAGTTGGATGCGTTTGAGGAAGCTGGAGCAAAACGCGGAGATGTGAAGGTGTTGTTCAGTGCTCACAGCCTGCCGGCACGTATTGTGGAGATGGGTGATCCATACCCGCAACAATTGCTGGAGACTTCGGAAGTGATTGCATCACGTGTAGGCATAACCAATTGGCAATTTACGTGGCAGAGTGCCGGACGAACAGCTGAGCCTTGGCTTGGACCGGATATTCTGGATACGTTACAGGAGCTTTCGCGTGAACAGGTAGAGGATGTGCTTGTGGCACCAATCGGGTTTGTCTCGGATCATCTCGAAGTGCTCTATGATCTTGATATTGAGGCCAAATCGATTGCCAAAGAGATCGACATGCGCCTGATGCGTATTGATTCTCTCAATAGCGATCCTCTATACATGGAGACGTTAAGCGACGTTATTATAAGCCAATGGCAGCAAGGGTCGGATGAGTAATGGGTGATAAGAAACGCCGTGTTGTTGTTGTCGGCGGTGGCCTTACCGGCCTCAGCGCGGCATTTTATATCCGCAAGCATTACCGGGAAGCAGGAGTTGAACCTGTGATTACTTTGGTCGAGAAAAGCTCGTCCATGGGAGGCATGATTGAAACACTGCACCGGGATGGATTTGTGATTGAAAAAGGGCCGGATTCTTTCCTGGCTCGCAAAACAGCAATGATTGACCTGGCTAAAGAATTGGAGATTGATCATGAATTGGTCAGTCAGAATCCGGAGTCGAAGAAAACGTATATCATGCAGCGTGGCAAACTTCATCCAATGCCAGCAGGACTTGTTCTCGGTATTCCGACAGAACTAAGACCGTTCCTGAGAAGTGGTCTCGTCTCTCCGGCAGGCAAACTGCGGGCGTTGATGGATTTTGTCATCCCGCCGCGTCGTACAACAGAGGATGAATCGCTCGGTTATATGATTGAACGTCGTCTTGGAGCAGAAGTGTTGGAGAACTTGACGGAACCACTGCTCGCAGGAATCTATGCAGGTGATATGCGGCGATTGAGCCTCCAGGCTACCTTCCCGCAGTTCGGAGAAGTAGAACGTGATTACGGTAGCTTGATCCGAGGCATGATGACAGGTCGTAAACCGGCTGAGACGCATACCGGTACAAAACGGAGCGCTTTTCTGAACTTTCGCCAGGGATTGCAGAGCCTTGTTCATGCGCTCGTCCATGAGTTGCAGGATGTGGATCAACGTCTGAACACCGCGGTGAAGTCACTGCAACGTCTTGATGGAGCGCAGACCAGATACCATGTTGAACTGGGTAATGGCGAAATGCTTGAAGCTGATGATGTAGTGGTTACTGTGCCGACGTATGTCGCGTCGGAGCTGTTGAAACCTCACGTGGACACAGCGGCACTGGATGCGATTAACTATGTATCTGTAGCCAATGTAGTGCTCGCTTTTGAGAAAAAAGAGGTGGAGCATGTATTCGACGGATCGGGTTTCCTTGTTCCGCGAAAAGAGGGTCGAAATATTACCGCTTGCACGTGGACATCGACGAAATGGCTGCATACGAGTCCGGATGATAAAGTACTGCTTCGCTGTTATGTTGGTCGCTCTGGTGACGAACAGAACGTAGAGCTTCCGGATGAAGCGCTGACGGACCTGGTTCTCAAGGATCTGAGAGAGACGATGGGTATTGAAGCAGTGCCGATCTTCTCCGAGATTACAAGGCTTCGTAAATCCATGCCACAGTATCCGGTGGGACACCTCCAACATATTGCCGCCCTTCGTGAGGAGCTTGGCAGCAAGTTACCGGGTGTGTACATTGCAGGTGCAGGTTATGAGGGTGTAGGCTTGCCTGATTGCATCAGACAAGCAAAAGAGATGTCTGTCCAGGCTACACAAGAGCTTGCAGCAGATTAAGTACAGCAAGAGAGCTGTCTCAAACGTAGAATTATCTACTGGAGAGATGGCTTTTTTTATATGAAAATATGGAAGCTAACCGAGTTCGTATCCTTTCAATCGATACAGTTCCAAGGAATGATGGAAATCCAGAATATGCCTGATATAATGGTATGTATGGCTGTGAAGAAGAAGAGGAGTTGCTTATGTATCCCCCAAGATCAGAGCGAAGTGTAAAGAAGAAAATTAGTAAACGCACCCGCAATACAATCGCAATCATCTGGACCGTTAATATTGTATTGATCATGGCAATTGGTCTGGTGGGCATTTTTTATGTCATGAATAACCGTCAGCAACAGGCAGACCAGCCGGTGAAGCAAGAAATTGTTGATCAGGATCAGCCTTCCATTGGAGACGAGGCCAAAGGTGGGGATCAAGTAAGTGCTCCTGACTCGGAGTCCGATGAGACTCCGGAAGAAGAACCCGAAGTTACGGATGAAGAGACAACAGCGGATGCAGATAAGACATCCGGAGTAGCGACACCTGATACTTCAGGCAATACCAACAGTGGGAAAGCCGAATCTGGAACGAAAAAACCAGCGGCGGATTCGACACCGTCCGGCACCAAGGGAAATGTAGGTGTAGATACCGAATCAGGGACGTCGAAACCTTCCAATTCAGCGAAGGATGTCACGATTAACTTTGTTGGCGATATCCAGTTTTCAGGCAAAGTTGCGGAACTGCTGGATAAGAACGGTTATGACTATCCCTTTGCCAAACTAGGCAGATTATTCAAGGATGATGATCTTACCATCGGCAACCTGGAGACACCGATAACCCTGGGTGGTACTGGTGCGGCTAACAAAACATATGTATACAAATCTTCGCCCAAAGCATTGGCGGCAATGGCCTCTGCGGGTTTTGATGCTGTCAATTTGGCTAACAATCATATTCTGGATCAGGGCGTAGAAGGTCTGGTAGATACGTTAACCTATCTCAAGGAATATGGTATAGCTCATACCGGGGCAGGTATGAACAGGGATGAGGCCTATGCACCAGCATATCTGGAACGCAAAGGCATGAAGATTGCATTACTTGGATTCTCCCGCGTTGTACCGGAAACGAGTTGGAAGGCGGAAGGTAATCGGGCTGGCGTGGCTGAAGCCTATGATTCCACAGGGGCAGTGCAAGCGATCCAGGATGCCCGTAAGAAGGCTGATCTGGTGATCGTGGTTGCACACTGGGGAGAGGAACGTGTAAGTACTCCGAATAGTGACCAGACCCGATTGGCTCATGAGTTTGTAGATGCTGGCGCAGATCTGGTCATAGGTGGTCATCCTCATGTGTTGCAAGGGTTGGAGTACTATAAGGGAAAGTGGATTGCATACAGTACGGGAAATTTCATTTTCTCCAGATCAACCACCGAAGAGACGTGGAAAACGGCGGTATTTCAGGCTCGCTGTAGTCAAGATGCAGCTTGCAGCATGAAAGTTATCCCTTATGAGGCCGGGCTAGGTCAGGCCATTCCAATGATTGATGAGGCGAACAAACTGCTGTTGGAACAGATGGCAAAGCTCTCCCCGGGTATTCGATATGATGGGAATGGAGTCGCTTCGCCTAATTAAAAACCTTTTTGAGGAGGGAATCGAATGAACAACCTTTGTGTAGCGCACCGTGGATTTTCTTCTATTGCACCAGAGAATACGATGGCTGCATTCCTGATGGCCATGGAGCGGCCTGAAGTTCAGTGGATGGAGCTGGATGTGCAGTTGTCGCGTGATGGTGTACCCGTGGTCATTCATGATTTTACAGTGGATCGCACGACAAATGGCAAGGGCCTGGTTCGGGAAACCGATTGGGCTGATCTGCAACGTCTGGATGCCGGATCGTGGAAAAATAAGTCTTACAAAGGCGAACGGATTCCGGCGCTAAGTGAATTGTTAGATCGCTCTTGCGGCAGAGTACGTTTGAACATTGAACTGAAAACGCAGGGAGACATGTACCCGGGTCTGCCTGCAGCTGTTATATATGAAGTGAGAAAAAGACATATGCAAAATGATGTTGTGATCACCTCATTTGAACCAGCCGCTCTGATCGAAGTGAAGAAACTTGCACCGGAGATCCAGACGGGGCTGATTATCGATGCACGACCAGGTGATTTGTTAACCGCGCTGCGGCAGATGAATTGTACATTCCTCTCGATTGGATACACCAATGTAGACAAATCTTTAATGAACGAGATGCGGAGTTCAGGTATTCGGGTGATGGCTTGGACAGTGGATGACAAGACCATTATGAAGAAACTGGCGGCAGTTGATCCAGAACTCATGTTATGTACGAACCGTCCTGACGTATGGGAGCTGGCATTTCAGGAGACGAGCAGCCGATTCTTCAGACCCTAACTTTCCTATATGCACTATTCAATCCGATAAAGGTGGTAATATACCCATGTTAACTAACATTCGCAATGTATACTGTGTAGGACGCAATTATAAACTTCATGCTGAAGAATTGGGTAACGCGGTTCCGGATGAACCAATGATCTTTATGAAACCTTCTCATGCAGTCGTGCCCCTAAATGGTGAAACGCTTGAATTGCCTGCTACCAAGGGTGAAGTTCACTATGAAGCTGAATTGGTTGTTCGAATCGGCCGGAGTTATGAGCCAGGTATGGCGATAGATGAGCTGGTGGATGCGTATGCCTTTGGTATTGATTTTACGTTACGTGACGTACAGACCGTGATTAAGAAAAAGGGCCACCCGTGGACAGCCGCCAAAGGGT
This sequence comes from Paenibacillus sp. Y5S-9, assembly GCF_036894235.1. Classification (NCBI taxonomy): domain Bacteria; kingdom Bacillati; phylum Bacillota; class Bacilli; order Caryophanales; family Paenibacillaceae; genus Paenibacillus; species Paenibacillus sp. Y5S-9. The sequence continues at coordinate 2,296,608 of NZ_CP145887.1, forward strand.
TCAGAAATTCCGCTCCAGTTACTGCATTTCAGGCGTTCCCGGGTGCGGCAGCATTACTGGAGAAAGACTTTACATTGACCAAAAATGGTGAGGTAGTCCAGCGTGGTAACATTAGTAACATGATCTTCAGTTTACAGGATATTGTGGATTATGTAGGTCACCATTACGGCCTAGGGCCGGGCGATGTCATTTTTACAGGAACACCGGAAGGTGTTGGACCAACACAAGCAGGAGATGTGCTCGAACTGGCATGGGACGGCGAATCCTTGGGTGCCTGCACGATTGGGTCAGCGCAATAAGGATTACACATCACACCTGCTTGAGATGAATAGAGTACAAGAAAGGGGCGTGCATACGCTCCTTTTTGCTGTGTTATCGTGGATATATATTTATATCTTCATCGAACGGATACGCTACTAATTTACGCCAAACTGTATGCTGTATTTGCGCTCTGTGTGACCAACTCTTCCAGTTCAGCTTGTTGTGCAGCATGTTGCTCTAAACTGATACTTCCACTTGCGAGCCGTTCATCCAACTGCTCTCTGAGCTGTCTTACTTGTATAGCAATCACTTCATCCAAATTCCCGTTGTTTTCTTCCGTAATCCTCCTCAGTGATTTCCCGTTGTACAGTTCCTGATACAGATCCGCTTCTGAAGGCTGATTGAGAGCGCTGAGCAGCTCGTCATTGCTTCCCTCACGAGTATCCAAGTCAACGATGGACCACTTAGCACTAGGTATGGGGGAGATGGCGGATTGGCCCCATGCTGTTCCGGCGAAGGACATGGTGACAATCATTGTGCCTATAATAATGACTCTTTTCATATTCATATGGATAATCCTCATTTCTGTAGTTGAGTACGAACTGAATCGTAGCTTGTCGTTGATGTATTTGTAGATGTTTCTATCTGAGAATAGTGTAAACGGGAAACCTGAAGTGAAACTTAAAACAGGATAAGTAATTTCAACCTAGCTGAGAAGGAGTGTAATTAAGAAAAGAACTAAAAATAATTCACACTTGACAGGTTGGGTTAGTTGGTTATATGATAATCTCAATTATTTTAATACTCATTAAATGAACAGTGAACTAATTTGAACTGAAAACTGCATTGAGCTGATTGGACCACCAAAGGCTCCCGGGACTACTCCTCTAAGGAATGTCCTCGGGGGCCTTTTTTCGTATCTTTATTGAAGCTTCAAACGATCAAGGAGGTTATGAAATGAGCGATAGAGACTGGGAAGCGTTGGAGCGGACGGATTGGTTATTTCGCAAAATGGTCAGACGATTTGTCAAAGAGCGGGATCGCATCTCTGTAGAAGGTATCAGCCTGCCAGGCATGCTTATCCTGCACAAGATCATTCGTGAGGGAGAACAGCGACTTGGGGATTTGGCAGAACAATTGGACTTTACATCGGGTGCCATTACAGCTCTGACCGATAAGTTGGAGAAAAAGGGACTCAACATCCGCAGACGAAAGGAAGACGATCGCCGGACGGTTTTACTGGACATCACATCCAGCGGGCGGGAGATGTATGCGAGAAACAGCAATATCGGTGCCCGATGTATCACGCTTCTGTTTGAGGGTTTTACGACGGAGGAACTGGAGCAGCAAAGTCAATTCTACGAGCGGGTAGTAGCGAATCTGGAGGGATTCTCGGACACGGTGCTGGAATTGGCAGAGAACAACGGGATACAAGAACAGGATCGGTCCTCCACAAGTGACCTTGAGCAGAAGCACCGGGACAATACCGGGAAGAAGAGTAACTATCTCAGTTATTGAGGTTGAGTCAAGGTAACGACATTTGATATACCACAAACATTCTAGGGGAGAGATGATCAATGGGACACTCAACAATATATCCAACTGGAGCCACGCTATTCAATCCGAATAAGGCTTGGGGCGGTTATACCGTCTATCAGGCAGGTGAAGAAGGCGTAGTATTGATCGATATGAATGGCAAGGAGGTTCACCTGTGGAAAGGATTGTTAGGGTTTCCGGCCAAAATATTACCTGGCGGCTACGTGCTGGGCAGCACGGGTCGCAGAGATCCGAAGTTCGGTATTCAGGATAATGTCGATCTGGTTCAGGTGGATTGGGACGGCAACATTGTATGGAAATACAATAGCTACGAACACATCGAAGATCCGGGGTATGAGCCATTATGGTATGCCCGCCAGCATCATGATTATCAGCGTGAGGGAAATCCGGTAGGTTATTATGCCCCTGGCCTTGCGCCAAAGACGAAGAGTGGCAAAACACTTATTCTGGCACACAAAAATGTGAGTAACTCGCAAATTTCAGATAAGCCATTGCTTGATGATGCCATTATCGAAGTGGATTGGGAGGGGAAGGTACTCTGGGAGTGGCTGCCTAACGAACACTTTGAAGAATTAGGTTTTGATGAAGCTGCTCGAAATGTTCTGTTCCGTGACCCGAATACACGCTCTTTCGGTCATCTGGGTGGTGGTGTTGGTGACTGGTTACATATTAATTCTGCTTCTTATGTTGGACCCAACCGCTTCTATGAAGAAGGAGACGAACGGTTCCACCCCGACAATATTATCTGGGATGCAAGAGAGGCCAACATTATCGCCATTACAGACAGACAGAGCGGAAAGATCGTGTGGAGACTAGGACCAGACTATACTTCAACTGAAGCGAAACACATTGGCACAATTATCGGGCAGCATCATGCACATATCATTCCCCAAGGTTTACCGGGTGAAGGGAACTTGCTCGTATTCGACAATGGCGGCTGGGCAGGTTACGGCCTTCCAAATCCGGCTTCTCCATTTGGATTGAAACATGCGATTCGGGATCACTCCCGTGTACTGGAGATTAACCCGGTCACCCTGGAGATTGTCTGGCAGTATACCTCGGCAGAAGCAGGTTTCTCGGTTCCGACGGATTCTTATAAATTTTATAGCCCATACATCAGTTCCGCCCAGCGTTTACCTAACGGTAACACCCTGATAACCGAAGGTTCCAATGGCAGATTGTTCGAAGTCACAGCGGAGCATGAGCTGGTATGGGAGTATGTATCTCCTTACACCGATCGGCGGAATACCAATATGGTCTATCGCTCGTATCGAGTTCCTTATCAGTGGGTTCCGCAGTTGGAGAAGCCGCAGGAAGTTGCGATCGAAGCTATTGATGTCTCCAACTACAGAGTGCCGGGAGCAGCAACCAAAGGTTCTGCATCCATCGTGAGCGTAGAGACAACTCTTCCATTTGTGGAGGGTGCAGCCTGTGTGGCAACGTCGGATGAAGGCAAGTCAGGCGGTTAAGCGTCAAGAATCATGACTAGATCGAATGGGGTGTATATTGTGAGAAAACCATCCATAGTAACCGGCATATTGATATTATTTCTGGCTACGACACTCCTATTATCCGGATGCAGTTCAAACGCAGCAGGATCTGGAGCAAAAGACGCTACCGGCAAGAATACCGATAATGTAAAAATTCGAATCGCAGATACAAGTACCAACCCAACGTTCAGGGTAGCCATTGCCAAAGGTTTTTTTGAAAACAGGGGCATTGATGCAGAGAGTATTACGTTTGGCTCACCGGCTGAAGGTGTAAATGCACTATTTATCAAACAGGTTGATATTGCTTACGGTGCGGACTTCCCTGTATTAAATGCTTTGTCTAAAGGGGAATATTCAGTCATCGCTTCTGCAGGTCAGACTACGGATGAAGCGGCAGCCGCCTGGAAGCTGTATGCTAGGGAGAATATTCAGAGTGGAGCGGATTTGAAGGGCAAGAAAGTGAGTTTCATTCGAGGCACATTTATTCCGTATCTATGGGATGAATATTTGAAAGATCAGGGGGTGGCGCTGAGTGATGTGACGCAAATTGGTCAGGGGGCTTTTGATGAAGCCTACATCGCATTGAAACAGGGAGACCTTGATGCCGCTTGGGTTATAGGTTCCGCGTTAACCGATAAATTCGATGCACTCGAAGGAGTACATCAGCTGACGGATATGTCTCAGACCCCTATACGCCTTGGTATGGGACTGGTATCAAGTAATGAATTCATCCAGGCAAACCCTGAAACGGTAAGTGATTTTCTTGCGGCGCTGGATGAAGCATCCACGTATGCCCAAGCGCATCCTGAAGAGGTTGCCGATCTGATGTATCAAGAGACCAAACAGCCTAAAGATGCCACGTTGAAAGACCTTCCGATCAATCCATGGGAAGTTGGATTTACGCAGGCTGCTTATGATAGTTTGGCAGGTCAGAAGCAATATATGGTGGACACCGGAATCATTGAACAGGATTTTGATCTCGACACCAAACTCAATCTGACTTCTCTCCAGCAGGCTCTGCCGGAAAAAGTGACATACAGTAAATAATTCTTATTCAAATGGGAGGTGTCCGTTATGTCCTTACCTGCAACTCAGCATACCATTCATATTGAGCAGCTGTGGAAAACGTATCATGCCCCGACCAATGGGGATGTGCATTATATCATTAAGGATGTCGATCTGGTTATCAAGGGAGGAGAGTTCTTTGTCCTGCTTGGTCCCAGTGGGTGTGGGAAGTCAACGCTGCTGAACATGATCGCGGGGTTTATCTCCAAGTCGGGTGGACAGCTCAAGGTGGATAACAAGGAGATTGACAGACCAGGCAGGGATCGGGCAATGGTATTCCAGCAGGCGGATTCTTCTCTCTTTCCATGGCTAACCGTGAGGGAGAATGTTGAATTCGGACTTCGAATGTCCAAGGTGCCTAAGACGCAACGGCGTGAGATCTCCGATCGTTACATCCAGCTTGTGGGACTGAGTGCTCATGAGGGCAAATTTCCAAAAGAGCTATCAGGTGGCATGAAGCAGCGTGTTCAATTGGCCCGGGTACTTGCGAATGACTCGGCGATCTTGCTGATGGATGAGCCATTCGGTGCGCTGGACGCGATGACGAGACGGACCATGCAGAAGGAACTGGTGAATATTTGGAAAGAAACACATAAAACCGTTATCTTTGTCACACACGATATTCAGGAGGCGTTATTGCTTGGTGAGCGCATAGGCATTATGTCTGTAGGTCCGTCTTCGAATATCACGGATATTTACCACAACACTTTACCTTACCCGAGGAACATCGCCTCGTCTGAGTTCAACACCTTGTATGACCGAATTCAAGGCCACTTTGAAGAATAACTGAGGTGATATACAAGATGAAATGGTTGGAGAAAAAAAGGGTGTCTATCCCGCTTCTATGGGTAACGGTCATCTTAATCTGGCAGCTTGGTGCCCTTATCTATGGGCCTGACGTAATCCCTGGTCCGTGGCACACGATCCTGGGAGCACGCGAATTGATTGCTGACGGTACACTGATGGAGTATATCGGAATCAGCTTCACTCGTGTACTGGCGGGATGGGTACTCGGAAGTATCATTGCTATTCCGGTAGGGCTGATTATTGGCAAAGTTCATCTCATCCGGCTGTTCGCCGAACCGTTCCTTAACTTTATACGTTTTATCCCGCCGATCGCCTTTATTACCTTATTCCTGGTGTGGTTTGGAATTGGAGAGCAATCCAAGATCGCGCTTATTATGTACGCAACCTTCTTCATTGTTGTGCTGAATACACTGACAGGTGTGCTCTCCGTTGAAGAAGATAAAATCCGGTCGGCCCGCAGTATGGGAGCCAATGAACGGCAGATTCTGCTGCATGTGATTGTTCCGGCGACAACCCCGTATATCTTCACGGGTGTGCGACTGGCGATGGGAACCTCGTATATGGCCATAATTGGTGCTGAGATGATTGCCTCGAATGAGGGAGTCGGTTACTTGATCTGGAATTCCAGACTCTTTTTCCGAACAGATTGGATCTTTGTCGGGCTGATTTCCCTGGGTTTTATGGGATTCCTGACGGATCGATTGTTCAACTGGTTTGGTCGCAGAGTACTCTACCGATATGGTGTCATTGGCGGAGCGAAGCGGGGCTAAATTAGGACATAGGAACATTGAATTCCAGACGTTACTTGAAAAGGGAAGTTATCTTGTTTTGACGTTTGATCGATAACCTGTTTTGGCACTTCTACACGAGGCCAATACAGGTTTTTTGTGTGCTGGCGTAAGGAGTTTCGGCATTGAGATCAAACCGTGGTATAATTGAATTTCAAAAATACAATAAACGTCATGCGGGCTGTACATACGCTGCATGCAGGAGAGATTATGGATTGGATTATTGGCGCCGTATGCGCTTCTATGGTGGCAGGTGCTGCCTATGCGAAAAAGTCGCTAACCCTGTCTGGCTGCCTGGCAGCAATCATGATGGGAACGATATATTACGGAGCGGGGAACCTGTTCTGGTTTGGCACGTTATTGTTGTTTTTCATTACTTCAACGTTGCTCTCCAGGTTTCGTAAAGATCGGAAGCAGGAGCTGGAGAAATCCTATGCCAAGTCAGGAAATCGGGATGCGGGACAAGTGATGGCTAATGGTGGAATGGGCATGTTCCTATGCCTGGGATACTGGATATTTCCACATCCGGCATGGGTGTATGCTTTCATTGGTGTAATGGCTACCGTTACATCGGATACATGGGCAACCGAAATTGGGAGTCTCAGTCGCAAGCCGCCGCGCTCTGTTCTCACGTGGAAGGTACTTACTCCTGGTGCTTCAGGAGGGGTCTCACTTCTTGGCACCGTGGCCGCAGCCGTAGGCGGGGCTCTGATTGGTGCGGGAGCATTCTTGTTTTCCTGGATCGCCGGGATAGAAGGGCTTAGTCTGTTTAGTTGGACTTTTGTCGGTCTTGTAGGCGGGTTGGCAGGGGCTTTTGCCGATTCCTATCTGGGCGCAACGGTGCAGATGATGTATCGTTGTACTGTGTGTGGCCGTGAAGTTGAGGTACATGAACATTGCGGGCATCCAACGGTTCGGGCTCGTGGCTGGGCATGGATGAGTAATGACCTGGTGAACGTTCTTAGCTCGGTAATCGGCGGATGTGTGGCGATTGGTTTAGGTAACATTTTGGCGTTGTAGGGGGGAGTACATTTGAGCACGGTACAGGGAGACAAATCGGAGGCTATTTTGGATGCGGCATATGGTATTTTTGGCTCGAAAGGTTTTTATGAGACCAAAATGTCTGATATTGCAGACGAAGCCGGCATCGCAAAAGGCACCATTTATTTATATTTCAAAAGCAAGGAACAATTATTTATCGCAGTATCCAAGCGGGACTGTAACAGCTTTATTAGCCGTCTCGAATATGCTTTGAACTCGCATGAGAACACAGGTGATAAACTTGGAGCAATAGCCAAGACTCACCTTACGTATTATTATGAGCGTCGCAATCATACCAAGCTCTTTTTTATGGCACCCAATAATGATCCGGATCTGATGAAATTCATGAAGGCATTCATGAACCAATACATGAGCATGGTGTGTGAGGTACTGGAGAGTGCAAGTGTACCTGAGCCTGTATTGCTCGCTGAAGCCTATATTGGAATTCTAGACCGGCTGAAGATGGATATCATGTTGAATCCGGAGTTCAATGAGGAACATCTGAACAAACGAATTGCCTTTGCAGCAGCATTGTTTCTGGACGGATGCCGTTCTTTTTTACAAGTTTAAAGGGAGTGCGCGGATGTACGTGATATTGAATTTTAATTTACAGAGAAGTGGGTACGAGCAATGAACATAATGACGGTAGAGCAAATTGCAAAAAGTTATGGCGAAAAAATATTGTTCAAAGATGCTTCATTTGGCATGGCTGATCAGGACAAGATTGGTGTCGTTGGGGTAAATGGAACTGGAAAATCCACGTTTTTGCGTGTGATATCTGGTATGGAACCTGCAGACGCGGGACAGATCTCGATCGGTAATGACGTACGTATTCAGTTTCTGGCACAAAATCCGGACTTCAATCCGGATAATACGGTACTGCAACAAGTATTCGAAGGTGACAGCATGGAAATGAAAACCGTGCGTGAATATACGGAAACGATGGAATTATTGGAACTGAATTCCTCCGATCCAGCCTTGCAAGAGCGATTATTACGTTTGAATCAGCAAATGGAGCAGCTTCAGCTCTGGCAGATGGAGAGTGAAGCGAAAAGTATATTGTCCAAACTGGGTATTCGTCAATTCGATGCACTGATGGGCACATTGTCTGGTGGACAACGCAAAAGGGTAGCGCTCGCTGCTGCGCTGATTCATCCTTGCGAACTGCTCATTCTGGATGAGCCGACCAACCATATTGATAATGATTCGGTCGTTTGGCTGGAGCAGTACTTGCAGAAGCGTCGCGGCGCACTGCTTATGATTACACATGATCGGTATTTCCTGGATCGTGTGGCGAATGTCATGCTGGAATTGGATCATGGACGTTTGTTCCGATACGAAGCGAACTATACACGTTTCCTGGAACTGAAAGCGGAGCGCGAAGAACGGGAAGCTTCTTCCGAACAGAAACGCAAGAACTTGCTTCGGACAGAGCTCGCATGGATTCGTCGTGGTGCCAAGGCACGGACGACAAAACAAAAAGCGAGAATTGATCGCTTCGAACAACTCAAAGACCAACAAGGAGTCCAGCGCTCGGGTTCATTGGAAGTATCGGTTGGCTCCACTCGTTTGGGTAAAAAGATTCTGGAGATCGAGCATCTTTCCAAATCCGTGGGTGGCCGCAAGCTGATCGAAGATCTGAGTTATATTGCCGTACCTGGAGATCGGGTAGGGATTGTTGGACCGAATGGTAGTGGTAAGTCCACGTTGCTACAGATGATATCTGGCAAGTTGGAACCCGATGCAGGTGTGGTTGACGTTGGTCCTACGGTCAATCTGGGCTACTTCACACAGGAGCATCAGGAGATGGACGAATCTCTTCGGGTCATTGAGTACATCAAGGAAGTGGCCGAGAATGTGAAAACGGCCGATGGCTCTCTGATTACAGCATCCCAGATGCTGGAGCGGTTCCTGTTTACTCCGGCATCCCAGTGGACGCCAATCTCCCGTCTTTCTGGTGGAGAGAAGCGTCGTCTGTATCTGCTGCGTGTGCTGATGGCTGCGCCGAATGTATTGCTGCTGGATGAGCCGACGAATGATCTGGACATCCAGACACTCGCTGTACTGGAAGACTACCTGGATGATTTCCCCGGTGTTGTCTTTGTCGTATCCCATGATCGCTATTTCCTTGATCGTACTGTGGATAAAGTGCTGTCTTTTGAGGGCAACGGTGCTGTACGTGTGCACGTCGGCGACTACAGTGAGTATGCGGAATGGATGCTGAAAAATGCGCCTGGAGCTAATCAAGAGAGTGATACAGGAGCGGCGAAGGTGAAGCAGTCATCGGAGAAGACGACTCCTGCAGTGTCAGCGGCTAAACCGAAGTTGAAATTCAGCTTTAAGGAGCAACGTGAATACGACCAGATTGATGAAAATATTGAGAAGGCTGAAGCCAATCTTGTCCGGATTAACAAAGAGATGGAAGAGTCATTTAGTGATTCTGCCCGTCTGCAGGAGTTGATGGCGGAGCAGGTTGAGGCTGAACGTCATCTGGATGAATTGATGGAACGCTGGACCGTTCTGAATGAACTTGCAGAGCAGATTGAACAGAGCAAGTCTTGATTTATAACTAAACATCGCCCTTTCTTCTACAGTGACTTTATGTCGCATTGGAGAAAAGGGCGATTTTTTTGTCTGCGAATTTGCGATTTTATGTGAAACGTTCTGTATGTTCATTACGTTGTATAAGTAAAGAATTCCATAGAAGGGAGAGAACACCACACTTATGTATAAAGAAATTAATGAACAGTTGGCAGTGATCAAGGAAAAGGGGAGAATTTACGAGAAATGGATCAAGCGTCTGGAAAAGCTTCAAACGGAAGAAGCCGAATGGGAAGCAAAGGTAAAACGTCGTCAGGCGCATCTTCAGAAGGAGCAGAAAGATGTTGATCGACTGAACAGTATGACATTGTCAGCATTTTTTTATCAACTGATTGGCAAGAAGACAGAACGGTTGGAGAAGGAAGAGCTGGAGCTCTTGGAGAGCAAGGCTGCATACGACACCGCTTGTCGCATGTTACAAGACGTACAGGAGCAACGAATTCATGTGGAGCAGGAGTTGGAGGGCGGGCGGCAGTATCAGTACTGGCAGAGCGACTATAACGCTCTGTGGGGGAAGAAGGAAGGGCGTCTGCTGGACCAGGATGCGGAATTGCAACACATGGCTGAGAATCGGGAACATCTGGCGAGTGAGCTTCAGGAACTGGATGAGGCTTTCCGGGAAGGGGAATATCTGGTCTATGCCCTTGAACGTGCCGAGAAGGCCTTGGCTTCGGCAGGTAATTGGGGCGTATATGACATGATGGGTGGTGGGGTAATCTCCACACATATCAAGCGGGGACGAATGGATGACGCTCAGGTCGCTATTATGGATGCAGGTAAGCGTCTACGACGTTTTCAGAAGGAATTGGAGGATGTAGAGATGGCCGTACACGCCGATCTGCATCTTGGAGGTCTGCTTTCATTCGCAGACTATTTCTTTGATAACCTTTTTGTGGACTGGATGGTTCAGGAAAAAATTCGCAAAGCCGAACGTCAGGTGAAGGATGGACTGAGCGCGGTTCGGAAGACCATGCATGTGTTAAGAAATGAAATCCGTGACCATAAGGCAGAGTTAGAGATATTGGATCGTAAATATCATGCATATGTGGAACAGGCAGATTAAGAGATATGACAAAAAAGGACACTTCCGATAGCGCACCGATTTGCTGTGCTTGGAAGTGTCCTTTTTGATTAGACAAGACTTATGGATGTCACCATGATGATTTCGTAGAAAAATGATGCTTTTTTACTTGGTTGTAATGTAGGCAGCGAGCAATCGTGCCGTATTCAGGACAGCATCCTTATGCGTACGCTCCATGGAATGAGATGCGTGAACCCCTGGACCGATCAGTGCTGCTCGGATATTGTTTCCTCCGCGTAATGCTGCACTGCCATCTGAGCCATAGTGAGGATAAATGTCGACGACGTAATCCATGCCATCTTGTTTGGCCAGCTCAATGAGACGGCTAGTCATATCATAGTCATACGGGCCAGAAGAGTCCTTGGCACATATGGAAACGTCGGTTTCTTTACAACTGAGATCGTCACCCATCGCACCCATGTCTACAGCGATCATTTCACTGATTTCCGCAGGGATATACGATGCGCCATGTCCAACTTCTTCATAGTTGGAGATGAGCAGAGAGACGTTATGTAATGGTTTCCAGCCCTCGCGATGTGCAGACTCAAGGATGCCGAATAGCGCAGCCACGCTGGCTTTGTCGTCCAGATGACGTGATTTGATATAACCACTCGGAGTGATGACGGCGCGAGCATCGAAGGAGATAAAATCGCCCACAGAGATTCCGAGTTTCAACACATCCTCCTTGGAAGAGACGACTTCATCGATTCGAACTTCCATATGGCTCTCGGTCCGTTCAAAGGTGCGTGCATCTGGATAGACGTGTACAGACGGGTGAAGGGAGAGGATGGTGCCTGTGTATGTTTTTCCATCCCGAGTATGGATGGTACAATATTCGTTTTCGATACTTTGCATGGAAAATCCACCAACAGAGGTCAGTTTCAATGTGCCGTAAGATGTAATGGAGCGCACCATGGCCCCTAGCGTATCCACGTGGGCGCTCAAAGCAATTGTCTTGGACGAATCCTGCCCTGGCAATGTAAGCACTGCACCGCCCTTATTATTCAGCTCACAGGCGATGCCCAGTGATTCTGCTTCCTTGCGGATCATCTCGATAATATGATGGGTGTAACCACTTGGGCTTGGTGTATCCAGCAATTTTTTCAGAAAAGACAGAACGTATGATTCATCAATTGTAAAACTCATTGTGTAATTTCCTCCTCGGATCGTGGGTATGGTGTGAAACAAAATACAGCCTGTCTGGGGGAGAGAATGTAATACTACCATTCCTGACTCGCCAGCAGGCTGTCTCTGATTGGTTACAGTGTTCCCGTAGGGTTTCCCTTGCGCTGACTCTGGATCGAATCATTCTCCAATAGGCTGTCGGATTCATTGGAGTCAAGCGAATCCATCGATTTGAAAGAATCCAACGTAGATTTGCTTGTCGCGGAACTTTCCAATTCAGATACACGCAATTTCAATTGTTTGTTCTCGCGTTGCAGTCTGTATTGGCGATAGATGCCATATGACCCTACAATAATTCCACCGATCAGGGTACAGCCGAGAATCAGCAAGATCAGCGGGATTTGTACCGTGTTAAATAACAGGTTGACTTGTACGGAATCCACATTAATGACCGCAAAGATTCCCGTGAGCAGTGCAAAAACAAGACCTGCTATGAGTGCCCATTGCATTTTCATGGTGTTGCCTCCTTGTTGAACAATTGAGAACTAGATATGCATTACCCATATTCGGGTATGTTGCATCTAGCAATGATGATAAAATCCCCTGCCCAACGGGCAAGGGATGCAGGTCACTTGGAAAGACAACCTTATTTGGTTAATTGCTCCATCTGTTCAATCAATTCCTTGAACACACTCATGGCTTCACGAATTGGCTGTGGTGTAGACATATCCACACCTGCTTTTTTCAGAATGTTGATGGAGTAATCACTGCCACCACTCTTCAGGAAGCCAAGATATCGGTCAACAGCCGGTTGGCCTTCTTCCAGAATTTGCTTGGAAAAGCTTGTTGCTGCGGAGAAGCCTGTAGCATATTTGTAAACGTAGAAGCTGTTATAGAAATGGGGAATGCGAGCCCATTCCATTTCAATTTCTTTGTCAACAGCCATGCCTTCTCCGTGATATTTAACGTTCAGATCATAATAGATCTCGGATAACAATTGTGGTGTTAATGCGTCACCTTGTTCCGCACGTTCATGAATGATTTTCTCGAATTCAGCAAACATGGTCTGACGGAATACCGTTGTACGGAATTGGTCTGCATAATAGGTCAACAGATACAATTTTTCCTTTGGATCTGTTGATTTGTTAAGCAGATAATCCATAAGCAACGCTTCGTTGGTTGTAGATGCAACCTCTGCCAGGAAGATGGTGTACTGTGCATCACGATACGGAAGAGCTGTATCCGAGTAATGTGAATGCAGAGCGTGACCCATTTCATGTGCGAGTGTGAACATGCTGTTCAGGTTATCTTTGTGATTTAACAAGACATACGGGTGAGTGCCGTAAGCGCCCCAGGCATATGCGCCTGAACGTTTATTTTCATTCTCATATATATCGATCCAGCGGTTATCATATCCAGTCTGCAATGCGTCAGCATAGTCCTTGCCGAGTGGTTTCAGACCATCTTTGACCGTTTGTTTCGCTTCCTCGTAGGTAATATCCATTTTGTATTCGTCTACGAGTGGAGCGAACAGATCGTACATGTGCAATTGATCCACACCCAGCAACTTTTTGCGCAGGTCCATATAACGATGCAATAACGGAAGGCTCTCGTGAATGGTGTCTACCAGATTCGTATACACATCCGTTGGGATGTTATCTCCATATAGGGACATTTCCATCACGGAAGGGTACTTCCGAACATTAGCATAGAACATATTTTTGGTTACATTTGCATTCAGGGCAGCCGCAATTGTGTTCTTCTGTTTGGCATAGGTTTCGTATACCGCTTTGAAGGCACGTTCGCGAACTTCACGATTAGGATTCTCCAGGAACTGAATGTAGCTGCCGTGTGTCAGCTCGACTTCGTTACCATGTTCATCCTTGATCCTTGGAAACTTGAGGTCAGCGTTATTCAGCATGCTGAAGATTGTCTGTGGTGCTTGTGAAAGGTTGCCTACCTGTGCAAGCAAAGCCTCTTCAGCTTGGCTAAGAACGTGGGCTTTTTCGCGTTTCATCTCTTCCAATGTAAACGTGTAAGCAGAGAGTTTTTCGTTCGCAATAAATGCGTCCAACTGATCATCCGGCAGGGAAAGAATCTCCGGTGTGACAAAAGAAAGTGCTTCACCAACCCGTACGCCTAATTTCTGGGCTTTTTGGGACAGGTTTTGATATGTAGGATTCGCTGTGTCTTCATCTTGATGCATACGTGCGTACACAAAGAGGCGTTCTATTTTGAGGCTGATCTCATCTTCGAATTCGAAGCAAGATTTGAGTACATCAGGTTGATTCAGTTTGCCTTGGAATTCGGAGGCCTTCTTGGTCAAAGACGATACTTCTTCATATTCCTGATCCCAGGCTTTCTGATCGGCAAATAAATCTTCCAGTTTCCAGCTATGCTCAGCCGGCACCTCGGAACGTTTCAATAATTGACTCATGGAAATCCTCCTTTGATGATCTGATGAATGTATGGACGAAGCTGCCTTCGTCTCGCTTGCCTGTGCGGAGAGAGACGAAGGAATCAGACTAAGTACCAGGATAACAGATAGCGATTTCTGGTATTTCAACGGCCTTCCTCCTTACAATACGAATAATCTCGTATAGTATGACCTTAGGCACGATGAAATATTTGAGCATCTGGGTCCCCGTGATTAGGTTCCCATGTTATACAGAAAATAAACGATCAGGAAAAAGGCGAAACAAATGAGCAGGGTAGCAATAAGCGCCATTCCCCGTCTCAATCGATCCGGGATGGAATTGCGTCCCAAAATAAGCACAATACCAAGAGAGAAGGCAAGGATAATAAAAATGACGACATTGCTTGAGTCAAGCTGCATGGGTTAGACCCCTTTGAAGGCAGCCATCAATTGACGCCATTCATCCTCACGGTTCTCAAAATCTGCTTTTGGAAAACGGCGTTCAGCCCAGTGCATTAATGCAGGACGGCTAAGGAACGTATGGCATTCTTCGCCCCACTCTTCCGAAATTTCTCGCAGTACGAGATATTTGCCTTGAACTTCTACGGTCATCATATTCCACTTGTCTGTTTTGTATATTTCATGTTTTTTTATCATAGGTAGTCTCCAAACTAACGGTTTTGGTAAAATGATACCGTACCCTACGATTCAAAGCAAATTTTTTCGACATTTATGGAAAGATAAATTGCAAAATGGAAGCCCATACAGTATAATAAGGGTATTCGCCATAGATGGCGATATTTTTAGGAGGTTTTTCATTTGAAAGGTACAGTTAAATGGTTTAACGCAGAAAAAGGCTATGGCTTTATTTCAGTTGAAGGCGGCGAGGACGTATTCGTACATTTCTCCGCAATCCAAGGAGATGGCTTCAAAACATTGGAAGAAGGTCAAGCGGTAGAATTCGAAATCACTGATGGAAACCGTGGTCCTCAAGCAGCTAACGTAAACAAACTGTAAGAATTTTTCCGGTCAACGGACTTCTTATATATGATAAATTTATAGCTGAATATTAAGAACCTAAGCACAGTCCCCCAAGGGAGGCTGTGCTTTTTTTGATTCTAAGATTTCTCAGTGTAAATAACGGTTGAATACGATGTATGTTCCCTGTGTGTTCAGGAGACACGATTGGTCATGCTGGACCATAACTTCAATCCGAAACCGATCAGTGCAGCCAGGGAGAAAGCCATAGCGGTGAGATAGAAGGTTTGTCTGCCTGCATGTTCCAGCAGCAGCCCGCCCAACGTTCCACTAAGAAGTCCCGAAGCACTGGACCAGACAATGGTGAACAAAGCCATACCCGTAGCTCTGTAACCGTCTGGAACCAGGCGAATGATATAGCGGACCGCCGTAACGTAGAAAATACCAAAGGTAACACTGTGCATCGTCTGAATCGCAACGACAGCTGCAGGTGTATCGGATATGGACATGAGAAGCAAACGAACCGTATACATCAGTGCAGCAAAAGCAATTAGCGGCAGCTCTTTATAACGGTTTCCATACTTGCTGAGCAGTAGAAATATGGGGATTTCACTTACGGAAGAGATCAGCAAAGACCAGCCGATCAGCCCCTCGCTGGCACCCAGATCTTTTAGCGTGATGGTAAGAAATGCTTCGTTCATGCGATGTCCCATGGCAAGCAAAAACACACAGCCAAAAAAGGTGAGCACATCTCTGCGTTTCAAAATAGCCCATAACCCCGATAGATCCATTTTGCTACTGCTTCCCGAAGGTTGATCCTTCAATTGAAAACTGATCAATAGTGTAGTGGCAGCAAGACCAACACAGACCCAAATCGTCCATGCTGGACCAAAAGATCCAAGGAAATACCCGATACTTAATGCAAAGAAGGCATAACCGATCGATCCGAAGACTCGAATGGAAGTGAAATTTCGGCCGTACTTGCTGGCGGTTGTAATAGCCATCGTATCGGAGAGTGGATAGACCGGATAATAGAAAAAGTAAAACAGGGTTACGAGTACAAATACCTGACCGAAAGTTGTCGCATTGGCTAGCATGACTCCTGTGATCAATTGGCCTCCAAGCAGAATAATCATCACTTTGCGTACCGTTTGGTAGCGGTCGCTGGCCATACTCCAGAACATATTGGAGAACACGGAGATGAGTGGGCCGATCCCGTAGAGATAACCAATCTCAGCCCGACTGAAGCCCAGATGACTGAAGTAAAGCTGGAAGTAGGATACCACCAGAACGGTGGAACCAAAGATGGTGAACATGAGAGCCCGCAGCCAGTTCTGGTCCGGGCGGGCGTTGTGACTTAATTTCATGATGAGAGACTCCAATCCTGATAACAATTCAATGATTTTATTACCCTTTCAGGGATGTTGATTTACGGGCTTTCGGCACGGACATCGTAGGTTCTTTCTGTGTGCGCCGGATGACAAGCCAGACAATGATAAGTTCGGCGAGCAGGCCAAGGGATTGGGCTACAGCGCCAATCATACCGTTCCACGCAGGGAAAATACTAACCAGTATAAGCAGCACAATTACCGTGCAGATGGCATTCGCCGTTTGCGAACGAAACATCGTTTTCGTCTGACCGCGAAGCAGAATGAGGCCATTGCTGAAATCCAGAAAAGGGAAGATCAGCGGAAATAAGACAAACGCACGCAGTGTCCACAGACTTTGTTCCAACAGTTCACCCTGAACGCTCATGACATTTTCGAGTACCCAAGGTCCCAAGGGGGTATAGGCAATCGACACCATCATCGCAAACGGAATAAATCCTGTCACAAGTGCGAATTTTCGTACCAGTTTGGCGTCCACAAGGTAGAAATTCAGCACGATCTGATGGATGTATGTAAAGAAGCTTAGCATCAACTGCATCAGACTGCTTGCTATGGCAAAGGACGAAATGGCTAGTGCGATCCCTGTCGTTTTGCCCAGTACAATGTTAATAACCGGTCCTATGAACAGCGCTACAAAGCTGGATAACAGCAGCGGCTTATAAAAGCGAAATACGTCTCCCTTGCTCTCGACGGGATGATCCTCAAGCTTGGCTGGCATCTTGCGTTTGATGCTGTTTCCCTCCAGAAAGCTGACCAGCGCTTCAATCATCATGCCAGCAGCAAAAATGATAGCGCCTACACGTCCACTGTCAATGCTGTCTGTATATATGAAATAGAGGGATAGGCCGTACATGCCGGCTAAACGGAAAACCATCCCGATGGTTAACCACTTGGTGCGGTTATTCGTAATGATGATCCCCTGATAGATGTTGCGGATCACAGAAAAGATACTCACATACATGAGAATTTCATATACGTCGATGACCTTGTTCAGCAGATCCGGACTTACACCAAACAAGTATTTGAACACCCCGGTACCAACGGGAGAGTATACGATGAGAAACCCAATGAGAAGCACACAGGCAAGAAATATTTTGGTCACAAACGTGAGGGCCTGAAAGGAAAGGCGATCGCGAACCAGTGCGGAACAGGTTTGCCGCAGCAGGGTGGAGGGGCGTTCCGTGAGGGTTAACAAGCTACCGGCGATGGCATAGCTGGCAATAACCGTCTCGGGATGAGCGGAACGTGCTAATGTGCTGTTTATGATGACGTGAGAAATGGTGACGAGAGAGGCGGAAATGCCAAGTGGCACAAAAAAAGAAAATAACCGTCTCCACGAAAGTGATTCACTTGACGACATGTCAACGACTCCTTTGATGGATGAAATATGCCTAGTATATCACAAAGCTTTGGGCGCGGATGCGATTTTTTATGCGGAATATGCGGCAGATCATTTGTACAATTAAGGGGATCATATTATAATAGGAATGGTTAAAAATCGCTCTAATACGTATTCAACCAAGTGGAGGCACATTTATTTTGAGCCAATCAAATCGAAAACGTCATCAATATCCGCGTGGACCGCTGGCATTGATGAGAGGGGTGTACAAATACACCATTCCGGAAACACGGAAGGCACTGAATGGATGGCGAGTCCAAGCTGAGGCGATTCCGAATGAAGAATTGCGTACGCAAGCACTTGCCAGTCTGAAGGATAAACAGTTTCACTGTGAAGGCGGAACCGTCTACGCATTAGCTGATTTGCCCAACAGACACATTCTGATTCCGCTGATCGTTTCATATCAAACTATTAGTGATTATTTGGACAATCTGTGCGACCGCAGCACGTCGATGGACCCGGATGACTTTCGTCTTCTCCATCAATCTATGCTTGATGCGGTAGATCCCGAAGCAATTCCCGTCAATTATTATGCCCTCCGTGAGGAGCAGGATGACGGCGGATATCTGCGGAATCTGGTGACCACATGTCAGGAACTGACCCGTCAGTTACCGGGCTATACGTCCGCCAAGCCCCAAATTCAGGATCTGGCAGGCCTATACACGGACCTGCAGGTATATAAGCATATCAAGCCGGAACTGAGAGAAACGGCACTGCTCGAATGGTGGTCGGAGCATCGTCATCGCACACCTCAGTTTCGTTGGAACGAATTTGCTGCTGCAACTGGCTCTACACTGGGCGTTTTCATGCTGTTTCTGGCTGCGAGTGACGATCAGTTGACTGAAGAGCAAGCGGCCTCGATCCACACGGCCTATTTCCCACATGTATGCGCATTGCACATTATGCTCGATTATTTAATTGATCAGGATGAGGACCGCATCGGGGGAGATCTCAACTTCTGCAACTATTATGAGAATGTGGAGACAATGCTGGACCGAATTGCTTTTATTGTGGAGATGGCACGCAGCGATGTGCAGAAGATTCCGGGAAGCTCCTTTCACCGGATGATCATCGAAGGACTGATTGCCATTTACCTGTCTGATCCCAAAGTCAGCGAACAACAGGAAGTTCGCGTCGTATCCAAACGTCTGCTGAAAAATAGCCCGATCACAAGAATATTTTTCTTCATTTTCAGTCGCTGGATACGGAAAAATATGTAAGTCAGGTGTGATATTGCGGAGCCTGAAGTGAAACTAGAGGAGGAAGAAACATCATGACAGCAGTAAAGAAAATCGCAGTATTAACGAGCGGTGGTGATTCACAGGGGATGAACGCGGCTGTTCGTGCGGTTGTTCGCAGCGGACTGTTTCACGGTCTCGAAGTATATGGAGTTCAACGTGGATACCAGGGTCTTTTGAATAATGACATTTTCCCAATGGATTTGCGGAGTGTAGGGGATATCATCCAACGTGGGGGAACGGTTCTTCAATCGGCACGTTGCAAGGAGTTCTATACCGCTGAAGGTCAGCAAAAAGGTGCGGACATTCTGCGTGCGCGTGGCATTGACGGTCTGGTTGTTATCGGTGGGGATGGTTCTTACAACGGAGCAAACAAACTGAGCAAGCTGGGCATTAACACCATGGGTCTGCCGGGAACGATTGATAACGATATTTCATTCACCGACTACACCATCGGGTTTGATACAGCTGTAAGCATAGTGGTTGACGCAGTGAACAAATTGCGTGATACGATGTCTTCACACGAACGTTCTTCCATCGTGGAAGTTATGGGTCGTCACTGTGGGGATATCGCTCTGCATGCCGGACTTGCTTCGGGTGCTGAAACGATTCTTGTCCCAGAAGTTCCATTTGACATGGACGAAGTAGCAGATCGGATGAAAGCTAACTTTGCACATGGCAAACGTCACAGTATTATCATCGTTGCAGAAGGCGTAGGCAAGGGTGAGGATGTAGCAAAAGAACTGATGGAACGTTGCCCGACGTATGAGCCACGTGTAACCGTTCTGGGTCACATCCAGCGTGGGGGTACGCCAACACCTTTCGACCGTAACCTGGCAAGCCGTCTTGGCGACTTCGCTGTTCGCAGTCTGATTGCAGGCGAGACAGACAAAGGTTGTGGCATTATCAAGGGTGAACTTACCCTGACGGATATTGATAAAGTGGTTAACACAAAAAAAGATTTCGATATGGAGACTTACGAGCTTGCACAACGTTTGTCCCAATAATTCGATTCATAAGCAAGGAGCACAATCCCGCTTTAACGTGGATTGTGCTCTTTTTGTTGTTTCACGGAGTGAGTATATCGATGTTACGCCTTGCGGAGTGCGGCTTGTTTTTGTACCAGGAAGAGTCGCCAGAGAAGCGCTGTTGCTCCTACAGCAAGGCCGGCAATGAGGCCGATCCAGTATCCGAAGGCACCGAGTGAAGTATACGTAGCAGTTAGATAACCTACAGGCAAGCCAATGATCCAATATGCTACGAACGTGATGATCAGTGCCGGATTAACATCTTTGTAGCCACGTAATGCTCCTTGAGTCGGTGTAGCAATCGCATCCGAGATCTGAAAGAAAATGGCGTAGATGAGGAAATGCTGCGTAAGTGCAATGACCTCTCGATCGTTTGAATACACACCTGCAATCTGTTCGCCGAACACAATCAATACGATCGCTGTCAGCAGTGAGAGGCCGATGGCTCCACCAATGCCAAGCAGACTGTATTGTTTGGCATCTCTCAGACGTCCCGCACCTGCCTCATAACCCACAAGGATCGTAAGAGCCATACATATGCTCACAGGCAGCATGTAGAGCGTAGAAGCGAAATTCAGCGCCGCCTGGTGGGCAGCAATTGTTGTGGTATCGAAACGGCTCATCATTAAAGTCACAGCAGCGAAGATGGACGTTTCGAAAAAAGTCGCAAATCCGATGGGCACTCCAATCTTGAGTAACTCTTTCCATTTGGACAAGGATACACGGGTCCATTGACGGAAAATGCCATACTGGGCGAAAGGTTCGACCCGATGGACAAAAAAGAGACTAATAAGAAAGATCAGCCAGTATGTACATGCTGTAGCAACACCAGCACCAACACCGCCCAATTGTGGAAAGCCCCAGCGGCCGAATATCAGCAGATAATTTAGAAAAATGTTAACGGGCAGGGAAATCAACGTAATGAACATCGTAGTCCGTGTCTGGCCAAGTGCATCCATGAAGCTGCGCAGCACCGTATATCCGAAGAGCGGGATAATGCCAAAAGCAAGTGCGCACAAAAAATAGAAGGCAACTTGGGCAACTCGGGGTTCCAGAGGCATTCCGTTCAGTATAGGGCCAAGTAACAAGGCCCCGGCTCCGATAACGACGAGACTGACTGCAATCCCGAGATACAACGCCTGTATGACGTTATACCCGATCTGATCATTACGTTTGGAACCTAACAGATGGGAAACGACAGGCGTTATGCCAATTAAAATCCCGCTTAGTCCAGTTTGAACTGGCATCCACAGACTTGTGCCAATCGCGACGCCTGCAAGGTCGGCCGGAGAAAACTTGCCTGACATATTCGTGTCGAAGAACGACATGGCAGAGAGGGCGATTTGAGTGGTGAAGATGGGCAAAAATATAATCAGGAATTGCTTCACTTTTTGGGAAAAACTTGTTGTGTTCATGTTCACTGGCAGTGCCTCGCTATTCTTAATAGATGTCATCCAAGTGTCATATATGGACAGCTACTTATTGTAGAGGATTTTGTTCAATTTGAATAGGGACAGAAGCAGAGTAGGGGTGTACAGAGAAAAATGAACACCAAAAAACCTCGCTCCGCTTCAAGCAGAACGAGGTTGGATGAAATGAAAAGTATGAAAGAGTGCGGATTACTTATATTGTACACCTGATGTATAACGGTTGGACGCATTCCAGAGCAGATATTCATGCACATCCATGTCCTTCATCGCTCTAATCTGGTCTTCCACTTGTTTCTTGTCATACTTGATATAATGCCCACTGCCCAGCCAGCTTGCTGTGAAGTCCTGAATCCACGGACGAATGACGGGTTTGAGTTCTTTGGTAGGGTCTAGTTTCTTGTGTGTATCTTCCATTGAACCCTTGATGGTTGTGTAAGGATCTTTGTCAGGGTCCTTGACCCCATACCAGCCAGTAGAATAGTGACTAGGGTATACCATCGGTGAGATCACGTCTACATTTTCGGATATCTTAACAAAATCCTGTCCAATGCCTTCAGCCGCAGGTACAGAAGCGGCGTAACCGAAAATATCAACCGACACACGAACACCTAGCGGTGCCAGCTCCTTGCGTGCATATTGCACGAATTCAGCCACAACATCGACGCGTGATTTGTCGGATTTGGTATATTTCAGTACATCGGCTCGAGTTTCGAAACCTTCCGGGAAACGAACGTAGTCAAATTGAATCTCTTTGAATCCAAGCTTGGCTGCTTCCTTGGCAATCTCAATGTTATAGTCCCATACTTCCTTACTGTATGGATTCACAAAGCTGTCGCCTTTGCCATTCGCCCATACAGATCCATCCTTGTTTCGGAAGGAGAGCTCCGGATTTTTCTTGGCAAGAATCGTATCTTTGAATACAACGACACGTGCAATCGGGTAGACCTCATGTTTTTGCAATTTTTTCATCAAGGCATCGATATCCCGAATAAAAGGTTGGGATTTGCCCATTTTCTGAAGCGCTTTGTTTTCTGTGGGATAAGTTATGTATCCGAGATCGTCTTTGATATCAATGACCATGGCATTCAGTTCTGTGCTGTCTGTCAGTTCCAACAATTCTTTCATACGTGCGCCGCCTGCGCTGTAGGCCGTTACATAAATACCTTTGACCACAGGTGCATCAGGTTGAGGATCAATTTTGGCAGGTGGGTTATCGGCATCAATAACAACCTGGTCTTTTTGAGATTGGATAATTGCGGTATTAAAACTGTTGGTTAACGATTGGAATTGAGGGTTTCCCTGGTCTGCCACTGCGGGGGCACCACCAAAGCTTCCAAAGGCCATAGCCAGTAAAGCCCAAAACATGTTCATTCATTTCCACTCCCTTATGTGTGCATTCCATGTATGAATTATACATTAAAGCCTCTGGGCTTTTAACCATATTAATCAAGTAATGAAACACATGGAAAAAATGAAAACCGCTTCCTGCTGGGGAAATCCCCTGCAAGAAGCGGCGTGATCAATCTGAAAAAAATTATTGAATGTAAATCTCATTTTGATGCTCACAAATACTGTACTGAATGATTTCCATTGCGTCTCCCTGTTCCAGGATGCCCAGCCCATCCCGGAGGACAATCAGTGAGTCGAGTTCATTCGGTTTCAAGAAAGGGAGCATTTCCGGGCACCATCTGTTGACAATCTCAAACAGTTTTACCGTTTCCATATCCACAATAATCACCCTTTCCTACTCGAATTCCAAAATGGTAAGTCATTCGGCGCGATTCGGGAAAGCATATGGCCTGTGAAATTGAAGGGTTGAACCTGCTATACATCATATTTAGGAGCCGTACACCGTTATTATACCACAATGTTGTGAATTGTTAACCGTACAGGTGTCTCAACTTCTGCGAAATGAACCCATAACACCAACCGTTTCCACAATGTTAACAAAAGCGTTTGGATCTGTATCCTTGATAATACGTTTAATTTCAACCAACTCGTAGCGGGTGGTAACGGTCATGAGCATGTCCTTCTCAATATCCGTGTATGCTCCCTGAGTCTTAATTTTGGTAACTCCACGAGGCCGAACAAGTAATTTTTTTAACATGGCTTCGGTTTCGTTGGTAATAATGTACAGTGTTACTTTGACGTGACTGATATGGATCAGGTCAAGCACTTTGCCTGTAATGTAGATGGATACCATGGAGGCCAAGGCTGTATTCCAATTGTCACTCAGGTATCCTGCAAGCATAATGATCGAACCGTTCATGCCGGCCATCACTGTACCAATCGGAAAGTCTCGTTTACGCGTGAAAATGGACCCAACAATGTCGAGTCCTCCTGTGGAGCCGCCAACCCGGAAGGAAACACCAGTACCCATTCCAATAAGCACACCGCCAAATACAGAACTAAGTAAAGGGTCTGTAGCCACAGCAAAAACAGGCAGAAGCGCAATGAACCAAGAAGTGGCTGCTACCGAAAGAATACTTAATGTAATGAAGCGTCGTCCAAGAATAAACCAACCTGCAATGAGCAGGGGAATGTTAAGAACAAAATACATTATACTAAGATTCAACGTTGTAAAATAACCCAGAAGCATTGAAATGCCGGACACCCCGCCGCTTAAAAGCTGATGGGGGACCAAAAACCAGTTGAAGCCGCAAGCAATAGCTGCAGCACCCAAAATGATCACTAAAGAGTGCCAAATTATTTTGGGCAATTTAATCACCTCATTTATATTTAAAACCAGATTGCTGGTAATCTTGAATTGTTTTGTGATATAATAATTTGTGGATATTCTTGAGTAGGAAACTTTTCCTAAATGGAGCAATAAAATTTTGAAATGTTTCAAACACATGTATGTAGTTTTAGTCTTATGTTGGGGACCCATTCATGGAATTATATTCGTTAGTGAAAATAATCCGTCCCGTTGGGATACCCTATAAATATTAACGCTACTTAAGAATACAGACAACAAAGTGGATTGTCCACCATGTCCACCATATAAAAGGAGCATGAATAATTTTGACAAATTTAAACTTTACAGATTTCAATCTTGAACCACTGGTGCTGCAAGCCATCACTGAGCTCGGGTTTGAAGAAGCAACACCGATCCAATCCAAAGCGATTCCTTTGGCACTCGAAGGCAGAGATTTGATTGGTCAAGCTCAAACAGGTACGGGTAAAACAGCTGCATTCGGTATTCCGTTGATCAGCAAAATCACAAAAAGTGATGAGAAAATCCGCGCCCTTATTATGGCACCTACACGTGAACTTGCCATTCAAGTTGCTGAAGAAATTGAAAAACTCACTCGCTTCAAAGGTCTTCGCTCCCTGCCAATCTACGGCGGACAAGATATCGTGCGTCAAATCCGTGCACTGAAAAGAAAACCACAGATCATCATTGGTACACCTGGACGTCTCCTTGACCACATCAACCGCAAAACAATCAAACTAGATGATGTACAAACTGTTGTACTGGATGAAGCAGATGAAATGCTCGACATGGGTTTCATGGAGGATATCCAATCCATCCTGAAACAAGTTCCAGACGAGCGCCAAACCATGCTGTTCTCAGCAACAATGCCTCCTAACATTCAAAAATTGGCACAACAATTCTTGAACAATCCTGAACACATTTCTGTGATTCCGAAACATGTTAGTGCACCATTGATTGACCAATCCTATATCGAAGTACCTGAGCGTCAAAAATTCGAAGCATTGAGCCGTTTGTTGGATATGGAATCTCCTGAACTGGCGATCGTATTCGGACGTACAAAACGTCGTGTTGACGAATTGGCTGAAGCTTTGCAAAAACGTGGATATTCTGCAGACGGTCTTCATGGTGACCTGTCCCAGAATCAACGTGATGCGGTAATGCGTAAGTTCCGTGACGGCAGCATTGACGTTCTCGTTGCAACAGACGTGGCTGCACGTGGTCTCGACGTATCTGGCGTAACTCACGTTGTTAACTTTGACCTTCCGCAAGATCCGGAGAGCTATGTTCACCGTATCGGTCGTACAGGTCGTGCGGGTAAAGAGGGTGCTGCTTGGTCCTTCGTTACACCACGTGAGATTGATCACTTGCACTTCATCGAGCGTGTAACACGTCACCGTATTCCACGTAAACCACTGCCAACAATGGCAGAAGCGGTTGAAGGTAAACAACGTTTGACAGCAGAGCGCTTGCTGGAAATCGTACAATCAGGCGAACTGAACGAATACAAAGGTATTGCGATTCAAATGCTTGAGCAATATGATTCTGTTCAACTGTTGTCGGCTGCACTGAAGCTCCTGACAGGTGATAAGAAAGATGCTCAAGTTGATCTGACTCCTGAAGATCCAATTCGTGCAAAACGTCGTAAACCGGATGTTCGCTCTGGCGGACGTAAACCATCAGGTTACAGCGGTAACCGCACAAGTGGTAGCGGCGGCAGTGGTGGTGGTTACAACCGCGATCGCAACAGCAGTGGCGGCGGACGTGGCGGTTACAACCGTGATCGTAACAGCGGCAGCAGCACTGGCGGTGGAAGCAGAGAAGGTGGTTACAACCGTGACCGCAAACCGCGTCCAAGCAGTAACGAAGGACGTCGTCCAGCGAAAGATTCTTCTTTCGAGTAATATAAACGTATAATCTGATAAATGGAGCGGGCAACTGCTCCATTTTTTTATTTTTAAAATTACTGCATCATTTTTTTCACTGCCAGAAGCGTTAGCTAAGGACAATGACGATCTCTTTTCGGGAAGTACTGGCTTTTCCTATCTATAATAAGGTATATTAATATTAGACTTCAGGTAATACGCAAGGCTGCAGAGGAGGAGAAATGTTTGGAATTTAAAGGAGCTATGGGTGGGATCTACCGGCTTACAGAGTGGATTACGAGACTGGCCGCAACCAATCTGTTGTGGGCTATTTGTTCGTCTCCGTTCTTGTTTTTCTTGATTATGAAACTGCTCGTGATGCAGCAGAACCTCGCAAACGAATCATTGCAAATGAACTGGGCTATAGCTATTGTGGCACCGCTTACACTGTTCCCGGCGACTTCGGCGCTGTTTACGGTTGTTCGTAAATGGAATATGGGCGATACGGATGTACCGATCTTCCGTACTTTCTTTGTAGGTTACAAGGAAAACTACAAGCAAAGTTTAATTGGGGGCATTTTTTACACACTGCTGTTCGCGATTATGTATCTGGATTATACAGTTTACATGACGCAGTTCCGCAACATGCAGCTCGTGGGAATCATTATGCTAGTACTGCTTCTCTTGTTATTTGTATCACTCTTTAACTTTTTCTCGATGGTTGTACACTATCATATGTCCATCGGACTCATTATCAAAAACGCGGTATTGCTTACGCTGATCAGACCATTCCGTGTATTTTCCACATTGCTGGGAAGTGGATTGTTGTTCTACATCGGTTTCCGTTATCCGGTCTTGTTCGTTTTCTTCATTATCAGCATCATTGCTTGGTTCGCATTCTTTAACTTCTACGCAACCTTCAACAAGATGCAGGAGCAGATGGAGAAGATGCAGCTGAAGAAGGAAGAAGAGGAAGCTGCCGCGCTGGCTGAACAATCAGCAGAGAATGGTGAAACACCTGAGCCATCAGACGACAAAAACATTACATTGCAAAAATAAAACATGATGGATCGCCATTTACTTTTTACACAGTTAGGGATATAATAATTGTACATCCTGCGATGTACGTTTCGGTTATTCGTTGTTTTGAACCAATGATGATGTCTTCGGGAGATCAACACAGAATGTTGCTGAAAAGCCCTGTCTATACGACATGGGGACTTCAAAAAGCATTTTTGCGGTCACCCACCTGCCAAGCAGGTTCATAAGACAATGTAGCCGGACGGCATAGGCGGGTTCCTAAATCTTCATGTACAGCACCCTGACTTTTCCTCTACAAAAGGAATTTCAGGGTGTTTTTAAGTTGTGATGAATGTTTTTGATTGGTTTTACGATAAATATGATGCTTGCCCTTTTGTTACTACTTGAACAATGTTACACTAAGATACATAAATGGAACGGTTACATTCAAAGGAGGAAGGGTCTTGACCTTAAAGAGAACGCTCGTCGGTATCATCCGCAGCATGGAGGGGACCAGCGATCGAGCCAAGGATCCCAAATTAAAAACACGGTATTATAACTTATCCAAAGACAGAGCTTGGGAAGAGGTCTCTTCGACACTCAAAAAGATTCCGGGTTATAAAGTGCTGCATGAAGTGCCTTCTGTTGGAGAAGTTATTCTGGAGAAGCGGACTACCTTTGGACGGACGATGGATATTACAGTTTCCATTATCTCGGTAAGTCCTGTTCGCAGTGCGGTGGATATGTATTCAGCTTCACGTGGTTCACTTGGAGACTTGGGTTCCAACTATCGCACGATTATGAACTTATTCTCTGTTCTGGATAAGAAGCTAAGCAAGTATAAAGCAAATGATTGAAATAGATGATAAATAACAAAAAGCGAGTGAAGGTTAACCTTCCTCGCTTTTGTTCTGAACGTATGTTAACCTCTACAGCAAAGCTTTTACAGCAGCGATCGCTTGTTCGAAGTTAGGGGAGTCTGTCATTTCAGGCAAATACTCCACATATGTAATCCGGTCTTCGGCATCCAAAACAAAAATGGAGCGCATGTCGAGTTGGAATTCTTTGATCAGAACGCCGTAGTCTTCACCGAAAGAACGTGTTTTGTAGTCTGACAATGTAACTACGCGGTCAACACCAGCTGCTCCACACCAACGTGCTTGAGCGAACGGAAGGTCAACGCTTACTGTCAAGACAACAACATTGTCTCCGAGTTCTCCAGCTTCCACGTTGAAACGACGAGTTTGCGCATCGCATACGCCAGTATCCAGGGAAGGAACAACGCTGATTAATTTGATTTTGCCTGCGAAGTCCTTCAGGGAAGCATCCTCAACCAGGTTTTTGCTCAGGGTAAAATCAGGTGCTTGATCGCCCACTTTCAGTTCGGGTCCGATCAATGTAATAGGGTTGCCTTTAAATGTGGCTGCGCCTGTACGTTCTTGTGTCATAATAATGTTCCTCCTTATAAATTGGTGATCCGTGCCAAAATCCATTATAATCTTTTATGAAAGGCATTGTCCAATTCGGACATGTACCATTACGATGGATCAGAGATGTAAGTCCGATCTGAACAGGGTGGAGTGAAAGAAGAAATTTATGATATTTATTCGCTATGAGAACTGGAAAGGTTATTTGAAGTATTTCCCTTTGACGTCGCTTTTTTTAATTGCCAATGTAGTCATGTTTATTGTGTTAACGGTGAACGGTGGATCAACGAACAATATGGTGCTGTTGAAATTCGGGGCACTTACGAATCATGAACTGTTCGCACATGAATGGTGGCGTTACATTACATCCATGTTCCTGCATGCGGGCTTCAGTCATTTATTGTTTAACAGTTTTGCGTTAATCGTATTTGCACCACCGATGGAGCGGTTGCTCGGGTCGGTAAGGTATGGTGTATTGTACCTGGGTGGCGGTGTATTGGGTAATATTCTTGCTGTTGCGTGGTACAACTCGGTTGGGAGTATTACCATCTCGGTAGGGGCTTCAGGAGCGATCTATGCCGTTTATGGTGCATTCCTGTATGTAGCACTGTTCCAGAGAACGATGATGGACGAGGCTTCGCGCAAAACGATGTATACGTTGCTTTTGTTCGGAATCATATTCTCCTTCGCCATGTCGGGCATCAACTGGATGGCTCACCTTGGCGGATTGTTGGGTGGATTCTTTATTTACGGACTGTTGATCAGATTGTGGAAACCCCGCAGCTTAAAGCGGTAGTCAGAACGTTCTCCAGATGGAATGCAATCAAGGATAAGTAGGGTATAACAGATTGGAGCGATCAGGCGAGTGGAATTAAGACAGTTGCATTACTTTTTGAAAGTAGCACAGAAGGAACATGTAACACAGGCTGCTGAAGAGTTGCATGTGGCACAGTCGGCGGTGAGTCGTCAGATTCATCAGCTGGAAGAAGAACTGGGCGTGGATCTTTTTATGCAAAAGGGGCGAAATCTGCAGTTGACTGCAGTGGGGCAGCTTTTTTGCAAACGAATTGAAGGCATATTAAAAGATTTGGACAAGGCAGTTGGGGAGGTTCATGAGTTTCTGGACCCGGAGCATGGAGAGATTCGAATTGGATTTCCACATAGCCTGGGGATTCATCTCATTCCTTCCGTGGTGGCTGCTTTCCGTCAGCGCTACCCCAACGTGAAATTCAGATTCAAGCAGGGGATGTTCCCTACACTGATTCGTGATGTGTTATCCGGAGAGGTAGACTTGGCATTCATTTCTCCTTTTCCAGAGAAGCATGATCAAGTAGATGGTGATATTGTACTCACGGAAGAATTACATGCCATCCTTCCTCCTAATCACCCGTTAGCTGGTGAAGAGACAATTGCACTTGAACAGCTCAAGGATGATAAATTTGTATTATTCAGCAAAGGTTATTCTCTTCGTCCTATTGTGTGGCATGCCTGTCTGGAAGCTGGTTTTACACCTAAGATCGCTTTTGAAGGGGAAGAGACCGACACCATCCGCGGATTGGTCGCTGCGGGCATGGGGGTCAGTCTGCTGCCTGAGATGGCGTTATTCCAGACGAATCCGTTGCAACCGGCACATGTGGCTATCTCCCATCCAAAAGTAACGCGAACTATCGGGTTAATTCATCGTGCGCATGATAAACTGCCGCTGGTTGCTCAGTCCTTTCGTTCATTCTTGCTTGATTATTTCGGTTTACAACAAAACAATACCCCATCCGATTAACGGTGGGGTATTGTTTTTTGTTTTTGTTGTATTAAGTATCCAATTAATCGCGGCTGTTGAAGATTCCGATGTAACGAATCAACTCAAGCAGTGAAATCAACGCTGCAGCAACGTAAGTCAAGGCTGCGGCATTCAGAACTTTTGCAACACCTTTTTCTTCTTCATTACGGATGTACCCTTCGGATACCATAATCTCTCTGGCACGATTACTTGCATTGAACTCAACCGGTAAAGTGATGAGTTGGAATGCTACAGTTACGGAGAAGAAGATGATACCGATACCTACAAGGTTCATGGCATTGAAGAGAAATCCTGCAATCAACAGGAATGGAGCTAATCCGGATGCAAAGTTCACAATTGGGAAGATCCGGTGACGCAGTGCCAGCATCGGGTAACTTTCTTTATGCTGAATGGCGTGGCCAACTTCGTGACACGCTACCGAAACAGCTGAGATTGAGTTTTCGTAATATACTGGTTCTGATAAACGTACAACCCGATTGATCGGATCATAGTGATCAGAGAGCGTGCCGCGTACAGGTTCAATTGGAACATCATGCAGGCCGTTAGCATCAAGCATCTGGCGAGCGGCATCGTAACCAGTCATTCCGTTCTGGTTCGGTACCTCCGACCAACGTCTAAACGTACCTTTAACGCGAAATTGCGCCCATAAAGAGAGCAAAAAGGCGATAATGATCAATACGAACATACCGTTATTAAAACTCATATTCATTCCTCCGCTTTCTAAAAATAAGCTACATCATGGTGTTCTCAAGCAAGATTTTTAGTGCCTCCATTGTACCGGCACTTTTGGTGAGGAGTCCTGCCATCATTTTACGTGCTTGTACAGGTTTCATCTCTCCAAGTAGCGGTTTGAGTTCGTTAACCTCTCGCTCAAGTTGTTGTACATGAAGCTCCAATGTTGTCAATTTGCTGGCAACTTGTTCTTCTGTACTAACCAGACGCCACTTCTCAAGAGATTGCTTAATCTCGTCGAGACTATACTTCTCTTGTTTCATCTGTACAATACGTTCAAGCCTCGTTAAAGTTTCATTACTATAGAGACGATAATTTTTTTGTGTACGTTCTTCGGGAGCGATTAGTCCAAGCTTTGTGTAATAATCAATCGTCCGTTCACTAACACCAGCGGTCTTGGCGAGTTCGCCAATCCGAAAAAGTTTCATATCCCCAATGATATTCACCTCGCTTGCAAGTTCAAATGTAGGGAATTGTAGTTTCCACTTGTGAATTTCTAGACTACGCCCAATTTTTCTTACTAATAAGTATGATACATGATCTTTAACCGTACAGTCAAACGTTATGCTTTGGTAATCAGCATACTGCATTTCTATATCTATGTACTCATAGAATGTGATTATGTACTTAAGTGCAAGAAAAAGACGTATGACTTTATTCCCAGAAATAATTTTCAGTTTTGATGAAAATACTCTTGTCAACTTTCCTCTCTTCTGCTTATAATGACATTAAGAGTTTCACGTTATGTGAAGAAACTTAACATAAGAGGGAGTGGGGTATATGAGAAAGAAATGGTTGGTTTCCATGTTAGTAATGCTTACTTTGTTCGCTTTTCCGGTCAGCGCATTTGCGGCTGCGGAGGGTCCGACTAACATTGAACTTCAAAGTGGTTTGAACTCAGCCTTTACGTTTCTGGCTGTTGTACTGGTGTTCTTGATGCAAGGGGGATTTGCTTTACTCGAAGCGGGTTCAACACGAATGAAGAATGCAGGACACATTGCGGGTAAGACCATCCTGACATTGGGAATTTCAGTTATTGCCTTCTGGGCTTTGGGTTTCGGTCTTGGTTTCGGTAATGGTAACAGCTTCTTTGGAACAACAGGATTCTTCCTGAGTGGTGACAAGATGGCTGCTTCCTTCGAATCACTGGCTTTCTCCGATGTTCCACTGACTATTAAATTCGTATTCCACCTCGCCTTTGCGGCGGTATCTCTGGCCATTGCCTGCGGTGGTATGGCTGAACGTGCAAAGATGAGCGTATATATTGTTTTCGGTACTCTTTATACCATTATCATGTATCCGGTTGTTGCTCACTGGGTATGGGGCGGCGGCTGGTTGGCTGAGCTGGGTATGCAAGACTTTGCAGGATCGACGGTTGTTCACTTGACTGGTGCGACTGCAGCATTGGTAGCGACCATCTTGTTGAAACCACGTATTGGTAAGTATAACAAAGACGGCAAACCTAACATCATTCCAGGTCACAACCAAGTGTATTCCGTACTCGGGGTTATTATCCTCTGGATTGGTTGGTTCGGATTCAACCCAGGTAGTACATTATCTGCCATGGGCGATGGATTCTTCGGTTATGTTGCATTAACTACTAACGTAGCTGCTGCAGCCGGTGGTGTTGCTGCGCTGTTGATCTCATGGGCAGTACTTGGTAAGTCAGATATTCCTAGCATGTTAAACGGTGTGCTTGCGGCACTCGTTGCAATTACAGGAGCATGTGCATTCGTTGAACCTTGGGCAGCGCTGGTTATCGGTGCTCTGGCGGGTATCATCACATTCTTCACAGCACAGTACTTCGATCGTAAAGGAATTGACGATCCAATCTACGCTTTCTCCGTGCATGGTATTGCTGGTATGTGGGGTGCGATCTCCACGGGCTTGTTCGCTACTCCTGAACTTGCCGAGAATGCTGGTGTAGGTCAAGCGGGGCTGTTCTATGGCGGTGGATTCCACCAATTGGGCGTACAGCTTCTCGGTCTGGCAGGTGCTTTTGCCTTCGTACTGGTAATGTCCTTCATTATTCTGGGCGGAATGAAAGCAATCATGGGCATCCGTGTTACTGAAGAAGAAGAAACAATGGGTCTGGATATCAGTGAGCACGGTACTTACGGATACCCTGAACAAATGAAAAATGTAGATTCTAAATCCAATGGTGGTACGTTCAGCTCCTGAGGTGAATGATGCTGAATCATGCTTCAAGGAGGCTGGACATGATGGAACCCATCTCGTATACAAACTATTCCTGGTCTTATCAGGGAATCGATGGTGCGGTGTCTTCTCAAGAACTGCGCCAGGCACGTGTGATATTACAGAACGAGCTCCAGGAATTGTTGTCCGCTTCCTTGTCGCCGATCGAGTGGTACCAAACGGTAAATGAACTGCATGACCGGATTGCACGGAAAGCAGTAGAGTTATGCATTCAGGGGATGGTTGAGGAAGGCTTCGGCCAACCTCCCGTCCCCTATGCCTTTATCGTATTTGGCAGTTCCGGCAGGGAAGAAGCAACGTTATGGAGTGATCAGGATAATGGCATGATCATTAGCGATACTCCGCATGAAGGTAAAGAGGAATATTTTGCTCAGCTCGGACAGCGAATGACGGATATGTTGGAAGAGCTTGGTTACGCCAAATGCGAAGGCAAAGTCATGTGCTCTGAGCCACTCTGGAGAAAAACGCTGGCGTCATGGAAGCATCAATTAGCAGATTGGAGCTCGGATCTGAATTGGGAGCCCGTTCGTAATCTCATTATTGCTTCAGACATGCGTTTTGTTGCAGGTGAGCAAAGTCTGGCGGAGGAATGGATCACGAGTTTTTATGAACAGTTCAGACTGGTTCCTGAACTTTCGGATGCAGTTCTTCGCAATACGGTTAAACATAAAGCTACATTAAATGTACTTGGACGTGTGGTCACAGAACGATTTGGTGAACATGCAGGCGGATTTGATGTTAAGTATGGTTTGTACATTCCGCTGGTGAACAGTGCCCGTTATTTGGCTTTGCAACATGGGATCAAGGAGTCATCGACGTTAAAAAGAATGGAGAGACTGACTTCACTTGAAGCTGTTCCATTTACATTACTGGATGCATGTCAGCGAGCCTTCTTAGCCGCTTTGAAATTTCGCAGAAGTACACCGGTTGTCATCCAAGGGGATTTGCAACATAGCAGTGGATTCCTGGATGAGAAACAGATGAAACAAAAGCAGATTCATTATGAACTCAGGGATACGCTCGGGTTGGTACGACGAGTGCATCGTGCTTTGCAAAGACAGTTGCGTTTTGCAGAAAGGAGACGTCCATGAGAGAGCCGGCAAGGGGCAATACAGGATTCTGGAATTCGCTGCGTCAGGGAGGGGTTCCTTCCGCCATCGCTTCCATTATGGGAGCCCCTACGGCGCAACACATGGCGTTTATCCGCTCTATGATGAGAGAACAGCGCAGACCTGAGGTTCTGCATACGCCTCTAAATGAGCTGGACGCAGTTGTATTTGATCTGGAAACGACGGGTTTTTCGCCCCAGCATGGGGATGAGATTATCTCATTTGGTGCGGTCCGTATACATGGTGGTGTGGTACTGGAAGGGGAGCAGTTCTATACGGTGGTGCAGTCCAAGACTGCGGTTCCGGAACATATTACTGAACTTACAGGTATTACGCAGGAGATGACGCTGGACGCACCGACTTTGCTGGAAGGGCTGCATGATTTCATGTCTTTTGTAGGTGGAAATGTTCTGATTGCACACGCAAGTGCGCATGACCGTGCTTTTCTGAATGCAGCTCTGTGGCGGACTTCAAAGGTAAGACTGACACATCGTTTAATTGATACGATGATGTTGGCCCGCTGGCTTGAACCGAGCAGGCCGGGGTATGGTTTGGATGAATTGCTGGAATCCAGAGGCATCCCGATCTATGGGCGTCACCATGCACTGGAAGATTCCAAAATGACTGCACAGTTATGGTCCTGTTATCTGGAGGACATGATGCGTAAAAATGTGGAGACCTTGGGTGATTTGTATACCCAGCTAAGTCACGCATAACGGAACGGGAAGCAGATTGTATGAAGGCACAACGCGGTGTGCCGGATCTTGCGGTTTCTTCGAGGGTTCAATCAGATAACCGTTCAGATGCATATGAGATCGCGACCCACTTGGTAGGTCGGGTGAGCCGATGAGGTACATCTGAAGCAAACCGGCGAAGGCCGGAAGAGCTTGCAAGTCCTCTAAGGAAGGAACAGGCCTGGTCTGCGGATGAGAATGGAAGA
This sequence comes from Paenibacillus sp. Y5S-9, assembly GCF_036894235.1. Taxonomy (NCBI): domain Bacteria; kingdom Bacillati; phylum Bacillota; class Bacilli; order Caryophanales; family Paenibacillaceae; genus Paenibacillus; species Paenibacillus sp. Y5S-9. The sequence continues at coordinate 2,332,125 of NZ_CP145887.1, forward strand.
TACCAATGAGCTTAGGCTCGGAGAATACGCACCGAATCCATTCGGCATCATCCAGAGTAAAATGGTGCAGCGGGTCAGGTGCTACGTTACGAATGGGCTGAAACCGACTGATTCGTATACCGCCCGCTGCGGTTTCACCCAGCATAACCCCGCAGGCTTCTTGCGGCAGCGAAATGAACATGTGCTTTGACATCTCTTGCTCTACGGAAGAAGGGATGTAGAAGGCGTTTTGCTGCCCGTGAAGTGCTGCCATTTGTATTCACCCCTCTCTCTTTGGCTCCTGCTTAGGCAGGAGTCCTTTTTCATTTTATTTTCTGTAATGCGGATTGTAAAATTTTAAAGGAAAAGGGTACAATAATAAAGAGAACATTTGGCAATCATGTTCTGGTGAACTGTGATAGAGCGTGATAAACACTTAGCATGTGCAGAAATTACTGTTTCAGTTTCAAATATGCTAATTATATAAAAGGGTGGCTGGTTATGAAACGAAACATATACATACTCCTTGGTGTTGTCTTGTTGGTTGGTATTGCACTGGCCCAGAATGCGGGTGACGGCATTGCAGCTGTCTTTAAGCAGGAAGAACCGATGCCTACAGAGACGGGACCACGTGCGGGTCTTCTGGCGCCTGCTTTTTCTCTGACAGCAATGGATGGGAAAACGTACAGTGTGGGCGGTGCCAAAGATAAGGCCACGTTCGTCAGTTTCTGGGCATCCTGGTGTGAGCCGTGTAAGCAGGAAGCTCCAGAGCTGAACAGAATGGCTGCGAAATACAAGGATAAGCTTGACATGTATGGGGTTAATGTAACGTCATACGATAAACTCAAAGATGCCAAAGCTTTTGTGGATGAGTACCAACTGACATTCCCTATTCCCTTAGATGAGAAGGGGACAGTGTACGCTCAATACAATGGGGTGGCTTTTCCAACGAATGTTCTGATTGACTCCAGAGGAGTTATACAGGAGATTGTTCTGGGCATACTGCCCGAAAAAGAGTTGGAACGTAAGATTAAAGAGCTAGTTGCAAATTAATTTTCATGTAAACAAAGAAGCCTCTGCATCCATGAATCATGGATGCAGAGGCTTCTTTATATTTTCCGGGAAATAAGCGTTATTAGTGGTTGCTTATCCCATGAGCAGGAATAGGGAGTGTGCCCGGCTCATCCTGCAATTTTTCTTGAAGCAAAGCATAGCGGAAACTGTGTACAAGAGCTTCCCAACTTGCTTCAATTACGTTCTCGGATACACCGACAGTGTTCCATGTGTTCTCCGTATTTTTGGATTCGATCAATACACGAACTTTGGCGGCTGTGGCATCTTTCTCATCCAGTACACGTACTTTGTAGTCTGACAGATGCATATTGGCAAGTGAAGGGAAGTATTGCACCAATGCTTTCCGCAGAGCGTTATCGAGTGCGTTCACCGGACCGTTACCTTCAGCAGCGGTATACACACTTGTTCCAGCTACATTAAGTTTGACAAAAGCTTCAGAAACAACGGATTTGCCCGCCGTTTTCTCCACAAGCATTTTGAATGATTCAAACGTGAACAATTCTTTCATGTCACCGTTCGCTTCACGAATTAACAATTCAAGCGAAGCATCAGCACCTTCGAACTGGTAACCCTGATGCTCCAGGTCTTTGATCTTCTCAATAATCTGACGTGAATTGGCACTGCTTGGATCGAACTCAAGCCCCAGTTCCTGAGCTTTGGATACAATGTTACTTTGTCCGGCAAGTTCCGAGACCAGCACACGTTGTTTGTTACCGACCAGTTCAGGCACGATGTGTTCGTAGGTACGTGAATCCCGCAGGATGGCAGAGACGTGAATTCCACCTTTGTGAGCAAAAGCGGCATTACCGACATAAGGCTGATTAATCGGCATATTCACATTGGCAATCTCGCTAACATAACGAGCCACGTTTGTAAGTTGTTTCATTGAATCTTCAGTAACACACTCATAGCCAAGCTTCAGTTGCAAGTTCGGGATAATGGATGCGAGGTTTGCGTTACCGCAACGCTCTCCATAACCATTCATCGTTCCTTGAACCTGACGGGCTCCGGCTTGTACAGCGCTGAGTGTGTTGGCCACGGCCAGTTCACAATCATTATGTGTATGGATGCCGAGATGTGCATGAGGCAGGCTTCTATGCAGTGTGGATACGATCTCGTGCACCTCGTTTGGCATCGTCCCGCCGTTGGTATCACACATGACGAGCCAGTCCGCTCCAGCTTCGTGAGCCTTGGTCAAGACCGCTTGAGCATACTCCGGGTTATGCTTGAATCCGTCAAAGAAGTGTTCTGCATCAAAGATCACTTCCATACCATTCTGTTTCAGATAGGCGATGGAATCATAGATCATGGACAAGTTTTCTTCCAATGTAGTCTGCAAAGCGGTATGCACATGGAAGTCCCATGATTTACCGACCAAAGTTGCAGCCTGAGCACCAGATTCGATCATGCGCTTCAGGTTGGCGTCTTCACTAGCAATGCTGCCTTTACGGCGGGTACTGCCAAAAGCAACAACCTTTGCGTTCAGGTTTAATTCCTTGACTCTTTTGAAAAACTCAATGTCCTTGGTATTGCTGCCGGGAATTCCGCCTTCAATATAATGGACACCCAGGTCATCAAGCTTCTTGGCAATTTTGAGTTTGTCGTCTGCCGATAAGCTGACACCCTCCCCTTGTGTGCCGTCACGTAAAGTCGTATCGAAGATGGAAATGGCCTTTGACATGAAGATCCTCCTTTGAGATAAAGCGCTCTTTTAAAAGTTTGGATTGTAAGTTGGGAAAATCTGTTAAGTACGTTAGTGCGCGAATCCTTCGATTCGGCAACGCTACACTGTGTTAAACTCAATGTGCTGATTTGTCCTAAAGTCGTCAATTTGTATAATTAATTATTATAGCACCATTATAGCCAAATGCTACATAGAAATCGCAGTATCATGTAACAATTAACGGATTTTAGAGAAAAAAGAAGGATGTTAATCATAATCCGGATGTATGTTATAATTTATTATTGAGTTTTAATTGGAATATATGGAAGAAAAGGAGGGTTTGTTTTGACTTTTTTATGGGGAAATACGATTATTGCCCTGATCACATTGATCCTTTTTGTGAGTGTAGGCTGGTTGATTATTCGTTCTCTGATCAGTTCTCGCAGAAAATAATAGCCCGCGACTGAATTTACATAACAGGTTTGATATAATATAGAAGAAAGTAATTTAGTTTTCATTATTTTGTGTACATGAAAGGGCGGGGGTCATGATGTCTTCAGACGGCAATCCTCCAGTAAATGTGGATCAATATTACCCTACAGCCGGACGGGTGATTCTGCATGTGGATATGAATGCTTTCTACTGCTCTGTACATGAAGCGGAGGAACCGGATCTATATAGAGGAAAAGCAACGGCCGTTGCGGGCAGTAGTGAACTGCGCAAGGGTGTAATCGTAACCTGCTCATATACCGCTCGTAATCGAGGTATCTCAACAGGCATGGTTGTACACCAAGCCATGAAGAAGTGCCCTGATCTCATTGTGATTCGTCCCGATTTTCATTTATATCGTCAATATTCAAGAGCGTTCATGCAGATTGCGTATAGTTATACCCCTCAACTTGAGGCAACGTCCATTGATGAATGTTATCTTGATATTACAGGTTCAAGGCAATTCGGGAATCCAATGGAGATTGCGGAGAGCATTCAGCGTAGAATCAAGGATGAATTGGGGCTGCCATGTTCCATTGGCATTGCACCCAACAAATTATTGGCGAAAATGGCTTCGGATCTGAAAAAACCGAACGGTATCTCCATTTTACGCATGAGGGACGTACCCCGGATTCTTTGGCACAGACCATGCAACGAGATGTTTGGCATTGGCAAAAAAACGGCTGAAAAGCTGAAAAAACTGGGCGTTGAAACGATTGGTCAATTGGCCAAGTCGGACGAGAACATGTTGACCGAACTATTCGGAGTTAATGGAACATGGCTCAAAAATTCTGCGAATGGCATTAACCATTCCGCAGTTCACGCGGAACGGGAAGCTAATAAATCCATTGGGCATACAACCACTCTACCGGCGGATGTATCGGATATGAATGAGATTCATCGGGTATTCCTCAATATAAGTGACCAGGTAGCCAGAAGATTGCGCAAGCACGAAATGTTCAGCCAGGGTATTCAGATTACGATCCGCACACCGGATATGAAGACAATCACCCGATCACGTCTAATGGAAGTTCCTACGGAGGATGCGACGGTCATTTACCGTGAAGCCTGTAAACTATTTGAGAAGCATTGGGGTAGTGGCAAGCCTGTCCGTATGCTGGGTGTGACACTTCAAAACCTGATTCCAAGAGAAGAATCCGCTGTGCAGATGGACTTGTTCGAATATGAGCAGAAGCCCAAGAAGGACAATCTGATTCGGATTATGGATCAGTTACGTGATAAATTTGGTGAGAATGCTGTTGTGACCGCTGGCATGCTTGGAGATGATCCTTCCGTGCTGCTTCGCAATCATAAAGTGCGCGGTACTTCCTTGCAAAAAGATAACTTGCAAAGTCTTGATTAAATAAGGGATAATAGATACTTGTGGTTGCAAAATGATTTGTAATTATCCTTACTTTGTATTAATATGTTTCTAGATAAAAACACTGTACGTTTCGAATTTTAGGAGGAGAGAATGTAAATGAGTAAATATACTTGGGTTGAAAAAGACACATGCATCGCATGTGGCGCTTGTGGAGCAACAGCTCCTGACATCTACGATTACGATGATGAAGGTTTGGCAGAAGTTATCTTTGACGGCGATGCTAACCATGGTATCAAAGCTATTCCAGACGACTTGTTTGACGATATGCAGGATGCATGCGATGGCTGCCCTACAGATTCAATTAAAGTAGCGGATGAGCCTTTTAATAAAGAGGGTTAAGTATTTCTTGCATGAACACAGAGCACTTTCTTTTGTCTTTACGACAAGGGAAGGTGCTTTTTTTGTTTTCATTTAACTGTGATCTTATGACCTGTGGATCAAGGACGATTATTGTCGAAAACCCTTTTTTCCACCGGGTACTCAAGTCCTATGGATTCAACGCCATGTTATGCCGATATATATGGATATACGGAAAAAGGCGAAATAGTGGAGGATCGGATGCAAAATACTCATCTAAGAACATATGTCAAGAAACATCCCGACAATAAAATGGCTTGGTACTTGCTTGGAAAGGAGTATTTGGGCGAAGGACAGGAGGCCAAAGCCAATTATTGTTTTCAGCAAGCGGGCGAGGTTTACGAAGCATTTGAACGCAGTAAAGCTCCTGCTGACATCTGGGTAGACTATCAGGAGAAACTGGTGGAGATGTCTGAGCAAAAAGAGAAAAAACAACGTAGACGCAAAATGTGGCTTACGTTGTTCATGCTGCTTGTGCTGGCAGGTCTGCCACCTGCGGACGCTCCGGGGTTCAGTCGTGAAGCGGCCGACGCACTGTCAGCAGCACTGGAATCCACAGATGACATCGAAGCGCCTATAGAAGCGGATAAACAGGCTGTGACTGCATCCGCGCCACCAAGTAATGTGTTTACTGCTGCGGCATTTGGTGGAGGCAACCATGGCGAGACTGCGCTCGCAGCTGCCTGGTCCGGGTCTGGCCCAAAAGTAGAGACCTCTGCTGTACTGGGTATGCAAACCTCGGATGACTGGTCTTTATGGAAGCGAAATATGCCTGTGAAATACATAGTACAAACCAATACAAAAGGTAAATTAACTGCACAGAGTTATGATGCCAAGCAATGTAACTGTGAACCTCCTGAAGTCACGCCGAAAATCAAAAAGATGGCTATGGCGTGGACCGCCAAGCAGGAAGCGGCTGCATCATTATCAAGTGCAATCGTTGCCTATCGCAAAAAAAATGACGCTTGGCCCAAGAGTGTAACGCAAATGGCCCAGCCATTTCCGAATAATATTCTGGGCGAGACTGCGCCAGGGATGACCGAGATGTTTCCGAAGCTGTTAGCTTTGCATCAAGGAAAGGCACAGGAAGGAAAGAACGATTCAAGTGGTAAAGAGAATGGTTCAACGACTTCGAATTCGTCTCAAGGCAAAAATGCCGCTTTTGCAGATACGCTGGGAGGTCAGCCTTTTTTGCAGGAACCGCTGGAGATTGTCATTGATAAGGATAAACATAAACTTGCATTAATTAGTGGGGATACGATTGTTCGTATGTATGATGTGGGACTTGGCGGTGATCGAACCCCGGAGGGTTCATTTATCATCACAGATAAAGTGGTCAATCCGAATGGGCGCTCGAACGGTGAGTTTGGAAGCAGAGGTATGCAACTCTCGAGTACAAATTATGCCATCCACGGGACCAACGAGCCAGACAGTATCGGACTGGATGAGTCCCTTGGATGTGTGAGAATGCGTACAGGAGATGTAGAAGAGTTATTCGCTCTTGCTCCGCAAGGCACTCCGGTACGCATTGGAGAAGATGTACTGCCAGATCTGACGCTTGTTCCAGAAGCAAAGCAGCGTTATCAGCATACACTTGTTCCAAAGCAGAATAATCCGAACAAAACGTATCACTGGCTGAATTGATCTGTTGGATATGTAGAATCAGATGGATTCAGCCTGAATCATCTACATGTTGGCAATAATGATAAGAGCACCAATGATGATGATCAAGCCGCCTACACTGGCTGCTGTCCATGCAATGGCTTTGCGATTCACTTCTTCTTTCTTTTGCTGTAATGCAGGTGGTTTACGTTTGGGAGCCATGAGTTATTCCTCCTTATTGGAATAGAACTGGTGTAGAGTAACCATGCTCTCATTGTAAAGAATTCAACTCGTCATTTCCAGTGGGCGGGTGGATTTCTTGTGAGCATTTTGTATTATTCGATTTGTGCTGTCTATGCCCAAACTACTTTCCTTTTTAATAAGAAACAGATAGACTTGTGTGTAGAGTGTTTTTTACATATGAAAAGACGGACAACGGCTTTTTGGCGTACCGGACCAGAACGGAGTGAGTGATTTGTTATACAGAAGTCTTGCTAAACCTTTGTTGTTCAAAATGGACCCTGAACAGGCCCATCATCTGATTATTGGCGGCCTTAGTGGCGTGGGCAGCATCCGTCCGGTTCCTTCCGGACTACGTGTGATGTACGGCGTTCGTGAAACGTCTGATCTGGCTGTTGACATGTTTGGGTGTCATTTCCCTACACCTGTTGGTCTGGCTGCGGGTCTGGACAAAAACGGACAGGCCGTAACGGGCTTTTCTTCCATCGGATTTGGATTCATGGAAGTGGGAACCGTGACACCACTTGCACAACCAGGTAACGATCAACCACGACTGTTCCGTTTGCCTCCGGATGAGGCTTTGGTGAACCGAATGGGCTTCAACAATCTTGGTGCGGAAGCCATGGCAGGAGAACTTTCACGTCTACAGGATCGGCGTATTCCAGTGGCTGTTAACATCGGCAAGAATAAGGCAACGTCTAATGAGGAAGCTCACTTGGACTATTCGAAGTGCATTCAGGCACTATACGATTATGCTGATCTGTTCGTGGTTAATATCAGTTCACCAAATACACCGGATTTGCGTAATCTGCAACATGGGAATGAATTGAAGGAACTGCTCGCTGCGGTTATGAACGAGATGAACGTGCAGCATGCACGAGCGGGCGGAGCGGCCAAATCCGTTCTGGTGAAGATCGCACCGGATGTGAATGATCAGGAACTTGAATATATGGTTCGCACAATTGCAGACAGCGGTGTTGCTGGCATTATTGCAACGAACACAACCATCAGTCGTACAGGACTTTCCCACCAACATGCAAAAGAGACTGGCGGTCTGAGCGGTAAACCTCTACGTGAGCGTTCTACGGAGATTATTCGCCAGATCTATCGCCAGACCGAAGGCAAACTTCCGATCATCGGTTCAGGTGGCATTTTCACAAGTGAAGATGCATACGAGAAAATTAAAGCCGGAGCAAGCCTGGTCGAAATATATACAGCATTAATCTACGAAGGACCTGAGGTGAATCGGCGTATTCATGCCGGACTGCGTGAGTTACTGCGCAAGGACGGTTATCGTCATATCTCTGAAGCGGTTGGTGCGGAGCATCGTTAAGAAGGAATGTGGATCCCCGGATTGAAAATATAGAAGCATGGAAGAGCGTAAAATGGTTCGGGACTCTTCCCCCCACCAAACATCATGTATAATGGAATAGAACAGGGGACGCTATAGAGACAGGAGGCATAAGCATGGACGGTAGAGACTGGGGTACATTTTTACTTCCTTATGAACAAGCGGTAGAGGAATTAAAAGTCAAGTTTAAGACAATGCGGGCGGAGCTGAAAAAACGGGAAGAGTATGCCCCGATTGAATTCGTTACCGGTCGTGTCAAAAAAATATCCAGTATTCTGGAGAAATCCAGACGACTGAATGTGTCGCTTGATGACGTGGAGACAGGCATTGAGGATATTGCAGGTATCCGTATCATGTGCCAATTCGTAGATGATATCCGTCGGGTTGCCGAATACATTCGAGGCCGCAAGGATCTCACGGTACTCATTGAGAAAGATTATATTACGAATTTCAAAGAGAGCGGTTATCGCAGCTTCCATATGATTATTGAGTATCCCGTTCAGACGGCTCTGGGACAAAAGATCGTATTGGCCGAGATTCAGATCCGGACACTTGCCATGAATTTCTGGGCTACCATTGAACATTCTCTGAGTTACAAATTCCGGGAGAGCTTACCGGATGACATGCGAGCCAGGCTGAAAAAAACAGCTGAGGCCGCTTTTGTACTGGATAATGAGATGTCTGCAATTCGTCTACAGATTTTGGAGGCGCAGAAGGCATTTGAGGATGATTCCAATATCGTGTCAAGAACATTGAATATCATTCATCAATTATACTTCTACCACCTTGTCAGTGAAGCGATTGAAGCACAGAAGCGATTTAACGATTACTGGGAACGGCATGATATGGAAGGGCTCAAAGACTTGCTCGATGACGTGAAGAAACTTCTGAACAACGCCAGAAAGGGCGAAAACCCGGATGAGCATCTATGAGCCACTGTACATTGACTACTTAATCTACTTCAATCGGGATCAGGATTATTTCGAGTGCCATGAGGTGCTGGAAGAATTGTGGCTTGAACGTAACCGGGATTCTCTCTATAAAGGGTTGTTGCAAATTGCGGTTGGTTTATACCACTTCAGGAATGGCAATCTCCGCGGAGGAACGATGATGTTACAGAGCTCGCTTGATCTTCTGGAACCTTATCCTGCTACGATTCTGGGCATTGACCTTGGGAATTTGGTACGGGATGTACAGGAAATCGTGAAGGAACTGTCCCAATCAGATGTTCAGTCTGTGACTTACAGGGATTTGTCCATACGAATTGTTGATGAGGTCTTAGAACAAGAGATATCTAGAAGATCGCTTGAGCTAAAACCTAATATTCCGCAACGCCGGAGTCCTACCAGAGGGCGAATATACGAAGAGAAGATGAAGGCGATGGATCAGGGTAAAAGTTAAGCCGTAATCAGCGTTAACATCCAAATGAGCATCCCATGGATATGAAGTTCCATGTATATGAAACACCCCGACGATTCCTGTAAAGGGAAAGATCGGGGTGTTTTTGAATGTTGCGTCATATTCAGATGATTGCAGGTGGCACAGCCTGTCCTTCAACAGAACTGTGTCTGGTGATACAAGTACCTGATTGTAGATACTTGTGGAAACGGATCTAGCAGTTAGCTTGCCGAAGGAGCGGCACTGCCTTTATATTTTTGGAAAAATTGTTTGTAATCATCCAGTGTGTAGCCTTGATCACTGCCATTCTCTTTCAGTCCGCCAACCATACGGTCTTTCTCGACACCAGCCTCATAATAGACGAGTGTAGGCGTGAACTCGATATTGTAATCGGTCCATCCTGCTTCGAATTCACGCAGATTGAACTGCGGAAGCTCAATACCTTCACTGTCAACCAGTGGCATCAACTGAGGTGTTGTTGCACGGCAGTGCGAGCAGTCGGAAGCAAAGAAATAAACAAAAAAGCTGTCTTTGTTATCGATTTTGGCTTTGAGATCAGTGGGTACAATAATTTGTTGATAGTTGGGATCACTCAGTAGCTCCCGTGTAGCTGGATTAAGCTTGGAAGCAGCGATGCCATAAGCATTTTCCACTGAATCCATCTGTTTCTTGGATTGCTGGTCTACGACAACCAGTGCTGCAATCATAATGATTAAAATACCCAGGAATATAAGGATCGCAGCACTTTTCTTTTTCTTCTTGGATTTCATTGGACATCCCCCATCGATCATATCGAAATATAGTTTGGGCAAAAATAAAGGTTGGGATTATATGCATAAACACCCGAATTTTTGCTCAGGAATCAATCTACTTGCCATTATACTACATTACACGCTGTAGTGGAATAGATACGATATGATAGGAAAGCAAAGCTTGGATATGATAAAATAAAACGATATTGCAATCTTACCAAGACAGGATGAGTGGGAATATGGGTGTAAAGTTACCTTTGATATTTGCTGAGCGAATGAAAAGTTTGCTGGGTGATGAGTTTGAACAATTTATGAAATCGTATGAACAGTCTCCCCATGCGGGACTGAGAGTGAATACGTTAAAAATATCGATGGAACAATTCGATGAGATTGCTCCGTTTGATCTAAGACCTATTCCGTGGTGTGAGACAGGATTCTATGTACCTCATGGTGTTAAACCGGGGCTGCACCCTTATTATCATGCAGGCCTGTATTATATACAGGAACCAAGTGCAATGGCTCCAGTTGAATTATTGCAGGTGGAGCCTGGAGATCGCGTGCTTGATCTGTGTGCTGCTCCGGGAGGGAAAACAACACAGATTGCTGCAAAGCTGCAAGGCAAAGGTGTACTTGTGACGAACGATATCCATGCTGAACGCACAAAAGCACTGGCCAAGAACGTGGAATTGTACGGGGTGCGGAACGCCGTTGTTTTGAATGAGTCGCCAGAGCGGATCGCAAATGCATTTCCGCATTATTTTGACAAAGTATTAATCGATGCGCCTTGTTCAGGTGAAGGTATGTTCCGCAAGGATGAAGACATGGTGAAATCGTGGGAACATCATTCGGTGGAAAAATGTGTACTCATGCAGCGCGATATTCTTGAAACTGCGGCACGATTGCTGGCTCCGGGAGGTACGATTGTATACTCGACCTGTACCTTTGCACCGGAGGAAAATGAAGCGATGATTGCGGAGTTCCTGAATGTAAACCATGATTTCGTAGTAATGGACATTCCTGATGAGACAGGGTTCGCTCCAGGACGTCCGGAATGGGTACGTCAGATGATGCCTGAGAAGGCCGATGAGACGGAAGCTGTGCTGGATCAAACGCGTGGTACCGCAAGATTGTGGCCTCACCTTTTGGAAGGGGAAGGACATTATGTCGCTGTATTACAGCATCGTGTAGGGCAAGAATTAGAAACAGATCAACCTGGAGTAGTTAAAGAAGGAGCAATGGAGTATGGACAGGTCGTGGATGTGTCCAGGATTGAAGTAGAGGGGAACAAGGATCACTCTATTGCTGCTTCTTCAATTGCTATGACCAAGGCTGATCGCAAAAAGGAACGTTTATTGCGAATTGAATCCCGAGAGTCCCATGACAGACAGGCTGGTGGCAAGAATTCGGGTAAACAGAGCAAAAAAGGTAAAGATCACGGCGGACGTAAATCGGAACGGGGTCAGGGACGTGGAGCTGATCCGGCAAGTATTGATCCGGTTGCGATCTACACTCAGTTTGTGAAAGAACAATTGGAGATTGAGTTAACTGGAGAAACGGTATGTTATGGAGATCGTGTGTATCAATCCTCGGTTGGTGCAGCTCGGTTGGAGGGACTGAAAGTCATTCGTCCAGGCTGGTTTATGGGCACGATTAAGAATGGGCGATTTGTTCCGTCCCACCCGCTTGCGTGTGCTCTAAATGCATCTGAAGCACGGAGAAGCGTAAATCTGTCATCCGCTGATGGCGAGGCTGTGAGGTACCTCAAGGGTGAAACGTTAAATATTGAAGAAGAACGAGTGGTGCTCAAGGCGGATACGTTTGCCAAAGGGTACGTTCTTGTATGTGTAGATGGTTATGCTGCTGGCTGGGGAAAATGGCTGGATGGTGTACTGAAGAATGAATATCCGGCAGGCTGGAGGTGGACATCGGTATGAGTGGAAAAGGCAAACAAACGCTGCGCCTGGACAAAATATTAAGTCATATGGGTGTAGGAACACGAAGTGAACTCAAAAAGATGGTGAAACAAGGCAGAATTCATGTGGACGGCAAAGCGGTGAAAGACAGTGGTGTACAGGTGAATCCCGAGGTCAACGTCATTGAAGCCGATGGAGAGCGGATTGTGTATCGGGAGATGATCTATCTGATGCTGCATAAACCTCCGGGTGTTGTGTCTGCTACCGAGGATAATAGAGATAAGACGGTACTGGATCTGCTACGCAAAGAGGATCGGGTCTTCAATCCGTTTCCTGTGGGACGACTGGATAAGGATACGGAGGGACTGCTCATTCTTACGAATGACGGTCCACTTGCCCATGATCTGTTATCTCCACGCAAGCATGTGCCCAAAACCTATGAAGCCCGTGTTCTGGGAAACGTGGATGAAGTGGATGTGCAACGTTTCAAGGCGGGCATTCAATTGGATGACGGATACGAGACGCTGCCGGCCGAACTGACTATACTTGGTCAGGAAAAAACGGAAGAAGGCATGATTTCGTCGATCTCGCTTATTATTCACGAAGGGAAGTTTCACCAGGTAAAACGTATGTTTCAGGCGGTAGGCAAGCGAGTGATTTATCTGAAACGCGTAGCCATGGGTGAGCTGGAACTAGCTTCCGATCTTGCTATCGGAAGCTATCGTGAACTAACCGCAGACGAGTTGAGCCTTCTGCGGAAGTAAAAGCTCCCGTCCTTCGCGAAGCGGAGTAGGAAGTTGTGGAGGGAAGCGAAGCCCTGATACTAACGCCGAAGGCGAGAGAGCTCCCGACCTTCACGAAGTGAAGCAGGGAGCCGGGCAGAAAGCGAAGCTTTGCCCGTAATGGTCCCGGTTAAGCTTGGGCGGGAGCGCCGCTAACCAGCGGTGTGCCCGGCAACAAGCGTTCCTACGACAACCGTGACATAGCAAGACCCGACCTAACACCGTTGCGCAAGACGGGAGTCCAGAGGGCAGAGCCCTCTGGGGCCCTCCCTCGGAAGGGAGGGGTTGGGTGGGTGCGACTACTAACAGATGAGGATGAAGCCAGAATGACCTATAAATTAATTGCACTTGATGTAGATGGAACACTGCTGAATGATCATCATGAACTAACCGAATGGACTCAGGAGACCTTGATCCAAGCTTCCCGTCAGGGAGCAGAGATTGTCCTGTGTTCAGGTAGAGGTCCTGCCAACACGATTCCTTTTATGGAGCAGATGGGACTGGATGGATATGTGATTACACATAATGGTGCCGTAACGGCGCAAGTGGATACCCGTGAGGTGGTTCATCATTTTGCATTAGATGGACAAGGACTGGAGCCGATCATATCGTACTGTCGAGCCAATGGAGTACATTTTGACATCAATACGGCATTTGGTCTATATGTGGATCAACCGGAAGGTTTGGGTTTGCAGGTGCGTGAGATGTATTACAACTTTATGGCCGAGCCACTGAAGTTACCCAAGTGGGTTGATATGACAGAACCGCTGGCCAAATTCACTGCATTTGGACCGATCGAACAGATGGATGCAGTACTTCAGGAATGGTCTACTTGGAATCTGCCTTATTATATGACACGGAGTGGTGACTTTTTTATTGATCTGATGCATCCCGAAGCGTCCAAAGGCGCTGCGCTTAAAAGGCTTGCCGAATCGAAGGGAATCTTGCCTTCGGAGATCATGGCGATTGGTAACTACTTCAATGATATTACGATGCTGACCTTTGCGGGCAAAGGCATTGCCATGGATAACTCACCGGACGAGGTGAAAGCTGCTGCGGACGAGGTTACACTCTCGAATAACGAGCAGGGTGTGGCACACGCGATCCAAAAATATGTGTTATCCGTCTAACCTTACATCTAATATTTGAAATGCACGCTTCCCTCATAATCTACCGTCCTCAGGGGCATCCTAAGAGAATAACGTTAGGAATGGAGGAGGACGCGTGATGAAATATGATGTGGAATTGGTTGCAGACCTGCGGACATCAGGTGGAGAAGTACAAGACGTGATGGTCAATGGTCAATATGCAGGCTCACTTTTCCTTGTGTACAGAGAAGGAGATCGTTTATCAGGTAGTCTTCAGATCGAGCAGGAGTCTCTGCCAGATGATACAGAGCAACGTATCGTGGAAAAAGTGCATGCCTATGTTCGATCTCTTGCAGATGCGTTGGAAGCTGCGTATTATGAAGTGCTGGTTAGTTGTGGCTCATTACATACGGTTCTGCATATGCCTGAGTCAGAGACAGTGTGGCCGTCTGAAGAGAGGAATCATGACGAAGGCAGCTATGACGATATAGGTAGCAGTGGAAGTAAGGTAATCCCTGTTTCACAAGCCGAATCGTTTACATATGAAGATCGGGATCAGGTTCTGGAGATGGAAATGGTAAGCGCAGGACGCAGCATATCGACGTATATTTTCAATGATGTAGAAGGGCAGGAACTAGCAGAAGCTTCCTTAAAACAATATGGCGCTGATGTACAAGGTGAAATACACTGGTATGACGAGCCGGAAGAGAATCAATTGGAAGCTGCGGCAGAGTTGCTGGTCAGAGAGCTGGATGAAGATGTCATCGATACGATTACGATTCGCATGTGGCATCAGGGCAACGAACTTGAGACGCTAGAGTGGGTACATCGCGATTTCTCCGAGGATTTGGAGGATACCGATGAATCGGATCTGGACGAGCTGGAAGCTGCTGAAGAAACATGTTATGTCATGTTGAAGCGTAAGGATCGGGAGTTCCGGGTATATGAGCTGTTTCTTCAGGAACGAGGTGGATTGCCTGTGGGAATAGCAACAATAGACACTTCTCATTCCGATCTGACGGGATACATTGATTACGAGGTTCCTGGTACCAGTATTCAGCGAAAGAGCCTGGTGGAAGTGTTGATGCAGGAGTTGGACAAGGAAATGGAGTTTGATACTCTGCACCTTACGATGTTGTATCGAAATCAGATTATTGATGAAGCCAGAATAGATGGGTAAAAGGCAGCTGCCTTTTACCTTTTTTTGTTCTTATTTTGACGAAAAATCCATTTCCCGGTATAGTACCATTAGTTTAAAAGAGATCAGGAAGCGGAGGAGAACAATGATGCACTCATTCAAGATTAGTAGCGAATATATTAACGATGGTTTTCAAGCGGTTCAGGCGAAGCCGGAAGACACGGAGGATGTGATGTCCCTGCTGGTGGAGACAGCCGAATGGTTACAAAGCCAAGGTTCTTCCCAATGGAATGCTTTGCTTAAAGGTGAAGATTCACATGATACGGCAGGGGCGATTCGGCGTGGGGATGTGTTTGTATTTAAAAAAGGAGCGGACGTAGCGGGGATGGTCATCCTTTTGGTTCAGCCAAGCCCTTGGGATATTCATCTTTGGGGTTCAAAAGCTCATGCCGAGGATGGTGCAATTTATCTGCATCGGCTAGCGATTCGAAGAAAATATGCTCAGAGCGGTCTGGGACGGTCCATTTTGCAATGGTCTAGCAGTGGCATACATTTTGAAGGCAAACATACTGTTCGGTTAGATTGCGGAGCGAGCAATGCTACGTTGAACGCCTTTTACGCGCGGAACGGATATACTTTTTTGGGAGAGACCGATGGTTACAGTACATATGAGAAGCCCGTGGAGCTACTGAGCTGAGAATTCTGACTACCCAATGAATATGATGACAACAAACGCGAGCGGTTAACTGCTGAATTAAAGCTTTTGCTTCTGAGGTGAACGTTTCATGAATATGTTGTATATACGAGTGGGTGAACCATGGCTTGGTCAGTTTAGCTTTGATTGAGCGGTTTAAATAGCCAAAAGTTTGCACTATCTAACGTAATATAGATGTTCCGGCTTCCCTATGTCATAATGGATAGTAGATCAGTACGTAAGTTAGAAAGGGGGAAACTAACGGTGAAATTGCTGCAGGCGCTTTTCTTTCCTCCGGAGCAGCCCGGAGGTGTATCCTCTATGATTCCGTATATGCAAGAGAGATTTACAACCCCGAGGTGGGAAATGGATCTGTTCTCGTTGCCAAAGCGAATTCGCAACAAGGGCAGAGAGGAAGTTCAGTTCGAAACGTTTGACTGGACGGAATATCAGGATAGTCCTGTTGTCCAAAAATATATTCAAACCTATCGTGATTATCTATGGTGGACCAAACTGCGTATTCAGAAGCCCTATGATCTGATCCATGCACACCACCCAATTGCAGGACTTGCGATGAAAACGGTTTTCCCGGATACACCCCTCATTCAGACGATTCACTCCAGTTATGAACGAGAATTAATCCTTAATGGACGCATTGAAACGGATGGACCGGAGCATCGATTCCTGCTTGCGATATATGGTGAGCTGGAACACCAGGCAGAGCGTCTCTTGACGGTGTCGGATTCGTTCCGTCGTTATCTGGCTCCCTACGTGAAGGAACCTGATGTCATCGGTGTGATTCCCAATGGATTTGATGAGAAGCGGTTTAAGCCGATTCCTCATGATAATGCGATACCACAGCTGGTCACGGTGTGTCGGCTTGTTCCGGCAAAAGGGTTGGATATTCTTTTTAAAGCCTGTGCGGAACTGAAGGGCCGAGGTCATGATTATGTGTTACATATTATTGGAGATGGACCAATTCGTCCTGATTTGGAAGAATTGGCGCAGCGATTGGGCATCTATAATGAGACCATTTTCTATGGTTACACACTGCACCCTGAGGAATTCATGCCATTCTTTGATATTTTTGTACTTCCTTCACGGGCAGAAGCATTTGGTTCCGTCTTCGCTGAAGCGGCGCTGAGTTGTCTTGCCCTTGTGGGTACGGATGTAGGTGGTATACCGGAACAGATCGAGAACGGCAGCAATGGGTTGCTTGTACCGGTAGAAGATCCTTCTGCACTGGCTGAAGCGCTTGAAAAGGTGATGCTGGACCCGGCTTATCGTTATGAACTTGCCCGTTCAGCGTGTGAAAAAGCCAAGACACATTACTCGCTCGGCAGATCGGTCAATGAGTTGAAAAAGATGTATCTACAGTTTCCTAGCCAAGCCTAAAACGTAGAGCAAAAAGTGCGAGCCGCTGTGATAAACAGCGGCTTTTTGTCATGTTTAACGAAAGAGTACCCGCGGTGACTTGTGGTTATAAGGCAAACGGATGCTCATATTCATGAAGTACATGGACCGTGAGATTTTATATATTGTTGCGTTTACGAAAGGTGCCCCAGCGGTTCAGTACCAATTTGGCAGCCCAGATTAATGCCATACTTCCAAAGATGGGGTAAAGGATGGACAGCAGGGAACTGAATCCAAACTGACTGAGTGAGTAACACAACAGCATAATGGTTAATGTAATGAAACGGGGGTGAACGCGTATATGTTGTCTCAGTTGCAAGGTCATTCCATAGATATCGGCTACAAAGGTACTGAATATTTCCATGAAAATAAGGGATACATATACAGATTGCACTGCCCATCCAAGTTGAAAGGCAATGCTACCCATCGGGATTTCGAATTGAATGATGCCGGGCATCTGAGCTGACATGGCAAAATGAGCTGCCATCAGCATGAAACCAACACCAATTCCACCCAATACTCCGCCCCATTTCAGCACACTCCGACTACGAATCTGGTTACCTACAGGCACAAGAACAGCTTGAGCCAACACCAGATTGAATGAAGTATACAACAATGGAGACAGCCACACTTGAACAGGGTTTGAGTCTGTCGTCAGTGTGATGAATCGGGAAGCGCCTGGATGATGGATGGTACTGGTGATCATGAGCAGAGATAACAGGAGCATCATGGGCACGACTATGCTATTCATTTGTAGGATGGCCTGAATGCCTCGACCGAGAAGCAGATATGTCCCTACAAGTGTGACGATCAGACCTGTCTGATAATGCAAACCCAGATGTTCGACAAAAACGGAACCTGCTCCGGCAAGCATGACACTGTTCACGCCAATGAGAATGAGAAGGGTCACCCAGGTGATCCATTTTCCCGCCTTGTGGCCGAATAAATGTTTGTTCAGATCCTCATAAGAGCGGGACCCGGTATCGTGAGCGATCAGCATCATTTTGGTACCTAACCAGACAAAGAGCATGGTGGATAAGCCTATGGTGATGGTGGCCCATTTGCCATACTGGGTAAAAAACTGCAAAATTTCCTGCCCTGTAGCGAAGCCGGCTCCGACAACCGTTCCGATGTATGTAAATGCGATCTGCAGCACCCGAAATGCCTGTTTCATGTGTTTCCCCTCTCAGGCCCCTGTATAGTTTGGACATGCGGGTACCATGGTACAAGGTATGCTTGACCCACGAAAGTCATGACAATCGATAATGAGCTTTGGCTTGAATTGCGTCTCAAGGACAGCGCCCAGGCAATTTCGCTTGAACTTATAGATAGATATATGATACTTTTACCTCATAGGATAGGCTTGGGAGGTCAAATCATGGAATTATTGAAACAACGAATTTTACAAGAAGGTGTGGTTATCTCGGATCAAGTATTAAAGCTGGATGGTCTGTTGAACCACCAGATTGATCCTGCATTAACGATGGAGATGGGACGTGAGTTCGCTGCCCGTTTTCGTGAAAGTGGAGTGACTCGGGTAATCACGGTAGAATCCTCAGGGATTCCGGTTGCTTTTGCCGCAGCCTATGAACTTGGGGTGCCCCTTGTATTCGCCCGTCGCAAAAAAACACTTCTGGCTGATCCTGATGCTTACTGTGAACGCGTACCGTCCTTTACCAAAGGAATTGTAACTGACATTATGGTATCCCGTGAGTTCATTCATGAGAATGACCGTATTTTGTTCATTGATGATATCATTGCCAATGGAGATGCCGCTCGTGGCGTCATCAAAATTATCGAGCGTTCCGGTGCGGAACTCGTCGGATTCGGCGTTGTGGTCGAGAAAAGTTTCCAGGCAGGGGCACGAACGATTCGTGAACAGGGTATTCCGGTGGAAGCCTTGGTACGCATTCGTTCCCTGAACGATGGTACGGTACAATTTGACGATAACGAAATGTGACATTTTAAAGGAATAGGGCCTATTTTTTGAACTATGCCTTTGCATGACCGCGGATTTCATTTATAATGGGGTTATGTTAGGGAGAGGAGGCAACACCATGGGGAACCAACCGGCAACAGAACAATTTTTTAATGATAAGCTGGCGGAATCGAAAGTTCATTTTGAACGTGCCCTGGATTGTAAACATACGGAATTCGATGACCTTTATCCCTATATGATTGAACATCCTCAATTTTTCTGGTACAAACGCTATGTTGCCTGGTCAGAATTACTGACGATTGTAGGCTTGTGCGAAGAGTTGTCCTTCTCTTGGAAAGAACAATTTACACCGCATCAAGTGGAGTACCTTGAAGAACGTGTGATGTCCGCCAAAGTGCTTGATTTTTGGTTCGAGAAGAACGACAGCAAAGAGCACGCGCAGCGGTAACTTTCAGTCGGGACATAATTTCGAATGACATGACAGTCCAATACAGTCACGTGAGACCTAAATGACATTTCATTTAGGTCTCTTTTTGTAAATAAATTTGGAATATAGGAGCCATGAAGATGATCAGTGATACAGAACTGGACGCCCTGCGTCTGTCAGGTGAGAAAGTAAGAGTAGTACGGGACGAGCTGGAATCTAACGATGTAACCGGGATTGTTGTTGCCTGGGATGGCGAGCAGGTACTTATCCGTCGTCAGAATCGACGTGTCGTCAAGCTGGATCGCGGTTACCGATATCAGCTGTTTAGCGAGCCGCGCCAGAGTCCACTTAGTGAGTAACAGTTTATAATTATGGCAGAGCCATGAGCGTTAAATGTTTGGAATTACCATGATTTGTTGGCATAATTGACTCACTCGGGAGAGAAGATAGGTACAGTGAGGAAGATCTGTAACTATAGCCGAGAGGGTGTGCTACAAGCCATGACATTGATGAATGATAAAGTTCATGCCTACAAGGATCAGATTGGAGCATTAAGCGATGTACTGCCAGGTGTGGTGAAGTCATATCATGAGTTTACGGGAGAATGTTTCCAACCTGGCGTGATTGATGCCAAGACAAAACAGCTCATTGCGCTCGGCATTGGATTGTTTGCCAACAATGAGGTATGTACTTTCTACCATGTAGAAGAAGCCCGTGCCAAGGGCGCTACAGATCAGGAGATCATGGAGACCGTAGCCGTGGCCGGAGCTGTAGGAGGCGGACATGCTCTGTCTCAGGGCGCGATGCGAGTGCAGAAGGCGCTGCATTAGTAAGCAATGAAACATACATTTTAAGCACAAAAAAGGCATCCGGTTAATAACCGATGCCTTTTTGTATGTGAATCACATTTTTCCTAACATTTTATCATACATAAACTGTCCAGTTACCCGACGTGCTGTTACATAGCGGTCATTGAAGTATGGATTCGATAACTTTGTGATGCTTACACCTTTACTGCTGGAGGCATGAGCGAATTGTCCGCCGCCGATATATACACCTGTATGTGAAATGCCTTTGCCTGTTGTATTAAAGAACACCAGATCACCTGTCCGAACATTGCTTTTGGCTACCGGAGTACCTGCTTTGGCTTGCTGCTGAGAAGTACGTGGCAATTCAATGCTGTATTTGTTGAAAAGATATTTCATAAAACCAGAACAGTCAAAGCCGGCTACAGTCGTGCCACCCCATTTGTAAGGAATACCTGTCATGTTGTTCACTACGGAGTTGATACTGCTTGCCTCTGTGCTTGTTGCCCCGGATGTAAATAATACAGCTGCTCCAAAAATGGAGATAATCAGTTTTTTCAAAATCAATGTTCTCCCTTCGATGCCTACGGAGTTAGCTAAGGGTTCGGTAGAAGGTTCCCTATATTTCCTATGTATAAGAATAATTCACCCAAATTGGTTCCCCCGTTTTCAAACATGAAACTCGGCAATGAATAATTAAGTTTTTGTAACTATTTGAAACTATATTGCATAAATGCGTAATTGTCAAACCCATTTAAAACCCTTCGTAATACCTCAATGTTAGCGGAATTAAGGTTTTTATATGAAAGAAGGGATCAAGTTTGGGTATCATTCATGACAAAAACGTCATTATTGATTCGCTTAAGACGAATTTGGATAAATAAATAGGTTTGTCATGAGTTAAAAGAACTATTCCGTTATGTAGAATTAGAGATATTATATTCATTAAGTTGCATATATTGACAAAAATCGATTTTTTGCATATTATCTGAGTATCCAATCCACATATTGGATTAAAATTGATTTTATTATGCGATAAATACAAATAAAGGAGGTTTGTGGAAGCTTATCATAGGTAAAGTAGAAGTGGCAGATTTATAAAAACGAACATAGGAGAGTGTTACATTTGAAAGCGAAGAAAATAATTACTTTTGTCCTGGCATGTACGATGGTGGTGTTCTCAGCAGTTGGAATGGCAGTTCTCCCTGTAGGGACGGTATCTGCTGCGGATGCATCGGGTACTACAGCGAGTATTTCTGATATTTTGAAGAACCAGCTGCCGGATGGAGGTTGGAGAAAAGATTATAAACAGACAAGTGGAGAGTGGGCGAAGTCCACGATAGACAACAAGGCTACATACTCAGAAATTAGAAGATTGGCGAAGGAATTCAAAAAGACGAATGATCCGCGATACTCCACAGCTGCAATCAAAGGAATTAACTTTTTGATCAACATGCAGTATTCAAACGGCGGATGGCCACAAGTCTACCAAAGCTCCGGATATCACAAACATATTACCTACAATGATGATGCCATGATTAATGTAATGATCATGCTCGATGAAGTAGCGACACGCAAAGGTGATTTCTCGTTTATCGACAGCACACTTGCTAACCGCAGTAAAAATTCAGTTGCCAAAGGTGTGGAGGCGATTCTGAATACACAAGTCGTTTCAGGTGGTAAGCTGACAGCATGGGGACAACAACATGATTCCAGTTCCCTTAAACCAGCGAGCGCAAGAATCTACGAAGTGCCATCGCTGACAGCTGGAGAAAGTGTAACAATCGTTAAATTCCTGAAAACGAGACCTGCTAACTCTAAAATCACAGCATCCATTAAAGGAGCGGAGGCTTGGTTTAACAAGGTGAAAATTACGGGTTACAAGTATGAAAGAGCTAATGGAGATAGTAAAATTATCGCTGATTCCAAAGCTGCACCAATTTGGGCACGCTTCTATGAGATCGGAACAGATAAACCAATCTTTATTGGTCGCGACGGGGTAGTTAAATACAAATTAAGTGATATTGATAAAGAAAGAAGAGGCGGTTATGCATGGTATGGCAACTGGCCTTCCAAGCTTTAATTTGTAGTTAAAGGTAAAGCCCGAATCTATCTACGTCTGGTTCGGGTTTTATTGTTATTATTTTCAGTGTTGACATGATAGATTCCGCATGATATATTATTTCTTGTCGCCGATATTGATGGCGGAGATACAATATGCGGTCGTGGCGGAATTGGCAGACGCGCACGGTTCAGGTCCGTGTGGGCTAACCCCCCGTGGAGGTTCGAGTCCTCTCGACCGCATCTAACAAAAAAACTCCTTAAGCTAACGCTTAAGGAGTTTTTTTTGCATTTTTTGATATAACACTAACTTTAGACTTGAGTATCCAAGAGGTTAGTGCTTAGCTGCATGTACAGCAAATGTCTTCCATCAGCCCTAAGGAACGTTTATTGCGCTGCGGTAACATTAATGCTGTCAATATTCGGTCCTTCCGATCCGGTGGTAACCACTTTCAATGTATTGGTCCCCGTGTTCATGGGGACCTGTATTGTTTTTTCAACCCAAGTGGACCAGCTTCCCGTAGCCGGAAAGGGCTCGTTGCTGATAACTTTGGTTCCGTTCACAAAAATGTCGAGGTTCCGTGTTCCACTTTCCAGCGCATAACGAAACTTTACGTTTTTGGTACCTGTTGTAGCATTATTAATGCCGTTCCATTGAATGGCTGAACCAGTCATCGCATTGAAGTTAACATACCCGGAGCCAGTGTAACCGGGGTAGATTGTTTCAATGGCAGCTTCCGTAAGTGATGTTCCGGTCTCAGCTTCATACGTAGTGCCACTGCCTGTATTCCCGCCGCTATTTCCGCCAGTAATGTTGGCAACAAATGTTGTTACGCTCTGAGGCGGGAGCTGTGCTGTGAAGGCTCCATTGGATACGGTAAGCGGGGTTCCGCTTGCCAGGTTTCGACTGCTGTCCGTAATCCATGAGGACACAGTGGAGGCATTACCATTCTGCAGAACGAATTTTTGGCTTGTGGCTGAAGTTCCACGGTTAATCGCCACGACGACAACTTTGTTATCACCTTTGTAGGCTGAGACAAAGGTGTTCGTATCCGGATTTTTCGTTGCGTCGACTCGCAGGTAGCCTGGACGCACGAATTTGGAGAAATGAGCCATATTATATCCGCGTTTGCTTATGGTACCGTCCTCTTTCATCGGACCATACTGTCTGCGGATGTACCACCACACATAGGCCTGGAAATCACCTTCTACCATGGCATTGTGCATGTGATAGGAAACGTCCAATGCTTCAGGCCAGCGGTCTGCTGAGTTGTTGTCACTATTCGGAACGTACACCTCAGTCATCCACAGTTCTTTACCGGCTCCTTTTTGCTTAAAGAGAGGGTAGGCAAAATTCGAAATCTGTGTTCCATACGTATGCGCTCCCAGTATGTCCATGTTGGCAAGTGCCTGCGGATCATTCAGGATTGGGTCGGATATATTCTTTAAATACTGGAAGGATTCAGGCGCCATGACTTTGGTACCTTGAATGGACCCGGCATTTTCTTTCATGAAGCGAAGGATCTCTTGTGGAGTCCACCAGGTCCAGTCATGAGCATAATCCGGTTCATTTTGCACAGAAATGGCATACAGATCTACGCCGTTATTTTTCATGTAGGTTACAAAGTCGTTCAGATGTTGCGCATATGCGGCATATTTGTCGTATTTCAGACGTTTGGCATTGGTGTCCCCATTGCGGTTGAATGTTTCAACCATGCTGCTTGGAGGATTCCATGGGGATGCGAATACGATAGCCCCTTTTTCAATAGCCCGTTTGGCTGTGGCAACTTCACGATACCAGTTATTAGAATCTGGATCGACGTAGATCCTGAGAATTGAAAAGCCTAACTGATTCTGGTCATTACCGAAAGCAGTTTCACGTTGAGCGGGAGTCAGATCACCAATCCAGGCAGGAAGGTTAATGCCCCCAAAGCCCTTGATCAGTTGTTTTTCTGAGGACAAATTAATGTTGGCATCACTTGCCGCCGAAACTTGTGTAGGACTTAACATGAGGGGCAGAGCTGTTAAGCAGGCCAATAAAACATTGATCGTCTTTTTGAATTTGAATTTCACTACTTTCATCCTCCTCGATAATGGTAAATGGTTACATAGAGAAACCGCGACCAGGAAAACAAACAAGAATAGCGGATTGACTGGCATTTATTTTATGTAAACCCTTTCAAAACCTCCTTCCATAAATCATAGGATAGAAATGAAGCATAGAACCTCTTTCATTTGTTGATTCTACTAAATAATTCCTAAACTGAAAACCTGACAAATTACAGTATTTTTTCTAATTAATCTCTATTTTCTAACTATTCAATGACAGTTCTTGTCTGAATGCAAAAGGAAAACTGGAATGATGGGAGGGGGGCTTCGCTTGAGATACAGGTCTCCAATGGCGGGGATATTTTTATTAAGGAAGGCTTTGGCTTACATATTCCTCCCTTCATTATCAAACAATGAGATCACAGAAGTTACGGGGAGGGAATCATGATGAAGGTACAGAGAAAGATTTATCGATTCATTGCAGGTATCATGGCATTTTTGATTGTGTTTTACGCAGACATATCGGCAGGAGGGCCTACAGCGGCAGCTTCAGAGTCTACATCGAATCACAAACGGTTAGCGATTATCATCGATGATGTTGGTAATGACATGAAGGGTACGGCAGAGATCTTGGCGATGCCAGTTAAACTAACGGTAGCGGTCATGCCTTTTTTGCCAACAACGAAGAAAGATGCGATGGCTGCATATGAAAAGGGGATGGATGTGATTGTGCACATGCCCATGGAACCCAAGAAAGGACGACCTGAATGGCTGGGCCCGGGTGCAATCACATCCAATCTAACAGATGAAGAAGTCCGCTCACGAGTGGAGAAAGCGATTGATGATGTGCCCCACGCAATTGGCATGAACAATCATATGGGTTCCAAAATTACTTCGGACAAACGCATCATGTCAATTGTGCTCGATGTATGCAAGGAGAGGGGCCTCTTCTTTGTAGACAGCCGTACGAACTTTCGCTCCGTGGTGGGTGAACTGGCCGTATCCAAAAATATGCCACCTGTAGGTAATGACATTTTCCTGGATGATCAAAACTCCAAACAACACATTCGCAAGCAAATGGATTTGGCTGCTCAGCGTGCAATCGACAAGGATATCTGTGTTGTCATTGGTCATGTCGGTCAAACGGGAATGAACACATCCGCAGTGATTCGTGAATCCGTCTCCCGTCTGCAAAATCAGGTTCAATTTGTAGGAATCGGTGATCTAGTTCGAGATGTGTGGCAATGGGAGTCTGCTCCTACACTACCGACAGATAATAAATAATGCCGCTCGCAATAGATTGGGCGATTCGTTTTTGCTCAGCGGGGTCACTCATTCTGGCTCGATCTGCCGCATTACTCAAAAATCCGGTTTCGACGATGACGGCAGGTTGCTTCACGTAATTCAATAAATAAAAGGGCTTGCCCCATACGACCCCGTGCTCCGTTCCGTACAACTTGTTCATAGCGTCCTGAATGGATTGGGCCAGCAAATAACTCCTGCCTTCTTTCTGGTGCAATACCACCGGGCCGTGTGCGGCCGATCGGGGACTCCAGTTCGCATGGATGCTGACCACAATATCTGTACTTACTTCTTCGCTAAGGCTCTTACGTTGGGCAAGATCCCTGGTATGACGGGAGCGGCTGTTCAGCCAGCGGTTCTCATCACTAAGTGCATAATCACCAAGTCGATTGATGATAACGGCATAACCTTTGCTGCGAAGCAGGAGATAGACCTTTTCGCTAATGGCCAGGTTGATATCTTTTTCCAGCACACCTTGGGCTGATGTACCACCGTCAATACCGCCATGGCCTACATCGAGCAGGATAACGGGTGCTGCAAAGGCATGATGACTTGAGCGATAAGCATTTCCATCGGTCACCGGCAGCATGGATGGACTGTTCTGGGACGGGGCTGCTTTTCCATAAGCGACATGGGGCAGCATGGGTAGGCAATGGAAGCTTAGTAGCAAGGCTACCGAAGCGGTCAGCAGCTTATACATGGGAATACACACTCCTTCATGAAATAGGTATCGAATGCAGATTAATGACTCTATGGATACCTTTGGCATTAGACTGTGCATTCTGAAGGTTTTCATACTTCTTTCAATAAAAAAATGTTTAACCAGTACACTTCCTGCACACAATAGAACTATCGTAAGCTCCGCGAATATGCAGGAGCGAAGGAGGCAATATTATGGCCAAAAGTGATGAGTTGGTTAAATACATTACGCAGCGTGTTGTTCATTATATTGATACGCCGAAGAATGAGCGGAAAGGTCGCACCAAAAGGAAAGAACCATGGGCGATGAAGTGGTTTGGCATGATTCCGTTTGCTGTATCTCTGTGGGTGGGGAAAAAGGAAAAAGAATTGGACACCCAGTCTCATAAACGAAGTTCTTCGGGCAAAGGGTAACGATCGCTCACCTACTTCACTCAGCGAGTTTTAAGACACGCCCTAATGTAAAACCAAAAGACGCAATCCCTTTTTTATTTCATGGGAAGGCGTCTTATTTGTTGTGGAGAGTTATAGTTTTAACGTGAGTTGACTGAATCTTAAGATTTTGCTGATAATCAAGGATTTACGATGTAAAAATGGCCATCTTGCTGCAATGTGCTCAAAGGGACAAAGCGTTGAATGGATGATTTTCCGCCTAACGCTACATATAGAATGGACTCTGCTTCCTGATCTGTGTGCCACAGCTGATAACCGCTAACGGGTAGAGGACCGCCGTATACGACGTTCCGATCATCCGCTGAGAAAACAATCTCTTGATTCTCCCCGTGTTGTATCACATCTTGTGCCCGGTCGGCAGCAACAGGCTTGGAGGTAATCCACAACAGATTGTCAGCCGGATTGAAGACGGGTCGGAGATGAAGTGGATCGACTGATAAAGATGGCGTTGTGGATAAATCAGTTATGCTGGCAGAGTTCTTTTTGGAATCAGCCTCCAGCAGGTTTAGGAACTCTGACGGCAGTACATCTCCGTTCGTAGCATCAATATAAAGTGCAGGATGGTTAGGTTGCTCCACTTTCCAATAAGCCAGCAGGGGAAGAGCATAACCAAGATGAAGCTCTCCTCCGCCAGCAAGTAATGCCTCAAGGTTCACATGTTGCCGATCCAAGGCTTGTCCAAGAAGTTCATTGTTGTATGGTGACTGTTCTCCATGACCATATTCACTAAGCACAATCTGACCCTGCTCTGTGACTGTAATAATCATATATCCGATAGGTTTGCCTTCAAACTCAGCTTGTACGAGCCAGCTATGTGTACCTGGACCCAGAGGGTAGAAATCCAGATCGGCGTTCTTCCAATGCGCTTCGCCGTTCACTGTACCAAGTGTAACAGCTTGTTGCTCTGCAAACCGTTGCACAGCAGCGGGAGCTAGCTTTTCATTCTGAATGCCATGATGTTCGGGGCTATACTCTGTTGATGATGCGGGGGATAGCGAAGACGTTTTTTGTTCCTCTGCATTGGCTATCGACCAAAAAGAGAACAGGGCAAGACAACTGAGTATGCCCAAGGTTATACAGGTTGTTTTCCGAGCGTTGTTCCAACATGTATGAAAGAATCGTTTCAAATTTACACCTACTTTTCATTTATCCGTTACCTGAGCGGGTTCTAGTTTCATTCTAGGGGACAGGCTATGCAAAGGTTGCCGCAACCTGTCGGGCAGCTGATCATGAATAAACACTACTTTTGCCAGCATTTGCAGGAAAAGTAGTGTCTTCGTCTATCTTAAGTGAAACATGCCGCTGCTAATGGCAGTCACTTTCACTTTGGGTTCATATTGCCAGATCATCTCGGTCCGGCGTGTCTCATACTGCAGTTTCATAGCTTCACGATCTATTACCGCCTGTTTTGCTTTCTCTTCTTCGGCATCTGTCTCGGAGTCGATCGGTACTGCGGCTTCTGCCGCCAGTTCTACATCTGCTCCAATGGGTTTAGCGTTCTTTATATCCACAACTTTTTTCAGTTGTGCAGGTGGCGTGCGGTCAGAATGGACATTCTCCGTGTCTGAGGTTACGTTACCTGGTGATTCTACCTCAGGTGTATCTTCTCGGAGTACCGCTTCATAATAGGTGTCCAGGACGTCCAGCTCCAGATCAAGCCGCTCTTGGGCTTTCTCTGCCCAGCTATAATCGAGTTCCAGCAAGCGGTTCGTCAAATGAGATTCCAAAGCAGCTCCGGCATCAACTAACGAAACTTTAGCTGTCTGTACATGCATGTTCTCCGCCAGCCTCGGACTAAGATCACGTCGGTTCAGCTTGGTGCCGAATTTCTCTATAATTTCACCCGAGCGAAGGGAGATGCCGAGAAAATGCAATTCCTCCCGTTTCAAATCACAGGCGAATTCCACCTTGAAACAGACACCAAGCCAAGGCTCATATACGGCTGGCGCTGTAGCCCGCAATTGCCGTTTGGCAGCCTGTTCGAACAGGTTCACGAAGGCACCGCCTTCACGGGCAGCGCCGAAAATCTGCTGCAGTCTGCGACTGCCATACACCACTTCTTCACGCAATATTCGTCCTGGCCCCAGCTGTGGCAGCGATGGCGTAATACCGAAGTAACGGCCTAGAATGGTTTCTTTTGGTGGCTCGCCTTGAGGACTGCCATTGGTTACGCCATTTGTTCCAGCAGGGTTAGGGACAACAGGAGGTGATGCTTCCGCAGCTTTGGCTTCTGCTGCTTCAATGGCCTGCTGATAACTGTCAGGATCAAATATAAATGTAAAGGACATCGTCTCAGCGGGTGCTCCGGTTCGTTCCACGAACCCCCAATAATAGGGGCGATTGGTCAACGCTTTGTCCGCCTCAGGCGAGAGTTTGACTGTAACATGGGCGGGAGAACGCTCCATAATCTGACAATCCAGTGCTTCCAGATAGGTGAGAACATAAGCCTGCACTTCATGGGGCGACATGGTCATGAGTTAGCTGCCTCCTTTTCGAAGATCTAACAACCCGGATACGGCAGGGCCTTCATCTGAAACCTCACGTTGAATGGAGTTCAGCGATTGTCCAAGTGAGTCCATTTTACGGCGAATATCTTCATCATTTTGTGATTCCAGCATGATTTTGTACAAACTTTTCTCAATGGACTCCTTCTTCTCCAGCCGTTCCAGAATGACATCCAGCCCGCCGATCACCATCTCAAACATATTGATCTTCTCATGCAATAGATTCAAGATGTGTTCCTCAATGGTTCCGCTCGTAGATAAATTGAAGATGTTCACGTCATTTTGCTGTCCAAGCCGGTGTACCCGACCGATCCGCTGCTCTACCCGCATAGGGTTCCAAGGCAGATCAAAGTTGATCATATGATGGCAAAATTGCAGATTAATGCCCTCGCCACCCGCTTCTGTTGCAATCATGGCCTGCACACGTCCGCGGAAGAGATCCATCATCCAGTCTTTTTTGCCTCGATTCATACCACCCCGATAAGGTACAGCTGTAAGCCCATTGTTGCGGAAATAGTTTAGCAGATACTCCTGCGTGGCCCGGTATTCGGTGAAGATAATGACTTTTTCATTCATGTTCCGAATCAGTTCCATCGTTTTCTCGGCTTTGGTATTTTCCTTGATCGCTTTAATATGGGCAACGAGTTCCCAAATCTTGTCCCGAAGGGGAGAGTCCAGCGGAAGTTTCTTCGACAGATTAACGAGCGTCACGAATACTGCATCCCGACTGCTGCACACTTCACGCTGCAATGTAACAAGGGAAAGCATGCTGCTCAGGTTGCCGCCAGCTTCCTGGTACTGGTCTTTAACAAAGGAAGTCACGCCATCATAAAGCGCTTGTTCTTCGGGCGATAGTTGCAAGTTCACGTTGGAGACGTTCCGTTTGGTAAATTGAACGGGGCCTTCGCCGCGACGGTTACGAATCATGACTTTGGATAACTCGTTCTTAAGCTGTTCCTGATTTTTCGGAACCCGCTTGTCTACGACAAAGTTGGCCGCAAAGTCACCCTGACGGCCCAGTTGACCGGGCTTCAGCAGGTTGATCAGATTAAACAACTCGCTCATATCGTTCTGCACAGGTGTAGCTGTAAGCAGCAGACAATATTTTTTGCGCAATTTCAGCATGAACTGATAGTTGGTTGTTTTCTTGTTTTTGAGCTTATGGGCCTCGTCAATAATAATCATGTCGTAATCGGTATTCAGCAGCATATCTTTATGCGGGTCACGTTTGGCTGTATCCATGGAAGCAACAACCACTTCATTTTGCCAGGAATAGGCCTTTTTCTGGGCAATAGCAGGGATGCCGAATTTCGAATTCAACTCACGTACCCATTGCAGCACAAGAGACGCTGGCACGAGAATGAGTACCTTGGATACGAGACCTCGAACCATATATTCTTTCAGAATGAGACCGGCTTCAATGGTTTTGCCAAGACCCACCTCATCGGCGAGAATGGCCCGGCCTGACATTTCAAATAATACTCTGCGTGCAGTGTCCATCTGGTGAGGGAGTGGAGTGAGGCCTTGTAGATGCTTCAAACACTGGATCTCGTCAAAATTAGGAATCAGATTGGTTTCTTCGGCTTGAATACCCAGTTGGAAGAGTCGGTAATCTCCCCAAGGACCTCCTTTATCCAGTCGTGATTCCAACTGATTGATCCAGCTCCGATCAAATTCCAACGGAACGGGCAGTTCGGCTACTGGTTGATTCATGTGGTGCGGATTCTTCCGGTTCATGGTGCTTCCTCCCCTGCCATACGTGATGACGTTTTATTCGTAGGTAATAGTATGGACGAATGAGAGTCAGTTCATAACTATGTAAGTTGAACTACAGTTTATTTACAAGAAGCTTGTCCGAGTATAGGGAGTCTATGAAGATGGACTGTGATAAAAGTCATATGGAAAATCAATATATGGTGTATTATACTGAATTTATATCACTATATGTGGTGTTTTATCATAATTTACTCTTGTAGTGAAAATGTAGCGTTATTCGGGGAGGTTGAACGTAGCGATGAAATCAAACCAACGATCGCATCAATTAGAAGGACTTAGCGAAAAAATATTTCTGGACCGATACGCCTGGAAAGATGCTGATCCGAATCATGCCAAGGTCGGAGATGTGGTATTGGTATTAACCAAGGATGATCCCAAGTTCCCAACCAAGGAAGTGGGCGAAATCATAGAACGTCAGGGCCAGCTTGTACAAGTAAGGACTCGAAGTGGAGAGATCATCCAGACAAACGTGGAGAAATTGACACTCAACATAGAAAAAACACCGGAAGAGATGTGGGACCGTCTCGCCAAAGCGATGGCTTCTGTCGAATCCACAGCCGATCAGCGGGCAACGTGGGAGTCCAAGTTCCGCTCTGTGTTGGAAGATTGGAAGTTAGTACCCGGAGGTCGTATTGCTGCGGGCGCGGGGGCAAGCGATGAACTGACACTCTTCAATTGTTATGTCATTCCATCTCCGCAAGACAGTCGGGGTGGCATCATGAAGACCTTGACCGAGATGACGGAAATTATGGCACGTGGGGGAGGTGTTGGCATTAATTTGTCCTCTTTGCGTCCTCGTCGAGCGGTGGTGAAAGGTGTCAACGGATCATCTAGCGGTTCCGTATCGTGGGGCGGATTGTTCAGTTATACGACGGGACTGATTGAACAGGGCGGAAGCCGCCGGGGTGCGCTCATGCTGATGATGAATGACTGGCATCCGGATGTGCTTGATTTTATTACCGTGAAACAAACGATGGGCCAGGTGACCAATGCCAATCTGTCTGTATGTGTGAGCAACGCATTTATGGAGGCTGTCAAGCAGGACGGAGATTGGGATTTGGTTTTTCCCGATACGAACGATCCGGACTATGATACCGAGTGGAACGGGGATATGCAGCAATGGAAAGCCGCAGGTCATTCGGTGGTGCACTATCGTACACTGAAGGCTCGCGAAATCTGGCATACCATTATTGAATCAGCCTGGAAATCGGCAGAGCCTGGTGTGGTATTCATGGAGTACTATAACCAGATGTCCAACAGCTGGTACTTCAATCCGATCATCTGTACTAATCCGTGCGGGGAACAAGGTTTGCCTGGCTGGGGTGTATGTAATCTGTCTGCGATCAATCTGTCCAAATTCTACGATGAAACAAATCATGATGTGGCATGGGATGAACTGGCAGAAACCACTCGTATCTCGGCTAGATTTTTGGACAATGTCATCGATGCAACACCATATCATTTTGAGGAAAATAGACTGAATCAGCAGCGTGAACGCCGGGTTGGGCTTGGCACGATGGGATTGGCAGAGCTGATGATTAAGCTGCGTATACGATATGGCAGTCCTGAATCCCTTGAATTTCTGGATAAACTGTATGGATTCATGGCAAAGGAGGCCTACCTGGCATCGGCAGAGATTGCAGCAGAGAAGGGAGCTTTCCCAGCTTTCGAAGCTGAACCGTACTTACAGAGTGGATTCATGAAAAACATGGTTGCGACGTACCCTGAAGTGGGAGAGGCCATTCGTAAACAGGGCATTCGAAATGTCACACTGATCACACAGGCGCCAACGGGAAGTACAGGTACGATGGTGGGCACATCAACAGGTATTGAGCCGTATTTCGCCTTCAAGTATTTCCGTCAAAGCCGTCTAGGTTATGATGAACAGTTCGTACCGATCGCACAAGATTGGCTGGATGAACATCCGGGTGAAGCTTTACCAGACTATTATGTGACGGCGATGGATTTGTCGGCTGAGAATCACATCCGAGTGCAGGCTGCGATTCAGCAATGGGTGGATAGTTCAATCTCGAAGACGGCCAACTGTCCGGCTGATTTTACAGTGGAGGATACGGCTGAGCTGTACGAACTGGCCTTCGACCTTGGCTGCAAGGGAGTAACGATATACCGCGACGGCAGCAGGGATGTGCAGGTGTTGTCCACGTTGAAGAAGGAAGAGACCAAGGCTGGAGATCAGAACACGGCGGAAGCTGAAGAGAAGACAGTCGTTTCTGCAATAGAAAACCCGAATAATGCGGAAGGGCAGGCAAGTGATGGAACTTCCAATAGCCAGGTTGGTGTTAGAACGCATTCTTCCGATCAAGTCCCTTCCTCTTCTACAGTGCTGGATAAACAATATAGAAGCCGTCCTCAGGTACTGCGTGGTGCGACATACAAAATCAATACGCCATTCGGGATGGCTTACATTACGATCAATGATCTGGAGGGAACGCCGGGTGAGATCTTCCTGAACGTGGGCAAAGCGGGATCGGACGTGTTTGCCATGGCTGAGGCACTCGGTCGAGTATGCTCTCTGTTCCTTCGATACGGAGATCATGGGCACAAGGTGGAACTGTTGATCAAACATCTCAAGGGAATCGGTGGTTCGGGAGCGATTGGCTTCGGAGCCAATAGGGTTGAATCGATTGCTGATGCAGTCGCCAAAGCATTGGAAAGTCATGTAGAGAGCAATGTGCAGGAGAATGAAACTGGAGCTTTACAAGAACAGAACCAAGATAAGAGCGCATATCCACAAGTGGAGGATCAGAAAACCTTTACCGAATCGAGAGATTTATGTCCTTCATGCGGCTCGGCATCCCTGATGAATGTGGAAGGATGCAAAACATGCAGCAGCTGTGGGTACAGTAAATGCAATTAAATATCTCTTGAAAAAAAGAGAAAAAGAAAGGCACTCCTGACTCCATTACGAAGTCAGGAATGCCTTTTTGTCATTTAGATAACTAACACCAATCTTGGCATCGATCTGCAAGTGATTGCAATTCATTAAATACAGCACCAGCATGGTAGCCGTCGCACACGGCGTGATGTAACTGAACGGATAAGGGAAGATAAACTTGATCATTTTGTTGAACATATTTTCCCATCGTGAAAATGGGCAATAAGTAAGTTCCCTCATTATAAATGTTCAGATTAAATCCCGTAAAGTTCACCCAGGGAATGCTGGAAACGGGAAATGTATTTGGTGGTTCATTGGGTTTGGCAACAAATTGTTTGTGATCTTTGTAATTCTTCATATCTTCCAGATAACGAATGTGGAATGTCTCGAAATCTTCATGGAATGCTGTCCAGATCGTTGAGAAACTTTTGTTGTCCTCATGAAAAATTGTATAACTCGGAGACATTTCGTCCCAGTAGCCCAATCTCCCCTCGGCATCAAAACAAGTTCGAAATTCCCTGTGTGCATTGACGACAGTAGAGATCATATGAATAAGAGCCGGATAGAACTTCAATCCTCTAAGCTTGAGTTTAGCAATCAATAGCGTGATATCCAGATTAGCAGTTATGCTGTAGGTACATCTGACCTGATTCAAGTAGTGGTCAAAGTATGGCTTTCGATCCCACTGATCTAACACGATTGAATTAAACATAAGTTATAACCTCCTAAATTTGAATAATGCCTTCATTTAGGAGGTATATTTGACTGATTTGACCATATCCTATCACATTCCCAGTATCGTATTTTAGAAATTGACCATCTCAGTATAACATGATACTGAATATGTCGCTTATAGCGAAATCCTCTGCAAAACGCTTTTTCAACCTGCTTCTTTACTTTATAATTAAAATTGTCTTTATAACGAAGAAGAGAGGGGATTAGATGCGTCAGCCGATAGAAGAACCCATATTTTATTCTTATCCTGGAATGGTAGCGGTGGTGACTTCACGTCATGAGGGAGTCCAGAATGTGATGGCGTCCGGATGGCATACATACATCGGATCATCACCAGGCGTATATGGCATCTCCCTTCGTAAGGAAACATACTCCTATGAACTCATCGAGAAGAGCGGCGTATTCGGTGTTCATTTCCTGCCAGGTCATCGATCGGAGTGGATTCAAGCTGCAGGAACGTTCAGTGGAAGAGATACGGATAAATTCTCAAGATTCGGCATTCCATATGAGGAAGGAATCAAGGTAAGTGTACCCATTTTGACAGACGCTTATTTTGCTTATGAATGCAAGGTTATGGACATTACGACATATGGTGACCATGAATGGATTGCAGGCGAAGTGTTGCAGCGATATCAGGATCAGAAGTACTTTCTGGAGAATGGAATGGTTGATCTGGAGAAGTTGCAAATCCCGATGTACACAGGGCGTTCAGCATACCGGATCATGGATGCGAGGACAGAAGAAAAGATTCACCCGTTCCACCTCTAGGGTCCTAGGCAAGAAGAAGCAATTATGAGCAAAACTTTCAATCCGGTCTGACATAGGTTTATAATGGATATTGGCTGCTGAGCAAGTCGGCAGCCTTTTGTTATGAATTCAATTGTTTCAATCGATGTGTGCGTGGGTATGCTGGTTTGCGCAAGTGGGACAGGTAATTTTAGCCACTCGATGAAAAGTACTATATTTAACGACAAAATTAGAGTATGATTTTACAGCTATATGAGCTGGCAGGAAAGGTTACATCGGTTTAATCGTTTGTAACTATTGCTGTAAAGTATGAGGCTTATTTCGGGCGTATAATGCTAAACGTGAACTCACGAATGAATATAAAGAATATTTTAATAATTAAACTTAATGGACAGGCAACTCGTCTTCTTTAAGATGATAGAATTCACACAGAATGTAGCATCATCGGATAGTGCTTCGAACAGAAGCTGTTCTTATGTTGTAAATGAAAGATGGAAGGTGCAATACGTATGTTAATGACAACCAGAACGATCAGGAGTTCCTTTATGCCCCCAACACCGATGTTGTTGACTCACAGTAACAAGGAGGGGCATGCATGTCACAATCGTTAAATCGTAAGAGACATATGAACGGACTTGACGGCTTGCGAGCCATCGCTGTACTTGCGGTAATCGCGTATCATCTGAATTTGGATTTTATTCCGGGCGGACTGCTCGGTGTAGGTATATTCTTTGTTCTCTCGGGATATTTAATTACCGATATTCTCGTGTCACAGTGGCAGGAACATGGACGCATTTCACTCGGTGATTTCTGGGTAAGACGGGTAAGGCGTTTGCTTCCAGGCATGCTGACCATGACAGCTGTGGTGATGATCTGGTTGGCCTGTACAGATCCATCCCGGCTTGCTGCGCTTCGTGGTGATATCGTTTCGGGTGTATTATACATAAGCAATTGGTGGTATATCTTTCACAACGTTTCCTATTTCGAAAGTTTTGGCCCTCCATCACCGTTTGGACATTTCTGGTCGCTGGCTGTGGAAGAGCAATTTTATCTTATATGGCCTCTTCTACTGATCGCAGCAATCATAGTGTTCAAAAGAAAGGGATGGCTGGTCGTTTTCATTGTTGTCGCAGCTGAATTGTCTGCTGGTGCAATGGCCATCATGTATAATCCAGATTTGGACCCGAGCCGTGTATATTATGGAACAGACACGCGGGCATTTGCACTGCTTGCTGGTGCTGCTCTTGCCGTGGTATGGCCTAGTCGTAAGCTGTCGAGCTCTCTGCCTGGAATGAATCGGCTTGTGCTCGATGTGTCGGGACTTGCTGCGCTTGCTTTATTAATCTACATGATGCTGAATAGCAGTGAATATGATCCGTTTCTGTATCAAGGGGGCATGGTGCTTCAGGCTATTGCAACAACGTTGCTGGTAGCGGTGTTGGCTCACCCATCGTCTTTCCTAGGACGTATCATTGGAGCGAAGCCACTACGCTGGATCGGAGAGCGATCCTACGGATTATATCTGTGGCATTATCCTGTCATTATTTTAACCAATCCCGCGGTGGATACGGGAGGAGCACATCCTGTACGAATCATTTTACAGGTTGCTGCAACGGTTGTACTGGCCTCATTGTCCCTTAAATATATTGAAAATCCGATTCGGTACAATGGATTCCGTGATTCTTGGTCCCGATTATGGGGAAGAGGGCGGTCATCAATCGGTATACGTAACGTATGGTGGAAGCGAGCAGGTCTGTTGATGACGATTCTGCTGTTGTCCTATACGGTATCTCAGATGATGGTCTCACATGCAGCGAACTCCGATTCCCATTCGGTATCGATGTCGAACACATTGAATGGAGAGAATTCCGTAGCGGAGGAACAGGGACAGGATGTGTTGCCAGCTATTACAGGAACGTCAGGCTCTGGCCAAAAGAACGATGCTCATACACATAAACCGGAAGCAGGAACGAAAGATGATCCGGGGAAAAATGAGAAGCCAACAGGAGAGTCTGCTCCAGACTCAAAACCTGACGACCAAGGCAATTCAGTGAATCCTGGCAAGGACGTTCAGTCTGAAGATAAGCCGGCTAATGACTCCGTGAATAACGAGAATGATGCACCAGATGACGCTGGAGCGAATCAATCCGATAATACAGATCATACGGATGATACACCTGATTCATCTCAGGACAATGAAGAAACGGCTCCTCCTGCCCATGATGGCAAGGTTCATTATACCGTCATTGGAGATTCGGTGATTCTGGATGCAAAACCGTATCTGGAGCAAAGTATATCGGGAGTGTATGTGGACGGACATGTTGGTCGTCAGATGTGGCAGGCAGGCGATGTATTGGAAGGTCTGAAGCAAAACAACCAAATGGGCAGCAAAGTGGTGCTGGAGCTCGGGACGAATGGTTCCTTTAACTCCAAAAACTTGAATGCTGTGCTTGATTATCTGAAAGATGAGGATCGGGTATATCTGGTTACTGTGCGCGTACCTCGTCCGTGGGAACGAACGGTGAACAGGGCGTTGAATGAGGCAGCATCCAAGTACAGCAATGTCTCGTTGATTGACTGGAACAGTGCAAGTGAGGGACATGACGAATATTTTGAAAAAGATGGTGTACATCTCACTACGCAAGGGTCCGAAGCTTTTGCAGAACTGGTGAAAAACAGTATCCAATAATACGCAATCCATGTTTAATACGATTTAGCACTTATTCATTATATATAGCCTGGGGTGAAGCTACCAACGGCTGCAACAAGAAAGAGCTCTCATTGTGAGGGCTCTTTTTTATATGTTATGAACAATAAGTCAGCAAAGTAAGTTCCAAACAGGGGAACCGATATTTTTCACCCCTGCATCCGTGGATCGTCACCTTACGGTATGATAGCGTTACCATTTACAATAAGTGTATTCAAATCGCCGAGGGGGAATATAGAGATGTTGAAAAAATGGCTTTCGGGTTTCCTGGCAATAACATTGTTCTCCATTATTCTGGCTGGCTGTGCTGGCGGGGACACTTCAGAAGGAGGCAGCGGCAATGACAAAGTAACCGTCACACTCTGGCACAACTGGACCGGACAGGATGCAAAGGCGGTTGCGATGCGCAAAATTATTGAAGATTTCCGCGCGGCGCATCCAGATATTGAAGTTGTGGATGAAGGCTTGCCAACAGATGGTCTCAAAACCCGGCTTCGTACGGTGGCAGCTGCCAACGAGATGCCAGACCTGTTCGTGATGTGGCCGGATGCCATGACTAAGGAATTTGTAAAAGGGGATCTGTTACAACCCATTAATACAGAGCTGGACGCAAAGCCGGAGTGGAAAGATAACTTTATCCCCAATGCATTGGACGGATACACCGTAGACGGGAATATCTACTCCGTGCCCATGAATCTGGCGCCGAGTTCCTTCATTTATTACAATGAAGCTTTGTTCAAACAGTACAACGTAAAAGTGCCTGAGACCTGGGCGGAACTGGAACAAGCGATTGCTACTTTTAATCAAAATAAAGTCATTCCCATGGCACTTGGCAACAAGGCCAACTGGGTAGCTCAATCAACGATATTCAGTACACTGGCTGATCGGATTACCGGCACAGACTGGTTCCTGAAAGCGACAGCACAAGAGGGTGCAAGCTTTACCGATCCACAATTTATTGAAGCCTTGAACAAGATGCAGGAGCTTGGCAACACCAAGGCATTCCAAGATGGATTCAATAGTATCGATGAGACACAAATGATGCAACTTTATTTCCAAGGTAAGGCAGCGATGGTCATGAACGGCGGATGGGCCTTGGCAAATCTGGTGAACAATGCACCTGAAGAGGTGCTGAACAACACACATATTACGATTCTTCCTCCAGTGGACGGAGGTCAGGGTGAACCAAGAACAACATCCGGTGTAGTAGGAACCGGGTTGGGTGTAAGTAAAAAGCTGAGCGGTGCACAAAAAGAGGCAGCGATGGAGCTGTTCTACGCGCTGGCAGGACCTGATGGTCAGAAGGCCACATTGGATAGCAGCACATTGGTGAGTTACAAGATTGATCTGGACAAAACCAAAGCACATCCATTGTTCGTAGAATTATATGATCTGATGCAGGAAGTGAAGATCACGCCAGTATACGATTCCAAGCTGGGGTCGGCAACGGTTGAGGTTATTAATAATGCATTGCAAGAGTTGCTTATGGGTGGCAAGGCCGAAGACATTGCGGCTAAAATTCAGGCGGCTCAAGCCAATGCAGTTAGTCAGTAAGCATTCGTTAAAACCCCTTCCCGGCAGGGGAGGGGTCTTAAGTATGAATGGGATAGTCAGTTGCAAGTTGGTAAAGGAATTTATCGAAGGGAAGTGAACAGATGAACGCACTGCGCAGTCGGCGTTTTATTATGCTGGGGTTGGCCCCGGCAGTCATCATTTATGCATTGTTTGTATTTGTACCGGTCGTGTGGTCGGCATACTACGGTTTCTTCAACTGGTCCGGCATCGGCGCATCCAAATATATTGGTGTGGATAATTACGTGGAGATCTGGCATGATCCTGTATTTTGGCGGGCGCTGAAAAATAACGTTATTTTTGTGTTGGCGTCGGTATTTGGACAGATTCCGTTAGCGCTTATGCTGGCGGTCATCTTACACAAAAGCAATCCATTACAGCGGTTTCTGCGCTCAGCCGTATTTCTGCCGATGGTGTTATCCACTGTAGTTATCGGTATGATCTGGCAGTATATCTATCATCCGCAGATCGGGATATTAAACTTTCTGCTGGACGCACTGGGGCTTGAAAGTTGGAAGCTGCAATGGCTTTCCGATGACAAGATTGCCATTTTCTCATTGGTACCGCCGCTGCTCTGGAGCTTTGTCGGGTTGTATCTAATTATCTTCATCTCGGCGTTGCAGAATATTCCCGGCGAGATTCATGATGCTGCCAAAATAGACGGGGCTTCAGGAATCCGGAAGCTGGTATCCGTCTCTCTGCCCATGATCTGGGGTACGGTTCAGGTAGCGATCATTCTATGTATTTCGGGTAGTCTGAAATCATTCGATCTGGTCTACATCATGACCAAGGGTGGTCCGGCACATGCGACGGAACTGCTTGCAACGTATATGTACAATTCCACCTTTACAACATACCGATATGGTTTTGGTAGTGCGATCTCAACAACCATCGTACTGATCTCCCTGCTGCTGATCGGAACAAGCCAGTGGTTAACCAGTCGCAAACGAAAAGAGAATCAATAGAGAGGAGGAGTTATTATGCGTGTGACACCTGTATCCATGCCATCACCACGAAGCAGCTCGGGCCATCCGATTCGCCGCCTACGTAGCGGAATTGTTTGGACGCTGCTAACGGTCTATGGTATTTTAACATTGTATCCGTTCTACTGGCTCGTGATTAGTGCATTCAAAACAAATGAAGATTTCTATAGCAGGCCCTTTGGACTGCCGGAAAACTGGAATGTTGCCAATTTCAGCAATGCATGGGAAAGCTCCAGGCTGGGGACCGCTTTTGGCAATTCACTAATCGTATCGGTGGGGTCACTTATTCTAACGCTGTTTATTGCAGCGCTGGCTTCATTCATCCTGGCCCGTTTCCAGTTTCGCTGGAAAGGCTTAATCATGACTTTCTTTGTTGTGGGCATGCTCATTCCGATCCATAGTACACTTGTGCCCTTATTTATTTTAATGAAACAGATGTCCTTGCTGAATACGTACTGGGCATTAATATTACCTTATACGGCTTTTGCATTGCCTACAGCTATTTTTGTGCTTACTGCTTATCTGACAAGTGTTCCACGTGATATTGAAGAGGCAGCTTTCATTGATGGAACAGGACTTTGGGGGCTGTTTACCCGGATCATGTTACCGATGTCCGTACCTGCGTTGTCTACGGTTACGATCCTAAGTTTCTTGCATGCGTGGAATGACTTTTCATTTGCGCTTGTATTCATCAACAAAACCGGATTGAAAACGTTACCGCTGGCCATTGCGAACTTTGCGGATGGGTATCAAACCGATTACGGCTTAACGCTAGCTGCCATGACACTGTCGGTCATTCCAACCATTATCTTGTATCTCGTATTCCAGGAACAAGTTATGAAAGGTATGACAGCAGGAGCTGTCAAAGGATAAGCGAAAGCGCATCCAGAGGAGGAGAAACGTTTGGCACGCTGGCTCACATCTTCGTTACAAAGGAAGCTATCGGTCGTCGTGACGGCTTCAATGATTGTGCCATTGCTGGCCTTGGGTCTGTTCGCCTTTCTGATCTCTTCCCGCATTACAGAGCAAAAAACAAAACTGTCCGGCATGGATACGCTGAAACAGGTGGAAGCGAATCTTCGTTATATGCTGCAAGATGCCGAGAACCTATCGATTTTCCTGATTGGAGAACGGGACATCCAGCAGTATCTTAGCCACAATGAAGATCATGAGCTGGACCGAGTGGATATCCTGGGCAGAATGACCAATCTGGCGGCTTCCAAGAAATATATCGCTAACATCGCTATATATCCGGGACGTTTTGATGCCACATTGTCAACCGCTACCTGGTATGAATCCAATGAATCCAACCTTTCGTATCCCTCTGTTCCAAGCGGTGAAGCAGTCAAACAATGGACGGGGGTATACCCGGTGCAGAATTACGCGGGTATTCAAAATGTGATCACATTGGTTCGGCCAATCCGCAGTATCCATGATTATCGACCCATCGGCTGGTTAGCCATTAGTCTGGATGAGAAGGCCATATCCAAGGGATGGGCCGCTCTGGGATTAGGCAGAGGGCAAGGCAGACTGGAGCTCATCGGCAGTTCTGGAGAGATTCTGTCTTCAATGGACAAATCCCGGCTTGGACTTAAGCTGGAGCAGGCCGAACCAGGAGTCACAACGTTAATTCAGGATGGCGGTAGCGGAACAACCACATATGGCAGTGGTGACGATAAACGGACATTGCTCTATTATCCGGAAGAACTGACCGGTTGGACGTTGGTTGGAACGGTTCCTTATGACCAGTACAAGTCCGAGAATCGGTACATTCTTATTCTGACCGGTTGCGCCGTTGCGATGTCTGCTGCGATCAGTGCTGGCTTGGTCTGGTTTACGGTTCGTCGTGTGACGAGGCCGCTTCGTGTACTTACCCGACATCTGTCCCGAATTGATCCGGAACGCCCGCTTCCTTTGTTTCGGTCTGAAAGTGATGACGAGATCGGTAGGCTTGGGGAGAGTTACAATCTGCTCGGTGCACATATTCAGTTATTGAAGGAAGAGGTTATTCGGGGTGAAGCTCGTAAAAAAGAAGCGGATCTTCGAGTGCTTCAGGCGCAGATTAACCCGCACTTTCTCTATAACACGCTCTCTTCAATTCATTGGATTGCCTTGATGTCTGAAGAGAAGCGGATCGCGGATATGGTTGAGGGCCTGAGTGATTTTCTACGTATCAGCTTGAATAATGGTCAGGATTACTGCCCTGTGGAACAAGAGATTGCTCATATTCGCCATTATGTGCGTGTGCAGTCAATTCGTTTCCCTGATCAATTCGTGTTGCATTATATCGTAGATCCAGCGCTTGAGAAGCGAATGATGCTGAAGCTGTTGCTGCAACCGCTCGTTGAGAATGCCATGATTCATGGCATTCAGCCCAAAACAGGCGTGGGCACCATCACCATAATGATTCGCAAGGACCCGGATAATGAACAGATGAATGTGCTGGTGCTGGATGATGGTGTCGGCATGGAGCCGGACAGGCTGGAACAATTAAGGATAAGCATTAGGGAATGGAAGGGAAAACAGCCGGAAAAACAGCTAAACCAAGGCGGTTATGGGCTCTGCAATGTGAATGAGAGACTGCTGCTCCATTATGGAGCGGATGCACAGCTTGAAGTAGACAGCAGGATTGGGGGAGGTACCCGGATTTCGTTTTCCATTCCAATCTTGGAGGGTTCGTCATGAGACTATTAATTGTTGATGATGAAGTGATTATCCGTACAGGGCTTGCCAGCGTTATCGCTTGGCATGAACTCGGAATTGAACTTCTTCAACCTGCTGCCTCGGCAGAGGAG
This sequence comes from Paenibacillus sp. Y5S-9, assembly GCF_036894235.1. Classification (NCBI taxonomy): domain Bacteria; kingdom Bacillati; phylum Bacillota; class Bacilli; order Caryophanales; family Paenibacillaceae; genus Paenibacillus; species Paenibacillus sp. Y5S-9. The sequence continues at coordinate 2,375,893 of NZ_CP145887.1, forward strand.
GCGTTAACACGTTTGGCTGAGGAACGTCCACATATCCTGATGACCGATATTCGGATGACAGGCAGATCAGGGCTGGAACTGGCAGAAGAGGGCCTGCGATTGTTACCTGAGCTGGAGGTCATTATTTTGTCCGGATACGATGACTTTTCTTATGCCCAACAGGCGATTCGCCAAGGTGTTACAGATTATCTGCTCAAAACAAGTAAGCCGGAAGAGATCATCAAAACCGTATTACAGGCCAAACAGCGAATCTCGGAACGTTGGGCAGAGAAGTCCAGAGAGGGACAGCTTATGCGGGAGAATCGAGAGCGGTTATTTGCCGGGTGGATCATTGATGGTGACACCGCTTCGGGCCATTTTCCTTCATTCTTGCGATCTGATGTTGGAAAAGAGGCAGGGCTTGGTGGCCTTGATGATGAACAGATTCTCAGACAAGTCATTATTCTTCGAGCAGAGGGTTGGGATCGATCCTCGGATGCGCTATTACGATTTGCGGTGCAGAATACCCTGGAGGATATGTTACCTGGTGCCATTGCTCATGTAGAGAAACAGCAAATTATTTGTGTAGTTTCATGGCCGCCTGTGGAACATGAAACTACGTTCAGGCTGGAGAGTGCATTACGTCGGGTGGAGCAATTACTGAAGTGCACCCTGCGCGCAGCGGTAGGTCTGCCTGTGCGTGGATATGCAGATCTGCACGAAAGCTACAGTACTGCGTCAGCTGCATTCCGATATCGGGGTTTGGTGGATTATAAAGTATGGCATTATGAGCACGTTCAGGATCGCCAAGGTGGTAAAACTGTACTTATGCACGAAGAGGAGACCACACTTGGTACATTATTGCTGGATAATGATTCAGTCACGTTAACGACATGGACGCGGGAACTTGTGGCTAATTTGATTACAGAGCCGGAGGTCACACCAGAATCGTTCAATGCTTGTCTGCACTCAGCCGTCATTGTAGGTCATCGCTGGCTGACTCGCACAATGCGAGCCACAGGGCGTGAAGAACCCGCAAGGCTCGAGCCATGGTTGCCGGAACCGGATGCTGAAGCTGGTGACCTCGGGGATATGCTGTTCCATCATCTGTATGGTCTGATGCATATCTATCATAGCCGAATGGGTCAGGGACAGGCTGCTCATGTGCAGAAGGCTATCGGTTATATTGAATCTTCATTGGCGCAGGATATTAATCTGCAGCAGGTAGCTGGACATGTTCATTTGCATCCGGGTCACCTCAGTGAGCTGTTTAAAAAAGAAATGGGTGTGACCTTCGGTGATTTTGTCACCGATATGCGTATACGAAGAGCGATGGATATGCTGGCGGTGTCTCCAGCGAAGGTCAGTGAAGTCGCTGCCATCAGCGGCTACGAGGACGTGAAATATTTTAGCAGACTGTTCAAAAAACATACCGGCAAGACCCCGAGTGAATATCGAGAAGAGGCGTTGTCGTTCAAGCCTTCTGGAAGTTAGAAATGAGCAGATTAGGAAACATGTCTTGCCTTTCTGCAAACGTTTTCGATGTGGTATTACTCAGGGTTATTGGAGAGTGAGGGCGTACTGATGAAGACTTATAGTTCAAGTCAGGATTTATCGGGACAATGGAAGATACAGCATTTTGAAGTTGGAGAGAAGCGGGCAATGGATGTGGCAGCAGCTGCGCTGGATGACCGTTTCTGGATTGGGGCTGAAGTGCCTGGCGATGTACATGCTGCATTGGTTGAGCGCAGTATCATTGATCCGCCATATTACGGACATAATGATGCCAAAAGTCGCTGGATTGAGCAAAAGGAATGGTGGTACCGCTCCACATTCAATCTGGTGAGAGATGCAGAGACCGAGGAGCACTTTGAATTGGTGTTTGAAGGATTGGATACGTTTGCAACGGTATATGTGAATGGCCATGAAGTTGGAAAAACGGCAAATATGCTTATGTCACATACTTTTAACGTCACGTCTCTAGTACGCAGCGGCTGGAATGCGATTGCTGTCAAGTTTGATCCGCTTCATCTGCATCACCGGGACAAAGAAACCTTTGACTGGTCTTCGTACACGAAGGAACGGCCATGGTTGCGTAAAGCAGCGATGAACTTTGGCTGGGACTGGGGTCCACGTATGGTTACGGTGGGGATCTGGGGTGGGGTAAGACTGGAAAAACGAACAATCGCCAAGCTGGAAAGTGTGTATGCTCGAACGGAATCAGTCAGTACAGAGCTGGCTGTCTTACATGTCACGGCAGATGTGAAGTCGGTCTTGTCTTACCGTAGCAGACAGAAACGTGAGCAGGCTGTGGTTGCGACCTGTAATGTTCGTCTGTTGGATCGCAGCGGTATTGAGGTGGCAGGTGTCACTGAACTACCCGTAGAGGGTGGCAAAGCGGATACCACATTAAACGTTACGTCACCGCAGTTATGGTGGACTCATGATCTGGGTGAGCCGTATCTGTATACACTGGAGGTTACATTATACGCAGATGGCGTTGAGGTGGATCGTTATAGCGAGCCTTATGGGTTACGAACGATTGAGCTGGCTCTTCACAATGAACGGGGTGAAGATGCATTTGCTTTTATCCTGAACGGAGTCAAGATCTACGCCAAGGGAGCCAACTGGATTCCGGCTGATCATCTGATTGGCGCCATCCCGAACTCTCGATATCGTGAGCTTGTCGAGCTGTCGGTGGAAGGACATATGAACATGCTGCGTGTCTGGGCTGGTGGTATATATGAGAAGGATGTCTTCTACGATGAGTGTGATCGGCAAGGGGTGTTGGTGTGGCAGGATTTTGCATTTGCGAATGCATTGTTCCCGGATTTCAATCGTGATTTCATGGATAATGTACGGCAAGAGGTAGAAAACAATGTCCTGCGTCTGCGTAACCGTGCCTCGCTTGCCATCTGGTGTGGCAATAATGAAATAGACTGGCTCTATGATATGAAGTCTGCAAGTGGGGATATTACCAGTCCGTTCTATGGCGAACTTATCTATCATGAGCTGATCCCTGAAGTGTTAGATCGCTTGGATCTGTCCCGTCCGTACTGGCCTTCTTCGCCGTTTGGGGACAGCAACGGTCAGGACGCCAATGATCCCGATGTTGGGGATCGTCACAACTGGCAGGTATGGCATGGTTCGGTCTATCCAAGGAAGCATGGAGAGCCACCACTGCTGGACTACAGCATTGAAGGTGTAACGTTCAAAAATTATAAAAAGGATCATGCGTTGTTCAGCAGTGAATTTGGTATGCACGCCTCGGCCAATCGTTACACGTTGGAGAAAAATATGCCCTCAGGGCAGTTTTACTGGGGCAGTCCGGAGATGGCCTATCGCAACAAGGATACCAATCACCAGAAAGGCATTCTGTTGATGGAGGGTTACACAGGGATTCCGCAAAATATAGAAGAGTACATGAACTATTCCATGTTGACTCAAGCAGAAGGGTTGCGTTATGGGATAGAACATTTCCGGCGCATCAATCACCGTAACAGCGGTGCGCTTGTGTGGCAATTGAATGACAGTTGGCCAGGAACAAGCTGGTCCATGATTGATTATGAACTGCTGCCGAAGGCATCCTTTTATTACGGGAAAATATTCTTTCATCCTGTCCTGTTATCACTGGAGCATGAGCCCGGGGAGCCGCTTGCGTTGTGGGTCGTAAACGATACACGTGACGTCTTGAAAGGGGAGCTTCGACTCAATGTCTATGCATTAAATGGAGAGAAGATCTACTCCAGCTCACATGCTGTTGAAGTAACATCTCAAACCTCACTGTGTATTGCTGAATTAACTGAAGCAGAGGTGTTACAGGGCAGACGTGCGGAGGAAGTAATGGTTGAGCTGGTATCCGAAGGGTTCGCGGCGCCGAGCAATCGATACTTCTTGCGTGATCCTAAGGATGTGACGTTGCCAGAGTCGCAATTGAGCGTACATGTGAACGAAGAGGAACAGTCTGTAACGGTTACGGCCAGTGGAGCGATTGCACGATTGGTGAAGCTGGAGCTTCCCCTTGGGCGTGTCCGATTCAGTGACAATTATTTCGATCTGCTCCCCGGTGAAAGCCGAACAGTGAGACTACGTCACCCAGAGCAAACGTCTCTGCCACTGACAGAACTTCGGGTTAGTGCCATGAACGGCAGAGAAGGATAAAATAATAATAATAGACTTCAAATATTATTCGAGGTTCAAGGTGGTAATCCTGATCAGGGATGCCACCTTTTTTTGCTTTTGCAGCAGGTGAGTTCATGTCGTTGTGTCAGGTTACCCTGTCCTTAGTCCACAAGCGAAACTTCCAATCGGGTTCACATGTTGGCATATTAAGGTTAGAATGATGGAAAGCAATCGTTTTCAAAAGGAGGTAATTTTATGTCATTTGTCTTTTATCCGGAGATGGTTATATTCATTCTGATGTTGATCCTGCTGATTATTGGTATTGTATATATCGTTCGTAAAAGCAAACAAGTATTGCGCCGCTTAAACAATCTGGAGAAAGCAGTATATGAAAAAGATAACATTTCATCCTATCCGAAGGCCGTTGATACTGTACAAGAAGCACCCAGAGAAGACACGTTTGCTCCACGCAAACGAAAATGAAGAAGGATACGGAATTACATAATAAAGATAAACCAACAAGCCAAACAGCCGATTCTTCTCTATGATGAAGTGATAGGCTGTTTGGGCATATAGGCATTTTATCTGTATTAACTGGGTTTAGAGAAAGGATTCATAACGCTGTTGGAAAGAGGATTCCATCTCAACTTGTCGAGCAAGTTGCTGCTGCACCTTAGCACCGCGAATCGTCTGAAGTTCCTGAAGTTGTGCAGTGGAACTGAATTGATCTGCAGCCATTTGGACAAGTAATTCGGAGAGCACATCCGCATCTTCGAGCGCGGCATTAAGTCCAAACGCACCGGTTGGGGTCATGGTATGAGCGGCATCACCGATGAGTACAACATTGTCCTGTGCCCACGACTGGCAATAGCTGCTTTCAACAGATAACAGAACAAAATCACTCCAGCTCTGAATGTTGGCAGCTACAGAATCAGACAGGCAAGGAAAAGCAGATACAAGTTTATCTACAAAAGGAGCAATCGGCTGCTCTCGCAGCTTGGAGTAAGCTCCCTCGGGAATGTTCCATCCAATCTGAACATAACCGCCGAACTGTGAGAACAGTGCGAGCTGTTGACCATCCATGCTGGCCATCCGAACAGCGGGTTCCCAACCTACGGGTGCTGGAATGCGTGCCCAGAGCAGATCATACCCGTGCTTGCGAATCTCGGGGGTCAAACCGGAATGTTTGCGTACAGCAGAATATCTGCCATCAGCACCAACAATAACAGATGCTTGAATGGAGGCAGGAACGCCGTTCTGCCGAATGTTAATACCCACGACCTGGCCGTTTTTGTCTCGTAGCAAGCCAGTCATGATGGTATTAAACAGTACTTGTTCATTGGAGTTGTGCTGCTCAGCGTGCGACACGATGGCTTCCAGGAGATGATCTTGAGGTACATGAATACCAACATGAGATTCTCCATTGCCTGGTGATACCGTATGAATAATCTGCCCATTTTCCCAATACTGAATCTGTTCCAAGAGCAGCGCTCCGCGTTCCTGAATGAGGGAATAGAGGCCGTGTTTATTCAAAATGGCTTCGCCGTCCACATTGAGCAGCTCCCCGCGAAACGACTTGTGCAGGTGGGGCTGCCGCTCAATGAGCATCGTGGAGATTCCTTTTTGATTCAGTAAATAAGAAAGCAAAGCACCGCCAGGTCCAGCGCCGATGATACAAACATCTGTTTTGAGTTGAGATTGTATATTCTGATTCATGTGCATAAGTCCCTTACATTATAATGGTGACGCTTTATTTACTTTATAACAACAGATTTATTAAAATCATTAAGTAACTAAAAGTAACTTTAAAGATATAGGTTATTATAAACAAACCCGTTGCCATAATGCAATAGGTGAAACCGGAAATAAAACAAGAGTCTTGCAGTCAACGATAGGGTGTCGGATACAAGCGCATTTTTCACAAACATCATAGTGTAAATATGTTACAATATAAGGTAGGTTATGATGAAAGGCAGGAGGAACGTTTATGAGCCCGGATACGGAGCGAAACTCTCAATTGGCAAATGTAGATCAATTGTTGGAGGCCTTCTTCAGATATAAAAACAAAGTATTGGATCAGCAGCAGAAGACCGAAACCAACTGTAAACTGAATCCGACAAAAAGTCATATATTGGGCATGATTTTACGTGAAAAAAAATGTATGGCGGTTGATGTGGCCAGACAACTTAGTTTGTCTTCCGGCGCAACCACCATTGTACTGAATCAACTGGAGACGGAAGGGTTGATCCAGCGGGTGCGCAGTGAAGAAGATCGGAGGATTGTGTGGCTGTCCTTAACGGATGAAGGCGCGCAGCTAGCCAAGACACTTAATGCGAATCGCGGCCGAATGACGTGGGAATTGTTGCAAGCACTTTCCGAAGAGGAGCAACAGCAGATGTTTGGCATGCTGAAGAAAATTGAACTGAAACTGCTGGAGAACATGAAGTCATTTGAGCAGATCCACCGGTAGTCCATATATGACTTGATTCCTTGAAGACGTCAGTCCTCATGAGTTCGTCCCTAATTGCGGGGGGATGAACCTTGAAGACTGGCGTTTTTGAGCTGATCTACAAATGAAAGCGAACCACATGATCCGTTAAGCCTTCCTGGATCAAAACTTCTTTTTGTTTGCTGCCCATCAGGTCAAAGTGGGGAAATGGCTGCCGCCGATGAATGTATCGCGGGTCCAGCCCATGATCGTTGCACCAACGCTCGAGACGTTCCAGATCTGCGCAGCCCACTTTGGTGACACTGGTGATACCGGGGAATCGGTTGTCAATCCAGAAATGAGTGAGGTACGCAATCTCACCCCGAGCCACATGTTCCTTCCAAGCAGCAAGCTCTTGTCGTTTAATTCCAAATGCCATAGATGCAAGTTCCTTTCCAAACGGGTATTGTCCTGAGCATATTGTAACATCTTATATACAGAATCCATCAGAATTCTTTCATTCAGACTGGTCTGAGACGAGTTGAATGGGTATATGAATATGACAACATTTTTATAACAAAGCCTGGATTATGTTAAAATAAACCTATACAACAAAGGTTTCACCACTTCTATAGCGGAAAGGGATTGTCATCATGGAAATATTTATTGCCGTACTTGTGTTACTGGTCCTGATCGGTTTATCCAATATTTTAAACCGGTTTGTACCCTTTATTCCCATTCCGCTCATTCAAATCGTGCTTGGTGTAGCTATAGCTTTGCTTCCCGCAGGTGTTCACCTGCCGTTGAATCCGGAATTGTTCTTTGTACTGTTCATCGCACCTTTGTTATACAACGATGGTAAGCGAACACCAAGGAATGAATTATGGAATCTGCGTGCACCGATACTTCTGCTTGCGTTGGGACTTGTGTTCGTCACGGTGGTTGTGGCGGGATATGCCATTCACTGGCTGATTCCTTCGATTCCGTTACCTGCTGCTTTTGCTCTTGCAGCCATATTGTCCCCGACAGATGCAGTGGCCGTTGGCGCCATGGCTGGGCGGGTACATTTGCCCAAAGGTATACATAGGCTTCTTGAAGGTGAAGCATTAATGAATGATGCATCCGGCTTGGTCGCCTTCAAATTCGCCATTGCAGCCACGGTTACAGGTGTATTTTCCCTGGCGCAGGCAACCTTTAGTTTTATTCTGATTGCAATTGGCGGACTTCTCGTCGGGGCATTGTTATCTTTTCTGCTAATCAGGCTCGGGATGTGGATTCGCAGGCTGGGCATGGAAGATGTAACCATTCACATGCTGCTGCAAATCCTGACGCCATTTATCATCTATCTGGTGAGTGAAGAAATTGGGGTATCCGGTATTCTTGCGGTAGTGGCAGGTGGTATTATCCACGCCATTGAGCGTGACCGCGCTGAATCGGTTCAGTTAAAAATGCAGGTGGTATCTGCGAGCACATGGTCAGTCATTTTATTTATACTAAATGGTCTGGTGTTTGTTATTCTGGGTGTACAGGTCCCGGATGTGTTGAGTACCATTTTTGAAAATGTTTCGTTTAATAATCTGCAGGTGTTGGGATACGTGGGCTTGATCTCGGTGCTATTGCTGGTTCTGCGCTTTCTCTGGATCTATCTGTTCTGGCAAGGGAATGAATTGCTGCGTACCAAATCCTCAATTGGCCGACCCAGATTCAAGGATATTACGATCATTTCCCTCTCTGGGGTACGGGGGGCTGTAACATTGGCGGGTGCGTTCTCAATCCCTTATGTGCTTCAGGATGGATCACCTTTCCCTGAACGGGATCTGATTATTTTCCTGGCGGCAGGGGTTATCCTATTCTCCCTGATTGCGGCGAGCGTGTTTCTTCCGGTTCTGGCCAAGGACGATGGGAAATCCACAGAAGAAACACCGCAGAAGTCAGAACGAAAAGCACATGACATTATGCTCAATGCGGCAATACGAGCTGTCAAATCCGAAATGAACGATGAGAATAAAGCTGCTGCACTCGCAGTTGTCTCCGACTTGTCCAAGTACATCAGACAGGCCGCAGGTCAGCTTACCGCCGGTAAACGCAAAGATATTCAGAAACAAGAAACGGCGATTAACCTAATTGCCACCCGCGCGGAGCGTAAAGAAGTCGAAGTAATGCTGGACGAAAATGCAATTGCTTCTGATGCGGCCTTCAAATGTGACAGCTGGCTGGATCGCAAGGAAATGATGCTGGCGAATCGCGCAAACACTCAGTTCATGACCTCGATCAGCGAGATCGGGCGTGTGTTAGGGCATCTGTTCACCAACCGGTCCCAGAAGCCGAATCAACCATTCATGCTTGAAAATGCAGAACTGTTTCGTCAGGTAAAGCTGCGCACCTCTGAAGCGGCAATTAAGGCCATTCGTGCCCATATGAATGATGGGAATCGAGTTGTCGCACTGTCGATCATTGCTAAGTATGAGCGTGTAATTGCCAAATTGCGCACCTGGAACCAGGGTAAAACGGAAGATCCGTTTAATCAGGAGAAATTGGAGTTGCAGATGGTGGCGATTCAGGAACAGCGTAATACAGTGCAACAACTGTATGAAAACGGTGAAATCACCCGTGATGTGGCTGCGAAACTGCGCCGGTTTATTAACGACGTGGAAGCAACTGCGCTGAAAAACACCTAATCCGATGAATCCGATATTTTAAATATGCTAAACGGTTTGATATAATATGGGACAAGAAAGACGTTACAAGTAAATTGTACTTATTCGATCAGTGAAGGAGAGATGAGACATGGCAGAACAACAAATTCGGTTGGGCAAGACGGATCTGATCGTGAATCCCATTGGACTGGGTGCGAATGCAGTAGGCGGACATAATATCTATCCGGACATGCTGAATGATGAGACGGGTAAGGAAGTGGTTCGTACAGCTTTGAAACAAGGTATTAACTTTGTGGATACGGCGTACATCTATGGACCGGAGCATTCCGAACGACTGATTGGTGAAGTACTGAAGGAAACTGGTCAGCGGCAGAATACCATCATTGCAACCAAGGCAGCTCATAAATTTGTGGATGGCAAGATTGTCATAGATAACTCACCTGCTTTTCTGAAAACAGCCGTGGATGAGGCGTTGAAACGTCTGCAAACCGATTACATTGATCTGTTCTACATCCACTTTCCGGATGAACATACGCCTAAGGATGAAGCGGTAGATACGTTAAAACAATTAAAAGACGCTGGCAAAATTCGTGCCATTGGCGTATCTAATTTCTCCATTGATCAGTTGCGTGAAGCCAACAAGGACGGGCATGTAGACGTACTGCAATCTGAATATAATCTGTTCAAAAGAGATGCGGAGAAAGAGCTGTTGCCGTATACGGCTGAGCATAACATTTCTTTTGTTCCTTACTTCCCTCTGGCAGCGGGACTGCTGGGCGGGAAATATAATCGTGATACAACCTTTCAGGATGGACGGGCAAAGAACCCGCTGTTTACAGGTGAAGCTTTCATTGAAAATCTCGATAAAGTTGAGCAACTGCGCAGCATAGCACAATCCAAAGATGTTGAGGTTGCTCATCTGGTTTTGGCCTGGTACCTGACTCAGCCTTCGATTGATGCATTGATTCCGGGTGCCAAGCGACCGGAGCAGGTCATTAACAATCTGCAAACATTAAATGTGGAATTAACTGCTGAGGAAATTGCAGTCGTGGATCAGATCTTTCGTTAATGAGTTCGGGTGAATCGGGAAATGCTAACAGGGAGTTTACGTATGAAGACAAAGTGAGGACACCACATGAACCTGAAGGCAGCCCGAGTCATCGGAATGTTCACGCTAATTATTTTTCTGGGTAGCAGTTCTGCCTATGCGAAGCCTGTACAGAAGAACCGTCAGTATTATGAGGAACGAGGAGAGATTGTGTGGGAAGTTCCCACACAGGATAAACTCATCGCCCTTACCTTTGATGATGGACCAGATCCGATTCAGACTCCGCAGATCCTGGCTTTGTTACAGCAGTATCATGCTAAAGGAACTTTTTTTGTACTTGGCAAATGGGTAGATAAATTTCCTGAACTGATTAAGCAGGAACAGCTCGAAGGGCATGAAATAGCCAATCATACCTATGCGCACACGTATGCAGTTCGATCTACTAGTGCGGACAAGTACATGAAGGATATGAACGAAGCAGAAAGTTCAATCATTGAAGCAGGTGCGGAGCGTCCCCTGTTGTTCAGGCCACCGGGCGGTTATTACAATGACATGGTCATCCAGGCTGCCAAACAAAAAGGGTATACCATTGTACTCTGGTCTTGGCATCAGGATACACGGGACTGGGCTTCTCCGGGTGTATCGGCTATCGTTAAAAAAGTACTGAATAACGCACGAAATGGGGATATTGTACTCTTTCACGATAAGGTGGAAGGCAAGTCCCATACGGTAGCTGCACTCAAAACGATCCTGCCGAAGTTACAGCAGCAGGGGTACCAATTCGTTACGGTGTCTGAGCTACTTGCTGTAAAGGCACGGGAAGCTGCGAAGGATGGAACTTCGCCTTCGTCTATTTTGAAGCATGTGCAGCCCTAAACATGGCCAATCCAATTAGGAACCGTAGGTCTCAGATGAAGAGACCTGCGGTTTCTTTATCTTGGTCTTCATATCAAAACCATGGAATCAGGCGTAGGGGTTCTTGCCGTGTCCCTTTTGTTTTGAAACCAAAACGTCTACAATAGATGGAGCTTTGTGTTTAAGGGTTATATAGTATACAAGATATGAATTACGACATAGAGGAGAGTGAACATAATGAATGGACAACAACGTATAAATATTAAGCCAGGTCTGGAAGTGGACATTGTGCTGAAGCAGGATCAAGCTACAGGTAAGCTGACACGTGGCATTGTGAAGGATCTGTTAACCAAGTCACCTACGCATCCACACGGAATCAAAGTACGACTGACGAGTGGTCAAGTGGGACGAGTGAAACAGGTCATTACAGGAGGCTCAAACTAACTGTGGCCCAAGGTGGGGAGATGAGTACTACCGCAGAAGTGATGGCACATCTGGCTTCGGGTAATACACGTCAGCAGGACGCATATCTTGTGTTACAGAGCAGTGGATTGCTCGAGATATTAGCTGACTATCACCCATATCCAGCAGGAACGGTGCCAATTGATATTGATATTCCGGGCAGTGATCTGGATCTGCTGTGTTATGCAGAGGATCTGGATGTGTTTGAAGCCGAGATATACAATCGAATCGGAGCCATTGCTGAATTTCAATGTGTACGTGGTGGGGATCTTCCAGACCAACGGCCTTATGTGACTTGTAATTTGCAAGTGGGACATTGGCCTGTGGAGATTTTTGCCCAATCCGTGCCAGTTTACAGGCAGAATGCATACTTACATATGATCGTAGAGTGGAGATTGTTGCAACTGTGGGGAGACGCGGGACACCGTGAGATCCGCAGACTGAAACAGGCAGGGTGGAAGACGGAGCCTGCTTTTGCTTCTGTACTTGGATTACAGGGAGATCCATATGTGGACATGCTGCATCTGGCAGAGATGAAACGTGAAGATCTCTGGAACTGGGCCCGTTCACGCACGTCTTTTTAAAATGTCTATTTGAGATGAACTAATCATTTACACGATAACGGAGAGGACAGAAAAAACCTGAAAAAGCGAAGCGGTCGCCTAAGGCTTTCTGAAAGAAAGCTGCATCGGAAGCATACGCTATTACCGGATTTCCCCTTGGGAAAGGGGATCAAAAAAATCTGGGAATAACAGCGATTGGAAGGTGCTTCTGTCATCGTAGTGTCAGTGTAAATAACCTTTGGTCAGATCAGAAAGATGGCTACAATTGTTGTTACCGTGAGTCCCAGCAGTACAGGCTTCAGGTTGCGTCTTGCAAGTTCAAAAGGGCTGACTCCGCAGATTGCAGCAGCAGGAATCAATGCCCATGGAATCAAGGTTCCGCCACCTACCCATATGGCTGCAACCTGACCGAGTGCTGTCAGTACAGGTGCGGAATCTGCCGATCCTGCAAACATGGACGCAATCGAGCCAACCAGGGAAATCCCCGAGAACCCCGAACCATCCATTCCGGTCACTGCTCCGGTCACCGTCATTGTAATGGCGCCCACCGTATCATTCAATGGCACCAGTCCAGCAAGCGCAACCCCGAGATCATTCACGATTCCGTGTGAACCTTCAGGAAGAGGATTGTTGAACAACTCCGTAATCGCAGCATCCCCCAGATAAAAAAATGCGGCTATAGGAATAACCGGTCCAAACACCTTGAAACCAAACTGAAATCCTTCTATTAAATAATTGGTCGTTTCCTCTGGTCCGGCATGACGATGTGCGGCAAGGGTGACAGCGATCAATATGACCACAGCGGTACCACCAATCAGAGCTGTTGCGTCGCCGCCTTGCAACTTCAATACAAACATCAGAATCACATCAACTGCGAATAACAGAGGGATAAGCAGAGCGAACACCTTTTGCAGGCGGGGTGACATGGCTTGACGTTCAACAGGCAGATTGCCAGGTAGAGAAGTAGACACAGCCTCTGATGAGGAAGAATGTTCCATGCGCATGGTGCCTGATATATCGTTTGGGGAATGAGCAGGTGAGCCTGATTTCATCTCTTTGCGCAGCATCCAGAAGGCTGTAAGTGTAGATACGGTTCCCATGACAATAACCAAAGGAATGCTGGCCGTCATGACGTAAGGAACGGGTAGACCGGCTGCATCAGCCGTAAGTTTGGGAGCCCCCTGAATAATGTAATCTCCCGACAGTGCAATCCCATGTCCGAACAGGTTCATGGCAATAGCAGCTCCAATCGGAGGAAGACCTACACGCACGGCTACAGGAAGCAGTACTGCACCGACGAGTGCTACGGCCGGGGATGGCCAGAAAAATAGCGATACGACCAACATGATCAATCCGATACCCCAATATGCGACCTGAGGAGAACGGATAAACCGGGTGACAGGTGTTACCATGACCTCATTAATGCCGGTTCTGATCAGAACACGGCTCATCGCCACAATAATCGAGATGATGAAGATTGTACTTAACAATTCTTTTGTTGCATAGATAAAACTGCTGAAGATCCCAGCAACTGATCCGCTCAAGGTTTCGGTTGCCAGAAGTCCAATGGTCATAATACCCGCGACACAGATGATGGTGGTGTCCCTGCGCCGGATCATAACTGCGATGATCAAGACGATAAATGCAAGGTAGACATAGTGTAACGCAGTGAGTTGAATATTCATCGAACAGGCCTCCCTACATCCTGGTGACTAACCCGAGGAGTGATATATCGTATGCATGTCAAGATCGGGCGTTCGTGGAGTCCGGGGTTTGCCGCAGCATTTATTTTTAGGGAGAAGCATCTGAGCTATAAATGAAGGATTTATTTTACAACTGGAGAATTTATTACAACATGAAGCTTGTTACTCTTAAAATAGGAGCGGATGAAAGTCACCAGAATTGATATGTGAAGGTCACGGGACCCCATAGACAATGGCAAGCAGGGGTGATTACAATAAACATGCCATCATAAGGAAGAAAATAGAAAAATATGTTGAACTAAAAAGTGTGTGTTCAAAAAGTCTGGTTTTCAGTACCGAGAAGATGGAATGAAGTTAGAAATGGAGTAGCGGAGCGTAGGGAAACTACGTGAGCAACGGACATTTCGGCTGAATTTCATATTCGAAGCTGATGATGCCGCTAGGCATAATTCGTAATCAAAAGCGGACTTTTTAAACTACCTCTAAAAGGGCGGGAATCCATAATCCATGAATTTGATCCGTTCACTTCGTTTTAAATTTATAGTGGGTCTTACATTGATCATGCTGCCATTATTCATGCTGCTTTATTACAACAACGTCTACGCCATGAAAGTTGTACGTGACAAAGTATCCCTCACCAATATGAATCATCTCGCTAAGAGTGTGGAGCAGAATGAACGTGTATTACAGGAGACAAATCGGTATTTGTATAGTCTGGGCGAGCGGGACCCGGATATTATCTCTCTATTTTTTCTGAAATACGGCAGCGGTGATTATATCATTGCAAAGCAACGGATTATGAACAAATTCATGACAGATATCGGTTTTTATAATCTAATCGATTCTTTTTTTCTATATGATGCCGTGAATGATGATCTGCTGCTCGCCACTTCAGGCAATTATGATGTCAAAAAGTCGGTTGTGCAGGAGAGTATGCCAGTCCAGATGCAGCAATTGGAAGGGGATATCCAGAAGCCGGAATGGAGCATTGTGCGAGGCGGGACGTGGAATGCGCTGGTGAAAACAGTGCGAATCAACCAGCAGTTCTATGCAGGTGCACTTGTTGATATGAATGCACTGAATCATACACAACAATTCACTGAATCCGGAGATCGGGGAGGCGCAGTCATTGTTGGAACAGACGGTGGGGCACTATCGGATTCCACATTAAATACTGCACAGATTCAGCTGGCTGCAGCGCATCTTCCCGGCCTGAAGAATCCGTATCAGGTTATCTCTGAAGTTGTGAACAAGGGAGAAGCACGTCAATATTTGATGTTGGGTATTGCCTCGGCCATGTCCGAGATGAATTATATCGTGCTGCTGCCTGAGGAAGACATGATGCGTAACCTCCCGTTTTTCCAGCAGATCATTCGTCTGCTTCCCATTGGTGCGGCAGTAATTCTGGTTACTGCACTGATCTTTTTGCGACATCTGTTATTCCGCCCGATGAATGCGTTAATCCGAGGCATGAGAAGGGTGAGCCGTGGAGATCTCGATGTGAAGCTGGACCCGCCATCTTCTTCGGAGCTTGAATTTATGACACGAAGTTTCAATCAAATGACCAGTGAGATCAGGCATCTGAAGATTGATGTGTATGAGGAACAACTGCGGACGCGGGAGGCAGAGTTCAAACAACTGCAGATGCAGATCAATCCTCACTTTTACCTGAATTCACTCAATATTATTCATAGTCTGGCTTCCTTGCAAAAACATGAGTTGGTGCAGCAGATGGCTGGTCATCTGGCCGATTATTTTCGATTCAGTCTGCGTGCAGGCAAACGTGTTATTCGTCTGGATGAAGAGCTCGAGCACATTCGTCATTACTTGGAAATTCAAAAGCTGAGGTTTCCAAGCAGATTCGATTTTGAACTGGATGTTGAACCGAATTTGGGACATTATGTGATTCCGCCATTAACCATTCAGCCTTTTGTGGAGAATGCCATTATTCATGGATTTCAGCGCCGGACACAAGCCTTTGTCATTCGGATCGTGGCGCGCCTCGGTGAGAAGTCGTCCGGTCAGGACGATGGGACGGTGCTTCAACTGATGATTGTGGACAATGGTGTCGGATTTGAAGAGGAATTGTTGGGGCGGCTGCAACATGGACAATACGCTGAAGACCCGAGTGGACAGCATATCGGTATATGGAACGTGGCTCATCGGCTTTTAGTGAAATATGGTGATCAAGCCAGTTTGCAGTTTGGCAATGAGGTGGATCATGGCGCCAAAGTCATCATTGATTTACCCGCTCAGACCGAAGAGGAAGAAGGGGGAGCCTATGCGGAACCTGTTGATCGTGGATGATGAAGTGTATGCATTACAAGCAATGGTGGAAGGCGTCGATTGGCAAGCAGCAGGCATTGACCAGGTATACAGTGCTGGTGATGCCGAAGAGGCAAGAAAGATTTTAAAGGCTAATGCTATTGATATCATGATCTGTGATATCGAGATGCCTGGTGAAACAGGGCTTGACCTGCAAAGTTGGGTGTTAAAACATGATCCAGGCATACTGACCATTTTCCTGACAGGGCATGCTTTATTCGATTATGCTCAGACAGCCATTAAGCTAAGCAGCTTTGATTATGTGTTGAAGCCGGCTCCAGCGGATCAATTGATTAAGGTAGTAACTCAGGCAGTGGAGAAGATCAAGGATGGAGAGCAGCGTACCCGTACCAACGAAGTTTATGAGACCGTATACAAACGCTGGAAAACCCATAAACCGCTACTGACGGAACGCTTCTGGAAGGATGCCATCTCTCAGCGTATCACGTTAACCGAACAACGGTTGCAAGAGCTCGCAGAACTGTATGGTGCCGAGATTGATCCGCAGGCTCGTGTGTTACCCATTGTGATCTCGGTGGAGGAATGGGTGCGTGATTTTGATTTGCGTGACGAAGAGGTATTGGAATATGCTCTTCGTAATGCAGCCAAAGAGATGCTGCTAGGCGACAAGCCCGGTGAGGTGTTCCAGGATCAAAGTGGATTAAATATTGTGCTTGCTTACGAGCAAGATGGCATCATTCCGAGTGCGAGCGAAGTGGCACAACGTTGTCAGGGGTATATCCAGGAATGTGGTACGTATTTCTACTGTCGGTTGTCCTGTTATGTTGGTGCCCCGGTTGCTGTAACTGAGTTGCAAGGCATGTTAAATGAACTGATGGATATGGAACGGCGCAATATTAAGGAGCTTGAAGAAGTTTTTGTCTATGATGAGCGGGGAAGAGATCAGGAAGATCGCTTTTTGCCTATTCCATGGTTTTCGGAATTATCCATTCTTTTTGAGACGGGTAAAGTGGGGGATTTGCGAGAACGTGTGGATGAGATTTTTGAGTTGCTTGCTGCACAGGAGGGTTTGTCTCCTGAAATGCTTCATCTCTACTATCATGCCATGCTGCATGTGGTCTATCCGTTGCTTCATCAGAAAAACGTATCAATACGCAGTCTTTATCCGGGTGAACGGGAGCCGGAAGAGGGTATGGTGACAAGGTCGTTGCCGCAGTTGAAGCAGTGGACGTCTGATCTGATTGATCGTGTTATCCCAGTATTATATCCGGACGATCATAGCCCCATGACCATTGTGGATCAGTTGTGCGTTTATATTGAAACTCATATTGGTGAAGAACTTATGCGAGAGGAGCTTGCAGCTTTTGCCGGATTCAATCCCGCTTATCTATCACGTCTGTTTCGGAAAGAGAAGGGGATGTCCCTATCTGAGTTTATCCTGCAGGGCAGAGTAGCCAAAGCGAAGACATTGTTGTCCCAGTCCACCGTTAAAGTGACGGATATCGCTGGCAAGGTGGGGTACTACAATTACTCGCATTTCACCAAAATGTTCAAAAAGTGCACGGGTATAACGCCACAGGAGTTCCGAAAACAGTCACGTACCGTATAGTTCAGGGCGCAGCATGCTGCGCCTTTTGTTTTGTTTAATTTGGCACTAAAGTCATAATTTGATAAGTCAACAGGTCACCACAGCAGATAGAGGTCTTACTCGCCCCGCCGTATACTTGAACCACAGGAGCCGCAACGGAGCTTCATCCTGAGGAAGAATTCAAGAGGAGTGAGGGAGAACAAGTTATGAAGACACAACCCCAGGCGGGTAAGGGAGTACGGATATCGGATATACCGGGAGAAACAGTCCGAAAGCGCAAGTCTGTGTGGCACAATCTTGGCAAATTCAAGGTGCTGTATCTCATGTTCTTGCCAGGTGTCCTGTTTCTGCTGGTGAACAACTACATGCCGATGTTCGGCGTTCTGATCGCATTCAAAAATGTAAACTATGCTGATGGTATTTGGGGTAGCCCATGGAGTGGATGGGACAATTTTAAATATTTGTTCTCAACCAGTGATGCATGGGAAATTACCCGAAATACACTCGCGTATAACACGGTGTTCATTGCACTGAATCTCTTTGTAGGTGTCGGGCTTGCTATTCTGCTCAATGAAGTGAAGAACAAGGCGATGTCCAAGTTATATCAATCACTTATGTTATTACCGTATTTCCTGTCCATGATTGTGGTCAGTTATCTGGTACTGGCTTTCCTGGGCAAGGATTCAGGCTTCATGAACTCAACGATTCTGCAGATGTTCGGCGGTCAGCCGATCGACTGGTATTCAGAGCCGAAGTATTGGCCGTATATTTTGCCACTGGTGAACACATGGAAAAATATTGGATATTATGCCGTCATTTATCTGGCAGCTGTCGTGGGTATCGATGAAGAATATTATGAAGCAGCTGTGCTCGATGGAGCAACCAAGTGGCATCAGATACGCTTCATTACCATTCCGTTTCTCGTCCCATTAATCGTCATTATGACGTTATTGCAAATTGGCCGTATATTCTATGCAGACTTCAGTCTGTTCTATCAGGTTCCATTGGAATCGGGAGCGCTGTTCCCTGTAACGAATGTACTGGATACCTACGTATATCGTACGTTCCTTATCGGTGGAGATATCGGGATGTCATCAGCAGCCGGTCTATACCAAGCAATCGTTGGATTTGTGCTGGTTCTTGTATCCAATACCATCGTAAGGCGAATAGATAAAGATAATGCATTATTTTGAGAGGAGGCAAGTCAGCTGTGAAATCACGTGATCCACTAGCCGTATCAAAGCGTTCCGCATCCGTTATTCATGCGATGTTTCTATTCTATGCCATTGCCTGTATCGTGCCGATCCTGCTTGTCTTCGCCATCTCATTTTCGGACGAGACAACAGTCATTGCCAATGGATATAAGCTTATTCCAGAGAAGTTCAGCCTGACGGCTTATGAGTTTCTGTTCAGAGATATGGATCAGATCATTCACTCGTATGGTATATCCTTTATTGTTACTGTTGTAGGTACCATTACAAGTGTTGCGCTGACCGCATTGTACGCGTATCCGCTCTCACGGAGAGATTTGCCTTACCGGGGCTGGTTCGCCTTTTTCATCTTCTTCACAATGTTGTTCAATGGGGGTCTGGTACCTTGGTACCTGGTCTATGTCAACGTATTGGATCTGAAAAACTCCATACTGGCACTCATTATGCCGCTATTGCTATCTCCATTCTTTGTACTGGTCATGCGTACATTCTTCGCGAACTCCATTCCGGTGTCCATTCTGGAATCGGCTCGGATTGATGGTGCGGGAGAATTGAGAACGTTTGCACGTATCGTGCTTCCGCTCTCTCTTCCCGTAATGGCAACCGTCGCTTTGTTCAGTACACTGAATTACTGGAATGACTGGTACCTTAGCATGATTTTTATATCAGATAACCGGACGATCAGCCTTCAGTACCTTATGTACCGGACGCTGCTCGATATTCAATATTTAACAACCAACTCCAACGTCTCTTCACAGATTTCGTCGCAGGGTGGATTGCTGAATCTGCCTAACAAAACTCTGCAAATGGCGATGGCTGTAGTCGGTATTGGTCCAATTGTACTGGCATATCCGTTCTTCCAGCGTTATTTCATCAAAGGTCTTACGGTTGGCGCTGTGAAGGGATAACTCTGAACCGGTTAGCAGAGTGGGCAAGGTAAATGAAGATGGACTGAAAGGGCATATACAGAAGTAGTTATCGGTTTATTTGTGAATTGGGGAATTCGGTTGTATGGTTCAACACATGACAGGAGGGGTTCAATTGGTTAGATCATTAAAGGTATGGTCTCGCATGATGGCAACGGTTATGACGCTGAGCCTGGTGCTGGCAGCTTGCTCATCAGACAAGGGTGGAACGACAACACCTGCCGCAGAAGGCGGAGGAGCAAGTGAAGGTGGGGGCAAACCCTATGAAGTGACACTGTTCTACCCAGGGACACCACAGAAGGATGTCGCTCTGGTGGAAGCCGAGATTAACAAAAAGATGGAACCAAAGATCGGAGCCACGCTTAAGATCAATGCAATTGACTGGGGACAGTGGGATAACAAGCTGAATCTCATGATTTCTTCAGGTGAAAAATCAGACATTATCTTCACAGCAGCTTGGCAGAACTACACGGTGAATGTAGCTAAAGGCGCATTCTTGCCCTTGAATGATCTGCTTGATGCACATGGTCAGGATATTAAGAAAAACCTGGATCCTGCCTTTCTGGAAGGTTCCCAGGTGGACGGCGTGAATTACGGGGTTCCTACGAATAAGGAACTCGCTGCCACACGTGGTGTGTTGGTACGTAAAGATCTGGCTGACAAGTATAAGCTGGACCTGACAGCCGTAAAAACTTGGGCTGATCTGGAGCCTCTGCTCAAAACAATCAAGGAAAACGAGCCAGCCATCACACCATTCTATATGTCCAATACCAACGGTAACGGGCTGTTGGAGAATCTGGATTGGGATTATCTCGGTGATGCTTCCGTACCTGGAGTCATCTCCAAAACAGCAGGCGGAACAACGGTGCTGAATGAAGTGGAGACCCCTGAATTCAAAGAAGCGGCTGAACTCGCTCGCAAGTGGTATCAAGCGGGATATATCAACAGTGATGCTGCTACTTCCAATGTGTTCCCGAAAGACCAGGCGAAGGCTGGAAAAGCGTTTCTCTGGACAGATGGCATGAAGCCAGGCAAGGATAAAGAAGAAGAAGGGTATGTGGGTTTCCCACTCACTCAGATTGAGATGACACAGCCGACAATCACGACGGGTGATGCGTCTGGAGCGATGCTTGCAATCTCCCGTTCCTCCGAGCAACCGGAGAAAGCGATGCAGGTCATTAACCTGCTGCATTCCGACAAAGAAATTAACAACTTGCTGAACTTCGGAATTGAAGGTACTCATTATGTGAAAAAAGACGGACAGGATAATATCATTACTCTCCCTGAAGGCGTTGATGCCAACAGTCGTACCTATAACCCAGGTGCCCAATGGCAGCTTGGTAACCAGTTCCTGAACTTCCTATGGGATAATGAAGATCCGCAGAAGTGGGAAAAGTTCAAAGAATTTAACGCCAAAGGTGTGAAGTCTCCAGCACTGGGCTTTACATTCAACAGTCAATCTGTCAAAAATGAAATTGCTGCGGTCAACAACGTGAACAAACAGTTCAAGCCGGGTATGACATCGGGCGCCGTTGATCCAAATGAGATGATTCCGAAATATCTCGAGAAATTGAAAGCAGCAGGAATTGATAAAATTATTGCAGCCAAACAGGAACAACTTGATGCATTCCTTGCCCAGAAGTAAATGATTATCAGCTATGATAGAGAGACTTGTGTTCTACAAGCTCTTATCGGTGGCAAATAGGGAGGACGTTTTCGGTGAACAACCGAAGGCGTTCTTTTTATTGTTGTTTTTTTGATTTGGATTGTTAATCATAAATAGGAAAAATATGATATAATAAGGTGGTTGATTAGGGGGTGTTCGTGTGTCGAGAACCAGACTTGTGTTCTCAGGGGCTTTATTGCTATTTGCTATCATCTTTACATTTAACCATCACCTTGGTTTTTCTGTTGGAGATACCATGCTGTCAGCAATAGGTATATCACCGTATACTACGTCTTATTTAAGTGGTGTACATATCACACTTTTCCTGGGGATGGGAATCTTTGCTTGCGGCTTCTACCTTACACGCAAAGAAATCGGGAAATCGTTCCCCGGTCTTGCAAAAGGGTTATGGATCGTAGTTATCGCTATCGTTCTCAGTTATTCGTACATGACGGATAAATTCATGTATGTAGCCAAGTGGGGAGCTTCAGGCATTAATGCGGTATCCTATGTACAGAATGCAAGCTCTTGTACCTTTAACGTGCTGAAAACGGGTGAGACCCGAGCAACATGTGACCTGACACTCAAAAATTACGGCAGAGATTCCGTATCCGCCGTGTTATTGCCTGATCTCGCACGTAGTTATAAGTTTAAGGACGATCCACTATTGGAAGCCTTGCAGTCTGTCCAATTAAGGCCCGTACATGTTGAGATTGAACGCCATGGAACGTTTACAGGCAAGTTGGAGTTTTACGGGAAAGCGGAATCCCCTCTGTTCGTCAATGGGAAACTTATGGATATTGTACTGGATGTAGGCGTGGATGGAGCGAATACGGTATTTGATTATGATATTCCATAGTTGATATTTTCATAGAAAAAAAGAATAATTACATAAACAGAAGTGGAATAAGGTCTGAGTTGAATAGAACGATTTAAGATATATAATGAAATTAGATAGAGAGCTGGCTAATCGCCGGCTCTTTTTGTGCGTGGAAGTTGCATTTAGTGCAGAAATATTGGTTTTGTCTCCTTCCCCCTTGAATTGGTAACGCTTACGCTAGATAATGAATCGGTTTGTCTAAAAAAATAGTTTGTCTTTAGCGCTTACATCATTACAATTAATGTCACGACAAATTAAGACAAGGTGAGATGAAAAGATGTCATATCGGACAAACCTGTTTTCCAAAATGGTCATTCTTATTCTGATTATGCTGATTCCTGTAGTACTTCTGTACTGGTACTCCAATCACAAAACAACAGCTGTTCTCAGAGATGAGTTGAATCGATCGAATAGTAACCAGCTTGAATTTTTCCAAAATCAAGTGAACACACACATTGAACTGTTATCCTCATGGCCGAATCTGCTCATACATGATCCTGATATTGCCAGCTTTAAGAGAATCTATGCGGACAGTAACTACTTTGATCTGGATGCGATCAACCTGGTCAAACGTATTCAGAATAAGCTAAGTATTCAGGAAAGCTCATCCAATTGGGCCACAAAGTTATATCTGTACTCTCCTTCGCTGGGAAGGGTGGTTTCCGAAAGGGACGCACGTTCTTACGATAAACAAGCGCTAAGGCAGAATATCAGTTCCGGCTGGGATGTACGCAAAATTCAGGATGGGGAAGATGATCGGTTCATGTTTAGCTGGATTACGGTATCTCCGTACGGCATTAAAGACCCGGCTAATAATGCGGAAACGATTATTAAACTGGAATTTGATAGTGATAACATTCGGGATATGCTCGACAAATTCAAGGACGATGGCAGGCATGATCCCTTCTATTTCCGAGAAGAGTCGGGGGTTATCTATAACCGGACTTCAGATCGTTCATTAACGAATCAGTTGATGGAAGAACTGTCCGTCCATAAACTTCAGGACGTTGATAATCGTACAGTAGTGATCGGGAACGAGCCTTACATGGTCAATACCGTGAAATCCAGTACAACAGGCTGGTATTTGGTGGACTACATGCCCCTGTCAGATATTCTGAAGCCCATTCATCAATCCAATATGCTGTTTTATTCTTCCATGATTTGTTTGTTGTTAATGAGTTTTGGTGTGGCGTATTTGTTCTATGTACAGGTGCAGGTACCAGTAAAACAACTCATTCGCGGATTCCAGCGGTTGAAGCAGGAAGATTATTCCGTGAGGATTAAGCCAAAGGGCCGCAATGAATTCAGTTTCCTGTCTGAACGGTTCAACTTGATGGTGGAGCAGATCCAGCAGTTATTTGAACACGTTTATCTGGAACAGATTCATGTGCGTGAAGCCCGGTTGAAGCAGCTACAATCGCAGATTAACCCGCACTTTTTCTATAATTGTTTCTCCTTCATTACAAGTATGGCGAAGCTGAAGCGTATGGACGCGGTTGTAGCGATGTCGCATAACCTATCACGATATTATCGGTATACGACAAGACAGGAGCGGGACGTGGTACCGTTGACGGAAGAGATTGAATTTGTCAGCTGTTATCTGGAGATCCAACGGATGCGTATGGATCGGATTCATTACAAGATTGATCTGTCTGATGAGATGTTAAGACAGGAGGTACCGCCACTTATCGTGCAACCACTAGTGGAGAATGCGGTGATTCATGGTATCGAAGCGGACGCGGAAGCCGGAGAAATAAGAGTATCCGGGGAAAAACAGGGCGGTGTCATGGTTCTTGTGGTTGAAGATGATGGGCAAGGCATGACACAGGAGGCGCGTGAGACGCTTCTGAATAAGCTTAGGGGAACGATGGATCAGGAGATGGGCTGTGGCCTGTGGAATGTGAATCAGAGACTCCAGCTTCGATATGGGGAGCAGGCAGGGCTTGATATAACGGAATCGGAACTTGGTGGATTACGCGTTACGCTGTCGTGGCCTGCCGAGCAGCAGTTTCTTCTGGAGAATGAAGGATAAGCACTTGGAACGTGTAGCGCATGATGAACGATGGAATCCATTTGCAGAATGAACGAAATAGGGAGTGAATCACTTGATTGATATATTACTGGTAGATGATGAGACATACGTAACAGAAAGTCTGGAACTTACAATCCCCTGGGGAGAGCTTGGAGTAACCACTGTGCTTCGTGCCGCTTCGGGTAAAGAAGCGCTGGAAATTATGGAGGAAAATGCAGTGGATATCGTGGTGACCGATATTCGCATGCCTGGCATGTCCGGACTGGATCTGATTGCAGAGGTAAGCAAACGTTGGTCCCACATTCGCTGTATCTTGCTGACGGGTCACAGTGATTTTACTTATGCGAAGAAAGCGATTCAATTGCAGGCAGCGGATTATATCCTGAAACCTGTAAACGATGATGAATTTATGAGTTCCGTGTCGGCAGCCATCACATCTCTTCGCGATGAGTGGGATGAATTCGATAAATATCACCGGCTCTTATACAGTCGGAAGTCTGATTATAAAATTTTACGGGAAAATCTTATGCATGATCTGCTGTTGGGGCGTGAGATCACGGCGCGGGCACTTCGGGAACAACTGCAACAATATGAGATTCATATTGAGCCGGAACAATCGGCTGTGATGATGCTGATTCGCCTTACAGGACGCTTCTCATCAATGGACCAGCAGTCTTTGGATCTGATGGATTTTGCGGTAGGTAATATTGCAGAGGAAGTACTTGGAGAGCAATTTAACGTGTGGTTTGGCCGCGGACCCCATGAGTGTCTGGTAATGTTTTTGCAGAATCAAGAACAGATCGAAGCTCCGCAGATGAACTTGGAGACGTTGAGAATCTCAGCTGAAACTTTCCGTGAACATGTTATTCGATATTTGCAGGGAGACCTGTCCATGGTAGTTACACCGTCATTTCCCTTTAATGAATTGACAGTAGCTTATCGAAAAAGTTTGGGTTCGCTTGTCCTTTCAGGACCAGAAGAACACAAGATTATATATATGGACATGGATCAGGCACTCGGCAAAAGACCGGAGAATGATGCAACGCAGGCGCTCGAAGAGCTGTACAAACCACCTGTACTTCCACAATTGCTTGAGACCAAGCAATGGGAAGCGGCGGCGCGTAAGCTGAACACGGTTTTTGACGAGGCAGAACAGGTGCGATTGTCCAGAGAACACGTGTATGAGATGTATCTGTCGGTAACCAATGCATTTATGTATATCGCCCATAAACAGGGGCATCTGGTGCATGAGATTGATCATGCGGGATTTGATCTGCTCCTTGCGCATCAGTTGATTCAATCCCCCGAGAAGCTGCGGCGCTGGGCAACCGAGATGCTGGCGAAGCTTCAGGAAGAGTTGTCCGATCAGGAAGGTGTGCAGAGTCGCAGACATGTGATCAAGCAGGTTCAGGAGCTGGTGACAAGAGATACAGGACAGGATCTGTCGGTGAAGATGATTGCGGACAAGGTATATCTACACCCCGTATATCTATCAAAAATTTACAAGGCAGAGACAGGGGAAGGTCTTGGGGACTACATGATTCGTATGCGCATGGAACGTGCTCTGTATCTGCTTAAGAATAGCAACAAAAAAATATACGAGATTACAAGTGAGCTTGGCTATCAAAATCCGCAATATTTCAGCAAAATGTTCAAAAAACATTATGGTATGACACCAAATGAATTTCGGGATCAGGCATAATTACAACAACATTCCAGAATATAGGTTGGCAAAGGTGCAGAAATCTTGATTTCGTATCATAGGCTCAAAGGCCTGGTCAGCCTATAATGAAAGGGTAACCAAAACGATTTAAGGGGGAACAACATGAGAGCGCAATCAACGAAAAAGAGATTCTTGTCGCTTCTCGCTACAACGCTGTGTCTGACTGTCGTTCTTGCAGGATGTTCAGGCGGCAGTGGAGGCGGAGATAATGCAGCTTCAAACACAACAGGAACTGAAAACGAATACAAAGAGAAATACGATCCGCCAGTTACGATTACAACAGCCTGGGGAATTGATCCAGAGCTGAAATTCAAAAATGGCGAATCCATGGAAAATAACGTGGCAACCAAGTGGGCCAAAGATCAATTCGGTATTGAAATCAAATCGTTGTGGTCAGTAACAGACACAAATGGAGCATTTGCAACCAAGCTTCGTCTTGCCATGTCATCAGGACAGGAAATGCCTGATATTGTAAACGTGGGTGATAATCTGCTTGCTCAGGATCTGATTGATTCTGGGATGTATCAAGAAGTAGGTCCACTGTTCGATAAGTATGCTTCGGACACATGGAAAAAAGCAATTGAACAAGATCCAAACGTATGGAACCAATATAGCCGTGATGGCAAAAGAATGGGTATCCCTGTTTTGGACTACGCATACAACAATGATTACTTGCTCTGGATTCGCCAGGACTGGCTGGACAAGTTGAATCTGAAAGCACCAAAAACAATCGATGAGCTGGAAACCGTTATGGAAGCATTCAAAAACAATAACCCTGACGGATTGGCTCCTGATAAAGTCACTCCGCTCAGCATTGGATTCAAAACTTCCATGAATACATGGATGGGAGACCCATCTTGGATCTTCGGAGCATATGGAACATTGCCGTTCCAATGGAATCTGGGGGAAGATGGCAAGCTGGAGTATGGCTCCATCAATCCGGGTATGAAGCAAGGTCTGACCAAATTGAGCGAATGGCTCAAAAAAGGATATATCCCGCAGGAAGCAGCTCTATGGGATGAGAACAAAACAGCAGAACCAGCAGTTGCAGGAACTGCCGGCATTATTCCAGGACCTTACTGGATGAGTGGATGGCCACTTCTGGATACAGTGAAAAATGTACCGAGTGCCGTATGGAAACCGATTGAAATTCCGTCTGGTCCTGAAGGCAAAGCGATGCGTCACGGAACTCAGTTCGTTAATGGTGTTACGTTGATCAAAAAAGATATGGCACACCCAGAAGCATTCTTTACGTACCAGAACTACCTGTTTGACAATTATGCAGACCCAGCACCAGGTAGCCCTTATGATAACGGTCTGTTTGCAGGTTATGACTATCAATTGGATGCAAATGGAAAACAAATGCCGATTGACGAAATCGAAGGCGGATACGTGAACGTTGTACGTTATTTGCTTGTTCGTGACGGTGCTCGTATTCCAGATGCACAGATGAAAGCTCTGATGAACTTGGCCAATGGTAAAGAGCCTGAAACCAAGCTTGAAAAAGATGTTGCTGTCAACTACGGTAAAGAGACTCCAGCAGCAGCGAAAGTGTTGCTAAGCCAAGAAGAAATTTCCTTCAAGAACATGTTCACAGGTCCGACAACAAAGACGATGAAATCCAAGTTGGACTATCTGAACAAAATCGAGAATCAGGCATTTAACGAAATTATCTATGGCAAAAATCCGGTTGATGCGTTTGATACCTTTGTACAAACGTGGAAATCGGGTGGCGGTGACCAAATCACGCAAGAGGTTAACGAATGGTATGACAGTGTGAAAAAGTAGTTTTAAGCAGCGCTCAGACGACTAACGTCTGAGCGCTTTTTTTTGTTTATTCAAGCTAAGGCAAAGTGGTTGAATTTGTGCCATTTATATTGCTTTTATGTGCTGTTTGGACCCCGTAAAAGGTTGATATAATCGCATTATAAGCCACTCAGGGAGTACTTGAGTAGGAAGAAATACAGGGGGAGCAATCATGAGAACTTTGAAACGCACTTGGCCATTCCACGTTATGCTGTTGCCAGCCATTATCTTTCTGATTATCTTCAGTTATGTGCCTATGGGCGGGATCATTATGGCATTCCAGAACTACAAGCCATGGCTTGGGATTAGCGGTTCTGAATGGGTTGGGCTGGACAACTTTAGATATTTGTTTGAACGTGAAGACAGCTTACAGGTCATCTGGAACACATTGATTATTGCTGTACTTAAACTGATTTTTAATTTATTTGTGCCATTTGTTTTTGCCATTCTTTTGAATGAGGTTCGCAAGATGGCTATACAGCGAACGATTCAGACACTTGTCTATTTACCTCACTTCTTGTCCTGGGTCATTCTGGGCGGGATTTTGATAGATCTGTTGTCAACAGGCGGCTTGGTTAACCGGGTTCTGGGAACCTTCGGACTCGGGCCATATTTCTTCCTTGGAGACAACAGTTGGTTCCGATCTACGGTCATTCTGACAGATGTGTGGAAAGAATTTGGCTATAACATGATTGTCTTTCTGGCTGCCCTTGCCGGAATTAATCCAGCATTGTACGAAGCAGCGGAAATTGACGGAGCAGGACGCTGGAAACAGACACTGCACATTACAATCCCTTCGCTTGTGCCGATGCTGATGGTTGTAGGAACACTGGCGCTTGGTAACGTACTGAATGCCGGATTTGACCAGATATTCAACTTGTATAACCCGCTTGTATATCAAACGGGAGACATCATTGATACATTCGTATATCGTTCCGCAATGCAAAATGGTGAGATGGGCTTTGCAACCGCGATCGGATTATTCAAATCGGTCATTAGTATGATCTTGATTCTTGTATCGTACAGCTTAGCCAAAAAATACGCTGGATATCGCATATTCTAAACGAATGAACAGAGAAAGAAGGGACCACGATGTATCATAAATCATTGCCTTATCGCGTGTTTAATATAGTCAATACCTGCTTTCTGATTTTGGTCGCCATTATGTGTATCGTACCGATGATTCATGTACTGGCAGTATCCTTTAGTACAAAGGCTGCTGCCGACGCCAATCTGGTCAATCTCTGGCCCGTAGGTTTTTCACTTGAGGCATACAAAAAAACGATGAACAATCCAATTTTCTTGAATTCGCTCTGGATTTCACTTCTACGTACAGTGATTGGTACAGCCATTACGTTGCTGATTACTTTCCTGGCGGCGTACCCGTTGTCCAAAGAGAATAGTGAGTTCAAAGGCAGAACGATCTACTCCTGGATTTTTGTGTTCAGTATGATTTTCAACGGGGGACTGGTGCCATTCTACATGGTTATCCAGAAGATCGGGTTGATGGATTCCTTCTGGGTACTGGTACTCCCTGGGGCAGTTAACACATTCCTTGTCATTCTGATGCTGAACTTCTTCCGCGGTATTCCAAAAGAGCTGGAGGAAGCGGCACTGATGGATGGAGCTAACCATTTCAGAACATTGTTCAGTATCTTCCTTCCCATCTCGATGCCGTCCATTGCAACAATTGCATTGTTCAGTATGGTGTTCCACTGGAATTCCTGGTTTGATGGATTGCTCTACATGAATAACGCCAAGGATTACCCACTTGCTACATTTATGCAAACGGTAATTATTGGACGTGATATGAGTAGCATGAGCATGAATCCAAAAGAAATGGAAGCTCTCTCTCAAACGACAGTAAGGGCTGCTCAGATCTTCATCGGAAGTGCACCGATCTTGATTGTGTATCCGTTCCTGCAACGTTTCTTTGTCAAAGGTATGACGTTGGGCTCAGTTAAAGGCTGAGCCTGTACCCCAAATTAATGGAGGTTGATACAGTGAGCAACTTGACGGAAAAGACATTCATTCTGGGAATGGATGTGTCTTTTATGGATGAAATCGAACAGCATGGCGGGAGTTATAGTGATGTGGATGGCAAGGAACAAGACTTGCTGTCCATCCTGAAGATTAATGACGCTAACGCGATACGACTTCGAATCTGGAATGATCCTGTTGGTGGATTCTGCAATCTGGAGCGGACGGTGGAGGTAGCCAAACGGATCAAGGAACAGGGCTTGAAATTTTTGCTTGATTTCCATTATTCTGATCGCTGGGCTGACCCAGCCAATCAATGGAAGCCGAAAGCATGGGAGAATCTGACCTATGAAGAGCTTCAACGTGCGGTATGCATGTATACGGCTGACGTTCTGAGAACGTTGAAGGAACACGATGCGCTTCCAGACATGGTGCAGGTGGGCAACGAGATTACACCAGGCATGTTATGGAATGAGGGACGTGTCGGTGGAGAAGAGCATGATACGGATGAACAATGGGAGCGTTTTGCAGGCCTTGTGAAGTACGGAATTGCTGCGGTCAAATCCGTTGACGCGGATATTCAGATTATGATACATATTGACCGTGGTGGAGATAACGCCGAGAGCCGCAAGTTTTACGATCGCTTTGAAGCACTGGGTGTGGAGTTTGATATCATTGGTCTCTCGTATTATCCTTGGTGGCATGGCACACTTGATGCGTTACGTGATAATCTTCATGATCTGGCTGAGCGTTATGGCAAACCGATCAATGTAGTTGAAACCGCTTATCCATGGACGCTTGAGCAGCCGGAAGGCATTGAATGGATTTTGAATCAGGAAGATATGTTGTTACCAGGATACCCTGCAAGTGTAGAGGGACAGACCAAATATCTGAAGGATCTATTGCAGATTATCCGCGAAGTTCCTGGTGGTTTGGGGCATGGATTCTATTATTGGGAACCTGCCTGGATACCAAGTAAAGAAGAATGGTCCGTCGGTCATCCGAATAACTGGGGCAACCTCACCATGTTTGATTTTAAAGGTCGCAAGTTGGAATCGTTTACAGCACTTGCTGCTGTTGAAGAATCAGATGTCGTGACATACGTGTAATCTAGCGTAATACGTATCGTTCTGTAAAGTCGTTGTTATCGTATATAAACTAAAAAACAGTAATTAATTAATGCAAGGGAGTTGTCCTTATGACATACAAATTTCCACCTGTAAGTTCCAAAGCCCCGCACATGTTGCATGGTGCAGACTATAACCCGGAGCAATGGCTCCGCTATCCTGAAGTTCTGGAAGAAGATATTCGCTTGATGAAGCTTGCCAAGTGTAACGTGATGTCCATCGGTATCTTCTCATGGGTATCCCTTGAGCCGGAAGAGGGCGTATACACGTTTGAATGGCTGGATCAGGTGTTGGATCGTTTTGCAGCAAACGGCATCTATGCATTCCTCGCTACACCAAGTGGTGCCAGACCTGCCTGGATGTCCGCGAAGTACCCGGAAGTGCTCCGCGTATCCGAGAAGCGTGTCCGCAATCTGCATGGTTTCCGTCACAACCATTGTTATACTTCCCCGGTATACCGTGAGAAGGTTACTGCGATCAACACAAAACTGGCAGAACGTTATTCGGATCATCCGGCTGTAATCGGCTGGCATATCTCGAACGAGTTCGGCGGAGACTGTCATTGTGATTATTGTCAGGAAGCGTTCCGTGGTTGGGTTCAGAAGAAGTATAAAACACTCGATGAATTGAATCATTCGTGGTGGACGACATTCTGGAGCCATACGGTTACAGACTGGAGTCAAGTGGAATCTCCGGCTCCACACGGTGAGACACAGGTACACGCGATGAATCTGGACTGGCGCCGTTTCGTTACGGATCAGACAGCTGATTTTATCGTGCATGAAACAAAACCGTTGAAAGCTAAGAATCCCGATCTGCCAGTCACAACAAACCTGATGGAATTCTATGGCGGTCTGAACTATTGGAAGTTCGCTGATATTCTGGATTTCCTCTCTTGGGACAGTTATCCGACTTGGCATGATGCAGATGACGACGCGAAACAGGCATCCCGGATCGCCATGATGCATGATATCGTTCGTTCTATCAAAGGCGGTCAGCCGTTCTTGCTGATGGAGAGTACTCCAAGTTCGACGAATTGGCAAGATGTCAGCAAGCTGAAAAAACCGGGCATGCATCTGCTCTCTTCTCTTCAGGCTGTGGCACACGGTTCCGATAGTGTTCAGTACTTCCAGTGGAGAAAAAGCCGGGGGTCCAGTGAGAAACTTCATGGTGCGGTGGTAGACCACGTAGGAACGGAACACACTCGAGTGTTCCAAGATGTCACCGACGTAGGAACGGCTCTTGAAGGCATGGAAGCTATTGTAGGAACAGCGGTTCCGGCAGAAGTTGCAATCATTTTTGATTGGGAAAACCGCTGGGCCGTTAATGATTCCCAGGGTCCGCGTAATATCGGTGTGAAGTATGAGCAGACCGTGGAAGAGCATTACGAAGCGTTTTGGAAAAAGGGAGTCGCTGTAGACGTTATTGATATGGATGCAGATCTGTCCAAGTATAAGTTGCTGATTGCGCCAATGCTCTATCTGGTACGTGAAGGTGTTGGGGAACGTATTGAGAAGTTTGTAGAACAAGGTGGTACGTTTGTAGCAACTTACTGGTCTGGTATTGTTAACGAAAACGATCTGTGTTTCCTGGGTGGATTCCCAGGCCCGCTGCGTAAGACACTTGGCATCTGGTCCGAGGAAATTGACGGATTGCATGATCGTGATCTGAACGGAATCATTCCGGAGAAGGGCAATGAGCTTCAGCTCAATACAGCGTATGATGCAATTGAACTGTGTGATCTGATTCATCTGGAAGGCGCGAAGTCCCTAGCTACGTACCGTTCTGACTTCTATGCCGGACGCCCTGCATTGACGGTTAACCAGTTGGGTTCAGGGAAAGCATATTATGTAGCGACACGTCTGAAAGCACCATTCTATGATGATTTCTATGCGAAACTAATCGCTGACCTGAACATTGAGCGTGGACTTGAAACCGAGTTGCCTGCCGGAACAACGGCACATACGCGTACAGATGGTACAGCAGATTATGTGTTTGTACAGAACTACACGCCAGATGAGAAGCTGGTTGAACTAGATGGACAGTCCTATACCGATCTGCTCAGTGGTGATGCTGTGGAAGCAAGTCTCAGCTTGAAGCCATATGACATTTGTGTTCTGCGCAGACCGGCTGCCCGGAAATAATGTAGATTCTATATGTTACTAAATAAATGAAGTTAGTAATTAGAAGAGAGTGCCCTGAACGCCTGCATTGGTGTTCAGGGCATCTTTTTTATTTTATGCATTTGGGCTGTTGAACCACTTTTTCTGGACAAGATAAAGGATAAACGTGTCCGCGCAGCGAAGACAAACACGTAACATGTAACTCAAGACTTTCAGTCTGGGAGGAATGGAAATGAATCAAAGAAATTTGGATGGTAACAGCATTATTATTCGACTGGAAATGACAACTAAGGATATCAAGTTTGGCGAAGTGGCTTCGGCCATCTCGGAAGCTGGGGGAGACATCATTGCCATCGACGTGATTTCCACCAATCAGGATGTAAGCGTGCGCGACTTGACGGTCGCAGTTACGGATGCACAAGATAACAGTAAAATTATAGAAGGGGTGCGCCAGCTTAAAGGTGTGTCCATTATTAACGTATCGGATCGGACGTTCCTGCTTCATCTGGGCGGTAAGATCGAAGTAACACCAAAGACCCCGATTCAAAACCGGGAAGATCTGTCACGTGTGTACACTCCGGATGTGGCACGTGTATGTTCAGCCATTTCAGAAGAACCCGGCAAAGCCTTCTCATTGACAATTAAACGGAATACAGTGGCCGTCATATCTGATGGCAGTGCAGTACTTGGACTTGGTAACATTGGGCCTCGTGCAGCGATGCCTGTCATGGAAGGTAAAGCGATGTTATTCAAACAATTTGCAGGTGTGGATGCTTTCCCAATCTGCCTGGACACACAGGATACCGAGGAAATCATACGTACTGTGAAAGCGATATCACCTGGTTTTGGCGGCATTAATCTGGAGGATATCTCGTCACCGCGTTGTTTTGAAATTGAACGTCGTCTGAATGAGGAATTGGACATTCCTGTATTTCATGATGACCAGCATGGCACAGCCGTTGTGTTATATGCCGGTCTGATCAATGCGCTCAAACTGGTGGGCAAGTCCATTGAAGATGTGAAGATTGTGGTCTGTGGTATCGGTGCAGCAGGTGTAGCATGCAGTAACATATTATTGTCTGCGGGAGCCAGCCGGCTTATAGGTGTCGATCGTGAGGGTGCAATTGTGCGGACACAAACCTATGAGAATGAAGTCTGGAGTGATTATGCAGCGCGTACTAATCCCGAACTGGAGACTGGCTCGCTGCGTGATGTTATTCGTGGAGCCGATGTGTTCATTGGCCTGTCCCGCGGGAATCTGTTAACTCGCGAAGATGTGCAGACCATGGCAGAAGATCCAATCGTGTTTGCAATGGCAAACCCGGTACCTGAGATTATGCCTGCATTGGTGGAAGACATTGTAGCGGTAATGGCAACAGGACGATCCGATTATCCGAATCAGATCAACAACGTGTTATGTTTCCCGGGCATCTTCCGGGCAGTTCTGGATTGCCGAGCCACCGAAATTAATGAAGAAATGAAGCTGGCAGCCGCTCAAGCGATTGCTTCGGCCATTACGGACGAAGAGCGTACACGTTATTACATTATTCCGAGTGTGTTCAATGATAAAGTGGTCAAATCGATGCGCAGTCGCGTGATTGAAGCAGCTATTAAGACGGGTGTAGCTCGGCGTATTCCGCGTGAACAGGCACGTGAAGGCGGGGAATCGTAAGATGTCAGAGAACCCTCTTCAACCTGGCGGGAATCAGCAAGAATTAGGGCACATGCATAACATAGATGGAATAACGGCAGGAGAGGCTATTCTGCGCGCCGCCCGATCCTTTGTTCAAGGGGACTCATCCAAGCATAGTGATGGTCATGACTGGCCGCACATTGAACGGGTAACCGCACTTTCAGTTGAACTCGCTCACCGCATGGGTGCAGATCCATTTGTCTGCGAACTGGCCGCATTATTACATGATGTACCGGATGAGAAGCTGAATGAGAGCTTGGAAGACGGGATGGCCAAACTGAATGACTGGCTGGATACCCAGCCTCTTGACCCGGATATACGTAACAAGGTTGTGGGTATTATTAGTACCATCTCATATGCGGGAGGACAGCGTCCTGCGGTCCGTTCGCTTGAAGCACAGGTTGTTCAGGATGCGGATCGACTGGATGCACTGGGTGCGATTGGGATCGCGCGAACCTTTGCCTTTTCAGGCGCCAGAGGGCGCGAGATGTACGATCCGTCCCTTCCCCCACGGGAGCAGATGACCCGTGAGGAATATCGCAATGGGCGCAGCACAACGATAAATCACTTTTACGAGAAGTTGTTCAAGCTCAAGGATCTGATGAATACCTCCTATGGCAAGGAGCTGGCGGAACAGCGTCATGATTATATGGTGCAGTTTGTGGACCAGTTCAAAAGGGAGTGGGAGGGCACGGACCGTTAGAAAGGCATAATAAGCATGAGCATTCCACAGAGGTATCATAAGTAACAGAGGCGAATCTTTGAAGTGGCGAAAATCCATTTTGAAGATTTGCTTCTTTTTGGGTTAATAATGTGTATTAACATACATAAAGAAATCAATTTCATAATACCTCTGACTTATGACATGGCAACGGAAGACCTTACATGGTACAATAAATCGTTCTCCTGAATGAATTCAGGCAAAAAAAGAAATATGGGGTAATAATGAAAATGATCATCAAATGTAAAATTTCAGGTTCGGTAAAGAGGAGGGGTCACCACCATGTCGTTTGGTGCACGTGTACTTAAGACGGGGATCGCGGTCACGCTTGCCTTGTACCTAAGCAGCCTGTTCTTGAACCCGCAATCTCCCGTGCCTGCCGCAATCGCGGCTATATTCGCCATGCAGCCTTCCATCTATCGTTCCTGGAAATACTTCCTGGATCAATTGCAAACGACCACGCTGGGAGCTATTGTCGCTCTGGTGGGGGGCATGGTGTTGTCCAATGAGCCAATCGCCGTTGGATTAATTATTGTACTTGTCATCATGATTTGTCTTAAATTGAATATGGGTGAGACGGTTGGCCTTACACTTGTCACGGTTGTATCCATTATGGAAGCATCGGGTGATTGGCATTTTGCACTCAATCGTTTTCTGTTGACACTGGTTGGTATTGTATCGGCGTTTCTCATCAACATTACGGTATTTCCTCCTAAACCGAAGGTTCAGTTCGTGAAGCAGATCCATAGTGTATTCAGTGGTATGTCGTTGCTTCTGCGAACTTCGATCTCGGATGAGATCAAGGAAGTTGTATTCCGGGAGGAGAAAAGCAACCTGGGCGGTTCCATTAAGTCTCTGTCCGACAAGTATAACTTGTTCGAAGAGGAACAGAAAAAGATGAAACGTTCGAAATTCAGCGAAACTCGGCAGATGGTGGTCTACAAACAAATGCTGCTGAGTTTGCAAAAAGGGTATGAGGTGCTGGATTCGGTGGAACGCCACTATTTCCAGGCACCGCGGACAACGGCCATGGATCAGTTTTTTGACTCACATCTTGAACTGGTTATCAAATTCCATGAGCATGCACTGCTCAAGTTCGAGGATAAGCTGAAACCTAATGGGGAAGAGGCCGCACAGTTTGTATTGGATAATGACCATTTCATGGAGCAGACGATCACCCAGTTTGATATCGACAAGGAAGGGATGTTACGATTGTCGATCGTGGCTGCTGCGATTTATGATTACGGATATCAGTTGGAACGTCTAAATCGACTTGCCGAACATGTGCATAGCGCCAGTGAAGACAAAGAATCACAGGACAAAATTTTGAATTGGCTTAAGTGGCCTTAGGCATGATTCGTAATCAAAAGTAGACTTTTTGAACAACCTCTAAGTGCGAATTGCATACACGCTTCGCGATCATATACAATGGAACTACAACATTGCCCGGACCGTCGCGTCCGGGTTGTTTTGTCATACATACGGCTGAAGGGCATGAATGAATATTAACGAACCGAGGGATAGAGACATGATTATTAAGGAATTAGACGCTGAACTAATGGAATGGTTGAGTGGGACAAATCTGGAGCATAAACAGCATGAAGCCATGCAACTGCTAACCGTATCTGAGGATCAATGGCCGCATCAGGCGATGATCAGTATGGGGGAAGTGATTGCGATCAATCCGCATCAGCTTAGACTTGCTTTATGGCAAGGTACACAGACCAGTATGAACATGAGCAAAACAGGCAAGGCTACCTTGATTGCGGTTCAAGGACAGCGTTTGTTGCATATCCGTATAGAAGTAGAACGGCTGCCTGAGATTAAGGGGGCTGTTCATCCTAGGGATCGCTTTGAAGCACAAGTGCTCCATGTACGAGTGGATCACGCGCCATATGCGGAGATCACTTCAGGAATAACCTTTCAATTAAAAGATGAACTTGGAGCAATTACACGCTGGAAAGAGACGATTGAAGAATTACGAAAGTAGGCAGGAGTAGCTAGGTCAGTTGAGGACCCGGTAATTGGGTAATAATGAAGAAGAAAACAACAAAAAACGCCTCCGCTTGCATCGGGACGTTGTCACTGGTACAATAAAAAATGGTTTTCAGAAAATTAGAACTAATTAACATATAATTAAAATGTTTACTTTCTAATAATTATACCATTGCCTTTTCGGGCTTGTCAAATGGGATTTTGAGGACACAATCCGGGGAAAGAGGGGCTATTAACATATGAGTACTGAGCAGCAATGGAGTGAAGAACAACAACGGGTCAACATGGTGACCGATCAGATTGAACGCAAGATCACAACGTTAGAAGATGAAGTAGGTTCCTTCCGTGACGAAGTGGTAGGGATGAGAAAAGATTTCTGGGACGAAGTCACGATGAACTTCAGTGAAGCGGATGATGTCGGGGAGACTTCAACCAGCATGCGGCAGCAGTCACAGGTATTGTCCGATCGGGAGCGCAGCCATCTCAATACAGCAGCTGCGTTGGATAAAATGAAACGACTGCATCATTCACCGTATTTTGGGCGCATTGATTTTAAGGAAGACGGATATCCAAATGCAGAACGAATTTATCTCGGCATTGCATCGTTGCTGGATGAGAAGGAAGAATCTTTTCTGGTCTACGACTGGCGTGCGCCAATCTCCAACCTGTATTATGACGGAGCACCGGGTCCAATCACGTATCATACACCCAGTGGGGAGATCAGCGGTGATATAGAGATGAAGCGACAGTTTGTCATTCGGGACGGTCGTATCCGGTTTATGTTTGACACAGGGGTTACGATTGGTGATGAGTTGTTGCAGGCCGTGCTCAGTCGAACTTCGGATGCACAGATGAAGAGTATTGTAGCGACCATTCAGAAGGAGCAAAACCGGATTATCCGTAATGACCGGACACGTATGCTCATTGTGCAAGGCGCAGCCGGCAGTGGCAAAACATCCGCGGCGCTCCAGCGTGTGGCATATCTTCTCTATAAATACCGCGAGCATCTGCAAGCGGATCAGATGGTTCTTTTTTCACCGAATCCAATGTTCAACAGTTATGTCTCTACGGTACTGCCTGAGCTTGGGGAGGAAAACATGTTGCAAACGACCTTCCAGGAGTATCTGGAGCGCCGTTTGGGTCGTGAATATCAACTGGAAGATCCGTTTATTCAGCTCGAATATGTACTTACGGGGACGGAAGATCCTGATTACGATGTGCGCATGTCCAGCATTCGGTTCAAGTCATCCGAATCTTTCCTGAAAGTCATTACGCGTTACAAGGAAAGCATGTTGTCAGGTGGCATGAAATTCAAGCCAGTTCGCTTCCAGGGCCGAGCGATTGTCACGTCAGAGGCTATGGCTGAGAAATTCTACAGCTTCGAGTCATCCGTTAAGCTGGTGAGTCGACTGGAGATGTTACGGGACTGGATGCTGAAAGAACTGTCTGCCTTTGGTAAAGGTGAACTGGATGCGCCTTGGGTTGATCAGCAGCTTGATCTGATGGAGCCGGAGGATCTGCAACGTGCGTATCAACGGTTGAAGCGCAAGCAAAAAGGAAAGACCCATACGTTTAATGACTTTGAGCAGGAAAGAGAAATTCTGGCACGTATGGTGGTCAGTGACCGACTCAAACCGTTGCGGAAATGGATCAAGTCATTACGATTCGTTGATATAAGACAATTGTATGCACATCTGTTCAGCGATCAGGCTCAGATGGAGCGATTGCTGGGTGACGAAGCGCTCCCTGCTCAGTGGGATGAAATCTGTAAGATGACTTTACGCAGATTGAAGCTTCAGGAGTTGGCATATGAAGATATTACGCCATACTTGTACTTGCGTGAGCTTATGCTTGGATTCCATATTAACTCCAATATCCGCCATGTCATCATTGATGAAGCCCAAGATTATTCTGCGTTTCAGTTGGCATTCATGAAGAGATTGTTCCCACGGGCGAAAATAACAGCCCTTGGTGACTTTAATCAGGCCATCTATGCCCACTCTTCAGTGCTTAGTGGAACAGGACCTCTGACTAATCTGTACGGTCCAGACAATACAGAGGTCATTGAGCTGACGAGAAGTTATCGATCTACTCGGGAGATCGTGGAGTTTACCCGTGGCATGGTGCCTGGTGGGGAAGAGATTATTCCATTTAACCGTAGCGGTGAGAAGCCTAAAGTGATCGTTTCTTCTGATGCCGAGCGTCATATGAACGTCATCACGACAGACCTGCAGCACTTGATTAAGGAAGGATATGAATCAGTTGCAGTTATCTGCAAGACCGCCGAAGAGAGCAGAGACGTACATGCTGCATTGAGCAAGGCACTGCCCACAGCACCGAAGTTAATCAAAAAAACGACGCTGGCTTTTGAGCAGGGTGTTCATGTTATCCCGGCGTATCTGGCCAAAGGTGTGGAATTCGATGCTGTCCTGATCTATGACGGCTCTGTGGAGCAGTATGCCCAGGAGCATGAACGCAAATTGTTCTACACGGCCTGTACACGAGCGATGCATCTGTTGCATGTCTATTGTGTGGGCACACCGAGTCCGTTCATTACCGCCCAGTCGGAAGAATGGTATGATCTTGGCAAGGTGTCTGCTGCGCAAGTGGACTGACATAACACGTTCATGTGCTTGAAGAAGGCTTCCGTTCAATGGAACGGGAGTCTTTCTGTATATGATACATATATCGGGAAGAAGCTAGCTTAGCGAGGGAAGTATACATGATGAGGTTCCGGCCATATAGGTGATCGTATTAAATAAAAACGTATTGAATGAAAATACCTAACGTGAATTCGTAAGGATTGGGTCCCGTGGATAAATATGACTTGATAATTTGTATTCAAGCACAATGGATGTGATTTTTCTTTACACATGAGTTCCGGACTCATATAATCGTAACAATATATTTTTTTGGGATCGTTTATTAAAGGAGGCAACAATATGAACAAATCATCTTTTGAACGGCCACTGATGGCCGATTGTGTACCTGATCTGGTCGCTACAGCGCGGGGAGATTTGCCGGCGACTTTGGTCATTCGGGGAGGTACGCTGGTCAACGTGATATCGGGTGAGATTTTGCCGGAGATGTCCATAGCTGTACAGGGAGCACGAATCGCTTATGTTGGTAAAGATGTAAGCCACACCATTGGAGAACATACCCGGATTATTGAAGCAAACGGTAAGTATATTGCTCCTGGTTTGCTGGATGGACACTGCCATATTGAAAGTACACAGATGAAAGTAACCGAGTTTGCGAGAGCGGTCTTGCCTTCAGGCACAACCGGAGGTTTCTTTGACCCGCATGAGATCTCTAACGTGCTTGGTCTCAAAGGTCTGAGACTGATGCTGGATGAAGCGCGGACCACACCGATGGCTGCTTATATGCAGGTGGCTTCCTGTGTGCCTTCCACCCATCCAGGACTGGAGACAACAGGTGCTT
Source organism: Paenibacillus sp. Y5S-9 (assembly GCF_036894235.1). NCBI lineage: Bacteria > Bacillati > Bacillota > Bacilli > Caryophanales > Paenibacillaceae > Paenibacillus > Paenibacillus sp. Y5S-9. Next base: position 2,416,908 of record NZ_CP145887.1, read on the forward strand.
ATATCGGGCCTGAAGAGGTGGCAGAGGCTCTTTCCTGGGGTCCGGACATGATTGGTCTTGGTGAAGTGATGAACTTCCCTGGGGTAGTCTATGGGGACGAGACGATGATTGGTGAGATACAGGCGACCCTCCGAGCAGGTAAAGTGGCAGATGGTCATTTCACCTGGGCAGCAGATGACTGGCGTCTGCCAGCGTATGCAGCGAGTGGGGTTACAGGGGATCATGAATGTGTGACCAAGGAAGATGTGGTCGAACGTCTGCGACTCGGGATGTACGCGAAGATGCGCCAAGGTTCGGCATGGCATGATGTGGCTGAGACAATCAAAGCTTGTACTGAGCTTGGACTGGATACACGCCGGATGATGCTGGTGACCGATGACCGAAGCTCTGAATCCTTGCTTAAAGAAGGACATATGGATTTTGTTGTTCGTCTCGCAATCTCCCAAGGTGTGAAGCCGGTCACGGCTTTCCAGATGGCCACCATTAATACGGCTGAGCGTTTTGGTGTTGCGCGTGATATTGGTGCGGTTATTCCGGGCAATATAGCCGATATTATTCTACTGGACGGCCGATTGGCGGATGTACGCGTGGGCATGACAATTGCTGCCGGGCAAGTTGTAGCCGAGAATGGGAAAATGACGGCGGTCTGGGACAGCTTCACGTACCCGGAAGAAGCGCTGAACACGGTGAAGTTAGAAGCTAATATTCGGCCAGAAGATATGGAACTTGCTGCACCCATTACAGAGGGTATGATTGGTGCCAAAATTATTCATGTGACAGAGAACCATGTAGATACAAAGGAGAAACACCTGCCTGTCACGGTAGAGAATGGCAAGGTTGTGGTTTCAACTTCAGGGGAAGTATGCAAAATAGCGGTATTGGAGCGTCACAAACAAACCGGGAATCGGGCGGTAGCGCTAGTTGGAGGCATCGGCTTCACATCACCTGCAGCGATTGCGATGACGGTTGCGCATGATAGTCACAACCTGTTGATTATAGGCAATGATGATGCGCTGATGGCTGAAGCCGGTAACCGTGTCATTCGCATGCAAGGTGGGGTAGCCGTAGTAACGGCAGCAGGTGTAACCGAATTCCCGCTGCGGATTGCAGGTTTGATGTCAACTGAATCTTTTGAAGTCGTTGCAGCCCAATCGGCAGCAGTCAGTGAAGCTTTACAGTCCGCAGGATGTACATTGAATAATGCATTTATGACGCTTTCGTTGCTCGCGCTGGTTGTAATTCCAGAACTACGTTTGTCTGACAAGGGACTTGTGCGGATCTCGGCAGAAGGTATTGAACTGGTGTCCCTTTTCGATGAAGTGGTTGACAATACACCTGTAGCTCCATCGGGTAATGAATGAACTGAAACTTCGACTAGACATCATTAAATGGGTTTCAAATAAAGCCGCCTTAGGGCGGTTTTTTTGTACGTTGTGGGAGAAAACGCTTTCTAGGTCTTCTGGATCTTGGTGTACATATGGCAATAATGACTGAAGTCATGCTGAAATAAGGACTAATTTAGAAAATAGTGAATAATTGTGACTTTTGAACTATACATACAGAACTACGAATTCCCGAAATATAGTTATATGATTCTTTCGTCGTAAGTCTTAAAGATGATATTGCATATAGAAGCAATCCGAATTCGTCGTACCTAATAAATATCCATTAAATGAATATGAAACGACAGAATTTCATCCAGATTTGCACGTCAGAGCTGATAACTTCAGAGGGAGTGTACAAATATGAAAAGCAAAATGGGTTACCGTTTTATCGTATTACTGAGTTGTTTGATCCTGTGTGCGAGTACAGCCTGTTCTTCCAAAGCCATTGCGGATGGTTCAGTTGACAGTTATGCAACGATTCATGGAAAACTTGATGCACCGGTGAGAGCGACATGGGTGTGGGATACCACCCAGATCCGAAGTAATCCTCAAGAGGTGTTAAATTACGCTACAGCGAACAAGATCAATACGATCTATCTGCAGATGAACCGGGATATAAAAATTCCTGAATATAAAAGTTTTATTCGCCAAGCGAGAGCCAAAAACATTGCGGTTGACGTCATGGATGGAAGATCAGCGTGGGGATTGACGGAAAGCCGGGAGCAGATTGCATCTTTCCTGGACTGGATCGAGGCCTATCAGGCGCAGGCGTTGCCTAATGAGAAGTTTGCTGGTATCCATCTGGATATTGAGCCCCATGTGCATCCGCAGTGGAAAATCAATCAGGCCAGTGTAATTACCCAGTGGCAAGGAAATGTGGAGTACATTGTTGAGCGAGCATCACGGATGAAGATGCCGGTAGCGGCTGATCTGCCTTTCTGGCTCGATAACTACAAAATTCCGGGTTCCACGATGGCCGTAAGCAGTTGGATGATTCGCAAGTTTGATTCCATCACCATTATGGCTTACCGCGATACAGCTGCTGCAATCTATAGTGTAGCGAAGGATGAACTTGCAGAAGCAGCTCTGCTCGGCAAGACGATCTCGATCGCCGTGGAAACAAAGCAAAGCAAGGAAGGCGACTTCATTACTTTTTATGAAGAGGGATCTGCTTATATGGAAGCACAGTTGAAGTTGGTCGAAAAAATGGCTTCAGTACATGCATCCTTTAACGGTTTCTCCGTACATGAGTACACTTCATGGAAGACGCTGAAAAAGTGAGACACCAATAACTCCTTAGCGGAATGCTTGAAGTAGCAAATGAAATGAGTTCAAACGGAGAAAACGTGCCTCAGAACCGTATCTTGTTAGTTCTTGGGAATTGGAAGTGGATAAAGAAGGTGTTTGCAGCTGAGTAGCTGTGAGCACCTTCTTCTTTTACACCTGAACCAGGGCAGACTCCATTCCTACGTTCTCATAGAACATTTTGCGATACTGTGAAGGTGTGGTGGATTTATGTTTTTTAAATGTAGTGATGAAGTAGCTTAGATGCTCAAAACCCACATCCATGGCGATATCAACAATCTTGTGGTCCGTATTCTCAAGCTGAACACAGGCCTGTTGAACGCGGTAATAGTTAATGTAATCAACCGGGGTTTTCTGCACCATCTGTTTGAAGAAACGGCAGAAGTGCCCTTCACTCATATTGGCCTCATCGGCCAGTTCTTTCAGCTTTAATGGTTCAGGATACCGTTTGTGAATATAACTGAGCACGGATTTCAGGCGCTCTACCTTGTCATGACTCCCTGTAGCCACAGTGCCTTTGAGCGGAGCAGGTCTCATATGTTCGAACATTCGGGCAAATATGAGGTACAGGTGCGCTTTTGTTGACATTTCACACGTTTCGGTTCGGGTAGCGTGGTCCGCAAATATACGTTTCAGGAGATCCAGAATTTCTTGTCCCCAATCCTCATCTGCCTTGATATGACTGGGGGGAATCACCGTTTTGCGTACCAGTGGACCGATGAATTTCTCTTGGACCGTATCGAAGGTGCGGCTGCCGAGCAGCTCGGGATTAAATACAATGGAAGAGAATACGCAGGGAACATCGCCCTTCAGATACCCCGCATGAATCTCACCTCGGTTGATGAAAATGGCTTCTCCAGCTTGAACCTCAACAGTGTTCATATCGATCTGAAAGACGGCGCAGCCCTTGGTCACCATGGTGAACTCCATCTCATCATGCCAGTGGCAATCGAGAATGCTATCTCCGTTTAGTTGTTGAATATCCGGGTACACACTGACGGGATACATGGCATTGCCGTGAATCCGGTCTTCCCGTAATCGTTCACGTTCCATATCAGATTCTCCTTTTGTTACATTATTAATGTAATCGTTTCCATAGATTGGTGATGATGTTCAAGAATCGGATGTTTATTATCAAAATCGTGATATATTTGGTCAAAATAAGAGAAGAAATTCGTTATTAATATCAATATTATTATAATATAACCAAAGGGGGAAAGAAAACATGAAATTTACTGATGGATTCTGGATGACTCGTGAAGGGTACCAGATTCAAAACCCGACTGACATTCGTGATATTGTGCAAAAAGAGAATTCTGTGACCGTATATGCGGCAACTAAATATATTCGTACCAAAGGCGACACGTTGAACGGAACATTGCTGAAAGCAACGTACAGCTCACCAATGCCTAACGTTATTCGTGTAACCTTGAATCACCATAAGGGCGGCGTGAAAAAAGGGCCTGAATTTGAGCTTAACACACAAGAAGCCAACGTTGAGATCTCAAAAAATGAACAAGGGGCTGTTTTGAAAAGCGGCAATCTGGAAGTTCAAATCGACAAAACAAACGGTTGGGACATTAGCTTCCTGTATGGAGGAAAACGGATTACAGGTAGCGGTCAAAGAGCTGCTGGTTATATTACAGGTCCAAGCAAGGAAGCGTACTTCCGCGAGCAGCTGGATCTCGGTATTGGTGAATACGTTTACGGACTCGGTGAGCGCTTCACACCGTTTGTTAAGAATGGCCAAATTGTAGATACCTGGAATGAGGACGGGGGTACAAGCAGTGAGCAGTCCTATAAGAACATTCCGTTTTATTTGTCCAATAAAGGATATGGCGTATTTGTAAACCATCCTGAACGCGTATCATATGAGATTGCATCCGAGAATGTATCTAAAGTTCAGTTCAGCGTAGAAGGCGAGACGTTGGAGTACTTCATTATCGGCGGTGACAATCCGAAAGATGTACTTGATAATTATACGAAATTAACAGGAAAACCAGCGCTTCCACCGGCATGGACTTTTGGTTTGTGGCTGACAACTTCATTCACAACGGATTATGATGAAGCAACGGTTAACCATTTTGTAGATGGTATGGCTGAACGTGATCTTCCGCTGTCTGTATTCCATTTTGACTGCTTCTGGATGAAGGAATACCAATGGTCTGATTTCGTATGGGATGAAGCAATGTTCCCGGATCCGGAAGGCATGCTTGCACGTCTGAAAGAAAAGGGTCTTAAAATCTGTGCTTGGATCAATCCATATATTGCAGAAAAATCCTACTTGTTCGATGAAGGTATGGAGAACGGTTATCTGGTCAAAACAGCCGATGGCAGCGTATGGCAATGGGATATGTGGCAAGCAGGCATGGCTCTGGTGGATTTCACGAATCCGGATGCTGTGAATTGGTATAAGAGCAAGCTGGAAGTCCTGCTGGATCAAGGTGTAGATTCCTTCAAGACCGACTTCGGTGAAAGAATTCCAACGGATGTTGTATACTTTGATGGTTCTGATCCGGTTAAAATGCACAACTATTATACACAGCTCTATAACAAAGCTGTATTTGAATTGCTCGAAGAGAAGATTGGCAAAAACGAAGCTGCCCTGTTTGCACGCTCTGCAACAGCAGGTGGTCAACAGTTCCCGGTTCACTGGGGCGGTGACTGTTCTTCCACGTATGAATCCATGGCTGAATCGCTTCGCGGTGGTCTCTCACTGGGGCTTTCCGGTTTCGGATTCTGGAGCCATGATATCAGTGGTTTTGAAAGCACAGCGAGCCCTGACGTATACAAACGCTGGGTACAATTCGGACTGTTATCTTCACACAGCCGCTTGCACGGAAGCACTTCGTATCGTGTGCCTTGGTTGTTTGACGAGGAGTCCGTGGACGTTGTTCGTGACTTTACCAAACTCAAAATCAGCCTGATGCCGTACCTGTACAATTCTGCGGTAGAGTCAACGGTAAAAGGTATTCCGATGATGCGTGCTATGCTGCTGGACTTCCCAGAGGACCCAACAACATACAGCCTGGATACTCAATACATGTTTGGTGACTCGATTCTGGTGGCTCCAATCTTCAACAAGGAAGGTGATGTGCGTTATTACCTGCCTGAAGGAACTTGGACGAACTATCTGACAGGAGCGAAAGTACAAGGTGGACGCTGGATCAGTGAAAACCATGACTTCAAAACACTGCCAATGATGGTTAAACCAAATAGCTTGATCGCTGTGGGTGCGGTGGATAACAAACCGGATTACGACTTTGCGAATGATGTGTCCTTGCACTTGTTCGAACTGGCTGATGGTCAAACGGCTCAAGCTGTCGTTGTGAACCAAGCGGCAGAGCAGGAGCTGACAGTTAACGTTACACGTAATGGATCAGTGCTGGATGTTCGTGCTGAAGGTGCAGGTAAACCTTGGAACATCGTACTTCGCGGCATTGAAAGTGTATCCAGCGTTGAAGGTGGTTCCCAAGTGTCTGGTGCAAATGGTGTTGTCGTTACGGCAGCAACAGGCGCAAGCGCGCTTACAATCCAACTGTAAAATGATATAGTAAAAGAAAAGGACGGTGCCGAAAGGTGCCGTCTGTTTGTCTACGATGATAGGAGATTGAATGACATGAGTACCATGAATTCCGGTTTGCACTGCACGATATCAACAGAGGTGCTGCATCATCTGGTAGAACTTAATTTTGGAAGCGATACCAAAGTAAAGGCGTTTGGTCTCCTGCAAGGTGGACTTTTTAATACAACCTATCGGATTCACCTTGAACATACATCCTATACGGATGTGATTTTACGTTTGGCTCCAGAGCGGGGTGAGATGGCGGCTGGTTCTGCGAGTGATCCCCTATTTTCGTTTGAACGCACCATGATGGCGGCTGAACCGATTGTGTATGAATATTACCGTAAAGCAGGCATTCCTGCTCCAAACATTATCGCCTGTGATGATAGCGGATCCATCATTCCAAGAACGTACATGTTTATGGAGTTTATTCCGAGTAAGCAGCTGGATCACGCATCGATTTCAGACAGAGAAAAAGAGCGATTGTATCATCAGCTTGGCGCGTATACCGCCATCATGCATCAGATCCAGGGTGCATCGTTTGGCTGGCCGCAAGGAGATGGGACGATTAAAGGCTCGGATCAATGGTCCGAGGTGCTGCACTCTTTTGCAGAAGAAACGGCACTTAAAGCGGCACAAGCCGATTACATGTCAGGTGTGGGAGAAGAGATCGCTGCTATTTTCATCCAAAATAAAGACTTATTTGATCAAGTGACCCGTCCGGTACTCGTTCATAATGACCTGTGGGAAGCAAATGTACTTGTTCATGAGGAAAATGGTGAGCTGAACATTGCAGCCATCATTGACGGAGATCGTTCCATGTTTGCCGACAGGGAGTTTGAAGTCATATTGTCGTCAGAATCGGTGGCTTTTCATGAAGGATATAATCGTCCACTGGACTCATCCGCTGAAGGACAGGCACGCAGGCTTGCCTATCGAATACTGTCTTCATATTTTAATGCCTACGTTCATGAACATCAGGTCAATCAACCTGAAGATGGTCAGAAGTATCACCAGCGCACGCTGGATTTACTGGAGCATTGGAAGCAACTTGGACTTAACTAATTCGCAGGGGGAATGAAGGATGAAGGAGTATCATCAATACCCGATGTGGGATGCGTCACTTTCACTTGAGGAAAGGTTGGATGACCTGATTGCACGATTGACAACGGAGGAGAAGATCAGACTAATTCCTACACGCGAAGCAGCTGTGCCGAGACTGGGCATTCCAGCCTACAACGTTGGAGGCGAAGCTGCCCACGGGGTTGCATGGAAAGGGGAGGCAACCGTATTTCCGCAACCTCTTGGTCTATCAAGTACCTGGAATACGAGGCTTATGCGGGAGATTGGTTCCGTCATTGGTGATGAAGCGAGGGCATATCATCACCGTAATCCTGAGGTTCATGGGTTAACCTTGTGGGCACCAACGGTTGATCTGGAACGTGACCCACGCTGGGGCAGAACGGAAGAGGGGTATGGCGAGGACCCGGTCCTCACGGGAGAAATGTCGGCAGCTCTCGTCAAGGGGATGCAGGGCAATGATCCTTTTTATCTGAAAATGGTCGCTACATTAAAGCACTTTTTTGCCAATAATAATGAGAAAGATCGGCTGAATTGTTCATCCAGCATCGATCCGCGCAATCTGCGGGAATATTATTTAAAAGCATTTGAGACACCATTTGTGGAAGGCGGAGCCTTGTCCATGATGACAGCTTACAATTCCATTAATGGTACACCTGCCATTGAGAGTCCGTATGTGAATGATGTGGTTAAGGGCGAGTGGGCGATGCCAGGTTTTATTGTATGTGATGGAGGAGATCTGTCTCAGACGGTAGACTATCACGGTTATCATACCAGCCATGCTGAATCAGCAGCAGGTGCGTTGAAGGCAGGAGTGGATTGTCTTACGGATGAAGTTGATCTTGTCGTATCTGCTCTGGAGGCTGCTCTCGATCAGAATCTGTTGGAGATAGCTGATTTGGACCGAGCGATTCGTAACATCTTTGGTGTGCGGATGCGACTTGGACAACTAGATCGGTCTGGACTCAACCCCTATGCGTCTATTTCCGAGTCGGTATTATGTGCACCCGAGCACGCTAAACTCAGTTATCGTGCAGCTGCCGAATCCATTGTTTTACTCCAAAATGATGGATTGCTTCCGTTGCAGCCAGAGGCATCACAGAAGATCAGTGTCATTGGACCACTTGCCGATGTTGTCTATACCGATTGGTACAGTGGCACACTGCCTTATCGTGTATCCGTCCTTGATGGACTGCGTAATCGACTACCCCAAACAGACGTAACGTATACAGATGGGAATGACCGTATTCAGTTGAAGACAACAAACGGTCAGGTTATAACCTTGGGTGCGGAAGGTGCACTCGTCGCTGTACCAGAGGGCAATGCACCTACGGCCACCGAATTTATACATCAGGATTGGGGTTGGGGAAGTCATACGCTGAGAAGTGTGAACAATAACTGTTACGTTAGCTTAACCGAGCAAGGCATCTATCAGGCAAACGCACCGGAGATTGGTGGCTGGTTCGTGAAGGAAGTTGTTCGTATAGATCCTCTAACGGATGGAAGTAACACCTTGCGAACGTGGAACGGTACCCCTGTTGGACTGAGCGAATATCAGGGACAGTCTGCTGTATCACCACTCCGGCCACAAGGAGAACAAACTACAGCTACAGATACAAACCCGAATGATATTGGTGACTCTGGACACGCAAGTCAATCACCAGGCAATACACAGATACCTTCTGCATTCAATATTGATATTGTGACCAGCGGAATACAACAAGCCGTAGAAGCTGCACGTAGCAGTCAGGCATCTGTCGTTGTTGTTGGCAACAGCCCATATATCAACGGCAAAGAAGAAATTGACCGCCCAAGTCTGCTGCTTCCGCCGAGTCAGGTCGAGCTTGTCAAAGCTGTGTGTGAAGCCAATCCCAATACGGCGGTTGTGATTATGGGCAGTTATCCATTTGCTTTGCAGGAGTTGAAAGGTATTGCCCGCGCAATCGTGTATATGACACATGCAGGTCAGGAATTGGGGAACGCTCTTGCAGATGTGCTGTTAGGTCATTATGCCCCGGCAGGCAGATTAAACATGACATGGTATGAAGATGAATCACAGCTTCCTGACATGATGGATTATGACATTATTCAGAGTGGCATGACCTATATGTATCATGAAGGACCTGTTCAATATGCATTTGGTCATGGCCTGACGTATTCCGAATTCGAATACGAAGCGATTCGTGTAAGTCGCAGTGCTCCGGCGGAAGCCACCACCACAGATCAATTGAAGATTGAAGTGGAGGTACACAATACAGGTGAACGTGACAGTGATGAAGTTGTACAGATCTATGGATCTTCACATACCTCGCGTGTGAAACGCGCTCAGAAGCAACTGCTTGCTTTTCGTCGTATCCATCTGAAAGCAGGGACGCGTGTTACGATACGTTTCGAGATTCCTGTTCAGAAGCTGGCGCTATGGGATGTTACCCGAGATCGATACTGCCTGGAGACAGCGACCTGGGCCATTCTGGCAGGGCGTTCTTCCGCAGATATCCGCCAGTCGGCTGATATTGAGATTGAAGGTGAGACGATTCAGGACCGTCCTCTGCACTTACTTACCTTTGCCGAGAATTACGATGCTTGTGCAGGTGTTCTGTTGGATGAATGTCTGGAAGGACGTTCGGCAGTTCGGGCAATCACTCAGAAAGAACCCTTATATCGAGATGGTCAGTCATCCTGGATCGCTTTTCACCATAATGCTGTTCAGGAAGTAAAAGGATTTGAAGCCAGAGTGGCAGCTTTTGGGGAAGAGGGCAGACTGGAGATTCGTTCTGGAGGACTGGAGGGCGAACTGCTCGGTGTGTGTGAAGTATCTGGACCTGGAGGGAGTGTGAACGGGAAAGATATCAAGTGGACAACGGTCCAGTGTTCGCTTGAGGCGTCACATAAGGTGAATGAGCTATATATTATTTTCAAAGGTGGAGCAGCGTTACGGCACTTTAGATTGTTGTAGTTGTAGCATGTCCTGCATAATCAACCTCCGAAACAAGCACAATAATGCTGTTGTGTGTAGAATCTGTAAAGGTGGTTGTGGTATGAACGATAAAAAGTGGGACCTCGTCGCACTTGCTTCCATCCCTTTAATTATGACCTTGGGTAATTCCATGCTTATACCGATCCTGCCACAGATTGAACGTGAGTTGAAGGTATCTGCATTTAAGGTCAGTATGCTCATTACAGTCTACGCTGTAGTTGCCATCCTGCTTATTCCTCTTGCAGGGTACTTGTCGGATCGTTTTGGCAGAAAAGCAGTTATCATTCCCAGCCTCGTTATTGCAGCCGTCGGAGGTGCTGTCGCTGGTGTGGCAGCATGGATGCTGAACGGAAACATAGCCTACTGGACCATTCTGGGTGGCAGGTTATTGCAGGGAATAGGTGCTGCCGGCGCATTTCCTATCGTTATCCCGTTGGTTGGGGACATGTTCAATGATGAAAACGAAGTTAGCAAAAGCCTGGGTATCATTGAGACCTCAAATACGTTCGGTAAAGTCATAAGTCCGATTCTGGGTGCAGCGCTGGCGGTCTGGTTGTGGTATGCGCCATTCATGGCTATTCCTATACTTTGTGTGCTTTCGCTGGTTCTTGTTATTTTTCTGGTGAAGACTCCCCGGAAAAAAGAAAAGCCTCCCACCTTTCCTGAATTTGTGGCATCGATTCGTGACGTATTGAAAGAAAAGGGACGCTGGTTGTATGCGTTGTTTGCAATCGGCGGTATTTGCATGTTTGTCATCTTTGGTGTGTTATATTATCTATCCGAGACGCTGGAGAGCGAATTCGCCCTGAAAGGTGTTCTTAAAGGACTTGTCCTTGCGATTCCGCTGGCAGCGTTATGTCTGTCTTCTTTCCTGGCAGGGAAGTGGATTGGCAAGAACAAAACGCGGATGAAATGGCTTGGCTTCACAGGACTTGCGCTTCTGACGGTATCCCTTGGCGTTATAGGTTTATTCGATAATATCTATGTTGTAGTAGGTCTTTTCACATTGGGAAGTGCCGGAATAGGTGCCACGTTACCATGTCTGGATGCCTTGATTACAGAAGGCGTGGACAAAAAACAGCGGGGCACAATCACGGCTCTGTTCAGCAGCATGCGATTCATTGGGGTATCTCTCGGTCCACCTGTCGTTTCTTTGCTGATCGGTTCTCATCATTTTTTGCTTTTTGGTGTGCTCGCTGCGTCTGGCGCAGTGGGCGGATTGCTCACATTATTCGCAGTTAAGCCGGATAAGGGAGACCAACCTACTTCAGGAAGCAAGCAGAAACAGGATGAAACATCTATGGATGTGATCGAGACGAGTAGAGGGTATGCTTCCATAGGTCGCAAGAGAAGTCCATTTTAGATAGATGGTGCTGTATGCTACATTCATTTCCATGGTGTCTTCACTTTAACATTCAGATCTGTTCCAATAAAAAAACGCGTTTACGCCTAAGAAAGCGGATGAATTTGCTTTCTCGGTGTAAACGCGTTTTTATGTTCGGAATGACGTTAACCAATCATTCGTGTTTGCTTATATTCGACTGGCTAGTTTCGGTGTTGCCTGCTCCAGATTCTGAATTCTTGGATTGATCTTGAGGTGGTTCCGTTGCAGTGATATGAGTATGAGCGAGCAGAGCATGAGGTTCAATGGAGAAGCTGCCGCTTCGTTTTCCCTGAATCAGATATATAAGCAAGAACAGAATCATAAACATTACGGAATATCGATACATATCGGTGTAACTGGTTATGGCCGCAATGGCGCCAAGAAGAAGGGCGCCGGTTGCAATACCCAGATCCAGCGAGTTCAAAAACATACCGTTAGCCATACCCCGCTGAGTAGGAGATACAACTTGAATCATCCAGGTCTGCAGAGACGACTGCATGGAACCATAACCGATCCCGTAGATAAAGGCAGCAATGAACAGGACAGACATGGAGGTTGCATACGAGAGCAGAATGAGGCCGACAGCAACGAATATTGCCCCTGGAATGAGCAGTGCTTTTGGACCTTTATTGTCATAGATCCGCCCTGCAAATGGTCTAACCAATAACACGGCGAGTGCATTGAACAAAAAGAACAGCGCAGGATTGGCCAGATTGGCTTCCTTACCATACAAAACGATGAATCCGACAAGCCCACCATAGGTGATGGATAACAGGCAGTTCAGTACACTTGGCAGAATCAGCTTACGATTGAAAGGTGTCTTCTGTTTTGGATTGGACTCTGAAGCAATTGTTGTAGCTTGTGGCATGATATTTTCACTGTTATCGGTTCTGACTGCTTTTTTGCGTGTCAGCGAATAACTCAGTGGATAGATCACAGCGAGTACACCCGCAGTACATAACATCAAGGTTACAAATCCAGCACCCTGTAGCAGAGTGACCCCAATGATTGGCCCCATAGACATAGCCAGGCTAGTCGATAGACCAAAGTAACCCATACCTTCGCCCATTCGTTTGACGGGCACAATGTCCGAGGCCATCGTTGGAAAAGCGGTACTGCTCATACCAAACCCGATACCAAACAACATTCTCAGCAACAAGAGCACAGCTATACCGGCAGCAAAATAATAGCCGAGCGTTGCCAGCAGGGCTACGGACAGGCCGATATAGATCATGGCGTTACGAAGGCCCTTCTCCAGTGCTTTCGCGGAATAGAGACGGGCTGCAATGGCACTTAGTGCAAACAGACAGGTGAATAAACTTACTTCAAATGCATTGGCGTGAAATCGCTCCTGAACGTAGGACGGAAGCGGAGAGACGATCATGTGCAGTTGCAAGAACAACAAGAAGTTGCACAGCATCAGCAGTATAAAATCGGTGGTCCATAGTCTAACTTGTCGTGTAGATTGTTCTTTCATGATGATGTATTCCCCCTGAGTTGTGATTCATTACAAGTTGCGGTTAATGAGGGAAAGAGTATGTTTAAATGCTTCCATCTGGTCTTCAGATATACCTTCAGCAAGTTCTTTATTCATTTCTCTTTCAATCGGAACGAGGATATCAATTAACGCTTTGCCTTCCATGGTGAGATATAACAGGTAGGCTCTGCGATCCTGTTCGCTGGTCCGGCGTTCTACCCAACCTTTTTTCTCAAGCAGATCAATAATCCGCGCAGTGGTGGGTTGGTCTTTGAAGACACGTGCAGCGAGCTCCTTCTGATTCACACCTTCACCGCGGTCAACATTAAAGAGAACAGAAAATTGCTCTGTCGTAATATCATAAGGTTTGAATCGCGTCGCAAGTAAAGCTACAGCTTTACGATGTGTGAAACCCAGCATGAATCCAACAGATTGTTCCAGTGTATAGTCCATGTGATTGCTAGACCTCGCTTCCATAATAAAATGTCCCAATTAATTAGTTGTTATAACAACTATATGTCAAACAAGTATTTTTGTCAAAATGAAATATTCTCATATCGAACGTACGTGTGCGCTGTGCAATGATCTAAAAATACTGTTAGAATGGTAATGAAATCGCTTTTATAGAATCAATGTCTAGCGTGCTTGAAGAATGGAGAAAACCAAACCAATTTGCTCTAACTGATGTTGGAGATGAACAAGGAGAGCTGTGTATGCTAAAGAATATACCCGCAATAATACCTCCAGAGTTACTCAAAATCATGTCCGAAATGGGTCATGGAGACGAGTTGGTTCTGGCGGATGGCAATTTCCCCGCAGCCAGTCATGCCAAGCGACTGGTACGCTGTGATGCACTGGGAGTCGTTGAACTGCTGGATGCCATCCTGCAATTATATCCACTGGATACCTATGCTGAGCGTCCCGCTGCTGTCATGCAGGTTGTGAAAGGGGATCAGGTGATCCCGATCATATGGGAAGACTACCGCCGGTTGATTGAAGAATATGAAGGCATCACGGATGCTTTTGATCATGAAGAGCGATTTGATTTTTATAAACGTGCTTCGAATGCCTATGTGATTGTTGCAACTGGTGAGCGCGCGCAATATGCCAATCTGATTTTGAAAAAAGGCGTCATTTTCCCCGATGCTGATCCTGGTCAGGAACAGCAGAATGCTGAATCAAACTGAATAATTACGGCGACGGAGCAGTGGATGCTTTGGTCGCCTTTTTATTTTTACCAATACGAAGTCAATATAACAAAACGTACAGAATTGGTATGGACTTAATAGCAAGAAGCATACTGGAAGCGCTCATGAACGAATGTCAGCTCACTGCTCAAGATACTACAAATTTTGATGCAGATGATGAATGGGGAAATGGAAAGGACTGTTATACAATTGAAAGAAATACAAACGAAGAGACGATGGTCTCCATTCCAGAGGAGTTGAGTGAAATGCAGCACCCAATCAGACAAGCGGATCTTCCTGATTGTAACGAAGTGGGACTTTTGTTTAATGAGTACAGGATGTTCTACAACCAAAATGCTGACATTGAGGCAGCACGTCAGTATATTAGAGAACGAATGGAACGCCATGAATCGGTGATTTTGGTAGCAAAAAAGCCAATCTCGAATGACTTAATTTGCACCGGATTCGTTCAGCTGTATCCCAGTTTCAGTTCAGTATCGATGGGGCCTGTCTGGGTGCTAAATGATCTATATGTGCATCCGGATTATCGTCAGCAAGGCATTGCCAGGAAGCTCTTGCAAGCAGCCAAGCAATTGGCATCTGAGCGAGGGGTTCTTCGTATATCACTCTCAACTGAGTTAAGTAACAAACAAGCGCAAGCTTTATATGAATCCGAAGGATATGCACAGGATACCAAATTCATGTATTATGAACTTAATGTATAAGAGGTTGCTCAAAAAGACGCACTATATGAATGAATGGCACACTCGTGTCGTCGGCAACAAGGGAGGGGAGTCGCAACATGATGCAGTGGATTGCCATGATCACGATGTTAATTGATCATATAGGGGCTGTCTTTTTTCCACATATTATAGAACTGAGGATCATAGGTCGTATCGCTTTTCCAATCTATGCTTTTGCAGTGTATATCGGTTATAAACATACACGAGACGTACAAAAATACATATGGCGGCTGTTCTGGATCGCGATCATATCACAGGTGCCGTTCATGGCTGCGTTTAATCATTATTCTCTGAACGTGGTATGGACATTGTGGTCAGCCCTGTTGGTATTATTCGTTGTTGATAAATTGCCATCCAAACTACTGGGGATTCCGATTGTAATTGGAGCAGGTTGGTTCATGGAAATTAGCCATATGGATTACGGGATGTACGGATTGTTATTGGTTCTGTTATTCCGTTATTTCCAGGGTCCTGTACTTGTCGTGGCACATGTATTGTTAAATGCACTATATCTTCTGCTGCATAACAGCTCTGTGCAAATGTATAGTGTGCTCGCAACCGCCGGCATTGCTATTGCTCAGTATTACCAAGCGGGATTCCGTATGAAGGGGCCACGTTGGGTCTGGCGTTATTTCTATCCAGCGCATCTTGCCATCATTGCAATTATCCGATGGGTCTAAAAGAATGATCCAAAAATGCAAAGAAAAGAAGCCATCTTATCGTCAGTGAATGACGATAGATGGCTTCTTTTCGTGTGACCTTATTTATTAATAAATGCTGAGGATAGAGTGAACTTACTCCATTGCTGTAGAAGTGCCCTTATGGTCCCGAATTGCGGCGGGGAAGTACCCAATATGAACAGCGTAGTCTAACATGGCGGAGATGAAGCGATCATCTGTTCTCGCACATGAGATACCGGCTGGTTCCACATAAGCCGTTGTGACAGGGCAGGCATAGACATAAGCTGAATCCTTCGCACCGTCGCCTTCAAGCTGTGCAATAGCCAACTGAAGAGCCTCAGGCTCCTTGCTAATGCTCGCATCGAACAACCAACGTGTGTAATCCGCAAAAGGTAGCGTTTCGACTTCATAACCAACCCGATTCACAGAACGGATCAGCTCATCATAACGGATGGGCTCCGGATTACAGATGTGGAATACACGACCGGCTGTATCCTGACGTAAGGCC
The DNA here is from genome assembly GCF_036894235.1 of Paenibacillus sp. Y5S-9. NCBI lineage: Bacteria > Bacillati > Bacillota > Bacilli > Caryophanales > Paenibacillaceae > Paenibacillus > Paenibacillus sp. Y5S-9. The sequence goes on from NZ_CP145887.1 coordinate 2,433,199, forward strand.
AGATGAACGATAGCTTCACTTGCATAGTTAATCGGTGTAAAATCAACCATCCAGTCAGCCGCAGGAGCCTTGCCGAGCAATAACATCGCTTTGATCATACGATAAAAGGCGTTGCTATCAATATTGGACTGAAAACGTCCAGTTTCGGAGTGGCAAGTGAGATTACCTGCACGATAGATGCTGACAGGTACCCCTTCCTCTGCCGCAATCATGAGCACTTTCTCGGCTTCAAGCTTGCTGTCCGAATACAGGTTGTCCACATGCAAGTCAGCCGGGAACCGATCATATTGCAGGGAAGATTCCCATTGTCCGCTGAGTGCCAGGTCTTCCGGAATACCCATCGTGGATACATGGTGGAAGGAAGCACCTGGTTTGCTGCGAATCAAGTCTAGCAATGCGACCGTTCCTTCCACGTTTGTTTTGGCGAACTGATCGGCATCGCCAAAATGACGTACGTCTGCAGCGCAGTGGATGACACGGTCAATTCGATCCTGAACATAAGCCGTTTGTTCAGTGGACAGACCGAGATTAGGTTGTTCGAGATCCCCTTCAATAATCTCCACGCGAGTGGAGAGTTGGTCAGTCAGTTGTTTGCCGAAATAACCTTCCAGCACGTTAGTCAAACGTTCCATTGCAGTTATTCCATTGGATGGTCGACGAACAAGGGCGTAGATTCGTGTACTGGAATTCAGAATTAACTGTTGCAGCACATGAGAGCCCAGATAACCAGTTGCTCCGGTCAGTAACACATGCTCAGGTTCACGAATGAGCGGGTACCCCAACTGGGATGTTAGCTCCACAGGATGTTCGGATAATTGTGTAATCATACCGTCGGTCACCACTGAATCCGTAACTTCTGCAGCACTGAGAGACAATACTTCCACACGACGAGCGAGAGCGCGGACTGTTTTCTCGGCAAAGAAGTCGGCAATTTTCAGCTGTGGATAATGTGGCTTCAGAATAACAAGTACATGAATGACCCGGAGTGAATCACCACCGATATTGAAGAAACTGTCTTCGACACCAAAGTCATCGTGCTGAAGGATTTCTTTCCATGCATCCAGGATAAGGGATTCCGTCTCCGTCTCAGGCATGACCCGATCAGGACGATCTTCATGTCGTTCAACATGAGGCAGGGATACCATCGCTTTGCGATTGATTTTTCCAGTCGGTGCAATCGGCATTTCATCCAGCTGACAGATCCACTTTGGTACAAAATAAGAAGGAAGTTTCTCCGTCAGTTCTGCCTTGATGTCCGAAACAGAGAGGGTACTGCCATCTTTCGATGTAAAGTAACCAACCAGCATATTTTGTCCATCGGATTCTTTCTTCGGAATGACAGCAACGTTCTGGATCTGATCAAGCCGTGCAAAGTGATCTTCAATCTCCCCAATCTCAATTCGGTGACCACGAATTTTTAGCTGAGAGTCACTGCGACCGACATATTCCAGCAACCCGGTATCCAGCAATTTGGCAATATCGCCAGACTTGTAGATTTTCTCACCCATCGCAAACGGGTTCTCAATGAATGCTTGCTCAGTACGTTCTGGCTGATTCAGATAACCTTTGGCCAGTGCAGGGGTAGCAATATATACCTCACCAGGTACACCTGCCGGACAGAGTTGTTGTTCTTCATTCACAATGTATACTTTGTAGTTATGAATCGGTTTACCGATAGGGATGTTCACCACATGTTCCGGAACCTGCTCACTGATGCGGTGAGTAGCTGTGGCTACTGTACATTCGGTAGGTCCGTACACATTAACAATATCAATCTGGTTTCCAAATTTGCGCTGGAAGGCACGAACCTGTTCTCCATATAACGCTTCTCCGGCTACAGTAATGATTCGGACTTTGGCCAGCTTGTGGAAACCTTCATCGGATAAGTAGGAAGCAAGCTGATTGAAGAAAATCGTAGGCAGTATCGTAATGATGTTTGTTCCTGTTCGTTCAATTGCACTTGCGAATTCTTCAACGGATACACGTTCTTCCGCAGACAACAGATATAATTCTGCTCCATAGAACAAGGCGCCAATGGTATCCCACACGGATGCATCAAAGCTGTATGTAGCAAACTGGGTTAATACATCACCTGGTTGAATGTCACAATCACGCTGAACCACACTGCCAAGATTGGTTACACCTCGGTGGGCAATCAGTGCACCTTTGGGCTTACCGGTCGACCCTGACGTGTAGATAATATACGCAAGATCGTCTGGCTGAATATCCAGATTGGGGTTACTTGCTGCAAATCCAGCTAAACGACCATCCACAGCGAGAATCTGACGGACCGTAGCTATACTGGAGAACAAGCTGGAAGCTTGGGCATAAGAAGCCTCCGTTGTCAGCACGAATGAGGACGCCGTATCTTCCACGATATAACTGTTACGTTCTTGTGGATGCTCAGGGTCGATCGGAACATATGCACCACCTGCCTTCAGAATACCAAGCAGGGAGATGATGGTCTCCAGACTTCGATCCATAAAGATACTGACGAATTCACCTTTCTGCAATCCATTGGATAACAGAACACGTGCAACCTGATTAGCTCGTTCATTCAATTCCCTGTACGTATAACTTTTGGATGGCGATGTTATCGCCGGTGAATCCGGATATGCCGCTGCCGTTGCTTCGAACCAGCCATGAACCGTCTGATTCTCTGGTTCGAGAACAGAAGTATCATTCATTTCACGGTAAAGCAATCGATCTGAGGCAGAAAGAATATCTACCGTACCGATTGCTTTCTCACCGTCACGCACAAGGGCGAGTAGAAGAGTCTGATAATATTCTGCATATCTCAGCACGGTAGACTCTTTCAACAGTGAACTATCATAGAACAGATCGAGGATGAGCATGTTCTGATCATCTCGAACGTTCCAGTTTAATATTTGAGGAGCTTGAGGCAACTGTACACTATTCAGCATAAAAAACGATTCAGGGTATCCACCGTTTTGCAACGTGTATTCAATCTTGAGCTGCTCTGACACCTGATGACATAGTTGGCTGAAGGTCAATTTTCCCTGAATCTGTAATGAAAGATAGGAAGCTGCCTGATCGGGGGAAAGTATACCTATGGCAAGTTCCTGTTCAGCTGACAATCGGAATAACAAGGCTGCATAAGCTGAGAGGAGTACCGGGTACACCATCTGTTCTCCATACTTCTGTTTAAGTTCACGGCTCAGAGAAGCATGTAATGTGATTTGAGCAGACTGATAAGAGAATGATTGTTGACGTCGCCCAAAATCCAGTGGAATCTGTAGAACTGGCAAGCTAGATTCCATGGAATGGGAAGAAGATGGTTGGTTTTCAATCACTTCAGTTATTCCTCCTTGGTTCAAACCGAATGTTTGTGGATTTGAATTATTGTTTGCTTACATTGAAATGAGAGATCAGTTCTTGGAGTTCCTCAGACATGCTGTTAAGGCGTGTGGAGGAGTCTACCAGTGTTATCAAAGATGCTTTTTGCTCATCAACAGATGAGGAAATTTGTTCACTGCTGTTTGCTGTCTTACTTACGCTTGAAGACAAGTCATCTGCTGTAGCGGTCATTTCCTCCGTACCCGCAGAGATTTCCTCCGTCGCGCTTGATACTTCCTGAATCTGATTAGATACTTTTTTCGCTGCTTCTAAAATATCTTCGAACAGTTGTCCTGTTTGATCGGCTACGCTGAGCCCTGTATCTACTTCTGACGTACCTTGTTCCATAGCACGTACAGCTTGTTTAATTCCAGCTTGAATCTCTTGGATCAATACGCCAACCTGGCTGGTTGCTTGTTCAGACTGCTCGGCAAGTTTGCGTACTTCACCTGCAACAACTGCAAATCCTCTTCCTTCTTCACCAACACGAGCTGCTTCAATGGATGCATTAAGAGCAAGCAAGTTGGTCTGGCTGGAGATTCCCGAGATGATATTGAGAATATCGCCGATTTCCTGTGAACGACTCTCCAGAACCTCAATGGCAGAAGCGGTATTCTTAACCGATTCCGTAATCAGATTCATCTGTTCAGATACCTGACGGACAACGCTGTTACCTTGTTGCGAACGACGTTCCATCTCATAGGCTTCATCCGCTACACTTGCCGAGCTGCTGGCAATCGTCTGGATTACGGTAGCCATCTCGGACATGGCACGCGCACTATCCCGGGTTGCCTGTTCCTGTGAACGAATGTTGGAAGTGATTTGAGTCACATTATTATTGATAGAATCTGCATTCTCACTGTTGCGCTCGGAAACTTCATATAGTTCTTTGGCAGACTGATTTACTTCTTGTGATGTGATTTGCACTTTAACGATAGTATCGTTAATTTTGCGAACCATGGTGTTGAACTTCTCGTTAACGAGTCCCAGATCGTCTTTGCCTGTCGGAATGTTGACATTCAAATTACCCCGACTGACGTCATCAATTCCTTTGATCAAGTGACGGATAGGGGAAAGTGTATTTTTAACTACAAGGTATTGGATAATCAGGAATAACAGCAAGAAGGCCACAAGGATGATAATTCCGTTTTTGAGCAAGGAGTTTAGTCCTGCGGGTACGGCTGATGCATCTGCATCAATGGCAAAATATGAGAAAATCTTACCGTTGCTGTCTTTGATTGGATATGCAATGGTTGTCCATGTTCCGAAATCATCGGAATAAAATGTTGTGAATGTTGGGCGATCCGTATTAAGCATTTCTTTCAGTGCATTGGCTACAACGACCGGTTGCTCATACATGTCACCAATATTTACGTTCTCACTTTGAAAAGCCTCTCTTAGGTTGGTCGGCATCGCTACAAGGGAAGTTAATCTCTTGTTATCGCCACCGAGCTCAACACCGAAGATGTAGGCTTGTGCAATGTTAGGATAATATTCTTGCATCTCATCGAAATACGCTCGTAATTTCGTTTGTGTTGCTCCATCATAACTACCTTCCGCAATAGCAGCTTGTACCTCGGCAGGATTGATATCTTCAGCCCACTTTTTGGTAATTTGTTCCACTTGTCCGTGCAGTTGATCAACAAGAACTGTTTTTTGAAAATAGTAACTGCTTGCGATAAGTGCTACCCCGATGATAATGATATTAGTAAATGAGAGTAACAAATTTTTGGAGAAAAACGACATGCTTTTCCAACTTAATGATTTCACTAAATTCCACTCCTGATCTTCTTTAAATTAAGAAACTTTAGGGTTGCTTTGGTACAGTGAACTTAGATCATTCCGTGATCCCCTCCAAAGGAAATTTATGCGACCATGGTCTTGGTTTATCAGTCGCTTTCGTAGAGACTTATGTACCGTATGAACCATAGGTGTCTAATTATTAAAACACATCTATAATTAATATGTCGTATAAAATGTCGTTAAATTGAATAGTATCGTTAAATTTTTTTTAATATTTTACGTATTTATGGACATATCAGATGTATTATAGGTATTTAGAACTGTTTATTTTAAAATTTCCCATTTTTTAGCTTCATTCTGTATTCTATAACATGGTGGGTAAAAATACATCCTTCAACTAAACAAAAATATGATGGAAAAGATGCAACAGAAGGCACGGATATACATCGGAAGCGGTTTTATCTATAATAACTACATATGCATTTCTCAAATTATGAGCAGCGGGGGTTTATAGATGAATCTTAAACAGATAGCAGCAGAGCGTGCGGCAGAATATGTTGAAGATGGAATGAAGGTTGGATTGGGTACAGGTTCAACAGCTTATTATGCCATCTGCCGGATCGGTGAGCGGGTACGTGATGGATTGAACATTCAAGCAGTTGCCACTTCAGAGGCTTCGGACAAGCTTGCCCGTGAATGGGGGATTCCCATCGTCCCATTTGACCAGATTGGACGTCTGGATCTGACCATTGATGGCGCTGATGAAGTAGATCCCGAATTTAACCTGATTAAAGGGGGCGGCGGGGCTCTTTTGCGTGAGAAAATCGTGGCAGCCAATAGTGACAAATTGATTATTGTAGCGGATGGCAGCAAAGCCGTGCAAAAGTTGGGGAAATTCCCGCTTCCAGTTGAGGTTGTTCCATTTGCTTCTGAGTGGACCTTCCAGGCGCTCGAAAAATTGGGGTGTCAACCGCAATGGCGGATGGATGGACAGCAACGTTATCTGACAGACAACGGAAACCTGATAGCAGATTGCCACTTGGAGGCGATTGATCACGCTGCGGACCTTAATGTTCAATTGAACATGTTACCAGGTGTTGTTGATAACGGACTATTTGTGGATATGGCTAGTACAGTCATTCTTGCCAATGCGGACGGAAGTATTGAAGAGCTTCATCGTTCTTAATATGGAAGAGGGTGCTTTTCATCGTATGAAAGAACTGCCAATCGTTGATGGTGAACTTGTACTCAGGTGTGTGGAGAAACAGGATCTGAAAGAACTCTATGAATTGATCTACAGTGATGACGTACCTGAATGGAAGCAATGGGATGCACCCTATTACCCACTTAAACACGAAAGTTATGAAAGTTTTGAACAAGGTATGCTCAAACCTATGGACGTAGATCCAGGCGATTCCAAACCCGTATCAATCCGTATTATTGAATCCGACAGACAAATTGTGGGTACAATCAGCTATTACATAGAAGATGAGTTATCCATGTGGCTGGAAATGGGGATTGTAATATACAGATCTGTCCAGTGGGGACGCGGGGTTGGCACACGCTCACTTGTTATGTGGTCAAGTCATTTGTTCGAACAGATGCCTTTGGTTCGGGTTGGATTGACTACTTGGTCTGGTAATGAACGTATGATGCGTGCGGCTGTGAAAGCCGGATTACAGGTGGAGGGACGAATGCGGAAGTGTCGTATCGTTCGCGGGCAGTACTATGATTCAATTCGTATGGGGATGCTCCGTGAGGAGTGGGAGCAGAAGCTGGCCCCTCATACGAGCCGAAATGTAAACAACTGATGGAGGATTATTGAAATGCTGAACACGGAGGACAACCGGGAACTGTCTTTACAATTATTCGTAGTTCTTGTTCGGGCCTACAATTCTGTGACCTCACGTTCCAATCGGGACATCCAGAGTCACGGACTGAATACGACAGAATTTGGTGTGCTTGATTTGTTATATCATAAGGGACCGCAGGCATTGCAAAAGATTGGTGAAAAGGTGTTAATGTCCAGTGGTAATATTACGTACGTTGTAGATAAGTTGCAAAATAAAAATCTGCTGTTTCGTCGACCATCCAAAGAAGATCGGCGTGTCATTTACGCTGAGTTAACCGAGGAAGGAAGAGAATTGTTCACACAGATATTTCCTCAACACCATCAGGTCATCATTGATGCTTTGGAAGGACTTGACCCTTCCGAGAAAGTGGATGCGATTAAGATGTTGAAGAAGCTGGGATTGGCGGCAGAAGGGAAAACTGACTTGCGTTCATAACGCAGGTCAGTTTTTTTTGTAGATCTCGAAAAGTACAGGCTTATACTGGCTGACTGACTTGCAAGGACCTACATAATATAGGAAGATTGTTCTATACATTCATCGTGTGTAAAACATGATCATCGAAAGTTCATGTATAATAGAACAGAACGATTAAGAGCGGAATGGATGGATTGGATCAAGTAGAAGAACCTATCCCGATTGCAAGTTAGCTAACATCGATCTCATTCTGGATTAGTCACGAATGATGATGGAGATGTGATGCGGGTAGAGGAGAGGTGCATCTATGAGTCATCAAGAAGCAGGAGAACGATTGCTCCAAGAATCTGCGAACTTAGCTGATAAAATAACGGAGAAACAGTATCTCAGACAGCCCGATTTACTTGAGCGATTTGGCGAGAATGGAAAAATGCGAACCAAACAGGATTCGGAGTATAGCTTGAACTATTTGGCAGAAAGTGCGCTCGTACAGAGTCCAGGCCTGTTTACTCATTATATTGCCTGGCTGAAAGTTCTACTTGAGGGTTATAAGGTATCACCAGAAGACCTGGAAATTAATCTCAATCTGATCAAAGAGACATTGGAAGAAGAATTTGACCATCCGTCAAAGGCACTTTTGCTCGAGTATCTGGAGATGGGAATATATAGAACAACACACATGGAGTCACAGGCGGGTTATATCAACGAATCCATGCCATATGGAGATGCCGCGCAATCGTACTTGCAGTGTTTGCTTGAGAATAAACGGAAAGAAGCCTTCGAGATCATTGAAGCCCAGTTAGAAGCTGGGGTGACGATTCGTGATATTTATCGATATATCTTTCAGCCCACCCAATATGAAATTGGACGATTGTGGCAATGCCATCGTATCAGTGTGGGGCAAGAACACTTTTGTACGGCAGCGACCCAGTCATTCATATCACGTCTCTATTCTCGCTGGTTGATTCATACAGGTCAGAATAAAAAACTAGTGGCTACCTGTGTAGGCAGTGAACAACATGAGATCGGACTGCGTATGCTCACAGATGTGTTTGAGATGGAAGGTTGGGATACGCACTATCTGGGAGCCAATGTTCCCAATGGAAGTGTAATAGAGGCTATAGAGCGGCATCAGGGCGATGTTGTTGCGATTTCAGTTACGATGACGTATCACCTTCATCTGGCCAAAGAGTTGATTCATCTGATCCGTCATCATCCGGCAACGGCACGTGTGAAGATTATGGTTGGGGGATATCCCTTTAATATTGATCAGGAGTTGTGGAAAACGATAGGAGCTGACGGTTATGCTCCAGGAGCCGATGAAGCGGTAGCGGTTGCAGAACAATTACTGGCTCAGCCAGCTACATGTAATCAGCTTGATATGGTTAGGGATTAAGAGAGGGATGATGTGATGTCTAATGAGAGTGGAGAGATACAGAGGCTACGCAGAACGATTAAGCAGTTATCGGATCAGATGATCCGGAGTAAAGAGCAAGAGGAACGGACACTTACGGAATTCTCGGATATGAATAATGAACTGGTGACACTCCAGCGTATGCTTGCAAAGAACAATAACAGTCTTGAAGCTGCACGTCAGCAAGCAGTAGATGCAGGTGATTCAAAAATCGCATTTATTGCAGGCATCAGTCATGATTTTCGTACACCATTAAATGGCATATTGGGGATGGCTGAGATGCTTAAGTTGTCTCCCTTGTCTGAAGAACAGGAGAATTCCGTTTCCGTTATACAAGATGCTGCCAAACTGCTGCTTAAGCTGATTCAGGATCTTCTGGATCTGTCCAAACTTGAGGCGGGTCAGATGCGACTTGAACTGGGAGAAGTGGATCTGCAAGAGACGATAAACTATATTGTTCGTTTGCTCGAACCCCAAGTCAGAAAGAACGGAAATCAGTTATCCATAGACTGTGACCCCAGAATCTCTACTCCTCTTGAAGGGGATCCAACGAGGATTACACAGATACTGATCAATCTAATTCAGAATGCGAACAAATTCACATCAGAAGGTACGGTGCGGATACGAGTTACCCTTATGGAAGATGATGAGAGCAAACAAATGATCCGATTTGAAGTCGAAGACACGGGGATTGGTATCTCGGAAGAAGATCAGAACCAGTTATTTCAACCCTACATGCAGACTGAACGAGGACGCTCAAGTGAGTATGGAGGAACGGGCCTTGGATTATCGATCTGCAGGTCGCTCGTTACACTGATGGAAGGTCAGATTGGAGTAGACAGTCAGGAGGGTGAAGGATCAACATTCTGGTTCGAACTTACACTTGGTAAGAAAGACGGTAACCAGTCCGCTAACCAGTCTGTTGCTTCCGCTCAAGAGCATCAGGGGCAGGACATGGATGATAAAGCTTCTTCTGTATCTGTATTGCTGGCTGATGATAATGTCATCAACCGACAGCTTGTTATGTTACAGCTCAAAAAACTGGGAATAACCCAAGTGGATGCTGTAGTGAATGGGGAAGAGGCGATAGCTGCTTTTCTCAGCAAAAAATACAGTTTGATTCTCATGGACTATATGATGCCATTGATGGACGGTTTGGAGGCAACACGCAAAATCCGCTCGATAGAAATGGATGAAATGCGCCATACCACACCCATTATTGCAATGACAGGTAATGTCATGCAGGGAGAGAAAGACAAGTGTATGGAAGCCGGGATGAATGACTTTATTGGCAAACCCTTCACGCTGGAAATTCTGAGTAAGATGATCGAGAAGTGGCAGCAATCCTCCGAACCGACAGAGGTACTAAATATGAACATCGTGCATGAGATTGCGGAATTAAACACCGATGGCGATCGTACCCTCCTCGGTATGTTGTTGGACATGTATCGTACCGAGACACCCGGCAAGATTGAGGTGCTGCGCAGACATATTGTGTCCGGCGACCATGTTGCTGCAACCGAGGTAGCCCATGATCTGAAATCAGGGAGTCTGAGTCTGGGGATTCGTTATTTATCAACTTTGTTTGCCCAGATAGAGCAGTTTGCGAAGGAAGGTCAATCACGGAAAGCAGAACCTTTGCTGGATGCTTTGTTACCTGCCTATCAAGCAGCATGTGAGTCACTTCAACGAGTAAGTAAAGATTGAACATATCTTAATAAGGAAAGAGGGTAGAACTCGTTCATGTTATTTTACGTACTTGCAGTACTGGTACTGATCGTTCTTGCTCTTTTGTGGGCAGGTGGGCTTTATTTTTTCAAAACGGCCATTCGCCGTACACCAAAAACGTTTTTGGTGGATAACCCAAATCTGATGCCTGAACCGGACAATGAAATCATCAGCAGTGCTTCCGATCTGAAGTGGCTTGATGGTCAGCCTACAGAAGAGATATCTCTTCAATCACATGATGGATTAAAACTGCACGGTACATGGCTCAGTTCCAATAAAGGGTCGGATCAGACGGTTATTCTGGCACATGGTTATTCGGGGAGAGGCAGAGAAATGGCTGGTTTTGCCCGATTCTATGCTGAAAAGCATGGGTATAACGTGTTAATGCCGGATGATCGAGGTCATGGACAGAGTGAAGGTGATATCATCGGTTTTGGCTGGTTAGATCGGAAGGATTATGTCCAGTGGACCAACTGGGTGCTTGAAAAAGTGGGTACACAAGGGGAAATCGTATTGCACGGCATATCCATGGGAGGAGCAACCGTACTGATGACAGGTGGTGAAGCTCTGCCGACTCAGGTTAAAGCGATTGTGTCTGATTGTGCGTATACATCCGTGGAAGAAGAACTGACGTTCCAGTTAAAGCAATTATACAAGCTACCTGCATTTCCGTTTATACCTGTCACAAGTCTGATCTCCCGGTGGAAAGCAGGGTATTCCTTCAGAGAGGCTTCGGCTCTCAAGCAACTTGCCAAAGTCAACGTTCCTGTGCTGTTCATCCACGGTGAGGCTGATACGTTTGTACCAACGGAAATGGTGTACAGGTTGTATGAAGCTTGCCCAACCAAAAAGGAATTGCTGACCGTCCCTCGTGCGGGTCATGGCACAGCGTTTCAAGTTGACCGCACCGGATATGAGGCGGCACTGGAATCCTTTATGAAAAAGAATCTGTCGCCTGCGTTTAATTGATTTTTTTGTGACAATCTGGGTATTAAGTAGAAGATGCAAATCATTTTCTAAACGATGGGGGTGCTTTGATGGGAAATGAACAATTTGAGGCTGCACGAAAAGCAGAGGCAGGTTATCACTCCAACTTCTATCAGAACAATGAATTATTCGCCTCTGGTACCTGGATGTCGAGGCCCATGCCTATGGTGATGGATATGCTGGAACGTTTACTTGCTCATAAGGAGGACTTGCGTGTCCTCGATCTGGGATGTGGAGTGGGAAGGCATACGATACCGATTGCACAGCGTCTTGCAAAAACGAACAGTGAAGTCATCGGTGTGGATTTGCTTGACGAGGCTATAGATGGACTTCGCAAGTATGCGAAAGAATATCAGGTTGATCATCTCGTGCAGGCAGTGAAAGCAGATGTTGAACATTATGCTGTTGAGAAGGATTATTTTGATTATATTGCTGCTTGCTCATGTCTGGAACATGTATCGAATAAGCAAGCTTTCATGGAAGCGCTAGAGCGATTACAAGCGGGAACTCGAACAGGGGGCATTCATTGTATTACGATGAGTACCAATGTGGAGGAAAAAGAAATAAATACAGGCCGTGAGATTGAGCCGTTAATTGAGCTGAACCTGCCCACAGCCGAGGCGATTGCTATACTGGAGAAGGCTTACAAAGGCTGGAATATTCTGCTTCAGGAACATGTCACACAGACGATTGAAGAGGAAAAGTATGATGAGCCAACACAATTCCGATGTGAACTGCTTCGTTTTGCTGTACAAAAGCAATAAACTCTCTGCCGGGACCTGACAATGGACCCGGCACTCTTAATGTGTGGTCTGAAGGGAGATCGTTAAGGATGAATACATATGTAATAGGGATGGATGGAGGAGGGAGCCACACGCGTGTGGCTGTCGCAGATCAGAACGGGAAGATTTTATCCTATGTGCAAAAGAGTGGTTGCAACCGTTATCACGATACCAATGCCGAGCAAAATGTGCTGGAAGCTATCGCCGAAGCGATAACTCAGGCTGGACTCCAATCAGATCAGATCGCCTCCATCCAGGCAGGAATGGCAGGTCTGAATCAGCCTGAAGATACGATTTGGGCGGAGGCATTACTCGCTCGTACGAGGATTACAGGCAGGATCAGTGCGGTAAACGATACGCACATCGCACATACAGCGGCCTTCGATGGTGAGCCAGGTATTGTCGCTATTGGAGGAACAGGATCTCTGATCCTTGGCAGAACCGAACAGGGAGCTTGGCTCCGCAACGATCAGTTCGGTCATTATGCGCCGACAGCAGCACGTTTTTTAGCTTACGACACGGTTCATTCCATCCTCGCAGGACGTTATGGGCCGCAGGACCAAGCTTGGATTGAGCAGGTGTTGAAATATTGGGATGTTGCCTCAATTCGAGAACTCGCTGCGCTGGGGATAGCCGGTTTTGCCGAAAATAAACAGGCGACCAACCGGAAATTTGGTCAGATGGCGTCTATGGTGACTGAAGCTGCTGATCGGAATATTCCCCTCGCAGTTAGGGTTTGCGGCTCGGCAGCCGATACGGCTGTTGTGGGCATCCTGATGCTGGCATCCTGTTTCGATCAGCCCACAGTGTCCATTACGCTTACCGGAAGTTGTCTGAGTTCACCATATATGGTGGAGGCTGTTCAGAAAGGACTGGATGCTGCCAATATGCGCGAAGGGAAAAAAATTCAATACATATCCAGTAACTTGCCGGCAGTTGGGGGCGCACTGCTGGATGCCTATCATTTGGCGCAGATCAACGTATCGGATAACATCTCAACTATGCTTCAATCGGAGCTGAATCGGCCACACGACTTGAACTTTTAGAGGCTAACGACTACAATACGATAACGGAAACAAGCAAGGTATAGGAGGAATCAAGGTGTTAATTAATCTGAAATCACGCATACAGGAGCCGGAAGTACAGGAACTATTGTCCTACTCGGTCTTTCCTGATCCGGATCACTTGAACCGTGCGTTGCAACAATATGTAGAGAAAGACGAATTGCAAATGGGCGGTTACGAAGATGAGGGACAATTGATCGGTCTGATTGGATATGAGAAGACAGGAACAAGTGAGGTTACCATTCATCATATCTCGGTTTTGCCTGAAAACCGCTTTAAAAATTATGGACGTGGTATGATCTCACAACTGTTAGCAACATACAATCCTGATAGACTGATTGCTGAGACCGAGCTGGAAGCCGTCGAGTTTTATCGGAATACGGGGTTTGTGGTATATAGTCTGGGTGAATTATACCCAGGTGTGGAGCGATTCCGTTGTGTGCTTGAAAAAGAGGAAGATACAGACGAAGAGTAGCACAAAGGCTTTTTATTACTTTAAGAAATATATGAATTATAATCATTACAGGATGTTGGATTTGGCAATGAGCTGAGTCGGACGTCCTGTTTTTTTGTCGTTTTCATCAAAAAAACAGGAAAAAAGTATTGCTTTATAAGATTGTTTCATTATAGAATAGTTTCACAGAAGAATAGTTCGTTAAGTGAACTATATTGCGAAAGGAGAATGATGAATGAGCACACCGGATGCTAAAAGTCTTATTAATCGCTATTTGGATGCATCTTTCCTGATGACTAAACGATTTGATACCAGAATACGTGAACGTGTAGGGCAGATTTTGACGATGGATCAGTTCTGTTCACTTCGACTCATTAATGAGAAGCAGTCTTGTACACCCTCTGATCTTGCAGAACTTCTGTGCATAGGCAAGAGCAGTATTACTGCTCTGGTCAACAAGCTGGTGGATCGGGATCTGGTCCATCGAGCCGGAGATGAACGTGACCGCCGGGTCGTATATTTGACGCTGACAGAGACCGGAAGTCAGGTGTACAGGGAGACAGAACAGGAAATACAGCAGATTCTGGAGCCGTATCTGGTTCATTTTACACCGGAAGAGGTTCGTAATTTCATTGAATCTTTTGAGAAGCTTGCAGCTTTGTTATCGCATGAAGGAGGACGGGAGAACGAATGAGAACGATATTGAAAGCACGATGGTGGTTGATGGGGTTATGGGTAGTTGTAGCTGCCGTATTGATGTTTACTGCCCCTAACATGAGTGAACTGATTCGGGAGAAAGGACAGATTTCGGTTCCTGAAGGATACTCGTCGACCAAGGCATCAGCGATTTTGGATGAAGTTGCAGCACAAAGAGGAGAACAGCAGGGCAGCCAGATTGCCCTTGTATTTTATAATCCCGATGGTCTGGGTACCACGGGAAAACAAGAGGCAGAGAAGGCTGTTAAGCAATTGGAGGCCGAAAAAGAGAAGCTCGGCATTCTGTCCATTCTGGAACCTTTCTCTCAGCCTGAATTGTCCGAGAAGATGATCTCGGCTGATGGCAAAACGATTCTAACGTCGCTATCCATTGATCAGGGAGATCGTACGGTCAAGGAAATGCGGGAAGACCTGAATGAAGCATTGAAGACCGTCAATGTGGAGCACTACATAACCGGTAAAGGTCTGATTGACGAGGATACCATTGAAAGTTCCCAAGAGGGGCTTAAGAAATCGGAATATATTACCGTTGTCTTTATTTTACTCATTCTGTTCCTGGTGTTCCGTTCGTTTGTAGCTCCGTTTGTACCGCTGCTGACGGTGGGCATCAGTTACATTGTATCGCAACAGATTGTTGCATTCCTGGTGGATGGTTTGGACTTCCCGATATCCACGTTTACACAGATCTTTATGGTCGCCGTCATGTTCGGGATTGGTACGGATTACTGCATCCTGCTGATTAGTCGGTTCAAGGAAGAACTGGCTCATCATGAGAATACGTGGGATGCCATCATTGCTACCTATCGTACTGCTGGTAAAACGGTACTCTTCTCAGCACTTGCCGTGCTGGTTGGATTCATTGCGATCGGCTTTGCCCAGTTTATCTTATACCGTTCTGCGGTTGCTGTAGCTGTTGGTATTGCAGTTATGATGCTTGCACTGGGAACTATTGTACCGTTCTTTATGGCAGTGCTTGGCAAAAAGATGTTCTGGCCATCCAAAGGTTCACTGGAACATGCCGAGAGCAAGATCTATGGTGCAGCTGGTCGCTTCTCGCTGAAACGTCCATGGGCTGCGTTGCTCATCATTGCAGCAGTATGTGTTCCTCTTCTGGCAACCTATGATGGCAAACTGTCGTTCAACAGTCTAGATGAGATTGGTGAGAAGTATGATTCAGTAAAAGCGTTCAACATTATCTCCGACAGCTTCGGTCCGGGCGAATCACTTCCAAGTCAGATCGTCATTCAGAACGATGAAGCGATGGATAATGCGAAGTATATGGCCGTAGCTGAGAAAATCAGCCGGGAAGTTGAGAAAGTACCCGGGATCTCCGGTGTCCGTAGTATGACACGACCTACGGGTGATGAGATCAAAGATTTTGAAGTTACACAGCAAGTGGGAACATTATCGGATGGACTGGGTGAAGGCAAGACGGGTCTCGACAAAATCCGTGATGGTCTGAGTGAAGCCAGCAGTCAGCTAAGTAAAAATGAACCACAATTAAAAGAAGCTGCCGCTGGAGCAGGGGAACTTACCAAAGGGACCTCCCAGTTGCAATCAGGTATCACGCAACTCAGCGAGGGACTTGGGCAGATTGAAAAAGGGATTCGAGATGGTTCTGCAGGTGCGGGTGATCTGAAAGCCGGACTTCAGCAAGCCAAAACGAGTGCAGATCAACTTGCACAAGCGAACAATCAGTTACTTGAAGCCTATCGTCAGGCGGGAGCTGGTGTCGCTGCACTCGGGGAAGGAACTCGTGAACTGGAGCAACAGCTGAGCGGGGTTTCAACGGCTTTGACCAGTCTCACGGAATCCTTCACAGCACTTGAAGAACGTTATCCTGAATTACAGCAAGATGCTGACTACCAGCGTATCAAAGGTACGATTGGTGAAACAGGTTCTGGTACAGCGCAGCTCGCCCAAGGTTTGGGGCAGATTCAGACCAAGCTGGGAGAAGCCGCTGCTGGAATTAATCAGGCCAATGAAGGTTTTGCCTCCGCAGCAGCCGGACAGAAGGCTCTTGCCGATGGTCTGAGCCAAATTGTGACGGGAATCGGTCAGTTGCAGTCCGGTCTCAACCAGGCTGCTGATGGTCAGGGTAAAGTGATCAGCGAAATCCCTTCCATCCAGGATGGTCTTGGTCAGCTTCAGGGTGGACAGGAGAAAATTCAGCAAGGTTTCTCAGATCTGAGTGGTCAGCTGACACAACTGACAGATGGACTGAACCAGAGTGTCGATGGCATCAAGCAAGTTTCGGGAGGATTGGATTCGGCACAAGATTATCTGACCGAGCTGCAGAATTCACCTGATTCGGATCTGGCAGGCTGGTACGTTCCTGAAGAAGCATTGAACAACAAAGACTTCAAACAGGTATTTGATACGTATCTGTCCAAAGATCGTAAAACGATGACGATTGACGTTATTTTCGCCGAGAATCCATACGGAACAGAAGCCATTGATCGTGTTCCTGACATTGAGGCGGCAGTACATCGTGCGGTACAAGGCAGTGCGCTTGAAAAAGCAGACATAGCTGTAGGTGGCGTTACGAGTACGTTTGCAGATTTGCAGGAAATCTCGAATAACGACTATACACGTACTGTAATACTGATGCTGGCGGGTACATTTATTATTCTGGTTGTGCTGCTTCGCTCGGTCATTATGCCACTGTATCTGATCGTTTCCTTATTACTGGCTTATTTCACATCGATGGCGGTAACTGAAGTAGTCTTTGTTAATATCCTTGGGTTCGCAGGCATCAGCTGGGTTACTCCATTCTTCGGATTTGTCATGCTGATTGCACTTGGTGTGGATTATAGCATCTTCCTGATGGACCGTTTCAATGAGAACAAAGGCATGAAAGTACAGGATGCCATGTTGTACGCGATGAAGAACATGGGAACTGTTATTTTATCTGCCGCGGTCATTCTGAGCGGTACATTTGCTGCCATGTATCCATCCGGTGTTCTCTCGATGATGCAGATTGCCACAGTAGTCCTTAGCGGACTGATCTTGTACTCTCTGCTGTTCCTGCCATTCTTCGTTCCAGTGATGGTGAAGATGTTTGGCCGGGCCAACTGGTGGCCATTCCCGAACAAGGAACAATCAGATTCCGTTGATTCGGATCGGACCATAGGCATGTAATGCATTGCAATAAATCAGGCTCTGCCGCGTTATGCGGCAGGGCTTTTTTCTTTTTTTACCTCTACAGAGAAGAAATATAGTTTTATGCAAAAGAAAGGTGCATGCCTAAGGACACCATCCCGCGCCTTGTCTTGCCACTCATCATAAGATATAGAGCAGTTCATTATGGTTCAGAGAAATCACAGCAGAGAGGGGCGACGGGATGGTATATCGATATGTGGCTATAGGCGATTCATTAACGGTAGGTACAGGAGCGTTGCTGGGCACCGGCTTTGTTCCTTTATATCGGCGAATGGCAGAAATGAATGTTCGTACGTTTGTATCCATGGAAAATATGGGCGTGAATGGACTGACGTCGGGGGAAATGTTGCAGATGATCTCTTCGCATCCCCGAGTGCGGCAATCACTCCGTGAAGCGAATATCATTACCATATCCATTGGCGGGAATGATCTGATTCGTACGTTTAAAGCAAGTAACGGCATTCCAAATGCCAGCAAAATGACACAGGTGCTCGGAGAAACCCGCAGTAATGTATCCCAGATCATGCGGCACATTCGGCAGTTAAAGGGAAACAGTGAGTATATGGTCCGATCCATCGGATTGTACAACCCGTATCCACAAGCGACGGAAGCTGCGTACTGGGTGCGCCAATATAATTCTTTTCTGAATGGAGCGGGATCAGGCAACTATGCGTGTGCTCAGGTCTATGACAGGTTCGAAGGTCGTGAGCGTGAACTGTTGTTCTGGGACAGAGTGCATCCCAATGCAAGAGGGTATCGTGTCATTGCGGAGCAGCTTAATCGAACGGGATATTATCCGTTCTCTTGATCACTTTGGAACAGAACTAGACCAAGCAATGGACTTCATTTAAGATAAATAGAAGACAGTTCCATTTTGTGAGATAAAGGGGTTAATTTTTGGTGCAAAACATCGATTCCGGTTCCCTCCATCCTTCAGAGCAGCAGCGTATATCCGAAGTGTTGGCCTTATACGGTTTCACATCGGATTGGAAAGGCGAGCGTGGAAAGGGTGGGATGAATAATTCTACTTACATGCTCCATGTAGACGGGACTAATTACGTCATGAGACAATATGAAACACATAATGATCCGATGAAAATCGCCTTTGAACACGAGGTGCTGGCAGCCCTCCAACGTTCGAACTTTAAGCTTGATACACCTTCACCTGTAAGGCGGTTATCTGGTGAGGGAGGTACATTCCTTCCTGTAAAAGATACCCTCACAGGTCATACCAAAATCGTGACTCTGTTTCATTATAGGGAAGGTGTCAATCCTATCTGGCATATACCAGATCAATTAATAGGGCTCGGTAAAGCGGCGGGGGCCCTGTCTTCTGTTATGGCTACGGTGGATATAACAATTGAACCTGTATACCCACCGTACTATCAAATTCAGGATGCGTATCCGCTCTGTTCACCAGAACGATTATTACAGTTATGCACATCGCCGCCGGAGCAATTGGCCGCATGTGCGAATGAGTTGAAGCAACTGAGAGATGCGCTGCCAGATCTGTTTGAAGCTCTGCGGGGAATGGAACATCTGCCTCATCAATTGGTTCATGGGGACATGAATGCCTCGAATGTATTGGCAGATCAGCAGGATGGTGAAATCTGTGCCATTTTGGATTTTGAATTTGCGACATGGGATTTGCGGGTAATGGAGCTGGCTGTTCCGATGTCTGACCTTCTTACCATGGACAAGAGTGAAGAATGGATGTGGCAGGCACAAGAGGGACTGATTAGGGGATTTCGGGAACATGTCAGCCTGGAGCGGGAAGAGTTGTTAGCCATACCTCAATTGATTCTGCTGCGTAGTCTGGATGTGGTCATGCATTTCATCAGCCGGATGTTTGAGGGTACAGATGAGCCGGAAGTGGCTGTGGATCAGATTGTGAAGCTCAAACAGCGGATTGACTGGATGCGTCTTCATGAAGAACAACTGCGTGAGATATTGGTATATTAATATCGCTGTGATGAATAAAGTGCACTGTTTCTGCTCATACGAGGGCAGAGATCAGTGCACTTTTATTGGTTAGAAAAGTGATATATGAAGATTACAGCGTATAGCGGATGACATTACTTACAAGCCACGTTTGCGGAACCAACTGCGGACAGCCCAGCGGCGCTCCTGACGTTTTTTGTATTTGGGTAACGAACGATAAACGTTCAACGATTGCTCGTATGCCTGCTTCGCGTCTGCATTACGTCCGAGGGAACGGTGAACCGAGCCGAGCAGATAATAAGCTTCACTGGAAGAGGAATGAATCTCCTGAAACTGATGCACATAATCCAGCGCTTTGTCCTCATGCTTATCTTTGAAGGCTCCAGCAAGGGTTAGGTACGGGCGTCCGTACTTGACTCTGGGGTTGATCTCAAGGGCTTGCAAAATATGACGTTCGCCTTTTTCGATGTTGCCCAAATGAAGCTCAGTTGTCCCCAATGCCTCCCAGTACTCAGCCGATTGTTCGTATGGGCGCTCCAGTTCAAGCAATAAGGCATGTGCCTCACTGTAACGCTTGCGCTCAATTAACAGGCGAGCCAGTTCCAGCTTGGAAGAAACTTCATTGGGACTCATGGCAAGCTGTTGCCGAAGCCGGGAGATGTTACGCATACGCTTGAGAGGTTTCGTGAAGCTTGGGAACACCCCAACGTAACGACGATCCAGAAAATACAGTATAACGAGTAAAATAAGGATGGCAATGAACGGATTACCTACAATCCGCCATAGAAGGCCAAAGATAAGAAATTTAATAAGCACAGGTTCAACTCCATTTATGATGTAATCGCGTTTCGTACACTTAAAATATATTTCGACTGATCCAGCGGGTCAACTCCTCTGCGTTTGCGAGCATGATTCACATCCGCAGGACAATCTTGGTATCCGGCAAACGAAGTCGTAAGCACCCCGCGGCCGCTTGTCTCGGAACGCAGTTTCACCGGATAATCCATTGAGGTGGCAAGAGGCATAACTCCTTCAATAATACAACGTCCGCTACCAATGACGGGGGCTTCGAAGGTTGCCCGCATATGTACCAGATCGCTAAGGGCCTTACCGCCGTATTCTTCCGGGACCGTCAGCCGGAACTGAAGAAGGGGTTCCAGCAACGTGGTACCTGTTCTCGACAATCCATCCATGATTCCCATAGGCGTGGCTACGACAAAATCCAGCGGATGTGTATGCCAGACATGATGTTCCCCTTCAACCAGCGTGATACGCAGATCAGTTACTTCCCAACCGAGCATACCTTGAGACAAGGCTTCCGGAATTCGTCGTTCAACTTCATTCTGATAACGTAGCAACAGATCATCTGTCCTTACGGTTGAGGTATAGACCAGACCGCTTCCGCGAGGCAAAGGTTCAATCTTGAAGCGGAGGATGGCCCAGCAGGGCTTAGGCATCGTATAGGCGATGTAACCTTCTCCGGCTGTACGGGGTGTCTCCTTATAGATGACGGATGGCGGATCAAACACGACATCCAATCCGAAACGACTCAGCAACAGGCTGGATAAAATCTCAAGCTGAATGGTTCCCATGACCTTGAGATGCAGTTCTCGTTCCTCCGGTAACCATTGCAGGTCGAGTAAGGGGTCTTCATCCGTCAATTCTTGCAATGCTGCGACAAGGTCGGGGTAACGTGCCGGGTCTTTGCCATGTACTTGTACGGTCAGCAAAGGTACAGCCATCTGTGGAAGAGGAGGTACACCCTCAGGATTGCCGATAATGTCACCCACATGTGTGTCACTCAGTCCGTACAGCACAGCAATCTGCCCCGCGTGAACGGCACCGGTATCCGCCCATTTCCTTCCATCCATGCGGCGAATCTGCGTCACTTTCTCTTCAAGCTCCCGCGTCGAATTATGGATGGTATCCCGATTGTGTAAGCTGCCACCATACATACGGACGTAAGCCGTGCGTCCCATCGTGCGATCACGTTCAATTTTGAACACAACACCGGATACGGGAGAGTCCACTGGTTGTGCAGGTGCAGGCAGAAATGCAAGGACCGCGTCCAGCAATGCCGTGACGCCAATTCCTTTGCCGGAAGCGCCATAACACACAGGGAACATCTTACCCTGATGCACATACCGCAGGAATGCTTCATTCAGATCCTTTTGCGATAACGGAGTCTCCTGAATGTAGGCTTCCATGACCTCTTCGTCCAGCTCGGCAAGTATCTCGACCAGACCTGGAATGGAAGGTGTGCCATCTGACAGAGAATCTTGATTCGGGTTCCAGAGGGAGTCGATGCCATGAAATGAATCTTCATGGATATGGCATGTTTGGATTTCGCATGCGAAAGGGGACAGGGTGGAACGAATCTGCTCCATTACCGCTGGGGCAGATGCGCCAATCCGATCCATTTTATTAATATAGATTATGGTTGGGATGCGAAGTGAACGAAGGGCATGCCAGATGGCTTCACTCTGGGACTGAATTCCTTCTACTGCCGACAGAATGAGAATAGCGCCATCCATTACCCGTAGCGTTTGCTCTACTTCGGAGCTAAAATCAATGTGACCAGGTGTATCAATGAGGTCAATGATGGTGTTCTTCCAGATCAGAGAGGTCATGGCCGCTTGAACGGATATGCCACGTTCTTTCTCAATGTCCAGGGAGTCTGTGGCTGTTGTTCCGTCATCTACACGTCCCGGACTGCGGACGACACCACTCTCAAATAACATATGCTCGGTTGTGGTTGTTTTCCCCGCATCCACATGGGCGAAGATGCCAATATTCCTGCGATTCAATTCGTTTAACATGGAATGCTAAGCTCCTCTGACAACGGAATGAAATGTTTCCGACAAGTAATAATCCAGATTATCATACCACATCTTCCATATGGAAGAATATGTGGATATATATGATTAGACCCAGGAACCTACGTCCAGTCTGGTTCTATTTTAACGAGAACTGTTCATGGTTCTGCGATAAGCTGCGGGCGTTGTGCCGGTTAATTTTTTGAATTGACGGTAAAAGTGGGGCAGGCTGTCGAACCCGCAAGCATCGGCAACGGCTGCCATCGTCTCATCACCTTGTACCAGATGCTCTTTCGCCATAATGACCCTTCGCGCTAATGCATAATCCGTTAGAGTCATACCCGTGTATCGTTTAAATGCACGACTGAAATGGGCAGGGGATACAGAGGCGTACTGTGCCAGTTCAGGGAGGGACAGGCCATTCCGAAGGTTATCGTCAATATGAGAGATCGTAGAAGAGAGCCATGAGGGACCCGGAGCGGATTTACCCGGATTCGCAGGTCCTGCAGCTTCCAGACGTTCCAGAAAAATAAGCAACAGTTGCAGCCTTAACAGGGCTGCATGTGCGCTTAGATGATGATCGAGCTGGAATTCGGTCTGAATATCATCAATAAGGGCGGCCACCTGTGATTGCTCCTCTGTGTTCAGATGCCTCTTATACACGCGTTGTTTACGACAACGTTCAAACAGGCTTAGCAAAGAAGAAGCAGCACCTCCGGCGGTGGATGCCAGCAATCCCGGGCTGAAGAACAATGCGGAAGATGTGACAGGATTGGCTGCATCCGGCAAGGCTCTATGAACCGTGCTGCCAGGAATGATGAACAGATCTCCTTCTTGCATATTCTCAAGTCCAGTATCAATAAAGATGCTTCCCTGTCCTCGATATACATAGATAATTTCATGCCAGTCGTGAAGGTGATCTGGCAATTCGTTCTGAGGGGATTTGGTGTCGCTGTACACCAGGCGGAACGGAATACCGGATTCTGCCTGAATAGTCGTACGAACAGGTGAACGTTCCATAGAGACTCCTTTCCAGACGATCGTCTTCAACGAGTTGTTAAGCCTGGTCATTAGAGAGTATATTTACCGCAATAAAAGCAATTTAATTTCCTTTTATTGATGATACAATGAATTTAAAGCGTTTACAATAAAAGGATGCAGAGCCTATGAGCTGCATTCCGACAGTACAAATAATCGATGAGGTGAGTGTCCATGTCGGCAAGCACAAAACGGCCAAGGTTGAAGCTGAATTTACTGGGGAGCGATGGTCAGCGCAAGTGCAAGGAGATTATGGAGCGTCCCGTGAAGGTTTTGCAGATTGGAGAAGGTAATTTCTTGCGGGGATTTGCAGACTGGATGCTTCATGAGAGTGCCAGACAAGGCAAATTCCATGGAAGTGTAGCTGTTACGCAACCACGACCGGGAGGCAAGGCCAAGCTGGAGCAGATTCGTGATCAGGACGGGTTATACACGATGATTACGCGAGGGCTGTCTCAAGGAAAGCCGGTTGAGCGGACAGAGTTGATCTCCATTTTCTCACAGTGTATCAATCCGTATGAGGAATGGGATGCCTTTCTGAACTTGGCGGAACTGCCATCACTTGAGTTCGTTATTTCCAATACAACCGAATCAGGATTGAAATATACGTATGCGGACTATATCGAGGGTGAACCCGTACAATCATTTCCGGGGAAATTAACGGTTTTTCTGCATCAGCGATATTTGAAATTTGATGGTGATCCATCCAGAGGTTTGATTCATCTGCCATGTGAGCTGCTTGAAGGCAATGGGGATGTGCTGCGCAGTTGTGTCCTCCGTCATAGTGAGGATTATGGGTATTCGGATGGCTTCCGTTCATGGATCGAGAACCATAATCACTTCTTGAACAATCTGGTAGACCGAATTGTCACAGGTGCGCCGACCCAGGAGGAAGCCGATTCCCTGACGAATCGTTGGGGTTATGAGGACCAGTTGATTAATACGGCAGAGCCATATCATTTCTGGGCCATTCAGGGTGATGAATCATTGGACAAAAAACTTCCTCTCAAGCAGGCAGGTCTCAATGTACATTGGGTGAAAGATCTGAAGCCTTTTCAGGTACGCAAGGTTCGTATTTTGAATGGGGCGCATACCTTAATGTCATCCCTCGGCATTCTGCAAGGCAAGCAGCATGTGAGAGAAACGATGGAAGATCCGTATTTTGACTCATGGATCAGGGAAGCTGTGCATCAGGAGATCGTCCCTGCTCTGGATATGCCCGATCATCAGCTGGACCAGTATGCAGAAGAAGTATTCGAACGGTTCATTAACCCGTATATTAATCACAAATTGCAAGATATTGCTTTGAATACGATCAGGAAATTCAAGGTTCGTGTGCTGCCGACACTTTTGTCTTATGAGCAAAATCAGGGAAGTTGGCCAGAACGTTTAATTCAAGGGTTTGCTGGATTATTGTGTCTCTACCGTCCGGTAAATACGCCAGAAGGTTACAAGGCACAACGACTGAATGGGGACGACATTCTGTTGCGGGATGACCCGGATGTCCTGGCTGCTTTGGCTGCACACTGGGAAGGTTATGACACGCTTAACAGGAATCAGAAGCAACTGGATAACCGGGTAGCGGCTGTGTTGTCGGATACCCTGATCTGGGGCGAAAATCTGGATGCAAGAGAAGGGCTGCGTGCAGCACTTGTTCGTGAAATCGGATTGTTGGAAGGTGAAGGGAAATGAACACAACAAGTACAATCAATGACTGGATTGCCATTCAACCGCAGGATGATGTTATTATAGCGCTTCGGGATTATGCCAAAGGAGAATGCATTACCCTGTCAGACGGTGTTTCCTTTACACTGCTCGATGACGTGCCGAAGGGGCATAAGATTGCTGTGCATACGCTGGCCCCAGGTGATGATGTGATGAAGTATGGTTTCTCCATCGGGATTGCCCAAGAGCAGATTGAGCAGGGAAGCTGGATTCATAGTCACAACCTGAAGACGGGGCTGCACGGATTGCTTGAATATGAATACCAACCGGGGGCCCAGGTTCAGACGGACATTCCACCGGAACATCTGCGCTCATTCGATGGATATTTACGTCCCAATGGTGAAGCAGGTATCCGTAATGAGATCTGGATTGTGAATACGGTTGGATGTATCAATAAAGTGTGTGAAGCATTGGCACGTATGGGTCAGTCCCAATTTGGAAGCCGGGTAGATGGTGTATTTCACTTTCCACATCCATTCGGGTGTTCACAGCTTGGCGATGATCTGAAGTATACACAACAGTTGCTGGCCTCCTTGGTGGAGCATCCGAACGCAGGAGGTGTGCTTGTCATCGGTCTGGGCTGTGAGAACAATCAGGTCGATGAATTCCGTGAGTGTATTGCTCCGGAATACCGCGGAAAAGTACGGTTTCTCAAAGCACAGGAAACGGATGACGAGCTTGAGGAAGGGCTTCGACTGATGGAAGAACTTGTGGAGATCGCTGAACATGAACAACGGCAGCCGCTTCCGCTCAGCAAACTCAAAATTGGTTTGAAGTGTGGCGGTTCCGATGGTTTATCTGGCATTACAGCCAATCCGCTGGTCGGTGCAGTTGCTGATATGCTGGTTGCTGCCGGGGGTACGGCTATTCTGACGGAAGTTCCGGAGATGTTTGGTGCGGAGACAATCTTAATGAACCGGGCTGCCAATGAGCAGGTATTTCATGATTTGGTGGACCTCGTGAACGGCTTCAAGCAATATTTTGTGAACCATGGCCAGAACATCTATGAGAATCCTTCCCCTGGTAATAAGGCTGGTGGCATCACAACGCTGGAGGAAAAGTCACTTGGATGTACGCAAAAGGGAGGACGTTCTTCCGTAGTTGACGTTCTACGCTATGGCAAACGTGTAACTCAAACCGGTCTGAACATTGTAGAAGCACCGGGGAATGACCTGGTATCTGTAACGGCACTGTCTGCAGCGGGTGCACATATTGTGCTCTTCACAACAGGGCGGGGGACTCCCTTCGGAGGTCCGGTACCTACCGTCAAGATTGCGACCCAATCCGATCTGGCTAATCGCAAAAAACACTGGATTGACTTCAACGCAGGCCAGTTGTTGGAGGGGCAGACGATGGATGAGGTCAAAGTACAGCTGTTCGGCCAGCTGATTGACATTGCTTCAGGACGGTCACATACACTCAGTGAGCAGCATGGATTCCGGGAGATTGCCATATTCAAGGATGGCGTGATTCTCTAAATTCATTCTGGCTGGATGTTGTTTATCGTCTACGATGCATTATAGGGTGAACCACAGCCAATTCCGGTTGAAATTTGCACTACAACCGGGATTGGCTTTATTTAGATTGCACGGATGCCAAGTGCTTTGAAGATGCTTGATAATGCGGCGGGTGAAGCATGTTGCTGTAGTTGCGCAGCCAACAGTTCACGCGCCTCTTCTACGCTGCCTTCGAATGGCTTAATGCCATGACGCTGCATCCAGTGATCTGCGGTCTCATATGCGGAGCTGTTCCATGCGACTTTGCCTTCGGCGAGTCCCTCTTTTTCTTTGGTTCCACTGATCACAATGGCTGCACAGCCCTGAAGGTCCAGAAGTCCACGGTCAAATGTTTTTTTGTCCTCTTTTGCCCCGAAATCAGCTTGTGATCGCAAGGCACGTCCATCGATGCCTTCCTGTTCTGCAACTAAGGCATGGAGTTTGAACGCTTCACGGGAGAGCAGACCCGCTTCATACTGTTCCTTGATGGTTTTGGAGTCGGCAAGCAGTCGGTGTACCCAAGGGAAGTACTCAGATGAGACAAGAAGCGCTTTCTTTTTAACAAATTTTCCATATGCAGCAATGCCCTCTTCAGCCAGGCGTGAACGCCATAACCAGGGATCGAGTTCATCATCCTTGTGCCAATGTTCTTTGGGGGTTAGCGATGACAGCGAAGGATAATCGGCAAATAGTGGTGCCAGAGGCAGCAGCCCTATAGACTGGATACGCTGTACTGCTTGTTCGTACGTTATAACGGCTTCATAAGTCATGATATCAGTAGGCTCCTTTTGTGTTTAGTCAAGCTACGACTTGGTTGAAGCAAGGTATCTCCGGCTCACTTCCTCGGCATGCTGACGAATCTCACTGCGAAGTTGGAGGGGTTCAATCACTTCAGCTTCACGTCCCAATCGGTAAAAGAATCGTACGGCCCAGTCCCATTCCCCTGGTGGACAAAGGAATGATAATTCCCAGAGGTCCGGGGCAATTTCAATCATCTTTTCACCAATATGCTCGTCCTGTTCAGCTTCAATCATTCCCCGGTAACTCAGTTGTGCCTTAACTAGTGTTGGCGGCTGTTCTGGAGGGATCGGCTTGCTCTGCTGTTGCTCCGCCTGTTCGTGAAACACCAGTGCATCCTGTGGTTCGATCGCCTTGACTTCGATAATTCGGTCAACCCGGAACAGACGTTGTTCACCATGTTCGATCGAATATGCTTCACAGTACCAGAAGCCGGAGGAAGCATATACCCGTGAGGGACAGATATGCAACCACCGCTGACGTGTTGCGGAGCGATATAACACACTAAGCCACCCGTGTTCGGGTATGCATGCCAGCAGTGCGTCCAGATGAGGAAGAATGTAATTGCGGTCTGGAATATGATGATGCAGCTGTTTGAGCATGGGATCAATTCGCGACATGATATCATCCGGAATGATGGCCTTAACTTTGTTCATCAGGGTCCAGCGTTTCTCATGAAAGGGTGTATCCGCGTAGCGACTTAGACCTTCAAGAGCGAATATGAGCGTCGCTGCTTCTACCGGGTCCAGCTGTAATGGGGGTAATACGTAACCCTCCATAAGTCTGAAACCGCCTCCCGGACCGGAAATGGCAATAATGGGCACATTCATCTCGGAGAGGGACTGAATATCCCGAAGAATCGTGCGACGGGAAACCTCAAATTTCTCGCCTAATGAGTGTGCCGTTTCGTGACCATGCTGTAATGCCATTACGATGGCAGCAAGCCGATTTGTTCTGTTCATGTCAGCCACTCCGTTTCGATCTGCGCCGCCGGAAAGTGATGTCGTAGTAATATTTCTATTGTAACAACGAATAAGTGACATCATGAGTGTCACCAATATTTCAACTGTTCATTATTTTATAATGGATCAGCATCAGGATTCACAAGCATGTTCCGGCAGGCTTTGTTAAAATGTGTTTCTCGTCCAATTCGCTTTGCATACTGATATTTCCTTCTATCAAAAAGACCACAGATCATGCCAAAAACCCGCATCCGGTGTAAACGGATACGGGAAGTAGCAGCTTTTGGCTTACAGAAGACGATAAAGGTCTGAAATCTATACCAATATGCTCGCTGAAGACAATAACAAGTATAAAAGGAATGAATATGTGACACTTTGTATCACGGGTATTTCCATCACATTGTTTCATTCCGAATGATTCCAATTAAGCGAAATCCCTTATTTCATTTCGAGCAATTGCACCCCACGGGCTTCAATCTCAACACTTCCCGAAAGCTCACGATTGGTGAGCAGATCATGTGCCTTAGCTGTTCCCAGATCATAGGATTGCGTGGTTGCGTTATGGTTCATGACAAACAGGTAGGGTTTGCCGTCTTTGGTTCGTGCGCTTACTTCAACACCTTCTGGTGTCTCGAGCAAGGACTCTACGTTCTTGGCTGCTGCAAGCTGTCCCAGCAAACCATCCAGGAAGCGCTCATCCGGGTCGGATGCAACGTACCAGGCGTCACCTTGACCAAAGGTATTACGTGTCACAACAGGCATGCCTTTATAAAAGTCGTCTCCATACTCCGCGATGACTTCGGCTCCTTCACTGTGCAGCAGGTCACACAACATGCCGCAGCCATACTCTCCTTCAAGATCTCCGTAGGCTTCTTTGAGGACTATGCTGTTCTTTTGCTCAGGCAGCAGGGCATCAATTTCTTCCACCCAGATTCCGAGCAGCTTACGTAACTCTCCCGGATATCCACCTGTAGTCACGAGATCGTTCTCGTTGACAATGCCGCTGAAGAAGGTTGTCAGGAATGTTCCGCCTGCTTCAACATACTTCTCCAGTTTGGCGGCAAACCCTGGTTTAACCATGTAAAGGACAGGCGCGAGAACGATGTCGTATTTGCTAATATCCGTATCCACACTGACGATATCTACCTGTATGTTGCGACGGAAGAAGGCTGCGTAGTATTTATGGATCTGATCCACATAGTTCAGGGCAACCGTAGGTCCGCTTGATTTTTCGATGGCCCACCAGTTATCCCAGTCGAACACAATCGCTACTTTGGATTCAACAGATGCATCCAGTGTGGTATCTCCAAGGATCTGCAATTCCTTGCCCAGCTCAGCGACTTCGCGGAATACACGTGTATTCTCGTGTCCAGCATGCTCAATAACTGCACCATGATACTTCTCACAGGCACCAATGGAGCGGCGAAGCTGGAAGAACATAATGGTATCGGCCCCGTGCGCAACAGATTGATAACTCCACAGACGCATGACACCTGGACGTTTCAGTGAGTTATATGGCTGCCAGTTCTGCTGACTTGGTGTTTGCTCCATAAGCATGAACGGTTGACCATCTTTCAGTCCGCGCATAAGGTCATGAGCCATTGCCGTGAAGCTGACGGGTGTTGCGAGACCGGGATAGCTGTCCCAGGATACAATATCCAAATATTTTGCCCATTTGAAATAATCCAATTGCTTGAAAAATCCCATCAGATTGGTAGTCACAACGGAGTCCGGAATGTGTTTTTTGATCGCATCGTACTCAAACCGATAACAGTCCAGCATGCTGTCTGAGTTGAAGCGGGAGTAGTCCAGCGAGATTCCTTGGAACGTTGAATTGTTGTTACCCCAATGTTCACTCAGGTTGCTCGGCAGTACAATCTCGTCCCAATCGTAGAAGGTATGCCCCCAGAAATTTGTGTTCCATGCTTTGTTGACCTGTTCCAGAGTCTGATAGCGTTCTTTCAGATATACGCGGAATGCTTTCTCACAGTTCTCACAGTAACACTCACCGCCATATTCATTGGAGATGTGCCATACGAGAACAGCGGGGTGATCCTTGTATCGTTCAGCCAGTTTATCTGCAATCTTCTCGGAATATTTGCGATAGGTCGGGCTGTTGGGACAGGAATTATGGCGCCCACCGAATTTGCGTTTGCGTCCATCGGCATCTACACGAAGCACGTCTGGATATTTCTTTGCCATCCAAGCCGGATGGGCAGCAGTGCTTGTTGCAAGGCATATATAGACACCATTTTCATATAAACGATTAATGAGTTGGTCGAGTTCTTCAAAACGGTAAGTAACTTCATCAGGCTGAATTAGTGCCCATGAAAATACGTTAATTGTGGCAATATCAATCCCTGCCAATTGGAACATGCGCAGGTCTTCAATGTGGGTTTCGTGGTCCCACTGTTCCGGGTTATAATCGCCGCCGTAGAACATTTTGGGTAGTTTGCTGCTAATCAATGTGTTCACCTCTTGTATAAGAATAATCCTATACTATATGATACATATGACTTTTAAAATATAATAAAAGTAATGACTGATATAAGAATACGGAAGTTTATTTCAGCTTATACCCAAGGAGGCATCCCATGTTTATCTCACCCCGACATCAACGATATTTCATGACATCACGTGATCAGCCGCTGCCCCTTTATATTGAGAGCCTAGGTTATAATGGCAATCAGGAGAAGGTGTCCAGACCTGTGGGGTATCCATGTTACCATTGGCTTCAGACAGTAAAGGGAGCCGGAGAATTCAAGTTTGCCGGGTCCACGGTCGTTCTAGGGGAAGCATCAGGTATTTTGTTACCGCCGAATGAACCGCATGAATATGTGCGCGCCCAAGGAGAGTGGGAGACACTTTACATTACATTTGGCGGTTCCCAGTGTCCGGCAATATTGGAGTCACTTAGTCTGGGTGAAGCGGCGTTCTATCAGTGGGAGCAGTGCAGCCCGTTCAACGATTACGGCCAGGAAGTGCTGGATTCGATAAGCAGTGATCAGGATTTGTCAGGACTCGAAGCGTCAGCGGATATATACCGATTTCTGATTTTGCTCAAAAAACATGGCATGACAGGCAATCGGTCTTCGATCTCACATGCCGTGGAGAGACTCGCTCCGCTCATTGCATTCATGGAACAGCAATATGCGAATCCCGAAATTGGGCTCGAACATATGGCTGTCGTAACGGGGATCTCATCCAGACATTTGAACACCTTGTTCAAGCAGTCCTTTGGCATGACGGCCTATAGTTATTTCATTCTGCTGCGTATTCGCAAAGCCAAGGAAATCATGACCGCAGACCATAGACCCACGATTAGGGAAACGGCAATTCGGGTTGGCTTTCGGGATTCAAGCCATTTTGTTGCTACCTTTCGCCGGATTGAGGGGGTCACCCCTGAACAGTTTCGTAATTTGTACTAACATGTACCCAAATGAACAAAAAGTGATGCCAGGAAGGTATTGATGCCTTAGGGGCATTACCGTTATGATGGTATCGATTCCTGAGATTCGAAAACGTTTAAACGGACCCATGGTTCCGTTCTACTTGGAGAGGATGAATGAAGATGACAACAACGATACCTTTATGGGATCATGCTGCACCTTATGCAGCCCAGGGCCATGAAGACGAAATGCCACATTTGATTCCATTTATTCAGCCCGGTTCCGAGAGCGCTGTCATTGTGTGTCCAGGAGGCGGCTATGGATTTTTGGCTGATCACGAAGGTGCTCCAATAGCCGAATTGTTGAACCGTGCAGGCATTAGTGCGTTTGTCCTGAAATATCGGGTGGCGCCTCACCAGCATCCTGCACCGATAACAGATGGTCAGCGTGCCATACGTTATGTTCGTGCTCATGCTGAGCGGTATGGCATCAACCCTGCCAAGATTGCAGTACTTGGTTTCTCCGCAGGCGGACATCTTACTGCAACACTGGGAACGCTGTATGACGAGGGACAACCGGATCATGAGGATCCGATTGAACGTCAAAGTTCACGCCCGGACCGAGTCATTCTCTGTTATCCGGTCATTACGATGGAGTCCTATGGACATGCCGGTTCCCGTGAGAATTTGCTTGGATCTGACGCGACTGCCGAGCAGATTAAGGCTTTTAGCGCGGAGCAGCAGGTGAGAGCGGATGCTCCTGAAGCGTTCATCTGGCACACCAGCGCTGACCAGGCAGTGCCTGTAGAGAATAGCTTGCGTTACGCACTTGCATTGGGCGAGCATGGCATTCCCTATGATTTGCACGTTTTTGAGAAAGGTTCACATGGTCTTGGATTGGCTGAGGACAACCATGCGATTCGGGTATGGTCGGATCTGTGTCTCACATGGCTCAAGAATCAAGGCTGGTAATCACTGAATGATAACAAGTTAACGGTCCTGACTAATCAATTATTCTTATATTAGCGCTTTAGAGCGAAGGAGAAAATGAAGATGAAATTGCAGAAAAATGACAAGCTTCTGTTTATCGGCGATTCGATTACGGATTGTGGTCGGCAGCATCCTGTAGGCGAAGGCAGTTCAGGTCTGGGCCATGGTTACGTAGCGCAAGTCTATGCGCTCTTGCGCTCCATCTACCCGGAATTGATGTTGCGTGTTCAGAATGTGGGTAATGGTGGAAATACGATTCGTGATCTGAAACAGCGCTGGGATCGTGATGTGCTGGACCTTAAACCGGACTGGTTGACGATCATGATCGGCATTAACGATGTATGGCGTCAGTTCGACAACCCATTGTCAACAGAATCACATGTGTTTCTTGAAGAATACGAATCGACATTGCGTGAACTGGTGGCTTCGGTTAGTCCCAACCTGAAAGGTCTGGTACTGATGACTCCTTATTATCTTGAGGCCAATCCGGAAGACCCGATGCGGGCAACGATGGATATCTACGGAGAAGCGGTACGCAGGGTAGCCAGTGAGTATGATGCAGTGTATGTGGATACACAGGCCGCATTTGCTCCATTTTGGGATCATTTCTATACGTCTGTGCTGACTTATGACCGGGTACATCCGGATGCAACGGGCCATATGGTACTGTCCAAAGCATTCTTGGATGCCATCGGATTCGATTGGTCAGGCGGCGTCAAATCTGAATAAGGACGTGATGGCATGAGCGACGTAACTGTAGCAGTACAAACCCCGGCATTACTGGGGGAAGGTCCAAGCTGGGATGCGGAGAACAATCGATTATTGTGGGTAGATATTGAAAGTTTTAAGGTGCATGTGTATGATCCGGCTACAGGGCAGGATCAGGCTTATGATGTCGGTGAACATGTCGGTGCTGTTGTTCCCTATCGTGGTGACGAAGTTTTGGTTGCTTTACGCAGTGGATTCTACACTTATAACTTGCTTACGGGTGCGCGTCATGCCATTGAGGACCCCGAACAAGATAAGGATACCAATCGTTTTAATGATGGCAAGTGTGATGCGCAGGGCCGCTTCTGGGCAGGTACGATGAGCATGAATAATGAGAGCAAAGCCGGATCACTGTATTGTTTGGAGCAAGGACACCCCGTTCGCACAATGGTACAAGGTGTATCTACATCCAACGGCTTGGGCTGGAGTCCGGATCGGCAGACCATGTATTACATTGATACCCCGACACGTTCTATTGACCGGTTTGATTTTGATCTGACGGCAGGTACGATACAAAATCGGACAAGTGTCATTCACATACCGGAGGAATTTGGTTTTCCGGATGGGATGACGGTTGATGCTGAGGGCATGCTGTGGGTTGCGCACTGGGGCGGAGGAAGAGTCACTCGCTGGAACCCGCATACATCAGAACTGTTGCAACAGATCGAGGTGCCAGCAGATCAGGTAACATCCTGCTGTTTTGGTGGACCGGATCTCGAAGAGTTATACATTACAACAGCACGCATTGGGATTAAGGAAGAACGTCTGAAAGAGACACCGGATGCGGGCTCACTTTTTGTCATCAAACCGGGAGTTAAAGGCCAGGAGACTCATCCCTATGGTAGCCAGCAATAAACAGGTGCCAATCATGTAGTTAACCTTTATCTGGTTTGCCAGGTAAGAAACGATTCCATTTTTTATTCATATATAAAATGTCGAAAGATGCTGTTCTAACAGCATCTTTTTTTGTTGTTTAAACGATTTTGAACACTGAAAATATTTTACAAAAAACGGAATTTCGACAGAGGGGTTTGGGGGTTGCCAGCGAATGTTATTTATTGAAAGTATTATCCAGATAACCGCGAATCAAGAACAATTATGTAAGCGCTTAACAAATGATTGGAAGGAGGTGAGGCTTCTTGTAACAAGAGATGCATTGATTCGTCTGGCACGCCATCATCAGCACGATGAGACAGCGGGGATAGACCGAAATGCAGTAACGAAGTAGAAGAGGAGGATAAGTTGATATGAGAACGTTTATGGGGAAATTGCGAATGATGAGCCTGACGGTTGCCGTAGTAACCGCTTCGCTGGGAGGACTTGCTGGAACGACAGCGGCGGCACCAAGTGAAGCCTATGAGTGGAAAAATGTAGTGACTGGTGCAGGTGGCGGATTTGTGCCGGGCATTATTTTCAACGAGTCGGAAAAGGATCTGATCTATGCCCGTACGGATATCGGGGGAGCCTATCGCTGGAATGCGGCCAACGAGAGTTGGATACCTCTAACGGATTTTGTCGGCTGGGATGACTGGAACAAGAATGGTGTGGACGCACTGGCTACGGACCCGGTTGATCCCGATCGGGTGTATATGGCCGTTGGGACGTATACGAATTCGTGGGACCAAAATAATGGTTCCATCTTGCGCTCTACGGACCGGGGAGATACATGGCAGACCACAACACTTCCGTTCAAAGTGGGCGGCAACATGCCGGGACGTTCAATGGGAGAACGCCTGACCGTGGACCCGAATGATAACAGTATTCTGTATTTCGGTGCACGAAGTGGTCATGGGTTATGGAAAAGTACCGATTACGGTGTGACCTGGAACGAAGTCACAAGTTTCCCGAACCCGGGAAATTATGTGCAAGATCCTTCGAATGAGTATACCAGTGACATCGTAGGTCTGGCATGGGTTACGTTTGACAAAACAACAGGTTCGGCAGGGCAGGCAACCCAGACAATCTATGTGGGTGTTGCGGATAAAGATCAAAGTGTATATCGCAGCACAAATGGTGGCCTGACTTGGTCAGCTGTTGCTGGTCAACCTACAGGTTATATCCCGCATCATGGTGTGCTCGATTCAGACGGAAGCCTCTATATTACGTACAGCGATGGTGTTGGACCCTATGATGGGGAAAAAGGTGATGTGTGGAAACTGAATACGTCGACAGGTGTCTGGACCAACATCAGCCCTGTTCCAAGCAGCAGCACGGATAATTATTTTGGATATGGCGGATTGGCTGTTGATGCACAGAATCCCGGTACATTGATGGTTGCGACATTGAATTCCTGGTGGCCGGATGCCACCTTGTTCCGCAGTACAGATGGCGGAGCGACGTGGACACGCATATGGGAATTTGAAGGATATCCGAACCGCAAGTTACGTTATACACAGGATATTTCGGCAGCGCCATGGCTCACATTTGGCACCAATCCTGCCCCACCCGAAACAACCCCAAAACTGGGCTGGATGATCGGTGATCTGGAGATTGATCCGTTTGATTCCGATCGCATGATGTATGGAACGGGTGCTACGATCTATGGAACGAAGAACCTGACAGACTGGGATGATGATAAGAAAATCAATATTTCAGTGATGGCAAAAGGGGTTGAGGAGATTGCCGTACTGGATCTGATCAGCCCGCCAAGTGGTGCACATTTGATAAGCGGAGTGGGAGATGTCTCGGGATTCCGTCATAACAATCTGGATCAGGCGCCAGCGACCATATTTACGAGCCCGAACTATTCTTCCACAGAAAGTCTGGATTTTGCAGAGTTGAGTCCAAATACGATGGTTCGCGTAGGTAAAGCAGATTATGCTGCTGATCCAAATGCAAAATCCATTGGTTTGTCCAGTGACGGAGGCACTACGTGGTATAAGGCCAATGCAGAACCTGCTGGCACAACTGGAGGGGGTACCGTAGCCATCTCTGCGAATGGTAACCGACTCGTATGGAGCACATCAGATAAAGGTGTACATTATTCGACTGGCGGCAATTCATGGACGGCAAGTACGGGCATACCTGCACAGGCAAAAGTGATTTCGGATCGTGTCAATCCAAACAAATTCTATGGATTTGCAGCGGGTAAAATCTATGTGAGTGTGAATGGTGGTGCTTCCTTCACGGCATCACCTGCGACCGGACTTCCGATGGAAGGAAATTCTGATCTGGATGCCGTTCCAGGTGTTGAAGGGGAACTCTGGTTTGCTGGTGGTAGTGAGGACGAAGGTCCTTACGGATTATGGCATTCCACGGATTCAGGAGCGACATTCACAAAGCTTGCCAATGTAGAGGAAGCAGACAGTATCGGATTTGGTAAAGCGGCTCCTGGTCAGAGCGTTGTGGCGTTATACACGGTTGCACAGATCGATGGAACACGTGGATTCTTTCGCTCCGATGACGGTGGTGCCAATTGGGTTCGTATCAACGATGATCAGCATCAGTATGCTCGTGTAACTACAATTACGGGTGATCCTCGTTTGTATGGAAGAGTATATCTCGGAACCAATGGCCGGGGAATTTTGTATGCTGACCGTGTTGGAGGTAACAATGGCGGAGGAGACGGCGGGGGTACTCCAGTGACCAACTCTGCGATTACACCGGTTACAGCCGAATTTGATCGCAAAGCAGGCAATCAGGTGAATATTCCAGTCACGTTAACACTTAACGGCAATACACTTACATCCATTCGCAACGGGAATGCAACGCTGGATTCAGGTACAGATTACACGTTGACAGGCAATGAGGTTGTATTAAGTAAAAACTACCTGGCTTCACTGCCAAATGGCACAGCGACGCTAACCTTTCAATTCAGCGCAGGCGCTCCTGCGACCTTGAATCTGCTCATTAAAGACACGACAGCTGCACCTGTTGGAACCATACGCATTGAGATGTTTAACAGCAACACTTCAGCGACGGGCAGCTCGATTAGTCCCAAATTCAAACTGACAAACACAGGTACTACAGCCTTGAATCTGTCTGATGTAAAGATCAGATACTACTACACGATAAACGGTGAACAGCCTCAGAACTTCTTCGCTGACTGGGCAACAGCTGGCAGTTCGAATGTAACAGGCACGTTCAGTGCGCTCAATCCAGTTCGGACTGGTGCTGACCACGTGCTTGAGATTGGATTCTCAGCTTCCGCTGGAACTCTGAATGCGGGACAAAGCACGGAAATCCACACTCGCATCTCCAAGAACAATTGGACCAACTATACGCAAACGGATGATTATTCTTTTGCAGGTAGTCAGACTTCCTATGCGGACTGGACCAAAGTTACCGGTTATGTCGCGGGAAGTCTCCAATGGGGAATTGAACCATAAGTGAGTGATTTAACGAAATAAAGGATTGAAATAGGGGTCCTGATTCGCCAAATGATCGAATGGCGAGTCGGGGCTTCTTATTTTGTCGAAATATAGTGTAAAATATAGATAGTTACCATTGCTTAAAGGATCGTTTTAGGATATAAAAAGATGTACAATCAATTTTAAATTAATGTAACCGCTAACACTGGAAAGTGTTTATAACCGATATATAATAGTTGGTATAGCCTGTACAGATATAGAGGAAAGATTAGACAAGGGGGTCGCGATCATGAACCGGTTGTGCAAGGTGCTGATTGTTGACGATGAGTTTCTGGTAAGGCAGGGCATAAAGCACCATATGAACTGGGAAGCGGAAGGATTTATCATTGTGGGAGAAGCTTCCAACGGTGAAGAAGGATTACAGCAAGTGAATCTGTTAAAACCGGATATTGTGATTACCGACATTGTCATGCCTGTCATGGATGGCGAAACGTTTGTCCGTACACTAAAAGCCAGTAATCCGCAGATTGAAGTTATTGTACTTAGCAGCTTCAGTGAATTCGAGTATGTACGTTCAACGCTTCAGCACGGGGCAGCCGATTATATACTGAAACCCAAGCTGGATACGAATGAATTATTGCAAGTCCTTCAACGCACAGCGGGTAAAATTCCCGAGCTACAGTTCGAACCTTCGCACGATGGCTGGAGGCTTGGGCAACTGATGGAGAAGATGCTGTCCGGATTTACACTGGATGAAGATAGCGAAATGCCGATGATTCGAGATACCTTTCCGTATGAATCCTTTCGCTTGCTGGTGTATAAACCCGTGGGTGCTGGAGGGAATCCACTGAAGATGGATCAGGAACAGATTGAATCCAAGCTCCGCAGTGATCTGCCTGAAGTAGAATGTGCAATGGTTCCCGCAGAGGGTACATTACCTGTGATGCTTCTTAATGTCGATCCTGCGAGAGATCAATGGATGCTTGAACGGATCAGACAGTTGGCCAGTGAAAATGCAGCAGGAGAAGGCAGTCCTGGTTGGGTGCTTAGTGAAAGCTTTACTTCATTTGAACAGATGGGTGTTGTTTACCGGGAACGCCTGGTTAAGCTGATTGAATATCGCTTCTATTATAAGGATCGACCAATCCTGGTGTATGGCGAACTGCCTCCAATGCATCCCGCAGGTTACCAGTTTAATGTGAATATGTTTTTGCAGCATGTGAAGCGTAACAGGGTCGAAGCGGCAAGGGACTATTTACAGGATCATGCGGCAACACTTGGACGGGATTATATTGCCGATGTGTTTGAGATCAAATCATTTCTCGGTAACTTGATCTTTAACGTGACCATTACCCTCGCGGATATGGATGTCCAATCTGCCGGGCTGGAAGAGAGCAAATATACGTATTTTAAAAATGTGGACGGGGCTTCGAGTCTGGACGAAGTTATGACTGTGCTTGACCAATTCATGACCGAAGTTCAGGAGTGCACCGTTGGTGCGGGTGGAAAACGAAGTGATCCCAACATGAAGATGCTGCTGGATTACATGCATGAGCACTTTGATCAGCCGCTCGGGCTTGCTGAAGTAGCCAAGCATTTTCATTTTAATCCATCGTATTTATCCAGTTATTTCTCATCGCACAAAAAAGAAGGATTTAATGAATACTTGAATAAAATTCGGATTGAAAAAGCCGAGGAACTGCTCCGATCCGATGATGTAACGATCTCTGAGATTAGCAGTATGGTAGGCTATTCCGATCATAGTTACTTTTGCAAAGTGTTCAAAAAATTCACCGGATTATCACCAAGCCGATACCGGCGCAAATTCTGGGCATAAAGTCAGAAGGATAAGATCATGAAGAAATGGATGAACCAATTATCTCGTCTCGGATTGTTTCCCAAGTTGTTTCTGGTTATGGTGGTCAGTATTGTCCTCGTTGCTGTACTCATTTTATGGACGACCATTCACATGTCAACCAATCTGTTTACTGAGACGTTCAGTATCACAAACTCCAAGGTGCTTAATCAGATCAAAACAAATTTTGAATCCTTTAATGAGGCCATTGCTGCCGTATCGAATAATGTGACGCAGAGTGGATCGATCCGAGGATTCCTGTCCGAAGGAGATGCCGATTCCCTCACGATGGCCAAATCCTTCTATAATATGAGGGAAACGATGGATCGAATTCAATCCATCACAGAATCCTACGAAGTAGGGATAACAATTATCGGGATTAATGGACGGAGCTATTCCACGAATCGTGCTCACCTTCAGTTGTCCGTGGATGAATTGAAGCAGGAGCCAATTACGATGGAAGCAGCTGAGACGCCGAGTCGTCTTATCTTTGATGTTTACCAAAACGAGGCGACGCTCGGGAGTCAGCAGATGATCTCTGCGACGAAGGCGTTGACGGACCGAACACGCAGCCGGATATACGGTACGCTCTATGTCACGATGAGAGAAGACCTATTCCGGCAATTTTACAGCAGCTTTACAAGTCGTGGCAATGATGTGGTCATTATGAATGAAAAAGGTGAGATTGTATCATCGAATCGTGAAGACTGGATCGGAACAACTCAGCTGGATTTGCTATCGTATGCCCGAGAAATGAACAACAACTCTCCGAGAAGTATTAATGCTCGTGTGATGGATCAGGATAGCGTTGTGTTATCCGAGTATCTACCGTTCTATCGGTTTTATATTGTCAATGTAGTGGATAAGGATCTGGCGATGGGTCAACTTATCGACATGAAGACGGTTGTCCTGATCTGTGCAGCTATCGTTGTGGGGGCACTCATCCTCGTGTTTCTCATCACCAGCCAGATTACCAAGTCACTGCGCAGACTTGTGAGGCAGATGTCCAACATTACAAAAAGTGATCTGGACAACTACATTCCGGTGAGTGGGAGCTACGAGAGCAGGCAGCTTGGCCATGCTTACAATTACATGCTTGATGAACTGCATGATTATGTGGATCAGTTAGTACAGACACAGCATGAACAACGTAACGCAGAGCTTGCGGCATTACAGAGTCAGATTAATCCTCACTTCTTGTACAATACACTTGCATCTGTCAAAGTTCTGGTGCAACAAGGCAAC
Organism: Paenibacillus sp. Y5S-9; assembly: GCF_036894235.1. Taxonomy (NCBI): domain Bacteria; kingdom Bacillati; phylum Bacillota; class Bacilli; order Caryophanales; family Paenibacillaceae; genus Paenibacillus; species Paenibacillus sp. Y5S-9. The sequence goes on from NZ_CP145887.1 coordinate 2,474,206, forward strand.
AAAGACAGGGCTGCGGAGACCATTAACGCATTAATTGGATTGCTGCAAAATACGATCAGTGATGTGAGTCAGACGGTTACAGTGGAGCAAGAAGTCGAGAACCTGAAAAATTATGTCTTCATTAATCACGTCAGATATGGTGGCCGGATTAAAGCTGCTTTCTACGTTGCTCCGGATTGTACACACTATCATGTACCCAAACTGGTGATCCAGCCGTTTATCGAGAATGCGTTTTTCCATGGATTTATCAAAAAAGAAACGGGTACGATTCATGTCATGGTTTCCAGAGCGGGAGAATCACTCATCTGTGAGATTATGGACAATGGTGATGGAATTGAAGGGCTTGTCATGGGAGAAACATTGCCCAATCCAAAAAACAATCGTCAACTATTCAGTGGTATCGGTATTCGCAATGTACATGACCGTATTGAGTTATTATATGGTTCACCTTACGGTGTCACGATTATGAGCAATGTCGGTGAAGGGACGAGAGTAACGGTTACATTGCCTTTAATCACGAGTTGAATCGAAACCCGATTCGATTGAATACACTTAAAATCGAGATCCCTCGCTTCTGTTTTCTACAGAGGCGGGGGATTTTCACGTGTCAGAGGTAAAGTGGGTGAAATCATTTTGTACTATTTCAAGATCAAGAAATTACAAAATCAAAAGAAATTACAAAAAACCAAATTTAATGCAAACGGTTTCTGTAAAGGTTTTCATTGTGGCAATAAGATGACAAATCCGTACAAAATTATTACTAACGAATGGAGATATGGGAATGATAAGATGAATACATCGAAAGCAACCGCTTTCAGAAAACGCAAACAAATTACACACAAAGAGGTCGAAGGGGAGTTGAATATTTTGAAAAAAATGTGGGTATTGATGCTCGTTACAGTACTGCTGTTGTCCGCATGTTCATCCGGTGGCGGAGGTAATTCCGCTAGTGGTGGTGACGAAAAAACAAACGAAATTACGGTCTGGGCTTGGGACAAAGCTTTTAACGTAGCTGCAATGGAAACAGCAAAAGAAGCATATCAAAAAGCAAATCCTGATGTGAAAATTAACATCATTGAATATGCTCAAGCTGATATCATTCAGAAACTGAACACAGGTCTTAACTCCGGAACTGCCAGCGGTCTTCCAAACGTAGTTCTGATTGAAGACTATCGTTCACAAAGCTTCCTGAATGCATATCCTGATGCGTTCAAAGATCTGTCTTCCAGTATCACGGCTTCCGATTTTGCAGATTACAAACTCGGACCAACAGCGTTTGATGGCAAACAATATGGAGTACCATTTGACTCCGGCGTTGCTGGTTTGTACTACAGAACAGATCTGCTGGAGCAAGCTGGCTACAAAGCAGCTGACCTGCAAGACATCACTTGGGATGACTACATCCAAATTGGTAAAGACGTAAAAGCTAAAACAGGTAAAGAGCTTCTTTCTCTTGACCCGAATGACCTTGGTTTGATTCGTATGATGATCCAAACTGCAGGTAAATGGTATTCCGCAGAAGATGGTAAAACACCTGACATTGCTAATAATGCTGCTCTGAAAGAAGCGTTTATTACTTACAAAGCAATGATGGATGCCAACATTGTTAAATTGCACTCTGACTGGAGTCAATTCGTTGCCAACGCCAATAACGGTAGCGTAGCAACAATTCCTACAGGTAACTGGTTCTCACCATCTGTACGTCAAGAAGCTTCCCAATCCGGTAAATGGGCTATAGCTCCAATGCCGAAAATGGCTGGTCAACCAAACTCTGTTCACGCATCCAACTTGGGTGGTAGCTCTTGGTATGTTATGAACAACGTTCCTGGTGCAGATCAAGCAGCTGATTTTGTAGCAAAAACATTTGGTTCTGACAAACAATTGTATCAAGATCTGTTGAACAACATCGGCGCAATTGGTACGTACAAACCAGCAGTTGATGGTGATGCGTATGCCAAAGCAGACGAGTACTTCGGCGGACAAAAAATCTTCACAGACTTTGCGAATTGGACGAAAGAAATTCCAAGCGTAAACTATGGTATCAACACATATGCCATTGAAGATATTCTGGTAGTAGAAATGCAAGCATTCCTGAACGGTAAATCAATCGATGACGTTCTGGCTGATGCACAAAAACAAGCTGAAGCACAATTAAACTAAGATACCCAAGGTAACTTATAGAACCCTAGGAAACATCGGAGCCGTCTCCCATGTCCGGCGCAAGTCGAACCGGATATGGCGAGAGGCTCCGTGGGTTCTACCCATGTTCCATGGAGAGAGAGGAGCCATACTGTGAAAGCCATGAATACAGGAGACAGTCTCCAAAAGAAAAATAATTTGACTGGATGGGCTTTTGTTTTGCTGGCTGTTGTCGGGATTGTTGCATTTTACTTCTACCCGATGATCCAAGCGCTGCTCTTATCGTTCAAGTCTGGTGTAGGAGCCAATCTTGAATTTTCGGGCCTTTCTAACTACAAAAGATTGTTAGTTGATACAACGTTCCGTACAGCATTATCGAATACATTTATCTACTTGATCATTCAAGTGCCTGTAATGATTATTCTCGGTTTGTTTATTTCCGTATTGCTGAATGACAGCACACTACGCTTCCGGAGCTTCTTCCGTACAGCGATTTTCTTGCCTTGTGTAACTTCATTGGTAGCGTACTCTGTTGTATTCAAATATTTGTTCGCACCAGATGGAATGGTGAATCAATTCCTTATGGGCTTGCACATTATTGGCGATCCAATTCAATGGATCACAGACCCGTTCTGGGCTAAAATTACGATCATAATCGCCGTTACTTGGCGTTGGACCGGATATAACATGATTTTCTATCTGTCATCCCTGCAAAACATCGATCAATCGATCTATGAAGCTGCAAGAATTGACGGAGCGAATGCTTTTACACAATTCTTCAAAATCACAGTACCTTTGCTCAAACCGATTATCCTCTTTACGTCAATCACATCAACGATTGGTACATTGCAAATCTTCGATGAGATCATGAATATTACCAAAGGTGGTCCAGGTAATGCGACCATGTCGATTTCACAATACATCTACAACCTTTCGTTCAAATATTCACCGGACTTCGGTTATGCAGCAACAGTATCGTATTCCATCGTAATCTTGATTATTGTATTGTCCATCATCCAGTTTAAAGTGGCAGGTGATAATAAAAATGGCTAAAGCTAAAGCAAAACGGATTTTCACGTATGTGTTCCTATCCATCGTCGCCTTTGTATCCATTTTCCCTTTCTTCTGGATGCTGGTCAGTTCAACAAATGCATCAGTCGATGTCACCAAGGGTAGACTGCTGCCGGGTTCAGCTTTCATTGATAACTTCAACAAACTGATTGATTCGACAAATCTGGTACAGGCTCTCGGAAACTCGGCGATTATCTCTGTAATCTCCACTGTCTTGGCACTGTTTATTGGTTCCATGGCAGGTTATGGCTTCGAGGTATATCGCACGAAGTCCCGTGATGTCGTGTTTAATATCCTGTTGTTGTCCATGATGATCCCGTTTGCAGCGATTATGGTACCATTGTATCGTATGTTCGCAACAATCTCGGGAGTTGCACCGGTTATCGGAATCAACACGATGGCAGCAGTGATCCTGCCAACCATCGCAACAGCGTTCCTGATCTTTTTCTTCCGTCAGAACACCAAAATGTTCCCGAAAGACTTGCTGGAAGCTGGACGTATTGATGGTTTGAGTGAACTCGGCATCTTCTTGAAGATCTATATGCCAACCATGAAAACAACATATGCAGCGGCAGCAATCATTACATTCATGAGTAGCTGGAACAACTATCTGTGGCCACTCATTGTATTGCAAACACCTGACCAACAAACGATTCCACTGTTGATCTCAAATTTGGGTGCTGGTTATTCTCCGGATTACGGAGTAATCATGACAGCAATCGTGATTGCAACACTGCCTACAGCAATCGTTTTCTTCATCATGCAGAAACATTTTGTTGCAGGTATGGTAGGTTCCGTGAAGTAATGAAAACAGCATAATCCGTGTAAATGACGGGTGCAGGAAAGAAGAGAGGGCGCTGTTATGGCGTACCTCTGTCTTTTTTGTTTATGTAAAGCAAAAGGAAACCCAGAGTAAACCTTGAATAAGTCAAACTATAACGTTTTAAAGGGAGAGAGAGCCGATGAAAGCAACAAAGGCAGATATCAACTGGTTGGGGGACGTAAGTGTATTTGAGGTGAACCGTCTTCATGCCTATTCCGATCACCGTTATTACCAAACAATGGACGAGGCTGTAGGTTCAGGCGCGATGTCCATGCGTTATGATCTGAATGGTACGTGGAAATTCAACTATGCAATTCGTCCGGACAGCCGTTCTGAGTTTTTCTATACATCCGATTTTTCCAGTGAAGGCTGGGATGATATTGAAGTTCCGGGGCATATCCAACTACAAGGATACGGACAGATTCAATATGTAAATACACAATATCCTTGGGATGGCCTCAACGAAATTCGTCCGCCGGCATTGCCGCAGGATAAAAATCCGGTTGGAAGTTACATTCGCACATTCCACCTGCCGACAGGTTGGGAGTCGAATCCGGTATATATTTCTTTCCAAGGTGTAGAGTCTGCATTCTATGTATGGCTTAATGGACAATTCGTAGGATACGGGGAAGACAGCTTTACGCCATCTGATTTTGACCTGACGCCATTCCTTCAGGATGGAGAAAACAAACTCGCTGTTGAGGTGTATCAACGCAGCACAGGCAGCTGGCTGGAAGACCAGGATTTCTGGCGTTTCTCTGGTATTTTCAGAGATGTGTATCTGTATACGGTCCCAACTGCACACGTTCGTGATGTTCATGTGCGCACAGATCTGGACAAGTCCTATACGAACGGTACACTTCAACTAGATTTGAAACTGGAAGGAAAAGCGGTTGCTGGAGCACGTGTAGAGGCTGAACTTCGTGATCGTGAAGGTAATACCGTTAAAACGTTTGAATCCAAGGTTAACGATGGACAAGTAAGTCTTCGTGAAGATATTGGTACAGTGAATCTGTGGAGCGCAGAGATTCCATACTTGTACCGTCTATATATTCGTGTATATGATGCTGCGGGTACACTGGTTGAGGTTGTTCCTCAAGCCGTTGGTTTCCGTACTTTTGAAATGATCGATAAAGTGATGCACATCAACGGTAAACGTATCGTATTCAAAGGTGTGAATCGCCATGAGTTCAACCCGCGTCGTGGACGTGCAGTTACGAAGGAAGATATGCTGTGGGATGTTCGTACGATCAAACAGAATAATATGAATGCTGTACGTACGTCACACTATCCAAACCAAAGTCTGTGGTATGAGCTGTGTGATGAATATGGATTGTATGTTATTGATGAGATGAACCTGGAGACACACGGATCTTGGCAGAAACTTGGTGCCGTTGAGCCTTCATGGGTTATTCCGGGTGACAAACCGGAATGGCATGATATCGTTATGGACCGCGCTGTATCCATGGTGGAGCGTGACAAAAACCATCCGTCCATTCTGATCTGGTCTTGTGGTAATGAATCACATGGTGGTGAAGTCATCTACAAAGTATCCCAATACTTCAAATCAGCTGATCCAACACGTCTGGTACATTACGAAGGTGTATTCCATGATCGCCGTTTCGATGAAACAAGTGATATGGAGACTCGCATGTATGCCAAACCGGCGGACATTGAGGAATTCCTGAATGCAAACCCGACGAAACCTTATATCAGCTGTGAGTACATGCATGCCATGGGTAACTCTATTGGCGGTATGCACAAGTATACGGAGTTGGAAGACAAATATCCGATGTATCAAGGTGGTTTCATCTGGGATTACATCGACCAATCCATTTATAAAAAAGATCGTTACGGCAAAGAGTTCCTCGCTTATGGCGGAGATTTCGGTGATCGTCCATCAGACTATTCGTTCTGTGGCAACGGTATTGTCCATGCTGACCGTAAAGTAACTGCAAAAATGCAGGAGGTCAAGTTCCTGTATCAGAACATCAAGCTGTTCCCGGATCGTGAAGGCGTCAAAATCGTGAATGGTAACCTGTTCGCAGATACGTCTGCGCTGGAACTGGTATACAGCCTGGAGCGCGAGGGACATGAAGTGCTGCGTGGAACATTGGAAGTGAACGTGGATGCGCAAAGCGAGACGGTAGTGAAACTTCCGCTGGGTGCAGAAGCTCTGGCGGGCGGCGAGTACGCTGTGAACACTGCATTTGTGTTAAAAGAAGCTACATTGTGGGCTGATAAAGGCGAAGAAGTGGCATTTGGACAGTTTATTTTCACACAGGATCAGGTAAATGATGCAGCCGAGACGGACCTGAACCTTGTAAGTGATGTACAAGTTATCGAAGGTGACGTTAACATCGGTGTTCGTGCTGGCAAGACACATGCGCTGTTCTCCAAACAGTTTGGGACACTGGTTTCCCTGAAATTGTCCGGTCGTGAGACGATTGCTGTACCACCTGCACCGCTCTTCTGGCGTGCAATGACGGATAATGACAAAGGTATGGCGATGGGCTTCGAACTGGGTGCCTGGTATGCAGCGAGCCTGATGCCACGTTCTGTAGAGTGGAAAGCGGAACAGAAACCGGATCAATACCGGATCGAGTTCACGTACAAGCTCAACATTTCGGAGGATGTACAAGTGAAAGTGGTATATACCGTTCATGCAGATGGAAGCGTACGTGTGCATAATACGTACAAAGGTACAGCCGGATTGCCAAACCTGCCAATCCATGCATTGTCCTTCAGAACATCACCTGACTTCGAAAACGTGGAATGGCTGGCGATGGGACCCGAAGAAAATTATGCAGACCGCGCATTTGGCGCACGTCTCGGTATCCACGGCAGCAAGGTAGCTGATACCATGGCTCCATATCTGGTACCACAGGAATCAGGCAACCGTACGGGCGTACGTTGGGCCAAATTGACAGACAACGCGGGACGTGGCTTCAAAATTGAAGCATCCGGAACTCCAGTCGAGCTGAATGTCTCACCATATACAGCATTTGAGCTGGAGAACGCACAACATGCGTACGAATTGCCCCCTGTGCACTATACTGTCGTGACTGTAGCAGGTAAACAAATGGGTGTTGGCGGTGATGATAGCTGGGGTGCTCCGGTTCATCCGGAATACCTGATCCCTTCGGACGGCGAACTAACATTTGAATTTGTCATTCGTGCACTGTAATTAAAAGACGTACAGAATAAAGAATGTATCCTATAAAGAACAGAGGTCTTCGCTCATCGAAGGCCTCTGTTTTGTTATGTCAACGAACAGCTTGAGAGGCTTTGTATGAAACCGTTCTCTCTCCAACCTCGTAATGTACGAGACAGGAAACATAAGAGGGGGGTTCAAGATGAGTAAAAAAGCAAAGACAGGTATATGGGTGACGGTGTTGGTCTTCTTGGGTATCATTGTTGGATGTTTCATATGGTATTTCAATACCGCTTCAGGTGAACGTGCACTCAAAACGATGAGATCCAATAACTCGGGTGGCCTGGAGAGGATTGTTAAAGTGTACAGCAATAATGGTGAATTGATTCAGACCTATGATGGCAAAATTGACGTGGAAGATACGGAATACGGCAATAAAGTATTATTTGATCTCAATGGGAAACGTGTTGTGATCTATAATGCAACGATTGTTGTTGAAGAGAAGTAAAGCAAAATTAAGGAAATGATATAAGGGTCGGGTGAGATTTTTTATGGTGGATATGTACCTCATAATCCTTGTTGCTATCTTGGGAATGATCCTGTTTTATAGTTTGATCGCTTATTTCTTAATTCGTTTCATTTCAAAAAAAGCGTTCAAGCTGACGTTAACCAAATATGAAATGATGGAGATTATGACTTGGCTCGCCTTGCTGTTTATTACCTTCATGATGATTAAGACAAGTTCAATAAATCTTCTCTTGCCGGTTGTTTTACTCCTCATTCCGTTGATCAATCTGCGACTTTCCAATCGGAAACATAGAGAGATGAACTAGTATAGCTTGCTAAGTTGGGGAAATACACAAGAAGGATAAACATTAGGAAAGGTTGACGAGTTTACATCACAAGTCAGCCTTTTTTAGTTTCATTACGAATGTTGAAAATGAACAAGGAGGAGTTTAGTGATGATTTTGGGCCGATCAACTGACACTTCAGCTTTAACGCAAGTTGCCAATCTTTCGGATGAGTTGCAGTCTGTTTTTGATCAAGCAGAAAGCAAATATCAAATAGTTAATATTGAACTATTCTTTGTTTTCAGGTGTCTCCCTGAAGAATACGATAGAAGATCCACCGTTAGGCATGTGAAGAAGGAAAATGTCATCTATTTTGATCTGGTGTTCAATGAGGATCGGTATAAGACATTAAGCAAAAGCAAACAACGGTATGCATTAAGCCATGAGTTTTATGCGTTTTTGAGTGAAAAGATCCAGAAATACAAGATTGAACATCTAAAAGTGAATGAGTTTATCGCAGATATGGGCATGTGGCTGAGGGAGATTGGATGGTTGCAGACCGAAGAGCAAGCCGAAATAAGTGAATTTGAAGAAAAGTATAACTAACAAAATAAAGTGATATAAACAACAAAAGTAGGCCCTCTTTCGAGGGCCTACTTTTCATGGGAGAGGAGAAACCGGACGAAGAGCTTATGGGGAAACGTAAGTCTTCTCCGCGGTTGTCTACGACACTTGTGATGTCGATAATTATAGAATCGCCCGATTGTTTCCTTTTTATACATATGCGTCAACAATTCGTCAACAATTTTCCAAGGGAAATGAAGACCGCACATTTTTCAAACTGAACCCGAGTGTGGTACGATAGTCGTATCAATAAACTTACATAGAGAAAAGGTGACTCGTCAAGTGAGAGTGGTATCTGGGAGTGCAAAAGGCAGGCCGCTGAAGGCTGTTCCTGGCACGGGTACGCGGCCAACCACCGACAAGGTGAAGGAAGCGTTATTTAGCATGGTTGGTCCTTATTTTGAGGGCGGCACAGCATTGGATCTGTTTGCAGGCAGTGGAGGTCTCGGTATTGAGGCGCTGAGCCGCGGCATGGACAAGGCTGTTTTTGTTGATTTGGAATCAAAAAGTATTGAAGTCATCCGCATGAATCTGAAGGCAACCAAGCTGGAAGACCAGGCGGCCGTATATCGTAATGATGCAGGTCGGGCATTGAAGGCACTCGCCAAGCGAGGCACAACGTTTGATCTGGTATTTCTCGACCCGCCATATCGCATGAAGAACGGGCACGAGTTGATGCTGACCATGCACGAATTGGAACTTCTGGAACCCGAAGCAACCATCGTGCTTGAATATGAATCCAAACATGATTACCCTGAGCAATTCGGCCCGTTTGAACAAACGCGCAAGGCTTTGTATGGGGAGACGGCAGTATCCATCTATTATTATGCGCCAGAAGCAGTTGAAGATGGAGAATCCATTACACCGGAAGAGGAGGCTCCTCATGACTGAAATGATACACCGACAGGAACGGATCGCCGTATATCCTGGAAGTTTTGATCCCGTAACGATGGGGCATCTGGATATTATCGCTAGAGCGTCGAAGCAATTTGATCGCGTCATTGTGGCTGTGTTGAACAATATGAGCAAAAATCCGCTGTTTACGGTGGAGGAACGCAAAGAACTCATTACAGAAGTAACCCGCCATCTACCGAATGTCGAAGTGGACAGTTTCCGCGATCTGACAGCCAATTATGTCCGGCAAAAGGAAGCTCAGGTCATCGTTCGTGGTATACGCTCGGTAACTGATTTTGAATACGAGTTGCAATTGGCATCGACCAACAGCAAGTTGAATCCGGATGCGGAAACGATATTTATGATGACAAATCCCAAGTATTCCTATTTAAGTTCCAGCATCGTCAAAGAAATCGCTCATTATCATGGAGATGTTACAGATCTTGTCTCACCTGAAGTGGAAGTTGCGCTCCGTCAGAAAATCAGCGAGAAAACCGGCGGTTAAACCAGAAGGTAAGACCCGATAGACTAACCATGACTGCAAGAAGTAACGCAAGACCCATGCATGCAGCAGGGAAGACGCTCCAAACGGTGTTGATCGTGTATGTGTTACCAGGACTATGTATGAGTAGCCAACCAAATGGTGTTGAGAGGTCCTGCTCTGCATTCGTCTGTAATGTGGTCCAGACTTCTGTGCTATAACGGCTGAACGGCATCCATAGGAACAGACTGATGAAAAAGGCAATTAATCCATGAGCCAGACGAACTCCGGCAAAATACAACATCGATTTGCTGCTTGGACCCGTTGTTTTCAGGACAGCAGAGACTTGCAGATGGGAGCATAAACCACCCCATCCCAGAACGGCTGCAAGTAGAGACATGAGCAGCGCGGGTGTAAGTGAGGTCTGGCTCAAATGATAGGTGCCCAGGTGAAGCTCAAAGAAGGCTGGCCACAGTGCAGCAGAGGACCCGGGAGTCAGATATAGGGAGACCAACCGGATAAATACGGCAAAACCGATCATGTATCCACCAGTCATCATCAAGGTCTGTACAGCTTGGGATACGGTGTCACCGAGCAGTTTGCCAAATCCTCTTCCATCACGACGATGGGCTTCTCTGGCTGCGATTATCATATCAGACCATACACTGCGTCGTTTGAACGTTGCGTGGTGGGGTGCAGATGAGCGACTTGTGGAACTTGCAGGACTTGCAGGCTGAGAATCAAGAGAGCTCTTATCTGCTTGTACGGCGGTCGAGCCAACCCTGTCTTTCTGGTTACCCGGTGCAGGCAGGAGACGCGTGGCAAGAATGGCAGCAATCCAGCCGCTGATCCAGTGGACCATGAGTAGAAAATATCCGGCCGCTGGCTGGTGGAGAAAAGCAGCACCAACGACCAGTATGATCATCATTGGATTGGCAAAATGAGATGCCGCCGCAAGGACAACCGCCTGCTTGGCGGTAATTTGTCTATCCTGAAATAAACGGGATACTGCATCTGCTCCTGCGGGGAATCCGCCGCACATGCCAACGGCAATCGCCAGACCTGCGTTGCCTGGAAGCCTAAACCAGCGTTGCATTAACGGTCCGAGCAAGGCGCCGATCGCGTGGGTGAATCCAAACGCAGTGAGCATTTGGGATAACATGAGGAACGGGAGCATGGCAGGGAAGATGATTTTCCACCATATATCCAGACCTTGAATAGAGGCATCAAACGCTTCTTTGGGGGAAGCAACTACTGCAATGACCAACATTAAAGCGCCGGTACTTAGGATTATCGTTCGTAACGGGCTGGAATCTCTAACCTCGCTCTGTAATGTCATCGTTTCACCTCATATCAGATAACGCCGATTTGGCATCTGAATCGTTATGGACGGCCGAATGACGCCCAAAGGGCGGTTCGGCCTTGACCGGACAGGCTATTGTATACAGCGGCCTATCCGGCCTGTACCATTGTATGCACAAGGACCAGAGTGTTAGACTTGAAAAAAATGATTAAACAAGATGAGCTGAGTATCTGCATGACAAAGAGCGTGAATTTAACCGACGAATGGAAGTGTTCACAAGGTGGAATTACGATTGCTGATTAGTGTAGAGTTCAGCTTATATAGAGATACAAAGAACGGAGGCTCATGCGATGAATCGGATTCGGAAATCTGGCGGATTCAGAGCTTCGATCTTTGTGATCGTGGTGGCTCTGGTCGTCTATGTTGCCGTGTACATGCCAACGCCGTATATCATATATATGCCTGGCAGTGCAGATGAAGTAAAACCAATGGTAACCGTTAAGGGTGGAGACCAGGAAGAACGCGGTGTGTTCATGATGACAACCGTGTCGGCAACATATGCCAATGTGTTTTTGCTAGGAACCTCTCTGTTCAATAAAAATGCTCAAGTGGATAAAAAGGAAGACCGATTGCGTGGCAAAAGCGAAGCGGAATACTCTGCCGAACAGGTGTGGTTCATGAGCGACTCACAATCCTCCGCAATGGAGGCTGCATATGAGCAGGCTGGTGTGACTTACTCTATTGTACCTGAACATATCTTTGTATTTGGACTGTCCGAAGATCCAAAACCGGAAGGAGATATTGCTCCGGGAGATATCATTCTGGGAGTGGACGGAACAGCTACGCCGGATAACACGGTGCTTTCTGCCCAGTTAAAAGATAAAAAGGTCGGAGATACAGTCGAAATGCAACTGGAGCGTGGTGGAGAGACCATTAGCCGGGACGTGAAGCTGATTCAGGTAAAAGACAGTAAAACGGGTGAAACTCGCCCGGGACTCGGCGTTATGATCGGTGCGGTTCAGAAGGTGAAAGCTGAAGATCCGGACAAACAGATCTCCTTTACCGATACCCAGGTTGGTGGTCCGTCTGCCGGATTGATGTTTACTTTGGAGATCTATAACCAGTTAACACCTGGAGATCTGACCAAAGGTCATCGAATTGCGGGTACAGGTACCATTACCAAGGACGGTGTGGTGGGTGCCATTGGTGGTGTAGTGCACAAGATTGTAGCTGCTGACCGGAAAGAAGCGGAGATCTTCTTTGTGCCGAAGGATAACTATAAGGAAGCAGCAGCCAAGGCTGAACAGATCGGCACCAAAATGAAACTTGTGCCTGTGAGAACGGTGGATGATGCGCTGGCTTATCTGAAAACCTTATCCGTGAAATCATAGATTATAATCGGGCGGGAAGAGATCGAGCCAACGTTGAAACGGATGGATAAGTACGGATGATATCGGAATAATTGATTACAGTGGAATGAAGTGTGATCAAGAGATTTGAGAAGATCAACAGACTCACTAGGCCCACAAGACTCAAAGGGATTAAAATAACTAAAAGAATTAAGAGAGCAAGAGAAGTTAATAAGGAAATCCCCTTGTTGCGAGGTGCCTGAGCGGCGCGCAGCAAGGGGATTTTTTAATTGTATAGTTGAGTAACGAATAGTGGACATCAATGATCTGTTTGATGATGGAATAAAAAGCTCCATAGAGATGAAGCCTTATGGTCAAAAGCGGATTACAGTCTCACCGGAGACTCATAATAATCACTGAACATCTTGCGTGTGTCCCTATGCTCGCAAGCGAGCCCATACGCAACCTGAGCTTGTATATCCAATTCCAGCTGGTTGTGTGTGAACGTCGACGGTTTCAGCACAACAGGCAGTGACGCGGTTTTCTTCATTTGTTTAAGCAGGCTCTGCCCTTGAGCATTAAATCCGAGGACTCGGAGATATCCGGGTCCGGCAGCCAATTGCTCTGGTGAACACTCGGCTTTGGTGTGATTCAGGAGCAGGTGGGCGAGCATACGCTGGAGTTTGGTGCGTGTGTATCGTTTGGTCTTCAGTGCATTCAGGAGTGCTTCGACTGAAGGCTCCGGGAGCTGAGCGAGTGCGCGGCTCAGCCGGTGTTCCAGGCCTTCCGTGACTTCGGCGATGCGTTCCAGCTCGGAGGCACGGCGGGTGGCCGCAAGGTGCAACAGCGGCTGCGCAAAGCGCTCCCAGTGTATGGGAGCGCGCCCTTCTTGCCATTCGCGATGCAGAATGGCAAGGGTCGCCGCCGGCACGTATGGCGCGGCGGCGTTGGGCCCGTCCGCCATCAGGAGGCGGCGGACGGCTGTGGCACTGGCGATCGCCCCCGGCCCGGGCGTCGCCTCATGATACGCGGCACCGGTACGCGCCGCCGTAAAGGGCTGGATCGCGCTGCCAAGTCGTTGCAGCGCGATCAGGTAGTGCAGCCCAAGCGAATTGTTGGGCTGCTCCAGCAGTGCAGCGGCGTCGTGAGCATCGACGCCGCCGGGCGCCAGCGCTGCCGCCGCGCCTGCGTACGCGGCGGGGTAGCTGGCGCCTTCCCGCAGGCGGCGCGCGATGTCCTCGCGCATCCCTGCGGGCTCTACAGCCAGCACGCGCGCAATGCGCTGCAGGCTGTCCAGGTCGCCGGACTCGCTGCCAAAGCACAGCGAGTCCACAATGCCGGTGCGGTGCAGCAGCGATACCGCACCGAAGGCAAACCATTCCGCCGGTTGTACCGCGTACGCAACCGGCAGTTCAAGCACGAGATCGGCGCCTGCGTGCAGCGCCATCTCGGTGCGTGCCCTTTTACCCACGATGGCGGGTTCGCCACGCTGGAGAAAAGGGCCGCTCATGACTGCAACAACGGCGTCTGCGCCGCTTAGCCGCCGAGCTTCTTGCAAATGATAAACATGCCCATTGTGCAAGGGGTTATATTCAACAATGACGCCTACGGCTTTCATGATTAGACGTACTCCTTTCAATTGGATAACCGAGTATGTATAACATCCATTCCATCATAGGGGATGTCATGTATTAGATCAAATCATGCACCAATTCAGACAAGAAAAAGGCACAAATCCAACATCAACGGATGTCAGACTGTGCCTGCAAATCTATTGTATATTACAACATTTTCGATAATTGGAGAACAACTTCTTCATCTTTAATAAGTCATCTTAATAAATCATCATAATAGGACGCTTCTCCATACACTTATATACATTAGGAAGAAGTTAGGCTAATCACATTTCGCAATCTCAGAACACCTAGACACTTTCCGGCGCGGGAGATAGACTTGCTTTCGGCCCAAAAAATTCATAATGAATGTTGTCCGCTGCCACACCAAGCGCCAAAAGCTCTGTATACACTACCCGCATGAACGAAACGGGTCCGCACAGATAATAGGTGGCATCCAGTTCATCAATCACTTGGCGAAGCCAGACCGCATCCATATAACCCTCCTTATGAAAATACTCATTTTCACGATCAGAATGCTCAGGTTGAGTATAACAATAATAAGCTTTAACGCCCTGATTACGTTTGGCCAGACTGTTCACATGATCACGGAACGCGTGCGATTGACCATTGGGAGTTGCATGCAAAAATGTAATGGTACGATTCTCATTCAAGTTAACCAGCGTATTTAACATGCTGATCATGGGCGTCAGACCGACACCGCCACTCAGGAGAACAACAGGTCGTTTATCGTCTGCATTCAGTGTGAAGTCGCCAGCAGGAGCGGATAGCTCCACCAGGCTGCCTTCTTCAATGTGATCGTGGAGATACGTGGATATAACTCCGTCAGGGCGCTCTAATACACCTCGCTCACGCTTAACGGAAATGCGATAGTAAGGTTTACCTGGGGTATCTGAAAGGCTATACTGACGAATCTGGGTAAATGACTGTGCCTCTGGCTGGATTTTGATACTGATGTATTGTCCCGGTTCATAGGTGGCGATAGGCTGACCATCGTCTGGAACGAGGTAAAAGGACGTGATGACTTCACTTTCCTGCACTTTCTTGGCAACCTTGAAGGTACGAAATCCTTCCCAGCCACCCCTCTGGTTTTCCGCTTCCCCATACATGTCCTGTTCGATCCCGATAAAGGCGCCTGCAATGACATTGTAGGCTTCGCCCCATGCCGTGATAATCTCATCCGTTGCCGCGTCTCCGAGTACATCTTTGATGGCTCGAAGCAGATAGGTGCCGAGAATCGCATATTGCTCGGGAACGATACCCAGGCTGCGATGTTTATGTGCAACTTGCCGGACGGCAGGCAAGATGGAGGACAAATTATCGATATGCAGGGCAGCGGTGTATACCATATTGGCGAGGGCAGCTTGCTGTCGTCCCTGTTTCTGATTTGCGTGATTAAAAATATTTAGCAGTTCCGGATGAGCTGCGAACATCGTTTCATAGAAATGGCGTGTGATCGCTTCGCCGTGGACTTCAAGTACGGGGACTGTAGACTTAATGACTCTAATGGTGTTCTCACTTAACATACATTTTCCCTCCCGATATGATATGAAATAGTTGGATAATAAACGGTTATGGAGCAGATCGTGCTTTGGTTTATAGCAAGTATAGGTAGGGGGCAAAAGGGTCTGTGTGATATAGATCACACTAAACGTTAACGAAATGTGACCGCAGTTTGCAAGGAACTGCAACTAAAATGACGACTTGTGATTTATCTTGAAGTGAGTCTATAATAGACCAGATGGAGTAAACGGTTCTGAGCCATTGGTTTTAAAAAGGGTGTAAAGTTAAAAGTGTTGACAAACGTCTTGAAAAATCGGTATAATGATTTTTGTTTGTTAAGTCAATTTCATAATACTTTTAACGGTGAATCGTCAGAATACATACAGTCAGGATATATTGCTTTACAAAAGCAGGCTTGACCTGTATAACTGTCGTGATACGTTTGACATTAATTATGAAATTGGTTTCGTTTGGAGTGATGGAAATGTTAATGCCATTTCGCAAAGTGGCTACCAGTGATGGTCCCCTGAAGTTTAACGAACAGTGGGATATCAAGGAACTGGTTTCTAACCGACAAGATATCACAGCCGTTACCCCGCTGACTGCGGACTTATCTGCAGAATTCAGAGAAGGTGACGTTGTGGATGTTCATGGCAAGCTGACAGTAGGAATGGACATGTTGTGCTCCCGTTGTCTTAAGCCGATCAATGAACATTTTCATATTGATTTTCATGAGCAATTCAAGCAGGGAAAACAGCCAGAGGAATTACACGAAGACGACGATACGCTCTATGTGGATGGGGATAGCGTTGATCTGAAAGGTTATGCCGAGGAAGCTTTTCTGCTGGATCTTCCGTTTATACCGCTATGTAGCGATACATGCAAAGGGTTATGCCCCAAGTGTGGCCATGAGCTGAACGAAGGTGACTGCGGTTGTGATAACCAGGTTATCGATCCGCGGCTTGCAGGGCTCAAGGATTTTTTTAAATGAGCATGATTGAAAATCGAACATTTTAAGACTACCTGCAAAGGTTGATTTTGATAAGGAGGTGGGAATAATGGCAGTACCTCAACGGAGAACGTCCAAGACGCGTCGCGACAAACGTCGCACTCACTTTAAATTGGCTGTACCGGGCATGGTGAAATGTGAACAATGTGGCGAACTTAAACTTAGTCACCACGTGTGCAAAGTGTGCGGAACGTACAAAGCAAGAGAGATCATCTCTCAATAATAGTTGGACATTAAGTAGCACTTCATTTCGATGAGGTGCTACTTTTTTTGGATTAGAGAGTGTAGGTAGAGTGAGCTAACTAGCATGAAATCCTTGCTCCACAAGGGTGAATTGTTTTTGTTAGGCTAGTCTTTCTTTTTGACACGGGATGAGATATACTATAGTTTAGTACCAGGTTCTAAGATTTGACGTTACATATAGATGAACCATAATCCGTTTGAGAACGACCCTGGTGACCAGGGATGCAACTATAGAAGCAACACGAAAGAATGGTTGAACTGGCCGGACGGGACGGTTCCGTAAACGATACAGCGGGGGGTGTCAGGCATCGAACGTGTACCGAAGAGACAGAGGCAACAGCAGTTAACCAAAATGATAGAAGAGAACCCGTTTGTGACGGATCAGGAACTTACACGCCAATTGAAGGTGAGTATTCAGACGATTCGTCTTGACAGGCTGGAACTTGGAATACCCGAACTTCGGGAGCGGATGAAACTGATGGCAGAGCTCTCGTATGATCAGGTGCGCTCGTTGCCCTTGCATGAGATAATCGGTGATATTGTGGATCTGCAACTGGATAAAAGCGGGATTTCCCTGTTTGAGATTAAGGAAGAACACGTGTTTTCCAGAACAGGCATTGCACGTGGACACTATGTCTTTGCGCAGGCTAACTCCTTGGCTGTAGCGATTATTAATGACGAGATCGCGTTGACTGCATCAGCAGACATTCGCTTTGTCCGTTCGGTTCATTTGGGAGAGAAATGTATTGCAAAGGCTTATGTGAGATCGATTCCGGGTCAAAAGGGCAAAGCCAAAGTGGAAGTATTCACTTATGTAGGTGAAGAAATGGTGTTTCAAGGCAACTTTGTAATCTACCATTCAGGTGGAGAAGACAGCGGAGAAGGAGGTCATTTGGAATGAAAATCGTCATTGATGCCATGGGAGGCGACAATGCACCTGCATCAACGGTAGAAGGTGCGATTGCCGCAGCCACGGAATGGGCGGATACACAGATCGTCCTGATCGGCGATGAAGCCAAGCTGGAGCCTCTTTTGAGTCAGTCAGGTGTGAGACCTGCCAATCTTACGGTCCGGCATGCTTCCGAAGTTATTGGTTCGGATGATGAACCCGTCAAAGCAGTGCGTCGCAAGAAGGATGCCTCCATGGTGGTCGCTGGCCGCATGCTGAAAGAGGGCGAAGCGGACGCGATGATCTCGGCGGGAAATACTGGAGCGTTGATGACAGCGGGTTTGCTTGTTGTAGGTCGCATGGAAGGCATCGAACGTCCGGCGCTAGCGCCTATGATTCCAACGATTGATGATGTAGGTGTGCTTGCGCTGGATCTTGGAGCGAATATGGATGCCAAACCGGAGCACCTTGCACAGTATGGCCTGATGGGCAGTTTGTATCGGCAAAAAGTACAGGGCATTGAGTCCCCGCGAGTGGGCTTGCTCAATGTAGGAACAGAGCCAGGCAAGGGAAATGAGTTAACCAAACATGCATACCCTTTATTGGAACAACTCCCAATTCGGTTTGTCGGTAATGTTGAGGCACGTGATGTGCTGACTGGTGCTTGTGATGTGCTTGTATGTGACGGTTTTGCAGGAAATATCCTGCTGAAGTCGCTGGAAGGCACAGCAGGTGCCATTTTCGCCTTGCTTAAGGAACAATTTTCATCTTCTCTCAAAAGTAAACTGGCTGCAGCTGTACTGATGCCTGAGCTGCGTGGGTTGAAACGAAAGCTGGATTATACGGAGCATGGCGGAGCGCCGCTCCTCGGTTTGAGCAGACTGGTTGTGAAAAGTCATGGATCTGCTGATGGCAATGCCATCAAAAATGCTGTGCGCCAAGCTCGGATTGCAGTGCAGAATCAGCTGGTAGAGAGCATATCTAAGGAAATTAGCGGGAAGTGAGTGACGATATGAATAATTTGCGCCCAGTAGGGGTTATTGGTACAGGGAAATATGTGCCTGAGAAAATTTTGACAAATAGCGATCTGGAGAAAATGGTCGATACCAATGACGAGTGGATCGTCAGTCGTACAGGAATCAAAGAGCGTCACATCGCTGCACCCGATCAGGCAACTTCTGACCTGGCATATGAAGCGGCTATCAAAGCCCTTGAATCTGCAGGCATGACAGGCAGTGATCTTGATCTGATCATTGTTGCAACCATTACTCCGGATTCTTCGTTCCCATCGACAGCCTGCATCTTGCAGGACAAATTGGGTGCAAAAGGTGCCGCGGCATTTGATCTGTCAGCTGCTTGTTCCGGATTTGTATACGGTTTGGCTAGTGCTACGAGCTTCATCCAAAGTGGTATGTACAACAATGCTCTTGTGATTGGTGCGGACTGCTTGTCTCGTATTACGGATTATACAGACCGTAACACTTGTGTCCTCTTTGGTGATGGAGCAGGGGCGGTAGTCGTTGGTGAAGTTCCGGAAGGTCGCGGATTCAAAGCGTTCGATCTCGGTGCCGAAGGTGCTGGCGGTAGTCTTCTTCAGATGGAAGGCGGCGGTTCCCGTCTGCCTGCTACTGCAGAGACCGTTGAAAATAAAAAACATTACATCAACATGAACGGTCGTGAAGTGTTTAAGTTTGCGGTACGTGTCATGGGGACGGCTACCATTGAGGTATTACGCAAGGCTGGTATGGAGCGTACGGATGTGGATCTGTTTGTTCCTCACCAAGCGAATATTCGGATTATCCAATCTGCGATGCAACGACTTGAACTTCCTGAAGAAAAGGTTGTAGTCAACGTGGATAAGTATGCAAACACATCTGCTGCTTCCATCCCGCTTGCTCTGGTAGAAGCAGCAGAGGAAGGTCGCATGAAAGCTGGAGATACCGTTCTGATGGTTGGATTCGGTGGCGGTTTGACATGGGGTGCATCGGTACTCGTTTGGTAAAATAGACATCTGGGAGATGAATGAGATGGGTAAAATAGCATTTGTATTTCCCGGACAGGGATCACAGGCTGTAGGCATGGCCAAGGACGCGTATGAGTCCGTGCCTGCGGCAACCGAGATTTTTCGCACAGCAGATGAAACATTGGGTTTCTCGCTGAGCAACCTTGTATTTGAAGGACCGGAGACCGAGTTGAAACAGACATCAAATACACAACCGGCTCTGTTGACAGCAAGTATTGCCTTGCTTGAAGCTTTCAAAGAAAAAGGAATTCAGCCTGACTATACGGCTGGACACAGTCTGGGAGAATACAGTGCACTGGTGGCAGCGGGCGTTCTTTCGTTTGCTGACGCAGTGAGCACTGTGCGGGCGCGTGGCCAGTATATGGAGCAGGCAGTACCGGGTGGACAAGGAGCGATGGCTGCTGTGCTCGGTGCGGATCGGGAAGCGCTGGGGGTGCTTTGCCGTGACGTATCTGAAAGTGGTCATGCGGTTGAACTTGCCAACATGAATTGTCCGGGACAAATCGTCATTTCTGGTGTAAAGGAAGGCGTAGCTGCAGTTGCGGAGCGAGTGAAAGAAGCAGGCGGTAAACGCGCTATTACACTTGAAGTAAGCGGTCCGTTCCACTCTTCATTGATGAAGGGTGCAGCTGAGAAGCTGGCAGAGAAACTGAAAACCGTTACGTTCTCACCGGCAGCGGTCCCTGTAGTCGCTAATGTGACTGCAAGACCTGCAGAGGATGGACAGGTTCAGGATTTGTTGACAGCTCAGGTCTATTCTCCTGTATTATGGGAAGACAGTGTGACATGGCTTATTGAGCAAGGCGTGGATACGTTCATCGAGATTGGATCTGGCAGTGTATTGACCGGTTTGATTAAAAAAACAGATAAAACCGTAAAACTGTACAATGTGAACAGTCTTGAAACGCTCGAAGCAACGGCAAGTGAATTAGAAGGAATTATATGAGTTAAACTAAACTTTTTACACGAGAACGGAGAGGACAGAAAAAACCTGAAGAAGCGGAGTGTTCGCCTAAAAGCTTTCTGAAAGAAAGCTACATCGGAAGCATACGCTATCACCGGATTTTCCCTTTAGAAAAGGGAATCAAAAAAAACTGGGGATAACAGCGATCGGAAGGTTATTCTGTCATCGGAGTGGCAAGTGTAAACATTCTTTGGTTGAACTGATATAGATTTGGGGAAAGGAGGAATGATTATGTCTAAACCATTAGAAGGTAAAAATGCACTCGTTACCGGGGCATCCCGGGGCATTGGGCGCAGTATTGCACTGGCACTTGCAGAAGCTGGAGCGAACGTAGCCGTGAATTATGCGGGTAGCCAAGCGGCAGCTGAGGAAGTTGCGGAAGCGATTCGTGCCAAAGGAGTCAAGGCGATTACACTTCAAGCCAATGTTGGTCTGATGGATGAAGCTGAACAAATGGTCAAAGCTACTCTCGAAGCATGGGGCAACGTTGATATTCTGGTGAACAATGCCGGTATTACCCGTGATAATCTGATCATGCGTATGAAAGAGGAAGAATTCGATCAGGTTATTGAAACCAATCTCAAAGGTGTGTTTAACTGCCTTAAGGCGGTTACACGTCCAATGATGAAACAACGGTCGGGAAGAATTATCAATATCTCCTCGGTTGTAGGTGTGCTCGGTAATGCTGGACAAGCGAACTATGTTGCTGCCAAAGCAGGAGTCATTGGCCTGACAAAGGCATCTGCTCGTGAACTGGCTTCTCGTGGAATCACAGTTAACTGTGTTGCACCAGGTTTCATTGAGACAGATATGACAAAAGAGTTGTCCCAGGAGCTGGTGGACGGTATGCTAAGTGGTATTCCGTTGTCCCGTTTGGGTCAGCCGGATGAAATCGCCGGTGTAGTCACGTTCCTGGCTTCACAGGCTTCATCTTATATGACAGGGCAGACGCTGCATGTTGATGGTGGCATGTACATGTAATTCTTCCCGGACTTGAACAATAGTCGGGGAACAGGCGCTGGACGATCCGAAATGCCGGAAAAAGGCCGGGTTCCCCGGCCGGGAGCCGCATATGTCTTCTATGGCATTTTGCCTGCGATTCTCGTATAATACCAAAGAAGGAGGTGAACCGGATGTCCGATGTATTGGAGCGTGTAAAACGCATCGTCGTCGACCGCTTGGGCGCAGACGAAGCTGAAGTTACACTTGAAGCATCTTTCAAAGAAGATTTGGGTGCTGATTCTTTGGATGTAGTGGAATTGGTCATGGAATTGGAAGATGAATTTGATTTGGAAATCTCTGATGAAGATGCAGAAAAAATCACGACCGTAGGTGAAGTTGTAAACTACATACAATCTCATACCTAAAGTCATTTTTAGTCCCGCACATGTTTTCGAACAGGCGGGACTTCTCATCATTCATTGGTTTTTCTCATTCCGCAAGCAGCTCTACTCAAGCAGGCCTATCTTGGTTGAATAGATGTCTGTTTGCGGATATTCCCACAAAATACTTGCGTAATGCAGTCGATATAGAGGTGACTCGGTTTGAAACAAAGAGTAGTAATTACCGGAATGGGCGTAATGACATCGCTCGGAAAAGATTTGGAAACGTTCTGGGGCAGTTTAATGGCAGGAAAGTCCGGAATTTCTCAGATTGAGGCGTTTGATGTTAGTGAGTACACGACACAGATAGCAGCCGAGATCAAGGATTTCAACCCGGAAGAATATATGGATCGCAAGGATGCTCGCAAAATGGACCGTTTTGTACAGTTCGCTGTGGCAGCCGGTTTCAAAGCCGTTGAAGACAGTGGTCTGAAAATTAACGAGAATATTGATGCAGAGCGTTTCGGTGTATCCATCGGATCAGGTATTGGTGGATTGGGTACGTGGGAGGACCAACATAATGCATTGTTGCAAAAAGGTCCAAAACGGGTAAGCCCATTCTTTATTCCCATGATGATCTCCAACATGGCTTCAGGCCAAATGTCCATTTCACTTGGCGCCAAAGGGCCTAACATTAACGTTGTTACCGCTTGTGCAACAGGTACACACTCTATTGGAGATTCCTTCAAGCTGATTGCCAATGGTGATGCAGATGCCATGATCTGTGGTGGTGCGGAAGCAACAATCAGACCAACGGGTCTTGCAGGGTTCTGTGCGATGCGCGCAATGTCTACACGTAATGATGATCCTGCGAAGTCAAGCCGTCCTTTTGATACAGAACGTGATGGTTTTGTTATGGGCGAAGGCGCTGGTGTTCTGATTCTGGAATCCCTGGAGCATGCTCAAAAACGTGGTGCACGCATTTATGGTGAAGTGATTGGTTACGGTCTGACAGGTGATGCACATCACATGACAGAACCAGATCCGGATGGAGCAGCACGTTGCATGAAGATGGCACTTCGTAATGCGGGTATTGAGCCTGAAGAAGTGGACTACATTAATGCACACGGAACTTCGACGCCTGTAGGAGACAGATCCGAAACGCTTGCGATCAAAAAGGCGTTTGGTGATCATGCGTACAAGCTCGCCGTGAGTTCCACTAAATCCATGACGGGCCACATGCTTGGCGCTGCTGGTGGTGTAGAAGCGGTCATCTGCGGATTGTCACTGACACATCAGACACTGGCTCCAACGATCAACCTGGAAAATCAGGACCCGGAATGTGATCTGGATTATGTACCAAATGTTCCACGTCAAACCAAAGTTAATATTGCCATGTCCAATTCATTTGGATTCGGCGGTCACAATGCCACCATTATTCTCAAAAAATTTGAAGCATAAGGGGCTAGTTCGTTTGAGTGAAGATCTGAAGCAGTTACAACATAAACTTCAAATCAAATTTGACAACAGGCAGCTTTTAAAACAAGCGTTTACCCATGCTTCTTATGTAAACGAACACCGGTTCAGTCAGCATCAGGACAACGAGCGTCTGGAGTTTCTGGGCGATGCGGTACTGGAACTGACTGTATCGGAATACTTGTATCATTTGTTTCCTAACCGTCCGGAAGGCGAATTAACTAAGCTGCGGGCATCCATTGTCTGTGAGCCTTCCCTCGTCAAATTTGCTGAAGCGTTGGGTTTTGGGCAGTATGTACTTCTTGGTAAAGGTGAGGAACTAACTGGAGGACGGACACGGCCGGCTCTGTTGGCGGATGTGTTTGAATCTTTCATTGGTGCATTGTATCTGGATCAGGGGCTTGCGCCTGTCCGGGCATTTCTCGACCAGCATGTCTTCCCATTAATTGTATTGGGCAGCAAGCTGCAAATGAGTGATTACAAAACGGAACTGCAGGAACTTACTCAGCATCACAATATGGGAGCTTTGGAATACCGTATCGTTGAGGAACGGGGACCTGCCCATGAACGTGAGTTTGTCTCGGAGGTCCATATGGGTCAAGAAAGGCTCGGCAGAGGTACAGGACGTTCCAAAAAGGAAGCGGAACAACAGGCTGCATCTGCAGCACTTGATCGACTGAAGCTTCCGGAAGCCGGAGCTTAACCGATAGCGCATAGACAAACGAAGAGCAAAGAGCAGCCCGCGGGTCCGCCCCGGCGGAAGTAATCGGCCGGACTGCTTTTTGCTCTTTTTTTTGTAAAGAGGTTCAGGAGAAGGTTACCTGATCGTTAACTAAATAAGTGAACTTTATTTTAGTTCAATTTATTTAGGCGCTTGAATGCAATACTTGAAATTTGCAAGAGGAGGTGACGAGAAACCCTATGTTTTTAAAACGGATCGAATTGGGTGGATTCAAGTCATTCGCCGACAAAACGGAGATGGAGTTCGTTCGTGGCATTACGGCTGTTGTAGGTCCGAACGGAAGTGGCAAGAGTAATATATCGGACGGAATTCGCTGGGTTCTGGGGGAACAAAGTGCCAAGTCGTTGCGTGGTGGCAAGATGGAAGATATCATCTTTGCAGGCAGTGACGCACGGAAAGCTGTTAATTTCGGTGAGGTGTCGCTAACGCTTGATAACGAGGATCACGCACTTGCATTGGATTTCGGTGAGGTGACGGTGACTCGTCGTGTACATCGCAGCGGAGATAGTGAATATTTTATCAACAAGCAATCTTGTCGTTTGAAGGATATCACGGAGTTGTTTATGGATACCGGCATTGGTAAGGAAGCCTACTCGATTATTGGACAGGGGCGAATCGAAGAGATTCTGAGTACCCGTTCAGAGGATCGCAGAGGTATCTTTGAAGAAGCTTCAGGTATCGTTAAATATAAATCCCGCAAGCGGGATGCGACGCGCAAACTGGATGAGACAGAGCAGAATTTGCTGCGTATTCATGATCTGGTGACTGAACTGGAAGATCAGATTGGACCGCTAAAAGAACAATCAGAAAAAGCGATCCACTATAAGGAACTTCGTTCTCAGCTCAAATCACAGGAAATTTCCATGTATGTGTACCAGATCGAACAGATTCATGCGTCCTGGAGTAAGGCGAATGAGCGCCTGCAATCGCTAAAACAGGAAGAGGTTGGACTCGCAGCGATTGTCTCTACCCATGATGCCAAGCTGGAAAATGATCGGAATGCGCTGCGTATCCTGGAAACAGAGACAGAGCAACTGCAAGCCGCTTTATTACAATTCAGTGAAGCGACAGAGAAAAGTGAAGGGCTTGGAGAATTGCTCAAGGAGCGCTCCCACCATCTGCAAACAAATCAGGAGCAGCTCAAAGTAACACTTGCTGCCAGTGAAGAGAGACATTCCGAACGGGAAACCGAGCTGCTTGCACTACGTGAGAAGTTTGGCAAGCTTGAGCATGAACTGAATGATGTGAGAAATCAGTTGTCCCAGGAAGAAGCCAAACTCATCGGTGTTACAGGTGGCATTAGTCAGCAGCAAGAGGAAAGCCTCAAAGGCAACTTGCTGGAACTGATGAATCAGATGGCCCAGACAAGAAATGAAATTCGTTACGTGGACCAGCAGAAAGAAACGCTGGAGCGCAGAATGAATCGCGCCGCTGAGGAATCAGGCAAATGGGAAGAGCAGAAAGAGACACTGGAAAGTCGTAAAGCGGACATTGAGAAAAAAGTTGTTCGCTTGGGCAAAGAAATCAGTGATCTACGTGGTGGTTACATTACGGAAAGTGAACGACTCCAGTCGCTGCAGAAGCTGCTCGAAGAAAGTCGGGGCACAGTTCGTAAATGGGAACAGAAGCGTGAAGCTCAGGTCTCCCGCCGCGATACGATGAAAGAGATGCAGGATGATTTTGACGGATTCATGCTGGGTGTCAAGGAAGTCCTCAAGGCTTCGCGTAAAGGTACGCTGAGCGGTGTTCATGGAGCTGTGGCTGAACTCGTCAAAGTTCCCGAGAAGATTGAACTTGCGGTAGAGACAGCGATGGGAGCATCCTTGCAACATGTGGTCATGGAAAATGAATCAGTTTCCAGACAGGCAATTGCTTTCCTGAAGCAACGCCAGTTGGGGCGTGCAACGTTCCTTCCTCTGGATGTCATTCGTCCTCGTGCCATTGGAGCGGCTGAACGTTCCATGATCGAAGGTATGGAAGGCTTTGTGGGGATCGGTGCTGATCTTGTACAATTCGAATCCAAGTACGCTTCAATCATTGGCAGTCTGTTAGGTAATGTTATTATTGCCGAAACGTTGGAGGTCGCCAATAAAATTGCGGCTCGCTGCCAGTATCGTTTCCGGGTAGTGACGCTTGAAGGTGACGTGGTTAATGCGGGGGGGTCCATGACAGGTGGTAGCCAGCACAAGAAAAATGTGAGTCTGCTTAGCCGGAAACGGCAGCTGGACCAGCTCGACCAGGATATTTTGGATACCGAAAATCAGATCGTGAAACTGCATCGCAGTGTGGATGATGTAAAAGTTCAACTGGAGCAGTGTCAGGACAAACTGGATGAACTTCGTCAGTCCGGTGACGACACCCGAAATGCAGAACAGCAGGCTTCGATGGAAATGAAGCAGGTAGAGCATGAGCTTCGCCACGTGCTTGAACAGGTTGCTGTTGCCGGTCAGGAGAAGAGCGGGTTCACCGAAGAGATCAAAGAGCTGGATACGGCTCGCATCGTTGCTGTGAAGAAGCTGGAGCAGCTTGAAGAGGAAGAAAAAGCGACTCATCGTGCCATTCATGCAGCTGAGTTTGCCCGGAAAGCCAATGAATCCGCGAAGGAAGAATTGCAGAGCCAACTGACCGAATTGAAAGTACGCGAAGGTAAGCTTGATCAGGAGCGATTCTCCAATGGGGAACAATTGCGGCGTTTGGAGCGGGAAGTAGAGTCGCTGGTCAAAGATCTGCGTCAGAATCGCACGTTGTTAGCTTCGATGGAAGCAGATCTCAAGAAAACCCAGACCGAGAGTGTCAAGCAGATTGAAGATCTGAACCAGTACAAGCTGAAAAAAGCGGAAGCTTCCCAGGAGCTGGACTTCAAACGTGCTGCCCGAAGTGAGTTGTCGAAAAAGCTTGAGCTTGCCGAGAGCGAAACGAAGGAACAGCGTACGCAGTTGAAAGCAGTGGAAGAGCAAATGCGACAGACGGAAATTTCCGTGAACCGGTTGGATGTTGAGCTGGAAAATATACTGCGGAAGCTGACGGATGAATACGAACTGGGCTATGAACTGGCCAAAGAGCGTTATCCTGTGCCGGAAGATGTGGAGCATACACAGGCAGAGGTACAGAAGCTGAAGCGCAGCATATCCGCCCTGGGTGATGTTAACCTGGGAGCGATTGAGGAGTTTCAGCGGGTCAATGAGCGATACGAGTTCCTGAGTGAACAGAAGAATGACCTGGTGGAAGCCAAAACAACGTTGTATCAGGTTATTCGGGAAATGGAAGACGAGATGGCGAAGCGATTCAAGATCACGTTTGATGCCATCCGCCGTGAGTTCGGTACCGTGTTTACCAAGCTGTTTGGCGGGGGACGAGCTGATCTTGTTCTGATGGACCCGGAGCGTTTGCTAGAAACGGGAATAGATATTGTGGCTCAGCCACCAGGCAAGAAACTGCAAAACCTGCAACTGTTATCTGGTGGGGAGCGGGCTTTGACGGCAATGGCTTTGTTATTTGCCATTCTGCATGTCAAACCTGTACCATTCTGCGTGCTGGATGAAGTTGAGGCAGCACTGGACGAAGCTAACGTGGTACGTTTTGCCCAGTACTTGCGTGAATTCTCCGAACAGACACAGTTCATCGTTGTTACCCATCGTAAAGGTACGATGGAAGAGGCTGATGTGCTGTATGGTGTTACGATGGAAGAGGGCGGAGTATCCAAGCTCGTTTCGGTTAAACTGGAAGATGAGGAAGCAGTAATTGCCTGATCTGATCCAGACCTGCGAGATAAATGAACTCATTGTAATTATTGAAAATCATTCAGATTGAGCATTTTTGCAAAGCGCTTAGATTATGTACACGATGGAGGGGCTTTATGAGTTTTTTTAAAAAGCTTAGAGACAGCATTGCAAGCAAAACGGAGTCGGTCACCAAACAGTTCAAGGATGGATTGGAAAAGACACGTAAAGGGTTAGTGGAAAAAGTGTCGGATCTCGTAATCCGCCGCAAAAAAATCGATGAAGAGTTCTATGAAGAACTGGAAGAGATTTTGATCGGAGCAGACGTTGGCGTGAATACAGTCATGAATCTGATCGAAGACCTGCGCGTTGAGGTGAAAAAACGCAAAATTGAGGACGCGGCTGAGTTGCAGCCTGTATTGTCCGAGAAACTGACGGATCTTCTTCGTGGTGAACAGAATAACGAACTGAAAATGAATCCGGATGGCATTACCGTTATTTTGTTCGTTGGTGTTAACGGTGTTGGTAAAACAACAACGATTGGCAAGCTGGCGCATCGATTTAAACAGCAAGGTAAAAAAGTCATCATGGCAGCTGGAGATACGTTCCGTGCCGGAGCCATCGAACAGCTGGAAGTATGGGGACAACGTGCCGGTGTCGATGTTATCAAACAGCAATCCGGTTCTGATCCAGCAGCGGTTATGTATGATGCGGTACAGGCAGCGAAACAACGGGGGGCGGATGTTCTCCTCTGTGATACAGCAGGTCGTCTGCAAAACAAATCGAACCTGATGGACGAGCTTAACAAGATATATCGTGTCATTCAGCGTGAAATTCCGGATGCTCCGCATGAAGTACTGATGGTACTGGATGCAACAACTGGTCAAAATGCTTTGAACCAAGCCAAACTTTTTGGTGAGAAAAGCGGCGTAACTGGACTCGTACTGACAAAACTGGATGGAACAGCCAAAGGGGGGATCGTTGTTGCGATCCGTCAGGAGCTGGACTTGCCAGTGAAACTCGTGGGACTGGGTGAGAAAATTGATGATCTACAGCCGTTTGATTCGGAGCAATTTGTGCATGCTTTGTTCGCCGGATTGATCCAGGAACAGCCAGCTGAGAGTGCTGAAGAAGAGGAAGCTAATTCCTAGAAGCATTAATTAATAGGTTGAATTTAATAGCGTTAACCGTAATTGCCAGTGATATACGTGATAAGTGTCACGTGTAATGTCACTGGCAATACGTGTATAATGAGAATAAAGCAGGCAATGCTAAAGGGTTAGAAAGGACGGTTGAAAATGGCCAATACTCATACCTATTCTCGCCGTGAAGAAGTCGCCAATGCGGTGACACATGGAATCGGCGCTGCACTCAGTGTAGCTGCACTGGTGATATTGATTGTATTTTCAAGTATGAAAGGCACAGCTTGGCATGTGGTCAGTTTCACGATCTACGGGATCACCATGCTGCTGCTCTATACGAGTTCTACACTCGTGCATGCATGGAAAGATGGAAAAGTGAAAGATTTATTTGAGATTTTCGACCATTCTTCCATTTATTTGTTTATTGCGGGATCGTACACTCCGCTTTTGTTTATTGCTGTTCGGGGTACACTTGGATGGACCCTGTTCGGTATAATCTGGGCAGTCGCATTATTCGGCGTGATCTTTAAGGCGTTTTTCACGAAAAAGTTTTTATTCATGTCGACGATTTTCTATATTGCGATGGGCTGGCTCATCGTTATTGCCTGG
Organism: Paenibacillus sp. Y5S-9; assembly: GCF_036894235.1. Taxonomy (NCBI): domain Bacteria; kingdom Bacillati; phylum Bacillota; class Bacilli; order Caryophanales; family Paenibacillaceae; genus Paenibacillus; species Paenibacillus sp. Y5S-9. Next base: position 2,504,110 of record NZ_CP145887.1, read on the forward strand.
CAACCGCTTATGGATGCCATTCCTACAGGTGGAATTGTGTTGCTGGTTGCTGGAGGCCTGATGTATACACTGGGTACGCTTTTTTATATGTGGCGTGGATTTCCTTACCACCATGCGATTTGGCATCTCTTTGTGCTAGCAGGCAGTATTCTTCATTTCTTTATGGTACTGCTGTACCTGACACCACTTCGCTAGAACACCGTAAACGAATGCATCTCCACGAACTGAGAAGCATTCGTTTTTCTTCTACATAGAGGTGGATCGTAGAGATACAGACAGGATTCGCTTGTAATGAAAAAGAGTATAAACCACCCGTTAAACATCGAAATAACATATCATCAGAGCTGTTTTTATTGTGACAAGTATTTTTGCTTGACAACCTGATTTGTTTTAGGTATTATTAGGAACGTTGCAAGAGTGTAAAGTGTTTTTCCTTGACGAAGGGAGTGCCCCGATGTGAGTCAAGAAAATCGGCTTGAGAAGACAAACCGGATTAACTTGCTGTTTGCTTTTTATGAATTGTTACTTACCGAGAAACAGCAGACTTTTCTAAAGTATTACTTTCATGACGATTTCTCACTTGGTGAAATTGCAGCCGAGTTTGAGATCAGCCGCCAGGCGGTATACGAGCATATCAAGCGTGCCGAACAAGTGCTGGAAAATTACGAAAGCAAGCTGGGCTTGCTGGAAAAGCATGAACGGCGTAATCGCAATCTTGAAGATTTGCAAAATGCATTGGAACGCGCAGGCGTCTCCATTGATAACAACAAACAAATACACGATATCGTTGCTCAGCTTAGTGAATGAAAAATTGGCTGAGCGGAACGTGTCGGTCTTGAAAACAGTATTAAAGCTTAAGGAGGTGGGATCATGGCATTTGAAGGATTAACGACCCGATTACAGAATGTGTTCAGCAAGCTGCGCGGCAAAGGCAAGGTGTCTGATGAAGATGTAGCCGAGGCTATGCGCGAGGTACGTCTGGCATTGCTCGAAGCGGATGTAAACTTCAAAGTGGTCAAGGAATTCATCGCCAAGGTGAAAGAGAAGGCTGTTGGCAAAGAAGTGATGGAGAGCTTCACGCCAGGAATGGTCATCATCGACATCGTTAACAAGGAACTAACGGATTTGATGGGTGGAAGCCAGGCCAAACTGGCTAAAGCAAACAAACCGCCTACGGTGCTGATGATGGTTGGTTTGCAGGGTGCTGGTAAAACAACCACATCGGGTAAACTGGCTAAAATGCTGCAAAAGCAAAACAGCAGACCATTGCTTGTTGCAGGAGATATTTATCGTCCGGCAGCGATCAAACAGTTGCAAGTACTTGGCGAGCAGATCAAAGCGCCGGTATTCACACTGGGAGATCAGACAAGCCCTGTTGAGATCGCACGTCAAGGTCTTCAACACGCCAAAGATAACGGTAATGACTATGTTATTATCGATACAGCTGGACGTCTGCATGTTGATGAAGAGCTGATGGAAGAACTTCGCCAGATTCACAGCGTAGTGAATCCGGATGAAGTACTGCTTGTCGTAGACAGTATGACAGGTCAGGATGCGGTTAACGTAGCAGAACACTTTAACCAGCAGCTTAATCTGACCGGTGTTGTCCTGACAAAGCTGGATGGCGATACTCGTGGTGGTGCTGCGCTTTCCGTCAAAGCAGTTACGGGTTGTCCAATCAAGTTTGCTTCCCTTGGAGAGAAACTTGACGCTTTGGAGCCGTTCCACCCGGAACGTATGGCTTCACGGATCCTCGGTATGGGTGATATGTTATCTCTGATTGAGAAAGCACAATTAAACATTGATACCGATAAAGCCAAGGAAATGGAACGGAAGATGCGTAATGCAGAATTCACGTTTGAAGATTTCCTGGAGCAGATGGATCAGGTGAAAAAGCTGGGACCAATCGATCAGATCATGGATATGATCCCCGGCATGGGCAAGATGAAACAAGCCAAGGACCTGAAGGTTGATGATAAACAGATGGGCCGGATCGAAGCGATCGTTTACTCAATGACGACCGAAGAGAAACGCAACCCGGACATGATCAACCATAGCCGTCGGAAGCGTATTGCTACCGGAAGCGGAACATCTCTGGCTGAAGTAAATCGTCTGATCAAGCAATTTGATGAGATGCGCCGCATGATGAAACAGTTCTCGGATATGATGGGACCTAAAGGCGGTAAAAACAAAGCGATGAAGCAGCTTAAAGGTATGGGCAAAGGAATGAAGTTTCCTTTCCGTTGATTTAAGCGAAGCTGGATCATATACAGATTTCATTGAAGGAGGTGAATTTTCAAATGGCAGTTCGTATTCGTCTGAAACGTATGGGTGCTCACAAAGCTCCTTTCTACCGCGTAGTGGTATCGGATTCCCGTTCCCCACGTGACGGTCGTTTTATCGAGGAGATCGGTTACTACAACCCGGTTGAACAACCGGCTGTTGTTAAGATCGATGAAGATAAAGCATTGGCATGGCTTCAAAACGGTGCACAAGCATCTGACACTGTCCGCAACTTGCTTAGCAAAGCGGGCGTGATGAAGAAGTTCCACGAGTCTAAATTATCTAAATAAAGTGCTGATTCGGAGGGTCATCTATGGAAGAATTAGTAAGCATAATTGCTAAGGCTTTAGTCGATCATCCGGAAGATGTGGCGGTTCGGACGGTTGAGAAAGACCGGCTTGTCGTTTATGAGTTAACCGTTCATCCTGACGATGTCGGGAAGGTAATTGGTAAACAGGGACGAATCGCGAAATCACTTCGTACGGTCGTCACATCAGCAGCAGTTAAGATGGATAAACGGGTTACCGTTGATATCATATCTTAAAGATATACGAAAGGGGGTTAGGATGCATGTCCTAGCCCCTTTTCGTGCATGCTGAAACTTAAATAATATGATTGAAATAGCTCGTCAAGTATGATTATTTGCGGAAGTAGTGAAGGGTACGGAATCGATTCTGAAGAAGCGTCAGCGCTCGCCTTTATCACCGGATTTTCACCTTTAAAAATAATTAAAAAAATTAGGGGATAACAGCGATCCGAAGAACGATCCGTAACCGGAACGGTCGCATGGAGATCATCAAATATGAGTACCATATGAATGGATTTTAGGAGGAAATATGGCAGAGTTTATGAATGTAGGTAAAATCGTTAATACGCATGGAATTCGCGGTGAGGTGAGAATCATGCCTTTAACCGATTTCCCAGAAGTGCGTTTCGCGAAAAATGCAGAGTTGTTTTTCTTTACACCAGATAATCATCCAGTCATGGTTAACGTGGAATCTTCACGTTTGCATAAAAATATGTATATTCTTCGTCTGAAAGAGTACGGCAATATTAATGAAGTAGAGAAGTTTAAAGGCGGCATGGCCAAAGTGTTAAAAGAGAACCTGGCTGAGCTGGACGAAGGTGAATACTACTTCCATCAAATCGTTGGGTGTTCGGTCATCACCGAAGAGGGTGAAACGCTTGGAACCATCTCTGAAATTTTGACGCCGGGTGCCAATGATGTGTGGGTTGTCAAAACGCCAGCTGGTAAAGAAGTGCTGATTCCCGTTATTGATGATGTAGTACTTGATGTGGACATCGAACAGAAGCAAGTGAAGATTCACCTGATGGAAGGGCTGCTATAACATGAAAGTGGATGTATTAACACTATTCCCGGAGATGTTTGACGGTGTATTCGGAGCAAGCATTTTGGGTAAAGCCCAAACAAAGGGGCTGGTGTCCCTCGGTGCAACCAACTTCCGTAATTATGCGACCAATAAACATAATACAGTAGATGATGCCCCTTACGGCGGAGGTGGGGGCATGGTGCTGAAACCAGATCCAATCTTTGCTGCTGTAGAAGATGTTCTGGAGCAACGCGGAGAAGCCTCGGCAACGATGAAAGCTCCACGTATCATTCTAATGTGTCCGCAAGGTGAGACGTTTACACAGAAAAAAGCAGAAGAACTTGTGCAGGAAGATCATCTGATTTTTATATGTGGACATTATGAAGGTTACGATGAGCGTATTCGCGAATTTCTCGTGACGGATGAACTATCCATTGGTGATTACGTACTCACGGGTGGGGAGTTACCTGCTATGGTTGCGATCGACAGCATCGTACGTCTTATACCCGGAGTGCTTGGCAATGAGACAAGTGCGGTGACGGATTCATTCAGTACTGGACTCCTCGAATATCCACACTACACACGTCCACCCGAGTTTAGGGGCATGAAAGTACCGGATATGCTGTTGTCGGGACATCACCTTAACATTGAGGCATGGCGCAGAGAACAGTCGTTGCTTCGTACGCTGGAGCGCAGACCGGAGATGTTGGAAACGGCCGATTTGACGGATAAAGAGCGAGTTTGGCTGAAAAAGATGCGCTCAAACCGTGAAAATAGCACAGAGTAAGTATTTGTATCGTATAAACACGTAAATATTATTTTCCAGAGTTCGAAAGGGCCAACCTTGATACTAAAGGTTGGCTTTTTTTGTGTACATTGAAAAGAGAACTGGATTTTAATTAGTCTATTCTATAAAATACAAGTATAATTAATGAAACTAAGTTTCATTAAGTGAAACGAAAGGCGGTGTGAGAATGACTTACAACATTATTGGTCTTGATCATATTCAGCTCGCAGCACCAGAAGGTTGTGAAGCGGAGGCACGTCATTTTTTCAATAACGTGTTAGGCTGGACGGAGATTCCCAAACCTGAAATTCTGAGAAAACGGGGTGGTGTATGGTTCGAGTGTGGCAGACACCAAGTGCATATTGGGGTACAAAAAGATTTTATTCCCGCTACAAAAGCTCATCCGGCATTTCATGTACAACATTTGGATCAGTTACGTGATCATCTCATTCATAACCAAATTCATATTGTCGATGACGAAGCAAGAGCAGATGAAGGTGTGCGACGATTCTATATAAATGATCCTTTTGGCAATCGTCTTGAGTTTTTAGAGTGGGTTTAAATCATTCCTTTAAATTGGTTATTGTTGACCGAGGTACTTTTTTGCAGCTTTGAACATTTTTGCATGAGCACATAATAGGGTTGTAAAAATCAGGGGTTTTCTTTATGTTGAACTCAGCTGTAATGGAATGTTAACGATACGCTGAGGAGGAAGATGATGAGCAATCAGCCTTATGAAATCGCCAGAGTAGATATTAGCGAAGGCGGAGAACGCTGCAAAATGCTTTTGGGAGATCTTAATGGGGATGGCAGACTTGAAATGTTGCTGGTACAGGCAGATGGGGGTATAGACGATCGGTATGTCCCGCATCAGGTATGTTGTTTGACTGCGTTTGATCTGGAAGGAACATTACTATGGCAGGTCGGAACTCCTGATCCTGATGCAGGTGGTCCGGGTTCAGACTATCCCGCTCAGATCGCAGATTGGGATGGAGATGGAAATAATGAAGTATTGTGTGTCATTAACAAACAATTTCTCGTGTTGGATGGCCGGACCGGAGAGATCAAAGAAACACGTGATCTGCCAGGTGATGAAGCACATGACTGCATTATTCTCGCCAACCTGACTGGCAACCAGCAGAAAATGGACATTATACTGAAAGACCGCTATAAGACGTTATGGGCACTTGACCATGATTTTAATTTGTTGTGGAAGCATGAGGGAAACCCAGGACATTTTCCATGGGTATATGATATCGATGGAGATGGGAAAGATGAAGTGATGGCGGGGTATGACATGCTGGATCATGATGGGACGTTATTATGGTCTTGTCATAATCTCGAGGATCATGCTGACTGTATATGGTTTGGAGACGTTGACGGTGATGGGGAAGTTGAGGTTGTTATCGGTGGCAGTGTGACGGTCATGATGGACCGCTACGGTAATGAGAAGTGGCGTTATGAAGATTCGATTGAATCACAACATATTGCACTGGGCCATTTTTGTTCTGGAATGAAAGGTTTACAGATTGCAGGTCTGGACCGGATTGTCCGAGGGGATGAGAATGGTAAGGATGGAATGTTCATGCTCGATAGTACAGGGCAAGAAATTTGGAAAGAAAATCGCACGACTCGTGGCTGGTTAACCATTATAGAGCCTGTATGTAACTGGGATGAGGGTGGACTCGATTATATTTTGGCGTATCGCCGAGGTGGAGATGTATTGCCTTCTTTGGTAGATGGAGACATGAAAACGGTTACTGAATTCCCGAAAGAGGGATATGCGGTGCATGCAGACCTGGTTCAGACGGGGAAAGAACAGATCATCATCTATGACGCAGAGGAAGCAGTGATTTATTCCAGCTCTCCGATGACATTATCACTTACCGATGCAAAAAGAGCCAAGCCACAGCCCAAAAGGCTGTATAGCTCGACTCTGTATCCGGGCGGTGAAGTTAAAGTGTAGATTTTACTGGTCATTCTCCGATGCAAATGATTCGTTCTGCGGACTGGATTCGGGTTGAAGCAAGGTCGCCAAATCAGTACCTGTGGTGACCGTCAAGCGAGGCAGCTTCATGGGATGATCTCCTGGATGCACAAATCCAGACTTTACGGTAAAGGCCATGCGATATCCATGTTGTTGTAACTTGTAGATCATCTGTGTACTAGTATAACCAAAAGGATATGCCAGATAAGGTGTGTCTATTCCGGTTTGCTTCATACGCTGGATATCATCATCCAGAAGACTGGTGTCCAGACCGACAGGCACACTGTTACCACAGCGCATAAATCCCTTGTGATGCAGGTTATAGGTATGGCTGTTGAATTCAAATACGTCAGTTGCCGCCTGCATCTCTGGCTTGGAGATGAAACTGTTAATGGCGGGCTCAAATTCCGAAGGTTGCTCCTGAATTTTACTGCCTATGACAAACAGCGAGGCATGAAAATTATATTGCTGAAGCACAGGGTAAGCTAATGTATAATTGTTCTGGTATCCGTCATCAAAGGTAATTACAATGGACTTCTGTGGTAAGGATAACTTTCCATTAACATATTGTTCAAGCTGATCCAGTGTAATTGTTCGGTAGCCTTCATCATGCAGGTATTTCATATTTTGCTCAAAATCCTCCAGATTAATGATGGATTTATTATCTGTCTCATGATTATTCAATTTGGGCTCTATGTAATGATACATCAGCACAGGAACTTCTGTAGCAGTACCTTGTTCAATCTTGAAGTTAGAACGATCCAGCGCAGATTGGTTAGAGAAGTCAGTGTGTGACAGCTCGAATGCTTTACGTTTGACTATGTCCCAGGATGTGCAGGCTTTGTGTGACAGTGCATTCGTTGGATGAGTTACGGCATATGCATACAGTGTAATGGAGCATATGAGCATGGCGAGTAGGGCAAGTGTGATCTTTTTCCAATATTTCATGAGTCTTGGGGTTCTCCTTTTAAGGTGGTCATTAAGTTATATCATAGACGATATTTCTACACGGGAAGTTACAGTATTTTTTCCTGTATCAGCTTGACTTGCAGTTGAGAGCGTTGATTCACGGTCCAATGAGAGAATGTATTTTAGAATGAAGTCAACATGTGATGTATGAGTTTCAGAGCGGCAGATTGAACAATAGGCATTTGTTTAATTTCTCTTGTGTTTTGATATGCTGCGTGATACAATAAGTCTGTTATGTGGAATACGGCGGTCCTCTATGGATAATGAAGGAGACAAGGTGATCTCTGGAAGAAGTATGAACGCCTGTACGGAAGGAGGGAGTCATAGATGAATATCGTTCAAGCGATTACACAAGAACAACTTCGTAAGGATATTCCGAGTTTTCGTCCTGGTGACACTTTGAAAGTGCACGTTAAGGTAATCGAGGGAACTCGTGAGCGTATCCAATTGTTCGAAGGTGTTGTGATTAAACGCCGTGGTGGTGGAATCAGTGAGACTTTTACAGTTCGTAAAATTTCTTACGGTGTAGGTGTGGAAAGAGCTTTCCCGCTTCATTCCCCAAAAATCGATAGAATCGAAGTGGCTCGCCGTGGTAAAGTGCGTCGTGCGAAGCTTTATTATCTTCGTGAACTACGCGGTAAAGCAGCGAGAATTAAAGAAATTCGTTAATATAACGGATACCGGGAAGGGCTTGGAGACAAGCCCTTTTCGTTTTTGTCCGGGAAAAGTTGAACCGGAGGTACACTTCCGAGTAAAATGGTATGGCAACACATGCGGGGAATAGTCCGGGAGGCTTGTAAAATCAGTTATTGAAGTGCGTGTTCAAAAGACCGGTTTTTAGTACCGACTTTTTGAACAACCTCTTGAAGGCATTTGAATTGTGGATTAAATGTACTGTAATGCTTGGTGTAAGATTACATAACTGATGTGAATGTTTTGTATCCATCCATGGAGTTATTGGAACGATACAGAATGCTGGATGTGTGTACTGCTATAAACATGTACTGTGAAGAGAGGAAGATCTTGAATGGAACAAGAAGTTCAACATGACCGGGGCAATCCTGCCGAAGAGAAAAACAGTCGATCCAAAAAAGCCAAAAATGAAATTGTTGAATGGCTTAAAGCCATTGTTATCGCATTAGTTCTCGTCATTCTGATTCGGTGGTTGCTCTTCAAACCGTTTGTTGTGGACGGTCCGTCTATGCAGCCGAACTTTGAAACGGGTGAACGTGTGATCGTCAACGAGATCTTATATGATATCAGAGAACCGAAGCGCGGTGAAGTTATCGTCTTCCACGTACCATCCGAAGGTCGAGATTTCATTAAACGTGTTATTGCTGTTGAAGGTGATACAGTTGAGGTTCAGGACGATACCGTGATGGTTAACGGTAAAAAGGTTGATGAAACGTATATTCAAGGAGCCATTGATGCAGCTGAAGCAAATGGTGGAACCTATAACGTGAAGGATTTCCCGAATGAGCAGTTCCCTGATGGCAAAGTGCCGGCGGGTCATGTATTTGTTATGGGAGACAACCGTCCAAATAGTACAGACAGCCGTATGATCGGTTATGTTTCGTTAAAAGATATTATTGGTCGTGCAGATGTGATTTTCTGGCCGATCGGTGAGATTAAGTGGATCAACCACTGAAATTGAAGTAAATAATGAGGTGAAGACAAGGTGACGATACAATGGTTTCCAGGTCATATGACTCGAGCCAGACGCCAGATTCAGGATAAGTTAAAGCTCATCGACGTGGTCATCGAACTATTGGATGCCCGTCTGCCTGTCTCCAGTCGTAATCCGATGATTGACGAAATATTGCTGGATAAACCCCGGATGATTTTGTTGAACAAATCGGATTTGGCAGATGCCAAAGTGACGCAAGAATGGATTGAATATTTCAAAAAAGAAGGAATTACCGCTTTTCCTGTAGATGCTTCGACGGGAACCAATGTTAAAGATATTCCCGTGCAGGCCAAGCTTCTTCTTAAAGAAAAAATTGACCGTCAAATTGCTAAAGGGATTAATCCTCGTGCGGTTCGCGGGTTGATCGTAGGGATTCCCAATGTAGGTAAATCCACACTGATTAACCGACTGGCTGGACGGAGTATTGCGTTAACAGGAGATCGTCCTGGTGTGACGAAGGGGCAACAGTGGATCAAGGTAGGCAAAGAAATGGAGTTATTGGATACTCCGGGTATTCTGTGGCCTAAGTTCGAAGATCAAAATGTAGGTTATCGTCTTGCCGTAACAGGTGCAATCAAAGAGGAAATTCTGAATGCAGAGGATATTGCCTTTTTTGGAATCAGTTACCTGATGCGTTATTACTGGGATGCTTTGGAAGAGAGATACGGACTTCAGGAGTTCTCCAAGGATGCAGATGATTCAGACAGTGTTATTGCGATTATGGAACAAGTCGGCCGTGTCCGTGGATGTGTTGTAAGCGGTGGACGCATTGATCTGGAAAAGGCATCACGAGCATTTCTGCGTGAACTGCGCGCGGGTAAAATGGGACGTTTTTCTATGGAAGCTCCCTATTAAAAAATGGACTCTACACGATGAAGATCATTATCTTTATCTGTTCATTTCATATATACAAGTGCCGAAAGAAGCGGCCGTTACCGGATTACCCGGAGCGGTCGTTTTTTTGTATACAAACGCGGAAGTAGCGCTGGAACATATGTCGAAACGATAAAATGGAAGAGGATTGAAGAACAGTACGCTTTATGGAATTGGCTGGCCTATATATCAGGTGCGTCTAAATCGTGCTATGATGAATGGTGGTGCAATTTAGATTAGTCGAGGTCTGATATATTCAATTTAAACCATCAAATACCGATAAATGAAGACATCACTATCTTTATATTGTAAATCTCAAGGAAAAGTTTTGCTGAGAGTGACAGGTTGTACAGAACAAAAGACAGAGGATCTACGTCTATATTATAAAAAAGTTGTAAGTGATACGCATGCTGAAAAAGCGTGGGTAGAGGAGATGAGCGTTATGGTTGAAAATAATGAAGAGATCGGGTTGAATCTACTGGATACCCCGGTTGGACCGAAGAAGAAAAAAGAAGCCAGTGAACCTCGAGACCTGCTGATCTACGAGCGGGAGTATTGGGACAGTGGATTTGAACGTATTGCTGGTATTGATGAGGTAGGACGGGGATGCTTGTTTGGGGATGTTGTCGCAGCGGCGGTTATTTTACCGAAGGATCTCATTCTGGAAGGTGTGAATGACTCCAAGAAATTGACGGAGAAAAAACGTGATGCACTATATGACGTCATTATGGAAAAGGCGCTGGCGGTAGGTATCGGGTACGCGGATGCAGAGACGATTGATCGGCTTAATATCAAGCAGGCGGCGAGACTCGCGATGAAACGAGCTGTTGAAGCATTGGGAGAAACGCCTGATTATATGCTGGTGGATGCCGAGAAGGTGGATCTGAATGTACCTCAACTGTCCATTATTAAAGGTGACGCCAATAGTCAATCGATCGCAGCGGCATCGATTATTGCCAAGGTAACGCGAGATCGACTATGTAAGGAAGAATGGGATACGTTATATCCGGAATATGGTTTGTCGATACATAAAGGATATGCAACAAAAGTTCATCGGGAGCAAATTATGGCGTTGGGGGCAACCCCGATGCATCGGCGCAGTTTTCTGGGCAACCTGCTTGGAGAGCAGCAATCTTTGTTTTAACACAGGTTTGAAGGAAGGAGGGGGAGAGATTTGAATATCGGTTCCATGATTAAGGGGTTAATGGGAGATAGTAAGCCCGGCAATGCCAAACCGCTTGAATTAAAGGAAGGTCAGGTGGTTCGTGGCTCCGTCGTTAGTGTATCCGATGATGGAGGAGAAGCAGTTCTGCAGATTCAAGGTGTGCAGGTGCGCGCCAAGTTGGAGACTCCACTCCGTCCGGGTGAGACCACGTTGCTTCAAGTGCAACCTCCAGGTGAAAATGGCATTACGGTAATGAAACCTATGGCTGGAACACTTGCTGAGCTGCCACAAGCTTCGCTGAACAACCTGCTTAAGGATGTAGGACTGCCGGATACAAAAGGGAACCGGGAACTGTTACTTGCCATGCAGCGTAGCGGAGTGCCGCTCACGAAGGATAATGTGGCTATGGTCCAGAATATGATGACTGCCAAACCTGCACAGGTCCCTGTGGAAGAATGGGTGCAGGCGACAGGGATTGCTTTTCAACGTGGGCTTCCGGTTACGGCGGAAACAGTAAAAGGATTACACCAGACGGTGTTTGGCCCCCCTCTGCATCAGTTGTTAAGCGGGTTGGCTGATCAGTTGGAAACGATGCTGACACAAACAACAGGTAAACCGGTATTGCCTGGAGAACAATCTGCTACATTGAAACCAGCAGTCATGGCTGGTGTACCTGTAGTACCAAATGCATCACAGACGGAAGAAGGATTGGCTGCATCAGGCAATGGTCGTCAGGTGACTGTAACCGGAACACCTGCTTTGTCAACGCAACAAGGACAAGCGGCATTGGCAGGATCTATATCCATGACGGATGGTGGGGCAGAGGATGCAGGTACTGCGATGAAAGGAAACCAGCAGACCGTCGCAGGCGCAGGAAATGCTGAAGCTGGGGCCAAGGCAGTTGCCAGCAACGTTGAAACGGCTGGCAAAGGGGCTGCGGGTATTCCGTCTGGAACCGGAATACCTGGCGAGAGCCCGCGCGGGGCTGACGCGGGCCAAGCTGGGAGCCGCCCGGGTACACCAGGGGCGGCAGCTGAATCTGTGGCTGGCCGTGCAAGTGCAGGCCAGCCTGAAGCAGGCGCGGCCGGGCGGACTGACGGCCGCGCTGATACGCCTGCTGCTGCGGGGACTCCGTCCGCAGCAGGCCAGGCGGCGCCAGCAGCGCCTACGGCAGCGCAGCTGGCGCCCAAGCTGCTGGCGCTGCTGGACGCCCTGCGCAGCGCGTCCACTGCCGCACCGGCACAGCCTGGTGCGGCAGTACAGGCCGCCCCTGCATCGCAGGGCGGCCAGGCAACTGCGGCTGCCGGAGGCGTGCCACAGCCGTTGCCAGCCGGCGCTGATGCGCCGCCGGCTGGCGGTAGTGCCGCAGCACCTGCGGGAGCTGCGGCACTGCACGCGCCTGTCACCCACGAGGGGGACCCGTGGGTGGGGCGCGTGCTGAAGCTGCTCGGTGCGGAGCACGAGCAGCAGGCCGTTCACGGCGCGGCAGCGCAGCCGCGCGTGGGTGATGCGGCGAGTCCGGCGAATGCGGACACGCTGAAGGGCTTGCTGCTGCAGCTTGCCAGCAGCGAAGGTGCACCGGCGGGGCTTAAGGATGCCGCCGGACAAGCGGTGCAATATCTGACAGGTCAGCAGTTATTGCTGACGACAGATCGCAGTGCTACCTTTGCACAGATGCACTGGTTTATTCCGATCACTGGACCGGACGGGGAAGAAACGGCGTCTGTTCAGATTCAGTCACGTCGTGGACCACGTGGAGAGCTGGATGCGTCCAACTGCCGTCTATGGTTTGATCTGGACATGAAAAGTCTTGGGCCAACTCTGGTAGATGTACATGTGGTTAATAACATTGTCAGTCTGCGTGTATTAAATGATCGGGAAGGGATGGGGCCGCTTCTGGAGAGCGGACGAGAGGTAATCCATCAGGCATTGGACAAGTTGGGCTATCAACTGCTGACCTTCAAGGCGGAACCGTGGCCTGCGGGCCAGGAGCCGGGCGCGGAACGAAAAACGAGGGCCTCGGACTATAGTCCTGAACGATACAAAGGGGTGGACTTGAAGGTATGAAAGACGAGTCGTCACAACCGGACCTGCTCTCCAAAAAGGCGGTTGCCCTAAAATATGTTCCTGGAGAGAGCGAAGCACCTGTTGTTGTAGCCAAGGGGCGCGGCAAAGTGGCAGAAGCCATTTTGGATAAAGCCAGAGAAAACGGTGTGGCTGTTCAGGAGGATGCAGCACTTGTGGAGGTGCTCTCCAAGTTGGATCTGGATGAACAGATTCCGGCAGAACTGTATCAATTGGTTGCAGAGGTTCTAACCTACGTCTACCGTGCAGATCGACTGGCTTCAGGACGTGAGGAAGACGAGTCATGGTAGAACATAGATCAGGCAAGGAGCCGGGACTGAAGCTTACACGACAGCAGAAGGGTCGATTAGGTGAAGAGGCTGCCTGTCAATGGTTGCGAGAGAACGATTATCGGATCATTAGACAGAACTGGCGTTGCCGTAGCGGTGAGATTGACATCATTGCTTCCTACGAGGGCCTGATTGTCTTTGTAGAAGTAAGGAGCAGAAGTGGAGCCACTCAGTACGGTACACCTCAGGAATCGGTGGATATGCGTAAAATGCAGCAGGTGCGCTCAACCGCATCCGTGTATTTGCAAATGAAGGGAGAGACGGAACTTCAGATCCGTTTTGATGTAATTGCCGTAATGCTTGATCAAGCAGGAGAGACTGTCTCTGTGAATCATATTGTTAATGCTTTTTAAGAATTACACTAAAAAGTTATTGCTGTATTTATTGATACTAAATGTATCTTTTTAATGTGGGTTGGTCAGTTATTTCGAAGTACAAGTTTAATTATGTCTTATCTTTTCATTTGTTTTTGTTTTGAAATTAGTTAATATAATAAAGTCGTAGTTCCTCTTCATACAGGAGCTGCGGCTTTTTTTGTTTTAACTATGAAGTCACCAAACAGAGGATAGAGCATTGATAATAAAATCAGTGTATTTCATAAATTTATAGATACAAAATGTATCATTTGTAATAAACTAAGAAAGTTGAAATTTAAAGAGAGGTTGGTGGGATGTATGAAAGAGCTTCAGAATACTTCGAACAACACAGTAAAACAAGTATGGGAGTGCCCTCGGATGGAAGTGCTGGATATCAGCGAGACCATGAACGGTGGACAGGGGATTTGGCAATATGTTTGGGACGGAGAATTCTGGAAGCTTGAACTTATGGTCAGTTAATTTAAGAGGTTAAAGAGGAATGTTTGATCAATAAAATAAATGGTGAGGTGTAGTGAGAAGATGCAGACAAGTATCAAATGGATAATTCGACTAAGTACACTATCTTTATGTTTCATTTTGTTTGGAATCATGTATTCCGGAGTTTCTTATGCAGCCGATCCATCTAGCCAGGCAACTGTATCAGGTAAAGTTATTGATCGTCAGGGATTACCTGTCAAGGACGCTACTGTCAAGTATTGGCTTAATTATCGTGGGGATACGTCAGAGAAAAGCGTGAAGACGGATGGGAATGGGCGGTATAGTATTATAGAGTCCGTTGAAGACAATACGGACATTACTTTTGTAGTTGAAGCAGAGGGTTATGTGACGTACAGACACTATGGCTCCTACGGATTGTCCGGTGGAGAACAAATACAGCTAGATTTTCGTATTTATGAACCTTCCACAATTGTGGGAACAGTCAAAGATCAGGCAGGCAGACCTGTTCCAGATGCTCGTATAAAAGTAACAAGTGTCTTTGATCGTATAGTGAAAACTGATCAGCATGGTCGATATGTGGTTACAGGAATTGATTACGCCTATAATCCGAACACTGCAATATGGGTAGATGCCGATGATTATATGTTATATGAACAGGATCGCTTGAGTGTTCGGGAGGGAGGAACCTTGAGAGTGGATGTTGTTTTGGCAGAGGCGGCACACGTGCGGGGAAAAGTTGTAGATGAGTCGGGCAATCCAGTAAGTGGGGCTAAAGTTAATGCTGGAGGTTCGGCAACAACAGATGCTCAAGGCAACTATTTAATAAAGCGCGTACCAACAGGGGCTAAAACGATAACGGGAGAAGCAGCAGGATATTTAAAAACGAGCCTGAGCGTTACTCTTGTAAAAGGAGATCATAATACGTATAATATCGTACTTAAGAAAGATGCAGATATTACACCTCCAGTAACCAAGTACAGATTAGTTCCTATTACAGATACTGTGAACGGGAAAATATACATCAAAGGATTTACATTCAGACTTCAGGCAACAGATGAAGTCAAAGGTTCGGGCGTAAAAACAACGCAATATCGAATCAATGGGGCAGAATGGAAAAACTATGAAGGACCCGTCAAGTTTTATGCCCCTGATGTCAAGGTGGTAGAGTACTATAGTACAGATGTTGCAGGTAACCAGGAGAAGTACAACAAAATGGATTTTGTTAATGGCACATTTGAAGGGAATGGCACGTTTGAAGGGGCGAGTTACGACGATTGATTACTCGTTGATATGATATGTGAATAAATAACATGAGAATAAAAGACGGTTCTGACTTTATGATCCCTCGTGGTGAATCAAGATTCAGAGTCGTCTTTTCTGTTGTAATGACCCTAACGGTACTGACCGTTGCCTCCCCTTTGAATCTCGTGATCAGATGGGTGTATAATCAAGAAGGTAAACTGGTATTTTATTATGTCATAAAGAAATTATATTGAATGTACAAGGCCGCGAATCACTATTGCGGTTGCAAATGATTTTATAAACAGGAGGTACGGCCGATGAGTAAAGCTACGAAAACAACAAATGAAGTCAGAAATGCGATTCAAAACCGTCGTACGGTGAAAAAGTTTAAAAAAGAAGCTGTTCCTACACAGCAAATCATAGAATTGCTGGACACTGCAGTCTGGGCTCCTAACCATAAACTGCGTGAACCTTGGAGATTTTTGTTGTTTACCGGGAATGGACGGAAGAAACTGGCTGAGGCTATTGACGCAGAAATGGGAGAAGACAACAAATTCTCAGCCAATATTATGCAAGTTCCATCCGTCATGCTTGTCGTGCTGGAAGAAGATCCAAGACAGAATATCTGGGACGAAGACTTCGCTGCGGTCAGTGCATTGGTTCAGAACTTTATGCTTGCAGCCTGGAGTGAAGACATTGGAACGTTCTGGGTGACCAAGCCATTTTTGTACGCTCCCAAATTCCGCAAACCGCTGGGAATAGAGGCGGGAGAGAAGATTGTAGGTATGATTTATATGGGATATCCTGATGTTATTCCTTCTGCCAAAGAACGCACACCAGCCAAGGACAAACTCACTCTTTTTGAATAATAAATTATTGTAGTCCTTAGCTATATAAGATCCCCTTACGTTTACAGGGAAATCTACGTACAAGTACCTTTCTTCACAGAAGAGAAGGGCTTGTACGTTTTTTGTCATGTTGGCGTATCCGCATTGTAGAATCTGCATAAGAAATCCTTCTCGATCTTTCTCTGCTGTCTACATCTGCTGTCTACAGTTTCATGCCCATTTCACTGCCTTTGGGTAAATAGGCCTGTTCTTTCCTCCATACGCTTCTTAAAATAGCTTCAAAATAAATTAAGATCCAACTGACGATACTGGATGGCTTCAGCCACATGAGCTGTCACAATTTCACCTTCATGGTCCAGATCGGCAATAGTCTGTGTCATTTTGATAATTCGATCATGTGCACGCATGCTCAGGTTTAACGTTTGCAGCGTTTGCTCTAACAGTTGCTCTGCCTCTTGGGGGAGATGGATCGTTCGTCGCAAAAGCGTGCCCGAAAGCTGGCTATTCCAACGAACCGAACTTTTGGCATAACGTGTAGCCTGAATTTGATGAGCGTGGATCACTTTTGCCTGCATTTCTTCAGAGGAAGGGGAAGCAGCAGACTTGCGCCACTCGCCTGGTGGAGGAACCTCAACCTGAAGATCAATGCGGTCCAGCAGTGGTCCTGAAATTTTGGCTCGGTACGCGGCAACGCGGGCTGGACTACATATGCAGCGTTGCTCCTCCGAATGAGCGGACAAATATCCGCAGGGACAGGGATTCATGGAACATGCAAGCATGAACTGGGCCGGAAAGGTGAATGCAGCGCGAGCCCGACTAATTGTCACTGTGCGATCCTCTAACGGCTGCCTTAATACCTCCAGCACTTGGCGCTGGAATTCAGGTAATTCATCCAGAAACAATATGCCCCGGTGGGCAAGACTCACTTCACCCGGTTTTGGGATACCGCCGCCTCCAATCAGACCAGAGGTGGATATTGTATGGTGAGGCGAGCGAAAAGGTCTGTCTGCAATCAGGCCTTGAGGCGCTTCTTTCAACTTGCCTGCGGCACTTAATACTTTGGTAACTTCCAACGCTTCATCTTCTGACAAAGGTGGAAGGATGGTAGGCAAACGTTTGATTAACATCGTTTTGCCCGTGCCTGGCGGTCCAACGAGCAGTATATTATGCATGCCGGCTGCAGCAATCATAAGCGCGCGTTTTACATGGTGCTGCCCCAGAACATCACTATAGTCATCTGCCAGTAATGAAGACTGTCTCGTCTTTTTATCCATTATCTTCTGTGGCCTATCTGTTATAGGAGCAGCGAGGTGAGCATAATTTTTCAACACGACTGGTCCTGCATTTGAATTATTTAGTATTCCCACTGAACTAGCGGGTTGATCTGGATTTTTCGGAGCAATATCCTGTAAATGACGTATGCCAAACACCTGGATACCTCGAATCAGTGACGCTTCCTCCACGTTATCCAAAGGCAGGAGCACGGACGTAAAGCCTTGTCGTTTGGCCAGATCCACCATGGATAAAATGCCGGGCACGGACCTGATCGAACCGTCCAAGGCCAGTTCGCCAACCACTAATGTCCGTTCCTCGGGAGGAAGTACGAGCTGGCCGCTTGTCATAAGTAAACTAATAGCAATAGCTAGGTCAAAGGAAGATCCTTCTTTGCGCAGATCAGCGGGGGCCAGATTGATTGTGATCCGCTGTAACGGATACTGATATCCGCAGTTTTTGATCGCTGCACGAACACGTTCAACGGCCTCTCGAATGGCTGAGTCTGGTAACCCGATGATGGACGTCTGTGGCAGACCATTGGATAGATCGGTTTCCACCTCGATCAGAACGCCATCGATTCCGTACAAACACGCACTGTGTAATTTTCCGTACATGACAAAGAAACACCTCACTCGATTCTTGACTCCGCATAATACGGGCCAGTCTACGAATTAAGGTGCTTCCTCAGCTTCTACTAAGCATTTTATATAAAAGGAATCATGGAGTCAACCTGTCATTATCATTGCTGTAGTCATCTTTCCTGATCCCTGAATTTTATTTCTGGAAGGAAATCATTAAATAGCTTTGGCGAAAATGGTTACGTATAAATTTTCATTATGATTATTAAATTTGACCCGAGAAAGCGTGAATCTGTTCGCGTGACTTATCTATTATTGTTGTTAAATCATGGGGATGTACTGCTGATTATCTATCTGTGATTGTATTTTACACAATCTAATTTATCATAATTAAATTGAATAGTAAAATCATTTGTGCTCAATTATTCTGTTTTTTTGCTAATTTGTGATAAGATAGATTTATAGTTCCTTTTTATAAGGAATAGAATGCACAATAGGCAGGTGAGAAAGATATATGCAGACTGACAGTTTGAAGCTGGATAACCAATTATGCTTTGCCATATATGCTTGTTCACGTGAGATTACGAAGATGTACCAGCCTTATCTGGAGGTGCTCGGCGTAACGTATTCACAGTATCTGGTTCTGATGGTATTGTGGGAACGTGAAGAATGTACGGTTAAGGAGATCGGGGAGGCACTCTATCTCGATTCGGGAACGTTGACACCACTTCTCAAACGGTTGCAGTCAGCAGGACTTATTAATCGCGAACGGTCTGCTCAGGATGAACGAAAAGTATTAATTACATTAACCGACTCCGGCCGTGAGCTGCGGAACAAGGCATTGTCCATACCTGAATCCATTCAGGGAGATGCGTGTCTGAACAGTACAGAGTTTGAAGCTTTACTGGGTCAGTTCAAAGGGTTGCTGGAGAAAGTTCACCAAACCAACACTAACGCAGCCAAAAAATAAAATGTAGTTTTACATCAAGGAAACCTTAGCTTTTAGCTGAGGTTTTTTCCATTTATACCCAAGCATTCACAATATGGGATCATACTCATATCAAAATACTGTCTATTAACCATTAATTTTTTAAGGAAAGCGTTTTAAAAACGTGTTACAATGAATTGGGTTTAAGTGAAAATAGTCAACATTTGTCTTTTGTTAGTCTACCAACCCGCCTTGTTGCAGTCATGTTGATAGGAGGATTCGAGAATGAATATCCATGAATATCAAGGAAAAGAAGTACTGAAACAGTATGGAGTTACCGTTCCAAACGGAAAGGTTGCTTATACAGTCGATGAAGCGGTTGCGGCCGCAGAGGCACTGGGCAGTCCGGTGACTGTTGTTAAAGCGCAAATTCACGCAGGTGGCCGGGGTAAAGCCGGCGGCGTAAAAGTGGCGAAGAGTACGGATGAAGTTCGTGCCTATGCTTCCGAAATTCTGGGCAAAGTATTGGTAACACACCAGACTGGACCAGAAGGCAAAGAAGTGAAACGTCTTCTGATTGAAGAAGGATGCGATATCCGCAAAGAGTATTATGTTGGTGTTGTTGTGGACCGTGCCACAGGCCGTGTAGTTATGATGGCTTCCGAAGAAGGCGGTACTGAGATTGAAGAAGTAGCTGAAGCTACACCTGAGAAAATTTTCAAAGAAATTATTGACCCTGCCATTGGATTGCAAGTGTTCCAGGCCCGTAAACTGGCTTACAGCATTAAGATTCCGAATGAACTGGTGAACAAAGCTGTTAAGTTCATGCTTGCGCTGTACACTGCATTTGTCGAAAAAGATTGCTCTATTGCCGAGATCAATCCTCTCGTTGTTACCGGAGATGGAAACGTTATCGCGCTAGATGCGAAATTGAACTTTGACTCCAACGCCTTGTTCCGTCACAAAGACATTTTGGAACTGCGTGACCTGGATGAAGAGGATGAAAAAGAAATCGAAGCTTCCAAATACGACCTCAGCTACATAGCACTTGATGGCAACATCGGCTGTATGGTCAATGGTGCGGGACTTGCGATGGCAACGATGGACATTATCAAATACTACGGTGGAGACCCGGCCAACTTCCTTGACGTTGGGGGCGGTGCAACAACGGAGAAGGTGACTGAAGCATTTAAGATCATCTTGTCCGATGCCAAAGTAGCTGGGATCTTTGTTAACATTTTCGGTGGCATCATGCGCTGTGATGTTATCGCCAATGGTGTTGTTGAAGCCGCGAAGCAGCTTGGCCTGACCAAACCGCTGGTTGTTCGTCTTGAAGGAACTAACGTGGAGCTTGGCAAACGTATTCTGGGTGAATCTGGCCTGAATATCGTTCCTGCTGATTCCATGGCCGATGGTGCACAGAAAATTGTTGCCCTCGTAAAATAAGTTCATTCCTTAGTACCGGAGCTGTCCGGGAATTGAAAAATAACCGTAAGGATGTGAAGCAACGTGAGTATTTTGATCGATAAAAATACAAAAGTCATTACGCAAGGCATTACGGGTTCAACGGGAATGTTCCACACGAAGGGCGCATTGGACTACGGAACCCAGATGGTAGGCGGAGTTACACCGGGTAAAGGCGGAACTAATGTGGATATCACGTTGGAAGATGGTACAGTAGCTAGTCTGCCGGTGTTCAACACTGTGCAGGAAGCGAAGGAAGCTACAGGCGCAACAGCGAGCGTCATTTACGTTCCTCCTGCATTTGCAGCAGATTCCATTATGGAAGCTGTTGATGCTGAGCTGGACCTCGTAATCTGTATTACAGAAGGTATTCCGGTTCTTGACATGATCAAGGTTGACCGCTTCATGGAAGGTAAAAATACCGTCCTGATCGGACCAAACTGTCCAGGTGTCATTACACCAGGCGAATGTAAAATCGGTATCATGCCTGGTTATATCCATATGGCAGGGCACGTAGGCGTTGTTTCCCGTAGTGGAACACTTACCTATGAAGCCGTTCATCAACTGACGACACGTGGCATTGGACAATCTTCTGCTGTAGGAATCGGGGGAGACCCTGTAAAAGGTTCCGAGTTCATTGATATCCTCAAACGGTTCAATGAAGATCCACAGACTCATGCGGTCATCATGATTGGTGAGATTGGTGGTACAGCTGAAGAGGATGCTGCAGATTGGGTACGTGAAAACATGACCAAACCGGTTGTTGGCTTTATCGGTGGCGTAACAGCGCCTCCAGGCAAACGGATGGGCCATGCTGGCGCTATTATCTCTGGCGGCAAAGGTACAGCCAAAGAGAAAATTGCGAAGCTGGAATCATGTGGAATCAAAGTAGCACCAACTCCTGCTGAGATGGGTTCGACTTTGGTGAGTGTACTTGAGGAACGCGGTATCTTGAATTTGTGCACGACACATTAATTCTTTTTCGTTATAATAGAAGAAACGGCTCGGAAATGATCTATTTCTGGTAGACCGACTATTATGGTTACGGAAAAGGTAAGCAACCTTTTGTCCTTGAACAGGGCGAAGGGTTGCTTTTTTTGCGTTTTTTTACGGGAAAAGGGTGAGGAATTGTCTCTCATCTGCGTAAACGCTTGCATTCCGTGGTCACTTAACACACAATATGAGGGAAGATACTCTTCCCGCTCTGGGAGGTTTATGGTATGGAAGAACGATGGATCTTGTTTGGGTTACATGAGATGGAGGGTATTGGTAAAAAAACAATCTCGAAACTGATTCTGGGACAACATGAATTACCCGATCTATTGAATTATGGGGAAAGCGACTGGGTCGCAGCAGGCTTGCGCAAAGATCAGGCTGCACGTTTGACTAGCCAATTTACTATCGACTGGATTGAGAGTAAAAGAGAACACGTTTACAATCAGGGGATAGAGGTTATTACTTATCTGGATCAGAATTATCCCATATTAATGAAGGAAACCGTTCAGCCTCCCTGGGTAATGTATGCTCGAGGGGATGTTAGTTTGCTACACAATTCGTCTATTGCCATGGTGGGAACTCGTATGCCAACCGTGTATGGGCGCAAAGTTGGAGAAAAGCTGGCAGAGCAATTATGCAATGCAGGACTGACGATTGTAAGCGGGCTTGCCCGCGGTATTGATAGCGTGTGTCATGAGGCAGTACTACGTGCTAAAGGAAAAACGATTGCAGTATTCGGAACAGGGATTGATAATATATACCCACCCGAAAATACAAGCCTCGCCGAGCGAATCGCGGAGACGGGTCTGCTTTTGTCGGAATATCCACCAGGTACGAGAGCGCGCCAGGGATTATTTCCGGAACGGAATCGAATCATTGCCGGTCTGACACTGGGAACTTTGGTTGTTGAGGCTGACATTCGCAGTGGTTCACTCATTACAGCAGATGCTGCGCTTGAAGCAGGCAGGGATGTATTTGCAGTCCCTGGACCTATTACATCGCCGAAAAGTCGGGGAGCACACAATCTTATCCGTCAAGGGGCCAAATTGGTCACTTGTGCAGCAGATGTATTGGAAGAGTATCGATTGGGCTTGCCAAATGCAGAACAACTTCCTTACAATAGAGGACGTTCGACCGAAACAACCGAGCCTTCCGGGCGTGGGATATTCGCTGAGGTTAAGCTCTCTCCAGATGAACAACGCGTGATTTATCTGTTGGAACAGGGAGAACAATCATTGGATCAACTGGTTGAGCTGCTTGGTTGGGATTTTGGACATTTGCATTCAGTTCTGTTATCTTTAATCATAAAAAAGCAGATTAGCCAATTACCAGGCACTAAATACGCGAGGGTATGACGAAGCTACAACCTACGTAGTGCGTGGAAATATATAATTAGCAGAAGTTATTAACTATGCATAAGCTTACAGAAACAGTTTCATGACAGTTTCATGACTGAGAGGAGGATGAACCTATGGCGGATGCACTCGTAATCGTGGAGTCGCCCTCAAAGGCGAAGACGATAGGCAAATATTTAGGCAGCAAGTTCATCGTAAAAGCTTCGATGGGGCATGTTCGCGATTTGCCAAAGAGTCAGATCGGCGTTGAGGTAGAGAATGATTTTAATCCGAAATATATTACGATCCGCGGCAAAGGTTCAATTTTGAAAGAACTGAAGGATGCACGGAAGAAAGTGAAAAAAGTGTATCTCGCAGCTGACCCGGATCGCGAAGGTGAAGCTATCGCATGGCATTTGGCCCATGCCCTTGAACTGGACGATACGGCAGATTGCCGGGTTGTATTTAATGAAATTACAAAACAGGCGGTTAAAGATGCGTTCAAAACGCCGCGGAAAATCAATATGGATTTGGTTAACGCGCAGCAGGCAAGACGTATTCTGGATCGGCTCGTTGGATATAAAATTAGTCCGTTATTATGGAAGAAAGTGAAAAAAGGTTTGTCTGCAGGCCGGGTTCAGTCCGTGGCTGTTAAAATCATTTTAGATCGTGAAAATGAAATTGATGATTTTGAGCCGGAAGAATACTGGAGCATTACCGCCAAACTGACAGCAGACGGCAATCCGTTTGAAGCCAAGTTTCATAAACTGAACGGGGCCAAAACAGAGCTGGGCAGTGAAGCGGAAGTGCAAGCGATCCTGAAACAGATCGAAGGTGCAGACTTTACGATCAAGGAAGTTAAAGAGAAAGAACGGAGCCGTAACCCTTCCGCCCCGTTTACGACGAGTTCTTTGCAACAGGAAGCGGCTCGTAAATTGAATTTCAGAGCTTCCAAGACGATGTCGGTCGCCCAACAACTATATGAAGGTGTAGACCTTGGAAAAGAAGGCACAGTAGGTCTCATCACGTATATGCGTACGGACTCCACACGAATTGCGGCATCTGCACAAGAAGAAGCCAAAGAATATATCGTTGGTAAGTATGGTGAGCCATTTGCACCTGAGACTCCACGAAACTATTCCAAAAAAGCAGCTAATGCTCAGGATGCGCATGAAGCGATTCGTCCAACTTCAATTCTGCGTGATCCTGACTCAATCAAGTCATTCATGAGTCGCGATCAGTTCCGGTTGTATAAACTGGTATGGGAACGTTTTGTAGCGAGCCAGATGTCTTCGGCTATCCTGGATACACTCTCTGTAGATATTGCTGCGGGGGACACCATTTTCCGTGCAGCAGGTTCGAAGGTACGGTTCCAAGGTTTCATGAAGGTATATGTTGAAGGAAACGACGATGGTACCACCGATGAAGATCGTCTGCTGCCTCCGCTGAAAAGTGGAGATGTGCTTGAGAAGCAGGAGATTGAGCCAAAACAGCATTTTACACAACCGCCACCACGATATACGGAGGCAAGGTTGGTTAAGACGCTTGAGGAATTGGGTATAGGGCGTCCGAGTACATATGCGCCAACACTGGAGACCATTCAGAAGCGCGGATATGTTGCAATTGAGGAAAAGAAATTCATGCCGACCGAGCTGGGTGAACTGGTCATCGAACAGATGGAAGAGTTTTTCCCGGAAATCCTGAATGTAGAGTTCACCGCAAACATGGAAGGTGATCTTGACCATGTGGAGGAAGGTTCCGAGGATTGGGTCAAAGTACTTGCAGAATTCTATGAATCTTTTGAGAAACGCCTTGAGTTTGCGGAAGAAGAAATGAAAGAAATCGAGATTGAAGACGAAGTATCGGATGAGATCTGTGAGAAGTGCGGCAAACCGCTGGTTTATAAACTCGGACGTTTTGGCAAGTTTCTTGCGTGCTCTGGCTTCCCTGATTGCCGGAATACCAAACCGATTATCAAGGATATCGGCGTGACTTGTCCGAAATGTAAGGAAGGTCATGTTGTTGAGCGTCGTAGCAAAAAGGGACGTATTTTCTACGGTTGTGACAAATATCCTGAATGTGATTTTGTCTCATGGGACAGACCTTCAGCCAAACCATGTCCAAGTTGCGGATCGCTAATGATTGAAAAGCGGAACAAAAAGGGAGCACGATTGCAGTGTACTTCATGTGATCATCAGGAGCCGGTGGATGAACCGGATGACGAATCAGCAGATTAGTATATATGTGAATCAATTCAATTATAGTGAAATATGAAATTGCTTTATGGGGGTAAATGATTTTGACAAATGAACAACAAGTAACCGTTATTGGTGCCGGGCTGGCAGGAACAGAAGCGGCCTGGCAGATTGCAAGTCGCGGCGTACGCGTAAAATTATACGAGATGAGACCTGTTGTGAAAACGCCAGCTCATCATACGGATAAATTTGCAGAGCTGGTATGTAGCAACTCGCTGCGTGCGAATGGATTGACCAATGCAGTGGGTGTGTTAAAAGAAGAAATGAGAATGCTCAATTCTCTTGTATTGTCAGCAGCAGACAAACATGCAGTTCCTGCAGGTGGGGCACTTGCTGTGGACCGGGATGGATTTTCAGGTGAGATTACATCCACGTTGCACCAGCATCCGCTCATCGAAGTGGTGAATGAGGAACTAACTTCTCTGCCGGAAGATGGCATCGTTGTTGTTGCAACGGGGCCGCTGACTTCACCTGCATTGTCTGAGCAAATCAAGGCACTAATGGGTGAAGAGTATTTCTACTTCTATGATGCAGCTGCACCGATCATCGAAAAAGATTCAATTGATATGAATAAAGTGTATCTGGCTTCCCGTTATGATAAGGGTGAAGCGGCATATCTGAACTGTCCGATGACAGAAGAAGAGTTTGATGTCTTCTATGAAGCTCTCATTACTGCTGAAGTCGCTCAATTAAAAGAGTTTGAGAAAGAAATCTACTTTGAAGGCTGTATGCCAATCGAAGTGATGATGAAACGCGGAAAACAGACGGCTCTGTTTGGTCCAATGAAACCGGTAGGTCTGGTTAACCCTCATACAGGAGAGTTGCCACATGCGGTTGTTCAGCTTAGACAGGACAATGCAGCTGGAACCCTGTATAACTTGGTGGGCTTCCAGACGCATCTGAAATGGGGAGAACAGAAACGTGTCTTTTCCCTTATTCCTGGACTTGAAAATGCTGAGTTCGTTCGTTATGGCGTAATGCACCGTAATACATTTATTAACTCTCCTAAATTGCTTCTTCCGACGTATCAGTTTAAAGAGCGTCCAAACCTGTTCTTTGCAGGTCAGATGACGGGTGTAGAAGGATATGTGGAATCTGCTGCATCAGGGCTTATTGCCGGCATGAACGCAGCCAAAGCAGCACTTGGGCAGGAACTGGTAGTATTGCCGGTAGAAACAACACTTGGCAGTATGGCTCAGTATATTACAACGGCTGACTTCAAGCACTTCCAACCAATGAACGCAAACTTTGGTTTGTTGCCGAAGCTTGAAACGAAGATTCGTAACAAAAAGGAAAAAAATGAAGCTCTTGCACAGCGTGCCCTGGATGGCATCACCAGTTTTGCTGCGGCAGAAGGTCTAACTGTTCCGGAACGCGTATAAATTATTCGTGGGAGGATGCTGATATCATGGATATGTCATTTCATGCTACAACGATCTGTGCTGTTCGTCATAATGGTAAGGCTGCAATCGCAGGAGATGGTCAGGTGACCATGGGCCAAAGTGTTGTGATGAAGAATACAGCCAAGAAGGTAAGACGTTTGTACCGCGGACAGGTTGTTGCTGGCTTTGCTGGTTCTGTGGCGGATGCGATCACCCTGTTTGAGAAATTCGAAGGTAAGCTGGAGGAACACCATGGTAACTTGCAGCGTGCTGCTGTAGAGCTTGCCAAGGATTGGCGTCAGGATCGGATCTTGCGTAAGCTTGAGGCACTGTTGATTGTGATGGACAAATCAGGTATGCTGCTCATTTCAGGCGGCGGGGAGATTATCGAACCGGATGATGACGTTATTGCTATCGGATCAGGTGGCAACTTTGCCTTATCTGCTGCGCGTGCGTTGAAACGTCATGCAGTAAACCTGGAAGCGAAAGATATTGCGCGTGAATCACTTCAGATTGCCTCGGAGTTATGTGTATATACCAATAGTAATATTATTGTAGAAGAGTTATAAGCCAAAGAAATCTCCCGTAGTGGAGCATGATTCTGTAATCTGCTCCAGGACGTCTAGGGGATTCTTTGTCCTTGTTAGGAAAAATAATTCAACATACTGGTAGGAGGGAAGCAATATGAATACTCAAGCGTTAACACCGAGACAGATTGTTGCAGAGCTTGACAAGTATATTGTAGGTCAAAAGAAAGCTAAAAAATCGGTAGCCGTAGCCCTTCGTAATCGTTATCGGCGTAGCCTTTTGCCTGAGCACACCCAGGACGACATTGTGCCTAAAAACATCTTGATGATTGGACCTACCGGTGTGGGTAAAACGGAAATCGCCCGTCGCCTTGCTAAACTGGTAGGTGCGCCATTTGTGAAAGTGGAAGCTACCAAATTCACCGAAGTAGGTTACGTTGGTCGTGACGTTGAATCGATGGTGCGTGATCTGATTGAGACATCACTGCGGATGGTGAAGCTGGAGCGGACTGAAAAAGTGAAAGACAAAGCTGAAGAAGCTGCCAACGAACGAATTGTACATATTCTGGCTCCTTCACAGTCTAAGTCCAAGAATCAGCGTAATCCCTTTGAGATGATCTTTGGTAATAATGGCAACAACGTTCAGGAACAGGATGAGCCAGAACCGGATACTGGGGTTGCCGAACGCCGCCGTAAGATCAAGTTTGATCTGTTGTCCGGCAAGTTGGAGGATGACATCATTGAGATTGATGTTGAAGACACTGCGCCTAACATGATGGACATGTTTGCTGGACAAGGTAATGATCAGATGGGCATGAACATGCAGGAGATGTTTGGCAGCCTCTTACCTCGTCGTACGAAAAAGCGCAAGCTCGCCATCAAAGAAGCGCGCAAAGTGTTGACCCAGGAAGAAGCAGGCAAATTGATCGATATGGATGATGTTACCCAAGAATCAATTCGCCGGGCGGAGCAGACAGGTATCATTTTCATAGATGAAATTGACAAGGTCGCCAGTCAAGGGCGCGGTAGTGGTCCTGATGTATCCCGTGAGGGTGTGCAACGTGACATACTGCCTATCGTAGAGGGCTCTACAGTAATGACGAAATATGGCCCTGTCAAAACGGATTATATTCTGTTTATGGCAGCTGGCGCATTCCATGTCGCCAAACCCTCTGATTTGATTCCTGAGCTTCAGGGACGCTTCCCAATTCGTGTGGAACTAAGCAGTCTAACACTGGAGGAGTTTGTATCCATTCTGACTGAACCCCAAAATGCACTGACCAAGCAGTATGTTGATCTATTGCGCACAGAGAATATTGAGATTGAGTTCTCGGATGAGGCCATTCGCGAGATTGCCAAATTGGCCGAATCCGTCAATCAAAATACAGAAAATATAGGTGCACGTCGACTGCATACGATTCTTGAGAAGCTTTTGGAGGATTTATCCTTTGAGGCACCTGAGCTTACACTGGAACGTATGGTGATCACTCCGGAGTATGTCCGGGAGAAATTAAATGATATTGCGCTTGATCGTGATTTGAGTCAGTATATCCTGTAACATGGAATTAGCAATGTAGTTGTTAAAATGATGCTATAAATGAACGGTATGCAAGAAAGTAGAGAACATTTGTGTGATCCACAAAGGGAAGCAATCCTTTAGCGATCCACAAAGGCCCTCTTACTTGACGCATATCGTTTATTTTTGTTTCTAGCTAAAGGATTTCGATGTTACAACCGATAAAAGATGTGGGGTTGTTATACGGATCGACAAAACCTAGGACTTGTGCCGCATGTATATGGATTTAAAACCTATCGGAGTGGTAGTTGTTCTTCGTTTCCATAACCAATGATTCCCATTAAAAGAATTTTTCTTATTCCAAGTCTGGTCATCGGTTTAGTCGATGGATTGGTAAATGTTGCGTAAATGCGCAAAATGATGAATTGTAGAAAAGTTTGAAGCCACTAATTGTTTTCTTAAAATTAAAATATATAGACTCCACTTAATTGTTAAGAAAGTGTTGTGTAGGAAGGTCGAGTTTTCTTCATCATTGAAAGATAACTTGTCAATTGATTAATATATAGCTTTGTATGTATACCTATCATATTGTCCTTAAACCCTTAGTACAACGGCAAAAAATTCTAACATTATCAATTATGAAATATTCGGAAATATACATAATTACGGGCGTTGTAAGCTCATGTTGAGGCTTGAAAGTTTTTTTTAATTTTAAGAATGTTTAAGAACAATAAGGGAGAGTATTAACATACTTTTGTTTTGGGCCCGAACATTTACGAAAAAATTCATAATTTGCAGAAAATACACAAAAAGCCCCGTCTTTCAGAAAAGATAGGGCTTTTTTCTTATTGTAATAAATCCCAAACTCGAAGAAACTTATGTTATACGACAACATCAGAGTTAATTCTACTTAAGTCCTAGAAAACCGTGTAAAGACGAATGTTTTTGTCGAAAAAAACATAAGAATTTTCGAGGGAAAAGATTCAATCTTTTTCCATTACTTCTAAAGAGAGGAGGGGGATTGTGAATCTTTTAAACGATATCAGCTTTAAAAGATTGCAAGGTGCACTCGATGCGTCCAATATCAGACAACGAACGATTGCTGACAACATCGCGAACGCCGATACCCCGTATTTCAAGCGCTCGGACGTTTCTTTTGAAGAAATGTTGCAAGGGCAAATGAATGGAGATATGCCTGTTCTTAAAGGTAAAGTAACTGATGCAAGGCATTTTGTCATAGGTCCTTCCTCTTCCGTACCAACGCCAGTAGTTAATATGGACCAGTCAACCTCCATGAATAACAACGAAAACAATGTCGATATCGACAGAGAAATGAGTCTTCTGGCGGAGAATCAGTTGCGTTATAACGCTTATATTCAGCAAGTGAACGAACAAATTAAAATTATGCGTGTTGGCGTGGAAGGGAGATAACCTAAATTGAACATTAGTAATAGTTTTAGCATCAGTAGCTCAGCTCTGACAGCCCAACGGTTGCGGATGGACGTTATATCTTCCAACATTGCCAACGCAGAGACGACGCGCGCGAGCGTATCCAATGGTGAAGCAGTTCCTTACAAACGTAAAATGGTTGTGCTTGAGCCGAATAAAACGTCATTTGGTACGATGCTGCAAAATCAGATGAGAGGTAGCGGTTCAGGAGATGGCGTGAGAGTAACGGAGATTCGCGAGGATCAGTCACCTTTGAAGCCTGTATATGACCCTTCTCATCCGGATGCCAATGCAGAAGGATATGTATTTATGCCTAATGTGGATATTGCGAAAGAAATGGTTGACATGATCTCTGCTTCGCGTTCCTATGAAGCAAACGTAACAGCACTGAATTCAACCAAAGCGATGATCTCCAAAGCTTTGGAGATTGGAAGATAATCTGCTTTGAAATGAAAATAAGAAAAATACAAACCAGGGATGAAGGGGAGGGACATTAATGATTCAGAACAACATGTTTAGCACACAGGGGATACAACCGCTACAGATGAAGAGTGCAACCGAAAGTAAGCCTTCTACACCAGCCGAAACCATTCAGAGCTTCGGTACATACTTACAGAATGCATTAGGGTCCGTCGCAGCACAGGAGACTCAATCGCATGAAATGTCGAATCAATTTTTGGTCGGCAAAGCGAATGTGGATCAGGTGATGATTGCTTCAGAACAGGCCTTGTTAAGCCTACAACTCACAACTCAAGTCCGAAACAAAGTGGTCGAAGCATACCAAGAAGTTATGCGAACGCAGTTATAAAATAACCTACTTGCGCTTCGATAATAGCGCTGATCATTACAACAAAGCAGCTGCGATGCTGCTCCTGATCGTCAACCTATGAAACGGCTAGGGTTGAGTAAGGACAGACTAAGCAAAGTTTCGGATGGGGTGACAGAGTGAATGAGAGAATCGCCCAGTACAGGGATAAGGCATCCCAGTATTGGAATAGTTTTAGCAAAAAGCAAAAAGTATTATTTATATCCACCTTCCTGTTCCTGATTTTGGCTGCTGTTGTACTCACGATGCAATTGTCCAAAACGGAATATGAAGTTGCTTTTACAGATTTGAATGCAAGTGATTCAGCGGGCGTTATCAGTTATCTTGATTCATCTAGCATTCCATACAAATTGAGTTCAGATGGCAAGACCATATCCGTACCGAGTACAAGTGTTGCAATTGCAAAGGTGAATGTTGGATCTCAAGGGATTATTCAGAATGGTTCATTAGGATATAAGTCATTCGAGGAGTCATCATCCCCGATCGGGATGACGGATAAAGAGTTTGATGTAAAGTACAACAACGCTATAAACGGAGAAGTTGAACAGTTACTTCAGCGGATGCAAGGGATACAGGATGCTAAAGTACTCGTTAATATGCCGAAAGATAACATCTTTGCTGGTTTAGAAGAACAAGACAAAGCATCAGCATCGGTAGCTCTCCAATTCAAACCGGGTTATCACCCCAATCAGGCAGCGGTAGATGGCTACTTTAACTTGGTTAAGACTGCAATTCCTAATCTGCCTGTTGAGAACATCACGATTACGAACACAGATGAAGCAGAATTGATTCCAACTGCCCGAGGTGGCAGCGGCGGGTTGTCTTCCGAAGTCCAAGAGAACATGGCATTACAGAAAAAGTTTGAAAACGATGTCCGTAATAACGTAAAGCAATTCCTTTCCCAGATTGTAGGCGAAGACAAAGTTAATGTTTTGGTAGCCTCCAAGCTTAATTTTGACAAAGAAACACGTAAGGAAAATCTGGTCACACCTGTTGATGTAGATAATATGAAAGGCATCGAGATCAGTGTGCAGGAGATTCAAAAGAGCTACACTGGCGCAAGCAACCCAACAGGTGGAGTTGCTGGCACAGGACAAGAAGAAGTTCCGGGTTATCCATCATCTGATGCAGCCGGTAACTCTACCTCCGAAGAATCATCAAGCACTATAAACTACGATGT
Source organism: Paenibacillus sp. Y5S-9 (assembly GCF_036894235.1). Lineage (NCBI taxonomy): Bacteria > Bacillati > Bacillota > Bacilli > Caryophanales > Paenibacillaceae > Paenibacillus > Paenibacillus sp. Y5S-9. Next base: position 2,536,221 of record NZ_CP145887.1, read on the forward strand.
TAATCGAATCGCCAAGGATATTATTTCCAGTCCATATACTGTAAAAGACTTAACCATTAACGTTGCAGTTGAACCACCGAATGGAGAAACAGAATTACAGGGACCGGTTCAGGACGCAATTGAGAACATTTTGGTTAACATTGTTCGTGCTTCACTGGCAGACTCAGGCACTGTAATAAGTGACGCCGATCTGACAAAGAAAGTTTCAGTCATGTCACAAGGATTCCAGACTGCCTCTGCAGACAATACAGGTTTCCAGCTTTCCTCAACGATGATGTGGGGTGGAGGCGCACTCATAGCGGCATTGATCGCAGCGGTAGTTATTTTGTTAGTACGCCGTCGCCGCAAACAAAACGAAGTCGAAGAAGAAGAGATTCCTCTTCCAATAGCAACAGAGTTCCCGTCCATTACGCTGGACAGTGTAACGAACGAAAGTCAGGTGCGCAAACAATTGGAGAGTTTGGCCAAGAAAAAGCCAGACGAATTCGTCAATCTGCTGCGTACATGGCTGGCTGACGAATAGAGGTGAACGCATTGGCGAAGGCAAGCAGTCAAGGTTTGACTGGAAGACAAAAAGCAGCAATTTTGTTGATTACATTAGGTCCGGAAGTATCGGCTCAGATCTTCAAACATCTGCGTGATGAGGAGATTGAGCAACTTACGTTGGAAATTGCCAACGTGCGCAAGGTTGATTCTTCCGAAAAGGACATGATCATGGCCGAGTTTCACCAGATCTGTCTGGCGCAGGAATATATTTCTCAGGGCGGTATCAATTATGCGAGAGAAATCCTGGAGAAAGCTCTGGGTTCTTCAAAAGCACTTGAAGTCATTAACCGTTTGACAGCTACGCTGCAAGTCAGACCATTTGACTTTGCACGCAAAGCAGATCCGAACCAAATTTTGAACTTTATTCAGAATGAAAGCCCGCAAACGATTGCCCTGGTTCTGTCTTACCTGCAATTCGAACAGGCAGCAGCGATTCTATCATCCTTGCCACAAGAGAAACAGGCAGATGTCGCTCGCCGGGTGGCTGTTATGGATAGTACTTCGCCGGAAGTCATCTCTCAAGTGGAGCGGGTTCTGGAACAAAAACTTTCTTCTACCGTAACGCAGGATTACACGAATGCGGGTGGTATTGAATCGATCGTTCAGATTCTGAACGGAGTCGATCGTGGTACAGAGCGTACCATTTTGGACTCGCTTGAAATTCAGGATCCTGAGCTTGCGGAGGAAATCAAAAAACGCATGTTTGTATTCGAAGATATCGTCAATGTGGATGATCGTTCGATTCAGCGCATTATTCGGGATATCGACAACGCAGATTTGCAGCTGGCACTCAAAGTGGCAAGCGAAGAAGTTCGGGATGCCGTGTTCCGGAATATGTCGAAACGGATGTCCGAGACATTCAAAGAAGAGATGGAGTTCATGGGACCTGTGCGATTGCGTGATGTTGAGGAAGCTCAGACACGTATCGTAGGAACGATACGCAGATTGGAAGAAGCCGGTGAGATCATTATCGCACGCGGTGGAGGAGATGATATCATTGTCTAATTTGATTAAATCTTTCCAGTATGTACCCGTTGATGACCGCAAAAAACTTGAAAATCATCATCATTATGGTGGTACTGAGGAGTCTGAAACGGAATTATACGGTGACAGTGCTGAAGGTTCTGAAGCAGAAACGCTTCAAGCACGCGTGGACGAAGAAACACAACGTCTTACCGCAGAAATGCTGGAAGATGCCAAGGAGTTTGCAGAAAAGCAAGTACGTGAAGCTTCAGAAGAGGCAGAGCGCATGCTTCAAGAGGCCCGTGAACAGATCGACAGCTGGTGGCAGGAACAACGACAACAGGATGAACATCTGACTGAAGCGCTTCGTTCACAAGGTTTCCAACAGGGTTTTGAAGAAGGCAAAGTACAAGCTGAACTGGATCTCCAGGTGCAGATCGAAAAGATGATGATTGAAGCCCAGGAAGTGCTCAAGGAAGCTTATGTAGCTAAAGATCAGATTATTCAGGAAGCCGAACCGTTCCTCGTGGAGCTCGCTTGCGGGATCGCTGAGAAAGTCATTGATAAGCAACTTACCATTGAACCCGATCATACATTGGAACTGATTCGTCAGAGTTTGTCACGTAAACGGGAGCAGGGTTTGATCACACTCTGTGTGGCACCTGATCAGTTTACATTTGTACAGGCAGCTCGTGAAGAATTGTCTCTGTCCATTGACTCTCAAGCAGAATTGCAGATTTTGCCTGATTCAACGGTCAAAGATAAGGGATGTGTCATTCGTTCTTCGTTCGGAAGTGTAGATGCGAGAATTGATACACAGCTTGCTGAGATTAAAAAAGAACTGGTCCGCATAGCACTTGAGGATGAGGAGCGGAGAAATCAACATGAAGGTTCTTAGTTCACAGCGATATATGGAACATTTGCGCCAATTCGATCCTGTTCGTATTAACGGCAAAGTTACTCAGGTCATTGGTCTTATGGTGGAGTCAGAAGGGCCAGATGCAAGTATCGGTGACGTATGTTATATCTATCCTGGTAAATCGGCCAAGCCTCTTCAAGCCGAAGTTGTTGGGTTTCGAGATAACAAAGTGCTGCTTATGCCATTGGGTGAACTTCAATCCATCGGTCCTGGTTGCGATGTAGTAGGTACGGGTAAACCACTCGGCGTTCAGGTAGGCTCCGAATTGCTCGGTAAAGTATTGGACGGACTTGGACAACCGCTGGACGGTTCCCTCCTTCCATCAAGAATGCCAATGTACTCTACCTCCAATACGCCGGTCAATCCAATGGATCGTCCACGTGTACTTGAAACGATGGGTGTTGGTGTAAGAGCTATCGACGGATTGTTGACCGTAGGTAAGGGACAGCGTGTAGGTATTTTTGCCGGTTCTGGTGTTGGTAAGAGTACATTGATGGGCATGATTGCTCGTAATACAGCAGCAGATGTCAATGTCATCGCGCTTGTGGGTGAGCGTGGACGTGAGGTGCGCGACTTTATTGAACGGGATCTGGGTCCGGAAGGACTGGAACGCTCCGTAGTCATTGTTGCAACTTCAGATCAGCCTGCCCTGATTCGGATTAAGGGAGCAGTTATTGCGACCACTATTGCAGAGTATTTCCGAGATCGTGGAATGAACGTGATGCTCATGATGGATTCGGTAACCCGATATGCTATGGCACAAAGGGAAGTGGGTCTTGCCGTAGGTGAACCTCCGGCAATGAGAGGATATACGCCATCGGTTTTTGCAAGTTTGCCCAAACTGCTTGAACGGGCGGGTACAGGACCTACCGGTTCGATTACAGCCTTTTACACCGTTCTTGTCGATGGGGATGACATGAATGAACCAATCGCGGATGCGGTAAGGGGTATTCTGGATGGACACATTGTGTTAAATCGATCCATTGCAAATAAAGGTCATTTTCCGGCGATTGATGTGCTAGCCAGCATAAGTCGTGTTATGAAGGATATTGCTCCGGAAGAGCAGTTGGAAGCCGTTAATAATATGAAACGTTTGATGGCTGTGTACAAAGAATCGGAAGATCTGATCAATATTGGGGCTTACCAGCGGGGATCAAATGCAGCCATAGATGAATCGATAGATCAGATTGATAGTATATGGAACTTTACCAAGCAGAAAGTCGACGAGAAAGTCACCTTAAGTGAAGTACAGGAACGTTTGATTCTTGAATTTGCAAGGAGATGAATGGGTAAACGATGAAATTTCGATATCATTTCCAGAAAGTTGTTGACCTGAAGAGTAATGAAAAAACACAGGCAGAGTGGATGTTATCCACAGCGATCGGTAAACTTCAGACGGAGGAAGAACATCTGATACAACTTCTTAATGATAGAAGTAATCTGATCGGCATTATCCAATCTGCTACGGAAAATACAGCGTCTGTAAACAGTCTGCAGGAGATGCAGCGTTATGTACATCACCTTGACGAGTGCATTTCACGCAAAAACAGTGATGTTAAACATGCTCAGGTCAATGTGCAGCGGAATCAGACGTTTCTAAACGGTAAGATGATTGACGAAAAAGTATGGCTTGGAGCGAGAGACAAGGCCAAAATCAAATTTCAGCAGGAGATGCTCCTCCGGGAACAGAACGATCTGGACGAGATGGCTACTGTACGCTTCGCTGCCAAAGCCGGACGCGCGAATTGATGTGAGCCGGAAGCGAAGTTGTCTCGTGAAGGAGGAATGAACGATGGCTGTTAAAGATGATAGCGACATGGAAAAAGAGTCGGGAGGCGGTTGGGAGAAATTTCTCATGATTTCAATCCCGATTGTATTCACCGTAGTATTGCTAGGTGTATTACTTACGCTATTTAATGTAGATATTCGTAATAATTTGTTTGAATTCGCCAACAAGATACCTGTAGTCAAGGAATGGGTACCTGATCCGGTACTGGATCCGGAGAAAGAGAAGCTGGAGAAGAGTGAGCAGCAGGTTGAAAGTGCTGAAGCCACAATTGAAAAGCTTAAGTCCCAGGTAACTGCCAAAGAAACAGAGCTCAAGGCAGCACAGGAAGCAACAACAACCGAAGCGAAGAAGGCCACTGACCTTCAGAAGAAGTTGGATGATGCGGAAAAAGCGGCTGAAACGGCTACGGCAACAACGCCGGAAACGGAATCCGATTATCAAAAACAAATCAAAGATTTGGCTAAAATGTATGCTGACATGAGTCCAAGTAAAGCTGCACCTATTTTGCAAAATATGACGAATGAGGAAATGGTATTGTTGTTGAATGCCATGCAGTCATCCGCTCGGACCAAGGTGCTTGAAAAGATGGACCCGAAAACAGCAGCCGATGTCACCATGATGATGAAGGATGCCAAACCGTCCGGGGATCTGGCACTGGATGCGCTGCAATCCAGATTGAAGAAAGAAACCGCAGCAACTTCAACTGCATCCACAACGACAAGCAAAAACCTGGATAAAAACCAGCTTAGTCAAACATTTGCTTCGATGTCTGCTTCAAGTGGTGCCAAGCTATTATTGGAAACATACAAGTTAAGTCCTGACAAAACATTGACCATCCTGAATTCAGTAGATGATGCAACACGCTCTCAATTGCTTGAGAACATGTCTTCAGAGGACTCGGTTGAAACTGCAAAAATTTTGAACAGATTAATGGGCAACAAGTAGAACTGATTACACTGTATAACCGAGAGGAGGTGAAAAAAATGTCGATTGTATATCAAATGGCATCCACAGCATCTGCAAAAGCAACAGGAGCAGGTCAGACAACCGGAGCACAATCGAAAGGTTCAGCTGCAGGGGCTAGTGGTGAATTTCTCCAAACTCTTGCTCAGTCATTATCCGGAGGAAACACAGAAGGTGATAGTTCAAGCGCTACTGGAAGTTTAACAGCCAATCCGTTGGTGTTTTCCTTTGCTACAAGTGAAGAAGGAGAAGCGACATCAATCACGGATATACTGAATTCATTGTTCACGGACTTGGATTCGCTTGACGAAGCTTTGGAAAATGACCCAGCTCTACTTGCAGGTTTGCAAACGCTGATTCAACAGATGTATACACAATTAAGTAATCCTTCAGGTACTAATGCAGAGGGTTCCGACGAGTCTTCGAACGGAGCGGAAAGCGTAAAAACAGTACCCGCAATTGAACTGTCGCAGCATCCGGCAGCAGTACGTTTTGTTCTGCAAGATATGCTTACACAATTAGTAGCTGGAATGAATGATCCTGAGAGTAACGTTGCGAAGAACGCTCCTGAATTCAAACATTTGTTACAATCTCTGCAGAGTCAGCTTCAAGAGGCTGGAGTGGATACCACTAATAACAAAGGATGGACTGAACTGAAATCCATACTGGATACATTGACTGCAGTTAAGGATCAGACTGCACAGGTCGCTCCAAGTACTTCACTTCAAACATCCAAACAGGATTCGGTCGTACCACAAGTTCTTGTTGCGGCAGTGGCGAATTCTGGAACCCAGGTGAAAGCTGAGGCTGAGACAACATCTGTTTCAAATGCAGGTGGAGAAGTGGAACACTCAACCATCATTACTGCAGGAGAGCTCTCCTTGCGTTCATCAGGTACAACAGCAGGCAAACCGGCTGAACCTGTAATGCAAACATCACAGTTTGCCAAAGAAATGACACAGTTTGTTGTTAATAAGCTGGATATTGTCCAGCAAAAAGGATTTTCCGAGGCGACCATCTCACTTCGGCCTGAGCATCTAGGGAAGTTGGATGTTCAAATTACCTTGCAGAACGGGCAGTTGGTTGCACGGTTTATGACTGAGCATACGATGGCTAAAGACATGCTTGAACAACAAATGACGCAGCTGCGTTCTTCACTTCAAGCCCAGGGAATTCAAGTGGAACGACTTGAGGTTACACAGAACAGTTCAATCGGATCACAGATGTATCAGGACGGAGGCCGTCAGCCGGGAAGTAACTCTCAGCAACAACGCCGTTCGCGTGAGCGTGGAGAACAATCGGATGATGCTGTAGCTACAGCAGGGATTCAAGAAGAATTGCGTAACTGGCGTAGCGAGCAAGTCGAAGGAACTGAATTACAGAGAGATACGTTTAGTGCTAAGGCTTAAACAGAAATGAGGTGAGCAATATGGCTAATGAAATTGTTTCAATGAATAATACCTGGCCGAACTATTCGGCAGCTAATAAAGCAACCACAAGTGCTGCAACAAAAGAATTGGGTAAAGATCAGTTTCTAAAAATTCTGATTACCCAGCTGCAAAATCAAGACCCGATGCAGCCGATGGAGGATAAGGAATTTATCGCTCAAATGGCACAGTTCAGCTCAGTGGAACAACTGGTCAATATTTCTACCCAGCTTAAAACATTGAACCAGTCCCTTGGTGCTGTATCCGGTATGATTGGCATGGAGGTAAGTTGGCTTTCTTCTAATAAAGATGATAACGGAACTCTTCGTCAGGGTATTGTAGATTCCATCATTGTAAGAGATAGCGTTCAATACGCAAAAGTGGGCAACGACGAGATTAAGCTGGATGAGATCATTCAGGTGAATTATCCAAAACAGGCAGAAGAGAGTCAAACTCCGGTACAGAACGTTCAGGATGTAACCCCTGAAACGAACGAGAGCGAGGAAGTTGAATCATCCGCTGAAACGGGTGATACGGAAGATAGCGGGAAAACGATATGAGTGATCGCATAACGGTTGGACAATTATACGCAGGCCCGATTACACCGAATATGCTTCAAAGACCTAAAACGGGAGAAGCTTCGGCTATACCCGAAAAACCTTTTGCAAAAGTGCTGGAAGATAATCTTCTGAAATTGAGCAATCATGCTGCCAAACGTTTGCAACAACGTGGCATTGAACTCAAGACCGAGCAAATGGAACAGATTGGTTCTGCTTTGGACAAAGCTGCTGCCAAAGGAGCCAAAGAGTCATTGATTTTAATGCAGGATATGGCTTTTATCGTCAATGTCAAAAATCGTACTGTGGTTACAGCTATGGATAGTGAGAGCATGAAGGATAATGTGTTTACTCAGATTGATAGTGCCGTAATCATTTCTTGACCGGCTGGCCCTTCTCGGGAGCCGGAATGCCGCTGACCGACTGATGCGGTAACCAAATGAAGACTGGGAGGATTTTTAAAAATGTTGAAATCAATGTACTCAGGCGTTTCCGGGATGCGGGGTTTCCAAACCAAACTCGACGTAATTGGTAACAATATTGCGAACGTAAACACGGTTGGCTTCAAAGGCAGTCGGGTTATGTTCAAAGATATTATGAGCCAAACCACTTCAGGTGTGACTGCGCCTGGTGATGCAACCGGTGGTGTGAATGCAAAACAAATTGGTCTAGGTGTATCTGTAGGATCTATTGATACATTACATTTGGCTGGAAGTCCAATGACAACAAACAACCCAACAGATATGCGGATTAATGGAGATGGATTCTTCTTGGTACGTTTGAGTGAAGATCAGGAAGTACCTTACCTGACTCGTGCGGGGGATTTCCATGTGGATGCTGCACGTAACCTTTTGACATCCGATGGATTGTTTGTTCTGGATAACGGTGGTGGAAATATTACGATACCTGATGATGTTGTTTCCTTCACGATTGGTCAGGATGGTACGATCAATCAAACTATGGCGGATGGAACAGTTGAAGCGGGAGCACAACTTGGAATCGGAAAAGTGGTCAATCCGGAAGGTTTAGAGAAGATCGGCGGTAATCTATACCGTATGACAGCAAATGCCAATCCCGATGGTGAGCTTGAAATTTTGACAGCGAATGATGCCGAAAATGGAACTGGCTCTATTATCACAGGACAGCTCGAAATGTCTAATGTGGATCTGACAGGAGAGTTTACTGAGATGATCGTAGCTCAGCGTGGGTTCCAGGCAAACTCCCGGATTATTACAACGTCGGATGAAATACTTCAGGAAGTTGTTAACCTGAAACGTTAATAGCTGATTAATGAATTTTTAAAACGTGGGGGAGCTTGCTCCTCCCACTCTGATCAAGGGGGCTTAGCATGATTTCGGTTACGCGGTTAAATGGTTCTCCCATGTGGTTAAATGCGCTGATGGTTGAAATTGTTGAAGAAACGCCGGATACGTATATTACTCTGGTAACTGGAAAGAGACTGATTGTGCTTGAAAAAGCTGATGACGTTATTTCCAAGATTAAAGATTACAACCGTGAAATCGGGGTTCAGGCAGCCACTATTAAAGTGCAGCAAACGGAGGAATCCTGATGAAAAAAATGATGCCCTGGCTTGCAACAATGTTGCTGGCAATAACACTCATTGTGGTGGTTGTGTTTGTATTTATGCAAGGACAGAACGGGAATAAGGACGACACACATACGGCGGCAGCTTCAGAAGCCAAGAAGATGACTGCGGATGAGATTGTAGAGGTATCCTCTGAACTTGGAGAAATTAAAACCAATTTGGCTGATACGGATCATGTTGTAATTGTCAGCTTCTCTTTCAAGTTGACTGACAAAACTGCAAAAGAAGATTTTGAGAAAATCAAAGAAATTGTGGTAAAACCAATCATCATTCAGACGCTTGCAGATACGAAGTCTGAGGAACTGGCTACAGCGAAGGGCCGGATATTATTTAACGAGAAATTGACCGGTCTTATTAATGAAGCTTTACCAGAAGGTAATCTAAGTAGTACGAGCTTTTCATCTATTGTGATAGCAACGATGTAAATGAACAGAACATGCTGTAGACCTGTAAGGGGGTGAGAACATGGTGGATGTATTATCACAAAATGAGATTGACGCCCTATTAGCAGCCCTTTCTTCTGGTGAAATGGACGCAGAAGAATTGAAGAAGGAAGAAACTCAGAAGAAAATCAGATCGTACGATTTTAAGCGGGCAGTGCGTTTTTCCAAAGACCATATCAGAAGCTTGACTCGTATTCACGAAAACTTTGCACGCTTTCTCACCACTTATTTTTCAGCCCAACTGCGGACGTTCGTTCAAATCAATGTCGTTCAGGTCGAACAGTTGCCTTATGATGAGTTTATCCGTTCTATTCCTAAGATGACGATATTGAACATTTTTGAAGCGGAGCCACTACAGGGACGAATGGTGATGGAAGTCCATCCGAACGTGGGATATGCGATGTTGGATCGCCTGCTTGGTGGAACCGGGAGTGCTCCAACAAAGATTGCATCGATGACGGAGATTGAAACGACCATCATGGAACGAATATTCAGTCGTGCATTTGAAAGTTTGCAGGAAGCATGGAAGACCGTGTTGGATATTACCCCGAGGATGGAAGCACTCGAGACCAATCCGCAATTTATGCAGATTGTATCTCCCAATGAGACCATTGCTCTGATCTCGCTCAGTACCAAAATTGGTGACACGACAGGCATGATCAATCTATGTATACCGCATGTCGTTCTTGAACCTATTATGTCACGGTTGTCAACTCATCAGTGGTTTGTTTCGGAGAAGAAAACGAGAGCTCCGGAGGAGTATGATGCTCTAAAAGAGCGTGTGAACAAAGCCAAGTTACCAATCGTTGCGGAATTGGGAGAATCGAGAATTTCAATTGCAGAATTTCTGGGTCTGTCCGTTGGTGATGTCATTACGTTGAACAAACCAGTTGATGAGGGACTTTCCATTAAAGTGGGTGACAAACTGAAATACATGGGCAGTCCGGGGACAATCAAAGACCGTGTGGCTGTGCAAATAGACAAGATTGTCACCGAAGGAGTTGAAGAATTTGACGAGTAAGGATTATTTATCCCAAGAAGAAATCGATGCTTTGCTCAGGCAATCGGAATCGATAAACAGCTCGGAACCCGCTGAAAAGACGGTTGATGATTTTTTGACCGAGCTGGAGCAGGATGCCTTGGGGGAGATCGGTAACATTACATTTGGTAGCGCGGCAACAGCATTATCCACGCTATTAGGCCTCAAAGTAGATATTACAACACCTAAAGTTTCTATCATTAGTCGAACGCAGTTTGAAGAAGCTTTTCCTAAGCCGCATGTTGCCGTTCATGTCAATTACGTGGATGGATTCGAAGGCATTAACTCACTTGTTATCAAGAAGAGAGATGCTCAAGTCATCGCTGATTTGATGCTGGGTGGCGAAGGAAATCCGGTCGATGAAGAACTGAATGAAATCCATATTAGTGCGGTACAGGAAGCGATGAACCAGATGATGGGTTCCTCTGCAACCTCAATGTCCACGATTTTTAATCGTTTTGTGAATATTTCCCCTCCGGGAATCGATATTCTCAATCTGGAGAGTGGAGAGGGTGTAAGTAATCTTCCAGCAGATGAGACCCTCATTCAAGTTTCATTTCGTTTGTTGATCGGGGATCTGATCGATTCCAATCTGATGCAGTTGCTTCCAGTGCATTTTGCCAAAAACATGGTAGATATGCTGATTGGAGGCGCTCAGGAGTCAACTGCCAGCGCACCAGTGGCATCAACACCTGAACCTGCACCAGCAGCTGTACCAGCAACGCCACCACCGGTTGCGGAGCAGCCGCCCGTTCAACACCAGCAGCCCCCACAGGCTCCTCAGCAGCCTGTTCAGGACTATAACGGATATGGACAGGCACCGATGGGGATGCCGCAAGGAATGCCGCCACAGCAGCCTTATGGCATGCCCCCGCAGCAACCTTATGGTGCACCTCAACATTACGGTGGAATGCCAAATAGGAATGTTAACGTACAACCAGTTCAATTCGCCAATTTGCAAAATGGGGCGTATGGGCAGGTAGACGAAAACAATTTGAATTTATTGATGGACATTCCCCTTAAAGTCACCGTAGAATTAGGAAGGACCCAGAAGCAAATTAAAGATATTTTGGAACTGTCACAGGGTTCGATTGTCGAACTGGATAAGTTAGCCGGGGAACCTGTCGATATTTTGGTGAATAACAAACTGATCGCCAAGGGAGAAGTTGTTGTTATTGACGAAAACTTTGGTGTTCGTGTTATAGATATCGTTAGCCAATGGGACCGAATTCAGAAATTACAATAAGCACAATTTAGGGAGGACTTGAATCAAGATGGCAAACCGAATTTTAGTCGTAGACGACGCTGCATTTATGAGAATGATGATCCGGGACATTTTGTCCAAAAATGGATATGAGGTTGTTGGTGAGGCACAGGATGGCTCACAAGCAATTGAGAAATTTAAAGAGCTTCGTCCGGATCTGATCACAATGGATATTACGATGCCTGAGATGGATGGCATTGCAGCTTTGAAAGAAATCAAGAAGATTGATGCTAACGCTAAAGTAATTATGTGCTCCGCTATGGGTCAACAAGCGATGGTAATCGACGCTATTCAAGCAGGTGCTAAAGACTTTATTGTTAAACCGTTCCAATCTGATCGGGTTATTGAAGCGATTAGCAAGACACTGGGCGTTTAAGAGACATGATGATGGCTCAGGGTGATTTTCCAGAAACAGCTGGCGCGGGAGCCAATTATTATTTACAGCTTGTATGGGTGATTGTTGTCCTGGCCGTCATCCTGGTCCTTATTGTTTATCTGATCCGGTTCTTAAACAAACGGAATCAGCAAATGTTCCGGCACGGCACAATTCGTACTCTTGGCGGGGTTGGACTGGGACAAAACAAGTCGCTGCAAATTATAGAAATTGGTGGGAGTGTATATCTGCTTGGTGTAGGTGAAGACATCCAGTTGATAGATAAGGTTTCGGATCTGGAAGAGGCGCAAAGAATCATTGATTCCTTCGAACGAGATGCTGCTGCACAACAAGGGAATCTGTCACCTCTCATTGCCAAGCTCACAAAACGCTTCCGTAAAGATGAACCGCCGCGGGAAATGGAACTGGAGGACACAACTTCTTTTCACGAAATGTTTGAATCCAAACTTCGGCAGATGCCTAACCGTAAAGAGAAGATGGAGAAGCTCCTGGATAAAGACAATACTACAGATCGGTCGAGGGATTCATGAAGAAAAAGATTTGGTTAGCGTGTTGTTTGCTAGGACTTATCAGTCTAGCTTCTGTTACAGTTGCCTTTGCCGAGCCCATTCCGAATATTGATATTCAAATCGGAAACGGTGACGGAGGGACACCAAGCACAAGTTCACTGTCCATCATTCTGTTAATTACTGTGCTTAGCATTGCACCAGCAATGCTTGTACTTATGACCAGTTTTACTCGGATTGTGATTGTGCTCGGTTTTGTACGTACATCTTTGGGTACACAACAAATGCCACCCAATCAGGTTTTGGTTGGCTTGGCACTATTTCTGACACTTTTCATTATGTCGCCGACGTTGTCTTCCATCAATCAGGTAGCGCTTCAGCCCTATCTTCAGGGAGAACTTACACAAACCGAGGCACTTGAAAAAGCAGCGGACCCGATAAAGAAATTTATGTTTAGTCACACCAGAGAAAAAGATCTGTTACTGTTTATGAAGTACAATCAGACTGAACAACCAAAGACCTATCAGGATATCCCAATTACTGTTATGGTGCCGGCATATGTAATCAGTGAGTTGAAGACAGCATTCCAGATGGGGTTTATGATTTTTATTCCGTTTCTGGTTATAGATATTGTTGTCGCGAGTACACTCATGGCAATGGGGATGATGATGCTTCCGCCGGTCATGATCTCATTACCTTTCAAAATACTGCTCTTTGTTCTTGTCGACGGGTGGTATCTGGTTGTCAAGTCACTGTTATTGAGTTTTAACACTTGATCCGGAAAGTTAAAGGAGGACGGTCATGACTTCGGAATTTATTATCGGTCTGGCCGGGAAAGCGGTATACACGTCATTGCTGGCCAGCGCACCTATGCTTATACTAGCTCTGGTTGTAGGACTAGCAATCAGTATTTTTCAAGCGACAACTCAAATTCAGGAACAAACATTAGCTTTTGTGCCCAAGATTGTTGCCGTACTTCTGGCAGTACTTTTGTTTGGACCTTGGATCTTAAATATCTTGGTCGATTTTACGTTTAACATTCTCGATAATCTATACAGATACATAGGGTAGGCTTTAGCAGATGGAGACATTGTTGCAAAGTTTCCCTGTCGCTCTGCTTATGTTTTGTCGAATCGCATCATTTTTTGTAACTGCGCCAGTTTTTTCGGCTCGAAATGTGCCGGCTTCAGTTAAAATTGGTATCTCTGCATTTGTCACATTGTCTGTCTATCTGATTTATGGAATAGACCAGACCGTACCCACAGACCTGAGTTATGTCTTATTGATCATCAGAGAGATTTTAATTGGCCTGCTTTTAGGTTTTGTGGCTTACCTGTTGATGACAGCTGTTCAGACTGCGGGGACCTTTATCGATCTACAAATCGGTTTTGGTATGGCTAATGTATACGATCCAATGACAGGAGCTTCAGCGCCACTTACGGGGAACTTGAAGTATGCATTTGCTATGCTTCTGTTTCTGACGATGAATGGACACCATTATTTGCTGGATGCGATAGTTTACAGTTACCGGTGGGTACCATTATCGAATGTGTTTTTCCTACGGTTGGCAGATGGAAGTATTGCTGAATTTTTGATTCAGACCTTAGGTCAATCATTTATGCTGGCTTTTCAGATGTCGGCTCCGATTGTAGTTGCGTTATTTTTGACGGATGTTGGCTTGGGTTTTTTGGCCAAAACAGCTCCTCAATTTAATGTATTTGCAGTTGGGTTGCCGCTTAAGTTACTCGTTGGTCTTGCTATTTTGCTTTTGCTGGTTCCCAGTTTCTCCTTTGTATTTAGTCAGTTGTTCGAAGCGATATTCAGATCGATGGAAAAATTGCTTGGAACCATTGGACAAAGGCCCGGCTGAGTGAAACGGAGGAAAAGACACGGATGAAACTTCAACTCGACCTCCAGTTGTTTTCAGGGGAGAAGACGGAGAAAGCTACCCCGAAAAAGAGACAGGATACACGAAAAAAAGGACAGGTTGTCAAAAGCGCTGAACTATCTGGCGCATCCATTCTCCTAATCGCGTTTTTGATCATGATGGTATTCAGCAATTTCTATAAAGAACGTATAGTTCGTCTGTTTACAGATATCTTCATCAATCGATTGAGCATGGAAATCACCGGAGAGAATGTGATGGCGCTTATGATGCGCTATGGCATTGAAGTTTTGTTATTGATCGCTCCCGTTTTGCTGGGTGCGTTACTGGTTGCTTTGATCGTTAACTATATGCAAGTTGGTTTTCTTCTTATAGGGGAAGGTTTGAAGCCAAAACTTGAGAAATTGGACCCGATTAAAGGTTTCAAAAATATATTCTCTCTCCGCTCATTAGTGGAATTTGCTAAATCCATTTTGAAAATGTCGATTATCGGTTATCTCGTTTACAGTACAATTAAGGGCTACCAGTCAGATATTGCTTCACTTTCTCATTTTTCATTGGATGCTATTTTACATTTCGCTGCGTCGATCACTTTAAGTCTTGGTATCAAGATTGCAGTGGCATTAATGATACTTGCGATATTTGATTACATGTATCAGAAGTATGATCATGAGAAGAAGATCCGTATGTCCAAGCAAGACATTAAGGACGAGTACAAAAAAATGGAAGGTGATCCGCTGATCAAAGGCAAAATCCGGGAACGCCAGCGTCGTATGGCTATGCAGCGTATGATGCAGGAAGTGCCGAATGCGGATGTTATCATCACGAACCCGACCCACTTTGCGGTTGCGCTAAAGTATGAAGGTTCCGAGATGGAGGCACCGCAGATTATTGCCAAAGGTCAGGATTATGTCGCCTTGCGTATTAAGGAAATTGCCAAAGAAAACGGTGTTATTACGATGGAAAACAAGCCGTTAGCACGGGCGTTGTTCCAGAGAGCCGAGATTGGTGACGCCATACCGGCCGATTTG
Source organism: Paenibacillus sp. Y5S-9 (assembly GCF_036894235.1). Classification (NCBI taxonomy): domain Bacteria; kingdom Bacillati; phylum Bacillota; class Bacilli; order Caryophanales; family Paenibacillaceae; genus Paenibacillus; species Paenibacillus sp. Y5S-9. The sequence continues at coordinate 2,551,553 of NZ_CP145887.1, forward strand.
TTTCAAGCGGTAGCCGAAGTGCTGGCTTATGTATATAAACTAAAGGGCAGAACGAAATAAAAGGGGATCGGAGGCCGTACATTCATTGAAGATTAAAGATATAGCTGTCCTTGCGGGTATCATTGGCATTGTGTTGATGATGATTCTCCCGATCCCGACCTGGCTGTTGGACTTGTTGCTGGTCGTCAATATTTCAATTGCTCTGATGATACTACTTGTTGCCATGAACAGCAAAGAAGCGTTGCAGTTTTCTATTTTTCCAGCTTTGCTGTTGATCACTACACTATTCCGATTGGCACTGAACATTTCGACAACCAAGCTAATCCTTGGTGATGGGGATGCCGGAGCCGTAGTTGCTACCTTTGGTAGCTGGATTGCTGGAGGGCAAATTGCGATTGGATTTATCGTGTTTTTGATCCTCGTTGTCGTTCAGTTTATCGTTATTACAAAGGGGTCTGAGCGCGTAGCTGAAGTTGCTGCCCGATTCACACTTGATGCGATGCCTGGTAAACAAATGAGTATTGATGCGGATCTGAATGCGGGTCTGATCAACGAGCAACAAGCTCGTGAGCGTCGTTCCAAAATTGAACGTGAAGCTGATTTCTACGGAGCGATGGATGGAGCAAGTAAATTCGTAAAAGGTGACGCAATTGCAAGTATTATCATCCTCCTGATCAATCTCATTGGTGGATTTATAATCGGTATGACTGTGCATGGGATGGCTTTTGCAGATGCAATGTCAACGTACTCTGTACTGACTATCGGAGATGGATTGGTAAGCCAAATCCCTGCTCTGCTTATTTCCACAGCAGCAGGACTTATCGTCACCAGAGCTTCATCAGAAGGAAATTTGGCAGATGATATTACGGGGCAACTGTTTACATATCCAATACTAATTTATATCGTAGCTTTCGTTATTGCCATGCTCGGTTTCTTCACACCAATTCATGTTATTACTACGCTTCCGTTGGCAGGTGTGTTGGCATATGCCGCGTGGCGTATGCAGAATAATCTGAATTTGAAACAAGTAGCGGAAGAACAGTTGGAAGAAGAACAGCAGATTGAAGAGGTTAGAAGTCCTGAAAGTGTAATTAATCTGCTTCAGGTGGACCCTATTGAGTTTGAATTTGGTTATGGTTTAATACCACTTGCTGATAATCAGCAGGGTGGGGACTTATTGGATCGGATCATTATGATTCGGAGGCAGTGTGCTCTGGAACTGGGGTTAGTCGTTCCGGTCATACGGATTCGAGATAATATCCAGCTCAGACCCAATGAGTATGTTATCAAAATCAAGGGTAATGTGGTAGGCGGCGGAGAACTGTTGTTGAATCATTACCTTGCCATGAGTCCTGGCTATGATGAGGAATCTGTGACAGGTATTGAAACGACAGAACCTGCTTTTGGACTTCCGGCACTATGGATTGATGAAGTAACCAAAGACAGAGCCGAACTTGCAGGATATACGGTCGTTGATCCGCCTTCCGTTGTGGCTACACATCTGACGGAACTGATTAAGAAACATGCGCATGAGTTACTTGGAAGACAAGAAACAAAAGCACTTGTGGATAATCTCAGAGAGAACTATTCTGCCCTTGTGGATGAACTGATCCCTTCTCTACTTTCCATTGGTGATGTACAGAAAGTGCTTGCCAAGTTACTACGTGAGAAAATATCTATTCGGGATATGGTGACCATCTTCGAGACACTGGCTGACTATGGTACGTATACGAAGGATCCTGATGTGCTGACTGAATACGTCAGACAATCCCTCTCACGTCAGATTACTCAGCAGTTCTCACAGAAAGGTGAGACACTTCGCGTGATCACGGTTGGACCTGGTCTTGAGAAGAAAATTGCTGAAAGTGTGCAACAATCGGATCAAGGCAGTTATCTCGCGCTAGACCCTGTATCTACACAAAGTGTATATCAGAAGCTGAGTGAACAAGTGAATCGTTTGATTCAATCAGGTCAACAACCTGTTGTATTAACTTCTCCAACCATTCGGATGTATCTGCGTCAGGTTATTGAACGTACAATGCAGGACATTCCTGTGCTTTCCTACAGCGAGTTGGAGCCGAATGTTGAAATTCAAAGTATCGGGGTGGTGAACTTATGAGAGTAAAACAATACGTTGTTGAGACCATGCCCGAAGCTATGCTTCAAATTCGCAAAGACCTGGGAAGTGATGCCGTTATTCTGTCCACCAAAGAGATTAAGGTGGGCGGTGTGATGGGAATGTTCCGCAAAAAACGGATCGAAGTTGTAGCTGCAGTGGATAAGGAAGAAAACAAGCAAACAACAAAGCCAGTACAAAATCAATTCACACCTGTACCTCGTGCATTTGTACCTGAGGCTTATCGGCAAACAGCTCGTTCGTTTGTTGCGGCTTCTGATGAGTCGGCGACAACGAATACAGCTGATCAAAGTGTACAGGACCAATCTGCGGCTGCGTCGTCTGTGTTTGAATCGCGTAATATCGGTTCAAACATAGACAGCGGCTCAGGTTCTTCGAGCACGGATCATAAACCGCGACCGCAAGGGGCGGATTTTTCGGGTTCAACAACTGGTCCGAAGCCATCAGGTTCAGACCTGCAGCAGGATAAGTTGATGACTGAATTGCAGGATCTTAAACAGATGGTGACCAGGCTTTCAAAGCAAGGTACTTCTGCGGACCCTGTGCCAGAGGAACTGCATTTGATCCGAGAGCGTTTGACAGAACAAGATGTTTGGCCTGAAGTATGGGAATCCTGGTTTGATTCAATTCAAGCAAAATGGTCTGAGGATGGATTGAAAGAACAGGATGTAGAACAAGTGGTGAAGCTTGAGGTCATGCACTTTTTGGAGCAACGAATTGAAGAAGGCATTCTTCCTACCACGCGAATCGTCTATGTAGCTGGACCAACCGGTGTAGGGAAAACTACGACAATTGCAAAATTGGCTGCTGAACAAATGTTCAAAAAACAGCGTAAAGTTGGATTCATTACATCAGATACGTATCGGATCTCGGCGGTAGAACAGCTTAGAACGTACGCATCTATACTGAATGTTCCACTTGAGGTGGTGCAATCGCCCGGTGATACACAACGTGCCATTTCTCGATTAGAGAATTGTGATTTGATCTTTATGGATACAGCGGGTAGAAACTACAGAAATGAATTACTTGTTTCGGAACTGCAAAGTTTGCTTGCTCCTGTAGAGAATAGCGAAACCTTTCTGGTCATGAGTATGACTTCCAAAAGTGCTGATATGGTGCAGATCACGGAACATTTCAGTAAATATGGTCTGGATAAGGTGATTTTCACCAAAATGGATGAGACTGGGAGCTGCGGTCCGCTATTTAACTTGTTACACCGTTTTCCACTCAAGCTCGCATATGTGGCAAATGGACAAAATGTTCCGGACGATTTGTTGAAGCCGGATGCAGATTCGTTGTCTAAACAGTTGCTGGGAGAATGGTCACAATGAAGGATCAGGCAGCTGCACTTCGAAGTATGGTCTCCGCGCCATTGGAATTGGAAGGCATTGAGCGAGATATTCGATCCTCGAAAATCATTACTGTGGCCAGTGGTAAGGGAGGTGTTGGTAAATCCAATTTTACACTGAACTTTGCCTTGGCATTGCAGGCTTTGGGGCAAAAGGTACTTGTATTTGATGCCGATATTGGAATGGCTAATATTGATGTTCTTATGGGTACGTCTTCTTCCTATAATCTTTACCACCTATTGTACCGACAAAAATCCATAAGGGAAATCATACAACTGGGTGCCAGTGGCTTGCCTTACATTGCTGGAGGATCGGGCATGAAAGAGTTGTTCTCATTGTCTGATCGTGATCTCGAGTTCTTCGCCAGTCAAGTCGAGGATATTGCCCAGGAAATGGATTATGTCATCTTTGACACTGGGGCAGGACTCTCCAGAGAGAATATGAAGTTCATCGGTGCTGCCGATGAATGCCTGATTATAACCACACCTGAACCGACTTCAATAACCGATGCTTATGCTTTAGTCAAAGTTATGCACGGCCAGGAAAATGCTACGCCCTTTCGGATGATCGTTAACCGGGTGGAAGACGAACGAGAAGCGGAACGGGTGGCAGAAAAAATAGCTGGAGTGGCGAGGCGGTTTTTGCAGACGGATATTCCGCTGCTTGGGTATATTTCAGAAGACGCCCAGGTAGTCAAAGCGGTTAAAAGGCAAATGCCCTATAGTCTGGCGTATCCCAATGCCAAAGCCTCCAAAGATATAGAGAAACTTGCTCTTCGTTATCTGGCTGTACCTGCAACTCCGGGATCCGGAACCTTGACAGGAATCAGGGGATTTATGAATAAGTGGCTTAAACGGACAACATGATTTCTGAATAAAGGAAACAGGGGTGACACAACATGGCGGCGTATCAAGTATTGGTTGTCGATGATTCCGCTTTTATGCGTAAGATTGTTACGGATTTGATCCAAGCGGATCCGGAATTCAAGGTTACGGCAACGGCATCAAACGGTAGAGAAGCGATTCAAAAATCACTAGAATTGAAACCCGATATTATTACAATGGACGTTGAGATGCCCGAAATGAATGGGTTGGATGCATTAAAATCAATTATGAAGGAATCTTTCGTTCCTGTGATTATGCTCTCTGGTATCAATGAACAAGGCATGAAAGAAACCATTATGGCGCTTGAAGCTGGGGCATTTGACTTCATTCGCAAACCATCTATTTCACATGATCAGGATATTGCTCAAGTTGGTAAAGCCTTGGTTGAGCGCATGCGAGCTGCGATGAATGAGATCAAAAGAAAAGCTGATCGTGAGTTATCCATGAAAAATAGAGACATGTTGCTAGGAGCAGTTGCTCCCCCAACTCAGCCAGTGCAGAAAGAACTGCCGGCCAGGGATCGAGCGGAGCCTGTGAAAAAAACGATCGAACCTGTCGAGACGATTCAACGCTCTCTTCGAGAGCGGACTGAAGCCTTTCAGGCCAAAGCAAAGAAACCAATTCAACCATTGTCACCTTCAAAACCAGGTCGCGTAGAGAATAAACCGGAGCCTTTGCCAAAGGCTGAGCGTAATTTGGGGACGAAGGCAGAAAAAGCAGTGAGGTCAGCTAATCCAGTACAGACTCCAAAGGAAGTTCGACTACCTAATGCAGCTAGAGTGGCAGCTGATCAATTAGCGGCAACCTCTGCCTCTGCAAAAGCCAAGGATGTAATCAAGCCTAATCCTGTTCCCAAAGGTGGAGGGGGGCTGGAAGGACCATTCAACAAACTTGTGGCAATAGGTTGTTCTACGGGTGGACCGAGGGCTCTCAAGACATTGCTTGAGCAGTTGCCTGCTGATTTGCCTGCACCGGTCATTATTGTGCAGCATATGCCGCCCAATTTCACACGTTCTCTGGCTCAACGATTGAATACATTCAGTCCACTGCATGTGGTTGAAGCTGAAGAGGGCATGGTTCTGAAAAAAGGAACCGCCTATATAGCACCCGGCGGATTCCATGTGAAAGTTAACAAAACAGCAGACGGGAAGTTTATTGTGAAGTTGACTGAAGATCAACCAGTGAATGGACATAGACCTTCAGTGGATACGATGTTTGAGTCACTTCTGCCGTTTACATCTTTACAAAGGCATCTTGTTTTGCTAACGGGAATGGGAAGTGATGGAGCACGTATGATGAAGAGATTATACGAAGCTGGAGTTACATCAACCTTTGCCGAGAATGAAGAAACATGTGTTGTATATGGTATGCCGCGTTCTGCTGTAGAGCTGCAATGCGTTCGTCATCTTCTGCCATTGCAGGAGATTGCTTCTAAACTTGTTCAAGCAGTGAAATAACGGAGTGTAACTCACGGAGGAGGTGCCTCACAATGGACATGAACCAATATTTATCCATGTTTATTGATGAGTCTAATGATCATCTGCAATCGCTTAACGAAAACATGCTTCAACTTGAAGGCAATCCGGAAGACCTGGGCATAGTTCAGGTTATATTCCGCTCGGCTCATACCTTGAAGGGTATGGCAGCAACTATGGGCTTTGAAGATTTGGCATCACTGACACATAAAATGGAAAATGTGTTGGATCTGGTTCGTAATGAGAAGTTGAAAATGCAGGATTACATTTTTGATACCATGTTCAAGAGTCTGGACGCTTTGGAAACCATGGTTCAGGATATTACCGAAGGTGGACAAGGTAAAGCAGATGTGTCGTCAATCGTAGCTTCACTTCAAGCCATTGAAAATGGTGAAATGACAAACGGAAATGGACCTGCTACAGAAACAAACAAGCCGGCTAACGCTTCAATCTCTTCGGCTGTGGAGCTGGATGAATTCCAATATTCAGTTCTGGATCAGTCGATCGCCGAAGGTCATCGTGTGTTCTACGTGGATGTGCTTGTTAGTGAGCATAGCCAGTTAAAAGGTGTACGGGCTTATATGGTCTTTGATATGCTGGAACGTTCAGGTGAAGTCGTTAAGGCTTACCCATCCGTTCAGGATATTGAGCAGGAGAAGTTTGAGCGCAGTTTCTCGTTGTATTACATAACAACTAAAGAGGCGCACGAACTGGAAGAAGGCATCATGAGTATCTCTGAAATTGAAAGTGCGAAGCTCATTCAACTGGATCAGGAGACTCTTCAGCAGATGGCCAATCAGGTAGCAGCTACAGTTGAAGCGCCACCCGCACCAACAGCTGTAACTGAGGTTGCTTCGCCGGATAAGAATTCTGTAACCAAAGAAGAAGCGACAACGGCACCAGCAAAAACAGCTGCACCGAAGCAAGCTGCTGCACCTTCACGTACCATTCGTGTGGATATTGAACGTCTCGACGTATTGATGAACCTGTTCAGTGAATTGTTGATTGACCGTTCGCGTCTGGAGCAACTGGCCAGTGAAACAGGCAACAATGATTTATCCGATACAGTAGCTCATTTAAGTCGAGTTAGCACAGATTTGCAAAATATTGTACTGAAATTGCGGATGGTTCCGGTAGATACCGTATTCAATCGATTCCCGCGCATGATCCGTGATCTGGCTAAGACACTTGATAAAAAAATCGATCTGGTGATTACAGGTGCTGAGACGGAACTGGATCGTACGGTAATTGATGAGATTGGTGATCCGCTTGTGCATTTACTGCGTAACGCGGTTGACCATGGTGTGGAATCCATTGCAGAGCGTGTAGCTGCAGGTAAACCAGAGATGGGTATAGTAAACCTGCGTGCCTTCCACAGTGGAAATCACGTATTTATCGAGATTGAAGATGATGGTAAAGGTATCTATCGCGACAAGCTTTTGAAAACCGCGATCAAACGTGGTGTTGTAACCGAAGAACAAGGTGCCAAGATGAGTGACGATGAAGTGAATCAACTGTTGTTTGCACCTGGATTTAGTACTGCTGATATTATCTCGGATATCTCTGGCCGGGGTGTTGGCTTGGATGTAGTAAAATCGAAGATCACTTCGCTTGGCGGTAATGTAACGATTCATTCAACTCCAGGCAAAGGCACGAACTTCTCTGTTCAGCTTCCGTTGACTCTATCCATTATTGCTGCAATGCTTGTACGACTTGGTTCAGAGAAATACGCTGTTCCGTTGTCCTCCATTGTAGAGACGGCCATTGTACAACGTGAGCAAGTTCGTAATATTCACGGCAATAAAATGATCACGTTCCGTGAGTCACTGATTCCGTACCTGTCCTTGAGCGAAGTTTTCTCGGTACCGGATTTCAATGACGCTGATGAGCAAGAAACAGAAATAGTCGTGATTCGCAAAGGCGACCGTCTTGCAGCCGTAGCTGTTGAAGAATTTATTGGACAAAGTGAGATTGTTCTCAAATCAATGGGAACCTATCTTCCTGCTATTGAAGGAATCTCTGGAGCAACCATTCTCGGAGATGGACAAGTAGCCCTGATTCTTGATCCTAATGCATTTATTAAATAAGCATAGAGCTAAGTCTTACATTTAATAGGGAGGTTTTTTACATGGAAGAAGAGTTGAAAGTCATCGTCTTTAAATTGGGTTCCGAAGAGTATGGTATTGAGGTAGACAAGGTTCAGACGATTGAGCGTATGATGCCAATTACCCGTGTTCCCAAGACACTTTCCTTTGTAAAAGGAGTTATTAATCTACGCGGTGTTGTAATTCCGGTCATTGATCTACGCGGTCGTTTCTCCCTTCCGGAAACGGAATACACGGATCAGACTCGTATTGTTATCGTAGGTGTAGACGACATGCAAGTTGGCTTTATCGTAGATTCTGCCAATGATGTTATTGATATCAAGAGCAGTGCGATCGATAGCCCGCCAGAAGTGGTTGGTGGCGTCAAGGCGAGATACCTGCGAGGTGTTGCTAAATTGGAGGATTCACGCTTGTTGATTATGCTCAACCTAAACGAAGTATTAAATAAAAGCGAGATTGTACAGCTGGAAAGTGTTGAGGGCTAGTACCGTGGAGATGTTCAACCGATTTGAGGTATTCCAGATGGATGTGCTCAAAGAGGTCGGTAACATTGGAGCAGGCAACGCCGCAACGGCGTTGTCTCAACTCCTCAACAGACCGATTGACATGGGTGTACCTAAAGTACAAATGCTCCCTTTTGAAGAAGTTGCCGAAAAAGTGGGCGGAGATGAACGCATCGTGGTTACCGTGTTTCTTCGTGTAGAAGGCGAAGCACCGGGAAATCTTTTCTTTATGATGACACCAGAGGCTGCTAAAATGTTGTTGAACAGACTTGCCGGGTTCGATCTGAAAGAAGGGCTCGCTTTTACAGATATGGAACAATCAGCGCTTTCCGAGATTGGAAATATTTTAGCTGGATCCTATCTTTCTTCTTTGGCAGATTTTACGAAGTTGTCTATGTATCCAACTGTTCCTGGACTTGCCATCGACATGGCGGGTGCCATTCTAAGTTATGGCTTGCTGCAATTTGGCGAGATGGGTGACGCTGCATTGTTAATTGACACATCTTTCTTTGAAGGTGAAGATCAAGTGGAGGGTCAGTTTTTCCTCATTCCGGATCCACCATCCTTTGCAAAGATATTTGAATCGCTAGGGGTGCCACTGAGCCATGATTGAGGACAAAAGCGTCGTTAAAGTCGGTATGGCGGATTTAAACATCGCTCATCTTCCTGGTGTAATCCGTACGACTGGCTTGGGTTCGTGTGTGGGATTAACAATGTATGACCCACATTTGAAGCTGGCTGGAATGGCGCATGTCATGCTTCCTACTTCAGAGATCGCCCGTGAAGGGAAACTGAACACTGCGAAATATGCGGATACGGCGTTGCCTGAGCTTTTGGAAAAAATGATAAAACTAGGCGCTTCTCACTCACGTATTGTGTCTAAAATGGCCGGAGGCTCTCAGATGTTTGCCTTTGCTGGCGCTGGAGATACAATGCGCATTGGACCAAGGAATGCAGATTCATGTCGAGAATGGCTTCAAAAACTCAATATCCCTCTTCTAGCAGAAGATACGGGTGGGAATTATGGACGCACGATTGAGATGGATTGTGAAACTGGACTTTTGACTATTCGAAGTGTACAAATGGGTGTAAAGGAACTATAAGACTATGATAGGAAACTACCGCATTAATCTTGGAGCAGGCATCGTTGGGTTTATTCTTACTTTTTTTGTAGCATACAGCAGCAATGTGCTGATGACCAGTTTAATTCGCGGATTGATCGGATTCGTAGCCTGGTTTGTCCTTGCATATGGTTTACGCTGGGGATTGGGATTGCTGCTGAACCCTCGGATCGAGGGAAATGGGTATGGTTATGATTCACCAAATGCTCAAGATCAAAGAGGTTCACAGGTGGACATTAAAATCGAAGACGATGGACAAGAGCTGAATGATTTGCTCAAGAGTGGACAGAACGCTTCATCTGGGGACGATCTTCCGCCATCTGAGACGAAAGCTCCAACGGGATTCGCCCCTTTGGATCCGCCTAAACTTGTCCGGACCAAGGATCCGGAGGAATTGGCGCAGGCCGTTCGTCACCTGACAGACAAATAAGGAGGGTGAAAGCAATTGAACGAGCGTAAAGCTTCACATTTGAACCATTCTGATCTGTGGGAAAAGTGGAAAGAACATGGAGATCTTGAAGCCAAGAAAACTTTGATTGAAAAGTATCTTCACATTGTAAATTATGTATCCGGTCGACTGGCTGTTGGTTTGCCCAAAAATGTTCCCAAGGATGACTTGGAGAGCAATGGCGTTATGGGGTTAATTGATGCATTGGAGAAGTTCGACTATGAACGTGGTCTGCAATTTGAAACTTATGCATCATGGAGGGTCCGCGGAGCCATTCTTGACGGTTTGCGTCAAGGTGATTGGGTTCCGCGTTCTGTGCGGGAGAAGGCCAAACGAATCGAAGACGCCTATCAACAGCTGGAACAAAGTTATCTCAGGTCCGTTAGTGATGAGGAAATGAGCGAGTATCTGGACGTGTCCACTAAAGATTTTCAACATATGCTTCAGGAAGTGGCAGTCATGTCACTTTGCTCGTTGGAGGACCCAATTCGTGAGGAAGAGTCTGAGACTCGACTGTCTTTGATGGTGGATGAGAAAGCCAAAAATCCGGATTATAAAGTGAATGAGTTTTATTTGAAGGAAGCTTTGGTGCAAGGGCTTGACAAGTTGACGGTAAAAGAGAGAACGGTTGTTTCACTCTTGTATTACGAAGATCTTTCTCTTAGTGAAATTGCTGAGGTTATGTCTCTTTCTCCGTCTCGTATATCCCAGTTACATTCCAAGGCAATATTACGATTACGCGGCACGTTGGACAAACAGAAAGATTTGTTGATGCGTAAAGATTAATAGAGAGAAGTAATATCATTGGAGTTTGGGGAGTGGAAAGTCTAAAAGGGGGAAGAATTGCAGTGACACAGCGGACTGCTTTGGAACAATGTTTAAACATTGTTTTATCGGACGACAAATGCACAGCCTACCTTGAATTTTCCAAAGAGGAAGAAGGCTTTGCCTGCACGATCGATGAACTTGAACAATTTGTGGCGGACAAGGGCATCAAACAAGGTGTATCGCGAGAAGCATTGTTACTTTTTGTGAGTAACCCTGAAACCTATTTGAAAGATAAATACAAGATTGCAGAAGGTGTCGCTCCCATTCAAGGAACAGATGGCTTCATCAAGATTCTGGTTGGAATGGACGATACGAATGAACGACGACCACTGGAATCGGAAGATGGAACTGTCGATTACAAAGAAGTGACCCGGTTAAATAATGTCCGTAGTGGTCAGATCATTGCAGAGCGGATCGCTCCTTGCGATGGTATACCCGGCAGGGCAGTTACGGGTGAGGAAATTCCTTATCGTCCGGGAAAAGAAGCTCGGTTTAAAGTAGGGAAAAACGTTGTGATTAACCCGGATGGTTCTGCGATGTATGCTGCACTGGATGGGCTGGTTACCAAAACGGACGGTAACAAACTGAATGTGTTTCCGCTCTATGAAGTCAATGGTGACGTTGATTACAATAATGGTAATATCGACTTTGTAGGCACAGTTGTCATACGAGGCAATGTACTTACCGGATTTAAAGTAAAAGCAGCAGGTGACATTCGTGTCGTCGGAGGTGTCGAAGGAGCTGAACTGGAAGCAGGCGGCTCAATCGAAATTACCGGTGGTATTATTGGTTATAACAAAGGACTGGTACAAGCAGGCCATAATGTTAAATGTACTTTCATTCAAGAAGGCAACGTGGATGCCGGTGAAGATGTTCTGGTTTCCCAAAGTATTATGCATTCCAATATTCGTGCTGGCCATGGTGTCATCTGTGCGGGCACCAAAGGTCTTATCGTTGGTGGCTCGATCCAGGCTGGTCAGAACGTCTCAGCGCGTGTTGTGGGCAACAGCATGTCCACGGTCACTTCCATTGAAGTTGGTGTGCTGCCAAAGCTGCGTAACGAACTCAATGATTTGCGCAAGGAAGTCAGAGAGCAGATGGATTCCTTGGACAAAACGAAGAAAGCTTTGACATTGCTGGATCAATTAGCTGCCGCTGGACAACTAACTCCAGATAAGATGTCGATGCGAATCAAGCTGAATGCTACGCAGAAATCCGCTCTTCGTATAAGTGAAGAAACGAAAATGCGTATCTTTGAAATTGAGAAGGCACTTGAAGATACAAGTAAGGCTCGTGTTGATATTCTGAAGATGATTTATGGAGGCTCTAAAATAGTTATCGGCAGATACACGAAATTTATTAAAGATCCAGTGAGTCGAATTTCATTTTATTATCACGATGGTGATATTACGATGGTTCCATACGTTTAAGTACAGCATTCAGGCACAGGAAGAAATCCATTCGAAACCGTGAGGTGAGCGTATGAGTTTCAAAGCAGTGGAGTTGCAGATTGCGGTACCACGAACAAGTGAAGCGGGACGTTATCAAAGTGAAGCCCAGCAGCGACCGATTACGGATCAAAATCTTTTGGCAGAGCAAACGTCGAAAGAAGCAAATGAAGCAAGGCAACGAAGTGAAGCAATGGACGAAACTTCACAGACTTCGGTGCGTGATGGTCATACCCATGATGGGGATCAGCAGAGTGGTTCCGATGGACAGGAGACTTCTCAGGCTCAAGAAACTGTTAAACCTGCAGAGCACCCGTACAAAGGAAAACACATAGATCTGTCTTTATAATAAATGGTTGTTATGGACATGCAGTCTTTCGCACCGATGGTTGAATCAGAAGGAGAGAACCCAATTTGTCACCATGGATCATTATTGTCATATTAGGGGCTTGCGCCATCGCCTACGCTTATATTATGCCTCGTAAAAACAAGGCGCAAGAGTCCGGGCATCAACTGGTGCAGGAGATGGAATCTACGCTTGAACACTACATGACCGAGATCGAAAATGATAATGATGCTCTTATTCAACGTGTGGCTGAAATGAAGGGAGAAGCGACAGCAGCCGATCAACGCATGCAATTGCAACTTCAGGAATTACAGCAGCGGTTGGATCAGCTGGAGCAGAGCAAAAAAAACGAACCTGTCGCATCACCTGTGCCACACTCAGGTAGTGTACCGGTACAAGCTTCCGAAGGTTTGCAAGCACAAGCGCTTGTGAAAAGTGTACAAGCAGAGACTGCCCAGCAGGCGTTAGAAGCAGACGTACAGACCAGTGAAGTCGAATCTTTGCCACAACGTGAGTCGATTAAAGATCGATACGCAGAACTCTTTACTCTACATGCTGAAGGTAAGTCGATGGATGCCATATCCAAGCAGACAGGCATTCAGCGTGGTGAGGTACAGTTAATACTGCAATTGGCAGAACGGGAGGAAAGCTAAGTCATGGACAAGCGATCCTTATGGATTGGCCTGGGGAGCGGCATGATTATTGGTGCAGTTTTGCTTCAACTGGCCACAGTCGGACAAAATGCATTATCCGATAGTAATCTGGACCCCGAGCAGACTGCCAATATGACCAAAGAACAGCTTGAAACGGCCGCAAAAACCTTGGATATGAAGTTGGTCGGTTCTGAAGAGGAACTATACACAGAAGCAGAGTGGGTAGCAAAGAAAAAGCAGGAGAGCAGTGAGTTGCAGGGGAATACAGCAACGCCACCTGAGACAGTAACCTCTACGGAGACACCTGCAGAGCCTGAGAACCCACAAGAGCCTGCTGCAAGTGAAGTTGAAGGGCAGAAAGAGATAACTGAGCCGAAGACAACAGAACCTGTAACGCCGAGCAATCCGAAAGGCGCAACAGTATCATTCAAAGTACGTTCAGGCAATAGTCTGGCGATCGTTGCAGCAAATCTAAAAACCGCGGGAATCGTAGATGATGCTCAAGCATTCATAAAGGCTGGCAAAGCTGAGCGAATCAATACCAAAATCCAAGTGGGTACTTATGCGCTTGAAAAAGGTGAAAGTTTCAAATCCATTATCGCAAAAATTACAAAAGAACCGTCAAACTGAGCATGCTCGGACAGGGCGGTTTTTGCGTATTAAACGGTGCATTTTCAAAGCTTGATAATAATTAGTGTTGATTTACATATCAAGTTTAAAATGATTCGATACTAGCAAAAAGTAAAAAGTAGATTTTAGCTTCAAAGACTGTTGCATCAGACAATCAGTTGTGATATATTAGATAACGGTGTTAAAACACACGCATGTGCTAATTTTGTTGAGGGTGCTTTCCTTATGGAGAGTCTTGGCGAAAAATGATGCCGGCGGAGGACACAATAAAAACCATATTAGGAGGTGTGTGAAGATGGCAGTAATCTCCATGAAGCAGCTTCTCGAAGCTGGGGTACACTTCGGTCACCAAACTCGTCGTTGGAACCCAAAAATGGATCGTTATATCTTCACTGAAAGAAACGGAATTTACATCATCGATTTGCAAAAAACGGTGAAAAAAGTCGAAGAGGCTTACAACTTCGTTAAAGGAATCGCAGGAGAGAATGGTAAAATTCTTTTCGTGGGTACTAAGAAACAAGCTCAAGATTCCGTTAAAGAAGAAGCTGAACGTGCTGGTCAATTCTACATTAACCAACGCTGGCTCGGCGGTACCCTGACTAACTTCCAAACTATTCAAAAACGTATTGATCGTTTGAAACAGTTGGAAGCTTGGGAAGAAGACGGTACATTCGCTGTATTGCCTAAAAAAGAAGTTATCTTGCTTCGCAAAGAAAAAGATCGTCTGGAGAAATTCTTGGGCGGTATTAAAAATATGAAAGGCCTGCCAAGCGCCTTGTTCATCATCGATCCACGCAAAGAGCGTATCGCTGTTGCGGAAGCTCGCAAATTGGGTATCCCAATTGTTGGTATCGTTGATACTAACTGCGATCCGGACGAGATCGATTATGTTATCCCAGGTAATGACGACGCGATCCGCGCTGTTAAATTGCTGACAGGTAAAATGGCTGATGCTGTAATCGAAGCTAACCAAGGCGAAGAAACTTCCGCTTAATAGATTCGAACATATGTTATAAACTAAATGAAAAGGGTGGTTGGCAGGTGGATAACCTCTCACTGCCCTTTTTTTAGAGTGTACGTACAATACTTAATTTTGGAGGGAATTTATAATGGCAGTTAATGCGAGTGCAGTGAAAGAACTTCGCGAAAGAACGGGCGCTGGTATGCTCGATTGCAAAAAAGCACTGGAAGAAGCAAACGGTGATGTAACGAAAGCAGCTGAATTGTTGCGTGAGAAAGGTCTTTCTGCAGCAGCAAGCAAAGCAGGCCGTGCAGCAACCGAAGGTGTTGTTGAATCTTACATCCACGCTGGTGGACGTATTGGTGTCTTGGTTGAAGTTAACTGTGAAACAGACTTCGTTGGTAAAACGGATCAATTTAAGGATTTCGTTAAAGATGTAGCTATGCAAATCGCTGCAGCTAATCCTAAATTCGTTACACGCGAAGAAGTTCCTGCAGATGAGCTGGAAAAAGAAAAAGAAATCCTGAAAGCTCAAGCTCTTAACGAAGGCAAACCAGAGAAAATCATTGAAAAAATGGTTGAAGGCCGTATCGGTAAATACTACGAAGAGTACTGCCTGATGGAACAAACTTTCGTTAAAGATCCAGACAAAACGATCTCTCAATTGCTGAACGAAAAAATCAGCCAAATTGGTGAAAACATCTCCATCCGTCGTTTCGTTCGTTACGAACTGGGTGAAGGTCTTGAGAAAAAAGTAGACAACTTCGTAGAAGAAGTAATGTCCCAAGTAAACAAATAAGACGGTTCTTATAAACCGGCGAGCAGAATTGATTTTCGAAGATATAAGAATGATGAAACTTCGAAGCGTAAACTCCCTTATATCTCAGGAAAACAGTGCCTTACCGGTTAAACGTTTTTCCTAAAAGAGCGGAACACAACTGTGTTCCTTTCTTTTTAAGCAGGAGGCCATGCGCGAGAAGTTTTGTTGGTTGAACACCAAGCGTGTTCGATTCAAAGTGGAGGGTGAATAATTGGAACAGCCAGTATTTAAACGTGTTGTCTTAAAGGTCAGCGGAGAGTCTCTTTCCGGTCAAAACGGCTACGGTATTGATGCAGATACGATCTCGTCGATTGCCCAACAGGTAAAAGAGGTTGTTGCACTTGGTGTACAGGTTGCTATTGTATGTGGCGGCGGAAACATCTGGCGTGGAATTGCCGGTAGCGAAAACGGCATCGATCGTGCAACTGCCGATTATATGGGTATGCTGGCGACGGTAATGAACTCGCTGGCACTGCAGGATGCTTTGGAACAGATTGAAGTGCCTACGCGTGTACAGACATCTATTGCGATGCAACAGATTGCAGAGCCTTATATTCGTCGTAGAGCTATTCGCCATCTGGAGAAAGGCCGGGTCGTTATTTTTGCAGCAGGTACAGGTAACCCGTTCTTTTCCACGGATACAACAGCAGCACTGCGCGCAGCGGAGATTGAAGCAGAAGTTATCTTGATGGCCAAAAATAAAGTTGATGGTGTATACTCAGCAGATCCGTTTAAGGACAGCTCAGCTGTGAAATTTGATCAGTTGACTTACATGGATATTCTTAACAAAGACCTTGGTGTAATGGATTCGACGGCATCCTCGCTTTGTAAGGACAACAACATCCCGTTGATCGTATTTGCCATTACGGAACAAGGTAACATCAAACGTGTTGTTCTGGGCGAACGTATCGGAACAATCGTTAAAGGGAGTGTAGATTAATGCCACAAGCGGTTAAACAACACGCCGAAGAGCGTATGGAAAAAGCAATTCAAGCATTGCGTCGTGACCTGGCTACTTTGCGTGCAGGCCGCGCAACTCCAGCTCTTCTGGACCGAATTCAGGTAGAGTATTATGGAGCAATGACGCCATTGAATCAACTCGCTAATATCAGTACTCCGGATTCCCGTACACTGATGATTCAGCCTTGGGACAAATCTTCCATGGGTGACATCGAGCGTGCCATCATGAAATCGGATCTGGGTCTTACTCCAGCCAATGATGGTAGCATGATCCGTCTGTCTATTCCGGCATTGACGGAAGAACGTAGAGCGGAACTTGTTAAGCTGACGAAGAAGTTCGGTGAAGAAGGTAAAGTAGCGATTCGTAACATTCGCCGTGACGCGAATGATGACATCAAGAAAATGGAGAAGTCAGATATTTCCGAGGATGAATCCCGGAGACATCAGGACGATATCCAAAAATCGACCGACAAGTTTATTGCTGAAGTCGATAAGGTACTCGCTGCCAAAGAAAAAGAAATCATGGAAGTGTAAGACAAGCGCAGCCCCTCCAATACGGTGGGGTTTTGTCTCTTTTTCCAAGCTTCAGATAAAGAAACTTCAGGGATTTTGGAGGAACAGGAATGATCAAACGGGTTCGGTCGTGGTGGAATGGGGCTGACAAGCAGGAAACGCTGACTATATCCGAGGACAATATCCCGCAGCACGTCGCCATCATCATGGACGGCAATGGACGATGGGCCAAACGTTTGGGACTCCCGCGTATAGCCGGGCACCAAAATGGCATGAAGGCGGTCAAACGTGCGACCATCGCGGCGGATGAACTGGGCATCAAATATCTGACGATGTACGCTTTTTCGACAGAAAACTGGACGCGTCCAAAAGAAGAAGTGGATTTTCTGATGCGACTTCCGCAAGAATTTCTGGCCATAGAGCTGGATGAACTTATAGAAAAAAATGTGCGCATTCGCATGATGGGTCAAGAGGAACATTTACCTTCTCATACCATTAATGCCTTGCGGGAAGCCATTCGTCTTACGGAACATAATACAGGTCTCGTTTTGAACTTTGCAATGAACTATGGAAGTCGTCGTGAAATGACGGACTGTGTTAAACAGATCGCTCTGCAGGTGAAATCGGGGGAACTATCGGCAGAGGACATAACACCTGAACTCATTGATAGACATATGCTGACGGTTGACATGCCCGATCCGGATCTGCTGATCCGGACGAGCGGAGAGTTGAGATTAAGCAACTTTATGCTCTGGCAGCTTGCATATAGTGAATTATGGTTTACGGATATATACTGGCCCGAATTTGGCAAAAAGCATTTGCTTGAAGCAGTAGCCGAATATCAGCGCAGAACAAGGCGTTACGGCGGTTTGAAATAGATGGAGGATGAAGCCGTTGAAACAGCGATTAACGACAGGAATCATAGCAGGTGTGTTGTTTTTAGGTTTTTGCATGCTGGGCGGACCCTGGTACCATGGTTTGGTATTGCTTATGGCTCTCATCGGTTATTATGAATTTGTTAAAATGACCGGGGTGATGCCTTTTTCAGGTGTGGCCCTGATTGGATATGCTGGTGTTTTTGCCATTGTGTTTCCTTGGGAAATGCTTTGGGAGGCAAGACCGCTATCCTTATTTCAGGTCATCTGGATAGTGATGCTTGTACTGATGACAGCTTCGGTTGTCACCAAAAATAAGGTTCCCGTCAATACAGTGGCGATGCTTTTCCTTGGCGTGTTGTATATAGGGATCGGTTTCTATTACATTGCAGAATCCAGACATCTGCTTCATGGGTTGTTCTGGACATTCCTGTTGCTGGGCTCCATATGGGCCAGTGATGCAGGAGCTTATTTTGTAGGGAAACTAATTGGTAAAAACAAACTGTGGCCTTCCATCAGTCCAAACAAAACCGTGGAGGGTGCACTGGGTGGCATCGTGATTGCAATTGTTACTTCTGTTATTTTTGCATTAGTATCAGATGGTTTGCTTTCCTGGCAGAGAGCGATTGTGATCGGAATTGCCTGTGCAGTTGTAGGTCAGATGGGTGACTTGATCCAGTCTGCATACAAACGTGTATATAATATCAAGGATTCAGGCAGTCTTCTCCCAGGGCATGGAGGCATTCTTGATCGGTGCGACAGCTGGATTGTTGTTTTTCCATTCGTACATATACTAATGCTACTGCCCTACTAAAGAAGAACATGAGTCTGAGATAACAGCATTGTTCGCCGTAGGCATTGGATAATTTAAGATGAGGTGCAGCATGAAAAAAATTGCGATTCTTGGGTCAACCGGTTCCATTGGAACCCAGACACTGGATGTAGTTGACATGCATCCAGAACTCTTTCAAGTGGAGGGACTGGCTGCCGGAAGCAATACAGACCTGCTGATCGAACAAACCAAACGTTATCGACCGAAGAAAGTATCGGTGGGGTCCAAAGAATTGGCGGAGAAGGTAGCTCCACATTTGCCTGCAGGAACGCAACTATTTTATGGCACAGAAGGACTCGTAGAAGTTGCGGCAGGAACTGATGCGCATACGGTTGTTACAGCCGTGGTGGGGAGTGTTGGATTGGAGTCAACGCTTGCTGCCATAGACGCAGGCAAACAGATCGGGCTGGCGAACAAGGAGACATTGGTTACGGCGGGGCATATTGTTACTACAAGAGCGGCTGCCAAAGGAGTCTCTTTGCTGCCCATCGATAGTGAGCACTCTGCGATATACCAATGCTTGAATGGTGAAAACAGAGAACGCTTGGCAGGCATTACGCTCACCGCTTCAGGTGGATCATTCCGTGATCTTACCCGTGAACAGTTGAAGAGCGTGACTATAGAGGATGCGCTTAAACATCCGAATTGGTCAATGGGGTCCAAAATTACGATAGACTCGGCAACGATGGTTAACAAGGGTCTCGAGGTCATTGAAGCACATTGGTTATTTGGTCTTCGATATGATCAGATTAATGTATTGCTTCACCCAGAGAGTGTTATTCATTCATATGTGGAATTTGATGACACTAGCATCATCGCACAACTGGGGAATCCGGATATGCGAGTTCCAATTCAATATGCACTGACTTATCCTGACCGCTTGCCATCACCAGCACAGCGTCTGTCTCTTGCTCAAGCTGGGAAATTACATTTCCGTGAGATGGATATGGAACGGTTCCCGTGTTTAAGAATGGCGTATGAGTGTGGTAAAATGGGAGGAACCGCAACGACGGCGTTTAATGCAGCCAACGAGGTTGCTGTAGCCCGTTTCTTGCGTAAAGAGATTTCATTCCTTAAAATAGAAGATATTATTGCTTCTGTGCTGGAAGCACACCACAATGTGGACGAGCCTGATCTGCAGGAGATCGCGCGTTGTGATCAGGAGAGCCGTAAGCTTGCGGCCAGTCTGTAATCTCTTTTTTCATAACAAATTGGAAGAAGTGATTCTCTTGTGCGGCATCAGAGAATAATGATAATCTAGAGGGACAGACTGCGGTATGTGCCGTGAAGGAGGATGGATAGGGATTGGAAACCATACAAGTGGTATTTCTAACGGTGCTCATGTTCTTTGTCATCGTGACGGTTCATGAATGGGGGCATTATTATTTTGCCAAACGCGCCGGTATTCTTGTACGGGAGTTTGCGATCGGTTTTGGTCCCAAATTGTTCTCATATAAAAGAAACGAGACCCAGTTTACATTGCGTTTGTTGCCTTTTGGTGGATATGCACGGATGGCAGGGGAAGATCCGGAACTGGTAGAGATCCAGGAAGGACAGACCATCGCGGTAAGATCAGCGGATGACCAGGTGAAGATGATCTATCTGGATCAGTTGGATAACCGTAAAAATGTAATACGTGGTGAAGTCATCTCCATTGATATGGAGAACGCCCTGAAGCTTCAACTGGATGTAGATGGTGAGATTCAGGAGTATCGTATTCATCCTCAAGCAATGTTGGTAAGTCGTGGCAAACAAACGCAGATTGCACCGAAAGATCGTCAATTCGGCAGCAAAACCGTTGGACAGCGTGCATTGGCTATTTTTGCGGGCCCACTCATGAACTTTATCTTGGCCTTTGTGCTGTTTGCTGTATATGCGCAGATGGCAGGAGTTCCGGTAGAAAACCCAAAAAATCTTGAAATTGGTGAAGTGCTTGAAGGTGGGGCAGCCGATCAGGCGAACCTGCAAAAAGGCGATATTATTGAGACGATCAATGGTACTGTTATTGGTACAGATTCACAAAAAATGGTGTCGATGATTGCCGATTCCAAAGACAAGCCGATGGAATGGACGCTGCGCCGGGGTTCGGATACGTTTAATATAACGATTACTCCACGTGCTGTAGAAGGACAAGAGGGCGGTAAAGTGGGAATTGTACCTACGTTACCAACCCGATCTGTTGGATTTGTAGAGACATTTAAAGTCTCGGGCGTGGCCATGGTTGATACAACCAAAGTGATATTTGAAGGTTTTAAACATCTGATCAATCAATTCAACATGGATGATATTGGTGGTCCAGTTCGTACATTTGAAGTGACAGGGCAAATTGCTAAACAAGGGATTGAGCAGTTAACGAGATGGGCAGCGATTTTGAGTCTGTACCTTGGGATTTTCAACCTGCTACCAATACCTGCACTGGACGGCAGTCGTCTGGTATTTTTGGGAATTGAAGCGCTGCGCGGCAGACCTGTTGATCCCAATCGTGAAGGCATGGTGCATTTCATCGGATTTGCAATGTTGTTTGTGTTGATGCTGGCAGTAACTTACAATGATATATTACGTTTAATTAACGGATAATTACGGTTGGACTACGCTCTGGACATTCAGAGATAGTCGTTATGGGAGGACGCTGGAGTCTTATGTCAAAGGAAAATGATAAACAGTTCGTGACTGAAATCACACCACAGGGTGAGGATTTCTCACGCTGGTACATTGATGTTATCAAAAAAGCTGATCTCATGGACTATGCACCCGTACGCGGTTGTATTGTGTTCAAACCAGATGGCTTTGAAATCTGGGAACATATTAAGGATGAGTTGGATCGTCGTTTCCGGGAAACGGGTCATCGCAATGCGTACTTCCCGATGTTCATTCCTGAGAGCTTCTTTCAAAAGGAAAAAGAGCACGTGGAAGGTTTTAACCCTGAATTACCATGGGTTACGGAAGCTGGCGGAGAGAAGCTGGAAGAACGTCTGGCAATCCGTCCTACATCCGAAACGATTATTGGTCACATGTATTCCAAGTGGATTCAGTCTTATCGGGATCTTCCCGTACTGATTAACCAGTGGGCTAACGTAGTTCGTTGGGAAAAAAGAACGTTGCCTTTCCTTCGCACAAGTGAGTTCTTGTGGCAGGAAGGTCATACTGCGCATGAGACGGAAGAAGAAGCACGTGAAGAAACGATGAAAATGCTTGAGATTTATCGTGAAGTGGTTGAGGAATATTTGGCTATTCCTGTAATTGTGGGTCAGAAAACCAAATCCGAGAAGTTTGCGGGTGCGGTGGATACTTACTCGATCGAAGCCATGATGAAGGATGGACGTGCAGTACAAGCAGGTACATCTCACTACATGGGGACGAACTTTGCAAAAGCATTTGAAATCCAGTATCTTAGCCGGAATAATGTGCTGGAGCTGGCTTACACTACTTCATGGGGAGTAAGCACACGTTTGATCGGTGCATTAATTATGGTTCACGGAGATGACCGTGGTCTCGTACTTCCTCCTAAAGTCGCACCAACACAAGTGGTCATGATTCCAATTGGACCTCCGAAAACGCGTGATGCTGTTGTTGGGCGTGCGGATGAGTTGTTCACTGAGTTGAAAAAAGCTGGAGTCCGTGTGAAAATGGATGATCGCAGCGATGTTCGCCCAGGTTGGAAATTCAATGAATACGAGATGCGCGGTGTTCCGATTCGTCTGGAGATTGGTCCGCGTGATATGGAAAATGGCGTTTGTGTACTCGTATCACGGATCACAGGTGAGAAGAAAGTGGTAGAACAAGCGAACCTGGTAGAAGAAATCCAGGCTATGCTGACACAGATTCAGGTAGATATGTTAGAGCGTGCTCGCACATTTATGTCGGATAACTTCTACTCCGTGGATACACTCGATGAGATGAAAGAACTGATGGAAAATAAACGCGGGTTTACACTGGCCGGATGGTGCGGTTCAGAAGCTTGCGAAGATAAAGTAAGAGAAGTTACAGGTGCAACAAGCCGGAACATTCCGTTCCAGCCTGCGGAAGAAAAGCATACGTGCCTGGCTTGTGGTGAACAGGCAGAACACACGGTTGTGTTTGCAAGAGCATACTAAGTCAGGATCGCTTGACTATATACATTGAACTAAACATTTACATGAGAACGTAGAGAACAGAAATAACCTGAAGAAGCGGAGCGTTCGCCTTTATCCCCGGATTTTCCCCTTTCTAAAAGGGAATCAAAAAATCTGGGGATAACAGTGATCGGAAGGTTGTTCTGTTATCGGAGTGGTAAGTGTAAATATCTTTTTGTTCAATGTATATAATGGCACGTACGGACTGTAAGAGTAATGAATGGAGAGCTTCTGTCGGATAAAATGAGTCGGTGCGAGTTCGGATCGGTGACATTTTTGAATGCAGGGGCTTTTCATGCTTTAAGGGGGTACAAGGAGGAACACGATGAGCGGATTCGAGGAGAAGAGAAAACGGTTTGAGTTGTTGATGAAACAGGCAGAGCTTCCGGCTGGTCTGTTAGAGCCCTATTTTTTGGATGGATGGATTGAACAAGTAGAGACCAATCGAAGTAATCGGGAATGGAATATTCTGATTGCGAAGGATACGTTGGTACCTGCTCCAATCTATCGCACATTTTGCCTGCATATTCAAGAGAAGATGAATCATATCGCCAAAATTTCATTTGGCTTCAAATATACGGACAAGGTACAAAATGGTGATATTGTCAGCGAATATTGGAATCTGTTTTTGGAGTGGGTTACCCGTGAGATTCCGTCTGTAAATGGCTGGATGAACCGTACAACCTTTGAATGTGAAGAGGATCTCCTACAACTGACAATGAGTGATGCAACGTCGATGGAATTGGCTCGTAAGAAACAGATTGATCAAGCTATTACAAAATTCTATGAAAAATACTTTCATCTACCTCTTCGCATCAAGATGCAAGTGGGCGAAGTGGGAAGTAATAAAGAGGCCATGGAACAGTTCCAGGCCCAAAAACGTGTAGAAGAACTTGAGGTCATCGAGAAGATGATGAGTGAAGTGGACACAGAAATCCCGGTGGATGAGGAGCAGGGTGATCTGCGTTTGCAGATGGGTTACGACATCAAGGAGCCAGCAGTACCCATGCAGGAAATCCAGGATGAAGAGAAGAAAGTCACGCTTCAAGGTACGGTATTTGGTCTGGATCGTAAAGAACTACGAAACGGAAATACGTTGTTTACCTTCTACCTGACTGACTTCACGGACTCCATGCAAATGAAGATGTTTGCCAAAACAAAAGAGGATGTTAAAATTCTCAGTTTGTTGGCTAACGGTAAATGGGTAAAAGTGCGGGGTCGTGTAGAGTATGACCGGTTTATGCAAATTCCTGAACTCGCGATGATTCCATCGGATCTGATTGAAGTTAAAGCACCGCCGTCTCGTAAAGATAATGCACCAGAGAAGCGGGTGGAGTTCCATTTGCACTCTACGATGAGTACGATGGATGCTGTAACTTCAATTGACAAATACGTGAAAATGGCAGCGGAGTGGGGACATAAGGCGATTGCTGTCAGTGATCATGGTGGGGTGCAGGTATATCCCGAGGCTTCCAAGGCTGCTAAGAAAAACGGGATTAAAATGATCTACGGCCTTGAGGCGAATGTTGTGAATGACTCTGTTGCCGTTGTAATGGCTCCTCAGCCATTGGATCTGCAAACAGCGACATACATCGTATTTGATATCGAGACCACAGGTCTGTCGGTAACGCAGAACAAAATTATTGAGATTGCTGCCGTGAAGATGCAAGATGGTAAAGAAATTGACCGGTTTGCAACGTTTGTGAATCCGCATGAACGCATTCCCTACAACATTCAGCAGTTGACCAATATTAATGATGACATGGTAAAAGACGCACCTGAGCTGGAGCCTGTTATCCGTGATTTTGTGCAGTTTGCTGGTGATGGTGTGCTTGTTGCGCATAATGCACGTTTTGACATGGGCTTTATCCAGGCTTCCCTGAAGCAAATTGGATTGCCAGAGCTTCCTAACCCGGTCCTTGACACATTGGAACTGGCGAGATTGTTATTTCCCAAAAATAAGAACCACCGTCTGAATACGATGGCGGATAAATATAAGGTTGGACTCGAAAGCCATCACCGTGCCATTGATGATACGGTTGCACTCGCGGGTATACTGATCGGATTATTAAATGATGCTGCCCAGATGAAAGGTTTGACGAGGCTTGATCGCTTGAATGATTATGTAGGTGTCGACTTGTCGAATACAAGACCTTTCCATTGTGGAATCTATGCATTGAATGATGTCGGTAAGAAAAATCTATATAAGCTGGTATCTCTCTCTCATACGGAACATTTCAAGCGGGTACCGTGCATTCCCAAATCGAAACTGATTAATCTGCGTGAAGGCCTTGTTGTTATATCAGGCTGTGAAAAAGGTGAATTTTTCGAAGCGGTGCTTAACAAATCGCTCGAAGAAGCGGAAGAGATCGCTGAGTTCTATGACATACTGGAGATCCAACCACTTACAATGTATATGCATTTGGTGGATAAAGGGTTGGTGGCTACACCCGAAGAAATCAAAACAGCGATCCGTAAAGTCATTGATATAGGTGCAAAACTTAATAAACCGGTCATAGCCACAGGTAACGTGCACTATTTGGAACCGCGTGACAAGTTATATCGGGATATCACCATTCACGGAATTACAGGATTTAGTCCACTGAAAGATCAGCGTAAACCGGATGCACATTTTAGAACGACAGAGGAAATGCTGGAAGAGTTCCAGTTCCTGGGCCAAGATAAAGCTTACGAAGTCGTTGTTACAAATACGGTGGAGTTGTCTGATCGATTTGAGGAAATTAAGTTATTCCCGGACAAACTGTTTACTCCGATTCTGGAAGGTGCAGACGAAGAAATCCGTAATACCTGTTATAACACTGCCAAGTCCATCTATGGCGAGGAATTACCGGAAGTAATCGTGGCACGACTAGAGAAAGAGCTCATTCCAATTATTAAATACGGTTTTTCTGCCAACTATCTGATCTCGGAACGCTTGGTTAAAAAATCGAATCAGGATGGTTATCTCGTAGGTTCACGGGGATCGGTAGGCTCCTCTGTTGTTGCTACATTCCTGGGTATATCCGAGGTTAATCCACTACCTGCTCATTATATTTGTGTGAATTCAGAATGCAAACACAGCGAGTGGTTCCTGGACGGCAGTGTTCGGAGTGGATTTGACCTTCCGGAGAAAGAGTGTCCTGATTGTGGTGGAACACTTAAAGGAGAAGGCCAGGATATTCCGTTTGAGACCTTCCTTGGATTCAAAGGAGATAAAGTTCCCGATATTGACTTGAACTTCTCTGGTGATTATCAGCCTCATGCTCATAACTATACGAAAGTACTATTTAGTGAGAAGAGTGTTTTCCGTGCGGGGACCATTGGTACGGTGGCTGAGAAAACAGCATTTGGTTTTGCCAAGAAATATGAGGAAGAACATCACAAGAAATGGCGCGGAGCTGAATTGAATCGTTTGGCTTCGGGATGTACAGGGGTAAAACGGAGCACTGGACAGCACCCTGGCGGTATTGTCGTTGTACCTGATTATATTGAGGTCGAAGACGTTACACCTGTTCAGTTCCCAGCTGATGACGTTAATGCGGAGTGGAAAACAACACACTTTGATTATCATGCTTTTGAAGAAAACTTGCTGAAACTTGATATTCTGGGGCACGATGATCCGACTATGATGCGGATGTTACAGGATTTGACAGGAGTCGATCCAACGACCATTCCGATGAATGATCCCAAAGTCATGAGCATGTTTAACTCAACCGAAGCTCTGGGTGTTACACCAGAACAGATTAGGTCGCCAGTCGCGACGTTTGGTGTGCCAGAGATGGGCACGAAGTTTGTACGTCAGATGCTTGTTGAATCCCAGCCGACGTCTTTTGCCGATTTACTGCAAATTTCCGGATTGTCCCATGGTACTGGGGTATGGCTCGGTAACGCTCAGGATCTAATTAAGAACGGAACGTGTAACATTAAGACAGTAATTGGTTGTCGGGATGATATCATGTTGTTCCTGATCTATAAAACGGGAATGGACGCAAGTCTTGCCTTTAAGATTACCGAGAGTGTTCGTAAGGGACGGGGTCTGCCACAGGAATGGATTGACGAGATGAAGAATTGTAAAGTGCCTCAATGGTACATTGATTCGTGTCTGAAAATCCAGTACATGTTCCCGAAGGCTCACGCGGCCGCTTATGTTATTTCAGCAGTACGTACGGCGTTCTTCAAGCTTTATCATCCGATTGAATATTACGCAACTTACTTTACCGTTCGGGCGGATGAGATTGATATCGAATTGATGTGTCAGGGATATGACGCGATCTATCGCAAAATTACGGAAATTGAGCAATTAGGTTTCCAGGCACCTCCGAAAGAGAAAAACATGTTACCTGTTCTGGAAATGGGTCTGGAAATGGCAGCGCGCGGATTCTCGCTGAAATCCATTGACTTATACCGTTCGGAAGCGACAAAGTTTATCGTTGACGGAAAATCACTAATTCCTCCATTTTCGGCGTTGGCAGGAATCGGGGATAATGCTGCTCGCAATATTGCTGCAGCAAGAGATCATGGCGAGTTTCTATCGGTTGAGGACTTCCAGCAGAAGTCGAAAGCAAGTAAGACCATTGTTGAACTCCTGTCGAATATGGGATGTTTCCGTGGCTTGCCAGAAAGCAATCAGCTTTCCCTTTTCTAGGATTGAATTTGGATCTAAACAGAGCGATTGTTGGAGGAACGTAATTTTTCCTTCATTAGTAAGTAAACTGCCTGAACCATCGCTTACTTGTCACTATTACCAGACTATGTTATAATTTTTGAAGTGAACGAGATAGTACGAATTTCTAAAGAGTGGGGAAACCCACTCTTTAGTCTTTGGTATACAAGAATCTTGGGTATTGAATAATCTGCCAGTGCTTTTTTGCTGGTGTAACCTAAGTTGGAGGTTATTGGTTTTGAGCACAACGAACATTAAATCTACCGTGGAAGAAATGATCCAACCCTACTTGAACGAACAAGGCTTCGAGCTGGTTGACATCGAATACGTCAAAGAAGGCAGCAACTGGTTTTTACGGGTGTATGTCGACAAAGAGGGTGGCATCGACATCGACGATTGCGTCTTGATCAGCGAAAAGCTGAGCGCCAAGCTGGATGAGAACGATCCGATTCCAACCATCTATTTCCTTGAAGTGTCTTCTCCCGGTGCGGAGCGTCCACTGAAAAAACCTGAGGACGTTACCAAATCTGTAGGCAAAAATGTTTTTGTTACAACCTACGAGCCGGTGAACGGATTGAAGGAATTTGAAGGCAAGCTGCTTTCCTTTGATGACGGGGAACTCGTGATCGAAGCAGGCAAAAAACAGCATGCCATTTCTTATGATAAGGTTGCCAGTGCGCGCCTAGCTATTTTGTTTTAAGTGCCTTGTTCACTTTATTAATGAAAAAGACACATCTCACGATAACGGCAAGGTGCTCATGAGTTCAGAGCCTTTCGCCGTTTTACGTATGAGATGCCATGTTTGAAAGGGGGATCAACATTCATGAGTATGGATTTTATTGAAGCAATGAATGAATTGGAACGGGAAAAAGGGATCAGCAAGGATGTGCTGTTTGAAGCGATCGAGGCTGCACTAATTTCCAGCTACAAGCGGAATTTCAACACGGCCCAGAATGTGCGTGTTGACATGAACCGTAATACGGGAGTTATTCGGGTGTATGCCCGTAAATTGATCGTGGAAGAAGTCCTGGATTCACGTACCGAAATTTCATTGCCTGCTGCACGAGAAATCAACCCACACTTCCAGCTGGAAGATATTGCGGAGATTGAAGTTACGCCGCGTGATTTCGGACGTATCGCGGCACAAACTGCCAAACAGGTAGTGACCCAGCGGATTCGTGAAGCCGAACGCGGCCTGATCTACAACGCTTTCGTAGATAAGGAAGAAGATATCGTTACGGGAGTGGTGCAGCGTCAGGATTTGCGCAATATCTACATCGATCTGGGCAAAATCGAAGCGGCTTTACCGCTGACCGAATTGATGCCGAACGAGAAGTTTGTTCATGGTGACCGTATTAAGGCGTATATCACCAAGGTCGAGAATACGACCAAAGGGCCGCAAATCATTTTGTCCCGTACTCATCCGGGCCTCTTGAAACGTCTCTTTGAACTGGAAGTGCCTGAGATCTTTGACGGTGTAGTTGAAATTCGCTCCGTCGCTCGCGAAGCAGGGTTCCGCTCCAAGATTGCCGTACATTCCCGCAACGAGGAAGTTGATCCAGTTGGATCTTGTGTAGGTCCTAAGGGAATGCGCGTGCAGACCATTGTGGGTGAGCTGCGCGGTGAAAAAATCGACATCGTTCGTTTCTCCGATCAGGTAGACGAATATGTTGCTAATGCACTGAGTCCTTCCAAAGTATTGGAAGTTCATGTATTTGAGGAAGAAAAGATGGCTCGGGTTATCGTTCCGGACTATCAACTTTCGCTCGCAATTGGTATCAAAGGCCAAAATGCCAGATTGGCAGCCAAATTAACCGGCTGGAAAATCGACATTAAGAGCGAGAGCCAGGCGGAACAGGAATTCGGCAGAGAAAAAGATTCTTCTTCTGAAATGCATCAGGATTCCGTCTCCGTCGACTAAAGTAAAGTACGGGGGGCGCTGACGTATGAAACCAAAAAAAGTGCCGCTGCGCAAATGTGTGGCATGCCAGGAAATGATGCCCAAAAAGCAGCTGATTCGCATTGTTAAAACGCCAGAGGATGAAGTGCTGATCGATTTGACTGGCAAAAAATCCGGACGTGGTGCCTATTTATGCGGCAAAGAGTCTTGTTTTAAGCTCGCACTCAAAAACCGGGCTTTGGATCGGGCGTTAAAAGGCAAAGTCTCACCTGAAATTTACGAGCAATTAGCAGCTGACTTCATCGCGGTTGAGGATGAATTCAAAGCAGCACAGGAGCGTGAACATGACTAATATTAAAACGCTGTCTTATCTGGGACTCTCTATGCGTGCAGGTAAACTTGTAACAGGTGAAGAAATTGTACTTAAAGCGATCCGTTCTTCCGAAGCTAAAATGGTTATTGTTGCGGGTGACGCCTCAGCCAATACACAAAAGAAATTTCGCGATAAATGCGGAACTTATAAGGTTCCTCTGTTAATCGGATTTGACCGGGATAGTCTGGGTTCAAGTATCGGTAAAGACACGCGTGTTGTTCTTGCAGTAACGGATCGAGGGTTTGCAAAAATGATCTCCAAGCAAGTCGGTATAATGTCGGAGGTGGAGTATATTGAGTAAACAGGAAAACAAGGATAAATTGCGAGTTTATGAATATGCGAAGTCCCTTAATATGAGTAGTAAAGAAATTATAACCATTCTTAAAAAGCTGGAAATTCCCGTAAACAATCATATGAGTGTCATGGAGAATGGTTCAGTCGGTAAGGTGGAACAATTTTTTAAAGATATAAAATCCACTGCTGCTTCGAAACAAGGCAACGATGCAAAACCTGTTGCTACTTCGGCAGTGCGCAGTGACAAACCAGTGGACAGCAACAAGCCGGCCGGCGGAGTGAACACGCCGAAGAGCAGTAACCCATCCGGTAGTCCCGTACAAACAAAAATACAACAGGAAAAGCAGGTAGGTATGAACAATAGACCAAATTCCAACAATAACAATGGCACCCAAAGACCCAGCGGCCAAGACAGCCGCAACAGAACGAACTCTTCCCAAGGCACAAGCCAAGGAGGACAATCAACTAACCGTCCAAGACCAGCTCAAGGTGGACAAAGCAGTACTGCATCCCGTCCGCAAGGAACGGGTCAACGTCCGAATAACAGCGGTGGCGGTCAAGTAAGAACTTCAGGCCCTAACAGCGGTGGTAATACAGGTACTGCTGGCAACCGTAGCGGTGGCCAAGGTCAGAGCCAAGGACAAGGCCAACGCAGAAGCGGACCAGGTGGTACTACTGGCAGCAACAACAATAGTGGTAATCGTTCGAACAGCGGTGGACGTCGTTATGATGACAACCGTGGCGGCAACTTCCGTGGTAACCGTGGTGGCAAGAACAACCGCAACAGAAATCAACAACAGTACCAACAACGTGAGAAAATTGATAACACACCTAAGAAAATCATCGTTCGTGGTGATATGACCGTTGGTGAAACAGCGAAGTTGCTCCATAAGGATGCTTCCGAAGTTATCAAAAAGCTCATCGCTATGGGCGTTATGGCAACAATCAACCAAGAGCTTGATATCGAAACGATCCTTCTGCTTTCAGGTGAATTCGGTGTTGAGGTTGAAGTGAAGATTGTGCTTGAAGATGACCGTTTCGAAACACTGGAAGAGAATGATGATGCTGCTGACTTGCAAGCTCGTCCTCCAGTAGTTACAATCATGGGTCACGTTGACCATGGTAAAACAACTTTGCTGGATGCCATTCGTTCCACGAATGTAACAGGCGGCGAAGCAGGCGGAATCACGCAACATATTGGTGCATACCAAGTCGAAATCAACAACAAAAAAATTACGTTCCTGGATACTCCGGGTCATGAAGCGTTTACAGCAATGCGTGCACGTGGAGCACAGGTTACGGATATTACAATTATTGTCGTAGCTGCCGATGACGGTGTTATGCCACAAACAGTTGAGGCAATTAACCATGCCAAAGCTGCGGGGCTTCCAATTATCGTGGCTGTCAACAAAATTGACAAACCGGGCGCTGATCCGGATAAAGTAAAACAAGAATTGACTAACTATGAACTCGTTCCGGAAGAGTGGGGCGGAGATACCATCTTTGTTAACGTATCAGCGAAACAAAGAATGGGTCTGGAAGGTCTGCTTGAAATGATTCTGCTCGTTGCAGAAGTGAACGAATACAAAGCGAACCCGGACAAACGTGCCCGTGGTACAGTGATTGAAGCCGAGCTGGATAAAGGACGTGGCCCAGTTGCACGTATCCTCGTACAGCACGGTACATTGAAAGTCGGCGATGCTTTCGTAGCAGGTAACTGCTTCGGTCGTGTCCGTGCGATGGTCAATGACAAAGGTCGTCGTCTGAAAGAGGCTGGACCTTCAACACCTGTAGAAATCACAGGTTTGACTGAAGTTCCAGGTGCGGGAGATCCATTCATGGTGTTTGAAGATGAGCGCAAAGCGCGTTCCATCGCTGACAAACGTGCGATTACGCAACGTGAATCCGATCTGGGTACACATACTCGCGTAACGTTGGATGATCTGTTCCAGCACATCAAAGATGGCGAGATCAAAGATCTGAACGTAATCATCAAAGGTGACGTACAAGGTTCGGTTGAAGCATTGAAAGGTTCCCTTGCGAAGATCGAAGTTGAAGGTGTACGCGTGAAAATCATTCATAGCGGCGCTGGTGCAATCACTGAGTCCGACATCATTTTGGCAGCAGCATCCAATGCCATCGTGATTGGTTTCAACGTTCGTCCTGATAACCAGGCGAAAGCAACTGCAGATCAAGAGCAAGTAGACATTCGTCTGCATCGCGTAATCTACAGTGTTATCGAAGAAATTGAACAAGCGATGAAAGGTATGCTTGATCCGATCTACAAAGAAAAAGTTATCGGTCATGCTGAAGTTCGGAGCACGTTCTCCATCAGTAAAGTGGGCACCATCGCTGGTTGTATGGTTACCTCGGGTAAAATTACGCGTTCTGCGGAAGCACGCCTGATTCGTGATGGCATTGTCCTTTACGAAGGTAAGCTGGATTCCCTGAAACGTTATAAAGATGATGCCAAAGAAGTAGCACAAGGTTACGAGTGCGGTATCACACTGGATAAATATAATGATCTCAAAGAAGGCGACGTTATAGAAGCTTTCATTATGGAGACAGTACAACGATAAGCAAGGAAGCATGAGGTGAACAACGATGGCTAAGATTCGCACAGGTAGAGTGGGCGAGCAGATCAAGAAAGAAATCAGTCTGCTCATCCAGTCTGAACTGAAAGATCCACGTATCGGCTTTATTACGGTAACGGGAGTCGAAGTGACAGGAGACTTGTCGCAAGCCAAAGTTTATCTGAGTGTCTTCGGTGAACAGGAACAAAAAGATAACACGCTCAAAGCTCTGGCAAAAGCAAATGGATTTTTGCGTTCCGAGCTGGGTAAACGTATCCGGTTCCGGCATGTTCCCGAATTGATATTTAAGATTGATGAATCCATCGCTTATGGCAGCCGAATTGAGAAGCTGCTTGGCGATATTGGTTCCGACAAGAACGAATCCCAGTAACAGAATAGAGGAGACGGCAATGCACACTTATGAACAGGCGCTCCAGGCGGGAAAGCAATTTCTGCTGGAGCATGATGATTACCTGGTCGTGTCGCATGTACAGCCGGACGGTGACGCAGTCAGCTCGACGGTAACGGTGGGCTGGCTGCTGTCATGTCTGGGTAAGACATTCACGATGATTAATGAAGGCGAAATCCCCGGGCGCATGCAATTTTTGTGGGAAGCAGGCAACATTGTGAACATGACCGAACAACCACCGCAGCGAAAATACAAAGCTGTTATCTGTGTGGATTGTGCAGACTTTGCCAGAGTAGGTTTGACACGTCATTATTTCGAAGACGATGCTGTTATTTTGAATATTGATCATCACCCTACAAATGACGGTTATGGTACAGTCAACATCATTAAGTCAGATGCTGCTGCAACGGCTGAAATTTTGTTCGATTTTCTTAACCTGTTCCAAGTAACATGGGATAAAGATGTTGCGACGGCAGTTTATACAGGATTGCTTACGGATACAGGTGGCTTCCGCTATGCCAACACTAGCCCAAATGTAATGACAACGGCCTCCAGACTGCTTGAACAC
This sequence comes from Paenibacillus sp. Y5S-9, assembly GCF_036894235.1. Taxonomy (NCBI): domain Bacteria; kingdom Bacillati; phylum Bacillota; class Bacilli; order Caryophanales; family Paenibacillaceae; genus Paenibacillus; species Paenibacillus sp. Y5S-9. The sequence continues at coordinate 2,585,333 of NZ_CP145887.1, forward strand.
GGCGTGGATGGACCCTATCTCGCCCAGACATTGTTGGAGCAGGTGACTCTTCCGCAAGTTCGGATTTTGAATCAGGCACTATCAAGCCTGCAGATGACAGATGATGGAAAGATAGCCTGGGTTGTTATTACACCAGATGATATGGTGGCTTGTGGGGCAGCTAATGAAGATCTTGAAGGGGTAGTGAACTATCCGCGCAACATTCAGGGAGTGGAAGTTGGTATCTTTTTCAAAGTCATCAACGAGAATGCAGTCAAGGTTTCTTTGCGTTCAGCAGGTAAGATTGATGTTGCTGCACTAGCACAGACCTTTGGCGGAGGCGGGCATGTGCTCGCAGCCGGATGTCGTCTGGAAGGCAAACTTGATGATATTGTCGCAAAAGTACTGAAGCAGGTGAATTCACAATGGTAAAGCCATTTGAAGGTGTACTTCCGGTATATAAACCGGCGGGATTTACTTCTCATGATGTTGTAGCCAAAATGCGTCGCATTCTCAAAATGAAGCGCATTGGGCATACGGGCACACTTGACCCACAAGTTACAGGCGTTCTGCCGCTCTGTCTTGGACGGGCGACACGTGTGGTGGAGTACATGCAGGAGCTTCCGAAGGAATATCTTGCTACGCTCAGATTGGGACTCTCTACTGACACAGAGGATATGACAGGGGAAGTCATTGAGCGGGCTGAAACGACTGTGGAAGTAACACAGGAACAGGTTCAACAGGTGCTTGAACAGTTTCTGGGCACGATCTCTCAGGTACCACCCATGTATTCTGCGGTAAAGGTAGACGGTAAACGTCTTTATGAACTTGCTCGTGAAGGTAAGACGGTAGAGCGTAAGAGCCGTGAGGTCACAATCTATGAGCTCGAACTTACAGGGATTGAGACTCAGGGTGAGACCACCGATATATCCTTCCGGGCCTTGTGTTCAAAAGGTACCTATATTCGGACATTGTGTGTAGACATTGGCCGGCAACTCGGATATCCATCGACCATGGTTCAACTGGAGCGTACGATATCGGCAGGTATCTCTGCAGATCGTTGTCTTCGTATTGAAGAAGTGGAACAACTTATGGCTGACGGGACTTTGGCGGAGGCGCTGATTCCTGTTGACGAGGCTATTGCTTCAATTCCGGCCCACAAGGTTGGAGAAGAACAGGCCAAAGGAGCACTTCAAGGTCAGAAACTGTCTGCACGTCTTCTGGAACCGCCTGTAGAGCAACCTGGTTTATTGCGGTTGTATGCTCAGGATGGTACGTTTCTGGGGATATTTGAACGGGATGAACTAAAACCAACGGTGAGGGCAGTTAAAGTCTTTTTGCCGGAATAAAGAGGTCTCGGGCTTAGAGTTGTGGTGATGCTCAAGCTTGGCCTATCTAGTGAAATGCAGGTGAATGATTGTGAAAACCGTAATGCTAACCTATCCGCAGACGTTACATTCGACTGAGCTGAGCACACTGCCCCAAGTGCTTGCGATTGGTCAATTCGACGGACTGCATCTCGGACATGCAAGTGTCATTTTATCAGCTGTCCGCATTGCGCGGGAAACGGGCATGCAGGCAGCGGTCATGACCTTTCATCCACATCCGAAGGAAGTTATGCGCAAAGGGGATTACGAGGGTTATTTAACTCCCTTGAGAGATAAAGAAGACATCTTGGCAGGAATGGGCGTTGATGTACTGTATGTGGTGGAGTTCAATGAAGATTTCTCACGGTTGACGCCGCAACAATTTGTACACGACTTGTTGATTCCTCTTCAGACACGAACAGCGGTGGTGGGTTTTGACTTCCGTTTTGGTCACAAGGGTGCAGGAGATGAACAACTTCTTCGTACTTTGGGAGAAGGAGAGATGACGGTGGAAACCGTTCCTCCTTTCTTGTTAAATGGTGAAAAAGTGAGCAGTTCTCTCATTCGTGGCCTGTTGAAGCGTGGGGAGATGGATGAGGCCAGTCAGTGGCTTGGCCGACCTTACAGCATCAGAGGAACCGTCATTCACGGGGAGAAGCGTGGACGAACGATTGGATTTCCTACAGCCAACCTTGAACTCACGGATCATTACGTTACCCCGTCGAAGGGGGTTTACGCTGTTCGTGTGCAGTATGGCGAACAGGAACTGCATGGCGTAATGAATCTCGGTGTGAAACCTACGTTTCACGAAAGCGGGATGAAACCTACGTTTGAAGTGCACCTGCTTGATTTTGATGGACACTTGTATGACCAGGAACTAAAGGTTGAGCTCGTTCACTATATTCGTGCAGAACGAAAGTTTGACTCCATTGATGCATTGATTAGCCAGATTCGTGAAGATGCATTAACTGCCGGCCGCCTGTTATCTTAAAGGTTCTGGATTAAATGCATGTTTACATTTACTTTAACTAGGCAATTATGATATACTGTACTACGTTGTCGATTGAGACAACATTAACCTTGGCTTGGTTGCTTGCTCTCACCGGCGGTGACGAGGCTAATGGCGATTATATTGAAGGAGGTGAACAGGATGGCATTGACTCAAGAACGTAAACAACAACTGATCGACGAGCACAAAACTCACGAGTCCGATACAGGATCTCCAGAGGTGCAAGTTGCTATCCTTACGGAAAACATCAGAAGTTTGACAGACCACTTGCGTACGCATAAGAAAGACCACCACTCACGTCGTGGACTTTTGAAAATGGTAGGTCAACGTCGTAAGCTTTTGGCTTACGTGAAAAACAAAGATGTTAAACGTTACAGCGCACTGATCGAAAAACTCGGATTGCGTCGTTAATTATCGTACATGTTTTCAAAACCAACCTGGCTGTTATCCGTCATTCTTTTGTCTAAAAGGACAAGCGGAACTTACAGCCGGGTTGTTTTGTAGATGAACATGTTGCCATATATTTGTAGATGGGGCTCCGTGAGGAGCTTTTGTTGTGCAGATTAGCATGTTGCAAGATCTTACATAGCTAATGAATGCAGGACAAGCAGGAAATACTGTGAATATGCAGAATCCATTGAGTTAGGACGAATAAAAGGAGGAATTTCATGGAACAGCGTGTTGAAATGCAGCTTGGCGGAAGAAAGCTTACGTTTGAAACCGGGCGTTTGGCCAAGCAGGCTAATGCTGCCGTTAAGGTAACATACGGGGATACCGTGGTATTGTGTACCGTGACAGCATCAAGTGAGCCGAAAGATTTGGACTTTTTCCCATTAACGGTGAACTATGAAGAAAGATTGTACGCCGTAGGTAAAATTCCGGGTGGATTTATTAAACGTGAAGGCAGACCGAGTGAGAAAGCTATTCTTTCAAGCCGTCTGACAGACCGTCCAATTCGTCCATTGTTCCCGGAAGGTTTCCGGAATGATGTACAAGTTCTGAATATCGTTATGAGTGTGGACCAGGATTGCGAACCGCAAATCGCTGCAATGATTGGTACATCAGCAGCATTGAGCATTTCGGATGTCCCATTCAGCGGACCGATTGGTGGCGTGAAAGTTGGACGTATTGATGGCGAGTTCATCATTAACCCAACGATTGCACAGCTTGAAATCAGTGAACTTGAGTTGGTGGTTGCAGGAACCAAAGATGCCATCATGATGGTTGAGGCTGAAGCTAATGAATTACCGGAAGAAGTAATGCTTGAAGCAATCATGTTTGGACATGACGAGATCAAGAACATTGTGGCGGTAATCGAACAACTCGTGCAAGTTGCTGGTAAAGAAAAAATGGCTGTTAAGTTACATGCCGTTAATGCTGAAGTCAACAGCAGTGTGCGTGATTTCGCAAGTGCTCGTCTGGTTGAAGCCGTTAAAATTGCCGAGAAGCATGCTCGTCAAGATGCAATCGATCTAGTGAATGACGAAACGGTTGCTCACTTCGAAGAGAAATATATTGAAAGTCCTGAATTGCTCAAAGACGTGAAGGAAGTCTTGCACGATATCGTTAAAGAAGAAGTGCGCCGTCTGATCACGCATGATAAAGTTCGTCCGGACGGACGTGGACTTGCTGAGATTCGTCCAATTGAATGTGATACTTCCCTGCTGCCACGTACGCACGGTTCAGGTTTGTTCACACGTGGACAAACACAAGCACTTAGCATTTGTACCCTTGGTGCACTGGGCGACGTTCAGATTTTGGATGGAATCAGCCTTGAAGAAACGAAACGTTTCATGCATCACTATAATTTCCCACCATTCAGCGTAGGTGAAGCTCGTCCATTACGTGCTCCAGGCCGTCGCGAAATCGGACATGGTGCTCTGGGAGAGCGTGCGCTTTCCAAAGTCATCCCTTCCGAAACAGACTTCCCATACACGATTCGTCTCGTATCTGAAGTTCTGGAATCCAACGGTTCAACTTCCCAGGCAAGTATCTGTGCCAGCACACTAGCTATGATGGATGCAGGTGTCCCAATCAAAGCTCCAGTTGCGGGTGTAGCTATGGGTCTGATCAAAGATGGAGATCATGTATCCATTCTGAGTGATATTCAAGGTATGGAAGATCACCTCGGTGATATGGACTTCAAAGTAGCCGGAACACCTGAAGGTGTAACCGCGATTCAAATGGACATCAAAATTGATGGTATTGATCGTCAAATTTTGTCTGAAGCATTGGCTCAAGCCAAAGAAGGTCGTTTGCATATCTTGAGCAAAATGACTGAAGTGATGAATACTCCACGTGAGCAGTTATCACAATATGCCCCTAAAATTACAACGATGCATATCAATCCGGACAAAATCCGTGATGTGATCGGTGCAGGTGGTAAAATTATCAATAAAATCATCGAAGAAACCGGTGTTAAAATTGATATTGAACAGGATGGACGTGTCTTTATCGCTTCTTCCAACCAGGAGATGAATGATAAAGCCAAAGCGATCATCGAAGGTATTGTGCGCGAAGTATTGGTCGGCGAGATTTATGTCGGCAAAGTAAAACGCGTAGAGAAATTCGGTGCATTCGTTGAAGTACTTCCGAACAAAGAAGGTCTGGTACACATCTCGCAACTGTCAACTGAACGTGTTGCCAAAGTGGAAGATGTTGTAGCTATCGGTGATTCCATTACGGTAAAAGTAACGGAAATTGACCCACAAGGTCGAATCAACTTGTCCCGTAAAGCAGTTTTGACTGCTGAAGCTCCGGCTCAATCCTAGGATACCGAAGCGACAAGTTATAAATGGATAGATTGAATGAAGAGACAGAATGTGAATTTCTGGCTCTTTTTTTAACGTTTAAATACGTAAAGCAAGGATGAGACCATGGTTTAGCATTCATAATTTTGCCCTTGTCCTCATATGATGGGGACAAAGACGGCGGGAGGATGGAGCTGTGGGAAACCAATCCAAAAAGCTGGCGGCTGTTCTGGCGGGTGTGACTGCGGTCATATTGATCGGACAAGTTGGCAGTGTACGTACATACATTACGGAGATCCGTGATGGGCCAGGTACGCAAAATGCTTTTGACATGTTTAAGGAGGCAACTGGAGAAGATGCGCTGTTGTCTGCGATTCGGGATAAAGCGGCTGAAACGAAAATTGCTCCGGTGAATGCCAGAGTGGATCGGGTATGGAAAGCGATTCCTGGTTATAATGGCATGGAGATTGATGTGGAAGCGACATACCGTAAAGCGCTGAGTGGAACGTTAAATACCAAAATAGCGTATGTCTACCGTCAGATTGAGCCGGAGATTCAGCTTAAAGATTTGGGAGCACATCCGATCTATCGGGGGAATGCGAACAAACCGATGGTTTCTTTTATGATTAATGTCGCCTGGGGGAACGAATATATTAAACCGATGCTGGATACGCTGGATGCCGAGAAAGTGAAGGCTACTTTTTTTCTGGATGGAAGTTGGTTAAGCAAAAACGTTGAACTGGCCAAAGAAATTCAGAAGCGTGGGCATGAGATGTCCAATCATGCATATTCTCACCCTAATATGAGTCGATTGAGCGCAGAACGGGCTAAGCTGGAAATTAGCAAAACCCAGGATCTGCTCCATAAAACACTGGGTGTAGAGAATCGTTGGTTTGCTCCGCCTTCCGGTGACTTTAATCAGAAGACCGTTGACATTGCTTCATCCATGGGACTGCAAACCGTGTTATGGACAGTAGATACTGTGGATTGGCGTAAGCCAAGCCCGGATGCCGTTGTTGCCAAAATTGCTAAAAATACCGAGGCAGGCACGTTAATTCTAATGCACCCTACTGCTTCTTCTTCGGGAGCTTTAAAGGGCATGATTCAATCCATTCGGGCCAAAGGTCTCGTGCTCGGAACGGTAAGTGAGACGCTGTCTTCGGAACGTGTAAATACCTCTGCGGTTGAGTGAACGTTGTTTTTTTGTTAATATCAAACAGTTGGAACCAAATGTCGATTTCAATTTCAAGGTTGAGATCAAGGCAATTATAGAGATGTAGGAGGGCCAACCATGAAAAAAATTCAGCTGGGCAATGGCCTCAGAGTTGTCATGGAACAGATACCGACCTGCCGTTCTGTGTCTTTCGGAATATGGGTCAAGACAGGTTCGCGCAATGAGCAACCTGCAAGTAACGGAGTATCACATTTTATTGAACACATGTTATTCAAGGGAACAGATCGTTATGATGCCAAGGCGATTGCGGAGCAGTTCGATGCGATTGGTGGTAACGTGAATGCATTCACTTCCAAAGAATACACGTGTTATTATGCTAAAGTGTTGGATGAACATTTGCCGATTGCGGTTGATGTATTGTCTGATATGTTTTTCCGCTCCAAAATGGATGATAGTGAATTGATCAAGGAGAAAAATGTCATTCTGGAAGAAATCTCGATGTATGAAGATACGCCTGATGATATGGTTCATGATCTGATGGCCTTGGCCGCCTATGGTGAGCATCCACTCGCATACCCAATCCTGGGTACGGAAGAACGTCTCAAAGCGATGGATTCCAGTCATCTGCGTGCATATATGAAGGAGCACTACACGATTGAGAACACGGTCATTAGTATCGCGGGTAATATTGATGACAGTGTAATCGATCTGATGGAGAAACATTTTGGTGCTTTTGATGTAAATGGAGTAACGGAAGCAGTCACGATGCCAGCCTTCCAAAGCGGACAGCTCTTTCACAAAAAGAAAACGGAACAGAATCATATCTGTATCTCGTTCCCGGGCTGTAAAATCGGAGATCCGCTGCAATTCGCTATGGTTGTTCTGAACAACGCCATTGGTGGAGGCATGAGCTCCAGACTGTTCCAGGAAATTCGTGAGAAACGGGGTCTTGCGTACTCCGTGTATTCCTATCATAGCTCTCATGCGGACAGTGGACTTTTCACGATATACGCGGGTACAGCACCAAAACAGACCAAAGAAGTGCTCGATCTGACCAAAGAGGTTCTGCGCGACCTGGCTGTAAACGGCTTGTCCGAAGATGAACTTCGTAAAGGAAAAGAACAGCTGAAAGGTAGCTTGATTCTGAGCTTGGAAAGCACAGGCAGTCGCATGAATCGTCTGGGTAAAAACGAGCTCATGCTGGGCAGACACCATACGCTGGATGAGATGATCACCAAAATTGAGCAAGTTACCATGGACGATATTAATGCGGTACTTGATCTGATGTTTGCTGAACCTTTTGCACTTGCTATGGTTGGCGCTTCAGATAAAACGATCGCTGGATTGAGAAGGGATGATTTTGTTGCATTACGTTCAAATACAGAAACTGCCGGGCAATGAAGATATTAAACTGCCTCAAAAAATGTCGGAGCTGGCATCCGGCTTTGATGTAGTAGCTGCACTTCAGGAAGACGTTGTTTTGCAGCCGGGTCAGCGTACGCTGATTCCTACCGGACTTGCGATGGCAATGCCAGCTGGATTGGAAGCACAGATCCGTCCTCGGAGCGGACTGGCTTTCAAACATGGAATTACCTGCCTCAACACACCGGGTACCATTGATGCGGACTATCGCGGAGAAGTTAAAGTTCTGTTGATTAATCTGGGTCAGGAACCGTTCACGATTGTACGGGGAGAGCGCATCGCACAGATCGTCTTCCAGACCGTGCCTGCGGTTGAATTGACGGAAGTGAATGAGCTTTCGGAAACGGTACGCGGTGAAGGCGGATTCGGTCATACCGGGAAATAATCATCGTAAATATACCCATTCTTTAGAGTCGTCCCTACAGGGGCGGCTCTTTTTTACATTCGAGAAACGGACGGTGGAATGCAATTATTGTTTTCACCCCGCTGTGGGCCCCTGCATACGATAAGGCATACATGTGGTGAAAGGAGTGACGTCCCGATGCTGACCGGAGTCCGGATTGTAGTCCTGGGCGGAGATGCGCGGCAGCTTGAAGTCATTCAAAAGTGCGCTGAGCTGGATGCAACGGTAAGTGTGGTGGGTTTCGATAAAATAGAGCGTTCCATTTCAGGGATCGAGCACCAGGAACTGGAGGACGAAGTGTTTGCTTCCGCAGATGTACTGGTACTGCCTGTCGTCGGTTGCGATGACCAGGGAAAAGTAAGTACTTCATTCAGTGACACACCGATCTATTTGAAAAAGGAACATATTGCAGCATTACCGGAGCATTGTATTGTGTTCACAGGCATGGCAAAGCCGTTCTTGCGCGAACTTTGTCTTGAAAATGGGCTGCGACTTGTTGAAGTACTTGATCGTGATGATATTGCACTTTATAACTCTATTCCAACAGCTGAGGGAGCCATCGCCATAGCTATTCGGGAGACGGACTTCACAATCCATGGTTCGGAATGCATTGTGCTTGGCATTGGTCGAACAGGATTCACAATGGCCAAAACACTGCAGGGACTTGGAGCAAATGTACGGGTGGGAATCAGGCGGGAAGAGGATGCTGCCCGCGCTACAATAATGGGCTGGAAGCCTTTCATGACAACGGATTTGGCCGCTCAGACCGGGGAAGTTGACTTGCTTTTTAATACGATACCGACTATGATAATCACAGCACAAATCCTGTCCAGAATGCCGCAAAAGGCTGTCATTATCGACCTCGCATCCGCTCCTGGCGGCTGTGATTTCAGGTATGCCGACAAACGCGGTATCAAAGCGCTACTTGCGCCTGGCCTCCCCGGCATTGTTGCTCCCAAAACGGCTGGCGGCATTATTGCCGACGCGTTGATCCGTTTGCTTTTGGAAGAACAGAACGCACGGGAGGTTAAATCATGAACTGGCAGGGAAAAACGGTAGGTTATGCAATTACGGGTTCTCATTGTACGTTTGAAGAGGTTATGCCGGTAATTAGCCGCTTCGTAGCTGAAGGTGCCAACGTCATTCCGATTATTTCGAATTCGGTTCTGACGACAGATACACGCTTCGGTACGGCGCAGAATTGGCAAAAACAGTTGAAAGATATAACAGGTAATGATATCATTTCTACAATTGTTGAAGCGGAGCCATTAGGGCCTTCCAAGCTGCTTGATGTGCTGGTTATTGCTCCATGCACAGGAAATACAACAAGCAAGCTGGCTAATGCGATGACCGACAGTCCAGTGCTAATGGCAGCCAAAGCGCAAATGCGCAATCAGCGTCCGCTTGTGCTCGCGATTTCCACGAATGACGGTCTGGGCTTGAATGCTGCGAATATCGCCAAATTGCTCGTGGCCAAATACTTGTATTTTGTGCCATTTGGGCAGGACGATCCAGTGAAAAAACCAAACTCGTTAGTCGCCAAAATGGAATTGATTCCAGAGGCTTGCTGGAGTGCTCTTGAGGGCAAACAGTTGCAGCCGATGATTGTGGAGCGTTCTTCACAGGCTTGATGGAACAATGATTCGGTGACAACGTTTATGCGCTTGGAGAAATGAAGAAGGGTTCGAGAGACAAAGAAAATCATGGGGGACGATATGCTGGATTGAACAGCTACTCTGTCCACGTTCCTGTCTATAAGGCATTCCTGCTTGCGGGCAGTACAGGTTAAGCAAGCGGGAGAGGTCTATTGTGAATGTATGCGTCATGACCTCGATAACAACCGCGACCTTTGATTTTGCGATTGTCCCAGACAATTACAAAAAACAAGGAGCGGCATGGAATGCCGTATAAAATGCTGAAATTATCGCATCAGAACGCTCCCTAGAGTGATCCATTTGTTGATTTGACCCGTGTCCAGTCTTCTTGCGTACACAAATGGAGGAATAAAGATGCGTATCATGGTACAGAAATTCGGAGGCACGTCTCTCTCCACTGTTCAGGCGAGAGAGCATGTGCTCCGTCACGTTAAACGTGAACTTGAAGCAGGATTGAGTCTGGTCATCGTTGTGTCTGCAATGGGGCGCCGCGGCGAGCCATATGCGACTGATACGTTGCTGGACTGGGCTGCACAGAACGGAAACGCACTATCCGCACGTGAAAAGGATTTACTGCTGTGCTGTGGTGAAATCATATCTGCGACAACGTTGAGCAGTTTACTCGAACATGAAGGCATTCCAACTACAGTGCTGACCGGTGCACAAGCAGGTTTTGTGACGGACGACAATTTCGGGAATGCCCGGATATTGGATGTCCGTCCTGTTCGTGTGTTGGAGCAGCTTCAGCTTGGCCGTGTCGTTGTTGTAACCGGATTCCAGGGGCAGACAGAGAACGGAGACTTCACGACACTGGGTCGTGGGGGAAGTGATACGTCTGCTACAGCTCTCGGTGCAGCATTACGTGCTGAAATGGTGGATATCTACACAGATGTGAACGGGATACTCACCGCTGATCCGCGAATTGTTGAGGATGCACGTCCACTGACTGTTGTGAGTTATGCAGAGATCTGTAACATGGCCCACCACGGGGCCAAGGTAATCCATCCACGTGCGGTTGAGATTGCGATGCAATCCCAAATTCCAGTGCGGGTAAGATCTACTTTTGCAGACACGGAAGGAACGCTGGTTACGCATCCGGAAGGATTCCAGGATGTGCAGACAGGCATTGTTGACCGTTATGTAACAGGCATCGCCTACGTGAGCAATGTAACGCAAATTACGGTGGATGTGCCTGGTGGTGCAGATCGATTGCAACTAAAAGTGTTCAAAACCATGGCTGAGAATTCAATCAGCGTTGATTTTATTAATGTTACCCCCTCGGGAGTTGTCTATACGGTTTTTGACAGTGATTCCGAGAAAGCCATACAGGTATTGCAGGAGATAGGTCTCAAGCCACAAAGCCTGTCCGGTTGTGCCAAAGTGTCCGTCATTGGCGGAGGCATTAATGGTGTACCTGGAATTATGGCTCGAATCGTAGAGTCCTTGACACTGGCTGACATTCAGATCCTGCAATCAGCAGATTCGAATACAACGATCTGGGTACTCGTAAAAAAAGAAGATATGGTTCAGGCCCTGAGGGCACTTCACGCCTCATTCGAACTTCATTTGTAAATAACTGAAGTTAGAGGAGCCAAACCTGTTTTGAAGGAGGAATCGAATTGGACTTTGGAAGATTGATTACAGCAATGGTCACTCCGTTCAATGAACAAGGAGAGATTCATTGGGAGGAAACGGCACGTCTAATCGACTATCTGATTGTAGATCAAAAGTCGGAGACGCTTGTGGTTTCTGGAACAACAGGGGAGTCTCCAACACTTAGTGATACTGAGAAAGTTCAATTATTCGAATTTGCAGTGAAACATGCGGCCGGTCGGTGCAAAATTATAGCCGGAACGGGAAGCAATAACACAGCACATTCCATCCATTTGACACAGGAAGCTGAACGTGCCGGAGTGGATGGCATATTGTTGGTTGTTCCGTATTACAACAAACCTAGCCAAGAAGGTTTGTTTAAACATTTTGAAGCGATTGCAGGCTCCACCAAGCTGCCAATTATGCTCTATAACGTGCCTGGGCGCACAGTAACCAGCCTGTCAGCAGCGACAACGCTTCGTCTTGCGCAGATTCCTAACATCGTCGCTACGAAGGAATGTGCGTCTATGGAGCAGGTTACGCTGATTGCAGCAAGTGCTCCAGAAAATTTCAGAGTTTATTCCGGTGATGATGCTTCAGGCCTACCAGCGATTGCGGTTGGAGCACATGGAATTGTCAGCGTGGCCAGTCATGTCGTAGGGGCAGAAATGAAGAAAATGATTGACGCCTTCTATGGCGGAGCACCTCTTCAGGCTGCTCAGATTCATCAGCAGTTGTTCCCGGTGTTCAAAGGCCTGTTTGAGTGTCCACAGCCTCTACCGAACCCGGTAGCGGTGAAATATGCGCTGACATTACGTGGTCTAGACGTTGGGTCCGTACGTTTGCCCCTTATTCCGCCAACGGAAGAGGAGCAGGTTTATATCAAAGGTTTGCTTAATTTGTAATCATTTTGGTTGTATATGGACTAATTTATTAATCATGGGAATATCCTTCAGATCAGCAAAAGAACCGCTCCTCTTCGTAGAGGCTGCGGTTCTTTTTTTTACGAGTAATGTGAGGTTTCTTTTCCACTGCTAAGGGGAAACCTACAGCTTAACGAGAGAGTGACTTGTTTTTTTTGTTTTTAATCATGTATAATGATGTCAAGTGACTGGGTGCGGTATTTTTTTGAAATTGAAAGCGACATCGTTTCGTGGTGTAGCTTTGCGGTGAAAAAGGAAGGAACGGCTAAGAGGGAATTTCAAATCCAACTTGTTGGTTAAAGGGAATAACTTCGAAGAACTTCTTCCAAATATCGTGAATAAAGGTGTTCTTTTGCATTCATCCCGATAGGTGGGTATGTGATGTATGGACTACTTTTCTTAACTTACAATAAATAATAAGGTACGACGTCCAACTACCATAGGAGGTTTAGATTCATTTGTCTAAGAAAAATAATAACGATAAACTGATGATTTTTGCTTTGGGCGGCGTAGGCGAGATTGGTAAAAATATGTACGTCATCCAATACGCCAACGACATTGTAGTCGTAGATGCTGGTCTTAAATTCCCGGAAGAAGATATGCTTGGTATTGATATTGTCATCCCTGACATTTCTTACCTGACTGAGAACCGTGACAAAGTAAGAGGAATCATCCTTACTCACGGACATGAAGATCACATTGGTGGTCTGCCATATGTTCTCAAACATCTGAATGTTCCTGTATACGGAACAAGACTCACGCTTGGACTTGTAGAAAACAAGTTGAAAGAAGCGAATTTGCTGGGTGAAACAAAACGTATTCTGATTGATGCTGATTCCGAGATCCAACTTGGATCTGTTCTGAAAGCATCGTTCTTCGCTACTAACCATAGTATTCCGGATTCTGTTGGTGTATGTGTCGAAACACCGGAAGGTGCAGTTGTTCACACAGGTGACTTCAAATTCGACCATACTCCAGTCAATGGTCAATATGCAGATCTTCAGCGTATGGCACAGATCGGAACAAATGGCGTGTTAGCGCTATTGTCCGACAGTACAAACGCTGAGAAACCTGGATTCACACCATCGGAGAAAAATGTGGGGATCGTTCTGGAAGATATCTTCCGTAAAGCTAGCCAACGTGTTGTTGTAGCGACATTTGCTTCCAACGTACACCGTATCCAACAGGTGATTAATGCAGCAGAAGTGACTGGACGTAAAGTTGCAGTTATCGGACGCAGCATGGTGAACGTGGTGGGTATTGCTTCAGAACTGGGTTATCTTGAGATTCCGGATGGCATGATCATTGAGCCTGAAGAAGTAGGCAAGATGGCAGCTGATCGTGTCGTGATTCTCTGCACAGGAAGTCAAGGAGAGCCAATGTCAGCATTGACACGTATGGCTCGTTCCACACACCGTAAAGTGGACATCCTGCCAGGTGACACCGTCATTATCGCAGCAACACCGGTTCCAGGTAATGAAAAATATGTAGGCCGTACGATTGATGAACTGTTCCGTCTGGGTGCTAACGTGCATTACAGCGGTGCTAACAGTGGCGTCCACGTATCTGGTCACGGTAGCCAGGAAGAGCTGAAACTGATGCTCAACCTGATGAAACCGAAATTCTTCTTGCCGATTCACGGTGAATTCCGTATGCAGCGTCGCCACGCGGTTCTTGCTGAATCTGTAGGGGTAGAACCTGAGAACATTTTCATCACGGATATCGGTGAAGTGATTGAAATTCAAGGTGGAGCAGCACGTAGAGCAGGTAAAGTTACTGCAGGTAACGTGTTAATCGACGGTTTGGGTGTAGGCGATGTGGGTAACATTGTACTTCGTGACCGCAAATTGTTGTCACAAGATGGTATCCTTGTTGTTGTGGTAACACTGAGCAAACAGGATGGAAAAATTGTTTCCGGTCCTGACATCATCTCTCGCGGATTTGTGTATGTACGTGAATCGGAAGGACTACTGGATGAGGCCAACCGGATCGTTAGCAGCACATTGCAGAAGTTGATGAGTGAGAACGTTAACGAGTGGGCTTCACTCAAAACGAATGTTAAAGATGCACTGGGACGCTTCCTGTATGAGCAAACTCGTCGTAGACCGATGATTTTGCCAATCATTATGGAAGTTTAAAATAGGCTAAACAAAAACATATATTCAGGCACACAGTCGCCCCTTCTCTACGAGTAATATTGGACGGTTCCTCGTAGAGAAGGGGCTTTTTTTGCGTTTTCAGGAAGATCTGCAATAGGGCCAATATGTGAAGCAATTTGATGTAGCGGGTATAAGGCGGTTGGAAAAATCCCCATACTAAGGAAATACATTAAATGTTTCTGGAGAAGGGGATTATTGAAATGAATGAACGTATGAATGACAAGCAGGCGTCAAGATCCAATCAACCGGAAGTTGAAGCGCCGGAGATTCCGATTCAGGAGGACAAGGCCATCTCTCCCGTGACAGAGACTATTCAGCAATTTGGGCAGACACAGTCGCCTGCTGGTGAATCAAATATTTTCTGTATGACCATTATTGGACAGGTCGAAGGGCATTTGATTTTGCCACCACAAAATAAAACAACAAAGTATGAGCATATCATTCCACAGCTGGTGGCCGCTGAACAGAATCAGCGTATTGAAGGTATACTGATCATATTGAACACGGTAGGTGGAGATGTAGAGGCGGGTCTGGCCATTGCAGAGATGATTGCTTCTCTGAGCAAACCTACGGTGACTGTGGTCATTGGAGGCGGGCATAGCATAGGAGTACCGATTGCTGTAGCTTCAACATATTCCCTGATTGCGGGAAGTGCAACGATGACGATTCATCCGATTCGGATGAACGGCCTTGTCATTGGTGTACCTCAAACGTTTGAGTATATGGAGAAAATGCAGGAAAGGGTTGTTCGATTTGTGACTTCGCATTCGAATATCTCTGAAGAGATGTTCAAAGAATTGATGTTTAAGACCGGTGAGTTGAATCGGGACATCGGCACAGCTGTAGGAAGCGCAGATGCAGTGAAATATGGATTGATGGATGCAGTAGGTGGGATTGGACAGGCTATTGCTCAGTTAAATCAGCTCATAGGAGACAAGAGACAGACCCTGCAAGCGGGAGGTTATACCCAATGACATTATATACAGTGATGCCCCCGGAACAACTCTGGTCGGGAATGTGGAAAGAGGGCGAAGATACAAAGGAGATCAAGATGAATGGTTTATTGATGCAGGTGAGACCTGTTAATGACAATGAAGCCGTTATTGTACGTTTGCTGGATTGTCCACTTGAAGCCTATCTCAATCCTGCTAATATGCCCGGTTCGACCATTCCGCTTTCGGGTAACTTGGGATCAGCATAACGCGACGAATTCAGACAAATTGAGCATAAAAAGAACATATGTACGGATTATATTTGTATGGTATAATATTCTTCTGGGGGTGACCTGATTTTGGCCAGAAGAAAAAAGAGGAAAAAAAAGGGCGCTGGTTTTAGTGGCGTTTTAAAATATGAAATTTACGGGATTGTGCTTATTACCCTTGCTGTCATAGCATTATCGGGTGAAGCCACCGTTGGACGTTCGCTTTCCAAGATGTTCGGACTGATGCTTGGTAAGTTTTATTTTGCGATTCCACTTGTTGGTATTTATTATGGTCTCATGGTGATGATTCACCGGAAATGGCCGAGTGGCTGGACTACACGCAAAACAGGACTGGTATTGCTGGTCTTTGCCTTAACCCTGATGAGTACTGTCTCTGCAATGCACCAGAAGCTCATTCCGGTTGGTGCGCTTGAGCCTGGTGCTGTGATTACGCAGGTACATAATGATATGCAAACCGAGTTGCTAACCCCTGCTGCGCCAGGGGAGAGGGACTCCATGCTTAACAAGGATATCAGCGGTGGTTATCTCGGAGCTGGGCAATTTGCTCTTTTCCTGTGGCTGTTCGGCAGCCTTGGGGCGAGACTCATCATGATTGTCATGTTTATCATCAGTTTTATGCTGATTACGAGTCTATCTTATGTGGATTTGATTCGAATATTCCGTACAAAGATTTGGGATGCCGGGAGTTCGATGTACAAGAAGCTGGAGTCGAGGCCCTCTGCACGTTCTGCTTCAGCATCTGATGGAAGGAAGAAAGGTAAC
Organism: Paenibacillus sp. Y5S-9; assembly: GCF_036894235.1. Classification (NCBI taxonomy): domain Bacteria; kingdom Bacillati; phylum Bacillota; class Bacilli; order Caryophanales; family Paenibacillaceae; genus Paenibacillus; species Paenibacillus sp. Y5S-9. The sequence goes on from NZ_CP145887.1 coordinate 2,601,751, forward strand.
GCTCGTAAAGTGGTGCCTGTTCCTGTTGAAGATGACGAAGATGAGTATGAGGATGAATTAGAGGAACAGCATCTGCCAAAACGGAAATCGCCCATATTCTTCCAACTTTTTGGGAAATGGGGAGCTAATCGGGAACAGGCGACATCAGGACGTGAAATGGATGAGGTCGATTCGGCAGAAACAGAACAGATTGTGTACCGCGCCGAACAAGATCACAATGTAGATGCGTGGCAGGATGCGACCGAAGACGTAGCGAACAAATCAGCTTCATCACGTGTTCCTGTTCAGGCTAAACCTAACTCAGCGCCAATCATTCGAGACTTTTTCGAGCACGTTAGAGCAGAAGAGGCAAGCATTGAAGATGATCTGGACGATGCTTATCCTTTCCCGGATGATCTGGCCGATCCAAGCGTAGTACAACAGGGCGAGCATGCCATTAAAATAACGGATGAACTGGTAGAGACAGAGTGGTCTGCATCCGATGCGGGTACGAACGGGTTGAATGCTGTGGATGAGATTCAGAGTGGAGAAGAAGTCCCTAATGATGCCATGCAGGGAACAGATACTCCTACTCCTGAAGGGCAGGACACACAACCGGTGAAACCACCACCGCCACCTCCTAAGCCGTACAAGCTGCCATCATTCCGTCTCCTTGCCAAGCCAAACAATGGGGGCAAGGCGGGTGACCAGAAGGATTATATGCAGACAGCACGCAAGCTGGAAGCTACACTGGAGAGTTTTGGTGTTCGCGCCAAAGTGCTTGAAGTGGTCCGGGGCCCTGCCGTTACAAGGTATGAAATTCAGCCTGATATTGGTGTTAAGGTCAGCAGGATTGTCAGTCTGACTGATGATATCGCGTTGGCTCTGGCGGCAAAAGATATTCGGATGGAAGCGCCGATTCCCGGGAAGTCCGCTATAGGTATCGAAGTACCTAATGGCGAGGTATCGGTTGTAACGATGCGTGAGGTAATGGAAACAGCAACGTTCCAGGATGCAGAATCCAAAGTGACCATTGCATTTGGCCGAGATATCTCGGGACAGACAATCATTGGTAACTTGGCTCGGATGCCCCATTTGCTGGTCGCAGGTGCTACAGGTTCCGGTAAGTCGGTGTGTATTAACGGTATTATTACCAGCATATTGTATAAAGCCAAGCCGGATGAAGTGAAGTTCCTGATGGTTGATCCCAAGATGGTTGAGTTGAACGTATATAACGGAATTCCACATCTGATGGCGCCAGTAGTAACTGATCCTAAACGAGCGTCACTTGCTCTCAAAAAGATTGTGGTTGAGATGGAGAAACGATATGAACTGTTCTCCAAATCAGGCACGCGTAACGTCGAGGGTTACAATAATCTGATGAAAGATAATCCTGCGGCTGTTCTGCCTTATATCGTTGTCATTGTGGATGAGCTTGCAGATCTGATGATGGTTGCAGCCGGAGATGTGGAGGATGCCATTGCACGACTCGCTCAGATGGCTCGTGCAGCCGGAATCCATCTGATTATTGCCACACAACGTCCTTCGGTTGACGTTATTACCGGGGTAATCAAGGCTAACATTCCATCGCGGATTGCCTTCGGCGTATCCTCCCAAGTCGATTCCCGAACGATTCTGGATATGGGTGGGGCTGAAAAGCTGTTGGGTCGTGGAGACATGTTATTCATGCCAATGGGCGCATCAAAACCGGTTCGCGTACAAGGTGCATTTATGAGCGATGAAGAAGTCGAGAATATTGTGAATTACGTACGTGGTCAAGGTGAAGCTCAGTATGATGAGTCCCTTGTACCTGAAGTGGATGATTCCATTCAGGCAGCAGATGAAGTGCAGGATGAGTTATATGAGCAAGCTGTACAGATTATTTTGGAGGCAAAACAAGCTTCAGTCTCCTTGTTGCAACGTCGTATGCGGGTTGGCTACACACGTGCAGCGCGTTTAATTGACTCCATGGAAGCCCGGGGTGTAATCGGTCCTTACGAGGGCAGTAAACCAAGGGAAGTACTGGTTTCACTTGAACAGTATCAGCAGAATAAAATAAGCTCGTAGTGTAACATGTAACATGGTTACAACGAATCGTTTAAGCCCTCAACCTTATTGGTTGAGGGCTTTTTGCTTGCTCAGGAGACTGAAGTTTTGCCATCTACTCCAAAGATCGGATGATTTGGTGCATAGGAAACAAGCAGGCTTGTCATAATAACCTTAGCGATTCTGTTAATCCCACAAGAGAAAGGTAGAGCACAGTCGATGCGAAAAATGAACCTATGGCTTTTCACTGCTATTTTGCTGATATCCGCATTGGGAATTCGTTATTTGCTTCCTGGGAATACAGCAACTGAAAGTTCAGCCGAGCGTACACCACAGGTAGAAGAAAAGGCCTTGCCTACGTTTAGCAGCAATACAGTGAAATATGGAAGTTACGGTCAGGATGTATATGAGCTTCAGGGGCGTCTGAAGTATCTGGGATTTTACAATGGTAAAATCGACAGTAATTTTGGCAGCAGCACGCTGAAATCCGTCAAATGGTTTCAATCCGAGTTTGGCATGAAGGCAGATGGTGTGGTTGGAGCTGAGACCAAGCTCAAGCTGTACAATGCGTCAACCAAATGGTCCCCAACAGAGCCGCCACTACACAAGGAATCCTCAGGTGGGGGTGGAGGCAGCAACAATACGGCAGATAAAGAGCAAGACAATATGGGATCTGCCAATGCCCTTGGTCTCTCAGAGAATGAACTCAAGATTATGGCTAACGCAGTATATGGTGAAGCCCGGGGTGAACCGTTTGAAGGTCAAGTCGCAGTAGCAGCAGTAATTTTGAATCGCGTAAATTCACCTAGCTTTCCAAGTACGCCTTCTGGTGTGATTTTTCAACCAGGTGCATTTACGGCTGTAGCGGACGGACAGATCTATCTGGAACCAAACGCACAAGCCAAAAAGGCAGTTGAGCAGGCCCTGAATGGTTGGGATCCGTCCGGTGGATGTCTCTATTATTTTAACCCGAAGACAGCAACATCCAAATGGATCTGGACCCGCCCACAAGTGAAAACAATCGGACAGCATATCTTTTGTATGTGATGATGTTGGAAGCAACCAGAAGGCGTGACTTCGGTTGCTTCTTGCCTTTTGAATGGGTTAAAATGGTTGTTACGTTTAGCTTAATACGATTGCATGATAAATGACGCCGTAAAGGGGTTTTGACATTTGAATACATCAGGATTCGAACGAGGTAGCAAGAGAGAGTTTCGTATACATGTGCTTCCGACTAAACGTTTCAAAACGTTTGCTATATCGCTATATGCAGGAGTTCCCTTACGGGAAGATACAGTAACCAAAGTAGCGCTGACACCTTTTGTTCTGCGACGCGGCACGGAATCCTATCCGGAAACAACGCAATTTCGTGAGCAACTGGAGCATCTGTATGGAGCCGGTTTTGGTTTTGACGTCTATAAACGCGGGGATTACCAGATTGTACAGTTCCGAATGGATACCATTAATGATTCCTTTGTTGGAGGGGATGAGCAGCTACTGGATCGTTCATTTGCCTTCCTTGGAGAGGTTCTTACACGACCTGCACAGGAGAATGGACATTTCAGGACGTCTTATGTACAAGCAGAGCGAGAGACGGTTCGTAAAAAGCTGGAGTCCATCGTGAATGATAAAATGCGCTATGCCGCTGAACGCAGTATTGAGGAAATGTGCAAGAACGAGCCGTACCGTCTTCACCCACTGGGTGAGCGAAAGGATCTGCCCGGAATTGAGCCTGGCACACTGACTGCGTCTTATCACGAGTGGCTGCAGCAGGCGAGTATGGATCTATACGTGGTAGGGGATACGACACTGGAGGAGGTCGAGAACCTTGTTCAGCGTCATTTCAATGTAGATCGAACGTCCTCCTCTGATTACCAGACACAGGTAGCGGTTCGAGGAGATAAGGAAGTAGAGACCGTTGTTGAGCGACTGAATGTGAGTCAGGGAAAACTCAATATGGGACTCCGTACATCTATCACTTATGGAGATCCTCAGTATGCAGCAGCACTAATGTACAACGGGATTCTCGGTGGTTATCCTCATTCCAAACTGTTTGTCAATGTTCGTGAAAAAGAAAGCCTGGCGTATTACGCATCTTCGCGATATGACGGACATAAGGGCATTGCAACGATTCAATCCGGAATTGAAATCCCTAATTATGAGAAGGCCGTCACGATCATCAAGCAGCAGCTGGAAGAAATGAAAAGCGGTACAATCAGTGATCTGGAAATGTCCCAGACCAAAGCAATGATCCGTAACCTGCTTAAGGAAATGCAGGATTCTGCCTTTGAGATGATCGCTTATGACTTCAATCGACAGTTGTCTGGCAAAGAAAGAACGGCTGAAGAACTGTTGGCTCAAGTAGAACATATTAGCAAGGAAGATGTGCGTGAGGCGGCAGAACAATTCCGTCTGGATACGATTTATTTCTTGCGGGATGAGAAGGAGGAATAATCGGTGGAGAGCATTCGGTATGAGCATTTGCAGGAGACACTATATTACGAAGTAATGGATAACGGACTGCATATCTATATTTTGCCTAAACCGGGATTCCAGAAAACGTATGCTACGTTTGCAACCAAGTATGGATCGGTGGATAATCATTTTCAGGTTGAAGGGCAGGAAGAAGTGAAGGTCCCGGATGGGATTGCTCATTTCCTTGAGCATAAAATGTTTGAAGAACCAACAGGTGATATTTTTGCAACATTTGCGTCTCATGGTGCTTCAGCTAACGCGTTTACGAGCTTTGATCAGACGGTTTATTTGTTTTCAGCGACCGAACATGTGAATGAAAATATACAAACATTAGTCGACTTTGTGCAAAATCCTTACTTCACCGATCAAAACGTGGAAAAGGAAAAAGGCATTATTGGACAGGAAATTGACATGTATGCTGATAATCCGGATTGGCGTGTTTATTTTGGATTGATCGAAGCCATGTATCAGAAACATCCGGTGCATATCGATATTGCAGGAACGGTGGAATCCATCCGTACGATTACCAAAGAGATGTTGTATGAGTGTTATAACACCTTCTATCACCCGAGTAATATGCTCTTGTTTGTGGTGGGTGGTGTAGATCCACAGGAAGTCATTGATATGGTTCGATCGAACCAGGAGCAGAAGGATTATAAGCCACAGGGGAGCATTCAACGTTTCTTCGAACCGGAGCCTGAGCAGGTAGGAGAAGCCAGACGGGAATCAAAACTGGCTGTTTCACTGCCCAAATGTCTGTTTGGATTCAAGGAGACGGACGTTGGACTTACCGGGGAACAATTGTTACGGCGAGATATGACAACACAACTGATGATGGATCTTTTATTTGGCTCAAGCACACGTTTATTCCAGAAGCTCTACGATGAAGATCTGATCTCGGACAGCTTTGGACATGAGTATAACAGTTCGCCGCAATATGCGTTTTCAGCCATTGGTGGTGATACAAAAGACCCGGATCAACTGCTCGCGCGTATACGTGAAGAAGTGGATGCCATTGTAGAAAAAGGGTTCGAATCCACGGATTTTGAACGTGCACGCAAAAAGAAAATAGGCGGATATTTGCGTATGCTCAATTCTCCGGAGAACATTGCGCATGAATTTACACGTCAGCAATTCCGTGGCGGTGATTTTTTCAATATGCTCCCGCTCTATGAATCGATTACACTGGAAGATATAAATCTCAGACTGAGAGAGCATATTCGCTGGGATCAACTGGCTGTATCGCTAGTCGTGAGTCCTTGATATGGAGAGGGGAACAGGACAATTGAAGGCAATTGGGGAAATGACTGTACTGGTAACTGGTGCAAGCGGTGGTATTGGAGCGGCTATCGCAGAACGCTTCGCCAGAGTGGGAATGAATGTTGTTATACACTATATGAAATCGCATGAGGCAGCCAATGAAGCCGCCAGACGGTGTATGGAACAGGGCAGTGGAAAAATCATGACCGTGTCTGCGGATCTTCGCAGCCGGGAACAGATTGAGCGCATGCGTGAGAAGCTCGAGTCGCATAATCTCATGCCAGATATTCTTGTGAATAATGCAGGAATCTCGCACTACGGGATGTTGTCTGATGTTACAGAGGAGATCTGGGATGAAGTGATGGCGATTAACCTCAAAGGCACGTTTATGTGTACACAGGAAATGATGCCTCACATGATCTCCCAAAGGTATGGCCGAATCATTAATGTATCGTCGATCTGGGGACTGTCTGGTGCTTCTTGTGAGGTGCTGTATTCCACAACCAAAGGTGGGGTGAATGCATTCACCAAGGCGCTTGCGAAAGAACTCGCACCTTCCGGAGTAACCGTAAATGCCGTTGCTCCTGGCGCCGTTCAGACATCCATGCTGAACCATCTGGATCAGAGTGAACTGAAGATGCTGGAAGAGGAAATTCCAGCAGGAAGACTTGCTCAACCTGATGAAATCTCATCACTGGTTTATTTTCTGGCACTCCCTGAATCTGGTTATATCAATGGGCAGATTATCAGTCCGAATGGCGGTTGGTTAACGTAAAACAGCAAGAAAACTTGACTGGTTGTAGACGAAACAGGTGAAGATTGCCTAGAAGCAACCGTCTCTAGATTATTTTCAAATTGCTCGTATATAAAATGTCTCGAAAGCACATATTACAACTGTTGATTTTAAATCTCATGCGTCATCTAAGGAGGATTTATCATGTCAACAGAAAAAACAGTGCTCTCCAGTTTTGACACATGGAAGAAGTTCCTGGGTGACCGCGTACTGCAAGCAGAGAAGATGGGGATGAGTGAAGAAACCATCAACAAACTTGCGTATGAAATCGGCGATTTCCTCGATGAGAAAGTCGATCCGGCGAACCATTCCAACCGGGCATTGAAAGAGTTATGGGATGTCGGCGATGCAGATGAGCGTCGTACGATTGCGTGCCTGATGGTCAAATTGGCCAAACAAAACGCATAAGATCACAGATGAAGAGCTCCCGCAAGGGGGCTTTTCTCTAATGATTACAAACGGATTACAGAGCTGTTCTTGTAATTCATTTTCATTTTATATATCATTAACGTGACCCATTTTTAGAAGATGTCTCAGATTGTTGTCCAGTGGACACGTTCTGTTGCTGTCGAATAATGTGGAATAATGCATTACGGGGTGTTGAAATGGAATCTAAACAATGGTACATGGAATATAAAATACATAAGAACAGACCCGGTTTGTTAGGCGATATTGCCTCTATGCTGGGGATGCTTGAAGTGAATATATTGACCATTAACGGTGTTGAAGGCAAAACTCGAGGCATGCTGCTTGAATCGGATGATGATGAAAAAATCCGTTTGCTTGGTGAAATGCTTGGCAAAGTAAACAGCATCACCGTATCGGCTTTGCGTCAACCTAAATTGGTGGATATTTTGGCCGTGCGTCATGGCAGATACATTGACCGTGACTCGGATGATCGCAAGACATTTCGTTTCACACGAGATGAACTTGGGTTACTTGTGGACTTTTTGGGTGAAGTATTTAAGAGGGAAGGCAATCAGGTCATTGGTTTGCGCGGAATGCCTCGTGTTGGTAAAACGGAGTCCATTATTGCGGGTAGCGTATGTGCAATGAAGCGGTGGACGTTTGTGTCCTCCACACTTCTTCGTCAGACGATAAGGAGTCAAATGTCCGAAGACGAATTGAACCCGAACAATGTGTTCATTATCGACGGTATTGTTAGCACGATACGCTCCAGTGAGCGGCATTACAACCTGTTGCAGGATATTATGACCATGCCTAGCACCAAAGTTATTGAACATCCGGATATTTTTGTACAGGAATCCGAATATGATTTTAATGATTTTGATATTATTATTGAACTTCGCAACAATCCGAATGAAGAAATTATTTATGATACGTTTACGGCTAGCTACACCGACGAATTGTAAGGAACCGTACGGAATCATGAAATAGATTAGCAACAACTCAAGAGATAAACATAAGGAGGAGATGGCATGTCTGAACTGGGTCAGCAGTTAAGGGAGGCCCGGCTGCAAAAAGGGATGAGTCTTGACGATGTACAGGAAATGACAAAAATTCGCAAGAGGTATCTGGAGGCCATAGAAGCAGGAGACTATAAAGTGCTGCCGGGTAGCTTCTATGTGCGTGCTTTCATCAAAACCTATGCGGAGACCGTGGGACTGAACCCTGATGAGCTGCTGGAGGGACACAAAAAAGACGTACCCGCAGAAGAGGCGGAAGCAACGATGGAACCGGTTATACAGAAGCGTTCCAGCCGTCCGGTTGAGCGTAGTAATCGGTGGATGTCTGTCGCGCTGATGTGGACATTCCCTGTTTTGATTGTAGTACTGTTGTATGTATACGTGGTGTATAACAATGGTGATGAATCAGATAATCCGGGGCTTGATCAGGTCAAAATTACGGACAGTCAACAACAGCCTGAGGATAAACCGGATCAACCTGCCGACAACGGACAGGCATCTAATCCGCCTGCGACAGATTCAGGTACTGACGGTACTGGTGAGGGCGAAGCTGGCGGTAACGGCGGCGGTACAGACACGGAAGGACAGACGGACGGTCAAACTGATGGCCAAACGGACGGACAGACGGATGAAACTGAGGTAGAACCAACTGACAATTCACCGTCTAATGTGACTGTTGCGGAAGATGGGAAATCAGGAAATATTACGAACTTTAAAGTTAACGGTAGTGCAGGGCAACCTGTAACGGTCACGATCAAAGCAACAGGTCATAGCTGGCTGGAAGTGTACAAAGGCGAAAACTCCAGTGGAGAGAAGTTGGAGTATGGTAACACAGCCGAAGGTGACAGCTATACCTTTGAGTTGGATAGTGCAGGCATGTATATTAAGTCCGGTTACGCTGCAGCGACCACGATTGAGGTTGGCGGGCAAGTTGTAACGGATGGCAAGGCGACCAATCGGATCCGTTTGAAGCTTGGTGAAGACAGTAGCAGTAGTACTACTTCTTCTACAGGTGTTGAAAATGGATCAACGGACGGTACAGGGGGTACCACGGGTAGCGAATAACCGGGTCAACTGCAGGAGACAATAACCGTGTCTTAACTTGCAGTTAACTTTTGGTGAAGTGAGGTGGATGGCTGTGACAGTCAGCTGGATCGTAACAGGTTTAGGGATCATTGTCAGCCTCCTGGGTTATTACCTGACTCCAAGTGCTTGGGGTTACGGAATATTGGGTTTTGGACTTGCACATGTGCTTTTGGGTGTGCTTGATATGTTCAGACAGCCCAACCGCAGCCGCTATTAGGTTGGAAGCTGGACCAGCAAGCATTTTTGGCAGCCACTTGAAGTGGAAGCCAAAAATGCTTTTTTCTTTGTGTAAAACAGCTTGAAATTAGACTTTTGCTTAAGGTATCCTCTATAATGTTACAGAACATACGATTAACTGAAAGGGTGACTGGTTTGAGCTCAGAAAATTCATTTGATATCGTGTCCAAAATGGACTTGCAAGAACTGACAAATGCCGTTACACAAACCGAGAAGGAAATTGGCACTCGTTATGACTTCAAGGGCAGCAAGAGCAGCCTGAAACTGGATAAGGATGCGTTAACGATCGTATCTGATGATGAGACCAAACTCAAGGCTGTCATTGACGTGCTGCAATCCAAAATGGCGAAGCGTGGTCTACCATTGAAAAACATTGATTACGCAAAGGTAGAGCCAGCGTCTTCTGGTACAGTCCGCCAGCGTTTGAATTTTAAACAGGGGATTGATCAGGACATCGCCAAGAAAATCAATATCCTGATTCGGGATTCCAAGATGAAGGTGAAGAGCCAGATTCAGGGAGACCAACTCCGGGTAACTGGTAAGAGTAAAAATGATTTGCAAGCTGTTATGCAGTTGCTAAATGGTGCTAACCTGCCTCTGGATTTGCAATATACAAATTTCAAGTAATATGGCCTTTTTGTAGCAAAAGTGTTTTTTGACACGGTATTGGGCGTATATTATACTAAGTGTGCATTGCTGGCAGTCATGCATCAAGTCCAGTCCTCATCGTTTGCTGACTTTGTGAAAAGCAGTACATCTTCTGGAAGTCACCGGAACGTTTAAAGCGGTTTTGCTTTTGAGCGGTTGACTTTATTTTTTGCGTTTCTACATAGTGGGATCATGTTAATACGGATTGACATTGAAACTGTACATTTCATGTTCCGGATGATGATAACGGGATTATGATGATTGTTTGGAGTAATGGAGGATATGAGGGAGGGCGTCTTGTGAATTTACCCAACCGGATTACGCTTGCACGAATTTGCTTAATCCCTTTTTTGATGGTGTTCCTGCTTGTGGATTTCCCATTTTATCCAGAGCCGTTGCAGCTTGGAAGCTTTTCGCTTCCGTATAATCAACTGATTGCTGCTGTTATTTTTATCATCGCCGCAAGCACAGATGGAATTGACGGATACCTTGCGCGGAAAAATAACATGGTTACCAATCTGGGGAAACTGCTTGATCCGCTCGCAGACAAGCTGCTGGTTACTGCAGTTTTGATCTCGCTTGTGGAGATGGGCAAGCTGGATTCCTGGATTGCAGTTGTTATTATTAGTCGTGAATTCGCAGTTACCGGCTTGCGTCAAATTGCATTGCTGGATGGTTCGGTTGTTGCCGCTAGTGCTTGGGGCAAGCTGAAGACTGTAGTGCAGATTGTGGCGATTGTGCTGTTGCTGTTGAACAATTTCCCGTTTTCATACACGGGTATTCACGTCGATATTATCGCGGTATGGGCAGCAGCGCTTATTACCATCTGGTCGGGTATCGATTACTTTATCAAAAACAAAAATTTGCTTCATTTAACAAAAGCATAATGGTTTGTTCTTAAATGGGTAATCATGAAGGAAGCATTGGGTCAGGGGCAATAGGAGATTATCCTATTGCCCTTTGATCACTCACCACGTGTACAGGAGGATGCTCAATGAAGGCAGAAATCATTGCAGTTGGCACAGAGCTACTGCTTGGACAAATCGTCAATACCAATGCCAGATACCTATCCCGTGAATTGGCTGCGATGGGGATCGATGTATATTTCCAAACGGTGGTAGGGGATAACCTGAACCGACTTAGCGAAGCTATTCGCATTGCGCAGGGCCGTGCAGACGTTATTTTATTTTCCGGTGGCATCGGACCTACCCAAGATGATCTGACCAAGGATGCATTGGCAGCTGTTCTTAACCGGAAACTGCATACAGATCGAATGGCTATGGACAAAATTGAGAGCTTTTTCAGAGATCGTAATGTGGACATGACAGAAAATAACCGACGTCAGGCGATCGTTATTGATGGCGGAACACCTCTGGCCAATGAAACGGGCCTTGCGGCAGGAAATGCGATTTCTGATAATGACAAATATTATGTTGTGATGCCTGGACCACCTAAAGAGCTGATTCCAATGTTTGAACAGGAAGTCAAGCCCTGGCTGTTCCAGCATGTACTCACGGAAGAAATGCCGATCTATTCCCGAATGCTGAAATTCGCAGGTATTGGTGAATCTGCTCTGGAAGATCGACTATTGGATCTGATTGACGCGCAGACAGACCCTACGATTGCTCCTTACGCGAGTGAAGGCGAAGTTACGGTACGTGTCTCCACGAAGGCTGCGAGTGAGGGAGAGGCGAAGCTGAAGCTGGATGCGATGGAGGTTCAGATTCGTGAGCGTTTGACAGAACATCTCTACGCGAACGAGGATGTGCCTATAGAGTATACGATTGTAACCATGATGTCTGACATGGGGCTGACGCTTAGCGCTGCTGAGAGCTGTACAGGAGGGCTTGTCATGCAAAGTCTGACCTCTGTACCCGGAAGTGCCTCAATGCTCAAAGGTGGAATTGTTTGTTACTCCAATGAAATTAAAGAAAAGCTGCTGAATGTGCCTCATGATTATCTGGAAGGTGAAGATGCACCTGGGGCGGTAAGCCCAGAGGTTGCAAAAGTGCTTGCTGAGCAGATTCGCATGATTGGCGATGCTGATTTTGGCCTGGCTGTTACCGGTGTAGCTGGACCGGGATATTCGGAACGCAAGCCACCCGGACTTGTCTTCATCGCTCTTGCTGAACGTGGAAAAGAGACGGAAATTCATGAGCTGCGTATTAATGGTAATCGCGAGACGGTACGCATTCGTTCAGCGAAAGCAATCCTCTATCGCTTATGGCAAAAACTTGTGGCGATGGATTGATTAGTTAATCGCTTCGATTGCATTTACAGTTCCAAGCAAGTATAATTAAGGAAGACGGAAGAACCGTAGAATTAGGCTTTACAGCCTTGTTTACGGTTCTTTTTTCTGTTTAATGGAAAGTTTCCTTGAGGAAGAGGCGCCTCAGCCTTTACAAAAAAAACGAATGTATGTTCGAAAAAAAGCTTGGCAAACGTGTTAAAACAAGGTATCATTATCTTATAAACAGTAAAGGGTGTGAGCTTATTGTCAGACCGTCGTGCCGCGCTTGATATGGCGCTCCGTCAAATAGAGAAGCAATTTGGTAAAGGATCCATCATGAAACTGGGTGAGTCCACTCATATGAATGTGGAAATTATTCCCAGCGGTTCCTTGGCTTTGGATATTGCATTAGGAACAGGCGGCTTGCCTAAAGGCCGTATTGTTGAAATATATGGACCTGAATCCTCAGGTAAAACAACTGTCGCATTACATGCGATTGCTGAAGTACAACGTGTTGGTGGACAAGCAGCATTTATCGATGCCGAGCATGCTCTTGATCCTCAATATGCAAGCAAATTGGGTGTTAACATTGACGAATTGCTTCTATCTCAGCCAGATACGGGTGAGCAAGGGCTGGAAATTGCAGAAGCTCTTGTACGCAGTGGTGCAGTAGATATCGTCGTTATTGACTCTGTAGCCGCATTGGTTCCAAAAGCAGAGATTGAAGGCGAAATGGGAGATTCACACGTTGGTTTGCAAGCGCGTTTGATGTCTCAGGCGCTGCGTAAATTGTCTGGTGCAATCAGCAAATCCAAAACAATTGCAATCTTCATTAACCAGCTTCGTGAGAAAGTCGGCGTTATGTTTGGTAACCCGGAAACAACACCTGGTGGTCGTGCTCTGAAGTTTTATTCCACAGTACGTCTGGATGTGCGTCGTATTGAGAGTATCAAATCAGGCAATGACATGATTGGTAACCGTACTCGTATTAAAGTTGTGAAAAACAAAGTGGCACCTCCGTTTAAACAAGCGGAAGTGGATATCATGTATGGCGAGGGTATTTCGAGAGAAGGCAGTATCATTGACATTGGTACAGAGCTGGACATCGTTAATAAAAGTGGTGCATGGTACTCCTACGAAGGCGAGCGTTTAGGACAAGGCCGTGAGAACGCGAAGCAGTTCATGAAAGAGCATAAAGACATTGCTGAAATCATTGAACAAAAAATTCGGGTAGCTAGTAACTTGACTACCGCAGTCCCTGCGCCAACTAGTGAAGAGCAACAAAAAGAAGCAGAAGAAGAACAAGAATTGTTTGAAATCAACGAGTAATCTCTCAAATCCTCCCTTGTAGGGAGGGCCCTGAGGGTGTTTCCCACTGGACTCCGTAAACTTATCTGATTGAGCTTGGATCAATCTGGATAATGGATTGTAGTGGGGGAGTGCTCATGCTGTCCAACAGCCCCTGTCCCAATGGACAGGGGCTGTTGGCACGCTAACTGTGGAGTAAAGGCCGGGCAGAGTCCCCGGCCTTTTGTATTAGTGTTCTCTGTTTTATGTGAAGATGTGCTTGGCGTAGTCAAAATGAAAATGTTATGAAAGGGGAGACCTGAATGGATCAACATGACGAGGATTTATATGAAGAAGCAGAAGAGGACGGCCTATCCCAATTTCCGGATAACGAAGAACTTATTATTACACGTGTAGAACGAACGAAGAGCAGGCAAGCTCGTTATCGAATCACTTTTGGCATCCACTCCATTACGGTTCTTGAAGATGTGATGATTAAATACAGGATGACTCAAGGCAATACGTTTATGAAGAAGGACCTTGAAGAAATTGTTGTAGCTGATGAGCGACAGCGTACGTATTCACAGTCTCTGCGCTTTTTGGAACATAAGCCGCGAACACGCCATGAATTAAGTCAGAAACTTCGTCAGAAGGAGTTTGCTGCACCATTAATTGAAGAGACGCTGGATCGACTTGAACGGGAGAAGTTAGTGGATGACGATCTATTTGCAAAGGAATGGACAAGACAGCGTATGGAGGGCAAGCGGAAGGGAAAACTGTGGATAAGGCAAGAGCTGCGTCAAAAGGGCATTGCCAATGATCTCATCATTGAGGCACTAGAAGGTATTAGTACAGATGCGGAATTTGAGACTGCCTTGAGTGCCGGACGCAAAAAATGGAATCAGGTCAAAGGGGACGTTAAAGAGAAGAAAAATAAAACGCTTCCCTTCCTAATGAGACGTGGTTTTTCAATGGATATGGTGCGCCGTGTCGTGAATTGTTTAATTGAAGAAGATGAGGCTGGGGGCCCTGAAGATGACGAAGCGTTGTTATGGGATTAGCAGACTACAGTCTCTATACTGCATTCTCTTGACAATTTCTTTCGTCAAATACTAAAATGGACATGAGTCTGTAAGAAATGGACAACCCTTTTTCCTTCCAAAAAAGCGGTTTCGGTTTCTTAAGATTTATACCATTCTTAATTATGGGTTCGCTGGAAACAGTGAATAGTACGTGGAAACATGTACATGTGAAATGAAAATCGGCGGGGGATCGCCGTGAGTATTCGTTATTCCCAAACATATGTAAGGTTTGAAAACTGCAAATTGACCCAAGGAATGCCTTGGAGGAACCAACGAGGAGGTGAACAGTATGAATCCTGCAATCACGATCGCTCTCGTTGTGGCCGCGCTAATCATTGGGTTCGGAGTAGGGTATTTTATTCGCAAATCTCTTGCAGAGGCTAAAATCTCTAGTGCGGAACAAGCTGCCGTACAAATCGTGGAGAACGCGAAGAAAGAGGCAGAGGCACTGAAGAAAGAAACGGTGCTGGAAGCGAAGGATGAAATCCATCGCATTCGTGCTGAAGCTGAAAAAGACACTCGTGAACGTCGGAATGAAATTCAACGACAAGAAAGACGATTGTTGCAAAAAGAAGAGTCGCTGGATAAAAAATTGGAATCACTCGAACGTAAAGAAGAGCAAGTGGCTAACAAAGAGAAACGAATTGATGAGACTCAGCAGCAGATCGAAATGATTTACAAAAACCAGGTGACAGAGTTGGAACGTATATCCAACCTCACCATGGAAGACGCACGCAGTATCATACTGTCCAACGTAGAACAGGAAGTTCGTCATGAGACGGCTCAAATGATCAAGGACATTGAACAACAAGCGAAGGAAGAAGCGGACAAAAAGTCCCGCGAGATTATTACACTCGCCATCCAACGTTGTGCGGCTGACCACGTAGCGGAAACAACGGTTTCTGTTGTTACCCTGCCAAATGAAGAAATGAAAGGCCGGATTATCGGTCGTGAAGGACGTAACATCCGTGCGCTTGAAACCCTTACAGGGATTGACCTCATTATCGATGATACGCCAGAAGCTGTTATTCTGTCGGGCTTTGACCCGATTCGCCGTGAGATCGCCCGAACTGCCCTGGAGAAACTGGTGGCTGATGGACGTATTCACCCGGCACGGATTGAAGAGATGGTTGAGAAATCCCGCAAAGAAGTGGATGAGCGCATCCGTGAATACGGTGAGCAAGCTACCTTTGAAGTGGGCGTGCATGGTCTGCATCCGGATCTGATCAAAATTTTGGGCCGGTTGAAGTTCCGTACAAGTTACGGTCAAAACGTCTTGAAACATTCCATGGAAGTCGCTTATCTGGCTGGACTGATGGCTGGCGAACTCGGAGAAGACGTAACTCTGGCAAGACGTGCAGGTCTATTGCATGACATCGGTAAAGCGCTGGATCACGAAGTGGAAGGATCACACGTCGAAATTGGCGTGGAACTGGCGAAGAAATACAAAGAACATCCGGTTGTAATCAACAGTATCGCGTCCCATCACGGAGATTGCGAAGCGACTTCGGTCATTGCCATGTTGGTTGGCGCAGCAGATGCGCTATCCGCAGCAAGACCAGGCGCACGCCGCGAAACGCTGGAAACGTATATCAAACGACTGGAGAAGCTGGAAGAAATCTCAGAATCCTTCGAAGGTGTCGAGAAATCGTACGCCATTCAGGCCGGACGCGAAGTTCGCGTTATGGTACAGCCTGAGAAGATCGATGATGCTGAAGCCTTCCGCTTAGCCCGTGACATCACGAAGATGATTGAGAATGAACTCGACTATCCGGGTCACATCAAAGTCACCGTCATCCGGGAAACCCGTGCGGTTGAATACGCAAAATAGAGCATTACGGAAAAGTGGCCGCAGTATCGGGCCACTTTTCCTGTTGATAGCCTGTTAAATGGCAACTACACATCATGGAACATGAGATAGAGTCCTGCAAAGATTCAACATTTTAAGCAAGAGGACTTTGCAGGAATTGAGGAGGCAGTAATCAATGAAAGTTTTGTTTATTGGTGACATTGTAGGTAACGTGGGACGTAAGGCATTAAAGGAAAATTTACCGTACCTGAAATCGAAGTATAAGCCACATGTGGTGATTGTGAATGGTGAAAATGCGGCAGCAGGTCGCGGCATTACCGGTGCAATCGCAAATGAGTTTTTCAACTGGGGTGTACATGGTATTACACTTGGTAATCATACTTGGGACAATAAGGATATTTTTGATTTTATAGATGATGAGCCCCGCATGATTCGTCCAGCAAACTTTCCACCAGGTACACCAGGACGAGGATACACGGTTGTCAAAGGTGAAGGGAAAGAGCTAGCGATTGTCAATCTTCAAGGAAGAACGTTCCTGCCTGCTCTGGATTGTCCATTCCGTGTGGTTGATGAGATTGTAGACGAGCTACGCCAAGACCATAAATGTATTCTGGTCGATATGCATGCTGAAGCGACGTCAGAAAAGATTGCCATGGGATGGCATCTGGATGGACGTGCGTCTCTCGTTGTAGGTACACATACACATGTACAGAGTAACGATGATCGGATTTTGCCTGGAGGAACAGCTTACTTGACGGATGCAGGCATGGTAGGACCTCGTGACGGCATATTGGGTATGGAGCGTGAGGCTGTGTTGCGTAAGTTCTACACCCAGCTACCTGTACGTTTTGTTGTGGATGATGGCAAATGGCACTTCCATGGTGTTTTTGTTGAAATTGATGAAGCCACAGGTGCGGCAACACGCATCGAAAAAATTCGTCTGATGGAGGACGAGTGGCGCATGGAATAGGGGTATTGTCCCATTTTGCAGGGAAACCCGCCTAAAAAGAAGGAATTTTTTTGCCTCCCGCGAATAACATCTAGTAAGTGGAAACAAACTTTCAACATTCCCAGGGAGGTACTTACCATGGATGTATTAAAAGTTTCAGCAAAGTCCAATCCTAATTCTGTAGCCGGCGCTCTTGCAGGGGTTCTTCGTGAACGTGGAAATGCTGAACTGCAGGCAATTGGAGCGGGAGCACTGAACCAAGCCATTAAAGCGGTAGCGATAGCCCGGGGATTTGTAGCACCAAGCGGAGTTGACCTGATTTGTATTCCAGCTTTTACAGACATTGTGATCGACGGCGAGGACCGAACGGCCATTAAGCTGATTGTGGAGCCCAGATAATACATGCAGTATGCATTGAACCTGTTTACGATGTAGACAGGTTTTTTTGCGTTTTTTTGCAATAACATATTGAGGAGGGTTTAAGATGTCCATGTCTGATTGGCGAGTAGCTGATTTTCACTGTGATGCACTGAGCAAAATTTTGATGCAGCCTGCTCTTTCATTCCAAGATGCTCCACAACTGGATGTGAATTTGCAACGTTTGAAAGAGGGGAATGTAGGGTTACAGGCGTTCGCCATCTATTTACCCGAAGTGCTGGGCAGAGGCAAGTTTGAACATGTGATGGGGCAGTTGGAGATTTATCGTAGACGTGTAGAGAGAAGTCAGGAGCGGCTTGGTGGTACACAGACGTTGTTATGGCGTGAACAGGTGGCTCAGGTGGGGCAAACAGAGAGTCCGTGGGGATTAATCACACTGGAGGGTGTGGATGGCCTGGAGGGCAACCTGTTCTATCTGGAGTTATGTTATCAGATGGGCGTTCGAATTATTGGACTAACGTGGAATTATGCCAATTGGGCGGCTGACGGAGTAATGGAGAAGCGAGGAGCAGGTCTGACCGAGAAAGGGAAAGAACTGGTGCGCCAGTGTAATGAAATGGGAATGCTGTTAGATGTGTCACATTTGACGGAGAAAGGTTTCTGGGAGCTGACTGATTTGAGTAAACGTCCTTTTATCGCCTCCCACTCCAACAGTTATAGCGTATGTCCCCATGTGCGTAATCTGAAAGATGATCAGATTCAGGCCATCATTGCCCGGGAAGGGCGGATCGGACTGACGTTTGTGCCCTGGTTTGTAAAACAGGAGGGTGAGGTACGTATAGAAGATCTGTTGCCTCATATTGAGGAGATCTGTTCTCTGGGCGGGCAGAACCATCTGATGATGGGGTCTGATTTTGATGGGATCTCCACGTATATTCAGAGACTTGAACACTCAGGGCATTATCCGAGACTGACGGAAATCCTGCTCAAACATTATGATGAACATCTGGTTCGCGGCTGGTTGTGGGGGAATGCGATGAGTTATCTGGGGGAACACTTGCCAGAGAGCAATCCGAAGATAAAGGGGAATTCCATAAAGTAGTGAACTGGTGTGTGCGCTGAATGTGTTGAATTGAAACTAGTTTTCCAAATAAAGGACGGGAATGATGGTGAAATAAGTGTATTTCATGAATTTTCACCAGTTCGTTTTCATTTCACTCCAAAAAGGGGTATAATACCATTGGATTGTTAAGAGCCTGAGTACAGGCCATAGATAAACAAGGAGTGAATTTACAATGAGTAAAACAGTACCTGTGGGCGTATCTGCCCGTCACATTCATGTATCCCAAGAGCACGTTGAAATTTTGTTTGGCAAAGGTTATGAACTGACTGAATTTAAACCTCTGTCCCAGCCTGGCCAATACGCTGCTAACGAAACTGTAGCGGTAATTGGTTCGAAAGGACAGTTTGATAAAGTGCGTATCCTTGGACCTGTTCGCCCTGAAACGCAACTGGAGATCTCCATGACAGATTCATTTGCCATTGGTGTTAAAGCACCTGTACGTGAATCTGGAAGCATTGAAGGTACACCAGGAATCACAATTAAAGGTCCTGCTGGCGAAGTTACGATTGATAAAGGTGTTATCGTTGCTGCTCGTCACATTCACTTCCATACTTCTGATGCTGCTAAATGGGGTATCGAGGACAAACAAATGCTGAAAGTTCGCCTTGGCGGAGATCGCGGTCTTGTACTGGAAAATGTACTGGCTCGTGTATCCGATTCTTTCGCACTGGACATGCATATTGATACAGATGAAGCTAACGCTGCTGGCGCTCGTAATGGCGACACTGCTGAAATCATCGATTAATTACATGTAATAGCTTCAGCCGCCAATTGGGGCGGTCTGAATAACATATAAACCTGAGCACAGCCAACAGGGTACGGTTAATCCCACCCCTGATGGCAAGGCTCAGGTTTTTGTATTTTCAGAGTGTTCTTCTGAACATGGCATGTTACGGATTAGACGAAGGGACATGCGCTTTGGATGTGGAACTACAGCCCAATTCATGCTATAATTTGCTGTAATGCTCTTTTAGTGTTCCAAGCAAGAAATTCACCTGGAACAGGGATGAATGAACGATTTTTTATTAATAGAGGCTGTAAGGAGTGACCGAAGGAAATGGCTAAAGACTCAAAAAAGGATTACTCCCAATATTTTGATTTCTCCGATGCCAAAGTAATTTCGCAAGATGAATTCAGCAAAAAGATAAGAATCCGGGGCCGGGAGATTAACATCAAATCGGAACCCAATCATCGTCAGGAGAAACAGCGGGGCAAGGAAGACGTCCAGGTGCTTTACGAAAATGCCGTTCCCGATGAACTGAAAAACATAGGGAAAGGCAAACATTATATTGTATATACGTATGGATGTCAGATGAACGAGCATGACTCGGAAACCATCAAAGGACTGCTTGAGTCTATGGGATATCAGGCTACAGAGAATCGCAAAGAAGCTGATATTATTCTGCTCAATACGTGTGCCATACGGGAAAATGCGGAAGATAAAGTATTTGGTGAGCTGGGTCACCTGAAAACGCTAAAACTCGAACGTCCGGGATTATTACTTGGCGTATGCGGGTGTATGTCCCAAGAAGAAGGCGTCGTCAACCGAATCATGCAGAAGCATGGATTTGTGGATATGATCTTTGGTACACATAACGTGCATCGATTGCCACATCTAATTCAGGAAGCGCTGTTCAGCAAAGAAATGGTTGTTGAGGTGTGGTCCAAGGAAGGCGACATTATTGAGAACCTGCCGAAGAAACGTGAGGGTATGCGCGGCTGGGTGAACATTATGTATGGCTGCGACAAGTTCTGTACATATTGCATCGTTCCGTTTACGCGGGGCAAAGAACGCAGCCGTCGTCCGGAAGATGTTATTGCCGAAGTTCGGGATTTGGCACGACAAGGCTTTAAGGAGATCACGCTGCTTGGTCAAAATGTGAATGCGTACGGCAAGGATTTCACCGACCTGAACTACAGTTTTGGTGACTTGATGGATGCCATTCGCCAAATTGATATTCCGCGAGTAAGGTTTACAACCAGTCACCCACGTGACTTCGATGACCACTTGATTGAAGTGCTGGCCAAGGGCGGAAATCTAGTGGAGCACATTCATCTTCCGGTGCAATCTGGCAGTTCGGAAGTGCTCAAACGTATGAGCCGCAAGTACAGCCGGGAACACTATCTGAAACTGGCTGACAAAATTAAAAAGGCCATTCCAGAAGTCGTGTTAACAACGGATATTATTGTTGGTTTTCCGGGGGAAACGGAAGAACAGTTTGAAGATACACTTTCCCTTGTCCGTGAAGTAGGGTATGATTTTGCCTATACCTTTATTTATTCCCCACGGGAAGGTACACCGGCTGCGGTGATGGAAGACAACGTACCGATGGAAGTGAAGAAGGAACGTTTGAAGCGCTTGAACGAAACGATCAACGAATACAGCCACCGAAGCAATGAAGAGCAACGCGGCAAAATCGTTGAAGTGCTCGTTGAAGGCGAAAGCAAGCGGAATTCCGAAGTTCTTGCAGGACGTACGCGCAGCAACAAGCTGGTGCATTTTGAAGGACCCAAAGAATTGATCGGTACTTTCGTACAAGTGGAAATCACCGATCCGATGACTTTTTATATTCGGGGCAACCTGCTCTCCGAGCCGGTAGCTGCCAATCAGTAATACACACACCAATAAGATGAATGATTTTTGCACTTAGCGGGGTTACGCCGAGCGTAGCGAAGGTGACGGAATCGATTCTGTAGAAGCGAAGCGTTCGCCTTTGTCTCCGAATTTTAACCTTGAACAATCTCAATCGAAAAAATTCGGAGACAACAGCGATCAAAAGAACGATCCGACACCGTAGCGGTCACTCAGCAGTCAACTGAGCTAGGGCAACATGAATATTCATCTTATATCATCTCATAGAATGGAGCGATTTCAGTGGCGCAGGAAGAAGTGCAGTACAACCATTACGGAATGCCTACCTACGATACGCGCAATCTGGTCATACGCGACGACATTATGGGAAAAGCCAAAGAATTGGCTGATATGCTCGGAACGAGTGAGGAAGTTAGACAGTTTCAACAGGCTGAAACCAAAATTCGGGATCATGAGCGCATCCAGCAATTGATTGCAACGATCAAGAAGAAACAAAAAGAGATTGTTGCTTTTGAAAGCTTCAAAAATGTGGAGATGGTCAGCAAAATTGAACAGGAAATTGAAGATCTGCAAAGCGAACTGGACAGTATTCCATTGGTTACGGAATTCCAGCAGAGCCAGAGCGACATTAACTACTTGCTTCAACTAGTGATCTCTGTAATCCGGGATACGGTTTCTGAAAAAGTAAACGTGGAGGCTGGAACGGATTCACCTCCGACCAGTTGCGGTTAAATGACGGAAGGGTGCGGACGCTGTCCGCGCCTTTTTTGACATTACATAACCGTAAACGTGGAGTGGCTATCGCCAAGTACTCGGAATATAATTCCAAGCAAAGCTCCACGCTGTGGGGTTATTTTGTGTGGCGCAGCTGATTTTTAATGATAAAGGCACATGACATCAAGAGAGCTTGATACGTACAGTGAATAAAGGAGAAATGAATAATGAGTATTTTGGACAAAATGGTGGAAGACGGAGACGGACGATTCTGGGGATTTCTCGGCTGTCGTTATATTAAAGGAGACGGTAAAGAAGTACAGATCGCGTTGACAGCAGGCGAACATCATACGAACTCCATGGGGATTATTCATGGGGGTGTATTGACTTCACTGATGGATCAGGCGATGGGGATGGTCGCAACAGCAGCAATGGAAGTGGACGGCTGTGTGACAACGAATCTGAACGTGCATTTTCTTGCACCAATGAAACAAGGGGAGTTAACGGTGACAGCTACGGTACTGCATCAAGCAGGACGCAGTGTTACGACTCAATCGGAGGTTCGTGATGCATCGGGCACGTTGGGATGTATGGCAACGGCGACATTCCGCATAGCACGCCCGAGAACGTAACGCAAGAATCCTGCGGTTGACAAAAGATATTATTATGTCATAATGAAATTATCAAAATGAAAATAGTCGGTGGTGCCCATGAGCGAAAACTACGAACACTTTAATGCAGAGAGCGACGAACAAGCAGCACGTGCTTATAGTTCCAAAAAATATCGTACCCCCGATGGTGTTCCTGCGGATATCGTTATGTTCACCTTAACCAAGCGGGAGCGCAAGACGGTGACGAAGACACTTCCCATTCGGGAACTGAAAGTGATGCTGATCAAGCGCAAAGGCTGGCCTTTTGCAGGCAGATGGGCATTACCCGGTGGATTTTGTCAGGAAAATGAATCCATCTATGGTGCAGCTAAGCGTGAGCTGATGGAAGAGACAGGTGTAGACGGTGGACATCTGGAGTACTTGAATGTATACAGTCAGCCGGGTCGTGACCCGAGGGGCTGGATTATCTCTCACGCATTTTTTGCGCTTGTGGAAGAATGGATGCTGGATCAACGTCAAGCAGCAGATGATGCTGAGGATGTTGGATTGTTCACCATTCAGGAGGCGCTGCAAGAACTGGAACTGGCCTTTGATCACAGAACAATCATTGAAGATGCTTATCGACGTATTCAACAGCAGATGCTGGAAACGACGATTGCTCGTCAGTTCCTGCCACGTGATTTTACATTAAGTGAATTATATCAGGTTATTCAAAGTGTTGTACCGGATTTTGAAGAACCAAACTTCATTCGCAAGATTACGTCTACCCGCAGCCGTAAAGGCATTGTGGAAGAAGTAAGAGATGAAGAGGGGAACCTGGTGAGTTCCAATCAGTACTCGCAGCGACCGGCGCAGTTATATCGTTTTACAGAACTTGTACCACGCCTGTCCATCTATACGTAATAAGGTGTAGATGTGTCCACCTGATTGAATCAGGATCAACCATTTCTGGGCTAAGGGAGTGTTGACGATGAAAGCACTGATTGTCATTGATTTCACGAAGGATTTTGTGACAGGTTCTTTGCCTGTAGGTCAGCCGGCAGTAGAGATCGACGAGACGATTGCAGCTGTAACCGAGGCCTATTGTAAGAACAAACATGAGGTAATCATGGCTGTGGATCTGCACGAAGAGAATGATCCGTATCACCCGGAGACTGCACTTTTTCCACCTCATAACATCAGAAATACGGAGGGAAGACAGTTATATGGTCGTCTTGCCCAAGTGATGGAAGAACGGAAAACAGATATACAGTGGATGGATAAGACGAGATATAGTGCATTCTGTGGGACCGATCTGGAACTCAGACTGCGTGCACGTGGTATTACGGATATTGCACTGATTGGGGTATGCACGGATATTTGCATATTGCATACCGCAGTGGACGCTTACAATAAAGGTTTTCATATTACGGTATATGAAGATGCCGTTGCCAGCTTCAATGCGGCAGGGCATGAGTGGGCACTTGGACATTTTCGTTCCAGCCTTGGTGCTTCGGTGGTTAAGGCGAGCGAGACAGTCTTGGCTTAATTTACTCCATAGTCATGTTTGGTTGGCCTCATGTTAGGAACTGGATGAATGTGGTGAATGGTGTATAGAGTTTTTTACGGGAGACTTGTTTGTTTAATACGGATGAACAGAATCATGAAGAATAAGTCTCCATATGTTAACCCGTGTTCACAGATCAAATCTGGGGACACGAGCGGAAGTCAGAGAGGATGAGACAAATGCAGACAACTAGCCTGGCTTTACATACGGATAAATATCAGATCAATATGATGTACGCCCATTGGGTGAATGGTACTCACAAGCGGAAGGCGGTATTTGAAGCCTATTTCCGTAAGCTTCCTTTTGGCAACGGATATGCGGTATTTGCCGGATTGGAACGGATTGTGAACTATATCAGCCAGCTTCGGTTTACGATGGACGACATCAAATTTTTATCCAAACAAGAGGAAAATTACGATCCGGTCTTTCTGGAAGAATTGCTCCAGTTTTCATTTCAGGGGACGATTCATTCCATGAAGGAGGGTGCAATTGTTTTCCCTGACGAACCGCTCATTCGGGTAGAAGGCTCCATTATGGAGACACAATTGGTGGAGACGGCGATACTTAACTTCATGAATTATCAGACGTTGATTGCAACCAAGGCTTCGCGGATCAAACAGGTAGCGCAGCAGGATACGTTGCTCGAATTCGGCACACGGCGTGCACAGGAAGCGGATGCTGCCATCTGGGGCGCACGTGCCTCGTATGTAGCAGGGTTCCATGCAACGTCCAACATGCTGGCTGGAGAGCGCTTCGGAATCCCAACAGCAGGTACACATGCCCATTCCTGGGTACAGAGCTTTATGAGCGAACAGGAGGCGTTTGACGTGTATGCCAAAGTGTTGCCTGATCAGGTTACACTGCTGGTTGATACCTTTGACACGTTGAACAGTGGAGTACCTCACGCCATCAAGACAGCCAAGAAGTTGGAGAGCCAAGGCAAAAAGATGAATGCCATTCGTCTCGACAGTGGTGACCTAGCGTACTTGTCGATTCAGGCACGTCAGATGTTGGATGAGGCTGGTCTGGATTATGTGAAAATTGTAGCATCCAATGATCTGGATGAAAATACGATTTTCAACCTGAAGGCTCAAGGAGCACGGATTGATACTTGGGGTGTTGGTACACAGTTGATTACCGCTTCTGACCAGCCATCTTTGGGTGGAGTGTACAAATTGGTGGAGCGTGAAGTGGACGGTGCCATGCTGCCTACGATCAAAATATCTGCCAATCCTGAAAAGGTGTCCACTCCAGGTAAAAAGGAAGTGTTCCGGATCATTGATCCGAAACATGGCAAAGCGATTGCAGATTATATCTGCTATCCAGATGAAGAGCAGCCGCTACAGGGCGGACCGCTCAAGCTGTTCAACCCGCTACACCCTTACCTGAAAAAGACCGTTACCCGCTA
Source organism: Paenibacillus sp. Y5S-9 (assembly GCF_036894235.1). Taxonomy (NCBI): domain Bacteria; kingdom Bacillati; phylum Bacillota; class Bacilli; order Caryophanales; family Paenibacillaceae; genus Paenibacillus; species Paenibacillus sp. Y5S-9. The sequence continues at coordinate 2,627,433 of NZ_CP145887.1, forward strand.
CGAAGCGATCAATATGCTGGAGCCGATCTTTGTGAACGGACGCAAAGTGTATGACCTGCCTAACCTGGATGAGATTCGGGCGTACCACCGGGAACAGATGAACCTCTTCTGGCCGGAATACCAACGGAAGCTCAACCCGGAGATCTATCGTGTGAACATCAGCCCTGCGGCATGGAATATGAAGCAGAAGCTCATTGCGGAACATGTGAAATCCACAGAGGAATGATCTACACATAAGAATTACAGAGAGGCATAACCAGTGAGAAATACTGGCTTATGCCTTTTTGATGCCTATAAAATATTTGCGTTTTTAGCGGAGCCTAACAATTCGATGACCGTAAGAAAAACTTCAGCTAAATGCGGTCTGTCTTCTATGAAAGTACCTCGATAGACTTTTTCTTATATGATCCCGATGAGATGGACCAGTGATGTAAGAAATCTCATGGACAGACTGCCGAGGTAGCAGGCTATACTGGAAATAGCCATGCCCAATTCAAGATGTAGGGGAAAAGCAGTAATTATTTCTCGGGAAAGCGCAGGAGCCGCCAAATTCTGCAACTATTGATTCAATCCCGCAGCTGTAGGGGATGAAAGTAAGAGGAGGTGCAGACATGAGATGGATATTAGGACTGGCCTGGATTGCTTTTATTGCCTATGCATTGTTGTTGGCACCGGGGCAGTCACCTGGAAGTGATCCGATATTCAAAGAACTGATCACAATGCAAAGCAAAGAGCCTTGGTTACTTACTGTGTTTTCGTGGTTGGGTATTTTCCCGGCAGTGTATGCCTGTATGCTTTTAAGAACATCTGTGAAAGAACGAGGTTGCCGTGTACAGGCTTGGCCTTTTGTTATACTTTCTTTTGGACTGGGTGCTTTTGCTCTGCTTCCTTATTATGCATGGTCATCATCCGCAAATAGAGCTTCGGGTTACGCAAGCTTGCACTTTGGTCGTCAGCGGAAGTCGGGAATTGGACGGGTAGCATCCCACAAGCTGACGCATGTTGTCCTTCTGCTGTTGACGCTGGGGACAGCATTCTATGCCGTGACGCAAGGTCATCCGGATGTATATATGGAAGCATTCAATCAATCTGCCTTTGTACATATCATGACGATTGATTTTGTACTGCTGACCTTACTTTCCATGATTGCGATATACAGGGATACTGAAGCGAGTCGACGTTCACCAGCTTGGGCAGTGACAGGCATTATCCCCATCGTGGGTCCACTAATCTATCTGTTGACGCTCAGGAGAGACAGAGTTTGATCAACAATATCTGAAGATCCAGAAGTAAAAGGTAGCCGTTAAGCCTGAATGCGAACAATTCATGTGCTTAATGGAAAAATATACAAAATTCAAAGAAGGAGTGGTTATCAATGAAAAATCAATTTAACGCATACGTTGTCCGTAAAGAAGAACAGGGCGGAGTGAACGCTGCTATAGAGCAACTGAAGAAGGAAGATCTGCCAAATGGAGATGTTACGGTAAAGGTGCAATATTCCAGTGTCAATTATAAAGACGGACTCGCGACCCTTGAGAAAGGCGGTGTCGTTCGTGAGTACCCGATGGTACCGGGAATTGATCTGGCTGGAACAGTAGAGGAGTCGGTCAGTGGACGTTTTGCACCAGGAGATCGGGTGATCAGTACAGGATTTGAACCTGGTGTATCCCATTGCGGAGGGTACAGCGAGTATGCTCGTCTGCGCAGTGAATGGCTGGTGCCTCTGCCAGCGGGTCTCAGTGAAAAAGAAGCCATGGCAATTGGAACCGCAGGATTTACGGCTGCACTTTCGGTAGATGCGCTGTTACAGGCTGGAGTGAAACCGGAGATGGGCAAGATTCTGGTTACGGGTGCAACAGGTGGCGTTGGAAGTATGGCAGTTGCGATTCTGGCGAAACTTGGCTTTGAAGTAACAGCCAGCACAGGCAAGAAGGATCAGGAGGAGTCATTGCTCCGAAACTTGGGTGCCTCAGAGGTTATTACTCGTGATGAAGCTGATGCTCCAGCCAAAGGAGCCATGGGGAAACAGCTATGGGCGGGAGTTGTTGATCCAACAGGAGGACCAGCTCTCGCGGAGCGATTAAAACAGATTCAATACGGAGGTGCGTTAGCGGTATCCGGGTTAACAGGCGGCACAGCTTTTGAATCTACGGTACTTCCGTTTATTTTGCGTGGCATCCAGCTTATTGGTATAGACTCTGTGTATTGTCCGATGGAACGTCGGGAACGATTGTGGAAACTGCTCGGCGGAGAATGGAAACCGGAGCGTGCGCTGGAACTGGGAATCCGCGAAATTTCTCTAGACCAGTTGCCTCATACGCTGGAGACGATACTCCAAGGTGGTGCAGTAGGTCGTACGGTGGTCAATACGATATCAGATCTACCATCCGCATAAGATTCTAAGTCCTTAGACATGCTAATTCTACCTGATTGGGTCACAGTACACGTGGCTGGAAAGGAAGGATTGGCATGTGGTTTGCTAGAAAAGGCCGAAGTCTGGCTGGAAGAACAATGAAGTTGGTACTTGTAAGTGGCGTGTTGATCACGAGTATCTGGTCACTGGTGGCTTGTTCGGCATCATCCATTGAACAGGAGCGGAAGGTCTACACCCGCGAAGCGACAGATGAAGGAAATATGAGGGCACAGAGTCAAGGACACGGATTAAACGGTGAATTGGTGAGTGAGATCAGTAAGAGTTTTGAAGCAAAAGGCATTCAGCTGATGAATAATATGTCTGCCGATGACGGCCATGGTGGGATCTCTTATATGTATTTGTTGAATGGAAGTGGCAGACATATCGTGAAAGCCCATATTTTCAGTGATGCGACAACCCGGGCTGCCAGCATGAAACAAATGTACAGTGAGAATCGTGATGAAGCTGTCTTGGAGAATGCGCTTGGCCGAACAACGATTCGTAGCAAAGGAAACGTCTCACTCGTGTATACGACTTCTGGTGGGGAAAAGGACGAGTATGAGCAGGACGTTATGCAGGTGTTCCAACATGTGCTGGAGCAACTAAGGTAGGAGAAGATGGGAGCACAGAAAACTTTCAATCCTTACCCTACAGCTGAAAATAAACCCGAAAAACCCGTCTGATCTTTCAGACGGGTTTATATATTTCACGCATGACATGCCGCAGCTCGGGCAAAATGAGTTTTTCCATAGCCAATTTGACGGCTCCTTTGGAACCCGGCATGGAGAATACGGCTGTGCGTCCGATCGTTCCAGCGACGGCTCTGCTCAGGATGGCAGCGGAACCGATATCTTCGGTGTAACTGAGAAAACGGAAGATCTCACCAAAGCCCGGGAGTTCCTTGTCGAGTAGTGAGGATACCGCTTCGTAGGTTGTATCTCGGGGTGCAATCCCTGTTCCGCCGCTAAGCAGCACGGCTTCGATATCATCACGAACGGCTGCATCTTGCAGGATGCTTCGAATGTTCTCCGTTTCATCTGGTGTGATGATGTATTCAACAATCTGATAACCCGCTTCATTCAGAAGCTGGTGCATGAGCTGGCCACTGGTGTCAGTGTCTTTAGTGCGTGTGTCCGATACTGTAACAATCATGCACGATACCGTGGTCGGAGCTTCCTGGCGATGTTGTTCCACTGAATTAGTCATGAAACTTCCTCCTTCAATCAACATGTCCTCATAGCATAGACCATCCGGTAGAATCAGGCAATGTACTGGGGAAGAGTTGAACATTATTGCACAACGAATGCGGGATGGTGTACACTCGCTAGATATAGATAGATCAGGTTACAAGAAGGACAATCAGAGAGGTGTATACGCATGAATGAAACGATTTTAAAAGAACAATCCATACCTGTATATATACTGTCAGGTTTTTTGGGGAGTGGCAAAACAACACTGCTTGTTCAGTTGATCAAACATTGGCAACAGCAGGGTTTGCGTCCCGCAGTGGTTATGAATGAGTTAGGCGAAGTTAATCTGGATGGTCAGATTGTGGATTCCACCGTTCCGATGACAGAGATGTTAGGTGGATGCATCTGTTGTACCGTACGTGGTGACTTGGGATTGCAACTTGCTGATCTTGTTCAAGAGGAATCACCGGATGTGATCATCATTGAAGCAACTGGTGCCGCGAACCCAATGGAGATTTTGGATGCGGTAACGGAGACCTCACTCTACATGCGACTGGAACTGAAAAGTCTCATTACCGTTGTGGATGCAGCACATCTATCTGGCCTATATCAGGAGCAGAAGGGGCAGACGTTCAAACTGATGCAGGAGCAGATTCGCTGTGCGTCTGTGCTTCTCTTGAATAAAACGGATCGGGTGAGTGCACAGGAACTGAAGGATCTGGAACAGCTTTTGGCAAAATGGAATGGCTTCGCACCTGTAATTCCTACGGTCAAGTGTGAGGTGGAGATGGATCTGTTGCTTCGCAGCGGGGCAGACGTACACGTGCGTGATTCAGCTTCTGAAGCAGGTAAGCCGGCTCGCCAAGAGTATCATGTGCATACGGAAACCTGTGGCACAGATGGATGCAGTCATGGACATGAACATACACATCATACAGTCCAAGGTGATGCTATGAATAATGACGCATCCTATAGCCATGTCCATGACCACGGTCACGAGCATGTTGCTCCTCATGCCTCACACGAACATGTCATGGTATATACGCATTATTTCAGTCATCCGGTGAATAGCGAGGCGTTTGAACAATTTGTATCTGCTTTGCCACGGGATGTGTATCGAGCAAAAGGCATTTTATCGTTTAGCGACACGGCGAGCCGCTTCTGGTTCCAGTATGCCTACCGTGAATCGGACTACATGAAGATCACACCTCAGGGAGATGTCCCTAATGTTGCTGTATTTATAGGTGAACATTTTGACCAAACTGTCATTCGTGACCAATTACTGGAATTGGAAGCGATAAAGTAGGTTAGATGATTCAATATTCCTCCGTACTGGGTATTAAGAAGCATAGCAAACTTTGCCTGGGAGGTAACTTTAAATGACACAACAACAATATCAACAATGTATCGATGCTTGCCTGGAGTGCATGAATGCTTGCAACGTATGTTACATATCGAGTCTGAAAGAATATGATCTGGCGATGCTGCGTGATTGTATTCGTTTGAATCGGGAATGTGCGGAGATTTGCAGTTTTGCTGCACAAGCGATGACACGTGGAAGTGATTTTATTGCTGAAATATGCGAATTGTGTGTGAAAGCTTGTGAAGCTTGCGCCGCAGAGTGTGGCAAACATCACCATGATCACTGCCAAGCATGTGCAGAGGCTTGCCGCAGATGTGCAGAAGCTTGCCGATTGATGGCAGCAGTAGCGTAATTATTAATTCACTGGAATATATAATTAAAAACGATAATGACCTTGGTCCCCTAAGGGAAGGTAGTGAACACAGGCATCTGAGACGATGTGCCTATGTGTTGCCTTTCAGTAGGGGATTTTAATGCAGGTTGCCAAGTCTGATCGTGGTATGTATAATGATGGCAATGAATTGAAACGAAGAATATCACTGATCGGGAGAGTAGCCAGATCCATACATGACAGCGAGCCGGGAGAGGTGGAAGCCGGTATGACATGACCTGAGTGAACCGCACCCGTGAGATGGTTATCCGAAAAGATGTACGTATCCCGATTGGGGATAGGCCATATCTGTCTGAGGGTACCCCGGCTTGCGACCGTTATACGCATCGAGCGGAACAGGTTCTACTGGTATGCATGTTGATGCATATTAAGAGTAGCTGTTCACCTAGAGTGGTACCGCGGGAACTGTTAAGTCAGCTCTCGTCTCTTATGTAGAGACGAGAGCTTTTTTGTGTTTATTTTCAGCTAATAATGAATGGATAAGGAGTGTTCGAAATGTTGATGAAGCAGGCTGCGGCCGATATTGCCCCTTTAACGGGATTGAATGAAGAAGAGGTTCTGAGATTACTGGAGGTCCCACCACAGGCCGAGATGGGTGATGCAGCATTCCCTTGTTTTGTATTAGCAAAGTCATTAAAAAAAGCACCGGCAGTCATTGCGACCGAGCTCGCAACGGGATTGCAGACCTCTGGAATTGAAGCAACTCCCGCTGGGCCGTATGTAAATATTCGTTTCAATCGGGGGAAGCTCGCGCCGAATCTGCTAAAAGAACTGGGAAATGCCGCATTTGGTAAGCTTCAGCTTGGTCAAGGTTCGCGTGTTGTAATTGATATGTCTTCCCCTAACATCGCTAAACCCTTCGGAATTGGACATTTGCGTTCTACTGTAATCGGTGCAGCATTGTATCGGTTGTACAACGAAGCCGGTTATACCTCTGTAAGTGTGAATCATCTGGGAGACTGGGGAACCCAGTTTGGCAAGCAGATTGCAGCGTACAAACGGTGGGGCAATGATGAAGCCTTGCAGGCAGACCCGATCCGTACGTCCCTGGAGCTGTATGTCCGCTTCCACGATGAGGCGGAGAACGATCCTTCTCTGGAGATTGAGGCACGGGATTGGTTCCGCAAGCTGGAGCAAGGGGATGAAGAAGCACAGCGGTTATGGGCGTTTTTTGTGGAAGTGAGCATGAAGGAATTCAACCGGATGTATGAACGTCTGAATGTACAGTTCGACCATACGCTGGGGGAAAGCTTTTACAATGACAAGATGGGCGCGGTGGTTGAAGAACTCAAGGCAAAAGGTTTACTTGAAGAGAGTGATGGAGCACTCGTGGTACGTCTGGAAGATGAGAACATGCCCCCGTGCCTGATTATCAAAAAAGACGGAACAACAATCTATCCTACACGGGATTTGGCTACGGCGGTTTATCGTCATGAGGTGATGAAGGCAGATCGGTTGTTATACGTGGTTGGAGGGGAGCAGAAGTTACATTTCCGGCAGGTATTTGCGGTCCTATCCCGGATGGGGCATGAATGGTCTGCGAAGTGTGAACATATCCCGTTTGGCTTAATGCGTTTTGAGGGACGGAAAATGTCTACCCGCCGCGGTAAAGTCGTCTTTTTGCAGGAAGTGTTGGATGAGGCAGTTGCTCGTGCCTTGCAAATTATTCAGGAGAAAAACCCGAATCTGGAGAACCCTCAGAAGGTGGCTGAGGCTGTTGGTGTCGGTGCCATTATCTTCGGTGATCTGCGTAATAATCGGTTAAATGATGTGGACTTCTCCCTGGAGGATGCGGTGAGTTTTGAAGGGGAGACCGGACCTTATGTGCAATATACCCATGCCCGGATTCAAAGTGTGCTTGCCAAGGCAGAAGAGGCGATCCGCGTGGAAAATGAAAACCCTCTGACTAACCTCAGCCTTGCGGATGGTGAGAATGAAACAGTGACTACTTCATTCATTATCGGAGATACCTCATGGGCATTGCTGAAACTGCTCGGTGAATATCCCGAGTATCTGGAAAAAGCAATTCATCGGAATGAGCCTTCAGTCATTGCCAAATATACAATAGATGTCGCTCAGGCGTTCAACCGCTTCTATCACGCCGAACGGATTGCGGATGCGTCATCTGATGTAAGATCCTTCCGGGCGGCATTGGCCAAACGGACTGCCGAACGACTCGCGTACAGTTTACATTTGCTAGGTGTGCAAGCTCCAGAACGGATGTGATCCCAGGTGATAAGGAGTATACGTGTACTTTTCAAGAAAGCCGATCAAGATGTACCAGACTCATCAGGTCGAGGTATGTTGCTTCAACAAGTGAGCAAGCGATTAGGCAGTACTCAGGTACTGAATCAAATTAATCTGGAAGTGAAACAGGGCGAATGTGCTGTGCTCATTGGCAGAAACGGCTCGGGCAAAAGCACGTTGCTACGTATGTTGGCAGGTATTTTGTTACCCGGTACAGGATCGATCCAGCGCACAATGAAGGGTTCTGGTGGGTATGCAGTAGATGGCCTGCCACGTTTACCCTTTACCTCTGGAGAGTACTTGTGGGATATGGGTCGTATTCGGGGCATTCGCCCCGAAGTACTGCGTGGGCGGATTAGAGAACTTAGTGAACTTTTATATCTGGATACCGCGATCGATCAGAAGTTATCCTTATTATCGAAGGGTACACTGCAAAAAGTAAATTTGATTCAGGCCCTGTTACCTGGACCGGGTGGTCTTTTGTTGTTGGATGAACCTTTATCAGGCTTGGATATTCCAGCTCAAGAGGCAGTTGTATCCTTATTGGGACAATGGAAGAATGAAGGGACATCCATTGTAACAGCTTGCCATGAACCGTTGCTTATTGAACGTTTGGCAGACCAGGTGATTGTGTTGAAGAAAGGCAGCGTGCTCCGCTACTGGAGTCGTGAAGATATACTTCAAGCTGGCGAACCCGTTGTACGTATTCAAAGTCTGACGGAAGCTGGGGAGGATCTGGCTAACGATCTATCCGTTGTACAACAACCGGGAGTACTGTCTTTAGTTCGTAATACAAGCTCGGAGAAATCAAATTCTTGGTTGTGGGATTGGAAAGTAGTTCAACAATCAACAGATGATGTCCTCAGAATGATTTTGGCATCCGGAGGTTCGGTTGTGTCTGTACAACAGGAAGAAAGTCAATTACATATGGAAAGTCTGCTGGGAGGACAACATCCAGCTGTATACACGAGTCGTGGAGATGTCACAGAATCTGTGGACTTAAGCTCTTCCATGGATGATGCGGGGGGAGAAGCCAAATGATCTATCTGACCCGATATTTGTTAAGGCATCACATTCGCTCGCAGAAATATTTTGCACCGGTTATCTTTTATATCATCGCCATGCTACTGATTTATTCCTACAAACCCAACCCTATTGCGGACAGTTACAGTGTTACGGCTATGCTGTCATTTCTGGCAGCTGCTTGGCTCGGAGTAATGGTGATGAATACCGAACCTGCGAAGCAGTATCAATTACTTGTCCTTCATACAGGAAGCAGGCGTAAGGTTGTAACAAGTCAACTCATCTGTGCCTGGATCATGCAATTCATGCTCACCGTAATCACTGTGCTGTATCCCGTGTTCGCAGGAATGTTCGAGAGACAACCGACAGGTGAGGAGTGGATGATGACTTGGTTAGGACATCTGGGGTTATCGCTACTGGGATTGGGCATCAGTGTATTTTTTCAAAAATCGTACATTCCCTTGCTTAGTCGAAGTATGCCTGCCCTCATTATTGTATTATTACTATCGTTTATCCAAGGTTCCTTAAGTGAACGTTTGCCTGAATCGTTAGAATGGCTTGGCCGCATTCTTCCGCCAGCTTTTTATCTGGTTCGTGAGATGATGTTATTTGATGAATCAAAGATGGACTCTTTTGTTTCGGTTATGCTGTGGACTGTGCTCTATGCATTAGGGTTACTAATCATTCATGTGTGGCTGTCCGGAAGAAGAGATCTGCGGAGTTAGAAGACGCGCTTCCCGATAACTTGAATGTTGCTCTTGGTTTGGTTAGGATAGAGGGACATGGAATGGTTAACATTGTACGGTTGAAGGGGGCGCTCGCATATGCAAAATACAGATATCCAGAATGGTGACATGCTGGACAGCGAACACTCCAGGGAATTGTTTGCCTATTACGGATTGGCAGTGTACTACGGGCAGGCGCTTGAACAGCAGCTGGTCAATCTGATTTTATTAATGAAAATGTCTCAGGGTAAAGCCGTGTCTGAAGAGGATCTGGAAGATCTGTACGAACGAAAGATGAGCAGTTCACTGGGGCAGCTCATTCACGAAGTGCGCCATCATTTTACATTCTCTGAGGAAGAGACTCGCCAGTTGAATGAGTTATGGCAGCAACGTAACCGTATCGTACATCATTATTTCAAGGAACGAATTCACGAGACATTCAGTCCGGAAGGACGCTCACGCATGATTAAGGAATTGGAGGATTTCAAAGACCGTGCACAGGAGTTGGAGATCCGTCTTCAGCAATATACGGGTGCCTGGATTGCAGAGCTTGGTCTGGATGCCGAATCCGCAGCAGCTCTGCAAACGCTGGAGCGGATGCATACCGAGAGTATGCAAGCAAGGGCTTTGGAAGAGGATGAATGACAAGAAAACGGATAACGAAACGCTGGATATTAATTACGGCTCTGGCTGTAGTATTAGTGGGAATCCTATGGACTGTGGTTACGGCAGTACGAATATCTGTATATACGGATGAGGATTCGTCCAGGATATCGGACGCAGCCATTATTCTGGGTGCAGCCGTGGAGGGGGATAACCCTTCACCTGTATTTCGCGAACGTATTGAACATGGGATTGAATTATACCGTCAGGGTACCGTTCGTAATTTGCTTTTCACAGGTGGCTCAAGTGGTGATGGAGAGCATACGGAAGCTGAAGTGGGTCAGAAGTATGCCATCGCACATGGCGTAGATCCTGCGGACATTCGCATAGAGACCACATCGAGAATTACCGAGGAGAATCTGATCAATTCAATTCCGATTGGTGAACAGGCCGGTTACCAAACCTATACGATTGTGAGTGATCCGTTACATATGAAACGGGCCATGAAGCTGGCCGCCGGACTGGGTATGGATGCCGTACCCTCTCCGACACGAACTACGGCGTATCGAACCTGGCGCAGCAAGTTTCCTTTTCTCGCAAGAGAGACCGTGATGTACATGGGATATACGATCAAAGGATGGATAGACAATCCGCAGCAGCCATGAGGTTGCACGCGGATTGTTTTTTTTGTCTGGAGGAAATAAACAGTATCGGAATTTGAATCCCGATGAAAATACAAAAAACCGATCTACATCGCAAACCCCTAAGGTAGCCGTGTAGATCGATTTTTGTGTTGCCGTCGAGTACATCATTTTTGATTGGTTACTTAAAGAACTTTCAGTTTTACTCTGTTATGCATTGCCTCCGGCAAAGGAGGTTGAGGTTGGAACGGAATCACCTGACGGATTCTCGAGAGTTGCGACGGCTGCTGCTTGCGCACCTTGTTGAAGCTGATACATCTTATAATAGCGGCCTTTAAGCTCCATCAGTTCATCATGTGCACCTTGCTCAACGATACGTCCACGATGCAAAACCAGAATCTGATCTGCCGAACGAATAGTGGAGAGACGGTGAGCAATGATGAAGGTGGTACGTCCTTTTTTGAGGACTTCGAGTGCGTTCTGAATCAAAGCTTCTGTTTCCGTATCAATATTGGCAGTTGCTTCATCCAGAATGAGGATGGCCGGATCAAACGCCAGTGCACGAGCAAAGGAGATCAACTGACGCTGTCCAGCAGACAATGTACTTCCTTTTTCGATGACGGGTTCGTCAAAGCCTTGAGGCAAATGAGCCAGTATGCGTTCAGCTCCTACATCACGCAGCGCCTGTTCAATCCGTTCACGGGAGATCTTTTCATCGCCTAGACTGACGTTGGAAGCAATGGTGCCTGTGAACAGATACGGGTCCTGTAATACAATCCCCATATGCTCGCGAATCCACTGTTTAGGCAGATCTTTGACGTTCTGACCGTCAATTGTGATCTTGCCTTTTTGCGGATCATAGAACCGGAATAACAGGTTAATGATTGAGCTTTTACCCGAACCGGTGTGACCGACCAGAGCGACCGTCTGACCTTGAGATGCTTTGAACGAGATATTGTTAAGCACGTAATCTTTTTTATAGGCAAAGGATACATCATCGAAGACAACATTCCCTTTGTATCTTGGCATGGAACCATCGGTTACAGCTTCTCCCTTTTCATCCATCAGCTCAAAGACGCGACCAGCAGATACAAGGGAGGAGTCCAGGTTGGCGAGTTGATTCACCATGCCGGTGATTGGCTGGAACAAGCGACCCAGAACATCAACGAAGGCATACAGAACACCCAGGGAGATAATACTTGTGCCATCCAGCACACTGGAACCGAAGTACCACAGGACCACCGCAAAGGCGATATTCCGTAATACGTTAACCAGGTTGTGTGAGGTGAAGGCATTCAGGTTGAGCATTTTGTTCTGGTGTTTCATATAGTCATCATTCAGATCTTCGAATTCTTGTTTGGTTTGTTTCTGATGGCGGAATACGCGGATAATGGACATCCCCTGAATGGACTCGTTAATGATGGCATTGATCTCACTCAGTCGTGATCGAATGATCGTGTTGTAACGAGTGGCGAATTTGCGATAGAGCACAATCCATGTAACGAGCATCGGCACAACGAATAATGAGATCAGACCCAGGCGGACATCAAGCAGGAAGAGTGCGACATACACACCCGTAATTGTGATGATACCTGAGAAAAAGTTCGAAAGAACGGCAACGAACAGATCCTTGACGGCTTCTGTATCGTTCGTGACCCGAGATACAACTTTACCTGCGGGCAGGTTATCAAAAAAGTGCACCGGCAGTCGCTGAATGTGGGCATACACATCGTTACGCAGTCTTTGAATGACCTTGTTGGCCGAGGACTGCAGCCAGAATGTTTTACCAAACTCCATAATGACCGAGATCACGAGGAAGATCATGTAATACACAATTAATTGATAGATGCTGGGCATCTCCGGTTTGTAAAAAGCAAACAGTTCACCAGCGGACAAGGGTACTGCCGCATATTGGCCTGTCACTTCACCTGCGCGTGTAACCGTGAGGGTTCCATCCGCATATGTGCGGTCCCCGTCAGGTGCATTGACCGGTTCATTTACAAAATAAAAACTTCTGCCGGCCTGTAATACCCGGACTTCGGAACCTTTGTTTTCATCCGGTTCGAACAAGCCTTCGCGTTTGTAGTTTTTACCGTTGTAAACTGCGGCTTCATCTGAAGCTGTCGTCTCATAGAAAGGCTGCTCAATCGCGAGCAAGTGATTGTCGATCATGGATTTGGCGATGAACGGCCCGGCAAGCTCGGCCGCAACACCAATGGTAAGCATAATTAATGCAGCGATAAATGTTCCTTTGGCTTTCAAGGCGTAATCAAGCAGCCTTTTGCCTGTATTAGACTTCAATGAATTGACCTCCTACGTGGACAGATTGGACTCGACCTGTTGCCGTTCATACTGTTCACGGTACCAGCCGTTCATGGCTAACAATTCCTGGTGAGTGCCTTCTTCCGTAATTTTCCCGTGCTCCAGTACGATGATTCGGTCAGCATGTTCAATAGCAGACAGGCGATGAGTCGAGATCAGCGTGGTTTTGCCCGAGCGTTTGTTCCGTATATTTTCAATGATTTTGGCTTCAGTACGTGCATCGACAGCAGATAAGGCATCATCAAGGATCAGAATATCAGGGTTAGCAATAAAGGCACGTGCCAGCGATACCCGCTGTTTCTGTCCACCGGACAGAGAGATTCCTTTTTCACCAACAAGTGTATCCAGTCCATCGGATAATGTTCCCAGATCCCCGTCAAAAGCGGCGGTACGAATGGCTTCCATGATGACTTCATCACTGGCCCCAGGTTTACCGAATTGAATGTTCTGACGAACTGATTTGGAGAACAGAACTTGTTCCTGTGGTACGTACCCGATCCAGCTGTGCAAGTCATCTTTGGCGATATCCTGAATCGGATGCCCCGAGATGCTTAATGTGCCCGAACCGGCAGGGTATTCATGAAGCAGTTGTTTGAGCAAAGTAGACTTACCGCTGCCCGTACGACCCACAACACCCAATGTTTGCCCCCGCCGCAGCGAAAAGCTGATATGACTGAGATTGTCGACAGTGGAACTTGGGTAACGGAATGTAACATCCTGCATCGCAATTTCTTCCGGATTCGTAACGTGAGCAGGTTGCTCCACATCTTGTACGGCAGGTTCTACCGATAAAGTCTCGTTGACCCGATCAAGCGAAGCGCTACCACGTTGCATCAGGTTAATTAATTCGCCGATAGCAAACATGGGCCAGATCATCATCCCCAGGTACATGTTGAACGATACGAGATCCCCCAGGGTAATTTCATTATGAAATACAAGATAAATGCCGTAGGCAAGTGCAATCACATAACTGAGTCCAACGAAGAGTCGGATGGTGGGTTCAAATAGGGCATCCATTCTGGCAACAGCCAGGTTTTTGCGATACACATCTTCGGTCACATCGGCGAACCGTTTCTCGTCCAGACGTTCCTGCACATAAGCACGCACGACACGAATCCCGGCGATGGATTCCAGCACCTGGTCGTTCATATCTCCGAATGCATCCTGTGCCAGGGTATAACGTTGATGTACAGCTTTACCATAGATCATCATGGCAATGGCGATAAAAGGTAATGGCAGGATTGCCGCCAAGGTCAGTTTCCAACTAACCAGGAAACCCATGGCGAACAATACGGTGGCCAGAAAGGCTGTAGAGTCTGTTAAGGTCAGCATGCCGAAGCCTGCTGTAGTAGCAATGGAACGAAGATCATTGGTGGCCCGAGCCATCAGATCTCCTGTTCTGTTTTTCTCAAAAAAGGGAGGAGTCATCCGTAACAAGTGGTCCATAAAGCGTGAACGAAGCAGCCGCTCCACCAGATTGGCACCACCAAACAGTTTGTGCATCCAAACGTATGTAACGAGATAGATAATGATGACTGTTCCCAGAATAAGCAAAATATAACGGGTAAGTGAGGTGCCGGTAATGGAACCGCGCACAATCTCGTCGATTGCATTGCCAAGAAGACGAGGGGGCAGCAGTTCGGCAATGCCCACCAGAATAAGCAAGATGACACCGGTCAGGTATCGTTTGCGTTCCAGCCGGAAGAACCAGGCCAGGTTTTTAAGTACAGAGAACAAGTGTTATCCCTTCCTTTCGATGTCCGAGAAATGCAGATTCCGTTCCTGTATGCCGAAATGTACCCACAAAAAAAGACATACCGCACGCAGGCGGTATGTCTTCATATGATCATACGGCAGCATGGCTCCGAGAACAGAGCCGCCACCATACATAAGTTCGATTGTGAGTAAACATCACAGAGGTTCTAATGAAAGAACGCCTTGTCATGCCGACTTATGAACGGAATAATGATTTCGGGTGTGCTCCGGTATTTAATTGTGTGCTGAATTGACCTATCATATCTTTGTTAAACACCGTAATCACCCTTTCTTTTTTGGAAATAAATACAATGTAGACCTCGTATGTTTGCATCTTAACACCAGCTTTTACAATCTGTCAAACATTTTTCACAACTTAATTTGTCTTCATATGCCCTCTCGGGTTTGTATTCAAGTCCCTGTCGAGATATGATGGAACATATATATACAGAAGGAGCTGACACCAAATGAGTACCATACATGTATCCGATCAAGCTGCTCGCTGGTACAAGGAAGAACTGAATTTGAACGAGGGAGACAGCATTCGATTTTTTGCCCGTTATAGCTCTGGCGGAGGTCTTCACCCTGGATTTTCGCTAGGTATTGCTGTGGAGAAACCAAGACATCCTGCGGATCAAACCGAAGTGTCGGGGATTCAATTCTTTATGGAAGATCACGATTATTGGTATCTGAAAGGGCACCAACTGCATGTGGATATCGTTGATGAAGGTCAGGATATCGAATATCGTTATACGGAAATCTAATTTTTGAAGTCTTGCTAAGCAATAGATGGATTACAGGTCGCCACCGGCTTCCGAGTAGGAGGAGGGGATAAGCAGTGAATCTGCCACCACGAGATTTGGCCCAGTATATCGCAAAACGCTCTCATATTGTTGTAAAAGCGGCGGTGCGGGCTGAGAACGAACAAGGTGAATTACTGCTGATTCAGCATGCGGGGCACGGTCATTGGCGGTTGCCAGCCGGTGAGATGCGCCCGGGGGAGGCCATTGAAGATGCTGCACATCGGGAGTTATGGGAAGAGACAGGTTGGACTGCTGATACCATGACTCTGGAAGGTCTGTATTCGGGGCCTGACCTGCGGTATCTGCATTCAAGCGGAGATGAAGAGTATTATGTCATTGCCCTGTTCCGGACAGTGATCATTCAGAATGACCTTGTGGAGTCGCGTGTAAATAGTGATGCGGGTCTGAAGTTTTTTGCTCTGGAGTCGTTACCACCTCTGAATGAGATTAGCCGAATTCTGTTAGCGCGGGATATTGCCGAATAAAATAAGTGTTAACGCAAAAAAATGACCTTGGCATCCACGTTAAAGTGGGTACTGAGGTCATTTTTTTGAAACTTACTTGCGTATTCATTGCGCCATTTATACTTGATCCAGTGGTTCATCATCCATCGCAAAATCAAAATCATCAATGTCAAATACCTGTACAGGTGATTCGGACTCAATTATGCGTGCGATCAGTTCAACCTGATCGGTGAGAATCGGGATACTCAGGCGATGAGATGTCAGCAGCAGTTCTGTTTCAATGGGATCGAAATACTCCCCGTACTGTGCCGTATCTATTGCATTGATAATGGCAACGGATACTTGGTCACCGAATAAAATGGAGGGGCTTTTGGCCCATGGAATAAGTAATGCACGCTCTATTTTTTTCTTATTCAGCGGTTCCTCGAAATAAGAAATCATTTCATTGATTTTGGATTTCACATGCTGATCATCTGCCGGGTTATCCATCATGGGATCAGGACTGGTCTGGAATTCATATAGCTCAAGGATGGTGGTATAAGGAACAATATATTCAACAGGCGCGGGCGGCGCTAGCAATTGACCGTAAATGGCCACCATCACGGCTTCTGTAATAAACTGACGTGACATGGTTCCTTAATCCTCCTGCGCCATTAATAGTTGCAAAGTGAATCTATACGTTTATGCAACAGCATAACCATAATAGTACGTGTTCAAATAGGACGGTTTTCAGTACCGAGAAGACATTTCGGCTGAATTCCATATTCGATGCTGAGGATGCCTCTAGCATCCTTCGTAATCAAAAGCGGACTTTTTGAACAACCTCTAATATGCATTATTCTGCTGTAGACTCGTGTACATGATTTGCATGAATAGAAGTATATCACACAACGGTGGGAAATACAGCCAATCTGCATAGCATGTCAGGTCACAACCCTCACAACTTGAATCAGGATTTGCCCAGTAACAATGATAAAATTCCCGCCGCAATCAATGGCCCCACAGGTACACCCTTGAACAGGGCAACGCCAAGTACCGTTCCGATTAACAGCCCTGCAACGACAGTTGGCTGTGTACCCATCAGCGTAGCACCACGTCCTCCGAGATATGCCACGAGTAATCCTACGCCAATGGCGAGCAGTGATTTCCAGTGCAGGAAAGACTCACCGATCGTCTGCAGACTCATCTTGCCACTGGCAAGAGGTGCCATCACGCCAATGGTCAGAATGATAATGCCCAGTGTAAGTCCGTATTTTTCAAGCCATGGAAATGCCTGATTCAGGTTCAGGACTCGTAGCAACAACAGAAATACCATCGCTACGGTCACAGGTGTGTTGCTGCTGATAATCCCGAGAGCCGCAAATACGAGCAACAGCAGGGAAGTCATATCCATGGTTTTCATTTCCCTTCAATCTGTCCACGTTGTTTGCTAACGATATGTTCCGCAATGTAACGTCCATGCCAGCGCCCGGATTCAATAAAGACTTCATTGGCATTACGACCCGAAGCGATGACTCCGCCCACATATACACCAGGTACGCTACTTTCCATCGTTTGTGCATCATATAGAGGTTTATCCATATCATCAGACATTTCCACACCTACCGATGTGAGTAGTTGACGATCTGGACGGAAACCGGTCATGGCCAGCACAAAGTCATTATCCAGTTCCCGAGTGGAACCATCCGTGTGTATCAGACGAATCGAATCATCCAGTATTTCATTCACGCGTGATTCCAGGTGCAGTGTGATACGACCTTTTGTCACCATGCTCTCGAATAACGGACGTACCCATGGTTTAATATGCTGGGACAGACCATTGCCGCGATAAACCATATCAATATGAGCTCCGACCCGAACCAATTCCATGGCCGCATCCACGGCGGAGTTGCTTCCGCCAATAATGGCGACACGTGTACGGGTATAAGGGTGGGCTTCCCGGAAGTAATGAGTTACTTTATCTTTATCTTCTCCAGGGATACCCAGATAGTTAGGATGGTCAAAATAACCGGTAGCCACAACTACATTGCGTCCAACATGTACGATGGCCTCCCCGCGGCGATTGAGCGTATGTACCTCAAACGTACCATCATCCTTGCGTTTAATTTCACGGGCTTCTTCATAGTTATGAACACGCAGACCAAAATGTTCGGCTACCCTGCGATAATAGGCAAGTGCTTCATAACGAAACGGTTTATCATTAGGTGTGCTGAACGGAACGTTTCCGATCTCAAGCAGCTCGGCTGTGCTGAAAAACTGCATATGGGTTGGATACAGATAAATAGATTGAACGATATTGTATTTCTCAACGATCACAGCGGACAGTCCCAGCCGCTCACATTCAATGGCAGCAGACAGACCGCATGGGCCTCCGCCAATAATAATGACATCTTCCATGTTCTTAATCCTCCTTATTTCAAGCAATATAATCCTACCGTAAATAACGAGCCAATGCCAGTTCAAGCGTGAGTTTAACTCAGACAAGTTTAATTGAATCCAAAGGAGTTGACGTAGAGAGAGGAAAAGATTAATATCAAATTAGATATTTATCTAATTGAAAGTGAGATGAACGATGATGCAGCTGGAGAAAATTGTGGCTTATCATAAAGCGTTGGCTGACCCGACCCGGCTCCGCATGCTGCTGTTGCTGGCACAGGGTGAACTGCACGGACAGGCACTTGCCGAACGGCTGAATCTGTCACAGCCAACCGTGACACATCATGCATCCAAGCTGAGAGAGGCGGCGCTGATTAAGGAACGACGGGAGAAAAATACAGTGTATTTCACACTCAATCCTTCGTTTATCCGCGAGAATGCACAGGCTTCGGTTGATTTTATTTTTAAGCGAGAGGAGGTTACGGATATGAGTGATGTGAACGAAACATTGAAAGCGTCGGTCATGAGAAATTTTTTCTCCAAAGATGGGCGACTGCGTCAGATTCCGGCTCAATACAAGAAAAAACTGATTGTACTTGGTCATCTGGTCGAGCAGCTTGAATTTGGTCGGAAGTATACGGAGAAAGAAATCAATACATTTATAAAACAATACCATGAAGACTTTGCCACGATTCGGCGGGAATTTATCATGCATCAGTTCATGTATCGGGAAGAGGAGATCTATGAATTGAATCCGAAGGAGATGTGGACACGCTGGGATCAGGTCAAATAAAGTAGACGGGTAAAAATAGTTTGGGCTTGACAACTGCAAAGCTCAGTGTGTAACATAATGGATAATTCTACAAGGGAGGCGATTGTTTATGACAAACTTAAATGCAGTATACGTTAATTTGAATATGAACAGCGTCTCCGGAACGGATCAAAGCATGTAATTTTGCGTTAGCTGGATAGCAGTATCCATTGTAACGTGAAGTATGACATGCTCAGATGAAGCCACGGGTGACGCACCCGTGGCTTTTTTGTTTGCCAATAAAAGGGTGTTCCTGAATTGTTTATTATCGGAGGGTTAAGTACTCTATCCGGTATATCTACGAGAAGGGATGATCTTTATTCAGCTAACTACTTATTGCCGCGGGTGTACTTCTACTCGTGGTTTTTTGTTTTGATCTGGACCGGAGATAATTGTTCACTCGGCTTGAATGAAGTAAACAAACTTATTTTGGGAGGAATTTTTATTTTAGATAATCATATTGAGAAGTACGGCTGGTCTGCAAAGTGGCAGAAACTGTGGCAAGAGACAGGAATGGAAGAGCAGGAGAAAAAGCCAGCCAGAATTATCGCAGACCATGGACATCTGCAACGTTTGGTTACAGAAGAGGGCGAATGCTGGGGAAGAATATCGGGCCGAATGCGTCATGATAGTCTGGAGACCAGCTTGGTACCAGCGGTTGGAGATTGGGTGGCGATTACAGGTCAGGCAGGTGAAGAAGCAATTATTCACAATCTGGTGCCACGTCAGAGCAGGGTATCAAGGCAGGCGGCAGGTCCAGTGACCAAGGAACAATTAATCGCCGCAAACGTAGATACACTGTTAATCGTGGCTGCACTTAATCATGATTTCAACCTTAGACGACTCGAAAGATACGTGATGATGGCTTGGAATGGTGGCGTAAGGCCGGTCATTGTCTTGAGCAAAAGTGATCTATGCAACAATGTGGAAGAACAGATCCGAAGTGTAGAAGGAATTGCTCCAGGCGTTGAAGTACTTGCAATATCTGCAGTGGAGGGGCAAGGAAAATCCTTACTGGAACGATATTTGCAGCCAGGGTTGACTGTTGCGCTCACAGGATCTTCTGGCAGTGGCAAGTCTACGCTGGTGAACTGGATGATGGGTGAGGATGTGCAGCTTACACAATCCGTCCGCGAGGGAGACAGCCGTGGGAGACATACGACAACACACCGGGAGATGTTTGTTCTTCCACAGGGAGCCGTATTGATCGATACTCCAGGAATGCGGGAGCTTAATCTCTGGGATGAAGGCAATGATGGGCTGTCGCAAGCGTTTGGAGAAATTGAGGAGCTTGCGGCCACGTGCAGATTTCTGGATTGCAGTCATACACGGGAAGCCGGATGTGCAGTGAAAGAGGCCATACAGGATGGTTCATTGGATGAAAAAAGACTGAATAATTATCTGAAAATGCAAAAGGAATTGCAATATCAGCAACGCAAGGAAGAAGTGGCATCGAGAAGACGTACCGCCTCCAGCAAACCGGCCAATAGTCGTAAACCCAAGCACTCCCGTAGTGTGAAAGAGTGGGAGGAAGCCTGAAATCAGGCGGGCATCATCCGGCACCTTGCATAAGATAGGTCAGGAGGGATGTCATTATGCCGGATTACAGGATTATTGTAGATCTGTCTGACCACATGTTATATCTTCTGGATGGCAATCAGGTGATTAAGGGATATCCCGTGGGTACTGGCAAGATGCTCACACAGACTCCAAACGGGGAGTTTACTATTATTAACAAACAATCCAATCCAGGTGGGCCATTTGGCGTGTTCTGGATGGGACTGTCTGCTCCCCATTATGGCATACATGGAACCAATGAGCCTTGGTCAATTGGCAAATCCGTCTCCCATGGTTGTATACGCATGTACAACTCGGATGTACTGGATCTGTCTTCCAAGGTATCTGTAGGCACGAGAGTAACGATCCGGCCGTAGGGCCGGATTTTACTTTATAAGAGGTAGTTCAATGGATCAATTTGGAATTATAGAAAGAAGAACATATAATATGGTAAAACTATGGAAGTTACGAGAGAAAGCGAGTGATAGCTATGCTGATCAGGCTGGCGCGTGAAGGAGATGCGCAAGGTATAGCCCATGTACATACAGAGAGTTGGAAGACAACGTATCGGGGAATTGTGCCCGACGATTTTTTGGATCATTTGACTATAGAATCAAGATTGTCTCAGTGGGAGAAGACCATTCGTTCTGACGAAAAGGATCAGATTCTGGTGGTAGCTGAACAAGATGATGGGAACATTGTCGGATTTGCGTGTGGGGGTAAGGAGCGTGAAGGCAAATTACCTTATGATGGAGAGTTGTACGCTATATATTTGCTGAAGGAAGTGCAACAAACGGGGATAGGTCAGCAACTGGCGACACATGTCGTTCATCATCTGCAGACCCACAATATGAAACGTTTGATCATATGGGCTTTGGAGCGTAATTCAGCTTGCCGCTTCTATGAAAAGATGGGAGGCACTCCAGTCCAGACACAGTCCCTCCGCATTGGTGGTCAAGATCTGATCGAAGTTGGCTACGGATGGGAAGACTTGAGCCTCTTTGGAGAGAAGAGCCTGCCCGGCTGTTGAAAGACGTCCAGATGCTGAGAGAATAGTGGGAGTTGTATTGTTTCCCTTAAGCTTAAAGAATGGAAGAGCCAATTCAGGTCTTCACGTTTGCGTAATTCTGAACAAGGTTAATGATGTAGTACACCGTTGTGCAGGTGTGACATTTAATCTTGATCAGGAGGCGTATTCACATGACTTTAATGGACACTGAACATACAACATGGACGAAACAATATATTAATGGCAGCTGGGTAGATGGCTCCGGTGAGAAAACAATGGAGAATATCAATCCTTATACGGGAGAAGTCATTGCTACATGGCGCTCTTCCAATAAGAAAGACATAGATCAGGCTTATGAGTCAGCTCAGAAAAATTCGATTGAATGGGCGAAGTCTTTGCCCGCTGCGAAAGAAGAGGTATTGCGTAAAGTTTCATCCCTGATGACAGAGCGAAAAGAGGAGATTATTCAGCTGCTGATCACGGAATCCGGGAGTACCCGAATCAAATCGGAGGCGGAGTTTGCAGCGGCTAAACGCATTGTGGATGAAGCATCATCTTTTCCTTATCGCATGAAGGGTGAGATTATTCCGTCCAATACTCCTGGCAAAGAGAACCGTGTGGTTCGCGAGCCGAAGGGAGTGATTGGTGTTATCGGGCCATGGAACTTCCCTTTGCATCTATGCCTTCGATCTGTAGCTCCAGCGATTGCCCTTGGTAATGGTGTGGTGATTAAACCAGCATCGGACACTCCAATTACGGCAGGTTGGCTCATTGCCGATTTGTTTGAACAAGCCGGTCTGCCTGAAGGCGTGTTGAATGTTGTTGCCGGAAGTGGCAGCGAGATCGGGGATTACTTTGTCGCTCATCCGGTTCCCAAAGTAATTTCATTTACGGGTTCCACAGAAGTTGGACAGGGGATCGGTAAACTGGCGGGTGAACATTTAAAAGAAACGGCACTCGAACTAGGCGGCAACAACGCCATGGTTGTGCTGGAAGATGCGGACATTGAACGTGCTGCCGAAGCCGCGGTCTTTGGCAAGTTTCTGCATCAGGGACAGATCTGCATGGCTTTGAATCGTATCATTGTGCATGCCGATATTTACGACAGATTCGTCGATTCATTTGTTGCCAAAACGAAGAATGTCCAGACAGGTGATCCGGCGGATGCCAAAACACTCGTGGGTCCTCTCATTCGGGAAAAAGAGGTAACACGATTGCTGGAGCTTGTGAACAAAGCCAAGGCCGAAGGTGCACGGTTATTGCTCGGGGGGACCAGTAAAGGCAGCGTGCTATCTCCTACTATACTTGCCGATGTTAAACCTGAACAAGATATCGTGCAGCAGGAATTATTCGGCCCCGTGGCAGTGATCATGAAGGCTCGAGATGAGCAGGAAGCTGTACGTTTGGCGAATGATACTCCTTATGGACTTAGTGGTTCCGTATTCACCAAAGATCTGAATCGGGGATATGAGGTTGCCCAGCGCATTGAATCTGGTATGGTGCAT
Organism: Paenibacillus sp. Y5S-9; assembly: GCF_036894235.1. Taxonomy (NCBI): domain Bacteria; kingdom Bacillati; phylum Bacillota; class Bacilli; order Caryophanales; family Paenibacillaceae; genus Paenibacillus; species Paenibacillus sp. Y5S-9. The sequence goes on from NZ_CP145887.1 coordinate 2,650,631, forward strand.
GTAAATGATCAGTCTGTGAACGATGAAGCACATGTGATGTTTGGCGGTGAAAAAGCTTCAGGGATTGGACGTTTCGGTGGGGATTGGGCCATTGAGAAGTTTACACGTACTCGCTGGATCAGCATTCAGCACCAATATCGGGAATATCCGGGAGTGAAATAAGTCGAAAAAGGGTGAACTGGCAGAGGCATTTATGGATGATTAGAATGGGCTGCAAAAAGATCGACAAATCATGCGAAAGTCCGTCTCCAGCTTGGTGGGACGGGCTTTTTGCACAATTTTACACCGCAGCAAAATACGGCTTAATATAAGAGCGGAAAAGCTGTTTGGGGCTGACGCTATCTGGTTATTTATGGATACACGGAAGAATCGATCCGTAAATCCAATGGCAAAGGGGCTTTAAATTCATGTCCATTGACCGCTTTATTCTGAGGAAACTGAATACCTGTCAGGAAGAACATACACGTGCCAATTTGGTTCGGCTGTTTGTCATTCGTATTCGTAAAGCCGAGATTGCGGAAGAACATGATGCCGCCTATGTCCTGAGCAAACTGCACTGAGTGATGGCTGATAATAATTGCGATCCGCTGTTAACGTGTATACAACTCAAAAAAGGAAGCTTGTCTATAACGACAGCTTCCTTTTTCATGTCTTGTAATGAATGTGTCTTGGGTGACTCCTTTTAATATAAGGATAAAGCAAGGGAGTCGTTTTCACTTCGACTGTGGAGAATGGCTTCTCCATTCACAATCTCAATACTAATTAAAGAATGCAGACATTTTTGAATGGCGCGTTTACCGTTGCTAATTTTATGCTCCAGAGCACTGCTAAGCAATCTTAATGTCTTCTGCATAGGTTGTTTGTTTTCTTGATTAAAATATACAGGGATTGATTTGTTTTGAAAGGTTATTAGGGTTCTCACTTGAAATCACCTCACGGTTGTTATTTCATACAGCTAATATTAAATACCAATGCTTAAAATTACCTTAAAATCAGCTTATGAAAACATAAAGGTGGGTAATGTTTGAAAAGTGTTCACAATTCAATTGTGGGCGAAGGAATAAAAGTCCTGAAAAACGAAACATAATTACCATTTAAATGGAACAAAAAATAAAAAGTTTCGTATCCTCGCAATATTTAAATGCATAACTGCCACGAAAGTTCTGAGTCGAATGTACGATATTTTAATATATACGTGGGTCATATGTAACAAAATTACAGGTGGTACATTGCAAACAGGGTGTTTATGTAAGAAAATAGGGTTGATATAACGATTCATTCTCTTTTTTTTGATTTAATCTGACATTAGGACAATTTACATATGAGACCATGGGAGGGATTCGGATGATTCTAACCGTGTATTCCGGCCGCGAGGAAGGAGAATGGTTCGACATCGATGTTCCGGACGAATGTACCATTGAACATTTGAAGACATTACTCGGCGTTCGCATTTTTGGACAGGCACCGGGAGACGGCATTCAGTACATCCTTGAAGCCAAGTTTCCGGAAGGTCTGTGGTTCTCTCCGCAGAACGCACAGCAGTTAATGGAAACAGGGCTGCGACAAGGCAGTTGCGTACGTGTCCAGCGGGCTTTTTCAACGACTTCGGAAGAAGCGCCTGTATATGGAAGACGTTCATTGTTTCAACAGGACAGCAACGAATAGGGCTTTTGAACGTATACATTCATTATTGAACGAACTAAAGGAGGTCTTCTCTTCGTGAATGTGTTATATCAGCGTTCTCCAAGAATGACACCGGTTCTCAAGGAAGAGAGACTCGAAATACTCAGGCCTCCAACAGAACCGAGCAAACCCACGTTTTCCATGATATCCATTATTGTGCCGATCATGATGACCATGGTCAGCATTGGTTTCTACGTATATATCAATATGACCGGCAAAATGGGCAACAGCAATTATATGATGTTTCAGATGATGACGGTCATGATGATGCTTACTTCTTACACCATTCCATTCTTCGTGTATCTGAGCAACAAGAAATCATATCGCAAAAAATTGGAAGAACGAAAAACAATGTATCTTGCCCAACTGGACAAACACCGGGAAGAACTGAAAGAAGCTCAGGCGGAGCAAGTGAAGAGCCTGTACGAAATTCATGGTGATCCGGGTGTGTGTCTTCAAGTGGTGAAGAACCGGAACAGTTCCTTGTGGGAACGTTCACCAGAGGATGATGATTTCCTTCAGGTTCGCATTGGTACGGGAGAGATTCCATTCCGCATCAAACTTCAGGTACCGCGGATTGATGGATACGAGAAGGACGAGCTGATTGAAGCGGCCCATGAACTTGCGGCTGAATTCCAGACGGTACCGGATGCTTCCATTACATTGCCTTTGTTCCAATCGAAGGTTATGGGACTTGTCGGTGATCGGGAGGAAGTGCTTGCTTCCCTGCGAGTCATCATCTCACAGCTGACGGTACGCCATTCCCCGGATGAATTGAAGCTTGCTGCTTTCTATGAAGAAAAGGACAGCAAGGAATGGGATTGGCTTCGCTGGATGCCCCATATCTGGGATGAAGACCAAGGACAACGCTATATGGCCGACAGGCACAGCGGTGCGCATCAATTAGCGGACAGCTTGTTTTCCGTGTTGAACCGGCGTCGTAACAATAAGGAAGACCGTTACAAGAAAAGCGTACAAACGCCATGTTACGTTGTAATTCTCTCCGATACGCAATTGATTGAAGAAGAACCGTTACTCCCCTTGCTGCTGGAATCGGCTCAGGAAATTGATGTATGCACTATCATACTGGCTAATCGCAAAGAGTCTCTACCGATGCATTGTCAGTTGATTATGGATGCCTCCAAGGGCAAAGGGGTGTATATCAAAAAAACGGAAGATGCAGATGTTATTCAACAAACGTACAAGCCTGATGTGATCTCGAAGGAGATGGCAGAGGCACTTTCCCGTTATATGTCACCGATCCGGTTAAAGCGGTCATCTGCTTCAGATATCCCACAAGTGCTTCCATTATTCGATATGCTGAGCACATCACGCGTGGAAGATTTGGATGTGGTGTCCAGATGGGGACAGACGAGATATCCTGATACGCTGCCTGTACCAATGGGTGTACGCGCTGGCGGCAAAAAAATTGCGATAAACCTGCATGACAAAATTGAACGTCAGGGTCATGGTCCCCATGGTCTGATTGCAGGTACAACCGGTTCAGGTAAAAGTGAAGTCATCCAGTCCATCGTAGCTTCACTCGCTGCTGAATTCCATCCACATGATCTGGCTTTCATGCTGATTGACTATAAAGGTGGCGGGATGTCCAATACATTTGTTGATCTGCCTCATGTGGTGGGGACGATCACCAATCTGGATGGAAATCTGATCGAGCGGGCAAATATCTCACTTCGGGCCGAACTGGTCAGAAGGCAAAAAATATTAAATGATGCGGGAAACCTCCAGCATATTGATGAATATTACAAGATTCTGCGTTCCAGACATGAACAGCCACTTCCACATCTGGTTATTATCATTGACGAGTTTGCTCAATTGAAGCGGGACCAGCCGGAGTTCATGGATGAATTGATCAGTATCGCGGCCATTGGCCGGACACTTGGGGTTCATCTAATTCTGGCAACCCAAAAGCCAGCTGGTGTTGTAGACGATAAAATATGGAGTAATTCGCGCTTCCGGATCTGCCTTCGCGTACAAAGTGAGGGAGATAGCAGGGACATGATCAAGATTCCAAATGCTGCCTGGATTACAAAGCCTGGTCGCGGATATTTCCAGGTTGGTAGTGATGAAGTGTTTGAAGAAATGCAATTTGCCTGGAGTGGTGCACCTTATAACCAGCAGGAGGATTCAACAACGGTATTACCTGTAATGGAGGTGCGCCTGAACGGTAAGCGGGAGCCTCTGTTAACCGGAGAGCGCAGAGCCGTTCTCAAAGGTGAAGATGTTCCGAAACAGCTTCAGGTATTTATTGATTATGTTGCGAAGTCTGCAGCGGATGCGGGTATCCGTCGTTTGCCAGGACCATGGTTGCCACCTCTACCAGAGACACTGGAATGGGAAGGTCTTCAGGAATGGCAGGAAGAAGAGAATCGGGATCTGCTGCTTGATGGCGGGGCGAGTGGTCTGAAACCACTGGTAGGTTTGCTGGATGATCTCCCGAATCAGCGCCAACAACCGCTTGCATTGCCTGTAGATCAAGGCCATCTGGTCGTGTACGGTATGCCAGGACTGGGCAAAACAACATTTGTTCAGACCTTGCTTATGTCTCTGGCCCGTTCCCACAGAACTGAGCCTTGGCATGGTTACATTATCGATATGGGCCGTATGATGAAGGACTTTGCAGCACTACCTCAGATCGGTGGCGTGATGATGGCTGAAGAGGAAGACCGGATCAAGCGGTTATTCCGCTATATTCTCAAGCTGTCAGCACAACGCAAAGATATCATCTCGGAGGCGGGTGTTAAAACGATTTCGGCGTACCGCCGGACAGCTCACGCGGCTGTACCGCAGGTTGTGGTCGTTATTGATGGTTATCTTTCATTCCGCAATGCCTATCCGGAAGAAAATGAACTTCTGGAGACGATCCTGCGTGAAGGCGGAAGTTTGGGTATTACCTTTGTGCTCACCGCCAATCGGGTAACCGATGTATTTGAAAAATTCAGAAGCAATATTCCCAATGCGGTTTCATTTGAGTTATCCGATCCAAGCGATTATTATTATGCCGTGGGAAGACCTTCCAAGGCACCAAGTCAACTTCCGCCAGGAAGAGGTCTGGTCAAAGGCCAAGTGCCTCCATTAATGTTCCAGGCGGCATTACCTTCTTCCGGGGCAGATGAGGGCAAGCGTTCATCGGCACTGCGCCGTACGATTGCTGAGATTCGCCAAGGCTGGACAGGGGAAGAAGCGCCGCAGATTGCTCCACTTCCGGAAGAGATCAAACTCAAGGATCTGCTCATTCGGACAGGGTCATATGGTCAGGCTTGGGATACATCGTCTGTAACTGTTCCAGTGGGACTGCTTACGGATGATCTGGAACCATTCCAGCTTAATCTGCGTGAAGGTCCGCATTTCATGGTAACAAGTCCGATGGAAGGCGGCAAAACAACATTTTTGTTGACATGGATGGTATCACTGGCTTATCATGCTTCTCCGGAAGCTGTGCAAATATACACAGTAGATATGCGTTATGGCTCAGGTGGGCTGGGGGAAATCAGCAGTTTGCCCCATGTCCGTGGACATGTATCGCGAGAAGAACAGCTTGCGCCTGTCATTCAACAGTTGTACGATGAAGTTCTGAAAAGAGGCGAGATTTCCGGTGGACCGGAACTTGTGCTCGTCATCGACGATGCGGACACCTTGTCCAAGCAGCTAAACGATTTTAATGTAAAAGATCAATTGGGAGCGATTGTTCGTCAAGGAAGGGATCGCGGTGTACACGTGATTCTATCCGGGGTTCCGGCAGACTTCCCAACCTTTGGTTCTGACTGGGTAACGGATGTGAAGGCTTCCCAGAGCGGAATGCTGTTCGGGACTTTAGACCCTAACGATCTCTCGTTCTTCCGTATACCTTATTCCGAATCTGGAGGTAGTTCAGGTGGGCTGAAGGTACTGCCTCCGGGTCAAGGTTATTATGTAAAACGTAAATATTCCAGGGTTAAAGGTGCAGTTCCATGTGATGACAGCTGGAAAATGACCGATTGGATTTCTGAAATTCGTGACCGATGGCATGTTGTAGTTTGAGGGGAGGTGGCTCATAATGTTGACGGTTCATGATTCTAAGCAAAAGGTAGTCACGTTGCAAACAAAGGAACTTTTTTTCCTGGCTGGTATTCTCGGTTCAGACCGACTGCTTGGTGTGGAAGATCCGTTTCGCGGCTATATGGCGGAGGATATCGCGATGGAGTGGGAGCGTGTCAAAACCTCCCTGCTTGACAAAGGATATCTGATTCGGGATCAGGATACCGATGAGCTGATCATGACACCGACCGTTTTCTCGAGGGTAGCCATTGCCGGATTGTCCGACAGAGCTTGTTGGATTCGCTACACGATCAACAGCAAGTCGTATGAGAGTTATATCCATTGCACGGATGAGCGGGTCGTTGAAGTTTCCCGTGTTGACGACGTACCGGACTCGTTCCGGCTCAGCGATCTGGGAAGTGTTCGTGAAGCCATTGATGTTCTGATAGAGCGGATGAAATGGAGCGGCCATTCTCCTGCGGAGAAACCGGCCCTAATGTGCTCCAAGAAAAAATTTTATGATGTCATGAATGAGCTCGAAAACAGCGGGGTACAGACCGTAGCAGAGGAACTTGAACAGGAGACAAGTGATCCTGAGGGCTCACTTGCACTGGCACGCTGTCTGGTGGGTAAGGAGTCAGACGGGGAGCTTAGGTTGCTCGTATGGAATGAAGATGGGTGGAAGTCGCAGTCCGCAGCGTTTGCTGCAAGTGCGGTATCCAACTGGTTGTTCCGGATGAGCACTGCGGCTTCAGATGATTGGCTAGTTGCAGCACTGACGACTAGAGAACAGTTTCACGAGATGCTGCTGGACTGGCTTAAACAGCCTGCAGGGGAAGAGGAAAGGTGATGGTAAATGCGCATTCGTGTGGAACCGGATGTGCTTCGGGCACTGAGCAAGCAGATTCAGTATGCAGCGGAGCAAATACAGCAAAAGATGACAGTGTTGGATCAGGCGATTCATTCGCTGGAGTGGGAGGTTGAATCCCGCGCAGCGGTGATGAATGAATGGAATCACAGTAAACGACTGGGCGAGGATGCGCTGCGTCGATTAATGGACTTAAGCGTACAGCTGGGACGCAAAGCGTTGTTATTCCAGCAGGCAGACATGGAGTATCGTTCCGTGCTGAGTCATGTGAACACAGCCTATGGTAATGCGGTCAATATGCTGAATGTTCTTCAGAACAATCGTACAGGAGAAATCATGCCTGCACATTCTGCAACTGTAGCTGTAGTATCCGATCCCCTTTCCGCAATGGCGGCCGTATATCGTGTACAGGATGCCGCTCCGCCTGATGGCTCCCCGGCTACATTAGTCCAGGCTATGCAGCCTGAGCCTGTAGCTTGGAGATTCACAGATCCTTCCTTTCGGGGAAGAAGAGGGACCGAGCCTGTGGTTTCCTGAACAGGGTGAATAAAAGTAACAGCAGAAAGTGAATCTTTTTTTGTAAATAGGCTGTTAGGAGAAGTTTCAAGTGCTGAAAATGGGGTAAATAGGATTAGGTCCTTCGGCTTTTGTCCGATCGATCCTGGTATAGTACAATTTGAACAAGTAAAAATTTAATTGCACAAACCAAGGAGGAATTTACCAATGGCAGGACGTATTTTAGTTACCCCAGAGCAGCTTGATCAGGTTTCCAACCAATTTAAACAAAGCGGTGAGCAAAGTCAGCAAATCGTATCTACATTGACTCAATCCATCACAAGCATGGAAGGACAATGGGAAGGTATGACAAAGCAACGCTTCTTCCAGGAGTTCCAAGAAGCTAGCAAACAAATGCAATCATTCGTTCAAACGCTGAACAGCATCAGCGCTGAACTTACAGCTATTGCTAACAAATTCCGTACAGCTGACCAAGCTCGTTAATCTGCTTTACATAGATCAGGCCGATGTGAAGTCTGAATTCGCCCTGAATTATAGGTGGATAGCAAGCTGAAGATGTACAACTACAGCAAAAACCGGGCGTTGTCACAACACCCGGTTTTTGCTGCAACTATGACACTAGGACAGAGAGAGGGATAAGCATGTCTTTTCAACCAAATCCCGGGGATGAAGTGGTGATTAACGACATTGCCTATACGATTGGGCAACATCCGGCTGCGCCGGGTCTGGCTTATGCCCAAGCCGGAAGGCAGGGGATTGTTTATCAGTTGTTACCCCGAAATGGTTCCCTTCATGGGGCCAAAGCACTAAAAGTCTTTTTTTCTAAATTCCGTATTCCGGCTATGGTATATCAGTCTGAGCATATGGAGTCTTATAGTGAACTGCCAGGTTTGCAGGTATGCAAGCGTGATGTGCTCACTCCGGAAAGAAACGGAGCGCTCATTGGAAAACATCCCGATCTGTTATATGCGGTGTTGATGCCATGGGTGCAAGGTCAGACCTGGTTCGATGTGATTAGTGATCAGAGACAGTTGACGGCTGAGGAAAGCCTGAAGCTGGCCAGAGCGCTTGCTGGAACGGGTTCGGCTATGGAACAACGTGGACTGGCTCATTGTGATATGTCCGCTCCCAATGTAATGATTCCGTTTTTTTCCGAAGTGGAGAACCTCAGGAAGACGTCTGCGGTAGAACTTGTGGATGTCGAGCAGATGTACGGTTCCAAGATGGATCGTCCGGATGCCCTGCTTGCCGGGTCGCCCGGTTATGCAGCCCATCGAACAGTGCACAGCGGTTTGTGGAGTTCATATGCTGACCGATTTGCCGGAGCTGTTATCATTGCTGAAATGTTAAGTTGGTCCGACCCTGTGATTGTAGAGAAAGCGTGGGGCGAAAGTTATTTTGACCAACATGAAATGCAAACGGTGAGTGAACGATATTATGCGATGCGGGAGTCCCTGGAGAAACGTTGGGGTTCCAAACTGTCCGATCTGTTCATTCGAGCTTGGGAAAGTCACGATCTGAGCAGCTGTCCGACGTTTGGCGAGTGGTATGTTGCATTGGCTGCGGTAGATGTGGATCAGGCCAATGCGGTTGCTGCTGCGACATCGGAAGAAGAAGCTGCCAATTCGTCCGAAGCTGACGAGAATCTGACAAAGAGCTCAGAACCAGTAAGTGAGCCAGTGAATACGCAAGATGGGAACATTTCTCAAACGCCGCACTCTCCCGATCAGGAAGCGGTTGTGAACCGTCTGTTCCTGCAAGCAAGAGCCCTGGAGGATGAAAATAAACCGGCTGCAGCACTGGAAGTGTACCGCTCGCTTTATCATTTTATTCCTCATAACAGCGCGATGCAGATGGAAGTTGAGGCTGCAATTAAGGAACTGGATGCCAAGCTTAATCCAAAAGAAGACACAGACAAACCTGTACCTGTGCCATTCTACAGATCCAAAAAGTTCATGATTTCCTCCGCTGTGCTTATTGTATTGCTGGCAGGTGGCGTGCCAACGGTCAAAATACTCGCCGATCAGGCAGAGGTGAAGCAGAAAGAACAGCAGGAAGCCACACGACTGGCAGATATCAAAGCTGCGGAAGAGGCTGAAGCTGCAAAGGCAGCTGCGCTCAAACAGCAGGAAGAGCAGGAGAAGCAAAAGGCCGCAGAGGCTGCAAAACTGGACGCAGAGGAAAAGAAAAAGCTTGCTGAAGCCAAGCAGAAGGAAGCGGAAGCAAAGAAAAAAGAAGAAGAACGCAAGGCGTTACAGGCCAGGTACGACAAACAGGCTAAATATGAGGCCTATTTGGTGAAGCAGGAACAGCAGAAAAAAGAAGCTGCCAAGAGAGCGCAGCAAGAGAAGTACGATAAACAGGCAAAATATGAAGCTTATCTGGTCTGGAAAAAAGAGAATGATGCCAAGCTTGCAAAACAGGAAGCGGAGCGTAAAGCGGCAGCTGAAGTTAAACGTCAACAGGAGATTGCTCAGAAAGCAGCTCTGAAGAAAAAACGTGCCCAGAATGTGGTCACGCTGATTGCTCATTACAATAAGACGTATAACGCGCAAAAAGGCAGAAAAATTGAAAATGCGGAATCGTATGCCCGTGATTTCAAAAATCTATATAATACCGATGCTGCTTATTTCAAAGGGGTCGGTAAAGTGGCCGCTCGAATGAGTGCCATTAACAAATTCCTGAGCAACACCAGTTATACGTTGCCCAACTTATAAAATAACACTTGAATGAATGACGGAGGTGACTCACCCTAGATGAACTACACGATTCAAGCATCACAGCGTACACCTGCACTTATCATATATTTAATTGATATTAGCGCCTCCATGAATATGGTTCTGGAAAATCGTCGACGGATTGACGTTGTCTATGATGCCTTATCTCTTGCGATCCGCCAAATGGTATTTCGCTCTACCAAGGGTAATCGTCTGACACCTCGCTATCGTATAGCCATATTGGCATACAGCGATGATGTATATGACTTGTTAAACGGTATCAAAGGAATTGACGAGATCGCTGCAGTTGGTTCTCTGCCTGACTTGACACCGAAACGGTTTTCGGATTCTGCGAAGGCTTTCTTGCAGGCTGAAAAGATTCTGCAGGCCGAAATTCCGAATATGCAGGATTGTCCTGCGCCACTTGTGTGCCATATGACCGATGGGGTAGCCACAGGTGAAGATCCCGAGCCCATTGCGAAAAGAATCATGGGCATGAGTGTACCTGATGGCAATGTGCTGGTAGAGAATATTTTTATATCGGATCATCTGCTGGAAGGGCCAATTGCTGAACCTAGAAGATGGAAGGGAATCTCTTCGGAAACGAATCTACAGGATGAGCATGGAGAGAAGCTGCGGAATATGTCATCCGTCCTGCCCGAAAGTTATCGGGAAATGCTTGTTGAAGCTGATTATCTGCTGGCACCCGGTGCACTCATGATGCTGCCAGGTACATGTGCAGAATTGGTATCAATCGGGTTCCAGATGTCCGCTGCTACGCCTGTGAGATAGGAGGGGAATCATGAGAGCGATGCGTTTGGCAACATTGTCTGCTGGAGATAAGGGGGGCCATGCCGAGCAACGGCATGGCAACTTTCGCTATGTGAGTGTACAGACGGGAGAACAGCCACTAACCCGCTATCAGGGCACAATTAAGTGCAGATATGGTTATGGCAGAGCGGCTGAGACGGTACATCAGGGAGATACCGGACAGGACTTTGCTGCGGTACGTATGAAAGGAAATGTCTGCAATTTTGTATTGTGTGATGGCGTAGGCATGAGTTACCTGGGCGATTTTGCAGCGCGTTTTCTGGGGAATGCTTTGCTGGATTGGTTGGAAACGACGCAGAATCCGACGGAGGATGCCGTGGAGCGTCTTCTTCATGACCTGACCCTTCCGGCATCCGAGCAACTGGAGAAATTACAGCCACTGGAAAGTTCCCCTTTGCTGCTGCGTGAAGTGTTGATGGAAAAGCGAAGTCGGGGCAGTCAAGCCATGTATGTATGTGGACGGATTGAGCTTACGGGAGGCGGTCGCAAAAGTCGGGTGTGGCTTGCGTGGCAAGGAGATTCGCGCATTCGTCTGTGGCGTAATGGCCAGGAACAGTCTGAATTATTTCAGACTCACTGCAAGACAAATGAGCGTTGGTCTACACTTGAAGGACCTGTTGGTGGTAAGCCGCACATCTACGAGATGAAAGGATCCGCAGGAGATTCACTACGTCTTCAGTTATATACGGATGGATTAAATGATCTGGATGCCATTCAAGCCTATGTCCCGGATGAACACATTCAGGTACTGCTGGATGCCACACATACCGGCGGTCTTGAAGATGATGCCGCTTTCATTGAGCTGGAATGGTGAGTGCCGGTTACAAAGTTGTGGACCGATCCTGATATTGCTGTGACGTTGGTGTAGATCAACGGTGAAAAAACTTGCTGGTGTTGATTTAAAAGACACTCTTTTTGGGTAATCTTGTGAAGAATTGATTTTAAGTGCGTGTTCAAAAAGGTCGGTTTTCAGTACCAAGAAGATGGGATAAAGCTAGAAATGGAGTAGCGGAGCGTAGATAGAGCTACGTGAGCAACGGACATTTCGGCTGAATTCCATATTCGATGCTGATGGTGCCGTTAGGCACCTTTCGTAATCAAAAGCGGACTTTTTGAACAACCTCTTTAACGATGAGCTTGAGCGTACATTCTTACATAATTGCTAATCAAAGGAGTGGAATGGATGATGACACAACATAATGGCAAGTCACGGTTTCAAGGCAAGGTTGCGATTATTACCGGAGCAGGCTCCGGTATCGGGAAGGCCACTGCGGTTAAGCTGGCTAAAGAGGGTGCACATGTTGCATTGTTTGATCTGGTGAATGATCGGATCTCAGAAACGGAAGCAGAGATTAATGCGCTGCACCCTGGTGCGGCAAGAGCATTTGATGTAGACATTTCCGACCCGGCACGTGTGGAAAAGGCTGTGCTGGAAACGGTTGAGTTATTCGGCGGTTTGGATATTGTTTTTGCCAATGCGGGCATTAACGGTGTATCGGCACCCATTGAGGAGATTCAGGTTGAAGATTGGCAACAGATTATTACAACCAACCTGAATGGTACATTTTTCACCATTAAATATGCATTGCCTCACGTGAAAAAACGGGGTGGCGGCAGTATTATCATTACGAGTTCCATCAACGGCAATCAACGCTTCTCAAGCTTTGGCATGTCGGCGTACAGCACGTCCAAGGCAGGGCAGGTTGCTTTTGCGAAGATGGCTGCGCTGGAGTTGGCGAAGTTCAAGATACGTGTAAACGTGATCTGCCCAGGAGCGATTGCGACAAATATCGATCAAAGTACGGTCAAAACGGATGATCTGCAACAGATCATTATTCCGATGGAGTTCCCGGAAGGACAGCAGCCACTTGCGGACGGGCCGGGTCAGCCGGAACATGTTGCCGATCTGGTAAGTTTCCTCGCATCTTCCGAATCCAGACATATTACCGGAGCAGAGATCGTTATTGATGGTGCCGAATCATTGCTCAGCTAAGTGAGCACTCCGGATAAATTTCATTTTTGCTTAGGCGTGTCTTAGGGTGTGTCTGCGATAGTCGTTCCTCTGGAACGGCTTTTTTTGTTATAATGCTAACATTCGAATAGAGATACTGAAGAGCAGTAGGGTACATTCATTAGGAGCGATCATATGCATATAGATTTACCGATACAAGAGATTATTCCTCAGTTAAGACAGTTATTTCGGGATCAAGATACAGGTGTGTTAATTGCAGAGCCAGGAGCGGGAAAAACGACTGTTGTACCGCTGGCTTTGCTGGAGGAGCCGTGGGTTGCGGGACGGAAAATCATAATGCTGGAACCCCGAAGGCTGGCTGCGCGTTCGGCTGCATCGAGACTGGCGGCTACACTAGGGGAAAAAGCGGGTCAGACAGTAGGATATCGTGTACGCATGGATACCAGGGTGAGTCAGGCGACGCGTATTGAAGTTGTGACGGAAGGGGTATTGACCCGGATGTTGCAGCAGGATCCGGGTCTTGAGGATACGGCGATGATTATATTTGATGAATTCCATGAGCGTCACCTACACGGGGATTTGGGCTTGGCTCTGGCATTGGAATCCCGAGCGATGTTACGTCCAGATCTGAAATTGCTGGTGATGTCGGCTACCCTTGATCCTGTTCCTGTCTGTGCATTGCTTGGCGAAGGTACAGGATCAATACATTGTCCGGGTCGCACGTTTCCGGTGGAAACACGATATGTGCCGAGACCAGCAGCCATGCCGCTGGAACAATTCACGGCTCAGACGGTGACGAGGGCATTAGCCGAACAGGAGGGGGACGTGCTTGTTTTCCTTCCTGGCGCAAGAGAGATACACCGTACAGAGCGAGAGTTATTAAACAGTTCTCTTCCTGCGCATGTGAAAGTTCATTCCCTGTATGGCAGTATGCCGGTGGAACAACAGGATGAGGCCATACGCCCGGCGGCTGAGGGCTCACGCAAAGTTGTGTTGTCCACCTCCATTGCGGAATCGAGTCTCACACTCGCTGGAGTTAAGATTGTGGTGGATGCGGGGCTGAGCCGAGCATCGGCATTCTCGCCGCGCACGGGCATGAGCCGGCTTGTTACCCTGCCAGTGTCCAAGGCGTCAGCCGACCAACGGCGGGGTCGTGCGGGGCGAATTGCCCCGGGGGTGTGTTACCGGCTATGGAGCGAAGAGGTTCATGGGGGGCTGCCTGAGGCAGCTCGCCCGGAGATCACCTCCGCGGATCTTGCGCCGCTGGCGCTGGAGCTTGCCGTCTGGGGTGTCCAGTCCCCAGCAGAGCTGCAATGGCTGGACACTCCGCCTGACGCCGCCTACGGCCAGGCACAGGCGCTGCTGCGCCAGCTGGGCGGCCTAGACGACGCAGGCCGCATCACGCCCTTCGGGCGGCGGATGAACACGCTTGGCGTGCATCCGCGACTGGCCAGCATGCTGCTCCGCGCGGCGGAGCTTGGGCTGGCCAGCTACGCCAGCATGCTGGCGGCACTGCTGCAGGAGCCTGCGGGCCTCCGCAGCAGTGCCAGTGCAGGCGCGGGCACGGACCTCCGCCCGCGCGTAGAGGCGCTGCTGACCGCGGACAGCAGCGGCATGCCGCAAGCGGCAGCAGCTGTCGCAGACGGCGCGGCCGTGCGGCGCATGCTCCAGGAGAGCCGCCAGCTACGCTCGGCGCTCGGCCCGGCGGCCGATCCGGTAAGGCCGGATGAGGACAGCTGCGGATTGCTGCTGTCCTTCGCCTATCCGGACCGGATCGGGCAACGCCGGGAGGACGGCCGCTATCTGCTGAGCAGCGGCCGCGGCGTACGGCTCGCAGCGACAGAATCGCTGAGCCGTTCAGCGTATCTGGTCGCAGCCGAGGCAGACGACCAGGGCGCAGATGCGCGCATCCTGCTGGCTGCGCCGTTGCAGGAGCAGACATTGTTGCAGGAAGGTCAGCACTTGCTGCACAATGAAGTACAAGTGGCATGGGATTCCAATACCCGCAGCGTGCGGGCACATAAGAGACTTCGTATTGGAGCCCTTGTGATTAAAGAGAGCAGTATTGCACAGCCGCCTGAAGATCAGGTGCTGGAAGCACTGTTAACCGGAATACGAATGGAAGGGCTGGATTGTCTGCCTTGGACAAAAACATCCAGACAACTTGCGGGCAGGCTACGTTTCCTGCATCTCCATCTACCTGAGTGGCCCGACCTGATCGAAGATGATCTGACCGAAGAGTTGGCAGAACATCTTACCCCTTATCTGACAGGCATGCGATCGGCAGCCGACCTGAAGAGATTGTCGATGCAGGATGTATTACTGGGTGGACTGAGCTGGACGCAACGACAACAACTGGACGATGAAGCTCCGACGCATATACAGGTGCCCAGTGGTTCACGTATTCCTGTGGACTACAGTCGTCCAGAGGCCCCTGCTCTGGCGGTAAGATTACAGGAGATGTTTGGACAACAGGAGACACCGCGTATAGCGGGTGGGCGAGTCCCGTTGACCATCCACCTATTATCACCGGCTCAGCGACCTGTACAGGTCACACGAGACTTGGCCAATTTCTGGCGAGAGACGTACTTTGACGTCAAAAAAGATCTGAAAGGTCGTTATCCGAAGCATTACTGGCCGGATAATCCACTTGAAGCGGTCGCCACAAATCGGGCTAAACCACGGGGGAAATAGATGAATAATTTCGTTTTTCAAATATCAACGATTTGGTTCCCAAAGGGCGCGTTATCAGGGTTAGGCTCTGCTGAACAACAGTCGGTTATGTAGCTGATCGAATCATTCTCTGCCTTAAAGAATCACCTTTAACTAGGACGTGTCTCAAAACTCGCTAACGTGCATCTTTTACTATCTTTTCGACCCATGTTACGTCACTTTGCCTTTTCGCTCCATGCTGCGTTACTTTCCCTTGACGTGCCCTTGCACGCCTGCTGAAAACTTCCGGCATGGAACGAGAATTTGGAAAAATCTTTTTTTAGAGGTTGAAGGCACACCCCAGAGCGTATCTTCAAACCTGCCGAAGCCGAAGTGTAACTGCATGTGCCTGGAGCTGAACATGGAGCAGAACCATGGAGCGGAGCGCTAACGAACCTGTGACGTCTTATTCAGCGATTTGAAGCGCCCGTAGTAATCTAAGGAATCTGAAACACCTTATATCTGAATAACCAGCTGTTTACAACGGGTTTGTCAGGTAATTTTGGTAAATAACGTGTCTTATGTTCCTTACAAACTTAAATGAAGACCTGAAGGCTAAATAAGACGTCCTCGGTTCCTTAGAAAATTGTCTGGACAATTCGCCAGGATCATCCAGCCTGTACTTTAAGATGATCTGGACGCCGACGTCCTTCCGCGTAAGAGTATGCCTGACAACGTATCACATGCCTGAGTTTGAATGCACAACCTGATGAGGATTAAAAAGGAATGAATCTCAGCAATTTTTTACTATCAACACATAGTATATTGACTTGCAAACGTTTAAAAGAAACTTAGGCGGGTAATAACATAGCGAACCACTCAATAATATGAGGAGGGATTCACTATGCAGAAGAAAATCGTAGGTGTGTTTAATACAGAACGTGAAGCATCGCAGGCTATCGAGGGTTTGAAAGCACAAGGATTCACTTCAGACGAAATCTCCGTTGTTACACAAGATCGGGATGAACTGAAGGCAATTCGGGAAGAGACAGGTACAAAAGCCCCTGAAGGTGTGGCTGCTGGTGCAGCAACAGGTGGTGTACTTGGTGGCGTGGCTGGTCTGCTTGCAGGTATCGGTGCACTGGCCATACCCGGCATAGGACCGATTCTGGCCGCAGGCCCTATCGCAGCAGCATTTACCGGTGCAGCCGTGGGTGCAGGAGCTGGCGGATTGGTGGGTGGTCTGGTCGGTCTCGGTATTCCGGAAGAGGATGCTAAACAGTATGAGGAGTATGTACAGAATGGCAAAATTCTGTTACTCGTAGATTCCACCGATCGGGACACCGATGTGTACGATGTGTTTAGCAGCAACAGCCAACTTAATCGGGACAGAGCGCAAGTTCATGGTTCAGATGTACCTGCTGAACGTCCGGATCTGGATATGGAAGAACACAGATTGGAAGCCCAAAACAAGGCAGCGCGATTCGGTAACAATACATTCCTGTAATCTTGCCGCTAATTTAATCGATATGAAATAAAACCCAATGACTTATTATCTGCAAAATGGAATGACATATATGATCCACCAGATGGTCATTAGCCGGTTTCCTTAAGGGAAGCCGGCTTTTGTCCCTGTGTTGCATATGGGTGCGTGTCAATAATGGCAGATGGTGTTTTTACCCAGTCAAGCAGGGAATAACAATACATATAACAGTACAGCCAAAGCGAGTCCAATCACCAGTAGCATCATGGTAAGAAACCGGATCAATCCGGTCGATGCCTGAAACTTCTGTTCATTGATTTGTGTACGCTTCCGATGATACGCTGTTGCCGAATACACAATGATGGATATGCCGCCAATCAGAGAAGTTATACCCGTAATAATCGCCGCAATATGTGCAAGCCGATCATACGCCGACGAATTGAAACCAAATCCGGCAGCAAGAAAGCCGATGCCCGCCATGGCAATACCGGTGCGTACCCAGGCCAGAAAAGTTCGCTCGTTAGCCAGATGTTGCTGGACATACTTGGAATCGGTAGTGGTTACGTCTTTGTCTATTAAAGAAATGTTAATCAACTCCGTTCATTAAATCTACGGCTTCATTGTACTTTGTTTTTATCGCAAAACCAAGAAAGGATGGCTGAATGTATGCCTCGCAAAGAACGAATTACAGAAATAGAGAGCTTAAGGGGGATTGCCTTTGCAGCGGTGGTTCTTCAGCATTCCATCGCACATTACTCTTTGGTCCCGGAGACGAGACTTGAGGATGGTGTGTTACTGGCGATACTGCTGATGCTCTCCAAATTTGCAGTTCCTTTATTCATATTCATAACAGGTATGGTGCTGTTTTATAACACGGGAGACAAGCTGCATTATGGCCAGTTCATGAGAAAAAGAGTAAACGACGTCATCGTGCCTTATCTGATCTGGTCACTCATTTATTTTACACTTGCACCGCGCGGCTGGACCGGATTTGGATGGAATGACATCCCGGACCTAGGCTTGAAGTTGATTACTGGCAAAACGACTTCACACTTTTGGTACATTATTATGCTGCTCCAGTTTTATCTGTTATTTCCGCTCTTCTTGCGTGCAATTCGTTATGTATATAACCGATATGAGGCCAAAGGGCGTATGATCGCATTATTGATTTCTGGTGTAGTGTATCTTGTACTTGCGGATCAATTAAGAAACATCGCCAAGTTCATGGAATGGCTGAATATCCCGGTGCTGACAGATGCTTTTACAACGTATGCAGACCGCAATTTCCTCTATTTCTTTATTTATTTTTTGCTTGGTGCAGCAGCGGGGTTATCCGTCCAGCATTGGAATGAATGGATTCATCGATTGCGCTGGATATACTGGACAGTGTTTATTGTTCTGGGTCTGCGGTTTACTTATTTATTAATGCTGGAGTTTCAGAAGCCGGAGGGAATCAAAATTACGTTCTATACGGTCAGCCTGATCCGCCCGGATATGGCACTCTTTCTGATAGCCTCTATTATGGTCATGTACCAGCTGGCCGGAAAACTTCATAACCTCTGGGCTACACGACTGCTGGGATGGATTGGTGGTGTATCGTATGGCGGTTATCTGATGCATATGTTGATGCTGCGGTACAGCTACATTCCGGATGAGTTGTTTTACGTTGCTATGGGCTTGAACCCTGTCGTTCGGATGATCATTACCTGGTTGGTCGCTCTTACATTATCCTGTGTGCTGACGTGGCTCATCTCGCGTATAAGCTGGGGCAAATGGGTTGTGGGAATCGTACCGAAGTCTGTTCGCGATAAATGAATCCATCAACATATGAAAAATTCATAATAGATCACAACAGCCGCACAGAAGTGTACGGGAGTACGAGAGTAAACGAACACAAGATACAGGAGCACAGGTAGTACAGCTTTTACAGCTTGTGCACAGTCTTTCTTATTATTAAAATTCGATCTCACGACTCCCAGAGCCCTGAAATAAACAACTTTTGAATCAATTTCATAACTCACTAAAAATGGATTTCTGTAACTGGATATAGACAAATTGAACCGTTTCGATCTATATCCAGCCTTGATTGAAGCAGCTAAAGGTATTATGAAATTGATTATTTTGAATAAAAATTAAAATTTCATTACATGAAAAATTCACAACAGAAAACCTTTTTCCGTGCTTCCCCCAGGCTAACGCGTATTCACACGATTTCTTGCTCGCCCTCTTTGAAGATGGATAAAAGGCAGACAAAGCGGAGAAAGATGGCAGAACCCGAACATAAGTTTTATAATACTAGATATATAGGTTCTGACAGGAGGGGAATGAACGTGGCTTTTATGATTGCACAGCGGGCATTTATCAAGCTGTATCTGATTACGATGGTTGAACAGCACAGGGGGTATGGTTACGAGATGCTGGAGGCGATGAAGCAGGAATTCAAAGACTACGGTTACGTACCACCCCAGAGCGAGGTATATCGGGCATTACATGAATTGGTACAACAGGGTGTATTTTATCGCACGAAGAAGCTGAAGGGTAACGATCCAAAGGTCGATTTTCAGGAAATCGTTTTATATCATTTCACGGATGATGGTGCGGAAAAAGCTGAGTTATACAAGAAACAGGTCAAAATGGACCTGGATCGTTGTCTCGGCATGTTACACAAGGCAGAAGAGGACAATTACGGTATGAAAGGAAGATGAGCATGAACAGACAGTTACAGTGGGGGGTACTCGGTACGTCAACCATTGCCAAAAATGCAATCATTCCGGCAATCCAGCAGTCTGAACGTGGTGAGGTGTTGGCGATTGCCAGCCGCAGCAAAGAAAAGGCGGAAACCCTTGCCGAAGAACTGGGCATTGCCAGATCGTATGGCAGTTATGAAGAGCTCATCGCTGATCCGGACATTGAAGCCGTCTATATTCCTTTGCCTAACCATATGCACAAAGAATGGACCATCAAAGCGGCACAAGCTGGCAAACACGTGTTGTGTGAGAAACCAGCTGCCCTGAATGCAGATGAATCAGCAGAAATGATTGAGGCCTGTGAGCAGCATGGTGTTCTTTTTGCAGAAGCAATTATGTATCGATATCATCCCAAGCACAGACGTGTGCAAGAGATTATAGCTAGTGGAGAGATTGGCATCGTCAGAGCCATCCATGGTAACTTTACCTGTAATACCGCTGATGACAAGGAAAATGTAAGGTTCAAAAGAGAGATGGGCGGCGGATCATTATTCGATCTTGGCGTGTATCCGATCTCGGCAGCCCGGATGTATCTGGGACAGGAACCGGAAGCGGTGACCGTACACGCTTTATTCTCGGACGAGCATGATGGAGTGGATATGATGGCGTCGGGACTGGTCGAATTTCCGAATTCGGTAGCCTTAACTTTTGACTGTGGCATGTGGGCTTCAGGTCGAGCGGAGATGGAGATTCTCGGGACGGAAGGGCGGATTGAACTGCCAAAAGTGTTTGGCTGGGAGAACAGTGATATTCCACCTCAGATTATTGTGCACACGGATTCGGTCAGCCGTGAGGAGCGTGTATCGGTGTCGAATTCCTATGTGCTTCAAGTAGAGACATTTGCAACGGCTGTGCTTGATGGAGCAGCTCTACCTTTCAGTCCGGAAAATACCATTCAAAACATGCGCGTGATTGATGCATGCCTGGAATCGGCTCGAACTCGTCAACGTGTGCAGCTGATCGATTAGATTAAGTCAAGTCAGTTTACACATACTAGTAAATGCAGACTCCATCTTCAGGGATGAGAGTCTTTTTTTTCTGTCTTAAAATGTTACAATTATAATATTTTACAATTTAAACGTCTGAATTTGATATTTCTACCAAATTGATGTGATATAAATAGTCATGAGATGACTTGTTTACTATAATCTAGCAGAACGCACAACTAGAGAGAGTTTCAGCTTGCAGGATGCATATCGTGACAACGTTCATCTACTTTGAAGGATCGGGAGGCCGGATTATGAAAAAGTTGATATCCACCGCATTACTGGCATTGTTGTTAACGTTTGTTTTCCTCACAGGTTCACAGTTCACTCCAGTCGGACAGCAGAAGGCGTCTGCTGCAACATGTACCATCATCAATACGTTTACGGGTGTAGCAAACTATTTGAGTGCAAACGGAACGTTGCCATGTAACTTTATTACCAAATCACAAGCAACAGGACTCGGCTGGGTAGCTTCACAAGGAAACTTGGCTGTAGTGGCTCCTGGGAAAAGCATCGGCGGAGACGTATTTGGCAATCGGGAGGGGCTTCTGCCTTTAGCAAGTGGACGTACATGGCGCGAAGCAGATATTAACTATACTTCCGGCTTCCGTAATTCGGATCGGATTGTGTATTCCAATGATGGACTCATCTACAAAACAACAGATCACTATGCATCATTTACACGCATGAAATAGAGGAAGGAGAAGTCATGAACACCGTGATTCTGGATGGAGAAGACTTTGCTAGTAGCGCTGAACTTCATCAGCAATTAAAGGAGAAGCTGAAACTGCCGGATTTTTATGGGGGTAATCTCGACGCTCTATGGGATTGCCTGACGGGTACGGTTGAACTTCCACTAGAGCTAAGATGGACCAACTACCGAATTAGCGAAGAACGACTGGGGAATGAAGCAGGCCGGGTACGTGATTTGATGTTAGAGGCACAGGCTGAACAGGCTGGATTTCAATTGCGTGTTGAGAAGTAGGCAGCAAATAAAGGCAGTTCAAATATAATCCGTCCAGCCGAGCAGACCACATGTGGTCTGTTTTTTTTGTGTTATAGGAGGTTGTTAAAAAGGTTGTTCAAAAAGTCTTTGTGTTGATTACGAACATTTGAAAGTAGAGCGAGAGTTTACTTTACTTACTTATCGTTAAAATTATTTTCACGAAGGTATTGATTTCTGCATAACTTACGTTAAAATAAAATTAACATGAAAAATATTTTAACGTTAGGGAGTGGAAAGTCATGAACGATAACACAGCAGTTGGCAAGCAAGGTATGGGTGAGTTAATACGAATCAGACCGTACATGCAATTTATGCTTAGTAAAGTTGTATCCCGATTTGGTGATTCGATTGATTCGATTGCTTACAGTTGGATGGTGTACATTCTGACCGGTTCGAAAGTGCTGATGGGCACGTTGCTGGCGGTGAATTTTTTGCCCAATATCCTCCTGGGTCTGTTCGCCGGGGCTTTGGTTGATCGCATGTCTCCCAAAAAAGTGATTGTGATTACGAATACTGGCCGCGGGTTGTTTGTGGGGATTACAGCTCTGCTGTTTGGATTGGGTCAACTTGAAGTCTGGCATCTGTTTGTCATTACAATTCTGAATTCTTTGCTGGAATGCTTCACTACTCCTGCGGAAGTGTCCAGTGTCCCCCGATTGCTTCCCCAATCGATGCTACTTTCGGGTAATGCCATGTCCTCTTCCGCAACCAGAGTGGCCGAACTCGCAGGACTTGCAGTGGCGGGTGCCCTTATTGCTACAATAGGCATTGCCTGGACGATCCTGATTGATGCTGGATTGTTTGCGCTAAGTGCTTTAATTATGAGCCGAGTCGGCTATCCTGAAACCTCAACATCTGCTAACAATGATAGTAGGACATCGATTGAAATAGATTCTCTTCCATCCGAAAAAAGTAGTATATTCTCCGAAATGGCAGAAGCTTTTCATTTTCTTCGTAAACATTCCTTATTGTTAATTGTCTCTATCCTGTTTGCCTTCATTAATTTCTGCCTGATGCCGTTTAATGTTCTCCGTACACCCTATGTCATTGAAACGCTGCATGCTGGCGCTGGGGGATTGAGTCTGCTCAGTGGGCTGATGGTGGGAGGCATGTTACTTAGCGGTGTATGGTTGACACAAAGGGGAGCGAAATATCGTAAAAGTGTGCTGGTCATCAGTGGTATTGTCATGTTGGGTCTCAGTTATGCGATGACGGCATTACCCGCTTATATGACTTCCTTCCAACTGCCGGTTGCAGCGGCCTTTTGTCTACTGATGGGTATGGGGATTCCGCTGGCTACAACACCGCTTGGTACCTATCTTATGGAAGTTACCCCTTCGGAGATGCTGGGCAGAGTGTATGCCCTTCAGACTATGCTTGTCTTGAGTGTTGCACCACTTGGGAGTCTGGTTTCGGGAGCACTTGCAGATTGGCTGACCATGCCGGTTCTGTTTATCGTTTTTGGTGTTATGCTGGCCATGTCAGCAGGTATGCTGTTATTTAGCAAAAGTTTTCGAAGTGCTCTGTGAAGATATTCAGAAGTGATCATTAGCCGATTTTCTGTATCAAGTCATTTCCGGCTCGTTTTGACCGAAGTCCTGACGCAGCGGTATAATAGAGACATCGATGGACAACAGGTACCCCGGAAATGAGGATACAGGGATGGAGCACAAGGTTCTTTCAACAATTGAAGAAATTAAAATTTACTCCGATCCGTATCGGATACAGATTATGAATATGTTTAACAAGCAGGGCAGACCATCCACGGTCAAAGAGATCGCCGACCAGATGGGTGAGGTGCCAGCCAAAGTTCACTATCATGTAAAAAAGCTGGAGAAAATCGGTCTACTGACGATTGTTTCCACGCGTGAAATTAATGGGATTATCGCAAAATACTACGAACCGTTTACCGGAGAGATCCATCTCCGTCACGAAGATGAAGACAAGGAAAACTCTCCATTGAAACAGGTGTTTCGGTCCGAGACGCTCAAATTATTAAATGAGATGTTTGAACAAAGTCGTCAGCGATTCATGTATCAGGCGGAAAATGAAGATCGGATGTTTCTCTCGGACATCACGCTGTATGCAACACGTGAGGAAGTAGAGCAGTTGTATAAAAACATCATAAAACTCTGTGAACCCTATACAACAAAAGAGAATCGGCAAGGGGAACATGAGGTTTTTCAGTTATTCTCTGCTCTCTCCAAACCTATAGTGAAAATACCTGCTTCTAAGACTAATGCAAAAGAGAAAAAGAAAGCTACGTCTGATAAGGACAAAGCAACTACGAAAAAGTCTCGATCTGTGTCTAAGCGACAGGAATCTGCATCATCTGGTAGTGAGTCGGAAGAATAAACGGATGGAATACATGGGTTCAGCCTTATCGCTGGAAGCAAGTAACCGCAAACGTGAGAGACTGCTATGGAGAAAACTAGAAAAAGCCGCCCAATGGCGGCTTTTTAATGCGTGATAAGGAAGGCTAATGGTGGAGCAGCCTATGAAATCCAATTCAATTTTGACGCTTACCGTTTCAGTTCATAACGAAGTTACATGTTCTCATCGTAGCCCTTCACGTCACGTTTGGCTGCGGTTGCGGGGGAATTAGATGTGCCATATTCTTCGACCGCTTCCCAGGCATCTGCGTTGTCGAACTTGCCGGCCCGCTGCTGTCTTCCTTCTCCAGCACCACTCGGAGGCATGGTCATTACTTCTTCTTCAACAGGCCGATCGTTGCTGATCTCCCTATTAGGCGTGTCGTCAATACAGTAAGCGGTGTAGGGGATAGCCTCAAGTCGTTCGAAGGGAATATCTTCGCCGCACGTTACACAGGTTCCATATGTACCTTGCTCCATACGTTCCAATGCGTCGTTCACTTGATTGAATTCGTCTGTTAATGTATCGTCAATCGCCAGATCACGGCTGCGTTCAAATGTTTCTGTACCGGCATCTGCCGGATGATTATCGTAGGAGGACAGCTCACCGGTTGAATCTTTCAGCGACTCGACTGGAGCACCGTCTTCCATGCTGGATTCAAAATGACGCTGCAAGTTTTCACGTTGCTCCAAAAGGGCGTTTTTCAGTATTTGATGTTGATCTTTAGTTAATGTACTCATAAGGACATGCTCCTTTCCCGTTGTGGGGTGTAGTGAGTCTTTACCCGAATTGGATGAAAAGCAATCATTTTCGCGAGGAATAGGGCTGTATCGTTTTATATCTGACGGATTATGTGTTATAAAAAATAGAGAGAGAAAATGCCGTATGTTATTCACAGGAAATAGAAACACGGCTTGGCTTATAATGGAGGTTGTCAATATGGATGAACATATGAAACGAAGATTGGATAAACAGAGACAATTGTTTAAACAATTGGGAGTGCAGCTAGATGCGTTATCGATACATGAAAAACAATTTAATTATAAACTTCGTGGTTATGATCCGGATGAGGTAGATGCTTATCTTGATCTGGTCATCAAAGATTACGAACGTTTCTATGCCAATATTGCAGATCTGATGGACAAATGGCAAGAACAGCAGTTAACGATCCGTGATCTCAAGTCGTCGGCGAAACCGGTGGAAGATCCGACCAAGATTGATCGCAAACAACTGGATGATATTGTAAAACAACTAGAATACAGTGTGCGACAGCTCAAGATCAGAGCACGTCCCGAAAAGGATCTGTTCTCTGAATAAGGTCAGCATGTCCTGGATTATATTAAATAAAGGTGGTTAATCATGAGTACTCATTTTTCGGTCAGTGTGCATTGTTTGTTGTTATTGTCACTCAGCGCGCCTGAACGAATCACGTCTGCACATATTGCAGGTAGCGTGAATACCAACCCTGTCGTCGTCAGACGTATTCTGGGCGGGCTGAAAAAGGCGGGACTAGTGAACTCCTCTCCTGGAACAAGAGGCTTCTATTTAGCTAAGCCATCAAGTGAAATCACATTAGATATGATCTATCAGGCTGCCAAGGACGAAGGTCCATTGTTCCCGATTCACGGCAATTGTAACCCGGATTGTGAAGTGGGCTTGCATATAGACAGCTTGCTGACCAATCTGTATCAGGTTGCCGAGGCGAAGGTGGAGCAGTTCTTTGCATCCATTACACTTGAAGATATGGAACGTTCCTGTACTCAGATGCAAGCTGTTCCATCACAGACAGAGTAGTTTGCAATAAAGACTTAAAGTGCATGTTCAAAAAGGGTGGTTTTCAGTACCGAGAAGATGGGATGAAGCTAGAAATGGAGTAGCGGAGCTTAGGAAACTACGTGAGCAACTACAATGTTTCCTAAGGAAACAACCTTCGTAAGCATATCCTTATTTCGGCTGAATTCCATATTCGATGCTGCGATGCCGTTAGGCATCCTTCGTAATCAAAAGCGGACTTTTTGAACGACCTCTTAAAGGAAAGGTGGGTTGTTATATGAAAATTGTAGTCATCTCTGACACGCATTGTTCACGTAAATCACAGAAATTACCGGTTAGGCTCCTTGATGTACTGCCGAGTGCCGATCTCATTCTTCATGCTGGTGACTGGTCGGATTGGAGCGTATACCCATTGCTTAGCGAGTATGCACCTGTTGAAGGCGTAGCTGGTAATACGGACCCGTCCGAAATCGCGGAAAAACTGGGGTATTCCCGTATTGTTGAAGTGGAAGGACTTCGTCTGGGGCTTGTGCACGGTCATCTGGGATCAAAGGGTACGGAGCAGAATGCAATTCATACCTTTGCAGGCCAGCATGTGGATGCTGTGATCTACGGACACTCACACATCCCGGTGATGCATACCGTCGATAACACGCTGGTATTTAATCCGGGGTCGCCTACGGATAAACGTTTTCAGAAGCAATACTCATTTGGCATCATGACAATAGATCAGGGGAAAATACAGGCTGAACACGTGTTCTTTGATCGGGATTAGAGAGATATACGCTGGTTGCAAGTTGGACGAGTACAAGAGCCAGAACCAACTACTGAAGTGGCGACTGGATAACTGATAGGGAACCTTTTCCTCAAATTTCATCTTATAGATAAAAAGATTATTGTACAAGGCATCTTTGAACAGAATAGAAATCTGTTCCAAGGATGTCTTTTTTGATTTGAGATCATATCATTCTCTTGGAAGTTATCTCTGAATGGGGAATGTGCTCTGTTCGTTATCTGTCATTCATCTGTTGCCGTTTTCCCCTATGGTGACATTCAGTGGAGTGATACAATGCCTTTACGACATGAAATGAATACGTTTACATAAGGAGATGGATCATGATGAAACTGTCTGTATTCACGGTGGCTACCCCTGATCTGAATGCAGAAGAACTGGCATCGGCTGCGGCAGCAGCGGGGATTGATGGAATTGAGTGGAGATTCCGTGGAATTCCTGAAGATGCAATGTCTGAAGAGCCTTCTTACTGGAGAAATAATCGATGTTCTGTAGATCCGAGCCACTGGGAGGAACAGGTTCCTGTTTTTCGTGAAGCGGCGGTAGGGCAAGGCAGGAAATCCATTGCACTTGTACCTTATCTGAACTGTGGAGATTTGTCTGCCGCCGAGCAGGCGTTTCAGGCTGCGGCTGGATTAGGAGCATCTATGATGCGTGTGGGTGTTCCAGGATATGATCGCAAAACCAGTTACCCTGAGTTGTATCGTAAAGCCGTGGATTACCTAAGTGAAGTACAGGATCTGGCCAAACAGTACAACATCAAGGCGATTGTAGAGACGCATCATCAGACGATTGCACCGACGGCATCACTGGCCTATCGGCTTGTGCAGTCGCTCGACCCGCAGCATGTAGGTGTACTCTACGATCCAGGCAATATGGTGCATGAAGGATATGAGAATCATCGGATGGGGCTTGAGTTGCTGGGTCCTTACCTGGCTCATGTACATGTAAAAAATGCCGGGTGGTTTGAAGCAGAAGGGAAAGAATCACAAAAGGCTAATGTGACTGAGAAGAGCAGCGGAGTGACTCTGAATACAGCCTGGAAATGTCACTGGACGCCGCTGACTGAAGGCATAGTCGATTGGGTACAGATGGTGCGGGATCTTCGTGCCGTCGGGTATGACGGATTTTATGGAATAGAGGACTTTAGTGGTGCCTTGGAATCCAAGGCGATGTTACAGCATTTTGCAGACGTTTTCGCCGAAATTGAGCGTCGTGTGGACGAGGAGGAGCAGTCATGAGTATCGTACGAGTAGCGGTTATTGGTATTGGAAACATGGGAGCAGCACATGCCAGAACGTTGGTGGCTGGAGAAGTACCCGGTGCGGAATTGGTCGCCGTATGTGATGTAAGAAGAGAGATGGAGAGCTGGGTATCCAGTCATCTTCCGGCAACGGTCACCTATTGGCAGGATGCTGAGCAGATGATGGCCTCGGGTACGATTGATGCAGTCATTATTGCAACGCCGCATTATGATCATCCGGAACAGGCCATTCAGGCTTTCCAGCATGGCTTGCATGTCATGATTGAGAAGCCGGCCGGTGTATATACGAAACAGGTACGCAAGATGAATGAAGCAGCCGCAGCCAGCGGTAAAGTCTTTTCCATGATGTATAACCAGCGGACCAACCCACTCTACATTAAACTAAGAGACTTAATTGCGTCGGGGGAACTGGGCGAGGTACGCCGTACCAATTGGATTATTACGAACTGGTACCGATCCCAAAGTTACTATGATTCCGGCGGCTGGCGTGCAACTTGGGCAGGAGAAGGTGGCGGTGTACTGATTAACCAGGACCCGCATCAACTGGATCTGTGGCAGTGGACAATTGGCATGATGCCGGTACGAATACGTGCTTTCTGTTCATTTGGCAAGTATCGGAACATTGAAGTGGAAGATGATGTAACCGCTTATGTGGAGTATGAAAATGGAGCAACTGGTGTTTTCGTAACGACTACTGGTGAAGCACCAGGTACGAACCGATTTGAGGTCAACGGAGACCGAGGTAAAATCGTGATCGAAGACGGAAAACTTACGTTCTGGCGACTTCGGGAATCTGAGCCTGAATTCAATCAGCGGTTTACCGGAGGTTTTGGACAGCCAGAATGCTGGAAATGCGAAATTCCGATTACAGGTGTGGAAACGGGGCATCCGGGTCTGATTCGCAATTGGGTAGATGCCATTCGTATAGGCGCACCACTTATTGCTCCCGGTGAGGATGGTATACACGGATTAACATTATCGAACGCTATGTTACTGTCCACCTGGACGGATAACTGGGTGGATCTGCCGATCGATGAGGATCTGTTCTACGAGCATCTGCAGGAACGCATTGCTGGATCAACGACGAAGAAAGACAAGGCATTCAGTGGCAGTCAACCTGCTGATTTGAGTCAGACATTTAAATGAAGACGATCTGTTATATAAGACGAGTTCATTGTAATCATAATTTTATAATAAGGATGGGATGACATGGCTAAAGACGGAATGTTTTATGCACCAAAAAGTGTCACAAAAGAGGTCGTATGTGGTCCGGGTGAGTTCACTATTGCTGCTGTTGCGCTGGATCATGGACACATCTACGGCATGGTTGGGGCATTGTTGGAGGCTGGAGCTACTCTCAAGTGGGTGTATGATCCGGACCCGGCGAAGGTAGAGGCATTTCGGAAGCAGTTTCCACAGGCTCAAGTCGCTGGATCAGAAGCCGAAGTGCTTGCAGATGATGAAGTGTTATTGGTGGCAAGTGCAGCAATCACTTCAGATCGTGCGCCGCTTGGCATGAGAGTTCTGGCCGCAGGCAAGGATTATTTTACAGACAAAGCCCCATTTACCACGCTGGAGCAATTAAAGCTTGCACGAGAAGAAGTGAAACGAACGGGCAAGAAGTACATGGTGTATTACAGTGAACGACTGCATGTAGAAAGTGCGATCTATGCGGGGCAGCTCATTGAACAAGGGGCAATCGGCAAAGTAGTGCAAGTTATGGGTACTGGCCCGCATCGCCTGAATGCCGGAGGAAGACCCGACTGGTTCTTCAAGCATGAGCAGTATGGCGGCATTCTCTGTGATATCGGGAGTCACCAGATCGAACAATTCCTGACGTTTGCCTCATGTACAGACGCGGAGGTAGGGTTCAGTCGTGTGCATAACTTCAATCACCCACAGTTCCCGGAACTGGAAGACTTCGGCGAAGCTTCGCTGATTGGTGATAACGGAGCTTCCGGTTACTTCCGAGTGGACTGGTTCACGCCGGATGGTCTGGGCACATGGGGCGATGGGCGTACCGTTATTCTGGGAACGGACGGTTATATCGAGTTGCGGAAGTATATCGACATCGCAAGGGAACCTCAGGGGGATCAGGTGTACTTGGTCAATCATGAAGGAGAGTACCGCTACAATGTAAAAGGCAAGGTGGGTTACCCGTTCTTCGGCCAACTCATTCGCGATTGTCTGGATCGCACCGAGACAGCCATGACGCAAGAACATGCATTCAAAGCGGCAGAACTCTGCCTGATTGCACAGCATAAAGCGATGAGCGAGCGTGTGGTTTGGAGTGGTGGAGCGAAGTAATGTTTTAGGTGAAGGAGCGCAAGGGGAGAGAAGTTTGATTACTGAAGTTTATCTGAGATTCTTCTATTATTGAGTGAGGAGAGAGCAGCCCAGGTGTGAACTGCATCCTACGTGTTAGTTAAGGCTAACATATGGGGCAGTTTACTCGGGCTGCTTTTCTGTGTTCGTGACTTCGCAGATGGATTATTATGGGTTATATTATATGTAGTTCGGATATTTGTTAAAAAGAGAGGTATTTACGAAGTTCGTATATATGATGTTATAGGAAATCAGTGTAAAACAAATATCCGATAATAAATAGAGATTGAGTAACTATTAATACTGGTTATCAAAATAACTAGTTGGAGGCTCGCCCATGGAAATTGCAAATGAAGTACTCGAAAGTATGTTGATTAAGTTTAACTCAGAGAGGAAATGGACTCTCCAAGCGATTGGACAATTGTCAGAGGAAGATCTAACATGGGTGCCTAACTCTGAAAGTAATAGTATTACTAATTTAGTTGCTCATATTCGAGGTTGTGTTCATTCCAGAATAGAAACAATCTTTTATGATATTCCAGATACTAGGGACAGAGACAAGGAGTTTGAACGTGGACTCCAATATTCTAAAGAGCAAGTTTACAACATGACAAAAGAAGCATTTGATATAATCATTCTCTATCTCGAACACCTCAAATCAAACCCTGAATTGTTGTTATCGCAACCGTTTATTAATCGTCCACCTCTTACATATAGCCAGGTAAATAATGAGACAACGGTTCTTAATCTAATGATAGCAATGATTAGAGAAATGCATTATCACACCGGACAAATAATATATGCAGCAAAGATTAAAAAGGGACAACTTGTATGGAATTATGAGTAATATAAAGGTGCCTGAATGTGAAAGTGTTTCGAAGAAGACACTGACATCCTATAACATCATATCTACGCTGCGGGCCGTTCGGCCCTTGGTTCGTAAGATGTAAGAAGCGAAGAAGTGGATTCAACTCACAACCCTGCGAGGCTAAGTCCTTCGGACCCGGCGCGTTCGCTCCTTAAGCCTCTCGGGTTCGTAGATACAGGAACGTTATAAGAAATTGGCGCAAGATATTAAGAACCGGGGTGATACCTATGAAGTTTATATTGATATTTGGCCCACAGGCCGTTGGAAAGATGACGGTTGGTCATGAATTAACGAAAATAACGGAATTGAAATTGTTTCACAATCACATGTCGATCGAGCTATTTCATCCCTTTTTTGGTTTTGGTAGTGAAACTTGGAGGTTATCAAGTATCGTAAGAAGAGAGCTTTTTGAATCGTTCGCAAGCAGCAACCAGTATGGACTTATTTTTACTTACCTCTGGGGGTTTGATCTTCAGAAGGACTGGGAATTCGTCAAGCAAACATGTAACTTGTTTGAATCGAAAGGGGCAGAAATTTATTTTGTTGAATTAGAGTCAAATATAGAAGAACGATTAAAACGAAATACAACGGCGTTTAGACTTGATCAAAAACCAACAAAAAGAAATATTGAATATTCTGAAATGGACTTAATCAAAACGATGGAAGAACATCGACTCAATTCTAAAGAGGGAGAAATTACTAGAGAGAACTATTTGAGAATCAATAATACAAATTTAAGTGCAGATGAAGTCGCAAGATTAATTAAAGATGAATTTAATTTATAGTACGTGTGAGTAATTCAAGAAGGCGCCAACATCTTATAACATAATATTCACACTGCGGGCATACGCCCTTGGTCCGGCAGGAGCCGGACACCCAGCATACGCTGGGTCGTGAATACAGGAACGTTATACGCAATCCCAAGACACAAATATAAAGGACCAAAAAATGAGAAAGACTATAAAGATTCTTGTAGGGTTAACAGCCGCAATAATAACAGTTGCGATCATTGGGTTCGTAAGAGGTGACGAAAATCAGTCACCATTAAGATATATAAAAATAGATAGTTACCATACTGAATTCAAGATCACCAAAAGCCATGAAGTGATTATAACCGAGGAAATCCATATTCAAAATCGCAGTAACGACTCACAAAAATTTAAAGTGATTGGGATCTATTCAGACGATTTTAATAATGGCTTACTGACAACAGAAAAACTGAATGGATATATAGGAAATCATAAACAAGAAATTTTAGAATTAGCTGCAAATCAAAAACGGATTTTTACAATTAATTTTACAGGAGAGAAGGGAGCAATAAATACGAAGCAAGATCGAAACCCGCCTAAAGAAATTGTATTTACAATCATAGAATAAATAATTCGGAAGAAAGCGGACTCGAAGAAGTAGGGGACAGCGTATAACATAATATTCACGCTGCGGACATACGTCCTTGGCCCGGCATTCGCCGGACACCCGACATGCGTCGGGTCGTGATACAGGAACGTTATGCGAAACCCTTGCAGAGTAAATCTGATTAAAGCCCAGTAATGGATGTGAAGAAATGGATTTTAAGCTTGTAACGTGTACACATATAGGTCTGTATGGACATGCCCTTACCAGAGGGGGAATTTATCAGGCAGTGGATGAAGAAACAGATCGATTTAGAATCATTGGAAACCATCATAAGAGAGTATGGATAGATAAATGTTATTTTTCAGAGGGGGAAGTCGAGGTTCCCATTTTAAGTAGCTGGAAGTTTGATGATCGATTAGAAGATTTTGATCTAATTGAAGTAACCCTAACCTTTAATAACGGAATGAAGAGATGGGGTCTAATTACAACACCGGAGAGGTTAGTCAAACACTTTGAACAATCTCATTTAGACCCACCAGGGTTTAATATTCAGCACTTAATCATTGTAAGAACGATGAATAATGAAGATATTGAACAAACTTTAAAACACTTAGATGAACATGGCGAGATTGAGAAAGCAACCCTATTTTTAGAATAGAAGATTCGAAGAAGACAAGGGCATCGCATAACAATATATTCAAGCTGCGGGCATATGCCCTTGGTCCGGCAGTGGGAATTCATAGAAGCGGACTCAGCCGGACACACTTGGCATTCGCCAAGCGTCGTGAATACAAGAACGTTATAGGAAATCTGCCAAAGTCC
Source organism: Paenibacillus sp. Y5S-9 (assembly GCF_036894235.1). Lineage (NCBI taxonomy): Bacteria > Bacillati > Bacillota > Bacilli > Caryophanales > Paenibacillaceae > Paenibacillus > Paenibacillus sp. Y5S-9. Next base: position 2,683,704 of record NZ_CP145887.1, read on the forward strand.
ATACAAACATTTAGGAGAATTAAATGGAGCGTAAATACGAGGAAATCAGAGAGTACAACGAAGAGGAGATTAAAGAAATACTAGAACGACAGGTGTTTGAAGAGCTGATTTTGGTATCGCTATCGGTGGCAATGTATCATCCCAATTGGAGGGCTGCTCAGAATCTGTGTTTGAAATTAGCCGAACATTCTCATCCTCATGTTAGAGCAAATGCAATACTGGGATTAGCTCATGTTGCACGAACCAAAGGAGAGCTTAATAAAAGAATAGTAAAGCCAGTGATATTACAAGAATTGAAGAATAACGAAGAACATAGAGGGACAATTATAGATGCAATAAGTGACATAAATCATTTTTTAGAATGGAACTTGGCTAGAAAGCATGATTTGTAGGAGATTCATAGAAGTGGCTGACATCCTATAACATAATATTCACGCATCGGACATTCGTTCTTGGTCCGGCATTCACCAGACATCCAGCATACGCTGGGCCGTGAATACAGGAACGTTATACGACAGAATCAAAAACAATAGAAAAGAGGATCATATGATCCTCTAAATGCTAGAGCTTTGCAATTCACAAAAGAGTTGTAGAGCGTCTTTGAAACCTTGTATATAGATATTTCTTTCTAAGATGGATTGAAGAGAAATTTGAGCGTCTTCGTAAAGAAAAACCGTATGTTGAAGTTGATCAGGTAAAGCATCACGAAGTGTTTTAAAGTATTGATCTGCCTCCGTAGAAAGCTGATTGTATTGCGTATGAAATTCCACAAGCTCAGTATAGAGTAATTCTAAACGTATTCTTATTAGTAATTCTGTTAACGATTCTACTGTATTAATCATATGTTGTTCCTCCTTTAGTTAACTTTATAAAGTTATTACATAACCCCTTGAGGTTAATTACAAGGTGAATACTTGACTTTGTAGAGTTAAAAATTTGCTTTCTGTTGATGATTGCTAATATGAAAGATAAGATAGAATTATGGAGGGGAAAAGATGAACGTAATCAAATGCAATATACGAGAACTCATGGCAGAACATCGAATAGATGATATAACCGAATTAATGGTGAGATCAGGCTTAAGTCGTAACTCAATCAACAAGTTATATAGAGAGACGAATATAGAAACAACAAAATTAGAAACACTATTCAAGTTGTGTGATACGTTTAATTGTAAGTTGTCTGATTTGATCGAATATGTACCAGAAGAAAATAAATAGTGAGAGACGTTTCGAGAAGAGGTTTCGTCGTATAACATAATATTCGAGTAGCGGCTCCTAACGGGCCTTGGTCTGTGAGATGGATTTCGTAGAGGAATTTCTGCAGACAACCCCTGTGGGGTTCATGAATACAGAAACGTTATAGGAAACTTCTGCAAAAGCAAAAAATAAACACACTAAAGGAAGGTCACTATGACTAGATTATTTAACCTTCTAAAACCTTGGATCGAAGAACAAACTGATATCTATGTAAGTGAATTGTATAAAGAGTTATCAAGCTTCACCTTCTTAAGGATAAGAAAGTCAAAATTATCGCAAGAAGAATTGACTGCGATGAAGTTTTATTTCAATTACTAGAAGAACCTGAAAAGTATGCTCAAGTCCATCTGACTTGGGCTGGAAAAGCTGAATAAGATGTGAAATGGCCAAGGACAGAAATATATGATTCATTAGAAGAATGGATAAGTACAAGAATGATGATAGATAACAGTGAATATGAAGCTGACTAAGTAATGAAAATAATGAAAATATCATAAATGCGGAATCAAAGTAGCCAGAAGCATAATATAACATAATATCCAAGCTACTGGCCATACGGCCCTTGGTCCGGCAGGAGATGAGGACGAGGGAGCGAAATCAGCCGGACACATCCGACTATGTCGAACGTCATGAATACGAGAACGTTATATGTAATTGAGGCAAGTGAATATAATAATTTTCAGAACCTTAGCTTTATAAACATGGATGATCGTTCTCATCTTTAAATTAAGAGGGTGTGTATAATGAATGAAACAGGTGGAAGTTATGTGACATACACGAAACAACACGAAGAAATAGTTAACAGTGGTGCTATAGCCATTAATGAATTTTTGAATAATGCTAATTTTATTGAGAAACGGAGCTTGTTGTTTTGTTTAGATAGATATCTAGATCCTTACTATGGATATAACTTAACTTACTTCGATGAAATTATTATAGTATTGGAGATGCATTTGTTCATCGATCATAACAAGGAAGTTAAAGAAGATATTTTTCAACTAATTACTGAATATTCGAGGGATTCGTTGGATTATTTAGCAGACAATATAGAAGAAATTAATTCTGAACTACTTCCAGATGCGATTTATGCTTTAGGTTTAACCTTTAACAAGAAATATTTATCGTTATTAAATAATTATGAAAACCACAAAAACGAAAGGATACGAATAATAGCTAAAGAAGCTATTGAAACAATTAAATCTACAAATAGTGGGAGTATTACGTAGAAGGACCTGAATGTGTATAACAACGTATTTACGCGGCGCTCCTAACAGCCCTTGGTCTGCAGATTCTTTTCGAGGAAGTGGATTCAGCAGATAACCCCTTCGAGTTTCGTGAATACAGGAACTTTAGGTGAAAGATCGGCAGTACCTTAAAAACATAAAATGAAAGAGGAACAAGTATGACATTGATAGGACTTATAAGACATGGAGTAACAGATTGGAATTATGAATACAGGGCACAGGGACAAGTCGATATACCTTTGAATGATGAGGGACGAAGACAAGCTGAACTACTATCTAAGAGAATGGAGAACGAGGAGTGGGATTATATTTATTCAAGTGACTTATCAAGAGCACTCGAAACAGCAGAAATGATAGGAAGGATTAAGAATGTTGAAGTGATAACTGACCCACGATTAAGAGAAATGAACTGCGGTCTTATTGAGGGAACAACTGAACAAGATAGAGTTAGTAAGTGGGGATACGGATGGTCCAAACTAGATCTTGGTATAGAATCAAACGCTGAGATAATCACAAGAGGAATGGAATGCCTAATGGACATTTCTGAAAGACACCCCGACAAAAAAATATTGATAATAAGTCATGGAGCACTAATTGGACTGACTTTAAAGAAACTAATTCCGCACATTGATACAGAAGAACAACTCCATAATACATCGGTAACAATTTTAAATAAAGACCCATTCAGATGGGATTGTCAATTATATAATTGTATTTCTCACTTAAACGTTGAATAGTATGAAAGCAAATCCGAAGACGGTTAATCAATCATCATTGTATTCACGCAGCGGGGCTATCACCCGTTGGTTGACACATGTATAATTATGGAGGAAGCTCAGTCAACAAACGCCCAAGCCTAAGATAAGAGTTATCTAAGGATTGGGCGTTTCGTGAATATCAAAACGTTAGGTGGTATACCGGAAACCATCTCTTTAAGAGGGTGAAGCCATGCAACCGGTCGATCGAACCCAGACCCTTGAAGTGGAAGTGCTTGAGAACGAATATTGGGACGAACCGAATTTTTGCATCCTCATCAGTGACCCAAGTACATCAATTAAGGAAAAAACCTTTGCTCCGTTGTCATCAAGAGAAATACCAGAGAAGCGGATTCATAATAAAGTGCAAACTAAAGAATATTTCTATTATGCGAAAGAGAGGATCAAATGAATTATCATTTTGGTTTTTCATGGAAGGGTCTGATCATCTTTTTATTGCCAATGATACCAAATATATTTTATTTTTTAATTCCTGCGTCAGATATATCAGGAAACCATGCAAATAGCCATTTGATTTTAGATGTTTTGGAGCACGGAAGTCAGGCGATATTTTTCTTTCTTCTGATATTTGTTGTAAGAAAACAAGCATCTGAAATGAGGTGTCCGTATATAATTGGTATGGCAATAATGTTGATTTTTTATTATGGGCTATGGATATTGTATTTTACAGGCAACGCAAACTCGATTGTTTTTTTGGGGATGGCCGTTCTCCCGGTAGTATATTTTATATTAGCTGAGATTGGGCTTCAAAATTATCTGGCAATTATACCAACAGTACTTTTTGGTATTGTGCATGTCATTAATACATATTTGACTATTGCGAATTAAAGGGAGGACAACAATCCTTTTAAATTTTGATTGTGCGTTCAGCATGTATTCTATATCAAGGATTATGTCCCGAATTGTGAGGCGGAAACGGATTTGATAGGAGCAAAAGAGAGAACCAAAAGATAAAACACGTAAAGACATATTAAATACATAAAACACACAAGACATATAAGGATGTGGAATCGAAGAAAAAGGGGCAGCGTATAACCACGCATTTTTGCATCGTCGCTGATGCTCGTCGGTCTTCAAGAGGGATTTCGGAGAAGTGGAATCAGGAGACACATCTGTACCAACTAACTATATCGTGGCTGTCCCTTGGTGGGACGTCGTGGATACAGGAATGTTAGGTGAAACCGATGCATTTGCGATAAAGATAATAAAGGAAGTGAGTCATTTGGAGTATTCTGATTTGTTCAATGTAAAGAATATTTATCTCGATCAAATATATGAATCTGAGGAGAACACCCTTAGATTACTCTTCAGTCGAAGTAGAACTAGTGAGACTCCTGAAACGGTTACAATTGGGAAAATTGAAATTAAAGATACATATTCAATTGATGTAGATGAAACATTACCTTTATTACAGCTTGATTTTGAATTTTACATTGGATATTCAATTCGAAATGAAAGTTACACTTCATGGGATGATTATGAAGAATTTGAGGGTAAGATCTTTAGGATTTACAGTAAATCTAGATACTTGGACTTTATTAAAGTAGGAACATTTGCTTCTGAAGATTATCCAGGTCCATTCAAGCATTATGGCATCGCATGTCTTAACCATATCGTGGATGTTGTATCCGTTTCTGAACCAATTATTAAGGAGGTTCATCGAACTAAATAAAATTATTGAACACGGAAACGTTAGGTGAAATAAGACTTACAGATAAAGGAGAAAAATATGAGTGAGTTTACTGCGGGAAATCTCACAATTACGAAGTATTGTTGTTTACTCAAGAAGAGTCATACTCAACATAACATATATTCAAGCATCGGCTCTTTCGGAGCCTTGGGCTGGGGTGGATTTTGAAGAGGGATTTAACCAGACAACCCTTGGGGTTCATGAATGCAGGAACGTTAACTGAAATCATCCAGGAGTAATTGCATAAAGATATGCAAATTAAGGAAGGGGATAAATTGAATGATATTGAATTTGGAACTAGCGGATAGGTTAGAAAGATCTGAAATTAATTATATGGTTGATCGAATGACTGCAATTAGAGAACGAGAAGGAAATCCTGAGGGAATTGAAATTAAACGATTCGCAGAGAGTACGGCATTTTATAGTAAAACTATGCCCTGGGGTCTATTTAATAATGTAAAGGGCAGAATTTCCGAAAATGTCATTGAAGATATCTTAAACTTTTATAATGAGCGGGAGCGAAATTGTGAGATTCAAGTCATCCCCGGTAAGATAGATCAAAAAGTAATGAAAACGCTCCATAATAAAGGCTTTTATCAAACAGGATTTCATACAACGCTTTTTTGTGAACCTGGGAATCTAAACTCATATGATAATCAGAAGCTGGACATTCGTGAACTACACGAAGATGAGTTCGATACATATGCAGAAATTCATTGTTTAGGTACAGGATTATCTCTTGATGGGAAAGAACACGTAGCTGCAAATAACCGAGCATTGTTTTCCCGTCCGGGATGGCACTATTATCTGGGGTTGGATCAGGGGAAGCCAGTTGCAGTAGCTGTGATGTATATAGAGGACAATGTTGCTTCATTAACATTTGCGACAACACTGCCGGAATATCGAAATAAAGGATTTCAAACAAATCTATTACATAGACGAATTCATGATAGCTACAAAAATTGTAATCTTGTTGTTAGTCAGTGCTCATATGGCTCGCAAAGCCACCGGAATATGGAAAGAGTAGGTATGAGAATCGGATATACCCGGGCAACGTGGACTAGGGATTAATTGTGATAGGGAGATCAAGCCGGAATCGCCTAACATGATATTCAAGCAGCGGTCCTTCAGCCCTGGCCTGCGGATGGATTTCGAAGAGGGATTTCAGCAGAAAACCTCTGTGGGTTCATGAACACGGAAACAACTGAAATACCAGTAAAGATCGTTAAAGACCATTGAAATCTTTTATAACTAATATTAGTTGAGGTGAGAGACTTGAAATATTTTTATGGGTTGTTATCCATTCTGGGAATAATAATTCCTTACATGGAGTTTATTCCTTGGATTAGTGAGAACGGATTTAATCTGAAGACCCTATTATATGAAGCAACAATGAATCGAATTAGTGCATTTGCTTGGTTGGATATAATAATCTCAGCAGTTGTTTTAATTGGGTTTATTTTATATGAAGGAAAGCGAACTGGCGTAAAGCATAAGTGGATACCGATCATTGGAACATTAACAGTTGGAGTTTCATTTGGATTGCCTTTATTCTTATTATTGTGTGAAATTCAAATGGAAAAAATGAAAGATAGTTAATCATTTTACATTATAATTTACCTGTTTTCCAATAAGCAAATCGGAAGGAAGAATGGTTTTACGAGAAATCTGGAAAAACGTTGAACACATAAAAGGAGGAATTTCGATGCAATTTAAATTGTATACGGATGTGCATGAGTTTTACAGAGACACTTATGAAGTGCTGATGCGTCATGAGGCACAAAATATGATTCCTCTTGGTAATATCATAATCGGACATGAAGGAAAAGACAAAACAGATTGGCGTGACCCTGTAAATTGGCTTATGGTAACTATTTCGGATGCTACAGGCATACAACTTACCGCATTAATGACACCCCCACACAATGTTACACTTTATGCAACAGACAACGTAATTAACCCAGAGGCTATAAGCTGTTTGATAGAAGGGCTACAGGGCCATGAAATTCCAGGTGTGACAACTGAAAAAAACTTGGCAGAGTATTTTGCCAAAGAATACACCTTGCGCAAGGGAATCGCTTTTGAAACAACCATGAGCCAACGTATATATGAACTTACAGCAGTAAACCCATACATCCAAAAAATTGGTAGAGTTCGATTGCTAAATGAGAAAGATATTCACTTTTTCCCATACTGGGCTGAAGCATTTTCTGCAGCGGCGAGTTATGGCAGAACAGAAATGTCTATCCCGCAAGATCCAGAGCCTTACCTCTACAGAATAGCATCGAAAAAACTCTATATTTTAGAGGACGACAACGGGATCCCCGTTTCTTTGGCAGGATATACAAGGGAAATGGAGACGGCTATTGGTGTGGCATTCGTATATACCCCTCCATATGAGCGTAAAAAGGGTTACGCTACTTCAATTGTGGCGCAAATAAGCCAACTTGCATTGGATAAAAGATTTACTAAATGCGTCTTATATACAGACTTAGCAAATTCCACTTCAAATAAGATCTATCAAAAGATAGGCTATAAACCAATTTGTGATTCGCTTCAGCTCAAATTTGAATATTAGAACCTTGTGGATCCTTGGTCTAGCCAAAACCGAAGAAAATGAAGAACAAGTATAAAGAAGAAAGATAATAAAACTTAATTGAAGGTGATAATTATGAAAGAATGGGACTACAGAAAGCCTTGGTTTCATGGCTCGCCAATGCTCTTAAATGAACTACTAGTCGGAAGCACAATAACTCAGGATCGAGAGTTAGCAAGAATCTTTTCACACAAACCTTCAATTGTTGCTTTTGATGAGAATGGCACAAGACTTCATAATGGTAAGTTATGTGGATACATTTACGTAATAGATGAGGAAATTACAAGTGAGGATGTATACCCACATCCAGCAACTACAATGAATCCTGGTGAAGAATGGCTCATAAATAGAGGATTAAAAGTACGAAAGATAGATGAAACAAAAACAAGAGCGGAAGAACTACTTTCAGAGGAAGAGGAGGTAGAACTATTGAAAAAGCAATAAACATATAGCGAATGGCTTGTTCGTAGAAGATGGCGCTGTGTATAACATCATATTCACGCATCGTTACATCCGGCTCTCGGTCCGGAAGGGGGCATTTCGGGGAAGTGGGGACGCCGCGGACAACCCTGCACTAGCTAAGGTCCTTTGACCAGGGGCATTTGCCGTTTAAGCCAGTGAAAGTTTGTGAATCCAGGAACGTTAGCAGAATTCAGGGGAATGCCTAATTAAAATATAAAGATTAGATAAACTATTAGTTAAGGATGGGGATTTCAATGAGTAGATTGTTACTAACCTCATGTGGTTTTTATACTGATAATATTAAAAATCAATTTCTGGAGTTTATTGATGGAGAAATTTCTCAATTAAAGGTCTCCATTATTACAACAGCATCCCCTTCAAAAGAAACGAATAGATATGCACAAAGAGCATTGCAAGAGTTTAAGGACATGGGATTTCAGCATATCAATTTTGTAGATATTGAATTTGATGATCCGCAAATTCTCTTACATAAAGATGTTATATATATCAATGGTGGAAATCCATTTACATTATTGTATTACGCTAAGAAAAGTGGTGCTGATGAAATTATCAGAACACTGGCCGCACAGAATGTAATTATAGTTGGAGTAAGTGCAGGAACGTTATTACTGGGGCCGAATATTAACATTGTGGATTTCTTTACTCCACAGATGAACACAATGAATTTAACGGATCTTAAGGCATTAGGTGTAACCGACAAGCTTATTTTTCCTCACTATAATCGAGAGGATTTATTTAAAGATATTACTAATAAAACAATTGAAGAGAGAATAGTAGAGTTTGAATCCCATGAGAACTGTAAGGTGACAAGGCTTAAAGATGAAGAATATATCTCAATTTTAATAAACCAAGCACATTGAAAGTCGTAAATTCATTGAAAGTTGCTCGAAAACGTTATACGAAATTCCAAAAAGTGCGGAGGAAAATATGAAAGAAGACAACCATTCAATCAGTGTTCAGAATTATAAAGATTTTATTGATGGATTAGTCGAAATTCGGCCTGGAGTATTATCAAGATGGGTATTGTCTACTGGGTGGCCAAAGACAGAAGAGAATATAAAAGTTAATGCATTTATTGGTTCGCTGTCTGAAGAACAAAAACAATTACTTGCACAAATCATTCAACAATCACGAGATGGTGGTATACATGACGTTTTGGTTTACTTAAATGATGAAATAAACCTTAATGGAATGAAATTGATAAAAAATGACGTTGAATTAGCAAAGGAACCTTTTGATTCAGAGATGTATTTCGACTGGGTATGTAGAAGAGAAGGAGATCCTTGGCCGGATTCGGAGAAATAGTGACGCTTCGTATAACATTATATTCACGCTTCGGAAGCTGGCGCAGCCTTAAGTCGGTGAGTCGTCGTAAATACAACAACGTTAGCTGAAAGAAGTTCTTATTTTAGGAGGAGTCTATATGATATTAGAAAAAGTTATAAATAAAATTACCATACAAAGTGAATATAAGGATTTGGTTGATAAGTATGTGGATCATATCCTTAACGAATTCAAAGATAAGATTCATAGCATTTATATGTGTGGCTCGATTCCCAAAGGAACGGCTCAACCTTTTAAGTCAGATGCAGACTTTACTATTGTATGTGCAAATCCCCAAGACATTGATTACGAAAGATTGTCAAATATCAAAGACAGGCTTTTGGAAGAATATCCATTCGTCACTAAGATGGATACGATCATTTGCTCGATTGATGATGTATTAAGTAGACCGAACGATTGGGGTTTTTGGGTTAAGATCATTTGTGTTTGCATATATGGGGAGGATATTGGTGAGAAAGTAGCACCGATCATAATTTCTCCACAATTTATTTTAGACTTAAATATAGAGACCAAGGAAGAAGTAGATCGTGTACGGCGTTCACTTTCTACTGCTAGTGATCACTCAATGAAAACTAGATATATTAAAGGTTACTCTAAGAGATTAATTCGTGCATTATACTCTTTGGTTTTAGAAGATACAGGGGTATGGGAAGATGAAATCATTAAGATGAAGGATGCCATATTAAACTATTGCTCGATTGACGGCGCCTTAGTTGAGTATCTGTACGCTTGTTACTTGGATAGCGATGTATCTGTTGAAGAGTTTCTGGGAATTGCAGATCAAGTGTATCGCTATTTTGAGAATGCCTTAAATACAATAGCTGCTTCCAGAAATTCAATTGGCTAACAGCATATTGACGCTCGTAGTCACTCTGACAAGCGATCCAGCCCCTAAGCCCGTCGGGGACATCACTGGCAAGATTGAAAGGAGAAAACATGATACTTGGGTTGTATGAAGCACATTTACCAGTGAGTAACTTACATCAATCGATCGAATTTTATTCTAAATTAGGATTAGAGCTGGCCTGGAGAGATGAAGATACAGCGTTCTTCTGGATTGAAAAAGAAAAGAGTTGGGTCGGTCTATGGCAAGGCGAAGAGTATCTCACTTCTTATCATCCATCATTAAGGCATATAGCATTTCGAGTTAGTTATGAAGATCTTAGAGACAGTGTGAAATGGCTTCAAACTATTGAAATAGAGCCTGTCCCATTTGGAAAAAGAGATTCAATAAATCCATTTGTAAGGCCTAATCAGGGGAATGCTTCAGTCTACTTCGATGATCCAGATGGAAATAGTTTAGAATTAATGTGTTTTGTAAGTGTCCCTGAAAACTTAAAGAATATATCCAATAAATTATCAATTGAGGAATGGGAAGATCTTTTGAAAGTTAAGAACTAAGAATGTATTCGGATATCAAAAAGAAGTATCAGCATCAGATAACATAATATTCACGCTGCGGCTCCTTCGGAGTCTTGGTCTGCCAGATGAAAGCGTTTCAGAAGACGCATTCAACTACGTTGAACGTATGAATACAGAAACGTTAGGCGAAATAATTGCTAGTGGAAGGAGATTTAAATGCATATTAGAGGAGTAATTCTTGAGGGGGACTCAAATGCCGGGAAGACTTCAGTATTAAAAGCAATTAAACGATATCAATCACAAGGAGATTCATCAGAACGGAGCGTAGTTATTCTTGGAGAACATTATTCTCAAATTTTGAATAATAAACATGGAGAATATGTGAGTCTAACGAGAGAAGAACACATTGAGTTACTTAAAGAGAGAGTTGAAATGCTAAAGAAACTTAACGATTGGGCAATTCAACTAGGTCCTGCATCTAGAGGATCAAGGGGACTATTTTATGTTCTGGAGAGGTTTCACTTAAATCATCGAGCTGCATTTGCAGATTCGGATTTGGATGAGATAAATAAAATAGAAGAACAGCTTGAGTCTTTAAACGCCAGGTGTATTTTGCTCACAATCTCGCCCGAAGTTGTAGAAGAAAGAATTAAAAGTAGACAACCTGAAGAATGGATCTATAAAACAGAAGAAGAAGTAAGATCGTCGGTAAGTGAATTATTAAAAATCCAAAATGTTTTAAGACATCAAGCTCAAATTTCAAGAGTGCCAACAATCGAAATCAATACAGACGGTAAGGATTGGGATGCGTATGTAAAGGTAATTATGGAGGGGAACGACATTGCCTAACCGATTGTTCAAGCATTGTCGCTATTGCCCCGCACAAAACGTAAAACTAAACCAGAAGGAGTAATCATTTGATTATTATGATTAATGGGTCATTTGGATCCGGGAAGACCTCGACTTCTCAAAAGCTGCAGCCTCTAATACCTAACAGTATGATTTATGATCCGGAAGAAATTGGATATATGTTGAGAAAAATCTTAACAGAAGAGATCTACTTTGAAGAGGAACGAACGGATGATTTTCAGGATATAGCACTATGGAGAATACTTGTAGTACAGACAGCTCAAGAATTAATGAATAGGTATAAGAAACATCTTATTGTTCCAATGACCATTTATAAGTCCGAAAATTTCAATTACATATTAAATGGATTTAGAAGTATCGATCGAGATACTTTTCATTTTTGCCTCTTAGCATCTGAAGAGACGATCAAAAAACGAATTGAAAAACGTGGAGACAAATTTGATTTTTGGTATCAGGAGCAAACAAATGCGGGTGTACTTGCATTCAAAGATATTAAATTTCAAGAACATATTGACACAGATAATAAAGAAACAGAAGAAGTTATAAGAATTATTTTAAGAAAGATTTCTAAAATCAATTTGTAAGTAATCAACGAAATGACTGACTCCACATAACACAATGTTCATGCATCGGGCTACCCTTGCTTCGGCAGAAGTTAGAGGTGAATTAAAAGAGATAAATTCAACAGAAGAAATTGGAATTGGAATGATCCGAACACATGAAATTCAAAAGAAATCAGTTAAAATCAAAATTAATATGAGGTGCGTAATGGATCCTAAGATTATTCAAACCGCAAAAGAGATAGCAATAAGAGTTATTCGAGAAGCAGGTCTAATCTCTAAGGAGAAGTTTGATAACTTTGTTGAACTGAGATCTACAGACTCATCCGTCCGACTAGCCGCATCGCGGTCGCTCCAATTGATCGCTTAAGTCGGTGGGAGGGTCATGGATACAAGAACGTTAGCTGAAATTGATGTAGTATAAAAAATACAAGTCGGAGGAACATTATGTCATTTAAAGATGCATTTATTACTTTTCCTAAGCTTGAAACTGAAAGATTTATATTGAGAGAATTACGTTCTGAGGATGCGAAGGAATATTACAGTTATTTCTCGGATTATGAAGTAACAAAATATTGGGGATATTCAGGGTCCAAAAATATTGAGACCGCTGCAAAGACAATTACAAGATTTGAAAACGCATTCGCTAGAAAAGAAATGATAACTTGGGGAATCGCCACCAAAGATGATGATAAAATTATTGGAACATGTATATTGAACGATTTCGTTAGAGCATCCATGGCTAATGTATCCTACAACCTGTCCAGAGAGTATTGGAGTAAAGGAATAATGACTGAAGTGCTCAGAACCATTATTCCGTATGCATTTAATGTACTTGATATGAATCGGATACAAGCTAAAGTAATGCCTGAAAATAATGCATCTGTACAACTTTTATTAAAGGTGGGATTTGTGCAAGAGGGGCTGCTTCGGGATTTTATATTTGGTGAGACACTTACAGATACTTTGATATTCTCGATTCTAAAGAAAGATTTTATTGAAAGTTCCCCAGGGTGAATTCAATGGTGCCATCAACATCAGCTAGCAAAGTGTTCGAACATCGGGCATCCGCCCTCGGTCCCAAAAGTAGATTCGGAGAAATGGTCTGGGACACATTCTTTAAATAATCATTGTGGGTTAATTCGGACTAATCAGCGACAGCCCAGCGAGGTTAAATCCGTCGGACCCGGTGCGATATATCTTACGCCTCTCAGGTTCGTAGATACAGGAATGTTATCGGAAATATTCGTAAATTTTTATTTTTTGGGAGGGCATCTCAAGGATGAGTGAAAAAACAATAATTATTGAAGATTACAACAATGAATGGCCTGAAATGTTTTCTAATCTAAAATCCATCATAGAACATAGACTCGGGGATCTAGTACTTAGAATTGAGCACGTTGGTAGTACCGCAGTACCGGGACTAGTGGCAAAACCTATTTTAGATATTGATGTAGTAATTGATTCTATGGACTTGCTTCCAGATGTAATTCAAGGATTAGAAAGTTTAGGTTACTATCATGAAGGGAATTTGGGTGTTGAGAACAGAGAAGCTTTTGCAAGAAAAGATGAAAATGTTCCTTATAGTATAGTAAAAGTACAGAAACCTGAACATCATTTATATGTTTGTAATAAAGAGAGCAAAGAGTTATTAAGACATATATCCTTCAGAGATGCATTAATTAGCAGTCCCGAATTTGTAGTCGAATATGCCAATCTAAAGAAAGAACTTGCTATTAAATATAGAGAAAATCGTCAGTCTTATACGGATGGGAAGACCGAATTTGTAAATAAAGTACTTAATGAATATGGAAAGAACTTGTAGGTTGCTCAATGGGACTAAAACATCCGATAGCAAATTAACCATGCTGCAGGGGCTAATGCCCCTTGGTCAGTTAGAGATATTTCGCGGAACTCGTATCAGACAGACAACTCCTACGATGCTAGGTCTTCGACCCAGTCGCTGGTGCTCTTTAACCTCTCGGGTTTGTGAATAAAACAACGTTATCGAAAATCTCACAAAGGATATGAAAACGTGAATACTAAAGATTTTAGAAAGGTAATTAGGGTGTATTTTGCTCCAAAACTACATGAGGTTGGGTTTATGGGAACCGATCATCATTTTGTTAAGACAACTGATAATCACTTTATTTACACTCTGGTGATTCAGGCAGATAAATCCGGTGGATCTTGTGTTATGGAGATGGGGGTACATCTAGATTTTCTCCCGAATTCTATTGGTGAATTTAAGTCTTCGAATGAAATCACGACCTATGATTGTGAATTCAGAAAACGTCTTGATAAAAAAGCAAATTGGTTTAAGAGATTTTTTACAGTGGAGCGTGAAAGATGGTTTCAATACGGAGAAACAGACGAGGATGCAATAGTTACTATAGATGAAATGACACAGTTATTTTTGGATCAAGGAATGAGTTATTTTTCGCAATTTAATGATCCTAGGATGATTACATCAATTTCATTGGCCGAGATAATAGCTAGATCTAAGAAGATTAAAGATTTTGGAGCTCCACTTGATTCAAGGTTGGTTTTGTTAATTGCACGAACGCATAAATTTCTAGGTAGTGATAGGGACGCGAAAGATTATGCTCAATGGGGATTAAATAATATTGGGGAAGCAAAAGGACTTATTAAGGACTTTGAGGCCATAGGTCTAGGGAGTTTCTAACATCATATCCGTGTTTCGGCGCCTAAAGGCTCCTCGGTCTGCCGAAGGGAAATAGCAGGGAAGTGTATCCAGCGGACACATTCGTACCGATTAACCGCATCGCGGTCGCTCCAATTGGTCGCGTGCATACAGTAACGTTATCTGCAATTACTGGGAATACATTCAGAACAATATAAAAGCTATTGTGAAAGGAACTTTAAAGAAGTGAACCCATTCCCCAAAGACTATGAATTAGTCGAATTATTCGAGTCAGAACCTAAAATTTTTGATGAAGAAGTGCCATGGTATTATAATAATTTGTTCTTTTCACTGAAAAGGAATGATGTTACTCTAGTATGTTTGCTTCAGCCAGCTTATGGAACTTTATCGTTACATCTTAAGGTGAATAATAGCTCTATTTATGATCTTAGTTTTGAAAATGTGGTTGGAATGGAAATAGAAAAATCTAATACAAAGGAAATATTAAAGATTATACTAAATGATGAAGACACTATAAAAACCTTATTATTAGAAACCAAGCCCAATATCTACTTGATGTCTACAACGGATAAGAACTTTAGAATGTAACTCGATGATGTCAACAACAGCAGGAAATATTGTTTTCACCCATCGGACCTATGCGTTCCTTGGGTCGCCAGAAGGTAAGGAACCAGGAAGCGGTGTCAGGTGATCAACCTTGCACTGGCTAAGTGGCGAAGCAACTCGGTCTGCCGACCTTAAGGCGTTGAGGCGTCGTGAATGCACGAACGTTATGCGAAAGGCCAGAAGAACGTACAAACCATGAGAATCAAAGGATGAAAGAAATGAGTAAGAAGACATATCTTGTGAAAATAGCTTATCTAATTGACTTAACTGACGAAGAATATAAAGAAATCGATGGAGACTTGACTCCTGTACTAGAAAATGAAATTACAATAAGGAGGGATTTGAAATTACATTGGGAGAGCAGTTCCTCTGTATATCTCGATCCAGAAGCAATGAATTGCGGAAGGTGCGCAAAATGTAATTCATGGGCAACTGATAGAGAAAAACCAAATCATATTGATGAACTCAATAACGGAGCTGTTGTTGAAGGGCAATTACTTTGTGATGAATGTTTGCCAGAGGAGCATAGATGGGCCTTCTAAAAATGGATAATGGTTAGTAATTCGCAGAAGTCTGATCCATCTCACTCTTCGAGTCATTCGAAGCTCGGTCCGGCCAAAGTAAGATGAGGATTCGGAGAAGTATTTGGTAGCTGCAGGGAAGTAGAATTAGCCGTACACATCCGCACCGACTAAGCGCATCACGCCCAGCGACTTCGTCTCTATAAGTTGGTGGGACGTTGTGAATACAAGAACTTTATCAAAAAACCCTGTTAAGAACTGTGTTAAAGAACAGAATCAAATACAAAAAAATTTCAGACTTGCGTCATCGTAATTCAAAGACAGTTTATACAGAGGAGTGGGATTCATGATTAAAAAATCGGAGGAATTTTTAAAGATGATGTTAAATTTCTTCCCTTCCACTAGTACTGATTATAAAAAATCAATTGAGAATCACGGTATGGTATTAGAAACTGTCATAATTGAGGGAATATTCATGCCGGAGATTATTAAGTTATTAAGCGAGAATAGAAATAACAAGCTTCTAGAAAGTATTTTTGATTATTTTGAAGAAGTATCTAATTGCAAACATGATTACTTAATTAATAGCATTTTTTCAGTTACAGTATTGGAAGTATTGGGTAACGACGAAAAGATCCTTCGGGCTGCACAAGAGTATATGGGACCTAAAACCATGCAACTTCAATTAGAGGCTGATAGAGGATTAGGTAGGATTAGATAGAAGCTGATCAACGTGGTGGGACATCGTGGATATAAGAAAGGTTACCCAATACTCCCAATTCAAACAACAAGCATAGGAGGAATATTATGACAATCATTTTCAAAGAAGTAAAAGACATTGATACACAAGCAATTCAAGAACTGTTTCACTCGGTTGACTGGAAATCAGGAGATTTCCCAGAAGATCTTAGACAAGCAATAAACAACTCGCATACGGTTATTACTGCATGGGATGATACCAAATTAGTTGGCTTAATAAATGCATTGTCTGACGGCGTGATGACAGTATATTTTCATTACATGTTAGTACACAAAGAATATCAATCATTAGGAATTGGAAAGAGAATGATGGAACAAATGCTTAGTCGATATTCTAATATCAAAACAAAAGTGCTTATATCCTATGATAGTGCAGAAAAATTCTATGGATTATTTGGATTTAAACCAGAAGAAGGAACTAAAGCCATGTTTATTTCAGATATGGTATAGCATTGAAGTAAAGATTCCGATCAGACGAGAATTGATTATAGATGGAGTTGTTTTTGAGAAGGTCGCTATATAAAACTTCAATTCGGATATGAAGGGATACCAGATGATAAGTTATAAACCATTTCAAAAATTATTGATTGACAGGGAGATGAAAAAGCAGGATTTATTGAAAATGACGGGGATTTCATCGGCAACAATGGCAAAACTTAATACGAATGAGTATGTATCTTTAGAAGTAATTGATAAATTATGTACGGCATTGGGATGTCAGCCTGGAGATCTATTGGAGCACATAGCAGATCAATGATGGGATGATAACATCTGCTGGTTACTCAAAGTTGAGATTCCGTCGTATAACATAATATTCAAGCAGCGGCTCCTAATGGAGTCTTGGTCTGCTGGATGGATTTCGAAGTTGATATTATGGTAGACACCTCCGAGTTTGTTGAACTGCATAAAAACAGGAAGGTGATTAGAAATCACTGCAATAAATTAAAGAGGAGAAACTAATTATGTCTAGACCTTTAAGAATTCATATTATAGGTTCAACTGGTAGCGGAAAAACATATCTTGGTCAAGTTTTATCAGAGAAGTTAAATATTAAATTCTACGAACTAGATACAGTCATGTGGAGCAGTAGAGTGGAGTTTTCAGGAAAAAATCCTCCAGACGTGAGAGATAAATTACTACATAAAATAATTGATAATGATAGTTGGATTGTAGAGGGAGTATATTATAAATGGCTTTCTGATAGCTTTTCAAGAGCAGATGTAATTTATTACCTAGATACTAATGTGTTGATTCGACATTTTAGAATTATCATGAGATTTGTTAAACAAAGAATAGGCTCCGAAAGATCTATATACAAGCAAACATTAAGAGGACTAATTGAAATGCTTATCTGGAATCATAAATTTAATAGTACAAATCGGAAAGAGATCTGTAGTTTCTTGTCCCCTTATAAAGACAAAGTGATAATCTTAAAAACCAACAGGCAAATGATTAGTTTGCTCAATGAAGGCAGTGAAATACCATAACTCAGCATTCACACACCCAGCATACGCTGGGTCTTATATACAGAAAAGTATGTGAAATCGACGAAATTATTTAACGAGGGTGAAGAATGAAGATAATAAGAGATCGGGAAGAACTTGAAGGAACTGGTTATATTGAAGTTTTACCCGGGAAGTACCTTGGGCATTGTTGGAATGAAAACTCAATTTACTTTGATGAAGAAGTATTCGGCTGTATAGAGAAAACAATAGAAAGTATATTTTCTGGATATGATCATTATACGTTCAATGAAATACATCGAAAAACGTGGGAGGTAATCCTTGAGGATTTGAAAACGTTCGCTAATCTCCTTGATGAAAAAGTAACAATGGAATTAATAAATGAAAATGTGTATTTCTTCTTTGGCAGTTCTAAAGATGAGTTTCAACAAGATTTTCTCAATAGTGTTCAGAGACTTCGTGAATTAATTATAGAGTTTGTTGTATGGATTAAAGAGCAATTAACAACTCAAGATTATGTTTCAGTTCTAGGGATTTAGCTATAGCTATTCGAGGAAGAGTGGTTATTTAAACCAACATAGGAGGAATTAGAATGAAATTTATCGTTTCTGCAAGTGTAATCGTTCTCAATGAACATAATGAGATTTTACTCATGAAAGGTCGAAGAGGTTGGGAAATGCCTCAAGGTTGTGTTGAAGAAGGAGAGACTATTAGGCAGGCAGCAGTTCGAGAAGTGAAAGAGGAAACTGGGATTGACATTGAATTAATTAAATTTTGTGGATTGTATCAGAACATAACGCGAGGCGTATGCAACAATATATTTACTGGAAAACCGATTGGTGGATCTTTGACTACCAGTGATGAAAGTGAAGAAGTGGGCTACTTTACTTTAGAAGAAGCTGGGCAAATGATAACATGGGGAAATTTCTATGACAGAATTCATAATGCATTAGATGAGAAAAGCCATCCTTTTTTGATTGAATTTTCAGAATAAGGTCACTCATTATGATAGACCCCACCTTAAAGTCGTTCCTATCTTAGTTGGTGATGTTTTAGACAAACACCATTCGACCCAAGATAGGGACGCTTTTTTTTGCTTTTACACTTCGCAAATGGAACATTGTGGGTTATATTGGATATGATTTGGTTCTATAGTAGAGAAATGGAGAGGTGGTCAACCTTGGATGAAAATATACGCTTTCCGATAGGACACTTTGAGCCAAATCTTAAATTCTCTAATGAGAACCGAATCCAGATGATTGATCAAATTCACGGAATTACGAAGACTTTAAGAGAGCTTACACAACATCTCAGTGACGATCAACTTTGTACTCCTTATCGTAATGGCGGTTGGACAATCACAGAAATTGTGCACCACCTGGCGGACAATGACATGAACGCTTATATCAAATTTAAGAGAGCGTTGACTGAAGATGAACCGATGGCAAGCTCATATCGAGAAGATTTATGGGCATCATTACATGATTAAAGGAATACGACCATCGAAGATTCAATTTTGCTGATGGAGATACTGCACAAGCGATTTCTCACGTTGCTGCATGGTTTACATCCCGATCAGTTTAGACGAACACTCCGAAAAGAATTGTTAGGTGCAATTACACTGGATATCGCGATTCAAAGATTTGTATGGCACGGGCAGCATCATATTGCTCAAATTAAATTTTGTATAACATCGCAGAGGTGGTAGGGTTTATACACATCTCAAGTGTGGAGTTTAACAATGGGGAATTGTGAGTTGAATTTCTGAGGAGCCTTGGTCTGTTGCTATCATTTACCGGTGATATGTATGTAAACGAATTCAGAACTAGATTAGGGGGATGCGGATGTTGATTGAAGACGAAAAAGTATACCCTGACTGTTCAGTTGAAATAAGAACGGTAGACGTTGGCGGTTTAACAAAAACACAGCTTATACAGAAACTGTACCAACACTCTATTTTATTGAATAAATATGGAGAACAGTTGTTAAATGATGAGAGATTTGTAGTTTCCGGTACAAAGCAAAGCTTGCAAACGGTTGAGTTGACCGTCAGACAACTTGGATTTTCAAATGGTGCTACGACTTTTCAGCTCTTTCGAAGAGCAAATGATCTTAGGTTGGAATGTTGTCCGGTTGAGTTAGGACCTTATCTAAGAATGCAATATTTGGATCAGCCTGAGATATGTTCTACCAATATTTCAGAGGGTAAGAAAGCTCCGTCCGGCTCCATTACGATAGCATCTGAAGCCCTTACGGAGGATAATGAATTTCCAAAAGGTTTTTATCTCAGACGAATAAACGATAAGTTATGGTTACGAGGATATCTTGCCGACCATTTGCATATTTGGAGTGCTCATGATCGCTTTATCTTCTGTAGGGCTCAGTTTTCTATTGTATGAAGATCAGAAAGGTATTTTTGAAAACAAAGGAGTGAAGATCAATGGATATCAAAAACAAAAGCGGAGATGTGCTTGGAAAAATTCAAATTGAATCCTTACGCGATAATGCGATTGACCGAATCGTTATTAACTTAAAGCCTGGTGACGGGAAGGCGATTTACACCGCAGATGTTATAGAAAATCAATTCACGCAACAGACCAATTATGCACCCATTCCATGGGAGGACGGTTTGGAACGATTGCATCGGCATTACTCTCCATGGCAGCCGAAATTTCCGATTGATTCTGATATAGATGCCATTCATGTATTTTATGGATTTGATAATTTAACTCCGCAAGAAATCGATGAAATGATTGAAGAAAGTAACAGGTCAGGCAGAAATGTAGTGATACGAGACCTGAAGCCCAATAAGAAGGTTGTGGGCATCAGCATTACGTATAAAGAATACGGTGGTTATAAACTTAATATTTTCGGGACAACAAAGAGCCGGATCGCATTGCCTGATCATGGTGGTACTACGGTTAAGGAAACAGCCATACGTGGCGTCCAAGCATTTTATATTTTCGATAATGAAACTTCCCAATTGATATGGATCGAAGAGGATGTGCATGGGAAGGCGCTGCAATACGAGATCATTGGCAGAAACATGTCAGAAGATCTTGTGATGAAGATTGCGAAGTCAATGAACGGATAAATTTTATATTATAACTGTTCTAAAAGGAGTTTCTATGAATCGGACGATAATGATTAGCGATATTCATGGCTGTATTGATCCATTTAATCAGTTATTGCATGATATCAATTACATTCCCAAAAATGATGAACTAATTCTGCTTGGAGACTACGTAGATCGAGGTCCCAACAGCAAAGAGGTCGTTAATAAGGTGATTAAATTAGTGAATGAACATCGTGCGATTGCATTAAGAGGTAATCACGACCAACGGTTAGTTGATTTTGTGAATGAGGGAAGTTCTATAATTAAAGCGAAGTTTATTGAACACGGCGGTATTCAAACACTTCAGAGTTATTGTAATATTGACGGCGAAATTTCTGATGAAATGTTGGACCAAGCAAGAGAGAGAATAAAAATGGATTACGGTCATCATATTGATTTTTTGAGTACATTACCTCTGTTCCACGAGGATAAAACTCATATTTACGTTCATGCCGGATTAAACCCTGATTACATAGAATGGTGGAAACAACCAGATCATGATTTTATGTATATCAAAGATAAATTTATTCATCATACGTTCACCAATCTACAAAAAAAGATCGTCTTTGGACATACAACTACGATAGACATTCATGGATCTGCGGATGTTTGGTTTGGTGAAGATAAAATAGGAATTGATGGTGGATGTGCCTATGGAATGCAACTGAATGGCTTGATTTACCAAAATGGTTCTTACGTAACTTTTGATTCAAAGTTTAATCTGAGTGAGGTGCAACGATGAGTTACAAAACTATTCTCATAGACCAATTAAATGCCTGTTATCATGACAAGAGCTGGTTTATACCGCTTCATGATATTTTGACAGACCTCAATGCGGCGGAGGCCGCTTATGTAAAGAATGAGGGGGAGCATTCCATTTGGGCGATTGTCAATCATCTTATTTTCTGGAATGAGAAGTGGCTTGAGAGATATATTGCCGAACAGGTCGACGGGCAGCATTCAGTGAATAATGAGGATACATTCGACATAGATCTGTCTAACTTGAATGATGTGGAGTGGGGCAAGACATTACATAGACTAAAAACCGTCTTTGGTGATTGGAACAGGGCACTTGAAGATAGCGAAGAACATAAATTGACCCGTGAAATCCCTTCCTATTTCAACGCGCCATGGTGGGGAGTTGTATCAAATCTATGTATTCATAATGCCTATCATATTGGCCAGATCATGCTGCTCAAAAAATCAATGAAACACACGTAGTACATGCTGTATTACATTTATAAAATTACACTTAAGCAAAGGAAGATGAACATCATGGAAAAAGGCAAAATTATATTTTTGAACGGTGTAACCAGCTCTGGTAAAACTTCAATTGTAGAGGCGATGCAATCATACGATGATCCGTTTTTCTATGTTGTGGCTAATGATTTATTTGAAAATACGATTGGTGATAAACATCTTCAGACGGATTACTGGAAGTATCTGAGTGAAGCGATTGTAATGATGTATCATACGGCAAAAGTATTTTCAGACCATGGAAAGCATGTTCTGATCGATGGCATTCTTGTGGAAAGACCAGAGCTCGTGCCGCATTATGAACAAGTCAAACAGATTTTTGAAGGGTATCCACTGGATATCGTTGAGTTATATTGCCCCCTCGACATCTGCCGTCAGAGGAACATTGAACGTGGGGATAGAAGAGAAGAGCAATCGGATGAGCAGCATCAAATCATGGCTTCCGACATTCAGTATAGTTTCTCGGTGGATACGAGTGTACATACACCTGAAGAATGTGCCGAGATGATTATTGGAGCACTGCTCTAAACACAATGCTATGGGAGTTGGTGACCATTCGTTCCGCATACTGGAGGTATTTTCTATATGTTGTTGAGCATAAATTGAACGTGCTGATCGAATGTTGGCAAGAAGGTCTGTATGTGCAAGGTCTAATTCATGATATATCCAAGTTCTTTCCGCAAGAATTTATTCCCTATGCAATTCATTTTTATTCAGAACAAAAGAATGAAGAAACCCATCTAAGATGGAAGAACGCATGGTTACATCACCAGAATCATAATAAACATCATTGGGAGTATTGGATTGTAAACAGAACTACAAAAGAAGCTTTGCCTATGCCAAAAAAATATTTTATAGAAATGGTATGTGATTGGAGGTCTTTTTCAAGAAAATGGGGACGTAAAGTGAAAGATTCTAATCTGGTAGAACGAATGATAAACTCGGAAGATGTTATTCTGCATCCAATGACGAGAGAAGCGCTTATGCAGTACTTATTAGAGAGGTGAATAATGATGACCCAAAATGATATGCGGTTTTTGGAATTGGCCATAGGAGAGCGGGCTGCCGTAAAACGAAAAATGCTGAAAGAATGGAATGTTAGACTGGGAATTATCAATACAGCATGGGATGAAAAGTTCATATGATAACAGCTGGAATTACAAAAAGTACGCTCATTAATGATTTAAGAGGCTTAGGTGTTAAGAAGGGCATGACGATAATCGTTCATTCCTCCTTCAAAGCAATAGGTAAGGTTATAGGTGGCCCGGTAAGTGTTATTTTAGCTCTGGAAGAAGCCGTTGCAACCAATGGAACCATTGTCATGCCCACTCAAACAGAACATCTTTGTGAACCTTCAGAGCATGACGCGAACCTGTCCTCAGAGGAAATTGAGTTCATCAAAGACAATATGCCTATTTATTATCCTGATTTAACCCCAACCTCGTATATGGGCATCATTCCTGAGGTGTTTCGGAAGCAAGATGGTGTGTTTCGAAGCTCACATCCGCACATGTCTTTTGCTGCCTGGGGGAAAGAGGCCAAACGGATAATAGAAGATCACAACTTGCATTATGCATTAAATGAGAAATCTCCGTTAGGAAAAATCTATGATTTGAGTGGATACATTCTGTTACTTGGTGCGCCTACAAATAGTAACACCTCCTTGCACCTGGCCGAATATAAACAGCAGAATTCATTTGTTAAGCCAAAAGTTTGGGGAGTAAAAATGCTGTTGGATGGACTTGAGAAATGGACTACATACGATGATATTAACAATGAATCGGATGATTTTGAATTGATTTTTAATGAGTTTAAGATCCAGACTAACGCTGTTACCGAAGGAATGGTAGGGGAAGCTGTGAGTTATCTGATACCCCAAAGAGAGATGGTTGATTATTCTTTGGGATGGATGAATAGGAACAGAAGAGAACATATAGAGCAGTGAATCATCTCAAAAAGAAAGAAGGGGAAATGTAATCATGACCAAAGAGATTGAACATTTGCTTCAAACTTTTGAAGAATGGGCTTGGTTTGTCAAGACGATGAATCATCTTGAAGAGAAGACCTGGAATTCCAGCATGGAAGAAGGGAAATGGACGATAAAATCCACCGTCAGTCATATCATGTTATGGGACCGATATTTTTACAAGGAAGCGATTGAGAAGATTGCTCTGAAGCAGCCAATTACGTTGAAACATATGAATTTTGAAGAGTTTAATCGCAAAGCTATTGAATTTGGTAACCGCACAGAGACGTCCGAAATCGTAAACAAGGCTATCACGTACCGCCATAAAATTATGAATGACATTCGAGGGTTATCGGAGGAACAGCTTCATCAGACGTATTTGGACGCAGAGAGGAACGTATTTTATATTCCCCAATACCTTAAAGATTTTATATGGCATGACCAGCATCATATGGAACCGTTGAAGAAATATCTTGCCAACCTTGAAGCGTAAAGGGGTTAGTAGGCAGGGGGCGACACGGAATAGAGCATGTTGCTTGCTTTGATAATACGTATTCCAAATTAGGGAGGGATTGTAGTGAGTACTCATAAGATTGAATTAACTCAGGAAAATCTTATTGGTTCATTTACAAATGAGGTAACCCCCATTTTGAGCGTGAAATCTGGTGATTCCATTCGTTTTCAGACGCTGGATGCGGGCTGGGGCACGGGTGTGAGTTATGCAGAACGCATGAAACCTTTTGATCGACAAGGTGAAAAAGATGGAGGTCATGCCTTAATCGGTCCGATCTATATCGATGAGGCGAAGCAAGGACAGACGTTGGAGATTGTTTTCAATGAGATCGTGCCCGGGAGTTACGGGTTTACTTCCGCTGGCGGATATCCGAACTGGCAGAACCAGAAGTTACATCTAACAGAGGTTGAAGAACTATCGCTGAACTGGACACTTGATCGCCGAACGATGAGTGGAAGCTGTGAAGTAAAAGGAAAGTCCTTCACTGTATCTCTCTCGCCGTTTATGGGTGTAGTGGGCATGCCGCCAGAGTCAGGTGGGATTCATACGACTTGGCCACCTCGCTATTGTGGAGGGAACATCGACTGCAAGGAACTGGTGCAGGGAAGTAAATTATACTTACCTATCCCCGTAGACGGAGGTTATCTCGTTATTGGTGATGGTCATGCACGGCAGGGAGACGGTGAAGTCAGCTGTCAGGCCATTGAATGTCCAATGGAGCTTGTCGATATCACGATCAACGTGATTGATGATATGATTTTGACCAATCCTCGAGCACATACGCCGTCAGGCTGGCTTACCTTCGGTTTTCATGAAGATTTGAATGAGGCTACCGTTCAAGCATTAGACGGCATGTTAAATCTGATGGGTGAGTTGTACGGACTAGATCGAGTGGAAGCGATTGCACTTGGAAGCGCGGTAATTGACCTGCGTATCACCCAAATTGTGAATGGAGTGAAGGGTGTGCATGCTGTCCTTCCACATGATGCTTTTAAGTAACTTGAGGCCTGTTATACGTCGTATTAGATGAACTTTGGGGGTCGATAAAATGAAAGGCAGGCCACAGATCGTTTTAGATATCGCAGGTGTTTTGTTAAGTAATATGTCGCTGACGTGCTGGAAAGATATGATTCAGGAAACCAACCTATCCGCAGAATCTTTGAAAGTACATTTTGCAGGAATCAAACGAAAGCTCTGGACAGGAATGATGAGGGAAGAAGAGTTCTGGCAATCGTTGAAGGAGATGTATCCCGAATTATCAATAAGCCGAGCGAAAGACATCTTATACAATTCAATTGTTCCCTTACCAGCCGCTCAATACCTTGAGCGATGGAGTGAGTCCGCCGATATCCATCTGCTCAGCAATCATTGTAAGGAATGGATTGAGCCGAATCTGAGCCGTTTAAGCTCATTTACCAAAAGTGTAACCATCTCTAATCAAGTGGGTTTATGCAAACCTGAGATTGAGATATACCAACGGGTCGAAACCTTCCTGGCAGCTGGAGAAGAGGTTCTATTTATAGATGATCAGGAGAAGAATATGCATTCTGCTAGTCTACTCGGTTGGAAGACTTTACTGGCTGACGAAGAAGGAGATTGGGTTAATGAAGTTGAGTCATTGCTAATTTAGACGGTACATAACCGCTAAACTCCAAATTGCTTGAGATGATGATCTAAATGTTTGTATATGCCTTTACCCCATTGCTCGGCTGTTAATTTTCCGAAGAAGGGATGGGGGTGGCGGGAGAATTTTTCTGAAGCACCTTGTTGAAAGATATTAATCTGCTGCTTAAGCTTTTCTTTTTCTGCCATAAACTGTCGTTGGTCATCAATAATGATTGTCGGGATCGTAGACATATTATGGGGCAAGGGCTTGTCATTATAGAACATTGGTTTTGCGAACCGTCCTATAAGTCTCCCAAGTAATCCTCTAGGTGGAAAAGCATTTCCTAAGGGGATATCATGAAATGCTGAACAGTGAGCCAGCATCTGAGAGACCTGCATCGTGCCCCATTTAGGGATGTGATTTTCACTAAGTTGATCCATGCGCTCTGTAATTTCAGCAGCATTTATCGTATCAAATATACTTTTCACAAGAACACCCCAGTCCTCTAGAATATAAAATTTGAACTTAAACGATCCTCATTCTCTTATTGAAAGGTTTATCCTCTTACTATCAAGAATAATAAGATATGGTAAGTTTAGTCAATGTATTATGGGAAAATCATAATTGAAATGGGGGCTACTGAAATGGAAAATAAGGAAACGTTTAATCTCGTAACACATGAATATGAACGATATAGACCCGTCTATCCGAGTGAAATGTTTGATGATATTTTTACATACCTGAATCTTAATAAAGAGGATTCCATTCTAGAGATTGGCTGCGGAACGGGGCAGGCCACTGGCGGATTGGTGAGCAAGGATTATACTAACATCACGTGTATTGAATTAGGCAGCAACTTGGCACAGTTCACCGCAGACAAATTCAAGTCATATCCATCGATTCAAGTAATCAACACTTCCTTTGAGAACTGGAATAACGAAGGAAAGCGATTTCAATTGGTTGTGTCCGGAACGGCCTTTCACTTCATTGATCCAGAGGTTGGTTACCGCCGAGCTTGGGAATTGCTAGAGAATATAGGCGGCATTGGACTTTTCTGGACAGTTCATGTGCCGGTCTATGACCAGCTGCACAATGAAATTCGTTCACACTACATAGCATTAGCCCCTCATCTGGATGATTCTCACTATCCTTCGCCAGATGAAGTTATCCAGGAGCGTAAAGAAATAACAGAAAAATCCGGCTTGTTCACGGATATTGAGGTTAAGGAGTATAACTGGATACAGACTTGCTCTAGCGAAGAATATGTCGCTTTATTAAATACAAATTCGAAGCATCAACAGCTGGCTGAGGATGTTCGGCGCTCACTTCTGGAGCGAGTCAAAGATTCCATAGAGATTGCAGGTGGAACGATAGAGAAACAACATAAGGTTGCTCTTTTTCTAGGGAAGAAAAAGGTCTAAGAATATATGTTTTCATTAATCTACTTAAGAACAGGAGGGAATATATGAGTGATCCGCGTTCAACATACAGTATCCAAACGGCAGTTTTAAGTTTACAAGAGGAATTAGAGAGGTTAAAGATGCAAGCGGTAATGGGGTGGCCCAAAGAGTTCCGAAATCTAGAATGGTATGGTTTGAAAAATGGAATGCGTGTATTGGAGGTCGGAAGCGGACCGGGTTACATTACAGAGCAACTATTGAACAGTCTGCCAGAAAGCGAGCTTACCTCGCTTGAGATTGATCATTCACTGCAAGCACAAGCCAAAGAACGGCTGAAAGATATTCCTTCCACGCGATTACAATTTGTAGAATCTTCCATCTACCAGATGGATCTGCCTGATGATTCTTTTGATTTTGTCGTGGCAAGACTTATCTTTCTTCATTTGAACAATCCTGACGAAGCTGCACAAGAGATATATCGTGTACTGAAGCCTGGCGGCCGTCTTGCCATTATTGATGTGGATGACGGCGTTTTTGGAGCGGTGAATCCTGATGTTCCTGCTTTGCATACGGTATTAATGAAAATTTCGGACTATGTGGCACAACACGGCGGTAATCGCTTAATTGGCAGAAGTCTGCCGCGTCTCCTTTCTGGGAACGGATACATCGATGTTGACATTGATTCTGTCCTTCAACATAGTGATCTATTAGGCATTGAAGGGTTTAAGCAGCAGTTTAATCTTAATCGTTTTGTACATTTTGCTGAAAAAGGTGTGATCAGTTCGGAGGAATTTGCTCAGCTGCAACAAGCTTCTGAAGCGATAAATCATTCGCCGGAAGCCTATGCCATGATGAATTTCATTACAGCTTGCGGCACGAAGCCATTGACATAGCTGGGTTGAAACTAATTAGGGACGGAGGATGGGGATGAATATCGTTCAATCTTTTCAGGAATTAGTAGTTCGAGGGGATCATCAGGGTATGATTGAGTTACTGAAAAACTATGAACAATCCAGACCATTATCTGTTAATGAACAGGGCTGGGTCTACTGGAATGTTTCAGATGGTTATGCCTTGTTAAGAGAGCCGGAACCGCTTTATACCAATCACCGGGAATTCTTCGAATGGGGGAAAGAAAATCTCGCTCCGGAGCAGTTACACTGGATCGTTTCGGATTCAACACAAGCGTTGTCATTATCTCTGGGGAACTACTTTGATCATTGGATGGATTGGTACCAATATGCTTGTGATCATGCCCCGAAGGTGGATACCAACCGAGGTGTTCGATTCGAGAGCCATCGAGCTTTGGGTGGTTCGCTTTGGGTTTTGGAGAGATACAGTGAAATGGACAGTGTGCTTGAAAATATGAACCAGCTTATACAAGAAGATGAGACATGGTCCAATATTCTTTTTGCCCGGATTACATACAACAAACAGCGTCTGGCCTATCTGTATCATGCCGGGGATTTTGCTGGAGTCGAAGCTCTTGTAAACGAAACGATGGACTTGATTGATGAAATCAATGATGGAGCAATGCCTATTTCAAGAAAAGATGAAGTGGTCGGTAGCTGGGAGGATATTAATGTCTCTAGAAATTCGCAGAGAGATATCAACATTGCGTTGAACAATTTGGCCTGTATTTTAACGGATATTGAAAGGTATGAGGAAAGTGTGAAATTGTTTATGCAGATACAGGAACGTGGTCACCACATGAATTCATATGGTTTTTCCAAATGGATATATTCGATATGGAAGACAAGAGGGACTGAGGCAGTTAAAGATGCATTAGCAGTTAATGCATCTTATGAAATAGCTGACCTTGTGACACATACTCCTGAACTATTAGAGATCAAAGGTTTAGCATAAATTAACTGAAGTTGGGAGAAGTTTGCACAACAACGTGAAAGGAGTGATGTCATATGAGAAACAATACGAATCTGAGTAGAAGAAATAAAGTTGCCAGAGGTGTGTTTGTCTAGCGCAGAGGACCCAAGGAAGGGTTCAGAGGGATTCCTCTGTGTAATCTTCACGAGGAGGAATTTCAATTTATGATTCATTTAAAACGTGTGTCGGTGGATAACTGGTATGCATGTACTCAACTGAATGTAACGGAAGAACAGAAAAAAAGTTTTCCCGCGCCGGTTGTATATTGGATTGCTGAATCCAAGGTGGTGACCGATTTTCGACCCATGGCCATCTATTATGATTCGGATCTGGTTGGTTTTGCTGTGTACTCAGATCAGCCGGATCATGAGGATAACTACTGGCTCCTTGCTCTAATGGTAGATACAAAATATCAGGGCAGAGGTTATGGAAGAGAAGCGCTTAGGAAGTTGATTGATCTAATGAAAGAATCGCTGAACTGCAAACGCATCATGATTGGACATAGGCCGGAAAATAGTATCGCCGGGAATTTGTATGAATCACTTGGTTTTCAGAGAGTAAGTGAAGGGCTGATTGATGGCGAGTTTATTCGGCTTCTAAGATGCAAGTAGTGCCAAAACACACGCAATTTGGATTGTAAAGGAGGTAGCTTGTCTTTGAAGCATGTACACATTATTTTCTCATTACTCTTTATCATGTTAGGCATTGTGATTATTACGATCTCTAAAATGATTGAAGAGGTGATTCCCAAACTAGGGTATGCAGCATTCCAGTCAGCAGCAGCTGGCAGTTATACTCCGAGTGATTATCAAGTGAATTTTGAACTGAATTATTGGATAGGTGCGATATGCATTTTGGGTGGAGTTATCTGTTTATTAGCCAGAATGAATTGGGTTCAGAACTCCATCCGTGAAATGAATATAAGAAACAAAGCGTTTGATGAAACTCATAATTATGACGACACAAGAGAACTGAAATAGGTTATGATATGACATAAAAAAAGAAAGGGCAGATTGATATGATTACATTCCAATACTTTGAACCGGAAGATTTTGAACAACTAATCGAGTGGAGTGGGGATGAAGCATTTCTGCTCCAGTGGGCCGGCCCTCAGTTCCACTATCCACTTTCCAGAGAACAGCTATCGGATTATTTGCATGGTGCGAATGATAAAAACACTTCAAATAAGTTCATTTATAAAGTGATGGATGAATCGACCCAGGAGATTGTAGGCCATATTGCTCTTGGCGGTATCGATCGATATAATCGTTCAGGGCGTATCGGTAAGGTGCTTCTTGGCAAGCCATATCAGGGTAAAGGCTATGGAAAGCAAATGATCGATGAGGCACTTCGAATTGGATTTGAAGAGGAGAAGTTACACCGGATCAGTCTGGGCGTATTTGATTTTAATGTCTCAGCCATCCGATGTTATGAAAAAGCGGGCTTTGTACAAGAAGGACTTATTCGTGATGCGAGAAGATATGAAGATACCTTCTGGAATCTTATTGAGATGAGCATTCTAGAAAACGAATGGAAAAAATAACTTCTCAAAAGGGATCATATACTTGAAAGGAGGTTCTCCCACTCGTCATGCTGAGCATACTGAAAAAGCTGACTTTTTGGTTTGTTATTTTCTCGCTAACCGTATGTTTCATTAATCTATCAGGAAATGATGATAAGAATATTCTGATTTACCTAACGAATCCTATAAATCCATTGCTGAATGACTGGTTGACCAAAATAAATACAAATCCAGAGACGAACTCATTGTTCAGGCCGTTAATATACTTGTTACATTTGATTTTTTGGGGCGGAGTGGGGTTCATCCTGGATCGGCTCATTATGAAGCTTAAACGTAAAGGGTAGATATGAGCAACTCTCAGAAAAAGGTCATCTTTCATGAGAAACCCTTCGATAAACGGATGTAATAACTACGTGTACGAAAATTTAAAAGGGGATGTCCTCCTGTCATCAGAATGACAGGAGGACATCCCCTTAATTAATTGCTTCCTGGTTTATTTCAATGATCCCCGTATCAATAAATTCCTTCACAGGCACACTGTCGCTAGCGAGTAACAGGGTCTCCATCATTTTGGCACCCCAGACTCCTTCATTCTGAGAAATGACAGCAGACAATTGACCGTTGAGCAACCCGTTTTCACTAGTCGGGCTATCACCGAACGCGATTAAATGCCGGTTAAGGCCTTTTGCTTTCCAGATCAGGGTAGAAGCAGAGACAGAAACAAAATCGAGCCCGATAATCGCATTGAAGTGAGGGTGAGCTTGAATCATGTTCTCCATATCGGACATGGCTTGATCTTCATTCCCTTGATGATAACGAACTTCCAAGATTTCGATGTCTGTTTCACTGCGGATATAATCAATGAATCCATTAAGCCGCTGCTGCAAACCTTGCATCTCCTCCAAACCATTCTCGACAAGAATCATGCCTTGATTATGCAGAAGTCTTGTAGTTGTCATCGCGAATTGCTGGCCGGTACGATAGTTATCGGCGCCCACATAAGCGATTCGGTGACTGGATGGAACATCTGACTCAAATGTAATGACCGGAATACCCGCAGCTTGGGCTGCATCAATAACGGGGGTAAGTGCAGCAGCATCCACAGGCGATATAGCGATTCCGTCCACATGCTGTTTGATCATATTCTCCATGATACGGATCTGCTGTTCGGTGTTGGCTTCATCAGGTGCGTTTACAATTAACGTGATATTGTGTTTCCCTGCATACTCCGTTGCATCCTTCGTGATCATCTCATAGGTTGGATACGTCATTGGATAAATAATACCGAAAGTTTTGCTCGCTGTAGATTTCTCTACAGGTGAAGTCGCAGGAAGTGTTGCAGCCATCTGCTGTGGGCGAATGTGTGCCGAACCGGATGAAACGGTCATCGGGAACAGCAGTATTAGTGTAAGTAAAAGTGCAAATCTGGCTTTATTCATACATCGGCTCTTTTCTCATGTCTGATGATCTGGCCTGCGATTCCTCGGTTCCTTGAGTGCGGTATTCTCTTGGCGTAAAACCTGTTGTTTTCTTGAATATATTAGAAAAATAGTGAGAATCGTTGTAACCAACTTTGTAAGCAATCTCAAAGGTTTTGTTGTTGGTTGTTTTCAGCAGCTCTTTGGCTTTACCGATTCGAATCTGGGTTAGATACTCCGTTATCGTTTGACCAGTTTCTTGACTGAAAATCTTGCTTAAATGACTTGGACTGATTCTGACGTGTGCAGAAATCATCTTCAACGAGACCTGTTCGTTATTGTATTCACGGGATACATAAGCTTTCACCTGATCAATGACATCACTGTATTTTCCGGAGCATGCTGCTCTTCTCTGCCATAACAAGTTAAGCAGGGAGCACAGATATTGGGTGCAATCCTCCCAGCACGTAATCTTCCGAATCGTCTGTTGTAGGGAAGTAATGTTCTCATCCGAATGGTCACTCATGCGGAACAACTGATTCGCGAGCCGAAACGACTCCAGCGTAAGATCATTCAACAGATAGAAGCCATACGAGGAGGACTTCCAGTCGAAGGACTGTAATGGAGCGGCAAACTCCTGCACAAAATGGTCAAGCTGATTGGGGCTGCCGATTTTGAGAAATTCAAGAAACGAATTCCTGTCGAGAAAAAGAGTCGTTTGCTCATCCAGGTTAATGTCATGTAGAGAAGCTCTGTTCTGAAGGGTGAGTCGATTAATATATTTATCCTCCTCCGCTTCCAGATACGAGACATGAATTCCTTGCAGCCGCTCCTGTTGACTGCCAATGCCCAGAATAATATTACATTTGAACGTATGCTCAAGCTCCATACGAACCCGCCCGCGAAGCTGCTCCAGATATACGGATATGCTGTCATCGGAGTGATACTTGAGCAGAAGCACCAACTCGGTCCGGCTTCGAATATAAGGAAGAAGTTCAACGTGGGGATCACGAGTTTCCTCCAGTAAGGGAAGCAGCTTCTTCATCAGGGATTCCGGGTCCCGGGAGTCATCTGTTAATCGAACGTCGATAATGACAATTGTATAATACCGGGCCGAGAGTGGAAGTGAGAGTAGTTTGGCTGATTCAATCGCATCGGTTGTACCGATGAGTCCTCCGCACAGATCGGCCAGCAGTTTTTCTTTGGTGATCGTTCGGTTTGTCATGCGTTGATGTTCTTCATCCATTTGTTTGCTGACCTTATGAAGCATTTGGATTAGCTCTGCTGCACTAATGGGCTTTAGACAGTACTCGGTCACACCAAGTCGGATAGCCTCCTGGGCATAACTGAATTCATCATGACCGCTCATGATAATGATTTTGATATCAGGTTGTTGAGTGCGAACGATGGAGGTCAGTTCCAATCCGTTCATAAATGGCATTTTGATATCCGTAATCAGAATATCCGGAGCCCATTCATGAATTAGTGGTAATGCAAGCTCGCCGTCGGGTGCATCCCCGCAATAGTGAAAACCTTCCTTTTCCCAATCGATGCAGCTCCGTATATTCTCCCGAATTCCAATTTCGTCATCCACAATCATCACCTTTTTCAACGGTTAACCTCCTTGCTTTTGGGGATACGAATCATAAATGTGCTGCCTTCCATATAGGTACTTTTCATTTCAACGCCATAAGCTGGTCCAAAATAGAGTCGAATCCGGTGATGTACATTGAGCAGACCGAATCCGCCTTCCTGCTCGTCATCTTGGGGTGAACGGGAACCGGCCGGCTTCTCCAGCTCTTCACGTAATTGTGCCAATCGATCCGCAGACATGCCAATTCCGTTGTCCTGTACGGTGAGAATGATGCTATTGTCCTCTACATATCCGTGTATGGATATTAGCCCTTGACCGCGTTTGTTCTTGATCCCATGGTAGAGCGCGTTTTCAATCAGGGGCTGTAGCGTCATTTTCAAAATGGGATAATCCTGAAGCTCACGATCAACGCTGATCTCGTAGGTGAGAATATCGTGGTACCTCATCTGTTGAATAACCAAGTAACTCCGCGCATGTTCAAGCTCGGTTTGAATGGATACCCAGTCGAATCCTTTATTCAGACTCAAACGAAAGAACTTCGAGAGGGCCTGCACAAGTTTGATTACATTTTCTTTTTTCTCTGCTTCAGCCATCCATAGGATGGATTCCAACGTGTTATAGAGGAAATGAGGGTTGATCTGAGCTTGCAGCGTACGTAGTTCAGCTATTTTCACCTGTTCATTCTCTCGAATGCTCTTTTCAATTAGTGTTTTGAGCTTATCCAGCATCACGTTGAAGCTTTTGCCCAGATCAGCAATTTCGTCCGAGCCGTGTGGTGTGACTTTGGCTTCCAAGTAACCGTTTGCAGCTTTACGCATCTTGTTCATCAGAATCCGGATGGGAAGAATCAGTCGATTATTCAGGAAAAAATATAACGATATCGCAAAGAAAGCACTTAACAAAACCGTAATGATGATCAATTGGCGAATGCTATTGGCCTCTGCAATGATTTCCTGATAAGGAGCTACCCCGATCATTTTCCATCCGGTCTGTTTTGAGGTGCTGTATACAACAAACTGGGGCTTGGATCCTGCAGACAGGATAAAGCTGTCGTGCTGTAGATGTAAAGGGACCGATCGGATCTGATCCATCATGGTTATGGATGCCGGGGTGACATCCGGCCTGAAGAGTGTATTTCCGTATTGATCACTAATATAGAAAAAACCGGAATCCTTAATGGGGGTATTCGTCAAAAAATCATCAATGAACGAATCATTCAAATCAATCACTATGAACCCGATGACCTCATGTGTAATTCGCTCTTTGACCGTGGTTATAATTGAAAGCGCATTCTGTTTAGGGTAAGCAAACCCATCCAGCCTGTTATATTCCGCATAGGCTGCAGAATGAGGGATGCGCAGAATGGCATCCGGATACTGTATCAGATACTTGAAGTACGGGTTACGCAGCGGATTTCGTTCCAGCTTGAACACGCCTTTTCGTTCACTTATGCCTTTTCCATAGAAATTCACGAACGAGATATTAAGTACCTTGTCATACTTGTAGGTTTCCCGATAAAGATTGTATGTCTGAAGGATGGCTTTGGCTTCCGGGTAGGACTCCGATTGAGAATACAGGTATTGAAGCACTTGCGGGTTCTTGCCCAGTTCGAGCAGCCGTTCCGTATCCTCAAACAAGATGTCAATGTTCCTGGCAAGCTGGTCGGCAACCAGCTGTGTCGAGGCCTTATTATGATTGGATACGACCGTATAGGATTTGTGGTAAGAAATCAATCCAACCACGATCAGTGGCACTGAACTGAGGATGATAAACATGCTGAGTAATTTAAGCCTGAGGCTTGAAGCAATCCATTGAATGAGTTTCAACGTATTCCACTCCATCTGAAGGGATCAAAAATGTATCATTAGTATAACATGATTTTCTAATATATAAGAGAATCGCTAAATACTACACGATTAAACAAAGAAATTACACTTTTTAGACTCCATTTTTTGAAATTACTAAATTATTACATAAATAAAGTATGAGACTCCATATAAGCTCGGAATGAAAGCGTTCTATAATGTGGTCACACCATAAGGTGAAACGAAAAAAGGGAGGATCACAACATGCGAACCAAAAAAAAGTGGGGACTTGCCATAACATTGGCTATGGTGATGCTGGTCAGCACGGCATGTAGCAGTACCAATGGAGGAGCAGGCTCGGATAATGAAACTTCAACGAGTGGGAATGGCAGTACACCTGCCAGCACCAAAACAATTACGCTTGGTTTTTCGCAGGTTGGTGCAGAGAGTGGCTGGCGTTCGGCGAATACCAAGTCGATTCAGGATTCAGCCAAAGAAGCAGGTTATGATTTGAAATTCTCCGATGCGCAGCAGAAGCAGGAAAATCAAATTAAAGCTTTGCGATCCTTCATACAGCAGAAGGTGACGGTGATTGCTTTTTCCCCTGTTGTAGAATCCGGTTGGGATACCGTATTGAAGGAAGCGAAGGATGCAGGCATTCCCGTAATTTTGACGGACCGTGCTGTGGATTCGCCGGATAAAACCCTCTACAAAACCTTTATTGGCTCCGACTTTGTAGAAGAAGGACGCAAAGCAGGTCAGTGGCTTAGTGACCAATACAAAGACACACAAGACGAGATCAATATCGTTGAGTTGCAGGGTACAACAGGCTCCGCACCAGCGAATGACCGTCAAGAGGGCTTTATGGAATTGATTGCTTCCAATTCGAAGCTTAAAGTGATTGCTTCACAATCAGGTGACTTTACACGTGCCAAAGGCAAAGAAGTCATGCAAGCTTTTCTCAAAGCACATAAAAAAATAGATGTTCTCTATGCACATAATGACGATATGGCACTTGGTGCAATTCAGGCCATTGAAGCGGCAGGATTGAAACCAGGCGTAGATATTACCATTATCTCTGTGGATGCCGTGAAGGATGGTATGCAGGCTGCTGCTGATGGCAAAATCAACTTTATCGTTGAATGTAATCCGTTGTTAGGACCTCAATTAATGGAAGCGGTTCAATCGGTAGTGGACGGGAAAGACATCGAACCCCGAATCGTTACGGATGAGACGACCTTCACATCGGAGCAAGCCAAAGAAGCATTGCCAACACGCGAATATTAAAAGCAGATTCGTATAACACCGAAAAGTCATTTTTCGACCAGGCTGTCGCTAAATGACTTTTTTCCATAACAAAGGAGAGGGTTATATGGCCGAGCAAGCACCCATTTTGCAAATGACAGGCATCACCAAACAATTTCCCGGGGTTAAAGCGCTATCCAGCGTCAGCTTTCGCTTGTTTCCGGGCGAGATTCATGCCTTGATGGGTGAGAATGGAGCGGGGAAGTCGACGCTTATTAAAGTTCTGACTGGCGTTTATTCCATTGATGAAGGAACGGTAACCATGGATAACCGGCATCTTTCGATCTCCGGTCCGCTTGAAGCGCAAAAGGCGGGAATCAGTACCGTTTATCAAGAGGTCAATCTTTGTCCGAACTTAACGGTCGCTGAGAATATTTTCATCGGGCGGGAGCCGATGCGATTTGGCAAAATCAATTGGAAGCAAATGAACAAAGATGCGGAGAACATTCTGCGAGACAGATTACATCTGTCCATCGACGTTAAGGCTCCTTTACAGACCTACTCGGTCGCGATGCAACAACTGATTGCAATTGCAAGAGCACTCAGCATCTCGGCAAAAGTGCTCATATTGGATGAACCCACATCCAGTCTGGACAAAAACGAGGTTCAGCAACTGTTTCGTATTATGCACAAATTAAAGAGTGAAGGTCTCGCAATTCTTTTTGTTACTCATTTTCTTGATCAGGTATACGAAATGTCGGATCGTCTAACGGTGCTCCGTAACGGGGAATTGGAAGGAGAGTACATAGCCGCAGAACTTCCACGCATGGAACTGGTGCTCAAGATGATCGGCAAGGAGCTTGAGGTGCTTGAGGAGCTTCCGAAGGAAGCAGATGCTGCCCAGGCGGAGTCGGGAGAAATGTTAATTACCGCTAAGGCACTTGGACGCAAAGGAGCAATTGAGCCATTTGATCTGGACATTCGCAAAGGAGAAGTCGTTGGCTTGGCTGGATTATTGGGGTCTGGTCGTACTGAGATTGCTCGCCTTTTCTTTGGTGCAGATCGTTCAGATGAAGGCAAGCTGCTCGTTGTAGGTACAGGAAGTACGGTCAAGTCTCCGCGTCATGCAATTGATCAGAATATTGCTTTTTGCTCCGAGAACCGTAAAACCGAAGGCATAATCGATGATTTGACCATTCGGGAGAACATTATTCTGGCTTTACAAGCGACACGAGGCTGGTCCAAACCAATCTCACGCAAGAAACAGGATGAGATCGCCGAAAAGTACATCAACCTGTTAAATATCCATCCGAAAAACCCGGAGCATTTAATTAAAAATCTGAGCGGCGGTAATCAGCAAAAGGTGTTGCTTGCACGGTGGCTGCTGATGAACCCCGATCTGTTGATTCTCGATGAACCTACACGTGGAATTGATATCGGTGCCAAGACTGAAATACAGAAGCTGGTGCTCTCTCTGTCGAAGCAGGGCATGGCCGTGCTGTTCATTTCGTCCGAGCTGGAAGAAGTGATTCGTGTCAGCCACCGGATTGCCGTAATCCGGGACCGCAAAAAAGTGCAAGAACTTAGCGGGGATCAGATCCATCAACAGCAAATCATGAAAGCAATGGCAGGAGGTTAAAGAGATGGCGGGCAAGATGCGTAAACATCATTTGTTTTGGCCGTTATGTATGCTTGGTTTACTTTTAATCTTTAATTTGCTGTACTCTCCGGATTTCTTCTCCCTCGTCATGCGTGAAGGGAATCTGTATGGCAGCTTGATTGATATTCTCAATTTTGGAGCGCCCTTAATTCTGGTATCGATCGGTATGACACTGGTGATTGCGACCGGAGGTATCGATTTGTCCGTGGGCTCCATTGTAGCGATCTCCGGTGCCGTGGCTTGTATGAGCATCAGCAGAGGAGTGGATCAGAATTCGCTCGGGCTTATGTTGGGTGCACTTGGATTATCTATAGGTCTCTCACTGATCTTGGGCATATGGAATGGGGCGCTGGTTTCGGTCGCCCGAATCCAACCCATTATTGCAACGCTTATTCTGATGGTAGCTGGACGTGGGATTGCGCAATTGATTACGAGTGGACAGATTATTACTGTATCCAACGCAAACTATGCCTATATCGGGGCAGGTTCGCTTGCAGCATTGCCTTTTTCCATCTTCATCGTATTAACTGTGCTGCTTGTTGCCTCACTGTTGACGAGAAAAACGGCACTGGGACT
Source organism: Paenibacillus sp. Y5S-9 (assembly GCF_036894235.1). Lineage (NCBI taxonomy): Bacteria > Bacillati > Bacillota > Bacilli > Caryophanales > Paenibacillaceae > Paenibacillus > Paenibacillus sp. Y5S-9. The sequence continues at coordinate 2,723,464 of NZ_CP145887.1, forward strand.
GTTTATCGAATCGGTCGGAAGTAACGCAAACGCGAGCCAACTGGCAGGTATTCGTTCAAAAACGGTTATTCTCACGGTATATGTCTTCTGTGGTCTGTGTGCCGGCATTGCCGGGCTTATTCTCAGCTCAAATGTATCCAGTGCGGATGGAAACAACGCAGGTCTGTGGTATGAACTTGATGCCATTCTTGCTGTAGTCATCGGGGGGACTTCGCTCAATGGTGGTCGTTTCTATCTAATGGGTACTGTCGTTGGAGCACTCATTATCCAAACCTTAACAACGACGATCTATATGATTGGAGTCCCGCCAGAAGTTACGTTGGTTGTCAAAGCCTTTGTTGTACTGGCCGTATGTTTGATTCAATCCGATTCATTCCGCAATTCTATGGTGATCCGTTGGAAAAAACGGAAGTTTCCAGCCGAACAGGGGGTTAACCGCCATGTTTCTTAATCGTAAGTATCTCCCGGTCTTTGTCACCTTCGGTTTGCTGGCCGTGATGTTTGCCATAGGCTCTTTCCGGTATACGGGGTTCTTTTCCACACAGGTACTGCTTAATCTTCTCATTGATAACGCATTTCTGATTATCACGGCGATTGGCATGACTTTTGTGATTGTATCGGGAGGAATCGACCTGTCGGTAGGTTCTGTCATTGCGCTGACGACCATCATTAGCGCAAGTCTGGTCGAGAAGCAAGGGTGGTCGCCTGCGATCGTTATACCGATGGTGCTTGTCATGGGTGCGCTCTTTGGCACAGTCATGGGGGCGATCATCCACTATTTTAAAATTCAGCCTTTCATCGTGACACTGGCAGGCATGTTTTTGGCGCGGGGGCTGTGTTATGTCATCAGTCTCGACACCATTACCATTACGAATCCATTTTACACACAGGTTGCGCAGGCGAAGATTTCCCTGCCAGGGGGCAGCTTTGTCTCCATTAATGTGATTATTGCTCTGGTCATTGTACTACTCGCGATCTACCTGGCACATTACACCCGGTTTGGGCGCAACGTTTACGCCATCGGCGGAAGCGAGCAATCCGCGTTGCTCATGGGACTGCCGGTTGCACGTACCAAAATCCTGGTGTACACGTTCAGCGGTTTGTGTTCCGCGCTTGCCGGTGTTGTCTTTACCTTCTATATGTTATCCGGTTATGGATTACACGCCATGGGTCTTGAACTCGATACCATCGCGGCTGTTGTGATCGGAGGCACCTTGTTAACAGGTGGTGTAGGGTATGTGGCGGGAACCTTTATTGGTGTATTGATCCAGGGGGCTATCCAAACTATAATTAGCTTCGAAGGTACGCTCAGCTCATGGTGGACCAAGATTGTGATTGGCCTGATGCTGTTTGTTTTTATTTTGTTCCAGCGACTTCTTAGCGGGCGGCGAGTATCCTCGAAATCACTGCATTAAGTTGATCGAATTAAATGATATTGAATACGGATACCGACACAATGATATAACAATATGCGCTCTGCATTGCTGAATGCTGAGCGTAACATGGAGATGGGGGATACGTGAGTGAGAAGACATGTGAACTGGTTGTGTTTGTTCATTCTACTGCTGCTTGTCGGCTGCACAACCCCTGAGTCTGAATCTGTTCCTCCTCCCATCTCGTCTAACAACTTAGAAACTCTTCCCTCCGTTGAGGAATGGATGGAATCAGCGGTAGCAAGGGATACCTCTACGAAACCGATTGTCTTGGGTTTTTCACAACTGGGCAGAGAGAGTGCCTGGCGTCTGGCAAACTCCACGTCTATTCGGAATGCTGCGGCTGAATCGGGAATCTCCCTTGTAATAAAAAATGCAGAACAGTCTCAGACGAAACAGTTCGAGGCTGTTCGGTCGTTCATCAGGCAAAAGGTGGATGTCATTGCCATTGCACCGGTCGTAGAATCGGGCTGGGATGGTATTCTTCAGGAGGCCAGGGATGCAGGTATACCCGTAATTATCGTAGACCGGTCAGTTGATGTCAAAGACACTTCACTTTTTGTGACAACGATTGGATCGGACTTTTATGAGGAAGGTGTGAAGGCCGGGAAGTACATTCAGGATCGGATGCGAAATCATCCGGGTTTGATACGGATTGCCGAACTGCAAGGCACAAGTGGTTCTACACCCTCTATCCAGCGTGGCGAGGGCTTTAGAAGCATTTTCGAAACCAGAGCAGATATCATCTTCTCACAAAGTGCTCCTGCCGATTTTACGGAGGACAATGGCAAACAAGTGATGAAAGAATTCCTTCAGGTCCCGGAAGACAAACGGCCGCAGGTTCTTTTTGCCCATAATGATGAAATGGCGTTTGGCGCCATACAAGCGATAGAAGAAGTTGGGCTGAAGCCGGGAGAAGACATTATCATTGTTTCGGTGGACGGCTCCCGCAAAGCACTTGAAATTCTGGCGAGTGGGAAAATCAACGCTGTGGTGGAATGTAATCCGCTGCTTGGTCCTCAGCTTATGCAGGCTACAAAAGAAATTATTGCAGGGCGTACACTCCCGAAGCGCATGGTGCCCCCGGAAGACATTTTTACACAGGAAAGTGCTAAACGGGAGATGTACAACAGGCGATTCTAGAATACGTGAATAAATAGAACATTTTGGATAAAATTCAATTTACTTTAAATAAAGTTATCGTTTATACTGAACTCACCTTGAACTAAAGCTCTTATCTATGAGAAAGGGCGTAGCGGATTACGTGCATATGAAAGCGCTTTTTTTTCGAGGGTGAAAGTTTGATAAAGAGAGGGAGTGTAGAAGGTAGTATGCTGTGAATATATTATGAGGAGGTAATTTTATGTTTAAAGTAAAGCTAGCAAAGGCGGTAATATCTCTCGCACTTTTTGGTACCTTGTTTTCTATCCCGGCGGTGCCCGATGCTCGTGCTGCAGATGCAAGTTGTCCGAATGGTTATGTAGGTCTGACGTTTGATGATGGCCCATCTGGAAATACAACAAACATGCTTAACGCGTTGAAGCAAGCTGGTTTACGGGCAACGATGTTCAATGTTGGACAAAATGCACAAAATAATCAATCTCTGGTTTCTGCACAAGTAGCAGCTGGTATGTGGATTGGCAATCATTCCTATACACATCCGAATATGACTACATTAAACAGCGCTCAGATGTCGTCAGAGATTACACGGACACAGCAGACAATCCAGTCCATTACCGGAAGTTCACCTAAACTGTTCAGACCTCCTTACGGTGCGACAAATGCGACCTTGAAATCCGTTGTGAGCCAAAACGGCCTGAAGGAAATACTGTGGAACGTAGATTCTCAAGACTGGAATGGCGCCAGCGCGAACCAGATTGTAGCAGCAGTGAACACGATGAAAAGTGGTGACGTCATTCTAATGCATGATCAGTACCAGACGACACTTCAAGCCATTCCACAGATTGCACAAAATCTGAAGAATCGTGGCCTTTGCTCCGGCATGATCTCATCAACGACCGGTCGGGCAGTTGCACCCGATAGTAGCACTACGAATCCGCCAAGTAACGGAACAAAAGTGGAAGCTGAGAATATGACCAAAGGTGGGCAATACACCGGCAATATCAGTTCTCCTTTCAATGGCGTGGTCCTTTATGCTAACAATGATTTGGTTAAATATACTCAGAATTTTGCAACGAGCACTCACAATTTTTCACTTCGTGGAGCTTCAAACAATGCCAACATGGCGAGAGTTGATTTGAAGATTGGCGGACAGACGAAGGGAACCTTTTACTTTGGCGGGAGCTCTCCAGCGGTCTATACCCTGAATAATATCAGCCACGGAACGGGAAATCAGGTCATTGAGTTGGTTGTAACAGCCGATGACGGTACATGGGATATATACATCGATTACTTGGAAATACATTAACAAGCTCAAGGTTAATTGAAAAACAATTCACTATAATGAAATCCCGTTGGGTTAATCCAATGGGATTTCATCATGTTTTTGGCCATTTTGTAACACAAAAGTGGAGGGAAAACATTTATAATGGATGAAATTGAGGATAGGAAAAATTTGGTGTGTATTGAAACCATTTATGGAATAGGAGTGGATTGATCAAATGATCATTATGATTAACGGAGCGTTTGGTTCGGGGAAAACTTCTGCAGCAGAAGCACTTCAACTTTTGATTGCAAACAGTATGATATACGATCCTGAAGAAATAGGTTATATGCTGAGAAAACTTCTTCCGGAGAATTGTAGAGAGGAGAGGGAACGTACGGATGATTTTCAAGATATCGATCTATGGAAAATTCTAACCGTAAAGACAGCTAAAGAAGTAAAGCAGAAATACAACAGACACTTAATTGTCCCCATGACCATCTATAAAGAGGAAAACTTTAATTACATTTATAACGGGTTAAAAGAGATTGATCAGAACATTTATCATTTTTGCTTAACGGCTACAGAAGAGACGATTTATCATCGTTTGGCTAAACGCGGAGATGAATATGGAGGCTGTCAATATCAACAAGCACCAAAGTGTGTTGAAGCTTTCAAGGATGAACAATTTCAAACTCGGATTATTACCGATCATTTGGAGACTAGTGAAATCATAGAACTCATTTTGAAGAAGGTTCTATCCAAATAATTATCTTTTTTATTAAGGAGGATTTTAGGATGATGATTGTACATGTACTCTCAAGAAAAGATTGGGAAGCCGCGTTGATCAATGGGGTATATAGAGCAGCATCTTTAGAAAAGGAAGGTTTTATTCATTGCTCACCTGTGGATAAGATCGTAGCTGTGGCTAATTATAATTACCATGGGACAAAGGGGTTAGTATTACTTTGCTTGGATGCATCTAAAATAAAATCAGAAGTTATATGGGAAGATCTGTATAATGAAGGCAGGGAATATCCTCATATTTACGGTGAGTTAAATCTTGACGCTGTAACTCATACATATGATTTTGAGCCTAATGAAGAAGGGAGATTTTCGCTACCTCCTGATTTAGAGAACATGCAGTGATGTCAGATTTCTTGGATAGACGCTGGTTTCGTTGAAGAAATTGAACAGAAGAGGATGGAACCTAATTGACGACTGTGACTTTTGAAGAGGTAACCGAACAGCACCTCCCTGAAATTAGAGAGATTTATAACTATTATGTAATGAATACAACGATTTCGTTTCATACGGAGGAATTAAATCTTGATCAGATTAAATCCTCTGTAATGAACAAAGATACACGGTATAAAACTTATGTAATGCTTGAAAACAACCAAATGATGGGCTATGTTCTGATCACCCAATATAAGAGTAAACAGGCATATGACATTTGTGGTGAAGTCACCATATATCTAAAGCACGATATTTTGGGAAAAGGCTTGGGGAAACAAGCACTAGGTTTCATTGAGAAGGTTGCAAAAGAACAAGGATTCCATACCTTAATTGCGACAATTTGCATGGAGAATACAAGAAGTAAATCATTATTTGAGAGAAATGGTTATGAACAATGTGCTCTGTTTAAAGAGATTGGATATAAATTCGATAGAAAACTGGATATTGGAAGTTTCCAAAAGATATTGTAAGGAGAATAAGAAATGAGTAAAAACCTATATATTATATCTGGCCCCCCTGGAGTAGGGAAATCTACAACTTCCAAGCTGCTGGTTCAGACTTTAGATAAAAGTGCCTACATTTCTGGAGATGCGGTTAGTCATTTTCCGGTCAAAGGGAGAGGTAAACCCTGGCTTGATAAGGATACAAACGACTTAACTTGGAAAAATATATCTAGCCTAGTGAAAAACTTATTGGATTATAAATACGATGTAGTGCTGGACTATGTGGCCTTTCCGGAAGACATGGATGGGTTAATGACAGAATTGGCAGACTATCATGTTCGCATAATCTATGTTGTATTAATGGTTGATCGTCAAACCATTATTCGTAGAGACCGTCTAAGAGCAGAAGAATATCAAATGAAAGAAAGAAGTACAATTCTGCTGGATGAGTTTGAAAATCATCCGGATCTCAGAGTAGATAACAAGCTGTATACTAGTCATTTTACAGAAGCACAATTACCTGGAATAGTAAGCGAAATTATAAAAAATGAGAAATATCGATTGAAATAACTGTACTGTTATTATGCTTCGAATTGAAAAAATGCACGAACGTTGAATAACCAATAAGAGGTAGAAAAAATCATTAGATGTTATTAAGAATGGTGCAGAAGAAAAAAGATTAGCTGGGAGGATTAACGATGTCTCGTATTTATGGAGAAAGAATTGTGTTAAGAGAATACCAGGATTCTGATGTGGATTACATCAAACAATGGGTGAATGATCCGGAAATTACAGGGACTTTATCAGATAATTTTTTGTATCCTCATTCGAGTTATGAGACGGAATCCTTTTTCAGAACAATGGTTGAAGGCAAGTCTTCAAATAAAAGTTTTATTATCGGGTTAAAGGATTCGCTAGATTATATAGGCCAGATCGATTTGTACAAAATTGATTATAAAAACCGCTTTGCATGTTTAGCAATTGTAATAGGGAGAAAAGAATTTTTAGGTAAAGGTTATGGGACTGAAGCAATCCGTGTACTACAGAAGTTTGTCTTCGAAGAGCTGAATTTAAACAGATTAGAACTTGAAGTGTACGAGTATAATGAGATTGCTTACAAATGTTATTTAAAATGTGGCTTTAAAGAAGAAGGAAGATACAGAAAGAAGATATATAAAAAAGGGAAATACTGGGATAGTGTTTGCATGAGTATCTTGAAAACTGAATATGAGCAGTCATAGTCTCCAGAGGCATAAAATTGGAATGTCAAACTCAATAGCTTTGTTCAGTTGTATTCTTTATTAATTTCGATTGCGTTTTCCAAAAATCAAAAGATTAATGTACTAATATATATGCATAAAAAGGGTGAGCAGATGAACAGAGGAATACGTTTTGAAATACCAAATGCCTATGGTCGTTTTCTTGGGGAGATTTTAAAACCAATGGAAGTATCTAATTTTAATTGGTTTATTGGTGAGGAGGAGTCCTACTTCGTTGTTGATGATACGTTAGGGGGTGATCTTTTTCCGGAGATGATTATTGGTATGAATGGAGAAGAATTACAGAAGCTTATTGATAACAACGAGTATTATTTAATATTTGCGAATTTAAAAGCATTTTCAAAAGGCACACAAATAACAGATGTAATCACCTATGAAGATTATGTGGAGAGTGAGTGTCAGATGGTTCTTCTTGTAATCGATAGTACCTACGTCACAGTTTATTGTAAAGATTTAGAAAAAGTCGAGGAATTATATAATCATATAAATAGACAGGGATTTGAATCTCTCGAATATTTAACGGATGAGAATGATACGAGGACAATACTATCGGTCTGGTGATAAAGGGGCTTGGGATTAACTGCTAAGGTTTGATAGACCATCCCATGCATACGTTGATATGCGTTAACTTAGCGATGAGTTTAGGTGTTAGGTGTTAACGCTAACGAACCTGACACGTCTTGTTCAGGAATTTGAAACGTCCTCCGAAATCTAAGGAATCTGAGACACGCTATATCAGAAAAAATAGCCTTTTGTAGTGTTTTTATCAGATGATTTTGGGAAATAAGATGTCTCATGTTGCTAACAATTTTAAAAGAGGACGGGAAGGCCGAATAAGATGTCCTGTGTTCCTTAGAAAATCGCCTGAGTTGGAAGACACACTCTAGTTCGTTTCCCCATGATATTTGAGCATTTATGAATACGATTACATCTTTATGAATAAAAAAGGAGCTGAGAGAAAGATGGAGACAGAACGACTTATATTTCGGAAATATACCAAAAATGATTTCGATTTACTTTTTGAGATGACACGCGAGCCGAATATGATGAAATTTATAAGACATGGCGGACCCTGGACGAAGGAAGAAACCATGCAAAGCCTGGAAAAGTTCATCAACTGGAATAAAGACGATAAGGGGTTGTTCCTCGCATTCAACAAAGAGGATAACAAGTTAATTGGAACCTCTGGACTGATTCCTCAAATCATTGAAGGCACTGATGAGCTTGAAGTTGGTTACTGGGTTATCGAGCAATACTGGGAAATGGGTTACGGATATGAACAAGCAAAAGCGTGGAAAGAGTATGGCATGGATCACTTGAAGAAGAAAAGATTAATATCTTTAATTCAACATGGCAATGTGGGTTCTATGAAAGTCGCGCAAAAGAATGGCATGAAACACGAGAAGGACGTAGACATCATTGGGAAAAATGTAGCAGTGTACTCGATTGAGGTGAAGTGAATATGACTCTATTTCCTGAACTAGAAACCAAAAGATTGCTGTTAAGAGAGAGTAAACAGAGTGATTCGCAAGACATATTTCAATATTTTTCTTCGGATGAAGTTACAAGATTCTACGATGTAGAAAGTTTTACGAATACCAAACAAGCAGAAGAACTCATACAAAGATGGACTGAACGATTCGAAAATGGTCAGGTCATCCGCTGGGGAATTGCTTTGAAATCGGACAACAGAGTTATTGGAACATGCGGATTTCATGGTTGGATGAAACAACATCATAAAGCTGTGATGGGATATGAGTTAGCACCGGAGTTTTGGCGACAGGGTTATATGACCGAGGTAACTCAGAAAATCGTTGAATATGGATTCAAGAACCTTGAATTAAATAGAATTGAAGCATTTGTAGAGCCAGAGAACGCGGGATCAAGAAAGTTGCTTGAGAAAATTGGTTTCAGTGAAGAAGGCATATTGAAAGAACATTATTATTGGAAAGATCGATTTGTTGATAATGTCATCTATGCATTTTTGAAGAAAGATTATAAGCCCAACGTATTAAGCTAACAGACTGATGAACAAAAACGACAGGTTGCCAGTAGAGTGTATGAGAATTCGTATTATTGGATCTTGCGGTAGTGGGAAATCAACATTAGCCAAAGAATTATCGGATAAATACGGTATTCCTTCCTATGAATTAGACAATCTCATATGGGACAGAAGCGCCGAAAATCTGAGATATCCTGAAAGTGTTAGGGATGAATCAGTCCAGTCTATTGTCAGTTCAGAAGCTTGGATCATAGAAGGAGTACAGTGCAAAGATTGGACAATAGCGTCCATCCAGGAAGCGGATTTGATTTTTGTATTAGCTCCAAATGTTTTCATTAGAGATTATCGAATTATAAAGAGGTTTGTATTGTCCAGAATGGGCTTGCAACCTTGGAATTACAAGCAGTCATTCAAGAACTTATGCAAAATGATTGTGAAATGGAACCATCAATATAATATAGAAGAAGTTATATGTTCAATTAATGAAAACCATAAGACTGCAACAATCACGAAGAATACAAAACAAGTGATACAGTTGATTGAACATCATTTGAAAGTGGTTGTAAGTGAGAGTGAAAAGAACCTTAGAGGTAATCAAAGATTATCGAAAGAGGAGATACAGTGGTGAATATAAAAATTCAACTAGTCACACGAGAGAATTGGGAAGAAGCTCTGAAGATCTCTTTGTATGAACACCAAGCGTCATTAGTTCCATCCGTTGTTGAGGGGATCGCTTACGCCTATATAAAACCGTGGGATGAAGCATTTGATCCTTACGTACTTGAGATCGATGGGAAGGTATTTGGTTTCTTTTATCTGAGTTATACGCCAGATAGTACAGATAATTACTGGATTGGTGGTTTTCAAATCGATAAATCCTATCAAGGTAAAGGAATGGGAAGGCTCGCTATAAGAGCCATTCTAGATTTCATTACGAAACAGCATCCGTTGTGCAAGGTTATTTCATTAACGGTTGAACGGAATAATGAAATAGCACAGAACTTGTATAAGAGCATGTTGTTTATCAGTGAGAATAGAACCAATTCAGATGATGAAGTGATCTACAGGTTGGAAATAAAATAAGAAATTTGAATAGTGTAAAGATTACATGTGATGATTTTCTAAATGAGGTGACTTAAACATTGAATAGTAAGAATCATAAGGATGAATTACAAATCGTATTTGATGATCATGAAGAAGACTACAAAAAAGTTTGTAATAACTTATATAACTATAACGTCTCTGAAACAAATGGATTATTAAAGAAGCCTGGAAAGACTATCAATCTTTTTTTACGGGACAAGACAGGTAAGGCAGTTGGTGGGATCTTCTGTGCTACATATTGTGAAACATTATATATTGATAATTTTTGGATAGATGAGGAACACAGAAAGAAAGGATATGGGAAGTCTTTAATCATGCAAGCAGAAAGCATGGCTTCTGAATTAGGATGTAAGCTTGCACACACAAGCACATTTTCATATCAATCACCAAAATTTTATCAAAAAATGGGCTATGAAGTGTTTGGATTAATTGACGAGTATCCTGATGGAATCATTCAATATTTTATGAAAAAAAGATTATAAGACGAGTACCTAACATAGTATTGGGTTTAACGAAAGATGAATTTTATGGAGAAACAAAAGGATGGCGGAAAGTATGCGAGCCACAAGGGAGGGTTACATATCACTGAATTTAATGATCTCGAAAGAGAGATAAAAAGAAATAAAGCGGAGAGCTGCATCATATACCGAGAAAGCGCAATTCAATATGAATTTTATCGGAATCGAAAAACGAAAGAAAAACAACATAAAGTGAATTCAATTACAAAAAGTGTGCTCTCCGCATTGGTGGGAATCGCTATACAACAAGGTTACATTGAGAATGAGGATATTCCAATTGTAAATTATTTTAACGATCTGGATGATAGCAAAATGGGGATTACGATTAAGCATCTGTTAACGATGTCTTCGGGCTTGCACTTTCCAGGGAATGAAGCGATGATTCCATCTAGGAATTGGACGAAATTTGTTCTTGAACAACCTGTTGAATTCGAACCTGGAACCCAAATGAAATATAGTTGCGGGAGTTCGCATATACTTAGCGCCATATTGCAAAAAGCTACTCATATGAACACTTCGGAATTTGCAAAAAAGAACTTATTTGCACCTCTAGGTATTAACGATTTTCATTGGTATCAGGATACACAAGGGATTGCCATAGGTGGTTTTGGTTTGCGAATGAAGATCGAAGATATGTTGAAGTTTGGGGTGTTATACGCTCAGAATGGGAAGTGGAATTCTAAACAACTCATCTCTGCTGACTGGATTGCTAGAAGTGTAAGTCCTTCTCTTACTTCCGAACCCTTATATAGCTTTCACTGGCGCATAATGAAAAGCATCAAGGAAGAAGACGCTGAAAATAAAACGTTTTATGCTATGGGTATGGGCGGTGGACGAGGGCAATATATCTTTGTTAACCAAAAGCGAGGATTGGTTGCGGTATTCACAACGATTATATCCGATGATAGCTTGTTACCACTTCAATGGTTTAACAATTATATATTGTAAGAATAGTTGTTTATGGGAGAGATAACATGAGCCACTGGTTTGATCTAGATGAACTTGATCCAGAGTTAATCAAATTTGCAGTTATGATCGCGAAATACAATAATAAATTCATCATTATAAAAAATAGGAAAAGAGGAGGTTGGGAGATCCCAGGAGGCAACAAAGAAATAGGGGAAACACTTTTACACACGGCAAGTCGAGAACTCTATGAAGAGACAGGTGCAGTACACTTCGAATTAACACCTTATGGAGTATATGAATGGAATGGGAGCTTTGGTATGGTCTCTTATGCTGAGGTTAAATGGCTGGAGAGCTTACCGGAGTCTGAAATTGATGAAATAAAGCTTGTGGATGTATTACCTGAAGGTATGAATTTCGGAGATATGTTTTATCATTTCTCGGATAGATGGGATGGACTTGAGAACCATAAACTTAAGAAATACACTATCGAAATAAATCATTTGAATGAGTTACCTGAAATTAAAATAAGCTAGTTTTAGTTGGAGGAGCTCTGTTTTGAAACTAAAGGAGATGAAAAGAACTAGTGAATAAGAATAAGGGACTCATCATGTCACTATTACTTTTATTGATTTTAATTTTGCTATGGAATTCCTTTCGAACTTCAATTTTTGAAGCAGTTACTGTTCAAAAGATTAGTGAAAATGAAATGACTGTAATTAATTTTAATAATCTTGAAAGAACAATAGCCGTTCCGATGGATATGTCAAAACTAATTGAAGAGAACAAGGAATACACTATTTTGTACGATAAAAGAGTTTTTGATAAATACAGACTTCGATCTATAAAGCCATAGGATCTTAGAAATAACATGAGGAAGGAGAGATGGCAACAATCATGATAACGTATAGAACGTTGACCCTTGATGATGTGAATCAGCTGCAGGAAATAGATCGCTCGGAACATATTGATCTCATTTATGAAATGAAAGAGAACCGATTGGTTGAGCTTGAACAAAATCATGAGTGCTCCAACTGGGATGAGATGCTTCTAAAAGAGATTCAAAATCGATATGTGTACGAATTAGAACAAGGTGGCATGGCATATGGAGCGTTTGCTGACGATCAATTAATCGGATTTGGAGTGCTGGCACATCAATATAGAGGAAAAGAACGAAATCAATTACAAGTTGACTTGATGTATGTCTCACACGGGTACAGAAGACAAGGTATTGGAAAACGTATTCTAAACGAGTTAGGTGAAGAGGCTAAGAAACGTGGTGCACAGTATCTGTATATCTCCTCCACAGAGACGAAATCAGCGGTATCCTTTTATAAAAGTCAGGGCAGTCAGATTGCAAGCGAGATTGATCAAGAACTTTATGACAAAGAGCCTAACGATATACATATGATAAAGGAGCTGGGCACATGACAACGGTTGGGATACTCGGAACCATTCATAATCCAGAACTCAGGGAGCGATATCATTGTTCCCTTTCTCTTTACAAGAATGTGATAACTGAGTTTAAACCAGATCTCATTTGTGGTGAAGTTCATCCGCAGAGTTGGTTGAGGTACCTGAAGGACAAACATGATAGAGGATACTGGGGAGAACCAGCTAGTGAGTATTGGGAATTGGTCTTCCCTTTATGCGAGAAGCATAACATCCCATTTGTCCCTATTGATTGGTTTGAATTGGATGTGTGGAATGCTTTTGATCCATTCAACGGTTATTCGGGCGAGGAACGCCAAGAACTTGAACAACTGGACGATCATTGGTTTGCGGAGCAAATGGAGACGTATCGGTTTGGCGAGATTCCTTTTAATTCAAAGGAGTTCGACCGCGTAACCAGACAAAAATATGAATGGTTGCATGAGGTAAATCCGAAGGCACAGAACTTTCGCTGGGTGGTCCGTAATCAGATTATGGTTCAAAGAGTCAGAAATACAATTGAAGCTCATCCAGGAAAACGAATCCTCTGTATCGTAGGAGCCGATCACAATTACATATTCCAAGAAGAGCTGGTGAAAGAACCCGTTGAATTGCTGTATCCGTTACGATAAATGAACCGTTGGTAGAATTACAAATGAAACTTATTATTTAAGGAGCATTACATGCGAAACAAAATACGTAAAACACTCAAATACAGCATTTTCAGTATTATGTTAATGATTATAGTAGCACTGATATTTCCCACATGGACACCCAAAATTAAAGGTGAAAACAGCATCAGCATGTTAGAGCAGGTCGAAATTAACGGTACAGGACATGAAGTCATGATCAGGGGTGTTGACCGGAGTAATCCGATCCTGATTTTTGTGCATGGCGGGCCGGGATGCTCGGAGATTCCGTACGTAAGGAAGTATCAGAAAGAGCTTGAGCAACACTTCACAGTGGTGCATTACGATCAACGTGGGAGTGGGAAGTCCTATCACTTTTTTGAGGATTACTCGAATCTGACAACAGAGGTATTAGTAGATGATTTGTTAGCGTTAAGGGATTATGTATCTAAGGAGTTAAATCAAGAGAAGGTTATATTAATTGGTCATTCATTTGGTACATATATCGGTTTGAAAGCTGCGGCTAAAGCACCCACTCAGTTTCACGCTTATATAGGCATTGGACAGATGGCTAATACACTTCAGAGCGAACTGGAAAGTTTGGAGTACACGTACGAGCAAGCAAAACAAGCCGGCAATGAAGATGATGTTAAAAAACTGGAGCTAATTCGCAGCTCGATCGAGCAAGGAAAGGAACTTACGCCTAGAATTTTGTTGCAAAAGTACGGTGGTGCAGCCAGACTCATCAACGAGAATAGAGATTATATTTCAGGATTCCTTTTAAATCCCGAATATAATGGGCTGGATATGATTCGCTTTTATACAGGGATGTTCAGTTCACAAGACATCTTACTGAAGGAAGCATTTGATCAAAATTTACCTGATATTGTTGATCATCTGGAGATTCCTACCTATTTTGTAACGGGTAAATATGATTATATGACTACTGCGAATGCAGCACGTGATTATTTTGATGTATTGGATGCACCGATCAAAGACTTCATTGTATTCAACGAGTCAGCGCATTACCCACAGTTTGAGGAGAAAGAAAAATTCGTAAAGTGGTTAAATGAGCTATTTTAATATGCATTGAGAGGAGCAAGATCATATTGTTAAGTGAATTCATTGAGCTTGAAGAAGAGAGTGATGAAAGTTACCGATGTTACACTCTGCAAAATACAGTGCAAATATTCAAACATTGCATACAGGATGAGGATTTAAATGACGTTCGAATATATGTGTCCACTAATACATTGTTAGATTCAATGGTTAATAAAATAGAAGACTACATTAAGTGGTTTTCTATTTGTGAGACTGTCTTTCGAGAATATTATGAGAATGAACTTCAGGAAAAGGTACATCAGAATTGGTTTAATGAGATTGAAGTCTATTGTGTGGATATCACATTTAACGGTATAACCGACTACGGCGCAACAATATCTTGCGGAGATCATATTTTGCGCGATCACATCATGATGATTGATTTTGATAGAGAACAAATTCAAGCAATCCACTTAAACGGATAGATGGATTATTTTGTAGTAAATAGTCACAAAAAACAATAAAGATATCGCTTTATTTTCCATAAATGTGTTATTATGTTGGTGTCGGGCGAAAAATTCATTTGTTTGATCGATAGGGAGAGGAGGCACGTATTCTCGAATCATTCAATCTGTATGGATAGATTAACTGCACTGCTTGTTAAAATAATAGAATAAGCGGAGGTATGGGTATGTTCAAAAAATGGAAGAGATTTGGCGTCAGCAGCTTGGCGCTTGTGTTAGTGGCTGCCGTAGCCTTTACCGGATGGAGCCCTAAAGCATCAGCAGCAGACGCTTCGCAAGTGGTGGCTGAGATGGGTGCAGGATGGAATCTCGGCAATCAGCTGGAAGCAGCGGTGAACGGTACACCAAATGAGACAGCTTGGGGTAATCCTACAATAACTCCAGAGTTAATCAAAAAGGTAAAAGCGGCAGGATTCAAATCCATTCGTATTCCCGTTTCCTATTTGAACAACATTGGAAGCGCTCCCAATTATACAATCAATGCGGCATGGCTGAATCGAATTCAGCAAGTCGTGGACTACGCGTACAATGAAGGTCTGTATGTTATTATCAACATCCATGGCGATGGGTATAATTCCGTCCAGGGTGGATGGCTGCTCGTGAATGGTGGCAATCAGACTGCCATTAAGGAAAAGTACAAAAAGGTGTGGCAGCAGATTGCCACCAAGTTCAGCAACTACAATGATCGTCTTATTTTCGAATCCATGAACGAAGTATTCGATGGTAACTATGGCAATCCAAACTCGGCGTATTACGCCAACCTGAATGCCTACAATCAAATCTTCGTGGATACGGTTCGTCAGACTGGAGGTAACAACAATGCCAGATGGTTGTTGATTCCAGGATGGAATACCAATATTGACTACACTGTTGGTAACTATGGCTTCTCTCTTCCGACAGATAATTACAGATCCTCGGCTATTCCTAGTTCGCAGAAGAGAATCATGATCTCGGCCCACTATTACTCTCCGTGGGATTTTGCAGGTGAGGAAAACGGCAATATCACACAGTGGGGTGCAACTTCTACGAATCCTGCCAAGAAGTCTACTTGGGGACAAGAGGATTATCTTGAATCGCAGTTTAAGTCCATGTACGACAAATTTGTAACTCAGGGCTATCCTGTAGTGATTGGTGAGTTCGGTTCCATTGATAAAACGTCCTACGATTCCAGCAACAATGTATATCGTGCTGCATACGCAAAAGCAGTTACCGCAAAAGCTAAAAAATACAAAATGGTTCCTGTTTATTGGGATAACGGGCATAACGGTCAACATGGATTCGCATTGTTTAACCGTTCGAATAATACCGTGACGCAGCAAAATATCATTAATGCGATCATGCAAGGTATGCAATAATTTACCATATGGCTGTATTCATACAAACGGCGTGTTCCTCCAAAAGGGACATGCCGTTTTTTGTGTTACCCGAGAGGGTTTGAACAACATTTACCAATGCATTTTACATAAGCCACATACAGAGTTCATTAAATGCCACAATAGCTTTTATATACTTAATTTGCTTGATATAGCGAACTAAAAGGACTAGGTGGTAGACAGAATGTTAAAAAAACGTGATTTGCAGGAATGCCATTCACTGTACAGCTTAATGATGGACCCCGCAGTTTCTCCTTACGTTCGTTATCAATGCCAATCGTATGAAGAATATCTATTCCTCACGAAACAATTGATGGCTGAAGAAGAACAAAAAACGGTGATTTCCCGAACGATTCTGAATGAAACAGGTCTGCCTATTGGAACCATTGATCTATATCATATCGAGCATCAAACCGGTTTTTTAGCCACATGGATTGGATCACCGTTTTTTGGAAATGGGTATAGCCAAAGAGCCAAATCAGCCTTCTTTGTTGAATTGTTTCTGGAACATGGGATTGAGACGGTATTTATGAAGATACGCAAGCAAAATATAAGATCCAGAAAAGCCGTACAAAAACTGCCTTATGTAAAATTAGCCAATGATGTGTATCCAGATGTATATCAACGGATTAATATGACTGAACAGATGTATGATCTGTATCATGTTGAACGGGCAGCCTTTTTCGAAAATAGTATGGATCTGCACCAAGTGGTAGCCACGTAACTTATTCAGAGAGCGTCAACAGCGGCGTCAGAGATGACGGCGCTATTTGCTATGATGAGATTGAAAATGGAACATATTTGGACATAAATGCAGGAATATGGAATAGAGAATCGAAAGTCACATAAGTAGATAAAGCGTATGCAGTATTGTGTACGGTTAATGTAGGAGGCATGAAATGAATAATATCAACAAGATTTTGGGTGTAGTCCTCATGCTTGGCAGTGTGTTTATTTCGACAATGGAGAGAATCTCAATACGAGTATCTGTCGCTATAGTAGAAGCAGGATATGCGTCAGGAGGGACTAACGTGCCTCAATTCGCTCAGATGAACGAGCATCCAACAGGTTTACTCGTATACTTCATGTTTTTTGTTGGATTCATACTATTGGTCGCGGGATTCCCAGGGAGTTATAAGAAAAATCGTAATCATGGGCTTAACAAGGAAGTTTAGCTTGAGGAGGGATGAAGGTGGCCAAAAGGGAGGAAGTGTTATCGGGAGGTAATGTGAATCAGGTTGTCCGAATAGATGAGACGGTTCGCCGGCATACGAAACCAAATCCATATGTGGTTGAACTGCTTTTACATCTCGAAAAAGTTGGTTATGATCATGCCCCTCGATTTCTGGGAATAGATGAACAGGGGCGAGAAATACTTTCTTACCTTGAAGGCATCGTTCCAGGCAATGATTATCCTAATCTAGAAGAGTATATGTGGTCAGACGAATCTTTGATTGAAGTCGCGAGACTGTTGAGAAGTTACCATGATGCGACCGTTGGATTTACAACAACATCAATATCAACGAACAGATATCCAGGCATAACAGAAGATGAAGTTGTATGTCATAACGATTTTGCGCCGTATAATGTGGTGTACAAGGATGGCCGTCCTCAAGGCATTATTGATTTTGATATGGCGGGTCCGGGTCCGCGTATGTGGGATATCGCCTATGTCTTGTATACATCCGTTCCACTCGCAGATTTCTCACCAGATATGGATGGAAAGGGTGTAATGCCATACGCTAGCCAGGCGCACGGAACTATTCGAAAAGAACGGATTGCCTTATTTATGGCTACGTACGGGCTGAGTGTTCCAGCAGATTTGAAGGATTGGGTCATATCCCGTATCCGTTTCATGTGTAAAACACTGACTGATCGTGCGGCTGATGGAGATGTCGCTTTTGTGAAGATGGTCGAAGAGGGTCATCTGGCCCACTATGAGAAAGAAGTCATTTTTCTTGAAAACCATTGGGATGAATGGGTTTGAGAGGTAATGCTAATGGACCGCGTGATAGCCTAAGGGCTGGACAGCGGTTTTTTTGTTTCCATCTTTCGAATCCCTATGAATTCCTTTCTATTCATTTTCAACAATTGTGATCAACAATACAGCAATATAGTTCAGATTAGATCGAAATAACTGTGATACAATTCATTGTAAAGCGCTATCATTGTAAATTATTAAACTATATTGCTTTTTATATTCTGGGAAGGGAGATCTTTACTGATGCTAACCATACACACCCCGACGAATATTGCTTTGCAGGAAAATGAAGTTTATGTGCGATCAGAAGCAGATAATTTTCAGGATGAATGGCCTGTTCATACGCATAATGGGTATGAGATACATTATTTTATTCAAGGAGATGCAACCTTTCTAATCGGTGACCGAATATATAAGCCGCTGCCTGGAGATATGTTTATATTCAGAGGCGGTGTGCCCCACCGAATCAATCCTTCAAGAGAAATCGTGTACAAGCGAAGTTTTGTCAATTTTACGGAATTATTGCTTTTGGACATGCTTGCTGTCAGTCAGTTGGAGAATCTGATGTCCATATTCCGTCATCCCAATGGGTTATTGGTGCATTGGCCTCCGGAGGAGCGTGAGCATATCACAGCTATATTTAAGGGAATCAAGGAGGAGATGGGGGCAGGAAATACAGGGTACAAAACAATGGTCAAATTAAGTCTTACCCAATTGCTACTGCGGATTTACCGGAAAACAACCAGTGAGCAATCCGCCAATCCTATCTTATGTTCTTCCCAGAAGCAGACAAGCGTGAGCCGGGTTCTTCATTATTTAAACCAGAACTACACGGAGAATGTTTCGTTGGATGAACTGTCCAAAACACTCCATTTGAATAAGTACTACATTTGTCACTCTTTCAAAGAGACGACGGGATATACCATAAGCAATTATGTTATACGGAAAAGAGTTGCAGAGGCCAAAAAATTGTTGCTGTCTACGGATGCACCGATTTTATCCATATCTGAGACGCTAGGTTTTAACACACCTGTATATTTTAGCAGGGCCTTTAAACAATATGTGGGTGTATCACCACAGTTATTCCGTAAAAGTGAATTGCTCAACGAAGCCAAAATTCATTAGACCCTTCCAAGGAGATGTTGATATGACAAGAAGAACAGCATTTAAGCTCACCACTAGCATGGTATTGGTCATGTTACTCATCGTATTAACTGCTTGCGGAAATTCGGGTACCAATGCTAATTCAAAACAAACAACTCTGGATTTCCTGTGGTTCTCTGACGGAAAAGAAGGAGAAGTCATCAAGGAAATCATTAAAGAGTATGAGCAAACCAATACCAAGGTTAAAATCAACCTGATTGAAGTTGGCTTCAAGGATATCCAAACCAAATTAAAAACAATGTTATCCGGTGGAAAGCCACCTGCCCTGAGCCGGGTCACGGATACCGGATCATTTGCTAATCAGGCGGTTGATCTGACACCCTACGTGGACAATGCGGATCAATTCAAGGATCAATTTATTGACTCACTTAAACCTTATTATGTTATTAATGACAAGCTGGTAGCGGCGCCTATGGATGTTACAGCGAATGGGCTTATTTATAACAAAACCTTATTTGATAAAGCGGGCGTCAAAGTACCGACCTCTCCTGACCAGGTATGGACGTGGGATGAATACACAGCTGCGTTAAAGCAGGTTATGGACAAAGGCGGAGCACGTTATGGCATGGTATGGGATGTCACACCGCATAGATGGTCCACTCTTTTGTATCAGAATGGCGGAAGCATCTTAACGGAGGATGGCACTGCGGCAGCGATTAACAATGAAGCCGGAATCCGTAGCATGGAGCAGTTCAAGCAGCTTCATCAAGAAGGGATCATGCCCGAATCCGTATGGCTCGGAGGGGAAAATCCGAACAACCTGTTCCGTTCCGGGACGGTGGCTACCCACTGGGCTGGCAACTGGATGATCAGCAATTACAAGGATATCACCGATTTTGAATGGGGAGTCACCTATATGCCAAAAGGAACACAACGTTCTTCAGTACCAGGCGGGAAGTTTCTGATGGCTTTCAAAGGCAGCGGATATGAGCAGGAGGCAGCAGAATTTATTGAATACTTAACGTCCAAAGAAGTGAATTCAAAATATAACCAGGAATCATTGTTTATGAGTCCGCGGAAGGACAGCTCTGTATTGAATTATGAATTCGGCAAGGAGATGTTTGAAATTTTCGCGGATGAGCTGAAGAACAGTTCGCCTCTTGCAGCTAATGACTGGTCCAGACAGACCATTATATCCAAAATTTCAACGGACCTGAAAAATAATATTGTTGAGTTTCTATCCGATAAGGCAACTCCGCAGGAGGCTTTGGATCGAACAGCCAAGCTGATTAACGAGGCTATTGGCAGTCAATAAACGTAAAGTCATTTGGATAATTTGCATAACGGGGGCTTATCGATACCTGTAAAGCCTCCCTCTCGAATAACGATAAGGAAGGGGCAAGCAGATGAGTGAAGAACAACGATTAAACAGGAATACGCTGGCAAAACAGAACAGGAAGCTCGTTATTGCTCCTTATCTGTTTATACTTCCCAACCTCCTGATCTTTGGAACTTTTATCGTATTTCCCTCTTTATTGGGCCTCTATTATTCCTTCCATGTCTATGATGGATTGAACCCGATGAAGTTCAACGGGCTGGACAATTATATCAAAATTATAGGAGATCGGGAATTTTGGTCGACCATCGGACGAACGGGGATTTATGCAGCAATTGTTGTCCCTCTAATATATGCAGCAGCGTTAGGCATTGCTTTGCTACTTGCACGCGAGATTAGAATGCGCGGGTTCTTCAGGGCCGTATTTTACTGGCCGACCATGATTTCTTACATTATCGTAGGATTGACCTGGAAGTGGATTTTCGGAGATTCATTTGGCATCTTGAATCATCTGTTAACCGTGGTTGGTGTGGAACCTGTCGGCTTTTTAACCTCTTCCTTTTGGGCAAATACGGCTGTAATCATCGCGACAGTATGGTCACGTGCAGGCTTTTTCATGGTCATTTTTATCGCGGGTTTGCAGGCTATACCTACGGATTATTATGAGGCTGCCCGCTTGGACGGGGCAACGGGAATGAAGGTGTTTCGCTATATCACGCTTCCGTTGTTGAAGCCCACAAGCTTGCTTGTTGTTATGCTGACTCTGATTGACGCGTTCAAAGCATTTCCACTTATGTTTGCGCTTACAGGTGGTGGTCCGGGCAAAGATACCACCTATATTGTTCAATATATTTATGAGATTGGCTTTAACAGACAGGAGCTTGGTCTGGCCAGTGCCATGTCGGTGATACTGTTTATCCTTATTGGTGGATTCTCGGCTCTGCAATTCCGTCTATCGAAAGGAGGGGCTACGTAATGGTAATGAAGCCTATGGTCAAAATCTTCATCTACAGTCTATTAAGTGTTGCCGCAGTGGTGTGGCTCCTGCCTGTCCTGTGGGTCGTGATATCTGCTTTGAAAACGAATAGCGATCTGTACAGCTTCCCTCCAAAGCTATGGCCGCAGCCAATCACCTTCGAGCATTTCAAGGAGGCATTCAGTAAAGGCGATTTTGGCTTGTATTTTATGAATAGTACGATCGTAACTGTAAGCTCAACGCTGCTACTGTTATTGATTAACTCCATGGCAGGTTTTGCATTGGCGAAATATCGCTTCCGCGGAAGCGCGATCATATTAATCGCTTTTGTCTCAACACTCATGATTCCGATTGAGGTAATTATGATCCCCATATTCAAGGTGCTGAGCGCACTGGGGCTGTATAATAGCCTGCTCGCAATTATTATCCCGCCAGCAGCAACCCCAACAGGTGTATTCCTTATGCGGCAGTATTTGTTGTCCGTACCGGACGAGCTGTTGGAAGCTGCCCGGATGGATGGAGCGGGCGAATGGAAAATTTACTGGAGCATTATTCTTCCGATAGCGAAGCCAATTCTTGCGGTGCTCGCAATCTTCTCCTTCATGTGGAGATGGGATGATTTTGTATGGCCATTAATTGCGATTAGTGATCCATCGAAATATACGATCCAGCTTGCACTCTCTAATTTTATTGGTGAATACAACGTGGATTGGGGAAGTTTGCTTGCGATGTCCGTCATCACAATGCTTCCGGTACTCATTGTTTTTATGGTTTTCCAGCGATATTTTGTCAGCGGTATGATTACTTCAGGAATGAAAGGATGAGTTGAATGTCAGATACCACCCGAAGTGGGATGGATACATTGAATTATAAACCTATGAAATTAGGTCACAATCAGGTCATTAATCATTGGATGATCAGCGGCATATATACGAAGCCTGTTGCCTTTGTTCCAACAACGATGGAGGGAGATATTAATGATTGGTTAATCGACGGTTTTGCCATTCATGAGAATCCATGCAGAAAGGAATTTGTAGAACATAGGAGAACGCAGCCTCTGAATCGATTTTTTGATCAATGGAGCGAGTTTCCTAGCCCGGGAGACGACTTCGTTGGAGAAGAGAACGGAATGCCTTGGGCACTGTATTCTCCTTGGAATAATCCACGGGTGGAGCAATCAGGATTTTGGTTTGTGCCAACACATCTGCGCAGTTACGCGGCGACAAGACTCATTTCTCCGACTGCTCATACCGCCTCTTTGCGAATTAAGACCTATGGCAGTCTGACGTTGTGGGTGAATGGGGAAATGGTAACGGACTTTGCACCACTCACGCGTAACAAGGAACAGGAAATCGTTATTAAAGCTGAACTAGTAGCTGGAATCAATGAGATCTATGCCTGCTGGGAGGATCTTGCTGAGCGGGATACGATGTATGCTTTTGCGGTGGAATATCTGGGAGACGAGGAATTGGTGATTTCCCTGCCTATTGCTCCTCATTTGGCGGAGCCCGTGAAATCGGCAGAGCAAGCCCTCGAACAGGCTTATTTTCCTTCGGATCTCTTCAGAGGTGAGCAGATTAAGCTCAAGCTGCCGCTTCCCTTACCGGACATCGTTAGAGAGGTTGATATTCAGTATGGCAATTTTTTTGACGGCACCGAAAATAAGACGATACACATCGCCGAACAGGAAACGGACCTGGTCCTGGCACATACGAATCAACTTGGTCATCATTACGTATACTTCACGCTGGCTATTTCAGTTTCAAATGTTGTACTAACCAAGAAATTTGGCTGCCAATCCTATGATACGAGCTATGATGAGGCAGCTCAGCAAGCTGCGGATATTGAAGCCCGCAAATCCTTGGCTCTGCGATGCATTGCCGAGAAGGGCAGTCCCAATATTCATAAGGCCATTGCCATGCTCAAAACAGGAGGTAATCTGCAAGAAGCGGAGAACATTTTGCTTGAGGGTGTGGAAGGGATCGAGCAACGGAAGGATTGCAGTGACTTCTATCTGGTGGGACTGTTCCGTCTTTGGAGAGATGAGCGAAATAGCGGTCTGTTTAGTGAATCGTTCTGGGATCGGGTAAAAGCAAGCATTCTGGGCTATCGGTATTGGATAGATGAACCTGGCGATGATGTAATGTGGTTCTTCAGTGAGAACCATGCCTTGTTGTTCCATACCAATGAACTGTTAGCCGGACAGCTGTTTGGGGATGAAATGTTCAGCAACAGTGGTGAATCCGGTGAAGTACACCGTCAAAAAGCAGAGCAGAGGCTTGCATTATGGTTTGAGCGCTTTTTGGATGAAGGATTGGCAGAATGGAATTCAAGTGCATACATTCCGATTGATGCGGTTGGGCTATTGCATATCTATGAATTTGCCCATAATGAACAGCTCAGACAGCAAGCCAAAAAGGCAATGGACCTGTTATTCTATTATATTACCGTTCAGATGCATCAAGGAGTCTTGTCCACAACGTTTGGGCGCAGCTATGAGAAGGAACTGCTGGGTGGTTATGCAGCGGGAACAACTTCAATGTGCTGGATCGCTTATGGCGTTGGCAATGTAAACAATTATTCAATAAGCAATGTTGCCTTGAGTTTATCGGATTACAGCCCTCCAGCAGCATATCAGGAGCATCTGTTGCTTGGAGACAATCAGCAGTTGGTGTTCGCTAATCAGCAGGGCAAGGGAGGTTACGCCAAGCTCTATCATTGTCGGACCAGGGAATACTCCTTATCCTCGATCATTCGCTTTCGTCCAGGCAAGCCAGGTTATCAGGAGCATGTCCAGCATTTATCTCTGTCACCTGAGGCGCTGATCTGGGTGAATCATCCGGCAGAAATATACAAGCATGGGGATGGTCGACCTTGCTTCTGGGCTGGGAATGGGATATTGCCCGATGTTGTTCAGCATGAGGGGATTGCTTTGATGATGTTTGATATTCCTGCGGATCACAACTCTGACTGGACACATGCTTATTTTCCTACTCACTCCTTCACGGAATGGGTAAGGCATGAGAACTGGCACTTTGCCCGTTTGGATAAGGGTTATGCAGCTATATATGCGTCCAACGGGATGAGTATGGAGAGCAACGGGGTGACAAGAGAGCGTGAGCTTATTTCCCCTGGCTTGCGCAACGCCTGGATTATAAGAGCAGGAAGCGAACAGCAATTCGGGTCATTTGACGCTTTTATCAAGCAAGTTCGTTCTGCAAGCCCGCAATTCGATAATCAAGCTTTAACTCTCACTCTAACAGACCCGGTATATGGTCCAATTCAATGGGGAATGAACAAGCCTTTTCTTATTAAAGAAGAGGAAATTATACACGAAGGTTATGGAGTGAAGGGACAACTGAAGTTACTGGACATGGAGCGCTGAATCGTGTGCAAGAAACCAAGGGAGTGATAACCAACATGCTGAATCAAATGGTGCTGCAGGAGAGAATAAGCAAGGTATCCCAAGCGATGGAGTCTATGAAAAACACAAGCATCAATGAACAGTTTCCCATCGGACTAATCGACATACATCTATGGGAATGGCCGCAAGGTGTTGGTCTGTATGGCTTGCTTCAACTCCATGAGGCAACGAAAGATCCTAAAGTGCTGGAATTTCTGGAATCATGGTACAATGCAAGGCTGATGGAAGGGTTACCGGAAAAAAATGTGAACACCTGTGCTCCGCTCCTTACTTTGATCTCACTATGCGAGCTGACCGGAAACAGGGAGTACGAACAGGTCTGTGAGGAATGGAGCAGCTGGATCATGGATGGACTGCTGCGAACCGGAGATGGTGCGTTTCAGCATATGATTACGGGAGACGCCAATGATGGTCAAATTCTGATTGATACCCTGTTTATGACGGTGTTATTTTTGGCCAAGGCAGGGGTATACTTCAAGAAACCCGACATGGTGGAAGAAGCCAAACGACAGTTCCTTGTGCATATCAAATATCTATATAACAAGAAAACCGGATTGTTCTATCATGGCTGGGATTTCAATGAAAATCATAACTATGGTGCTGTTCATTGGGGAAGGGGCAATGCATGGTATACGGCGGGAGTTATGGATTTCCTGAATATCATTCCGATCGAAGACGGGCTGAAGGCCTATCTGTTGGATACAGCAACCGCTCAAGTCAGAGCACTGAGCAAGCTTCAGGGTGAGGATGGCATGTGGCATACTGTGCTGGATGATCCAACCTCATACAAAGAAACCTCGGCAACAGCAGCGATTGGATACGGCATTCTCAAGGGAATCCGGTATGGATACCTGGATGAATCCTATCGCCATAATGGCTTGAGTGCGCTTGAAGCGGTGTTGAAACAAATTGATGATCACGGAGTTGTACAGCAGGTGTCCTATGGTACTCCTGTGGGGCAGGATGCTCAGTTTTATAAAGATATAGCGATCAGTCCGATGGGTTATGGACAAGCACTTACGTTGTTTATCCTGATTGAGGGCTTGCGGGTCCCAACCGCCGAATAGAAGAAGGCAGACTTGTACGGAGGATGGGGGATACAGTTTCCTGTATCCTCCTTTTTGTTTTAGTAAGCTCGAATCTCGATTAATTCGGCATATCTGCTGCCATTTGTGGTATCAATTATGATTCTCAGAGCCTGAGCTGAAACAGGGACATCCAGGGAATGAATAACTTTTCTTTTATGGTTTTCTTGAACACTTGCGACTTGTGTCCATTCGCCAGCTGGAGTCAGTACATCCACGCGATAATCACGCACCAACTCAGGCATCACACGGAATGTTGTGTGATGGTGATGCAAATTAACCAGGTCCTCGTTCACATCATCATTAAACGTCAAGTGCAGTTCAGCCAAGGTTTGTGGTTCTTCCCATGTCAGTTGCACCCATTCCGGATTTCCAGACTGCATTGGCTGCGACATCCACTGCTGTGGCCCACCGTAAGGGCGATGATAACCGTTGATCGTGTTGTCCGATGAATAGGCCGAAGTCTCAGAGAGGGTACGACAGCAGAAGGGCTGACGCGCCAACCCCTGCATGGACCATAATACAACAGGCTGATCCGTGGCGTGATCCTCCAGATTTTTGGACACATGGTTCTCTTCTGTTCTGAAGAAGATCAGCACCCCGCTATGTGCTTCAATCGAATGGTAGACAGAGACCGCTTTATTGGAGCGGATGATAATAAAAGCATTCTGCGGTTCTTCCGGTCGCCATTCGAGCGGAAGCTTCACCCACTGCGCAGTTCCTGTTGTAACGTTAACAGTCGCCGTCACTTGTAACGAATGCGGGACGTAGTTCTCCTTACGCCCCGTATCCCACAGCTCTACCGTCAGCGCGGTATCGCTGGATGCATCCAGCAGCAGCTCCAGGCCGCTGAGCACTGGATGCACAGGCAGCAGCAGGGCAACATCCGTACCCAGCGGGTACGTCTCGCCAGGCTGCTCAAGAGCAATGCCCGTCAGCGTGCTGGAGGCTGTAGCCTTGGCACGCCGGGCCAGATCCAGCTCATCGTGGCTGCGCACCCCGATGATGGAAGCGTCCTGCCGCAGCAATGTCTGCTGCAGCAACGCCAGATGCCTCGCGTGCAGCTCGCGCGGCGACACCCCCATGGACGCGCAGAGCGCCGCGCCCGTACCCGCGGCTTCGCCGATGACCGCGCATGTGGCCATGACGCGCGTTGTGCCGAAGGCGACATGTGATGCACTGATGTCGCGCCCGGCCATGAGCATATTCCGCACATTTGCGGAATACAACGAGCGGAACGGCACGTGATATACGCCATCGGCATGCATATGCTTCGAGCCGCTCGCTTCGGCATACATGCCCTGCGGGGGATGCAGGTCAATGGACCATCCGCCAAAGGCAACGGCATCCGGGAATTCCCGCTGGCTGATAATATCGTTCTGGGTGAGCACATAGTCACCCGTGAAGCGGCGGTACTCCCTTTTGCCAGGCAGCGAACCGATCCACTCCAGCGTCATATGATCTGCATCAAACTTGCCGGAATTCTTGATATAGTCCCAGATCCCGTAGATTACGGACCACAGCTCATCACGGATCAGCTCATTGTCATGAACGGTGTCATGTTCACCGCCCCATTCAATCCACCAATAATGACAACCGGAATCCCCGCTGCGAATGACCCGGCGAATCGGAATGCTGGTCTGTGTAATATCCTTGGCAAAAGAAGGCGGGATATAACGGACAGGCGCACCCGTATCCTTGGTATAAAAGAGGAGTGTACTGCCCAACGTGATCTGATCAGCCACCTCCGGTGCCCACTCTTCGCCATATTCGCTGCGTGCTTCCCGGCCGAGTGCAAACTTGGCACCTGCCAGAAAGCCAACCAATCCATCACCCGTACAGTCCAGATAGATCTGACTTTCGAATCGGATTTTGCGCTCAGAACCCATCATCCATCCGGTAACGGAGGTGATCATGCGTTCATCTCCATCCCCAGTGGCCTCGACTTCATGTACATCCGTGTTCAGGTACAGGCTGATGTTGGATTCAGCTCGAACGGCTTCCAGAATGATCAAGTCCCAAAGATAAGGATTGCCCTCTGGATTACGATACTGATTCTCTACAAACAGTTCCCCCATGATGCCTGTCTCGCGGGCATAGCGGTTGATCCCATGGGCGGTAGCGCCGCAGACCCATACGCGTACTTCACTGCTGGAATTGCCGCCGAGCACAGGACGATTCTGCACCAGAGCGACCTGTTGGCCCAGCCGGGCAGCAGATATGGCAGCGCATACGCCAGCAAGCCCACCCCCGATGACGGTGATATCTGGTTTAACGAGTTCGTGCTTCATATGAACACCTCTCTCATTGAATATGGATGAGCCTAAGCTCAGATTTCATATTTCATATCTATAATTTCATATTAGTTCTATATATTTACTTTTCAAATACACTATATTATCATCGAGCATATACTTTATTTCATAACAAAGGCAGGTGTGTCATGGACCTCCTTAATCACATCTACTGGAAGAAGAAAGCTGAATTTGCTCTGGCAGAAGATATCTACGACGCTTGGGTGGTCTTTGCCGTTGAAGAGGGCGTATTTCGTTACGAGATTGATGGGCTGAGCGGAGAGGCGGGTTTTGCTGATCTGGTGTTATGTCCGCCCCACGTTCCTTTTCGCAGAGAGACGGTAACCCCGCTGACATTTCACTATATGCTGTTCCGTTGTAACTCCGCAGAGGGTGAGAGTCTCCTGCCGCCAATCGGAAGATCCCTCATTAATGATACGAAGCGTCTGGCTTCAACATATGCCTACCTGCGTCTGGCGAGCGAGGACAACGATGAGGCTACAACAGGATGGAAAACCCATCTGATGATGGACTTGTGGCGGCTGTATCAATGGGAGCGCAGACAGAGCAGGCTAATGGAAACGAAGTTCACGGAGGATGCTCTCATGGCTGAAGCGGCAGTGTTGTTGGAGGAGTGGGCAGGAGAGGCGGTCAGTCTCCGAATGTTGGCCGAACATTTGGCTTTGAGTCCTGTCCAGCTCACCCGAAGGTTCCGGGAAGCCTTTCAAGAAACACCATCTGATTATCTGAAAGCGATTCGTCTCAAAAAAGCAAAAGCCTTGCTGGCAGATAGCCGTCTGACCCTTACGCAGATCGCCGAGAGATGTGGATATGAGAACGGATTTTATCTGAGCCGTGTATTTTCGTCCACCATAGGAATCAGTCCCTCGGAGTATCGGAGACGACATCAAGTATGAGGTAAAGGGTCTCGTCCATCTAGCCATCCATCCATTCACTCACTCATTCACTCATTCACTCATTCATTCATTCATTCATTTCTTTCCTACACGAATAGAACATATCTGTGTAGTTCACATGGATGTAGGCAACGAATATCACAAATCCATGCAAATCATTCGACTCCGGCTGTGAATGGCAGGTAGGTGCTATAATGGGGTCATTAATTGTAGGGGAGCGAGCACTAAGGAATGAAGAAGCCAAATTGGAAAAGTTGGTTGCCACAGCGGCTTAGATACCGCCTGTTCGGTGCGTTTGTGGTGTTGATTCTCTTGCCGTTCAGTGCATTGAATGTCTACAATTATCAGCAAATTGAATCGCTGGTCGAGCAGAAAATCAGTGAGCAGAGTCATGAGCAGCTAGTCCAGATGTACAGCTCTCTGGAGGACCAGATGAGCATTGCCTTCAAAACGCTCATTTTTCTGGAACAGGATTCTGCGGTAAGAAGTGTGCTAACCTCCCCGAACAGTCGCACGCCGCTTGAGAACAAGTCGTTGGTGGAAGAAAAGTTCAAAATGATCAACAACAGTTTTTTTCTATATAATCCTTCGGTGTACTTTACCTTGCTGGATTTTTATGATAGCGTTTACACTTCGTATTTGCCCAAAAAAGCACTGACTTATGGCCCCTATCTGGAGCAATTCCGCGAACGTCTGGGGGAAATAACCATTCCAAAAGGCGGTGCGGATTCACACTCGCTTCAACCGGAAGAACTCTTCTATCGCTGGGATGCACGGGATTCCAACCCTGTGCTTAGAGAGTTATCCTCCAGCCCATATCTGTTGTCACTGTATGCTTACATGAAAGATAGCGGCGGCAAGCGATACGGGCTGGCACGAATTAGTATCGATTATTCCTACTGGTTCCAGACCATGCTGAAGGATTCACAGAGTAACCAGGAGTATTACCTTATCACAGGTAGTGGAGAGACCATAGCCAGTTCATCCAAAACAGCGGCGCTTTCCCCGGAAGTTACGCGTGAAATAGCTCTTCATCCGGCACAGGCTTATCTGACCGATCCAGCCTCGGATACGCTGATTAACTACGTGTACATCGAATCACTGGATTGGTATATGGTAAATCGTATTCCCCTTTCCATCCTGTTTACAGAGATATCCGAGCTTAAACAGCGTTACTTTCTGACCTTTTTTGGTTTCACAGGAGCATTTGTAGTGATGGCTTTTATGATCTCGGCAACGTTCACGCGCCCTCTGTCACACTTACAGAATAAGATGAAGGAGGTTGTTCGCAAAAACCTCAAGATTCGTATTCCCGAAGGCCGCAGCCGTGGGGAAGTACTGGAACTGACACGCACGTTTAATACGATGCTGGATGACGCCAATCAGATGATCAACCGACTCAAGGCGGAGGAACGCCAGAAGGAAGCGGTACATTTTCATATGCTCCTGGCCCAGATGAATCCGCACTTTCTCCTGAATACATTGAATACAATGAAATGGAGTGCGATACGCAGCGGGAATGAGGAGATCTCCGAGATGTGTGTTTCCTTGGGCAAATTACTGGAGGTCAGCCTGAATTCACAGGTCGAATTGGTATACCTGAAGGATGAGATCGAGTTGGTTCAAGCCTACCTTCATATTCAGCGGATTCGTTACCGCGATAGCTTTGAGGTGACTTGTGAATTTGACGATAAACTGGAATATGCGTTGGTGCCCAAACTGAGCTTGCAGCCACTGGTGGAGAATGCCATTCATCACGGTGTCGGGCCACTGGAGCAACTTGGTCAGATTTGCATTGGAATTTATAAGCAAGACACAGGAATGCTGATGCTGGAGGTGGCAGACAACGGAATTGGAATGGAGGAATCCCGGCGTTTGCAGATGACCCGCACACGTCCGGGGATCGGCCTGTCTAACCTTAAGGAACGATTGCGATTATTGTTCAAAGGCCAAAGTGAACTTGAAGTGATTGATACCAAGCCGGGGACATTAGTGAGGTTCAGCATTCCTTTTTTATTGTCGACGCCTTATGTACAGAAGCGGTCTGACTAGACGACTGGAGAGGGGAATCTGGCATGTGGAAAGTATTACTTGTAGAGGATGAGGTATTTGTACGAGAGTCGGTGAGAGAGATTATTTCCTGGGAAGAGCTGGGCTTCACGGTCATCGGAGAATCCGGTAACGGGACCGAAGCGCTGGCGATGATTATAAAGGATACACCCGATCTGGTGCTGACCGATATTGTCATGCCAGGTATGGATGGTCTGGAATTACTCAAACAGACCCGTCAGGCCGGGTTAAAAACCAAGTTTGTCATGCTCACTTGTATGGGGGAGTTCGAATATGTACGCCGGGCAATGGAATACGGGGCTTCCAATTATATTTTGAAACTGTCCATGAGTGTGAATTCACTGCGTGATACACTCCGTAAAGTAAGTGCGGAACTGGGAGCTTCAACTGAAGCCCGGACAGAGACAGATCATCATGAAGTGCCACCTTCCACACCGGTTCTCACATCAACGGCTGCTTTGCCTAATTCTCTTACGGTCTCTTCTGCGACTCCGTCTGATACGGATCTTCCATTTATACCTGTTCGTGAGCCGGTTGTGAAGCATCCGGAGATTAGCAAAATAATTGAGTACATCGGACATCATTACGACCAGGACATTACCGTCAAATCCATGTCACGATATGTGATGATGGGCGAGAATTATGTGAGTGCTCTGTTTAAAAAGAAAACCGGCCATACTCTGATTCACTATTTGCATGGGGTACGGATGGAGAAAGCGGCTGAATACTTGCGCGAGACGGACCTTCCTGTACAGGAGATTGGTTACCGGGTAGGGTTCGGAAGTGATAATTATTTCATTAAAATATTCAAGCGTTGGACCGGTTGCACGCCCAGCCAGTATCGCCATCGTTCGTGACTCACAGGATGAGTAGAAGGAATATGTGTACCGAGTGCTCAGGCAAGCACAAGTAAATCCGTATTTTTGTTCAATCCGAATCATGGATATGTATCTTATGAACCCAGCAAGGTCCCTGCTACGATGTAACGGAAGGTACACTTCAATTCAGGGAGGTCATGTGACCAGATGAGAATCAAAAAAGGATTAACGGGATTAATCGTAGGTGCGCTGATGCTGGGCTTGCTTGCCGGCTGTGTTGGTAAAAATGAGACGAACGGTGGGGACAACGGAGGTGGAGCGGCCGCGGGAAAAGTGAAACTCACCATGTGGGGCGCGGTGCCGCCCGAGAATGGTCCGAAGGAAGTCGTGGATACCTGGAATGCGGAGCATCCTGATATTCAGGTGGAATATGTGCGGTTTGTGAATGATGATGATGGCAACCTGAAGCTGGATACGGCGCTGTCCACCGGGCAGAACGTTGACTTATATGTCAATTACACTCTCACGAACCTCGATAAACGCATCAAAGGCGGGACAGCACTGGACCTGGGAGAGTTCACCGATTACAACATTGATGAGAAAATGGGTGAAGATGCGGCTTCCTGGAAAGTGGACGGCAAATATTACGGGATGCCAACCAAGAAAAATGCTGCCTTCTTCGCTTTAAATATGAAAGCGCTTGATCAAGCGGGGCTGAGCGTACCAACAGCCTGGACTTGGGATGAAGCCCGTGAATATGCACTCAAACTGAAGACCGCTGGCTTCAAGTACGGATTGGTGCAGCATACCGCTTCCTATGTAGACCCGCTCGATTCCGTTCTGGTGAAGAACGGCTATGTTAAGGCGGACGGTACTTCCAACCTCGATGATCCACTCGTTACCAAATGGCTGGAGACGTTGAACGGAATGATGAAGGAAGATGCAACTACGCCACCACTTGGTGAGCAGCTGACTTCCAAAATGCCGGTGGAGAACATGTTCCTTGCCGGTGAGTCTGCCATGATTAATATCGGCGAATGGCTGATCCGCACATCAAACAATATGACTGAGTTCCCGCGGGATTGGAAAATCGCCTTTGCCCCTGTACCGAGACTGGTTGCAGAGGAAGCGGATATGGTGAAGAGCGGGGGACTTGGTGACTTTATCGCGATCAATTCCAAGTCGAAAAACAAAGAAGCCGCATGGGAGTTCCTGAAATGGTACGCCGATGGGGGAATGATGCCGATGGCTGCGGGTGGACGTTTGCCTTCCTCGAATGCGGTTGATCAACAGACTGCCATTGATCATCTTCTGGGCGATTATGCCGATTCTTATGACAAAGAGTCACTGGAATTTGTGTTGTATGGTGACGACACAACTACGTTTGTCCGCAGCATTGCACAAGAGGTGGTCGATCTGCGTGCACAGGAGTATGAAAAGTTCTTCCTTGGTAACCAGACTGCCGAAGTTACGGTTCAGAACATGGTTAAACGCCATAATGATTGGCTGAAGCAGAATCAATAAAATGCAAAAGCAATGAGTCCAAAGACCGTCCCCAATGGGACGGTTTTTTCTATATAAGCAATAGAACAATAGAGCATTAGATGTATGGCATTAGCTAGGGCTTTCCGGGCTAAAGGAAATAGAACAATTCCATGTTGTTTCCCTCCCGAAAGGCACTGCCGAAATACATATATCTGTGATATCAGGTACAGGGTTATGTTCCTTAAATGTTAGAGGACATCTTGTTATGCTTAATTCCAGAACAGATGTTAAGGAGTGGGGAGCATATGCATAAATCCTGGATGAAACGGCAGAGCAGGCTCGGGTATCTGTTTATTGGGCCCAATATGCTTGGCGTGCTGTTGTTTTTTATTATACCGGCTGTCTATTCGTTTTATCTCATGTTCACTGATTACAAATTCATGAGCCCGGAGACGAATTTCGTCGGGCTGGACAATATCCGCCGGATGTTGAATGATGATCTGTTTGGGGTGGCCCTGCGAAATACATTTGTATTTCTGTTAGCGGTTCCAGTATCGATGGGTTTGGCATTTATCGTGGCGGTGGCGCTGAACAAGTCGGTGTATTGGCAAAAAACTCTGCGTGCTCTCTATTTCATGCCCTACATCACCAGCGGTGTTGCCATCGCCTTTGTCTGGATGCTGCTGTTCCAGCCAACATCGGGGCCCATTAATGGCTTCTTGCGGGGAATCGGTATTACGAACCCACCCGGCTGGTTATCAACAACCGAATGGTCCATGTATGCGATTGATATCATCTGGATCTGGTTCATGTTGGGTTACAACATGATTATTTATCTGGCCGCTTTGCAGGAAATTCCGGAGGAATTGGTTGAGGCTGCACGGATAGATGGAGCCCGCCCCTGGCAGACGATACGCCAAGTGATCTGGCCGCTTGTGAGCCCAACGACCTTTTTACTGCTGATCACAGGGCTGATTATGACCATCAAAAACTTTGGTATCATTCAAGCGATTACCCAGGGTGGGCCGGGAAACAGTACAACCGTGCTGTCGCTGTTTATCTACCAGAATGCCTTCCGCTACTACGAGATGGGATACGCTGCTGCCATTAGCTGGGCACTCTTTGCCATCATTATGATCTTCACTGTATTGCAGTGGCTTGGTCAGAAACGTTGGGTTCACTACTAGGAGAGGAGGGATCGTTATGGAGAAACAAATTGTCACGAATGCGAAGCCCACAGCTCCACATTCACCTAAAGTTAAAGTCCGCATGGAGTCCTTGACGCAAATTCGGAGAATCATATTGACACTTCTGATGTCCGGGTTTGCCCTGCTGATGATTATGCCGTTTATCTGGATGATCAGCACGTCGTTCAAATCTCCCGCGGACGTATTCACCTATCCCATCCAGTGGATACCCTCCAGCCTGAACTGGGAGCATCATATTAAGGTCTGGAGTGGGGCGGATACCTTTGCGACGTATTATCTGAACTCGTTGAAAATATCGCTAATTAGCACGGTCGGAGCTGTTTTTCTCTCAGCTTTTGCAGCCTATGGCTTTGCACGGATTCAATTCAAAGGTCGGGAGACACTGTTCCTGATCTATCTCTCGATGATGATGGTGCCACCGCAGGTGCTCTTTGTACCAAAGTTTCTGATGTTTGAGTGGGTTGGCATATATAATACGCATTGGGCCTTAATCCTGCCTGGAATGTTCACGATTTTTGGGGTGTTTATGTTGCGGCAATTCTTCCTGTCCGTGCCTTCAGAAATCTCGGAAGCTGCGTTCATCGACGGTGCTGGACACTTGCGTATATTCTTCAGGCTGATTCTGCCCTTGGCGAAACCTGCGCTGGCTACGCTGGCGATCATCGATTTCTCCTGGCACTGGAATGATTATGAGAATGCGCTCGTGTTCCTGATCGACAAAGACCTGTATACCGTGCCACTCGGACTGCAGAACTTTATTCTGGAGAACAATGTGGATTACAACGGCATGATGGCCGCTGCCACGGCAGGTATTATTCCGATGATCATCGTTTTTCTGGTGGGACAGCATTATATTATCCAGGGCGTGGCCGGAAGTGCCGTGAAGGGTTGAAGCTGCGATCTTACAATCCCATAATATAACCCTTTTGCTGAACGAAGAGATTTTCGCGGCAGAAGGGTTTTCTGTTGAAAGGGAGAATTAATCCATGATCTGAGTTTATCAATTGGAGGAGATTCTCATGGAAATGAAAGTGATCACATTGCCCGCTTTTTGCGTTGTAGGATATTCAATCGTAGCTACGTTAGAAGAGTTCGAATCGGGTCTGGGCAAGAGCCGCTATCATAAGCTTGTTGAGAGAAAAGATGAATTTCAACATCGAAAAAATGACAACGTCATGTTGATGCAGATTTACCCGGTGAACGAGGATTTCAACGCAAAGACAGATAAGTTTACACATCTAATAGGATATGAAGTAATTAGTTCGGAGAATGTTCCTTCAGAGATGATAAGTCATGAGATCCCTGACAGTCAGTATGTGACGTGCACGCATCGAGGGATTGAGTCAGAGATTGGTGATACATATGATTATATATATGGACAGTGGTTTGGTGAGACGGGACATGAACCCAAAGATTATGATTTTGAAATTTGGGATGAGCGTTATCAACCGGAAAGTCCCAATAATGAGATTGATATATATGTAGCTTTGCAATCGTAAATCTCGGCAATCTTTCCGCAATACAATAGTTCAAACTTCGTATATAATTAACAATGACATATGATGCTGTATGACTACATAATTATCGCGAGGTGCACTAGACTTATGCCAACCATCTACGACTTTACCGTAACCAGAACCAGTGGAGAGCGTTTCCCGCTCTATCAATATGAAGGAAAACCTGTGCTCATCGTAAACACGGCAAGTAAATGTAAATATACGCACCAGTTTGATGACATGCAGAAGCTGTATGACCAGTACAAGGATCAAGGGCTTCAGATTATTGGTTTCCCTTGCAACCAGTTTGCGGAGCAGGAGCCTGGAAGCAGTTCGGAAGCGGAATCGTTCTGCCAGATTAACTATGGTGTGAAATTTCCGATGTTCTCCAAACTGGATGTGAATGGAGAAGCGGCACACCCGCTCTACGACTTTTTGAAAAGATCAGGGCCTTTTGCTGGCTTTGATGAAACAGATATACAGGCCAAATTATTGAAATTAATGGTGGCTGAGAAGGCACCAGAATGGTTACACGGCGATGCAATCAAATGGAATTTCACGAAATTCCTGATTGATGCAGAGGGGCGTGTGGTCAGACGCTTCGAACCTATCGACTCCATCGACGAGATTCAAGAGAGTATTAAACAGCTTCTATAATTTCACTTTCATATATCCTACAGGGGCATGACACAAATCGTTTCCCTCTTCCGAACAGGAGGTGCATGAATGTGCCGAGCATGATGCAATTTAGTGCTTCACTGGAGTACAGTTACCGATCCACCAGCACGTTTAACCCAGGCAAGTCAGATGGATTCCATTCCCATCCACATTATGAGATTTATTATTTTCATGATGGAGAATGTACCTATATCATAGGAGACCGGGTATATAACCTTGAGCCGGGTGATCTGGTGTTGATGCATGGCTTGACTCTTCATCGACCACATCCGAAACCAGGCAGTGCTTATGAGCGAAGCACACTGCATTTTGATCCGTCTGCCATTCGCAGCAGCTTGCATCCGGACCGTATGGCTGAGGTCCTGAGACCATTTGAAGAACTCAGAAATTGCCGGGTTAATCTGAAGGGAGATAGCCGCTCTGAATTCGAAGCGCTATTGCATGATCTTCATCGTCTGTCTCAAAGTCAGAGCAATTTCAGGCAAGAGCGAATGAATGTCAGACTGTGTGATCTGTTGTATTTTGTAGCAGAGATCTGCCAGGGTGATGTCGAAGAACAACTTCCCTCATCGGAGAGGGAGCGGCATGTGCAGCATATCATTCGTTATGTGGATACCCATTATATGAAGGACATTGGTCTGGATGATTTGGCACTGGAATTACATCTGTCCAAGCCTTATCTGGCGGGCATGTTCAAGGAAATGACAGGTTTGACGATATTCAAATACCTGTATGACCGCCGTATCAATCAGGCGAAGCTTTTGTTTCAGTTTCAGCCTGAGATCACCGTGACAGAAGCAAGTCGATTGTCCGGTTTCAAACGCCTTTCGCATTTTAGTCGGATGTTCAAACAAAGTGTGGGATGTTCGCCTGATCTGTACCGTACCCAATTGCATCGCCAATCATAGAAGCCCTCTGTAAGCTGACCAGCTTGTCTGGTTGGCTTTTTTTGTTGATTTTCATTCGAGGAATGCATATCACTGTGTTTAGAGGACACGCAGAACAGGTAAAGAAAGGTAATGAACCCAGAGGAGGCGATTATGAATGAAACAGCGCACACCGGATCAGAATAACAGCGATACCCATCAGGAACAGTCCCATGACAATCCTGAACAATATAAGACAGAGCACGAAAGTCAGCTTGACCGACATGAAGAAGAACAGACTGTAGATCCAATTCCGATGGAAGATCTGAATATGGAAGCTCAGGAAGAGAAGAATAAAGATCAGACAAAAAGCAACTCGTCTACTGAAGAGAAATACCGGGCAGATTATCGCAAAAAGACGGGAGAAGGATAATTCCAATTGCTGTTTTGGGCAAACTTGTTGAAATGTTTTCGGTGAATGTATATTTAGTGAAAATAAATTAGTTTGTTGACTAATGTACGTTACTATATTATAGTTACTATGTTGGCAATTGAAAAAAAAATTTTGGGAGGCGAATAAGAATGACAACTTTTTTTGATGCGTTGAAAAACAGAAGATCTTATTATGGAATCAGCAAGGAATCTACAATTTCAGATGCTAAAATCCAGGAAATCGTAGAAGAAGCGGTGAAATATACACCAACTTCCTTCAACTCACAAACATCCCGTGCCGTTGTATTGCTCGGTGAACAACATGATAAATTGTGGAATCACACAGAAGAAATTTTGCGTGAAGTCGTAGGCAATGAAGAAGCCTTCAAATCCACAGCAGAGAAAATGACTGGATTCCGCAGCGGATATGGTACAGTTCTCTTCTTCGAAGATAACAATGCGATCGCACAGCTTCAACAAAATTTTGCAGCTTATGCAGATAACTTCCCAATCTGGGCTAACCAATCCAACGGCATGTTGCAACTGGTAATCTGGACTGCTCTGGAACAAGAAGGTCTGGGTGCATCTTTGCAGCACTACAACCCGTTGATTGACGAGAAAGTGAAGCAAGAATGGAACATTCCTGAGAACTGGAGATTGATCGCTCAGATGCCATTTGGTAAACCAACGGCAGCACCGGGTGAGAAAGAATTCCAACCCATTGAAGAGCGCGTAAAAGTACACAAGTAAATCAATTTCATAATACCTTTAGCTGCTTCAATCAAGGCTAGATATAGATCAAAACGTTTCAATTTGTCTATATCTAGTTACATAAATTCATTTTAATGAGTTATGAAATTGATTTAAGTAAGCTTCGCATTTCCCAACATTTAACCACATACGGCCTCGCTTCAATTTGATACGATGATAGTTGATCGTAATCCAATGAAGCGAGGCTTTTTGATGTGAATAATAGATTAAAAGACATAACGAACCAACGGATATGGAAAATGGCTTTATGCGGTTTATTAACACTTGGATCGGTGGCTGGATACGGCTCTACCGTTCAGGCTGCAACCGTGCAGCAACAGTTTCAGGATACGCGTACCAGTTATGCGAAGGATGCCATTACACATCTGGTGGACAAAGGCATTGCTGCCGGTACGTCAGAGACTACATTTGAACCGAAGAAAGCCGTTACTCGTGCAGAGTTTGCGACGTTTGCGGTGAGATTGCTAGGTTTGAAGCCCGTTAAAAATAATATTAATCCCTACCAGGATATAAGCATGAATGCTTGGTATTACGGCAACGTTGCCGCCATGACCAATCTTTTTATTCTGGAGGGTAAGGGTCAGGGGACGTTCCAGCCTAATGCTTCCATTACGCGCGAAGAAGCGGCCGCCCTTCTTGTTCGAATGTTGAAACAACAACCCGTAGAGACATCACTCTTATCTTCAACCTATTTTGACGCAGATGATATTTCGGACTGGGCACGCCCTTATGTGCAGACGGTATATCAGCTTGGACTGATGAAGGGAAGCGGAGGCGTGTTCCGACCACATGATCAGGTAACGCGCGAAGAAGCAGCCGTAATGCTCGATGCCATTTTACAAAAGAAAACATGGTCTGAGCAGTTACAACGTGGGGATGAACTTGGCGTTCAGTTGGGCTGGCAATACAACTCCACTACAGCTGAATTCAAGAAGCAAGTGGAACAATCTGAAGTGAATACGCTTGTCCCGCGCTGGTTTTTCCTGAACAGCAGTATGAAAGTAACAGATCACGCGGACCCTGCATTG
This sequence comes from Paenibacillus sp. Y5S-9, assembly GCF_036894235.1. Classification (NCBI taxonomy): domain Bacteria; kingdom Bacillati; phylum Bacillota; class Bacilli; order Caryophanales; family Paenibacillaceae; genus Paenibacillus; species Paenibacillus sp. Y5S-9. The sequence goes on from NZ_CP145887.1 coordinate 2,763,739, forward strand.
ATCTCTTGGGCATCCGCCACAGACAGGCAGTTATGGCCATTGCTTGGGAATCGTTCCGATTCGGCACTTACCCATCAGATGTTATCAAGCTCAGCCAACCGAGCGGCAGTGATCTCACAGGTAGCCGCTTATGTCAAAACCTATAAACTGGACGGCATTAATGTGGACTTCGAGAATGTTGATCCTGCGGATCGTGAAGGGTTGACGGCATTTGTGACCTCTTTGACGGCTACGTTGCACGCACTTGGTGCTGTGGTGTCCGTGGACGTTTCGCCAGACCTGGGTACTGATTGGACGGATGCATTTGATTATGCCAAACTGGGCGCTGTATCGGATTATATGGTGCTGATGGGATACGAGGAACACTGGAACGGTGATCCGAAAGCAGGATCAGTGGCGTCTCTTCCATGGGTGGAAAAGGCTTTGGATACCATGCTCTCCGAGGTCGTACGTGCCAAAACAATTTTGGCCCTTCCATTGTATACACGAGACTGGTCTTCCGTGAATCCGGCAACCAGCTCTTGGGACATTACACTGTCAGAACAGGGAACGCGTGCGCATACCACGGGATCTGTAAGACGGTGGGATGCAAGTCTGGTTCAATATATTATTGGGTACAACAGTAATGGTAAGCCAAGATATATATGGGCAGAGGATAGTCGTTCGTTATCAGCCAAAGTGTTAATGAGTGAGCAACGGCAAATCGCTGGACTGGCTTATTGGTATATGGGCGGCGAAACAGCCGATGTATGGAACGCCATTTCGAATGCTTCGCGATTTGAATCGTATAACTTCTAAATATTCATGAATCTGATAGACTCAAGCGGACCGGGATACAGCCGGATGGTTTGGGTCTGTTTGTTTTGGTATAAGATAAGCAATATGAGGAATCGTTTAAGCTTGGCTGAACGGTTTAATGTATATAAGGACAAAATATAGATATATTGAACTAAACATTTACACAAAACGGAGAGGACAGAAAGAGCCTGAAGAAGCGAAGCGTTCGCCTTTATCCCCGGATTTACCCTTTGTAAAAGGTATTAAAAAAATCTGGGGATAACAGCGATCGGAAGGTTGTTCTGTCATCGGAGTGACCAGTGTAAATATTTGTTAGTTCAATGTATATAGTTCAGGAGGAGAAGGAGCATGCGAGAGGTTGATTGCATAATTGTAGGTGGAGGGCTCGCAGGGCTTCAGGCAGCCATTCAGCTTGGACGTTATTCAGCTCATCAGGTGTTGGTAATCGACGCGGGAGAAGGCAGATCGACGTTGTGCCGGACTTATCATAATATCCTCGGTTTCCCCGATGGGGTATCCGGTGAAGAGCTCAGAGCCCGAGGCAGGATGCAGGCAGAGCGGACGGGTGTATCTTTTGAGAAAGACCGTATTGTTAAAGCGGGCCGTCATGGAGAGAAGATTCAATTGTTCGGTACTTCAGGCGCTGAATATAGGAGCAAAACCGTGTTATTGGCAACAGGGCTTTCAGATAGAGTGCCGGATATTCCAGGATTAACCCCTACGCTGGGCCGAACAGTCTATGTCTGCCCTGATTGCGATGGTTATGAGATTCAGGATCAACGTACGGTACTATTGGGATCTGGCGAAGCAGGTGCCAATATGGCGATGATTTTAATTCAGCGTACGAATGATCTGTTATATATCAATCATGAGCAGGCTCCCATATCTGCAGAGCTTCATCGCAGCATGAAAGAGGCGGGCGTTCGTTATCTGGAAGCGGCTGTTCAGGAAGTGCAACAGATTGAGGATGGCCATATCACCGGTGTTCTGACCGAAGATGGACAGATTTTTGAGTCGGAGCGTGGGTTTATCGCATTTGGAGGCAATCGTGTACACTATGAACTGGCGGAGCAACTGGGAGCTGTAATCGCAGATAATAAACATGTGGAAGCTGATCCGCGCAGCTTGCAGGCAGCGAATAATGTATGGATAGCCGGGGATTTAGGACTGCACGCAGAACAAGCAACCGTTGCAATGGGTGAAGGTTCCATTGCCGCGATCTGGATTCATAAAGCGTTACAGCAGATGACAAAGGATTCACGTTGAATTTCACCTCCAGCTATGAGGTTGATTATTCCATTATTCATTACCAAAAAGTCCTCCCAAGCCATACATGTGGCAGGAGGACTTTTTGAGCTGTCTTTTGTTAGGAAGAAAAAGATTACGCTTATTTGTCTGATGAATCCTTTGACTTGGAAGAGGACGTCTTGTCCTTCGATTCATGGGAGAAATCTTTGCGAATGTTGTCCACGATATCACCAACCACGCCTTCGATCATATCGGTTGGTCCGGGGTTATTTTTGTCTGGATGGATAACGGTATTCACTCCTGGTTCAAGTTCATCGTTTGTCTTCTCATGTTTGGTTTTATCACGCATGGGAAATCCCTCCTGGTTCGATATTGTATAAGGTGTTCATTAACATATCCAAACACCGTTACGTATATGTAAACGATTAACCGCTGTAGTTCTTTTGAAACGCGTACTTGTTCATATATAGAAGATATATACAGAATTGAACGTACTGATTAAACTTCTGCAATACGTTTATATTATAGATAACCAATGAGTATTAAGTTTAAAGCTTAAAACCAATAAACAACTATTATACAGGAGGTTATTCAGATGAATGAACAAAATCATGTAATCCATAAAGATGGCCAAGTTTCAACTGACAAGGTGGACAATGCAATCGAGAAGATTGCGCCGGAAGAAAGAGAACAGATTTTACAGAACTTTGATGCGTTCAAAGAATACCTGGGTAAGCGAATTGCCATGGGAGAATCGATTGGACTAAGTGAGGAGCAGATGGCTAAAATTGCCGAGAAAGTAGCGGATCATCTGGCAGCTCGGGAGGAACCCCGTAATCGTGAAGAAAAACTGCTGCAGGAGCTGTGGAATGTCGGCAAGGAAGAGGAACGTCACATGCTGGCTCACATGCTCGTTCGATTGGCACAAAGTTCCACACCCAATCATTAAGATTAGTAAGTTAATAACCCCTGAATGGCGATGCCTTCAGGGGTTATTGCCGTTTACGGAGACTACAGACAGGAGTGATGACGCACATTGTAACTATTTTTAATCTGGCTGATACTTTTATAATCCCTGTTCCAAGTATGATAGGAAAAGAAAGAACGTTGGAATCGATAGTTCACATGAGCGTTTGAGAATCAAGACTTCCGGTTAAGGAATAGTAACGTTCATATTAAGGAGAGATGTTACCTATGAAGAACGCGACAAAACAATGGAAACTAGGAATGATCGGTGCAGTTGTTGCTTTACTTGGTATGATTGTGCTGACTACATATTTACTTACCCCTGCGAATGCTCAAAGTAGTACGGACGCTCAACAACCTTCTGCGAAAGAAGCTCAAGTTGCAAACTCCGAGATGTTTACAGCCTATGTTGAAGGTATGCATATAGAAGACGGCAAATTGTTTATGACAGTGGACAAGATTGGCTGGTATCAGGGTGAAGAAGCCGATGCGATTTTTGCACAGCGCAATCCGGAAGCTGGTATAGACGGTGCTCCAGATGGTTACTATATTGTCAACGATAGCAAAGAGCAGGAACAAGTTGAGGTTAGTGCCAATGCTGAAGTGTTGATGCAGTTGTATGATCGGGATGGTACGATGCAGGGCGCAGACATTCAGTGGAATGAACCTGTGACATTATCCAAGTTCGAATCATTGTATGAGAATACCCGTATTCTTGATCTGTCCGTATTCCCGTATCATCTGACGGTGCAGGACGGAAAAGTTACTAAAATTGTGCAACAATACATCCCATAAAATAAGATGAAATTCATCATTCAAGCATTCCTCCTGTTCATTGAACGGTGAGGGATGCTTTTTGGTTATGACAAATTCATGAAAGCGATTGTAATTAATGGTAGGTACATGTATCATTATTGGAATGGCGTTTTTACATAGTTCAGGAGGAGCCTCATGCTTAAAGACATGATTGCATTAACTAAGCCCGGACTTCTAAGGTTAAATGTGTTTGCGGTGGCGGTAGGATTCTGGGTAGCTTCAAAATGGGATATCAACTGGTTATCTCTGCTCATGGTCGTGATTGGATCAACCTTGGTTATTGCTTCAGCTTGTGTAATCAACAATTATTGGGATCGTGAATTGGACCAAAAGATGGAGCGCACCAAAAAAAGGATGGATTACATCAACCATCTGAAGCCAGGGTTTGTACTTGGCTATGGCATTATCCTTGGTGTTGTGGGACTAGCAGTACTGTATCTCCTGGTGAATCCGTTATCAGGCTGGATGGCACTGCTTGGGTGGTTCGCTTACATCGTGATTTACACGATGTGGTTGAAACGCAGTTCGACGTGGAGCACGTCGCTGGGTGGAATTGCCGGAGCGATGCCGCCTGTCATCGGTTATACGTCTGTAACCAATGAGATTGATGCCGGAGCCTGGTTGCTGTTCGCGCTTTTGTTCCTCTGGCAACCACCACATTTCTGGTCATTGGGTATTCGCCGGGTAGAGGAGTATCGTGCTGCGGGCTTCCCGTTATTGCCAGTGGTTAAAGGGGTGAAACGCACCAAGTTTCAGATGATTCCTTATGTTTTTCTGCTGCTTCCTGCTGTATTTCTGTTGTATTATTACGACTACGTTGGTCTGGTATTTCTGATTGTATCTCTGGTCGGTGGACTGATCTGGTTCGTGCATACACTTAGCGGACTGAAGACTCAGGATGATGAGAAATGGGCAAAAGTGAACTTTCTGATCTCGGTGAACTATCTCATGCTTGTATTTATTGTCATGGTAGCGAATACGACATGGTCTTAATTAAGTGATGAACAGATCATTTTCAGAGAGATTTCAGCTTAAGCTAGCTGGCTGCATCGAATGAAAAAGCACACGATGGAATAGCGTTTGGACAACCTTGAGTTGTTACAACATATTCTCCAGTGTGCTTTTTTGGTATAATAAAACAATTGAATCATATATGTGGAAATTATAATGCAAGATGGGAAGTGACATCATGAGTGATTTGGAACAGGTCGTACGATGGAGACAAGAAGGAAAGGTGCAGGAAGCGATTGAACTTTTGCAAGAGATTACAGTCCAGGAACCCGAGAATGCGAATGTTTGGTATCAGCTGGCTTGGGCACATGATTCGCTTGGATTGGAGCGGGAGGCTGTCCCGCATTATGAGAAGGCACTGAGTCTTGGACTTTCTGGCGAGGACAGAGCAGGTGCAATACTTGGACTAGGCAGTACATATCGAACGCTTGGACAGTATGAGCAGGCAAAGGCTTGGTTTGAAACGGGCATGAAAGAATTCCCGGCGTACCGGGAATTTGAAGTTTTCTATGCCATGGTGCTCTATAATCTGGGTGAACATGCAGAAGCGATGCAAAGACTGCTCGTACAACTTGCGGATACATCAAGTGACAAGAGAATCAATGACTATAACAGAGCAATCCGTTACTACGCAGATCAGCTCGATCGGGTGTGGGAATAGACCGATTATGCAGAAAAGGGGAGATGGATAATGAACTCCAATCAAGATCTGAAACAGGTAAATGAAAGGTTAGATCAAATTGAGCAGAAGCTGGATAGCCTGGGACGCAACCAGCAGAACAAACGCTCACCTGGCAAGCGCTTCCTGATCGGTTTGGGTATCACAATTGCTGTTATATTTGTACTGCTGCTGACTCTTGGTGTTATCCAATTTGTGAGTACCGGATAGGAGGAATGGATCATACCAACAAAGGTAGTGATTCTCCGAATTTACTTACATAGCCTGGCTGAGCCACTGTTGCACCTCTTCAATGAAACGCCGCGTAGCTGGCGATAGATTAACCAAAGACGGGCAGGCCATGCCAATCGTGCGATAAGGATCTCCAGTGAGTGGCACGAGCGCGAGCGAATCAGTATGATTTTGAAGTACCATTTCCGGCAACAAGCTGATACCCAGACCATTACGGACCATCGCCATGATGGCTTGATCTTCTGCGACTTCATAGACGACATTGAGCTTGGCTGCATGCTGCCGGATCAGCCGTTCAATCTCGTTGTCTCCGCCCCATTTGGGCAGAATAAAGGGTTGCTCCAGCAGAATATCAAACGAAACAGATTCCTCTGAGGCAAGAGGATGGTCCAGAGGCAGGATGCACATCATCCTGTCTTTTTGCAATGGGATCGTCTCAAAAGGTGATGAATCGCCGAGGGACAGAAATCCGAGATCGATGGCACCTCCAGCCAGCCAGCCCTCGATCTCAGCATAATCGCCCTCCCACAGCTTGATCTCAATTCCTGGATGACGCAGGCGAAATTGTTTCAGGATGCCTGGCAACCATTGTGTGGAGACACTGGCGAAGGTGCCAATACGCACCGTACCAATCTCCGCGCCGCGAATGAGGGAGATTTCCTGGTTCATCAGTTCCGTCCAGCGCAGAATCTCACGTGTGTATCCTAGAATACGTTCGCCTTCAGCGGTAACCCGCACCCCGGAGCGGCCGCGATGGAGCAGTGAAAAACCACATTCTGTCTCCAGACTGGCGATGGCATGGCTGACGGCGGATTGGGTGATGTTTAATGCTTCTGCTGCTTTGGTGAGACTGCCATATTCCAAAACGGTATTCAATATTTCGTATTTGATCAGTGACATGAACGGTTCCGTTCCTTCCCTCATTTAATGTATGAGTTTATTTCATATAATACATTATAAATATTCATTTTAATAATGCAAAGAGATCGTTTATACTTGCCAAGGCGAGTTAGTTTGACGCACGATCACACAGCTCAGAATACATAGAATGAAGGTTGAAGCAAGATGAATGGTGTACATGTTAATCAAGGTCAGGCAACAAGAAGAGCGGACATACAGATGCTGCTCGCAACGGTTATATGGGGATCATCCTACCTGTTTATGAAATCGGGCCTGGAGTCCATGCAAGAATTGAATCTGGTCGCATTTCGTTTTGGAATTGCCTTTATTGCGGCAGGACTTCTTTTTCATCGGCGGTTGTTTAACATGGATCGCAGAACACTTGTGGCAGGAGCTATTATGGGGACAGCTTTATTCGCTGCATTTGTATTCATCACCTATGGTGTGCAACGAACAACGACATCCCAAGCGGGATTCCTAATAAGTTTGGCGGTTATTTTTGTACCGATCCTGACGACCATCCAGCATCGTCGTATGCCGGACAAAAGATTGACGCTCAGTATCCTGGTTGCAGTTACCGGGCTTGGCTTGCTGACGCTTCAGCATCAGCTTAGTCTGCACACGGGGGATATTCTCTGCATACTAGCAGCACTTGTGTATGCCATCTATATAATGATTGCTGGCAAGTTCACACCGAAGCATGATCCATTAACATTGGGGACAGTTCAATTAGGTGTTGCAGCGATGTGGGGAATTGCAGCTACATTTATGCTGGAAACGCCACGTATGCCCGCTACGGCTGAATCCTGGGCAGCGATTCTCGGCTTAGGTGTTTTGTGTAGCGGCTTGGGGTATATTCTGCAGACACTCGCGCAACGTCATGCCTCTCCTACAAGAACAAGTCTGATTTTTTCACTCGAACCACTGTTTGCAGCAGCATTTGCATTTACCTTTCAAGGGGAATCGCTAACGTTGCAAGGATATGCAGGAGCAGCTTTGATGTTGGTCGGTGTTCTGATCACAGAGATCAAACTTCCACAGCCTATCTTCTGGCGCAGAAAACGCCCGGTTTTACAGTCGGAACTTGGGGATCAGGGAGCACCAGGCGTATAATTGGCGGACAAAGGGTCCTTTCGTCATCTTCTATGGAAGGTGGGGAGAGGGCCTTTTTTGGTTATGTCATACACCTTGTGTAACAGATAAACAACTACCTAACAAAAACAGAATAACATAACCTTGTTTTGTTGAATTTTGTTTTTTATGCTACACTGAATGGAAAATTAGGAAAAACGGGTGAGTAGGATGGCCAAAAGAGTAACGATGCAGCAAATTGCGGATGCTGCGGGGGTGTCCAAATTCGCAGTCTCCCGTGCGCTGACAGGCAAGCCTGGTGTGAGTGAGCATACACGCGAGATGATTGTCAGAACGGCGGGGCAGCTTGGGTATTTCAGAACTGAGCCTAAGCGTTATCCGGGGGAGACACAGATATCAGCGGAGATGAAGCCAGAAGTGGAGCGACAAGGTACGATATTAATTTTGTTTCCCAACATTCGTTCTCAGAATCGAGCTTCCTTATACTGGGGGCCTGTGTTTGATGGCATTTCTGAGAGGTTGAATGAGAAGGGGATGGATATTTTAACGCTGACAGAACCCTCTTCAGATCGGATGTTCTCGGTCCTTAATCCCGGAGCAATCAGCGGAGTTATTACCGTGGGCACCATCTCGACATCGGTATTGCTGGAGATTTACAGACTGCGTATTCCGCTTGTCATGGTGGACCATGAAGACCCTGCCATATACGCAGACTCGGTTTTTACGGACAATATGAAATGTATGAAAGAACTGGTTCTCATGCTCATTGGAAAAGGGTATAGAAGGTTCCAGTTTGCCGGGCAACTGCCCGATGCAGCAAGTTTTAGAGAACGCTGGCTTGGATATCGTACGGTGCTGGAAGAGAAGCAGTTGGAGGGGGAACAACAAGACGGCTTGCTGGGACCAGAGTATGATCAGATCCGGAGATCCATTGCTGAAATGGAGCTGGAGGATATCCCTGAAGTTATCGTGTGTGCAAATGACCATACAGCTGTCAATGTCATTCAGGCACTCCAAAGTCGAGGCATTCAGGTGCCCGAACGTTGTGCCGTAACCGGATTTGACAATACGCAGACGGATGAACCCATTCTTGCTTCGGTACATATTAACAAAGAGAATCTGGGAACGAGAGCAGTAGACCAGCTATTATGGCGGATCAAACACCTGGATGAACCTTATGAACGCAAGCTGATCTATTCGGAATTAATTATTCGTGATGAATATAACGCCAGTATACTGTAATGGGATATGAATTTACGGGCTCATTTTAACAATGATCATACGGGTAAATGAAATCAGGTGAAAGACATGGAGAGGTTAGAGCTTCATGTCTTTTTGTTATGCAGAGATTGTTTAACAAATTAAATCACAAAACAGATTGACTATAAGAAGCATATCGTGTTAATTTTGTTTTGTAAGTTATTTGTTTTTATAATAACAAAACCTAACAAAATAGTATTTACCAACTCTAACAACAATGGAGGCTGTCATGAGCACAATACAATCACATGTTTTTCAGAATTGGACGTTCAAGGCTTGCGAAGATCAAGAGTGGATGCCGGCTCAGGTGCCCGGCTGTGTGCATACAGATTTGCTGAAGCTGGGCAAGATTCCAGATCCTTTTTATGGAACAAACGAGAAGGAAGTACAATGGATTGATAAGATAGATTGGGAATATCAGACAGAATTTGATGTTGCCGAAGCGTTGTTCGCTCAGGAACATCTGGAACTGGTGTTTGATGGTCTGGATACATATGCGGATGTGTATGTGAATGATGTGCATGTGTTATCAGCAGATAATATGTTCCGGGTATGGAAGGCGGATGTGAAGTCCGTATTAAAGGGGAACGGTAATATTCTCCGAATACGTTTTCGGTCACCGATTCAGGAAGATCTGCCTAAGCTGGAGAAGCTCGGATATGCATTACCTGCATCGAATGATCAGTCCGATGTTGGCGGACTTGGCGATAAAAGAGTAAGTATTTTTGCACGTAAAGCCCCGTATCACTATGGTTGGGACTGGGGTCCGCGTTTTGTAACCAGTGGGATCTGGCGTGAAGCACGTCTTGAAGGTTGGACACAGGTACGAATCAATGATGTGTATATCCAGCAAAATGAAGTAAGCGCTACCTCAGCTTCATTAACGGCTGTTGTGGAAGTCGAGACATCCCAAGCGGTAGATACGATTATTCGTATCGGCGCAGATGGACAGAGATGGGAAAGATCCGTATCGCTACAACCAGGAACTAAGACTGTGGAGATTCCAATCTCCATTGACGAACCGAAACTGTGGTGGAGCCGTGGGCTTGGTGATCCGCATATGTACACCTTCCTTACCGAAGTGCTTCAAGGTGAGCGAGCTGTGGCTGAATCTACAGTGAAGACTGGGCTTCGTTCCATTCGGCTGGTACGTGACAAAGATGAAGCGGGAGCATCCTTTTATTTTGAACTAAACGGTGTTGCGGTCTTTGCCAAAGGGGCCAATCACATTCCAAATGATAGCTTCATCACCGAAATTACTCGTGAACGTTATCGACATGAGATCGTATCCGCAGCCGAGTCTAATATGAATATGCTGCGCGTGTGGGGTGGCGGAATCTATGAGCAGGATGTGTTCTACGAACTATGTGATGAATATGGAATCCTGGTATGGCAAGACTTCATGTTTGCATGCAGCATGTATCCGGGAGACGAAGCGTTCCTGAGCAGTGTAAGACATGAAGCCATTGATAATGTGAAACGTCTGCGCAACCATCCAAGTATTGCACTCTGGTGTGGGAACAACGAGATTGATTCGGCGTGGGCGCACTATGTTGAGAATGGTGGCTGGGGTTGGAAAAAGGAATTTACTGCCGAGCAGCGTGAAAGCATCTGGGCCGATTACGAAGCCATCTTCCATGATCTGCTGCCAGAAGTCGTTGAAGCGTATGCTCCAGGTGTGGATTACTGGCCTTCCTCACCACTGGTATCACTGACAGGGGATGAGACGCAACATGCGCACCCATCCACAGCTGAAGGGGATATCCACTACTGGGGCGTGTGGCACAATGTAGAACCATTCGAGAACTACAACGTGCATGTGGGTCGTTTCATGAGTGAATACGGATTCCAGTCTTTTCCGGAGTACAAGTCAGTACGCACTTACGCAGAAGAAGAGGATCTGGCTCTGGAATCGGAAGTCATGCTGGCTCATCAGAAGAATGGGGCAGGCAATCGTCTGATCAAACAGTACATGGATATGTACATGCATGAATCGAAGGACTTCCCATCGTTCCTGTATATGAGCCAGGTGCTTCAGGCGGAAGCGATGAAGACAGCCATTGAAGCGCACCGTCGCCGCAAACCATTCTGCATGGGCACACTTTACTGGCAAATGAATGATTGCTGGCCGGTAGCTTCATGGGCAGGTATGGACTACCTTGGTCGCTGGAAAGCATTGCAATATTATGCGAAACGCAGCTTCAGCGATGTGTTGGTATCGGTAGATGGAACCAAAGAAGATACAACAGATATATATATCATCTCGGATCAATTACAACCTGTAAAAGGGCAGTTACAGATTCGTTTGCTCGGGTTCGATGGAACGGTGCATCGTGATGAAACACATGACGTGACCCTGGCACCTAATACAGGTGAACGAGTGCTGTCATTACGTAACGCGGAGTGGCTTGAAGGTCATGATACAGCTAACACGCTGCTGCGCCTGGATCTGAAACAGGAAGGTGCGGCGAATATCGTACAGGAACACTATTTTGTACCGTCCAAAGACCTTGCTCTGCAGCCTGCAAACATCAATGTAAGCGGGGGAGCGGATGAGAACGGCGTTCATCTGGTACTGGAAAGTGACGTGCTTGCTAAACAGGTATGGCTATCTTCGGATGTGGAGGGTGTCTTCTCGGATAACTTCTTCGACTTGATTCCTGGCATTCCGGTGAAGGTGCAGTTCACTTCCAGAGAGGGATTGCAGTCTAATGATGTGATATCAAATCCGGGACCGATCGAGGTTCGATCCATGATTGATTTTATTCGTTTGACCTAGAAGACACGGTTGGAGTCTCTCGTAAGAGAGATTTCAACCGTTTTTTTATTGAGACCTGACCTCATTTATATATCGTAATGGTTTCGTAATACTTCGCTTAGAGAATCGTAAGCAATCTTGCTTATTGTAATCCATGTAAGTAATAAACGAATGGAGAGTGATAAGAATGATGAAAACAAATAAGAGCAAAAAAGCGATGGTAGCAGCGGTATTGATGATGTCTATGGCCTTTTCTGGATTGGCAAGTGCTGCAGATATGAAAACGATTAAAAAGGATGGCATGGAGCTTGTTCAATTGAGACAGGCAGCCAAAATGTATGATTACAGCATTATGTGGGACAGCAAGGACAGATCTGTAACTTTGATGTATATGGGCAAAATGGACGACAAGATGATGAAAGACGACAACATGATGGAAGACGACATGATGATGAAAGATGACAACATGATGGAAGAAACGATGATGCCTGCGGGGAAAACGATTAAGTTGTGGATTGGATCGAAAAAAATCATGGTAGACGGTATGCAAGTTAACTTGAAATCGATGCCTGTCATCCATGAAGGGAATTCTTATGCGGCTGAATCTGTAATTAAACAGTACATGATGCCAGTCATGGGAATGAAGTAATTTAAGGGCTAAGCATCGCCATCACCATATGATATGATTGGCTCAAATGTATTTTCTGGAATATGGGGTGGGTTCGTTTGAATGAATGTGTACTGGTTGCTGATGATGATACAAATATTACCGACGTTTGTCGCAGGTATCTGGAACGGGAAGGTTATCTCGTCGTGACGGCCAAGGATGGTTTGGAGGCTATAGAGCTGTGGCACAGCCAAACGCCAAGCTTGATCGTGCTCGACCTGATGATGCCACATAAGAATGGCTGGGAAGTTTGCAACGAGATTCGGCAAACTGAGGATGTGCCCATTGTAATGCTGACGGCCCGGGGTGAGGAACAGGATCGTCTGATGGGACTGACGATGGGGGCGGATGATTATCTGACCAAACCTTTTAGTCCGAGAGAACTTGTTTTGCGTGTGAAGGCAATCCTGCGGAGAATGCGAATTGCGCAGGCATCACCTGTTACAACATCTGAATATACGATCAATTATGAAGGGCTTACCATTGATTTTACCAAGCGTGAAGTGCACATCAGCGGGCAGGCCATTGAATTGACAGTTACAGAGTTTGAGATGTTGTATTTGCTGGCAAGTCACCCGGGTCAGGTGTTCTCCCGTAACCAGATGTTAAGCAAGATTTGGGATTTTAGCTATGAGGGAGATACAACAACGGTGACTGTACATGTTCGGAGATTACGAGAGAAGATCGAACAGAATCCTTCTGATCCAAAATATATTAAAACAGTTTGGGGTATAGGCTACAAGTTTGCGGGTGGCAGTTCATGAAACTTCGCACGTACTTGGTATTGTCCAGTCTCACAGGCATTGGCGTATTATTAATTTGTTTGTTCATCAGTTATTCCAAAATGCTGCTTACGATCGAACAATTGTATTGGTTATCGGCTATAACGGCAGGGGTAGGCTTACTTTCGTTTATTCTTCAATATCTGCTGACTAAGCCATTAGAGAAATCAATTGCGCGAATTACACAGCAGACAATACGCATTGCTGAAGGGGATTTCCATACGGAAGTCCCTCTCATCGGTACGCAGGAATTTAAGCTCCTGGCACAGCAATTTAATGAAATGAGTTCCAAGCTGAAGGAAAGCTTTGATCATCTGCATCACTCAGAAACCGCGAGACGAGAGTTGATCGCCAATGTTTCCCATGATTTACGGACTCCATTGGCATCCATTCAGTCATTCGTCGAAGCGTTGGAGGATGATGTCATTCAGGATAAAGAAACCTTTCAACGTTACCTGAACACGATACGACTTGAAACGAAGCGTTTGGGAGGGCTTATTCAAGATTTGTTCGAATTATCCAGCCTGGAAGCGAAAGGGGATGTATTTGACCCTCAGCCTTGTCACGTCGATGAGTTGCTGCTCAGTACGTTGGAGAGTTTTTCGTTTCATCTCGCTGAGAAAACGCTGAACGTTGAAATCGATTTGCCCGATAAATTACCAGCCGCGGTCATGATGCCTGCACAAATGAAGCGGGTCCTTTCCAATTTGCTGCAAAATGCCATTCAATACTCTCCTGTTGAAGGAAAAATCATTTTGGCTGCCGAAGAGAAGGGGCCGTTTATACGAATTTCAGTTACGGATGAAGGGGAAGGCATTGAAGCGGAGGAAACTTCGCGGATATTTGAACGTTTTTATCGAATTGACAAATCCCGTAGCAAGAGTAATGGTGGGGCCGGGCTTGGCCTTGCCATCGCTCAATCGATTGTGGAACTCCATGGTGGCGAGATCGGGGTTCAGAGTACAAAAGGAGAAGGAAGCTGCTTCTGGTTCACGCTTCCGATCTACGTCAGTCGTTAACCTTGGTTAATCAAACGTAGTATTTATTCAGGTGGTGAATGACTTGACCAGTGATTTGGTTTTTCTTTTCGGGGTTTTTGGTGCAGGATTGTTATCGTTTTTTGCGCCATGTATTCTGCCGCTGATCCCGGTATATGTGTCTTATCTATCCGGAAGCATGGTCAACGGTACGAATCAGCAGCAGCCTGACACCAATTCGGTTCGGTTGCGGTCCACACTTGTTTTGCGGACATTTTTATTTGTTCTTGGGCTGTCCCTGGTATTTGTTTTACTCGGTTTTGGTTCTGGCATCGTTGGTAATTTGATCTCAAGTCCTGTGTTTATTGCGATCTGCGGAGCCATCGTAGTGCTTTTCGGGATTTATCAAACCGGGTTGATCCGACTATCCTGGCTGGAACGGGAGAGAAAGCTGTCAAACGATCATGCCAGACGAGGAGGGTATGTCGGAGCGTTCCTGCTGGGTCTGACGTTTAGTTTTGGCTGGACGCCTTGTATTGGGCCCGTGCTGGCGGCCATTCTTGGTATCGCCGCAGGTGAAGGCTCTCCACTGTATGGTGGGTTTCTCATGTTCCTGTATACCCTTGGGTTAGCGATTCCTTTTCTGATTCTGTCCGTTTTTTCGGAATATGTTATGAAGCGGATACGTCGTTTATACAGGTACATGGGTGTCATCAAAATAACCTCCGGCTGTATTCTTATTGTAATGGGACTATTGTTAATGACAGACCGACTAAACAGCTTGGTGACCTGGTTTCAATAATCATTGGAGGAATTTGGTATGAAGATGGCACGGAAATGGATGGTAACTGTAATCGTATTTGCTGGAGTCCTGTTGATCTTGAGCGCATGTGGATCACAGCAAACTGAATCAAAACAAACGGGGTCAACATCAACCCCAGCATCAACATCTGATATGAGTTCGTCAACCATGATGAACAAGGGAGAGACGGCTCCTGAATTTTCATTGCTTGATCTGAAAGGAAACACGGTTGGACTTTCTGATGTTCAAGGCAAGAAAGTGTATGTGAAATATTGGGCTTCCTGGTGTTCCATCTGCCTTGCGGGTTTGGAAGACCTGAACAATCTGGCTGGTCAAAACAATGATTTTCAAGTTATTACGATTGTGACGCCGGACTACAAAGGAGAGAAATCCTCCCAAGCGTTTACCGAATGGTTTGACCAACAGCCATATGATAACATAACTGTTCTTTTGGATGAGAAAGGTGTATGGGCCAAGGAATTTGGTGTAAGAGCATATCCTAGTTCCTTTTATATTGGCTCTGATGGTATTTTAGCGAAATCGCAGCCAGGGCATGCATCCAATGAACAGATCATGGAATCATTACAAGAGATTTTGTGAGAAGGGAGGAAGTGTCATGAAAAGGACGCTGCTTGGCCTGTGCCTCCTTGTTATAGCGATAGTTGTGTCTGCTTGTGGAAACAGGGCTGAGAGCCATTCAGCTGCATCTTCATCTTCGATATCCACTCAACCTGTCAAGGCATCGAGTGTCTCCGAGGAAAACCTGAGTAACCTGTACTTGGCAGGAGGCTGTTTCTGGGGTGTGGAGGCATATATGGCTCGTATTCCGGGGGTTCAGGATGTGACTTCCGGTTATGCCAACGGGGAAGGAGAGAATCCAACCTATGAGGATGTTATTCGCGGGGACCAAGGGTTTGCGGAGACTGTTCATGTAAAATATGATCCGCAGCAAGTATCTTTGCAGAAATTGCTTGAATCTTATTTTCGAGTTATTGATCCTACCAGCTTGAATAAGCAGGGCAATGATCGTGGCATTCAGTATCGGACTGGAATCTATTATACGTTGCCTGAAGATGCCAAAATCATTGAGCAAGCTGTAGAGGCAGAGCAAGAAAAATATGACCAACCCATCGTAACGGAAGTAATGCCTCTGCAGAATTATTATTTGGCGGAGGAGTACCATCAGGATTATTTGGAAAAAAATCCGAACGGATATTGTCACATTGATATGACTGTCCTGGATGACCTGGAGATTGGAATTGATCCCGCTCAATATCCACGTCCAACAGATGAACAATTAAAGGAACGATTAACAGACGAACAGTATGCGGTTGCGGTAAACAATGATACGGAGCATGCGTTCAGTAACGAATATTGGGATAATGAGGAGCCCGGTCTGTATGTGGATATTGCAACGGGAGAGCCGTTATTCACCAGTCGAGATAAGTATGATTCCGGTTGCGGGTGGCCGAGTTTTACAAAACCGATTGTACCTGAGGTTGTTACCTATACAACGGATACGAGCTTTGGTATGGATCGCACGGAGGTACGAAGCCGGGCAGGTGACATCCACCTCGGTCATGTGTTCGATGATGGTCCCGAAGATCGCGGCGGCAAACGTTACTGTATTAACAGTGCATCGATCCGGTTTATTCCGTTAGACAAGATGGAGGAAGAAAGATACGGGTATTTACTGTCATTTATCGAGTAGAGAAGGGCAGCTGACTTTATCAAAACATAATAAGGCCATAATTTTAGAACGGTTGAGATCTCTCTATGAGGGATTTCGACCGTTTTTTATTTTGCGGCATCTAACAAAAACGAAGGTAGGCTTCAAAGATGGTTGCATCATTGCTATAATTGATAATCATTATCAATTATGGGTGGGTTTTTAGTCACAATGCCAGGGTATTGTGCATGTTTGATTGCTTAGGAGAGGGAGTTTATATGGGAATTCAGAATGACATCAAGCTGTGGGATCAGGTACAGGTTCGCGTGCTTGATGTGCGTCTTATATCACTCGTAACACACGAGTTCATACGCAATTATGTGTTACCGACGAGTGCATTTGTGTATGTTCGAGGCAGGGGGCAGGTCTGGCTGGATGAAGAGGTGTGGACTACAAGCCAGTTCTTGCTGCTGCATGGGGGGAAAGGAAGACGTCTGACACTTGAAGCGACAGGGGTTATGGAGGTACATCTGATTTTGTACAAATCAACCTTGCCCTCCAATGTGCTTGTGGAGTACCGAATGATGTTGAACCAGCGTAATCCGTTTGAAGAGTCCTGGGCGACAGTGCCGGATCATACACTTGAGTTACGTGAGCTTGTGCGGAATATACATGAATGCTGGTCAGGGCAGGAGCAAGTGGGCAAAATTCAGGTCAAAGTGTATTTTTTTCAACTGGTACAACTTGTATTGTTACAGCGGAGTCGCATGTTTAACGAAGTTCAACAGCCTTCGCTTACCGATCAGGTTTTGCGATATCTCAAAGCTCATTACCGGGAATCCATCTCACTTGATTCGCTTGCCCAGTCCTTGAGTTACAGTCCGCAATATTTATCACGTAAATTCAAGGAACAGACGGGATGTACACCGACAGAATATGTGATTCGGTTACGAATGAGTGAGGCAAGGAGTCTGCTTGCGTCCACAGAAGCTTCATTACAGGAGATTGCCGCGTATGTGGGTTATATGGACCCGTTTTATTTCAATCGTATATTCAAAAAAGAGACCGGTATCACACCGAGGCAATATCGGTTGAAGCAGCAGGATAACTCGAAATCAGTTTCAAAAAGTACATTAAATGCAACAAATCAATCCATTGTAACAGGAGGGGATGAACGTTATCCTTTAATTGATGATGATAATCATTATCAATATGAGGGAGATGAGGAAATCAACATGTTTAACCATTTTAAATCAGCGATCATGTCGCTTGCGCTTGTACTCACATTGAGTGCTTGTGGAACAGCCCAGCAGGGGGCAGAAACATCCGAAGTTGCTGCTGAACCCGAACAACCGGCAGTCGTGGAAACCCAAATGGTAAATACGACCTTTGGTGAGGTAGAGATTCCTGCACATCCGGAGCGAGTTGCTGCCATTGATTATCTGGGAACGGTGCTTGCTCTTGGTGTCAAACCGATAGGTGGAGGCCAATTTCTGATGAACAGTCCTTATCTTGAAGGTCACATGGATGGTCTTGAAACGATAGGGGATTCCGTTGAACAATTGATGGAACTGGAACCTGATCTCATTATTACATTGAATCCGGACAAGGCTGCTTATGAGAAATACAGCAAGATTGCTCCAACCGTTTCGATCGCATCCATCACATTCCCGACACTGAAAGATGAAGTGAACTATTTCGGTAAAGTCCTTGGCAAAGAAGCGGAAGCAGAGAAGTGGCTGGCTGATTTTGATGAGGAGATTGCCAAAATCAAGCAGGAGGTGCAGAGCGTTGTTCCAGCTGACGCTACATTCTCCGTTATGCAGGAATATGATCGCCAAGTCTTCATATTTGGCAATCAGTCGGGCCGGGGAGGGCGTAACATCTACGAATTGCTTGGATTGCAAGCGCCAAAGAACATTCCATCCGAGTTGATGCAGGGCGCCTACCATGAATTCTCCATAGAATTGCTTTCGAAGTATGCCGGAGATTACATTGTGCTGACCAGCAAGTCTCAGCTAAAAGATCTTCAGGCAGATCCGATCTGGGGTTCATTGCCTGCTATCAAAAATGGAAAAGTGTACATATGGACGGAAGAACAATCCTGGTTCCGTGACCCTATTGCCTTGTTGAAACAGACACAGGATCTGGCTGAATGGATTATTGGACTTAATACACCGTCTAAGTAAGGAACTTCAAAAAAACCGTGCCGCCCATTTTGCTGAGCAGCACGGTTTTTTATATTCTTATGTAGGACTGAACAGTAGAGGGGATTAGCTGTCTGTACGGAGATGAAGTAGCAGTGTGAATACCGTATAAGAGTTTATTCGCTCTTTTGTTCGTTCTGAATTTCTTGCAGATCCTCCAGCTGGAGTGTAAGGTCGTTCTCGGGGTTTGCACTCACAATGACTTCTGACTGTGATTGTTGCTGACCTGGCTGATTCGACTTGGCGGCAGGTTTAATCACGTAGAGACTTTGAACGGAGTTGAGCAGGCTGGCAGGGGTGTCTTCATACGTTTCCAGGAAGAGTACATAGTCTTTGGTAGGAATCAGCTTGAGGTTGTCATCATTAATAATCTCGGTGTTGCCTAGTTGTCCGCCAAGTTGCTTCACTTCAAGTTTTTCCCCGGCAGTGTAACCGCCTTTATAGGATTCAGCGACCTGAATCGTGTGGATCGTATAGATTTTGTCAAAAGAAGATGGCTCTCCGCCCGGATCGGACGCGGGGGTTAACTCGTTTTCATTAGCAGCATCAGTAACTTGTGCGATATCGTTTAAAGCTTCCACACGAGTCTCAACAACACTGCCTTTCACAATCGTATTTGCTCTCTCGGACAGGTCGCCAATGCTGGCATAACTCGGGTAATCTTCAGAAGCAATAATGGTCATGGGTGCATCGGATGTGGACGCGGTAGGTGTAACAGAAGAACATCCAACAGCAGATAAAATGGAAATGGAAGAGAGAAGCAGCGTTAATACTCGATTTTTGTTCATGGATAGGGATCCTCCTTGGATTTTTGGGATAAGTTCGTAGCGGATTAGTACTTGGATCTTACGTTATTGATATCAAAAGTTTGGGGTTGGGTCATGGAATTGCGGTTGCGGGAGTAAGACATAATGGAAGGACTGCTTGTTGTTGGGTTGTCACCGAGCCAGATGGAGTGACCGAGTTCGTGGACAAATACGCTTTGAATGAAGTTGGATAAGTTGGTTGCGTCAGGGGTGATTGTGGATGCATTGAGTTCGATGCGGAAGCTTACGACTTGACTGCCGGATACGGAGGCGTAGTTGACACCATATGCTGTATTATTGAAGTTTCCTGCGGTGATGGTGTTTGGGGAGTTACTTGTTTTGGTGAATTTAACTTTGGCACCTGCATTGTTCCAGTTGGTAAGGGAAGCGTCCATGGGAGTCTGCCATGAGGAGGCGTAATTATACGTACGAATGGGAATGGTGGTGCTGGGATAACCGTAGGTCAGAAA
The DNA here is from genome assembly GCF_036894235.1 of Paenibacillus sp. Y5S-9. Classification (NCBI taxonomy): domain Bacteria; kingdom Bacillati; phylum Bacillota; class Bacilli; order Caryophanales; family Paenibacillaceae; genus Paenibacillus; species Paenibacillus sp. Y5S-9. Next base: position 2,783,878 of record NZ_CP145887.1, read on the forward strand.
GGTTGCCGCATAGATGGTACTGCCAAACATCGCAATCGCTGAGAACAACATGATGCTCATTAAAAACTTCCTTTTCATACTTAAAACCTCCAATAAATGTATTTTATTCTCTATTATAGTAACAAGTAATATTTGAGTTGAAATGAGTCCGAGGTCGTTGTTTTTGTCGTGAAAAACATGAAATATATCTAGATCAGACCCTAATGGTGTCAAAATAAGTCATTTTCTGTTCGATATGCATGCATAATTTCCCTGAAATAACAGACAATACGTACAACTTCTCACAGGGAAAGGTAGTGCTTGAGCATGTGCAACCGTTTTTCATTGGCAGCCGATTTGGACCAAGTCAGAGATCATTTCAAAATTCAGCGAGTGATGTATTATTACAAAAACCGATACAATATCAGCCCAACCCAGCATACGCCGATTATTTTGCATCAGGATGGTGAGCGTGTATTGGATGAGTTCCGGTGGGGGTTCATTCCATTCTGGGGTCGTGATGCTGTTAACGCGAATCTCATGACGGTACATGAGAATCCTTCCTATTACAAACTGGTAGAGACCAAGCGCTGCGTCATTCCCTGCAATGGATTATATTACTGGCGGCAAGAGGGCAAAAAAAGTTATGCAGTTCGTGTTGTCATGCCGGATCGCGGTCTGTTCGGCATTGCTGGGTTATACGAGGTGTGGAGAGATACGCGGAAAGAGCCGCTTCGGACCTGCACGATGCTTATGACAGGCGCGAACATGGTTACACGTGAATTTGGCAGTAAAATGCCGGCGATCCTCTCCGAAGAAGAGATCAACACTTGGCTTGATCCGGCTAATACACGAGTGACACAATTGCTACCGCTATTGAAATCTTATAACAGTACAGAGATGAATCTGTATCCAGTCACCCCAATGGTCGCCAACGATGAACACGATTGTTACGAATGCGTGGAAGAGATGGATCAGAAGCTGGCTTACGTTCGGAGTTTCTGAATTTCCTTTGGATGATGTGAAGAAGATGAAGAGGGCTGAGAGTCTGGAGACACTCTGCTCTTTTTTTCTTTCAGAAAATGAAAAGTTGCAATTGCAGTGAAACGTAACTATAATCATTACAGTAAGTGAACGCATATATTCATATATCTATTAAAAGAGATATTTATAATCAGGAGGGAACCACGAATGAATCCAAAGTTTAACCAGATGTTTGAACAAGTTTCACTGCCGACTGGTATTACACTGAAAAACCGTATCGTGCTCGCTCCCATGACTCATATGTCCTCGAATGCTGATGGTACGATATCTGACGCTGAACTTGCTTATTATGCACGTCGCACAGGCGGTGCTGGCATGTCGATTACGGCTGTAGGGCATGTAACAGAGTATGGCATTGGTTTCCCGGCTCAGTTTGGCGTATATGATGACCGCTTCATTCCTGGTCTAAAGAAACTGGCTGACACCATGAAACAACAAGGCTCCGTTGCCGTATTGCAAATTTTCCATGCGGGCCGTCTGACACCTGAACAAGCTGTACCTGCGGGTCAAGTGGTTGCTCCTAGTGCGGTTGCGAGTGAGCGTCCAGGATCACCTGAACCAAGAGAGTTGACGGATGCCGAGATTACTTCCATTATCAAAGACTTTGGTGAAGCGACACGTCGTGCAATCGAAGCCGGATTTGATGGTGTTGAGATTCACGGTGCTAATGGTTATCTGATCCAGCAATTCTTCTCCCCGCATTCCAACCGACGTGAAGATCGTTGGGGCGGAAGTGTAGAGAAACGTCTGACATTCCCGCTTGCTGTAGTGGATGAGATTCAGAAAGTTGTTGCCGAACATACCAAACTGCCGTTCATCATTGGATACCGTTTCTCCCCGGAGGAACCGGAAACACCGGGACTCACAATGGAAGATACGTATGCACTGGTGGATGCGCTTAAAGATAAAAACCTGGATTACCTGCACGTTTCCCTGAACGAATTCTGGTCCAAGCCAAGACGTGGCGAAGCAGATACACGTTCTAGAATGGAATTCATCCTGGATCGTGTGAACGGCAAATTGCCTGTAATTGGCGTAGGTTCAATTCATACGGCTGATCAGGCTGCTGAGGCACTTCAAACGGGAGTACCACTACTTGCCATTGGACGTGAGCTGATTATTGAACCGGATTGGGTTGAGAAAATCGAGAGCGGACGTGAAGAAGACATCGAGACGATTCTGACCAAATCCGATCAGGAACGTCTGGTTATCCCTGACGGATTGTGGAATGCAATCATCCACACGCCAGGCTGGTTCCCTATGGCAGAAGATAAATAACATACACTTCAGAACTGGAATGGAGGGGGCGAAAGCTCCCTCTTTTTGCACATGGTCCAGATTCTTCTTGTCATCGCTCTGTGGTATGATGGATGAACAGGATCAACTGGATAATCAACGGTTTGGAGTGAAGGAATATGCTCGTAGCTGAACGGTATGAGAAAATAGTGGAATGGGTGGATACGCAAGGTAGCATGCGTGTGACCGAACTTAGTGAGCGCTGCGGGGTGACGGAGGAGACGATTCGCCGTGATCTGGACAAGCTCGAACAGGCGGGCAGGCTCAGAAGGTCCCATGGCGGGGCGGTCAGCGTAAAATACAAGGAAGAGTTACAGTCGGAGATTCCGTATCCGGAACGGGCTGTAGCCCATGCCGAAGAGAAGCGCAGAATTGCAAGCGAAGCGGTGAAAATGGTGGAATCCGGCGACCGGATCGCTCTTGATGCAAGTACAACGGCGTGGTATATGGCGGCAGGATTGCCAAACATTCCACTGACGGTATTAACCAACTCGATTAAAGTCGCCGCAGAGCTGAGTAACAAGGAGCAGATTCGTGTGATTGCCACAGGTGGGCAACTGGCTTCGAAGTCACTGTCTTTTGTAGGACCGCTGGCGGAACGTTCGCTTGATGCCTATCATGTGGATAAAGTATTCCTGTCTTGTAAAGGTGTGCATCTGACCAAAGGTATCAGTGAATCCAATGAATTACAGGCTTTGGTGAAGCAGAAAATGATCCATATTGCGGATGAGGTCATTTTACTTGCAGATTCCAGCAAATTTAACATACAGGCGTTTACCAGAGTTGCTGAGATGAGCAGTGTGGGCAAAGTGATTACAGATCAGGGCGTAGATGAAGAGCACGTTAGCGCATTGATTGAGCAGAATATTACGTGTATACGTGTGTAAACAAGAAAGGAATGAATGTCATGAAACATCCTTTTCATCTGAAAGCGGTATGGAATGGTGGGCGTAACAGTGAGGGAACAATCGATGCAGGTGGGTTAAAAACGGTCATATCGATTCCGCAGGAGATGGGCGGACCCGGTACGGGAACTAACCCGGACGAGATGCTGCTGGGTGCAGCCTCCACCTGTTACCTGATCACGCTGGCAGCGATGCTGGAGCGTTCGGATATTACGCCAGATGAATTAACGCTTGAATCGGAAGCAACGGTAGATGTTACAAATAACGTATTTACGTACGAACGGATCGTACATAGACCCCGGATTGTGCTCAGCGCAGATGCTTCAGAGGCGGATCTGACCAAGGCTGAGCGCTTGGCGCATAAGGCTGAATCCTCCTGTATGATCTCCCGAGCGGTGGCAGGTAATGTCCAGATGGAGACACAGCCGGTCATTGTTACTACAGGAGCTAACGCGGTGTGATATACTGAAGAATAGACAATTCTAGTTGTCATTTGTGTAAAATAAGGAGTAATTCGGTATGAACACACAGAAGCGCAAGACTAACCGCTGGGTACGTTTAACACGTGCTATGAAGCTGAATTTTCTCAAATTGTTACGTGCTCCCGGAGGTGCCCATAAAGTATCTACCGGATTTGCCATAGGGTTCGGACTGGAATTAATCGTGATCTCGACCGCTTCCCTGATATATCTCGTATTTTATCCGATTGTGCGACTGTCTGGGGGTTCGATGCCAGCAGCGATTGTTGGTAATGTGATCGGGAAACTTACGTTTTTACCTATTATCCTGATGCCACTCGCCAAACAAATTGGCTCATGGATACTGCCTGCTCACAGCATGGGACAGGGACTGGTACACGAGAGTGCATTCATGGAGCTGTTTCGTGGGAACTGGTCGGCCGTGAGTGAATTGTTGCTTGGTGGACTGGATATTCTGGCAGGCATGTCCGTGTTTGGTGTCATTCTGGGTGTGATTTCGTACTTTGTCGTGAAATTCTTCTACGTCAGAGCGCTCAACCGGCGTTATGAACGCCGGCTGGAGAAACGCCGACAAGCGGATATTGCTTCGGTATCACCTCCGGTATTAATTAGGAAGCCATCACAATCATAATGGGCAGCATCAACATGGATGCAGCGGTGGTCCACAGAATGCAGCGGGATACAAACTGCGGAGAAGCATTGAACTGTTCAGCCAAAATAACGGCGTTCACTGCGGTCGGCATCGATGCGAGGATCAGCAGCACACTGAACAACGTGCCTTCGACCTGAAGCGCGGTCAGTATCAGCCAGGACAGGATCGGCGCAGCTGCGAGACGGACTACAAGCCCGGTCCAGAAAGCTCGGCGTACATTGGGCAGCCAAGGTGCCGTTGCACCTTTTGGTCTGAGCATCTGTGCTCCCAGAATGGCGAGAACGACAGGAGAGTAGCCCGCAGCCAGCATGGAAATCCCTCCATCCAGCGCTTCAGGCAGGCTCAGATTGGACGCACGCAGCGCAATGGCGATGCCAGCAGCATAGATGGATGGCATGCGGAAAACGGACAGAATCGCATCTTTCACCGTGAATTCGGATCGCGCGGCAAAAAAGATACCTACCGTATTAACAATGATCATCTGTCCAATGACGTAGACGGAAGCCTTGTCCAGTCCAAGCTGACCAAAGGCAAGCAGTACAAGCGGGAGCCCGTAATTCACGCAGTTCGTAAACGTGGAGACGAGGGTGAGGCCCGCTTTTTCGCTTGCACCCAGACGGAAAACCCGGCTTAACAGCTCGGCGAGTGCCCACAGAGCAATCAGATTAATAATAGAGAACCAGAACGTGCTGGTGACGTCCGTCCAGGTAATCTCGGCATGCAGCAATGTATTGAAGATGAGTGCAGGGCTCAAAATATAAAGGGAAAAGGTCGAGAGCGACCGGGTATCCCAATTTTTGAAGCGTTTTAACAGAATTCCTCCAATCACGGGAAGTGATATCGGCAGGAACACATGGTATAAGGTGAGTAAAAATGAGTGAAGCAATGCAATTCAGTCCCTTCTGGATGAAAAACCTATCTTATCATAGCAGAAGATGCACCTCATATGAATGGATTTCAGTATGATCATGTGTAGTAATCGCCTTGCTTAACTAAGGATTTCCCTGATGTGCAGCGACAGCGGATTGCTATTTTGATATGGCAGATTTATTATAGGAGAGGTGCAACAAGATTACATACACATAGAGGAGGAAACTGTAATGAGTGAATCAAAACGCTTGCTCGTACTTGCTGGCTCTTACGCCGAAGCGGAAAATGAGGGCATTTATGCATATGAATTGAATGAGGATACAGGCAGCTTGTCCAAGCTTGACGGCATCGCGGGCGTGAAAAACCCAACGTTTGTCAACGTGGATGCTGAAGGAAACAAACTGTATGCGATTGGTGAAACAGCGTCAGCTGAAGGCAACAAAATGTCTGAAGCTGTAGCTCTGAGCATTGATCCTTCTACAGGAAAATTAACGTTGCTGAACCGGAATGACTCCATTTCAGCACCACCATGTCATATCCAGCGTGATCCTTCCGGCAAATACTTGATTCTCTCCAGCTACCACGGTGGTCTGGTAGGTCTGCAAGCCTTGACGGATAACGGTGAAGTTGGAGCGCTTCTGGACGAGAAGAAACATGAAGGACAAGGTGCGCATCCTGAGCGTCAGGACAAGCCACATGTTCACTCCGCATTCTTCAGCCCGGATGGTAAATACATGATCGTACAGGATCTGGGCGCAGATAACATCGCGATCTATTCCATTGATGCAGACAAAAATGAACTTGTGCTGCACAGTGAAACCAAAACGCATCCGGGAGCTGGCCCACGACACTTGGCGTTCCACCCGAATGGTCAATTCGCATATGTCATCAATGAAGTGGATTCTTCCATTACTTCGTTCAAATATGATGCAGCAGCGGGCACGTTGACTGAATTGTCTACAGTATCTACACTGCCTGATGGATATGATGGCAAAGAGAATACAACAGCTGAAATCACTGTTTCCAATGATGGACGTTATGTATATGGTTCTAACCGTGGACATGACAGCATCGTTGTATTTGCAGTAGATGCAGACAAAGGTCACCTGACACTGGTTGAGCATGTATCTGCTGAAGGTGAGCACCCGCGTCACTTTGCTCTGACACCTAACGGCAAATTGCTGATCGCAGCTAACCGCGATACAAACAACCTCGTGACATTCACGGTAGATCAGGAGAGCGGACGTTTGAAATACACAGGTCACAGCACAGGTGTATCCAAGCCGGTATGCGTGAAACCAGTATATCTGTAAAATGATAAATTTCTAAACCAGCCCTGGCTGGATTGAAAATGATAAAGATAACGACCCTGCCATGTGGCGGGGTCTTTTATATTGAATATCTAATGGGATGATTAGGCTGTTGTTCTGCTTAAGCGTGCGGATTGGAACACAGGATTAATCCTATATTAGATTCACCTAACAACGAATAATTATCAATAGTATCGCCCAGGTAACTACCCCACTTCAAAGTGCGTACTTCCTGAATGGATAGTCAGGGTCTACAATGAGTGAGTAGCCAAAACAAACACTGCATGCATCTGAACAGACAAATAGGTGCAAGCTAAATATCTAATTATTATTTTTACAGGAACGACTCATACTTGAACAACAAAGGAGAAATAAATGATGAAATTGCAATTGGCGCTCGACTTGGTAAATATCCCTGAAGGTATCGCACTGGTTAAAGAGGTTGAACAATATATTGATATCGTTGAGATTGGTACTCCAATCGTAATTAATGAAGGTTTACACGCCGTAAAAGCGATGAAAGAAGCATTCCCTAATCTGCAAGTTCTTGCAGACCTTAAAATCATGGACGCTGGTGGTTATGAAATCATGAAAGCAGCTGAAGCTGGTGCGGATCTGATCACTGTGCTTGGGGCAACCAATGACAGCACGATCAAAGGTGCAGTAGCAGAAGCGAAGAAACAAAACAAACAAGTTCTTGTGGACATGATCAACGTGCCTAACCTTGAACAACGTGCTCGTGAAATTGATGCGCTTGGCGTAGATTACATCTGTGTACACACAGGTTATGACCTGCAAGCTGAAGGACAAAGCCCGTTCGAAGATCTGCAAACGATCAAAGCTGCTGTGAAAAACGCTAAAACGGCTGTCGCTGGTGGAATCAAGCTGGAAACATTGCCAGAAGTAATCAAAGCACAACCGGATCTGGTTATTGTAGGCGGCGGTATCACAGGACAAGCAGACAAAGCCGCAGTTGCAGCTGAAATGCAACGTCTCGTTAAACAAGGGTAAGCAGATGAGCAAAACACAGTACGCAGCTGACATCTTGAAGGAGCTGGAACGTACGCTAAGCCAGATCGACGATGCAGAGATGCAAGCGATGGCTGAACACATTCTGGCTGCGGAACAGATTTTTGTGGCTGGAGCAGGTCGGTCAGGACTTATGGGAAAGGCTTTTGCCATGAGACTGATGCAGATGGGGCTTCGTGTATATGTGGTGGGTGAGACCGTTACACCTGGGATCAGCTCGAAGGACTTTCTCTTGTTATGCTCAGGCTCAGGAGAAACAGGCAGTCTGGTAGCGATGGCTCAGAAAGCTAGTAAGGCAGGTGCACCTGTCGGTCTGATTACGATCAAGCCAGAGTCCACGATTGGACAATTGGCAACTACGGTAGTACGTCTTCCGGCTTCAGCCAAAGAGGACACAGCAACTTCCGGAGCGGATGTAACCATTCAGCCGATGGGCTCGTTGTTCGAACAAGGACTGTTAATCGGCATGGATGCTCTCATCCTTACGATGATGGAAATGAAGGGTATGACCGGAGCGGATATGTTTGGCCGCCACGCGAACCTGGAATAGTGAATAGATGAAAGACCGGAATCCTTTGATTATGAAGGGTTCTGGTCTTTTCTGCGATACATAATCATTCATCTGTATAGGTTTTATCCGTGATTTACAGTTAAACTTTGCATCCCGACCAGGCTGTAGTAGAATTAATAGATAGCTGTATCGAATGAATGTACTTATTACATCATGCATGGAGCGGAAAGCTTACCTCGTGAGAAGTGTCCCCGCGATATGTGTAATATACGCGATATAAGATTGAAGATGAGGGGGCTCGGAGCCATGGCGTCCGAAGTGAAGGAACGGATTAATCTAAAAGAAATCAACTGTGAGAAGGAATTGACCCTTGCTGTGATCGGTGGCAAGTGGAAACTGATTATTTTGTGGCACTTGGGCCTGGAAGGCACCAAACGTTTCAGTGAGCTGAAACGCCTAATCCCTCATATTACCCAGAAGATGCTGACCAACCAGCTTCGTGAGCTGGAGGAAGACAAACTGATTGAACGCAAGGTGTATGCAGAGGTACCACCTCGGGTGGAATATACGTTGACAGATCACGGTCAAAGCCTGATGCCCGTCCTGCACGCGATGTATAACTGGGGTAAAAACTATGGTGAAAATGTAATCTGGAAAGAAAGCTAATTAAGTAATATTCAGAATGACCGCTAGGTAAATGGATACTTCCATAAACCAGCGGTTTTTTAGTTACTTTTAAATTTTGGACAGTGGATCAATAGTTTACTCCAAACGCAGCGGGCAGAAATAGACTTAAGAAGCGAAGCGTTCGCCTTTATCAACGGATTTTCACCTTTAAAAAAGAGAATCAAAAAATCCGGGGATAACAGCGATCGAAAGGCTATTCTGCCAGCGGAGTAATAAGGAGTAATCATTGTCATGTATAGATGCGCGGAATATGATACGATGAGAGATATTGGAAATGCAAGGAGGATGACATATACAGATGGAAAAAATACGTACACGTGCTGAGGTAAACCCAGAAACCACTTGGGATCTGAGAGACTTGTTTGTAACCGATGTAGAGTGGGAGCAGGAGCTTCGATCACTTCCTCAGGCTGCTGCCCAGATCGCAACGTTCAAAGGACGTCTTGGCGAAGGCGCTGAACAATTGCTGGCTTGTCTGGATGCGCGCGAAGCTTTGCAGGAGCGGATCGCCAAGACGGCTTCTTATGCCCGCTTGAAGCAGTCAGAGGACAGCACCAATCCAGTGAATATTGAGAATTCAGCTAAAGCAGGAGATATCCTATCAAATCTGTCGTCATCCTTGTCTTTTGTCAATTCGGAGATCGTTGATCTGCCGGAGGGGACCGTTGAACGTTACCTTGAAGAACTTCCGGGATTGGAGCCGTATGCGCGCAGTTTGGAGCGTTTGATTCGAGAAAAAGAACATCGGCTCACGCCAGAGACCGAGAAGGTACTTGCCTCACTTGGAGAGGTGCTGGATTCGCCATACCGTATCTATCTGCGCGGTAAACTGGCAGACATGACGTTTGACGATGCTCTTGATGGAGAGGACAATAATCGTCCACTGTCCTGGTCATTCTATGAAAATAATTATGAGATGTCGTCCGATACAAAGCTGCGCCGTTCTGCTTATACTGCATTCAGCTCGACATTAAATGATTACAAAAATACGTTCGCAGAAGGTTATGCAACCGAAGTGAAGAAACAGGTTGTTTTATCCAGGCTGCGTGGTTACGACGATGTTACAGATATGCTTCTCAGCCCACAGCAAGTGAGCAAAGAGATGTACAATAATATTCTGGATATTATCCAGCAGGAACTCGCACCTCATATGCGCAGACTGGCGGCTCTCAAGAAACGTGAGCTGGGTCTGGACAAGCTAATGTTCTGTGATCTGAAGGCGCCGCTTGATCCTGAATTCAGCCCTGCCATTACATATGATGAGGCGTGCACACTCATTCGAGAAGCACTTGATGTGCTTGGGCCGGAGTACGGCGAGATCGTAGAGCGCGCATTCAGTGATCGCTGGGTGGATTACGCAGATAATGCAGGCAAATCCACAGGGGCATTTTGCTCCTCTATATATGGTTCACACTCCTATATCTTAATTTCATGGGCAAACAATATGCGTGGAGCATTTACACTTGCCCATGAAGTGGGGCATGCAGGCCACTTCATGCTTGCGGGACGTTACCAACGGCTAACGAATACACGGCCATCTCTTTATTTCATTGAGGCACCATCGACCATGAATGAAATGCTGCTGGCCGATCATCTATTGAAGCGTTCCGATAATCCGAGAATGCGTCGCTGGGTCATTTTGCAACTGTTGAACACGTATTACCATAACTTCGTTACACATCTGCTGGAAGGTGAATTACAGCGCAGGGTGTATGCACGCGCAACCAATGATGAGCCCATTACGGCGAAGACGTTATGTCAGCTCAAAGGAGACATCCTTTCCGAATTCTGGGGACCTGATCTGGTAATTGATGAAGGGGCCAAGCTGACGTGGATGAGACAGCCTCATTATTATATGGGACTATATCCGTATACCTATGCGGCAGGTCTGACGGCTTCCACCGCGGCTGCACAGCAGATTCGGGAAGAAGGACAGCCTGCGGTAGATCGCTGGCTTGATGCACTCAAAGCTGGTGGAAGTCTCACCCCACAGGAGTTAATGAAGCTTGCGGGTGTGGATATGTCCGGACCTGAGCCGATTCGCTCTGCGGTTGCTTATGTCGGCAGTCTGGTCGACGAACTTGAACGTCTGTATTCCTGATCTGGTTCATATAGTATACGGACAAGGCAGAACGGGTTGTCTGCATGCACCGCCTTCCTTGCGTGGGGGCGGTGCATCTTATTTTGCAAGGGGAAAGGAACGATGATGAATGGCGTTAACGAGCGTGTCCTCATCGATGGGCCAATTAAGCGTGGACGGCTTTGGTGTGTTTGACGACATGAATGGAGTACCAGGTTTTGAAGGCAATCAGGGTGGTTTTTTTTCGGGATTCAATGAGTTTGCTACAATGAGTGCATTTGCTTCGATTTTCATTGGCGGCATATTTCTCATCATTGCGGGAGTTATTGTTTTTGTTATTATTTCAGGCATACGCTCAGGGATGTCAAATAACGCAGCAGCCTTGTTAACCCTGCACTCAACGGTGGTGGCCAAACGAACGGAAGTCTCAGGTGGCAGCGGCGATAGCAGTGCGACGACCCGGTATTATGTTACATTTGAATTCGACAATGGGGAGCGCACTGAACTGATTGTTGGCGGAAACCATTATGGCATGATGGTGGAAAATGATCGAGGGATGCTGACGTATCAGGGGACACGATTCAAGCATTTTGAGAGAGAGGTACAGCCCCAGTCGAGGGTAAGCAAAGGTCAATTTTATACGTAAAAAAAGAACTGCGGCTCCTCCCAGGTGGGAGAGAGTCGTTTTTGGTATACACAAAAGAAAGAAAAACCGAAGGGTATTCAAACGCTTACAATGGTGATATACTCGTAAAATAAAGTAAAACAGTATTAAACAAAAACAAACAAACAAAAAATACAGAATAAAGTACAGGGTTACGGACTGAATCAAGAGATACCGTTTGGAAAATAGGATGGGTTCGAAAGGTTGGTGAAGCGCGGTGAGTGTGCTGGCTTATGATTTGGGCGCTGGTAGCGGGAGAGCGCTACTGGGACATCTGAATGATCGAGGGATCGAAACGAGCGAAATTCATCGGTTCAAGAATGAACCGGTGAAGGTAGGCGAGCGGATGCACTGGGATATTCTGCGATTACATCATGAATTGTTGCAAGGGCTTACTCTTGTAAAACAGCAGGGGGAAAAGCCGGAGAGCCTGGGGATCGATTCCTGGGGCGTTGATTTTGGTTTGCTTGGCAGTAATGGTGAGTTGCTGGGTAACCCGTATCATTACCGTGATACACAGTTTAACGGCATGATGGATCAGGTACGCCAAGAGCTGAGCTCCCAGCGAATCTTCGAACGTACAGGGATTCAGTTTCTTAGCTTTAATACCTTGTATCAATTGGCAACGCTTCAACGCAGCGGTTCCCCGTTACTTCAGGAAGCAGAGCGTTTTCTCATGATTCCGGATTTGCTACGTTATTTCCTGACAGGGGAAGCGGTGAATGAGTTCACGAATGCAACCACAACACAATTATACAATCCATCAGCGGGGCAGTGGGATAGTGAGTTGCTGGCGCATATTCGTATTTCGGAGAAACTGTTTGGTGAAGCCGTGCTGCCAGGTACCCGTGTTGGACAATTGCGAAGCAGTATCTGTAACGATCTGGGATTGTCCCCGATCCCCGTGATCGCTGTTGCGGAGCATGATACGGGTTCAGCCGTTGTGGCTGTTCCTGCAACGGAACGTTCATTTGCTTATCTGAGCTGTGGAACCTGGTCCCTGATGGGTACGGAGATAGATCATCCTGCGATAAGTAGCCAAAGTCTGGCTTTGAACTTCACGAACGAAGGCGGGGCGGGGGGAACATTCCGTCTGCTGAAGAACATCATGGGACTATGGATTTTGCAGGAAAGTATGCGGGAGTGGGATCGTCAGGGGCAGGGAATTAGCTACGATGCGTTGTTGGCGCAGGCGGAACAGGCAGCTCCATTTGCCAGTTTGTTTGATCCGGATGATGAACTGTTCATGCCAGCAGGAGATATGACGACCCGAATACGTCAGTATTGCCGTGATACAGGGCAAGTGGTACCAGAGGATCAGGGGGCTATTGCCCGGGCAATTCTGGAGAGTCTGGCATTGAAGTATAGAAGAGTTCTGGAATGGACGGAGCAATTGTCGGGTCAGACGTTCAACGGATTGCATATGGTCGGTGGAGGCATCCAGAACCGCCTGTTATGTCAGTGGACTGCAAATTCCATTGGCAAGCCGGTATGGGCAGGGCCAGCAGAGGGAAGTGCCATCGGGAATATGGCTGTGCAATGGATGGCAAGCGGAGCTTTTAAGGATATCTGGGAAGCCCGTAAGGCCATTCGTGATTCATTTCCGGTAACTGCGTATGAGCCGCAGGACAGGTCAATCTGGGAAGATGCTTACGGCAGATTTCTGCGTGTGACGGCTTCATCTAATTCACAAGCGGGGAGTGAGGTGTAACATGCTGGCAGCCGAGCGGTATGACCGGATTGTGGAGATGGTGAACGTAAAGGGCAGTATGCGTGTATCCGAGCTTAGTGAGCGCTGCCGGGTGACGGAGGAAACCATCCGGCGGGATCTGGATCGCCTGGAACAGGCAGGACGACTACGCCGATCTCACGGTGGTGCAGTGAGTGTAAAGGAAGATCAACCGGAGATCCCTTACCGGATCAGGGAGACAACCCATGCGGAAGAGAAAAAGCGGATTGCACAAGCGGCTCTGGCGATGATTAATCCGGGTGATCGCATTCTGTTGGATGCCAGCACAACGGCAGGTTACATGGCAGCGAATATGCAGGATTTTCCGCTAACGGTCTTAACCAACTCGATCCAAATCGCCACTGAACTCAGTAGCCGTGACAAGGTTGAGGTCATCTCAACAGGGGGCCAGTTGGCATCGCGCTCGTTGTCTTTTGTTGGGCCACTCGCGGAGCGTTCTCTGGAAACGTATCACGTGGATAAAATGTTCATGTCGTGCAAAGGTGTACATCTCGAAGGTGGCGGAATCAGTGAATCCAATGAACTTCAAGCAAGGCTGAAGCAGAAGATGGTTGGCATATCCGATCAGGTCATCTTACTTGCAGATGCCAGTAAATTTGGTGTCCGTGCTTTTGCCCGAGTATCCGGGTTAAATGCAGTCCATACGATCGTTACCGATCAGCCAATGGAGGCTGAACAGACAGAACGTTTGAGCGGATACGATATTGGTATCATCACGGTTTAATCTTTCAGATTTAATCTATATAAATTGAACTAAACATTTACACGAAACGGAGAGGACAGAAATAACTTGAAGAAGCGAAGCTATAAGCTTTCTGAAAGAAAGCTGCATCGGAAGCATATACTGCGCCTTTATCCCCGGATTTTACCCTTTAAAAAGTAAATTAAAAAATCTGGGGATAACAGCGATCGGAAGGTTATTCTGTCATCGGAGTGTCCAGTGTAAATATTCTTAGTCAATTCATCTACTAAACAGTTAATAGGAGCGTGTAATTATGAAGGTCTCCTTATTCATTACCTGCCTCAGCGATGCCATCTATCCCCGAGTGGGGGGAGCCATGGTCAGATTGCTCGCCGCTCATGGCGTTCGGCTGGATTTTCCGCCGATTCAGACCTGCTGCGGTCAGCCATCCTACAATAGCGGGTACTGGGACGAGACTCGGGTAGCGGCCAAGACAATTCTTGAAGCGTTTGACGATAGTGATTTTGTAGTCTGTCCATCCGGATCGTGTACGTATATGATTCATCATTATCCCGAACTGTTCGCAGATGAACCAGTCTGGCTGGAGAAGGCAAAACGATTGGAAGCCAAAGCTTATGAGTTTACTCAATTCCTTGTTCAGGTACTCGGGATAACCGATCTGGGCGCACATTTTCCGCACAAAGTAACCTATCATCCATCCTGCCACGGCAGCCGTCTGCTGGGTGTGAAGGATGAGCCGATGGCGCTACTGTCCCAAGTAAAAGGTCTGGAATTGGTTCCACTTCCATTTGCTGAGGATTGCTGTGGGTTCGGGGGTACGTTTGCCATTAAAATGTCCGATATTTCAGGAGCGATGGTGACGGAGAAGGTCGATCATGTCAAAGAGACACAAGCCGAAGTGCTGGTTGGGCTGGACATGGCCTGTCTGATGAATATTGCAGGTAATCTGCGTTATCGGAATGAACCGGTGCGTGTGATGCATTTGGCGGAGCTACTGTATGAGGGGGTGCAAACAGGATGAGCCAACCGGGAGTGATGGATACTACGGTCAAAGAACGTGCCGGACTGGCCTTGAATGATGATTTTCTGCGTAAAGCGGTCAAATTTACGACAGAACGATTGCGTAACGGGAAGAAATCTGCCTCAGAAGAACATGGAAATTGGGATGAATGGCGGGAGCGTGGCCGTCAGATTCGTCTGCATACGATTGCGCATCTGGATTATTATCTGAATGAATTTGTGAATAACGCCCGTGCGAACGGGGTTCATATTCATTTTGCAGATACATCGGTGGAAGCAGCGGCGATTGCATTGGATATTGCGGCGCACAAACAAGCTTCTACGGTAGTGAAATCCAAATCGATGGTGTCGGAGGAAGTACATCTGAATCATGTGCTGGAGTCGGCGGGCATTGAAGCCATTGAGACTGATTTGGGTGAATACATTATTCAGCTGGCAGGCGAAGCCCCGTCTCATATTGTCATTCCAGCGATCCATAAGAACCGCTATCAGATTGCAGAGTTGTTATCGAAGGAAGCGGGTGAAATTCTGGAGCCGGACACAACGGTACTTGCCGGATTTGTTCGTAAAAAGCTGCGCGAGAAATTCCTGGAAGCAGATATCGGCATGACCGGCTGCAATTTTGCGATTGCAGAGACAGGTTCCATGGTTTTGTTCGAAAATGAAGGCAATGCCCGTATGGTATCCACTGTTCCGAAAACGCAGATTACACTGATGGGCATGGAGCGGATCATCCCGTCGTGGACGGATCTGGAGGTCATGGCAACCTTGTTGCCACGCTCCGCAACAGGTCAGAAACTAACAATGTACATGTCAGGCATCACAGGTCCTCGCCGTACGGCGGATGCGGATGGGCCAGATGAAATGCACATTATTATCGTGGACAATGGTCGATCACTTCAACTCGGTGATCCTGAATTCCAGGAGTTGCTGAATTGTATTCGCTGTGGTGCTTGTCTGAATGCTTGCCCGGTATATCGTCATATTGGAGGTCATGCCTACGGCGGAACATACAGTGGTCCGATTGGCGCGGTACTGACACCTGCACTCAATGGCAACATTGATGAATGGAACGATATTGCGGGTGCTTCAAGTCTGTGCGGAGCCTGTTATGAAGCATGTCCAGTTAAAATTCCATTGCATGATATGCTCGTTTATCTACGCAGGCGTAAAGTGGAAGACGGACATGGAAACAAAATGGAAAGCATGGGCATGAAGGGATTTGCCGCCGTTGTATCCAATTCCAAACGTTTCAGTGCGGCCATACGTCTGGGACAGATCGGGCAGAAGGCAGTTGTACGCAACAACGGCATTTCACTCAAGCTGGGTCCTCTCAAAGGCTGGAACAATTATCGGGTTGCCCCAAGTCTCGCCAAGAAATCCTTCCGGCAACAATGGAACAAGCTGGATCAGGAACTGAACCAAGAGCAACCGGCCATGGATTCTTCCGTTCGCAGTCGCATGGAGCAGATTATTCGTGAACGAGAAGAAGGGGAGGGTACTAAGCATGGTCACTGAACATCAGCAATGGCTCGCGCAATTGGAGAAGAAGTCCATGGAGAAACAGGAGCAGTTCATGAATGACATTGCTTCGAAATTGAGAAGACCAAGGCAACGACATGCGCCGACCCAACCCTTTCGGGGAGCACCCGACTTTTGGACTGGGCTGGAATGGGATGAAGAGAAGCGTATTCAAGCATTTACAGATAACTTTGTGAGTGTAGGCGCACACATTGCCCGGGTTCAAAACATGGAAGAAGTGTCCCGATTTATTGCCACCAAATCTCATGAGCTGAGTGCCAAATATATCATTCGCCAAAATGAACAGGCGTTACAAGATCTTGGATTGGAAGAGCAGCTTCCGGATGTGCAGATTTCAGTGTGGAATAGTCAGGCGGATGAGAACTGGAAGGCTCGGGCAGCTGAGGCGGATATCGGTGTGGTCATGGCAGATTATGCGACAGCATACACAGGCTCGGTCACTGTACTTTCTTCACCGGAAAAAGGTCGTTCAGTGAGTCTGTTGCCTACGGTACTCATCATCATTATTCCAGTAGATCGACTGTACACCAGACTGGGTGAGACGCTGGATCGATTTGACGAAGCGGGAAGAGAAAACCTTCCAGCAGGCATCCACTTTATTTCAGGGCCAAGCCGATCTTCCGATATTGAAAATGATTTAACCATTGGGGTACACGGACCAGGCATTGTATATGGTTTAATTATGGGTTAACGGTGTGTTGAACGTGATGGCGCATCATGATTTTGATAACTGTCCTAGATGCAGAATTCGTCTGCTGAGGGCAGTTTTTTATTTTGTCTATTATAGTCAGAAACTATTAAGATTATATTAATTATATATTTAACCTATTAATAATAGAGGTGTATAATCCATCTCAAGATAGAATTCATATGAGATACAAAAGAGAAAGAGGAGGATGAATACAGATGAGTATATTTTCTTACCAAGTTCCGTTTATGGGTGGCCACGAAGGTGATTTTTCTGCTTTTAAAGGGAAAGTTCTGCTTATTGTGAATACAGCAAGTCGGTGTAGCTACTCCCGGCAATTCAGTGAACTTCAGCAGATGTATAAGAAATATGGTGAACAGGGGCTGGAGATTCTGGCGTTTCCATGCAACCAGTTTAACGAGAAAGAACCTGGCAGTAGCGTTGAGATTGCCGAGTATTGTAGAAGTCAGTTTCAGATATCCTTTCCGATCCTCGAGAAGGTTGAGGTTGTGGGGCAATCGATGCATCCTTTGTTCCGTTATCTGATTGAAGAAGCGCCGTTTGAAGGCTATGATCTGGACACGAAGGAAGGACAGTGGATGGACACTTTTGTGAAGGAGAAGCATCCAGAACTGTATCAAGGAGACGGGATCAAATGGAATTTCACCAAATTCCTGATTGACCGCAGTGGGAACGTCCATGGCCGTTATGAAACGACAGTTGCTCCATTAGAGATGGAGTCGGCTATTCAGATTCTGTTAAAGAAATTATAAGTATACCTAAATCCCTGTCCTGAGGTCCTATGACTTTGGGACTGTTGAAGATTAGAACTGGAAATGTTAGGGTAAAAGAAGATAACGAAGTCCTCCATTTTTTTTAATCAAAAATGACCAATATACCATTTCGGTCAGTTAGTTCTTTGATGGTTTTATCGTTATCTGGATGAAATATGAAAATGTGCAAAAAATAACTTGAATCTGTTGATCTGAAGAGTAAGTGTAATCGCGTCTGTAAATCAAGTCATTATTTTTAGTTGTAGAACTCTTAACTTGGAAAGAAGGAGTGAGCGTCATGCCACCAATTTCAGTGCCTCAACCAAAAACATTTGGTCCACTGGGCAATTTGCCGCAATTGAACTTTGAAGAACCAGTGCAATCCTTGGTGAAACTGGCTGAAGAATATGGACCGATCTTTCGTATGGAGTACCCTGGGCGAAGTGAATTGTATATTTCCGGTCACGAGCTGGTCGCTGAGGTAACGGATGAATCCAAATTCGACAAACGGGTGTGGGCACCCCTTGCGAAGGTTCGTGCTTTTGCAGGAGATGGACTCTTTACGAGTTGGACCGAAGAACCGAATTGGAAAAAAGCCCACAACGTACTGCTGCCAAGTTTCAGTCAACGTGCGATGCAGGGATATCACAACAAAATGATTGATCTGGCTGTGCAGCTGGTTCAGAAATGGTCACGATTGAATCCGGATGAGACGGTTAACGTTCCGGATGATATGACACGTCTTACGCTTGACACAATTGGCTTGTGTGGGTTCAACTATCGGTTTAACAGCTTCTACCGGGAGGAACCACATCCATTCATTACGAGCATGGTTCGGGCGTTGGATGAATCCATGAGTTCATTGCAGCGACTGCGTCTGCAAGACAAGCTGATGATCACCAAAAAGAAACAGTTTGAACAGGATATCCGTTCGATGTTCTCGTTGGTAGATCACATTATTGCCGAACGCAAAGAGAAACCGCAGGAAGGCGCAGATGATCTGTTGTCCCACATGCTCAGCGGCAAAGACCCGGAGACAGGAGAAACGCTGGATGATGAGAACATCCGTTATCAGATTATTACATTCCTGATCGCTGGACATGAGACCACAAGTGGACTGTTATCCTTCGCTGTTTATTATCTGATGAAGAATCCGGATACGCTGGCTAAAGCCCAAGCTGAGGTGGATCAGATACTGAAAGATCCGGTTCCCACGTACAACCAGGTTCGCAATCTGAAGTACGTTCGTATGGTTTTGAATGAAGCATTGCGGTTATGGCCGACGGCCCCGGCATTTTCTCTGTATGCAAAAGAGGACACCGTACTTGCGGGTCAATATCCTTTGCAAAAAGGAGACAGCGTCAGTGTGCTTATTCCCAAGTTGCATCGTGACCGCGAAGCCTGGGGAGATGACGTAGAGGAATTCCGCCCGGAACGGTTCGAAGATCCGAGCAAAGTGCCGCATGATGCCTATAAACCTTTTGGTAACGGTCAACGGGCCTGTATTGGTCAGCAGTTTGCACTTCAGGAAGCAACACTGGTGCTGGGTATGGTATTGAAGCATTTTGACTTCATAGATCATTCTGATTATCAGTTAAAAGTGAAAGAAACGCTGACGCTCAAACCGGATAACTTCACAATTCGTGTACGTGCGCGTGGCGGGCAGCCAGTCATGTCCGTTCCGGGTGTAGCGGTAGAAGAACCAAAGCCAGTTGCCAAAAGAACGGAGCCGGATGCAGCCAATGCTCACCACACACCGATGCTTGTTCTATACGGTTCCAATCTGGGTACCGCTGAAGGCATTGCGCGTGAAATTGCGGATACCGCCAGATATCAGGGTTTCCGGAGTGAGGTCGCTGCGCTGGATGATCGTGTTGGCAAACTGCCAAAGGAAGGTGCCGTCATTATTGTCAGTGCATCCTATAACGGTCAGCCGCCAAGTAATGCCAAGATGTTTGTCGAGTGGATCGAACATGCAGATGCGAATGAATTCAAAGGTGTGCGTTTCGCCGTTCTTGGATGTGGTGACCACAACTGGGCCAGCACCTATCAGCGTATTCCGCGTTTAATAGATGAACAGTTATCTTCCAGAGGAGCAGAGCGGTTATCACCGCTGGGTGAGTCAGATGCTAGCGGAGATTTCGAGAAACAGGTGGGGGATTGGACAGAGCAATTATGGCCAGATCTCGCACGAACGATGGGACTGAAACTGAACACAAGCTCCAATAGCGAACGCAGTTCACTATCTGTACAGTTTGTCAGTGGGCTCGCCGTAACACCGCTTGCGGATACGTATGATGCCCATGTGGCAGAAGTACTTGAGAACAGGGAGCTTCACGACGCGGGCAGTGAACGAAGCACACGTCACCTGGAGATCAAATTGCCTGAAGGCATAACCTACAAGGAAGGGGATCACCTGGGTATTCTGCCGCAGAACCCACCGGAGCTGGTGGAACGTGTATTGCGTCGTTATGGATTCACGGGAACGGAGCATCTTGTTCTGGATGCATCCGGTCGCAGTGCCGCGCATCTGCCGCTGCATCAACCGGTGAACCTGTATGATCTGCTTAGTCATAGCGTCGAGCTTCAGGAAGCGGCAACTCGTGCGCAACTGAGAGAAATGGCAGCATACACCGTATGTCCACCGCATAAGAAGGAACTTGAAGCGCTGCTAGATGAATCTGTGTATATGGACGAAGTGCGGAACAAACGGATTTCCATGCTGGATTATCTGGTGAAATATGAGGCATGTGAACTGCCGTTTGAGCGTTTCCTTGAATTACTGCCTTCACTGAAAGCCAGATATTATTCGATCTCCAGTTCACCACGTGTTCAACCCGATCAAGCGAGTATTACGGTGAGTGTTGTGCGTGCCCCAGCATGGAGTGGGCAGGGAGAATACAAAGGCATTGCGTCCAACTATCTGGCTAACCTGAAAGCGGGTGACGAGATCGTCATGTTCACGCGGACACCGGAATCGGGTTTCCAACTGCCGGAGGATCCACAGGTTCCCGTCATTATGGTAGGGCCGGGTACGGGTGTTGCTCCATTCCGAGGTTTCTTGCAGGCAAGGCACGTATTGAAGGAACAAGGTCAAGAGGTTGGCGAAGCCCACCTGTACTTTGGATGCCGGAATCCCGAGCATGATTATCTGTACAAAAATGAATTGGAAGCAGCCCAGCAAGAAGGGCTTGTGAAGCTTCATACGGCCTTCTCCCGTGTAGACGGGGAGGAGAAATGTTATGTACAGCATCTGATGAGAGACGATGCTCGTTACCTGATTCCTTTGTTTGAAGAGGGTGCACATCTGTATATCTGCGGTGATGGCAGCAAGATGGCACCTGATGTGGAAGCTACACTCCAGCAGGCATACGCTGATATTCATGGCAAGTCCGCGAAGGAAGCAGAAGATTGGCTTAATCAGCTTCAGCAGGAAGGTCGTTATGCCAAGGATGTATGGACAGGCATCTGATATAGACATGTGAAGGGTCAGCTTGATCCGTAACTGGCTGAGCGGTGAGATACAGAAGCAGTTCTGTTCTCACCGCTTTTTGACATAAAATGATTCTTCAGCAGATAAGTGGTTGCATGGGTTATAATTATATATTGGAAGGGAGCACCCGTATGCAGACATTCGGGAACCATTGTATGGCTTGCGAAAAGAACCAGCTTTACTTCCGCCTACAAGGCCGTTTCAGGTTTTTTCTTCCGGTGGTTGGCCGATAGATTGACTCGACGCTGGAGAGAGGAAATAATATACGGGAAGGGACTCTGCCTTTTCCCTGGAGTTCAAGATAATCCAGTCCCACACCCACAAGTCTGATATTGTTAAATGCATTCCTGGAAGGGAAAGTCGTGCGGATTCCCACTCTCACGCCTCGCCGTGTTCGAGGAATATCGAATACCCGAATGGAATTCAGACTAAGTGGAATGAATAATTGACGGTTTACTTTGATAAACTGCCTTGGATAGACACGACGAATACGTCCCGGTTCCAACCCGGAGAGTGGAGTATTCAGTTCTGCAAGGTGCCCCTGGAGTTCTGCCAGGCGCTGCTGAAGTGTTTTTCCGGTATGGAGATGCTGCCAGCTCATAAGTATTCCTCCGTTCGCCATTTGTACCTAGTATATGAAGGCACGGGGTCGGAAGGTGTACGTTTGATAGCCCATGTTCGCTAAGGCTAACGGGGTTTCTTTTATAATAGAGGAGTGATTCAAATGATCGTAGAAATGTATAAAGACCTCATTAAGGATGAGCGTGGCAATTATTATCTGGCAGTACAGATGGATGGCAATGAGCTTACACTCGTTAATGCATTCGTTGAAGCTGCATTCACGCCTGAACTGATCTACAATGAAGAGTTCCGTGCCAAACATAAAGAGATGGAAGGCGGGTTTGTAGGCAAAATTGCGATGGACCTGCTAAGGCACGATGTGGTCATGGGGATGAAGCAAATCGACCGCAAACTGTTGAACTTGTCGGATGTGGAACAGCATTTCACGGTAAATTATATTGATACGATTGAATTTTATCGTCACCCGGCGTGGAACCGGAAGGTGTAAGGTGAAACTCATCTCCTCTGTAACCAGAGAGAGAATGATTTCCGCAGTGGTAGTCAATTTCTATCTTGTGTCCTTTTGAATAAGAAATAAAGAAATATAAACGCGCAAAAGGGAAAAGCGCAAGTGCAGGGAAGTATACCTCGGCAACTTGCGCTTTTTGCATACAAACAATTAACGATACGTAGGATGGATGATGCCAATATCGCGTTCAGTTTTCAAACTTCCATCAGCGTAACGCTGCATTTCATTTCCTTTGATCTGAATCGGGATACACTCCCCTTGATAGTAAAGCTCCCCCTCGACGGTGCGAACGCTCATTCCAATAACGCCTTCTAGATGTCCGCTATGATCCGTTACAAGCCGAATCCCTGACGGGCCGTCCAGATAAACCTTGCCTTCTAGATATACCGTCATGCGATCAGGCGTGTTGACCAATTCATATCCTACTCCGTTGACTTTTCGGCTATAAGCCGTGTTGCCAGATACGATCTCACCATGATCCATGTCGATGGGGAGCAGTCCGGTAAACCAGAGCTGATTCGATCCAACAGGCATAATTCCGCATAATCGCTCCACATAATCGAGGAGACAGAGGATGGAGGGTGAGTACGTCTCGGTAAAACCTTGTTCTCCGGTCCACGGGCTTAGTACCTGACCAAATCGCTTATCTTTGGATAGAGCGGACAAGATAGGCTGCATTACCCAGGTTAGCTCCACATATCGATGATGATACTCGAATGCGTGTGGCGCCCGAATCAGACTCAGGAAATTGGTTGCCCCTCCCCAGCTGTTATAGGAGGAAAAGGGATCAAATCTGGGATCATCCATTGAAATCGATGTAAACGGGTATTTAGCGAAAAACTTGCTTGTATTCAACAGGTACCGACGCAGCATATTATCGAACAATTCACGGTTGCCCACCTCACAGGCCATTACGCGGAGCAGCACATCGGATTGGACTCTGACCAATTCGTCATTGCGATCCCGATCATAGAAGAACATATCCTGTTCGTCGTAACAATAACGGAAGAGACTTTCCAGGCTGGACTCGGCTTTTGCTTTCCAATCCGTTCCTGATTCCCCCAGCTCCTCAGCTATGCGGGACAGATACATGCGCTGACAATAGATATTGGCGGTCAGATCCGGTGCCAGAAAAGGCAGAATCGGAGAATCCGGATGATAGGCAGAAGCATCATTCATATAAGGTGTATCCGGAACATGCCAGAATCGCGGGGATAAGTCATGTCCGGTGTCAAACGTACTGAAGGCCTCTACACAGCCAGTTCCTCGGGTATCACGGTTGCGTGCAATCCACTCATCGTAACGAACCATAGCCTTATACATCGTGTTCAGGAAAGGCGACTGCTTCCCATGATTGCCATGAAGCTGATAGTGGTTCCATACACTGCGTGCCAGCGGAGTGACCAACTGGATTTGCCGGAAAGAGGGTCCGTTTGCCGTGAGTTTATACGGGAGCAATCCATCTGCTCTTTGCTGCTTGGCAAATGAGAGGTACGTTGTTTCGGACACGGAAGGCAGCAGGCGAGACAGCAGCTGCGCATTGATGGTACCTGTGCTCTCTAACCAACATCCCAGATAGATGCCACCTTCTTGTAAAATAGGGTCGTTGTCTCCCATGGGCAGGATACAAGCAAGCAAATTCTCCACCGCTGCATAATACGTAGCTTCCAGTTGTCCGCCCGATGCCGCAAACCGGATACCCGACGCATGCCATTCTTGTAATAACTGCTGATCTTCCGGTTTAACTGGCTGAACTTGATCCATCATCGAAATGTTGCGCAGCCGATTTAGTATCTCTTCTGTCATATGTTCCTCCTCACAGCGTCTGCTTATTGATTCGATTCAAAGATTCGAACGGTCCCGTTATAGAAGTCCGAGTCAACTTGCGTGCAGATTAATGTTAAAAATATAAAAAAGACTGCGAAATATGCGCAGCCTTTAAATGAAATTATTAATGTAGTGCAGACCTGAGAGACTTAGAAACGAACCAGATTATTGACGTTGACAGGCAAGCCTGTGGCGATGGCGCGATTGGCCGCAATACCCGTCAAAATGGATCTGGCACCGTCCACATGGTTAGCAGCGCGATGATACGGATCTTCAACAGGCTCTCCAAACAGATCATTCAGCAGAACCGGGTCACCTCCGCCATGTCCACCTGCTTTCTCTTCCACTTCAACCTCATATGGCGCATCAAACATTGGAAGAACCCGCAATGTTTTACCGATCAATGCACCTTCCTTACTTTTATCACCCAATGAATTGACATAGGATTGCTCCACAATGTTCATTTCAATCCGGCCTTTGGTGCCATTAATGGCAATGCGGTAACCTTCCCATGGCTGGTAGGCAACGAGGGAGTAGGTCAGAATGGCTTTGTTCCGATACTTCACAAGAACACCCATCGTATCCTCAATGTTGATGCCATCCCCAAATACACTCTGATCCCGCTGATAACCATCTTCTGATTCGGCATCCAGATACATGGACTTCATATGAGCATCCGAATCCAAATGCAGTGCAAAAGGGTCATCCTTTGCGATCGGGTTGCCGGTTGCCCGGTTGTAGAACTGCGTTACACCGCGTTCTTCTGCGTTTTCTCTGCCGTAATACATCAGATCACCAAATGCGAACACGGTATCCGGTTGCGAGCCAATCCAGAAATTCACCAAGTCGAAGTGATGCGTGGATTTGTGAACGAGCAGTCCGCCGCTATTACGCTTGTCCCGATGCCAGCGGCGGAAATAATCCGCGCCATGGCGGGTATTCAGCAACCATTCGAAGTGAACGGAAGTAACTTTCCCGATAGTGTCATTCAAAATAAGTTCCCGAATCTTAGTATGGTGCGGTGCATAACGGTAGTTAAAGGTTACTCTGACGTTCTGGCCAGTCCGCTTGACGGCATCCAGAATCTCCTGACATTTCTCCTCATCGATGGTCATCGGTTTTTCGGTGACAACGTCACAACCCAGTTCCATCGCACGAATGATGTACTTGTGATGGGTGCGGTCAACACTCGTTACGATGACATAGTCAGGCTTCTTGTTTTCAATCATCTGATCAAATTGATCTGCAGTATAGGTGGGTACCTCGGGATAATTGTACTTTTCCTTTAACAGTTGATTCGCGTAGTTCATACGGACTTGATTTATATCGCAAAAGCCGACAAGCTCGGATGTATCCCTGTAATCCCGGGTCAAAGCACCATAAAAAAATTCGGCGCGGCCGCCAGTTCCGACTAATACATAACGTTTCTTGTTACTCATGTCTATCGCCTCCTTGAATATAGCTCTAGACTATAACAAGGGAGTACTTCTTTCGCCGCATTTTATGCGTAACCGCTTTCAAATGCCGCATATTTTGCTATAATTTATGGAAAGGAGAGAGGCCGACATGACAGAACCTTTCAGTGCAGATTTTCATGATCCCACGGATTTACTACATATCGAATATGATCGTCGCATTGGATATTTCTCGATGACGGATGACCACCTGCATGATCATTATGAGTTGTATTACCTGTTGTCTGGCGAGCGTATCTATTTCATTAAGGACCGGACCTACCGGGTAAAGGCTGGTGATCTGGTGTTTGTTGACCGAAATACGGTTCATAAAACATTGGAGAGTGGCATGCCTGACCATGAGCGGATGGTGCTGTATTTGAAGCCTGAGCTTTTTGCAGCCATGGCAATTTCAATGGAGTTAGTTGAAGCCTTGAAGGAGCCCTTCAGCTGGGAGATTCCCATTGTAAGGTTTCCTTCACAGGTCACGGAGGTTCTAGAGCGGATGGTTAGCGAAATGGTGGATGAAATGCTTTGTCCTCAACCTGGAAGCAACCTGCTGCTTCGTCACCGGGCTATTGAATTGTTGCTGCATGCCTATCGTAATCAACACCTGGGCAGGTTAAGCTCCGATGATCGTGAGCCGGTTCTTCATCCCAAGACACAAGCAGTTGTACGTTACCTGAATGAGAACTATCAGAAACCACTGACATTACCGGAGGTGGCGGGCATGTTTCGTATTAGTCCGCATTATCTGAGTCGATTGTTCAAACAAACGACGGGCTTTACCTTCAGTGATTATCTGAACCTGTTACGGGTGAAGGAAGCACAGCGTTTGCTGCGAGAAAGTGAGGAATCCATTACGGATATCGCCTGGCTTGCAGGATTCAGTAACTTCTCTCATTTTGGCAAGATGTTTAAGCGTACCGTTCAAGTATCACCAAGAATCTATAGGCAGGAATACAAGGAATCGGGTTCCGTGAGGACCGTAAATGAGGGAGAGAATGGACGATGATTGAAGCGAGATTAAATGAACTGGGGATCATTTTGCCACAGGCCAGCGCGCCCGCAGCGAAATATGCCAATGCCGTTATAGTTAATGGAATCATGTACGTATCGGGGAAAGGACCGGATACCTCCGAACGTGGCAAACTGGGATCAGACTTCACAACAGAGCAGGGATATGATTTTGCCCGGAACGCTGGACTGGAGGTGCTTGCTGTCGTTCAAGATGTGTTGGGTTCACTGGATCGGGTGAAGAGAGTGGTTAAAGTGCAGGGCTTTATCAATGCGTCCGCTTCATATCAGGAACATCATAAGGTGCTGAATGGGTTCTCGGATCTGATGATGGAGGTATTCGGGGAACAGGGAATCCACGCACGTTCAGTATTCGGTGCAGTATCCGTAAGGGATAATTTGCCGCTGATCATTGATTCTATTTTTCAGGTAGAGGAGTAGGTATAACGATGACAGAATCGTCTTCATTTAATCCGATCATGTTAACGATACCCGAGAGCTTCCATACGGAACGCCTCACGATTCGAGCACCGCAGTGGGGGGATGGCCAGGCCATGAATGAAGCGGTTCGTGAAAGTGTGGAGCAACTGCGGTTGTGGTTGCCTTTTGCCGAGAAAATCCCTTCATTGGAAGAGTCTGAAGTGACTGTTCGCAAAGCAAGGCTTAAATATCTTGAGCGTACCGACATGATGTTACATTTGCGTGATAGACATACGGATGAATTCGTAGGCAGCAGCGGGTTACATCGCATCGACTGGAATGCACGCTGTTTTGAGATCGGTTACTGGATTCGCACATCGCGAGCTGGTGAGGGGTTGATGACAGAAGCGGTGAGAGGCATTGAGCAATTTGCCATTACTCATCTGGAGGCGAATCGGCTGGAGATCCGCTGTGATGCCCGCAATGTGCGAAGTGCCAAAGTAGCCGAACGAGCGGGTTATACGCTGGAAGGTATACTGCGCAAGATGCGGCGGAACAGTACAGGTACGCTGGTTGATTGTATGGTTTTCTCCAAAGTCAGAGGCAGTGAGTTCCATTAAAGGGAGGATAGATATGGAGCGAATTGGTCAGGGAAGAACTGCGGAAATCTATGCGTATTCGAACGAGCACATTATGAAGTTATATCGAATGGATTTTCCACTCGAAGCAGTTCAAAATGAATTTAGAATAAGTGAGTTGGCATACAAAAAAGGACTCCCCGTCCCACAGGCAGTATCCTTGATGGAACATACTACATCGCGAGCAGGGATTGTTTTTGAACGACTTCAGGGGACTACCCTGTTAACACTTATCATTCAGCAACCGGAGTTGCTGGAGCAGCTGGCGATTAAAATGGCTGACTGCCATTACAGACTTCATTGTGAGCGAGATGATGAAGGGACACTTCCCTTACAGAAGCAGATTTTATCGCGAGCGATTCGCAATGTTCGATTATTGTCGGAGGACGATCAAGCGCGAGTCCTTTCTTACTTAACAACATTGCCTGATCAACAGCAGATCTGTCATGGCGATTTTCACCCTGATAATGTTATGCTCAGTGAGGCCGGCGATCAATACTGGGTCATCGATTGGATGACTGGTATGTCCGGTGATCCTGCGGGTGATGTGGCTCGAAGCTGGGTAATATTAATGAGCGGCACATTACCGGAAGATACAGATCCTGCTATACGAATGGGTTTTGAAACGGCTCGTGAATCGCTGGTCCAATATTACATCCATCATTATATGCAACTTTCCGGGATTACACGTGAAGCAATAGAGTCCTGGATGCTGCCAGTTGCTGCCGCTCGTCTTGACGAGGATTTGCCCGCTCAAGAGGTGGAACAGCTGCTCAAGTTTGTTCAGGATCGAATTCGTCGGTTATAAAAGTTGAATTACATATTATTTACACTAACACTACGATGACAGAATAACCTTTCAATCGCTGTTATCCCCAGATTTTTTTGATTCCCTTTTCCGAAGGGGAAAATCCGGGGATAAAGGCGAGCGCTTCGCTTTTTCAGGTTTTTTCTGTCCTCTCCGTTATCGTGTTAATAATTAGTTCAACTTTTATAGACGAATCCAATGATTTTATATATATAAGGGTAGAGAAAGAGGGGACTTATTCATGCTGCATTCATTAAAGGCCATACAATTATACAAGTCAGGAAACACGCCGGAAGACCAGCAGCAATGGCTGCAACTGCTGGCAGCAGCGGAGAAGCCCCATATTAACCTCGAACGCATTCATTCCATTGCCGAACTTGAGGGAACAAATCCAGTACTGGATTACACCGAGCGTACACTTCACGTACTGGAGGAGCTTCAGGTTTCTTTTTGGGTGCGAGAAATTCTGGAGGACGTATTAATCTGGTCAGAGACGGCGAAGGCCGGATCTCGGGAGCAGCGGCGGGTATGGCAAAAGCAGGGCGTTAACCTGTTTGTACATAATGTGGGGTCCGCTCAGTTATATGATCTATACGCAGGGGCAGAGCACCTGGATAATGACATCGGTAAGACCAAGGAGACGAGTATATATCAACCTGCTTCTCCGAGTGGTGCTCAAAGTAACAATGCGGATATAAGCGAGCATGATGCGCTGAATACACATACTCCAAGGCATGAGATTATACGTACTCTAGTTGCTACACATGGACTTATTGGTCAATACATACGCGGTGAGATTCCATTTGCCGAGAATGCTCCGCTTCACGCCTTGATCGTCAAAGGATGGCTTACTACAGATGAACTGCACACCATACTGATGGCATTAAATGAATGCATTATTGCTGGCGTTGATCCAGCGTTATGGGTTCAGGTTCAGGCTGAGGTACAGCGAATTGTAGGCTGGATTATCGCTGGACCGGATCATGAGGACTGGAGCGTGAAGGAACGGTTATCCCGCTTAAGAAGTTCATCCATTCGGCAGGGAGAAGCTATGGATAAGGCTTACGCCAAGCTCCAAACGGAACTGGATGTAGAACAGGCGCTGGCTCCGCTGGCTCATCGTACTCTGTGGTATGTGGAGTCTGCCATGCAGGATTTTTCGTTGCAGGAGATGGTAAAAGTGTTCCTGTTGACACTTCACAGCGAGAGCATGCATCCAACATCCATGGAGAGTCGATCTGAAATCGTTCGCCATATCAGCTTCGAACCATTGATGAATACGATGTATTACGACTACAAAGGCGTCAAGAAGCTCAATATTTACAAGAAACGAATGATTGAAAAATATTTGGAACAGTATACATGGGAACAGATTACGGCAGGGGAGCAGATCGTCTATCCCCATCTAACCCATCGCATTGAACGTCATACGGATCTGCCCGATACACTGTTTGTGACCTTCGAATTTTCCCCAGCGGCTGAGAAGCTGATTGCATTCTGTATTGAAGCGGAAAAGTCACCATTATACGAGAAGGCTGTACTGCTGTTATTTGACCTGTTCGGATTACGCCGGGATGCGTATGATCGTTTCCACAACGAAGAGACGTATTTGTCCGATATGAACAGCT
The DNA here is from genome assembly GCF_036894235.1 of Paenibacillus sp. Y5S-9. Taxonomy (NCBI): domain Bacteria; kingdom Bacillati; phylum Bacillota; class Bacilli; order Caryophanales; family Paenibacillaceae; genus Paenibacillus; species Paenibacillus sp. Y5S-9. The sequence goes on from NZ_CP145887.1 coordinate 2,814,235, forward strand.
CCGGTGATTACAAAAAAGTACTGCTCGACTATATCGTTGGTAACCGAGTACTTGATATCGGTCCAGGTGGAGGAATTCTGCTGGATCTGATTGAGCAGGAAAAACCTGAAGTGGAGCCGATAGGTATCGATATCTCAGCCAATGTCATTGAAGCGCTGGAACGCAAAAAACAACGTGAGGGACATCGCTGGCAAGTGATGAAGGGCGATGCCCTGCAACTGGAGCAATATGTGCAGCCGGGCACTGTGGATACGGTTATTTTTTCATCCATTCTGCATGAACTATATTCATATATTGAACTGGACGGTCGAAGATTTAATTCTGATACGGTTGTAGCAGCGCTGAGAAGTTCATTCCGTGTGCTGTCACCTGGAGGAAGAATTCTGATTCGGGATGGCATCATGAGTGAGCCGGAGGCACAGAAGCGCCGGATTCGTTTTCTGGAACCGGATGGGATGCGCTGGCTGGAGCGGTATGCAGAGGATTTTCAGGGACGTGCAATTCAATATGAGCGGGTCTCAGACAATGAGGTCGTATTGCCGATCAACGATGCAATGGAGTTTCTCTACACCTATACGTGGGGCGAAGAGGCATACGTCCATGAAATTCAGGAGCAGTTCGGTATATTCACGCCAACAGCCTATGAGAACTGTATTCGAGAAGCGCTGGGTGAACAAGCCGACATTATTACGTTACGACATTTCCTTCAGGAGGGTTACACGGAAGCACTTGGAGAACGAATGATCTTCATGAAGGAAAATGGTGAGCCTGCGCCTTTGCCAGACAGTACCTGCCTGATTGTCATTGAGAAGAAAAAAGGGTTGGCGGATGAATGATGAGTGAGGCCAGTACGTTTTTGTATTTTGTCAGACATGCGGAGTCTCGATATGTTGAAGGACAGGAACGCGAGCGTGGACTGACAGAGCAAGGTCATCAAGATGCGGGAACGGTTGCCAGTCTGCTCCATGGGGAGCAGATTCAACTGTTTTATTCTAGCCCCTACAGGCGAGCGGTAGATACGATTCAGATTCTGGCAGATTGGTCAGATGGAATTGTGGTGACAGAGGAAGATTTGCGTGAACGCCAGTTGTCGAGTTCAGATGTGAAGCATGCTAATTTTCGTGAAGCCAAGCAGCAGTTGTACCGTGATCCTACGTATGCGTATTCAGGTGGGGAGTCTGGTGCACAGGCTCGCTCAAGGGCAGTAGCGGTAATCGAGAAAATTTTGGATAAACATGTGGGTCACAAGGTAGTCATCGGAACCCATGGAGATGTAATGACACTTATTTTACAACACTATGATTCTTCCTACGGGTATGACTTTTGGGAAAGTACTACGATGCCGGATATTTTTAAGTTGCGGTTTGATGGAACGCGCAAGTTGGTCCAGGTCACCCGATTGTGGGAGTGACAGAGTTATATATGAGAAATGCATTTGCCAGAATGATAGTGGAGAGGAGTGAGTTGGACGGATGAAAATTACGCTTTTGCCTGATACATACTTTATTGAAAATCTAAGCGTATCTTCATTACAGGATAGAATGTACTGCATATTTGATCTCGAAGGGACAGGCATTAATCCTGTGGTGGAGAGTGTGACTCAATTTGGTGCGATGCATTACCAGAGAGGTCAACAATGCAAGACAACATTTTCTTCACTTGCACGTGCGAACAAACCTATACCAGAACCTGTGGCCAAATTAACAGGCATTTCGAATGAGGATATGTTGGAAGCTCCGTCGTTCGTAGAAGCATTTCAGAATTTTCAGAAATTTATCGGTGATAACGTTCTTGTGACACAAGCCGGATATGAATATGACTTGCCCATCTTGAAGCGGCATTGTGATGAGTATGGTCTCCCGATGTTGACTAACCCGGTGCTGGATACAAAAGCGATGTTTACCTATATTCATCCTGAGATTACCGAGGTCGTCTCAACGGATTTTCTGATTCGGTATTACGATCTGAATACAGATGGAATTCACAGGCACAATGCTTTGGCAGATTGTAGTGTGATCGCTGATATCTTTGAATGTATTCTTAGCGAATATGAGAAACTTCAATTGAATCATTTTACTGCCGACCCCAAGCAGATGATGAAACGTTTCGTTATACCAGAGATGTATCTGACATGATAAGGAACTGGAGGAGAGATCAATGAGCAGAACGGATGTGGAGAAGCTACTGTTGGATCTTAACGAGGGACGGATTCTGACCCAGCAGACATTCGAAGGACTGGATGTGGAAGTTTACCTGGACGAAAGGGATGCCTCTGTATTTGCTGACGAGTGGATGCAAGCTTTTGAACGATGGGCTCGAGTTACAGCGGTGGCTGAAGAAGAGGTGCTGCGCGCATGCAGGGAACAGGCGTTCAAACAGACCTTGGCTCTTACCGGCGAACCTGAGTTAGCGGGGTATGTGAGTGATGATATGGGTTTAATTGGTGCTGCATTGTTACAGGGTACGGCGAACGATTTCTTTGTGGATCAGCTGTTGGAAAGTTATCGTCAAGGCAGGTTGCCCCTGTGATAAGCGGGGGAGGACCAACAGGGTTGTTTTCGTTTGTATAAAAAAACAACATCAAATGTACATTGTGAGTCGGCTGAAGCATGAGTTACAATTCACCTAAGCAATAAATGAGAATGATAATCATTATATGTGAAACATTCTCACGGTTACATCAACAGATCACATAGGGGTGAAGGGTAACATGGTAGGTTTAGTTAAAGGTTTCAAAGGATGGGCGATTACATTACTGCTCATGGGTCTGGTTATTTCAGGATGTAGTACAAATACCGCAACGAATGCGGAACAGACTCCTGCAACTGAAAGTGCAGCTTCTGGAGAAAATACTACTGGAACCGAGACACAGCCTGCGACACGAGTTGTACAGGATGAATTTGGAGATGTGACGATTCCGGTTCAACCACAGCGGATTGCTGGAATATATGTGGAAGATTATCTGAAGGCGCTCGATATTACACCTGTAGTGCAGTGGTATAATCCACTGTGGGGCGTGCAGGATTATTTAGAACTGGATGTTCCGAAATTTGATACTACAGGCAGTATTGAGGCTTTGTTGGAATATAATCCGGATCTTATTATTGTAGATGGTGGAGCGGATGCGGAGAAATATGAGATGTATTCCAAGGTGGCACCGACGTATCGTTTGCCTGAGAGCGTGTTGCAGGATTCGAATCAAATTTTGAAAACCATTGCCGATGTTGTGGGTAAACCGGAAAAGGGTGAAGAAGTTGCTGGGGCATTCGGAGCCAAGGTTGCAGATGCTAAGGCGAAGTTGCAGGAAGCGGTTGGAGACGAGACCGTCGCAGTTGTCCGATTGAATGTTAACGATGACACACTGGCGTTGTTCGGTGTGAAGAATCGGTTCACCGGATTTATTTATTCCGAGCTTGGTCTAACACCTCATCCTCTGGTTAGCAAGATGGAGGAATACCAGGAGATTCTGTCTGAAGAGGCCGTACCGCAACTTGATGCGGATCATCTTATTATTTTCCCTTCCAATGGAGAATGGTCTTCTCCTGAGAACAAGGAAGCCTTGAAGGTACTTGACAGCAAATTGTGGAAATCTCTTCCGGCCGTTAAGAACAATCAGGTTTACATCATGGAAAGAGCACATTGGCAATCAGGTGCGATTACAGCGAATTCGATGAAAATTGATGATCTGTTGGAAAAAATGACTCCATAAGTATTATCCCATAAGAAAGTTCTTCAGCCAGGGTTGAAGAGCTTTCTTTTTTCGTATACACTGTTTTAAATGATAACAATTCTCAGTTAAGGAAGATGAACATGTGCCCCACGATAATACAATGGATTCCCAAGCCCTGGCTATGCACGCTTCAGCATATGGAATACGTAGATCACAACACATCACATATTGATAAACGTTTGCTATACAGAATATCGTCTTCCCACTCTCTATTCGTTGTTACGTCTGGGAAGGGTTCAATGCTTTACTCAGATCGGGAAGTTCATTTGGAAAAAGGAATGATTATGTTTGTTCCGGCTGGAACATCCGTTAAAATAGAAGGTTCTCCTGGGACAGGAAGTGAATTGCAATACTATAAGCTTGATCTAATGGTGGCTGAGTTAAGCGAAGAGAATTCGAACGCTTTGTCTAGAAGAAACACGGAAGAGCAGCAAGAACTTCCCGAAAGTACAGATTCTCCGACAATACTACCTCTTATGCAGCTCAGTTACAGTCCGTGGAGTTCCTGTCTCGAAGCCTTGGAACAAATACTGCGTCAACAGATCACCTGCGATTGGCTAGAGCAATGGGAGCTACAGCTTCGTTTCCATGAGTGGTTCCGTGCTTTGCTTCGCCAGAGTAATCCTGAAACAGAAGCACCCGATGAGCGTGCACGTCTTCAAAATTCAATTCGCTATATTGGCGACCACTATGATCAGACCATAACCGTGGATGAGCTCGCTGCAGATATTGGTCTTACCAGAGCAAGCTATACTCGGCAATTCAAAAAAATTACAGGCAAGCTTCCGCTTGATTATGTGAATACGGTTCGGTTGGAGCGCTCGAAACAACTATTGCAGCTCACGGATGACCGTATCCATGAAATTGCACAAAATGTGGGGTTCAGCAGTGAGTATTATTTTGGTCGCCGTTTCAAGCAATATGCTGGTATTTCACCTGGATTGTACCGCCGTCATCACCGTCAAGAGGTTCGTGTCTTTGCTCCGTATCTGGAAGACTTTGTGTTGGCTCTAGGCGTAAAACCCGTATTGCAATGTTCACATCATTCCTGGGGCAGACAGCAATATTTGGGGTTGGATGATGTACCCGAATTTGATGTGAGCCAGCTGGATGCGCAATTTAATCTGGGCCATGTACCTGATTTTATCATGCTGGATAAGGGATATGATCGATGGAATCTGGACCGCTTTGAGCATGTGGCACCCACATTTTACGTCGATCATCTGGGAGAAGATTGGCGCTCCATTTTGAAATCGACAGCCGATGTATTGGGGAAGGTAAATCGGGTTCAAGATGTAATTGGTGCGTATGAAGACAAGGCATTGGAAGCCAAAGGTCGACTAGCACGTTATATGCGAGGTCAGACAGTAGCGTTTTTGCGCATATCCGCGTCTGACATTACTCTCTATGGGGATCAGCAGGGTTACGTGGGTCCTGTACTTTATCAGGATCTTGGATTGACTCCGCACTCCCGTTTGCAGCAATGGACAAGACACGAACGCAGGGTCTTCATTGGATTGGAGCAGTTAAGTCAGCTTAATGCGGATCACTTGTTGATTACATTTGACACTGGAAATTCTGCTAAACCTGGAGATGAGCGCGAACTGCTTGAAAGGGACGAATGGAAGCGCCTGCCTGCGGTGAAGAGTGGTAATGTGTATGAAGTGGATTTTATGTCGTGGATGAACTACGGTGTGATCTCCCATGGGAAGAAGATTGAGGATATATTGCGGTTTATGGCTTGATAATGAATGGGAGCTAAAACTAACTTCAAACAAGCTGGTTTCAATAATTAAATTAAAATCGAAGAAAATGAAAAAAATACTCTATTAATCGGATTTACTGTATGATATAGGAAAAATGAATTGGAGAATAGACATCCTATGCATAAAAAAATCTGGGCCTCGCTTTTAGTAATAGCTGTTATTGGGATGATTCCTGTTACAGCAATATCGACGACTGCGGTCGCCGAATCGCATGAAATTTCGGGTGAAGATCTTCCTGAAAGCTTAAGATATGATTCTAACCATCCAGATATAATTTATGTGAAGGATTGTGGGGTCTTCGAGAAAGTGGATTCGAGTTTAGTAGATTACGGCGAAGAAGAAGTTGTGTTCGATGATATGCAAAAGGTAACAGATAAGACAAATGTAATTGTTGCTTATGATGCAACTTACATCAAAAAAGGTGAATGGGAATAGCTAATTCATTAGATTTACAATCTGGAAGCGCAAGGAGAGATTTATTCTTCTTGGGCTTTTTTATATCCAATAAAAAAATAAAATTTCAAGAATTTAGCTGAATTTTATAGATGAGCAAGTTTATGTTTAGACACATAAACATATATACACTAAAGTGTGCTTGTACATAAACACTTTAGGAGGATTCATGTGAAAACAACATTTTTTAAGAATATTAGTTTATTTATTGGAGCAATTGTTTTGCTGTTTGTACTTGTACCCAATCAAACTGTGAAAGCTGCGGTAGATTACAGTGGTGGACTGCTTGATGGGAAGAGGTTCTATAACAGTGGAGGATTTACTGAAGGAAATTTAATAGGTACAGAAGCTACTGACAATAATGAGGGAACATTTTTTTCTGTTGATAAGAGTACTCCGGGACCTACAGGAACCTTAGATCATATCTATTATGATTTCGAATCTCCACAGACTGTTATATCTTATCGTTTGAAAGCAGAAAGAAATACAAATATCGTAATTGAACTGTTAGATAGTAAAGGACAGTACGTTAGATATTTTACAGTTAGTACGACCGATGGTTCTTTAGTAACTTTACCTGAGATTGCATCGGGTGTAAGTAAAATTAGTCTAGTTAACACAAACGCCAGTGCACCGTTAAAAGTTTTTGAATTTAATGCATATACTTCTGAACCAGAGCAACCAACCACACCAGAACCTGAAGAACCTACAACTCCGGAACAACCAGAGCAACCATCCACCAACCGTGCTATCTTTGTCGTCACCATGACAACGGGTTTGGAGAAAGAATTCGACCTAAGCATGAAAGAAGTAAATGATTTCATCACCTGGTATGAAGCCAAGCAAGCGGGAAGCGGAAAAGCTTCGTATGCCATCGATAAACACGACAACAACAAAGGGCCATTTAAGAGTCGGAAGGATTATATCCTGTTTGATCGGGTGCTGACGTTTGAGGTAAGTGAATACTAAAAATGTGAAGTTCCTTCAGCTTAGCTGAAGGGGCTTCTTTTTTGTTCACTACGATGAATTAGCGATCTAAATCCATTGACATGTGTTGAGTGTGGCGACGAAGACCTAGCGTTACGAGTAGATAAATACAGGTTAGGACAGCCGATACGGCACTGCTGATCCAGATTCGTTCAAGCCCCGAAAAAGAGGAAAACAGCTGCAGCAAAAATTGAGCGATCCATCCCCCCATTGTGATAAGAGGAAGTGTAATGCCGTGTATACGCTTGTGAATTAAAGTCAGTAGCAGCATGGGACCAAGCATGCATGCATGCAATGATCCGAACAAATACAGGATTTGAATTGGCGTCATCGACACGGAAAGGGAAATGATGGTTGCTATAAACATGGCCATGCAAATGATGATGTTCCGGGTACGTTTTTCACCGGAGTTGGCAAGGTTGAATTGTTCCATACATAATTTCAGAACGGCTTGAAACCGGCTCATATAGGACACCGTGAACATCAGGATTAGACATATAATCAACATCCCAAACAAAACGGGTGAATGGGTTATGGACAATAGCGGATAGATCAGAGACGGTATATTGGCCAGCCCGCCAGAATGAATGGAGACCATCACGAGCAGTAGAAAAGCCATCAGCACGGTCGCATACATCATGCCGGACATCATAAATGCTGGCACAATTTTGGATCGTTCGATGTGAAATAGACGCTGCCAAGTAGCTGGATCAGCAATAACCTGTCCCAGACCAACCAATACACCAGTTGCGATAAAAAGCAGGGCAGAATGGTTGTCGATCACAAGCATATAAGGATGATAGAGACGAATTCCTGAGTAAACCGGGTCAACACCTTGCCGGATAAAATAAAACAAAGGAAACATGATGGCAACGCTGAAAGTCAGAATGACTTGGGGAATAGCCAATGCATAGAGTGTCTGTAATCCAATAAAACCTGCAAGTAAAGAGCAGATGACGATAAAAGCCGTTCGCCCAGCAACTTCGGGAAGACCAAATAATTGATGGAAGAAGAATCCGGACACCATTCCTTGCAGGAGCACCGTTTCCAGAATTAGTATCGCAAATAATCCTGTCATCAAACGAGCCCCTGAAGGTGTCAGTTTGGCTGTCAGCCATTGACTCAGTGTTAATGCATCACCGGAGTGGCTTCTCACATATTTGCCCAGCCATCCAAATAACATCAGCGCGAGGGCTGTCGCGAGAGAGTACCCCAAAGTGCCGTACAAGCCATAACGCATCAATGCTTCAGGTGAATCTACAATGTTGAGCCCGGTGAGCCATCGCCCAAGTAGCGCAATCGCTCCAAGTCCAATCCCCAGTTTGACAGGTGCCGCCAAATTGTCGCGGAAATGATTGTAGCGCATCTTAACTCCTCTTCTCACGGAACTTTTTGGGTGGCATCCCCACATGTTTATGGAATTGTGTGCAGAAGTAGTGCTGGCTGTTAAAGCCACATCGTTCAGCAACGTCTGCAATATTCAAATCTGAATGACGGTGAAGAAGTTGTTTGGCGTACTCCATTCGTAATTGATTCAGATATTCAGAGAAAGAGATACCTACTTCTTCATGGAAGAGTCGGCTCAGATAGGTTGGATTCATGTGAACAGCTGAGGCGAGCCCGGAGAGATTGATTTTTCCTGAAAACTGTTTTTGCATAATCTGGAGTGCTTCCTGAATGACTTTGGACTGCACGGCTGGTGAGTCATTGTGATCAAACTCATGTAATACTTCGAGCAATTCCTGTTCAATGACGGGTTTGGTGATGTAATCCATAACTTTCAGCTTGATCGATTGACGAGCGTATTGAAAGTTGTGGTGTGCAGAGATCATGATAATATGAATTTCGGGGTGAAGACGGCGCAGGTCCTCGGCAACGAGCAGACCGGATTTGCCAGGGAGATTAATATCGAGCAGGGCGAGTTGAATCTGTACTTCTTGTCCAATCGATGTGGCTTGTGTTCCATCGGCAGCTTTGTAGAGACGCCAGAAAGGAAATTGAGGCTGAATTAGAAATTCCAGCTGCTCCAGTTCCAGAGGCTCGTCATCAACCAGCAATACATTCATGATGAAGTCCCCCTATTCGTGATGTATCGTTCTCCGTTATTAATGAGCTTTCAATATCTCTTCTTGGGTATAAGGCCAACTGACCTCAACGACAGCTCCTCCTTGGTGTCCCGCTGTTAAGCGGAGAGAACTCTCCTCACCAAAAAAGATATACAGTCGCTTTCTGATATTTTCCAGTCCATGTCCTTGAATCACTTCATCTGAGGATGTTGGTGTGAGACCCACACCGTTATCGATAACGGTAAGCAACACTTGCTTTTGATTTCGAAGACAACGGATGGTTAACTCGACAGGGCCCATTTTGGGTTCAAGTCCATGTTTGAACGCATTTTCTACAATCGTTTGAAGCACAAAGGGAGGGATGAAAGCATCAAGCACATTCTCATCGTAATCCGTGACAAGTCGCAAGCGTTCACCAAACCGCAGATGCTGAATCTCCAGATAATGACCGGTATAACGAATTTCCTCTTCCAGACGAATCATGGGCTCATCGGTATTGTACTTGAATTTGAGGAATTTGGAGAAAACCTCAAGCGCACCAACAACCTGTTCGGTACGACGTAGTCTGGCCAGACTGAGAATAACGTTGAGGGTGTTAAACATAAAGTGAGGTTGAATCTGTTGACTAAGCTGTACATACAGTGATTTTTGGAACTCTTTCTCCAGCTCGATCTGCCTTGTTTGCATCCGAAGCAAGTCCAGCTGTTTCTCGAAAAAAAACAAAATCAATAGAGCAATCGCCCCCACAATGGGAGCGATTATGAAGATTAGGATGATGAGAGTAAATTGATCAAGATTAATCATGATGGTCCTCCATGCTACATGCTAACATTGGGTGTCTATTGAATCTGATAGAGCCATCCGTAAATCATAAATTATAAAAATATGAAGTTGAAAGAGAAATGTATTGTCATATTAATGTATTTTGGTAAGTGATTCAATAGAAGGAAAGCAATTTGTAAATGGTGCCCAAAAAGGATGCATGATTTTAGGAAATCAGATGGCAGGCAGCCTGATGTCCCTCATGAATGGTGCGTAGTTCGGGAACTTCAGAAGAGCAGCGATCCACTGCAAATGGACAACGTGTATGGAACCGGCATCCACTAGGTGGATGGATGGGAGAAGGGACATCACCGGTTAACTGAATACGCTCTTTTGGCTGATTACGTTTCGTCGATGGAATGGAACTCAGCAGTGCACGTGTATACGGATGTTGCGGGCGATCAAACAGTGATTTTTTATCAGCGATCTCGACGATTGTACCCAAGTACATCACGATCACACGATCAGAGATGTGACGGACCACACCAAGATCATGGGAAATAAACAGATATGTCAGTTGATGTTGTTTCTGAAGTTTTTTAAGCAAATTAATAATCTGAGCCTGAATGGATACATCCAGCGCGGAGACGGCTTCGTCACAGATAATTAATCGAGGCTCCAGTGCAAGTGCTCGAGCGATTCCAATCCGTTGGCGCTGCCCACCGCTAAATTCATGAGGTAAACGATCAATATGCTCCGGACGCAAACCAACATTGTCCATCAGTTCACGGATACGGTCATCTTGTTTGCCGCGAGGGACTACTTTCTGTATTTCCAGTGCTTCCTTCAAAATCTGCCGTACAGTCTGGCGAGGGTTTAAAGAGGCGAAGGGATCTTGAAAAATAATCTGCATATCCTTGCGCATTCGCTTTAACTCAGCTTTATTTAACTCTAGAATGTTTTTGCCCTGAAAATAAATCTCTCCACTCGTAGGGTCATCGAGTCGCAGGATGGAACGTCCTGTTGTTGATTTGCCACAACCTGACTCCCCTACAATGCTGAGCGTTTCACCTGCATAGATTTGAAAACTGATGTCATCCACAGCTTTGACATGGTGAACCACTCTGCCGAGCAGGCCTCCTCGAATCGGAAAGTATTGTTTCAAATGCCTGATATCAGCAAGGACATCAGAGCTCGAAAGTGCCGCAGATTTCATGTCTGTTGCGGACAATGGGGGGTTCACATGGATGCTTGTCATATCACTTTGCTCCCTTCCTGATTCGAGATGTGCGGTTGGCCGCTTACATCACAGTCACTCCATTGATCGTCATACATCCAACAGCGTACCGATTCTTCATCAGAACTTTTCAACAGCTCAGGCTGCGCCATAGAACAGATATCTTTGCGGAAAGCACATCTGGGGGCGAATCGGCACCCTGAAGGCAGATCATAAGGACTCGGAACAGTTCCCGGGATGGCTAACAACTCTTCCTGGTCCTCATCGATCCTTGGCAGTGACTGAAGCAGTCCCTGGGTGTATGGATGTTTGGGGTTATCAAATATGGAATCCACAGAGGCGTATTCAACAATCTGTCCTGCATATAGAACAGCCACGCGGTCACAGGTTTCTGCAACAACACCCAAATCATGTGTGATCAGGATGATGGACATGCCCATACGCTGCTGGAGTTGCTTCATCAGATCAAGAATCTGAGATTGTACAGTTACATCCAGCGCTGTCGTGGGTTCGTCTGCGATTAACAGATCAGGTTGACAAGCCATAGCCATTGCAATCATGACGCGTTGACGCATGCCGCCACTAAGTCGGAAGGGTTCCTGATGCGCGCGTTCTTCAGGGGAAGGTATTCCTACCATGCGCAACAGTTCAACAGCCTTTGCCCAAGCTTCCTTCCGTCCCAGGTTCTCATGCAGCCTGAACACCTCAGCAACTTGTTCTCCGACTGTATAAACAGGGTTCAGCGAGGTCATTGGTTCTTGAAAAATCATGGATATCTCTTTGCCGCGAATGCACCGCATCTGTTCTTCAGACTTGGTCAGCAGATCCTCATTCTTGAACAAAATCTGACCTCCGACCGTTCGTCCCGGCCGACTTAGAAGCTGCATGATGGAGAGAGATGTCATGCTTTTTCCACAACCGGATTCTCCAACCAGACCTAGTGTTTCACCGCGATGTACACTGAAATCAATGCCATCCACAGCTTTGCTAATTCCTTCGTCTGTAAAAAAGTATGTTTGCAGTCCTTGTACTTCCAGCAACTTCTCCTGCGTTACCATAGCCATGCGATTTTCTCCTCCTTAATCCATCTCAATTCTTTTGTTGAAGTACCGGTATAACAGATCCACACCCAGATTCACGAAAACAAAAATGACAGAAGCAACAAGTACGCCTCCTTGTACGACAGGGAGGTCCCTCATACGAATGGCATCAACGATCAATCGGCCCAGACCATTGATAGCAAAAACAGATTCAACCAGAACCGTCCCGCCAAGCAGTGTTCCAAATTGCAATCCGATGACAGTGATTACGGGAATAAGCGCGTTTTTGAGGGCGTGTTTGTATACAATGAGTCTATTTTTCAGACCTTTTGCCCGTGCGGTACGGATGTAGTCCTGATGAATGACATCTAGCATACTGGAACGGGTCATTCGGGCAACGATGGCGGCTCCCGAAGCACCAAGCGTGATAGCAGGTAAGATGACATGTTCCAGGCTTCCCCAGCCGGTAACGGGTAAGAGATGATATTTGACGGAGAAAAAGGAGATTAACATCATGCCCAGCCAGAAGCTGGGGAGTGAGATGCCCAGCAGGGCAACCAGCATAATCAGGCGATCGGCTGTACTATGCTGGCGGGTGGCGGATACAATTCCCGCTATCATACCAAGTACAATCGTGATGACAATACTGGCCAGTGCCAATTGAATGGTGGTGGGCAGGCGAAGCATAATTTCGTCCATTACCGGATGGTCTGAGCGATATGAGGTTCCCAGATCTCCGCGAAACACATCGAGTACATACTGGATGTATTGCAGCGGAAGAGGTCGATCAAGTCCCAGATCATGGCGGATGGCTTGTACCGTTTCTTCAGATGCCCCGTCTCCGGCGATGAGAACGGCAGGGTCTCCGGGGACCATTTGCATAATGAGAAAGACAACCAGAATGACGCCAAATATAACGGGAACGGTCTGAATGAGGCGTCGCACAATGTAAGTCAGCATATAGGATGTTCTCTTCCTTTCATGAGCAAAGTTATTTTAATTTGGGGTCAAGTGCATCACGTAGACCATCACCAAACAGATTGAAGCCAATTACAAGTGTGGAGATGGCGAGGCCGGGGAAAAGAGCCAAGTATGGGGCACTGAACATGTAATCACGTCCACTGCTTAACAGGGCGCCCCATTCTGCGGAAGGAGGCTGAGCACCCAGACCTAGAAAGGAAAGACCTGCTGCGGACAGAATGGCAGTTGCGAGGCGCAACGTAATCTGCACGATTATAGGCGACATAATATTGGGCAATATGTGCACGAGAATGATTCGCAGATCACTTCCGCCAAGCGTGCGTATGGAATCAATGTATTCGAGCTTCCGGACCGTCAGTGTTGAGCCTCTTACAATTCGTGCAAACATGGGAATGGAGAAGACACCAACAGCAATCATGACATTGATCAGGCTTGCTCCCAGTGCACTGACGATAGCCAAAGCGAGCAAAATACCCGGGAAGGCCAGAAGGATATCCATGATTCTCATAATAATGGCATCCATCCAACCGCCGTAGTAACCAGCTATCAGTCCCAGGAGCACACCGAAGATTGCACCAATACTTACAGCAGCAATACCGATTAATAGGGATAAACGTGTTCCGTAGATGATGCGGCTAAGCAGGTCGCGACCCTTATCATCCGTACCCATCCAGTGATCCCAGGAGGGGAGAAGTAATTTGTCAGGCAGATGGATGTTATAAGGATCGTATGGAGCAATCCACGGGGCAAAAAGAGCAACAATAATATAGAAGAGAACAATGAGGCCTCCGGCAGAGGCTAGTTTGTTTGCTGCCATACGGGTAAGAAACTTACGTAGTTGACCAGGTCTTATTACCGTGTGTGGAGCAGCAGGTGTGATCGCAGATTGATTCATAGGAGCCTCCCTTATCGCTTGATATGTTAATAAAACTAACACACAATAGTGAAAAATAAAGGATTTTTACACATGAAGTAAAAATAACGAAAATTTAAGTAAAGATCATGTAAATAAACATGACAATTAATCGCTAGAATGGAATTCAAGGCAGGATTGATAGCCTCCAACTCCAAAACAAAGAATTAAGAAGGGGGAGATGCGAATTGGACTACATGAATTCAACAGACTACTGGCTGCTTAATGTTCAGATTGAACGCCGCTATGTCTATGACGGGGATGCTGTACGGGGTACGGAAACAGAACTTAGTCATGTACAGATTAGAGAAGGGGTGATTGTGCAAGTCATTGCGGCTGACAGGATGAATTCGGTCAACATGGACGGAGAACAGATTCTGGCGGAGCCTGCGTATGATGGCAGAGGAATGTTGATGTTACCTTCATTTACTGAGAAGCATGTTCATCTGGATAAAACGTTGCTGGGCGAACCTTGGCAAGCGGTTATACCCGCCAGCGGGGTGGCCGGCAGATGTGAAATCGAAAAAAGGCTTCTTCCGCAGCTTGTCACACCGCCGTTGCAAAGGGCTGAACTTCTGCTTCAACGTCTGATTGAAGCAGGTTCTACTCATATACGGACCCATATCGATGTGTATCCTGAAGCAGGAACGAAACAACTGGAACCCGTATTGAACTTGTTCCATTCTTATCGTCATCAGATTACACATGAGGTTGTGGCGTTCCCCCAGCATGGTTTATTGCGCTCGGGCAGTAAAGCATTGGTTCGTGAGGCGCTTCAGCAAGGGGCTCATCTGGTCGGCGGGGTTGATCCTGCAACAATGGACACAGATCTGGAGGCGAGTTTGCAGCTGATGGTGGAGCTTGCAGTTGAAGCGGGTGCAGGTATTGACCTGCATCTCCATGATCCGGATTATTTGGGCACCTATACAATGAAGAGATTGGCAAGGTTGACTGTGGAAGCAGGACTGCAGGGAAATGTATCGATCAGTCATGCATTTGCACTTGGTGAAGTCAGTGAGGCAGAAGCGCGATCTACAGCAGATCTGTTGGCAGAGGCGGGAATAACCATCATAACCAGTGCGCCTCATGGTCGAACACTGCCACCTGTGCCTCTGCTGTGGGAGCATGGAGTGAATGTGGAAGCAGGGTGTGACAACATTTATGATACGTGGCAACCCTTCGGAAACGGGGACATTCTGGAACGTGCTTCGAGACTCGCAGAACGGTTTGCCTGGATTGATGAGCGTTCGTTAGCCCGGTCGCTGAGACTGATCACGGGAGGCAGAGAAACACTGGATGCTCAAGGTGAACGGGTGTGGCCTGTTCCGGGTGATTCGGCAGATTGGGTATTGGTCGATGCAAGCTGTGCAGCGGAAGCTGTAGCCCGCAGAGCACCAAGAAAAGCAGTTTTCTCCAAAGGACATCTCATCTGGGATGATCAGACGGGACACCGAATGGTGCATGAGTAAGCCTGTCTGACAAACTTACGGAAGTTCATTGGATTCAAATCATGTGACGAAGAAGGAGATGAGGGGCATTATACAGCATCAGCATACACCGTATTGGTTACGTAATGTGCGTTTGGAACAAGGGTATCGTTATGAGAATGATCATATAACCGGGACCATAAGTGAATTGTTTGATCTATGGATCGAACATGGAAAAATCATGCGAATCGTTAAAACGGAAAATCGTAATATTTCAGATTCGTTAACAGTTACTACAGAATTGATGAAAGGAGAAGAAGCGGAGTTGGCCAAGCCATGCTCAGATCGGGATGCGGGAGGGATGCTGCTTTTACCCGGGTTCCGCGAAATGCATATTCACATTGATAAAACATATTACGGTGGACCTTGGATCGCGCCGACGCCGCCTGAAGGAATTTTCAAAAGAATTGCAGAGGAGCGTGAACTATTGCCACGGCAATTGCCGCATGCGCAGGAGAGGGCTGTGAAAGTATTGTCTCTTCTGCAATCCAGCGGGGTTACGCATGTGCAAACCCACTGCAATATTGATCCCCAGATTGGGCTTGCCAATCTTGAAGCAACCGTGTCAGCAGCGGCTCAATTTAGCCAGAGTCTCACATGTGAGATCGTGGCGTTTCCACAACATGGTCTTCTACGCAGTGGCGTTGTTGCAGAAATGAAAGAGGCACTGCGACGGGGTGCACGCTGGGTAGGCGGGGTGGACCCCGCAACGGTGGATAATGATATTGAAAAATCACTCTTTACCATCATGGACCTGGCTGTGGAAGCCAATGCAGGAGTGGATATTCATATTCATGATCCGGGTCATTTGGGCACATTTACGATGAATCGTCTTGCAGCGATGACGGAGCAGGCCGGTTGGCAGGGACGAGTGAATGTGAGCCATGCACTGGGTTTTGCAGACGTTCCAGAAGCGATGCAGGTGCAACTGGCTGAACGGTTTGCGGAACTGGATATCTCGATAACGTCAACTGTACCGCTTAACCGCTGGGTGCCCTACTCTCTTCTGAAGAAATACGGAGTTCGAGTTGAATTGGGTGAAGATACCATCACGGATCACTGGGGACCTTTCGGCCGTGGTGACATATTGGAACGAGCCGGACGGTTGGCTGAGCGTGAGCGATGGAGTTCAGAACGGGGATTAGCCGAGACAATGGGATATATTACAGGGGGAATCACCCCGTTAGATGAACAGGGTAATGTTCAATGGCCTCTCATTGGTGATCCAGCGACAGCGGTTCTTGTACAGGCATCCTGCTCGGCTGAAGCGATCGCAAGGCGTTCAGCACGAGGTGCATTCATATATCAGGGAAATCTTGTTAACGTGTAACATTCAGACATATTACATCATTCAATCCAATCCAATTCAATTCATAACGGAAGTAGGAGATTTATATGAAAAAAAGAGGGTTTGTCGGAAGCATGCTGGCATTGTCCATGACACTTGTAATTAGTGCCTGTTCATCGGGAGGAACATCTACAGCAGGTGGTGAAGCGGTCTCTCCGGGAGAACGCCAATCGGGAGGTACACTGGTCATAGCGAGACAGAGTGATGCAAATAATCTGGACCCTCAGTACAGTTCCCAGATTAATTCGATGGCGGTATACCATCATAAAATAACAGAAGGACTTGTCTTGATGGACAAGAACAGCAAGTATCAACCATTGCTGGCTACGGAATGGACGCAACGGAATGATACAACATGGGAGTTCAAATTGCGTGAGGGAGTGTCTTTCCATGATGGGACACCTTTTAATGCAGAGGCTGTGCAAAAAACGTTTGAACGTATTCCGACTACACCCAAAGCAGGCATGTTCTCCATGATCAAGGAAGTGAAGGCGGTGGACGAGCATACGATTCAGTTTATCCTGAATTATCCTTACGCTCCAATCATGTCGTTGCTTGCCAGTGCGGAAGGAAATATACTTAGCCCGGCTTCCATAGAATCGGCTGGAACAGATATGGTGAAGGAGCCTAGTGGAACAGGACCGTTTGTATTTGAATCATGGACACCAGGAGACAAAATCGTGCTTGCTAAAAATGAAAATTATTGGGGTGACAAACCAAACATCGATAAAGTGGAATTTAAAACCGTCCCGGAAGATACGACTCGCTTGGCGATGGTTGAGACAGGAGAGGCTCAGGTAGCAGAACAGGTTCCCTCCACGGAGATTGCACGGATTGAAGCATCTTCAACCATGAAACTGGGGCGCTACGAGGCTTTTTCTACGGACCATATAGGGTTTAATACAAGCAAAGAGCCATTTAACAATCCGTTGGTTCGCCAGGCTGTAGCTTACGCGGTGGACAAGGAATCTATCGTCAGCGGCGTGTACAACAATATTGGCAAGGTAACGGACTCCACACTCGGAACCACGATGATCGGGTACAGTTCCAATGTGAAGGGGTACAGTTATGATCTGAACAAGGCTAAGTCCTTGCTTGCTGAGGCTGGGTATCCGGAGGGGTTCTCGGCCACGCTATATACCAGTGATAACAAAACAAGAGTGAACGTAGCAGAGGTATTACAGTCTCAGTTGAAAGGTATCGGAATTAACCTTGAGGTGAAAGTGCTGGAGTTTGGAGCTTACATTGATGCAGCTGCCAAAGGGGAAACCGAAATGTTCCTGAGTGGATGGGGGAATGCAACAGGCGATGCGGATTATAACCAGTTCAACCTGTTTCACAGCACCTCCAAAGGAGTCCCTGGTAATCATTCTTTCTATAATAATCCGGAAGTGGATCAATTCATTGAAGATGCCCGGAAAGAAACGGACCCCGATAAACGCACAGCCATTTATGAAAAAGTCATTCAACTTGAGCTGAACGATGTTCCCATTCTACCGTTCCGTAATGGGGAGAATCTGGCAGCCCTCTCCAAAGATGTGGATGGGGTATGGATTAGTCCATCCGGTTTTATTGAGATCAACAGCGCAAGCTTTCTGAAATAACGGACGGAGGAGTGGTCAACATGATCCGCCAACTCATTCAAAATTGCCGGATTCCCGGGAGTCATGGACTACATGATATCGTATTACATGGTACAACCATTGAAAAGATCCTGCCGTCTTCGGACGGTGGGGGTTCTTCCATGAGTGACATGACAGGTATGATCCATGGAGAACTTGAAGAAAATCATGGGCAGTATGGATTTATATTTGATGCTAAGGGTGGTCTCGTCCTGCCAGGGTTAATTGAACCACACATCCATCTGGAAAAGGCGCTTTTACTTGATCGCATGCCTGGTGATGCTGCCTCATTGCAGGAAGCAATCTCGATGACAGCTGCGCTTAAGGCAGGGTTCACGGAGCCCGATATGATCCAAAGATCCATAGAAGTGATCCGAAAACTATCCAGTTACGGCGTAACCAGACTCCGTTGTCATGTTGAAGTGGACCCCATGCTGGGACTACGGGCTATGAACAGTGCGTTGACCGTGAAAGAAAAAATGGAGGACATGATGGGGATCCAGATTGTGGTCTTTCCGCAAGAAGGGATTATTAGTGCCCCAGGTACCGCAGATCTTATGGAAGAGGCAGTAAGGATGGGAGCCGACGTCATTGGTGGAATTACTTATGTTGATCCCATACTGGATGATCATCTGAATTTTGCGTTTGAACTGGCTGCACGGTACAATCGCCCCCTTGATTTCCATGCTGATTTCTCATTAAATGCTGAAGATGAAGCTATACTTCACATAGCGAATAAGACCTTGGATTATGGGTTTCAGGGCAGAGTTTCCGCTGGTCATGTAACTTCGCTTGCGGCTATGCCACGGGAAAAGGTGAAGTTATGTGCCAGAAAGATTGCAGAAGCGGATCTTCATCTCATGACCCTTCCTGCAACAGATCTGTACCTGAATGGCCGAGCGGATAACGACAACACCCGCAGAGGCATAACGCCGGTTGGTTTGTTGCGTGAGGAGGGGGTGAACGTGATTTACGGCGCCAACAATATTCAAAATGCCTTTACACCGTTTGGTAATGGTAATCCGTTTGATATCGCTTTGTTGCTTGCCCATACGGCTTACATGGGGAGTGAAGCGGATACCGATACATTGGTGGAGATGGCAACACTAGGTGCAGCACGGGCACTCGGAATAGAAAATTACGGTCTCCGATCTGGAGCACAAGCCGATCTGGTCATATTTCCAGTGCAATCCAGGCGTGAACTGATTATTGAACGACCGCGACCTGTTGGTGTATGGAAGAATGGTCGCCTTCTGACTACAAAAGTGGAGGATGGAGAATGTTATGAAATTAGCTATCGATAATGTACTTTTGCCAACGGGAACACACACGTTGGTTATTGAAGAGGGGAAAATTACACAGGTCGTGGCAGAATCCACGGATCAGGATCAAATCATACATGCTCGCCAGAGCGATGCCGATTCATGGAACGCTGCCGGGCTTGTGTACCTTCCGGCACTTGCAGACATGCATTGCCATCTGGATAAACATCATATCGGTGAACGCTGGATTCCCCTGAAGCCGTTCCAGACATTGGAGTCTCATCTTGCTTATGAAAAAAAACTGCTAGGTGGATTGACTCAAACGGTGGGAGAACGGGCGAAAGTTCTTGCTGAACAAATGATAGATTACGGTACAACGCGCATTCGTACACATGTTGATGTGGATCCTGAGGTGGGTCTCCGAAATCTGGAGGCCATACTGCGAGTTCGAGATGAGCTTTGTGATTACATGGACATTGAGATTGTGGCATTTCCTCAGCAAGGGCTCATTCGTTCATCTTCTGAACAGATCGTGAAGGAGGCGCTGGCACTGGGGGCCGATCTGGTTGGTGGTGTCGACCCGGCAGGTCTGGATGGGGATATGGAACGCAGTTTACAGATGATGTTTGATATCGCTACAACTGCAGATAAGGGGATCGATTTTCATCTTCATGATGGAGGTGAAACCGGTTTAGCCACCTTATGGCGATTTGCTGAACTGACAATGGAGGCAGGACTTCAGCATCGAACAGCGGTTAGCCATGCCTATTGCTTGGGGGAGCAAACGGAATCCGACGTACAGCCTACCCTTGATGTGTTAAAACAAGCCGGAGTAACACTTGTATCTAGTGTACCTATAGATCGTCCAATGCCGCGAGGAAGCCAGGTTCTCGATACAGGTGTTAACTTTATGCTTGGTTCCGATAACATCCGTGATGCATGGTCACCATTTGGCAACGGCGATATGTTGCAGCGAGCTTCCCGAATGGCTGAACGTGAAAATTGGGTCAGTGATGACAGGTTGTTAGGCACCTATTCGTGGGTGAGTAATGGCAAGTTAACCCCAAGCGTTGGTGATCCGGCTGACTTCATGTTAGTACGGGCATTGAACGCCCAACACGCTCTAGCTTCTGTACCTGCGCGCACGGCGGTATTCAAAAAGGGCAAACGTATACGTTAAGATAGAAAATACGTTTTACATTCCGAACACAAATGTCGAAGCAAATGTCCTTGACTGCCTCATTGCAACATACCATTAACTAAAGGGTAATTCGAATGGTTGGGTTGCCTTTGAAGCATAGCCATGTAATGGCAGATGGGAGCGCTGTAATGACGAAACGGGTAGTTCTGTTGGAAGAAGGTACGGCAGAGATGAAAGGGCTGATGGGTAGTAAAGGGGCTGGACTTGCAGTGTTGCTTCAGGCAGGTTGGCCCGTTCCGGCCGGGTTCATTGTAACAAGGGAAGGCTGTCGCGCGTTCTGTACCCGTCTTGGACATCTTTCCACAGAAGAAGTTCAAGAGATTGGCAGCGCAGTTCGGCACTTGGAAGGACAAACAGGAAAATTTTTCGGCGATGCTTTAGCACCGCTGCTGCTTGCCGTGAGGTCAAGTGAAGCGAGTTCCCATGATATGGAATCTCCTGCTTTGCTTCATGTGGGACTGAATGATGTGACGGTTGAGGGGCTCGCCAGGCAAACCAATGATCGACAGTATGCTCTTAATTGTTATCGAATTTTATTACAGGATTATGGTCAGCTAGTACATGGCATCCCGTACACCCTATTTGAAGAGAAATTGGGTGACCTTTCGATCCTCGATGAAGCGAAACTGGAATTCGCCATCGCAGAATATAAGCAATTAATAGAAGACATAGGACTTCATCCTTTCCCTCAAGACGTCCAATTACAATTAAAAGAAGCCATTCGTGCGGTTTCTCATACACAACGTGCATCTCGACTCAACTCACAACAAGAACCTGGTCTCCAATCTACTCGACACTCAGGGGATCATCAAGGAGCTCCGGCTCTTATTCAGGTGATGGTTAATGGTGAGCAAGGTGAACGCAGCGGCAGCGGCACGGTATATTCCCGTCATCCGGGTACGGGCGAAAGAGGCATGACAGGCGAGTACTCTGCATCTGCTTTCTCCCAATCTCAGGATGAAGGACTGGATCAGTTGCGGAGAGAAGAACCTGGATTATATGGTCTTCTGTTGGATGCTTGCAGTTATCTGGAGCGCTATATGGGGAAAGTTCAAAAAATCCAATTCATTATCGATTCAGGGGAGCTGTATCTTCTGTATGTCAGTCCAGCGTGCTTGAGTGCTAAGGCCGCCTTGCAGAGTACTATTGATTTTGTGCATGAAGGGGTAATCACCAAAGCGGATGCGCTGTTACGTATCGAGCCGTGGCATGTGACGGAGATGTTGAAAGGGTTCTCAAGTGGTACACCGGAACTACAGCTTCTGCTCGAATGGTCTGATGAAATAAAGGAACTGACGATACTGTCCAATATAGATCATCCGCAGGATGCCATGACATCACGGCTACTAGGGGCTGAGGGAATAGGTCTGTGCAGGACGGAGAACATGCTGTTATCACCTGCGCGGTTACCTTTTGTACAAAAAATGATCCTGGCAGACAGTGAATCCGAACGCAGGCGTGGTTTGGAGCGTCTGTTGCCGATGCAGCAGTTTGATTTTGAACAGATATTCGAAGCGATGGATGGATACCCGGTAACGATACGTTTGCTCGATTCGCCGTTGCATGAACTGCTACCGGATCTGGAAGTGTTGGAGAAACGACGTGAGTGGTTACAAGCAGAGGAGTGGCAGGAGCAAAAAGACCATCAGATTGAACTGGAGGAACTGGAACGTGTAATTCACAGAGTCAGTGAATTGCATGAACATAATCCGACATTGGGGCAACAGGCTTGTCGGCTGAGTACGGTGTTCCCGGAGATCGTTGATATGCAGCTTGAAGCGATTTTCCGCGCAGCGGTGAAAGGCATCCGGCAAGGCTGGTGGGTACGTCCCGAGATTATGATCCCGCAGATCGGTCATGTGCATGAACTTCAGGTGATGAGAGATCTGGTGGATCATGTGGCTGACCAAGTGCTTGGTGAGGAGAAGCGGCATTGTCTCTATAGAGTGGGGGCGATGATCGAAGCTCCGAGAGCGGCGCTGACGGCGACTCACATTGCTCGCCAGGCTGACTTTTTCTCGTTTGGCACGGATGAGCTGACAGAGATGACATTTGGATATAGTCGCCATGAAGCTGAGAAGCGATTCATTCAACTGGATACGGACTCTCGTACGGTAACGAATAATCCATTTTATGTGCTGGACATTGAGGGAGTCGGACAACTGATTGAGATGGCGGTAGTCCAAGGTCGAATTCGAAAACCTCATCTGAAGACAGGGATCTGCGGAGAAAATGTTGTAGATCTGGAGTCGATTACGTTCTGCCACCGCATTGGTCTGGATTACGTAAGCTGTTTGCCTGCACAGATCCCTTATGCACGAATTGCTGCTGCACAAGCAACCATTAAGGAACAGAGAGAGGGCGCGAACACTCAGAATGCAGATATATCCACAATTGCGTAACACTCACCCCGTCCTACACGGAACTTCCATGGAATAGCAACCAGAAAACTGTTATACTGAAATATGCGTTTTGTAAAATGAACGTAAAATTTCAGGGTAAGGGTTGAAAGCGACCATGTATAATTCCAAAAATGAACGAACTTCATCACGGACCTTATTTGCCGTGTTATTCATTCTTATGCTGCTGAAGTTATCACTGCTGCGGTATTTCTTTTTCCAGGGTCTGTCCGGCATCGGTCTGTTAACTGACGCATTAGGCGCACTAACTGTGGTATGCCTGCTGGATCTGATCGTGCCCAAAGGCTGGAAGCGAGCAGTATACGGAGGATTCAATATTCTGTTTTCTCTGGTGCTGTTCGCGGCTACGCTGTATAACGTTCATTTCAGTTCGGTACCCACCTATACCGCGCTTAGTGAACTAGGGCAAGTTGCCCAAGTACGGGGAAGTATCGGACCACTGGTACGACCGGAGCACTTTCTGTTTTTTGCAGACATCGTACTGGCATTGCCAATATGGTTGATTATGCGCAGACGTGCTGGCGGTCGTAACCACAACAGTTACCGCGATAGCGGTTTGACGTTTGGTAGAATTCGCAGACGTTACTGGGGCAAGCTCGGCGTTGCGCTTACGGCTGCATTCTGCATCGTGCTGTCTGGCAGTTTTATTGTCAAAGGTGAAACGATTGATAATGAGCTGGTGCGGGCTGAAAATCTCGGTTTCCTGAACTATCAGGTATCGTCTGCCATTCTGACGAGCAAAGAAAATGAGGCCATTGCGAATGGCAACATTAACGAAACAATTGCCAAGATCAATAAGTTGGTTAGCCAGTATCCGTATCAGGATAAACCAAGTGACGGGACAGCCGTGAAAGCCAAATATTTTGGTCAGGCCAAAGGCAGCAATCTGATCGTACTGCAACTGGAGTCCTTTCAGAATTTCCCGATTAATGCTTCATTAGACGGTCAGGAGTTAACACCGGTACTGAATGATCTGGCCAAAGAAAGCTATTATTTCTCTCATTTTTTCCAACAGATCGGACAGGGAAACACATCAGACGCGGAGTTCATGTCGAACACCTCTATCTATCCAACCGGAGTTGTTCCCATGTCAGCAGGGTATAGTGACCGTGAACTGCCGAGTCTTCCCAAATTATTGGGGAAAGAGGGATATGAGTCAGAGACGTACCACGTCAATGACGTCACCTTCTGGAACCGAAACAAAATGTATCCGGCACTCGGATTCACTCGTTACTTCGACAAGCCCAGCTTCGAGAACGACAGATTCAATGACTTTGGACCATCGGATGAAGAGTTGTACCGTGTAGGTGTGGAAAAAATGACTGCGCATCAGGCTGCGAATCAGCCGTTCTATGCTCAGTTCATTACGGCATCGAGCCACTCGCCGTTTACGGTTCCCGCTGATCGTGCACGCATCACGATTCCTGCGACTATTACGAACAAACTGCTTCACGATTATCTGCAAGCGATCAATTATACGGACTATGCCATCGGTCAACTCATTAATGAGTTGAAGGCGAACGGATTATGGGATAACACAACGTTAGTGCTCTACGGAGACCACTTTGGTCTGCCTGCTGACGAAGAGATTACACAGCAGATTCAGGCCAATCTGGGCGTCCCGTATGACGGTAAAGTAAGTCGATTCAACATCCCGTTAATGATTCATACGCCGAAACAGACCAAAGGACAAGTGATTGAGCAGCCAGGCGGTCAGTTGGATATGTTGCCAACGATCATGAACCTGATGGGAGTTTCGCTCCAGGATGAGAAATTCACTGCCTTCGGACATGATCTGCTCAACATGGACCATAATGCCTTCGGTATCCGGTATTACTTGCCAACGGGTTCATTTGTCAACAATGACATCATGTTTATCCCGGGTGCGGGCTTTGACGATGGAACAGCCTATTCGCTGAACACATATGAACCGGTAACGGATTTGGAACCCTATCGTGCCGACTATGAACATGTGCTCAGCCTGATGAAACTGTCTGACGAGTATGTGAAATTGTTACCGAAACGTGCGCCATAAATCAATTTTCTCTTCAATTAGGTTAGATCAGAACGTCACCAGTTCAAAAGCTGGTGGCGTTTTTTTGCATGTTTCTTGTGCAAGTGTGGTAATAAAGAGAATAACTAAAGTTTGAAACTGTAATAATTAATGTTACAATGTAATGAGCAAGAATGAAGTGAGCAAGAGCGCGTAATATTCGCAGAACTCATATTCACAGTACTTATGAACCCAACCGACGAGAGGATTGAATATATATGAAACTGAGTGTACTCGAACATGGACATATCAATGAAGGACGCAGTGTACAGGATACGCTGCAGGAAACGGTGAAACTCGCACAACATGCGGATCAATTGGGGTACTCCCGTTTCTGGATGTCGGAGCATCACGGGAGTGGTGCGCTGTCATTCTCCAGTCCTGAAGTTATGATTGCACATGTGGCTGCACATACGGATCGGATTCGCGTAGGTTCCGGTGGCGTTATGCTGCCTCATTATAGTGCCTATAAGGTTGCGGAGAATTTCCGTCTGCTGGAAGCTTTGCATCCGGGGCGGATTGACCTGGGGATTGGCAGAGCACCAGGCGGCATGCCGATTGCCAGCAGAGCTCTGAATGAAGGGAAATCATCGAATGTACAATTCTTTCCTCAACAGATCGCGGATCTGGGCGGATATTTCCACGAGCAGTTGCCCGAGGATCATCGGTTTGCATCTCTGGTAGCCGGACCATCGGTTCCAACGGTACCAGAAGTGTGGTTGCTGGGTTCCAGCTCCGAAGGTGCGAGAATTGCTGCAGCGCAAGGGACATCGTATGCGTTTGCCCAATTCTTCGGAACACCAGGCGGCGAAGAAGCGATGAAACATTACCGCAGACATTTCAAGCCGTCCATCCTGAATGACAAACCACATTCAATGATTGCTGTCTCGGCATTCTGCGCGGAGACAGAGGAGGAAGCCGCTGAACTGGCGCGCAGCAATGAACTTTTCTTCCTGCGCCTCGGACGAGGTCTTGAACAAAGTTCCTTCCCATCCCTGGAGACGGTGAACAACTATCCATTCACAGCGATGGAGATGGAACAGATCCGTCAACGTCGTTCTTTTTCCATTGTGGGTACACCAGATCAGGTGAAAGATAAAATTACCGCAATGGCTGAACGCCATGAAGCAGATGAAGTCATTATTGCATCAGCGGTCCATTCGTTTGAAGCACGTCTACGTTCATTCGGCCTGATTGCAGAAGCCTTTGGACTCAAGCAGGACTAATAGTGAGCAAGCGGGAATAACTACTCTGAACAGACTGGAATCTTGCTCATGAAAGGTTCCAGTTATACTCTTGCGTGATCAGGGAGAGGAGAGATTCACATGCGCAGATGTGTCATTAGTGATATTCATGGCTGTTACGATGAATTTAATGCACTGCTTAAGCTTGCAGATTATAATCCTTTGCAAGATGAATTGATTTTGCTGGGTGATTATGTGGATCGCGGTCCAAGCAGTAGACAGGTCATCGAACAGATTATGCAGCTTCAGCAACAGCACCATATTATTGTGATCAAAGGCAATCACGATGCCATGATGGTCAAGGCGCTAACCCAGGATGTTGAGCAGTATGATCAACACTGGATTCGTAACGGTGGATTACAAACGATGGCAAGTTATCTGGATCTGGAGCTTACTTATGATGAGCAGCAGATAGATTGGGAAGCTTATGCTGAAGCCAAACAGTGGATACGTACACACTATGAACACCATCTTCGTTTTCTGGAACAGCTTCCGCTGGTGTACGAGATTCCGGGTTATATTTTTGTGCATGCCGGGATCAACCCGGACATTGAGGATTGGAGAAGCCAGTCCGAGCGGGACTTTATTTGGATTCGTGAACCATTCTATTCCAGACCAACGACGATTAGAGAAACGATCGTATTTGGACACACACCCGTGAAACATTTGCATGATGAGACAGGCATTTGGTTTGACCCGAGCGGAGACAAAATTGGCATTGACGGTGGTTGTGCCTACGGAGCGCAATTGAACCTGCTGGAGATTAGCGAAGACGGCAGTCTACAGACCTTTTTTGTACGACAAGGGCAGAGCGCGGAAGAGCCTGAGATTTAATGTTTTCGTTGCGTATCAGGGTTTCGTATGCTAATTTTATAAGGTTGTACGATGAATAAATACGATACATATCATATCGACTTGAGGGTAATGAACCAAGTTTGGTTATTTTCCAAAATGACTTACCTGAGAATGATTTGCAATCAATTCGCTGTAAAAGGATTGGAATTAAGCCTTATTAGCGCTATAATCATTAGGGTATGATTAAAATATGACATGTATTATTCTAAATGAGAATTGACGGAGGGCTATAAATATGGAGAAAGCGTTAATCTTCGGTCACAAAAATCCCGACACGGATACGATCTGTTCGGCAATCGCCTATGCGGATCTGAAAACCAAATTGGGTCAGGACGTTGAAGCTGTGCGTCTCGGCGAAGTCAATGGTGAAACCCAGTTCGCACTGGATCAATTCAAAATCGCAGCACCGCGTCTGATTAAAACAGCTGCAAATGAAGTAAATAAAGTCATTCTGGTTGACCACAACGAGCGTCAGCAAAGTGTAAGCGATATTGAGGAAGTGACTGTCGTTGAAGTTATTGACCATCACCGTATTGCTAACTTTGAGACAAGCGGACCTCTGTATTTCCGTGCAGAGCCTGTAGGTTGTACAGCAACTATTTTGAATAAAATGTACAAAGAAAATGGTATCGAAGTGAGTGCGCCGATTGCTGGTCTGATGCTGTCTGCCATTATCTCCGATTCCCTGTTGTTCAAATCCCCGACTTGCACAGAGCAAGACGTAGCCGCTGCGCGTGAACTGGCTGCCATTGCTGGTGTAGATGCAGACAGCTATGGTCTGGACATGCTGAAAGCCGGCGCGGATCTGAGCCAAAAAACAATTGCTGAACTAATCTCCCTGGATGCAAAAGAATTCGTAATGGGTCAATCCAAAGTGGAAATTGCACAGGTTAATGCCGTTGACGTGAATGATGTTCTCGTGAAGCAACCTGAGCTTGAAGCAGCTATTGAAGCGATTATTTCGAGTAAAGGTCTCGACCTGTTTGTATTTGTCGTAACAGACATTCTGAATAACGATTCCGTAGCTTTGGCATATGGTACATCCACTAAAGCAGTGGAGAAAGCCTACAATGTGACGCTGTCTGATAGCAGAGCTATCTTGAAAGGCGTAGTATCACGCAAATCACAAATCGTACCGGTTCTGACGGAAGCATTCAACACGCTGTAAATCAGACGGATTAGCGTATTCATACGCTGATATGTATTACAAATAACTAGCAACACCATCCTAGCCTGCTCTGATCCGTAAATGGTCAGGACAGGCTTTTGATGTAGAGGAGGAAGAATCATGATCAAAAATGAAAAGATCAAAGCAGCCGAAGTGCAGCTGACCGGCCTGAATGGTGAAGATCTGGGTGTGATGTCCACGCAGGAAGCACTTCAACTTGCGAAGCAGCATAAAGTAGATCTGGTGTGCTTGTCCTTGATGACGAGTCCACCGCCTTGCAAGCTGATTGCAGCTGGAGCGGCCAAAGCAGAAGCGCAGCAGGCGAAGAAAAAAGCGAGTAAATCTCCCGATAAACGTAAAGTAAAGGAAATTCGCTTGAACCTTGGTATGGAGGATCATGACCGGGATACGAAGCAGTCTCAGGCGGAACGCATCCTGAAGAAGGGTGATTCGGTAAAACTCGTCATCCAGGTGCACGGAGCCAAAGAAGGAGTTGCAGGGAAAGAATGGGCAGAGCAACTGAGTAAATCGCTGGCTGAATTCGGTAGCAAAACAACGGGGGTTCAGGTAAGTGGTAAACAGGTTGTTGTGCAACTGGACCCGATTGCTTAAACTGCCAGGAGCGATCTTTGATGTAGCATAAAGGTATGCTAATGTCGATACAGTAATGATCTTTTGGATGTAAAGAAAGCCCAATGAAGTGGCAGGTTAACTGCTGCTGTATTGGGCTTGTTTGTCATCAC
The DNA here is from genome assembly GCF_036894235.1 of Paenibacillus sp. Y5S-9. NCBI lineage: Bacteria > Bacillati > Bacillota > Bacilli > Caryophanales > Paenibacillaceae > Paenibacillus > Paenibacillus sp. Y5S-9. Next base: position 2,843,573 of record NZ_CP145887.1, read on the forward strand.
TTGGATTGAGGTATTGTTTGCAATTTAATGCAAAAGCCGTTTCCGTTTCAGTAGTTCAGCTGCGTAAATAACGGCTGCCACCAAGTCGTACATATAACTGTCCGGGTAAAACAGGCGTAGAACCAGCAGCAATATTATTCTGGCTGTTTTTGGCGAATCGGGATAAATAAAAGAAGTCCGGATAGATAACCATATCCATTAAGTAGGCGGAGACCCGGCTACCTGGAATGCGGAACTGATTCAGGGTACGTATAATTTCTTCGCCGCGTGCAATACCAATGCCATGACCATAATACCAGTTCTCGCGCAGCATGATCGTATTCTCTCCCTGCCATTCGGGGGTTTCGGGAGAAACATCCGGATTTTTGAAATACAGTACATCTCCTGGCAGGGCGGTTTCACTACCGTTTTTTTCGGTCAATCGCAGGTCACTGTCATAATGCCAGTCAAAGAGTAACAGATCTCGAAACAGGGAATTAAAGGCGTCTTCGCGAATGCTTCCCAGCACGCCACCATACAGCACAATTACGGTAGCCGTTGCACATTCAAAGGCATATAAGTGTCCATTCCTCCAGATATCCCGGATGCCGTCTGCGGGGGTCACGTTTGATCTTAGCTCAAACCCACCTTCCGTATTACGATTCCAGTAGGCAGGATTACATCTGGATTTTTCAAAGGATGCAAAACTCACACCGCTTCGATCCAATCCTTCCGCTGCATCCACGAGAGAGCCCCGTAAGTCCCACTCAAAACGAAGATGATCCATGGATTGGTACACATACCTTGTAGGACGATTCTGGAGTTGCTGTAACCAATACCATTCAAAATCAGACCATTCCGAGCGGTTCAGTTCGATGGGTTGATTTGCGACAATGATCATAATCCTTAACCTCCATTCCTATTCAAACATTCAACATTGTATAATCGGGAGAGCACGAGTATTGTGTAGTATATGACGTGATGTGTTCGAATTGGTATGTACACAATGAAAGTCGTCAGCATCCAAAATTAAAAATGTCGATTCATTTAGGGATTTTATCCGATCTCGTTTATCAATCATGGCATTTGGGGTAGTACTCTATAGATGAAGTTATGTTCAGGTCGATCTATTCATACGGAATACATTCAGATTCTCATAAAGGAGGACATGTAATGTCGAAATCCATTACAGAGAGCCGATCTCTGTTCGAACAATTGTATACGCACGCACCAATCGGCATTGCTGTCGCATCGCATGTAAATGGACGGTGGTTGCAGCTTAATCCTGCATTTTGCGAGATGCTTGCATACAGTGAAGATGAACTGATCGATACTTCGGTCATACATATGATCTACGAAGAAGATCTGCACATGGAGAAATTCCGCAGCAAGTTCTGGGCAATGACTCATGAAACAAGTTCGATGTACGAGACGGAGGTTCGTCTGAAACGAAAGGACGGTTCGTTATTATGGGCAACCATTAGAGCTTGCATCGTGAGGGATGAAACGAATGGTGAACCCTTGTATCTGCTCGTACAAGCTGCTGATATTACGAAACAAAAAGATGCAGAGCAAATCCTCATTGTGCAACGTAAACAATTGGAAGAGAGCAGTCGCATCTCTCGCCTGCTGGCGGAGTCTTCACTAGACCTGATCGCAATACATGACGCTGATTCTAGTCGTACATTTAAATATGTATCGAATGCATGTAAAAGCATGTTGGGCTATGAGTTGGAAGAAGTTGTAGGTAAGCCGGGAACATTTGTTATCTATCCAGAGGATGTGCCTTTGGTTGAAGCGTACGTGGAAGAGCAGAGAAAGGGTCTGGCTCCCAAACGGCTCAGTTATCGCCTGCTGCATAAGGATGGATCTACGGTATGGGCAGATACGATTACACACTATGTATATGACGAATCAGGTGAGTTGATGGAGATGGTCGCCGTAACCCGGGATATGACAGCCAGCCAGCAACAACAGTTAAGCATGCAGGAGTACAGATCGTTATTTGACTGTAATCCCCTAGGTGTGGCTTCTCTGGACCTGGAAGGCAATCTGCTGAAAGCCAATACGGGTCAGGAACAGTTGACAGGACACACCAAGGAGGAGCTGCTGAGTCGGCCTTTTGATCACCTCATTGATCCTGTAGATCTGGAGAAGACTCGATATCATTTTGAGGAAACGGTGAAGGGCAATGCACAGAGCTACGAGATAGGCTTAATTCACAAAAATGGGCAGCGAATTGAAACAAATGTGATTAATGTTCCTATTATACTTGAGGACAAAGTTGTTGGGGTCTACGGAATTACCAGTGACATTACAGAGTCCAAACGTTACGTCGAGGAGATCGAGAATCTTAGTTATGAACGGGCATTGATTTTGAATGGCATGTCTGAGGGTGTTATTGGACTGGACCTGGATGGGAATCTGAACTTTGCCAATCCAGCCGCCGCGGAGATCATGAACTTCTGTCCAAGTGAAATGAATGGCAAACCATTAGAGCAGTTGATGATCCAAATGCAGAGCGAAGGCATTCCCTACCCATCCAAGGATACACCAATTCTACAGGCTGTTCGTGAGGGACGAGGTCTGCCACGTACCGAATCCGTATTCTGGAGACAGGATGGGTCCAGTTTCCTGGCGGAGTTCCAATTGAAGCCAATTATGGATCAGGGTAGAACCCGCGGGGCAGTGTTGGTTTTCCGTGATATGACATCTGTTAAGGACATCATACGTGCCAAGGAAGCAGCAGAGCATGCAGACCGAGCAAAGTCTGAGTTTCTCGCTATCATGAGTCATGAGCTTCGTACGCCATTAAACGGCATCATGGGCATGGCACATCTCTTAATGGAAACCGAGCTGGATGATGAACAGAAAGGTTTTGCGGAAATCATGATTGATAGCGGCGAATCCCTTTTGTACATTTTGAACGAAATTTTGGATTTCAGCAAAATTGAAGCAGGCAAAATGGATCTTGAGCGCGCACCTGTAGATATTAAGGCGATGCTGGGTGGGGTTATGGAGCTATTTGCACTGAAGGCATCAGAGAAAAATATTGAACTCTATTGTGAAGTGTCGGATCGTATTCCTGAACGTATTCGAGGGGATGAGACACGAATCCGGCAGATTTTGATTAATCTGGTGGGTAATGCCGTTAAATTTACAGAGCAGGGCCGTATTATGGTGAGCGTAGGTGCTGATTTCTCAGATGAGCATGGTCAGGATAACCTGATGTTGACCTTTAAGGTGAGAGATACGGGAATTGGCATTCCAATAGAAAAGCAGCATCAGTTGTTCCAATCCTTCTCACAGCTTGATCCGGCCATCAATCGCAAGTTTGGCGGGACAGGTCTGGGGCTTGCGATCAGCAAAAAACTGGTGGAATTAATGGGCGGAGCGATTGGCGTACAGAGTGAGATCGGTGAGGGGGCAGAATTCCAGTTCACCCTCGTAGTGGAGCGGTGGTTAGAGGAAAGTAATGACCCGATTGAAATCACTGCGAATGAGGAACTGCAATTGGATCGAGCTAGTCTTGCCCATGACATCAAAATTTTGATTGCTGAGGATCAAGCGGTCAACAGTCATCTGTTGGAGGAGATGCTGCGCAAGTTTGGCGGAGTATGTGATATCGTTGAGAATGGTGCACAGGCCGTCGATTCATTGAACAAGATTCAATATGACCTGGTGTTTATGGATATTCAAATGCCAGTTATGGATGGGATTGAAGCGACCTGCCAAATCAGACAGACCCACCCGGAAATACCGGTTATTGCAGCGATTACAGCTTTTGCGGGCGCCGGTGACCGTGAGGAGTGTCTGAAATGTGGGATGCAGGATTTTATCAGCAAACCGTTTCATTCCACGGAGATTAGCCGCGTACTGAATACATGGGTTCCATATATCCGCTCTCAAAGGGTAACGTAACGGAAAAATAACCTGCGCCTTGATATTCAAGGTACAGGTTATTCTGTCATTTACTCAAATTAGTAGGCACCTGATAACTAAACTCAGGACCAGCCTCCGATTAACCCGGAGAGGGTTACGCATTCGTCATCTTCCAAATCTGCAATCAGAGTGAGTTCTTCGTTGTCTTGTGGATCAACGGAGAATAATTCACGGCGTCCGTCCTCATGCACAATAATGACTAACTGATGGCCGCCCTTTGTATCAAACTGGTACTTAACTCCGATACCAGGTAGTGGGCATTCGCGGATATTCATGAAACCTGTCACCTCTTTAGCTTTGCTTAATAAAAAATTAACCGTTCACACAGTACGGATGTATTCTACTATCCATAACACCGTTTGGCAAGTCACAAATAAAATTGGTGTGAAGGAATTAATTTTTTCCGCGATGTGATCTTGCACTATGGCGCTGTCTGGCCCGTCTGCGACGAACAAAAAACCAAATGAGCAGAGCAGCGATTAATAATAGGCCAATGACTGCAATTATGATGATATTCCGGATATTGGGAACCTGTACAGTCAGATCCAGTTTATTCATCTGGAGGGGTGAAACGTGCCAAATGAGCGTTTTTCCGCCATCCTCCACCTGATCTGCATTGGAATCGGCTGCCTTGATGGGTAAAGACAACTTAAAGTCAAAGTTAACATCTTTTAACAAGAGGTTTTTAAGAAAGCTAGGCACCTTGTTAATCTGATTTTTGATCTCACCATCGGGCATGGACTCCATGAGATCGGCTTCTGCTGTAATGTGCATTTTGGAAGTGAAGAAGCCGGGTGAAGTTGATTGTTCAACCTTGATCCCTTGTGGTAACTTGGACGTATCAAAGCTGGTTTTATTGCTTTTTTCATAATGGGTGGTCGCTGTGAGTTGCTTCTGATCTCCCTGTTCCGAAACCTCTGCCTGAAAGTTATTTCGATTCAATGCATCTGCGATCAGAGGCATGAGATTGTCTTGTCCAATTTTTCCAAGAGCAGAGTTCTTTACGTTGAGATTGAGATCCAGATCCGTTGATCCATCCATATTCACCGTAAGATGGGCTTCTCCATCAGCACAGGCGGATAAAATACATAACATAAGGGCTAATAAAACAGTAAGAAATAACTGACGTAAGGGGATGCGAGTTGACATGTCTTTCAACCTTTCTGAGTAAAAATCCAAATTCCATTTCATAGAAGTATAGTATACACCGTAAGCATGGCGGATGAAACTTTGAACCGTGCAGTGAGGTACGTATGATTTAGTGTGATCGAGGAAATAATCCATTTATTAAAATTAAAGATTTCGTATTTTTGTCAATGTTCGGTCAATTCAAACGGCGTTTCACCGTGTACACTAGTAGTAGTGTGATGAATATACGGAAGCAGGGAGGTTACATTCATGACATATATCATTATTATGGCCGTTATTATGGTCGTGGGCATGGTCGGAATGGGCTGGTTCTATCAGATTATGGATAAAGACCAAAGCTAGTATTTTTCATGTGAAAAGAAGAGACAACCTATAAGCTGGCTTCGCTAACGCGAGGCGGGCTTATTTGTGTGGGGAAAATTTTGAGGCACTGACCTTACATAAGCACGTAATATATGTAACCATTCATGTTGTACAATTTGACCGATGGACAAATATTTTTCGTAATTATGGGATTTTTTAGCTGCTCTTTTGTATAATAGGGGGTAGTTTAACTCGGGATACTCCCGAAATTCTGCCAAACAGGAAAGGGTGTACATAAATGAAATTTAGTGAGTATACGTATACACGTCCGAATCTGGAACATATCAAGACATCTTTCCGTGAGCTGTTGAGCGGTTTTGAAGCTGCGGCAACGGTTGAAGAACAGAGCGGATTCATGGATCAGATTAACGCGCTGCGCAGTGATTTTGAGACGCAAGCCCAATTGGTCTACATCCGTCATTCCATTGATACCAATGATGAGTTTTACAAGGCGGAGAACGAATTTCTGGATGAGAATGCTCCAATTGTGCAGGAATATATTACGGATTTTTACCGTGCACTTGTTAACTCCAAATTCCGCAATGAGTTGGAACAAAAATGGGGTTCACAGCTGTTCCAGCTGGCGGATCTTTCACTGAAAACTTTCAGCCCGGAAATTATTGAAGAACTCCAGAAGGAGAACAAACTTTCCACAGAATACAATCAATTGATCGCATCGGCCAAAATTCCGTTCGAAGGTGAAGAGCGCACGTTGCCACAGCTTCATCCATTTGAACTGTCCACGGATCGCTCCATGCGGGAGCGTGCTTCGGAAGCCAGATACACTTTCATGGCTGAACATGAAGCTGAATTCGATCGCATTTATGATGAACTGGTTAAAGTGCGTACACAGATCGCGAAGAAACTGGGTTATCCAAGCTATGTGGAACTCGGCTATGATCGCATGAACCGCACGGATTACAACGCAGAGATGGTTGCTAACTTCCGGGCACAAGTTCGTGATTATATCGTACCTGTGGCGACCAAGCTCAGAGAGCGCCAGCGTAATCGGATTGATGTGGATACGCTGTATTATTATGATCAGGGCTTCAGCTTCAAGACGGGTAACCCGACACCGAAGGGTGACGCAGACTGGATTATTGAACATGGTAAAAAAATGTACGCTGAATTATCACCAGAGACGGATGCATTTTTCCAGATGATGACTGAAAACGAGCTTATGGATCTGGTAAGCAAAAAAGGTAAACAGGGCGGCGGATATTGTACGTTCCTGAACGATTACAAAGTGCCGTTTATCTTCTCCAACTTCAACGGTACCTCCGGTGATATTGATGTATTGACACATGAAGCAGGTCATGCTTTCCAGGTGTATGAGAGCCGTGATTTTGCAGTGCCTGAATACAATTGGCCAACGTATGAATCGGCTGAGATTCATTCCATGAGCATGGAGTTCTTCACATGGCCGTGGATGCAGTTGTTCTTCAAGGAAGATACGGACAAGTACAAGTTTGATCACTTGTCTTCCGGTCTGTTGTTCATTCCGTATGGCGTAGCCGTGGATGAATTCCAGCATTTTGTATACGCGAATCCGGAAGCTACACCAGCGGAACGGAAGCAGGCATGGCGCAACATTGAGAAGACCTATCTGCCACACATCAATTACAAAGATAATGCTTATCTGGAGCAAGGTGGTTTCTGGCATAAGCAGGGTCACATTTTCTCATCGCCATTCTATTACATTGACTATACGTTGGCACAGATCTGTGCATTCCAGTTCTGGAAACGCAGCAACGAGGACATGAAGTCTGCATGGGCCGATTATCTGACATTGTGCAAAGCGGGAGGAAGCCTATCCTTCACCGGATTGGTTGAATTGGCTGGATTGAACTCTCCATTCGAGGATGGCTGTGTGTCCTCCGTAATTGGCGATATTGAGGCATGGCTTGACGGTGTGAACGATAAGGCGCTGTAAGCCTTCGTACGTATGCTTTTAGTGAAAGTACCTTAGGTAAGGTGTAAGTAGTGGATAATGCTTTAAGATAGATAAGTAAGACGGCTTGGAGACCTGCGGGTGTCTGGGTCGTCTTTTTTATTACGGGAAAAAATCGACATTAAGTGTAACATTTATCGGACTCATTGTGATTTATTTCACTATATCTGAAAACGGATTCAGTTACAATGGAGAAAGTAAATCAGGGGTTACAGGAGGCTGGTTCAAATGGCAACACATGCATATTATGTTCCGCCCGTGAACTTGATGGGTAGAGGCTGTTTACAGGAAGCAGGTCAGATGATTGAACAGATGGGTATCCGCAAGGCGCTGGTTGTAAGTGATCGCCAATTGATAACTTCAGGCGTTGCTGAACAGGTACTGTCTACATTACGAAAAGCTGGGTTAGACTATGTTGTATATGATGAGGTTCAGCCTAATCCAACATGTCAGAATGTACATGACGGACTTCGAGTATTCCAGGATCATGGTTGTGACGCCATTATATCGATAGGTGGAGGTTCACCGCAGGATGCTGCCAAAGGGATTGGCATTGTAGCTACGAACGGTGGGCATATCCGTGAATATGAAGGATTGCATCAATCGAAACATAAGTCCGTGCCACTTGTGGCTTTTAACACAACGGCTGGCACATCGAGCGAGGTGACAATTAACTACGTGATTACAGATGAGGAACGTAAAGTGAAGATGGTGATGGTGGACCGCAATAGTCTGGTCTCCCTGTCGGTTAATGATCCGGAGCTGATGCTCAGCAAACCTGCAAGTCTCACAGCGGCCACAGGAATGGATGCGTTGACACATGCCGTAGAAGCGATGGTTACACCGGGTGGATTTACAGTGACAAGTGCGACAGCTGCAGCAGCTGTTGAACTGATCTTTGAATATTTGCCAAGAGCCGTGAGAGACGGCAGTGATCTGGAAGCACGGGAACATATGACGTACGCGTGTTTCCTTGGTGGAATTGCTTTTAATAATGCAGGATTAGGTTATGTCCATGCGATGGCGCATCAACTGGGTGGCGTATATGATCTGCCGCACGGTGTCTGTAACGCAATGTTACTCCCCTATGTGGAAGAGTTGAACGCCAAGCATGTACCCGGCAAATTCCGTCATATTGCTAAGGCAATTGGTATGGATGTGAAGGATAGAAGTGATGAGGAGTGTTCGGATTATGTCATTGAGGCCATACGCCAGCTATCGAAGGAAGTCGGGATCCCTGAGAAACTGTCTGAACTGGGTGTAAAAGATCCCGATGTGGAACTGCTTGCCGATAACGCGATGAAAGATGCCTGTGCACCAGGCAACCCATATCAACCGTCCAAGGATGAAGTGATGGAGCTGTTCCGTAAAATTATATAAGTGCGAACGTATCGAGTCGGAGGGAATCCGGCTCTTTTTTGTTTTTCAAATCTCGGATATTGTATATATGCCTTTGGGCATCTTCACAAATGGAGTTCAATGCGTAATAATGTAGGTCGGGCCATTGGCAACATATGACATCGACATCAGGAGGCATCATGAAACTTAGTACAAGTAACCTAAACAGCTATATTAAGCAGTATGAGACTTATTTAAGCGTAGAGCGAAACCTATCCCTTAAATCCATTAAAGCCTATCTGTCTGATCTCAACAGACTTGTAGAATGGCTGGATACTAAACATATCCATGATGTAACCAGAGAAAATTTACGAATGTATCTGGAACAATTAAACAGTGAACACACACTTAAAGACTCGACCATTAAAAGAAAGTACATATGCTTCAAAGCATTTTTTAATTATTTGGTTCAAAACGGTGATATAAGCGAGTCCCCAATTATTGGTTTCGGAAAAAAATTCAAAACAGCAAGACGTATTCCAAAGACACTTTCTGTTAATGAGGTTGAAAAGTTATTAAATGCACCACAAGAGCACATGAAACAATTACACACGAGTTTTAGAAGAAGAATCAACCTTCGCAACGATGCTATTATTGAACTGCTCTATGTTATTGGAATTCGTATTGGAGAACTAGTGAATATTGATATGGAGCACATCGATCTCGAAGAGAAAACCGTGTTGATTTTTGGAAAAGGTCGTAAGGAGCGATTGCTCTACATCTCAAGTAGCGAGGTTATCCATAAAATTAAAACATGGTTGCATGCCCGAGAACATTTCGACCCCCAATCTGATGCCTTGTTCCTCAATAAATACGGTGATCGACTCTCCATTTACTCCATAGAGGATATTTATTCTAAATACAGGGACTTATCTAAGGTTAGCAAAAAATCAACTCCGCACTATCTCAGGCACAGCTTTGCTACACACCTTCTGAACAATGGTGCAGATTTACGATCAGTCCAGGAAATTCTCGGACATACCAATGTAAGCACGACCCAAATATACACAGAAGTGTCTGTTGAACGGAAGAAAGATGTGCTGTCGAGATTTAATCCGAGAAATAATCTAAAAGTGTAGAGAAAGACCTCCAAATAACTATAAATTATTTGGAGGTCTTGTAATGAAATTGCCGTTATATCATGATACAAATATTGAACCACTTTTACATAAAATTAATAGTGAAACATGTTTCTTATCCAATTGGAATAAAGAAAACAAGAGTCTAAACTTTCCCCCTGAAATCATTAAAAATGCTGTGAACAGCAGTCTTGATCAAAGTCAAAATAATTACTTTTTTTTAGATGAGTTACAGGAAGCAAAGAAATGGTTTATCCACGAGGCTTTAGACAATACCAATGTTAATTCAAATAATTTCGACTTCTCAATATCTTCAAATGGAACTTCGAGTGCATATTTATTAATTAATCTATTTCATATGAAAAAGAAACTGAAGGCATTGTTAATTACACCAATTTATTTTACTTATATAAAAGTTTTGCAAGATTTAAAAGTTGATACATATTATATTGAGGTTTTGGAGGAAGGAAAAGTAACCATAAATTTGCATAAATTAGAAGACATCATTATTGAATATGGAATTAATTTACTAATAATGAATGATCCTTTATTGGGAAGCGGTATTAAAATTACAAAAGAAATGTATATTGATATTGTTAACATTTGCAAAAAGCATGATGTTACATTGTTCATTGATTTTATGTATGGCGGTATGGAGTGGAATTTGAGAAATTTAAATGTTATAGATGAATTTTTACTTAGTTTATTCGATATATATCCAGAAATTATTATCATTGAATCCATATCTAAGAGACTGTTCTTAAATGGAATCAAGAATTGTTTAGTTTATGGTAGTAAAGAAAATATAAGCCTATTTGAAAGAGTTTCCGTTCATTCCCTTGGTTCTTTAGTCTACTCACAGGTCACGCTATTTAAACAACTTTATGATAGCAACAATAGATCCACAGTATTAAATACAATTAAAAGTAATATTTTATTTGCAATGAATAATTTTGAGTTGATTAAAACATTATTAATGGACACGGAATATGTTATTAGTGCTTGTGAAAGTGGATACTTCTGTTTAATAGGGGTACCTTATAGCGAAATAGGTAATAGAAACAACATGGATATTGCTAGCAAGTTAATAGAGAATATTAACATACTAACAATACCCCATGATAGATATCTCTTTGAGAGTCAAACCCATTATTATTTCAGAGTCAATCTTTCGATTGAACAGTCTATACTAATACCTGCTTTAAGAAAAATTGTAGAGTTCTATAGTAGATCTAAAACTCCTTATGCACCAATATCTATTTGATTAACTATTTCTTTGAAAGCTTCAGTCACAATAATATTATCAAATGTTGGATTTGTCAGGCCTGATTTTTCAGAGGTGTCTAAAATTAAGTTGAATTGTTCTAAAGATTTGGGTATGTTTTCAGGGTCTATACGAATATTGTCAAGCAACACTCCTAAAATTTTTAATTTTTTTCGTTTTAAGGAAAAATCAAAGAAAGTTTTGGAGTAGTCATTTAACATTTTTGGCATCATTAACGCTACTATACCAACAACTGCAAAAGTTAAAATCCATGAGCCTTTTTCTTTTTGTATTAATTTATAATTTTTATCTAATCCCAGTTTCAAATGAAGGTCATCCAATAGGTCACTGGTTAATTTTAGAGCTTCCTGATAATCATCTGTTTTGCATCTGAACGTTACAAAAAGAGTTTCTCCTGCAGCACTCTCAATGAAACTGTCATCATAATTAAAAGTATTCATTATCATTTCGATTTTTTTATGCATGGAAATATACACAAGCTGCTCTTCAAACGGGAATGCTGTCCAATCAAAATCATCTAAAATATTTAATACCTTGGAGACAAGCTTGTAGGGTAATTGATTATTTAAGATATAGAATGTAAACATGTCAAATAAATTGGTCATTTCTAATTTGCGAGTTGTATTATTTATTTTTGATAATTCACTTAATGCATTATTGATTTGATCAGGGACTCCTTCAAAATTTCTAAACAAGAATATATTTGCATTTATAAATTCAGAAAATCTTTGTTGCGTTAATAATGAAACGATATATTCTGAGAAGTTATCAACATTCATTTTCACGGTGTTTCCTCTGTAAAGCACATCGAGTCTCGAAATATCTGTCTTATAAAATAAATAACCGAAAATATAACTTTTTCCTAAACTCACATTTTCTAAAACACATGATTTAAAAATAAAATTTTCAGCATGCATTGTGGCCAAATCGGTATTATAGATTTCGCATCCATTAAACTCCAATTTTTCAGTTGTAGAACGTTCAAAATCACAATTTCTCATAGTGCAATTTATAAACTTACAATTTTTCATGTTTACTAAAAATTTTTCATCTTCAAAAGTGCAGTTTTCAAAAGTACATTCTTGTATCGACGTGTTTGCATAATTATTCAGAGTGAAATTACATTCATTAAAGTAACAATTTTTAATTTCAGAGGCTGCAATATCAACCTCAGTGAATAAACATTTTTCAAATATCGCTGAAATAAAATCTGCACGATCAAAATTATTCTCATAAAAAGATACATTTACAAATCTTGAGCCTCTAAAATCACTTCTGAAAAATGAGATTTTAGGCAGTTCATTAATAAAATCTAACTTTTCAAACAATGTATATGTTAGATCTTCCTTTTCACGTGACAAACTTCCGTTATCAGTAAACCTGTTATACTTAATAATACCACTCATAGAGACCTCCAAATAATTTATAGTTATTAGTATGTAACTCCTTGATAGACTGCATGCTTAAGCAAATTCAAACACTACTTTCATACTACATCTATTTCTATTCGACACATTTCTATATATTCCTCTAAAAATTTACAAATAAATTGCCGTTTTCTGATTCGTAAGACCTGCATTTTTGATTTTATAGGTTTATGGGTCTAGTAGTGTCACAGTTTTACCATGAATTTTCCAAAAGGAGTTTGATTCCCTTTTATCGAATACAATATAGATAACAGCGGCACGAGAAAGGGTAATTTCACCCAAAACTTGTTGTCGATGTTTTCCAGTAAGATTCCCCAGTCCGTTTCGTGTTTAATGTTAAATAGGAGTAGTCTATTTCATTGGCACGAGCTACACCTGAAGTTCTGCATCTAACATTCACCTCTGTAAGACAGTCAAGGCAATTCTACACCAGCATCATCTCTATTTCAGGTTTTACAATCCAAGAAGTTCAACTGCAACAAGATTCACCGGTTACACATCTGTACAGCATGCTCCTAATCAAGACAACAGTGTCCACACAACAGAATATCGATTATGGGCTCTGAAATGAATCAGAACGAATGCACGTGGAGGAGGCTGTAATGATGGCGAAAAAAGAAGTTGTAGCGATGCTACTTGCCGGAGGGCAAGGTAAAAGGTTAAAAGGATTGACCAAATCACTGGCTAAACCAGCTGTATATTTTGGCGGCACGTACCGAATCATTGATTTTCCGCTGAGTAACTGCTCTAATTCTGGTATTGATACAGTGGGTGTATTGACTCAATATGAACCACTTGTCTTACATTCCTATATTGGCATTGGCAGCGACTGGGATCTGGATCGAAAAAACGGCGGGGTATATGTACTTCCTCCACATGAACGTGAAGACGGAAGCAGCTGGTACCGTGGCACAGCAGATGCCATCTTCCGTAACCTGAACTTTATTGAACAATTCGATCCTGAGCATGTGCTCATTCTGTCAGGGGATCATATCTATAAGATGGACTACGAAAAAATGCTCCAGTATCACAAAGATAAAGATGCGGATTGCACCATATCGGTCATTGATGTCTCATTGGAAGAAGCCAGCCGTTTCGGGGTGCTGAACACTAACGATGACTATAGCATCTATGAATTTGAAGAAAAACCTCCTGAGCCCAAGAGCACACTCGCTTCCATGGGTATCTATCTCTTCAAGTGGGATGTACTGAAACGTTTCCTGATCCAGGATGAACAACAGGCATCCACCTCCTATGATTTTGGTAAAGATATTATTCCTTTGTTACTTAAAAACGAAAAATCCTTATATGCTTATCCATTCGAAGGGTATTGGAAAGACGTTGGTACCATTCGCAGTCTGTGGGAATCCAATATGGACCTGTTGGACGAAGACACACCGTTTAATCTGAATGATCCGGACTGGCGTATTTTCACACGTAATCCGAACCAACCTGCACAATATATCTCGCCATCGGCCAAGGTGCGGAATTGTATTATTAGTGAAGGCAGTGTGGTGCATGGCGAGGTCAATCATTCTGTTCTGTTCTACGGGATTGAAGTTGGTGAGAACAGTGCTGTCATCGATTCGGTAATCATGCCACGAGTGAAAATCGGGCAAAATGTACGCATTTACCGAGCTATTATCGCAGAAGGATTGGTTATTCCTGATGGAACACAGATTTCGCCTGCACCGGGAGATGAGAGTGATATATTGCTCGTGGATCAGGAAGAACTGGAACGTCAGCTTCGCCAAGGAATAACTAGCAAGGCCTAATTGAAGTTAAAAGGACGGTGCATGCGATGAAACAATTGATCGGAGTTATTAACCTTGACCATGAACTTGAAGAATTGAAGGAATTGACGTATTTTCGCTGCGGAGCCGCGGTGCCTTATGCCGGGCGTTACCGTCTGATCGATTTTGTTTTATCCAATATGATGAATGCAGGCATTGAGAGTATAGGTGTATTTGTACGGCGAAAATATCGCTCGTTGATGGACCATCTTGGTGATGGTAAGCCTTGGGATTTGGATCGCAAGCATGGGGGCATGTTTATTTTGCCACCAGACTGGAATGATCCAACAGATACATCACAAGGGGACTTGCAGCATTTCCACAACAATTTGGACTTTTTCCACAGAGGGGCAGGGCAATATGTTGTGCATGCGGGCAGTCGCCATGTGACCAAAGCAGATCTCCAGGATGTCTACAGGTATCACATCAGTAAAGGAGCGGACGTTACACTGGTTTGCAAAAAAGTAGATCAGCTGCTACCTGAGCATGATGCCTGTGTCAAAGTTGAACATGACGGGGACGGTAACGTGGTGGACATTCACCAAAGTGCTAATCACCCGAATATATATACAGAAATTTTCATCATGGAAAAAGAATTGTTCCTGCGCCAGGTGCAACGCTGCATTGATCATGGCGAGAGCCATTTCTTCCGGGATGTGATTCAAAAAAATCCGGATGGATTGAATATCGCTGCGTATGCATATGATGGCTATCACGCAGTCATCAATTCCATTGACAGTTATTATCGCAACAGTATGGATCTGCTGAACACAGGGCAATATGAACAACTGTTCAAGGAAGATCCGATTCAGACGAAAATTAAATACGAAGCGCCTGCCAAATACCTGGATACCGCCGATGTTAAACATTCACTTCTCGCGAATGGCTGCATCGTAGGGGGAGAGGTGGAGGACAGCATTCTGTTCCGTGGTGTACAGGTGGCCAAGGGTGCCAAAATAAAAGGTTCCATCATCATGCAGAAATGTTACATTGGTGAGGGTACCGTACTTGAGAACGTCATTCTCGATAAAGACGTGAAGCTGACCGGAGGACAGACGCTGATCGGTGCCCCGTCGAATCCATACATTTTAGCAAAAAGCACTATTATCTAATCCCCACACGTAACCGATATCTTCTATAAATATATATAAAATAAAAATCCTGTAGGATGGATTTAAGATTCATACACTTTCGACGCATCGGGTACTACTGCTAGAGCTTTTCATACGTGCAGACGTAGTGGAGGGGACGAAATCGATTCTGAAGCGTAGCGTTCGCCTAAAAGCTTTCTGCAAGAAAGCTGCTTCGAAAGCATATGCTGGCTTCAAATTTTACCCTTGATTATATAAATTCAACTTAAACATTTACACAAAATGGAGAGGACAGAAATGACCTGAAGAAGCGTAGCGCTCGCCTTTATCCTCGGATTTTCCCATTTTAAAAAGGAATCAAAAAAATCTGGGGATAACAGCGATCGGAAGGTTATTCTGTCATCGAAGTGGCCAGTGTAAATATAATTTAGTTCAATTTGTATGAACCGCCACCATCCTACAGGATTTCCCCGGGAGGAACCTACTTTTGTTTGACAACAAGGAAACGTTCAAGAGTATATTTACACGGAATCTGGTCAGCAAATTGGGCAAACCGATTGAAGAAGCAACACAGGAAGACGTGTACCACGTACTGGGAAGCATGATTCGCGAATATGCAGGCCAGGATTGGGCAGCGTCGAATC
This sequence comes from Paenibacillus sp. Y5S-9, assembly GCF_036894235.1. Taxonomy (NCBI): domain Bacteria; kingdom Bacillati; phylum Bacillota; class Bacilli; order Caryophanales; family Paenibacillaceae; genus Paenibacillus; species Paenibacillus sp. Y5S-9. The sequence goes on from NZ_CP145887.1 coordinate 2,859,674, forward strand.
AGGGGTTTAAGCAGCGCCAGGATAAACAGGTCTATTATTTCTCGCTGGAATTCCTGATTGGACGTCTGCTCGGCAACAATCTGCTGAATGTGAATGAATTGGAATTGGTCCGCGACAGTCTCGCTGATCTGGGTTTCTCCTTGGAAGAGGTGGAAGAACAGGAGGCGGATGCAGGACTTGGTAACGGAGGTCTGGGACGACTCGCTGCCTGTTTCCTGGATTCACTCGCATCACTCGGATATGCAGGACATGGTTGCGGGATTCGATATAAATACGGGTTGTTTGAGCAAAAAATCATCAATGGTAATCAGGTAGAGTTACCCGACAATTGGCTGGATAAGGGCAATGAATGGGAAGTCCGCCGTCCAGACAAAAAGGTGGAAGTCCAGTTCTGGGGCCGGGTAGAAGCTCACGAACAGGATGGAGAATATCAGTTTGTTACAAAAGATGCCGAATCGGTCGTAGCCATTCCCTATGACGTGCCTGTCATCGGTTATGGTCAAACCCATGTGAATACATTGCGTCTCTGGAGTGCCGAGCCAAAGCGCGAGACTTCACTCGACACCCCTTCGAATTACTACGGTTATCTGGATTATAGCCGATCGGTTGAATCAATCTCGGAATTCCTGTATCCGGATGATTCCCAGTATGAAGGAAAGCTGCTGCGCTTGAAGCAGCAATACTTCATGTGTTCAGCAGGTGTACAGAGCGCCTTGCGTACGTTCAACAAGCTGGAGTTACCGTATGATCGTTTGCCTGATAAAGTGGCCTTCCACATTAATGACACGCATCCAACCTTGGTTATTCCAGAACTGATGCGCATCCTGATTGATGTGAAAGGTTATGGCTGGGATGAAGCATGGGATATCACAACCCGCACAGTATCGTATACCAATCATACAACGCTTAGTGAGGCGCTTGAGAAATGGCCTGTATCCATGATCAGCAGGCTGCTGCCACGAATCTACATGATCATTGAAGAGATCAACAAACGCTTCTGTGGCATGCTGCTGGACCGATATCCGGGAGATCAGGATCGCATAGGGCATCTGGCGATTGTTGCAAACGATCAGGTACGGATGGCGCATTTGGCGATTGTAGGCAGTCATAGCGTGAATGGTGTTGCTGCATTGCATACCGAGATTTTGAAAGAGCGTGAGATGGCTCCGTTCTATGAGCTGTATCCAGAGCGTTTCAATAACAAAACCAATGGTATAACCCATCGCCGCTGGCTGATGCATGCCAATCCGAAACTGTCGGATCTGATTACGGATACAATCGGTAACGAATGGATAACAGAGCCGGGCAAGCTGGACCAGTTGGCAGGCTTTGCGGATAATACATCATTCCAAGAGCAGTTCCGTTCAATTAAGCGGCATAACAAAGGGCGGCTTGCTGCGTATATTCTGGACCATACCGGGACAGCAGTGAATCCGGATTCCATCTTTGATGTACAGGTGAAGAGGCTACACGGGTACAAACGTCAACTGTTAAACATTCTGCATGTGATGCATCTGTATAACCGGCTTAAGAATGATGCTTCGTTTGATATGGTACCACGTACGTTCATCTTTGGTGCCAAGGCAGCGCCGAGTTATTATTTTGCCAAGAAAATTATTAAGCTGATCAACACCGTGGCTGACACAGTGAATCGGGATGCGGCCGTGAATGACCGCTTGAAGGTATTTTTCCTCGAGAACTATTCCGTCTCTCTTGCTGAGAAAATCATTCCCGCTGCGGATGTTAGTGAACAGATCTCAACCGCAGGCAAGGAAGCTTCCGGTACGGGCAACATGAAATTTATGATGAACGGTGCTTTAACGATTGGCACGATGGATGGAGCCAACGTGGAGATGGCGGAGCAGGTCGGAGAAGAAAATATGTTCATTTATGGTCTGCGTGCAGATGAAGTGCTTGAATATTATCGTTCTGGAAGCTATCGTCCGAATGAAATTGTGCAGCATGATGAACGCATTCGCGAGGTTGTGGAGCAATTAGTACATCCAGGTGCATTCTGTTATCGTGATGGGGAGTTCTGGGATATTTATGACTCCTTGCTGGCTCATGGTGACGAATACTTTGTATTGCGTGATTTTGCTGCTTATGCAGATGCGCATGCTGCCATTGACCAGGCGTATCGGGATATTCCGGGCTGGACTCGGAAAGCGATATTGAACACGGCTCATTCCGGCATATTCTCCAGTGATCGTACCATTAGTGAGTATGCTACAGATATCTGGGGTATTCATCCCGTGTCCGGGAACTGGAAAGGTTAAGAATAGATTGTTAGACAAACATGTCCCCTTGTTCACAAGAGCCATCTCTGCTGGTTAATTAACCAGTGTAGAGAGCATCTCCTTGTAGAACAAGGGGATTTTTGGCATACAGTGAATCATAGTGTCATTCAACATGAAGAGAAGCGCAACTCACGTATCTTTCATCATATAAGTTCGCACACAAAATCAAAAAAATGATCTGGATCTCAGTCATACTACATAAGAAATCGTTTGATATTTCGAATTAGATAGGGGAGCCGTCACTATGGATCATTACACACGAATTCAGCTTGCTATTGAGTATCTGGAACAGCATTTGCAAGATGAGTTTAATATCAGAGAGACGTCTGCTGCTGCGAGCTTTTCGGCGTTTCATTTTCAGCGTTTATTCCAGGCGATCACCGGATTAACGGTACTGGAATATGTGCGCAGACGCAGATTAACGGAAGCTGCAGGGATGCTGCGGGACACGTCGGAAGGCATATTGGACATTGCGATGAGCTTCGGCTATCAATCTCAAGAGGCATTTACCCGTGCATTTTCAGCCTACTTTGGAATGACACCCGCTAAGCTGCGCAAGCTGGAAGCGGATCAGATGTCTCTTTTGAAAATGCAACAGAGCATTGATTTTAATGATTATCGAACTTCGCTTGGTGGAACATTCCACATGAACACACCTCGTCTGGTCACACGGGAACCGAACTGGATTCTCGGCTATGAATATAAGAGCAATCTGAATGACAATCAGCATTATGCTGAAATACCCAGATTTTATCATGATTTTGGGTTGGAACAGAGGTTCATGGTTATCCCGGAGAGGATACGCCCTGATATGGCTTATGGTGTGGCCTGTCATTTTGAAGAGGATGGAGCATTTTCTTTTATTGTGGGTGAAGAAAGCAGTGGAGCATCTCAGGTACTTGAACCCGGTTTTACCTCGATTGAAATCCCGGGTGGCTTGTATGCAGAATTCACCGTGGAAGGCTCCGGGCAGGATATTCGGAAAATGATCTATGGCAGCTGGTTGCCGCAGTCGAATTATGAACGGAGGGAAGGACCAGACTTTGAAGTGACGGATGTATGGAAATCGACCCCTGAACAATTGGACATAAAGATCTATATCCCGTTAAAATAGACCTACCGCTTTGCGGAAATCAAGGTCGGAGGACGGGATGAATGAGCGAAAAGTCATGGCTCCACTCTAAGTGGATGTTATTCATTGTTGCTTGCATGGCAGTGCTTTACATACTGATTATGGGCAATTTACTGTTTGTCAGTGGACGAACGCCAGGTATTTATTATCAATATAATCTCGTGCCCTTTGAGACCATTCGCCCACTTCTATTGGAGAGGGAGAGGTACCATACAGAGGCCTGGGTCAAGAATTTGTTTGGCAATATCGTATTGTTCATTCCGCTGGGCGTCTGGATTCCATGGTTGTTTCGGAGGTGCCGTACGTTCCTTACCTTTACATCTACAGTTGTATTGCTTCTGTTGTGTGTTGAGGTCACACAATTGATTACACGTGTAGGTTCGTTTGATGTGGATGACATTATTCTGAACACGATCGGTGCCTGGATCGGATATGCCGGATTTAAGTTAATCGTATGTTCATTAAGAAGGACTCGGAATTGAACCGCAGATCGCGGTCCATGACCGGGTCTTTTTGCATAAGATACCTTTCAAATGTTTACAAGGGAATCATTTCGGATAAAACATATTAACGGCTTAATACAGTGAGCAGAGATTATATATATAAATTGAACTAAACATTTACACGAAACGGAGAGGACAGAAATAACCTGAGGAAGCGAAAGCGTTCGCCTTTATCCGCGGATTTTCCCCTTATAAGGGGAATTCATAAAATCTGGGGATAACAGCGATCGGAAGGTTGTTCTGTCATCGGAGTGTCTAGTGTAAATATTCTTTAGTTCAATTTATATAGTACACAATGATGAGAGCGAGGTGGGCGATATCGTTTGGTGGAAAGAGAGTGTGGTATACCAGATTTACCCGAGCAGCTTTAAAGATTCGGACGGAGATGGATATGGCGACTTGCAGGGGATCTATGAGAAGCTCGATTATTTGGAGAATTTAGGCGTAGATGTGATCTGGCTCTGTCCCATTTACGATTCACCAGGACATGATAACGGATATGATATCCGGGATTACTACGGCATTTTACGCAAGTATGGCACGATGGAGGATTTTGATCGCTTATTGGCAGAGGCACACAAACGTGGTCTCAAGATCATGATGGACCTGGTGCTGAATCATACGTCAGATGAACATGCGTGGTTTGCTGAATCGCGTTCATCAAAGATGAACCCGAAGCGGGATTATTATATTTGGCGTTCAGGTAAAAATGGGCAGGTTCCGAATAATTGGGAGTCCTATTTTGGAGGTTCAGTGTGGAAGCATGATCCCGAGACAAATGAATATTATCTGCATCTGTATTCCGAACAGCAACCGGATCTTAACTGGAACAATGAACAGATGGCAGAAGAGATGTATGAGATGGTGCATTGGTGGCTGGAAAAAGGGGTCGACGGATTCCGTTTTGATGCAGTGGCGCATATCGCCAAGGCAGAGGGTCTGCCAAGTGCCCACAATCCGAATAATCTGCCAGTGGTTCCAGCGTATCAGCTCTTTTCCAACCTGGAACAGGTACACTCCATCCTAAAGAGACTGAATAACATGATCCTGAAACCTTATGGACCCATGACGGTTGGCGAGACTTCGGGACTTGGGCCTGAGCAGGCGCTGGCTTATGTGGGAACGGATCGTGACGAGCTTAATATGGTATTCCAGTTTGAGCATATGTTCGTCGATGCCAAATCTTCCGGCATTGGTAAGTGGAACTATAAGGAATGGAAATTGACAGATCTCAAAGAAATCATGAGCCGGTGGCAAACGGTTTTGCATGGTAGAGGCTGGAACGCCAATTACATGGGCAATCATGATCAGCCCCGCCCGGTTTCCCGTTTTGGTGATGATGGTAAATATCGGGTGCGTTCCGCTCAAATGTTGGCGACATGGATGCTTACTCTTGAAGGAACGCCATACATCTATCAGGGAGAAGAGATTGGCATGACCAATGTCGCATTCCCGGACATCGAACAATACCGGGACATCGAGACCAAAAATTATTACAATCATTACATTAGTCAAGGTAAGTCGAAGCATGAAGTCATGCAGGCGATCTGGCTGAAGAGTCGTGATAATGCCCGCACGCCGATGCAATGGGATGATACGGAACACGCAGGGTTTACCAAGGGTCAGCCATGGATACAGGTGAATGATAATTATTCCGAGATTAATGTAGCCGATGCCGAAAGTGATCCGCAATCCATTTTGCATTATTACCGTAAGCTAATTGCGATTCGCAAACAGCATAAAGTGCTTATCTATGGTGCGTATGAACTGCTGCTACCGGATGATCCGGATATCTATGCCTATACACGAACGCTGGATGATGAGCAGATGTTGGTCATTCTGAATTTTCGTGGGCATGAGCCTGAGATGCACTGGCCAGAAGGCTGGAATGCTGAGAAAGCCAAACTGATCATCAGCAATGTAAGCAGACGTTATTCTACCGATGAAGGTGCCATCCAGCTTCAGCCGTATGAAGCAAGGGTGTATCGTAAGCAACGGTGACACGGAGGCTATCGTAATTTTGCGTTGGTGAAGAGGTATGATTTATAATAAATAGTGGTTTCAAAATAATCAAAACATATGTCGGGAGGAATCCAAGTTGTTGAATATTACGTTCCACGGTCACTCCAGTGTACAGCTGGGCACAGAAGAGAAGTCTCTGATCATTGATCCCTTCCTGCGTGGCAACGAGCTTGCTGTCACGAAGCCTGAAGATATTAAGACAGATGTTGTGTTGCTGACACATGCACATATGGATCACATCCTCGATGCTGAACCTATTGCCAAAGCGAATAACGCCAAAGTTGTCGCTATTGTGGAATTGGCTACATATATGTCCTGGAAAGGTCTGGACACGCTCGGCATGAACATGGGCGGAACGGTGGATCTTGGCTTTGCTCAAGCCAAAATGATTCAGGCGTTCCATACTTCCGGCATTGTGCTGGAAGAAGAACAACGGATCATGTATGCAGGTTTGCCTGCTGGATTTATCATTACTATTGGTGGCAAAACGATTTTGCATGCCGGAGACACAAGTCTCTTCGGGGATATGAAAATGATTGGTGATCGCCATAATATTGATGTAGCTTTCTTGCCGATTGGTGGACATTTCACCATGGGACCTGAGGATGCGCTACAGGCGGCGGAATGGTTCAATGCCAAACTGACGATTCCTGTCCATTATGATACATTCCCGGTGATTCGTCAGGATGCAGAACACTTCGTGCAACAATTGGCTGCCAAAGGGTTGGAAGGCCGTGTGCTGGCCCCGGGAGAATCTATTACCCTGTGATGCACATTTAACCCCTGTTCAATAATAAATGGATTTATGGATAAAGACGAATATCACGTCAAGATAACTGACGCGATATTCGTCTTTTTTCGGTTTCAGGTTCAATTTTCACCAATAGAGTTGGTACAAATGACAAAAACATTGAAATTCCATTGTTGAACTCCGGTTTAGAATGATATAAAAAGTTACACGGAAACCAAACGGAAATCCGAATTGACCGCAAACAGGGGGAGCGTTCATGTCATTTATGAAATCATTATTTTTTCAAATTATTGTAGCGGTAATCATCGGGATTGGCGTAGGCATCCTGTGGCCGGATCTGGGTAGCTTGTTGCAACCACTCGGAACAGGTTTCATCAAATTGATCAAGATGATCATTGCACCATTGATTTTCATGGTGATTGTGACAGGCATTGCCAAGATCGGTGATCTGAAGTCGGTAGGTCGCATTGGACTGAAAGCCATCGTGTGGTTCGAGATTGCAACTACAGTGGCGCTGGTACTTGGATTAGGGACAGCCAATCTGCTTCGCCCAGGTGCCGGAATGAATGTGGACCCTTCAACTATAGATGCAAGTAGCATTGAAGCGAAAACCAATGGTTCCGAGTTGCCACATACGGTAGATTTTATCATGAATATTATTCCGACAAGTGTTGTGGATGCTTTTGCACAGAATGCGCTACTGCAAGTACTGCTCGTAGCCTGTCTGTTCGGGGTTGCACTGGCAGCAACAGAGAGTAAAGCGAAAGAAAATGTACTGACGCTGATTGAGAACCTGCTCGGAATTGTGTTCCGTATCATTGGTTATATCATGAAACTCGCGCCAATTGGTGCATTTGGAGCCATGGCTTACACGGTAGGTGCCTATGGGGCATCCACATTGTCTTCCTTTGGTCTGCTGATTCTGGCCTGCTACGGGGCAGCGCTGTTGTTTCTGGTCATGCTGGCATTGGCTGCCTGGTGGATTACCGGGCTGAATTTCCTGCAATTTGTGAAGTATACCCGTTCTGAAGTGATGCTGGCGATTGGAACCGGATCATCAGAAGTGGTGATGCCACGCATGATGGACAAACTAACCAAGGCGGGTTGTGATCGTGCGGTTGTGGGGCTTGTGGTACCGACAGGGTACTCGTTTAATCTGGATGGCGCTTCAATCTATTTATCGTTGGCCACGGTTTTTGTTGCTCAGGCCGTAGGCATTGAACTGACATTGATGCAGCAAATTACGATTTTGCTGGTGTTGATGTTAAGTTCCAAAGGCATGGCAGGAGTACCTGGCTCCGCATTCCTGGCCCTGTCCGCAACGGCAGTGGCTGTCAATGCTTTTCCGGTAGCAGCGGTTGCTCTGCTGCTTGGTGCAGATCGATTCATGGATACAATGCGTGTATTCACAAACCTGATGGGCAACTGTGTCGCAGCATTTGTGGTTGCAAAATGGGAAGGTCTGCTGGATCAAAAGCGAATGCGTGCCGTACTCTCTGGTGAGATCAGTGCTGCTGAATTGGAAAGGGAAGAGCAAGCTGCACTATCTCTATTGAAGTTGAATATGCAGGAAAAACAAGGGAAAGCCGTAGTTTCACCGGAGATGTCGTAAGAGGCGTGGCTCCGCTGTGGTGATGAAGTCAAATGACAGTTACTTTATAATAACAATCCATTACAACAGTAAAAAAAACAGCAAAATACATTTAAAAAGTTCAACCAAGTTCAACCCAATTAGACCGTCTGTTGCCCACTCCAATCGTGGGAAGAACAGACGGTTTCTTGTTGTCCCAATACAGATATCATGGAGTTTGCGAACGCAGGTTCCAAAATAAATGTTACAGAGGAAAGATTTATGGGGAATGTGTAGAAGAGGCGAAGAATATACATAGTATAGTTTCAACTTGTATATACATGTTTACTTATGTAATATAGATATGAAGTTAACCGAGAACATCACATAAGAGCATTACAATTTATTGGAGGCGTTAACATGAGTTCTAATAACACAACTCCGTCATCTTGGTGGAAGACATCAACGGTGTATCAGGTATATCCGAAGAGTTTTAATGATACAACCGGATCGGGTACGGGAGATATTCGTGGATTAACCGAGAAGCTTGATTATTTGCAGCATCTGGGTATCGATATTGTATGGTTGCAGCCGGTATATGTATCCCCACAGCATGATAATGGATATGACGTAGCGGACTATTACCGGATTAATCCGGATTATGGGACGATGGAGGATTTTGACGAACTGCTGAAAGGTCTGAAGGCTCGTGATATGAAACTGATGATTGATATCGTAGTGAATCACTCCTCGACTGATCATGAGTGGTTCCAGCAATCCCGTTCTTCCCAGGATAATCCGTACCGGGATTATTATATTTGGAAAGATCCTGCCCCGGATGGTGGTGTGCCGAACAACTGGCAATCCAAGTTCGGTGGACCTGCTTGGCAGTTCGATGAACAGACGGGACAATATTTCCTGACTTTATTTGATAAAACGCAGGCGGATCTGAACTGGGAGAATGAAGAAGTACGCCAAGCTGTACGGGATATGATCAAGTTCTGGGCCGAAAAGGGTGTAGATGGTTTCCGTATGGACGTGATTAACCTGATCTCCAAAGATCAGCGTTTCCCGGATGACGATGGCAGCGTGTCACCGGGTGATGGGCGCAAATATTACACGGATGGACCGCGTGTCCATGAGTACATCACCGAGATGTACGATGAAGTATTCGGGCCTCACAACATGGTGACGGTAGGGGAAATGTCCTCTACAACACTGGAACATTGCATCCAATATTCGAACCCGGCTTCCCGGGAGTTTTCGATGACGTTTAACTTCCACCACCTGAAAGTGGATTATCCGAATGGTCAGAAATGGGAACTGATGCCGTATGATTTCGAAGCGATGAAGCAGCTCTTCAGTGAGTGGCAGACAGGCATGCAGGCCGGTGGAGGTTGGAACGCGCTGTTCCTTAATAACCATGATCAGCCGCGGGCACTATCCCGATTCGCCGATGATGGTGATTATCGTGCCGAGAGTGCCAAGATGCTTGCAACAACGATACACGGAATGCAAGGTACACCTTATGTCTACCAGGGTGAAGAGATTGGAATGCCGAATCCAGTCTGGAATGACGTTAGTGAGTTCCGCGATATCGAATCAACGAACATGTACCGCCTGCTTCAGGAAGAACGAGGCAAATCCGCTGAAGAAGCTTTCAACATCGTAAAAGAGCGTTCCCGGGACAACTCCCGCACACCGATGCAGTGGGATGGCAGTAAGAACGCCGGATTTACTACCGGAACACCTTGGCTGAAAGTAGATGAAAGGTATCCGTCCATTCACGTGGAACAGCAACTGGCTGATCCGGATTCAATCTACTACCATTACCGCAAATTGATTGCCCTGCGTAAAAAGGTTAACGTGCTGATCGACGGTCTGTATGAACGATTGGACGATGCACACCCGGATGTATTCGCGTACGCACGGACCAATGGAAATGAAACACTGATTGTTGTATCCAACTTCAGTAAACGAGACGTCACGTTCTCGCTTCCGGAAGCGGTCTGGAATGATCACATTGCAGGCAAATCAGCAGAGTTACTCATAGGAAATACGGAGGCAGCCCCTGCGCTGACGCAGGAAATCTCTCTCAGTCCGTATGCATCCTATATGTGGCTTGTACCACAACAGGACTAATCACATTTTATAAATAGGAAGTGACACTATGGCAATTGATAAAAAACAGGTTGAGGAGATCGTCCGGGCAGTTGGTGGCAAAGAGAATATTGAAGCTGCAACACACTGTGTTACACGACTCCGGTTTGCCTTGTACGATGAGAGTAAAGTGGATACTGAAAGTCTGGATCAGAATGATCTGGTCAAAGGACAGTTCTCTTCCCAAGGACAATTCCAGGTCGTTATTGGGCCTGGTCTGGTGGATAAAGTCTATGATGAGATGATTCAGATTACCGGGGGAGATCGTTCTTCCAAAGATGATGTGAAGGCGGTTGCTGGTAAAAAGCAAAATCCAATCCAGCGAGCGATTAAAACACTCTCGGATATTTTCATTCCAATCTTGCCTGCAATCATTACGGCAGGTCTATTGCTCGGGATTAACAATATTCTGACAGGTCCAGGCATTTTCTTTGATGGAAAATCACTGGTGGATGTCTATCCAGCCTGGAAGGATCTTGCGTCCATTATTAATACGATCGCAAGTACAGCCTTCACGTTCCTGCCGGCTCTAATTGGTTGGGCAGCTGTAAAAAGGTTCGGCGGTAGTCCGCTGCTCGGGATCGTGCTGGGTCTCATTCTGGTACATCCCGATCTGCTGAGTGCATATGGTTATGCTGATGCCGTGAATAATGGCACGGTGCCAACATGGAATCTGTTCGGTTGGGAGATTGAGAAGATCGGTTATCAAGGGCAGGTTCTGCCAGTACTGGTATCGGCCTATCTGCTTGCAAAGATGGAAATTTTCCTGAACAAAAGGGTACATGATTCGATCAAACTGCTGGTCGTTGCACCAGTTACATTGCTGATTACCGGCTTCCTGGCATTTACGATTATTGGACCGGTTACATTTGCTATTGCGAATGCAATTACATCTGGCTTGATCTATGTATACGATTCCTACGCTGCGCTTGGCGGTCTGATCTACGGTGGTCTGTACGCTTTGCTTGTTATCACCGGTATGCATCACACATTTCTCGCGGTGGATGTTCAGCTCATTGGTAGTCAGGGCGGTACATTCCTGTGGCCGATGCTGGCATTGTCCAATATTGCACAAGGTTCAGCGGCACTTGCGATGATGCTTGTCTTGCGTGAGAAGAAAATGAGAGGACTTGCGGCAACGTCCTCGGTGTCAGCCTTCCTCGGGGTAACCGAGCCGGCGATCTTCGGAGTGAATATCCGTTACCGTTATCCGTTTATCTTTGGTATGATCGGTTCCGCGATTGGTGGTGTGTTGCTGACGATGAATAATGTTCAGGCAACCTCCATCGGTGTAGGTGGCGTACCGGGATTCCTTTCGATTTTCCCTAACAAGTGGGGTGTCTTCTTCATCGGCATGGCGATTGTCCTGGTTGTACCATTTGTACTGACTGTCCTTTTTGGCAGAGCCAAACTGAGAAAAGAAGATCGTAGTGCAAGCAATCAAACCGTTAATGATCCTAAAGCGTCTACATCGCAGTCTGCTTCAGGTGTTACTTCTTCAACTGCAAAAACAGTTCCAAACCAGCGCACACGTAGTGCAGCTCAAGTAGGGGACGAAGCCGTGAATACACTGGAAATCATGGCGCCATTAACAGGCCAGGCCGTATCGCTGGAGCAAGTACCTGATCCGGCTTTTGCCGAGAAACAGATGGGTGAGGGTGTAGCGATTGAACCTTCCGGCAACGTTGTTGTTGCCCCGTTTGATGCTCAAGTCGCTCATGTGATCAAGAGTAAACATGCTGTGATTCTTGAACACGCGAGTGGATTACAGGTTCTGATCCATGTCGGGATCAATACGGTATCCCTCAAAGGTGAAGGCTTCAACATGCATGTCGAAGCTGGCGAGCATGTAAAGGCTGGACAAAAGCTGTTGGAGTTTGATCGTAAGGTAATTGAAGATGCGGGATACCCGCTGATTACACCGATTATCATTCCAGATGGTCAGGATATGGTTGAACGGGTGGAAGTCACCACAGGTGATGTTACATCTAATCAAAATGGTGTGCTGAAGGTTCATCTGAAAGGTTAATTGAATACAACAACAAGAAGGGGCTGCGTGATGCGCAGCTCCTTTTTTTTTAGCGTGCCCAGAGGCACGCATTATCTAGTTGGTGAAAGCCAATCAAAGGAGGGGCCAAGCTACCTTTGTAGGTAGGACGTTTGTACATGGCGAGATCTGCGTGTAAAAGGGCATCGACAAAAGTATCGGTCAGAGACCAGGTGAGCAACAACCCAGGCCGCAATGAGTTTTTTTGTTTTTAATGGGAATTTGTGTACTTTTAATGAGAATAAAACTGCAACTGCAAATAGATGGGGAGAAAGGGAGGCTTGTTTGTATTATTACCTAATGAATATGTTTAAGATAGCTAGTTGAAAATTACCAGTTCTCATATGAAATTGTGTAAATCATTCAATATGTACCTATATATTAAATGATTTACACATCACAATTAAAACTATATAGAACAATATTTATATATTTATAGAACATTAATGGGTTATTTTCGACATAAAAAGACAAGAAAATACAAAATAAGCCTATTTATTATTTGAGATGAATAAACGATAATGATAAAGCTAATTAGCAACTATTATATATGAAAAAGAGTGAGGCTTATAGGTGTGAGGTGGAGTCTATTTTTAAAAGAGGAATTAAATAAAAACAGAAGGGTGAATTATTAGAAAAATGATAAGTAGAACATTAACTGTGTTATTAATTTTATTAAGTTTATTTTTAGGAACAATTATCCCTGAAAGAGTAGCAGCAAAAGAAGAAAACGAGAAAAGTGAAGTCATAAATCAAATTAATCAGATTTATATCGGGTTTCGAAGTTTTCATATTTTAGGAAGAGACGGTTCGATATGGTCAGCAGGTTTAAACACATATGGAGGATTGGGGTGGAGTGGAAAAAGAGATAAGGGGGAAATAAAAACCATACCTTCAGCTAAAACTATAGTAGGTATTTCAGCAAATATTTCAGAAACCTATGGAATTAACAAAGAAGGGGCTCTATTAAGTTGGAGATATGGTAATCAAACCGAGGTCCTTAAATCAGATAAGAAAGTGAAAGCTCTTGTAACAGGAACGAATTATTGGGTAGCTTTAACAGAAGAAGGAATAGTCTGGGCAGGGGGAGGATTAGAAGTAGGTGACAACAAATATCTTTCTAAACCAATGCCAATCGCAGGTTTGGAGGACGTTGTTGAGATTGCCAGTACTTCTATGTCTGGCACAGTCTTTGCACTAAAGAAAGATGGATCGGTATGGGGAATAGGATCTAACAATAATTATCAACTTGGTAGAAGTGGGGTTAAGTCGCAGGTCCCTACAAGAATAAATTTTCCAGTAAAAGTTAAACACATTTATCAAAGTAATGGGGATCCAAATGCGTATGGTGCCGCTATTGATGAGAATAACTCTGTTTGGTGGTGGGGAAAAAATTATCCTTCTAAAGTTAGAGCAACAATTTATGGGGAACCAGTGTTAGATGAAGGTGTTAAAGATGTAAAACAGCTTGCCTTAGGTAAGGACCATGTTCTGGCTTTAAAAAATGATGGTACGGTGCTCGCGTGGGGACAAAACTCGTGGGGACAACTTGGGAACGGGACAAATATTGAAAGTCCATCTCCTAAAGAAATTCCTGAATTAAGAGATATTTACAGTATTGGTGCTGGACTTCTTAATAGCGCAGCTGTAAGTAATTCCTCTGAAGTCTACATTTGGGGAGATTTTTATGAGTTCGGTTCAATAAAGAGCCCTAAACTCATAACTATTAATGATCAACCTAGTGAGGCATTACCAGTTGAGAAGCCTCTCAATCTAAAGCTAAAGGTTACAAGTGCTAATTCAGTACAGTTATCATGGGAGCATGAACGCCAGAATGACTGGGATAGGTATGATATTTATCAGAACAATCAAATGATTCAAACGACAAAAGATAAGACTATAACTATCGGAAATCTAGACCCTAATAAAGAATACAATTTTTATGTCACAACAAAAGGCATATTAGGTCAAGAATCCGAAGCAAGTAACACGGTAAAAAAGAGAGGGATTGAAAAGTATACTTACGTCTATAATTCTTCAGGTCAACTCACGAGTATCTTGTATGAATCGGGCAAAAAAATAAGTTATGAATACGACAAAAATGGAAATCTCAAAAAGACAACAGTAGTCAATCCATAGAATGTAAGCACATTGTAGCCACTAATTATTGAACGGAGCGAAATTTAGTTGAAACATTCTAAAATGAAGAAGTTTATGAATATTATCCTTATCTTTTCAGTAGTGCTAGGTCTTTTCGGAAACTGGATACCAGCGACTACATATGCTGAAGAGCAAAATGAGCAAGATGTTTCTACAGGCCTTAATCCTTCTCCGATGGAGTCTCTTTCTCTGATTGCAGAGCAGTTTGACAGGACAGAAGGTTTTATCCAGGGATACCTGGATCAGGGTTATACGTTGAATGAAGTCATTAGTGCTCTATATAAAGCTAGAGACGAACAGATTGGATTCGAAGAAGCCTTGCAGGCAGTACGCCCACAGGAAGTTAATGAATCCTCTATGGTCACGAGTGACGTTTATTCGGACCCTGTTGTAGAGGAAGACGCACCAATCACGGGTGTGGAAGCCGATCAATCCAGCATTATGCAGCGGTATGAAACGTTCGCGGTGGAAGAGGAACTGACTGCCCCGCCAGATACAGACCTTGAGAAAGAAAACGAACTGAAAGAAGAGGAAGAAAAAAGCGCTGAGGATGAGGAAAAAGAACAGGTTGATCCAGATGATCAATCGGAAGGTGAAAAAGAGTCTGAAGGAACTGAAGAAACAGCACCACCGACAGAAACTACAACTGATGATGAAAACGCACCTCAAACGAATCAGGATGTAGGTCAAGAACCGACAGCACCTTCTTCAAGCGAGAACACTTCTACCCTTGAAGGAAAGCCGGCTGCTGAGACCAAGGAAACACCATCATCACAAGGAGGTGCAGTAAGCACATCTCCTACGTCGATGGAACCGAAATCAGAATCGAAGAATATCTCAGAAAAATCTTCAAAATCTGTGCCTGAAAAGGGACAGGTTAAGGAGAACAATGATGCTTCAATTACAAATAAAAAGCAATCCGAGTCATCAGCACAATCGAAGCAAAAATCAAAATCAGATGTAAAACCACTTGCAGGACAAACGAGTGTCCCAGATCCAGGGAAACATATCGCTGAAAAAGCACCAGTCTATAGTAAAAAGTCGTTTAACGAGGCTCCTTATACCGTGGGTGAAAACGGAGAAACCATTTCAACGATGAGTGGTGGCCTTATGTTGGAGCATGTCGATGCGTCTTTGCCTGGACGTGCAGGGATGTCCTTTTCATTGGAAAGGCAATATAACTCGAATTCAGCCCAGTTTTATGATCCGGCCGTGGGAACGAATACATATGAGTATCCGGTCTACAATTATTTTCTCACCTACCAGGCAGTGAAGAAAAAAATCATTACCAAATATCATGTTAAATATAAACTTAACAAGTGGGTTCAGGAAGACTACAATGGCGATGGTCTCAAAGATAATGACACGATTGTAGTGGAAACGCCGACTATCCTGCAAGGTACATATACGACCGAAGCCGATGCTCGGAAAGCGGCAAGTACTCAAATCGCATTTTGGAATCCATCGGAAAGCCGTACCGAGCAACAAACCCTTAGTGGAGGTCTGAGTAGTCTACCTTCGAGTATAAGTTACAATCAGGGTGGATTTAGCGGTACTCTAAACAAATCAGGCAGTGCTCAGGTAATTTCTGGCCAATATCAACCTGCACGTACAATTACTGCTCCAACGCAGACTTGCACGAACTCCATTCCAGGAAAATATGACTCCAAAGGTGTCTGGACTCAGACAGGTTCAGGTAGCCCATGTCCAGATACGAAAACAGCGACCGTCGAGGGCAAAACAATTACGCTTACCCGTTCCTCGGTAACGGCTACGAAAGCTTGTCCATCACCAGATAAATCGGTAGCGAACTATGTGTGTACTAAAACATGGGAAGCACGTTATAACGGGTCTGTATCCGTTCCAGAATCAGACACCCGAGTATATTCTCAATCTTATGTCGGAAGTGTCGTTAAGCCTGGGCAATACTCTCAACAACGTTATGATTCTTGGATTGCAGGTAAGGCTCCATATCAGTATCGTTATGCTTATTCCGTGCGAGAGCAGCCTTGGGTAGAGCAGGAAGTAACAGAAGGTCAGGCTGAAGCGATAACGTTATACACGGATGGTACACCCGATTGGTCAGCAGTTAACGATTTGAAAAATAACGTAAATAGTAATGCTGGAATAGGGATCTCTACTTCAATGGATAGTAGTTACAACTATTATCTGGCTTCTAGTCCATCTGCTGAGATACGAGCTTATCAAGTAGGTAGTAACTTCGATGTCACATACTACAACAAAACGGTTCCTGCCGCTGCGGACAAACGAGCACCACTTGGTAAAGGATGGTCTTGGAAACTACCTTACATTGAAACAGAGAATAGCAAGTCGTATATGGTCATGGCAGATGGTGGCCGCTATGAAATTGCAGGTAATATGCTTAAAGGGTATGACTGGGAAGGCATTGTAGTAAATCCAGATACCACGGTAACGGTAAATGGAGAAAACTCATCTCTCGTCATGACTTCCTCAGATGGATTAACCAAGCAATATTTTTCAGCGGATGGACGTCTACTCCAGATTTCCGATGGACAGAAAAATGATGTTCAATTTCTCTATGAAAATAACTCGGTGTATAACAGCAAATTGTTAACCCAAGTGAGGGACGCTATAGGTAATACGATTCGTATCAGTTATACGTCTTCATCTGTAACAATAGTACAGGGAAATCGTACAGTCACATACAACAAACAGACGAAAAATGGTATAGAATTGCTTGATTCTGTCATTGATCCGCTAGGACGAAAAACGACGTATTCTTACAAACTGGCTGATGCCAAGTTTAACCTGCCTGGATTTAGCCCTGAACGTGCAGCCCTAAATCCTTATGCCTTGCTTACATCTGTACAACACAACACGGGTGCCAAAACGTTCTATGAATATGAGAACGGAGCGGTTAAACGATACATTGGAGAAGATTCTTTCAATGATGCCTATCGTGTGCTTTCTCGTAAAGATCAGATCACGTATGAAAATGGATCAACAGAGGACTACAACCGTCAGACGTATAGCTACACCTCAGATATAGGGGCAACCTTTTCAAAGGACACAACCTTTGCTGTCTCTGTGAGTAATGGATTAACCAACACACAATACAACTACCGTAAAGATTTTATTAACAATGACACACCAGCCCAGTTCTATCTGGACGGAAGCATTGTTAGTGCAGAGGGTAAGACACAAACAACAACGAATACCTATGGTAAAACCGTCAAAGGACGTGGTTATGCTGCACCAACACCAACGGTAACTACCGTAACGGATAACCAGGCGAAAGATGTATTAACAACGACCTTACAGTTGGATGACTATGGTAATATCACTTCGGTGACGGATGCAACAGGACGTACTACCACCAGTACGTATGATGATACAAGACACTGGGTAACGAGTGTAACTGACATGGTGGATGCGACCAATAAGAAATATACGGTACTTACACGGGATAATGTCGGTAATATTAAGCAGATCGTGAATCGTAAAGACAGTGCCACGGGTGAACTGTTGACACAGGCTGAATACACCTATGATGCCTATGGTAACCTGTTAACTCAAAGGGTATCGGACGGTAAACAGGAACGAAATGCTACACTCGAATATGATGGTCGTTATCAAAATGCATTTCCAACGCGTCTAAGCATGTCAGTGACCAATGTGGACGGGGAAACCTCACCTATAAGTACATCATCGGAATATGATATGTCTACAGGTGACTTAATCTCCTCTACAGATGCAGAGCAACGTACTACCAAGTATCGTGTGGATGCGATTGGTCGTACCATTGAGGTAACACAAACGGATGGAACAAAGCTCCGTGCGGACTACGATGATATCAATAATATGATCAAAGTGACGGATGAGTCTGGTCAGCAACGGTTACAGAAGTGGAATTCACTGGGGCAGGCCATCGAGAATGGTTATTTCTCAGGAAACAACTATGTAGTCTCTCAACGTACCGGATATGATCCCTATGGACGGGCTGCCTGGACAGACGATGCACTGGGGGACCGCACGCGCAATACGTACGATAACTGGAACCGTGTGGTGACGAATACCGGACCCGACGGTACGTCCATATCCATGAAATACGATGATGTAGCTCGCACAGCAACAAGCACGGATGCCGAAGGATACATGCAAATTGCTACTTATGATAAGTGGGGCAAAGGCATCAAAACCGAGGAAAAAACGCAGCTGGATCAGGTTCTCCGAACACTGCAGAAAAATAAATACGATACCATTAGCGGTCAAGCGCTGGAGCAAACAGATGGCAATGGGAACGTGACTGCGTTCAGTTACGATGTCATGGGCCAGCTCCGCCAAGTGACGAGCGCCAATGGAGAACAGACACAATACAGCTACGACCTAGCTGGTAATCTGCTCAAGACGATTGACCCAGCGGGTAATATTAAAGAGAACACGTATGATCAGTTGAATCGACGCATCCAGACGAAGGACAAGTCGGGCAATAGCACGAAAAGCTACTATACACTTGGCGGTAACCTTACGAAATATGTGGATCGTAATGGAAATGTGTTTACGTATGAGTATGACCAGCGTGGCAACCTTATCCGTAAAGTGAGCTCGGACGAAACGATTAGCTATGCTGTCGATGCCGTAGGGAAACGTACCAGCATGACAGACCGTACAGGTACGACGGGCTATAAATATGATCCAGCGACAGAGCATTTGACAAAAATGACCTATCCGGATGGAATAACCACCGAGTTCACTTATGATCTCAGTGGAAACCGTACCGAGATGAAAGGGCCATTTGGCAATACAGTTTACTATACGTATGATTCGATGAACCGCATGACATCGGTCGGTACGGTGAAAGACTCACCGGATGCACAGTACGTCTATTATCTGAACGGATTGTTTAAGACGTCCCAGTCTCAAAATGGTGTGAATGATCGCAATACGTATAACGGTCTGGATCTGGTAGCTCTGGAGCAAGTGCGGGATCAAGCTACACTGAGCGTGTACAACTACAGTTATGATAGCAACAAAAATATAACGAAGCGTGTGCAGCAGGGTGTGCAGGATGACTTTACGTATGATCAACTGGATCGCATTACCACGGCAAGTGGTAATAACGAGCGGTACACCTATGATAAACAAGGCAACCGTCTGACGATGCAATCCGACAAAGAAGTTAACGCGGTGACCAGCCAGTATGAGTACGATACTCGAGATCGTTTGACTCAAGTCACCACAGATACGGCAAAAGTGGGATATCAGTACAACGGTGACAATCTGCTTGTCGAGCGTACAGAGAATGGTGTCACTACGCGTTACTATTATGATGATGGCGCTCAGATTATTGCAGAAGCGGAAGTACGCAACGATACGCCAGAATTGAAAGCGAACTATATTCGCGGTGCCAAGCTGGAAGCGATCGCCTATGCAGATGGCAGCAAAGCGTATGTTCAGACCAACGGGCACGGAGATATTACCGAGCTGCGGGATGTCAATGGCGCATTACTGAACAAGTATCAGTATGACGTGTGGGGCAATCTGGAATCGAAAGAGGAAAAGGTTCACAATCCTTTCCTGTATTCTGGCGAGCTATGGGATGATACCACTCAGTTACAGTATTTACGAGCGCGATGGTATGATCCAGATACAGGTAGATTTATTAATGAGGATACGTTTGAGGGCGAATTGGATGATCCGTTGAGTTTGAATTTGTATGCGTATGTGAAGAACAATCCGTTATCATATGTGGATCCAAGTGGTCATATGGCAGAGCCTTCCTACGCTACAGAGCTCAGATATCTGCTGAAGGAAGCTAGAATCAATATTTCATTATTTAGCCTGCATAAGAATACCATTCGAGATCGTTATAACTTTGATTCGTTTCTTAGCAGAAATCAATTTAATTACTTGTATGACATGGCATTGGGCAAGAGCACTTATTCTAAATCTGCGGGTAGTATTAGCTGGGCCACTGAACAGTTAGTAGATGAATTGATTAAAGGGAAAGCAGCAGAATATGTTGCAATACTTGCAATGGGTACTGCTACAGGTACGGCTTCTAAGAGCAGTGGGAAAACTACCGGTAAAACGAAAGCTCCTGCATCAAAAGGTTGCAATTGCTTTGTTGCCGGGACTAAGGTTCAAACTAATGACGGGGAGAAAAACATCGAAGATATTGAAGTCGGAGATCAGGTTCTCGCCAAGTCCGAATATGATTCAAACGGAGAGTTGGCCTACAAAGAAGTAACTGCTTTATATCGCAACCAACGTGATGATATTATTAAATTGCATGTTGGAGAACAAGTCATTGAGACGACCAATAATCACCCGTTTTTTGTTGAGTATAAGGGATGGGTCTTCGCTGATAAACTTCAATCAGGCGATAAACTCCAAAAGGCGGACAGAAGTACCCTGACGATTGACAAAGTGGAGTTTGTTAAACTTGAGGAAAAAGTTACGGTTTATAACTTTACGGTTGCGGATTTTCATACGTATTATGTAACAGATTTGGGCATTTGGGTGCATAATACGGGATGCTTTATAGGTGGATATATCGATTTCAGAGATGCTCCTTCTCATGTGAGATCTACTATAAACACTATCAAGAATACTGGTAACGCCCCTCAAGGTTATGTAGGGGGACGCACCTTTAATAATAGGGGCAACAATGGGGAGACTAAGCTTCCTACTGAAAATACCTATAAAGAGTATGATGTGCATCCTTATCGACAAGGAGTAAACAGGGGAAGTGAAAGACTTGTTATTGCTAATGATGGAACGGTTTATTACACAACAAATCATTATAGAACCTATGTCAAAATAAAATAACAGGAGAGTATATGATAACCAATACATTTGATGTTGTTTTAGGAAATCCTCAGTTTTATATTAGTAATGGCGACATTTCTAGTTTCACGGACTTTCAATGGCAGTTGAATAAGTCACAATCAAAGAAGGTAATATCCAAGATGATCAGAGGTCAAAAATGTGTCACAGTTGAAAAACTATTCGATGAATTTGCAGCTGTTTTGCAATTCCCCTCTTATTTTGGGGAGAATTGGAATGCATTTGAAGAATGTTTAAATGACTTAACATGGTTACAAGCAGATGCGTATGTCTTATGTATAAGCAATGTTGAGAACATTTTAAGATTACCAAATGCTGATTTAAAGGAATTCATAGGCATTTTGGTAAGTTCCGTTAGAGAGTGGGAAGAGGGCAGAGACTTTGGTCTAATTCAGACAGAGCCTACCCCATTCAATATTGTTTTTCAATGTACAAAAAATACGGAACAAGTTTTAAATATGAAACTGAATGACCTTGGTATGACATTGGAAAAAATATAAATTAGTAAGTGTTAAATGACCTTGGGGATGTTATTCTCCAAGGTTTTTTTACCCCAACCCAGTGCCGAATGTATCGGGCGATGCAGGGGCATGCAGGATGAATTTACGTATGAAAACTAGATCGGTCCATGTCTGTATTCCAATGAGCTATTGGATGATACCCTATCGTTGCAGTATTTGCGGGCCAGATGGTAAAATCCCACCACAGGAAGGTTTATTAACGAGGATAAGTTTGAGGGTGAGTTGGACGATCCGCTGAGTTTGAACTTGTATGCGTATGTGATGATCTAAAAAAATCATCGAGATATGTCCCGAATAGCATATATTATGGATGGAATCTAAGCAGGATGCTGACGATAACCCTTATTATCTTACGACGATTTTAAAAAGTATTTTAATTGAGAATTTCAAAATTAATTTAAGAAAGGAAAATTGTCGATGGAAATAAAAAAATGTTACCTAAGGACAAAACTGATTTCGAATCTGTGGATAAGCTTAGTAACAACGAATTAGAAGAGATACTACCAGAACTGTTCGAGTGGTTACAAGACGGAAATTGGCCGATTTCTGGATCTGTAGAAAATTTACTTCTGAGGTTCGGAGAAGAATTGATTCCCCAATATTAAAAATGTGTTCAAAACAAGAGATCCACAGTGGGAATACTTTATGTTAAGTGGTTTAATTAGTAGGTTACCCTCTAATTATTTAGTGATGTTGAAGTATGAATTGGAATTGATATTGAAGAATCCTACAAAATACGAAATCCTTGAGGAGTTAGATGATGTCATATTACCACTGCTTGAAAAAATAAAAAAAACAAGAAAATTGAGAATTTGCACATGAAAAATTCGCCAAATTCTCATTGAAGAGACTTCTTTACCAATTCTGAAAAGATACTAAACTACAAACTGCTTCCGGAACTCTACCGGGGGCAGTTTATTTAATGTGCTTCTGGAATGGCAATGAAAAAGGGGTGGCAGCCTAATAAAGACTTGCTAGTACAGAGCAAAGGTCCCAAACGACCTATAATTTGTCATGTCATCTAGCAGAAAGATGAACGCAATGTTATTGCTATTATTCGCAGAGTATTAACAGGTGTGGAGTAAAAAGCTTGTAACTAGATTAATTTTTTTTTTTGAGTTAAACAAGTAGTAAGTACATGTCAGGGGAGGGGACATGTTGCATTATTACCCTATGAATGATGTGGTGAGAGAACAAAGTGTAAATCACCGGTATCCTTACACAATCATCGTTAATTTGTTTACTCGTAAGGTTGGTAAAGAAGAATACATAGAAATTTTAGGGTTAATTCTGACATCAAGTTGATGAAGATAATTATCACAACGGGCAGCCAATGTTGTCTATGGATTTATTGAAACACAACCTGAATTTACAGAGTGTGAACAGGTTCAAATTGCTGGAATTACTTTTGCGAGCGCTTATGATTAGATTGATGTTATTTTTAGCTATATTATTAATTTGTGGATCAGGTAGTACCCATTAAATCTGGTGATGTTGTGCAAGTTCGAGAAGCAGCTCGCGATCCATTCCCAGCAGGAACGCCAACATCTTATGATTACTAATTTGGATTGATAAAATAAAGAGGGTGTTTAGAATAGACAAACCCCAATCGTTATATATTAGATTGGGGTTGTTTTTTTAGGTGAATTGTTTGAAAGAGATCCCTTCAAAAGGTAATGTACTTGGATTTATTCAAAGTCCATTAATCTTCTGCCAGATCTTATGTAATCCCTCTGCAATGGGTCTTATCACTTTATTACTGTGGAGATATCCGTTGTGACAAAGGGGAGTCCATCGGTCGATTA
The DNA here is from genome assembly GCF_036894235.1 of Paenibacillus sp. Y5S-9. NCBI lineage: Bacteria > Bacillati > Bacillota > Bacilli > Caryophanales > Paenibacillaceae > Paenibacillus > Paenibacillus sp. Y5S-9. The sequence continues at coordinate 2,883,473 of NZ_CP145887.1, forward strand.
TAGTCCCCACATTCACATCACGGTCTTCCTTAACGATTTTATCGTATTCAGGATGTATGCTTTTCAATGGAAATCCAAGGACATCGTCTTTATCATAAAAGTTGATCCATTCCCCAGCTATATTCGGATGCATGGTTAAAAAATCCTTGCTTGGTACTTGGATTGGATGATCAAAGGAAGTATAACGCAGACTCCATAAAGGGAGGGTAGTTCCACAAGTATAGAAAAGCGATAAGGTTTCTCCTCGTTCTAAAGGGGAACTAGGATCAATTATTTTTGTTTTTTCCTTAGCGTTTTGCAGATCGTAAAAGTAATTACTAGCGATCACGCTACCTAAACTATGTGAAACCACACAGAGAGGAGTATCCGGCCCAACTTCGATACTTATGCGATTCAGTTGCTTGCTTATCGTATGATGCACAGCGTCGTAGTTTTGTTCTCCACCGTCCCTTAAAGGCTGGTATGCAACAGCATCTGCCAAATAATGAATCATGAATTCTCTAAGTTCTTCGTATCGGAGATTATATGGTGCTCCTACTAACTTCCTTTTTAACTCTTCCTCGCGCTCAGCAAAAACAGATGCCCACCACACCGGTCTAATTTCTATACATAACTCAGGAATTTTCATTCCACTAACTGTAGTAAAGGTCTTATGTAGATTATCACTGAATATTGTTGCGAAATCCTCATGTTGTTTACCTAAGCCGTGTATAACAATGACTGCTATCTTTTGTGACATATACATACATCTCCTTGTTTTCAGCATTTTAAACAAAAAAAGACCCAATTATGTAATTTAAGTTGGATCTCTTTATATTTACCTTTTGTGATAATTATTATGTACTACTCAGATGCACGCATTATCTAGTTGGTGAAAGTCCAATCAAAGGAGGGGCCAAGCCACCTTTGTAGCCAGGACGCTTGCACATGGCGAGATATGTGTGTAAAAGCGCATCGACAAAAGAATCGGTCAGATCCCGGGCGAGCGACAACCAAGGCCGTAACATCAAGTGAATCCTGCCACGTCGTCAAAAGGGCCCTACGAAGGGGAAAAGAGGGAGCCGAGTCTTGTGACAATGGACGAAGGCCGAGGAAGCTGTGCAGAACTTGGGACAACAGCGAAGAACCCTCCGGCGTAAAGGGAATGGCATGGATCGAAAGATAATGCATTGAAACCGATTAACCCTGTGCTATACGAAGAAGAGATAGCACAGGAGCTGAATTCAAGTATATTGCCAATATGTATGGACTAAAAACGTTATTGTGATCCGCATGCCGATGAATGACAAACATCGAAAAGCCGTACGAGGGAAAACCTCACGTACGGTTTGATGAGGAGGGGCTGGTTTGAATCCAACCCTTTACTCTAGTGAGATCGTTATTTTCATGACGATCATGGTAAACTGTATATAAAATGGAAGAATCACATTTTTAAAATAATGGTGGTTGGAAAGGTTTTTCTGACAAAGCAAGCTTCAGGCATGTTCGAGTCGTGGCGTTCATATGGTGGAGAAAGAGATCCTAGTCAATCGATGAGGAGGAGAGCCATGACACGTATTGCGGTGATGGTCATTCATGGGCTGGGTATGCGGAAGGAAGGGTATGCGGACAAGCTGATTGCTTGTTTGCATAAGGAATTGGACAAGGTAATGGTCTTGCCTGGAGTCTCTAAACAGATGCTGGATATCGAACCTGTATATTGGGCGGATGTATTTGAGGAGCGGGAAGAGGCGCTCTTTCAACAGCTCGTCAGCTCTCCGGGATTGAACTTTCAGGCGTTGCGCCGATTTGTCATCCATTACCTGGCTGATGCGGTTGCTTATCAACCGGTGGAGAATCAAGGCCATAACTACGATGCCGTACATCGAACGTTGAATCAGGCGATGCATACCCTTGCACAGCGTAATGGACCAGAAGCTCCACTCTGTGTGGTTGCCCACAGTCTGGGTGCCGTAATCGCAAGTAACTTCTTCTACGATCTGCAATATCCGTCCAGTCGTGTTCTTGAGATTGTGGATGTGAACTCCGCTCTGGAGCGGGGGGACACGTTGACCAATTTTTACTCGTTTGGTACAACACTGCCCTTATGGAGCTTGCGTTACCATGACTTTAGTTGCCCAATTCAAGTGCCTTCTTCCCATGTGAATCAGTATTATGCAGGGCTGGAAGGGGAATGGGTGAACTTCTACGATCGGGATGATATTCTCGGTTATCCGTTACGCCCCATTGATCCCGCTTATGAGAAAGCGGTCAAAGAAGACATTGAAGTGAACTCTGGCGGCATGGCTATGAGTTGGAATCCGCTAAGTCATGGGGGGTATTTTTCGAATCGAAGCATGAATCGCAGAATCGCGCAGGGACTGGCTCGAACCTGGACCTGGATAAATCGCTCATAATATCAGAGGTAGTTCAAAAAGTCCGCTTTTGATTACGAAGGATGCCTAATGGCATCATCAGCATCGAATATGGAATTCATCCCATTTTCTTGGTACTGAAAACCGATCTTTTTGAACATGTATTGTAAGTACTATAGTTATTGAAATCAGGAGGGAATATGTATGGAATGCAGGACAGGCTGTGCCGCATGTTGTATCGCGATTTCCATATCATCACCGATACCGGGCATGGCCCATGGCAAGCCGGCAGGTGTACGTTGTGTGCAGCTTACGGATGATAATCGCTGCGGAATTTTTGGCCAAAAAGATCGTCCTGCAGTATGCAGCGGATTGCAAGCTGAGGAAGAGATGTGTGGTAGCACCGATCAGGAAGCATTTGATATTCTAACCTGGTTAGAGCAAGAAACTGCACCGAAGGTAATATGAGTAGGTTGTTTTAATGAATTGGGATAATTATACTTAATATGGAAGAAGGTTGATTAGAGAGAGGAGACGCGAATACAATGGGGTTTGTTAAACGTTTTGTATTGGTTGTTGTGAATATGATCGGAGAGTTATGGATGGGATTTTACCGACGTAACTCGGATTATTATGACCATCAGACTTCGGAGTCCAAAAGTAAGATTGGCTATTATGTATTTATTATTGGGGCAACAGTGGTTACGGTAGGCATTGTGGGCTGGATGTACAACCGAATATATTCATAAGTAGTCATTATGCTTAAAATTGAATGAGGCCAAATGCTAAAGTAGAGTCTGTACAAATATAAGAGAGTATCCGCAGGATGTGACATCAAATGGATACTCTCTTTGGCATGGGATCAGACAAGATATGATCATTAAAGATAGGGCTTAGCTTTCTTTCCCTTTAGCATATTTACAAGAATCATCTTTAGTACGGAAGAGACGATGAAGAAAATAAACAGAATCCGAAACAATTGATACCCGGATACAACCGAAAGATCGGCATTCACTTCATGTGCCATGATACTCATCTGATCCATCCCGCCAGGGGCCATACTGAGTAGTGAGGTTGCCGCAGAGAGGGAGAACACATTCATTAACAGATAACTTAATCCAAGTGCACCAACAATGAGCAGTACACTACTCATCACCGCTAGCGTGACTGTCTGTGTCTTGCGTTGCAACTGTTCCGGCTTGAGCATCAGTCCAACGTGACTGCCAATCATCAATTGCGATACGTTTAAGAGGGAGGTTGGCAGACTGGGTGTGTGCAGCGTTGTGCTTAATTGAACGACACACATGACAATCATGGGACCCAACATAAAGGCCGTCGGAAATCGGAGTTTGCGTGCAACCCATGCACCCGCTACACAGAGCGGAGCATAGAGAAGAATCTCAGGGAAAAGGGTACCCCATGTTGCTACGTCAATGAAAGGCTGATCTGTTCCACCACCTGCAGTACCTCCAATCCAAGGACTGAATAGCAGGAACGGAACACAGAAGACAATCATGATCAGCCGAGTCACCTGCAAAAAAGTAACCAGCGTCAGATTGATGGATTTCATCTCTTCTGCAAGGGACACCATCTGGGATAGTCCTCCTGGAATGCTGCCAACCAGCAGGGAGGGAAAGTCAAAGTCGGTTACCTTCGAAGCGATGTAGGCTGTAAGGACACACAATCCGATTAACAACAAGGTCATCAGAAGCATCATGGGAAGTTGTTGCAAAATGCCGTGCAGTGCCTCTTCTGTTAAGGTGAGTCCAATCGAATAACCAACAATGAGAATGCCATAGTCCCGGATGGAGGCAGGCCACATAAGCGGCCATTTGGCAACTTGGGAACCAAGCAGCATAAATACCATTGGCCCGAGCAACCACGGGATCGGTGTATGAATGACTGTGAACAGCAATCCGCCAAGAACAGAGACACCCAGACTAAGAAAAAACCGAAAGACAACGTGGGAACCGAGCTTATGCATCAGTTCCATCCGTTTAGCCTACCGGTTGAATGAGGTGGTATGAGATTCAGGTATACATTCAGGTTTAATGAAAGATTCATGTTCATGTGTGATCACTCCTGATGATGAGATACGTTGCGTTATCTGCGGAACAACCAGGCTACTTCTGTTCAACTCATTAAGATCCTGCGAGAGCCGTAGCGGAAGGTTTGGGTTCTCTGAACATTACAAAGTACATCAGTGATGAAATAACGTATAGACAGCCTGTGATGCTGAATGTGATTGCATAACCCCAATACGTTCCGTACGTGGTGACCAGATAGGATTGGACAGGTCCCATGGTAGCCCAACCAATCATGAACGAGGTCTGCATCAGTGAATTGGCAATGCCGCGGCGTTTGTCAGAGATCCGATCCACCAGTATGGCTGAATGAATGGGATTGGCTGCGTTCATCAATGCTTGTCTGAATAAGAAACTGAGCGAAGCAATGAACAACAGATTGGTGAAGCCTGTTAATAGAAGGAAGGGCAGCGACATGACCTGGAAAATGACAACGGCTCTTACGCTTCCGACCTTTGCCGCCAGGGTAGGACCAATCAGCATGGATACAATCGTCATAATCTGACCAAGTGCAATCAGTAAGCTCATACCGCTCAGAGAAACCGAGAACCGATTGGTGAAATACAGATTCAGATACGGTACAACCAGTCCAGAACCTAATCCAATTAACAACTGAGTCACTATAAACTGACCAATCAGTCGGGAATCTTTTTTCTTGGTGATCGAATCGTCGTTGCTTGGGTTATTTGTTGAACTTTCTTTTAGATCCGCATTGGGTTGAAGAACGGGTTGCGCCGGAATTGTTGTCTGCGGAGCAGCCTTGCCTTCGGTTACAAATAACAGTGGAATAAATGCAGCCAGTGTTGCTGCACCACCGACAAATAAAACCGTCTGCAATCCGGTTACTTTGGCGAGTCCTGCCGTATGTAACAAATCTGCGAATACGCCGCCACCCAGGCTACCAAGCACCTGGGAAGCGAGCACAAGGGATGAATAATAACTGAACATTTTCAGCCGCTGGCTTTTCTTGACGTTTTCCGCCAGATAAGGAATGGCCAGTACTTGGAACACCCCAGCGAAAAGGCCAGAGAATACCGCGAACCAGATCAGTCCTGTAGCCGAATAATCGAAGGAGCGTCCGATCAGAAAGATTCCGCTGAATAACGCCCCGGTAATGAGTAATCGCTTGCGGCTGAACAGATCACCGCATAGACCGATAGGAACAAACATAATGGCTGTTGCGAGTGATTGAATACTTACAATCTGGCCGTTCATTGTATCATTATAGCCCAGACCCTGAATGTACAGATTGTACAAGACAGAGAACATGCCATTTCCGATCTGATACAGAATGCTAGCCAGGAAAAACAGTTGAATATTGCGGGACCAGCCGCGAATTTCATCATGAATATGTTGTAAAACTCTCAAGTGGTTCCCCCCAGTCTGCCTGTGCAGTGATTCCAGTTTAACAGGAAAGGGGGATTTGCGGAAGAATTGACCACTGTTTATTTTGGTTCAGGGGCATCAATCACACGAGCAATGACGAATCCATCGTAACCTTTGCTACCGACCGTTTGCAGTGCTGTAGCTTCAAGTCGAGGGTGATCCGCGATCAACTGCAGGAATGATCGAACGCCCTGAACTCTGGGGTCTGTGCTGTCTGTGCGGATCACTTCACCGTCCCTGACGATATTATCACCAATAATAAGACTCCCCGGCCGAGTCAGTCGCAGGGCCCATCTCAGATAATCGGGATTACTCGGTTTGTCAGCATCGATGAAGATCATATCAAACGGTTCCCTGTATTCTTCCTGAACATCGGGAAGGGTGGTTAGGGCAGGACCAACTCTCAGGTCAACCTTGTGCATCAGTCCTGCTCGTGTGAGATTGGCTCGCGCCAAGTCCGCATGGTGTGGTTCGGATTCCAGTGAGACGATGCGTCCGTGTTCAGGCAGTGCTCTTGCCATCCAGATGGTACTGTACCCACCCAATGTGCCGATTTCAAGTACACGGGATGCGCCTTGGATTTGCAGCAGGAGTTGAAGTAACTTTCCTTGATTTGGTGTTACGTCATGAGCCGGGAGTCCAGCTTCGGCATTGCTTTGCAGTGTATGTTCCAGCAGGGAATCGGATGGAATCAGCAGATCGTTCATGTAGTCGTCGACTTGACTCCAGGTATGCTGTAGGTCGGGCGTATTAATATTTTTCATCTTCATATGTTCCTTTCTTTGTTTCGTGTATTGGATTTCATAATTCAACTATAGCTGGATTGGATATATAAATAAAATATATATTATGTATGTTAATATAACTTTAGATTATGTATTTGACGTGGAAGAGGTGTAACACATGAATCTGCATGGATTACGATTATTTCATGCCATCGTGAGATATGGCGGGGTCACTCGTGCCGCAGAGGAACTAAATATTAGTCAACCTGCGGTATCTTCCCAGGTGAAGAAGTTTGAACGTGAATTGGGAATCCAGCTTTTTGTTTCGGAGGGAAGAAGACTGGTGCTTACGGATGCGGGGGTACAGTTAACCGGTTATGCGGAACGCCTGTTTATGCTGGAGCAGGATGTCGAGAATTTTGTGCAGGATTTTCGGGAGGGCAAGAAAGGACTAATCCGTCTTACCGCAACCTACTTGCCTTCAAATTTTCTGTTGCCGGGCTGGATTGCGCGGTTTAAGCAAATGCACGAGGATGTGGAGATTGTTGTGAGCACAACCAACACCCGGATGGCTTTTGACCAGTTACTTCGTTATGAGGCAGAGATTGCAGTGTATGGTGGAAGTGGCATTACACATGCGGGTGTCCAATGGGACGAATTGTTTGACGATGAGATGTGGTTTGTTGTGCACCCTGACCATCCGTATGCAGGCAAAGAAATCGAGCTGCATGAGATGGTGGCAGAGCCGTTCATCATGCGTGAAGAAGGAAGTGCCACACGTGAGCGACTCGTTTCCCTATGCACAACAAATAACCTGGCCGCTCCCCGCATTGCGCTTCAGTTCAACGGGCTGAATGAAACGATTAGTGCGGTGAAGGCAGGTTATGGAGCCAACTTTATATCTTCTTTGGTTGTGAAGGAAGATGTGCAGCAAGGCAAGCTGGCACGTGTGTTCGTTCGAGGTGTGCAGCTGAGAAATACGGTTGCCGTATGTACACGAGCAGGGGAAGTGTTGTCGCCTGCTGCACAACATCTGGTCAAGCTGATCCGCCAAGAAGCTGCTTTGATGAAATAAATAGCGTGATTATACTTAAAATAACTTAAAGTCCATGTTCAAAAAGACCAGTTATCAGTATCCTAAAGTGGATTTTTGAACAGTCTCTTGAAAATGAATAGGTTGCTTCTCCAACTATTAACTTTCGCTTTGTTGTGAAGTTCCCCATGCATGTAATCGGGCGTATAGGGTTACGCCGCCAATGATCAGGACAGGAATCCAGACTGCAATCATGGGCAAACGGTGGAATAACAATGCGGCTGCAATGACGCCGATCAAATAGATGACAACAGCACCTGCACGAAGGTAGGCGTCTATGGACAAGGCTTTGGCTAACGATCGGATATTGGCGTGTCGCAGCTTTTTGAGAATGCTTACGGTATCCTCAACCACAGCAGCCAAATTATTGGTGAGCACGGTTGTTGAGATGCCAGCGATTCCAATTCGGCGTGCCGCAGTTGTTTGCATCCCCATTGCAACGGCTAGGATGACAATTAACAGATAAGACAGTTGCTCTGAAAATGGACTAATCATGGTGATCGCGAACAGCAGGAGTAATATGCTTTCAACAGTGAACACGGCTGTGACCCCGGAAGACCAGCCATTTTTGGTCTGCACAGGTCCAACCATATGTGCTGCAATGGCATTGCCAGCAATAAAACCAACGAGAGCAAGCAATGACCGCAGCACAACAAATTCCTGAGCACGGGCAATGGCAATACCCAATAAAACAATATTTCCCGTCATATTGGCTGTAAGCACATGCCCGAGTCCCAGATATCCGATCAGATCCACCATTCCGGCAGTCATGCAGAGAAGCAGCATGGCGTATTTTTGGAGGGTGCTTTGATTCATTCTATCCGTCCTTTCAGAAAAACGTAGCCCCTCCAGTATACAGCCATAACGCATGATTCTTCAAAATAAAATTCATAGTGAAAGACTTAAGGTGCAGCGAGCCAATCAAACATATTGTTCACCGCTGACTCATGTATTTTCTCGTGAAAATGATGATCCTGCCCGCCATAAGCGTGAAATGTGACGTCTGCACCTCGGCGCTTAAGCCAGTGATACATTCGGGTTCCGTGACTGTAATTCACCTGTGTATCTGATGTACCATGCATGATTAGCACGGGACAAGATAATTTGTTTGCTTTTGACAAGGGAGAGCGGGCGAGATAAGCTTCCGGAACTGCGCGTGGGGAACCTCCCAGCACCCGTTTCAATGTGCGCCTCAGGTCGGTTCGCTCTTGGTAAGTGCGTTCCACATCGGCGACACCGCTCCAAAGAATTAACTTATGTACTTTGTCCGGTCCCTCATTGTAGGCAGTTGCGGTATGTACAGCATTAATGGCTCCACGGGAGAACCCCATTAACGATATCCGAGTTGGGTCGACAAAGGGTAAACGCTGTATCAACCGGTAAGCGGCATGCACATCTTCGGCATCTTTCCCGCCATACTCGTCACGGCCCTCACCTCCTTCGTTGCCACGATAGGATGGGGCGAACACGATATAACCTTTATGTACAAATTGCTCAAGCCAAACGGTATTTACCCCGCCATAGCTGCCAAGTCCGCCGCGGCAATAGATCAAAACCGGCCACTGTTCCGGTAAGTTATCCGTATCATGTATTGTTGCAGCAGGGTAATGGCTGGCGAGCGGTTGCAGATGAAGATGTAGAGACTTATGTATGGAAGCGAAGCCTGGGAAGGAAGAGGAGACAGAGCCGGGATGAGAAGTTTCATATGTCGTGATATCAGGTAATGAACAACCTTGTGGCAGGTATAAATAAGCTTTAACTCGAAGTGTATCGGATGAATACGTCACTTGATAGAGCAGTAAAATCCACCTCTTTTATTAATATTTGCGTGCCAAATGACAGGGATGCTTCTATATCATGCGCGTAAAATAAGTTCCCATACCTTCCAGGCTGAATCACCAGCCCAAATGTGAGAAATTCGTTTATTGGCTCCATATGATTTATAATGGTTCAGGAGACCTGTGGATTGACCGCTTGTTCTCATATTCATAAAACTAATTTTAGTGTGCAGAAAGAAAGGGAGAAAGCCATGATGAACGCTCCACATCCAATTGATCAATTCAAGAAATTCAAATATGAAATTACCAGATTTATGATGATCTATAAATTTGCTCTGGATCAAATGGAGACCAAGATTGAAGTCCTGAAGGAAGAATTCCAGTCTTTGCATGATTACAGTCCAATTGAGCATACAAAGTCCAGACTGAAATCTCCTGAGAGCATTATGAACAAGATGTTCCGCAAAAATCATGAGTTAACATTTGAGAGCATCAAGCAAAATATCAAGGATATCGCCGGGGTACGGATTACATGTTCCTTTATCTCGGATATCTATCGAATTAAGGATATGCTGTGCAACCAGAGTGATCTGCGTGTACTGGAGGTCAAAGACTACATCGAGAATCCAAAGCCAAACGGCTACCAAAGCCTTCACCTTCTGGTGGAAGTGCCTGTGTACATGTCCAATGGTGAGGAACGAGCATGTGTGGAGATCCAGATCCGTACAATAGCGATGGATTTCTGGGCGAGTCTGGAGCATAAGATTTTTTATAAATACAATAAGGATGTTCCCGAGCATTTGACGAGAGAGTTAAAGAGTGCGGCAGATTCGGCAAATGCGCTGGATCAACAGATGGAGCGACTTCACCGGGAAATTCAGGAGATTAAGGACGCCGATAATGAGCGGGATGAAGAAGAACTGCGCCGTATTATTATTAACAATCAGCAGTTCACACTGCCGTCCAATTTGCTCAAGCTGTTGGGTAGCGGGGAGTAGTATTTGATGAAAAGTACAACAGCTTCATTGAACACAAACTCCACATCTCGTGTACGGATGGCTTTAATTCTGGGGACACTGTCGGCCTTTGGGCCGTTGTCCCTGGATATGTATTTACCCGCATTGCCCACGCTGGCTGATGAGTTTGGTTCATCTACTTCGTATGCTCAACTCAGTCTGACGGCGTGTATGATTGGACTTGCGGTTGGACAGTTGCTTGCCGGACCTCTAAGTGATGTACGTGGTCGGCGAACACCGCTCATTGCAGGGCTTGTGCTCTATACTATCGCCTCCATACTTTGCCTGGTCAGCCCGACGATGGGCTCTTTTGTTGTGCTGCGGTTCATTCAGGGGGTAGCCGGAGCGGCAGGGATCGTCATCTCGCGCGCAATCGTCAGAGACGTATATTCGGGCCCGGAACTGACACGGTTCTTCTCCCTGTTAATGCTGATTAACGGCGTAGCCCCGATTGCTGCACCAATCATTGGTGGACAATTGTTGACGTATACGTCGTGGCGCGGCGTATTTATTTTGCTTAGCCTCATCGGTATACTGACGTTGTTGGCTGTCATTTTTGGTCTTGGAGAGACATTGCCTTCCAACCGCAGATCAAGCGGGGGATTGAAGCAGACATTAATTACGTTTCGCCAAATCGCAGGGGATCGTCAGTTTATGGGTTATGCGTTAACCCAAGGGTTTGTAGCTGCTGGCATGTTTGCGTACATATCCGGTTCGCCGTTTGTGCTTCAGAAGATATACGGGGTATCCCCGCAAATGTTTAGTGTGTGCTTCGCCATAAACGGGCTGGGAATTATTCTGGCCAGTCAGATTGCCGGCAGACTTGCAGGTAAGGTATCTGAAACCCGGCTGTTAATTGCGGGGCTGCTAACCGCGGCGCTCGGAGGAACTTCACTGCTCATCGCCATTCTGGCTGGAGGTAATCTAATTTCTGTACTGATTCCTTTATTTCTGGTGGTATCCAGTGTTGGGTTGGTCAATACCGCGTCCTTTGCCTTGGCGATGGCTAATCAGGAGAAATCGGCAGGCAGTGCGTCTGCGCTTATTGGTGTGATGACGTTCCTGTTCGGAGGTATTGTTGCTCCCCTCGTAGGTCTCGGGGGAGAAGGCACAGCTGTGCCAATGGGAATCGTTATCGCGTGTGCGGATCTTGGTGCCTTGGTGATTTATTTCCTAATGGTCAGTAGAGGCAGGAAGCGCCAGAATGATTAAGTGTTGGGTTAAAGGTACTGATTCTGTACACCTTGCGTTTGTGGAGTCTTAGTAATGTAAAGGTACATCTGGATAAAAGAACGAACAAGAGCCTCACTTGGAAGGAATTATGCTTCCAAGTGGGGCTCTTGCTGTAGGTAAGGACAGGTTTAGCAGAGCGCAAACAAAATTTGTGTATTGGACAGTATACCTGGCGTGAGGAATGGATAGAAGTACCCCACCACAAAACCAAACAGATTAATCGCAGGCCACATCAGGTAGACATCATTGTATGTGAAGACAAGGGACCATCGGTTGTAGCAAAAGTTGGGCAGTGCACGTTCTTCGTTCTCTCGTGGTGCCGCTGCACCAGTCTGTGCAAATTGCACCGCTTGAGTGAGACTTTGCGGCTGTTGCTGGATGAAGAGCGGGAGCAGACCCGGGCTGCTTTTGATCAGGTTATACAGAAAAAGCATTTCTGCCGGAGGCTGACCTACCGGACGAGGATAGGCACTAAGCAGGGTGGGCAGATTGCCTTGAGTCAGTTGCGCAGGTACGCCCGGTGCTGTACCTGGGATTGTACCTGGAATGCTTCCGGGGATATATGGACCGGGCCCTCCGCCTGGAATGTAGGGAGGATAGGAGCCTTGACCGCCAGGTATACCAGGAAACGTCGGACCACTTGGTGTGCCGCCACCTCCTGGGAACAATGGAGGTAATTGAAATGAACGGTCTTCTCCATAACTTAGATAAGGGTTATATTCGTAATACATGTACAGAACATCCTTCCTGTCGTCGTATTCTGCATTCAGCATATGGCGGCATCCGCCTATATGTGAGTGCCACCAAGAAGATTTTATATGATCTATATAGTTGAACTAATCATTTACACCAAACGGAGAGGATAGAAAATACCTGAAAAAAAGCGAAGCGGTCGCCTAAAAGCTTTCTGAAAGGAAGCTGCATCGGAAGCATACGCTATCCCCGGATTTTTTCCCTTTAGAGAAAGAGGAATCTATAAAATCTGGGGACAACAGCGATTGGAAGGTTGTTCTATCATCGTAGTGTCAGTGTAAATAAATTTTAGTTCAGCTGTATAGCGCAGAATATAATCGAATTGACAACTGAACTGATAACAATTATCATTGTCAATGGAATCGGACAAATGTACATACGGATATTATATGTATCAATAATAGTATCAATATTTTTGAACGTAGATATCTGTCATAATGACGCCTAATGAGGTGTTCATATTGAAAGGGGTTAATACAGTGTTTAAGAGAAATAGAAAGATGATCATGCTTCTAATTACGGTGATGGTCATGTCCATCTGGTTGGCCGCGTGTGGAGCGAAGCCTGCAGAGAACGGAGCAGCAGGAGAGAACGATACAACAACGGAGGCAGAGACGCAAACAGAAGCCGCTACAGAGCGCACATTAACAGATGCAATGGGACACGAAGTAACAATTCCCGCAAATCCGGAGCGCATTATCGCTTCTTATCTGGAAGACAATCTGGTAACACTAGGTGTTAAGCCAGTTGCCCAATGGTCCGTAGCCAACGGAATTCAGGAATATTTACAAAAAGATCTGAATGGTATCCCCACGATTGCTTTCGATCTGCCTTTTGAAGCGGTAACAAGTTTTAATCCGGATCTGATTATTATCGGTTCCGAAAGTGTAGTTGAAGGTGAGAAGTACGAACAGTACAGTAAGATTGCACCGACGTACGTACTCGGTGATGAGATCAATAGCGACTGGCGCAAAACGCAGCTGAAAATCGGTGAAATTTTGAATAAGAGTGCGGAAGCTCAAAAAGCGCTGGATGATTACGAAGTTAAAGCTACAGAAATCAAGGAAAAGATCAACACCGTTACAGGGGGAACGAAATCGGCAGCGGCGATTTGGTTGGTTAGCGGCAAGTTCTTCATCGTAAGTGACAATGTATCGAGTGGAGAAGTAATGTACAAAGAACTGGGACTTGTAGAGCCTGAAGTTGTAAAAGAAATCTCTGCCAATGCGACAGGTAACTGGTCTTCCATCTCTATGGAGAAGCTGGCTGAAATGGATGTAGACTACTTGTTCTTTGTGAATAGTGATGAAGGTACAGGGTCAGAAGCACTGAAAGATCCGGTATGGCAAAGTATCCCGGCTGTGAAAAATGGTAATCTGTTCGAGTTTACCCGTTCCAGCAGCTGGCTGTATAGTGGTGTTCAAGCGAACCTTCAAATTATGGAAGACATTCAAAAGAGCATTGCTAAATAAGAAATGGTCAAATGTATAACATGTTTGAACTCCTTGGTGCAATGGACACCAGGGAGTTTTTTTGTTAATACAGCATTTTAGGATATATAATAAAGAAGTTAGTTTATTGTATTGTCATGAAGTAGAGTGGTCATATACTTTGTGGCAGGGAAGGAGATATTACATATGTATACATTGGATCCACGTGAAATAACGGGAAGAGACAACTATAAACTGATGAGTGGTTCGGTGGTGCCGCGTCCAATAGCTTTTGTGACGACACGTTCAGATGAGCATGGTGTGATCAATGCAGCGCCTTTTAGTTTCTTTAATGTGGTTAGTTCGGACCCACCGCTGTTATCCATATCCATTGCACGTAAAGACGGTAACATGAAAGATACTGCACGTAATGTGCTTGCTCATCAAGAACTGGTCGTGCATATATGTGATGAAGCAATCATAACAGAAGTGAATGAGACAGCAGCTATCCTGGAACCCCACGAAAGTGAGCTTGAGCGGACGAAACTGACTACAGTGCCAAGTACAAAGGTCACCATCCCAGGAATAAAAGAAGCACTTATTCGGATGGAGTGTGAGCTGTATCAGCACATTCCCATCACGAACGATGAGGGAAAACCGGTTAGTGACCTGCTACTGGTACGCATTGTGCAGTATCATTTCAGCGAACAAGTCTATAATCCAGACAAAGGCTATATCCTCATGGATCATTTGAAACCAGTCAGTCGACTGGCGGGTAATGATTATGCCAAACTTGGGGAGAGATTTACTATAATTCGGCCTGAGTAGTTCTGACAGATCCAATATGTAATATAGGAACGGGTTTAATCCGGTAGCAAAGGCGGACAGCACGTGCGAAACTCGCATATGTTGTTCGCCTTTGCTTGTTAATATGAACATAAACAGGACAGGTAGTGAATAGACTTGTACTATATCCTGCACACATGTCATATGAACCTATTTTATATATAGGTTGTTTAAAAAGCCTACTTTTGAACACGTACTATAAGGGGGTTAAGCCGATGAACCAGCTTGAGGCAACTACTGGGGCAAGTATTATGGGAATAGGAACGGCGTGGCCTGCCCACCGTATTGAGCAAAAGGATGTGTCTGCCCGTCTCGCGCAAGCGCTGGAACATGAGCCAGATGCGAGAAGGTGGGCCAAACGAATCTTTAATCAGTGCGGTGTGGAGACTCGGTATACATGTGAACCGAATCTGCTTGAGCCTGTTGATTCTTGCCGATATTTACCCTTTACCAATGCGGACGAGGTTCCGACTACATCCGAACGTATGGGCAAATACAAAGCTGCTGCTGTTCCACTTGGTCTCGAGGCGGCAGGACAGGCTCTTCAGGATGCAGACGTATTCTCTACGGAACTTACACATCTCATTACGGTGAGTTGCACGGGGCAATTCCTGCCCGGACTTGATGTTCGGCTGATCCAACAGCTTGACCTGTCACCGCAGATCAACCGGATTCCACTGGTGTTTCAAGGATGTGCAGCCGGTCTGAAGGCGATCCAACTGGCGAATTCCATTGTAACGGCAGATCAGAAGGCTACGGTTCTTATCGTGTGTGTGGAACTATGTACACTTCACTTTCAGCCATCTGCCAAACGGGACGACCTGTATGCCGCATCGTTCTTCGGAGACGGCGCCTCTGCCTGTGTTATTGGTGCGTCCGGAACAGAACGCAATGAATGTTTTCGACTGGGTCGTGGGCACTCAACGCTCCTCCCGGATTGTGCAGAAGAAATGATCTGGGAAGTGGGCAATACAGGCTTTGATCTCTACCTGTCACCACAGATTCCGAAGCTGCTTGGTTTACATCTCGGTCCAGAGGTAGAACGGTTGCTGGAGGGGAGAGCTTTACCGGAAATATGGGCGATCCATCCGGGAGGCAGAGGCATCGTGGATGCCGTGCAGAAGCTGTATCAGTTGACAGATGAGCAGGTCTCCTACAGCCGAAACATCCTGCGGGATTATGGCAACCTGTCGTCCGTGACGATTCTTTTTGTTCTTCAAGCCATCCGCGAGGATTACAGACAGAAGGAAGAGCATTCCAGTGGGATAGCGCTGGCCTTTGGCCCGGGACTGACAGCAGAGTTACTTCCTTTTACATACATCCCTGCCCCCATAGCAAACAGAACACCTGTGAATCATGGCATCCAATAGTTCGCGAACCCGAGTGAAGGAGATATGCACGGCAAGTGAATGATTGTGCTTAGATCTTACCGATGAACATAATCGAATGACTAATCTGATCGCAGAGGAGCTTAGGTATGGGTTATCGCAGACTTGCTGCCTTCATCAGCCGATATCCGAGGTTCATTATTCTCTGCTGGGTATTTATCATCGGGATGTCAGCGGTCTGGGCGTGGAAGTTACCTGACATAGTTCAGGATCACGGATTAAAACGGGTTCACGGGGATGCGCAAGCAGTTGATGCTGTTCTGGAGGACGAATTCGGTTCTCCTACTGATCCGGTTATTCTGGTTTTTGAGAAAAAGGAAAATACCTCGCCGTTACAGTTCCGGCAGTGGATCAAGGATCAATTGACACAGGTTCAAGTATTGCCTGCGGTAACCTCTATCACGTCCCCTTTGGATGTTAGCGAAAGAGTGACGATGCAAGACCAAAGGGCATATGCTCTTGTGAAAATGGATGTGCCCGCGCATCAGATGGGTCCCCCACTGGAGCAGTTGCGTGCCGTGTTGGCAACAGACGGTCCAGGTACGGTGCAATTGACGGGAAAGGCAGTCGTGCAGCAGGATGTAAATCATCTGAGCTTTCGTGATCTGGAACGTGCAGAAATGGTCGGCCTGCCGATTGCCCTGATCGTTTTGTGTTTTGCATTCAGGGGGCTATATGCCGCGTTGATTGCTGTTATGATGGGCATCAGTGCTGTGATTACCGCTATGGGAGTCACGTCACTCCTTGGTTATCATCTGGAATTGTCCAATTTTATCATTAATGTGATTCCCATGGTGGGCATGGCACTCAGTATAGACTTTGCCCTGATCATCCTGAGCAGGTACAGGGAAGAACTTCAGCGGGTCTACGAAGATGAAGGCAAAGCTAACGTTACGGGCAGCAGCCTGGATATGCAAAGCGAGGTTTTGCGGAGCGAGATTCTTCAGCGAACATTGCGTACAGCAGGCAGAGCAGTGTTATTCTCGGCAGCTTGTGTGCTCCTTGGGCTGCTGGGTTTGCTCTGGATCAGACTGCCAATGTTTCTGAGTGTCTCCTTGGGGGCCATTATTGTTCTGCTCCTATCGCTATTGTTAAATGTTACGCTGCTGCCAGCTCTACTGTCACTGTCTGCGGATCGGGTCTTCAAGCGAAAGTTAGTCCATTCGTTACCCAGACGCTCGGTCTGGCATAGATGGTCAGCAATGGTCATGAAACGACCAGTCAGTATGGCCATTGGAGGTACGGTTGTGCTGCTCCTGTGTGTTTATCCAGTCACCAGACTGGAACTGTCCGTTCCGGATGCCTCATCACTGCCAGAGAGAATGGAGTCCCGTCAGGCAGCAGAGCAGTTGCAACATGATTTTGGTCAAAAAAATACCTCCACCATCGAGATCGTGATTGGCGGACAACAGGAACTGTTGACTGACTTACACTGGCAGATGGCCCACAACAAAGCCCGTCAATTACTGCAGGACTCAGACGTATTGAGCATTGTTTCACCATGGGGTCTATTACAGCCGAATCAAAATGGCGCGCAAAGCCTCTTTCGAATTCCGCCGTCGTCGCTCACTCCTTCCATAGAAGGCAAGGAGTCAACAAGGACGGCATGGCTGCGTTCAACTGTCTCTGATCATTCCATACGATTGGTAGCCACCGTACACGGGGAGCCCGGGTCGGAGCAGGTCGCAGATTGGCTGGAACGAATGAGGAATAGCGATTATACGCTTGGTTCCAACAACGTAAAACTACGTTATGGTGGGGAAGCTGCCAAGCAGTATGAAATAATGCAGGAAGTCACAAGTCAACTGCCCAAAGTGCTGGTATTTGTAGTGGTCACCAATTATCTTGTGTTACTGGCGGCATTCCGATCGATGCTTATTCCAATCAAGGCAATTCTGATGAATCTTCTCAGCTTAGCCGCTTCATTTGGCATATTGGTGTGGGTGTTCAATGAAGGACATCTAGGTATGGAGCCGTCAGCCATTGCCATTATGATTCCTGTATTTATTGCAGGATTGGTCTTTGGCATATCCATGGATTATGGTGTGTTTATGCTGAGCCGTATTCAGGAGGTGTATAGACGAACCGGAAACAGTGATGTGGCTGTCCAACAGGGATTGGCTTCTACGGGTCGTCTGGTTACCTCCGCCGCGGCAATACTGCTTGCGGTGACCGTGCCGTTTGCTTTTGCCGAAGTCGCAGGTGTGAGGCAGTTAGGGATCGGAATCACGGCAGCGGTGTTGATTGACGTTACGTTGATCCGGCTAATACTGGTACCTGCATTGATGAAATTAATGGGCGGGTGGAACTGGTGGCTGCCAGGTCAGATGAAATGAAGGGTATTTCCGTAACCTGTCTTCAGGTTGGAGATATCCTTTTTGGCTAGAAATCGTGTGATTCTATTCAAAACAGGCAAACATGTTCAATTCATGGCTGACTTAGATGTTCTATAATGGATGGGATTAATTCCATATAACAGTCTTTTATCTACGTTAACCTATGAAAAACAGGAGGGACACAGGCCCATGTCTGATATTGAAGCCTATCTACAACAACAAACGAATCTCCGTGGTCGTTCCGCGTATCACGCAGATCAACCCCTGGAGTTATGGCGCAGTCAGTTACGTACACGTGTCAAAGAACGGTTGGGCGGTTTTCCCACGATGGCGGCCGCAATGAATCCTGTCTTACTGGAGCGCATTAGATGTGACGGATATATTCGGGAGCGGATTGAAATCACGACCTATGCAGGACTTCGTATGCCTGTATATTTATTAATTCCAGGTGATGGAAGCATTATCGAAAACAAGAGACCTGCTATCATTGCTTGTCATGGGCATGGCTACGGTAGCCGAGAGATATCGGGCATGGAACCGGATGGGTCGCCACGGACAGGAGAGCCCGGATTACACAAGGACTTTGCAGTAGCTCTTGTGAAGCGTGGTTATGTGGTTGCGGCTCCAGAGCTGCTCGGATTTGGTGATCGAAGACTAGAAGAGGACCGCGATGCGCCACCAGGGGTAAGTTCCTGTACAAAGATTGCTGCGCATCTGCTCATGGTGGGGAAGACCCTCGCCGGTCATAGGGTGTATGAAACAACACGAGTACTGGATTATATATCGACACGACCTGAAGTGGATTCCGAGCGAATTGGAAGCATGGGTATCTCGGGCGGTGGGCTGGTGACCGCATTTACAGCGGCGTTGGATGAACGGTTCCGTGCAGCTGTAGTAAGTGGTTATGCAAATACATTCCAGGGCAGCATATTGGATCGGAACCATTGTCTGGACAACTATGTGCCAGGTATCCTGCGTGAAGCGGAGTTGCCGGATCTCATCGGCCTGATTGTGCCTAGGCCACTTTTTATTGAAGCTGGAAGTGATGATCAGGTGTTCCCCATCCATGCAGCGAGAGAGGCGTATGCCCGTTTGACACACATATATGAGCAGGCGGGAGCATCAGAATCACTGGATGCGGATTTCTTTACAGGTGGACATGAGATTAGCGGAGCGAAGGCTTATGACTGGCTTGATCAAGTTCTGTGAAGCTGAGGCTTAAAAAAACTGAAAAAGCGAAGCTACAAGCTTTCTGCAAGAAAGCTACTTCGGAAGCATACGCTATCACCGGATTTTCCCTTGAGAAAAGGGAATCGAAAAATCTGGGGATAACAGCGATTGGAAGGTTATTCTGTCTTCGTAGTATATTCGAGAGGAGAATTCAGTGATGAAATGGTCAACATCGGTAAAGTTTTTGCTATGTCTTGTTCTGTTTGCAAGTACAATGGGCATCGGTCTAGGAAGCAGTGGAGGGCAAGTCGCCGAAGCGGCAACGGACAATTACAGATTTGATTTTGGTTCGGGTGTTGTTGAGAGCGGTTACACAGGTGTGTCCGCAGGAGATGCCTATACATCTACGAAAGGTTATGGCTTCAACACACCTGCACAGATGAGGAATGTGTCTGCCTCAGGAAGCGGAGTGATGAGCGACGCTGTCCAGTTTCTGACTTACGGGACTAAGAGCACCAATACCTTCAATGTGAATCTGTCCAATGGACTATATGAAGTTAAAGTGGTCCTGGGCAATACAGCCAGAGCGAGTGTAGCGGCAGAAGGTGTATACCAGATCATCAATATGACAGGCAATGGGGCAACGGACCAATTTCAAATTCCGGTGACTGACGGGCAATTAAACCTGCTGGTTACGGAAGGAAAGACAGGCACCGCCTTCACACTTAGTGCACTCGAAATCCGGAAGTTATCCAATCAGACCGTTACCAACCGCACAATCTACATTGGTGGGGATTCAACAGTCTGTAATTACTATCCACTGGGTAGCAGTGTACAAGGAGGTTGGGGACAGTTGTTTCCGTCCTATGTGAACAATTCCACCTTCCAGGTTCGCAATATGGCGGCAAGTGGTCAGTTTGCGAGAGGATTCCGCGATGATGGTCAGATGGAAGCGATTCTCAAGTATATCAAGCCGGGAGATTATTTTATTTTGCAATTCGGAATTAACGACACCAATGCCAAGAACAATACAACAGAGGCGCAGTTCAAGGAGATTATGCGGGATATGGTGCGTCAGGCAAAGAACAAAGGAGCAACGGTCATTCTCTCTACGCCTCAAGGCCGGGCAACGGACTTTAATTCAGCCAATGTGCATCAAGCGGAGAACCGCTGGTACAATCAATCCACCCGTGCACTAGCTCAGGAAGAGGGAGTCACCCTGGTTGAACTGAATAAGCTCAGTTCTGCCTATTTCACGTCCATTGGTCCAGCGGCAACACTTGGTCTATATATGACGGGGGATAGTCTGCATCCGAATCGTCAAGGGGCTGCTGAGCTTGCACGTATTGTGGCTGCGGATCTGAGAAGACAGGGACTGAATGGTTTCTGACTATACTACTTAATCTGTCTGTATAATCAGTGTTTGATATGATCCGTGTATGAAAATAAAAAATACCCCCAGGACGTACCGCAAAATGAGCGGTTGATCCCTTGGGGGTATTCGTTATGCCTAGGCTGGGGATTACTCCATCATATCCTTGGCTTCATGGTTCACTTTTTTTCCTTTTAACAAGGGTTCCAATTCATCTTGCACGCTCTGCTCCCACAGTGGTACATCTGTGCGATAGGCGGCCCGTCCGTTCAGATGTCCGGCCACCGGAGCCGTGATGAATACAAACAGGATACCAAGCAACAAGCGGGCACTGATATAGTTATCGAAGTACCAGAAGTAGAAAAATGTAGCGCTTAATACACAGAATACTCCAAGTGTCATACTTTTGGTTGCGGCATGGGCTCTCAGATATACATCAGGCAGACGAATAAGACCGAATGCACTGAGTGCACTGAGTAGTGCACCGAGCAGTACGAGTAGACCTATAGCGGTTTCAGTGGTTACTTTAACGATCTCCATCATTTTTGAATACCGCCCCCCGTTCGATATAACGTGCAAATGCCACTGTACTTAGAAAGGCCAGAATACCAATCAGCAAGATGATATCCAGATAGGCTTGGGTTTGCAGCATCATCGACAGAACGGCAACGATGGCAATTACATTGATACCGATGGTATCCAGTGCCGTGATCCGATCAGCCATGGATGGTCCCCGCAGCACCCTGTACAAGCAACCCAGAATGGCTAAGGAGAGAATGAGCAATGAGATGAACAACAGTGAGGATAACATTAACGCGTCACCTCCATAATTGCTTTTTCGAATGTATTTTGGATATCATCTCTCATTTTCTGTTCATCCTTGATATCCAGTGCGTGAATAAACAGTTTGCGTTGATTACCCGAGATCTCAAGCGGAAGAGAACCTGGTGTCAATGAGATGAGTAAGCAGAGCAGAGTAACCTCCCAATCCGAGGACAATTGAGTTTTATACGTAAAAATACCGGGCCTTATATCGAGCTTGGGCTTGATAATCTGGCGTATAACCTCAATGCTGGCTCGCACCAGTTCCTTGAACAGCAGTGTAATCAGTTTGAAGATGGCCCAGACCCGCACAATATAGAAGCGCTGGGGGAAGAATCTGCGCATTCCCCCGATGAGAAGCAGTCCAAGCAGGTAACCTATGAGAAAACCAACACCATTCCAGGCATTGTTCAGAAACATCCATACAAAAGCAATGATAAGATTCAGTACAATCTGAAAGGCCATAGACATCTACTCCTTCAATACGGCATCAATATAAATATTGGGATGCAGTAGAATATCGCCGGCGCGGGAGGTCAATTGGAACATGCCTTCAGCCCCCACACCCATTACAATGATGAATACAAACAGAATTCCGGCAGGAATCAGCAGGCCGTTCACCGCGTAAGGGCGCCTTGTAACCCCGGCAGGCGGTTCGCCCCAGAACGCTTGTATGAAGATGCGTAGTACCGAATATAACATCAACAAGCTCGAAAGCACCGCAATGCCGGTAAGACCATACAAGCCTGCCTGCAAGCCTCCTTCAAAGAGAAGCAACTTCCCTGGAAAACCACTGAATGGCGGCAAACCTGCCAAAGCAAGTGCGCTAATGAAGAACATCCAGCCGAGCAGCGGATAGCGATGGATTAGCCCACCCATGTTATCGAGTTTTGATGTTCCGGCAACAGCGATCAAGGCACCGCCGAGCAGGAAGAGCAATGTTTTGATCAACATATCATGCAGCATATAGAAGAGCAGCCCCTCCAGTGCAGGACGACTGGCCGAAGCCATACCAAAAGCGACAAAACCTACACCTGCGACCACGTTGTAAATGAGAATTTTGTTCACATCGCGGTATGAGATCGCACCAATGACACCAAGGACCATCGTTGCACCAGCCATCCATCCGATCAGTGTATGGAAGAAATCAGGATCATGATAGAAGATCAGTGTGAATGTTCGCACAATTGCGTACAAGCCAACTTTGGTAAGCAATCCTGCGAACAATGCAGTGACGACAGCAGGTGGTGCCGCATAAGAGCCCGACAGCCAGAAGAACAGGAACAGTCCGGCCTTGATGCTAAATACGATTAGGAAGAGTACGGCAATTAAGGTAATGACCCCGCTCTGTCCCACTTCAGCAATTTTTACGGACAAGTCTGCCATGTTCAATGTGCCAGTAATAGAGTAGAGGAAGCCGATGGAAGCGACAAACAGTGCTGAAGAAACGATGTTAATCAAGACATATTTGATCGTTTCACGTAATTGTCTTTCCGTACCTCCCAATACGATCAGTGCATAGGAAGAGATGAGCATCAGTTCAAAGCTGACAAACAAATTGAACAAATCTCCGGTTAGAAATGATCCATTAACTCCCGCAATCAGGAAATGAAAGAACGGATAGAAGTGGTGCTCTTCCCGCTCCTTGTTCACACTGCGGAAAGCATACAGTAGACACGCCAGTGCAATGATGGAAGCGGCTACGACAAGTAGCGCCGACACCATATCCGCAACAAGCACAATACCATAGGGAGGTGCCCACCCACCCATATTAAGCGTTAGAACTCCAGTCTGTGCTACCCGCGTAATAAGTATCGTTGACACCGCTGCTGTAAACAAAAGTCCAATGACACTAATGATCCGCTGGATATTTGTTTTTCGGAAAAATAGCAGAGCCAGAACACCTGTAATCAAAGGCAACAGAATCGGCAGAACGACGAGATTATTCATATGGGCGCCCCCTTACTTCTTCCATATCGTCTGTTTTTAACTTCAGATAAGAACGATAGGAGAGAACAAAGAAGAACGCAGTGAGGCCAAAATTAATAACAATTGAAGTTAGTATCAAAGCCTGAGGAAGTGGATCGACATAACGTTCAGCCATCTCCCCAAGCAGTGGTGGTGCCCCAGTTTTGAGACGTGACATGGTGATCAAGAGCAGATGCACGCCATGGGTTAGTATGGACATGCCAAGTACGATGCGGAGCAGGCTCCGCGACAAGATTAAAAAGACGGCAACCGCAAACAGAATGCCAACGGCTACACACATCAATATTTCCATATCAGCGATCCTCCCCGATCTGTAGAATGATGGTCATGGTGACACCCAGGACAGCGAGATACACGCCAAGATCAAACAGCATGGCCGTGGCGAGTTCTGTCTCTCCCAGCAAAGGAAGTTCGAAATAGCCGAAGGTTTGACTTAGGAACGGGACTCCGAATATAAATGAACCCGCACCCGTAAGTAACGCTATACCCAATCCGATCCCTGTGAGAACACGGAAGTCAACGGGTAACGCTTTGCGTATTGTATCAGTAGTGAATGCCAGGGCAATCAATACGAGCGCTGCCGCTGTTACCAAGCCGCCGATGAAACCTCCGCCCGGATTGTGGTGACCTGCAAAGAAGAGATGCATGGCAAACGTCAGAATGATGAACACAACGACCTTGGTGGTCGTTTGCAGCAATACATCATTACTCTGCAAGGGGACAGTATCCCACGAGGATGAGCTGCGTTCCCGGTTACCATATTTTTTCGTATTGTCTGTTTCATCATCCAGATCGGGCTCGGAATCCTGACTTTCGTCCTTCTTACGGAACTTCAAGCGGGCTCCGAGATCCTTCGCTTCGAGGTTCAGATTAATCATGGAGTAGATGGACAATGAAGCAACCCCAAGCACCATAATCTCCAATAACGTATCGAAGCCTCGGAAATCCACCAATAACACGTTCACGACATTTTTACCACCGGCCGAATCATAGGCTTCCTGAAGGAAGAAAGTAGAAATGCTGTCGAGTGATGCTGTTCCGCTTGCAGCCAGTGCCACAAAAGTCATCACGATTCCGACTGCAATCGCTACAATCATATTCACCGTGAGATAACTGCGGCTTGATTTGCCACGTTGAAGCTCAGGCAGATGGTAGAAGCAGAGCAGGAACAACGCAACGGATACCGTCTCAACAATCATCTGTGTCAACGCCAGATCCGGCGCCCGGAAGAGTACAAACAGCAGGGTTACGAGGTAACCAACCGCTCCGGTCATAATGACTGCCGACAATCTGTTCTTGGCAAAAGGAATCGAAACTGCAGCGCCGATGAGCGTGACTAGCAGTACCACCTCATAGAATGAGTAAGGTGCATTGCCCTGCAGATTCCAGGTTATATTTTCTCCTGAACGGAAGAAGGCATAGACCAGCAACGCGACCGTGAATGAGAAAATGTAAACGAGATAATTACGAACCGAGCCATTCATATAGGCTTCCGTCCATTTGCGTGCATAATGCTGAAGATTATCCAGCACGACATGGTACATATTGTTAATTGTTAATCCTTGTGGATAATGCTCATAAATATTCCTCCATCGTGGCAACAGCTTGTAGAGAGTGATTCCGAGAATCACAACTCCGATCGTCATAATCAGTTCCGGAGTCCATCCATGCCACAGAGAGAAATGTACATCGAAGCGCTCATTCCCATTCAAGAGGGATGGAAGCACAGCGGCCATGGCCGGTTCAATCAGTGATCCGGCCAGCAGATTCGGGAAGAGTCCGAATACGATGACAAGAACACCTAGAACAACAGGCGGAATGAGCATGCCAGCGGGCGCTTCGTGTAGCTTCTCGGCAGGGATTTCGCTTTGGCTACGACCGAGGAATGTTTTGAACACGATAATAAGCGCATAGATCAGGGTAAACACACTTGCAAGCCAAGCGAATACCGGCAATAGAACACTCCAGGACCCAAGTCCAAAGATTCGCAGATGCGTGACTTCTACCATCGCCTGGAAGAATAACTCCTTGCTCAGGAATCCGTTGAACGGCGGAATACCCGCCATGGCAAGTGAACCAATCAATGCCACGGTGAATGTAATTGGCATGAATGAAGCAAGTCCACCGAGCTTGCGAATGTCACGTGTACCCGTTTCATGATCGACAATGCCTACGACCATGAACAGAGCGGCCTTGAAGGTCGCATGATTAAACAGGTGAAGCAGCGCAGCGGTTATTGCCACGGTATACATCGCAGAGGATTCGCCATATCCGAAGTAGAGAGCAGCAGATCCAACCCCTAACAGGGACATGATCAGACCAAGTTGAGAGATGGTCGAATAGGCGAGAATCGCTTTGAGATCGTTTTTTTTCACCGCCAGGAATGATCCATAACACAAAGTTAGAAGACCAACGCCAGTAACCAGCCAGAACCAGAGTCCCTCTCCACCGAAGATTGGTGTGAATCGGGCCACAACGTACAGTCCGGCCTTGACCATGGTGGCTGAGTGAAGATAGGCACTAACAGGTGTGGGAGCTTCCATGGCATCCGGCAACCAGATGTGGAACGGGAATTGAGCTGACTTGGTGAAAGCTCCAATCAGGATCAAGATAAGTGCGGGTAGAAATAGTGCGCTTTCCTGAAACTGACCCAATCCTGCAATGGTTGCACGAATACTGAATGTTCCGGTAATGAGATACATCATCATGAATCCGGTAAGCATGGCGAAACCGCCAAATACCGTAATCAGGAATGATTTTTGTGCACCTGAAGTCGAGGCTTTACGTTTGTAATGAAATGCAATCAACAGGAATGACGTAATACTGGTCAATTCCCAGAATCCGTAGAGCACGATCATATTATCAGACAGCACTACGCCCAACATGGCTCCCATGAACATCAACAGATACAGGTAGAAACGGTTCAGCGCTTCTTTCATATCCATGTAGAAGATGGAGTAGAGAACAACGAGGACACCGATTCCGGTGATTAGCAGTGTCAGCATGAGGCTCAGACCGTCCAGATACAGGTTAAATCCAATGTCCAGTGAAGGAATCCATGGGATATTTCCAGATACGGTATTGCGCTGTGACACAGCGGGTATGAGACTCGCAAAGTATACAAATAATAGTGCCGGAACAAGGAGAACCGGCCATCCCAAATGTAATTTACGGAAGAAACGATGCAGCATGGCAAGAAGAATGCCAGCGGCAAAAGGCAGAATAACAGCAACATGAAGCAGGCTCAACATTACACCCCCAATGTTTAGTATTTCGATTATTCTCTCTGTGACATACAGGCGCATGATCCTTTGAAGGATATGCTTGCTCTCTATATTCATAACCCAAGTATGTATATACAGAATCGTGTCTATTCTTTGAATGGAAGAAACACGGTGAAAATTTCAGTATAATATTGTATGGGTATGTATAATAAATAAACACACAAGTTCCGATAAATATGAAAACGATTAGGTGACATTCCGTGTACTCTTTACAGCATAGTTATGTTGAAAAGCAAGATGGTTTCACCGTGTAATGGAGGAAGTAATGTCATTCAAAATTAGAACTGTGCTTACAGTCATCTTCGCTGTGTTATCCCTGCTGGTTACTCTGACGATTGGGTCTATTTTTAGCCAAAAGTCATTTGTTGCTGTAGAGACTGAGATTGGTCACTCGCTTACAGGCACGGCCTCACAGGCTTCGGACAAGCTGGATCGATTCATGTCCGCTCGCGCGGGTGAACTGGACCTGCTGGGCCGGATGGTTTCGTTGGAAGATGGATTCCAACCTGATGAGATTCAGATGCTGCTGGATCAGTTACAAGATAGCTTTCCCTCTTTTTCATGGGTTGGATTCATGAACCCAGAAGGAAAAGTGTTAGCTGCCACGGATGGTATCTTGCTTGGGGAAAATTTATCGGAGCGACCTGTGTATCAGGAGGGAATCAAGGGTAAATTCATTGGAGATGTGCATAATGCAGTACTTCTTGCCAAGCTGCTTCCGAATCCAACGGGAGAGCCGTTGCAATTTGTCGATATCAGTTTTCCGCTGAAGGATAGCAAAGGACATATTCAAGGTGTGCTCGCTGCACATTTAAGCTGGGAATGGGCGAAGGAAGTGGAGGAATCCGTTCTTGCCCCATTGAAAAGGGAAGAAAAAGACATTGAGTTCTTTATCGTGAGCAAAAAGGAACATACAGTGCTGCTGGGGCCGAAGGAATGGGTTGGTAAACCGTTGGTATTGCCCGGCATCGAAGAGGCCCAGCGCAACAAAAGCAGTTGGTCCATTGAAAAGTGGCCTGACGGTAATTAATATGTGACAGGGTTTGCCTACAGCCAGGGTCATCTGGATTACCCCGGATTAGGCTGGACCGTAGTCATTCGTCAAGTCAAGTCTTCTGCTTTTGCTTCTGTGTTTGACCTGATGTGGTTTAATGTGTGGTCTGGACTCGCCGTTACCGTGCTGTTTGCACTGATTGGCTGGTTTGTCTCACGTCTGATCTCTTCCCCACTAGTGCGTCTTACCAGAGTAGCCAATCGACTGCGTGCAGGGGAAGAGCTTGAGATTCCTGCGAATAAGGGGATAAAGGAGATTGAAGTGTTGTCCCGTTCGCTTCGGGATATGCTGACCTCTCTTATGAATAAAAACTCAGAGCTCGTCGTGATGCAGAATCTGGCGCATTTTGATCAGTTGACTAGTCTGCCGAATCGCACTGCTCTTGAAGTGTATTTGGAGGAGTCTCTGGAGACCGAAAGTGAAAATCACACGCTGACTTTTCTCTATCTGGATCTCGATGGATTCAAACGGGTCAACGATACACTTGGACATCAGACTGGAGATGTGCTGCTACAGAAAGTGGCCCAGCGACTGTCGGCTCTTGGTCAGGAGAAGGGTATAACAGTCCGATTGGGCGGAGATGAATTCCTGATTGTACTTCAGTCTGTTGGAAGTCATCCGAGGGAAGAAGCCATGGCTTATGCAGAAGCCATCATTCAAAGTCTGAACAAGCCGTTTATTATCGAATACGAGCGAATTCGAATTGGATGTAGCATTGGAGGTGCTGAATATCCAACCAACAGCGACAACCCAAGTGAGATTATTCGGATGGCGGACGAAGCTTTGTATGAGTCCAAACGTGCAGGCAAGAACAGAATGACATTTTATTCCGAGTTGAAACAGGATCGTTAGCGTATAATAACAATAGCTGGGTTATCCCAATTACCTTTGTGCGAATGTGCGTATAGACAAGGAGGGGTGAAATGTCTGGAAATCATACATCTGTACCTTATGGTTATGAGCCACCTGCGGCCAGCCGTAAAGGCACACTGACTTTTTATGACTCGTTTGAACATGTGACGGATGAGCAACTCGAGCGCGCTTCTGCAACGGTGGATACCCGTTCATTCATACAGCTTGTGCTGTATCCTTTACATGAGAGCACGTTTAAACGAATGAGCAAGGATACAATACAGGCATATTACAAAAGAGAAGACCGCCTGCATGATTGGCGGCGGGAACATCCAGCTTCACGTATACGTGTGGAGGGGCTTGAGGGCAAAAGAAAGAAATATACACCTGTGGATAGCGCGTTGCGCCATATCACTGCGGAATATCCAGCCCCTCACTTTCTATATTTGACGATAGAGATGGCGAATATGTTTGCTTCATTTGATTCCTTCAAGGATTGGATCAAAGAGCTGCGTCTCATCATTGACGGATCGTCCGAATACCTGCATCCCAGGCTGGAGCAAAATCGTCATCGCTGGGAATGGGCGGAATGATGTACAGACATAGTTGCAGGTATGGATTTAGAGAGAAGATCGGCTAATTAATCATAAGCAAACCCAAAAAAAAGTTGTGTTGTACAAACCGGAATTCCGGTGTACAGCACAACTTTTTTATTTATATTTTCTCTACGAAGGAGACGGAGTCAGATCAAGTGATGTTACGGTTTTATTTTTACCTGTTCGTTTGGCGGCATACAGACAGGCATCCACTTCCTCGAACAATTTGTCTTTGCTTAGATTAGGACTGTAGCTTTTGAGACCGATACTCACCGTGATTGAAGCTCCTTCAAGTTCCAGATGGCCCATCAGGGCAATCTTCTGACGAATCTGTTCCACCAAGGCATAGGCCTGCTTGAAAGATTGCTCAAACATCAATATGGCGAACTCTTCGCCCCCGTACCGTGCTGCAATATCACTTGAGGTAATCGTTTCCTGAATGATCAGGGACACTTTCTCCAGAATGATATCTCCAACCCGATGACCATACGTATCATTAATGGATTTGAAGTCATCAATATCGATCAGGGCCAGATGCAGACTCAAGCCACTGTTGGCATACTCAAATGCTTTTTCGTAATAATCCTTGAATGAGCTTTGATTATAAAGGTTCGTTAAACCGTCAGTTTTGGACTGTTTGGTCATAATGGCATTTCGCACAATAAGGTCCTGCTTGGCAACCATACTGGCCTGAAGATCTTCCAAAACTTCAACGCCGCTGGTTACGATAACCTGTGCTACATATGTACCAAGGATTAGAAAAGCCGGAATGGATACCATGTCAAATGAAGACAGGTACAACCGGTAGGCCGGATCGAACAAAACCAGAAAGTAACCAGTCATCTGCATCAGAAAGACAGTCCAGACTCTCTTTTTACTGAAGAACAGCACCGAAGCAAAGATGGGCAACAGACAGATTGCTAATATAATCCGAATGTCATAATTGACATGAATAATCGTCCAGGCGATAACCGTGCTGGCTATAGACATGGTGTAAAAGGAATATGAACTGAAGCGCCGATCAACCCAACTTGCGAACAAAATGCATGAACTGCTGACGGCCGTAGGCCAGAACAGGACATTCATCAAGAAATCTGTAGGTGTGCGATCATACTTCAGAAACAGGAAACAGCCAATCTGAATGGCGAAATGTGCAATGATAACAACCCAGTAGGCATGGAGCATTTTTTGAATCCATTTGGAATGTTTGAACTCGTACTCTGTTGGAATATGGCTATTGTGCGTATGGAAACCTTTCATATATCACCGCTGACTGCATCATAATGGTACGACAGAATTACTCTCGTATATGATGATTATAAATCACAATGAACAAAACGCAAATGTATTTAACTGTTATGTGAGAACAAAACTCACAGAAGTTTCGAGTTGTCACAAACTTTTTATGGAGGACAAACAAAACTCAATGATACACTCATAGACTATATACATGGCTCCGTTCCATATGTAGGAAATCATTGATGAAGGGGAGGTGATCTTCATTCCTCTTGTCGTTCGTTCAACCGTTAATGCTACGGGAGCAATTACATTTACAGGAAATACGCTTGGACTGAGTCGTTCGGAAACAGCGGGGGTACCCGGAACACAGGACAGTATTGGAGGTTTTATCACAACCAACACCAGCCTCCAGTACGGCACCTATCCACTGGGAACGACAAGCCTGTATCAGAGCAACAGTTCAGCAGCCATTCTTACGCTGCCGGCTGGAAGTACCGTTCTGTATGCAGAATTGATCTGGGGCGGCAGTTACATCAATGGTACAGTCAATCTGAGTGCTGCCATCAACAATCCGGTTACGTTTATTACACCGGCAGGGACTTCCAGTGTTACCCCCGATCCACTTACCTACAATCAATTTGATCTTGGGGGCGGTGCTGCTGGCTATGTACGTTCTGCCAATGTGACGACACTTGTACAAAATGGGGGAGCAGGTACATATATCACCGGAGCAGTAGTAGGGACTATTGTTATTACAAATGATTCCACGGCAAATCATGCGGGATGGACACTTGGAGTCATTTATCAGAATCCCAATCTGCCTTTTCGCAACATGTCTTTGCGTGCAGGAGGCGTACTCGTTCAATCCACTTCACCACCTGTCGTTACCACATTGACTGGATTTGCAACGCCCCTTTCCGGTGTACTGGGAGGAAGAATACTGTTCAGTGCGCAGGAGGGCGACGCGAACCGGACCGGTGACCAGGCATTATTTGGGCCAACCTCAGCTACATCGGTTGCTTTGTCCGGGCCCAATAATCTAGCTGCGAACTTTTTTGCTTCTCAGATTAACGGAGATACCGGAGCGCTTAATACAACAGGAACGTTTGGGACACGAAATCAGATCAACGGGGCTCCAGGCACCAATATTATCGGTGGACGTCAAGGCTGGGATATTACCAATGTGGATGTTTCAGCAAGATTGATCAATAACCAGTCATCTGCGGTGTTGACATTAACCACCTCGGGGGATGCCTACATTGTCAACGCCAATGCAATTCAAGTTGATATTAATGCGCCCAAGATCACATTGGCTAAGGCAACGGTCGCCGCCGGTGCAGTTGCCGGGGATAGTATTTTATATTCGGTTACCGTTACCAATGCAGGCACTGCGAGTGCGGCCAGTGTTGTTTTATCCGATTCACTTCCTGCAGGTCTTACCTTTATTCCAGGCAGTGTCACTGTTGCAGGTGTATCCCGTCCAACACTTGATGTGACGGCAGGCATTCCGCTGGGTTCGTTAACTTTATCCAGCAGTGTCGTTGTAACCTATCGAGCACTCATCGGTCAGGATGCAAGCATCCTGCAACTGGTGAATTCGGCCAATGCAGCCTTTACCTTTCAAAGCGTAGCAGGGGGGCCGGTCATTACCGGAGTTATTCCGTCCAATAACTCCACCCTTCCTGTTTATTCGCCAAACCTGTCCATTGTGAAATCGGCGAGTACCACCAATGCCACGGTGGGTGACCTGGTAACTTATACACTCCAAGTGAACAACGGAGGGAATGTTGCTGCCAACGTTACATTGAGGGATAACATTCCAAGTGGTAGCTCATATGTAGCAGGCAGCTTTCGTCTGAATGGAAATGTGATTGCTGGCGCCAATCCGGTTACCGGCGTTAATCTGGGGAGCCTTGCGGCAGGAAGTGCCAATACCGTGACCTTTCAGGTACTTGTAACAAGCTTGCCGACACCGCCGACTCTTGTGGATCAAGCTACGGCTTCTTATTCCTTCAATTCACCTGATGGTCGGACGATCACGGGAAACATCGCCTCGAATACTTTAACAATCCCGGTAACCTTGCCAAATGTGACCACGGTAAAATCAGCATCAGTCACCGATGTTGCTGTCGGGGAGACCTTCACGTACACCGTAGTTACTACCAACAGCGGTATTCAGGTGATTAACAATGTGGTACTTACAGATGCGCTCCCTGCTGGAATAACTTTTGTTCCCGGCAGTGCAACCGTAAGGGGAACTGTCGTACCGTCTGCGAATCCGAGCAGTGGTATCTCTATTGGGACATTGGCGGCCGGAAGTTCTGCGACGGTGACGTTTCAGGTGAATGTGCAGTCCCAGCCTGCTTCGGGTTCGTTAGTCAACCGAGCGGTAGTATCGTATAGCTCAGGTGCGTTCACGGGTATTTCCAACTCCAATTCCATTACAACCCCTGTATACCAAGCTGTTGTTGGTATCAACAAGTCGGCAAGCCAAACCAATGCGACACTGGGGGATCAGATTGCATACACACTTGTGGTCACGAACAGTGGAAACATAGCGACTCAAGTGAATGTGACCGATACGATTCCAGCGGGGCTGACGTTTGTCCCGGATTCGGTAACTGTGAATGGTACTGCACGTCCTGGAACAAGCCCATTAACTGGAATAACACTGGGCAGCCTCCTGCCGGGAGTTACGGCTACGGTGGTGTTTCGCGCTACACTCACAACACTTCCGACTCCCCCGACACTGGAGAATCAAGGGACTGCAAGTTATACGTACCAGCTTCCAAGTGGACGGAATCTCTCCGGCAGCAGCTTATCCAATATCGTTCGTATATCTGCATCGGCTCCCAATATTTCTATTAGTAAAACAGTAAACACACCAGATGCGACAGTAGGAGATGTGCTTACGTATACCGTTGTTGCAACAAACGCAGGAATTAGTGCAGTACAAAATTTGGTGATTTCAGATGCACCATCCGGCTCTGAATTTGTTCCGGGTAGTGTCACGATCAATGGATCTGCTGTTACAAGCGCAAGCCCCGTTGCGGGAATCGCAGTGGGGACATTGAATAGCTCAAGCAGTGTAACTGTGACCTATCAGACCCGAGTGAATTCTGTTCCATCCACGGGTTTGGTTAGTAACCGGGCCAATGCAGCATTTACATCAGGCAGTTTTAATGGTGTTTCTTCTTCCATATCGGTAAATACCCCCATATTTCTGCCAGTAATCCAAGTGGTGAAGTCAGCAAGTACAACAAGTTTGACGGTAGGCGATACGTTTAATTACACCATCCAAATTAACAATACAGGTAATATAGCTGCAACGGTTACCTTGACAGATCCCATTCCAGCAGGAGCAGTATTCAGCACAAATAGTGTCATTATTAATGGCGTACCAACACCTGGGGTCAGCCCGGAGTCGGGTATCAGTCTAGGAGAGATTGCTGCGGGCTCAGGTGCAACGGTCACCTTTGTTGCGACGGTTACCAGTTTGCCAGATGCAAGGCAGTTAATTAATCAGGCGGTTGCTTCGTTTGCCTACACACTCCCAAGTGGGAGAACGATTGCCGGTCTCTCGTCATCAAACACCATCACTATTCCAGTGTCTCTGCCAAATGTTACGATTGTCAACAGTGACAATGTAGAGTACGGCGTAGTCGGGGATGTCATTCGATACACATCTGTTATTCGTAATAACGGCACAGTAGCCGTTAATAATGTGGTATATGTCAATCCTCTTCCTTCGAATACCCCATTTGTACCCGGAAGTGTCATTGTGAACGGGACTTCGTTCCCGCTCTCCAATCCGACCGCCGGCATTCCAATCGGTACGTTGGCTCCAGGAGCCGAGGTTACCGTAACTTTTGAGGTGACGATTACCATGCCGATTCCTTCGCAGATTAACAATCAGTCGACGGTCAGCTTCACATCCGGTTCATTTTCAGGGTCATCATCGTCCAATACGACTCAGACTCCGGTCATACAACCGCAGATTTCACTTGTCAAAACGGCAAATACCGTCAATGCAACCGTAGGTGATACGGTTGTATACACGGTAACGGTTAGCAACACAGGCAATCTGGAGGCAAATGTTACAGTGACAGATACCATTCCAGCTGCGACTACTTTAGTACCCAACAGTGTGGTTGTATCCGGTGTGCCACAGCCTGGATCGACGCCAGCAGCAGGCATTCCGGTAGGCATTGTAGCCGCGGGAGCGACGGCTGTTGTCACGTTTGCCGTTGTTGTGGATTCACTTCCATCTCCACAGCAGCTTAGCAATTTTGCTACATCATCCTTTACATTTACACCTCCAGATGGGCGGACGTTGACTGGCTCAGCCACATCGAATACACTCACGTTTCCAGTCTCATCACCAAACGTCGCTGTTGTCAAAAGCACAGCTTCCACTGCGGCTACGGTAGGCGATACAGTGACCTATTCCATTTTGGTGACCAACAGCGGAATTGCACCGGTGAACAATATTCAGTTTTCAGACCCGATTCCAGCTGGAGCCTCCTTTGTTACAGGGAGTGTCACAGTGAATGGGGTTGCGCAACCCGGAGCCAATCCGGCAGGTGGGGTACCCCTTGGTACATTGGGGCCCGGAACGTCCGCGACGGTCACATTCAGTATCCGTGTCGACGCGATCCCGCCAAGTGATCAGTTGAGCAATCGCTCTACGGTCAGTTTTACCTCAGGTACATTCTCAAGCACAACCTTTTCAAATACCGTGGTCACTCCGGTGTACCAGCCTATTCTTTCAGCACAAAAAACAGCCAGTACACAAAATGCTACCGTTGGGGATACAGTCAGTTACACGATAAGCGTGAACAATCAGGGAAACTTTGGAGCCCAGATTAACCTGACAGATAACCTTCCAGCCGGAACCAGCCTTGTTCCAAATAGCGTTATTGTGAACGGTCAACCGCTACCAGCAGGAAGTCCAGCAACGGGCATCCCCGCAGGCAATGTGGCTCCCGGAGCTACGACCACCATTACCTTTTCAGTGGTTGTTGATACGCTACCAAGTCCGCAACAACTGGTGAATCAGGCTTCCGTAGCTCTATCATATACATTGCCGGATGGGCGGAACATCACGGAGTCTGTTCTATCCAATGTGTTGACCATTATCGTATCGGCACCGGATGTCGATGTCGTCAAATCCACAACTTCAACGGCGGTATCCGTTGGTGATATCGTAACGTATAGCATCGCTGTAACCAATAACGGAATTGCAACGGTGAACAATGTGGTTTTCACGGATGCAGTGCCGACAAGTACCGTTCTTGCGCCAACCGGCGTGTTTGTCGATGGTGTTCTGCGCCCTGGTGCCAATCCTTCTACGGGAATAACGCTTGGTTCCATCGCACCTGGCGTTACGGTAACCGTTGTATTTAGTGTGCAGGTTACGGCGCTCCCGGCAAGTGCAGTGTTAAACAATCAGTCCACGGTCAGCTTTACATCAGGGGCTTTCTCAGCGACCACATTCTCCAATACGGTTACAACTCCGGTCTTTCAACCTATTCTGGCGGCAGTCAAAACGGGAGATCAGACGATAGCAACGGTAGGGGATACCGTTGTGTACAGCATCGCCATTTCCAATACCGGGAACTATGGGGCATCGGTCACGTTAACGGATACGATTCCGGCAGGAACAGAGTTTGTTCCAAATAGCGTTATTATTAACGGGGCTTCTGCACCAGGTGCAGATCCAGCTTCGGGTATTCCGCTTGGTGTCGTTTCCACAACAACTCTAGTTACCTTCTCCGTTGTGATTGTGACGTTACCTTTGAGCCAGTCCATTACCAATCAGGCTTCTGCGACATTTTCGTATACATTACCTGATGGAAGAACACTTGGAGGCACGATTACGTCCAACGCACTCAACATTCAAGTATCTGCTCCGAACGTGAGTGTAGTTAAGACGGCTTCGGTAGTTGATGCCGTGGTAGGCGACACGATTGTGTATGAAATGGTTGTGACCAATGAAGGAATTGACCCGGTAAACAACATTGTGATCACCGATCCGATCAACCCAGCCACTACATTTGTTACAGGCAGTGTTCTGTTGGACGGCGTCCCACGTGCTTTGGCCAACCCTGCGCTGGGCATAGCCCTTGGTAGTTTAGCACCTGGAGCATCGATAGCGGTATCGTATGCAGTTCGGGTCAATACACTGCCAACACCACCACAAGTGAGCAGTCAGTCTTC
The DNA here is from genome assembly GCF_036894235.1 of Paenibacillus sp. Y5S-9. Classification (NCBI taxonomy): domain Bacteria; kingdom Bacillati; phylum Bacillota; class Bacilli; order Caryophanales; family Paenibacillaceae; genus Paenibacillus; species Paenibacillus sp. Y5S-9. The sequence goes on from NZ_CP145887.1 coordinate 2,920,492, forward strand.
CGTAAGTTTCACATCGGGTGTTTTCTCGGGAGCAGCGTATTCCAATACGGTTGTAACACCAATCTATCAGCCGATTATTGCCGTAACCAAAACAGGGAGCACTTCCAATGCAACGATTGGTGATACCATCACCTATTCTTTTGCCATTAACAATAGCGGGAATCTTGATGCAAGTTTGACATTAACGGACAATATACCGAATGGAGCCGTACTACTTCCCAATAGTGTTCTGATTGATGGTGTTCCACAGCCAGGTGCCAATCCGGAGACGGGTATCGTTGTGGGTGCCATACCGTCCGGAGGTACGGTTATTGTAACGGTTACCCTCGAAGTGACTGTAGATACGTTGCCGCAGGATCAGCAACTGGTTAACCAGGCGGTGGCCAATTATACATTTAGTCCACCCGATGGCCGTGTGTTGACGGGGACAGTATCTTCCAACATTCTGGTGATTCCTGTATCTGCACCAAATGTGGCTGTTGTCAAAAGTACAAGTGCGATTGATGCCGTTGTCGGCGATGTGATTACCTATACGATTGTCGTAACCAACAGCGGTATCGTGGCAATCAACAATGTGGTCATGGTTGACCCGGTACCTGTCGGTACAGTATTTGTGCCAGGAAGTGTTACGGTGGATGGTGTGCCAAGACCAACAGGGAATCCGAATACAGGCATCACGCTTGGTTCGATTGCTGCGGGTGCTTCCGTTACGGTTACATTCAGAGTAGAGGTTGTGGTGATATGAGCCAATCTTCCGGTCCGTTGTCCCACTGGCTAAAGAATCAGTCCCTGGTTCGATTCAGCTCGGGTGCGACTGACCTGGAACAGGTATCCTATTCGAATACGGTTGTAACACCGTGGATCGGCCCCAGGCTTGAAGTCAGAAAAGTCTGCAATGTCATGGAGGCTGCCTTGGGGCAGTCTCTTATCTACCGTGTTGAAATTGTTAACACCGGAAATCTTACGGCCCTAGTGTACCTATTGGATCAGCTATCTGCAGAGACGGCACTGCTTCCCAACAGTGTATTACGTGATGGTATTCCGTTACCGGGAGCATCACCGGAGAGAGGATTGCCTCCAGCCGAAATCGAGCCCGGAGCCACGTTGCGATACCACTTCCAAGTTGTAATCTTGCGTTTACCTGAGACACTGAAGCTGTTGAATCAGGCACAGGTTAACTATGAGTTTTTGACACCGGAAGGCAGAACGGTTACAGGTATGGAACAATCCAATATCGTGGAGGTCAATCTGGTCTCATCCCGGCTGGAGATCTCCTTGCAGGCGGATCACATCTATACCTTCTCAGGGGATATTGTCATGTACACCGTCATCGTGAGCAATCCTGGTTTTATTGCGGCCACGAATGCCCGAGTAACGATTTCTTTGCCACAGGGTATTGTTTTTATACCTGCGAGTGTCATCGTAGATGAGACGTTTGCGCCACAAGTAACGCCTGATACGGGCATACAACTTGGAGAGATTTTGCCCGGAAGCTCAATTAGGATACAATATCGGGTTCAGGTTATGGGGGGAAGCGATGCAAACGGAATATCAAGTGTAGCCGTACTGGCGTATATTTCGGCAGGACAGCAGGAGACGGTCTACTCCAATCAGGTTACCCTGGAAGTGATAGAGCCCCAGGTCTCTGTGGTGAAAAGTGTGCTCCCGGTAACGGCCACATTGGGTGATGCCGTCCAATATAATATTACCGTCTCCAATGCAAGCAGTTATGCGGTGGATGGAACTCTCCTGGATGTACTACCCACAGGTGTGACATTTGTTGAAGGCAGTCTGCGCTGGAATGGGGTTAAACGTCCCGGAACCAATCTGGTTAAAGGGCTTAATCTGGGGACGCTGACAGCCCGTTCGGTTTTGAATATTCAGTTCGAAGCGAAACTTCCAGATCGAGATGAAACGATGCCTGAGGACTACAGGTATGTGAATCATGCTAGCCTGATGTATACATTTCGATTGCCGGATTCACGGTCAGTGCAGCGGATGATTACATCCAATGAAGCTGTGGTCGAATTAAAAGCGCCGATAATTCAGGCTTATGTTCAAGTGACACCCACATTGGTCGAGCAGGGAGGTACCGTCACTTTTCAGGTACGTGTGGGGAATACGGGCAATTTGCCGGCACGTGTACAACTTGGGAGCATTTTACCTGAGGGTGCCAGATGGCTTGGGCAAGCTACGGGTGAGATCCAATTGAGCATATCAGAGTATTCTACACCACGGGTTCTGCATGTGGGCGTGATTGAGCCTGGAACGGAAAAAAACATCTCGTATGTAGCGCAGTTAGCTTCTGAGAAGGCGGGGACGCTGCAAGGAGACTTGATTGCCATGTACACGTATGAATGGAATGGACAAAAACGGGCTGGAGAAACCCGATCGAATGAGTACAGCATCATTGTGGAGTATGGAGAAGAATAGGAGGTATCACGGTTAACGGTAAATTGCCTGAGGAATTTGCTCATTCTGGATGCCATGAGATTACACGAACGTAAATGAATGGTATACTAATTGAATATGAACTCGGCAATCAACCCGTGGAATCGGGACGTCGGAGTAGAGGAGGCAGCCACATTGGCAAAAGCAAAAGTAGCAAAAAGACCTACACGGGATGAGTTTGAACTTGAAGAGTTGGGAAACCAGCTGGTTGAAGCCTTTCGGGAACGTTCGGAAGTACTGTTGACGGTATGGGGCAAGGAAGATCAGGTGCAAGGAGTCATCGTCAAAATGGACTCCCGTACACGACTTGTGCATGTAGAGTATACCGAAGAAGAGTTCACAGCGAAGGTACCTTTTCTGGATATCATGCGTGTGCAATCTCCCCGGTACTGAACGAAAAAAACAGCAATCTGAATAATTAGGGCATCCGCCCTGTCAAAGTCGTTCTTCCTGCATAAGATAACCCATACCTGTTGCAGAGGAGGTACGGTCAATGAGCGAAGTATTAGGTGGAGAAACAAGAGGCTACGGATACGGAGGTTTCACTTCTGTAGGTGCCATTCTGGTTCTGTTCATCCTGTTGGTTATCATCTCCAAAGCGTTCTTGGTATAATTGCATATCTCTAAGAATGAAAGAAGCTCTGCCATCGCGGCAGAGCTTTTTTTGTTCGTTCAGTCATTGGCGAATTTTGTAGAAAATCGGTGTAAGTCCTGCTTACGTTATGTTAGAATGTAACCATCCCTAGAGAAAGAAAGAGGTGTTTTGATTATGAGCCATGCGTTAACAGAGTCTTTAAATGAACAGATGAATTTTGAGTTTTATTCCGCTCATGTATATCTGGCTATGGCAGCCTATTGTTCCAGCAAAAGTCTGGATGGATTTGCGAACTTCTTCATCGTGCAAGCGGAAGAAGAGCGATTCCATGGCATGAAAATATACAAATTCCTGAATGATCGTGGACAACGTGCCACACTTACGGCTTTGCCAGAACCGAAGAATGAATATGCTTCGATGCTGGATGTATTTGAGCATGGTTATGCTCATGAACAGCAAAACACGAAAAAATTCTACAATCTGGCTGACATCGCTCTGAATGAACGTGAACATGCAACGATGTATTTCCTGAAATGGTTCATTGATGAGCAGGTTGAAGAGGAAGCTTTGTTTGACAATATTATTCAGAAGCTTCGCCGCATTGAAAAAGACAGCAATGCCTTCTACATGCTGGATGCCGAGTTTGGCAAACGTTCGTTCACTGCTCCAACTGAATAAATTGCACGTAGGGAGTCGAGAAGATTCCAGCGTCAAAACACCATGTACATACAGCATGAGGTAATGATCCTGAAAGCAATGGGGGCAATCCCCTTGCAAGGGATGATGGTTTGATGCCATATGCTGATTGAAGACAAAGAAGCCTGCACTTGTGCAGGTTTTTTTGCATGCAACGATATTTAATGATTGTATAGATTTGTTTGAATTGGAGTAAAAGTCTATCAAAATTCTGAATGTGGGTAATAGAGGATATGTCACAATTGATCTATCCTGACGGGATCTTTTTTTACTTAAATCTATCAAATTCGTATTAAATTTTAGGTTTATCTGACAAAAGTGTAACTCTACCGTAGCCTTTGAAGCGAGAACAGGAGTCACTATCTTTGATAGTATTAGGATTAATCGCCAAGGGATGAAGGTAGAAAAACATGGACACCCGGGGAAATATAACACACAAGGGAGATTTTTAATTATGTTACATATTCGCAAATCTATCATGCTCACACTTGCTATTTTACTAATCATTCCACTACTATTGCCGCAGTCGGTATCTGCCAAATCAGCTGCATCCAAGGGTGGTGCAAGCAAAGCAAATTCCAAAATCATATATCTGACGTTTGATGATGGGCCAACCGCTCATACGGGTCAGTTACTGGATATTCTGGATCAGTATAATGCAAAGGCAACGTTTTTTATGCTGGGTCCTCAAATGGAGAAATTTCAGAAGGCTACCAAACGAATCGTAGCTGACGGGCATGGATTGGGTCTGCATGGTGTGACTCACGTTCCAAGCAAATTCTATAAATCTGCATATAGCGGATTGAAAGAGATGCAACAGGCCAATGTAAGTCTGAATAAGGTTGCCGGAGTTAAAACAAGTCTCGTTCGGACGCCATATGGTAGTAAACCATATCTCAAACCGGCATTCCGTGATGTACTGCTGGGCCAGGGTGGATTCCATCTATGGGATTGGAATGTGGATTCGGAAGACTGGAAATATCAGAAAGATCACCAGAAAGTCTATAACAGTGTAATGAAGCAGATCCACAATGTGCAAAAGAGCGGAACAACGCCAGTTGTGCTTATGCACGACCAGGAAGCAACGCTGAAAGTATTACCGCAAGTGTTGAAAACATTGAAGGCAGAAGGGTATCGTTTTGAAGTATTAAGCAAAAAAGTTCAGCCGGTTAATTTCTGGAACGACAAGCGTTAATCTTTTTAATTTTTAGATTGGCTACAACGAAGGAGATACACATCATGAAGAAACAACCATTATGGATCACGATTCCAGTAACGACAGCCGTTTTACTTGCTCTGGCAGGATGTGGCGGACCGGATTCAAATGCAGCATCATCAGAGAACAGTTCTTCACCAACGACAACAGTAGGTGAGCAGACCAATACCGGAAGTGGTGGTGCTGATTTCTCTAATGAAAATGAAACAGGAACCAAAGAGAATACGGGCACAACAGATAATGAACACACATCAGGATCGAAGGCAAATGACAACCAAATTGCCACTGGTCAATCAGGTGTGAATGATGTGATCAAACAAGTTCGCAACCAGTTGAAGATGAAGGATGCAGCGTTACCCACTTCATTTTCATTGGACAAGGGTACATCTTTGGGGGCGGCAATACTGTCCAATACTGCGGATGCATTTAAGGTGAATTTCTACGCTACTACTCAGTCTGTTGCCATTAATGATCAATCTTTAACTGCATCCGACAGTAAGATACCTGTACTGGCTTCCTATGAAGTGAAGACCTATAAGGACCCGGATCAGCCAGAAATATTCCCTGAGACGGACCTGAAAGATATTCCAGCAGATATGGCTGTGGATCTGGGATATGGAATCAAAGGTATGAGTGAAGGTGCCGCAGGCAGTCAATATCTGACTTGGCAAGAAGGAAGATGGACGCTGGAAATTCGTTCGGTATCCGAAGATGAAATGAATAATCCGGGCATAGCGAAGAAAATGGTGGAGTACCTGGAGTCACATACGTTGCCTGTACCCAAAGATAAAGGGTATATCAAGGTTGAATATCCAAGTGGTGGACAGTCTGTTCATGTAACGATCTCATGGCAGGACGGTAACCAAATTCATCAGCTTAAGACTGATCAAGTGCCATTAGAAGCTCTTGGTATGGTTGTATCTGTGAAATAAATCTTGATTGAGTGTTTTACGGATATTCTGCAGTGTAGAAGAGATGAGTGTTGGATTGTTACGATACACATAAAAAAGCTTGGCCCAGGAAGAAATTGTTGGGCCAAGCTTTTTATTTTGAGCATGTTATCGCAGCTTGTGCAGCCGGGGGACATGCTTATTTTTGTTTCAATGGGTTAAAGCGGTGCTTTCATTTGAACCACCCTTTTTCCTTGGAGCGAGTGATGGCCTCAATCCGGTTACTGGCATTTAACTTGTTGAGAATAATGGAGATGTAGTTACGCACCGTGCCCGTTGTGATGAACAGATGCCCGGCGATTTCCTTGGTGTTTTTCCCATCTGCCATAAGGCCTAGTACGGCATTCTCCCGTTCTGTCAGGGGATTTTCTTCTACATAAGCTTCATCTACCAAGTCGGGAGCGAAGATGCGTCTGCCATTCATAACTTGGCGGATCGACTCGGCAAGTTCTTCAATTGGACTGTCTTTGAGCAGGTAACCACGGACACCGCCCTTTAGGGCACGTTCGAAATATCCGGTCCGGGCAAAAGTGGTCAGGATAATGACCTTACAGCTCATTCCTTTGAGTTCTTCTGCGGCTTCAAGGCCGCTTTTTACGGGCATTTCTATATCCATCAGACAGATGTCTGGTGCAAGCTCCTGGACAAGGGCAAGGGCTTCCTGGCCGTTGCTGGCACGTCCGACAACTTCCATATCTTCCTCCAGATTGAGGAGGGAGGACAAGGCGCCAAGCATCATGCGCTGATCTTCCGCGATTACAATTCTAATCATGATTCTGCCTCCTTTATCGGTTTGCGGACGAGTTTGGGAACATGAATAATGATCGCTGTACCCGGGATGTCTGTTGCAGAGCGAATATCCAGACAACCGTTCACAAATTCAAGTCGTTCCTTCATGCCCAAAATTCCTGTTCCGCGCCGATCCTGTTTGCGAGTTCGTTCTATTCCAACACCGTTATCTTGTATGGTTAACACATTATCCGCCAGTGTTTCCTTAATGGTGATGGTACATGTTGTTGCCTGACTGTGTTTGACGACATTGGTGACAGCTTCTTTCAAGCACATACCGAGCACATTTTCATTTAATTGTGACGTATCCTGTAACTTCGGATTGCCTTCCAGCTCAAATTCAATCGAAGCGGCCTTCAGAATCTGTTCCGCCCGGAACAGTTCATCAACCAATTGTGTACCACGCATGGTGGTGACCATTTCCCGGACTTCCTTCAGAGCTGTACTTGCCGTTTGTCTGAGGTCGTTCAACTCGATCTCAGCCTGATCGGGATTATTGCGGAGCAGCCGTCGCGCCAGATCGGTTTTCAGACCGATCAGAGAGAGCTTCTGTCCAAGTGTATCGTGCAGGTCACGAGCGATACGCTGGCGCTCTTCCATTTTTACGAGATCATCAAGTCGCTTGTTCGCATTCTCCAATTGGCCTTCCAATTGTTCAGTCTTGTTTTTGTTATACGTACTGATTGGGAGCAGGATGGAGGCCATTAAGCTGATGAATACAAACGGGAGTTGGCTCACCAACAGAGAACTCTGATTAATGAAACCGTAATTAATGGTTACGAAACTGGCTCCCAAATTCACCGAGTATAGGGTGAAGAAACCGGCTTTATTTTTAATATTCCCAATAAAAAAAGCAAGAAACAATGAGAAGTAGGCATAATCATAGGCAATCGTCATCGTAATGGATATGGCAATGAGCAATCCAATCCACATGTATACCTGCCAGCCCTTGGTGATGAAGGCGAGCAGATAACAGACGAAGAAAACGAGAATGATAATAATGCCTGTTACCATCGTCCATAATTTGGAATATTGTGAAATGTAATAGAAGGGCAGGATGAAAAAGACGAGCCATACATAAGGGTTCAACCCTGTATTTTTATAAAAAATCTGCATCCACTTTTGAATGTAATTCTCCTCCTTGCACTTGTACTCAACTTTAGCATGACTGTAGCATGACTATGGCTTGAACACAAGAAAACGAATCCGACAGAGTTAAGGCTTCTCTGTCAGACCCGCTGGATTGGTTACTCGGATAGGCGGTTGAACATACGGCTTGCGGGATAAGCTTTTGAGCTGTCTAAAGCTAATAAACTGTTTAGAATCTTCATCCCACAGACGGAAGCGCAGGGCAACCAGACTGGAACGTAGTGTAATAGTCGTAGCTTTTTGCAAGGGTGGTGTTGCGTTATGTGCTTCTTCCAAGAAATAGTTAGGTACACGCGGGCTCAAGTGATGCACATGGTGAAACCCGATATTACCACTGATCCATTGCAATAATTTTGGCAATTTGTAATAAGAACTGCCTTCAACAGCTGCTTTTACATAACTCCATTCATCTTCATGTTCAAAATACGTCTCTTCGAACTGATGTTGCACGTAGAACAGCCAGATACCAAAGAAACCGGAGAAGAAGAAGATAGGTGCCTGCACCATTACAAAAGCCTGCCATCCGACTAACCAGGACATGAATGCATAGAGCACTACGATCAACGCGGTAGTCAGATGTGTGTTGATGCGTTCTTTACGTCTTGCACCTTTACGGTTAAAACGGTAAGCCAACAGAAACACGTAAATAGGTCCGATACAAAACAATACAAACGGGTTACGATAAATCCGATAGAAGAGGCGTCCCCAAGGAGAAGCTGCTTTGTATTCGTCAACCGTCATAACCCAGATATCACCTACACCACGTTTGTCAAGATTGCTGCTTGTCGCGTGATGGATAGAGTGCTCGTTTTTCCACTGCTGATAAGGTGTCACTGTTAATACACCCGTAATGGTACCGAGAATATCATTGGCGCGTTTGCTCTTGAAGAATGAACCATGACAGCAGTCATGGAAAATAATAAAGGTCCGAAGTACAAATCCGGATGCCACCAAGGCAATAGGGAAAGTCAGCCAGTAGGAAACCGATAAGCTAAAGTAAGCAGCTGCCCATAACAAGAAAAGCGGGAGCAATGTATTGATTAACTGACGGATACTTAATCTGAGATCATTTTTTTCGTAAGGGGTAACTTCTTTTTTTAAGGCCATTTCTTTTGATCTGTTCATAAAATTGTGTCCTCCTTCAATCGTTATAACTGTAATCAGCTACAACTTGACGTTTCCCGCTAAGCTTTCCTGTAGGAAGCGTTTTTATCATTGTAAAACAATCCGATCATGACAGTAAGTCATAAACGTCAGCCTTCTGTAATGATGAATATCAATGATGGACCATGACATTTGTCATGGGTGCATGGTACTCAATAGCTCTGCAGAAGACAGAAGAGCAGGTTTTTCAAATTCCTTTGCACAAATTACGCAACAATTTGTATTATGTATACAAATTTTGTTGAGAGCATGGTAAAATCTATCTTTGAGTGGTTATGACAACTTATGAGACGGGTCGATTAGGTTGATTTCTGATGGATTGGATGGAATGCATAATGAAGAAACGAATTACGGATATCCTATTTATTATGGCAGGTGCATTTCTGTTTGCACTGGCGGTGAACCTGTTTGTCATCCCGAACGATTTGGCTGAAGGCGGCGTCACGGGTATCACGATTATTTTGTATTACCTGTTTGAATGGTCCCCTGGACTGATGAACTTGATCCTGAACGGTATTTTGTTAATTGTGGGATACCGGTTTCTTGATAAAACAACTACGGTGTATACGATTATTGCGGTTGTATTCAACTCGTTGTTCCTGCATCTGACGGAGAGTTGGACGATTGCATCGGATGAACTCTGGATCAATACCATCTTTGCAGGAGTATTTGCCGGTCTTGGTATTGGCTTAATTGTTAGAGTGGGAGGCACAACGGCGGGAACAGTGATCCTGGCCCGACTTGCCAACAAATATCTGGATTGGAATATCAGTTACGGACTTCTGTTCTTCGATCTGATTGTGGCTTTCTCCTCATACTTCATCATTGGACCTCAAGGATTAATGTGTACAATTGTCTTGCTGTTTGTCGGAACCAAAACAATGGAGTTCATTATTGAAGGACTCAATCCGAAAAAAGCAGTCATGATTATCTCTTCCAAACAGGATGAAATCGCGAAGCAAGTTATTGAGAAGATGGATCGCGGAGTAACCGTCCTGTCTGGTCATGGCTATTACACGAAAAATAAGAAAGAAATTTTATACATTGTGATTAGTAAGCAGGAAGTTTCCATGCTGAAGAAGATTGTACGAGCGGAAGATGAGATTGCTTTTATCACCATTCATGACGTGCGTGATGTATTCGGTGAAGGATTTATTGAACTCTCCAAAACTTAATGAATATGTATATAAGGAAGAAAGGAGTTGCGGTGAAATATCACCGCAACTTTTTTGATAGGTTAATGGTATCCGGTATTAATCTAGTTCAAATAGAAAGAACCCTTCTCTATAGAGAAGGGCAAAAGAATATTAATAATGTTTTCTTTTTTTGACTGGACAATATTCAACAGTGACACAACAATGTTTTTTACACTTTGTAGGGACATATTTGATTTTGGTAACACAAGTTTTCGTAATTTTTTTGTAAAAACACTTTGGTCTTGGATGATGACATTTATGATGTTTTCTATACATATTAAAACCTCCCTGATCGTGATAAGGTATTCTATGACCGCGTCACTGTTTCGGAAATGTATAAACGTCTATTATTGTATAATAATTCCTTTATTAGGCTTTTGTGTTACAGGTGAAGGTTGGTTCTTTCTAGTAAGAGAGTGCAATGACAAAAAGCTGTACACCGACCAAGCACGATGATATATTGAATTTAATCAATTTGTTAATAAACCTAACTAACTAAGCATTTAACATAATTTCCAAGAGCGTTTTACAATCAGCAAGATATAGATCGAAACGGTGTTATTCGTCTATATTTTGTACCCGAGAGCGACTTTAATCGAATTATGAAAAATGCTAACTATTAGAGGAGGCGATAACATGGCTGGCACACCGCAGTATATCCGCAATCTGAATGAAAATCTCATTATGGATGCCCTGATAACTCAGGGAACGATGTCGAGAGCGGATATCAGCCGTCAGACCGGACTTAGTAAACCAACGGTGTCTTTGGCGATCGAACATCTGATTGACCGTAATCTGGTGAGGGAAATGGGGAGAGCTGACAACGCTCAGGGTCGCAAAGCAACCCTCATTCGTTTCAATGAAACGGCTTATTATGTCTGTGGGATAGATATCGGCGCAACACGTATTCGGATTGCATTATCCGATCTGAATGGAGAGATCATTGCCTATCGAACATATCCTATGGTTGTTCAAAAAGCTCATGAGCCAGCAGAAGCGACGATGTTGGAGCTTCTTCGAAGCCATATGAACGAATTGCTTGATAAGAATCATCTGAATTGGGATCAGATTCAATGCATCGGGTTCGGTATACCAGGCGTAGTGCTGCCTGATTCAGGGCGTATCCATCGTATTGTGGACCCGTTAGCGGGTCTGGAAGAAGCTTTCTCTCTAGAGTCGTTGTCAGGAGCTTTTCCCTGTGAAGTAATTCTGGAAAATGATGTGAATCTAGCGGCGCTTGGGGAGTATCGGAGTGGTGCAGCAGCAGGGTATCCCTTGTTTGTTTTTTTCTCGATTGGTACAGGGACGGGTGCTGGCATCATGGTACATGGCCAACTGCTTCGAGGTTTAGGTGGCTTAACTGGCGAGATCGCAGAGATGCTGGTGGACGATGGTCGACGTCTGGAGGAAGTGCTGTCCGCTGATGGTCTGATGCAACTGGCGAACCTTCATCTTAATTCGCATGATGAACTATTGGAAGTTGCTGATTCGGATTCGGATGTGGATGCGGATGTAAAAGGACATGTAGTTACAGATGATCTTCACAGACACCTGACTCCCGAGAAGTTATTTGAAGCTGCACGTCGTGGAGAAGTAGAGGCGTTAGAGATTTTAAAGCAATACAGCCAGAAGATTGCTTCAGCTCTGCGGCAGATTAGCGTTGTGCTTGCTCCAGATCTCATTGTGCTTGGCGGAGGCGTAGGAGGAAACGGTGATGTGTTATTGCCTTTACTGAGGCAGATTATATCTGAGCAATTCCCGGTGCAACCACAGTTAATCTGTTCCAAGCTTGGTGAGCAGGCTGTTGTCACTGGCGCGGTACAGGTAGCCATACAACAAACGATGCTGAACCTTCAGCAGGAAGCCATGGAATAAGAGATTGGATATACAACATGTGAGGAGGGGAAAGGGATGACAGAATCCGTGAAAAACGTAAGTAATGATGATCAGTCCAATCAGGATGGTACGGTTGGAGGTGATCGATCCGGCTGGATTGCAGGTATTGACATTGGAGGCACCAAAACATTAATGCTCTTGTCATCACAACAGGCTGGAAGTGAAGTTCATGAACGTATCTTGCCTACGCTTGCAAGTGATCAGCCGGATGAGTTCTTCCGATGGTTATTCGCTGAATTGGAAACGTTCTGCGGCGAAGTTGGATGCAGTCTGAATCAACTTAACGGTGCAGGCTTGGGATTCCCTGGTGTGATTCTGCAGGAGGAGGGGATACTGCGAAATGCTCCAGCTTTTCAGTGGCCTGAGCTAGATATTCGCCCTGTGATTGCGCAGTATTACAGCGGGAATATCATGTTGGACAATGATGTGAATCTGGCCGCAATGGGAGAATATGATCGAGGGGCAGCGCAGGGACATCAACACTGTGTGATGGTCACGGTTGGAACAGGCATTGGAGCTGCTCTTATCCTGAACGGACAACTCTACAGCGGCCAGAATGGAGCAGCAGGTGAGATTGGGCATTTCATTGCAGGAGACGAAGGGCTTCATGCCGGTTACGTTGCTGATGCGGATTCCTTTGGCGTATTTGAGCAAGTGACTTCAGGTACGGGGATTACCGAACAGGCGAGGCGTTATTTTGCTGCTGGAAAGGGGAGTTCCTTATCCCTGATTATGAGTCTGGCAGGAGGGGAAGTGGAACAGATTGAAGCCAGACATGTATTCAGAGCAGCCGAATCAGGTGATGTTGCTGCACTTGAGATTCTGGAACTGCCTATGCGTTATATGGCTAGAGGTCTGGCGAATATTACGGCTTTACTCAATCCTTCCATTATAGTGATCGGTGGTGGCGTGGCTGCATCCAACCCATCCTATTATCTAAATGAAGTGCGCACGCGCCTCCAACGTTACACCGTTCTGCCTACACTTTTAGCTGTAGCTGAACTGGGGAACAAAGCAGGAGCAATCGGGGCATTGGCTGCAATCAAATCGAGTCTGACACGCGCATAAAAATAGAGAATAGGCGAAGCAACTACAGAAATAAAGGATGGAGATCCGGATGAGAAGTAGACATATGAAGGCTTACACAGAGAAAACAAAAGCCGATTCCAATGATGCAAAACGTGTTTTACTCCAATTACAGGGCCTATATCTGTTTATGGGGCTTGCCGGGGGGATGTTTAACCCGTACATTAATCCCATATTGGTAGCACAAGGGTTTTCAAGTAAAGAAACCGGATTTATTATGGCGTTTGGCACACTTGTATCCATTATTCTTCAACCTATATGGGGAATTCTGGTAGATAAGTTTAAAAAGACACGGTTCGTACTGGTCATAAGCCTGCTTGTTCCTGCATCGTTAGCGTACTTCTACAATATTCAAGTGTACTTTATATTAATATTGATTTATACTTTATGCACTATATTCCAAGTGACTCAAATACCCGTTGCTGACTCCTATGCGGTTACAGCCGCGAGAGCCGCAAACACCTCATATGGCATGATCCGACTCTTCGGCAGCATAGGAACGGGAGTTGGTGGATTTGCCGCAGGGATGTATCTCTCCCAGTTTTCCATTCACATGTTATGGCTGCCATTTCTCCTGTTTAACATTCTGAGCGCTATACTGGCAAGTACACTTCCCCGGCAGACGAGTATCTCCTCGTCCTCGGTAACCTTCTCCGTAGGTTTGGCAAGATTGCTCCGAAACCGGACATTCCTTCTATTTCTAACAGGTTGTTTCCTGGTTAACCAAACGCTCACTGCGTTTAACTCCTTTTTTGTTATTTCATTTCAGATGGCTGGCGGTTCTGTGACCATGACGGGTACAGCACTGTTGCTGGCGTCGATTACCAATGTTCCATCCATGTTGGCAGCAGCATTCATACTCCGAAAATGGGGACATGAACGGACGATGCTGCTTGCAGCCGGGGCGTATATGTTACGTTGGGGGATACAATGGCTATGGCCGACACCTGAGGTCATGATTGGCGTTCAGGTGCTGCATGGGTTATCCTTCGGATTCTTTTATATCGCAGCAGTGGAATATGTGGCATCGGTTACGGGACGGGAAATGCAGGCCACAGGACAAAGTTTATTTAACATGGTGTTTGCTGGACTGGGCGGAATTGTTGGTAATATGCTTAACGGATATTTACTCGATTCCGGCGGTCCATCACTGATGTATCTGGCTTGCACGATCAGTGCGGCACTAGGATCAGTGATTCTGTATATCGTCAGCAGGCAGGCCAAAGAACAGAGAAGAGCATACTCGTTAGAATAGAGATGGAAGGAGCTGGAGCCTATGAAAGTAAATCTGAAGCGGAATTGGCACACCAAGTTGATGTATTCGTATTTTCCTATTTTTCTGCTTACGATTTCCATTCTGATCTTTCTCTCCTTCCTGATTGTCAACGAACTCTCACGTAACGAAACGCAAAAAGCCGACATGATCTCCACCCGCTATATCGTGGATACACTGGAGCGATCGCTAAGCGACATTGAACTTCGCTTGCTTGAAGACATTGGTGCGAACAAAACATATAGTCGCTTTCTGGAAGCTGGACAGGGACAATTATCGAGTCAATTCATCTATGATGCAGCAAGTGGGCTGGGACGTATGCTGGATCAGCAGGATATGATTCAATCCATTTATCTCTATCGCATGTCCGATTCCCAGATTCTTACGCCCAGAGGCATGATGCGTTTGGAAGATTTTGAAGATCGTGCCTATATTGAGCAAGCCTTGAAAGATCGGGAGAATCTCGGTTGGAACTTGCCACGTGATTATAAGGAACGTTCCTTCGACGTACCTTCACAGGTAATTAGCATGAATAAGTGGCTTCCTTTGCCGTGGGGCGGGGAAGGACTGCTCGTCATTACCATCCGCATGTATGCAGTAGAACGGCAGATTGATAACATGACCAATGAAAAGTTATCTGTTCTTCAGGTTCGGGACATGAGCGACAATCTGATCTATACCGCGCATCAAATGGACCCTTCTGCAGGTGAAATCCTTAATCGTGTGACTGCGGACAAGCTTGGTCTGGTCTTTGAGAGCGGCATTCAATCCGGACAGCTGTATTCATGGGTATCACTCGTCTCTTATGTGTGGATCGGTATTGGATTATTAACGATTGTTGGTGCAGTGGCGGGACTAATCTACATTACGCGCAGAAATACGCGGCCCATCCAGCTCATCATGAATCGAATTCAGGCGTTACAGCCACGTGCCGAGGAGGATGAAGCAACTCCATCCGTCAAAGATGAACTGGCACTTATCGACCGTGCGCTGGAACATCTGATTGCTCAAACGGTTGACTATGAGAAACAACATCAT
This sequence comes from Paenibacillus sp. Y5S-9, assembly GCF_036894235.1. Classification (NCBI taxonomy): domain Bacteria; kingdom Bacillati; phylum Bacillota; class Bacilli; order Caryophanales; family Paenibacillaceae; genus Paenibacillus; species Paenibacillus sp. Y5S-9. The sequence continues at coordinate 2,935,991 of NZ_CP145887.1, forward strand.
GAAAACTTGCTGATTCATCGCAGACAGTTGCTTGTTGATCTGATGGAAGGAGAGCGAATGGATTCGTTCCGTCAGCGACTTCGCCATCTGCAACCGCTAGAGGAACGATTCATGGAACCGAAGAGTGTTGCTGTCCTCATTGCGGAGATGAATGGTGACGATCTCTCGACCAATCAGAATATTCTGAAGATTGCGCTCATGAACGTAGTGGAAGAACTTGTGCAGAATGAGACCCAGTTCGGCGGTTGGGCTGAATGGTTTGGGAACCGCAGGCTTATTGTGGTGATTGCGTCGGATGAGCAGGAAGGACTGGACCGTGAATTGCTTATGGATCTGGCTAAGCAGATGCATATGTGGATTGCGGAAAACTTCCGCCTCCGGTTTACGTTCGGGATCGGACGAACCGTATCGGGCTGGGAGGAGATTACTCGTTCCTATGCGAGTGCAGATGCGGGTTTGCAGCATAGACTTACCCTGGGTAAAGATGCCATCGTTCTCAGTGAGCAACTGCCGGATCGTATTGAGCTGCAATCGTACAAGTATTTGCAGATGCTCGCAGACTTTGTCCGTGAATTCAGACTAACCGGTGATGGTTGGCGGACGCAGCTGGACCAGATGTTTGTTGCGTTCAGCGAAGATCAGATTACAGATAACGATATTCGCATGTTGCTGCAGGCGTTAATCCAGATGTTGTCCCGTGAATTCGGGGAGCTGTCTGAGCGGTTGCAAAGCCAATTTGCCGAGGAAATCCTGACTCGTCTTCGCAGTGATATCCAGCAGGTGGATACACTGGAGGGGATTCAAGAGATTTTGCAGGAGTGGCTTAAAGAGGTCTATCGCAATTATGTGTCTGTGAATGAAACGAAAAGTCATCGTGCGATGATCAACGAGCTGCGAATTTATATCGAAGAGCATTTTGATGATCCGGATCTGTCGCTAAAACATCTGAGTGATCGGTTCCAGATCTCGGGTAAATATGCGAGTTATTTGTTCAAGGAAGAGTTTGAGATGAAGTTTGTTGATTTTCTGGTGAAATTGAGGGTCGAAAAGGCCTGCCGTCTGTTGTCTGCATCTGATATGGCTGTTCAGGATATTGCTCTGCAAGTGGGTTATGCCAATGCCATCTCCTTTGGCAGAGTATTTAAACGGATTATGGGCGTGACACCAGGAGACTACCGCAAGCAGAGTGGAAAACAAGGAGATCAATAACGGTATTGCACGTGTTAGAACATCCGAGTATCGGGTGAAATCCAATAACCTTAGAGATATCAATGAAATCTCCTGAATGAGGCAATAAGGTTTTTCCCTTATCGTCCTTTGCAGGAGATTTTTTGGATGTTCAACAACGATCTTAGGCCAGTGTAGCTGGTATGTTGTTAAGGAATTTTACGAATGTCCTATACTAGCATTATGACAATTCATAGATTAATAGGGCAGGAGTTGAAGATGGTGTACAAATATGGACAGCAAGTGTGGGGATCGGTAGATATCAGTAAACGGGTTACCATTACAGCAAGCAACAACACATTTACATTTCATGTAGATGACTCGTCATATACGATAACTATACCTGTTGGTACCTACACGACAAGTCAACAAAGGCATGAATCCGAACTTATTCAAGCCATTTCGAAGGCAGGGACATCTCAGAACATTCCAGTACGATTTATTTTGGGCGGAATGCATTATGATGAGAAGTATAATGTGTTGATTTTGGAACATACGGACACGATCAACGAACATGTCATCGATCAATTTGCGGGAAATGCCATCGATACGTTGTTTGGTCAAATGAAATTTAATCTTCCCCCAAGGAATTAGTGCGTCGAATCGTTCTACACGTGTTGCTAAACAAGGAGATCACATAAGATGTGGTCTCTTTTTCATTTTTTGAAGAGAGATTTAATGGAAAAAAGATTATTGCAAGCTGGGTGATACCAGATTGTCTATGAGAAACCAAAATGAATACAACACAATATGTTATTATAGTTAACATTAAAGGTGTGAAAATTGTATATTGTCAGGAAATATGTTTATATATCGCGGTATTTAACTTAAAAAACGTGAATTTTACATTTTGAAAATAGTTTATTGTCTAAATATCAGATCATATGTAATGATTAGTGACATTCACAGGTGCAACAAAATGGGCTGAACAAAGTGGAGTGGCAATCATGTGAATTCATTCAGAGAGTGTGCGAAAGGGGAAAGGTCAAATGAGATTATTTCAAAGACGTAAGGCAGGCAAGGCAAGTTCAATCCTCGCAGTGGTAACAGCATTCACTCTATTATTATCCGCATGTTCATCAGGAAGCGAATCTGCATCTTCATCAGGAGAGTCGGGTTCGGGGGAAAAAACGACTTTGAAAGTAGAAATCTTCGACCGCGGAAATACTCCGGCGGGCTACACCATTTCGGACAGTTATCTGACTCGCTTCATACAAGAGAAGTTTGGTGATCCAAACAACATTGATGTTCAGTTTGTTCCGGTACCACGTTCGGAGGAAGTACAGAAACTTAACGTTCTGATGGCGAGTGGATCTGAAGTACCTGATATCGTATTTACCTACGACTCGGGAACATTCAATCGGTATGCAGAGCAAGGAGGTCTGACCGAACTTACGGATCTGATCAATCAAAGCGGTCCTAACCTGAAGAAGTTCCTGGGAGATGAAACGCTGGCCTACGGTCAATACGATGGACAACAGTTTGCGGTTCCAGGTAAACGTCTTGTTCTAGGCAAGTACGCATCCTATGTTCGTCAGGACTGGCTGGATGCGCTCGGATTGCCTTCCCCTGAGACAGCTGAGGAGCTGCATACAACATTGAAGGCCTTTAAGGAAAAAGATCCGGGTAAGGTTGGCACAGGACTTATCCCAATGGGGATGTCGATTGCCTCGGCTCAATATGAACCCCTGATCTGGTCATTCATTGAACCGCTAACGGAAGAACAAAAATATACATTAACGCAGCAACTGGGTTCCAATGACTATCCAACGTTGTTGCCTGGTTTCAAGGACGCTCTGAAATATATGAACACACTTTATAATGAAGGATTAATGAGCAAGGACTTTGGACTCGACAAAGACAAGAAAAAGCTGTGGGAAGATGTATCTAACGGCAAAGTTGGATTCTACACCGAGGATGCGGGGGAGATTTACATCTCCGGTACGTACAAAAACTTGCAAACCAATCAACCGGATGCAGTGATGACACCGATTGATGCATTCAAAAACTCCGAAGGCAAATTCGCCAAACCGGCATATACACCCAATGCGATGTATGTCATGATCCCGAAATCGAGCAAAAATGCGGAAGCAGCGATGAAGTATCTGGATTGGATGGCTTCGGGCAACAACCTGTTCGACCTGCAATTCGGTGTTGAAAATGAGAACTATGAGCTCGTGGATGGTGTACCACTGATCAAAGATGATGCTTCACCTGAAATCGCAGGTCGTATCTATAATTCCGGTGACATTGCCATTATCGTTAATGGTAAATACGTTGGGGATGACAAGAAAAATGAAGAGGCTTATGTCGTACAGGTAGAGTCGAAGTATCGGGATGACATGCGCAAGTCGGTAGCAATTTCCAACACGGACACGATTCAACCGGTACGTTTCTCCAAACCGATTGATGCAGAAGCACGTTACGGTAACGGCTTGAAAGACAAATTCATGGAGTTCTTCGTGAAAACAACCATTTCCAAACCCGCTGATTTTGAAGCCACGTATGACAGCATGATGAAAGACTACATGGCAAGCGGTGGTCAAGCAATCCTGGATGAACGTACAGAAGCTTACAAAGCGATGAAATAAGTAGAGTAGAGATCACATCTAATGTGTATGACAACAAAGAACAGGGATTTCATTAGGGCGATGGTAACATCGCCTTGATGAAGAATCCTGAATGACATGGGGGGAAGGTTTATGAAAACAAGCATCTATTTCCGCAGAAACTGGCAACTATATGCGTTGCTCCTACTGCCCATGATCTACTTCATTATTTTCAAGTATGGGCCAATGTATGGCGTGCAGATTGCGTTCAAGGACTTTAACTTCTTTCAAGGGATCTCCGGTAGTGAGTGGATTGGCTTGGATGCATTCAGAGAAGTGTTTCAAAATCAGGGATTTTACACGGCATTACGCAACACGTTAGTGCTTAACATGCTGGATCTGCTGGTGTCCTTCCCGGCGCCGCTTATATTGGCCATCTTATTGTTCGAGCTTAAAAAGGCTTGGTTCAAAAAACTGGCACAAACTTTACTGTACATTCCTCACTTTATTTCGTGGGTCATTATTGGAGGGATCGTACTTCAGGTATTCGGTACACAATCGGGTTTCATTAACAATATCTTGATGAGCATGGGATTTGATCCATTACCTTTCCTTTCAGACAAAAACTATTGGCTCTTTACGTATCTTGCGGTAGGTGTGTGGCAGAGTGCAGGCTGGGGTACGATTCTGTATCTGGCATCTCTGACAGGGATTAACCGTGAGCTGTATGAAGCGGCAGAAGTGGATGGAGCAAGTCGGCTACGCAGAATCTGGCACATCTCCTTGCCAGGCATCAAAACAACGATTGTTACCTTATTGATCATCAATGTCGGCAACATGATCTCTATCGGCTTCGACCGACCATTTATTATCGGTAACGTGGCTGTACGTGAATACTCGGATGTGCTCAGCACGTTTGTCTATCGTGTCGGTTTACAATCCGGTCAGGTCACGCTAGCAACGGCTGTAGGTTTGTTCCAGGCTTTAGTTGGACTTGTCTTCATACTCGGAGCGAACTATACGTCCAAGAAATTAACCGATGAGAGCATTATGTAGTGGATTGAATCACATATGATCTGTAAGGAGTGAGTGAGATGTCTGAAAACACGGCGAATCGAATATTCAACACGGTAAACGTCATTCTTATTATCATTACGATGGTGCTGTGTCTTGCACCATTCATTCATATTATTGCGATCTCGCTCAGCTCAAACCGGGCGATCGGTTCAGGAGAAGTTTCCTTTTTCCCCAAAGAATTGTCCTTTGAGGCGTATACCAAAGTATTTGCAGATGGATCGATGATTCGTTCCCTCATCTATACCATTTGGCTGACCGTCCTGAGTACGGTACTAAGCATGGTGATGACCATTGCAGCGGCATATCCACTGGCGAAGAGTAATCTGAAAGGGCGAAAGTGGTTCATGCTTGTCATTGTCGTGACGATGTTCTTCAGTGGCGGTATTATTCCCGAGTACATTCTGATCAAAAATCTGCATCTACTTGATAGCACATGGGGACTTATTCTGCCTGGATTGATTAGTCCGTTTTATATGATTATCCTCATTACCTTCTTCAGAGGTATTCCCGAAAGTCTGGAAGAAGCAGCAGGTATTGATGGAAGCAGCCACTTCGGAACACTTATGCGCATTATTTTGCCGCTAGCCCTTCCGGTTATGGCAACACTGAGCCTGTTCTACGCGGTAGGACGGTGGAATGGTTTCCAGGATGCACTCATGTATATTACCAAGCCTGAGCTATACCCTCTACAATTGAAGTTGTATCAGATGATTCAGCAAAACCAGATTACAGAATTGATGCAGAACGAAGGCATTGGTGCCGTTCAGGTCCTGCCTGAGAGTCTGAAAGCAGCTAGTGTTATATTCTCCACGTTACCGATCCTGCTTGTGTATCCGTGGTTGCAGCGGTACTTTATCAGTGGCGTAATGGTAGGTGCTGTAAAAGGTTAATAGAGGTTGTTCAAAAAGTTCACTTTTGATTACGAATGATGCCTAGTGGCATCATCAGCTTCTTGGTACTGAAAACTGATCTTTTTGAACACGCACCTATAGTCTCGGGAGGGCGCATGACATGACACAACGAATGGTAGAAAAGATGTCGAAAGAGCAGCAGTATCTTGTAAACCAGACCATGACGATGATGGATAGCTTCTATGATAAGGAACTGGATCTGCTTCGGAGTTTTGAAGAAGAGGATTCATCGCAGCACAGCACACGAGCCAGTGCACATTATGCGCTTGGGTTGTTGATTCGAAATGAGCCTGGTGATGTGGAACGCGCGATACAAGTGTTCCACAAGGTGCTCGATGTTCAATATGACGCTCCGGATGAGATCTATCACGGAACCTTCGCGACCCGGCCAACTGATGTGCATCCACCAGCGGGTCACTATGCTTGGAAATCTTTTGCGCCAGGCACGGCCTATTTCCTGGAACGCACCTTTGAGAAGGTGTCTGCGCAGTTTATCCATAAACTACAGGAAGATGGATCTCTGCTCACAGAGGCGGCAGATTCCAAACAACTGAAACGCCTTTTTCATTCGGCAGTGAATCAGATTCTGCCACCGGTCTGGATCAGCTATGATCCCAACTGGCGCGAGTTTATCGCTTGTGTCTGTGTGGTCGTAACTGCTGAATTCGCTGAACTTATACCGGAGACACTCATGAAACGGATGGACCATGCCATGGCATTGGCTGTTCAAGGGTCAATAGAACGCAGGTTATCTGACGTAATCCCCATGAACACCAATATTGAGTTAATGCATATTTTCATTACCCACTACTACGGCCATCGCTTGAACCGAACAGAATGGATTCAGCATTCGGATGAACAGGCGGAGGGATTGATGAAGGAGTTTGAACAGTACGACGGGACATTCGCTGAATTCAATACAACAACGTATTACGGGGTGGATCTCTCCGTGCTTGGTATGTATCGAAAGTACGGAGTCACCAAACGTTTACTTGAAATTGGACACCGAATTGAACATGGGCTGTGGAATAACATTGCGCTATATTATAATGCCAACCTCGAAAATCTCTCCGGCCCATTCTCTCGGGCGTACGACATGGAGATGCGAGAGCATAGTTCAATCGGTGTATTTATCTATCTCTTGCTTGGAGAAGGGTATGAATATCTGGCAGGAATCAACTGTGAGTCAGGCCATGATCCACTGATTGCGCTCCTTGGGGTAGATGTGCCCGCGGAAGCCGTGCCGTATTTCAAGGCTCATCAAGAGGATCGGCTTGTGCAGAAACAGTTCATGGAACTGTGTGAGCGCAATGATCCAACGTCCAATCGGAATCTATGTACGGCCAAAGCCTGGATTGGTGAGGACCGGATGATTGGTGCCATGTCGGGAAGTGTGAATACCAACGGCCAGATGCATCCAGCCACGATCCACTGGCAGACAGAGATGGGGGAGCGTTATTATCTTCGCTTGATCCGCCGTGAGGTAGGCGAGGGGTGGAACAGTCATCTGCGCGGAGTGACGTTTGACGTGGATCTCACGCCAGATTCGTTAACCATTGATGTGGAGCTGGATACGGCGGAAGAGATCGATGTTTATTTTGAAATCAGAGGGCCATCCCTTCGTCAGCAGGACATTACACCAGCGTTATGGCAGTTCCCTGGACTTACGTGTATCGTGAAGGCTGAAGCGCCTGAACCATCCGTATTAATGTACGTGAATCATGCGGAGATCATCTATCGTTATGTGCCTGGGAAAACTGCGAACAAGATGAGATTTGAATTGACTCTCCGTGAAGACAACGGTATGAGGAATAAATAGGTATATAAGATGAACTGAACATTTACACGAGAACGAAGAGTGCAGAACGGATCTGAAGAAGCGGAGCGTTCGCCTGAAAGCTTTCTGCAAGAAAGCTGCATCGGAAGCATAAGCTATCACCGGATTTTTCCCTTTGGAGAAGGGGATCAAAAAAATCTGGGGATAACAGCGATCGGAAGATGGTACTGCAATTGGAGTGATCTAGTGTAAAGTTTATTCGTTCAACTTATATAGATAGAGATAAATGGAATATGAATGGGCGATAGAATGATAGACAGGAGGACCAATCATGTATACGGACAAACAGGAATATTCGTTTTCAACATGTTGGAATATCAAACGTCATACGACCGGACAAGGCATGATTGAAGAAATCAAGTCTCTTGGGTTCAGACAGGTGGAATTGAATTACAACGTTACGGAAGAGATGCTGCAGACGATAGAACCGATGATTGAACGGGGAGAGATCGGTGTATCCAGTGTGCATAATACATTCCCGCATGTGGCTGATCCAGATTACGGGACGGATTCCGTCCTGCTCGGATTCGATGATGAACCGCGCCGCAAGCGGGCGATTGAACTGTTACTTCGCTCAGCCGAGTACGCACATCGTTATGGGGCCAAGGCTGTTGTTGTACATCCGGGTGAGGTTCCGTTTGAATACAATATAGATGAAGCGTTGAAAAAGATATACCACGATCAAGGACCGGATTCATCGGCATATCAATCTTTATGGCAAGAGATGTTGGAGAAGCGGGAAGATGGCAGCGCACATTACCTGAGCCGGATTCAGGAGAGTCTGGAAAAGGTATGTGACTTGTCTGAGCAGCGAGGATACGGGGTGAATTTCGGTATTGAGACCCGTTCACGCTGTTATCAGATGCCGACTTTGCACGAAGCAGGAACGATTATTGGACAAATGAAGGGCGCGCCGCTTGGTCTTTGGTACGATATTGGTCACGGTATGATGATGGATCGAATGGGGCTGTACGATAATGTACGTGAGGCTAACGCGTTGATTGATCACGTGGTTGGCGTGCATATTCATGAAACCGTAGGGTTGGCAGATCATTGGTGTCCATACATCCATAGTAAAGACATGACCTTTTTTGATTCATTTTTGGATATTATCGACCGTTCTCCGGTGAAAGTATATGAGTTAAAAGCCGCGTGTACACCGGACGAGATCGATGAGAGTCACGGAATAATCACGGCCCGTATTGCTGAACGTCATGCTGCGCGTCAGCGCGGATAGGCAGATTGGTCTATTTTATGCTAAGTGCATGGATAGGTGAATGGTAGGGTGACGGAGGAATGTGAAGTATTCTTCTCGGCAGATATCTGACGTCTAATTGGAGTAGAAGGTATCGTCTATCCCATGTTGTGCGGGGATGTTTAATGGAAAAAGGGATCGGTTTCATCGGCCTGCTAGGCTTGGTGAGACGGATCCCTTTTTTGATTTTGTTAGATATGTGTATATGTGATCGGTGTACAGCTTTCATTCAGATCACATTTGAATAGCATTCAAAAGCATTTTGGCGCACAATTGGCTTCATCGCTAGGCACTCTTTGGAAAACTAACGAACCTGACGCACCTTATTCCAAGCATATGGGTCTGATTGAAATCGTAAGGAATCTGAGACACCTTATCACTTCGTGTATAGCCCATTTTTGCCCATTTTCACTTGTCTGCTCCAGTTTAACATTACTGAGGTTCGTTAGAATTTTCATGTTAGTCTAAACCAATTAATAAGGTGCCTAAGATTCGTTAGAGTGTTCGAAGTGAGTCAGAATTTGGAGAGAGAAGCGTTTATTCTACCTATCACCAAGGTAAGATTGGGCCTGTGATTCTTTTTACTCGTACATCCGTCGTTCAAGTTCAGCATAGGCAATCGCAGGATCATCACTGGAATTATCAATATAAGCGACGGATGAAGCAGGGAGGGGCCAGGCTATTTCTTTACGGACGAGAGAAGCTGTGAAGGCATTCCAGTTGGCTAACTTCCATTCATCTAGTGGGGATTGTCTCGCTGTGATCCGTTTGTGATACAATGCTTCATTCTCAAGATAAATATAGGCAACCCGCACATCCGTATCTTTCAGAGAACGTCCAATCCGTGCGAGTTCCTGCTCGATCCAGTCAGAGGTACCGATTTCCTTGGTAAATGGCCCCACAACGATTGTATCGATACCCAACTGAACGTTATCCAGAGCAGCATCCATCGTAATGCGGTACCCAAGATCACGGCACAACCTTTTGTATTCAGGCGAATCTCGGTCAGATGGGTCAAGTCCCTGAAGGGTCATGATTGCCTCAGCCGCAGGACGAAGCAGAATATCCATATCGAAGAAAGCAGCTTTATGTTTACGGGAAAGGGTTTTGGCAAGTGTGGTCTTGCCACTTCCGGCCCCGCCGAGAAAGAAAATTAGTTTGCTCATGAATGTAATGCCTCCTTAATTGTATTGAAAAAATAGTATCTGTAATTAAAAAATACACGAATATATAGATTCATCATTAGAGTTCATGAATGAAAGGACTTGTTTATTTTAACATAAATAAAGAAGCTTGTTGGCTAGACAGAAGAGGAAGGATAAGGTAATATCATACCTAGTTGTTCTATGCATAGGTTTCCGATGTATATGAAAAGGAAGGAGTGAGCGCGTTGCAGGTTAACAAACAAATGATTAAAGGCAGTACCGAGACATTGATTCTGACCTTGCTTCAGGAACGACCGTTGTACGGTTATGAATTAATTAAGGAACTACATCGTCAATCTGAGGGTGTGTTTAATCTGAAAGAGGGCACGTTATATCCTATTTTGCATGCTATGGAGATTGAAGGTTGGGTAGAGTCGTACTGGATGGAGGTCGAAGGCCGTAAACGGAAATATTATTCGATTCGTGACAAGGGGATGGAGGCCTTACAAAGTAAAAAAGCAGAGTGGAATTTGTTCCGTCGAGCTGTGGATCGGGTGCTTGGGGAAGGAGGCCTGACATGACGAATCGACATGAGCGAATTCAGCATTATCTTGATCACATGTGTGTTCAGGTTAAAGCTCGCGAAGTACATAATGACTTGCGTGATGAGTTGGGAAACCACATGGAAGAGATGATTTTGGATAAAGAACAAGAAGGTTATACAGAGGAAGAAGCAATTACATATGCCATTGAACAGATGGGTGATCCCGCTGTCGTAGGAAAGAGTATGCACCGATTGCATCGCCATCGTATGCATTGGGGCTGTTAACGGGAATTGCCAGTTTGCTAATAATAAGCCTGCTGCTGATGTGGATTTATACGACAAATATTTCAGATGAAAACTATCAGTTGATATATATAAGTCATTTGATGTATACCATTTTTGGTTTAATACTGATGGTGTTTTTGATGTATTTTGATTATCAAAAATGGAAAAAAGCTGCCTGGTGGATCTATATTTTGTTAAGTGGTATGTTGTGGATTAATCCGCTGGTATCACCGTTTGATTACGGTGTACAACGGTTTTGGAGCATATTCGGTTTTACAATTGATCTTACAACGACATCGATGTGGGTGTTGCCTCTCGCCATAGGTGCAATTATGCTGGATAAGTTGAGCACCAAGTGTGATGTACAATCCGTCTCAACATATATGCTTCTTGTGGCTTTGCCGTCTTATAGCCTATTTCAAGCTTCAGATTGGGTACGATTGTTTCTGTTCGGAACGGCAACGCTAATCATGCTTGCCTGGATTACACGAAAATGGCTCTATACTTTCATCGGAGCTACAATAACCGGAAGTGTTATTATGTTGCAGTTGTTTTTGACAGGTGAATACAAGCGCTTTGAGAGACTCTCTGTCGTTTTGAATCTTCAGAATGATCTGCTGGGGAACTTCGAGTATAACCGTTCAATTATAAGTATCCTTCAGTCCGCCGGATGGTGGGGCAACGGTTTTGACATAACCTTTGGAATTTCCCAAAGGTTTTATATGGACTATCCCGGTGTGATGCTTATTGATGTGTTTGGCTGGTCAGCAGGTATTTTGCTATTGCTTGGAATCGTATGGTTTATTGCCAGTATGTTAAAGACGTTGCCGTGTATTAGGGATGATTTTGGTCGAATGATTATTTTCAGTATTACAATCACGTTCGCTTTGCAAATGTTATATTCTCTTGCGATGACTACCGGGAAGGTTCCGATTGTCAGTGTCAACTTTCCTTTTATCGGGCGCGGCATTCATATAATATTAGAATACGCCATGATGGGTTTACTGCTTGGAGTATATCGACGTAAAGATACTATTTCATTGAGAAGCAAACAGGGAGAGCCGATCACGACCATGTCAAAATAAAAAAAAGATACGTGATCGGATGGTATAAGTCATATAATACGATGTTAATCAGACTGATGTGCTCGTGCGTCAGAAGGAAACCAGATATGACGCAGGTTCACCCATCCCTGGCTATTGAAAGATAGACCACGCACAGAAGGCAGATAAGCGGTTTCTACTGGTTTCTCGGATAAATGGAACAGTAAATTTTGGTCAACCAAAAATTGCTCAATTCGGTCTAATTCAGAAGTTCGATCTGCTGCGATGGGAGAGGCGACGATGGTTTGCAAAATCTTATGAATCGCTATGCGAGCAGAATCTTCCAAATGCTCAGACAACGTGGAGTAGAGATCATACCTGCGCAGTTCTTCATCCCTGTCCCGAATGAGAGAGAAGAGAATCAGATCAGATTCCAGCCGGAGATTTCCTTTGAACTGCTCCATCGTAGCGGTACGGACGGTACAGGAGAAACCGCACTGCTCCAGTATGGACGCCAGATGTTTAGCATCCCTGCGATATTGTGGAATGGTTGCAATGTGCAGGGAGATGGGACTGGAGGATACGGAACTTATCGATATATCGCTAAATCCCTCCGAGTGGGCCTGGACTTTCTTGGTATTCACCGTACTAAAATCAGGCACAACAACCTCAGAGTCATCTACATGTCCGTCATCTCTATACATTCCAGCAAGGCATAACTGAAGGTGTGCTCTTACTGCCGGATCGTTTAACGGTCCGGTTTTTTGTGTATTACACGTGAGTAATTTATGAACCATCACACCTGCACTAATCTGTGTCCAGTCTGCACCCGCAGACAAAGACGGATTATGAACTAGATGAAAGAACGGAGTTTCGATATCTTGGCTATCGTCCATTTTTGCCGAGGCACTCCACGGAATTTGCAGGATATCTACCCGGTCCATATGTGCTCTACCCTGAAAATACGAGGAAAAGGCTTCAAGTCTGCACAAGTGATCATCCCAGGCAGTGACCTTGAACGGCCCCGTCCCAACAGGTTTTTGCATCCCAGGCAGATCACCCGAATGCTTTATCTTATGTTCGTTTGTTCCTGGTGAGGGTACAATCGCCGCACGACTTGTTGTCAGGAAGGACAAAAACAATTCATGAGGACCTTTCAACTGGAAACACACGGTTAAGGAATCGACCGTTTCAATAGAGAGAATCTGTTTACTTACATCACGGTACAGTGTCCGGCGATCTGTAGATTGCAGCCGTTCAAACGTATGTACAATATCATGGGACGTCAACAACTGACCATCGTGAAAAGTAATACCTTTCCGCAAATAAAAGATCCATGTCTTTCGGTCTGCACTGACATCCCAGGTATGAGCGAGACATGGGAGAATCTCTCCCTGTTCACCCCGCTGAACCAACCCGTCAAAGACATGGCTAGTAACAAAGGATTCAGCTAATAGATTAATGTAAAGCGGATCAAGCGCATGAAGCTGTTGGCGGAGGGGCAACCGAAGTGTATCAATCTGCTCATTATTGGTGCCGGCTTCCGTATGATGTCCTGAATATCCAAGCAACCACTGGTTTAGATGATCCTGCATGATTGTTGAACTGGAGAATGCGCTCACCTGCTCGGCAGCTTGCTGCAACTCCCGGCGATTCATGGCCTGCATCATATATTCTGCGGCGATTTGATCAGCCGGAACAAGCAAAGTCAGTGAAGAACGCCGACCACGGCCACGCTGGGAAACCCAACGAATCCAATCAAGGGCAACCATCTTTTTGACAATCGTTAACGTATTGCGGTGTGTACAATTTAGCAACTCAGCGAGATCGGCGAGTGTAAGTTCATGTTCTGTATGGTGACCGTAATGACGATGCAACAGCAGATATTGCTGATGTAATTTCAAGTGTTGATTCCCTCCTGGAGGTGAACTCTGACGTATTCCTCTAAAATAAGAAGTTTTGTCGATTATAATTTCTATTTATATTCCTATTTTATCATCTAGAATATAGCATAGAAAGGTTAATGGAGGTTTTTCCCATGATTGATAAAATAATGGCTTCACCGCAACGCGCTCTAATCACGCTACTGTCTGCATGGATGCTGGCGATCATTCACCAGTATTTATTCTATGGTAATGAGATTGGCGTATCGTATCCTATCTTTGTAATTCTCTTTTATGTGTTCATGTATCTGTTTGCACGGGACCGCATGAGGTCTTTCAAGTTCATTGATGCTTTTGTGGCGGCTGTAGTGCTATTGTTGTCGCTAACGTTCCTGTTATACGACAATGAACTGCTGTATGTTCTTAATTTTCTGGTTGTACCCGGCGTAGTTATCTTACATATGACGTATCTGATGGGCAGAAAACAGAAGCAGTGGTGGGAGATTGGTTTGATTGGTACGGCTATTGACCACTTGCTGCCTCAAGCCATACGTCATTGGGGGACGGTTGCTGCCATTGCTGTGAGAGCAGGAGGACGTGGCATCGGCAAATCACAGAAAACAGTTGTTTTTAAAGTACTCATTGGTCTTGTGGCGTCCTTGCCTATCCTCATTGTAGTCGTTGCATTACTGTCCTCTGCTGACGGGGTCTTTGATCAGTATTTAGCCGGTTTTCCGGAGTGGCTGAATCAGCTGGCTTTTACTCCAGGGATACCGAGAATCATCTGGATTGTCATCGCAGGTGTATTGCTGTTCGGTTATGTATGGGGATTCTTACAGCCAATGCAATATGAGGCAGAGAAGAGAGAGAACGCACATTGGAAAAATGGAGCTGCATCCACGGTTGATAAGCGTGACCACACCTATATATTCTCTCCAGTGGACCCGGCCACTGAAGGTAAGGTTACGAATAAGATTACACCCGAGCCCGAACGCACTCCAGTTCAGCGGGAACCATTCAGATTGGACCCCATCATTGTAGGGACGATGCTGGTTGTCATTAACTGTGTGTACGTTTTGTTTGTACTTGTACAGTTTTCGTATCTGTTTGGTGCAGGAGAGGGGCATCTTCCGGTAGATCTGTCTTACGCAGACTATGCGAGAAGTGGATTCGCAGAGTTAATTCTCGTCACAGGTATTAACTTCTTTATTCTTATTGTTGCTTTGCAGTATACCCGTTCGAGTCGCAAAGCGGGTTCCATCGTGCATCAGGTATTGCTCCTGATTCTGGTCAGTTGTTCAGCAATTATGTTGTATTCCGCGTTTATGCGCCTAAATCTTTATGAGCAGGCATATGGATATACGTACATCCGCTTCCTGGTACACGCATTTATGATCTTCCTTGCACTCCTGTTGCTGATTGCTGGCCTTCGTATACGGTACACGTCAATACCGCTGATTCGCTGGTATATTGTGCTGGCGCTCACAGCTTATGTTGCAGTCAACTATGTGGGCATGGATAAACGGATTGCCGAGCTGAATATTGAACGTTATCATCAGACTGGCAATATTGATGCAACCTATCTGGCGAGTCTATCGGCAGATGCAGTTCCGTTACTTCGAGAGTTTGCTCAGGAGGAGTATCCGGATCTCAAGAGGGAAATGCTGGAACGTCAAGCATATCTGGATATGGATACATCAGATCGCTCATGGCCTTCTTATAACGTGGCAAGACACCGAGCTGAGCAAGAGTTGTCCAAATTGAGAACGGAATAGCTGAAGTGTATTTGTTTTCCCATACGGATTTATGCAAAAACAATATGTAAGTGTTATAATATAAAAACTAACCTATAAAGGGGGTGAATCCCTTGTTTGAACTGCAGGAGTTATTACCATATTTATTCTCGATTGGACTCATCTTCACCGTCAGTTATGCCTATATTGCCCATCTTCACTGTGGCATGACGGAGTACTGGGTGGAAGGTGGCGCCGGTGGTGGACTTGAACCTGTACTTCCCGCCCTGTGTTTGGACAGACAGCATAGACAGGAAGACTGGAGTCGCATGATTAGACGAAGAGAAGCGCCCGATGAAGATGAACCAGATTGTCATTCCTCGTTGAACGATTGGTCAACAAATCAACGAGGAGGATATATATGGAACATAAGACTAACAAGGGATTCACTTTTACTTCGGGCAAGGGACGGATCTATGGCCTGATTGTCATTTTGTTTGCAGTCATGCTGCTTGCCGGATGCAGCAACAACGTGTCGGAGATTACTTCATCGACACCGGGATTTTTTAATCACTACATTGTATTTCCACTCTCGTATCTGATACAGCACATTGCCACGATATTTAACGGAAGCTACGGGGTCGCGATTATCGTGATTACGCTTGTCATTCGTCTAGCACTATTGCCATTGATGATGCGTCAAGCCAAGTCCCAGCAGGGAACACGAGTCATCATGAACGCCATGAAACCCGAGATGGATGCGCTCAAGAAAAAATATGAGGGCAAAAATGACCCTGCTGATAAGCAAAAGCTGTCTCAGGAAACGATGGAGCTGTACAAGAAACATAAGTTCAATCCGCTGAATATTGGTTGCTTGCCAATGCTCATCCAGTTGCCTATACTTTCAGGTATTTACACAGCCATCCGACTTACACCGGAGTTGTCCTCTCACTCGTTCCTGTGGTTCAAACTGGGAGCGCCGGACTACGTACTCGCTGTGGTGGTCGCGGTCATATATCTGATTCAAGCCAAGGTATCACAAGCCAATATGGCGCCTGAGCAGCGAAAACAGTTCGCCATTATGGGATATCTCTCCCCATTGATGATGGCATTCTTTTCTCTTACAGCTCCGGCAGCGATGCCGCTCTACTGGACGGTTGGGGGTTCATTCCTGGTACTACAGACGTTATTATTCCGTAAAATGTACCCGGTGGAACATCCACAGGAGCCAGTGGTTGTGGAAATGAGTAAGAAAAAGAATAAAAAATCTACCTCATCCAAACCTTCTCGGAAACCTGCAAATTCTTAATAAACTTGGTCCCAGTTGGCTGCGGAAACATGGTGATTACGGAACAGTGTTGAACACGAAAAACATAATGAAGAAGCCTGATCCATATGGATCAGGCTTTTTTTGTACTCTCAGGTGTTCCTTTTTTTGTTTTTTTTACGAAAACGGATGAAAAGCATAACGTCTACTGCCTGTTCCCCAATATCACTTAATGATGATATACTTACCTGATCAGATATGATATTGATAATCAATATCAATTATTGAGTGATGTATACATTGGAAAAAGTGAAACGAGGAGCGCGGATAGATGCAAGAGGAAGAAGCAAGACAGGGATTTACACCGGAGATGATTGATATGATGGCCAGTATCTGGACACGTTCGATCATTACATTAATAGATGTACGCTTTCAGAATGTAGCGTCACAATACCCGTTGGAGCAATATAAAATGCCTAGTAGCATGTTTATCTATGCATATGGGGGAGAAGCGCAAATCCAACTGAATGAAACCACATTTGCAATGGAACGTTTTGGCTTAGTTCACGGTGGGAAGGGGAGCCTGCTCAGTATTACGCCTAAAGAGGAGATTGTGAATACCTTTATGGTTTTCTATAGAGCAGAATCACCTCTCTTTTTCAAGAAACATCTGCAGCAATTACTGGAGCAAGTCAATCCATTTGTTCAACAGTTTGGTTATACGCCAAGTAATCCCATCTTGCTACGCGATTGGTTCCAACGGATGATGAATGGCTGGAAACGTGGCAAAGCGATGGATCAGCTACAGGCCAAAAGTTTTCTATATCAATTGATTCATGAGGTGTATAGGGATTTGGAGGGTGGTGAGATTCGGTATCTCCAGCCAGATCCAGCCTGTTCTGCCAAGATATATCTCGATAAACATTACAGGGAGCCGATTATGTTTCAACAAATTGCCGATATGTTTGGGATCAGTGGTGGACAATTGACGCGGTTGTTTAAAAAAAGGGAAGGGATGAACTTACAGGAGTATCTCATTCAGAGGAGGATTGAAGCTGCCTGTCATGACTTGAAACATACAGAAGCGACAGTTAAAGAAATCGCAACAGGAGCTGGCTTCGCAGATGAGAAAAACCTGTTCCGAATGTTTAATAAGCATTATAAGATGACACCAAGTGATTATCGGAAAATAAACGCACTATCCATGCAGGTTGATGGTATTGATAATGATTCTCATCTCCCTTACGATGAGAGGGAACTAGCGAGTCTAGTCAAGTCTTATAGAGATGGGGAATCAACGATGTTTGGATCATTAAGAAGTAAAGAAATGATTTTGGCGGCGGCGATAAGCATGATGCTCTTATTGACAGCATGTACGTCAGGGACGCCAGCGAATAATGGGGGAAAGGCGAATACAACACCTGCACAGACACAGCAGACGACACAACAGGAAGGGTCGGAGACAAAAGCTTCGGAAGCAGTCTCGCAGACCAGAACGATAACCACAGTTAAGGGTGATGTTGAGGTACCTAACAACCCTCAGCGAGTTGTAGTCGATTATTTGGTTGGTGATGTGGTAGCCCTAGGTGTAACTCCTTTAGGTGTGGCTAGAGCTGCACGGGGAGAGACAGAGCCTGTTTATGCTAACCAGATTACAGACTCCATAAAAGTAGCCATGGAGCCGGAAGATATCATGACGCTTGAGCCTGATCTTATCATTTTGGCATGGAGTGATGAGTCGTATGATGATTTATCCAAAATTGCCCCGACCATTTATGTTCCCTATGGTGATATGACTACAGAAGAGCGGATACAATTTATTAGCGATGTTTTGAACAAACAGGAAGAGGCTAAGGATGTTTTGAATGCTTATACCGGAAAAATTGAAGAAGCAAAGCTAGCTTTTCAGAATGCGGGCCTATCCGATGTAACGATTACGGTTGGAGAATTCAGTGATAAAAGTAACTACATAGCTGGAGCCAAGCATGCCGTTGGCGAGCTTGTTTACGATGAACTTCAATTGCAGGCACCTTCAAAAGTCCAAACGGATATTATCGACGCAGATAAATATTGGGGCGATGTCTCCATGGAAGTATTACCCGCTTACTCTGGGGATTATATGATCTTCTTAGGAGATGGAAACGTTGCTTCTGATAATGCTGTGTGGAATGCCATACCTGCTGTGCAACATGATCGGATCGTAAAGGTGAATTCTTCGCTATCTTGGTCCACCGACGTAATGACTTCCAGTGCATTGATTGATTATATTGTTAGTCAATTGCTGGCATTAGCTAAATAAGAGTTAGAACGAAATTTTAATTGAACACTCCAAATTTTCAAACATGACCAATCGAATATATGGACGTTCATATCCATATTCGTTTGGATTGTCAATAGGTGATGAAAGGGAAACGAGATGAAAAGCAAGCCTGAACAAAAACGCCGTGGGGCGATGAACTTTACCATGTACATGGTAGTAGGGCTTGGATTAACGGTTCTCATGTCGGCGGCATCGATTATGTTTGGTGCTGCTGATATGAGGTTAGCAACGGTATGGGAGGCTATTTTCCGATTTGATCCAATGCGCACTGAACATCAAATTATTCAAACCATGCGTCTTCCGCGTACCGTAGCCGATTTGATCGTTGGGTGCAGCCTTGCTGTATGTGGCGCTATCATGCAGGGGACAACGCGCAATCCGCTGGCCGACTCCGGGCTCATGGGGATTAGCTCTGGCGCAGCATTTGCAATTGCACTTTGCCTGGCCTTTCTGCCGGGTTATTCGTATTGGCAGATGATGTTGTTCGCTTGTATGGGAGCAGCGATCGCCACCGGTATGACTTACTTTACCGCGTCACTGGGCAATCGCGGAATGACTCCACAGCGGCTTGTACTGGCAGGTCTGTCTATTTCAATGTTGTTTGGCGCACTCAGTCAGTACTTGGCAATCAATTATGATTTGGGGCGAGCATTGACATTCTGGACGGCGGGTAGTACAGCGGGTGTCAAATGGGGAGAATTGCTGATTATCTCACCGCTCTTTGTTGGTGGTATACTGCTGGCACTGGCCTTATCCCCTTCCGTTACATTGCTCAGTTTGGGAGATGATGTGGCAAGTGGACTCGGCATTCGTAGCGGACTGGTCAAGATTTTGTCGACAATTATTGTACTCGTGCTGACTGGATTGGCTGTTGTTGTGGTTGGCCCGGTCGGTTTTGTGGGTCTGATTACACCGCATATTGTGCGATATATGGTAGGTGTCGACTATCGATACATTATTCCGGCAGCGGCAATATATGGTGCGTTGCTGACCGTATCGGCCGATTTGGCTGGACGTTTGATCAATAAACCGTTCGAAACGCCGATTGCCATTATATTTTCTATCATTGGTGTGCCGTATTTTCTCTTCTTGGCTCGAAGACAAAGGAGGGAATACGAATGACCAAGCGGCATTATACGATGAAACGAGGCATTATCATCAATGTAGTGCTTATGGTGCTCATCCTTGTGTTTGCGATTATTAGCATGAATTCTGGCAAAATGAATCTTTCACCGCTAGAAGTGCTGAACGTTCTCGTGGGAAACGGTACCGATAGGCAAAATCTGATTGTGTTTGATTTTCGTTTGCCACGAATTGTCCTTTCGATCTTGGTAGGTCTGGGAATGGGAGCGGCGGGGGTCGTGATGCAGAGTTTGCTGCGCAATGACATGGCTAGTCCGGGAACACTGGGAATTAGTTCGGGATCGGGCTTGTTTGTCCTGTTCTTTGTTGTATTCATTGCACCAACAGGGAAGAGTTCCTTCATTGCTCTGCCTCTGTTGGCTTTTGTTGGCGGACTATTGGCGGCGGGATTGATCTTCTTATTATCGTATCGCCGTGGACGAGATATCTCACCAATCGGTTTAATCTTGACCGGGGTCGCGCTAGGAAGCGGGTATGGGGCGCTGACGACTTTCTTGACACTCAAGCTGGATGATTCGCAGATGAACTTCATGCTGTATTGGCTCGCGGGGAGCCTATGGGGCGATGATTGGGGCTATATTTCCATACTGACACCATGGGTCTTGATCTTACTCGGCTATATTTTTTACAAGGCTCGCATACTGAATGCCCTCCATCTGGGCAATCAGACAGCACAGGGGCTTGGTGTTTCCGTGAAGTGGCAGTTCTTGGGGTTGTCAATCGCTGCTGTTGCTTTATCCTCTGGCAGTGTAGCTGTGGGGGGAAGCTTCTTTTTTGTTGGCTTGATCGCTCCGCATATGGCCAGAAAACTGGTCGGTCCCGATCACAAATTACTCATTCCGGCTGCCAGCTTGGCCGGGGGTCTAGTCGTGGTGGTGGCTGACACGATTACGCGCACCATTAGCCTCGTAGGAGATGTGCCGACAGGAATCGTAATTACAGTCATTAGTGTTCCGTATTTTCTTTATTTACTAGCAAAAGCCAAATAACACAATTAATGATATAGTCAGAATTTTTTGTGGAAAACGGCTTGGCAGGACTGTGCGCTGCATTTTAAAGCAGAATGAACGATATCAAAAGTTCAAACATCGAAGTTACCCTGTGTTACCGTTATGATTCTTAATCAATAGCATATAGAAAAAGATGCCATTACGAGGATATCGTATTGGCATCTTTTGATTTTTTCTCATTTGATAGTCAAGTGGATTACTGGGAAATTACTCAGGATTTATATGGCAGGCTCTTCCGACAGCTGAAAACGGGAAACGAAATACCAGATGAGCTCGCGACGTGAGGATACCTTGGTTTTGGCGAAAATGGATTTTAAATGATCCTGAACCGTGTATACAGAAATATGCATCGCAGCAGCAATTTCCTTGGACGAATAACTGCGGAGCACATATCCGAGCAGTTCCCGCTCTCGACTGGATAATCCGTGGCTTTCGGCGAGCAAGGGCAGCAAATCCTGTGGCATCGCCTGCTCCAAACGGATAGCAATCTGATCCGGTCCCGTAAGCTGTTGCATGAGACTGGCATGAAGTATGAGGTAACGCCCATCCGGAAGTTGGATGCAAACTTTGGAGGGTGAGTCGGTTGCAATCTGAATACCCTCGACCAGTTCTGCCCGATTCTTGCGCTGCAAGTGGGAACTCACTGCACGTACCGGACGGGGCAGAACATCCGGCCCTACATGTTCCAGCGTGCGTAATTGGGACAGCCAATATTGAGCTGGGGCGTTCAGCGATAAGAGCTGGAACGTGTCCGAGGTGATCAAAATTCCGGGTTCCTCGGGACTGCCACTCGTGATCTCATCCACAAGTGTCAGACTTGTGGACCGCAGCATCAATGCAATAGAAGCGGTCCAGGACTGAATCATCAACCGCTCCTCCTCTGTAAAGACAGTACTTTCAGTCTTGCGGTACAGCGTCAGGTATCCCCAACAAGCGTCTCCACTGACCAATACAGCACGCAATTCATCACCAAACCCCGCTGGCTGAAGAATTTTGATATAACGTGGGCTTAGTGCAAGCTGTGAGTTCATGGACGTATGAAGTGTAGCTGTATGCTCACCGCTGCGAATTAATTCAGCGTATTTATGTATATCTTCTTCCATGTATTCATTAATGAATAACCGATCATGAATGGCCTCAATGCCATCTTCTGTCACAGCTCCTGTGGAGAGAAGAGTCAGAGGATCAACGGTAGTGAAACAGTATGCATCGTAAGGTATAACCGTATGGATCTGCTTGAGAACAGCTTCCCGATAGGTATGTGAGGTCCAGGTTCCTTTTTCAAGAGAAGTGATAAGTCTGTGGTTCCGATCAATACGTGATGTCAACAAGATTACTCCTCTCTCTGTGCGCATATCCCAATGTTCTGGGATTGTAGGCTCGCCGTATCCTTCTATAATGAAATTAGACGAACAACGAGTCAAGTCTAACTTCAATTCAAGAGGAGTGCGGTGTCCATGAATCACAATCCATCACCGATGAGCTGGGAAACAGCAGATGTTCATCGTTACGAACAATCGATAGCCCTGAAAATTCCGGGTTATTCTCATATGCATGATCTAATGGAACGGCTGCTTTCAGCATCTTTTGCGGATAACAACGATATTCATATCCTTGTTGCCGGAGCGGGAGGGGGAAAAGAGATTGCTCTGCTCGGATCACGTCATGCCGGTTGGACATTTACTGGAGTAGATCCATCACAGCCCATGCTGCAACTTGCTGAGAAACGAGTCACGGAAGCAGGCATCGGTTCCAGAGTGAAACTGCAACCTGTCACGGTTGAAGAATTGCCGGAGGATATCGTATATGATGGGGCGACAAGCATGCTCATGTTGCATTTCCTTCAGGGGATGGAGGCCAAGAGAACGTTTCTGACCAGCCTCGCAGCGAGACTTAAACCGGGTGCACCACTGATCATTGCGGCTGTAAATGCCGATCTTGATTCACCTGCATATCCAGTGATGATGCAAGCTTGGAAGGATCACATGTTGAGTGCAGGTGTTCTTCCTGAAGAGTGGGAGCGTTTTGCTGCTTCCCTGGGTCGTGAATCCGATCCCATATGCTCTGAAGAGATGACTCAGCTACTGACCGAATGCGGTTTCTCACATATTACACGTTACTTCGGGGCGTTCTGGGTGGAGGGGTATTATGCAATTCGAAACTAACGTGAAACCTATGAAAGATCAGATCTGGGTGGTTGGCGGTTATGGTCAAGTGGGGCAGATGATATGTACTCAACTGGGGAAATTGTTCCCGGGTAAAGTATGGGCTGCGGGTACGCGTATGAACCGTGCGGAAGAATTCAGCAGGTCTACAGGTGGAGCTGTACTACCGCTTCAACTGGATGTAACACGACCTGTAGAACCATCCATGTTAAGGCCTGTGAAGCTGGTTATCATGTGTGTTGACCAGAGCGATCCCCGGTTTGTTGAAGCCTGTGCACAAGCCGGAATCGACTATATTGATATTTCTGCAAAATATGATTTTCTCGCTCAGGTTGAACAGCTGCACACCAAAATGCAACGTTCCAAATCAACCGCGATCCTCAGCGTCGGACTATCACCGGGAGTGACTAATCTGCTTGTACGTGAAGCAACCATGCATATGGATCAGGTGGAAGAAGCGGATATTACCGTGATGCTGGGACTTGGCGAGAAACATGGGAAAGCTGCCGTGGAGTGGACCGTTGATCAGATGAATGCCACCTACCAAGTGATGCAAAAGGGCAAACCTGCTGAGGTCCAAAGTTTCGGAGATGGCAAATTAATTGATTTTGGAGCAAAACTGGGGCAGCGGAAGGCGTATCGATTTAACTTTTCGGATCAGCATGTGGTTGCTCGAACGTTACGTATTCCAACCGTATCTACCAGACTCTGTCTGGACTCCCGCTGGATCACAAGATCCATGGCAATCTCCAAACGTGCAGGGTTGTTCTCGTTGCTGCGTATCCCGTCTATTCGGAATGGAACGGTTAAGGCATTTGGTCTTATTCCCGGAGGAGAGCCAATGTATGCGGTCAAGGTTGATGCCGTAGGATGGGAAAATGGTGAACAAATCCGCGTTGAACAACTACTGGTCGGCGCTAAGGAAGCAGATGCAACAGCAGCGGTAGCTGCAGCCGTAGCAGAACGTGTGTACAAAACAGCATTGCCACATGGTGTATTTCATATTGAACAGGTTCTTTCTTTGCAGGACATTCAGGATGCACTTCATACACCATTGAAGGTGACGACGAAGATCACCTAATTTCATATTCTTTTGTTGGTGCCCTCCGATCTGCTATGATGTAACAATAATCACGGCATGAATGGAGGGAGATCATGAACTGCGTTGCTGTATTACCTTATTACAAAGTACAGAGAGAAGTGACGGGTCTCGCCCAAGAGATTGAGATGAATGCCCGTTCCATGATTCTGTATTCAGATAAAATCGTAACCAAATACCGCGAGTTCAACATTACGGAAGTGTTTGACATGTCTTTTCGCCGTATGGGTGATGAAGGTGGATTTTTCTATCTGCACACAAGCACAGGAGTATATCCATATATGGTCGAAATCGACCCCAAACCCTTTATACAAAGTTTCAGAAAGATGACGATTCACAAATTAAAATGACTTGACCTTGCCGTTACGTGAAGGCTTACCCTCGAATATGGAAAGAACCACAACCAATTCAGAGGAGCTGTGAATGTAATGAGTATACTGATTCAGCAAGCTACGATCCTAACGATGAATGATGCCGATGCCCCCTTCACGGGGGATATTCGTGTTGAGGGTGATCGAATTACACAGATTGCTGACCACATTGTGCCTCAACCGCAAGATGAGATTATCGATGGACGCAATAAGATCGCCATGCCAGGACTGATTAATGCCCACCAACATACACCGATGAGTCTGCTCCGGGGATTCTCGGATGATCTGAAGCTGATGGACTGGCTCGAACGCAAAATGTTGCCTGCCGAAGCGAGGATGAACCCTGAAGACATCTATTGGGGGGCCAAGTTATCCATCGCCGAGATGATCCGTTCGGGTACCACTGCGTTTGCGGATATGTATATCCATATGAATGAGATTGCAGAAGCGGTTAAGCAAACGGGTATGCGGGCATCGCTTACACGTGGGATGGTATTCATGGAGGATGATGGGGGACGCAGGTTGCAGGAGGCGATCGATCTTGTACAACGCTGGTCTGGAGCGGCCGATGGGCGGATTACAACGATGTATGGACCCCACTCACCCTATACATGTCCTGTAGAGCCGCTTCGTGAAGTCATTGCTCTGGCTGTCACGGAGGATATTCCTCTGCATATTCATCTGGCTGAGACAAAGGAAGAAGTTGTGAAGATTCGTGAGCGTTATGGTATGACACCGACAGAGTATCTGGAAGAGGCGGGGACGTTCGAACAGGCACATGTACTGCTTGCGCACGGTGTACACCTCAATCGCAGGGACATCGGCAGATTGAAGGGCATGCGCGGCGGTGTAGCACACAATCCGGTCAGCAATCTGAAGCTGGGATGTGGAATTGCACCAATTACCGAGATGTTGGCCCAGGGAATTAACGTGGGCATCGGAACGGATGGAGCGGGAAGTGCCACAACCGTAGATATGTTCGAGGAGATCAAAGCTGCCACCTGGCTGCAAAAGCTGGACTATGGCGATCCCACTCGCTTGCCAGCCAAGGATGTACTAAGCATGGCTACACGTGGAAGTGCTAGTCTGCTTGGTCTACAGGATGAAGTAGGTATGCTTGAGGTGGGGCACAAAGCGGATCTGATCCTGATTGATCTGGCGAAACCACATCTTCAACCGGTACATGAGGTAGAATCGTTACTGGCTTACAGCGTAAATGGAGCGGACGTGGACACCACGATAGTGAATGGTCAGATTCTCATGCGAGGCAGAAAACTGCTGACGATTGATGAGGATGAACTTTACCGCGAGGTGAAGGTTAGAGCCAAAAGGATTGTTGAGGGAATTTAATTTTAGGTGAATATGATCCAAACTGGAAAATGATTTATGTTCAAAACGCTATGGAGGCTTACTCCATGGCGTTTTTTGTCGAATTGATACTGGGAATAGTTCCATGGTCCTGTTCAGAATCGGTTCAGAATGACTCGTTATACTGAGCATGTAGTTGTTCAAATTTGAGATGTACACGAGGAGGAACATGAATTGAAGGGGAAACAAAACAAAAAACGGCTTAAGCCAATATTGAAAAAAAGCATGTTGACTGCGCTCGGATTGGGCATTGCATTGCCTATAGGTGGAACGCTCCCGCAGGCTAACGCAGGAGCCATTGGTCCGGAAATAACCATTTCACGACCTGTTCTTAACGATGGAATTAACTGGTTAAGTTATTCATCAGAACAAAATGATCCTTCTTTTGTGCCCGATGTACCTATTGAGGTAACCAGCAACAATACAGTCAGAATAAATCTAAGTACACATTTTCGCTCTGATGAGTATAGTACGCTTACAGCCAGCTCAAGTGATATCAGTATAGCTGAGGCGTATGTAGAAACGAGTCAAGATGAGAATATGACAACGCCTGCCAGTACATTGGTGGTTATTCCTCGCCAAAGCGGCAAAATCAACATCGAATTGAAAGCGAATTATATGATCTCTGGTGAACCAGAGACTGTTACGGATAACATTGAACTTTACATTAGTAAAAAAGGGGATGTAAATGCAGACGGTAAAGTGAATTCTCTGGATGCAGCAGACCTGTTCGATTATCTGCGCAACATGGTAACTCGCCGCGGATTTAGCTATGTAGAGATGAACCGAATGGACGTGGATCGTAATGCGGAACCTGCGTTAGGCGACATGAGTGCTTTATTACAAGGATATAAAGGCAAAACACTAGGCGGAAAAAACAATGACTATGTGTTGACCTTCCAACAAGTGGACGATGCGCCGTATGTGCTGAATGGTGAATTGAAGGATTACATGGAGAACTCAATTGCCACAGATTACTATTTAATGGATATTGATTATGATGATTATCTTAATACTCCTTCTTATCAGTGGTACCGCGCAACAGACCCTTCAGGAGAAGATAGAGTGCTGATAGAAGGAGAAACAGCAGAACAGTATACCGTTAAAGATGAGGACGAAGGTTATTATCTTGTGCTCGAAGTTATTACTCAGTCCACTTCGAACGCAAATACGGAGCCTAGACGAACATACATTGTTGGAAAAGAAAAAATACAACGCCCGGATTAATTCGGATTTTCTAATTTGGATAACGAATAACATCACTTTTTCTATCTTTACCATACATTCTATCAATTGATACAGACATGGAGGCAAATACATGTTTCAACCGAAAAAGAAACGTCCAAGAATCAGAAGAACAATGTCAGGTCTTATCGCACTGACGTTACTCTCGTCACTCGTATTACCTAGTGTAGCAGGAGCAGAGCCAGTGGAACCATCACAGGTGCAGTTTGCAAATGTTAGTGTACAGGCAGGGCAGACGGTTCATGTTCCTGTTGCATTGAAAAAATCCCATTTCGGGGTGAAAGCTTATAATATGCAGATTGATTATGATACGTCTGCATTGGAAATTGTTCGGATCACACCTAAATCTGTCAACGTCATGAGCACATCCCCAAATGAAGAGGGTGTAGCAGACTTCCAGCACGAAATTAATAATGCGGAAGGCTGGGTACGGATCATCTGGGTTGATTTTACTGGGGGTAACCATTCAATTGTAGATGAAACCCAATTATTTGATATGGAAATCAAAGCCAAAAGCAATGCGACGCCTGGAACGAAACAGCTATCTGTAGATCAAACCGATTCAGAACATTGGCATTTCACGAATGTAGAGCACGAGAACTACACCGAATTGTCCGGTGGAACAATCACAATTACAGCAGCAAACTCAGGTGGTGGCAACTCGGGTTCTCCAGGTTCCTCTTCGGGAGGAGGATCAACGGTAACGTCACCAGTCGTTACCCCAGTTCCATCCACTCCAGCGGTAACCAAAGGTGTAGACATCTATGTGAACGGACAGAAACAGGAACAATCTGCGACGGCTACCACATCAACGGTAAACAATCTGGTTACCACCACGGTTCATGTGGATAATGACAAAGTCATTAATCAGATTGGAAGTGGACTAAGAACACTTCTGCTGCCGATTACAGGTACAGGTAAGGGCGCGGTCGTTGGTGAACTGAACGGCAAGCTGATCAAAACGATGGAAGGAAGTAATGCCGAAGTTGTCATTCAGACGGACAATGGTACATACACCCTCCCAGCTAATCAGATTCAGGTAGATCAGATTCTGAACCAATTCGGAAGCACGGTTCCATTGGAAGATATCACAATCCAAATTGCTATTGTGCCTAGTGCTACATCCAAACAAACAGCTATTCAGGCGGCAGCGGACAAACTGAAGAACACTACAGTGATCGCAGCTCCGGTTGATTTTGAAGTGAAAGCGATTTGGAATGGGCAGCAGGTTAATGTAGATCGTTTCAACTCTTATGTAGAGCGCTCCATCACATTGCCAGAGGGTGTCGATGGTTCAAAGATCACGACAGGAGTTGTACTTCAGCCAGATGGCAGCCTTCTGCATGTACCGACCAAGGTTATCAAAGGTAACGTGCAAGATTCTGCTATTATTAACAGCTTGACGAACAGTACTTACGCCCTGATCTATCATCCGGCAACATTCAGCGATGTAACAAGTCACTGGAGTCGTGATGACGTACAGGATCTGGCATCCCGTCTGATCGTACAAGGTACCGGTGAGAACGTGTTTGCGCCAGACCGGAGTATTACACGAGCAGAGTTTACGGCTGTTCTGTTAAGAGGTTTGGGACTGCACGCACCGCGCAGTACAGAAGCGGCATCGTTCACAGATGTGAAGACTGGCAGCTGGTATGAGGATGAGGTTCAGACGGCTGTATCCTACGGCCTAATCTCAGG
Organism: Paenibacillus sp. Y5S-9; assembly: GCF_036894235.1. NCBI lineage: Bacteria > Bacillati > Bacillota > Bacilli > Caryophanales > Paenibacillaceae > Paenibacillus > Paenibacillus sp. Y5S-9. The sequence goes on from NZ_CP145887.1 coordinate 2,965,166, forward strand.
TTATGCTGACGACAGCTTCCGTCCGAACAGCGAAATTACTCGTGCTGAAGCGCTGACCATTGTGTCACGTGCGATGAAACTGGTCGGTCTGGCACAGGCCGATGCTTCTGAGACAACAAGTCTGCTGAGCGCATACAGCGATAGCGCTAAAGTACAAGCATGGGCAGCAGAGCCGGTTGCATCGGCAATAAAACAAGAGCTGGTACAAGGTGCGGATGGCAAACTGATGTCAGATGCAGACATTAGTCGTGCACAATCTGCGGCCATTGTGAAAAGGCTGCTGGCAAAAGCCGGATTAATCTAAACTTTATAAGTTGAACTAAAGATTATTTACACTGACACTACGATGACAGAATAACCTTCCAATCGCTGTTATCCCCAGATTTTTTGATTCCCTTTTCCAAAGGGGAAAATCCGGGGATAAAGGCGAACGCTTCGCTTTTTCAGGTTTTTTCTGTCCTCTCCGTTATGTGTAAATGATTAGTTTAACTTATATTATCAAATGCAGTATCGAAATAAGACAACCCGAGTCCTTATATCTAAGGATTCGGGTTGTTTTGCACCTACACTTACTTGAAATGATTTATTTCAAGCAAGCTGTAGGTGTTTTTTTTGCATATCGTTTTTCTCGAACCTCTTATAGATGCAATGGTCCAGTTCATTATCAGTTCATACTGATTTGTTACGATATGAACATCAAATAGATAGATATTGTGCATGATCAGGAGAGGAAGAGATCCATATGAAAATACTAGAAGTTAAAAATGTGAAGAAATCATACACCTTATATGGAAAAGAAAGAGTTCCGGTACTCCACGGTTTGAACCTGAGTTTTGAGACAGGGGAATTTGTCTCGATCCTTGGCGAATCTGGCTGCGGTAAGTCAACACTGATGAATATCATCGGTGGCATGGACTCCGACTATGAAGGGGACGTCGTTGTTCGTGGCAAGAACTTAAGTGCCATGACAGAGAAGGAAATGGATGATTATCGGAAGAATAATATCGGCTTTGTCTTTCAAAATTTCAATCTGATCCCGCATTTGTCAGTCCTAGAAAATGTGACGATTGCAATGCAAATGACGGATACAAACGAGAAGGATCGCAACCAACGTGCTGTTGATATTTTGACAGAGGTTGGACTGAAAGATCATCTGAACAAACGTCCCAACCAGTTATCCGGGGGGCAGAAGCAACGGGTTTCCATCGCACGGGCTTTGTCCAACAATCCCGATATTATTTTGGCTGATGAACCGACGGGTGCTCTGGATAGGGAAAATGGAGATCAAATCCTCGCTTTGCTGGACAGTATAGCCAAAAAGGGAATGCTGGTGATTGCCGTAACTCACTCGCAGAAAGTCGCTGACTCCGGTACACGTATTGTGAAGGTTGAAGAGGGGCGAATTAGTGACGATATTTACCTGAAAGATCCTTCTACCGCTGTTTACGAGAGTGGTCAGGATTCTTCCCGGAGCCTGAGCTTGCTTGCTTCATTCAAGATGGCGCTTAAAAATATGAAACTCAACGGCAAGCGTAATGTACTGGTAGCATTGGGGGGATCTATAGGTATATTAAGTGTACTCCTGATGCTCTCCTTGGGGAATGGTATAACGACGTATATGAATGACGAAATCAATTCAAGTATGGACCCTTTGCTCGTGGATATAACAAAGCCGAGTGAAGAAGCCAAGGATATGCAAGGCCCCGAGGCTTTGATGGCTGCGGGTGAACCGTTCACCGAAGCTGATATCGAGACGATCCGAAGTTTCCCTAATGTAGATCACGTAGAGACAATTACGACCATTACAGGCCAATCGACTATGGTGAATGAAAAACAAAGTGTGGGACTCACGCAATTAACAACGTTAACGGATGCTTTTGATCCAGCATTGATAACAACGGGTGTTCTGCCGGTAGAAAATGAGATGTTGTTACCCCTCGATACGGCGAAACAATTAAGCGGAAATGATCAAGCTGAAACCATGATCGGCAAGTCTGTGTTTCTATATATCAACGAGATGGATGGCAATAATAAACCGGTAACTTTGGAGAAAGAAGTAACGATCTCAGGTATCTATGAAGCCGCAGATCAACGATCTCCAATGCAACAATCCCCGGGATACATTTCATCAGGGACGCTAGAGCAGATGTATACGGACAAAGGAATAACAATCGGACCGATTCAGGTTAACGCCTATGCAACCGATATGAAATATGTAAATGATATCAATGAAGCTGCTGTTGATGCTGGCTTCGCAGGCTCCCAGATGGCCAAAGTTATGGAGAATATCACGACATATGTAAGTATGGCTTCCATTGTGCTCGCGGGTATTGCAGGCATTTCGTTGATCGTATCTGGTATTATGATATTGGTTGTACTCTATATTAGTGTCGTGGAACGGACAAAAGAGATCGGCATTCTTCGGGCCATTGGAGCTAGAAAGAAAGATATCAAGCGAATATTCTTCTCCGAATCTGCCTTATTAGGCGTATTTAGTGGTATTATTGCGGTGGTCTTTGCAGTGATCATTAGTTATGTATTAAATATTCTACTGGATAATGCGTTTGGAGCCAAACTCATTAATCTCTCGGGATATTATATCTTGTTTGGTATTGTGGTAAGTACAGGAATTAGTATCGTGGCCGGTTTGATGCCATCATCAAAAGCGGCGAAGCTGGACCCGATGGAATCGTTGCGATACGAATAAAACCAATTGCGGAAAGGATAATGGCTACATGAACACAATTCTGGTGGTGGACGATGATTCCCATATCCGCAAATTAATCCGAATCTATCTTGAAAAAAATCAATTCTCCGTGCTGGAAGCACCAGACGGTCAAGAGGCGTTAGATATCCTCTCGCATACGAAAGTTGATCTGGCGATTGTGGATGTGATGATGCCGCGAATAGACGGTATTGAACTGACGGAAGATATTCGCTCTTATCTGGATATTCCAATCCTGATGGTGACTGCCAAGGGAGAATCCAAGGACAAAGTCAGAGGATTTAATGCCGGGTCAGACGATTACCTGGTTAAACCGTTTGATCCTGTGGAGTTAATCTTGCGTGTAAAATCGTTACTGAAACGATATAACAAAAGTTCATCAAACATGATTCAGATCAGCGGTGTAACAATTGATTTGGGCAATCTGATGGTCATTGCGGACGGACAAACTATCGAATTGAAAAAGAAGGAATGTGAATTGTTATTTTCTCTGGCGAGTTCGCCAGGGAAAATATTCACACGTACACAGCTTATAGATGATATATGGGGTATCGATTACGAAGGAGATGAGCGCACGGTTGATGTACATATCAAACGGTTAAGGGAACGGCTTGAACCTGTACCTGAGCTAGTGATCTCAACGATAAGAGGACTTGGATATCGTCTGGAGCGGGCATGAAAATGTTTAGGAAAAGCCTGCGACTTCGCATCGTAGCTACGTTTATCGGGATTGTTCTGGTGAGTTTGATTCTCTCCTTTATGTTAAATAACGGGTCCCAGGAGAAGACACCTAATCGGTTTATGGTTACTTTTGCTGAAGATCTCGCTACACTGATTAACCTGATTGATGATCCGGAAAAAGTGAAATCAAGCTTGGATATTTTTGCTCGCTACGGCTTGAATATCACTCCTGTGAATGAACAAAGTGAAGTGTTATCTTCCTTGCCAGAGGACAAAGTTCATTCGTTATTTGAGGAAGGTACAACCGATGCAATGTTTATATCCAGTAAAGATGGAATTGCGACCATAGGTGTTCCCGGAACAACCGAGGGGATCGGCACATTTCTGATTCAAAGCGATTTCTCGTCTCTTTTTCATACATTGCGAAACACGCTCTTAACCTCACTGTTAACGGTTCTGGTGATTGGTAGTTTATTAATCCTGTTCATGTCCGGGTACATTGTGAAACCGATTAAGAGATTAACGGTTGCAGCGAAGGAGATGTCATCAGGTGATCTGTCGGTCCGCTTGAAACATAATAATCAGGATGAGTTTGGCGAACTGATGGAGAGCTTTAATCATATGGCGAGTGAGTTGCAAAAAATCGATTCGGTTCGTGATGACTTTGTCAGCAACGTCTCTCATGAAATGCAGTCTCCGCTCACTTCAATCAGGGGATTTACCAGAGCACTACAAGATGGTGTTATTCCATTAGAAGAGCAGAAAGAGCATTTGGATATTATCTATGAGGAAACGCTGCGCTTATCGAGGCTCAGTGATAATCTGCTTCGGCTAGCCTCGCTGGATTCAGAGCATCATCCGGTTCATTTCACCACGTTCCAGGTAGATGAACAATTAAGAAGGGCGATTTTACTGGCAGAGCCGCAGTGGGCGCAGAAGGATATCCAGATCGAGTTGGACTTGTTGCCCTGCGAAATCACAGTGGACAAAGATTTGTTTGATCAGGTCTGGCAGAATTTAATAAACAATGCGATCAAATACACCAATCCTAAAGGTACCATTCAAGTCGAAATTGAGACGTCATCTTCATTTGTGAAGGTATTGATTAGAGATTCAGGACAAGGCATTCCTCAGGAAGCTCTCCCGTATATCTTTGATCGATTCTACATGGTAGACAAAGCGCGGAGCAGCTCGCTTCGAGGGAATGGATTAGGGTTGTCTATTGTCATTAAAATCTTGAAATTGCATCAATGTACAATTGATGTAGAGAGCGAAGTCGGTAAAGGCACACAGTTTATTGTCACGATCCCCAGATCAACCATTACACCTTAAGGCAAGCCAGAACAGAGAGAGCAGCAATATGGTAACAATCGGTTCCTGTGCGTTCAGGATTCAGATTGCTGCCATATTGCTTTTTTTATATCTGTATTCGCGACAAAATTTCACATATAGTTTTGTTTAGCAGTGGATCATTTGATAAAATAGAAGAGACGTTATGTGAATCTATGAACTTAATTAATTTAATCATACAGAGAATGGAGCCATCCAATGAAATATCGCAATATGGAAGATTGTATTAACGATCTGGAGCAGCATGGTCATTTGATTCGGGTCAAAGAAGAGGTTGATCCTCATCTGGAGATGGCAGCGATCCATATGAAAGTGCACGAGGCTAAAGGCCCGGCGTTATTATTCGAAAATGTAAAAGGTTCAAAGTTCCAGGCCGTATCCAATCTGTTCGGCACGGTGGAACGAAGCAAATTTATGTTCCGCGGTACGCTGGAAGGTGTACAACGGGTCATGGCTGTTCGTGACGATCCCATGAAGGCGCTTAAAACGCCATTTCAGCATGTCCAAACAGGTCTTGCTGCGTGGCAGGCGCTGCCAAAACAGAAATCTATAAGCCTGCCGGTGTCCGCGCAAGAGATTCAAATCTCGGATCTGCCGCTCATCAAACACTGGCCTATGGACGGTGGGGCATTTGTAACGTTGCCACAGGTGTATTCCGAAGATCCAGATAAGCCAGGCATCATGAATTCGAACTTGGGGATGTACCGGGTTCAACTGGATGGCAATAATTTTGAAATGAACAAGGAAATAGGATTACACTATCAGATTCATCGCGGAATTGGTATACATCAAGCCAAAGCTGTCAAAAAGGGAGAACCGCTTAAAGTGAGTATTTTCATTGGTGGTCCACCTGCACATACACTTTCAGCGGTTATGCCTTTGCCTGAAGGACTAAGTGAGATGACATTTGCCGGTTTGCTCGCTGGACGTCGCTTCCGGTACAGTTACAAGGACGGATATTGCATCAGTAATGATGCTGATTTTGTCATCACAGGTGATATCTACCCAGGCGAGACAAAACCCGAAGGTCCGTTCGGAGATCATCTGGGTTATTACAGTCTGACGCATGAATTCCCGCTAATGCGTGTGCATAAAGTTTATGCCAAACTTAATGCCATCTGGCCGTTTACGGTTGTTGGTCGTCCACCGCAAGAGGATACGGCGTTTGGCGATTTGATTCATGAGATTACTGGAGACGCGATCAAACAGGAGATTCCAGGCGTCAAAGAAGTGCATGCGGTCGATGCGGCAGGGGTCCATCCATTACTGTTTGCAATCGGCAGTGAACGTTACACGCCTTACCAGGCGGTGAAGCAACCGACAGAGTTGCTCACGATTGCCAATCGCATTTTGGGTACGGGTCAGCTCAGTTTAGCGAAGTACCTGTTCATTACTGCTGAGGATCAGCAACCTCTGGATACCCACAAGGAAGTTGAATTCCTGACCTATATCTTGGAGCGTATGAATATGCAGCGGGATATTCATTTCCACACCCATACAACAATTGATACACTGGATTATTCGGGTACAGGGCTGAACAGCGGCAGCAAGGTCGTTTTTGCAGCGTATGGCGACAAGGTTCGAGAGTTGTGCACGGAAGTTCCGGAGTCTTTGAAAAACATTCGCGGTTATGAGAATCCGCAGCTCATCATGCCGGGTATCGTTTCGATCCAGACATCGGCCTTCACGAGTTATGCGGATACAGCACAAGAGATGCAAGCATTCACGTCTCTATTGAAAGAACAGGGAGGTCTGGACTCGTGTCCGCTGATCATTCTATGTGACGACAGTTCATTCCTGAGTGCTAACCTCAGCAACTTCTTATGGGCCACCTTTACTCGCAGCAACCCTTCACATGACATGTACGGGGTTAATAGCGGATATGACCACAAGCATTGGGGGTGTGATCAGGTGATTATTGATGCGCGTACCAAACCTCACCAGGCACCGCCGCTGATTCCCGATGCTTCGGTGGAGAAGAGCATTGAACGTTTATTTGTTAAAGGGGCAAGTCTGGCTTCGATCAAAATCTAATGTGAGATGTCTTGAAGAAGTTCAAACGGAGCGTTTGAACTTCTTTGGCTTACTCTGATACGGGGATGGATACAAAAGTGTGTAAAAGTTTAAAACCGGGACTAATTTGGATATTGGGGTGAGGATAAAGTCTTATACGTTCGTATTTACCTTTTCGATTAAGGTCGTTTGAACTATGTATGAAATGAAGAATTATAACGATATAAAGAGTATAGGTATTTTTGTGGCCCCGTTCCGTTGGGTGCTGTTACTATAATGAATTGTTCAGGGGGAATACCGATTTGAGAATCCATATTATGAACCTGCAAGACGGAGACCGTCTAACTGCGGATACATTCAGCGATGCAGGATTACACGTTCTCGGGAAGGGAACTGTGATCAAAGGTGAGGATATCTCCTTGCTTATGCAGCACCGTGTAGATTATGTAGATATTGAATCACGCGAAGAGGAAATCACTGAAGCAGAATTTTTTGCTGCAGCCGCCAAGCATGCTTCGGGGTTAAATACAAGCACGAAGGAAGAGCCGCCTGAAGAAGAGATGAAGTCCCAATTTATTCAGACTGTACATAATTATCAAAATGCTTTTCTCGAAGCTCTGACCGTTGGCAAGTTCAACGCCACCATGGTGGATGATGCACTGCAACCGATGGTTGAGGGGCTGGATGAGCAGAAAGATGTCGTTCATCTCCTGATGATGCTGGAGCGGGATGATGTCAATAACTATACACATTCAATCCAGGTAGGATTGTTGTCCTTCTACCTTGCGAATTGGCTTGGGTATTCTCAGAAGGAGAGTTATCAGATTAGTCGCGGTGGTTATCTGCATGACATTGGAAAGTGCAAAGTATCCCACCGGATTCGGAACAAAACAGAACCGTTGACGGCGGACGAGCAGCTTGAAATGCAGCGTCACACCATATATGGCCATGAAATCATCAAAAATTCGATGACGGATGAAGCGACAGCACTGGTTGCTCTGCAACATCACGAGCGGGAAGATGGATCGGGTTATCCGATGCAACTTGAGAAAAGTGAAATTCATCCATATACCCAGATTGTATCTGTAGCTGATATCTATATAGGCATGAGATCCGGGAACCACGGAGGCAGCAATCCAAATCTGATCAACAACCTTAGAGATATCTATGGAATGGGATTTGGTAAACTGAATGAAAAACCGGTTCAGGCATTGATGCAGCATTTGCTTCCTAATTTCATCGGAAAACAGGTACTGCTCAGCAATGGAGAAAAAGGTGTAATTGTTATGAACAATACGTCTGATATTTTCAAACCGCTCATCAAAGTGGAGTCTGAAGAATATCGCGATCTCTCCAAAGAGCGTACGCTTGCCATTGATGAATTGCTTATTTAATCTGAATATGATCTGTATTCCTTACTTATATTGAGAACGGGCCTCCTGTACTAAGACAGGGGACCCGTTTTTTGTTATATCATCCACGATGTGTTGTTCGACCAAGGAAGCAAGCGTATACTTGCAAAGACCTTATTTTTCCTGCCAAGGAGCGATTGCCATGATTGCAGTGACAACCGAGATTACGATACATGCCTCGATTGAACGATGCTTTGACTATGCCCGGGATATTGATGTACATACTCAGACCGTCTGGCAACATACGAGAGAGCGAGCAGTCGCAGGAGTAACCACAGGAAGAATTGGAGCAGGGGATACAGTTACATTTCAGGCTACTCATTTTGGTGTCAGACAGAAGCTGAAGTCCCGAATTGTGCAGTTTGAACGACCGTTTCTATTTGTGGATCAAATGGAGAAAGGGGCTTTCAAGAGCATGCGACATGAACATCATTTCAGTGTAATTGGGGATCAGATGACTTGCATGAGAGACACACTTCGATTCGAAGCTCCACTTGGATTGCTGGGATGGGCAACCGAGCGACTTGTGCTGAAGAGGTACATGCAGGCATTTCTAGAGGATCGTAATCGTAAGCTCAAAGATATGCTTGAGCAGTAGTCATTATTGAAGGGATAGAGGAGAGAAGACGTTTGATGGATAATGAATATTTTGTAGGTTGGGGCACCCTTGCATTGATTAATGCCGGACTGGCACAGGGAAAAAACAGAAGTGGTCGGAACTGGTTTCTGATTTCCCTGTTATTTGGTCCGTTGGCAACCCTATTTATTGTGGTGTGGAATAAACTGGACTAATTCAACGATCGAGATTCCGATGCATATAACGATCGATCATCCAGAACAGAAGTGCGGCTGCACTAACACCCGCGCCTAACCAGCAAACGGCTGTCCAGCCCGCCCATGCATACACTTGGGTAGAAACGATGGAGCCGGTTGCACTGCCGATGGAATAAAAGATCATATAAGCTGCCGTCAGGCGACTCTGTGCTTCGGGGCGAACTTCGTAGATCAGGCTCTGGTTGGTAACATGTACGGCCTGCACGGCGAGATCGAGCAGGATAACGCCCAGGATCAGAAACCAGAGAGAATGATGGACATAACCGATGGGTAGCCAGGACAAGAGCAGAATGACAAGGGCGATACCGGTTGTTTTCTGCCCAAGGCCCCGGTCTGCAAGTTTACCTGCACGGGCAGCAGCCAATGCTCCCGCCGCTCCTGCGAGACCGAATGCACCTATGACCGTATGAGACAGGGACAGTGGAGGGCTACTTAGTGGCAGAACCATAGAAGTCCACAAGATGCTGAAGGCTGTAAAAATCAGCATGGCCAGTACACCTCGTACTCGTAACACACGCAACTCACGGTACAATTGCAAGACGGATCCGAGTAATTGGATATAGCTTTGTTTTACTTGTGGTGATTGTTGCCTTGGGAGAACAAAAAATAAGGCGGCAATTCCGAGTAATGTAAGGCTGGCAGAGAAGAGATATACCGATCTCCACCCGAGCCAATCGTTCAGCGTACCAGCAACCGTTCGGGCAAGTAAAATGCCAATGACGATTCCGCTGGTTACCTGACCGACAATGCGACCACGTTCGGAAGGGGCTGCCAAGTGTGCAGCAAAGGCAACGAGCGTTTGCGTAATGACGGCTAATAAACCAACGACAGCCATGCCCGTGAATAAAAGTGAGCTGGATTGTGCGGTTCCTACGAGAACCAGTGCAAGCACGGATAAGAGCATTTGATTGATGATCAACTTGCGACGATTTAAGAGATCCCCAAGCGGAACAAGAAGGAACAGCCCCAAGGCATAACATATTTGAGTCACTGTGATGACAATCCCTATGGATGATGGAGAGAGGCTGAATTCTTGAGCGATGGAGTCCAGCAAAGGCTGAGCATAATAAATATTGGCGACCGCAAGTCCGCTGCACACGGCAAAGAGTAGAGCAACTAACCGTGACATGGCAGGACGATCCTTAGTGGATAATTGTGCATCTGGAGAAGAAGTTTGCATGAGTCGTTGTCACCTTTCTATTATGTACTGATCGGTATGTTATGTTTCGGGATAACCATACTTTATTTGCGTGAATTCTGTCAACAGAGAATTGGATAAGATTTTCAACTTGGTTAAAACACTTTAGGGAGGAGTTTATTTAATTTTCAATCATTTTAAGTGAGTGATCTTTGACTTATCCATTGGTATGAAGTTAAAATATATAAACATACTGATCGATACATAAAGAGGTGAATTGTATGGTTAGACAACGGGAATTTGATACGGATAAAGCACTCGATGCAGCGATGCATACGTTTTGGGACAAGGGATTTGAAGCGGCATCTTTAAATGACTTGACGACCGCAATGGGCATACAACGTCCCAGTCTGTATGCTGCTTTTGGCGATAAAAAGGAATTATTCGAAACAGCACTTCGCAGGTATACCACTCAGCATGCGGCTCAAGTCAGAGCCAGACTTCAACAGGGCTCCTCCGTGCGAGAAGCCTTTCGTGGATTGTTTGAACATATTGGAGCAGAGGGGAGTGTGACCGAGCCTAGTCACGGCTGTTTTTGCATTAATACGATGGTTGAGCTGGCTCCACATGATCCCAAATTCGCTGTCCTTACACGGGAGCATCAGATGTACCTTGGTGTTCTTTTCAAGGAAACGATAGAACGAGGGCAACAGAGCGGGGAGTTGTCTACTGACATGAACGCGAGTGCGGTCGCACAGTCTCTGGTAGTATCCATGATCGGACTGACTGTACTGATGAAATCAGGACCGGACCGCTTGTTTGTAGAGCAAAGCATCCAGGTTACGCTGTCTTTGTTACAGTAATCGGAATAGTACTTTTGAAAGTGATGCGGAGTTGCTACAATATATATAAATTGAACATAACATTTATACAAAACGGAGAGGACAGAACTAAGCTGAGGAAGCGGAGCGTTCGCCTAAAAGCTTTCTGGAAGAAAGCTACATCGGAAGCATAAGCTTATCCCCAGATTTTTCCTTTATAAAAAGGAATCGAAGAAAATCTGGGGATAACAGCGATCAGAAGGTTGTTCTGTCATTGGAGTGACTAGTGTAAATATTCTTTAGTTTAATTTATATAGACAAGAATTGAGCAGATATAGGAGGAGATCAGAAATGAATACAAAGTTGCGCTGTGCCGTTTTGGATGACTATCAGAATGTTGCGCTGACGTCGGCGGACTGGAGTCCGTTGATGGATCAGGTAGAGATTCAGACATTCAACAACTATATGGGCTCGGAAGAAAAAGTCATTCAGGAATTGCGGGATTTCGATATTGTGGTTCTGATGCGGGAACGTACACCGTTTCCGGAGAAGGTCATTTCTCAGCTCCCTAAGCTAAAACTTCTGATTACAAGTGGTATGCGCAACGCGTCGATAGATCTCAAGGCTGCAGAGAAGAACGGGATTATTGTGTGTGGAACCGAGGGAAGCTCTAATCCGCCGACGGAGCTTACATGGGCACTGATTTTGGGGCTGTCCAGACAACTGGTTACGGAAAATAATGCACTTCGCTCCAATCGAAACTGGCAGAGCACAGTAGGATTGGATTTGCATGGGAGAACACTTGGATTGCTCGGTTTGGGCAAGATAGGCACTCGCATGGCTGAGATCGCACAAGCATTTGGTATGAATGTGATGGCCTGGAGTGAGAATCTAACACAAGAGAAGGCCGAAAAACATGGTGTGATCTGGGCCGAGACCAAGGAGCAACTGCTTGCACAGAGCGACATCGTATCCATACATCTAGTATTAAGTGATCGTACGCGGAATCTGATCGGACAAGCCGAGTTTCAACTAATGAAATCGAGTGCGATACTCATCAATACGTCGCGAGCGGGCATTGTCGATCAGGAAGCTATGGTGGAGGCATTGCAGAGTGGTGTGATTGCTGGTGCAGGTCTGGATGTATATGTGCAGGAACCGCTGCCAGTTAACCATGTGATGCGAACATTACCCAACGTCCTGGCAACCCCGCATCTGGGTTATGTGACTCGTGGCAATTATGAGATCTATTATAATCATACCGTAGAGAATATAGCGATGTTCCTGAAGGGAACTCCAATCAGGCAACTGTTTTCTTAGAATGAACATTACTGGCACAAAAGCCAATCGGCTGGGTAGCACGATCGGCTTTTGTGCGTCATAAAGACGCAGCTTTAGATATATGGAATCATAGACAAAAAAAGGTGTTGCCAGGAAAGAGTTAGACCTGAGCAACACCTTTTTTTGTCTATCTGTGTAGCAAAACAAAGGGATAGCCGTAAAATATATTTTATCTTACTGGCACATCCCACTCACCAAATTTAACTGTGTGGTCCTCGCTGGGAAGAATGAATCATGGCGACGCTTGATTCACGAACGATTAAGCGTGGTTCAAATTGGATGTGTTCGTAATCGGTCGTATTCATCTCCCGAATTCGTTTTAACAACAGCTCGGTAGCAAGTCTGGCGACTTCTTCGCCCATAATGGACACGGAACTAATCTGAGGAGACGTGACGGTCGTCCATTGATTGTTATCCACACCCACAACAGCCACATCTTCCGGTACACGGACCCCTAACTCCTTGAACCGATTAACCAATCCGATGGCAACCATATCATTAATGGCATAGACGGCATCTGGCATATGCGTAAGTCCATAGAAATAATCTGCAGCATTGGCACCTGTATTTAATGAAAAGTCCTCACCAAAATAGACGAGCGAGATGTCCACGTGACCTACGGCTTGCTCATACGCACGAAAGCGTTCTTCAATAATGTCCTTCGGTGCTCCTGCATAAGCGATTCGAGTCCGGCCGATTTTGAACAGATGCTCCATCACCAATTTGCCTTCGGGTTGAGAAAGAGAGACGATATCTGCCTTCATACCCGGTTCCAGTTTTTTGCCGTAATTAATCATGGAGATAGGGAGCGGCGTTTTATCAATCAGTCCGGGTAACGTTTTGGGGTACGCTAGAGGCATGAAGATCAGTCCGTCCACATGCAATTTTTTTACATTACGAATGGTTTCCAGCTCGGTTCTGGCATTGCCTGCCGTATTGATCTGCACGACATGGTACCCGTGCTGCTTCGCCGTTTGCTCTACAGACCAGGAGATTTCCGGAATGATGGCGTTACGAATGTCGGGTACCACGAGCGCGATCTGGTGCGTTTGCCGGATTTTTAGACTCTGTGCTGAGGTGTTGGGTACAAACCCCAGTTCTTCAATGGCCTGCATCACTTTATCTCGTGTTTTACTGCTGATGCCTTCTGAATTGTTGATGGCCCGGGATACGGTAGCTATGCCCACGCCGGCACGCTCTGCAACATCCTTGATCGTAAGTTTCTGTTCTTTCTTCAATGTACGGTTACCTCACTTTATCGGAAACGATTCCGAATTATTAGGAATATGTATGTGCTTCACGATAGTTATATAACCTGATTATAACATTTGAACAATGAAGTATCCCGTGAAAGGGCCAGATTTATGGCGAGGCCTGATTAAATTTCAATGGGTCTACAATAATATTTGCCATAATATATGTTAATAACAAGGATTACATCGTTTGTAATACCACTAAGATCACTTGAATTAAAGTATAAGCATTCTAAAATGAACTCGATATGATCACGAAATAGACATATTAATGGAGAAATATGTTTGACAGCGTATCTAAAATGTGACATATTTAATTTACGGAAACGTTTCCGATTATATCACAAATTATGATCTGGGAGATGAAATGAATGAAAGCATTACGTTGGCATGGAGTCAAAGATTTACGTCTCGAAAATATTAATGAACCTCAGCCTGAAGAAGGAAAGGTCAAAATAAAAGTGGAATGGTGCGGTATCTGCGGCAGTGATTTGCACGAGTACACAGCAGGTCCAATCTTCATTCCAGCTCAAGCACCGCATCCGTTAACAGGGGAACAAGCACCTATAGTTATGGGGCATGAATTCTCAGGACAGGTGGTTGAAGTAGGGGAAGGTGTTACACGTTTCAAGGCAGGCGATCGTGTTGTGGTAGAACCCATCTATGCATGTGGACACTGCGAAGCTTGTAAACAGGGCAGATACAATCTGTGCGATCAGATGGGTTTCCTTGGACTCGCCGGAGGCGGAGGAGGATTCTCCGAGTATGTAACTGCTGCAGAAAACATGGTACATGCCATTCCGGATTCAATCTCGTATGAGCAAGGTGCGTTGGTTGAACCTTCAGCTGTAGCACTTCACGCTGTGCGCCAAAGCAAGCTGAAAGTGGGAGATACGGCAGCCGTGTTTGGCGCAGGCCCAATCGGACTACTGGTCATCGAAGCGCTTAAAGCTTCGGGAGCGTCGGATATTTATGTGGTGGAGTTATCGGATGAACGGAAAGCAAAAGCCGAAGAACTTGGTGCCATTGTGATTGATCCAGTGCAGTTTAATGTAGTGGAAGAGATCCACCAACGTACACAAGGTGGCGTTAACGTAGCCTATGAAGTAACCGGTGTTCCACGTGTTCTGCAACAAGCCATCGATTCGACACGTATTGGTGGAGAGTTGATGATCGTCAGTATTTTTGAACAGGAAGCACCGATCCACCCGAACTCAATTGTCATGAAAGAACGTACAGTTAATGGCATTATTGGTTATCGCGATGTGTTCCCGGCGGTTATCAGTCTGATGGATAAAGGTTTCTTCCCGGCTGACAAGCTGGTGACCAAACGAATTTCGTTGGATGAAGTGGTAGAGCATGGATTTGAAGCACTGTTGAAAGAGAAAAATCAGGTTAAGATTTTGGTAAAAGCTGAATAGAAATCACAGACAGTAAGAACAAGTAGACAGCACATCAACAGATGTGATTGTCTACTTTTTTTGTATAAATAGGGCGGAATTTGTTGCATGTGCGGGTGGTTTTACATAGTATAAAAAGATACAATTTGTATCATCTTGGTGTGAAGGTAATGATGATGAAAAAATGAAGGAGGAAGCGGACATGCAGAGACATACGAAATGGACAGCCGTAATTTTGACCATTGTCGCAGGAATGAGCTGGATGCTTATGGGGAACTCCAAGCCGAAAAACACCACGTCAACGAGTCAACCCCCTGCGACGGAACGTGGGCTTGCCAAGGTGTCGAATGTACCGATCAGTTCAGCCGATGTAACATCGAAGATCGAACTGTTAGGCAGACCTTTTACCAAAACACCATATGCTAATAACGTCTGGGACATGCAACTGTACAACGGCAAAATATATTTGGGCCACGGGAACAGTAGTAATCTGGGTGTAGCGCCGAATTCAGGTCCTATTCCAGTCATTTATTATGATACAGCAAATGCGAAATTCAAGACCCAGTCGGTAACCAACAGCAATCCGAGTATTATGCCATTGACGAAGATGTATGTGGATGAGGAACAGATTGACATTTACAGAGTGCTGAACGACAAGTTATATATCCCTGGCAATGATTCGGATAGTGAGAAGTGGGAACTGGGCAACTTCTATCGTTTGGATGGAGAGGTGTGGACCAAATATCGTAATCTTCCACTTGGTGTACACGTATACGATTTGGCTTCTTATCAGGGCAAGATGTTTGCCGCGCTGGGCACGGAGTCCAAACCAACCATATTAATCTCTCATGATGAAGGTGAAACTTGGCAGAAATATGCGACGATTAATACGTTTGGTTTCCGGGCCTATACCATGTTCCATCTTAATGGAAAATTATATGCATCTGGCATGATGTATCCTGCCAATAAAATATGGAATGACAAAACTTATATCCTGGAGATTAATGAAAAGCTTGAGAAACGGGATGTTGTCATCTATGGCAGCAAAATGCTGCCTGGGCTAACCTATCAAACGGGCACGATTCCTTATAATAAGATAGGAAAAAATGTTAACTTTAATAACAAGTTGCTCTATATAGCGGGAGGCGTGTTCAATGATGGGCAGCTGCTGCCCAAATCCTTAAATGTCATGACCGACATTAATCAGGCAAGGCGAGTTAATCTCCCAGATGCCAATGCGCTTCCTACGGATGTGCTGTTACGGGACGGCAAGGTATATGTGCTTACGTACACGCGCCAAAGTGCCAATCTGTATATCAATCGGGTCTACCAATCAACGGATCTGACCACATGGAATGAGATTTTACGTTTTAACCAGGACACGTATGCCAAGTCTTTCGAAGAGAACGAGGGTGACTTCTACTTTGGTCTGGGTACCGATCCGGATGTGTTATCAACTTCATCAGGGAAATTGCTTCGAGTGAATCGGAGTGATATCCCCGTGAATGCTAATTAAATTGGAAGGAAGATTATGGATTATATACTATGCTACATCCACATTATTGGTGACCGGGAAAATACCTGTTGTATCGTAGATCGCAGGACGGATTGCTGTGGTAGTGTGTTCAAACAGAGGCTGCCACAAGGTAGCTCTCTTTTTTTGTTCATAATATGAACATTACTGCCTAACTTCGAAAATTTGAAAATAAAATTAAGAAACTATAAAATGGATAGAGAAATAATCCTAAACCAGTCAACTGGATTACACGTGTTACAATATACAAAAGTATGTCGCATTTCATGTGGATGCGGAGTTCCACACTTCCAATTGCAAAGGAGCAATGTACTATGAATGTACCTTCAGCATTATTCAAACCTTTCACCTCGGACAAGCTAACATTGTCTAATCGAATCGTTATGGCACCCATGACTCGCGGATTCTCACCAGAGGGTGTACCTGGACCAGAAGTTGCTGAATACTATCGTCGCAGAGCAGCAGGTGGAGTGGGGCTCATCATAACGGAAGGTACAGGCATTAATCATCCATCTTCGGTTAGTGGAGCGAGTATTCCATTATTCCATGGTGAAGATTCGTTGCAAGGATGGGCTAATGTAGTGAAAGCAGTACATGAAGCGGGTGGCAAAATCATGCCACAATTGTGGCATGTGGGTACAGCACGTCGTTCCGGTGACTTGCCTAACGCAGAGGCTGATCCTGTAAGTCCGTCAGGGGTTAGCATGGCAGGTGAACCATCACGTGAACCCTTGACGGAAGAGGAGATTCAAGATCTTGTACAGGCATTTGCCCAAGCGGCAGCGGATGCACAGCGAATCGGTTTTGACGGAATTGAACTGCACGGAGCCCATGGATACCTGATTGACCAATTCTTCTGGGAGCAGACGAATCGACGGACCGACCAATATGGTGGTGATTTGGTACGTCGAACCCAATTTGCGGTTGAAGTGATTGAAGCTTGTCGTGCGGCGGTTGGTCCTGATTTCCCAATTGTGCTCCGGTTCTCCCAATGGAAGATGGGGAATTATGAGGCACGTCTGGTGGAGACGCCAGAACAATTGGAGCAATTCCTGGCCCCGCTCAGTGCTGCTGGCGTGGATATATTCCATTGTTCTACACGCCGGTTCTGGTTACCGGAATTCGAAGGATCTGAGCTGAATCTTGCGGGTTGGACACAGAAAATCACTGGCAAACCAGCCATTTCGGTTGGATCGGTAGGACTTGAAGCTGAATTTGTGGACAGAGCAACCGAGAATCAGGGAACAGGGGATGCCCATTTGGATCTATTAAATGAGAAGCTGGAGAACAATGAATTTGACCTGATCGCCTTGGGTCGTGTTCTGCTTAGTGATCCCGAATGGCCTGCCAAAGTTCGTGAAGGTCGCATATCCGAAATCATTCCTTTTACAACGGAAGTGTTGCAAACACTCCATTAATAGAAGCCTAAGAACGTTTGGTGAAAGGTGAACCAACGCTGAACGGCAACGATTTACAACGAAAAGTAAATACGAAAAAATAGGCCGCCTTTGGGCGGCTTTTTAAATTACCTATACTAATAATTTCAACATATGAAAAATTCACAATAGTGAACATTTCCTGCACCGTTACTCCTTTTTACTCTCCACATACATCGCACACGCGCCTAGTCACAACACCATTAAGTTCCACATCTCAGGTTCCAGTGCAACCACTTTTTTTGCCACTTAAGTGTCTGAACAACGATTCGATCTTCAGAAGCGCTCATTTTGAAAATCATTCACCTTGTGATAAGGTTAGGCCTGAACCTTTAGATTACCAAGATGACATTACATAAGGAGGATGAATATCCTTGCACAACTATAGGTACAACTCGAACAATAAATGGAGAAAACCACTGCATATGATGTGTCTTCTGCTGGGAGTAGTCCTGCTTTTATCGGCATGTGGCCAAGCACAGAAACCTTCCTCCGCAACAGACTCGAATACCGGCTCGAACGCTGGCTCTAACTCAGGGCAATCCTCCTCATCGCCGGAGCAGAATACCGCTCCACCGCAGGAAGAAGTACCAGAGGAACCGCAAGAAGAAGTCGATCCGGTGCAGGAGCAGCTTAGTTCATTAACGTTAGAAGAGAAGATTGGACAGATGATACTGGCCGGTGTTCAAGGGACAACGTTGGATGATCAAGCCAAACAGATGATCACCGATCAAAAGGTAGGGGGGATTATTTTCTATGCCAACAATGTATCAACACTCGAGGGAACAGCCAAGTTTGTGAAGTCCATCAAGGAAGCGAATCAGTCCAACCCGGTACCGATCTTCATGAGTGTGGATCAGGAGGGCGGCAAAGTCAGTCGTATGCCGGAGACGGTGGAATCCATTCCTTCCAGTAGAAAAGTAGGCCAGACGAACGATAGCGCGCTCGCTGAAACGATGGGGGAATTGCTGGCGAGACAGGTTCAACTTGCAGGTTTTAATGTGGACTTTGCTCCTGTGCTGGATGTCAACAGTAACCCGAAGAACCCGGTCATTGGAGATCGTTCATTCGGCAGCTCGGCAGAACTGGTGTCACGTATGGGGATTGCTGAGATGAAAGGTCTACGAAGTGAAGGCATTATTCCGGTAGTGAAACATTTCCCAGGGCATGGGGATACGTCCGTGGACTCCCATCTTGACCTTCCTGTCGTGAACAAAACGGAAAAACAACTGGCTGAGCTGGAATGGATTCCGTTCCAGGCCGCGGTGAAGGAACAAGTTGAAGCAGTCATGGTTGCACACATTTTGTTCCCGAAGCTTGATCCGGATCATCCGGCTTCCTTATCGGATGTCATTATTGGTGAACATTTGCGCGGCAAATTTAAGTATGACGGTGTCGTCATCACAGATGACCTGAGTATGGGAGCAATAGCGAAGAACTTCAAGTTGGATGAAGCTGCCCTAGCAACGGTTAAAGCAGGAAGTGACATTCTCTTGGTAGCTCATAGTTATGAAAGTGCCAAGATGATTTTTGACACGCTAATGAGTGCAGTGAAGTCAGGTAAAATCTCCGAATCCCGAATTGATGAAAGTGTATATCGTATCCTGGCATTGAAGCAACAATACAAGTTATCGGATGATCAGAAAGCTTCCGGAGACCTGAAGCAATTGAATGCAGATATTGTGGATTGGCGTAAGGAAATCGATGCTCGATAATAAATCCTGTGTTATGATTTTGCCAGAGGTGAGATCCAATAATGTATACCATTATGATAATAGAGGACGATCCCAAGATTGCGGGATTATTGAAATCACATATTGAACGCTACGGGGACCGGGCCGTTCTGGTTGAGGATTTTGAGATGATTGTGCAACAGTTTGAGCAGGTACAGCCACATGTGGTACTTCTGGATATCAATTTGCCCAGTTACGATGGTTTCTATTGGTGCCGCCAGATTCGTACGCTGTCCACATGCCCAATTTTGTTTATCTCCGCGCGGAGTGGAAAGATGGATCAGGTCATGGCACTGGAGAACGGAGCGGATGATTATATCACGAAGCCATTTGAGCATGAGATTGTGATAGCAAAAATTCGAAGTCAGCTGCGCAGGGTATATGGGGACTATGCTGCACGTGACGAAGAGCGCAAGGTGGAACTGGACGGCTTGGTTGTGTATCTGGAAAGACTGGAGATTCAACTTGGTGATCGCAAAGTGCAGCTGACGAAGAAGGAAACGATCCTGCTGGAAACGTTACTGCGCCGCAGTCCAAAGCTGGTAAGCAGAGAGACAATCCTGGAGAAACTGTGGGATGACTCTTTTGTAGATGACAATACGCTCAGCGTAAACGTTACCCGGGTACGTAAGCGATTGGCTGAGCTTGGCATTACGGATGCACTGGAAACGGTCAGAGGTTCGGGTTATCGACTGAACAATAACTGGAAGGCCGCTTCGCCATCATGAGATTGTTTATACGTGAACATCTCGCTTTAACTTGCTGGGTTGTTGCTATCTTATTGACCGTTGTTGCGGTTTTCTGGTACGACGGTTACAACGATTGGATCACGGCTGCTTATGCCGTAACGCTGGGATTATTTTTGTACATCGGTTATTTGGTGTATCGTTATTATTCACATCGTTCTTTTTATGCCCGGATGTCTCGATCGATGGATTCACTGAAGGAATTTGTACCACTGAACGAAACAAGTCCATTATCACTGGCGCTGGAGAAGCTACTGGATTCACAATACGGCCAGTATCACACACATCTGCATCGGTTGGAACAGCGACAGCAAGAATATCTGACATTCATGAACCAGTGGGTCCATCAGATGAAGACACCGTTATCCGTCATTGAGTTGACCGTGGAAGATCAGGAGGATGATGATCCTCGGCTCATAAGCATTCGGGAGGAAGCGGACCAGATGAGGCGAGGTTTGGAGACTGTGCTGTATGTGGCCCGGTTGGATACCTTCGAGCAAGATTTCAGTGTGGAACCTGTGATACTGAAGACCGCTGGGGAAGAAGCGATACATGAACTCAAGCGATTCTTTATTCGCAATCACGTCTATCCAGAGATGCATATCGATTCTGCGCTGGTTGTGCAATCCGATGCCAAGTGGATTCGGTTTGTATTGGTACAGTTACTGTCGAACGCAATCAAATACTCTGCGGGCAGCGGGCAAAAGATCTATGTGCGTGCGTATGAAGCCGAACGCTCCATCATGCTGGAAGTGCAGGATCAGGGTATCGGGATTCCGAAGTCTGATTTAAATCGGGTATTCCAACCTTTCTTCACCGGGGAGAACGGGCGGCATTTCAAAGAGTCCACAGGCATGGGGTTGTATATTGCAAAAGAAGTGGTGACGCGAATGAACCATCGGATTGATCTTGAATCCGTGTACGGCGAAGGAACGACTGTCCGAATTACATTCAACTCCTGAAGTGACAGGTTGAAGATAATTGGGACATGAGGTGTGTATTTTATTAAAGAAGTGTGAGTAGAGTATGAATTACAGTGTCAGTGTAAGTATAGACGTCTATTGCCTGATCCGGGCGAAGGCGTCTTTTTGATTTTCATGATGCAACCTTACAACATTGTCATGTTGATGAAAGGTTAAACCATAGGAGAATGGCCGAAACTTCGATAGACTATAGTCAGAAGATCAGATGAAAGGCCACGCACAATACACATGCACACAGCATGAAAGTAACTTAATTTTGAATTCATACATCACTAAGGAGTTGTAACCATGGAGATTTGTTCTGTGAAACAGATCAGTAAAATCTACAAAGGCATCGTATCTTATGAAGCGTTATCAGGTATTGACCTCAGTATTCAGGAAGGTGAGTTTGTTGGCATTATGGGACCATCAGGTAGTGGCAAAACAACACTGCTGAACATGATCTCAACCATTGATCATCCAACATCAGGCGAACTGCGGATTGCAGGGAAGAATCCGTTTGAATTGAATCAGGACGAACTCGCGCTGTTCCGGCGTAAAGAGCTTGGATTTGTTTTTCAATCGTTCAATCTGTTAAATACACTGACAGTTAAGGAAAACATTGTGCTGCCACTGACTCTTGACGGTGTTTCGCTAGCAGAGATGAACACTCGTGTTGAACAGCTGGCAAGCAAGTTGGGGATCGAGGGTATTCTGAACAAACGGACATATGAGATATCAGGAGGACAGGCACAGCGTACGGCCATTGCCAGAGCGCTGATCCATTCCCCGAAGTTGATTCTGGCAGATGAGCCAACAGGCAACCTGGATTCGAAGGCGGCAAGAGATGTCATGGAGATTCTAGAAACTCGCAATCAGGAGGATCAGGCTACGATGCTGCTGGTCACTCATGATGCAGTAGCTGCAAGTTATTGCAGTCGGGTTGTCTTTATCAAGGATGGCAAACTCTACAACGAAATTCACTACGGCGATAATCGTGCAGCCTTTTACCAGAAGATTATTAATGTATTATCCCTAATTGGAGGGTCAGGACATGAATTTTCGCCAGTTCGCCATTAATAACGTTGTTCGTAATAAACGAATTTATCTGGCTCATTTTCTGAGCAGTACGTTTTCCGTCATGATCTTTTTTACTTATGCATTGCTATTGTTCCATCCCGATTTGAAAGCGGGGTTAAAGGGATCAAGTGGTACGGTTACTTTGCTTGCGAATCAGGGGTTTATGATTGCGGAGATCATTATATTCATCTTTTCGTTCCTGTTCCTGCTCTACTCGGTAGGTTCATTTCTAAAGACGCGTAAGAAGGAATTTGGTATCTTCCTGATTCTTGGCATGACACGCAAACAGATGAATCGGCTTCTGTTTATGGAGAATATGAGTATTGGATTAGCTTCGATCATTACGGGCATCGGACTCGGGCTCATTTTCGGCAAATTGATTCTGCTCATCTGTGGCTCCATGCTGGCTGTTGAGAACAGTCTTCGGTTCTATTTTCCGCTGAAAGGCATCGCCTTGACGGTTGGAGCATTTCTGCTATTGTTCGTTGTCATCGCGATGTCGTCATCCTTGCTCATACGGAAAGGTTCTCTCATTGACCTTGTGAAATCAGAGGAAAAACCGAAACCAGAGCCCAAGGCATCACGCTTCCTCGCCTTGCTGTCGGTACTGTTCATTGGCGGGGGCTATGCAGGAGTATTCACTTTTGTATGGGTAAGCTTCTCTTTTCCGTTATTACTTGCAAGTGTCGTGGTTGTTATAGTAGGTACTTACTTTCTGTTCACACAGCTCAGTGTATACATCATTCGGGCACTGAAAAGAAATCCAAGGTTGTTTTTCCGTAAAACCAATCTGCTCTTCCTATCTGAACTTACCTATCGAATGAAAGATAACGCCATCATGTTTTTCATGGTAAGTATCATCTCGGCTTCTTCATTTACGGGAATTGGCACCATGCTTGCTATTGCTGACCCGGGGTTGTCGTCCATGTCGAATCCGTACGCATTCAGTTATATGAATAACTGGTATACTCCAAACTCCGAGCGACATATTCGGCAGATTGAAGAAACGTTGATTGATAATCAAGTTCCCTACGTGAAGGGCAGTTATGCTCCTATAGGTGAAAATAATAATGGGAATATTATCAAACTGAGTGATTATAACCGTCTTGCGAAGGCACTGGGGTATGAAGAACGTACGTTGAAACAAATCGATGAGTCATTTATGACACCAAGCAATTTGGCGATGCGCAAGGAGTACCGTGAACAGGTTGAAAAAGGAGCCTCGGGAGGAAAGATCAATCTGGAGGTTGATAATCAGCACATACCTGTCCAGCTATCGACACCTGGTACCGATATTGTGATTCCTTTTCAATATGAAATTTATCTCTACGTCGTAACCGACGAATTGTTTAATAAGATGAGACCTGCGTACAACGAGGAAGTTGGCATGCCTGAAGGTTTCTATTCGAGTCGAACGATACAATTTATCGTGAAAGATTGGATGGGTACACGCAGCTTTGCTCCTGAATTGATCAAATCCATTCAAGATGATCATTCCGAAAAAGGTTATTACGAGGTCAGCGCGCTTGTGGTGGATTGGCTTAATTCCAAGCAGACCAATGGCATCATTCTAATTTTGAGCGGCCTGATCGGCATTGTTTTCTTCACCTTTGCAGCAAGTTTCACGTATTTCAGACTTTACGCAGATCTAGAACGGGATGAAGCGCAGTATCGCATGATTGGCAAAATGGGACTGAGTCGTCCCGAACTCCGTAAGATCGTAACAAGGCAGCTATTGCTTATGTTCTTCCTGCCGATTCTGGTGGCGGTCATCCACAGTTCGGTTGCCTTTGTGGCGTTGCAGCAACTGGTTGATTTCTCGGTCTTTGGATACAGCCTGCGCATCTTCTTGGTGTTTGCTTCCATGCAGATTTTGTATTTTGCACTCGTTCGCTGGCGGTATCTGCGTCACATGTATTCCAAATTAGTATAAAATAGCATGGCCCAACAGACACCGGACTCTTCGCTCGGTGTCTGTTGACTTTTCTATCTCTGGCACAGTACTATTTTGTTAGATACAGAATGTATCATTACATAGTTTCTCAAGCAGTTAGAAGGATGGAGTTACAGAAATGTCAGGCCGGTGCCTGAGAGGGAGGACATATCATGAGTATCACGATGTCTCGTGGACAAGCTTACATTCAGCGTCTGAATGATGAGCGGAATGTATGGCTGGACGGAGAGCGTATCCAGGTAACTGGGCATCAGGCCTTTCAGGGAACACTTCAAACCATAGAAGGATTGTTCAATCTGGTGGATGACCCGGAGACAAGGGAAACCGTGGCCTATTGGGACGAACAGACGGGAAGTTACGTGCATCGCTCTTTTCTTGTGCCTCGTTCACTTCCTGACGTGAACAGCAGGGCGGATGCTTTTCGGCTGTGGGCCGATCGGACGTATGGGGTGATGAGCCGATTGTCTGATTATGCCCGATCCAGGCTGACCGGTTGGTATGCAACACGACATGAGATGACAGCGCATGACCCGGCATTTGCAGACAAAATATCGGATTATTTTGCACAAGCCAAACGAAAAGATGCATTCCTGACCATTGTCCAGCGGGACCCACAGATTAATCGTTCCTTGCCTGTTGGAGAAGATGAGGATGCCATGCTGCGAATTGTCAAAAGGAATACAGAGGGCGTTGTGATCCGCGGGGCCAAAATGGTGGCAACAGCAGCGCCTTATGCCGATGATATCATTGCTTATCCCGTTCAACGAATTCCAGGCCACCTGCCAGAGCTGGCCCATATGGTAATTGTAGCCGCGGACAGTCCGGGCTTACACATGATGTGTCGAGAATCTTTTGTGGCAAAAGATACAGATCAATCACATCCACTCAGTGCGCAGTACGATGAGATGGATGCCGTGTTATTTTTTGACGATGTATTTGTGCCCTGGGAACGTGTATTGCTGCACAATAACCCTGAAGCCGTATGGCAGATTCGCTGTAATACAGCTTCGGCCAGTCTGGCCTACCATCAGAGTGTCATT
This sequence comes from Paenibacillus sp. Y5S-9, assembly GCF_036894235.1. Classification (NCBI taxonomy): domain Bacteria; kingdom Bacillati; phylum Bacillota; class Bacilli; order Caryophanales; family Paenibacillaceae; genus Paenibacillus; species Paenibacillus sp. Y5S-9. Next base: position 2,990,619 of record NZ_CP145887.1, read on the forward strand.
CGATTACACTCGAAACTGGAGTTTATTACAGCCGTGACTTCAGCTATTGCCAAGGAGATCGGGGTGGACTCCTTCCTGAATGTACAGGAACAACTCGGAGAGCTGATCAGTCAGATGCAGACCATTGAGGGACTGATTATTGCTGCTGAAGCACAGTCCAAGCCGGACGCATTTGGCAACTGGTTGCCGGAATTCAAATATATTGAAACCGCACGTAATCTGGGCAAACACTATTATCCCCGCGCGGTGGAGATTTTGAAGACCATTGCTGCGGGCGGTCTGATGCAGATTCCTTCTGGTACGTTTGAGATGAATGAAAAGATGGGTTCCATGATAGGCAAATATCTTGGTGGAGTAACGATGCAAGCTGCGGAGAAGATTCGACTCTTTCAACTCGCATGGGAGCTGACCGGAAGTCCACTTGGAGCAAGGCATGATCTATATGAACGTTTCTACGCGGGTGATCCCGTGCGCAACCGGGCGAGCCAATATGTGCAGTATGACAAGGAACGTTTATTGGGGAAAGTTGAGCAGTGGCTTCGTTCGCTTAAGGATTGATCTGATAATCTAATACAAATGGTCCGAATGAAGATTGAAAAGCCTGAATGGAGAATGAAAAGCTTGAATGTAGGCTGAAAACAGCCCTATTTTAGTTGATGCCTTGGCTTGCGCCAGGGCTCTATTTCTATTTATTTAGATTATCTTTAGAAATGATTTAGGTTGAATTAAGAGACGTAGTATATAGTAATAATGTAGAGATAGGCATAGAGTATAGGAAATGAGAGGAATAACATGAGATACACCGTATTAATTGCAGATGACGAACCAGAGATTGTTGAACTGCTTCAACTCTATCTGGAGAAGGACTATACCATTAAAACTGCGGTGAATGGAGCCGAGGCATTACAATGCATACGTTCAACACAGATCGATCTGGTCATACTGGACATCATGATGCCTGTAATGGATGGATTGCAGTTGATCAAACAGATCAGGGCTACACATCACATGCCTGTACTGTTCCTGTCCGCCAAAAGTCAGGATCACGATAAAATCCTTGGACTCGGACTTGGGGCAGACGATTATATAGCGAAGCCGTTCAACCCGCTTGAGATTGTCGCCAGAGTAGAGGCGTTGCTCAGAAGAGTCAATCAATTTGATGCAGCGGAGATCCCCGCAGAAAAAGATCAAAATCTGGTATTAGGTGATCTGACCCTGGATCGATCCCAATGTATCCTTTTTCGTTCAGGAAGTCCTGTAACATTGACCTCTACAGAGTATAAAATCATGGAATTGTTGCTCGATCAACCTGGCCGAGTGTTCACCCGTAAAAAAATATACGAAGCGGTCTGGGGCGATTATTATGCGCACGAGGACAGTACTATCATGGTACATATCAGCAACATTCGGGAGAAGATCGAGCGTGACTCCAGACAACCGGAATATCTCAAAACGATAAGGGGACTGGGATACAAAATTGAAGCGCCCATGGAAAGCTAGAGAAAAGCGACTGTTGCAGACATCCCTGACACTGGACTTCTTGCTGTTCAACTTCTTTTTGCTATTACTGGTATTGATTGTGTACCTTATGGTTTCGCTTGATGTCGTGGATTTTCGCATTTCGGATCAGGTGGTTGATCCGGATCTGAATGTTGAAGCCCACGTATATGTGGAAGAGCTGGAGAATGAATTTTACTCCGGTGGTGGTTCGGTGGCGAAAGGCAAAGACACAGAGATTCAACGTCTCAAGGACAGCGGTGGCTGGATTGAAATTCTGGATGCGAATCGCAATGTCATTCGTCATGTGGGAGACAAGCAAGATTCGTTCACCCATTACAGTGAAGCTGATCTGTATGCTGGACTGGAGAACCGAAGCGACCAGCCGTACTATTACTCCATCACTCCATTTTCGACAGAAGGAGCGGCAACGTATGTGTTGCTGAAGATCCCGCGTGATCTGGTCAGCGTGCGAATTAACGATAATCAGTTGATTACCAATCTGAAACATCCATTATCCTTTTACATTATGATTGGCATCGGTTTGGTTTTATTGTTGATCTTTGTCTATAGCTATTGGGTCGCACGGAGAATCAAAAAACCACTCAGTATCCTCTCCTCGGGTCTTACGCAGATGATACAAGGAAATTATAGTACACGAATGTCGATCTCAGCCGAGAGGGAATTTGTCCAGATTGGTGAGACCTTTAACTACATGGCGGATGTCATTGAGAACACCTCTGCGGAGAAACGTTACGCCGAAGAGAGCAAACAGCGACTAATTGTAGATTTATCACATGATCTGAAGACACCGATAACATCTATACAGGGATATGCGCAGGCATTGGTGGAAGGACGTGGGGAGGACAAGGACAGGCAGCAAAGATATCTGGGATATATCTATAACAAGTCCGTTCAAGTTGCACGCATGATACAGAATATGCTGGAGCTGCTCAAGGTGGATTCGCCCGATTTTCGCATGCATATTCAGAGAAGAGAAATTGGAGAATTCGTGCGCGAGATTATGGCAGATACCTATGGGGAGATTGAACAGAAACAGTTTGTCCTCCATGTACTTGTTCCTGATCAGGAGATCTACGCGAGGTATGATCCGGAGCTGTTATCCAGAGTCATTCAGAATCTGATCACCAATGCTCTGTCTTATAATCCACTCGGGACAGAACTGCGCGTCGAACTCATTCCGCTTCATACCCATGTGGTGATAGAGGTGGCAGATAACGGAGTGGGCATACCTCAAGAACTATGGTCAACGATCTTTGACCCGTTTGTACGAGGGGATGAGGCGCGGACAGCGACCGGAGGCACCGGACTTGGTTTGTCCATCGCACGACGTAATACGGAGAAAATGGGTGGACGGCTGATCCTTTCCCGGCGTGGGCGAGAGACCACCGTGTTTACCATTGAGATTCCAAATTAAATAAGAGAAGAAATGTCCATGTGGAGGGAAATATTTTGTTCAAAGTAAATACGTTTGTCCGGTTCAGTATTGCACTGGCGCTGATATTGGTTAATATCTATTTATTATCACGTGTAAGCTTCATCTTTCAGCCGCTCGTCACCATGATTACGGTCATTACCGTGCCGATGATGTTGTCGGTGTTCTTTTATTATCTGCTCAGACCGCTTGTGAATTATATGGAGAAAAAGAAAATAAATCGCACGCTAAGTATTTTGCTAATCTATCTGGTTATTGCTATTCTGGGAGTGTTCTTCATCATTGGTTTATGGCCATCGTTACGTGAGCAACTGATCAATCTGGTTGATAACGCACCAAGTCTAATTAATTCATTAAGTGACCAGCTGAGAGAGCTGGAGCAAAATGGTGCCATTCAGGCCTTGTTCCCTGAGGGCTCGACACCGTTCTCCCAGATCACGGAGTATATTAACAAAGGATTTAACTTTGTAACGAACTATGTAAGTGGATTTTTCTCGCTTGTTTCCAGTTTTGCGATTATCTTGTTTACATTACCCATCCTTTTGTTCTATATGCTGTTACAAGGCGAGAAATTTGGTCGTAAACTGGCACATATCGCTCCAAAACGTTTCCAAAATGACAGCCGTGAAGTCGTAATTGAGATTGATCAGGCGCTGAGTGGTTTTATTGTGGGAAGAGTTTTGGTGAATCTGGCACTGGGTGTACTGATGTATATCGGTTTCCTGATCATTGGACTGCCGTACGCATTACTGCTCACGGTAATCGCGGTCATCATGAACTTTGTTCCATTTATCGGAGCGATTGTGTCGTCCGTACCTATTGTGATCATGGGTCTCGTGGTATCACCATCGGTTGCCATCTGGTCCCTGATTATTATTCTTGTCGCTCAGCAGATTCAGGACAACCTGGTTGCACCTTACGTATTCGGCAAAAAACTGGATATTCACCCGCTCACGACCATCATTCTGGTGTTGGGTGCAGGCGACCTGGGTGGGATTATTGCCATCCTGATTATTATCCCGGTTTATATGATCGTTAAAATTCTTTTGGTTCGAATCTATAACATGTTCTTCAAGGACAAATGGCAGAATGCTTAGAATTTAAATTATTCGAAGGAGTGGAGCACATGTCTGAAATTATCGAAAAACAATACAATGAACCTGAATATATCGCACCTCAATCTGTTCAAATGGGTACCATTCATATCTCGAACGATGTGTTGTCCAAGATCGTGGGGATGGCCGCTCAATCAACGGCTGGCGTATCCTCCATGTCCGTTGGACTGACTGAAGGGATTGCCAAGAGTATCAGCGGCAAGAGTCTGCAAAAAGGGATTGACGTACACGTCAAAGACGATCAGGCAACCATCCAGCTGCGCATCAACATTCAATATGGCAACAAGATGCACGAGGTTTGCCGTGAACTTCAACATAATGTTCAACAGGCTGTAGAACAATTAGCCGGCGTTATGGTCAATGAAATCAAAGTGCAGGTTGTTGGTATATCCATGCCGGAGACGGTATAACCAATTGGCACAAACAGCACCTTCCCAATTAACAACTTAACTGGGAGGGTGCTGTTTTATGTTTACGGTAGTAGGTGGGCGCTTCACCCATCACTTTTTTGAACATTTTGGAGAAAAGCAATTGATCCGTATAGCCCACAGAACGGGCAATATCACCAATGGTCAGACCGGGATCAAGGGTCAATTCGGCTGCCCTACGCATCCGATAATGGACCAGATACGACTGAATACTGCTTCCCATCTGGTCCTTGAACAGAGAGCACAGATAACTGCGCTGCAAACCGACATGGGCCGCGATGGACTGAACGGTAATGGCATTGGCATAGTTCATTTCAATGAAGTCCATTACCTGCGTAACGTACGTTTCCTTCGAATAATCCGGCATGGGTTGAAGATGCTCTGAATTAGCCTGATCAATTAAAATAGAGAAAAATTGATACAGCAAACCAGTCATGCTAATCTCCCAGCCTTTGTGGGTATTGCGAGAATTGATCATTCGGTGCAGGCAGAATCGCATCTCGTCATCCTCATTACCCAGCTCAAAAATCGGGTGATGCTCTGACAGACATGCTTGCTGTAAAAAGGAAGAACTATTGCTGCCTTGAAAAGCAACCCAGCTGTATTCCCATGGATCATCCTGATCTGCTTCGTAATGCACGACGGAATGTGGAACGATCAGAAATCCCTGTCCTTTGTGCAGGGTATACGTTTTGCCACCGACTTCGAAGGTGCCTTTGCCATTCAAAATATAATGAATTTTATAATAGTCTCTCATGGCAGGGCCAAAGTGGTGACCTGGTGTACAGGCTTCGGTTCCATAATGAAGAAGCTGAAGCTCCTGAAAATGATTGTTCTTGAACATATACGTAATCAAGGGTATTCACTCCTGTGTGATTTCGTCTCATCTTGCATTTTAACATATTAATTCGTGTGAAAGATGAATAATTAAACATCAGTATATATAGATAACAATCATTTTTCCATATGTTCAAAGTGAAATGCCATATCGTTTTGATAGAAAAATGTCTAAGATGAAAAGGAATTCAACAAACCTTACAGGAAAGTGAGAATAACGATGCCCTATACTGCGAGTGAACAACGATATGATGAGATGAAATATGTACGTTCCGGCAAATCCGGAATCAGACTGCCGCAAATTGCGCTGGGTTTATGGCAGAACTTTGGTGGCAACCGTACATTGGATATTCAGGAAGAAATGATTTTACGTGCCTTTGACCTCGGAATTAACCATTTCGATCTGGCGAATAACTATGGTCCACCTCCAGGATCAGCGGAAGAGAACTTTGGTGTGATTTACAAAAAACATCTTCGTCCTTACCGGGATGAACTGCTTATCTCATCGAAGGCAGGCTACCATATGTGGAGTGGACCATATGGCGAGTGGGGTTCCCGCAAAAACCTGATTGCCAGTCTGGATCAAAGTCTTGGTCGGATGGGGCTGGATTATGTGGACATTTTCTATCATCACCGTCCAGATCCGGATACGCCGTTGGAAGAAACGATGACGGCATTGGATCATATCGTGCGGCAAGGTAAAGCTCTGTATGTGGGCTTGTCCAATTATAATGCAGAACAGACACAAGAAGCGGTAACCATTCTGCGTCGTCTGGGTACGCCATGTCTGGTTCATCAACCAAACTACTCGATGCTGAATCGCTGGATTGAAGACGGTCTGCAAGACGTACTGGATGAGCAAGGCGTAGGTTCCATTGCGTTCTGTCCACTCGGCCGCGGTCAGTTGACGAATAAATATATCGACAAGATCAAGGAAGAACGAGCCAATCCAACAGGCAATTTGAAAAAAGAAGCTTACACAGACGAACGGATTGCCAAGTTTGATGCGCTTCAGGCGGTTGCGGAGCGAAGAGGTCAAACGATCTCTCAACTGGCTCTGAACTGGATTTTGCGTGAGAACCGTGTAACCTCTGCACTGATTGGTGCAAGCCGAGTGTCCCAGATTGAAGAAAATGTAGCTGCGCTCAGCGCACCTGACCTGACAACGGAAGAGTTGAATGAGATCGAAAGCATTTTGGACGGAATGGGTAATTATCCGTGGTAACATACACAGTATAGCTGTGTGAAAATTATAGTTAGGTAAAACTAATGTAATATAAATGAAGAATGAAATGGCGCCTATCTGATCAATCAGGAAGGCGCCATTTTGTATATGTCATTTTCTTTATAGGATAAGATCTATTATAATAGTTCATTAATTGACCTATGTTTATTTTTTCAGAATGAACCTAGTTCATAGCACCTGGTCCTAGGATTTAGGGTATAATATATAGAAGCTATACATTTGAACTACGAAGGAGAGGCTCCATTTGAACTTTGAACAGTGGATTTCGCCTGAAAGCTATAACCTGACATCCGAGATGGAGAATCATCCATCAGACCGGATTGCACTTAGATGGCTCAGCGATCAACGAGAATTGGAAGAGATCACGTATGGTGATTTGTTCAAGCAGGCGAATCGTCTTGCTGGTGGCTTGCGTGAACTTGGACTGGAGAAAGGTGACCGGGTGTTGGTCATGGTACCACGCCGTATTATTGCCTACGTCATTTATATTGCTTGTCTGAAATTGGGGATTGCCGTTATTCCTTCCTCCGAGATGTTACGGGCAAAAGATCTGGAGTATCGTCTGCGTCACTCTGAGGCGCGGGCTGTTATTGTATGGTCCGAGACGACCTCGGAAGTGGAAAAGATGGACGCGGATCTTCCATCACTGGCACATCGCATCGTAGCATCACCGAATGGTGAAGTTGGCGTACCTGCCGAAGGTTGGGTCAATGTGCATGAGTTAATGCAGAATCAACCCGATGAGATGGCTGCGGTGGAAACACACCGTGATGATACAGCTATTCTTGCTTATACTTCGGGCACAACAGGTAATCCCAAAGGAGTTGTACATAGCCACGGTTGGGGATATGCCCACCTGCGGATCGCTTCTTCATTATGGCTGGATATTCAACCTTCAGATACCGTATGGGCAACGGCTGCACCTGGCTGGCAAAAATGGATCTGGAGCCCGTTCCTGTCGGTACTCGGAAGAGGCGCGACTGGACTGGTCTACAACGGATCATTCCAGCCCAAGCGTTACCTGGAACTGATGCAGGAACATCAGATTAATGTCCTTTGCTGTACACCAACGGAATATCGGTTGATGGCCAAAGCCGATGATCTTGGACATTATGACCTGTCCCATCTGCGCAGTGCCGTGTCAGCGGGTGAACCGCTCAATCAGGAAGTCATTGAAATCTTCCAACGTCATTTCGATTTGACCATTCGAGACGGATATGGACAGACCGAGAGCACATTGTTAATCGGCAGTCTCAAAGACGCTCCGGTACGCATTGGCTCCATGGGTCAGTCGATTACACCTGGGTTGATTGAAATCATTAACGAAGACGGACAGCCTGTTCCTGCGGGTGAAGTCGGAGATATCGCGGTACACAAAGAGATGCCAGCTTTGTTCCGGTCTTATTATCAGGATGAGGGACGGAAGGAAGCGAGTCAGCGTGGCGATTATTTTGTAACAGGGGACCGTGCACGCAAAGACGAAGAAGGATACTTCTGGTTTGAAGGACGCAGTGATGACATCATCATCAGTTCGGGCTACACGATTGGACCATTCGAGGTGGAAGAAGCACTCATGAAACATGCCAGTGTGAAGGAATGCGCGGTGGTTGCAAGTCCGGATGAGATCCGTGGGAATGTGGTGAAAGCATTTGTCGTACTGCGAGATGATTCACTGGCTTCACCAGAACTGATGCGTGAATTGCAGCACCACGTCAAGGAAATCACAGCACCTTATAAATATCCACGTAAGATCGAATTTGTTACGGATCTGCCGAAGACAAACTCAGGCAAAATCCGCCGGATCGAGTTGCGCGAACAAGAAAAACGTAATGGTTAAATGAGATTAGGTAACGAATGATTGAAAAATAATAGCATAAGTAGTGAAAGAGAAGGAATCGATTCTGAAGAAGCGATAGCGTTCGTATTTGTCTCCTAATTTTAACCTTTGAAAATACGATGAAGAAAATTTAGAGACAACGACGATCTAAAGAACGATCCTTCGCTGTAACGGCCACTCAGCAGATTCCGAGTCATCTTAAAATTTGAAACAGGAGTGAACACAACCATGAGTCAATTTGAACAAACCTTTGAAAAGTCATTGGAACAATACGCAGAACTGGTTGTCAAAGTTGGCGTGAATATTCAAAAAGGACAGGATCTGCTCGTCACTGCACCCATCGAAACGCTTGAATTCACACGTCTGATTGTGCAAAAAGCCTATGCGGCTGGTGCAAACTATGTACAAGTGGACTTTGATGACGACAACATTACCCGCAGTCGTTTTGAACATGGCTCCAATGACAGCTTTGACTACTATCCAGCCTGGAAGGCGGATATGATGGAGAAGTTTGCAGAAGCAGGCGGCGCTACCCTGACGATCAAAGTTCCAGATCCTGAACTGTATAACGGAATTGACTCCGACAGCGTGTCCCGGGCAACCAAAGCGGCTGCTCAGGCACGTAAAGGGTACTCAAAATACACACGTAATCATGAAATTAGCTGGTGTCTGATCAAGGCACCGACCAAGGCTTGGGCGAACAAAGTGTTTGCCGACATCCCGGAAGAAGACCGAATCAACGTGATGTGGGAAACCATCTTCAAAATGAACCGTGTCGATGGCGGAGACGCTGTACAAAATTGGAGAGAACATCTGGATACCCTGAATACCATGAGTGATCTCCTGAACAAAAAGAACTATAAGAGCCTGCATTACCGTGCGCCAGGTACAGACTTGAAAATTGAATTGGTCCACAACCACATCTGGGGTGGCGGTGGTAGCGAAAATAAACAAGGTGTATACACGGTCGCCAATATGCCGACTGAAGAAGTATTCACCATGCCTAAGCGCAGCGGAGTGAATGGATATGTTAGCAGCACCATGCCTTTGAACCTGAACGGGCAACTGGTAGACCAGATGAGAATCACATTCAAGGATGGACAGGTTGTAGCGTTTACGGCAGCATCCGGTGAAGAGCATTTGAAGAACCTGTTTGCCACCGATGAAGGAGCACGTTATCTGGGTGAGGTCGCACTCGTACCACATGACTCTCCGATCTCCAACCTGAATCGCATTTTCTATAATACAGGTATTGATGAAAATGCATCTTGCCACTTGGCTGTGGGAAGTGCGTATCCATTCAACATGAAAGATGGCACAACGATGTCGAACGAAGAGTTGCTGAAGCATGAGTGCAATGTGAGTTTGACACACGTCGATTTCATGATCGGTTCCGCAGAGCTGGATATCGATGGTGAGTTACAGGACGGCACAATCGAGCCGGTATTCCGTAAAGGCAACTGGGCATTTTAATTTCTAATCTAGTTATATAAGTTGAACTAAAGATTATTTACACTGGCACTACGATGACAGAATAACCTTCCAATCGCTGTTATCCCCAGATTTTTTTGATTCCCTTCTCTCAAGGGAAAAATCCGGGGATAAAGGCGACCGCTTCGCTTTTTCAGGTTTTTTCTGTCCTCTCCGTTATCGTGTAAATGATTAGTTTAACTTAAATAGTAAAAGTAATAGTATTGAACAAGAAAGTGACTTCAACCTGAAGTCACTTTTTTCGTTTCCTCGTAACGTGGATTACACACGTCTTACAGGCACACAGATTTCGCACCAATGCTGATGGAGCAGTTCCCAACGATATCGTTCTATAACCGGCTTGTTGTCCATCTGATAACCACTTGTTTGTAAATGAGGGATGATCATATTCCATGCTTGCTGAATAGCTTCTGCCGTGTGCTTTACTATACAGATGAGATAATCTCCGCCTGATAGCTCGCCAAACTCAATAGAATCATCTTTCAGACGTTCAGATTCAGTGATAACAATACAGGCATCATATCTGCAGTTCTGAGGAGGTGTGCTCGCCGGGTCATCCTGGGGAATACCGAGTAGAATTGCTGCTTCATTAACCAGTTGATTTTTGTCTGCCCATTGTTTCAGCGTATTCATCGCTTGAGCATTGGCTGGACCGTAAGGACCCACTTGTCGAACATAGGCAAGACGATATGACGGGAGGTTTTCGATATACATTTGCATGGAATTCTTCCTCTCAATATGGTTTCTCTTACAAGTTGGATGCTAACATGGTATAAAAGAATTTGCTTAGGTTATTGTTGAATCTCGGCGACGAAACTCATAGAATAGGGATAATATGTTGGAAGACTGTTCCAATTGAGCAAAACGAGAGGGGGAGGTGTTAGACATGGATATTACTTATGCCTTCACGGATGAACATTTCAGGCAAGTTGTGTTGGATCGTTTTTGTAATCAGCGGGATTTCATTCAGGAGAGTGACGTTTGTGAGGTTGAGACATTGCAACTTTCCAATCACAATATTAGCAGTCTTGACGGAATCGAGTATTTCAGGGATCTTCAAGAGTTGGATTGTACCTATAATCAATTGAGAAGTTTGGATCTAGCTCAGAACCACAAGCTGAGGACATTACGTTGCAGAGAGAATCAACTTCTTACACTGGACCTCAGTTCTAATTCGGATTTGCAAGTGCTGGATTGCAGTTTTAATCGACTTCGCAAATTGGATCTTTCTCATAATCCCAAACTTGTAACGGTGGAGTGTCATTGGAATATGTTATCTGAGCTGGCTTCGGAGCCCCTTGAGCAGTTGGAGGAACTTAGTTGCAGTTATAACGCTCTTTTCTCACTTGAACTTGAACACAATAACCAACTGCGGCGACTTGATTGCGCCAACAATTACATGTTGGAACTTGATGTAACTGGTTGTCCCAACTTGCTTGAACTTCGTTGTAACCACAACCATATTAAACAGTTGGATCTTCGTTCGAATTTGGTTTTGGAGAGTGTCCGGTGTTTTAACAACCATATTAGCAAGCTGGATATTCGCCATAACGTGCAACTGAAAGAGCTGTACTGTTCAGAGAACAAGTTGGCCGAGTTAGATTATAGCCTTAATCCCAAGCTGGAAAGATTGCAGTATGCAGACAATCTAATATTTGAATCCAATCATGAAGTTCCGGGTATGGGGGTGTTTCAGTATGACGTCTCGATGTCCAACTATCAGATGAGCTTACTTATTCAGGATAAAGAACTGGTAGTCACTGCACAGGTTTCAACCAAGACAGAGATGGAAATATTGTCCCCATATATGAAAGAGACGTGGAAACGGTGGGACATGCTTGGTGAACAGGCGCTTAAAACCATTGCCGAGGCTCATCCGGACGAGGATATCAATGCATTGATTTTGGCTGATGCAGAATTTCAGGGAGATCAATACCTTCGATTGGGTTATGATGCGGGGGATACACCAGCTGGTCGACTGTACATATATGCCGAGTTTGACGATGAATTTCAAATGTTGGATATGTTGATCTATGAAACGTACTAAAGCCACGAGATCGTGGCTTTTTTGCTGTGTTAATTTGTTATATTATATGTTACTCAGCGTGCATTTTGTTGAAGCTAACATATTCGTTAATTGGTTTACGGTAACCGCGCGGGCGCTGTTTGGCTTCCGACTTTTTGCCGATGGTGATCAGCATAACCGGTACATAATGGTTAGGGATTTCCAAACTCTTTTGCAGTTCTTCGGAGTCAAAGCCAATCATTGGACAAGTGTCCCAACCGCGATCCTGAGCGATCAGCATCAATTGCATGGCAGACAGGCTGGCATTGCGAATCGCATCCTCACGTTGGAAGAATCTGCCCCGAGATTCGTAAAATTCAGTGACACTTTGGGATTCCTGCTCGTATTGGAACGGAGTAAAAGCGCCCAGGTTCAGCAAGCCTTCGTTAATGGTGCGGATATGATGATGTGCGTTAACATCGCCCAAAACCACGATGACCGCAGAAGCTGTTTTTACTTTATATTGCTGGGAAGCTTCATAGACTTTCTCTTTCTGTTCCTCATCTTTAATCACAAGATAGTGCGTGTGTTGCAGGTTAAAGGCAGATGGTGCAAATTTGTTCAGGGCAAACATCTCTTGTAGTTCCGAATCTGAAATTTCAATTCCTTCTTCAAAAATAACGGCCGATCTACGGTTTTTGACTAGATTCTCCAACTCACTCATGGTGGTTTCCCTCGCTTATGTATAATTTATAAACTGACTATAACACACTTAGTTACTTTATGTAAGTATTATTTTTGAATAAGACAAGGATTGTCTGCCATACGCTAAAATAAAACACTAGAGGTGATTCATGAAAGCATTGATCGCAAGGTATATGGGAGGACATGACCCTCATGAATTTCGGGTATATGTGATCCAATCTTCGACGTTAAAACGTTTTGTAGTTGTGGAGATTATTCTAGGCCCTATCGTGTACAATGTCGCACTTTATTTGTGCCATAATGCAATACTTGCTGGCGTAGGCTCTTGGGCTGGAACAGAAGGTCTGAAGAGACTACCACTGGTCTTTAGAAAAATCGTTGGGACATGATGAGGGGTGTAAATGAAAGATTGAAGCAGAAGAGGGCCAGTTGCGGCCCCATCTTCTCCTTCAGTCATGTTATCTATAGTCACGCTTCTTTTATCTGATCGGATAACTGACTAAACTTGGGTTCAAACCTGCCTTATTTGGCACGTTCCAAATACTGCTCCAGCGTAAGTTTCTGGTTGGTAATCTCACCAGCAATATATACTCCGACATATCGTACATGCCATGGCTCATAGGAGTAACCGGTCAATTTCTCCTGATCTTTGCCATAACGGATGATGAATCCGTACTTGTGGGCATTGGCTTTCAGCCATTTGCCTTCTTTGGTGTTGCCGAAGCTTTGCTGAAGATCATAACCAGCCGAAGCGCTGGAGATATCCATGGCTAGACCAGTCTGATGTTCGCTTTGTCCTGGCCGAGCACTTGTTTTATTGGCAACAGCTTCACCTTTGATACTGGCATTACGGTCAAAGATCGATTTCTGGGTCGCATAAGAGCGATAGCCAGACACCGCTTTGATATCGATGCCGTCTTTTTTGGCAGCCGCAAATAATTTTTCAATCGCGGTTGCAGCCACTTTACGCATTTGTTTCTTCGGACTGGAGCCTGAGAAGCTAAAAGGAATATTAGGTACAACCAAATCTTGAGGTGCATAAGTTGAAGGCAGATTTCTCTTTTTATTGACAAGTACAACTGTACTGGACACATTGGTCACGGTTGCCACATTTTTAATCGTTTTGATCGTACGACCAGGTGCATTATCATGCAGAAATTGAGTGAAGCTGGAGCTTGCCGCAGACGCGATGGGATTCAGGCTTGAAGTGATAGGAAACGTAGTAAAAGCAGAACCTGCTACAACAGAGCCTACGAGAATTGTAGATATGATGGATTTACGAGTAAAAGATTTCATGATGTGTGTTCCTCCTCGGATTATATGAATCTATATACCGAGTATACTAGAGGATTATATCCATAGGTTCTCCAATTGTTTCCGAGTTGTAAACAAAGTTTGCTATATTAGTTGAACCAAAGATTTTTACACTGGACACTTCGATGACAGAACAACCTTCCTAGCGCTGTTATCCCAAGATTTTCCCCTTAATAAGGGGAAAATCTTGGGATAGCGTATGCTTACGAAGCAGCTTTCTTTCAGAAAGCTTTTAGGCGAACACTTCGTTTCTTCAGGTTCTTTCTGTCCTCTCCGTTTCGTGTAAATGTTTAGTTCATCTTTTATAGAGTCTTTTTTGCAACTCTGATAGAGGCATATAAGGAAAAGAACGTTAAAAAAGCCGTTGCATTAGATGCAACGGCTTTTGATGTGAAGAAAGATAATGCTAGATTACTTCAAGTAAGCTGGAGACTGTATTACAACATGCAGGCGTCAGATCCACCGGAGCTTCCCACAGTTACGGCACGCGTGTCACGAACACGAACATTGCCGCTGAGCACACCGGAATCACTGCTTAATTTGAAAGAAGGATAATTTTCTTCCGTATCCAGCTTCATATGTTGTTCTAGGTTCAGCTGCTGCTTCGGATCAACATAGAACGGAACTAGATTGGTTTCAATCTGCGCGTCGAGAGCCGCAAGTTCATCAACAATGATAATAGCGATAACTCCGTTACATCCGCAACCTTCCAAGTCATAGATCACTTTGAAATATCCGGGTTGGTCATTCAGACTTTCCGTCAATCGTTTTGCAGCCAAATCTGTAATTTGAATATACATATAGGTACACTCCTTTATAAATGAAAAAAGTGGTGAAAGGATAATACATACTCTCAATGACTACCAATATTATACCACTATCGACATAGATCAACGCATTATTTTTTAGTGAACAGATAGCTGTAGTGAAAATGATTGAAGCAACATCATTATCCGGAGCAGTGATTATACGAACACACTTTTGGGGAAATAGATGAAGATGAATGTTAGGGCGTGTCTGAAACACGCCCTATAAAGGGGCGAAGAGAGCGAATGATTCAGTTCGAAAATGTATCGAAACAATATCCTGATGGAACAACGGCTTTACGTCAGGTTAACCTCAACATTAACAAGGGAGAACTGTTTGTCATGATTGGTCCGAGTGGATGTGGCAAAACCACCATGCTCAAAATGATCAATCGCCTGATTGAGCGAACAGATGGAACAGTGCGCATTAATGAACGCCCAATCGATGAATACAACATTCACGAATTGCGCTGGAATATCGGATATGTACTGCAACAGATTGCACTATTCCCGCATATGACAATTGCCGAAAATATTGCGGTTGTTCCTGAACTGCGAAGATGGAAGTCAGATCAAATCAAGAAGCGTGTACATACGTTACTGGACATGGTGGGTTTGCACGGAGATACGTACAGTGAGCGTAAACCGTCCGAGTTATCTGGAGGACAACAGCAGAGAATTGGTGTGTTGCGTGCACTCGCTGCCGATCCCGAGATAGTTTTGATGGATGAACCGTTCAGTGCACTCGATCCAATGAGTCGGGAGAAATTGCAGGACGATATTCTGGATATCCAACGTCAGATGAAAAAAACAATTGTGTTTGTCACCCATGATATTCAGGAAGCGATGAAGCTGGGGGATCGCATCTGCATCATGAAGGATGGACAGGTTTTGCAGGTGGGTACCCCGGAAGAACTTATCCAACAGCCAGCTAATGATTTCGTACGTGAATTTGTTGGAAGTCCTAACGCCGATACGATTTCACAATCTGATTTTGATCTCGAATCCATCATGTCACCACTCTCACCGGGTCATGTGCCAAAATCAGCCAAAACCGCCGTTCCTGTATCCATTACGTTAACGGAGTTAGTTGATATCATGGCTACCCATGACCATCTGCTGGTTGAACGTAACCGCCAGATTATTGGCGAGATCAGTCGAGTTGATCTGATGAAATACTGGTCTGGTCAGTTACAGGAACGAGGTGAAGGACATGAGTAGATTCACGGAGGTGTTCAGTGAGCGGAAAGGTCAGTTGTTGTCTGCTCTGCTGGAACATATTCAGATCTCATTTATCGCATTGTTCTTTGCTGTCCTCATCGCTATTCCGCTAGGTATATACCTGACACGCAAACCAAGAGTGGCTGAACCCATTATCGGGGTTACGGCTGTGTTGCAGACGATACCTTCCTTGGCGCTTCTCGGATTGCTCATCCCGTTATTCGGTATAGGCACACTTCCTGCAATTATTGCATTGGTGGTGTATGCGTTGCTTCCCGTACTTCGCAATACATACACAGGCATATCCGAAGTTGATCCTTCCATGGTGGAAGCAGCTAATGCGATGGGCATGAATAGTTGGCAACGTCTAATCAAAGTGGAACTGCCACTGGCGATGCCTGTCATTATGGCCGGAATTCGGACCGCGATGGTCCTGATTGTAGGAACGGCGACACTTGCTGCTTTGATTGGCGCAGGAGGTTTGGGTGCATTAATCTTGCTGGGCATTGATCGGAACGATACGGCACTGATCATCCTTGGAGCCATTCCGGCCGCATTGCTGGCTATTTTATTTGATGTACTATTGCGTCAGTTCCAGCGGTTATCCTTCAAGAAAACACTGGTCACCCTTGGTTCGCTGGCAATAATCGCGATACTTGTAATCACAATTCCCTTCTTGGCACGTGGAGGGCAGAAGGATCTCGTGATTGCTGGCAAACTGGGAGCTGAACCCGAAATTCTCATTAATATGTACAAATTGCTAATCGAAAAAGATACAGACCTGACCGTTGAACTAAAACCCGGATTAGGCAAAACGCCATTCCTTTTCAATGCACTCAACTCAGGTGATATTGACATCTATCCCGAATTCACCGGGACAGCGATCTCCGAGTTCATGAAGGAAACGGCAGTGAGTACCGATCGGACTGAGGTGTACGAACAGGCAAGAGACGGAATGCTGAGCCAGTTCAACATGGTGCTGCTGAAACCTATGGATTATAACAATACGTATACGTTGGCCGTTCCAAAGAGCATCGCAGATCAATACAATCTCAAGACTATTTCGGATCTCAAGCCAGTGGAACAGCAGATGAAGGCAGGATTCACCCTGGAATTCTCGGATCGGGAAGACGGTTACCTAGGCATTCAGAAGAAGTATGGGATTGAATTTCCGAACGTTGCGACAATGGAACCGAAGCTTCGCTATGGTGCTGTTCAACGTGGCGATATCAATCTCGTAGATGCCTACTCCACAGATAGTGAGTTGAGACAATATGAACTCGTTGTGCTGGAGGATGATCAGGAATTGTTCCCACCGTATCAAGGCGCGCCGATGCTTCGTCAAGAAACGGCAGATCAATATCCACAACTGGTTGAGGTGCTGAATCAGCTTGCTGGCAAAATTACGGATGACGAGATGCGTCAGATGAACTATGACGTGAACGTGGATGGAGCGAATCCCGAGCAGGTGGCTAGGGAGTACCTTAAACAGGCTGGGTTGCTTTAACGTTGTGTATCCCAACAATAGATGTAACAAAAGGAAGAGGAGGAACCATGATGACACAAGAAACGTATGACTTGATTGCAATTGGAACAGGAAGCGCGGCAAGCTCTGTAATCACCCGTTGCGCTGAAGCTGGCTGGAAAATCGCTGTAATTGATGAACGTGAGTTCGGCGGAACGTGTGCACTGCGCGGCTGTGATCCCAAGAAAGTGCTGGCTGGAGCGGCGGAGCTGATTGACTGGAATGAACGGATGCAAGGGAAAGGAATTCAGGGACAGGCGACCATCAACTGGTCTGAACTTATGGCCTTTAAACGTACCTTTACCGAGAGCATACCTAGAGCAAGCGAGGATAAATTCAAACAGGCAGGAATGGACACATTCCATGGTAAAGCTTCATTTGTCGATGAAGACCACATTCAAGTGGGAGAAGAAGTGCTCCATGGCAAACACATCCTGATTGCTACTGGTGCAAGACCTGCGCCACTTGAGATTGAGGGCTCAGAGCATCTTATATATAGTGATGACTTTCTGGATCTGGAACAGCTGCCGGATCGATTAGTTTTGGTAGGCGGTGGATACATTGCATTTGAGTTTGCGCATATTGCGGCCAGAGCCGGGACGGAAGTCCACATCCTGCATCGGAGTGAACAGCCTCTGAAATCGTTTGATGCGGAGCTGGTAGAATCTTTGTTGCAAAGATCAAAAGAGATCGGCATCCATGTTCACTTGAACGCGGAGGTGAAGTCCATACGGCAAGAGGGGAACTCATATGTCGTTCATGGCACACGCAATGGTGCAGATCACCAGTGGCAGTGTGGACTTGTCGTTCATGGAGCTGGGCGTATTCCTAATGTGGATGGGCTGGAATTGGAGAAAGCCAACGTCAGCTACAGCAAAAAGGGTATTACGGTGAACGAGTACTTGCAAAGCGAAAGCAATCCACGAGTGTATGCTGCTGGTGATGTAACCGATACAAAAGGGTTGCCCTTGACCCCGTTAGCAGGTCAGGAATCCCGGGCTGTATCGTTCAATTTGTTGGAGGGGAATCAAAACCAACCTAATTATAAAGTGATGCCTTCCATTGTGTTTACTGTCCCTGCCCTTGGAGCTGTAGGTATGAGCACGGAACAAGCCAAGAAAGAGGGCTACGAGGTGCAGGTAAATGATATGTCGAAATGGTATACTTACAAGCGAACTCATGAAAAATTTGCCATGGCCAAAGTGGTGATCGACAAATCAACCGGACGTATTCTGGGTGCGCATGTGCTCGGGAGCAAAACAGAAGAATTGATCAACCTTTTTGCAATGGCGATTCAGTTCAATCTGACTATCGATCAGTTAAACACCATGAATTTTGCATATCCTACTGCTGCATCGGACCTGGGTTCTTTAATTTAGAAGTGGTGATGAACTCCCCTTTGGGACGGAAGGAAGGATGAAAACAACGATGTCATCGGATTTTATTGGGCTTCATGAAGGCAAGTGGACTAAGGAACCCGTTGCTGCACGGATGGACGGGGATCGTTTCATTGTGGAAGCTCGGGAAGGCAGTGACTTCTGGGAGAACACATTCTACGGGTTCTGTCATCGGGATGGACATGCCATGCTTGCTCCATGGGACGGAACGGAAGCGATTGAGGTATCGTTTGATCTAAGCTCATTCACCGAATTATATGATCAGGCGGGATTAATGTTATGGTATGGAGAAGACCAATGGATCAAGGCCGGAGTTGAGGTCAATGATGGCGTGGCACATGTTGGAGCCGTCGTGACGGATACGTATTCGGATTGGTCACTCTCTCCTGTGCCAGAGTGGGGTGGACGAATCGTAACAATCAGAGCCTCCTACAGTAATGAGGCTGTTGTCATTCGTGCTCGCACAGATGAGCATCCTTGGCGTACGATTCGGGTTGCACGGTTTGCCTATCCAACGAACAAACACGCAGGTCCATTTTTGTGTTCACCGAAGCGTGCAGGCTTCGAGGTAGCCTTTACCAAGTGGAGATCCACGACACCCGATCAAGACTTGCATACAGATCCGCCGATTACGGATTAAAAAAAGTTAAGATGCAGGATAAACCATGAAACATGAACAGGTGTATCTGGCTTAGAAAGCAAGACAACACGAATAAGCAAGTCTTCCATTCATGGAGGACTTGCTTATTTTTGTGTTTAAACTTTGGACCATGGAGAGTACTCCAGGTACTCATTTGATCATTCACCGGGGTCAGTGAGTTCTTTTCGCACATACAACAGAGTGCTTGCAAACTTTACTTGAGTTTAACGTTTATTTACTCGTGTCCGTATCCAGGGACTGGGGTTCGGTCTCTTTTTCACCCTCATCATCATTGGACTTATTGAACTCAAGCATACGCTCCTCGTAATCATCCAGGAACCATAACGGGTCCATGCTGTCTTCCTCACCGTTATAATTGATCACGATTTCTTCGCCAGCTTTGATGTCTGTATAAGCGTAGAAGTCAAAGGTGTGGTTATCAAAATTGATATCATAGGTAGCGTTAGGTTCATAGGAGTGGTTAATCAGACTGCCGTAACCGAGCAGAATTGCGGTATGATTCGCCCCGTATTCGAACACGTAATCTTCCAAAATCGTTTTTTCGACATGCTCATGATCTTCATTTGGGTAAGGCACAACGGGTGCCTGATGGATAAGCGTTCCTTTGGCAATATCAACGGTAGCAAATACCCCGCGGTTAAACTCACTACCATCACCCAACTTGGATTGTTTCACTTCAATCATATTGTTCACCTGATGCTCTTCGAAGAGCTCCGTTCTATATAGTAGTAATTCGTTAAGGCAAAATTTTACCCCATACTTTCATATAAGGCAAATTTCAGACAAAAAGGTGCAATATTTTTGAATATGGCGTTGAGTTGTGCAGGATATAACGCTTATAATATACAAAGAATTAAGTCTATATAGAAAAGGTGTCATGAATGAGCATATTAAATGTAGAAAAATTAAGTCACGGTTTTGGTGACCGTGCTATCTTTAACGACGTTTCATTCCGCCTGTTGAAGGGCGAACATATTGGTCTGATCGGGGCCAATGGTGAAGGTAAATCCACCTTCATGAACATTATTACAGGAAAACTTCAGCCGGATGAAGGCAAGGTGGAGTGGTCCAAACGGATGCGTGTTGGTTATCTGGACCAGCATGCTGTATTGAATAAAGGCCAATCGATCCGTGACGTACTTCGCGGCGCGTTCCAGTATTTGTTCGACATGGAACAGGAAATGAATGATATGTATGGCAAAATGGGCGATGTTACCCCGGAGGAACTTGAACAACTTCTTGAAGATGTGGGTACGATTCAGGATACATTGACAAACCAGGATTTCTACATGATCGATGCCAAAGTGGATGAAACCGCACGTGGTCTGGGTCTGACGGATATCGGTCTGGATAAAGACGTCAATGACCTGAGTGGTGGACAGCGTACCAAAGTACTGCTTGCCAAGCTGCTGCTGGAAAAACCCGATATTTTGCTCCTCGATGAGCCTACGAACTATTTGGATGAATTGCATATCGAATGGCTGAAACGTTATTTGCAGGAATATGAGAATGCATTTATCCTCATTTCTCACGATATTCCGTTCCTGAACAGTGTAATCAACTTGATCTATCACATGGAGAACCAGAATCTAACTCGTTATGTTGGCGATTATGATCATTTCCAGGAAGTGCATGAGATGAGAAAACAGCAGCTGGAATCGGCGTACAAGCGCCAACAACAAGAGATTGCTGACCTCAAGGATTTTGTAGCGCGTAACAAAGCAAGTGTAGCTACACGTAATATGGCGATGTCCAGACAGAAGAAACTCGACAAGATGGATGTCATTGAGATCGCCAAGGAGAAACCGAAACCGCAGTTCAACTTCCGTGATGCAAGAACATCCGGCAAGCTCATTTTCGAAACCAAAGGTCTTGTAATTGGATACAACGAACCGTTGTCCAGACCACTGGATCTGCGTATGGAGCGTGGGCAGAAGATCGCCCTTGTTGGTGCGAACGGAATCGGTAAAACAACCCTGATGCGCAGTATTCTGGGTGAAATTCAAGCTCTGGAAGGAACCGTTCAACGCGGTGAACATCTGGAGATTGGTTACTTCCAGCAAGAGATGAAGGATGCCAACTACAATACGTGTATTGAAGAGATCTGGCAGGAGTTCCCTTCCTATACCCAATTCGAGGTGCGTGCTGCACTTGCAAAATGTGGTTTGACTACAAAACACATTGAGAGCAAGGTAGCTGTACTAAGTGGTGGCGAGAAAGCCAAAGTGCGTCTCTGTAAGCTAATCAATAATGAAACCAACCTGCTTGTGCTCGATGAGCCGACGAACCATCTGGACGTTGATGCCAAGGAAGAGTTGAAACGTGCGCTCAAGGCTTACAAAGGCAGTATTCTTCTAATCTCCCACGAACCGGAATTCTACCGCGATGTAGTTACGGAGACTTGGAACTGTGAGTCGTGGACAACAAAAGTATTCTAAACAGAGGTTGTTCAAAAAGTCCGCTTTTGATTACGAATCACGCTTCGAGCTTGCGAATAAGCTCGAAGCGTGAGAAAAGGCGCGAATTTTGCTTGCAAAACAGGCAGAACTCGCGCCTTTTTTGCGTGGTTTTAACGAAAAATGTTTGAGCCCAATTCACAGTTGACAGCTGGAATAAGGCAATAATATAATTCAAGAAAGCGATTACATTTATATATTAAAAACCTGTTTCACTGCATAGGGGCAAGTAAGAAACGGTATTCCGTATGGGTATCATTGCACTTAGAAGGGAGACGGGTCTTTTTTTGCGCTCCAATGAAACCGGTTTCATTAAAATAAGGAGGTGGAGCACGCTTTGTACTGACCGCCGGCTGCTGAGGATAGCCTGAACAACAACACCGTGCCTTCATGAACCATGCTTTCATCTTTCACGCCAAAGGAGAGAATGAACATTGGATAAACTCAGGAAACCCATGATATTTATGTTATCTGCAACACTTGTGCTGTCTTCGGGACCGTTGATGCTGCCTAGTAAGGCGTATGCCGATCTGAACAGTATACCCGCCACGTTGTTGCAGGACGATTTTTCGGATGGGAATTTCACGGAATCACCCGCATGGAACGTAAGCACAGGCAACTGGGAAGTATTCGCTGACCCGACAGATGCGTCCAACTTCACGCTTTTCCAGAGCGATACCAATGAAGGCATCATCTCTACTGGAGACTCCATGTCGGACATGACCGTGTCCATGCGCTTTTATACGGGAGCTGGTCAGGGGTATCCGGGAATATTGCCGCGGTTTCAGGATAAGAGCAACTTTTACTATTTTCAAATGCAGGTCCCCAATAATAAACTCGTTTTCTCCAAACGTGTGAACGGAACAGATACTACTTTGAAAACGGTGGACTATGCGTTTGCCAAAAATACATGGTACACACTCAAAGTAGTGTTATCAGGTACGACCATTCGCGGGTATATCGTGGAAAACGGCTCCGATCGGTTGGTATTTGATCTGGTCGATCCTACATACGGGTCAGGTACCGTGGGCATTCGGAATAAGTGGCAGTCGGTACATGCAGATGACGTGATCATTGCCGAGCAACCGCTTGGGAACGATGTTCAGCTCTCCATCGCTGAGCAGACGGCGTCTTCGGTTTCATTGCAATGGTCTGAAATCGCGAGTGCATCAACCTACCGCTTGTACCGTTCCTCTACGCCTGAAGGCGGTTATTCTCTGGTAACCAATACCGGGACTTTGGGACACACGGATGAAGGATTGAGCGGGGATACGGTGTATTATTACAAGCTGGCTTATGAATACGGAGGCCTAACCGAATCATTATGGACTGCTCCGCTGGAAGTTCGGACGACTGCGGCGGCACCACAGGCTCCTGGCGAATTAAAGGCCGAAGCACTCAACGCAACGAGCGTGAAGCTATCTTGGTCCGCCGTGGACAAGTCAACGGGTTATCGCGTGGTTCGGGCCGAAGCTGGCAGTGACCAGTATGAGCAGATATACGAAGGGAAAGGGCTCATATTCACGGATATTGCACTTGAGCCGGGCACCCGCTACAGCTATCGTGTGACGGCCTTTAATGCAGCTGGTGAGTCAGCATTCTCCGTTGCAGAAGCTACTACGTACTCCATTGACTCTCCTGCAGAGTTTGCTGCCACAGCTGTGACGGATACTTCAATCTCTCTGGGGTGGAATGCCCTTGCTGGATCTGATGTAACGTATACACTCTCGAGGTCTACCAGTGCTACGGGTACGTATCAGCAGGTCTATAGTGGCAATGAAAACACGTTTAACGATAGCGGTCTGACGATGGGCACAGGATATTTTTACATCATCCAGGCGACCGTGGACGGCGTAACTTCTCCAGCATCCGCACCGTTGGGTGTTGCCACAGTTCGCACAAGCATTACACCAGGGCAATTGTGGCCAGATCTGGACGGGAAACCGATTGATGCGCATGGGGCTGGGTTTTTCTATGATGAACAGACGGAGACCTATTACTGGTATGGCGAATATCATAAGGGCGGCTGGCCAGCTGTTGGTGTGCGTGTGTATTCATCGAAGGATCTGATGAACTGGACTGACGAGGGCATGGCTCTGACGACGCTTCAATCGATGGATGATTTTAACAATGACCCACTGATTTCCGAATTGTATGCAGGACGCGAAGACAAGGTGGATATCTGGGCAGATATTCGCAAAGGACGGATCATTGAACGACCAAAGGTCATCTACAACGACAAAACGAAGAAATACGTGATGTGGGCCCACATGGATGGAGACAAGGACCCTTATAACGATAATGCGAACTACGGTAAGGCGAGAGCCGGTTATGCGATCAGCGACTCTCCAACAGGGCCTTTTGTGTATCAGAAGAGTTACCGGATGGACAGAGCTCCGGAAGGGGAGAAAGATTATTTCCCAAGCGACCGGGGTATGGCACGTGACATGACGTTGTTTAAGGATGATGACGGTACCGGTTATCTGATCTACTCCAGTGAGGAAAACCTGACGCTCTATATCTCCAAACTGAATGAAGACTATAGTGACGTAACAGGGTGGCATAAGGAAGGACGAACGGATGACAAAGGCAATCCGGTACGAGATTCCACCTATCAGGCGGAATACGGCGTAGATTACGTGCGTGTGTTCCCGGGAGGGCAACGTGAAGCACCGGCGATGTTCAAGTATCAGGGGAAATATTATATTTTGACTTCCGGAGCTTCCGGCTGGGCCCCTAACGAAAACAAAGTGACGGTTGCGGACAACATCTTTGGCCCATGGTCAACGCAGACCAATCCGTTCGTGCGTACGTTGCCAACAGATCCCGATCCAGGCAAGGCATTTGGCACACAGACCACTTCCGTCATTCCGGTCGATCCTGAAAAAGGCAAGTTCATTTACGTGGGGGATACGTGGAATGGTGGCAACTTCTCGAATGATGCTGCAAAATACGTGTTCTTGCCAATTGAGTTTGGAATAGGCTCGGATATCGCGATCAAGTGGTATAACAGCTGGACACCTGATCTGCTGAATTCGATGGGAAAGGTAGATATTGCTGATCCGTTGCCAGAAGCCGTGGCGCTAGGCAAAGTACCATCCCTGCCAACAACATTGAATGTGCGCGAGGGTGGAGCACTGGTATCAACGCCAGCAGTATGGACGATTGATAACCGGGCCATGACGGCAGAAGATTTTGCTAAGCCAGGACCGCTTACGTTGCAGGTAACGACACCGGAATATAACAACAAAAAGCAGGTGGTTCGTGTAAACGTCATTCCAGAGAATGCACTATATTTTGTGAATAGCGGAGGTTACGAAACGGCTGATTACAATCTCATGGGTGCCTATATGAAAGGAACACTTGCCAACCCGGGAACGGCGGACCAGATGTACGCTCCGGCAGAGGGTCGCAATTGGGGGTATACCAGCGCAGATGCACTGTCATCCGGTTCAAATGGCGGAGATATATTCTCGACCGTACGTTATCTGAACGGTGGCAATGTCAGCAATTCACCTAAAGGCACGGACTTAACCTATAGATTTGATGTGCCAAACGGGACATACGATGTGTACGCCGGATTCAACGATCCGTGGACCAATACATCGCGCAGAGCAAATTTCATCATCAATGGCACCAATACCGGTGCAGTTACTTTTACGCCTGCCAGTGTTAGAGCCCACAAAGGCATCAGCGTGTCGGACAACAAGCTAGAGTTGACCGTGCGTAATACGGCATCGGAGGACCCGATGATTAGTTGGATTATGATCGTTAAACCTGACGCTGTACCACCTGCAAATGATAGTGCTGGCCTTAATGCTGATGCGTTGGATTCAACAAGCGCAACGCTTCACTGGGATGCTCATCTTGGTGCAGCAAGCTACAAGCTCTACCGCTCAGATCGTGAGCAAGGTGAGTACAAGGTGGTCTATAGCGGCAATGGACGGGAGTACACGGACAGTGAACTGAACCCCGGCACGGAATATTATTACAAAGTGGAAGCTTTTGATGCGACGGGGCAATCCGTGAGAGGTGTATCTTCCGCTTATCAGGTGCATACGGCTCAGCAGAGCGCTGTCGATGTAGCTACAAGCATTACAGCATTGGAACAGCCTTCCGCAGGTGCAAAAAAACTGAAGATACCATCCGTGCCACAAGGTTTCACGGTGAAGATCGCTTCCAGTTCGGTACCGTCCGTCATTCAAACCGATGGAACGATTATCCCACCATCTAAGGAAACAACAGTAACATTGGAGTTGGAAATTACTCGAACTTCTGACGATAGTAGAGCCCTGACTGTACCGTTGACGGTGAAGGTGCTCGCATCTGTTCCTTCCCCTGGAGGTACGGACCCTGGTTCGGGCGGTAATCCAGGCGGCAATTCCGGTGGGAATTCAGGAAATGGTCCTGGTTCAGGCAACAATGGTGGACAATCAGGAAGTGGAAGTCCAAGTGCAGAGAATGCTGCACCACAGCCTAAACCTGAGAAAGACCGTTCAGTTCTGGAATTGCTGGGACAGTCTGACCAGAAGGGTGTAGTGCAGTCCAACGTAGATGTTTCAACGATTAAAGAGGCTTTTCAAGTTGCACCCTCAACAGATGCTGGTCAGCGCTTGGTTGAACTTCGGCTGAAGCCGGTTTCGGGAGCAACGGCATATGAAGTATCTCTGCCTGCCTCTGCGTTAATAGATCAGGGTGAGTCACATGTGTTCAACATTGTTACAGAGCTGGGGATGTTGGAGCTTCCTGCGACACTGTTAACGCAGGATATCGTTGGTGATGGGGTTGCATCAATCCGATTGGTCAGAACGGAGTTACCAAAAACAGTCGCAGATCAGCTTGGCACGAAATATGGAGTCCAGCTTGAACTTCAAATGGATGGTCAACCATGGCCATCGGAAAGCGAGTTGATAGTTCGTCTGCCTTACCAATCATCACAAAATGCTCAGCAAAATCGGATTGTAGCATTTGCCATTGGTGCGAACGGTGTGGCAACCCCGTTGCCGCAAAGTTACTACGATCCAAAAAGCGGACGGCTTGTATTTTCCGTAACATCACTCACAGGAAATTATGCTGTTGTGCCTGTAGAGCAGACATTCGCAGACCTTGCAGAAGTGCAGTGGGCCAAGAAAGCAATGGAGGCTTTGGCTGTCAGAGGTGTAATTGATGCAGAGTTAAGCGGTGATTCCACGCAGTTACATCCAAAACAGGAGATGACCCGCGGCCAATACATGCAATGGTTGATGACTGCGCTGGGTTTGAATGTTTCTTCCGGGAATGCGTTTTCTGATGTAAACGAAAAGGCTCCGTACTACGAAGCAGTTACAGCTGCGCGTTCGCTAGGTATCACCAGTGGTACCGGTGACGGGCGCTTCTTGCCAGAGTCCACGATCACTCGTCAAGAGATGATGACGTTGACAGTGAGGGCACTTGCGGCTGCTGGACTGGTTGACTCCGAGACGGCTGCAACAGATAACCTTACTCGTTTCCGCGACGTTTCCGAAATTCGCTCCTATGCCAGGGATAGTGTGGCATTACTTGTGGATCTGGGCATCGCCCACGGGTACAACGGTGAGGTGAAACCTCTTGCCGAAGCGACCCGAGCCGAATCGGCTACGTTGTTATATGCGATGATGAGCAAACTGGTATGGAAGAAATGATGATACACCAGAATCGTAGCGTGTGAAAAAGAAGGCTTACTTTGACCTCGGACACAGGTTGGAGTAAGCCTTCTTCATTGTACGCCAGCCATGGGCGAAAAGTCATTTACACAACGAACGAGTATATTCATGTCGTTTTACAGTTGTTATCTGTGATTTAAATGAATGTTATCTGTAATTTTTGCGAATTGTTAATTGTAATGTTTGCCGATTTGGTATGCTTGCTCCAGCAAGCTTTCGATATGTTCTTTGGATTCTGAAATGGTTTCATAGAGGAATTCAACTCGGGATGCCTGCATTCTTGCATAACCCGCGATCCCATTATTCAGATAATTGGAAATCATGTTGTAATAGTCGTATTTATGGAACGAAGCCTCTGTCCCCCCAGCTAGTGCAATCCACAGTGCCTTTTTGGAGTTTGCCTTGTTCAGCAGCCCCATGTTCCATACCTTGTCCAGATAAGCTTTGAGCATGGAGGGAACGTTGTACCACCAGATCGGGAAAACAAATACAATGGCATCAGCCGCAAGCACACGATCCAGCTCTTTGCGAATCACAGGGGCATGCTGTTTATCGGGATTTTGCCAGTCTCTCTCATCTTCTACACGATATAGGGGATCGAATCCGTCATGATATAGATCGAGGATATCGATTTCATGGGAATTCTCCTGCATACCTTCTATAAAACGATTCATCACGGCAAATGTTAGGGAATCTTGTCTTGGGTGAGTAACGACCAGTTTAACTTTCATGTAGGAGTAACCATCCTTTTTTCTTTTTATTTTGGTTAAACATTCTGACCAATGTTATTATAAGTTTCATGACATCTCCTTGAGAAGTACGCACCTGAGAGTGCTGTAGATACTTTGGGGTTCTTCGGTTACTTTTAATAACGGATATACATATATGTGAATTATGGGGGAGTACAAATGGAACAAGAAATGAAAAAATATGAGAGTGGTGTGCAGGCGATGCTGGAACTGGTCGGTGGAAAATGGAGGATTCTTATTCTGCATCAGCTGATATCAGGTAAAAAACGAACAAGCGAACTTCGCAGAGCCATTCCTGGCATTACCCAGAAGGTCCTAACCCAACAGCTGCGTGAACTGGAAAAGAATGAAATCATCCATCGGATCATTCATCCTCAGATTCCGCCCAAGGTAGAGTATGAGCTGACAGAGTACGGCTTGACACTACAGGACATCATTGACCGCATATGTCTGTGGGGAGAGAATCACTTGGACAGAGTATACGGAGATAAAAGCAGAGTCCTAGGAGATCATTTTAGTGACTATATTCCACTTTCAACTTCAACTTGAGCTGGCCGCCAAATTAAAATTAAAACAAAACCGTCCATGTTTTGAAAAGGAGGTTTTTTGTTGTTTTTTGTCCTTTATCAGCGAAACTGATAAATGCTATAAAATCATTGAAATTGACCCTCAACACCCGGTGTGTTAGGTTTTAGAGAGAAGAAATTAAATTAATGTGATGATTTTAGTCGGAATTAAAATCGAAGCAATGCGCGAGGTGGCAAACAGTGGAACTTCAAGTGACAAACAGCCCTTTTAATCAAGAACAAGTTGAACTGCTTAATCGTCTTATTCCTACATTGACCGATGGACAACGTACTTGGTTGAGCGGATATATTGCAGCAATTCAGGCAAGCGCGACAATAGCGGCTCCAGCTAACCTGGTACAGGCTGCACCCACTACAGGTATTGCACCTGTCAGTGCTCCGCCCGTATCACGGGAAGTTACCGTGCTCTTCGGTTCACAAACCGGGAATTCCAGTGGCCTATCGAAAAAGCTGGCCAAGAAACTTGAAGAGCAGGGTCTTCAGGTAACGTTGTCATCGATGGGAGATTTCAAACCGAACGGACTCAAGAAAATTGAAAATCTTCTCATCATCGTCAGTACGCATGGCGAAGGCGAACCACCAGATAATGCGATTCCGCTGCATGAATTCCTGAACAGCAAACGGGCTCCGAAGCTTGAAGGACTTCGTTACTCGGTGTTGGCTCTGGGAGATACCTCCTATGAGTTCTTTTGTCAGACAGGTAAGGACTTCGATAAACGATTGCAGGAATTGGGTGGTACAGCCCTTGTACCACGTGTGGACTGTGATGTTGATTTTGATGAAGCAGCTGCGGAGTGGATGAATGAAGTACTGGCATCCTTAAGCAGTACATCTGCTGGTGCGAGTACGGTAACCACTGAGGCTGTCACAGCTGCGGTGAGCGGCGGGGAATCCGAATATGATCGCACGAACCCATTCAAAGCTGAAGTGTTGGAGAATCTCAATCTGAATGGCAGAGGATCGGACCGTGAAACACGCCATATTGAGTTGTCTTTGGAAGGCTCCAGCCTGGATTACGAGCCTGGTGACAGCCTTGGGGTATTCCCTGAGAATCACCCGCGCCTTGTTGATGAATTGATTGCAGCCATGGGATGGAATGCCGATGAGCGCGTGACCGTAAATAAAAATGGGGATCAGGCATCTGTGCACGAAGCGTTGCTGCGTTATTTTGAAATTACAGCGGTGACGAAACCGGTGGTAGAACAACTTGCGAAACTGAATCCTGGGAGTGGCCTGACAGCGTTACTCGCAGATGATTCCGAATTCCGCACGGTCATGAATAGCTGTGATCTGCTGGATCTGGTTCAGGACTATAATCTGAAAGGGATTCCTGCATCAGAATTCGTAGCTGTTCTTCGCAAAATTCCGGCACGTCTGTACTCCATAGCGAGTAGTTCGAAGTCTTTCCCGGATGAAGTTCATCTTACCGTTCGTACGGTACGTTATGAAGCGCGTGGCAGAGAACGTTACGGTGTATGCTCGGTACATCTGGCTGAACGAATCGAAGCTGGGAACACCCTGCCTGTATATATACAGCATAACCCGAATTTCAAGCTTCCTGAGAATCCGGATACACCGATTATCATGGTTGGCCCAGGTACAGGTGTAGCGCCATTCAGATCTTTCCTTGGTGAGCGTGAAGAAACAGGAGCAGAGGGCAAGACATGGCTGTTCTACGGAGATCAGCATTTCTCCACCGATTTCTTGTACCAGACGGAATGGCAACGTTGGCTCAAAGATGGTGTACTCACGAAGATGGATGTAGCCTTCTCACGTGATACGGAACAGAAAGTGTATGTACAACATCGTATGCTGGAACACAGCAAAGAACTGTACCAATGGCTTCAGGAAGGTGCAAGCGTATATATCTGTGGCGACGAGAAAAAAATGGCACATGATGTGCATGCTGCGCTCACCACGATTCTTGAACAAGAAGGCGGTTTATCGCCTGAGCAGGCATCGGAATATCTGACACGGTTGCAGCAGGAGAAACGTTATCAGCGGGACGTCTATTAATAACCGGCCCAGCCGGATTGCACCATCCCGCAGAGACGAGAGGAGAAAGCAGCATGGTTTATAATAACTTACTTAACCCACAGCGCACGAATAGTGATGTGGAAGATATAAAGATCAAAAGTGATTACTTGCGCGGAAGTCTGACCGAAACGTTGGCTGATCGTATCACGGGGGCTATTCCAGAGGACGACAACCGTCTGATGAAACACCACGGCAGTTATATGCAGGATGACCGTGACCTGCGCAATGAGCGTCACAAATCCAAGCTGGAGCCTGCATACCAATTCATGTTGCGTGTGCGTGCTTCCGGTGGGATTGTAACCCCGGAGCAGTGGTTGATGATGGACAGAGTGGCACATAAATATGCAAATGAGACGATTCGTCTGACCACACGTCAGTCTTTCCAACTGCATGGTGTACTGAAGTGGGATCTTAAGAACACCATTCGCGAAGTGAACGATTCGTTGCTAAGCACACTGGCTGCATGTGGTGACGTAAACCGTAACGTGATGTGTAACCCGAATCCGAATCAATCTGATGTGCATGCTGAAGTGTATGAGTGGGCATGTCAGGTGAGCAATCATCTGGACCCTCGTACGCGGGCTTATCATGAGCTATGGCTGGACGGCGAGAAAGTGATTGATTCTCAGGACTCCGACGAAGAAGTTGAACCAATCTATGGCAAAGTGTATTTGCCACGGAAGTTCAAGATCGGTATTGCTGTACCGCCTTCCAATGATGTGGATGTCTATTCACAGGATCTTGGCTTTATTGCTATTGTGGAGAACGGTAAGCTGCAAGGCTTCAACGTTTCCGTTGGCGGCGGTATGGGGATGTCTCATGGTGACGCCAAAACCTATCCTCAGGTGTCCAAAGTCATTGGTTTCTGTACGCCGGAGCAAATGATTGATGTTGCAGAGAAAACAGTTATGATTCAACGTGATTATGGAGATCGTGCAGTTCGTAAACATGCTCGTTTCAAATATACGCTGGATGATCG
The DNA here is from genome assembly GCF_036894235.1 of Paenibacillus sp. Y5S-9. Taxonomy (NCBI): domain Bacteria; kingdom Bacillati; phylum Bacillota; class Bacilli; order Caryophanales; family Paenibacillaceae; genus Paenibacillus; species Paenibacillus sp. Y5S-9. The sequence continues at coordinate 3,022,649 of NZ_CP145887.1, forward strand.
TGGTGTGGAGTGGTTTGTCGAAGAGCTGACCACCCGTCTGGGATGGAAACTGGATGCGGCACGTCCGTATCATTTCGAGACAAACGGAGATCGATATGGTTGGGTAAAAGGTAATAATGGCAGATGGCACTACACGCTGTTCATTCAGAATGGCCGGGTAAAAGATGTAGACGGCTATCCGCTCATGACGGGTCTACGTGAAATTGCCAAAGTGCATACGGGTGATTTCCGTCTGACTGCCAATCAAAATCTGATCATCGGTAATATCAGCAGCCAGAAGAAGAAAAAGATTGAAGCACTTATTCAGCAGTATAACCTGACTGATGGAGCACATTACTCTGCCCTGCGCAGAAGTTCTATGGCTTGTGTTGCGCTTCCAACCTGCGGTCTTGCGATGGCTGAGTCCGAACGTTACTTGCCGTCCCTGATCGATAAACTGGAGCCTGTACTTGACGAAGCCGGGCTGAGAGACGAAGAGATTGTCATTCGGATGACGGGTTGCCCGAACGGATGTGCAAGACCAATGCTGGCGGAGATTTCATTTATCGGTAAAGCACCAGGGAAATACAATATGTATCTTGGTGGCAGCTTCACCGGACATCGTCTGAATAAGCTGTACAAAGAAAACATTGGGGAAGCCGAGATTCTGGACACGTTGACTCCAATGGTGAACCAATATGCCAAAGAGCGCTATGAAGGTGAACATTTCGGAGACTTTGTCATTCGTGCGGGCTATGTTCCTGAAGTGTTGGATGGTCGACAATTCCACGCTTAATTGACCGGGTCAGATGAACGAAGTTAGGACAGATTTAGGGACGGAAGCATTCCTTATGGGGTGCTTCTTGTTTGTTATATATGGAGTGAATAGAGGTAACGTTAGTTGCTGCTGAGAGATTTATGAGAGGATAAACTGAGGCTAATCTTCAAATGGAGATGGATAATCACCGCAGTTACTCCCATATTTTCGTGGGTATTAACTTGTTGAAGTACGCTCAACAAGATATAATGGCATAGTAGAAAGCAGATTACATGTTGAAAGTGAGCGGAAACGATATGGGTCGTAAGTGGAATAATATCAAGGAAAAGAAAGCTTCAAAAGATGCAAACACGAGCCGGGTCTACGCTAAATTCGGGGTTGAGATCTATGTAGCTGCCAAGAAGGGCGAACCGGACCCGGAAGCGAACCGTGCACTGAAAGTCGTGCTGGAACGTGCCAAAACGTATAATGTACCCAAAGCCATTATTGATCGTGCGATGGAAAAAGCTAAAGGCAGCGGGGATGAGAACTATGAAGAGCTGCGTTATGAAGGCTTCGGACCAAACGGTGCGATGGTCATCGTTGATGCACTTACCAACAACGTAAATCGTACAGCGCCGGAAGTGCGCTCTGCGTTTAACAAAAACGCTGGTAACATGGGTGTCAGCGGTTCTGTTGCTTACATGTTTGATCCAACAGCGGTTATCGGTATAGAAGGCAAAAACTCCGAGGAAGTACTGGAACTTTTGCTTGAAGCAGATGTAGATGTACGTGATATCGTGGACGAAGACGACGCTGTGATTGTATATGCAGAACCGGATCAATTCCACGCTGTACAAGAAGCATTCAAAGCTGCTGGTATTACTGAGTTCACGGTAGCCGAGCTGACGATGCTGGCTCAAAACCATATTGAACTTCCAGAGGATGCACAAGCTCAGTTCGAGAAACTGATCGATGCGCTTGAGGATCTTGAAGATGTTCAGCAGGTCTACCATAACGTAGAGTTCGTGTAAGAGAACGAGGCGATACGTGGTTTGATTGCATCATTGTAGCCTTGTCAGGGTAGGACAAATATTAAGAATTCATCATTTTTATAGCTCAGCGAGGGTATACCTGTTAGCGCTTGGTGATTTTTATGATGATATACGTTTTCCTATCTAAGATGTCTAAGGGCAGTATTAAAACTCACTTTTTGTATGGGAAAATCCATATAAAGAGTGAGTTTTTTTATGTTATTTGAGATTAGGAGATCAAGGACCATAGTATCCCCACTATAAAAGGATATAGAAATAACAATAGGGTATTTCTGAATTATTTATGTAATGAATTTTCAGTTGTTGAAATAGAAGAAATCAACACCTCTCACATCAAAGCATATCTTATGAACTTGGAATTGAAAGGGCTATCTGAGACCTACATTAATGGAATACAAAAAAAATATCCGTTCATTTTTAAAATTCATTGTGGAAGAAGGGGATATCGCTGAAAAGAGAAATCCAGTGCTAGGTTTGAAATGGATGAGAGAACCTAAAGTTCTTATAAAAACTTTCGACGATGATGAAGTGAAACGACTAATCAATGCATTCAGATAAATGAAAATATAAACAAACAAATGAAAAAAAAGAGGATACACTGAAGAATGAATTGAATCAACAGTAAACGAACCTCACGAAATTAGTGAGGCTAAAACAAGGCGAATGGTAAAGAAGCAGCATGTTTTAACGAAGATGGAAGTTATGTTACTGTTGAGGATGAATCAGGTTTAATTATTCAAGTAAGTAACAGAAACGATCCAGATTGGGAACCGGATAGTACAATAAAAATCCTTACTCACCAAGAAAGGAGAAAAAATGAGTCTTTCAAAGAAGAACATTATAGACAAAGCAACAATACGTGGTGGTCTGTATTTATATAGCTTTTCGGATGCGATTGATCTAATTACTTACTGTAAGGATAATAACTTGAGCATCTTAGGAATCGATGCTTTTATAATCTCCAAGGATAAAACACAACCAGTAAGTGAGCATAGTGTTGACTATTCTGCTTCTCAGCAAAAAGGGAATTGGGACAGGGCTATTACATTTATCCAGAGTAAATCGAGTTTGAATCATATGTATGAAGTTATTTACTCATAGGAAAGAGATACATTTATTGAAGAACGAACATACTCCGTTCTGGACTTGATGGCATATAAAGCTATGGTCCAATGCGTTACTAAATATTCAGAGAAGAATCCTTCTGCTAGTTTTGAACAGTTTTAGAGTTTGTGAAACTTTCGGACTCATGTACTCCAATTGACTCTAACTCATGGAAAGAGTGGAAGAACAATCTTGTTAGATAGTCTTATAATTTACTTTGTGCAAAAAACACTATTAGCACTGAGCTATTAGTGTTTTTTGTGTCTCATTATTTTTCTCATTGGATGAATTAAGCATTTCATACTGTTCCTGAAAGTGCTTAGTGATGGCTTCTTTTCTAATTTGATCGAATGTGTTACCCTTTGTTTGTTCTTGTATACCACCATGTATAGGTCCTAATGATCCGACCACATCCAATAGACTTTTCTTCTTAGATGCATTCTTGTTTTCGGTCATTAACGATCATTCCTTTATTCTGTTAAAACAGTACATCCTAAATGTGTTTTTTGGTGATCACTTGCCAAACTTTTAATCCTAGTGAATAAGCAATGAGAATCATAGTCTGATTCCATTGAATCTTGTATTCCTTTTTATCTATTGTAGCCTCTGTAAGTATATTCGTGATTTTATCAGCTGTTAATGGTGTATTCAATTTCTCAAATCGATTTAGGTGCATATAATGTTCTTCATTCTCTTCCCCATTGTAATCATCAATTTCAACAATACCTGTAGCTATCCCTCTTGCAATTATCCCTACACCACTACTATAGAGATAAACAATATCGTTTGCTTCGATTGTGTCGATATAATGCTTCCAAGGGCTATAGTAAGCGGCACATTTCATCTTACTAATCATGTCATTTTCAGCTTGGGGGTTGTTTGATTTATTTGTATTAATAATATACACCTTTGGCATGTTCTCATTCCTTTTCACAATAGTAACTATAATTATATACAGTTTTAACCATAAATGATACGATAGGTAAAGGATTTCATAAAAAAGTGGAGGTGTATTTATATGGCTGGAGCACCTGAATGGACAAATTCTGAAAATTTAGCTATTTACATGTTTTTGGAGAAATATCCTCACAAATCAAGCGAAGAAATAGCTGAGGAGATTTTCAATAACAGTTTACAGTTTACTAAAAAATCACTTCTTCATACATAGAAATAACGTGAATACAATTAAGCGGCATGTAGACTTGCTACGAAAGCCTGAGCATCAGGGTAGGCTCTTTGTACCAGATTATAAAAATCTTGAAGAAGAATAGAAGATTATCAATTTACATAAAGTTGACCAAAGATTGATGCAGTGCTAATTGTACTGTATCTTTATATTACACAAATGATTAAATATAGTACGACAAAGAATGTTGTATAATCTCAATTTCATCTTGTGTATTTAGTATAGTGCTGCCACTGTTTATGTTGTTGTGATTTAAGGGTGAATTTCAAGTGATTAGGAGCTAATATTAAATGATTCCACAAAACATAGTTAAACAAAATATTTTAGATGCTATAGCTGCAATACATAAAGAGGGTGTACCAAAAGAGAGAGAATCAACTAAATATCATTTAAGGTATAATGGTGGGCTGTATCCACCGAAATATGTAATAAGTGTTGCAAATAGGTTTGCTAATGGACATGCTTTAAGTCGTGATAGGTTTAATGGGGGAGCAGAAACTAACAACTTTCTTAAGCGATTAGGGTTTGAAGTTATAGAAGAAACTTTAGCTACAAAAAATGAAATGCAAATGTCAGAAGAACAAACATTTATAGTGGGAGAGTATTATTCGCGGAATGATATATATCAGAAATTAAATGTTCCAAAAGCTAAACAAAAAGGCCATTGGAATACTGGATATACTCAATATGAGAAGGATTCTTTCATCTTTGCAAATGTGGGAACCGCAGGGCGAACTGGACATGACCATCCAAATCGGTTTGATGGAAATGATCTTATTTGGTATGGGAGAAATAAAAGTACATTAACACAGAGTTCTATACAATCTCTAATCAATCCAGAGAGGCGCACATATATATTCGCGAGAGAGGACAGTAATGATCCTAAATTTTTGTTTTTAGGAAATGGAAGAGCAAAAAAATATTTTGATACAAGTCCAGTTAAAATAATATGGTCTTTTGATAATGAAAGTGAAAATCATCCAGAAATTCTTGCAGAAGAAGTCAATGAACTCGAGATATATACTGAAGGTTCTGTGAAGAAAGTATCAGTAAATGTATACGAGAGAAATCCAATAGCTAGGAAGAAGTGTATAGAACATTATGGATTATGCTGTCAAGTATGTGGATTTAACTTTGTTAACATTTACGGAATTATCGGTGAGAATTTTATCCATGTTCATCATTTGAAGCCTTTGCATGAGATTAATGAAAAATATGAAATTGATCCAGTGGGGGACTTACGTCCTGTATGTCCGAACTGCCACGCTATGTTACATAAACGTAAACCGGCATATTCCATTGAAGAACTAAAACGGATTATTAAAGATAAAGATATGCCTCATTGATGTTGTCTCTTATGTTTATAACTACATATAAGAGGATAAACATGTAATCTGTTATAGTGAAAAGTACTCATAATTTGGTATGATAAACGAATACAATTTCATACAAAAAGTGAGACAATTATAAGCACGCTGTACAAGAAGCATTCAAAGCTGCTGGTATTACTGAGTTCACAGTAGCCGAGCTGACGATGCTGGCGCAAAACCATATTGAACTTCCAGAGGATGCACAAGCTCAGTTCGAGAAACTGATCGATGCGCTTGAGGACCTTGAAGATGTTCAGCAGGTCTACCATAACGTAGAGTTCGTGTAAGAGAACGAGGCGATACGTGGTTTGATTGCATAAAAAGAGTGTCCGACCAATCTGCGGGATTGGACAGACACTCTTTTTTGTTCGTTTATGAGTCAGACTGCAACGTTCCAGGGGACTGCTCTGATTTTTCCGATTTACCCCCACCGAACTTGAATAACACAATTCCACCAACAATGACAAGTACACCGATCAGCTGATTCCACGAAAAAGGAATCTGCTCCAGACCTAGCCATCCCATGGAATCAAACAATAGAGCAAAGCTTAGTTGGGATGTCAGCACGATCGAGATGGCATACGTGGGACCAAGCAGCTTCATGCCTTGCACGAGACAGAAGACCACGCCAACGCCGATGGCTCCACTGAGCCAATACCAGGGTTGCATATGCTGAAAGCTGAATGTATTTTTGCCCTCCACTAGCAGAGAGATGAGGAACGAAGCAATGAATCCGGTGAAAAGCACCATCGTTGTTGTGGACCATGAACCGGTGCGTTCATTAACTTTGCTATTAAAAATCGTTTGCAGACTGACAAGTGCACCTGCCAGTAGCGCAAGCGAAATACCTGTGATTAACATGGTTGTCGAACTCCTTATTCATAAATGTTGTGACCTGCTATTTCACGTAGACCCGCCCGGTCCTTGATCATAATCAATCCCTGATGTCGTTCAATTAACCCGTCTGCACAGAGCTTCTGGATGACCCGGTTTAGGTGTCGGTAACTGGTGCCGATCAGATTCGCGATGTCGGTCAGATTGAACGCATCCAGCTCTTCATGAACGACGTTACCCGCTTCTTCTGTTGAGATGGAGAGCAGGTAGCTGACTAGACGAACCTCAACGGGATACATCAGGTTGAAATTGGAAAAGTTCGAGTCAATGTAGAATTTGTGAGAGATGATTTTGAGCAAAAATTTAAGTAAAGGTGCATAATCGCTGGCAAGCTCAGCGAGCCATTGATAATGAATGCGAAGCATCACCACAGGTGACACGGCCTGAACCGTATTAACAATATCGCTTTCACGGACATACTCTATGTCACCGACAACTTCAAGCGGTGTTTTGAAACAAAGCACCAGCGTTTTGTCCTGTGCGGAGGTGGTGAAAATCTTGATTTTACCTTCGACTAGCACGTACAAATATTCGGAAGTTTCCCCTTCACGACAGATCAGTTCACACTTCTCAAAGTGGCATAACGTCATATGTGTACGCAGGGGCTCGTGAAATACAGTTTCGAGTTGATATTGCTTCAGATATTGTATTAATTGTTGCTCGTTATGGATTTCTTGCACGCTGTTGTTCCCCCCCCCCGACGATATGTTCCAATCCTTCTTCAAAAACTATAGTTTCATAATAATGACACCAGTCACCATTAAGGCAATGCCCAAAAATTGCGGCAGTTTCATCTTTTGTTTTACCACGCCGAACCATCCGTTGCTATCCACCAGAAAAGTCAGGAACAGCTGCGCAATGAGCAAGGCCGAGATCGTGAATGTAACCCCAATTTGCTGAATTGCTGTCACTTCGCTGAAAATAATGACGGCACCAAAAGCACCTCCAGCCAGGTACATAGGTTTTACTTGTTTGAGTCCTTGAAGGTTGGTGTCTCTAACAAACATCAGGATCAGCGCCGCTAAGATGAATCCTGTCAGTTGTGTAATCGTAGCGGCCTGCCATGTGCCCATGTCGGTGCTAATCCGAGTATTGGCAACACCTTGGAGCGTGATACACGCGCCGCCCAGTAGTGCAAAAATAATTCCTCTCATATGTACGCTCCTTATTTAATCACTTCGACTTCTATTATTAAATGACAAATTAACTCTGAACGCCAAGGACAAATGTCCTGAGCTTTGAAGTCACAGCATCTAGAGTACAATAAAGAACCCCGAAAATCCAGATGGGGTATAAAGAGAGATGCGTGGCATATGTGCTCAGTACTCAATTTTTATCATAATCTAACGAACCAGTGACACCTTATTGTACTGATTCGATTGAATTGAGAAATCTAAGGAATCTTAGCAACGTTAAATGGGCTATGTTGGGTAGAAAGTGGCTATAAAACAGGGGGAATGGAGGAATAGGGTGTCTACGATTCGTTATTTTAAATAATCTGCAAATATTTGCTAAATAGAATGTGTCAGGTTCGTTAGCTATCCAAGAAATGAAACGAGAGTCTGCCCAGCGTCCCCGGAGCATAGTAAGTATCCAAAACTCCGGGGTAGGATAGGTAATGAGATTAGAACCAATCAGCTAGATCCTCTCGGTACACATCAAATTCATATCATTAGATCACAGTATACAAAGGCTTCTCGCCTACAAAACGAACAGACAATTCGGGAAAACGTTCTGCCAACCTGTCTGCTAATAGCTTCATTCCCGGAGCCTCGCTCTCTGCATGCCCCATCATGATCAGTGCCTTGGATTTGCCCTGTTGCACAGCATCACGGATATATTCCGGTGTCTCCCATTCGAATCCTTCTCCAGCAATGATGAGGTCCACTTGCTCGTTCTGAATCAAGGGAATCGTCACATGTCCATTACCACGAAAACCTACCAGTACCGCTGCGCGTTTACAGACTATTTCCGCATTGCCTGCAACGCGTACATAATCAATCCCCAGGCAACTTTTCACATGGTGAGCAATAGCTTCAACGGTGCTTCCTTCCGGAAAAGAAAGAATGTCTGCTTCCGCTATTCGTTGTTCCACATAAGAGGACCACCCCAAGGCCTGAATCAGTCCTTCGGTAATGCCATCCGGTTGGAAGCGGTGGATGATATCATGACATCTATAGATGGAAATGCCTGCTTCGTCAATCAGCTTTCTTTTGTCCATATAAACCGAATCATTTGCAAGCCAATCCGTATGACTGTGATGGTTATAGAACGGAGATTCATGCGCAATAATTAAGTTAGCACCTTGCTGTATGGCTTGTTCAATCACATATTGTGTGGGCATAAAAGCGATGATAATACCTGTGACCTTACGATCAAGTGAGCCGGTAATGAGCTGATCCACCGTGTTTTCCGGCAGTGCAATGTTATCTAAGAGATGAAGTACAACGTCTTGAATTGTAAGATCCATAGAATACATTCCTCCAATAATAGGATATAAAAATAGTGTACCATGTTGACATCTGAAATCTACTGCCTTCCAGATTATAGGGGTCAGTTTTATGGTTTTCGGTTAATACTAAAACATACAGATTACAGTCAGTTAAGATAACAACCAAGAAAAGTGTTAACTATGTACAGATGTTGGATTCATATAGTTTTCTCAAACAAGAATAAGTATACTTACATAGAGTCTTTTTTGCATTAAATGGAGCTGTTTGTAACAAACACGGTTTCTATTTCAATATATACTGAGATTCGATTGAGGATAAGCACTCATATGCAACAACAGAACAGATTGTGAAAGGGGATAACTACGATGACAGCAACAACTATTATGGAACGTCTGAAGAGCGAGACAGCTCATTACCACAGACAAGTAGAACAGAACCCTTATGCAAAAGCCATTATGAATCAAACTGTGACTATAGAAGAATATAAAACATATTTAGAAAAGTTTTATGGATTCCTCAAACCGCTGGAGGATCAGGCTGTACAGCAGCCTTTCTGGGGAAGTACGGGATTGGATATCGAGATTAGAGGCAAGGCTGGACTACTGGAGAAAGATCTGCGCAATCTTGGTGCAAGTGAAGAAGAGATTACTCAACTTCCGCTCTGTAAAGAACTGCCGGATATTTCAACACCTGCCCGTTTGTTCGGATATCTGTATGTAATTGAGGGGTCCACGAACGGTGGACAGATCATGACCAAACGTTTGTCGCAGTTCCTGCCCATTGAAGCGGATCGTGGATTGGAATATTTCAATGCCTACGGCTCAGAGACAAGAACAAGATGGAGCGAGTTTACGGGGTTGCTACAGCAGTCCATCAGCACGCCAGAAGATCATGACAACATGGTACACAGTGCATCGGAGACGTTCCGCCTGCTGGATCAGTGGATTAATACGGACAAGGACAAGTAACATGCCGGTTCACCACCCCGAACGCCTGTAGGGCAGACTTTTTTCATATATTAAAAGGTATCTATATAAGTTGAACTTATACATTTACACCTAACGGAGAGGACAGAAAAAACCTGAAAAAGCGAAGCGTGCGCCTTTATAACCGGATTTTTCCCTTTAGAAAAGGGAATCGATAAAATCTGGGGATAACAGCGATTGGAAGGTTATTCTGTCATCGTAGTGCAATGTAAATAATCATTAGTTCAACTTATATACCATCATGAGAGGGGATTTTCCTGGCCATGGCCGAACCGAAATCCAAGAAAGAACAAAACTTGTTGAACCGTACATTGCTTCATCAGGGAACATACACAAATGATCCGATAGATCTGAATAACTGTGATAAAGAACCAATTCATATCCCCGGCTTTATTCAACCTCATGGTGTTCTTTTGGCCATCAATACCAGTCATACGCCAACCATTGTTCAGTGTAGCCAAAATACGGAGGACCATCTGGGTATTGCCTATGAAGACGTTCTGGGCATGCCTTTGGAAAATCTGATTGGCGAGGAAGATGTACACAAACTGTTGGCTAGCAGCTTCAATGCAGCTGTAACCTCTGATTTGCATTACATGGATCTGACCATTAAGGTATCCGGTGAAGACCGGATCTTTTCTTCTGTTCTTCATGAAAGCGAAGGGCTGCTTATTCTGGAGATTGAGCCTTTTTATGAAAAAGAGGACATGGAGACTACCGACTTTGAGTGGATATCCCGTTTTTTTGGTCGGATCAAAAGTACAGATAGTCGCGTGGAAGCAAGTCAGATTGCGGCTGAACAGGTGAAGGAAATGCTCGGTTATGACCGAGTCATGATTTATGAGTTTGACGAGCAATGGAATGGTAAAGTAATTGCTGAAGCGCGTGAACAAGAACTGGAACCATTCCTTGGACACCACTATCCGGCTTCGGATATTCCAAAACAGGCTCGGGAATTGTATCTTCGCAATTGGCTGCGAACCATTGTGAATGTGAATTATAAACCCGTCGAGATTGTGCCTATGCTACAACCACTCACAGGCAAACCGCTAAATTTGAGTCTTTCGGTCCTGCGCAGCGTATCTCCTCTTCATATCGAATATTTGCATAATATGGGTGTAGGTGCGACTGTAACGATCTCTCTCATTCATAACAATCAACTGTGGGGACTCATCACATGCCATCATTATTCGGCCAGATATGTACCCCATCGCGTACGGAATCTGTGCAATTTTCTGGGCGCATTCTTCTCGAATGAATTGTTCCAGCGTCAGCAACTCGATGATTATCAAGCAGAGATTCAATCACGTGAAGCCGCTTCACGAATTGCCAACATTTTTATTGGAAATACAAGTCCTGCCCGAGTTCTAGAGGAATTACAGGGAGAAGAAGAGACAGTGTTAAACCTGATGGATGCTGCCGGAGCGGCGATCTGTTACCAGGACAAGCTGTTGTTGTATGGTGAAACGCCAAACAGCGGACAGATTCGTGAACTGGCAGGTTGGCTTGCAGGAAAGTCCGAGGATTATAGTTATTACACGTCGAAACTGAGTTCAGAGTATGAAACATCCAAAGCTTATCAGGATAAGGCTTCCGGGGTTATTTATGTTGCCATTTCGCCTGGACAGCATAACTACATGCTCTGGTTCCGACCTGAGGTCGTCCAGGTTGTCGATTGGGCGGGTGACCCAGCCAAAGCGGTGCTCAAGACGGATGATGGCATGCGTCTGTCCCCTCGTAAATCATTCGAAAAGTGGCGTGAGGTTGTAAAATCAACTTCGTATCCATGGACATCCAAAGAGCTGAGCGTGTTACCTTTACTCAAAACCATTGTACGTCGGCAGACAGAAAACCAGTTGGTTCAGGCTGAAGAACAGGCGCTGCAAAATGCTCGTATTTTGCGACAAAATGAACAGCGTTATTTGCAGTTAATGGATTACTCGCCCGTAGCATTCTTTACTTTGACTGACGGTCAGATTATCTACTGTAATACGAAGGCTGCCGAGCTGCTCGGGTTCGAGAGTTCCAAAAACCTGATGGGCAAGGACTTCAGGGCGTTTGTACCAGAGCAAACGAGAGTGACGTTACAACAGAATTTTGAGGAATTAAAGCACAATAACACAAGTTTGATTACCAGCCAGTCATATTTCACCACAGCAGCAGGTACCTCATTGTTGCTTGAAATTACACTTGCTTCTGTTACGCACGCGGGTAAACCTTCTGTGATGGTTCTGTTGCATAGCGGCGCGTCCCACCATGAACAGGACAATTACACTGAAACGACGAGCCAGCTTCAGAACTATCTAACGACAGATCCGTTAACGGATATGCCAATTCAGACGGTGTTCAAGTCACAGCTTCAGGATGACTGGGATGACTGTTTACAGGAAAAATGCAGTCTGGGACTGCTCATTATAGATATTGATGATTTCCGTTCGTATAATGCTGCATATGGCCTTCAAGGAGGTGATCTGTGTCTGCAATGGATCGGTGAGGTGCTTACGGTGGTTAGCGAACAGCATCATGCCTTGATCTCTCGTCTTCGTGGAGGCACATTCATGTTAAAATTGAAGAGCACAACGTCTGATTATGCAGGAGAACTTGCTGAAGAGATTAGACAGCACGTGCTGGCTCTCCAGATTCAAAGGGAATCATCCGGTCCGAGTGGAATCGTCACAGTTAGTGTCGGTGGTGCAGTAATGGTGCCAGATGAGCATTCCAATGCATCCGATCTGATCGAAAAAGCGAGTCGAGCGCTGGCTCAAGCGAAAAGTGAAGGCAAAAATCGCGCAATTGTCGTGTGATTACGCCTGTGCAACGTTCGATTTGAAACGATACAATCATTATTTGAAAAAGTTAAATAGACATGATGAAAAGAGGGCAGAAATGCCTTCTTTTTTGTCTCCAGGAATGTCTAAATTTCGTCACCGCAGACACAGGACAAGTGATATAATGATCCCTATGGATACACTTGTTCGTATTCTGTCTTGGAGGAGGGTGAGATAACGTTCTATGAAAGACAACTCAAGACAATTGGAATTTATGGAGATAAATCTGAGTGAAGAACCTGAAACAGCAGCAGTTCCGGTTCCCGATCGTTCAACCATTGTGCAGTCTGCACATGATACAATGCAGCATCGTGGAGGCATATTGTCCTCAGAGAAACGTTTTGTAGAGGAAGCAAAGCAGTGGGCAGATATGGAGGGGGATGTATCCCCGTGGGTTCCCTTTATGAGTTACTGGCCAACGTACGGCGTGATGAACGAAGCCCAGCGCAAGTGGTATATGTTTTGGAGGAAGGAAGTACGTCAGGGGAGATACCCGGATACCGATCTGTCCTATCTATTTGTTCATATCTACGAGTTAATTAACGGCATTGGCTGGCAGAATCCTCAGGATGGTTATGATCAATTGAAGCAGCTATGGGTGAACTACCGTGAACGGTTGCCCCAATTAAATATATATATGCAAGAGTGGATGGTCGATTATGTGCTGGTCCATCAGATGGAGATGTCCTTATCCGAGGTCATGGTCTTTTCGGGCGGATACCTGCCAGCTGAGATGCTGGATAGGGAACTGCAACGTATTTTACAGGATAATGTATCGGATATATCGCTGAATATGCTGCAAAGATACTATGATTACGATATTACGCTCAGTAAATTCTACAGAGATGGCGGCAAAGAAGTGATGGAGCAGTACATCCCGCGGGTCATGGCCTTGGTTGATTCGTACCTGGAACGTACGCGACAAGTTGGACTGTTGCCTGAGTGTGATCCTAACGATGAACGCACGATGGAGCGCATTCTGTTTCGCAAAGCAGTCTATGATGATTCGATCTATGGAAGATCGGTATCGTTCAGATATATGCCCATAGGTGAACATGCTGAATTTGTGCAGATGGTTACGCGGATCTATCGATGTACTGAAAATAAACTTCGTGAACTGCTCGGATTCAGAGGCAGATTGCGAGGACAGACTCTTGAACCCGAACTTGCAAATCTGATTGAACGTTACCTGGACAAAGCATATGCGATCGAGCAGGCGGAGTCTGTGGAACAACCGATGATTCGTATCGATACAGAGAAATTGGCATCTTTACAGCAGGAAAGTGAGTACGTGCGATTGGCGCTTACAATTGAGGATGATCACTCATCTGAAGTGAAGGATGAAGAGGATAACAACGCAAATGTTACAAGTAATCCATTCGATGTACTGGAAGCAAGGAATGAGATCACTCCAACTGAAGGTTCCATGGAGTCGGAGCCATCTGCAGTAGAGATTGCAACAGGAGCGGAAGTAGAATCGATTGAGTTGCAGTGGGACGAGTCTGCTGAGGCTGATCTGGATGAAGAATGGCTGCTCTTTGCCAATGAACTCTCCCCTCAGCAGGTGCAAACGATTCATGTCCTACTTGGCGCAAGTCCAGATACGGAGCTGATGCGTCTGGCTGAGCAATATGGAACGATGCCTACGCTTCTGCTGGATGAAATTAATGATGTGGCTATGGAAACGATCGGTGATCTTCTGATTGATGGTGATCGGATTGTTCCTGATTATATAGATGTGTTCGAACATGTGAAGAGGTGATACGCAGTGACAGAACTTAAAATACCAAAGCGGCTGACCACCGCGCTTGTAAATTCATTGACAGCTGGTGTTGTCCCGCGCATAGGACTGGAGCAGATTGCTGTTGGTCGGAAACCGGAAGTGGAAGCCATCTTGCGGGATATGGATAATATCGCCGAGGGAGGCGCAGCGTTTAAACTCATTACGGGTCGTTACGGCAGCGGTAAAAGCTTTCTTTTGCAAATGATTCGTAACTATGCGATGGATCGTGACTTCGTTGTTGCGGATGCGGATCTGTCACCTGAGCGTCGACTGGTGGGAACCAAAGGGCAGGGACTTGCGACATATCGCGAACTGATGACTCGTCTGTCTACACGCACACGCCCGGATGGGGGAGCGTTGGAGCCGATTTTGCAAAAATGGATCGCAGGGTTGCAACAGTCCACGATGAAGAGTCAGAACCTGCGCCCGGATGATCCCGCTCTGCCGCTGGAAGTAGAGAAGCAGATCTATGCGGTGACGGGGGAGATGCAGAATCTGGTTCACGGCTTTGATTTTGCCAAAGTACTGGCGTCGTACTGGAACGGGTATAAGCTGGCTGATGATGATCGCAAACAGGCGGCCCTTCGCTGGCTTCGAGGAGAATTTGCAACCAAAACGGAAGCGAAAAAAGAACTCGCTGTTGGGGTCATTATTGACGATGATAACTGGTATGACTACTTCAAATTGTGGTCTGAATTCACAGCGCGCATTGGCTACAAAGGATTGCTGTTGTTCATTGATGAAGCGGTGAATCTGTACAAAATTACAAACAGTGTCTCCCGCCAAAGCAACTATGAGAAATTGCTGACCATGTTCAATGATACGATGCAGGGCAAGGCAGAGCACCTGGGCATATTTGTAGGAGGTACACCGCAATTTGTGGAGGATGAACGGCGCGGATTATACAGCTATGAAGCGCTTCGCTCCAGGCTTATTGATGGTCGTTATGCAGCCAAAGCATATGCGAATTACACAGGTCCGATCCTGAAGCTGGCGATGTTATCGCATGAAGAGATTCTGATTTTACTTCAGAAGCTGCGGCAGATTCATGCCCTGCATTTTGGATACAGCGCAAGTCTGACGGATGAACAATTGGTTGATTTTATGCAAACGGCGGTGAACCGGCTGGGTGCGGATGAATTGCTGACCACGCGTGAAGTGGTACGAGACTTTATGGATGTTCTGCATACGTTACACCAGAATCCTGAAGTGACTTATACTCAATTACTTGGCGAGCGGGTTGCCAAACCTCAGGAAACGGGTAAAGGGGCAGATGCTTCCGCAAATACAGATGATCTGGACGACTTTCTGGCGGAGTTTGAATTATGAGTGATAATCCGTTCTATCGGCTGGCGCCGTTTGTTCAGGAATTTATATATAAAAAAAGATGGGAATCGCTTCGTCCTGCCCAGATTGAGGCCTGCAATATCTGTTTTCATACCCCGCATCATATGCTGATTGCGGCGGGAACAGCCTCCGGCAAGACGGAGGCGGCTTTTTTTCCTGCATTGACCGAGCTGTATGAACGGCCTTCCAAATCGGTTGGCATTTTGTACATTGGACCTCTGAAAGCCCTGATTAACGATCAATTCGAACGTCTTAAGGATCTGTTATCCGAAGGAAATATTCCGGTTTGGCATTGGCACGGGGACGTACCTCAGGCGGAGAAAACAAAACTGATGAAAAATCCGTCCGGTGTGCTCCAGATAACGCCAGAATCGCTGGAAGGTCTGCTCATGAATCGACCGAATGCAATCCCGGCGCTGTTTCATGACTTGCGATATGTCATCATCGATGAGGTGCATGCTTTCATGGGAGCGGATCGGGGCATTCAAGTACTCAGCGAACTTGCCAGAATCGAGCGTATGGCTGGCTGCGCACCGCGAAGAGTGGGCTTGTCCGCTACACTTAGTGACTATGATGCGGCTACATCTTGGCTTGCTGCCGGAACGCAGCAGGGGGTGGATGTGGTCTCTTCACCGGGGGGCCGCAAGCTGCGACTGCGGGTGGAACATTTCTCTTTTCCAGATGCACAGGACGAGGAGCAGGCGGAGCAGCTTCATAACGCACGTAAAGCCTACTACGACTTCATCTATGAGAGCACACATCGTAAAAAGGCGCTGATCTTCACCAACAGCCGAACGGATGCTGAAGTCACCATTCTTGAGATGCGGCGAGTCGCGGCTCGCA
This sequence comes from Paenibacillus sp. Y5S-9, assembly GCF_036894235.1. Classification (NCBI taxonomy): domain Bacteria; kingdom Bacillati; phylum Bacillota; class Bacilli; order Caryophanales; family Paenibacillaceae; genus Paenibacillus; species Paenibacillus sp. Y5S-9. The sequence goes on from NZ_CP145887.1 coordinate 3,039,234, forward strand.
GGCAAGAGCGTGATGTGTTCCATGTGCATCATGGAAGTATCTCGGCCATGCTGAGGGAAGAGACGGAAGCTGCCCTACGCACTGGGTCGGGGCCCGCAGTTGCTGCGGCAACGGTCACGCTTGAACTGGGCATCGATCTGGGCGAACTGGAACGTGTGGTTCAGCTCGGTGCACCGTATAGTGCGTCCAGCTTTGTACAGCGTCTGGGACGTTCAGGGAGACGAGAGGACATGGCTTCGGAGATGCTTTTTGTATGTCCGGAGGAAGAGGACGAGGAAGCGCAATTGCCAGCACGTATGCCGTGGACGTTGATGCGTGCGATTGCTGTCATTGAACTGTATGTAAAAACGAAGTGGGTCGAGCCGCTTGAAGCCCGCAAAATGCCCATAGGTGTGCTCTATCATCAGACGATGAGCATGTTGAAAAGTATGGGGGAGGCGGAGCCGAGAGATCTTGCTGAAGCCATCCTTTCGCTGGCCCCATTTGCGTTGATCAGACCTGATCAATATCAGGTATTCCTGAATTACCTCATTGAGACGGATCATCTGCAATGGACAGAGGATCGAACATTGATCATCGGTCTGACAGGTGAGAAAATTGTGAATAATTATCGCTTCTACGCCGTGTTTAAAGACGATGAGGAACATAAAGTATTAAACGGCTCAGAAGAGATTGGTTCAATTACAACCGTGCCCCCACCTGGCTATTGCTTCTCGCTCGCAGGAAAACTGTGGAAAGTGGAAGAGGTCGATCACAAGCACAAGGCTGTGTATGTGAAGTCTGCAAAAGGTAAGGTAGATACGTTATGGCTTGGAGCGGGAGGAGATATTCATACGTCGGTAGTACAGAAAATGCGTGAAGTGTTGTCCGACTCGACCATCTATCCCTATCTGTCACCACAAGCCGTCAATCGACTTGAACGGGCGCGCCGCCTAGCTCGTGAAAGCGGACTGTTGAAGCAAGTCGTGATTCCGGCAGGGGGAGATTCGATGTACGTTCTTCCTTGGGTGGGAAGTAAATCATTCCGTACATTAGAGCGCCTGATGAAGCATAATCTGTCCAAGAAACTTGCCTTGCGTTCGGTTGTGCCCATGGAGCCATATTATTTTGTAGTGTCCGGCAAGGTCGACGAACGAACATTGTTAGCCGAGATCATGAGTGAGTGTCGAACGGCTGAAGACGCATCTGCGTTACTGGCTGAAGATGAAGCGCCTTATCTGGGCAAGTATGATGAATTTGTCGCGCCGCCTTTGATCCGTGAGGCTTTTGCCGTGGATGGGCTGGATCTGGATGGTTTGAAGGCAGGTTTACAGCAAACATTGGAGTGGGACTCTTCAGGCTCCAATCGGACATGACGTTTTTGCGTAATTATAGTGTGTGAAGAATGGTACAGCAATTGAAGCGACTCGGTGTAATAATTTAGTTCAACTTTTTATACGGAATAGGGTTGACACCATCTCACCTCCCATGTAATATATGAAAAGTCGTCACACACGAATTACATCAAATTGCATATATCATTTCGTATAACCTCGCAGGCCGAAAGTGTACACAGGGCGAGGGTCTCTACGGGAAGCCTATACTTCCTAACTACGATGCCAAGGAATCAATGTATTCCTTGCTCGTAGTTAGGATTTTTTGCATTTAGATGGTGTCTGTGACCTTGGCATGAACCAACATGCGGGCGTATTTTTCTTATCATCAGGAGGTTTATTCACAATGAAATATTATCTGTCCGTTCTCGCGGGAGCGATGAGCTATGGCATATTATCCACAATTGTGGTTCTGGCGTACGGCGAAGGATATAAACTTGGTGAGGTTGTGGGAACACAGTTGATCACGGGTTTTCTTCTATCCTGGATGCTGGCGCTATACACAAGATTTAGAACCAAACGCAAGTCACAGGCAAATGGCAAAGCATCAGGAGCTGTGGCACAGGTATTCAAACGCTTGACGTGGAAACAACGTCTGTTATTGATGGCTGCCGGAACACCAACGGTAATTACAGGTCTCGTGTATTATCAGTCTTTACGTTATATCCCGGCTTCACTTGCCATAATCCTGTTGTTCCAGTTCACATGGATTAGCGTATTGATTCAGGCAATTAGCAAACGTCAACGTCCAGACAAAGTCACGTTCCTGACGTTGATCATTCTGTTTGGTGGAACCTTGCTGGCAGCGGGTTTCCTGGAACAAGGATTGGGTGAGTTCAACGGTCTGGGTATTGCTCTTGGACTAATGGCAGCCGTAAGTTATTCCCTGTTTGTCTTGTTCAGCGGTAAAGCGGTTCCTTCAGCGCATCCAGCCTTCCGCAGTGCGTGGATGGTTACAGGCGGATTGATCCTCCTGTGCATTTTGTTCCCGCCGACATTCCTCTTTAACGGATTGATCTGGAGCCAGTTGCTTGTATTTGGATTGCTGCTTGGATTCTTCGGGGCCTTCATTCCACCAGTATTGTTCGCTATCGGCGTTCCGCATATTGGTGGTGACATGGCCGGAATATTGGGTGCAGTGGAGCTTCCAATTGCAGTATTGTTATCCTCAATCGTGCTCCATGAGCATGTCAGCGGATTGCAATGGTTCGGGGTTATCATTGTGCTCATTGGTGTAGCCCTGCCAGAGTTGTATAAATTACGCATGAGACGAAGTCGCAGTCGCAGTAAACCGATCTATTCCTGAGTTATACGAAAAGGGATATTGGGAAGCCTTAACGGGAATAACCGTAGTAAAGCCTGAGAAATCAGGCTTTTTTTAATGAAATATTCTAGATAAATTCAACTAAACATTTACACGAAACGGAGAGGACAGAAATAACCTGAGGAAGCGAAGCGTGCGCCTTTATTCCCGGATTTTACCCTTTGAAAAGGAAATCAAAAAATCTGGGGATAACAGCGATCGGAAGGTTGTTCTGTCATCGGAGTGTCCAGTGTAAATATTCACTAGTTCAATTTATATGGCTCAACCGCAATAGCCCAGAGGGGTCATTTTCATTGTCATGCGAATCAGGTATGCTTAAAGAATACATCCGTCTGTTGATTGAATATTGATGGGACATCGAATGAGGAGTGTTTATATGAAAAGCTGGTTTGGAAAAACATGGCCTTGGTTAACGCTGGGCCTGACCGTTGTTGTACTGCTTGGATCATTTTTGGTTTATTTTATGGGCAAAGACTTATCCCCCGGATCAGGAAGTGCTGTAACTGCACAAGCTGAGACAGCGGAGGATTTGAAGGGATATGAAGTCATTGATGTGGACGTAAGTAACGATGGTTTTGGACCAGACGTTATCGAGGTGAAAGCTGGCGTACCGACTAAAATCAACTTTATTCTGACCCGCTCGGTGACACATGTCAAATCAGTCGGATCACAAAAGCTTGGCATGGATCTATACATGCAAAAGGGACCTAATTATTATACGGTCGACAAAGATCTGCCCAAGGGAGAATACGAGATTCACTGCGGTATGTATATGATATACGCAACGATTAAGGTCGTATAAGCAGAAGGAGCATGGTTTCGGGTCACCGAGCTTTGCTCCTTTTTTTGGTGCGTGATATCATGAGAAAGTGGGTAAAATCGATCAGGAGGTGGCGAAAATGAAAGCGCTATTTATTGGAGGGACAGGCACCATCAGTACGGCCATTACCGAGATGCTTGCACAGCAAGGCTGTGAACTGTATTTGATTAATCGTGGCAATCATAACCATGACTTACCTAAGGAAGTCAACGTACTTCAAGCGGATATTAATGACGAGCCACGTGTAGCGGAACTGATAGCTGATCTGGAATTTGATGTTGTGGCAGATTTTATCGCTTTTGTACCGTCTCAACTGGAGAGAGATTACCGTTTGTTCAAGGATAAAACAAAGCAATTTATATTTATAAGTTCAGCATCAGCGTATCAGACTCCCCTGGCTGATTACCGGATCACGGAAGGTACGCCCTTATCAAATCCATACTGGGAGTATTCTCGCAACAAGATTGCCTGTGAAGACTATCTGATGAAACAATATCGCGAGCACGGATTCCCTGTGACCATCGTGCGTCCGAGCCATACGTATGGCGACAAATCGGTACCTCTCGGTGTTCATGGTGCTCAAGGCAGCTGGCAGGTTCTCAAGCGTATACGTGAAGGCAAACCCGTTATCATCCATGGAGATGGTACCTCACTGTGGACCATTACGCACAATACTGATTTTGCCAAAGGGTTTATCGGGCTTATGGGTAATATCCATGCCATTGGTGAATCGGTACATATCACCTCGGACGAATCCGTCACTTGGAATCAGATTCATGAGATTATAGCCGGCGTGTTGGGCGTTAAGCTTCATGCGGTACATGTACCCTCCGAGTTCTTGGCAGCATGCAGTGATCAGGATCTTCGCGGCGGTTTGCTTGGGGACAAAGCCAATACCGTTGTGTTTGATAACAGTAAGCTGAAACGGCTTGTTCCGGAATTTGTAGCAACGACAAGAGCTGATCAGGGCATTCGACGTACGATTGAGCACATTCTGGCGCATCCTGAATTACAGACCGAAGATCCGGAATTTGATGTATGGTGTGACAAGGTCGTTGGTGCACTGGACGAAGCGTTATTAAAGATCAGAGATGAGAAATGAGAAGTAAGGCGTTCATGATCAAGTGTTTACATTCATGCGCTTAATCGTTATAATCAAGAAAAAATAACACTTGTTAGGGGAGGCACCCCAACTTAGGATATCGTTCCTTTGTTGGGGTGCCTCCTTTTTTTGTGTGCCAAAAAGGAGAGTAGACGTTGAAGAAATCAGGAAAACGTGTGAAGAAACAAGCCGAACAGTTAACCAAGGTGGTACTGGCATTTGCGTTATTATCACCTCAAGCCCTGTTGCTTGAATGGGGTGCAGCCACGATAATGGCTGAAACGGTTGAAACAATCGGGATTGTATCCGATACGTCCAGCATGAAGGCGGTACAGTCTTCCAAGGTGAAAGTGGAGATGAACAGTGACGGTAAATACAGAATTGTATTACTACCAAACACAAATGTATTTTACGGTGGCGATACAGGGAATGTATCCACCATTATCGACCATAACGGATCTCCCGTGAACTTCAAAACATTGCCGCTGAATTATTACCGAATTAACAATAATGTGATTGAAATGTCCCGGCAAAAGGACAATGTGGAATATATTTTGCGTGTATCTATCGTTAATGCTACCTCACAAGGTGGGTACATGAAGGTTGAACTGGAAGCTATCAACCGTAGCGGAACGGCACTGAATTTGGGTGGAACATTTTATTGGGATACGATGGTGAATGGCAATGATGCATCTCCGTTTGAAGTCATCGAGAATGGATGGCGCAATTACAGCGGCGGTGTTCAGGTCACGGCTTTTTATGCCAATACGTACAATGTTGTGAATGCAGATCGCATATATATGGGCCAGTACAGCAGTCCAGACAGCGCCCAACTCACAGGAGGGTCTTCACCTTCAGCGTTCACTCCAGGCCAGACCGTTACGGCGAGTGATACAGCTGCACAATTTTGGTGGGACGCCAAGACAACAGCGAATCTGGCTTCACGTAAATTTTCAACCATTGTGGGGATTGGTCCCAAAAATGCTCCACCTTCATTTACCTTAACAGCACCCTCTTCGGGTCAAACCTATTACAAAGGCGAGCAACTTCAGATCTCTGGTACAACGCGAGATACGGATGTAGGCGATCTGTTGACCGTGAAATGGTCCATAGATGGTGGGTCCGAGAACATTCTGACCCAGATGACCGCAACGGGTTCTAATCAGTCTTTCAACACCAATTACACATTGCCTGACACCCTGCCAGATGGTACACACACGTTGCAAGTATGGGTCATGGATGACAAAGGTGGGGTGTCCTCAGCAGGCACCGTTAACTTTACGGTAAGAAGTTTTGTTGTGCCCGGAACGCCGACATATACATTGGTTAATTCTAATAACATGATGGTGAATTGGGATAAGAAGGCGAATGATGCATCCGTTACGTATGAGCTGAAGAATATGACGACGAATCAGATCGTGGATACAGGTACATCAAACAGTCGGCAGGTGAATGGGTTCACTCCGAATACCAGTTATTCTTTTGCTGTACGTGCCAAAAATTCAAGTGGTTCCTTCACGGGGTACTCTAGTCCATCCACCAAATATACATTGGCCAATCCACCCGCTGCTGCGGCTGTGAACCAATCAGGAAACTCCGTTACAGCGAGTTGGAGTAATAATAGAAATCCTGCAGGCACCCATTACAAAACGGAAATACGCAGTCCAAGTGGGCAAGTACTCGCAACGGGAACAACAACTTCCACACGTACAGCGTTTGCCCTGACCGGACTCGCGGACGGAAAATATGAAGTATTTGTGGCGGCACTGAATGGAGAAGGGATACAGACCCCATTTATATCCTCTGGAGAGATGATGAAAGATACGACGGGTCCAACTGCTCCGTCTGTTACAGTCACTCCATCCTCATGGACCAAGGAAGATGTTCTAGTTACGGTTGAAGAGGGAAAAGATGCATTGAGCGGAACTCAAAAGACTGAAGTTAAAGTCGGTCCTGCAGGAGAATGGCGTGAATACAATGCTCCGTTTACCGTAAACAGCGAAGGCAACACAACTGTTATGGCACGCAGTATTGATGCGTTTGGTAATACGGGACAAGAAACGGCTGTGACAGCCAGGGTAGATCGGACGGCACCAACACCACCTGTTATCTCGTTGAATCCGCCCGAATGGACAAAAGCGGCAGTAATTGTGACATTAACGGAGGGTATCGACGAAGCAAGTGGCATTGGTCTGACACAGTATAAGCTGGGAAGTGAGGGAGAATGGATCGACTACAGGACCCCTTTTACACTCAGTAAAGAAGGAATAACGGAGATTTATGCACGAAGTGTCGATCGGGCGTCCAATGTCAGTGCTTCCACTTCGGCAACAGCCAGAATCGACAAGACTGGGCCTGAGCAACCAACGATTACGCTAAGTGAAGAGGATTGGACGAATCAGGATGTAACTTTTGCAATAAACAGTGGTGAAGATACGGGCAGTGGGCTTGCCAAGAGTCAATATCGACTTAACAAAGAAGGTCCCTGGATCGATTACACGGGCGAAGTGACGGTTACCGATGAGGGAGAAACGATCGTATATGCACGCTCACTTGACCGTGTGGGCAATGTAAGCACGCCCGCTCAGGCTACGGTTCGAATCGACACGACTGCTCCAACCGAGCCGGTAATTCGTTTGAGTTCTTCTGGATGGAGTAAAGAACATGTGCAATTCACGATCACTGGTAGTGTGGATGAACGAGCGATATTCTATGAATACAGCATGAATGATGCCCCGTATATGACAGGAAATACAGGTACAGTTAGTACAAACGGCGCTACCACCATTCTGGCGCGAGCAAGGGATGCCGTTGGTAATGTGAGCAAGGAAGTCAGTCGAATCGCCTATGTGGATCAGATGGCTCCAACGATTACATTTGCACCAAACGGACATGGCTGGACGGACACGGACATATCCACTACCATCCAGTATGCAGATGCCCACTCAGGCATTGAGGAACTGGAACGATTCTATCAAGTTACGAACAGTGCAGAATTACCGGAGCATTGGCTTGAAGCTCGCTCTGACGAGCATAGAATATCCATCGAATCGGAAGGCATATGGTACATCCATGCGAAAACCATGGACAGAGCAGGGAATACATATGAGACAACATCATCACCTTACCATATTCAACGCAAGCCAGAGCAACCGAGTCATGTGAGAATGACAAAGATCGCTGAGACATCAGCTGAACTTACAGTGGATTTGCCAACAGGGGAAAGGTATACCAATGGATATCAGTATGAGATAACGAATAAAACGACAGGACAGTCATGGACACTGGACTACCCTAACCACAGTATAATCGATCACTCTCTAAGCGGTGGTCAAGTCTATGAATATGAAGTTAGAGTGAGGAACCATACCGGTGTAAGTGATGCAGTAAGCGCTCAAGTATTAACGATCCCGGCAGCTCCCGAAACGTTGCATGTTCGAAAAGTAGATTCCCAGCCGCATTTGGCCGAAATTCAATTTGATTCAGTACAGGGAGCAGATGCTTACCGCATCATTGCTGCAACTGCGGACGGTGTCACCGTGTTTGACCAGACGGTATCTGATCCGAGTAGCCTTCCCTACGTCAGCAACCTCGTTCCAGGTACCATTCATAACATTTCGGTTACGGCAATGAATGAAAGTGGAGCAGGTGGTAGCAGTAGGACCGGATTCCTCACACTGCCGGCAATGCCCGGTGAGTTTATGGCCGTTCAAATTCAGGAGCATGATATTTCATTAGAATGGCAGACAGTGACTTCTGCAACGTATTATGGTCTTTCACGTGATGGAACAGCCATATATGAAGGAGAGCAGACGGAGTATCTGGACTCGGGTCTGGATAGCGGAACGGAGTACAGCTATACGTTAATTGCCGGAAATGAGACAGGACCAGGGCCGTTGGCAGGATTACCTTTGCTCAAGACTTTACCTGGGCAAGTGTCCGGCTTACAGGTATCCGATGCTTCCACAGCGAGCCTTCGTCTGAATTGGGAAGCAGTACGAGGAGCCGATCGTTATGAGTTATGGTTGAATGGAGAGAAGTCGGGAACGGTTTCTGCTGGAACCCAAGAATGGGTCTTTGCGGGACTGAGTTCAGGAACATCTTATCAACTGGATGTACAAGCAGTGAATGGAAGTGGACAGGGGATACGCAGTTTGGTATCAGGAACAACACTACCGGAGAGCCCGTCGGGACTTCACGTTGTTCAAGTAACTGAACAGGGAGCAATCTTGAGCTGGGAGCCTGTCGTTGGGGCAACGAAATATCGGGTGGTCATCGATGGACAGAGCCATGAGATATCAGATACACAACTCGCAGTTCACCATCTGTCAAACAGTCGTGAGTATACCTATGAAGTACAGGCGGGCAATGCTGCCGGGTACGGTGCATCCACCAGTAGTACAATTCTTACGCTACCTAGCAGGCCGGAAGGACTAAATGTCACATCGACTGATGAGACAAGTATGGGACTTGCATGGCAAGCTGTAGATACGGCGAATCTCTATATTGTGAAAATCAATGGAACAGAAGTGGGCAGAACATCAGAACAGGCCTACAAGGTTGAGGGATTATTGCCAGGTACAGAGTACGCTTTGCAAGTTCAGGCTACGAATGCTTCTGGTCCAGGTGAGACAGCGCAGCTCATCCGATTGTCCAAACCTGTTTCTCCTGCCGAAGTACTTGTTGATCCAGGAGTACATCATGCAAAAGTTTCCTGGTCTCTCGTGGAAGGTGCCGCTGAATATGTGATTGAGCAGAATGGTAAGGAGATCTATAGAGGAATGGAGAATGAAGCAACGATTACAGGGCTCCAGGATGGGACGTGGCATCACTATCAACTATGGGCGATCAACAGACAGGAGACTCGTTCTGAAGCGACGGAAGTATCCCTGCTTACTTTGCCTCAGAAACCCGATAAGGTTCCAGTATATGATGTGGCAAAAAACAGCCTAGGTCTGGATTTCAGTAACACTGGTGTCCAAGGGGCAGATCATTATGTCATTGAACGGGATGGAAGAGAGATCGCTCAGATGGATTCAAGTGAAACCCAATTCGTAGACAAGCATCTGTCGCCAGGAACGAAATATACTTATGTGATTCGGGCAGTCAATGCGAGTGGAACGAGTGCGCCGCTTACTTTCGGTATAATGACTCAAACTTTGCCATTGGTTGCAGAAGATATCACAGTGAAAGCAGGAACACATCAGGTGGATCTGGCTTGGGATGTTGTTCAGGGAGCTGTTGCATATGAGATTCGCAATCGGGTAACGGGAGATGTACAGAGTGTGTCTGAACCGTCTGTACATCTCAATAGCATGCTGGATGGCACAGCGTATGAATTCGAACTCGTTGCGATTAATGTAGATGGTCATCGGTCAGAGTCTATTCAGATTCAAGTTTTAACGAAACCCATATCACCTCAGACGGCAGGTATAACCCACATCACAGATCAGACTGCGGTACTGGACCTGACTGGAAGCTCCACACGGGGAGCAGAGCAATTCATCATTATGCGGGATGGTGTTGAAGTCGCTAAGGTTCCAGCAGATCAAACTTCATTTGAAGATCATGGACTGACACCAGGAGAGCATTACACGTATACCATCAAAACATCCAATGCAACGGGGGAGAGTGATTCCGGTTTCGAAGTTCACTTACGAACGTTGCCAGCGACCATTCATGAACCTTTACATGCAAGCAAGATTGGAGAAAAGGGGGGATTGATCTCTTGGCCAAAGGTGCAAGGTGCGGAGGGATATACCATACGTATCGGAGATCAGATGTTCACCACTATAGAAGAAGGGGATATCACAGAGGTGAAATTAACTCATTTGGAGAGTGCAACCCGATATGATCAGGTACAGATTATTCCTTATAATACGGCTGGTTCAGGAAGCCCAATGACCGTGACTCCTTTTTACACCTTGCCTCATGTGGATTCACTGGAAATGAAGATATACCCCGAGACAGATCACGCCAAACTGGAATGGGACTTCCCATTTGGGAACGAAACATTTGTTGTATTGCTGGATGGTACAGAAGTATACCGAGGCAAACAAAAAGAGTTTATTATTGATCAACTGGATGCAGGTAAGCAGTACCCGATTCAAATCTACACAGAGAATGATCAGGGAGATACATCGGAGAAGCTCATGTATTCTGTCCTGACCAAGCCAGCAGCTCCGGTCAAAGTGGAGTATCATTCGGCGAAGGACCACATTCGTCTTATATTGGAACAGAGCCGGGTCGAAGGTGCCGAGCAGTTCATCATTGAGCGTGACGGTGTGGAGGTTGCTCGTGTTCCTGCAGATGAACTGTTCTATGACGACAAGGGACTTGAACCGGGCGTGAACTATACCTATACAGTGAAGACCATGAATGCGTCGGGCAGTAGTGATGGTGGTTATTACCTTCATGCAATGACTTTGCCCGGTAGTGCTGCTTCACCTCCTGTAGTAGAGGGACGTTCCATGTATGGTGCAGACATCGTATGGGAACTGATTCCCGGTGCTGCGGGTTATCGAATCTATCGAAATGAAGAGCTTGTGGGAACAACAACGGAGACATCCATACATGTGTCTGAATTAATCAGTGCAGAGCGTTATACTGACTTTGCAATCATTCCATTTAATGAGGCAGGGGAGGGTGAGTCACTCCAGGTTCCGGAATTCGAGACGTTGCCTTCCGAGGAACTGACAGTAGCAGCCATAGCGCAAGGTACGAATACGATTAAGCTAACTTGGGAACTGGATTCAATGAATGAGGTGATTGTGATCACCCATAAAGATCGTGAGATCTATCGTGGCACCGAGCGTAGTCATGTATGGTCAGGGCTGAATGCCGAGCAGCATTATGAGGTGGAAGTATGGACGGAGAATTCAGCAGGTGAGAAAAGTGAAAGCAAACGGGCCGCAGCCATGACTTTTCCGTATCCACCATCCGCTTGGAGCGGTAGTGGTACAGCTTCAAATCCAGCAGGTACTTCGGTAAAAGCCGATGAGGTGAGTCCACAACCTGAACCTTCTGATGAGCAACCTGAGTTACCTGCGAAAAAAAATATCAAATTTATTGATATCAGCCAAACATTCAATAAAGACCAGATCACCTGGCTGGCGGAACAAAATATCATTCAAGGTGTAAGTGAAACTCGCTTCGAACCACGCCGTCCGATCACGCGTGCAGAGTTCACCGCATTGATCGTGCGTTTGATGGGGGTGGACACAATGGTTAATGAACACCATGGATTTCAGGATGTAAACGATGATGATTGGTTCGCTCCTGAGATTAAGGCAGCCGTTCATCATGAGATGGTTCAAGGGATGGGGAACGGCAAATTCGCTCCGTATGCACTGGTAACACGTGAACAGGCATCTAAGATTATAGCAAATGTTGTTCGTAAAATCAGACCGGAACCGCTTACTTCCCCAAGAGCGTTTACCGACCAGACTGATGTATCATATTGGGCCCAAGAAGAAGTGCAGGAACTTGCGGGTTTGTACATGATTACCGGATATGAAGATGGCAGCTTCCGTCCCATGCAGCATTTGAGCAGATCCGAAGCTGCAGCGCTGATCTTCCGCTTAAATAAGCTGATTCAAGTCATGGATGAGAACCGTACAGATCAAGTGAAGAAAGCGTCAGCGTTTGATCGTCATATCTAAATTGAATTGATTCTTACATGTGATACTGCAAGCATCGCTAGTAACGACATTACCGCTTGATTGGTTTTTAATGCTATAATGGTTGCCAATATGATAAAAAAAGGGTAATGAACAATGGTGATGAATAATGAATAATAAATTTATCCGGATATATGAAGATATTGCAGATCGTATTCGGACCGGAGAGATTGAGGCAGGGACGCTGCTTCAATCGGAACTGGATCTATCGGAAAGTTATCAAACGTCTCGAGAGACTATTCGCAAAGCATTGAAAATGTTGTACGAAGAAGGTTACATTCAGAAGATCCAAGGCAAGGGCTCGATTGTACTGGACATACGCAAGATCGATTTTCCCATCTCAGGTCTAGTTAGCTTCAAGGAATTAGCCAAAAAAATGGGACATCGCGCTCAAACGTATGTGAAGGTTTTCGAGGAGCAACAAGTGGATCAGGCGTTGCATAAGAATATTAACTTTGGTCTGAATGAACAGGTCTGGGCGATCAGACGTGTGCGCAAAGTGGATGGAGAGCATGTCATACTGGACAAAGATTACATTAGCCAGCGGCTTGTTCCTGGGCTCAGTAAAGAGATCTGTAATGATTCCATCTATGAGTACATTGAGCAAGAGCTGGGGCTTTCCATTTCGTTTGCCAAAAAAGAGATTTTGGTGGAAGAACCCACCGCTGAGGACAGGGAACTGCTTGATCTTGAAGGGTTCCATAATGTGGTTGTGGTGAGGAGCCAAGTGTACCTGGAGGATGCCAGTCAATTTCAGTATACGGAATCGAGGCATCGACCGGACAAGTTCAGATTTGTGGATTTTGCGCGTCGCAGATAAGTTAATCAAGAACGATCAGAGAGTACCTTTCACTGCATTATTCAGTGGATAGGTACTCTCTTTGGTTATATGGGAATCCGAAGATCGTCCATCAAGAACCGCTTAATGTCAATGTTCTTCCTGCATGTCGGAGCGTATGATCACAATATATACGAGGCCGAGGAGTGAGCGAATTGAATCACGTGACAGCGACATCAAATGTTCGCATATGGGAAGAAACCAGAGATATTCCAACCTATGGTACAGGTAAACCGGACAAAAATCCGATGTTTCTTGAAAAGAGAATCTACCAGGGAAGTTCGGGTAAGGTGTACCCGCATCCCGTAATCGACAGCATTGAAGATGATGCCAAAATGAAATCTTATCGATTAGTTATTCTCGAAAATGAATATGTACGTATTGAGATGATGCCCGAACTGGGTGGACGGATCTATCGTGCGCTGGATCTGACCAACAACTACGATTTTGTATATTATAACCGGGTGATTAAACCTGCACTTGTGGGTCTGGCAGGGCCATGGATTTCCGGAGGAATTGAATTCAACTGGCCACAGCATCATCGGCCCAACACGTTTGGTCCAGTCGACTATACATTTAGCAGTAATGAAGATGGAAGCGCTACCGTGTGGGTGGGTGAGATTGATCGCATGTATGGTACCAAAATGACCGCTGGCTTCACATTACATCCCGGCAAAGCCTATCTTGAAATCCATGCCGAGGTATACAATCGCACCAGCGCACCTCAAACTTTTCTATGGTGGGCCAACCCGGCTGTAGCTGTCAACGATCATACGCAATCCGTGTTTCCACCTGATGTAACAGCTGTGCTGGACCACGGAAAACGTGACGTATCCCGCTTTCCCATCGCAACCGGCACCTATTACAAGATGGACTATTCCGAAGGTGTGGATATCTCGCGATACAAAAACATACCGGTTCCAACATCCTATATGGCGTATAAGTCGGATTATAATTTTGTAGGGGGTTATGATCACGGGGTTCAGGCAGGTTTGTTGCATGTGGCTAATCATCATTTTTCTCCGGGCAAGAAGCAATGGACCTGGGGGAATGGGGAATTCGGGCAAGCCTGGGATCGACAGTTAACGGACGAGAATGGACCTTATATTGAATTAATGACCGGGATCTATACCGATAATCAGCCTGATTTTACGTGGCTACAGCCCTATGAAGCCAAATCATTTTCGCAGTATTTTATGCCGTATAAAGGTATTGGTATGGTCAAAAATGCATCGATTGATGCAGCGGTTAATCTGGAAAAGGATGAAACGACCGGAATGGTAACCGTGATGGTATATGCGACGTCGGTTTTTGAACAAGTGACCGTTGAAGTGATAGGTCCAACCACGGTATATCTCCATGAGAGATGTAATATCTCACCTACGGAACTATATAAATATTCGTTCCCGTGGAGCGGACAAGATGAATGGCATCAGTTGAAGTTAAGTGTTCGAAGTGCGGAAGGAAGAGTACTCGTGGCCTATCAGCCTGAACGTTCTGAGATTCAGGAAGTTCCAGATCCGGCCACACCACTCCCGTTACCATCCGAGATTCGTACGAATGAACAACTATATCTGGCTGGTCTTCATTTGGAGCAATATCGGCATGCCACGTATGAACCGGAACCTTATTATCTGGAAGGGTTGAAGCGTGATGCAACGGATATTCGTCTAAACATAGCGTATGGCACATTGCTGCTACGCAGAGGGTTGTTACAAGATGCTGAGAAGCATTTCAGACAGGCCGTTCAATCGCTGACGTGGAAAAATACGAATCCATATGATAGTGAAGCATTTTACCAACTCGGTCTGAGTTTGAAACTACAGGGGAAACAGGCAGAAGCCTACGCAGCACTGTATAAAGCCGTATGGTCTGCACAGTATCAGGATACGGGGTATTGTATGCTTGCTCAGATCGATACGGCGTTACATCGAGACCTCGAAGCATTGGATCACATCGAACGTTCGCTGATTCGTAACACCAGAAATTATAAGGCTCGACATCTGAAGGTGGCTTTGCTGCGTAGATTGGGTCAAGATAAGCAAGCAATCCAATATGCGCGTGAGACGTTGGCACTGGACCCGGTTGAATTTGGAGCCGCACATGAATTAGTCCTGATCTACAGCGGAGCAACTGCACCTTCAGAGAGAGAACAAGCGGGGCAAACACGTGAGCATTTCCATCGTCTGATGCGAGGAGACGTTTATAATTATCTGAATCTAGCCGCAGATTACGCGGATTGTGGATTGTGGGAAGAAGCACTGACGGTACTCTCGTATGTTGAATCCAAAAATTCACAGCCTTATCCTATGGTTGGTTATGCTCAGGCCTACTTGTATCGTCAGCTGGGGGATGTGGAGCAGGCCCGGGAATGTCAAAAGCAGGGGGAAGCTGCTCCAACGGATTATTGTTTTCCTAATACGTTATTTGAATTCATGGTGCTTCAGGATGCATTGGCAGTGGATTCGAATGATGCGCGTGCTCACTATTACCTGGGAAATTGGTTATATGATCATAAACGCTACGAGGAAGCAATCACCCATTGGGAAACTTCACGCGAGGTGAATGCTGCATATTCGACTGTACATCGGAATCTGGGACTGGCTTATTATAACAAGCTGAATCGCCCTGATCTTGCACTGGCATCATTAGAGGAGGCTTTCCGGTTGGATTCACAGGATGCCCGAATCTTCTACGAGTTGGATCAATTGCACAAGAAGATAGGGTATTCCTGCGAGCATCGAATCAAATTGCTGGAACAACATATGGAGTTGATTCACCACCGTGATGATCTGTATATCGAGTGGGTGACTTTATTGAATATGCAAGGTAGTCATCAAGAAGCATGGAATGCCCTTCAGACCCGGCGGTTTCATCCATGGGAGGGTGGAGAAGGCAAGGTAACAGGACAATATGTTACGGCACTGACGGAACTGGCAAAGCGAAATCTGGAGAAACAACAACCTGAACTAGCATTGGAGCTGTTGAAGAAGGCTTTGGTTTACCCGGAGAACTTAGGTGAAGGTAAATTGGAGGGAGCCGGAGATAACCCCGTTTACTTTTATCTTGGCTGTGCCTACCAGCAACTGAAGAATAATCACGCTGCAGAGGAGAATTTCCACAGAGCCTCAATCGGTCTGAACGAACCGACAAGCGCAATGTTTTATAATGATCAACCGCCGGAATCGATCTATTATCAGGGACTGGCCTGGCAGAAGCTTGGCAATGTGAAGGAAGCAAACCGACGCTTTAACAAACTCATTGACTATGCGGAAAGACATATGCATTATCACATCCGAATGGATTATTTTGCGGTATCTCTGCCCGATTTTCTAGTATTCGACGACGATCTAGATCAGCGAAATGAAGAACATTGCCGATATATGCGGGCATTGGGTCTTCTGGGGCTGGGTCGGACGAACGAAGCAAAGGATGAGTTGGAGCGAGTGCTGAAGAAGAACCCGAATCATCAAGGGGCAATCGTCCATCGATAATTGATATTCTATTCATCAACCATATCCCATTTATATCGAAGGAGTTATATATTCCATGAACGATAGTGTAGCAGGAAGTTATATTCGCTTTACATTGGACGCGGAAGATAAGGACATTCGTGCGGGGCGTATGACTGGCAGTGGCGGCAAAAGCCCACGAGGGGAATCGTATGATTTTACCAACTATTATATGACTCGTAATGCTAAACCCCATATTCCCGTGGTAGGTGAGTTTCATTTCTCCAGATTCGCTTATTTGCAGTGGGAAGAAGAATTACTGAAGATGAAGGCAGGCGGGGTGAACATCGTCGCTTCTTATGTCTTCTGGAATTTTCATGAGGAGCAGGAAGGCGAGTTTAATTGGTCAGGAAACCTGAACTTGCGGCACTTTGTGGATCTATGCGGCAAACATCAGCTACCACTGATTGTGCGAATTGGTCCATTCTGTCATGGGGAAGTTCGTAATGGTGGGATGCCAGATTGGTTATTCAGTTATCCATTTGAAGTGAGATCGAATGATGAAGGGTATTTGTATTATGCCAAGAGATTATATCGTGAGATTGCCCGTCAGCTCAACGGCTGTTTTTATCAGGAGGGTGGCCCTGTTATCGGGGTACAGTTGGAAAATGAGTATATGCACGCTGGCGCACCCATGGATGCCTGGGGGTATACCCGCGAAAAATACGTTACCTCCGGCCGGGATGGACGAGAACATCTGCAGATGCTTCGCCATATTGCCGAAGAAGTCGGTATGAAGCCGATGTTCTATACTGCCACGGCCTGGGGCAATGCTGCGGTGCCTGAAGAAGGAACATTACCGATGCTAGCGGGGTATGCGTACACACCATGGATTCCCAATCAGCCTCCAAGCCGGGAGTATCTGTTCCGGGATCTGCATATGAATCCTGTGGAAGAAGTGGATTATGACAGTCTGGAGTATCCTGCTGCGTATTGCGAGCTTGCTGGTGGCATGCAGGTCAGTTATCACGCTCGTCCGGTTGTTGATGCAGACAGTGTTGAGGCGATGACCATTGTGAAACTTGCGAACGGCAGCAATCTGGTTGGGTATTATATGTATCACGGGGGGACCAATCCAATAGGCAAAAATTCATATATGAACGAGCAGGCATTGCCTAAAATGACGTATGATTATCAATCGCCACTCGGGGAATTTGGACGTGTTGGTGAATCGTATGACCGCATTCGTACCTTGTCCATGTTCCTGGAAGCATATGGTGAGTTGCTTGCACCAATGGGCTGTGTTGTACCGGATGGTCAACATGCGATAACACCGGAGAACACGATGGATCTGCGTTGGTCTGTTCGCCAACAAGAAGGCTTAGGATTCCTGTTCATGAATAATTATCAGGATCATGTGGCGATGCCTGATCGAGATATACAATTGGAACTGCATACCAGCAAAGGGACTGCTTCCTATCCAAGAGAAGGAACGATCCAGCTGAAATCCGGCATGGCGGCCATTCTGCCTTTCCATATGAATCTGAATGGAATGAAGATCATTAGTGCTACCGTTCAGCCACTGACCCGATTTATGGTAAATCAGGAGCTTACGGTTGTCTTTTATGCCCATGAAGGTATGGCGCCTGAGTATGTTATGGATGCATCATCTGTTACAAATGTGGATATGCCCGAAGGCACTGTTTCAGAGCAGGGGAATGAAGTTGTGATACATCCGATTGCCGGCAAGGACCATCATCTGCGAATCACAACATCGGACGGTATAGTCATACGAATCATTACATTGACCCGTGAAGAGGCATTACATGCCTACCGTTTCCGTGTGGGCGGAGAAGAAAGACTTGTAATTAGCAGCAGTCATCTGTATGTACAGAATGAGATGCTCCTATGTACATCTGTAGAGCAACCAGAGATGGAGGTATCCTTTTATCCGGCTCCAGAGCATGTTTCAGCTTCGAAATATGCTGTGTCATCCCAGTCGAAGCAGGGAATATTCGGTACGTACACATTCCAAGTTTCGCCTTACGAGCCTGCTGTAGAGGTTGATTACCCCAAAGAGTATGCAGCAACACTGAGATTGGACACAGCATGGCCGGAACAAGTAGATGACGTGTGGATTGAGATTGATTATGAAGGAGATGTTGCAGCAGCACATATCCATCATCAGATGTTAACAGATCATATTCACTATGGGCATAGCTGGATGCTTGGTTTGAAGCAATCCCGTCATTTGCTTGCTGATCACGCGCTTCGTCTGTCTGTAACTCCAATTCGAAAAGGGACGACTGAGAGTTATGTGAATCAGGCTTATGTGGAGCGGTTTGAGGGCGTGGAGATCGGGAAGTTTAATGAGATTCGGGTGAGACCACAGTACCGGGTTGGGGTGGTATTGGCGGGAGTTAGGGAAGACACTTAGACTAAATCAGGGATTAAACAACAGATAAATAACAGATAAACAAGATTTAAACAAGAGTTAACTTTCGTTAATAATACAGAGGGTTCTTTCTCCGAACGATTGTGAGGGGAGAGAGCCTTTTTTGCTGTGTTATGTAAAAACAAATGATTCCTAATCATGGTAAAAAGATCTTGACTGGTAAGCGTTTTCAATTTATTATAACTTCATAACCTTAACGATAAAGTTCATTTAAACTAAATAACGCAACTTAGATAAAGTTAATTGTTATTTATTTAATAACCAAAAAACTTCTATTACCAACGATTTTAGTTAACTTCTTGCCTAGAGCAAGGTTAATTGAAATAAAAAAAAATACAGGAGGTTCCAAACGAATGGTTAATCTGAAAAAGTGTACAATCTTCACGGTTATTGCTGCTCTCATGTTCATGGTATTGGGGAGTGCAGCCCCAAAAGCATCTGCTGCCACAGGATTTTATGTAAGCGGAAACAAGTTATATGATTCCACAGGAAAGCCTTTTGTCATGAGAGGTGTTAATCACGGACATTCCTGGTTCAAGAATGATTTGAATACCGCTATCCCTGCCATCGCCAAAACAGGTGCCAATACGGTACGCATTGTTCTTTCGAATGGTAGCCTGTACACCAAAGATGATCTGAACGCTGTTAAAAATATTATTAATGTGGTTAACCAAAATAAAATGATAGCTGTACTCGAGGTGCATGACGCCACAGGGAAAGATGATTATAATTCGTTGGATGCGGCAGTGAACTACTGGATTAGTATTAAGGAAGCTTTGATTGGCAAAGAAGATCGGGTAATCGTCAACATCGCCAATGAATGGTATGGTACGTGGAATGGAAGTGCGTGGGCTGATGGTTACAAAAAAGCCATTCCGAAACTAAGAAATGCAGGAATCAAAAATACGCTAATTGTGGATGCAGCTGGATGGGGACAATTCCCTCAATCCATCGTGGATTATGGACAAAGTGTATTTGCAGCCGATTCACAGAAAAATACCGTCTTCTCCATTCATATGTATGAGTATGCTGGCAAAGATGCTGCAACCGTCAAAGCCAATATGGAGAATGTGTTGAACAAAGGCTTGGCCCTGATCATTGGTGAATTCGGGGGATATCACACAAACGGTGATGTGGACGAGTATGCCATCATGAGATATGGTCAGGAAAAAGGGGTAGGCTGGCTTGCCTGGTCTTGGTACGGAAACAGTTCAGGTCTGGACTATCTAGACATGGCCACAGGTCCAAACGGAAGTTTAACGAGCTTTGGCAACACCGTAGTTAATGATACCTATGGTATTAAAAACACTTCCCAAAAAGCGGGGATTTTCTAATCCGCCAATGAAACAGGAACACTCTGACGTTCACGTCAGGGTGTTTTTTTAATAAAATGGCTTTATCTATGATGACTTTTGAATATTTCCGTTTGGTTTTAAAATATTTTGTTTTCAAAATAAAACAAAGATGTTAAACTCGGATTAGGAATAAAACAAACATTATCGGAGGTAAACAAATGGTACAGAGTTTATGGAATGCATCGCAGGCATCTGAGAAAACAACAGGACTTGAGCAGTTGGTTTACCGATCCAATCTGATTGGATCTGATCGCAGTGTATGCAACATCTACGGTGGTAATACGTCTACCAAAACGACAGTGAAGGATTTTCGGGGTCGTGATGTAGAAGTAATGTATGTGAAGGGAAGCGGCTCTGATCTGGGTTCCATGGAAGCTAAACATTTTACCGGACTTGGGCTCGAAGACATTCGACCATTAATTGAACGTGAATCCATGTCGGATGAAGAGATGGTTGAATATCTGGGACATTGCATGATTGATGCCAAGCACCCGCGCGCCTCTATCGAGACTCTTCTGCACGCGTTCCTTCCATACAAACATGTCGATCATACGCACCCGGATGCGATTATCAGCTTGTGCTGTGCACATAACGGCAAGGAGTTGGCGAGAGAGATCTACGGTGATCGTTTTGTATGGGTGCCTTACGTACGCCCTGGGTTTACGTTATCTAAAATGATTGCTGAAAGCGTATTCTCGAATCCCAATGCCGAACTCGTACTGATGGAAAAACACGGACTTGTCACTTGGGGAGAAACATCCGAGGAATGTTACGCTCAAACGATCAAGATTATCAATGAAGCGGAAGCATTCATTGAAGCACGGGTGGACGAAGGAAGTTTGTTCGGTGGTGTGAAACACCCGGCACTCGCCGCTGATGTTCGTCGTCAGATCGTATCACGCGTGATGCCAACGATTCGTGGAGCGGTATCGGATAGCAAAAAAATGATTTTGTCCTTTGACGATCAAGAGGACGTACTTGCTTTTGTGGGCGGAGCAGATTCCCCGGAATTGTCTCAGGTGGGCGCAGCTTGCCCGGATCATCTGGTACATACCAAAGTGGTACCTTTGTTCATCGATTGGACACCGGATGCGGAAGATATTGAAGGTTTAAAAGCCAAACTGGTAGAAGGTGTGGCTGCCTACAAAGAGCAATATCAGCAGTATTTTGAGAGCAACAAAAACGAAGGTGATGTCATGTTTGAAGCGGCACCACGCGTTATCCTCATTCCAGGTGTGGGCATGATCAACACAGGCAAGAGCTGGGCGCTTTCCCAAGTAAGCGGAGCGTTGTATCACAGAGCCATTGCCGTTATGCGTGGAGCTACTAGCCTGGGTCAATTCGTATCGCTCAGTGCAAACGAATCTTACAATGTGGAGTACTGGCCGCTGGAGTTGTACAAATTGTCTCTGGCTCCGGCAGAAACCGAATTCTCCCGTAAAGTGGCGTTTATCACAGGTGGAGCAGGCGGGATCGGAAGTGAAACAGCACGCAGATTGGTATCTGAAGGCGCACATGTGGTGCTTGCTGATCTCAACCTGGAGGGCGCACAGAAAGTAGCACAGGAAATTAATGATCAGTACGGTGCGAATCGTGCTTATGCGCTGAAAATGGACGTAACCGATGAGGAAGCCGTTCAATCTGCGTATGCAGATGTTGCTGTGCAATATGGCGGAGTGGATATCATCGTAAACAATGCAGGATTGGCCACATCCAGCCCATTTGACGAAACGTCCCTGAAAGAATGGAACCTAAACATGAATGTACTGGGCACAGGGTATTTCCTCGTGGCTCGTGAAGCATTCAAGCTGATGAAACAGCAGGGTATTGGGGGAAGCATGGTATTTATCGGGTCCAAGAACTCGGTGTATGCAGGTAAAAGTGCTTCTGCTTACAGCTCAGCGAAAGCGCTGGAAGCACATCTGGCACGTTGTATTGCAGCAGAAGGCGGAGAGTATGGCATTCGTGTCAACACGATTCTTCCAGATGCCATTCTACAGGGTTCAGCGATCTGGAACGGTTCCTGGAGAAACGAACGTGCAGCGGCATATGGGATTGAACCGGATCAATTGGAAGAGTATTATCGCAAACGGACGACATTGCTCGTGAATATCTATCCAAGAGATATTGCAGAAGGAATTGCATTCTTTGCTTCTTCGAAATCCGAAAAAACAACCGGTTGCATGATGACCATTGATGGCGGTGTACCGGCAGCATTTACACGTTAAATTAGGAGGGTTCTTGCGGATGGATAACCAAGTCAAGCAAGCGTATGAAGCAGCCAAGGCATTGTATGCCCAGCACGGAATTGATACGGACGAGGTACTGAACAAACTCGCGGAGATCAAAGTATCCGTACACTGCTGGCAAGGCGATGATGTCAAGGGTTTTCTGAATAAAGATGGAGAGTTAACAGGTGGTATTTCGGTTACAGGTCAATATCCGGGGGCTGCGACCACACCTGCAGAACTTCGTAACGATCTGGAGCAAGCTTTTGCTCTGATTCCCGGCAAACATAAGGTCAATCTGCACGCGATTTACACAGATACAGACGAGCAGGTTGAGCTGGATCAGATTGAGCCAAAGCATTATGAGAACTGGGTGAAATGGGCCAAAGAACAAGGACTTGGTCTGGACTTCAACCCAACATGTTTTTCCCATGAAAAATCAAGTGACGGGTTCACGCTCAGTCATCCAGACCCTGAGATTCGCAAGTTCTGGATTGATCACTGCAAGGCGTCCCGCCGGATTGGTGCTTACTTTGGGGAACAGCTTGGTCAGACTTGTGTAACCAATGTATGGGTACCGGACGGATTCAAGGATAATCCGGTTGATCGGTTGACACCACGCAAACGTCTCAAAGAATCGCTGGATGAAGTATTCGGCGAACCACTTAACCCGGAGCACAACCTGGACGCGGTAGAGAGTAAGTTGTTTGGTCTGGGTTCGGAAGCATATGTGGTGGGTTCTCATGAATTTTATATGGGTTACGGTTTGCAAAATGATACGTTAATCTGCCTGGATGCGGGTCACTTCCATCCAACAGAGGTTATTTCCAATAAACTGTCGTCCTTGTCTTTGTTTACAAGTGGCATTCTGCTTCACGTAAGCCGCCCGATGCGTTGGGATAGTGACCATGTGGTAATTATGGACGATGAGTTGCTGGAGATTGCCCGTGAACTGGTTCGACATGATTTGCTTGCGACCACACATATTGGACTGGATTTCTTTGATGCAAGTATTAACCGTGTAGCCGCATGGGTTGTGGGGACTCGCAACACGATCAAAGCCCTTCTCCGAGCGATGCTCGAACCAGTGGATGCCTTGAAACAAGCCGAATTGGAAGGGGATTACACGTTGCGCCTTGCCTTAACGGAAGAGTTCAAATCCTATCCGTTTGGCGCGATCTGGGACTACTATTGTGCTCAGCAAGGCGTTCCAGTTCGTGAAAAGTGGATTACCGATATTAAAACCTACGAACAAGACGTATTACTACAGCGTGATAAATCATTGGTGTAATCGTATTTATTTTTCGTATAAACCACTGTGGAATGAATATTCCATGGTGGTTTTTTTGGCATAATCACGCTGAAATGCATAACTGAGGCGATTGCTTCCATACTAGGAATATAGATCCGTATCGTATACGATTGCCACGCAGAGGAGGAATAACAGAGTTGAATCTAGCCCACAACAAACTGTATATCGCTGCACTTGGCGGCGTGAATGAAATAGGGAAGAATATGTATTTCATCCAGTACAATCAGGACATCATCGTGATTGACTGTGGTTCGAAGTTTCCCGATGAGACATTGCCTGGTATTGATCTGATCATTCCAGATGTAACGTATCTGCTGGAGAACCTGGATAAAGTCAGGGGTCTTGTAGTTACCCATGGACATGAAGATCACATTGGTGGGATTCCCTATTTGTTAAAACAAATGAACATCCCGGTGTATGCATCCAGGCTCACTCGTGGGCTGATCGAACTTAAACTGAAAGAGCACGGGTTGCTGCGCAAGGCCGACTTGCATACGATCGATGCTCATTCCAGCATTACGCTGGGAGGGATCGAGGTTTCCTTTTTCGCAACCAGTCATAGTATACCGGATTGTCTTGGTATCTTTTTTCAGACCCCAGCAGGCAATGTTGTGCATACCGGAGATTTCAAGTTTGATATGTCGCCTGTACATGGACCTTTCCCAGATCTGCACCGCATGGCCGAGATTGGCAAACAGGGTGTCCATATTTTGCTCTCCGAGAGTACGAATGCAGAAAGACCCGGATTTACACCTTCCGAGCGTGTTGTGGGAGACCACATTCTGGATGCCTTTATTCGTGCCAAACAAAAAGTATTTATCTCCACCTTTGCGTCGAATGTCAGCAGGGTACAGCAGATTGTGAATGCAGCATTTGAGACGGGGCGCAAACTGGCACTGTTGGGCAGAAGTATGGTGAATGTGGTATCGGTGGCCAGTGAATTGGGGTATTTGCAAGTTCCTGACGGATTGCTGATTGAAGCTATCGATTCGGATCAGTTTCCACCGGAACAAGTCGTTGTATTATGTACCGGTAGCCAGGGAGAAACAATGGCAGCATTGTCACGTTTGGCTTCCGGTAAACATCCTCATGTAAGAATTAACGCCGGGGACACGGTTATTATTGCTGCCGGAGCTATTCCAGGGAATGAGAGGAATCTTGCACATGTTATTGATAACCTGTATGTTCTCGGAGCACGTGTGATATATGGTTCAAGTGGTGCAGCAGGAATGCATGTATCCGGACACGGCAGTCAGGAAGAACTCAAACTGATGTTAACCCTGATGAAGCCGGATTATCTGATTCCGATCCACGGTGAGTTCCGCATGTTGTATCAACACAGACTGCTTGCCGAGTCCGTAGGTATAGAGCGTGATCATGTGTTTATCGTGAATAATGGGGATATGGTCCAGTACAAAGACGGCACTGCTTCGCTAGGTCCCAAGATTGCATCAGGAAACAGTCTCGTAGATGGTCTGATCATGGGTGATGTTGGCAATATTGTACTGCGTGACCGCAGGCAACTGTCTTCCGATGGTATGTTGGTGATTGTGACTACACTAAGCAAAACGGAAAAACAGATGGTCACGTCACCCGAAATTATCTCCAGAGGGTTCGTGTTCGTCAAGGATTCGGAAGAATTCATGCATGAGATTCATGAGCTGGTTCTGAACCGGATGGGTGAGTTAACCGGTGCTGGCGTGAATCAGTGGAATGTGATCAAAAGAAAGCTGAAAGACGAGATCGGTCACTACATTTACGCTCAAACCAAAAGAAGACCTATGATCTTGCCTATTATTATTGAAGTCTGAGGCCGAACGGAATAGGGAGCGTTCTTGTGCTAGTGGCCTGTGCAAACGTGTATATGAAAGTTGAAAAGCCTGATGAATGTCGGATCATACATCTGTATGAACGCCACATTGATATCGGGCTTTTGTTATTACATCGGGAATGAGAAAGTACAATAGATGTGCGATAAATGGAATTGAATCAAATTCGCCATGGGTTTGCGATTCGAAGTATAATATAAGGTAAACTATATGAATTGAACTAAATATTCACACGAGAACGTAGAGGACAGAAAGAACCTAAAGAAGCGGAGCGTTCGCCTTTATCTCCGGATGTTTACCTTTGAAAAAGTAAATCAAAACATCTGGGGATAACAGCGATCGGAAGGTTGTTCTGTCATCGGAGTGGTAAGTGTGAATATTCTTGAGTTCAATTTATATAGCTAATAGAAATAAGAGGAGTCTTTATGAATAAAACGATTTCTGATATCGCTCAGATGGCAGGTGTGGCAAAAAGCACGGTCTCTCGCTACCTGAATGGCGGATCTGTTAGTGAGGATACACGCCAGAAGATTGAGCGTATTATCAAACAATACAATTATGTTCCTAATACATTTGCACAGAGTCTGAAGGCTAAGAAGACCAGTATTATCGGTACGGTTGTGCCACGTCTTGATTCTTTTGCAACATCCCAGACATTGATCGGAATTGATGAAGAACTGCGGAGTAATCAGTATCAGATGCTGATCGCAAATACGAGTCAGGACATGCAACGCGAGATTGATGCCATCTATGATTTTGCACGACAGAAGGTATCGGGTATTATTCTGCTGGCTGCTGAAGTGACTGAAGCACATCTGAAGGCCGTTGAGGATATACGGATTCCGGTGTTATTGGTGGGGCAGCAGCATGAGCAGCTGCACAGTCTGGTTCACAATGATGACCAGGCAGGTTATGAGATGGGCAGATATGTCGTAGAACAGGGTCACCGCAAGATCGTGTATATGGGAGTTAGCGAGAAGGATCGGGCGGTAGGGATCTACCGTAAACAAGGGTTCCAGCGAGCAATCACCGAGTGTGGTGGATGTGAAGTGAAGTATTATGAGACAAGCTTTAAGATGTCGGAAGCCATTGTTACCGCTGAAGCCATACTGAAAGAAATCACACCAACAATCATTGTAGGGGCCACGGATAATATCGCACTGGGTGTGATGAAGATTGCGTTCTCCAATAAAATCCGCATTCCGCAAGATTTGTCCGTTACCGGATTTGGCGGATATGATATTACGGAGATGATTCACCCCACGCTGACGACAGTGAAATATCATTATTTGCAGGCGGGCAAAGTAGCGGCGAATCACATTATTCGTCTGGTCAAAGGCGAGTCGGTGGAGGAACGAACAACATTGGACGTAGAACTAATTCCTCGAGAAAGCGTTGACAAATTATAAAAACATCCTTTATGATAATTCCATCGAACCGGTTCCAATGTAAATATCCAATACGGATATGCGAACACGGGCAGGCATCAATGCCATATGGAATTATTTTTTTGCGTCGAATGGAACCGGTTCCTACATTTTGAATGGAGAACAGCTATGAAAATGACTAGAGAGCAACGCTACAGACGAATTGAGCAAGCGCAGCCTGAAGAGATTGCGAAGCTTGAAGCACAGATATCTGTATGTCCTTGGCGACAGAGTTACCATATTCAGCCTGTAACAGGTCTGCTTAATGATCCTAACGGCTTTGCATATTATCGAGGCTATTATCATCTGTTCTATCAGTGGTTTCCACTTGGAACAGAACATGGCATGAAATACTGGTATCATACCCGCTCGAAGAATCTGGTGAACTGGGAAAATGTCGGGATTGGAATCGAACCGGATAGCTGGTATGACTCACACGGAGCTTATTCCGGTAGTGCGATTGAAAAAGACGGCAAGCTGCACTTGCTGTACACGGGCAATACGAGGGATGAGGCTTGGGTCAGACATCCGTATCAGTGCTTGGCAGTTATGGATGAAAGCGGTTCAGTAAGCAAACTGAATGATCCCGTGATCTCGTCTGTGCCAGCCGGATACACGGAACACTTTAGAGATCCCAAGGTGTGGCAACAAGGAGATACGTATTATTGTGTCATTGGTGCACAGAGAACAGACGAGACGGGATGTACGGTGCTGTATCGCTCAATTGATCTGAAAAACTGGGAGTTTCTCGGTGAGATTCGTACACAATTAACATCCTTCGGCTACATGTGGGAGTGCCCGGATTATATGGAGATAGACGGGCAAGGGGTGTTTGTCTTTTCCCCGCAAGGCTTAGATGCAGCGGGAGATCTTTATCAGAATATTTTTCAGTCCGGTTATCTGATTGGTGAGCCGCTTAATCTCCAGACGAGAGAGTTCACACATGGTGAATTTCAGGAGTTGGATCGTGGATTCGATTTCTATGCTCCGCAAACCATGCAGGGTCCGGACGGAAGACGTATTCTGGTTGGTTGGATGGGACTTCCCAATCTGGCGTATCCGACAGACGATAACGGTTGGGCTCATTGCTTGACCATTCCTCGGCAGTTGTCACTCCGAGACGGGAAGTTAATTCAACAACCGGTTGCAGAGATGGTCCAATTACGTCAGCAAGAGGAAGGGACTCATATTCGCGCAACGATTGACAATGAGAGCCGATCCTTCACTGGTTTTGAGGGGACTGTCTATGAGCTGATATGTGAGATAGGCCATGTAGAAGCAGAGATTGTCGGCATCGAATTCCGAGCAAGTGAAACGGAGAAAACGGTTCTTCTGTATGATCGGATTCAGCAGAAAGTTGTCTTGGATCGGACGATGTCTGGTGCCAAGCTGGCAGAGCAGAATGGCGTTGTACGGCGGTGTACGCTTACTGCGGATGTGATTAAATTCCAACTGTTCGTGGATTCATCTTCGGTCGAGATTTTTGTGAACGATGGAGAAGAGGTCTTTACCAGCCGGATTTTCCCAAGTCGGGACAGCGTGGACATTCGTTTCTTTGCACACGGCGGCAAGGCAGATTTTGAAGCAACAAAATGGGATTATTAAGTATTACGTGAGAGGAATGAGATAACATGTCGGAGAATCAACGGATTGCCCAGGAAGTCATTCATGCCATCGGGGGCAAAGAGAATATCGCATCATTTGCACATTGTGCAACACGTCTTCGCATCATGGTGAAAGATAAAGAAAAGATTGATCAGAAAACGGTCGAGAACATCGAGAAGGTGAAAGGCGCCTTTTTCAACTCAGGTCAATATCAGATTATCTTTGGTACGGGAACAGTGAATCGAATCTTTGAAGAGGTTGAGAAGCTGGGAATCGAAGGAACATCCAAGGATGATGTAAAGAGTCAGGGTAAAAAAGAAGGAAATGCTTTTCAACGGGCTATCCGCACGTTTGGTGATGTATTTGTACCCATCATTCCCGTTCTGGTAGCTACAGGACTGTTCATGGGATTGCGCGGATTACTTACCCAGAATGAAATTCTGGCGTTATTGGGTGCAACACCGGATGATATCTCGGCCAATTTCCTGTTGTTCACTCAAATCCTGACGGATACGGCATTTGCATTTCTGCCTGCACTTGTAGCGTGGTCCGCATTCCGCGTATTTGGCGGAAGTCCGGTACTTGGTATCGTACTGGGGCTAATGCTGGTCAATCCCGCATTACCCAATGCTTACGCGGTAGCAGATGGATCAGCACAGCCGCTGCATATGTTCGGTTTCATACCTGTCGTGGGTTATCAAGGATCAGTTCTGCCTGCGTTCTTTGTAGGTTTGATTGGAGCCAAGTTTGAAAAGGTATTAAGAAGACGGGTACCCGAGGCGCTGGATTTAATTCTGACTCCTTTTATTACGTTAACGGTTATGATTACGCTCGGACTTTTCGCCATTGGTCCTGTATTCCATTCCCTGGAAGAGTGGGTGCTGCATGGAACAACTGCCGTATTGGATCTTCCGTTTGGCATCGCAGGTATTATCATTGGATTCTTCCATCAGATTATTGTCGTTACCGGTGTGCATCACATCTTTAATTTCCTGGAGATTCAACTACTGGAGAAAACGGGATTTAATCCGTTCAACGCCATCATTACCTGTGCCATGGCAGCACAAGGAGCGGCTTGTCTCGCAGTCGGTCTGAAGACCAAAAATATGAAACTCAAAGCACTCGCATTACCTTCTTCCTTGTCCGCATTTCTGGGCATTACCGAACCAGCCATCTTTGGAGTTAACTTGCGTTATATGAAACCATTTATTATGGGACTGGTTGGTGGTGGTGTGGGTGGTTTCATCGCTTCCCTGTTCCATCTGCAAGGTACAGGCATGGCTGTAACGGTTATTCCCGGTACACTGCTCTATCTGAACAGCCAACTGCCGTTGTATATCTTGTCCAACGTAGTTGCCATGGCGATTGCATTTGCACTTACCTGGTTCTTTGGATATAAGGATCAACCGATTGCAGAAGAATCGGTGAGCCATGACAACAGTGGAGTAACATCAGGTGAAGTTAATGCAGTGGATTCTAATCCGCGTATTAATTCAGTTACCGATGCTGTTACAAGTAATCGTCCTAAGGTAGATTTTCTCGAAATCGCTTCGCCAATGAACGGTACCGTCGTTGCTCTGGAGCAGGTTCCTGACCCGGCGTTCTCGGAAAAACACATGGGTGAGGGCATTGCCATCGAGCCATCAGAAGGTAAGGTGTATGCACCGTTTGACGGTGTCATCGCACATGTCATGAACAAGAGTAAACATGCGGTGATTCTGGAGCATGAAACAGGTGTACAGATGCTGGTTCATATCGGAATTAATACGGTTGGACTAAAAGGAAACGGTTTTACCGCACATGTGAATAGCGGAGATCATGTAACTGCAGGACAATTGTTGATTGAATTTGACATGGATGTCATTCAGGCTGCGGGTCTGCCAGTGATTACACCTGTGTTGATCCCAAGTGGAAACGAAGCGATAGCAACTGTTACAGCGACGTCAACAGGTCATGTTCAAGCTAATGGGGAAGCAGTACTGGTCGTAAAATTTACTGAACCACAATAGTGGCACGTTATAAGGGAAATGGTAGAGTTGTAACTCTCCCGTTTCCCTTTTTTGTGTACAATCGTATGAAATCAAAGAGATAGATCATCAATAAATTAATTGAACAAAGTGTTCTAGCACAAAAGGTAACACCAGTGTACGATTATCCAATCGACGCCCTATGAAAAACAAACGTCAATCGTTATCTTACAGACCAGCGTGACGTTTCAGTCGCTCGGCAATCTGCATTAGATCTTCCGCGGATATTCCTGGCGCAAATTCTTCCGGCAGATCAGGTAGCTCAGGCACTGGCCCTCCATAACCTGGCAAGCCGGCAAAAGCCTCCAGTTTACCACCATCGGTTGGATGTACTCCTTTCCAGATCTGGGCAATGCCCTGATAATCCTTGTCACTAAACGTGTACAGTCTGCGGTGCTCGCCCATGGCTTCCCATTTTCTTGTCGTTTCAAAAGCTTTGTTATCCAGTCGAGGAATAGGGAACATCTTCGTTACATCCACACCCGTTGCAATTTCCAATGCCTTGGCATACGCAAGGACGTGCACACCCCCACGTACAAGCAGATAACCAGTCATTTCTCGGGCTGTCTTGTTATCCGTCATTTCGTAGACTCTCATTTTGTGAGTTCTGGCTCCGCATTCAAGAAAGAAATTATGCAACAGATCGAAGATCAGATTGCCACTGCTCACGACATACGAACCATTCCAGGGTCTTCCCATGGAGTCGTAAGGGAGCGCTGTCTGAGCCGATTCAATAAAATGTGAAGTCATCCGTGCGTCTTTGCCTACACGTAGCGGGGTAGAGTCCGGAGCGCCTGGTGATGTCGAACCTTCAAGCATGAGGTTAATCGTATTGGCGACAAGTTCGACATGGCCGAATTCCTCCGCGGTAATACTTGCAACAATGTCATAAAAAGGACGCAGCTTGGATCTGCCTCTGAAATTGAATGACTGAAACATATAGTTATTTAATGTTGACATTTCCCCGAACTTACCACCAAGCAACTCCTGAACTGCACTAGCTCCATTAGGGTCAGGATTACTGGATATGGGTAGTTCGATAGCAAGACGGTCTACACGTTTAAACATGACATTTCCCCCTCAATCCTAGTTAGTGTAAAGGTATGAAGGGGCACTTGTACGTTATTCGATCAATTGTGAAACAAAAACAAAACGTTCTGCCAGAGCTTAAAGCTCTGAACAGAACGTTAGATGAGTTCTTATTTGGAAGCTACGCCAACAATGCTGGTTCCATTTTTCGTGATTTTGTACGTCAGCACATCTCCGTTCCAGAAATGGAATTTAAGCGTGACTTCACCATCATTGGTTTCATTGAAGAAGTTAGGTTTCAGCTCAATCACATTACCTTCGTAATCTGGGCTAAATGTGTAGGAGAATTCTTTGAACGAAGTCCAGTTCTGTGGACCGGCGTTCTCTCCGTTTGCATATGTTGCTTCCATCGTGGCCAGCTGATTGCCGTTAAACGTAGTCGGAATGGCAAAGGCACTGGTTGTACCTGTTGCATCGTTCAACTTAGGTGTGTCATATTTAATGATATTGAAATTCCAGTCAGCACCTTGGTTGAATCCAGCTGTTAGTGTGGCAGTTACGCCCAAGTCACCAGAGGCTGTCAATTTGGTTAACAGATTGGATTTTAACGTAAGTACATCTTTTTTGATCGTATAGTCTTTACCTCTGACAAGAGGCGTATTGCCATTTTTCAAGGAATTGAATTTGTTCCCATTCAGATTGAGTTTTACTTTCTTATCTTGAATAGCTTCATTTTGTTTAAGATATACGAGGTCCGTTTCGGCTGTGGATGAGCGACCTGTCCAACTGGCTTTCATGGTATCAAATAATTCCTGATCAGACCAAGTAAAGCTTGTGCGTCCGAAGTGTTGTCCGTTATCCCACAACATCGTTGTCATCTGTTTTTGACGCAGATATTGTCCAACAAATTCGAAGAATTTCAGCTTTTCGCCTTGCTCAATGACACCTGTGTGCTGGTCAAAACCAAGCAAGCCATACTCACCAACGATAACCGGAATGCCTTTCGCTGTAAAAGCATTGTATACCCGATCGAATGTGTCGGTAACGTCCTTCTGTACTTCCTCGTTATACTTGGTGTAACCTGCGATGTTCACACTGAATGGCCAGAACCCGTAGTAGTGAACGGTTGCAATAATATTGCTGTCATTCAATTTTTGAATGGTCTTATTCAGTTCATCCAGATCAGGTTGAGCGGAAGAAGTATGCATCGTTGGAAGCACAAGTGGACGTGTCTCGTTGTTTCCATCCGAAGTTCTTACGATCTTGTGAAAAGAAGTATTCAACTCGTCCAGCATGCGGTATCCAATCGCTGCATCTGTTGTGCCGCCTTCAGAGAAACGTGGTTCGTTAACACTTTCGAACATGAGTTTATCGGATGCATCTTTGAATTTGTCCGCAATCTGAGTCCAAGCAGCGTTATAACGTGCAAGCACGTTGTCATGGTCTTTCTCCATGTAACTGATCCAGCGCCAGGAATCATGGTGAAGATTGATCATGACATAGAGATCGGCATCAAGCGCCCAGTTTACCACTTCTTGAACCCGGTTCATGTAAGCGGAATCAATTATGTAGTCGGGTGCGTCACCGATGTGGGCTTCCCAGGTCACAGGAATACGGATACTGTTGTAGCCCTCAGCTGCGATCGATTGAATTAGTTCCTTTGTAATGCGCGGGTTGCCCCAGGCTGTCTCATCCTCACCAACGGCGTCCAGAGAGTTACCCAGATTCCAGCCAGGCTCCATGGCGTTTACGTAGGTCTGCATTTTGCTTGGAGCGGGTGATGCACTGGCCTGTTCGCTGTTGTCAGTTGCAGCTGAAGCCATAGCGGAGGAGAATAGAGATAGAATCATGGCAGTCACAAGCGTAAGAGAAAGGACTGATTTGCGGTTTTTTTTCATTAATATAGTCTCCTTCGAATAGAGAATGGTTGAACGTGAATAGCGGTTAAGCAGGGTGAAAATAGAGCTCAACGCAAACAAAAATTCACTTGTTTAATACTGGAATCACCACCGATTTATGCTTTGAAAGCGTTTTCGTAATTTACTATATCATGATTTAATATTGGACAATACCTGCACAATTGGCATAAAAATCATGTAAAAATCAGTGATTTTGTCATATGAATAGATTGTGTAGTGAGCGTTTATTTCATTGGAAATGAAAACCATATGGTTGCTTTTAATGATAATTAGATTTATATACCCTGGGAGGGATCTAATATGAAGCTGGATGCACATCAACATTTCTGGGAATACAATGTCGCCGAGTACGGATGGATTGGCGAAGAGATGAAAACCATTCGTCAATCTTTTCTTCCGGAAGATCTTGAACCTTTATTGGTCCAATCAGGACTGGATGGATGTATTGCGGTACAAGCCAGACAATCACTGACAGAAACCGAGTGGCTTCTGCAGCTGGCAGATCGGCATGAATGTATCAAAGGTGTTGTCGGATGGGTGGATCTTTGTTCGGATGAAGTTCGGAATCAGCTTGAACTGTTCGCGTCCAATCCATATCTGAAGGGCGTACGTCATGTCATACAAGATGAACCTGATCTGGATTATGTATTAAGAGAAGACTTTCAGCGCGGTATTGCATTGCTAAAAGAGTATGATTTGGCCTATGATCTGTTGGTATCCAAGGAGCAACTGCCTTATGCCGTTGAATTGGTTAAGACGTTTCCTGAGCAGCGATTTGTCCTTGATCATCTAGCCAAACCCGACATAAAATCAGGTATAATCTCACCCTGGAAAGAAGCACTTGAGTCAATGGCCGCACAACCTAATGCGTACTGTAAACTTTCAGGGATGGTGACGGAAGCAGATTGGGCAAATTGGACTCCAAAGGACTTTACAGCCTATCTGAATATCGCCATAGAAGCCTTTGGTGCGGAACGGTTAATGTTCGGGTCCGACTGGCCCGTGAGCAACGTTTCAGCTACGTATTCTGAAGTATACGATCTCATTATGAGTCATATTAATGCCCTACCTATATCAGATCAGCAGATGATTTTTGGCGGCACATGTGCTGCGTTCTATCAAATATCGTAGCGGGCAATCCGAAGCTAAACCGGTTTCAAGAAGTTGACAACTGTTCTGATTCTTGCTAAAGTTTTATCCAATCCGCATAATCATGATCTGGGAATGTTACCGATATGGGCATAACCTGAGCTGGCTTGTTTACACGTAATCGTGTACCCAGGCTGGTTCGGGTTTTTTCTATTTAAGTTGAACAAACGATTTTACACGGGGCGACTGCGCGGCCAGAACAATCTTCCAATCGTCGTTATCCCCAGATTTTTCGAATCCCTTTTTAAAGGGGAAATCCGGTGATAAAGGCGAGTTTATGCTTACGAAGTAGCTTTCCATTGAAAGCTTTTAGCTTCGCTTCTCCAGATTTTTTCTGTCCTCTTAGTTTATGTGTAATTGTGTGGTTCAACTTAAATATTTTGTCTCTATAATTTTCTCGTGATTTGAGCGGATAACTGAACTACATACTTGGAAGGAGAATGATGATGACGAATTTTAAATTTCCTGAAGATTTTCTATGGGGTGGAGCCATTGCTGCGAATCAGGCGGAGGGCGCGTATCTGGAAGACGGCAAAGGACTGAGTATCGTTGACTTGCTGCCAACAGGAGAGAACCGTAGAAGTATTATGAAAGGTCATGTTCCGGCTTTTACGCCGCTTGCTACCGAGTTCTATCCTTCACACGAAGCGATTGACTTCTATCACCGTTACCCTGAAGACATTGCTTTATTTGCCGAAATGGGGTTCAAAGCACTGCGTGTCTCCATTGCCTGGGCACGGATTTTCCCAACAGGAGAAGATGCACAGCCAAATGAAGCCGGATTGCAATTTTATGATAACCTGTTTGATGAATTGTTGAAAAACGGCATTGAACCTGTGGTTACATTGGCTCACTTCGATGTGCCTGTATACCTGATCGAGAAGTATGGCAGCTGGAGAAGTCGTGAACTGGTGACGCTATTCGAAACTTACGCTACAACGGTATTCACTCGATACAAAGACAAGGTGAAATACTGGATGACATTTAATGAGATCAACATGCTGTTACATCTTCCGTTCCTTGGGGCGGGGCTGGCGTTCAATGAAGGGGATAACATCAAGGAAATTCAATATCAGGCTGCTCACCATCAACTGGTTGCAAGTGCATTGGCAGTCAAGGCATGTCATGAGATTATTCCTGGTGCCATGATTGGGTGCATGCTCGCCGCAGGAAGCTTCTATCCGTATACTTGTAATCCGGAAGATGTGTTCCAGGGCATGGAAAAAGATAGAGAGTCCTATTTCTTCATTGATGTGCAGTCACGTGGGGAATATCCGGGTTACGCCAAACGTTTCTTCAAAGATCACGGGTTGAACATTGTTATGCAGCCGGGTGATGCGGAAATCTTGAAGAATCATACCGTAGATTATATCGGGTTCAGCTATTATTCAAGTCGTACAACCAGTACCGATCCGGAAGTTACCAAAAATATGACCAGCGGTAATGTATTTGGCTCGGTAGCCAATCCATATCTGGCGAAATCCGAGTGGGGCTGGACGATTGATCCCAAAGGATTCCGTATTACTGCCAATCAACTACATGATCGTTATCAGAAGCCGCTGTTTGTTGTTGAGAATGGATTTGGTGCCAATGACGTGGTTACACGGGAAGGTGAAGTGGATGATGCATACCGGATTGATTACTTGAAACGGCATGTAGCTGAAATGGGTGAGGCTATTCAGGATGGGGTGAACATCATTGGTTACACCAGCTGGGGACCTATTGATATTGTGAGTGCTTCCTCAGGTGAGATGAGAAAACGTTATGGCTACATTTACGTGGATCGTAATAATGAAGGTCAAGGTGAGCTGACACGGCTGAAGAAGAAGAGTTTTGAGTGGTACAAAAATGTGATCGAATCCAACGGAACAAACTTGGGTGAGGAGTAGTTTATATTTTTCTGAATTAAAATGGTCTTGTACGGCAATAAAACATCGGAAGTTTCATCTATATAAATTGAACTAAACATTTACACAAAACGGAGAGGACAGAAAAAAGCTGGGGATAACAGTGATCGGAAGGTTGTTCTGTCATCGGAGTAGCAAGTGTAAATATTCTCTAGTTCAATTTATATAACCATGGGACTTCCGATTGTCCCCACCTTGAAAGCGTTGACATATAGTCAGGTTCGCGCTATACTTGACGCAATTATATCGTTTCTGGGATTGTTACTACTCGAAGTAGGCAAAACCTAAGCACCGAAAAAAGCAGACCACCATGTCTTGTTTATTTTGTGATGCTTCAGGTTTTTTTTGTATGCCCAAAAGACGATGTATAACTGCCAAGAGAGTGGAACGTGACGGGGGGATTGAAGTGAAAATAGCAAAGGTTATCAACAATAACGTCATTAGCATCTATCAGGCGGATGGAGCAGAGCTTGTGGTGATGGGACGTGGGATTGCCTTTAAGAAAAAGCCGGGGGATAAAGTAGACGAGACCCGCATCCAGAAAGTATTTGCATTGAAAAACAAACAGACGTCCGATAATTTCAAAATGCTGCTGCGCGAAGTTCCGATGGAACTGATTGAAATTGTGGAAGAGATCATCACGTATGCGCGTGAGAATCTGGGCCGAAAGCTGAATGAGAACATCTATGTATCCCTTACGGATCATATTAACTTCGCCATCGAACGTTATCGGGAAGGCGTGGAGATCAAGAACGCATTAATGTGGGAGATCAAACAGTTGTACAAGCCCGAATTCGAACTGGGCCTGAAGACGCTGGAACAGATCAATACCCGCATGAATATTGAGCTTCCGCCCGATGAAGCCGCTTTTATTGCCCTTCATATTGTCAACGCAGAGATGAACGAAGAAGTTATCACAACGATGAATATTACGAAGTTTATCCAGCAGATTATTAATATAGCGAAATATCATTTCAAAATGGAATTTGATGAGGACTCCCTCAGTTATTTTCGCTTTATCACACATCTGAAGTTCTTCTCCCAGCGTGTGCTCAGCGGTACGCATTACGACAACAACTATGATCATTTCTATGACATGATTAAGGAGAAGCATCCTGATGCGGCAGCATGTACGGAGAAAATTGAGATGTTTGTCAAAAAAGAGTACAACCATGAGCTGACCAATGAAGAAAAATTGTATCTGACGGTTCATATCGAACGAGTGGTTAATCGATAATATTTAAATGTTGACAAAAATGGTTTTATTATAATAATATGTGATTAACAGGAATTGAATACGATTTAACTGGGATTGTTACTGGTTATGCAGGCAAAACCTAAGTCATGAGAAGGTCAGGACCATTGTGTCCCCTTGCTCAAGGCTTAGGTTTTTTGCGTGCAAAAAAATCGGTAAAGGGCCTGTTTGAGAAAAAGTGGGGGTGCAGATCATGAGTCAAGAGAAACTGGCCAAAGAGATTGTAGAACTGGTCGGCGGTGAGAAAAATGTGGAATCGCTGGTTCATTGTGCAACACGGTTACGGTTTGTATTGAAGGACGATGCCAAGGCAGACAAAGCCAAACTAGAGAAAACAGAAGGCATCATCGCAGTCAAAGAAAATGGAGGACAGTTCCAGGTTGTTGTTGGTAACAAGGTGCCTGAAGTCTATAGTGCCATTGGACAGATCAGTAACATTCTGGACGATTCGTCAGATAAAGAAAAACCTCGCAAAGCAGCCAAAGGGCTCGGGGGGATTATCGATATCATATCCAGCATCTTTGCGCCACTTCTGGGTGTTATGGCGGGAGCCGGTATTCTAAAAGGGTTATTGTTGATTGCGAGCAATATTGGATGGCTGGAAACGACAGAAACAACATATACAATCCTGTATGCAGCAGCAGATAGTCTCTTCTACTTCCTGCCTCTGTTGTTAGCGGTTACAACAGCACGTAAATTCCAGGGAAATATGTTTGTAGCGATGACGATTGCAGGAGCACTGATCTATCCATCCATCGTCACGTTAAAATCAGAGGGAACACCTACGGATTTCTTGGGTATCCCTGTCATATTGATGAACTATTCATCGACGGTTATTCCTATCATTTTAGCTGTCATTGTCATGAGCAAGTTGGAGAAGTTCTTTAATAAGTCACTTCACGATAGTGTGAAAAACTTTGTTACGCCATTGTTTTTGCTAGTGATTATGGTACCACTGACACTGTTGGTATTCGGACCATTTGGTGTCTACGTTGGTAATGCAATTGCAGCTGGACTCGTTGCCGCATTTGGATTCAGTCCATTGCTCGCAGGAGCCGTTATGGGTGCAAGCTGGCAGCTGCTCGTTATCTTCGGAATACACTGGGGTCTTATTCCGGTATTTATCAACAACGTTGCAGTGTATGGACAGGATGGGGTTAAACCAGCTGCGACAGCTTCAATCTTTGCTCAAACGGGTGCTGCTTTTGGGGTTATGCTGAAAACCAAGAACAAAAAACTGAAAACATTAGCGGGATCATCCACATTGACGGCTTTGTTCGGTATTACTGAACCGGCCATCTATGGGGTAACATTACCACTGAAACGTCCATTCATTGCAGGAGTTATCGGTGGTGCAGTTGGTGGAGCTATCATTGGTCAAGCGGGCACATTGGCATTTGCATCCGGTGCACCGGGACTGCTGACCTTGCCAATCTTCTACGGGCCAGGTGGACAAGGCTTCCCTGGATTGATTCTGGGTATCGTAGTATCCTTTGTTGTTTCGGCTGTACTGACGTACATCATGGGCTTCAAAGATCCGGTTGAAGAAGAAACAATAACTGAATCTACGTCATCCGCCCAGCAACCTGCCCGTACAATGAATGCTTCAGACGAAGTTGTATTCAGCCCAATCGAAGGAACGATTGTGGAATTGTCGGAAGTTCCAGATCCGGCCTTTGCATCAGGAGCAATGGGTAAAGGGATTGCGATTGAGCCAGCTGTGGGCAGAGTCGTAGCGCCTTTTGATGGTACAGTTACCGTTGCATTTAAGAAAAAACATGCCTTGGCTGTAGTATCAGACACCGGTGCTGAAATATTGGTTCACGTGGGAGTTGATACTGTTAAATTGGATGGGCAGCATTTTGTTTCCCATATCAAAGAAGGCGATCGGGTCCAAGCGGGAGATCTGTTGCTTGAGTTCGATATTGCACAGATTAAGGCCGCTGGTTATCACACGGTAACGCCAATTATAGTAACCAACTCAGCCAACTACGAAGAAGTGATTCCACAGGCTACAGGTCAGGTTAGTAGCCAAGAGCTTCTATTAAAATTAAGTAGCGGTAATGGCCAGGAACAAAAGTAGATTGATGTACTAATCTGATGGTGCCGTGTTTTCATCGTTCCGTTGACATGGTGGAATTGGAAAATTATAATTAGAATTGTACATCTATACAAGATAATGAAAGGTGGATTATTGAACATGACACATGCGATGAGACTGCGTTTCCTTCCTTTGAATCGGTAATTGAATACGTTCAAAGGCTCTGACCATTGGTTCAGAGTAAACGGGACCAGTCTGTCATTTTCAATCATCCTGACCTTAAAATAAGTGTTATACTCGCTTTCCCGTTTACGTTGAATCACAGGCCGTGGCCTGTGATTCTTTGTTTTTTCTTCTGATTATCTTAATCAGGTAAATAATTAAGTTAAAGGCGCTCAATACAGACTACTGGAGGTAACCGCCATGATGACGTTACTGTTCTATTGATACGAGCTGGCACGATCAGCTCGTATCGATAGAAGCTTGCTTCGCTATCGATACGAAATAAATCTTATTTCGGAGGTAGCGAATATGGAAAAGATATGTTTTGAATTAGAACAGGTTGAGATGACCTATATGGATAAAGTAATCCTGAACATTGAGCGACTGGCTGTGCATCAACTGGATCGCATTGGTGTAGTGGGTGGTAATGGTCAGGGTAAAAGTACACTGTTGAAAATCATTGCGGGGCAGATCCAGCCAACAGCCGGAAAGGTAAAACGTTTTGCAGAGTTTGGTTATTTGGAACAAGTGGAACCACCCCAGTCTAACGAAAGTATTGAAGTTGACGGGGCTTTACTCAGTAAATTAGCCATACCTCAACACGATCAACCATGGAGTGGCGGAGAACAGACCCGTCTAAAACTGGCTCAAATGTTCACTCATTATCATGAAGTACTGTTACTGGATGAACCAACAACACACCTGGATCAAGAGGGCATTACATTTTTGCTGGATGAATTGCGTTATTACTATGGGGCAATCGTACTGATCAGTCATGATCGTGCGGTTCTGGATGAACTGGTGACCACGATCTGGGAAATCCATCAAGGTGAGGTTCGCGTATATTCCGGCAACTATAGTGATTATCAGGCACAGAAGAGGCTGGAGCGTGAACAGCAAAACCAGGCCCATGAACAGTTCTCGAAGGAGAAAAGACGATTGGAGCTGGCCGCCAGGGAAAAGATGAAGAAAGCCGAGAAAATAACGCAGGCCGGAAGCATGTCCAAAAAAGAATCCAAGGCAAAAACAAACCGTATGGTTGAAACAAAATCCAAAGGCACCAGTCAAAAAGCGGTGCACCGCGCAGCCAAAGCGATTGAACAGCGGATGCAACAACTTCACGAGGTAGAAGCAGTGCAAGAGGATCGGCCTATGATCTTCCGTCAGCCAAAGACACTGGAGCTGCACAACCGATTTCCGATTATGGCAGATCGCCTTAAACTTGAAGTGGAAGGTAACGTATTGCTGGAGGATGTGAGTTTTCAGGTTCCATTAAAACAAAAAATAGCGATAACCGGAGCCAATGGCTGTGGGAAAAGTACATTGCTTAACCATGTTTTCCATGTCGGAGATCAGATCATAATGTCTCCAAAAGCAAAGCTCGGTTATTTTCAGCAAATGAGCTATCGTTTCACGACAAAAGAGACCGTATTACAATTCCTGAAGAATCGTTCGGAATATGAGGAATCAGAGCTGAGAAGTGCATTGCATGCAATGCAGTTTACAGGGAATGACTTGCTCAAGAATGTTGGGACATTAAGTGGAGGGGAAGCGATTCGTCTTCAATTATGTCACTTGTTTCTTGGACAATATAACATTCTATTGTTGGATGAACCGACAAATTTTCTTGATATGCATGCATTGGAAGCGTTGGAGCGTTTTATTAAGGCATATGAAGGAACGATTCTGTATGTATCTCATGATCAGAGGTTTATTGAAAATACAGCGGATCAACAATTTCAGATTACAGAGCGTCAATTAATTCAGGTGAATATATAAGTTGAACTAAAGAAGATTTACACGGATCACTCCGATGACAGAACAATCTTAGAGGAAAAGAAGTAACGAAAACCGCCAAAGTGATTTTGGCGGTTTCGTCGTTTTCAAAGATAGGCAGATTAGTTACCTTATGTAGCTTCTATTAAGAATCCGCTTTTATAACCGTGGAATGCATGTTACCTGTGAGGCGTTGAGGTGGGAAAACCATGCGCACGGGCGCAATGATGATGGCAGCAAATACAGCTTTGATCAGATCACCAATAATGTAAGGATAGAATCCTTGAATCATGGCCTCGGGTAAGGACATTTTGTATGCATAGGCAAGCCAAGGGACACCCGATATATACAAGAGCAGTGAGCCAAATAGTTCAAATACAACAAAAGCGAGAATGAATCCTGTTACACCTTTGATGTTGATTCGTGCAAGCAGCAGTCCAATCAATAATGCGGAGATCGGCCACATCATCACATATCCTCCGGTAGGTCCAAGCAGTACTGCAAGTCCTCCGGTCCCGTGTAGCAAGGGGAATCCAAGAGCGGTGAGCAGAACAACGATCGTGACACTTAGAAAACCATAGAGTGGACCAAGTAATCCTCCGGCCAGCATGACAGCCAAAGTTTGTAATGTTATCGGTACAGGGGAGAAGCCAATGGGAATACTTATGTAACCAAAAAGTACTAAAATTGCGGCCATAAGTGCGCTGAATACAATGCCTCGCAAAGATAATTTCATGTTTGAACAATCCTCTCCATTTTGGTAATATGATTGTTAACCAATTATATAAATGTGGTTAACGATTAGGATCGTACCACATAACAATAGAAAGGGAAAGGACTAATTTACGATGCAAGGCAACCTGCCTATAATTACATTAGAAGATGTTCGAGTGCATTATGCTTCCGAAGGTAGTCAGGTGAGGAAAGCGCTGGATGGGGTTTCGCTTACGCTGCACCAAGGCGAATGGATTAGTATAGTAGGGGCGAATGGTAGTGGAAAAAGCACACTTGCTGGACTACTGATCGGTTTCATTCCACTATCGGGAGGCGTACGGGATATCTCGGATGAACTTACCGTTCGGGGGGTATTACAGCAACCTGATGCACAGGTACTGGGTGATACCATTGAAGAGGAATTTCATTATGCATTGTCACCATTAATGAATACTGTAGAAGAACAATTGGAGCAGAGGCAGGACGCATTACATACCGTAGGACTTCAATATCCCCCGGATATGGCCATCTCACAGTTATCGGGTGGACAGAAACAACTGCTTAACATTGCGGTAGCACTCGCGGCCAAACCGGATATATTGATTCTGGATGAGCCAACAGCCATGCTTGATCCAGGAGCAAGAGACCGCATCGAGGCCATCGTTCAGAAGATTACCCAGCGGGGGACAACGGTGATCTGGATTACGCACCATCTGGAGGAAGCAACCCTGTGTGATCGAATCATTGCTATGGAGAGGGGACGTTGTGTGTACAACGGGGAGCCGGAGTCCTTTTACTATGAAACAGAGCTGAATGAGAAGGCTACTCGGGAAAATGTACAGCTATCTCCCTGTGAACGGTTAGGATTGGACTCCCCTTTTACTGTAAAAACTGCGTTATTGCTCAAGCAAAAAGGTATGATGCCAGAAGCCATGCCACTGCGACCTGAGCAACTGGCCAAGGAGGTCGCACGTTGGAGATTGAGCTAAGCAATATACGTATAGGAGCATCGGAATCGAGTAAACGTGCTCTGCTTGAAGATGTGACAGTGCAATTGAACAGCGGGGAAATCACGTTGTTGCTGGGCTGTACGGGTTCAGGAAAAACGACTCTACTACAGACGTTGGCTGGTCTGAGACCTCCCGATGCAGGAAGTATCACATTGGATGGCACACCTTTCTGGAAAGAAGGAAAAGTGCCGCAGTCGATTTTATTGCAAATGGGACTATTGTTTCAATTTCCGGAACAACAACTGTTTGCGCGAAGTATTCAGCGTGAATTCACATATTCTCTGCGTCCCTATCGACTTTCAGAGAAACAGCAACAAGAGCAGATTACAAAAGCACTGAACCAATGGGACCCGCCAGTTTCCTCGGAGTTGGACCGACGTTTTCATCTGGACAGGTCGCCATTTGCTCTAAGTGGGGGAGAGAAGCGCAGGCTTGGACTTGCTCTCGGAAGTGTGACCAATCCACACTGGCTTCTGCTGGATGAGCCAAGCGCCGGGTTGGAAGCGCAAAGTGTCGGGCTTTTGCTGGATGTATTGGCGCAACATCGTCTGGCAGGTGGTGGGGGCGTGGTAGCAACCCATGATCTGGATACATTCTTGCCTTGTGCGGATCGAGTATTGTTGTTGCAGGAAGGCCGTCTAATCGCCGATCTTACGCCGATAGAACTTCACAAAAGACCTGAACTGCTGGAGCAGACAGGGATCGGACTGCCACCATCGATGAGACTGGCACAGCAGTTAAGAGCAGCGGGTCTTCAGCTGCCTTTAACCGCGATGACGCCAGAAGAGATGGCTGACTGCATTGTTCAGTCTACGTTAATTGAGGTGGGGATTCAGAACGAGTCGATAGAAACATCAGGGACGGTAATGATGGAAGTCAAGAGCGATGCAATGAAGGATGAAAAAGAAGCACTGATGCTGTCGTCCATTAAAACGGAAGATGATCCGAAGCTTCTTCCGAACACATTGACTCATTCAGGCGGATTATATGGCGTTATGGACCCGCGTTTGAAATGGATTTTGTATATTTTGCTGGTCACCGCAGCTATGCTTCAACAGCGATGGCTGGGATTGACGTTAACACTGGTGC
This sequence comes from Paenibacillus sp. Y5S-9, assembly GCF_036894235.1. Lineage (NCBI taxonomy): Bacteria > Bacillati > Bacillota > Bacilli > Caryophanales > Paenibacillaceae > Paenibacillus > Paenibacillus sp. Y5S-9. The sequence goes on from NZ_CP145887.1 coordinate 3,084,171, forward strand.
CGGTAGTAGCAGCACTTGCCGTGCTCCCGCGTCAGACTTTGGCTGGATGTATGAAGTTAATGAAGCCATTATTATTCTTTTTCATCATATCATCGGCGTTATCTGGGACAACTCTTTCAACAGAGGGAGGAGGTCTGCACTTTGGCTTTTCCCTGATGCAGGCGGAGGGCACTTTGCTGAATGTGTATCGTTTGTTTATCGTCACATTGGCAAGCCTTTGGTTTTCGTTGACGACACCTTATGGGCGAATGGTAGAAGGGCTTAACTGGGTACTCGGTATCGGTAAAAAAATCAGGCTGCCCGTAGCTTCGTTTGCACTTGCTGTATCGTTAATCTTTCGGTTTATCCCGATGATCTGGAGTGAGTGGCAGCGATTCTCACTGATCGTGCGGGCACGTGGAAAGGCAGCTTTAAGACCAAATACCGTTCGAATTCGTGACCTGGGTCCGATGGTGATTCCCTTGTTGATGGCACTGTTCCAACGTGCAGAGGATATGACCATTGCGATGGAAATGCGTAAAGTTAGAGAGCACTCTACGCTCGGAGGACGTTCATCGTTATTGGTATGGTCCAAACGCGATACCTGGATTAGCATGGCTGGCCTCATTGCTTTTGTACTTTTAATATGGATTCGCTAACTGTGATGGCGATAATGATCGTGATGGATCCGGTAATGGATCAAAACCTAAACGCAGTGTTTTCCAAAGGTCATGCATAAATGCGTTTGTCCTCGCTCACAATAAGTGGACGTTGGTCATCTGAAGTGGATCAGGAGGGATAAACGATGAAAGATAAGTTTTTGCGTGAAGATCGGCAAGAATATACCGATGTGTCTACGGTGGAGTCGCAGCGAAACGATATCACACTCGAAGAATTCCCGGAGGGTCCTTACGGTTCATCTCTGTTATCCGAGTCTCTTGGGAAAAGTTCTCCGTGGCGGGTGGACCAGCGGTCTGCACATCGTTTTGATTATGAAAATCATGAGCTTCACGAGGGAGACGTACGGGATTATCCAGGTCAGGATGTTTTTGACGAAACGGTTCCGGATAACGTATCCAAGCCTCAATATACGGAAGAATCGTAATGAGATTTTGATATAAAATAGAGCGTAGCCTCCAACAGGTTTTTCCTGTTCGGGGGTTATTTTCGTTGTGTTTAATGAAAACAAATCTCCTCCAATTCCACAATATGGGTTATTATATTTATAAATCGAAGTAAAAATTTGGTTGAATATGCGGGGGGACTTGGAATGAGAGAGATCGATTATAGTCAGTATTTCTGGCAGGATGATAAGATCAGACTACGTGCTTTGCGTGAAGAAGATTGGGAGGATCATTATTATAACCGCTTTGATACACCTGCCCGTCGGTTATTGGAGTGTGCAGTAGAGTTGCCGCCAACCCATGTTGAAGCGAAGAGTTTCACGGAAAACTTCTCTGATTTTTCTTTAACCAAAGGAAGGATCATGTTTACAATTGTAAATATGGATGGTGAAAATGTCGGAGGTGTGAATCTGAACAGCATTGATGAAAGGAACGGTACCTTTAGCATTGGCATTCAAATTGACAGGGATCATCGAGGAAAAGGATACGGAACCAGAGCCGTTCGAATCTTGCTGAACTATGCCTTCTTCGAGCGCAGGCTCAACAAATTTAATGATTATGTACTCCAAGGAAATGAACCTTCCGTAGCAATGATGAGAAAACTTGGATGTGTTCAGGAAGGTGTGCGTCGCCAGGTGATCTATATGGATGGAAAATACCAAGATCTGATCCTCTTTGGATTGACCAAAGATGAGTTTATGGAAAAAGAGGGGCTTGTTTGAAGTAAAGCTAATAAGCTGAAATTAAGTGTGTAGTAGGAGGAACTATGAACCAACCCATACTAACCGATGAATTAATCATCAATTGCAAGGATATTTATTTACGTGAGTATCGACTCGAGGATTTGAAGAAACTGCAAGAAATTACGTGGCAACCTGAGGTGTATGAATTCCTACCTGGATGGAACGCTACGATTGAAGATAGGACCCTGTGGCTCACCGAATATGAAATCCCTGAGAATCAGCGTTTTAAACAAGCTGTAGTGGCGGGAGGGGATATCGGAGAGTTATGTTTACGTATGGCTATCGTACTCAAAGAAAATGATGAGTTTATCGGATGGTGCTGCTCAGGGATCAAGGACGAACTGCCAGCACCCAATCGGGAGATTATGTACGGTATTTCGAAGCATTTCAGAAATCGTGGTTACACAACGCAGGCGCTCAAAGGAATGACAGATTATTTATTTGAATATACAAACGTGGAAGTATTAAATGCCATCGCTTTGACTACCAATCAAGCATCCAATAAGGTGATACAGAAATGTAATTTTGAACGGTTAAATTTGATCGAGATCGAGAATGAATCCTATAACCATTATCAACTGTGTAAGGGCAAAGGTCATTTTTGATTGAACGTTTATCCTCATTGAAAATAGCTATAATATGAAAATTTCGGATCAGGTTAGACAGTTATTGCTGGCTGCCTGATTTTTTCTGTCATTCAATTTATAGGACAAGGATTGTATTAATAATTTTCTCCGCGATAATAGCGCTCCAGTTTGTTATCCAAATGAACAAGCTGCGCTTTTTTCTCCTCGATATCATTCAGCAACTTTTGCTTTTGATCCTCAATCAGTTTGGTTCTTTCCTTCAGCGTGGAGGTTCCTTCATTGACCTGATCATAATACTTTTTGATGTCTTCCACACTCATCCCGGTTTCACGAAGACATTTGATAAAAACCAGCCAGTTCAGATCCTCCTCCAAATAAAGACGGTTATTCTGCTCATTTCGTGCAGCAGGTTTCAGCAGTCCTTTTCTTTCATAAAAGCGGATCGCTCCAATGGAGATCTCAACTTTTTTCGCTACTTCTCCAATCGTTAACATGATAATTCCCCCTTTTATAAAAATAATTTGACCTACACTAAGTGTAGCATAGTAACTTAAACATTGTTAAATATAAATCAAATTATGGAAAGAAGGATTCGCATGAAAAAAACTGTTTTTGTAACCGGAGCAAATAAAGGAATTGGATATGAAATCGTCAAGCAGTTGGGTGAAGCGGGCTGGAAAGTTATTCTTGGCGCTCGTAGTGTCGAACGGGGGGAAGTAGCTGTTTCCGAGTTAACTTCCAGAGGATTAGACGTAGAATTTGTACAGATCGACATGAACGACTTGAAGAGCATCGAGCAGGCAGCCGAAACAATTCATAAGACTTATCCCGAGATAAACCTTCTGATCAATAACGCGGGTATGCCTGGTGCTTTCTCTCATTCCTTCACGGATACAAAAGAGGAAGATCTGCGGAATGCCTTCGAAGTGAACTTTTTCGGCACCTTCCGTTTGAATCAGCGATTGTTCCCGTTAATCAAAGATAATGAAGGCACAATCATTAATGTATCAACCGACATGGCTTCTCTGGACCATATGCAAAATGCGGAATTTACTTTAAACGCCTTCGACTATAATTCATCCAAAACGGCCAACAGTACAATGACACTTTCGATGGCTTATGAAGTGAAAAACAGCAGGGCACAAGTCTTTGCAGTAACGCCCGGATTTACATCAACAGATCTTAATGGCAATGCCGAAGGCGGTAAATCAAAAGAAGCCGGCGCTGCGATTATCGTGCGCTATGCGACGGATGGCAAACGCCATAACGGAGAATTCCTAGATGAGAATGGCGTGTACCCTTGGTAATCCACCGTTCATACTGGATAATCTTGTCCGACGGATGATAGCGCAATGTTAGATGAAGTTTTTGCTTGGTTCCGTTACTTAGATATCAAGGAATATGAGAATACAACGTCGAATAAAAAAATAAGTTAGTTTTATCTTGTTTATATGCTGTAAATGAAACAAACACCAAACGTAGACGAACATCTTTCTTGTACTAAGTTAACGGAGCATGTACTATAAATCGTATTTCTAACAAGCGTATCAATCGGAGGTATATATTTAATGGAGGTTTCATTATACAAAGCAGATTTAAAAGATGCAGTGACTGTTCATGAAATGAAAATCAAAGCATTTATGCCTTTGTTGGAAAAATATCAGGATTTTGAAACAAGCCCCGCCAATGAAACCGTAGAAAGAATTATTACTCAAATCAATCAATCTTTTACAGATTATTTCATAATTTATCATCTTGAGGTTGCTGTTGGTGGAATTAGAGTCGTGAAAAAAGATAATCAGATCTATAGTATTAGCCCAATTTTTATACTGCCAGAACATCAAGGAAAAGGAATTGCTCAAAGGGTCTTTACAATGGTTGAGCAGATATATGAGGATGCAAAGTTATGGAAATTGGGTACCATCTTACAAGAAAAAGGAAACTGTTATTTGTATGAAAAGATAGGCTACAAAAAAACGGGTGTAACAAAAGCAATTAACGACGAAATGACAATGGTATTTTATGAAAAGCATTTATAAGCATCATATCCTTGAATATGACGTCTCAGATTCGTAAGCCTGAAAGCCCGAAACCAATTGGGTTACTACTCTACACTCTATCAATCGGATACAAAAAGAATCCCCCTTTCATTCCTCAACCGAAATGAGAGGGGGATTCGTCATGCAATAAAAAGCCGGAATTAAAATGAAAGTAAAGCAGCGTTTGGAGAACTTGACTAGAGCTTGTGTAATGATCAAGTAGATCTTACGTAAAGCTGCGTATAGCCAACTTATAGCCTACTTGGAGGCTATGCTCAGCCTAGACATCAGCCTTATACAACGGCATTAATATCATAAATTCAGTTCCCAAGCCTACCTGACTTTGTACGGTAATTTTCCCACCATACGACTCCACAATCGAGCGGGTAATGGCTAGACCGAGACCCGCGCCACCTTGTTTGCGCGAACGAGAACTGCTTGTGCGGTAAAATCGCTCAAAGATATGCGGCAGATGTTCAGGTTCAATGCCTGTACCGTTATCTTTCACTGATAATTCAGCCTTATGGTGCGTGGCATACAACGTTATGGAGATGGCTCCATGCTCAAGATCGGTGTGCTGCACCGCATTATGGAACAGATTCAGCACAACCTGTTTCAGCTTGTAAGGGTCAGCCAGTACATACACTTCAGCCGTCAGGTCAAGGTGAATGGATCTTTGCTGAGCCATCATGGCGAGTTGTGGTTGCATTTCGAGCAGCAGACTGTCTAGCTGAATGACCTCCCGCTCCTGCTTTGGAGCCTGATCCAGCTTGGTTAGTAACAGCAAATCTTCAACCAGCTTGTTAATTCGTGCGGATTCGCCGTGCATGCTGTCCAGCGCTTTATACAATTGATCTTGATTGGTCGCTGCACCCCGCTGTAGAACTTCAATGAAGCCGTGTATGGAGGTAAGCGGGGTACGAAGTTCATGGGAAGCATCAGACAAGAAACGCTGCATCTGCTCTTTCGATTCCCGCTCCGCTTCAAACGAATTCTCCAACCTTTCAAGCATGCCATTAAATGAAACGGCGAGCTGATCCACTTCTTCTTGTCCCTGAACGACGGGAAGGCGTTCTGCGAGGCTGCCTGCGTCGATCTGCTGTACTTTATTCACCATATTGGACAGGGGAACCAGCGTCCGGCGTAATACCTTAGTGTATAGAACAAGACCGGCTACCATGGCCAACAGCGATAACATGAGGAATATCAGAAGCTGTTTAATAATCAAGTCTCTAAGTGGCTTCGTAGCCGTGCCCATCTGGACCATCGGTAAGCCTCGATTGCGTGGACCGGGTGAGGCGAATACAATCAATTGCTCATTGCCTTGGGTATCCGTAACGATCCGGTAGGGAATATGTTTTTGTTCTTTCAACTCATCTGTAATGTTCTGATATTCAGCGGTTGATAGTTGAGGGGCTTTCAGGCCATCTTCTCCAAAAACATCCTCGAACGTACCTTGGTTGTCAAACAGGGCCAGTGAACGGTCCGGAATAAACAGCACCCGATTGCCAGACCCGTTTCCTGCCTGTCCACCAAAAGGATTGTTGGATGAGCCACTACGTGACTGGATTCCGAGCCAAACCGGGGGCATGGACATAAGCTGTTCTTCCATGGTTTTTGCCTGATTCCGGTAGAGAAAGCTTTCCATGATCCAGAATTGCAGAATACCGATTAACAATAGTAACCCAGCAAGCACGAACAGGGAACGTGAGAGCAATTGAGAACGCAGTGAATGAGGCCAGATCCATTGGTGAAGACGTCTTAAACGAAGTTTATTTTTCTTAGGCAGCGAGTTCATCAGAGATCCACCCTGTACCCGACACCCCGAAGCGTGCGAATGAGTTTATGCTCTTTATCCCCGAGTTTGTCGCGCAAGGAGCGAACATATACCTCCACAATATTTTCTTCCCCACCAAAATCATATCCCCACACCCGGCTCAGAATGGTCGCTTTGCTAAGTACAATCCCATGATTAAGCACAATAAATTTTAACAGTTCGTATTCGGTAGGAGATAATTCCAGAACCTGATTCTGATAGGTGATTTCTTTGCGCTGATCATCAATTCGGAAGGGACCGTGGGTGACGGCTCCTATTAATAAAGGAAATTGATTCCGCAGTCTGGCCTGAATCCGGGCGAGCAGCTCGTCGAAGGCAAAGGGTTTGACCATGTAATCGTCAGCACCTAACCAAAGGCCCTTAACCCGATTCTCGACTTCGTCCTTCGCTGTCAGCATAATTACGCCAACCTCGGTACCGGTCTTACGCAGACGCTCGACCACTTCGAATCCATCCATCTCTGGCATCATGACATCCAGAATAGCCATATGGGGCTTGAATTCAAGCGCCAACTCAAGCGCAGCCGCTCCATCTGGTGCGGTGCGCACATCGAAGCCCTCATTGCTTAATCCAAGCTCCAGAAATTGTAAAATATGCGGTTCATCATCTGCCAATAGTATTTTAATTCCGCTGCTAAGCTTCATAAATGCGGGGTTCCTCCTTGCTTGCTTCCATCTATAGCTCTCCCTTAATTGAGAGGGACTGTATGTTGTATTATCGCTTGCCAAACTGAAATTTAGCTGAAAGGATTGTGAATTATCCTCAGACAACATTCAGCGGGCACTCATCCCAGTTTTATTTTGGCATGTCACAATACTAGACATGAAGAACTTTGAAGGAGTGATTAACATTGAATAACACCAAAAGAAGGATGGATCTTGTCCTTCTGCCGATTGTATTACTGGCGGCATTTCTGAATGGGTACGGTATCTGGAACGATCAATATGCCAATTCCTATTATACGACTGCCGTTGGGAGTATGCTCAGCAACTTCCACAACTTTTTCTATGCTTCACTCGACTCGGCAGGCTCGGTCACTGTAGATAAACCACCTGTTGTCTTCTGGATCCAGACGGCCTTTGCCTATGTCTTTGGATTGCACGGATGGAGCGTTATTTTGCCGCAGGTATTAGCGGGAATCGGTTCGGTGCTCCTGATCTATTTCATGGTGAAACCTACATATGGTCTTGCAGCAGCACGAATCTCGGCACTTGCGATGGCAACTGTGCCTGTCGTGGCGGCAGTCAGCCGGACCAACAATATTGACAGCATGCTGGTGTTTACACTATTGCTGGGTTCATGGTTTTTGTTCAAAGGCAGCAAACAAGGCAGTACTTGGCGCATTCTGGTTGCCTTTGGGTTAATAGGCGTAGCTTTTAATATGAAAATGCTTCAAGCCTACATGGTACTCCCGGCTTTTTACTTGTTCTATCTGCTTGCATTTCAGGCGAAATGGAGAAGGAAGATCATCCTGCTGATCGGCAGCACAGCGGTTCTGGCGGTCGTTTCCTTATCCTGGGCGGTCACTGTGGATTCTATACCCGAAGACGAGCGGCCTTATATCGGCAGCAGTGAAACTAACTCGGTCATGGAACTCGCTTTTGGATACAATGGTCTGGCTCGCCTAACGGGTCAGCAGAATACCGCAGGTAACGCAGGTATGCCAAATGGTATGGGACAGGGAAATAATCGTGGCAATCGAGGAGACTTGTCTTCAGGCCCTAATCAGACAGGCAGTGGTGTTCCTGGCGCTGGGCAAGATGTCAATGCACAGGATAGCGATAATATGAATGGTTCGAATGGCTTGAACACCACGGGCGGCATGAATGGGCCGAATGGCAATTTCCCAAACGGGCAGATGCCAAATGATATGGAAATGCCGAACGGAAGAAATTTCGGCGGAGGCATGGGCGGAATGTTTGGAACAGGGGAAAAAGGTCCTCTGCGTCTGTTCCAGACTGAACTATCAGGTCAAGCTAGCTGGCTTCTGCCAGTTGTGCTGCTTGGATGCATTGCTATATTTGCAGGATTAAGACGGAGAAATATAACCAACAAGCACAAGGAGGCCTTGTTCTGGCTGGCATGGCTGCTTCCTGTTGCTGCTTTTTTCAGTGTGGCAGGTTTCTTCCATCAATATTATCTGATTATGCTTGCACCTCCAATAGCGGCGCTGACTGGTGCAGGATTTGTAGCGATGTGGAAGTCATATCGTGATCGCGTTGGATGGCAGGCATGGCTGCTTCCGGTGTCCGTGCTGCTGACGACTCTGTTTGGCTGGTATATCATGCAGGTGTATAACGAGACGATTGGTGCAGGCTGGTCCATTAGTGAATTGATCGCAGGCATTCTGGTTACGGTCATCCTGATCGTTATGCTTCATCGCACACATCAACGGAAACAGGGCTTCATTATCGCGGGATTCATGGTGATGCTGATCGGTCCAATCTACTGGGCATTCACCCCTATTACTTATGGTGGTAACAGCATGATCCCGGCAGCAGGGCCCACCGGTTCCAATGGTATGTTTGGTGGAGCAGGAATGGGCATGCCGATGGGTAACGGTGCAGGAGACACAGAAATGCCTGCAATGGGTGGCCGTGGCGGAATGGGTAACCGTAACGAAGAAGTGGATACAGTCACACTGAATTATCTGAAAGAGCACAATACAGGCGAAACGTATCTCTTTGCCACTACGGACTATAATCAGGCAGCACCTTATATCATCGATGAAAGAGCAGCGGTCATTACACTTGGAGGTTTCTCCGGCTCAGACCCGGTATACACAACAGAAAAACTTGAGCAACTCGTTAAGAGCGGGCAAGTGAAATACTTCATGGTTGGTGGCATGGGTGGCCGCGGAGGGAACTCGGATATTAGCGATTGGATCAAAGAGCACGGAACCGAGATTCCAACGTCAGAATGGAAGACAGGCACGGACAGCGGATCCATGGATAACGGTGACACGGAGAATGAAGCTGGACTTGGATTCGGATTCGGGTTCGGATTCGGCGGACAGACCACCTTGTACGAAGTGAAATTATAGCTATATAAATTGAACTTATCATTTACACGATAACGGAGAGGATAGAAAAAACCTGAAAAAGCGAAGCGTTCGCCTACATGCTTTCTGCAAGAAAGCTACATCGGAAGCATACGCTATCCCCGGATTTTACCTTTATAAAAGGAATCAAAAAAATCTGGAGATAACAGCGATTGGAGGGTTGTTCTGTCATCGAAGTGTGCAGTGTAAATATTCTTTATTTCAATTTGTAAAGAGTGAAAATCTCGGACGAAGTCCATTGGAAAAGGGAGGGGACAAACATGGCTCACGCGTACCGATACAGCATTATTATTCCCATGTACAACGAGGAAGCGGTGATCGAGGAGACTTATCGGCGTCTGAAGAAGGTCATGGGCAGCACGGGAGAGAGCTATGAACTGTTGTTTGTCAATGATGGAAGCGTGGATCGAAGTGCACAGATGATACGTGATTACGCCCGTTGGGACGAGAGTGTGAAGCTGATCGATTTTGCCCGTAACTTCGGACATCAGATTGCGATAACAGCGGGTATGGATTATGCAGTGGGGGATGCGGTGGTTATTATTGATGCGGATCTGCAGGACCCTCCCGAACTGATACTGGATATGATCGCCAAATGGAAAGAGGGTTACGAAGTCGTATATGCCCGTCGCACCAGAAGAAGCGGGGAAACTCGCTTCAAAAAATGGTCGGCAAGTCTGTTCTATCGTGTACTTCGTGCCTCAACGGATACGGATATCCCGGTAGACACCGGAGATTTTCGCCTGATTGACCGCAAAGTATGTGATGAGATGAAACGTCTTCCGGAGAAAAATCGGTTTGTGCGCGGGTTGGTCAGTTGGGTCGGATTTCGTCAGACTGCGATTGAATATGAACGTGATGAACGTCTCGCAGGCGAAACAAAATATCCGCTGAAACGCATGCTGAAGCTAAGCCTGGATGGCATTACTTCATTTTCGCATAAACCGCTCAAGCTCGCAGGTTATGTAGGTGCGATCCTGTCGGTAGGTGGATTCATCTACATGTTAACCGTTATTGGTTCGGCCATATTTACAGACTCAACGATTAAGGGATGGCCATCTATTGTGAGTATCATGCTGATGTTTAACGGATTCATACTGATCATGCTGGGCATTCTGGGCGAGTACGTTGGCCGAATCTATGATGAGACCAAGGCACGTCCGCTATACATTGTGAGAGATGTGGTTCAGGCCGAGGGCCAGCAAGCGCAATCCCGATTGACAGCCCGAGTTGCTCATCATGACTAAGCGTCTAGTTACACTCTTCAAGTTCGGTATTGTGGGTGTTGCGAATACGGCAGTGGATGCGGTGATATTTGCTTTGCTTGCAGTGATCGGTGTACCGGTTCTGATGGCTCAAGTAATCTCGTACAGCTGCGGTGTTGCGAACAGTTATTGGTTGAACGGCAGGTGGACTTTTCGAGATGCGGTACGAGGGGGTGGCGATAGAACAAAACTTATTCGTTTTCTAATCACCAATCTCATTGTTCTCGCGTTATCCGCCCTCATTCTGATGACTTTGCACGATATGCTGGGTTGGAGTCTCGTGATGAGTAAGATCGTGGCGACCTTGATGGGGATGGTTCTGAACTATATGGCCAGCAGATATTGGGTGTTTCGTATCGCTACTTAACTGCCCACAGCGTGCAATATTGGTTATAAGAAGCAAATGAAAGGAGTGTATGATGAAATGCGAATTAAAAAAGCAGTTATTCCGGCAGCAGGTCTCGGAACCCGTTTCCTGCCAGCAACCAAAGCACAGCCCAAAGAGATGTTACCGATTGTAGACAAACCGGCCATCCAATACATTGTTGAAGAAGCAGTACAATCAGGCATTGAGAATATCCTCATTGTGACCGGACGCAACAAAAAATCCATAGAAGACCATTTTGATAAATCGGTTGAACTTGAACACTCTTTGTATGCCAAGGGCAAACAGTCTTTACTGGAAGAAGTGCAGGCGATCAGCGAGATGGCAAATATTCATTTTATTCGTCAAAAAGAACCGCTAGGTCTGGGGCATGCCATTGGGTGTGCACGGCAATTTGTAGGCGATGATGCCTTCGCTGTACTGCTCGGAGATGATATTATGGTGTCTGAACCGCCTGCACTTGCACAGATGGTCCATCTTTATGAAAAGACAGGCAACCAGATCATCGGTGTCCGTCAAGTAGACGCGGCAAATGTGAGCAAATATGGCATCATTGATTCGAATGGTGCAGAGGACCGGGTTCACCGAGTCACCAATCTGGTCGAAAAACCATCCCTTGCAGAAGCACCATCCCGGACAGCCGTAATGGGACGATACATTCTGAAACCTTCCATCTTTCCTATTCTGGATCAGATCGAGAGAGGGGCTGGAGGGGAATATCAGTTAACGGATGCCTTGAAAGAAGTGAGTCAGGTGGAGGAACTGTTGGCCCTTGAACTGCAGGGGCGCCGCTACGATATTGGTGATCAATTCGGATATATTCAGGCGATCTTGGAGATCGGACTAATGCGCAAGGAATTACAGCCCATGCTGACCCCCTATCTTCAGAAGCTTGCAACCCAGTGGGCCTAGAAATTGATATGTAGCAGAGGTTTATATCTGCTGTAGGACGGTGCCTCCTCCGTGCCATGGTTCTGTCTAGACTCCAGCATTGTACATTGCTTCCTGTAACGCTACAATGAGCAAGAAGTTTAAGTTGCTCTTTAAGGGGTGAGGAATCATGAATGAATCTATCATCAGAGACCTTATTAAGTATATGGACGTAGAGGACAACGCCGCCATTCAGTATATTCAGACTGAGCATCGGATGAAACTGGGCCTCTTTTGGGGGATACAGGAAGGCAGCCGAGTTCTGGAAATCGGGTGTGGTCAGGGAGATACAACGGCCGTACTTGCACATCTGGTGGGGGAGCACGGGTACGTTCATGGTGTAGATATTGCACCAGAGGATTATGGTGCACCGCTGACCGTAGGCGAAGCGGCAGCCAAGCTGCGGAGATCTCCGCTGGGTAACCGAATTCGAATGGATTATGATTACGACATTTTAAGTGATCAAGCCCAATTCTCCGAGAATGAGTTTGATGTGATTGTGCTATCCCATTGTTCTTGGTACCTGAAATCGTTTGACGAACTCGCCCAGATTCTTAGCAAGGTTAGGACGTGGGGACATCAGTTATGTTTCGCAGAATGGGATGCGCGAGTTACAGATGTGAGCCAGCTCTCACATTGGTTATCCGTTCTGATTCAGTCTCAGGTTGAATGTTACAAGGAGAACAGCTTCTCCAATGTGCGCACGCTTTTTACACCGGAGGATATCCAAGAGCTTGTGTCTGCGGCAGGCTGGACGATTAAGGAAGAGGCTTCGATCCATTCTCCTGAGTTGCAGGACGGTCGCTGGGAAACCGAAATGACACTGGCAGAAGCGCCTGTGGAACTGCAAATGCTTCCGATCCCGGACAAAGTGAAAACACTTCTTCTTTCCGAACTGAAATTACTTAAGACACATCATGTCTCGGGGCCTGGGAGTCCACTAGGAACGTATGCCATGGTTGCCAAAAAGCAGTAAGGAAATAACATATAAATTCCATGATCTAAAAAAATGTGTTTACTTCATCACAGTAATTTTGATATTATAATCGCAATATCAAATGCGACGAAGAGACGAGTAGATAAAAATCATTCTTTCAAAGAGAGCTCCGGCAGCTGAAAAGGAGTAAAGAACTTTTTATTGAATAAAGACTCAGAGCAGCACATCGGAACTTAGCGTTAAGGGATGGTGTGACAGGAGCTCCTGTTACAGAGCTAGAGTATGAACGGTCTACAGCTAGCAACATGGTTGTAAACCTTTACTTGAAGAGGCGGATATGGTGACATATTGGCGAATCTGGGTGGTACCACGAGAGTTCAATCTCGTCCCTGAGACTATTGTCTTGGGGATGGGATTTTTTGGTTTTTTCAGGGCTGTGACTACACGCTTTGGAATTGCCTGAATAGTGTTAATTAGGAAGTCAAATTTCATAATACGTTTTTAGTGAGTTATGAAATTGATCAAAGAGAAGAATCACTTAAACCGAAAGGAAATGATGATTGAATGTCAGCAAAATTGAAAGTTGGTATCGTCGGAGGAACGGGAATGGTGGGTCAGCGTTTTGTGGACCTGCTCGATCAACATCCATGGTTTGAAGTAACAGCTATTTCTGCAAGCGCCAATTCGGCAGGTAAAACATATGAAGAATCCGTACAAGGCAGATGGAAACTCGCAGTTCCTATTCCGGAAGCTGTGAAGAAAATCGTTGTTCAGGATGCTTCCCAGGTCGAAGCTTTTGCCAGCCAGGTTGATTTTATTTTCTGCGCGGTTGATATGAAAAAGAATGAGATTCAAGCGCTCGAAGAGGCTTATGCTAAAACAGGAACACCTGTCGTGTCCAACAACTCCGCTCACCGCTGGACGGCAGATGTACCAATGGTTATTCCTGAGATTAACCCGGGACATCTCGATGTGATTGAAGCTCAACGCAAACGTCTGGGTACGAAAACCGGATTCATTGCCGTAAAACCAAACTGCTCCATTCAGAGCTATGTGCCAGCACTGCACGCCTTGCGTGAGTTCAACCCGACTCAGGTTGTCGCTTCCACGTATCAAGCAATCTCGGGAGCAGGTAAAAACTTTACGGACTGGCCGGATATGCTCGATAATGTCATTCCATACATCGGTGGCGAAGAAGAGAAGAGTGAGCAGGAACCACTCCGGATCTGGGGTAGTGTTGAGAACAATCAGATCGTCAAAGCTTCTGCTCCATTAATTACAACACAATGTATTCGTGTACCGGTAACGGATGGACATCTGGCTACTGTGTTTGTAAACTTCGAGAAAAAACCAAGCAAAGACGAAATTCTGGAGCGTTGGTTGCAGTTCAAAGGTCGTCCGCAGGAACTGGCTCTGCCAAGTGCACCAAAACAGTTCATTACGTATTTCGAAGAAGAGAACAGACCACAGACAAAACTGGATCGTGACATAGAACGCGGCATGGGTGTCTCCACAGGCCGACTGCGCGAAGACTCACTCTATGACTACAAATTCGTTGGATTGTCCCACAACACGCTCCGAGGAGCGGCAGGTGGTGCGGTTCTGATCGCAGAACTGCTTAAAGCCGAAGGATATATTCAACCGAAATAATTGTAAAGGCATCATGAGCAACAACAGATTTCTGAACAGGATATTTCATGAAAAACCATCACTTGTTGATGGTTTTTTTGTTCCAGCAGAGGGTTGTAGTGGCGAAAAACGCCGACAATGTTGTCGGCGTTTTTTACTCAGGCTCATTTAGGTATACATAATGTAAGAAGTAGCCTATATGTTTAGAACATACGTGAGCTATATCATGTGAAGTTTAGGATACTATGCTAGTTTGCTGCTTCATAGCAGCTGCTGGGCACTGAGCCGAAACCTCAGCTTCAGGAAAATTTCAGGAATACGTGACCACTTGCGATTCATAATTGAACCATAGGAGGAATTGAATATGCAAACTGTAACCTTGAACAATGGAGTGAAAATGCCGATTATTGGCTTTGGTGTCTACCAGGTTCCCGATGCTGATGAATGTGAGAACACGGTATATGAGGCGCTGAAGGCCGGTTACCGCCTAATTGATACCGCTGCCGGTTACCTAAACGAAGAAGCGGTTGGACGTGCAATTAAACGCAGTGGCATAGCGCGGGAAGAACTTTTCATCACGACAAAGCTTTGGATTCAGGATGCAGGATACGAAAGTGCCAAGCGGGCGTTTGCCAAATCGTTAAGTAAGCTGCAGCTCGATTATCTGGATATGTACCTTATTCACATGCCGTTTGGTGATTACTACGGCGCATGGCGTGCGATGGAAGAACTATACCGTGAGGGCAAGATCAGAGCTATCGGTGTCAGTAACTTCCTACCTGACCGCCTGATGGACCTCATCGTCCACAACGAAGTTGTGCCTGTCATCAATCAGATCGAAACGCATCCGTTTCAACAGCAGGTCAACAGCGCTGTTTTCATGAAAGAACAGGGGATACAGCACCAGTCATGGTCCCCGTTCGCCGAAGGTCGCAACAATTTGTTCAGCAACGAAGTCTTGGTTTCCATTGCCGAGAAACATAACAAATCCGTCGCCCAGGTTGTACTGCGCTGGCTTGTGCAGCGGGATGTTGTTGTTATTCCAAAATCAGTACGCAAAGAGCGGCTTATCGAGAACTTCGATATTTTCGACTTTGTACTAAGCCCGGAAGAGATTGCAACCATTTCCACACTGGATACCAAGGAAAGTCTATTCATGAAGATTGATAATCCTGAAGTTGCCAAGATGCTGGGCAATATGAAAGTGGATTTGTAGCCAAGAACTGATTGCTAGGTTTACGAAACGTAGCATTATCGTAGCACTTGAAGTAATAAAAGCAATCCAATGCAAAACGCCGACAATCCTGTCGGCGTTTTTTTCATCCAATATTTTGTTAGGCAGCGGATGTCTTATCCGACTTTTGCAGAAGTTGCGATCGACGACCGAGCAGATAACCTGTTAATGAAGCGAGCATCTGCTGGAATACCATGCCTAGCACGACCGGGACAGCAACAGGTGGCGGAAAATAAGAAACAGCCAGTACTGCGCCAGCACTGATATTACGCATACCTCCATTGAACACCAGAGCGACCTGATCGGCCTCATTCCAGCCCAGCAATCGGGCGATGAAGTAACTTAGCGCATAACCGAATGATGCCAGGAAAATAATGATGACCGCAAGTCCAGTGAGCTTCCAGTTGAAGTCAGCCAAGTAGGGCGCAACGACAGATCCGTTAATTGCAACAACTGATGCCATAAACAATTTGGATAGCGGATTCAATCTCGGTCCCCAGACCGGGACAATGGCGCCTTTGGTCCACTCATTCAGAAGCATACCCACCAGCGATGGCACAACAATCATCCAGAACAGACTGCTCATCATGGCTGCCGTATCCAATGTGACACTGGTGCCGATTAACAGAGATAACACTCCGGGTACAACGAAAGGCGCAAGCATGGTATCAATCAGGATGATAGATAGCGTAAGTGCAATATTGCCCCGATAGATGCTGACCCAGATGAAGCTGCTTATTCCTGTTGGAATTACGGCTGCCAGAACAAGGCCCGTTATGGTGTACGCATCTGTAGGGAAGACCAGATGGCCCATACCGAGTGCAATTAGAGGCATCGCCAAATGCAAAATAAACAGACATACAAACAGGGGAAACGGCTTCTTCAGCACGTTCACAAAATCCCGTATCCCAAGACTGATACTTCCAGCGAACGTCATGAATGCAAAAAGCCAAGGGGATAAAAAGGTATAAGAAGAAAGAAAACTCCCGCATAACACGCCAACAATAATGCTGATTGGGGTAATCAGTGGCATGATGCGGTTCAAGCGTTGGTTCAAGGCTTGAAGCATAATCATGACATCCCTTTACCGTGTGATTTTACTATTATACATCTTAATAACGTTGGCTGCAGACCCATTTGCAAAGAAGCAGTCTGAACAGGTATCATGGACTTGGAACAAGGATTCCGATTAGAGAAGGGGAGATGATCATGTTCATAAGAAAAAGAAAGCACACGTTAATGATGACAGGCCTTATTGCATCAAGTATTCTGCTGATTTCAGCCTGTTCTGTCGTGGAACAAGCCAATCAAAGTCTAAATTATGTGAGTGGGGCTACTGATTATATAGAACAGGTATCAAACGCCGGGGCTGATCTGCAAGAGCTCGCATCGAGTGCGGTGAATAATCCGGAGATTACAACGCAGATTCAGGAGAAAATCGATCTGATCCAAGCAGAAGCAAGTGAATTTTCTCAGTTGACTGCTCCTGCAATAGGAGAGAGCATTCATGAGAATCTGGTTAGTTACAATACTCAATTAACGGAAGTCGTGGGCAATTTCGAGAATACAATTGCAGAGCAAGGTTTTACGGCAGAAAATTGGGAGAAGACAGGCATTCCTGAACTGATCACGAACATCAATAATTTGAAAGATCCGCTAAGCGGACTTCAGGGTGAATAAGTTGAATTGATCTTAGCACCTTAAGACAATCAGTTTGTAATCGAATACTTGAGAAGGGCGAGATATCGGAATGATTGAATTACCGTTATGCTCGCTTTTTTTATTTTCCGAAAACTCATGCATATTTAATATTACAGGAGCTAGACTATATCATGTAAATAGGAGATGTATATGACATTTATCTCTTAATTAATGTGAAGATGATCTATGGTTTGACAAGGTTGTGACAGAGGCGTATGATGAATTTATAAGTTAATAAAATATAGTTACTTACTATAAGTATATAACTGCAACTAAAACTATTTTGCCAAAGGAGAACTGAGTCATGACGGAGCACAATGGAAAAGTAATCATCATTACAGGTGGAGCTAGTGGTATTGGTAAAGAAACAGCACTTCAACTTTCGGATCAAGGTGCGACTATTGTTGTCGCTGACTATAACGAAGACGGAGCGAAGAAGATTGCGGCAGAGATTGAAGCAGCAGGCGGAACAGCGGGCGCATACAAAGTGGATGTATCCAAAGGGGACGAGATCAAAGCCCTGATCGACTGGACCGTAGAGCAATATGGTACGTTAAGCGGTATTTTCAATAACGCAGGCATTGGACTTGTGAAACCATTTCTGGAGATGGACCCGGAATCCTATCACAGAGTCATTGATGTAGATCAGCACAGTGTATATTATGGCATGTATTATGGCGCGAAAAAAATGGTTGAATTAAATGTACAAGGCACCATTGTTAATACCGCTTCGATCTATGGAAGTGTTGCTGCAGTAGGCAGCTTCAACTACAATGCAGCCAAAGCTGCTGTTGTCATGATGTCCAAATCCGGTGCACTGGAACTTGCTGAGCATGGAATTCGTGTAGTTGGTGTAGCACCTGGCTTTATTGAAACACCGATTCTGGGTGATGACAAAGCCATGAAGGATGCGCTTGCTACTCAACATATGCGTGGAGAGCTTATTCAACCGGAGAAAGTAGCCAGTGTGGTTACATTCCTGTTCAGTGATGCAGCAAGTGCAGTGAACGGGACAACCGTAGCCGTAGATGATGGATTCCTCAGCTTCAAAACCAAATAAAATAAAGTAAGCAACCCTTTTAAGATGAAGGCAACTCATCTCAAAAAACAGAAAAAAACGGTGCAGAACGATTTATTCGTTTTGCACCGTTTTTGTATTTTCATTATAAAGTAATCATGGCATATGAGATGGAAATAAGTTTGTCGAATCATCCCGAAATTTCAGAGATCGTGATACAATTAACAAGGTTATAGCTTTTTATCATTTTGTGGTGTCATAGACAATTCGAACGCCGAGAGAGCCATAACTCTCTTCTTTGTAATGACATTGAGAACAAGTTTTGGTCGAGCACAACGCATCGTTATGAACTTGTAATTTTTCGTTGCACTGTGGACATTTATTTTCAAAAAGAGTCTTCAACACGTTAAACATGCTTAATCACTCATTTCGGATTAATTTACTTGGTTTTTATTATAACGGATTATATTCACCTTGTATAGCACTTTTGAGTGGTATCGAGATGAGATTTATATTGCACGAAAGGAAGCGCATAACCGATGGATTTTCTGCTTTTTGTCATCATGTTTATACTGGGTCTGGTCGGTTCATTCTTCTCCGGTTTGTTGGGTATTGGTGGGGCCATTATCAATTATCCGCTACTGTTATATGTTCCATCCTGGATGGGACTGGAGCCATTCTCAGCACATCAGGTATCTTCGATTAGTATGTTTCAAGTGTTTTTCGCTTCACTTGCCGGTGTGATTGCATTCCGCAGAAAAGTAAAAACGGGTAGAAGTGGTGGGGCGATCGTTCACCGCGGATTGGTGTTGTACATGGGCTCCAGCATTCTTGCTGGCAGTCTGATCGGCGGCTTCATATCCGGTCATCTGGACGGAACAGTTATTAATCTGATCTATGGCATTCTGGCGATCATGGCAATTGTTCTCATGCTGATTCCCGGAAAGGGAAAGCTTGATACCTCAGCTCCTTTGGTGTTTAACCGATGGATTGCAGCAGGCACTGCTTTTGCAGTAGGTATTGTATCAGGAATTGTTGGTGCGGGTGGTGCCTTTATCCTTATTCCCATCATGCTGACAATTCTCAACATCCCCGTACGAACGACGATTGCTTCTTCACTGGCAATTGTATTTATCTCCGCCATTGGCGGCGTTATAGGTAAAATTGCGGGCGGGGACATTCCGCTAGAACCCATTATATACACGGTGATCGGAAGTCTGCTAGGCGCATCCCTTGGTTCAAGGGTTAGTTCGATGATCAATGTGAGGGTACTTCGATATGCATTAATCGTACTTATCGCCATCACAGCGGTCAAAGTCTGGTCATCCATTCTGTAAAATCACGTATATGGGAATGAACAATGACGATTTCGTAACCAAACGGTTGAATCGCCGTATATAGGTTATGAACATGAGCTGAAGCGTTGGATACACGATCAAATGAGTTCAGTTTTCGTCCATGGAGCACCTCATCTCCTTTCATGGATACATGTTTAACATTAATAGAAGTTGAGGTATCCACCCTATGAATAACGTACTTACAGAACAGGCTGATGCAGGATATCGGCTAGCTGAGCAGAAAGCATCTCAGTATTTTACTTCTCTTAGGCAGCAACTTATGGATAATACGTATACGACAGCACTTACCCAAGATATTCATGTATGGCAAAAGAAACATATTCATCGTTTTGCCTGGCTTTCTCTTTTATCACCTAGCAAAAGAAAACCGGATCCCCGGGATGTTCATAGATATATCCACTGGCTGAATACTACAGGAAAACTGGATGATTACCTGGATCGGAGTATCTCCTATATTTATATGCGGGATCTGGGGCAAGCCCTTGATTCTTCGGGTACGCAGGCCCGAATTCAGAACGTTGTCCAGAATACTAAAAAATACTTTATGGGCTCAGCTACTGGGCGAAAAGGGCAACCTGATTATATCAGTCTGGCTGCGTTGTACCGGTGGGGACAGAAGGAGCACATTGAAACGGCTGTCATCTGGGTGATGAACAAATTAAAGAATGTAGCATCCAACATCCCGAAGGAGCTGGATGCAGAGCAGGCGCAGCGGAAGCTCATCAAGATCATTCTTGGTGTGGTCCTTCATGTGGACGATGAGATGAATGAGCAGACACCACCTGAAGAACGTGCCCGGAGATTTGATACGGCGATTCGACTGGGTTATTCGTACGGTTTGACGTATCCATTTGTGGATGACTTGCTGGATTCACAGGCTTTGACTGTTCAGGAAAAAGAACAGTATTCCCTGATGATACGCGATGCACTTCTTACAGGGGTTGTACCTGATCTGGGGGAGTGGAAAGGCAGCAATCTTGAAGTGATTGAATATGTACATTCCGAACTTCGGGAAGCATTTGAGTACATCAAGAACTACCAGCATCCAGAGAAACAGCGTACGTTCTTAGAGCAATCCTATGTGTTCTTTCAGTCTCAGGAGATTGATCGCAACAAGAAATTAGCCAATGCGAATTATACTAATGAAGAATTGTACATTCCGATTATTATCAAATCTTCTTCTTCCCGATTAATCGTCCGGTCTGTTCTCAGTGCACCGGTGGATGAAGGATTTGATCTGCGGACGTTCTATTACGGGATATATAATCAGCTGGCTGATGATTTTGCCGATATGTTTGACGATATGGAAGAAGGGGCAGTGACTCCGTATACGTACTATTTGAAGTATCGAGATTTGCGTCCCGACTTGATTAATCCATATGAATTGTATTGGGCAGTCATCTCTCATCTAATCCATGATGTATATAACTCGGATGCCAAGACCCGCGAGGTCATACTGGATCGTGCGATCAACGGTCTGAAGCGTTGTAAAGAACGGTTGGGGCAGCAAAAATATGATGAAGTGATGACGATCTTTGCCTCTGGGCAGCCTGAATTCAATCAACTGGTTCAACAGATGGTGCGAAAAGCAGATGACGTTGATTTCCTTGATAAATTATTACGGGATCAGGTTGTGCTTCAATTGAAAAATGACAAGCAGGAAAAAGAGGAGTTCAAACAGACCATTCGAACGGTTCGCGAACAGATTAATGTGGAGTTGCAGATTGCAAAGCCCGGTGGACTGCATGAGATGAAAGAAACGTTAATCGATGCAGCCAATTATAGTTTGCAGGGAGACGGAAAGAGGCTACGCCCCATATTAACTTGGGTTATGGGTGTGAGCGAGTATGGTCTACCTGAATCATCTATTGTTCCGCTGCTAAGATCATTGGAGTACATGCATACCGCTTCCTTGATCTTTGATGATCTGCCTACGCAGGATAATGCTTCGACAAGACGTGGACGTTCCACGCTGCACCAGGTACACAATAGCGCCACAGCAGAGCTTACCGGTCTGTTTCTCATTCAGAAGGCGATTGGAGAACAATCTTCATTGAATCGCTTTGATGCGGCAACCGTGCTCACGCTCATTCAGTATTCGGCTGAAAAAGCAGAGGATATGTGTATGGGGCAGGCCATGGATCTGAACTCCAAAGGCAAGGAATTAACACTTGAACAGTTGAACATGATCTGTTTTTACAAAACAGGCATTGCCTTCGAAGCTGCACTGGTTATGCCAGCCATACTTGCCCAAGTGAAGGAACCGGAGTTGGCTATGCTGAAAAAGTTCGCTTATCATGCAGGTATCGCCTTCCAGATCAAGGACGACTTGCTGGATTTCGAGGGAAATCACCTCATTCTTGGGAAACCTGCAGGTCAGGATGAGCGGAACAACAATTCAACCTTTGTGTCTATTCTTGGTGATGAAGGCGCGAAGAAAGCGATGTGGGAGCATTATTGTCTTGCTACAGATGCATTGAACGAGATGCCGAAACCTATTCCTTTTTTGAGACATTTATTGGATTATCTTATTGGTCGCGAGCGCTAACCCATTTTTCTAATGATTCCATGATGCATATAACTTATTATGATATATAACGACAAAGGTCAGGACTCCATATGAATGGATTCCAGGCCTTGTTTGGTTTTAAAGACACAAATCTCTTAGAAATATTTGTTTCAACAGCTGAAATTCTGGGTATTAAGCAGGTACTGTTGTTTTAAAACTGACTAATTTTTATAGAACATCTTATATCAGTAAAAACGTTAGATTTCGACAAACTATACATGGAGTCTATGCCAAAAGGAGAACTTACAATGCAGGTTCAAAAGGTCGATCATCATGAATTGTTCGAGCAGATCTATAATCAAGCGCCTATTGGGATTGCACTCGTTGCTCCAACAGGGCAATGGATGAAAGTGAACCCTGCTTTTTGCTGTATGCTAGGTTATACAAGTGATGAACTAATGGATCTCACGTATCAGGATATTACACATCCGGATGATTCGATACAAGATATGATCTGTAGTTATGAGCTATTTGAAGGTAAATCAAAAGAAAATCAATACGAAAAACGTTACATTAATAAAAATGGTGACATCTTATGGTGTTCAATACATGTTTCCTTGGTTCGAAGCGAAATTACGGATGAACCTCTTTATTCCGTTTGCCATATTGTTGATATTTCCAATCGTAAACTGTCCGAACAAAAACTTCTGCATAGTGAAGAAGTGTTCAAACTTATTACGGATCATGCTCAGGAGATCATCTATATTGCCGATTTAGAGGGAGTTTGTCGGTTCTGCTCACCGTCAGTCCAACAAATATTGGGTTATTCCCCGGAAGAAGTCATTGGCCAAAACAATAATGCTTCCTTTCACCCACAAGATCTGGAACGGATCTCACAGATGGATTTGACTAAAGGTAATCTGTTGAATATTAGAGTCCGTCATAAAGATGGGCATTATCTTTGGTTTGAAACCACATACAAGGTATTTGGTGATGCGGAGCGTGGACAGCAGATTCTTACGATTGGACGAGATATATCAGAGCGAAAAAAACAAAAGGATATCAGTGCAGAGGCTGAACGTATTGCCTTAATTGGTAGTTGGGAATGGGACATGGTCAAAGACCATATTACATTTTCAGATCAGATCTTTGAGATTTTTGAACTTGAACGCACCTGCAAACCATATCGTATAAGTGATGTTTTTGATGTTATGGATTCCGAAGATATAGCCTCTTTACAAAAACATATTACAGGGGTAAAACAAGGTGAACCGCTCGATTTTGAATACAAACATATCAGCTCTGATGGACATGAGAAGTATCTTCACTTGCGCGGATTGATTACGCTTGATGAGCATCGTCAGCCAGTCCAGCTAAACGGAACACTACAGGATATCACTGAACGCAAACGCATCGAATTTAAATTGCAGGAATCTGTGGAGCGATACACTTCGCTTAAGAAATACAATCATGACGCCATTATCTCGTTTAACATGGATGGTAATATTATGAATGCAAATCCAGTAGCGGTGAAAATGACGGGCTGTCCCGTGGCTGAAATGATCGGTACAAGCATAAGCAGATTTATCGGAGCCAGTAATCTGGGTCTGATTCTGGGCAGTAATTATGAACTGGCTGAAAAGGAGATCAACGCTGTTTGGCACACGGATGGATCTGAGACAGAAGTCTTGGCTACGCTTGCTCCAATCATTGTTAATAAGTCCAATGTCGGGTTTTACCTGATTGCGAAGGATATTACGGAACAGAAAAAACTGCTTGTAGCCAAAGAAACGGCGGAGAGAATGAATAAGGCCAAAAGTGAATTTTTGGCGATGATGAGTCATGAAATCCGCACACCTATGAACGGTGTAATTGGGATGACGGATTTGCTTCTGGATACTCCTGGACTTAGCGGGGAACAAAAGGAATATATCGAAATCATCCAGAAGAGTGGAGATTCCTTGTTGGCCATCATTAATGATATTCTTGATTTTTCCAAAATCGAGTCAGGCAAAACCGATCTGGTAGAAGATCCTTTTGATCTCGTAGAGATCGTGACCGAGACGGTGCAAATCGTAAAACCACTGGCTCGTGAAAAGAAGCTGGATGTTCGTATGTGTGTAGAAGATGTTATTCCAACTCCGGTGTATGGTGATGCTTATCGTCTTAAACAGGTACTTACCAATATCATCGGCAACGCAGTCAAATTCACTTCACAAGGCGGCGTGGAAGTTAAAGTGGGAGTTAAGGAGCAGTGCAGCAATAACGTGCAGCTTTATTTTCAGGTAAAGGATTCGGGCATTGGCATTCCGGCTCAGAGGAAACAACAATTATTTGAACCTTTCTACCAGCTGGAGAATTTTATGACCCGCAAACCTCAAGGTACCGGTCTTGGCCTTGCCATTAGCAAGAAACTGGTGGAGCTTATGCACGGAAAGATCTGGATCGAGGAATCGGATGAACCGGGTACAATATTTATATTTACCGCCCAATTTAAATTAAATAACGGTGAAGAGAGCAACAGGTTAGATGAACAGCAGAAGAAGAGCAGAACATCAGCCTTGCGAATATTAATCGCAGAAGACAATGAAGTGAATCAGCTCGTCCTTAGCAGAATCGTTGAGAAAAAAGGGCACTTTGTGGATCATGTGGCAGACGGTGTTGAGGCAGTCGAAGCGGTCAAACACAATTCGTATGATATTGTCTTCATGGATGTGCATATGCCAAGACTGAATGGCTTCGAAGCGACAAAAGTGATTAAAAATTCTTTGCACCCCGAGAGTTGTCCATACATTATTGCGGTAACTGCAAATGCGTTAAGAGGAGACATGGATAAATGTTTGAAGGCAGGCATGGATGCGTATGTCAGCAAACCGATTAAAATTGAGTCCATTATGCAAGTGTTGGAGACCTATTACATTAAAAATAATCTCTAAATATTCATCTCTGATTGCACTAAAAATGGATCGGCAATAGAGCCGCTAGCTTATCGTCAATAGGCTACCGGCTTTTTTGCTGTTCCATTACGTGGTCCACTCCTGTATGCCGCAGATGCGACTGTGCACAAATCCCTAAGGATTTTTGATCCATAATTTCGAGATGTCCATATATCCGAATTCTGCTACCTGCATGCCGAAGATGCTCTGATCCAGTTCAGCCTGCTTGTTCATGTGACAGCCATGCAAGATCCAGCAGTGATCACGTAGCAAGGCTTCAGCTTCATCCAGGAGCGCAGTACGTTCTGCCCGATGAAGCTTAGCGAAATGATCCAGTTTGTCATCCAGTAGAGACTGGAATGCAGGAGACATACACATATGAAAATGGTTGGACAGGTTTTTGAAAAAATGAATCATGCCGTACTGCCAATCTTCCTCCAGTATCTCTTCAGCGAGGATCAATTGTGCGTTCGTGGTTTCCTCTGAGTTGAAATAATCCACAACGGCTTGCATGCTGATGTTCAGACCGATGGACGCTGCACGGCACTGAAACCACTCTGCAACATCTGTATCCTTATTATGCTTATACGATAATGTTACCGTCTCACCCTGGTACCCACAGTTATGCAGCAGTTCAAGAGCATGCTCAAGAGAGGCAGCGGACCAGTCTTGGGCTGCACTTCTCCAGGGCAGAAAGCTGCTGGCTGGTGTGATCCGATTCCCACCGAGATCTCGGACAAGCGCGACCGAATCATAGACGATACGCAGAGCATGTCGAAATAGGGGATGATGATGGATGCCTTCCTTGTGAAAATTGAACAGCATATACTGACAACCAAGCGCCGGGTAATTGATACTGTTCGTCTGATCACAGCCTGTTGTGACACTCAATCGATCTGTACCCGGTAGCTCATAATAGCGATCATTCGGACTCAGGTCAGGCACAAACCAGAAATGGACTTGATCCAGATGTGGCCTGATTCCGTAGTACGCATCAAAAGCGGTAAGCTCCAGCACATCTTCATTCAGCTCAGAGATCTGAAAAGGACCGGTACCAATTAAGGTATTGGCTACATTGTAATCGTAGGGCAGGATCGTCATCCGAATACAACTGAACAGATGCAAGAAGAACCGATTAGGACGATGTAGAACAAACTTGATGCAGTAATCACCAGCGACTTCCGCACGTTCAATATCCCGATACAACCAGATGGACGGACTATGCACATCAATCAATCGTTGTAACGTCGCTTGAACATCCCGGGACGTCATGACACGTCCGTTGTGGAAACGTACACCTTTTCGGAGATAGAAGGTCCATAGGCGATGATCCTCGCTGCACTCCCACATGTGAGCCAGTGCTGGCAGGAAAGATTCTGTCTTGGCATCATAAGTGATTAATGTATTACAGACCTGGCTCAGCAGATAGGTTTCAAATGCAGTATAAACAAAGGCCGGGTCCAGATCACCTAACTGGCGTGACCTCATGATGCGCAGGATATCCTGACCTGAGGAAGTTTCATCGTGGCTGTGAAATCCCATCTGTTGATGGAGGGAGAGCATGAGCTGTTCTCGCAGTGAATCATGCATCTGAACGTTTCCGATGAGTTCAATGGCGTCTTTCATTTTGCCTTTACCCAAAAGTTCGGTAAAACTCGCTTCCAGCGCCTCATTCATGCTGCGCAGCATCGTTAGCTTCGAATGATGTCCACGACCACGTCCCGGTTGCCAATGGATGAAGCCCTGCTCCTCCAATTTTCTAAGAATGAATTTCACATTACGAGGAGTGCAGCAAAGGGCAGCGGACAGGCTATCGATGGTTACCGCTACAGGTTCATGGAGCTTAAATGAAAGCTGTTCGGCCCCGGCGAGCCTTATAAAGTGTGTATGTAGGGTATCCATGGTCATGACTCCTCTATTAAAGGTGAAAAGTGTGATCATATGTTTACACTTTTACTTCCCCCTTTTATCCTTACAATTATACATTAGAAGAGGTACTTCGAAAAGTCCGCTTTTGAAGCATTAGAAAGAATAGGAGAAGTTCGCATGAAGCAATATTTAAGGCAAATTCACCCCTTGGCATGGACCATCATTATCGGAACCATGTTTGGACGTCTTGTAACGTCAATGAGTATCCCGTTTCTATCCATCTATCTGACACGTGTACTAGAAGCTACACCGACCCAGACCGGTATTACTGTGGCCGTTAGCTCGCTGGCAGGTGTAATGGTCAGCTTTTATGGAGGTTATATTTCGGACCGGATCGGGCGCAAAATCGTGATGTTAATCTCGGTATTTAGTTGGGCAGGTGTATTTTTCATTTTTTCAGCAGCAGAGCATCTATGGGTGTTCTTTGTTGCCAATACGTTAAACGGATTATGCCGCGCAGTATTTGAGCCCACCTCCAGAGCACTGTTATCGGATATTACTTCTCCAGAGAACAAATTGCTGGTGTTCAACCTCAGATATGCTGCAATTAATCTCGGTGTGGTCTTTGGGCCAATTATCGGATTTCAGCTGGGATCATCTGAATCAACGTTTCCGTTTATGATTTCCGGCTTGGTATACATAGCCTATGGACTTGTATTATTTCTACAATTCAAGCTACAGCATGCCAATCTGCCAGAGCGTCATCAGGCAACCGCACCACGTTTGCGTGAAGCACTTATGACCACCGGCCGCGACCGGGTGTTTTTGCCAGTATTAATCGGTACCACATTTTGTGTTCTGGGTTACGGGCACTTTAGTTCTACGTTGGCACAGTACTTGGCGAGGAGCCCGATCTTTGAAAATGGAAGCCAGATGTTCTCGTACATGCTGTCCCTGAATGCCGTGACGGTACTGATTATTCAGTATCCTCTTGTGCGAACCTTCCGAAACTTCCCACCGCTTGTTCCTCTCATTGTGGGTAACCTGCTGGTTGCAACCAGTCTGATGATGGTCGGAATCGCTGAAGGTGTACTCATGATGATGATGAGTGTCATACTATTTACCATTGGGGAAGTGCTGTTGTTCACGATGATGGATATGCTCATCGACCGGATTGCAAAGCCGGAATGGAAAGGGACGTATTTCGGTACCATCGGCTTCAATAATATCGGTAGTGTCATTGCTCCTGTCATGGGAGGGTTGTTGCTAAGTCAATTTGGAGCGGAGAATGGGCTGGCCGTTTTTGTACCTATTGCGCTGACGACTGCACTGGGAGTACCTTTTCTTCTTATCGCACATAGACGTCTTGTTGTTAGAGAGAAGCAAACGGAGTCCACATCATTAAGTATGTAGCAGGAATTGAAAAGATTAATGACATGAATTAAATAACAATTCAGTTAAAATTATCTTGACGGATGTTATTCTAGCGCATACAATAAACAACAAATATGTGAAACGGGTGGGATGATGATTATGTTTATGCCTATACAGATTTCGAATCGATAACTGAATACGCATGAGCATAGTGACATTAATCCAATTATTTTGCAATGATCGCGTTGGGACAGTCATGTTTGTGCACCCCTGTCGTGGACGCTCATCATTATTGCGATGCAGAGGAGATACGGGAAATGCTTTGCATTTCATCCGGTCTCTTTTGGTTACAAGCTGTAGATGAACATTAGTTCATCTATGGCTTTTTTGCATGCATTCCATCAATCCGTTCACATGGAAAGGAGAGTTTGGAGCGTTATTTTATAAAAAACTAACTTGTTAAAAAGGAGAGTGTACAATGGTCAACTTACGTTCTACATATCAATTATGGGCGAGAAATCCCGATTTTAATGTCATTATGTATGACTCATCCTAGTGGGGATAACAGCGACCAAAAGGTTATTCTGTCATCGTAGTTTCAGTGTAAAGTTCTTTAGTTCACTTTATATAAATAAACCAATAAAGAGGTGGGACCTGTGCCCAAAACAGAGAAAAGCTCCATGTCATGGCTGCTGCGCTATCTAAAACCAGTCAAAGGACGGCTGGCCTTACTTTTAATCATGTTGCTCACATCAACGGGGCTTCAGCTCTTGAATCCACAGATCATCAAACGATTTATCGATACAGCAGCAAGTGGAGGAGTCCTCACCAATCTTGTTCAACTCGCAGGGATATTTCTGGTTGTTGCCGTGTTTAATCAACTCATCACGGTAGCGGTAAGTTATTTGGGGAATGATGTGGCCTGGCGGGCCACGAATCAACTGCGCGGAGATCTGCTGAAGCACTGTCTGCGTCTCGATATGCGTTTTCATAATGAGAAAACACCTGGTGAGATGATTGAACGTGTGGATGGTGACGTAACGAGCATCTCCAATTTTTTCGCGATGTTCATTGTGCAAGTGATCGGTAGTTTTGTACTGCTGGCCGGAATTCTCGGGTTCATGTTCAGCGTTAATGTGCCTATTGCTGCGGTTATGACCGTGTTCACATTATTATCGATCCTGTTCATGGTCTTCATCCGAAATCTGGGCGTGGACTCTTCCAAAAAAGAACGGGCGGCAAGTGCCTCTCTGTTCGGATTAATTGAAGAACGCATTGCGGGGATTGAAGATGTGCAAGCAAATGGTCATGTGCCCTATGTGATGAACCGCTTTTACCGCACGATGCGCACGGTATTCCGTAAGGGGAGAAAAGCCTGGCTGCTACGGGTTATTCCGTGGAATACCACAGTAGTTCTGTTCGCTCTGGCGGTCACTGCGGTGCTTTTGTTGGGTGTGCATTACTATATGGAAGGTCTAATTAGTATCGGAACATTATTTCTGATCTACCAATATACGCAGATGCTGAATGATCCGATTGAGATGCTTGGAGATCAGGTGCAGGAGTTCCAAAAAGCAAAATCAGGCATGCTGCGCTCCAGAGAGCTGTTGTCCATGCACAGTGTGATTGAAGAGGGCAAAGAGGAGCAATTGCCGGAAGGACCGCTTGGGTTGGAATTCAGTCAGGTGCACTTCAGTTATAACCAGGATAAACCGGTATTGCAGGACATTACTTTTGCCATTAAGCCTGGTGAACGTCTGGGAATCATCGGTCGCACAGGTAGCGGCAAATCGAGTCTTAGTCGTGTTCTTCTCCGGCTATACAATCTGGATCGGGGGACGATCCGTGTAGGTGGAACGGATATCACAAAGCTTTCATTACAAGCGCTCTATCGCCGGGTGGGTATGGTGACACAGGACGTGCAGTTGTTTGATGGCACACTGCGTGACAATCTGACCCTGTTCAATGGGGATGTATCGGATTATATGATCAAGGAGACGACGGATCGCCTTGGACTTAGCCAATGGATTAATTCACAACCAGAAGGACTTGATACGTATCTGGCTGCAGGTGGAGCTTCATTGTCGGCAGGGGAAGCACAGTTATTTGCCTTAACCCGCGTATTCCTGACCGAACCAAGTCTGGTTATTCTGGATGAGCCTTCGTCACGTCTGGATGCCGCGACCGAAGGTATGCTGCAATCTGCAATTGATCAGTTAATGAAACAATCCACCGGAGTCATTATTGCTCACCGATTGGCTACGCTGGAGAAAGTTGACCGGATTATGGTGCTCGGTGATGGGAAGGTACTGGAGTTTGGAGCGAGAGAAGAACTTGCCAGTAACCCGGCATCTCACTATGCCAGACTGCTCATTACAGGCCGAGAGGAGGAATTGGCATGACTGTAGCAGGATTTATAGGCCGTTTGTTTCGATTCAGGCCTTTGTTATTTGTAATCAACGGATTGTTATGGTGTATATTTCATTCCTTGCCGCTAGCCATTGGTATTGGAATGCAATGGTTTTTTGATCGCACAACAGTGGGGTCAAATGACTACATGTGGCTTGCTGTGCCGCTTATCTTCATTGCTTTGGTCCGAATGGCACGGGTGGGCACATTTTTTGTAGCCTTCTATGCATGGGTTACGTATCTGTATCATGTTCAGGCGATTTTGCGAACCAACATGCTCGCAGCGATCATGCGCTGGCCGGGACGTAATCTTCCGGCTTCACCAGGGGAAGCGATGAGTCGCTTTCGGGATGATGTGGATGAAGTCGTCGAGTATGTAGAATCATGGGTAGATTTCTGGGGACGGCTCGTATTTGCCGTTGTATCCATCGTCATTATGGCGAACATTAATTGGCAGATCACATTGGTTGCCGTGCTGCCATTGGTGGTCGTTACCTTACTTAACAACCTGTCCGGAAATCGGGCTCGGAAGTATGCACAGGTTAATCGTGAAGCGACTGGGCGAATTACCAGTTTTATTGCGGAAACGTTTGGAGCAGTGCAAGCCCTGAAACTGGGTCAGGCCGAAGAGAATGTCTCTTCACGTTTCAACCAGTTGAATGAAGATCGTCGTCAGGCTTCACTTCGAGACAATCTGTTCAAGCAGTGGATGAGATCAATGAATCAGCATGTGCTAAGTATCTGTACAGGACTGATTCTACTGATGTGTGCAGCTGAGATGAAAGCAGGGAACTTTACCGTAGGTGATTTTGCCTTATTCACCAGTTATCTGGCCAATATCGGATTTAGCATTTCACTGTTTGGTTATATGGTGTTTCAGCACAAAAGGCTTAAGGTATCCTATGATCGTATGCGTAAGCTATTCCGCCCAGGGGAAGAAGACCAGATCATGGATTCGAGAGAAATCTACCTGTATGAAGATCCCCCGGAGCTTGTAAGTAAACAGAGGGACCCTAAGGAGAAGTTGCAATCTCTTGAGGTGAATAAGCTGACTTATCAATATCCGAATTCTACAAATGGCATAGAAGAGATCAGCTTCCGTCTGAAACGCGGACAATTTCTTGTTATTACGGGACGGATCGGATCAGGTAAATCAACGCTGGTACGAACACTTCTTGGACTGTTACCCAAGCAAAAAGGGGACATTCACTGGAATGGAGCAGCTGTTGATCCAGCCACATTCCTGATGCCGCCTAGAGCCGCGTATACTCCACAAGTGCCTAGACTGTTTAGTGATACGTTGAAAGAAAATATCGTCCAGGGCAAACAGGGTAACACCGAGCAAGCCCTTGAAAAAGCCATTCGTCTGGCTGTAATGGAGAAGGATATCAAACATCTGGATCAGGGGCTTGAGACCCCGGTTGGTCCAAGAGGGGTGATGCTGTCAGGCGGGCAGATTCAGCGCGCGGCCACAGGACGCATGTTAATGACGGAAGCGGACCTGTTTATCTTTGATGACCTGTCCAGTGCACTGGATGTGGAGACAGAACAACAAGTATGGGAAGGGCTGTTCCAAGAGCCGGATGTCACTTGCATTGCAGTTTCTCACCGCAGGGCAGCACTTTCCAAAGCAGATCATATTATTGTTATGAAAAATGGACGCATTGAAGCCGAGGGAAGCTTAGCCGAATTGCTTGCCACCAATGAAGAGATGCAGCTGCTGTGGCAAGGGGAGCAAACTCCCGCCAAAGTTGGATAGCTTTACAATTTTGAAAAGATAATAAAAAGCAAAAAAGCCTTACAGGCGACTCCTTGCAAGAGTACAGTCTGTAAGGCTTTTTATCGTTATAACGAGTGGAAAGATGGAATATTTTTATCTCATCATTTGAGCGATCAAGGAATACGCAATGATGACCAGGAAGATAATAGTGATATGGTTAATGGAGAAGATAAACATCCGTTTGGACCATTTCTCTGTTTCTTTCTTATCAAAGGTAGCCACACTAAGAATGAGCCAGGCCAAGCTAACCAGAAATGCCACAATAGCGACAAATGGACTCATTGGCCAGAATAAAAAGCTGGAGATCAGTAACAGTACCAGATACACATTTGTCTGAATGTATGTTCGTCTGATGCCTTTAACAACGGGTAGCATGGGAACACCAGCAGCTTTGTATTCGTCAAAACGACGAATCGCAATCCCGTAAAAGTGAGGCATTTGCCATAAGAGCATCGTAACAACCAATGCCCAGATCTCGAAATGACCCAGTTCCGGTGAAATGGCTGCCCAACCGATGAGTGGAGGCACAGCACCCGAAAGACTTCCCACTTCCGTATTGTAGATCGTTGTACGTTTGGTCCACATCGTGTAAGGGAACACATACAGCAACAGACCCAAAATACCGAATACAGCAGCGGATGGGGAAGCGATGTACAACATGATGCCCCCGATGATGGTGATTGCAATACCGAGAATCAGACCCGACTTGGTATCTACACGTCCCGTAACGGTAGGACGTTTCTTCGTACGTTCCATGATCGCATCGATATCACGATCATACAAGTTGTTAAACACCCCTGCAGCTCCAATAATGAGAGAAGATCCAATAAAAGAAAGGATGATTGGTACAATATTAGCTAAGATTGAAGCATCAAATACATATAAAGCCAAACTTAAACCCGCAAACATGGCGATCAGGTTGGACTTGATGATTCCGATTTTGATTGTATCAAAGAATACTTTCGGAATCGAGCTATACTCCAGGCTGATATTGGTCTGTGAACCATTATTCAATGTTTTCAAGAACTCACTTCCTATATCTATACTTATATATTATGTCGCTATTATACCATTCAATACACTATGTGATTTAATTAACGTTTTAGTATTTAAAATAATGTCATTTGATTGTGAACAATTTAAAAACAAGGTTGTTTTTAATTGTTAAATAATTATTTCTGTGTTACAGGAGAGAATCGAAAAATCCGGAGATAACAGCGATGTGAAGTTTGTTCTGTCATTATAGTGTAAGTGTAAATGTTCTTTTGTTCAACTCACACAGGCTGGATTGAAAAAGATAGATAAAGATATATGTTGCAAAAAGGTTAGGATTTGTTTATTGTAGATATAAGATATCTTTAATGGTCTTTTTAGAAATAGTTCTAGTAATCTCCGAATTATCTTCTTTAAGAGAAAGCGGAGGTTATTTTTAAAACATAATTAGAGATATTAAATGTCTGGAAAGGGTGAAAAATATGAGTAATATGAATCAACTCTTGGATGTACTTATTATTGGTGGAGGACCAGCGGGGCTTAATGCGGCGCTTGTACTCGGCAGGGCACGTAAGAACGTCGTGGTCATTGATGATGAGACACCACGTAACTGGGTTACAAGGGAGACTCATGGGTTTGTGACAAGAGATGGGGCAAGTCCACGTGAATTCCGGAAAGCTGCCAAAGAACAGATTGAAGCGTATCCCTCAGTCCAATTTGCATCCGATACGGCAACAGCGATAACAGGTAGCGACGGTGATTTTGTAGTTAAGACTACTCAAGGGGTAAACTATCGCACGAAAAAGATTTTGTTTGCGGTAGGCAAGAAAGACCTTCCCTTGGATATTAACGGATTAACAGAAGTTTACGGTAAAAGTGCGTTTGTGTGTCCATATTGTGATGGATGGGAGTTAAGAGACCAAGCGCTGGTCATCATCGTTAGTGGAGATAAGGCATTACATATGGCAAAAGTCATATCCGGCTGGACAGAACGTTATACGATCTGTACGAATGGATCAGATTCCTTAACCGATGAGCAGCGTGAAGAGCTGAAGCGGCATAATGTTACTGTATTCAATGCACCGATTCAATCCATTGACTCTGAAGAAGGGATGGTAAAACAAGTTATACTGAATGACGGTACAGCGATTGCATGCACAGGAGTTTTCTTCCAACCCAAACTGTTCACCGGATCAGAACTGCCGAGAGCCATCGGTTGTGAAATTACAGAGTCGGGAACGGTTATCGTTGATGCTTCCGGCAAAACATCCGTATCGGGTGTATACAGTGCTGGTGATGCAGCTTCCGAGATGTATCAGGCAATCACGGCTGCGTCTCTGGGGGCATTGTCTGCGGTAAGCATTAATAATGAATTGAATTTCGAGAAGTGGGATGAGCCAAGTCATCATTAGAATAAATGAATAAGTGAATAGAACCATGGCGTCATAGGTTCATAAATTAGGGGATTGCATATGCAATCCTCTATTTGTTGTTATCAACTTAAACGTTGAACGATTCAATAGAAAGTAATTC
Source organism: Paenibacillus sp. Y5S-9 (assembly GCF_036894235.1). Taxonomy (NCBI): domain Bacteria; kingdom Bacillati; phylum Bacillota; class Bacilli; order Caryophanales; family Paenibacillaceae; genus Paenibacillus; species Paenibacillus sp. Y5S-9. The sequence continues at coordinate 3,119,401 of NZ_CP145887.1, forward strand.
AGCTGGAAGAAAATTTGATATTAAATCAATTATGGTTTATTGTATTATCAAATGATACATATTACTCTCAATTATATAATCATCAAAGGAGAGATCACTTATGAATGAAAGCAGAACAGCCATCATATGGCTAACGAATACTTTGCTCCACGGCGTACAGTTAAGAGGTGATCATCATGAGTGATGCAACTTATATTCCACAACCCAAAATGTATGGACCACTTGGCAATCTGCCCTTGATTGATAAAAATAAACCAACGTTGTCGCTAGGTGTTCTGGCTGAACAGCATGGACCGATATATCGACTTACCGTTCCCGGTTATTCCGGTTTAATCGTATCTGGACCAGATCTTGTCGCTGAGTTATGTGATGTGTCCCGTTTTGACAAATATGTATACAATGAACTCGAAAATGTACGTGCCTTTGGAGGCGATGGTTTATTTACAAGCAGAACATCGGAGCCCAACTGGAAAAAGGCCCATAACATTCTGCTTCCCACCTTCAGCAAACAGGCCATGAAAGGTTATCATCCCATGATGGTTGATATTGCCGAACAGTTGATCAACAAGTGGGCGCGCCTCAATTCCAACGATACGATTGATGTTGCGGATGATATGACACGCCTTACGTTGGATACCATTGGACTATGTGGATTCAATTATCGGTTTAACAGCTTTTACAGACAGGACCACAGTCCTTTTATTGAAAGCATGGTTAGGGCGCTGAATGAAGCGATGCAGAAGAGTTCACGTTTGAAAATTCAGAACCTGCTTATGGTCAAAACCAAACGACAGTTCCAAGAGGATATTCAGACGATGTTCTCTCTGGTAGATCAGATTATAGAGGAACGTAAAGCGAGTTCAGCACCCGAAGAGGTCGACTTGCTCGCACGTATGCTGAATGGCAAAGATCCGGAGACAGGAGAGATGCTGGATGATGAGAACATCCGATATCAGATTATTACGTTTCTCATTGCCGGACATGAAACAACGAGTGGTTTGTTATCTTTTGCTCTTTACTTTCTACTGAAAAATCCGGAATCTCTTCAAAAGGCGTATGACGAGGTGGATCAGATATTGGTCAGTGACTCACCACAGTACGAGGAAATTCTTCAGCTTTCCTACATTCGCATGATTCTCAGTGAATCGCTACGTTTATGGCCAACCGCTCCGGGATTTGACGTATATGCAAAAGAAGACACGGTTATAGGTGGCAGATATCCCTTGAAGAAAGGGGAAAGTTGCAGTATTCTTCTGCCCCAGCTCCACCGTGACAGAGAGGCCTGGGGAGAGGATGCGGAGCTTTTCCGTCCGGAGCGATTTGAAGATACGGCGAAAGTGCCTCATCATGCGTATAAACCTTTTGGTAATGGGGAGAGAGCGTGTATCGGCATGCAGTTTGCTTTATATGAAGCAACACTTGTGCTTGGCATGGTCCTCAAACATTTTGAGCTGATCGATTACAACAATTATGAATTGGATGTTAAACAGACGCTGACGTTGAAGCCGGGAGACTTCAGAATCCAGGTGAAAGCGCGCGAAGTGTCACAAAAGATGAATAAGTCTACCAGATCTATGGAAGAGAAACCTGCTCCTGATGTTCATAAAGACGTAGCAAGTTCCAGTCAAATGGGAGATACCCTGGCCGGTGAAGCAGATGGTAACCCTTCGCTCCTGGTGTTATATGGTTCCAATCTCGGAACGGCAGAAGGCATTGCCAGAGAGCTTGTGGTGAAAGGTCGTTCGTATGGAATCCCAAGCGAAGCAGCCACTCTGAATGAGTGGATGGGCCGCTTACCTCGTCAGGGTGTCGTTCTCATCGTCACTGCTTCGTATAATGGTAAACCTCCGCAAAATGCTACGGCATTTGTAGACTGGTTGAATGGTGCGGGGGCAGAGGAAGCAAGGGATGTGAACTATGCCGTTCTGGGCTGTGGAGATCGGAGTTGGTCCGGGACGTATCAGAGTATTCCTCGATTGATAGATGAGAAGCTTGAAGGATTGGGAGGTAAAAGACTGTTATCCCGCGGTGAAGCCGATGCCGGAGGTGATATGGAGAAACAAGTTGAGACGTGGCAGCATATGTTGTGGCCGCAGGTGTTGAATGCTCTGGGGATCAACGCGGAAGTAGTGAAGCCAACCCTACCAAGCACAAGCAGACTTCAAATGGAGATTGTCCATGAGAAAGCAGAGATGCCACTTGCACAAACTTATGATGCCAGCTATGCCACGGTTGTAGTCAATAAAGAGCTTCAGGCGCTGGGAAGTGGAAGAAGCACGCGTCACATCGAAGTGTTACTGCCTGAAGGCATGAGTTATAGAGAAGGCGACCATCTCGGCGTGTTGCCTAGCAACCAGAAGCAGAATGTGGATCGGATACTCAGTCGGTTCTCACTAAGTAGGGATATTCAGATCCAATTAACTTCGGACGTCAGCCACCTTACACATCTTCCATTGAACCGTCCCGTCGAGCTACATGAGTTGCTCACTCACTGTGTGGAATTGCAGACACCAGTTACCAGAACACAGTTGCAGGAGTTAGCTAATCATACGGTATGTCCACCTCATAAGCGTGAACTGGAAGGCATGTTGGATGAAAACAGCTACAAGAATTATATTCTTGCCAATCGAATCACCATGTTGGACCTGCTAGAAAAGTATGAGGCGTGTGAACTGCCATTCGAAAGGTTCCTTGAACTATTGCCTCCACTCAAGCCCAGATATTATTCAATATCCAGTTCGCCAAGCCTGAATTCAGAGCAAGCGAGCATAACCGTATCGGTAGTAAGAGAGCCTGCATGGAGTGGCAAAGGCGAATACCAGGGAGTTGCTTCATCGTACCTTGCCGGTTGTCCATCCGGAGAACGTATTCTGATGTTTGTGCGTACGCCGGAATCCGAATTTTATTTGCCGAAAGAGGCTGACGTACCGATGATCATGGTGGGACCGGGGACGGGGGTTGCACCGTTCAGAGGTTTCCTCCAGGCGAGAGCTGTCATGAAACAGAGAGGTTTGCCACTGAGTGAGGCGCATTTGTTCTTTGGGTGCAGGAATGATTCAGATTTCATATATCGTCAGGAGCTTGAGCAATACGAAAGGGAAGGGATCGTTAAGCTACACACTGCTTTTTCTCGTGCAGAAGGCAAGCCCAAAACGTATGTACAGCATCTGATGAAGGAAGATTCCGAAAAGTTAATTCACATGCTGATGAACAAAGGAAAACTCTACGTATGCGGGGATGGAAGCCTGATGGCTCCTGCGGTAGAAGAGACTTTGCAGCAAGCATATCAGGAGGTGCATGGAGCAACGATGCAGCTAGCGAAAAACTGGCTCATTCAGCTTCAGGCCGAAGGACGCTACGTGCAAGACGTGTGGGCAGGTAATAAACGAACAGTTGAAACTCCTAAAGCTGTGCATGAGGAAGTACATTAAGACGGAGATGACTCCAATATCTACTAATATACAGTTCTTAATATATTCAAGCTAACAAACAGCCGCTTAATCTGGAGCTTTGTCTCCAAATTAGCGGCTGTTATGATGATCTCACCATGAGCCGTCGCTCGGTTCATTTTCTCACTCCTGAACTGTTAGCGTTTACATTAAAATTTGAAATAAAAATGATTGACAGTCCTTATCTTAACGAGTTTAATTATATAGACCGATTGTTATAATTATTTGAAGGAAGTGGCTTTCGTTGAGTGAAAAGTCTAATGCTAGAGAGTCTATTGTCAGCACAGCAGCGAGACTGTTTTTTTCACAAGGATATCATGCGACCGGTCTGAATCAGATCATCAAAGAGAGTAGTACGCCGAAAGGGTCGTTGTATCATTATTTCCCGCATGGCAAGGAAGAGCTTGCGCACGAGTGTATTCAAAAAGCCAATGAACATATCCTGCAGACATTTGAGAAAACATTTGCAGCCCACGACAATACGGGGGATGCCATTCAGAGATTTATTCATGATTTGGCTCATGAAACAGAAGCAGCCGGGTTTACCGGATTTCTGCCATTCAGCTTCTGGGCAGCTGTGGAGACATCGTGTATTAGTCAGCAGTTGCGTATTGCATGTCAGGGTGTATTTGCAGATTGGCAGGATGTCATTAAGAAACATCTGATTCTGGATGGTGTTGGTGAAGAGAAGGCGCGGGAGACGGCACTTCTGATCATTTCTTTGATGGAGGGAGCACTGATTATCAGCCTGACGAATCAGGATAAACAGCCTCTGCTGACGGCTGCTGAGTATTTGTCGGTTGTGACGAAGAACGCCAAACAGATTCAATAATTTATACCAAGAGACAGAGAAAAAGAAAGTTCGATACGTTTGAGGAGGATGGGATCGTGGAGGTTTCCATGAAGGCTGATTCTGCACAGAATCAACAAGAAACAAAGCAATACAAGGTATTTCCGATTTTGTTCGCGATGCTGCTGAGCGGCTTTATTGGTCTGTTTGGAGAAACGGCATTAAACGTGGCATTGACGCCACTTATGGCTCTACTGGAAGTAGGTCCTACAACGATTCAATGGTTAACTACAGGTTACTTGCTTGTGTTGGGAATCCTGGTACCAGTATCCGGCATGCTGTTGCAGTGGTTTACCACAAGACAGCTGTTTACAACATCTTTGATTTTCTCGATTGCAGGAACATTTGTTGCTGCACTGGCACCTAGCTTCGAAATTCTGTTGGTGGCACGGGTACTACAGGCGATAGGTACAGCTCTGTTGTTGCCACTGATGTTTAACACCATATTGGTTATTTTCCCGATTGAAAAACGTGGCGCGGCCATGGGATTGATCGGTTTGGTTATCATGTTTGCACCAGCAAGCGGTCCGAGTATCTCCGGTCTGATTCTGGCTAATCTGAGCTGGCATTGGATCTTCTGGATCTCCTTGCCGTTCTTCCTGATCTCACTGGTATGCGGTTTGTTGTTCTTGCCTAATATTTCGAAATTGACCAAGCCCAAAATTGACGTACTGTCCATTATCCTTTCTACCCTTGGTTTTGGTGGTATCGTATACGGCTTCAGTAGCGCAGGGGGACACGGGGAAACTGGCGGAGGCTGGACAAGTCCGGTCGTTGTTGCCACTCTCGTTATTGGTGTGTTGTCCTTGCTATTATTCAGTATCCGTCAGTTGAGAATGAAACAGCCAATGATGGATTTGCGGGCGTTCAAATATCCGATGTTTACGATTGGCTTGATCCTGATATTCATCTGTATGATGATGATGCTGTCATCCATGCTGATCCTGCCAATGTATCTGCAACAAGGTATGGCGGTTACCGCGTTAACTGCCGGACTGGTTCTATTGCCGGGCAGTTTGCTGAATGGTTTACTGTCTCCGGTTATGGGTCGACTATTTGACAAGTTCGGTCCAAAGTGGCTTGTGATTATTGGTCTGGCTATCGTAACGATTGTACTCTTCATGTACACTGGAATTACACCTACAACAACACTGGCGAAAATCATTACGCTGCATGTGTTCATGATGGTCGGAATCTCGATGATTATGATGCCTGCACAGACGAATGGTCTGAACCAATTGCCCCGTGAGTATTATCCTCACGGTACTGCCATCATGAATACGTTGCAACAGGTATCCGGAGCGATCGGTACGGCTGTTGCGGTAAGTATACTGAGCGCAGGACAATCCCGCTTTTTGAGCGGAGTGGCGAATCCGGAAAGTCCAGAAAATCAACTGGCAGGTTTCACGTCAGGTGTACAGAATGCGTTTGTGTTCGCATTAGTTCTGTCGATTATCGGTCTGATTGCTTCACTCTTCGTGAAACGGGTCAAAGTAGGATCAACGCCAGGACAACAAGGTCCTATGCATTAATTCATTAAGTAACAATAATAATTAGATATTGTATAAGAGCGATGTGTTCCTTAACTCTAAGGGCGCATCGCTTTTTTTTGCACATCTATCTTTTTTCGGTGTTGACGTGAAACGGGTTACAGCCATTAGAGTAAAAATGTAGCCGGAATACGGCGATTAAAAGAATGAATTTGAGAGCAAATACTTCATGTTCCGGCAAAATTGTATATGTTCATACTAATATAAAAGGGTAATATAGAATGTATTAGTACAATTTTTAACCAATTCGAAAACGGTTTATATTTTATTTTCACTCAAGGAGACATCGTTATGATTATCATCAATCCCATTAGCAATAACATTGAAAAGATGCTGTTGCACTACGAAAAAAACGGCCATCTCACACTACAGGCTTCGCTTATTAGTAATAGCTCCGTTGTATATAAATTGCAAAACTATTGTCTCAAGGTATATGCTTCACGTGCAAGATTGGATGGGGAGTTAGAAAGTGAGGCACTTAGGGCACTGCAGAGTAATTCTTATGCACCTAAATTGTATGCGTATTCACCAGGTGAGTACACCCTGACAGAGTGGATTGAAGCATTCAAACTGAAAGAGTACCGTGTGACATATGGACATATTCCTCCCAACTTGATATACGATATGCTTACGACGGAACTTCAGCAGATTCATGCTGGATATTGGGACTGGGATGTCATCCGATATGAGAATTTGCTATGGACGGAGACAGGTGATGTGAAAAGAACAGACTTTTGGTTGTGTGAACCTGTGAACTCCAGACGTGAGAGCTTATATAACCAGATCATTCGAAGAATTGATAACATCTACAATGGCGATCGTACCGAAATGGAGGCGATGGAACAGTACTTTTATCGTCACCATTTGACTGCATTAGAGATCGAACAAGCTTTCAGCGATTTCAGGTCTCAACGGCCAAGACTGGCGATAGCACAATAAATCTCATACTTAAAACCCCAAAGATATTAGAGATACCTTTGGGGTTTCTTTCATGATGTAACATAGCCTTACTTTAGCAGAGTGTACGTTAATTCTTCACCAGGGCCAATATTTCATCCGCAACGAGGTCAGGGCGATATTGATGGATGTAATGATCGGTATCTTTAATGGTTACCTGTTTTGAATCATCTGACCAAGATTTGAATTCTAATTGTGATTTATCCCATTCGGGTTCACTTGCACCGAGGTAATCAGCCGTCAGTATGGTGAGTGGAAACGGTAAGGTTTGCTTGTGATCTACGACCACTTTGGCATTGGCAGCTATTTCACGTAATTCATCCAACGTATTAACATTACCGTAGTTGTGCAACAGCGCAGTTGTATCCAGTTTTTTCAGATCTTCGGGTACAAGTTTCAGTTCATTACGATTGGCATTGGAAGTTTCGACAACCAAGTCAGATTGCATGGAGAGACGGAATAGTCCGGTTTGGATACGGAATTTATTCGCAAAACCACCAATTGTGTCTGCCAAAGAGTCATCGTCATTTGAATAATATTCGGGGCTTCCGCCATCAATCATGACGATACCCTTGACGAGATCCGGGTATTTTTGTGCGAAACGGATGGTCTCCAGCGAGCCGAGTGAATGTCCAACCAATACATAAGGTGGCTTCTGTCCAGATACCTGCAACAACTCGTGTAATTCTTCAGCTACGGTATCGACATCACGTTTCTTATCGGTCTGATCACTGTATCCATAGCCAAATCGATCATATACAGCGAATTTTGTGTTTGGAGCAAGCTTTTCATATAATGGATAATAATCTACATAGGGATTAGCGGTCCCCCAGCCAGAGGCGAGTACAACCGTTACATCGCCTTCTCCGCCAGTATATAGATGCATATTGTCTCCATGTACGTTGTAGAGCTTTCCAGGAGGTACGAGCATTTTTACATCCTGCCTTACCCCTATTTGTTGGTAGATCACGCCTGTACCCAGAAGCAACAGAATTACCGCGAGGTCAAATATCAAAAACTTAACTAATCTTTTACGCCATTTCTTCATGTTCTCTCACATACTCTCCATGTATTTTCTCTATCATATATGCCCAATCTTATAGGAGAGAAAACAGAGTCTTAATTCTATCTTAATTCAGTTTATTTCTGATCAAGGGAGAAGGGCGTGTTCTAGTGAAAATTGTATATCAACGGCCAATGAATTAATATATAGCTACGATATAAGTTGAACTAAAGAATATTTACACTGCTCACTCCGATGACAGAATAACCTTCCGATCGCTGTTATCCCCAGATTTTTTTAATTCACTTTTATAACGGTGAAAATCTGGTGATAAAGGCGAGTTTATGCTTACGAAGCAGCTTTCCCCAGAAAGCTTTTAGCTCCGCTTCTTCAGGTTATTTCTGTCCTCTACGTTCTAGTGTTAATGGTTAGTTCAACTGATATAGTTGAATATATCTCATCCAAATATTGAATCACAGATTGATTATATAGAACAGAAGGTATGTATAATGACAAAATACGAAAATCAGCTCCCGACATCAGCAGGCATGAACTTCAAGTCCCTGATCAGCATATTGAGAGATTCCATGCGTGGCAATGCAGAGCGGAGGCCATCGGGCACGATGCCAATGGAGATATGTGAACCCGCTGAAACCTTCAGTGCGTCGGATAATCCACAGGTTACATGGTTCGGACATTCGGCTTTTTTGCTTGAAATTGAAGGGCACAGGTTGCTTTTTGATCCGATGCTGGGCAATCGTCCATCCCCTGTATCCTGGGTGGGTACCAAACGTTACAGCACGAATCTACCGATACAACCGGAGGATTTCCCAGCTCTGGATGCAATCATTATATCGCATGACCATTATGATCATCTGGATTATAACTCCATCCGCAGATTAAAGGATAAAACAAAGCGATTTATCGTACCGCTTGGGGTACGTCGACGGCTAATTCAACTGGGTGTGCCTTCGGAACAGATTACCGAGCATAACTGGTGGGAAGAGTTATCGTTCAAAGGTCTAACATTTGCTTGTACGCCAGCAAGACATTTTTCGGGCAGAGGATTATTCGACCGTAATTCTACCTTATGGTGTTCGTGGGTTATCGCTGGACAACATACAAAGGTGTTCTTTAGTGGTGACAGCGGATACGGTCCTCATTTCAAGGAAATTGGCAGTAAATACGGTCCATTTGACCTCACCTTGATGGAATGTGGGCAATATGACGAGCGGTGGTCCAACATTCACATGATGCCGGAAGAAACGGTGCAAGCACACTTGGATGTAAAGGGGAAGTTGCTTATCCCGATTCATTGGGCCGCATTTACGCTGGCCTATCATGCCTGGAATGAACCAGTCGAACGAATTACGAAGGCTGCACATGCCTTGCAAGTTAAGATTGCAACACCCAAAATCGGCGAAAAGGTTGTGCTTCATACGGAGGATTACCCTACACATCCATGGTGGAGACCGGAATTGGGATGAAAAAATAAAAGCGTTCAGCTCATTGAATGAGTGGACGCTTTTTCTATTACATTTTACATCAGGATTGATAGTGCACTGTAAATTAACAACATACCCATTACGATATTAACAGGACGCTCGTATTTTAATAGAAAGCTCTGGAATAACATGCCACCGAACGCCCATGTCATATTGGCACTAATGCCGATGAAGGTGAGCAGTAAGGAAAATACGATTAATTGAACATGGGACTGCCCAAGAGGCAGAACAAAAACGGATATGGCAGTAAGCCCATACAGAATGACTTTGGGATTGATAAATTGCAGGGTGAACCCGAATAGAAATGAATAATGATTGACCTTGTTTTCTTGTGCATCTGCAGGTTTACTTCGCATGATTTTGAACGCCAGATAGAGCATGTACACACATCCTAACACGTTTAAGACGGGTGTGATCCTGGGAATATATTGATGAAGAATAAGGTTGAAATAACTGGACAGAAACATAATTAGCAGGCAGCCGGCTGCAACTCCACTAATAAACGGAAGGGTCTTGCGAAACCCTTGATTTTTTGCATGCGTCATGGAAATGATGTTGTTGGGTCCGGGTGTAAATGAAGCGATGATTGCATAGGTCACTAAAGGTATAATGTTCATGGTTCCTCCACGTTTTCTTAGTTGTGTGATATAATGATATGAAATGTACGTTATAGCGTACGGTCTTCATTATTGTACAACATGTGCGTTATATAGCACAACATAATTATAAAATGAGGAGGATGGATTTTGAAAAACATTAATAGTATTCTTGCTCAGAACCTGAAACAGCTTAGGGAACAAAGAAAGCTTAGTCTGGACAAGGTCGCCGAAATGTCTGGTATTAGCAAGACCATGCTTGGTCAGATTGAACGTGGCGAATCCAATCCCTCCATTGCAACCGTATGGAAGATTGCTAATGGCCTGAAAACCTCCTTCACTGCTTTGATTCACGAGCCGAAGTCAGATACGACCGTTGTAACGGGCGATGATATTCAAGTATTGATGGAGGATGAGGGAAGGGTTCGGATTTATCCGCATTTTCCTTTTGAAGAGGGTCGTCGTTTTGAAATATATATGATGGAGATGGACCCAAAGTCTGAGTTGAAAGCTGAACCGCATATCGAAGGTACAGAAGAATTTATTACTGTTTTTGAAGGGGAAGTTACGATACGGGTAGGGACGGAAGAATATACGGTGAACCAAGGGGAGTCAATTCGTTTTGGAGCGGACAAGCCTCATGCCTATGTTAACTCCGGTGCTAAGGAGAGCAAATTCAACATGGTCATCCATTATTCGAAATGACAATAAAGCAGCCTGATGTAATGAACTGCAACACCGCTGTTAGTTGTCTCTAACAAATGGGGTGCAGTTCGATACATTAGCTGCTTTATTGATGTGTGCACTATGGAGTCCAACCGCTTGCGATTGGGGACTCTAAGTTAAGGCTTTTCTTTGGCTTGACGCTGGATTTCCTTGGCTGTTAATGCTTTATCATACACTCTTACGTTATCCAGACTGCCTTTGTAGAACGGATCAGCCGCATAACGACTCTTGCCCACATAAGCTTCCGTTACCAGCAGATCTTTCGGGTTAAAAGTAATTTCAGAGCTGCTTGCAACCGATGTACCATTCACATATAGAGTACCCACATCACCCTGAAGGGTTACAGCCACATGAACCCACGCTTTGGAAGGCAGTGGATTTGCTGCAATCAGGTTCTGATCTCGACCCTCATTATGAATGGTGAATTGTAGCGCTCCATTATGCTGGGAGGGAGTAAGGAACATATGCCTGGTCAAACCATTTCCAAAGTCGAAAATACGCTGCCAGGACGCGCCGCCGTCCCAATTGACCCAAGCGCTAAACGTGAAATCCGTTGTATCTGTAAGGAGTCCAGGTAACTGTATGAAACTGTCTGTCCCATTAAATGTGGCAGCCTGATTTTTGCCACCGGCAGCAGAACTGACCACGTTAAAGGCTTGTCCATGATATCCGTTTTTACTGGAATCCTGTGCGACTTTGGCAAGTTTTTTGTGTTCAAAAGTATACTCCCCGAGCAACGGGCTTACCGCTTGCTGTGGAATGATAACGTTAAACGTTTTGGAGCTTACCGCAGTTCCTTTACGAATCGTGGCGGTTAATTTCACTTTGGCATCACCCTTACCGGCGCGTGGTCGCTGTACTACACCTGTAGTGGATAGAGCCGAAGTATTGGAGCTTTTCCACGTAATCTCTGCATCACTTGTTCCCTTGGTAGGCAGAGACAGATTAAAGAACACATGATCCGTATTGCTAATGCTCAGATCCTTTTTCACCGCATCTACAATGTCCTGATCACTCCGTTCAACACCTTGAGTTCCCCAGATGGCAATCCCGGAGGAGGAGAGGGCGCTAAAGGTCAGAACCGTACTTTGAGATTCCGAATTCCATTCATGTGTGAAAACGCCTTTGTACAAAACGTTATTCGAAGTGATCTGAACCTTGTTGTCTGCACCAAGACTCCACGTTCCTGTCACGGCACCATGAATCTGCCCATCTGCCGTGAACTGAACGGTCTGGGATGGCTTGATGTCCGCCGTGATGTCCTTACCATGATTCACCCATTGGTACTGACCGGCGATCTCCTGAGTTGTCAGTTGAGTGGTATCTTCTCCCAAAGCCGCATAGCGATATGGAGAAACAACGGGCCAACCATCTGCATTCATATGCATCTCATGTACGCGAACTTCATGCTCTTCGCCACGCCCTGGAAAGCGGGTATGGAAGATGAGAAATTGTTTGCCAGTCTCCGGATCAACATAAGCAGAGTTATGCCCAGGCGATACATAGCCGCTACCTAGGCCTGTGCCCGGATCACCGATCTGTCTCTCGAACAGAAAGTTACCCATCAATTTGACTCCAAAAGGCTCAATAGAACGATCATCAAACAATGGTTTATTCTTGTCCGCTTTAACGTTGATCATATCGTTTCCTTCCGCATCGAGGAAAGGTCCATCCGGTGTTTGGGAGCGAGCAACACGAATGTTGTATCCTCCCTCAGCACCTAGTCCACCGTAAGACAGGTACAGATAATAATAATCGGTTTCGGGACTGTAGAGCATATAAGGTGCTTCAATACGACTATGATTGCCTCCGGTCAGCTTTTTGCCATAACCTTGATTTGGCAGTGGTTTACCTGTCGTTGCATCCATCTCCAGAATGAAAATCCCTCCGGAATATGAGCCATACACCATCCATAACTTGCCGTTTTTATCATAAAAGACATCAGGATCGACCACATTGGGATGAATCGTTGCATCGTAAATGGTACCATCCTCACTGATCTGATCCCACATGCCGGATTTCAACAGAATGCCTTGATCCTTATAAGGCCCTTCGATATTGTCTGCGACAGCAATGCCGAGCGCTGATCGCGGGGAGTCCCCTTTACAAGCATTGTAGTACATATAAAATTTGCCGTCCGCGAGTTGAATGACATCTGCTGCCCATAACGTATCCGTCTGCGCCCACTCCAACGCTTCAGCGAATTCCTTGGTTACATTGGGGACAACAGGATTGTTATCTGTAACGCCGGAGGCGACGAGATCCCAGTTCAAAAAGTCTTTGGACTTAGCTACTTGCAGGTGTGAACCAAAAATATAAAACGTATCATCCACCTTAATGACGGAAGGGTCATGCACAGAAACATTTTTGAATGATGGAGCAGGAGTTGCGATAGTTGTGGTGAAAGTCTGCGAGTTACCCACGGGTGCCTCTGAACCATTTGCGAACACCGAGACCGGTGCCAAAGTTGTTGCAGTAAGTAATGTGGTGCTTAGTACAGAAATGTTAAGTACGCGTACCCAATAACGTTTCATACGTTTCCCCTTTCCTATTTCCCGGAATGAAAAATAACCCGATACTTGGCAACACACGATATAAGGTTCGGCAGACCTCCTTTGGGTATTTCATTATATCAAGCGCTTTCATTTGTTATATTATCAATTGGTTTATATGTTTGTAAACCATAAATGTGATGTTTATAAGACTAAAATGAATAAATAAAGAGAGACGGAAAGAGCTCATAAACCTTCTAAGATTCAAATAAACCAGTCATCTTTCTCAAATTTAGGATTGAAATTAGGTTATGTGATGGGATATTATTACGTTTAGATTAGGTGTTTAAATATTTATCAATCATTTTAAACTTATACGAATTAAAGGTGAGTATTCTTTAACGACAATTCCCAACTACATAGGAGGTAAGATCATGACCACATATCAAAATCAGTTGATTGCACAATACAAGTTTGAAGATACCGTTCAGATCGGGAAGGACAGCTCGGGTAAGGGACATGATGGTATAGCCAAAGGTGAGATTCGACCTGTGATATCCGAGTTGAAAGGCAGAACGGCGGTGACTTTCAACGGGGGAGCGAATGGAACCTCTTATATGCAATTACCCTCGAATCTGCTTCAGGATGTAAGCGATAACACTGGAGTTACTATTGCCACTTGGGTATTTCTCGGCAAAGGGTCCAATGTGTGGGAACGCATTTTTGACTTTGGCAAAGGCGAGAAGGGGCCGTATATGTTTCTGACGCGTCAGCTTCTGGGTACGTTATATGCCGGCGATAATCTGGTTGTACACCCAAGTCGAGGAGTTGCAAGTGGAGAATGGCTGCATATTGCACTCTCTGTGGCTGGCAGCCAAGGGGGAACGTTGAGCAGTGCGGGTCCGATTGTATATGTGAATGGGGAGAAGGCAGCAGATGGTTCGATCAGTCAGACGTCGAGCGGCAATTATGCCAAACTGCGAGAATGGTTTGATTCTTTCACCAATCCTGAGAATTATAGCCAGAATTATATTGCACGTTCCCAGTATGCAGCGGATGTGGATTTTGCAGGTTCGTTATCCGACTTTCGGATCTATGGGTCAGCGCTCACCATGGATGAAGTCATTGAAGTGATGTGTGAGTCACTGACAGATGAAGCGATTGTGAAGCTTGCGGCGGACAAGTACTTGTCCTTCCCCAACCGAATCATCACCAAGGATGTGTCACTGCCGGCAGACTTGCTGGGTGGTAAAGTGTCTGTTGAATGGAGTTCCAGTAAGCCGGAAGTTCTGTCTGAGAACGGAGAGGTTCAGGCAATCACATCGGCACAGGAGGTTACGCTCCGTGCGCTTCTGAACAGAGGTGATCGTAAGCTGAGCCAAAGCTTTGACGTGTCTGTTGTGCCAGCCCATCTTCCGCCTTATACGGTCACCATCCATGGAGATCAGAAGGTGGCTGACATCAGTGAAGTCATGTATGGGCTTTTTTACGAGGATATTAACAACGCGGCAGATGGTGGAATCTATGCCGAGCTTGTTCAGAATCGATCATTTGAATCTTTTGCATTTGATACGTACTCACATGATTCTGGAGAATGTGGTTGTTCGACAGGTCGAAATCGTGAACCTTTGTTTGCCTGGTCAGGCGACACCGAGAAAATGCTCGTGCAGCATACGGATGGACTGAACGTTCACTTTAACGTGGAAGACCCTGAAATAAATGCTTATTATGTAACGGTTCAGGATGGGGCAACGATTCGAAATCGTGGATTCTCAGATTCCAACCAGCATTGTGCCATGTCCATCAAGCAGGGTGAATCATATGACTTTACCGTATGGGCAAAAGCAGAATCGGCAGGAACGATCACTGTTCAATTGCAGGATGGAAGCGACACTTCCATCAGTGATTCGGTAACACTGCATGTTGAAGGTGGGAAAAAATGGAAGAAATACGGTTTGCTTCTGACCGGAACGGAGACTGTACTTGGTCAACTTGCCCTTACGTTTGCAGGTAACATCTCCGTTGATATGGTGTCCTTGGTCCCTCAGAATGTATGGGGAGCTGATCCGACAGAAGAGGGGATATCGGCTACAGCACATGCCAACTACACAGGTAATCCGAACTATCGATTGAGAAAAGATCTAATCCAAGCACTCGCAGATCTGCATCCGAAGTTCTTACGTTTTCCGGGAGGATGTATCTCGGAGGGATCTTTCATCTGGGATAACGTATATGACTGGAAGGATTCTGTGGGTCCGGTTGAGCTCCGCAAAGAGAATTATAATGTTTGGGGTTACATGATGACGATGGGGCTTGGTTATATGGAGTACTTCCAACTGGCGGAAGATCTGAATGCCGCTCCAGTTCCAGTCATGGCTTGCGGTGTGTTATGTCAGGCACGATCGGATTATGCTCACCCTGCGGGCGGTGCTTTAAGGGATTATTATATCAGCAACTTTACAGATTTGATTGACTTTGCGCTCAGTACAGACTTTGAACACAACGAATGGGCGGCGGTACGAAGCCAGATGGGACACCCTGAACCGTTTGATCTTCGTTATCTGGGCGTAGGCAATGAGAACTGGGGCACTGAATTTTTTGCCAACTTCGAAGTATTCAAACGTTCAATAGATGAGTACATGAAACAGAACTATCCTAATCATGAGCTGCACATTATCTCGACGGTTGGTGCTCAGGCAGATGATGATGCGTACCAGGAAGGATGGAAATTCCTCAGCGGGAACCTCACCGGGTCAGCTCAGGTTGCTTTTGCAGATGGTACTGAGGTGATTGAGGAGACCGTAACTTGGTATGAAAATCAGGACAATTACATGGACACCATCGCAGATGAGCACTACTACCGCTCCAATGAATATTTGATGAATAACGTAGATCGGTACAACTACTATGACCGGGCTTATCTTGAAGACGGAAGTATCGATTGGAAAGAAACATCCAAAGTATTTGTTGGAGAA
This sequence comes from Paenibacillus sp. Y5S-9, assembly GCF_036894235.1. Taxonomy (NCBI): domain Bacteria; kingdom Bacillati; phylum Bacillota; class Bacilli; order Caryophanales; family Paenibacillaceae; genus Paenibacillus; species Paenibacillus sp. Y5S-9. Next base: position 3,135,504 of record NZ_CP145887.1, read on the forward strand.
TATGCTTCCACGGACAAAAACACGCTGGCAGGAGCAGTCGCAGAAGCTGCGATCATGACTGGATTTGAAAATAATGCGGACGTTGTTCGTTTGGCTGCCTATGCGCCATTGTTCAACAAAGTACTAACGGACGGTACCTACCGCTGGACCCCAGACTGCATCTGGTTTGATGATGAAACCGTGTGGTATACACCGAATTATTATGTACAGCAGCTTTTTGCAAAATATGTAGGGGACCAGGTACTTGAGACTTCGTTCTCGACATATAGCAAAGGCAAACCGCTGAATCTCATTCCACGTGGCGGCATCGAGATTGCAACAGGTCATGCAGACATCGTGGTGAAACGAGTCACGGTCACGTCCAATGAGGATGGCACCGTACTGCTAGATGAAGATTTCAGGGAACGCACGGAGCCTAGTGAGGCATGGAGACAGATTCCCGGATCGGAAGGATACACGTTAACCGCAGGAAGAGGGCTCATCTTGAACGCACAAGTAAGTGGATTAAATGGAGTGTACCTGCTGAATGACGAATGGACCAATTACCAAGTTCACGTTGAGGCTGAAAGAATTTCAGGTGAGGATGGTTTTTACATCGGTGTGGGACTGACGGATATCTCACCGGAGAACAAGGATGTCATCGAGTACGCAATCAGTTACGGGGGAAATGCCACGGGAGTGAAGGTGTACAAACAAGGGATCGAAGGTTACACATTAGGAGATTATTCATCGAGTTCAGCAGCAGGTAACCTAAGAGCGGCCAACTATGAACCACTCGAGAATGGGACCGATTATACGATTACGGTTAGCTATGGTGGGGACACAGGAAAGAATCTGATCTGCTCCTATACAGATGGTCACAATACCAGCAAAGTTCTGGATTACAAGCTGGAAGCTTACAACCGGGAAGTATTCCACTCTGTTACGAAGGACGCAGGGCATGTGTATGTGAAACTGGTCAATGCAGATGGTGTGGATAAATCAACCCGGATTTGCCTTCAGGATCTGAAGGTTAATGCTGCAGCCAGACTGATCACGCTTACTGGAGAAGATCATTTGGTGCATATTCCAAATGTGAATCAGAAGAATGATGAGAAAGTGATTCCCCAAGAACAGGAGATAAAGCTGATGGGTGAATCAGCGACCGTTTGTTTGCCCGCTCATTCGGTAAATGTACTTATTATGAATCTTCTGTAAGAAAAATTATAAATAACCCCCCCTTGAAGCAGACGTCTATCGTTTGCTTAAGGGGGCGTTTTGCTAGGAAACTTGGTTGTGAAATAACAAGCAATCACTGTTCCGTAATAGGATTAACATGTCCTTAATCCATATGTTAACCAATGAGGACATGATCCTCTGCATAACCGATTTTGGATGTGCGTTTCTTCTGCGCTAACGCAAAAGCCAGAGTTAGTGGTCCCAATCGTCCTGCAAACATAGTAATGGTGACTATAATTTTACCAGCAACACTCAACTCACTTGTAAGACCCATCGATAGTCCTGTGGTGCTAAAAGCCGAAGTGGCTTCAAACAGAACATCCAGAAAATGATTTTCAAGAATGCCTTCGGATATGGATAACAAAATGGAGATTCCAAGTACAAAGGCGAGGGCACTTAAGACAACAGCGAGTGCGCGCATCACTGTTTCTTCTGCAATTTTACGTTCAAAAGCATGAATTTGCCCACCGCCCCGAAATGTTTGAATCGTCGCAAGAACAAGGACCACAAAAGTATTGATTTTAATTCCTCCACCTGTTCCGCCGGAAGAAGCCCCAATGAACATCAGGATAATAATGAAAAATTGGGATGTGGCCAACATACTCCCAATGTCAATGGTGTTGAATCCGGAGCTTCGAGGGGCAGTACCCTGAAATAGAGCAGCCCATATGCGTTCACCGAAAGATAAATCAGCGAACGTAGAAGGATTCCAACTCTCGATTAAAAAGATGGTAATGAATCCAAACAAGTATAGAGAAAAACTGCCGATTAATACAATCTTTGAATGCAGAGAGAGTTTTCTCCATGAACGCTTGCGGAATATATCTACAACTACAATGTAACCTAAGCCGCCAATGATAAAGAGCGTAATCACTGTAAGATTAACAACCGGGTCACCAACAAATGGAGTAAGGCTATCAGTCCAAAGAGAGAAACCCGCATTATTAAAGGCAGAGATGGAATGGAACATGGCATAATATAAAGCTTGTCCCCATCCCAAATCGCTTTGCCAGCGTAATGTAAGAACCACTGTAGCCAGAGCTTCAAAAGCAAATGCTATAAGCACAATATACATGGATAACTTAACCAGACCTTGAGCAGAGGATGTATTGGTGGCTTGTTGAATAAGGAGCCTCTGTTTCAAGCCAATCCGTTTCCCCAGAATAATGGCTACCATTACACCTAGTGTCATGAAACCCAATCCGCCAACCTGAATTAAAATCATGATAATGATCTGTCCAAATGTAGAAAAGACTGTCCCTGTATCCAGAACAATCAGCCCGTTTACACATATCGCAGAGGTTGCTGTGAACAAGGCATCAAGTAAACCAATAGATGTCCCGGTACTAGAAGATAGAGGCAGTGCAAGCAATAAGGCCCCGATCCAGATGAGTGCGAAGAAGATGATCATGATAAGTTGAGGAGGGCTCATATTATTTTTCAACTTGTTCACAATGGATTCAATGTTCGTCAGGGCCGAAGTTTTCAGTACACGTTTATTTCTTTGGTTCATAATCACTCTCCAAATTCCGAATGTCATCGTTACTGCCTATTAACAGGAGCATATCTCCCGCACGGACTATGTCTTCAGCCAGGGGTGAGATATTCAGGTTATTCCCCGTTTTGATGGCGATAACCGTACATCCATATTCAGCCCGAATGTTAAGTTGCAGCAATGTCTTCTGATTCATACTTACGGGAGCTTTGATCTCGACCAAATTATAATCCGAAGATAATTCAATGGAATCAATAATGTTGTCTGAGCTAAGCTGATTCCCCAGTCTCGTGGCCATATCACGTTCTGGGTAAACAATTTGATCGGCACCAATCTTGCTAAGGACACTACCGTGGTTGTCATTTTTGGCCTTGGCTGTTACCTTGGGAACATTAAGTTCTTTCAATAATAGAGTGGTCAGTATACTTGCTTGCAGATCTTCACCGATCGCAACAATGGCGTGAGAAAAGTTGCTTGCCCCAAGCTCAATAAGGACCGATTTGTCAGTACAGTCTGCCTGAACGGCATGGGTAGCTATTGTTGAAATTTCCTGAACAAGAGTTTCACTCTTGTCTACAGCGAGCACTTCGTGTCCATTTTTAATGAGTGTGTGTGTCAAGCTTGATCCGAAACGCCCAAGGCCAAGAACCATAAACTGTTTTTTCATAATATCCCTCATTGTAATCAGAATAGATAATGGTTTCTTCTATAAATTAATAGGTAAATATTACATTACGTACACAGGATTGTAAGGTTTCATATCATAGTAGAGACCTTGGTCGAATATAACCCCAAACCGTTATGTGTATGCATATCTCCAAAAGAGTTCATTTTAATAGCTTTGAAATAGAATTGCAACTGATTCATTTCTTTTTGGGGATAAGCTGTTGAACGGTCTAAGTGGGTAACAAGTCCCTAAATTATACCAATAAAGACTAAACTGTTTAATTCAAAAAGATGAAAAAAGGTGCTCTCTTAAAGGGAGCACCTTTTTTCCGGGTCTGATTATCTGCGTTTCAATAACAGAACTCCACTGATTGCTGACGTTTTCTGACGGTACACCACTTTGAATCCAATATCATTGTCCAACAAACAGTTTAATGCATTAATCAGTAATGCACCGGGAACCAGTGTGAATGTACACGGAGCTGTGTTGCCAATCACACGTACACTTTGGATTCTGCGCGCAGAACCAGGGACGAGCGGATTTCTTGACCAATAGATTAACACCAGATCCGGTTGTCGAACAGCATTGACAGGAGCCATACTAATCATCTCTTTTCTATTAAAGGTTCTTAATAGTAGATGAAAAGTAGAGGAAAGGGTGTTAGACGGAAGTCATGCTGTTCAATAAATAGACTCTACTTATTCGTAGAGTGCTGTTTCGATGGCAACGTATCCCCTGGCGTTCCCTTGCCGTTGTTTTTATTGTGACGCGCTTTTTCGGCATTTTCGTTAACTTTCTTCACAAAATCTTGAGTGCTTTCCATTGATATTACAGCTCCTTCCACAAGCAAAATGTGTATTCCCGATTGTTAATATAACCACTGGAAAGTGATTTTATTTTGGTGACATCGCTAAATTTAATTTGGATTCCACATTCCTAGGTTAGTTGGGACATACTGGACATGGGAAGTGTAGCCGTCTAAACTAGATAGACCAGACATAATAAGAAGGGATGCGCCGATCCAAACCATGTTGCAGAAATTCGGTTTTACACAATATGAAAGTCAGGTATACGAGGCTATATTCGCGCAGGATGAACCGCTTGATGCCACGTCGATTGTTAATTACTCCAACGTTCCCAAAGCCAAAATCTATGAAGTGCTCAATCGGCTGATCGATAAGGGAACGGTGCTGACAACGATGGATGGGAAGAAAAAACTTTATATGGCTGTGGATCTTCAGTCCATTATTCATAAGATCAAGGCTGATTTTGAGAAAGATATTGAGGAACTGAAAAGTTACAAAATCAAACGTACATTCACGGATGAACATATCTGGACGTTAAAAGATGAGTCATCCATCGCATCGAACATTGAACAACTTATCGAGGAAGCGGAATCTTCAATTCTTTTTCTGGCATGGAATGAGCGAATGGAGAAATATCGTGAACTGCTGGAGCAGAAGGAAAAGCAGGGAGTATACGTTGAAGTGTTAGCCGTTGGGGGCATGGAGACCTCCTTAAACCGGATATACTCGTTGATTCCTTTACTTGACGCGCCGGAGCCATCACAACTGCTCATTGTAGATCATTCTTATCTGTTGTTTGCCGGTGTGGAGCACGATTCATGGCGAGCCATCAAGACGATGTCCAAACCGATTGTTAAGGCAATGACTGATTATTTCTACCATGATGTTGCCCTTACTCAAATTACCAAAAAATACGGTGACCAACTGTTACAGGATGCTGAAATCGAGCGATTGCTCACCAGATTGATTTATTAAAACTATTCTCTTGGAGGATAGTTTTTTTGTTTGAAAACAATCATGAAAATAACTATTGAAACTTTCATTCTTATGGGTTACTATCGTAGTTGTAACTTTTGAGGAGGATTCAAAAATGAATAAGAAAGTATATGTGCTTGCTATCGCAGCATTTGTGGTCGGAACCGTTGAACTGATTTTGGGCGGAATTCTGGACCTGATTGCTACGGATCTTCATCTTTCCCTGGCAAAAGCCGGGTATTTAATCTCTATTTTCTCACTTGTCTATGCGTTGTCTGCACCGATTTTATTAAATATGACGGCCAGATTCGAGCGTAAAAAAGTATATATGTGTACGCTGTTTGTATTTCTGATCAGTAATCTGATCTCTGCGTTCAGTACCAGCTTTTATATGCTGATGGCGGGCAGAGCACTCGGAGCAGCAACGGGTTCACTTATTTTTGTGCTCTCCCTAACCCTTGCAGCGCGCATTGTGGAACCACAGTATAAAGGACGCGCCGTGGGGACTATTACCATGGGAGGCAGTGCATCACTTATCCTGGGTGTACCCCTTGGTATCTTTGTAGGCAACTTGGCTGGCTGGCGTGAAGTGTTTATGTTGATTGCTATACTGACCGCAGTGGTTATGGTAGCGATCTGGATTGCGATGGATCGAGTGCAACCGATTCCCGCTGTATCCCTGAAAAAACAGCTTACGGCTCTGTGGAATCCAAAAATGTTGGCAATTCATGCTACGACTTTGCTTGTTCTCGCGGGTCATTTGACGTTATATGCATATTTCACACCATTTCTGCAAGAAACGCTGGGTGCCAGCGCGACGATGGTTACCTTTATCTATATGATGTTTGGGATCGCCGCTGTTGCAGGTGGAGGCATTGGGGGCATGTTATCTGATCGTCTGCATCCTGCTAAAGCCATTGTCATTGTGCTGATTCCCTTTATCGTGAGTATGGCTGTCATTCCGTTCAGTGTGGGCTTGCCTTTGATTGTCTTCTTGATATTATTAAGCATCTGGAGTGCATTGAGCTGGACGGTTACGCCTGTACAGAATAGTCTTATTATCAAAACTTCGCCGGAAACAGCTGAAACACTCATCAGCACTAATTCAGGTATTGCCCATGCAGGTATTGCACTCGGTACCTATATTGGCGGCATGGTGATTGATCACTCATCGATTCTGAACACCGGATGGGTTGGTTCTGTTCTGATTTTGCTTGGTTTGGTGTCTGCCATCTATGCCATTAGCGTTAAGGAAAAAACCGTTCAGGCGGTTGCTTAGAATAAAGAAATTAGACAAAAACTTGAACCTCTGCATTCCCATAGACAATGGGGTGTAGAGGTTTTTTTGCTATCTTACGAGAGTAAGCGAGAGTAGAATAAACTACTTTTCATATAGACTGAAACTTGCTTTATTCATCGTAATCTATATAATTAAAAGAGTTTTAAAAAGTGTCATCTAATGTCGAACTGGATGATATACACAGAGGGGGCAATGATCATGATCACAAAGACGGAAAAACAAAAAATGCTGGATGGCGAGCTGTACATGGCTTCGGATCTTCAATTGTCTGAGGACAGAGAGTATGCAAGGAAAATGACGCGGACGTTCAATCAAACGACGGAAACGGACGGTGAGCTTCGCACCAAGTTATTGAAGGAACTGTTGGGATCTACAGGTGAAAACCTGGGCATGGAACCTAATATTCATGTGGATTATGGATATAACATTCATGTAGGCAATCATTTTTATACCAATTTTAACTGTACGATATTAGATGTGTGTGAAGTACGTATTGGAGACCATTGTTTAATGGGGCCTGATGTACATATCTATACGGCTACTCATCCACTCCATCCGCATGAACGTAATACGGGTGCAGAATACGGCAAGCCAGTCACGATTGGCAATAACGTATGGATTGGTGGTAGAGCCGTTATTAATCCGGGGGTTACCATTGGAGATAATGTGGTCATTGCTTCCGGGTCTGTCGTTACAAAGGATGTTCCGGATAATATGATCGTGGGCGGTAATCCTGCTAGAATTATTAGAGAGATTGAGCTTTAACATATTTATAGATAGAAGATGGGAAGTGCTTACGAAATGATGACTGAAAAAGAAAAATCTCAATTAGGGCTCTTGTATAACGCCAATTATGATCAAGAGTTAATTGAAGAGCGTTTACATGCCAAAGGGCTTTGTTACGATTATAACCAGCTTCATCCAGCCAAGATCAACGAAAGAGAAGCGTTAATCAAGAAACTGCTGGGGAAAACGACGGATCGTTTCCTGATTGAACAGCCATTTGTATGTGATTATGGTTATAATATTGAAATTGGTGAGAACTTCTATAGCAATCATAATATTGTCATGCTGGATGGGGGAAAAATCAGTTTTGGAGATAACGTTTTTGTTGCTCCCAATTGCGGATTTTATACAGCAGGCCACCCTTATGATGTTGAGCAGCGCAATGAAGGTCTGGAGATCGTTGGACCCATCACGGTGGGTAATAATGTGTGGATTGGTGGCGGTGTGACAGTCCTTGCTGGTGTGACGATTGGAGATAATACGATCATCGGCGCAGGGAGCGTAGTGACCAAGAGTATACCGTCTGGTGTGATTGCTGCGGGTAATCCTTGCAGGGTCATTCGCAAGATAACAGAAGAAGACAAATCAAAGTACAGCAGGGATGTAGTGAAGAACATCTAGTGAAGAATAAATAGTGAACAACGTGATAGTCGCTAATGATAATGCCCGATGTGTATCATCGGGTGTTTCTTTTTGAAAATAAAAATAAAATCCCCCAGACAGAAAACATGCCAAGGTATCATATAACCGACACTTTTTCATGTGATATGTCTGGGGGATAGAAGAATGTATCTGTTACATTTGCTTAAAAAACCTTAACGCTGCAAACTTTTCCCGTTACTGCTGATCACTTCTTTGTACCAATGGAAGGATTTCTTGCGATAACGTTCGAGTGTTCCTGATCCATCGTCATGACGATCCACATAGATATAACCATAACGTTTTTTCAACTGGGCAGAAGACGCACTGACCACATCAATACAACCCCATGATGTATAACCCATAACTTCAACGCCATCTTCAATAGCTTCACCAACTTGAACCAGATGATCATTCAGATACTGGATTCGGTAGTCGTCTTCAACTGTTTTCTCGCCGTCAGCACCCGTGATCAATTCATCAACAGCACCAAGACCATTTTCTACAATAAACAGTGGTTTTTGATAACGGTCATAGAACATGTTAAGCACATAACGCAATCCTTGCGGGTCAATCTGCCATCCCCATTCACTTGCTGGCAGATAAGGGTTAGGTACACCCCCAAGCAGGTTACCTTCACCTGCGATTTGTTTCTCCGGGTCTGCCGTCTGACAGATACTCATGTAATAACTGAAAGAGATAAAGTCTACCGTATTCAGCAACATTTCCTCGTCGCCAGCTTCCATCTGAATCTCGATTCCATTCTCCCGGAAATAACGTTTCATATAACCAGGGTAGCGACCTCTTACATGCACATCACCGAAGAAATAGTTGCTATGTTCGAATTCCATGACTTTAATCATATCGTCTGGATTCGGTGTCAGTGGGTAGGTAGGCATACTGAGCATCATACAACCAATCTGTGCCGTAGGAATGATCTCATGACAGAGCTTCACAGCGGAAGCACTGGCTACAAACTCATGATGGATCGCCTGATAGAGATCTTGCTTGCTAAGCTTTTCCTTCGGCGTATAGATGCCACCGCTCATGAATGGTGCTTCGAGAATGGAATTGATTTCGTTAAAAGTAAGCCAGTATTTTACTTTGTTTTTGTAACGGTTGAAGACAGTGGTTACATAACGCTCGTAGAATCCAACCATTTTCCGGTTAACCCAGCCGTCGTATTCTTTGGACAAGTGAAGAGGTGTCTCATAGTGGGATAACGTTACGAGTGGTTCGATCCCGTATTTGTGACACTCGTCAAACAGATCGTCGTAGAATTGCAGTCCTTCTTCATTTGGTTCCAGCTCGTCCCCTTTTGGGAAAATACGGGACCAGGCGATGGAAGTACGGAATACCTTGAAGCCCATCTCGGCAAACAGTTTCACATCTTCCTTGTAGCGATGATACAGATCGATACCGATCAGTTTCATGTTATCTTCGGTTGGTTCTTCGGTGACTGGCCCCATGATGCCTTTGGGAGCTACATCCTGAGTAGATAATCCTTTGCCGCCTTGATTGTATGCACCTTCAGCCTGGTTGGCTGCAATTGCGCCACCCCACAAGAAATTTTCCGGGAATTGATAGGTTTGATTTTGAGAGTTGCTCATGTGTATCGCTCCATTCATCAAATATTTTAAGATGATTCAGTTATGACATAAAAAAAGCTTAAACGTTGTAACGGGTTACACGTCAAGTTTTACTTTTGACCCCAATCTAAGGCATACTATTATTCTAAATAAGTTCAACTAAAATTTACACGAAAACGGAGAGGACAGAAATAACCAGAAGAAGCGAAGCGGTCGCCTGAAAGCTTTCTGAAAGAAAGCTACATCGGAAGCATACGCTATCCCCGGATTTTCCCGTTTAGATATGGGAGTCAAAAAATCTGGGGATAACAGCGATCGGAAGGTTGTTCTGTCATCGAAGTGCCAGTGTAAATAATCTTAGTTGAACTTATACAGTTAGTTAGCAAGAAGGGAGTCTCCGATGTCCAAGTTTGATGAAATTATGAAGCGGTCCGGTTACTCAAAAGCAACTGTGTCACGCGTTATTAATCATTCTCCGCATGTTAGTGATGAAGCAAGACAGATCATAACGGATATTATGAAACAGTTGAATTATATTCCCAACCGGAATGCGATATCGTTATCTACGGGACAAACAAAGCAGATTGGAATTGTGACCTCTACCACAGGTGAGATCATTCTTACATTCATGAATCAATTCATTGATACAGCCATGGATTTTGGGTTTCAGACGATTATCTATACATCCCGTGGAGATCCAGAGATTGAATTGCAGGCGTTCGAAGATCTGCGCAGTAAACGAGTTGATGGTCTAGTTATTATTGCTTGTGTCAATGATCCTCGGAAATTAAAAGCTTATATGGAGTATGGGCCCATTGTCTCCTGGCAGCGAATGGGGAACGACGAGATTCCGTCTGTTGCGATGGATCAGGCAGAAGGGTATAAGTTAGCTCTGGAGCATCTGGTATCAAGAGGATACACCCGAATTGCGAATGCATTTGGCAGGGCTGAAAGTTTGAATACCCAGAGCCGCCGTAAAGCCTATGAATCTTTCATGAAGAGCAGAGGGTTGCATGTGTGGACTGAAGCATATCAATATTCCGTATTCAGCTCCTCCGACGGCGAAGAAGCGATGCGAAGAATGGCTGAGGGACCAGAACTTCCACAGGCCGTATTATGTTCGAATGATTATGCAGCCATCGGTATTCTGAGTGAAGCACGCAGACGAAATATTCAGGTACCGGAACAACTTGCCATTGTGGGGTTTGATGATATCGAGCTTTCCCGTGTTCTTGGAATCACGACCATACACAATCCGATTGCGGAGCAAGCCACCCAGGCTTTCCATCACTTGTGGGCTGTATTGGGTAAAACAGAGTTGAAGACAGAGCAGCTGACATACCAGCTGATTGAGCGTGAGACAACTTGAATCCATAAGACCTGATGTGGAAATCTGGTTTTATGGATTCAATAATTATTCAAATTTGAAGCATCTTCGAATCGGACACATACGTTATACTGAATATGAGCTTCAGAACGACATATTTGTACGGAGATGTGGCGTGAGGTTTTTGTATCATGTTACAAGTTACATATTTCACAAATGATCTGCGGGAAAGGTGAGAATGAACTTTATGAAGACAGTGACAGGCCGATTCAGAATTGCGGGCATATGGGAGGGCGTATCCTTACTTCTGTTGATTTTTATTGCTATGCCTCTGAAATATTTTGCAGATATCTCTTCCGCTGTAGCCGTAATGGGCATGATTCATGGTATTTTGTTTCCTTTGTACCTAATTGCGCTAGTTCACTTGGCTTTGGTCAAGAAGTGGAAGATAACGCGCTGGCTGATGGGTGGACTGGCCGGTCTACTGCCGTTTGGAACTTTTGTATTTGAATCTTATCTTCGGAAGAGAGATTGGAAATAAAAATCAATAAGAATAAATGAAAGCAGGCGACTAATTCAGATGTTATCCGAATTGTCGCCTGTTACTTTCTGTACAAGTACTACTTTACTGTACCTTGTTGACGATCGGACAATAAGCTGACTCCAATATCGCCAGAGGCATTCGATACAGGTGCATATGCCGAGAAGGAAGTAACAACTACCAGCGCAGTGAACAGAAACAAGAATGATTTTTTCATACCATAACCTCTTTCATATGGGGATATATTCCATTTGATTCTAACGCATATAGGCTATACTTGAAAAGAAAAAGTTTAAATGAGCAAGCTATTGAATGACTGAAAGGGTTGAGCTTCAATGAAAGATATTCATGAGTTAACTTCCATAGAAATGGTTGAAGAAACTATTCAACAACATGAATTGGTTTTTTTGTATGTATCTCGGCCAGAGTGCAGTGTATGTCACGCTTTACTTCCCAAGATCAGGGTGTTGCTTGAACCTTACCCATCAATATACCTGGGTCACATTAATGCTAATGAAGTGGAAGAGGTTGCGTCCAAGTTTCTTATTTTTACCGTTCCAACAATGATCATGCTTGTGGAGCAGAAGGAATATATTCGAGCGGATCGTTTTGTGCGCTTGGAACGTCTGGAAGAGCAGCTGCAACAGATTCACTCCATGTATATCCAGGATGAGGAATAGAAAGCAAAGTTACAGGAACAGCGGCTCATACATGAGCCGTTTTTTTTCACCCGCAGTGGCATATAGCTATATATAAAGTACATGATGTCTGAACTCGCAAATTAAAGTGTTGCCATGAAAACGGTTTTATGATAATTTAAACATTATAAAAACGTTTTTATAGTAAAGGGACAAAACTTATGGCAAAGATAACGATTAAAGATGTAGCAAGGGAAGCGGGCGTATCCATATCTACAGTCTCCAACGCCTTGAATGGTGTGGATGTCTTGAACCCGGAGACAAAATCACATGTTCTTAAGGTGGCAGAGCGTTTAAACTATGTGCCTAACCTGAATGGTAAGCTATTGAAGTCCGGTCAAACCAAAATGCTTGGTTTTTTCACTACAAGTGTATCGGGTCCGTATTTCTATAAGCTGGTTGAGTCAATGTCTCGCGAATGTGATCGTCTTGGGTATGGGCTGAATGTATTTGTGACCAAGGATAAACACGTTATTATGAGTAATATTCTGGGTCGGCGGGTGGATGGTGTCATTATCTACGAAGAGCTTCGGATCGACGAGCAAGATATTATCGCCATGGAGAAAGACAAGATCAAGGCGGTTTTTCTGGATCGGGTCTATCAGAGCGCTACGATGGGAAGTGTCATTTTTGACTCGTATGTGGCGGCTTATGAAGCAACCAAGTATTTAATTGGGCTGGGGCACAAAAAAATTGCTTATATTTCGGGTGTGGACACGATGTTTGACAGTGTGCAGCGTAGAGACGGCTATTTGGCCGCCTTGCGTGAATACCAGCTACCAATCGATGAAGATTACATTATACAAGGGTATTTTGAGGAGGAGAGCACGTATAGTGCGATAAAATCTTTTCTTCATTTGCACCCCGGCAAGCGGCCAGATGCATTTCTTGCGGGGAATGACTTGAGTGCAATTGGCTGTATGCATGCGTTGAAGTCTGAGGGCTTTGAAGTGCCTCAAGATGTTAGTGTCGTGGGTTTTGACGATATTGATATTGCACAGTATTTTTCTCCACCGCTCACAACGGTAAGAAATCAAATTGCAAGACAGGGTATCCTGGCAATCAACCAATTGGTGGGGATGATCAAGGAGAAAGAACAAGGGGCTGCGCAAAAATTGGCGGGTGAGCTGGTGGTGAGAGGTTCAAGCCATGTGAAGATCGACCGGAAAGACTACCGTACATAAGTTGATTCAGCGTCTTCTCCGGTCTTTTTTTACATAAATAAAAACAAAGGGGTTTTTTATGCCGAAAAATAAAAACGTTTTTATAAACATTCATACATGATGGAGGGGAGTAAAAAAACGTGGATAAATTAGCCGTAGAACCATCAACCGGTAAACATACGATCAATCCCAACGGAAAGAAGCCCATCGGGCAACGAATCAAAGAATTCGTCGTGGATTATCGAAGACAATGGGAGATTCAATCGATGATTATCCCGGGCATTATCTTTATGATTATTTTCTGTTACATCCCGATTTACGGTTTGACAATTGCCTTCAAAAATTACACAGTCATTGATACACTGGCTACCGCTCCATGGGTAGGACTCGATAATTTCAGAATCATTTTATCAGACAAATACTTCTGGGATGCAGTCGTGAATACGCTGGGGATCAGTTTCTTGAAATTAGGTATCGGGTTTGTCATTCCGATCATTCTCGCGATCATGATCTACGAGTTAAACAGCGGACGATTCAAGAAGTTTGTGCAAACGGTTTCATATTTACCTCACTTTTTGTCCTGGATTGTACTTGGGGGAATGCTGATCACCTGGTTTTCAACAACGGGCTTATTTAATCAATTATTGCTTAGTCTGGGAGTGATCTCGCAACCGCAGAACATTTTGCTGGATGCAGGCAAGTATTGGTGGATTGCTACCTTATCGGATATTTGGAAAGAGGCAGGTTGGGGAACGATTCTGTATCTGGCGATCATGGCAAAGATTGATCCAACGTATTATGAAGCTGCCAAAATCGATGGTGCAAGCCGTCTCAGACAGATCTGGAATATCACACTGCCTAACATGAGATCAATTATCAGCTTAAATTTGATTCTAACTGTAAGCGGTTTATTAGGGTCGAATCTGGATCAGACCTTGGTTCTCATGAACTCCCAAAACCGCGACAAAGCGGAAGTCATCAATTCGTACGTCTATCGTATGGGGATGTCTCAGGGTGACTTTTCATATGCAACGGCCGTTGGCTTGGGTGTCTCAATCATCTCTGTCATTCTACTCGTCACGGCAAACAAAATCACAAGCAAATTAAACGATAATCAATCTGTGTTGTAGAAGGAGGCATCCCGCGTGAATGGAAAGGTGGCAAAAGAAGATCTCGATAGTCGGATCTTTGATACGTTAAACATGATTTTGCTAATCATCTGTACGATCGTTATTCTGGTTCCACTCTGGAATGTCATCATCTCTTCCTTTAGTTCAGGCAAGGCACTGGCGGAAGGTGGATTCATCTTCTGGTCACCGGAATTCTCGCTGGAGAATTACAGAGCTGTATTCAATGATCAGGGCATCTGGCAGGCATTCTTCATATCAGTTTCCAAAACAACGATTGGCGTTGTTACACATGTGTTCTTCTGTGCCATGGTTGGTTACGGTCTGAGCAAAAAGTACATAAGAGGCCGTAAATTATACGTTGCCATGGGGGTCATTACGATGTTCTTCTCGGGCGGCATGATCCCAACATACCTGTTAATCAAATCACTTGGCCTGCTTAACAGCTTCTGGGTGTACATTATTCCGGCGTTGTTCAGCTTCTATGATGTCGTGATTCTGATGAATTTCTTCCGGAATGTCCCGGATTCGTTGGAAGAATCGGCCAAGATTGACGGCGCAGGGGATTGGCATATTTTCCTGAAAATCTTCATTCCACTCTCCATGCCTGCCATGGCGACAATTGCGCTATTTAATGGGGTGGGGCAATGGAACGACTTCATGACAACCAAGTTATACATTACCGATCAGTCACTATATCCACTTCAGATGATGCTGTATGAGATTATCGTTCAGTCCCAGACACAATCCATGCAAAATGTCGGGGGTTCCGCTGTGATTGAAACAACAACTAAAGGCGTACAGTTAGCCACGATTGTCATTACAACACTCCCTATTGTGCTGATCTATCCCATCGTTCAGAGATACTTTATCTCGGGAATGATGCTGGGTGCGGTCAAGGAATAGGAGCAACAAACACCCCATTTTGAGGAGGAGCAAAACATGTTGAAGTTGAACAAGGCATCAGGCAAAAAAGGGATTAAATTGCTCGTAACACTACTCACAGCCGTACTTATGATTACAGGTTGCAGCGGTGGATCTGGGGGCTCCAGTGAAGGAAACTGGGTGTCCATTGAAGATCGTTATACGGTTGACCCGGAAAAGCCGGCTTGGCAGTTGGATAAAAAGGAAGAGGCTACCGACCTGACATGGTACGTCAATGCGGACTGGTGGAACACTGATTTTGGCAAGGACATTGTTACCAAGAAAATCAAAGAGGATCTGAACATCAATATTAAATTCATCACGGGTGATGATACCAAGTTAAATACCTTTTTCGCAGGTGGAGATATGCCTGACTTGCTGACCGTATTTGACTCCAATTCTCCTGTGGTACAAAAAGCTGCAACCTGGGCTATGCCGCTGAATGATCTGGCGGAGAAATACGATCCTTACTTCAATAAAGTTGCGGCTGCCGATACATTGAACTGGTTCCAATTGGCGGATGGTAAAACCTATGGTTACCCGAACTATTCCAATACGCAAGAGGATTATGATAGCGGTAACATTCCTGCCAAAACGGCATTTATCATTCGGAAAGATGTGTACGAAGCTTTGGGTAGTCCGGTCATTGGAACACCAGAAGAATTCAAGAGTGTGATGAAACGAATTAAGCAAGAGTTCCCTGCGCTGATTCCGCTTGGATTCAACTCCATTGGTGAAGGAACAGGTTCACTCGGGGATACGTTGCAAGATTTCATCGGTGTTCCGCTGGAAACTGAATCAGGAGAATTCTATGATCGTAATCTGGATGAAGATTACCTCACGTGGTTGAAAACATTGAACACCGTGTACAGAGACGGCAATATCAGTGATGACAGTTTTGCCGATGATGGAACCGCTTTTGAGGAAAAAGTGAAGTCCGGTAAATATGCGACCATGCTGCTTGACGGTACACCTCAACAAGGAGGAAACCTGCAAATCTACATGAGTGCCAATCCAGGCAAAGAATATGTTGCTATCGATGGACCACAGAGCACCAAAGGCAATGCACCAACATTGAATCAATCCGGAATAACCGGGTGGATGATCAATTTCATCTCCAAGGATTGTAAAGATCCGGCCAAGGCCATTCAGATTTTCACATACTTATTAAGTGAAGAAGGCCAGACACTTATGAATTACGGGATCGAGGGGGAAACCTACCAAACCAAAGCCGACGGTAGTGTAGAATTGCTGCCAGCGGTGAAAGACCTGCAACTCAATAACGCGGATCAATTCAAAAAGGATTATCGGATGGGTGAATTTATGTTCTTCGGTCATGACCGCCACAAAGCACTCAGTGCAGATGCTTTTCCGGAAGCGATTAAACAGATGCAAGAGTGGGGCAAAGGCAAGCTGAAACCACACTTCATTCTGGAGAATATTAGCCCGGATCAAGGTACACCTGAAGCTCGTGCGTTGTCAGCAATCAATACGAAGTGGAATACAACGCTGGTCAGTATGGTACGGTCCAAGGATGATGCCTCGTATGACAATGCACTGGCTTCTTACAAGTCATTTTTAGGTGAGAACCGTTGGGAAGAGATTGTGAAGGTACGCAGTGAAAAGATGAAACTGAACAAAGAGAAACTAGGCATTCAATAATAGAAATACAAAGGAGAATCCTATGACTACATTCAAAATGCACAAATCCACGGGTGAAGAAGAGTTATTTGCATCTCTATCCCAGGAGCAATTGAAACCACTGGATGCTGATAAGGAGACAACGACGATCCATCTGGATAATCAGCTAACGTATCAGGAGATGGACGGATTTGGTGCTTCTTTTACCGATTCATCTGCCTATTTGATCAACCAAATCTTGAGTGAGGAGCAGCGTGATGAGGTCATGACCCGGCTGTTCCATCCAGAGAAAGGGATTGGGCTGTCGGTCATCCGTAATCCGATGGGCGCTTCGGATTATGCGAGAACGATATACAGTTATAACGATATGCCAGAACAGCAGACAGACCCGGAATTAACCCAATTCAGCATTGCATATGATGAAGGTGACGTTATTCCTTTAACGCAAAAGGCGTTGGCATTGAATCCTGAACTGAAGCTGTTTGCTTCACCATGGAGTGCACCGGGATGGATGAAAACGAGCGGCTCAATGATTACCGGACAATTGAAGGCTGAATGGTATCCCGTATATGCTGAATATTTTGTGAAATACATTCAAGCTTATACAGAGCATGGATTACCGATCCATGCCATCACACCACAGAATGAGGCACTCTATGAACCCGGGCACTATCCGGGTATGTTGATGCCAGCCGAAGCCCAAGCAGATTTTATCAAAAACCATCTCAAACCAGCCTTTGTGCAAAACGATATTCAAACCAAGATTCTCTGTTACGATCACAACTGGGATCAACCTGACTATCCCCTGACCGTACTTGAACAAGCGGGAGAGGAAGTGGATGGCGTAGCCTGGCATTGGTACGGGGGCGATGCTTCTGCTCAAACGAAGGTTTATGAAGCTTTTGCAGGCAAAGAAGTACACTTCACTGAAGGTTCGGGTGGAGAGTGGATTCCGCCATTTGAGCAAGCTTTCTCGAATGTGATACGAACAGGAATTCAGATTCTTCGTAATTACAGCAAGTCTTTTGTACTTTGGAATATGGCGCTTGATGAGAACAACGGGCCGACCGTTCCTGGATTTGGCCGCAGTACGTGTCGTGGGATCGTACAGGTGAATCAGCAAACAAAGGAGCTTACGTATACACTTGATTATTATGCTCTGGCTCATTTCAGTGCTGTGATCCGTCCGAAGGCTGTGCGGATCGAATCAACATCCAGTGATGATGGAATTTGTTCTGTGGCTTTTAAAAATGCCGATGGTTCCGTAGCTTTAGTCCTCTTCAATGATGGGGAGGAGACGGGCAACATACAGGTTAAGCTGCGCGATGATGTATTGATGAAGTTCCAGCTGGAAAGCAAGAGTGTCTTGTCCGTATTAATCACAGATTTATAAATGGATGAGTTGTACCAGGCTTCATCAGAAAAGAAACCAAAAGAAGCGATATCCGGAGTGTACACGGATATCGCTTCTTTTGGTGAGATTCATCTGATTCAGGGCTATATTATACGGGTTGAATGGCGAGATGGGGTGTCCCACTACTTTCATCAACGAACAGTATATATTGGTTGCCAGCAGTCCCTGTTAAGACCAGACCGGGTTGACCTGCAACACCAGGATTGTAATATCTGAGTTGTTGCAAAACGGGTAGGGAGATTGGAAGAGTAGGTTGATTAAGTGCCATTAATTGTGTAGCGGCCTTGACGCTATCTCCAGCTTCAATCACTCCGCCTACACCCAAATGGTTGACAATCGAAGAGCTGGCGTTGATTTGAAGGCTGCCTGCTACGGTCTGACTACCATTGACCTGTAGATCGACACCAACGGTTTGATTACCGTTAACTTGCAGATTTTGATTTATCGTCTGATTGCCGGTGACAAGGATACTATCAAATGTTGGCAAAGATATCATCTCCTATACAGTTATTCATATATTCTATGAGGACAAGATCTGGAATGACCCGGGTGGCCACACATTATATGTCTGGGATAAAGCCTCTTTTGTAAAAGGGAGTCAGCGAAAAGCTCAATACAAGAAACCACCCCACTATTTCGTGCATATTGTAGGCAGAGAATGTTTTCGCATGGAACAGGAGGGTTTGTTATCCGAAAGAAGTCAAGTACGCAGGTTAAGTCCACGAAAAAGAGACGTTCAGTTCATGATGCGAACCGGTTATTCCTGAGACAGATGAATGTGGTTCTGAACAGGAAACTCAAATCCATGCGTAAACATATGGAAGTACAACAATTGGAACTGAATCAGCAATGGCTGAACATGATGCAGGTGGGAAGCATACCTACCCGAGAAGTGCCAAAAGTGATCTATAAGGAGTTAAATGTGCTTCTTATTACTCCTTGTAATGACCGAGCAATGTCATCCCATTGCGTCCTGATTGAACAGAGTCTGAAACATCTCGTGAGAAATGTGAATGAGATTAAATATATCGAATCCGTGTCAGCCTGTTTGTCTTCCTATGAAGTTGACCTGATTATGGTCATCGGAAGCGAAGAAAACTTGCCGGATGAGAATATCACAGCATTAAGGACATCAACCGTGAAGAAGGCAATCTGGTTGTCTGTCGATCAACATGGGAATCAAAGCGAAACTATCCTACCGATTTTTGATCATGTGTTTACACAACATTCAACGCAAATAACCGATGATCAGCAGCATATGGGAAGCACTGGTAGTCATGAACTGTTCATGCCGCCTGATCCACATCTATTCTGTCCGCAAGCTGTTCCCCCGGAGTATGAATCGGATGTTTATATCATCGGGGATGCAGAACCGGATGGCATCGTCACCGCTATTGCCAAATCAGGTCTTATGGATAACAAAAAGGTTCGGGTGGATGGAAAGGGTTGGGCACAGATCGGGGATTTCAAGCCTGTTCATACGAATGAAGCTCGTCAGATGTTATATAACGGAAGCAAACTGGTTATTCATAGTGGGGAATCAATCAAAAACGTGATGGAAATTGCCGCATGTGGGACGTTTCAGCTCATAGGACCATCTGTGAATCAGAGCAACGGGATTGACCTTAGTAACTTTCAACAATACACCTCCTGTGAAGAACTCACTCAGAAGTTTGAACATTACTGGCAGAGTGTTGATGCAAGGAGACTGGCCGCTAGCCATGCTCTGGCATACATGAAATATAATCAATCCCATCTACAAAAAACATTGCGACTGCTGGATATCATTTTCATATAAATCATCCCAAAAATCACAGGAGCGTAGGCTGCATCATGTTGCTGCATTGGAGGAGTTCTGATTGAAGGTAATTGCTCTGCATCTGCCCCAATTTCACCGGATTGAGGAGAACGACCGATGGTGGGGGGACGGTTTTACTGAATGGACGAATGTAAAAAAAGCCACGTCTTTATATTCGGGTCACCATCAGCCTAACCAGCCATTTCAGGGGAAATATTATGATCTTTCCGATCCAGATGTACGAAAGTGGCAAGCAGAAACAGCCAAACAGCATGGCGTTTACGGATTTTGTTATTATCATTATTGGTTCAAAGGCAAACGTTTATTGGAAAAACCGGTTAATGAAATATTGAATAGTGGGGAGCCTGATTTTCCCTTTTGTTTGTCTTGGGCCAATGAGACATGGACAAGAAAATGGGATGGGCAGGAATCCGATATTCTCATGGCCCAGAATTATGGGGATCGAGAGGATTGGGAAGAACATTTTAATTATTTGGTAAAGGTATTTAAGGACAAACGATATATTCGAGTGGAAGGTAAGCCATTATTTCTGATCTATCGACCAGCCAGTATTCCGCAATGTGAGGAAATGATTCAGTTTTGGCGTGAATTGGCTTTGAAGCATGGCTTGAAAGGGATCCATTTTGTGCAGACCATTGGTGGATTCCCTACATTTAATCGTCAGGTCTTTGATGCGAGTATGGAATTTGAACCGCATTATACGTTTGCACATGGACATATGAATGGAATCTGGATCGAAATGAACATCAAGGGACAGCAACATATTGCTGTGAATTACGATAAGGTATGGTCCTCCATTCTCGAACGAACACCACACCGTAACGGAGAAATTGTCTATCCAGGTGCTTTTGTCAATTGGGATAATACACCGCGGAGAGGCGTTGACGGACAGAGTACGCTCGGTTCTACTCCAGAGAAGTTTGGGCTGTATCTATCAAGGCAGATGGAGAGAGCGAGGACGCTGTACAAAAGTGAATATCTTTTTGTTAATGCCTGGAACGAGTGGGCGGAAGGGGCATATCTTGAGCCGGATCAAAACTATGGTTATGCTTATTTGAGAGAACTCAAAAAAGTAACTCAGCATGAATCGAACAGAAACAAGTCTATAGGAGGGAGTTCCGAATGAGGGAACACTCTCTTTGCTTTGAGCTTATTTATAGACCATGTTTCGTTGTAAGTACCGTTTTTTGTTTGCGGTATTCCGTTGGAGTTAACCCTGTATGCTTTTTGAATTGTCTGGAGAAATAATACAAATCACTGAAACCGAGATGCTCCGCGATGGCAGTTATTGTGTTCGGGGTGCAGGCCAGCAACTCCTTGGCCTTATCGATTTTTTTGCCAGTAATATAGAGGATCGGAGGAACACCGATCTGCTGCTTGAAGAATCGAATGAAATAATTAGGATGCATGTAGGCGATCTGGGCCAGATCCTGAACTGAAATATTCTCTTCAATGTTGGAATCAATATATGCCAGAATGGTGGACAGTTTCTCCATGACAGGAACGTTAATAAAAGAGATCTGATCCAGATCCAGATTCATTAGATAGTGGGATAGTAACTCGGTCAGTTTGCTCTTGGCCATCATATGGGCATAGACTTCATCGGATTTTGCATATGTAAGGATACTGCTGAAGATTGTTTGAATCAACTCAGGTTGATCTATCGTACAGATGTGTGGGAATTTCAGAATTTGGAACAAATTGATTCCCCCAACCTTTGCGCTAAAGTGACACCAATATTTGAGAAAAGGACTTTCATTAATGGCAGAGTATGACTGTTTTATCCCCTCTGGCATTAAAATAAGCTGATTAGGCGCAGGATAATACTCCTCATCCCCAATTTTGAGCCAACCTTCACCTTCGCATATGAAATAAAACTTGC
The DNA here is from genome assembly GCF_036894235.1 of Paenibacillus sp. Y5S-9. Taxonomy (NCBI): domain Bacteria; kingdom Bacillati; phylum Bacillota; class Bacilli; order Caryophanales; family Paenibacillaceae; genus Paenibacillus; species Paenibacillus sp. Y5S-9. The sequence continues at coordinate 3,157,515 of NZ_CP145887.1, forward strand.
TGTAATCGGGCGTGTAATCTAGATCCCGCCAATCCGTATCGCACCGATTGTAATTGACCATGAATAATTCGACTTGGAGATTGGACAGGTAGTTCGTAAGCAAAGTTTGGTGATTCATACTTTTCATCTCCATACAAGGTTATTATTGTCCATCTAAAAGTTAGTGTTCTGCATGTCTATCCTTCGGCCTTAGCACTACAATACAACTACAGACAATAACAGAAGGGATGAGAACATCTCATGGACAAAAACGAATATTTGCAACATATCGAAGCGACGATTGAGAGCGGTAAATTCAAGGACAACTGGAGTTCGCTTAGCGCCTTTCAAGTACCCGAATGGTACCCAAAAGCGAAATTCGGCATATTCATTCACTGGGGGCTATATTCTGTACCGGCCTATGATAGCGAATGGTATTCGCGAAATATGTACATACAAGGCACCAAAGCTTATGAACATCACCTTGAGGTGTATGGGCCTCATAAAGACTTTGGATATAAAGACTTCATTCCGATGTTTCAAGCAGAGAAGTTCAATGCAGATGAATGGGCAACGTTATTCAAACAGGCTGGAGCCAGATATGTTATGCCTGTGGCTGAGCACCATGATGGTTTTCAGATGTACAAAAGCTCTATCTCTCACTATAACACATATGAAATGGGCCCCAAACGGGATCTTCTGGGCGAGATGAAGGTTGCATACGAGAAGCAGGGGCTGACCTTATGTGTGTCGTCTCACCGCGCTGAGCACTGGTTCTTCATGTCTCACGGGAAGGAGTTTGATTCAGATATTAAGGAACCCCTGGAGCGTGGGGATTTCTATTGGCCTGCCATGCCTGAACCCAAGGATCACTTTGACTTGTATGACTCACCTCCAACCGAGGAGTATCTGGAGGACTGGTTGATTCGCTGCTGTGAACTGGTCGATCAATATCAGCCAAAGGTCTTCTATTTCGATTGGTGGATTCAAACGGTTGCGTTCAAACCCTATCTTAAAAAATTTGCTGCTTATTATTATAACAAAGGCGAAGAATGGGGCGTGCCTGTAGCTATCAATTATAAACATGAGGCCTACATGTTTGGTAGTGCCGTTCCGGATGTGGAGCGGGGACAGTTCGCTGAGCTTAAGCCCTATTTTTGGCAAACGGATACAGCTGTCGCTAAAAACTCATGGTGTTACACGGAAAATAATAACTATAAAACGGCTGAGGAGATCATTCGGGATCTTGTCGATATTGTAAGCAAAAACGGAAATTTGCTGCTGAACATTGGACCCAAAGCAGACGGCAGCATACCGGAAGAGGATCGCGACATTTTGCTGAACATCGGCAAGTGGCTGGAAGTGAATGGGGAAGCGATCTATGACACGTCATTCTGGCGCACGTTTGGCGAGGGTCCGACAGAGGTGAAGGAAGGGCAATTCACCGATGGGGATACGAAGATATTCACGAGTGAAGATATACGGTTTACGTTAAAAGATAGCAGTCTGTATGCCACGGTACTTGCCTATCCAGATAACGGGGTGATTCACATTAAATCCCTGAAGAAAGATTCTCATCATTATCAAGGCGTTATTCAAGACATTCAGGTACTTGGTTACGAGGAAAAACCGCAATGGGAGAGAACAGCTGACGCACTGACGATCACAACGACAACTGTGAAAAGTAATGCGCCTATTGTTTTCAAAATTAAATTGGACTAATCTACAAAGATAAATTAAATACTGTAAATATAAAAAGGGCGCATCCAGGAGTATTGTACTCATCGGATAGCGCTCTTTTGGTTGGGCTATACATAGGGCTGACTTCCACGCAAAATCATCTCCATGATAATGGAGGCTGCTCCAAGCTGAAAACGGTAATGCAGAAATTTACCTATATAATAATCACGAAATTCTCTCTTGCTAATATACTGATATCATCAAACCAGTGATGTTCGCCTGTAATGGAATGATTGAGACTCACTAAGGAGGATTTGCAAAAAAGATGAAACCAAAGAAACGCATCAGATATGGTTGGAGCGGATTTAAGAAAAGAAAAGCTGAGGACTGTGACCATCCCCAAGAGCAGCACAAAGAACACCACCACGAGCACCATCATAACCACCACAATCATCACCACAATAACCACCATCCTAAGTGTTTTGACAAAGAAGCCGAATTGCTTCTCAAATTAATTGGTGAGTTGAAAGGAGCAATTGTACAGGTTTTTGCCAATCCCACGCCTCACAATGTTTCACTTCTGATTGAGGTACTGCGTAAATTACTGGCTCTGGTTCATTGCTCGGATTTGAAAAAGGGGACCAAGGCAGATCTCGAAGCGATCTTGGAGCTTACCATTGTATCTGCAGAGGCCGTTCCATTTTCTCCAATCAGTGTGGGAACCAATTTGCAGCAATTGCTGGATGTGCTCCTATCTGTCATTTTACAGGGGAATATCGATTCGGCTGAGAAAGATCAACTGGTCATTTTGATCCGGGCGACCGAATTGGCTATCACAACAGGGCTTAGAAACATAGGGAGTCAAGGTCCGGCAGGACCTGCAGGACCAGCGGGTCCTCAGGGCGTACCTGGTCCACAAGGCCCGGCAGGCGCTGCTGGTTCTCAGGGTGGTGTAGGTCCAGCTGGTACACCGGGAGCTGCTGGTGCCCAGGGACCAGCAGGTGGGACAGGTGTTACTGGAGCAACGGGTGCGGCAGGCCCAGCAGGTGGCGCAACAGGAGCTACAGGTGCAACGGGGAGTACAGGAGCTGTTGGGGCAGCTGGCGTTACAGGAGCAACAGGTGATCCTGGCGTAGCAGGAGCCACCGGAGTCACCGGGGCTACTGGGGCTACCGGGGCAGCTGGACTTGCGGGAATCACCGGGGCTACCGGCGCAACTGGGATTGCGGGAGTAACTGGCAGCACTGGTGTTACTGGGGCTACGGGTTCTGGGGCCATCATACCGTTTGCTTCTGGCGGACCTGCCATATTAACAACGATCCTTGGTGGACTGGTCGGAACGACAAGCCTTATCGGTTTCGGCAGCTCGGCAACAGGAGTCAGCATTCTGGGTGGCACAATTGATTTAACGGGAACGATTGTCGGACCACTCATTAACTTTGCGTTCTCTGTTCCACGAGATGGCGTTATAACTTCCATTGCTGCCTATTTTAGTACAACAGCAGCCTTGGCCTTGGTCGGTTCAACGGTGACCATCACTGCGCAATTATTCAGTTCACCTACTCCTGATAATGCATTTACTGCGGTTCCGGGGGCGGTCGTTACACTGGCACCTCCACTCACCGGTATTATTGCATTGGGTAGTATCTCCAATGGCATAACCACCGGATTGACTATACCTGTGACCGCACAGACACGTCTTCTGCTTGTATTCTCCGCAACGGCAACTGGACTTAGTCTTGTGAATACCGTTGTTGGCTATGCAAGTGGCGGCGTGAACATTACATGATGAGATATAAATTTTGATATGAACGACATGAGAGTTCTCATGTCGTTCTTTTTCTTGGTTTGAAATTTTGAGCATCAGGTCTTGGTTATATAGAACTACTAAAACCTATTATTCATCAAAAACATGCAGGAATACGAAAAATAAGCTGAAATGTGTAAGCGACATGAGACACATAAAAGCATTAAATAGACTTATTTTCTATATTTTTCAATAAAGTGCTTGTATATATCGAATAATGATTTTATACTATACCAATAAAATCCAATTAAATTCCTAATCGACTATTATATGTAATTAAAATGTTTAACTACTCACTCGAATCACGATCGAAAGTCATATTGACCACTCCTTAGCAAGCGTTCTGCTAACGCTCCAGATTACCCTTCCACATGAATGCTTATCGACATTCACTCTCATTGCATTATTCAAACACCCAAACTATTCACTCACATGGTTTAATCCGATTCATTCAATCTCCTAAACTTCCAAGTCAAAAATCATAGACTGATCTGTTATCTCTTCTGACTCATATTGTTCCCTAACCAGACCTGTAAAGGAGGTGAGGCTTTATGTGAAATCCAGGGTATCTATTTCGTCCGCAATAAAGGTTATTTTACCGTTTTATTCTGCAGAGAAGGGCATATGTACCAGACTAAATTAAAAAACCGGGTAAAAGGAGTGGAAAAGTTTGATAAAGATTAATCGGTTACGCAAGCCCATCTCCATGGGGCTCTCGCTTCTCCTTGCATTTTCGATCATTCATCCGGTTTCAGCTGAAAACTCCACATCATCCAAATTGGATATGAAATCTGGACTTGCCAATGTTTCGGAGTCCAAAGTAAACGCCAAGTTGACCAAAGAATTCGAAGGTAGTGAATATGTTACCTATCTGGTGAAAATGAAGGAACAGGTGGATACAGCAGCAGTCTCCAAACAGGCCCTTGAAAAGGCGACCATCGCCAAACAAACGGCTTCAGCCACAAAGCTGTCCGTTCGGAATTCGGTCGTCAGCTCTCTGCGAGAAACAGCCTCACGTACGCAATATCCATTGGAAACTTATCTGGAAAAGGAAGTTGACCTGGGCAAGGTCAAAGAATATAAAAGCTATTTTATCGTCAATTCACTGGCAGTAACGAGTACCAAAGAAGTCATGGAACAGATTGCGCTGCTGCCTGAGGTAGAGAAGATTCTACCGAATGAGACCCGATACTTACAGAAAGCCGAAGTGAGTAAAGAACCAGCGAATGTGGCATCAGGCAAAGATGCTGTCCAAACGCCAACTAAAGACTCTTCAGTCGGAGTCAAAGACAAAGAGCCTGCTACAAAGGACAAGCTTGCGACAGAGAACGTGGAATGGAACCTGGATTACATCAATGCGCCAGCCGTGTGGGATCGGGGCATCGATGGAACAGGTATTGTTGTTGCCAATCTGGACAGTGGTGTGGACTATACCCACCCTGCGCTTCGCAGCAAATGGCGGGGACTGGATGCATCGGGTAATATCGTTGATCCCGAACTGAGCTGGTATGATCCGCACAGTAATGCTTCACTTCCTGCGGACGGAGACGGGCATGGTACACACACGATGGGTACGATGGTTGGCTCCGAAGCAGATGGTACCAACCAGATCGGGGTTGCTCCCGGTGCGAAGTGGATTGGTGTGCGGATATTCAATCCGGAAACAACGGATGCCATTATTCTGGATGGCGGACAATGGTTGATTGCTCCGGTGGATGCGGAAGGCAATCTGCATCCTGAACTTGCACCGGATGTTGTCAACAATTCATGGGGCGGAGGTGCAGGACTGGATGAATGGTTCCGTCCTATGGTCCAAGCTTGGCGTGATGCGCAGATCTTTCCCGAGTTCTCCGCAGGAAATGTGAGATTGGGTAACCCGGGAGGACCTGGTTCTGTTGCTAACCCGGCCAACTATCCTGAAAGTTTTGCTACAGGAGCAACCGATATCAACGGAAACCTGGCTTCATTCTCCTTGCTGGGCCCATCCCCGTATGGTGAGATCAAACCGGAAGTATCTGCCCCTGGTGTGAATATCCGCTCAGCAGTTCCGGGCGGTGTATATGAGGGAGGGTGGAACGGAACATCCATGGCAGGCCCGCATACAACTGCGCTTGCTGCACTTCTTCTTCAAGCCAATCATTCCCTTACAGTGGATCAGCTGGAGCAGATCATTACAGATACAGCCACGCCGAGAACAGATAGTCAATATCCGACATCTCCTAATAACGGCTATGGTCACGGCATTATTAATGCCCTTGATGCTGTGGGTTCTGTACTCGAAGGAATCGGCACAGTATCCGGCAGAGTGGTTACAGCCGGAGATGATCTGGAAGAGCCGGTACTGGCACACACCCCTGTTAATTCTGCCTTTACAGGCATCGATATACCATTAACCGCTCATGTGACAGATAACGTCGCGGTAGTCTCCGTCGAGGCTTTTGCCAAAACGACAGGTACCAACCAGTACGTCTATCTGCCGATGAATCGGATTGCTGGAGATAACAAAGATGGTACGTATACAGCGACCATTCCGGCATTTCTCATTGAGCCACAAGGTGTGGAGTATTATATCCGCGTTAACGACTACGGCAACAACGGCTTCGAAAGTCAGGTATATAAAGTGGCTGTATCCAATGGTGTTCAGCCAGGATATCTTCAGGATTTTGAAGAAGATCAGCTGGGCTTCACGACAGGCGGAACCGGAAGTACTTGGGTATGGGGAGCACCAACCAGTGGTCCTGGAAGTGCATACTCCGGTGACAAGGTGATTGCAACCAATCTGCAAGGGACTTATGTGGCGAATAGCAATGCATATCTGCTTGCGCCACCAATTGATCTCACCGAGAGTCCAGAAGGCGCGTTATTATCTTTCAAACACTGGTATGATCTGGAGAATAACATCGACTTTGGCAAGGTATATATCGCTTCCGAGGACAGCGACTATGTGTTCGAAGAGTTGTTAAGCTTCACGGGTACAGGTGGGAACTGGAAGAAACAATATGTGGACCTTCGCGAATACGCGGGACAGCAGGTATTTATCAAATTCAATTTGACCAGTGATAACTCGGTGCAAAAGGCTGGTTGGTACATTGATGATTTCGCAGTTGAAGAATTGGATGATCTTGCACCAGGAGCTCCAGCGGGATTAACTGCAAACGCTGATATTCTGGGCAACGTAGCCTTGAGCTGGACTGGTCCGAGCGATGAGGATCTCGAATCCTATATCGTATATCGCTCCACAACCGCAGGTGCAGGTTATGAATCCATTGGAACTGCAACAGGAACAACGTTTACGGATACGGCTACAGTTACGGATTCGACCTATTACTATACCGTTGCCGCACTTGATTATAGTGGTAATGAAAGTGACAAATCGAACGAGGTCTCCATTACAGTGGAGGTGCCTCAGGATCTCTACATTGATCATTTCGATGGTAGTGATGATAATGGCTGGACTCATTCAGGAACCAAAGATGAGTGGGAACGTGGCATTCCGGTAACGGGACCTGCAAGCGCCGTTTCTCCACCGAATGTCTGGGCGACTGATCTCGACAATACGTACGAGAATGGCTCCAACTATTCACTCGTATCTCCAGTTGTTGATTTGACGGATGTATCCGAAGGAACACTTACGTTTAATCATTGGTACGAGATTGAGAGTGGATACGACTACGGTTATGTGGAAGTTACCAAGGATGGTGGAACGACATGGTCAGAACTGGGCAAATTCTCACATAGTACAAACGGTAAACAATGGACACCGGTATTTTATGACCTGGATGCACTTACCGGCAATGAAGTGCAATTCCGGTTCCGTCTGACCTCAGACAACAGTGTTGTGAAGACAGGTTGGTTCATTGATGATTTCCGTGTACTGGGAGTTCCTGCGGAGACGGTAACGGAGGACAGTGCGGTTGTGCTTAACAGCGACAAACCAAAACCGTCCTATGATAACCCATGGTACAAAATTTCGCGGACAGACAAAGCGGAATTTAACAAAACGAAACAGCAATTACCGGAAGTTGAAAAACCAGGTACAGGTTCGGTTAATCCACAAAGCCTGCCTGCAAGTGCAACGGTTACCGTATTGGAAACCGGACGTTCGGTGAAGACAGATTCAGCTACAGGGAAGTATAGCTTCACACACGTAGCAGGTGATTACACGTTAAAAGCTGAGGCATATGGATATTATCCTCGAACTCAGCAGGTAACGATCACCGATGGCAGTGGTGCCAAAGCCAACTTTAATCTGGAGGCAATCCCGCATGGGCAGATTGAAGGTGTAGTCACAGATGAGCGGACAGGACAACCACTGGCTGATGCTTCCGTTCTCGTGGTGGAAGATGCCAATGTAGGTGAAATTCGCACAGGTTCAGATGGCAGCTTCAATATTCAGGTATTGGAAGGAAGTTATACCCTGTCCATCCGGGCTGCTGATTATTACAGTAAGACCGTTACTGTTACTGTCCCTGGTAATGGTACGGCTGAGGCAAATGTTGCCTTGAAACCATTCATCGGTTTCCCTGGGGAAATTGCTTATGATGATGGAACAGCAGAGAACGCACGAGCTTTTAACGCTGCGGATAACGCTTGGGCGGTTCGAATGACACCAGAGCTGGAGACCGCTCAACTGACAGGTGCATCGTTCCGATTCTGGAACAGCGAATGGCCTGTACCTGGAGGTACAGCGTTCCAATATGCCGTCTATGATGCTTCGGGTACTGGCGGCGCTCCGGGACGACAACTGGCTGGACCATTTGACGGTACTGCACTTCGTAACGATCAATGGACAACCGTTGAATTCCCGGAACCGGTCATTGTAACGGGCGACTTCTATATCGTGTATGTTCAGAGTGTAGCTGGAACTGGTGCTCCGGGACTGGCTACTGATGAGAATGGTACGAATGCAGGTCGAAGCTGGCAGCGAGTAGGTGGCGCATGGAGCACTTCACCTGCAGAAGAAGGTAACTACATGATTCGTGCAGTTGTGAGATATCCGGTAAATGCACCGGTGCTCACAGCCCCTGCGAACACGTATACGAATCAGTCAACCTTCACCGTGTCGGGAACGTCTCCAGCATCCGGCGCCCAGATCAAGTTTTACAACGGCAAGGATCTGGCAGGTACAACAACGGTAGCAAATGGGAAGTTTTCATATGGTGTGAAACTCCGTTCTGGCATTAATGCGATTACTGCTGAGGCAGTGGTAGACGGTAAAACAACCGACCGATCACTCCCTGTTGTCATTATTCTGGATCAGACCAAACCGCAGTTGACAATTGTTACCCCAGCTCAAGGGGATCGCATCAATGCAGAAGTTGTTCACGTAACGGGTAATGTCGTTGAACAATTCCTCGATAAGGTAACCGTTAACGGACAAACCGTACAAGTGGGTAAAGACAGAAGTTTCAGTCACCGTGTATTGGTCAATGAAGGCGAGAACACAATTACCATCACGGCAACCGATATCGCTGGCAACAAAACAACCGTAACACGCACCGTTTATGTGGAGACGGTGTTGCCAGAACTTACGAATATTACTCCGGCTGAGGATGTGCGAATCACATCAGGGGAGAGTGTTACCGTTTCATTTGACAGTAAACCTGGTCTGCAAGCATCTTTCCGTATTCAGTTACCTTTGAATCTGAATGCCCAAGGGGCAGGAGAGATTCCATTGGTGGAGACTGAACCTGGTCGTTACACGGGTACGTACACAACACCTGCATCCCTTGTTCTTGAGGGGGGAGTCATTGTGATTCGCGCTCAGGATGCAGCAGGCAACAAAGTAGAGGCTGAAGCAGCTGGACGATTGTTCGTCAGCGCAGCACAAGAACAATCAGTTCCAGAACCAGATTCGAGCTCTGAAGAAACTGGAACGGAAGTGAGTCCACCTTCCGCTGAGGGTCTGCAACCTTAATTATGAAAAGTGTGACATGGATGATAACTGCATATTGACCATCTAAGCAAGAAGCCGATAAGCCAAGGGTATCAGGGCTTGTCGGCTTTTTGTTGTATCAATTCATATCTGACGCCTAAGATTACTCGGTTATCAAACCATTTATCCCTGATACACAGCGAAGTTTGATATGCGACCTAAATGCATCAAAGACGTATAATATCCCTTAAGTCACTATTAGATGGATAGGGAGATGAACGATGAGAACACAAGTGAGAATATTTGAAAATACAAGTACTGTAGAGTTGGAGAAAGAAATGAATGAATTTTTAAATGGGATCAATACTGTGAATGTAGTGGATATCAAGTATTCTGAAGTATCCGTTACTAACGGAGGTTACGTTATAAATCATTACTCGGCTATGGTTATCTACGCCAAATAAATTTAATAATGAACTTTTGGAAATGAAGCATCCATTGGGATGCTTTTTCTTTTGCTCTCATAGGACACAAGGTGAGCCGTCTCTTTCTTCACATTAATGATATAACATGATATATTAGGATGTAGAACATGAGAAGTGTGGGTATTTATGGAGGTGCTTGTATTGGGGAAAGATTCGGCATCCAAGCCGATGTATGAACAGATCTTTGAATCTTTGCGGGAACGGATACAGCTTCATCAATATCATGTGGGTGAACGTGTTCCTTCGGAGAAGGAGTTATGTGATGAATTCGGAGTTAGCCGGATTACAACTAAAAAGGCGCTTGAGATGCTGGCGAGTGAACAATTAATTGTTCGTCAGCCAGGACGGGGTTCTTTTGTAGCCGATACAGCAGATGTGTTACAGGAAAGACCTAACAGACTTGCTCCGCGTGCTGCGGTTAAAGATCCAGAGAAGAAGCTGCTCATTGGTCTTGTCATTACTAACTTCAGTGATATGTATGGTACAGAACTACTATATGGGATGGAAGAAGCTTCGCGAGAGCATGATTGTTTTCTTGTAGTTAGACGATCCTTCGGAATTCCTGAGCAGGAGGAACAGAGCATTCAGGAACTGCTGGAACTGGGTGTGGATGGATTGATTATTTTCCCGGCACAGGGTGAATATTTCAGCGATGAGATTTTAAAACTGGTCGTTAATAAATTCCCGTTTGTCCTGATTGACCGGTACTTGAAAGGCATTCCGGCTTCTTCTGTCAGTACGGATAATGTAGGCGCGGCGCGAGAAGGGATGAATTATTTGTTCGATCTCGGTCACCGACATATCGCTTTTCTGACGCAGCCTCCGGCGAACACTACACCGATTGAAGAACGAATTGAAGGAATCATTGAGGCTCATCATGATCAAGGGGTGCTGGTGAACAAGGAACTGTGGTTAGAATCTTTTCTTTCGACACTGCCAAGTGTGCTTGATCCTCAAGTCGAGGTCCGTGATGTGGAGACATTGGTGGAACATTTACAGAAATACCCCCAGATTACTGCACTCTTTGCTGCGGAGTATCATATTGCTTTACTTGCAGAACAGGCAGCGGATCGGCTTGGTCTGAGAATCCCGGAAGATATGTCCATCATTTGTTTTGACAGTCCAAACGCAGCCGAAGGAAGCCGTATAACACATATGAGACAAAGCCAGTTTGATATGGGAAAACAGGCATTCGAGATGGTGCTTCAAAGTATGCAGAACAACGAAATGGCAGTGAACAGAGTTATTTTGCCTGCCCGCTTGGTGAAGGGCAAATCAACGAGTATGGTGAAACAAAAGGGTTAATTTTAACGGCTTTATAATTATTGTGTTTAAAGAGGGACTTCGTGGAAACGAGGTCTCTTTTTGTTGTGGATAAAAAGGGGAACATTACCTTAATTGGTATAATATTTAGTGCGGTGAACTAAAATAACATGCTAATATACAAATAAATATATTGACATAACATTATATTCGTTTTAGGATGATGAAAGCGGTTAACAAACTGGATTACATAAGGAGGACAACATGCTGACACCCAGAGATGATCAAGAAATTTCTCCCTCGATATACGACATGATTGATCGGGTTAACAAACGTATGCCGGATTATCCGGAACTTAACCAAATGTTCAAAAACTGTTTTACCAATACAATGGCGACCACAATTCAGCGCAAAGAAGATGGGACAACTTTTGTGATTACGGGAGATATCCCTGCCATGTGGTTACGTGATTCTGCCGCTCAGGTCAGACCTTATCTGGTTCTGGCTTCAGAGGATGAAGATATCGCCGACATGATCGCTGGACTGGTTGAACGTCAACTGAATTATATTCTGCTGGACCCTTATGCAAACGCTTTTAATGAGACGGAGAGTGGGAAAGGACATCAGGAAGATCTGACGCAGATGAATGATTGGATCTGGGAACGGAAGTATGAGATCGACTCACTGGCTTATCCGATTCAGCTCAGTTATCTCCTGTGGAAGAACACGGGGAGAACAACTCAATTCAATGATACGTTCCGTAAAGCAGCCCAGATCATCATGCAGTTATGGCAAGTGGAACAGCATCATGAGACGAAATCACCCTACACGTTCCAACGTCTGGATGCTCCTGAAACCGATACGCTCAGCCGAGAGGGACGAGGTACTGAAACAGCCTACACCGGCATGACTTGGTCGGGATTCCGTCCCAGCGACGATCGCTGTGAATATGGTTATCTGATTCCATCCAATATGTTCGCCGTTGTGGCGCTTCGATATCTGCAGGAAATTGCTGAAGCGGTGTTCGAGGATGAAACGCTGGCAGCGACTGCTAAGCAGTTGGAGGAACAGATCAACAATGGTATTCAAGATTATGGCACGGTTGAACATCCGGAATATGGAACCATATTTGCATACGAAACGGATGGGAAAGGCAATCACAATCTGATGGATGATGCCAATGTGCCAAGCCTGCTGTCTTTACCTTATCTCGGATATGTGGAGGAGAACGACGAGGTGTATCAGAATACACGCCGTTTCATTCTATCCTCGCACAACCCGTATTTTTATGAGGGAACAGCAGCGGCGGGAATCGGTAGTCCGCATACACCAGAAGGGTACATCTGGCATATCGCGTTATCGATGCAGGGGCTGACTACAGAGGATCGCAATGAAAAACTACGATTGCTTCAGCTTATCCATAAGACGGATGCGGATACCGGACTGACCCATGAAGGCTTTTCGGCCAACGATCCACGTGAATATACACGTCCATGGTTTTCATGGTCCAACATGCTCTTTAGTGAACTGATTATGGATTATTGCGGATTCCGCGTACAGAAATAGGATAGGAAAGCAAGAGAGAACCTGCGAGTACATCATAACGTTCGGAGTTCGTTGAATTCCGACAAGAGGAGATCGAACCATGAGAAAAATATCATTGAAAATGCCGGTAGCAGCAGTTATGACATCCTTGCTTATTCTAACTACGGCCTGTTCGGGTGGAAGTTCCAGCACAGGCACAACCAGTGATGGCAAGAAGGAAGTAACCGTATCGTTCCGTTCTTCAGGATCTGAAGATACACTTACGAAATTCTTCCAATCAGGTTTGGTGGATCAATTTGAGAAAGAAAACCCTGATATCAAAATCAACATTGCGCCTGTATTGGCAAGTGAGGGTGATTATACGTCCAAAATGGTTTTACAGATGAAATCGCCTGACACGGCGCCAGATGTTATTGCCGAAGATACATCCATCATCAAATCCGATGCTGCTGCGGGATATCTGGAGCCGTTGGATACACAGGTTCAGGGATGGTCCGATTGGAAAGAACACATCATCGACAACTTGAAGGCAGGGGTTACCGGAGAAGACGGCAAGGTGTACGGCGTTCCAGCTACCTCGGATACACGCGGAATCTGGTACAACAAGGAACTGTTTCAACAGGCGGGACTTGAAGTTCCATTCAAACCTGCAAGCTGGGCAGAAGTACTCGAAGCAGCACGCACCATCAAGCAAAAACTGCCAGGTGTGACACCGCTTAATATGATCGTGGGCAAAGCAAACGGTGAAGGTGTCACCATGCAAACGCTGGAAATGCTGCTCTATGGTACGGCGGATACGCTGTACGACGACACCACCAAGAAATGGGTCGTTAACAGCCCGGGCCTTCTGGATTCTTTCAAATTCATAGATCAAGTGTTTAACACGGATAAAACAGGTCCGACCATGCAGGTAGCCTTGAATGGACAAGCTGGCAGTATTGCATTCCAGCAACAGTTCCCACAAGACAAACTGGCGATGGCTGTAGATGGTAGCTGGGCAGGTTCGACATGGGCCGAGAACGGTGCTGCTCCAATTGCCAACGTCGAAGAGAAAATAGGCTTTGCACCATTCCCAACACAAAATGGGGAAGAGCCTGGAGCAACTACGATGTCCGGAGGGTGGGCTTGGTCTGTTCCTGCACAAGCGAAGAACAAGGAAGAGGCTTGGAAATTTATCGAGTTCCTGATGAATAAGGAAAATGCGACTGCTCGTGTTGTAGCGGAAGGCAGCCTCAGTCCGCGTAATGATTCCACTGAAGTTGAAGGTTATACGGATCGTCCATATACCAAAGAAGCACAGGAACTCTTGAATGTGGCCCACTTCCGTCCAGCTAACGATCAATATGCAGCGGTATCCGCACAATTGCAAAGCATTGTTGAGAGTATTGCCTCTGGCAAGCTGACGCCGGAACAGGGAATTACGCAATTGAAGGACAACGTATCCCGTTCCCTTGGCGCGGACAGCATCGAAGAGAAATAAGGTTATCGATATATTCGGAGGGGGAGGCACAATCTCCCCTTTTTCCGGTTCGAATGGAGAGTGACTTATGAAAAGGAAAGCACCAGGTTCATTTCTGTTTCTTATGCCTTCCGTACTGTTATTACTTGTGTTTTTCATTGTTCCCATCATTCTGACGATCTGCTTTGCCTTTACGAACATGGCTCTGACTGGGGCGGCAGCCAAGAGTTTGGAGTTTGTTGGATTCCAGAATTTCATTAATATGTTCCATGATCCGGACTTCCGCATTAGTGTGTGGCGTACGCTGGTCTTTCTCATCTTCTCCGCAGTGATTGGTCAGGTATTGCTTGGGTTCATTCTGGCTCTTCTAATGAAGGAGAAAAATGTGACGTTCCGCCGGGTCATTGGTATCATCGTCATTGCCGGTTGGGTGACACCCGAGATTGTTGTGGCATTCTGTATGGTGGCCTTTTTCAGTGACAATGGTTCATTGAATCAGATCCTCGGCTGGTTTGGGGCAAATCCAGTCTCCTGGTTGTTCAGTTTCCCTATGGTGAGTGTCATTATCGCAAATATCTGGCACGGAACGGCCTTTTCGATGATGGTCTATCAGTCGGCACTGGATGATATCCCGAAGGAAGTTGAAGAAGCTGCAATTATTGACAGTGCCACCGGGTTCCAGATTGTCAGACACATTACGATTCCAATGGTAAAAGGGTCCATCGTGACCAACATGATGTTGGTCACCCTACAGACACTGGGTGTGTTCACGCTGATCTATACGATGACCGGTGGTGGCCCGGGTACTTCAACACAAACCTTGCCGATCTTCATGTATAACCAGGCCTTTGTGAACTATCAGTTCGGATACGGCACAGCCATATCTCTGGTTCTGTTGTTCATCGGTATTATCGCCAGCCTGTTCTACATGCGATCCATGAAAGTGAAAGTGTAACCATGAAGGAGGTTCGATCCCTATGGTCAAACATGGGCTTCAACGCAAAATCCAGTACGGGATTTTAGTTTTTCTAGGGCTCTGTTTTTTATTGCCGCTGCTCTGGATCATTTTGGCTTCATTTGACCCGAACGCGCAACAGGGCATCAAAATGCCCAGTACCTGGACCATTCAAAATTTCAAGGATGTACTCGGGGATTCGAGCAATCTTCGTTCATTCGGTGTGGGCCTGATTCTGTCGGGAGGGCAAGCGATATTGGTTGTTCTGGTATCTGTTCTTGCTGCGTATCCTTTATCCCGTTATGAAATGAGATTCAAAAAAAGCTTCTTGTTGTCCATTCTGTTCATGACAGCTCTTCCGATTACTGCCGTGATGGTTCCGGTATTTCAGATGTTTCTGTTCTTCAAAATGCAAAACAGCATCATTGCCACGATGCTGTTCTTGACCGCATCCTCACTTCCGTACGGCATCTGGATGATGAAAAACTTCATGGATTCGGTGCCGATTGATCTGGAAGAATCGGCATGGATTGACGGTGCGTCCGTATGGAACGGCTTGAGACGAATCGTGGCTCCGCTGATGTTGCCCGGTATTGCAACAATAGCGATATTTACCTTTTCGGGGAGTTGGGGTAACTTCTTCGTGCCATACATCCTGCTCCAGACACCGGAGAAACTGCCGGCATCGGTCACGATCTATCAATTCTTCGGCAGCCACGGCATGGTTGAATACGGCAGATTGGCTGCATTCTCACTACTTTATACGATGCCTTCAGTTGTGTTATATATCTTCTCCCAGCGTTACATGTCCAAGGGCTTCAGCATGGGTGGGGCAACTAAAGGCTAATGACAGGAGGTACGCAACATGACAACCAAAAAGACGGCACATCTCATCTCGCATACCCATTGGGATCGCGAATGGTATATGCCTTATGAGCATCATCATGTACTGCTCATTGAACTGGTGGATAAACTGCTGGACACGTTTGATCAGGACCTGGAATATCGCTATTTCCATCTGGATGGGCAGACGATTATTCGCGAAGATTATTTGCAGGTTCGGCCCGAACAACAGGAGAGACTTGACCGTTATATTCGTGAAGGACGTATTCATTTTGGCCCATGGTATGTGTTACAGGATGAGTTTCTGACCAGCAGCGAGGCCAACTTGCGTAATCTGCTCATCGGTCATCGTGATGCTCGACCTTTAGGTGTGATATCCAAGACGGGATACTTCCCAGACTCATTCGGAAATATGGGACAGGCACCGCAGATTCTGCAACAGGCGGACATTCATAACGCGATTTTTGGGCGTGGGGTAAAGCCTACGGGATTCAATAATGCGGTGGTTGATGCAGACAGTTACGAATCTCCATATTCCGAGATGATCTGGCGTTCGCCGGATGGTTCGGAAGTACTCGGCATTTTGTTCGCGAATTGGTACTGTAATGGGATGGAAGTTCCGGTTGATTCAGAGAAAGCCCGAGCGTATTGGGATAAAAATCTGGAAGATGCCGAGAAGTTTGCCTCGACCCCACATCTGTTGTTCATGAATGGTTGTGATCACCAGCCGATCCAGACGGACCTGCCCGAGGCATTACGTACGGCAGCGGCTTTGTATCCTGATGTGGAATTTATCCACTCCAATTTTGACGATTACATTGAGGCGGTTACGAAGGATGTCCCTGAGCATCTGGCGACCATTGAGGGCGAGCTTCGCAGTCAGCACACGGATGGTTGGGGAACACTGGTGAATACGGCATCCGCACGAGTTTATCTGAAACAGATGAATCAGCTGGGGCAGACGTTGCTTGAAAAAGTAGCCGAACCACTGGCCGCCATGGCGCATATGGCCGGGGTGAAAGATTATCCGCACCATCTGTTGACACATGCATGGAAGATGCTGATGCAGAACCACCCACATGATAGCATCTGCGGATGCAGTGTCGATGAGGTTCATCGTGAGATGGTGACCCGCTTTGCCAAGAGCAGACAACTTGCAGAGAAATTGGTTTCCCAGAGCGCGCAGGCGATTGCTGAGTCCATTCGTGTGCAACCTGCTGAGGCTTGGGGAGAGGAAGCGGTGCTGTTCACCGTGTTCAACACGAGTGGGTGGAATCGAAATGGAATCATTGAGATGGATCTGATTGTGGACAAAGCATTTTTCCCGGAAGGTCCTAACCCTCAGGCACTTGCGCAGAAGGTGGAAAAAGATGCACTACCAGTGTATCAGCTGGTCGATTCGGATGGACAAGTGTATTCGGCAGAAATTAACGATCTGGGTGCACATTTTGGCTATGAACTTCCGAAGGATCGCTTCCGACAACCTTATATGGCTCGTAAAGTAAGAGTGACTTTCCAGGCGGTGGATGTACCTTCGCTGGGATATAAGACTTATGCTCTCATTCCAGTAGAGAAGCAAGCAGAGAATGTTGAGATTGTAGAAGTGCCCGATACGAGCGAACTCATCCAGGTGCAGGGAATGATGATGGAGAACGGTCAATTGCGAGTGACGGTTGAAGAGAATGGTACGGCTACAATTGAAGATAAGGTCTCCGGTGCTGTATACAGGGGATTAAATTCATATGAGAATACCGGTGATATCGGCAATGAATATGTCTACCGTCAACCGGAGGGAGAGACGACACTGACCACGGAGCATCTGAAGGCGGACCTGCGGATTGTGGAGCAGTCTCCGTATCGGGCAGTTATGCAAAGTGTATTACGCTGGGATATTCCTGCTGGAGCAGATGAACTGTTCGAGCTGGAGAAGCGCCAAATGGTTCCTTTTACAGAACGGAAGGCACAGCGAGTCGAGAACACTGTTCCCTTGGTGATTACGACAACGTATACGTTGGAAGCGGGCAGTAATATGGTCAAGGTAAAGTCTGACTTTAACAATCAGGCCAAGGATCATCGGTTGCGCGCACTCTTTCCATCAGGACTGCTGACAGAGGATCATTATGCGGATTCCATTTTTGAAATCGCCAAACGTTCCAATACACCGGCCAAAGAATGGGTGAATCCGAGTAATGCGCAGCATCAGCAAGCGTTTGTACATGTGACCGATCGTGATCATGGCTTGATGATTGCAAACAAAGGGCTGAATGAATACGAGGTTTTACAGCATGAAGAGGGCAGTACGATTGCGGTTACGCTGCTACGTGCCTCTTCGGAACTGGGAGATTGGGGTGTGTTTGAAACACCGGAAGCCCAATGTCTGGGACATCAGAGTGTGGAATATGCGATTATTCCATTTGCGGGCGATGCCGCACAGTCAGGTGCATGTGCATCCGCATATATGTATCCGATTCCGTGGACGACTGTACAGCTAGGGGCATTAGCACGCACGTTTGAGCGAGAAGGTCATGCCGGAGCTGATGGGCACAAGGTGGAGCTGCCTCTGTCGAAGCAATGGCTGGCGTGGAATGCACAAGGTTCGTCACTGGCCTTCTCCACATTGAAGATTGCAGAGGAAACTGGAGATTTAATTGCTCGCTGGTATAATTTGAACTCCGAACCGGTTGAGTTAAACGTACAAACTGGATTCGAATGTGCCTCCGTCTATGAGAGCGATGTGCTGGAACGGGTTAAGGGCACGTTGGAGGGGCACAGCCAGACGGTATCGGGGTACAAAATAGTTACACAAGGGTATGCGTTACGTTGAGTTGATTTTGAACATCATAACTATAGAAACCTTCTGTTCACGTTATTATGTACAGGGGGTTTTTGTTAGTCAAAACATTGACTTATTGAAGGGTGCTATAGCGGCGTTATTACTCGTTCTAAGTTCTTTTTATCCAATAAAATAATTAATTTCCAATATAGAAAAATGTGGTATTATTGTGCTAGTTTGTTGTAATGGAGGTAGAGCTAATGATCTATATTTTATTTGTATTATTCGTAGTAGTAGTAGTTGTACTTAGCCTTTGGATTCTGAGTTTGACACGTAAACACAAGAGATCAGGGGGATTCACTGAGGAGAATTACGACTTAAAAGCCATTACTATCGCTGATATAGACAGGATGGAGGATGGCTCTGGCTTCGAGATGTACTTGTACAGATTGTTAATTGAGTTGGGCTATTCCGGGGTCTATAAAACGTTAGGAAGTCGCGATTTTGGGGCTGACGTAGTTTTCACTGATCGGGAAGGTGTTAGAAATGTCATTCAAGTAAAACGATACTCAATAGAGTATCCAGTCGGCATCAGCGCTGTACAAGAGGTGTTTTCTTGCATGAGATATTACAAGGCTAAGAAAGCAATCGTAATTACTTCATCCCACTTCACAGAGTCGTGTGAGACATTAGCTGGTATTAACTTTGTAAAGTTGATTGATCGAACTGACTTAATTCATGTGATTGAGGCTTTTAGAGACGGTGATATAATTGAGGCGCGTAACATCATTGAAGCGGAACCGAGGATGATACTTGAATCCTGGTCAGAAGCGAATAGCAATACGCTACATGAGGTTCGAAAAGATTACAAGGCAGAAAAGTATGTAAAAAAAGTGATGAGTAAGTGAACATATGAACTAATCAATAGATTTTGTGTTGAATGATTAACAAACGAGCGTCCTATTTAAAATGAATGATTTTGGTGGCTTTTCATACATAATATTTAATTCTGTATTTATTCAGGGATGGAGATGGGTGACACATTCAGGTTCACTAAGTGTGATCTATTTGTGGGAAGAGGGGGTTCATTTTAGTGAGGAAATTAAGCTGGGTTACTTTATTTTTAGTGCTTTTGTTGTACTTTATTTCGATGTGTTCACTATATTCTCATATGAATAATAAATGGCTAGTTAGTCCTCCTAACTATGTAATTCTAATTCTTTCTATTTTAGGACTGGCTCTAGCCATACTTGGTTTTAAAGATACATCGAACAAGTCTACGAAGGTAAGAAGTTGGATCTCAACGGTTCTATCCTTAGCATTGATCTTCATCCTTTTGGGTGCTTTGTCATTTACATCGATATTTTCTGGGTACAAACAATTACTTACGACTACACATTCACCAGATAAGCACTATACAATAAGTTTCTATAAAACTGACGCTGGAGCCATGGGATCGTTTGGCGTTATGGGGGAATTGAAAGGCCCGCTTTGGTTTAAAAGAGTATTTTATTATGAGGGAAAGACGGATCAGGTAGACTTGGAATGGGTTGATAACCATACCATTTCAATTAATGATCAAAAAGTTAATTTATTAAACGGTGAAACTGTACGCCGTAGCCCTTAATTTTCTAAGATTTTTTTCTTAACTGATATCTAAAGTGAAATTCTTTTGCGGAGTTTCGCTTTTTTTGCGTTTCGAGAAAAAATGGATAGAAGAGAAGTGATCGTCATCAAGAATCCTTTGAAGTATTTTTATTAATGAATAGAAGAAGTTTAACATGTCGCAATTTTATACATTTATTGTCGTGAGTTTCTATTAAAAATAGATTAAGTCTGTGATAACTTATAGATAAATGTCAGAATATTATATAGTATGGAGGTAAGACAACAGTGACCATTCGAATTGGGAAAATTAGCTTGTGGCATGTTCACGCATGGGATTACATCAAGCAGGCACAGGAACATGAGGATACAGTCATCGCGGCTGTGTGGGATGAGGATGCCAAGCGTGGTCAGGAAGCGGCTGAACGCTTAAACGTACCATTTTATGCTTCACTTGAAGATATGCTCGCCAAGGACGACATCGATGCCGTTATTGTAGATGCGCCAACCCGCATTCATGAAGAAGTGATCACCGCTGCTGCAAAAGCAGGTAAACACATCTTCACGGAGAAGGTTATTGCCTCGACACAGGCGGAATCCAACAGAATCCTTAATGAGGTAAAGGCAAACAAAGTCAAAATGACGGTATCCTTACCTCGTCTGAATGCAGGGTATACGCTAACGATTCAGGATGTACTTAACCAAGGATTACTTGGCAAAGTGACTTATGTTAGAGCGCGTTTATCGCATGATGGAGCGATTTCGAACTGGTTGCCTGAACACTTCTATGATCTGAAGGATTGTCAGGGCGGTGCGCTGATTGATCTGGGTTGTCATCCAATGTATCTCGCCAAACTGTTTCTGGGTCAGGAAGTAACTGCGGTTAACGCCAACTTCGGATATATTACAGGCAAAGAAGTGGAAGATAATGCCGTTGCAACCTTGTTTACGGATTCTGGAGCAGTCGGCGTTGTTGAAGCTGGTTTTGTGAACAGCCATTCTCCATTTACGATTGAGGTTCATGGTACGGAAGGTACACTTCTGTACGGAACACCCGAAGAAAAGTTATTGATTCGAACGAAAGCCGCACAAGGACAATATGATGACTGGACTGAACTTCCTTTGGCAGACCAAAGAGAAAGCGTATTCAATCAATGGGTTGCACATATACAGAATGATACGGATGCAACTGAAAACGTGCAGATCGCTGTGGAGTTGACCCGTTTGATGGAAGCTGCGAATCTTTCAGCTAAGGAAGGGCGCAGAATTACTCTGAAAGAGTTGAAGGGTTAGTTTTTATTAAGGAGGTGTGCAATCTTGAGCCTGTATCCTTATGAGAAAATGCTTGAACGGCAGGATCTCCTGGAGAGATTGGATATTTCAATGGTTTGGGGACATTATGAGATTCGCGTGATGCGATTTCATCTGACTTCTTTTCCAGCGGGCCGAGTTGTGGATTTCCATAATCATGCGGAGTTTGAGTTTCATTTTATCCCAAGAGGTAAAGGCAAAGTTATTCTGGATGATCAGACACATGCACTCTCGGAAGGTATGCTTTATTTGACTGGACCGGGTGTCGTTCATTTTCAGGAGGCTGATGCTAAAGAGGACATGGATGAACTATGTCTTCATGTGGATATCGTTCACAAGCCAAGAGAACATGTCGATCCCTGGGAAGCAGCAGAATCCGAGGAAACGATGGAAAAGCTGAGAACGCTTCCGCTTACTCCGGTGAATGATTATCATCGGGCGATGCATTGTTTTTTGGAAGCCTATGAAGCATGTGATCAGAAATTGTTAGGTTATTATACATCGATCAAGCAACTGGTTATCAGCATATTACTCAAAACTGTGCGAGCATACGACACCGGGGGAGATCGTCCGGAAGCCCCTGTCCGGGATATGTCGGTATATCGCTATGAGTATGCAGTGCAGTATATGGAAGCGAATCACCCTACCGTGGTCACGCTGGAGCATGTGGCAGAGAAACTTCATATCAGCAGCAGACAATTGCAACGAATCTTCTACCAAGTACAGCCGGAGATGCCGTTCAGCCGTGTACTGGAGGATATTCGTCTGCGCGCCGTGTGCCGCAATCTGGAAGAAAGTAACGCATCCATTGAACAGATCGCTCTTGCTTCAGGATTCAATAATGCCAACTATTTGCATGCTGTATTTCGCAAACGGCTGGGGATGACCCCGTCGGCTTTTCGTAAAATGAAACAACCAATACTTAAGTGAGGGTGAATATATATGAGTAAAGTATATCGTATCGGAATTATTGGCTGTGGCGGAATCGCGAATGGCAAACATCTGCCGAGTCTGAGTAAACTGGATAATGTTGAACTGGTGGCTTTCTGCGATATCGTTCAGGAACGTGCGGATGAAGCCAAACAGAAATATGGCACTACTGAAGCCGAAGTCTACACGGATTATCAGGAATTGCTCAAGGATGAGTCTTTGGATATTGTGCATGTGCTTACACCGAATATTTCTCATGCCGAGATTTCTATTGCTGCTCTGGAGGCAGGCAAACACGTGATGTGTGAAAAGCCAATGGCGAAGACATCTGCTGAAGCACAGCTCATGCTGGAAGCGGCAGAACGTACCGGCAAAAAACTGACCATCGGATATAACAATCGTTTCAGAGAAGACAGTCAGTATTTGAAGAAGGTGTGCGAAGCTGGTGATCTGGGTAATATTTATTTTGCCAAAGCACATGCGATCAGACGTAGAGCAGTACCAACATGGGGTGTTTTCCTGGATGAAGAGAAGCAAGGTGGCGGTCCACTGATTGATATTGGTACGCACGCACTTGATCTGACGCTCTGGATGATGGATAACTATCAACCAAAAGTTGTGCTGGGTACGACCTATCATGAGCTTTCGCAACGTGAAAATGCGGCCAATGCCTGGGGCCCGTGGGACCCAAAACAATTCTCTGTAGAGGACTCGGCCTTCGGCATGATTGTGATGGAGAATGGCGCAACGATTATGCTGGAATCCAGTTGGGCACTGAACTCACTGGATGTGGATGAGGCGAAATGTAGCTTGAGTGGCAGCGAAGCGGGTGCGGATATGAAGAACGGACTGCGCTTCAATGGCGAGAAATTCAGCCGTCTATACACGAATGAGATTGAACTGAGTGCAGGCGGGGTAGCTTTCTACGATGGTAAGAGCGAGAGCGCACCGGATGTTGAGATGAGAAAGTGGATTGAAGCGATTGAGAACGATCAGGAGCCGGTGGTCACACCGAAACAAGCACTGGTTGTATCTCAGATCCTGGAAGCACTTTATGAATCTGCTCGTACAGGCAAGGCTGTGTACTTGAATAACGGTAATGAAGCATAGAACAGACATAAAACAATAGATTACAAAACCCTTTGTCCTGTTATTTTGTGGGCAGAGGGTTTTTGGTGTTTTGATCACTAGCTATTGGTCCATACCAGACTCTATTTCGGCACATATGATGAGAGAAAAATAAGCTGAAAAGAGGGTATGTCGTGACTAAACACAAAACGAGTCATGGTGTTTCCATTGTGGTATGTACCAATCGGCCGCAATTTTTTGAAAACATTCTGCAAAATTACAGTCGGCAGCATTTCAAAAGCAAAGAACTGATCATTGTTCTGAATCATGACCGTATGAATCTGGCATTATACCAAAACCGGGTTCGGAATCTTGCCAATGTTCATGTATATCAAGTTCCTGAGAGCATTTCGCTAGGACAAAGCTTGAACGCTGGCATGACAAGGGCTCGCTTTTCGTTGATTGCGAAATTTGATGATGATGACTACTATTCGCCGTATTATTTGACAGAGCAGGTGAGAGAACTTAGACGGACCAAAAGTGATATTGTGGGCAAACATTCGTGCCTGGTCTACTTGGGTGCGTCCAAGACACTGTTGGTCAGATCTCCGGCTGAAAAAAATAAACCGGTTGAATTTGTACAAGGGGGCACTATTTTATTCAAAAGAGAGATCTTGAAAAAAGTCCGCTTCACGGACCGTTCCATAGGGGAAGATGTAACCTTCCTGAGACAATGCAGGAAAAGAGGATTCAAAGCGTACGCGACCTCTCCTTATAATTATGTCTATCACCGCAGACAGAACAAAAAGAGTCATACCTGGAGAGTGGATGACAGCTTTTACCTGGAGGGAAGCAAAAAACTTGCGGTTACAGAGGATTTCAGACCCTTTGCTAATAAAAAGTTATAGAGGACAGAGTTAGATATATTAAACTAAACATTTACACAAAACGGAGAGGACAGAAATAACCTGAAGAAGCGGAGCGTTCGCCTTTATCTCCGGATTTACCCCTTTCAAAAAGGGATTCAAAGAAATCCGGGGATAACAGCGATCGGAAGGTTATTCTGTCATCGTAGTGGCTCGTGTAAATAACGAAGGGAAGATGCATCTGCTGCATGTAGATGCGTCTTTTTTGTGCCAAAATGCTTCAATTTGGAGGTGGTGAGAAAAAAATATGAATTTACTTGAAAAAAAGTATTGCATATAAGTTTAGTCGGAATTATATTAATGGTATAAGGTCTAGACCATATACAGATCGGAGTGTTTAGATGTCGAGTACGTTTTCATTTCGTTTTGAGAAAGTATCCACCAAAAAGGTCAGTGAATTCATTAGAGAACAACTGGAAGAAGCCATTATTCTGAAAGAATTGATGAGTGAAGAACAACTTCCAGCCGAGCGAGATCTGGCAGAGATTTTTAATGTAAGCCGCATTACGGTTCGTGAGGCACTCTCTTCACTGGAAGAGAAAGGTTTGATTGAGAAAAGGGTGGGTGCCAAAGGTGGAACGTTTGTACTGCCTCTGACAGCCAATTCGCATAAACGGACCAGAGAAGAAATTAAACGGGATTGGTCACAGATGCTGAAGGTGTTTGAATATCGAACCATCATCGAACCGGAGGGAGCTTTTCTCGCTGCTGAGCGGATCACCGCAGGCGAACTGGAGCTGCTTGAGGGTTACATGGAACAAAGTATAGAGCCAGACTGTACAAGGGAATGGTTCAGGGCGCTGGATGTAAAATTTCATCTGACCATCGCCAAGGCTTCGGGGAATCCATACTGCGAGAGAGCCGTCAGACAGATCCGGACGAAAATTAATCCGGCGCTCGACTTGATGCCTTATGATGACCGGATACGTACCGTCAATCACGGTGTACATATGGAGATTCTTGAAGCATTGAAAGCCCATGATAGCATCAAGTCTAAGGAGACGATGAAAAGGCATATCGAATTCTCGGCGGATGCAATCTATGCCCGTTTGGTTTCTGAATCAGATGAAAATGAAGGGAATGACAGCGAATGAATCGTTCAGAACTAATACAGCTGGCTCAGCCACTACAAGCCCAGTTAAGTGCTTGGCGCAGAGATTTACATCAGCATCCGGAAATCGGCTATGAGGAGCATCGCACATCCGCTATCGTAGCCGAGCATCTGGAAAGACTGGGGCTGGAAGTTACACGCAATGTCGGAAAGACCGGGGTTACAGGCCTGCTTCGCGGAGAGACCGATGGACCAACCTTCGCCTTGCGCGCAGACATGGATGCTCTGCCAATCCAGGATCAGAAAGCGGTGGAATACCGCTCGCAAGTGGAGGGCAAAGCCCATCTATGTGGACATGACGCTCACACCTCCATCCTGATGGGAGCCGCCCAATTGCTTACTGGCCTTGGAAGACCGAAATCAGGCAACATCAAATTCATTTTCCAGCCAGCGGAAGAAGGACTCGCAGGAGCAAGAGCCATGATCCAGGACGGTGTTCTAGAGAATCCGAAGGTTGATGCCATCGCAGGGTTACACATGACCCCTGGACAGGACACGGGAACCTTGGGTGTAAGTCAGGGCGTTGCATTTGCATCAGCTGATCCCTTGATTATCAAGGTGTTTGGCAAGGGTGGCCACGCAGCTCGTCCGCATGAGGGCATTGACGCGATCGCGGTATCCGCTCAGGTCATCACCGCATTGCAAAATATCGTCAGTCGCATGGTCGATCCACTTGAACCCGCTGTAGTCACCATTGGCAAAATCACCGGAGGTTATATGGGAACAGCCATCGCCCCGGAAGTTGAGATGATCGGTACGGTTCGTACACTCTCACCTGCCATTCGTGAGCGGATGCCAGCTTTGATCGAGCAGGTTGTCAAAGGGGTCTGCGAATCTTTTGGAGCAGGATACGAAGTCGTCTACGGTGATGGATACCCTGTTGTCGTGAATGATCTCGGCATGGTTGACCTGCTGACAGAGACCTGTGATCAGGTTAACGCGCAGAAGGGATGGAGCTATATCAAACCTTCCACAGGGGGCGAGGATTTCGCGTTTTATTGTGAACGGGTTCCGGGTGTGTTTTTCAGACTAGGATCTGGGAATGATGAGGAACGTACTCGCTATCCACTCCACCATCCCATGTTTGATCTTGATGAGACAGCGATGCCTTATGGTGTGGGCATGTTGTCCGCAGTAGCACTTGAATTTTTGGCACGGAATACAACTTCTGAGGGGGAGCAATCACAATGAAAAAAAGACAATGGACAGGCTTATGGATCACGTTACTGGCAATCGTAATGGTACTCAGCGCCTGCGGAGGAAAAACGACAAGCACAGATGACAATGCCGCAACAGAAGGAACAGGTAGTGGAAGCGCAAGTACAACACTGACCGTTGCTGCGGCAACCGATATCGAGAGTTTCGATCCGCACAACAACAACAATACCTCTAGTGAGGCCGTTCTGGTCAACGTTTTTGATTATCTGATCAAAAATGACAGTGAACAGAAAAAAGTTGCGGGACTTGCGACATCATGGGATCAAGTCGATGATACAACGTGGAGATTTAAGCTGCGTGAAGGTGTTACCTTCCACAATGGCGATCCATTCACTTCAGCAGATGTAAAATACACGCTGGAGCGCGTAGCCAAGGACGAGACACTGAAACAAAACAGTTATTTCAAAAATATCGTAGAGGTTAAAGCTGTTGATGACTATACCGTAGATATTATCACGGATGGTCCAGATCCGTTGCTCCTGAATCGTCTGTCCAAAATGGGAGCAGGCATTCTGCCAGCAAAATATATTGCGGATAAAGGATTCGATGCTTTCCTGAAACAACCAGTAGGCACAGGCCCTTATAAATTCAGTAAATGGACCAAAGATGATCGTGTGGAACTGGTGAAAAACGAGAACTACTTCGACGGTGAACCAAAATGGAATGAAGTGGTGTTCCGCGTTATTCCTGAAGCCTCCACACGTGTATCCGAATTGCTTGCTGGTGGTGTAGATGTGGCGTCTTCCATTCCGTCCACTGACATTGCTCGGATCGAAGGCGAAGCAGACAAGAAGATTGTCAAAGCACCAATCCAACGTGTGCTTCAGTTGATCTTCCGTCAGACAGAAGGCAGCATCACGGCTGATCCGAAAGTACGTGAAGCGATTGACCTGGCTATCGACAAACAAGGAATCGTGGACAGCATTGCCGGCGGAGCAGGTATCGTAACCCGAACATCCGTAACACCAGGCAACTTCGGTGCTGATCCTTCATTGTACAAAACGTCACTTTATGATCAAGCAAAAGCAAAACAGTTGCTGCAAGAAGCTGGATATGCTGAAGGTGAAGCCGAGATGACCATCTCCGTTTCCGCACAGTACAAAGAACAAGCTGAAGTTGTTGCAGCGATGCTGGAACAAGCCGGATTCAAAATCAACCTGGATGTCCTGGAAGCAAGTGCATTCAGTGAACGTTACAGCTCCAAATCATTCAAAGAAATCTTCATGATTGGTATTGGTAACTCCTTGTTCGATGCTTCGAACAACTACAATCGTTATATGTTGGAAGAAGCAAAAGGCGAGTCGGATTACAACAATCCTGAAGTAGAGAAACTGCTTCAATCGGCATTGGTGAACATGGACCCTGCGTCTCGTGAGAAAGAGTATCAGCAAGTACAACAGATATTCTCTGAAGAACGCCCAGCGGTATATCTGTACCAAATGGAAGGTGTCTACGGAACAAATGCTAAAGTGAACTTCGCGCCGCGCAGTGACGAGATGTTCTATGCTGACGAGATTACACCTGTTGCACAGTAACATCGGGTATAATAACCGGTCATTGAAAAGATAAGGCCGTGAACGGCAGGGACTGGATAACCATGTTCCTGCCGTTCTTTTTCTTAACAAGGGAGGTGAACAAGGAGTGGGCAAATACGTACTTAAGTCACTACTACAGATCATTCCGGTGCTGTTCATTGTTTCATTAATTGTGTTCATTTTGGTTCGAGTTACCGGTGATCCGGTTGCGCTAATGTTGCCTGAAACGGCTACCGCTGAAGATCGTGCTGTCTTGACGCAGGCACTTGGTTTGGACCAGCCTTTATATACGCAATACGTGAAGTTTCTGGGCAGTGCAATACAGGGAGACTTTGGTCAATCTTTTCGCTACAATCAGCCTGCATTAGAGCTTGTGCTGGAGAGATTGCCTGCCAGTTTTGAACTGGCCGTAGCCGCGATGTTTTTTGCTGTACTTATGGCTGTACCACTTGGCGTCATTTCAGCTGTCAAACGCAATACGTTTACCGATCTCATTATTTCAGGAATATCCGTCATTGGTAAGGCGATGCCAAACTTCTGGATGGGGATTATGCTTATCCTCTTGTTCTCCGTCATGCTGGGCGTATTGCCGGTATCCGGTCGCGGAGGATTGTCACATCTGATCTTGCCGGCATTTACACTTGGCGTTGGACTGGCTGCGCAGATGACCCGACTGATTCGCTCCAGCATGCTGGAGATTCTCAACCAGGACTATATTCGAACAGCCCGCAGCAAAGGGCTAGGCCGAATGGTTGTCATTGTAAAACATGCGTTTCGGAATGGACTAATTCCGGTCGTGACGATTATGAGTTTGCAGTTTACAAGTCTGATCGGGGGAACCTTGATTACGGAAACGGTATTCTCCTGGCCTGGACTGGGTCAATTGCTGGTCGTTGCAGTCAACACACATGATATGGCGATTGTACAGGCCGCGGTGTTTGTCATTGCCTTTATCGTTGTAGTAATTAACATCTTGACGGATGTAGCTTACAGGCTACTCGATCCGCGCATCAAATACGACTAGAAGGAGGTGCAATCATATGACAGGTAGCAATGAAATGCCAATTCCGGGTACAGAACAGGAACAAGACAATGGGCGTGCACCAACGGGATTTCGTTATATCTGGCAACAACTGATCATCAGCAAGACCGGAATGTTTGGTGCTGTGCTTGTATTGTTGGTTGTGTTAATTGCCATAGGTGCACCTCTATTGACGAGTCATGATCCGGCAGCGGTGAATCCGCTAAACCGACTAAAACCACCAGCATGGCTTGAGGGTGGAACGGCCGAATACTGGCTGGGTACCGATAATCTCGGCAGAGACATGTGGAGCCGTATTGTATACGGTGCCCGGGTTTCCTTAATCGTGGGTATGGGTGCCGTGATTGTGTCAGGAATCATTGGCGCGATTCTGGGGCTGGTATCCGGATTCTACGGGAAATGGCTGGATGCCGTCATCATGCGTGTAGGTGATGCATTCATGGCGATTCCAACCATCCTGTTCATGCTTGTTGTGATGGCGATTGTTGGCCCGGGTATTACAACGCTGATTTTTGTCATCGGGGTGACGAACTGGGTTCCATTCACCCGTGTGGTAAGAAGTGAAGTACTAAGTATCAAAGAGCGTGATTTTGTTCATGCGGCCAGATCGATTGGCGCGAAGAATGGAAGATTGATTCTCAAACACATTCTGCCGAATATTCTTTCATCCTTTATCGTCATCTGCGGTATGAATGTGGGCACGACCATTATTATGGAAGCTTCACTCAGTTTCCTGGGTCTGGGTATCAAACCACCCGATGTATCCTGGGGAGGTATGCTCAGTGATGGCAGACAATACGTTGCAACAAGCTGGTGGGTCGCTACATTCCCGGGACTAGCCATTACATTTACCGTACTCGGTGTTATTTTCCTTGGAGATTGGCTGCGTGATGTGCTTGATCCACGTACGGAGACAACCCATAAATAAACGGAGAAGGGAGCCATCATTATGAATCAAAGACCAATTATGCCGGAGGATCTGAGTCACTATCGTTGGATCAGTCAGCCGGTGATCAGTCCTAACGGACAAGTGGCTTATGTGGAACAGACCATAGATCAGGATAAAAACGAATATAATACACAAATTCGAGGGATTTCCCTCGATGGTGATGAAGATATTGCACTTTCGGATGGAACAAAAGATTCCTCACCTGCTTGGTCGCCGGATGGCACACAGCTCACATTCATTCGCTCTGTGGATGGTGGCAAAGGACTATGGACGCTCCATTCAGATCAAAAAGAGCCTGTCATGCTGATATCTCCCGCACGTAAAATTTCAAGTTATATCTGGTCACCGAACGGGCAGTACATTGCGTTTACCAGCAAAGTACAACCGGAGGACCAACAGAAGAAGAAAGCTGACGACCAACAGGAGCCACCTGCGCCTGTGCTGCGAGGTAAGGTCTTTGAGCGTACAACGCCGAAGGCGGAAGGGGCTGGCTGGTGGGATGGTCAATACAGCCATTTATTTGTATATGGGATCAAAAGCGGGGAGATCACACAGGTGACTTCCGGGCTATGGAATATCAGTGCTCCGGCGTGGTCGCCAGATAGTCAGCAGCTTTCTTTCATATCCAAGCAAGTGGAAGATAAAGAGCTTGATGCAGATCTGCTGTACTTTACGGATATATACAGCGTTCAATTGGGAGAAAGTGATCTCTTCAAAGTGACGGATTCCAGTCTGGCGATAAGCCAGTTCTCCTATTCATCTGATGGGCAGCAGCTGATCCTGATCGCCAGTGATCGTGAGTATGGAAGTGGGAGCCACAACAGCTTATACGCTGTCCCCGTTCAGCGGGGTGTACCCAGGATAATTGCACCTCAACTAGATATGCAGATTGGTAACGCAGCACTGGGGGATATGAAGTCGGCAGGTGCGTCTCCTTCTCCAATCTCGGATATCCATCATCCGGAACGTGGTGTATATGTACTCGGAACGCATAACGGGAATGTGGACGTGTACCGCATTCAAGATGATGGGAATTGTCAATCTGTGACAGGCGCTGGTGAAAAGGATGTGTATCAGTATACCTTAACACCAGACGGTTCGTCGCTGGTAATCGCTGCGTTGACTGCGGAACACCCTGGAGAGTTATATCGCGTGGATATCGACAGTGGAGAAAGGTCCAGACTCACCCGGCGAAATGATGAATTCATGGCTGAATTGGCTGTAAATGTGCCAGTTCGTGTAGAGTTTACATCCTCCGATGGATGGCCGCTTCAAGGTTGGTTAGCCACACCGGCAATACGTGATTCCAATGTGAAACTGCCACTGATTATGCAGATTCATGGCGGACCTCACGCGATGTATACGGGAACATACAGTCATGAGATGCAGACACTCGTTGCACAAGGATACGCTGTGTTGTGGGTTAATCCGCGGGGAAGTATGGGATACGGTCAGGAGTTTGCCAGAGCTTGCCGTGGCGACTTTGCCGGAGGGGATTACCGGGATCTGATGGAAGCTGTTGATTATGCCCTGTCTACATACGATTTCCTTGATGCATCACGTCTGGGTGTGGCAGGTGGCAGTTATGGTGGAGTGATGACCAACTGGATTGTAGCGCATACCCACCGCTTCAAGGCGGCTGTAACTCAGCGATGCATCTCCAACTGGTTGTCCATGTATGGAACGAGTGATATCGGAATTTCCTATGTCGAGGGAGTCATTGGTGGTAATCCGGCGGAAAACGCTGAATTCCTGTGGTCCCGCTCACCTCTTGCCCATGCACATCACATTGAGACTCCACTTCTGATTATGCATGGAGAGCAGGATTATCGGACACCGATTGCGCAAGCGGAGGAATTATATACCACACTAAAACGATACGGCAAAAAGACCAAACTGATTCGTTATCCAGGTTCCAACCACAGTTTGCTCAAAAGCGGTAAACCTTCACTTCGGATCGATAGCTTCGAACAGGTGAATGCCTGGTTCAATCAGTACCTCGGGAATGATGAGGAGGGCGAGCAATGAGCCGAACTCAGCTGTCCATTCCTGTAGGGCTTCTTGTAGAGAATGTTCTGACAAGTGGGGAATCAAAAGAAGTGATTATTGAATGTTTACAACGTCGAGACTATTCCCGGTTGTTGCCTCTGGTTAAGGAATCCGCGATGGATTTTGATGAAAGACTACAGACAGCAGCTGATATCGGAGACGATTGGGAAAAGGCGATACGTCAAGGTTATGAGTTCAAGTTTTTGCATATTAACGGGTTGAAACGATTGCTCGATTTCCGGTTTGACCGTAAGGTGGATCGGGACTATGTTCAAGATGAACTGTCACTGAAGCATATTCAACTGACCGCAGAAGAGATTGAATTGCTACAATCGTTAATTGGCAGGCAGTGGATCGTGCAACTAGAAGAAACAGAGGCAGCAGAAGAAGGCAGCAAAGAGAGTGGGTTATCCTCCCGCATTCCTGCCCATATTCAATTGAAGTTCCCTTAATATGGACCAAGAAGAAGCCGCGATGATCGCGGTTTTTTTGCTATGTACAGGTAGAAATGAGGATGACTGAATTCAAAAGTTGAAATCGGACCCTGTATGATTTATATTTATATTAAATGATATTATTATCTATCAAAAATGCAGGTATAAAAAGGAGGACATGGGATGTCCATTCAAAATGTTTTGGGAAAAATTCAAATATCGGATGATGTGATCTCCAAAATTGTCGGCAAGATCGCGAATACTACCAGTGAGATTTCCTCCATGTCGACAGGACTTGTAGAAGGCATCACCAAAAAGTGGAGCGGCAAAAGTCTGCAAAATGGCATAGATATCCGCAAGGTAGAATCAAGACTGGAGATAAACTTAAAGGTTGTCGTTTGTTATGGAACAAAAGTGCATGAAGTCTGCAGGGAATTGCAAAACAATGTGAGACTGCATGTTGAACAGCTGACTGGATTAACCATTGATACGGTGAATGTGATCGTTGAGGGGTTATCATTCAACCAACCTGCTGCCAAGCTTTAATCCAATTTTAGCTACCTAGAGGAGTGACAGCGATGAATAAGATTTCCATAAAAAAAGCCAGTCCACAATCATTAGTCGGCGGGCAACTAAATCAGATGGCACTTGAATATATGGCCTATTCGCTTGCAGGTACCAAGGATAAAGGCATTATAGAGAAAACCTTTAACAAGTTATGGCGTTCGAATCAGAACCGATTCAGTCACCAATATGCTTATGAAGCCAAAATGGGTAACCAAACGCTGGGCATGATCATGTGTTATCCGACCACTGTAATGAAAAAACTTGCTTTGCCAACGTTCTCCAAACTGTTTGAACTTCGTAAATGGAGCCTAATTAAGTATAATCTCCAACACTGGAAAGAGTTCTACTCCATGGTGACATTAGAAGAAGCGAAGAACGACGAGTACCACATCGGAACATTGGCTACGTTGCCTGAAAGCAGAGGTCTTGGTGTAGGGACACAGCTCATTCAATTTGCAGAGGAGCAAGCTGTAACACAAGGACTGTGCAAATCTTCGCTTACGGTTAAAAAGGAAAATCTACTAGCTATTAAACTGTATGAACGTTTGGGGTATCAGAGAGTAGGGGAAATCAATAAACCTTCGCTATCCCTGTACCGAATGTCCAAAATACTGGTGTAGTGCATTCTAATACGAATAGGAAAAAGCAGCTAACTGGAGAGTTTCACATAAATAAGCCCACATTGGAACAGTTAAAAGTGTGTGCTTGAGGGGCGCTTTATGCGTCCCTTTTTAAGTTTTCAAATTTTTCTCACAAAAAAAGTAACTTGACTCTTGTATGGGTTTAAGCAGGTACTTGACAGGGGTGTGGTATAGTATAAAAAGTTCTTTTAATGAAGAAAGACGGAGAAATATACAATGTGGGGTGTAACCAGTGTATCAATATAAGGATCAGGAATATGAAGCAGTACATTTTGAGGGACGTGATCTGCGCTATGGAGAACTCATAAGTTGTGTTTTCAAGCAGTGTACATTTATGAACGCTTCTATGGAAGAGATTGAGACAAGTAACTGCCGTTTTATCGAGTGTGACTTCAAAGGGGCTTCCATGAATGGTTCGATTCATACGGAATCAGCTTTTGAAAACTGCACCTTTGGTGGTGCGAATCTATTTGCTTCCAAATTCAGTTCTTGCAAGATGACGGGATCGGACTTTTCAGGTGCGCAAATGGATGGGATTACACTAAGCCACGGCGATTGGTCTTACACGAATCTTAGACATACGCGTTTGGGTAAACAGGATCTGCGAGGAATTCGTTTCTTTGAGGCTGACTTTACGGACACGGATTTCACCAAAGCAGATCTGAGAGACTGTGATCTTACCCGAGTTGTATTAAGCAGAGCTAAGCTGCAAGGGGCGGATCTAAGAGGGGCTAATCTGGAAGGCATCGATCTGAAATCACTGGATATCAAAGGTGTACGTTTGGATCGCGAACAAGCCGTTCTGTTTGTACGCTCGTATGGTGCGAAAGTAGACTAAGTTGAGTTGAACATACACAGCATGAAGCCGCCCTTAAGGCGGCTTTTTTGAGTTTGAAGCTTTCCGATTCAGAGAGAATAGGCAGGAAAAAGAGATCTAAACAAGAAGTAGTTAACATAAGTTTCAACTAAAAGGAGGTTATCATGTCCGTCACATTAATTATTTTTGTTGCTGTTATTGTCTTTGGGCTTACAACAGGCACGATCACTACGATTATTGCATTTAAACTGTTACGTAACAATAAAGAGAAACATCACCTTCGCAAGAGCATTCTGATGGACGGAATTCCAACAGAAGCAATAATTCATGATATTGTACAGACATCATCCAGTAGGGATGGAAGGCCTGGCGTGCGATTGGATTTGACTGTAACCCAAGTTGACGGCCGCACCTTCCCAACAATTGTAGAGACTTATATTCCAATCACACATATTCCCCATTTTCAGAAAGGAAATGTCATTAATGTAAGATACATTGCGATGGGGAATGAACGAAAAGTTGAGGTAGAGGATGCCTACCTTCCGTGAGACAATCATGACGAGTACATCATGAAGATTTGCGTAATGGTAAGTAAGGTTGATTACACAAGCAAAAAACAGAATGGCTTGATTTAGGAGGATTTTTCTGAAATTAATTAAAACATATGATGTGGATCTAAGTGAAGCCTGGTCGACTCTTCTTCAAGAATTACTTGTTACCAGTTTTCCAGATGTTTATCCAAAAGACAGATTGTTCTTTAAGCAAATACCACATGGCAGAGTGTTGGCATTTACTCCTGATAACCAACTAGTTGGACAAGTGGGACTGGATTACAGGATGATGAATTTAAATGGAACACCCATAAGAGTGCTGGGGATAATCGATTTGTGTGTTTCTCCGGCTATTCGCTCTCAAGGAATCGCTTCTTTGTTAATATCCGAAGTGGAAAGGTTGGCCAAAGGACGTGTTGATTTTGTCCTTTTATTTGCGGATCATGAGGGATTGTATAGCAAAAATGGATTTAAAACGGTAAGCAACACATGTAAGTGGTTGAAAATTGATCATGAAACCTTAACCACAATTGGAGTTGGAACTCAAAAGGTAGAGGGGTTAATGATTAAAGAAGTGGGAAGCTTGCCATGGGGTGAAGGGGAACTCGACTTTTTAGGATATTTATATTAATCCCTACACGCCAATATGGGAGAAGGGTGCCTTGACCCATGTTGTATTCCATGTTAAGTTTTCTGTATTCAAATTGTGAGCTTGTAAAGGGGTGGTAAAGTGATGACTGAATTAGAGGTTGTGGATGTTTATGTGGACCTGTCAACGAACATGAACAGTGGCATGGTTCACAATATTACTAATCAGAATCCGACACTTTGTCCTCCTATGCATAGATCTACTTGGCGCTGAATGATTTATCGCCAGGTTTCTTTATTGTATAAGCGAATCTAAATTCTGATTATGTTCAAATATTAAAGTGAGGGAAACCATGCCATGTTCGATGGTGAAATCCCGTCAGTTTACTTTTATATTTCACATAAGAAGGATGATCTTTATGTCTTTAATTAACGTTACCAACCTGACCTTTGCCTATGATGGCAGTTACGATAATATATTTGAAAATGTTAGTTTTCAGTTGGACTCCGATTGGAAACTGGGTTTTACCGGAAGGAACGGCAGAGGCAAAACAACCTTCCTCCACTTGTTGCTCGGCAAATATGAATATAGTGGGCATATCTCTGCGAATGTTAGCTTTGAATACTTTCCTTACCAGGTAGAGAATAAGGGAGCCTTGACCGTCGATGTCATCGGCGAGATTCATCCTGAATATCTACAATGGCAAGTTGTGCGTGAGTTTAACCTGTTGAAAGTGTCAGAAGATGTGTTGTATCGGCCTTTTGATACGTTATCCAACGGAGAACAAACAAAGGTGATGCTGGCTGCTTTGTTCCTGAAGGATAATCGGTTTCTGCTCATTGATGAACCTACCAATCATCTTGATCTTCATGCGAGACAAATTGTAGGTGATTATCTCCGCAGCAAGAGTGGATTTATTTTGGTATCTCACGATCGATCCTTTCTGGATCACAGCGTGGACCATATCCTTTCCATCAATAAGAGTAACATCGAGATTCAGAAAGGCAATTTTTCCGCTTGGTGGGAAAATAAAAGAAGGCAAGATCAGTTTGAACTTGCGAGTAATGAGAAATTAATAAAGGATATCAAACGTTTATCCGATTCAGCCAAACGGACCGGTGGATGGTCACATGAAGTTGAAAAAACCAAAAATGGTACGAGAAATTCCGGTTCCAAGGTGGATAAAGGATATATTGGGCACAAGGCTGCCAAACTGATGAAACGTTCCAAAAATATCGAACAAAGGCAGCAATCTGCAATTCAGGAGAAGTCCAAACTTCTCAAAAATATCGAGAGTGCAGAACGTCTACAGATTCATCAGCTGGATTTTCACAAGCATGAACTTGTTGAATTGGACCATGTGTCGATCTCATACGGCTCCAATACGGTGTGTAAGGATGTCAGTATCACGGTTGAACAAGGGGATCGTATATCCCTATACGGTAAAAATGGATCTGGAAAATCAAGCATTCTTAAACTGATCTGCGGTGAAGATATTGCTTATACAGGTCTTTTCCGAAAGGATCATCAGCTTAAAATCTCGTATGTGTCGCAGGACACGTCCGATCTCGGAGGGCATTTATCTGAGTATGCGGCCATACAGGGGATTGATGAGAGCCTGTTTAAATCGATACTTCGAAAGTTGGATTTTTCCAGACTGCAATTGGAGAAAGATATCTCAACGTTTAGTGCAGGTCAAAAAAAGAAAGTGCTCATTGCCAAAAGTCTTAGTGAGAAAGCACATCTGCATATTTGGGATGAACCACTCAACTTTGTAGATGTCATTTCACGTATGCAGATCGAAGACTTATTGTTGGAATACTCGCCAACCCTACTTTTTGTAGAGCATGATCGTGAATTTTGTACAAATATTGCAACGAGAATCATCGAACTGTAAGTAACGGGAAAGATAACGATGCTAAGAGCCGCCGAATGGCGGCTTTTAGTTTTACTCGTGAGGAAGTATGCTATAATTTTATAGTCTAATCCAATCATATGATGGATGATCAGATCAATTGTTGAACTATACTCGCCAAGAGGTGTAAT
Organism: Paenibacillus sp. Y5S-9; assembly: GCF_036894235.1. Taxonomy (NCBI): domain Bacteria; kingdom Bacillati; phylum Bacillota; class Bacilli; order Caryophanales; family Paenibacillaceae; genus Paenibacillus; species Paenibacillus sp. Y5S-9. Next base: position 3,195,568 of record NZ_CP145887.1, read on the forward strand.
ACAATGAAAAAAGAAATGACTACAATCAAACAAACCAGGCTTCATTCCATTTTGGACGAGGCCACCAAGTTGCTGATTGAAAAACCGAATGCTTCCATGAATGAAATTGCAGAATCTGCAAAAATCGGGATTGCGACGTTGCATCGATACGTGGAAAGCCGCGAACAGCTCATGGTTCATCTGGGATTACGCGCAATCGAGGTGGTCAGTGAGACCATGAAAGAAATTCAACTGGATGAAGAGCAATGTGAAAAATACATACCTGAGCTGATCGAGGCGCTTATTCCATTAGGCGACAAAATTTATTTTCTGGCTCATGACACCACCATTAACTATAATCCCGAGATTGAGGGAGCAGATCTGAAACTGAGAGAACCTGTATTGCACGCGGTCGGTCTGTTACAACAGAAAGGTTATTTCCGCTCCGATCTCGATAAAACCTGGATTGTCGATGTGCTGTATTCCATCATGTTCCTGACGTGGCAACAAGTTGTGAGTGGTCATATCGCGAGAAAAGCAGCCCCTGCGCTTGTGGTGGATACGTTTTATCATGGATTTAAGCAGCGTTAGGTCAGGGCCTATCCAACGAAAAATATAGATTTTAATACGAAAGCACCTCCAAAGAATCAACCGTATCGTATGATACGCAGACTCTTTAGGGGTGTTTTTTGCATTCACAACAGCGTTTCTCAGTGTGCAAGCTGCAAAGACTTGATTTTCTCACATATTCAAATATTAATAGAGTTCAGAATTTAAGATTTTCAGTTTACAAAAAATGATATAAATTTCTAGTAGATTCAAATCATTACCAAATAAATACAAAATATTCAAACGAGGAGGCCGGACTGAACTACCTGCAATTATGCATTTCAAAATCAGCTCAAGTACTCATTCCATCAACCCAAATCAGGAGGGATTCCATGCTTTACACCATTATTGTGCCAGTCAACCAGGACTATAACATTTTGAACCTGTTCACAGATTCGTTGCTCCGGACGGTAAGTCCATCCACTCAGATTATTTTCATCAACGATGGTTCCGGCTCAGCAGTCTTTCAACATCTGGATAAACTGAAGCAAGAAGTAAGAGAAGGTGTGACCATCGAGATTCTTCAGCATGATTTTCCACTCGGTTGCGCCGTGTCGATTAATAGCGCACTGAGTCTAGCCAAGGGAGAGTACATTTTCTTCCTGGATTCGGACACCATTCTTCAACCGAACTGGCAACCGATGATGAAAGAGACACTGGATAGCGATATTACGATTGGCATGATTGGAGGGGTTCTGTTGTATCCGCAAACCGGAGGCGTGCAGCACTGCGGCATTGCTTTTGCGGACACCATTGGACGACACCTGTTCCTGAACGCATCTCCTGATGATATCCCGAAAGAAACCTTCTCTGTTCAACTGGTGGTGTTCGCCATGTTTGGCATGAAGCGGGAGGTGTATGAGACCATCGGCAACCTCGATGAGAAGTTCTTTAATGGGTACGAGGACTTTGATTATCAGATGCGGGCACGAGCTGCGGGATACGATACGGTCATTAACCCGAATATTCAGGCGTATCACTGGGAACGCAGCAGCGGCATTCACCGCAACTTCAACCGCAAGAACAATCTGGCACGCTTCTGGAAAAAGTGGGGCGGTCAAATCGAGGCTGATGTGTGGCCATTCGTTTTCAGTCATCTGAAAGCACAGCTGGAAAGCCAAGGGGAATACCAGCATCTGCCGATTGTTGGGATTGACCTTGCCGAGGTTCGAAGTGATGCCGATACATTCTGGACCAAGCTGGAGGAAGCTGAATTTGCAAATGTAGCCGAAGTACGTGACTATTCAAACCGCTTCAATTCCAATGGAGCCATCTGGCTGCCACAGGTACTGGGCAAGGAACTGATTCATAGTGAGAACCGGTTACTGTTTTTGGTAGACAATTTTGCCCGTTTGCTGGAGAACCGCTACTGGATTGAGATGAGACATGCTCATCGAGCCAAGGATCTGATCATTGACCTGTATGGCAATGTGATCACAATGGATCGCATCTACGATGGATGCTGGCCTGGAACCAAAGTTCGGTAATTCACTCACAACGAAAATAAACAGGGAGGTACTTAAGGTGAAAGAAAAAGAGAGCACGCTCGATCGTGCCGTAAGATTTACCCGGAATCTGGAGTGGTTGGAACAAGTCGAAAAGGTAATTCCGAGCGGATGCAGCACTTTAGCCAAAGCACCTGAACGTTTATTTCCCGGGCATACACCCGTATGTTGTGCAGAGGCTTACAAATCCCGATTTACAGATATCGACGGGAATGAATGGCTGGATTGCGAGATGGCCATGGGTACGGCGTCTTGGGGCCATGCGAGGCATGAAGTCCAACTAACCGTCATTCACCAGCTGAAAAAAGGGACAAGCTTTTCTCTGCCTGCCGACATTGAGCTTGAATGCGCCGAGTTGATTTTGGAGCGGTTCGAGGGTCGTTATCCATCGCTTCGCTTTACCAAGAGTGGGGCCGATGCAGTGAGTGGAGCTGTACGTCTGGCTCGTGCTGCAAGTGGTAAGAGCAAGGTTATTGCGACGGCTTATCATGGGTGGCACGATTGGTCTGCCTACGGCTATTATGGTGGCCAGACGAAAGAACGTGGCATCCCGGTGGATATCGAGCGTTCAACGATCTGGGTCAACAAACCTACCGCGGAGCGAATTGAAGCCCAGATTACCTCATCTCCCGAGGATATCGCATGTATTGTTTTATGTCCCAACGAGTGGAAAAGGGATGCGCTCGAGGAAGTCGTAAACCTATGCCGGTCTCTGGACATCATTATCATATTTGATGAGGTCACTTCCGGTATTCGAATGGGCAAGCAGGCTACAGCAGGAGAATATGACATCTGGCCTGATCTGCTCTGTATCTCTAAAGGTATGGCCAACGGTTTACCGCTCGCAGCGGTTTTGGGGCCTGAGCACTTGATGTCTCTGTCGGGACAGGTCCGATTCAGTAATGCCCATTCCAGCGAAACAACAGCACTCGCGGCAGCCATTGCCTGTGAACGATTAATGAAAAATGCGAAAGTATGGCCGACCTGGCGTGAACCGGCAACCCGGATCATGGATCGTCTGGAATCTGAACTTGTTTTACTCGGATTGACGGATCAATTGGAAGTGAGAGGGACGTATGCAAGCTTCTGCATTCAATCCTTGGCTGAAGATAACTTCCAAACAGACCCTTTCCGCGAGTTTATGGTGAAGAGAATGGCTCACTTCGGCATTTTCACCAAGGGTTACTTTATTTTCTCCGATGCCCATACACGGGAAGAATTGTTGTGGGTCGAGGAAGCGCTGTTGCAGATCCTGTCAGACTGGAAAGAGATTCAGAAGCAGGAACATCTTCATGCGATGCAACTTTCGAAAACGTTTGAAGCTTAATCCATAGATCATAATTGAAAATCGACTAGGAGGAATTATTCAATGAAAGCACTCGTATATCAGGATCTAAAACAGGTGACTTACCAGGAGATTGAGGAGCCAACCATTCAAAAGCCAAACCAGGTAAAAATTAAAATCTATGGTTCCGGCATCTGCGGGACAGATCTGAATATTGTCAAAGGTAAAGTGCCGGCGAATAAAGGAACGATCATTGGTCATGAAGGCGTAGGCACAGTGGTTGAGGTGGGCGACGACGTTCGTGGTTTCAAGATCGGTGATCGGGTATTGGTTGATCCCACGCAATCTTGCGGTACCTGCTCATACTGCCGTGAGGGTCTGTTCATCTACTGCGAGAATTTTGATGATTATCAAGTAGGGATGACGACACACGGAACCTTTGCTGAATATTTTGTTGGGGACGAAAAGTATATCTATGCCATCCCGGATTCCATGAGTTGGGAAACGGCCATGATGATCGAACCACTGGGATGTGTACTTCAGACGTTCATGAAAGCAGGGACTAAGCCAAGTGACTCCGTACTGGTCCTCGGTTCGGGTGCAATCGGTTCCCTGTGTCAGCTTGTTAGCAAACGATTGGCAAGGCTTACTGTAGGCACGGAAGTTGATCCATACCGCAAAGAGTTCGCTTCAGGGATCGCGGATCATGTGTTCTATCCTCAGGATCTGACACTGGATAAAGTTTACGAGATCAATAATAACAAAAAGTTTGATATTGTAGTGGATGCGGTGGGGAACCAGCTTCATGTAGGGTTTGAGCTGATTGCCAAAGGCGGCAAAATTATTCCTATGGGATATGACGACAGCTATGAGGTAACGTTCAAATCAACAGCCGTCATTAATGATGGCATTAGTATCATCGGTGCAGTTGCTAATCACTCGATGATCAGTACGGCACTGAAATTTGCCCAAAGTATCCCCGAACTGGAACAGATGGTTACAGCCAAGGAACTGCTGAGTGATTATGAACAGGCCTTTAATGGAACGATTGGTTATGACATGCATACTGGAGAGAAATTGCCGATGAATTCGGTCAAAACAGCTCTTATCCTATAAGAGGTACTATAAGCATGTAGACATTGGCTGGTTCACCGCTGCGAAAAGTTGGAATTCGCAGCGGTGAAAACCGCAGAAGGAAGGGATATCGATTGAAATTGCTTCAAGATTTGCCGAAGAATCCACGCTACTCCATTTTACTCGAACCGGTATGGGCCATTCCGGGCACGATCGTTCTCTTCTACGCTCCTTTATATATGAAGGAAGCCGGACTTTCGGACATTGAAATCGGTTTAATCAATTCGGTGAATCTTTATTTTGCCTTTATCTTTCAATTGTTTGCGGGTTCCATCACAAATAAGCTGGGACGGAAACGAACAACGCTGATCTTTGATCTGCTTGCCTGGAGTGTTCCGATGTTCATCTGGGCTTTCTCCCAGAACTTCTGGCTGTTTCTAATCGCCTACTTGCTGAACGCAACCTCCAAGTTTGTAACGGTCGCTTTTAACTGTCTGATCATAGAGGATGTGGAGGAACACAAACGATCCAAAGTGTTTGCCATTCTCAACATGATTATTACAGGGGCTGGGGTTCTTACGCCGATTGCCGGAGTTGTCATTGCTGATTTTGGTATTGTACCAACACTGGCCAGCATTTACTTTGTCGGGGGCATCCTCATGACCGCCATGTTTTTCATTCGTAACCGATACACGGATGAGACCGAGGTCGGCAAGGAACTTATGGGATTGCATAGTAAAACCCGCGTGCTTCAAAGTTTGGGTTCCAGTCTGCGCCTGTTCGGCAAATCGTTCTACAAACGGAGACTTTTTCCGATTATTCTGATCACGGTGTTGTCCAATCTGATTTTGCAGCTGAACTTCTTTCAGGTCATTTTCTTCAAGGAACAGTTGAAATTTGATGATCGTGTCATTTCGTTTATCCCAGTAGTGACTGCGGTAACCGTCATGCTGCTCTATCTGGTCATCATTCCGCGACTGAAACGGCGTTCGGAAGAAAAGTATGTTGGTTTTTCCATCGTGCTTAGCACGGCTGGAGCCATTCTGTTTCTATTGATCCCTGTGGGGAATATAGGCATGCTGTTTCTCACGCTAATCGTGCTCGCTGCGGGTAACTTCATTTTGCAGACGTACCGGGATTCCCTGCTGATGAACCGATTGGGGACGCATGAGAAAGCCGACATGTTCTCGGCTGTGCAGACGGTCATGACGCTGACAGCCATTCCATCGGGATACCTGACGGGTTTGCTCTACCATCACAATCCAACACTGTTGTTCAGTGTCATTCTTGGTCTATATATCGTACTCATGGTCATCATGTTTTTCCTGCCAGATCCGCAAAAGCACTCCCAAGTGCTAGAACCTTACAAAAATATGTAGAAAAAGGGGTTTACTGTATTTGGAGCGAATATGTAGTACAGAAAAAAACTAGAACTACCTCAGAACATATTTTAACTTGGGAGGCTGCTAACAAATGACTAACGTAATGACAACAGAAGCACGAAAGCAATGGAGCTGGATGAACGAGCCCGAAAGCTGGTCCTTTACAGATCAGGGAGGTGTGCTGGTGGAAGCGAAGGCGGACACCGACTTTTTCCAGGACCCTGCGGGCAAGCACATTCGTGCAACAGCACCATTTCTGTCCATGCCTGTACCTGAGGACTTCGAAATCACAACCCAATTAACCGTTGATATGAAAAATCAATATGATTCCGGATGTCTGATGGTGATGGCGGATGATCTTAACTGGTGCAAAATTTGTTTTGAGTATGATGGAAAAGTGCCTACCATCGTGTCGGTGGTGACACGTGATGGTTCATCCGATGATTGCAATTCGGTGGAAGTCTCCGTACCTAATCCCTATCTGCGTATACGCAAAGTAGAGGGCTGCATATCATTCTTTTATTCACCCGATGGGGATGAGTGGAAACTAATTCGTTATTTCGGCATGCCGACACAAGGGGAACTTCGAGCTGGATTAGTTGTACAATCGCCGACTGGAACGGGCTGTACGTGTCACTTTTTATCCGTGAACGTTACTCATCCGGACTTGACCGCACGTTTCTAATCCGCTTCCCCGGCCGATCATTGGAGGGAGAACAGGTTCATGGTAAAAGCATTTATATTTGATTTTGATGGACTCATTGTCGATACAGAGACACCTTGGTACTATGCATTTCGCGATATTTATGAAGAGCACGGAGTGGAACTTGGTCTGGAGCTATGGTCGAAAAATGTGGGGACATCCTTTGAGGAGTTTCATCCATTTCTATATCTGGAGCAGGCGCTCCAAAAAAAGATAGATCATGATCATATCAAACTTCTCTCTGAACAGAAATACGAAGTCTATTTGGGACAGGCTGCCATTCTTCCGGGGGTGTATGAATTGCTTCAGTCTGCGAGGGAGAAGGGGATTCAGCTTGCGGTTGCTTCCAGCTCCACACGGGACTGGGTGCATGGTTACTTGCAGAAGTTAGGCATTTTCGATTATTTTACAGTTGTTCATACATCTGAGGATGTGAAGCGAGTGAAACCGGACCCTGAACTGTACCTTCTTGCTCTCCAGAGTCTTGGGATCGAGGCTTCCGAAGCGATTGTGTTCGAAGATTCACCTAATGGCTTGAAGGCAGCCAATGCAGCAGGTATTCGTTGTATCATCGTGCCTAACGAGGTAACGCGTGGTCTGGAATTCGCCATGCATGAACTTCGGTTATCCTCGCTGGCCGAGATTGATATGGAGGCGCTTTAATCCAGATACTGCTTGCGTAGCTCGATAGGGGAGATCCCTTCGTATTTTTTGAACACTGACCCAAAGTAACTGGCACTGTTGAAACCAACGGCTTTGGCTATTTCATGAGCGGTTGTAGCGTCATTTTCGATGAGCATTTCCTTGGCTTTCAACAACCGATATCTCATGAGATACTCCAGTGGAGTCATTTGAAATTCTTTTTTGAATATCCGATTCAGGTGCTGCTCGGTAACATCCATCTGCTCAGCCAACATGGGGAGAGAAATATCCTGATGATAATTTTGTTTGATAAAAGTAATGAGTTCATCCAATCTTAATCGGGCATCAGAACGTTCGTAAGCACTATAGCGTTCACCTTCAATGGTTAATCTGACCAAAAGCATGTACAGTAATGCGGATACGTGCCAGATCTGATCCTTGTGCCGGGACTGCAGCGCCAACGTAATTTCACGCAACAGGATATGAAGCATTCCATCCGGCTTGAAGGCGCGCAGCTCCCCGATCTGCAAGGTATGCAAGAACCGTGGCAACAAATAGCCATTGAAAGACAGACAATCAAATCGTAATGAATCACTCAGATTGTGGTAACGGTAGGTTACCTCCGGAAACAAAATAAGAGCGGTCCCTTTTTTGATCGAAAATTCATGATTCTTTGCTGCGATTCGCCCTGTTCCTCCGATGCACTGTACAATGCTGTAATCCCGTGAATGGTCGCTCCAATTCATCAATTCATCAACGGTCAACTGGTTTTGCCCTGTAATCATGAGCGGCATATCGGTATCCAGCGGATTCCCCATGCTAGGTTTCGGCATCGTCGTGTTATTCCTCTTTTCGTTAAAGGATCATGTGCGTAAGTGGCGTGGTTACAGAGTTAAAAGAAACCTAGAAAGAATTATATTACATAAATGGAATAATTTTAATTGAATGACGGGTAATATATAAAACGTTTTCATATAAATGTTTCAACAATTATTTCTTGGATGAATGAGTATGAACAGTGGTCTGATCAGCCTCTATATGGACCTTAAAGTACGCCTGCCTTGCCAACAGAATGCGAAACGTTATACGCTATAACGAATGAGTGATTAAAGAAAGGAATGCAAACATGAAGAAAGTCATCGTAGTCGGATCGGGTATTCTGGGGGCATCAACAGCCTATCAATTAGCCAAACATGGCGCAGAGGTCATCATCATAGACCGAAAAGATATAGGACAGGCAACGGATGCAGCTGCTGGTATCATCTGTCCATGGCTGTCACAGCGACGTAATCAGGACTGGTATCAGCTCGCCAAGGCTGGTGCGCGGTTCTATCCTGGCATCATAGCGGAGCTTGAGGGTGAAGGAGAAACGGAAACCGGATATGCTCAAGTGGGTGCGCTCAGTATTCATACGGACGTGGACAAAATCAACAAGATGGAAGGGCGGGCCCATCTTCGCAAAGCAGATGCACCGGAGATTGGCGACATCACACCTCTGGATGTAAAAGAAACCCATGAACGTTTTCCATTGCTGGATGAACGTTATCAGTCGGTACATATCAGCGGTGCTGCACGTATAGATGGAAGGGCGCTGCGTGATGCCTTAATCCGGTCTGCACAGCGAAATGGAGCGGAAGTGATTCACGGAGACGCCACGCTTCAATTCGAAGCAAATCGGGTCGTTGGTGTGAGTGTTAATGATCGGAGTTTCCTGGCAGATGAAGTCGTTGTCTGTGCAGGTGCATGGGCCAACGAACTGCTGAAGCCGCTCGGGTTACACTTTAAAGTGCATTATCAAAAGGCACAAATTATGCATCTACATGTCACGGATGGGGAGGATACAGGCCGCTGGCCTGTGATCATGCCACCTTCTGACCAATATCTCTTGGCCTTTGATCAACAGAAGATTGTGATTGGAGCCACTCATGAAAATGATGTGGAGGGTTATGATACAAGAGTAACTGCAGGAGGCATGCAGGAAGTTTTGAATAAAGGTCTGGAACTGGCGCCGGGGCTAGCCAATAGCACATTCCAGGAAGTAAGAGTTGGGTTCCGTCCGTTCACGCCAGGCTTTCTGCCAGTAATGGGGGCTGTCCCAGGCTGGGAAGGTCTGATTACCGCGAATGGACTTGGAGCCTCTGGATTGACCATGGGTCCTTTTATCGGGAGTCAACTGGCGAAACTAGCTCTCGGCATGGAACTGGATATCGATATTGAGCCCTATGCTGTTGGCAAAGCAATGGATGAAATTAAAAGAGGTGAGTCATGACATATTCACAACGTTTATCCGATGGAGCGAATTCGTCCGACATCATATATCTGGAACATCAGATCGGTACGACTAAAGAAGAACTGCGCATAGCTTTAGAGAAACAAGAAACATACAAAAGCGAATTGTCGGAATTGTCGTCATCACCAATCGGTAAAGCATCGAAAGAGGGTTCGGACGAGCAAGTCTTAATGGAGAAGGCACGCCAAACGCAGAACTTGATTGAAACCTTGTCTGCACAGCTGGATCAGCTACAGGAAGCATTGGCGAAACTAGGGGATTGATCGGTTCGTATCGCTGATCTCTCTGAAACACCGACAAAAATAATATACGATACGTATAAAACGAAAACCCCTTATATTAAGGGGTTTTTCTGATTTAGTTCAAATGGTTTATATCAATAAATGAACGTATGGTATAAAATGGAATCAGGTGCTGAACTGTCAATTCAGGTACCCATGTAACCAATCACGAAACTATGCTGAGAGGTGGATTCCAAATGTATAAAGAAGTGATACGCGTTGAGGACATCACGGGGTTTCAGTCCAGATCTGAAGAGTTTTTCCCACTTCACTGGTTTCGAAAAATGCTGTCCGAGCATCCTGTGTACTATCACGAAGATACAGACACCTGGAATGTGTTCAGATACGATGACGTGAAGCAGGTCCTCAGTAATCATGAGTATTTTTCAGCCGAAGGAACCCGGACGACCATTGCCGTTGGAGCGAAAAACAATGAAGGCACACCCCCAGACAAATTAAACATATCAAGTATCGATCCTCCCCGTCATCAAAAAAGTCGTTCGTTGTTATCTGCTGCTTTTACACCGCGTAGTCTGAAGAACTGGGAGCCACGCATTCGCAACATTGCAGAGCAGCTGGTAGCAGATATTGAGCCGAATACGACCATTGATATTGTTCAAGCGTTGGCTGCTCCGCTGCCTTCGATGGTTATGGCTGATCTGCTCGGCATCCCTCTCACAGACAGTCATCGCTTCAAGAACTGGGTAGATATTCTGTTTCAACCTACCAATCCGAAGACTGCTGAAGAGAGTGAACTGAAAAAACAAACTGCAGCGCAAGAGTACTATCAATTTCTGTATCCTGTTGTAGTTCATAAACGGTCCCATCCTGGTCAGGATATCATTACGGATCTGTTGAACGTTGATGTTGAGGGGGAGAAGTTCACGGAGGATGAGGTTGTTCGCACGACCATGCTTCTGCTCGGAGCTGGTATTGAGACAACAAGCCATATGGTTTCAAATACGTTCTATTCCTTCCTGTACGATGACCCGAGTCTGTATGGCCAACTAAGACAGAATCCCGAGTTGGTTCCGCTCGCAGTGGAAGAAATGCTTCGTTATCGGTTCCACAATGCCAAGCGACATCGGACAGTGAAGCAGGATAACCAACTCCTCGGAGTAGACTTGAAAAAAGGGGATGTCGTCATCTCCTGGATGAGTGCAGCCAATATGGACGAGCAGATGTTTGAAGACCCGTTTGAGCTAAACATTCATCGTCGGAATAACAAAAAACACCTTACCTTTGGTAATGGCCCACACTTTTGTCTAGGTGCCCCATTGGCAAGAATGGAACTAAGCATCGCCTTGACAGCATTTGTGGAGAAGATTGCTCGGATTGAACCGGCGGAGTCCTTTGATCTGGAGAGTAATCTGGCCACTTCAGCTCCGGGACAGTCGTTAACCCATCTGCCAGTGAAGATCGTTGCGGAGTGAGAAGGAATCATACGGGATACAACCTAAAAAGCGGCAGATCAGACGTAAACGTCTTGATCTGCCGCTTTGTTATGCAAGCAATTATGAGGCTGGACACCTTAATTTGAGTTCATAGAAACTTTTTGTCTTACCACCTGTTTGATTTCTTCCTCTTTGGCTTGTTTGGTACGTTTGATAAAGAAGGAAAGAACCAATCCCACAACAGCGATACCGATGATAACAACATAAGCATCATTGATACCCTGGATCATGGATTCTGTAGCAAGCTGTTTTTGACTGAGACCATTGGCTGCACCAGTCGCCATCATATCCTGTACGTGTGCCGTTGTACGGGAGGTCATGACACTCACGAGCAATGAAGTACCCACAGCGCCAGCTACTTGTCTGACGGTGTTGGAGATAGCTGTGCCGTGTGCACCAAGTCTTGGTGGCAGTTGGTTAAGCCCCGCAGTCTGAATCGGCATCATGAGCAGAGCCATACCAATTCGGCGGCCAGTTGACATTAATACCAGGTAACCATAGCTGGTTGAATCCGTTAAGTCGATGAAACCAATTGTCGTCACTATGGTGATCACCATCCCGATAACAGCCAGCCATTTTGCTCCAAATCGGTCAAACAATTTTCCGGCTACAGGCATCAGGAAGCCCATGACAAGAGCACCCGGGAGCAGTAATAATCCGGACTCCAGTGCAGTGTAACCACGTGCGTTCTGGAGGTACAAGGGAAGCAACATCATGTCAGCATACATGATCATCGTAATTGCGATACTAATGACCGTGGTCAGGGAGAACATGTTGTATTTGAAAGCCCGCAGATCAAGCAGCGGAGTATCTGAAACGAGCTGCCGCCATGTGAATAGTGCAAGAGCAACTATACCAGCAGCGATACAGATAAGTACTTCTGCACTTGACCATCCCAGACTTCCTGCTCTGCTGAAGCCATACAGCAATGCGCCGAATCCGATGGTGGACAGTACCACACTGATGGTGTCGAACTTCGTACTAACTCGTTCGGATACATTCTTCAGGTATACAAACGCAAAGGCAATGACAATAAGAGTTAAGGGTATCATGCCGTAGAACATCGTTTGCCAAGAGTAGTTCTCCAGAATATAACCGGCAAGTGTAGGCCCAATTGCAGGGGCGAAAATGATCGCAAAACCAACCATACCCATGGCTGATCCTCGTTTTTCAGGAGCAAACAAGGTCAAAATAACGTTCATCAAGAGCGGCATGATAATGCCCGCGCCCGCTGCCTGAATCATGCGTCCTGTCAGCAATGTGCCGAAGTTGGTTGCAAGGGCGGATACGATGGTACCAATCAGGAAAATAAACATTGAAGCTTGGAATAATTGCTTGGTTGAAAAGCGTTGCATGAAGTAAGCCGTAATGGGGATAAGTACCCCGTTCACCAGCATATAACCTGTCGTTAACCATTGTGCTGTTGCGGCGGAGATGTTAAAATCACCCATCAGTTCAGGTGTAGCGACACTCATGATCGTTTGATTCAACGTTGCAAGGAAGGCTCCCAAAATCATGATAAACAGGATGGGGCCTTTCTTTACGGATAATTCTTCTTGTACTCTAGCCTGACTCAATCCTTTTCATCCTTTCAATCCACGCGTGACTAAATTTACAACGTGTTGTATAGTTTACATTGTATTTATTGAATTATATACATATTCGGACAGATTACAATTTACGTTATGATGTGTTTTCGTTGTTTATTTTACAGAAATTATGAGTTTGTTGTCTAAATCAAAAATAAACGACTGATCGTTTAAAATTGTAATGTTCAAAATTTGAAGGAGGGATACACGTGAAAGACGAGAAGAAATCAGCCGTGGACCCAAGAATATTGCGAACACGTCAGTTAATTCGAGGTGCATTTGTTGAATTGCTGCAGGAAATGGATATTGAGAAGTTGTCAGTCAACAAAATTGCCGAACGAGCGACGATTAATCGGGTAACCTTCTACCTGCACTATCGAGATATTACGGATATGATGGAGAAGATGGCCGACGAGATGATTGAGCATATTGAACGGATCGTGGATGAATATGCCCCTCATTTTGAGAAGCATAGGACGGAAGAGGCTTGGCCTGTTTTGGTCAAGTTACTGGAGCATTTTGCAGAGAACGCCTCGTTTTATAAGGTCGTACTTGCTACAAAGCGCACACCGATTTTTACCGAACGACTGCTCAAATTGTTGAGTACGCTGGTCAAAGCCAAAATTGATCGGGTGGAGATGGAGGATGAACTCGAAGAATCTGGTATTCATAAGGAGATTGCAATCTGGTACGGTTCTTCCGCCCTGATCGGCACCATTGTCGCCTGGCTGCGCAACGACATGCCGTATTCCCCGCATTTTCTGGCGAAACAATTCTCTTTGATTCGCTCGTACTCGTATAATGAACTGATATAATCAAAGTAGAATCCACTGATGGCAAATGGGGAGATATGACAGGAAAATTGTAGCCCATTTCACCTAACGTAATAGAGGAGGAATAATGTAATGAAATATAGTGCAGAACGTATCTATGTGAGATTTTGGAATGTGGAAGATGCCGCTTTGCTTCTGGATCTACAGATTCGTAACCGTGCGGAAATTGAGAAAATCTCAGCGAGTAATCGGGATGAGTCTTTCTACAGCTTGGAAGGGCAAAGGTCACTTATTGAGAGCTGGAACAAGAAGAGAGAAGACGGAAATCGCTATTCTTTTGGTATTTTTCTACATACAACGGATGAACTCGTCGGTGAAATTTCTTTGTTCGAGATCATATTGGATTCTACCCCAAAATGGATCGTTGGTTATGTGACGGATATTCTACATCAAGGAAAAGGGTATATGAGCGAAGCCCTGCAATGTGTGCTGGAGTTTGCCAAACACGAAACTGAAATTACTCGAATCGAAGCTGGCGCTGTACCAGAAAACACAGGCTCTATCCGTGTCCTTCAAAAGGCAGGATTCAAGGAGAATGGGTCACAGCCTGTGCCAATCCAAGGAACGTTGAAAGAGCATACGATGTTTGCTGTAGATATACTATAAGCACGAGGTTTTACTATTTATTATATAAGTTGAACTATATATTTCAACGTAACGGAGAGGACAGAAAAACCTATGGCTACTATACTCGTTGCTGACGACGATGCGAATATTCGCGAACTCGTTTGTTTATTTCTAAAAAACGATGGATTCACAACGGTGGAAGCTGCGGACGGTAAGGAAGCTCTCACCGTGTATGGCGAAACTCCAGTGGATCTGGTTGTGCTTGATATTATGATGCCTGTTATGGACGGTTGGGCACTGTGCAAGGAACTCCGAAGAGCCAATCCCGACCTCCCGCTACTCATGTTGACTGCGAGAGGAGAGACTTGGGAGAAGGTGAAAGGATTCGAACTGGGAACGGATGATTATTTGACCAAACCGTTTGATCCATTGGAGCTTACCGCTCGTGTCCGAGCATTGCTGAAACGATACAAAATTGGCTCCACACACACAATCCAGTTTGGCAACGTCATCTTGGACCGTCAGACGTATAAGGTGATGAGAGGCACGGAGTCGCTTACGTTACCACTTAAGGAGTTCGAATTACTGTATAAGCTTGCTGGAACACCAGGACAAGTCTATACACGTGAGCAATTAATCGATCAGATATGGGGTATTGATTACGCCGGAGATGATCGAACGATAGACGTACATATTAAGCGCCTGCGCGAACGATTCGCAACTACACCTGATTTTCGAATTGAAACGGTGCGTGGGCTAGGATACAGACTTGAGGTCTACGAATGATCCGATCCATATATATTCGTGTGGTCCTGACCTTTCTGGGGTCTGTCATCGCTGGTACGGTCATTTCATTTTTTGTGTCTACCTGGATATTTGAGGACAAATTGAACCAAAACGCTCAAATTAACTTGCGTAATTTTGGCCAAGACGTTGTGCAGATCTATAAGACCCTCCCAGTACGTGAGGCGGACTTGTACGTAAGTGGAATGAAGCAGCTCAATTCCTATCATATCCGAATTTACGAAGCTTCCGGTCAGTTCGAGTCTTACGGAAAACTTAACGGACATAAGTCTGCTGCTGTGACGAGTGAGCAACTAAAGAAAGTATTAGCTGGGGGCGTTGTTCAAGATACGAGGGATGGGATCGCTACGGTGATTTTAGGGTTGCCTTTGAAAACGGAGATGGGAACCAAAGCGATGTTTTTGGAAACACTCTCACCTCCCTCAGCCACGTTTGTGGTCAAGTGGGGCTTGATCTTTGCAATCAGTTCGTTGATGACAGGAAGTTTGTTAATCCTGGTTGCTTCTGTATATCTGGTGAGACCGATTAAGAAGTTGACCCAAGCAACCAAACGAATTGCAGCTGGAGATTTCAACGTCAAGTTGAACATTAAGCAAACGACTGAGATTGGTACGTTGGCCCGCAGCTTTGAAGAAATGATGCATGATCTGAAGCAGTTGGAGCAGATGCGCAGGGAATTTGTTACCAATGTTTCGCATGAGGTTCAGTCTCCACTCACCTCGATATCCGGTTACGCTTCGGCACTGAAGCAAGTAAACCTCTCAGAACAAGAACGGAACCGTTATCTGGATATTATCATCTCTGAAGCGAAACGAATGTCCAAAATGAGCGATAGCCTGCTCAAGCTGAGTTTGCTTGAATCGCAGTCACAGCAACTACGGCTCACCACATTAAGCCTTGATGAACAGATCCGGCGGGTCATCGTGGCACTTCAGCCGCAATGGTCTGCGCGCAACATTCATTTCGAGCTTGATTTGGAGAACGTGAAGGTAACGGCTGATCACGACCAGTTAAATCAGGTATGGACAAACATCATAGGAAATAGCATCAAGTTTTCCAAGGATGGCGGTATGATTAAAGTCCGTATCGAAGAGGATTTCAAAAATGTGACTGTTCGAATATCCGACACGGGCATTGGAATTCCCCTGGAAGACCAGAAGCGTATATTCGACCGCTTTTTCAAGGCAGATCGTTCCCACAGTCGTAAATACGACGGGAGTGGTATGGGACTAGCAATCGTTAAACAGATCGTATCGCTTCATCAGGGTGACATCCGAGTGGAAAGTGAACCTGGTCAAGGCACAACCTTTATGATCACGTTGCCCATCCATCCACCAACCGATAGTTAGATTCACAGGATAGGTGAATGAATTAGAATATCCATCGGAGTATCTAGACCGAATTATCATGTCATGTGTAACATGCAAGCTTCCTTGTATGTTACACATGGCATTTTTTTGCTTGTTCATACTCCGTTCATATTATGGTCATGGGGAGTACATCTTCGTTGGTTAGGCTTTTATTAGCAGCCTGTTAGGCCAATATACAGATGAGGATAGGAGCAGATGAATGTGAATCAACAAGCAGAGAAAGAAGTACAAAGTAAAAGCAAAATAAAGAAAGTGTTAAACATCTTGTTTAAAGTGTTTGCCGCAATCGTTATAGTAATCCTACTTTTTGTAGCTACCGTATATACCGTTAATAAAATCAGTAGTTATTCGGAGCAAAAAAGAATGGAGCCGTATGGTCAACATGTATCCGTAGACGGGAAAAATATGAATGTATTCATTCAAGGCGAAGGCGAGGAAACGATTGTACTTCTGCCGGGTTTTGGAACAGCGTCACCTGCACTTGATTTTAAGCCACTCATTTCAGAATTATCCCCTTATTATAAAGTCGTTGTGGTTGAACCTTTTGGTTATGGATTGAGTGATCAGACTGAAAAGGAACGCAGTACAGCAAATATCGTCAGTGAAATCCACGAAGCGTTACAGAGTCTACATATTGACCGTTATATCTTGATGGGTCATTCCATTTCGGGGATCTATAGTCTGGATTATGTGAACAAATATGCAGATGAAGTAAGTACATATGTCGGGCTGGACACCAGTGTTCCAGCAATTAGTGAACAGAAGGTTGAAGCATCAGAAATCGTACCGATTACATGGTACCGTAACTT
This sequence comes from Paenibacillus sp. Y5S-9, assembly GCF_036894235.1. Classification (NCBI taxonomy): domain Bacteria; kingdom Bacillati; phylum Bacillota; class Bacilli; order Caryophanales; family Paenibacillaceae; genus Paenibacillus; species Paenibacillus sp. Y5S-9. The sequence goes on from NZ_CP145887.1 coordinate 3,212,744, forward strand.
GGGTTTCCCACGTTTGCAATTGAAAATGAGTGATGATCCATATGCTGGGCTACCGTATGATGAACAAACCAAAGAACAATTGAACATTTTGATACAAAAGAACATGTTTAATTCAACTCAATTAAACGAGATTGTAAGCATGTATTCCAATTTTAAAGCAGCTGAACAGTTAACGTTGCCTGTTAATCTCCCGGTTCTTTTCTTTGTTCAAAAGAATCATCCGGCAGCGGAGAATTGGGTTCCTGAACATGAGAAGTTAATAGAGAATTCTGTGCGTGGTGAAGTGATGCTACTCGAAGCAAATCATTATTTATACCGTTCCCATGCCAAAGAAATCGCTGAAAAATTCAGGAGTTTTATGACGCAGCAATAAATATTGATTGGCTTATTCATATTCAGTTCATATTGGCGTCACGGAGAGTACATTTTCATTGGATAAGATTTCATTAGCAGCAAAGAAGACAACCGAACAAACAGTTCAAGACAGGAGAAGATCAGAGTGACACTACCAGAAGGAAAAAAAGCCAAGAACAGAACCAGGGTCAAGAAGGTACGAAATATTATACTTAAAGTACTGGGCGCAATCTTAATTGCCATTATTCTATTTTTAGGTATTGTTTATATCACCAATGTGATTAGTAGTAATTCAGAGGCGAAAAAGATAGAGCCCTACGGTCAGCATGTATCTGTAGACGGGAAAAATATGAATGTGCTCATTCAAGGTGAAGGCAAGGAAACGATTGTGCTTCTGCCCGGTTATGGAACAGCAACACCAGCGCTTGATTTCAAGCTGCTTATTGATGAATTATCTCCATATTACAAAGTGGTTGCTGTTGAGCCATTCGGTTATGGATTAAGTGATGAAACTGAAAAAGAAAGAACCACAGAGAATATCGTAAGTGAAATTCATGAAGCTCTGCAACAACTTGATATTCATCAGTACATGCTTATGGGTCACTCTATTGCAGGCATTTACGGCATTGATTATGTGAACAAATATCCGGGTGAGGTGACTGCTTTTGTTGGTATCGACAGTAGTGTTTCCACCCAACCTAGTATTACAGATGCGAAGTTCCCATTAAAAACGTTTGCGCTTCTCAGAAATACAGGTCTCTTAAGATTAATGATGAAAGTGAATGCAGACCCCTATGAGGGACTGGCATTTGACGATCACACAGTTGAGCAGATGAAAATGATCTCGAATAAAAACATGTATAATCCCACGTCATTAAATGAGATGGGTCATATTTATTCCAATTTCAAAGGTGCTCAAGGTTTAACCTTCCCTAAAGACCTTCCACTTCTTCTCTTTGTACAAGCAAATAATGAAGGTGTTGAAGGATGGATTCCGTTGCATGAAGGGCAGATCAAAGATTCCGTACATGGGAAAGTCATCACTATGGATGGTTCACATTATTTACATCATACTCAATTCAAAAAAATTGCTGAAGATGTAAGAGCATTTATGAACGAAGCAAAATAAATATGGTTTCGGCCGTTGCCGTGCTGAGAGAGAGGAATTTAAATGAGATTATTTGAGATACTGTTAGTTCTATCCTGTTTTGCTTTACTCGTAGACCTACTATTTATTAAAAGAAGTGCAAAGAAAACAGGCTTGGGTGTGGGGATAGGAAGTAGCGTTATACTCGTAGTTCAATTGTTAGTTGAGGGATACAGATGGCAGTTGCTTTTGGTATATATCATGACGGCTCTATTCATAATTATTGTTTTACTCAGACATTCCGAAAAGATGATGAATCTAAAAATAGGGAAGTTCTTGAAATATAGTTTATCTTCCCTAATTGTCATTCTGCTGGTTGTTTCTACTGCCTTGTCTGTATACTTACCTGTCTTTAATTTGCCGAAGCCGGATGGTCCAGAGAAAGTGGGAACTCAAACATTTCATTTAACGGACCAGAACAGAGACGAAAGCTTCACTGAAGATCAAAGCGATAAGAGGGAACTAATGGTTCAAGTTTGGTACCCTACTGAAAATAAGAATAATATCAAGCGTGACACGCTGTTTCCAAAAGATAAAGAGAGGTTCAATAAGTATATTCAGAGCTTCTCTAATTCTTTAAAACTGCCTGAATTTGTGCTCGACTATTGGAAGTATAGTCAAACCAACTCTTATGAAAATAGTGAAATATTATCTTCTACAAGTCCTTATCCCGTGATACTGCTATCTCATGGTATGGGAACCAGTAGAGTTCTACATGCATCACAGGCCGAGAATCTGGCCAGTCATGGGTTTATCGTGGTCACCATCGATCATACGTATAGCACCTTTGCTACCCTTTTTCCAGATGGCCGTGTAACGGATTATAAAAAAAGTACGACTACACTAGAGGAACGTACAAAAACAGGGAATATATGGACGGAAGACGTGGAGTTTGTAATCGATCAAATCGAAAAGCTGAATTCAGGTGCAATCGAAAGTCAATTTAAAGGGAAGATCGATTTAAATAACATAGGCGCAATGGGGCATTCTTTTGGGGGTGCAACCGCGTTTAATGCAACTTATCTAGATCAGAGAATCAAGGCCGGGGTTAATATGGATGGGTCACTATATGAAGTGGAAAATAGAGATGATATAAACAAGCCGTTTATGTTCATCCGATCGGGAAGTTTTGAAGACTGGTTAGCCAATTTTGAAGTGGATAGAAATTCGGATGATGAAGTAACTAAATTTCTTTCAGATGAGCTACACATTATGAAAAATGTTATCAATCATGGGGGAAATGTGATTTATGTAGAAGGAACCCAGCACTTTAATTTCACAGATCTTCAATTCTATTCGGAGCTGGTTAAACTGTCCGGAATAACAGGAGACATTAATGGTAAAAGAGGATCAAACATCGTGAATAAATATGTACTCGATTTCTTTAACAAGCAACTGAAAGAAACGGGTGGAGATCTGATTCAGGGACCGAGCGACAAGTATCCGGAGGTGAAATTTGTAAACCCAGAAGAACTCTAATACCAAAACATATAAAATTCAGGAGATGATGTGAATGGGACGACAAAAGGGAAAACGAACTTCAATCACCGCCTTAACTCTGGTGTTAACGATGTTGGCTCCAATGTCAGTCATGGCCGCATCAGCTACAAGTAACAGCAACGATCTAACGTATGAACCAACCAAGAAAATAGTGGCGGAGAAAGCCAAGTTGCTCACGGAGACGTACGGTACGACAAGTGTGCAATATGCATTAATTGATAGTGGGGAGATTGTGGTATCTGGTCAGACAGGCAAGAACGATCTAAAGGACAAGGTGCCTCTGACGCCGGATACGATCTATGGTATAGGTTCAACGAGTAAAATGTTCCTCACAGCTTCTGTTATGAAGTTAGTTGACAAAGGCAAGATTGATTTGGATCTGCCTGTTGTGAACTATATACCGGATTTTCAGATGAAAGATCATCGCTACAAACAAATCACACCACGCATGCTGTTGAATCATTCTTCCGGTCTGCTGGGCAGCACTGGCAGTAACGCCACATTGTACGGGGATAATGATACGTACTCACATGATACGTTTCTCGAGCAATTGGCGAGTCAAAACCTGAAGGCCGATCCCGGCGCATTCTCCGTGTATAGTAACGATGGGTTTACGTTATCCGAGATTATGGTTGAACGTGTTAGCGGCATGAGTTTTACAGCTTTCATACACCACTATTTTACGGAACCTTTGGACATGCAACATACCAAAACACCACAGGATGTCGTTGACCCGGCAGCAATGGCGGGAATCTATTCTCCTGTGTATGAGGGACAGCTTCCACAAGAGAATTATAATATCATCGCTACTGGAGGCATTTATTCGACCGCTGAAGATCTAGTGAAATTTTCACAAATCTTCACGGGAGAAGTCGATGGCATTCTATCCAGTAAGTCGGTAGAAGCCATGGCGCAAGAAGAATACAAAAGAGGCATGTGGCCGGAGGATAGCGATACGTCTATATCTTACGGGTTAGGGTGGGATAGTGTGAACCTGTTCCCATTCAGTGAATATGGCATCAAGGCCTTGACGAAAGGTGGAGATACGATATCGTATCATTCATCATTAATCGTCCTGCCGGAATATAATCTGGCTGCGGCCGTTACCTCATCAGGGGGAACGAGTGCCAGAGATCAGTTCATTGCAAGTGAATTATTACTAAGCGCACTTGAGGAAAAGGGTATTATTACGGAACGAAAGCCCGAAAAATCATTTGGCGTGCCAGTGAAGGCTGTTATACCTGAAGAAATATCCACGTATGCGGGTATATACGGTACTAATAATTCGGTTAAGAAGATCGAAATTAATGCTGGAAAAATGAATGTATCGGCGCTAACAGCTCCAAATAACCCGGCTCAAGTATACACATATACAGCGGATGGTACGTTTGTTAACGATGAAGGCACAGAAAAGTTGAAATTTGTTAAGGAGAAGAATGGAAGGACTTATCTGTGGTATCGATCTTATATATCCTTGCCAGGACTTGGACAATTGGCTTTCTCCGAATATAAAATGGAGAAGCTGGAAGCCAATGAATTATCCCAGGATATTACGGACTCATGGGAGCAGCGTGAAGGTAAAAAATATTACCTGGTGAATGAGAAATATACATCAACGGTTTATCTCCATTCGGCACCAATTCTCCCTATTCATTTGGACAAAGAGACCCCGGGATATATATCCAATACTAAGATTATTGGAGCAAACGAAGCAGTCACTGAGCTGCAAATCCCTGGCCTGGCTGGACGTGATACAAAGGAGATTTATTTTGCTAAAAAGAACGGAGTAGAGTACATTACAGCCGTTGGTAGCATATACGCCAGTGAGGAAATGGTACAACCACTCTATTCGGGTAAACAATCTCTAGCAACAATTCAAGCAGACGGATATGCCAGATGGTTTTCGATACCAGCAACGGTGAAAGGAAAAGTCATGACGGTTAAAATGCCTGCAACTGGCGCCTTTGCCGTATATGATCAAAAGGGTATTTGTATTAATCACACCGTAGTCAGCGGTCAGAATGAGGTTGTTTTACCAGAAAACGGCCGCATTGTATTTGCAGGTGACGTGGATTCCACTTTCGAAATTTCATTGAAAAAGTAAAATGAATGTATTTAAAAAACATACCAAAGCCTTCTCCATGACGTGGGGAAGGTTTTGGTATGTCAATGTAGGGAATATTTAATTTTCCGAATTCAGGACGGTATCAGTTCTCCGCCGAGGCTTTTGCCTGCTTGATGCGAAAGGAAATCGTAAAGCTCAAGAGAACGAGAATTAATTGAAGAGATAGAGCCAATATAATCCCCGTCAACAACCCCAAATTTAGTGACTGACTAACGGCAATAAGGGCTCCTCCGACGCCGATGCTTACCCCTGGGCTAAATGCATCTGTAAACTGAAGGCTGGCGGAGATCTCACCTTCTTCACCTGTTTTTGTATTCTGTAGTGCAATCGCTCCAGTCGTAGGATGTGCCAAACCGATGCCGAATCCAGTGAAAAGCTGTGAAATCACTGCAAATACGATCCCTCCTTCGGGGAGGCCAACAGCGAGAATGACCGCAGCAACACCAATGATCATAAATCCAATACCAATGGTTACCCGTTTTTTTCGGCCCATCCCATGATCTTTAGCATCAAACCTGGACTGAAGCCAGGCAGCCGCTGACCAGCTTAATGCACCAGCGGCTACAATTAATCCCGCCATATCCGCAGGAAGCTTTTTCACATCTGTCAAAGCGAGGACAACATAACTCTCGGTCGCATTATAACTAGCAACAAAGAATCCTCTTGAAGCAATTGTGGCCGGTAAACCTCTTCTGGCACTTAAGGTGCCCTCGGGCAGCAGCTTTCGCAAAGGCTGAATCATGATAAGCAATCCTGCTACGGAAAGCACAATTCCTTTCCAATCGGTTATATAGCCTAGCCCAGCCAGCAACATTCCCGTTCCGATAGTCAGTAATACTGCAAAACCTTCTTTTTGGTTATTCTCGGAAGGTTTATTCACTCTAACTGTAAATTTGCGGAAAGCGGGAAGCGTCAGCATGACAGCCAAACCAATGAAGGGAAGCACGAGCCAAAAAACAACTCTCCAGGAGATATGCTCCGCTATAAGCCCAGCAATATAAGGGCCTATTAGTGCAGGTAGAATGTATGCGCCGGAAAACAAAGCAAGTATTTTCGTTCTCAGCTTATCAGGATAACCTAAAGTAATGCTGTAATATACACACGTAATGATACCGCCTCCACCAAACCCTTGAAATACTCTCCCTATAATTAGAGTAATCATGTTCACCGAAGTAGCCGCAATTACGATGCCGATCACAAAAAAAAGTATCGATATGCCAAACGATGCAAATACGCCGTTTTTGTTGATCCGCGCTCCAATGATCATTGTTCCAAGGATTTGTGCCAAAAGAAAAGAGCTGAATATCCAACCGTACAAATGGAGCCCATTTAATTTTTGAGCCAGGCTTGGAGCAATCGTAACAACTGCTAAACCTTCAAACGCGACGGTAGTGACAGCAAGAATGATCCCAATGGTCAATGCTCTGTACTTGGCGTCGAAAACACCTGTTTCTTTTGCTGTTATTTCCATCTTTAAAATCTCCTTTAGAATAAATTTTAATAGTCTCGACCATAGTTGCTGCAGCAAGTATATGACAAAAAAAGTTATCCCCCCTTTAAAGTGGAGAGGACTCCTCTTTGGACTATAGATCTTTTACGTTGTTATACATTACAGTAAGAATCCTTCTAAACATCTCAACCTCCTCCTTGGATAACCCCTGGATCGTTTTATTATATGCATCCATGGAAGGAGCAAGAATTTCATCTTTCATATCTCGTCCTTTAGGAGTTAAATAAACACGTAAAGATCTTCTATCCGTTTCATGAATCACACGATAAATAAATTCTTTCTTTTCGAGCTTAAACAGCATCCGTGCAACATTCGTTTGGTCCTTATGAAGTCTCTCGGCAAGTTCTTTTTGAGTAATGCCTTCTTTTTCCCATAGTACGATTAGTATTTCCCACTGATCCACTGTGATGTCAAACGGATTGACTACCTTTTGATAGTAATTATTCAGTTTAAGTGCCGCGCGCTGTACATTAACACCGATATATTTTTCTAATTCCAAGGTTTTCCTCCTAAATAACCGTCATGATTATAGTTGCTGTGACCATTATAATTCTACCTCTTTTTGGTGTCAATTAATAGAAGTGTTCATGGAAAAGTGCCCGATCCAAAGAGATCACTTCTTTTTCCGTTGGATTGATGTATGGCGTAAAGTTTACGTTGTTTCAAGTGAATATAAAGGTTGACATCTTTTGGGATTTCGCATACATTCGTATACATGAATGCGTTGTATACATATGTATACACGTAATGGGGGTGGCAAAAATGAGAGATCGTGATCTGAATGAAATCGATGGAAGTGTACGTCAAGGTGAGCGTCCGAAACGTGATATGATTGACAGCGAGCAACGTGGAGAGCGTTCCAGACGTGGCAGAGGGCATGGAGAACATCAGGGAAAACGGGGCCATGGTGCGCAAACATTCCGCCGCGGCCGGATTCTTGTATTTCTGGAGCAGATGCAGAATCGAAGAACAACGCTCGCCAGACAACTTGGCCAGGAGGAGTATGAACATATTCGCCCAATGATCAGTGGGGAGTTGAAAGCTATTGATCAGGTCATCGACGAGTATATCCATCTGTTCGAGCTGCAAAATGAAGATGTAAACCCCAATAAGGATCTGGAGAGTGAGAGTGAATAAGTATGATTCGTCGTTTTTTTTCGTATTATCGTCCTTATAAAAAACTGTTTTTGATTGATTTTGGATGCGCTGTACTCGCAGGTCTTCTGGAGTTGGCTTTCCCCCTTGCCGTCAGCAAATTCATTAATGAATTGTTGCCAGGTCAGGATTGGCCTCTCATTTTGCTTGCCTGTGTTGTGCTGTTATCCATCTATGCACTTAATACTGTATTGAACTATGTCGTTACATATTGGGGACATATGCTGGGCATTAACATTGAGACCAACATGCGTGAGAAAATGTTCGCTCACTTGCAGAAGTTGTCCTTCCGGTTCTTTGATAATCGTAAAACAGGCCACTTAATTGGTCATCTTACGAATGATCTGAATGATATAGGCGAGGTTGCTCACCATGGACCTGAAGATGTATTCATCGCAGTAATGACATTGATCGGATCGTTCTGGCTGATGGCTAACATTAATCTTGAGCTTGCGCTGCTTACCTTTATCATTATCCCAATTATGGCTTGGGTCATTATCGTATTTGGTGGTCGCATGACAAAGACGTATCGGCGACTTTTCGGAGACGTCGGCAATTTCAATGCGCGTATTGAAGACAACGTTGGTGGCATGCGTGTTGTGCAATCGTTCGCCAACGAAGAACATGAGAAAGAACTTTTTGCGGTGGATAATCAGAATTTCCGTAAAACCAAACTGCTTGCCTACAAAACGATGGCGAAAAGTATCTCGGTCAGTTATATGATGATGCGACTGGTTACTGTCTTTGTCATGATCAGCGGGGCTTGGTTTTATATCGATGGCAGAATCAATATGGGTGACTTTATGGCCTTCCTGCTTCTGTCTAATATCTTCTTCCGTCCGATTGAGAAAATCAATGCCGTCATAGAAAGTTATCCAAAGGGCATCGCTGGTTTCAAACGTTATCTGGAGATCATTGATACAGAACCTGAAATTGCGGATAGCAAAAACGCCGTTGAGTTCGAAAGTGTTAAGGGTGATATTCGCTTCGAGAACGTCTCGTTCGGATATGAATCCAGTCGGCGTATTCTGAGTGATATCAGTCTGTCTGTTCGACCAGGGGAAACCGTTGCTTTTGTTGGTCCTTCGGGTGCAGGCAAGACGACGATCTGCAGCCTGTTGCCCCGATTCTATGAGGTAGAAGAGGGACGTATCACTGTGGATGGCGTCGACATTCGTAACGTTAAGCTTCAATCGTTGCGTAAGCATATCGGAATCGTTCAACAGGATGTATTTTTGTTCTCGGGTACCATTAAGGAGAATATTGCTTATGGTGATCTCAGTGCAACGGATGAACAAATCTGGGATGCCGCCCGTCGTGCCTCATTGGAGGAACTGATCCTCACGTTGCCTGATGGCATGGATACCATTATTGGTGAACGTGGTGTTAAACTCTCGGGAGGACAAAAACAGCGTTTGTCCATCGCACGTATGTTTTTGAAAAACCCGCCCATTCTTATTCTGGATGAGGCAACCTCTGCGCTGGATACGGAAACGGAAGCACTGATCCAGCAATCACTCGCTGAATTGTCGGTGGGCAGAACAACACTTGTGATTGCACACAGACTGACAACTATCAAGAATGCAGATCGAATCATCGTAGTAAACACAGATGGTATCGCTGAGCAGGGCAACCATGAGGAATTGGTCGCCGCTGGAGGGATATACAGCCGTCTTCATCAGGTGCAATATAGTCACTCTTAATCCATATAAATTGAATTTACACTAGCCACTCCGATGACAGAACAACCTTCCGATCGCTGTTATCCCCAGATTTTTTTATTCCTCTTATCTAAAGGGGAAATCCGGGGATAAAGGCGAACGCTCCGCTTCTTCAGGTTCTTTCTGTCCTCTCCGTTTTGTGTAAATGTTTAGTCAATTTATATAGAAACTTAAGCAGTTGACTAAGTATCTGGATAAAGTACTAAAACAAGTAAACCTTGCCGCGCATATGCGCGGCTTTTTTTATTGATTGGATATTAAAAATGAAGTTATCAAATGCTATGTAAAAGATAATGTTGACAACGTCCACTAACGTGATTATTATAATGTTGACAATGTCCACTAAAAAGGAGGGTTTGACATCGACTCTCAGTACATAAATCCAGATATACTGGCTGACATGCGACGTTTTAACCGTTTTTATACCAACATACTTGGTGTACTCGACAAGCATATTCTCGGAACAGGGTATTCCTTTGCTGAAGTACGGGTCATTATTGAGATTGGGATTCGGGGAGAGAGCATTGCGAACAATCTGGTAGATACTCTGACCATTGATCGCAGTTACATGAGCCGAATTGTGAACAAGCTGTCCAAGGAAGGACTGCTGGTGAAAGTGGATTCTGCTGCCGACAGCCGGGTCAGTCTGATTCGTCTGACAGCCAAGGGTGAGGAACTGTATGCCCAATTGAATGATCGATCCGATCAACAGATCCTGAAGCTGATGCAAGAATTGAATGAAGAAGAGATTCAAGAGGTATACACCTCCATGATGAACATACAAGAGAAGTTGAACAAGAAGGCAGGAGAGACAACACGATGATACGATTTGAATGTGATTATAACGAAGGTGCGCATGAACGAATTTTACAAAAACTGATGGAAACCAATATGGAACAGACGAGCGGGTATGGCACGGATGAGCATTGTGAACGGGCAAGAATGCTTATTCGTCAGGCCTGTGACAATGAGCAAGCTGATGTTCATTTCCTGGTTGGTGGTACACAGACGAATACAACGGTGATTGCGTCCATTTTGCGTCCATATCAAGGTGTGATTGCTGCGACCTCGGGACACATTGCGGTTCATGAAACTGGAGCTATTGAAGCTACGGGACATAAGGTACTCACGGTTCCAAGCGAGGACGGAAAGATCACGCCTGAGCAGGTTAGAGCAGTCTATGATGCGCACATGAATGAGTCGTCACCGGAACATTGTGTGCAGCCAGGCATGGTCTACATATCTCAGCCAACCGAGAACGGAACGATGTACAGCAAGGCAGAATTGCAAGCATTGCATACAGTGAGCAGAGCATGTGGTCTTCCGTTTTTCGTGGATGGAGCACGTCTTGGATATGCACTCGCTTCACGCGATTGCGATATGACACTTGCTGACCTTGCGCGCTTGTGTGATGTGTTTTACATCGGGGGAACCAAGATTGGCGCATTGATGGGAGAGGCGGTTGTTATCCTGAATGATGCGCTTAAACCGGATTTTCGTTATATGATCAAACAAAAAGGTGGCCTGCTTGCCAAAGGCAGATTGCTGGGTATCCAATTCGAAACGTTGTTCGAAGATGGTCTGTACCTCGATATTTCCCGTCATGCGGTAGATATGGCCTTGAGAATTCACGACTCACTTGAACAGCACGGGGTACGTTTCCTGTACGACTCACCAACCAACCAGCAGTTTCCGATTCTGCCTGATCGTTTGCTTGAGAAATTACGCAGCGGTTATACCTTCTCCTTCTGGGAAAAAGTTGACGCTACACACAGTGCGGTGCGATTCTGTACCAGCTGGGCAACTCGTCAGGAGAATGTGGATGCACTGACTCGTGAAATCACTCAATTATTGCACGAAGAGACCCACGTGCCAGAACGGGTCGAAGCATTGGTCTGATCTTGTTCAAAAATGAAGGAGAACAGCCCGATTTCCTACTCATAAATACGAGTATTTTGAATAAATCCAAAAGCAATTACGCAGAATTCTGATACTGAAAAAAGGACAACTCATTGTGGTTGTCCTTTTTTGGTTTGCCTTTTGTGTGATAGTTGTGAGATAAAGAGGTGCATACTCGGTTACTCACTCAAGCCATGTCATATTTCTCTTTCAGCCGTCGGATATCGGCTCTTGGCGGCGCACCGAACATGCGTGCATATTCGCGGCTAAATTGAGAAGCGCTCTCGTAACCAACCCGGAACGCTACATCTGCCGCGTCAGCAGATTCGGCCATCAGAAGTCGCCGTGCTTCCTGTAATCTTAATTGTTTCTGGAATTGTAATGGACTCATGGCTGTGATCTCTTTGAAGTGACGATGGAATGAAGAGACGCTCATGCTGGCGGTCTCAGCCAGATCTTCAATGCGAAATGGCTGTTCCCAATGATGAACGATGTACTCAATCGCTTCTCTGATCCGATAAGTGCTGCTACCTTCAACCGCAATCTGCGCCAGTTCTCCTCCGTAAGGCCCTTGAAGGAGGCGGAACAGGATTTCTTTAACGTACAACGGAGCCAGAAACGGAATCTCTCCCGGCGTATCCAGCAATCGAACAAGTCGGATTACAGCGTCCTGAATGGACGATTCCATCTGACCTACAAACATGGCTCGTCTGGCGTTTTCGTTGAATGTTACCTTGATATTGCATTCGTTAAGTACTTCGAGAATTTGGTTCGGTGTGAATTCGAGCTTGAGACTTAAGTAGGGTGCATCAGCGGATGCCTTGATAATCTGCCCGATGACCGGGAGATTCATGGAAGCAATCAGGTAATTGGAAGGTCCGTATTCATAACGCTCCTGTGCGAGCAATACTTCTTTCAGCCCTTGAACAATTACACAAAATGAAGGTTTATATACTCTGTATGCCGGTTCACTAATCTTGGAATGGTGATAGACAAACAGGGAAGGGATCGCCGTTTCCATTGCACCGTTATGATTGGAATGGCGTTCGATCAGGTCACTCAATTCCTGTTTTGGTTGAAATAATTCTTCGGTCATACGTATCCTCCTCACGGATTTAACCTACTCAGATTATAAAGCTTACCGTATAGAAGCAAAAGAGGGCCTGAGAGGATCAGGCAATCAATTAAGACGATTGATATACCGCTTGCAGTCCATGACTCGGCATACTAAGAGTATGTTAACAGAGCCAAGCGATTAAAGTTTATTCGAAAAGTTGGGTGAACAAGGTGATGAAGTGGTTATCAAACCATGTGAGGCAAATTTTGATTGACAGGCTCGAATCACAGATTAAGTATGAAGAAAATTCCGTACATCGAGAGATATACTTCACATGCTGGTTAGAGCTAGTTACCGAAGAGGTCGAGACAAAATCAGTTAACAGAACAAATTCAAGGAGGGTGTGAAATATGGATTATGTGAAATTAGGACGTACCGGTCTGGAGGTCTCCAGATTATGTCTAGGTTGCATGAGTTACGGTGTACCGGAACGCGGAATGGCTCCTTGGTCCCTGAATGAAGAGCAGAGTCGACCGTTCATACAGAAAGAATTGGATGCTGGTATTAATTTCTTCGATACTGCCAATATCTATTCGGATGGAACCAGTGAGGAAATTGTTGGACGTGCGTTGAAGGATTTTGCCCGTCGGGATGAGATTGTTCTGGCGACCAAAATTCACCATCTGGAGGATGCAATAGCAGCCCTTACGGTGAAGCTGACTGTGGAAGAGATCGGTTTTCTAGAAGAAGCGTATGTACCGCATCCGGTAACAGGCAATCTCAGTTGATCCGAATTCTTAATGTTAAAGTCGCCATTCGGCGGCTTTTTTTATAGTTATCTGATGAGTGAATTGACAGTTCTTATATATTAAGGTTATTATAGATACATTAGATCCTTAATTGAGAAGGAGATTATAATCTATGAATAACGGACATTCATCCGGTCAAACGAACGAATCATCGAGTGGTCATTCCGCTCCTTTTGCTACGTTACAGGAAACACCTATCTTATCCTTGCTCCAGCCATCCCAAGGTGAACGTATTCTTGATGTGGGTTGTGGCAATGGGGATCTCACAGCCAAAATTGCAGCCGCAGGAGCGCTGACAACAGGTATAGATTTTTCAGAAGAGACGATTAGGCAAGCTAAACAGAAATACCCTGATATGAATATTCAAGTCGAAAATGCTTGTCATTATCGGACAGAAGAAACGTTTGATGCGGTCTTCTCTCATGCCGTTCTGCATTGGATAAAGGATGCTCCAGCTGTAGTACAATCCATACAGTTAGCGCTCAAGACGGGAGGACGATTCGTGGCTGAGTTTGCTGGAAGTGGCAACACGGCTATATTAATATCAGCGGTACGAGAAGAATTGGATGCCCGTGGATATGAATGGGAAGGACGGAATCCATGGTATCACCCGACGATTGGCGAATATGCTAATCTACTGGAACAGAACGGATTTCGAGTTCGTCTGGCCCAGCACGTGGACCAATTTACCCCGTTCAAGCCAGGTGCCAGAAAGTGGTTGACCAGCTTCGCGGAGTATTTATTCAGTGGTATCACAGCTGCGGAACAGGATGTTATTATGGAAGCAGTTGAGAAAAAAGTACAGCCACAACTGATGCGGGATGGACAATGGTATTTGGACAGAAGCCGACTGCGAGTCGTAGCTATTAAGGAATAGGGGAATGCGGTATGAAAGTGGACAAACCCAAGCTTCAGGAGCAGTTGCTCGAACCGGAAACGATTGTATTTCTCGAATCCAAAGTGGAGTACAAACACAAACTGATCGAGAGCATTACATTAGATCAACAGGAAGCGAGTAAGGTTTCCTTTGAAAATGTTGTATTTAGACATGTGACAATCTCGGAGTCTGCCTTGGAACAATTTGAATTCACCGATGTCCGGTTCGAACACTGCGATTTCTCCAATGTCAATCTCTCTGGTGCCTTCATGCACCGGATCGAATGGCATAACTGCAAGTTTGTCGGAACTGATTTTTCCAATAGCCGATTGCAAAATGTCAATTTCCTTCATGGTCTAGGCGACTATAGCAATTTCCGTTTTGCCCATCTGAAACAGGTCTCTTTCTCGGAATGTACCTTGATTGGTGCGGACTTTGCCTATCTGGCACTGCAAAAAATGGAGTTCAGTCAATGTAACATCGACCAAGCTTCCTTAACGGGGACCAAAATGAAAGATTTGGATCTTAGCGATTGCGAATTTGACTCCTTGGTGTTGACCATGGAAGATCTCAACGGTTGTGTGATTTCACCACATCAAGCCGCCACATTTGTAGGATTAATGGGTTTGATTATCAAATAAATGGTATGATCACATTTACGGGGTTGCCAAGATAGCGGAAGTGTGTATAATTGGAGTCACATTAGAATAAAAACAGGTTTTCTAGGGTTCCGCGGCGGATGTGTCGGTCTGGTCCGAGAGAAAACCCGCAACCTGTTGGTTGTGCCACGGAGGGATAAAAGCCTGGGAGATGAACTGCTACATGCAGTTTGTTTCCCGGGCTTTTTTTGTTTTTTCGCTAATGAATCCTTACAGGCTGTACAAAAAATGTAGTAGAGAAGGAGTGTTACAGGAATGAATAAAACGTGGATGTCGGTTGTGATTGCTGCTTTCTTTGAAGTGGGTTGGGTCATTGGATTGAAACATGCGAGTGGTCTGCTGGAATGGGGCCTCACCCTGGTTGCGATTATGATCAGTTTCAGCTTAATGATTGCAGCTTCGCGGACACTGCCTGTGGGAACCGTGTATGCAGTATTTGTTGGCCTGGGTACCGCTGGCACGGTACTTGCAGAGATTGTTCTGTTTAATGCACATGTCCAAACCGGAAAAATGGTACTCATTGGTCTACTTTTACTCGGCGTAATTGGTCTTAAAATGCTGAGCAAAGAGAAGAATAAGGAGGTGCAACTATAATGAACTGGGTATTTCTTATCTTGGCAGGTGTATTTGAGATGATCGGAGTGCTTATGATAAACAAGTTGCACAAAGACCGTAATCTCATTTCACTGGTTCTATTGGTAGCCGGGTTTGGATTGAGCTTCCTGTTCCTGTCCCTTGCGATGGAAACTCTTCCGATGGGGACAGCATATGCGGTATGGACGGGAATCGGAGCCTCCGGCGGTGCTATTCTTGGCATGTTATTTTACGGAGAACCTCGAAATGCCCTAAGAATTCTGTTTATCGCTATGGTGCTTGGATCGGCAGTCGGTCTTAAATTGGTCAGTTAAACAAAGTGATATTAAAAAGATAATGTACAGATTACGTTTTTAATGGTATCCTTATACGTTACGTGTGAAATAAAAGATGCGTCTTATTGATAGATGTGCGTAAATGAAGGAGACAACATGACATTTAAGGACTTAAATATTATCCCCTCTATTATGGAAGGGTTAAGCAAAGCAAACTATACTAATCCTACCCCTATACAGGAACAGGCCATACCAGCTGTATTAGCTGGCAGAGATCTGCTGGGATGTGCACAGACAGGAACAGGCAAGACGGCAGCATTTTCGGTGCCGATCATTCAATTATTAAGCGAAAGATCCAAAGGACCCAAGTCCACACGACATATTCGCTCATTAATTTTGACACCAACACGAGAACTGGCTATTCAGATCGCGGATAACATCAAGGTATATAGCCGGTATACGGACATTCGTTGTACGGCAATTGTTGGCGGCGTTTCGCAAAAAGTACAAGAGCGTGCGTTGAATCAAGGTGCAGATATTATTATCGCAACACCTGGTAGATTGAACGATCTGATTAATCAGAAACGTATTGATCTGAAGATGGTTGAGATTCTCGTTCTGGATGAAGCAGACCGGATGTTGGACATGGGCTTCATTCATGATGTGAAAAGAATCATTGCCAAAATGCCGAACAAAAAGCAGACGCTGTTCTTCTCAGCTACAATGCCTCCTGAAATCACCAAAATGGTTAAAACCCTGCTGGTTGATCCAGTCAAAGTAGAAATCACACCGGTATCTTCAACGGTAGACCGTATTGAGCAATCTATATATTTGCTGGAGAACGGTAAAAAGCAACATATGTTGAACCAAATTTTGGAGGATAAATCCATCGTCACGGCATTGGTGTTCACACGCACGAAGCGCGGCGCTGACCGGGTTACACGTGATTTGGCCAAAGTGAATGTTACGGCACAGGCTATTCACGGCAACAAGTCTCAGAACGAGAGACAACGGGCACTGAACAACTTCAAGAGTGGTGCAACACGTGTATTAGTTGCGACGGATATCGCGGCAAGAGGAATTGACGTGGAGGAACTGTCACATGTCATTAACTTTAACCTGCCTAACATTCCGGAAACGTATGTTCACCGTATTGGCCGTACAGGTCGAGCTGGCAAAAGCGGAATGGCAATTTCGTTCTGTGAAAAGGATGAACTTCCATTCCTGAAGGATATCGAAAAAGTAATCAAAAAGACGATTCCTGAAGTGAAAGGTCATCCGTATCCAATGACAGGTGTACCTGTGTTTGATAAAACCAGCAAAGCATCAGGTAGTAAACCTTCGTTCAACAAATCGGCTTCAGGCAAACCGGCGAAGTCCAAAGCTAACCCGGCACGCAAGCCCAAATCCGAATGGTTTGCCAAGAGTGGTAAATCAAACAGTAGTCGTTCAAACGACGGTAGACCGAATAGCAGTAGATCAAACAGCAGTAGCAGTAAATCAAGCCCTGGCTCATTCAGCCGCAGCAGCAAAACTAGGAATGATAGAGCCAATTAAGAGTTGAATAAATCCAGATAAAACCTTCTCCATTCATGTGGAGGAGGTTTTATTATGTGCTTTTATATGCAACGAGCTTATTTACATACGAACTTACATTCGGTATCATTATATCGTCCACTGGTGAAAGGGAGGTAGTGACTTGAAGGATACGATGATTGAATACAGTTTGAAGAAGAAAGGCGCGACCAAGGATTATCCATTTGGTCCTGATCCAGTCGCGATTAAGGTTGCGGGTAAGATGTTCGCGCTTATTTTTGAAAACAAAGAAAAGCACTGTCGCTTAAACTTAAAATGTGATCCCATTATTGCAGAGAACCTGAGAGAGCAGCATGAAGCCGTTCGACCAGGATATCATATGAATAAAAAACACTGGAATACCATTACACTGGATGGTTCCTTGTCAGATGAGGATATCTACGTCATGATCGATCACTCGTATGATATGGTTGTCAAATCCCTTCCGAAAAGCGCTCGGGAATCTCTGGCCGAATAGTGAAGCATTTCTATTTGAGTTAACACCAATTTAACTCATGTTACTCGTCATTCATCAGGTCAGTGACCTGGAGTTTCTCATATGTCTCGGCTAATGTCTGTCTATTCGTCGTGTATTCGATTTTATAGATACAGGAGTAGATGACGTTTAACACATATTCAAAAGCAATCTGGGAAGAAAAAGATCCAATCTTGGCAAGCTTCACTTCATCATCGGGAACTCGTATACAGATGGTGCTGAGCTTTGCCAGTTCACTCTGACTGGTTGCCGTAATGGTGATAAAAGGGATACTCTCGCGCTTAAAATGATGGGCCGCTGTAATATAACTCTGAGATTTTCCATGATAGGTTAGGAAAATGGCACAATCTTTTGTCGTCAGATTGACGGTATGGTGCGCCCATTCAGAAAGCTCGGTGGCAATGACTACATATTTGTTGATTTTGAACAATTTATTTTGAAAACTTTTCGCCCGGATCTGTGAATCGCCCAAGGCATAGATGAATATTCGGTCAGCCTGATCCAGTAATTGTGCTGTACGTGTCAGCAATTCGTCGTCCATATAAGCTACATTCTTTTCGATGGTTTCCTTCATTAACTCGGCAATTTCTTTTGCCACCTGAAGCGAAGACTCACCCAGACTGAACGGATAATTAGGGTCCACATTGGATATGTTCTGGGCGGAGTCCTGCTCAAATTCCCGGGCAAGTCGAATCATGAATTCTTTGAAGCCAGTGAGTTCAAGTTTGTGAATGAGTCGGTTAATTGCCGAATGTGAGGTATAGGTGACTTTCGCGAGTTCTTGCACATTGAAGTGTAGAATACGGTCCTTATGTGTCAATATATAAGAAGCGATGCTTTTTTCATTCGGTGTAAAGTTATACATGTCGGATAATTGAGTTAGTATTTTCAATAAATTCACCCCAAATAAGTTGAATAACGTCGATTAACGGGCGTTCATTAAACATTTTGTTTATAGACAGACCGTTAAGGATACATAAATATGGTCGATTGTACCGTTATGGCGGCAAAGCCTTTAAACAGGGCTGTCTTCTTTTATAATAAATGAAAAAGAGCTTTGGGGGGAATGATTATGTTAACCATCGGATACATTGGTAATGGCAAAAGCACGAATCGATACCATCTTCCGTTTTCATTGAATCGGGATCATCTGAACGTAAAGACCATATACGCACGCAATCTGGATAAAACCGAGTGGGATCGTATACCTGACGTAAACTACACGGATGATGTCTCCACGTTGATGAATGATGAGGACATTCAATTGGTGGTGGTCTGCACACACACGGAGTCCCATTATTCATACGCGAAAATGGCACTTGATCACGGAAAACATGTGCTTGTGGAGAAACCGTTCATGTTAACACAGGCCGAGGCCATATCCATCTTCCAATACGCCAAAGAGAAAAATCTGGTGATCCAATGTTATCAGAACAGACGTTATGATTCGGACTTCCTTACAACGAAGAAAGTAATTGAATCAGGCAAGTTGGGGGATCTGTTGGAAGTAGAGATGCACTACGATTACTATCGCCCGGAAATTCCGAACAACACCTCCCATTTTTCCAAATATAACAGCTATCTATACGGGCATGGGGTGCATACCATCGACCAGGTGTTGTCCTACTTTGGCAAGCCGGATACCATCCATTCCGATGTGCGTCAACTGCTTGGTGAGGGAAGAATGAACGATTACTTTGACCTGGACTTTTATTATTCCACCCTCAAGGTATCCGTCAAATCAAGCTTTTTCCGCTTGAAGCCCCGTCCAAGCTTTGTGGTATATGGCAAGAAGGGGATGTTTGTGAAACAAACGGAGGATCGTCAGGAGGAACATCTGAAATTGTTTTATCTGCCAAAGGGACATGCTGATTTTGGCGTGGATCTCCCACAGCACTATGGCGTCTTGACCTATCTGGATGATGAAGGAGTCTATCACGAGGAAAAAGTGGTTTCGGAGATTGGCGACTACGCCCGAGTGTATGACGATATCTATCAAGCCATTGTACATGGCAAGGATAAGGTCATCAAAGATGAAGAAACGATTATCGCGATGGGGATTCTGGAACAAGGTATAGCCGCATGCAAATAAACAAATAAGCATTTGAGCTTACGAATATAGATCAGTTTCGAAGAAAAGGTAAGTAAAGATGAGCGACAAAAAGCCACCTTCTGGTGGCTTTTGTCATTCAATTTATTTCATTTTGAGTTTTGGAATGCATCTGGACTTGTGAGGTATTAAGTTAAATCTACAACCACTTTAACCGTTCCTTTGGCCTGAATGGCTGTATTAAAGGCTTCCTGGATATCATCCAGTTTGTATACCTGTGTTACAAGAGTAGATAATTCAGGATGGAAGTGGGTCAGATGTTCCACAACCTTACTGAAATCCTCGTGCGTGTATCCACTGGAACCTTTCACTTGCACTTCTTTGGACATCACCTGTTGCAGGCTGATGGGCACCTCGGTTTTATATACGGCAATAATGGAGATTCTGGCCTGCGGTTTGACAATCTTCATGATCTTCTCGAACAACACGGGAGCACCAGCCGCATCGATAAATACATCGACATTAGGCACCTCAACGCCGTATACATTAACGGTGCCGTAGTGTGCAGCCAGTCCCTCTTCAAGTGTAGTAGCCGAGGTATTCACGGTCAGAGCACCGAGTCCTGCAGCTTTGGCGAGACGCCATTCGTCGATATCGACAACACATACCTGTTTCATACCCTCAGCAATCAGACTTGCAGCAGCCAGCAGGCCAATCGGACCCGCACCCATGACGACAATCCGATCTTCAGGCTTCGGATCTGCACTGAAAGCCCCATGTCGTCCTACACTCATGGGTTCAATCAATGAGGCTACTTCTGCCGGAACACTTGGATCTATTACATATAAGTTATAATCAAGCTGGGCTTCTTCTACCAGAACGTACTGGGAGAATCCGGAGCATTCCAGCGATTTGCGTCGTCCGACTTTTTTGGAGGTAATGGGATTAATGCCTACACGCATTCCGATGTGGATCTCCGAAGCAACGTCAGAGCCGATCTCAACAACTTCACCAACCATCTCATGTCCAAATTCAGAGCCCAGGCTGATGCCCATATCTCCTTGACCCACTTTAACAATATTAATATCGGTTCCGCAGATTCCACCGCGCAGATTTCGAACCAGAACATCGGTTGGACCGACAACCGGCATTGGTTTTTCTTCCACACGAATATCATTTTTACCATAATAAATAGCTGCTTTCATCATGATTCACTCCTTATGACTGATTATCATTCACTGCTTGAGCGACTGAGTACGTTTATCATGATGCAGCGATGTTTCCGTGTTGTTTGAATATTGTTTATGAGATATTAATTTAACAGATGGATAGATAGACGGTTTAAACAATTTTTTAACATCTGGACATTATAATGATGACATGCAGCACGAGAGGATGATTAGATGATCAAAATACTTGTGGTAGAGGACGATATTAAACTGAATCGTATTATCTGTACATATCTAACCAATAACGGTTATCACGCTATCGGATGTTTTAATCCGCGAGAGGCGTATGATTTGATGTATAACGACATGTACGATCTTCTGATTTCCGATGTCATGATGCCAGAGATCGACGGATTTGAGTTTGCAGAGACGGTGAGACAGATTAATAAAACCATTCCCATTCTTTTTGTTACAGCACGTGACGATATTTCCTCGAAACAAAAAGGGTATCAGGCTGGGATCGATGATTATATGGTCAAACCAGTGGATCTGGACGAGCTCGTCCTGCGTGTAGGTGCGCTGTTGCGGCGGGCCAATATTGCCCATGAGAAGAAGCTGAGTGTAGGAAGTCTGTTGATGGATGCAAATGATATGACAACAACGGTGAATGGAGAAGAAATTTCCGTAACGGTGCGAGAATTCAATATCCTTTACAAACTGCTCTCCTATCCCAAACATACCTTTTCCCGTGCACAGCTGATGGACGAGTTCTGGGGCATAGACAGTCAGACCAGCCTGCGTGCAGTGGACGTCTACATTGTGAAACTTCGGGACAAGTTCTCCGTGTGTGAGGATTTTAAAATCGTAACGGTTCATGGACTTGGCTACAAGGCCGTATTGCAATGAGCAAGACACAGATCACGGACGTGCGAATTAAAAAGCCACTACTATCATGGAAAGAGTTTCTCGGTACGTATCTCTTGTTATCTACATTGACCGCAGGACAAGCTCTCATCTATAACGCCTATCTGCCCGTGGGTTATGTCCCATGGCCCTACATTTTCGGTATCTCGGGATACTGGGTCATCGTCAGTCTTATTTTTTGCCTGGTGACAGCAAGGCAGAAGTATAATGCCTTCGATAAGCCGATGCGCAAGCTCAGTGAGGCTGCGAAGCAGGTAGCGGAAGGTGATTTCTCCGTATATCTGGAACCGATTCACCGAGCGGATAAGCAGAACTACGTGGATGTGATGTTTGAGGATTTTAATAAAATGGTAGAAGAACTGAACAGTATTGAAACGTTGAAAAATGATTTCATCTCCAATGTATCTCACGAGATTAAGACCCCGTTATCGGTCATCCACGGGTATGCCATGGCGTTGCAACAGGATGATATACGCCCAGAGCTCCGAAAAGAGTACACAGAAACCATCATTTCTTCCACGAACAAACTCGCGACCCTCGTCGTTAATATCCTGAAGCTGAACAAATTGGAGAATCAGGAGATTACCCCTGTTGCCGAGCCTTATGATCTGTGCAGGCAGCTTGCCGAATGTGCTCTATATTTTGAACAGACATGGGAAGAAAAAGATATTGAATTCATGGTGGATATCGAAGATCGTGCAATCATTCATGCGGAAGAGAGCATGCTGGAGATCGTATGGCATAACCTCTTCTCCAATGCGCTCAAATTCACATCTCCCGGAGGAAAGATCACCCTCAAGCAGACGTCGGATGAAGACTCCATTACAGTCATGGTATCCGACACAGGTTGTGGTATGAATGAAGAAACGATGAAACATATCTTCGATAAATTCTTTCAAGGGGACCCCTCCCATCACGGAGAAGGGAATGGCCTTGGCCTCGCTCTTTCCTTGCGTGTCATCGAGTTGGTAGGGGGTGTTATTTCAGTGGAGAGCAAACCGCAGAAGGGCACAACCTTCACCGTTAAGCTAAAAGTGGGAGAGTAACATATAGCCTAGTTACGTGAGCTTAAATAGCTAAGCCTGAATTCGAAACCATCGAATTCAGGCTTTTATTCATATTTCGTAAACATTTCATAAGCAACTTATAAACATTTGGCCGGTACGATAGGAACATCCAATGAGGGATATCAGGAAAACAATTGAGGAGTGATGCCAAGCATGAATGAGATGATCAGAACTGAACATAGCTTCGTCGGCTATGAATATAAAGACGTCATTGTGAAGCAAGATGTTGAATCATTGTATACGGACGGATATGCTCACTTTGGATGGATTCTGGAAGCTACTTCAACACCATTTCAAAACGTGGGTTCTGTCACGATGAAGTTTAAGCGGGATCGCAAGATTCGCAACAAAGCGGAGTTGACCCGCCTGCAAAGACAGTTCGAATCCTGTGTTACCGAGATAGCAACATTGGAACGATCCAAGATCATGGGAGCTTCTGCCGTTGCTTATTTTATCGGAATTGTCGGCACAGCATGTATGGCTGGTTCGGTGTTTGCATATCAGGCTAACATGCTGCCTCTTACCATTACTCTGGCGATCCCTGGTTTCGCAGGCTGGATTATTCCGTATTTCAGCTATAGCGGGCTTCGCAAGAAAAAGTCCGACAAGGTCACGCCGTACATTGACAAGAAATATGACGAAATATACGAGGTATGTGAAAAGGCGAATGGTCTGCTCGCCAAGTAGTATGAATATCTTATGAAAATGAAGACATACTTGAAGTCCATGTGGGTCCGTTATCTTGGAAATAAGCAAGACCGGACGGCCATGATTAACGCTGCATTCCTTGTTATCAATGCTTTGATCGGAATAGGTAAGTTAATTCTGGGGATATATCTCCTTTCCGGATGGTTCGTCACGAATGCTGTATATTATCTGATTCTGTGTGTAGCCAAAGGGCAGGTGCTTCAACAATATAAAGTTGCCAAAAGGATGGAGTCTCCCCAAGAAAGATATGCATTGGAGCTTACGGTCTATAAGCGCGGAGGTCTTTTCCTTTGCTTTCTGGGTGTATCCTATTTGATAGTCTGCCTGCGAATGTATCTGATCGGCGATGCCTTTATCTATAGCGGCATCATTGTGTATATCGTAGCTACAGTCGCTTTTACCAAGCTGGCTTTTGCTGTGTACGGTACTTGGGCTAACCGTCATCTCCATAATCCGATCATATCTACATTGAAAATGATTAACTTCACCGATGCCATGGTGTCCATCGTTGTGACACAAGCAACACTGCTTACCATGCAATCCTCACCGCTTGCATTAAAGACCAGCAGCTTGTTTGGCATGGGGTGCAGCGCTTTATTTTGTCTGATGGGAGTCTGGATGATGTTCCACAAGAAAAAGGAGTCCAATATGGAGCAGGGGAGTGCAACACACGAACAGTGAGATGAAAGAGGGGGGATTAGCATGGAATGGTGTTATGTACTCCTGCTCAATATCATTTTGATTATGACCAAAATCATCGCAGAGCAGTTCACAAGTCGTTGAGGGGGAATTACCATGCAAGTCATGGACAACAGCTTTTTTAGAAACAACACTTCCAAAGTTAATAAAATTATCGCCAGGATTCTATGGCTAACGCTGCTCGCTTTCTGCTTTTTCATCCGTAGTAAGCAGGTAGAACTTGCAGTTGTATTCTCGCTGTTTGTTGAGCTTTCCATTGCATCATTTTTGATGTATCGTAAGAAAAAAACGATCATGATCATGGTTGTGCTGATGATCGCGATTCTGACTGCAACCACTCAATATATCCAATCTCCGGGAGCAGGCATGCTCATCGTGGTTGTGCTCTGCGTTATCTCACTTTATCTGAACCGTGTTTTATTGTATGGATTCGGTGCAATGTATAATATTGCTTATATCGTGATCTATTACGCGGACCATCAGCAATACGATACGACCTTTTACATGACCATAGGGTTCATTGAACTGACCATTGTTGCTCTGTATTTTGTATGTAAACGAGGAAGGGACTTGATTCAGGTCGCACTCGACAAAGAAGCAGAAGCCAGAGATCTTGTGAAGGCACTTGATAATATGGTGAAGGTGATTCGAGAGAACACATCTACTCTAAATACCGATATTGCCAGTTGTAATGATGATATCCGTAATCTGAAGCAGATGAGCGACACTGTAACATTGAACATTCAGGAAGTGACCGAGGGCATTCGTGATCAATCAGGCAGTATTTCACATATCAGCGAAATGGTGAACACGGCAGATGCACAGATGGTGGAGATCAATCAGATGTCACATCACCTTGCCCAAATCTCGTCCGATAACGGACAAGTTGTTCGTCAAAGTTCGGATCGAATTGTGCAAATGGGCAAGCAGATGAACATGATTAACGGAGCGGTAACCGATTCGATGACGACAGTCCAGGAATTGAACCAAAGTATGGATGATGTGAATACCTTCCTATCGGCCATTAACCAGATCTCGGATCAGACCCATCTCCTGGCATTGAATGCTAACATCGAAGCATCAAGAGCAGGGGAAGCTGGAGTTGGCTTTGCCGTCGTAGCTCATGAAGTCAAGAAGCTTGCACAGGAAAGCTCCGATACGGTCAAACAAATTAATGAGATCATTCATAATATCAAAAGAAAGACACAGCTCGTGGTGGAGAAGGCCGCCATAGGCAATGCTGCCGTAAAAGAAGGAGAAGCGATCACTGAACAGGTACTTGAGAGTTTCGACCACATCAGGTCCACATTCGAACATGTTGATCAATACATAGCTAAGGAATTGGGCATGACGGATCAGATGAGCCTGATCTTTACTCAAGTACGAACGCAAGTGGATCATATTTCCGATATTTCGCAAGAACATGCAGTCGCAACGGAAGGTGTACTAGCAACGACGCAAGAGCAGGAAAATAACATTGATGTTATCTACGAATTTATTAGCAGAATTAATCATTCAAGTCTGCGGTTGCAGGAACTCATTGGTAATCATAATAAGGAGTGATATCTATGGATCAACAACAACAACAACAACTGGAAATGGTACAACGTATGCGTCAAAATGTCGTCGGTACAGGTGCAGCTCTTCAACCCAGTTCCACGTATGCTGTCACAGTAAAAGAAGTCATGATTCCTACGACCAAAGGTGATACACGTGTACTTGTGTATACACCGGATAGGGACCATTCCGCGCCTCTGCCGGTCTTCTTTAATATGCATGGGGGTGGCTTCATCTTTGGACAAGCAGAGATGGATGATCCATGGTGTCGCTTGATTGCTGATCGATCTGATTGTGTGGTCGTTAATATCGATTACAGTCTTGCACCAGAGCACAAGTTCCCAACGGCGGTCCATGAATGTTACGACGTTGTACAGTGGGTCCACGCCAACCCGCAATCCTTCTCGGTTAACCCGTCTCTATTCGCTATTGGGGGACATAGCGCTGGTGGTAATCTTGCTGCAGCAGTGTGTTTACTGAATCAGCAACGAGGTAGCGAGCTGCCAATTGTTCTGCAAATTATGGATTATGCCGTGTTGGATGTGGCTACAGATCCGGCCGAGAAACCGAGTTTTGCAGAAGCCATTCCAGCCGATATCGCCAGAACGTTCAATGCCATGTACCTTGATACGCCAGAAGATGCGCAAGACCCGTTGGCTTCACCTGTGCTCGCAACATCAGTAGAGGGACTTCCAGAAGCATTGATTATTACCGCGGAGAAAGATTCACTGGCCCAAGAAGCAAGAACATATGCAGCAAGGCTGGAAGCAAGCGGTGTGAAGGTGACACTTAAGGAGTACGAGGGAGCCGCTCATGGATTTACGCATTCTGGGGATCTCCAGATGGCTGAGGATGCCTGGTACCGAATGAGTGACAAGATCAGAGAAGCATTTTCCAAATAACGTGTATCAGAATGACGCTTAGTAGGAATCTGGTACCCTTGAAGTCGCCTAATGGCGGCTTTTTTCGTTCATTGGTGTAATTGCTTCAATGGCTTGGCGAAACCAAGCTTCTGAGCTTGCGGATGTGTTAATAAACTAGATTAGGAGCCTTATTGAGATTATAACGATATCGTTAAGGGTAAGAGTTGTTAAATTAGAGGAAATAATGACCAATACCAGGAGGTTTATTATGAACCAATATAACAGTCCATCCGATATCGCGATTCTTGGCATGGGGACGGCTCTACCTGCTCACCCCGTAGCGCAGTCAGATATTGCAGAATTAATCGCTTCTTCTCTTCAGGATCGGCCAGATTTGGCCCGTTTTGCCAAGCGAATATTCAAGTCCTGTGGTGTTGAAACACGATATACCGTGGAACCGAGCTATCTGGGTTCACTGGAAGAATGCCGTTATCTGCCCTCTGGTGAGCGATCAGACATCCCGACAACCGAAGAACGAATGAATACATACAAGCGAGAGGCGCTTCCACTCGGGATTGAGGCGGCAGAGAAAGCCCTGGAAGATTCAGGCGTATCTCCAAAGAGCATCACACATATCATCACGGTAAGCTGCACCGGTCAGTATCTGCCGGGTCTTGATGTTATGCTCATTCGTCATTTGGGTTTGTCTGCCCGAGTTAATCGACTGCCGCTGATCTTTCAGGGTTGTGCCGCAGGGTTGAAAGCCATTCAGATGGCACGAGATGTCGTGCAGGGAGCTCCCGGATCACAGGTCCTTGTGGTCAGTGTAGAGTTATGCACCATTCATTTTCAGCCCGTACAAGATCGGGAAGCGCTGTTTGCAGCTTCATTCTTCGGAGACGCTGCTTCTTCTTGTGTAGTGGGTACACCAGAATCTCAGCACAAGAATGTTTTGAGTCTGGGAACGGGTTATTCTGTGCTTCTTCCGGATTCGACTGAAGATATGACCTGGGAGGTGGGGAATCTGGGGTATGATTTGTATCTATCCCCACGCATTCCGAAGCTGTTAGGTGTTCATCTGGAAGAGGAACTGCGTCTCTTATTGCAAAGTGAACAGCTTCCTGAACTATGGGCCATTCATCCGGGAGGACGTGGGATTGTGGACTCTGTGCAGAATGTAATGAAGCTGCGAGACGAGCAAACGAAGTATAGCAGGGATGTCCTCAGAACGTATGGTAACTTATCTTCCAATACCATTCTGTTTGTACTGAACGCGATGCGTGAGGACATGAAGGCACAGGGTCAATCCTCTACGGATGGTGTAGCCATGGCATTTGGACCGGGACTCACCGCAGAGTTGATGAAATTCACTTATGTACCCTCATTATCTTCAGTGATGGAGGAGCATGATCATGTCCTTTTTTAGAACATTGTCCATTCGAGCCAAGGAAGATGAACTGATGGATGACTTCTCTCTGGGAGGGGAGGAGCTGCGTGAAGCGCTTAGACATCTGAGACGTCTTAACAAAATATTTGCAGCACCTGGCCCAACTCTGGCTGGTGTAGAGAAGTTATGGAACTCTGTCGGCAGGCCGGATAAGCTGACTCTGCTGGATGTGGGGGCAGGTTCAGGAGATGTGAACCAGAAACTACTGCAATGGGCAGATCGTCAGGGTGTTCAGCTGGAAATTACGTTGGTTGATCTGACGGAAGAAGCATGTGAGGAAGCGAGACAACTATTTCGTGACGAACCCCGAGTTCGGGTACAGCGTGCCGATCTTACACAACTGCCGGATGCTTCCGCAGATATCGTGACAGGCTCCCAGTTTGTACATCATTTTGACGGAGATCAGCTGGTCGATATGGTTTCTCATATGCTAAGAGCATCCAGATACGGTGTCGTTATTAATGATATTCACCGCCACCCCGTATCCTATAAGGCGGTCTGGATTACTACACGGATGATCTCGCGCAATCGTTATATTCGTCATGATGGGCCTCTTTCCGTAGCCAAAGGTTTTACAGGGAGGGATTGGAAGGAACTTAAACAACGGCTCAATCATGATACGATGACCTATGAATGGAAGCCCTTATTCCGTTATTCTGTTGTAATTCCCACGAAAGGCAGGTGATCTTACGTGTCGAAATCGATAGATGTGATTGTCATCGGAGCCGGAATTGCCGGCAGTACATGTGCAATGCAACTGGCAGGAAAAGGACATCGGACCCTTTTGCTGGATCGCCAGGAGTTCCCGCGGCACAAAACCTGCGGTGAGTTCATGTCACCCGAAACCAAGGAGATGTTAGAGGTTCTGGACATTCACCTTCTGGACCATTCGAAGAAACCCAGCACCATGGATCATGCCAAAATCGTAATGCCACAAGGCGGAGTGATCGAAGCACCGCTGCCGGGATTCGCATATGGCATAAGTCGATATGAGCTGGACCAGATTTTGCATCAGAAGGCTCAGGAGGCCGGAGCTCAGATTGTGACCAAAGCGACGATAACGAGCATTGAGCAGCTTGAAGATGCCAGTTATGATGTTCAGGTGAAACAGGGAGATGAGCAGATCAGCTACAGAGCCAAAGCCGTCATCGGAGCACATGGGACCAAGAAACCGCGTGGGATGGCTTCCGCACCTGATCTGCGGGATCAAACCGTATATGTTGGTATTAAATCCCACTTCAGCGGTATCCAGATTCCAGCACGGGTAGAGTTATATTTTTGCGAGGGAGGTTATGTGGGGATTTCCCCTATTGAGGACGGCAATGTGAATGTCGCTGCATTGTTGACACTGGATACCGTCCAGGGAAGTGGCAAGTCTGTCAACGATATTTTACAGGCGGCATCCCTGACAAACGTGAGTTTGGCAGCCCGTTTAGCCGAAGGAAAACCTGTAGATGGAACGCAAGTGTCGATTGCGCCGCTGCATCTATCCAATGTTCCTGAACCATGGTCCCAATATCCGCATATTGGGGATGCCATGCTGATGATACCGCCTTTATGTGGAGACGGGATGTCCATTGCCCTTCGCTCCTCACTCCTGTGTGCAAGGTGGACTGACAAGTACCTGCAAGGCGACATTGAACATGCCGATTGGCAGAGTAATTACACGCTGGAAGCAAGCCGGGAATTCACCCAATTGCTCAGACGCGCAAGGAGAATTCAAAAGCTGGCTTTTGCCAGAACCAATAAATTCTATCCTGGTCTGGCTCGGATGATTCCCGGTCTAGCCGCTTATGTTGTGAAGGCCACACGGTTATCCGAGATGAACGCAGCGCGCTAACAGCTGAAAGTTTGCGCAATACTTATGCAAAGAGGTTGCTGATGGCGGCCTCTTTTTTGGTGTATAAACATTAATTTTGTGGAGACAGTTTGGAAATTCGGGAAATGCTCGTATAATAGAATCTAATGTAATGATAGAGAGTTAATTCAGATGAAATGTCGGGAGGCACTATTTAAGATGAACTATTCATTTTCCAATCGTATCGCAGCACTGCAACCATCCATTATTCGTGAGATTCTGAAGGCTTCTTCAGGACAAAATGTGATTCCATTCTCCGCGGGAAATCCTGCTCCGGAAACCTTTCCTATTGAGGCGATTCGCACATTCACTCAATCCATTCTGGAACATGACCCGGTCACAGCTCTGCAATATGGGATTACGGAAGGATATGTTCCCCTCAGGGAAGCATTGACTCAACATTTGAAGACAGGTTTTGATACAGGTAAACCATCCGATCAATTGTTCATCGTATCTGGAGCACAGCAGGGGATTGAACTGGCCTGTAAAGTGTTCTGTAATGAAGGGGACACGATCATCTGTGAGAGCCCGAGCTTTATCGGTTCCCTGAACTCCTTCCGGGCATCCGGTGCAAAGCTTGCTGGCGTTCCGATGGAGATGGACGGTATGGATATCGAGAAGCTGGAACAGGCGCTGCAAACGGAGCCTAATGTGAAACTGATCTACGTGATCCCGAGTTTTCAGAATCCGACTGGTGTAACAACGAGTCTTGCAAAACGTAAGGCCATATACGAGCTGGCCAAGAAGTATGGCGTTATGATTTTGGAAGATAACCCGTACGGAGAACTTCGATTCAATGGAGATGATGTGCCAACGATCAAGTCTATGGATGATGAGGGTCTGGTCATCTATGTTGGATCATTCTCTAAAATTCTGTCGGCGGGACTGCGTGTTGGTTTTGTACAAGCACCACATGAAGTCGTGGAGAAGATGGTTGTCGCGAAACAGGGAGAAGACGTACATACGGCTATGCTTCCACAGATTCTGGCATACAAGTTCATGACAGAGTATGACTACGCGGGGCATATTAACAGCATTCGTGAGGTATATCGGAGAAAGGCAACATTGATGATGGACAAGCTGCAAGAGCATATGGGTGAGTCCATTACCTATACCCAACCGGATGGTGGACTGTTCCTCTGGTGTGATCTGCCAGCACATGTGCCAATGCTTGATTATGCCAAGACAGCGGCAGCTCAAGGGGTTGCGGTTGTACCGGGAAATGCATTCCTGGTGAACGAACAAGACCCTTGTAATGCCATTAGGCTTAATTTCTCAACCCCGTCAGACGAACAGATTGTCAAGGGCGTAGAGATTTTGGGGCAGGTATTGAAAGGTTATAACGCTTAAAAATGCTTCGATGTGATATATCTACGAAAAGCCGCCAATTGGCGGCTTTTTTGGGCTTTTTCTCGTCCTTAATTATCGATTAATGCACTTAATTCTGCCTGAAATACCTTTTGATTCTTCTGATTGAATGTACTCAGCAGCACCGTAACAATCCCATTTCCTTTTCGTCTGGGAGTCAGTCCAATGACTTCTGCAATGACATGAAGTTCATCATCCGGAAAGACAGGTTTCAGGAATTGAATGTTATTCATTCCGGTGCCTGCCACGACATGCTCTCCATAGACCCCGACCTCAATCCATAATTTAAAGGAGATATTCATTGTTTGCATGCCAGAAGCAATTAAACTGCCGAATCGACCTTGCTTGGCCTTTTCCTCATCCAAATGCATGTACTGTGGATCATAGATTTTGGCAAACTCAATAATATCGCTTTTGGATAATGCCAAGGATTTTGTTTCGTAGCGCTGACCTATTACATATTCACTAAATCTCATGAAGGCACCTCGGTTTCTTTAATATGTTTTTTCGTAGTTGATGGTTTGCTAAGAGACATGACTGGACTGACGTGTTAAAATGCTAGTGAACTATCCCGTGTGTATTGCTGTGTTACTGCCATAATTAACTAAACAGATGAAACTGTCTTTGAGGAGTATATATGATGACAACGATTAAAGATGTAGCCAAGATGGCTGGTGTGGCCAGTTCGACCGTATCTTGCGTACTCAACGATAAAGGGAATGTAAGTGAGCCGACAAGACTCCGAGTGCTTGAGGCAGCGAGTCAACTCAATTACGTTAAGCATGGTCCTGCATCGGAATTAAAACGAAATAGTACACAAACCATTGGTGTTATTGTCCATGACATGTCCAGTCCATACTTCTCGGATTTGGTGAATGGAATAGAAACCGTCGTCATGAGTCATGGATACGATATGATCGTATGTAGTTCGTTGGGTGGAGAGAAATCAACAGCTCATCGTTATATTCGAGAAAGAAGAATTGACGGAGCTATTGTTATCGCTCAGAATATTCAAGATCAGTTGCTGATTGAAGCATCTGAAGCAGGGTTTCCGATTGTCGTCATGGATCGGGATCTGGATGCTCAACATATTGTAAAGGTTTTGATGAGTGATACGCAAGGTGGTTACTTGGCTACCCGTTATCTGATCGATAAAGGGCATCGGACAATAGCTTATATTAGTGGCCCGTCACAATCGGAATGTAATCTCCATCGTTATCAAGGTTATTTGAAAGCCTTGAAGGAGGCAGGCATTGAAGAGAACCCCGAATGGAAAATTGGCGGACAATACATGAAGCAAGATGGGTACAATGCAGCCAAGAAACTGCTTGAAGGAGAGCTGCCATCCGCTGTGTTTTTTGCAAATGACGAAATGGCAATCGGCGGCTTGGAAGCTTTCAGGGAGCATGATATCTCAATACCTGAACAGTTATCCGTAATTGGGTTTGACA
The DNA here is from genome assembly GCF_036894235.1 of Paenibacillus sp. Y5S-9. Taxonomy (NCBI): domain Bacteria; kingdom Bacillati; phylum Bacillota; class Bacilli; order Caryophanales; family Paenibacillaceae; genus Paenibacillus; species Paenibacillus sp. Y5S-9. The sequence goes on from NZ_CP145887.1 coordinate 3,245,658, forward strand.
ATATACCTGCATCTCAGTACATGAATCCACCTCTAACCACATTTCGTCAGCCGAAGAGGGATGCAGGCCAGCTTGCAGGTCATGTTCTCTTCCAACTGCTGAACGGAGAGATCGTAGAGACGTTATATACACTGGACATCCAATGCGTGGAACGTGATTCTGTTCGGCTCCTCAACCTGAGTTGAGGAGTTTTTTTTGCATTCTATAGAATTTTAAATACTTAAAAAGAAAGGAGAGTAGCCATTTATGCATAATATAAAGACGAGGAGTGTTTTTTGTTGGAAATAATTGGAGGTTGATACGATGGGCGTACCCACTTTTTTGGAGACAGGCCATATGCAAGAAGGTTTTCCCATTCGGGTAATTCATACAGGAAATCAGTTCAATTATGCTGCACACTGGCATGATGAGGTTGAACTGGTTCTCGTCAATGGAAAGAGCGCCAAAATTGGCGTGAACGACCACGTGTGTGAGTTGGAAAAAGGGGATGTGCTGCTGATCAAACCAGGGGATGTTCACTGCTTCTTGCCGGGAACCGAACATTTGACCATTATTTTGTTCCGACTCGAATTGTTAACGGGAAGTTTCACAACCGAAGCCGAAATTCAGGATCTCGGACAACTTTTCAACAAAACAACAGTTATTCCCTCGAATACGGGAAGTCAGAGCAATCTGACTCAATATATAGATGACATCATTACCGAGAAGAAAAATCAGAAGCCGGGATACCGATGGTTAATGGTATCCAGGTTGTATGATCTCATCATACTTTTATTACGTACCAAAGTACCGGTTACCACCGATGAATCTTCATCTTCAGGATGGGCATGTACTTCTTCCAAAAAATTTGAATTCCTTGAATCGGTCTGTGAATACCTGGAGGAGCACTATGCTGAGCCCATTAAGCTGGAACAGGTGGCGGAACATATTAAATTCAGCAAGTTCCATGTCTGCAAGCTGTTCAAAGAGATCAAGGGAGTAACACTGATGGAATACTTGAATCATTTTCGAATTATCAAATCCGAGTGGGCTTTATTGTTCCGTCAGGATACGATTCTGGAGATTGCGATCGGACATGGATTTAACAATGTTAACTCCTATAATCGTCTTTTCAAAAAATATAATGACTGCACACCCTCCGAATTTCGTAAGAAACATCGTACAAATATCACAAAATATGGAGGGTAATGCACAATATTTGTGGAGAAAGCCCTCTCCAAAATCAATATACTCTAATAAATTGTAAGCGTTTCCTTTTTGAAGGAGGGGGCCTATGAAGAAGTGGTTTAAGCCAACTATTGTATTTGTATGTGCAGCGATGTTGTTAGCTGGTTGTCAGTTCAGTCCATCAAATCAAACCAAACAACAGGAGATTACCGTGTGGAGTTTTACGGATGAAGCAGGGTACGCCATCGAGAAATTCGAACAGAAATATCCTGACATCAAAGTGAACTTTGTCAACATCCCCGGTAATTTCTATATTACCAAGCTGAAATCTGCGCTACAGACAACCTCGAAGGCTCCAGATGTATTTATGATTGAAAATGCGAATATTCGAGAACTGATTGACGTTCCATATCTGGAGAATCTATCCGCTTCGCCGTATAACGCCAATGAACTTATTCAGGAACAATATGCTTTTGTACAGGCCAATGAAAAGGATAGTGCAGGAAATGTCAGGGCAATAGGTTATCAGGGAACACCAGGGGGCATCTACTATCGTCGGGATTTGGCGAAGAAATATCTGGGCACCGATGATCCTGAGAAGGTGGGTTCACAGATCGATACATGGGAGAAGATCTTCGAGATTGGAGAGAAGGTACAGCAACTTAGCGGGAATAAAGTACATGCATTGGCAAATTGGAATGCTATATCGAATTCATATGATGGGATTCCTTGGGTGAAGGACGGCAAGCTCGTCATCGATCCAACTTACTTGGAAGTGCTCGATCTTGTACGTGAAGCACGTGAGCGGAATGTACTTGCCGAGTATGAAGATGGAAGTGCCGGTTACGCTGCATCCATGCAAAAAGGAGAGGTCATGTTTTATCCCGGGGCAACCTGGGCACTGCAATACACGTTCAAGGCAAACGCCCCGGATACCGAAGGCATGTGGGGCTTGGCTCAGGGACCGTCAGCGTTTAGTGCAGGCGGAACGTATATAGCGATGTATAGTAAAAGTGACAAAAAGGATCTGGCCTGGAAGTTTATTGAGTTTTATAATTTTGACCACGACTTTCTGTCCGAGTTAGCGAAAGAGCAGGATTATTTCACCAGTAACATGGTTGTGAATGATGAACTTGCCCCGTCTCTCTCATCGTCCTATCTAGGAGGACAGAAGCATTTCGAGTTTTTCTCGGAGGCTGCAAAACGGGTACCAGTATACGAACGCACCAAATATGATGCCACGATTAACAATGATATCTACAAGATTGTACTCCAGTTATATCTCAACAAGGACATTCAGACCAAGGAAGAAGTCGTAAAGCGAATCAAACGTGATGTCACCTTGAGATTTCCGGAGCTGGAAGTGGATTAGCTTAGGACGTGTCTCAAAACTCGCTGAAGTGCATCTTTTACCGCCTTTTCGCCCCATGCTGTGTCACTTTCCCTTGACGTGCCCCGGCACGCCTGCGGAAAACTTCCTTGCTTGGAACGAAAATTCGGCAAAATCTGCTTCCTTCGGAGTTTTCAGACACGCCCTAGAAGTAAGCGAATGAATATACACATCCGATGATAACTGGGGGGATAGAACATGTTTGCCAAAACGATTCGCAAGGACCATTACGGCTACTACTTCATTGCTCCGTTTTTTATTATTTTCACCACTTTTGGGCTGTATCCCATTTTATATTCCCTCTACATCAGTTTCACCAACTTTGATGGGATCACGACACCTGATTTTGTAGGGATCGGTAACTACGTTGCCGTATTACAAGACCCGTTGTTCTACAAAACCTTGTTTAATACGTTATTCATCTGGGGCGTATCTGTAGTTCCGCAGCTCACAATCTCACTTGTGTTGGCTTTTATCTTGAATGATAAGCTGCTCAAAGGACGGGACTTTTTCAGAGCCGTATACTTTTTTCCCAACATCGTTACGGCGGCATCACTTGGACTACTTGTCAGCTTGATTTTTGACTGGCAGTCTGGCGGACTAAATCATTTTTTGGTGCAGACCGGCATAATACAAGATCCAATTAACTGGAAAAATGATCCCTGGTTTATGCGTCTGATTGTATCATCCATTTTGTTTTTTCAATACTTTGGCTATTCCATGGTCATCTACTTAGCTGGTCTTCAGGGCATTGATCCTTCTCTGCTGGAGGCTGCCCAGATGGATGGCGCGAAAAAGAAACATATTTTCATCCATATTATCGTGCCGATGCTCCGTCCAATTATTTTGTTTCAGATGATTACATCCATTATTGGGGGCATCCAGATATTCGATCAGCCATTTACACTGACCAATGGAAATGGCGGTCCTGACCGGGCAGCCATGACCAGTATTATGTATCTCTATAATGTAGCATTTCAGAGCACGCGTTTTGGTTACGGCGCTGCCATAGCATTTTGCCTGTTCATCATTATCATATTGTTGTCTGTTGCATCCTTCATCATGACCAAGCGCAAGAGCCGTTCATAGGGAGGGGAGTTCTTCATGCAAACTGCGAAATCAATGGAACAACCAAATGCAGCGATTCAGCATTATGCCAGCACAAGGCGACTGACGGTTGGCAAGATCATCATCTATTTGTTACTGGTCGGTCTAGCCGTGCTTTGTATTATTCCATTCTATCTGATGCTCATCTATTCAACACATAATAATGCAACGATTGCTTCGACGTTTACATTTCTCCCGGGCTCATTCTTGGTTGATAACTATATGAACATGGTATCCAAAATTAACATATGGCGTGGGTTTGCCAACAGCATATTTATTGCCGGAACATCAACCGTATTATCTCTGTATATTGGGGCCTTAACTGCGTATGGATTTGCCAAATTTAAATTCAAAGGACGAAACGGGTTGTTCCTGTTTCTGTTAGCAACCATGATGGTACCGGGTCAACTGGCTCTTATTGGTGTATATCGACTATTCAGCATGATGGGCCTTCTGGATAGTTATGCCGCCATTATTTTGCCTGCTGCGGCTAACGCGTTTAATGTATTTTTTATCAAGCAGTTCATGGAGAGCAGCATCCCGGATGAGATTATTGAATCTGCGCGGGTGGACAGTGCCGGTGAGTTCCGGACGTTCAATCAGATTGTACTGCCTATTCTGGGACCGGCGATCGCCGCCCTTGGCATATTCACGTTTATCGGATCTTGGAATAATTTCCTGACACCGCTGGTGTTATTTTTCTCCCTGGATAAATATCCGCTTCCAGTATTGGTTGCGCTAGTGCAGGGGTACTATGGGATGGATTATGGGCTCTTGTATTTGGGTGTAGCGATCTCAATCCTGCCTATTATTATTGTATTCTCTGTATTTTCCAAACAGATTATTGGGAGTGTTGCTTTGGGTGCTGTGAAAGGATAGTGATCAATAGAAAATAGGGAATTGCAAAGAGCAAGATCAACGAATTCATAGGAATGAATAGCGTTTTATATCATCAGAGTCGCTCATGAGGGCGGCTTTTTTGGCATTCTATATTTTGCGTATATATCCCATCTGATAAGTAAAGGATACCTTTAACTGAGAATATCTGGACGGAGCGTTTACGGAAAGGGGAGGCGTCATGGACACATCAGCGATAACACAACAGGACCTGCCATTAACCGGACAACTTGTTATTGATCAAGAAATGTTACGCTCCGTTTTTGCGGGTTGCTCGGACGTTGTATTTCATACATTCCAAACCGCGTGTCTTACATCAGCGTTATGCGTATATTGTGTTGGTGTATGCGATACGGAGCGGCTGGAACGACAGGTACTAACACCCCTTCAGGAAACGGGGATCGAAGCTGCGCAAGTTCCCCTAGCTTCTGTTAAGCAAGTTGAAACGACTACTCAGGCAGTACAGGCCATATTTGAGGGGGAGGCCCTGTTACTGCTGGACGGTTCAATAGGCGGAACAACATACCCTTTATACCAAGCTGCAAATCGTTCAACAGAAGAACCGTTAGCTGAATCGACCGTGCGTGGTGCACGGGATGGGTTCACAGAGTCGTTGACCATGAATATGTCTTTACTGCGCAAACGTCTCAAGACACCTGCATTGAAGATTCATACACGTAACATGGGAGATCGTACAAACACCAGTATTTCACTTGTATACATGGAGGGGATTATTGACCCCAAACTTGTTAAGGAAGTGGAGACACGACTTGGCGATTTAAAGCTCCGAGACGTACTGGAGAGTCAGTACATTGAAGAAGGCATTGTCGATCAGCGATATTCACCATTTCCACAGATGATTGCCACAGAGCGCCCGGATGTTGTCGTATCCAACTTGCTGGAAGGTCGTTTTGCTATTCTCGTTGACGGAACACCGTTTACCCTTATCGCGCCAGTGACCATTTTTTCCATGTTACAATCCCCCGAAGATTATTATCAAAATGTGTTCATGAGTGTTTTTGTACGCTGGCTGCGATACATTTTTTTTGTTTTATCCATGCTGCTTCCATCGGCTTATGTAGCGATTACGACGTTTCATCAGGAGATGATTCCTACCGTATTGCTTCTCAGTATTGCTCGGGCGAGAGAAGAGATCCCTTTTCCAGCACTGGTGGAAGCGCTCATTATGGAAATTGCCTTTGAAGCATTACGTGAGGCTGGCGTCCGATTGCCCAAGCAGGTCGGATCAGCGGTCAGTATCGTGGGAGCCTTAATTATTGGGCAAGCGGCGACGAGTGCCGGAATTGTCTCAGCCCCCATGATTATCATTGTCGCGATTACCGGTATCGCTTCTTTCATGATACCTCGCTATGCTGCCAGCATCGCGACCCGTCTACTACGTTTTCCCATGATGTTTCTGGCGGGAACGCTGGGACTCACGGGTGTCATGCTGGGAGTCATCTTGGTTGTCATTCATCTAAGCAGTCTTCGTTCATTTGGAACACCTTATCTCTCACCGGTAGCACCTACGATGGCTAAGGAACTTAAGGATGTATGGTGGCGTCCATCCCCAAGGAACAAACCACACTAGAACAATCTACATTCAAGCAAACAAGGGAGCGGGATTACATATGTTGACTGACAAAGGGAAAATATCGGTGACTCAATTGGCATTTATGGTCTTTCCCGCCATTCTCGCGACGGCTATCCTGTCTGTGCCTGGAATTACAATGCACTATGCAGGACATGACATGTGGATGACTCCAATTATAGGTTCTATTGTTGGATTGGCTGCCATTGGTATTTCCGTTGGACTTGATCGTCTGTACCCTGGAAAAACACTCATTCAATCCAGTGTATTGATTATTGGTCGGATTCCGGGCAAGTTATTCGGTCTGATATATATCGCTTTCTTGCCCCACCTGACGGGCTTGATTATTCGGGAATACGGTGAATTCATTGTCAATAATGCACTTCCGCGTACACCTTTGTTTGTTGTGATGGGTACGATGGTTGTTGTATGTGCGATTAATGTCAGACTCGGGATTGAAGTTGTCGGACGAACCGCTCAGGTGTTTGTTACCCTGCTGATCGTTCTGCTGGCTTTGATCTTTATATTGTTGATTGGTGAACTGAATCCTGCCGAGCTGTTTCCTTTTATGGAGAAGGGTCCAATTCCCATTATAACGGGGGCGGCTGCACCTGCTGCATGGTTTAGTGAATATATCGTGTTGGCTTTTCTGCTACCTTATGTGAATGAAAAAAAACGAATAACCCGGGTCATGCTGGGTTCCCTTGTGTTTACAACAACTGCAATGACAGTTACCAATCTGTTTTGCCTGTTTTTAATTGGTGATTTGACGGATACATTTGTATTTCCGGTCATGATCGCAGCAAGATACATAACCATTGCGGACTTTTTGCAACATATCGAATCCCTTATTATTGCCATCTGGATTTTCGGTATTTTCGTTAAAATCTCCGTTTTTCTATATATCTTTGCTACATCAACCGCGGAATGGTTTGGTTTGCGGGACTACAAACCTGTGGTTGGTCCACTTTCGTTCCTGTGCATGGTATTTGCTTACTGGGTTGTGTCGGGTGGATCCGGTATTTCCAGTTTGGTTAGCGCTTCAGCCAACTTGTATACGATCAGCATTTTATTAATCCTTCCGGCTATGATCTACGGTGTCGCATGGCTGAAAAAAGGGTGGGCACATTTTCGGAAGAATCGAGCGAACACCTGATTGATGGGGGAGGAGCACTTGCGAATATATAGAGTACTACTAATGCCAATATTGTGTTGTGTGCTTTTGAGTGGATGCTGGGATCGTATCGAGATTAACGATTTGGCTATCGTGCTGGCTACAGGGATAGATTATGAAGATGGCAAAGTACAATTGACTTCACAGATTTTCATTCCGCGAAAGGCGAGTGCAGGAGATAGCAGTGGGAGTGGAGGCAGTCCAAGTGGGGTAACAATGATTCGAACAGCGGAAGGACGTACAATTGCCGAGGCATTGAATCGGTTACAACGTAAAGTTCCCCGGAATATGTTCTGGGGCCACTGCGAAGTCATAATCATTAGTGAGCAAGCCGGCAAACGTGGTATTCGCGAGTACATCGATTTCTTCCTGCGTTACCCTCAGTTCAGGGAGCATGCATATGTCTTTTCCAGCGAAAAGGCTGCGAAAGATATCCTTGCATTACTTGATCCACTGGAGCGAAGTTCTGCTGAATCGTTGCGTGAGATGGCCAATTTGAAGTTAGGTACACGTGTTACTGCCCTTGAACTGGCTAAATCTATTGAAGGTCCGAGCAGTTCCGCCATTTTGTCTCGCATGTTAATCTTACCCCCGGAGCCCGATCAGGATAAACTGACAACTACGCCATATGTGAAAGGTCTGAGTATGTATAAGAAGGATCGTTATGTCAAGACGGTCAAAGAACCACTAAGCGTAGGTGTATTACTACTTGCAAAAGAACTGAACAACATTATCATGCCTGTTGAGTTTGAGCCGTTAAAGGGTTCTTTCTCGATAAGACTCATTGAAAATAAAACCTCCTTGAAGCCGCGAATCGTAAACCAACAGTGGAGTATGAAGGTCGATATCCAGACCAGGGGAGAAGTGGTATTAAATACGACAGATGCCAATCTGACTGATCCTGCTGTATTAACTAAACTGGAAAAGGAATGGTCGGCTAAGCTCACATCTTTGGCTCATGATGCTTTAGATATGTCCCAGAAAGAGCTGCGCTCCGACTTCTTCAAATTCGCAGTTGAATTCCGCAGATATTATCCGAATCAATGGAAAGCGCAGGAGAAGAACTGGGAAGCCATCTATCCTGATTTGGACGTGCAAGTCAACGTAGATGCACATGTAGTACGTACCGGAAAATCAACAGGACCACAGGGGATACCTAATGAGGACGAAAGTTGAACAGAATCGGCTCCTGTACAAGCCTGAGAAGAGAGGTGATTGCATGAAACTAGGCTCAATCCTTGGTATTTTGATGCTGGCGACTGCGATAGTGTATGGAGAGTGGAAGAGCAGCAAAGAGAAGCGAGCCAGAATAGTGAGCGCGGGATTTACTGCAGTGGCAGCAGTAATTGGGATCATTCTTCTCTTTCAGCCCCGTTTGCCTGGTCCTACCCAGTTTGTGAAGCTTGTATTTGGAAGTGTGGATAAATTTATGAAGTGAGATGATGGGAAAAAGAAGGGCCAAGCTCTGAGTACCAGACGCGTGGTCCTTCTTTTATTAAGTGAACTGCATCCAGTCAGAATTTTACTCTTTGATTACAGAAGCATTCACGGCATCTTCCATTTTCGTATTGTAGGAACGGAACAGACCCAGACGCCAGAATGCGGCTCCTTTGAGGTCATAACGTTTGGCGAGACCCAGCTTATCATCAACAGAGGACGGCGTTTCACTGCTTAGACTGATACCGAGCAGAAGTTTGCTCTTCGGGACACCGGCCTGTATGGCTAATTGAATTGCCTGATCTACAAGACTATTTGGCTCAGGTACCTGAGATTTGGTGCCAACCGGATTATACTGATAGGCCATAATAATAAGATCATCTGCAATAGAGGCAAGTGTCTTGTAATCATAACCTTTATAAGCACTATTTAGCGGCGGTACCGCCAGAGATAAAGCTGTGTCCTGTGGCAAGGAACTCTTTAGTTGCTTCACGTAAACATTGAGCAGCTTCTGTTGTTCTGCCGCATCCAGCTTAAAGCCCAGTCCTTCAAAGTCCAGAACAACTCCGCCAAAACCATGCTCTGCGACAGCAACAGTTATACCTTCAATCGATTTCTGCCGCAGACTGCTGTCGCTCAGAACTTTGGTCAGTTCGCCGTTTCCATCCAAGGCATATACCATGAGCTGCGGTTGGATCTTCTGATCTGCTGCGTCAGCAACGATGGACTGCGGTGTAATATCACCAGCAGCAGCAGGGAGACGGTATTCATCCCCTTGGAGCGTAAACTGACCTTCACGATCAATGCGGCTCCAGCCAAAGGCTACGGAATTCATGGAAGTAATAAGGTCCTTTTCTTGAAAGGACTGCAACGCATAGAAGGCTCTCAAGTGCATCTCGCGTTGTGGGGAGACAAGGGAGACCGTCTTCGTTGCCTGATTCCAGCTTACTTGTACACCGAATTGGTTACTGAACGAACTTAGTGGGATAAGTACGCGTCCCTCCCGTTGAACGGGTGCTGCAGCAAGTGTAACTTTTTTTCCATTTACGGTCGCTATGGTACTGCCAACTTGTAATAGTACCTCGGTAGTTTGTCCTTTCACAGTGTTCGTCGCTTTTACAGTCTGTGATTTGCTGTTCCAGGTAATATCAATACCTAGGGCTTCCCCGACCGTCCGGAACGGAACGTAAGTAACACCTTTATCAATACGTGGAGCTGCATCAAATTTCAGGGGAATATCATCCAAGTGTACTGAAATGGCCGGGGCAGCATAGGCTCCACCGAGATTGGAAGTACTTCCAAGGATAGAGAGAGCAATTACAGTAACCGCGGCGATTTTTCCTACACGTTTAATAAGCATCGTATGTCTCCTCCAACTTTGTACATAATAATAGAATCATGTTTTATAACAATATCTAGTAATCTAGCATATGTATCATAACAAAATTTTCATATCGTTCCAATATAAGAGTCTGGAATATAGTCACATATACCATATTGCTGTTTAATAGATTCTTCCCGACCATAGTGAAATTAAATTAAACTCTGTTGAGCGAATGATAAGAAGTCCAAACACAATAGTACGCTACGAATATACTATCCTATCCCAACATTAGGAGGTAGATTGATGAGCACATTTCTGGATGCAAGAACATCTCAAAATGCCAGTTTGGCCAACTCAATAGCTATTCCAATATTAGTCCTGAACACTCCACAGCTCTTTGGACAAATCGGTCTGCAAACTGCCGGAGCAGGAGCAAATCCCAGAGTTCAATTTAAAGGGACGGTTTCTGTACAATTACCTTTAGCTCTTGCGGGAATAACGATTACCGTTGTAAGAGGTACCTTAGCAACGGACCCGGTTATTTATTCTGCTACATCCACATTTGATTTAAGTGTACTGGCACCACAAGTAATCACATTCTCGGGTAATGATTTTAATCCACCGATTTTACCACAATTAACCTACACAGCTTTTGTAAGCTCCAACTTGCTGGGAACAATCCGTGTTGGTCCTGAGAATTTCGATGGATTTGTTGTTTCTGATTAATAGCTCTCTCTAAAAATAGTTATGTTAATCCTATAAATAACCCCATACCTCTAATCTTATGGGCAACCGATTAGAGGTATGGGGTTATACGTATTTTTTAATCTGAAACGACATACCCGTCGAAACTCTCGGGCCCCACGCGTGCAGTCCCGAGCAGGTTTGTGCTGATAAATGCGGTGTACGTTAATTGGGGCATGAGCGGTGGGTTATAGTCAGTGGCAGAGAAGACAATCACTTCAGGGTTAAGCAGACCACTCAGACCATATGTGTGGTCTCCGGAGTATACGATTGGATCGGTTGCGATTGTTCCTCTTACAACAGTAATTCTCACTATAAAAAGTGCACGCGGCAATTGAACCGTGATGGTTCCTTTTAATGAAACTCTTAGATTGGTTCCGGCTCCAGCGGTTATGAGACCAATCTGGCCGAATAATTGGGGCGTTAAAATCACTGGAATCGGTATGGAGATGGAATTAAACAAGGCGGCATTTTGGGATGTCCGTGCATCTAGAAATTGCGTCAATGAATATACCTCCTATCTTACTCAGATAGAATAATATATTCATTATTCAGATATTCGCATGGACGGTGGGTGCAGTGCTGGAAATATTAAAGACAAACTGACTGCCCAAATCACTGGAATCTTTAAGCCATACAACGCCACCCATTAATTCTGCGAGTTGTTTACAGATGGACAGGCCCAGCCCCGCTCCGCCATACTTTCCTGAATTACCATGAATCTGGGAGTAGGATTTGAACAAGAGATCCTGGCGATCCTGCGGGATGCCGATGCCCGTATCCTTTATTTCGTAGGATGCATGGAGAGTACCTTCTGTATCAGCAGATACCTCAGTAGAGATACATACTTCACCTTTCTCCGTAAATTTAAGCGCATTCCCAACAAGATTAATGAGAATCTGACGAACTTTGTGTTGATCGCCCATAAGCATCAGATGATCATTAATATTATATTCTGCGTACAACTTAATTCCTTTTTTCTGTGCTTCAGAAGAGAATAATTGTAATACATGTTCTACTGTTTCAGTGACACTATAGGGTTTGATCTCCAGAGAGATCGCACCAGCTTCTGCTTTGGAGTAGTCCAGAATTTGATCCATCATCGACAGAAGGCTGGCACCACTTGACTCAATGACATTAACATATAACGATTGATCTTCACTCAGCCTGGTCGATTGCAACAGATTGGCCATGGCAAGAACACCATTCATTGGCGTCCGGATTTCGTGGCTGAGAACGGCGAGCAGATTTTTCTTTTCTTCAAGCACTTTTGCAGCGGTCTCTTCCGCCTGTTTTAACTGTTGCAGAGTTGTTTCCATCTCAAGAAGACTCGTGAAAAATGAAGATAAGGAGAGAAGCAGATCCACGTCCTTTTGTTGATAGGAATAGAAATCCTGATCAAATGAGCAAAGGGAGCCGTAAATTTCTCCGTTCTCATTATGTATAGGCACACCGACAAATGAGCAGCCACCTACGAATTCGGTTGCGTCCATATGTCTGGTTAATGGATGAGTCAGATTATTATTGATCACCAACGGACCTTGGGTATGTTCTGTCACAAGTGCACAGTATGACTCGGCGTTATCAACGACCAGCCCTTCACCCAGGATTAGTTTGTCGCGATTATATACGTTCAGAACTTTGGTGGATAGATGATCCAACTGGGCAATACAAAACGTATTTGCAGGAATTAATCTGCTTGCCGTGTCCATAACGTTAGCAGCCGAATCATATAATTTATGTGAGACAATGGATAGTACATCAATGAATTCTGTTTTCAACATATTGATTTGACTCCTCCTGATTGTAGAAATTCGTTGTGCACTGTATTCAGTATATATGAATTCGAAGAATCGATCATGTATGGTTTTGACAGTGGAAGACGGAAATGAGAAAATATAATGCTGTGCAACATGTATATATTAATAAAGTTTTGGAGGCAAATCAATGAATCAACGTTTTCGAATTACCCGATCCATGCAAGATAGTAATGCCGAACAATCCATTTCGCTGGAAGAGTGCAAACTTTACTTTGAATCCCAACCCGATTTTACCTATTCACCGGTTCTTAACATTGTAGGAGCTGAAAGCACCATGACCATCGAGGGGGACTTTTTTATGTGGGACCTTGAGGGTGCACAGATTGCTTTTCGTTTGTACATGGGGGATCTGTATGTAGCTATTTCTAACGAAGCTATTGTACCCAAAATGATTGAGATTGCAACGGAACTACGTGCAGATATCGTTGAAGGATAAGAAGTAGAGAACTAGAGTTTGATAAAGTTGTAATCATGTTAGTTGTAGTATGCTTTAGACATTCTTGTAAAAATGAGACTAAAGATTCATTTATATTCCATATGTTAGATTGTAATATATGGAATATAAAACATTTTACAGGAGAGTGAATGAAGTGAAAAAGACCAAATTAATACTTGCTGTATTCATGAGTATGATCCTTGCCTTATCAATAACTGGAATAGGATCGAGTTCAAAGGCTTCTGCAGCTACGGCGCGTACACCTATTGTATTGGTACATGGATTGACCGGTTCAGATAGCAATTTTACAGCAATTGAGAGTTATTTGCGTAGCCAAGGGTGGACAAGAGACGAATTATTTGCGATTGACCTTCCTAGCAAACAAGGAAATCAGCTGTTGAACTCCGCAGCAATTAGTCGATTCGTAGATGATGTTCTAAACCAAACGGGTCACACGAAAGTGAATATTATAGCTCATAGCATGGGTGGAGCTAATAGTCTCTATTACATACTTAACCGTGGAGGCGCTTCCAAAGTGGATAAGTTGATTACCCTTGGCGGGGCTAATCGATTGACCACAACGACAGCTCCAAGTGGAATAAAGGTGACTTCGATCTATTCCACCAGTGACACGATTGTGTCCCCGGTACTTTCCCGGTTGAACGGGGCGAACAACGTTTCGGTTTCCCTCGTATCCCATATCGGTCTGCTGTTTAACTCACGGGTGAATGCCCTGATCAAAACTGCGTTGAACGAGTAGTTGACATTGTAAAAATGGCAAACAAATGTACATTTTTTCATAATATATTAAATGATTGACTTGAACACGACTGACCATTCATGGTTAGTCGTGTTTTCGTATTACCTGGAAATGGCTTGCTGAGGTAAGATTCAAAAATAGGTGCATCCATTCTATAATTAGAAATCAGAATAAAAATGGAGCAAGTTAAAGGAGTCTGTATACGTGCAACCTCAACCGAATGATCGAATTAAGGTTCATCCAGGCTTTTGGGCTGGATTACATCAATTAGGGATTGATGCTGACGACATCGCTCGTACAGCACAACTATCTCTTGAGACAATAAATAAACCTGTAGTAACCCAATCTCAGTACTTTGCAATCTGGCAGGCCTACTCTGATCTCATTGGGGACACTGCCGAGGGCATCGTCAAACTTGCAACCGGATATGAGATATCGAAGTATCCTCCGCCTGTTCTGGCGATGTACCATGCTCGTGATTATCGTGATGCGTTGAATCGAATGGCCCGTTACAAGCAAATGTGTCCTCCCGAAAGTTTGCAGATTACCGAAGCAGGGGAGGAATGTATCATTGAACTCGAATGGTTACATAAGGGTCAACAAGGTCCGCCATTACTGGTCGGTATTACGCTGGCATTTCTAATCGAACTTGGACGGAGGGGCACAGGACAGCCTGTCACTGCAAAACGGGTTGAGCTCTCCCAACCGATGGGTGACGTAGCCACCCTTGAGGCTTACTTCGGCTGTCGAGTCGATACGAATTCCAACTCTAATCGGCTGACGATAGAACGGAAAGATCTGAGTCTTCCCTTTCTATCGTATAACGAGGAGTTACTTGAGATTCTGACCCCGGCTCTGGATCGGTCGCTGGACGAACAAGAGAGCAATCGTTCCGTTACTGAAGTAGTCAAATGGATCATGAAACGCAGCCTCACAGGAAAGCGCCCTGACATCCAGACGGTCGCCAAAGAGCTTCGTATGAGTGATCGTACCTTGCAGCGGCGACTGACGGAAGAGAACACAAACTTCAAGCAATTATTAACCGAAGCCAGACGTGAGCAAGCCCGGGAGTACTTGGCAGATCCTTCGCTCGATATCAAAGAAGTGGCATTTCTGGTTGGATATGAAGACCAGAATTCGTTCTATCGTGCTTTCAAGACCTGGGAAGGGGATACACCTTCAAATTGGCGTGTAAGGCAATAACTCTGGCGCAAAATGCTAGTTACTAGGTCCTTCAGACTGCGTAATATTATACCTATCCGGTGCGTGAAGCTATTGGCAATGTCCAGAAGAAGAAGCCGGATAGTTGTAATCATGAAGGAGAAATGCAGGATGGATATGGGACTAAAAGAGAAAACAGCCTTAGTTACAGGATCAACAAAAGGGATCGGCAAAGCGATTGCTATAGAACTCGCTCGAGAAGGTGTTCATGTTCTGATTAATGGACGTAATGATGAAGAGGTAGAACAAACCGTTCGCGAAATCAAGTCCACTTTTCCGGAAACCTCTCCGCAAAAGGCTACCGCTGATCTTGTGGATCTGGCGCAACGCCAAGCTTTATTCGAGAAATTTCCTGAAGTTGATATATTAATCAATAGTATGGGGATATATGAAATCATGAGTTATGAAGACGTGAACGATGAAGTGTGGGAGAAATATTTCCGTATTAATGTACTCGCTGCCAATGGCTTGTCTCAATTTTATTTACCTAAAATGGTGAAGAACAATGACGGGCGTATTATTTTCATCGCAAGTGAAGAAGCCCTTATGCCTTCAGGTCAGATGCCCCAGTATTGCATGACCAAGTCAATGCTGCTGTCATTATCCAAAAGTTTGTCCAAACTGACAGCAGGGACCGAGGTTACGATCAATACAATCCTGCCAGGTCCAACACTGTCCGAAAACGTACAAAAAATCATTGAGGGCATATACCCTAATGAGGCACTGACTTTCGAGGAAAAAGAGAAAGACTTTATGAAGAGTAATCTGCCACAGTCCGAATTACAGCGATTCATCAAGCCAAGTGAAATAGGCAGACTCGCTGCATTTGTATGCAGCCCATATGCTTCAGCCTTCAGAGGTTCTCCCATCCGGATGGACGGGGGCATGGTTCCCACCATATTTTAAAATTGTTCAGGATACAGGATATGTATCCATAAGATGTCGCCAGCATTGGCGACTTTTTTTATTTGTAAATGACCTATGCGAAGGGCGTCAATCGAGTTTATAATACAGGTATGATTTCCGAAAACGATTTCTGTTTATTGGAAGCGATTACTTTTAACGATTATATGAATCTAAAAGGGGACACTATCATGATAGCTGCAATAAATCTGGAAGGTATATGGAAACTTCAACTCGATGAACATAAGGTGGAACGTGGTCTGAATTTCTCAGACGTTATTACATTGCCAAATACTACATCTCATGCGGCCAAGGGCAAGAAAAACGAGAAGGTGTTAATCGGTGCGCTGACGGATGAGTACTTATTTGAGGGTTATGCCTGGTTTTCACGAGAGATTGAAATTCCCGAACACTTGGCTGGAAAATGTTGCTTCTTGCATCTGGAACGAACACGAGTAACCACAGCTTGGATCGATGGGGTGGAGTACGGAATACAAAATAGTCTGAACACACCTCACCGTTACGAGATTGAGGCAGGGCTAACCGCTGGGATTCATACAATTACGATTCGTGTGGACAATACCAATTATCCAACCAAAGGGGGTCACCTTACATCCGAAGACACACAGACGAATTGGAACGGGATCACCGGGAAATTGGAACTTCAATTTTTCGAGCGTGTTTTCCTGGAGAATGTTCAAGTTTACCCCGTTCTGGCAACAAGATCTTTCGACATTAAGGCAGCACTTGTCGGTGAACTGCAAGGAGTACGAATCGTGGTATCAGCTGTTGCTGTCAGTGCAGATCCAGTTCATACGACGGAGGAACAGATATTCACCCCGGATTCGCAAGAGATCCAGCTGACGTATAAGATTGGCGAAGATGCCATGTTATGGAGTGATGATGAACCTAACCTGTACCAACTTCATATTCATCTGCAAGATCAGGATGGCGAAGTGCTGGATTCCACCGAAGTATGGACGGGATTACGGGAATTCCGGGCTGCCGGAGACAAATTCACCATTAATGGTCGCAAAACGTTTCTTCGAGGCAAACATGATGGTCTGATCTTTCCGCTCACGGGATACGCGCCAACAGATGTGGATGAATGGGTTCGTATTCTCGCTATCTCCAAATCCTACGGCATCAATCACTACCGTTTCCATACCTGTTGTCCTCCGGAGGCTGCTTTTGTTGCAGCGGATCTGCTCGGCATCTACATGGAGCCTGAGCTTCCGTTCTGGGGAACCATTACGGATGAATCATCGGATGGGCATAATCAAGCAGAGCAGGATTACTTGATTAGCGAAGGATTTGCGATGCTGCGAGCTTTTGGTAATCATCCTTCGTTTGTCATGATGTCCATGGGGAATGAACTATGGGGAAGCAAGGACAGATTGAATTCGATCCTGAAGGCATACAAAGCATATGATCATCGTCATCTATACACCGAAGGTTCCAATAACTTTCAGTTTGTTCCGGACATTCTGGAAGAAAGTGAATTCTTCTGCGGGGTTCGTTTCTCCAAAGAGCGCCTGTTCAGAGGTTCATATGCGATGTGTGATGCTCCGCTCGGTCACGTGCAGACCGACCTGCCAAATACATTGAAAGATTACGATTCAAACATTGTACCTGAGCAAGGCAGCGATGCTGACCCTTCTGGTCAGACTGGGGACAAAGAGATTCAGATTCAGTATGGGACAGGTTCCAAAACAGTGCAGGCCGAAGCTGGAAGTGACCAACTTGTCTCACACGTACCAATCATCTCGCATGAAATTGGACAGTACGCCACGTTTCCCAATTTCGAGGAGATCAACAAGTACACGGGCTCTCTCAAAGCAAAGAACTTCGAAGTGTTTCGTGAGCGTCTGGAAGCCAAAGGACTGGGCCATCTGGCAGAAGCCTATTTCAGAGCTTCTGGTAAGCTTGCGGTTGCCTGTTACAAGGAAGAACTGGAAGCGGCTTTTCGTTCCCAGCAACTAGCCGGGTTCCAGCTGCTGGATCTCCAGGATTTCAGTGGTCAGGGAACAGCGCTGGTGGGTGTACTGGACGCATTCATGGATTCCAAAGGCATGATTACACCTGAGGAGTGGAGAACGTTTTGTTCCGACGCTGTGTTGTTGGCGAGATTCCCCAAATATAATTATCAAGCGGGTGAATTGTTCGAAGCACGCATTGAACTAAGTTACTTCCGCAGACAGGCATTGGACGGACGTCATCTGAAGTGGGAGCTACATGGTGAGGATTCCACCCTTACAGAAGGGAAAGCAGACCTGCCAGCGACCCATGGAGAACATTATGTGAATGTCGCGGATCTCAGCATTCGCATTCCTGAATTCTCCAATATGACCAAAGTGGAGCTGAGACTGTCTATTCCAGGCACAGATATCCATAAATCTTACGACCTGTGGATATACCCAAGTCAACAGGGAGTGGATCTGAACGCTTTGAATCTATTTACCGAACTCTCGGACCAGGCGCTGGCGTTGCTAGAGCAGGGAGAGGATATCATGCTTTTCCCAAATCCCAATCAGCTTCAACACGCGATCCAAGGTTTCTATAGCACCGATTTCTGGTCTTACCCTATGTTCCGATCCATCTCGGAGAATATGAAAAGAGAAGTTCCTGTGGGCACAATGGGCTTGTTAATTCAACAGGATCATCCGGCCTTCGAACATTTTGTCACGGAAGATTACTCGACCTATCCATGGTGGAATATCGTATCCAACTCGTCATCGATCATCTTGGATGAGTTGGATAAAGACTTGAATCCGATCGTGCAGACCATTGACAATTTTGAGCGAAACCACAAGCTCGGCCTGTTGATGGAGTGTCGGGTCCGGAAGGGGAGAGTGCTGATGGGAGCGCTGAATCTGGAGCGTCTGATGACTACATTGGAGGGCAAACAGTTGTTATACAGCTTCCAGCGTTATGTACAGAGTTCCGCTTACCAGCCAGTTGCACGTCTGGAAGTAGAGGAACTTCGCAAGTTGTTAACTAAGATATAGGGAGAAGAAGTGTCAAATTTCCCTTAATTATGCCAATGAGCCCCTTCCGCGAATGGAAGGGGCTATAAGACACGCAGATTGAATCGGTTCATTTTCCCATTAAGCTTTAGATGAACCTGCACTTTTTAGGATTACATTCCAATCTTCTTCTTCAAAAAGTATGTTGTCTTTATCCTCTGTTACTCCGATCCGGACCTCAAGGATCACCATCCTGGTTTCAGCCAGAATAGAAAAGAGACTCTCCTTGGTAATCGCAAACTGATTGCCCATACTCACTTGCATGACCTTTCCGTTGACAAGCACTTGCCCACTGCCTGCAAGCACGGTCCATGCTCTACACCCAGTTCTATGCCAGTTCAACCCGATATGTTTGCCCGGTAGAACCGTTATGTTTAATGTGGTTACTGTTCTATTCTCATCTTCTAACGTACTTTCAATGACACGATAATTGCCCCAGGTTGCTTCACCATACATCGGTTTTAATGGTAAGTTACCCAATTGCGCTTTAATTTCATTTGAATTATTTTTGTTGGCAATGAGAATGCCATCCGGACTTGCGGCAGCGATAATACCTGGCACGCCAATGACTTGGATGGGGTAGGGAAGCTCGTTAATAATATAGGAATCGGAGGAAGAACCCGAGATTTCACCGTGTCCGATTACATGGGTATCTAACTGTGCGCACAGCGTATCCCAGCTTCCGATATCCTGCCATACTCCCTTATAAGGCAGGACTACGGCCCGCTGCGCCTTTTCTGCAACATGCTTGTCAAAACTGCGTTCAGGCAACGCTTCATACAGGGACAACAATTGATCATAATGAACCGGAAGCCCCATTTTTTTAATATGGGATATCATAAACGCGACGGTGAACGCGTACACACCGCAGTTCCATAGTGCCCCACGTTGTAGCAGCGTTTCAGCAATGGAGGCTTCGGGTTTTTCTATAAATTGTGTTATGGCCGCATAAGCATTACGTTCTTCCCCACCCGGCATGATGTATCCATACTGTTCTGAAGCATGTGTAGGCCTTGTCCCAATTAAAGCGATATCGGCTTGAGAATGTTTCAATATATCCGGCAGTAATTGGAAGTTGCTGAAAAAATCTTCACCTGCGAACACATCAGCTGGCGCGATACAGATCACATCGTCATCTTTGGCCATGCGGAAGGATTGCAGATATAACGTTGCTAAGGCCGCCGCAGTAAAAGTGCCTCGTTTATAAGGTTCCCCAATGACTGGTATTTTGCCTTGAGTATGTCGTGCCGTAATATTAGCCTGATCCTGATGTGAAATAATGAGCGTTGAATCCGTTAGGGATGAACTGTCAAGCTGGCGGCATACTCTGCTGATCATGGATTCCCTACCTCCAACGGGTGATGGAAGTATATCTATGAACAGCTTGGAGCGAAGCTCATTGGATAACGGCCAGAGCCTTTTGCCAGAGCCGCCGCACAGCAGTACGATATGCATGGGCTTCCTCCTTAAGCTCATGGAGCTTTACTATAAATTTTCCGTTTATGAAAGGAAAGAGAACGATATTTAAGAGCCAGCTTGCGGATTTGTTGCTCTTTTAACGAAGAAGCGTTCACATTCAGACTTTTATTCTTGGAACTTCTAAGGACCATGCTGCCTGGGTTTTTCGTATACATAAAATTGGCATACGTTTCATACTCGGAGAAACCAAACTGCTTTTTCTTATTGATATTGGAGATGACCGCTTTGTACCATGGCAGTTTATGAACCGATTCAATTTTCTGTTTTAAGGCAGCGAGTTTTGATTTATCGAACAGCATATAATGGGTGACAAAAGAGCGGGGGCGCGGAGCTTTCATGCCTAACAACTTGCGGTAGGTATTGAAATATTCCGGCTGGCTCCAGTCACGGCAGTAAAATACTGTTTTGCCTTCTACAAGAAATGAATGAGGTTTAATCAGTACGGTATCTGCATCCATGACTAGAAAGTACTTTGCCTTCACAATGGAATCTCCGTTCATTTTGAGCAACTGCTGATATAACCAGCCTGACCGATTCCATCGGGAGGACTGGTAGTGTATGTCGTTTTTGGTTATAGGCAGGACGGATCGCTCATTAACAAAAATGCAGTTTTTGAGGGTACAAAGTTTTCTGATTTTGGTGCTTACCGGAGAAACAATATATATGCTTCCAATGGGATGTTTTACATAACGGCGAATGTTATCAATGACGAGGGGAAGGGTAGCCAAATCTTTCTCGATCGCTGGTATCAGAACATCAATCTTAGGCGCATTATTCAACCGGATTTCAGGCAAGACGGACATTTACTCATCTCCTTGCACAAATCGTGATGACTCATTATATGGTATGTGTGCAAAAGTGTTTTGGTCAGGGCATGTGCAAATATACATTTTTACGAATAGGGGCTTTTGTTGAGGGTTCATTTATCGGTATTACATATAATGCTTGCAGGATCTTGATCAAACAGCGGGCTATTATGCGGTTGCTGAAGGGAGAGTTTACGACATGGGAGTTGATAAATTGCAGCCGTTAAGAAGCAAGTGGTTAAAAACAAAATTGATCATTAATAATGAATTAATTAAACCGTTTATCCCCGACACACAGAAATATAACAAAACGAATCTGAAATCCATGATCAGCAAATATGAAATGGTCTATGTCAAACCCGAGAGAGGTACTTTCGGGATGGGTGTTATTAAGGCCGAGATGGACAGTCATCAACATTTTGTCTATCAGATAGAGCAAAAACGCCTGACGTTTGACAGCTTTGAATCGTTTTATAGCAGTCTGACTCGTCTTGTGAATAAAAGAAGTTATCTGATTCAGAGAGGAATCCATCTGCTTAAGCACAATAACAGACGTTTTGACATCCGAGTCATGATACAGCTAAGCCCGACCAAACATTGGGAAGCTACCGGAATCATCGGCAGACTGGGTCATCCTAAGAAAATCGTAACCAATTATCATAGTGGTGGTACACCGATGGATATTCACAAGCTGCTACAATCCCATGCATCCACAAAACGCAGGAATGAACTGGTTCAGGAGATGAATGAGCTTAGCCTGCGCATAGCTCGTCATATGAAAAAAAAGTACCCGTATCTAAAGCAAATCGGTGTAGATATCGGCCTTGACCACAGTCTGAAACCCTGGATTATTGAAGTGAATGTCAAACCTGACCCATATATATTCAATCAATTAAAGGACAAGACGATGTATCGCAAGGTAATACGATATTACCGCCATGCTATGCCCAAAAAAACAGAATAACAGACCGGACTTTTCATAGGAATGGCTGGAAAGGTTTCAAGCTCAAGAGTCGCCAATGTGGCGACTTTTTTTGTTGATCTGCGTTTTAGGGTCGGAATATTGCATTTCATCCCAATTCGACTCCGAAACCTATGCTAAAATAGTATATTCGAGAATGAAATTCAGAGTCGATGTCGATGAAAGGCGGATGTTCCCCATGTTCAATATTGCAATCTGTGATGATGAGGAGCAGCAACGAGAACGTGTGAAATCCATGCTGGTCTCCTTATCTCTAAAAACCAATTTTGATTTTAAAATTAGCCTATTCACATCTGGTGAACAACTGCTCTCACACTACAGAGAGGTTGGGGATACATTCAATATCCTCATCTTGGATGTGGAGATGGGCGGAATGAACGGGATTCAGACCGCTAAAGAGATCAGAAACATGAAGTTTCTGGATGTACAGATTATGTTTCTGACGAGTTACCCGGAATATATGGTGGAGAGCTTTGATGTCATCACCTTTCAATATCTGATCAAGCCCATCCAGCCGCAAGTTTTCGAGGAAAAGATGATTAAGCTGTGTCAGTATTTTCAGGCATTGGACAAAAAGTATGTACTAATCAAATCAGACTATGATGAACTGCTGCTGAAATATGATGATATTCTCTGGATTGAGGTCGTCAAAAGTTTAACAATCAAGAACAAGTTGAATTTTGTGACACAGGAAAATGTACATGAGACCAAAGGCATTTTATCCAGCTATGCTACTGGTTTGAAAGACCATGGTTTCTTACAGATTCATCGCTCGATTATTATCAACCTGATGCATGTTCAGAAGTTTTCCGGTACCCAAGTCGTTATGTTAAATGGAACCGAATTGCCTATAGGCCGATCCAAGGTCAAAGAAGTCAAGGATGCCTACACCAAATACATGATTATGAGGATTCAGTGATATGGATGTATATATGATCCTTTCCATCATCTTTGTCACCTTACTTATGGCATTTCAGGCGAATTTTTATTTTGATTCTGTGCTGGGTAAGTCCAAGCGGAAGCCACAGAGAGTTTTCTATTTCATCGTATTTTTGATGCTGGGTTATTTTTATTTGGCATCTTCCTTCTCCGATCTCGTTTCCACTGCAGTTGCTCTGCTATTAATCTTCAGTCTGGCACAGTCCTATGAAGTGGAGTTCAAAATCAAGCTTGTTTTCACCATCCTGTATGGGGTCTTGATTACTATGGCGAATACGATAGCGGTATATATTCTCGGAGTTGTGGAATCGACAGATTTCATTTCATGGGAACAGTTCAACGGAGATAACCACTGGATTCTCTCCAAGGTGATGTTACTGGGTTGTAGCATCATGTTCATTGTTATTCAAGTTGTCCGTCTAGTCGCCAAACGTAGAAGTTTTGCCGTGCACTATCGTTATTATTTGCTGTTTCTCATCGTGCCGATCATTACGATCTATCAGATCAATGTGGCCTCCATCTATAGTGAAAAAAACATATTTTACGTCTTTTCTGTATTAGGCTCTCTTTTTCTCAACGTGTTCATTGTTTATGTATTCGATAATATGGTGGAAAAGGTACAGCTCACGCATGAAAATAACCAGTTACAGCGTCAGATGGACTACCAGGATGCCAACTATGAGAAGACCGTTCACAGTTTCAAGAACATTAAATCCATCATCCATGATATCAATCAGCAATTTCTGTATATTGATGAATGCATCCAACGTAACGAACTGACGGCGGCAGGGGATCATATCAAGTCTACATTAAATACCATTGAAGGTGCGTATCAGCGGGTGAATTCCGGCAATCTGGTCATTGATGCTCTTGTTACGAATACCCTGGCTATGGGACAGGCAAATGGAATCAAAATCGACACCAAAATCCAGCTCCACTCGCAACATATCCAGATCGATCGCTATGATCTGTGTGTGGTGCTGGGTAACATGCTCGATAACGCGATTGAAGCCTCCAAGAAGGTTAGACAAGCGGAGGATCGATATGTCCTCATTGCCATTCACTCGACGTCATCTGCACTCGTCATCCAAATTATGAATCATGTTGAGCAACCGATAGTTGACTTGAAAAGTGAAAAGCCTAATCCGGAGTACCATGGCATCGGTCTAACCAATATATCGCGAATGTGCGAGAAATATGGTGGACATATGAGTATTGAGCATCAGCATCGGAAGTTTAACAACATGGTCGTACTTCCGTTCCACACCGACAATCCCTGAACCTGCCGTTCAGGGGTTGTTTTTTTCCATTCAGGGTCCGTTTGCGTTCGAACAGTCTCTTCCCGGATATGATGAATTCATTCATAAGAACATTTGAGGGAGGACATGGGATGAAAAAATTAATTAGTCTTTTATGTACAGCGGTGCTTGTCATTACACCGCTGACAGATGTCAGCGCAGAGGCGAATAACAGCAGTACGATTGAGGCACGGGCGGAGCAAATCGCCACGCAGATGGTGCAAAACTACGGTGTCACCAGTGTGCAATATGCGATCATGGATGAAGGAGAATTCATTTTATCAGATAGTGTAGGACTGCACGACAAGGCATCACAGAAGCCAGTAGACGAGGATAGCATGTATGGCATAGGTTCGGTTAGTAAAATGGTTGTTACGGCAGCCGCCATGAAGCTGGTTGATTCCGGAAAAATAGATCTGGATGAGCCGCTTACTTCGTATATTAAGGACTTTAAGATGGCAGATGCGCGATATACGCAAATCACACCGCGCATGTTGATGAATCATTCATCTGGTCTTTACGGAACACATTATGGAAACAGCATGTTGTTTGACGATAATGACAGCCGCAATCATGATGAACTATTGCTCAAACTTCAGTCCGAAAAACTGAAATCCAAACCTGGCGAATACTCCGTCTACGCCAATGACGGTTTTCAATTGCTTGAAATCCTGGTTGAACGGGTGAGTGGGTTAAGCTACAGCGAATATATCGCCAAGTACATCAGCGAGCCGTTGAAGTTGGAATCAACGAAGACACCACTAGATTCCTTTGACAGAGCGCAATTATCCGAAACCTATTGGCCTACACTTGAGATGACGATGCCTACCGAAAATGCAAACATTATCGGCACAGGCGGGGTGTACTCTACCGCAGAAGAATTGAGTCAATTCGGAGAGGTTTTAATGGGGAACCGACCCGATATTCTGTCCGAATCTGCTGTGAAGGCCATGCAATCTCATGAATATCGGAAGGGCATATGGGTATCTGATGAGCAAAATACGATCAATTATGGCTTGGGGTGGGATTCGGTTGAGCTTGCACCTTTCAGCGATTATGGGGTTACCGCGCTTGCCAAAGGCGGGGATACCATGTTGTACCATGCCGTGTTAATCACTATACCTGAACATGATATTTCAATGGCGGTCCTATCCTCTGGCGGATCTTCCGTCTACAATCAGATGTTTGCCAGCAAAGTGCTGCTGGACGTTCTGGAGGATCAGGGCATCATCAACGATGTTCAGCCTGATCAGACATTCTCACCACCTGTCAAAGTGAAGATGCCAACAGAATTAAGCGCGTACTCCGGTCTCTATGGTAAGGTAGGAGAGACATTGGATATAAAGATCAATGATGGTGAGATGCAACTGCCTGCCTTGCTGGGAGGAATTATTCCTGAGCAGAACTATGTCTACACAGGTGACGAACATTTTACAAGTGCGGATGGCAGTGTAAAAGCTAGCTTTGTGAAGGAACGTAATGAAAAGGTGTATGTTAAAGTTCAGGCGATTATAACGTTACCCGGCATAGGTCAGACGGTGATGAACACGTATGATTATCAAAAACTGGATCATAATGCGCTTGACGCAACAACCAAAGAGAAATGGACAGCTCGTGACGGCTCGAAATATTACGCGTTGGATGAAAAAATAACGTCGATCTTCTATCTGCTTCCATCGATGCTGATCAAGAACCTGTCTGTTGATGCCCAAAATGGCTATGCTAATGGCACACAAATCATGGATGCAAACAACGCAGATAATATCGCCGAGATTCCTGTAATGAACGGAAGAGACGCGTTTGATCTGCAATTTTACACAAAGAATGGCGCCGAGATTTTGATCCAGGATGGGCAAGAATACATTGCCGAGGATGCGATTACTCCAATCTTTGGTGGGAAAAAAGGAATTACAACTATTCCGGCAAACGGTCAAGCGCGGTGGTATGCGATCGACGCCCGATCGGGTAACAAATCCATCAAGGTGGATTCTCCGAAGACCGGAGGTTATGCAGTGTATAATGATAAAGGTGAAATGGTTGACTTCTCTGTAGCAACTAAACAGGAATCGACGAAGCTCCCGAAAAGTGGTTTTATCGTTTTTGGTGGGGATGCCGGTGATGTATTCCAGATTGAATTAAAGTAAAGCAGGGACTGCGTTACAAAATTGTCGTGCGCAACTTGTCACATAAATAATGTCGTATTCAGGAAGTCGCCTTATGGCGGCTTTTTGACTTTTTATTAGAATAATTTAACAATTTGGTAACTATTCGGCCTCACTGCTCGTTATATTTATGTAGTTATATATCAGGCTCATTTTTAACAGGAGGAATTATTATCTATGATCAATAGACATAAACGTCAAACGACTAAGCAATGGAAAAGAAGAGCAGGCAGACCCATCGTTGCAGGTCTTACTGCCGGAATGTTGATGGTTCATGGAGTCATCGGCGTGTTGCCATCTCAGGCACATGCTGAAGCATCGGATGTATCCATCCGTAACTGGTATTCCTATCAGCGAATCACTGTACCTGAACTGAAACCTTCTTGGACAGCAAAAGTAGATAACTATTTGAGTATGAACGAGACGTACATCGGAGCTAATGCCATTGCAGAAGAAGGCAAAGTATTTACGTTTGCTGGATCAAAGTTGATTGCACTTGATGCGACAACAGGTAAACGGCTGTGGACTTACGGCAAAGAACTGACACCTTATATTACCTATCAAGGCGGCGTCCTCTACGGACTGACCAGTGATCACAAGCCATATGCCTTGAATGCAAAAACAGGCAAAGCAAAATGGCAGTCAGGAACATCCACATGGATTGATACGGTTCAACGTACGGAAGCTCTGATTCCAACAGCGGATACCCTCTATGTTATTAAAGGAAGTACAACGTTTGCACTGGATATCCAGTCAGGCAAACTGCGCTGGAAGGCAGATGAGCCATTAGGCGAAGGTCATGGTACTGAATATCTTGAAGAGTCTAATGGTATTGTACTGAGAACCTTTTTTGTCCAAGGGGCACTTACATCCGTTCAACTTAATGCATATGACAAGAAAACGGGCAAGAAGCTTTGGGGGCATTTTGGTCAGGGGGAAGCTATTCAGATCAAAGACGGTCTTGTGTATTCGGTGGATTTTTATTCTCCAATGTTGGAAGATGACGAGTCTTCACCTGAACGCAAATGGAAAGTCAATGCGTACAACCTGAAGACCGGTGTGTTGAAAGGAAGTCAGGAGTATAGGTGGACCATGCCTGGTGACCCACCGTATACGAATGGTAGAGGAGGTATACTTGTCTATAAAGACAAACTGTACATTTCGCAGGGGGACAACATAGCGGAGTATTCGTTGAATACGACCAAGTTGGAAACTACGCCAATTCGAACGTTTCACCAACCTTACGGGGACAAAATGGAGTTACTTGGCATTGTACAGGAACGGCTGGTGTACAAAAACCTCGAGACAGGTGAACTTAAAGGCATTAAGCTGGCTAATGGTCAGGAGGTGCAGTGGCATGGTGATGCCCCGGTTTCTCAGATTGATGTTTACGGTAAAGGAATGTATCGAGCGCAACGTAACGGCACCCTGCTTGCCATCAACATGATGACGGGTCAGCCAGCTTTTCGAGTCTCTACCGGGGGAGACCTGCATAATAAGACATTGAAGACAAATGGAATGATCATCATCCAAGCCGAAGGCAAACTTCTCGGCGTTAAGCTGCCAGCATCGCTGAAATAATCGATTCAGAATAAAATCATGGGGAGAAGACCGGATCAGGGCATAACTCGCTTCTAATCCGGTCTTTTTTATTTTTGTGCGTAAAACACTGCAAAGTCCAAGTATTTGTACATGCAGTCTGCCACGCCAAACCCAGCTTCCTCCAACCACATCAATTGATCCTCCAGCGTGGCATTGATATCCACCTTGCGTCTTTCGATCGAAGCCGAGATGGCTTCCTCAGACAAACCACTTTGATGTATCGTTTCTAACCAGCGCTGGCGGTAATAGGTGTCCGTATCGGGGGTTCTTCCCTGAACTTGATCTGCGTTGATGAAACATCCACCTGGTTCTAACAACTTGTGTACAGAGTCAAACACCTTTTTCTTGTCAGCGTGGGGCAGATGGTGAATAGACAGGGAGGAAATAATCATATCGTAGGAACTGGTGAAATCGTACTTGGAGTAATCCCCGATCACATACTGTACTTGGTTTGCATCAGCAAATCTTCGACGTGCTGCTTCAAGCATTTGATCACTAATATCGATCAGGGTTAATCGTGCGTTGGGATACTTTTGCAGGACCAATCCGGAGAGCAGTCCCGTTCCTGCACCCAGATCAAGAATACGCGGAGAATCGAGCGGGCTTTCCATTAGATCCAGAGCTATTCCATAAAAATCATCAAAACAAGGGATAAGCTGCTTTCGCTGCACATCATAATCTTGGGCTACCTTATCAAACAGCTGCTTTACTGAGAATTCCATGTGCTTATCACTCCTTGAGGTTTTCTCCATATTTTACAAACTGGAAGGGATCAAGGGAAATACTGATTATGGATAAACTCATAGGTTGGGCCTATAGGTTTCGAGTTTCTGCCATGGGTAATAACATGTAAGCGCAGAATATAGACAGGGAGGAATGAACCTGATGTTTCAACCACGTTCTATTATGATGAGTATCTCGTTAATCGTTATAGTTCTAACACTTGCAGCTTGCTCTGGTAGTAATCAACCTTTGCCTAGCCCTCAACCATCAATGCTAGTAGGTGAAACAGAAGACGCGATTGAAACAGAGCGTCCACAGACCGAAAGTTTTGAAATGTTGACCGCAAATGGCAATCAATCACTAGAAGCGACCTTGCAACAAGGAGAAGGATTTTCCTTGTACGTATTTGAGAAATTCACATTTGATGCTGTTAAAGGCCGTCTGTCACTGACTAGTAACGCTGACTATTATGTGGATATTGAACCACTGCCTTCGGAGTATAATCTGGCAGAACTGGAGACAGCGGGTAAAGAAGAATTAGAAAAAGCCGGAAAGGTATCCGATTATAGTGGAGAACTGGTAGAACACCCCCTTGGTTATGCCGAGCTCTATCTTCAGGCCTCTGGTGAAAAAGGCATTAGCGATTATATGGTCTGGAAATCAGAAGAAGGGGATGCATTTCTATTCCGTCTTCATAATCCAAAAGGAGAAGAGGCTTCTGATTTCGCCAGTCCGGTCCTTGTTTCGTTATCCACCGTTCAGGGTGATTCGTAACTTAGATGACTATAAATTTTTCAACGAAAGTCGCCAATTGGCGGCTTTTTTACTTATGCAGATTGCACGGAAAAGTTGCGAGACGATGTATTCACTTCCATTTGACTTAGAGTACGCTCTAGGGTGTAGACTTTGAAGAAGAAAAAGAAATATTGCCAAGGAGATGAACAGAATGACACAGGAAAATAATATTAGAACTTTACAACATAAAATGGACTCTGGATTCAATCATAACAGTACAGCGGAGGATGTATTGAGAGATCTGGACTTGTCAGGACAGCTTGCTATTGTAACGGGTGGATATTCGGGTCTTGGGTTGGAGACGACACGTGCGCTTGTTAATGCGGGAGCCCGTGTAGTGGTGACTGCACGTCGTCCAGCGGTTGCGAAGGAAGCACTTTCTGGTCTGGAAGGTGTTGAAATAGATGCATTGGACCTTGCTGATTTATCCAGCGTTCGTGCTTTTGCCGAGCGGTTTCTGGCGAGTGATCGGAACATTGACATGCTGATTCTTAATGCGGGCATCATGGCTTGCCCGGAGACGCGGGTTGGTCCTGGCTGGGAAGCTCAATTTGCAACAAATCATCTGGGCCACTTTGCCCTGACTAATCTGTTATGGCCAGCACTCGCTAGTCAGGGGGGAGCACGTGTTGTTTCCTTGGCATCAGCGGGACATCATTTCTCACCTATTCGTTGGGATGACATCCAATTTGAACATGGCTATGAGAAATTCCCTGCCTATGGACAGTCCAAAACAGCAACGATTTTATTCAGCGTTGAGCTGGATCGTCGAGGTGCAGAGCACGGAGTACGGGCTTTCTCAGTTCATCCAGGCGGAATTATGACACCACTACAGCGTCATATGCCAAAAGAGGAAATGATTGCGCTGGGCTGGATTGATGAATCTGGACAAGTGGCCAACCCTGCGTTCAAAACACCTGAGCAGGGGGCAGCGACGCAAGTCTGGGCAGCAACTTCACCTCAGCTTGAGGGAAAAGGCGGTGTCTACTGCGAGGATTGTGACATCAGTGAATTGGCTCCAGAGGATGGAGGTTTCTATGGGGTCAAGAAGTATGCTATCGACCCCGAGCAAGCTATTCGTTTATGGGAGCTATCGGCCAAGCTGACTCAAACAGACATAGTACTCTCATAATCATGTAGTTTTCTTGTCCACGAGATAACGGTAGTTGCATGAGAAACGCCTTGCGGTATTCATCCGGCCTAGATGCTGGTTCCGCAAGGTGTATTTTTTATTTATTTTTTTGAAAGAGAATATTTAGTTTCATGAAAAACTTTCATATATCTTTAAGTTGAAATTAATCGTACCCTCATCTATTTCATGCTTAATAGAGAATAAGCTACGATACATTACATCATACATAAGGAGAAACGCCTATGAAATTCAAGAAAAAAATCGGTACGGTCAGGAACCGTCTGGTAGCATCATTTTTAATCGTATTGTTGCTTCCCAGTCTGGTTATCGGAGGATTCGCCTATTTTACCGCTAAACAGCAAGTAGATACACAACTAGCCAACATGGCCAACACCGACATATCGCTCGTTAGCAGCATGGTCAACCAATACATACAAGCTAAACAATCAGATGTGGGTCTCTTAGCCGAATCCATTACATCTACAACTCCTGAAGCCGCATTAAAAGCCTACACCAATAACCATTCGGAGGTCGAATCAGCTATTTTTGTAAACAGCGACGGACAGCATGTGTACGCTTCTTCCAGTCAGAGCAAGCCGGGCAACGATAAACCTCTGGAGAGCGAATTCTATACAAAGGCGATGGCTGATCCAGGACAGGTTGTTCTGACGGAGCCGTTCACTTCGGAACAGTCGGGTAACACGGTATTGACCTTAGCGAAAGCGTCTCGTGACAGCAAGTCAGTCGTCGCTGTAACCCTTGATTTAAGCACTCTGCAAGAGATTGTAGGCCAGATCAAAATTGGAGATAACGGCTTTGTCGTCATTTTTGGCGCGAATGGCTCTATGATCGTAACTCCGCCATGGGGAACTGAAAGTTCTCAGGGTGAGG
Source organism: Paenibacillus sp. Y5S-9 (assembly GCF_036894235.1). NCBI lineage: Bacteria > Bacillati > Bacillota > Bacilli > Caryophanales > Paenibacillaceae > Paenibacillus > Paenibacillus sp. Y5S-9. The sequence goes on from NZ_CP145887.1 coordinate 3,277,464, forward strand.
ATGCGGCAAATGGTAGTGCAACACCGCTCAACTCTTCTTCCGATGCAGAACAAGACACCGCTCAAGGTGATGGAGGACCCGGGACAACGATGTTTGAGGGCGACTCCGGCCAAATTGCGCAAAGCTCTCCTGAAGGAGAGACACGTCAGCTCGTCTATATTACCAATCAGCTTACGGGCTGGAAAATCGCAGGAGATCGCTCACCGATCGAGATCGTGCAAGCAGCCAAACCCATTTGGAACAATACATTAATGGTCATCTCCGTGTTTGCCCTGCTAGGGATAGGGATGACAATCCTGATCGTGCGTTCGATCACCAAACCGCTCAAAACATTAAATGATGTATCTGAGGAAGTAAGTAGGGGAGATTTGACCCAAAGTGCAGCCATTCATTCAAATGATGAACTCGGTCAGCTGGGGGATGCCTTCAACCTTATGGTCGGTTCCCTGAATTCCATTGTATCCGAGGTGAAGAATTCATCTAATCAACTGGTCACTGCTTCGGAACAGTTATCCGCTAATGCGGGTCAAAGTGCTACAGCAACAGGACATATCGCTGAAACGATTGAACAGATGGCGGAAGGCGCTGACAGACAGGTGGCGCTGGTTGAAGCGAGTCTGCGTACTATTCATCATGTGGCGGAACAAATCGGTCATATCGCCAATAATGCCTCAGCGACAGCTTTAGCTACAGAACATGTAACGGAGAAATCAAAAGAGGGTGGGCAGGCCATCAATGGCGCAGTGATACAAATGGGAACCATACACTATTCCGTCAATCGTGTGTCGAATGGCATTAACCATTTGGTTCAGACTTCGTTGGAGATCGGGCAAATGATCAAGGTGATCTCAGATATCTCCCGTCAGACCAATTTACTGGCTTTGAATGCTTCCATTGAAGCTGCACGGGCAGGAGAACACGGCAAAGGTTTTGCTGTTGTAGCCAGAGAAGTAGGTGCACTCGCGGAGCAAGCTGCTGATTCTGCGAAGCAAGTCACCACACTAATTGGCAGCATTAACGAAGGAATCCAGCATGCGGATCAATTCATGGTTGAGGCGATTGGTGAAGTTTCCAAAGGGATGACCGTGATGAATACGGCGGGCCAGCTCTTTGAAGAAATTACCTTGTCCGTGGATATGGTGAACAGCAAAGCCAGCGAAGTATCCACCATGGCCGATGATATCGTTCAAGAGACCTCCCATGTGATGGCGAAAATCGAGGACATTTCTCATGTCTCGCGGGAAACGGCGGAAGGAGCGCAAACGGTATCTGCGGCAACAGAGCAACAACTTGCTTCAATGCAAGAGATTAGCTCATCTTCATCTTATCTGGCTCGCATGGCATCACGTCTTCAGGAACTCACGGAAAGGTTCAAAATCTAAAGAGAGTGCGATTAATTATTGTGAAAACAACATAATTTCAAACAAAATCTCCTATTTAGCATATAATAAAGAAGGAGCATCTCATTTTCGCGATGGTGCAATCATTTCTTTATGAATTCAGGGAGAGAAAATCATGAATATTTTTGAGCATCAGATACCTTTGGAAAAAGTGAAATTCAATGAACCGTTAAAAAATCACACGTTTATAAAAATTGGTGGTAACGCAGATATTCTCATCCATCCAACAACGATAGACGAAATCACAAAAATCGTAGAAATTGCCAACTTACATCAGTTACCTCTGACGGTCATTGGAAAAGGCTCAAACGTCATCATTAAAGACGGGGGCATCCGGGGAGTAACGATTTCTCTTAGCCACTTCGATCAAATTAAAGTGAGTGAGGACAGCATGATTGCGCAAAGCGGCGTTGATATCATTGATGTATCCAGACTTGCTTTGGAGCATAGCTTGACCGGTTTGGAGTTTGCTTGCGGTATTCCCGGCAGCACGGGGGGCGCACTTTACATGAATGCGGGTGCTTATGGCGGTCAGATCGCAGATGTTGTTGAACGTGCGACTGTGATCACCAAAGACGGCGCAGTGTTGGAGATCCCGCGAGAAGAGATGAAGTTTGGTTATCGAAATAGTCTCTTCAAAATGGATCACTATATCATACTGGAGGCCGAATTCGGGCTCAAAAAAGGAAACAAGGATGAAATTGCAAGCAAAATGAAGGAATTAACGTTCCTGAGAGAATCCAAGCAGCCGCTGGAGTACCCTTCTTGTGGAAGTGTATTTAAACGACCCGAAGGACATTTTGCCGGTAAACTGATTCAGGATTGTAACTTGCAGGGTACTCGCATCGGAGGTGCTGAAATCTCCATGAAGCATGCAGGTTTTATCGTAAATGTGGATCACGCTACTGCCCAGGATTATATGGATCTGATCCAATTTATTCAGAAGAAAGTCTATGATACGTTCCAAGTTGAATTGGAAACCGAAGTAATCTTTCTGGGAGAATAGCTTCGATGAATGACTTGAAAGGTCGCCCTTGGCGGCCTTTTTTGATTGTACGAATTATACTCAAACAAGAACTAATATGCTAATTATGGTAATATCAGAGTGATTGTGTTTAATATTTCATCGTCATCATAAGGAGTGTGCATGGAGATAATCAAGCGTAACAGGAGAATTTTGCTAATCACTGCAATGGTAATTTTACTATCGCCCCTGTCAATCTTGGCATATATGTATATGAATGAACGAGCTGGCGGGCTAGCCGATCAACGGATATCCAAAGTTTGGGGGTTGAATGAACCTATACGTATTCCTATAGCGAACAGTCCTCAAGGGGCCGTTCAAGAATTTAGAGGTGAGTTTTATACCTCCCAATTCATTCATCAGGAGGCTTTAGACGGTGGCATGATTTTGTTCACACAAAAAAAGGATCGGGAAAACAACAGTAATCTTCAGATGGAGTATACCCGCAAGAACATTTTCGGATGGAAATGGGTATGGGGTGGAGGATATTCCATTAATGAATCAGTTGAATCCAAGTCTGCGTTGCATTATATGAGCATACCGAAACTGGAAAAAGTCTCGGCCCCGTTTCCCATGCTGTTTGGTGACATCATAGACTCCACTATCAAACGTGTAACTGTTGAAATCAAAGAAACGGGTAAACCCGACACATTCGATGTGAAGCTGGTTGAGGCAGGTGAGAACCAACGAATCTGGTACGTATTCCTGCCTTCATCAGCTACTCTTCCTTATACCATCAAAGCATACGATGAAAAGGAGAACCTCTTAATCAACAAAGACATTGAAGAGGCAGACGGCTTTGGCTCATTATTTGTTGGAGAATAGTTACAGATAGAACCACGCAAAAAAACAGCCGCATTCGAAGACTTATTTTCCAGTCTAAGCGTGCTGCTGTTTTTATGGTTAGGGAAGTATTGGTCAGATGGAATTTGGATCATCAGCAGTACGATTGGCTTTGACATATTTGAGCTGTGCAACGATGATGACGCTGATGATGACCAGCAGGAACCACGAACTGATCTTACTAAAGCTAACCAGTTGCCATGCATCATGCTGATCTGGATATTTCCAGGCATTGAAGAATGTAGCGATATTCTCGGCAGTCCAGATGAAGAAACCAACAATGATAAAAGCCAGCGATAACGGCATTCGATAGGTCGTTGCTCGTACCCGGTAGATAATCCAGGTTTTCCAGAAGACAATAAATACAAGCGCCGTCAGCCACCAGCGAAAATCGGGAATGAAATGATGGGTGAAAAAGTTGATATAGATGGCTGCTCCGAGCAGCATGGAAGGTGCAAAGCCAGGCCATCCGGTCATGTCCATTCGCAATCTTCGCCATACTTGACACATAAAACTGGCTACACTTGCATACATGAATCCACTATAAAGAGGGACACCCAGGATTTTGGTGTAAGCTGGCTCAGGGTAAGACCAGGATCCCATCCATACTTTATAAATCTCCAGCACCAGGCCAATAATGTGAAATACACAGATGACCTTGATTTCATCTCGGGTTTCCAAGCCGCTTCGATACATCAGGTACTGCACAGCAAGCAATACGAGCAGAATGGCATCATATCGATAAAGGAAAGGAATCGGGATTACGCTGGATAGGGCCAATGTTCCAAAGATCGCTACAGGAAATATGCAGCTCATCGCCTGATGATAGCCAAAATGAAGTAGCTGTATTAGAGGTTTCAATTCAAGTTTAACTCCTTTCCAAACACGTTGGAGCAAGATTAATTAAGATTTAAGGATGTTCATCATAGACCGTTTTTTGGCCTACACTCCATAATATAGATCGGATCCATGAATAAAAAGAGAAAAAAACGCGCAAATCTGTTCTTGTTTTCTAAGTTGAATCATCATAAGAACGCTCTATGAGAGGAGTGTTGGTCATTCCGTGTATATTCTCTCGTGGTTATGTTAAAATGAAATTCGTACAATTACATTAGACAAGGAGGCCGCTATGCAGCCGATACAACCTCAAGATATTCAGCTCCAGATCGATCAACTTGCGGATCAGGACTTATACGTACACCTCGAACTCACGTCTGGAGCGTATGCGCATCACTATGACAGTTCGAAGCACCCAGCGTCGGCATTCATTACCAATGCGGCCATACGATATACACAGGGGTCCATTTCAGGTACGGGTCCATACCGGGTTGGTCTGAAAACCACTCAGGGTTGGCTATATGCCGAGGGCCTTACACATATTGATGAGCAGGAACAAGAAAGACTGATTCTCGCCGGTCACGACACCCAAGGTAAACTAGTTGTGGCGTTACAATTAAGCCGAGAGATGTTCTGATGAAAGCGGAGGATTGAATAACCATGAATACTATACACAATGAGCATGAACGAATCTTGGTGGTGTATCCACATCCGGATGATGAAGCTTTCTCCGTGTCCGGAACATTAGCCAAGTACATAGAAGGCGGCTCTCACGTTACCTATGCTTGTCTAACACTGGGCGAGATGGGACGCAACATGGGAATACCTCCTTTTGCTAACCGCGTCACATTGCCTAAGATCCGTAAACAAGAGCTGATTGAAGCGTCGGCAGCCATTGGAATTCAGGACTTAAGAATGCTTGGTTTTCATGATAAAATGATTGAATTCGAAGACCCGCAACTGCTCGACGATAGCATCATGGCACTAATTAAGGAACTGAATCCATCCCTTGTGATTACCTTCTATCCGGGGTTCAGTGTACATCCCGATCATGATGCGACGGGAGAAGCCGTCATTCGCACGATAAGTCGTCTTCCTGTGGGAGAGCGTCCGTTGGTTCATTGCGTGGCATTTGCCCACAACCAGGAACAATTCATTGGTAAAGCGGATGTCATCGTTGATGTAACCGGATTTTTGAAACAAAAAATGGCGTCGATTCGGGCCCACCGTTCACAGTTTCAGGCAGCGGAGCTTGTCGGAGATCGAGAGTTGAACCAAGAAGAGATCCAGGCCCGTTTTGGTAAAGAAACATTTTGGACCTACCCATTTGAATAATAGGATCACTTAGAAGTCGCCAATATGGCGGCTTTTTTTGTTTTACATCACAATATCGACACAAAAATGTAGCGTCTATAGCCTAATTGAGCTATATGGAATAAATATCATTTTAAGTACACTGTGATCAGGATTGTGATAACGCTTCATTTATTGCGTTGCTGCATTGGATGAGGAACATGGAGCGTTGATTCTGAGTGGAACGGAGGGATGGTGTGTACAACCAAAGCAGTGTTGGGATTGACGTAAGAACTGTTGAACACAAGGCTACAGCAATAAACAGCTGTAACATTGAGCCACTAGTGCGCGGGATGAATCATGGGTAATCTTGGGGACAGCTTAGGCGCATTTGACTGTTGGAAGAAGAGTACAGTCCGGGGATTGATTTTTCTAATTGGAATGATGATTGTCCTATTGTCTTTCCCTCATGGTAGCGCATTGGCTGGATCTGGAAAGGGTAATCTCATTCCACTCCAGCCAATAATAGACCGTTCTTCACCTGGAGAAGTCATTGAACTTGCATCCGGTCGTTATTCTGGACCCGTGACGATTGACAAGAATATCACCATTCAGGGTGATCCTACGGTCATAGTTGTTAATGCGGAAGCCACCTCTACGATAATGATTCGCTCGGATGGGGTGAAATTGAGCGGTTTTACAATTGAACATGATACGAATGAACAGACTGCAGCCATTCAGATTGAAGGGAAAGACAGTGAGATCACGGATCTGCATATTCAGACCCAGGGGTACGGGATGATCATCCGAAATTCGAGTCATGCAACGATTCAGCGGAACAACATTACTTGGATGGGGGCTGATTCTGCTTCCAGTAGCCAGAAGGGCAATGGCATTGATCTGTACAACTCCCATGATAGCTACATTGAAGCCAATGAGATCACCGGCATGAGGGATGGAATCTATCTGGAGAACAGTCGCAAGTCTATCGTGCAAAATAACAGGCTGTTACATACAAGGTATGGCATCCACTGTATGTACATTGACGGCTCTTCTGTCATGGATAATACCGGAGAAGAGAACATGACAGGTGCCATGATTATGGGCGTCAAGAATACGGTAATCTCGGGCAATTCTTTTCGCAAACAGAGTACTAATGTTCATTCCCAAGGCATTCTGTTGTATGACGTGCATCAATCCTCAATTCATAACAATGTGGTGGAGGGTAATCGTGTCGGCATGAATATTGCAGAGTCATCGGGCAATGAAATCCGTGGCAATGCGGTGCTTCGGAATTTTGTTGGCATCCAGCTTGTTCTGGCAGAAGCTAATGAGCTTACAGGTAACCAATTGGTATCCAATGTTATTGAAGCTTCAGCGCTGGATAGCCCGAATAATACCATGATGGAGAATTACTGGGACTCCTTTCAGGGACTCGATCTGAATCAGGATGGGATCAGTGAAATATCCTATGCCATCAATCCTTTTTATGAGCAACTGGTCAGTCGAAATTCAGCGTATCAGCTCTTTTTTCAATCACCGGGTATGGTCTTTCTGAGTGACTTATTTACAGAGGGCAGAGAACAATGGACTACCGACGATTCGCCACGAATGAGCATGGATACGGGATCTGATCTGAACATGTCAGTGGAAAGGGCAGCAGGTTCCAATGTGGTGTGGATGCTCGGGTTAGTTCTGTTGGATATGGCAACTTTTATAATCATCTATATGGGGGTATTACGAAAATGAACAAAAGTTTGAACAGAAGATGGTCCATGGTTATGATACTTATGTTTGGCATGGTATTGTTAACCGCTTGCGGAACAAAATACGCAGCATTGCCGATCAATGAAGACGTGGATATCTGTGCGATCTGTAAAATGCAGGTGAAGGACGATGCATATGCAACACAGCTCACTACGAAAGACGGCCAAAATTACAAGTTCGATGACATCGGCTGCATGAACCAGTGGAAAACAGAAAATGGCACAGATAACATCGGTATGGACTATGTACGTGATTATAATGACAAGGAATGGATTGAATACAGTAAAGCCACGTATGTGTACGACGCTTCATTGCGTACGCCTATGGCTTATGGAATTCTTAACTTTAAGGACAAGCCTTCGGCTGAAGCTTTCATTGCAGAGCAAGGTGTCGGAACCATTATGACCGCTGAGGATCTTGCCTCCCATGACTGGAAACAGAACACAGAGAATATGGACATGATGGGTGAACATGGGCATGAAGAGCACGGACATGGTGAAGAAGGAGACGGTAATGAGATGCATGAGGAAGGTGAGATGAAAGAAGAGTCAGGCCACTAGGAATGACAATAGAAAATGGTGATCAATGATGTCAGATATGATACAGATTGCAAGAAGAGAAGTGAAAATGGGATTTCGCAATCCTTGGGCATATTCGTTTCTGATTCTTTTTTGCACATTTAGCTTTAGTTTGTTACTTCTAAATTCACAGAATCTGGTTGAAGGATATTCGGGAACCACAGGTTCGATGTTAAATCTCATTCTCTACCTTTTGCCATTAATGACGCTATTCCTCGGTTCCTTTTCATTAACATCGGAAAAGGAAGACGGTAGCTGGCAGCTGCTATCCACGTATCCCATTGGCACGATGTCTTTTATTGTGGGCAAGTATCTTGGGCTGTCGATTATTTTGATCACCATTGTTGCGTTTGGATACGGCCTGATGGGGGTCATTAGCGGAGTAATCGGAAATCCACTGGATGCCGTGACATATCTTCTCTTTCTGGCATTTTCTTGTGGACTGGTGTTGTTATTCCTGACGCTGGCTCTATTTATCGGTTCGTTGTCGCGCAATCGGTGGCAGGCGTTAACCATATCCGTGACCGTATGGTTCTTCGCTGTCATTGGATGGCCGACGTTATTGCTCTCTGTGCTGGGATTAATGCCTTATCTGTGGGTCAAACCGCTACTGATTATACTAACACTTATCAATCCGGCCGAGCTGGTACGTTTGTATGTCGTGATCAAACTGGGAGGCGGCTCCATTCTGGGACCAGAATATTATCGATGGGTGGAGTGGGTGCAGCAACCAAGTGGCAGTTGGATCTTCATCGGGATATGCCTGTTCTGGATCACCTGCTCTGTCCTGGCGGTATACGCGATCTGGGAGAGGGGGCGTTCTCATGGATAAAGTGGGGCTCGAAGTGATAGGGTTGTGCAAATCCATTAAAAAGCAACCGATTGTTGAGGATATCTCCTTTCACATGAATTCTGGCCAAGTGCTTGCCCTCTGTGGAGGGAATGGCGCAGGGAAAAGCACGGTTCTGCGTATGATCGCAGGAATTCTTCGGCCTACCTCCGGCGAGGTTGTGGTGAACAATGTGCGATGGTTGAAGGAGCGCAAGCGTTATTCAGAGCAGATTGGATATATGCCGGACGATTATCAATTTAATCAAGGACTGAGTGCGGAGGAAATGCTTCTGTTCTGGGCTTCTCTGAGGAAAGTTCCCAAGGAGAGAGTACAGGAAGTACTGACCATGGTAGGTTTGGAGGATCAAAAAAAAAACCGGGTTACGACCTTCTCCAAAGGCATGCGCCAACGTGTGTTATTCGCCCAGGCTGTGCTGTCGAAACCTCCACTGCTCATCATGGATGAGCCAACAAATGGATTGGACCCATTCTGGATGCAGGAATTAACTCAGCTGCTCAAGGGAATCAAACAGGATGGTCACATGGTCGTGTTCTCTACCCATCAGCTGGAAATCGCAGAAGATATTGCGGATCAGGTGATATTCATGAACCATGGACGTAATGTTGGAGAGGGCTCCACTCACGACTTTTGTGATCAATTCGGTTCGCTCCATGCAGCATTTCATCAAAGTCTTGGTTTAAAGTGAAGGTGAGTTTATTGAAGAGGAAGAGTTTTAAAAGTAGACGTACACTTACAATTTTGATTGGTGTGATCGCATTGTTAGCAGGTACAAGGGCCATTTTCGAAAATGTATCGACACCCGAATCTCATAGAGGTAACGCCATTGAAGCTGGTGCCGTGGCTCCTGAGTTCACAGCGGTTAATTCAGCAGGAGAACAAGTCAAGCTATCGGATTATCGGGGCAAAGCCGTCATGATTAACTTTTGGGCTTCATGGTGCACACCCTGTGTAAGGGAGATGCCACTCGTTCACCAGATTGCTCAGGACTATCAGAACGACGTGGAAACCCTGTTTGTTAACGTGGGGGAATCGAAGGGCACGATTCGTGAGTTCATGGATAAGCAGGCGTTCAATTTTCCGGTGATCATTGATGTGACGGGCAATATATCAGGTATGTACCGTATTACAGGTTTGCCCGCAACAATGGTCATTGATAGGGATGGGGAGTTCCGTCACATACTGCTCGGTGAACTGACCGAAGATACACCATTGCAGCAATGGCTGGAAGAGAGTATCTAGTCGTAAGCGTTGGATGGTGATAAAAGGGGCAGGAACGCTAGAGATCGCCCAAATTTGGAGTAGATGAATGTATGTTAAAAGTAACTACAAAAATATAACATAAAAAGGCGGACACCCATCTAACGAAGGGGTGTCCGCCTTTGTTACTTTTGCTTTTGAAGATATGCTGCTTCGCAGCCGATTACAATACAGCAGCTGAAGCGTGATTGGTACGAGCGATTCTGGTTGCATCAACCATGTTGCGCAGAGAAGCAACCGTTTCTTCTTGTCCACGGGTTTTCAATCCGCAGTCCGGGTTGATCCAGAACAGCTTCGGATCAAGAACACGCAGGGCACGTTCAATCATGCTGCTCATTTCATCTACACTCGGAACACGTGGACTATGAATATCATATACGCCAAGACCGATACCGAGCTCATACGTATTTTCTTCAAAACTATGAATCAGTTCACCGTGACTACGGGATGTCTCAATGGAGATAACATCCGCATCCATAGCTTCAATGGAATCAATCATGTCATGGAATTCGCAATAGCACATATGCGTATGAATTTGAGTCGTTTCATGCACCGTGCACGTGGAGATACGGAACGCTTTGACTGCCCAAGCCAGGTAATCAGCTTGTTCATTTTCTTTCAACGGAAGCCCTTCACGAACAGCCGGCTCGTCAACCTGGATCATGCCAATGCCTGCCTGTTCAAGTGCTTCGACTTCCTGTCTCAAAGCATATGCCAATTGATAGGCAATCTGCTCACGAGCAATGTCTTCGCGTACGAATGACCAGTTCATGATGGTAATCGGGCCAGTCAACATGCCTTTGACAGGACGCTCAGTCTGCGATTGGGCATATTTCGTTTCTTCAACCGTCATTTCACCAGTAAACGCAACATCTCCGAAGATGATAGGTGGCTTCACGCAACGTGAACCATATGATTGTACCCAGCCGAACTGTGTAAAGGCAAAACCAGCAAGTTTCTCGCCAAAGAATTCAACCATGTCGGTACGCTCAAACTCACCATGCACCAGTACGTCAATTCCGATCTCTTCTTGAATCTTGATCCAGATATCAATCTGATCCCGGATGAAGGCAGCATACTGTTCGTTGTTCAACTCACCCTTGCGCCACAACTGACGTGCTTTTCTGACTTCAGCAGATTGTGGGAAACTACCAATCGTTGTTGTCGGGAAGAGTGGCAATTGCCATTTGGCCTGTTGGGCTTCATGACGCTCGGCAAAAGGACGGGAGCGCTCCGGCTGTTGAACACTGATGGAAGCAACGGCTTTCTGTACAGCGGTACGGTTCCGATCTTCGGATTGTTGAAGCGCCTGAAGAGGAAGCTCTGCTTCGTTAATTTTAGCGGTAATCTCTGCACTTGGTGAGGATAAGGCTGTAGTCAAAAGAACAATCTCATCCAGCTTTTCATCTGCAAAGGCAAGAGCATTTTTCAGTTCAGATGTAAGTTTTGCCTCACGTTCAGTTGTAACTGGCACATGCAGCAGGCTGGAGGACGATTGCACGATAATACGTTCAGGCGTCACGAACTCAGTCAATTCATTCAGCAAATTCAGTTTTGTTTGAAGTGAAGCTTTCCAGATCCCACGTCCATCAATAATACCTGCTCCGAGCACTTTGTCTGCCGGGAAACCGGATGTCCGAATAGATTGTGTGTTACCAGAGAGTCCATGTACAAAATCAAGTCCTACACCTTGAACTGGCAATGCCACGATGTCGCTGTAGTTTTCGACAGATTCAAAGTACGTTTGCAGCATGATATTTAAGCCTGGAACAGCTGCTGCAAATGTTTCATATATTTTATTCAGACGCTGTACGTCTTCATCGCTTAATTTGGTTACCAGAATAGGTTCGTCGATCTGCACCCACTGAACGCCTTCGCTTGCAAGTTCTTGAAGCAATTGAGTGTACAGTGGCAGCAAACGGTCCAACCAAGCGTCCGTCTCGGATTTATCATAGCCCTTGGAGAGCTTCAGGAAGGTCAACGGTCCAACAATAACCGGTTTTCCTTCAATGCCGAGTTTTTCTTTTGCTTCACGATAAGCGACAAGTGGTTTGTTTTCCGTCAGAGTTGGGGAAGCCCCGTCCAGTTCAGGTACTATGTAGTGATAGTTGGTGTTAAACCATTTTGTCATTTCGCTTGCTGCGGCATCTTTCGTTCCCCGGGCAATGCCATAATATACAGACAACGGAACCGAGCCACCATCATAAGCAAATCGTTTGGGAATGATGCCAAACATCACGGCCGTATCCAGGATATGATCATAATAGCTAAAGTCATTAACCGGAATGATGTCGATGCCTTTTGCTTGTTGCTTGCGCAAATGATCGATACGGATCTCCTGCAAACGTGCGTGAAATTCTGATTCCTCCAGCTTACCTGCCCAGAACGCTTCCAACGCTTTCTTCCATTCCCGATCAGCACCAATACGCGGATATCCCAATACACTACTTTTTGTCATCGTTTAAAACCCCTCTGCTTTTATGTTACACAAAATTTATCACAGATCCGGAGTTATAATGTAATTCCATTAAATTATACCTAGTTATAGCCTAGGGCTATATCAAAAGGTGTATGCTACATAAGTTGAATTAACGAGTATTTACACTTGCCACTCCGATGACAGAATAACCTTCCAACTCAGCTAAGGATAAACAATAGATCGTAATCATATTTTGTATGCTTTTGCATTCACTCGGGATAATAGAAAGTAAAAAAAGGTGGATGAGTATGGTAATTCAAAAACGATTTGTTCTCTTAATACTTTCAGCTATAACATTAATGATAAATAGTGTTTCCCTATACACAGATGTTACATATGCAGATCCTGAGAGCGTACAACAAGAAAATTATAAGCCATTAGCACTTACGATGCTCAACCCATACATTTCCCGTGAGATTACCAACTATTATCAGGCAAATCATAAACCTGTCCCTAGCTACGGTCTATATGATATTCATGTATTGGAACTTAAAAGGCGCACACAAGGTGGTTATAACTTTCGAACCGTTCTGGAAGTCAGAACGTTCTACGGTCCACATAACCCGCCATATGGGAAAGAGATCATTACGTTTGAAATAGACCCCACTAATGTTACAATGGTGAACTACGTTCATACGAATGATTGAAAGGAAGGCGGTACGCATGAACCTGTATCATATCCAGTCGACTGTGCATGGGATCAACAGAGTAAAGTCCTTTTTGGAAGAAAATTATATTGGTATCGCTTGGTCAGTTACAGGGGATCTGGAGAATACGCCCCCGGAGCTATGGAAGGAACAGTTGGTGCTACACTATAGCTTGGATGAAGCTGAAATGGCGAACACACTTGCGACACTACATATGTTTGTTAACCTCATGCAGGACGGAGATTATGTCTTAATCAGTGATGATGAATGGACGTATGTGGGGGATATCGGGGATTATTATTACGACGATTCCGCTGGTTCTGAAGAGGACTTGATCTGTCACCGACGCGGAGTTACCTGGTTGGGGCGCATTCCTCTCACTGAGTTGAATGACAAAGTGCAGGCACTGCAGAAAGACTCATCCATCCTTGCGAAATTTGAGTATCCTATATCACAAGGACAGCTGGATCGAGGTCTTGCAGTCAGCATAACAGCCGAAGCAACGAACTCTCTCTCAACAGGGGTAGATGAAGCCACGGTTCAGACAGCTCTCCAGGTGCTGAGAGAAGCGTTACACAGTGAAGAAGAAGAGCTGCGAATTCGTGCGGCTACAGCCATTTTGCAGTATGCCAAACAATAGGAAGACTATGCTAAGACTAAGAATGGTTTCTGGTTCTAGACGGTAACCATTCGCGGATCAGCAAATTTACTATTTATGACCCTTGAGTAAGTTCTGAGATCTGTTCATTTACATTCATATGACTTCGTCCACCGTGGTAACAAATCACAGATGAAATGTCGAGTTCCATATACTTTTTCAAGGAGCAACGAGCCGTTTCGATATCCAGCGTAGTAGGTTCATGAATGCCTCCAAGCCTGCCGTCTACACTATACATTGAATCTCCGGCGATGAGCGTTTTGCTGCCCATCAAATATAGACTGATATGACCTGGCGTATGACCAGGTGTATGAATAACACGAATTCCGCCGCAAAACGGCAGTACCTGACCATCAGTTACCGTTTCATCTACTTTGCCCATTGGAGGATGCTCAAGGTGACCGTCTTTGAGAAGAGGGAACTGTCCCTCAATATATGGCTTATCCAGCGCATGCGCATATATCTTGACTTGTGAGCCACACTCCTGCAAAATCTCGGGAAGACACCCGATATGGTCCACATCCTGATGCGTCAAAATCACTGCTTTAAGTCGGCTGATCGGCACACCAATCTTTTCGAGTGCGATACGCAAATCGTCATATTGTCCAGGGAATCCGGTATCAATTAACACAACCATTTCTTCATCCCATATGAGAACAGGGTGAATTATATTCCCCTCGAAATTAAGCTGAAGCATCGTTATTCCCTTTGAAATTTCCATCATATCAGACCTCCGAGAGTTGAAATTCATATACATCGTTGCTTGTTATATTTCTTATGTAAACGAATAAAGACGGCAATAAGATACGTTCGGGTATTTATAGGGTGTACTTATAGAAATATTCAATGAATTGGGGAATTGACGCTTGCTGTTGGGAATGATAATTTAGATATATCATTAAAACCAATAAGTCCAATAAGATAAAGGGGGTATGTGGGATGACACATATCGTGCATGCAGCAGCTGAAGATATTCGGAGCGAGGATTCGTTGCTATTGATTAAGGAACTGAGTGAAGAACTCGGTTTGTTATATGGCGGTGATGGAACGGCGGGATTTCAACTGTCAGACGTTGAAGTGCCACGTGCGGCTTTTATCGTTGCTAGGATCGACGGGTATCCGGTCGGTTGCGGAGCACTTAGACCCCTTGATGATACATCTGTAGAAGTTAAACGCATGTATACACGCAGTGGTTACCGCCGTAAGGGGATTGCCCAGGCGATATTGGCCGAGGCAGAGCGTCTTGCGAACGAACTTGGTTATACCAATCTGAAACTGCAAACAGGTCCCTTGCAACCAGAAGCTGCAGCGCTGTATGAGCGTGTAGGGTATTATCGGATTCCTGTTTTCAGTGGAAATTGGGACAGAGTGTTGGCCTACCAGAAAGATCTGGTACACGAAAAAGTATAATTATACGCAACACAGCTTCTATTTGCTGAACGGACAGAGGAACACAAGATAAAAGTAAAAAAGTCGCCGATTGGCGACTTTTTGCATTTTAACATACTCCATATACTCCAATTATCTCATCTGAAAATACAGACAAAAGTGTTCAATCCGTTGCGCTAGTATTGATCGAAGGTTCCTGATGTTGGACACCCCATTCGCATAGTCCTTCCAAAACGGGCAATAACGTTTCAGCTTTGGCTGTCAGACGGTACTCGACTTTAGGAGGGACTTGGGGGTATTCTTTCCGCTCCACCATACCATCTGCTTCCAATTCTTTGAGCTGTGAACTCAGCGTTTTATACGTGATGGCGCCGATCTGTCTTTTAAGTTCATTGAAGCGGACAGGCTGGTTATCAGCCAGAAGATACATAATCACCATTTTCCATTTGCCACCAATAACGGACAACGTGTATCCAAAAGGGGTATCTTGAATATTTTTAACTTTACCGTGGTATTCAGCCATACTCATCATTCACACTATCCTTCCGGGTAGTACCTATCCTAAAAGACCGTACTATTTATTTGTTTGGGCTCAGTTTATACTAACCTTACTTTGAAGTAAAGGAGATTTACGATGACTCAAAAAACAATACGTTTACTTATGCCACAATGGCAAGGTGGAGATAATCCTAACTACTCTTTTGGAGCGGAGCTGCTTGCATGGCTCGCACCTGACAATGATCAACCACTCATTCATGTTCCTGTTGAGGCTTATGATGGAACATCTCTGGTAAGCGAGAACGGGATAAAAGGCAGAACACAGCTACTTCAGCAATTGCAGGCTGCCCAGCATATTATTCAAGCTCACCAGCCTGATCGCATTGTCATGTTTGGCGGTGACTGTTTGGTTGAACAAGCCCCGTTTGCTTATTTAAATGAACGATATGGCGGAGAACTTGGTTTGATATGGATTGATGCACATGGTGATCTGGTTAGATACGAGGGTTATGACAACGGTCATACTTTACCACTTGGGAACCTTCTTGGGGAAGGCGATCCGGAGTTTGCCAAACATGTGAGTGTCCCCTTGAAGCCTGAACATGTCTTCATGGCCGGGTTGACAGCCCCCACGGAACAGGAAACCGAAGTGATTCAAAGATTGGGTATCCGAACGGCTGGAACTGAAGAATTAACCCATGGCATGGATTCGATTAAGAAGTGGATTAAAGAGACTGGGTTCAAACATCTGGCAATTCACCTCGATCTGGATGTGCTTGATCCCAACATGTTCCGTTCATTGTTATTCGCCAAGCCAGGAGAACCTTATGAGTTTTCACCAGCGGGAACCATGCAATTACCTCACTTGCTTCATCTGATCAAAGAACTGTCTGAAGAAACAGATGTAGTTGGATTAGGGATAACTGAGCATATGCCGTGGGATGCCATTAACTTGAAGAATTTGCTTGGAGAAATACCTATCCTGAACCAGTGATATAGGTAATGAGTCGCCAGAATATATCAGAATACTGATATAAGGAGTCAAAATATAGGAAGATTACAGATAGAGATATCAATATTATTATATGGGTGGTTCGACGAGAAGCAGAAATTAAACAAACTGAGGAGAGACACCCAGATGGTCACGTTATTGTTAATCATTATTTATCTCGCATTTATAGGGCTGGGATTACCTGATGCTTTACTTGGCAGTGCCTGGTCCGTTATGAAAAACGATATACATGCGACAACAGAAATGGCTGGTTACATATCGCTAATCATTTCATTTAGTACAGTCGTGTCCAGTCTGTCTGCCAGCCGATTGTTACACCGGTTCGGAACGGGTAAAGTCACATTATTCAGTATCCTCTCAACAACGATCGCGCTGTTGGGATTCTCATTCTCTGAGAATTTTATGTTTTTACTGATTCTGGCGATCCCTCTCGGCTTAGGTGCAGGTTCGGTGGATGCGGCACTAAGTAATTATGTAGCGTTGCATTTCAAGGCCAAGCATATGAACTGGTTACATTGTTTCTGGGGAATTGGCGCAGTGACAGGCCCACTCGTTATGGCATATTGGCTGAATCAAGCAAACAACTGGCGTGCAGGATACGTTACTGTGGGATTGATTTTGCTTGGGATCGTGGTGATCTTATTATCAACATTGTCTCTATGGAAGATTTTTGAGAAGGGAAGAGTAGAGGGGTCAGGCGATGAGAAGAAACGCGTAAGCAACCGTGAGGCCATACGTATCCCCGGCGTGAAAATGTCGATGCTTGCGATGCTCTGTTACAATGGTTCCGAAACTGCTGCCGGTCTGTGGATGGCTTCTTTCTTCATTGTTAGCAAAGGAGTTTCTCCAGGTACTGCCGCAGCACTTTCCTCTCTATTTTTCATTGGCATTATCTTGGGCCGTGTAATCTCAGGTTTTCTTTCGACTCATGTATCCAGCAAAAATCTCATCAGATATGGTGGAATCGTTGGATGCTTCGGATTGGTTATCCTGGTTATGCCGGTACCGTACTGGGTTGCCGCAGGTGCTTTATTTATCGTGGGATTGGGCGGAGCACCGATCTACCCGAGCATTGTTCATGCGACACCGGAACGCTTCGGTGAGAAGGCATCCCCAAGTGTAATTGGACTTGAAATGGCAAGTGCCTATACAGGTTCAACACTCATCCCGTTAGGTATGGGACTCATTGCAAGCGAATGGGGAATGTCAATGGTACCCCTGATCCTGCTAATTTTGTTCAGTGTCATGTTCGCGGCTACAGAGCTGGTAAACAGAAGCAACAAGGCTACGCGTCTGACCGTCTAACTCTTGCTATAGGTCATTAAGGTTCTGCCACTATACAACAAAGGAACAACCATCGCTGGTTGTTCCTTTTGGTGTGTGGACTATTTTTTTATAAGAAGATCAGCAACAATGTACCTGCGGCAAAACAGTAATACGAAAAGTATTTCAGGTTGCCTTTGGCCATAATGCCCATAAACCATCTCATGGAGAAATACGTGACAAAGAGCGTCGTGATGAATGCGATCAGATAAGGAATAGCCAGTTGTGATCGATTCGGATCATTGGCAATGTCGGATACACCCATAATGAGTCCACCGATACTTATGGGAATGTACAGCATAAAGGAGAACTTCAAAGCGGTTTCCTGTTTCATGCCAACAGCGATGGACGCAATTACAGTTGCCCCTGAGCGGCTAATGCCCGGAATAAGAGCGACCGCCTGAGCCAGACCTACCAACAGTGCATCTTTCGTAGACAGATCACCGTCTTGCTTGCGCCCACGAAGATTACGAATAAGCCACAAGGCAACACCGGTGATTAATAACGCGATGGAAACGGTATATACGGACGAGAAAATTTCTTCAATCCGGTCTTTGAACAGGACTGCAACGACAGCAGCAGGGATCGTACCAATAATTATGTATAAGCAAAACATGAAGTCTGCTCGATATTCTTCTTTACGAGTACGCAGGTAACCCAATGCACCAATAATCAACTTTTTGATATCTTCCCGGAAAATAAAAATAATAGCGATAAGTGATGCTGTGTTTGTTAAAATCTCAAATGACAATCCATTCTGCTTGATGCCCATCAGTTTCTGGGCGATGATCAGATGACCGCTTGAGGAGACGGGAATCGGCTCCGTTGCACCTTGAACAATACCTAAAAATAAATACTTTAACCACAATATAATCTCTTCCATGTTGTCCTCCTTGAATACGTTTCATTGGCTTTCCAATGATCTCTCTTTTTAATAAAAGTGACTTGTCTACTCTATTGATGATAGCTGTTTAACTTGGTGACTTGCAAGTTAGAGTTCATAGAGAGAGGGAAATAAACATAGCTTGTCAAATCCTACATAGCATGATATCGTTGATAACGATTATCAATATCAACGAAAAGGTGGGTTTATTTTGCGTAAACAGATAAAATCAATATGGATCATGATGGCACTTATCTTGCTGATTGTACTTAGTGCATGTGGTCAGTCTGCGACGACCGATAGTACAACCGGTGATAGCACGAATACAGCTGCGGAGACAGAAACCAAGACGAGCTCGGATTCAGCTTCTTCAGCTGATAAAGCGGCAACTGCCGAAGAGGAACTTGTTACGTATCAATCGGATGCAGGAGAAGTACAGGTACCGAAGAATCCTAAGCGCATTATTGATTTGACATCATTTTCGACAGGGTACTTTGTTGCCCTGGATGCACCAGTAGTCGGCGCTTTATCAGGAGCGATGAACAACAAATATATCAAGGATCAACTTGTAGCAGCGGGCACCAGTGATCTGGGTCAAGAGCCTACACCAGAGAAACTAATCAGTTTAAAACCGGACTTATTTATCGTGTACACTGGAACAGAGGGCATCGACAAGCTGGAGCAGATTGCGCCTGTTGTACAGATTGCATATGGTAAGCGCAATTTCAAGGATCTGATGCTTGAAATGGGCAAGCTCACCAATAGAGAAGACGCAGCTAAAGCTTGGAATGCTAAATGGGAAGCGAAGATCAACGAACTGAAGCCCAAGGTTCAGGAAGCTGTAGGCGATCGCACCGTTTCCATACTGAATCCATACGCCAAAGGATTATTTGTATTCGGTCATAACTATGGTCGAGGCGGTGAAATTATTTACGGGGAGTTTGGTCTCAAGGCACCAGCCAAGGCCCAAGCTGAAGCGATTGACAGCGGAACTGGATGGGCTTCGATCTCCATGGAACTATTACCGGAGTATGCGGGGGATATCATCTTCACAAGCCCGTGGTCGGGAGATACAACTGATCCCAAGATCGTATATGATAATGCATTATGGAAGAACTTGCCTGCGGTGAAGGCAAATCATGTGTTCCAGCTTGACCCAACTTCAGATTCGTACAACGATCCGTTAACGTTGGAAGGTCAGCTGCAATTTATTTCCGATAGCCTGCTTACCGTAAAGTAAGATTAGACTGCATAAATGGTGATACTGGAGCATTTCCAAACGTCGTTACAAGACGGGGAAATGCTCTTCTTATGAGATTAGAATGTTATATATGTCGATATTGGATGGATTTTGACCAATGTAATTAAGCTTGATACAATAGGATAACAGCTGATGAACATTAAATATCAAGTGGGGTGATCTAGATTGCAGCAAAAGAGTGAACGTTTGAATGTTTGGTTGGCTTTCTCTAACATTCATACCCATCTGAACGAGAAGCTGGAACAAGCTCTGCTTCAACAATATGACTTATCTTTGAAGGAATTTTATGTGTTAAACTTCATATATAATGCGGAGGGTAAGGAATTACGCCTACAGCAACTTCAAGAACTAGTGGGGTTGAGCCAAAGTGCTACTTCCAGGCTCGTCGTTAGGATGGAAGCCAAAGACTGTGGGGCTCTGGAAAGACATGCATGTGAAGATGACCGGCGTGGCATTTATACTCGTATTACGGAGCTTGGAGAGAATAAATACAAGAAAGCACTTCAAACGTTTAATCAGGTCTTGCAAACTGAATTGGAACAGGATGGATTTGAGACTCGATTAGAGAACCTCACTAAAGAATTGTTCTAGGGCTAGGGTGAATATAGGGTAATGTAATCATTTACCCTATAAGAAGACTTGACACTCATTAAAATATCCTTTAAATTAAATGCATGCGCATGAATTTAATGTGGATGCGGTGATTCATGTATAAAGGAGGTATTGAACATGAAGGTATTCGTCGTTGGATCAAATGGACAGATTGGTCAACAGCTTATTCATCTTTTGAAGAATAGTGAAGAGCACACCGTTCTTGCCATGGTACGAAAACAAGAACAGGTAGATTCATTTGCAGCACAGGGTGTGGATACGGTGCTTGCCAACTTGGAAGGTACGGTTGACTCACTTGTAGCTGCTGCAACGGGTTGTGACGCAATTGTATTTGCAGCTGGCTCTGGTGGTACAACGGGATATGATAAAACACTCCTCATTGATCTGGATGGTGCCGGGAAAACTATTGAAGCGGCTCAAAAAGCGGGTATTGATCGATTTATCATGGTGAGTGCGATCCAAGCCAATAATCGTGATAACTGGCATGATAACACCCTTCCATATTATGCAGCGAAGCACTATGCTGATAAATTGTTAGAGATCAGTGGATTAACATATACCATTATACGTCCAGGGATTCTAATGAATGAACCAGGAACAGGTAAAGTTTCTGCTGCCGAGAATATCACAACCGGTAACATTGCTCGTGAAGATGTAGCTCATGTGATTTTGGCCAGTTTGAGTGAGAAGAATACCTACAAGCGTTCATTTGATCTAATCGCTGGTGAGGATACAATATCTGAGGCATTGATTAAGCTTTGATGCAAAACAAAATTTTCGACGATATCTGATGAGTTAAGAGAGGGCTATACAATGATTATGTTGATGCTTTTGACCTTCATATTAGGTATCTTCATCGTTGTACGTCAATTTTGGCCAGTACGCAATCTTGAATATATAGATTATCAAGTATTTCTCAGACAAGAGCGTGATTTTCGGCAGTATAAAGTGATTGATATTCGAGATGCGACGGATTATATGGCTAATCCTACTCCGGATACGATTAACATCTCATTGGGACGGCTTGCTTTCACCTGGGAAAAATACCTTCTTCGAGAAGATAACGTAATTATAATGTCACCTGGTATGCTTCAATCCAAAAAGGCTGTCCGTATTTTGCGAAAGCATGGATTTGAATGTCTTTATGTGATGAAGTAAAAGTTAAATGTGAGTTCCAAATCATACGGAGTTATTAATTGCAGGTATTTTTTCGATGCTTGCGCATGCATTTTCATTATACGTGATTCATGAAAAGGGGAGTTTTATTTTGATGACAGATTTGTTTAGTCCATATTCTTTTAAAAGCCTAGAGCTTAAAAACCGTGTCGTAATGGCTCCAATGTGCCAATATTCAGTTGAGCAAAAAGATGGTATTGCAACAGATTGGCATTATATGCACTACGTTAGTCGTGCCGTGGGAGGAACAGGTCTCATTATCATTGAAATGACAGATGTGGAGCCGGATGGCCGGATCTCAGATTATGATCTTGGACTGTGGTCGGATGAACAGATCCCAGCTCTGAAGCGGATCGTCGATGCGTGTCACAGTTATGGTGCCAAGGTCGGTATTCAGATTGCTCATGCGGGCCGCAAAGCAGAAGATGCCGAAGTTCCAGTTGCTCCATCCGCGATCGCCTTTGATGAGAATTCCAAGCAACCTAGAGCGCTCACAACGGATGAAGTTAAAGGAATGGTTGAAAAATTCCGGAGTGCTGTAGCTCGTGCTGTTAAAGCCGGATTTGATACAATTGAGATTCATGGTGCACATGGTTACTTAATTCATCAATTCCATTCTCCACTAACAAACAAGCGAGAAGATGAATACGGTCAAGATTTAACTTTATTCGGCCGGGAGATTATTCAGGCTGCTAAGGCAGAGATGCCCGAGGATATGCCCTTGATGATGCGTATTTCAGCCAAAGAATATGTAGAAGGTGGCTATGGCATTAACGAAAGTTCCGAGTTTGCCAAAGCATATCAAGAGGCAGGCGTTGACGTATTTGACATCTCATCTGGTGGCGAGGGACCTATCGCTGCATGGGGCAGACCAGGAACTCACGCGGCTTATCAAGTACCTCTCGCTAAAGCAATCAAAGAGGCTCTTGATGTGCCCGTGATCGCTGTTGGAAGACTCGATGATCCTACGTTGGCGAATGCTGTCATCGGAAATGAAGAAGCCGATCTCATTGCAGTCGGTAGAGGTCTGTTAAGAAATCCTTATTGGGCCTTGGAAGCTGCGTCTGCTTTGCGCAAGACAACGGAAGTTCCAAAACAATATACAACTGGCTTTTAATGTACTGATAATTTAATGTTGATGATTTAGAGATCTTCATTAATACATGAATAAGAAAGGACTCCTCTGACAAAACAGAAGGAGTCCTTTTTTGGGTTAAACTAGACAAGGTAAAGAAACATAATAGCCAGTCTTCATCAATAGAGTGTAGTCGTTTCATCGGCTCTGCCTCTCAAGCGTTTAATATCTTCTCTGGGCGGATATCCGAACATACGAGAATATTCACGACTGAATTGGGAAGGACTCTCGTAACCTACCTGAAATGCTACATCTGCTGCATCGGTGGATTTGGATAATAACAAGCGGCGAGCTTCTTGCAGCCTCAGTTGTTTTTGAAACTGAATCGGGCTCATGGCAGTCACTTCTTTAAAGTGTCTGTGCAGCGAAGCAGTACTCATATTCGCCAAATCCGCCAGATCCTCGACCCGAAAATTTTTATCAGAGTGATTCATAATATATTCAATAACGTCTCTGATTCGATAGGTATGGCTGCCCTCCATGGTAGCTTGTTCCAGGGCAATCCCATGTGGGCCTTTCAGAACTTTATAGAGAATTTCCTTTTTGAACAAAGGAGCGAGTAGTGGAATATCTTCCGAATGATCTTCCAACAAACGGGCTAACCTGATGACTGCATCCAGCAGAGATGGCTCGGCTTGGCTGACAAACATCGCACGTCTCGTCGTTTTCCGCGGTTTTGCTGGGAAATCAGAATGGTTCAATACTTCCAGAATCTCACTGGATGTGAATTCAAGTTTCAGCGCCAGATAGGGAGCCTCAGACGAGGCTTGAATCACTTGTCCACTAACCGGCAAGTCAACGGTTGCCACGATATAACTTCCTGGACCATACCGGAAACGATCCTGTCCCAGCAGGACCTCTTTTTCACCCTGAACGATAATGCAAAAGGATGGTTCATTCACTCTAAATATAGGTTCAGTAACGACGGATTCGCGGATTAAAAATAATGAGGGGATAGCCGTAGGGTGCACCCCGTCCTTGTCAGACAAACGGTCAATGAGTGTGGCTAATTCGTTTTGTTGTTCGTGTATTTGATCAGACATACGTAGTTCTCCTTTTTCGACACAACATAATAAGTTACATTCTATCGTATATAGACCCTGGGCGGTAGAAAACGGATAGGAATAGGCAAACATTTGATGTGAATGGATAAGACATGCTGATTGTTGGTTACATATTCACAAGTACACAGGTCATGATATACAACAAGTACAGAAGATATACACTTACGGATCAGCTAATACATGATCAGATGAGAATGAAAAGAGGTATCTGCATCTTTTATTTACTGATCGTTCCCGATGTGTTAGATTGATTTTAGGAGGGAAGTCGAATGGCTAGAAGTAAAGAGTTTGAAGTGAACGAAGTGTTGGATAAAGCAATGAAGATCTTCTGGGAACAAGGTTACGAGAAAACGTCGATGAGTGACCTGGTTGAGCATATGGGAATTCATCGCAGAAGTATATATGATACATTTGACGACAAACATTCGCTGTTCTTGCAGGCAATGGATCGTTACAGCGGTAAGGTCAGCACCACATTACTTGCAGAAATCAAGGCATCCAAGACGGCAGTGGAAGCACTGCATAAAATTTTTGATGTTATGATCAGTGAAGCAGAAGAGACACCATCCGGTTGTTTGATCGTGAACTCGGCTGTGGAGCTAGGCACACGTGATCAGGAAGTGGACAACCGATCTCTTGAATCGTTTAACGAAGCTGAGCGAATGTTCGAGCAGATTATTCAATGGGGGCAGCGGGAGGGAGAATTCTCTTCTGATCATGATGCGAAGGAAGTGGCAGAGTACCTGCACAATATTTCTGTCGGTATCAGAGCCATGGCAAGAACCTCGACGGATAAAGAAAAACTAAACCGTATTATCAATGTAACGATGAAACTTTTGGAAAAATAATGAGTGGAGACATATCCAAAAAAGTAGCTTGAAATCCGTTAGAGGACTTCAAGCTACTTTTTTGTGCGCTAATTTTAGAAAATAGAAAGTATGAACCATTAATTGGTGATGGCATTTTCCATCGGTTTAATTTTATGAATCTCTTCGGTTCCAGCCTCCAAAGCTGTTTCGTAGTAGGAGCGTTTGTGCTCGATGACTTCCATGGTCTTTCTTAGTTCCTCCATTTGTGCTTCCACAATAGCTTTTCGCTCCGTAAACATGTCATATCTTTGCTTCAGCGAGGAGTCCCCTTCAGAGCACCATTCAATGAAGTCCTTAATGTCTTTAATAGGCATCCCGGTCAGCTTCAGACATTGGATGATCTTTAGAAAGTCAATGTCGGAGTCTTTGAACAAACGTGTTCCGCTCGTGGTACGTTCCACAAAAGGCATGAGTCCTTCCTTGTCGTAGTAACGCAATGTATATACCGTAAGGTCTAATTTTTTGGCAACTTCACCGATTGAATAGGTCATTTAGAATGAATTCCTTTCTACTAGGGGTAGACTTCGAGTTAACTCTAGGATTGATCCGAGTGAATTCTAACATGTTGGATTACTGGATGTCAAAGTACGTTGGAGATAAAAAAATAAGATAAACATTTGACCTAGAGTTAACTCGAGGGGGTAAGATTATTTTGAACTTTAAATTACGAGGAGGTTATACCATTGATTATAGCTAAAGCCAGAGCCGTTGACGGACCAGACCAACAATTCAGAAGTGCTGAAATTAAACGACGTGATCTGGATACCAATGATGTATTAATCGAGATTAAATATGCAGGTATTTGCCATTCTGACATCCATACTGCCCACGGTGAATGGGGACCTGTGAATTATCCACTCGTTCCTGGACACGAAATTGCCGGGATTGTAACGGATGTAGGAACCGGAGTATCCAAATACAAGGTCGGTGACCGAGTAGGGGTCGGATGTATGGTGGACTCTTGTGGTGAATGTGTTAACTGTCGCAAAGGTGAAGAACAATACTGTCTCAAAGGAAATATTCAAACTTACGCTGGAGTAGACAAATACGGTGAGCCTACGCAAGGTGGATATTCAACTCATATTGTTGTTGTAGAGGATTTCGTCGTTCGCATCCCTGATAACATTGCACTTGATGCTGCTGCACCTTTGCTGTGTGCCGGTATTACGACGTATTCACCACTTCATCACTGGGGAGCTGGCCCAGGTAAGAAGGTTGCCGTTGTAGGTATGGGTGGTCTTGGTCATATGGCTGTCAAAATTGCACATGCGATGGGTGCCGAAGTAACGGTTCTCTCCCAATCCTTAAGCAAAAAAGAAGATGGACTGCAATTTGGTGCAGATCACTACTTTGCCACAAGCGAACCGGAAACATTCGAGAAACTTGCAGGTACCTTCGATCTGATGATTAACACAGTAAGTGCTAATATTGATATTAACGCTTATTTCTCACTGCTCACGCTGGATGGTACACTTGTGAACGTAGGTGCTCCTGCAGAACCTTTAGCTGTTAACGTTTTTTCTCTTATCGGTCATCGCCGTTCATTCGCTGGTTCCATGATTGGTGGCATTCGTGAGACGCAGGAAATGCTCGATTTTTGTGCAGAACATGATATTGTACCTAATATTGAGGTCATCACCGCCGATCAGATTGACGAAGCATACAAACGTGTATTGGCTTCCGACGTGAAATATCGCTTTGTTATTGATAACAGCACAATCTAAGTGTGTAATATTGATAGTTAAAGATAGAAGAAAGCAGCTACCGCCAAGGTCAGCTGCTTTTTGCTTATCAGTTTGTTAATTGCTGATTCGTTCTACTACCCGCGCTCTTGTCGCAACGAACAGAAGATACCTGCGTCTAATAACTAGTTAGAAAAATATGAAGGAGTGGAATGAGAGAGATGGCAGCATCATTTTCACATCAGCCCGAAGGGTATGAATGTCCATTTTGTCGTATTTGGGGTATCGAGCGACCTGATCAGGGAACAAAGCAAAGGGATATCATCTATCAGAATGAAAAGGTAACGGCATTTATAGCAGGCAAATGGTGGCCAAACAATAAAGGACATGTTCTTATTATTCCGAATCAACATTTCGAGAACATCTTTGAACTCCCTGCGGATTACGCTGTTGAAATACACCGTGCGGCTCAGCTTACTGCATTTGCAATGAAAAGTACATATGGATGTGATGGGATTTCTACACGGCAACATAATGAACCTGCTGGTAATCAAGACGTGTGGCATTATCATCTGCATGTTTACCCTAGATACGTGAATGATCAACTGTATCTGTCAAATGGTTCTCCGTCCGATCCAGATGAACGGGCTCTCTATGCGGATAAGTTGCGATCTTGGATAAAAGAAAACATTTAAAGTCTAGCAGGCTGCTCATTTTTTGTTGAGTTATTGGCAGATAAGGGTTTGGAATTTGATATTCATGATAGAATGAGTTTGAATGGGGAAAATTAAATAGTATATTTCATAATATAGGGGGAACCAATGGAGACCTTTGCAGAATTTATAGCACGCATCGATAATCCGGAACACCAGGCACGAACAGAAGAAGTTTTGAACTGGGTCACTGAAAAATTCCCGAAATTAAAACAAAAAATAGCCTGGAACCAACCGATGTTTACCGACCATGATACCTTTATCATTGGTTTTAGTGTATCCAAGCAACACTTGGCTGTTGCTCCCGAGAAGGCAGGAATTAATCGTTTTTCGGAAGAGATCACTCAGGCGGGGTATGATCATACCAAAGAGTTGGTGCGGATGAAGTGGAAACAGGAGATTGATTATTCATTACTTGAGCGAATGATTGAGTTCAATATAGCGGATAAGGCAGAATGTTCAACTTTCTGGCGAAAATAAATCATGATAAAAAAAGAAGACCCCCAACTTCCGAGTACGGAAAGGGGGGGCTTCTACATTGTAAGCAAAAGCGATTATTGAGCACCTACAACAGGGTGAGGCACATAGGGCTCTTCAAGGAATGAGACGTCTTCTGAGGTCAACTTAACGGAAAGAGCACCTACCGCATCTTCCAGATGCGATATTTTGGTGGCACCAATAATTGGAGCCGCTACAGTGTCTTTTTGTAGCAACCACGCAAGTGCAATGTGTGTGCGAGGGACACCGTATTTTTCTGCAATGGATGCAACTCGTTCAACAACAAGCTGATCTGCATCGCTAGTCGCATTGTACTTGGATTTCTGAATTTTGTCTGTCTCGGATCGGAGTGTCGATACGGACCAGTCACGGGTTAACCTGCCTGAAGCAAGAGGACTGTAGGGAGTCACACCAATCTTTTCTTCCTTGCATAAAGGCAACATTTCACGTTCTTCTTCACGGTAGATGAGGTTCAAGTGGTTTTGCATGGAGACAAACTTGGTCCAACCATTTTTTTCTGCTACATGTAATGCTTTTTGGAACTGCCATGCAAACATGGCTGAAGCGCCAATATATCTCACTTTACCGGACTTCACCACATCATGTAAGGCTTCCATGGTTTCTTCAATAGGCGTATTGTAGTCCCAACGATGAATGATATACAGATCTACATAATCCGTTTCCAATCGTTTCAGGCTTTTATCAATCTCACTCAGGATGGCTTTTCTGGAAAGGCCAGAACCGTTGGGTCCTTTATGCATTTGTCCGTGTACTTTGGTAGCAATGACAACCTCATCCCGATTGGCATAGTCCTTTAATGCCCGACCAAGGTATTCCTCGCTTGTACCCAGAGAGTATACATTAGCTGTATCGAAGAAATTAATGCCTAGATCCAGTGCTTTTTTGATCACGGGGCGAGAATTTTCTTCATTCAGTACCCATTCATGAACCCATTTACTGGCGTCCCCAAATCCCATACATCCCAGACAAAATCGAGATACGTCCAAGCCTGTATTACCAAGTTTTGTATATTCCATATCATGTTCAAATCCTTTCTAATGTTTATTATTGCCACCTGTATGGTGACCTATTTACACATTATTATGTCATAACGAATGGAACAACCTGTACCACATTACTATCAAACTTTTGCCTAATCCTATCAAAATCCTGGAATCCGTTAGATAGAGGACACAAAAAAAGATGCCCCCAGAGTAGTGAAAGGGACATCTTTTTTTCAATATGAATTATTGTTCAACTCAGTCAGAACAGAAAAAAAGGATTGAACGTGAAAAAAAGCCATGATATAATCTATAGCGCAATTGACATTTATATTGAATGTAAAGGGTGAATCATTATTTCTCCTAATTTAATTTTACATCCGACATTCCGATTTGTCAATGCTCTTTTTTTGGTCCTAATAAATGGAAAAGGGAGTGGACTTATTCATGGATAAAACAAACGAATGGAAGTTGGAAGAGGACAGATTAGTGCAGGTGAGGAATAAACTTCAGGCACGACTCGACGAGCTAGAACCGAAGGTTGCCGGACTGCATGAACAGGCTGCCGAAATTCGTAAACGGTTCTGGGAAGAAGTGACGATCAATACGAGTTCGTACAGTGATTTTGAAGATGCATTCTATACCATTAATCAGCAGTCCAGAGTGTTGGCCGAGAGGGAGCGCGGGCACAAGCTGTTAACACAACAATGGAAAAATACAAAGAGACTGCTTCCAACGCCGTATTTTGGCCGTTTCGACTATAAGGAAAAAGGCATGACATTGACTGAACAGATCTACATCGGCGTATCATCCTTCATGGATGAAGATGGATTGAACTTTCTAATCTATGACTGGCGTACGCCAATTGCGAGTTTGTACTATGATCACTCTCCCGGGCCAGCAAGTTATGACACACCTTCAGGACGAATTGAAGGAAAGATGGAGCTCAAGCGTCAATTTCAGATTCAACATGGGCAGATTCATAGCATGTTTGATTCAACTGAGACGATTGGTGACGAATTGTTGCAGCAAGTGCTCGCCAAGGGTGCAGACTCACAAATGAAGAGCATTGTAGCAACGATCCAGAAGGAACAAAACGCCATTATTCGTGATGATCGAAGCCGAATGCTTATCGTTCAAGGGGCAGCTGGCAGTGGCAAGACGTCCGCTGCGTTACAGCGAGTGGCCTACTTACTATACAAACACCGCCAGACCGTCAAAGCAGATCAGATTGTACTTTTCTCCCCGAATCCGATGTTTACCAGTTATACTTCCACCGTGCTCCCGGAACTTGG
Organism: Paenibacillus sp. Y5S-9; assembly: GCF_036894235.1. NCBI lineage: Bacteria > Bacillati > Bacillota > Bacilli > Caryophanales > Paenibacillaceae > Paenibacillus > Paenibacillus sp. Y5S-9. The sequence goes on from NZ_CP145887.1 coordinate 3,307,511, forward strand.
CGAAGAAAATATGCAGCAGACGACTTTCCAGGAATATCTGAATTATTGGCTGGATTCCTCCTTACGACCAGAGGATGCCTTTGATCAGATTGAATATGTGCTGACAGCCCAAGAAGATCCGGGATATGAAGCTCGTCTGGAGGCGATTAAGTACAAAGCTTCCGAGACATTCCTGCAAGTGCTCCAAAACTACGGTAAGTGGCTGGGGCGGGAGGGCATGCGGTTCAACGGCATTCAATTTCGGGGACGTGAATTCATCACCTCAGATCGAATCAAGACCCAATTTTACAGTTTGGATCAAAATCTTACCTTGTCCAACCGTATACTTCTTTTGCAGGAATGGCTGCTGAGAGAACTTGTTTCGCTGGAACGTCTGGAACGGGAAGCAGACTGGGTTCTGGAGGAGTTGAATTATCTGGACACAGAAGAGTACGTGGAAGCTTTCCGCATGTTGCACAAAGAAAAGCCTGTGTTTGATGTGGCGGAAAAATACGCAGCACGAGATAACGGGAATAACAGTGCAGTGCAAGATGAGGGTGCCTTTAACTTTGCAGTGCAGGAAGAGGAGTTGCTTCGTCAGAAACTGGTGAAAGACATGTTTAAACCTTTAAGAAAGAGTGTGCGGAAATTCCAGTTCGTGGATGTGAAAGGCATATACGAACAACTATTTGTAGATGAAGCCGCTTATCGAGAACAAACGAATGGGGCAATCCCCCCACAGCACTGGCCTGAGATTTGTAAACAGACCAAGGCCATGATCCTTCAGAACAAGCTGTTCCATGAGGATGCTACTCCGTATTTATATGTAAAAGAGATGATCGAAGGCGTCCGGACGAACACAGAGATTCGTTATGTCTTTGTCGATGAAGGCCAGGATTATTCGGCGTTTCAATATGAATATCTTAAAAAGCTGTTTCCTCGTGCCCGCATGACGGTGCTGGGGGATTTCGGGCAAGCGATCTTTATGCAGGCTACGGATTTGGCAGCATTCAACTCGCCACTGGTTCACCTTTACGGAGAAGGCGAAACTACATTGATACGCCTTGTACGCAGTTATCGTTCAACCAAAGAGATTGTTGAATTCACGAGACAGATGTTACCTGGGGGAGAAGAGATAAGACCGTTTGAAAGGGGAGATCAGAAGCCTCTTTTAACAAAATTGAAGGACAAAAATCTGCGTGGTACACAGATTCTCGCAGACATCGCCGCGCTTAAGGCGGAGGGGTTTGATTCCATCGCTGTGATTACGAAAACCGCGGCTGAAAGTCGTGATGCCTATGAAAGGTTGCAAAGTCAAGGCGGCGAAGGGTTACAGCTCATAACAAAGGATACAGAGATTTTCGAAAAAGGGATCATGGTTATTCCTGTGTATCTCGCCAAAGGCGTTGAGTTCGATGCTGTCCTGATCTATGATGCTTCACCCGTCGCTTACAGCCAGGAATATGATCGCAAGCTTCTGTATACGGCCTGCACACGAGCCATGCACCGACTTCATCTATATACAGTGAGTGACTGGTCACCATTTGTGCAGGCGTTACCTGCGAATCTGTATGACATAAAATCATAATCCATATGTAAATCCGTTCTCAATGAAGGACCAAAGAAAGATGCTCGGAGCCTTATTTCAAAGGTTATCGGGCATCTTCTTTTTATAAAGACATGAATCATAAAAGTTATTCTTTACTGATCGTTCCCGATGTGATAAATTGTTATTGGGAGTTATGAGAATGATCATTCCCATAACAGCTCAAAAATAAATACATTCTCAATGAGAGGGAGTAATAATAAATGAATATTTCCAAACAAGTTGCTATTGTAAGTGGGGCTAATCGAGGGTTGGGCAAGGAACTTGCTCTTGAACTGTTGGCGAGGGGAACCAAAGTGTATGCTGGCGCACGAAACCCTGAATCAATTGATCTGCCGGGGGCAATTCCACTGCAACTCGATATTACGGATTCACAATCTGTCATGGCTGCAGCTGAGGTAGCCAGTGATGTAACCCTTCTAATCAATAATGCTGGTTCCGCTACTGGTGCTTCTCTGCTCACGGGTGAGCTGAACGATATTCACTTGGAATTCAATACACATGTATTCGGTACGCTCTCAATGATTCGTGCGTTTGCACCGGTGATAGAGAAGAATGGGGGCGGTTCGATATTGAATATCCTGTCCGCTCTATCTTGGCTCAGCCTTGGTAACTCAGGTGCATATTCAGCTGCAAAATCCGCTCAGTGGGGAATTACGAATGCATTACGTCTGGAATTAGCCCCTAAGAACGTTAGTGTTGCCGGATTGCACGTAGCGTTCATGGATACGGATATGACGGCAGGTATCGACGCACCAAAAACGAGCCCAACTGATATTGCCAAAATTGCAATAGATTCCATCGAAGCGGATCTCTACGAGATTATTGCTGATGATACCAGTCGGAATGTACAACAGGGTCTTGCTGGTGGTGTGGCTGCCCTTTACCCGCAATTGTTTCAAAAATAAAGAGGCGTAGATACATTTTCTTGTTATAAATAAAACAACCCCCACCAGATATGGTGGGGGTTAAGTACGTCATGAATCCTCCAATTCCATTCCCTCAAGAACGGTGAGGATATAAGGTTTAACCTTTAACTGCACCGGCAGTAAGGCCACTGACAATATATTTTTGCCCAAATAGATACAGGATGAATACAGGCAGTGAAGTAAGCACGAGATTGGCGAAGATCAGGTTCCAGTCCCGGCTATATTTGCCGTAGAAATTGTAGATCGATAGTGGCATCGTCCATGTGGAACTGTCTGTCAGGAAGTACACGGGAATCGTGATGTCGTTCCATAAGGACATGAACACCATGATCGCTACCGTTGCGTTAACGGGCAGGATGAGCGGTGTGACGATGCGGAAGAACACGCCGAACACACTTGCTCCTTCCAGAAATGCCACTTCGTCCAGCGCACGTGGAATGGTTTTGATGAATCCACTATACAAGAATACACTGAAGGCTGTATTTAACGCGGCGTAGATCAGGATGACACTTGTGATGCTGCCGTAGAACCCCAATCCCTGTACAACCCGTATGGTTGTAATAATCGACATTGGCGCAATCAGTCCCATGAAGAAATACATGTAGATCGTGCCGGATAATTTGGTTTCCCGACGTGCCAGAATGAATGCTGCTGCCGAAGAAGCAACGATATTAATGATGGAAGATACGCCAGTAATCAAAATGCTGTTGAAAAACGCTCGCGACAGACCGCCTTCCTGGAAGACACGAACATAGTTCGAGAACTGCCATGTTTCCGGAAAACTCAGGGAGAAGCTAAGCACTTCGGCGCTGGTTTTGAAAGAACCAAAGATCAGAATGACAAGCGGCAACAGAACGATAAGAGAGGCCAGAATCAGGAAACCTTCCACGATATAGTTGCGGATGGCGAGTTTGCGTGTATAGCCCATGTTATTCCGTAACCTCCTTACGCCGCATGAAGATCAATAGCGGTATAGCGATAATGGTAACGACCACGAACAGAAGGGTGTTGACCGCGGTACCAAGTCCCCAGTTGCCTTCGCCGAAAGATCGCAGAATGATCGTACCTACGACCTGGGAAGCGTTACCCGGGCCACCACCGGTCATGACATATACTTCGGAGAATACTTTGAGTCCACCGATCAATGTCAACATCAGGTTAATGTTAATCGCGGGCAGCAAGAGTGGTAGTGTGATTTTGAAAAAACTTCTCCACGAACTTGCGCCATCAATCTTGGCTGCCTCGTAATACTCTTGAGAAATGGACTGCAGGCCCGCCAGATAGATGGCCATCTGGAACCCGGCACTCTGCCAGATCGAGACGATGGCAATCGTCCAGATCACAATCGATGGGTTGGTGAGCCAAGCTTGGCTTAACGAATGTAACCCAACAGATTCCAACAAATTGTTGATTGTACCTTCGGTACGCAACATGGGAGTGAACAGAATGCTGATCACAAGGATGCTGAGAATGGAGGGGGAGTAGAAAATCGCACGCAGCAGGTTCTTTGTTCTTAATCGCATGTTAAGTCCTACGGCCAGCAATAGGCCGATGACATTTTTGCCAACAACGGTGACGATTGCAAATATCGCCGTGTTTTTCAGCGCCAGAATAAGCGTTTTGTCCGAGAAAATTTTCTGGAAATTATCCCATCCGATGAACTTCAGCTCCAGCCGATCCAGCCGCCAATCCGTGAATGAATAATAGAAAGCGGCGAGAGCAGGCACAACGAAAAAGATGGAGTAGATAATCAGTGCGGGAAATATCATATAATACGAGTACAGATTTTTAGTCCTTTTCATGTCTCACACTCCGTTATAACTAGGCAGCATAACGGTCGATCCTGTTATGCTGCCTTATATTTCACTCTTTAGAAACCTTCTACGCCTTTATCCTGCATCAGCTGACTGAACTTCTCATCCCAGGATTTCAGTACTTCTTCCGGTGACAATCCACCCGCGAATTGATCCTGCAACAATCGGTACAGTTCGCTGCGATCAACCAGCATGTATGCATCCGTTGTCAGCACGGTTTTCTTCGGCGTAATATAGTTGTCTACAATATCCTGCTTGTAAGCCGGCAATTCTGGTGTGGTGACGTCACTGAAATTGGATACATATCCTTTGGAATCGACGATCTGTTGTGCGACATCCTTGGAAGCGATATAGTCCAGGAACTGTTTGGCTTCATCCAGATGTTTGGATTTCTTCGGAATGAACAGTTGTCCGCCCAGTGGACTTGCGCCCAGACTGGCATTATCCAACGATGGAATCGGGAATACGCCCAGTTCCATATTTGGATCTTGCTCGGCAACGCCTTCAATTAACCAATCGCCCATAAACATCATGGCAACTTCCTTGTTCAGGAATTTACCTACGGCCATGTCATAGCTGTCACTAAGCACATCCGTGTTGGTATACCCTTTGGTGTAAATCTCGTATTGTTGTTCCAGGAATGTTTTGAATTCCGGGATATCAGACCATTTTTTCTTATTACTGTTCAGCTCATCAAAAAAAGTCGGGTCATTTTTTGCTACAAAATCGGCAAATGCTGCAGCAGGCCAGATGTTGGCAGCCCAGGCGTCTTTATAAGGCATGAATACAGGTGTAATGCCACTTGCTTTGATTTTTTCACAGATCGCCAGAAATTCTTCGTAGTTGGTTGGAATCGACAATCCGAGTTCTTCAAAGATTTGTTTGTTATAAACGACCCCTTGCATCCCTGTATCTTGACTGACATGGAAGCTGTAGAGATGACCACCAGAAGAGAGGACGTCTTTGTTCACAATTCTGCTCGCCCAAGGCTCGTTATCCAGAATCTCGAAGTTACGTTCAAGGTTCAGGTCTGTGACTGCGCTCGCCAGATTGTACTGAATAATGTCAGGCGTTTCATCTACAGCCAGTTTGGTTTGCAGTACCGTTGTTGTTTGTTCCGCTGGAATCAGCTGCAAATTGACACGAATGTTCGTTTGTTTTTCGAATGCATCAAGAATGTCCTGCTGGATGAAGGCAGAGTCCTGAGAACTTTTAGAGATGGCCAGCTCCAAAGTGACTTTGCCACTCTTGCTGTCCCCGCCAGCAGCTGTGCCGGAATCCGTACCTCCTGATCCACAAGCCGTTAACGAGACCGATAATAAACTGGCCAGAATAATGGAAATCGCCTTTTTTCTTTTTATTGTTTTCAATGCAAATCCCCCTCTAAAACGTTTAGTGAATCCGTTTACAAGTCCGATTATAGATTCTTTTCTCGCCCCGGTACATGTCTGTGCTTGAACGTTAATGTGTAAAATTCTGAACTTGAAATCGCTATCATTTCATGAAATACCGTGATAGAGTAGACATGAATGTAAGGGATTTTACATCATGTCAGAACAGGAGGGCACCTCTAAGAATGGCAAAGCTCATACATAAAGCAACTCAATTCAGTTTGCAGACAAAGGTGTTTTTGACGTTTCTGGCTCTGCTTTTGTTCGTGCTGGGCTGTTTTATCGTGTATGTGAATGTGATTGTTGTTCGCCCGCTCAAACTGAAAACGGAGCAGGATACACTCGTGACCGCTACAAAGGTAAGAGAGCAAGTTGATCTCTACGTAGAACAACAGAACCAGATGTCGCAGCGAATATTATCCAGCAAAAATATATTTGCAGCCATGGACAAGAGCTCCTCTGCGCATAGTAATTATGAAAGGCTGAAACAGATTCGGATCATCAAAGACATCATGTTTCAGGCCATCGGGCCGAGCATGAATATCAAGGACATGTCCATCTACGACAATCACGGGGTTCTCCTGACATCATATCTGGGTTCGGGCAATCCTCCCGCAATCCTGAACACCATGATGGAGAGTAGTCAGGTTGGACGAGATTGGACGGAAAGTGGTTTTGTTCTGCTGCGTCAAGACGATACGATCTCCTTTGTGCGCACGATCAATGATCAGAACGGCAAGGTGTACGGTTATCTTAGCATCCAGATGGAACAGGCCTATATACAGAACTTAACGGAGGGCATTACCGCTGGCGATGTCTATATTCTGAATGAACAAGGGGAGCAGATGACGGGCTCGGAAGCGGGTGTGACATTTGCCAATTGGACAAAGCCTTCATCAGACGAGGGACTGGATGTGGACAAAAACGACAATTATATCACGCATTCCACTTCACCAAGTACAGGTTGGATCACGTATATCATAACGCCCAAAAAATCTGTCCTGGGTTCGATCCATTCGGTTCAGACGATGTCCATTCTGCTGATTACAGCACTGATGCTGGTTTCGTTTGTGTATATCTTCCTATCCACACGTAACCTGCTGTTACCCATCCGCAAGCTGCGTGGTCAGATCTGGCGCATGAACTACAGCAATATGAATCTGAAAGTGGATGAAACGCCGAAGAATAATGATCTGTTATTGCTGAATGAAGCTTTTCAGGACCTGATGGAAAGACTGCAGCAATCCATTGACCGGGAAAAATCGGCGCTTCATGAGGAAGTAAAGGCTCGTAATTCGGCGCTGCAAGCCCAGATTGCTCCTCATTTTATTCATAACGTTCTATATCTGATCAGTATTGCTGCCCAAGAGGGGAAGACCAAAGTTGTATCGGATATGTGCAAACATCTTTCGGACAGTCTGCGTTATATTGTCTCTTCACCATACGCGCATGTGACTTTGGCTGAGGAGCTTCAACATACGAGACATTATCTGTCCCTTGTACAACAAAAGTACGAAGAGGATCTGGAGTGGGACATCCATGCAGACGAGCTGGCGAACGAAATCCGATTGCCGCGGTTGGTCATTCAGCCGTTTGTGGAAAACTGCATTGAACATGCCTTTGCCAACACCGCGCCGCCTTGGCGTATCCAGATTACCGTGAAGCAATATAACGGATTATGGGCTTTGGAGATCAAAGATAATGGAGAGGGCTTTCCACCGGATAAGATCCAGGAGATTTTATCCAATATTCAGGCATCGGATTCCGGAATGAACCAGACGGCCGATCGTGCCACAGCCCTTGGTAACATGGGGATTATCAATAGCGTCAATCGACTCAAACTAATGTATAACAACCGGCTCTTCATTAATATATTTAACAATCATGCGGAAGAGCAACATGGAGCAACAATTCAAATCATCGGCTCATTGACGAAGGATTTTTATTAGGGAGTGTCTGAAAACTCCGAAGGAAGCAGATTTTGCCGAATTTTCGTTCCAAGCCAGGAAGTTTTCCGCAGGCGTGCCGGGGCACGTCAAGGGAAAGTAACGCAGCAGGGGGCGAAAAGGCGGTAAAAGATGCACTTCAGCGAGTTTTGAGACACGACCGAACAAGGAGGGACAGACAATGTATAACGTTATGATCGTTGAAGATAGCAAACCCATATTACGTAATATAAAAATGCTCTTGGAAACGCTCAACTTCCCGATTCGTGTAGCGGCTACGGCAACAAATGGAGAGGAAGCCTTGGCAGCGTTAAAGCAGGAACCGATTGATCTGCTGTTGACCGATATACGAATGCCGAAAATGGACGGACTGTCCCTGATTGAGCAAGCCAAGCTTGCCAACCCGGATCTGAAGGTCATTCTAATTAGTGGGTACAGCGATTTTGAATACACAAGAAAAGCATTGAACCTGCAAGTGTTTGACTATTTGTTAAAACCTGTCGAGCGAGAGGCGCTTGAAGAAGTCATGGGTCGGGTAATTGACCAACTTGATCAACAGATGTCCAAGGAACTGCTGGATTTGCAGGAAATCATACATCCTCAATGTGAGACTACGCCGAAACAGGGGGAGGAGTTTCCGCCTTTATTCAGCCAGATGTTGATCATTATGAGCAAACAGCCTTTTACCACAGGGCATGAACGATGGGTACAGGTGGATCTTGAGGGTATAGTGCAGGATTTTTTTACATTTCATGCTTGTCGTGTGTACACCAGTCAAACCCCATATCAATTTGTTGCTTTTGTTAACAAGAGTGCACTTGAGGTGTACTCTTCCGTACATGAATGTCTTGAATCGTTGCGACGGCATTTGGTTGGGCATGACATCGATGCGATCATTGGAGGACAACTTCTATTCGCTGAGTCTGGTAATCTGCCGGAGCTCTATCACCGCATGTCGTCCATTTTGTCTGAGCAGCAACGGTTGAAACAAGGATTAGCGCTGGATACCGGGAATCCGGTGTCGATGGCCAGATCTGAGACAGGCTGTCTGGATCCCGTGCAGGAATCTGCTTTTGTACAGATGATACAGGCTCGGCAGAAAGAACGGTTTGCTCTTAAGTTATCTGAATTGCTGAATCGATGGGCAGAGGAAAATGTACATATGACCGAGGTGGAGCGGTTTATCGGATTGATTGTAGACACGTTTGCTCATCTGTACGAGGAACAGGGGTCGGGCATGAGATTGGGTCTGGAGCTTCGGTCAAGACAATTCGCCCATGCACAGTCCTATTCCGATTTTTGTCGGGAACTGACGGAATGGACGGGACAGTGCTTTGATATGCTGCAATCCCACGTTCGAAAAAGTAAAGCGATCCTGTTCGAACAGATTGACGATTACGTAAAACTAAATAAATACTCTCCATTGTCTATCAACGACATTGCCATGAAGTTTCACGTTAGCCCGTCGTATGTCAGCAGAGTGATCAAAAATGCAACACAAATTACGTTTGTTCAGTATTATAGCCAGCTTCGCATTCAGGAAGCCTGCAGACTGATGGAAAGTCAACCGGACATGAAGTTTAAGGAAGTTTCCGATTTGCTGTCGTTTAGCGATCAGCACTATTTCTCGAAGGTGTTCAAAGAGTATACGGGACTAAGTCCTACCGATTATAAACAACAGATGTCTGGTATAAAGACCCAATCATAGTTAACAAACCCTTTTTATTTATGTTATAATACTAAACAAATACGGCTTGTTACTGAATTCATTCAGGCAATACCTATGTATATTTACGCTCAAAGTCTCTTTGGGTGTGCATATATATGGGTTTTTTTGCGTTTACTTGCCGATTGATTCTACCAAATATGGATAAAGAGAGGAAGATTCACTTTGGAAAAGAAAAAGAAAAAAAGGTCATTTTATAGGAAAGGAGGAGCCAGTTTACGATTAATGAGTACTAGACTCATTGCAGCTTTCCTTGCGGTGCTTATTATTCCCACTGCACTTATCGGTTATTTCTCGTATCATAGTGCCAAAGATCAAGTGCAACAAAAAATGACAGAGCCCATCAATACCATATTAACGATGGCAGGACAGCATATTAACAATCTGGTGGGGGAAAAAGCAGCATTATTGAGTTACATAGACAGTATGTATGGCTCCACTCCCAGTCAGGCGAACAACGAAACAGTACAAGTAGGAATCGACGAATTAGCTGATACATATCCTGATCTTCTTGCCATCACTGTGGGCAGCGACCAAGGTGGTGTTATATCATCTCCAGCAATAGAGGATACAACATATGATCCACGCAGCACAACATGGTACACCAATGGTATGAGTAACAATGGATCACTCTTTTTTTCGAGTATTATGACAGATCCGGTATCCGGTAAGATTTATGTAGAAATTTCAAAGGCTCTTTCAAATCAACAAGGTGTAGCAAGTATTAAACTTGATCTGGAGCGATTAGCAAAAGAAATATCTTATGTGGATGTCGGAGGTAATGGGAGCCTGATTGTGGTTGACTCCAATCGAACCATCGCAGCTTGGTCTGGTGCCATTGTAAAAGGTGGCGGAGGAGAACTCGGCGGAGCGCTCATCGAGGGAATTCCAGTTCATCCAAATACGGCTTCAAGTTCCGATGAGCCGATGGCATTTTCTCAATTTGTCAGAACAGATCTGGCGTATGATCTAGAGGTTTATAACGGGGTTAATGCTTTGACGGGGTGGAATGTCATTGCATTGATGGGCCATGAAGACTTTATCGCCGCAGCGAAACCCATCATGGTATCGAGTCTAACTGTCATTGCTGTATCTGTATTAATTGCTGGCGTAATTATTTTCTTCATTCTGAGATCTTTTATTGTACCTATGCAAAAACTGAGAAAGGCAACCCGCAGCGTAAGCGAAGGGAATCTGTCCGAACGTGTTAATCTTAAAACCGAGAACGAATTCGGTATATTGGCAAATGATTTTGACCAAATGACCAGTTCCCTTCAATCGGTGGTTGCTGAACTTCATCAGACGTCATCGTTGTTAAGCCACTCTTCCCAAATGATTCAGGAAAGTACAGAACAAACCACCCAATCGGTTCAACATGTGGCTGAAACCATGCAGCAGACTGCGGAATCAGCTATCGTTGGGGCAGAAAATTCGGAACAAACCGCAAATGCCGTAGAAGAGATGGCGAGAGGCATCAGTACAATTGCAGAATCTGCGAGTGCCATCGTTGATTCGGCTGAAGAGACGGAGCGCGCTGTTGCTAATGGTGGGAAAACCATAAACCAGGTCGGAGAACAAATGGAACATATTCTCGGAGCTGTTGAAGAAACCTCGGCATTGATTAATGAGCTGTCCAGTCTGTCCGCCGAAGCTAATCGAATGAATGAAGCGATTGCGGATATCTCTCGGCAAACCAACCTTCTATCACTGAATGCCTCTATTGAAGCTTCAAGAGCAGGAGAACACGGTAAAGGTTTTGCTGTCGTTGCTGGTGAGGTGCGCACGTTATCGATGCAATCCAAACAGAGTGCGGACGACATTGGCGCTACCATTGGCAAAATGCTCGATCTGATTGCCAAATCCACATCTCTTATGAATGATAAAGTTCGCAATCAAGTTGGTGAGGGCATGCGGATCAGCCAAGAAGCTTCCGCAACCATATCCAACATTGAACAATATACAACGCATATCGTGGATCAAATTCAGGATATTTCCGCTGTCTCCGAACAGTTGTCAGCCAGCACGGAAGAAGTCTCGGCTACAGTTGCCGCGATGAGTCATATCTCTAAAGTGTCGGCAGATAGCGCTCAGACAACTTCAGCAGCAGCCCAAGAGCAAATGGCGGCAATGGAGGAGATATCTGCATCCTCTGCACAGCTATCCAAAACAGCTGAGAACATGCAAGAGTTGGTTCGCCGATTTAAGCTCTAGAGTAGAAGTAAGTAAATGTGTAAAGAGATATGTAAGAGATGTGCAAGGCCTAGAGGCGCTCCCCAAATGGAGCGCCTTTCTGCGCTTAGAGAGATTAGTAAGAATGTGATGCCTCATCCCCGAACATATCCTTTTGATTCTTTTTTCGGAAACTTCGTGGTGATTCACCAACCGTTTTGGTAAATAAAATTGTAAAGTAATTGGGGTTATCGTAACCGACCAGTTTGGCGATTTCCCATATTTTTTTGTTGGTTGAGACTAATAATCGGGTAGCTTCCCCCATTCTTCGTTGAATCAGATAATGATAGGGAGAAGTGCCATAGTGATTTTTATACATATGAATTAAGTAATAAAAATCGATATGAAATTGATCTGCCAATTCTTTGAGTTTAATGTTTTGCCGATAGTGGGTATCCAAATAGTCTTTAATGCTCTCAGCAAGGTTGTTACTCCCAATAGTCTCCCCACTAGGAAGCTGTTGACGGGACTGACGATCAATGATGAGAAGTATGGCTTTCAGGACATGCCCAGAGATAGATTCATAACCATGTTCCCGGATTGAAAATTCATTGAAGAGAGTCTGCATTAACGAATGGAGCTCATCGGAATAACGGTTTGCTCGAATGATCGGTTTGTTAGAGGGAGGGATGACCCAATCCTCAAGGGTCTGGGTGTCTTCTGTAAAACGAAAGCCGCAATAAAAGGTGGATAACGGGAATTCAGGATTGGACTTCTCCTCATGAAGAGTCCCCTTGTTATATATGAGCATGTCACCTTTTTGAGCCCAGTGTTTGGTACCGTCAATGGTGAACAATCCTTTGCCTTCAGTTACGTAGATAATCTCATGCAGATCGTCATGTTTATGCGTCGGAAAACTCCAATGGGGGTTGTCGACCAGTTTCCCTACATAAATAATGGTGTAATCTCGGTTTGCATGCAGTTGGCCGGATTCGTGGTGTGTATTCATCTATGTCTTCCCTTCAGAATCTGTATTGAAAGTCTGTGTTGAAATGACAACATATATAATGTTTTGCAATAAACCACAACAACCTTGATTGTCGCCATGGTATATCTGACAGTACAATTTCACTATCCAAAATGTACTATATATCGAAAGTGAAAGGATGGGAAAGTAGAAAATACATGAACTAATGATCGTAGACAGAATTGAAGCGCTTGCAACAATAGAAAGGATTAGTGAGTATTGATTTATGACTAGAAATAGAGAGAACCTACTTATTTTAACGCTTACGCTCGTTAGTTTTGTACTGGGAACAACCGAGTATGTCATCGTGGGTGTGTTGAAGGAAATTGAAAGTTACATGAAAGTATCACTTGCTGCCGCGGGTATGCTTGTCTCCGGTTTTGCGATTGCATACGCAGTGGGTACACCATTTGCCGTGGCCTTCTTGGCCAAAATATCCAGAAGAAGTTCCATATTGATTGGATTTGCAATCGTGTTAGCATTAAATCTATTGACCGTGTTCTCAACAACGTTCTCTTCTCTGATGGCCATTCGCATCGTTTCGGCCGTTGCTTGTGGACTTACGATATCACTTTCGATCTCAATCGTAAGTGACGCAGTGAACCGGGAGCGAAGAGGGGAAGCTATCGCCTGGATTTTGGGCGGATTTTCAATCGCTAATGTGTTAGGTGTTCCGCTCGGTACATTTATCGGACAACATCTGAGCTGGTCCATGACGTTTGTTGTTACGGCGTGTATAGGTGTTGTACCGTTGCTGTTCATGTTCCGTATTCTGCCACGCCAAACAACTACGATTGTCGGTTCGTTCAGTGATCAGATGTCTCTCTTTGTGAAGCCGCGCATATTGCTTGCCTGTCTGATCCCTGTACTGGGAAACAGTTGTATTTTCGTGATTTTTACATACATTACACCACTCCTAAGTGAGACAATGGGTGTGCCTGTACAATGGATAAGTGCCATACTTCTGATCTATGGTGCCTGCAGCATCCTGAGTAACTGGATTGGTGCCAAAATAGCGAAGGGTGACTTCCTGCCCAAGCTCAAGCGGCTTTTTGTTATTCAAGCCATCCTCTTCCTAGGAATGAGTTTTACCGTTTCTAATGTGTGGATGGGCTTGGCATTCCTGTTCCTGATTGGATGTCTGTCATCCTCCATGAGCGCGGCATCCCAGCTATATTTGTTTGATGTGTCAGGATCGATCGCGCCGGGTTCCAAAGCATTTGCATCTACACTCCTGCCTGTGGCAGCCAATGTGGGTATAGCGTTAGGCTCCGGCGTCGGGGGAATTGCCGTCAATTTGGGTGGTGTCCAGTGGGTGCCTCCAGTTGCTGTGATGCTTGCCTTGCTGGCTTTTGTCGTTACCCTGATATGCCAGCGTTCCATCCAAGTAAATTCAGACGAAACAACCACTGTAAAAGCAGCCTAGATGAGATGATGTTTAAACCAAACGGATGAATGCATATATATGGGATTGGAACTACAAACAAAGTTGCTGTTATGCGGCTTTGTTTGTTTTTTAGTTTTCCAGCATTCCGGATGAAACGGGTTCGTAGATGATAGAGGTAGGATAATGCAATAATTCAGTGAATTTGTATAGGAAGAGATCTGATAAAATGAATGAAAAGCTGGGAGGTAAAGCCATGAAAAAGCCGATGATTGGTGTACTGCCTTTATATGATACAGACAAAAAAAGTTACTGGATGCTTCCAGATTATATGAACGCCATAGAAGGAGCAGGTGGGATTCCAATTATGCTACCTTTGACAACGGATACCGAGATCATAGCAACGCTGGCTAATCAGTTCGATGGGTTCCTGTTCACCGGGGGACATGATCTCAATCCTGAGCTGTATCATGAGCATGCAGAGGTTACCTGTGGAGAGTTGTGTATTGAGCGCGATATGATGGAGTCGATATTATTACAAAAGGTAATTGAGCTTGATAAGCCTGCCTTTGGCATATGCCGTGGACTACAGCTATTTAACGTTATTTTGGGTGGAACGTTGTATCAAGACATTCCGACTAGTCTTCAACTTCATGTGAACAAGTTCGTTAATCATAAGCAAAGTCCGCCGTATACGAAACTAGTACATGATGTACATATAGAGCAAAATAATTTGCTTCATGATATCTTGCAAACAGATACGATAAAAGTTAACAGTTATCACCATCAGGGGATCAAGGTGTTGTCGGATAAGTTAACTGCCGTGGCAGTCGCTGAAGATGGACTCATCGAATCCGTGGTCATGCCGAACCGTTCATTTGTTTTGGCTGTGCAATGGCATCCAGAGTACAGCTATAAAGTAGATGACTATAGTCAAAAGTTATTTGCGGCGTTTGTTAATTCTTCTAAATCCTCGCGCTATAGTACACATATTGAAGACATCACCGCATAAATGTGGAGTAGAAAAAAAGACCTCCTGTTTATAAAAACAGAGGAGGTCTTTGTATTGGTGAATGTAGTCGTGATGAGTAAACGTGGTATTACCATTACGATTGTAGTGGAATGATTATTTTAATCCAGACTTCGTGTTGGTATGCTCTTCAGCATTCAGGGAAGCAATCAGCTTCTCACCTTCAACATCCAAGTTTGGCAGAATGCGATCCAGCCATTTCGGAAGTGCCCAAGCTTTGTCTCCAAAAATAGCCATGATGGCTGGGACCAAGCCCATGCGGATGATAAAAGCATCAATCAGAATGCCTACAGCCAAAGTGAAACCAATCTGCTTGATCATGACATCATCGGTGAATATAAATCCTGCAAATACAGAGACCATAATCACTGCTGCGGCAACAACCACGCGACTTACCTGATTGTATCCATGAACAACGGATTCGGTCCCGCGATGACCATGCACATAGGATTCCCGCATGGAGCTAACAAGGAAGACTTGATAGTCCATCGCGAGGCCATACAGGATACCTGTCACGATGATCGGCATGAAGCTCAGCAGCGGGCCGCCGGTATCGAAACCAAAGAGCGAATGCAGCCAGCCCCATTGGAATACAGCAGTGGTGATCCCGAATGTAGCCAGGATACTAAGCAGGAAGCCAATTGTTGCTTTGATGGGAACGATGATCGAACGGAATACGAGTAACAGGATGATCAGCGACAGCAGGATTATGATGCCTACATAAATAGGGAATACCTGCGCCAGTTTGGCTGACATATCGATGTTAACAGCTGTGAGTCCAGTAACTCCAAGTTTCACATCATAGGTCTGTGCGATGCTGGAATTAGCCGCGCGTAGATCAGTGACCAGTGTTTTAGTGAGATTATCGTTAGGACCCGTTTTTGGAATGAGACTGAAAATAGCTAAATCTTCTGTCATACCAAGCGGTGTGACTTGTGCAACGTTATTCTGACCTTGAAGTTCCATCACCAGACCACCCATGAGTTCCGGTGTAACTTTTGCGGAAGACTGATTAGGCTCTGCAACCAGAATAAGTGGTCCGTTAAACCCTTCCCCGAAGCCTTCGGAGATGGCATCATAGCTTTGTCTTGCAGTTGTATCCAGATTCGCTGAGGAAGCGCCAGGAATACCCATTTCCATTTTGGTAATCGGCGTCGCGGCAAAACCAAGAATGACGATGATGGCGATAATGGTGGCCCAACGATTTTTGATAACGAATTTCACCCATCTGTCCGCGACTCCGCGGCTAGTGGCTTTAGGATGTTTCGTGCTTTTCTCACGAGCTTTGGCGGAACAAATGCGTTCTCCTACCAATCCCAGTAAAGCAGGCAACAGGGTTAAAGCAACAAATACGTTGATGAGTACGGTGGCAGCTGCGACCAAAGCCATCGTAGACAAAAATGTGAGACCGATGACAAGCATACCGCACAGTGCAATAATGACGGTTAATCCGGCAAAAAATACTGCGCTGCCCGATGTACCAATGGCTCTGGCCGTTGCTTCTTTTGCGCTCAAGCCTTGATCAATGATCATTCGACGCTGGCGATTAACAATGAAGAGAGCATAATCGATTCCAACAGCCAATCCAACCATGAGAGCCAGGACGGAAGTAACACTAGGCATTTCGATGAATTTGGAGATGGAGAACGCACCACCAACTCCAATGGCAACTCCGAGGAGTGCGGTGATCAGAGGCAGACCTGCTGCAACAACGGAGCCAAGGGTGATCAGCAATACAATGACAGCAATCACCAATCCGACAATCTCAGCCGAGCCGACCCCAATCGATACCGTTTTGAGCGTTTCGCCCGGCAAGACCGTAATGTTGGTTCCTTGCTCTACCGTCATAACAGATTGAATAACGGAATCAAATACATCCTGTGTTATGGCAGACTGCTCGATTGTAAATTGGAACTGGAACAGTGCAATACTGCCGTCCGAAGAGATCAGCATACCAGGTACAGGAACACCATCGACCATCAAAGGTCCATAGGGAGGAGGCGTGGTTGTTGCGGATTGTGCCGTATCGGTAGCCTGAGCGTTCTGAGCCATTTCCGCCGAAGCACCCGAATTACCCGCTTCAGCTGCATAGTCCGCAGGATTAATGACTTTGTCTAATCCGTAAACTTCATTAACACCTTTCATCATGGCAGCCAAACGTTCAGGCGTATCCAAACGCTCGTTGTCCGGTGCCTTGAAGACAACACTTCCTTGACCGCCGGAGGCGGCTGGCAGTTCTTTTGCCAATTGATCCAGAACCTTCTGTGACTCTGTGCCTTCAATCTTCATTTCAGAACTGATGTGAATACCATTGATGCTGATCATGGAGATGACAATTCCCAGAATTAAAACCCAGCCAATGATGAAGGTTGCAGGTTTCCTAAAAGCGGTTTTCCCCACTCTGTATAATAATGTAGACATTTCTCTAATTTACACTCCTCTATGATGAATGTGGATGGTTGGCATGTTCGAATCCTGCCCGCAAATGATTAAATGTGGTTTCCAAAAATTGATCAAAGGTGATAGCACCGGGCTTGGTATCTTCAGTAATGACTTGTCCGGGCAGTAACACATTGAGTCTTCCATCAATTAATGGCAGTATTGTTCCATATAGTGCGTTGATCAAAAGATAAGTATAGATCTCGTCATACTTCCCGTTAGATAAGTCTAATAAGGTATCTTGTGCCTGCGTCTGCATCCGGTGCATGGCTCCAAGGTAATGCGGTTCTAGCACAGGATAAGTCTGGGATAGTGAGAGCAGCTGATGAAGTCTTCCTATTAGTTCTGTTGTAAGCTGCATCTTGATCAGGTTATACAGTACGTCGAGCAAGGAGACGTTGTCGGGCATTTCGGTAAGTAACTCTTCGAGTTCCGTTGTATTCTGAACGGATATCGCACCTCTTGCTACGGCTTCTTCTTTACATGTGAAGTAGTTTGCAAATGTTCTACGTGAACAACCCACCTGATGCACGATATCTTCGACCGTAAAGCCATCAAGCCCATGTTCAAGGGTAAGTTCAAATGCAGCACTAGCAAGTGCTTTTTCAGTTGCTTCTTTCTTCAAATGTCGCAAGTTTCGTTTGATCATTATTCTCCGCTTATGCGTTCACCTCCAACACCAATGACTATGGTTTTATTCTTTTAAGAAGAGCACACTTACTGAATATGCACTTTGTGAGGTTTATCATAACAAACAAGTTGCTCATTGTGCAAATTTACTCATTGTGCAAATATTTTATATGATATCTATACTACGAATCTATGCTTCAACTCCTGAGGAATGAATGTTAAAATCAATAGAAAAACTTGGGGCGATAACGAGATATGAGTAGTCGTAAACAAAGTTTATTGGAAACAGCACTTGCACTATTTTTAGAGCATAGTTTTGCAAATACAACAATCCAGATGATCTTGGATCAATCGGGTGTATCCAAAGGCACATTCTACAAATTCTTCAGTTCAAAAGAAGACTGTTTATATTCAATTATTGATCAGCGTATGCAAGAGGATGTTTTTATTCGCAAAGAGCTTGAACAAAATCACTATACATCTGATTATGACCTGCTCGTAGATCAGATTGCGATTCCTATGTCCGTACCTAATAAAGAGCGAGTGTGGGAATTATATTGGACGGGTTTTTATTCCGGGGAGATTAACTCAGCCAAACTAGCTACTGTTCACCTAAAATGGCTGTCTACACGCTTGATTCAGGTGTACGGGAACGACATTAGCTTATATGCCAACGAAGGGGCAATATTGTGCTATGGCATATTACATCAGATTGCCAACACATCAAGAAGTCTAAATACACCAAAACCGGTATGGAGCGAAGTGGTTCCAAAAGTACTAACGTACATTGAAGTGATCCTAAGAACAATGCATCAGAGAAATGAACATATTTTCGACTTTCAGTCTCTCAATTTCCTGAATGCCGATGAGCGTAACCATGATATGGGACTGGGTATTGATACTCTGTTGGAGGAATTGGAAGAGTTCAACAACCGTGTTCAAAAATCCAAGGAATCTGCATCATTAAAGCAACTTTCGAAGGGGCTTTTAGCGCTATTACAAGATCAAGAGGATTTAAATATTCCTGTAATTGAAGTGGTGCTTCAAGCGTTTCACAAAGAATACAAATCCAGTGCGTTTCAATCTGAAGCCAATAGAATGACCGAAGCCTGTTGGTGGTACTTGGAACTGGTGAAGCAACGGAATTAATATGGGGGTTGGCTCAAAGCCAACCTCTTTTTTTGCTTTTTTATGCCCCTAGTTTTTATTAATATACTATTAGTATATTAATAAAATGTTGTTATAACAGTTGTTTTATGTTGTTTAAACTATGATATTTGAAATTAAATATACGAGTAGTATATAATCGAAATGAACATATATTTCCATAGATTCGAATAACTTCACTTCGAAAGGAAGATTTATATGAATAACTCGAATAACCAGACATCAGAAAAAGTAGAATTTAATTTGTTTAGCGAAGAAAATAGTAAAGATCCATTTGCCATGTTTGCACAGATGCGTTCCAAAGGCTCCGTTGTTCCTATTCCTAATCCGATGGGTGGAGCAGGGCAAACTTGGATTGTAACTCGGATGGACGTTGCCATGGAAGTGCTGAAAGATCACTCTCGATTTACGGTAGATATGAACTCTATTGATAGTGGCAATGATATTCGAAAGAATCTATCAGGCGAGCTTGGTTCATCGGAACCCCAGACTTTTTTTACCGGAAAGTCGATGCTCTTTGTTGATGAACCGGATCACCGGAGACTGCGTAGCCTGGTTTCCAAAGCGTTCACGCCAAGATATATGGAAAGCCTGCGTCCACGCGTTCAGGAAATTGCGGATGAGTTGATTGACCAATTCGAAGGCAAAGGAGAGATGGATCTTGTAAAAGACTATGCCTATCCTTTCCCAATCAACGTTATTTCCGAGATGTTGGGTATACCTCAGGAAGACCGACCTCAGATCCATGTATGGTCTGAAGCCATTGCCAAAGGTCTTGGTTTTGGTAAACAGGACCCTGCCGTAGCGCAGCACTTGCGATCATTCGCAGAGTACACCTCACAGCTTGTGGCGAACAAACGATTAGAACCTTCAGATGACCTCATCAGTCAATTGATTGCGATTGAGGAGGAGGGTGATCGACTGAATGAAGATGAATTAATATCCATGATCACGTTATTGATATTTGCTGGACATGAGACAACTTCCAATCTGATTGCAACCGGCTCTTATCTTCTTCTGACCCATCCCGAACAACTGGAACAACTGAAACAAGATCTGAATCTGGTTCCTTCTGCGGTGGAGGAGTTGCTACGATATAACGGACCCGCCACTTCTTCAGGTCCTCGTTATGCAACACAGGACACGGAGTTGGATGGACAATTGATTCAAAAGGGAGATGTTGTGATTCCCCTTCTGAAATCAGCGAATCGGGACGAGCATCAGTTCACTGACCCCGAAGATTTGGATATCGAACGCAAAATAAAACGGCATTTGGCCTTTGGACACGGCATCCATATGTGTCTTGGCGCTCCCCTTGCTCGTGTAGAAGGGGACGTGGCGTTTACCACGCTTTTACGTCGGCTACCGGATATTCAACTCAGTATTCCTCAGGAAGAGATTCAGTGGCATTCTGCTTTGTCATCACAGGGATTGGCAGCATTGCCTGTGAAATTTTAATAGATAAACGTAGTACGACCCATTGGAGTATGACGAATTTTCGTCATACTCTTTATTGGTATAGATGATAGAATGGAATGAACAAGAAGCATTTCATGTGGTGAACATGCTTAATGTAAAAGATAAAGTGGGATACATAATTTTTGTGGTGGAGGTAAACCTTATGAATAAAGATGAACAATTCATGCATAAGCCATTGAAATTGCTCTGCAAGCTCGCAAAGAAGGAAACGAACCATTCGGAGCCATTCTGGTGAAAAACGGAGAGGTCGTCATGATTGGGGAAAATAAAATCAACACTTTTTGTGACCCTACGCATCATGCAGAAATTGGGCTTATCCGAAAGTATTGTACCGAACATCATGTGTTTGACCTGAGCGAATACACTCTGTATACGAGTTGTGAACCGTGTGTGATGTGTTCCGGTGCGATGGTTTGGTCGAATCTGGGGAGGCTGGTGTACAGTGTATCCCATGATCAATTAGCGGAAATTGCTGGTGGCAACATCATGATCGCGTGTGAAGAAGTATTTGACAAAAGTCCTCAAAAGCCTGAAGTAACAGGGGGTTTACTTAACACAGAGGGCTTAAAAGTATTCGAAGGATATCAATTTCATTCCTAGTCGTTATCCAGATAAAAAATTATTTTTGGATAATTGCTTGATTTTTTTTTCAACGTCTGATAGTGTAAGACCTGTGATTTTGGGAAGTTAATTTATCAATATGAATTAGAGCTTTCCAGCAGATAATTTTGACCACTTCACCAGGAAGTTAAGGCCATACGGACAGCCGGGTCAAACGCCGATTGGCAACTTACGTTGCTTTATTGATTGAGTTCAAAGCTCAAATTTTATAAGTTGGTTACTTTACAACCAGTGCAATTGCACATCAACTTGTGAAACGGTCAATAAGAGTGGTAAAGGCGAATTATTTGCTATATAGACTCTGATCCAATATTGATATACATGAAGGAGCTTTCCGCCAAAGGAGTTCTTGTGAACTTTTTTGGTCATGGAGACTTCACGTCTTTTTTATGATGTATATCGATAAGCAAGTGTGATGATGCGCGATTGCGAGCATTTTTCACCTTGCTTTTTTTGTTGTCTTGTTGTCACCGTATTAAACCAATTTTAAAAAATACATATTGGGATAGGAGAATGTAAAATGGGAAAAGCACTAATCATCGGCGCCGGCGGCGTTGCTTCCGTGGCAGTACACAAATGCGTTCAAAACAGCGAAGTTTTTGAGGAAATCTGCATCGCGAGTCGTACTAAATCCAAATGTGATGAACTCAAAGCCAAGCTGGACGGCGGAAAAACAAAAATTACAACAGCACAAGTTGATGCTGACAATGTCGACGAACTGATCGCTCTGATCAACGAAGTTAAACCGGATATCGTTATGAACCTTGCTTTGCCGTATCAAGATCTGACAATCATGGATGCTTGTCTTGCAACTAAAACAAATTACATGGACACAGCGAACTATGAGCCACATGATACAGCGAAGTTTGAATACAGCTGGCAATGGGATTACAAAGAGCGTTTTGAACAAGCAGGCATCACTGCATTGCTCGGTAGTGGATTTGACCCAGGTGTGACTGGCGTATTCTCCGCTTATGCCCTGAAGCACTACTTTGACGAAATTGAGTACATCGACATTCTGGACTGCAATGGCGGCGACCATGGCTATCCGTTCGCAACCAACTTCAACCCTGAGATCAACATTCGCGAAGTATCTGCGAACGGAAGATACTGGGAGAATGGTGAATGGATTGAAACAAAACCGATGGAAATCAAACGTGTCTACGACTTCAAAGAAGTTGGAGAGAAAGACATGTACCTGTTGTACCATGAGGAATTGGAATCTTTGGCAAAAAACATGCCAGGTCTGAAACGTATCCGTTTCTTCATGACATTTGGTCAAAGCTACCTGACTCACTTGAAAGCTCTTGAAAATGTAGGCATGACTTCAATCGAGCCTATTGAATATGAAGGTAAACAAATTATTCCACTGCAATTCCTGAAAGCAGTACTGCCGGATCCAGCATCCCTTGGACCACGTACTGTGGGTAAAACAAACATCGGTTGTATTTTCAAAGGCAAAAAAGATGGTCAAGACAAAACATATTATGTATACAATATCTGTGATCACCAAGAGTGTTACAAAGAAGTGGGTTCCCAAGCAATCTCGTACACAACAGGCGTTCCAGCTATGATCGGTGCAGCAATGGTCATGACAGGCAAATGGAACAAACCAGGCGTATATAATGTAGAAGAGTTCAACCCGGATCCATTCATGGAAGAGTTGAACAAATGGGGCCTCCCATGGGTAGAAGACTTCAACCCGGTACTCGTTGATGAGCTGCCAGAAGAAATTAAAGAATCGGAGCTTGTTCGTTAAAATGCGGTTTGAGCAATTACCGACACCATGTTTTGTTGTTGACGAGGCGCTTATTGAGAAAAACCTGCAAATCCTGAACGGTGTTATGCAGCGTACAGGTGCCAAAATCGTGCTGGCTCAAAAAGCATTCTCCATGACTGCGATGTATCCGCTGATTGGAGAATACCTGAGCGGTGCAACGGCGAGCGGTTTGTATGAAGCGCGTCTGGGCCATGAGGAAATGGGCAAAGAGAATCATGTCTTTGCTCCGGCATACCGCGCAGAAGAGATCGACGAGATTATCTCCATCTGCGATCACATTATTTTCAATTCTTTTTCACAGCTTGCAAAATTCAAGGATAAGGCGCTTCAGGCTGGCCGTAAGGTCGGCTTGCGCGTCAACCCTGAATGCTCTACCCAAGAAGGGCACGAGATCTACGATCCGTGTTCTCCGGGTTCGCGTTTTGGCGCGAAACTGGAGGATTTCGATGCAGACCTGTTGGAAGGCGTCTCCGGACTGCACTTCCACACACTGTGTCAGCAAAATTCAGATGATCTGGAGACTACGCTGAACGCAGTTGTTGAGAAGTTCGGACAATGGTTGCCGCAGATGGAATGGATCAACTTCGGTGGTGGGCACCATATCACACGTGAAGATTATGATATTCCAAGACTGGAAGCATGCATCAAGCGTATGCAGAACGACTATGGTCTGGAAGTATATCTGGAGCCGGGAGAAGCTGTTGCGCTGAATGCGGGTTATCTGGTGACTTCTGTGCTGGACTTCCATAAGAACGGTATGGACATTGCCATTCTGGATACTTCAGCTACATGCCATATGCCTGATGTGCTGGAAATGCCATATCGCCCGCCGCTGATCGGTTCGGGAGAAGTGGGTGAGAAGGCTCATCTGTATCGCTTAGGTGGACAAACCTGTCTGTCTGGTGACGTGATTGGGGATTATTCATTCGATCAGCCTTTGCAAGAAGGCGACCGTCTGGTATTCGAAGACATGGCGATTTACTCCATGGTGAAAACCAACACGTTCAACGGCATGCCGCTTCCAGCGATTGCAGTCAAAAGAAAAGACGGCGATTGCGAAGTTGTCCGTGAATTCGGATATCAGGATTTCAAAATGAGGCTGGCATAATTACTTCATTATATAGTAAACATTCAATTAAGAATTGAATATAAAGCATTGAATATAAATACAAAGAAGGGAACCTGGAGACAGGTTCCCTTTTTAACGTTAACTGATGTTTAACGATTACATTTAATGATGTTTATCATTGAGGTTAGATGAATGTTAACTGGTATTGAGCCGACTTAGCTTCGACTTCAGTTTTCGGGTTAATTTTGTGGTTTCGAGGCTGCTCTCGCAGCGTATGGAAAGATCGGTTCTCTTAGTTCAAAGTCATATGTTAACCCATCCACAATGCCCACTACACTCTCACTGTCATACAACTCCAGCAAAAATCCAGCCATTTGTTCCGCCGTATGGAACTTGGGAACCCTGCCTTCATATTCAAACTCATCTACATTAAAGGAATGTTTCGCAAATTCCGTCTCGGTTGCAGCCGGAGCGAGCACCTTGGCCTGCATCGCTGCGTTCTTACCTTTTAACTCTTGCGCAAGTCCTTCCGTAAAGGCACTAACATAGAACTTGGTTGCACAGTAGGTTACTGCATCGGCTACAATCGTATATCCACCACCAGAGGAGATATTAATGATCTGTGTGCCATCAACATTTGCATAATCACGTACATACAGGGAAGAAAGAATCGTAAGAGCTTCTATATTAAGATGAAGCATCTGCTCAATCTTTGGCAGGTGTTGTTCGCCAACGGAAGCGAAATTCCCGAATCCGGCGTTGTTGATCCAAGTCTCAATGGAATAAGCCTGAAGACTTTCATAGAATTCATGCACATTAGCGGCAATAGACAGATCCACTGTACGAATGACAACATCCAGATCTGGATTGATTTCAGCTACTTTTGCTTTTAATTTGTCCAATTCATCGGTTCTGCGTGCAGCCAGGATCATATTTTTGCCACGAGCTGCAAAAGCTAAAGCCGCTTCATATCCAATGCCTGAACTGGCACCGGTAATCACTGTATATTTCATGGGAATTCCTCCTGGATCTGATTTCATTTTTTATTGTGATGTGACCACGAGTTGATTATACTGATTAGAGCTTACTCTAAGTCAAGCGGGAAAATGGAGGGGAGGTTAACCATGCATACCATAGGTGAAGTGGCAGAATTACTCCATATCAGTGCACATACGTTGCGTTATTATGAGAAGGAACAGATTATAACTCCTTTCCGAGATGCCAGTGGAGACAGGCGATACAACGAGTCACACCTGAAGTGGCTACAATTTGTGATCAAATTAAAAGAGACTCAAATGCCCATTGCTATTATTAAGAAATATGCCTCCTTGTTTCAGGAAGGGGAGCATACGGCGGCGGATCGTTTAAAGCTGCTGGAGGAGCATAAAGAGTCGATTCAAAAACAGATGCACATACTTAACACAGCTGATGAGATGCTTGAGCATAAAATTTCGTCGTATCGAACGCTCATCGGACAATGAACTAACACACACAAATGACGATCTATTGCCAAAACAGTGATTTTTATTATAGACTGTTTTTTATCGGTTGTTCATCAAGGGGGAAATGCAATGCATCAAAACAGAAAACAAAAGTCAAACAAGTTAAAGATTCTCTCCAAAGTATTATTGATTATCATTGGGGGATTTATAACGGCATATGGTCTGGAAGCCATATTGATCCCGAATAATGTCTCAGATGGTGGTGTCACAGGTCTGAGTATCGTAGGATCACAGCTGTTCGGATTACCACTGGGGATGCTCATCGGGATTATTAACATTCCATTTGTGTGGCTCGGGTACAAGCAAATCGGAAAAAGCTTTGCGTTATATTCGATCATCGGTATTGCTTCACTGGCAATCAGTACGAGTCTGATGCACCATGTACCAACTATCATTGAAGGTGATACCTTGCTTGTTACGGTTGTCGGCGGGATTATTATCGGTTTTGGTATGGGACTTGCATTACGTAATGGTGGCGCATTGGATGGCATAGATATGCTGGCTGTACTCCTTTCGCGAAAAGTACCTTTTGGAACCAGTGATCTCATTCTGTTCCTCAACATGTTTGTATTTATTGTCGTTTCTACCGTGTTCGGTCTGCAAGGTGCGATCTTGTCAGGACTTGCGTATTTTATTGCTTCTAAAGTAATACATATTGTTGAAGAGGGCTTGAGCGGCTCCAAAACGTTTAAAATTATTACGAATCAACCTGAGATTATGGTTGAAACCATTCGAGACCGCTTAGGCCGTGGAGCAACGTATACTGAGGCTTACGGTGGCTACTCTAATGAGCAATTCAAGGAAATTACTTGTGTCATTAACCGGATGGAAGAGAGTAAAATTAAAGATATCATTCACGAAATTGACCCAACTGCTTTTGTAGTCGTATACGATGTAGCTGAAGTAAGAGGCGGAAATTTCAAAAAGAAAGATATTCACTAACATACAAAAACGCGCTGACAGGAGGAATACTCTTGCCAGCGCGTTTTTGTTTTACCTTGTTAAATAGTAATACTTTGTACTTCATGCATAAGCCCAGCTCACTTATGGAAAACTTCTGTAGTGCGAGTTAAATTGCATGACTTCAAGTATGTATGGGAGGTTAGCATAGTGACAAAGCAGGACCCGCAAGAGCTTTTGAAGCAAAAACACGAGCTGGATGAGCAAAAGAGACAGTTTACTAATTTTTCTCGAAATATTTCAGGCCATGGCGAGGTTGAAGCTGGTCAAGAGTTCAGTGTTGACCGGGTGCCAGATGATCAAAATCGTATGAAATCGGTTGAGAACAGACGCGGCGAAGTCTAAAACGTTACAACATAAGCCGATCCTTTCATGGATCGGCTTATTCAGTGAAGCATTGTGACAAACAGAACTATGTATTGTAGTTTGCACATACGAGAGGATATCGATGGTGGTCAATAGATGTAAAAGGTCGTATATTATTAATATGTGGATTGTGGGATTGAATATGGACCACATCGCAAAATGATAAACGATTTTACATAGAAGGACGGGAAAAAATGGACTTTAAACCGCTTGCTTCATTTATTGACCGCATGACATCCTGGCGCATTCCGTGGGCAGAGGTGCTGGTCATGCATCGAAATGATACCGTTTTCCATTATCGTAACGGTTACGCCAATCTGGAAGAGAAAACGCCCATCGGTGATGGAGCGATCTTCAATCTATACTCCATGACCAAAATCATGACCTGCGTGGCAGGGCTGCAACTGGTGGAGAAAGGTGAAATGCTGTTAAGCGACCCACTGTCCGATTATCTGCCAGAGTACGCTGAGATGACAGTTAAGAAAACGATGGCGAATGGCGAGATCCGACTGGAAAAGGCGACAAGAACCATTACAGTGCGAGATTTGTTCACCATGACAGCCGGGTTCTCGTATGACGTTGGTTGTCCAAGCATTCAAGAAGCTGTAAAAAGCACCAACGGAACATTGCCTACACGTGACTTCGCGAGAGCGCTTGCAAAAGAACCGTTGTTGTTTGAACCAGGGACACATTGGAATTACAGCATGTGCCATGATGTGCTGGGAGCCTTGGTGGAAGTGGTAAGTGGCAAAAGCTTTGGTACGTATCTCTGGGACGAAATCACCGGACCACTTGGTATGAACGATACAGCGTTTAATCTGAACGATGAGCAGCAGACACGCCTGATTCCGCAATATGCTTATAATGATGAGCTTGAGAAGGCTGTCCGTCTGGACGGCAACGGATTCCGGGTAGGGACAGAGTTGGAAAGCGGCGGTGCAGGATTGTTGTCAACCGTTAGTGACTATGCACTTTTCTTAAATGCACTTACTGGGCGTGGTACGAGTCCCGAAGGCGTCCGCATTTTGTCACAAGCTTCAGTGGAACTGATGCGAACGGATCACCTGAACGAGATGACTCGGGGTGATTATTCCTGGGATCATATGTATGGATACGGCTATGGATTGGGTGTTCGCACACATATCTCCAAAGCAGGAAGCGGCTCACTGAGTCCAATTGGCGAATTTGGATGGAGCGGCGCTGCTGGTTGTATGGCTATTATTGATCCGGATTCAGATCTTACAGTTATGTATGCCCAGCATTTGCTGAATAGCCAGGAGCCATACGTTCAACGACGCTTACGAAATGTCGTGTACTCCTGCCTGTAAATCATATCGTATTCGAAGTTACTTGAAGAGCCGCTGATCAGCGGCTTTTTTATGTTATATGGAAGGAAAACTATTGATTTAGATTGTTATATATTTCTTTATTAGATAGGGTATGTTATCATTCTTAGGAAAATAGTACTAGTAGGAGGATATGCCTATTGAACATGAACCTATATTAATTACATAGTTTGATCAAGATTACACGCTAGCAATTACTTGTTTGAATGTTGAGATTGTGCACGGTTTAAAATTAGAAAAACGCTACTAGATTTTTATTTTTTACTCAAAGGAGAGTCAACAATGATATACCCTAAGCACCAATCAAAATGGGCTTCTCTGGCCCTACTAACTTTAATCGGCTATGTTCTGAGCGCATTGCTTCTGCTTCCACCCAATGCTGCTGCCAAAGGAGAGAAAATCTCCGCCAAACAGCTCGAAAGTATGAGCCGGCTTTCATTTACGCTTCGTGATGCCAAACAAGCGGCTTACACCGTTTATATTTTCGCTTATGATGAACAGAAGAGCACGCTGACCGAAGAAAATGGTTGGACAAACAATAAAAAAGGCGACAAGAGTTATTCAGGCACGTATCGTGCAGCCTTGCTGAAAAAAGGTGCAGCATACGGAACAGTCCAAGCAGCAAAACTGGATCTGAATACGATTATTTTGCCGCAAACCTGGAACTTCGTTGTGAAAAGCAAAGAGGCTAGTACACCAGACATGCTGATGATTACCGATTGGGGAACTTCTAATTTTAATGAGGTGAAAACCTATATTGTTCGTTCCGGGGAATTGCGCCGTGTAACATATGTCGATAATAAGGGTAAAAAAATCGACGATTCCTACTCTGCAAGCAGAGATGATGGAATCCGTACTCTTTCAGGTGCCCGAGTACAGTTCAAAAATTACAACAACCTTCAATTCGTCTATGGAGTTAATACGTTTAAGTTGAATGTAAACAAATCGGAGTTGCGGTTGGAAGATACGCGTAACCTCCGTTCAAAAGCTTGGCCGAACTCGGGTGTTGGCGATCGCGCTTACCTGAAAAGCTTGAAGGAAGCTGCTTTAAAGGGTGCATTACCGGGCCGGACGGACATCAAGATTGGCATGACGCTTCAAAATGCGCAAAAAAAGCTGGGGAAACCAACCTCTCGTTCAAATGAGGAATGGGGAGCGGTCTATTATTATTCTAAATTCGGCGTCGGATTTGATTCATACATGCACGAGCTTACCAATAAATCACGTATTGCCGTTTTTGATTTGTACAATGAAAAGCAGAATCTGTCACCATGGAATGTGAAAATATGGATGGGGAAACCTTCCTCAGAGTATTACAATGAAGTCGTTGGTGGTTATGAGATGGTATACCAATTGGGTAATCACGCCATTGTATTCAATTATGAGGAAGAAGAGGACTTGATTGACTTTACGAGTATATATTAAGCTATACCATCGTAAGAAACAAAAGTGTATCGTATTCTTATTACAAAAAAAAGCCGCTAAATAGCGGCTTTTTTGATTTCCATGAGATGGACGGTAGTCTATTTTATTGGGGTATCATTAGAGCTTTGCACAGAACGTACACGATTGACTAAGTAAATGCCAACCGACACGAACAGTAATGCAGCCAGATTTTTCAGTTCCAAGATCGTTTCCCCCAGGAATAACGCCGATAACAATGCGCCAAACACAGGGATTAGGAAGTTGTAGACAGACACTCTTCCGACCTTGTTATACTTGAGAAGCATATTCCACAAACAAAATGCGACGGATGACAGCAAGGCCAGGTAGATCAAGTTACTGGTGGATTCCAAGGTGAAATGAGTAACCCGACCGCCGAGTGATAGACCTAACAGCGTAAGTACCAGTCCCCCAACAAACAGGCTGACCCCTGTTATGATCAGAACATCAATCGTAGCGGTGAGACGTTTTGCGTAAAGGGCCGTAACGGAAAAAACAAGTGCTGCTATAATAACAAACCCTTCGCCTGTGAATGAAAAGGAAAAAGCAAGCAGATCCGTATGGAAGTTTACGATGATTACACCAATGAATCCGAGCAAGCAGCCAACGATTTTATTTCTGCTTAATTTGTCGTTTTTATAGATGAAATGGGCCAGAACAACACTGAAAAAGGTTGTCGTTGCGTTCATAATGGAGCCTTTGACACCCGTCGTATTGGCTACGCCAACGTAGAAAAACATATATTGCAAACCGGTTTGCAATATACCTAACATGATAAGGCTTGTCCACTGCTTCCTGGACAATTGGAGCTTCTCTTTTCTAACGATACGAGACAGGAGCAAGAGCAGCAAGCCCGCCAGTGTAAATCGGTATCCGGCAAATACATACTTGGAAGCAATATCTTCCGGCAGAATGTTAAATGCGATATATCCAAGTTTGATGGACGGGTACGCACTTCCCCATAACAAGCAACACAGGCTTGCCACGAGCATGACAAAAATAGGATCACTAAACTTACTTGGTTTCTCAAGGGTATTTCTCTCTATCACTTTCGATCTTCTCCTCGCATTTCATGCACATATGTATGTACGAATCTAATTCTTCACTGACCATATCACATAACGCCAATGTTTGTAATGATAATTAATAAACCGCTCCCCAGGTGGTAAGATTATAAAGAAGGAACGGTTCATGAGGAGTCTATGTTATAGATTCCTTTCTAATAAAATCCCAACTTGTTCTGCGACAATGTGAGGTTGCCGAGGTAATCCATTCGTGAAATAGGATTCCACGATACCAACGATTGCTGTACCAAAGAACGTAAGAATAACTTCTTTCGTTAGTCCTTTATTTTTGCCCTCCTTTACATTCACCTCATCTTCTAGTTCTTCAATGACGAGAGCCAGGAAGCGATTGCGGAAAAAAGGGGCCCCTTTACTCTGTAACATAGCCGAGAAAAATGAATAGTGAACTTCAAAATAATCGAACCAAAGTACATTGCTTTTTATAAAATCCAGATCGGATGCTTCTTTGCACAATCTTCTTAGTTCATCAATATGTTCTTCAATTAATTTATCCAGCAAGTCAAATTTGTCCGAATAGTGATGGTATATCGTTCTGCGGCCGACATTTGCATGATCAGAGATATCTTGCATGGTAATGGTATCAAAAGGTTTGTCGTTCATGAGTTTGATAAAAGCGGATTTGATCGCTTCCTGAGACTTTAGTATTCTTCGATCTGTAATAGAAACGATAGTAATCACCATTCTTTCCAGAGAGTAATTGCACAAATTTTGTCTCCTTGCGCCATAAGGCACAGATCGGGTTCATTTGATCCTTGCAGAGGCAGTGCAATTATTTTATATTATACACGAATGTGCGATATCGCACGTATGTGTGTAATCATTTTTAGGTCAACATAGGAGCAGGACGCATTAATTAATAAAATCACATTGGAGGAAATGAAATGGCTAAACATGAAGAAGTTAAAGATGGAGTGATATTCCCGGTAGGAGAAAAAAACGAAGCATTTGCACAATATTTTGTAGGGCAAAGTTATCTCCAATCCTTGGTTGCTGATCCCAAAGTGAATGTGGGTGTTGGGAATGTAACGTTTGAACCGGGATGCAGAAATAACTGGCATATCCATCGCGGTGGATTTCAGCTGTTGTTAGTAACTGGTGGGGAAGGTTGGTATCAGGAAGAAGGAAAACCTGCTCAATTCCTAAAAGCCGGCGATGTTATTGTGACTCATGATGGTGTGAAACATTGGCATGGGGCCGCTAAAGATAGTTGGTTTGAACACATTGCGATCACTGCAGGCACACCGGAATGGTTGGAACCTGTTACAGATGAAGTATACGGGGAGTTATAAAATAAGCGGTGAAATGTAAACAGTAATGTGACTTAAAGTGAATACATGATGTAGAACGATATAGACTATGAAACTACGTTAACAGGCTGTTGAGATTCCTCAACAGCCTGTTTTTTTTATCTGTAATTGTAACCTTGACCTTAGCCGGATAGATCGTTGCTGTGCGGGGACCGTTTCAGTTGATTACCTGATTTCGCTTCAACAAACCCCATAATTGTTCCGCTACATCTTCAGATGACTGAGGCATATCATTCATAATCCACCATTCAATGATGCCGACAAAGGCAGACGCCATAAATTGAGTGATAAATTCTTGGTTATAGTGACTATTGTCACCTTCCATATTGATGTTAATCCTTATGTGCGTTGTCACGAGTTCCAACATCTGTTCACGAAACGCAGGAATTCCTTTGTTAGAGAGCATTGAAGCGTAAAAACGATGGTGCTCTTCGAAATATCGAATTACAGGTAGAAAAGAAGATTGAATAAGATCAACCGTTTCGCCATTCGCATTCGTAGTCGTCGTTGCGGAGATCATTTTGTTTAAGTTTTCTTTAATGCACTTGTTCAACAGATCATACTTATCACTGTAATGAAAGTATACCGTCCCCCGATTGATATTAGCTCGATCTGCTATTTCGTTAATTGTAATGTCCTCAAAATTTTTCTCGGCAATGAGAGAAAGAAAGGACTGGAAGATAGCTTGCTTCGTTTTGATGACTCTTCGATCGATTTTAATGTCCACTTGGTAACCTCCACCCCGAGATATCTAACACTTTGTGATTGAACGTTGGATATCGAACAAAAAGCGCCAGATTAACGATTGTAGTTATTTTTGTACTCTTTATAATAATCAATAAGCCATACTTATTCAACAAATGTTGGATAAAAAAATGCTATGGCTCACACGATACATCAAGGAGGACAAATATATGTTACTGAAAATTTTACAAGCAAAATCCGAATTGAGAGATTTGGTGGACTCGTATGCTACATTAACCGATGCCAAAAAAATTGCAGATCAGATGCTCTTATTCACACCGGATACACGATTCAAAGTATATTTTGGTGATCAACTGATGTCTGAAGTAACCGGAACCAAGCAGCTGGAAGAAGAGTTTAACGGCCATGTGGCACTCGTGAAACGCTATTTCACCACGAACGCACAGCATGTAGTGAACGTGGAAGGTGATACTGCAACAGGCATTGTATTTTCTCAGATCAAAATGGTTAGGGACGAAGAAGGCAAAGAAGTTCTCACCGATTATAGTGTTCAATATCATGATGTTTATGTTCGCCACGGCGAAAAGTGGTTGATACAGGAGCGCACTTCACAATATATCATCATCGAAGCAAGATCTCTGTAAGCATAATGATATACCCAAAATAATGCTTAAAGAAATGTCGAGGGCGTTCACTGATGCTCTCGTCATTTTCTATGTTTTGCAGCATGTTATTTCAGGCGTCGAACAGGCAGTATGGCTTGGGTTTGCGTGTATTACAGTCCATTTTCCAATGGACTTGGAGAAATTTCCAGAATGAAAACGCTTGTCAAATCAAAAATAATATGATAATTTAATGTCTGTAACCGGTTACACATAGAGGAGAGCAACTTATGACAACAATTAAAGACGTAGCTCAACAGGCTGGCGTATCTGTTGCCACCGTATCCAGAGTCATTAATGATAGAGGTTATGTTCATGCGGACACACGCAAGAAAGTGGAAGATGCTGTGAAGGCGCTTAACTTTTCGCCAAATGAAGTGGCTCGCTCATTATATAAGCGTAAATCCAAACTGATTGGCCTGTTGTTGCCGGATATTACGAACCCTTACTTCCCGCAGTTGGCCCGCGGCGTAGAGGACCGGATGCAGGAGCAGGATTACAGACTGATATTTGGAAATAGTGATGAGGATGAACGGAAGGAGCAGGATTACATCCAGACGTTTATCCAGAACAACGTGGTTGGTGTGATCTCTTCAACGAACTACCCTCATTCTTCAATATATGAAAAACTGAAGATTCCCGTGGTGTTTCTGGACAGAACTTCACTGGATCGTCCATCCGTGTATGCGGATGGCAGGGAAGGTGGAAGACTAGCGGCAAGGGAGATTATCAAACGCGGCAGTCGCCGGATCACAGTTATGCAGGGACCGTCACAGATCAGACCCGCTCAAGATCGTTTTGAAGGGGCGATTGAAATCATCCGTGATGCTGGGTTAGACTACCGGGTAATCAAGACAACCTCATTTTCAATTAACGAGGCGGGTGTATGGGCTGAAGAATTATTTAGGAAGTACGCGGACACAGACGGGGTCATTGCCAGCAATGACATCGCAGCCATGGCAGTACTGCATGAGGCATCACGAATCGGAAAAAAAGTTCCTGATGACGTACAAGTGATTGGTTTCGATGATATTCCGATGAGCAGCCTGTTATCGCCGGCATTGTCCACCATCCATCAGCCAGCATACGAGATGGGAAGAGAAGCGGCGGGATTACTTATCCAGCTTGTCGAACAAGCTGCAATAGAGAACAAAAACATACAGTTGCCCGTAAGTTTCATCGAACGGGGCACTACGAGAAAGGTGAAATCAGATGGCTAAAATATGTGTAATAGGAAGCAGTTCAATGGATCTGGTTGTTACTTCGTCAAGACGGCCGGGGGCGGGTGAAACCGTTCTTGGCGACAGCTTCAAAACGGTCCCTGGCGGTAAGGGAGCCAATCAGGCTGTTGCCGCTGCACGACTGGGTGCCGAGGTTGCGATGATCGGCCGGGTAGGCGACGATGCCTTTGGCAAAGATATTTTAGAGAACTTCAGAGCAAATGCTGTAAATACGCAAAATGTGAAACCGGTTACACATTTAGAAAGTGGAACGGCTCATATCATTCTGGCAGAAGGTGATAATAGTATCGTAGTGGTTGAAGCGGCGAATCGGGAAGTCACTCCTGCATATGTCGATGAAGCAGCTGAAGTGATCCGTGATGCAGATATCGTGCTGATCCAGCAGGAAATTCCGGAGGGAACGGTTGTTCATGTAAGTACATTATGTGCAGAATTCGGAACACCGCTACTGCTTAATCCCGCACCGGCTAGAACATTACCGCAAGAAGTGATCGACAATGCCGCATATATCACGCCGAACGAGCATGAAGCCGAGATTTTGTTTCAGGGTATGAGTCCGGCACAGGCATTACGTCAGTATCCTAACAAGTTGTTCATCACGGAGGGCAGTAAAGGTGTACGTTACTTTGATGGCACTGAGGAAATTCTAGTCCCAACTTATAAAGTTGAGGCTATCGATACTACTGGGGCAGGGGATACGTTCAACGCCGCATTTGCAGTTGCTTTGGCTGAAGGAAAAGCGTTGCAAGAGAGTATACGCTTCGCCAATCGGGCTGCATCGTTGTCCGTCACCAAGTTCGGAGCGCAGGGCGGCATGCCAACGCGTAATGAAGTAGAGGAGAGCTTGTAATGAAAAGAAATGGCATGTTGAATAGTCACATTTCCAAGATTTTGTCTGATCTGGGCCATACGGACATGATTGCAATTGCGGATGCAGGTCTGCCGGTACCGGATGGGGTACTCAAAATCGATCTGGCCCTCAAACTGGGAACACCAAGTTTTCGCGAAGTGGTGGAAGCGATCGCTGAAGATATGGTCATTGAGAAAGTCATTGTGGCTGAAGAGATTCGCGAAGGTAATCCCGTAGCCATGCAATTCATCACAGAGAAATTCGGGGTAGAAGCAATCGATGCTTCCGTCAGCCACGAACAATTCAAAGTATTAACCCGGCAGGTGAAGGCGATCATCCGCACAGGTGAAGCGACACCCTATGCCAATTGCATTTTACAATCGGGAGTCCATTTCGGTTAAAAGGAGGTTGCGTAATGCACATTCAGATGCAAGATATTCATAAAGCCTTTGGAACGAATCAGGTGCTGAGCGGAGTGGATTTTGAACTAAAAGATGGTGAGGTCCATGCCCTGATGGGGGAGAATGGAGCCGGCAAATCCACACTGATGAATATTCTGATTGGTCTCCATCAGAGAGACCAAGGGACCATCATGATCGACGGAGAAGAAAACTATTTTGGAAGTCCAAAGGAAGCCGAGAAACTGGGTATCACATTCATACATCAGGAGCTGAACGTATGGCCTGAAATGACGGTGCTGGATAATCTCTTCATCGGTAAGGAACTGACATCATCGTTCGGATTGGTCAATACAAGACAGATGAAAGCGCTTGCCAAAGAACAGTTCGCCAAGCTTTCCGTAGACATACCACTGGAACGTCCTGCGGGTGAGTGCTCTGTCGGGCAGCAACAGATGATCGAGATTGCCAAAGCGTTAATGACAGATGCCAAGGTCATCATTATGGACGAGCCAACAGCAGCACTTACGGAGCGCGAGATTCAGAAACTGTTTGGTGTAATCAGCTCGCTGAAGAAGGAAGGCGTGTCCATCGTGTATATTTCTCACCGAATGGAGGAGATATTCACGATCTGTGACCGGATTACCATCATGCGTGACGGAAGAACGGTAGACACGCAAGCTATTCCGCAGACAAGCTTTGATGAAGTGGTGCGGAAAATGGTAGGTCGTGAACTTACCGAGCGTTATCCTGTCCGGAATCCTTCTTATGGTGAAGTTGTCCTCGAAGTAAGGAATGCAAGCAGCAAAGGTCTATTCGAGAATATTAACTTCACCGTGAGAGCGGGGGAAATACTCGGTTTCTCAGGACTCATGGGTTCTGGACGAACAGAGATCATGAGAACCATCTTTGGTTTGGATACGTTGGATAGCGGTGAAATCTTCATCCGCGGCAAAAAAGCGAACATTCGTAAACCGGCAGATGCAGTGAAACATGGAATCGGATTTATTACAGAAGACCGCAAGGATGAAGGGCTGGTATTAGACTTTTCTATTCGCGAAAATATGGCGTTGACGAATCTGTTCAGTTTCTCAAACAAAGGTTTCATCTCAGCTTCGAAAGAACAAGACTTTGTAGATACATTGATCAAACGTCTACAGATCAAAACGCAATCCTCCGAGACGGCGGCAAGGAATCTATCCGGAGGTAACCAGCAGAAGGTGGTTATCGCGAAATGGGTTGGTATCGGTCCAAGCGTACTTATCCTGGATGAACCCACACGCGGAGTGGATGTCGGAGCGAAGCGCGAAATCTATGAATTGATGAATGAACTGACAGACCGCGGTGTTGCAATCATTATGGTATCGTCGGAGCTACCTGAAGTGCTTGGCATGAGCGACCGAATCGCGGTTGTGCATGAAGGACACATCAGTGGCGAGGTTGCAAGGGAAGTAGCCACACAAGAACACATTATGACATTGGCCACAGGGGGACAGTGATATGACAACAATGCAGGAAAACAAAACGGCTAAAAGCGGCTTCCGTTTCTCAAGTGTGATACAAAAATTAGGACCGCTGCTCGGCTTAATCATTCTTATTCTCATCGTATCGGTGTTGAATCCAAGTTTCTTGGAACCGCTTAATATCTTGAATTTATTGCGTCAAGTCTCGATTAATGCGCTGATTGCTTTCGGTATGACATTTGTTATCCTGACGGGTGGAATTGATCTGTCGGTCGGCTCAATCTTGGCTTTATCCAGTGCTTTTGTAGCAAACATGATGTTGTCCGGCCTGGACCCGATCTTGTCCATCATTATCGGTGTAGCA
This sequence comes from Paenibacillus sp. Y5S-9, assembly GCF_036894235.1. Lineage (NCBI taxonomy): Bacteria > Bacillati > Bacillota > Bacilli > Caryophanales > Paenibacillaceae > Paenibacillus > Paenibacillus sp. Y5S-9. The sequence goes on from NZ_CP145887.1 coordinate 3,345,389, forward strand.
CTCGGTGGTGTCATGGGTATGGTGAACGGACTGATGATTACCAAAGGCAGAATGGCTCCGTTTATCGCTACATTGGCAACGATGACGATATTTAGAGGACTGACGTTGGTGTACACGAATGGTAATCCAATTACAGGACTCGGGGATAATCTGTTGTTCCAACTGTTCGGCCGTGGTTACCTGCTGGGCATTCCGGTGCCTGCAATCACGATGCTGATTACCTTCATGATTCTATGGATTGTTTTGCATAAAACAGCTTTTGGCCGCAAAACGTACGCCATCGGCGGTAATGAGAAAGCTTCTATTATCTCAGGTATCAAAGTTAATCGCGTGAAGATTATGATCTACTCCCTGACAGGTATGCTCGCTGCTTTGGCAGGTGCAATTTTGACATCACGCTTGAATTCAGCGCAACCAACAGCAGGTACATCCTATGAGCTGGATGCAATCGCAGCGGTTGTACTGGGTGGTACAAGTCTTGCTGGAGGACGTGGACGCATCGTCGGTACACTGATCGGTGTTTTGATTATCGGCGTGTTGAATAATGGATTGAACTTGCTTGAAGTAAACTCATTTTACCAAATGGTTGTGAAAGGTATCGTCATTGCCATTGCCGTCCTGCTGGACCGCAAGAAAACAGCATAAGGAGAGAATATATATGAAAAAGTGGACTTTAACACTCGTAAGTATGCTGATGATCATCGTTCTGGCCGGGTGCTCTCTGGAGCCACCGGAATGGGCCAAACCTGACCCTTCCAAAAGTAACGGACAAAAGAAAATAGGTTTGTCGATATCTACCCTAAATAATCCATTCTTTGTATCACTGAAGGATGGAGTCATGGCTGAAGCCAAAAAACAGGGAGTACAGGTCATCGTGGTTGATGCGCAGAACGATTCGGCCAAACAAACCAATGATGTGGATGATCTTATTCAGCAAGGCGTTAGTGCACTGTTGATCAACCCCGCGGACTCTGCAGCGATTTCCACAGCGGTTCAATCCGCTAATAGTGTTGGCATTCCCGTGATCACGCTGGATCGCTCCGCAGATAAAGGCGAAGTGGCGGCACTAGTGGCATCTGATAACGTTAAAGGCGGACGCATGGCAGCTGAATATTTTGTGGAACAACTGGGTGAGGGCGCAAAAGTCATTGAACTTGAGGGTGTACCTGGCGCTTCCGCAACAAGAGAACGGGGTAAAGGTTTCCATGAAGTGGCTGACAAGCAACTTGATGTGGTTTCCAAACAATCTGCTGATTTCGATCGGTCCAAAGGATTAAATGTCATGGAGAATCTGCTTCAGGGTAATCCTGACGTGCAGGCGGTATTTGCCCATAATGATGAGATGGCACTTGGTGCGATTGAAGCGATTCAAAGCTCAGGTAAAGACATTCCGGTCATCGGATTCGATGGTAATGATGATGCAATCAAATCCATTAAGGATGGGAAATTGACGGCAACAGTCGCTCAGCAGCCTGTGCTGATTGGCCAACTGGCGCTGCAAGCAGCTCTGGATGTGCTCAGTGGCAAGCAGGTGGAGTCATCCATTCCCGCTGAATTGAAGCTGGTAACCAAGGAAAATGTGAATGAGTAAATCATCATAAAACATGTATCTTCGTTTTGGACATGAACATAGGACTAAACCAAGCCGCTAAATTAGCGGCTTTTTTTCATTTCAGAAGAAGCGTGCGGGCATCACATCAATCAGATTATTGACTTTTAAAAGCATATTAAAGGTGCCCCAATTGAATTAATGTCCACTTTGTCGTTTTGGACTGCTCAAAAGGAGCGTTTTTGGATATGTATATCCAATCCATGCGTTGCTATACTAGCATGACGTTCCACACATTCTTCACAATACATAAGGAGGAGCTAATCTCATTGATTTATTCCTGTTTGGAATAGAAAGAAGGTGGCTGACATGAAACACCTAGTAGAAGAAAATCTTCAAGCTGTAAGACAGCAAATGGCATTGGCCTGCCAGGCTTCAGGTCGCAACATAGAGGACATCCAATTGTTGCTCGCGACCAAAACGGTACCGCTAGAGAAATTACAAATAGCTATCCAAGCAGGTGAGCTCCTGTTTGGAGAAAACAAAGCTCAGGAACTCCGAGACAAATTCCCACTCATGGAACAAAGCAAGCAGGTGGAATGGCATTTTATCGGACATCTGCAAACAAATAAAGTAAAGGACGTTGTTAAATATGTTACGCTCATCCATTCCGTAGATCGTCTGAAACTGGGTCAAGCGTTACATAACCAGCTTCTCAAAGAGAATAAGACCTTAGACATTCTTGTGCAAATTAATACGTCCTACGAAGAAAGTAAATTTGGTGCTTCTCCAGAAACAGCCGTCGAGCTTGTAGAACAGTTGTCTCAATTCGAGACATTAAATGTGAAAGGTTTAATGACCATTGGAAAACTGAATGCAACGAACGAAGAAACAAGGCATTGTTTTCGTTTGTTAAACCGTATTCGCACTCAAATTAAAGAGAAAAACATCCCGCGTGTAGCAATGGATATTCTATCGATGGGTATGTCTGGTGACTTCCAAGTCGCCATTGAAGAAGGAGCTACAATGATACGCGTAGGGACAAGTGTATTTGGACCACGGTATTTACCAGACGAATATTACTGGAATGAAAACACACGCATCGATGATTAAGTGAGAGGTAGTGTTAAATATGAAGACAGCATCCCCTTCGTTACGTGGCCGTGATTTGATATCGCCGGTAATCGCCGCTTTGATATCCGTAATTGTTAATTACGGGGGTACGTTTATCCTTGTTTTTCAAGCTGCAAAAGTGGCTGGTTTAAGCCCGGAAATGACCGCTTCCTGGATATGGTCCATCTCGATTGGGGTAGGAGTAACGGGGATTTGGCTCAGTTATCGATATAAGGAGCCGATTATTACAGCCTGGTCTACACCGGGTGTGGCATTTCTCGTTTCAGCATTAGTGGTAACCCCTTATCCAGAAGCAATTGGCGCTTACATGATTTCAGCAGTTGGATTTATTATTTTAGGTTGGTCAGGCATGTTTGAACGTTTCGTTCGACTTATTCCCCCAGGCATCGCTTCCGGATTGTTAGCTGGTATTTTACTACAGTTTGGAATATCGGCCTTTGGAGGGGCGAAGGTAGATCCTTTGCTTGTGATTGTACTGTTTACAGGCTATATCGTGCTAAGAAGGTTTACTTCCCGTTACGCCATTGTTGGCATATTGGCGATCGGTTCGATTTATTTGATATGCATGGGAAAAACAGACTTCAGTACGATCCAATTGGCTGTAGCATCGCCTGTATTTGTTGTTCCAGCATTTTCGTTAAATGCTTTACTTGGCGTTGCGCTACCGCTGTTCATTATTACCTTGACAGGGCAGTATATGCCCGGAATGCTTGTTCTGCGTAATGATGGATTCAAGACAAGTGCCAATCCTATTTTGGCCGTAACAGGTTTGGGTTCGCTTCTTGCAGCCCCATTCGGATCACATGCTTTTAATGTGGCAGCTATTACAGCAGCGATTTGTACAGGAAAGGATGCACATGAGGATTCAACCAAACGTTATATTGCAGGTATTGCTTGTGGTGTTTTTTATATTTTTGTCGGCATTTTTGGCGTAACATTGGCTGCTCTATTTTTGATTCTTCCTGCTACCTTTATTGCAACATTAGCGGGATTGGCCTTACTAGGAACGATCGGTGGCAGTCTTGCCAATGCATTAACGGACCCTAAGGGACGTGAAACTGCATTGATTACGTTTTTGGCGACAGCAGCGAATGTGACTTTGCTTGGTGTGGGTGGTGCATTTTGGGGACTGTTTGCAGGAATGATGGCACATCTACTGATGAATAGTAAATTTCCCAAAAAACAGTTTGGAACGAATAAATAACCGTAATATTGAGAGGAAGATGTTCATGAAACATTTGGAGAAGCAAGATAAAGTAATAGGAATGGCTGTCCAGCAAGAGCTTGGAAGGCAGCGGGATACGATAGAACTGATTGCATCAGAGAATTTTGTAAGTCAAGCTGTGATGGAAGCAACAGGTTCGGTATTGACCAATAAATATGCGGAGGGGTATCCGGGCAGAAGATATTATGGCGGGTGTGAGCATGTCGATACAGTCGAAGAGATAGCGAACCGCCGCCTTAAAGAACTTTTTGGCGCTGAACATGCGAATGTGCAGCCTCACTCCGGTTCTCAGGCCAACATGGCAGTATATTTTGCCTCGGTTGAGATTGGGGACACAATACTTGGCATGAATCTATCCCAGGGTGGTCATCTAACACACGGAAGTACTGTTAATTTTTCAGGTAGGTTTTACAATTTTGTTCCATATGGTGTCGATGCACAGACGGGCCGTATTGACTTTGACGAAGTACGTAAACTTGCTTATAAGTATCGTCCACGCATGATTGTTGCAGGTGGAAGTGCATACCCGCGGACCATTGAGTTTGAATTATTTGCCCAGATTGCCGCCGAAGTGGGAGCTCTTTTCTTTGTAGATATGGCGCATATAGCAGGAATTGTTGCGGCAGGTTTACATCCTAACCCGGTACCACATGCCCATTTTGTTTCAACCACCACACACAAGACCTTACGAGGACCACGAGGTGGAGCCATTTTGTGCCGGGACTCCTGGGCACAGGCGATCGACAAAGCTGTATTCCCGGGAACCCAGGGTGGGCCATTCATGCACGTTATCGCGGGGAAAGCGGTGGCATTAGGTGAGGCATTGCAATCCGATTTCACAACATATATTGAAGGTGTTCTGAATAACGCCAACGTATTGGCAGAAACTTTAATGAATGAAGGGCTCACCCTTGTATCGGGAGGAACAGATAATCATATCGTGTTGGTTGACTTACGAACTATGGGGCTTACAGGCAAAGAAGCCGAAGCTTTACTGGATAAAGTAGGGATTACCGCGAATAAAAATGCAATCCCTCACGATGCGGCAAGTCCTTTGGTTACAAGCGGTATTCGTTTTGGGACGCCGGCTATGACGTCCAGAGGACTTGGAGCCAGGGAAATGAAAGAAATTGCTCAGCTGATAGGGCTTGCTTTTAAAAATCCAAAGAACTCGGATGTAAAAAATCAAATATTAGGTAGTGTGCGTGAAATCACTTCGCAATTTCCTCTATATAAAGACCTAAAATAGTTTAACAACAGACACAGATAGAGCCTGCAATTGTTACCACTGGATAACAATTGCAGGCTCTTATTTTGCTTGCTCATATTAAAACTTACTTTTTTGAACAGAAGAGATATACCGTAAATGAGATTTAAGACACGCCCTAGTAGGCTATACCTACACGAGACTGTACATACTCATCAGACATTAATTGCTGATAAGCAAACTCCGCAGTATCGATTACAGATATAGAAGTTCCGCCGTCAGGCAAATAGTCACGCTCAACCCGGTATTTACCGAGAGATTCTCCATCAAATAAGTAGGTAGGACACACGATGGTCCATTCTAACTTTGAAGCTTTGAGAATGTTGTACATCTCCAGATGTTCTTCAGCTGCCCGCGTGGACTTGCGTCTGGACTCGGGCGATTGAAAACGAAGCAAGCCAGGATCCGTTCGACTTTGCAATATTCCTGCTGTACCAATGGTAATGATTCTTTTGATACGCTCCTGAGCCATAGCCTTAACAATCAATCCCATGGATTGTGATAATGTAGTTGTTCCATCAGTACTTAAGGAACTAACAACGAGATCCACACCCTGTATGGCTTGATAAATATCTTCTTTGACTAAAGCATTCCCTTGATGCAGAACGAAATTGTCATCCCTGATTTGTACCTTTTCCGGGCTTCTAACCAGTGCAGTTGCATGATGATTGGAACGTAGGGCATTAGAGACGAAATGACTCCCAACCCGTCCGGTGGCTCCTAATACTAAAATTTTCATCACAAAAAACATCCTTTCGAATCCGATTGGAGAGCATGTTCTCCATCATAATACAATCTTTGCAAGCCGATGAATGCCTTCCTCAATCTGATCCTCATCCACTTTTGCAAAACCTAATATCCATCCTTTACGATGACTTTCCAGGCAATATTTGCTAAGTGGATACACGCGTACACTTTGATCAAGGGCAGCATTCGTCAGCGCTTCTTCGTCAAATGACGTTTCAGATTCTAGAAGCATATGTAATCCCGTTTCCACACCACTTAATGTAAATCGTGAGCCTAGCCCAGAAGCAACAATGGCTTTGGTCATGACTTCGTGTCTGCGTCGATATATGTTCCGAACTCTTCTCATATGGCGCATGAAATGACCACGTTCAATAAAATGAGTTAGCGTTAATTGTTCCATAATCGGCAGATGACGATAGGTTAATTCATGAACTTGAGTAAGGTGATCGATAGCTATTTTGGGGCCAATGATAGCGGATAGTCGAATGCCTGGTGCAACCATTTTGGAAAAACTCATCATATAAAGCGTATTCTGAGGTTGCTGACTGAATATAGTCGGAAGCGGATCTCCACGGTACCTAAATTCGCTATCGTAGTCATCCTCAACAATCCAATATCGATGATGAGCTGCCAAGTGCATCAATTGTTGCCTGCGTGGCTCCGACATAATAACACCAACGGCGCATTGATGAGAAGGTGTGACAAATACGAGTTTTGTCTGTGGGTGAATATGATCTACACATAATCCATATTCATCGACTGGAACGGGATCGACTTGCATCCGGCGGTATTTCATCGCCATCCAAGCGGCTGGGAAGCCGGGATCTTCTACCGAAACTCTGTCTCCCTCACTTAAGAGTGCCTGGGCAATTAAATCAATACTATGTTGTGCACCTGAGGTTAACAAGATTTGATCAACATCGATATGAATGCCTCGTTCAAGTGACAAATAACGCTGAATCTGTTCTCTTAACGCCAGTAACCCTCTGGCATCACCATAAGCCCAAAGATCCAGATTAGGTTCAGTGGAAGCTTGTAAAAAGGATTGCCTCCAGGCTTTTGTGAAACTTTCATCCAGATAAGGCTCGTGGGGATTAAAATCAATTTCTATTTTGCGATTGTCTCTATTGCCAAACCAACTATGCAGATGACCAATCGATTCGTTTAGTGTAGGCAGTTCGGGCGGAATAGGCCCTTGCATCGTGATGCCTTCTGTTGACCGAGGTGCATATGTCCAATCACTAACCCTTGTCCCAGCCCGACGGGAAGTTACCGTATACCCTCGGCTGAATAATTCTTCGTACACAATCTGTATGGTTGACCGTGAAACACCAATTAATTGAGCAAGTTCACGTGATGGAAGCAGCAATTCGCCTGGTTGCCATTTCCCGGTTGTGATATTATGAATCGCTTGATCCAAAAGTTGCTGCCAGATCGGGCGTTGGTCATTCCGATTAACTTTTAGCATTGCTTCAACTCCATTACTCATGCTGCATTATGGACTGCATTTATTTATGTACTTAGCCATGTTATTGGCACTCCATTGATTGATATACCATTATAGCAAAAGTTTAATTTGCAAACAAAACAAAGCTGGACTAAAGCGATTTTTACCGTGTGTCCAACCTATTTGGGTTGGTCCTGCTTGGTTCATACTCGATTCATATTCAAGCCACAGACAGTTCATCTTCTTCGGTTACACTACTGGAGTACTAACACAGAGATTCCTAATCCATAGACTAGACAGGAGAAGATGAGATTGACACGAAAGAAACGAACGTCTATCGCCGCCATAACTTTGGTGTTTGCAATGATGTCCCCAATGTCGGCCATGGCCACACCCGCTACCAGTAACGATAGTAACCCTACGTATGATCTAATTAAAAAGGCAGTAAGCGCGAAGGCAAAGGTACTTACTGAATCTTACGCTACGACAAGTGTGCAGTACGCACTGATGGATGAGGGCGAGATTGTGATCTCCGGTCAGGCAGGCAAAAATGATCTGAAAAACAACATCCCGCTTTCTTCAAATACCATGTATGGCATTGGTTCAACCAGCAAAATGATGCTCACAACCGCCGTAATGAAGCTCGTTGACGAGGACAAGATCGATCTTGATGAGCCTGTCGTGAAGTATATTCCAGACTTTAAAATGAAAGACAAGCGTTACCAACAGATTACACCACGCATGTTACTGAATCATTCATCCGGACTTCTCGGAACGTCAAGTAACAGTGCAATACTGTTTGGAGATAATGATACCTATGCACATGATACGTTACTGGAACAATTGGCGACGCAACATTTGAAGGCCGATCCTGGCGCATACTCGGTGTATAGTAATGACGGTTTTACATTAGCTGAAATTCTGGTTGAGCGGGTTAGCGGCATGAGCTTCACAACTTTCATGCACCGGTACATAACCGAACCTCTTGGTATGGAGAATACCAAAACACCACAGGATATTGTGGACTTTAGCCAGATGGCAGCAACATATTCCCCTTCGCATGAGGAGCAACTCCCATTAGAGACTACAAATATGATTGCCTCGGGAGGCATCTATTCCACCGCTGAAGATCTGGTTCAGTTCTCGAAAATCTTTACAAGTGAGGTTGAAGGTGTTCTTTCGGAGGAATCCGTAGAGGCCATGGAGCAAGAAGAATACAAGAGAGGCATGTGGCCAGAAGAAGGCGATTCTTCTATTGGTTACGGCCTGGGCTGGGACAGCGTGAACCTGTTTCCTTTTAATGATTACGGCATCCAAGCAGTAAGCAAAGGCGGCAATACAATAACCTATCATTCCTCATTGATTGTACTTCCGGAGTATAATATGGCTGCTGCGGTAACCTCTTCGGGTGGTCATAGCTCAACGGATCAATTGCTGGCAACTGAGCTGTTGCTTGGCGCGCTTGAGGAGAAGAATATCATTCCAGAGCGTAAGCCGGAGAAGTCTTATGATGCACCGGTGAAAACAACCATGTCGAAGGAACTTACACAGCACACTGGCATATACGCGGGTGGGGCAAACATGTTAATGAAGATGGACGTAAAAGATGATGGGCAATTAACGCTATCTAATCTGTCCTCTCCTAACAGTCCTGATCAGACCTATACGTACACCAATGATGGCTCATTTGTTAATGATGCGGCTACGGAAAAGCTGAAGTTCGTTCAGGAAGTCAACGGGAACACATACTTGTGGTCTCGCTCGTATCAGTCCGTTCCTGGGCTTGGGCAAGTTGCTTCCTCGGAATATAAAGCAGAAAAGCTTGAAACCAATGAATTGTCTGCAGAAGTAAAGGCCGCATGGCAGAAACGGGAAGGCAAAGCCTACGTGTTGGTCAATGAAAAATACACATCAACACTGTACAACGCAGCGATGCCGATGATTCCCATTCATACTTTTAATGAGCTGCCTGGTTATATCTACACCAATAAAATTGTTGGAGCTAACCAAGCCGTGAACCAATTGCAAATTCCTGGATTAGCGGGCCGTGACACGATGGAGTTTAATTTCTATGAGGAAAATGGCGTGGAATATGTTACAGCTGGAGGCAACGTTTATGCTGCTCAAGACATCATCAAACCGATCTATGCGGGAAAACAATCGAAGACTACGATTCAGGCGAATGGTCATGCCACATGGTACTCGATTCCAACATCAGCTGCAGGTAAAGAAATGACCGTCAAGATGTCTGCAAACAGCGCATTTGCTGTATACAACCAAGCGGGTGTAGGCATTAATCATACAGTGGTCAGTGGACAAAACGAAATTGTATTGCCTGAGAACGGAACCATTGTGTTCGCGGGTGAAGCTGGTTCGAAGTTCGAGATTGTATTGACAACCAGATCAAATTAATGGATGATAAAAAACTGTACAATAAAAAGTCGCGGAAATCGCGGCTTTTTTTGAGTTTTAAATTTTAAATAATACGTTTTAAAGTAAATGTACCTTTTTTCAGATTCACAATGTAATATTGGGTTTCGCAAAGCTTACCTAAAGGGTAAGTATTAAGAGGACTTTTACTGGTTGGAAAAAAATGATGGAGGAAAATGTTGCAAGTGGAAAGGCAAAGCATTGATTGTTAATATACAGTAAATAATAACAATCAAATGGGCAGAAGAACGACAAAAAGCATAACAGTAATACCGATTCCAAAGAAAATAATGATTATTCGGACAACACCGAGACGGGGAGGACACATGAAAACAACGAAGATCTCATTTTTTATACTTTCACTGATGCTGCTCCTGGTGAGCGGTCTATCAGGATGGGTAGGGAACGCTGCAGCAGCGTCCGATTCCGGTAAAACCTATGTTATCGGAACTGATGTCACATTTGCTCCATTCGAATATGAAGATGAGAATGGTGATTTTGTTGGTATCGACATGGATTTGCTGGATGCCATCGCCAAAGATCAAAATTTCAAGTATCAAATCAAATCCCTGGGATTTAACGCAGCTGTACAGGCACTTGAGGCGAATCAAGTCGATGGTGTGATCGCAGGGATGAGTATTACGGATGAGCGAAAAGCAAAATTTGATTTTTCTGATACTTATTTTGAATCAGGTGTCGTTATGGGTGTTAGTGCCAACAATGACACAATTAAGAGTTATGAAGACCTTCGTGGGCAGAAGGTAGCCGTGAAAACCGGAACAGAAGGGTTTAGTTTTGCAGAGTCCATTGCTTCAGAGTATGGATTTACGATCGTTCCGTTTGATGAGTCATACCAAATGTATGAGGATGTAAAAACTGGTAATTCCGTAGCCTGTTTTGAAGATTATCCTGTACTGGCCTATGGGGTTAATCAGAACAACGGTTTGAAAATTGTTACCGACAAAGAAGATGGCGCTCCTTATGGTTTTGCAGTAAGCAAGGGGAAAAACCAGGAGCTTTTGGAGATGTTTAATACAGGTCTCGCCAATATCAAAGCTAACGGTGAGTATAAACGCATTACCGAGACATATCTTGGTGAGAACGCTCCGACTGTTGCTAATCAAGGTCGCTGGGAGCTAATCCAGAAATCTCTTCCTGCACTTTTTAAAGGTCTGGGAAACACACTTTTATACACGATTGTGTCCCTGTTCTTTGCGTTTATCATCGGTCTGATTTTCGGATTTATGAAGGTGGGACAGAACAAATTCCTTCGTGGTGTTGCCACTGTATTTGTAGATATCTTCCGAGGCATTCCGCTGATTGTCCTGGCATTCTTTATTTATTTCGGGATTCCACAGGCGATGGGCTTCACGATGCCATTGTTCTTGGCAGCGATTCTGACACTTAGTCTGAATGCAGGAGCGTACGTAACCGAGATTATCCGAGGCGGGATTCAATCGATTGATCGTGGTCAGATGGAAGCTGCCCGTTCATTGGGTCTTCCTTATCGCAAAGCGATGATAAAGATTGTCATTCCGCAGGCAGTGCGGGTTATGATTCCGTCCTTCATTAACCAGATGGTTATCACGTTGAAGGATACGTCAATCTTGTCCGTTATCGGTCTCGTAGAGTTGACACAATCGGGTAAAATTGTTATTGCAAGAACGTTCTCCTCTTTTGACATTTGGTTAACGGTTGCGGTTATGTATCTGATTGTCATCATCACATTGACCAAAGTTGCTGATTATCTGGAGGTGAAGGTTCGTCGTGGCTAAAATAAAAGTTGAAGGTTTGAAGAAAAGTTTCGGCACGAATCAGGTTCTCAAGGGAATTGATGTGGCGGTCAACGAAGGAGAAGTCGTCTGTGTCATCGGGCCTTCCGGTTCGGGAAAAAGTACCTTCTTGCGCTGCATCAACCAATTAGATGCCATTACGGCAGGCCGGGTTATCGTGGATGATCAGGATCTGAATGATCCTAAAACCAACCTGAACAAAGCTCGTGAAAATATTGGCATGGTATTTCAACATTTTAACTTGTTCCCTCATTTTAGTGTACTTAAAAACATCATGTTTGCGCCCAGAGAACTCGGGATATTAAATTCACAGCAGGCGCGCGATACAGCACTCAAATTACTTGAACGTGTGGGTCTGTCTGATAAAGCAGATAGCTTCCCAACACAACTGTCAGGTGGACAAAAACAACGTGTAGCGATCGCTCGTGCGCTTGCCATGAATCCGGACGTTATGTTATTTGATGAACCAACTTCGGCGCTCGACCCTGAGATGGTAGGAGAAGTGCTTGGTGTTATGAAAGACCTCGCGAGCGAAGGCATGACGATGATGATCGTTACCCATGAGATGGGTTTTGCCCGTGAAGTAGCCGATCGTGTGATCTTCATGGACGGTGGTTATATCGTCGAGCAGGGCACTCCGGAAGAGATATTTGGAAATCCGAAGAATGAACGGACGATCAGCTTTTTGGAGAAGGTACTCTAGAACTGAATCAAGCATTAACCCATTAAAAGTCGCTATTTTAAGCGGCTTTTTTTGTTATATTTATGAGGTGATTTAATAGCGTTCCTTTCTTGAAAGACCAACCAAATAAGGGAAGAAAGCGAGGTCTGTACTCCATGGAAAATGTGTCACAAGAAGTTCAACTGGAATTCATTAAAGCCTTTCAATCTACCATCCGCAAATCGGAAAATGCTCTAGCAAATATGATCCAGAAAAGTTCAAATACTACCTTATTACAAAAACGCCTCAAAGCTCTGCATATCGGCGCAGCGTTATTGGAAAATGTCTGGAATCAAAAAGCTCATTCATACACCAAGGAAGATATAGCACAAGCCCGTCTTGTCTTGATTGGATTGTTTCCATCCCTTGAAAGCATGTATGCCAAGTCCAAGGAAGGTAGCCCGCAAAAGACTCTTCTGGAAAGAAGGATTAAAGCATTTCATCTGGCCGTTCAAGTCATGGATACATACTGATGAAATGAGAGAGAGGTCTGTCTAATGAACGACAGACCTCTCTTTTTCTTTTGCAAACTTAGGAAAACCGATAGAGACGCACGCCGTGCGCAGGTACAGTAGTAACTAAGGAGTTCTCTGTAAATTCAGCTGCTTCTCGGCTCCACAATTCGGTACCTTCGGTAATACCGGACAGTCCGACCTCATCAATGGACAGATTCACAGGTAGAGCATTCTCACCGATGTTAAACACGGCGACGTAAGAGGAACCATCCGTATGCTGGGCAGTCCACACAATAAGATCTTCTTTACGTAAGGCTTCTTTGGCTCCATAACTCTCGCGATGCATTCGCAGAACCTCTCGATTGGTTAGCAGGGAGAGTGTCCAATCATCATTATCTCGCAGTTCACCACCAAAAATGAGCGGGGAGCGGAAGATACTCCACAGTGACATCATCGTCAATTGCTCATCAGGCGTGAACCGAGTCCAACGATCTGCTCCACCACCGTCTACAGAACGGATACCGATATGACCCAAAGGCAACATATCACAGTCTGGCCAGCAACCTGCTTGGGGAACGCCCTGCCACGTCCGGCAGCGGTCGAACATATCCAATAACAGCGGCCAAAGGTCCCAGAAATCGTCGGTGACACGCCACATGTTGGCATGATCAGCCAAGAATTCTGAGTATTCCACCGGGGCAGGGCCAGGAGAGAGACTTAGTACCATGGGCCGACCGGAGCGCTCAATCGCTTTGGATATCATTTCGATCTCAGGCTGATGGGTGTCATAGAGCCTTGAAGCAGCAATATCGTCCACCTTCACCAAGTCAACGCCCCATTGTGCATACAGTTCAAAAAGCGAATCGTAGTAGGCTTGTGCGCCTTCTTTTGAGCTATCAACACCATACATATCTGTGTTCCACGGACAGATGGAGTTCGGATGAGCAATATCACGCGCGGTGGCGGTTGTACCCAGAATCGGAGTAGCCGCATGTGCAGCTTGACGTGGAATACCACGCATGATGTGAATGCCGAATTGCAGCCCAAGACTATGAACGTAGTCGGCTAATGGCTTGAATCCCTGTCCACCTGCAGCGGAGGGAAAGCGATTCTCGGCAGGCATAAGCCGCGAATATTGATCCATGATGAGTGGGACGAACGGACGATATTGCGAAGAATTGGCCAAAGGCTCGTACCATTGAATATCGACCGTAATATAACTCCAGCCGAAGTCTTTCAGATGTTCTGCCATGTACTCGGCGTTGCCACGAATTTCGTCTTCCGTAACGGCCGCGCCGTAACAATCCCAGCTGTTCCAGCCAAGCGGTGGAGTTGATGCTGCAAGCGTATGATTCATGGGAATGCTCCTTTATGGATTAATTATTGCTCTCGCTCAATTCATCATAATAAAGGATTTTATTAATATCTACAGTAATGTTGAGTGTTGAATAGCAAAATATTGCGCTTAGTCGAAGAACAATTTACGGTACACAAGGCTTTCTCCGCCACTGCGAAATTCACCTGGCGTAACCCCGGTTATGCTGCGAAAGGCTTTGATAAAATAACTTCCGCTGGAATACCCGACTTGCTCGGCGATGACTTCAATGCTAAGAGAAGTTCCGCGCAGCAGTTCCATTGCTTTCTCGGTACGTACACGGGTCAGATAAGCACCAGGCGTCAAGCCTGTACTTGCGGAAAAGCGACGTATAAAGTGATATTTGGAAAGGGAAACATGCTCCGCAAGGTGATCGATACTGATCATCTTGGAGTAGTTGTTTTCTATGTATTCAACGGCTATTTGAATGTTCTCAGACCAATTCTCCCTGTTGCCCATTGTTGTTTTCTGTAATCGAGTCAGTTCTGTCATGAACTGATATACGCTGGATGATGCGATCAGAGGATCAGTGATTCTGCCTGCCGCCGCATCAGTCACGATCATCCGCAACAGTCGGATGGGTGTGCAATCAGTGGGAAGATAGGGAACCTCTCCAGCTTCCCGAAGGAATTTTCGCCAATGGGGCAGAATAAGAGTGGGCCTGAACAGCAGGAACAGAAACTCCCAAGGTTCTTTTGATGCTGAATGGTAGTAATAGCGATGAGTTCCCGGAATTTCGGCCAAAAAAGCTTGTCCTGCGGTAACATGATAAATGCGATTATTCGACTCAAATACACCTTCACCCGAGAGTGTATATTGGAATAACAGGAGAGGCCCGTCCGAACGTTCGAGTCCATCCCAATGATAAGAAGGATCGGTTATTGAATCACATCCTGCCGCATACAGTACACACAATTGAAGTTCCTTGTCTTCGGCGAATCGAAACCCATAGGTTCCTCTAGGGATATTCATGTCAGCTCTCCTTGTTGCCCTGAATTTTTACTGCGCTCCGCGAATGAAAATATCTACTAGCTTCTGGCCTAGTGAAAAGTTGGAACCATATTTATGCAGGTTATCTTCCCGATTACCCATTAACATCAATGTCGAGAAGGTCTCTGCCAGGAAAAACGGATCGTCCGTCCGCAATCTGTTTTCATCCATTGCCCGTTGGAAATGAGAGGCTAACACTTCGTGAATCTGATGCTCCGCGTTGCGTATATCCTGAATTTGAGCTGGTTCAAGAAAAGGCTCAGCTTCTTTGAGCATGGTTTCAATCTCCGCATGTGGATTGCCCAGTCTGGCCTCTGCCAATCGCACAAGCCCCGACTCCAAATTCTCGGCTTGATCAAGCATATGCGAGGTTAACCGGCTCACATTCTGTAGCATTGTTGTAAAAGCAACCTTAAAAAGCTCTGGTTTGCTGGTGAAATGATAATAAATGGTTGGTTTTGATACGCTACATGTTTTGCCAATTTGCTGAAGCGTGACTGTTTCGTAGCCATACTCCATGAATAACTGTGAAGCAGTTTGAATAATGGTTTGCTGAATTGAGATATCGTCGTTGCCATGTTTGGGTCTTCCAGGCAATCGTTTGTGTGTTTTTTCTGTCATTGGACTTCCCTCCATGAATATTTTATGACAAATAACGATAGTAAGCAAAATCAGCTTGTAATTATACTTACCGGTAAGTATAATTATGGAGAGTTGAAAAGACATATCATTATCCTCAATAACAAGGTGGTTTTAAGGTTGAAAACAGCACAACGTACAAACAAATGGAAAAAGATAATCATGTGGACGATCCTGTCCATCGTTATCATCGTGGCCGGCGTTTTCGTATATCTCAATTCGGTTACGTATAGTCCTTCTGAACGAGCGGAAACGGCGATGACAAGTGATGCTCAGGTTAATGTCACCAAGATTAAGGACGGTTACCGATTTGAACCCGTGGGTAGAGAGATAACCAAACCGAATATTATTTTTTATCCAGGCGGACTGGTTGAACCTGAAAGTTATTCTCCACTTGCCAGAGAAATCGCAGAACAGGGTCACCGCGTATATATCGCAAACATGCCAATAAACTTGGCGATTTTCGGTCAAAACAAGGCTGATTCCTTTATCGAGGAACATCCTAACGAAGCGTTTGTTATTGGCGGACATTCATTGGGAGGGTCATTCGCATCACGGTATGCTGCGGAGCACAATGAGAAATTGGAAGGCGTCTTTTTCTTGGCTTCCTATGCAGATAAAGGGGGGAGCTTGAAGAATACGGACTTGTCTATCTTACAGATTACAGGCTCGGATGACGGAGTGCTTAACAGGGAAGATTGGGAGAACTCCAAAGCAAATCTTCCGGAAGACACGACATATGTGAGTATCGAGGGTGGAAATCACGGTCAATTTGGCTCATATGGCATGCAAAAAGGAGATAATCAGCCTGCTATTACGGAAGAAGAGCAGTTGGAAGAGGTTGTAGCAGCATTAGGGAACTGGATAGATAATTTAAAATAATGTATTAAATTTATGTGTTGAATGGTAATGATCCGTGGTACGATTAAAGTCGCTTTTTTAGCGGCTTTTTTTGTTGAAGGATACGAGTATGCCTCAATGGAGCAGGGTTAACTGCTTTTATTGATTGAATTTCATTTCAATGATGGGCCTACGGAATTGATTTAATTACCACAAGTCGTTAACATTAAAGGCATTGTCATCGAAGTAGCAGTAAAATGGAAGACAACAAGAGCAAGAACATCAAAAGGAGAAAAGATTATGTTTTTCAGAAAATTTGCTTACACGTTAGTGATCATCCTCGCTGCATTATTGTTCTCGGGTTGTACATCAGAGTCTGTACTTGATATTGGATCGCCTCAAGTTTCGGAGGATATGGGATTTGATGAGGTTGCCAATTATATCTCGGAGCATAATGAGCTCCCGCCAAATTACATTACCAAGAAAGAGGCCAGAGAACTGGGCTGGGAACCAAGTGAAGGAAATTTACATGAAGTCGCTCCAGGCAAAAGCATTGGCGGCGACGTGTTCGGAAACCGGGAAGGACTACTTCCCAAGAAAAAAGGCCGCATATGGTATGAAGCCGATATAAATTACTCAGGAGGACGGCGCGGAAGCGACCGAATTCTATACTCAAATGACGGTTTAATCTACCAGACGACAGATCATTACAAGTCATTTGAACAGTTAAAATAAACGGAGGAAATGATATGAGCATCATTCAGATTAACGGAAACGACTTTAACAGTAAGGAAGAGCTTCATCAAATTTTGCAGAACCAGCTTGAGTTAGACGAGAGCTATGGAGGCAATTTGGACGCACTATGGGATGTCTTGACTGGGGCTTTAAGCATGCCGCTTACTGTTCAATGGATTGGTTTTGAGAAAAGCAAAGAGATTCTTGGAGATTACGCTGACCAACTCATGGAATTGTTGCGGGATGTGGAAGGTGAGATCCAAGGATTTACGTTGGAATTATATTATTGAAATGCAGGTTTGGCTTTATGAGGCGATGGGCAACCATCGCTTTTTTGGTCTTCACATTTTTACTGAGACTTATGTCTAGATCATGCTATTTTCATGGCTTAATAATCAAGGTTGGGGTTATTAGACTTCCTTATACTTTAAACATGGAATAGGGTAGGCAGGATTGTAATCGTTTATTAACGGTTGAATATGTAAGCGTATACTATTTCAAAGTGAACCATCGTAAGGTCTAGATTGGTTATTACGACTAACACCATTTAGGGGGCAGAAAAATAATGAGAGCCATTTCAAAAATGCTAGGAGCATGTCTCGTAACAAGTGTTGTGCTAGTTTCCGCCGGTTGCGGAAACGCTGGAGAGAATTCCGAATCAAATACGAGTGACCCCAACAGCCCGATCACATTTACATTCTTCGGCGCAGATGCAAGTCCGAACTGGAACAAAATGCAGGATGCTGTAGGGAAGAAAATTACGGAAGAAACCGGTGTAAGCATTGATGCAGAATTCGATATTTCGAGCGGAGGTGGAAACGACCGCATTTCCCTGATGGCTGCCAGCGGCGATTATCCGGATTTGATCTTCCCAAAAGGTAACTTGACCAGACTCGTTGATGCCGGGGCAATGATTGATTTGACGGATCTGATCGAAGAACACGCCCCCAATTTGAAAAAGATCTACGGTGAGCACTTCAATCGGTTGAAATACAGCAATGACGATCCTTCAATCTATTGGATTCCAACGAATGGTGCAATCGATCAGGTCAGCTTCGATGCGACGAATGGTACTGCCATTCAACATCGTGTAGTCAAGGAACTCGGGTATCCTGAGATCAAAACCTTAAACGATTTCGAAAATGTGCTACGTGAATATTACGAGAAACATCCGACCACAGATGATGGCCAACCCACAATTCCGCTGACGCTTAGTGCAGATGGATGGCGGCGAATGATCACTGTTACTGATCCCGCTGTCATGTCTACTGGAGGACCTGGAGATGGTGAGTATTTCATCAATCCTGACACCTACGAAGCCGTTCTACATTACAAACGTCCTGAGGAGAAGGAATATTTCCGGTGGTTGAACAAGATGTACAATGAAGGTTTGCTGGACAAGGACAGTTTTGTTCAGAAGGATGACCAGTATAAGTCCAAAATCGCCAGTGGTCGCGTGTTATCCTTGCTTGATCCAAGCTGGGGATTCAGTGATGCGGAAAATGCGTTGAAAAGCGCAGGGAAAGACGATATGACCTACGGATTCTATCCGGTAACGTTAGATGACAGTTTTCAACGTAAAGATTTCCAGAATATCGGCTTTGATGGTTATGGTATTGGCATAACAGTCGATTGTGAAGATCCTGTCCGTGCCATCAAATTTTTGGATTGGATGTCTTCTGAAGAAGGGCAAGTATTGAGAAACTGGGGCGTTGAAGGCGAGCAATATAACGTGGAAGAGGGTGTTCGCACCATCCCGGCCGATGTACAGGAACGTAAAAACAAAGACAATAACACATTCACCAAAGAAACCGGAGTAGGCTTGTATTACATTTTCGGTGCTCACTACGGGGATGGTGTCAAAGATTCAACGGATAACTACTATACAACGAATTATCCTGAACAGATTCAGCAAAGTTATTCTGATGAGGAGAAAGAAGCGTTGAAAGGTTATGGCATAACTACATGGAAGGACTTATTCCCTTCCGAAGAAGAGTTTCCGGTGAAAGAATGGGGCGCGGCTTACAATATGCCGATACCTTCGGATAGCGGGGATTATAACGTTGTGTATCAGAAAACGCAGGATATTATTCAGAAACGGATCGCCGAAGCGATTACATCCTCTCCAAGTGCCTTTGAAGGCATATACGACAATATGATTACCGAACTTGATAATGCAGGTGCAGTAGGCATGGAACAGCAGTATACGGAGTGGATTAAAGATCGCGTTCGATTGTGGACAGGTAAAGAGATCAATTAACTTGCGGATATAATCACAGTAATGAATTGTTTGCAGATCCGAAGTATATCAAGAACTAAAAAACATCGAGCCATGCAGGATGGCTTGATGTTTTTTAGTTTAAATTGAATGAGCTTGTCATTATTGTGGCAAAGCTTCCATCGCATCACGTCTTTGTTTGATATATCTACCGGGGGAGATGCCGACCATTTTGGTGAAACTGCGAATAAAATTGGCATAGTCACTAAAGCCCGATTGAAAGCATGCATCCGTAATACTCATTCCTTCAGACAGGTGGAATTTGGCCCGTTCAATACGTCGACCCAAAATGTAGGAACGGATTGTCAATCCAGTATGCTTTTTGAACTGGCGGCTGATATAAGTACTATTCATGTAGAACACTTCGGCAAGTTTGCGAAGCGTAATGTCTTGATTTAGATGTGTTTCAATATAATCCATGGTTTCACGAACCAGTTCAGGCATAATGTCATTGGGAACAAAGGAATTGTTATGGAACCAGACGTTAATCATGACCAACAATTGGGCTACGGCTGCATTTATTTTGATATCGGTGCCATAAGCATCGGAAGCAAGCAATCCTTCCAGTTCGTTCGTACATTGCAGCATCTGCTTCATGTTATAGTCGTCTAAATGTACGATGTTGCCTGTTCCTTTGGGGCGATGATCAAAACATGACGATAGATTGGTTGATGGTGTGGAAAGCTGAAACAGATATGTTTTTTTGAGATTGATTGTAATTCGCTCATACTCAGATTCATCCAGAATAAAGGCTCGGTGCATCTCCTCGGGTGACATCACAAGCAAATCGCCAGGCTGTACATGGTAACATCGATTTTCTACATAAAAGTGAACGTTGCCACGAAGAAACAGGTAGATCTCGTATGCATTATGGCGATGATAGATCGTTTCCAGCTTATACGTCGTTACACTGTGTAGATATAAGAGCTCAGGCTGGATGGGATCATAAAAACACTCAGAGGATCCACTCATGAAGTACCTCCCGTCATTTCACGCAATAAATAGAGCGGTTAACGCAATGAAATTGTACTCAGCTTACCTTAAAATGTAATCATCCTATCATGATACCTTTTGTATTGCAAACGCTTTCTTGTAGAAGGCACAACTAAAACGATTTTAGGGGGATTCTTTCGATGAATCATCAATCAACACCACATGCTGGTGAGCAAAAGCAAGACCAAGCTGCCAATCTGGAGCGTATTGCAGGGGAGATTGGAAAACTTCGTCCCAACGGTAATCCTCTGGTGGCCCACAAATTTGGAGCCGACCCCTATGCTTTGGTATTTAACAATCGAGTTTACTTATATATGACTAGTGATAAGCTGGAATATGATCAGGACGGTCTTCCTCAGAAAAACAGTTACAGTTCAATCAACCGGATTACGGTCATTTCTTCGGATGATTTAATCAACTGGACCGATCACGGGGAGATCAGAGTTGCTGGACCTCAAGGCGCAGCAACATGGGCTTCGCAATCATGGGCGCCGGCAGCTGCTCATCGAAACGTGGATGGCAAGGACTGTTTCTTTCTTTATTTCGCTAACAATGCCAGTGGAATTGGTGTATTGTCTGCACCAACACCTGTAGGTCCATGGATAGATCCTATAGGAAAGGCACTTATTACAAGAGAAACTCCGGGAGTGGAGGAAGTAACCTGGTTATTCGATCCGGCTGTCATTGTTGATGATGATCATCAGGCCTACATATACTTCGGTGGTGGTATTCCGCAGGGGAAAGCAGAAAGACCTGATACGGCAAGAGTGATGCGATTGGGAGACGATATGATCAGCGTGGTTGGCATCGCGAAGGTTATTCAGGCGCCTTATATGTTTGAGAGTTCAGGGATACATAAATATAATAATAGTTACTACTATACGTATTGTTCCAATTTTGTCGAAGGTGATCGGCCAGAGGGCAGCCCACCACCCGGTGAAATTGCATATATGACCAGTGTTCAGCCAATGGGACCATGGACATATCAGGGAACGCTACTCCAGAATCCTGGACACTTTTTTGATATTGGCGGCAACAACCACCATGCTATATTTCAACTAGCGGATCAATGGTACATCGCCTATCATGCCCAGACATTATGCCAAGCCATGAATATTCCCGAAGGTTACCGTTCAACACATCTGAATCGAGTCGAGCATGATGAGGCTACTGGCAAGATCAAGAAGGTGCATGCAGATTATCAGGGCGTAGATCAAATCAAGTGCTTCGACCCCTATGGACGGGTAAGCGGTTCCACGATTGGATGGAGTAGCGGAGTATCAACAGAGCAATATCTTGACTCTGGTGAGTTGTCTGCATCGGATTCGAATACGATGTCCGCTAAGCTGCAAAATGACAGCTGGATAGCTATAGCCAAGGTCGACTTTGAAAGTGAAGGACCAGCAACCTTCTCAGCCACTATCGGGAATCAAGGAGCAGAAGGTACGTTGGAACTTCGACTTGATCGTGCAGACGGCCCGTTAATTGGAGAAATCCTTGTTCCGCCCGCGACCGGATCTCTTCAATGGGTGGAACTAACAACAAAAGTTACGGGTGCAAAAGGTGTACAAAACTTGTATATTAAGCTTAGAAATTCAACAGACAGCTCAAGCATCCTTCTAAGAGAATGGAAGTTTAACAGAAAAAATGAGGTGTAATTGAAGCATGTATCCGAATCCGATTATTTGGGCCGATTACCCGGATCTTGACGTTATTCGTGTAGAGGACACATATTATATGGTTAGTACAACCATGCATATGATGCCGGGATGTGTCATCCTGCGTTCATATGACCTGATCCATTGGGAAGTTGCCACATATGTATACGACACATTAGATGATACACCTGCCCAACGGCTGGTGGATGGTCAGCATATTTATAGCAAAGGCATGTGGGCTGCATCACTCCGCTATCATCAAGGGATGTTCTATGTGATCTTTGTTGCAAATGATACTCGTAAGACATACTTGTATACGTCCCCCACCATCTCGGGAGTTTGGAAGAAACAAGTAGTCGAAGGGTTTTACCATGACTGCTCCTTATTTTTCGACGATGATGAACGAGCCTATCTCGTGTACGGTAATACCGAGATTTATCTGACCGAATTAAGCTCTGATTTGTCCGGGCCCAAACATGGTGGAGTGCATCGTATGATCGTAAAAGACGAGCAGCCTCATCACCTTGGTTATGAAGGGGCACATTTCTACAAGATCAACGGGAAATATATTGTATTCCTGATTCATATAACGAAAGCTTCCGGACGGAGAACACAGGCGTTTTATATGGCCGACTCTCTGGAAGATGTCTTCACTGGTGGTGAAGTGTTCAATGACGATATGGATTATTTCAATTCAGGTGTTGCTCAGGGCGGTATCGTGGATACACCGGATGGAGACTGGTATGCAATGCTGTTTCAGGATCATGGGGCTGTTGGCCGGGTTCCTGTTTTGGTTCCGCTCCATTTTGATCAAGGTATACCGGTTTTTGCAAGCAAAGCGCCTAAGCAGATAGAGATCCCTAGCACGAGACCAGAGCACCGTTATAACCCGTTAGTAGGTAGCGACAGTTTCAATTATGAACCCGAAAAAGATGGAAGCGTCCGCCTCCGTGATTTTTGGCAATGGAATCATACACCTAACAATGAACTCTGGTCCGTCACAGAGAAATCGGGGGTGTATCGTGTTCGAACGGGACAGATCAGCCCAAATCTGACGTTTGCGGTAAACACACTAACCCAGCGTTCAATGGGGCCCGCTTGCGAAGCCATAGTTACGCTTGATGGCAGTCGTCTGAATGATGGGGATTATGCCGGATTGTGCTTTCTGATCGGTTCGTACGGTATGATCGCTCTTACGAAGCAGGATAGCAAGTTTTACTTGGTCATGCATGCCAGAGATAGTGAGGATTCCACCATATTTGGCAATCTGATCGACCAGAAGCCAGCCACTGAACATGAACGTATCCCGGTATCAGATCCAGTAGTTAAACTAAAAGCATTCGGAAATTTTGAGAACAATCTGGATGAGTGCTCTTTTGCTTATTTCGATGGGGTTAAATGGAGAGATATAGGGATTATCCACAAAATGATATATAAACTGGATCATTTTATGGGTTGCCGAACGGGGTTGTTTGTATATTCAACTGAAATGGTTGGAGGAACAGCTGACTTTTCGAATTTTGAATATCGCGTGATTAATCCTAATGAGAAACAATGAAAATACGTAAAAGCCGCCCAACGGCGGCTTTTCGTATTCAATGAGTACAAGTTGTTGTACAATGATATGGATTCAAAGTTGACAGAGAGAAGAGAGTTGTTCAAACCGAACTGGGGGCATGTCGTCATGTATAAGAGATGTCTGGACATAACAAGATGGACCTTCATTCTGTTCCTTGCTGTGTCCATACCAGCAGGTCATACCGAAGGTAATACCAAACAACATCATCCGCAGCAAGATGGGCAACAGATTCAACTTCCCGCTACGTTTGAGAGGTATTCTCCTCCCATAGCGGTCTCTTTTGTCAGGGAAACTGGAGATGACCTTGAGCGCATGATTAGTCAGTTACCTGGTGAGACGATGCTGGATAATCGCTGGACTCGTTTGTACGAGAAAGAGCTAGGTATACAAATTCACTATGACTGGATTGCTAATGGAGATGTATACAATCAGAAGCTGGGTGTATCCCTTGCCGCAGGACGTTTCCCAGATGTGGTAAAAGTAAACCCATATCAACTTAGACAACTGAGCAACGCTGGAATGATCGAAGATTTAACCCATGTGTACCAAGAACATGCTTCACCACTTACGAAGAGTATATTAGAGGCAGAGGGAAGAGGAGCATTTGATGCGGCAACCATTGACGGCAAACTCATGGCTATTCCCGAATCATCTTCCTCGATTGAGACTGCGCAGTACCTGTGGATTAGAACCGATTGGTTGAAGCATTTGGGGCTACGGCCGCCTGAAACGATGGAAGAACTTCTCCAGGTTTCGAAAGCGTTTACAGAAGAAGATCCCGACGGGAACGGAGAGCAGGATACGTACGGACTTGCGCTAACGAACCATCTTTGGGATCCAGTTATGGGAGCTGCAGGCTTGATGTCAGGCTACGGTGCCTACCCTAATATATGGGTTAAAGATGCAGAAGGAAACCTCAGTTATGGAGGCATACAGCCTGAAGTTCGGGAGGCACTGAAAGCACTGCAAACGTTGTATCGTGAAGGCCAACTTGATCCGGATTTTGGCTATAAAAGCGGAAGCAAGGCGTTTCGTCTGGTTCAGGATGGGAAAATAGGGATGCTCTACGGTGAACAGTGGACATCCTTTATGCTCCAGACCACCCGTGATACAGATGTAGATGCAGAGTGGCAGGCATATCCTATTGTTGCAAACTCGGACCGAAATCTGTTTGTACCGCTACGTTCCAACACAGGGCAATACTTTGCCGTAAAAAAGGGCTTTTCTAATCCGGAGGTCGTTGTAAAGCTTATGAATCTGCATCTCGACATCAACTGGGGGGATCAGGCGCAGTATGAAACATACTACAACGACGACTCCCGAGCTGTGTGGATGCTTTCACCGGTAACTCCTTTTCCCGGTAATAAAAATATAGATGCATACAAACAAATTCGTGATGCCAGAAGTACAGGAGATTTCTCGGCTCTGCAGAATGAAGCTCTCGCCATTCACAAACGCATTGTGGCCTATGAAACGGAAGATGTAGAGAGCGGCTGGGGCTGGAAACAAACCTATGGGCCTTCGGGTGCTTTTAGCATTGCAGATTCATACGAGAAGAACGGCCAACTTCTCTATGATCAATTCACGGGCGGAATTACGGACACGATGGTTGATCGACAAATTATTCTTCGAGATCTTCAGCTTGAAGCCTATATGAACATTATTCTAGGC
This sequence comes from Paenibacillus sp. Y5S-9, assembly GCF_036894235.1. NCBI lineage: Bacteria > Bacillati > Bacillota > Bacilli > Caryophanales > Paenibacillaceae > Paenibacillus > Paenibacillus sp. Y5S-9. Next base: position 3,370,915 of record NZ_CP145887.1, read on the forward strand.
AGGTCGATAGATGAGTTTGATCAATTCGTTGAGAACTGGCGCAAGCTGGGGGGAGATCAGATCACATCGGAGGTTAACGCGTGGTTTCGCACCAGCAAGCCAAAGGAGCGCTAATGTTCACTTTATTCTTACAAGGAACCCACTCAGCCCTTGGCATTGGAGGTGAATGCATTGATCAAGATCCCTGCTAAATCATGGTTTAACAGTATATTTGCGCGATTAATAATCACCTATCTGGTATTTGTGCTCCCTCTTATTCTTCTTGGCGTGTATCTGTATCATTGGAGTTATGACAATGCAAGCCAGGAAATATCGTTGTCAACGGAAAGACGGTTGAACCAATATGTGGTGGAATTGAACAGAGAGATAGAATGGATGGAATTACAGCAGTTTGATATCGTTGAGGATCGAAAACTCAATCGTCTGGCCATTCTCTGGGACATGATGGATCAGGTTGAGCGGCGTGATACATTAAATTACCTGACTGAACGACTCGCTTCATTCAAGAATAGCACTGCTTATATCAAAAACGTTCATGTACATATCCCTTCTGTTGGCAAGAGTATATCCGCGATCCAAGGCATCGATGATTTCGATAAAAGTTCATATCTATATTTCAGTTCGGGCATGCAAGGAAAAGGTACACGTTTCACGGTGAAAGAGGACGCCTTGAACTTAAGTGCCGTCAGGCTGACAGGCACGAGAGGAGAACCACCGCTGTTTGTCATTCAAGTGGAGCTGGATACATACCATTTTCAGAATGAACTCACACGGCTTAATTTGTACCCGGAGAGTTCAACCTTTCTGATTGAGGACAAAACGGGGCATGCCATCACAGATAAACATCAAGCTAGTGTTATTCTCGCGAATTACCGTGAGCACAGTGTAGAGGGTACACTTGATGGCTTTCGGATGAAGGTGGGGGACACCATGTACCATGTTAGTCAGTTACATATGGACTCCCTGGGCTTATCCGTAGCTACATATCTACCTGAGGCAATTGTTACCAAGCCACTTAGCAAGTTCTATCATTGGGCTTGGCTGTTTGCAATTACATCATTTGTTGCCATCACGGCGTATCTCTATTCAAGTTACAAGTTGATTCATATCCCGTTACTGTTGTTGGTGAAAAGATTCAAAAAAATGGAGGGAGGCATGCTTGATGTCCCCATTGCGCACAACCGAAAGGATGAATTTGGCTTCCTCTACACCCGTTTCAATCTAATGATTGAAAATCTTCAATCCCTGATCGATCGAGATTTCAAGAAAACACTGATGATGCAGCGGGCCGAGTTGAAACAGCTCCAATCGCAGATTAATCCTCATTTTCTGTACAATAGTTTCTTTATTCTGAATTCACTGGCAAGGACAGGAGAAACCGAACGTATTGAGCAATTCACGAACATGCTTGGAGAGTATTTCAGGTTCATTACCCGGAATGAAACCGATCATGTGAAGTTGAAAGTGGAAGTTGAGCATTCACGAATCTATACAGAGATTCAACAATTACGATTCTCCAGACGAATCAAAGTTGATTTTGGGTCACTACCTGTTGAGATGGAACATATTAAAGTTCCCAGACTCATTATTCAACCCATTATTGAGAACGCCTACGAACACAGCCTTGAAAAGAATACGGACTCCGGTCTTCTCATTATTGGGTTTAATATGGAAGGTTCATATGCCGAGATCACCGTAGAGGATAATGGGAATGAGTTGGAAGAGCAACACATTCAAACTCTTCAACAACGCTTGCATAAGGACGGAGGTACAGACGAAATGACCGCGTTAATAAATATTCATCGACGTCTGATCCTGACGTATGGAGAAGGAAGTGGCCTTTTTCTATCCAGAAGTAAACTGCAAGGGTTAAAAGTCACAATTCGAATCCAGTGGAAAGAGGGGGAAAACGAATGTATCGACTTTTGATTGTAGATGACGAGGAGATTATTACGGATAGTCTCTATGAAACGTTCGCCAGACATATACCCGACCAGCTTGATGTATGTAAGGCCTACTCTGCAACAGAAGCATTGTCCTGGATGCAACGTTCGAGAATTGACATTGTTCTAACGGACATCCGCATGCCGGGCATGAGTGGCTTGGAACTGACAGAGCGGATTCAAGCCAGTTGGCCGAATTGTCGCGTCATTTTTCTGACAGGACATAGCGATTTTGATTATGCCTATCAAGCTTTTCAGATGTCTAATGTGCGTTACTTGCTCAAAACGGAGGGCTATGACAAGGTGATGTCGGTTGTAGAAGATGTGATGGAAGAGATCCGGCGAAGTCACAGCATGGTTGAGTTGTTGGAACATTCTCATAAAGTCAAGTCGCAGCTTGCACTGATTCAGCAAAAAGAGTATTTACGGAAACTACTTCAAGATTGTACAGCGGTTCTAGATTCTACTACGGACGTGCAGGACGAATTATCCAAACGAGATATAAGATTACAGATCAACTCGCCTGTTTATCTCATACTGGGGCGGTTCAATAATCCGCCAGAAAAGGGTTCGGACCTCACACAAGTTCAGGAATCTGTTCGCATTATCGGCTCTTCTCTGATGAATGAGCGTACAGTGTGCGCAAGTGTAACGGACCATTATGGGGATACGATCTGGCTGCTTCAGCCGAAGCAGGAGGAAGAGATGACAAATGATAAACTTGTGCGATTTCTAGAAGGTACACTAGAACTGGTACAGGAAGCGTGCATGGTATCACTCGGCGTATCCATTGCTTTTTCATTAAGTAGTCGAAGCTGCAATTGGTCCGAGTTAACCAAACAATATGAACGTCTGAGATTACTCCAGTGGATGAAAATTGGGGATGGTGTATCCATGGTACTCACGGATCATCGTAATGATCTCTCATCTGATGTACCCAAAGAATCCATGCGGATCTCAAACCGGATCGAGATTATGTCAGGATATTTGGAAACGGGACGAATTCAGCCATTTTACGATATATTTGAGGAGCTTGCAGGCGAACTGCTGCAGCAGGATATTACGATGGAACGTGCCATGGAGACATACTACAATCTGGCCTTATTATTGCATTCAACGATCAATCGTTGGGGTCTTCAACAGAAGATCCCGGATCAACGAAGCTTGCTGCACTTAGGGGAGTATACGTGCATGAAGGATGCAGTACAATTTTTATATCGTGCTGCCGATGAATTAGTACGCTACAAAAGGTCAAATGAACAGGAACGCGCTAACGTTGTCATTCATTCCTTATGCAGTTACGTCAAGGAGAATCTGGAGAAAGATCTCTCTCTGGTGAGATTGGCAGAACTTCATCATTTTAATCCATCCTATCTGTCGCGATTCTTTAAGCAGGAAATGGGGATAAACGTGTCAGAGTTCATTGACGACTGCCGAATACGGAAAGCCAAAGAATTGCTTCAGAACACAAATCTTATGGTACGTGAGGTCGCACTTCAAGTGGGGTACGAGGCTGCACATTCGTTTACCCGACTTTTCAAGAAAATAACGGGAATGACTCCCCAAGAATACCGGGAATCCCTTTTGGTACGTTAATGGTGAATCCTTTGGAATTGACCAAACCCAAATAACCACAAAAAAAAGCAGGATGTATTCTTCAGCCTGCTTTTTTTTGTGGTTATTATCTACTTGATAAACAAAGCGATTCGGCGTTTCACCTTAGGCCGTGTTGATTTTTTGTCTTCTATATGCATTGGGACTCGATCCGGCATACGCTTTGAACTTTTTATAGAACCAATCAATATCCTTATAGCCTACCTCAATAGCAATCTCATATATTCGCAGATTTGTGGAAGACAACAACTGCTGGGCCTTTTCCATACGTTGCTGGAGCATATAATCATTGAAAGACATCTTCTCTTCCAGCTTGAACTTCTGTCCAAGGTACGCACAGTTAAAATGAAGCATGTCAGAGATCTTCTTCAGCGTGATTTCATCACTCAGATGATCCCGTACATAGGCCTTGACAATACGAATGACATGACTGGAGTGCATGGGTTTACCATTCATTTGAACGGGTGTTTTGAAGAACGACGACGTTTTGTGTGCCGGGTCGGTTTCAAGGTGGGATCTAAGTCCATGCAGACTGTTAAGTAAAGTAGAGGGACTAACAGGATACGGGAGATAATCATTTACCTGATACGTCAGGGCTTTGCGTACAAACCTGAAGTGATCTCTTCCACCCATCAGGAGGATGGGTATCTGACTTTTCTTTCGAATGTTGTTGCATAACCAGAGCCCCGCGGTATCAAACCTCTCTGTATGTACCATAACAAGGGAAAAGTCTCGTTCTGACAATGCGGTCAAAGCCTCGGCCGATGAGAACACACAATTTGCGATAGTATATTGAGCTTTGCTCCGTAGCAACATCTGTTGCAACTCTCCGCACAAACGACGGCTGAAATCCACAAGTAAAATATCATACATGAAGCAATACCTCACCTTCTGCTGAATTGTAATGCGCTAGATTAACTGAAATTTGACTTAATTTCATTATGGTAATAAAAGAAAGCGCATACAATGTGCATATTTTTGTAGACAGTGCATTTCTTTACCAATTAAAACCTATAATGCACTTTGCTCGTGCAAAATTACGCAAATCTATATTCAGCCCGGGTAAACATCTGTATTTCGGCAGGTTGTTTGCGCTTTCATTGTGACGATACACTGTGATAGCAAACGACAATCAGGGGGGAAGACGATGAGAAAAAACAAGTTCATGCTACTGAGCCTGGTATTTGCGGTCTTGTTGGTGATTGCTGCATGCAGTTCTGCACCTACCGCTCAACCCGAGCCGGAAAAGACAACACCACAGGAGGAACAAAAACCCGCGGAAACCGAGCCCAAGAATGAAAACTCCACGCCAGAAATGGACTTTGACATGGGTGGCAGAACCATCAAGGTTGTTGCTTGGTGGGACATGGAAATACAGGGGAACAACCCGGACAATATTCAACGCCTTGAGAATCTCGAAGCGCTGAAGAAAAAACACAACTTTAATATTGAATACGTTTCCATCGATTTCGGTGAATATCAGGAAAAAGTAGTTGCTTCCCTGATGGCCGGTGAACCGCTTGGCGATCTGGTGAGATTGGGCAAAAACTATGCCATTCCGGCATTGACCAAACAGGATCTGTTATGGCCGGTGGATGATTATATTAAAAACGACAAGGTATTCAACCAGAAAACAACCAAGGAATACATGCAGTATGAAGGCAAAGGTTACGGCTTTACTGAGGACCAGTCCTCGTTTATCAACGGAATTTTCTATAATCGCACACTCATGCAAGAGCTCGGCTTGAAGCCACTTCAGGAGTATGTGGATGCCGATGAATGGAACTGGGATACATTCATCAGTGTTGCCAAGCAAGCGAACAAGGATCGAAACAATGATGGCAAGCTGGATACTTGGGGACTCGCTCAAACGGGCTTGCTGGAACCGATTCTGTATTCCAACGAGGCTTCTCTGACCAAAGAGGATAAGCAGAACCTGGAAGATCCAAAAACGAAAGAAGCGTTGAACTTCCTGTCCAAACTGGCTACCGAGAAGGTCGGCAGAGCTTCTGAGGGCGGCGATTGGACAGAGCCATCCACGTTCTTCCGTCAAGGCAACACCTTGATGTATTCAGGTGCCATGTACGAAGTCGAAGGTATTATGACGGATATGCAGGACTACGATATTGGTTTTGTACCGTTTCCAAAAGGTCCAAGTGCAACAGCGTATCACTCCGGTGAGTCACGTTACCAAGCTATAACAATTCCAAAAGCGGTAGAGAATCCGGAACAACTGATGTACATCTGGGAGAAAATTAACGAGATCGATTCGATCTATGAGTATCCGGGACAATCCACACTGGAGACACATCTGACCGATGAAGCAGATATCAACAACGCCAGAGAAGTAGCGGAAGGTATGTTGGTTCTCGACCATAACACATTCCCGTCCTTGCCGTTCTGGGACTTTGATGGGGAACTCAAAGAAGGGGTGTCCGTATCTACGCTGATCGAGAAATACAAGGCTCCTTTCCAGGCTGCGATTGATGAGGTTTACAAATAAGTATCACGTTACACGGGCAGAACGCACCAGTGAAGGTGCGGTCTGTCCGGGTTAGTCAATCGTCCAGTTCTCTCAACGCTTACAGGAAAGGGGATACATTCAAACATGCGGTCACGTAAGAAAAAGGGACTAATCCTGGTGCTTGTCCTGGCCTTGGTGCTCTCCATATGGACACTATATCCATCGCGGGATCGTAATCCGGGAACGGTACATGCGCTTGAGGACTTTGAGGCGGTATCGGGAACCGAGGATTCATTCAGTTATGAGCATTATCTGACTACTCATGACAATACGGCCAAACCGGATGAAATTGTACGCATCGAAGGCGAATCTTATGTTCAGGCAGAGGATGGGGAATTTGAGGTTGTGCAAGGGTACGCCGGATTAGACGGAAGTGCCGTGATTACGCCGGAAACTGGAACCATTCGCTGGGATGTTCCCGTTCAAGTGAGCGGTTTGTACAACATTCGCATTCACTATTATCCCGTAGAAGGCAAAAGCTCCGGGATCGAACGTAGGTTTGAACTTAATGGTAAGGTCCCGTTCAGAGGGGCCGATATTCTTCTGTTTGACAGGGTATGGGGGAATCGCGAGGATAACGTCCGGCAGGACGATCGTGGCAACGAGCTTAGACCAAGACAAGTGGAACAGCCCGAATGGCAACTGACTTCCTTCAAGGACAGCGCAGGGTACTTCGAGGAACCGTTTCAGTTTTATTTTGAAAAAGGCAATCAACAGTTCTCGCTCACTTCATTAAGAGAAAGTATGGCGATCGATTATATCGAGCTTTACCAGGAAAATGAAGTCCCGTCCTATACAGAGCTGGAGAAGACCTATGCCTCACTCGGCTTGAAACAAGCGGCTCCTGTCATGCTGAAAGTACAGGGGGAGGAAGCTGTCAGCAAGTCATCCCCTACACTGGCACCAATCTCGGACCGATCAAGCCCTTCACTCGAGCCTTATAATGTATCGAAAATTCGGATGAACGCCATTGGGGGCATTAACTGGAAACTGCCGGGCGAATGGATTGAGTGGGAAATTGACGTGCCTGAAGACGGATTGTATCAAATCGCGCTTAAGGTGAAGCAGGATCAATTGCGTGGCATCTATGCCACCCGCAGCCTGACGATTAACGGCGAAGTTCCGTTTAAGGAAATGAAACGAATTCGATTTAACTACAGCCCGGCCTGGCAAACTCAGGTGTTGGGATCGGGAGAAGATCAGCCATATCAGTTTCATCTGGAAAAAGGGAAACACCGAATCCGAATGACGGTTACACTTGGCGACATCGCTCCGTTGCTGCGGACCGTGGAATCCAGTGTGCTGGAACTGAATGAGATGTATCGCAAAATATTAATGATCACCTCCAACAGTCCAGACCCACTGCGGGATTACCAGCTGGAACGGCGTATTCCGGAGATGACGGAGGTGTTTGAACGACAAGCTGACACCTTGCGCTCCGTTGCAGATTACCTGGAAAAGGCCACGGGTGAGCAAAGTGACAAAGTGGCCGTCCTGCACGCCATGGTATTGCAGCTTGAAGATATGGCGGCCAGACCAGAGACGGTTCCCAAACGGCTGGATACGTTCAAAATTAACGTAGGTGGTCTTGGCACATGGATTCTATCGGTACGTGAACAGCCGATTACATTGGATTACCTTGTCGTATCTCCGCCGGGTGAATCACTGCCAAAAGCGGAAGCGAGCACCGTCCAGCAGGTGAAGCACGAACTGGGCGCATATGTTGCCTCGTATACCGAAGATTACGACAGCATTGGCAACGTGGAACAAAAGAAGGATGCCATCACCGTATGGATCACGACCGGACGAGATCAGGCCCAAGTACTGAAAGGCATGATCGACGATTCGTTTACCCCGGATACGGATGTGTCCGTGCAGTTACGTCTCGTTCCGCCTAATATTTTGCTGCCCGCAACACTCTCTGGGGAAGGACCGGATGTAGCCATGCAGATGGGCGAAGACATTCCGGTGAACTATGCGATGAGGAATGCAACAGCGGATCTGAGTCAGTTTCCCGATTTCGAGGAAATTTCGGGCAGGTTCCGTGAAAGCGGATTGACACCTTACCGCTACAACGACGGGGTATATGCCCTTCCGGAGCAGCAGCATTTTCCAATGCTTTTTTACCGCAAAGATATTCTGAATGAACTGGGCCTCGAACCGCCGAAAACGTGGCAGGACGTATATAACGCCATCGCCGTGCTGCAGAAGCATAACATGGAGTTTTATCTGCCGATAGAGGATACGCTGAACAATGCCAACCTGGTTCCGAATTCAACCTTTGCGATGTTGTTATATCAGAATGACGGAACGTTTTACACCGAAGACCAGAAGAAAAGTGCACTGGATTCGGAGATTTCAATGGACGCGTTCAAACGCTGGACGCAATTTTATACCAATTACAAGTTTCCGCTCAAAGCCGACTTTCCGAACCGCTTCCGTACCGGGGAAATGCCGATCGGGATTGCTGATTACACCACGTATAACATGCTGACGGTTATGGCTCCGGAAATCCGCAATCTCTGGGACTTTACGATTGTTCCGGGTACACAGCTTCCGGATGGGTCCATACGGCATGAAGTGGCCAGCGCTACGAGTGCGGTGATGATGCTCGAAAATGCCGACAACAAGGAAGCGGCGTGGAAGTTCATGAAGTGGTGGACTGATGATCAGACCCAGATTGAATACGGGAGAGAAATGGAAGGTCTTATGGGAGCGGCTGCCCGTTACCCTACGGCCAATATCGAAGCCTTGAAGCAATTGCCTTGGCCTGTGAAGGATTATCAAAATCTCGAGAAACAATGGGAATGGGTACAGGGAATCCCGCAGCTTCCTGGAGGTTACTTCACGGGACGACATCTGGATAACGCCTTCCGCAAGGTGGTCAATGCTAATGAAAATCCACGTGAAGCCTTATCGGACTATGTGTTGTACATTGATGATGAAATTGAATTGAAACGCAAGGAATTTAATCTGAAATAGAGGAAAGGGAGGGTAACGGTTGCAAGCTAAAACTACCAAGACAGCCGCCGCTCCTGCCGTCCATACCCGCCAGGTCGGCTGGTGGTCCCTATTGAAGCGGGATCTGTATCTCAGCAGGCATTATTATGTATTGATGGCACCGTTTATGCTGATTTTTTTCATGTTTACGGTCATTCCGGTCGGCATTTCACTCGGGCTCAGCTTTTTTCACTTCAATATGCTGGAGCTGCCGCGATTTGTCGGCTGGCAGAACTATTCCCGGCTTTTTCTGAACGATGACGTATTTCTGATCGCGCTCAAAAACACGCTGCTTTTTGCCGTGATTACAGGCCCTGTCAGTTATATTGCCTGCTTTTTGTTTGCGTGGATCATTAATGAGCTGTCTCCTAAAATTCGGGCGGTCATGACGCTGGTTTTCTATGCCCCATCCATATCGGGCAACGTCTTTTTCATCTGGCTGATCATCTTCTCTGGTGACAGCTACGGGTATATGAACGGCTTCCTGATGCGCCTTGGCGTCGTACTGGAACCGATCCAATGGCTCGCAGATGAGAAGTATGTACTGGCAATCGTCATTATTGTACAGCTGTGGCTGAGCCTGGGAACCAGCTTCCTGGCCTTTATTGCAGGACTGCAAACCATTGATCGTTCTCTGGTTGAAGCAGGAACCGTAGACGGGATCAAAAACCGCTGGCAGGAGCTCTGGTACATCACCTTGCCTTCGATGAGACCGCAGCTGATGTTTGGTGCGGTAATGCAGATTACTGCTTCCTTCGCCGTAGCTGAGATCTCCATCGCACTGGCAGGTTTCCCGAGCGTAAACTATGCGGCACACACAGTTGTCACGCATCTGATGGATTTCGGAACCATTCGTTTCGAGATGGGGTATGCCTCGGCCATTGCAACGGTCCTGTTTGCCCTGATGCTGGGTACAAACGTTCTCACGCAAAAAATGCTTAGAAAGATAGGTGAATGACGATGACCAGCAAAGTACGTGCCGTGTTTGGCATGCCAAAAAGGCTTAATCGGTCATTTACCGTCAGCCTGATGTTATTTGCATTGCTGGGCGTGTTCGGCTCCTTTATGGTGCTTCCGCTCATCTATGCTGTCAACAATGCATTCAAGCCGCTGGATGAGCTGTTTATTTTCCCGCCGCGCTTCTGGGTGAACAATCCGACAACGGAGAATTTTGCCGATCTGATCAACCTCATGGGCAATTCTTGGGTGCCGTTATCCCGCTATATTGCCAACACATTGCTCATTACGATACTTGGCACAGCGGGGCATATCCTTCTTGCATCTGCAGCAGCTTATCCGCTGGCGAAATATCGTTTTCCGGGTTCCAAAGTGTTGTTCACCATTGTCATTCTGTCCCTGATGTTCTCGCCGCATGTTACGGCGATTCCGAACTACATGGTCATGTCCTGGCTCGGCTGGATTAACACTCATGCGTCCATTATTGTGCCATCACTTGCGTTCTCGCTGGGACTTTTCCTGATGAAACAGTTCATGGAGCAGATTCCTGATGCTTTGCTGGAGGCAGCCAAAATCGACGGGGCCAATGAATACCGGATATTCTGGAGCATCGTGATGCCTAATGTAAAACCGGCATGGCTCACACTCATGATCCTGCAGTTTCCAGCTTTATGGGGAACGGATGGCGGGAGCTTCATTTACAGTGAAAATCTCAAAACGCTGCATTATGCGCTCAGTCAGATTGTGCAGGGAGGGATTGCAAGAGCCGGTGTAGGTGCGGCTGTTGCCTTGCTGCTGATGATTGTACCGATCACCCTGTTTATCATCTCTCAGAGCAGTGTTATGCAGACGATGGCCACTTCGGGCATGAAAGAGTAGAAAGGAGGCAGCGAGGTGCGGAGAAGCACATGGAAAAAACGTAAATCGATCATCATGGGCATGATCTGCCTCCTGTTGTTCGTTCAAGAGGCGCCCTATGTGAGTGCAGACGGTAAAACGGATGCGTATCATTATTCATTCTGGGGTGACGCAGTTCCGGCACCGGCGGCATATGAGGCAACAACCATTATCACCGGCAAGAAGCTGAACACAACTCCGATGAAAGAGCCAAGTGACATGCATGTTACCGCCAATCAGCACGTCTTTGTGCTCGACTCGGGCAATGGCCGCATCATTGAGATGGATCGCAACTTCAAGCTGGTACGGACGATTGATTCATTTGAGCAGGAAGGCAAGGAAGATCATTTTAAGAATCCACAGGGATTGTACGTCACGGAAAAGGGCCATCTGCTGGTCGCTGATTCGGATAATCACCGGGTCGTGCATCTGGATGAACAGGGGAAGCTGGTCAAGATCGTGTCTGAACCAAAATCGGATCTGTTAAAAGCAGACTTCCAGTTTAAACCGATGCGGATTGTTATGGACAAAGGGGAGCGTATCTACGTCATGGCCGAAGGCGTATTTGATGGATTCATGGAGTTCAGCGCCGATGGTACGTTCTCTTCCTTCATTGGAGCGAACAGAGTTCAGGTGGACCCGGTGGAGTATCTATGGAAACGGTTTGCAACACGGGAGCAGCGCAGTCAGATGGTGATGTTCACTCCAACGGAATTTACCAATCTGGATATGGATGAAGAGGGCTTTATCTACGCCACTAGCGGGGATCGCGGCAAAGATCCGGTCAAGAAGCTGAATGCCCAGGGTACAGACATTTTGCGTAGAGAAGGCTATCAGACTCCGCAGGGTGATTTGCTGTATACCCAGGAAGCAGGGCCATCCCGTCTGATTGATGTGGATGTGGGTGACAGTGACATGTATTCCGTACTGGATTCCAGCAAGGGCCGAATCTTCACCTACAATGGAGACGGATATCTGCTCCATATATATGGCGGCATCGGGAACCGGCTGGGCCAGTTTAATACACCTGTTGCCCTGGAACGTGCGGGAGACCGGATGTTAGTTCTGGATAAAGCGCTGGGAGAAATCACCGTCTTTCAAACAACGGAATACGGACGTACACTCCACGAAGCGGTGCGCAGCTACTATAACGGTGATGAAGATCAATCTTCGGTGCTGTTTGCCCAAGCTGCTGAAATGAACGCTAACTTGGAATACGCGTATGCGGGAATTGGCAAAGCATTGCTTCGTCAGAAGGAATATGCCGAGTCTGCGAAATATTTCAAGCGCAGCATGGAGCCCAAAGGGTATTCCAAAGCTTTTCTTTTGTACCGCAAAGAGCTGATGCGTGAGCATTTTTCATGGATGATGTCCGGTATATTCCTGGCTGTCGCTGCGATTGTCACCGTCATCATCGTTCGCAGGCAGAAAAGGAGGACTACGAATGCAGGCATCAAGTAAGGAACTATACCAGTACCCGCTGCACCTGATATTTCATCCGTTTGACGGATACTGGGAATTGAAATATGAACGGAACCAGAGAAACTCACTGCTGATTGCTTTCATGATCCTGGTGCTTCTGGTCATCACCAAAATTTTGCATGCCCAGTACAGCGGTTTTCTAATTAACCTCAGTAATCCAAAGTACCTGAACAGTCTGCTCGAAATGGTATATGTCATTATACCGGTGCTGTTTTGGTGTGTGGCCAACTGGTCGTTAACCACATTGATGGACGGGGAAGGCAAGTTCTCCGAAATTTTCATGTCAACGTGTTTTGCACTGGTACCGTTGTTCCTCATTCATTTTCCATGGATCTGGCTAAGTCTTGTGATCTCTGCGCAGGAAACTGCCTTTTATTATTTCTCCAATGCACTTGCCGTTGCGTGGACGGTATATCTGTTATTTGTGGGAAATATGACGGTTCATCAGTACACACCAGCCAAAACGGTGCTCACGATGCTGCTGACACTTGTGGCGATGGCGTTTATGGCATTTCTGTGCCTGTTATTTTTCAGTCTTGTACAGCAGATTGTATCGTTTGTCGTAACCATCTACCAGGAATTAGTGCTTCGGGGCTAAGGGAGGAGGAAATTGTTATGAAATATGCCGTAGCCAAAAAAATAACAGGAATGCTGCTCGCGGGCAGTCTGCTTCTTGGCGGTTGTCAATTCTCGCCAACACCGCTTGCTCACGAGACAGTGACTGCCGCAGATTCGACGGACTTTCCCTCCCTGCCTCCCGGAGAGAAACTGAAATCATCGTTCAGCGATGTCCGCCTTCCCGGCATGGTAGGCATTGCGCAGAATGCTGCGCTGCAGTTGTTCATTAACGAAGAGACTGCCGAGATTGCAGTGATTCACACGCAGAGCGGCCAGATCTGGCGCAGCAATCCTGCAGATCGTGAGCAGGATGGGGTTGCGGCCGGGATAAACAAAGACCTTTTGTCATCACAAACAAAGCTCAGCTTCTTCAACAGCCTCGGACAGAGCAGCACCGTGAATTCCTTCACGGATAGTGTTGCACACAAGCAGATAAGCTACGAGGTGCTGCCAGGCGGCGTGCGGGTCCACTACCAGTTTGGAAGCACTGAGCGATCCATAGAAGACTTGCCGATGAAGATCAGTAAGGAGCGATTTGAACAAAAGCTGCTTGCACAGCTAGACAAGGCCGGGCAACGGGCCTTGAAGGTCGGCTATGCGGAAGACAAGGATGAAGGGGCTTACGTCCGGATTGATAAGGCGATGCAAGGATTGCAATTGTCCCGGGCCTTGAAAGCTTTTGACACAGCCGGTTACACATCGGAGGATCTGGCTCAGGATCATGCCGAGTTCGGCATTGAAGAGGAACGAAGTGGACCACGGCTGTTTATGCTTACGATGGAATATGAGCTGGATGGAGAGGATCTGCTTGTACGTGTTCCGTCCTCAGGCATTCATTTTCCGGAGGAATATCCGATCAACAGCATATCTGTAATGGATTATTTCGGGGCCGGGGGTTCAGAAGAAGAGGGCTCCATACTGGTGCCGGACGGTTCGGGAGCGCTGATCCATTTTAACAATGGCAAGCTGCAGTATCCTGCCTATCAACAAGATATATACGGACCGGATATGACCATGAAACTACGGGAAGCAAGTTCGAATGAAGCCAGAGCCAGGTTGCCGGTATTTGGACTGATTAAGAAAGAGGGAGCTTTCCTAGGCATTATTGAACAAGGGGATGCCGTTGCCGTTGTGAATGCCGATATCAGCGGCAAACTGAACAGTTACAACAACGTATATCCAAGCTTCTATGTGGTTAACAAGAGCGATGTGACACTTCAGGCAAGTGATATGGTTCGTACACTTCCGAAATTCCAGAAGAAACCGACCGCGTCCGACTTCGTCGTTCGATATGCTTTTGTTGGGGCGGATAAGGCCTCGTACTCAGGGCTTGCATCTCTCTATCGGGATTATCTGGTGCAAAACGGCGGACTTCCCGAGCTGAATGCCAGCAAGGAGCAGAGTAACGTTCCCTTTTATCTGCAACTGTTCGGTGGCATGACAACAAGGCAGCATATGCTGGGCATACCGTATGATTCAACGGAGGCTTTGACCACATTTGATGAAGCCAAAAATATTCTTTCCGCCTTGACGGAGAAGAAGGTATCCAATATTCAGGTGCGCTATGCGGGATGGCTTAACGGCGGACTTCATCATCGACTGCCGGATTCCATCCAAGTAGATGGCGCGGTAGGCGGGAAAAAGGGATTCCGGGATTTCAGCGCATACACACAAGAAGCGGGTATCGGTTTCTATCCCGATATCGCTCTGCTGAATGTGCAATCCAAAAAAGGGTTTAAACCGTCCAAAGAAGCTTCACGCACATTAACTCAGGAACCGGCGGTCTTATATCCGATGAACCAGGCCATCCAGCGGCGGGACCGGGATCGTTCACCATCCTATGTACTTTCGCCCAACATGCTGGAGGACGTGACGGCAGACATGTTAGATGAGCTGAGGTCCCTTCAAAAGGATGGACTGTCACTAAGCCTGAATGATCTGGCAGCTCAGTTAAACAGCGATATGAATCCGAAAAAGCTGGTGGACCGAACACAAGCGCTTGGCTCCGTAAAGAAGGTACTTGAACAGATCGGGCAGCAGGCTGGCTCGCTTGTTGCTGAAGGCGGGAACGCTTATGCCCTGCCGTATGTAACTGGTCTGACAGATGCGCCGATGACCAGCAGTCGTTTCAAGCTGGAGGATGAAGAGATTCCGTTCTATCAGCTCGTTGTACACGGCAGCATCGGTTATACGGGGACGCCATACAATCTCTCCACATATACCAATGCAAGGCAATATGTGCTGAAGCTGATTGAATATGGAGCCAGTCCTTACTTTGCATGGTTCAATGCGCCAAACCATGTTGTGAAAGAAACGGATTATGATGATCTCTACGCGGCAAATTATGAACAATGGATCGATCTGGCTGCCGAGATCTACAACGAGGTGAACCAGGTGAACCAACCGTTTGCCGGACGTTCCATGATGTCCCATGAATCCCTGGAGGAGGGCGTCTTCCGGACAACATATGAAGGTGGCGGGTTCGTAATCGTCAATTATAACGACTTCCCTGTAGAAGTTAACAACGATACAGTGGAAGCCCAAAGCTATGTGACTGGTGGTGAGCAGCTCTGAAGACGCTCCTGAAATGGAAATGGGGAAGTCGTACGTATGCTCAGCAGAAAGCCATGTGGGGCGTAATCTACGTGCTTCCCTGGCTCATTGGTTTTGTGTTGTTTTTCTTCATTCCGCTGTTAGCCTCTCTGCGATACAGCATGAGTACAATTCAGGCTAACGCGGAAGGCATAGCGATTCAGTTCAACGGTGTTGCCAATTACATTCAGGCGCTGACCGTCAATACAAGCTTTAACCGTGCGTTAATTGAGGCGATCACAGACGTGCTCATCAACGTACCGCTTATCGTTATATTCAGTCTGTTCCTTGCCGTCATCCTGAATCAGAAGTTCAGGGGCCGGGCTGTAGCGCGGTCGATCTTTTTCCTGCCCGTTATTCTGGCATCGGGAGTGATTATGACACTGGAGAGCACCAGCCTGATTGAAGCGGTTAATCAGAGCAGCACAGGTGGAAGCTCACTCGGGACATTTGAACTCGAAAATCTGATGGTTAACGCCGGAGTGAGCGATTGGATCGTTACGTATCTGAGCAGCGCCGTAGATAGGATCTATCAGATCGTCAGTCAATCCGGTGTACAGATTTTGATCTTTTTGGCAGGGATCCAGACGATTTCCCCTCAACTGTATGAGGCTTCGAAGATGGAAGGGGCAACGGGTTATGAAGCCTTTTGGAAAATTACGTTCCCGATGGTCAGCCCGCTTATTTTTGTCAATGCGATCTATACAATCATTGATTCGTTTGCCAATAACGCCATGACGGAACTGATCCGGGATACCGGCTTCGTCAAATTTGACTTTGGATTAAGTTCTGCCATGGCATGGGTCTACTTTCTGGCCATTGCCATCATTCTGGTTATCGTAAACATCATTTTCTCAAAGCGAGTCTTCTATCAAGATTAGAAAGGAGGGCGTCCCACGTGACAACATCACGATTATTATCGTTGGAGCATTGGAAAGGCTGGCTGTGGGCCATGATCCGATTCGTTCTGATTACCGGGCTTTCCTTCGTTATCCTGTTTCCCATATTTCAGAAGGTTTCCACATCCATCAAAGCTAAAGGTGATCTATATTCGGCAGTGGTGGTATGGATTCCACAGAACTTCTCCATCGACAATTTCAAAGAGGCGATACGCGTCATGGATTACTGGGCAACGCTTTTTAATACGTTTGCCCTGTCTGCAACAACTACACTGCTGACTACAGCATCCTGTGCACTTGCAGGATACGGATTCGCCAGACTGAAATTCAGGGGAAGCAACTGGCTGTTTGCTGGTGTAATTCTGACGATTCTTGTACCGCCAACGACTATTCTCATTCCGGTATACCTGAATCTGAAAAGCTTTGATCTGATGGGGCTTATGACGCTTATAGCCGGCAAACCTGTTAATTTGCTTAATACCTATTGGCCGTTTATTCTGACGGCAATTACGGCCAATTCACTTAAGGCCGGTTTGTACATCTTTATCTTCCGGCAATTCTTCAGGGGTATTCCGAAGGAAGTGGAGGAGGCGGCCTATGTGGACGGCGCGGGCATCGGACGAACATTTTCAAGAATCATGCTGCCCAATGCCATTCCGTCCATGGTAACAGTCATGCTGTTTTCCTTCGTATGGCAGTGGAACGACAGCTTCTATACGACGACTTATCTGACTTCAAGTAAAGTCATGTCGACCCAGTTATCGTCCCTTCCGTATAATCTGGCCCAGCAGGTTACCGACGGTGCAGCTTCCCAAGCCGATCCGTTCTATCTGAGCATGATCCAGGATACAGGAATTCTTCTTGCCATACTTCCTTTGATCGTCATCTATTTGTTTGTGCAACGATATTTCGTAGAGAGTGTAGAGCGTACGGGAATCGTCGGTTAAGTTAAGTTCTCCTGTACGTTTGGAGTGGGATCAGACTGGAAGAGGAAGGAGTAACTTCATGCAACATTCCATCTGTGAAAAGGGGGCATGTAACGATCTCATGAACGTCTGCTCACAGCAGAATCGCGATCCTTCCCTACGCAGGATCCCCCTGCTGGTATGGAACGGGCTGCGGGAGCGGGCGCCGACCTGAGCGATCTGTTTGATCAGAGATACTCTGACGGAGCATATTCGCATTATTGCAAGGCAATATATCAGATCAGGAGGAATTAAAGTGAAGAAGTTCATGACATCTTGTAAACTTGTACTCATTCTGGCTTTATTGATCACAATTGCTCCATGGGGAGGCAGCCGTGCCGAAGCATGGGTGGGCATGCCGATGGGCAAGCTGCACGTAAACGGCAAAAACCTGGTGAACAGCAACAACCAGCCTGTGCTACTGAACGGTTGGCATCAACCCTCAGGTGCCTACTGGACGTATCAGGACAGCAATTATTATCTCAATCTGCACGGCAATAACCGTCATGCAGCTACACTGGCTTATCTGAAAGACATTACCGATACTTTTGCGGACACCAGCGCGAAGTACGGAAGCAATCATGGCTGGAATATGAATCAGGTACGTCTGTTCATCGATCGTCAGGACATGGGAGATGTTGCTGCTGGTACATATAACTTTGCCGGTGTGCAGACCGTTACGCAAAATGTAATTATTCCGTACATTCAATATGCCAAAACAAAAGGTGTCTATGTTGTCTTGGGACTGGACTTCACATTGAAGGATGATCAGGCAACAACACCTGCCAACCTGCAAAAATTCAACGAAATCTGGGGTTATCTCGCTTCACGCCCGGAGATCAAAAGTGCAGACAACGTTCACTTCGAACTGATCAACGAACCAGTGAAATCCTATGCGAATGGACATTGGGGTGGATACAACGGGGAAAATGATTTTGTGGATCACTGGAATGACCTGCGTAATTTCCAAAATTCCATGATTTCAACAATTCGCAGCAAAGGTGCGGACAACGTTATCTGGGCGGCAGGTCTGGGATACAACCAATTTTACAGCTTGACGGCAAGCCATCCATTGACTGATCCGCTCAACAACTATGGGTATGCGGTTCACTGGTACCCTGGTTATGGCGCATATGACAACTTCTCCATCCTGCAAGACCAGTGGAATACCAACGTGAAGGCAGCCGCTGACAAATATCCGATTAACATTACCGAGGTAACCTGGTTCAAAAACAAACCTGGCGATTCGGCCTATTGGAACTTGTTTAATGGCAGCAATGAAGGTTTTGGTACCAATACCAAAACAATCTTCAACGCCGCAGGCAATGTAAGCATTGCAGCTCATATGAACGGATTCATTCTAAGTGAA
Source organism: Paenibacillus sp. Y5S-9 (assembly GCF_036894235.1). Lineage (NCBI taxonomy): Bacteria > Bacillati > Bacillota > Bacilli > Caryophanales > Paenibacillaceae > Paenibacillus > Paenibacillus sp. Y5S-9. The sequence continues at coordinate 3,389,775 of NZ_CP145887.1, forward strand.
GGACCACGAAGCTCCTTTGCCGACCCAACGGCTGGACTGAAATGGGATGGAGATGCTTCACGGAGTGCCATGGGACGATTCCTGTTTAACTGGTACCATGAACGTGCTCAGACTTACCCGGGCAGTGGAACAGGTGGACCAACAACAGGTCTTGTATCCGGTGCAACCTATAAAATTGTAGCCCGGCATTCCAACAAGGTTATTGATGTCCCTGGTGGTCTAAACGAAAACAATCTTCAGCTCCAGCAATGGAGTGATCTGGGCGGCAACCCTCAGAAGTGGGTTCTGACCTCGATCGGCAACGGTAACTATACACTGACAAGTGTGAACTCACCGGACAAAGTCATCGACATTCGCAACGGTACCAACACCAATGGGGAAGTGGTCCAGCTCATGAGCAATCTGAACACAACCGCTCAGCATTTTAAAGTGAATGACCTTGGAAACGGATACTGGAGTATCATCAACGTGAACAGCAATAAAGCGATTGAAGTGGCGAACGCTTCGACTTCGGATGGTGCCAAGTTGCAGCAGAACACCTACACAGGTGCAACAAACCAACAATGGAAATTTGTTGCCGTTAGCAATTAATAGCACAACGTTAAACAAAAACCTCCCCAAGTCATTCCATGTCTTGGGGAGGTTTTTTGCGTTTATTTTTGATACTTTGGGATGGAAGCCGTGCCAAGGTAAGATACAACTATTTTTATGCGCTAACCCGCAGACTGACAATTATTTTCAAGCAAGCATTGTACGCTACAGTATGTAAATGTACCATAAGGAAGAAGTTGTACCTTCACCAGGAAGAAATGCCCGGTGTATCATTGAACAGCTACCTTATCACAGAGAAATGTAAGCGCTTGATAAAAAAGGGAGGGTACATATGCAGCTCCTATGGTCCAAATTTTCACCCGTGTTCCGCCGATTCCTCATTTCGTATCTCATCATCCTGATGATTCCTCAAATTGCGGGATATGCCTCTTACCGAGCTTCCATTGAAGCAGCACGTTCCAGCTCCATCGAGAACAGCTTGAAGTCGCTGAGTCTTGGCAAGGAGATCATTGAGCGAAATCTTCTTCAAGTTGAAGCCTTTACCAGACAGCTTGCCGCCAATCCCGATTTGCAAAATTTAATTGCTGGCCCGAAGCCGCGTGATCTCTACAATGTCTACGGTATGAACCGTATGCAGCGGAGCCTCTCCATGTACAGCAGTACCAATGATTACTTGTCCCATTTCTTCATTCACATTCCCAACTACAATGCCATCATCACACCAAGAACTGTGTATTATCGTCCGGAGCATTATTATGCAGCCAATCAGCTGGATGGTATGTCGTATGAGCAATGGCATAACCAAATTCTCAAACAGCCTCACTTTAATGAAATCATACCGCTTCGAAACTATAAACGTGAAATACTCGGCACTGTGCTTGCAGACGTTCCCGCCATTACGTTTCTGCAATCTCTGCCTTTGAACAGCTTCAACAAACCGCAAGCGACGATTGGTGTCATGATTGATCAGGATCAGATGGCCAGCCTTACTCAAAATATTGTGGATCAATATGGCGGCTGGACTCTCGTCACCGATGCGGAAGGGCAGATCATTTTCTCCCTTGGTATTGAACAGGCCGAGGCCGAGCAAATGGCACAGAGTCGCCAGAGAGAAGATAACGCTGCGGAAACGGAGCTAAACGTGCAGAACGTACAGCCTGGAAGTGATGGTCGGCTGCTGATATCGATACAGTCCAGTCAAAATGGATGGAATTACATGGCAGGGATTCCAGAGAAAGCACTCATGACAAAAGCGGACCCAATCAAACAAGTCACGCTGGTCTTTACTTTGGCAACCATTGCCTTGGGACTGTTATTCGGGCTGGTTCTGGCCTATCGGAATAGTGCACCCGTATACAGATTGTTGGCCTCTTTTCGGGAACAAATCACCGATTCCTCAGGCAAACGGGGCAATGAATATGATTTTTTGGCAAGCCATATTAACAATCTCATTGCTAATAATGACTCACTTAAAAACGCCATGAATGAGCAGATTCCGTTATTGAGAGACGGTTTTATCAAACGTTTGTTAACCGGAGAAGTCTATACCTCACTTGAGTTGGAGGTTATATCATCCCAGGCGCACATTTCTCTTCATAGCAGCAAGGGCTTGGCAGGCTTAGTGAAGGTAAACGGATATGCCAATCTGGACAGTGAAGAAACTATCCATGAACTGGGTGTCGCGAGGCTGCTCATCAAACAGGTACTTACAGAGTGGAATGCGCAGCTGCTAATCACGGATTGGGGAACAGACCAGATCGCTTTTGCCTGTCCAGTGGATGTGAACCAACTGAATGAAGCTATAGGGAGATGTGAAAAAGAGCTGAACAGCTTGATGGAAGTAATCTACCGGGAGCATCGGATATCTACAACAATTGGCACAGGTGCAGCTTACGAGGTTTGGAATGATGCAGGACGTTCCTTTGACGAAGCCAAACAAGCTCTGGATTATGCCATTCATATGGGAACAGATCATCTGGTGAGATTTGAAGATACGATGAAGGAAAATGAAATGTTCTATTATCCGATTGAGTCTGAACAGCGCTTGCTGAACACGATCAAAGTCGGTGAGCCTGAAGAGGCGATACGTATTCTGGACCAATTATTTCTTCGTAATTTAGAGGAGCGGGAACTGTCCTACGAGATGACACAGCAGTTCATCATGGAGCTGAAGGGGACTTTTCTGAAGCTGGACGAACCCAAATTCAAGCTGGATGCCTCCCTGCTGGAGGATTATAAATCTCGGTTGACATCCATTCAGATGACAGAAACGATTAGTTCGCTGCGGGCAAAATTCAAACGGTTAACAGAAGACATCTGCGGTGATTTCCAGAGAAGAAGAGCAGGAGCACATGCGGATACAGTAAACGAAATGATTTGTTTTATCCAACATAATTATGGGGATGCAAACTTGACGATTTACCGGATTGCCGAGCACATGAGCAAGTCCGAGAAGTTTATATCCCAACTGTTCAAAGAACACACGGGAGAGAATCTTTCCGATTATGTAGAACGGGTACGCATTGATGCTGCCTCGAACTTGTTGCACTCCACTGGTCAGACCATTGACGAGATCGCGGAGGCCACCGGGTATAACAGTGCACATTCATTCCGTCGAGCTTTCAAGCGGGTACGCGGCATTTCTCCGAGTGTATTTCGGAAAATGGACGTTCATAGCGGTTAATGTAGGCTGTTTCTTGGGAACTATATTCGCTTTTTGTACTTTCTCAGCGTAACTGTACCTTTACGCATCCCCAGCGCAATCTTATGATTACTCAAAAAGTAAGCGCTACCAAATTGAGCTGGACTTCAGCACGATTGGGAGCCAAGAATGGGGGGATGATTCTGAGAACCACAATAACCAGTGAATCAAAGTCCGTAAAGAAACCAAGTAAAGCGTTTGCCTTGAAGCAAGCATTATCCAGAAGCTGGAGGCGACATTGGCAGCTATATCTGCTGATCCTGCCACCGATTGCTTACTTTATTATTTTCAAGTATGTACCCATGGTGAATGCGGTCCTGGCATTTAAAGATTACAACGTCATCAAGGGGATCTGGGGCAGTCCATGGGCCGGAACCAAGTATTTCGAATTGCTTTTTAAAAATCCGGCGTTTGTTATGCTGATCAAGAACACGCTCTACATTTCGTTTTACAGCCTGATCGTTGGTTTCCCGATTCCTATATTACTGGCGCTGGCGCTGAACGAAATTAAAAACATACGATTCAAAAAAACAGTACAAATGGTGACGTATGCTCCATATTTCATCTCTACCGTTGTTATGGTCTCCATCATTATGCTCTTTCTGTCTCCTAGGCTGGGTATTGTCAACACGATTGCAGGTGCCCTTGGTTTCGAAGCGGTGAATTTTCTCGGTGAGCCTGGACTGTTTCGATCCATCTACGTATTCTCCGATGTGTGGCAGGGAATGGGGTACTCCGCTGTGATATATCTAGCTGCTCTGGCAGGTGTTGATCCATCCCTGTATGAAGCCGCCAAAGTGGACGGAGCCAACCGAATACAGAAAATCATTAATGTTGATCTGCCCGGACTAATTCCGGCAGCCGTCATCATTCTGATCCTGAGTGTAGGGAATATCATGGCTGTTGGGTTCGAAAAAATATATTTGCTGCAAAATCCGCTCAACCTGTCTGCTTCGGAGATCATCTCCACGTATGTCTATAAAATAGGATTGCTGAACGCCAATTACAGCTTCGCTACTGCAGTTGGCCTGTTCAACTCGGTGATTAACCTGATTCTGCTATTAATCGTAAACGCGGTCGCCAAGCGACTGTCAAATACAAGCTTATGGTAACGGGAGCGAAAGGAGGAGAACCAACCCATGCCTAACACACAGACAAATGCAGGTCGTTCGCGGATCAAGAGCAGTAGTACGATTCGTGAATCCTGGGGAGACCGCGTATTTATAACGGTTGTTTACTTCATGCTGACTGTGGTGCTGATTGCCGTGCTGTATCCCTTGATCTATATTGTGAGTTCTTCGCTCAGTAGCCCAGCTGCCGTCTCCTCGGGAAAAGTCTGGTTGTGGCCCATTGACCTGACGTTTGACGGTTACAAGTCTGTATTGCGCAATGATCAAGTCCTTACCGGTTATGCCAATTCCCTTTTCTATACAGCCTGCGGCACCTTCATCAGCGTGGCACTGACCATTATGATTGCTTATCCATTATCCAAAAAATCGTTTGTTGGCCGCAGCTCGTTAATGATGTTTATTACCTTCACCATGTTGTTTTCAGGCGGTTTGATCCCTACTTATCTGGTGGTCAAAACCATGGGGCTGATTGATACCCGCTGGGCGTTGCTGATTCCCAATGCCGTCTGGGTATGGCAAGTCATCATTGCCCGTACCTTTTTTCAGAATTCGATACCGGAAGAGTTGTCCGAAGCAGCAGACATCGATGGCTGCAGTGACATCCGGTTTATCTTCAGTATTATCCTGCCACTCGCCAAACCGATTATCGCCGTGTTGTCACTTATGTACGCTGTCGGTCAGTGGAATGCATACTTTGACGCCCTCATCTACTTGAAATCACAGTCGCTCTATCCGCTACAGCTGATATTGCGCAGTATTCTTATTCTGAACAGCAGTACGGGGAACATGGATGCATCGGAAATGATCAAACAGCAGCAAATGGCTGAACTCATGAAGTACTCGTTAATTGTGATGGCCAGCTTACCAGTGCTAATCATTTATCCTTTTGTTCAACGGTATTTCGTGCAAGGTATGCTAATTGGCTCAGTCAAAGGATAAGTTCATTTTTTTCTACTATTCATGAGGGAGAGGATTGTATTGAGAAAAGCGGGATTCATCATTCTTGCCTGTATGCTGTTTACCTCGTTGGTACTTGCCGGATGCTCGAGTTCTAATAAAGGGAACGGGGAAGGCAGCGATCCATCAGGCAAGACGGCCATTAATGTGTTTGCCCACCAGGGTTCGGATACCAACCTGTCCACTAATAAATTCACGAAGAAAATGGAAGAAAAGTTTGATATTCAGTTCAACTGGACTACGGTTCCATTCGACGGTGCAGCGGAGAAAAGACAGATTTCACTGGCTTCCGGTGATTACCCGGACTTGTATCTGCTCATCCCTTGGGTAGATCGTTTCTCCCAGACAGACTTGTTGAAGTTTGGTCAGCAGGGGGTTATTTTGCCGCTGAATGATCTGATTGATGAGTATGCCCCCAATATTAAAAAAGTGCTTGAAAGCAATGACTATTATCGGGCCATGAACACCGCTCCAGACGGAAATATCTACGGTCTGACGGGGCTGAATGAATGTTTTCACTGTTCATACCCAAACAAGATGTGGGTCAACACCAAATGGATGGAACAACTGGGCCTGACCGAACCCACGACGACAGAAGAATTTAAGGAAATGCTTCGGGCATTTAAAACGAAAGACCCGAACGGGAACGGTAAAGCCGACGAAGTACCGCTAAGCGGTTCGACTGAAAATTTCGGTGTGCACATTATTCCGTACTTGATGAACGGTTTTATCTATGACGACGATCGGAATTATCTCATTGTCAATCAGGGGAAAGTGGAGACCGTAGTGAACAAACCGGAGTGGAAAGAAGGGCTTGCCTATATTAAATCCCTGTACGATGAAGGGTTAATTGATCCGGGAGCCTTTACTCAAAACGTGGGTGCTTTCAAAAAAATCGGTGATAACGCCGATGCACAGCTACTTGGTGCAGGAGCAGCGATGCATCCATCGTTATTTGTCACCACTGCCGAAGGTTCTCCTTACGGGAATGATTACAATCCCATCCCTCCATTGAAGGGACCCCATGCTGCTTATGCTACGTACAACTATCCGATTGATCCCGGAGCGTCCTTTGTACTGACAAACAAAGCCAGTGAGGAAACGCAGATCGCGGCCATAAAGCTGCTGGATTATATCTATACCCAGGAAGGCACCATGGCATCATATCTGGGAGAAGAGGGCGTAAGCTGGCGCAAACCACAAGAAGGAGAAGTGGCGCTCAATGATCAGATAGAGCCGTTATATAAAGCCATTCCGCTTCCTTCTGGAGAAGAACCTCGTAATGACAGTTGGGCTGCATTGAGTCAGTACAATCATTATCAGGCATATCGGGACTCCGAAGTACAGGGGACAGACATCTATGCCAATGATGGTGGTGAGCGACGTCTCTATGAGGCGACATTGTTAATGGAGGGCAAGGAACCGAAAGAGATTTTCCCTCATTGGGCATTGTGGGTAGATCCGTCTCAAGCTGATGAAGCCAGCATGATGCAGACCAATCTCAAGGATTACATCGATCAGAACGCCCTGCAATTTATTACAGGCGCCAAAAGTCTGGATAAGGATTGGGATGAATATGTGAAAGGCCTGGAGGGACTGAACATTACTCGATATCTGGAGATTATGCAGTCTTCCTATGATACTTCTTCTGTTTCCAAATAATTAAAGTATCTGAATCATATCCGGTTACACAATCAAACGTTTCCGCTTCGCAGTCAACATATGCGAGCCGGGAACGTTTTTTATTGATATAAATTAAATCGTAATATCATTGCATCCTTCTTAAAATTCTGTGATTGAACCTGTTTTCCCTGTCAGATATCATATGAACATCATTTCATTGTCTGGAGGGGAGACGTGCATGAAGAGGAAAATCTTTTATTATCGACAGTTGTTATCCTACATTCCTGTCTTTTTCATTGTAGTTACCTTTATGTTTTTCTTATACTACCAATTGCTGATCAGTCAGAGTCGTAAGGAAGCGACCATGGCGAATGCAAGCTTGCTTGTTCAGGCCATGAATCTGGTTGATTCTTCACTGAAAACGATGGAGCAAGAGCTGCTTTCCGAATTACTGCATAATAATGAGCTTTTTTTGTTCTGGAATGAGAGCGACACGGACAACGACTATCTGCACATTCAGATAGCCGAGTTCATGAGACAGTTCAAGCAGGATCATCCGCTGGTGGATTCTATCTATGTTGTTCGGACGCATCATCCGGTTGTCATTAGTGATGCAACCATCACAACGTTGGAGGATTTTTCAGATGCTCCATTTATCCACTCACAGTTAACAAAGTCGGGGAATCACTGGACGGAACTCAGGAAGTTTGAACCCTTTTCCATTGTAGGTTATCGCCAGGTTGTCAGTCTTGTGCTCAGAAGTCCCGTTCTCCTTAACGGGGAAGGGCTGCTAGTTGTTAACCTGTCCCCCGACAAAATGACCGAACTTGTCAACGGAATCTATGAACAGCAGATCAGCTATACCCGAATTCTGGATGGGGCAGGGCAGGATATTCTCGACTTGGCCGGGGCGGAGCATGACGATCTGTCTGTTGTTACGCAGAAAACCTCGGCATTAACCGGGTGGACGTATGTGAGCGGACCATTAAACGGTATTTTTGTAAACGCTACCAATGCGCTGTATAACGTCTGGTTTGTGATAGGCATCGTTATGATTATCGCCGGGGTTGCCTGGTTTTTTTACATTACGCGAAAAAGCTACAAGCCTATTGAACAGATCATCTCCAGGATCAACAGCTTTCCTCAGTTTAAGGACAGTCCTGTCTCGAAGGATCATCAGGGGCCCAAGGACGAGTTTGCATTCATTGAATCAGCACTGAATCTTTTTCTGGCACAGAATCACATTTACCAGCAGCAAAATCGTGAAGATGAACAATTGAAGAAAACATATCTGCTCCAGCAATTGCTGGATGGCCAATATCCTGAGAATCCAAGCCAATGGGACTCACAGCAAAACGGATTTCAATTGAATGATCTAAACCAAAAACAGGTCATCTGTGTCGTAGAAATGGATGATTATGCTCGTTTTGTACAGTATTACTTGCCTCGGGATCAATATTTACTGAAGTTCGCCATTCTGAGCGTCATTCAGGAAACGGCTGAACAACACGGTTATACGATATGGGCGGGATGGATTTCAGGTGATATTCTTGGAGCCATGCTGCAATTGGAGGATGAACAGGGAGTTGACCCACATCTGCTTCAGATGTTCGAGGATACACGGACGTGGATTGAGCAAAACATGAATCTCAGAATCAGTGTTGGTGTGGGAAGCATCGCCAATGCGTATACGCTTATTCCTGATTCTTATCGCCAAGCGCTGCAAGCGTTGAAATACAAGATGGTTTTGGGCGGCAACCAGGTCATTCTGTTTTCCCACGTAAATAAGGATAAAAAGGCAGGAGCATTTGACTATTTCCAACTGGTTCATGCCATGGCGCAATCCCTGCGTACAGCGAAGTCTGACTGGAGACAGGAATACGATACAATTATGCAGCAAATTGAGCAGGATATTCTGGACCGGGATAATATTGTAAGTCTGGTCGGATATATGATCTATTCCATAGAGCGGGAAATAAGCAGACTTCCCAAAGAATTTCAAGAACTGTGGGCAGACGAGGCCGAGCCATCCTTGCAGGATGCGTTGTCCTCTTCCGAGACGTTTCAGCAGCTTGAGGCAAATGTACGTTACCCGCTGACGAACCTGGCAGAGCAGATTCGCCATCGTCAGGAGAAACGGACGCATTCGGAACGGATTTTTGAAATTCGCAAATGTATTGAACGTGAGTATGGCAATCCTGAGCTGTCCCTTGATTATCTGGCGGAGCAGTTCCAACTCAGTCCCAAATCCATCAGCAAATTGTTTAAAGAGATGACGGGCAACAAGTTTGTCGATTATTTAATCGATGTGCGAATCAAGCGGGCACAACAATTACTGGAGCAAACGACGTTGTCCGTTAATGAGATTGCAGAGGATGTCGGATATGCCAATGTGATCTCATTTGGCAGGGCGTTCAAAAAACATGTAAACACTTCACCCGGTGAATACCGCAAATGGGCGGTTAAACCAAATTGAGATAAGCTGTTGCTGACCGGGGAAACCTTGCCAGAGCGTGCAGTAGGACATCGACGAATTATGTTTGTATGGAGAAAAAGATTGGTTCGCCTGCGCTGCCGCTCCTTTTCACTTAGCAGCTCTCTTGAGGAAATAGGTTGCATGCGTGAAAGATGTATATTGTTGGAGGATGAATTGTCTGTTTAAGATGGCACCATCACATGCAAAGGAGCGTGACAATGGACAGCAAATCATCCTTCACCGTTTCACCCCGGCAAGAGCCTGTGTTATCCGGAAAGTCATCGAACGGCATTGCCCGCAAAATGTCCAGACACTGGCAGTTTTATCTGTTAGTTTTACTGCCTATGTTGTACATTCTCATTTTCAAGTACGTTCCGATGTTTGGCGTGCTGATTGCTTTTAAGGATTATAATGTCGTGCAGGGAATATGGGGGAGTCCATGGGCAGGTCTCAAGTATTTTGAACAGCTGTTTCAGGCACCATTCTTCTGGCAGTATTTTCGAAATACGTTAGTAATTTCGTTATACGGTCTGCTCGTCAATTTCCCGTTACCCATCTTGCTTGCGCTGGCATTAAACGAGATCCGGAACGGCTTTTTCAAAAAAACAGTACAGATGGTCACTTACGCACCCTATTTCATTTCAACGGTAATCATTGTGTCCATTCTGATCGTCAATCTGTCGCCCAATGTAGGACTTGTCAGCAATCTGTTCAGAGTCTTCGGCATGGAGCCGATTGACTTCATGGGCAGTGCCAGCATGTTCAAGACAATCTATGTATTTTCGGATGCCTGGCAATTCATGGGGTACAACGCCATCATCTACATCGCAGCCTTGTCCGGTGTAAACCCCGAGTTGTACGAAGCCGCCAGGGTGGACGGGGCAACACGACTGCAACGGATGATAAACATTGATATTCCCAGCTTGGTCCCGGTGATGTCCATTCTCTTGATCTTGAGTGTGGGCTCAACTATGAGTGTAGGCTTCGAAAAAATATATCTGATGCAGAACCCGCTGAACCAAAATGCATCCGAAGTCATCTCAACTTATGTATACAAAGTCGGATTACTGAATTCCGATTTCAGCTTTTCCGCTGCCATCGGGCTGTTTAATTCCGTTGTAAACTTTGTACTGTTAGTGCTGGTGAACCTGATATCCAAAAAGGTCTCATCCAACAGTTTATGGTAGGGAGGAAAATGATGAAGAGCGTCGCCATACGAGAATCTGCTACAGACCGATTGTTCATGAGCATCATTTATCTGTTCTTAGCGTTCATTTTGATTATCATTTTGTTTCCCTTGCTTCATATTTTAAGCGCTTCCTTTAGCTCTCCGTCAGCAGTTTCTTCCGGAAAAGTGTGGCTTTGGCCAGTCGAATTCAGCTGGATTGGATATCAGGCCGCATTCCAAAATAAAGACATCTGGATCGGATTTGGTAATTCCCTGTTCTATACCATGGCGGGGACAGTGCTAAATGTGTCGTTTACGGTGATGATCGCATATCCATTGGCTAGAAGGTCGTTCTATGGGCGCAACATCATCATGCTTTTGCTTGTTGTGACGATGTTTTTTGACGGAGGACTGATCCCCAACTATCTGCTTGTGAAATCCCTTGGGCTGCTCGACACACGCTGGGCCATGATTCTTCCGGGGGCATTCGCTGTGTTTCAGGTCATTATCGCCCGGACATTTTTTCAATCCACCATCCCGGATGATCTGGCCGAGGCCGCACAGATTGACGGATGCAGCGATTTAGCTTTTATATGGCGGGTGGTATTGCCGTTATCGAAGCCGGTTCTTGCCGTACTGGCGCTTATGTATGCGGTTGGGCATTGGAATACGTATTTCAACGCACTGATTTATTTAAGTGATTATACAAAATTTCCATTACAAATCTTCCTTCGTAACCTGCTTATCTTGAATGCAGATAACTCGGATATGTACGTTAATATCAGCGCTCAGGCTGTTCAACAGGGATTAAAGGATTTGCTGCAATATTCACTTATTGTGATCGCGAGTGTACCCGTGCTTGTTATATATCCTTTTGTACAGAAACATTTTGTTAAAGGGGTCATGATTGGCTCTCTGAAGGGGTAGCGACTATCCAAATATGAGCTTGATTTATTACAAGGGGGAATTGTAGTTGAAAAGTTCAGGACGTCTATTATTGTGTTTGACGCTGGTTATGACCATGGTGCTCTCCGCATGCAGTGACAATAAAGACAAGGATTCTTCTGCAGAAGCGGTAACCAAGGACGGAGCGGTTCGCCTGAGTGTATTGGCACCACAAGGCGAAGCTATTGAAAAGCTGCAAATCAATCGATTCTCGAAATACATCGAGGAAAAGCTCAAGATCCAGTTTGCTTGGCAAACGACACCCGGCGGTGCATATAATGATAAAAAACAGCTTGTTCTAGCGAGCGGAGACTACCCGGCAGTCATTCTGGATGCGGGAATGAGCAAGGCTGATCAGATCAAGTACGGAAAGATGGGCGCCTTTATTCCGCTCAACGATCTTATCAAACAATATGCACCAAACATTCAAAAAGCAATCGACGAGGTTGAAGGTGTTAAAGAAGTGGCTACTGCGCCGGATGGCAACATTTACGCTATTCCCAAAATTAATGAATGTCTGCATTGTACCTACAATCAGAGAGTGTGGATCAATACCGTCTGGCTCGACCAACTAGGCCTGAGTATGCCCACAACAACGGACGAGTTCTATGAGGTATTGAAAGCATTCAAGGAAAAAGATCCAAACGGTAATGGAAAAGCTGATGAAGTGCCATATACAACAACTCCGGACGAGTGGGGCGGTGGTGTTGACGCTTTTCTGATGAATGCATTTATTTATAACGATGCCAGTAAATATCTAAGTGTGAAGGATGATGTGGTCATCTATTCGGCAGCACAGCCGGAGTGGAGGGAAGGTCTGGAATATCTTCGTCGCTTGTATCAGGAAGGACTTATTGATAAGGGGGCTTTTACACAAAATGCAGATGCTGTGAAGCAGCTTGCCAATAAGCCTGATGCTGCAGTGGGCGTTGTAGGTTATGCCATTGTTACCGGAGGGGTCAAATATCCTCGCAACAAGGATTATGCGGTACTGCCACCTCTGAAAGGACCCCATGGCGTACAGCTCTCCGGTTATTCTGCGGGAATCGGGCAGAGTGACTTCGTCATTACGAACAAAGCGACAGAGGAAGAAAAAATTGCGGCCATCCGACTGGCTGATTACCTGTACAGCGAAGAGGGCACCATCCTGACGACCTATGGTTTTGAAGGAGATGGCTGGAAAAAAGCAGAGAGCGGCCAGATGGATTACAATGGTCAGCCGGCCAAATATGATGTCTTGTTACCTGCTTCCAAGACGGACGGAAGTGTGCCCCTAGCCGATACATGGTGGCAGCTTGGCACAATGCAAATGCTCAATTCCATCCGTGAATCTTTTGTAGCTCCTGAAGATCCACTCGCAGAAGGCGATGGGCCAAGGGAGTATAGATTCTGGCTGGCAGCCAAAGAATACGAACCATTTGCGAATCTGGATGTGGTATATCCAAGCAATGTCAATTTCAAACCGGAAGATGCGTTGACCATTTCTCAAATCGAACGCACGCTGATGGATTACGTGGACTCCAATATGGCACAGTTTATTACAGGTAACAAGGATATAACAAAGGAATGGGACAGTTATATTGCGGGGTACAAGGGATTGCAACTTGAAAAGTATTTACAAGTATATCAAGATGCATACGATGAATGGAAGTTGTCAAAGTGACTTTGAAGTAACTCTTAATTGGGAGTATGAAAAGGAGATCTCAGGATCTTCCTTTTCGTGCTCCTGTTGAGTTTAATGGAGCAGAAGGAAGGAATATAAGGGCGTTAAGAATCAGCAATATAGGTTGCATTGTGTGCTTGATCGGTGTTACGCCTTCAGATGAAGGCGACGGAATTCCGCAGGTGTTTTGCCCTCAGACTCCATAAATTTTTTGTTAAAGTAGCTGTTCCCCGGGTACCCGCATTGCATGGCAACTTCTTTAATCGGCATGGAAGGATGGCTTAATAACAACTGTTTGCTGCTCTGTATCCGGCATTTGGTGATATAAGATACGGGAGTCATTTTGGTAGCTTTTTTGAACAAACTGCAGAAATAATGAGGAGTCAATCCGAGCTTATCCGACCAGATGGCAAGCTCAAACGGAAGATGGGCTTTTTTTTGCATTTCGGGCAGCAACGCCGTAATCTTCTCGAAATTGTTGAGATTCCGGTAAGCAGATAGGGGGATGGCATGACTTATGAATTCGATAAGTACGCTGTAATTCAGTGCAGAGATTCGAGATGGACGCAAAAAATTAAATTGCTCAATCTCATCAAGCAAATGTTCAAACGAGGACTCGATTAGAGAAGCATGGTTTTGTGTCCAGACAGAGGATTGATAATGTCCGTTCTCCAGTAAAAAAGCAGAGAGTGCATTTCCGTAGAACTGAATCCAGTAAATATTCCACGGATCTTCATCGGACTGATAATAACGCATAGGGTCGTTTGGAATATGAAGAAACACATTGCCTTTACTTAACTCGTATTTCTTATGATGTAACTCGACATATCCGCTGCCTTCGGCAATGTAATGCAAGCTGAAATCCTGGACACCTTCCATTCTGTTGATGTGATGCTGATCAGGTTTGGTGTAATTTCCAACCGAATGTGGAAAACAAAAAAAGTGGAATTCCGATAAATCGGGTAAATAAAATGAACGCATGAACAGCCCCTTCCTGCCTAACCTGTAACCCCATTTTCTATCGCTGAATATGGCTTCACCATCGTTCATAGTCTGTTCGTCACAGGTTCTTGCCATGAAATTACATACGTAGAGTTGTATGGGCTTAATCATACCATGTTTAAGGGGGATCGTTTCTTATGTTATGTTTGAACCTGTCCTGCAGGCCAAACGTTCGCAGGACAGATGCAACGGCTCGTGCATATCTGTTTAGTACATGCGATATCTTCCACTTAGGGCCAGCATGCTGAAAAAATACAGGCAATTGTCGTAATAACGTCGTTCTCCCTGACGCAGAGGTGTGTTCCAGAACTTGCGAACGAACGAGTCAGCATGTGGACCGTCCGCAGCCAGTGAAGCCATGGCATTGGTAGCCAGTAAACCTACAGGATGCAGTGAAGGTTCGTCAAAAGGTTCACCCTCAATGGTATAACGACGATAATCGGAAACTTCGATATCACTGAAGAAGGACTGAATCCGATTGGATTGATCGATCTGCCATTGATCCTTGCGGAACCATTCCCAGTCCAGCGCTATATTGGCAGCAACACGGTAGGCATCACTGTAAAAATGTCTGAAATCACCATGCGGCTGTATTGGAGCCGGAGAGCCGTCATAGTTCGCATATTCAGGTGAAAGTCCGGTTACGGGATGGCAGGCTGTATGCAGATAAGCCCGACTAGCAGACGCCGCTTCTTCCCAAAAAGACTGATCTTCTTCATCCGCATATTTCGCGAATAGTTCATAAAAATGAGGCAGATGGTAGGACGGATCGCTAAACGGTGTTTCTGGAATGAATTTGATCAGTTTCGTTTCCGGGTCCCACATCGGGTCACCTTCGCCGTCTTCGCCCTGATGTATACACGCACGAAGGATCTTGCGGGCTTGTGCCTTGTAATCATAAGGTTCAGCGCCATCGCCCCAGCGGTTGGAAGCAAAAAAAAGCGCCATGGCAAAAAACTCCTCACCATCAGGTGCAGGACCTTGCGAGAGTCGAGTTCCGTCAGGCTTGCAATGCCAGGCAAAATAATCTTTATAACGTCCCGCTTTATGCTGCATAAACGTGTGGGAGAAATTCCAGAGTCGATCAAATTCTTCCTTTTTGTCCATCTGAACAGTCATCATCATGCCATAGGACATGCCCTCGGATCGAACATCGAGATTACCGGTGTCCAGCAAATATCCCTTGTCCTCACCCATGGGGTAATATATTCGAGTATTTTCATCGCCATAAAATAGCTCGTTCCATGTTTCTTCCAATCTATTCGTGATCTCATTCTCATCGTAGCCTAGCTTCAGAAACAGATTTGTATATGTACCGGTATCCCACGCGCCTTGACCCGTGATATTCATGTGTATCCTCCTTCATCCATGCGGTTTTTCAAAATTATAACATGGAAATAGTATACAAATTAAAGCGTTTACATGAAAAATTATAGGTGTTCTGATCTGCATGTCACTGTACTCAACTTAAAATGATATATTGGTTAAAATCCTATACTTTGTCAGGTTGTTGTAAAATTATGTAAGGGATACACTTTGGGAGAAGGATCACATCCGATCTAATAATAATACAAGCTGTGATCCTTTAAATGTTGTTTGAGGATGGTCAGAATCTAACCGGAAGGATGTGATGATGATTTATGCTCCAGGATTCAGGAGATGCAGGTGAAAACACGGAATTCACTGCACCGCGCGATCCAGTTGGAGTGACAGCGTCAGCAGTCAAGCCCGCAATTGATTTTGAATCACATGGATATCGCGACATGATTGGCCGATCTCTTCTGAACAAAGGAAATAATGTCAGATTAAAACGAGCCATTGAGAAGGCAAAAAACGGCGAACCTGTTGTTATCGCTTATATTGGAGGCTCCATTACCCATGGTGCTGGTGCAGTACCTATTCATCTCCAAAGTTACGCTTATCGGTCGTATGAGTCGTTCAAGTTTATGTTTGCGCTTTCAAAAGATAGTCCGATTCATCTGATTAAAGCAGGTGTGGGTGGAACTCCTTCAGAACTGGGGATTGTACGTTATGATCGTGATGTGCTGAGGGGAGGTGCCGTTCAGCCGGATGTTGTCATAATCGAATTCGCAGTCAATGACGCAGATGATGAAACCCAAGGTAAATGTTATGAGAGTCTGGTACTCAAAGCACTTACTGCCGATAACAAGCCAGCGGTCATCTTGTTATTCAGTGTATTCGAAAATGACTGGAATCTACAGGATCGTCTCGCTCCGGTAGGCTGGCATTATGATCTGCCAATGGTAAGTGTGAAAGATGCTGTCGTAGATCAGTTCAACAAGACAAAAGGTGAAGGCAACGTTATTTCCAAAAAGCAATTTTTCCATGATATATATCATCCAACTAACATAGGGCATCGAATTATGGCCGATTGTTTGGAATATTTGTTCTACGTGACGAATCGTTCTGAGTGGGATGAGAAAGATCATGATATTGAAAAAGCTCCGCTAATTGGAAATGAATTTGTTAATGTGAAGCTGTTGGATCGGAAAAACGGCAATAATATTGCCCGAATCGATGTAGGCTCTTTTTGTAAAACAGACACGGATCTGCAGATGGCTGAGATGGATGCTCATGACTATGGTACACCTCAGTTCCCCAACAACTGGATGCGTACAGGAGAGGGAGAAGAGGATCAGAGCAGCTTTCGGATAAGTTTGCAGTGCAAACGCCTCATTCTGATCTTCAAGGATTCTGGTAACGACAAATTCGGAACTGCACATATCAAGGTAGATGGGGTATTCGTCCAAAAGGTCGATCCGCGTCAAGTGAACTGGACCCATTGCCATGCCACACTTCTGGTTAACGAAGAGCATGTGGGGGAGCACTCCATCGAGATCGAAATGGCGGAAGGTCACGAACATAAATGCTTCACCATTCTGGGTTTTGGCTATGTGGATTAACTGAAGACTGATAGTCACTCATATGTTCGGAGGAAAAGAGAATGGAATTGATCTCACCAGCAGTAACGGGATATGACCAGTATCGGGAGCATATACCACGTGGAGTCATGGAGACGGTAGAGTATCCTTCCACCACGGTTGGCAATTCCCGTAAAGCGATGGTGTACACCCCACCAGAATTTTCTTCGACAACGATGTATCCTGTACTTTTTCTTTTACATGGTATTGGTGGAGACGAAACCGAATGGCATACTCACGGTTCTCCGCAAATTATTCTCGATAATCTGTACAACGATAACTTGCTTGAGCCGATGGTTATTGTTTTCCCCAACGGTCGCGCAATGTCGAATGACCGAGCCGAAGGAGACCTGTTTGAACCCGAGAAAATCAAAGCATTTAAACGGTTTGAATCCGATCTGCTCAACGATTTGATACCTTACATGGAGTCGAACTACCCTTTGCATAAAAGCCGGGATAAAAGGGCGATTGCTGGTTTATCCATGGGTGGAGGTCAATCCTTAAATATCGGATTAAGTAATCTAGACCATTTTGCATGGATCGGTGCTTTCTCCGCAGCTCCAAACACCAGAAGTCCGGAGTTACTTGTGCCCGATCTTTCGAAAGCGCCTTCATTACTCTCGCTGTTGTGGATCTCTTGCGGTGTACAGGACAATCTTATAGAGATTAGTCTTGGGGTTCACCGATATTTGGCTCAACACGGAGTACCCCATATCTGGCATGAGGAAAGTGGAGGACATGATTGGCCCGTATGGAAGAACGATCTGTATCTGTTTTCGCAACGTCTTTTCAAGTGAATTTGCTGAAAAACATTCATATCGGATTATAGCATCAACCAAATCTATTAAAATATCAGGAGGTATCATCCATGTTCAAATTTGGCAAAAAATTAATGACCGTTGTTCTCGCAGCTTCCATGAGTTTTGGTGTCTTTGCAGCAACATCCAGCGCTGCAACAGATTATTGGCAAAATTGGACAGATGGTGGAGGAACGGTCAACGCTGTTAACGGATCAGGAGGGAACTATAGTGTAAACTGGCAGAATGTAGGTAACTTCGTTGTCGGTAAAGGGTGGACATATGGCACGCCTAATCGAGTGGTCAATTACAATGCCGGCGTATTCTCTCCTTCAGGTAACGGCTATCTCACTTTCTATGGTTGGACCAGAAACGCTCTAATTGAATATTACGTGGTGGATAGCTGGGGAACGTATCGTCCGACCGGAACGTATAAGGGCTCGATGACTAGTGATGGCGGCACATATGACATCTATACAACGATGAGATACAATGCACCTTCCATTGATGGTACTCAGACTTTCCCTCAGTATTGGAGTGTTAGACAGTCCAAGAAACCAATCGGAGTCAATTCTACCATCACGTTCAGTAATCATGTGAATGCATGGGCGAGCAAAGGGATGTACTTAGGCAACAGCTGGTCTTACCAGGTGATGGCAACAGAAGGTTATCAAAGCAGCGGAAGCGCAAACGTGACAGTTTGGTAAAAATGATGTAATGCAGTTCAACGTCTGCACCTGCATTTGAGTTCAATTTTCCGGAAGCGTTGAGGAACGTTATTCACCAGATCTAACGGACCTCGACGTTGCCGGATTTAAGCTTAGCAAAGGAGAATAATTGAATGAGGAAGCTGGTATGGTTAACTTTAATCGCTATAGTTGTTAGTCTAAGTGCTTGTTCAGCAAGTAATACCAAATTAAACGATGACCTGGTATTTGTCGAAGGGGGAGCCTTCAAGAGCAGTAAGCCGAGTCAGATTGATAGGAATGAAACGCTGGATTCCTTCTATATTGGCAAATACGAAGTAACTCAAAAAGAATGGATGGAGGTTATGGGGGAAAACCCTTCTGGCTTCAAGGGAGATGACCTGCCTGTTGAAATGGTCAGCTGGTATGACGCAGTGGAATACTGTAATCAAAAAAGTATAAAAGAAAACCTGAAACCTTATTACAATATAGACAAGGACAACCAGGACACGAATAATCAGAATGAAAACGACAATATAAAATGGAATGTAACGATCAACGAGGATGCCAACGGTTACCGTTTACCCACAGAGGCAGAATGGGAATACGCTGCAAGCGGAGGGCAAAAGAGCTTAAATTACACATACAGTGGAAGTAATAATCCTGATGAAGTTGCTTGGTACTGGATAAATGCCGGCGACAACATTCTGACGGGTGACTGGAGCTGGCCCGCTATTGAGAGCAATCGTAATCAAACCAAAAAAATCGGAACTCAGAAGCCAAATGAGTTAGGTATCTATGATATGTCTGGGAATGTGAGAGAATGGTGCTGGGACTGGTACAGTGATTCGGAGAGTCCAAATCAAACTTGGCGAGTTGTAAAAGGCGGAGGCTGGATCGGCGGTGTTAATAACAATGAAATATCATTTCGAGGCAAATTTGATGCGAATGGTTTTGGTCCCGATCAAGGATTCCGTATTGTACGTGGAGAATGAAAAATCTTTTTCCTGACAGTAGATTACTTCTGAGCTAAACCTATACTTTGTCGGGTGAAAACCTATAGTTTATCAGGTTGTTGTACCAAAATGTAAGCGTTACACTTGAATTGTTATCCGGCGCTTCGCTACAATCGGAGCGTTCTAATCGTACGGTCTGATGAAACCATTTCCTATGTTATTGATTATTGATGATGAGACTGGTGGAAAATTTGTTCTCCAAGTTGTGCGAGCAGACAACAATCCTGCTGTTGTTCTGCTGTTTAGCGTTTTCACAGCAACTGGAATCTACCCATAGATATAGATAAAATACATGCAGCTGATCAAGGATAAAAGAGAGGTGAGCTAATGTACAAGGTCATTGTCGCGGATGATGAGCCATTTATGCTAGAAGGATGGAGAACGATGATTGACTGGCGAGCTTGTGGATATGAACTCTGCGGAACTGCAACGGATGGGGAGGAAGCACTTGCTTTATTTAACTCGGTTGAACCGGATCTTGTCGTCACGGATATTCAAATGCCTGTTATGGATGGTCTTGGTTTGATTCACACCTTGCGAGAAGATCTCGCCTACACCTCTAAAATTGTTATCGTTACAGGATACTCGGATTTTAATTATGCAAAGCAAGCCATACGGTATCAGGTCGATCAGTATGTGCTTAAACCTCTTGTTCCCGAGGAGATTCATCAAATCCTTATGGAAATGATTGAACCTCTGGACAAACGCAGAAATGAGCAAAAACAGCAAAATGGAGTCATGGTTACAGATGAAACCTATGAAAATCATCTTCATGAATATCGAATAAGCGAAGAATATGATTTAGAGCAAATGATGAACATCTCCAAAGAGATCTTGGCGTTTATTGAGGCAGAAAATACGTATTCTATCGATATTGCAGTGAGTGCACTGCTAGAGAAAAGTGAAAAAGCAGAGGTTTCGTTGGAATGGATACATCATGTCATTCGATATATCCATGGGGAGTTGCTACGAAAATATGGAAAAAGAGAGGATTGCAGAGAAATACTATGTGCAAAAGAATGGCATGAGGCTGTAAGTTGGTCTTCCGGCACATTGCAAGATCTGTGTGTTCGACTGTCCGAGCAACTTTCCCAGTCTGAATTGAAGCAAAAGACGGGTACAGGAGGGCTTGTTGCAGAAGCAGTGAATGAATTGAAGCAACACTATCGAAGTAAAATTAAATTACAAGATGTGGCTAATCGTATTCATGTTAATTCTGCCTACCTGGGTCAACAGTTCAAGCGGGAGATGGGGGTCAGTTTCAGTGACTATGTGCACCAGCTTCGTGTTGAGGAGGCCCGTAAACTCCTGCGACGTACCAATATGAAGATCACTGACATTGCATTCAGGCTAGGATATCATGATGCTGAATATTTCACCCAAAAGTTCAGAGCGCATACAGGGGAGCTTCCGTCAGTCTATAAAAACAAAAACCAAGGGTGATTATATGCGTCATAAATTCTGGATGTTCAGTAAGGTTAATGATATTCCTCTCCGATCCAAATTTCTGCTTATTTATGTACTTAGTATTCTCCTTCCTGTAATAACGATTAATATCTTCTTTTATGAACGAACCTCTGCGGATATCAAGATTAGAGAACAGGAAAATCTGCGTAAATCCATCGACAGGGCTGCGGGGGAACTGCTAGGCATGATTGATGAGAGCGTTGCCCTGAGCCGAATTATTGCAGCAGATGATTCGCTCTATGAGGCACTGGATCGGACCTATCACTCCCCCGTGGATTATTACAACGTCTACCATGCATTCCTGCGAGATAAATTAACACGGTACATGTCAGCGAATATTCTGGAGGTGCGTATCTATACGGATAACGATACCATTCAGACGGGCAGTCATTATATCGTGATGAAAGACAAGAATGTACTCCCTGGATTGAAACAGCTGAAATCCACCAGTGGAGGCATTCTTGTCGTTGATTATATTGAGCCATCCGGATTTAACGCGGGAAGACGGATCAGTGTGATTGGCAAAATGGATACCTATACTTCCTATGCCAATTACAACAAGTATTCCAAGATTGATCTGGAACTTAGCCGGGTGTACAGCATTTTAAATCGTGAATCAGACAGTCTTCAGCTGCGTCTGGTGGACAGCAACAATCGAACTGTCGTTTCAAGTGGGGAGTTCAGCGAAACCGACTTATCCCCCCTTGATAATGAATCAATGCTCAAGGAATCTGGAGATTCTGCTTACACGCTCGAAAAATCGTTGGGGAATCTAGCCTACCTAAAGGGCTGGAAATTGATTGGAGTTGCCGATACGCGTCACCTTGACCACCTTTTGCAAGAAGCCTTTAAATCAATTCTGGGGTTGCTCGCATTAAGTATCGTGGTCCCCTCTGTATTGATCTACATTATTTTGCGTTCCTACCACTATCGGATTCGCAAGTTATCCAGACATATGGAGAAGGTTCGCAATGAACGATTCGATCTGATTGAAATTCACGAAGGCCGCGACGAAATTGGCGGGCTTATTCGTACATTTAACATCATGATTGGCAAAATTCATACGCTGATTAATGACGTATATAAACTGGAAATCCGTCAAAAAGATTTGGAGCTGGATCAAGTAAGGACTGAATTGTCCATGCTTCAGAGTCAGATGAATCCCCATTTTTTATTTAACACATTAAATGCCTTGCTGGTCGTTAGTACAAAGAATGGATATACGGAAGTAATTGAGATTATTAAAAGTCTGTCCAAGCTGATGAGACAGTTGCTCAGTCATTCTGACAATCTGATTCCTTTGCAAGAAGAGCTGGAATTTACGAATCTTTATCTCCAGATTGAAAAGTTTCGCTTTGGAGAGCTGTTTGATTACACCTTCGAGGTTGATCCTGATGCAGCTTCGTTGCTCATTCCCCGCATGAGTATTCAACCGCTCGTCGAAAATGCATGCAAACACGGCTTGCAGGCGCGAAAAAATGGAAGAGAGATCAAGATAACGGCGAGACGAAATGCTTCTGAACTGGTTATTCAGGTGATCGATAATGGAATCGGTATGGATGCAGGGAGACTAACCGAACTCCTGCGAGATATTCGTTCTGAAAGACCCAGGAACGGCGAGCATGTAGGACTCCGTAATGTCTACCGCAGGTTGGAACTCTTTTATGAAGGAAATGCGATATTTGATCTAAGCAGTGTACCCGGAAAGGAAACCATTGCAGGGTACCGTATACCGATCTCCAAGCTGGAACAGAGGAAATAGGAGGTAAACTCTCATGTATAAAGTACTGTTAGTCGATGATGAACCGTATGCCATTGAAGGGTTACAGCTTCTGATCAATTGGGAAAAGTATGGTTTCGAAATCAGAGGCGTGTGCGCCAACGGTGAGGAAGCCATTCGGATGATGGAACAAGATCGACCTGATCTCGTGGTGACAGACATTCGTATGCCTGTCATGAATGGGCTGGAACTTGTAGAAGAAGCACGACGATTGAAACATGAGTCTGTGCTGTTTGTCATCACGAGTGGATACAGTGACTTTAATTATGCCAGACAAGCTATTCGATTAGGTGTCTCCAACTATCTAACCAAACCCGTTGACAGTACAGAAGCAGAGGATATGTTGGTCCGTCTCCGTGTGCAATTGCAGGAGCGTGAGAACCAGGAGCGCATTCGGGAACAGGCAAACGAGCAAAGGATCAAAGCATTTTTGTCCGTACTGATTAAGGATAAGCAGAATATATCGGAGCAGGAGATGTCAGAAATCCTTCCTCATTTAAACAAGTCCCATTGGGCATACCTGAGGATAGCTTTTCAGGGAGATATTCAGGAAGCCTGTTCAGTAGCCGAGCAAACGGGTGATGTAACAACTTGTTGTTATGTGATAGACAAAACAAGAGACTCATTGGGGCTTATATGGGGGGAGCATTTGAATGATAGAAATGAGAAGTCTGAAGCAATTAAAGGCTTTGCCCAACGTTTGATGAGCAACATGCAAAATAACGGCTGCGAAGATATTCATATCGCGGTTGGTTTAACGGTCAAAAAACTGGAGCATTTATCTGAATCTTTCCGCTCCGCTCAGGAAGTTGGGCGTTATTTGTTTTTTAATCAAGAGCGTCTTTTGATTGCCGAAGAAATTCAGCTGGAGAATTGGCAGTTTGATCCGGAAACACTGTCAGAGGTGGACCATATTAGCGAATTGCTTGAAAACGGTTCTGTAGAGGAACTCTCGAGTTCCATTCGTGGTGCCTTTGAAATGTTTATACAGATGAAGGCTGCCCCAGAGATTGTACATATTTTCTCTACTCACATTATATTCCGCGGACTGTCCCTGTGTAGAGAATTAGGAGGAGAACCTAATGCTCTAATGAACGAATTGGCAAGCGGAATTCTGGAGAAGGGCCATCGAAATATAGAAAAGGTTGCTAACAATCTGGAACATTTCTGTTTGCAATGCAAGGCAGAACTGGCTATTTTCCGGGAGAGGCAACTTGGAGGCATTCAGGCGACGGTTGCTGAATATGTGCAGATGCATTACAGAGAGACATTTACGATTCAGGAGCTTGCAGAACGATTCTACGTAAATCCAGTCCATTTAGGACAGTCCTTTTTACGAAAGTACGGCAAGGGTGTCATCGAGGTAGTACATGATCTGCGAATGGAAGAAGCGAAGCGTCTCCTCCAGCAGACGAATCAAACATCAAGTGCGATTGCAGAGCAGGTAGGGTACCGCAGTTACCAGCATTTTCTCAGACACTTTGAAAAACGAACAGCCATGAAACCTTTAGAATACAGGCAAAAGTATGCGAATTGATCCATGAAAAAGAAGACCCCCTCCTGAATAAGACCTACAATTACAGGGGGGTAGACCTTAAATGTATATATTTTGTAACCGCATACATTTCTTCATACTAAAAACAGTAAGACATACCACTTCCAAGGAGGGCAAGTACATGGGGGGACTTAAGAAAAAGAAGCTTTGGGGTTCCGTATCACTCGTTCTGGCTTTGAGTTTGGCACTTGCAGGATGCAGCGGTGACAATGAGAAAACGACTACAAAGGATGGGAAAGAGGTACTGAATATCACGGCCTTTATCGGAACGCCAAATCAGGCGCCAGCTAAAGATAACCGAATCTACAAGAAGATCCAGGATGAACTCGGCGTTAATCTTGAGATGGAGTTTCTTGTGGGTGATCTTCAACAGAAGCTCGGCGTTATGATTGCCGGTGGCGATTTCCCTGACTTGATCACAGCAGATACCAAATTGGTATCAGCCGGTGCGGTTATACCGCTCGAAGATCTCATTGAAGAGCATGCGCCTAATCTGAAGAAACATTTCGGTAAAGACTGGAACCGGATGAAAGACTCCAGTGATGGACATATTTACTGGTTGCCTAACTATGGTGTGTATACAGGGGAGTTCATTAGTAACTATTATTCTGGTCCTGCATTCTGGATTCAAAAGTCCATACTGAAGGATGCCGGGTACCCGACTCCTAAAACGTTGGATGATTTCACAAAGTTGATCCGTGATTATGCAGCCAAGAATCCAACGATTGATGGTCAACCGACGATTGGTTTCACTACATTGGCTTCAGACTGGCGGACGTTCCCTTTGCTTAACCCACCTGAACATCTTACGGGTCACCCCAATGACGGGGGCGTAGTCGTAGATGATAGTGGAGTCGCAACCGTTTTTGCCGACAAAGATATCTCCAAACGGTATTATAAAGAACTAAACAATCTGTATAATGAGGGATTGCTGGATAAAGAAGCCTTTGTTCAGAACTATGATCAATATTTGGCCAAAATTTCTTCGGGACGTGTGCTTAGTATGTTCGACCAGCACTGGAATTTCCAAGCCGGCGAAGACCCACTCGTAGCACAGGGGAAAATTGGCCAGACATACGTAGGCTTCCCGCTTGTCTATGATACAAGTATCACAGATCATTATCTGGATCGTCCGGTCATTAACTTAAACAATGGTTTTGGTATCAGTAAAGATGCCGAAGACCCTGTCGCACTCATCAAATTCCTCGATAAGCTTATGGACGAGAAGTACCAAAAGCTCTTGTCATGGGGTGAAGAGGGTGTAGACTATCAAGTGAATGAAGAGGGAAGATTCTATCGTACACCAGAGCAACGGACAGAGCAGGATGACCCGGCATGGAGATTGGTTAACAAAGCTGAAGGTTTCTACGCTGCTGCACCGAAGCTCGAAGGAACATTTGAAGATGGCAATGCAATTGGAGCGATCAACCAACCTGAGGAATTCTATGACAACCTCAAACCGGAAGATAAAGAACTCTTGGATGCATATGGCTTCAAAACGTGGAGTGATTTCTTCTCTCCTGCACCAGAGAATCCAGTGTACTATCCAGCATGGCAGGTCGATCTGAAAGAAGGCTCTGATGCTGCGGTAGCGAACAAACAAATGACAGACACTTCATTGAAATTCTTGCCTAAAGCAATCATGTCCAAACCGGATGAGTTCGATAACATTTGGACTGAATATGTAGACGCTTACAAGAAAATCGATGTCAAATCCTATGAAGATCGAATTAATGACCAACTGAAATGGAGAATCGAGAACTGGTCTGTTAAATAAAAAAATGCGGCAATGATTCTCTCGGAAGGTACCAACCAAAGGATTACTCAGGCGAGTGCCTTCCGAGGACATCATGCTTAAAGTCGCTGCAAGCCAATAGGAGGAGTGAAAGATGGCGAACACGCCTGGAGCCATACCAGAGCAAACTACCCGTACAGTCGTTACCAAAGCACCACTGTTAAAACGATTGCGCGGACAAAGACAACTCATGTTCATGTCATTGCCCATCGTTGCGTACATTCTCGTATTCTCGTATTATCCCATTTGGGGCTGGGTTATGGCCTTTCAGAATTACAGTCCTGCGAAGAGTTTCACCCAGCAGGAATGGGTCGGGCTCAAACACTTTAAGTTTTTGCTAACAGACGATGCATTTCTTAACGTGCTTCGTAATACCATTGCGATGAGCGTCATCAATATGGTGCTCGGATTTGCGACAGCCATTATATTTGCCATTTTACTTAATGAGATCAAACATAAGTTATATAAACGAACCATTCAAACAATATCGTATTTACCTCACTTTCTCTCATGGATTATTGTGACAGGTATCGTAGCAAGTTCACTATCTGTAGATGGTGGGATTGTGAATGTGGTACTCATGAAGCTGAATATCATTCAAGAACCTATCATGTGGCTTAGCGTTCCGGAATACTTCTGGGGCATTGTAGGCGCATCCCATGTATGGAAAGAAGTTGGCTGGAATGCCATTATTTATTTGGCAGCCATCACGTCTATCGATCCTTCCCTCTATGAAGCGGCAGAGATTGATGGTGCGAACCGATATAAAAAAATGCTGTATGTGACCTTACCCGGAATCAAATCCATTGTTATCATTTTGCTGATCATGAATATGGGCTGGATTTTGGAAGCTGGATTCGAGGTTCAGTATTTGTTAGGTAATGGTGTGGTTGTCGACTGGTCACAGACGATAGATATATTTGTCCTGAAATACGGACTACAGATCGGGAATTATTCTTTGGCTACTGCGGCAGGTATCTTCAAAACAGTAGTTAGTATCACGCTGATCTTTGCGGCGAATTCAATTTCCAAACGGCTCGGGGAAGACCGATTAATATAAGGGGGACTAGAGATGGGAATCAATAAATCTCGGCTTGAACCGATTGTCTTCCATACGTTAAATGGTATACTGATGATCGCAATCGCGATTGTTACCCTGTATCCGTTTGTGAATACACTCGCCGTATCATTCAATGCCGGTAATGACACCATCCGGGGTGGGATTTATCTGTGGCCTCGGGTATGGACAGATCAAAACTACAGAGCAGTATTTGCAGGAGGGACCATCTTCAGCGCCTTTGGTATATCTGTGGCGAGAACGGTTTTGGGGACAGTTTTGAGTCTATTCTTAACCTCCATGCTGGCTTACACACTAAGCCGAAAAGATTATATATTACGAAAGCCCATTACCATTACAGTTGTTCTTACGATGTATTTTAGTGCAGGTCTTATTCCAACTTACTTCCTAATGAAAGATTTGCATTTGTTAAACAACTTCCTGGTGTACATTATTCCTGGGCTGATCAGTGCCTTTAATATGATTGTTATTCGAACCTATATCCAGACACTACCCGAGGGATTGATCGAATCTGCCAAAATTGATGGTGCTGGAGATTTCAGAACATTCATTTCCATTATTCTTCCACTGTGCCAACCGGTTCTGGCTACTGTTGCACTGTTCATTGCAGTCGGTCAATGGAATTCTTGGTTTGATACGTTTCTGTATGCATCTTCCAAACAAAACCTGAGCACGCTGCAATATGAGTTGATGAAACTATTATCATCTTCTATGAATTCCAACAGCAGTGCAGCCGTTGCCAATGGTGCAGATCTTGGCGCTGCGCGTAACATGGTCACCCCTGTATCTATTCGGGCAGCGATTACGATTGTTGCCGCATTACCCATCTTAGTTGTATATCCATTTTTGCAGAAGTATTTCGTTCATGGCTTGCAGCTTGGAGGGGTAAAAGAGTAAACTTAATGCAGTTCCAGATAACCGATCAAAAACGGTCACTAGGTGACCGTTTTTTTATGTTTTTTTAAACGGCGGGCCGTAGTATGTCAATTGCACACGAATCTAACTTATTCAATAATGTTGTTGACAATTAAATTAAAGTTACTATAATTTATATTTACTTGATTCACCAGTCAGTATCTTTTCAGGGTGCCACTGCGCGCGAAAGCCCTATATCAAGAACTGTCCACAGCGCCTGACCATCCCGAGCTCTTACCATTTTATCAAGGAGACTGAAGAGAAAATGAAAGTATTAATTGTGGAAGACTCCATTTTCGTACAGAAATTACTTACAAAGCTGATTGTTGATCATATTCCAGAATGCGAGATTCAGATTGCTAACAATGGAGAGCAAGGATACAACCTATTCAAGGAATTTCAACCTGATTTTATAACCACCGACCTGCTGATGCCTGGTTTGAACGGACAAGAAATGCTTCGAATGATTCGAGAAACGGATAGCAAAGTCAAAATTATTATCTTATCTGCAGATATTCAGAAGACAACTAGGGATGAAGTTGAAATGCTGGGCATTTCTGGCTTCCTGAACAAACCGTTAACCGCAGAGAAGGCAACTACCATGATTCAACTGATTCAGGCGGCCTATCATGCTGAATGATTTACAGAAGGATTTGCTGACTGAACTTGTGAACGTTTACGTGGGACAAGCGGCTAACATGTTGTCAGAGATTGTAGACAAGCGTATCGTTTTGAATATTCCGGAAGTGGAACTAATCTCCATATCCGATGTTGATCCTGGAGATCGAAGATACAACATTTTCTTCAGTGAAGGTCACCTGTTTAGGTCATCCTTACAGTTTGGATACGAATTTCAGGGAAAAGCATTTCTGATGTTTCCTGTTGAGCAGGCTAAAGTATTGGCAAACATTTGTCTTGGAGAACTGGGTGAGAGCGTTATACCGAACGATCCGAACCTGATGGACACGGATTTGGACGTTTTGAAGGAAGTTAGCAATGTTCTGCTTAACGCCATTATTGGAGAATTCGGTAATTTCCTGGAGATGAAACTGGAATACGTCCTGCCTGATATTGAACTGATCTATGTCACCAATTCCGATCAACAAATATTGCTTCAGAATGAAGTTTATGTCCTGGTTTTACATACCTCATTTTTACTTGCCGATACGGATGTGACAGGTATCATTGTCATAGCATTAAGTATGAACTCCATATCGAGTCTGCTGGCCAAAATGGACGCTTTGTTGGAGGCGGACAATGGATAATCTCATTTCGCAAGCTTTGAACAAAGCCCATATGGGAATAATGATCGTGGACAGACATTTGAAAATTGTTGTGTGGAATGCCTGGTTGGAACGTTTTACTGGCAAAAATGCAGAAGAGGTAATAGGCTTGAATCTGCTTGAGGTCTGCCCGCGGTTTAAGTCGAACATGTATCTAAATATTTTGCAAAATGCGCTGTATCATGGACAGAGCAGATTTTGCTCAAGCGCTTTACATAAGGCATTCATTCTTCCTAATGACGGAGAGGATGGGCAACTATACAGACAAAATATGCATGTTGAACCACTCTATCATGAAGATCGCAGTTATGCCCTTATTCAGATTACTGACATGACAAACACAAACACCCGGGTATATAAACTTAAAAATCTGATTAAAGAATTGGAGACGGAGTACGCCAAAATCAAAATCTCCGAGAAAATCAGCAAACATTTGTCTTTGCATGATCCACTTACAGGTCTGCCTAATCGTCTTGCTTATAATGACCGTCTTGCCTGGGCTATCAGTCATGCTCAAAGAAACCATAATAAACTTGCCATTATGTTTGTGGATGCTGATGGGTTTAAACAAGTGAATGATACATATGGACACCATGTTGGCGATCAAGTGTTGCTGGAGATGGCAAAGCGATTAAGCGAAACGATTCCAAGTACGGACACAGTAGCACGGCTTGGCGGGGACGAATTCATCATTTTAAGCCACCTGAAAGATGATCACGATGCTGAAATTATCGCTAAAAGATTGGAAGCTGCATTCAGTACCCATTTCAAAATTGCCGGAAACTATATCAACCTTTCGATGAGTATTGGTATCAGCCTATTTCCCAAGCATGGACAGGAGCCTTCCGAACTTCTGAGACATGCGGATGGAGCCATGTACAAGATTAAAAAGAATGGCAAGAATGGTTACGGAATATATGAACCTGAAAATGCTTAAGAAAACTAAAAATGCCTTTTAATAAAGTTGCTACAATAGCAACTTTATTTGTGTACATAATTAACATAAGAAAAAATACGTTTTCTCCTATCAATAATATTTTTTTACATATGAAGATGAGAGAGTAGTTATTATGTAATGTAGTAATCAAATAGCCAGTGATACTTATAAAGGAGTGCGCAGATTGAACGAGATAGATGGTGCGATAGTCGCACTTTTGCTTTTCAGTTTCTATATTCTATTACTGTACGGAATGCCGATTATCATAATCATAGTGGGGTATTTCATATTTAAAGGTTACAAGAAGCGCAGGGGTGTGAAGACGAACGATAAGTCGGTTGCTCCTGATGGCCAGCAAGCTAGTATTAAACCATAGAGTTAATGTTGACACGACAACATTAAAGGGGACCAGAGTATGGCCCGATTGAGAGCCGCTTTATTAGCGGCTTTTTTGGTTTTTATTAAATAAGTAGAAGCCTGAAAGAGGCGATAGTCAGAACATAATGTGGAAGCCTAGTTTAAGTTGCTTAGCCGTATTCTTTGCCAAAGTCCTCCATCTTTTCAAGGATCGGTAGTAACTTCATTCCCTTGTCGGTTAACGAATACTCAACTCGCGGAGGAACTTCCGGATATACATCGCGTTGAATAACACCATCATTCTCTAACTCTTTAAGCTGCTTTGTAAGGGAGCCTTGAGACAGATCTCCAAGGAATTTTTTGATATCCGTATATCGACGTGTTTCGTCTTTTAGGTACCATAAGATAAAATATTTCCAACGCCCAGAAAGGACATTCTGAGTAAAAGCTATGGCGTACATGTCACTTTTTCCATCTATAAACTCTTGTTCAAATCCTTCATTGCAAACTCTCATTCATATCACTCCTGATCCAAAAGTACAAAAAGATGTACTATGTTCATTTAAATTGCCCTCTTTGCTAATAAAACAAATACATCTATGATGGTGTCAACACCAAAACAATTTTAGTTTACCTAAAGTATGAAAGAATAATTAATGTTATCTCGATTGAATAGTTAGCAAGCTAAATAAATATATCATAGAAATGAGTGACTGATAAGGGCTGGAAACAAACCGATATTCGATCATACTGTAAATTTTAACAAGGGAGATGTTTAACAATGAATAAAAAAATTCGTACAGGTATCATAGGAGCCTCAATTAATAACGGATGGGCGAGTGGCACACATATTCCAGCTATTGAGCACCTGGATGAGTTCGAGCTTACCGCAGTGGGAACAAGTAATATGCCAAGTGCAAAGAAGAGCGCAGAAGCTTTCTATGCAGATCACGGCTTTGATAATATGGAGGAGTTGGCTCAGCATCCTGATGTGGATATGGTCGTTGTCAGTATTAATGTCAAGGAACATTATAACGCCGTTAAAGCCGTCGTGCCTGCTGGCAAACCAATCTATTGTGAATGGCCACTGGGGTCGAATACAGAGGAAGCGCTTGAAATGCAGGAATGGATAGCATCCGCACAACTGCCAAATGCGATTGGATTACAGGCTAGACAAGCCCCGGCCGTTCAATATGTAAAAGATCTATTGGCAGAAGGTTATGTGGGTAAAGTGTTATCTGCCAACCTGAAGATCTCCATTGATGGCATGGGTGGCGTTGGTGACAAGTCGAGTGCGTACTTGTATGACCGGAAAGTTGGAGGGAACTTGCTGACCATTGTAGGGGGCCATAATCTGGATGCATTTACCTACATGCTTGGGGACTTTACAGAATTGTCTGCCACCACAGCTCAACAGTTTCCAGAAGTAGAATTGGTAGATATTCAGAAAGTCATCAAGAAAACAACGGATGATCAGATCATGATTACAGGAAAATTGACTAATGGGGCAGCAGCCAGTGTTCATATTCAAGGTGGAGTCAAACATCAGACAGGACTCACACTTGAAATTTTCGGAGACA
The DNA here is from genome assembly GCF_036894235.1 of Paenibacillus sp. Y5S-9. Classification (NCBI taxonomy): domain Bacteria; kingdom Bacillati; phylum Bacillota; class Bacilli; order Caryophanales; family Paenibacillaceae; genus Paenibacillus; species Paenibacillus sp. Y5S-9. Next base: position 3,422,180 of record NZ_CP145887.1, read on the forward strand.
ACGGCACGATTGTGCTGAGCGCCCCTGCATCCATTCAATTCGGATCACATCAATTACGCGGTGCAGGATCTACGGACAACGAGCTTCGTGAACTAACCATTCCCGATGCCTATTACTCGGCTCCACATTCTCTATATAACGACTCCGGAATTGTTCTGAACATGGCTCAGGCTTATCGTAAGTTTGCGAAAGATATTCAAGAAGGCACTACCTTAGCACCTACTTTCGCGGATGCGGTGAAACTTCATCAGTTACTGGATGCCGTCGAGAAATCAGCCCAGACCGGTGAACGTCAATATCTATAACCCACGGAATAAAATTGATCATAAATATATTTAGCAAGCTAAATTTATTCACACTATAGAAAGGTCACACATATCTGTGCCTGTCCAGAACGAAGGAGAAAATCGTTATGAAAAAAAGAAGTGAAATGCAACTGGCTTTACAGATGGTGTCGGGTTATGGAGCCGAATTTAGCGCATGGAGAATGCCTGGCACGGATCCTGCAGCTTACACCAATATGGATAGTTATGTAGAACGGGCTAAATTAGCTGAACAAGGAAAATTTCAAATGATTTTCATCGCTGACACTCCAGGATTATCCAACAATTTAGGCCCACAGACGCCTATGTCCCCTATGGACCCCATGTTGGCACTGATGGCAGTAGCAAGAGAGACACAACACATCGGGCTTGTTGCTACCCTCTCTACAACATTTAATTATCCTTACAACATTGCACGCCAGTTCAAAGCACTGGATGTTATCAGTCATGGACGTGTGGGATGGAATGCGGTTACCACATCCGACCCCCTAGCGGCGGCTAATTTCGGTGCCCGGGTTGAAAATCGCCAAGAACGCTATGACAAGGCACATCAAAGCATACAAATTGTTCAGGCCTTGTGGGGGAGTTGGGAACCAGACGCTTGGACGTTAGATGTAGAAGGAGGGGAATTTGCTGATATGGACAAAATCCAGCCTATAAACCTTCAGGGTCAATATTATGCATCTCGTGGTCCTTTGCCCATTCCGCCCTCTGAGCAAGGGCAGCCAGTTATTTTCCAGGCAGGAGGAGGAGGTGAAGGATTAGAATTAGCTGGGAAATATGCTTCGGGAGTGTATGCCAATCCTTATGATATTACGTCTGCCCGTGAACAAAGACAAGCCATAAGGCAAAGTGCTGCACGTTTCGGTCGAAACCCCGATGATATCAAAATGTTTGCAGGTTTTATGTTTTCTCTGGCTTCAACGGAGGAAGAAGCTTTGGATCGTCGGAAACAGCTTATGAGCTTTAATCCCCAGGAAATCCCCAGCAGGGTAAGTTACCTCGGCTCCATGGTTGGTTTACCCTTATCGGTAAACTCCGTAGATATAGATCAACCTTTAGCGGCAGACTTATTGAAAAATGCATATGCCAACCCCATGGACCCACGTTCTCCGAGAGCCTTAAAGTTATTAAAAGAAGGACTCTCTGTAAGGGATGTTCTCGCTCACGGGGTCATCAATTATCATCCGGTCGTTGCGGGCACCCCGACACAGGTTGCTGACTTCTTGGAAGAATGGTTTTTGGCTGAAGCATGTGACGGATTCTCAGTCGTGCCCGATGTATCTTTTGATGGGGTTGCAGATTTTGTGAATCAGGTAGTACCTATCTTGCAGGAACGCGGTTTGTTCCATAAGGAATATGAAGGAAAAACACTACGCGAGAATATGGGCGTTCCTTACGAATACGGATTGCAGGAACATGGAATCAACGAATAAAGGAGAGCTTTTTAATGAATAACACACTCGAATTGCTTCATAACCATACATCGTTTCGTTCTTACACATCTCAACCCCTAACTGAGGAACAAATAGATGCAATATTTCAGGCAGCAAATCAAACTTCATCGTTCAGTCTTCTGCAGGCGGTATCCATTATTCGCATCACAGATCCAGTTCTTCGAAAAAAAGTCAGACATCTCTGTGTCGATCAACCCTATATTGAAGAAGCGGCAGAATTCTGGGTCTTCTGTGCAGATTTCAACCGAAATCATGAAATCGCTCCGGATGTGGATATTGAATATATTGAATTTCTGTTGATTGGTTCATTCGATGCCGGCCTGATGGCACAAAATGCGTTAACCGCGGCTGAATCGATGGGACTTGGCGGAGTGTTCATTGGTGGGGTCAGAGCCAATATAAGCGAACTATCTGACGTATTGAATTTACCTAAATATGTTATCCCTCTGGTGGGATTATGTATCGGTAATCCAGCTGGAGATAAGCCGGAACTGAAACCTCGGCTCCCTCAATCCATGGTATTGCTTGATAATCAATACCAACCAATGGATCAAGAGAAATTAGCAATCTATGATGAGACCATGCTGAAGTATTATGAAAATCGTCCGACGAGAGCTCCTTTCACCGTAAAAAAAGTAAAAGGATGGAGTGACCATATCCAGGATCACCTTGAGAGAAGTATTCAACCGCAAATGATGGCCTACTTGAACAAGCAAGGTTTTGCCAAAAAATAAGCTTTACGATAAATCCAATCTTTGTTGTGGAACTTGGTTAGGAAAGGCCCTTATAACGATACTAAGGCGAATTGACACCTATATAATGACATGATACATTTAGTCTGCTAAATATAATTCGGATGTTAGGGAGGGATCGTTCATGACAGATACAGTAGATTGTGATATTCGACAGTCTTTAGATCGAATTTCCTCCCAAATGCGTCGAAATTATAGTGAATCTCTTCGGGAACTTAATCTCTATGTAGGACAAGATAATTTGTTGTATCGGCTGTGGTTGGGTGATGGGGTAACACAGATGCAACTAAGTGAACATATGAAATGCGAACCACCAACGGTTACAAACATGGTCAAATCACTGGAACAGAACGGATTTATATATCGCAAACGTGATGTACAGGATGCAAGGATCATGCGTATCTTTCTAACCGATAAGGGCAAAGAATTAGAAAAACCGGTTGAGTATAAATGGAGAGAGCAGCAAGAGAAACTACTTCAATCCATTTCTTCGGAAGATCGGCTGATATTGAGACAATTCATGCAACAAATGGAGCGAAATATTTTATAACTTATGCCAAGCTTCACGTAAGCTAAATGAAATAAACGAAGCAGAGCCGCTATTATAGCGGCTTTTTTTATTGCCAATAGATATGCTTGCTTGCCCAGAACAAGAATTTGTTCTGTCAGTTTCGGAATTTACGATTACACCTCTAATGCTGGGATAAGATTGTGATAATTCAAGTTAATTTTGTTCATTTAGATGCTTAAGAGATTACAGTACACTGAAATAACATACAAACGGAACACACTAAACATGAAAAATGTGAGGAATTATAATTCGTTGGAGGTTTTAACGTGAAGACCAAAAATATCTGGTTTAATCAACCTGCTGGAACATGGGAAGAGGCATTGCCTATCGGAAATGGAACTCTTGGAGGCATGATTTTTGGGAAAACACAGATCGAGAGAATCCAGCTTAATGAAGATAGTCTGTGGTATGGTGGACCGATGCAGCGGAATAATCCTCAAGCACTTGAATCTTTATCTCAGATCAGAAGCCTGATTTTTGACGGTAAGATTAGGGAAGCAGAAGAACTCGCAACAGATACGCTGGTGGGTGTTCCTGACGGACAAAGGCATTATGAGCCATTAGGAGACTTCTATATCGCTATGGATCACAGTGAACATGAACCAAATGAATATCAAAGACATCTGGATCTGGAACATGGCAAGGTAAACGTGAATTATACCGCAGATCAATCCATGTACAGCCGTGATTATTTTGCTAGCTACCCGGATCAAGTGCTCGTTGTTCATCTCAAATCTAGCGTGCCTGGAAAGTTATCTTTCTCCACTATTTTTGGCAGGGGAACCGTTCTGAAATCAACATCCTATTCAGATATTCTTAAGCATCCTGTTGGTTTCCAATCCTATCTGGACCGGATTGAGAGGCGTGGAACGAATAACTTGATCATCCGGGGAAGAAGTGGGGGAGAAGAAGGAATCCGATTTTGTTGTGCGATTCGCCTAATATCTGAAGGAGGGCAGGTTCATTATTCAAGCGGTCAGCTTTCTCTGAAGGATGGTAATTCAGCGACTATTCTAATCACGGCTTGCACGGATTTCCGAGTACCCAAGGAACAACTCGAAGTGGAGTGCCTCCGCAGAATTGAGGCCGCTTCAACAAAACCATATAGCGAACTGCTCGCCAATCATGTCTCGGACTATCAATCCTTATTCGAAAAGATGGATTTACATCTCGAAGATGAAAATAAAGATGTGATATGTTCCGAACTTCCAATCGATCAGCGCCTTGAACGGCTTAGAGCTGGTAAGCATGATCCGGAACTGATGAGTCTATACTTTCAATTTGGTCGTTATCTGCTTATCTCAAGCAGTCGTCCAGGTTCTTTACCGGCAAACCTTCAAGGGATCTGGAATAAAGATATGCTTCCTGTATGGGATAGCAAATATACGATTAATATTAATACACAGATGAACTACTGGCCTGCAGAAAGCTGCAATCTGTCTGAATGTCACGTTCCAGTGTTTGATTTTATAGATCGACTGCAAGTCCGGGGAAAGGAAACCGCTAGAACCATGTACGGATGCAAGGGGTTTGTTGCTCATCACAATTCGGATATCTGGGCAGACGCTGCTCCGCAGGATGTATGCATGACATCGACGTTTTGGACTATGGGAGGAGCATGGCTTTCATTACATCTGTGGGACCACTACGAATACAATAAGGACTTTCAGTTTCTCAAAAAAGTTTACTCCACGATGAAAGATGCGGCTATGTTTATTTTGGATTATCTAATAGAGGATCCTTCCGGCAATTGGGTGATATGTCCTTCGTCTTCACCGGAAAATCGTTATATATTAGATAATGGAGAGTCGGGGGCTTTATGTTTTGGTGCTTCAATGGACAATCAGATCATTAGAGAACTCTTCACGCGTTGCATTGAAAGTACCCGGATCTTGCAAGAAGATCAGGAATTCGGAGAAGTACTGCGTAGTGCTTTAACCAAAATACCGGAGACCTCCATTGGCAAACATGGCCAGATCCAAGAGTGGAGTAACGATTATGATGAATTGGAACCTGGACACAGACATATTTCCCATTTATTCGCTTTGCATCCTGGAACACAAATTACGTTGCAATCAACGCCTGACCTTGCCAAGGCAGCTCGTGTAACACTCGACAGAAGACTGGAACACGGTGGCGGACACACAGGATGGAGCAGGGCGTGGATTATCAACATGTGGGCACGATTAGAGGAGTCGGAACTTGCACACGATAACATCGTGGAACTTCTACGTTCCTCCACGTTACCCAATCTGTTTTGTGACCATCCTCCATTTCAAATTGATGGGAACTTTGGAGGAACTGCCGGGATAGCAGAGATGCTTCTCCAGAGTCATAACGAAGTAATCAGATTGTTACCTGCTTTGCCGGCAGCGTGGCCAAAAGGATATATTCGTGGTATTCGGGCTCGTGGCGGATTTGAAATAGATCTGGAATGGGAAAATGGTCGTCTGTTCAATACCAGAATTCGCTCTATTGCAGAATCAAGAGTAACCGTATCCTATCAGGACCAAAAGATAGAATTAACCTTTCCTGGCCCAAATGCTATGGTTGAATTGAAAGGATACGACTGGAATAATTAATAAGAAGTTACCGATTACCTGAGCGAATACCGGCTGATAAAATTGCCGGGCGAATTCGCTCTTTTTTTTTTGCTCAATGAAATGTTTAAAGAAGACTTCCATATTTAACAAATTTGCCAGGTGAAGTGCCGACCTGTTTGGTGAAGCTGCGAATAAAATTGGCATAATCTCCAAAACCGGATTGATAACAGGCCTCTGTAATACTTAAACCTTCGATTAAATAAGATTTCGACAGCTCTATACGGCGACTAAGAATGTATGCTCGAATCGTGAGTCCTGTATGCTTTTTGAATTGTCGACTAATATAGCTGCTATTCGTGAACATAGCCTCTGACAATTGTTCGAGCGTCAGTTGCCTCGTCAGATTACATTCAATGTAATCCATCGTGTTTCGAACTAGTTCAGGCATAATATCCGTTGCAACAAAATCCGTATTTTGAAAAGTTAGATTCGTTAGAAGGAGTAACTGTGTAATCAAAATATTCCCTAGAATATCCGCTCCATAGTCACTTGATGAGAGACACTGTTCAAGTTCGCCAGCTAATTGCAGCACTCGTTGAAGTTTGTCCTCTTCAAGATGTACGATATTTCCCTTACCCTTGGGACGGTAGTCAAAACATGCGGATAAGTTGGTCGTTGATGTAGACAAGCGGTTCAGATATGACTTTTTCAGATTTATGGTAATTCTCTCATATTCGTTTTTGTCCAAGGCAAAGGAACGGTGCATCTCCTCCGGGCTAAGAACGAGCAGATCGCCACGTTGCAAATGGTAACACCGGTTCTCAATATAGAAGTTAACATTGCCACGAAGAAATAAGTAGAGTTCATATGCATTATGTCGATGATAAAACGTTCCCATATTATACGTGGTGGTGCGATGAAGATACAACAGCTCATTCTGGATTGGATCAAACAGGTATTCTGAAGTCTCATTCATATCAGATATATGACCTCCTTGTCGTTTCGCGCAATAAATATAGCCGTTTGTGCAATGAAATTGCAGACGTGAACCTATAAAATGTAACCATCCTAGCATGATGGATACATAATTGCAAGCGTTTACACTCAAGTGTGTACAACGCGATTGGAGGAAAAAATGGATCTGATTTTCACGGCACGAAGTAGAGGGCAGGACAACGTAGAGTACACGGCATTGGACAAGCATGCTCTCAAAGCTGACGTAAAAGTAATAAGTGGAAACGGTAGTGCAGAAGCTCCATGGCAAGCCGACATTCAGATTTACAACGAGGGCCAGAATGCCTGGACAGGGGTTATTCATGTGGAAATGCCGTTGGATAAACAGAATCCGAGGTTTTTTTTGCCTGCATTTATGTATGGTCGCAACCGGGGCGAAGCACCCCAGAATGTCCCAAATGAGTTCCCCAGACTAAGGGAGGGCAGTCCCTCTCGCCCTTCATCACCCTGGTGGATGGTCCGAAGCGATCGTCTGTCTCATCCAGCTGCACTTATCTATGATGAAGGTCGGATTGTTGGTCTAAGCGCAAGTCCCTACTGGATCAAAACAGGAAACCAGAAGCAGCAATGGTATCCAGGAATGGAAGGAACGTTCGTGCAATATGGGGGATTCACATGTTCTATTGAGAAGGGTACGGTCGGATATACGCTGGGATATGAGAATGCTCCGTTGTTATTTATCAAATCCAGACTTGTCCATGAGCGAGCTGTCCTTGGAGAAAACTGTTTTGAACTTGCGGCAGGTGAATCGGTTGGGCTCACACTTGAACTATATAACTACGAGTCTGAATCAGAACTGGGTATCAATCCTGCACTGGAAACAATCTATAGGAGGTATCACGAAAAACCAAGAGAAGGAAGTGACATTCAGACAACGGTAACGGATTTGTCCAATGCCATCTATGAATATGCCTGGCTTCCGGAGGATCGTCATTACTCCACATTTGTATATGAAGATGCTGCTGAAACTGGTGGCTACCGATACAACAAAATTATCTCAATCAGTTGGACAAATGGTATGACCATAGCTGCACCAATGCTTATGGCCGCACTGCGCCTGAATAATGAGCCCATGCGACAGCAGGCGTTATCCTGTATTACCAATATTATCGAGAATGCCATGAATCCCGAATCCGGACTTCCATACGATGCCTATCAGGATGGGATATGGAGTGTTAAAGGCTGGTGGTTCGACGGCATGCGTACCCCAGGACATTCCTCTTATCTTGTAGCTCAAGCGATGTTCTACATTCTGAAAAGCTACGATTATGAGAAGCGTATTCGAAATGTGAGACACGATGATTGGCTGGATTACGTCAAGCAAGTGCTTGATCGTCTGGAGTGCACAAAGAATACGGATGGAGAATATCCCACCATTTTGTCAGAGCGGACAGGAGCAGGTCTTGAATATGATGCCTTTAGTGGGGTCTGGTGTCTTGCTGCCAAGGCATATTACTGTTGGTTAACCCATAATGAATCTTCTCTGGAAGAGCTCAGACGAAGTGAAGCCCACTATTACAACACCTATGTTCAACACATGGAATGTTACGGCGCTCCGTTGGATGCGGATAAAGCTGTTGATTCGGAAGGTATTCTGGCTTACATCAAAGCTGTTCGGTTTCTACACGCGTTGACCGGTGACGAGCTGTTTCTAGATCACATGAGAGATGCAATCAGCTATGAATTCAGCTTCAAATTTTGTTACAACTCACCTGTTAAGATTCCGCCACTCAGTACATTAGGCTGGTCCAGTTCCGGGGGAAGTGTTACTTCAGTAGCAAATCCGCATATTCACCCCATGTCCAGCAATCTAGTAGATGAGTTGTTGTATTATGTCGGACAACGGGAAGACAATTATGTTCTCCAACGTATGATGGATACCATCGGATGGGGTTGTCAGACCTATAATCGTTATGATCAAGAATTCGGCTATGGCAAAAAAGGATGGATGTCTGAACGCTTCTGTCATTCGGAAGGACTGGTCACTGAAAAATATGCGGATGGTACGCCAGCCAGCACCTGGTTTTGCCTGATGCCATGGGCTAGTGGATCGATTATTGAAGGCCTCGTTGGCGACTATTGGGATTATGCACGACATGAATGAATTTATTTTGCAATAACTACAACAGTCACCATATTAGATGCCGTCGATAGGGAGACATGCTACCGGCGGTTTATTTTCGTTGGAGGAAAGGGGACACACGGATGTTAAAAGTATTATTGGTAGATGACGAGATGTATGTACGAAAGGGGCTGTATGAACTCATAAATTGGATAGATCTTAATATGGAGATTATCGGAGAGGCAGAGAACGGTGCAGAGGCATTAAATCTGATTGAATGTCTGCTACCAGATGTGATTATTACAGATATCCGCATGCCAATTCTGGATGGACTGGAACTGATACGTGCCGTAGAAAAAATGCCACATCTGGAACCTGTGTTCATTATCATCAGTGGTTATCATGACTTCAAATATGCTCAGCAGGCAATCCGGTACGGCGTTCATGACTATATCCTAAAGCCTATTGATGATGAAGAACTGACGGCGACGTTGAAGAAGTCGGCTAATCTGATTTGCAATAAAAGAAAACATATTCTTTTGGCTGAGGGACAGGCCAGTACCATCATGCTGGAGGATGTGATCAAAGGCCATGTACAGAAGGAAGATGAACATCGATATTTCGAGATGCTCGGGATCAATCGTAGCTGCAGTCTGCTCATGACTTTGATCGAACTTCAGACCGGATTAGATGAAATCAAAATCACCATTGAACAGCTACGAGAAGCAGTACATTCTCTGGAGAGTAATTTATGCAAAATGTTCATCAGTGAGCAACACCGCGGCACGCTTGCTTTATTACTGTTGTGGCCTGATCATCATCAAGGGGGCTCGGCGTTACAGGATAAACTGCATAATATTCATATAACACTGAGCAAAAGGTTTAACCTGGATATCGGTCTTTATGCAGGAACACTCGTCAAAGAAATTGGTGATGTCCCACAATCCCTTATGGCGGCTGAAGAAGCAGCCAAGCATAAATATGCTGAAACTGGTGGTGTCGTACGTTATACGGAGATCAAAGGCAAACCGCTGTTTGTTTTCAATGTGTACCAAGACGAGGTGGATCAATTAATCTTGAGCCTGGAAGAGGGGAATAGGTCAGCTTACCACAAGATTGTAGAAGAGAAATTCAAACTGTTTCATATGAATCGATTTTCTCCTCAAGCTGTATCGGGTTCTCTTTTGCGTTGTATAACGGGTATTCTCGCTGTGGTCCACGAAATGGGTGGGAATGATGAAGGGTTGCAGCAGCTAAAGGAGTTGGCACAACAAAGTCATGAAGGTTGGAATTTACGACTATTGAAGAATGCTTTTCTCATCGCGCTGGAGGAAGCCGAGGAATATGTCTCTCATTTGCGGATGGAGCAATCCAAAGGGGATATCAGCAAGATCAAACGATATATTGATGCAAATTATACCGAGAACATCAATCTCAAAAGCATTGCTGCGCTCTTCTACATGAATCCCGTTTATCTAGGGCGATTATTCCGCAAAAGCTACAATCAATACTTCAATGACTATCTGCTGAACCTGCGGATTCATGAGGCGAAGAAGTTACTGCGCCAGACGGATCTGAGAATGTACGAGGTTGCTGCACGCGTAGGATTTCAGAATGCGGATTATTTTGTAACCCAGTTTGAGAAACTTGTTAAGTTATCTCCTACAGAGTATCGCAATCTCCTTATGGGAAATGAGCAGCGAGGTGCCCAATGCCAAGATGGAACCTGAACTACATGAAGCTTCGAGATAAACTATTGCTGATGTATGTCCTGTCCGTGTTTATTCCCATCGTTGTTACCAATGTGGTGTTCTACAATGTCACATCCGCCAATATTCGCAGTCAGAAAACTCGTGATGCCGGCATGGCCTTGAACAATCTGAAGAACGACCTGCGGGTAACCATTGATCAGGGCGTCGGCCTCTCTTATTCGTTATATACTGACCCTGTATTCAATGACACCATCTCCCGTTCATTTCAAAGTCATTTTGAGTACATTGACGCTTATAATTCCTATCTAAAAGGGCAATTCTCTGGTCAATTGAATCAGGGAATTCGCTGGTATCAAGTGTATACCGATAATTCTACCATTCTATCTTCCGGTTATATTGATCGTTTAACTGACGTGGTCCGAAGCTCTAACTGGTACGTTCAATTTCAGGCATACACCGCCCCTTATCCAGCACTGATCTCATCGGATCAGATGTTAAGTCTGGTTCAACGGCTCGACAATCTGGACACAGGGGGGAGAGAGCAGTTACTTAAAATTGACCTGAATATGGATATGATCAAGCAGTATTTTCACAACAGCGGATTTGATGGAAAAGTGTATCTTCTTGATCCGGGGGGACACATCCAATTTTCAAATGATCCTACAGCAGAAGCTCAGATAGGGAAACGTTACAGCGAGATCCAGTTTCCGAACAAAATGATTCCCTTTGAACTTACGTATACAGGCATTAACTATCTGGAAGGGTGGTCCCTGCAAGGAGTGATGGATGAAGAAATTGTGTTGAAGGAGGTGCGAAAGTCCCGTTCCTTCGTAGTATGGCTGGCTTGCATTAATTTTGTCCTGCCTTCTATTATCATCGCGGCTATGTCCAGATCCATCCATGTCAGGCTGGTGCGTATTCTGAAACATATGAAAAAAGTAAAAACACAGAATTTCCAGACGATTCCGCCTGAAGATGCAAGAGATGAAATAGGTCAACTCACGATGGAATTTAATCGAATGACCGAGACGATCCATAATCTGATTCATGAGGTATATCTCGCCGACATCCAAAAGAAAGACCTGGAGTTAAAGCAGCAGCAAGCACAACTTCATGCGCTCCATAGTCAGATCAACCCACATTTTTTGTTTAATACGCTGGAGTCGGTACGTATGCGGAGCCTCATCAAAGGTGAGAAAGAGACTGCCAAAATCGTGCATAACATGGCCAAGATGTTTCGCAAGTCGATTAGTTGGAATCAGAATGATGTGACAGTGAAGGAAGAATTGGAACTCATCGAGAGTTTTTTGCAAATTCAGAAATACCGCTTTGGAGAAAAACTCCAATACAATATTGAGGCAGATCCTGCGGTACTGATGTACCGAATCCCCAAGATGGTTATCCTTCCCTTTGTTGAGAATGCAAGTATTCATGGAATTGAGTCATCTCCGGGTGTAGGCATCATTCAACTCTTCGTTTCAATGGAAAATGACCTGCTCCATATCAGACTAACGGATAACGGTATAGGGATGTCACAAGCAAAATTGGAAGAGTTGTTAAGTTACCTGGATCAAAACGCCGATATGGGAGAGCATGTTGGCATGAAAAATGCGTATAGTCGCTTAAAACTTTGTTATAAGAATCAGTTTTCATTCGACATCCAGACATGGGAAGGAGAAGGAACGCGTATCCAAATTAAGCTTCCACTTGATCCATCAGCCATGCCAGATGACTAATTACGAGGGATATACTTTTCAAAGTAGGAGGTACACTTTCATGGGTAACTTTGAAAGCGCTATCTTGATATATTGAGAAGGCTTAAAGACACAAACAATACTTTAAGGGGGCATTTGCTACATGTTTAGAAAAAAAAACATGATAACAGGTCTGGCCATTTTATTGGCTGTAACCCTGGCAGGTTGTAATAAAGCCAGCCCGGAAGCCTCTTATCCTGACAGTAATGACAACACCCCGGTCACCTTTAAATATTTTACGTTTGGCGGTGGCAAGAAGGACATTCTGGCAAGCAGCACGACCATTGGCAAGAAGCTACAGGAACAAACAGGTGTTGACTGGAAGATGGAATATCTGGTCGGCGACGGTGCAACCAAGGCAGGTGTAATGATTGCGAGTGGGGATTACCCCGACATCATCGACTCCAGTGGTGAAATGGCCAAATTGATGGATGCAGGATCTTTTATCCCGCTGGATGAACTGATCGATCAATACGGGCCTAACATCAAGCGGGTATACGGGCCTTATATGGACAAATTCAGACAGGAGGATGGAAAGATATATTTCTTGCCATACACTGCCAACATCGGTTATGTGTCAGAGCCTAACTTCCAGACCGGCTTTTATATTCAGCGTGCTGTGTTAAAAGAGTTCAACTATCCCAAGATCAAAACGCTGGACGAATATTTTGACTTGATTGAGCAATACAAGCAAAAGCATCCGCAGATCGATGGAAAAGAAACCATCGGCTTCGCCACACTTGCAGGTGAATCGGGCAGCTTCTTCACCCTGCTAAATCCGGCCATGCATCTGGCAGGTTATCCAAACGATGGTAGTGTGATGGTGGATATGCAGAGCCATGAAGCCAAACTGGTAGCCGGATCTGATTATCAGAAACAATGGATTCAGAAGCTGAGCGAGGTTAACGCACAGGGGATGTTTGATCCCGAATCCTTCACAATGAATCAGGATCAGTATCTCGCCAAGTTGACGTCCGGTCGGGTGCTGGGATATTTCAGTTACTCCTGGCAGGTTGGAGACGCAACGAACAATCTCAAGAAGGCTGGTATTGACGATAAACGATACGTATCTCTACCGATCGTATTTGATGACAGTGTCAAAGACCAGTATGTGGACCCGCCAGGTTTTGTGAATAACTACGGTGTGGGAATTACCGTAAATGCCAAAGATCCCGTGCGAATTATTAAATATTTTGATAATTTACTCAAGGAAGAAAACCAGATTCTGGTTCAATGGGGTGTTGAGGACGAGACGTATAGTGTGAATGATGAGGGCCGCTTTTACTTTAAAAATGAAGACCAACGCAAGGCACATGAAGATCCGGAATTAAGTCGTAAGTTCGGCTTTGACTATTTTAATTACAGCTGGCCTCGTTACGGCAATAACTCCGTGCTGGAGGATGGCAACGCCTATGGACCGGGCAACCAACCAGAAGTGGCTACCTTTAGTTACACGGACGGTGACAAGCTGTTGTTAGAGAAATACGGTGTGGAGACATTCACAGAACTATTCAGCACACCGGATGAGCGTCCTTGGTCTCCTGCTTGGTCTATTGCACTGGAGCAGGGCTCACCGGAACAGATTTTCATCACCAAAGCAGAAGATCTCCAGAAGAAATATTTACCCAAAATGATTATGGATTCGCCTTCCACTTTCGAGAACACATGGAATGAATATATGAGTCAATTGAATCAACTCGACAAGAAAACATACGAAGCTACGATAACACAGGCAGTTAAGGATCGTGTAGCTGGCAAATGGTGAGTGTAATCCATAAGAGAAAACACGGAACGGGGGAATATTCACATGTTAAAACCAAAATTTAGAACAGCGGGTTTAGCTGTATTACTAACAGCTTTGCTGGCTGGGTGCAGTCAGAACAGTTCGTCATCAGCGCCTTCAACCACAGGTGATGATGAGAACAGTCCAGTCACGTTCTCGTATTACATGTTCTCTCCAGGCAAGAAGGATGTTCTGGCAAGCGAAACGACCATCGGTAAAGCGTTGCAAGAGCAGACGGGTGTGGACTGGAAGATGGAATATCTGGTAGGCGATAGTGCTACAAAAGCCGGTGTCATGATTGCCAGTGGAGACTATCCTGATGTCATTAGCTCCAGTGGTGAGATGTCCAAGTTACTGGATGCCGGTGCGTACATTCCGCTGGATGATCTGATTGAGGAATACGGCCCTAATATCAAAAGGGTATACGGACCATACTTCGATAAAATGAAAAATGCCGAAGACGGAAAAATCTATGCACTGCCTTATACGGCTAATCAGGGTGAGTATTCAGGTAGTCCAAATGTGGGCGGAGGAGCTTTCTGGATTCAACGATCTGTGCTCAAAGAGTTTGATTATCCCAAGATCACTACACTGGATGAATATTTTGATCTAATTCAGGATTATAAGGAAAAACATCCAACTGTCGACGGTGCAGAGACGATCGGATTTGTGTCACTTGCGGGTGTGGCCAATAACTTCTTCACTTTGCAAAATCCAGCGATGCATCTCGCCGGTTATCCGAACGATGGCAGTGTCATGGTGGACATGACAACCCATGAAGCAAAAGTCGTCGCGGGAACAGATGCTCAGAAAAAATGGATTCAGAAGTTAAATGAAATCAATGCTCAAGGCATGCTTGATCCGGAATCCTTTACGATGAACAAAGACCAGTATTTGGCCAAGCTGACTTCGGGTCGTGTGCTAGGATACTTCAATTACGGCTGGCAAATTGGAGATGCGTCGAAAAATCTGCTCTCGGCAGGCATTGATGAGAAGCGCTACGCTCCACTTCCGATTGTGTTTGATGAAGGAATCAAGGATCAGTATGTGGATCCTCCCGGCTTTGTCAACAACTATGCAACAGGTATCTCGGTGAATGCCAAAGACCCTGTTCGTATCATCAAATATTTTGATAATTTGCTGAAGGAAGAGAATCAGGTTCTGGTGCAATGGGGAATCAAGGACGAAACGTACAGTGTGGATGAAAAGGGCCGATTCTATTATGCAAATGAAGATCAACGCAAGGCTCATGATGATCTGGAGCTCAGCCGTAAATTCGGGTTCACCTACTTTGGGACAGACTGGCCGAAATATGGCGGTGAATCTACACTAACCGATGGTAACGCTTATAGCCCTGGCAACCAGCCGGAAGTGGCCGCTGCATCTTACACCGAGGGAGATAAGAAATTTCTTGAAGCCTACGGTATCCAAACCTTTAGTGAATTATTTAACAAACCGGAAGAGCGGCCTTGGTTCCCGGCTTGGTCCATCGCATTGGAGCAAGGATCACCTGAACAGATCTTCACTACCAAATCGGATGATCTGCAACGTAAATACTTACCGGAAATGATCTTGGGAGCACCAGCGAATTTTGATAAGCTGTGGGATGCCTACATGGCTGAATTGAACAAATTGGACAAAGCTGGTTATGAAGCGACCATTACCAAAGTTGTGAAGGATCGTGTTGCAGGAAAATGGTAATACGGACACTTTAAAACAAACTGTTACATGCGCAGGAGAAAATGACAGAGCATAAACTCCGGCTTCTCCTCGCATGAATAACAGCATAGGAAAGGAGCAGGTTCACCGTGGAGAAACCTAATGTATCCCTTAACTCGATGCCTCCAGCCTCGAGTCCGAAGGGAACCAGAGCACACTCGTTCTTCAAGCGACTTGTGCAGCAACGAACACTTGCCTGGATGTGTATACCTTTTGTCATCTGGGCGTTTATCTTCAAGTACCTGCCGTTATGGGGATGGACCATGGCTTTTCAGAATTTCAAACCGGCGAGGTCCTTCTCGGATCAGCAGTGGGTAGGCTGGCAACATTTTAGTACGTTATTTGAAGATAATACCTTCTACCGGGTGCTGCGAAATACGCTTGTTATGAGTTCCATTAAACTGGTATTGGGATTTGTGACAGCAATTACACTGGCCCTTTTATTAAATGAGCTGAAAAATGTCATATTTAAACGCTTTGTGCAAACTGTCAGTTATCTGCCTCACTTTATTTCCTGGGTTGTTGCTTCCAGCATTGTATTAACAGTCCTGTCACCAGACGGAATCATTAATCTGCTGCTGATGAAGCTTCACCTGATTGACAGCCCGGTGTTATGGATGGGGAAAGGTGAATACTTCTGGGGGATTCTGGGAGCGACCGAGGTGTGGAAGGATGTCGGTTGGAACACCATTATCTATCTGGCAGCAATTACGGCGATTGATCCGGCGCAATATGAGGCTGCCGAGATTGATGGAGCCAGTCGCTTCAAACGGATGTTATATATCACCCTGCCTGGCTTGAAACCAGTTATTGTGATCTTGTTGATCATGAACATGGGAAGTATTCTGGAATCCGGATTCGAACCACAATATCTGCTGGGTAACGGGATGAATATGGACTATTCAGAGAATCTGGACATCTTTGTACTGAAATATGGATTAGGGATGGGGAACTTTTCCTTAGGTACAGCAGCAGGCATATTCAAAACTGTGGTCAGCTTCATCTTCCTTTTCTCCGCGAACTATATAGCGAAAAAAATGGGAGAGAGCAGACTATTCTAAAAGGAGGCCCATGCCATGCGTAAAGGAAACACATCCCGCTTGCGGAATAGCAGCACCGGGGATCGAGCGTTTGATACCATTAACATTATCTTCATGGTATGTCTGATGATTGTGACAATCTATCCCTTTGTTAATATGATTGCCGTATCCTTTAATAATGCAAATGATGCCATTCGGGGTGGAATATATCTATGGCCTCGTGTATGGACACTGGACAACTACAAATACATTTTTGGCGAATCCGATATTTATCACGCAACTCTGATCTCGGCGCTGCGTACGATCATTGGAACCGTGGTGTCCGTCTTCTGTACAGCCATGCTTGCGTATACGGTTAGTCGTCAGGAATTTGTGCTTCGCAAGTTTGTTACGATGTTTTTTGTATTCACGATGTACTTCAGCGGGGGGTTGATCCCCGGTTATCTGCTCATTCGAGACCTTGGATTGATCGGTTCCTTCTGGGTATATATCATTCCGGGTGTAATTGGAGTCTTCAATATGATTGTCATCCGTTCTTTTATTGAAGGTCTTCCTGAAGGCATTCTGGAGTCAGCCCGTATTGACGGGGCAGGGGAGTTCACGACATTTATCCGCGTTGTCCTGCCGCTAACGATTCCCGCAATGGCAACCGTATCACTCTTTGTAGCTGTGGGACAATGGAACTCCTGGTTCGATGTATTCCTGTACAATTCTTCAAATAAAGAATTAAGCACGTTGCAATACGAATTGATGAAGATTCTGCAAACTTCAACGACCTCAGCGACTTCATCAGCAAGTGATGCTTATCAATCTGCCGAAAGTAATGCAACAGCGGTCACACCAACCTCGATTCGAGCGACCATGACCATTATTGCAAGTGTTCCTATTCTGATGGTGTATCCGTTCTTACAGAAATACTTTGTTCAGGGCATGACGATTGGTGGCGTGAAGGGATAGTCATGACTTGCATACAACTTCATTGAATTAATGAAAACGCAACAAACTATACCGTAGTAGCGTCTATTCATCCATAGAATACAACAGGAGTGAAACAAATGCATGTAAAATGGATGACGATGATTGGTGCCGTTGTCGGCTCTATGCTTATAGGGGTGGGAACGGCAGCTGCGGAAGAAACGTTTGTTGATCTCAAACATTCAAAGTGGGCAGAAGATGGCATCACGTATATGGCGAAACGGGGAACAGTAGCCGGATATGGCAATGGCATTTTCAAGCCTAAGGCACTTGTGACAAGGGCACAAGCCGTCACTTTTATGGTGCGCGAGCTTTATCCAGATCAGCTTCAAAGAGCAGTGGAAGGCACAACTTATTCAGATGTTCCTACTACACACCCTTTCCATCGAGAAATCATGATAGCTGCTAAAAATGGACTTGCAAGTGGTTTCCCTAACGGAACCTTCCGTCCAGACGCACCGCTTAGCCGAGCAGAGACTGCGGCCTTCCTTACACGGGCATATGCACTCGCGGAAGGTAAGAACCCCGCAAAATGGACAGATACGGACATGCATTGGGCAGCAGCCCCCATTCTTATTATGAGTTCAAACGGCTTGGTCGGCGGTTATTCAGATGCCACCTTCCGTCCGAATCAAGCTGTCACGCGCGCTGAATATGCCGTATTTATGGCGAGAGTAATTCGCTTCGAACGTGAAGCGGCCATTCGGACACAAAATTGGGACAAGCTGATATCCTATATGACGGTAAGTGAGCAAGTTGGTCAGATGCTTATGCCCGACATTAGGCAATGGAATAATAAAGCGACAACGACCGTCAATGAGGGGCTGAAGCGCACTATCCATGATCAGGACTTGGGCGGACTCATTCTATTTGACAAAAATATTGCAGACGTGACGCAGCTTACAACGTTCACACATGATATACAAAGAGAAGCAGGTGACATTCCTCTATTTCTTAGCATCGACCAAGAAGGAGGCGTTATTAAGCGAATACCAGGCGGTACGAACCTGCCAGGTCAAATGGCGCTTGGCGCAACTGGAGATGTAACACTAGCCGAAGCAGCTGGTCAGCTGACAGGGGAAGAGCTGAAGGCACTGGGACTGCAGATTAATTTTGGGCCAGTGCTGGACATCAACAGCAATCCTGATAACCCCATCATTGGTATACGGTCGTTTGGCTCGGATGCGGATTTGGTGACACGGCTTGGTCTGGCAACGATAAAAGGGCTACAGCAATCAGGGGTCATGGCGGCAGTGAAGCATTTTCCGGGACATGGAGATACAACGGTAGATTCCCATCTTGGTATGCCTGTGCTTGCCCATAACCGAGAACGGCTTGATGCGGTAGAATTAAAACCGTTTCAGGCTGCAATCAAAAATGGTGTAGAGATTATTATGACCGCACATATTGCTTTTCCTGCTATAGACAACGAACATGTCACTTCGCTCAAAGACGGTGAAAGTGTACCGATTCCTGCCACCTTATCGAAAAAGGTACTGACAGGGCTTCTTCGCGGAGAGCTGGGATATGAAGGACTCATCGTGTCGGATGCCTTTACCATGAATACAATTGCGGAGCATTTTGGGGAGAATCAATCGGTGGAACGCGCCGTTTCCGCAGGGGTTGATATCATCCTAATGCCAAAAGATTCAGCAGCGGCCCATCAAACACTGGTGAACGCAGTGAACAATGGAACGATCAAGGATGAAACCATACATGCATCCGTGAAACGAATCTTGGAGATGAAAGCGAAATATGGTTTGTTTGAACACAGCCAAACTCTTACGCAAAAGCTAACTCAGCTTAACGGTATTATTGGATCAAAGGAGCATCGAGCGGTGGAGCAGAACATCGCAGAGCGGGCGGTCACCGTACTCAGCAGCCACGAAGGTGTGCTTCCTGATCCAATTCAGCAAGGCGACCGGGTTGTAATTGTCGCAGCCGAGCAGGAACAGGCGAAACAGCTTCAGAAGCAACTGTTGCAAGCCGCTAATAACCTGTCATTAAAGACTGAAATATCGATTATTGGACAAGGCAAAATGAATGAAACACTTCAAGCGATTGGCAAGGCGAATTATGTCATTCTTGCTTCTTACCAATTCCGCAACGTGGCCAGCCAGTTCGGTTGGAGTGATTATCAAACCTTGATTAATGCGATGAACAAGAGTAATCAGCGATACACGCTATTGTCACTGGGTAACCCATACGAGATGATCTATTTGCAGAACGTGCGCTCAGGGATTGCTGTATATGGGAAGCAGGAACCAAATACGTCTGCCGGGATCAAAGTATTGCTTGGTCAACTGAAAGCTGTAGGACAGTTGCCCGTACTAACGGATTAACGCTTAATTAATGAAGCGAAAAAACGGATTCCAGCATACGGAATCCGTTTTTTATTTCAAACTTTTGTTTCACCGATCCATCTACCATACCATCAATCAGGTATTTCCTCGCTACAAACAAAATGAAGCAGCATCTTCACAAATTGCTCCGTCATCCGCATATCCAATGAATTATCCTGAGCAGCACGAATAGTTACCATGCGTTGGAGCATGCCCATCATCGTTGTGAAGATAAACTGAGCCAGATCCAACGGAGGGGATGGATTCTTAATACTCCCGTCAACAACGCCTTGGGATAAAGCGCCCATCAGGAAATGTTTTTCTTTCCCGTTCTGGTTGAACTTATCATACTCTTCTCTTAATTCAGGACTAAAATCATACATCTCATAGTTGATATCAAATAATTGAATAAACCGGATGTAGTCTGGATGATTCTCGGCATAAACAACCCATGCATTCAACATAACCGTGAGTTGTTCTCGTCCATTCAAGTCCTTCGTTGATGCACGGCTAATCTCATCCGTTAAGTGTTCGATCAGTTGCATCTGAATGGCTAGAAGAAGCTCATCCATAGACTGAAAATGTTTATAAAAGGTCACTCTACTAAGTTCAGCTTTTGTACATACATCCTTAATCTTCACCTGGAGCAATCCATATTTTAAAAAAAGCTCTTTACCTGCTGCAATCAAATCATCACGATGTTTATTTCCTAATTGTTGGTGCCAGTTTTCATTCACTTGTATACAATTGTCCTTTCTTCGAACGAAATGCGTTCAAGGTCAGTCCGAGAGAAGCGAGTAGCATAATTGCACCAAAAATATACGGGAAGTTTATGTTTTTGTCAAACAATAGCCCTGCGATCAGCGGGCCAATCACTGTTCCGAGACTGGAAAATGTAGTATTCAGACCGGATGCATAACCTTGCCGATCTCCTGCATTTTTGGATATTAACGTGCTGACCGAAGGACGCAAAAATGAATTGAATGCAAAGAATAACGCAGACGCGAACAACAGAAACACAAGGTTGACCTTAATTAACATTAACAATAAAGCTATGGGTGTGATCATTAAAGATAGACGGATCAACTTAACTTCACCGATTCTCTGTACAAACCAATCCAAAAGCCAGATCTGCACAATGATACCGATAATCGCGCCCAAGGTAATAATGATGGAGATCGTAGCAGCGTCGAATCCGTATTTTTGCTCTGCAAAAAGAGCAAATACCGTCTCATAACTCATGAGACCAAAGGTCATGACAAGCAACACAATCAAGTATTTGAAATAGGGGACTTTAAATGAACTCCAGATTTTCTTGCCCAGGTGATCTCCTTTTTGAAGACGGATGGAGACCGTTCTTTTCTCGGGGGGAAGTGTCTCAGGCAATAGCAGCGTCATCAGGGCCGCAATCAGTCCCAGCCCCGCTGCGAAGAAATAGGGCATGCGAATGCCCATCTCGGCGATGAGACCGCCCAGACCAGGTCCCAGAACCATCCCCAAGTTCATAGCTGCGCCGAAATAGCCCATGCCTTTTGCACGTGTCTCTGGCGTTGTAATATCGGCGACATATGCGAGGTTGGCAGGAACCATTAAACCAAGACTGATTCCACCGATAAATCGTGCGACATAGAGGAACGGCAATGACGTCGACAACGCAAATATGATATCTGAAATGACAGACAGAAACATACCTGCGATGATCAACTTTTTGCGTCCAAATCGATCAGACAGTTGTCCCCCGAGAGGTGAAAAGAAGAATTGAGCGGCACCAAAGGCTGCAACTAAAAATCCTGCTACTGTGCCTCCCGCATGAAAAAGCTTCAAATACTCCGGCAATATGGGGATGAGCATCCCTTGCCCCAATAAAGCGATAAACAGATTTAACATCAGAATGAACAGTGGAAAGCGAACTGATTTTGGTAATGTACTCATGTACGTCATTAACCCCTTCATTTACATCTTGTTAACCTTTACATTGTGTAAACTATTTTAAATGATTTAAAGGAAATATGTAAATCTTTTTTTTAGTGAGTAGAGTTATAATTGAATCCATATGGAGGTGGGAACACGTGGAATTAGAGGAATTGTTTACGGTACATGTGAACATTGAGAAATCTTTTGATTTGCAGAATAGCGAAGATGATTCGGTTGTCATGATTACTTTTACAGGCAGCGTAACCGGAAAGTACTTTGAAGGAATCGTGCTGGGTGGAGGAGTGGATACGCAGATTATCGGGAAGAATGGTGGTCCGCATACTCTATCGGCAAGATACATGCTCCAAGGGACAGACAACACAGGTCATTCCTGCAAAATTTATATCGAAAATAACGGAAATATCGACAAAACGCTGAAAACTGCTTTATTTCGTACTTCCCCCAAAATGATTACGGATAGCAAGGCTTTATCTTTTTTGAACAGTGAAACGTTTGTTGGAGAAGGTCATCCGACGGAGTCAGGGATAGATATAAAAATATATAGGGCGCTATGATAGTGCGAGACATGTGATAACTATTTTGTTCATGTGTCTCGGAGCAAGATAGCCTGTTATGCAGATCAAGAGTCGCTAAGGAGCGGCTCTTTTTCGTCGTTATATGATTATACGTCAATACTTATATGTACTCTTTTACAATGAATTAACATAGGATGGATACGGCGCAGACACTTCTCACCTATAGTATGATGAGCGAAAATAAACCCATATCAGGCGGAATAAGGAGAAAACCATTCATTATGATGATCAAAAAAATCGGGATTTCAGTAGCATCACTCGCCATCTTAACGTCTGTAAGTGTGTTTGACGTATATGGTGCAGGCTCCAAACGCATGATCGAAGTTTCTGAACAATCGGCTAATGTGGTTGTGAACGGACAAAGGGTGGAAGGCGAATCGTTTCTCTACAATGGAGTCACTTATGTACCTGCAAGAGCGATTGGGGAAGCCTTGGGGCAAGAGGTAGACTGGGATAACAATACCCAATCGGTGTTTGTTGGACAAAAAATGAATGATCAGCAGGGATACCGCGGTACCAAAACGCCATATCCTTTTAAGGAAACAAGTTATACAAAAGCTCCTATTGGATATGAACCCATATTTATTAACTACATAGGGAGACATGGTTCCAGACATCTATCCAGTTCCAAGTACGACAAGACGTTATTTGAATTGCTCGACATCGCTGAAAAGGACGGGCAGATCACTAATCTGGGCAAAGAGCTGAAGAAGGAAATTGGCAATCTGATGAAGGTTGAAAAAGATCATTATGGATTGTTATCCACTACGGGTGGAGAAGAACTGAAAGGAATAGGGGCCAGGGTTGGGCAGAATTTCAAAGAACTATTTACATCGGATAAAAAAGTGATTGCACAAGCGACTTTCAAAGATCGAACGCCGCAGAGCAGAGATCAGTTTATTGACGGGTTAAAGGAAAGCTTGGGAGATAACAAAGTAGACATTCAGGTTTCAGCCTTTGAAGAAGGGAAAGACCCCTATCTACGGCCCTACGACTTGGCTACAAAGTATAATGAGTACGTAGAAGATGGAGACTGGGTTAAGTTATACGAGGATTATGTCACACAGAGCACTGGAACGCGTTATGCAAAAGAGGTCCTTCTGCAATTTTTCTCTGAAGACTTCTATCAACGGCTGAACACTGGAGAGTTTGAACTGAAGGATGAGAAGGGAAAAGTGAAGCTCAGCAACCCAACCGAGGCTGCTTCTAATCTATACGAACTGTACATCATTTCTTCGAATATTAAAGGAGAAGGTGATTTCGAATTCGGGCGGTATTTCACGGCTAATCAGTTGAAATGGTACGAGAGCGTTGATAATATCAATGACTTTTATGAAAAAGGTCCATCTTTAACGTCAACGGATCTGCCGCAAAATATCATTGCACCTCTGGTCAAAGAGTTGATCGTGTCTACCGACCAGTCCATTCAGCAGAAAGACACGGCTGGTGTATTTCGTTTTGCTCATGCAGAAACCATTATTCCACTATCTTCATTCCTGGATATTGCCGGAGCTAATGTGAGTATCGACAAACCGCAAGATGTAACCAAAAATTGGAATGGCTCGGTCATCTCACCGATGGGAGCAAACATCCAATGGATTTTGTATTCCAATGGTAAGGATGTTCTCGTAAAAATGCTTAGAAATGAAGAAGAGATTGCCTTCCCGATTGAAACAAAGACCTATCCGTACTATAAATGGGAAGATGTAAAAGCATATTACCAAAACAAACTGCAGAAGGTAGGCGTAAGCTTGGATAGCAGTTTGGAAGACAATATCGAGCTTTTACAGAAGAAATTCTAATTGGTGGTACGATATGCAACTTATATGAAAATAAAGACAAAGATGAAGAAAGCAACTCCTTTTCATGGAGCTGCTTTCTTTTTTTGCATTTTGAATGAAATGGACAAATAAAAAAATTCAAAACAAAATGTGACCAAATGCCGTCCGTAAGAGTGTTAGAGGTATAAAGGAGGGCATAACAACCATGCAGCGATCAGTGCCCCAGCTGGGCGATCATGTGATGAAAGTCTACGAGACATACGCGGATACGCTGTTCCGGATTGCCATGGTGCACCTCGGCAGACGGGAAGACGCGGAGGAAGCCACTCAGGATACCTTCATCAAACTAATAGAAAAAGCCCCTACATTCAACGATGCAGAGCATCAAAAAGCATGGTTGATTCGGGTCATCACCAATCATTGCAAATCCTTATTAGGCAGAGGCTGGCGCAAACGGGAGGTCAAGCTGGAGGGTGTCGACGCCCTTACAACGGACAACCCGGAAGATCACGCGCTGATCGAACTCGTGCTGTCACTGCCCCTCAAGTATAGATCGGTGGTTCATCTGTATTATTACGAAGATTATGCAATCCGAGAAATCAGCGAGATTCTGGAGATTAGCGAGTCAGCGGTGAAGATGAGATTAAAGCGAGGAAGAGAGCTGTTAAAACTGGAGCTGGAAGGAGAGGAACTGTAATGAACGAAGAACAATTCAAACAAAACTACAAGAAAGCGGTGGATCACATGAAAACAAATGAACAAATGAAAAAACGGGTAGAGCAATCCTTAAACACGCAACATCAGGGACCAAAACGTCAACGTAAACCACTATACATTGCTGCAAGTGTTGTTATCGCTGCCAGCGTTGGATTGGCTGCGCCAAGTGTATGGCAACAATTCAATGGACCAGCCGCACCAACACCACAGGTGGCAGCGGTGACTCCAGGCGCGTCGTTTGACCCGGTCCTGATTCCGAAGATGGAGTTGCCGAGTTCACAGGGCAAAGGCGCGATGGCCGATATGATGCAATTGGTTGTTTATGGAGGAAGCGTATATACACAGTCCCCAACATTGCTTGAAGGCGCCAATGCGCTCAGCCTGCGGGGAGATAAACTGGGTACCACCACTGGCGGCATTGATGAGCTGAGCGGCCAGGATAAATATACGGAGCTTGCTTCCAACATTGGCGAAGCGGACATCTATGCGGTCAATGGCTACGACAAGGACTTCCGTATCATGTCTTACACCGAGATCGATGGTCAGGTGTATGCTCAACTATTCGACAAAAATAACGGGATCACCATCAGTAGCGGAGCAGACTTGATCGGCAAGCTTCATCTCGAAGGCAACGTCGCCTCGGCGCAATGGGAGACGTTTAACAGCTGGAATAATGGATTGCAGCAGCTTCAACCGTTAGCAGCGGATGAATCACTGGAAAGCTTTATTTCATCGCTAAATGCTGCCAAACCAATCGCAACGAGCCCGGAGTTGGAAGAGAACCTCTACGGCAAGGAAGATCGCAAGATCATCTATCTCACGCTGGAAGACAAAACGCAGGTCCCACTGGTTCTGTTTGGTGAAGGTCTGGTTCGTTATGGTAATGTTCCGGCATTCCTGGAAGTGGAGAAAGGCGCGTTCCAATCATTCTGGAATAGCTTGGGCGAGTAAGGTGAAGACAGCAATCTGGCTGCACCAAAAAGAGCGAACAGGGCACGCAAGTGCTTTGTTCGCTTTTTGATTATCGGTCGGATTAGATTAAATAGAATTTTTGTAATACACCAAGTGATCGGTCCATTCATTATTTTCGTGTATAAACCCTTTACGTAGACATTCAAATTCCATACCAACACTCTCTGCCAGTTTCATGGAAGGGGTGTTATCCACATTAATATGAGCTTCTATGCGGTGAAATTTCAAATGTTCGAATGCAATATGAAGTGCTTCATTCACTGCTTCTTTCCCATAACCTTTTCGCCAATACTGATTATGGATCGTGTATCCGAAGCTTCCCCATTGAAAATGATCTCTCGCCAAGGTAGCAATATCAATCATACCCAGATATGTACCATCATGCTTTCTAAACACACCAAATACATAAACCGCATCTGTACGCGCTAACTCCTGGTGTCGATCTACCAGATCATGAAACCAATCCAGTGTACATTCACTCATATCCATTTTCCCTTTATCATGGCGGTGTTGGGAGGGCAAGCGGTTTTCAAACTCATTCAACCAATTTTCATAGTCGTCTTTCTGTAATGGTCGGATGACTAGCCGTTCTGTCTCTGAAATATAATCAAATTTCTCCGCTTTTAATTTCAAAATGACATCTCCTCTGGATTGAATTTATGCTCATGGCATAGCACTGAAGTAGTCCATAACCACGCTGCGAAACTCTAAAGCGGCTTTGGAAATATATCTGTTTTTGTGCGAAAGTAGAGCGATTTCCCGAACGAGTTGATGTTTCTCTACCTGAAGATATCTAATGCGCTCATGCGGGTTTCTGGCTGTGCTAGGTATAAAAGCGAGACCGATCTCCGCTTCAACAAGGGCTGTTAATCTTGCAGGCTCATCACCTTCATATACATACTTCGGTAGGAAACCAGCGGATTGACATACGGAATCTACCATATCACGAACCCCATACCCTTGCTTCACCCCAACAAACCGCTCGTCCTTAAGCTCGGTTAATTGAATGCTGCTTCGGTCTGCATATCGATGACCCATAGGAACAGCGACTACAATCGGATCGTCATATAGTATCTGACATTCGATATCGTCACCTTCAATCGGAGGGGAAGAGAGACAAAAGTCCACCTCGCCCCGATGTAGAAGTCTGGACATGTTTTCTAACGAAACCATTTGCACATGGAACTGAATGTCCGGTTTATTTTTTCGGAATTCCCGGAGTATACCTGGCAATGTGCTTGCCGTAGTCACTGCCAATTGCAGTGTACCCTGATCCGGGTTGGAGAGGTCAGCGATTTCCCGCTTTCCTTGTTCCAATTCAAATAAAGCTTTTTCAGTTCGCTGAAGAAATGTTCTTCCAAAGTCGTTTAGTCGCAGCTTTCTCCCGATTCGATCAAATAAAGGGACTCCCAGGTCGTCCTCTAATCGTTGTATCGTTTTGCTCAGGGAGGATTGCGTGACATGCAGCTTTCCCGCAGCTTCCGTTACATGTTCGCATCGGGCCACCGTCAGGAAATATTTTAGTTGAAGAAGCTCCATTTGCACCATCCCTTTCATTCCTTCTAGTTCATCAAATCATAACATATAATGCGTTGGAATAAATGAATACGTTCAAGTAAGATAACAGCAGAAGAGAGAGAGGTGCACCAATGAACGTTCGAAATAAAGGATTGATGTTAGCTGTTGGACTTGGAATTATGTTGAATCCGTTGAATTCTTCCATGATTTCTGTGGCAATCTCCAGGCTACAACAAGTGTATCAACTTAATTTTACAGCCGTTTCGTGGATTATTTTATCATTTTACATTGCCAGTGCTGTCGCTCAACCCGTCATGGGCAAGTGTAGTGATTTGTTTGGCCGCAGGAAGATTTTCCTTATGGGTCTTGTTATTGTTTTTGTATCGTCCATGCTAGCTCCGTGGTCTCCCAGTTTTTCGTGGCTCATCGTATTCCGGATCGTTCAATCGATTGGCACAAGCATGATGGTGGCCGTCGGAATGGCGATTGTCAGAATTAACGTGACTGAAAAACAAGCCTCCGCCTTGTCCACCTTGGCTATATTCCTTTCTGGAGCGGCTGCAATTGGGCCTTTTATTGGTGGAGTATTGATTCATTGGTGGGACTGGCACAGCATATTCTTCGTTAATATTCCGTTTGTCATGGCAAGCTTTTGGTTCGCCTGGAAAACAATTCCCAAGGACGGGCAATCTCCGTCTATCTCTGGTCACATGTCCATTCGGCAATGGCTTGCGTTAATTGACGCACCAGGTATCCTGATGTTTACGGTAGCTTTGGTGACTCTGCTCATCGGACTACTTTCAGTAAATTCCACAGGAGATATTTCAACATGGCATCTGCTGACAGGGGGGATCGGGTTAATCGCACTCGTCATGTTCATCCGACATGAATTAAAAGCAGCCACGCCTTTCATCCCTCTGCGAACGTTTGCCTCATATCCCGAAATGACTTGGGTGAATGTGCAATACATGCTGGTGAACATCCTGTTTTACGCACTTTTTTTTGGAGTTCCTACGTATTTGAAGCAGGTACGTCATCTCAATGAAGTTCATACAGGAATGAGTATGCTAGCTTTGGGGTTATGTTCAGTCATTATTGCTCCAATCGCAGGACGCTGGATTGACAGATCAGGATCACGGCCAGCTCTGATCGTATCCGCTTCTTTAATGACATTTGGCTCTATATTGATCGTTGTTATGAATGAAACTTCTCCAATCTTCATAATCATTGTTGCCTTAGCTTTATTTGGAATAAGTAACGGCCTAAACGCGGTCGGCATGCAAGCTGCCCTGTTTAAAAGCACACCCAAAGAAATGATTGGAGTCGCATCGGGTATTTTTAATACATCACGCTATCTGGGGACCATCTTATCGTCGTTATTAATTGGGATTGTCATGGGAGATACATTTAATGTAACAGGATTTCAGATGCTTGGAATCATCCTTACGGTATTAGCTGCATCACTGATCATCATGAGCGTAAGTCGCGAGGCAGGTGCGGTGAGTCCAGAGCAAGTAAGCAAGTAAAAAAGCGAATCTGCCGTGCAATAACACGTTTACACCCAATGAATCAATAGCTCCATTGGGTGTATTTTTTGTTTTTCACCAAGTTGTCAGAAAGAGTTGATCCTTTCTTGAACGTTTAGGGTAGAAGACGTGTCTTTGATTGAATTAGGTAAAAATAAAGATATAATAATTTTGATTAATAGGCTTGGTTAGTACTTAAAGTGCATCAATGTCAGATTTTAATAGGCATCCAATGCTTGTTATTATCGGGGGCCTACAGGAGTAAACGCATTATAGGTGTGGCAAGATATCGTCATACCTAACTTTGTGAAATTTTTCGCAACTTTGCATTGAGCTTGGCCAAATCTGATATTGAATGTTTCTAAATTGAACAGAGTTTGAAGGGAGGCAACACAAAGAATGGCTATTGATACGGTGTTATGGAGCAGGCTGGTGACTGGTTTGACGCTGGGATTCCACGTGATTTTTGCAACGCTGGGTGTAGGTGTACCTTTGATGATTGCTATTGCAGAGTTCATCGGTATTCGGAAGAAGGATCACCATTACATACTTATGGCAAAGAGGTGGTCTAGAGGGTTTGTCATTTCTGTGGCGGTAGGTGTGGTGACAGGTACAGCGATATCGCTGCAGTTGGCCTTGGTATGGCCGAATTTTATGAAACTTGCCGGGAATGTCATTGCACTGCCACTATTTATGGAAGTATTCGCATTCTTTTTTGAAGCGATATTCCTGGGCATTTATCTGTACACATGGGATCGGTTCAAAAATCCGTATATCCACTGGTTGCTGACTATTCCGATTGTCGCCGGGGCAGGCATGTCTGCTGTTTTTATTACAACAGTGAACGGATTCATGAACCAGCCTGAAGGTTTTGTCATGGAAGCAGGTCAATTCATGGCAGTGAACCCCGTACAAGCGATGTTGAATACGGCGACGTTCTCCAAAGTGTTCCATGTATTAAGCTCGGCTTATCTGACAGGAGCTGCCCTGTTAGCAGGAATAGCAGCCTTTGCGATGCTGAGAAAAGGAGTGTCGGCCTACCACAAAAAAGGCTTGAATCTCATGATGGCCGTTGTTCTTGTATTCAGTTTATTAAATTCTTTAGCTGGAGATGTATCTGCCAAGTTTTTGGCTGAGCATCAACCGGAGAAGCTCGCAGCTGCCGAGTGGCATTTCGAAACGGAAAGCGGCGCGGATTTGATTTTTTTGGGATGGCTGAATGCAGAACATGAAATTATAGGCGCTCTTCATTTGCCGAAACTGCTCAGTTTCCTTGCCTTTGGAGACTTTAACGCCGAGGTTACCGGGCTAAACGAATTTCCACCAGATGAGCAGCCACCACTGCTTGTGCATTACTTGTTTGATCTAATGGCTGGAATTGGTTTCGCTCTGCTTGCTATATCAAGTCTGTACTTCCTGTTTGTATTCTGGAAGAAACGTAATCAGTTTAACAAGTGGATGCTTCGGATGGTTGCACTCAGTGCACCGCTTGCTTTTCTGGCCGTTGAGATGGGCTGGTTCTATGCCGAAGTGGGACGGCAGCCATGGATCATCCGAGGTTATATGCGAGTGGAAGAGGCCGCCACTTCTTCACCGAGTGTAAGAATTTTATTTTTCGTCTTCTTGCTTCTCTACATCCTGCTAGGCGTTATGTGTGTCGTCGTACTGAGACGGTTGTTCAATAACAATCCTGCTGAACTCGAGATGGAGAAATGGTTGAAGGAGAAGCATGATCAATCAGCCAAGAAAGGGGATCAGGCCTGATGAGTTATGAATTAATTGGTATTTCAGTACTCTGGCTGTTCTTGTACGGCTATCTTATTGTAGCTTCCATTGATTTTGGAGCAGGTTTCTTCGCCTTTTACGCACGCTTGACGAAGCAGGATCATCTGATTAATCGTCTGATCTCCCGTTATCTATCACCGGTCTGGGAGATCACCAATGTATTTTTTGTCTTTTTCTATATTGGTATCGTCGGATTTTTCCCGGACACGGCCTATTATTATGGCTCCGCGCTGCTTGTTCCAGGAAGTATTGCCGTCATTCTACTTGCCATTCGTGGGTCGTTCTATGCTTTCGAGAATTATGGTTCCAAAAATAACGTCGTATATCTGTTTTTATACGGAGCTACCGGGTTGCTTATTCCAGCGTCATTGTCAGTGGCACTGACCCTGTCTGAAGGTGGCTTTATTTTGAAGCAGGGGGATACCGTTTCCCTGGATTACTGGGCACTATTTACGAATCCATTATCGTGGAGCATCGTTGGACTGGCGATCGTGTCCGTATTGTTCATTAGTGGGTCATTTCTCACATTTTACGCTTCTCGGGCAGAGGATCATTCGGCATTGAAGCTAATGCGAAACTATGCTCTGTTCTGGAGCACACCGACCATTATTCTCGCGCTGACTGCATTTATATATTTAGGTCAACACAATGAGCGTCATTTTCAAAATATGATGGATTTATGGTGGCTACTGGCGCTATCCGTTGCATTTTTCATGATTGCCATGTGGCTGTTATATAACGGACGGCGTTACGGATTAGCTTTTATATGCATCATGCTGCAATTTCTCACAGCCTTTTTCGCTTACGGGATTGGGCAATATCCTTACATTCTTGATCCATACATCACCATTCAGAGCAGCGCCACACCACCTGCAATGGGCTTTGCACTAGTCGTTGTGTTTATCGGAGGGCTGTGCCTGTTAATTCCTTCTCTGATTCTGGTCTTCAAACTGTTCCTGTTTGATGCGGATTATGTGAAAGGGAAAAAATAAAGGAGGAGCGTTCAATGAAGAGGAGAGCCAAATCCAATCTGATCTCGCAGCAAATGTCTTTACAACGAAAAAACAGGCTTCTCCTTGCGATCATATCGCTGGCGCTTGGTGTAGCTATAATAAGTCAGGCCACCTTGGTGGCTGAAGCAGTCCAGCGAATCTTTGTAGAGAAAGCTTCCTTTTCATCCGTGGTTCTGTTACTGGGCCTATTGCTGGCTGTCATGGCTGTACGTGCACTATTGTCGTATGGAAACGGGAAAGTGGGCTTGCATATGGCAGCACGCGCCAAGACGAATATGCGAGCATCTGTATTGCAGAAGCTGACCCGCGCTTCCATGCCTTCAACCCTGAGTGGACAGACGGGAGGAAAGGTCAGTGTTGCTTTGGATGCTGTGGATGAAGCCGACAGTTATTTCAGTCAGTACATGCCGCGTATGATGGAAGCCGCGATGATCCCGATTCTGATTCTGGTTGTTACATTTACGCAGCACGCCAACACAGGCTGGATTATGCTGTTTACGGCACCGTTTATCCCGCTGTTCATGATCTTGGTTGGGCTCCAAACGAAAAACAAATCAGAAGAAAAATACGCGCAACTGGCTGAGTTTTCCGGTACATTTCTGGATTCGCTTCAAGGACTGGTTACGTTGAAAATATTCGGACGGGCTAAACGTCAGCAACAGGAGATTGAACGCAGCAGTCTGGGATATCGTGATGCCACCATGGGCATTTTGAAAATTGCATTTACAAATACGTTTATGCTGGAATCGATTGTGATGTTAAGCATTGGTATTGTTGCGCTTGAACTGGCTATCCAATTACTCGTTTTCAAATCGATGACCTTTCATACGGCCTTTCTTGTGTTGCTACTCGTCCCTGAGTTTTACAGTCTGTTGAAGAATACAGGAACGGCTTTTCACAGCGGGCGAACCAGTATGGGGGCCATTCGTAAGGTGGAACAAATGCTTGAGGAAACAAGTATCAAGAGCACACAAACGAAGCCTGAAGAAGGACCGGATCAAAGCGAATTAACCGATGTCGATGCAATTGCAAAGACGGAAGAGCTTCGTACAACTCGCGCCGAGTTGATAACAATGCCACCAACCATTGAACTGAACGATGTCCGATTCCAGTACAAATCTGATTCCTTTGGACTTGAGACAGGACAGATCTCGATTGGACCGGGAGAACAGATCGCTATTGTAGGCAAAAGTGGCTCAGGTAAAACCACGCTGCTTCATCTCATTGCTGGTTTGCTGAAACCAGATTCTGGAGCGGTTCTGGTTAACGGAAGCCAGCTTTTGCAACATGATGAGGCTGCATGGTTTGAACGTGTTAGCTACATTACACAGCATCCGTATATTTTTGCAGGTACATTTGCCGAAAATATCGCCATTGGCGCGGGTCGGAACGTCTCCAGAGCTGAAATTGAGCAGGCTGCAGAGGAAGCAGGGCTTGCTAGCGTTGTTGCACAATTGGAGCAGGGATTAGATACGTTTGTTGGTGAAGGTGGCCGGGGATTATCTGGTGGGGAAAAGCAAAGACTTGCTTTGGCACGTGCTTTTCTGAAGCGACCTGCGGTTATTTTGTTCGACGAACCCACAGTAGGGCTGGATCTGCACACCGAGCGGGTATTGCAACAATCCATTGCGGCATTAGCCAAAACGGCAACGATGATTACGGTGGCACACCGTTTATATACAATTCAACATGCGGACAACATTTTGTTTATGGACAATGGGGTATTGGTGGATTCAGGACATCATAAAGCGCTACTGGCGCGCCTACCTCAATATGCGGAGATGGTTGATGTACAACGGAAAGGAGGGTTAGCATGAATGAGCTGACGATTCTGTCAAAAGCGATGATTCAGGAGCGCAAGGATATCTTGCTTTCGCTATTGGGCGGATTTATCGCCGGGATAGCAGGTGTAGCTCTCTTTTCCGCGAGTGGTTACATGATATCGCAAACGGTATTTGCGCCACCGCTGTACACCTTAATTGTACTCACCTCCATGGTCAAACTGCTTGGTTTCCTTCGAGCGGCGAGCCGCTACGGAGAACGCTTGTATTCGCACAGAGCAACATTCTCCATGCTGAGCCGTTTGCGGACATCCTTTTTTGCCAAACTGATCCCGGTAACGCCAGGTATATTGAACAAAAACCGAAGCGGGGATCTGCTTGCGCGGATCGTGGGTGATGTGGAAAGCTTGCAAAATTACTTTTTGCGGGTCGCGTATCCACCCATCATGGTCGTTATGGTGTTTTTGGCTACCATGCTGTTCACTTCGGCCTTTTCGATCTGGATTGCATGTTTGTTAGTACTAGGTATGCTGATTACGGCATTTGTTGTACCAGGTATTGTCTTGTTAGGTCAGCGAAAAATACACGGACGTGTCCGCCAGCAACGTGCCTTGCTGTCCACGGAAGTAACCGAAGTATTGTATGGTTTCAGGGATTTGAAAGTATACGGCCAATTGGAACAGCGCGAAGAGCAGCTTCAGCAGGCTTCCGCTGCATTGGCAACGGAACAGAGGCAAGCCGCTTCGCACTTGCTGCGCGGGCAATCCATGCACGTTTTTGTGACGTATCTTGTTACATGGGGAGTGCTAGCACTCAGCGCTTTCTTAATTGTGAATGGAGCGTTTGCGGGTGTATTCCTCGCCATGCTGATCCTGGCTACGCAGACCGTGTTCGAAGAAGCTGCGGCAATGGCTATATTACCTCTATATAAGCAGGACAGTGAACACGCCGCTCAGCGACTGGCGGAAACGGTGCCAACCTCCGATGTACAACCTGTACAGCCAAGCGGTGAAGTTTCAGCCGATCAGGCGGTTTCGATTGAACTATCCGGTGTTAACTTCCAATATGAAGGGGAATGGAGACCGGCGCTGAGGGAGCTATCTCTGCAACTTGCAGCAGGCTCCAAAACAGCGATTGTCGGGCCGAGCGGCTCAGGTAAGTCAACGATTATTGATCTGTTACTCAAGCTGCGTATACCAACGTCTGGCGATATACGGATAAACGATGTTCCGGTGCAGGAACTGAATGAGGAGAGTATTTGGCAAAGGGCAAATGTTGTGTTGCAGCAAAGTCATTTCTTCCGGGGAACCATCCGGGACAACCTGTTGCTGAATGGAGAAGAACATTCGGATGAACAACTGTCGGCTGTGCTGGATCAAGTACAACTGCCCAATAAGTTGTTGAGTGATTTGGTGTATGAAAAAGGGGAGAACCTGTCGGATGGTGAGAAGCAGCGGTTGGCTCTCGCACGGGCCATGCTGCGCAAAGGACGGTTATGGCTTCTGGACGAACCCACGTCTTCGCTGGATTACGTCACAGAGAAACATGTGCTCCAGCATCTTCTTGCACAAGCATCCGAAGATACATTTCTCCTGATCTGCCATCGGCTGACCGGATTGGAAGAGATGGATCGGATTGTGGTCATGGACCAAGGCAAGATTGTGGAATCGGGTTCTTATTCAGAGCTAATGGAGCAAAAAGGCTATTTTTATGAAATGAAACAAATTGAACGACAAATGATTGGAGACGCCGGGGCGTAAAAATGTAAGATCAGTCCTGATCGTAGTGTCAGTAGTACTTTTAAAACAGGCTAAAGAACGGTCACTGATGTTATCTGTTATTATCAGTGAACCGTTCTTTAGTCTTTTTGTCTATCCATTGAGAATAACAGTTAAGTCGCAATGTAAGTTTATTTTTACATAACAGCAGATGATTCAGACGCCTTGTTTTTCTTCGCAAGTGGTTTTTTCCTCAATGTTCGATCATATAGATACGGCTTACCGTGATATTCCCATGCATTTTTTTGTTTTTGCTTTTTATGTATATCAACTTTAATCTCCAGGTTGGCAACATTACTTTGGAATTCAGAAGCAATTCGTTTGCACCATTTCAGTCCACTTTCCTCTGATGCACTAAAATGAACACGTAACAGATATCCATTCACCGTTAATTCAAACTTGTATAAATTCATGATATGTATCCTTTCCAGGTGGGAGTTGTATACTGCACTAAATACGATAATCTAATTATAACAGGAACATACGTTCTGTAAAAGTGGAATTTATGATATTTACCATGCAATAAGGTTCGCTAGACATCTTTGCAAGAGTTCGTTTAATGGTAAAATATCTAAAAATGGTTCATGTTGGGGGATACGCATGTATAAACTGATGATCGTAGATGATGAATTGCTCATGCGGGTTGGAATTCGTTCCATGCTGAATTGGGAAGAGTACAATTTCTATGTTGTTGGTGAAGCGGGAAATGGGAAAGAGGCATTAAGCCTTGCGCTTGAAGTGATGCCTGATCTAATTATTACAGATATCAAGATGCCGATTATGGATGGGCTACAGCTTATACAAGAGGCCTCCTGCGTACTGAAAACCTGTAAGTATGTCATCCTGAGTAATTTTGACGAATTTCATTATGTGAAAGAGGCGCTAAAACTTGGCGCTTCAGATTACTTGATTAAAAGTGAAATCACCGAATCCTCCCTTATTGATCTCCTGAGCACTGTTGGACAGAAACTGCAAAGTGAACATGTTCACCCAACCAACACACCCTCTATAACACAGGACTATTACAAGAGCCTAAGATATCTAAAGGATAGTTTCTTTCAAGATATTGTAAGCGGATTCATTAGTGAGGAGGATATCGTCACCAAAGCGGAAGAACTGCATTTTCGTATACGTTCGGACCAGTTGGTTGTCATGAAGTTCATCGTGAACTATTACGAGGATGCAAAGCGGAAATATGTTGAGAAGGGGGAAAAGCTGCTCCGATTTTCGATTCTTAATATTATGGAAGAGATCATTCCATCGAAGTGGGAGAAAGAGATTTTTGTTGAAAGTTCCTCTGAATATTGGGTGATCGTTAATGTACTTCCTGAGAGCCAATCTGTACACGCCGACTTGAATAAACTATGTAATAAATTGCTGTCTTCGATCAAGGATTTTATGAATCTGTCGCTCACGGCTGGGGTAAGTAGAATGACTTCCGGTTTCCTTCACATCAGGAAGGCCTGCCAAGAGGCAGAAACGGCTCTAGAACAGGGGTTCTTCACAGGAAGCAACCAGGTGCTGTATTACGATGATATGGTTCAATCCCCAGATCGACATGAAGTTAAGGGGGCTTTAAGCCCGCAACAAGAACGAGATTTGTTGAAGTTGTGGGTAAGCAAAGACAACCAAAAGGCGGAAGAGTTCCTTGAAGGAATCCGATCCAATCTGGAACAGCTACGAGCGGATGAGAATAGCATTCGCAAGCAATATATCATGGTAATGGAAACGATACATTCCCATCTATCCCGAGCTACGGAAAGAGGTGCACCTTCTTTAACAGAGAAATCACCCTATGAAATCGTTCTAAAGGGGGAGTATTGGGAGGATATCCACCAAGATATGCTTGCTCATATTGCGTATTACTTCCAAACCGATTCCCAAACCAAACAGGAAAGCACCTACACCGATCTCGCCACTGAATTGATCGACAAGTATTATGCGGAAGATATCTCACTGCAAAGTATCGCTAGCCAAATCAGTGTGAATCCGTCGTATCTCAGCCGTGTGTTCAAACAGGAACGAGGAGAGAACTTTATTACGTACTTGACCCGAGTTCGAATTGAACATGCGAAGGCGTATCTGTTGAGCAGAGGAATGAGAGTGTATGAAATCGCAGAAAAGGTGGGCTACCATAATTACACGTACTTCAGTAAGATTTTCAAAAAATCGGTAGGGGTCACTCCGGAGGAATATCGAGAATTACAGCAGGGATGAATGTAATCGGTGAATAGAGGTGCAGCATATGAAGCATGTTCGGCCCTTCCGAATCAAGTACAAAATTATGGTGATCTGTATGACGGTCATTATCCTTCCGGTATTGGTGATGACAATCAATTCGTATTACTCCTCAGAGCGGTTGTTGGCACAGAACTATACAACGTTGCTAAACGATCTGGCCAAACAAACGAATATTCGCATTGACGAGTTCCTCAAGGAGATTGAGAAAATTTCGCTGCTAGCCAGCAATGGGCTTAGTGACAATCTGTCTGCGACTCATGAAGGGAGTTTTCCGATCCAGGATTTCCTGCGAGAGGGTGATGAACAACATGAGATTGCCGCATACAATATTCTGATGAATTATATCATGATGAAAGATCGCGTATTCTCCATTTACCTCTACAATATGAACGGGGGTCAAGACCTTTTTGTCAGTCCACATCAACCCATTGATCCAAACTTCAAAGTAGCAAACGAATTGTGGTTTAAAAAGTTCATGCATGATAAGGATCGAACCATTACACTCACTACACGAATTGACGAGCAATTGGAGAATAAAATACTGGCAGTGTCACACGCTCGTAAAATTCATGATGTGACTAGTGGAAAACTGCTTGGCGTGATCGTTGTCAGCATTGATATCAAATTCATTGAAATCGTCAATCGAAACTTGCAGGAAGGGCTGCGCTCCAGATTCATGATCGTTGATGAGGATGACAAAATCGTATACAACGTGAACGAACGATTAATCGGGACACTGTTCCGGGACAACGTTCGTCCACCTGAATCACTAAATGTCGTGGTGACCAGTCCCCTTAGTCAGCAAAAATGGACAACGTACTTATATATGCCTTTGGATGAGCTGACTGCTGATGGCAAAATATTGGGCCGTAATCTGGTGACGCTTGCCATCGTCATTGTACTTTTTGCTGCCGTAATATCCATCTTTTTATCTCATGTGATCACAACTCCCATTAAAAAACTGCTACGGAATATCGCTCTAGTCGAGAAAGGTCAGTTTGAACAAGTTGAACCTATTGGCTCCAGAGATGAGATTGGACATTTATCCATTCGATTCAACAGAATGTCACACGAATTGAAGCGAATGGTCGAGCGGATGCAGCAGGAAGAAATAGAGAAAGCCAAGGCCGAGATGCGTGCGCTCCATGACCAGATCAAGCCTCATTTTCTGTATAACACCCTTGGGTCGGTGAAATGGATTGCCTCGATGCAGCAGGCTGATAAAATCGTGGAAATGACCGATGCACTAATCTCGATGCTCCGCTATGCAACAAAATCCGATGGAACCCTCGTAACCATTCGTGAGGAACTCGATAATATAACGAATTACGTAACGATCCAGAATGTCAGGTACTATGATTGTATTCAGATGAGGTATGAGATTGAGGATAGACTGCTGGATTATCGCATGCCCAAAATGATTCTACAGCCCATTGTGGAGAATGCGATATTTCATGGACTCGCTGAACTCGAAGAAGACGGAATCATTACCATTCGGATTCAATCACAGCTGAATAAAGTTGTAATCCAAGTCTGCGATAATGGCGTCGGTATGGATCATCATACGATGCAGAATTTAATGGAAGAGAAGTCCGGTGCAGGTACGGGAACGAATGGGATTGGATTGCATAATGTGCAGCGGCGGATTCAACTTCATTTTGGGAAACCCTATGGAATACAGGTGGAGAGTAAAATAGGTGAAGGTACCATTTTCTCCATTCTGCTGCCTGCCATCATAGAAGCCAAATAGTCATACATGCTTTCATTTACGTATCTCATAATGCGATACAGCGATCATAAAAATAAGTTTAGATATAAACAAAGGGCTCGCAGTATGGACTGCAAGCCCTTTTGTTCACCCTTTGACGCTACCTAGCACCAAACCTTTGGTGAAATATTTCTGTAAAAACGGATACACGAGTAAAATCGGAATGGCACCCAGGAACATCTGAGCGGCGCGCCCCGTTCTGGCGTTCATCATGGACAACAGCTGCGTATAATCTGACCCAGATTTCAGCATGATTTGCTCAAAACTTTGCAGGAGGGTCTGGAGGTAACTTTGTAATGGATAATTGTCTGGATTGTTCATATAGATAATGCCATCGAACCACGAATTCCAGTGGGCAACGATACTGAACAAACCAACCGTAGCGAGAGCGGGCTTGAGAAGTGGGAGTAGAATACGAAGCAATACCTGTACAGGCCCAGCACCATCGATAATGGCTGATTCTTCAATCTCCTCGGGCAGCCCCCGAATGAAATTCATGAGGATAATCATACTGAATACGGGGAGGGCCCCAGGCAGGATCAGAGACCATATGGAATCGATCAGTCCCATTTTGACGACCACGAGATAGGTTGGAATTAGACCTCCGCTGAATAACATGGTTATTATGAAAAATCCCATATAGATATTACGCCCCATCAATTTTTGTTTTGATTTGGAGAGGGGATAAGCCGTGAGTACGATCAGAACCAGATTCACCACCGTTCCGATAACGGTTCGTTGAATGGCTACCCAGAGAGAGGAGAAAAATGATCCTCCAGTTAATGCAAATTCATAGGCTTTTGTCGTAAATTCCACAGGCCAGAACGTAACACTCCCCGCAGATACAGCCGCGCTGCTGCTGAATGAAACAGCCAGGAGGTTGATAAACGGCAGGATACATAGGAGAGAGATTAGAAGCAATATGGTGTAGTTTATGATAAGAAATACACGCCTGCTCATACTTTTATCATAGATCATAATGTGAGTTCCTCCTTTTTAGAAGATACGATAACCAGCCACTCTGTAAGCCAAGATATACGATACGGCAACCAGAACACTGGAAATGATCGATTTGAATAACCCGACAGCGGTACCAATTGAATACTGTGCCTGCTGAATTCCCAGACGGTAGACATAGGTATCAATAATATCACCGGTCTGATAGACAACAGGGGAGTAGAGATTATAGATCTGGTCAAAGCCAGCATTGAGTACGTTTCCAAGTGAAAGTACGGTCATTAAAACAATGGTTGGCATGAGGAGAGGCAATGTAATGTAGATGGTCTGCTTCCAGCGTTTGGCTCCGTCGATCACCGCGGCTTCGTAAAGTCCGGGATCAATACTGGTCAGGGCTGCCAAATAAACAACCGTGCCAAACCCAAAGCCTTTCCATATGTCACTTACAATCATCGTCCAAGGAAAAATAGAGGGTGTGCCAAGAAAGGAGATCGGTGCAATACCAAATACACTTAGAAATGTATTGATGATGCCGTCGGAGCTAAGGATATCCAGCATGATGCCGGCCATAATGACCCAAGAGAGGAAGTTCGGAATGTAGACAAGGGTTTGAAATGTACGTTTGATTCCACTGTGCAGTACCTCGTTAAGCAGTAATGCAAAAATTACGGGCACGATTATACCACCGATAATCTTGAAGACAGACATGTACAGTGTATTCCAGATCGTTCTTACGAAGTTCGGCTGATTAAATATGTGGTTAAAATTATCCCATCCTACCCATGGCGAGTTGAAGCCGAGGCCCGGATTGTACTTCTGAAACGCAATAATAAGTCCATAGAAAGGGATGTAACAAAAGATGAAGACCAAGACCAGGCTTGGAATCAACATGAGATGGTAAGGACTCTGCTGCTTCCATTTTCTCAACATTCATATTCCTCCGTTCCTTGTGCGCCAAATGTAATCGCTATCAAATAAAGGGGAGAGATGACCCTCATCCCCTCTATGTGACAAACGAGTTTATTTCTTCCCATAGGCTTCATTAACTGCCTGAGTTGCGTTATCGCCCCCGGCTGCACGCCAATTCTGGACAATAACATCGAAATAATCGATACTTTCACTACCCATAATGATCTTGGTGAAACCTTCGGTCAGGATATCATCCAAGGTTGTGCCGTAGCTTGAAAGTATTTCTGGCGTAACACCCCATAAGGCCGTCTTTGTATAGTTCTCGCTGTCCAGTACTTTCTTGGCAAGACCATACGCATTCTTTGGAGCCCCTTGTTGCAAATAATCACCAACTGCTCCTGGGGTTGCATTCTCCATGAATTCCACACTGTTGTTATATTTTTGCCACATACCCGACGTCGTGAGCCCACTGGTATCCTTGGATTGAAGGGCAGCGGAGACCGCCTCAAATTGCTCGTAATCGGAATTCGGATTAAGTACACGGAACGCTCCAACAACATGGGCAATATCGTTGTCCAGCAAGGCGGATAACGTTTCTGTGGATTCCTTACCATTGCCTTCATCCACAATATAAGCATAGTCGTTCAAAATTTTGATCACTTCTTCAGGGCTCTTAAATCCCTTTTTCATAACGATATAATTGTTGTTGGCGAAGAAAATGGATTGTTTGGCTTCTTTCCCATCAACGGTAGGGATGATATAAGGGTAGAAGATGGCGTCCTTACCCAGATTAGATACCGTATCGACACCCGGATTATAACCCCACCACTGGTAATAAGGCTGCATGCCCACTTTGCCGGCTACAATGTCCGCGTTCATCGCATTAAAGTCTTTGATTGCAAATTCCGGATCAATGATGCCTCGCTTGTACCATTCTGACCACTCAGCCAGCGCATTTTTCATCTCAGGCTGCACGGAGCCGTACACGAGTTTTCCATTGCTATCCTCCATCCACATATCCGGATGCGCATTCCATGCAATGGCGAGCAAGTTGAGGTAATCCAACGATTGGTCTACCGCTATACCATAACCACCGTGCTTTTCCATGAATTTTAGTGCGATATTTTTGATGTCTTCCACAGATTTCGGATCTTGGACTCCCAATTCTTCTTTCCAGTCGTTCCGGATCCAGATGAAGTCTGGTTGTTCAATTAATCCCCAGTGCATCTGTGGTATCCCGTACAGCTTACCGTCCTTCTTTCCAGACTCGTAACTGTCCGCATCTGCTTCCATGTAACCTTTGAGGCGATCTGAAGCGTGTTGATCAAATACCTCGGTAAGGTCCATGACCATATCTGCTTCGACTAACTGTCTCAGTTGTGATGGATTAACTCTGAATACGTCAGGAAGATCGTTCGATGCGATAGCCAAATTGAGTTTTGTATCGTACTCATCGCTAACCCAGTCTGTTTTGACGTTGATATTAAACTTCTCTTTGTATCGCTTAATCCATACATTGTTGGTGATATCGTCGCCCTTTGGATATTTTGCAGAAGAGTATTCTGATGTTACGGTATGAATGGTTGTCGTTCCAGCCTCGTTGGAATCCGTGTCCGTTGTTGAACCTTTATCAGCACCGCTTCCATTGCTACAGGCTGCGAGTAATAAGGTTGACATGCACACAGACAAGACTAAGGCTTTCGTTTTCTTGTTCATTTCTTTTCCCCCTTATCAGTCATATTTCAATAACGCTTACTTGAAAATATTCTAAACGAGAAAGGGGGGAACGGGATATAAAGGTTATTGACGAGAACCGGTATCTTTTTTTACTTTTGAGTCGTAGCGGAGAAAAGATAAATGAGCTTTGTGCACTTTTTTTACTTTGTACTCCTTCTTTTTTTACTCATGTCTCCAAAAATTGCTTTAGATGACGATCGATAACGATTGAATCCTCTTCGTTTGCTCCGATCCCAAAGCAGTGCCCCCACTTGGACTCTATAGGTTGATACAGCGCGTTTGGCATATGCTTAGCATCATACGCACTATCTTCTGGCGTGAAAAACAAGTCACTTGATCCTGGCATAACGAGTGCTGGAGAAGTGATCTTGCTTAACGCTTGTTCGAAGTTGCCGTCATCTACGGGATTATCGCTAATGTCTCCATAGATTCCTGTACGCAACATGGTAATCAAGTCGTTAGCATCGAAGGGAAGAAATACCTGATCCCAGTAATCTTCTACATAAGATTTCAAGGAGTCGTAACCCTCAGATTGATACAATTTCTCCAAATAATACGTCTGAGAGAACCCCCATGGAGCATAAGCTCTTCCCATCGCTGCGAGACCGGCAACCGGAGGGCGTTCATATCTACCATTTTCATAATTTGAATCTGCCTGTAACGCCGCGATCATTGCTTCGAATACCAACTGTGTATGGGGTCTGCTCTTTGCCGTTCCGCCAAAGGGGGCAATACGCTCGACCATCTCAGGATAACTAGTTCCCCATTGATAAACCTGCATGGCTCCTAGAGACCAGCCCACAACAAGTTTGATTTTGGAGATACCGAATTTTTGAGTGATGAGTTGATGTTGGGCATGCACATTGTCGTACATGGAGATGATAGGGAAGTTGTTCTTATCATATGGGGCAGGGGTATTACTTGGAGAAGACGATAACCCGTTACCTAACATATTGGGCACAACGATAAAATAACGACTGGGGTCCAGTGCTTTGTCCGTTCCAATTAACCATTCATTATCTGTGTGAATTCCAGCAAACCATGTTGGGACAACAATAACATTGTCCTTTGCCGCGTTTAAGTTTCCATAGGTCTTGTAAGCGATGAAGGCTTGAGGGAGCTGCTGTCCCGATTGAAGTAATGTATCTCCAAGGTTATATGTTTCATAATCGTTCATAGATTGATTCTCCTTATAAAATAGTAATAACTTGATTTCACTCTACAATACGTCTATTATCAATTCAACGAAACGTTATCGAACATATCATTCATTTATTTTGAACTTAGGAAGTGCCTGACTCATGGAAATACGCCAGCTAAAAACCTTTTGGACACTTGCATCGACCTGCAGCTTTAGTCAAACCGCTGAATTATTGAGCTATGTACCGTCTACCATAACTATGCAAATCAAATCGCTGGAAGAAGAGCTTGGGGTGAAATTGCTGGATCGATTAGGCAAAAAGGTTGTGTTAACGGATGCTGGCCAACAGTTTCTGCCTTACGCCACTAAGATATTAAACGATGTAGAGGAAGCGAAGTGCATATCCAGTCAGCACGGAGAATTGGCGGGAACGGTTGTGATCGGAGCAGACGAAGTGCTGTGTGCATATCTTCTTCCAGCCTTGTTCAAACGCTTCCGAGCGGACTATCCTGGTGTGCGGTTATTGTTCCGCCCCCTGTCTGGGCAAGAGCTTAAATCGAGTCTGAGAGAAGGGCATGCCGATGTCGTTTTTGTATTGGATGAGCCTATGAATTCCAAAGACCTTCAGTCAGAGTTTTTAAAGGATGAGACCTTTCAAATGGTGGTTTCTCCCGATCATATGTTAGCATCGCGTTCCGCGTTAGTTCTTGATGACTTCCACAAACAGCATTTTTTG
Organism: Paenibacillus sp. Y5S-9; assembly: GCF_036894235.1. NCBI lineage: Bacteria > Bacillati > Bacillota > Bacilli > Caryophanales > Paenibacillaceae > Paenibacillus > Paenibacillus sp. Y5S-9. The sequence continues at coordinate 3,467,097 of NZ_CP145887.1, forward strand.
CTGACCGAAAAGAACTGTTCGTATCGCACTTATTTTGACCAATCCATAACGAAGAAAGGTGCAGATGCTCTGACAGAGCTGGAGTTTCATAGTGTAGAAGCCATTAAACAATGTGTTGTGGCTGGTCTAGGGATCGCTTTATTACCTGAAATGGCTTTGAAGAAAGAGTTGAGCGATGGGGAAGTGGTTGCTCTGCCGTGGGATTTATCAGATGTATCCTTTTCAGCGCAAATGCTCTGGCATCGGGAAAAATGGATCTCTCCGTCTATGGCTGCTTTCATGGAGGTCGCCAAGAGTGAGTTGATTTGATTGTTCAGAATTTGTTTAGATGTATGTGTTAAAATATTCTTCATGGAGATCGTGAGGTTAAATGGAATCAACCTTCAACAACATGATACAGATATATATGGGGGATTAGCAATGGAGAGAAAGATTAGAAATTCTGCAAAAGCATTGATCATTAAAGACGGGAGAATGCTTGCAATGAAGCAGGATGATAATGATGAAGTCATCTACATTCTGCCTGGTGGGAGCCAGAATGCAGGCGAAACGCTGACGGATGCTGTGAAGCGTGAAGTTGCGGAAGAAATCGGAATCGATGTAGAACCGTTATCACTGGAATTTGTCATTGAAGGGGTATACGGTGAAGCTCTTCATCGTGTAGATTTTGTTTTTTTATGCGAGTACATAGGTTTGGTGGACCAAGATAGTTCTATTCTGCCAAGTGACGAAAACCAAGTGGAATATGAATGGCTCGAAATTAAAAATATAAACGAACTACCTTTATTTCCTTCAAAATTACGAAAGCAGATCATTAGATTGGTTGAGGGAGAAAAAACGGTTATGTATTTAGGAAATGAGGAAGATGACGACCTGAATAGTTAGATGTACACACGTCGTAAACAAGCGGCCGTCTTGTATTTATAAAGGAAAGGCTATTTCAAAGGACATGATGGTCCAGTGTAATAGCCTTTTTTGTTGTTGAACAAAGTGTACAGAGCGATTAGAAATGAACATCTAGGCTAAGGGGTTACATTAGGCCAGGTGTTATATTTCTTGTTCCTTCACACCTGCTGTCATATTTTTCTGGCCCCACATTACCATGGATTCAATTAAGGGAACTAATTCCTTACCCGATGCTGTGAGCGAATACTCCACTCTCGGTGGCACCTCGTTATATTGCTCCCGATGCACGATGCCGGAATGAATCAAATCCTTCAAACAATTAGTTAACATCGTTCCGGTAATGCCAGGCAGTCTTCTTTTTAATTCATTGTAACGTATACAGTCATTTTCACTGAGGATTGCCAGGATCGGAAGATTCCACTTGCCTCCAATGACCTGAAATGCATAAGTCGCTGGACATAACTGATCGAAATTAAACTCGTATTTCACTTGATACCCTCCAATAGTATACTTTTTGATACTAAGTCAGAAAAAGAATCGTACTTGTTCAGAAGATTGTAGACATTATAATCAAACTAACACAAGAAAATCAATTCATAAGACAATATAAAGGCGGGATACACGTGAGTAACGAATCTATGATGTGTGATCTGGAAACAGGCGTATGTGGTGTGAGCGAAGAAGAGGCGATGCAAGAAATCAATCTGAATCACGTTGAGAAAAGGATAACTCTTTATTACGCAACAGATCCGATCTGCTCTCACTGCTGGGCGCTTGAGCCTGTGCTTCATCGGTTTATTGAGGAATACGGTCATTATTTTACGCTGCAAATTAAAATGGGTGGGCTACTGGCTAACTGGAATGGTTTCTCGGATGGCGCTAACGGGATTCAGAAACCTTCAGATGTTGCAGAGCATTGGAAGGAAGTGGGTGAACATTCACGTATGCCCATCGACGGTTCCTTATGGCACGATAATCCAATACTTTCTTCCTATCCGCCATCTCGCGTATTTAAGGTCATTCAGAGTACACACCCTGGTAAAGAGCAGGACTTCTTAAGACGTGTGCGTGAAGCCGTGTTTGTATTTAATCGAAATATTGGAGAAGATGATGTGCTGACGGATATCGTCAATCAACTGGGCTTGAATGGAAAAGAAGTGGTTGAGGCGGCTGCAGAGCAATCTGCACAAGAGTTATTAGAGGAAGACTTTGAGAGTGTCGCTAGTTTGGGCGTTAGAGGTTTCCCATCAATTATCATTGTGAATGAAGAGAACCAGGGTATGAAAATTGTCGGAGCCCGTTCTCTTGAAACATATGTGCAAGCACTTCAGCAGGTGCTTGGTGGTGATCTTAAACCCAAACAGATAACCTCGTTGGAACAGAAACTCAATGAGGGACACCTTCTTTTTTCTAAAGAAATGGAGATCTTGTACAATATCGAAAAGACTGATATTGAATCATATGTGAAATCTGAATTGGCAGAGCACACATATCGTATGGGTCATATCTTGAATGAGATGTATATCGAGCATATCTGAGACAGGAAAAACAAGAAATCGAATTAGCACATTTTTACCGAAGGATTATTATCAATATTGATATGAGCCTCGATCCGGTGGGATTTTAAATATCCGCAGGCAACACGGATGTGTTATTCGCACAGGCAAGTCGTCCACCCATTGCGTAGACTGAAGTAGATCAAGTCAAGTGGAGGTGAATTCCATGGCTAAAACCAATGAAATACACGTCCGGGTGAAACGGCTCAAGGATCGCCCAGTCTGCGTGACTCTTCATAATGGCGAGACGTACGTCGGGTACATCTCTGGCGTTAACAGCGAAGGCGTAGTGCTTACCGGGGGCGGAAAGCTTACTCAGGCCGCAATCACAGCACCTTCATCTGAAGGCAGTGCTCGCAAAACCAAACCTAAAGCAGGGGCTACAAGAAAAACAGCATCCGCTCGAAACCGTAAACGGGTGAACAGCACACGTAAGTCGCAAGTACGATCCCGGTCGATGTCTCGCTCAACGTCTAGGCAAGCCCAGGTATCATCTTTCATGCCTATGCTAGGCTCATTGTTAGGTGGCTTTGGCGGTGCAGGCTCGATTGGAGGTATGTTAGGCGGTGGTATGCGGTTGTTTGGCATGATCCAGCGGTTTACACCTGTGGTCAAAATGGGGTATGGCATGATTAAGCAGATTCAGCCATTTATGGGGGCAGTTCAAGGGCTGATGACTCCAGCAAGCCAAGCTGCGGCAGAAGCCGAAGGTGAAGAGGAAGCACAACAAGGATAATACTTGAAATGAAAATCGTGAAATAGAACACAACCTTCGTTGCATTTGGGAAGGAAGCATTGCTAGTATGTTGGGTGATTTGATCTTTTTCTGATCTGATCTGTTCCTTATCTTCTTCTCTGTTCTGTTTCAGCTTCTTCGCTAGATGCTTCACTGCAAGCTGCTCTCCGTACGGCAAACGGAGGGTGGCTTATTTCTTATGCTGTATAAGAAGTTTGAACCAGCTCAATATAGCATGCTTGCTCAGCGCTAACGAACCTCAGAAACCTTATTCGGGTCAATATCAAGCCATTAAAATTCTAACGAATATGACAAACCCTATTCGCTGCATAATGTAAGATATAGTGTTGAAAAGGGGCTGATTCTGCAACATAACTTCTCCTGTGTTCGTTAGAATTAAAATCCGCCCGAATCGGGTTAAATAAGACTCCCTGTATTCGTTAAATTCGTTCGTTACGAGGAATAAAAAATGAGGTTTCAAATACGCGTCTAACATCTAACTTTGGAACTGTGTAGTTCGGCGGACTACCCTCATACAGCAAAAAGCACCGCGCGCTGGAAGCTGCACGCGGTGCGAAAAACAATGCTGATGTTGCAGAGTAGGAGAAAATTCTATCCCGCTCTTATTATTTATTATGCCTGTTTGGTTTTGAGGCGAATGACGTTCCACGACGCTTTGTTCAGTACAGCTTGCACTTTACCTTGATCCACGGTTGTGTGCCCGCCGTTGTGCGGAAGGACATTGCGTGGGTTTTCTTTCGTATTGGTTGCTTTCAGATCGTTATTCTCTAGTACGATATGTTCCACAAATGTGGTTTCTCCGAAGGAACGCAGGTCTACGTTAAGTTCCAACTGCTCATCCAGATGTCTGTTCACCGCAAAGATTGTGATCGTGCCGTTCTCTTCATCATGCACACTGATCGCTTCGAGATAAGGCACATCTGTAAAGTCTTTGGAATCATATTTAGGTGAAGTTGTGATGGATCGCAACACCGTACCACGACCGAAGTTGGATGCATGCATGAACGGGAAATACGTCGTCTGGAACCAGATCGCTCCGTTATTTTCTGTCATGATTGGTGCAATGGTGTTAATCAACTGAGCAAGACAAGCCATTTTTACACGATCGGCGTGCTTGAGTATGGTAATCAGGTAACAGCCCACGGCTAGTGCATCTTCATGTGTGTATACATCTTCAAATTCAGGAGGAGCAATCTGCCACCGTTCTTCCATACGGCTTGTGCCAATGGATTTCCAGACATTCCATTCATCCAGAGACAGCATCAATTTTTTCTTGCTGCGTTTTTTGGCTTGTACAAAATCACAGATCGAAGCCACACTATCAATAAATTGATCCAGATCCAGCGATGTCGCCAGGAAGTCATACGTGTTGTCTTTGTTATTGTTGTAATACTGATGCAGGGACAAGTAGTCCACATTTTCATAGGTGAGATCCAGCACGGTTGCTTCCCAATCTGCAAATGTACTCATGTCACGGCTGGAACTGCCGCAGGCCACAAGCTCGATCTCAGGGTCTACCCATTTCATCGCTTTAGCGGTCTCATTAGCAATACGGCCATATTCATATGCAGTCATTGCACCAATCTGCCAAGGGCCGTCCATTTCGTTGCCTAGACACCACGTTTTGAATTTATGCGGGTCCTTGTAACCGTGAGAGATACGCAGATCACTCCAGTATGTGCCAGATGGGTGGTTGCAGTATTCGATCAGGTTTCTGGCCGCATCAATGCCGCGAGTACCCAGATTTACAGCCATCATCACTTCGGTACCAACCAGTTTGGCCCAATCTGCAAATTCGTTTGTTCCTACCGCGTTTGTTTCAATCGTCCACCATGCCAGTTCAAGTCTGCGTTTACGCTCGGCTACCGGACCAACGCCGTCCTCCCAGTTGTAACCGGATACGAAATTGCCGCCCGGATAACGAACGATGGGTACGTTCAGAGCTTTGATCGCTTCAATGGCATCCTGACGGAAACCTTGAGCATCCGCAGTAGGATGACCTGGATCATAAATACCGCCATATACGGCGCGTCCCAGATGTTCTATAAATGAACCATAGACACGTGGATCAACTTCAGCAATCTGAAAATCTTTATCAATAAGCATTTTAGATGTAAGCAATGAGAAAACCTCCATAGAATTAATTTTTAGGTGTGTAAGAAAATTTATTTCGTGCTGAGTTCGCACAAAAGCAAAATCAACTCATTGATTTGTTATCTAATGTGTATCATAATGCTATTATATTGAGCAAGTTTATTTCGAAGGGTTCGCTAAAAAACGAATCCTAAATCAATAATATATTGAATTCTATAGAGATAGGGAAGTGAAGTTCATGATGCTTGGCACGGATGCCACATCCTTGATCATATATGAGGCGCTCGCCAGCGAGGCCCGTTTAAATATCGTTCGTTTATTATTGCAAAACAGGGAAATGCATATCAATGCACTTGCCAAAGAACTCTATCTGAGCAAAGCCATCGTTAGTACACATGTGAGCAAATTGCAGAAAGCGGGCATCGTAGGCAGCCGCATGAAGCGTGAGAACGGTGGAACGTATAAATACTGCTTTATTCTGCAAGAATTTATGACTATCAATCTTTCTCCTGAACCAGTAGATGCTCCTTACCATGAAGTCTCTATTCCGGTTGGTCAGTATACGGATTACGAAGCTTGGCCCACCTGTGGCATTGCAACAACAACGCAAATGATTGGACAATATGACACACCAGCCTGCTTCATGGACCCGGATCGGGTGAACGCGGGAATCCTTTGGATGACACGAGGTTTTCTGGAATATAAGATTCCCAATTATCTCAATACAGAACAGCATCTCCAGGAAATTGAAATTTCACTCGAACTAAGTTCGGAAGCACCTCAAGTCAATGAAAACTGGCCTTCCGACATTCGCTTTTCACTTAATGGCAATCACTTGGGAACATGGACAAGCCCCGGGGACTTTGGGGATCGGAAAGGCAAGCATACTCCGCTATGGTGGAAATTGGACGTCAACCAGTATGGTGTACTGAAGGTGTTACGCATTAACGGAGAAGGGACGTTTATGGATAGCCAGCGCATCTCGGATGTGCGTATCCATGATCTGGAACTGGATTCTTCCACTTACTGGACGTTTGGATTAAGGCCGGAAGAAGGGGTCCCGGGGCGGGGTGGACTTACGTTGTTTGGCAAAGGGTTCGGTAACTACGATCAGGACATTTTGATTCGGTACTATTACGAGGCTGCAGCGTTGAAAAAGGAATAGAATAATCTGGAAAATAAGGTTAAGATATAACCATCTGAATAAAAAGGAGCGTTTTCAAATGTCTAACAAGGTGATTGTGCTTTAGGTTCACAGAAGGATATTTGCGTTACAGGGATTCCTTTTGTGGACATTGCAATGCGGGAAACTGTCCCGACAATGTTTACTGGAGGAGATCGTAATTAACTTTAACGAAGCTGTTAACATTAGCAATACGCATGTACTGGCGCTGGTACCCGAGCTGTTTCATCTGGAGGGTTACAATATTCAGCTTATTCCGCCTCATGAGGGTGGACGGAATGTTGTTTACACTTGCGAGCGAGAGGGGCGTGAATCGCTAATTCTACGGGTGTCTTTTTTGCCTGACAGAAAGCGGGAAGATTACATTGCCGAACTGGAGTATGTGCGGTATCTGTTTGAGCACGGTGCAAGTGTCTCGAATGTGGTCAACTCGAAAAAGGGCCATCTGGTAGAAGAGATCACTTATGATGAGCATACATTCTTTGTCTGTATGTTTGTGAAGGCCAAGGGAAAGTTGCTGGTAGAGAACCATTATCAGTATCGTGAAGGGGTTCCGCTTACCGAATACTATTATAATAGCGGCAAAATTCTGGGCAAAATACATCAACTATCGAAAGGGTTCACTCCCGTCCATCGCCGGCATCATTTGATTGACAATTACAGCGGTGAATATATCGATAACTTGGTACCTAAGTCATTCCCTTTGCTTAAAGAGAAGATGGTTGAGCTCCTGAATACCTTACAAGGTTTGGATACAAACCAGGAAACATTCGGCATGATCCATTTTGATTATAACGATGGAAATTACTCGATCGATTTTGATACCGGACAGATCACCGTGTATGATTTTGATAATTCATGCTTTGGTTGGTATATGTATGATCTGGCCGATCTATGGACACACGGAGTCGGCTGGGTTCAATTTGAGCCGGATGCGGATAAACGCAGACAGTTCATGGATGACTATTTTCAAAATGCCCTCGCTGGATATACTTCCGAGACCAAGATCGAAGATTCGATGTTGGAGAAGCTGCCTTTATTTATTCAAGTTACTCTCTTGGAGAATATTCTAGGTCAATTTGAGGAAATGCAGCGTGCTGGCGAAGAACCGGAAACTGACGAAGCACTGTTGTATCTCATTAAATGTCTGGAAGAGGATATACCATATAAGGGATTTTTCCATGACATTTATTCGAGTGAAGCTCCGTTTGAGTATGAGGGACGCTGAAGGGACCTGTACGTAAACTAAACCCTGAATAACCAAGGATTCATCAAGTTATTAGGCAGCCGGATCGACCGGTTGCCTCTTTGTTTGTCTGCAGCATGTTATTCAAATTTGGAAGGAGGTACGTTGTAAAATTTTTTGAATGCTTTGGAGAACGTGAAGGGGTCGGGATAACCCAGAAATCCGGCAATTTGCTGGATCGTATATTTTTTCTCATACAGATAGTCTCTGGCCCTGTTCATTTTGATCTGATTGATATACTGCCCAGGTGTTATACCGAGAATTTTTTTGAACAAAGAAATAAAATATTTCTCAGAGACGCCGGCAATATCTGCAAGTTCGTTAACTCGGATGGCACGATGCAGATTCGCATCCACGTATGGGAAGACATTTTGCAGAACCTCCAGACTTCCTTCAATTTTCCTCGGTTTTCGGTCTTTCAGAAACTCACCGTGATACAGCCCTTGCCCATGTAATTCCAAAATTTTGGCGATGACGAGAAGGAGAGAGGCTTTCAAGTAAAGTGGACTGGCGGAAGCGCCGCTACTCTGCTTGAATCTTTGATAGGACGAGGTGAACAGCGTTGATTCCTCTTGAATCAGATTGCCAGGTACGATGCCCGGGAGTTGAAACTCGCCGAGAATTCGCTTTTGCTCAGCGATGCTGAAATCAAAGTGCATGTATACGAATCGGCACAACTCTCCGGTAGTGGAAGCAGTGTAGGGCATATCCGGATAAAAAAACACCACGTCACCCGGGTTCGCCATATGCTCGATTCCATCGATGGTAATCTGCACGGAGCCTGCTGTAATGAACCACAGATCATAATCGGAATGAGACTTGCGCTCCGTCCAATTGCTGTCGTGCGTTTGTTCCAAATAAGAGCTCATGCGAAGTGTGATATACTCCGAAAGTTCGTCGATTATACTCATATTTATAGTTCCTGCATGCATCTAACCAAACTCATTCCTCTCTACTTTATGACATCCTTTATTTTTCAATATCATATCAAAGGAATTATCTCTTGTTAACTACCGTACGATATGACATGTATTGAAAACTATCACACATTCCGATTCCAGCCCACTCACCTATAATGAACTTATATCGTTACGAGGAGGGGTTATTGATGAATGCTACAAGTACACAGCATCCAAAGGTAGTTGTTATTGGGGCGGGCAGCCTGTTTTTTGGTCGGCAGTCCATCTGGCAGATGGTACACTCCCCATATTTGAATCAGGGAACGTTGGCTTTGGTGGATACGGACGAGGAACGGCTCTCTAAAATGGTAACACTAGCGGAAATGGTCGCCAAAGAGAACAACGTATCCCTAAAGATTGAGGGTTCAGTGGACCGAAGACAGGTGCTTCCCGGAGCCGACTTCGTTGTGCTCAGCTTTGCGGAAAAATCGGTGAAATATCGGGGCATCGACTGCCAGGTTTCTCTAAAGTATGGGATTCGCATGTGTTCTGGCGATACGATTGGCCCGGGCGGAATCTTTCGCGCGATGCGGGAACTGCCGGTTATTATGGAATGCGCCAAAGACATTGAGGAGTTGTGTCCGGATGCTTGGGTGATCAATTATATTAACCCGTCTACCGTTCATGGCATCGCATTACATCGATATGCTCCGAAGCTTAAATCGTTTGCGCTGTGTGATAGTCATCATATGCCGCATAAGAAAGCCTATTACGCCGTAAGAGCGGGTATCATTGGAGACAATAGCCAGTTCACTGAGGAGATCAACCAGCGATTCGATTTTCGAATCGCTGGTGTCAATCATTTCACTTGGCTGCTCAAAGCCGAGTATGAAGGAAAAAATGTGATGCCCACAATTGCAGAAGCCATGCGCAAGCTGGCAGGTGATGAGAATAACGGTGGTGATCGCGGTGCAAAAGCTCTTTTTAACGATGCAATTACCTATGAACTGTATGATATTTTTGGAATCATTCCCACTTGCACAGCGCATACGAAGGAATACGTTCGGTATTGGCAGGGTCTTGGCAAAACTGCGGACGCCATTCCGCCATTATCGATCTGGGAGACAGAGGACAGATATGAGCGTCATGACGAAATGTGGCGTCAGGTGGATGACTTTCTTGCAGGGAACATCCCGATTGCCGATTATATGAGCACCTTCGGACCGGATCATGCGACTGACATCATTGAGAATATGGTGGGGAACTTGGGCAAAAAATTCTTCATCAATACGCTCAATCAAGGTGCGGTAACCAATATGAATACCGATTCGTTCCTGGAGCTACTGTGCGATGTAGATATGGATGGGGTGAAGCCACTCCATGTAGGCGAGATGCCACGTGGAATTAGAGGTATGCAAGAACTTGTACTGGATACGCATGAGCTCACAGTTGAGGCTGTTCTGGAACAGAGTTACGAGAAGCTGAGAAGGGCGATGCTCACCGACCCGCTCGTGAGTTCCATCAGTGACGCGGACAAGATCATCCATGAATTGTTGGAACTGGAGCGTAAGATGATTCCGGATGTTTGGTATAAGGACAGACTGCAGTATAGCTAAGAACGATAACGACAAAAGACCATGTCGGTTCCTTCCAAGGAACAAACCTGGTCTTTGTTTTTATCGTTTGTCATGTATAAAGAAATCCTATTCCACTTTAAACAAGCCAGCATGGTCTTCATAATACGAAGTAATAAAATTACGAAATTCTCTTACAGCAGGAGATAACCATTTTTGTTTCACCCAGGATAGGCTAATGGGATATATAGCTGAATCATCTGCAATTTTTACATAACGTAACCCTAGTTTTCTACATACGGAGATCGGAATTAATGCAACACCCTGATTAAGCCTGATAATTTCAAGCAGGGTATGAGAATCGACCTCAAATGCATGATTGGGGAGGAAGCCTGCTTTTTCACAGAGCATGGTGGTAAATTGGCTGTACTCCTTATTATCGGCAAGGGAAATAAAGGGCTCATTTGCAACAACACTTAATGAAATGCTTGTCTCTCCGCCGTATGCATGATCCGTGGGCACAACAAGAACAATGTCCTCCTCAACAAGCACAACACTCTCAATCTCCTCATCCTGAATCGGATGCCCCGTAATGCCCAGATGCATGTCGCCTTTCTTCAATCCTGTAATAATTTCACTGCGTGTCCCAATACCCTGATGAAGCTTGGTTTCGGGGGTACCGTTGATATAGTCACTAATGAGACCTGTGAGGAATCGGGTATTCGTAATCGAGATCCTGATTATATTGGAAATCTGATGTTCCTCCGCTTTAATCTCCATCTCTGCATTTTCAATTTCAATAAAAATCCTGTTCACATGCTTCAATAAAATCTCACCTGAGGAATTCAATTGAATGTTTCGTCCTCTTCTGTGGAATAAGGGGGTGCCCAGTTCATCCTCAAGTCTTTTAATCGTTAAGCTTAGGGAAGGTTGAGCAATATTCAATTGCGCAGCTGCCTTGGAGATATGTTCGGTATAGGCAACGGTCTGAAAGTATTTAAGCTGAAGCAATTCCATTTATCTGCACTCCTTATTTATTTTGATAAATATATATAGTACTTATTATGTATTATATTAAATTTAAATATTGATGTAGAATTTTTTTATGAGATACAGATCAAATTTTTAAAATACCAAAAAATGACTATATAAGTTGAACTACTCATTTACACAATAACGAAGAGGACAGAAAAAACCTGAAAAAGCAAAGCGATCGCCTAAAAGCTTTCTGAAAGAAAGCTACATCGGAAGCATAAGCTATCAACGGATTTTCACCTTTAGAAAAGGGAATCGAAAAATCTGGGGATAACAGCGATTGGAAGGTTGTTCTGTCATCGTAGTGTCAGTGTGAATGATCTTGAGTTCAACTTATATAGAAACAAAACATAAGGTAGGTGTCTTTGATGAAAATCGATGTGAATAACATAGCTAAAAATCTGAATACACCCCTAACGGCTCCGGCATACCCAATGCCACCGTACAAATTCGTGAATCGTGAATACTTGAATATTATTTACCGAACCGATGAAAAAGCGTTGCGGGCAGCCGTACCAGAACCTCTGGAAATTACGGAACCTTTGGTTAAATTCGAAGTGATGTGGATGCCGGATGTTTCTGGGCTGGGTGCTTATACAGAAGCTGGACAAGTTATCCCTGTGCAATTCAATGGGGAGGCAGGCGATTATGTGCATTCAATGTACGTAGACAATTTCCCCGCAATTGCGAGTGGTCGAGAGCTCACCGCCTATCCGAAAAAGCTGGGTGCGCCCAAGTTGTATACCGATTCAGATACACTTGTCGGCACACTTGATTATGGGACGCTGCGTGTAGCCACGGCAACGATGGGCTATAAGCACGGGGAGATGGATAAAGAGTTGGCCAAACGTGAAATATGCCGACCTAATTTTATGATTAAGATTGCTACCGACTATACCGGGAATTTAAGAATATGTGATCTGATCCGCACTCAAATTACGGATATCGAAGTGAAGGAGGCCTGGACAGGACCTGCCCGGCTTCAACTGTTCGAACATGCGTTGGCACCTCTTGCAGATCTGCCTGTGTTGGAAGTGGTGTCCGCTTCTCATATCCTTACCAACCTAACCTTAAACGCTGCACAACCTGTATATAACTACCTGAAAGAGAAATAAGGAGGAAAAATAAAATGAGAATTGCAATTGTAGGAGCAGGATCTTTGGGAACCATCGTAGGCGCATACCTTGCGGATGGTGGAATGGACGTTGAGTTAATTGATGCATATCAGGAACATGTAGATGCTTTAAATCAGACGGGTGCTAAAGTGACGGGTACCACAGAGTTTCAGGCAAAAGTAAAAGCCATTACTCCTGATCAGAAATCAGGACAATATGACCTCGTGTTACTTTTAACCAAACAACTCTACAACGATTCCACTCTTCAAGAATTACTTCCATTCTTGAAAGAAGACAGTATGGTATGTTCCTTGCAGAACGGGATTCCAGAAGAAAAAGTCGCGTCCATCGTGGGTGAAAAACGTGTCATTGCTGGCTCCGTTGAATTTGGCGCTACATTCATTGAACCAGGTGTATCAAGTCTTACAACTGAGTACACTCAATTTAAGCAGTATGCTTTTCAGATTGGCGAATTAAATGGTGAAATCACCGAACGAATTAAACACGTGAAATCGGTGTTGGACCTTGTGGGTGGAACTCATATTTCCGATAACCTGGTTGGAACCAAATGGTCCAAATTGCTGATCAACAATGCATTTAGTGGTTTGTCCGCTGCATTGAATGGGGAATACGGAGACATTATCGATCACGAAGCCGGCATTGTAAGTGCAGCTCATATTGCGGACGAGACGATTAAAGTTGCTCGCGCCAATGGGGTCACCTTGGTTAAAATGAATGGATTCGACATCGCTTCACTCGAACTGAACAGCGAAGAAGATATCCCTGAACGGGTGAAAACATTACGTTACGTGATGGAGCCCTCCAGACTGCTCAAAGCAAGCATGCTTCAAGATCTGGAGAAGAACCGCAAAACGGAGATTGATTATATTAACGGGGTTGTTTCAAGCAGAGCAGAGGGTACCGGAATTGCGACTCCTTATAATGATTTAGTAGTAAAACTGGTCAAATCTGCTGAAGAAACTCAAACCGTTCCTGATTTTGACACGAACATAAAAGCTTTTGAAGAGCTATTAAGTGCACAATAATAAATTTAATTATTTCAACTGAAAGTCGCTAATATAGCGGCTTTTTTGTTGTATCAGTAAATCTAGTCAGGCTTGATTTAAAAACGGGATAGAGTGTTTTGCATGACTTTGTTTCCTAAGATTATACAAAAAGGGGAATTAAATTTGATATAATATAAACTTGCTGGTTATTTTTCTATTAGAAGGAGATAGGTATGAGGAAATCTTGGGGGGAATTCGTCTTTTATTTGGCGGTGTTTGTCTTTGTTTTGTTTATGTCCTGGAATGATTACTCACTATTTTTGACATTAGGGGTTGTGCTTATAGCCGCTCTTATCATGTTTATGCTGCGCTTTTATTATCCTTTGTCGTTGGAAAAACGTATAGACCGTGTGGAGATTTTCTTACGCAAACAGCAAAATACACCTGGCATTTACATTAATTATGTTCTTGCGAACAGACTCGATGATGAGGCAGAACTTGTGATGGAGCAGATTATGCAGAAATATAAGCGGAAGTCGACGCAGGCCTCGTTTAATGCCGCTTATGGTCTTCATCTCAAAAATATGTTTGCCATTCGGCAAGCTGTACCTCATATCGGCTTATCGGACTACCGTACATATTACGAAACTATTCTACTCTTGGAAGAGGGGAAAAGTGAAGATGCGCGTGAAAGACTTCAATGCATTAAAAAACAGTGGATGAGATCAACATTGCTCGCGGGTATTGAACTCAAAGCAAACAACCGTGATACCGCCATCCAGCACGCTCATGAAGCACTTAACTCTTCCAGAGGTGTTAATCGTTATGTCTTGTATAAGGAATACGAAAGAGTATTACCAGAAGTTGTTGAACACATATCGTAAGATGGTGAAAATGTTTTGAAAAAATAAACCGTGCTTCACGGTTTATTTTTTTCATTTGCTAGCAGAGGTGTGAGTCCATCCTTAGCAAAAATCGAAGGTAGAACTGTCAGTAACCTCTCACGGGTAAGGGGATCATCGTAGTTCCAGCCAGCTTCTACTATATGTACTTTACTGGGTGCCAACATGCCAACCAAACTTTGTAGCGGAGAAGGTATATTTACATTCATCTCCTCCTGAGGTATCATCACGAAGTTTCGGTCTCCAGCGTATTGTGTGATTTTATTGTAATCAATTTGTATCCAAGGTCTGCCATTAATGATCAGTTGATTTACGGATTCGGTGGGCCGAAAGCCAAGTGATTCATACACGGTAGCGGCAAATCCCGTCTGTCCCATAACATATATGTTCTTACCCAGCACCAGATAGACAGTTGCTCGTTCTCCTGCAATATAATCATCCGCCAATTGTCGCCGTATCCTCCTGACACTTTCCTCATAGCGGTCGATCCACTGTTCAGCCGTTCTGCTTCGACCGAAAAGATCCGCAATATAACGAAGACGCTCAAAAGTGCTGGTTGATTCGCGATAAACGATGGTAGGTGCAATGGCATCCAGTCGGGGTAACTGCTGCTCACTATAGTTGCCTAACAGTATAAGATCAGGCTTCAGTAGGGAGACTTGTTCCGATGCGCCTTGCAGTCCAATATCCGGGATCTGAAGCAGTTTGTTCCGATATATAACTTGTGATTTCATTGTAGTTATACCCGCACCGACTGGACGGATACCTATAGCAAGCAACTCTCCAAGGGTATTGGTACCTGTCGCCACGATTCGTGTAGCCGTATCAGGGAGGGAAATCTGCCTGCCGAGGGAATCGGTGATCGTTCTTTGCCTGGTACGTCTTAGTATATTGGCGAATTCCCGTGGAGGGTGTCCTGTGAGCTGATGAAAGCGCCGACTGAAATAATACTCATCCTTAAAACCGACTTGTCGGGATATTTCACGCAAGGTCTCGGTAGAACTGGATAGTAGCCTTTTAGCATGCTGGACCCTAAGCTCTGTCAGGTAATCTGTCGGCTTCTTGCCAGTCATCACCTTAAACAATTTGCTATATTGCCATCGTACCATGCCGGCCATTTCGGCCAAAAGCTCTACGGTCAGATCTTCGTTGTAGTGCTGCTCCATATAGCTGAGTGTACGCTGTACCGCTTGATCATTTTGCACTGGCGGAGCAGCGCTTTCTAACTGAGCCATCAGGCTAAGTATCAGTTGCAGCCGGGTCTGAGTAACCGCTGATTTTGAATGATGCGTAGGCGTAAATTTCGTCTCCTGCAACCGATTTTGCTTGTTGGTTTGCAAAGGCGACGGAGAGATCCAGTCCTCTCCTGCCAACGCCAATTTTATAGTAGAAAGAGATAGCCTGTAAGGAAAGCCTAGAATAAGAGGAGGGCAAGCCGGGAGCAGATTCGACTTATCCACCTGAAAAGCAAGAAAGGTATACCGAGCTACAAGTGCTTGCTCTTTTATCGTTTTGAGAATGTAGGATTGCTGAGTAGGGAGCAGAATACAACTGCCTTGGCTCAGATCTTTCGAAATATTGTTTGTTAACAGCTGAATTCCATGATCCAGAGCAATAAGCAATGTATATTCATTGGCAGCCTTGCTCTTGGTTGATGGATTATGATGATTGGTTTCCTGTAGTGGTGTGAGCTGAAGCAGATCATGCTGCTGCAGTTGGATGTATAGGGAAGCCATTTGCATTCGGGAGCACTCCAATCTAGTGATAACAATTCTCAATTACTAGTTTACCACATTTTACACGTTAGAGAATGTTTCGTTGCAGACCTTATTACACGCAGTAAAAGTTTACAAACTCCAAAAATCCTCCATAGCCCAAAGGGGGTGGAGGATTTCGAAGTTATCATCTATGCGTTATTGTTGATTCATCCATTTCGGTAATTCATCAAGCAATTGCTCTAGTGCCAGCAGGTTGTCGGTATTCCATTCGGCTGAAGCTGTATAGACGTGTCCTTGCTGAACGGCAGGCAACGTTTTCCACAAGGTGCTCTGTAACAAGCGTTCAGATTCAGCTCGACTTTCGTCATTATCCAGCGTAAGGACAAAGAGATGATCTCCTGCATAGTCCGGCATTAGTTCTTCCGAAAGTTCGACGAATGTTAGGTCCTTGTCGATAATGTTTTGCTGAATTGCTGGCGGAATTGCAAATCCGTGCTCTTGATACAAGACTACACCCAAGGAACGATTACCCATCACATAGAGCTGTTTACCTAACTGCAAGAAGATGGTTGCTGTCTCGCCCTCAGCCACATTCAGCTTGTCCCACATCGCTTCCGCTTTTGTATCAAATCTGCTGATCCATTGCTCTGCCTCATCCTGTTTGCCAAAAATGTTGCCAAGCTCGCGGACGCGTTCTGTAAATGGTAAGGCCGAGTTGAACGGAATGGTAGGCGCAATCTTCGAAAAAGCGGCGTTCCGGTCAGCATCTTGGTGATAACCATTCAAAATCAAGTCAGGCTGCAAAGCCGTTATTGCCTCCAAATCACCAGGGTTCCCGACATCCTCAATACCTTCTAATCGGTCTACAATATAGCTTTCCGAAGCATGAATCAGATTGGCTCCAACGACGGGGATATCCATTGCAAGGAGATCTCCAAGTGTTGAACCAAGATAGATCACTCGTTGTGGTTTGGTTGGTATTTCAATCACTTCGTCTGTTTGGGTTGTATAGCTTTTTGTCGTTTGTTCGTTGGTCTTCACAGCTTCTTGTGAAGGTGCGCTTTCCGAACGGCTGCATGCTGCAAGGACGGATAAAAGAAGGAAGCTTGCTCCCCATATGAATAGGTGTTTCTTAATTGTACTGTTCATCATTGTTTCCCCCTGAGTTCTCTTTTTCTCATTGATAACCATTATCAATTACAACGTAATTATAGGTGCCTTTTCAGCGGCTTACAATGAAATAAACGCAGTGAATTTATTTGTACAAATGTCAATGCGTGCATCTATTTGTTCGTTGCATTATTTTCAATCCGCAGCTGCGCTGTCATTAGAGTAGTCGTGATCAAAAACAGCTTGCTATAAAAGGAATTAATAACCCTTGGATAATAATGACATTGACAACTTCAGGTTTTTCCAAAATAATAGTATGTAATTGAATACTGGTACCTTTAATTCAGTCCAGAGAGGCTGGCAAGGGCAGCGGATTTCATAATCACGCGAGAATCAAGGGCATATTCCGTAATGGAATGCTCTGTGTCTTCGCGCGGGTTATGATGCAAAAAGAGGCTACTTGTCAGTGTATAACTTGACGAGTAGCCTCTTTTTTCTGCTTTTTTTGGTATCAGATACACTTTATGTTGGGGGTATTCTGATGAGCAAACAAGATCAAGAGTTTTCATGGCAAGCTGTGCCGAAAGCGCAAAGAAACCACTTTTGGAAGACGTTATCCGTCATGCTTGGTTTCACATTTTTCTCAGCAAGCATGTTGGCAGGAGGGACACTAGGCGTCAGCTTGACGTTCATGGAGTTCATTGGCATCGTGCTTGCAGGCAATCTGGTGCTCGGTATCTATACAGGGGCACTGGCACATATCGCTGCCAAAACGGGGCTGTCCACACATTTGCTCGCTAAATATGCATTCGGTGCAAAAGGGTCGTATCTGCCTTCGTTCCTGCTAGGTTTTACACAGGTCGGATGGTTCGGAGTCGGCGTAGCCATGTTTGCGATTCCAGTCGCCAAAGCTATGGATTGGAACGTATACCTGTTGATCATCGTGTTTGGACTTGCCATGACGGCATCAGCCATCTTTGGTATGAAGTCACTCGTCATTCTTGGTTATATCGCAGTTCCTGCAATTGCTATTCTCGGTGGTTACTCCATGTTTGAAGGTGCAGGTTCGCTGGGAGGTCTGCAAGGGTTGCTTGAATATACACCAACACAGTCACTTACCGCGGCGGCCGCATTGACGATCTGTATTGGATCATTCATCAGTGGCGGAACACTGACACCCGATTTTGCCCGGTTTTCCCGGACATCCAAACAAGCGGTTACCGCAACAGTCATTGCTTTCTTCCTGGGTAACTCACTCATGTTTCTGTTCGGTGCAGTTGGTGCCATGGCCTATAACCTGGCCGATATCTCGGAGGTCATGTTCCTGCAAGGGTTGATCATCCCGGCAATCATCGTTCTGGGCCTGAATATCTGGACAACCAACGATAATGCACTGTACGCTTCGGGTCTTGGTTTTGCCAACATCACCAAAATTTCGAAGAAATTCTTCGTCATCGTAAACGGCATCGTCGGTACCGTATTCGCCATGTGGATGTACAACAACTTCGTCAGTTTCCTGAACGTACTGGGTGCGGCGGTGCCATCCATCGGGGCTATTATTATCGCAGATTACTTCATTGTAAAACGTAGAAACTATAAGCCATTTGCCGACATGTCTTTCAAAAACGTAAACTGGGTAGCGATGGTCGCATGGGCCATCGGCGTGGCATTCGCCCAACTGGCTCCTGGCGTAACACCATTGAACGCACTGCTTGGTACAGCAGTGGCCTATATCGTCTTGATGCTGATTGTTCCTGCGAAAGAATCCAAAGAAATGGGGAAAATAAATGATTATACAGAACGCAAAATTGCGGGGTAAAGAAGGACTATGGAATATTGTTGTGAAAAACGGGAAGTTTGAACGAATCACACAATCGCTGGAAGTGACCGACAATGAGGAAGTCCTGGATGTCAACGGATCGCTTGTGCTGCCACCGTTCATTGAGCCGCATATTCATCTCGATACAACGCTAACCGCAGGCGAGCCGGAATGGAATCTAAGCGGAACGCTGTTCGAGGGCATCCAACGCTGGTCAGAGCGCAAGGCTTTCTTGACACATGAAGATGTCAAAACACGTTCCAAAACGGCACTGAAGTGGCAATTGGCACAGGGTATCCAACATGTACGGACTCATGTGGACGTTACTGATCCAAGCTTGATCGCCGTTAAAGCAATGCTTGAAGTGAAAGAAGAAATGGCTCCATATATGGACATCCAGCTTGTTGCTTTTCCACAGGAAGGCATTCACTCTTATCCAAACGGGGCAGAATTGCTGGAAGAGTCGCTGAAAATGGGCGTTGACGTGGTCGGCGGCATTCCACACTTCGAATTCACACGGGAATACGGCGTTGATTCAATGAAAGTTGCGTTTGATCTGGCCGAAAAATACGATCGTCTCATCGATATCCATTGCGATGAAATCGATGACGAGCAATCCCGTTTCGTAGAAGTTGTTGCCAAGGAAGCTTACGAACGTGGACTGGGTTCACGAACAACGGCAAGCCACACGACAGCAATGGGGTCATACAATGACGCTTATACGTACAAGTTGTTCCGTTTGCTGAAGATGGCCGATTTGAACTTTGTCTCCAATCCGCTGGTCAACATTCACCTGCAAGGACGCTTCGATACGTATCCAAAAAGAAGAGGACTGACGCGTGTCAAAGAGTTGCAGGAAGCAGGTCTGAATGTATGCTTCGGTCACGATGACATCTTCGATCCATGGTATCCGCTCGGCACAGGCAACATGCTGCAAGTGCTGCATATGGGTATTCATGCATCGCAGTTGCTTGGTTATGACCAGATCGTGAATTCGATCGACCTTATTACCAAAAACAGCGCAAGAACGTTACACATCGAGGATGTATACGGTATTGAAGAAGGCAAACCTGCCAACTTCATCGTACTTGAAGCAGAGAACGAATATGAGGCTGTTCGCAAACAAGCCGGCGTACTTTATTCCTTCAGAGGCGGCCGTAAAATCGCGGAATCGAAGCCGCGAGACACATCCATCATTTTTGAAGGCGGAACAGAAAAGGTTACTTTTAATAAATAATGTAGAAAATATACTCCCATTAAAAGTCGCTATTTTAGCGGCTTTTTTGCTTTTTTTTACTGTCTACATACAATAAGAACCAAACATTCAGCTTGCCTTAAGGGCTCCACTAGTAGCTTGCTTCCCGCCTTTTTTACGAACAAAGCTAAGAATCAGTAGTAGCAGTGGTAACAAACCAAATAAAAAAATGGACATATTGCCGAGAAAATCACCCAAAGCTAACGTTTCCTCCAGGTTTTTAGGCAAGTAAGCTATCAAATATAGCACTGGTAACATCGCAAATTGTATTCTGGTAATTTTTTTGAGACGAAACAAATCTCGAATACCAATGGATGCAAAATAGTGTTTAAAAGCATAGGTTGCAAAGATCTGCATCAGCCAAAACACAATGAACAGCGATTCATAACGCTCAAAAAGAAACCCCTCAATTTCAAAACTTCGAACCATATCGAATGTTGGCCACATCCGCGTCTCAACACCCGACAAAGATAAATTTCCCACAACTGTGACAATCGTGACCATGTATATAATTGTGCAAATAAGTATGCTGAAAATGGCAGTTTTATTACTCGCCTTCACATCTTTCATGTAAGCTGTGACGATGAGCAAAACTTCATATCCGGAGTAGGAGAGACATGATGGCTTGAGTCCCCTAAATACAGGCATAATCCCCTCACCCAGAATGGGTCTGAGATTAGTGATATCAAACATTTTAGTACTCAAAAGGAAAACAAGCCCGAGCAACACCAGCGTAACGGGCAGAACGATTGAAAAGACACGAATGATGACCTTAAGACCACCTGTTAGCATGTAAATACCAATCCACAAACTGACCATAATGGTAACCCAACTAGGGGTACGCTCAAGAATGTACATACTTGTAATTTCAGCCATGACTCTGACTTCGAATGAACATAGAACAACAAAATATACGATAATTAAAAGTCCAATTAGATAAGAAATCCATTTTCCTGTGATTTCAGGAATAAATTCGAACACCGTTTTACCGGGAAATCTACGACATAAAGTGACAAGAAGCAGGCTGACTATGGTTACGATCAAACCAGCCAGGATGACGGAGATCCATACATCGGGTGTTTCTACCGCCTTGCTAATCGTACGAGGAAGCGTTAGTATTCCTGCACCAAGAATGGAGTTAATAACCACAATAATAACTTCAGAGGTACTGATTGTTGATGCGGATTTCGTCACAGGCTTCACTCCAAACCGGAGAATTTGTTTGTAGTGTTACCCAAGGAAGTTATTTTATGTAATCATTCATTTCGATGAGTTAAGATTATTACTCTTTAAAAACATATTCTAGTTCTGAACGAGTCAATGGAGTATGTCTCTCCAATTGTAACAGCTAGAACTTATATGAATTATATTATATGTAATTTTTTACATAAGTTTTACATTCAAGTAATGGACCCTTGATCTCCTCTTGTTATGCTAGTTCTGTTTGGAATTACATAAGCCAATCTATCAAACAGACAAGGGAGAGAATTATGATCAGTCACTTCTACAAAAAGATGTTACCTATCCTGTTATCGCTTTCTTTGATATTCGGATGGTTCGCGGGTATTGGGGGAGTCAATTCAGCTCAAGCCGCTTCGTTATCTGAGCCTGACATTCTGTTAGAACGCAACGCCAATTGGAGATACTTCGATCAGGGTCAGAATCTGGAATCGCAATGGCGTACTTCATATGATGATTCATCATGGGAAATCGGCCCAGCCCCGTTTGGCTACAAGGACAACGGTAACGGTGTAAGCACTTCTTTTTTCGGGCCTCTCAAAACGGAAGTGAGTTATGGTGACGACAAAAAGTTAAAACACCGGACGACCTATTTAAGAACACACCTAACCATTAATAAGGATGAAATTAATGGTTATGGACAAATTCTCGGCACGTTCGGAATTGATGATGGGGCAGTTATCTATGTAAACGGTGTGGAAATACGTCGCTTTGGTATGCCTGAGAGCGAGATTCAGTATTCAACCAAAGCAACTTCAAGTCAAGATTTGCCTGTAATGTATGAGGACATTGATCTGACTGAGCCGTTGAAAACCTATCTGCACGATGGCAACAACGAAATTGCGGTTGAAGTTCATCAACAAAGCGACAGCAGCTCAGATTTGTATTTTGACATGGAGCTTAAAGCATTGGCGGAAGCGCCATCACTGGATATCAGTAAAGTAACCGTTACCTTCTATGGTGATGCTACCACGAGTAAAGGCTTCACTTGGTATACACCTCTTGCATCCACACAAAGCACTGTTCAAGTGTTGCCGAACCAGGGATCCGCTTCTGACTTCAGTCAAGCGCAAAGCTTCAACGGACGCTCATCCGTGGCTTCCAACTCTCCGGGAGAGATGGTGCATAAGGCGGAAGCAACAGATCTTATTCCAGATACCTCCTATTATTTTCGCGTTGGCGACCAAGATCTGGGCATATGGAGTGAGGTTGGCACATTCAAAACAGCTCCCACGAACGGAGCCTTTACGTTTATTGACCTGACGGATACCCAAGCTAAGGAAGAGGATGAGGCTATTCTATCTGGCTCTACACTTTCTAAAGCGTTAACCCAGGTTCCAGATGCTGCGTTTGTTGTTCATAATGGTGATGTTGTAGAAAATGGAACGTCAGAGCAGGAATGGAACTGGTTGCTTGGTCACTCCCAATCCAGTCTGATGAATACGACTATTGCACCATCCGCGGGCAATCATGAGAACAAGAATTATGCGTTCTACGAGCACTTTAACCTGAAGCAGCCAGACAATGCTGGAACAATAACAGGTACTTACTATTCTTATGATTACAGCAAAGCTCATTTTATCGTACTGAACTCCAACGAAAATTCCTCGGAGTACGCCAACTTCTCCAACGAGCAAGTGGCATGGATGAAGCAGGATGTGGAAGAGGCAAAAGCTGCCGGAGCAGAGTGGATCATCGTGAACATCCATAAAGGGCCGTATACGACATCCAACCACGCCACAGACAGCGACATTATTGGTGCAAACGGTGTACGTAATAAAATTGCTCCGTTGATGAATGAACTGGGTATCGATTTGGTTCTTCAAGGACATGACCATATCTATGCTCGGACAAAGCCAATAAAAAGTGATGGCACAGCTGAAGATGTGTCCAAAATTACGGAGACTCTGAACGGACAGAGTATCGAATACGCAGTAAAACCAGATGGAACAATCTATATGATTCCAGCTACTGCAGGGGCAAAAGTATATTTTAAGAACCAAAAGCCAGAATTAGGTGAAGCGTATTTCAGCTTGTTCGAGCGTGCTGAAGAGAATCATGCAAGGCAGTATGGTGATACTACAAGCGCAGCCAGAGGCCAGGTTCAGAATTTTGTTTCATTCACAATCGATGGTGACAAACTTACTGCTGTAACGTATGAGGTTGACCAACATACCAATAACGGAGAGCCGTTCATTGTAGATCAATTCGGAATTCTCAAAGAAACGAATACGGTTCCTGTTCCAGAACAGATAAACAAAATAACGGTAACGTTCCATGGAGATCCGACCAAGAGCAAAGGGTTCACATGGTATACGTCAGATAAACTAGTACAAAGCGACCTTCAAGTCGTGGAGAAAACATCAGCAGCACCTGACTTCGCACAAGCCAAATTATTTGAAGGACGTTCTGCTCAGCCTGCCAATGCTCCAACCGAGCGGATGCACAAAGCAGAAGCGACAGATCTGAAAGCAAATACGACCTATTTCTTCCGTGTAGGCGATGCTACCAAGCAAGTATGGAGTGCAACAGGTACGTTCCGTACAGCACCAGTAAAAGGCAAATTCACTTTCATTGATCTGGCGGATACGCAAGCGAAAGAAGAAGATGAGGCTATTCTGTCTTCCGAGACGTTGGCCAAAGCGCTGACTACAGTACCGGATGCACAGTTCGTTGTGCATAACGGTGATATTGTTGATAAAGGTGTCAAAGAAGAACAATGGAACTGGCTGCTCGGACATTCACAGGAAAGCCTGTTGAATACAACCATTGTCCCATCCTCCGGGAATCATGAGGACGAAAACTATGCTTTTATTGATCATTTTAATGTACAGCCTCCGGTCAATTCGGCAACAGAAACAGGAGCTTATTATTCTTATGACTATAGCAATGCACATTTTGTTGTATTGAATTCCAATGAGGATTCAACGGAGTATGACAATTTTTCGTTAGAGCAAGTCAAGTGGCTGAAGGATGATGTTCAGGCCGCCAAGAAAAAGGGAGCAGAATGGGTCATCGTCAACATTCATAAAGGCCCTTTCACAACATCGAACCATGCAACAGACTCTGACATTATGGGAGTGAATGGAGTACGCTCCAAGATTGCTCCGATCATGGCGGAACTTGACATTGATTTTGTTCTTCAGGGGCATGACCATATCTATGCACGCACCAAACCGATTGACCAGAAGGGGAGCGCACGTCAACCAGAAATAGTCACGGAAATGCAAAATGGACAGAAGATGGAGTACTCTGTGAATCCCGATGGCACAATCTATCTGATTCCGGCAACAGCAGGTCCAAAAGTATATTACAAAAATCAAAGCACGAGTCTGGGAGAGGCCTACTACAGTCTTTTTGAGCGTGCAGAAGAAAATCATGCGGCACAATATGGCCCGGACCCAAGTGATAACCGCCGTCCCAAACGTAGTCAGGTCCAAAATTTTGTGGGAATTACGATAGATGGTAGCAAACTGACGGCGATTACGTATGAAATTGATCAGAATGTGAATGGGGCCACTCCGTTCATCATTGATCAGTTTGGTATTGTGAAGAAAACAGAGACTACGATTCCAGATCCGGGTACATCCAATCCGGGACCATCAAATCCCGGCTCAGGTAACGGGTCCAGCAGCGGGAATAACTCCTCAGGAAACGCTGGAGATACAGTAACCGAGAACCGTCCTGACAACAGTACTGGCAACGGAAGCAATCCCGGCAATGAGACAGGGGCAGGATCAAACAACAATAATAATAATAGTGAAAACACACCACCAATGAAAGATACGGCTGGGCACTGGGCGAAATCTGCCATTGATCGAGCGCTTGCAGCTGGATTCGTGAATGGTTATGGCGATGATACATTCCGTCCGAATCAGAAAGTCACACGTGCCGAATTCATCACAATGCTAGGTCGTGCATTAAATCTGAATAACGTAAGCAACAATGTTCAATATACGGATGAAAACAAAATTCCTGCTTGGTCCAAACCGTACATTGCAGCAGCTGCATCCCTGGGCATTGTCAATGGTTACGCCAATGGTTCTTTCGGGCCAGATAAAACACTAAACCGATCAGAGATGGTCACCATGATCGTACGTGCAGGAGGAATCCCTACTGATTCTAATGCAAAACTAAACTTTAAAGATGCCAAGGATGTTCCGGCATGGGCAGTTTCATATGTAGCTTCTGCTGTAGAGGCCGGACTGGTAGGCGGTGTAGGCGGCAATCGTTTTGCACCGATGCAGACAGCTACTCGGGCGGAGGCGATTACACTTATACTCGGGCTTTTGGATAAGGTAGAATAACTTAGAGGAAATAATACAAAAGAAACCGCAGAGAGAAAGATTTCCTGTGGTTTCTTTTGTATGCAATATAACTTGGTTTTCTCATTGAAACTGTACAATGTAACATCAAATTTTCCTTTAATCAATGGTATACTGATCCCATTGTCTTTAGTTATGCTTGCTTGATAATGTATAGTTAATTAATGATAGAGGATTTATTTAATAATATTTTTCAAAGGATGTAGGTTATGCCAAAGAACGATAATATGTTAGCCATTCTATGGATGCTGAATTCAGGCACCAAAGTAACTGCAAAACAAATGTCCGAAAAGTTAGAAATCAATATAAGAACCGTATATCGATGTATTGATGCATTATGTGCCAGTGGAGTACCGATCATTTCTGATACAGGTCACAACGGCGGGTATAGCTTGCTGAATCAGCATATCAAAGCACCTCTGTTATTTGATATTGAAGAAAAAAAGGCACTCCTCCAAGCTGCTGTGTTTGCAAAAGAAGCTGGATACCCTTTGAGTGAGGCATTGGACAATGCAACATCCAAATTGAAAATGTATACAAATCAGGAGCAGGAAAACAAACTTCGTCGTCATTTAGCCGGGTTTAACGTTATCAATCGCATGGGAGACCCATCCGTTCAGCCGATTTTGGCGGAATTGGAGCAAGCAGTGGCTAATAATTGCTCTGTTGAAATTGATTATCGCAGAAGCCGTGATGAACAACCCAAAAAAAGAGTAATAGACCCGTATGGAATGGTTTACTGGAATAATAAATGGTATACCATTGCGTTTTGCCACTTGAGAAATGAATTCCGCAGCTTTCGGGCAGATCGTATTCTGCGAATCAAGCTTACTCCGATTCGCTTTAAGCGTTCGGAATCTTTTTCAGCTCGTGAATTTTTTCTGCAAAATTTGTTACCTGATGTAGGGAGCAAAGAGGGGTTAATTTCCTTGGTTATCGAAGGCCGATCAGAGGCATTGGATGACTTGGGGCTGCATTGGTTTATGGGACATTATCTGGAAGAGCGGACTCCCAATCAAGCCATTTTTTTATTTGATGAAAAATCAATTGATACATACGTCCCCTATTTTCTCCTATCCTATGGGAAATCCATTCAAGTCATCGAACCACAGCGTGTGAAGGACAGACTTGTTGCTGTTGTATCCGAGTTAATGGAATATTATCAACTTTAACAACTTCACTGACAGTAGATGTCAGTGAAGTTGTTTTATAATGATGACAATCTCGGATTACTGAGAAGGAAGGCGGAGTATACATATGAGTGAACAGACAAAACACAAGGCAGTATCCGGAAAATATACAAAGAAGGGCACACCTAACGGCGTTACATCGATTACTCCATTTATAACAGTGAAGGACCCTTCTAAAGCAATCCATTTCTATAAAGTTGTTTTCAATGCAAGGGTGAAGGATATCACTGAGCATCCGGATGGAAAGGGTAACACAATGATCGTTCATGCCGAATTGGATTTTGGAAATGGTTTTTTACAGCTGGGGGCAGCGAACCCGGCATATCAATTGGCTTTGCCCCCAGATCAAGATCATGCATGTTATTCTTTAGGGATTTATGTCATTAATGTGGATGAAACCATTGCAACCGCTGTATCCAGAGGGGCGAAAGTAAGAGAAGAGATTATTAACTTTGCGTCTGGTGATCGATTCGGAAGTATACTAGACCCTTTTGGCGTACGGTGGTCTATTCTGACTCGGATTGAAGATCTATCGGAAGAAGAAAGTAGTCGAAGGGTTGCGGAGTGGGCCAAAAGCGATTTCTCCATGAACAGCTAATTTAGAGCGCATCCTAAACATGGGTGCGCTCTTTTTGTACTGTCCGTATCCTATTCAGCTGTATGGGTCGTAGTATCTTCATTGAGCTTCTTATAATCCATTCCCCATGTTTCCATCACACTAATGATGGGTCTCAGCGTATTACCTAAATCACTCAAGCTGTATTCTACTCTGGGCGGTACCTCCGCATAGACGGTACGAATGACGATACCGTCTCCTTCCATGGAACGCAAATTTTCGGTTAATACCTTTTGGCTGATCTCCGGAATACTTTTGCGAAGCTCACCGAACCGTTGGGTTCCTTTCAGAAGATCTCTCATGATAAGCAATTTCCACTTGTTACCTATTAAACCAACTGTTGTTGCTACAGGGCATTCGGGCAACTCTTTTTTGGTAAACATTTAAGCTAATCCTCCAATAGTTACTTTTTGGTTCCTATCTAATAAAAAGGTGCCTACTTTCAAAACGATTATAATGCTTATATTATAAAGCTGTCGAGGGAAAAGCAACTTAAATGAAAGGAGGGGACATATTTGCAAGAAAGCTTGTGGATGCAATTGGTAAACTATTTCTCGGATCATGGGCGTGCTTTCTTCGCTCTGGGACGAGAGCATATACAGGTCAGTTTACTGGCATTGCTTTGTTCTGCATGGATCGGAATAACGCTGGGATATCTGACCATCACATACAAACGTTCGGAAAAGTGGATTGTATCGCTCATTCAGATTTTGCGGATTGTACCTAGCCTGGCTGTGTTACTTCTATTAATTCCGTTGATGGGCACTGGCACGAAGCCAGCGTTGATTGCGTTAATCTTATTGGGGGTACCTCCTATACTGATGAATACCATTACGGGGTTGAATCATATTCCTCTATCCGTTCTTGAATCTGCTCAAGGGGCGGGCATGTCGAATCGTCAAATGATGTGGAAGATCAAGTTCCCTCTTGCTGCACCACTCATTGTGACAGGCATCAAAACAGCTGCCATTGAAATTATCGCCAGTGCCACCTTGGCGGCCAAGATCGGAGCTGGGGGATTCGGTGAGATCATTTTTACCGGTCTGGGACTCAATCGAATCGATTTGCTTCTAATTGGCGGGGGAGCTGTGGCGATTTTAGCCATCGTCATCGGAGTCTTGCTTGATATATCCGAACGAATTTTATTTCGATATCAATTTTTGCAAAGGTAGGAAAACGACATGAAAAATAAAAAGAAAAAAATCTATATCATAACTTCACTTATCATCGCATTATCACTCGTATTAAGTGCATGTGGTGAGCAAAAAAATCAGGCTTCGGAAAATAAAGAAACATCGATTCGAATCGGCACCAAAGATTTCACTGAAAATCTGATTGTGGGGGAACTTTACGCTTTGGCGTTGGAGGATGCTGGTTACCAAGTAGAGCGTGTACCTAACATTGCGGGTTCTGTGATCCATTCTTCCATTGTAAATCAAGAAATCGATATGTACCCCGAATACACAGGCACCGGTTTGTTAGCCATCCTGAAGCTGGACTTGTTGACAGATCCGGATGAAGTATATGCCACAGTGAAGGAAGAATATAAAAAACAATTTAACTTAACCTGGCTCGACTATTCCAAAGCTAATGATGGAGCAGGGCTCGTCATTCGTGCAGAAGCCTCGGAAAAATTGGGGATCAAGACGATTACTGATTTGCAAAAGCATGCAACCGAGCTTCGATTTGCCTCCCAAGGCGAAGTGGATCAGCGTGCAGATGGTATTCCGGCATTGGAAAAAGTATATGGCAAACTAAACTGGAAGTCCTCCAAAGTGTATGACAATAGTCTGAAATATGAAGTGCTTAAAAATAACGAGGCAGATGTTGCACCTGCATATACGACGGAAGGACAACTCGTAAATAAAGATCAGTACATCCTATTGGAAGATGACAAACAAGTATGGCCCCCTTACAACTTGGCTCCTGTCATCCGTGATGAAGTGCTGTCTGCACATCCAGATATCGCGGAAGTTCTCAACAAGATCAGTTCGGCACTGGACACAGACACGATCACAGCACTTAATGCCAAAGTGGATGTTGATCAAGAAGAATATGAAGACGTTGCAAAAGCCTTTTATGAATCCATCCAATAAACGTAATGGTAATATGGGGCCACCAGCCATCAAATTTCATCATGTGTGCAAAACCTATTCAAACTCCAATGAATACGCAGTGAATCATGTGAATTTGTCTATTGATGAAGGGGAGTTTATTACGATACTAGGCTCCTCTGGATCTGGAAAAACAACACTTTTGAAAATGGTAAACCGCTTGTATGAACCTTCTCAGGGAAACATTCAGCTGTTTGGAGAAGATATTGCGGTTATAGATCCCGTGATGTTAAGAAGAAAGATTGGTTACGTCATCCAGCAGGTTGGATTGTTCCCGCATATGACTATCGCGAAAAATATCGCTACCGTACCTCGTCTTTTGAAATGGGATAAAGAGAAAACTGAGCAGAGGGTCTCCGAACTACTGCATCTGGTGGGACTGGACCCTCGGACGTATGAACATCGCTATCCTTCCCAATTATCTGGAGGACAACAACAGCGAATTGGACTCGCCCGGGCTTTGGCGACCAATCCTGCGATCATGCTTCTGGACGAGCCTTTTGGAGCTTTGGACGCGATTACCCGTCTCCATTTACAGGATGAATTATTGAAAATTCATGGAGGGTCGAATAAAACATTCCTGTTCGTCACACATGACATTAATGAAGCGTTCAAGTTGGGGACCCGGGTCATTATCATGAATCAAGGAAAAGTGTGCCAGTTTGATACGCCAAAAGAAATCGTTAATCATCCTGCCGATGAATTCGTAGCGTCGCTTATTCAATCTTCAAGGGAGCAAGAGCGTTTCTGGGAGGACTTAAAATGATCGACTATGCCATCAAACATCCAGATAAGTGGGGAAAAGCCCTGTTAGAGCATATGGAGATCCTGGTCATTACCATGGTGATCTCCATTATTATTGCCGTGATTCTTACCATCGTAGTACTGACTTCGGACTGGGTGTCACGCGTTTTCATTTATGTTTTTTCCATTCTGTATTCCATCCCCAGCTTGGCTTTGTTCACCATTATGATTCCTGTGACGGGGTTGGGTACAACGACGGCAATTATCGTGCTGATTCTATATAATCAATACATTCTTCTGCGCCATTTTATCGCCGGTTTGAATCATGTGGACGAACCTATCATTGAGGCAGCCACCGGGCTGGGCATGAGTCGTTTGCAAATATTGATTCAGATTCGGGCACCCTTGGCAATTCAAACCCTTTTTACAGGACTGCGTCTTGCCTCCGTATCTACGATTGGTATGGCGACTATTGCTGCATTTATCAACGCAGGCGGGTTAGGGACGATCTTATATGATGGTTTACGCACCATGAATATCGATAAAATTCTATGGGGAAGCATCCTGTCCGCAGGACTTGCTCTAGCGACAAATACATTATTCATTCAGTTGGAAAAACGAATCTATATCGGAGCGGGGAGATAAATTGTGATGAAGGCAGTTGTACTGGAAGGTGCCTGTGCACCTGAAGAACTAAACGTACGGGAGGTACCTATTCCCGAAGTTAAACCAGGCTGGGTGTTAATCAAAATCAGAGCATTTGGTATTAACCGCTCAGAAATGTATACAAGGCAGGGGCACTCACCCTCCGTACAATTTCCGCGGATCATTGGTATTGAGTGCGTGGGGGAGATCGAGGACGCATCGGATAGCACATTCCAAAAAGGACAGCATGTTGCTTCTCTGATGGGAGGGTTGGGGCGAGAATTTGATGGAAGCTATGCGGAGTATGCTTTGATTCCTTCAGAGCAGGTGTATCTCATTCCTGAAGGAATGGAGTGGACTACGCTCGCTGCCATTCCGGAAATGTATTACACGGCATATGCATCGTTATTTGAAAGTCTTCAATTAACTACGGGAGAAGTACTTCTCATTCGTGGCGGGACCAGTTCCGTTGGCCTGGCTGCCCTCCAGCTTGCCAAAAGCGTAGGAGCCACCGTCATATCGACCACTCGTGACAGCGGAAAGCTGGCTTATCTTCAACAGGCGGGTGCGGACTTCGCAATACTGGATGATGAACATTTTACAAATAAAGTAGTTGAAATTGCTCCAAATGGCGTAGACAAGGTGCTGGAATTGATCGGAACGCTTACCTTGAAGGAGTCTTTGCAATTGGTTTCGGAGAGAGGCATCTTATGCATGTCAGGCATCTTGGGCAATGAATGGACCCTTAATTCGTTTGAACCATTAATTGATATACCGACAGGTGTTTTGTTTACGGCTTTTACAAGTGAAGTTATTAAAGAAACGGTGTTAGTCAATCTGTTTAACCACATCAAGGATCATGCGCTTGTCCCGCCCATTGCTAAAGTGTTCAAGCTCGAAGAAATAGCAGCGGCTCATCTGTTCATGGAGAGTAATACAGCGAATGGTAAAATCGTAATCACGAATGAATGAGGAGGAGAAAGTTATGAGCAATCGGATCATCGATTACAATCTTGAGACGATTCCAGAAGGAGCACAACCTCACTCGGTTACTGCTACCCCAGTTCAGATGGGCGGTCGTCAGACATTACGAGTTACGTTAACGGATGAGGTATCCCATGGTGTACCAAACATTGATTTCATCGACATGCCGACATTCTTGAAAATTCCTGTAGAATTTAAAAATGGTACTTTATCGGTGGATATCTTTAGCAAGTTAAGAGATGATGCTCCGGCTTATGCACGCGGATTTGCAGGACTGGCATATCGCATAAGTGACCATACGGATGCCTTTGAAGCCGTTTATATTCGTCCCCTTAATGGCTTAAAGACAAAGCCGGAGGCGCCACGCGACAAACGTGCTCTCCAGTATTTTGCATATCCAGATTGGAAATTCGACCGTCTGAGACAAGAATACCCGGATGGTCGTTTCGAAGCGGGAGCAGACATTGGTCCTGCAGAGTGGGTTAATCTTACATTAGTCATGGATAATTCAAATCTGAAAGCATATATTGGTGGGACCGAGTGTATTTCTATAGATCAGACTAAAGCGACAGTGATCACTGGATATATTGGTCTATTCGTAGATATCGGGACTGAGGCTTTCTTTTCTAATCTTCGCATTACGATCTCCAATTGATCAACGTCATGGTGTGCTACTAAAAACAAAACTGTTTGAACTCATCGGATTTTGATCTGTGAGCTTGATAAAAAAGTTGCGAAGCTTTGCTGCTTTGGATATGATTATCTAATGTTCAATCAAAAAAATACTTATGTAATCAATTAGTGATAAAAGATAGTGAGGTAGAAAAAATGATCGCAAGAACAGAAGAAGATTTTAATGGCTTGAAGGAAATTGGCAAAATTGTGGCTTCAATTAGAGATGAATTGGTTCAAAGAACCATCCCAGGCATAACCACTAAAGAGCTTGATGATTTGGCAGGAGAGCTTTTTGAGAAAGCTGGCGCAGTTTCTGCTCCAAAAAGTGAATATAATTTCCCGGGATTTACTTGTATTAGTGTTAATGAAGAAGTGGCACATGGTATTCCGGGAGATCGGGTTATTCAAGAAGGGGACATCGTCAATATTGATGTGTCTGGCTCCAAGAACAGTTATTTTGCAGATACGGGAATCTCGTTTGTCGTAGGCGAAGGTGCAGAAGTGTTAACGAAAATATGCGACGTTGTTAAACTGGCATTTGAAGCAGGTCTTAAAAAAGCAAAACCAGGCTCCAAAAAAAGTGGAATCGGAAAAGCCGTATTCCAAACTGCCAGACAGCATGAATTAACGGTTATTAAAAACCTTACAGGACATGGTGTTGGACGTGGAATACATGAAGCACCTGACCACATCTATAATTATAATGATCCATCGGATGATGAATTGTTAAAAGAAGGCATGGTTATCGCATTCGAGCCATTTATCTCCACTTCAGAAGAAGAAGTAGAACAAACGGGAGACGGCTGGACCTTTGTTACTAAAAACAGCTATGTAGCTCAAATAGAACATACCATTATTCTTACCAAGAATGGTCCGATTATTGTCACTCTTTAAGGTGTTCAAACTGAAAGTCGCTAAATTTAGCGACTTTTTTTGTCTTTGTTTTATTGGTACGTTATAACAGATCGTATTATAAACCCTTGCTTATTAATTTATGTTGAAATTATGGAAGGATTTAACGTATATTTAGATCTGATCTTTATGTTATAGACAGAGGTGATTGATTGAGCACATCAAAAAAGCGCGTTCAAGTCATTGATGGACTGCGCGGATTCAGTCTGGCCGGCATTGTGCTGGCGAATATGCTGGCTTTTCAATATGGAATGTATGGCCAGAGTAAACCCGAACTGTTCGGGATCGGCGGAGCTGATCAGGCTTTCCTCTCGTTCCTGCTGATCACTGTAGTGGGCAGTTTTATGCCGATTTTTGCATTTATGTTTGGCTTCGGAATGGTTAAGCTCTCGGAAAGCCTAAAATCACGAGATTTACGACCAAAGTGTCATCTGGCACGCCGTTTTCTACTACTGTTTGGAATCGGATTACTGCACATCATCTATCTGTGGGAAGGGGATATCCTGACATTTTATGGTGTACTCGGTTTCTTCTTGCTCATGTTTCTTAATCGGAAGCCCAAAACGCTGCTCATTTGGGCGGTACTGCTACTCATCGGAGCGGGCATACTTGGTATCCCGGCATCTAATCCGATGAACCCGCTGGCTACTGAGTCCATTCATATGGAGAACTACATCATTCAAAGTCAGGATGTCTACGGCAACGGTACATACGCGGAAATCAGAAATTTCAGTAATAACGGCGATCCATTCGGCGGGGATTTGGAGCTGTCATTTGCCTTGTTGATCCTGCTGTTAGCCCCACTCATGACAGTACCGATGTTCCTGCTCGGTATGCACGCTGCCAGAATCGGCACGTTTAGCGATCCCCAAACGATGCGGAGTAAGTATCTTCGCCGGGCATTGTTATTGATTCCAGTAGGTTTGATACTCAAAGCATACGGCGTATTGGCTCCACAATTGGGTGCGGAAGGTTGGCTTGGTATCGGAATCGGGGGGACGCTTGGAGGAACATTGCTTGCACTGGGATACATATACGCATTTGCACTGTTGTATGCGGGAAACCGCCGTTCCAGCCTGTTGGGCAGGTTTGAGGCAGTTGGCCGTCTCTCGTTGACGAATTATCTGATGCAGAGCGTAATCTGTACGACAATTTTCTATGGATATGGCCTGGGACTGTTTGGAAGTGCTGGCGTGTTTATCGGAGCAATTATTGCGCTTGCTGTCTACGGCATTCAATTGTGGCTCAGTCCGCTATATCTTAAGAAATTTAGCAATGGTCCTCTCGAGTATATCCTACGGATTTGGACTTATCTGTCCTGGAAAGGGCAGCCAAGAAAGAAGAAAAGATCGAATTTAACTACGAATGAAAACGCGCCTGGTGTCCAGTAAGCATAAAGTGTTATCGTGAAACGCAAAAAGAAGCTCGTTCTACCAAAAGAAAGGGCTTCTTAATGCCGTAACGATCATCTTCCTAAACTTAAAGCAAGACGAATTATACACTTAACGTTGACGTTGGACTGAAGAATAAGATATACCCTTAGTGTTTCCTGTTATAATTAGTAATTATTTATAGATTCAACATATCAACCCTAATACATAAGCTAACTATTATAGTGCGGACAGTGGTAAGGTAATGCAAAATGAAAGTTGGAGCATATACATTCAACTGTTTCCACTCAAGCTTGAAAGGATCATTATTGTGCTAAAAATAATTAATTTTCTTCTTTTCTTGCTGATCATTTGGGTAGTCATCTTTTATCCTTTTCGTTTAGCTTGGTTTGAAGGTTTGAAACAGATTCCTGCAGATCTTCATGGTGTTTATTTACTTTTCTTGTTCTTTGGGTATCTGATCTGTTCATCTGCTATGGGACTTATGGTTGGCAAGATGTTTTTTAAAGGAAAAGAGCAATAACAGATTTGCATTCAGGAAAATATTTTTCATAGAATAATCTGCCTTGATCCATGTATTCTTTTCGCGACCTCGTAATAAAATCGGAAGAAATCTTCCAAAACAGGAGGCGACATATGAATACCATTCTAAAAGTTATAGAAAAGCTAAAGTTGAATGTCTTAAATATCGAAGATGTTCCAGAGTCGTTTAGTTCTGATGTATACAAACTTACTCTCGTCAGTGGAGAAAACGTGTTTGTGAAAATCCCCTTTAATAAGGATAAACTATTCCGTGAATTTCAGATGCTTGAACAATTAAAGGGTGTAATACCGGTTCCTAAGGTATTGGACATATGGTACGGGGATGAAGGTGCTGCTGGAGCTTTGCTCCTTTCAGCAATTCAGGGTATGCCTTGTACAGGAGAGATTGATGAGAAACTTTCTTTTCAGATTGGCGTGTATCATGCTATGCTCCATGAGGTTAATACTCCTGGGTATGGTTACCATGTAACAGATGGTTTTAAGTTACTTGACCAAAATAATTGGAGATTACATATCAAAAGTAATTTTGAAAAGTGGAAAGAGCCATGTAAAGAAATTCTCGACTCTGAATTGTATGAGAGATGTATTCATCACTTTGATGGAGTTTTCTCTGCTTTACCGCATCCTGACGGACCATGCATTGTTCACATGGATTTTAGACCAGGTAATATATTGGTGAATGGTAACGAGGTTGCTGGCATTATTGATTTCGAGAGTGCTCGTAGTGGTTCCTCGGAAATAGATTTCACAAAAGTTAATCGATATATTTGGAAAGCCAATCCAAGAACAAAGATACCGTTCATTAAAGGTTATCAATCGATTCGACCTATGTTGGCTCTGGAAAGAGTGCTGCCATTTTACGATTTTTACGATGCTTTCAGCGCAGTTGTTTGGTGTAAAAAAAGAGGCATTGAAAAAAATCATACGTTCCTTCAAGAGAATATTCTTATTTTAAGGAATTCGGTGGAGTGTTGAGTATAGTTGTTTATATAGGATAGGGCGTCAGCCCATATTCTACTATAGAATTGTATGCGCTCTCATAACAGGGTAATAGAAGGGAGATTTGACTTAGTATGAATGAACAAAGTGCTAAAAATAAGGTAGCTTGGGAACATCGGGCATATGAGTTTTGGAACAAACGAGATGGTTCACCTAAGGAAAAAGGATTGCTAACCTATGTGGTTCAAACGGAAGAAAAGCAGTCCCAATAGCTCTGTTAGGCGCAGATGTAACCGTATTTGATATATCTGAAGAAAACAAAAAATATGCTCTAGAACTGGCAGATTCCGCTAATGTCTCTATACAATATGTTGTTACTGACATTTATGATATAGATTTAGAAAAGTATAGTGGTCATTTTGACATGTTATATTTGGAAGGCGGAATTTTACACTATTTCAATGACATTGAAAAATTCATGTCTCTACTGTTCTCATTACTTAAAGATGATGGTGTAATGATTTTGAGTGACTTTCATCCTTTAAGAAGATGTTTCGTATCCTCTAATTCTCAAATCGAATACCCAATCCAACAAAACTACTTTGACGAAGAATTACATAGTGGGGATGTAGCATATAAACATTATTTCGATGAGGATGAACAACAAGACTTTCCAGATGTTTCGATTAGGCTGTATACCCTTAGCGAAATAATAAATTCCGTTATTACATCTGGCTTTAATATAAAGAAATTTGATGAGCATCGTGGTTGGGAAAATGAGAACATTCCATGGGAATTTACAATTGTCGCTAATAAATAAACTGAATGTTCTATCCCTAAAAAGAACCATTCCTTTGACTGTCGGAGTGGATTCTTTTTTTATCATAGGGAATAAGGGAATCAGTACAAAGTTAAAAAACAAAAATGGTTCGTTTAGACACCTTAGCCCGGAAGACACGCACGTAAAAAGTTCTATTATTTTCTACCTGAATACTGTAATGAATGGATACTTTTTTAGGTGAAATCCAACTTATATGTCGATATACTTCGCAACATGGATTGCGCAAGCGTACGAATAAGATACGCTGGGAAAACCAGTCCCATAGTTGTACTTCCAGATGATTCGCTCATGTCTAGTTTGTTCTTGATTACTCCAGTGATGACCCGGTGAACCATATCATATATAAGGGCAAGTTTTTGGCTGACTTTTTCGTGCAGAAATTGCAAGGTATTCATTATTTGTTTCCCATAAAATGACCTTGAAGGGAGGGAATACGATGGATTGGTTAGACAGGATGAATAGTGCCATGGAGTATATCGAAACAAATCTAGAAAACACTATTTCATTTGATAAAATAGCACAGAGAGCCTGTTGCTCTACCTATCATTTTCAAAGAATGTTTCCATTTATTACTGGCGTATCGTTATCGGAGTACATTCGACGTCGACGGTTGACGTTGGCAGCATTCGAACTGCAGACAACAGACTCAAAGGTTATTGATGTAGCCATGAAATATGGATATGATTCGCCGGAGGCGTTTGCACGGGCCTTTAAAAATCTTCATGGCATTATGCCTACATCTGCACGCGATACAGGCGTTTCTCTGAAAGCCTATCCTCGAATGTCCTTTCATATTTCAATAAAAGGGGATGTCGAAATGAATTACCGTATTGAGCAAAGAGATTCTTTTGAGATGTTTGGAGTATATGGAATTATAAATGCAGACCAGAAAACAGCGTTCTCTGAAGTTCCTCAATTCCGTATAAAATGTGATGAAGATGGCAGCGTTGATCTTATGAACGACTTACTGGGACGTTTTGGTGACACCATGTTACATGCTGCCCTTTATGATCACACGAAAGAATCTTTCAAATACATGATCTGTTATCATGTACCTAAGGGGCTTGAAATTCCGGAGAGATTCACAAAACTTGCTGTTCCAGCATCAATGTGGGCAGTTTTCCCGGAGCCGCAGAGTGATATGCAAAAATTATGGCAACGAATCTATTCTGAGTGGTTTCCGACATCTGAATACGAACAGGTTGAGGGCCCTACATTTGAAATGTATTATGGAATGGCACGGCATGGGAATGTTTCAGGAGAAATCTGGATACCTGTGAAGAAAAAATAACCCTCTTATGCGAGCGAAATGCAGGCGTTAACGAAGATGAAAACTGAACAAATTTAGATTAATAAAGGGTCATCCCGACAAAGGATGCCCCTTTAACTTGCTATTACTGACAGCGCGGAGAACCTTAACGCAAGTAGAGGGATACGGGATATTGTTCGATTATTTTATCTTGAGGAGGTTGTTTAGTATGGATATTAAAATACGAGAAATTATATCAGATGACTATGCTGAAGTTGTTTATTTATGGAATGATGTACTTGAAATTCGTAATGTTAATGATGCAAACTTCCGAGTGACTATGGAAGAGATGAATAAGGTAGGGAATTACAAATCATTTGTCGCATTGATAGAAAATAATGTGGTCGGTTTTGTAACTATTGTACAGTCATTATCTGTAGGAGTTCCAATTGGTTATCTACATATTCAGGCGCTTGCTGTTAAAAGGGAGTTGCAAAATAGCGGGATAGGTACAAAACTACTAAGACAGACTGAAAATTATGCTAAAGAACGGGGAATATCAAGTATTATTTTATGCAGCGGTATGAAGCGAACCAACGCCCATGCTTTTTATGAGCATAACGGCTATGACAGAGATTCATATTGCTTTGATAAGATGATCGACTTAACCCATTAATTGCACTACAAAGACCCAACTCACTCTTTAGACTGAAGAGTGGAAGTTGGGCTTTTTCGGTACTGCATTGGACATATCATTTGTGTAACATATACAACCGAAGTCATTGATGGATCATATTTCTGCGGTACTGATAGGGCGTAACTCCGTATTCCACTTTGAACAACTGAATAAAATATTGATTTTTTCGGTAACCAACCATTTGCGCTATATCGGCTACACGAAGTGCCGAATCTTGAAGCAGTTGAGAAGCCTTCTCCAATCTTTTCCTGGAAATGTAGTTTGACACATTTTCGCCTGTCTCCTGTTTAAACAGTTTGGAAAAGTAGACGGGATGGAGATGTGCAACTTTCCCCAGTTCATCCAGGCTAAGGCCATGTGACAGATGCTCTTCGATATACGTTTGCACTTTGTCAACGATGGTTTGAATGGACATCTGTTTGTTGTTTCTGATCCGACTGACCCGATCCATGAGAGTTGAGGATAGTTCATCAGGATACCGTAACTGGTTGAATATCCAATCCACGGTTTCAGAGTCATCCCGAACCGTGTCCGCCAGATATACATATAGAATGGTCTCCATGAGAAATATTATTTTTTGCTTTCGGAGACGGATTTGATCATATTTTTTAATGATATTTCCCGCCGACTCCCAATCACCGCATGACGGAGAATGGTTGAATATGCCATTGAAGTCTTCTAAGTGTACGTCCTCATTAAGAAAGAACCTGTAGAACATCTGCCGGGTCACGTTTCGGTCGGTCAATGAAAAGGGAGGAGACGCGACTGATTGCTCCAGTTTGATGGTCAGTTCTGCAGCAGCCTCTTCCGGAACAAGACCGAACAGTCGCGTTCCCGCATTCCAAACGAGACGATTCAATTTATCTCCGACAGCATGTTTTATAGCATCCTCATGTTCCTGTGTAAAACCCTCTAGCTTGAAGCAGCACATACGACGACGCCCTAAAAATTCAGTATAAACATCATATTGCTTCCTTAATGTCTCGTTATGACCAAGAAGTGATAGCAGAAACGCCAATCCATCGAAGTTCTCCCATGCGATCGATTGAACGGGCCGTGTCTTTGTAATATTGTTGATGGCTTTGGACATGGCTTTCTCCACATCATCTTTGTCGACAGGTTTGAGCAGGTAATCGAGCGCACCTAAACGAATTCCTTGTTGCGCATATTCGAACTCGGAGTAGCCGGAAAGGATGATCACTTTGGTTGGCAAGTTATGTTGGTGGATATGTTGAAGCAGATCAATACCAGAGACCTCAGGCATTCGGATGTCAGTGATCAGAATATCGATGTGGTTTTGAGTCAACATATCTCGGGCATCAATCGAATTGGTCATCGTCTCGATCTGATCAATGCCAAAGGTGTTCCAATCGAGTAAGTGCTTCATATATTCAACGACATAATGTCCGTCATCCACAATTAATAAACGCATTAGTTATCTCCTTTCACCACGGGAATGCTGATGAGCAGCAGGACGGACAAGCCGCCCCAATCATTAGTACCAAAATGTAACCCGCTACGTTCGCCGTACGTATTTTTCAGACGTCGATTTACATTCCAGAGCCCTACGCCTTTAATTCCTTCAGGCGGGGTATCACTCTCAAGCCGAGCCTCCAGGCTGCGGATATCATCCAGCGAAAGACCTTTTCCGTCATCGGAGACCTTGATCGTTATCGCAGTCTCTGTCTGTTTGACATCAATTGTTACCCGATGCGCACCTTGTTGTCCTTCAATTCCATGTTGAATCGCATTTTCCACCACTGGCTGGATGATCAACGGCATAAGGGGAAGCGAGGCCAGTTCTGGTGGCAGATCAATGCTGTACTCCATTTTTTTGCTGAGAGCCATAATGATCAGGAAATGTTCCGCAAACTGAAGCTCGCTTTCCAGCGTAACTTCATGCCGGTCCAACTTGGTTAAATAACGATAATATTCAGCTAGATGTTTGCTCATGCGCATGACAGAATCAGGTGAAAACTGAGCCACCGACATGATGAAAAACAAACTGTTGTACAAAAAATGAGGATTAATCTGAGCTTGAAGTTGTTGAAGTTCCGCACTTCGTCTTAGTTCCGTTTCAGTCTTCAAGGATACAAACAGATCCTGGATCTCGGTAACCATATGATTAAAACTTCTAAACAAGCTGTAAAACTCTCTATCCGTATTTTCGGTAATACGTGTATTGTGATTGCCTTGTTCGACCTGTGAAAACTTCCTCTCCAACAAACGAATATTACGGTAATAGTTCCGGTAAAACGTAAAGATTACAACCAAACCAAGCGTGAAAACGGCTAAAATGCTGGCAAAAAATACTTTACGGTTACGGTCAATCGGTTGCAGAAAATCATTTGTCTGTGTATATGTAATCAGGTAGGCGTCGATTGATTCAATATATCGGGAAAGAACATAGTAATCGTCCGAATTGGTATGATAATCATATTTCAAAGTGATCTCTGGCTGGGGCGTAAGCATTTCAGTAACCGCTTTCAACAGATCATTATCGACTTTTTTCTCACTCCATATTTGTTGGGGGTTAAAGAGAAAAAAAGCGTTTGAGCTGTCGTTGTTCACAGCCTTTTTCAGCAGATTTTTCAAATAATCGGTATTCAGCTTTACACCAACGACGTACTGAGTCGGTTCATTTTGTCCGGATTTTTGGATGTAAGGGTAGAGGGCAAAGTAATACAAGCTATTGCCGACAATTTGCCATCCCCGCTCATGAACATCCTTGAACGGAAGTCTCGCTTCCGGTGTATTGTTCGTGGACAGAAACGTTTCTTCAGACTTCCAGTAAATGCCGATCGATTCAATCGATCGACTGGATAGGAGCGTTTGCCGCAAGCGATCAACGATATCGTTTTTCTTCATTTGGGAATCGTAATTGCTCAGCTCAATAACATGTCTCTGATAAAACCGAACATCACTGTCAGCTGCATACTGAACCCCGTACATATTTGCCTCGTACATAATTCCGTCAAGAATGCCTTTCACATAATCAAGCTGGTTTTTGGAAGCTCCAATCAGATTTTCTTCAAGTGTCTTGGAGCTCAATCGGTTCATTACGAAAAACAAACTCAACGTCAGCAGCAGAAAAAAAACAAAGAAATAGATGAATCGTTTCATATACATTTTTCTGATCATATGTGTTTCCTTTCATATCGCCAAACGTAGAAGTTCAAACTCCAGATCGGATTAACTTTAATATAAGCCAAACCTTCGAAAAGCGGAAGGGTAGCATTGGTGATAAATGAAAGCGGTTTTAAAATGCTTCAGGGCGGGGTTATGATCTTGAAATTTTGGCATTTTGGAATGAAAGCGCTTTTGTTAAGCTTATCTTCAAGGATCTCTTTCGAAAATCCATCATAGAGGAGGTATGCAACATTAACGAGATTGTGCCCGCCAGATCCGCGAAACAAACAAAAACAAAGCTTTCCCAGCGGACTTCATTCAAAAAGGAAATCAAGAAAAGCTGGCCTTTGTACGTTCTGTGTATTCCCGCATTTGTGTTTGTGTGCATCTTTTCTTATGGCCCGATGGTAGGTTTGCTTATGGCATTTCAGGACTACAAACCATGGTTGGGCATCACAGGTTCCCGGTGGATCGGGTTAGATAATTTCGAACGAATTTTCCAGTACAAAGAAGCCACACAAGCGATCGTTAATACGTTAATTATCGCCGTTTCCAAAATTATCGTTGGTATTATCGTTCCGATTGTCATGGCTATTCTACTGAGCGAGATCCGAAATATGGGCATTAAGAAAAGTGTACAGACACTGGTGTATCTACCGCATTTCTTGTCCTGGGTTACTGTGGCAGGGTTGATGATCGACATTCTGGGATTAGACGGAGGAATCAATCACATCTTAACCCGGATTTTCGGGAACGATCCCATTTACTTCTTGGGTGATCCTGATCTGTTTCGGTTCACGGTTGTGATCAGCGATGTGTGGAAGAGCTTTGGTTTTGGCATGATTGTCTACTTAGCGACCATTGCAGGGATTAATCCATCTTATTACGAAGCGGCCGAGATCGATGGGGCCACACGCCGGCAGCAAATTCGATACGTTACCTTGCCTAGCATGTTGCCCATGATTATCGTCATTTCTACGCTGAGTCTGGGCAATATTCTGGACGCGGGCTTTGATCAAGTCTTCAATCTGTACAATCCGCTTGTCTACAGTACAGGAGATATCATTGACACCTATGTCTACCGTTCATCCTTGTTAAACGGGCAATACGGCTTCGGAACCGCTGTAGGACTGTTCAAATCGGGGATTAGCTTGATCTTGATCGTTGTCTCTTATAGGCTGGCCTATAAGTATGCCAATTACAAAATATTCTAACTAGGAGGGAGAGGGATCATGTACCATAAGACGACAGGTTATAGAGTATTCTCCTATTTTAATTACGCGTTCATGATACTGGCTGGTCTGGCGTGTTTTCTTCCACTGCTTCATCTGTTGGCACAATCGCTCAGCAGCAAAGCGGCTATTAGCGGTAATATGGTTTCATTTTGGCCAGTCGGGTTCAATGTGGACGCCTATGTAAAAACGTTCAACAATTCTAATTTCAACGGTGCCATGCTGACATCCATCACTCGAACCGTACTGGGTACAACCATCAGCATGTTTATCCTTACCTGTGCAGGATATGCCTTGTCCAAGGAATTCCGGGGACGCAACGTGCTCATGTGGTTTTTTATCTTCACCATGCTCTTCTCGGGGGGATTGATACCTTCTTACATATTGATCACAGCCCTTGGATTAAAGGACACCATATGGGCGCTTGTGCTTCCAGGCGCTTTTGGTGCTTATAATTTGATTCTTCTCGTTAATTTTTTCAAAACGATTCCAAAAGCCTTGGAAGA
The DNA here is from genome assembly GCF_036894235.1 of Paenibacillus sp. Y5S-9. Lineage (NCBI taxonomy): Bacteria > Bacillati > Bacillota > Bacilli > Caryophanales > Paenibacillaceae > Paenibacillus > Paenibacillus sp. Y5S-9. The sequence goes on from NZ_CP145887.1 coordinate 3,511,244, forward strand.
AGCAGCTTTCATTGACGGAGCGTCCTTTTTCGTAATTCTCAGCAAAATATATTTACCATTATCTCTGCCTGGCATCGCGACCGTATCCCTGTTCATTATGGTGGGGCACTGGAACTCCTGGTTTGATGGGATATTGTACATGTCGGATGCAAGTAAGTATCCGCTGGCTTCGTTCTTACAGACCGTTGTCGTGCAGAGCAATATGCAAAATATGGCGATGAGCCAGTCTGAAGTCGCTGCAATGTCGGAACAAAGTATCAAAGCAGCTCAAATTTTCGTCAGCACACTACCGATCATTTTGGTCTATCCTTTTTTACAACGATATTTCGTGAAGGGAATTGTACTAGGTGCCGTCAAAGAATAGTTAGGATGACGAAAAATTGGATCGCTATATAAATTCAACTAAAATTTACACGATAACAGCGATCAGAAGGTTGTTCTGTCATCGGAGTGCCAGTGTAAATATGCAATTAGTTGAACTTATATAGAAAACAAATTGAGTATAAGTGAAGGGGGCATGTTTCTATGAAGAAAAGAACTGATTTATGGAAAATGGTAAGTATGGTTATGCTGTCGGCTATTCTTGTGGCTGGCTGTAGCAAAGGGGAGAGTGCTTCCGAGACCGCGCCGGCATCGGTGCTCAAAGATGGAAAATATGATCCACCGTTTACGATCACCATCGCCAAACAACAGGATGAAAATGCTGGAAAGTACATCAACGGTGAGACGTTAAATGACAATGTATTGACCCGCTGGGGCGAACAAAACCTGGGTATCAAAATCCAAACCACCCTGCTGGGAGGTGATGCTTCACAATACAATACCAAACTGCGGCTGGCGTTGACGGGTTCCGAGAAGCTGCCAGACGTTCTGCCCGTCTATGACACCATGCTGGTCAATGATCTGATTGAGTCGGGGCAAGTCAAGGAGATTACAGAAGACATCTCAACCTACATGCCTGACCGGATAAAAGAAATATACAAACAATACCCGACCACCTTCAATCCAGTGGTTAGGGAGGGCAAGGTCTACGGGATGGCGATCGCGCCGAATCTGACGGAAGGCGAAGTCATGTTAATTCGCCAAGATTGGTTGGACAGATTAAATTTAAAAGCGCCAACAACGATTGAAGAGTTTGAGCAAGTCATCGCGGCGTTCACTAATGAGGATCCAGATGGGAACGGCAAGAAAGACACATACGGCTTTACTTTTTCAGGTAAAGATTCCTACAACACGGGATGGGTCAGCGATCCGGTCATGATATTCAGTGCATTTACGGGCAAACATCTTCCAAGGCAATGGCATAACGACAATGGCAAACTCACCTATGGATCTGTGGCTCCTGGCAACAAAGAGGCACTTGCCAAGTTACGCGAGTGGTATGCCAAAGGGTACTTGAACAAAGAATTGGCCACCCAAGGGGCCTGGGATGCGCTGTCTGATTTTACGGAGGGGAAAGCTGGTATCATCATTGGTCGTCCTTGGCTTTACGACAGCGTGAAGGACGTAGAGAAAAATGTGGAGGGTGCAAAAATTAGTGCTTATCCGACCATTCAAGGCGTGAGCGGTGATAAGACCTATCAGTCCGCCCAATTAAACGATGGCGTGTTCATGTTTAACAAGGACTTTCAGAACATGGAAGCCTTCTTCCTATACTACGATAAAATGTACGACGCGGCGTTCAGCACGGGTGATTTTAAATACGGCTACGCGCAGGGATACGATTACGATATCGTTAACGATGAAGTCACTTTTGATCCAACGAAATTTAATACGCCATTAGAGGCTGTGCAAGGCGTTGGCAAAATGGCATTTACCAAAAATACACCGAGTGTTGATGGCCCCGGTCAATCCTACTACGATCTGGCGAATGGAGTTAAAGCCGACACGGGTGTCCTCATTCAGAGCGCCTCGAAGGATCAAACGACGCAGGACGGATATCGGATTTCTTATGAAAACAGGGATGTTTTACTGCCAAATGAGTTTAACGGTCCACCAACGCCAACGATGCAAAATGTGTGGGAACAGTTGACCACCATGGAACAAGAGACGTTCACCAAAATCATATATGGCAATGAGCCGCTTGAAGCATTTGATACCTTTGTGAAACAGTGGCATGAAAAAGGCGGAGACACCGTGATCGAAGAAGTTAACGAATGGTACAACCAAGCCAGCGAGACGGATGTAATGACACTGATGAATTTGAAATAAAGTCAAGTTTCACCTGGATCAGCCTTCCGGCAACAGGAAGGTTGGTCTTCTAAAAAAGGAGATGATGAGACATGATCAAAGGTAAATCGTGGATGGCTATCGTCATTGCATTGATGTTGTTAACAGTGCATTTAACGTCCTCAGCTCAAACCGTTCATGCTGCTGGTGAAGAGACTCATATTGCTGCAACACTGTTTGTGCTGAAGAATGAATCCGAAGTATCCAATGCCAAAATCCATTGGGCACCTGTCCAGGGAGCGACTGCATACGAGTTGTATAGATCCGAGAACGATGAACCCTATCAGTTATTACAGACCTTAAACGGTATAACGACGGATGATTATGACCTCAACATAGGTAACACGTACAAGTATCAAGTGAAGGCATATGGCGGAACTTCCTTGTTAACCTCCGCTGTCTCGCCAGAATATACCCCTTACAGCCTTCCAGAAGACCTCACAACTTTTGATAACACAACGCAATCAACGCTTATGCTCCCGAATGAACTTAAAGTGGGGGATACCTATTACAGATTTAATTTCGTGCAAAAGTCATCAGGTGGTTTTGGAGAAATGATTCAACAGACATCAACGGATGACATCACCTACGGTAACGACAAAGTGGTCCTTTCTTACACGGATCATCCCGATCTGGCGAATTCTAAATTTGAGGGGATTAATATCCTCTACCATGCGCCTACGAACAAATTTGTTTTTTGGGCTCACTATGAGAACAGTACAGACTACACACTTGCCAGGGTATCTGTGGCTTCGGCCACACCTGGAGAAGAGTTTACATTTCACAAAAGCTTTCGACCTGAAGGAAACGAATCCAGAGATATCTCGATTTTCAAAGATGATGATGATTCGGCGTATCTGATCTCTACCGCCAATAATAATTCGGACACCATCTTATATAAGTTAACCTCCGATTGGTTGGATGTGGATCATCAAGTTTCTGTTATTTATCAGAATCAACACAGGGAACTGCCCAAGATGATCAAAAAGGATGACATTTATTACTTGTTCTCTTCCCAAGCGGCAGGTTGGTATCCGAGTATACCTTTGTATTCATCTGCAACAAACATAGACGGAGATTGGTCTGAATTACGGACGATTGGCAACACGTCAACCTTCTCGGCGCAGTCGGGTTCCGTCATGCGGGTGAAGCCAGATACGGGTAACAACGTGGTTATGGTTGCGTATCGCTGGATGTTCGGCTGGGCAGGCACGCAAAATGGAACAACGGAGGAACGACTGCTGCCCGTTTGGTTCTCTGATGGTTACGCATTTTATGATTATTTTGATCAAGTGCTGTACAACACGAGCGATGATATCGTTGTTCCTGTTCAGAATGGAAAACTGCTGTCACAAGGTAAACCTGCAACAGCGCAAACAGCTACCGGAACGAACCCGGCAAGTTATGCTAATGATGGTAACTATCAAACCGAATGGGTCGGCACAGGCAGCTCCTGGCCACATTGGTGGAAGGTCGACCTTGGCTCTGTTCAACAATTGAATAATGTGCAAATCTCCTGGTGGATGCAAAAAGGCTCCGAAGGATTTTACAAATATAAAATTGAGACCAGTACGGACAATGTGAACTGGACCGTGGCATTGGATCGAACCAATAATACATCTTACGGTTTCACATCAGATACGCTATCGAGCACTACTGCCAGGTATGTACGAATTAATATGCAAAATGCGGCACTTCATAACAACCCTAACAATTGGTACACACCAAGGCTATGGGAGGTGAAGATATTTGGAACAAGCGCAGAATAATCAATTAACCAATGGCGGCATCTGGAATGATTCAAGCGGTCAGCCCATCCATGCCCATGGTGGACATATGTTATTCCATGACGACTATTATTACTGGTATGGCGAAGATCGGAGAGACGATATATATGTGAGTTGTTACCGTTCCAAAGATCTATTCAACTGGGAGTTTCGAAACCATATCTTAACGACCTCTACGCCAGCTGCACCCATTCGAGTAAGGACGAATCTGGCATTAGTGAACGATAAAGGTGGAAAGGTGAATCTTGAACGGCCTAAAGTACTTTTCAACACGGTGACAAAGAAGTTCGTCCTCTGGGTTCACTATGAGAATGGTAATAATTACAACGATGCCGCATGCGCCATTGCCACATCGGATTCTCCGGATAGCCATTTCGTGTATCATGGCAGCTTTAATCCGTACGGGTATATGTCGCGTGACTGCACGCTCTTTCAGGACGATGACGGGACAGCATATTTTATTTCGGCTGCCAGAGACAATGCGGACCTGCACATCTATCGTCTGCAGAAGGATTATCTTAATGTAGAAAGTCTTGTCGGAAAGCTGTGGCAAGGGGAATATCGGGAGGTGCCAGCTGTCTTCAAACGGAATGGCAAGTATTATATGCTGACCTCATTTTGCACAGGCTGGGACCCCAATCAAGGGAAATACGCGATGGCGGATACGATGGATGGACCATGGGGGATGCTAAGCGATTTTGGCGATGAAACGACTTACCGAACGCAGCCAGCGTTTGTGCTGAAACGAACAGCGGAGGAGTACCTATACTTTGCAGATCGCTGGAACGGATCGGATTATTTTCAATCCAGCTATGTGGTCCTGCCCATTGAATTCAATGAAGACATTCCGATTTTGAATGATTATTCCACGTTATCTTTGGAAGAGGATACACTTCTGATTCATTTTGAACGATAATTCGAACGATAAAACGACTGATGAGAAAAGACTTTGATCCTACTGCGAATGCAGGTTCAAAGTCTTTTTGGATGAATTTTATAATTTCAAGTCTAACGAATAGCAATCGCGAAGTACGGATAAATGGTGGAGCTCATGTCCAGCCATAACAAATGCAATCGATCGAGCTGAAGCAGGATTATCACTGACGATCCCTTTACAGAGCCATGCTTCCGGGGTGAGGCGACGGAGCATAAGAATGGTTGAGCGACGTGTGACGGTATACTCTTCGCTCAAATCGGCCAGGGTATATGCATTGAAAGGGTGGGTCTGCATAAGCACGTCCTGATCGTAACCGGGATGATTCGCTTGGTCACCTCGGGCGATGCGAAGCAATCGGCTGCTCATGATGCGTTCGTTATCCAAAAGGTGGCCGATGACCTCTTTCACGCTCCATTTGTCTTCGGCGTACCGATAATTTGCTTGCTCCTCTGTCAATGAAGAGAGCAAAGTTGGTACGATGTTGGCTTGCAGCTCTAAGCGTTCGATGATGTTTCCTTCAGGAACAAGCTGGATGTACCCTTCATAATAAGCTGCATATTCATCTGTAGTTGGTCTTTCAACCATGGTAATGCCTCCTTTGGGATTCAAAACTCTGGAATATATTGTATCATATATCCTACAGCATGAAATTAGCCCCTCCACTTTATGAGCGGAAGGGCCGTTTCATGTGATTTGAACAGTTTATATCGTTCGGTTGTAACACTTTCTAATTCGTTCGTCGTATCCCCTTATTTTGAACAAATTTCTCCAAAACCGCAAAATCCTCCGTCACTTTTTTGAACGGCAACGTGTTCAGCACCTGTTCCCGGTAATTCTTTTTAGCCGCTGCGCTAAGACGGGAGTCAAGTATGCTGAGTATGCCAAGGTCCGTTTCACTACGGATCAAGCGTCCCGTTCCTTGCCGTAACCGAAGAAGCATGTCCGGTACAAACACCTCCATGAACGGATTCTCTGTTACAGATGCCTTATATTCATAAACAGGATCCGATGGAACAGGGAAGGGCAGACGGAAAATAATGACCTGTGACAGGTCAGAACCCTCGATATTCACACCTTCCCAGAATACACCGGTACCCAGCAGTACACCTTTGCTTTTCCTAAATTCGGCGATGACACTGTCATGGGATGATCCCTCTTTTTGAACATGGACTGCCCATGTGTATTCATTAGCCCTTGAGATCAACTTTTTGTGAATGTACTTCATGTCCTCTTTTGCTGAAAAAAGGATGATTGTTCTTCCCTGAGTTAGATTACAGAGTTGAATCACTTCGTTGTACGCTGCTTCAAGATAGTTTTCGCGTTGATCGTGGTGGTAATAGGGAACTTTGTTCGAAATATACATCATGGCATGGTTGGTGTAATCAAAAGGGGAGGGTTGGCGCTCTAGGAAATCTCCCTTATAACCGAGGGAGTGCGTCATATAAGAATATTGTTCCTCCAGCGTATCCCCGCCTTGGCACAGCGTTGCTGATGTTAGGATTACAGGTACCTTGCCATTAAATAAAGCGTATTTCAGAAATTGGCTTATATCTTTGGGACAGATGCTGATTGTGGCTACTCTAAGGGGACTGCTTGCCCATCTGAGATAGTTGTCCTCAATTTCAGATAAGACACTAATGAGGGTAATAAGCCCATTGATGGCTTCAAAAGCGTCATCGATTTCCCGCTCGTGACGGGAGGTCAAAATGGAAAGGCGCAGACTGAGATCTTTTAAATCGTTTAAGACTTGGTTTAACGGTATTCCTTTGATTTCCGACACTTTGATTCGGTCGTTATCCTGCTTGGCATGGTGGAGCAAATCCGCGTTTACCTGTTTGAAGATGCGCTCAGCGCAGTTTTTGATGAACTTGGATTGTGAGAAGAGACTTTTATCCCCGGACTGTTTCGTTAGAAGCTGCACCGTGGTATCCAGAATGCAGCAAATTCCCCGATAAGTGAACTCAAGTGTTCTGGCATCCCGAACTTTTGTTTCTAGATTATGCGCTTCATCAATGACGATCAGAGCAGGCTGTTCCGAGATGATACTCTTGGTTCCTTCTTTTTTCTTCATCAAATCTCGTATGAGCAAGTCCTGGTTCACGATAATAAAATCAATCTCGTGAGCTTTTGCATTTAATTTCGCTCTCATGTCGTAAAACAAACATGCAGTTTTATGATGACAACGTTCAAATTTGCAATCATTCACGGAAACGTGGGACCATTCAGCATCACTAACCCCAGCTTTAATATCGGCTCTTTCATCAATTTCATAATCTAATATGCGCTGCGCAAGGGTAGACACGGAGGAGTTAGCATCATCAAGACTGATCAATTCCGCTGCTCTACTTCGGCAGGCATACTGACCCATGCCTTTTCCCACGACGGAGCGAACCGTTGAGAATCCCAACCGACTACCAATGATCCTTAAATCTTTATGTATCTGTTCCGAGAGCTGAATGGAGGAGGTAGCTATAATGACTGGTTTCTGAGACATTTGATTCGTGAGCAGGCTTGGGATCAGGTACGCAAAAGACTTACCAATTCCGACACCAGCTTCAATCATGGCATTATGTCCATGGATATAAGCATCGGCGATATCGAGAGACATTTCTTGCTGTCCGATCCGCTCTCTAAGGCCGATTCGGGGGAACCGGTCATATATTCGGAAGATGGCGTTAATCAAAGAACGTTCGATTTCCTTGTCCGGTTCCTGCTTATTAATTTTGTAAAGTTCATTTAACCAATTCATAATGATCGCCCCTCTTCCGAATGATGATCTTCTTGTACTCACTTTGGAGACGATTTACCCTACAATGCAGTTGTAACGGCATTTTTTAATCTGGATACGCCTTCCTGTAATTGTTCATCTGACAAATGTGCAAAAGACAAATAGATACCATACTTCGTACCAACAGACGTTGAACTGCTGACTTCTGAGTATACCACACCTTGTGACCTAGCCGATTCCCGAAAGGCTTCATAAGTGGTCACATTACCTCGCCACCAACCAAACACGTGTAGACCCGCTTCATTCTCCACCCAATCAAACCATGTAGAGAGGTTTTTGTTCAAAAGTTTGAGTAACAGATGGAATTTGCGACTGTATAATCGATTCATTCTGCGCAGATGACGCTCATATTGACCGCTTGTCATGAATGCAGCTAATGCCCGTTGTTCGATCAGGTTGACGGGTCTTGGCTCATATAATGCCTGTGCCTTTCTAAAGGTGTCAGCCAAGGTAGGGGGAAGAACCACATAACCAAGTCGTACTTCTAAAGGCAAGGTTTTGGTAAAGCTACCCAGGTAGATTACACGTCCTGCTTTATCGAGTGTTTTCAGTGGTTCAACATGCATTCCTCGATATCGGAATTCACTATCATAATCATCCTCAACAATCATGGCATCATTTCGCTGTGCCCAGTCCAGCAAGGTTTGTCTGCGTTCCAGGCTGAGCATTTCACCAGTAGGAAATTGTCGTGACGGCGTGACAAACAACATACGTGCTTCCCAGTCTTGAGGCACAACGCCCTGACCATCGAGATTAGCTTCAATCAACTTTGCACCCGCAGCCAATATGGCTTTAGAAATTCCGACATAACAAGGACTTTCTGTCACGACATAATCCCCAGGATCTGCAAGTAATTGAGTGAGTAGAGCTATAGCTTGCATAGAGCCTGCAGTTACTGCAATATGATCCGGATCGACTTGAATGCCCCGCATCCTCCGAAGATAGGCAGCAATGGCTTCTCTCAATTTTGGATCCCCGGTTGAACTAACCATGGCAGATGTTGTTTTCAGGTGATGCTCACGCTGCCTTATCTCTGCATACAATCGATTATTCCATTCATCGTAAGGAAACTTGGAGAAATCAGGTTGATATTTGCTAAAGTCGATCACTTCATCGCTATTCATTCTGGAATCATGTGTATGAGCATTGGCTGGTGCATTTCTCTGAATCGTCTGCTGTTCAAACTGCTGAATACGATTTCCCCAGGCGGATAAGTGATGGGTACAAGCTTTCACGGTGGCCGCATTATTGTTCAAATCCAACTGATAAGCAACAAAGGTTCCTCTTCCATGCTCTGAATGAATGTAACCTTGAGCAGTCAACGTATCATAGACCTGATTCACAGTTCCTCTGGAGATGTGATACGTCGCAGCTAACTCTCGAGTAGAGGGTAACTTCTCGCCATGTATAAGATTACCTTCATGAATTGCATCACGAATGGCATGATATAGAGCTTTCATCTTCGTATATTTTCGGTTCAGATATGAACTGTAAGCTACATGAAATTGCATAGGACCTCCAGAGTTATTATTGAAGTGGTACAATAAAAACCAAAAATATTGGATCTTTTTATATGACCATTCTCATTCTATACTAAATCATAGATTAGAGCGATGCCTTTATTGAAAACCACCCAAAAGTTAATTAGGAGGACTACAATCATGCAAACAGGTACAGATCGTGTAAAAAGAGGAATGGCTGAGATGCAAAAAGGTGGCGTCATCATGGACGTTATGAATGCAGAGCAAGCTAAAATTGCTGAGGCGGCAGGGGCAACAGCTGTTATGGCTCTTGAACGGGTACCTTCTGATATTCGCGCAGCCGGCGGTGTAGCTCGTATGGCAGATCCAACCATCGTTGAAGAGGTTATGAAGGTTGTTTCTATTCCAGTTATGGCTAAAGCACGTATCGGTCATTACATAGAAGCCAAAGTGCTTGAATCCCTAGGTGTGGACTATCTCGATGAAAGTGAAGTTCTTACTCCTGCAGACGAAGTGTTCCATATTGATAAACATGAATTCACTGTACCATTTGTATGTGGAGCCAAAGATTTGGGAGAAGCTCTTCGCCGTATTGGTGAGGGTGCATCCATGATTCGTACAAAAGGTGAGCCTGGAACGGGCAACATTGTTGAGGCAGTTCGTCATATGCGTCTAATTAACAGCCAGCTCCGCAAAGTGCAAAACATGTCCAAGGACGAGCTGTACGCTGAAGCGAAAAATCTGGGTGTAGCTTATGAGTTGCTGCGCGAAGTTCATGAAAACGGCAAACTTCCTGTCGTTAACTTTGCAGCAGGCGGTGTAGCTACTCCGGCAGACGCAGCATTAATGATGCACCTTGGAGCAGACGGTGTGTTTGTAGGATCGGGTATCTTCAAATCCGATAGCCCTGAGAAATTCGCTCGTGCAATCGTTGAAGCTACAACACATTACACGGATTACAAACTGATTGCCGAAGTATCCAAAAACTTGGGCGCCCCGATGAAAGGGATCGAAATTTCTAAATTGGCTCCAGAAGAGCGCATGTCCAACCGCGGTTGGTAAGATAGTAGTGCATCTAGTTGAATAGGTAGTTTGAATATTTATATAGAAAAGCCGATCAATTGAACCTTAATTGATCGGCTTTTTGTTATTACTGTTTAGTTTGTTGATATCTTCAAAATGCTGTGCCTATAATAATCGGTATGAAGGAAGGTGCAGACAATTCGCTATCTATATGAGTTTATTCAACATCAGGACGATCTGCCTATGAAACTCTTCGTGAACTCGGTAAAACATATTGATTTCCATTGGCACAAGGAAGTGGAGGTTGTATATGTTCTCCACGGTTCAATCATCATGTATCTGGACCAGCAGCAATATACACTGCATGAAGATGATGTGATTGTGGTTAACAGTATGTCCGTCCACAAGATCGAACGAACCAATCAGGACAATGTGTTATTAACATTGCAGTTCGGTCCCGAGTTGATGAACAATAATGCGTTTATCTCCTGTAACTCTGCTATGAACGTGGAACAAAACGCTCCTCACCTGCAAAGTATTAAACAATATCTTGCGCAAATGGTGTGGGAGATCAACAAAAAAACGCCGGGTTATCAAAATTTCACAATGGGCAGATTACAGTTGTTATGCGGATGCCTGCAGAGGTATTTTTCCAGTGGAACGAATTCCGCATTGGAAGATGGTAGCAGGGATTATGATTATAAAAGACTGAACAGGGTCCTCACATATATTGATTTACACTACAATGAGAAGATTACACTGCAGGATATGGCGCATTCTGAACATTTAAGTTTGCATTATTTCTCTCACTTCTTCACCGATAAAATCGGGATACCTTTCCAAAAGTACTTGACGCTCATTCGCTTGGAGAAGGCTCAGGCTCAGCTGGCAGCAAACGATAAAAACATTTCGGAGATCGCGCTGGATTGCGGATTTGCCAATGTAAAGCTGTTTAACAAATACTTCAAGGAAAAGTACGGCTGTACGCCAGGTTCCTATCGGGAAGCTTCTCGTACACCGGAACTCCATCAGTTGAATGTGAACCGCAAACCCAAAACGTATGAGGAGTCTTCAAGCGGAGATTATTACGAGATGGAAACGTTGAATGCGATTGGTTCACTGTATCGATATCTGGATGTTAAGGTTGATGCCGGTCAGGACACGCTCTCTGTACCGTCTGCACATCTGTCAGACCAAACTTGTATTGAAATTCGTGCGGATCAGACGTCATCTGTCTACGAAAAGCACTGGAATATGACCATGACGGCAGGGAGAGCCATTGAAGGTTTGCGTGAAGATTGGCGGAAGCAGCTCTCGGCGCTGAAAGGAAAAGTACCTTTTCAATATATTCGATTTCACGGCATCTTCAATGACGAGATGATGGTGTACAGCGAGAACGAGCAGGGCACTCCCCTCTATAATTGGTCTTATGTGGACAAGTTGTATGATTTCCTGCTGGATCAGGGCGTTCGGCCATTTGTGGAATTAAGTTTTATGCCGAGCCAGCTGGCGAGATCCAAAGAAACGCTGTTTTGGTGGAGGGGGAATATTAGCCCGCCATCCGACCCTGCCAAGTGGCAGGCGCTTGTTGGTGAATTCGTTCGCCATTGTTTGAATCGTTATGGGGCGGAAGAAGTGAGGCAGTGGTATTTCGAAGTATGGAACGAGCCTGACCTGGCGGGTGTTTGTTGGGCAGGAAGCAAGGAAGAATACTTTACGTTTTACGAATCGACCGTTCATGCCATCAAATCGATTTTGCCGGAACTGAAGGTGGGGGGGCCAGCTATGGGTTACGGATCTCTCTGGAACGATACCTGGGCTGAGGAATTTTTGTCCTATTGCCGCAAGCGGGAAGTGGCTCTCGACTTTTATTCGTTCCACATCTATTCGGAGTATCCAAAGCTAAAAGTTGAAGACGATCGTTTAACGCAAATCATGCCGCCTGCTTTTTATAAAGAGAGTATTGCACTTATGCGGCAAAAAATGAATGCGTCATCGTACGGTCATGTTGAACTTCATGTCACCGAGTGGAACTTTTCGCTGTATGACCGTAACTTGCTGCACGATACCATGTTCATGGCTCCGTTTGTCATTTACCACACCATGAACACACTCGGTGACGTGAAAGCGATGGCTTTCTGGTCCTTTACCGATGTATTCGAAGAAAGTATCGTTCCCGCTTCTCCTTTCTACGGAGGTTTTGGCCTGATTAACCGCGATGGGCTGAAGAAACCCAGCTATTATGCATTTGAGCTTATGCAAAAGCTTGGGGATGAGCTGATGGTCAAGGGAGACGGTTATGTCGGAACCCGAAAAAGGGATGGAAGCATGCAATTTTTGTTCTATCACTATGTGCATGTAGACCAGCTGTTTGCAAGTGGGGATTGGTCGGAATTATCCAGCTCAACCCGCTATGACGTATTTGAGGAAAAAGGCAGCAAAGCTTATGAACTTACCCTGAGCAATCTCGAGGGACCTTATAAATGCACCAGTTATCAACTGGATCGGGAGCATGGATCGGTATTTGATGAGTGGGCCCGCATGGGATCGCCCTATTCCTTGACGGAAGAAGAAATCCTCTTTTTAAACGGGAGGAGTGGACCCGTGATGGGGACAGAGATGATTAGAGATGAAAGTTGGCACAGAGAAATTTTGCTTCCACCGCATGGGGTAATGCTGCTCATTTTGGATAGACAATATTAAAAAAAAGTGCTTTTAAGACATCCTTTCAGTAATGAAGGGATGTTTTTTGTTGTTTATTTCTTGTTCAGGCTGGCAAGCTAGAACTATAGCGATAGATTGGGCAAAAAACGAACCATGATGCGGCAAGTTCCAACAAGAAAGCGTTAACACAAATCGATATACTATGGTTGTGGCAGCTTAGAGGAAGATAGGGGGAGTTTTGGATGAAGCGTTTCATGAAATGGATGACAGATTCGTTTGCGCCAAGATTGGAGGCGTTTACGAACAATATTTGGGTTTCTTCGATTCAAGAAGCCATCATGGTCGCCATTCCGATGATTTTCATCGGTTCGATTATTACATTGATTTCGATTTTACAGGATTTCATTCCGGGAATGCCGGACCTGACACCTATCACGACATTCAGTTTCGGTTTGCTGGGGTTGTTTATTGCTTTTTTGACGCCTTATGTCGTGATGGAAAAAAGAGAACGACACAAAATCAAGTTGCTTGCGGGAATGACGGGGATATCTCTGTTCGTTATGCTGCTTAACCCGACAGTAAACGAAGACGGTACCATTCAGTTCATCCTTGAACGATTTGGACCCTCGGGGATGATTACAGCACTGTTGGTAGGTGTATTTGTCGCTCTTGTAATGATTATGTGCAACAGATTTTCGTTCTTCAAAAAGGGGTCTTCACTTCCCGAATTCATTATGGACTGGTTCGATTTTCTCGTCCCGATCGCCCTGGTATTAACAACAGGATGGTTGCTTGTATATCAGCTTCATTTTGATATTTTTGGACTGATCGTGAACGTATTTGAGCCGATCAATGCCGTAGGGCAAAGTTTAACCGGATTTTTATTGTTCAATTTCATTGGTGTTGTACTGTATTCTTTCGGCGTAAGCCCGTGGGTCATGACACCGATCTGGTACGCAATCTGGATACCTGCAATCGAAGAAAATGCAGCTCTTGTCGCAGCGGGACAAGATCCGGTCAATATCAACACATTTGAAACCTTTTTCTCCGGCTGGCTGGGTATTGGCGGTATGGGTGCGACCTTGCCGTTAGTGGTTTGGTTCCTGATGGCACGTTCGAAAAAGCTGAAATCTGTCGGCAAGGCGACGATTATCCCGTCCTTGTTCAACATTAATGAACCTGTCGTGTACGGAGCACCGATTGCCTTTAATCCGTTACTCATGGTACCGATGTGGATTAACTCACTTATCACACCGGTGATTGTGTACTTGGCTCTCGACTGGGGATGGGTACGGATCCCGAGCCAGATCTTCCAGCTATGGTACACGCCAATCGGCCTGTCCACCTATATTATGTCCGGACTCAATGGGCTTATCTTGCTGGCGGTCGTCCTGGTAATTGTATTTATTGTCTGGTTTCCGTTTTTCAAACTGTATGATGCACAGGAACTGAAGAAAGAACAAGAACAAAATTGATATCAGAAGGGTGAGTACTATGGATAAATCAATCAATGAATTGTTGTCGGCATTAACACTGGCGGAGAAAGCTTCGCTCTGCGCAGGATTGAATATGTGGATGACAAAAGGAATCGAGCGGTTAAACATTCCGCCAGTTCATATGTACGATGGGACAAACGGCATCCGTAAAACAAACAGCGATGAAGAAATGGGGATTACATCGGAAAATGTACCCGCAACTTGTTACCCTACGGGTTCAGCCATCGGTTCTTCGTGGAATACGGATTTATTGTATGAAGTCGGTGTGGCACTGGGACGTGAATCCAAAACCATGGACGTTGAGCTGCTGCTTGGACCTGGAGTCAATATGAAAAGAACGCCGCTTGGCGGAAGAAACTTCGAATACTATTCGGAAGACCCATACTTGACGGGGGAACTTGGAGCGGCGTTTATAAACGGGATCCAAAGCGAAGGCGTGGGCGCTTCTGTCAAACACTTTGCGGGTAACAACCAGGAGTTCGAGAAGATGGTAACCAGTTCGGAAATTGATGAGCGAACGCTTCGCGAGATTTACCTGAGCGCTTTTGAACGAATTATTAAGAAATCCGACCCTTGGACGGTTATGTGTTCCTATAACTTATTGAATGGAACATATACAAGTGAGAATGAACATTTGCTGCATGATATTTTGAGAGAAGAGTGGGGTTATGAAGGTGTTGTTCTATCCGACTGGACAGCTGTCAATGATCGCATTCGCGGTCTGAAGGCTGGGCTTGATCTGGAGATGCCGGGTCCTGCCAATTACAATGCCAAAGCGATCATTGAAGCGGTTCAGAACGGAAGCCTTGCCGAAGAACAGTTGGATCGAAGTGTGGGCCGGATTTTGAAACTGGTTGAGCGGGTAACGGGCAAGAAAGACAAGGATTCTTCTCCAGATTCGGACTATCATGCACTCGCACGTAAAGCGGCGGCCGAGAGTATTGTGCTTCTGAAAAATGAGAACGCGATTCTCCCGCTAGGGCAGGAGTCCATTTCGTCGATTGCCGTGATCGGACGGTTTGCCAAAAAACCGAGAATACAGGGAGCGGGCAGTGCAAAAGTAACGCCTACAAAAATCGATATTCCATGGGACGAGATAAAAAATCTGGCTGGTGATGCCATGACCATGACTTTTGCAGAAGGGTACCCGGAGGATGACTCCATCAATGATGAGCTAATCAAGGAAAGCGTATCATTAGCCATGAATTCCGATGTTGCTGTACTGTTTGTTGGCCAACCGGAATATGCGGAATCGGAGATGCATGATTTGCAAGGCATTGATCTTCCCGAGCATCAAGTGAAATTGATTCTCGCGGTAGCCGCGGTTCAACCCAAGTGTATTGTCGTAACGAGCAGCGGTTCCGCACTGGCGATGCGTCCATGGGTACAGCATGTACCTGGTGTGATTCATTCTTGGTTGTCGGGTCAAGGCATGGGTAAAGTGATTGCAGATGTATTATTCGGACAGACAAATCCTTCGGGCAAACTCTCTGAGACATTCCCTGTCAAACTGTCGGACAACCCTTCACACATGCGAATTCGCGGGGAGAACGGCAAGCTGTATTATCGCGAAGGTCTGTTCGTGGGTTATCGATATTATGACCGGAAAGAACTGGCACCACAATTCCCGTTTGGACACGGATTGTCTTACACATCGTTCTCCTATACGGATCTGGAAGTGGCTCAGACCCATAACGGTGTTACTGTGTCCTTCCAATTGAAAAATACCGGAAAGCGCAAGGGAAAAGAAGTTGTTCAATTGTATGTTCACGATGAAGAGTGCACATGGACCCGTCCAGAGAAAGAATTGAAAGCTTTTGCTAAAGTTGAACTGGAGCCGGGTGAAAAACGCAAGATTACTTTTGAACTGGAAGAGAGAGATTTCTCATATTACAACACCAAGTATAACCGTTGGGTGGCTGAGACCGGATTTTTCCAAATTTCACTTGGTAGCTCGTCCAAAGATCTCCGAATTACGGAACGTCTGCATTGTGACTTTGGTAAGGAAGAAATCACGTTCCACAAATTCAGTCTGCTCAGTGAGTGGATGAGTGATCCTGTGGCGAAAAAGGAATTGGAGCATTGCCTGAATGAAATGAACGAGCATGTTACGGACAAGGTATATCTTAACGAGGAGTTTGTGGGATTCTGGGCAGATTTCCCGATGATCAAAGTATTCCAAATGTTCGGTCAGCAATGGATGAACGAACGTTCACCTGAAGAAGTTATTCATGAACTTATCGCCAAAGTTAATCAGGCACGTAATGAATAGATAAATAAAAGAGAAACCAAGTTCAATTCCGTACAGGGGAGATGAACTTGGTTTTTTTGTGAGCCCAAAATAAGAGGCACCATATGAGGATCTCTTTTAATTCATCAGACGAATGATATTGATTATTGTTCTCATTTACACACTTCGACATTTACTGTATACTGACAATAGTTATTTTACATATTGGTCTAAACGACAAGAGAGAATTCAAAAGGGAGAGATTATTTACATGTTGGTATCCGTTAAAAAAGGGATGTTTCTTTGTTTGATTACTGCAATGATTCTGGTGCTCGCAGCGTGTTCAAGCAACAATGGTGGAAGCGAAGATGCAAATGGAAGCTCACAGCAAGCTACGGAGAGCAACGCCACGAATGATGCAACAAATGGGGAACAAACCGATGCAGACGCTTCTGCACCTGCTGAAACAACTTACCCGGTAACCGTTTCAAATTATACAACAGAGAACGGCACATGGGTGAAGAAGGATCAAACGTTTGACAAGGCACCCGAACGAGTAGTTGCCAATACCCAAGGTGCAGCCGAGCTGATGATTCGCCTTGGTTTGACAGACAAACTTGTAGGTGTGGCTGCGTTGTTTGGTAGTGTACCTGAAGATATTGCTGATGAGTTTAAAAAAATTCCTGTGCTTGCTGAAGGCTATGTAGGTAAGGAAGTGACGATAGGCGCTACGCCTGATCTGGTTGTAGGGCGTGGTGGATTGTTTGAGGATGCGGATTGGGGTGTTGGTACAGTAAGCAGCTTGAATGATATGGGGATTAAAACGTATGTACAAAGCACCAGTGTTCCTGATGCATCGTTAGATAGTCTGTATCAGGATATTACTGAATTAGGTGAGATATTCAACGTACAAGCCAATGCAGCGGCATATATTGAGACGCTTAAAGCACGCGAGAATGCCTTGTCCGCCCGAGCTAGCTCTGAAACGATCAATTATGCATCATTTTCGGATAATGGTGATGGAACTATTGGAATCTACAACGGAAATGGTGATACGTTTATTGAAAGTGCAATGTCATTAATCAATATGCATAATATGCTGATTAATGAAACGGGCACACTCAGTCTGGAGAAGTTAATCGAGATTAATCCGGATGCGATGATTATTTCGAGGTATGCAGGTGGCATTGATCCTGAGCAGACGATTGAAAAGCTGCTTGCCAACAAACAGGTACAAAACATTAACGCAGTTAAAAACAAAAAAATCTACATTATTGATTTCAACAACTTCTGGGGTTACGGGGATTCCATCTTCACAGGTGTAGAAGGACTCGCGGATGATCTCGGGTTGTAAATCAGTACCATTAAAAGTCGCTATTTTAGCGGCTTTTTTTTGTTATCAGGAACCCAATTCCTGTCTCAAGCTGATCCCGGTCGGCCCGCCGAATGATAATGAGTTTCTGAACAATCTATCTTAATACGATTTGACTTGTGAATGTATTATCAGTATAGTGTGAATCAGTTCACACTTCATATTAAGGAGTAATCTATGCCCAAAAATACTTTCTTTCGTTTAGACGAAGCAAGGCGCGAGGAAATATCGAATAGCGCTATGCATCTTTTTGTTAATAACCTTTACGAGGATATAACTATGAAGATGGTTTTGGATAGTTTGTCCATGCACCCCGGAACATTTTATCGATATTTTGAAGACAAAGATGACCTTTATTGTCAATTAATACGTAATGTGACCCAGAAAAGAGCTGCATATTTTAGTAACAGTAATGAAGATTCCCTTTACAGCTATTTCCTTACTGGCTTATTTGGTAACGTTAATGGCATGGTGACCGAGCCGCTGAATGAGTTGGAAATCAAACTGACTAAAACATTTTCATATATTCCTGAGGACATTTTGCTTAAAGTATATGTGAATGTGTTAAAGGGCGAGTCATTCCCCATGATCAAGGACATTTTACGCCGAATGAGGGTTGATGGATATCTCCGACCGGATGTTGACGACGACCTGATTTCTTTTATGTTTGAGTCAATGCAGCTTAATTTAATCTTGTTTTTTAGAGAATTCGATATTAAGGACTCTAAGCTGCAACATAAGATCAGCAAATACTTTGCTGAATTTATGGGCCATGGACTGCTTGAAGATCATAAATATTCTGAAATGGTTAACGATCTCAAGGGGGAAAGAAAATGAAAACCTATAATGCATTTCCAGAACCAATTGGCGGCTATACTGTTGGTCGAACCCAGATAGATTTTGAGTACACGGCATCAGATTACTCCAAAAGAGAACTGACCGCTTTTGTGTATTATCCGTCCGACAGTAGCGAAGGTAAGACTACATCAACGTACATGTTTCCTGAAGTCTACGAGATGTTTAATGAGCAGCCACTTGTCACTGCGTTGAAGGATGTTTTCTCTATAGATATCAAGACCCAGTGTTACGACGACCTTGCTCTCTCCGGGAAGCAAAAGCGCTATCCGGTGTTATTCTATGTTTGCGGTGGAGGCGGTTCTCCAGAATGGGGTACAGTGCTCTGTACAGACTTGGCAAGTATGGGGTATGTTGTGGTAAGCATCGGCCATCAGAATAGCACGATGTATAAACGTAAAGATGGGCGCCTGTTTAATGTATCCAAGGATTTTTCGGATGTCATTACAGCGTTTGGTGAAGATCCGGAGATGCTGGCGTTGGCTGGTAAGATGGAGATGCGTCCTGACGATGAAACTGCCATTGAGATGTGCCGTAACGTGCTTGCACTACCGATACTTTCCAAGATAACAGAGTATAGTGAATCACAGGCAGAAGATGTAAGGTATGTAGCCGATTATCTTTACAAACTGGACTCTGGAGAGCTGAATTCCATCTTTAAGGGCAGATTGCTGCTTGACATCGGCATGGGTATAGTCGGACATTCTTATGGAGGGCCTACGACGGCGATGGTTTGCCGGGATGACGACCGGTTCGCCTGCGGGATTGGCTTGGATAGCGGTGCGTTTGGTCTTCTTGACAGCGATCTTAAGAAACCCTTCTTGTTACTGTTTTGTGAACCTAACTATAATATGAATGCAATTATTGGCGTTAACAATAGCATGGAAACCTATTATTTCTCAGTTGATCGTGTTGCACATTTGGATTACTGTGACATCTTGTTTACCAGTGTTAATGAGGAACACAGAGGCGAACGGGATGCTATGGAGATGCGAAATATTGTTACAGACTATGCGAAGAATTTTTTTGATCATTACTTACTGCAGAAGGCAGCAAGTGTGGAAAGCCTGGCATACGATGGTGTGGAATTGATCAAGAAGACCAGCAACAAGTGACATAACCGAGAGATTGCTGATTAATAGCTAGCCGTACAGACGCAGAGCCGATAACCCCTATTACGCGGTTATCGGCTCTCTGACTCTGATATTGCAAATTGACATCCTGGTTCCAATAACTGACGCTTATTCGGCCTTAGTCCCGCCAGTGTTTACTTCGCTTCCAGGTTCCATCAACATGATATGACATTCCTTTTCGGCGGAAGGCTTGATCTCAACTCCCTTGGGAACAATGTACATCTCACCTTTAGCAATCTTCACTTGCCCATCACGAAAATCAATTATCATTTCCCCTTCGAGCACAAAAAATAACTTGTCAGTCTCCTCATGAACATGCCACTCAAAATCTCCAGCAATCTTAACGATCTTAAATTGATAGTCATTCATTTCACCAATGAGTTTGGGAGACCAAAGATCGTTTAATTTCGCAAATTCCTCATTCAATTGAATAGCTTGATAGTGCATCGTCATTCCTCCTGTGTATTAATCCTATATGTTCAGTATACTGATCTAAGCTTTTGTATAACATGGATGCCTATTGAAATCAGGATGGATTATTGATGAACTTCAGACGATACTCCGTAGGAGAAATACCACATTGTTTCTTGAACACTCTGCTAAAATAAAAGGGGTCAGTAATGCCAACGGTCTCAGCAATCTGTTGTACAGACGCATCACTTGCCAATAACATTTGCTGTGCCATGTTTATACGATATTTCAAAACATATTCTGCCGGACCCATACCCGCATGTCTTCTAAACACGTAGGAAAGTCGATTTCGATTAACGTTATTTTGTTCTGCAAGCGATGCGACAGTCAGACTTTGATCATAGTATTCTTGGATATAGGTAGAGACCCGTTCGAATAAAACATCTGATTCACCACTATTTTGCCTATGATCAACACATATTAAAGTCTCATTCAGTACATCGCGAAACAGCATCTCGGTCTGAAACTTTGAAATACCTCCACGCTGATTATACACATGCCAAAGACGCGTGATTAATTCGATCAGACGTGGGGACTGACCCGTTGATAATTCAAAATGCTGATGGGAAAAGCTTGTCTCTTCGAGGTCCGAACTACATATCCGGTATAAAACGAGGATGTATTCCCAGTCCGTTCTATGAAACACGGTTTGATCCAGTTTCATTTTCGCGCCCCCATGTACAACTTTTCCTGGTGAAAAGATATAGGGCGTACCATCAAATTGAAATTGTATTTTTCCTGTAAGAGGAAATACAAATCCAGGAAAAGAATCGGTATAGTCAGCCGGGGGAACCCCTGGATTTCTAGCATATCGATATACTCCTTCTACTTGAAAAGGAATGTGTGCAAAATGCGCTGCTAACTGATTAACGTCTACTTTCACATTACGTACCTCATTTCAAAAGTGTTTGCCGGTCATTCTAAGATAAATCGTTGTGCACCTTACTCCAACATTATTGATAACGATTATCACTGTCAACATATATAATGATAAAGAAAGCTCTTTTTTTACATATGGGCAATAGAATCCATCTTGTGTTAACATGTGCACTAACTAATCCAATTGCTTGCTTGAGAAGGGGAACCCATGTCAATTCGAATAAAAATGCTGCTGTCTTTCACGGGCATGCTCGTTATAAGTCTACTGTTCATCCTGCTTACGGCAAGTCTGTATACGATTGCGGCCACAGGGGATCTACAGAGTTTCCGTGATATATACAAGGTACATTATCAGATCAACCCGCTGACTGAACAGGGAGAATCGATCTTTCAAGAGATGAAGTTCCTGGCCAAAAATGACCCGGACGACCTGCAGAACAAGGTTTTGCTGCGTGAATATGATATGAAGCTTCGAGCTGAGAAGTCAGGGCTCTACGTCAGACGGGAGAATAGCCAGATCTTCGAATCGCTGACCTTCAACCAGCCAGAACTGAAGCAAGCACTGCCTGCCTATGATCTTAACAATTACCAGATTCGGAGCACCTTCAATATTGGTGAGCGATTTTACGCGTATGCAAAATTTGATTTTCAGTATTCAGACGGGGAACGAGGGAGTATCTTTGTCATTCGCGAGAGAAGCCCCTTTGCGGAACTTACTCGCAAACTGCTACCTGTGATGTCATTCCTGCTTATTGGCGTCCTCATCATTGCAAATCTACTCTTGTTCCGCTGGATCACTCGCAGTTTCATTAAGCCGCTGAATCAACTACGAAGCTCAGCCGAACATATTAAGGATGGCAATCTATCCTTTAAGCTTCAGCTAAACTCCAATGACGAGGTTGGTCAACTCAGCGAAGCGTTTGAGAGCATGCGGAATCAATTACAGCTCTCCTATGCATTACGAGAGCAGGACGAAGTGAATCGCAAAGAGCTCATCTCCAACATTTCGCATGATCTCCGTACGCCGATTACCAATATCAAAGGGTATATTGAGGGTATTCGTGACGGAGTGGCTAATACTCCCGAGAAAATGGAGAGTTACGTTAATATCATTCACTCCAAAGCAGTTAGCATGGATAAGCTGGTGGATGAACTGTTTTTGTATTCCAAGCTCGACTTGAACCAAGAACCTTTCCTGTTCAAGACAGTTGATCTCGCTGATTTCCTTGAAGATAGCATCGAAGAGCTGAGATATGATCTGGAGGATAAAGGTGTTGCCCTGGATTGGATTAACCAGGTGTCTGGTCCCGCCATGGCTGCTGTGGATCCAGAGAAGTTAAAACGTACCGTTGTTAATGTGGTGGATAATGCACTCAAATACATGGAGAATGAACACAAACGGTTCGAGATTACACTTCAAGCTGATGAGAAATGGATTACAATGGCCTTTAAAGATAATGGCAGGGGAATACCCGAAGAGGCACTGCCTTATATATTTGAACGCTTTTATCGTGCAGAACAATCCCGCAATTCCTCAACGGGCGGAAGTGGACTTGGACTGGCAATAGCCCGCCAAATCATTGATGGACATGGGGGCTTCATCTGGGCAGAAAGCCAGCCTAATGATGGCACGAGCATATATATCAAGCTGAAACGGCTGAATGAAGAGAGGGACTAATGAGTAATGGCAAACATTTTGATCATTGAAGATGAAACAACGATCGCGGAACTGGAACGGGATTATTTTGAGCTCAACGGATTTTCTGTGGATCTCTGCCATACTGGAGATGAAGGCCTGAAACAGGCACTGGAGGGGGACTATAATCTGATCATTGTTGATCTGATGCTTCCGGGACTCGACGGCTTCGAATGTTGCAGGCGCATTCGCGAGGTAAAAGAGGTGCCCATCCTTGTTGTTTCCGCGAAAAAGGAAGAAATCGATAAGATCAGGACATTTAATCTGGGAGTTGATGACTTTATTACAAAACCGTTCAGCCCAAGTGAATTAGTTGCGCGAGCAAAGGCTCATTTGACCCGATACGAGAGACTACTTGGTAAAATCAAACCAGCTGAGCAGGATGAAATCCACATTCGCGGGCTTCACATTGATAAAGGATCACGCCGCGTTTTTGTTAATGGAGAAGAGGTGGCGATTACAACCAAGGAATTCGAGTTACTTGTATTTCTTGCGAGTCATCCCAATCGTGTATTCAGCAAATCTGATCTGTTCGAGCGGATCTGGGGCATGGATTCCACCGGAGACATTGCAACGGTAACCGTCCATATTCGCAAACTGCGTGGGAAGCTGGAGACAGACCCCAAAAATCCAGAGTATATCGAAACCGTCTGGGGCGCGGGCTATCGGTTTACTGCATAAGTTTCGTGAAAATTTAGAGCCAGTTTATATTTTGTTAATAACTTTGTCCTTGGGAGTTTCTTTTTGTCCTCTATTCTATAGATACAGGCAACTACAACCTATAGAGGAGGAATTCAACTATGAATTCTACAACCCGCAAAATCGCTACTTTTTTAACCATAACTGCATTAGGTACAGCAGTATTCCCGCTAACTGCGAATCAAGTACATGCAGCTACATACGTTACTAACATTGCGGCAACAACCACACAGCTTACCCAACAACAGATTGAAGCTGCTATCAAGGATCTGAATAGCTTGGGAATCATGAACGGTTATGCAGATCAATCTATGGGTGAACATCGAGCCATTACGCGTTCGGAGTTAGCTTCATTGGTTTTCAAAACGTTTAATTTGGAGAGCAAGGCGGGAGAAATCGTAGAACTATCAGATGTGAATCCGAATGCATGGTATGCGCCATATGCGTCAAAGCTTGTTGAACTTGGCATCATGCAGGCTAACGATGGACAATTCAATCCGCAAAGTCAAGTGTCGGATGCTGAACTCGAACAGGTCGTATCCAAAGCGATGCAACGTGATGTTAAGTCCGTTCACCATTGGATGAGCGAGTTCTACTCCGAGAACGGTACAGCAACGCGTGGCGAAACAGCGGTGTTGTTGCAAACTGCACACCAAGCTATTCCTTCGGAGCAAGCTCAAATTAAGAGCGTTAGATCTCTGAATGCCATTACGTTAATTGTAACTTTTGACAAACCGCTGACAGCGGCGAATGAAGCTTTTGCCAAGGCACAAACGGATTTTGCGTTTAGTGCTGGGCTGACGTTAACCAATATGCCCCGTTTGAAAACAGGGTCAATTGCGACTTACATCGTTCCAACGTCCGTACAAGATGCTGGTGAAGTGTACAACCTGACTTACAAAGGCCAAGACGCTGGTTCCTTTGAAGGTAGTGCCACGAAAATAAACATGACAACGGCTAGTCAAGTAACGAATGATACATTCGAGATTGAAGCACTGCAAGTGAATGGTGTAGTGGATTACGGTTACATCATTTCGGCTTACAGCGGTGGTCGAGGAGCTAATGCATTTGTGCTGAATGATCAAGAGCAAGCAGGAGGCAAAACATATCAAATCATTTCTTCCATGCAGGCAAGACAAGTTGTAATTACGCCAGAAGGTGGCGAGCCTATCGTTGCCAGATATGTCCCGTTCACGCAATCCACAGACGGTAAACAAGAACCGAAGTTCCGTTTGCCTGAAGGACAAACGCTGAAATCAGGAGTCACATATACGGTTTCTTCGGATTGGGCCAACATCGAAAATGCTTCATTTACGGCGAAATCGTTTGATGCACTAGTGGTTGCAAGTGCTCAAGCAGTGAGCGAAACCTCCATTGAAGTTACACTTGACCAGGATCCTGGGGATGAACTGTTCTCTGGTCGAAGTGTAACGTTAACTTCACCTAGCGGGAATGTTCTGACGGCCACTTATAAATATTCAAGTCGAAAAGGTGCGACGGGCGTATTCGACATAACGAATGATGGGAAGTTGATTCCAGGTACTACGTATACAATAAATCCAGTTGGCGATTGGAGTGTCGCTTCTTCGGTCACCTTGACACTGGAGTAAGGGAGGCAGTATGAGTAAATCGCTGATTATCGTTGTCCTGATAAGCAGTATGTTGATCGTTCAAGGCTGCGTGCCTGAAGTGAGAAATGAATCCAATGTGGAGGAAAAGGCCGTGACTTCAGCAGATGAACAGCTGTTCAAGGCAGTAGAGGACAGCGATACTGAACGCATCGAACAAATGATTCAAGCGGGCGCCAATATCAATGCTCAAGATCAGAATGGACGAACCTCTACAATGATTGCAACTTACAATAATGATCTAACATCGGCTAAAGTGTTAATTGAAGCGGGGGCAGATGTGAATATACAGGACGATATGCAAAATACCCCGTTTCTGTATGCTGGAGCTGAAGGATACTTGGATATTTTGAAGCTGACAATTGAGGCGGGAGCGGACCCAGCGATAACGAATCGATATGGAGGGACAGCACTTATTCCAGCTTCGGAGCATGGATATGTGGATGTAGTGCAAGAATTACTGACTCAAACTTCGGTGGATGTGGACCATGTGAATCAATTGGGATGGACAGCACTACTCGAAGCGATCATTCTTAACGATGGCAATGCTCAGCAGCAGGAGACGATACAATTACTCATTGACCACGGAGCAGACGTAAACATATCGGATCGTGATGGGGTGTCACCGCTCAGTCATGCGCAGAATAAAGGCTTCAAGGAAATTGAAGACATTTTGGTACAAGCTGGTGCGAAATAGACCCTTTTAGGGTGAGTAAATTAACAAACATGTTGAGATATATGTAAAAATGGTTTTCATGGAGCGCCTGATTCCTTCTATGCTGAAGGGCAGGCGCTTCATTCAATCAATCTTACGTGTATGAAAGTAGCATAGTTTTTACGTGTCATAATGAGATACGGAAACGAGAATCTTAAAAAATGAATATCTCTGCTTTAAAGTTTGCTATAGTGTACTACTCTGCTTCCAGATAAAATGGAAATACCAACCATGTAAGCGCTATCTATTATTATACTGCTTGTACATGTTGGAATTATTCATGGAGGTGTATGATGAAGAGAAAGTCTTGGTATACGTTGGTGGTGACTGGTGTCGTCTCTTTGTTTTTTTCAGTAAGCGCTTTCGCGGGTTATGTGTTCTGGGAACCTCTAACCTATTTTAACGCAAGTACGTGGCAAAAAGCAGATGGGTATTCCAACGGGAACATGTTTAACTGTACGTGGAGGGCTAACAATGTTAATTTTACAAGTGACGGCAAGCTTAAGCTTGGTTTGACCAGCTCTGCACAGAACAAATTTGATTGCGGAGAGTACCGTTCCACGAATACGTATGGGTACGGCTTGTATGAAGTCAGTATGAAACCTGCCAAGAACACAGGTGTAGTTTCCTCATTTTTCACATACACAGGGCCCGCACATGGCACCCAATGGGATGAGATTGATATCGAATTTTTAGGAAAAGACACAACCAAAGTGCAGTTTAATTATTACACCAATGGAGTTGGTAATCATGAGAAGATTATCAATCTAGGTTTTGATGCATCCCAAGGTTTCCATACGTACGCATTTGACTGGCAGCCGGGACATATCAAGTGGTATGTTGATGGTGTATTGAAGCATACGGCAACCAGCAATATTCCTAAAACACCCGGAAAAATTATGATGAACCTGTGGAATGGAACAGGAGTAGATAGCTGGCTCGGTCCTTATAACGGCGCCAATCCGCTCTATGCGGAATATGATTGGGTCAAATATACGAGTAATTAAGCAGACTGAAGCAGCCGTTAGCGGCTGCTTTTTTTCTATATTCAGGCGTTGTATTTATTCAATATATGTATTCAATATCCAATATCCTAAATTAATGCAATAAATGTTGCAATATTAGTATGGGCATAAATATCAAACATTCATTATGATTAACCTGTAAGCAACATTACATAGACTGGGGGAACGAAGTTGGACACAAGTAAAAAGAGACGAGTAGGCAGTTTGGTCATGATCGGTGTATTGGCCCTATCTGCAGCCCTGAGTGGGTGTAGTAACGGGAGCGACAAGAAAACAGAATCGAGTACACCAGCGACAACGTTGGAGCTCAAAAATGGGAAGTATGATCCACCAATATCCATTACGTATTTACGACCATGGGGTCCAGACGTGAAGTTTAAGTCAGGCGAGGATCAGGATAACAACGTCCATACAAAATGGGCCAAGGAGAAACTCGGAATTGAGTTGAAAAACCAGTGGATATCTCCTTCTACCAATAATGCATTTGAGACAAAACTGCGTCTATCGCTTGCTTCCAATGCGGACATGCCGGACATTATTTCGTATCGCGGCGAATTTAATCTGGTACGTGAATTGATTGAGTCCGGAAAATTTGTCGATGCGGGCGAGTTGTTTGACAAATATGCCAGCGACACATGGAAAGCAGCCGTAAACGAAGATCCTTCCGTATGGTATCCATACATGCAAGATGGCAAAAAGATCGGTATTCCGATTCTGGACTATTCATATAATGGTGATCCTGTTATGTGGATCCGTGAAGACTGGATGAAGAAATTCAATCTGGAAGCACCTAAAACGATAGATGATCTTGAAGTTATTATGGAAACGTTTACGAATCAAGATCCGGATGGCAATGGGAAGCAGGACACTTACGGACTCACCATTGGCTTCAAGAACTGGCTGAACACATGGATGTCTGAAGCTGGGTGGGTATTTGGCGCTTATGGTACAATGCCAAACCAATGGAATCTGACGGCAGACGGAAAACTTGAATACGGTTCCGTTACACCTGGTGCGAAACAGGCTTTGGCCAAATTACAAAGCTGGATGAGCAAAGGGTATATCCCGGAAGAAGCCGGCGTGTATGACGAGACAAAAGCAGCTGAAGAATTTACTGCCGGAAAAGCAGGTATTGTGGTTGGTCCTCACTGGATGCCATCATGGCCGTTGGAGGATGTGAAGAAAAACAATCCTGAGGCTGAATACAAGGCGTATCCCATTCCTTCCGGTCCAAATGGTCAAGCAGGAAGACATGGTACGTCAAACGGAAACGGCGTAGTTCTGATTAACAAAGACATGAAAAATCCGGAAGCCTTTTTCACCTATCAGAACTATCTTTTTGATCACTATGCGAATCCTAAAGAGGGCGATGAGTTTGAGCATGGATTTGCGGAAGGATACGATTGGGTTATGGTAGATGGGAAACCATCAACCGATGCAGCTCTTACGGGTGGTTATGCTCCCGAGAAGTACACGTTGACTTTTGATGGCGCGAGAATTCCGAATCTGAGTATGACAACACTCGCGAAGCTGGCAAGTGGTGAAGAAGCAACTACACCGTTTGAGAAGAAAATCAAATCAGGTGTACCAGTACCTATGCTTGATGCAGCCAAGATTGTATTGGATCAAAAGGACATCGTTTTCAATCAAATGTTTACCGGTGCACCTTCCATGACGATGCAAATGAACAATGATATTTTGACAAAGATGGAGAAGGATACCTTCTCTCAAATTGTATATGGCAAAACCTCTGTTGATGCATTCGACTCATTTGTTGAGAAGTGGAAGTCTTCAGGTGGAGATCAGATTACAAAAGAAGTTAACGAGTGGTATGATTCCGTGAAAAGCGGAAAATAGGATGACGCAGGGCTGGCTGAATTGATTCATCGCGGCCACATAAGCACCAAAAAGGCATTGCAGGAGAAGATCTCCGGCAATGCCTTTTTGTATTTGATATGGAGAAGAGGAAACCGGAGAAGATTACCAGAACGTCAAGACTGGCCTGAGTACTCTCTTAAACCGGCAGATTTTCCCGATATTCTTGCGGAGTAAGATCATAAAATTTCTTGAAGACTCGAATGAAATATGCGGTATTGTTGTAACCGACAAGTTCTGCAATCTCAAATACTTTGGCGGTTGATGTTCGCAAATGATAGGCTGCTTTCTCCATTCTTAATCGGTACACATAGGCAGTAAGTGCTTCACCGGTCTCCGCCTTGTATACCTTGGACAAGTACACTGGATGCAGATGCACATGGTCGGCAATTGCAGGCAGTGATACATCTCCAGCCAGATGAAGGTCGACGAAACTTTTGACGCTGCGTACAATGGTGCTGTGATTGTCTCTGAGCTCTTGTTCGGCATCATCTCTTATGTAATGAAGTGTGCGTATGGACCAGTCCTGTAATTGCTGTGCAGTGGAGTAACTGGGAGCTTGAAAGTAACGATAGAACTCTGCTGGAATCAAAGAAGAGATTTGTTTGCCATTTTTATGAATGATGTACGCAAACGCACCCGCAATAGCAAAATACACCTCAAAGGTTGACTCCGCAATATCATGATGTTCATTGGAATGCAGCAGTTCCTCAAAAATGTGCTCGATTTTCTGTTCGACATCCTCAAAGCGACCAGCTTCGAGCAGGCTAATCAACGTTGGTGGCTGATACAGCGACCTGATCGTATGTAGAGGATTGGCATCTGTTTCATCGGAAGCGGTGACAAACAAACCTTGCACCTGACCCATCCGTTTACGCATGGACATGACCGTTCGCTCATAGAGTTCTCCAATTTCATGGGGAAACTTGCCCCAACTGGAGACGGAAATGGAGATTGCACCTTTCAGGTATAACTGAACATTGGTTTGAATCTGGGCAGCATACTGCTCAAGCAATGTCTGAGGCGTCTCACTCCTGCTGTAACTCATCGTTGTGGAATGTTTCATGCTTACCAGAACAACAATGTAATCATGCACGTCTCGTGTGTGCCAGATATGAAAATGATTATGCATCACTTCACTTATGATATTACATATCGCATATTCCATTAAAGCCAGGTCGCCGTGTGCCATATCGGATAGATGTTTCTCCATACGAATAATCAGCATGCCGAGATCTTCTCCTACGGAGTAGGGAAGCTCCAGCAGATCAAGCTTGTCTGCCAGCGTCTTCTGATCATAGACTTTTCCAGTCAGCAACTCATGCAGCATCGTGGATTGAAGCAATGGCAGATGATCCTGAAAGGCGTGTAAGGCTCTTTGATGAGATGCTGCTGTTTCCCACTTTTCTTTAATTCGATGAACAAGACGTTGCACGGATTCGATGAGATCTTCATCACTAACAGGTTTCAGCAAGTAATCAAAGCTTTCCTGTGCAATGGCCTGTTTCGCATATTCAAAGTCGGCGTGACCTGATAAAAGAATTGTCTGCACATGCGGCCACTTTTCATGAATCGCTGTAATTAGTGCAATGCCTGACATTTCGGGCATACGTATATCCGTAATTACAATGTCAATATCGTGGTTGTCCATAATTTCCAGCGCTACTGCACCGGATAAGGCTTCATGAACTGTACCGATCCCGCAGCTTTCCCACGGAATGGTCTCTGCCAGCGTTTCCACGACGGAACGTTCATCGTCAACTAGTAATATTTGCAGCATGGGTCGTTCACCTACTTGTCTGTATTGTCGTGCCATGTGATGTTAACTTTAATTCCACCCATTGAAGACTGTTCATAAGATAGTCCAGATCCTTCACCGTACAGGAAAGACAAACGCTGATGGACATTCCATGTACCACATCCCATATTCTCATCCAGCGGTTTAAGAAGATTATCCCTCAGATGATCAAGCTGTTTCTCAGACATGCCAAGCCCGCTGTCCTCCACGATAATCGTGTATACATCACCCTCGCAGTCCGCATAGATTTTAATTTCACCATCTACCGATTTGGGCTCCAGACCATGAATAATAGCGTTCTCAATAATAGGCTGGAGGGTTAGTCTGGGAACTGTTTTATCTAAAATATCATGGGGCACGTCGATTGTAAAATGCATTCGTTCCAGACGAAGTGACTGGATTTCCAAATAATTTTTGACCATCGTCAGTTCTTCACGAAGCGTGGCTTGATCCTTTTCGGACCTGGTTATGTATCGGTAATACTCTCCCAGATTCAGTGCCATGGCTACCACGGCCTTTTCATTTTTCATTCGGGCCATGTTCTTGATATAGAACAGGCAGTTATATAGAAAATGCGGATTAATCTGCGATTGTAACTGTTTGAGTGTGGCTTCCCGACTTCGTAATTTCTCCTCATATACATTCTCAATTAGTTCTTGAATTCGTTGAGCCATGATGTTGAAACGTGCAAATAACAGGCTGAACTCATTGCGTGCAGAATGATGAAGCCGAACGGAAAAATCCCCTGTGGATAAGCGATTTGTCCCTTTTACCAGCTGTAGAAGCGGAAGCTGTACACTTCGGTAGAGTGTATATAAAACAACAACACTCATTACGATCAGAACGGCAATTGAAGCGTAAAACAGATTTCGGCTGCTCGTAATCGGTTTCAAAATCTGTTGCATTGGCACATAGTCAACATAATACCAGCCCAGGCTCTTGGATTGAATATAGGAGACGTAATATTCCGTTTTGTTTAACGTTGTGCTAAATCCACCGCTGGCCTGCAGTTTTGCTTCTTTCAGGGAAGGCAGGATCGCGTTCAAGGTTTCCTTTCCAGAACTATTGCTGATTAACCCATAATCGGGATGGAACATGAACGGGTCACCTTTATTATTTAACTTGTTTTGATTAAGAAGTGCAGTTAAGTGATGAACTGGAAAACTGATTTTGGTAATCAATCTGGCTTTGTCAGGTCTCGCCATCGCTGTCGTTGGATCGGTAGTGTACCAGATAAATTGATTGTCGGCATAGGTCCAGGATTGGGAGAGAGGCTCCTTAAACTCATCATTCCTGTACGGAATGTAAGCATAATAATCCGTTGATATCACTTTTTCCATCCTTGGGAAGTATAGTGTGATGGTCGAATGCCATTTGCTTGCTGCGTTGTACAGATTCATCTTTTCCAGAATGGCGCTTCCAACTTTCACACGTTCATAGGGAATGTCCTTGTAGTCGGGGCGTTGATACTCCTGAATACTCGAATCTTGCCCAATAGACATCCCATACAATGACAATTGGTAAATGTTGGATTCTACTGAATCAGCAAATGTTGAGAGATGATTCATCGTATTGTTCTGAATCTCGTGTTCGATAACACGCACGCTTTCCCGGTTCGAGTATGTATAGAGAAACAGCACCAGAATAAGCAGCATCACAAACAACAATGTAATTTTGGTAAAGACATTCATACGTGTAAACAAAGTCCAACCTCCTAAATCTCATTAAAATAGTGATATCGTTGTTGCAATATTAGGATATAGATCGCAAATTTCCATTGCTATAATTTTAATATACAAGTTCACGATGACTTGTAAAATACAAAATTTAGAACATGGGGGATGCAGGAGTGAAGGAACATACGTTAGAAACGCCGCATAAACGGCGCTCCACCAGGGTTAAACAGCGCTGGAATATGCAACGGAATTGGACCTTGCATATGATGCTCGTTCCAGCCGTATTGCTGGCACTGGTGTTTCAGTACATACCGATGGGCGGCATTGTAATTGCTTTTCAGGATTTTAAGCCATACTTGGGATTTTCTGAATCCAAATGGGTGGGTTGGGACAATTTTCGATATTTGTTCTTATATCCGGACGTAGGTCAGGTGATCTGGAATACGCTGGTCATTGCATTTTTCAAAATCATTGCAGGTCTGTTCGCTCCATTCCTGTTTGCCATTTTGCTCAATGAAGTGCGCTTAACGGCATTCAAGAGAGTAAGTCAAACGCTTGTGTATCTACCGCATTTCCTATCATGGGTTATTCTCGGTGGTATTCTGCTCGATATCCTGTCTCCTCAGGGCGGCATGGTCAACCAGCTTGTCGTAGCCTTTGGAGGAGAACCGATCTTCTTCCTGGGAGACGGTACATGGTTCCGAATAACGCTGATCCTCAGTGATGTGTGGAAAGAATTTGGTTTTGGTACGATCGTATTTCTGGCTTCTCTCTCAGGAATTAATCCTGCACTCTACGAGGCTGCCGAGGTGGATGGGGCCAACCGATTTAAACAGACGTTGCACATTACGATTCCGGCATTAATGCCGATTACAATTGTATTGATGACACTCTCTATCGGCAACATCTTGAACGCCGGTTTTGATCAGGTATTCAACTTGTACAATCCGCTTGTGTATGACAAAGGCGACATCATTGACACCTTTGTATATCGACTCGGCATTCTGAACGGGAAGATGAGTTTTGCCACAGCAGTAGGGTTGTTCAAATCAGTGGTAGCTACCATTTTGATTGTTATATCGTACAGAATGGCTTACAAACTGGCTAATTATCGAGTTTTCTAGAGAGGAGAAAAGGGCTTGTATTATAAAACTAGAGGATACCGCATATTCAGCATCGCTAATTATACTTTTCTTGGGATATTATCGATACTCTGCATTTTACCAATTATTCATATATTGGCTGTTTCGTTCAGCAGTATGGCGCCAGCATCATCAAACCTGGTTACCTTCTGGCCCATGGGGTTCACAACCGACGCTTATGTAAAAACATTCGGAAATTCAAACTTCATCAACTCCTTGATCGTGTCACTTAAGAGAACTGTAATTGCGACGATCATCGGTATGGTCATCATGCTCATAACCGCGTTTCCGTTGTCCAAGGAAGACATCAGTTTTAAAGGTCGCTCTTTGTATACATGGTTCTTTGTTTTCACCATATTGTTCAGTGGCGGTTTGATTCCAAGTTACATTCTGATCCAGAAGCTTGGCTTGATGAATACCATCTGGGCACTTATTCTGCCTGGCGCACTGTCCGTGTGGAACGTTATTCTCATGATGAACTTCTTCCGCGGTCTACCCAAAGAGCTTGAAGAAGCCGCCTATTTGGATGGAGCAGGTCATATCAAAACATTGATCCTGGTTTACGTACCACTATCGCTTCCAGCGATCGCAACCTTGTCCTTATTTACGATGGTGTATCAGTGGAACTCCTGGTTCGACGGCATGATCTATATGTCTGATATTAAAAATTATCCACTTGCTTCTCTGTTACAGACCATTATCGTTCAGCAAGATCTCAGCAAAATCAACGTCGATCCTTCCATGTTGGAGAATATCTCGCAGCGAACCGTACGCGCAGCACAGATCTTTATCGGCGCGCTTCCGATCCTGATGGTATACCCGTTTTTACAACGTTTCTTCGTTAAGGGGATCGTTATTGGAGCAGTCAAGGAATAGGCTATGCAATGCAAGGATAACTGAGCTGAGGGAGGAAGAAGGATGAGAAAAGGACTGGCATGTATGGTGGCATGGAGTTTAATGGCTTCTCTCGTTTATCCAGCAACTGCTGGAGCAGAAAGTGTACAGGGTCAAGCGGAGGTAGGAAATGTGCAGGCGAAAAGCCTGCACTTCTCTGTTCCCTATACAGACCTGACCGGGCATTGGTCACAATCCGCAGTTACACATATGCAGGACTTGAATCTATTGAAAGGTTATACGGACGGCACATTTAAGCCCAATCAGGTCATTAGCCGAGCTGAATTCGTTATGATTCTGGATCGGGCGTTTGGTTTCACCGGTAATACGGAAACGGCTTCTTTTGCTGATCTGTCTTCAGACGATTGGTACCAGGATGTGATGGTTCGGGCCCATGGTTCGGGCATTATTGAAGGCACAGACCGTGAACATCTGTCACCGCAACAACCGATTAGCCGGCAAGATGCAGCGGTTATGGTGGATCGAGCTTTTCAACTTTCTACGACTGCGAACGAAGATAGTGAACCATTGAACTTTCAGGATGCTGATGATATTTCCAGTTATTCCAAGAAAGCGCTTACCTATCTAGTGAACGAGAACATCATCAAAGGCTTCCAAGGTAAATTAAATCCCAAAGCCCCGATTACACGAGCAGAGACGGCAGAGTTACTGTCAGCGATGATTGCAGATGTGAAAAACGCTCCTGGTGTATACGAGTCCCGGGTGGATGGCAACTTCATTGTTAACTCGACAGATGTCACGCTGAAAAATACTGTTATCAACGGAAATCTGCTGCTGGCAGAAGGCATTGGCGAGGGGACTGTTGTTCTTCAGGGCGTAACGGTTACAGGAAGTGTCATCATTAAAGGCGGAGGAAGTCATTCCATCAACATTAGCAACTCCAAGCTGAATCGAGTAGTCGTTGACAAACGTGGGGAACCCGTCAGAGTTGCCATTACGGAAGAAAGCAACATTCAGGAGATGCATGTAAAGCAGAGATCCATTCTGGAGATCTCCTCCAATAGTCTGATTGATACCATGAATATTCTCGCAGGTGCGAACCAGACCCGAGTGGATAGCAAAGGTACGATCCAACAATTAAGTGTTGATGCAAATGATGTTGTTATTAATGGAGAGAAAGCAAAACAAGGTCTGCGTACATCCATGACAGGGGAAGTTCAGCAACCTGCATCGTCACAGCCTGGGGGTTCAACAAGTGCGGCAAACACGCCAACGCAATCTACTCCAGGAGGGCAGACACCATCGAACCCATCGACACCAAGCAATCCTGCGGGTGAAAAACCGGTTCCTGCTACAACGATTCCGCATGATCAATGGGAACTGGTCTGGAATGATGAGTTCAATGGGCCTTCGATTGATTCTTCCAAATGGACCGTGCAGGATACAGGACTCGTTTATAACAATGAAATGCAATATTACAGCCCGGATAACACTCGCATTACGAAAGATCAGAATCGAAGCGTGTTGCAGATTGAAGCAAAAAAAGGTCCAAAAAATGGTAAGGATTACAGCTCTGGCAAACTGATCTCCATGGGAAAGGGCGACTGGACCTACGGTAAAGTAGTTGTACGTGCGAAGCTTCCTATTGAAAAAGGCATGTGGCCTGCCATATGGATGATGCCAACAGATGAAGCACATTATGGAGGCTGGCCTGCCTCTGGAGAAATCGATATTATGGAGCTAATTG
This sequence comes from Paenibacillus sp. Y5S-9, assembly GCF_036894235.1. Classification (NCBI taxonomy): domain Bacteria; kingdom Bacillati; phylum Bacillota; class Bacilli; order Caryophanales; family Paenibacillaceae; genus Paenibacillus; species Paenibacillus sp. Y5S-9. The sequence continues at coordinate 3,547,445 of NZ_CP145887.1, forward strand.
GTGGCAAAGAGAGTAATAACAAGGTATATAGCACATTGCATTATGACAGTGTGAAGCCTGACGGTTCCCATGGACATGATCAGGGAAGCCTTACTCTTCCGAAGGGAGAAACTTTTGCTGACGATTATCATGATTTTCAGGTGGAATGGTTGCCGGGTATGATTCGTTTCTATGTGGATGGAAAGCTGCATCATGAAGTGACTAACTGGCAAACGAAGGCCGCGGGCCAACCCGAGTATTATACGTTCCCTGCACCCTTTGATCGTCCATTCTATCTGATTCTGAATCTGGCAGTTGGAGGAGACTGGCCGGGGGCACCTGAAAGCAACTTCACTTCCGAAAAGATGAATGTTGATTTTGTGCGAGTATATTCTTACAAAAATCTAGACACGTGGCCTGATGTAACAACAAATCCCATCGAGCCTATGCAACAGCGTGACCCACAAACCGATGGCAATCAAATATACAATGATCGTTTTGCGGAAGGGTCTGAAGACAATGGAGTACCTCTTCAGTGGAAATTCATCACAAACGCTGATGGAGCTGGCAGTGTCAACGTTGTAACAGATGAGCAGAAAGGGAAAGCAGCAGAAGTTACCATTGATGCATCGGGTACTGAAAACTACTCGGTTCAACTCACTCAGATGCCGATGTACATCAAGAAAAACAAAAAGTACAAGATACAATTTGATGCGAAGGCATCTGCTAACCGTAAAATCATGTCCAAAGTGAACCAATTTGAAAAAAGCTGGACGAATTATTCCGGTGATAACACCTTTGCACTCACGACGGATTGGCAATCCTATGACTATACCTTCAATATGCGGGATGGATCGGATAACAATGCCAGATTTGAATTCAATCTGGGGCTGGATGATACAAGCGTTTGGTTTGCCAATGTCAGGCTGATCGAGGTGGGTGAGGCTGATCCGCTAACGGTTGAACGCAACGCGTTACCTGATGGCAACTTCATTTACAATGGAACGTTTGATCAAGGTAAAGAACGTCTGGGATTCTGGTCAAGCAGCATTCAAGAAGGTGCAAAGGCTCAGATCAGCGTAAACAACTTTTTGAAATTCCCAATTATGGAACGCCAACTCGTTGTTGATGTTACTCAAACGAATGGTGAGCCACAGCAGGTGTCTGTGAACCAGCCGGAGTTGAAGCTTGAAGCGAATACAACGTACGGCTTCTCCTTAGAAGCCAAGGCAGATACTCCGCGAAGTATGGATATTGATCTGGTCAGCAGCAATGGACATTCCGTGCAGATTCATCAGGGGAAAAACCTTTCCTTGGGCCAAGAAATGAAGACATATACTGGAGAGATTGTTATTGGAGATGGGACCTCCATAGCCCAGTCCGAGCTACAACTGTTATTCGGCAGTTCAGAAGGTAAGGTATATGTAGACAATGTTCGACTGACAAAACGCGGAAAACCTCTTTCGGTGAATGGCTACGCACATGTCCCTGCAACCGAAGCCTGGGAGATGCAGGGCTTACAACTGGAGGACTCCGCAGAAGGTGGAAAACATGTCAGTTACATGGATCAGGGAGATCTGCTGCAATATAAAATCGATGTAGCCCAAGAGGGAGAATATGTTCTGTCTGCCCGAATGGCTAGTGGGAAAAGTGATTCTGAGGTACGGTTCAGCATTCAGGATGAACAAGGTACAATCGTTGCTCAATCCGAACTGAATCTCGGAGACACGGGGGGATGGCAAACATACAAAACCGTATATTTCCCAGGGGTCAACTTGTCACCAGGCAAATCCTATTATGTGAATTTTGAAGGAGCAGATTATAATACACGCTGGGTGGATATTTCACAAAATAAAGTTCAGAACGGTGAGCTAACAGCTGATCTGAATCATTGGGAGCTGATTCCTGATCATCTGACAGCTTCACATGACGAGGGCGAAGGATTAACGATCAACTTGCCAGGTACAAGTGAACATTGGTGGGATGCTTTGTTGCAACAAGGTCAGATCAAACTTGATGCAAATAAATCATACCGACTTACCTTCGAGGCATCTGCTTCAAGTCCTAAATCCATGCAAGCGGTTCTTTCTCAGAATGCAGGGGATTTTGTGAAGTATTTTGAAGAAGAAGTGGAATTAACCGCAGATCAAAAGTCGTATAGTTATACCTTCACCATGGGAGATACCTTAGATTCGGCAGCTAAGCTTGCATTTGGATTAGGATATCCACTATCTACAGGTGAACACGCGATTAACATCCATAACATTCAGTTATATGAAGTTAATCCGAATGCAGATCAAGGAGGGCAACCAGCTCATGTTAATCTTATTTCCAATGGAGACTTCTCCAAAGGTAAGGAAGGCTGGTTTACCCATGCGGACGGTAATGCAGCGGACCTTGAGATGCAAGTTAGCAATCAACAGCTTCATGCCAAGATTGGTAATGCAGGACAGAATGCATGGGATCGTCAAGTCATCAATGAAGGATTTGGCATACAGCAAGGTTTTAAATACAAATTGACGTTTAAAGCCAAAGCGGAGAAGTCCAGAAAAGTGGGATTGGGAATTGGATGGGTTGACGCAGCTGCCAACTATGAATGGCATGGATTCTTTGGGGCACGAGTTGATTTGACTCCAGAAGAACAGGAGTTCACGTTTACATTTGATGCAACAGAAGCCAGTTATGCGAATACTCGAATTTCATTTGATCTGGGTAACATTGATGGTGTGCAAGATGGCAACACAACCGTCTCATTATCCGAGGTCAGCTTGATTAATCTGGGTCCTGCCAATTAGCTTCTAGTCTCCATATTTTGTCTTATATGCTTGCCTAATTCTCTTATTACCTATGCATGCAGAATAAAGTTGTTCAGGAATGACATCATAAAGAAGTAGTATACATCTCAGTTTCCAGAGGAGGATATCTTGTATGGCTGACCAGAAGAAACGAAAAGAAGCTGCCTGGAAGTCACGAAAGCAAGAACAGCATCCCCATGGCAAAATCAAATCGCTTAAAGAATTATCCAGCGAATATGAAGAGAAACCTACTACGAATTAAGCAAGAGGCTGTCAGTGAACATTGCTGACAGTCTTTCTTCATATATTGCAGATGTTGAGCAATACGTACATACTCTATCCTAAAAACGAATGAACGTAAGATATAATGTCAGTATAGTTCGTGAATAACTGTGAACAAATCGTTAATTCATTGACATTGCATGTAATTTTAATTAGAATACGAAATGGACTTCAGGTTGAAAACAGATATGAGTATCTTTATGTTTAGTTTAGAGCTTAGCTGTTGAATCTTTAAATCCTAACGACGAATATAGGAGCGATAATATTACAATCCTATATGAAGATTAGGATTTTTTGTTTTTAGCTTTGGAGTATAATTTGAAAGTTGGAGGCTGGCTTTACCATGGACAAATGGTTCAAACTTAAAGAACGAGGCACAACCATCCCCACAGAAATTATTGCAGGGGTTACAACATTTTTCACAATGGTATACATAGTTATCGTAAACCCAGGAATACTCAGCAGCACAGGCATGGATTTTAACGGGGTATTCATAGCAACGGTACTGGCTAGTATTGTGGGAACTCTGATTATGGGAATATGGTCCAATTATCCAATCGTCATCGCGCCGGGTATGGGCCTGAATGCATTCTTTGCCTATAGTGTAGTTGCCGGATATGGCGTGTCTTGGCAGGTTGCACTGGGAGCTGTATTTATAGCAGGGATTTTGTTTATTATTTTATCGCTTACTTCATTCCGTTACATGTTGCTTGATGCAATTCCCGCAAGTTTAAAACATGCAATAACCGCAGGGATCGGATTGTTTATTACAACGGTAGGTCTGCAAAATGCCGGCATTATTGCCGATTCAGAATCGAATTTGATTACGATCGGGAACTTGGCTGAGCCGATGGCTTATCTGACCATTATCGGATTGATTATTACCGTTGTGCTGATGGCTTATAATGTGAAAGGTTACTTGTTCATCGGAATGGTGGTAACAGCGATACTTGCCTGGATCATGGGACTATTCCAAATGCCGGAATCGATTGTATCCATGCCGCAAGGTCTCACGTCAACGGCTTTACAACTGGATCTGGAAGGTGTATTCTCGAATGGTTTGTACACGATCATATTTACGTTCCTGCTGATCACACTTTTTGATACGACGGGCACGATGCTCGGTGTTGCTGAACAAGCAGGATTGCTTAAGGATGGTAAATTTCCACGCTCGCGTGGCGCATTATTGGCAGATGCCGTAGGAACAACCTCAGGTGCTTTGCTCGGAACAAGCCCAACATCAGCTTATATCGAATCTAGCACAGGGGTAGCCGCCGGAGGAAGAACGGGACTGACAGCTGTAACGGTAAGTGTGCTGCTTGCGCTGACATTATTCTTCACACCGATCGTAAGTGTAATATCAAGCATTCCGGCGATCACTTCTCCAGCACTGATCATTGTTGGATACTTTATGATTAACGTTATCAGCAAAATCAAATGGGATGATCTCGAAGAAGCATTTCCTGCTTTCCTGATTATCATCCTTACTCCATTGACGCATAGTATTGCGACAGGCATCGGCGTAGGTTTCATCTTTTATCCGGTACTTAAGCTGCTTCGCGGAAAAGGTAAAGATGTTCATCCAATCTTCTACATTTTCGCGGTATTGTTCTTCATTCAGCTTGTGTTCCTGGACCACTAAAACTGGTCTAATCAAAAAGAGAACTGCTTTAACAAGCAGTTCTTTTTTTTGTAGTTCATACTCCGTTCATATTCCCGTCACGAAGGGGACATCTTCCATGGTTACACTATACCTATGTCGCAAGAGCGGCTCTACAGATATAAAGGACAGGAGAAGATGGAAATGGCAGAAGCAGTGGATGTAACAACAACGGGGACTAAGGGCCGTAAAAAACGGTACTTATGGTTGAAAATAATAGGTGGTATTGTCGGCGCGCTGGTGCTGTTCATGGGCATCACGTTTGTCGTTCATACGATAAGTAATGGGGCAGAGAAAAAGAAAATTGAATCGTACGGCCAATATGTCAATGTTGATGGGAAAAATATGAATGTATCCATTCAAGGTAGTGGCGAACAAACCATCGTGCTACTTCCCGGACAAGGAACACCGTCACCAGTACTTGATTTCAAATTGTTAATCGATGAATTAACTTCTGATTATAAAGTTGTGGCGATCGAGCCTTTCGGTTATGGATTAAGCGACCAAACCGAGACGGAGAGAACAACGGAGAATATCGTCAGCGAAATTCATGAAGCTGTACAGCAGCTCGGTATAGATCGTTATATTCTGATGGGGCATTCCATCACGGGACTGTACGCGGCGACTTATGTGAACACGTATCCGGATGAAGTCTCTGCTTTTGTCGGGATCGATAGCAGTGTTCCGAATCAACCTGGCATGGATGTCAAATTACCTTTGAACCTAATGAAATTCCTTCAAAAATCAGGCTTAATGAGAGTACTCAATAAAGTGAGTGGTGATTCATATGCATCACTTGCCTATGATGAACATACCAAAGAACAGATGAAGTTGATTTCGAATCAAGTCTCGACAAATCCGACATTAGTAAATGAGCTTAAACATCTGGGTTCCAATTTCAAAAATGGAGAAAAACTCACGTATCCTCGTGATCTGCCGATGCTGCTCTTCGTTCAATCCAATAACGAGCAAAATCCTCAGTGGATTCCATTACATGAGGAGCAAGTGAAACAATCCGCACAGGGAAAAATGATCCCGATGGAAGGTTCACATTACCTGCATCATACGAAATACAAAGAAATCGCCGAGGAATTCAAATCTTACATGAAACAAATTCAATAGCATGATTGATTAATAAACTGCGGTGCCAAAATTGGTGCCGTGGTTTTTTTGCTATCAGGAGAGGCTAAAATAAAGACTTGACCTTAGGTCAGACCTAAGGTTTATGCTAGTAATACGAAAAACAGCAAAGGTGGTGAATTGGTTGAGTGATGAAATTACGATTAGTGAGCTGGCAAAGCTGATGAAAGTCTCTGTACATCAAATTCGATACTTCGAAGAAAAAGGGGTGTTGAACCCTGCTTATATAGCAGAAAACCAATACAGGATGTATGGGGTAGATGAAATTTACCGTCTATCTCATATACTGTTGCTTCGCAAAATGGGACTGTCTGTTCAAATGATCAAGGAATGTTTGAGTAATCTGACATCAGATCAAATTACAGCATTATTTCGCCAAGCGTTGGCAGACACGGAAGCAGCTATCACTCAGCTTCAGTATACAAAGCACCTTATCAGCAAGTTGTTGCATGAGAAAAAGCATATCCCACTTGAGGATCAAGTGACTTATTATATTGTTACTCGTGAGGAGATTCACTTATCCCTGTGGTTTCATATGGAAGCGCAAGGGTACTTGCAAGCAAGGCAACTGACCCAACATAAAGAAAACATTCCCAATTTATTTGAAGTCGACATCCATTATGCGTACGATGAGACGGACACCGTAGGAATTTATACACAAAAGGTGGGAGCGAACGATTTGGTTTTGCCTAGAGGAAAATACCTTTCTCGTCATGTATATGTACAAATTGAAGCTGAACTCAAAGAACATATCAACGAATTTTATGCTTATGCAGAACACCAGGGCTATCTGTATCACGGTCCACTTATTATGGTAGAGAAATCTTATTTATCTTTATTCACACCAGAAAAGCTTCATTATGAGCTATTGTTACAAATGATTGAGTAGGGGAGGCACACAGTGACAACTTCCATTCAGATTGAACCCGTTTGTCCCCTGTTTCATCAAGCTGTTGCTGAACTCATGGCTTATGGTTTTGGACACAAATTTCAAAAGATCACTTCATTGTCCACTTATGATCTGGCTTACGTATTCGAACAGTTGCTCAATCATCCGCCCATGGAACAAAGCACTCTTCGAGTCATAGCTCGTGAAAATGAGGAGATTGTTGGCACCATGTGCTTGAAATGGAAGGAAGCAGATAACAGAGCAGTAATAACAAGCGTTCGTGCCAATTCTCATTGGTGGGGCCAGTGCAATAGGATTGGTAACTGGAATCTTCTTCAGTTAATCACTGGTCTACATCTGCTGAAGCACACTCCTAAATTAGGCGAATGTTATGTGGAAGATCTGGTTGTACATCCACAACACCAAGGCAAGGGAATTGGTACACAGTTACTTCAATGGGCACAGAAATATATGTTGCAATCCAAATCAATGTCATTTCTTAGCTTGCATGTGGCAAGTCAGAATCATCAAGCGATACAGTTATATGAACGCTATCAATTTCGCAAACAGTATAGTACGAATAGCTTTCTTACCGGCCTGCTCTTAGGCGAAAAGCAATGGCATTACATGATTTACAAAGGAGATACTTATGTTTAAATGGAGAAAACGATACATCTCATTTATTGTGGCAATTTTATTGATGGTGGGTGCAGGACTGTACATAGTCGATCAAAATCATTTTGACATGGTGGAACAATCCATTGAAATTCAATCTCCACAGGGCAAGTTAACAGGTACACTGACTGTACCCAAACACCATTCAGGCAAGCTAGGTTTAGTACTGTTTATTCACGGTGACGGTCCAATAGACTCTACTCATGGTGAGGGATACAAACCGTTGTGGGAGAGACTGGCATCAATCGGGTATGCATCCTTGTCGCTAGATAAACGGGGAATCGGGGATTCAGAGGGAAACTGGCTAGATCAAAGCATGGATGATCGTGTTGTGGAGGCACAGCAAGCTATTGCATGGGCGAAAGAACAATCCATCATTGATGATTCCAAAATAGGCGTATGGGGTGCCAGCCAAGCAGGCTGGGTAATTCCTAAACTTGCCGGGAAAGAACATCTTGCCTTCAGTATCTTGGTATCACCCGCGATAAACTGGTTGGAACAGGGAGAATACAACACACGCAGCCAAATGGCGAAGGATGGTCATTCCACCGAGGAGATTCAAAATCAGGTCGATTATGAAAACCAGATTAAAGAGATTTTAAAGAAACAAGGCACATATGAAGAGTACACCAAGATTGCTCGAGAGGATGATCTGATTTCCAAAGAACGCTGGAACTTCATAAAGAAAAATTTTGCTTCAGATGCCACGGCGGATTTGCATCATTTCAAAACCCCTGTACTACTTCTGCTTGGAGAAGATGATGTGAATGTGGACATTGTTGATACAGAGCAAGCATACCGTAAAGGAATTCAGCCATCTTCCTTGCTTCATGTGAAAATCTTCTCTAATACAGAACATTCGATGTTACCAACCTCTATTGCAGGCTCGGAATGGAAACAATCACTACGATTTCTGTTTGCTCCGAGAAGCATTACAGTGGAAGGGTATATGGATGAAATAGAACATATTTTGACCAAGCTCTCCTTATAACAGTTACAGTTATAGTTTCCTAGTATCGTTAGGTCATTTGGAAATGAAAGAGCAGGGTCAGGGAGCGGGAGCGCCCTTATCCTGCCTTCTTGCGTGTTATATGTTATCTACTGTGCTAAATGTTCCAGATCCGGCTGCAATTTGGTCCGCAAAACATATAACATGATGGCCCCAACTAGGAACGCCACGGCATCCGCAATAACGAGCGACCAGATCACTCCATGAAAGCCGTTCATTTGATTAGCAATATATAATACAGGAATTAGTGTAATTCCTTGAATAATGGACATAACAAACGCGGCGGTTCCTTGGGCTGTTGCTTGGAAGATCCCCATAAACAAAGAAGTCATTCCTGTAATGAACAAGGATAAAAAGGTTACATGAAGAATGTAGCTACCCATTTCAATTAATTGCGGGTCAGTCGTAAATAAACCAATCAAGTGGTCGGAAATCAGATAGACGACAACCCCAAACAGGATGGCTAACCCCAAAATAGATTTGATCGTGAATCCAATCGTTTGTTTCATGCGTAATTTGTTCGCTGTGAATGAGAAGGCAATCAACGGCACAACTCCCTCGCACAAACCCATCAGAATAAACTCAGGAAATTGCAATAAACGTGATGAGATTCCATACCCAGCAACGGCCTGATCCCCATATTCGACAAGAAAAAGGTTAAGAATAAGTGACATTGCACCCAAGAAAACACTCATAACAAAGACGGGAACACCGATTTTGAACACATTACTCAGGATGTCCTTCGTCACCTTGAACCATTTCAGGGAGACGGTTAAGAATTGACTCTTATAACTCATATGGAATGCGTAAAATGCACTCGCAACCAAGTTGGAGATGACGGTAGCAGATGCAACGCCAATCACGCCCCAATGGAAGACAAAAATGAATAGTGCATCGAGGATAATATTTATAACAACACTGAGAATCATACCGGTCATAGAAGTCATTGCTGAACCTTCTGAGCGCACGATATTCTCCAGGGTGAAGAATAAGATGACGAAGGGTGAACCCATAAGCATAATCGTGACATACTCTTTCGTAAATCCGAAGGACTCTGGCGTTGCCCCCAGCCCATGAACGATTGGTTCAATCAGCGGGAGCCCAACGGCCATCACAATAATTCCGAGAACTAAACTACTGTAAAAGGCAAATGAAGATACATGCTTCAGATCATCGACTTTTTTCTCTCCCAGCAAACGAGAGATGAATGTACCGCTGCCTATACCAATTAAATTACCAAGGGCCATGATGACCGCGAATAAAGGTAAAGTTAATGCGAGTGCGGTTAACATTGCCGTATTACCCAGTGTGCCAAGGAAATAGGCATTCAAGATGGAGTAAATAACACTCATTGACGTGCCTAGCATCATCGGGACAGCAAAGTGAGCTACGGCTTTGGCGATTGGTGCTTTTTCAAAGTAATGGAGGTTTTCTGCATCCATGTGGATCACTACTTTCTTCGTTAATATTGATTTAATCTAACACCGTTAGATTGAACCTTACAGTGTTAGATGTTATCATGAACTTATGAACCTGTAAAGCATAAACTTACACTGTTAGATAAAAGGGCGGATACCGATGAAAAAACAACAGCCTCAGATTTCGGAAGATAAGATTTTGGAAACTTCGTGGGAGCTTTTGGCGGAAGAGGGCATCGAGAAATTCAGTATGAGACGATTGGCAGACAAACTGGGGATTCAAGCTCCATCTCTATACTGGTACTTCAAGAGCAAGCAGACACTCTACCAGCGTCTGGCCAACCAGATATCGAAAATTATTCTGGACGAGTTTCACACTGAAGGGGACTGGAAGGAGCAGATGGAGGGGCTTGCGGTGACGGTACGGAGTGTGCTCAGTAGATACCCGTGCTCCACACAGCTCATGATGATGACGTTGCCCCATGAACCGGACATGATCCGCTTCACCAACCGCATGTTGCTCTGCATAGAATCAACACCACTAGAGCAAGAGCAGAAATTACAGGCCGTTCTTACACTGGTCAACTATGTATTCTATTTCGTTCTGGACGATTATCAGCATCAGCGCAATATCTCTGCTGTTCTTAAGGACCAGGAAGCACTTCGGGGTGAAGAGATGATCCACCTTCTGGATTCTATGAGTGAGAAGGAAGCTGGACTTTTCAGCAGGATGTATAAGAATGGTCTGTTTGAGGTGATGGGAACCGACGGAGCTTTCGAGTTTGGCTTGAAGCTTATTTTGCTCGGGATCGAACAAGTGATAAAGGAACATGAGAAGTAGAAAAGTAGAACGCCACGATCTGAGTAGATTAAACTCAACCATGTAGGAGAAATATTAGTTCTATATAGAACTAATGTTTTAAAACAAGAAACCCACCGAGTATAAAACTCCAGTGGGTTTCTTCTTATCATCCAATCGAAGTACCATTTGGTAGCTCGAAATCAGGTTTCAACAAAACAACATCTCCCTGTTCGGGCAGCCCGCCAAGCACCAACACTTCTGAATTGAATCCGGCTATACGACGGGGAGGGAAATTAACTACACCTATAATCTGCCTTCCGATAATAGATTCGGATGAATACCTTTTCGTGATTTGTGCACTGGATGTTTTTAATCCAATTTCTGGTCCAAAATCAATTTCAAGTTTGATAGCAGGGATTTTAGCTTTTGCAAAAAAATCAGCTTTGGTGACCGTGCCGACACGCAGATCTAATTTTAAGAAATCATCAATAGTTGCCATTTTAAATTCACTCCTTTCATTATTATCCTAGTTTCCTGAATCGATTTAAGCGCAGGAACTTGGGCAGTTGAATATGGTAAGATTTCAGCGCAAAGTACATCAGCATGCCTGACAACGTAATTAATCCACCTACGAATTGAAAAGCAGAGATGGTTTCTCCCAACAGTAGATAAGCCAGCATTATAGCCAGAACGGGTTCACCGATAATGCCTACAGAAACCGTCGTTTCCCCAATGGTTTTAAGAAGCAGATTGAAAATATACTGGCCAAAAATGGTGGGGATGATCGCAAGTAGTAGGAAGTACAGCCAATCGGATGATTCGTAATGGGTCAAGGAAAAGTTATTCAATAAACTGTAGACCAGCAGGACACTTCCGCCAATAATAAAGACAACAACACTGTATATATTCGCGTCGATTTTCCGACTCACTTTCTGTCCGTCCAACCAGCATATATGTCGACACCAGTATGGTTCCTACCAGGGACAGACCATCTCCAATCAGAGCCTCTCTTGATACGCCTATATCACCCCAGGCGATAATTACCGAACCGAACAGGGCGGTAATCAAACATAGAATGGTACGTATACTCGCTCTTTCCTTAAACATAAAGTATGACCCGATCATCACAAACAAAGGTTGCAGCGCCAGAATGACCATGGAACTAGCCACGGAGGTATACACCAGCGATTCCATCCAAAATAAAAAATATAAACCAAGAAGCAGGCCAGCCAGAAAAACTGTGCTCCAATCCCTTGAATTCATTTTTAAGAATCGAATCGTTTTCCAGGGGATAAAAGGAAGCATAATAATGGCTGATATATACAGCCTGTACATACCGGCTATAGCGGTGGGAGTATCCGAAGATTTGATCATGATTGAAGAGACGGATACCGACAAAATGGCGATAAAAAGCAATACATACGGATGAAAAAGCAGCGATGATTTATTTTCTTTCACATATAAGCCTCCAAAGTTCTTATCCGGTCGTCTGTGCACAGGCTATTGTGATAAGTTAAAGATTTGATATAATAATATCATTATTTTTGTGAATTTCGTGCAGTTAAATCACTATATAATATAGATATATCGTCAAAGAAAGGAACGTCATAGAATGGTGAAGCAACTTTATGAGGATATTTTGTATTCCGATCTTTCGTTTCCCTATATCATGTACACACATACACGTCATACAAGCATCCCCGAAGGCAGAGGATTCAACGATTTGCATTGGCACGAAGATCTACAGATCACTTTAGTCACAAAAGGCAAACTGGTTATGCAAATTAACGGAATTGATCATACATTGGAAACGGGTCAGGCGATCCTGATCAACAAGAGAATTCTTCATATCACAACAGAGCTGACACATGATGGTGAATATGTTAGTTTCAATTTTCCCGAAAAGCTATTAGCCTTTCATGTAGACAGTGCAATGGAAAAAAATTATGTACTTCCTTATACGAATTCTTCTTTGGTGTCGCTCGTGATTAGAAGAGAGTTGGAGTGGGAAAAGCAGATATTGGATATGCTCTGGGAAATGAGAGAGTCGTTTAATACACAGAAAAACTGGGGATGGGAATACGAAATCTCAATTAAAACGGTACAACTATGGTTTGTATTGATATCCAACATTTTGATCCCTTCCGAGGAAACCCCAAGAAGCGAGAAGCGTCCGCAGGAAAGACTTCAGTTAATGCTCAGTTTTATCCATCAAAATTATGCTCATCCGGTTACGCTTCGTGAGATTGCTGATGTCGCGCATTTGAGCATTTCAGAGTGCACCAGATGTTTTAAGAAAACGGCTCATATGACGCCATACGAGTATCTAATCAAATACCGGATTAAGAAGAGTAAAGATCTCTTAGTATCGACGAATGATACAATAACCGAGATCGCTCAGAAAGTGGGCTTTAATCACGTTAATCACTTTATCCAGTCTTTTAAAAAACACGAAGAAAGAACACCAAAAGAGTTTCGGTGCTCTCCATACCCTGTATAAATGCTAAACAAATTTAGCCTGAATTTCTTTTAAAAACAAATCCGCAGCAGTCGAAAAGACCTGATGTTTTTTCCAAACGATATTTAACCCAGATTCAAGTCTTGGCTCTAGCGGTCTAAAACAAAGGTTGCTTTCACTAGACGTATTCACTATTTTATCAAGTATTAATGCATAACCAATGCCTTCTTCAACCATAATGGCAGCATTATATGCAAGATTGTATGTAGTAACGACGTTTAATTTGTCAAAATCTTCACCAAACCAGTCTGCAAACTCATTTTTTGAAAACGTCTGCTTCATTGACTGTCGTGAACAGATCAGTGGAACATGTAATAAGTCTGTAGATCGAATCGTATCTTTGGAGGCGAGTGGACTTTCTTTTCTCATAACCACTCCCCAAACATCTTTGTCGGAGAAATTGATATAGTTATATTTGGAAACATCCGCTGGCTGGATTAGAATACCGAAGTCAAGGAGTCCCTTGTCAAGCCGCTCAGTTACATCATCTTCGTTACCGCTGAATAGGTGATAGCGTATATTGGGATATTTATTCTGCACTTCTTTTGCCACTCTTGCAATCTGTTTCATGGCTTCCGTTTCTCCACCGCCTATATAAATATCTCCACTTATGGTTTCTTCCATGGATTGAAATTCTGCCTCTAATTTATCAACCATACCCACAATTTCTTCAGCCCTATTTCTTAAAAGCATACCTTCATCTGTGAGAATAATACTGTAACTACTGCGAATAAATAATTTCTTTCCCAACTCTTGTTCAAGGTCTTTCAATTGTCTGGACAAGGTGGGCTGCGTAACATGCAAGAAATCAGCAGCACGTGTAATGCTTCCTTCTCTGGCGACCGTAAGAAAATAACGCAATACTCTAATCTCCATCGTAACTCCTCCTTTATCCTTTATATTCTACAATAAACCTTACAGAAATGCCTTTCAAGCATAACTTGTTATAAGATATGAGTATTTGCTATGTGGTGTATAAACGCTAAACTAAAAAGCAAGGCAACTGGAGAAGAAATTGAAAGGAATGAACGATATGGATAAGACAAAAGTATGGTTTATCACTGGCGCTGGTCGAGGTATGGACACAACTATTGCTAAGGCTGCTTTCAATGCTGGACACAAGGTGGTTGCTACCGGCCGGAATCCTGATGCGGTGGTTCGTGCGATCGGTGAGTCCGAGAATGTAATGGTTGTCCCATTAGATGTTTGCGAGCCTGCTGATGCACATGCCGCAGTTAAGGCGGCAATTGACGAGGCACAACCGCCGCAACGCTTCATTGCAGGAGCCGACGCGATAGACATTGCAGAACAGAAAATTGCCAACCTTCAGACAGAGATCAATGCTTACCGGGATCTCTCTAAATCCATGGCATATGACAACTAAACGAAATCACCTGCTTGTATTCATTCTGACCTTTGGTGTATTCAGTATTTTAAATACGGAGATGGGCGTAATCGGAATTTTGCCTTTGATTGCAGAACATTACGAGGTCAGTATCTCAACCGCTGGTTTGATCGTGAGTCTTTTTGCGCTTGCGGTTGCTATATCTGGCCCCATTTTGCCCTTATTATTTTCGGGCATGAACCGCAAGCATGTCATGTTGTTTGTACTTGGCATTTTTATTGTGGGCAGCCTGGTTTCCGCTATCACATCAAACTTTACGGTATTGGTCATTGCACGTGTCGTTCCGGCTTTTTTCCATCCGGTCTATTGCTCATTGGCATTTACGGTCGCAGCGGCGTCAGTCCCCAAGGAAGTAGCGCCGAAGGCAGTGGCTAAAGTATTTGTAGGCGTGTCGGCAGGCATGGTACTTGGAGTACCCCTCTCGAGTTTGATTGCCACCAGCACATCGTTGTTCTATGCGATGTTGTTCTTTGCCGCCGTAACGATCGTCGCATTTGTAGCAACACTTCTTTTTGTGCCCTCAATGCCAGTTACGAAAAGAATCTCTATGGGTACTCATCTGTATGTATTGAGAAGATCCGTGATGTGGCTATCCATTGCTGGCGTGATTTTCATGAATGGAGCTGTATTTGGGGTCTATAGTTACCTTGCCGAGTTTCTGAAAACCGTGACAAGATATGACTGGAGCAACGTCAGTGTGTTGTTATTTGTATATGGCTTGGCCAATATGGTTGGGAACATGATAGCAGGGAAACTGCTCGCTAAATTCCCTTTAAGAACGATCAAGATGTATCCCATTACATTAATAACGGTATACATCTTGTTGTTCACCTTCGGACAATTCAGTGTGCCAACAGCCTTCCTTATTTTCATTTGGGGGATCATAGGAGGCATAGGGGGCAATATCACTCAATATTGGGTGGTATCGGCAGCACCAGAGGCACCCGAACTGTCGAATGGGATCTTTCTAACTTCTTCCAACCTGGGAACAACACTTGGTGCTAGTGTATGTGGACTAATCGTAACTGGAATAAGTACACAATATATTGTAGTTGGAGGAATCGTGTTCCTTATCTTTAGTATCGTAACGAATTACTTCAGAATCTCCATGACTGGCCGATTGGAGAGTTCCAAAGTTGAAGGATAAGAGGCGGACGTAGTGATAGGCGTTATACATTAGCGTTTCGGCATTTTGCTCTCATCCATATACAACAGGTTCCAGCGGTGACCGTCCAGGTCGGCAAATCCCGCGCCGTACATCCGGCCGTCTATTTCACCTGGCTTGCCAAAGATGGTTCCTCCAGCTAACTCGACTTTTTCAATAAAAGCATCAACTTCTTCTCTGCTGTCAGCACCAATGGAAAATATCACTTCTGCGCTATGGGAAGTATCTGCGGTTTTGGCACCTGTAAATTTCTCAAACGTTGCATCCGGAAACAGTAGAATCGTTGTTGAGCCTATGACAAGCTGGGCTCTCTCGTTGCCAACATTCTCCCCATGGAATCCAATCTCATTGAAAAAGGTAGTGGATTTCACAACATCTTTCACCGGCAGGTTCATCCAGATTTTTTGTGACATGGTAGTAGCCTCCTAGAGTATATTTTTGACACTCTTACTATACTCTACCTCAATTCAAAATTACATAATCGGGTACATACGATTATGTAAGAGTTAGAAATAACTAATATAATGAAGGATGATTTAGAGAAATCCTAATCGTTCTAATCAGTTCAAAACCCAAAATAAAAAGAGCAATCTCCAATGAGGTTGCTCTTTTGGTCATGGCTTATTTTGCCTAACGGTGTATACGCAGTTTCTTCCTCCGGCTAGAATGTATTCTCCCCGTTCAATATGAACATTATCGCCTAGAACTGTTTTGAATAAATGTAACTCATTCTTGCATAACCCGGTACATACCGCGGCCGCTTCACAGATGGGGCAATGCTTCTCAATGAGTAGGAGACTGCCATCATCCTGCTCCTTAACCTCGGCCATATAACCCTCATTGGTGCGAATCTCGGCCAATTTCTCCAATCTCTCTCTAACTCCTGATGCATCGCCAAGATGCTGAAGATATTGTTCTTGCATATTTTTATTTCGAACATCCAGCAGCTTGTCCAGCCCTTCAGTACCAAAAGCTTCTTTCATCGAATTGATGAGGCTGACGGATAAATCCGAATATCCACTTGGGAAAAAACGATTAGCCGCGGGAGTTAATATCCATAACTTGGTGGGACGACCCATGGGACGGGCCTCTTCCACAGTGGTAACCAATCCTTCTCCTTTTAGCGCATTCAGATGTTGACGAATAGCCATTCCGGATAACGAAAACTGAGAGGAGAGAGTGACAACATCCATTCCTCCGCGCTCTTTTAACAAATTAATAATTGCTCTCCGGGTACTGGTCGAGACATCCTTTTTAGTTTGATTTCCGCTCATGGTGCACCTCCTTTTGAAGCAACTGAATCTACATGACTAACTACATTTTAAACAAAAATGTTGACAAAGTCAAAGTCGAACTGTAGCTTAGACATTATAAACAAAAATGTTTACTAAGTATCCGGATACGATGTATACATACCAATTTTCTTGGAGGTCACATTTCATGTCGTCTAATCATCAAAGTATTTTCAGCCCGCGTTATTTTGCATTGTCCATAGGAATTATTTTGTCAGTGATGGCCGTTGGATTTGAAGGTCTATCCGTCACCACCATTGCTCCTTCAATTGCTGGAGACTTGAACGGCCTTAGCCTGTTCGGATGGATATTCAGTACGTATCTGCTTGCGCAGATTATCGGGACGCTGGTCGTCGGTCGGATCATTGATAAAAGAGGACCTGCAGCACCGTTCACTTTTGCACTTCTGTTGTTTATCGTAGGGCTGATCGCTGCCGCAACCGCAGGCGATATGTATACCATGATAGGATCACGGGCTCTGCAGGGTTTGGGTGCCGGAGCTATGATGACTTGTGTGTATACGGCTATATCCTTAAGTTACCCGGATGAGTTACGTGCCAAAATTCTTGGAGCCTTTGGTACTGCCTATGTTCTTCCGTCCATGCTTGGTCCATATGTAGCCGGTCTTATCGCAGATCAGTGGTCCTGGCGCTTTGTTTTCTGGGGGATCTTACCCGTGCTGGTGGTTTCAGCGTTGCTCAGTTTACCTGCCTTCAGGAAATTAAAAGTGCAGAAGACGGGAGGGGAGAGCGGATCTTCATCCACTTGGATGGCGTTACTCTTAACGTTAGGTACAGGGATTTTCCTGGTTGGTCTAAGTATGTTACCGAGCATTATGGGATTTGTTTTAGTCGTGATTGGCCTGGTATTGATGTTATTTCCGCTCCGTAAATTGCTTCCGAAGGGAACACTTACGTTGCGAAGAGGTATGCCAGCAATTCTGGCAACACGTGGGTTGTTCTTTGCTGCCTATACCAGCACACAGAATTTCCTGGTATTGGCACTAATCGACGTGAAAGGAATCACACCTTCTCAGGCCGGATTAATTGTCGCGAGTGCTGCATTAAGTTGGTGTATCATTGCGTATCTGCAAGGACGGTGGGATGCGGCAGATCAGGGCCGTGGACGTCATATGAGAATTTTTCTTGGGGTATTGCTGCTTGCGATAGGGATTGCCATCGTATTTTGGGTACCTGTTGTGACCGTTACCATCGCAGTTCTTGGTCAGATCATTGCAGGAGTCGGTATTGGATTGGCACATCCGATTAGCGGTGTTGTTGCATTTTCCCAAACGGGGGAGGAAGGCGTGGGCCAAACCTCAGCAAACCTGCAATTTGCAGATTCTTTTACACCGGGGGTAGTGATCGGCATTGGTGGTTCCATCCTTGTCGTGTGTCAGGCTGGCGGGATGTCACTTCAATCCGGCTTAATTGTAGCCATGGGTTTCCATCTCTTGTTGATCGTCATGAGTATCATTGCCAGCACTCGGATCTCACCACGCGGATGAATAAGAAAGTGGGTGTACAGACCATTGCTCACTGAAGATCCGAATAAACTATTTACGGCTTATCGTATCATCGGAACGAAATGGACGATCCATATTTTATGTGCTCTGTCTCAAGGCCCGAAGAGATTCGGTGAAATATTCGAAAGTATTCCTTCCATTTCCGAAATGATCCTCTCCAGACGTTTAAAGGCTCTTCAACATGATCATTTGGTCAAAAGAACAATACTGACACGCCCTACACAAATTATTTATGAACTTACGCCAAAAGGAGCTGCTCTTGCTGCATTCATACCCTGTCTAATGGACTGGGATACCAAATTTCAAAATGATACCACCGGGAGGAATAAAGATGATCATTGAGGTCAGTGATACAGCATCGGACAGAATCGTCGAGATCTTATCAAGTGCGGATATCCAAAATGCCTTCCTTAGAGTAGGCGTTGATGAAGGGGGATGCAGTGGTTTATCTTATACCCTTATCGTGGATGAACAGCAGGCAGAAGAAGACATTGTGTTAAATAAAAAGCAATTTAAGATATTGGTTCACGCAAACAGTATTCCATATATTGATGGTCTTGAGATTGATTATGAAGAGAGCGGAATGTTAGGCGGATTCACCATGAATAATCCAAATGCCAAAGTTTCGTGTGGATGCGGGGCCAGTTTCAGAATGGCCAATTATCGTGGCGAAGTGAAAAAATGTGATTAATGAAGGAAGGAGTGCAGAGCAATGATCTCATTTGTAATATCTGAACAAGCAATCGATTCATTTAAGAATGAATGGGAATTGGAAGAGGGCCAATATGTAAGGATTTATGCAAAATATGTCGGAGGAGGCTCCGATGCTTTTACAATTGGCATAAATGCGAGTGCTACACCGGTCGATCCCGCATTGATTCAATTCATTGGAGAATTTCATTTCTTTGTTGAAAAAACAGATGCCTGGATCCTGGAGGATGAACTTCTCCAAATTGACTGTAATGAAGATGGCATATTTTCAAGCAAAATCTCCTATTGAACATGAAATCATAATCTAGAGCACGATTCTACTTTTTAAACATTAAACTTTACAAAGTAAAACACATAAGGTATATTCATGGAGTCAAAAGGTTTATTTTACCATAATATCCATCAATTTATGGAGGTGTAGAAGACAAACAACAATCAGATTGGGATTTTTGATGCTCAGTACAGGGCGCCTACAATTGGGATTATGCTGGTTCTGGCAACCGTAGCTTTTGAAGGACTGGCTATCACAACGATTGCCGCGAAAATGGCACAAAGTTTAGAGGGCATTCATTTATACGGTTGGATCTTCAGCGCATTTTTGTTATCTCAGCTTATTGGAACTTTGGTTATGGGTCAGCAGATTGACAAGCGCGGCGTTTTTACATCCATGCTGATATCTTTTAGTGTTTTTGTGTTAGGTACTGTGGTATCCGCTGTCTCTTTCGATATGCACATGCTTATTGCCGGAAGAGCCCTTCAAGGTTTTGGAGCGGGGGCCTTGATCACATGCGTTTATACCTGTGTGACGTTACATTATCCAGATACACTTCGTACTCAAATCCTGGCCGCATTCTCCATGGCATTTGTCCTGCCTACCTTAATCGGACCTTATGCAGCAGGCCTTATTGCTTCCTACATCTCGTGGCGATATGTTTTCTGGATCGTTTTACCCTTGATTGGAATAGCGCTCAGTCTCACATTCCGTTCTTTCCGTAAATTGCAGCTTCAGCAAGATCTGACAGGTCCAGCGCGAGCAACCGACTCAAAGATTATGTATGCGATTCTGCTTGCCGTTGGAACGGGGCTATTACTCACAGGACTTGGTATGATAACCGATTGGAAAGGTATATTACTCACTTTGGGTGGGTTAGTCGTCATGATCACACCAATGCGTAAATTGCTGCCTGTGGGCACTTTTTCGATAAAAAAAGGATTGCCTGCTACTTTGGTATCAAGAGGGCTATATGTTGCTTGTTATTTTACAACGGAAAGTTTTGTGATCTTGGCACTAACCGAAGTGAAGGGGTTATCCGCTGATCTTGCTGGCCTCATTGTAGCAGCAGGTTCTCTCAGCTGGTCCGCCGCAGCGTGGTTACAAGCCAAGCTTGATGCACGAGATCAAGGTCGTGCCCGGAAGGGCAGAGTCATGACGGGCATTGGGATTATGATCGCTGGAACTGTACTTGTGATCCTGGCTCTTATTTTGTCGGACGGCGGGATTGTACTCATCCTTCTCTCACAAATGATTACAGGGTTTGGTGTTGGATTGGCCAACCCTACAACGGCAGCCATTGCTTTACAACATGCCTTGCCCAGGAAAGAGGGAGAAATGTCCGCTAATCTGCAATTTGTGGATTCCTTCTATATGGGCGTAAGCATTGGCGTTGGTGGCGCTCTGATTGCCTTGTCTGAAACTTTACAATGGGGCATATCGACAGGTGTTTTGATCGTGTTAACACTGCAATTATTATGGGTCTTGTTAAGTTTCTTGGCATCACTACGAATTACCAAACTCGTTCATCAAGACCATCATCCAATCAACCAAGTGAAGGATAACATCTCCATGTAACGGATGACGACCGCGTCGTTAATACATCATGAAGAACGGGGGGACTAATTGCATTGGGAGGTGGGTAAGATGGCACGTATATTAGTGGTCATTACTCCAGCTGAAGGACATGTGAATCCATCGTTAGGATTAGTTACTCAGTTGATAGACAATGGTGAGGAAGTCATCTATGTGTGCACGGAGGAGTACCGTTCCCGAATTGAACAGACTGGTGCCCAGATCATTACCTATCCGTTTCCACAAGATGCTTTCTCTCATGATCCGGTGTTGAAACCCCAGGAATACAAACATTCTTATCAGTTCATTTATATGATGGTAAGCGGTATTATTCGGAGGATCATCCCCAATGTGCTGCAGGTGATCGAGGATCAGAAGTTCGATTATATGATCTTTGATTCCCTGATGGGATGGGGAGGGACTATTCTTGCAGAAAAGCTGGGAATTCCTGCGGTGTGCTCGATTGCGTCCTTTGCTTTTGTGGAGCCTCTGGGGTCTAACTCGGGCCTGAATGAGAGGGAGACAAAGAAGCTTTATGAGGCTACGATGAAAATAACAATGGAGTTAGCTGAAGAGTTTCAAGTGAGAATTCCAGCCATGGAAGAGATTCCGGCACATGCAGGTCAGTTAAAGCTCGTGTACACCAGCCGATATTTTCAGCCTCAGGTAGAAAAGCTGGATGATCGTTTTATTTTCACGGGTCCTTCGATCATAACACGTCAAGATGCTCCGACCTTCTCGTTTGAGTTGCTTCGTGAACGGTACCCGCAAACCGTGTACATTGCTATGGGTACGATTTTAAATAAAAACTTGGATTTCTATCAGCTTTGCTTTGAAGCATTAGGGGATCTACCCGTGAATGTAGTTTTATCTTCAGGAAAATACACGGATATGGAGCCGCTGGCTGAGCAAATACCTCCTAATTTTATCGTCAAGCCATACATTGCCCAGTTGGAGATGCTGCAGCATACTGATGTTTTTATTACACATGCTGGAATGAACAGCACAAGTGAGGCGTTATATTACAACGTTCCGATGGTGATGATTCCATTAACATCGGATCAGCCTCTTGTCGCCAATCGGGTACAGGAGCTCGGCGCGGGTATTACTTTAAATAAACATAACCTCAGTGCAGCTAATTTGAGAGAGGCATTAACAGAAGTACTACACAATTCACTTTATAAACGGCAGGCTTACCTCATTGGTGAATCTTTAAGGCAGGCTGGCGGTTACAAGCGAGCTGCCGAAATGATTATGAGTCATATGGGTTCAGGCCGAGGAAGTTACAGCATTTAATAGTGTTCCATTCAAAGTCGCTTAATAAGCGGCTTTTTTTGGTTTTAATAGTCTTAAGACTTGACCTACAGTTAACTCTATGTCTTATACTCCGATTAGGCTTGCAAATTATATAAGGAATTGGAGATTTTATTGATCATGGCGAAGAGCACGAATTGGAATGTTTTTGGACTCGCAATACTACTAGGTTTATTTTCTACATTAGGTCCATTTACGATTGATATGTATTTACCGGCATTTCCGGAGATTGCACAAAATATGAATACAACGGCATCCCTTGTACAATTTAGTCTTACTGCTTGTTTATTAGGACTCGGTGTAGGACAACTTGTTATGGGTCCTTTGAGTGATGCTTACGGTAGACGTAGACCATTGTTGATCTGTATGGTTGCCTACATCATTTGCTCCTTGGCATGTGCCTTTGCTCCGAATATCGGACTATTGATTTTGTTTCGTTTCACGCAAGGATTTGCGGCATCCGCTGGAATTGTCATTTCCCGTGCGATAGCTAGAGATTTATACAGTGGACATGAACTCACTAAATTTTTCTCTTTGCTGTTGCTTGTAGGGAATTTGGGGCCTTTGGCAGCACCGATCGCGGGAAGTGGAATTCTTTCCTTCACAACATGGGTTGGTGTATTTATCTCTCTTTCATTTCTGGGGATTTTCTTATTAATCATGACAAAGTGGAGCTTAAAAGAAACACACCCCGTCGAAAGACGTATGGTTCCTGACTTCAAACAGCAATTGGGTAATTACAGAATGCTTCTGCGTGACCGCAAATTTGTTGGTTACATGCTGGCACAGGGAATCATGACGGCAGGGGTCTTTGCTTATGTGGCGGGAACACCATTTATTTACCAAAATATATATGGAGTCACACCCACGGTATTTGCTATATTGTTTGCTTCGAACGGCATCAGCTTGATCATCGGATCTCAAATCGTGGGTCGATTGGCCAAACGTATACCTGAGCAGACACTTCTATTATCGGGACTATGGCTTGCTTTAATAGCAAGTGTTGCTGCCTTGTTGGTGACTCTGGTTCACGGTCCGCTTTTCGCTTTGGTCATTCCGTTGTTCTTCTTTGTTTGCTCGATCGGCATTACGTCTACAGCGGCATTCCCGCTTGCCATGGAGAGTCAAGCTAAGATGGCGGGAAGTGCAGCAGCACTGCTCGGAGTTGTTCCTTTTCTTCTCGGTGCACTGGTTGCTCCTCTGGTCGGGATCGCAGGTGAGGACACTGCCGTCCCGTTAGGACTCACTTTATTAATGACCAGTATTATTGCGATTGTAACTTATTTTTTACTCGTTAAAAAAATCTCGCAGCATACACCTAATCATGCCCAGTCTAATGCTGACTTTTAGTATAGAAGGAACAGCTCGCCAAGCATCAGCGTGAGACATGAATGAATATGAATATGATTCCATTACAAGTCGCTGCGATAGCGGCTTTTTTTGGTTTAAGGGCAGAATAAACTTATTCTCTCTTGTACGGCATTCAGGACTTCTTCCGGAATTTCCTTAACCTTGATATCTTCACCTAGAAAAAGCAACCAATTGGTCATTTCGGTTAATTCGTCTGAGTTATGAACATTCACAAATGCCTTTAGGAGGGCTGTCGTTTGGTACGGATTCGTATAGGCAATTGAAAATTTTAAAGGATGGTACTTTTTATATTGAGCAATCGCTTTTGGGCCAAGTTCCAGGACAAGGTTGATGACCTCTTCCTGTGTATTTCGTTTTAGTTTTTCTACAATCTTTTTTGTACTCACTCCTTTTTTCGTCGGGTATGCTTCGACATGGATGAGGTTGTCCACTGATACAATTCGTCTTTTTTCTTCCTCCAAGTCAAAACCTTCAATGATCCAATGGCCTTTTTGATGATGAAGGTGCAAGAGAACGATGGGATAGGACTTTGTTTTCTTCTCTTCTTGGAAAGTAACTAACAAATAACGTTCTATAAGAAGAATCTGGATGAGTTTTTCCAAGGTAGGGTGGGGCAGGTCTGACAGATCTAACAAGTCTGGATTATAGGGATTGGTCCCTTCAAAAAGCAATATTTGATTCAAATGCACAAGGTCATCTTGCTGATTTTCTGAGATAAGGCCCAATAATTTTTCAGCCAAAGATTGACGACTCTTCAGATAAGGAAGTTGTTGATTTCTTGTCGCCATAAAGGCAATGAATAACGCTTTGATTTCATTATCGGTGAACCGGACAGTAGGCAGGAGGGAGTTGTTCATGACAAAATACCCCCCGTCGCGCCCAACTTCAGCGACAAGTGGCATTCCCATAGCTTCAATTTCTCTGATATCTCGAATGGCTGTTGAACGGGAAATGTTAAATTCTCGCATGATTTCGGAAATGGTAAAGTGGGCACGGTTATTGATATACCGCGTGATGACATTAATGCGTTCAACTTTTTTCATTGGGTCTCCTAAACAGTATCATATTCTGACATGATTTAAGGTTATTATAAACCCATCAAGTGAAAACACAAATCAATTGAAAATTGAAAGAGGACGGTGTAAACCATGAGTAATTATCATTTTGAAGAAAAAGACAGCTTTATCGTGTTAGGGATTGGAATAGAGCTTAAAAGCGACTACAAAGACTATGCTGGTATCAGCAAGGAGAAGGCGGATTTTTGGTCCACAGTAAAAGAGAATGGAAGCCTGGACACATTAAAGTCTCTGGCTACTAATGACTATATTTTTGCTGTAAACGAAGCCGTGAATAACAAAATGATGCATTATGCTGGTGTCATGACAGAAGAGTCTCTGCCAGAAGCAACAAGAGTAATCCAATTTCCTAAGGGAGCATACCTGGTTGTGAAGGGCGAAGCAGAGACGGCTGATGCGCTCAGTAATATGCTTACTGGCATTGCCTTTGGTCAAGCTCTCCCCGTAGAAAAGGATTATGCTTATGTTGGCGGTCCGAATACAACGGTTGAAATGGGAGAGAAAAACGGTTTGGTATATGGTGAAATGTGGATTCCTGTTGTTAGGAATTAGTACGAAGGGGAGATCTGAAGACTTTTGAGTTGAATATGAAGGACAAAGCTCTCTTCCAAATGGAAGAGAGCTTTCCCAATTGCACGACAGCACGCTATTAATTTAAAACGCCACTACCGATTACTTTTACCTTTATTTCCGGGTGAAAACGAACTTGGGCATACTGTTGATTCCAGTCTAAGCTTTTCCACAAGTCCGGGTGATGGGCGATTAAGTGTCTGCCAATACCGAAGGAATCACACCCGCTCTGCTGAAGTGTCTTGATAATTAGTTCTGCGTCCTGAGTCATGTCATCGGATAACTCGCGGTTCAGACGTTCAATCGTTCCCTTTTCCTGAAGATGATTCATTGCATACTCAACAATCGTTACTGGAAGTTCGATATGGAGATTCACATCAATTTGGCTATCATGTGCAACCTTTACCGCGAGTTTACGTTTGATTTTTTTGGTATTCGCTTCGTAAGTGATATAGTTCCGTGGATTATTGGAAGGACCAGGATGAATCTTTTTGACAAATCGCGCTGTTTTATTCCATTTACCACTCATAATAACGTATAGAGGGGCCTGTTCGATATTAAGACTCCCACTGAACCTTTGCCCGTGAAACAGGGCGATTCCTCGCGCATCAATTTCCTCTCCATTCTTAAATAGATAAGGCAACGTAAAGTCCTGTCCCGGATCCAGCATGGGTGGGAGAAGGGTTTCCAGCGTCATTTCAGGAAAAATGCATAATTCCTCCAAACTCTTAATTTTTTTCGTTATAAACTCACCAATCAATATGCTGCCCACTCTTTTTTGATGTAACAAATCGCCGGCCTCTCCATCCACAATCGCAATTTTTACATGTGAGGTCGGGTAATCAGGTTCCCGATATAAGACATCCAAGTAGGGGTAGATATCATTTTGTGCGAGTTTGTTGCCATATAAGATCATCCCATATTTGAAAAACCGGATATCACCCGTCACTTTAGCGCGAATTCTATCCGTGCTTTGTCGGACGGATCTCCCGGTACCTGAGTGGACTTCATTACCGTTGCTCCCTTGTTGACTCTCAGAATCATCGACAATTTCAAGCGTCTGTTTAATTTCACCCTCTGATGTGATGTCGAACGACGAAGCATTAGCCAGTCTTGCATCTTTTAAACTATCCTGATCCCAGCATCCCGTCATCACCATAAGCAGGATCAGCAGGACAAGGATTTTTCCTCGTTTACTCATATCATCTTCTCTTTTCGTTTCATTATATAAGATAGAACCAACAGTAGCAGAGGCAGGATCATGAGGAAAAAGTAAGCCGATCTGTTGGCTATCGTACTAATCAACTCGAGTTTTTCCCGCTGTTGTGGCAGATAGGCAATTACACAAGAAGCAAGAACGACATAGGGCACAGCTTTTTTATGGTGTTTTTGTTTGAAGAGATAACTTATACCATAAGATGCCGTATAGTAGTAACCGCAGATCGCCCCAAAAATAGAAATTAACCAGATAGGGAGGAACAGGAAATCGGCCCGATCCATTGTCCCGAGTGGGATTGAACGGAGCAAATAAATGACAGGTTCAGGCATTAAGTCAAGTTGCTGCGGACTAAAAGCCGTTGAACAAATAAACACGGTAAATGCATACAACATCACTACTACAGCACTTGCCAGAGCAACAGACTTGAGTTTGCCACCGCTGTTACCTTCAACCATGGGAAAAACAACGAGAAAAAACTCAAATCCGAACATAGCCATTAATGTTTCGGTTGATCCACTAATGATTTTGGGCCATCCTGCTTCGGTTAAAGGCAAAAGATATAACAGATTGATTTCCTTGAGTCCATAACTGATCAATACCATCATGGGCAAGATCAAAAAGGAGATGAGTACAAGGACCCTGGCAATGATCCGTAATTTTTGCCTAACCAAATAGATACTGCTGAACAAAAAGAGGGCTAATATAGCCCACCGCGGCGTATCCTGCAGCATCCAACGGTTGATTACACCATAGGCGTTGACCAACACAGAAGTGCCCATTAATAGGAAATATCCAACGTAGGCAATGATCAGCAACTTTCCCATCCATTTACCCGTAATCAGCGTGACAATGTCATAAATGGACGAGTTCGGGAATCTTCGCATCAAAAGCCAGCACAACAATATGACAAGTTGAATCAGGAAACCTCCAAGGAAAACAGAGATCCACCCACCGCCTTTTGACAAAAGATGTATCCGATAAGGGAGAGACAATATATCTACACCGATTTCAAATTTCATGATGAGCAAGAACAATTGTCCCCGAGTGATCGTTGTTTCCTTATTCACGTTTTTTCCAACTCCTAGAGAACTTCTGCTGATTCAGCCGCTGAGGGCGGGCATCATGAGGACGCCCGCGAAGCGCCCAAATGGGAAATCGAATCCATACATCCTTCATGTCAGCTAAGCGGAAAGGGGCCACTGGAGCAAAATAAGGCGATCCGAAGTTTTCCATCTTACATAGGTGAATGGTTAGAATCACCAGACCAAATGCGATGCCGATATATCCAAAAAGCGCTGCTCCGATCATCATTGGAAAGCGGAGAATACGGACTGCCGAACTCATCTCATGGGAAGGCACCAAAAACGAGGAGATAGCAGTTAGGGATACCACAATAATCATTGTATAGGATACAAGCCCCGCACGAACGATAGCATCTCCGATAACCAAACCGCCAACGATGCCGATGGTCTGGCCCACTCGGCTGGGAAGTCGAACCCCGGCTTCTCTTAATACTTCAAAGATCAGTTCAAGCAACATTGCCTCTACAAGTGCAGGAAAGGGGATGTTCTGCAATGATTTCTTGATTGTGTGTGCCAGCTCGATCGGTAAAATGGCGGAGTGAAAAGAGATGGTTGCAATATAAACAGCAGGTAATGTAAAAGCAATGACAAAACTCATCATGCGAATTAACCTTAAAAAAGAACTGACAATCCAGCGACCATGATAATCATCCGGACTTTGATAAAAAGCAAAAAACGTAACTGGAGCAATAAGAGCTGACGGACTTCCTTCGGCAAGTATGGCGACGCGTCCTTCCATCAAGTTGGCAATAACCCGGTCAGGTCTTTCTGTATTGAGCTGCTGGGGAAACAGTGAGAAGGGGTTATCCTCCACAAACTCTTCAATAAAGCCTGGAGCGAGCACCATATCTGAAGATATGGATGTGATTCGCTCTTCTACTTCGTTCACTAACTCCGGATTGGCCAAGTCCTGAAGATATACAACTGCAATTTTGGTATGTGTCTTCTCGCCGACATTAAAATATCGAACGATTAAAGATGGACTGATAATTTGTCTGCGGATCAGATTCAAATTAACCGAAAGCTGCTCTACGAATCCATTGTGCGGACCTCGAATAACACCTTCGTTTTCCGGTTCGGTTGTGCTACGGACATACATTTTCTCGGTAGAAAGAATGTAAAACTCCGGGTACCCATCGATTATGTAAAGACATTTCCCTTGAATAAGTGAGTCTATTCCACGTTGCAGATCCGTATCTTTTCGACTTTCTAATGTGGTGAACGATGGATAGATTTTCGAATGGGCTTGCTCATTTAGTGCGGTTAAGACATGTGTTTGAATGATCTCTTGATCTACAAGTGAATCGATATAGAGAAGCACACTCTGTACGCCATTGAGTAGAAGCAATTGTTGTTTCAAATCGTCCGTATTATAAAGGGACTGTTCTACGTAAGAAATATTCTTTTTTAATTCAGAGAATGCCTGATTGGTTGGGTTCATTGATCCACCTCTTTATCAAATGCGACATGGATTATATTGTGCAAAATCAAGATGATTATTCAAAAGAGGCTTTTTATTCAAGAACTTATCACCAAACATTGAAAAATAGTTGCACTAAAATCCATAATTTACTATTCAATTAGAAACTTTTTCCTAAATCTAGCGTCTAATACTATGACTTTTAGAGGGGATCTAAATAAATGACTAGAGAGTAGAAGGAGCCAAAGACAACGCATGAATATGAAGAAGAAATTATCCATTTTTACCGCTTTAGCTGTTTTTCAAGCATTTGCAGTGGGTTCTGTGAATGCGCAATCAGCACCACAAGGTGACACCGCGTCAGTAAACACGGCCAATGTAGAATCAGTTGAGGTGTTAAAGCAAGAGCAGCCGATTGCAGAGCGTGAAGTGAAGACGGAGAGCAATAACAAATCTATCACTACTCCGCCCACTGAAGCCAAGGACACTCAAACCTCAACCGGCACTGAGGCAACACCTAAAACAGATAGCGAGAAACCTGCATTGGATGGGGGAGAGACCACTACTAATGAAACGGGTACAAAACCTGTAGTTCAAGAGGGAACCCCTGAGAAGGTTGAAACGCCAGCTACGCCTGCTCAGATAGAGCAACCATCCGTTGATGGGACGTCTCCTGCAGTAGCAGGTGGGAACTTGACGTTGTACATGAATAGCAACAAAATGGAGCAAGATGGAAAAACGTATCTTGCGGGCCAGCCAATGGCTGTAAAAAACGGTGTATCCTATGTTGCAATTCGTGCACTGGTTGACCGTGTGGGATACGGCGTCAAATACGATAACAAAACCAAGGAAACCATCATTATTAGTGGTGACGATGAACTCCGATTCAAGACGAACAGCAAAGACTATACGGTAAATGGAGAGACCAGAACGATGAAAGGCCCTGCGTATCAGCAAAAAAATACGTTCATGGTGCCGTTAACTTCCATTACTCAAGCTCTGAACATCACCTATAAAGTGAATCAGTCGGCTAAAACGGTTGTGTTGAATCTGAATACAAAACCTGTTGCAAGCTTTACCATTTCCCAAAAGGAGATCTTTGTGGGAGATCAAGTGGACTACGTGACTTCTTCCAGTTCACCTAATGGAATGGATATCGTTGACGAACGCTGGACAGGGCGCCAGGATTCATTCGATCAAGCAGGTACATATACGATTTCATATCAAGTACAGGATTCCAATGGTCAATGGAGTGATCCCTATTCAACTACGATTGAAGTTTTGGCTCCTAATCTTCCTCCTGTAGCTATGTTCGCCACGGATAAAGAACAATATAAAATGGGCGAAAAAATAACATACACAGACCAAAGCACAGATGATGAAAATAATATTGTTAAAGCAGTATGGGAGAACAATTCACTTGCGTTCTTTGAACCGGGTCCAAAAACGGTGACACTTACGGTTACTGACAATCACGGCGCTACGAACACGTATTCCAAAGTCATTACCATAACGAATGAGACCTTATATTCATTTACCGACTTCAATTTACTTTTCACGCCGGTAGGACAGAAATTCACCTTTAACGGCGGCGAAGTGACTACGATGGAGAAAGTCCCGTATACGTACATGGATGAGCCAAGTTTGCTGATCCGCAGTAACAGTCCGGAAACTGTGAATACGGAAGGCATTGTATATAAAGAATCATCTTCGGGGCAGACCCGTTTCATGATTCACCACGTGAACAATACAGGCAAAAGAGTAAAAATGTATGTGATTGCAACCAATAACAATCCAAATCCGGCAGTATTTGAACAACAGAATATGGGCTTTGCTGGCCCTACACCGTATGCTACCGTAGCTGGGAAATTGTCTATTGATAAATGGTTCAAGTCGATTCAGACTGGAGCGGATCAAAAGAAAGAGTACCTTCAACCTGGGGAAAGCAAACTGATTTTGACAGAACTTAATAAAACGCCAATGAAAGAAGGACAAGTCATTTCTCTCTATTCGGACGCTTATAGTGATTATTCCCTAGACTATAACGTTATCCTGGTGGAAGAAAATAAAGATCCGTTTGAGGCTCTGCCATTGTTACCTGTGCTTGATCGTGACGGAGTACACAACCGTGGTACGTACCCGAATGCGACTCGCATTATAAAGTACGATGAGCACGTGGGAATCAAACCTGCCCGTCTGCCACTTGGTGACAATTCAAGCGATCCCAATCTGGTAGGAACAGATCCGATGGCTTACACAGACGCATCCAATGCGGGTAATTTCGGCGTATTGTACAAAATCACGCTGACCAATGTTGCACCGCGTACACTTATCTCCTTTAACCCTCGTGGAGGGAAGTACTCCGGAGTAGCTCTGGTGAACAATCAGTTGGTATCGATTGCCGAAGGTAACGTTGCGGTTGCCAATTCAAGTGAACAAAGCGTGCTTTACCGCACCGGTTCAACTGGAGAGAGCGTAACCATTCTATTCTCTGCCGCACCAGGAAGCAACCTGCCGGTGAATCTGCTCTTTACACCACTCCCATCGGAGAAGTAATCTAGTTGTCTCTTATAACGAATAGTTTGAGTGGCGCGTTAATCATCGACAGAAAAGACTCCGTATGGAGTCTTTTCTTTTCACTACTTATTTCTACTAAGGAGGAATCAAATTCCGATGAATGTAGTCGTCAAGTTGATACGTGAATTCAAAGAGCGGGATACCCGGCGTTTGTTGAAAGATTATCGAGACAGAGTGGGGCTTATCAGGAAACGGAATTTGGAAGTTTGGGATGATCAGCGCCTGCAAGCAGAATCTCTTCGACTGCAAGAAGAAGCAAGATCAGGCACGCCTTTGGATGATCTGCTTGTTGATGCTTATGCTCTAGTCTGCGAGGTTGCGAAGAGAACACTCGGATTACAGCCTTACGATGTGCAAATTATGGCTGCGATTGCTTTGCACGAGAGATTCTTGATCGAGCAGCATACCGGTGAAGGAAAAACACTCTCTGCTGTTATGCCTGTTTATCTCAACGCTTTGACAGGCAAAGGCGTTCATGTGCTTACTTTTAACGACTACTTGGCAAATCGAGATGCCGAGTGGATGG
The DNA here is from genome assembly GCF_036894235.1 of Paenibacillus sp. Y5S-9. Taxonomy (NCBI): domain Bacteria; kingdom Bacillati; phylum Bacillota; class Bacilli; order Caryophanales; family Paenibacillaceae; genus Paenibacillus; species Paenibacillus sp. Y5S-9. The sequence goes on from NZ_CP145887.1 coordinate 3,579,711, forward strand.
GCCCGATCTATCGCTTTCTTGGGTTAACGGTAAGCTCGGTTCAAGCGGGCATGAGCCTGTTCGAGAAACGGGAAGCTTACGCCAAGGATATAACCTATGTTACGGCTAAAGAAGCAGGGTTCGATTATTTGCGTGACACAATAACATTCAATGAGGCTGATACCGTACACCGTCCTTTCCACTACGTCATCGTTGACGAAGCGGATTCATTGCTTCTTGATGAAGCACGGGTGCCGCTAGTCATTAGTGGCGATTCGAGTGCTTCCAAGAGTGATGGCAATCTTTTCGCAGAAGTGGCCCGGCAGCTGCAGCCAGGTGAGCATTACGATTTTGACGAGTTCCAACGGAACGTTTACTTGAATGAAGCCGGTGCTGCAAAAGCGGAGTTGCTGCTGGGATGCGGCAATTTGTACGATAGCCATAACAGTCATTGGTTAACGTCATTGAATTGTGCGCTGCATGTGGAATCGTTATTAAAAAAAGACGTCGATTATATCGTCCGGGACGGTGTAATTGAGCTAATCGAAGAACATACAGGTCGTGTGGCCGAAAACAGGTATTTGCCGGACGGGTTGCAAGCTGCGCTGGTGGCCAAAGAAGGGTTGCAGTGGAAGGCCGGCGGGAGAATTCTCGGCACAATCACCATTCAGCACTTTATTAGCCTGTATTCGGGAATTTGCGGAATGACGGCTACGGCGTACGCTTCAGCAATGGAATTCGAAGATATCTATGCGCTGCAGGTTGTGCGAATTCCGCCGAACCAACCCAACATACGGATTGACCACAAGCATCGAATTTACACCCACAAAGAAGCCAAATATAAGTCGCTTGTACAAGAAATCTCTTCCGTCCATAGAGAGGGACGCCCCATTCTTATTGGTACGTCAAGCGTTGAGGAGTCTGACATGTTGGCGGAGGCGCTGGCGGTTGCCGGTGTACCTTGCCAGGTTCTGAATGCAAAAAACGATGCAAAAGAAGCCGAAATCATCGCTAAAGCCGGAGAAATCGGGGCAGTAACGGTATCTACGAATATGGCTGGACGCGGCGTCGACATTCGTCTCGGTGGGGGCAACCCCGTGCAGGCAGAGGTAATTGCCAAGCTTGGCGGATTATACGTGATAGGTACATATGTGAACGAAAGTATGCGGATTGATGACCAGCTGCGCGGACGTTGCGGCCGCCAAGGTGACCCTGGAGCTTCCGTATTTTATATTAGCCTGGAAGACGAGTTGATGCTTCGGTTTGGCATTCATAAACTGTTTCGCACTCCCAATCAGGAAGAGTTTCTTGATGATCCGGCGCTTCACAGCAAAATCGAGCATATTCAGCGCGTTATTATAGGCCAAAACTTCGATATTCAGCGGGAATTGAACTGTTATTCGGATATGGTGGAGGATCAGAGGCGAATTCTATATGAAGAACGGCTCGGAATTTTGAAAGCTGAGAGACTGATGAGTCCATCGGAGCAGCGGGTACGGCTTTTTTATATCGACGAGTTCTGGGCAGACCATCTGGCATTCGTTTCTTACATTCGCGAAAGCATCCATCTCGAGAGCATTACCAGTCGCAACCCGATCGACGAGTTTCATACGCAAATCACCCAAGCATTCGAGCAAATCCCGGCTAAAATAGATCATGAGTCGGCCCAAATGCTTCGAAAACTTAAAGGTTCGAATGATCCCGAAAAATGGGAACAGTTCGGTCTGAAGAGTCCTATTTCAACTCGGACTTATATGATTAACGATCAATACAGCCAAGATAAGCGCAGTAATTGGACAGGAACGACCGTATTAGCTTTTTGGGGCAGTAAGATTTTGAAGTTGTTACTGAGGCCAGTATATAGGATGTCAAAATAGTGATGGGAGCGTGACGATCGATGAACAATAAAGAACGGTTTACGAGCCGGGTCGATTCGTATTTGAAATACCGCCCGAGTTATCCCAAAGAGGCTATTGACTATCTGTACGACATCGTCGGTTTACGTGCGAACAGTACCATATCAGACATCGGTTCAGGTACTGGGATCATCTCAAAACTACTTTTGGAACGCGGAAGCTATGTAGTTGCGGTCGAGCCAAATCAGGCAATGCGAGAAGCCGCCGAGCAAATGTTAGAAAGTGATCCGCAATTCCAGAGTATAGCAGGTTCCGCAGAATCTACTGGATTACCTGATCAGTCGGTTGATTTTATTGTCTGCGCTCAGGCATTTCACTGGTTTGATCGCTCCGCAGCCCAAATCGAGTTTCGCAGAATTCTGCGGCCAGGTGGGAGAGTAATACTCATCTGGAATTCACGTCTTACAGACGGTACTCCATTTCGTGAAGAGTACAATCAACTGCTCCATACATATGGAACCGACTATGAAAAAGTTAATCATAAAAATATTTCTCAGACGATGTTGCTCTCTTTTTTCAAGGAAGGTTCTATGCATGAAATGCGATTCAGAATGAGTCAGAAGTTTGATTTCGAAGGATTGAAAGGCCGTTTGTTATCATCTTCTTACAGCCCTGTACCCGGGCATGCAAATTACGATCCAATGATGACGGAACTGCGGAATTTATTTGATAAAAATAATCAAGAGGGTACTGTTCATTTCGATTATGAAACTGAGATTTTTTGGGGAGAAGTATAAATACGGCATGGAAAGTCGCTACTATAGCGGCTTTTTTTTATTTTAGTGGAACAAGTTTTTATCTCACTTGCCGGGATTAGCTGTTGGAACGAGCCCAGGCACACTTCCTTAAAATCTTATAAGAAATTCTTGATATTTCAGAAATTTATCCGAAAGGCGGGTGCTATTATACACATACAAACCAAGACGAGGTGATGAAATGCAAGCAAAATTGGCAGCGGACGCCATTCCCATCTCCAAAAAGCGAAAGACATGGATAAGGACGATCCAAAAGTACAAGGTGATGTATGCTCTTTTATTACCAGCCTTAATTTACTTTGCAGTGTTCAAATACATTCCTATGGCGGGAATCATGATTGCTTTTAAAAACTATAACCTGGCTTTGGGGCTATGGGATAGCCCTTGGGTGGGATTCAAAAATTTTACGGATTTTATGAACGGCGTTTATTTCTGGGACATCATGAAAAATACGATCATCATATCGCTGTATAAGCTATTGTTTGGTTTCTCCGCGCCCATCGTACTTGCTTTACTCCTCAATGAAGTGTATAGCCAATGGTTTAAAAAAATCGTACAGACAATCACTTATTTGCCTCATTTTCTGTCATGGGTCATTGTTTATGGAATTATGGTCGCATTACTAGCCCCAGGCGATGGTCTCTTTAACATGATTATGAAAGATTTTGGTTTTGAACCCATCTCGTTTCTAACGGAACCTGCCTGGGGCAGATTGCTGATCATCTTATCTGAAGTATGGAAGGATATTGGATGGGGGGCGATTTTGTACCTTGCCGCCTTGGCAGGAATCGATCCAAGCTTATATGAAGCGGCTCGAATAGATGGCGCTTCCAAATGGAGACAGCTCTGGCATATCACGTTACCTGGCATTCGAGGAGTCATTATTCTGATGCTGATTCTGAAATTAAGTCATATCCTGGATGCAGGTTTTGACCAAATATTCATGTTTGCCAACACCTTTAACCAGGAGAAGATCGATATTATCGACACATGGGTATACCGGGAAGGGTTGGAGCGTCTTAAGATTGGCTTGGCTACTGCTGTAGGATTGTTTAAAGCTGTCATCGGATTTGCTTTAGTGTTGGCAGCGAATAAGCTCGCCAAAAAATTCGATGGGCAAATCTGGTGAGGTGGTCTTTAGAATGATCCATATGACAATCGGGGAAAAAGTCTGGCAAACCGTCGTTTATGTAGTTCTTATTATATTATCCCTACTGTGCGTGCTACCCTTTCTATATGTGGTTGCTGTCTCCGTAACACCAGAATCGGAAGTATTAAGAAGAGGGATTGTGATTATACCAGAATCCTTTACCTTTCTGGCCTATAAAGAAGTATTCATTTCTCATGGGATCTGGCAGGCGTACAAAATTACGTTGTTCCGAACGATTGTAGGCACGGCGTTAAATGTGTTTTTTACAGTCATCGCGGCCTACCCGTTATCCAAAAAATATTTGCCCGGAAGAAGTCCGTTTTTACTCTTCATTGTGTTTACCATGATGTTCAGTGGAGGATTAATTCCGACTTATTTACTAATTCGTTCCTTGGGATTGTTAAACAGTCCTTGGGTATTAATCATTCCAAATCTCATTAGTGCATTTAATCTCGTGATCATCAAAGGTTTTTTTGAGCAATTACCTGGTGAAATCGAGGAATCAGCGAGGGTAGACGGTGCCAGTGAGCTTCAGACGTTATGGCGGATCATTTTACCCCTGTCCTTACCCGTCCTGTCCACCATTTCTTTATTTTATGCAGTCGGGCATTGGAACAGTTATTTTGATGCCATTGTATATATCAATGATTCCAACTACATGCCACTTCAAGTGATTTTGCGCAACATCCTGCTTAACGTTGCAACTCAAAGCGCTGATTCGCTCGCCAATTCCGGGGCTGTCAGTACGTTCGCTGTGCAGATGGCTACAGTTGTTGTAACTACAGTCCCGATATTGATCGTTTATCCATTTTTGCAAAAACATTTTACCAAAGGTGTACTCCTGGGATCCGTTAAAGGTTAAAAGGTGTTCCAACCTAACTTATTACGGGGAATCCGTGATAATATACAAGCAAAGGAGAGGTCAATATGCAGCGTAAAAAGATTTCATTGGCTATTCTGTCGGCAATCTTAGGACTTGGAACGCTTTTGTCAGGATGTGGGGGAGAAGAAGTAACATCGACATCTTCGAGTAATTCGCAAGGTCAGTCTGGCCAGTTTGCAACCAAAATGAAAATCTCAATGTTTAACCAAGGCACGTTCAATGCTGCTGCTCCGGTACCTCCACGGGATGAAGATATTCAACGCCAAATGTTGGAAGAAGAGATGAACATCGACTTGGATATGATGATTCCTCAAGCGGGTCAAGCAACAACAAAACTAAATACACTCATTGCAGGCGGGGATATTCCAGACTTGCTCTTCTTGAAGAGTCGTGCTGATCTCGCGCAATATTACGACCAAGGTGTTCTTGCGGATTTGACACCGTATATGGATCAGTTTCCTGAACTACAGAAGCGATTTGGCAACGACTCCTGGGAGGCGATGTCCTATCAAGGAAAAACGATTGGAGTTCCAGGTTATGATAATGTAAACGGTATCAGTCGAAGCTTCTTCATCCGCAACGATTGGCTGAAAAAGCTGGATATGGAGGTACCAACGACACCGGATGAGCTGTTCGAAGTTATGAAAGCCTTTACAGAGAAAGATCCGGACGGTAATGGCAAAAATGATACGTACGGATTCATCGGCGGTATGAATAAAGAAGGCAATCTGCAAACCTACGGCTTTGATAGCTTGATGTGGATGTTTGGCGTCAATCCTCCTTCGGCCGTTGAGATAAAAGATAATGAACCGGTATTTCTGTTTATCGATCCCAAAATGAAAGATGCACTTGCTTACATTAATAAAATGATGGCAGCCAAGGTGGTTGACCCGGACTGGGTGACGATGAATTCGCCTGATCTGTTGGACCAAAAGATGTTTAAGGGTAAAGTTGGCTTCATGATCAGAGATGCTCGCAGACTGGAACCGGATTATCAACAGAAAATGAAAGAAATTAGTGGAGAGGTGCCGGAATGGATCGTTATTCCTCCGATGAAAGGCCCTTACGGAGATCAAATTGTAGAGAGAAAATCATTCCAGGGCAATTCATGGGCCATATCCGCAAAAGCGGACGAGGATAAAATCATTCGGATCTTGTCCATGCTAAATTATCTCTTTACGGATGAAGAAGCTTATCCAAACTTTGCATACGGAATCAAAGGTATCCATTGGGATGTCGTAGACGGCAAGATCAAAAATAAAACCTCCGAGTTATCAAAGGAAATGAAAGAAAAGTACCTGTGGGTCGATCATTATAGAATGCCACGCCGTGGTGATGATGCGGAGTACTTCAGTTTCCAGAATCCGAAGACGGTGGAAGCTTTCAAGAACAATCAGCAATATGTGGGGCCAACATTGCCCGGAAATTTATTGACCCCAGACCCAAGCGATACCTTGGATGCTGACCGCACTCGTTTCATTAATGAAAGCTTAGTTAAATTTATGACGGGCAAAGAGCCTCTTTCCAACTGGGACAATTTCCTCCAGACGCTGGATACCAAGTTTGACATGCAGAAATATAAAGAAACAGCAATCCAGCAATTTAAAGAAGCCGGCCTTATCAAGTAAAAATAAACGAAGAGAGAGTGGCTATTCGTAGCCCCTCTCTTTATTAGCATATGCTATTCTTAGTTTAAAACGGAACTAAAAGGAAGATGATCGATGCGAAGAAGAATCAGCTTGCCTTTAAAATTATTTTTAATCGTATTTGCATTTGTATTGGGCTGTATCATCTTGATAAGCCAATTATCTTATCGTTATGTGCAAAAGGAAATCAGAACCAATGATATTTACTACACCAATCAAATATTAGACAAGGTAGACCAGTATTTCACCGTTAATTTTTCCTCCTTCCAAACGATTCTCTTCTCGGTCGAAACTTCGGTGAAAGCCAACATTAACAATACCGAAGTGATTAAAAAGCAATTAAGAGAGCTGTATGAACTCAACAGTAATTACGTTAGTAATATTTATTTGATCAAAAGCGATTTATCCATTCTAGGCGGAAGTACACCTACTCGAATATTCGATGAACCTTTATCTGAAAGAGCACCTTTATTTGATGCGGCTGACAAGAATAGAAGGACTACCTTTGTTAGTGAACCTTACAAATCAAAGTATTCCGGCTGGACCGTTACGATGGTTCGATATCTGAACAGTGCTCCATTTCCTATGGCCATTGCGGTTGATTTGGATCTAAATGCCATCGAAGAAACCTTGTTCAAGATTAATAAACAGGAACAAATGAATCTGGCTCTGATCACTGCGTCAGGTAAAATCATTGCCGGATTTTCTGAAAATAAAGGACCACTGAATATTCAAGATCATACGTTTTCGATCGGCGAGACGTCAGCGGAAGAAATTCTGGATACGGCAGAAACAAGCCTTCAACTGCATACCAAGGATGGTATTCCAGTTTCCCTTTTGAAAAAACCGACGGAGAAATTCAACTGGACCATAATCTCGATTAACGACGAATCACGCTTGAAAGCAGCATTGTCCCGATTGGAAACCTATTATATTGAGCTTCTTGCTGCAGGTCTACTCTTAAGTTTGTTCATTTCTTATTTGGTTGCCAAATATATCAGGAAACCACTCTATACGCTCAAAACAAAAATGAAGCAGGTGGAACAAGGCATCCTCACAACGACAATAACAATTGATCGAAACGATGAGTTTGGTGATCTTTCACGAGCATTTGATCGTATGCTTCAGCAGATTGTGGAACTGATTCGCCGGGCCGAGCTTCATAATGAACTTGAGCGGAAGCTGGAAATCCAGGTGTTACAGTCTCAAATAAACCCACATTTTCTGTATAACACACTTGGTTCAATCAGCAATGTGATACGTCTCGGGCAAATAGAGAAAGTAGATGTGGTGATCGGGTCACTCATTTCATTATTGGAGTATGGGATAGACGATGCATCTGAGAAGGTTTCCTTACGTCAGGAACTACGCAATGTAGCGGACTATATCGAGATCCAGAACATTCGGTATAACCGAAACTTCAATTTGATTGAAGATATCGAAGCAGGGTTAATGGATTTTCCGGTTTTCCGAATGCTGCTGCAGCCTCTTGTGGAGAATAGTATCTTCCATGGTTACAACGGTGGGGGAATTGAGGGCCCTATTACGATTCATGCCTACAGGGAGGATGGTATCGTCATCATCGAAGTTGTTGATCAAGGTGAGGGAATTCCAGCTGATAAAATAAAACAGATTTTAATCTCAGAACCGAGTGAAGAGGAAGTAAAAAGAAAAAGAATCGGGCTGAATAATATTCAGGGTCGAATAAGACTTCACTACGGAGATCAATTCGGGCTGGATATCATAAGCATACCTAAGGAAATAACCCGTATACGCGCTGTATTCCCGGCAGAATTGCCAAAAGGAGATGCATAATGGGGAGAGACTATACCTGCTTCATTGTTGACGATGAAGACCTGATCATTCAACGATTGGAATTGTTTTTTAATGAGCTCTCTCATAGGGATAGGCGATTTGTTCTGGTGGGCAAAGCGAATAATGGGCTGAATGGGATCGAGGAGATCATAAAACTTAAACCGGATATCGTCATATCCGATATCGTAATGCCGCGAATGGATGGCATCTCCATGATTGAGCAGCTAAAGGCGGAGCTCCCCCATACCCAATACATACTGCTGACCGCCTATTCATCCTTCGAATACGCTCAGCGAGCGATTCAAGCCAACGTATTGGAGTACATTGTAAAGGTTCCGCTGCGAGAAGCTGATTTGAATCGAGCGTTGGATAAGGCAACCGGAATTTTAAATGAGTTTGAGAAAAAAGAGGCAGAGTTTCACTCGTTAAACGTATCCGTGCTTGAAAATAAATACAGAGTCCGCAAGCAATTTTTTAACGAATTGATCCGAGGTGAAATTCCTACTCATCGGGCATCGGATTTTGCTAATCGCATGCAGTTTCATTTCTTTCAAGCGAACTATTGCTGCTTCATCGTTGAGATGAATACGTATGAAAGTTTCCGCAACGAATACGCGGCCGCAGATCAAAACATCTTGAAATATGCGATTACAAATATCATCGAAGAAACGGTGATGAGTGGTGGCAGCGGCGTAGCTGCAGATCTGTCCGATAATTGTTTTATTGGCTTTTTATCCTGGGAAAATAACCGCAGTGATATGGAAACGGAATATGCTTGCCTATCCTTGGGAGGGCAGATCATCTCTCATTTGCATCAATATTTGAATAAAAGGGTATCTGTCGCTTTTGGTGGTCCACACCGAGGCTGGGAATCGATCAAACAGGCGTATACAGAAGCTAAAAATGTGAGTGAGGATTTCTATTATCATACCGAAAAAGTCGTAAAAACTCCGATGCATCGGTTCCAATACCATAATGACAAAAAAGCAGACTTTCAGCAGAAGCTTGCTGATTTTCTTATACGCCTGAAGAGGAAGATTTCCAAGGAAGAGCTGGATAATGCACTTGCCGATCTGTCGCAATTTGTTACGGACCATAAAATCCACAAGTCCATCATGGTGCCAATGATTAGAGACTTGTACAGAGACATTACCGTGAAATTTAAATCGGGGAATAAAATGGCCACGGAAGTTCCAGACTTCCCCATGGAATTTATGGCTTTTCAGGAGCAGCTCGCTTATATTGGCGACTTCACATTCGAATACGTGCATGCGGGCCAACTATTACATCGTGCAGAAATCATGAGTGCTATGCATTTTATAGAGACAAACTTGAAACAACGTTTAACGTTGGAGGCAATTGCGGAGGAAGTGAATCTAGCGCCATCGTATTTTAGCAGCTTATTCAAAAAAACAATGAACGAAGGCGTGATCAGCTACATCAATCGTAAAAAAATCCATCTCGCCCTCGAGTTGTTAAACGTTCGGGATTATTCTTTATTAGAATTGTGCGAGGAAGTAGGCATCGTCAATGAAGGTTACTTTTGCAAACTTTTCAAAGAATATACGGGGGATACTCCTAAGCAATACCGGATCAAAATGACACGGTAGGAATCCAACTAAGGATGCAAAAAATGTATGATTTTTTCGCGAAATCCTGTAAAAAAAAACGGACCAAAACCATTACTATGATAGGAGTATCTAATCATGGAGGTTATCCAAATGGAGCTTATGAAAGCAGATGTAACCGTCATAGGTGGAGGAATTGCCGGGATATGTGCTGCCATTGCTGCCGCACGCCAAGGGCTACAGGTTTCACTTATCAATGATCGGCCGGTGCTTGGGGGAAATGCGAGCAGCGAGGTCAGAGTTCATATCAACGGGTCAGCATATCTCGGAAACAGTCCATCCTATTATGCTCGCGAAGGCGGATTGGTGGAAGAACTCAAGCTGAAGATCTTTCATTATAATCCGTTATACAACAAAAAACTTATGCTTTCACTTTCGGATACGGTCTTGCTTGACATGGTTTATGATGAGTCCAACATTTCTCTATTTCTGAATACATGTGTGCATGAAACGGGCATGGAGAACGGCAGAATCAAATGGGTGGAGGGCCTTCAATTGGCTTCCGAGAGAAAATTTCGTTTTGAAAGCCCTACCTATATCGATTGCTCCGGGGATGGAATTGTTGGGTACCAAGCAGGTGCTCACTTCCGATGGGGAAGAGAGGCGAAGCATGAATACCAGGAGGAGCTCGCTCCAGAAGTGGCGGATCATTACACCATGGGTGATACGATTCTGTTTCAAGCCCGTGACGTAGACTATCCCGTTCCTTACAAAAGGCCTGGCTTTGCGTATGATATTACGAAGTTGGAATTTTTCGATAGTATCAGAAAAGGATTAAACCATCGGTCTTTTCCAAGGAAAATCAACGGACTAGGCGGATTGTGGTGGCTGGAATACGGCGGACATATGGATATTATCAAGAATAATGAAGACATTGCATTGGAACTGCGGAAATTGGTGTACGGAATCTGGGATTATATCAAAAATAGCGGCGAGTTTGATGATGTAGACCATCTCATCCTGGATTATGTATGCCCGATCCCGGGAAAGCGAGAGTCGAGACGGTTTATAGGTGAACACATGCTGTCTCAAAACGATCTTACAGCAAAGCCTCATTTCGAAGATGCGGTATCCGTCGGAGGCTGGTATATGGATCTGCATGCGAATAAAGGCATCTACGATGAGGGTCCGGCTACCGCGTGGAATTATGTGCCGGGATTGTATAACATCCCTTTCCGCAGCTTATTTTCACGCAATATCCCTAATCTGATGTTCGCTGGCCGTAATATAAGCGCTACCCATGTGGCTTTTGGGTCCACACGGGTCATGGCAACCTGTGGTTGTATGGGGCAGGCGGTAGGAACGGCTGCTGCGTTATGCGTAAAATATGATACAGACCCTGCGGACATCGTCAAAGCGCATATGGGTGAGCTTCAGGCGCAGCTTCTTCGAGACGGGCAAACGATTGTAGGGCTTCAAGAGCCGTTAGATCCTTATTTCGCAGACGGATTAACGATTCGTGCCTCGTCGCAGCGAAGCTATGAACAACTTCATCCAACCGAAGAGGTCTCCTTAGACAAAGCGTTATGTTTGGTCTTGCCGATCCAGACATCTCTGGTTGAAAGCGTGCAGATCAAAATTAAAAATAGATCCGAGCATTCGGAAACGTTGCAAGTGAAGCTGTATGGCGGTGATCGGAAGGAAAACTATATTCCCACCAGCGAGCTGAAGGGCTACAACTTGGTGATTTCAGCGGGTCACGATGACTGGATTACACTGGACCTCAGCTGTAAGAAACCAGAAGACGACAAAATCTACATCGTATTGGAAGGTACGGCGGACCTCACTGTACACAGCAATGAAGAGAAAATGACTGGAGCGGTTAGCTTCCTTTATAGACCGGAAGAGCCGGCCAGGCTGAAGAAACTTAATAAGAGCATTTGCTTCAAAGACCTGATACCATCCCAGGATATGTATAATCCCGCAAATGTCGTCAACGGTTTTTCCAGACCTTATGGTTTGCCGAACAGCTGGATTTCGGAACGTACGGAAGGAAAGGAATGGTTGGAATTTGGTTTTGCAAGCCCCAAAAATCTGGATGAAATCCATCTTGTTTTCAATTCACAGCTGAATTTGGAGCATTTCGACGATCCAATCGAGCCACTGATCCAGGATTATGATGTGACCTTAACTTTAGAAGACGGAACCGAAAGCGAAATTAAAGTCCGTGGGAATTATCTTTCGTTGAATAAACATCAGGTGCATGCAAAAGGTGTAATCCAAATCCAGTTTGATTTCTGTGCAACGTATGGTTCGCCTTATTATGAAGTGTTTGCTGTAAAACTTTTTGCTCCTAAAAACGCTAAGTGAGGGCGGGTGAAGTCGTGATGAAGGAATTTTTCCCACGAAGAGGGCTGCCTAATGTCATTCAGAAGTTGGAAAATGGGGAACCCGTAACCATCGTTTATTTCGGCGGCAGTAATACACGTTCGAAAGGATATAGGGTCATGACGTCGGATTGGCTTCGAGGGCAATATCCCCATGCCGATATCCGCGCTGTGAACGCAGGCATTGATGGGACGGGATCGGACCTCGGCTGCGCCCGTTTGGAGACAGATGTACTGCGTCATCAGCCTGATCTTGTGTTTGTTGAATTTGTTGGCAACGATGGCGGAGTTCCCGAATCCAAAGCGAGGATCGAAGGCATTGTCCGACAGATTCGCAAGCACAGCCGGTTCACCGATATCCTGTTTGTGTATACGATCAAGGAGCGGGACTTGAACTTATTGCAATCCGGCGAGTACCAGAAGGGCGCTCTTATGCAAGAGGAAGTCGCCGACTATTACGGCATTCCTTCGATTCATCTGGGCGTGGCGGTCAGTCAAAGGGTTTTGGATGGAAAGCTCATTTTCACCTCAAGGGCAGACGTGGCCATTCCCGGAGCCGTTATTTTCACACATGATTCGATCCATCCAACGATTCCCGAAGGACATCAGATTTACACAGATACAATCACACGGTCGTTTGAGAAAATGAGCAAACTTCGAGATCACGTGGGAAAAGTAGAACATCATTTGCCACAAGACACTTTGGTACCAGCCAATCCTTGGGAGTATGCAAGTATGCTGCCACTGGATCGTCTTACTCAATTTTCCGCAGGATGGTCTTACATGATCCCCGATGATTTTGCCTTAGTACGCGAGTATGATTGGTTGTTCCCTGGTCTATGGCGAGCAGTTGATCCCGGAGAGACGATCACAGTGGAGTTTGAGGGAACCCACATCGGCTTATTTGATATCGGGGGGCCGGATTCTGGCAGATTGAAGGTGTCGGTAGATGGAGGGGAACCCTTCCTTGTTGATCGATTCACACCCTATAACGATCATAATCGAAATCAATATGTTTTCTTGCCAGAGCTACCAAATGGGAAACATACCGTTCGCTTCGAGATTGATCACGAGAAGACTGACAAAGCGTCGGTGTTTGAAGCTAGCGGCAATGAACGAAGTATGGAACATGTTCGGCAGCATCCTGCTTGGTATGATCAAACGGTCATTCAGCTTGGAAAGTTGTTATTGGTGCAACCGCCATTATAATTGATTGGTTCACTTGGAACACTTGGAAGACACCTATATTCTATTTGGCTGCAACTGAGCAATCAATTAGGATGTAGGTTTTTTTTTTACTTTACTTAAAATCGTATAAGAAATTCTTAAAATGAAAGAAATTTCACCGTGACGTAACATGCTAAGATGAAAACGACAGAACGGGATTTAGGCAGAAGGATAAGGTTAAGTGCTTTTTACGATCATTCGAGCAAAAGGCAATGCATTTATGGAAGCGTTATCATTACAAGGAGAGGCTGTGAATTGTATGGTCAAAAGGAAGCTGTTTTTCTTCATTGTTTTCATGTTGACAATCGTAGTCCCTTTCAGCCTGATCGGAATAAGGACCGCTTATGCGGAGACCTTACCTTATCAGACAATTATTATCGATGACGGGAGTATCAAGATCAATGATGATGTGACACCTGATGCAGGTAACGAGAACAATGGATATTCGGCTCCTAATTGGACCACAAGCACAGGGGTGAAAGGGTATGATCTTTCCAGCACCAAATATACAAGTACAGCAGGCAGGACGATAACATGGAATCCACGCTTGGAAGAAGGAACGGCGAAAATATCGTTCTATAAGCTGGACTGGGCAGATAAAGCAGATAGCAATGTGAAAATTGAGATCGTTCATAATGGAACAACGGATGTAGTCTTTATGGATCTAAGACCCTCATCTGGTGCTCCAGCAGGGTGGGTTGATTTGGGAGAGTACTATTTTTCCGGAGTTGGCGAAGAATTTGTTCAATTAACCCGGTCTACCGGCACCACAAACACGATCCTTACGCGCGCGGATGCGGTCAAGTTCGAAGGGAATATAAAGCAGAAAGAGCCACATAAGACAATTATCATTGATGATGGGAGCCTCACAATTGATAATGTCGTCACTGTTGATTCAGGAAACGTCAGTAACGGGTTCTCCGCTCCTTATTGGACGACAAGTGCAGGAGTGAAGGGATACAATAATTCTAGTTCCAAATTTACAGACGCTGTAGGTAGAAGCATCACCTGGAATCCACGCTTGGAAGCAGGGACGGCGAGAATATCGTTCTATAAGCTGGATTGGGCAGATAAAGCAGATAGTAATGTGAAAATTGAGATTGTTCATAACGGGATTACGGATGTTAAGTTTATGGATCTTAGACCTTCGTCAGGTCCATCGGTTGGATGGGTGGATCTGGGAGAGTATGAGTTTAGTGGTGATGATAGCGAATTTGTCAGGCTGACTCGAACGCAGCCTTCTACGGGTACAATTATTACGCGGGCTGATGCAGTCAAGTTCGAGGGGAATATCCGTCAACAGGCACCACCGTTGCCCCCGCTGCGGAGCCGCACATTAACGAATCTCAGTTACACAGAGAAAGGCAGCATCGAAAATGCTCACTACAAGGCAACCTTCTATGAGGCAGCATGGGATGAAGGTAGATCCATCGTTCGTGACATGTTCTATAAAAACACGGAGACCGGGAACTGGGTTCCAATCAATAATGAATCGGAAAGACTTGAGGAGCAATGGGTTTTATTAGATGGGAACGCAGGCAGCCGAACCAATTACTACGATACGATGAACAAACGTTGGATTACATTCGACGAGGTCCATTTTCCCGACAGCCAGACGGCGGTATTAACCGACTCTACACATGGCAGTGATTACGATTTTGAAGTGAACTGGTCCATGGCAGGGGATAAACCAGATGTCTCTTTTGCCTTTACGCCTCGCCGCGACGGCAATTATGTCATTGGATATCAGTCCTTCACAACAGAGACAGTCACGGGCATCAATGAAGTGTTAAATGGATTCAGGTCACATGCCAAAATGGTAGGTACGGTTGAATCAACAAGTTTAAGAGAGCTGAGCGCTCCGATGAGCTTGGTTGAGAAAAATGATGGTGCGGGAAATCCATTGACCTATGGCGTATTTGTACCTCCGACAGAGCTTCCGGTTGAATTTGAACCGACGGGAGGTGTTACGAAACAACGACTTGGCATGAGCCTGGTCAACAACGAAGGCAGCGTTCAGCCAATCCTGTATGCGCCTCAATTAGGGACTTATTCGCAAATGACCGCAGAAAGCACGTATCAATTTCATATGGGGCTTATCGCTCAAAAAAGCAATCTATATGAGTCCTACGCGGATATTCTTCGCAATGAGTACGATTATTCAGCATACCGGGAAAATGTTTCAAATAAATCGCTTACTGACGCGATGTTTAATATGATCGATTTGCTTAAGATTGAGCCGCAAGGAGATGACTCTGTTAATTATGTCCCATCACCCAGCGGGTGGTGGAGCCGTGCCAAGGGTTTTATTGATATCGAAAACGAGGACAGCGTTCGAACAAGCTCAAATGCAGTTCTTTTGGGGGCTTATTATCTAACTGGAGATGACCAGCTATACGATACGAGAGCACTGCCGTCCGTCCAGTATGGCGTATCGCGTAATGGTATTGGTTGGTCGCCAACGCAGAAGAAAGTATACGGTGTGCCTTCGTTATGGAAAATGGCTACTCTGCCGTTTGATGTTTCAAGTGTCGCCGCTGTTCATCAGATGATGAGCACTTCGGCAGGAATTGGGGCATTAGCACAGGAAGAATACCTCGTGCGTGACCCGGATCAGAAAGACCGGGGTCCTGTCATTCAGCCCCTGATGATGTATCGGATGACGGGAGATGCGCAGTATTTGCAAGCTGCGAAAGATGCAGCCGACAGTTATATCACGCAACATATCGATACGCCTGCATCCGTCGATGTGAGTAAAAATGAGTTCATTTATTATTATAGCAAGCTGTGGATGGAGATCTTGGAGCTATATGAGGAAACGCAGGATCCCAAATACTTGGATGCCGCCTATAAGGAAGCCAAACGGTATGCAACCATGTTTGTTGCTCGTCCAGTTCCTGAAGGTAACGTTACGATTCCGCAGCCGGAGACATATAATTACGCGGAGTCGTTCCATTGGCCGGAAAGTGGTAAATTTCAATATCCTAGGCTTAAGCTTCCCGAAGATATTGCCGGAGGCGTTCAAGCGGAGCGTTGGCTTGTTTCACCGAGCGGACTGACGTTTGAAGCAGGAAGTACAACCGGTTATTATCGGATGAATGCTCAGGAAGCTCCATTCATGCTGAGATTGTCGCTTTATACAGGGGATGAACTGCTGCAGGATATTGCTCATAATGCGGTTATTGGACGATATTCCAGTTATCCAGGTTATTATTATAAAGGCTTCGCCGTTAGCCAACTTGAACCGGACTTTCCTCTGGAAGGCCCAAGCGGGGCTACATCCATCTATTATCACCATATTCCGGGGCAACTCGGGCAAACGATGGATTATTTGATCAGCGAACAATCATTGAAATCAAACGGGAGCATTACGTTTCCTTCCGTTTTTGAAACGAATTTTTTATGGTTCAAATATCACCTTTATGGGAATAAACCAGGTCAATTTTATGGTAACTCCGACGTTTGGCTATGGATGCCCAAGGGAATTATTAAGACCAACCATCCTCAATTGAATTGGATAACGGGTGAGAGCGGGGATAAATTCTACATCGGGTTAAGCAACGCATCTTCAGATGAAGTTCAGACTCCAATTGAATTAAATGAACAAATCATTGGATTCAACCCGGCACAGGATTATACCGTATCGATCATCCGCGACAATGGTACACCAGAGCAAACGGTTATGAGTGGTGGAATCATTCAAGCTACGGTTTCAGGCAAGGGAATCACTGCGATCATTGTAGAGGGACTTGATATTGATGTACCGCTGCATCAGGTCAGAACGGCAGATACATCGGATGCCAGTTATTTCTTTGATACACACAGTCCAATTGATGCGGTTAAAGGCATGCTGATCGTTAAGCCTGACGAAACGGTTTATGATGCTTATGTGCAGGCCAAAACGACAAAACCAGCGACAATCCATTATTCCTTGGATGGTGGGGCCACGTATACGAGCGTCCCAGATACGGTCTATCCGATGGAATGGTCGATACGGGTGAATGATTTATCCCAAACCTTTACGTATTACGTGGAATCGGAGGGGAAACAGACCCGTAAGCGGACACTCTATCTGCCGGATCAGGTATCGGAAACTCCAGTCCAACCCGATGGGCAGGATAGTTCAACCATCATTGTGGATAATACGGAGGCGGAGACAGAAGGCGTCTGGATAAGGGATACGACGGCTAACGATTATTATTATGATAACTATGTGTATGCCAAATCTACGACCGGCACAGCGACAAGCAAAATGAGATGGCGGCCTGAGCTGCCAGAAAGTGTCACTTACAGTGTGTATTACAAGCTTCCACAGATAACTGCAACGAGTGAAAATTGGGCAACAAATGCCTCATTTACCGTTTATCACAGCGGCGGCTCCGAAACGGTGACAGTTGATGAGACAACAGCGAATGGTACTTGGGTGCATCTGGGGGATTATCCTTTTGCTGAAGGCGATAGCGGGTACGTAGAACTAACCAATAAGGCCAACAAGTCCAGAGTCGTTGCCGATGCAATCATGTGGGTGGACCCAAACAGGATACCGCAATTGGAGTCTGCTGTGATCATGTCCGATCGGAACGAGCTGCAGATGACTCAAACCGCACAACTGAGCGTAACCGGTTATTTAGATAACGGTTTGATCGGTGATCTTACACAGGCTGATGTGCAGTATTTCGTTGATCGTACGGATCTGGCTGAAGTGAATAGCAGTGGGGTGTTGACCCTTCTTAATCTTGATAGAGACACGGATCACATTGAGGTATGGGCTACTGTTACGATTGACGGTGTGACCCTAACCACAGCACCTTTGAATATCACGATCAGGGACCTAACGGTTATCGTCGATAGTACAAATACAACAGGGTTATACACGACAGAAGGGTCTTGGAGCCAAAGCAATTTAGCAGGATACAAAATTGGGGTTAAATCCCGCTATTCAACAGTTCAAGGATCATCAGCAACGTGGAAAGGCGAGTTTCCAGAGGGGAAATATACGGTCTCAATCTATAAACTCGTCCATACGACCGCAAACGATAACAATGTCAAAGTAGAAGTGAAACATAAAACGGGTACCGAGGTCACCTATATCGATGCAACGGTCGGCTCATCAGGTTGGGTTAATCTGGGAACGTTCGACTTTACAGGTGACGGCAGCGAGTATGTCCGGTTAACCAGAGTTACGCCTACAACGGTAGACCCACCAACGCTTCCTGCGGATATGATCTATACGAGGGTTGACGCAGTTATGTTCGAACGGCATTCTGATGATGATTCGGAACTGATTGCCAATGATGAGGTGCAAGATGAACCGACACTTTCTGAATAAGGGCAGTGAATTATGAATGGAAGTGGAACAACGGTACGTGATGTTAAACAAATGATTGTAAAATAACGTTAAGTGCCGGGTGGATCAAAACGATCCATTCGGCTCTTTTTGTCTAAGTTCAAGAAAGTGTGGTAAGAGGAAGGCAGTCGGCCACCTTCCTCTTACCCCCCCCCCATTATTCACTTAAGTTTGCCAAAACCAACTTTTTTGGATGCTCGTAAAAAAATTGCCGCTTTCAGATTATGTTTCGTCACACTCAAAACGTTTCTCTAGACCCACACAAATCTTCAATGGTACTATCATACACGTGCTTGAATTGAAGATTGCAGGAGGATATCATGTGGATCAACTTAAATACGATAATCTAAAGCTGGGAGAGCGCGGAGCTATCATCAGCATTATCGCCTACATATGTTTGACCGTATTAAAACTGATCGTTGGTAATATGGCCGGATCAGAAGCGCTTAAGGCGGATGGATTAAACAATGCCACCGATATTGTGGCATCCATTGCCGTACTGATCGGTTTGAAGCTTGCCCAACGTCCTGCCGACACAGATCATACATATGGTCACTGGAGAGCAGAGACCGTTGCATCGCTTGTTGCTTCTTTCATTATGATGGCAGTAGGTTTACAAGTACTGTTTGAAGCCATTGGTTCTGTGTTTCAGGGTACACATGAATCTCCGGATATCATCGCTGCGTACACAGGCATTTTTTGCGCAGTTATCATGTATCTGGTCTATCGTTATAACAAGAGACTTGCTACACGTATTAAAAGTCAGGCGGTCATGGCGGCGGCTCGTGATAACATTTCCGATGCCTGGGTGAGCACCGGTACGGTCATAGGGATCGTGGGTTCCCAGTTCGGCCTCCCATGGCTGGACCCTGTAACGGCTGTCATCGTAGGTTTCCTCATCTGCAAAACCGCTTGGGACATTTTCAAGGAAGCCACACACCATCTGACCGATGGTTTTGATGTTGAACTGATTCAGGAGTACAAAAAAACGATTGCCGGCATTGACAGCGTAGAGACGGTTAAAGACGTGAGAGCGCGGAACTATGGCAATAACGTTGTAGTAGACGTTGTCATAACAGTCCATGCTGGCCTGGATCTTCAACAAGCACACGATATCTGTACAGACGTGGAGAACGAATTAATGGAGGAGCATGACGTATATACCGTTCACGTTCATGTGGAACCTGATATGTTGGAAGAGTGCATTGGATAGCAAGCTTATAAAAGTGAGACTCGTCAAAGCAAAAAACCAGTGAGCTTTACTCATTCACTGGTTTTTGTTGATTTCAATTTTCATCTTTAAAAAGAATCCGCGCGTTATTTATTCCATACAAGATTATCTCGGCAAATTGTAGGTAATCAGATTGTTATATTTATCCGCATGTTTCTGTTCGTCCAGGATGATTCCCCACACCGTGTCTTTATATATGCCATAAGGGAGGCCAAACCATATTTTTCTATACTTCTCCACGGCGGCTAATTCACCCTGAAACGCCTTTTGCAATCCGGCAAGATAAGAGGGGACCGTCTCAACTGGCTCACTGCTTACACCCGAAATCTCCTGGCCTGTCAGATCTTTGTACATTTGGCGGAACATTTGATTATGTCCTCGTTCATCATTACGGATGCTCGTGATGATGGCAGCCTGATTGGCATCGGGTGACAACTGAATCAGTGAATCATAGAACAGCTCATCGTTTCGTTCTCCTTGCACAGCCGTTTTGATTAATTCAAGTGCTTCGGCTGATGATGTTGCCCATACCGGAGTAAAAGTGTACCTGTAACCATACGGATATGTCACATACATTACGAATCCCTCCAAGACCAATATGAGTTAGGGTATGCACGTATGCCTATCAGCGTTAACCCATATACTCAGTCCCGTCTTATTAATCGAAAAGCTTCAGTGGCACTTTTACTTGGTATACCTCAATATTTTACTGTAACCATAAGCAATAACAAATGGCAGGAGGTATGACAAAAAGGTCCAAATAATGTTCCATCCATTAAAATAAATGACATGCCCCATTATTTTGGCAACCCATTCGATTAATGTCAGCGACAATGATGCAACAAGGATCGCCAACCATGGCTTGGCACCTTTTTCTAAAATCGTATACATCATCAGGCAGCCGGCGATTGGATAGACTCCAAGATCCATTGGAAGAGCAGCAAAGGATTGATTATGAGTATTCGGAAGGATATTCCAGAAGTAATTAAACCCGATATTGTTGATGCATGCTGCTACAGCCACACCAAGTGGATAATATAGAATAAAGATGGTAAAGTTCCGACGCAAAATCCATGCACCCAATATAATGGGAATAACCATACCTAACAAAATGTTTCCTAACATGCAATTTTCCTCCAAAGCTTGTTACTTGTATAGTTCACAATAAGCCGCATCACTCCGTTGTCTTCTCTTCCAGAAGACGATCCACCTTATCTGTAAGTGCATCCAATTTTTTATCATAATGCTTGTACGTATAGAATCCAATGACGGCTTTGATTGCAAAAAAGAGCACCGCAGCAATGACAATGAGAATGTAGTTGTGGGCAATCTGCCTTAACCAATCGTTAACTGCATTTATCGGATTTCTCTCCTTTCAATGCAAGTGGTTTGTATAAGTTAACCAACTCCATGGGATATAATGCATATTAGCAAACTCGGAACAGGCATGTGTGTGTCCGAACGTCAAAAAGGCCACTTATCCAACAAGGATAAGCGACCTTTTTATTATTTATTCAAATCTTGAGGACTTAAATAGACTTCAACAGCAGATAATGTCGGACACCATCTGGATTCTTCGATGATCAAGCGGAGCTTCCTTGCTCGAACAGGGAGAAAGCGGCAAATCCGTTTGTATCCAACGATGGTACAGTCGTACAGATCACGCCATATCTCGCCATCGAGATATTCAATGTGAAATTTCTCAATGCACTGTCCAGACCGGATATGCTCCTGAAGCAGGATTGTATCAAACGTATGCTCTTCCAATAAATCAAGCTCAATGGCGGCGTGTTCGGTTCCTTCGCTGGGGCACCAATACGTCATTTTGTCCCCGTCCAGCACACGCGTGGCATCATGTTTCTCATCAAGCGATTCTGATGCAGTGGCGTGTCCTCCGAAGGCCAGGTTATGGTGAAACGTAGCGCGAAGTCGATCGCCAAGTTCTTGCATCCGTTTGGCATCATTCTCATGAATTCTGCCGCGTTGGTCCGGAGGCAAATTTAACAGAAACGTAGCATTACCACCAACAGACTTGTAATAAATATCGAGAAGTTTCTCAAGACTTCTGACCTGATCATCCTCAGCAGCGTGGTAGAACCAGCCCGGCCGAATCGAAGTATTAACTTCGGCAGGGTACCAGGTAACCTGCTTTCCAGCTACAGCATCACGGCTGCCCAGATTCTCGTCGCGAGAGTTAGCAAGCTTGGCAAACTGTCCATCATCCACATGCTGCGAAGCCTCCTGAATCTTCTCGCAATCCCTGAGTTCCTCCGGAACAACACTCCACTCGGAATCCCGTGTATGTCCTGCTTCATTTCCACACCAACGCACATCCGGACCACATACGGATATGACGGCACCTGGCTGCAGTTCGCGAATGACTTCATAGTAGCCATCCCAATCGTATACTTGTTTCAAACCGTTTGGTCCTTCACCGCAGGCACCATCAAACCATACACAGAAGATGTCTCCATAGGAGGTCAACAGTTCACGCAACTGCAGCTTGAAATATTCATTGTATTCGGAGGTTCCGTATCGATGGTCATGACGATCCCACGGGGATAGGTATACGCCAAATGCCAGACCACCCAGCCTGCAAGCCTCAGCGACTTCCTTTACCATATCACCATTGCCTTCGCGCCAAGGACTGCTCTTCACGGTATGTTCCGTATATGCGCTTGGCCAGAGACAGAAACCATCGTGATGTTTACAAGTTAGGATGAGACCCTTTATTCCTGCAGATTTGCATACCTCTACCCATTGCATGGCATCAAAGTCGGTAGGGTTGAAGAGGGCAGGTGATTCGTCACCGAATCCCCATTCCTTATCTGTAAATGTATTTATCCCAAAATGAATAAACGAATAAAATTCGAGCTCCTGCCAGGCCAGTTGACGGTCGGACGGGGTGATATTGGCAAGAGTCTGAATAGAGTGGCTCATGAGTAACATCTCCTTTAATATGAAATGAATTGAATGATTTCAGCATCATAAGGCTCAAGCTTCAACTCAGAGGCCATGGTCTGGCCTGACAGGATACCAATTGCCGTTTCCTGAAGGAGCACGGTCTGCGACTTGCCTGTTGTGTTGACATAGATGGTATTTGCATTGTCCAGATGACGAGCCACGACACCAGATGGTGTGGCGGGACCTTGAGCTATACCAAGTGTTGGATACAGACGATGTAGAAGCGCACTCAAAAACGTTGTATTGGCAGGCAAGGCCACATAGATCGCCTGACCCTGTCCGTATTTATTGCAGGTGACCGCCGGGGAAGACTCATGTGTATTCGAGAAACTGGCGATGATGCTCGCGGTACGCGGCTCAAGGATATCATAATAATCGATATCCGGCTGAATGTTTTCCGAATCCATGACGATGACCGGCTTCTCACGCTCCAGGCCAAGCTCGGTTTTTTCCAAACCTCCGGCATTCTCCCAAGGGGTATGGCTCCGCGTTCGAACAAATGCACCACAGCGGATGCCAAATACATCACTCAAGCCTCCAGGTAGGGTAGTATCAAATACCTGATTGTTCGCAGTGACTTTGGCAGAATAAGCCGTCATGATAACGGTACCCCCTTGTTCAACAAAAGCGCGCAGTGTTGCAGCCGATTCTTCATCCATGATCGCGTGTCCAGGTACGATAATCAGCTTGTAGTTTTGATGAAGGCTACGCAGATTGACGATGTTGCAATCCAGATTGGATTGTTCCAGAGCGCTGTAAGCTTGCAAAACCTGCCCCGTATAGTCGGTCTTGTAATAGCTTGGGTTGCCCGCCATAACCTTCAGTGTCTCGAAGGAGTAAGCAATGGCAATGTCCGGGTTCGTTTTTCTTGGCATATCCAGATCCTGCAACCGTTTGAATTCCTGTGCAATACGTGCAAATTCATCATATTTCCAGCCGGGTATGCCATCATGATCCACAAGACCAAACACATATTGCTCTTCGCCACCCAGCATTGTGCGCCAGGTCCAGGCACAGACGGCCTGCGCTCTGTGAATCAGAGACAGGTACGCATACATTCGCATCGCTCCCGGTGGAGAAGCGTAGCCGCCAAAGTCCCCAGTCTGGAATTCCAGACACCAGATCGGCCGATCCAACTCACCGATGCGATGGTCCATGAAGAAACACGCAGCAGTTAGCGCTTGTTTATCTTCGGGATTAGTCCCGGGATAGAAGCCAATGCCCGGCAAGTCGATCATTTCCCGGTACTGCTTCAGATAATCGAAACCGTAGCCTGGATTTTCCGACCAGTGGTTCGTTGTTTCTCTGACTTCTGGTGCTAATTCCCGCACGATGTCACTCAATCCTTGCATATAATTCAACGTCTCATCGGAGTAAAAACGTGCCATATCCAGAAGACGTTCTGGTGCACCTTTGACCTGTCCCGAAATCGGGAGGACCACATCACTGAAGCTGTTCAGTTTTCTAGACCAGCGCTGTGCACTCCAGGCTTCATTAAGCTGCTCAACTGTTCCATACTTATTGCGAAGCCAAACCTCGAATCGGTCCCGGGCTGCATGGGAATAGGACGGAGCACCAGAGCCTAATTCGTTGCATAATCCGAAAGCATAAAGGGCCGGATGATGCCGGTAGCGATTGACAAGTTTTCTGGCGAAATCATAAGCGTATTCTTGAAAGGTTGGATGACCGACATCCTCCATATATCTTGTTTGCGCTTCCATACGAAGGCCGCTCGGAGCACTCAAAGAAATTTCGGGATACTTTCTGTGCAGCCAAGTCGGAGCCGGACGGGTCGCAATATCCAGAATGACCTGAATACCCGCTTTCTCAAACAAGGTCATGACTTCGTCAAACCATGCAAAGGTGTAGTTTCCTTCGGATGGCTCGAAGCTGTCCCAGCATAAATGGCCGAGTCGAACGATTGTAAACGAAGCTTCACGCATCAAGTCGATATCATGCTGCCAGCGTTCGCGCGGCCAGTCGTGGGGGTGGTAGTTAGCGCCTGCATATAACATCCTGATCACCGCCATATAATAATATTAAATATATCAATTATTTTAATAGCTGATGATCGGATAATATATATAATAAAAAATGAAGTTCATATAATAAAATGAAACTGATTAATGGAGTTCACGAAAACGTTGAGGCGTAATATTCTCAAACTTTCGGAAGGTAGAGACAAAATGGCTCACATCCAGAAACCCCACGAGAGAAGCAACGGTTTTGATGGTCATATGTTTGTTATTCATTAAATGTTCCTTGGCTTTCTGGATTCGCAGTTGAATCAGATATTGATAAGGGCTCATTCCAGTCGTCATACGAAACAAGTAATTAAGCCGCTGTGAGCTTAAGCCTGCATATTCGGACAGATCAGCCAAGCCGATTGAGGCATCATGAAAATGCTCCTCCATGAATCGAATCAAGGGTGCCAGTCGCGAGGATTGTTGGGAATAAGAGCGTTGGTTGTCCACTTGTCCGTAACGTTTCAGATCCATTAGAAAACGATAAACAAACGTGGAACTATCCATTCCGCTGAATTCGGACTGCCGCCTCGCCAATCGGCTGGTAGTGTTATGAATTCTCGATAGCCTGGAATCGCCTTCCCAACGAATGACCTTGGATGTGGACAATCCCAGGGAAGAGATAATCGTAGGGGCTAAATCACCGCTAAATGTGATGTACCAAGTAGACCAGGGATGTGACGATGTGTAATAACGGTGCGGAACATGAGGTGGCAATAGAATTCCCTGGTTAGGCCCAAGTGTCATCGTGTTCCCCGCACATTCGAATTGCCCTTCACCGCCTGTCGTTTGCAGCCAGTGATAACAATGATAGCCATCAGGTCTATCAAATTCTTCTTGCCATTCGTTATAACCGGTTTGTTCCAAATAGATCGGCAGTGTACGGTCCAGATTAGTGACAAGCATCTGCTTCATGTAATGTTTCATGGTTTATCAACCGCTTTCATTTTTATATCTTTTTTTTAATTATAACGGATCATGTTGTTTTGTTTCATTTGATGTAGAGTGACAACCTCAGAAATGAAAAAAAACCCTTCTCTAAGAATGAAAGAAGAGAAGGGTTGATCCTAAAATATTGAATTATTATCGAATTACTGATGCTTGCTGAGAATATCAAATATGATCTTGGCATTATCTGTGTTATCAATCAAACCGGCGAAGCGATGACTTGCAGGGCCGTAGGCATAGACCGGAACATCTTCACCTGTGTGTCCACCTGTTGTCCAGCCCGTATATGAACGGTTATCAATAATTGCTTCAATGGCATTATCAATCTTTGTTACGTCCGCACTTTTAGCTGCTTCTTTCACCGATTGAATCTCTTCCGGCTTCAACTCCAGTTTCAGATAACTTTTCAGTGTTTCTTCAACCGAAGCACCTTTTGCAATTTGTGCTGCCATGAAGTCAGGCGTACGCAGTGCAGCTTTGATCGGGTCTACGTAGAAGTTATACTCTCCGTCTTTTCCGAGCGTAAGTCCGCCCGTGGAGTGGTCGGCAGTAGCTACGACAAGTGTTTCACCGTCTTTTTTGGCAAAATCAATAGCTGCCTGAAATGCTCCTGCGAAATCTTCCATTTCACTCATTGCGCCAACGATATCATTATCATGTCCTGCCCAGTCGATCTGGCTACCTTCGACCATTAAAAAGAATCCTTTGTCGTTCGAACTGAGACGATCAATCGCTGTATTGGTCATCTCAGCCAATGATGGAGTTGCAGCACTACGATCAATCAACTTGTCCAGACCTCCGTCCGCAAACAGTCCAAGCACTTGTTGATTCTTATCAGCAAGGAGAGAGGAACGATCCGTCACATAGCTGAATCCTGCCTTCTGGAACTCCTTCGTCAGGTCACGACCCTCGCGTACAAAATTGGATTTACCTCCACCAAGAAGTACATCCACCTTATGCTTGCCATTAATCAACTCATCATAATAATCGTCCGCAATTGCATCCATATTTTTTCGACTGATATCATGGGCACCAAATGCAGCTGGTGTTGCATGAGTGATCTCCGATGTAGCCACGAGTCCGGTGGACTTGCCGTTTTCTTTTGCCTGCTCAAGTACGGTTTTGACTTCCTTCTGCTCAGGGTCAACCGCAATGGCCGCATTGTAGGTTTTTACACCTGCCGACATGGCCGTTGCTGCGGAAGCGGAATCCGTCACATTTTGTTTATCATCATCCGGATAGGTCATTTGTGCTCCAACCAGATAAGGGTCAAATACGTTTTTGTCCATGCCCTTGGTTGAAGGATCATCTTTCATATAACGGTAGGCGGAAGTATAAGAGGTCCCCATGCCATCCCCAATGAGGAAGATGATGTTCTTGATTTGTTTTTTCTCCACACTTACAGCTTGAACGGCACTTGCTTGTCCGGCAGACAAGAGAGTAGAAGCCGATACAGCCAGAGTCAGCGCTACCGCTGGTAATACTCTTTTGGATAATTTCAAAATGATTCCTCCTCGTAATATCTCAAAACAAAATGAATGCATGAATCTATATTCATTTGTTCATCATTAAGAAGATTAGCATTTAATTGTAAATGAAAACCAAGAATTTTGTATACCTAAGGTAAAATAAAGGCGTTGTGTTAATTCTTTGCAACATACGAGATTACAAAAATATACTCATTCCGCTATTTTTGAAGTATGATACAACATAAGTAGAACGCTTTCATTTTTATATTACTGTTAGTATAAGAACAATTTCATTTTCAGGAGGCTCTTTACCATTGACCAAAACAACTCCAAATTATGATGGGTATCTCTTTGTACATTTTATTGGCGAACAACCAGATGGAGAGCAGGTTTATTTCTCTTATAGCGAGGATGGTCTTCACTGGAAGGACCTTAATGGCGGATCACCTGTGCTGTTTTCCGACCTTGGAGAAAAGGGGGTACGGGACCCGTTTCTGGTTCGTTCAGTCAAGGATAATAAATTTTATCTGATTGCTACGGATCTCCGCATCGCAAGCGGCAAAGGATGGACTCATGCCGTTAATGCCGGGAGCCGTGACGTAATTGTATGGGAATCCAGCAATCTCGTGAACTGGTCATCCCCATGGAACGTCACACTAGGTGTTGAAGGGGCTGGATGTGTCTGGGCACCTGAAGCTGTGTATGATGAAATAACGGATGAGTTTCTCGTATTCTGGGCTTCTGCGACGCAGGAACCTCAGGAGCAAGAACGAAAACAAAAAATATACAGCGCTCGTACAAAAGACTTTCGTACGTTCTCGGCATCGGAAAAATACATTGAACGGGATAATCATATTATTGATACAACGATTCTTCCTTCAGCTGGCTCTTACTATCGATACTCCAAGGATGAAACAACCAAAAACATACGGGTAGAAAAAGGTGACTCTCTGGACAAAGGGGCGTTTGTTACGCTGCAATCCCCAGTACTGGAGGCTGTGGCAGGTGTGGAGGGACCTCAAATCTTTAAATTCAATGACCGGGAGGAATGGTGCCTGATTGTTGATCGATTTGCTGAAGGCAAGGGTTATCTTCCTTTGTTGACTACAGATCTGGGAAGCGGAGAATTCCGAATCGTCCCTGATGATGATTTTGATATGGGAACGAATCAAAAGCGTCATGGAAGTGTCCTGCCAATCACAGCTGAGGAGTGCAGCCGGCTTCTCGCTGCTTTCGGGGATGGTCATCAGGTGCTTCCTGGACAATATGCCGATCCTGATGTCGCACAGTTTGGGGATCGTTACTATATGTATCCGACGACTGATGGTTTCGAGGGGTGGTCGGGGACAAAATTTAAGGTGTTTTCTTCTTCAGACCTGAAGCATTGGCAAGACGAAGGCGTGATCCTTGATCTGGGAACAGAGGATGTTGCCTGGGCAACCGGTAATGCCTGGGCGCCGGCAATTGCCAGCCGAAACGGAAAGTTCTATTTTTATTTCTGTGGCAAAATGCGGAACGGAGAGAGTGCCATTGGCGTTGCTGTAGCAGATACACCGATTGGTCCATTCCTGGCCGAGTCGCAGCCTTTAATCACAATGGAGCAGTTGAAACGTCTGGGCATTACCATGGGACAAGCGATTGATCCCTCTATCTATGTCGATGATAATGGAAAACCGTATCTGTTATTTGGCAATGGACATGCTGCCATTGTGGAGCTCGGTGAAGACATGATAAGTGTCGTGGAGGACACAATGAGCAACCTGGTGGGCTTGCATGATTTTCGTGAGGCGGTAACTGTGTTAAAGCAGGGGGGACTATACCATTTTACGTGGTCCTGTGACGATACAGGTAGTGAAGACTATCATGTGAATTACGGTACGTCAGAGCAATTGTACGGTCCTGTTACCTATCGATACCCGATTCTGAGCAAAAATGTCGAGAAGGGCATGCTGGGTACAGGTCATCACTGTATATTTAATGATTCCGAAACGGGTCAATACCAGATTGCCTATCACCGTTTTGTCACGCCACTATCCAGATTTTCCTCCGGTAAGGGATATCACCGCGAAATATGTATGGACCCACTTCTGTTTGGTAAGGACGGACTGATCCAGCCTGTTATACTCTAATATAAGACGTTTAATTAAATCGCTATCTATAAAGGCCTGATACAACATGAATGCCTGTCAAATGTCGCTTTTAGCGGTTTTTGCAGGCATTTTTATCATTTTTATCTTCCACCTGAAACCAGCCAAAACCGTAGGGTTGAGAGGGTATGCGACTTATTGAACGCATTAATTCCAGAATACATTTGACAGGCGAATCAATAAATCGTATTATTACGATATAACGATTTAGGAGGAATACTTTTGAACACTCCCGCTTTTGACAGCAATAACATTAAACAGTTCGATGAACCAGCTAATCTGCTCAAAGCTTTGTCTCACCCCATTCGTTTATGCATTGTTCGGGGACTGATGATGAAAAAAAAATGTAATGTCTCTTATATGCAGGAATGTCTGGATCTTCCCCAATCAACAGTCTCACAACACCTCCAAAAGCTTCGTAGTGCAGGTATTGTTGCTACGGAGCGAAATGGACTTGAAGTGAACTATGTGCTTGCCGATCAACGGGTTGAACAGATTATTAAAACTTTATTTGAAAAGGATGATTGTGAATCATGAGCAAAAAAGTACTTATTGTTGGCGGTGTAGCTGGAGGTGCTTCTGCAGCTGCACGTCTTCGCCGTCTGGATGAACATGCCGAAATTATTATCTTTGAGAAGGGACCCTATATCTCATTTGCCAATTGTGGTTTACCTTATTATATAGGTGGCACAATCGATGATCGAGAGCGTCTGCTGGTGCAGACGCCAAAAGGGATGGCAGATCGCTTTCGTATCGATGTGCGTACAAGAAGTGAGGTCGTAGCTATTGATTCGCAGAAGCGAGTGGTTAAGATACAGTCTCAGGAGCGCGGTGCATATGAAGAAAGCTATGACGAGTTGATATTGTCACCAGGTGCAAAACCGATGATTCCCGATCTGCCGGGTAAGGACAATCCACTAATTTATACCGTACGAAGTATTCCGGATATTGATCGGATCAAAGAACAGGTAAATTCTTCTAACAACAAGTCTTCGATCGTCATAGGCGGTGGATTTATCGGCGTAGAAATGGCTGAGAATCTAAAGGAAGCTGGTCTGGATGTAACGCTTATTGAGGGGAACGCACAAGTACTCACACCATATGATCCCGAGTTAGGAGCCGCATTGGCACAGGAAATGGAGAATCATGGTGTAAACCTGCTGTTTTCCAAGCGTGTTCAGGGATTCCATTCCCTAGAGCAGGGCATAGGAGTTGAACTTGCAGATGGTCATACGCTGACTGCTGACATGGTTATTCTTGCGATAGGCGTAACGCCGGACACCTATTTTTTGAAAGATAGCGGCGTTTCGCTGGGTGCACGTGGACATATTATCGTAAATGAAGCTTTGGAAAGCAGTGTGCCACATATCTATGCTGTTGGGGATGCCATCGAAGTTACGGAAACCATTCATGGAACGAAGGCAACGATTCCACTTGCCGGACCTGCCAACAAACAAGGTCGTATTGTTGCCGACCGTATCGCAGGGCTTCCTTCTACCTATAAAGGAACACAAGGTACGTCCATTATCAAAGTCTTTGGAATGACCGCAGCCACGACAGGCAGTAATGAGAGAACACTACAACGTCTCGGCGTGGAATATCAAACCGTTATCGTACACCCTGCTTCTCATGCATCGTATTATCCTGGTTCGAGCGCAATTACTCTTAAACTGCTGTTTACTCCGGAAGGTAAAATTTTAGGTGCACAAGCAGTCGGTTATGATGGAGTGGATAAACGAATTGATGACATTGCTGTAGCCATTCATTTTGGAGGACATGTCCGGGATTTGACAGAACTTGAACTGAGTTACGCGCCACCTTATTCTTCTGCCAAAGATCCCGTAAATATGGCTGGATATGCAGCAGAGAATATGATCACTGGACGTGTTCAGACCTTCACCTATAATCAACTGGCTGATCGTCAGCCGGAGCAGTCGATACTTCTGGATGTTCGCAGTGAAATTGAGCATCAAAATGGTCATATTCCGGGTTCACTCTCTATTCCAGTTGATGAGCTTCGTCAACGGTTAGATGAATTAGACCCATCCAAAGAAATCTGGCTATACTGTCAAGTCGGCTTACGTGGTTACACCGCTTCGCAAATTTTGCGCCAGCATGGTTTTAGCGCGAAAAACTTGAGTGGTGGTTATAAAACATACCGTCAAGCCCAGTTTAAGCCTGCTCCTTTTACTGCTGCAAAACAAGATCATCATGATCCTGCGGTGGACGTTAAGGAAAAAAAGTCTATTCCCACTGACTCAACACAGCCGCAACGTATTGATCATGACTTGAATGTATGCGGATTAAGTTGTCCTGGTCCGCTAATAGAAGTGAAGCAGAAAATGGATCAACTCTCGAACGGGGAAACCCTTCGCGTGAAAGCTTCCGATCCAGGCTTCTATGAAGATGTCAAAGCATGGGCCACGATGTCGGGTTCCACAATCTTGCAGTTGGAAAGAATGAAAGGCGGTACCATTGAGTCCGTCATTGTTAAAAATACAGCACAACCCGTATCGGATTCCCCCATCAGTGATCCTGCCAGCACGATGGTTGTCTTCAGTGGTGATCTGGATAAAGCGATCGCCTCACTCATTATTGCAAATGGGGCAGCAGCGAGTGGACGGAAAGTAACCCTGTTTTTCACATTTTGGGGATTGAGTATCATTCGTAAGCAGCAGCCGCAGAAGTTATCCAAAACCATGATCGGCCGTATGTTTGATATGATGTTACCTCGCGGTAGCCAGAAGCTTGGCATGTCCAAAATGAATATGCTCGGAGCAGGCCCGAAGATGATCCGTGGTTTGATGAAAAAACATCATGTACCTTCGTTGGAAGAATTGATAGAGAGCGCAATTGCTCAAGGAGTAGAGATTGTTGCCTGCCAGATGTCCATGGATTTAATGGGTATCCAACGTGAAGAATTAATAGACCAAGTGAAAATTGGTGGTGTAGGTTATTATCTTGGACAAGCATCACAAGCAAATCATAATCTGTTTATTTAAAAAATGATCATAAATTCCAAAAAGCGTTGATTCGAATTCGAACCAACGCTTTTTGGGCTTAATCATGAAGTAAACATTGACTTCATTTTTTTGCTATTATAATATAAGCATACACTTATATGTTGTTGAAGGAGGAAGTGCTATGGATTCTATGCAAGAGGTAGCGGATAAGCTTAAATTGCTGGGTGATAAAACACGCCTTACGATCCTTATACTCCTCAAAGAACGTGAATGGTGCGTGTGTGAATTTGTAGAGATTTTAGACATGTCACAACCTGGAATTAGTCAACATTTGCGCAAGCTGAAGGATCAAGGTTTGGTTAAAGAAAATAAACGTGGTCAGTGGGTATACTACTCTTTAAATGTAGAGAATACACCCTATATTACATCTGTCCTGGAATTGATGCCAGATACAGCAACTATTCTTAAATCGTTAAATAAAGAAAACTTTACTTCAGTATGTAATTAATTTTTGATCGATATATAAGCATATCATTATATGCAAATATAAATTAAGTTGAACTGGAAGGAGGTGTATATATTTGTTTTCTACGCTGTTAGCCTGCTTGATCTTTTTGATTACACTTGTACTTGTTATTTGGCAGCCTAAAAACCTGTCGATTGGTTGGTCTGCTTGTGGCGGAGCCATTCTAGCTTTACTTGTGGGTGTGGTCAATTTGGAAGATGTATGGGATGTGACACAGATCGTATGGAACGCCACGCTTGCTTTTGTCGCAATCATTCTGATCTCATTAATTCTGGATCGTATCGGATTTTTCGAGTGGGCTGCCTTACATATGGCCAAAGCCGCTCATGGCAATGGTGTTCGGATGTTTGTTTACGTCTCCATCCTGGGAGCGGTGGTTTCTGCTTTCTTTGCCAATGATGGAGGTGCACTGATTCTGACGCCAATTGTTCTAGCTATGGTACGTGCATTGAATTTTGATGAGAAAAAAGTATTTCCATTTATTATCGCCAGCGGATTTATTGCAGATACAACTTCCTTACCGCTGGTTGTAAGTAACCTGGTCAACATTGTGTCTGCCGATTTCTTTGGTATTACTTTTATGGAGTACGCGGGAAGGATGTTTGTTCCAAATCTGTTCTCACTGGCGGCGAGTATCGGTGTACTATATCTCTTTTTTCGCAAGAGTATTCCCAAACGATTTGATGCGAGTGAATTGAAACCTCCGGTAACTGCCATTAAGGATATGAAGATGTTTCGATTGTCGTGGGTGGTGTTAGGGGTTCTACTTATTGGATACTTTACCAGTGAATTTATCGGAATTCCCGTATCTCTTGTGGCAGGTATCGTCGCGATATTCTTCTTGATCATGGCTTCCCGGAGTTCTGCTGTACCGACTACACTGGTTGTCAGAGAAGCACCTTGGGCCATCGTATTTTTCTCCATCGGTATGTATGTCGTGATTTATGGTCTACGTAATGTAGGTTTGACCGATTTGTTGGCCGTTGTCATTCAGGCTGTGGCTGATCAGGGATTGTTCGCTGCAACAATGGGTATGGGCTTTATTGCGGCAATCATCTCATCCCTGATGAACAATATGCCTACCGTGTTGATTGATGCGCTTGCCATTGATGCAACAACGGCTACAGGAACGGTTCGGGAGGCGCTTATCTATGCCAATATTATTGGCTCGGACTTAGGTCCCAAGATTACCCCGATTGGTTCACTCGCGACACTGCTCTGGCTTCATGTGCTTAGCACCAAAGGTGTCAAAATTTCATGGGGCACTTACTTCAAGACGGGTATCATTATCACCGTTCCGACTCTGTTTATTACGCTAGTGGGTCTGTATCTGTGGTTAAGCATTTTATAAAAGCAATCTATAATTCAAACAACGAGGAGACGATGAACATGAGTAAAAAAACACTCTACTTCCTGTGCACAGGCAATTCCTGCCGGAGTCAAATGGCCGAAGGCTGGGCTAAGAAATATCTAAGTGAGGACTGGAACATTTATAGTGCGGGAATTGAGGCACACGGTCTGAATCCCAAAGCAGTGGAAGCCATGAAAGAAGTTAACCTGGATATTTCGACTCAAACTTCCGATATCATTGATTCAGAGTTGTTGAACAATGCTAATTTTGTAGTCACATTGTGTGGAGACGCCGCGGATAAATGTCCAATGACACCACCACATGTGAAGCGGGAACACTGGGGATTCGATGATCCTGCCAAAGCTCAAGGGTCAGATGAAGAGAAATGGGCGGTATTCCAAAGGGTTCGTGACCAGATCGGGGAACGCATTAAAACATTTGCTGAAACTGGAAAATAGTACAAACCTGCCTGAGCAGGATAATTGAATGAGTACCGAGAGAATGCCACGATGAGTGGCATTTTTTTTGTTCAAAAAAAATGAACGTTTCATTCAGAAACGGTTTTTTGACTTACCCATAACAGCAACATAGAGTGATGACAAGGACGGTATTTGATTTTACCTATAAAAGTGAGAAGCATATATACCCTTGACTTTCCCCTGTACGGGAAACTATATACTCGCATTATGTTAATTGATTGGAGATGATATATTGTTCAAAATCAGTGCGTTTTCCAGGCTAAGCAGGGTCTCATTAAAAACACTGCGTTATTATGACCAGATTGGCATACTTAAGCCGAGAAAGGTAGATCAAGATACGGGTTACCGTTACTATTCCGCAGATCAGCTTCTCGAGCTCAACCGAATCTTAATTTATAAAGAATTGGGGTTTACGTTGCCACAAATCACACAGCTGCTACAGGAACATATTACATTAGAGAATATTCAAGGCATGTTTAAGCTTAAAAGAAGCGAAATTCAGCAGATTATCGATACGGAACAAGCTAAACTCGTCCGAATTGAGGAACGCATGCAGCTTATAGAGGAAGAGGGGCATGTCGAAACCGGGCAAGAAATACGAATCAAAGAGGAAGGTGCTCGGCAGTTTCTTTTTCAGACAGGGTGCGGGAGGGAAGAGGAGATCCCGAGTTTATTTCATCAGTTTGATCAGTCATTAACAAAAGAAATGCGCCAACTAATCCACGGACCACAGGTTGTTTTGTGGAAAGAAATCGCAGGACAAGAGGAAGAGTTCGAGTTCGAAATAGGTTATTTCTTAACCTGTGAGCTGCGATCACCTCCCGACCCATTTCAATTGCGGACTCTTCCTGCTGAACCCATGATGGCCACCATAGCTTATCGTTCCAATGCCACCTTTGCCTGTAAAGCCTGTGTTCATCTAGCCACATGGATTGAGAAGAATAACTATCAGATCAAGGAAAACGAAGCTGGTAGGGAACTTTATTTACCTTTATCCCAAGAAAAAGATGCACAATTTATAGAAATACAAATTCCAATACTAAATAATTAACTGAAAAAGACGGAGTGGAGTAAATTGAAAAATAAATGGATCATCTATGTCCTCGCATTGGCTGTTTTTCTGATTGGAACCATTGAATACATTATTACAGGAGTCATTGAAATGATCGCCGCAGACTTGAGCGTATCTACTTCCGAAGTGGGTTTACTAGTGACTGTGTTTGCTCTCGCAGCGGCCATTATCGCCCCGATTCTCATTGCATTTACAATAAATATAGATCGCAAGAAGTTACTGGTGTCCACCCTCAGTGTGTT
The DNA here is from genome assembly GCF_036894235.1 of Paenibacillus sp. Y5S-9. NCBI lineage: Bacteria > Bacillati > Bacillota > Bacilli > Caryophanales > Paenibacillaceae > Paenibacillus > Paenibacillus sp. Y5S-9. The sequence goes on from NZ_CP145887.1 coordinate 3,615,800, forward strand.
TATAGCCAGCAACGGACTTATGCTTGTAAACCTTTCTTACGAAACATTACTATGGGTGCGAATTATTCAAGGGGCGAGCGGAGGAATCGCTACCGTAGTAGCGATGGCCGTATCGACACGACTGGTTGAAAAAGAAAAAAGGGGCAATGCCATCGGCATCATTTTGATGGGGCTAAGCAGTTCGCTAGTGCTCGGTGTCCCATGGGGCACATTTTTTAGTGAAATGTTTGGATGGAGAGTTTTATTTGTAATCATTGGATTGTTAAGTGTTCTTCCATTACTTATTATCTACAAAAAGGTTCCGGCAATCAAAGAGGAAGAAAAGATCACCCTCAGAATGCAGCTCTCCATTTTAAAAAATCCACTCATTCTGACTGCCTTGCTTATTACATTATTGTATATCGGCGGCTATTCGACACTGTTCACGTACATTACGCCTTTCTTACAAGCTACATCTGCTCTTACCATGACCGAGATAAGCGGTGTTCTGTTTCTCGCGGGAATTTGCAGCTTTGTCGGATCAAAAGTGGGCGGACAATTGGCAGATGCAAAGGGATCAAAGTTTACAATTTGTCTAGGCCTTCTGTTACAAGGCATAACTCTTCTTTTGTTTGCTCTAGCTGGAGTTAATCTTATGATGTTAATCTTGGTTTTAATGATTTTTATGTTGGCAACGTGGAGCATATCTCCGGCCCAGCAACTATATCTGGTTACACTGGCACCTCGTAATCCCGACATTGCCCTTAGCGTAAATACATCGTTTATCCAATTTGGTTTTGCACTGGGATCTGGATTAGGTGGGCTTGTGATCAATCATACATCTGTCATGTATTTGAATTGGTTGGGTTTTGGAGCTGTAAGCATTGCTTTACTTCTTGCCATCTTACTATTTACGAAATCGAGAAGCAGGACTGGAACGCCAGATCCAGTGTAATTTTTTGAGTTGTAATTGACCGTTATATGTAAAATAAAAAAAGATCTCTTCAGCATTCACTGCAGAAGAGATCTTTTTGGCGTTTAACAAAGTAATAATGAGAATCACATTACATCATCATGACAGAATAGAGTATGAATCCATTAACAAATTACTGTTATATTTTTTAATGTCCACCTGTATTCGAAGCCCAGACAGGATACCAGCCCAAGGCCGGATTTTCATTGTTGTACAGCACCAGATTGCCGTCAGTTTGCATGATGAGCACATTGCCTCTAAGATTGGCTGGCACATTGTCTGCACCGTACCATTCCTTAGCCCACGCCAGGTTATCCGATGTCCAATAAGGTGTGTTTTGCGGATCTGATATGACCAACTTTCCGCTGAAATAATTAATCTGGAGTTTATGTATTCTTGTGTCTTTTGTTTTGCTGTTCCTCAATATGTTTTAAGTTACCTGTCAAATATAGCATATATATTTCTTTAATGGATAAATTTTCAATAAGGATCGACGATCTGCGAAATTCTTTTCTGGACTGATCGGTTCAGATATGTTATATTTCTGAAACGGGAGGTGTTACTTATCGCCAGGACTAAAGAATTTGACAAAAATCAAGCGTTACACGAAGCGATGCTGTTGTTTTGGAAAAAAGGATACGAGGCTGCCAGCATACCGGATTTACTTGAAGTGATGGGCATTAGCCGATCCAGCCTTTATGATACGTTTTCCGACAAGCAAACCTTGTACAGAGATGCCCTGGAGCATTATAAAAAAGGGAGTTCCAATAAGCAGACCATTCTTGAACAAGCATCAAACGTAAGAGATGGAATTCTTCAATTTTTTGAATACCATATTGCTTCAGCATACGATACGAGCCTACCGGGCGGATGTTTTGTAACGAATACAGCTACAACATTGGAGTCACCAGATGAACAGATAAATGTCTTGATACAGACTAGTTTTTCGGATTTGGAACAAGCATTTTGCGAGCTTTTGGAGAAGGGCCAACAATCGGGAGAGATAGATAAAACAACAGATATCAAAACATTGTCTTATTTATTGCTGAATTTACATCAAAGCATAAATATTATGGCCAAAACAGGTCAAAATCCAGAACGTGCAAAAGAGATGATTAGCTTTGTAATTGCAGGGATATAATTTTTTTTTAGCAATATCGGAATGATTGTTCCGTTATTATATTCCTCATATTTTGAAGGTGTCATTTGAAGAGTATCTGTAAGACCATAATTTTTTTTGATCATTCTGGAACATTCATTCCGTTATCGAAACAATCCATCAACAATAAGGAGATGCAACAAATGAAGGTATCGTTTATTGGACTTGGAAATATGGGCCTTCCAATGGCACAAAACCTGTTGAAAGCGGGTTATGACGTAGTCATCTTTAATCGGACCCCTGAAAAAGCTGAACCATTAATAAAACAGGGAGCACGGTATGTCCAAACACCACTAGAGGCAGCGAAAGAAAGCAATCTTGTAATTACCATGTTATCTGATGATGCTGCTTTGAGAGAGATTGTTGAGGGACCAACTGGTGTTCTGAACGGATTATCTGAAAATGGAATCCACGTATCTGCCAGTACGATCAGCGTAGATCTGGCTCGGAAATTATCCGCTTTGCATGCGGAGAGAAACCAGCACTTTGTGTCTGCCACCGTAATGGGGCGCCCGGATGCGGCTAAAGCAGCTACATTGCGCATTATTTTAGCTGGTCCTGAACACGCAAGACAACGAGTACTTCCCATGTTAACAGCACTAGGTCAAGAGATATTTGAGATCGGGGATCATGGCGAAGAAGGTAACATTGTAAAAATAGGCGTTAACTTTTTGATTGCTTCAATGCTGGAAGCTTTGTCGGAAGCGCAGCTCATGGTTGAAAAGCACGGCATTAAGCCGTCCCGATATATGGATGTTGTGAATGCTCTTTTTCAATCTCCGGTATATCAGAACTATGGCGCGATCATGACCGAACAGCGCTTTGAACCAGCCGGTTTTAAAATGAAGCTCGGGTTAAAGGATGTTGCATTAGCTATCGAGGCAGCCAAGTCAGTTCAAGCTCCACTACCATTAGGTCAGCTCATCCATCAACACCTCTCTGAAGGAATTACCCAAGGTTATGGTGAGTTGGATTGGACGGCTTTAATCCGTTGTCTTGAGCATTCCTCTTAAAGAAAGAAAAATAGAAGGAGAGAACAATTATGGAAATAGGTGTTACTTCATTCGTAGAAACAAAGCCTGATACGAAGACCGGAGTTGTGATGAGTCACGCTCAGCGATTGCGAGAAGTTGTGGAAGAAATTGTCCTTGCAGATCAGGTGGGACTTGATGTGTTCGGCGTAGGTGAGCATCACCGTGAAGATTATGCGGCTTCTTCACCGGCAATGGTGTTGTCCGCTGCGGCGCCCCTCACAAAACGAATTCGTTTGACAAGTGCTGTGACGGTCCTATCTTCAGCAGATCCTGTCCGTGTGTTTCAGGATTTTGCAACGCTTGACGGTCTCTCCAATGGACGTGCCGAGATTATAGCGGGTCGGGGTTCCTTCATTGAGTCCTTTCCACTGTTTGGTTATAACCTGAATGACTACGAGGATTTATTTAATGAAAACATTGAACTGCTTCTTAAATTACGGGAATCCGAGAAAGTAAAATGGAGTGGAGGCCATCGTCCAGCGATACATAATCTGGGGGTATACCCGCGTCCTGTTCAGAATTCTATACCTGTATGGATTGGTAGCGGAGGTACTCAGGAGTCTGCCATACGTGCTGGAATTCTAGGTCTGCCACTAGTTCTGGCAATTATCGGTGGAAATCCAACAAAATTTGCGCCACTTGTAGAACTGTATAAAAAGGCGGCAACTCATGCTGGTCATGATGTATCACAGCTTCGGGTAGGTTCACATTCAATCGGATTTGTTGCAGAAGATACGGAAAAAGCCGCAGAACTCTTTTTCCCGTCCACTCAGTACGGCATGAATAAACTCGGCAAAGAGCGGGGGTGGGCATATTACGATCGTTCCAGCTATGACGCTGCCCGCAGTTCTGATGGTGCGTTGTATGTAGGGGATCCGGAAACAGTTGCTCAAAAAATTATTCATCTGCGCAAGCATGTAGGAATTACACGTTTCATGATGTATGTTCCCTTAAGCACGATGCCACATGAGTTGGTAATGCGGGCTATAGAATTGCTCGGTACAGAGGTTGCACCGCGAGTACGAGAGGAAATTTCCAAGTGGGAAGCTGAAATGAGATAAGAATTAACTGAAAAAACGTACACGATCGAATTCATTATTATATTTGGAGGAATTATCATGAGTATTGAGAAACGTATATTACCAGAATTAAGAGAGGTTTATTCACAATTTCCAGGGTTTGAGTTGGAGAAAAATTTAGAGTGGAGCAGAAACTTAGTATCAGCTGTATCGGTGAAAAAATCAGAGCATGTAAACACAACTAGCCGGAAAATTCCGACAGATAAAGGTGAGATGCTGGTCAAAATATACGAACCTGCCGATCGAACAAATGATTTACTACCAGCCATGTTATGGATTCACGGGGGCGGGTACGTGTTAGGACATCCCGATATGGACGACAAATTGTGCGAGCGTTTTGTTCAGACAGCAGAATGCATTGTCGTATCAGTGGATTATAGGCTCGCTCCTGAGCATCCATATCCTGCGGGGATTGAAGATTGTTATGCTGGATTGGTATGGATGACGGAGGAAGCAGCAATGCTTGGTATTGACGTGAATCGGGTTGCAATTGCCGGTGCTAGCGGTGGTGGAGGGCTGACAGCAGCACTCGCGCTGATGGCACGTGATAAAGGAGGTCCGTCTATTATTTTCCAAATGCCATTGTACCCGATGTTAGATAATCGCAACATCACGCCATCTAGTCATGAGATTACAGAAGAGGGTTCAGTCTGGAACCGAACGGACAACGTGGCTGCTTGGAATATGTACCTTGGTGAGGAGAACGATGTCAATGGAAGTGCTTCTTATGCAGTACCTTCGAGAGCAGAGAACTTGGCCGGATTGCCGCCAGCCTATACTTGTGTAGGTCAGCTCGATCTATTCCGGGATGAGACGATGGAGTACGTGGCACGACTAGCACAAGCAGGTGTGGATGTAGAATTTCACCTCTATCCAGGTTGTTTCCACCTTTTCGAAATTCTTGCTCCAGAAACAGAAGTGAGTCAGCGCGCTGTTCAGGGTTATATGGATGCAATGGCTCGTGCACTTCATCCAAATAGAACCCTTAAATAAGGATTGATGCATCAGAACCTTTAAACTTAAAGGAAATTATAATAGGAAACTTTATGTCCGAAGAAGTCACTAAATTAGTGACTTCTTTTGTTTGGAGATATAAGTATAAATAAATAATTCAAAAAGATCGAAATGGGGTTAAGTTCCAGGCTTCCAACCAGGATAACTCGTTCTTTAGATTTCTTTTTCAATTTCGAGCTATGCCCCTATACTATAGTGAGTGACTCCGATAGAAAAGCAGGCACTTTATCTTAATCTGGTAACCAAAAGAAAACCTTGGAACACATTCCTTGGTATCAAAATAAATGAGAGCGGAGATTATTATGCGAAAATACATAATTGGAATTGATCTGGGTGGAACCAATATTAAGTCCGCCATCTTCAACCTGGAGTTTCAAAAAATTCATGAAAGAAGTGACCCTACGGAGGCGGCAAAAGGGCCGTTCCACGTATTAAACCGAATGGTAGACATTATTCAAGAAATGCTGACTTATGAGGGAATCCAGCCAGCTTCTATTCTGTGCATGGGTATGGGCATTCCTGGATTATTAGATCCGGAACAGGGATTATCCATATTTTCACCTAATTTTCCAGACTGGGAAAACATTCATGTCGTGGATTATATGAAAAATCATTTCGGATTCCCTGTTTATATCGACAATGATGTTCGGGTAAATCTGTATGGTGAATGGCTGTTTGGTGCAGGCACTGGATATAAAAACCTGATATTGATTACGTTAGGCACCGGTCTGGGATCTGGTATTGTCAATGACGGAAAAGTTCTCTACGGTACGACATCAAGTGCGGGCGAAATCGGTCATATGAATATGTACCGGGAGGGGCGGCCTTGTCGTTGTGGAAGTTCGGGTTGTCTGGGGAGATACGTGTCCGCGATAGGCATCATTAAAACCTTTACAGACAAGCTTGAGGAAGGCCGGTCAAGTATGATTATGGAATGGGTGGGAGAGGATTGGACGACAATCACTGCCCGTATGATCTCTGAAGCTTACGATCTTGGAGATTTACTTGCTATTGAAGTTATGCATGAGACCGGTAAGATTCTCGGATTTGGTCTTTCCAATGTAATCAATCTGTTCAATCCAGAAGTGATTATTGTTGGTGGAGGAATGTCGGCAGCTGGTGATCGCTTGCTGAATACCGTGCGTGATACTGTTGAGAATCATGCGTTAAGGCTTTCTTCCAGGGCATGTAAAATAGTGCAAGCAAAATTAGGCGGACAAGCAGGGATGATCGGTGCAGCTGCATATGCGAGGAATAAGATGCCCTTATAAGGTATCACAATATGATAATTGATCAATCATGACTGAGAATATGTCATTGCATCATACAGCCTAAAACCTTAACTTAAAATGACAGCAGAGAACGCTAACAACCTCGATGACGTTTATACCGATTGGATGGCTAAGGTATGTGTAAACACCCATTTGATCAGAGTGGGATTTTCCATAGATCTAAGTACATCCCCTTTAAGAGTGAGATTTATATTCAAACTCTGTTATGTCAGCCGGGATAGCTTCGCGTCGTTTATGAAACTGCTTAGGCGAGGAACCGGTCACTTGTTTGAACTGCCTGCAAAAATGTTCGACATTACGGTAACCGCATCGATCGGCAATCTCTGCAACCGTATACAAATGATGTCTGAGATATTCTTTGGCCAAACGTATTCTGCTATGAATAACATCCTCCATACACGAGAGGCCAAATGATTTCTTGTACATCAATTGCAGGTACCCCGGACTGACGTTTATGATCTTCGCCATTTCAGATACTGTCCAAGGATGGCTGGGATGGTTATGAATTGCCGTTCGAAGCTTCAACAGAGGATAGTGCTGAGGACTAATATCCTCTTGGACACAAGACTCAAGCAATTTATTGAACAAGGTTCGCAGCAGGAAATTGATGGATGATTCCCGGTAATCGTTCTGAAAAGAATGCTCTGCAACAAGCAATTGGAACAGCTTATGACAGTATTCCGGATCATCCAGCGGGAAAGGTGTGCCAGCCGGAAGGGAGGTATCGGTTACAAACGGTTCATCACTTTCAAAACGAATCCAATCATTTATATAGTGCTCTGAACAAGCCCGATAATATATTTTTTGATACGGTTTGAAAAGTACGGCACAATGAGCCGGGTAATCCTTAAGTTGTCCATCAACCCAAAACTGGGCAGGGGTCTTTGTAATGACCAATAGCCAGGCATCATGCCCTTCAGGGATATCAAAAACAAAATGGTTCTGATGTACCGCGTCACATTCCACGTAAAAAATAGAGGTCACGGTTCTTCTCCTTTCTCTTTAATTTGTAGAAATGAATAGTCACTACACTACTTAAGCTATTTTCTATTATACGAGAGTTATCTTTATTTCATAGAACGAATGTACTATTACGATTGTATGAGGAGTGTAAGTTGAATGAATAAACAAGGTTTGAATCCATACCTTCCATCCTGGGAATATGTCCCTGACGGCGAGCCTTACGTATTTAATGACAGAGTATATGTGTACGGTTCACATGACCGTTTTAACGGACATGCCTTCTGTCTGAACGATTATGTATGCTGGTCTGCACCCGTAAATGACCTTGGGAATTGGAGAAATGAGGGCGTGATCTACCGGAAAACAGATGATCCGCTGAATCCGGATGGCGATATGTGTCTGTATGCACCAGATGTTACGCTAGGTCCCGATGGACGGTATTATCTGTATTACGTGCTGGATAAAGTACCCGTAGTTTCGGTGGCTGTATGTGACACACCTGCTGGCAAATTTGAATTCCATGGGTATGTACAATATGCCGACGGCACTCGTCTGGGCGAAAGAGATGGGGATGAGCCGCAGTTCGATCCCGGCGTGATGACTGAAGGATAACATACCTATCTGTATACCGGTTTTTGTGCACCTGGAGACCAATCCAGACATGGCGCGATGGCTACGATACTCAGTTCAGACATGCTGACGATTATGGAGGAACCCGTATTTGTGATACCTAGTCAATCTTACAGCGAAGGCAGTGGTTATGAGGGACATGCATTTTTTGAGGCGCCTTCCATCCGAAAGAGAGGCGACACCTACTACCTCGTATATTCCTCTATCGTTATGCATGAATTATGTTATGCCACAAGTCAGTTTCCAAACAAAGGATTCCAATATCAGGGCGTTATCGTAAGCAACTGCGATCTCCATATCGACTCGTACAAACCTGCCGACAAGCCCATGTATTATGGGGGCAACAACCATGGCAGCATAGTCGAGATCAATGGAGACTGGTATATCTTTTATCACCGTCATACCAATGGGGACGCATTCAACCGGCAGGGCTGTATCGAGAAGATATTTTTTCAGGAGGACGGAAGAATTCTTCAGGTGGAAATGACCTCCTGCGGCCCAAATGGTAGACCGTTAGAAGGAAAAGGCGAGTACTCTGCATATCTTGCATGCAATCTTTTTACCCAGGATGATCAGAGCTATACTGGAGGTTTCGGAGCAGGAGCCTGGCTGGACAGCCGCTTTCCGAAGATAACCCAGGATGGTAGAGACGGTGATGAAGAGACTGGTTATATTGCCAATATGGTTGAATCCGCAACTGCAGGATTTAAGTATTTTGATTGCAAAGGAATTCGCGAAGTTTCAATCAAGGTGCGCGGATATTGTCACGGGGTATTTGAGGTCAAAACCGCATGGGACGGTCATGTCCTGGGTACAATCCCGGTACATTTCACCAATCATTGGAAACCCTACTCAGTCGAGATGACCATTCCGGATGGTATACAGGCTTTGTATTTTACGTACAGAGGTTCGGGAAGTGCAAGCCTTGCATCCTTTATTTTAGCGTAATCCTCAAACACATGATCTGAGCAATCCAGACAAAACAAAGCAGCTGCTGGTCATCCAGTAGCTGTTTTGTTGACCGATAAGCCTCTGCGGCTCAGACAATTGGGGTTTTTGTGATTAAACTTTTAGTTACCCGCATGGTTGGCTTCTCCGCCCTGCTGCGAATGACTGCGGAATTCACTTGGCGCGATGCCTGTCCACCGCTTGAACTGGCGGCTGAAATGCGCATTAGTCTTGTACCCCAGCATCATCGCAATATGGTCTATGTTCAGGTCCGTTTGTTTTAACAGCCGCTGCGCTTCGTTCAGAAGGGTTTCGGATAGAAACTTACGCGGAGCGATGCCGTATACCTGCCGAAATATACGATTAACCTGTGACGGGCTAATGCTCAGCGATTTGGCAATATCCTGAATCCAGGTTCGATCACTCTCCTGAATTTCCCCGTGAAGATGGATATATCTTACCGAATCCTCAATGTGCTCGGCAATCTGATGGGCAATGGTTTCTTTTCTCGACAACGTAATGGAGGCTTGCTGAGATAACTGGCCGACCAGGGAGCCAAGCAGTTCAAACACAGCGGCATGTACCTTCATTTGTTTGGAGGAAGATAGCGAGCTAGACAAATGCTCTGTGGCCAAACCATACAAGGTAGACAGGGAAGGGGAGAGCCCCAGAGCCAAATTCGAATTTGCCGGATAATAGATGTCTTTGCAACGGTTAAGTTCTCTGCAAAAGGACGTATCGTGTATGCTGAAATGTACGGAAAAATAAGTGAACCCCTCCGGTCCGGCTCCGGTGCAAGAGTGGGTCATACCAGGCCGGATGAACAGGAGGTCACCAACCGACTGAAGATAAGACTGCCCATTAATGACCATGTTCATCTCGCCGTCCATCATCCAGTGTACTTCATACATGGAATGTTCATGGGACGGATACGTCCAGTTGGAATCTACTTTTCTGGCATGCAGCCCCAATAGTTGAAAAGACATGCGAACATCGGGCAGACGACCTAAATACACAGCATCCGAAAGCTTGGTCACAGCAAACCAACCCCCTTGTACTATTCTATATACCAACATCCTGTCATCGGATTTTCCTTGTAAATTACTTTTGTTTAATGGATCTAACCTCATCTTAACAGAAAAAAAATGCGTGAAAAGGGTAAATCGTCGGAGTGATTAGAACATCGTCATGAACCATAGCGAATGCTATGGTAGTATTATCAACCCGATGGGGAAAAATGGAGGCAAGCTTGAATGAGAATTATTCGATTTCTGGACGGACAACAGAAGTGGCTGGCAGCCGTTACGGATGATGAACAAGCCTATCGTTTGCCGCAAGCAGATTTTATGACTTTGATCTATCAAGCAAGAAAGCAGGAGATTTCTCCAGTTCAACTTGTTGAAAGCGCTTTTAAACCGTTAAATAAGTTAACTGACGATTGGACTTCCTTGCATCTAATCACTCCATTGGAAGCTCCGGAAGTATGGGCGGCGGGTGTGACTTATCAGCGCAGCCGGGAAGCGCGAAATTATGAAGCAACGGAAGGCAAGCTGGATGCAAAGACCTTTTACGATAAAGTTTATGATGCCGAAAGGCCGGAGATCTTTTTTAAATCCACAGCAGCCCGCACTATAGGACCGCTTGAGGCGGTCACGCTTCGCAGCGATTCCAATTGGCAGATCCCGGAGCCTGAGCTGGGCTTGGTGCTTGCCGCGGATGGCAGCATTGTGGGATACATCGTTGGCAATGACATGAGCTGCCGCGATATTGAAGGAGAAAACCCACTGTATCTGCCGCAAGCAAAAATGTGGCGCAATTCCTGCTCCATAGGTCCGGCCATTCGTCTAGCAGAGACGGTGCAGAATCCATATGCGTTCAGCATCGTCTGCGAAATATATCGTGAAGGTGAAATAGTTGTCAAAAGCGAGGCAAGCACGAGTGAGTTAAACCGAAAACTCGATGAGCTGGTTTCTTTTCTGGCAAGAGATAACGATCTGTTTGACGGTACGGTTTTATTGACAGGCACAAGCATCGTGCCACCCAATGATTTTACACTTGCACCCGGGGACCGCATTGAAATATCCATTAGCGATATCGGGACACTTATTAATACAGTCATTTCAAACTAATGTATAAGGAGGATGAATAGGATGACTACATTTCAGGTAGAGCAGACATACAGCAATTACATTAACGGAGAATGGGTGAAGGCGACGTCCGGTGAAACCGAACCAAGCATCAACCCGGCGAATCGGAAGGAGGTAGTTGGCTACGTACCCACCTCCGGCGTAGAGGATCTGAACCGGGCTGTTGCAGCCGCGAAGGAAGCAGCAAAAGATTGGCGGAGGTTATCGAGCGCGGAACGCGGAAACTATCTATTTCAAGCAGCCAATGTGCTAGAACGCCGGGCCGATGAAGTTGCAGAGGCGATGACCAGAGAAATGGGCAAAACACTCCCAGAAGCCAAAGGAGAGACACTGCGTGGTGTCGCGATCTTAAGATATTACGCTGGAGAAGGCATGCGAAAAACCGGTGATGTCATTCCATCAACGGACAGTGAAGCGCTGATGTTTACGACCCGTGTACCCCTTGGCGTTGTAGGGGTTATTGCTCCTTGGAATTTCCCTGTCGCCATTCCGATATGGAAAACGGCTCCGGCCTTAATTTATGGCAATACGGTTGTGTTGAAGCCGGCTCAGGAAACTGCGGTCACCGCCGCTAAAGTCATGGAGTGTTTTGAAGAGGTAGGCATCCCCGCAGGTGTTCTTAATCTGGTATGCGGCAGAGGTTCATTGATCGGATCTGCACTTGCTGAGCATCCGGATGTGGGCGGAATAACGTTCACAGGCTCCAATGAAGTGGGAAAACGGGTCGGTGGCGCAGCACTGGCACGTGGGGCCAAGTATCAACTTGAAATGGGCGGGAAAAACCCGATTATTATCGCGGCTGACGCTGACCTGGATTTGGCTGTGGAAGCGACGATCAGCGGTGGGTTGAAATCTACCGGGCAAAAATGTACGGCTACCAGCAAGGTCATTATTGAACGAAAAGTATACGATGCCTTCAAAGAAAAGCTGCTCTCGCAAATCCAGGAAATCCGGCTGGGTGACGGTATGTCTGCTGGAAGCTGGATGGGTCCATGTGCAAGCGAAGGACAGCTCAATACCGTGCTGAGTTATATTCAAAAAGGCCAGGATGAAGGTGCCGTTCTGCTCGCTGGTGGAAAAAAAGCGGACGGTCCGGGATTGGAAGAGGGATTCTATGTACAGCCGACCGTATTTGAAGGGGTCGAATCCCATATGTCCATCGCCCGAGAAGAAATCTTTGGCCCGGTCCTTGCCTTGATTGCGGTAGATTCCCTGGAGGAAGCCATCGAAGCGGCTAATGATAGCGATTATGGCTTGAGTGCTTCCATCTATACACAGAACGTCGGAGCCATGTTGTCTTTCATCCGGGACATGGATGCGGGACTGGTCAGAATTAATGCAGAAACGGCCGGCGTAGAGCTGCAGGCTCCGTTCGGCGGAATGAAGATGTCAAGTTCACATTCCAGAGAACAGGGGCAAGCAGCTATCGAGTTTTTCACGGCCATCAAAACGGTCTTCGTGAAGTCATAAACTGTGGGAGGCTACCATGTACGAACAGATTACGTCGATTATGGGAGAGACGGCATCCAACTGCTTTGATATCATAGCACATGCTCCAGGGGCTGCCGGACGTCTGCCTTTAACGGATGATTTACTGCGGAATGCTCCAAGCGGCGACTTGTTCGGCATGTCCCAGAATGTTGGAATGGGCTGGAAACCCGGGGAATTGAACGGAAAACAATTTCTGATCTTAAGTACACAAGGCGGCATACGCAATGAGGATGGTAGTCCCACAGCCCTTGGTTACCATACCGGCCACTGGGAGGTCGGCCTGTTAATGAAGGCTGCCGCAGAAGAACTGTCAAGCCGGGGAGGAATCCCGTTTGCCGGATATGTCAGCGATCCGTGTGACGGCAGATCACAAGGAACGACCGGCATGTTCGACTCGCTTCCGTACCGGAACGATGCCGCTATGGTATTTCGCAGACTGATTCGCTCGCTGCCAACGCGTAAAGGCGTGCTTGGTGTTGCCACTTGTGACAAAGGTCTTCCAGCGATGATGCTTGCGCTTGCCGGCATGCCGCAATTGCCTGGCGTAATCGTTCCCGGTGGCGTCACACTTCCGCCTACCGATGGAGAGGATGCCGGTAAAATTCAGACCATCGGTGCACGGTACGTCAACGGGGAGCTTTCTCTGGAAATGGCGTCCGATTTAGGATGCCGAGCTTGTGCTACACCGGGAGGAGGCTGTCAGTTTCTAGGTACCGCGGCTACAGCCCAGGTTGTAGCCGAGGCAATGGGTATGACAGTGCCACATGCCGCGCTTGCACCTTCCGGGCAGCCCATCTGGTTTGAAATGGCGCGCCAATCGTCACGTGCACTCATCCATATGGAGTCTCAGGGGATGAGGATGGCAGAAATTGTCACGGATGCATCCATTCGCAATGCGATGACCGTTCATGCTGCGTTTGGCGGATCGACCAATCTGCTTCTTCACATACCGGCGATTGCCCATGCCGCCGGTTTAAACGTACCCACGGTACAGGACTGGATACAGGTCAACAAAAATGTTCCGAGGCTGGTTAGTGCCCTGCCAAACGGACCGATCTTTTATCCGACCATACGTGTCTTTCAGGCTGGAGGTGTACCAGAGGTCATGCTTCACCTCAGACAGCTGGGTCTGTTGGATGAGTCTGTACCAACGGTTACAGGTACGTCATTGGGGGAGGTACTGGACTGGTGGGAATCGTCGGAACGCCGTCATCTCATGCGGAAGCAGTTGAAAGAGCAGGACGGCATCGATCCGGACAGTGTCATCATGAGTGTAGAACACGCTGAGCGGCTTGGAATCTCTTCGACCGTAACATTTCCAACCGGGAATATCGCTCCAGAAGGTTCTGTCATCAAATCCACCTCTATTGATCCTGATGTGCTGGATGAGCATGGCGTATACCGTCATCGTGGCAGAGCCAAGGTATTTACTACCGAACGTGAGGCGATCCATGCGATTAAGACCGGAGGTATTCTGGCTGGCGACGTTGTTGTGCTTCTCGGGCGAGGTCCATCGGGAACCGGTATGGAGGAGACGTACCAGCTTACATCTGCGCTTAAACATTTGCCTTTTGGCAAATACGTGTCACTGATTACGGATGCCCGGTTCTCCGGTGTTTCCACCGGAGCGTGTATTGGTCATGTTGGCCCCGAAGCGCTGGCAGGCGGACCGATTGGCAAGCTGCGGAACGGAGACCTGATTGACATCGCGGTTGATCGTAACACGCTGGAGGGCAGCATTAACTTTGTCGGAGAAGGAGAGATCGAGGTTTCTCCGGAAGAAGGTGCTCTCATCCTGGCACAAAGGTCCTTTCATCCCGATATGCGTCCAGATGAAGCTTTGCCGGATGATACAAAGCTCTGGGCTGCATTGCAATCGGTCAGCGGTGGGACTTGGAGAGGGAATGTATACGATGTAGAGCGGATCATAACCGCTCTGGAAGCCGGCAAAAAAGCGCTGGGCTGGTACTGATATCCACCTTTTGTGTATCTGCTGTTGTACAGATCATTACTTTCATACCGGAGGTTTCTTCCATGAATAAGATCAAGAAAATGATCACCAATCCCATCCTTCCCGGTTTCCATCCCGATCCGTCCATATGCCGAGCAGGGGAGGATTATTATATCGCTACTTCCACCTTTGAATGGTTCCCTGGTGTACGGATTCACCATTCCCGGGATCTGGTTCATTGGCGGCCAATTGCTTCTCCGCTGACTCGTGTAACGCAGTTGAACATGGAGGGCAACATTAATTCCGGAGGCGTATGGGCACCCTGTCTTAGTTACGACAACGGTGTGTTTTACCTGATCTACACCGATGTCAAAAGCCGGGTAGGCGCTTTTAAAGATACCCACAATTACCTTGTGACAGCAACGGATATCGAGGGCCCTTGGTCCGATCCGGTGTATCTGAACAGCAGCGGTTTTGATCCTTCCCTGTTTCATGATGAAGATGGGCGTAAGTGGCTGGTCAATATGATCTGGGATCACCGTAAGGGCAACAACCGGTTTGCAGGCATCGTTCTTCAGGAATATTCTGTTCAGGAACATAAGCTGGTTGGTCCTGCGGTGAACATTTTTAAGGGAACCGCATTAGGACTAACCGAAGCACCGCATCTGTATAAACACAAGGACTATTATTATCTCATTACGGCTGAAGGGGGAACGGGGTATGAGCATGCGGTTACAGTAGCACGTTCCCGTACATTACAAGGCCCGTACGAGGTTGATCCTGCCAATCCGATCCTTACTTCATACGGCAGACCGGATTTAACTCTGCAGAAGGCAGGCCACGGCAGTCTGGTCGAAACGCATACCGGTGAATGGTACATGGCTCATCTGGTCGGACGACCTGTTCATCACAAATATTGCATTCTTGGACGTGAGACCGCACTTCAGCTCTGTACGTGGAGTGAAGACGGCTGGCTGAGACTTGCGAGCGGTGACCGATATCCGGAGGTTCAGGTGCCTGCACCGATGATCCCGTCCCATACGTTTGAGCCGATTGCTGAAATGGATCATTTCGATCACTTCGAGCTTCGGCAGGATTGGAATACACTTCGTATCCCACCCGACTCGACTTGGCTCAGCTTGACGGAACGTCCAGGTTACTTGCGTTTGCGCGGAATGGAATCAATGAGTTCAACGCACAGGCAAAGCATGATCGCACGGCGGCTTCAATCCATGAAGTGTGAAGCCGAGACATGTCTGGAATTTGCGCCAGACCATCCACAGCAAATGGCCGGATTGATTTTGTACTACGATACCCAGGACTATCTCTATTTACGTGTAACGTATCATGAAGAGAAAGGGTTGTGCCTGGGAATTATTCAGTCCAAATACGGGGTATACGACGAACTGTTGGAGGATATTCCGCTGGAATCGGTAGATACACTTTGCTTAAAGGCTGTAGTTGATCAAGATCGCGCTCGCTTCTACTATTCGTTAAATAGTGACTCGTCTTGGAATCATGTAGGCGATTGGGTTGATATCACCCATCTGTCCGATGAATCTCCTGAGTATATCCGGTTTACCGGAACCTATATCGGTCTTTGTGTGCAAGATCTTGGCGGAACCCGAAAACATGCCGATTTTGACTATTTTGTGTATAGAGAAACAAAACATGAAGAGAGTGTGTTAGGTAACATATAGATTCTCCTGCTGGTACGTCTGGAGAGTTATCAGAAGCTTAGAAGATTGTGTCAGCCTATGATATTCTGGAAACAGACCTATGATAAAAAGTTTATATTTTTTATTGAGATAAGCCAGAGCCCCTTGTGATGGGGTTCTGGCTTATCCTAACAGGGATGAATAACTACATAAAAATATGATATTATGTTTGTCGGTAACAGGTCGAATATAATAGTTGGAGGCATATTATGAAATTATATAAAGTTATTGAACCCCATAATTCAAACTATCCTGATCCCATCGTTTTATCTAAAGGAGATTCGATCCTATATGGGAGAGAAGATACTGAATTTCCAAACTGGATTTTCTGTGAATCTGTCCATACCCAAAAATGCGGCTGGGTACCGAAGCAAATATTAAGCACCCCCAATGAAGAACATATCGCGACTGCATTATCAGACTATTCTGCACACGAATTAACCGTAAAAACCGGTATCATTGTTACAAAAGAGTTTGAATTAAATGAATGGAGCTTTGTTCATACCCCAGAAGGTGAGAAGGGCTGGTTACCAAATAAGGTATTGACTCCATCGGAATTATAATGGACGGCATAGTGAACCTCTTGCTCTACATCACAATTGGGTATGTTTCGCAGTTGTAATGCTCTCTTTCATTATCAGGCATACATTTACCTTGAGGATTTTATTCCTCTCGTATAAATGACATGCCTGTTCTTTATTTGTGCTGTAAATCCCTTGTGATTTTGCGTCCCGTTGGTGTCTGGGCGAGGCCGCCGCCGGCTGTTTCGCGAAGAGATTCAGGCATGGCTGATCCAACCTCCAGCATGACCTGCACTACCTCATCCGAAGGGATGACGCTGCGTACGCCAGCAAGAGCCATATCGGCGGCTCCCAGAGCAGTAATTGCACCAAAGCCATTACGCACGATGCATGGTATCTCGACCAAGCCGGCTACCGGATCACAGATCAGGCCCAGGGTGTTTTTCAGAGCAAGTCCAACGGCATGAATCGCCTGAGAAGGGGACCCGCCCCGGATATCCACCAACGCCCCAGCTGCCATCCCGATGGCAGAACCCACTTCCGCCTGACAACCTCCTTCCGCACCAGAGATGAACGAATTGTTGGCGATGACGTAACCAATGGCTCCAGACGCGAACAGGCCGTAAACCATTTGTTCATCGGACCACCCAAACCGTTCCTGGCTGCTAATAAACACACCGGGAATGATGCCGCAGGAACCCGCCGTCGGTGTAGCAATAATTCGACCCATCGAGGCGTTGACCTCAGAAACTGCAAGGGCGTAACTCATCGACAGACTGGCATGGTTGCCAAGTAAGGATTGTCCATCTGCACGGTAACCCATCAGTTTGCGGGCATCTCCGCCAGTCAAGCCGCTTTTGGAAGTAGTATCGGTATGCAGACCTTGATGCACCGCACTTCTCATAATTTCATAGTATTCTTGCATTTGGTTGAAGACAGCATCCTTGTCTTCGCCCGATTCATGACATTGCTCTTCCAGCATGAGCTGGCCGAGGGTGAGATTACGGGTCTCCGCCAGTTCAGCAAGTTGTTTTAAGGTTCGAAAATTCATTGGCGAAACTCCTTTTTTTGAGAAAGCTGAAGTCAGATATTTAAGCTAAAGACAGAGTAGAGTGACTTCCTGGACCTTTGGAATGACTTCGATCTGGCGGACCACGGCAGGATCCACCTTGCCATCACATTCCAGTACCATCATGGCTTCGCCGCGCCGGTTCTTTCGATCCACGGACATGTGTCCAATATTAATGTGATTATCCACGAGCAACCGAGTGACGACAGCAATGACGCCCGGTTCATCGCTGTGACGGATGATGAGTGTAGGATAGAGCGCCGTCAACTTCAGGTTGTAGCCGTTGATCCGGACAATTTCGATATTTCCCCCACCGATCGACGTGCCTACCATATTCAATGTACGATTTCCGGCAGCGTTGGTTAATACAATCTCGGCTGTGTTTGGATGAGGGTACAGACCTGTCCCCGGACGGATGATGGTTTCCATACCGGCAGTATCTGCATGGGCAAACGCTTCAGGCAGTCCGGGATCATCCGTGTCCATGTCGAGCAGACCGCCGACAATGGCGGTGTCGGTTCCGTGTCCTTTGTACGTTGCGGCAAAAGAACCAAACATGAGGATCTCAGCATGCGAGGGACACTCCCCGAACAGATGTCTAGCTGTACGTCCAATCCGTGCTGCTCCAGCGGTATGGGAGCTTGAAGGTCCAACCATGGCTGGACCAATAATAGAAAATACGTCTTTGAACCTCACGGTCTTATTCTCCCCGTTTCGGAGGTTGCACATCTGCCGGAACAAGACAGTCGTAGGTTTCCCCGCCGAGTCTGTCCAGTAATTCCTGCTGTGCTTCCTTGATGATCTCTGGATGTAAAATGGACTCAATGGCCGTAGCCGCCATCGCTTTGGCTGCGAGCAACATGCCCTTGTGAGCAAAGCTGCTCTTGCCCTGAGCAACGGTTTGCCATGCGTGAAGTGGCGTGCCAAAGGCCATCGTTGAGGTGATACACTGTGCCGTGGGCACATTCCAGCTGACATCTGCTACATCGGTTGAACCGCCCATGAACGTTTCCCGCTCATCCGAATACGGAGCTATGAAGTTAGGTAGAGGTCGTTCAGCTAAAAGAGGCGCAAGTTCAGGGCCAACTAACGCGCCAGCTTCCTGTTGGTTCTGTAGGGGCAGCGTATCGTAGATCGCTTTGGCGTAGGTGTATTCTTGCTCTTCATACTCAGGTGCGCCGAAGGCAACGAGATGCTGATGCATTATTTTCTCAAGCGTACTGTTCGGAATCAGGTTGGCGCAGGCGCCTTCATATTTGAAGTCCATCGTTGTTTCGGTCATCAGGGCAGCCCCTTCGGCCACTTTCACCAGACGTTCAAACAGACTACGTACCTGTGCGCTCTTGGGAGCTCGAACGAGATAAGTGACCTCGGCTTCCGCTTGCACTACATTGGGAGCCAAGCCGCCTGAGTTCGTGATCGCATAATGAATTCTGGCCTGATCAATCATATGTTCACGCATATAGTTCGAACCGATATTCATCAGCTCAACCGCATCGAGAGCACTACGTCCCAGGTGAGGAGCGGCAGCGGCATGAGCACTAATGCCTTTAAAGGTAAATGTGCCGTGAATGACAGCATTGGAGCTTCCATGCATAACGGCATTTAAGGAATGAGGATGCCAGGAGAGAGCGGCATCTACATCTTTAAAATAACCTTCGCGAGCCAGATAGGTTTTACCATATCCACTTTCCTCGGCAGGACATCCGTAAAAGCGCACCGTTCCTGGGTTTTCCGGATGTTCCTGAAGATAGTCTTTGACCGCAACTGCAGCAGCCAATGCACCAATGCCGAGCAGATTATGCCCGCATCCATGACCGTTTCCACGCGGCTGAACAGGCTGATATGTGCTGATTCCGGCTTCCTGGCTGAGATCAGCCAGGGCATCGTATTCGCCCAATAGAGCAATAACGGGCAACCCCGAACCATAGGTAGCGATAAACCCGGTTTCCAATCCTGCCACACCTTTATCAATCGTGAAACCTTCGGATTCCAGCATTCCCATAAGCAGCTCTGCTGATTGAAATTCATCGAAACGTGTCTCTGCAAAGCCCCAGATTTGGTCACTGGCATTGGTGAACATATCGCGTTTTCCTTCAATGGCTTCCGAGATATATTGGGTCAAATCTACAGTTGTAGTCATAATTCATAGCACCTCTTATTCGTTAAAATGGTTGTATTGTCGTATAGAACATGAACTAAATGTCGAAGTAACATGTGGCGGCAAACTCTTGTGTTTATACAGCTTTTGCTTGCATCTCAGTTGTGTTATCCTGATCCGAATTCGAACGACGAGAGAACATCAAGGTAATGGAGCAGATCAGAGCGAAAGCAATCAGCATCATAAAGGCGGTGGCATAAGATCCCCCGGAAGCTTCAACCAGGAATCCGATCAGCATCGGAGTCAGAAAACCTGCAAGCTGAGCTCCTGTGTTAATGAATCCATTGGCTGTTGCGACGACAGATTCGGGCATCGTTTTAAGGGACTTCGAAATGATCAGAGTTGAGATAAATCCGGCCATTGCCGTAACGATTGTCATGTACGTAATGAATGTGGTGATGCTGCCCGCGGAGCCCATCAGATACAGGAACAAGGCCACAAGTACACCAAACACGGAAGCGATAATTCGATCTTTGCCTGCCGGGATACGGTCAAGCACATAGCCGCTGAGAATCATGGTGAAAATGCTGACCAAAGCCGGAATGGCGGCGAGCAGTCCCATTTGAGTCATATCCAGTCCTCGGACATTGACCATGTACGTCGGCATCCAGGATTGAAGTCCCCAGTTCACTGCATAAATGCTGAAATAGCTGATGAACAAATTCCAGATCATGGGCGTCTTCAGGACGGTTTTCAGTGACGTTTTGGGTTGTTGGCCCGAACGGGAGTTCGCAAGTGCAGGCTTGACGGGTTCTTTTAATAAAAAGAACATCAAGGCTGTGATGAGAATCCCTACCGCACCAATGATATAGAACAGGTTGCGCCAGCCAATAGTCACAAGGGCATGTCCGGTAAGAATCGGAGTAATTACCCCCATAATGGCTGCGGATGATAGCATAATGGACATGGCTCCACTGCGCTGATTAATGGGAAAGTTCGTGGCAATCGCCTTGGAACCGGAAGGGAAGAAGCTACCTTCTCCAATCCCAAACAGGAAACGGACAAAGATAAGAGAGAACAACGACCAGGCTGAACCCGTCAGAATAGTGAATACAGACCAGGAGAACAAGGAAACGAGAATAACTTTCCGATAACCGAAACGGTCGGCGAGTGCTCCGCCTGGAATTTGCATAATGGCATATCCGAGAAAAAAGCTGCTGAGGATGATTCCTTGTGCAGAAGCACCTAGGCCCAGATCCTGAGTAATGCCTACAATGGCATAGTTGATGACGAAACGATCCAGGTTGCCAAGACACCAGCCGAGAAACAAGAGAGTGAGAACAATGTACTTGAAGTGTTTACTGTGCATGATTTTAGACATCGCGTTACCTTCTTTCTCATCAAATGTTAACTAAATTTCTGTGTTGCTTTAAAGTTACATGATGTAGGGGTTTCAAGACAATGTATATCTCTGTATAATTATCTGAATCATGATGTGAAAACCTACATTGACAGGAGGCGGCTGCATTGAATGGAATCTTACATAAAATCATGCAAGAACGCTTGGGGAACTGCGATTATGAGGTATGGATCAGCAGTAACTGGGCGGATTGGGTACTGATCGAAGCGATAGGCAGAAGAGAAAGTACACCGCCTTGTTTTGCGGAACAGCTTCCACTGCAACATCCCAAAGTAGAACGGGAATCAGAAGAAAATATGTTAGTTTTTCTTCCATACAATAACAATATATGTGTGGCTATCCGGGTGTTTAAGAACTGGGAGTTTTCTGCGGAAGATTTAGTTACACTGTCGTCTTTGCTTTACCCATACTATACGGAAGCTGTGGCAAGCAAGAATGAACGAGCCTTGAATGAAATCATGAACAGCATCAGGGATGTGACTCAACTTCTGGATCTGAACGAGTTGCTTGGACGGATTTTGGTAAGTGCACTATCGGTTATCCCTTATGAGTGCATAGGTGTGTTGTGGAGATATGACCCTGCGATCGACGCGTTGACGGTCAAGGCAAGAGCAGGGGAGATGGGTGAAGGCATGCTGAGAATGAAACTGAAGCCAGGTGAAGGGATCATCGGGAACACCTTTAAGCGAGGTACACCAAAGCTCTACAACGGTTTATCTACAGTAGAAGACGACTTTGGCAATATGACATCGGAGAACAAATATCATCTGAATTCGGCGTATAATTTTCAAGATATAGGTTCAATTATTTCGGTGCCGATCAAGGTAGAAGGCCAATCGGATTGTGTGTTAATCGTTTATCAAAAAGGAAGGGTCCCGCTATTCACGGAGTCGGATGTGCGACTGCTGCAAAGCTTTGCAGATCAGGTTTCGATTGCGATCACAAATGCCAAACTGTACGAGAATCTGAGCAAACAGAACGAGACACTCATGAAACGGGATGAGATTCACTCCTCGCTTATGCGGCTATCGCTGCAAAATAAGGGCGTGGTATCTATTGTTAACGAACTGACACGTGTTATTGGCGTACCGATGACCTTTGTGGATTTTATCGACAACGAATGGATTCCGAAACGCAGCAAAATCATGAATGGCTGGAATACAGAAAGTCTTCGCAGCTTATACGAATCCTTGCATCATCCAGATTATCTGACGTGTATCGAGGGAGAAGCCGACCGATCGTATCAATATCTGTATCCAATCGCTTCAGCCAATCAGTGCCTTGGTTATCTCATTATCCAGATGAACACAAAGCTTGAACCATTGCAGTTGATTGCGCTGGAGCAGGGAAGCTCCATTTTGGCCCTGGAATTGATGCGCAAACAGTCCCTGGCCGAATTTTATTTTAAAAAAACACAGCAATTTTTCAACGATTTGAGGCTCAGTCAGGATTCAGAGGATTATTGGCAGAAGTCCGGGGAGATCGGAATCGTTCCTTCAACCTCCATCGTGGTGGGACTGCTGGAGTTTGCGGAGTGGGTCAACCCTTCTACGCTTAGCGCGTTGTCTGTTCAATTGGTAGCTTATCTAAGAGACAAAATGCCAGCAGGAGCGCTGCCCATTGCGTTTGGCAATGAAAGACGAATTACAGTACTGCTTATGCTAAACGAGTCGCACAAGCCAGGCAAACTGGAACAACAGTTCAGCGCATTGCTGCCGGAGTGGGAACATCGTAATCATGTGAAATTGTTGGGGGGATTAAGTTCAGTGCGGTCTGGGGTTGATGCCATTAATACGGGATACCAGGAAGCGGACAAGGCGCTTGCATACCAGAAGACAAGAGGAGAACAGGGGACAATCCGATATACGGATATTGGTGTCAACCGGTTGTTTATCCGGCAACCGGCTGAGGATTTAAATGCATTTATGGCAGAGATATTTGAGCCGCTTCGGCCTGCCAAAGGGCAGACCGGCGGACTAGAGGAAACTCTCATGACGTATATGGCGTGCGGAAGTTCTGCGGTCCAAGCTGCGGCAGCACTTCATATTCATATCAATACTTTGTATCAGCGTATTCATAAAATCGAAGAGATTCTGGGCATGTCCCTGAGTAATCAGGAGCATCTGCTCCATCTGCAACTGGCCTGTTATCTAAGGCAGACATATCGTTCATCGTGATGTTCAAATCAACTTACTTGAGATCAAGAATCAAACGTGTTACCGACATAATGAAAAGAGTGAATATGCGTTTTGGTGAGTTCAATCACGTTTTTGATAAATGCCTCGCGTGATTCACGATATCCGCTTAATATCCAATTGTTCAACAGTCCAAAAAAACCGTAGGCGGTATAGTACTTGAAATAGTCCATGTTCACTGGGGAGTTGTTGATCGTCTCAAAGACAAATTGCTCCTGATAGATTTTGAGTATGGTTTGTGGAAAGCCTGTATGTAAACCAGGTAACGTATCATCGTATTGAATCAGTTCGAAGAAGTCACGGTGTTCGTAGATATAATCCACGATTTGAAAAGATTCGGCATCCAGCTTGTTTGTTGAAACCTTTTGACCGTGCCAATAGGGTTTGCCTACTGCGCCCCTCAATCCTTCGAGTGTCATACTCAACAACTCTTCGGCGAGAATATATTTATCCTGGTAGTGTAAATAAAATGTGCTGCGATTATAACCCGCCTGATCAACGATGTCTTTGACAGAAACACCATGGAATCCTTTTTTCTTAATGAGCTGAATCAGAGCGGTTTTTAGGTGCTCCTTGGTTCGATTACGATGTTGAGATGTCACAATAAGTTCATTATTCATTCAAAAAAACTCCTATAAATATAGACATAGTTTTATAAAGTGTCTACGAGGTAGACACTTGGTCACATCTTAATGATTGGATTGTTACAATTTTAAGCATAGAATTAGTTTTGTAAACATCATATAGCACTATTTATATAGGCGCTATTCAAAATATTATACTGGGGGATTTATTCATGGGCAAACTTCAAGATAAAGTTGCAGTCATCACAGGAGGCGCATCCGGGATTGGTGCAGCGACAGCTCGCTTATTCGTTTCCGAAGGAGCTAAAGTGGTATTGGTGGATCTGAATGAAGAAAAAGGCAAGGCGTTTGAGCAGGAACTGAAAGCGCTTAAAGCAGAGGCTCTCTTTATTAAAGCAAACATAACAAGTGAAGAAGAGGTTTCTGAGATTTTCAAACAAACCGTAGAAACATTTGGTCAAGTGGATATCGTATTCAACAATGCGGGAATCGGACGTGTTCATCCGACGCATGAGCTTGATTATGCCGAATGGCGCAATACGGTCAATGTTGATCTGGACGGCGTATTCTTGGTTGCACGTGAATCGATTCGCGAAATGCTCAAAATTGGCGGAGGTACAATCGTCAACACGGCTTCCATGTACGGATGGGTTGGTTCGCCTGGTTCAGCAGCCTACAATGCAGCTAAAGGCGGCGTTGTGAATCTGACTCGTTCCCTCGCGCTGGAGTATGCTGAGCAGAATATTCGGGTGAACTCCCTTTGCCCAGGCTTCATCGATACACCGATTATCCCGGAAGAGAGCAAGCAAGCACTTTCTGCGGCAACACCAATGAAACGTCTGGGTCAAGCAGAAGAAATGGCCAAAGCCGTTCTGTTCCTAGCTAGTGACGATTCTTCATATATGACAGGAAATAGCCTGATCATAGACGGAGGATACACCGCTCAATAAGTGCAGCAGTGTCGAAGTACACAAGAAAGAATATAGTTCCATTAAAAGTCGCTATTCTAGCGGCTTTTTTTGTTTTATTGGTACAAGAGCAGTTCCCGAGCCAAGGACAACTAGCAAACAGCGAGTT
The DNA here is from genome assembly GCF_036894235.1 of Paenibacillus sp. Y5S-9. NCBI lineage: Bacteria > Bacillati > Bacillota > Bacilli > Caryophanales > Paenibacillaceae > Paenibacillus > Paenibacillus sp. Y5S-9. The sequence continues at coordinate 3,641,145 of NZ_CP145887.1, forward strand.
TAGCTATTCATAATAGATGGCCTCGTAAGGAAACTCTAGCTTATTCATGCGATATTCTTTGGGAGACATGGACATATATTGACGGAAAACTTTGCCGAAATAGCTGGGACTCTCAAAGCCGCATTGTTGACCAATTTGGGAAATCGGAAGTTCCGTTGTACGTAGTAATCGTACTGCAACCTCAATGCGTCTGTCTTTGAGATAGGCTAGCGGTGATGTTTTTTCGGATTTCTGAAATAACCTGCACAAGTAGTGTTTATTGATATCACAATGACTGGCCAGCAGATCCAGTGTCAAAGGGGAGGCATAATTCTCTCGAATGAACTTTTTACATTTCTCAATCGTTGTTATGGATAAGGCACCGATATCCTTCTCCGCATCCCGACTCGTCTGTACCAAGATAAGCAACCACCGATAGACTTGCATGGACAAGCGATACTTGTCCGTAACTTTCTCTTGATGAATCAAATGGATAATTTGCCATAACTCTTGAATCAAGGGAGAGTCCGCGTTTCGTCGAATGACATGTCCCTCATTATCATGGATCATATCCCAAATTCGGTTAGCTTCATCCCCGCGAATGTTGATCCATATAAATTCCCAGGGTTCGTTGTTCTCTTGTTTATAGTAATAGCAATGTTCTCCAGAGATTTTAACAAGTAGGGCATGTCCTTTTGGTAAAGGAATCGTTTGATTTTCAATATCCAGATAACCCTGACCATTAAGTGTGTATTGAAAAACGACGTGCCCCGGGTCCGGTCTATCATCACTTGGACAACGATATTCTTCGCTAGAAACGATCTGCCATCCAATAGAGTCAAGTGTCATGATTGATGTATCGTCATTACGAAAAGCATAAGAAACCGTATGAACCATCGTTTCATCTCCTTCCTAAAAAAGTCAATTATTTTATATAATACGTCACATTTTTTAGATTGTCTGTCTTTTTTTAGACCTGTAAGATAAATGTAAGCGGTAACATAAAGAGGAGGTGGCTGTAAATTGTGTTCATTTGACAACAAACAGGGCAGGATCGAACTGATGATTCTAAAAATGAATTCTTAGATAAGGAGGAGTTAATCGAATGATCCGAAGAACTGTTTCCATCCAGAAATCGATGTTTGTATCTTTTTTAGCACTCCTTATGGTTATTTCACTGGCTGTTCCTCCGGCACCGATGCGTGCAGAGTCATCATCCAACAGCCTGCCGGGTCGCCAAGCAGAATACCTGAATCGGGGTTTGGTTGCGGTTCTTGTAGACAACAGCGTTTTTTTAAGCTGGAGGTATTTAAACAACGACCCAGATGATATCGCTTTCAATATATATAAAAATGGAACCAAAGTGAACGCATCACCCATAAGCGATGTGACGAACTTTGTGGACACGACTGGTTTCGACAGCTCACAATATCAGATCTCCACCGTTATTGCAGGCAAAGAGCAAATGCAACCGGAGGTTGTATCGGTCTGGCATAACGATTATTTGCCTATTCCGCTCGATAAACCAGCCGACGGACGGACTAAGGACGGTGGAACCTACTCCTATTATGCAGGTGACGCTTCCGTAGCTGATTTGGACGGGGATGGCGAATATGAAATCGTCTTCCTGTGGAGTCCGAGCAACTCCAAGGACAATTCGCAGGCCGGTTATACGGGAAATGTCTATATCGACGCCATCAAACTGGATGGCACAAAGCTGTGGAGGATTGACCTGGGAGTCAACATCCGCGCCGGAGCGCATTATACGCAGTTAATGGTGTATGACCTCGATGGCAACGGAAAGGCCGAGGTTGTTGTCAAGACGGCGGACGGCACAAAGGATGGCCAAGGCACGGTCATTGGTGACGGCACGAAAGATTATCGCAACGACGGCGGATACATACTGTCAGGACCGGAATATCTCACACTGTTTAACGGTGAGACTGGCGCGGCTGTATCCACCGTGAATTATGATCCGCCAAGAGGAAACGTCAGTGATTGGGGTGACGGCTATGGCAATCGTGTAGACCGTTTCCTTGGCGCCATCGCTTATCTGGACGGCACGAAGCCAAGTGTCGTGATGAGCCGGGGTTATTATACCCGCACAGTGCTTGTTGCTTATGATTATGTTGGCGGGGAACTCGTTAAGCGCTGGACGTTCGACACAAACGAAGCAGGATCACAATATCAATCACAGGGCAACCATAATCTAAGTGTGCTGGATGTCGACAAGGACGGCAAGGACGAAATTATGTTTGGCGCCTTGGCCATTGACGATGACGGCAGCTTGCTGTACAGCACCGGACTCGGCCACGGTGATGCCATGCATGCCGGCCAGCTCAATCCGAACCGGGAGGGCTATCAGGTCGTAAGTGTGCATGAGCATTCGGATGCAGCATACGGACTGGAGATGCGCGATGCGGCAACAGGTGAAATCCTTTGGGGTGAGAAAACAGGTTTTGACACCGGTCGCGGGATGTCGGCGGACATTGATCCGAACTATCCGGGTTACGAATCATGGGCCACGACCGTTACCAACGGGCAAAGTGTCCCTGTAACCAATACTTATTCAGCTGCCGGAGAAGCTATCTACACTGTGGACGAAGGGCCCAAAACCGCCAATTTCGCCATCTGGTGGGATGGAGATCTTCAGCGGGAGCTATTGGACCATGAGTGGGATAATAGCACAGCCAAAGGAATTCCGCTCATCTATAAGTGGGATTACCAAAACAAAAAGCTGAATGAAATCTTCCGGGCAACCGGTACGTTAACGAACAACCATACCAAAGGCAATCCGGCACTTCAGGCGGACATTCTGGGCGACTGGCGTGAGGAGCTTTTGCTGCGGAGCGAAGATAGTTCGGAGTATCGTCTCTACACAACGACCATTCCTTCAGACTATCGCATCCCTACGTTGATGCAGGACCCTGTGTATCGACTTGGCGTAGCCTGGCAAAATGTAGCCTACAACCAGCCGCCTCATACCGGCTTTTATCTTGGAGCGGAAGCTACAGCATTCCCTAAAGCCGATCTGGCGCTGACTCGCGAAGCTGAAATGCCGGAGCCGATCTACCGCTTTAATTTCGGTACAGAGACTGCGTCAGGAAGTACAAACATACAGGATACGCTCTACGCACAAGATCCGGGATACGGCTTCAAGGATACAAGTGGTGTTACGGTAGGGGCAAACCAGGTTTCGGTCGCGGCAGGCACGACATTTGCCGTTGATCTGCCCAATTCAAACTATAAGGTGACGCTGCGATTGGGCAATGATGCAAATGACTCGAACGTTGGAGTCAAATCCGAATTCGTCCAGAAGCTCGCCGTAACCAATGTGACAGCAGGAGCACCACTGGAGTATTCCTATGATATTGCTGTGGTGGATGGACAGCTCGATCTTATATTCACGGGTACAGCCATAGACATCCAAGACGTCATAATCGAGAAATATCCAGAGAAAGCGGCTGGTGCGGCAACAACGATCTATATGGCTGGTGATTCAACCATGCAATCTTATAGTGAAGCGCAGGCTCCTCAAGAAGGATGGGGCCAGCAGTTCGGACGTTATTTCTCCAATGGGGCAGTCGTCGTGAACGATGCGATCGGTGGCCGAAGCAGTAAATCCTTTATGGTAGACGGTCGTTTGGATACAATCCTGCAACGAATTAAGCCGGGGGACTTCTTCTTCATTTCCTTTGGTCATAACGACGCTAGTGCAGGGATACCGGACCGGTATGCATCCCCTGAGGATTATAAGATCTACTTAACTCGTTATGTAAACGGTGCCAAACAGCGCGGCGCTACACCCGTATTGCTCACTCCGGTTGGACGCAGAGATTTCAACACGGTGACTCAGGAGTTCAACGTCAGCTTCCCAGCATACGTGCAGGCTGCCAAAGAAGTGGCAGAAGAGCTTGACGTGCCGCTGATTGATCTGAGCAAGTTAAGTATTGCGTACTACGACAAAATTGGTAATACAGCTACTGAAAAAGTATTCCTATACGCTAATCCGGGTGAATATCCGAAATACCCGAATGGAATCAACGATAATACCCATTTCAGCAGCTATGGTGCACAGAAAATTGCCGGACTCGTTGCTGGTGCAGTCAAAGACATGGAGCTGAGTATCTCATCGCTGGTCATTGACCCAGATATTACCGAGCCAGAACCAGAGCCAGAAACCCAGCTCTATGAGGAGGATTTTGAAGGCGACGCTGCCAACTACCAGTATGCGATGGTCAATGCTACGGGTATCGCAGGAACCATGGCGGGAACGGTAGTTGAACAGTCCGGAAATAAGGTACTGTCCGTCACAGGGTCCGGATCGGGCAATCGAGCCAAGGTGTTCCGTCTGTTTGATGCAGTAAACGGCGATCAGGTGAATGTGAACTTTGACTGGCAATCCGGTAATGTAAGTGCCTATCCGTCAGAAGGTCATCTCACGGTCCAGGATTCGAACGAAAATGCCCTTTTCACGCTGTTTACGAAAACTGGAAGCACCAAAATTCATTATTTTGTCGGTGCGTATAACCCAGACTACGGCACAGGGGATACAGCCATACCTGAAGGGGGAACGGCTACAGATATTTCCAAGAACCAGTGGGTCAATGTGGATGCTACCGTTAATTTTGCCGAGAAAACACTTGATCTGACATTAACGAACCTAGCGAATCCGACACTTACACAAACGATTCAAGGTATCCCACTGAGTTCCGCCGCATATGCGGACAACGTCAGATCCATGCGGTTCTTAGGCACCAGAAAAGGTGGTGGAGGCACGTTGAACTGGACTACCCAGATCGACAACGTGCGAATTGAAGGCACTCAGCTCTCTTCAGAGGGTGGCGATCAGACTGCATTGATCGCTCTGTATGATGAGATCAAAGCACTAGATCTGTCAGATTATACAGATGCGTCGAAGGCCGTGGTGAACCGGGCTTTGGTAGCTGCGGAAGCCATTTTCAATACGGAAGCTACCCAAGCTCAAGTTGACCATACGTTTAACATGTTAACTGTTGCGAAGGATTCTTTGACAAGTGAAGCGAGCGAAGAGATAAACGAATACAAATTTGACTTTGGTTCTGGTGGCGCAGCCGACGGATACATCAAAGTAGATGCCAAAAGAGCATACATCGAAGGCAATGGGTACGGCTTTGCTGATACTGCGCTGACCAAAGATGAGAACCGGGAAACCGGAGATTTGCTCAAGGAAGATTTCACACGAGTAAACGGTACCTCTTTCCTCGCGGAAATGGAGCCGGCGAATTACCGGGTAACGATGACCATCGGGGATGCGGAGGAATCAACCAGCGCAAATGTTGTTGTAGAGCAGATGACAAAGCTGCCGCTCACAAGCATTGCCAAGGGCGAATTCAAAGAAATCACATATGACATTGCCCTGATCGATGGGGTATTTAACTTCAATTTCACCGGAAATGCACCGAAGATCAATGCGCTGAAGCTGGAGCGCCTGCCAGATCACAGTGCAAGCGATAAACCGGTTATTTATCTGGCCAGCGATTCGACTGTGGCCAATTACGCGGAGAACTATCGTCCGCAAGCAGGCTGGGGAGAAACATTGGGTGGATATTTTGATCCAAATGAAGTCAGTATTGATAACCGGGCAGTTGGAGGTTTGAGCAGCAAAACCTTCCTGGTCGGTGGATATCTCAACGATATTTTACTCGACATTCAAGAAGGCGATTATCTGTTCATGCAGTGGTCTCATAATGATTCCACACCTTCACGTCCAGAGCGTTATCTCACGCCCGAGCAGTTCAAGATATATTTGAAAGAATACATTAACGGCGCTCTGCAGAGAGGTGCGATTCCGGTTCTGGTCACGCCAGTGAATCGTCGTGATTTTACCGGAGAGGTGCTGAACAAAAGCTTCCCGGAATACGTACAGGCGATGAAAGAAACGGCGCAGGAAACGGAAACGCTTATCATCGATCTGAACCAAGCTAGTTGGGAGCATTTCCAGGAGCTTGGCACAGAAGGAACCAAATCGATATTCATGTGGGTAGGCACAACGGAAGACAATACACATTTGCAGATGAATGGCGCAATCAAGGTTTCTGAACTCGTGGCACGACTTGTGAAGGAATTAAATATTCCGCTATCTGATTTTGTTACGTTGGAAGGAGAAACTCCGGAGCAGGAAGCCCCGCATACTAAGGCAACTGTGGAAGGAGAATTGCAGAACGGCTGGTATACTTCTCCGGCACAAGTAACCTTCACAGCAAGCGATGAAGATTCCGATATCGAAGGGACTTATTATCAAATTAATGGTGGCGAAACGGTGAGTGGCACACAGTTGACCCTAACTGAAGAAGGTACACATACTATCACCTACTGGAGCGTCGATGTTGACGGTAACAAAGAGAGCGAACAATCTTTGTCCATATCCATTGATCTCGTACCTCCAACCATTGAAATTCATGGTCAAACCGAATACACCATTGATCAGCACGTGGAAATTGGCTATACAGCTTCCGATACGGTATCCGGTGTGGCAGAACCGGAAGGTGTGCTCCTGGACACTCCGGCGTATGCACTGGAACCCGGCCTGAACCAGGTTACGGCAACCGTCTCCGATTTGGCAGGCTGGGAACAGACGGTAGAATATAATTTTGGCGTTATTGCCACATTCGACAGCCTGATCAATCTGACCAACGCCTTTGCTGATGAATCGACCGATCCTAATGCCGGCGCTCTTACTGATCAGCTTACAAACACGTTAAAGCAGGCCAAACAGGCAGCAAACGATCGTGAAGGAGCAAAAGCGCGTCAATTGCTTGCATCCTACGGTAATGACGTTCAAGCAGCTAGAGGAACCGTATTTACGGATGAGCAAGCAAGTGTGCTGATTAAGTGGGAAGAATGGCTCCATCAGACAACGCCACTTGCAAACGGTGCCCCTGGCACTCCGGTGTTATCTGATAATAATGGTTACGACACAGGGCTCAAGGACGGAGACTATACAATCACGATGAATCTGTGGTGGGGGAATAACGGCAATCAGTTCAAGCTGTATGAGAATGGTGAATTGATTAAGGAAATTTCTCTGGTCGATCAATCCCCGTCCGCCCAATCTGTTCAAGTTGATATTACTGGAAAGAAAAATGGCACCTATATCTATACTGGAGAATTGATCAATGCACTGGGTTCAACCATGAGTGTTCCGCTGACAGTCATCGTCATGGATGCTTCCCCGGGGCAAGCTGTTCTGTCGAACGACAACTGGGACGGTGACGGCAACTATAATGTCACCATGAATCTGTGGTGGGGAACAAACGCAACCGAATACGAACTTTACGAAAATGGTGTATTGATTGACACACAATCGCTGCAATCTCATTCGCCTGCTGCACAGTCTGCGGTTACCTCAATCTCTGGAAGGATACCTGGAATCTACGAGTATGAAGCTGTACTTCGTAATTCTTCAGGGGAAACCAGATCACACAAATTAAATGTGACGGTACGAGAGTAGACTGAAATGTGTGAGCATTCCATTAACAAGAAGTAATTACAACTGAAGTAAAGTACGCATATAAAAGTGCTATTCCTCATCATTTTGAGGAGTAGCATTTTTTATATACGCACAATATGAAAGCGTTTGACTTATTTGAATATCAATCTATAATGATGAAAGGAAATTGGACTTGGACGAGGCCTATGGAGAAAGATAACCGGCATAGCTGTATGTATATTCACAGCAAGCTTCCATACGCAGGAGGCTTGCTGTTTCATTTTCAGAAGGAGAATAGGTCCCCATGACACTCAAAAAAAGAATCTTTTTATTGTTCTTTCTCAGTGCGTTTATCCCCTTTATCAGCATATTTGCGATTTCTTATTATACGATTGACTCCATTTTCGCAAATAAGATCGATGATGGCATTCGCAGCAATTTACAGCAGGTGACATCTTCATTGGAGAATTCCATCACCAATCTAAATCACGTTACTCAGCAATTATCTTACGGTGGTACTGTAGGCAAAAGGTTGGATGAATTTTTGAATCCGTCCTCCGATATCTTCGAATTAATCGAGGCCAGGGACGAATTAAAGAGCGAGTTAAGTGTGGTCACGTTTACTAATCCGAATATCGGATTGACCTTATATTATTTCCAGAAAGAAGGCACTACGCAGTTCGGCAACTTTCCGATTAAGGATCATTTTTCTCCTGAATCTTTGCCAGTGCTCTTCCAAACTTATGGCATTAAGTATTATGGTCCCCATATCAGCATGAACCGGTTTGATGACCAACTCGTTCTGTCTGCCATGCGAAAAGTACAACTGCCCAAAAGGGACGACGTGTACATATACGTAGAATCCGGATTTCGCCTTACACAGGATATCTTGGGTTACAATCAATACAACGGAGCATTATCTCATCTCATTCTGGATGGTACAGGAAACATTGTGTACAGTGAAATACCGGAGGCCATGAAGGTCGGGGAGAATTTCTCCAGCTTAACGGTCGATCCTGCCAAGGACGGAATATCCCGTGGGTATCACTGGTTCAAGGAGGATTCCTCACAGAAATGGAGCGTTGTATCTGTCATTTCGCAGGCTCAATATCAACAGGAGAAAAACCAGTGGTTGCTTCAAATATTGCTGGTCGCTTTATTTTTCCTCGGCTTTACCGTGTTTCTTGCTTGGCTTCTGTGGAAGATGGTCTACAAACCTCTCGGTCTGTTCCATTCGGAAATCAACGGGATGTCCAAAAATCCACAAATGACAGGGAGCCGAGCTCGCACTCAAATTCCAGAATTTGATTTTCTGCTCAGTGAATTTTCCAATATGCAACATCAAATTGGTGACCTCTTCAGGGAAGTGCAGCAGAAAGAGAAGATTCGTGCAGACCTGGAAGTGGAAAAGCTGCTCTATCAGATCAACCCGCACTTTCTAATGAATACGCTAGATACAGTGCACTGGCTGGCCGTCATGAACGGACAAGGGGAGATCGACAAGCTGGTGCAATCATTGAATAAGCTACTCTATTACAATCTGGGCAAATTAGGACAAGTATCCACAATGGAAGAGGAGATTGATGCGCTAAGACAGTATCTGATTTTGCAGCAAATTCGCTATGATTTTGAATTTGATGTCCGCATTACTGCAGATGAGCAAGTGCTTCAAATTCCTGTGCCCCGCTTTATTCTGCAACCGCTGGTTGAAAATTCGCTATATCATGGATTGAGTGACGAAGGTTTTATTCAGATTGAAGTGACATGCACTGCAACGTTGAACATTATGATTCAAGATAATGGCGCAGGTATGACTGAAGAAACCATTCATAATCTGCTGAACAATCGTGAAGCTGAACAACAAAAAGTTGGGATGGGCATCGGACTCAATTACGTTCACCGCATGTTGAAGGCACAGTACGGGGACCAAGCACAGCTGGTGATCGAGAGTGAATTGGGAACAGGGACAAGCATACTGCTTGTATTGCCTATTAAAGGAGAAGATATCTCGTCATGATTAAGGTATTGATTGTAGATGATGATAAGTTGGTACGCAAAGGCATTAGCTCTGCGATGCCATGGAACGAGTTCAATATGGAGGTTGTAGGAGAGGCCAGCAACGGGGCGAAAGCACTGGATTTCCTGAAAACCCAACCGGTCGATCTGATGCTGACGGATCTTGCAATGCCCGTTATGTCAGGGATTGAACTGATGCGAGCTGCGAGTCAGCTCTATCCAGAACTTCATATCGTTGTGTTAACACTGCATCAGGATTTCGATTATATCCAGGAAGCGCTAAGACTCGGAGCCATCGATTATATAGCCAAAGTCCAGCTGGAGAAAGAGCAATTTGAACATGTTCTGCAACGGATACATACCCGAATTAACGGGTTGACAAGCGCGATAAGAAAGATGCCTTCGCAGAATGAAGTCAATTTCCATTATCAAAATGTGTATGCCCTTGTGTCACAGGATCGCAAATCAGAGCATCAATGGCCAATGGAGCTAACTGCGCATGAAGATGAGATAAGATGGGAGGTTGAGCGTAATAGCTGCATGTGGGCTGCACCCCCGTCCGAAGAAGATCAACTATTTTATCAATTGAAGGAATCACTGCATCAAGTTCCCCAGAGTACGTTGTTGGTTTTGTCTGATGTGCAAGACCGAACATGGTCACAAATCAAAAACTGGATTAGGAATTATACAGAGACGTCTTTATTCTATGTGTACAACTCCAATAACCAAGTTATTGCCGTATCGATGAATGAGGAAGACACATGTTCAAAAGAACCTCATGATGAGGACCTTGATCGGATTAAGCAAAGTTGGTTCCAGACACCATGGACCCACCACGACAGTTACTATAACCAACTCATTGACCAGTTTATATCCTTACGATTACATAAAGGTCAGTTGATGGGATTGCTGTACTCGATCGTGATGGAATGGAACCACCTTTTTGCTCAAACTACGCTTGGAAAAATCTCGATGATCCATTCTTTCGAGTCTTGGTACGAGGTTGAAGAATGGATCAAACAGACTGCTGTAAGCATTCGAAAGGCTGATGAACAGACTTCGTATTCGCAGGAAATCATCGATGCCGTGAAAAAAGCAGTGATGATCGTGCAGCATGATTTGGAACAGGCCTATACAGCTTCAGGTCTCTCCCAACAACTCAATATCAGCCGAAGTTATTTCAGTCAATGTTTCAAAGATCTGATGGGAAAAACCTTTAATGAGTACTCCCGGTTCATCCGGGTAGAGAAGTCCAAGGAGTATTTGCTCAATACAAACAACACAATTTTCTGGATTGCGGAACGAGTGGGTTATACGGATGAAAAATATTTCAGCCGGATTTTCCGCGAACTGACAGGTCTTCTGCCAAGCGAATATCGGCAGCTAGGTAGAGGGAATAAATAGCCGACAGCTTCCTGTTTTGGGAGCTGCCGGCTTTTGTTTTGGATGAAGAGCAGGGGTAGTTAGACAAATGTAGATCAGTAGGTAGGGTAAATGCTCACAAGTTAACCATACTTCATCATACGGACTGAAAACTGTACACATTTCTCTATCCAAACGGACGTGTAATCCCTATCTCGATAGGGCTTCACTTCATTTTATAATGAAAGCGCAAACAAATATTGAACATCACAACAAAGGGGAATCGAACTAGATGAGAACAAAATGGTCCATGAAAAGCAACCTGTTAACGAAGCGTCTGGCGGTGCTGTCAATGTCTGCCTTGATGGTTGCAACCCTCGCGGCATGTGGAGACTCTTCCACTCCTCCTACTGCAGAGGAAGCAGGCAAATATGAGGTAACACCGGGAGATCCGTTCAGTGCCTATAAAGACGAAATTACCGTAACGATGGGACGGGTCACCACAGCCAATCCCAAATTGCCGGCTGGTGATACCTATGAGAATAACGCATATACTCGGCTGGTCAAAGACACGTTTAACGCTCAGATTACAGATCAATTTGAAGCCAATGGCGAAGATTATAGCCGTCAAGTTTCGCTCGCTATCGCATCCGGGGAATTGCCTGATATGATGCGCGTTGATTCCAAAGATGAACTGAAAGAACTGGTGGATAACGATCTGATTGAGGATCTGACCGCCATTTATGATCAGTATGCTACGGATAACATCAAGCAGATGTACGATTCCTATGATGGACGTGCTTTAGAAAATGCAACGATTGATGGACGTTTAATGGGACTTCCGGCGACTTCTCTGGATTCCGCACCAACGATGGTTTGGGTCCGTCAAGATTGGCTGGATCTGCTGGGGATTCAACTGGATGCCGATGGAGACGGCGCCATTTCACTGAATGAAGTGGAGAAGACCGCGCTTGAATTTCTGAAAAGAGATCCTGGCCAATCCGGGAACCCGGTAGGTATTCCTTTTGTGAACACGATGAATACAACAGATTACAATGGCTCCGCTTATACGATGCTGGGTGTGGCCTCAACCGAGGGAGCCTTCCCGCAATATTGGATGAATGGTGAAGACGGCAAAATCGTGTATGGTTCCACGACAGAAGAAACGAAGCAGATGCTGGGCATCATGGCGGATTGGTTCAAGAATGGTATCATTGACCCGCAATTTGGAACCCGCACGTTTGACGATATTACCGCACTCTACGCCAATGGCCAAAGCGGTATTGCTTTTGGACCGTGGCATATCCCTGACTGGGGACTGATCAGTGCAAAACAGATGGATAAAAATGCGAAATTCTCGGCTTATACACTGGAGGATGCAAACGGCAAGGTCAACGTGGCGCATGCCAATCCTTCCAATCAGTTTATCGTGGTGAGAAAGGGATATGAACACCCTGAACTGGCCGTTAAGATTCTTAACCTTTTCTACGATAAACTGGCCAATGATAAAGATGCCGCATCAACCATGCCGGAAGCTGCCAAGTATCAGGAGACCGGGGTAGACGGATCTACGAGACCTTTTAATATCGAAGTTAACTCGGCTACATCGCTGCTGGATGATTACTCTGACGTTGTTCGCGGGATTAAAGGAGAGATCGGCCTCGACGAGGTTCGCACAACCGAATCAAAAAACAACATCGGAAGCATTAAAACCTATTTGAGCGACATGGATACGGATGATGTAACTGCTTGGTCAAAATATCATTCACGGATCAACGGAGTGGGACTGATCGACAAACTGACACAGGAAAACAAATTTGTATGGATGACACCTGCCTACTCTGGTACTACACCAAGCATGAAACAGACGTGGGCCAATCTGACAAAGTTGGAGCAGGAGTCGTTTATCAAAATCATAACGGGTTCGGAACCGCTTGATTACTTCGATACATTCGTCAGTAACTGGAAAAAACAAGGCGGTGATCAAGTCATTCAGGAAATTCAAGACGAGATCGCATCGAAACAATAATATCCATGAACAGTAGCAGGGCTGCGATACGCAGCCTTTCTTCAACGAAAGGGGTTCATCCATGAAACAGCGGAATTTGAAAGCGAGAGGGCGGCTCGGCCCAGGTGCCATGTACCATATGATGATGCTGCCGGGCATTTTGTTTTTGCTTGTATTCAGCTATATCCCAATGGTCGGCGTCATCACAGCTTTTCAGGACTATGTACCGGCGAAGGGGATGTTTGGCTCCGAATTTGTAGGGCTGAAACATTTTGTTTATATGTTTAAGCTGCCGGATATCGCGCAGGTCGTCAGCAATACGCTAGTGATTGCGATTGGCAAGATTTTGCTCGGAACGATGATGGCTATCATTTTTTCCGTTTTATTAAATGAAATTCGTATCAAATACGTTAAAAAGTCCGTGCAGACGATTGTTTATCTGCCGCACTTTCTATCCTGGGTTGTACTCGCATCCGTCGTTGTCAACATGTTCAGTTTGGACGGCATTGTGAACCAAATGCTCGCGTTCTTTGGCCTGGAGAATATTAATTTCCTTGGCAGCAACACCTGGTTCCAGCCACTGATTATAGGTACAGACGTATGGAAAGAGTTTGGCTACAGCTCTATCGTCTATTTGGCGGCGATTACCTCGATTGATCCCGGTCTATATGAAGCGGCAGGAATGGATGGAGCCAGTTGGTGGAGAAAAGTGTGGCATATTACATTGCCAGGCATGTTGCCTATTATTCTGCTCATGGGTGTAATGAGCCTGACCAACATTTTGAGCGCTGGTTTCGATCAAATCTATAACTTGTATAACCCGGTTGTCTATGAGTCGGGCGATATTCTGGATACATACGTCTATCGGATCGGTCTCGTTGGGCGACAGTATAGCTTCGGTACGGCTGTTGGTTTGTTCAAGTCCGTAATCGGCATTGTATTGCTTATGTCTGCCAACCAGTTGGCCAAAAAATATACGGATCGAAAAATATTCTAAGGAGGCCAAACCTGTGTCCTATTCTGCAAACTTCAAAGAACGAATTGGCCGGTTTGTCATCTATGCCATCGTCATTATGCTGGCATTGGTCTGCCTTCTTCCGTTATGGAATATCGTTGCCATATCATTCAGCAGCAGCGAGGCGGTATCGGCTAATGCAGTAGGTCTCGTTCCGGTCAATTTTACAACCGCAGCGTATACCAAAATTATCGATGATGCACAGTTCTGGCGGTCCTTTGGCATCTCCATTCTACGTGTCGCGCTTACCCTTGTGCTTAACATGATATTGATTATTTTGATGGCTTATCCGTTATCCAAATCAAAAAGGGATTTTAAAGGCAGAAACATTTATATGAATATCATGATTTTTGCCATGTTGTTTAGTGGAGGCATGATTCCGAGTTACCTGCTAATCAAAAACCTGGATATGCTAAATACGATTTGGGCACTGGTTCTGCCAGGCGCTGTCCCGATATTCAGTGTTATCCTCGTGATGAATTTCTTCTCCGCTGTACCTAAAGCGCTTGAAGAAGCAGCGTTCATTGATGGAGCGAATCCGCTTCAGGTTTTGTTCAAAGTGTATGTTCCCGTGTCCATTCCTGCGCTGGCGACAGTTGCTTTATTCAGTATCGTGGGTACATGGAATGACTTCTTCAGTGGTTTGATCTATATGACCAAAGTCAGCAATTATCCGCTAATGACCTATATTCAGTCCCTTAACGTGAATATTGCCGACTTGCTTCAAGCAGGCACAAATTCCAGCGAACTCAGCAACCTGACTGAAATTTCGAACAAAAATCTGAACGCAGCCAAAATCGTAGTTGCTGTTATCCCGCTATTGCTGATTTATCCGCTGCTGCAAAAATACTTTGTGACTGGCATTGTCGTAGGATCGGTCAAAGAATAACATTAGAAAGGTTGAATGAACATGGAAAATAAAAAATGGTGGAAAGAAACCGTTGTATATCAAATATATCCACGCAGCTTTCAAGATCGTAACGGAGATGGCATCGGCGACTTGAAGGGCATTGTGTCCCGATTGGATTATTTACAGGAACTGGGCATTGGCGCGATCTGGTTATCACCTGTCTGCAAGTCTCCTCAAGATGATTACGGATATGATATTTCAGATTATCAGGATATTGATCCGATGTTCGGGTCTTTGGATGATATGGAAACGTTAATTCTTGAAGCCAAGAAACGCGACATTCGGATCATCATGGATTTGGTGTTGAACCATACGTCGGATGAACACCCCTGGTTTCAAGAAGCCAAAAAAGGAAAAGACAATCCGTTCCATGACTACTACGTCTGGAGAGATGGTGTGGAAGGAACCCCTCCCAACGACTTGGGGTCCACCTTTGGTGGTTCAGCCTGGGAATGGGTGCCTGAGATCGGGCAATATTATTTGCATCTATTTTCCGTAAAACAGCCCGATCTCAACTGGGAAAACCCAAACGTCCGGCAGGAGATATACGACATGATCAATTGGTGGATCGACAAGGGGGTTGGTGGTTTTCGACTTGACGTAATCGACTTAATCGGTAAAGAACCGGATTCGAAGATTACGGGAAACGGGCCTAATCTGCATAAATATATCAGGGAACTGAGCAAGGAGACGTTTCAAAAAGCGGAAGACCTGCTAACGGTTGGAGAAACATGGGGCGCCACTCCGGAGATCGCCAAACTGTACAGCAACCCGGACGGCAGTGAGTTTTCAATGGTCTTCCAATTTGAACACATCAGCTTGGATGAACAAGAAGGCAAAGGAAAGTGGGCTCTTAAACCTTTGGATGTGATGGCATTAAAAAAAGTACTGTCCAAGTGGCAGACGGAGCTCAAAGGAGATGCCTGGAACAGTTTGTTCTGGAACAACCACGATTTACCTCGAATTGTATCCCGTTGGGGAAATGACGGAGAATTCAGAGTTGAATCGGCTAAAATGTTGGCTACCCTTCTTCATGGCATGCAAGGTACGCCTTACATATATCAGGGTGAAGAGCTGGGTATGACAAATGTTCAATATTCGATCGAGGATTATCGGGATATTGAATTGCTCAACTTTTATAAGGAAAGAATGGGGAAGGGTTGTCCTGAACAAAGCGTGATGGAGTCGATCTACGCCAAGGGCCGAGATAACGCACGAACACCTATGCAATGGGATACTTCCGATAACGCAGGTTTTACACAAGGGGAACCTTGGATTAAGGTGAATCCGAATTATAAGCATATCCATGCCGAGGAAAGTTTGAATAATCCCGAATCCATATTTCATTATTACCGGAAGTTGATTCAACTTAGAAAAGATCATGAAGTCATTGTATATGGTGATTATGAGCTGATCTTTCCAGAGAACCCAGACGTGTTTGCATATACCCGCACGTTGAATGGTGCTACGATTCTTGTGGTATGCAATTTCCAGGGATATACGACCGAACTGCCGCTTCAGGAGCAATTAACAGAGTCCAATCAGCTTTTGATATCCAATTATACAAGTGAACTCTCGGACAGCAAATTACGTCCATATGAAGCAAGAATGTACCTTATTCATCATTAAAGCATATTACGTAATATGTTATATCATGTTCAGTTCTCAAGAAAGAAGGATTATATTCAATGAAAAGAGTATGGTGGAAAGAAGCCGTAGCCTATCAAATCTATCCGAGAAGTTTCATGGATTCCAACGGTGATGGGGTTGGTGACATCAAGGGGATCCTATCCAAACTGGATTATATTCAAGATCTCGGTATTGATCTGATATGGATCTGTCCGATGTATAAGTCACCCAACGATGATAATGGTTATGACATCAGTGATTACTGTTCCATTATGGATGAATTCGGCACGATGGCGGACTTTGATCAATTACTGCATGAAGTGCATCACCGCGGCATGAAACTTATTATGGACTTGGTGATCAATCATACAAGTGACGAACACCCGTGGTTTATTGAATCCAGAGCTTCGCTGGATAACCCCAAACGAGATTGGTACATCTGGAGAGATGGGAAGAACGGAGACGAACCGAATAACTGGGAGAGCATCTTTGGCGGTTCTGCTTGGGAATATGATGAAGTCTCCGGACAGTACTATCTCCATCTGTTCTCCAAGAAACAACCAGACTTGAATTGGGCAAATAAAGAGGTTCGGAATTCCATATATGAAATGATGAATTGGTGGCTGGATAAAGGGATTGATGGTTTCCGTGTGGATGCAATCAGCCATATTCACAAAGAAGAGGGTCTCTTGGACATGCCAATCCGAGAAGGCGTCAAATACGTCTCTTCTTTTGAAAAGCATATGAATGTGAAGGGAATCCAGAGTTATCTGCAAGAAATGAAAGAGAACACATTATCCAGATATGACGTCGTGACTGTTGGGGAAGCGAATGGAGTTAAGGTAGAGGACCAAGAAGATCTGCTGGATTGGATCTGTGAAGTCAGAGGGAAATTTAATATGGTCTTCCAATTCGAACACCTGGACCTTTGGAAAAACAGTACAGACAGGCAACTGGATATTCCCAAATTGAAAAACGTCTTGACCAAGTGGCAAAAATCACTGGAAGGCGTCGGTTGGAATGCTTTGTTTATTGAAAATCACGATCAGCCTCGTAAAGTTTCAACTTGGGGAAATGATACAGAGTATTGGTATGAAAGTGCCACAGCACTTGGAGCCATGTACTTTTTCATGCAAGGAACGCCATTCATATATCAAGGGCAAGAGATAGGTATGACAAACGTGGCTTACCCTTCCATAGAGGACTATAACGACATAGCCGATCGGAATTTATATCAGATCAAACGCGAAGAGGGGATGTCGCATGAGGAGATCATGAACATCATCTGGGCTTCGAGTCGCGATAACTCCAGAACGCCGATGCAGTGGTCTTCGGACAAACAGGCCGGGTTTACCACGGGTAAGCCATGGTTAAAGGTGAATGACAATTACGTCAAAATTAATGTAGAGAAACAACTCCAGGAACCAGGTTCCATTCTGTACTTTTATAAACAAATGATTCAGCTGCGAAAAAAACACGATACGTTGACTTATGGAATCTATGAGCTTCTTATGCCGGATCATCCGAGTGTATATGCATATACACGTACATTGGTAGATCAAAAGGTGCTGGTAGTCATCAATCTTTCTGAACACATCGTGGAGCTTGACGAAGATGAGCTTGGCCTCAACTTCTCAGAGATCTGGCTTACCAACTATGAAAATGGCATGCTGCCACTGGTGTTGCGACCGTTCGAAACCATTGTTGGATTAAGCGATAAAGTATAAGGTGGATACGTAAAAAGGCGTCTATATCATGGTCTGAATGATATAGACGCCTTTTATTGTTGTGTAACCATATAAAATCAGCTGCGAATATTCGCTTTATTGATGGAGAACATCCGCGTATTCGGAAATACGCTCGAAACGTCCTTTGGCAAAGGGGCATAAAGGTAAAATCTTAATACCGTTTTCCCGCGCGTATTCCACCATAGCTTTGATAAGTTCATCGCCAAGCCCTTGTCCTCGGTATGCATTTTCAACCAATGTGTGATCAATTATGTATAGCTCTGGACTCGAGATTACATAGGTCATCACCGCAGCAATATCACCGTTATCTTGAATAAGAAATCTCTTATTGGCAGGTTCATGTTCTACGTTATGCATGTTCATCCTCTTTCTTTGTTGAATATTCACCGTCCAGAAGCTTATAGGTCAATGCTCCGCTTGGACATGTGTCAATATGCCGGGCAATGGCCTCCGAAGTGTCACCATCAGGATCAACCCAGGGACGCTTGCTCAAATCAAACACAGCAGGGAGGCCCTTTACGCAAATACCGGAATGAATGCAGACATCCGAATTAAACATGACCTCGATATCTTTACCGTAGTATAACTTTTGTTTACTCATAATTCCTCACATCTTTCACTGTTGAGTTTGTTTATGATCCATATTCCAGGCTTTCATGGCAAGTAGTACCTGGCTCTCAATGTCCCAATAATAAATGAGGAATCGTTAATAAGTCAACGCGCTAATCATATTCAATTTGTGGAATCTGAGACAACACGTTAATGAGATTGAGAACTTATTTAGTGACTTCGATCTGAAATTGATCGGAATATGATTTCAGGTTGCCAGCAAGGCCAGCGAGCTGCCCGGAGATGTTAGACAGTTCACTCGCCGATCGCTGCTGTTCCTCAGCACTGGCCGTGACTTCTTCAGCCATGGCTGAAGTTTCCTCGGTTGCAGAAGCGATATAGCTCAGGTGCTGTTCCACTTCCTGTCGAATGGAGTGCATATCCATCGTCCGGTTTGCCAAACGCTGAGCAAGCTCGTGCACTTCAGTCGATAATTGACTAACCTGTCTGAATGCCTGAAGGCAATCAGCGATCTGTTCTTCCTGTTCCTTGACCGCCACCATGTTCGCTTCAAAATGACTGCCCATCCGGTGGATTTCTTGAACAAATGAACTCAGGATCACATCAATCTCCTGGATCGAATGTTCGGACTGCTGAGCAAGCTGTCCCATTTCACCAGCAACGACAGCAAAACCTTTACCTGCCTCGCCAGCACGGGCTGCCTCAATTGAAGCATTCAGCGATAAAATCTGGGTTTGTTTCAGGATATTGTGGATTTGTCCACTAATAGAGGAAGCGAGTTCCGATTGCGTTGTTAGAGACCTGGAAATTTCCTGCTGATGCTCAACCCGCTTGGCATTCTCCCGGCCTTTTTCAAGCAGAACCTCATGTTCACGTGTAACTTGTACTTGTACGGCAGACAGTTGCTCTGAAGTATGGGTAAACTGTTGCACATAAGAACCGACTTCATCCATAATTTTGCCGAGATTCTCCGAATGCTGGACAGAATGTTCGGTTTCTTCTGCCTGTTTCATGGAGCCTATGGCAATTTCCTCAATAGCTCTGGAAAGTTCTTCGCTCTGACGCTGGTTCGTCTGAGCGGTTTCCGAAATATCTTTTGATGACTGCTGTAACGTATTTGATCCTTGCTGTATTCCCATCAGAATGTTCGTCAATTGCGCAACCATGATGTTAATCAAATCACTGATGTCACCGAGTTGATCATTGGTCATATGTGTGGATACGACTTTAAGATTCCCATCAGCAACCTGCTCGAGGCTTGACTTAATATCGCGTACTTGTCTAAGAATACCTCGTACTACGAATAACATCATGACCAAAGAAAGAATCAGTACAACCACAAAAATCGGGATAATGGTCTGATAGGCATTATTCACAGATGTCGCGGAGACTTGATTCACTGCTCCAGCAGAAATATCAATGCCCAGATAACCAATAACAACGCCTTGCGAATCCTTGATTGGTGTAAAGGAGGACAATAACTGGCCCCAGGTTGGATCGTCTACAATACCTGTTGTGATGACTTCTCCGCGTAATAAGCGTTCCTGAATCTGGGGGTTGAATTCCATGGCAGTCCCGTAAGGGCTATATTCAGTATCGTCCCAATCCGCTCCATCCACAGTGTAGCTCCACCCGTCTGAAGTTTTGTTATACATATAAACATACAAGGCACCCGATTGAAGCCTAACTTTAACGAGTTCGTCTCTAAGACGTTTATATTCGCTACTCTCCTCCGAAGCAGTAGAGGACAATGTCTTGATTAATTCAGATTCCTGGCCTAGTTGAGAGGCAGTATTCACGGCCAGCTGCTGATTGTTATGCTGCATGGTCATCAGTGACGCATTTTTACTGGAATCTATCGTGGTCCACATGATTAGACCGCCCATGGTCAGTAGTGGAACCAGAATGATCAAATACAGTTTGAACCTTAAATCCATCTTTTTTTTGCGAGTCTGTCTCACGTTCTGTTCCCCCTTGGATGTAATCAAAAAATATAGTTATTTGTATAACCCCATACTATTTATCGTAATATTGAAGGGGGAAATGAAGACTAACACTAAATTTGTATATACATATTCGTTGGAGAATGTGATCATTTGTGGTGCCAGTGCATTCAAACCGAATGTAAAAGTTACGTTTTGCATCAAGAAAAAAAGGCTCCACCAGCTTTATGCCAGTGGAGCACTTAATTTTTCTCTAAGACATTCTGTTCAATATACATACATACTCATGGATGTTTATTGCAGAAACGGTCGATATAATCTGAACATTGCCCAGGTTCATCTTCCATAACGAAATGACCAGCTTTTGGAATGACATGTAGACAGGCATGAGGGATGTCCTGGACAAGCCTCTTTGCATAAGCGAGGGGCTGCCATTCATCTTCTTCCCCCCATATTATTTGAACGGGGACTTTCAGCTTAGGTAAATCTGTTCCATAGGATTCAGTATATTTTGCATTATAGTGAGCTACCTGATGGGAGAAAAAAGAGGCTTTCCCCAGTGAACATGCATGGGGTTCCAGATATGCATCCAGTGTATCTCCAGTCATCAGCTCTTTATTATACACTGCCATGGGTAATTGTTTCTTTAGCATGGTATCAAAATCAGCACGGGGCATTTGTTCAACCTGTTCAAGCTGTTCTTCGATAATTTTCTTCCAGGTTGGTGAGGGCCACGAATCATAGCTAGGCATGTTGAGTAACGTAAGCGATTGTATACGCTCAGGTTGTTCCTGAGCCAGTTGGAGGCCAACAACTCCACCCAGATCGTGGGCTGCGACATGTAAACGATCCATTCCAAGTTCGTCTAAAAGCCGACTGAAAATCCTATATTGTGCTGCCACAGAAGTATCTGCTTCGATTGGTCTTTCGGATGCTCCATATCCAAGAAGGTCATGAACGTAGACTTTATACCCTTTTTGAACCAGAGAGGGTATTACTTTTCTCCATTCATAGCTATAGGACGGTGTTCCATGAAGGAGCCATATGGGAGAGCCTTCTCCATATTGCTCATAAGCGATTCGATATCCATTAATCAAGATGGATGACGTTGCTGCCGTTTGCATAGTGATTACTCCCTTCCATAAACGATTGAGATTAAAAATTAAATGGGCTCTTAATGAGCTAGATTGAATATAAACGTTTGCATTATATTAGTAAAATTGATACTTTAGATGAAAATGATCATTTTTAATGATGTTAAAAAGAAGGGAGCCAATGATGGAAATACGTCATTTGGTTACATTTATTACAATTGTGGAACACGAGGGATTTACCAAAGCTGCTGAGCATCTTGGATACGCGCAATCTACAATTACATTGCATATCAAGGCGTTGGAAGAGGAGATTAACTACCCTTTATTTGATCGAATTGGTAAGCGGGTTATTTTAACGGAGACTGGGAAAAAATTGTTGCCACATGCCCAAAAAATGCTTGATCTGTATCATATGATTAAGGAAGTGACTGCTGCACAAGGTGAATTAACGGGTAATATCGTGATCAGTATTGGGGAAACGTTGTTGATCTATCGTTTTCCTCCTATTATTGAAGAGTTCAAAAGATTGCATCCTCATGTCAATATCGAGTGGCACCAATTAGATTCCGTTCATTATAAAGAGAATTTGATGCAAGGTAAAAGTGATATTTCCTTCATGCTTGGGACAGAGGTACACGACCCCAATCTGTACAGTGAGAAATTGGCTGAGGAGCCCATGATGTTGTTGTACCCCAATTCGTTTGAGTTACAACGGGACATTGGGCGAAGCAATTTACTTTTTACCGAAAGAGGTTGTGGGTATCGCACATTGTTTGAACAATGCATTGAGGAGTATCAGATTGGGATTACATCCAATATTGAATTCTGGAGTATTGAAGCTGTGAAACAGTCGATATTGAGCGGGATGGGCATATCCTTGTTACCACGAATTACGGTAGAGAAGGAGCTGAAGGAAGAAAAACTTTCAGGTCAGCAGTACAAACAGAACCTGGCTACGCAGTTGTTATATCCCAAAAACAAGTGGATCTCTCCCCAAGTAGAAGCTTTTATCGAGATCGTTAGAAAGCATGCCTCCCTCTGGTAAGAAATGAGGAAACACGCGTTTATTCTAATATAAGGATTAATAGAGCCGCTATTGTAGCGGTTTTTTTCTTTTTCATCATTTGACAATTGTACTCACGTGTACTATATTGTACTTATTCAACAAGTACAATTAAGCACACAGTACAGATCTGTATTTTTAACAGGAAGACCGTGTTTAAAGTAAAAGCTAGGAGGAGAACGATGAAAAATGTACCTCGATTTGGAGTGGAGCATACTCAAGCGGAAAGTGCAGTAATGACACAAGTGATCACTGACAAAGAAACTGGAGTGCAATATCTACTAGCTATTTTCCCTAATGTTGGATCAGGACTTACCGTTTTACTGGATAAAGAGGGAAAACCTTTACTAAAAAAATAATCTAATCGGAGTAATGATATGGAGATTATCATAAGCAGCAATACAAGTAAGCCCATCTATGAACAAATAACATCACAGATCAAAGCGATGATTATGAGTGGTCAATTAAAGACTGGCGACCCCATTCCATCGATGCGATCTATGGCAAAATCTATTCATGTCAGTGTGATTACTGTTCAAAAAGCCTATGAGGATTTGCAGAGGGACGGTTTTATAGAGACTACCGTAGGACGGGGAAGTTTCGTATCCGCACAAAACAAAAATTTCTATCAAGAAGAAATTCAGCGCAAAGCTGAGGGACTTTTGCAAGAAGCCGCAGATATTGGGCGCACAAATGGTATTCCTGTCGAAAAACTCATCGAGTTATTAAAGCTATTCTATGAGGAGGAGTAAGAATCATGAATCATGCTTTGACTGTAAATGGACTGACAAAGGCGTATCACGACTTTGTTCTGGACAATGTATCGTTTCATGTGCCTCGCGGGTCGATTGTGGGGTTGATTGGCCAGAACGGGGCAGGAAAAAGTACAACGATCAATTCGATTCTTGGATTGAAAAACAAGGATTCCGGCACGGTGACGATTTTGGGCAAGCAGGATCAGGAAATTGATAATGCCGTTCGCAATCAGATTGGTGTTGTTTTTGACGGAAGTAATTTCCCGGAAGGATTATCACCTAAAAAGCTAAACCGTGTATTCCAAAATATCTTTGCAGCTTGGGATGAAGAAAAATACTATTCTTTACTAAATGAATTATCCTTACCTGCGGGCAAAAAGATCAAAGAGTTTTCCAAAGGGATGAAAATGAAGCTGTCTATCGCTGTCGCACTTTCTCACGGCTCCAAACTTCTGATCCTGGATGAAGCGACGAGCGGACTTGATCCTGTTGTCCGTGATGATATTTTAGATATGTTTTTGGATTTTGTGCAGGACGAAAGCAACTCTATCCTGGTATCCTCACATATCACAAGTGATTTGGAGAAAGTCGCTGATTATATCGTATTCATTCATAACGGCAAGGTTATTTTTAACAAACCAAAGGACGAATTGCGATATAAGTACGGGATCATTAAATGTGGTGCAGCACAGTTTGATGCTCTCGACGAACAAGATATAATCTCTTCCCGAAAGCAGGATTATGCTTGGGAAGTATTAGTTGCTGATAAAGATTTGGCACAAAAGAAATACCCGAATGCAGTGATTGATCCTGCCACAATTGATGATATTATGCTGTTGTATATCAAGGGGGAGAGAACATGAGAGGACTTATGCTTAAAGATTTCTATGCTATTAAGGATGCGTTGCTTATCCCCCTATTATTAATGGTCGTCATTGGAATCGTTTTGTCCGTCGTAAGCTCTCCTTGGCTTTTGATTGTAATCGCGGGAACCTCATTTGGAATGATGGCAGTAATGAGCATTCAAAGTGACAAAACAGCCCAGTGGGATAAATTTTGCGCAACACTCCCTGTCTCAAGGATTCAAAGCGCTTCAAGCAAATATGGTTTGTATGTGCTCCTTAGTTTATTTGGAATTTTGATTGCCACGATAATTTGTGTTATTGCTTCTATAATATTATCGAGCTTTGAGTTATCTGCTGTATATGTGAATGTATCCTTTGCGTTTATTCTTGCATTTCTTCCAGCCAGTGTGAATATCCCTAGTTCTTTTTTACTCGATGGAGAAAAAAGTATTGCCGGAATAATCCTTTCTTATGTAGTCACTGCCCTTGCCATTGCAGGATTAAGAACATTGCTAGGCTATTATATGAACATAGAAGAAAATCTACTTTTATTATACGGAGTAGTAGCTGCGTTTAGTGTTGTCGTATATATACTCTCATGGATCATATGCCCAAGATGGCTAAGCCGTAAAGAATTATGATGCAAAAACAGGTAACATTAATCAATATAGTACAACTGAATGTATCCGTTATCTCAGAGCCAGACGTTAAAGCGCAGAGCCGATGACCGCGAGCAGAATCGCAGTTGTCGGCTCTCTTTACATTCATTCATAACGTTCGATACTCATTTTTACACTGGAGGGCTAATAGACACGAAGTGAGGGTAAGGGCTAAAAATCGATTGTACTTGGGGGTAAACAGTGTTACTCTAAAAGTCTGTGTTCGACAATATATTCAATACTAGCCACCAATTTAGTTGTAAAGAAAGGTAACACTATGATAAAAGTTGAAAACTTATCCTTCTCATTTCCACAAAAGGAACTATATAAAAACATTTCATTTACGTTTGAAGAGGCACAACATTGTGCTTTTATCGGAACAAGCGGCAGTGGGAAAAGTACACTGATCGATATCCTGATGGATCCGGAACGATATTTGTTTGAGGGCAAGTTAGAGATAGACCCCGATTGCAGAATCGGGTATGTGAGTCAGTTTTTGCAAGTAGACAAAACAAAAGAAATGACCGTTTTTGAATATATCGCAGAAGAATTCATCAAGATACAAGATGAAATTACAGCGATTTATGCGGAGATGGCTACCACATCGGATATGGATTCCCTGATGGAAAAGCTTCAATTGGCTTTGGATGCTTTCGAGGCGATGGATGGGGATAATTTCGAAAAAAACATCAATAAACAGTTAAACCTTGCCAACCTCATGAAGCTCAAAGATCTTAGTATATCCGCCATAAGCGGCGGGGAATTCAAACTTATTCAAGTGATGAAGGAAATGCTGAATCGTCCAGATTTAATGATTATGGACGAACCTGATGTATTTTTAGACTTTGAAAACCTGAACGCGCTTAAAAAATTGATTAATTCCCACAAGGGAATGCTGCTGGTCGTTACGCACAACCGATATCTATTGAACCATTGTTTCAACAAGATCATACACCTAGAAAACACAGAGCTCCAAGAGTTTGACGGGCGATATATTGATTATAACTTCTCGCTGCTTCAGACGAAGATTGAGCTGCAAGAAATCGCGGTTGCTGAAGCTGAAGAAATTGAGAGATACGATCACATCATCGACAATCTTAGAGAGATCGCCACGTATAATTCGGAAGCCTCCAGAGGCAGAGCGTTAAAAGCCAGAGTCAAGTTTCAAGAGAGATTGGAAGCACGTCGAATAAAAGAGCCATTTGTCGATATCAAACAGCCGAATATCCGTTTTGGGATCGCTAAGGAAATGGAAGACACCGTTGTGGTTAACGTCAACAACTATAACGTTTCCTTTGACGAATTGCTTTTGGAAAATGTGAACTTTGAGATCAAATCAACAGATAAAGTAGCCCTGATCGGTCCTAACGGTACCGGGAAAACGACTTTACTCCGAGAAATCTTTAAAAACAATCAGGATTCCATTGAAATAAATGCTGATGTTAACGTGGCTTATTTATCTCAGATTCAAGGCGAAATGCTAAAAGATTCGAATACCATACTAAATGAATTCATTGATTCAGGGTTTCAAACGTATGACGAGATTAGATCGTATCTTCCAAACTATGGCTTTGAAGGAGAAATCCTTGATCAAAAGATTGAATCGTTATCTGGCGGAGAAAAAAACATGCTTCAATTGGCTAAAGTGTCTGCCAGTCAAGCCAACGTATTGCTTCTGGATGAACCGACAAGCCATTTAGACATCTATAGCCAAATCGCATTGGAGAAAGCTATTGAGGACTACAAAGGTGCGATTCTCATGATTTCTCATGATTTCTATTCGGTTGTCAATGGTATGGATTATGTTTTAATTATCGGGGACAAAACGATTAGTAAAATGAGTATAGAAGAATTTAGAGAGATGATTTATACGAGTCATTTTGATGAAAACTATCTAGAAAATGAACAAAAGAAAAAGTCTGTTGAAATGAAAATTGAATTGGCTTTAAAAGATACTAATTTTGAACTTGCAAAGAGTTTGGTTGATGAGCTAGAAAAGCTGATTAAGTTGCTTTAGACAAGGTGAATATTCCATAAATCTAAATCCCCCTGTATGTGGATTAATCCGCATACAGGGGGATTTACTTCTAGAAACAGCTAAACGAGCTGATTCGCTGCAGATCAATGCCGGTGTATAGCCAGAAGAAGCCATTCCAACGGAAGCCAGCCACCGAATTTCTACCTACAAATACCGGGTACATCCAGAAGCCGGGACCACGATCCGGCCAAATATATGTGTAGCGAAACAGACAGCCTGATATGGCTCTTGGATCTACCGCATATAACGAAGCGGGTTGCTGTGGAATGAATGATGGTGGCGGTCCGGTAGGTGCTTGCACGCCTTGTGGTCCGCCACCTCCACCCCCGGGGAACGATGGCGGACCAGGAAATCCGCCGGGTCCTCCTGGTCCTCCGGGACCCCCAGGGCCGCCGAACCCTCCACCAGGTCCAAAAGGAGGTAAAAATGTCATATCACATCACTCCTGTTCATTAGTCTAATGTATTGTATGTAGGCAATTGAGCAGGGGAATGGGTGAAAGCCTATAAAAGGCCGCTAATTTGGTCATAAGCTTGTCAGGCGCATATTCAAAATAGAGAAATGCTCAAGCATAATAGATTTATACGAACTGCAAAAATGCACTGGAAGCAATCACGGTGCATTCTCCTTTTAAGATGAGCGATAAGCCCAGAATTTTTTTGCCATTCATTTTGTTAACGAGTACGAAACTCCTGTGGTGTGCAACCATGATGCTTTTTAAATATTTTGATAAAATGCGGCGGAGCCAAAAAGCCAAGCGCCTTGCTGACATCTGCAATTTTGAGGTCTGAGTTCAATAACAGGTAAGATGCTCTGTTCATACGTAAGCCGTACAAATAATCACCTATCGTTTCTCCGGTGACCGTTTTGTACACCTTGGACAGGTAGACGGGGTGCAGGCCGATATAGTCGGCAATGACCTGAAGGGAGATGCCTTCTGCCAAATGCTCCTGAATGTAGGTTCTCACTTTAGACGTAATTTGTTCGTGCGCATTCATCAACTGGTTAGAAGCCTGCTTGCGCCGATGATTAATCATTTTCTCTGCCCAGCTATATATGCGTTGGCCGGATAACTGGCTTTTTTTCCGAAGCAAAAATTCGAACTCCTCCCCCAGCATTTCCTCTACCGTCGTGTCTTGAGATTTTAGTGAAATCGAGAATGTGGAGGACAGGTAGAGTAGTACTGTAAACAACTGATCGTGGGACAGTTCTTTGCCAACTTCGTTCAAAAAAAGAATTCTGGAAATTTTGCTGATGGCCTCATCCCAATTACCTGATTCCAGCAAGTTAGGGAGCAAGGGTGGCTCATACAAATTAATGAGATTTTGCTGCTCATGGGAATCCGCATCCTTTTTGTCCAACGTAATAAAATAGCTTTTGTTGCTACCCACATTCCGATTGATGGCTGACACGGAGGCTAAATACAGATCGGAGAGGTGGTCAGGGAAACATTGCTCTTTACTCAGACAAATGGAGATGGCTCCCTTTAAAAATTTTTGTACATTGTTTTGCAGTCTGACCGCGTGGGAGTCAACTGAATCAAGTGCATGAAGATCACTGTTTTTGATCAGAAATACCAGATATCCCTGCTCTGTAATACAATGCCACAGCTTGAACGGATGCTGAAACACTTCTTCGGCTATATTGGTTACAGCATATTCGAGCAAGGATAATGACCGAAGATCATAACCGGAGAATTCTTCCTCCATCCGAATGACCATCATAATAAAGGGGTCAGAGGACGCAAAGGGAATCTCCAGCATATTGAGACGCTCGGCCAGAATCTGATGGCTCATGGCTTTGTTCTGAAGGAGTTCCTTGAGAAGTTGATTGCGCAACAAGGGCATATTGGCGTGAAGGGCATGCTGAATTTGCTGAAATGAACTGATGCGCTCCCATTCGTGCTCAATATTGGCGATAGCCTTTGTTACAGCTTGGATGAGCTCATCGGTATTAATCGGCTTCAGGAGATAATTAGCAGCCTGATACTGAATTGCTTTTTGGGCATATTCAAACTCATCGTGACCAGACAAAATAATGCATCTAATTTTACTGGAGAATCGTCGAATCTCCAAAATAAGCTCCAACCCGTCCATTTCAGGCATGCGAATATCGGTAATCATGATATCAACAGCGTATTTGGAAGCGATATCGAGAGCCTCCGCAGCAGAGTAAGCTCTATGTACTTCCTGGATGCCATAATCTTCCCAGGGAATTGTCAGCGCGAGACTATCAACAACCGATTTCTCGTCATCCACTATTAATAAACCGTACAAGCTAATTCCCCCTCTATAGACAAGCTGTTACAACACTTATTGTATTGTATGATGGCCGAACTATCATTTCAATGCATGCAGCCTCGGCTAACCTGTAATCTTAAGAAAACGATACAGATGTTCAGATATACTTATGCGAATTAGCGTTGCAAGTGGCCAGCGAGGCATGAGAGATCTTTCTTTTTATTCGGATTGCGTTATATCACATTAAGAAAGCGCTATTTCATGTCATTAAACCAACCAGTACTATTAAAAAGAGAACTAAACTCAAGCCCTATAATATTATGCGGGACCTTACATAGCCGTATTACATGTCAAGGATACCTGCCGATAGATGAAGGAGTGTCTGGATAATGAATCGTGATATCAAGCAAATTGTGAAACAGTTAACCTTAAACGAAAAGGCAACACTCTGCTCAGGTAGCAGCTTTTGGACAACGCATGCTGTAGAACGTTTGGATATTCCATCCATTATGATGACGGATGGTCCTCATGGATTGCGCAAGCAAGCAGGTGATGCCGACCATTTGGGACTGAATGCAAGTGTACCCTCCACTTGTTTTCCCTCGGCGGTTGGGCTGGCCAGCTCCTGGAACCGGGATCTTGTACAGCTTGTCGGGGAAACCATTGGTAGAGAGGCGCAGGCGGAGGATGTCGCCATTCTGCTCGGCCCAGGGGCGAACATCAAGCGTTCCCCGTTGTGCGGGCGCAACTTCGAATATTTCTCAGAGGACCCTTACCTGACGGGTGAGCTGGCTGCAGCTCATATCTCAGGTGTGCAAAGCCAAGGTGTGGGTACCTCACTTAAGCATTTTGCAGTGAACAATCAGGAGCATCGCCGGATGACTACCGATGCGGTGGTCGATGAACGGACATTAAGAGAAATCTATCTGACAGGCTTTGAGAAAGCGGTCAAGCAGGCGCAGCCATGGACAGTAATGTCTTCTTACAATAGAGTGAATGGAACATATGCATCGGAGAATGAATATTTGCTGAATACCATTTTGAAGGAAGAATGGGGACATGAGGGCTTTGTTGTGACAGACTGGTCCGCAGTGAATGAGATCGCAGCCAGCATCGCTGCGGGACTTGGACTGGAGATGCCTTCCTCCAACGGAGAAGGACCACGCAAAATTGTGGAGGCGGTGAATGGCGGCGAGTTATCCGAAGAAAAGCTTGATCAAGCCGTGGAACGGTTGTTAGCTATTATTTTCAAGGCGGCAGAAAATAAACGTCCAGAAGCAACCTTTGATTCTGAGCAGCATCATCAGATTGCTAGAGAGGTAGCAAGAGAAACGATGGTGTTGTTGAAAAACGAGGACGATATTCTTCCGCTGAGCAAGAATAGCCGCATCGCCGTTATCGGAGAGCTGGCTGAGAAGGTCAGATATCAGGGCGGTGGTAGCTCGCATATCCATCCGACTAAACTGGACAGCGCTTATGAACAGATGGTTTTACTTGCTGAAGCGGATGCATCGGTGACTTATGCTGCGGGCTATAAGCTTGCTTCAGATGAAAGTGACTCGTTATTGATGAAGGAAGCCATCGAGACGGCCAAAGCAGCGGAAGTCGCTGTGCTGTTCATCGGTCTGCCTGACCGCTATGAATCGGAAGGATATGATCGGTCTCACATGGACATTCCAGCTAACCAATCGGCGCTAATCAAAGCCGTTGCAGCAGAGCAGCCTAACCTTGTTGTTGTGTTAAGCAATGGATCACCGATTGTGATGCCATGGCTTGATGATGTGAAGGGAGTACTGGAGGCGTATCTGGGTGGTCAAGCAGCTGGAGGAGCAATGGCGGATTTGTTGTTCGGAGAAACCAACCCAAGCGGTAAGCTGGCGGAAACGTTCCCGCAATCGATGCATCATAACCCTTCGGCTCTGTTCTTCCCCGGAGACGGAGATCGTGTGGAATACCGTGAAGGCATATATGTTGGTTATCGCTACTATGATCGCAAGGACATTGAACCGTTGTTCACGTTTGGTTACGGATTGAGCTATACGCAGTTTGAATATACCGGTCTGAGCCTGAGCGATACACAGTTCGAGGATACGGATCGGGTTACGGTAACTGTTACGATTCGAAACACGGGCACTCGTTACGGCCAAGAGGTTGTGCAATTGTATGTGCGGGATCAGCAAACCGTAGTAAGTCGTCCGGACAAGGAACTGAAAGGTTTTGCCAAAATCGGACTGGAGCCAGGTGCTGAGGGCAGCGTTTCCTTCACACTGGACAAACGCAGTTTTGCCTATTACAACGTTGATTTGATGGATTGGCATGTAGAGAGTGGCTCCTATGATATTTTGATTGGCTCATCCTCTCGTTCCATTCTGCTGCAACAGACGGTCAACGTGGAGTCCACGACAACCGCGCCAGTACCTACCTTTGACCGTAATACAACGCTGGGTGAGCTGCTCGCCAATCCAAAAACGATGGCTGTCATGAGTCAATTACAGGGACTGGCTCCACAGGGAGCGGAAGAGGCCCAATCCGATGCCATATCCTCCGAGATGATTCAGGCATCCATGAAATATATGCCGCTTCGTGCGTTGATTCCGTTTACGGGAGGCGCTCTTACAGAGGAAACTCTTTCCCAGTTGCTTGCTGGATTAAATGCCGCTGTTCGTCAGTAAAACACTACACAGCAGCTTTCACTATACAACATCGAAAAACGCTCATAAGTCATGACTTATGAGCGTTTTTCATTTAAGATGTTATGGGACGTTAGCTCATGCACGAAAGGGCATGCACCAACGTACATACAAAAGGACAACCATCCGTAATATAATCATTGGAGAAGAGGTGAACTTATGAATGAGAGGACGGAACGATCCAGCTTCTTGCAAATGAGCGAGGATGCCGAGGATGACCGAATCGCTTCATCCAGACTTCCCATTGCGTTATGGATTTTAATGGTCACTATGGTTACGGTAGCGATGCAAACCTTGTTAGAACCGTTGCTGTTGCCCAGCCTGTTTTTTGTATGCTTGATGGCGGCGCATATTCAGTTATACTGGCGAGTGAGCAGGTTGATTCAGGTATCCAAGGTGTTATATCTGATTCTTCAGGCCGGCTTGATTTTCGGGAGCGCTGCCTTGATGCCAGATGGTCTTCCCGTTGTACTCATTGGTCTGATTCCCGTATTGATTGGACAGACCGTAGCTATTTTGTTTGAACCCAAAAAGGTTGTTTTTTTTGCGTTTGTACTCTATTTCCTTTTCTGTCTGGTTACGCTTTGGATTAAGGATGCTAAGGATCTTGCACTGTTTATCCCCTTGTTATTCCTGATGATTGTTGTGGTAATGGCCTATGCTATTCTGTACTACAGGCAGGTTAATGCCCGGGTGCGCACACAAACGTTTTTGCGCGATCTGGAGCTGACACATCAGAAAGTCGAGGAGCTTACACTCGCTAACGAGCGCCAACGTATGGCGAGAGATTTACATGATACACTCGCTCAGGGACAGGCAGGTCTCATTATGCAGCTTGAAGCCGTGGATGCATACCTCAGCCGGGGAAACATCCAGCGTGCTCACGAGATTGTTCTGACATCGATGGGGCAAGCTCGGCAAACGTTGGGTGATGCAAGAAAAGCAATTGATGACTTGCGAACAAGGGCTACTCCAGTGTTTGATTTCAACGAGGCAGTACAAGACCAATTACAACGCTTTCGAATTGCTACAGGCGTTCAAATCCAACTGGAGTTGCAGGTTCATTCCGCTCTGACCGGGTTTACGATGGAACATGTATTACATATTTTGAGTGAAACACTTATGAATGTGGCACGACATGCCCACGCCGATCAGGTTCATATATCCATTATAGAAATCTCCGACTCACTCCAAATGGTGATTAGGGACAATGGCAGAGGATTCAATACAGTAACTATCGGAAAAAAGACCGGGCATTACGGGCTCATTGGTATTTACGAACGAGCCAGACTCATCGGAGGACAGATTCAGGTTGAAAGCAGCGATACGGGTACATGTATAACCTTATCTATACCATTTTGAATAGAAGGGAGGACATAAACAATGAGTCATAAAGTTCTGATTGTAGATGACCACTGGGTTGTACGTGAAGGCATCAAAATGATTTTGGGGACGGACGACAATTATGAAGTGATTGGCGAGGCTGAAGAGGGACACACGGCGCTGGAGCTGATGCAGAAACTTCAGCCTGATGTCATCCTAATGGACCTGAACATGCCTGGCGGCTTGAGCGGTCTGGATACGTTGAAACAGATGAACGTAGAACAAATCAACATTCCGGTTATTATATTGACGACCTACAATGAGGATGAACTGATGATCAATGGGCTTGGGCTGGGGGCCAAAGGGTATTTGCTCAAGGATACAAGTCGTGATCATTTATTCCGTACGCTGGAGTCGGCCCTTCGCGGTGAAACATTGCTGCAACCTGAAATTTCGGCAAGGGTATTTGCCTTTCACCAGAAGCCGGCGGTAGTGCACAAGCACAAAGATACATTACTGACAGAAAAAGAACTTATAATTCTTCAGGCAGTCGCTCGCGGACTGCGAAGCAAGGAGATCGCATTTGATATGGGCATTGCAGAACGAACAGTAAAAGCTCAGCTGACTAATATCTATAATAAGCTGGGGGTAGACTCGCGCTCCGAAGCGGTTGCTGTATCCGTAGAGAGAGGCATTCTGCATCTGTAGAATATAGAATAATGTTGTAGGTTTCAAAGGGCAGCCTGTACGCAGGCTGCCCTTTGGTTCTACCCGATTGTACATGAAGGGCATGCCCCTACGTACGATTTTTTTTGTTTTAGTTTCCACTATGATGATGTCATGAGGTTGTCCGAACAAGAGAACCTGAGTTTCAGATTAGAAGGGAGCTATCCATATACATGGCTAAATTTTTGTATCGATTAGGTGAATGGGCTGTAGCCAAGAAAAAAGGAGTAATCACAGGAGGGCTTGTCATCCTGCTGCTGTTGGCAGCAATCGGCATGGGGCTGGGAACCTCCTTTACCGGAGAGATGACGATTCCCGGAACAAAGTCCGAACAGGCGGCTGATGTATTGAAGCAGGAATTCCCGTCATCAGATGACGGTGGACAGCTTCGAATGGTATTTAAATCGGAGAAGGGCACGCTTGAATCCGATGCCACCCAAAAAGCAATTCTCGCAGCGCTGAAAGAGGTTACGTCCGATTCCTCTGTAAAAGCCGTTGTTAACCCCTATGATGGGGGAGCGATCAGTGCAAGCAAAGAGATTGGTTATGCGGATATTACATATACGCAGCCAGCCGCAGATGTAAGTGAGACGTCCAAAGAGCATATCCTTGATGTTGTCAATACGCTACGTGGTAAGGGTGTTCAAACCGAACTTGCAGGAAGCGTAGCCTTTTCAGAGATTGAAATTGGCGGCGTGTCCGAGGTGATTGGTATCCTGATTGCATTTGTGATTCTGGCGTTCACCTTTACGTCTTTCCTTGCCGCAGGACTTCCCATTTTGACTGCGGTTGTTGGGCTTGGCATAGGAATCATGATTATCATCATCGGCTCCAACACAGTATCGATGGCTTCATTCTCGATTACGCTGGCTGTTATGCTGGCACTTGCGGTAGGGATCGATTACGCCTTGTTCATTATGTCCAGATATCGGCAGCAATTGGCCGCAGGTTATGATCGGACTACCGCTATTGCACAAGCTAATGCAACCGCAGGCAGCTCCGTTGTATTTGCAGGCTTAACCGTTATTATCGCCCTCGTAGGGCTGTCCGTTGTACAGATTCCATTCATCACCATGATGGGACTCGCTGCGGCAATCAGTGTACTGGTCGCTGTATTG
The DNA here is from genome assembly GCF_036894235.1 of Paenibacillus sp. Y5S-9. NCBI lineage: Bacteria > Bacillati > Bacillota > Bacilli > Caryophanales > Paenibacillaceae > Paenibacillus > Paenibacillus sp. Y5S-9. The sequence goes on from NZ_CP145887.1 coordinate 3,676,347, forward strand.
ATCGCTATTATATTTACCCCGGCGCTGCTGGCAGCAGCAGGAGATCGCATCCATCCTGCTCGTGAGAACAAATGGCTGCGCAAGTGGTCTGGTCGCAAAAAATCTGCCGAAGCAGAAAATCGTTGGGGCAAAATGGTTACTCGCAAGCCATGGCTCACAACCATTCTGTGTATTGCGATTCTGGCGGTGTGTACCGTTCCATTCACACATATGCAGCTTGGCCTACCCGATAATGGTCTGAAATCCAAAGAAACGACAGAACGCCGAGGTTATGATCTGCTTTCCGAAGGTTTCGGCAAAGGATTTAACGGTCCGCTCATCGTCGTTGCCAAGGCTGCAAACAGTGAGGAGGGACAGGCAGACATTACAAAGGCAACCACATTCATCAGCAAACTTCCGGATGTAGCCTCTGTAGCTCCGCAGATCCCAAGTCCTTCAGGTGCTACGGCGATTATTACGGTGTTACCCAAATCAGGACCGAATGATATTAAAACAACCGAACTTGTTCAAACGATTCGTGATCAGGCAGAGCAGGTCCTCAAGGATCATGATGTCGAGATCATGGTTACAGGTGGAACGGCCGTTAATATCGATATTTCAGAGAAGTTGTCCGAAGCTTTACCAAAGTTTGCTTTGTTGATTGTTGGTCTTGCTTTTGTTCTGCTCATGCTTGTATTCCGTTCCATTCTCGTTCCCATCAAAGCTGTAGCCGGATTTTTGTTCACTCTGGGTGCAACGCTCGGCTTTATTGTCTGGGTCATACAGGATGGCTATCTGGGAAGTTTCTTCGGAATCCCTGAGCCAGGACCTGTACTAAGCTTCCTGCCAATTTTGGTTACAGGTATTCTGTTTGGTCTGGCAATGGACTATGAGGTATTTCTCGTGAGCCGGATGCGTGAGGATTATACGCACACCGGAGATGCTGTGAAATCGGTAAGAAGCGGTATAACCCATAGCGGTCCTGTAGTCACGGCTGCCGGATTGATTATGATCGCAGTATTTGCCAGCTTTATTTTTGCAGGGGATACAATTATCAAATCGATGGGACTTGCGCTGGCGTTTGGTATCCTTGTTGATGCATTTATCGTAAGAATGACCCTTGTTCCAGCGCTGATGACACTCATGGGTCGGAGTGCATGGTATTTGCCAAAATGGTTGGATCGTTTGTTACCTAACATTGATATTGAGGGAGAATCTGTGATGAAAGAGGCGCAAGGACATCACTCATCCAATACCTCGAGTAATGACAACAAATAAAACGTGGTTTGCTTCTCATATATCATAAAACACGTTGAGCAGGAGGAGTCCAATGGCTAATGTTCGCATTTTCACAGACAGTATCTCTGATATACCCAAGGAATGGGTAGAAAAGTATGATATCGGGATTATTCCACTATATATCGTTTTCCAGCAAAAATCGTATTTGGATAGGATCGAAATCACTCCACAAGAGATGTATAACATGGTCGAATTATATGAAGAGCTGCCCAAAACGGCGGCTCCTCCACCGGCAGATTTTATGAAGGCTTTCAGCCCGGTCATTGAAAATGGAGAAGATATACTATGCATCAGTATGTCCTCTCACCTTTCATCTACGTATCAGAATGCATGTAGTGCGGCCAGAGAGTTCCCCCCGGGCAGAGTAACAGTGGTGGATTCTCTCAATGTATCGGCAGGCACCGCAATGCATGTACTGCTTGCAGTGCAGATGGCTAGGGAAGGGAAGAGCGCACTAACCATCGCTCAGGCTTTGGAAGCAGTACGTCATGAGGTACAACTAAATGTGCTTGTGGATAATTTGGATTATTTGCATCGGGGAGGAAGAGTCAGCAGCATTCAGCATATGCTGGGCAGCTTGCTGAGAATTCGACCGGGCTTGTATGTTCGAGATGGACTGGTTCATGCCGGAGTCAAATACAGAGGCAGCAAGGACAAAGTCGTGAACAAGTTGTTAGATGACATGTTGAGTCAGATCCACCGTATTGATCACGCGCAGGTCATTATCGCCCAAACATTAGAGGAAGAGAAGGCGGAGTGGGTCCGCAACTTCATCCAGGAACAAACCTCCATTCAACATGTGCACATCATCGAAGGAGGTTGCTCTATCTGCTCTCACAGCGGTCCTCATAGCATAGCTATCAGTTATATCTTAAAATCGGAGCCACTGTTCAGGGCTTGAGATGATCCAAAAATATGTTCTTTAGGATATTAAATTGCTCGGCTTCGTCCACTTTTGTTTGAAAGGCTTCAATGCCATGGAGCATCGCTGTTTTTTTGGAGAAGTTGCCAAAGACATTAATCATCGTGTTGATCGTTTCAACCACATTGGCGTCGTTACGAACAGATCCATCCTTTTGACCAAGCTCAGCCAGCTCTGCACAAAGCATAATAATCTGTTGGTAGTTAGAATGATACATCTCGATATCCTCCAACGGGGACTTGGACATTGCGACGTAACACTCAAACGCTTCTATTAATTTGGAGCTTCGCTGGCTTTCCACCTGCTGGAAAAAAATAAGCGAGTCAAAAAGGCGGCCAAGCTTGTCGTAGCAGGTGCCTTCACCTCTGATAATATCGGAGAATACCAGCACCTCAGACTGAACAATATCTGATGCTACGGCAACAATAAGCTGCTCTTTCCGCGGAAAGTAGCGGAAGATTGTTGCCACCCCCAGGATTGCCTCGTCCGCAATATCCTGCATGGTCGCTTGCTCGAAGCCTTTATTCAGAAACGCAATTTTAGCTGCTTCAATTATAGCTGCTCGTCTTCTTGTTTTGAGGTCACTTCGCTCTTGTTGAAGCCGTTGACGGGGTTCTATTGTAAAAACCTCCTTGTTGGAATGAACTCAAACTATGCTATCAAACTAGACTCTTTTCTGTCAACGCAAGGATTCATTCTGCCAATTGGCGATCGAAAAATTACTATTAAGCCAAACAATGCCTCTGCCTTCACTCGAAGTGATGATCAGAGGCATTGTTCTATTATACAGTGTTTTCTTTACCCTACGATTTTGCGAGCGACCATTTTAATCGCACACGCATGCCCCCAAGGGGACTCTGTTCAAACTGAAGACCCGAATGGGTAGCATCATGAATACGTAGACGCTCTGCAATGTTCCAAAGCGCGCATCCCATCGTGTCCACAGGTGGCTCGGCTATTCTTGCCTTAAGTGCGTTAATTTCTTCCTCCGTCATGCCTTTCCCGTCATCATCAACCACAATACAAATCCCTTGTTCCGTACGCTCAACGGAGACTTGGATGGAACCAGAATCACGCTTGGTTTCTATGCCGTGGATAATACTGTTCTCTACCAAAGGCTGAATGAGTAGTTTGGGAATCGGGACAGATCTTAGCTCGTCCGGTAGCTCGATCTGATAAGAGAGACGGTCCATGCGTAAGCTCTGTATCTCAAGGTAATTACGGACGATGCCCAACTCTTTTTCCAAATGGGTCATCGGCTCATCAAGGCGTGTGGTGTACCTGAAATATTCGGCCAGATTCTGAGTCATCGCAGTAACCGCTTCCTCATTGCCCAATCTTGTCATATTATTAATGAAAAAGAGACAATTATATAAAAAGTGAGGATTAATCTGAGCTTGTAGTTGTTTCAGCACCGCTTCACGAGCGACGATTTTTTCCTTGTATACCTTTTCAATCAAATCCTCAATCTGTCCGGCCATGTCGTTGAATTGACCATATAAGTAATCAAATTCATTACCGCTCTGTCGTTGAATCCGATAAGAGAAGTCGCCGTGCTTCAAAAGACGAACACCTTTTAATAGAGCAAGTATGGGAATCTGTACCTTGCGGAAAAGAACAACAATAATCGTGACACCCGCCATAAACAGCATGACACAGGCAGAGTAAAACCAGAATTGAGTCATTCGTATAGGCTGCAATGCTTTATCAAGTGGCATAAAATCAATTAAATACCAGCCGATCTGATGAGAGTACACATAATTGACAATGTACTGGGCTCCGTTAACCGAAACGGTTTTTGTACCGGAGGATGGTTGTAGATGACCGGTTAGCTCTTTCATGATAAGAGGGGTAATGGGATTGGCCTCTTTGCGAGTAATCAACTGCTCGTTAGGGTTATAAAATAACGTCTCATTCTCGCCCTGATGTGAGTTCTCAACCATATCCTCCAGATTGCTACGCGGGAACTCCAACCGAATTATGATCTGTGGACTGACCTTGTATTTATAATATTTAGCTGTAGCTGCATCATAGTTCCAACCTGATTTCAGTGAATTTACAGAGGGAGTCTTCATATTTAACTCCGAAGCAATGATCCATTGATTCAACAGAACCGAGTAGACCGATATTTTGTTATTCCATCCCTCGGACAGACTTTGCAGATTAACTCTCGCAGCAACATTTTGAATCAACTGTACCTGTTCAAAGGAACTCATCACGTCAATGGATCGCAGCAGGGCAATAGAATTGTCCGTTTCCATGGAGATGGATAACATATTCAGCCGATTTATGCTCTGATCAAGTGAGTTAACAACAAACTGCACGCGATTGAGATTGTTTGTTTCGATATCCTTTTGAACGGTATCCAGACTGGATTGAACCGAGAAGGTATACATGACCAGGACGGCGACAAGCATAATCAGCGTAATGGTCACCATGTTTATAAAGGTCCTGTATTTCTTTTGCAACCCTCAACGCCTCCTGCCAATGATGTAAATTCACCTTATTGTAGGCTGGCATTGGATGAAATACAAGTGATTTGGAATGTAATATAGATGAAGGTTAAGAATGAATTATCCAATGTTGGAAAAGCGTTATTTCGACTGTACAACTGGCACGATATGATGAAGATGAATTAGAAGAAGGAGCGCATTTCGCATGAGCTGTAGCAAAATATACCTGTCTCTTTCTGTTGCTTGTTTGATTCTGTTTACCGCCGCATGTAGTGGTAAAGCACAGGAGCCCGAGTCTGTAAAAACAGGTGTGATCGTAACAACGGTCAAAATGAATGATCCAACCACGATCTACAAAAATGGCCAAACCGCCGCAGATAATGTCCATATCCGTTGGGCCAGAGAAACACTTGGCGTGGATATTCGGACCAAATGGAGTGCTCCTGTCGATGACTACGATATGAAGCTTCGATTAATGCTCTCTGCCGACAATACGTTACCTGATGTGTTCTCATCCAATGTCATGGACACGGTCAATGGATTTATGATCTCAGGCAAACTGTTGGACGCTGGACAAGCCTTTGATCGATATGCTTCATCCACCTGGAAAGCGGCTATGGCTGAAGTGCCAGAGGCATGGAAGCCCTTTGAGATTGACGGGAAACGGATGGCGATTCCGATCATTACGGAGCAAGCCACGCAGTCCGTACTCTGGATTCGCAAGGATTGGCTAGATCATCTGAACCTGAAGGCACCAAGCAATCTCGACGAACTGGAAACGGTAATGAAAGCCTTTACGATTGATGATCCAGACGCTAATGGCATACAGGATACCTACGGTATTGATTTTGCAATCAAGGACCAGTATCTGGCCTCGCCTACAGGAGACATATCCTGGGTATTTGGTGCGTATGGAGCGATTCCAAGTATATGGAGCAAGAATGCACAGGGCAAGCTCGTGTACGGAAGTATCCAGCCTCAGATCAAAAGCGCGCTGGCAAAACTGCAAGACTGGAAGAAAAAAGGATATGTGGGCAATAACATAGCTCTGCAAGACTTCAATCAGGTCAATAAAAATATCATTGATGGCAAAGTTGGCATGGTTGCTGGTCCACGCTGGTTTGGAGATTATCCGCTGCAACAACTTAATGAAAAGGATCCGAAGGCTGAGTTTGTACCTTATCCGATTCCTGCAGGAATGGACGGAACCACAGCGAGATTCAAAGGAAACTCTTACAGCGGGGCCATAATGATCAGCGCTGACATTTCTGAAGAAGCCCTGCAAGCTTTTTTCAAGTATCAGAACTATCTGTATGAGGCCACCGTGACGGATAATCCGTTGTATCTGAGTGCGTATCAGAATGGATATGATTATGTGCTGAACCCGGATGGTTCAGTGGATAGTGACAGCCGCGATATTCCCGGGGGGAAAGTGATAACGTTCAAATATACCCTCATGGGACAATATGCGAGTTACCCTTCCCGATTTAGAGCAGCTCTTCTGAGAATGGGCAAGGGAGAAGAGCTCAGCTCGCATGATCGCGCCATTTTGTTCAGTATGGGAATTGACCCTAAGGATGAGAAGCAGTATCCCATTATGAAGGCAAACGTTGTAGAGACAAGGCAGCGGCAGATTGATCGAGTCAATCTGTTTCAGGGGCCCCCGACAAAAACAATGCAAGCTCGAAACACTTATTTGCAAAAAATGGAACTAGACACCTTCAACTCCATTATTTATGGAGAGGAGCCACTCACCATTTTTGATGAGTTTGTGAAAAAATGGATGGATTCAGGTGGAAAGCAGATCACGAAAGAAGTGAATGAATGGTACCAATCGGCACAGACTCAGCCTTAAAACAGGATGGTTAAACGTTCCGAAAGGTAATCGACAGCGGGAGGTTTCATCGATGAACATTACTCATATGAAAACAAATCACATCACTAATCCGCTCGGTTTTGCGGTAATCAAGCCAACCTTTTCGTATACCGTTACGGATACGACAGCAACAACGCAGATCGCCGCACAGGTAGAAATTTCACTAAATGAATCCTTTACAGAGCTTGTATTTGATAGCGGAATAACAGAGGATATGGATTCGCTCGCGTATTCGCCGGATCTGGAATTGGCTGCACGGACACGTTACTTCTGGAGAGTTCGAGTATGGAATGAGCTTGGAGAAAAGGCGACCAGTGAAGCGGCTTGGTTTGAAACAGCGAAGCAAGATGAGCCATGGACGGCAAAGTGGATTACACCTGAGATGGAACCGACGATTCATCCTGTCCTCCAAAAAACGTTCGAAGTCAAAGGTCCCATCGCCAAAGCACGTGCGTACATCTGTGGTTTGGGCGTATACGAGTTGGAGCTAAACGGAGTCAAGGCTGGGGATGAATACTTGGCACCGCATTATAATGCCTATCACAAATGGCTTCAGTATCAAACCTACGATATTACAGACCTACTGCAAGAAGGGGCCAACGCGATAGATGTTCGTTTGGGGAATGGCTGGTATAAGGGACGATTTGGTTTTGAAGGAGATACCACTGCCAATTTATATGGTGATCATTTTGCATTGCTGTCCGAGCTGGTGATTACGTATACGGATGGAACAGAAGACGTTGTTCCGTCCGATCTGTCCTGGCATGCCATCCGCTCGAATGTCTTGGACGGAAATATCTATGACGGAGAAATCTATGATGCCACGCTGGAAGCGAACGAGACTTTCACCGTTCGGGAAAGTGATCTGGGCTATGAGCGCCTGCAAGCAAGAAAAAGTCTCCCGGTCGTGATCAAGGAAACCTTAAAGCCGATCGAAATTTTAACCACGCCTGCTGGCGAAACGGTCATTGATATGGGCCAAAATATGGTAGGCTGGCTACAATTCCGTACTACGGCATCAAGCGGAACGGTCATTCATCTGCAATATGGCGAAGTGTTGCAGGAAGGTAATTTCTACCGGGAGAACCTTCGCTCGGCTAAGGCGGAGTATATCTATACAGCAAACGGTGAAGAAGCTATTGTTCGTCCGTATTTCACATTTTACGGATTCCGATATGTTAAGGTTGAAGGCTGGGCAGGCGAACTGGATCTAAATGACTTTACAGGCTGTGTGGTTTACTCGGATATGGAGCGCACGGGATATCTGGAAACTAGTCATGCTGGCGTGAATCGTTTGTTCGAAAATGCACTATGGGGGCAAAAGGGAAACTTCCTAGATACCCCTACCGATTGTCCACAGCGCGATGAGCGCATGGGCTGGACAGGGGATGCACAGGTATTCTCCGGTACAGCAAATTATAATATGGACACGTATGCCTTTTTTAACAAGTATGGATATGATCTGTGGATGGAACAGGAGGATCGGAACGGTATGGTTCCGATGGTCATTCCGGTTGGACGTGTGCAGGGCGGAGGGTCCAGCGCCTGGGGAGATGCGGCAACCATTATTCCTTGGAATACGTACCTGCATTCCGGGGACCAGTCCATTCTGGAGCAGCAGTTTGACAGCATGAAGGCATGGGTAGATTATATCAAGCATTCAGATGACGAATCCGGTGGTACACGTTTGTGGACGGTAGGTTTTCACTTTGGTGACTGGCTCGCGCTAGATGGGGATGATCCGAACTCTCCGATGGGGGGAACAGATAATTACTTTATTGCCTCAGCCTACTATGCCTATTCTTCAGATATCGTAGCCAAGGCTGCCAAGGTACTTGGTCATCATGATCTTGCCGCATCCTATGAGCAGTTGGCGCAAGAGGTTAGAGCTGCAATTCTGAAGGAATACTTTACTGCAAATGGACGTCTGGCAGTAGATACACAGACCGCATACGCTGTAGCGTTGTATATGGATCTCGTTCCTGAACAACATAAGGCACGGACTACAGAGGCTATTCGCTTGCGTGTACGAAAAGATCAAAATCATCTGAGAACCGGCTTTGTAGGTACGCCTTATTTAAACCGAGTGCTGTCAGCGCATGGCAGCAATGATATCGCCTATACACTTCTGCTCAATGATGATTATCCAAGCTGGTTATATGCGGTCAATATGGGAGCAACAACAATCTGGGAGCGTTGGAACTCCATTTTGCCAGATGGTACAATCAGTGAAAATGGTATGAACTCGCTCAATCACTATGCCTACGGTGCCGTTGTTGAATGGATGTATCGTCATATGGCGGGGATCAGTCCAGTAGAGGATCGGCCTGGCTTCCGCCATGCACTGCTGGCACCGATGCCTGATTTCAGAATCCAGTGGACCAAAGCCCGCATTGACACCACAGCAGGAACTTATCGCAGTGAATGGAAATTTGACGAAGCAGGCAGGCTGTATTTAAGCTTCTCTGTTCCGTTTAATGCAACAGCAACGATCAAGCTGCCACGTGCCGTGGTTGATCAGGTGATGATAAACGGAATTACACTTTCGGATGCAGGTCTGACTGTTGTTCAGGGTGAAGATGAAGTGATCATCGAAGTGGTGAGTGGCACGTATGATTTCAGCTATGTACCGTCTGTTCCTTACAAACAAACGTTAAGTACGCGAACCCCGCTGAATGTGCTGCTTCGTAATGACGAAAGTCGCAGCATGCTGAACGAGCTTTCACCGATGCTTGCTTCGCTGGACCCGGGAACAATTGGCCCGATGGGGGAAGCAAGCCTGCGTGAGCTATCCAGCTATCCTTCGTTCAGTACGCCAGAGGAAGAACTCGACCAGCTCGATCTCAAGCTGGAGACCATTCAACTCGTTTAGAATAAATCATTGTTGGTTGATACGAAAACGAAACACAATGACGTTTCTTTAAATACAAATCATCTCATCCCGATGCACACAAGTTGATCTTGTGTGCATCTTTGATTAGCAGAAAATGAGTAATTTATCAAAATTTGAAAGCGAATTGGTGAAATGATAGAATCTATATTGTATTGATATCCACTCTATCATTTAGGAGGCGTTATGATGTTTACAAACGAGAGCAAAAACGATCCCCAGTCCAAGGTTGATTTTATGGATAGAACGTTTATTCAAAATCCGTTCCCGGTATATGAACAGTTGCGTACAGAAGATCCGGTTCACCGTTTTCTTCTGCCGAGCGGTCACTTTGCCTGGTTAGTGTCTGGCTACGATGATGCTTCTGCCATTTTGCAGGACAACAAACGCTTTGTAACCAACTCTCCGTACATGGGAGAAGCTGACGGCTCAGTCCCAACGCATCAGGAGATTATCTCTCGCAACTTGCTTAGTGTGACGCCAGAGGACCATCGTCGGTTGAGAAGGTTGATCCAGAAGGCCTTTACACCACGTATGATTGAACGTCTCCGAGGTCGCATCCATGAAATTAGTGAAGATTTGCTTGATGGTGTACTCGCCACAGGTAAAAGAGAAATGAATCTGATCGAGGACTACGCCTTTCCTCTGCCAATCATTGTAATCTGTGAGATGTTAGGGGTTCCTCACGAGGATCAAGAGCAGTTCCGTGAATGGTCCAATACAATTATGGAAGGTTTCAATAACCCAGAAATGAGTGAACAGAGTGATCAAGTCATGCGTGCCTTTGTCGAATATTTGCAGAAGCTCATTGCAGAACGAAGACAATCTCTTCAGGAGGACCTGATTAGTGACCTCATCAATGTAGAAGAGGAAGGGGACGTATTGTCCGAACAGGAGTTGTATGCCCTTGTTTTTGTCCTCATCATTGCAGGGCATGAAACCACTGTAAATCTGATTGGCAACGGTATACTGGCCTTGCTCGAAAATCCGGAGCAGAAGCGTTTGCTGCTGGAGAAGCCAGACATGATTGGACCCACTATTGAAGAGATCTTGCGATATAACGGGCCTGCTGAGGTGAGTAATATTCGCTGGGCTACAGAGGATGTCGAATTCGGGGGCAAGCATATCCGTAAGGGGGACATGCTCTTTGTTTCCTTTTCCTCAGCCAACCGGGATGAGAATCAGTTCGCTGACCCGGATGCGTTTGATATCACACGGAAGGTCAATCATCATATTGCCTTTGGTAAAGGTGTTCATTTTTGTCTTGGAGCCCCGCTCGCCAGACTTGAAGGAGAGATCGCTATTAACGCATTGCTTCGTAAAATTCCGGATATTCAATTTAAGACACAGCCTGATTCACTGGAATGGCGTCCAGGCATGATTATTCGCGGACTGTACGATTTTCCGGTTTCCTTTTAATCCAATTACAATAATTCGTTATAAGACAGGATAGCCTTACTTAACCGCGATTTCGCGGTTTTTTCTTTGTCTTTGACTGCAATGGGCTTGAATTACGCTACACGATCTTTGCATCGCGTTATAGTCGATCGTCTCACTTGAAATCTACAATAGAAGTATCCTTTTAGCCCTGCCAATCCACTGAGTTAAGGAGACAGATTTTAAATGAACATACAATCGGTTACCCTGAGCAATACAAACGTCACATTGACCGCCTACCTGCTGGATTCTTCACCCGAGATGCCAAATATTAAACAGCGGCCAGCGGTACTTGTGCTTCCAGGTGGAGGGTATAGAGCTTGTTCTGATCGAGAGGCTGAGCCCGTTGCCATGGGTTTTCTGGCTGAAGGTTACCAGGTCTTCATTCTGCGATATTCGCTCAATCAGCATGCTGTATTTCCGAAACCATTGAACGATGCGGAGGAAGCGTTGACTCTCATACGGGCCAACAGTGCGGACTGGAGCATTGATCCTCAAAAAATAGCGGTATGCGGCTTCTCCGCAGGGGGCCATCTTGCTGCAGCGTTGGGGACGATGGGTTCCACTCGGCCTAATGCGATGATTCTTGGTTATCCTTGTATTCTGGAGGAGATGAGTGCTATTTTCCCTGCGCCCGTTCCAGGCGTTGATCAGGAGGTGGACGAGCTTACACCACCAGCGTTCCTATTCCATACGTTTGACGACAGACGTGTACCTGTACAGAATTCCCTTTCGTTTGCCGATGCGCTTAACCGCAAGAATATTCCATTTGAAATGCATATTTTCCCTACAGGTACCCATGGGCTGTCCCTTGCCCGTCCACTAACATCCTCGGGTCTCCAGAGTATGGTTGAACCTGCCGTTGCCCAATGGTTTGGTCTATGTACACGGTGGGTCAGCAGTGTGTTTGGCGAATTTCCCTCTTCTATTGATCCTGTTCTCGATGAAGAGGTCCACGAGTACAGTCTCGATGTGAAGCTGGGTCATTTATGGAACAACGATCAATGTAAAAAGCTGATTCTTGCCGCTATCCCTGAAATCGGGGAAACTCCACATCCTGATGCGATGGGAGTGCCACTTCGTACGATTTTGAGTTATGGCGGGGACCTGTTGACTGAGGAAGAGCAGAAGCAGCTTAACGACGGGCTAAAGACTATTTCAGTGATAAAACCTGAAGGCAACACAGCAGAAGCAGGATGACCCTTTAACCATTTTCGGATTCGTTCCAAATCTATTAAAACGACGAATTGCAAAAATCGACATGGAATGATAGTATTTATACCAATATAATAGTTAAACTATCAAAAAGAGAATCTGGAGGAAACAACTATGACAACTTACAATGATAACATTAAAATTTCGGAACTATTGAATAATGATGAAGCAACAGCATTGCTTACCAAACATCTGCCTGAATTCATTAACGAGCCATCATTCAAAATGGCTTCCCATTTTACGCTGGACCAGCTCGCAGCCATTCCACAGGTTGATCTGCCAGAAGACATTTTGTCCGCACTGAAAGCGGATCTTGCTAACGTAACCTTCGAATCCGCAGCGGCTCCTAAAACGAGCAAAGCTATGAACCTCAAATCCGATTCGCTGGCAGGCAAAGTGATTACCATCACAGGCGCTGGCAGTGGTATTGGCCGAGCAAGTGCAGTGTTGATGGCATCGAGAGGAGCAAAGCTTGTTCTGGTGGATTACAACGTAACAACAGGGGAAGAGACACTTGAGCTTGTGAAAGAACAAGATGGCGAGGCGATTTTTGTTCAAGCCGATGTATCCAAGGAAGAGGATGTAAAAAACTATATTCAAAAAGCAGTTGAAACATTTGGTAAAATCGATGTCGCGTTCAACAATGCAGGCATCATTCAGAAGTTCCAACCGTTTCACGAAACGTCTCTAAACGATTTCTCACGAATCATCGACGTTAACCTGAAAGGGATCTTCCTGGGGATGAAGCACGCTCTCAACGTGATGGTTCAACAAGGCTATGGCCACGTGATTAATACCGCATCAACAACAGCACTTCGCGCTGAGCATAGTCTGGCCGCTTATACAGCGAGTAAACACGGTGTTGCTGGATTGACAAAAGCCGCAGCGATTGAGTACGTCAGAAAAGGCATTCGTGTGAATGCCATCTGCCCTGGGGGTGTAGCCACTACGCTGACCGCAGCTGTTCCACAAATGTTGCAAGAGAGCGACTACATGCCTGAAGAATTCCCGAATATGAGAATTGGGCGTTTTGCAGAGCCGGAGGAGCTTGCTGAACTCGTTGCATTCTTGGCATCGGACGGCTCCAGTTATATGACAGGCTCCATCATTGTAGCAGACGGTGGATTGACACTTTAAGGATGAACAGCAAGTCTTTCGATCATGTTTCTAGCGATTTTAAAGCAGATTCCTGATCTATTTCGTTTCATTTTATTCATAAGAATCGTGCATAAAATATAAAGACAAAAAACTGATTCAGCATACCTGAATCAGTTTTTTTGTCGTTCAAACAGCAGCAATACTTTCTGTTTGGATTGCGTTATTTGATCTTAACAATGCGCTATATCTGTTATATGTGCCAGGACATAAAATGAAAGTATAGAAGAGGAAGAGAAATTCAACATGAAGAGTAACGGAGGCGAGTGTTATGGGAGTTGCAGTGAATGAGAAGCATATTAAAGTAGATAATACGCCGACTCAGCCACCCCGGGAAATACCAACGAAAAAGTTAATTGGTGATTCAATGGGACAGTTCGGGTTAAACATTTCAAGTGGATTGTTAGGTTTGATCACGTATTATTATACGGATGTCGTTGGTGTATCTGCCGCTGTAGTCGGTACAGTAATGCTGCTGACCAAAGTTTTGGATGCGTTTGCAGACATCGGTATGGGTGTACTGGTAGATCGAACCAAAACCAAATATGGGCAAGCCCGTCCCTGGTTGTTATGGATGACCATTCCAATGTTCATCTCATTATTCTTAATGTTTTCCGTGCCGGATATAAGTTCCACAGGCAAAATCATATATGCGATTATTACGAATCTTGTGTTCTACATTTTGGTGTTCACTCCAACCTCGATTCCATATACCAGCTTGATGGCGTTAACAACGCGTAACAGTTACGAGCGTTCCTTAATGGGTATCATCCGTTCAAGCAGCGGGTATTTGGCAGGTATGGTTGTTGCCGTTGCATTTGTTCCAGTCGTTACAGCCATGGGGAATAGCAGAAGTGACTGGACGTTGCTCGCAGCAATTTTTGCTGGTGTTGCAGCAATCGGGATCTTCATTGCATTCCTGTCCAATAAAGAAAAGTACAATAATGTTCAACTGGACGAACTCGGTATGTTTCAGGATAAAACGCCGATTCGTGAAGGACTGAAATTGCTTTTTGCCAATAAATACTGGGTGTACATGTTCTTCGTAATGGCTCTCGCCAACATTTTGTTTGCTCTGGGTGTAGCAGCAGGAAGTTATTATGCCAAGTACATTTGGGGTAATGTCAGCCTGATCGGCATCATGGGCGCTATTGGTTTGATTCCCGTAATTATCGGATTTGCCTTATCCGGACCGTTTATCAAACGTTACGGCAAGCGTGCCACGGCCCTTGGCGGTATTGTTATCGGATTCCTCGGAGCAGCTGTTCGGTTAGTCGCTCCAGAGAGCATTACATTGGGTCTGATCTGTTCAATCTTCCAAACGCTTGGTACGATTCCACTCATGGCAGTAGGTGGAGCACTGGTTACAGACACGATTGAATACGGTGAATGGAAATTTAACAAAAGACTCGTTGGTTTGACGAATAGTGTAATCGGTTTCGGTTCAAAAGTAGGCACAGCCATTGGTACAGCTATGATTGGATGGTTCCTCGCACTGGGAGGATATGTTGAACAAGCCACAACCCAAGGAGAAGGAGCCAAGCAGGCCATCATTGCGTTGAATATATACGTCCCGATTGTTGTATTCATTCTTCTAGCAGTATTCCTTTATAAAAACAAGCTGGACAAGGAATATCCAACCATTATTAGAGAGCTTGAAGATAGAAGAAAGGCATAATAACATAAAGTTGCCCTTACACACAGCCAATCGCTTGTGTGTAAGGGCACTTTTATGTTGATACAATTAGTTCAAAAAAGCTTGGGTGTTAAGATGGCCGGCAGATTTTGAAGAGTTTGTGTACCCGGGTAGAGCTGGCTTACCGCATCAAATTTGATTTTTGCAGTAATATCGGAAAAGTGATTCGCGAACCCTCTCAGCACCAGTTGGCCCTCTAGCCTGGCCAATGGAGCGCCCAGACAAAAGTGAGGTCCTTTGCCGAAGGCTAGATGACGATTGCTGTTGGGACGGTAGATATCAAAGCGGGAAGGTTCGGGAAAATGTCTAGGGTCATTGTTCGCTGCACCCAGCCAGGTTAACACAACGTCTCCTTTTTTCATAGGAACGCCCAGGATGTCCGTATCCTCTGTTAGCACACGATCCAGTGTCGTTGGAAAACGATACCTTAATGATTCTTCCACGGTATTCTCTATCAACTCTGGATCTGCGGCAATATCCTGATAGATTCCGGGTTGATCATACATAAAACTGTAGAACAGGCTGTTTATCATGTTGGTCGTAGTTTCGTTCCCAGCAGCAAGCAGCCCCAAGCTAAAGGTAACAACCTCTTCATCGGTCAGCTGATCCCCATCCAGCTCGGCAAGTGTGAGATCGGAAATAATGTCCTCGGCAGGATGCTTTCTCTTCTGCTGAACAATGGGGAGCAAAAATTCGTTAAATTCCTGCATAGCCGCATACTTCGCATTTATCTGCTCCTGCTCATTACCTGCAGCATTGGGGAAAAATAACATGTCAGACCAGGCTTTGATCTGTGCGCGGTGTTGCCTCTCCACCCCAAGCAGATCGGCAATGACAGTAACAGGAAGTGGGACCCCTAAGTCTCGAACGATGTCCACATCATCTTTTGCCTTCATCTCAAGCATTAACTCATCAACGATAGCCGCAATTTGAGGCTCCCAGGTTTTTAACTGACGTGGGGTGAAGGCACTAGAGACTAACTTTCTAATATCACGTTGAACAGGGGGATCGACAGAATTGATGTCCACTCGGGTAACTACCGGTGGAACCGGGGATACACTCCGTTTACGTACACTGGAGAACCGTTTCCAGTCTGTTAAAACGGTATTGACATCATCATAACGATACAGATTCCATACCTGCTGCTCCTCGTCAAAATAAATGGGATGATTCTCCAGCATGTCCTCATAGTAAGCATATGGATTCCAAAGTTCTTCAGTTGTCTCTAAATTCGATACCTGATGAATAACGATCGATCTGTTATCAGTCCGCATGTCTCCTCGCCATCCTTTTAAGTAGATTGAAAATCACTAAATAATGATAGTCAATCTATCATTATTTAAATAAAACTTAACATAAATCATACTTATTTATCAATTAAATGAAATTTTTTACTCAATATTAATTATTTAGAGCTATTCTTAGGGTCGCAGATGGAGAAAAATTTTCATATCAAAATGCAGAAAAATGTCGAATAAAGTGATTGCTAACTAATTTATTGTGTGATATTATGATCCAGTAAACGTTTACATCGATAACGAATTGAATATTAGCAGTGTTTGGCTGTTACTGGTAAAGCAGGCATGACCAAAATGATTTTGCATTTTCCTTATGTGAGTAGGGGAAGCATATCGTTTTGGTCTTTTTTTATATCCAAATTCAGAAATGAGGCAAACGTATGGATTATCGCAAATTGGGACAAGAGATTACGGAGTTGGTTGGAAAAAAAGACAACATCGCCCGGCTTACGCACTGCGCAACCCGACTGCGGTTCGAACTGCACGACATCTCCAAAGCAGAGACAGAAAAGCTTAAAGCACTTCCAGGTGTCATTACCGTTGTGAATAATGGCGGGCAATACCAGGTTGTCGTGGGCAATGAGGTGCAACAGGTCTATCGTGTTATCACTCAACAGATGGGTTCTGCAACCCGAAGTGCGGACTCCAAATCGGCTTCTGGCAAAAATAACGGACCAAAACAAAAACAGAGTTGGATCTCCAGATTCATCAGCGTAATCTCAACGACATTTACTCCGGTCATTCCGGCAATCATTGGCGCGGGTATGATCAAAGCGATATTAGCCGTACTTGTGCTGACAGGCCTTGTAACGACGGAAAGCCAAAACTACTATATCCTTAATACCATTGCGGACGCGGCTTTTTATTTCATGCCTATTCTGCTGGCTTATGGAGCTTCCATTAAATTTGAAACTAGTCCCATTCTGGCGATGACAGTTGCCGGCGTGTTGTTACACCCCGGATGGAGCGCCCTTATGGCGGAAGGAAAAGACGTGTTTTTCATCGGTGTTCCAGTTCGACTAACCGATTACGCGGGCTCCGTGCTGCCGATTATTATCGTCGTTTGGCTCATGTCCTATATTGAACGTTTCGCGGATCGGGTATCGCCTTCAATGATCAAATTTTTCACGAAACCAATGATTGTGCTGTTGATTACAGCACCACTTGCATTGGTGGCGATTGGACCTTTCGGAACGTACCTGAATGATCTGGTTGCCATGGGTGCAGAAGCGATTAATGCCAGAGCCAGTTGGCTGATTCCTTTGTTAATGGGAACTTTGCAACCATTCCTGATCGTAACAGGCACTGCATGGGCGATGACGCCGATTGCAACTAGCCAACTAACCAAAAATGGATATGAAATGATCAACGGTCCGGGAATGCTCGCGTCCAATATTGCTCAAGGTGGGGCCACCCTTGCTGTAGCATTAAAAACAAAAAACAAAAAACTGAAACAGCTCGCTGCTTCATCCGGTTTCACCGCCGTACTGGGCATCACGGAACCATCCTTGTACGGTGTAACTTTGAAACTGAAGAAACCCTTAATTGCCGCAATGATTGGTGGTGGTGTAGCAGGGATATATGCTGGTCTGACTGGATTAGTACGTTATGCCTTCGTTTCTCCGGGTCTTGCCGCGTTACCTGCATTCATTGGCAGCAATCCGATGAACATCGTTCATGCCATTGTGACTTGTCTCATCGCTTTTATCGTTACCTTTGCTCTGACATGGATCATTGGTTTTGAAGATCCAGTGGACGATGAAGAAGAAGGAAATACCAACGTTAACGATGACAAGACACTTTCCGGGCAGCCTGTTCAAGACAACAGCCCAAACACACAGTCTTCTACAATAACAAATGCAAATGTACTGAGCCAAAATGAATTACGCCCACTTACGATCGCCAGCCCGATGCAAGGGGAATTAGTCCATCTAGACCGTGTACCAGACGATGTCTTCTCTTTGGGATTACTGGGTAAGGGTGCTGCCATTATTCCTGCCAAAGGAGAACTGTATGCACCAATCGCAGGTGAAGTTACGGCTTTCATGGACTCCAAACATGCGGTCAAATTAAACGGTTATGATGGAGAAGAGGTGCTCATTCATATTGGAGTGGATACCGTCAACCTGAAGGGGCGACATTTCGACTCTTCCATTAAAGTAGGGGATCGGGTACAACAGGGTGACTTGTTGATCCGCTTTGATATCGATGCCATCAAGGCGGAAGGGTATGAAGTCATAACCCCGATCATTATCGCCAATTCGGATCGTTTCCCGGACATTAAGCTGGAGAAACAGAGCCCTGTGGAGGTTGGAGCGACGATTATCCACCTTTCGTAACAACCGTAATATGGTCCGTCACATATCTTGATCAACATTTAAAATGAAGGAGTGTTTGAGATGTTATATCAACACATCAAACCATTCCCCAATGAATTTCTGTGGGGAGGCTCTACCTCGGCCTATCAAGTGGAGGGAGCTTGGAACGAAGATGGCAAAGGCCTGTCCGTCATCGATATGTGTGATCATCCGGCTGGAACCGCCGATTTCACAGTTGCAAGCGATCACTATCACCGATTCAGAGAAGACGTGAAGCTTTTTGCAGAGCTGGGCCTCAAAGCATACCGTTTTTCAATTGCATGGACTCGAATCTTACCTTCAGGCACAGGGGCTGTTAATGAGAAGGGACTTGATTTTTATCACCAATTAATTGACGAATTGCTGCTCCATGGTATTGAACCCATTGTGACCATGTACCATTTCGACTTACCCTACGAGCTTGAGAAAACCGGAGGATGGAACAACCGGGGGACGATCGATGCCTTTGTCGAGTATGGGCGTATCTTGTTTGAGCATTACGGGCATAAAGTGAAATATTGGTTGACCATTAATGAGCAAAATACGATGATTCTCCATCCCGGTGCTATTGGTACACCAAAAGGCGGACGTCTGCCTTCCAGTAAGGAACTGTATCAGCAAAATCATCACATGTTTGTAGCTCAAGGTAGAACGATGCGACTATTCCATGATATGCTCCCGCAAGGCAAGATTGGTCCTGCATTAAACATGACATCCATGTACCAGGCAACCTCCAGACCAGCCGATGCAATCGCTGCTCATAACTGGGAGACGATTCGTGGATGGGGTTTTCTCGACTTATCGGTGTGGGGACGGTATAATCCATTATTCTGGAGTTATTTACAGGAACGCGGCATCGAGCCGGTTATTGAGCAGGGTGACATGGAAGATATCCAGTCTGGCCGCCCCGATCTGATAGCAATCAACTACTACTCGACGGCAACCATTGCCGCCAGTATGGGTGATGCGTCGGATGTTACAGCTCGTGCGGGTGATCAGCAAATTATGCTTGGCGAGCAGGGAGTATACCGGGCCGCGGAGAATCCTTATACGGAAAAAACGACATATGGCTGGGTCATTGACCCGGTTGGCCTAAGGCTGACATTGCGTAAGGTATGTGAACGATATGGTCTCCCGATTTTAATTACGGAAAATGGTATAGGAGCCCCAGATGTACTGGAGGCAGATTACACCATTAACGATACGTACCGGATTGATTTTATCGAGAAACATCTGGAACAGATCAGACTGGCTCTAACGGATGGAGTAGATGTGATTGGTTATTGCCCTTGGTCCGTTATTGACGTGGTAAGCACACATCAGGGGTATGGGAAACGTTATGGAATGATCTATGTAAACCGCGGTGAACAGGATCTGAAAGACTTGAAGCGTTTGAAGAAGAAAAGCTTCTCGTGGTATCAAGAGGTCATTAAACAGAATGGCAGATGTATCGGAAATTCGGATCAGGCGGTCACGAAAGAATAAAGGATCGTGATGAATTCATGAGAGTAATCAAAATATTAAATAACAGCTTGCTTCTGACCAAAGATGAACAAGGACAAGAGATGATTGTCATGGGAAAAGGGTTGGCATTCAAAGGCAAAGTCGGCGAGCGACTCGATGAGGAGCATATCCAGAAACGATTCATTCTGCAAAATAATCCGTCTGCCCTGGCTTACGTACGAACCATCGAAAACATGCCAGAAAAACATGTGAATGTCATAAACAAACTGATTACCAATGCAAAAGAAAAGCTGTCTCTTGACGACCAAATCTTCTTTACGCTAATGGATCACTTGTCGTTTGCCATTGAACGATGGAAAAAAGGTGTAGCATTACAGAATCGCATGTTATGGGAGATCCAGAGGTTTCATCCTGTCGAATTCGAACTGGGCCTTGAAGCCGTTCAGATGCTGAATCTAGAATTGGGTATTGAACTGCCGGAAGAAGAAGCAGGGAATATCGCTTTTCATTTTGTGAATGCCCAAACGCATGAACAGAATATGGAGCGCACGATGCAATCCGTTAAGATGTTAAAAGATATTTTTAACCTGATTCAATACACCTTTGATATGCAATTGAACAAAAATTCTATCCATTATGTGAGACTCGTCACACATCTGCAATTCTTCATCCAGCGTTTACAAGAAGGGCGTCTAGGCAATTCGGCGAAAGATTTTATATTTCAACACATGGTGAAGGAGCATCCGCTTGAATACAAATGCGCGGAGATGATCAAAACCTACGTGCAGAATATGCTGGACATCTCCATATCAAACGAGGAATTATTATATTTGATGATTCACATTGCACGAATTGTGCAGGAGGAACAGGGTGACGAGGGACGATTATAAAACAAAGTTAAAGTTATATTCCCTTATTTTTGGGGAAAGCGATTCTTTGAATATCTGACGCCCTTGATTTCCAGCATGTTTATATGCCTGTTAGCAGACAGGAAAAAAGATACTTTTTAACTATGACCGTTTTCTCGTATTTTATCGGGAAACGGTCTTTTATTTTTGCAAATATGTAGCGGCTTTTTTGATATTCCACGCGAACGAACTCCAGCTTCCTAAACTCACATGAGATTACCAAATGATAACTTTTTATTATGATTATTGGAAATTTGTTATATGTAAGCGCTATCCAAATAACTATAATCTATTTATCTGGATGTTAATCCGTTCAGAAATACTTAGACCAAATCATGAGGAGGAATTGTATGAAACGGTTAGGTCAATGGAATATAACAGCCTTGGTTCTTGTGCTGGTACTCGCCATGCTTCCATTTTCGAATGTCTCACATGCATCCAAGGCAGTTACAGAAGTGGAGGAAAGTCATTTGAGCACAAACTTTGAAGACGGTACACTTCAGGGATGGACTCCACGTATCGGTAGCGAAAGGCTGACAGTGACACAACAGGAAGCACACGAAGGCCAGTCTAGTATGCTAGTTTCCAACCGTGAGCGCTCCTATCATGGACCAATGCTATCCATGAAGGATCTGCTTGAGCGTAACCAAGAGTATGAAATTATGGCATATGTAAGACTTACCCAGCAGCCCACCACGGATCAAACACTACAGCTCACCACATATAAAAAAACAACTGCCGAAAGCTGGAACCCGATAGGTAGCGTGAAGATTACCAAAGCAGAATGGAATACATGGCACAAGATCACCGGAAAATTTCAGTATAGCGATGATCCCACTGAATTGAATTTGTTTATCGAAACACCCTACATCTCTGAAGATAGTGTAGATACGTTATCGTTCTATGTGGACGATGTATCTTTTACTTTGGCCGAGCAACTGGAGATAGAAGAAGAGATTCTGTCTCTGGAAGACCTGTATCAAGATGATTTTCCCATTGGGGCAGCGGTGTATCGCTGGCAGTTGGAAGGCGCATATGGACAACTGCTCACCAAACACTTTAACAGCTTGACCGCAACCTATGAGATGAAACCGAAGTACATGTCTCCTTCCGAAGGTGTTTATGAGTTCGAGGCAGCCGATCAATATGTTCAGTTCGCTGAGGAGCATGGTATGGGCGTACGCGCACATGCGTTGTTGTGGCATATTGATGCTGCAGAGTGGATGTTCAAGGATCCTCAGGGTAACCCTGCGAGTCGAGAATTACTGCTTGCCCGGATTCAGGATTACGTTGAAACCGTCATGACCCGATACAAAGGTAAGATCTATGCCTGGGATGTGGTAAACGAGGCGATTGCGGATAGCAATGGTGATGCCAACGGTTTACGTAAAAGTCCCTTTTATGAACTAATCGGTCCGGATTACATTGAGAAAACTTATGAATTTGCTCGTGCAGCCGATCCGGATGCCAAATTATACTACAACGAATACTTCACGGAAGTCCCTGAGAAAAGAGAGCATATGTATCAGTTGGTCAAACGACTGAAAGAGAAGGGACTCATCGATGGAGTGGGTTTGCAATCCCACTATAATCTGGAATCCCCGCCCATCGACGAAATTGAAAAAACGATCAACATGTTCGTCGAACTTGGATTGGATATTCAGATCACGGAACTGGATGTGGATAGCGGAATTCCATTTGGTGAAGAGATGTCGGATGAAGTTGCGGTGAAACAGGCGTATCGATATAAGGAATTGTTGGATTTGTACCAAAAACACAAAGATCACATTTCTTCAGTTACCTTATGGGGACTCCAAGATGAGAAGTCTTACAACAACCAGGCTATGCTGTTTGATTCAGCCCTGAAGGCCAAAAAAGCATACTGGGGACTTGTGGATGAATCCAGCTTGCCTGTGTTGACACAGAGAGCCGTCTCACTTTCGGGTAAACCGGATATCAAAAAACAGTCACAAAATCCGCTCTGGAACAAAGCGGTGTCTACTCCACTGAAGGGTGACTCTTCGGGATCAGCCAGTTTCCGCACCTTATGGGATCAAAGTAACTTGTATATCCTTGTGGATGTTCAGGATGCGAATGCAGATGTGAATGACAAAGTAGACATCTTTGTTGATCTCAATAATGGCAAGACCACTTCCTATGAAGCAGATGACCGACACGTAATCATTAAGCGGTCGGGCAAAGCTGAGGGCGCGGAGCAGCGTTCATATCGTGTACGCGAGACAAAAGCCGGATATCAGGTTGAATTGTACATTCCATGGGGTGGTATACAAGTCGGTTCAGGATATGAAGTTGGTTTGGATATCCGTGTGACTGATGGCGCTGCAAGTGGGACACAACCTTATAATCCACTGTACTGGAATGATCGAACACAATCTCAGGAACAAGATACAAGCAAATACGGCGTGATTCAACTTGCACCTATGCCCCAATCTGCACAAGCTGTGCAGGGAATTGTTCAGATTGATGGGAAGAAAGACGCCCTATGGAATAAGGCTGTTCCATTTGAGGTAAAACGGTTGAATCAGACCGAAGGTGCAGAGGCAGTGGCTCGCGCAATGTGGTCAGGTGAGTATCTATATCTGCTAATCGATGTCACTGATCCAAACATCATCACAGATAGTATCAACCCATGGGATCAGGATTCGGTTGAGATTTTCCTGGACGAGAATCACCAGCGCACACCGTATTTTCAATATGATGATGCCCAGTTCAGAATCAGTGCAGACAATGTGGCAACCTTTGCAGGCAGTGCCTCACCCGGACGTCTTGTAAGCGCTGTGAAGAAAACGAATAAAGGATACCTCGTAGAAGCCAGAATCCAGTTGAATTCACTGACGCCAAAGGCTGGAAATGTCCTCGGTTTCGAGCTTCAAATTAACGACAACCAGGGCGGAGGTAAACAGAACGTAGCCAAGTGGAATGATACGACCAATGAGAGCTGGAGAAACACTTCCCAGTACGGAATACTCACTTTTGTCGGAAAGAACAAACTCGGGCATTAATCCATCGGCAGTAATTGTAAGAGTAGAAACCATCATAACAGTGGATAAAACTCAACCATTGTTATGATGGTTTTCATCGTTTACATACGTCACTCAAGCTGATGAGGTGGGATACAAACTGCCTTGACTATATTTAACAGCCCTTGATATACTAAATGGATGTTATTTTTTCTTTTATGGGAACAAGAAAGTAATCAACTACATACAACCGTTTGCGAGGGAGCCTTAACCGGCTGAGAGGGTGTTAAACCGACCTTACCTGATTTGGATCATGCCAACGTAGGGATGCAACGATGAAACGCTGTACTTGGGTAGCTCATGCGTACCCCTTGTTTTAGTGTATTTGTCTGCGAAACATCCTATGGATGTTTCGTTTTTTTGTTTTTAAATACATACATTATGAATTGGAGGAACACACGTTGACTATTTCAGAGCGACTATATCAGGCAGCACAGCCTGTGTGGAAGGAATGTCTTGAGCATCCCTTTGTTAAAGGGATCGGGGATGGTTCTTTACAGGTTGAACAATTTCGTTATTATTTGCTGCAAGACTACTTGTACCTGTATGATTATGCCCGCGTATTTGCACTAGGTATCGTCAAGTCGCACGACCCCAAATTGATGCAGTTTTTTAGTAAAAACGTAGATAACATCCTGAATGGTGAAATGAAAATTCATCGTTCTTATATGGAGCGATTAGGAATTACAGAGGATGATGTTTTTCAGGTAAAACCTGCACTGAAAAATGCAGCCTATACAAACTATATGCTCTCAGTTTCCCATGCGGGCGGTATAGCAGAAGTACTTGTATCGATTCTGGCCTGCTCGTGGAGCTATGCAGAGATCGGTCAAGTTCTTTCCCAAAAGCCAGGTGCAGCTGATCATCCTTTTTACGGAGAGTGGATCACAGGATATGCTTCCTCTGAATACAACAGCAACAATCAATCCCTTGTGGCGTTAACGGATAAGCTATTAGAAGGCTGTAGCGAGGAAACGTACCAACGAATGGAAGATATTTTCGTGATGTGCAGTCGCTTTGAGCTTGATTTTTGGGAGATGTCATGGAGGCTGGAGCCTTAAGTTCACTGGTCGTTCATTCAATTAGAGAGTACCATATGACGCCACTCATTCAGATTCATTTAAGAATTGCCATCTATGATGATTACATATAAAAAGATTTAACAACAATCATGAGGTGATGGCAATGAGTATATACAAATGGCCTAAATTTATCGGTGTAGCGGTGTTATGTACTGCAATGCTGACGGCATGCAGCTCGACTAATCAAGGAAGTGTGGACTCGGAAAGTAATTCGACTGAAACAGAACAAACGAATACGGATAATCAGAGTAAAACGGAGAATACTGCGCAGACAGTAGGGTATGCCGATCAAATCAACAAAAATGAGGTTATGTCCATTTCGATTGATGTGGATGAAGCGGCATGGAAAGAGATGCTGGATAATGCAAATGAGGAGCAGTACATCTCAGCTAATATTACGATTAACGGAACAACGATTGAAAACGTCGGAATTCGTCCAAAGGGTAACTCCAGCCTTCGACAAGTCGCTAGCGATGATACAACGGATCGATATAGTTTCAAAATCAAATTTGATGAGTATGTTAAGGATCAAACTTGGATGGGGTTGGACAAGCTCGTTGTGAACAACATGATTAGCGACAATAGTTATATGAAGGAATACTTGAGTTATGACATCATGAGTTATATTGGCGTAGATGCACCTTTATTCGCATTCTCCAATATTAGTGTAAATGGAGATACTTGGGGTTTGTACCTGGCTGTTGAAGACATTGACAGCGGATATCTCGCCCGAGCCAAGAATGATGAGGGTGAACTTTACAAGCCGAACAATGATGACAACATGGGGGCAGGAGGAATGGGAGGGCCAGATGGCAATCCTTTTGCACAAGGGTATGGAGATATGCAGCCTCCTACTGAAGGTATGGCGCCACCGGATGGTGCAAGTCCGCCGAATATGAACAGCGGGACAGGGGAAGATGGAGCGAATACACTACCGGAAGCAGGGATTAAGGGTAACCGTGGTCCAGGTGGTATGGATGGAAGCGGCAATGGTGTTTCATTGGTGTATACCGATGACAAATCATCCAGTTACTCCGCCATCTTCGACAATGCTGAGACCAAAACAACAGAGGAAGATTATCAGCGTGTCATTGAATCGCTCAAAAACTTGAGCACAGGTACCGAACTGGAGAAATATGTGGATGTGGACGAAGTTCTGAGATATTTTGCGGCCCACACGGTCGTTGTCAATATGGACAGTTACACGTCCAACATGGGACATAACTATTATCTGTATGAAAACGATGGACAGATCAGCATGTTGCCCTGGGACTACAACATGGCCTTCGGTGGATTTCAAGCTGGCTCTGCATCCGATGTCGTGAATCTGGCAATTGATACCCCGGTATCAGGGGTCAGCCTGGATGAACGTCCAATTTTAGGAAAGCTCCTTGAGGTTCCGGAGTATAAGGCCAAGTATCATGAATATTTGCAGGAGATCGTAGATGGATACTTCGCAGACGGCAAATTTGAAGAAAAAATGCAAAGCCTGAACAACATGATCTCGGAATATGTGAAGCAAGACCCTACAGCTTTTATTACGTATGATAAGTACGAGGAAGCTGTTACAGAATTGACCAAACTTGGCTCTCTGCGTGCAGAAAGTATACAAGGGCAACTGGACGGAGATATCCCTTCCACGACCGAGAAACAAAAAGAGGACTCGGATTCACTGATTGATGCTTCTTCGGTTGACCTGTCCAAACTGGCTGAAAATAATACTCGAGGAGGCATGGGAGGTCGCGGTCGTGAAGCTGCAGAGAGTAATCAGTCTCAGGATGGAAAATAAGTGACTTACGTAAAGCGAACAGATAATCAAGATGAGTTCAGCGATCAGCAAAAGATCGGACATTGAAGTAGACGGATAGCCTGAAATTTAATAAAACCAATGCGTACCGACATTTTGTCGTTCGCATTGGTTTTTTGTTCCTTGGACATTTTCAAAAACACGTAGAAAAAGACGATTAAGGGCCAGGTATTAGAAAAAGTCTGGAACATATTATAGGTAATATCTATTCAAATATGTTAAGGAGGATATCATAAAACCTATGTTACCTATGGAAAAGTATTTCGGCAAGTTAGAACTCGTTCATTCCTTTTACGGGGCTATGCCTACAGGCGTTAGTGTGTCCGAAACCGGGCGTATCTTTATTTGTTTTCCAAAATGGGGAGATGACGTTAGATTTACGGTAGTGGAAATTGTTGAGGGTCAGATGCAACCTTATCCTAATGTAGAAACGAATTTGATCAACCCATTAAATATCAAAATGTCCTTCATCAGTGTCCAAAGTGTTGTTGCAGATGGAAGGGGAACCTTGTGGGTACTGGACACGGCTGCACCAAATTTTTCTGAGCCTATGAAAGGAGGGGCAAAATTAGTCGCTGTAGATTTAAAAACAAATACAATAAAAAAAGTATATACTTTTGCAGAAGATGTGGTCTTGCCGACAACATATCTGAATGATGTCCGATTTGATTTTCGTGTAGGAAAAGCAGGTTTCGCATATATAACGGACTCTTCTTCCAGAGGGCCAGGCGCTATTATCGTTGTAAATTTAGAAAATGGAAATGCGTATAGACGGTTAAATGGAGCAAGCTCGACCTCACCCGATCCATATTTTTTACCGAAAGTGGAAGGTGAAATTTTGATGAATCGAAACGAGGATGGTTCAACATCGCCCTTTCGATTGGCCTCTGATGGTATAGCCATTTCCCCTGATGGAAAAATGTTATTCTATTGTCCATTAACCAGTCGCCAGCTATACTCAATCTCAACAGAAGCCCTGCGAGACAGAACAATACCGGATTTCAATTTAAGTTATCTTGTGCAGTATTGGGGAGAAAAGGGAGCTTCTGATGGAATGATAACGGATGCAAAAGGAAACGTTTATGCTGGAGACTATGAAAACGATAGCATTCGAAAAATATCCCCGAATGGAATCATGGAAACCATCGCGCATGATCCGAGAATTTTATGGCCGGATACTTTTTCTATTGGTCCGGATCAATGTTTATATGTAATTGTGAACCAATTACATAGGCAGGCCAGATTTCATTACGGAAAAGACCTGCGACAAAAACCCTATAGTCTACTACGTATGAAAATAGATGAATTACCTGCTCCTACCTTTTGATATATTGCGTAAGTCGAATCTGCCCTAAGACATCATTAAACAATTGAACAACAAGCTCTGATATAAAAGAGAAGTTCCTTGAAGTGATGGACGAATATCTAGACGAGTTTGATAAGGTCGGCAGAGAGGTCGAACGTTTTACAACCTTCGAGCAACTATATGCCCATTATATGAATCACTGACCTTACATTCATTTATAAGTCCGCGGAGACGGGACTGTAATTGAAGGTAAAACAACGGTAGAGGTTGCGAAGTCAGCAGGGGATAAAAAGGTTGAAGTTATTAGGTGAAGAAGTTAGGTGCAACTCTAGTAGTCCCAATCAGGGGTATTCGAAGCACCTAATGCGAAAGCCAACGGAATCAAAACCAACAGTGGTAGCAACTAAAGAAAAAACATTAATCGTTAATTTATTGACCTCAGCTCGCTTAACCGGCTGAGGTTTTTTCATATGCATTGAAAAAAATACAGATTACCACATGCATTCTCACCGAATAAAAGAAACCTGATCCAGATTTCCATCTCATTCTCAAACATGATGAGGCTTAGTATACACATTGCCGGTCGTATGATTTTTCGATTACAGGACAAGATATTAATCTTATCACCATTTTATTACTTTGATAAAGGAGAAGACCATGGTTGAAAAACACGAGCCTCAAATGAAAAATCATCAAAAGTCTACATGGCTTGATGATTTAAAACAGATATTAAACCATATGGAAGATGCCGAAATCATTGAGCACAAAATAGGTACGAGTGCTTCAGTCCATCTTTTATTTATAAAAACGTTAATAGATCAAGAGCGTTTAAACGAGGCGATTATTCAGCCACTTCATCAATCAGGCGGAAATTCGCTTTCTTCATGCATAATCAATTCTGATGTTTCAGAAGTTATATCGATCGAAGATGCTGGGCAAAAAATAATGCAAGGATATATTCTTCTATACGATTCAGTCAACGATCAATGGCTAGGCATACAGTTGGAAAATCCTCTTGGCCGGGCAATTGAACCTTCCCAAACGGAAACTGTTATATATGGAGCGAAAGATAGCTTCAGCGAACAAATCGATAATAACATTACAATGTTGCGCAGACGTTTGCCTATAACGACATTAAAAACGGAAAGCTTCACTATCGGATCACTGAGTAAAACAAAAGTTGTGTTAATGTACATAGACGGAATAATTAATCCGGAATTTGTTTCCATTGCAAGAGAAAAAATTGAAAGTGTGGATTTCGATCAGTTTTTAGACTCCGCACAGCTTGCAGCTTTTATTGAAGATCATAACCATACGGTCTTTCCCCAGTTTCTACAAACGGATCGGCCGGATGCCTGCGCCTTCGCCTTAGGTGAGGGTAAGCTGACTTTATTAGTCTCCAATTCACCGTTTGCTTTAATTTGTCCCATTACATTATTCCATCTATTCCAATCACCAGAAGACTACTTCCTTCGTTGGCCGGTAGCCAGTTTTTTACGTTTAATGAGGTATGGAAGTTTTATTATTTCTTTGACGATGATTCCTTTTTATGTTGCGTTAACGACATTTCATTACCAAATGGTTCCGCTGCCGATTCTCTTCGTATTATTGGAATCGAGAAGCAAATTGCCCTTTACTCCGTTTGTGGAAGGAATTTTCATGATCGTAACGCTGGAAATCATCAAAGAAGCAAGTTTGCGAATGCCGACCAAAACCAGTCAAACTCTAGGGGTTATCGGTGGTATTGTCATTGGACAAGCGGCTGTTGAGGCAGGCTTTGCAAGTAAAGTATTAATTGTTTTGATGGGTATATCCGCTATTGCTTTCTTTTTAGTTCCCAATTATCAAATGACAAAATCCATGGTTCTGTTGCAATTGCTTCTTCTTATCCTTGCATCGTTTCTTGGGCTGCCAGGAATCGTGGTCGGGATAATCGGGATTCTTGCGCATCTCCATGCATTAACGTCATTAGGTCAACCTTATTTAGCGCCGCTTTCACCTTTTTATGGGAAGGATTGGATCGACCTCTTTATTCGCGGGCCTTTGATTTGGATGAAAACGCGTCCGCATAACCTAAAACCACTACAGAAATGGCGACAGGAGAAGATGAAGAAATGAAGACTTTATCCCTATTCAATCAAACTTCCACCCTTGGCGGCATTCATTTCCTTTTATTGGTTAATCGAACGCAAATGCATTATTTTATTTTAATCATGCCGGTTTATTTGGTTCATTCCTATATGGTTTGGGGAATTGTCGCCTTGGGGCTACTGTCCCAACTTAATTTGATGATGCTATCCAAATGGTTTACTTCCAGTTATGCATCGAAAGGCTATCAAGGATTTGTACAGCTTTTTGGGAAACGGGCGGTTCAAGTTTTCGCAATACTTGGTTTTGTGATAATACTGTTAAAAATTTCAATCATCACACTGGGTTACGTTGAAATGCTCCATAATTTTATATATCCATCAATGAATAAAAAGTGGCTGATCCTAGTTATTCTTTCGATCAGTTTATTTGTGGCTTCACATGGCATGGAGAAAACATTGCGTTTTGTCGTTATCGCCTTTCTTTGCGGGGCGTGGATCTTAATCATGTTTATTCCCTTTTTCTTTCCAACGATTGCAAATTACCGCGATTTGTATCCTCTAATCCCCACCGAATGGTCAGAACATTCATGGCAGGGCTTGTTGTTTATTTGGTCGGCATTTTCCGGTCCAGTATATTTGGCCTTTATGGTTCCATGGTTGAGCTCCAATAAAAAAATATCGAAGTATCTTGTCATTGGAAACATGCTGACGATCTTGGAATATTCATTAGTGTTCATTGCTTCGGTATTGTTTTACGGTTCGAACTTCTTAAGCAAGATCAACTTTCCGGTAGTATATATGGGAAGTTACATTCAAACGAGCGGTTTAGAACGAATCGATTACATCCTTATCTCTTTCCAAATGTTTAATTATGTATTTGACATTTCAATTCTTTTGTTGTGTTTATATGGAGCCGCAAGAGTCTTTATGAAAAAAATGAACAAAGGCACAACTCGGATCGGATTATTGTCGAGTTGGTTTGTCATTTTGATAAGTATCATTATAATGGAGCAATGGTTATGGCAAACGGTTCCGGGTCAAAAGATGTTACTGAACATTCAAATTTGGCTTAGTGCATTCATTTATTTACTGGTTCCTACGATCCTTTTCACTATGGTTAAACGAAAGGAGAGAGTGTAGGTATGGTATCATACAAGCATTATGGTTTATTGGCGATTGTAAGCCTTATGTGGGTGGCCGGTTGTTCTTCTCCATATGTCGAGAGCAATATGATCGAAGAGATCGCCCCGGTAGTTTTCTGGTCTGTTGACAAGGGGACGGAAGGAAAGTTTAAAATCAGCACTTTAGTGCCTCCACTCATCAAAGAAAAAAAACGCTTTCTCTCCAAGGAAGTTGATCTGTTAAAACAGGGAGGCAAGGAGTTTAATTTAATTTATTATCGGGAATTAAAGCAGGGGCAGCTGCGAATGTTATTAATCAATGAGGAACTGGCAACAAAAGAAGGCATTGAAAAACTGATCAATACGATATTGGTTGATCCCGATATTTCAATGCATGTCTACTTATTGATCGTCAGAGGCGATTTTGATGAATACATAAAAAATCAATTGACGAAGCAAGAAAACCAAGATTATTTTCTTTATCGGATGTTAAAGCATTACGAGCAACATAACCAAGGTGAAATGAGCATTGTCAATATTCATCAATTCATGAAGATGTTATATTCCCCTCTTAAGGATCCGATCCTGCCGGTTTTTCATGCGGATAAAAACAATTTCAATTACGTAGGAACGGCCTTTTTCCAAAATGATAAAGAAGTAATGGTCACTCAAGACGTAAGTGATGAAATTTTTCAACTTCTGGATAACGATCATTTCTTAAAAGTCTTGGCCATTCCAAAGTTATCTATCAGTTTGGGACGTGTTCGATCCAATATTCGCATGAAACTATCAAGTGACTATTCATCCTTGTCTTTACATGTGGGATTGAAAGGAAGAATTGAGGAATACCAGGGAGAAAAGAATATTCAAAGCGAGGAACAATTGGAACATTTAATTCATGAGATTGAGGTATACCTTGAGGAACAAACGTCAGAATTATTAAAAAGTATGCAACGGTTGAAAGTGGATCCCTTAGAGGTCGGAACACATTCACTTAAGCCTTTTTCTAAACCAATAACGGAAGAGCAATGGTTGAAATATTGGGAAAATATGAAGATTAATGTTGACTTCGACATCAAAATACAGCCTTTGATTAATGTTGAACGGCTGTCGTGATTAAAAAGATGCCCCCTACATGATCAAATACATCATTGTGGGGGCATCTTTTTTGTTCAAATCATGTACAAAGAGAGCTTATTACTGCAGCCCGTGGCGGACAAGCCATTTGGATATCTTTAGAAGATGGAAAGTCTAATGATCTTATCGTCATTAATAACAAAATGATAATTCAATAATAGCGGATCGGGTAGACCCGTCTTATCGTAGGTACCATCCAGCTTGCATGTTAACACAATTTCATCACCTATTTTTTTGGCTTTTGTTGGCTCTAACGTTACATTCGCTGAGAAATGGTTTTGATCACTCCATTCCCGAATCGCCTGTTTGCCATTTCGCTTTTTTCCTTCATCCATCACAACGGCATTCTCTGAAAAGCAATCTACAAATACTGCGGGGTCTGGCTTGTTAGATGCATTAATGTATTTGCCAATTACAGATGGTAAATGATTGAGATCCATATTATTCTCTCCCTTTATTAATTAATTTTTAGACGGTAGGGGTAGTTCCCCCATCTATGACATATTCACTACCTGTAATAGATGCTGCTCGGTCTGAGACCAGAAATGCGACCAGTTCAGCGACTTCTTCAGGAAATCCTGGCCGACCAATTGGAATACCTCCGAGTGAAGTCATAAGTTGTTCAAGCGCACTTTCTCGACTTCCGGTTTCCGTTGCGATCCGATCAATTAATGCGTCAGCTGCTTCTGTCTGAATAAACCCGGGAGACAACGTATTTATGCGAATTCCTTGTGGGGAAAATTCATTTGATAATCCCTTGCTATAATTAGCCAGCGCGGCTTTGGCAGATGCATAAGCCAGTGTAGTTTCATATAAAGGCAAACGTCTCTGGATGGAAGTGAAATGAAGAATAACGCCTGAATTATTTTCTAACATAAGTGGAATTAAGCCACGATCAAGTCGAACTGCTGCGAGTAAATTCCAATTTAATGTATGAAGCCAATCCTCATCACTCAATGCAAGTGCGCCTCCTGGTGGTGTCGTTGATCCACCTACGCAATGGACGATAATATCGATACCTCCAAGTTGCTCTTTTACTGCTGTAATTATTTGCTCTACACCTTCAGGTGTGGCGACATCTGCTTGCACAAATTTGACCGAATTTGGTAAGTCAGTTGATAGGGAACGGGCAGTAGTAAGGACAGTAGCTCCGCCGTTTGCAAGTCTTTTTACAACAGCTTGCCCCATTCCCTTTGTTCCTCCGGTTACGAGCACCTTTTTACCTTCAAATTCCGATACAGAGAACTCAAATTCTTTATGCATAACTATTCCTCCTAGTGATGGTATTCAATATTTAATTTAAAATTGCTCTGTCTCTAAAGCTTGATGTGTTGTTCGAGAGGAGCTAGAACTAATATTACACTTGCTACTTTCATAACGTCCAATTTATTATAATAATAAAAATGATGAATAATATTAATATGTGGAGGGGTGGTTTTAATGGAACTTACACAATTAGAATACTTTATGACCGTTGCACGGCTTGAACATATGACCCTAGCCTCCAAAAAACTTGGTATTACTCAGCCAGCATTAAGTCATGCAATTGCCAAGCTCGAAAACGAAATAGGAGCTCCTTTATTTGAGCGAAATGGACGAAATATAAAGCTGAACCGAAACGGTACCATGTTTTCTAAATGGATTGGTAGAGCCCTACAAAATATTGAAAATGGCCTAAAGGAAATCGAAGAGTGGTCCAATCCGGATACAGGTGTGATTACGTTGTCTTATCTAAACATTCTTGGGGTTGAATTGATCCCAAGTCTAATCCGGAGTTATCAATTGAAGTATCCCAAAGTTCGATTCGAATTGACACAAGGGAACTTAGGGGATATTGATGAACATCTGGAGCAAGGATTTTCGGATGTTATGATTACATCGAGGGAATCTACTATGGATAATCATCACTGGAAGACTATTCAAAATGTTCCTTTATACATTGTTGTTCCCTCCCAACATCGTTATGCAGATTGTAGCGCTCTTAGTTTGGCAGAGCTGTCTGGCGAGCCATTTATTGGATTGAAAAACAACTGTGGATTAAAAGCAACGATTATATCCCGGTTCCAACATACCGGATTTTTTCTTGCTTCGGCCTATGAAGCGGAGGACCTGATCACTGTAGCCGGTTTTATAAAGTCGGGTTTGGGTGTATCAGTATTACCAAAGACGCTGGGTTTGATGTTAGATGAATTGGTCTGGATCCCTATCATTGATGAAGGATGGTACTGGGAAATAGGATTGAAGTGGAGAGATGATCATAATATTTCCCCAGCAGCGAAAAGGTTTATTGAATATGTGGATACTTTACATCAACGAGAATGACCGCCAAAATTTCTAGTTTTGAAAAAAAATTCTGAGAATATAATCCCTAAAGATTTTTGAATAAGACAACAAGATTTCGAAATTGCTCCCTTGTTATAATCAATGAGAAAAATTGAATGCGAAGGAGCTTATCTATGCATAAAATTGTAGAACCGAAAATTTTCTATTTTGGAACTCCAGTCGTACTTATCAGCACTCTAAACGAGGATCATTCGGTAAATTTAGCTCCTATTTCATCTGCATGGTCGCTAAATCAGTCATTTATGCTTGGAATAAGTAACCGATCTCAAACCGTGCAAAATATTCTGCGTGAACGTGAGTGTGTCTTAAACCTGCCTTCCGTAGACCTTGTTCACGCTGTGGATCGACTGGCTCTTCTCACCGGACGTAACCCTGTTCCTGATTACAAAGTACGACAGGGGTATAGGTACGAACCAGACAAATTTGGTGCGGCCCAATTGACTCAAACACCATCAGATATAGTAAAACCTTCATGTGTTAAGGAGTGCCCCGTGCAACTTGAAGCAATTGTCAAACATGTTCATGATTTTGGAGAGGATCCAAGTACATTAGCTGCTATCGAAGTTAACATTGTGAAGTCGCACATTCACGAGCAGGTATTGATGGATGGAGAAGAAAATTATATCGATCCAGACAAGTGGAATCCGCTAATAATGAACTTTTGTGAGTTTTATGGTATCGGGGAAAAAGTACATCCGTCTAGATTGGCTCCAGTCTTTGCACCACCTGTCCGTCAGTGACAATAAGCGAACGGGCAGGAAACCCTTACAATCGCATTTATTAAAGTGGAATACGACGATGCAGTTCATACTTTATTGTATTTAAACACAAGGAAAAAATCCTTTTACAATCATTGTCAGTACGTTATAATACAATCATCAGGTAGATTACCCAACAAAAAAGTGAATTAATGTAATATTTAGTCACGCTCGGCTCGTCATAGTTCTTTGAGCCGCTTATTACAACATAATAGATATCGGAGGTATGATTATGGTCAAGAAGAAAATTTCCACAGCCCTCAGCGCAGCTTTAATCGTTTCTATGCTGGCTACTGGCGTAATAGTCACTATCCAAGATAACACAACGTTAGAGGTAGCGAAGTCAGCAGGGGATAAAAAGGTTGAAGTTGTTAAAGCATAAGCGAGAAGTTTAATTTATTAACCTGTCGCGGGACAGGAACATATTCCAATTAAAGTCGCTATTTTAGCGGCTTTTTTTGTTTTGTCGGAACAATACGCATCCAACTAATTGCAACACTTGGATTCAAAATCAAGGAGATGTACTGGCTCCCGAATTAGGGCTTTTCAACAACCATCTTCAATTTACATTTGTAAATCAGTTGATTTAAAAACAATAATAAAAAACGATCAAATCAACTTATATAAAAGTTGTTACTTTCAAAAAACCAGTCATAAATTGTGCAAATGTAAACTAAAACAGATGTATATATAAAAAACAATGTTCATTTATACAAAAATACTTTGACAAATGAAACCGAGTGAATTATTTTGTTAATAAGGAATGCATATTACTTATTTTAGATTCTAAATAGCCTTAAGGGAGAGTGAATAAAATCAAAAAAATACATCTATCAGGTGAAAATAGTATCAGCAAAGGTCCAGAAAACTTCACTTATAAAAATGAATACAGACCACAAATACATTATTCACCTAAGAGAAATTGGATTAACGATCCTAACGGAATGGTATTTTACGAAGGGGAATATCACCTTTTCTACCAATATAATCCTCACGATACACAGCCTGACTTCGGCAGAATGCATTGGGGGCACGCAGTAAGTAATGATTTAGTACATTGGGATGAACTTCCACCAGCCATCTCACCTGGGGAAGATGGAGCGATCTTTTCGGGAAGTGCGGTAGTCGATAAGAACAATACAAGCGGATTCTTCAACGAAGCAGGATCAGGATTGGTTGCAATTTATACTAATGATGGCAACTGCGCTCAGCCCGGTAAACCGCAGGTTCAAAGCATCGCTTACAGTAAGGACCAAGGTCGAACCTGGACAAAATATGAAGGTAACCCTGTTTTATTCCCCACGGAAACGCTAGACTTTCGAGACCCAAAGGTATCCTGGCATGAAGAATCTTCAAACTGGGTAATGGTTCTTGCCGTAAGCGACCGTGTAGAATTTTACACATCTTCGAATCTTAAGGATTGGTCTTTTGCAAGCGGTTTCGGTTCCGATATTCCAGGCATCCATCGTGGAATATTTGAATGTCCTGATGTTTTTAAACTCCAAGTGGATGAGGACCCTGATACCACTAAATGGATTCTGACACTAAGTGTCGGAGATAGAAATGGCGTAAATCCAAACGATTCAGAACCACCCGCAGGCGGTTCTGGCATGATGTATTTTATAGGTCAATTTGATGGTAAGGTTTTTACACTAGATGAACCATCGGAATCATTCGATACAATCCAATGGATAGATTACGGATCTGACTTTTACGCGGCCGTGACCTGGGATGGTATCCCGAATGAGGATGGGCGAAAGATTTGGGTCGGCTGGATGAATAATTGGCGTTATGCTTCCACTCTTCCTTCTAAAGAATGGCGTGGCCATATGTCAATCCCACGAGAGATTCAGCTTAGGACGTATTCGGAAGGACTTCGCTTAATTCAAGCACCCATAACTGAGTTAAATCAACTTAGAAGATCAATTCTATCTCTACAAGACATTACGATTAAACCAGATATGAACGTTCTGTCTGCTATTTCTGCTGCAAAGATGGAAATTATTGCGGAATTTGAAATCGGTAATGCAATAGAATTTGGGTTCAAGGTGCATAAGTCTTCCTCTTCCAACCAGGAGACAGTCATCGGATATAATGTCTTGAATGAGGAGTTATTTGTCGATCGGACGAAGTCGAATGCTGTTGATTTTCATCCCGATTTTGCCGCAAAACACAAGGCCCCCATGAAGCCAGAGCATAAACGGATACAGTTAAGCATCTATGTTGATTGGTCAAGTGTAGAGATCTTTGGCAACAATGGAACAACTATCATTTCAGACACGATTTTCCCTGACTCGGGAGGTAGAGGACTGGAACTCTATGCCATTGGCGGAGAACTAAAGGTCGTGTCGCTTCAAATCAATGATCTCGTAAGTATTTGGGAAAATCAGAGTGTTTAGACTTTAGCAATTTACAATTCCATTAGAAAAGAGGGTAAGGAATGAACGATAAATCCAAATTCGCAATATGTCTTCTGATGGCAACGGGATTAGCTCTGACTTCAAACGGTATTTTTACATCTAACTCAGTTGCGGCTAGTGCTGTGCTCGCTGATCAGGAAACAAATAAACAGGCAAAGGAGGAGCTTGATATTTTTGAAAGCGCATCCAAATCAAACACCAATCTGATAGGCTGGCAAGTGAAAGGAAAAGGTGGATTAGAGGATACTCCAGAAGGAATCTTGCTGACTTCGCAGCCTAAAGAAAATGTAATGGCCATCTCAGAGTCGGTGTCCGATGATTTTATCTATGAAGCTGATGTCATGATCAGGGATACGAAGGCAGATGCCACATTGTTGTTTCGTTCTAATGAGGATGGCTTTAGCTCGTACATGCTGCAAATCGTTCCGGACGCTGGTCTGATCCGGTTAAGAGATGCAACAAATGGAGATGGGAAATTAAAGGAGGAGCGTAAAGTTTCTGTTGAAATGGGGCAAATCTATCATCTCAAAGTGAAGGCAGTGGGGTCCTCGTTAAAAGTATATTGGGGCAATCAATATAAACCATTAATTGATGTTCAAGACATTTCGTATCAAAGCGGAAAACTTGGACTACATGTATGGGATGGATCTGCCTTGTTTTCGAACATCGTGGTGAGCGATCTGAAAGGTAATTTGGGTACAGTGCTTGCTAGCAAGGGAAAATGGCAGCCTGATATCAACGGAAAAAGAGGGACTGTAGAACAGGAGAGCAAAGCACAGCAAATCTATAATAAAGAGGCGACTGATATGGTGTATGAAGGGAATATTACCCTTCGTCCTGATTCTATTGCAGCTCTCGCATTTCGATCTTCAACCGATGGAACCGAAGGATATGAAGCTACTCTTACGAAGGAAGCAGATCAGGTCCGTGTAAGTTTGACGAATACAAAAGGAACCGTAATTGCAAGTTCGCAACGTACTTATCCGAGTCAGATGGGAGCCAAACATCATGTGGAAATCAAGGCAAAGGGAGATCGAATTCAGGTCTTCCTGGATGGATACACTACGGCCGCAATTGACGCGAAAGATTCAACCTACAGGAGTGGAAGTACTGGAATCGTCGTAAAAAAGGGGACGGCTTACTTCCAGGATACTTA
Source organism: Paenibacillus sp. Y5S-9 (assembly GCF_036894235.1). Taxonomy (NCBI): domain Bacteria; kingdom Bacillati; phylum Bacillota; class Bacilli; order Caryophanales; family Paenibacillaceae; genus Paenibacillus; species Paenibacillus sp. Y5S-9. The sequence goes on from NZ_CP145887.1 coordinate 3,715,557, forward strand.
TGTGACAGAACTGAGCCAATATTACAATGAGATATATCGTCCACAATATCACTACACGCCAATACGTGGTTCAGCGAGTGATCCGAATGGACTTGTCTACTTCGAAGGAGAATATCATCTCTTCCATCAGGATGGAGGAACATGGGCGCATGCGGTAAGTAAAGATATGCTGAACTGGAAACGGCTTCCGATTGCACTTCCCTGGAATGATCACGGACATGTCTGGTCTGGGTCGGCTGTTGCGGATATGACAAATGCATCTGGTTTATTCGGAGATTCAGGAGGCAAGGGCCTTATTGCATACTATACTTCCTTTAATCCGGATAGCCCGAATGGGAACCAGCGTATAGGTCTGGCTTACAGTAAAGACCAAGGTCGTACTTGGGAGTATTCGAAGGAACGCCCGATTGTGATCGAGAACCCAGGTAAGAGCGGAAATGAAGCTGGGAATTGGGATTTCCGCGATCCGAAAGTAATACGTGATGATGAGAACAACCGCTGGGTTATGGTTGTGTCCGGAGGAGATCATATTCGTTTCTACACGTCAACGAATTTTCTTGACTGGACATTGACAGATAATTGGGGATATGGGGATTACATCCGTGGAGGTGTATGGGAATGCCCTGATTTGTTCCAGCTTCCGGTAGACGGAACATCACAGAAGAAGTGGGTTATGATGATCAGTACAGGAGCGAATCCCAAAACAGGCGGATCAGATGCCGAGTATTTTATCGGTCATTTAACAGCTGATGGTAAATTCGTGAACGATAATCCGGCGGGTAAGGTGTTAAGAACAGATTTTGGTAAAGAATTTTACGCTTCGATGTCTTTTGCTAATATGCCTGATCATCGCACAGTGATGATGGCGTGGATGACGAATTGGGACTATCCGTTTGCTTTCCCAACGTCCAATTGGAAAGGTGAACTAACCATTCCGAGAGAAGTTTCATTGGTAACAACCAAAGATGGAATTCGGATGGTGCAAAGTCCAATCAAAGAATTGGAATCACTACGTAAACCTTTGTACTCTGCTTCCAACAAGTCGGTGAGCCCTTCTTCCGGGAATCTGTTAAAAGGTATTATTTCAGGTGCTTACGAAATTGAAGCTGAAATTGAAATCCCTGAAGCCAGCACAGTAACCGAGTTTGGCTTTAACATTCGTGAGGGTGCAAATCAGAAGACAGTCGTGGGTTATAAGGCAAGTGATAGTCATATGTTTGTGGACCGAACTGCATCCGGTGAAACGGATTTTTCTAACCTTTTCAGTAAGAAACATGAAGCGCCTACGCAAATGGAGAATAACCGGATCAAGATGCGTATTCTTGTGGATGAGTCTTCTGTTGAGGCCTTTGGTAACAACGGCAAAGTCGTCTTTTCAGATGTTATATTTCCGGATCCCGCTAGTAGAGCGATGAGTTTTTACGTAAAAGGTGGGAATGTGAACGTTGTTTCCTTGAAAGTGCATCAACTTCAATCTGTCTGGAATGAGAACATTCCTTCAAAAGCTCAAATAAAGATGGATACGAGGGTTCGGGAACTGGGGGTAGGCAAGTCGGATACACTGCAGGCGATAGTCGAGTATGGCCAAGGTCTAGGCGTTCAACCGCTTAAGTGGAATTCCAGTAATAACGAAGTAATAGCCATAGTCTCGGTAGACAATTCACACGCAGTTATTAAGGCAAAAAAAGAAGGGGAGTCCACAGTCACCGTATCTACTCCGAATGGTAAAACTTCCACTAGTGTGCTCGTTAAAGTCTCAGGTGGCGAGTTCCGGACAAACCTGAGTGGATGGACTAAAGATCTGTCTGCTGCTTTATGGTTAGTTAGTGAACATGGGATCCGTGGTAAATATTTTAGCGATGCGAATTATATTGCCAAAGAGAAGGCTGGGAATTTTACGTATGAAGCAGACATGATGCTCGGTGAAACAGGAGGGGCAGGTTCTATTTTGTTCAGGGCTAGCGAGGATGGTCGCAGTGGTTATTATCTGAATCTAGACCCTAACATGAAGGCAATCCGTCTGTTCTACAAAATCAATGGAGGATTTGAAGAACGTCAGGTCCTTGCCAAAGTACCAACGTTCATTCAGCCAGGTCAAACGTATAAGGTGAAAATAGAAGCGAATGGTCCGCATATTGTCGTTCACGTGGACAGTCAAAAAGTGATAGATATCATGGATGGTACTTTTGCAGAAGGCCACTTTGGACTCCATGTATTTGGCGGCTCCGCATCTTACCAGAACGTCAATGTGAGCAACGGTGAACCTGCAAACCTCACCAAGTCCAGCCTTGTAAATGCCGCAACACAAAAATCCATTTATACAGTTAACCTTGTCAACGGGGAGCCAGTTACCTTGCAAGATGCAAGTGCAGCTTCCGCCCAAAAGTGGGTATTTGTTCCGACAGGCGACAAAGCAGGTTCGTATTCAATTCGTACTACGGCCGGTCAGACGCTTGATCTGGATATAGGACAAAACAAACTTCAGCTATATCATTACTTAGGGTATAACAACCAGCGTTGGGTCCTTCACCAGAACAAAGACGGATCAGTTCATATTACTTCAGCTCATCATCAAAAAGCATTAGAAGTATCGGAAGATGGAACCAAACTCTTCCTAAGTGAACTGAATCCATCACTTGATCGACAAAAATGGGTATTAACAAAATAATCAAAATTTATTCCATGATGGCGTATCTCATAGATATTCCAATAAAGAAGTGTCGCGTGTCAGGAACATTGTTCAATTCAAGTCGCTATTATAGCGGCTTTTTTTGTTTTAATATTATCCCAAGCCAAGGACAGGTTTTATTGAAGTAGCAGAGGTTCGATGGCTATCGCGATGCGGATTCGTAAGCTTTCAGTTGGATCTTTGAGTTTCACACCCAGGAGTTTTTCACACTTTTCCAGTCGATACACCACGGTATTTCGATGAACGAAAAGTTGCTTGGATGTTTCGACAAGCTGGCATTGTGTATCATAAAAAGCGTTCAAGGTGCGCAGCAACTCTTTTTTTTCATGTTCGTCTGCAATGTGCAGCAATCCGTTTAAGGTCGCGTCGTAAAATTGTTTCAGTTCGTTGTGGGGAAGCATGTGGAATAAATATCCGATGTCCTTGGCTTGATAAGATTGGACGAATTGCTTTCGTTTTAGCCAGTAGCCGAATTGCAATGCATTAACCGCTTCTGTATAAGAATGACGAACGCCAAGTACATTTGATGCAGGTTTGCCAATGCCGATAGACAGACTCAGTCCAGTCTCATGATGCAGCTCTTTAAGCATTCCTGACAGCTGCTCGGTGATTTTCGCCTCATCCCACCCACACTCAGGGATAGATAACAGAAGACAGTAGGTATCATGTTTGGTAAACATGACGAAGGAATGATCTAACCCACCAAAAACACGTTTGATGTGCTCGTATTGCTCTTCTTGCTCCGTGATATTATCTCCTTTCAGAGGCGCCGAACCTTCGTGATTAGGAAATCTTTGATGCATGTGATGCACCTCGTCATTACGCATGGTCAGCACGACACTTGCACGCCCCTTGTTAAGCCCGCATCTCTTGCCGCGGTTCAGCGCCTCCTGCTCAGAAGTGATATATCCCTCAATCAGATCGGAAAAGAACTCGTTTTTGTGTCTGCGGGAGCGCTCTTTGACAGCCTGTGATTTGGTCAGCTCCATTCCAATGACGTTGGAGGCCTGCTCAAGCGTCAGACCAAAAAGGCCAGTCCATTCATCCGGGGAATGAAAGGATAACAAATAGCCTTCGTGGCGGTAAGTTTTCACCGGATATATTAACATGCAGCAACGCTCTCGGACTGATGTGTTGATGAAGCACAACGAAGTAGGGCTAGAAATATCGGACAAGTCTTGAAGTGTATTTACAGCGGCTGCAGTGAGTTCAGCAATACTTGTATTCTGGCTGGAAGCGGAGATGGTTTGCCATTTGTAGTTTAACAGGATGACTGGGGATGAGAACAGTTTGGACAGGGAATCGATAATGCTGGAAATTCCTTTGCCACGCATGATCATCTCGGAGAATTTTTTGTGGATGCTGAGTGCATATTGAAGTTCGTCACTCTTGTTATTCAGAATCACACTGGTCGATCGCTGCAAAATTTCGCCGAGGGATAGACGGACATCGGAAATTTCGATGATGGGAAATTCGTTCTTGTCCGCTTCCCAAAGTATTTCATCAGGGATAGGCAATTCAAAGCGCTTGGTTTTGATAGCCAACCCCGAGCAATGAAGACGCTGCATGTCTCTGATTAGATGAATAAACATCTCTGGCTGCTGCTTCATGAAAAAGCCGTTGGTCAGCAAGAGCTCGTTCGGCCTTAGAAAGCGAATGATATCCGGACAGTCCATAATATTGACCGTTTGAACCTCACGTACTAGACCCTTATGCCCCGTAATCACTCTGGCATCATCGTAAATGCCGTTTTTCAGCAAATCTGTCAGCAGCACATCGACCCATCCCTTTCTGGAACAAGTTATTTTATTGTTAAGTAATATAACACTACGATCATGTGGAGTAAATATCTTTGGTTTGATCATCCAATATTGCTAATTATTTTTATCCTTTTCATCCAATGATTTCTCATAAGGAGTGAATTATGCTTAAGGTGTTTCTTGTGTGTAATAAAAGCGTACATGAACGGAGGATGTAATGATTGATCTACTTATCACGGATACGGTGATTTCCGGGGATGAAAGGCGAATGGATGTCGGGATATCCTCAGGCAAGATTGCATTTGTCACGCCGTGCGGGGAAAGCAAAACCGAAGCGTCTCGTGTAGTGAAGGGCAAAGGGGGCTTATTGCTGCCCGGATTCGTCGAGCCGCATATTCATTTGGAAAAAGCATATTTGCTGGATTCCATGGATCGGGAGGCGGAGTCTCTCCAGGACGCAATTCGGATAACATCCAAACTGAAAAGTTCGTTCACGATGGAGGACATGTACCGGCGCTCGCTGGTTGTCATTCGAGAAGCCGTCAGGAATGGCGTAACCCATATGCGTTGCCATGCAGAGGTTGATCCGGTTCTTGGACTCAGAGCTGTCGAATCTGCTCTTCGTCTCAAACAATCCTTAAAACATCAACTGGATTTACAGGTAGTTGCCTTTCCGCAAGAAGGGGTGTATAAGAGTCCGGGGACTGCTGAGCTGATGGAAGAAGCCATTCGTATGGGAGCCGATGTGATTGGAGGAATCACGTATCAGGATGCAGACCTGGGGGAGCACTTGGATTTTGCATTTGGTCTGGCAGGGAAGTACGGAAAACCGCTGGATTTTCACGCGGATTTTTCGGTGGATTCCAACGACCGTGCCGTTGTGGAAATTGCAAAAAGGACAATTGTTGCAGGAATGCAGGGGCATGTAGCGGCCGGACATGTAACCTCGCTCGGTTCCCTCCCTGAACACGAAGCTTTGGTTATCGGAGAACTTCTGTGTCATGCCGGGATCAGCATCATTACGTTGCCGATGACAGACCTCTTTTTGAATGGAAGAGAAGGCCCAGAAGGACATCATAGAGGTCTCACTCCCGTGAAACTGCTGCAGGATTGTGGAGTAAATGTGGCAATTGGCGTCAATAATGTGCGCAACCCATTCACGCCGTTTGGCAAGGCAGACCCGATTGAGGCTGCCTGGCTATTGGCGATTACTTCGTACATGGGCAGCAAACGAGATGCGCTCATCTTGACCAACATGCTGACGCATAACGCGGCACAGGCGTTAGGCATTGATAATTATGGCATTAGGGTCGGCGCTCCGGCTGATATGGTATTGTTCCGAGAGCGATCGGAAAGGGAAGTTCTGCTTAATAAACCGGAGGCCCGCACAGTTTGGAAATCAGGATTACAGGTAGCTTGTACTGACTCAAAACCTTTGGAATTACCATAGTCGTCGGAAGATATCGAAAAAATTTGATTATGATGTAAGGGGATGGAGTCATGGAGAAGGGGTTAACACTTGTAAAAAATGTAAAATGGTCGGAAAACCTGTTTGATCTAACGATTAATCAAGCAACTGGACTTATTGTCAGCATTGAGTCTGCCGGAACGGATGAGGATCTCACATCTGTAAATATTGCCGGTAGGGCGACAACCGTCTTTGATGCGGATGGGCTCCACTATGTACCACCAATGGCAGATATGCATACCCATCTGGACAAGCATTTTATTGGGGAGCCGTGGAAGTCTTTGCAGCCGTTTGTCACACTGCCCGGCCAGTTGGAATTTGAGAAAAGCATGTTGGGAGAACTACCGACCGGGGCGGGAGAACGTGCGAAACGATTGTTGGATTTAATGCTTGCCCAAGGTACAACGGCAATCCGCACACACGTTGACGTGGATCCGCAAATTGGCCTCTCTCATCTTGAGGAGATCTTGGAAGTGCGTGAGATGTACCAAGGACGCATCGATATGGAAATTGTGGCGTTCCCCCAGCAAGGCCTGCTTCGATCTGACTCCGTTTCCGTTATGCGGCAAGCGCTTCGTGCTGGAGCTAACTATGTTGGTGGTGTGGATCCGGCTGGACTGGACCGCCGGGTGGATGCCAGTCTGGAAGCCATGTTTGAACTTGCGACAGAATTCTCTGCGGGCGTCGACTTGCATCTGCATGACCCGAGTCATCTCGGAATATACACGATCAGCCGCTTCGCCGAACTGACAGAACAAGCAGGTATGTCAGGCCGTACCGCGGTAAGCCATGCCTATTGTTTGGGCCAGGTTGGGGAAACGGAGGTGCGCTCACTCGCAGAAAGGTTGTGTGCGACCGGCGTAGCCATCATGACGAGTGTGCCCATTGATAGGCCCATGCCCCCCATCAAACTGTTGATGGAAACGGGAGTGTCCATGCATATCGGTTCCGATAACATTTTGGATTCGTGGAGCCCATTCGGAAATGGCGATATGCTCTCCCGTGGGTCACGTCTCGCTGAAGCATCCGGTTGGGTGGAAGACTTCTGGCTGTTAGAAACGTACAAGCTTATATCCAATGCGCCATTAACTCCAAAAGTGGGTGAACGAGGCACTTTCTCGTTGGTAAATGCCATAAATGCGATGCATGCGTTGGCTGCAGCACCTCCACGCGAAGCTGTATTTTCGGGTGGTGTGCTTGTTGGTGGTCGAATGTTTCCGAACAGCAGACAGATGGCAGCCATCCATTCGTAACAATCTTTAATATACATGAAGCAGCGCATCCTTTTTCAGGTGCGTTGCTTTTTGGCATGAAAAGGCTGATCACATGACGTATAAAACGTCGCTTAATGCAGTGTATGTCATAAAACATTGCATTTAAATTGAAATAGGATTTTCTTTTGGTGTAACAATCCAAATGAAATCATTTTTTTTAGTGAATCACACCAATGACTGAGGCTTACTTACATCGTATTATTCATATAAGAACAATTTTAAGTCACATAAACTGACATTAATAGAATAGGAGGGATATTGGAGGAGTTACACAAACCAAACATCATTGTTACGAACAGGGGGAGAGAGACATGCGTCGAGGTTTCCATGCAAACCGCATTCAAAACATTAGAAAGCATGGGCTGTTATTGGTCATGATTTTACCAGGCATCGTCTATCTGTTCATCAACAATTACTTGCCCATGTTCGGCATTGTGATTGCGTTCAAAGATATCAATTTTGCAAAAGGAATCTGGGGAAGTGACTGGGTAGGCTTCGATAATTTCGCCTATCTGTTCCAAACGCAGGATGCTTGGGTGATTACCCGTAACACGTTACTCTACAACGGCGCATTTATCGTGCTTGGAACAGTGCTCTCCATAGCTGTGGCTGTATTGTTGAACGAGGTAAAGAAGCGATTCGCCTCCCGACTGTACCAAAGCATCATTTTGCTGCCCTATCTGATCTCAATGGTTATTGTCGCTTACTTGGTTCTGGCATTGCTCAACGAGGAAAACGGATTCGTCAACCATTACGTGCTTCCTTTGCTGGGGATTGACCCCGTGTCGTGGTATGCGGATTCCGGTAAATGGCCCTTTATATTAAGTGTCGTATATCTGTGGAAAAACGTCGGTTATACATGCATTGTTTATCTGGCCTCAATCGTAGGCATCAGCCAAGAATATTATGAATCCGCTACGCTGGACGGAGCATCCAAGTGGAGGCAAGTCTGGAGCATTACCCTTCCTCTGCTTAAACCCACGATGGTCATTATGGTGCTTCTTGCAGTGGGACGCATCTTCAATTCCGATTTCGGATTGTTCTATCAGGTTCCGCTGAATTCGGGTGCACTGCAAACGACTACCGATGTCATTGACACATACGTTTATCGTGGATTGATGACTTTTGGGGATTTTGGAATGTCATCCGCTGCCGGACTGTACCAGTCCATTGTCGGTTTTCTGTTAGTATTAACGACCAATGCGATCGTTCGTCGCAAAAACCGGGATTTGGCGCTGTTTTAGCTAAGGGGGAGGACAACATGTATTCAAATAGGATATATCAAATGGCTGTTCACCTTGTGCTCATCATGATGGGAATCGCTGCAGTGTTTCCGTTTATACTTCTGATATCCGCTTCCCTAACCGAGGAACAAGCCATTATCAGGGATGGTTATCGTTTGTTACCGGCTCAATTCAGCTTCGATGCTTATGTGTATCTGTTTAATCAATATTCGTTGATTCTGCGGTCGTATGGAATTACGACGTTCATCACGGTCGTGGGCACAATCGTTGGATTGTTGATTACAACCCTGGTCGCTTATCCGCTATCCAGAAATGTGCTTCCATTTCGTTCGTTCCTGTCATTCTTCGTATTTTTCACCCTGCTTTTCAATGGGGGGCTGGTGCCCATGTACCTGGTTTATACGGACCTCTTCCATTTGAAAGATACCATCTGGTCGCTAATCATCCCGAATTTACTGACCAACGGGTTCTACATTTTGTTGATGCGCAGTTTCTTTTCCACATCCATTCCCGGCGAAGTCGTGGAGTCAGCCTATGTGGATGGAGCCAACGAATGGGTTATTTATTGCAAAATCGTTCTCCCGCTTGCTCTCCCAAGCCTGGCAACCATTGGTCTGATGCTCATGATTTCGTATTGGAACGATTGGTTTAACGGTCTGATCTTCATCAATGATGGAAGCCTCTACAGCATTCAAAACCTGCTTAATCGAATGTTGTCTGATGTCCAGTACTTGCAGCAAAACAGTTTGTCTGGCCAGACTGCTGTTGTCTCATCCGTACCTCTCGGCAGTGTGAGAATGGCTATTGCCGTAATCGGCGTGTTGCCACTGATCGCAGCGTATCCGTTTTTCCAGAAGTTCTTCGTCAAGGGATTGACCATTGGTGCCGTAAAAGGTTAGTCATGCTTCGTATCCAAGATGTCTCATCCAAAAGCAAACATGGGGAGGAATGAAGATGTTCAGAAAAAGATTGCCTGCGGGTTTCTTGAGGGTAATGTCCTTAATTTGTGCGGCCCCTCTATTGTTGACGGCATGCGGAAATCCAGATAGTAAGGAGGGAGCAGAACCTGGGAAAGCTTCAGCAACAGACATGTATGAAGTGGTCATGACGTATCCGGCTTTTGGGGATGTAACGGATGTTAAGGAAATTCAGGAAGCCATCAGTGATATTACAGCGGAAAAGGTAGGCGCCACCGTGAAGCTCTTGCCTGTTAATGGATCGAACTATGCCAATCAAATGAACTTGATGCTGGCGGGCAGCGAGAAACTGGATCTGGTGTATACCAGCGTTTGGTTCGGCCTTGAATCTCAAATCGGCAGGGGACAGTTACTGCCCATGGACGAATCGTTGAATGAATTTGGTAAAAAGATACTGGAGGCTGTTCCGGAGGAAGCCGCAGAAGCCGGGAAGATGAATGGCGAAACATATGGCGTTCCCAGCATTAAAGCTTGGGCACTTTCTCCCAGTTTTGTGATGGACAAAGAACTTGCCGATAAGCATGATATTGACCTTAACGCCATAAAAACCTGGAATGATATCTCTGCTGTATTGCAGCTTATCAAGGACAATGAGCCGGGTGTCACGCCGATTGTTAGCTATACCTCGCAGGAAACACCCGGACAAGCCATGCTGAATTATGATCCATTGGGAACAGCACCTGGCGTACTGGATTTTGGCGGGGAGGACTTCACCGTGCAGAATCTTTTTGCGACTTCTCGGTTCTCCACAATGGCTGACCTGATGCGTGATTGGTATCAAAAAGGTTATTTCAGCAAAGACGTCGCAACGTCACAGGAAACGGGGTCCAATCTGATCAAGGCAGGCAAAGCCTTCTCGTATATCCGGAATATCAATGAGTGTTACTCGGAATCACTTGCGGCTGGGACTGAACTTGTATGCGTACCCCTTGAGGACTCGTATATGACGCGTAATAGCGTAGCTTCGAACATGATGTCTTTGGCAAGGAACAGTGAGCAGCCGGATAAGGCGATTCAAGTATTGGAACTGTTTTACTCGGACGAAGCAGTCATTAATCTGTTTACCAATGGAATTGAGGGCAAGCATTATGTTAAGCAGGATAATGACCTGATCGGCAAGCCGGAAGGTGTCACTGCAACAGGATACGATTCAAACCAATATGCCGTGGGCAACAATTTCCTGTCCTATATATGGGAAGGGAATGATCCTGACATGTGGAAGCAGTTGAGGGGCGAAAACGAGAGTGCCGTCAAATCAAGGGCGATGGGTTTCAGCTTCGACATCAATCCAGTCAAAACACAAATTACCTCGGTGGCCAACGTCCAAAACCAGTATGATGCAGGCTTTCAGACAGGAACTTTTGACCCGTCAGAACTGGGTGCTTATCTCGACAAACTAAAGAATGCAGGCGTAGAGAAAATATTGACGGAGAAGCAAAACCAGTTAAACCAATGGCTTGAAAATAAATAGAAGGAGCTGATCACGTATGTTTAATCCTGTCATTGATGTTCACCACCATATCATCTCTAAAGAAATGCAACGAAAGCAGCGGGAGCTGGGAATGGAGATTCCAAGTTTTATGCCGAAGTGGACGCCCGAGATCGGGATGCAAAAAATGGATGTATGTGACATCTCGTTTTCATTCCTTTCAGCCCCGTCAGACCTGACGTTCATCAACCAATCTTCTGCCAACACATTGGCACGTAAAATGAATGAAGAGCTCGCATCGTATGCTCAACTTCATCCTGAGCGGTATGGTGCGTTTGCAACGCTTCCACTCCCGGATCCCGCAGCAGCCATGGAAGAAACCTTGTATGCACTTGATGTTCTCGGGATGGATGGTGTTGCAATGCTGACAAGTTATCAGGGGAAATATTTAAGCCATCCGGATTACACCGAATTGTTAACCGAATTGGACCGACGCAGTGCTGTTGTGTTTCTGCATCCCATCCTCATACCGCAAAAAATCGCTGGACTTAGTCCTGCGCTGCTTGAGGGCACCTTCGATACGACGCGGGCCGTCACTACGATGGCTGTTCATCGCATTTTCGACCAATATCCATCCATTCAGTTCATTCTTCCCCATACAGGGGGCATGGTTCCTTATATCAAATGGAGAATTGCGCTTGCCGCCATCGGGCAAGATTCAATTCAGGTTGAAACAACACCGGAACAATTTCAAGCTGAAATAGCCAAACTGGACCACCTTTATTATGATTCCACGTTGAACCTCGGCACAATTCAAAAGTTGATTGCGCCTGATCGGATTCTGTTCGGAGCGGACATACCTTGGCCAGCGGACAGCGTCCTTCGTATACAGCGGGAGTCAGTATTCCATGAAGCACAGCAGATCAGCGAAGAAAACGCGAAGGCGATCGCTTATGGCAATGCCTTTCGTCTATTTCCCCGCATTTCTAAGCTTTTTAATGTAGAGAAAAAGTTAATTTAAAATGACAGGAAACGATAACTCAACATTACAAAACAATAGTTTAATCTGTCATGACAATGTAACAACAAAACAACCGTTCTTGAAACGGTTGTTTTGTTGTTAACACCCATTAGTTACATTCTGGTTCCTATCTAATAAAAAGGTGCCTACTTTTCAAGTAGTATGAGACATTTTAAGATTAAACGAAAGGTGGTTAAACAGAGGGTGTATGTAATGAACAAAAGTTATATGCAACGTTGCTTTGACGTAATAGAGATCATCTCGAAGGAGTTGCAGAGAATATAGATCGCACCATTACTTTGTAGAAGATATGCATAGTGTGATCGTCAAATTAACCGATTAAGTGGGAGATTCATTGAAAGTAATTGAGGGGATGGTAGCGCCATGCCAATTGAAATCAAAGACATTGTAGTGTTTTAATGAGTAAGCTTCAAGATCATAGTTTAAACTTTAATTTTAATCTAGGTATTCTTCGAGTTGCTGACGAGTTGAAGACATTAACTGGCGAAACCATCTTTATCGGTGTCTTGAATGATGATTCCGTTCTTGCCACGCATATTAATCCAGGTAGTTTTCCGACAAGGACACATTATGAAAAAGGAGAAAAATTGCCTGTTATTAAAACGTCGGTGGGAAGATATATCTTAGCCTTTCAATCACCTGAAATTCAGGAGCAAAATCGGGTTTTGCGGTAGATAACGAGGAAGCCGATCAAGGAGCAAAGAAAACAGAATAACCCTTCTCAGAAATGAGGTGGGTATCCTGTTTATAGATGTTGGCATTTTAAAGTGCCCTCAATCATCATGGAGAGCCTTTTTTTGGGGGAGTAGTATAGTTTAGTGTTAATCTTCTGAACTAGTGAGTAGAAATTTTCCGATAATATTCTCGTTGCTATCGTACAAGTTTATATACTTATCGACTTTTGGTTCATTCATACTCTGAATTGCTTCTTCGGGAGTTTGTGGCAAATCTTGATTCATATCTGAAGTCTTGATGTAACCTTCAGTTCCGTCTACACCAAAAGCCTTAACTAGATCTAATTCTGTTTCATCATGATAAATAAATGAACCATATGTTTGACCGTTATCATTGATTTTTATTTCCATTTGATCTTTAGAGGGACTAGTATCGGCAGATGCAGCTCCCCAGCCATAAACTCCTATTCCAATCCCTAAAGCACAAGTCACACCAACTGTAATTAATTTTAGTGATTTTGTTTCCATTAGAATATCCTCCTAATGTTGAATGATTGGTGTTTTAGAACCACCGTCGTATTCATACTTACCAGACTGCTAAACGGCAAACACTGCCTCAGTTTCGTAATCCCCAGATCCTTAACCTCAGTAGAATCTATTAAATTACTCAATTTCAAATTAATGTAACATTTAATGTCGTAATTGTAAACCATTTTTAGGTTATTTAGATACTTATGTAACCACGGAAAATTCACTGGCATATTCAGTCTCAATAGAGGGCAACCAGAGGTAGGAAAAAATCCTTTTACAATCATTGTCAGTACGTTATAATACAATCACCAGATTGATTACCCAAAAAAGTTAAATATTGTAATTAGACATTGGAGGTATGGTAATGGTCAAGAAGAAAATGTCCAAAGCCCTCAGCGCAGCTTTAATCGTTTCTATGCTGGCTACTGGCGTGATAGTCGCTATCCAAGGTAAAACAACGTTAGAGGCATCATCAGGTGATAAAAAGGTTGAAGTTATTAAAGCACAAGCGTGACCTTACTATGAAGAAGCTTAGGTGCGACTATATCGTCCCAATTAGGGCATATTCGAAGCACCTGATGCGAAAACCTCAGCTCGGTTAACCGAGCTGAGGTTTTTTCATTATCATTATGAATTGATGTCGAGGGACAAGATCATGGTGCAATTACCAATTATACATTGGCTCCTCGTGCAGGTCATGCGGCCGATGCCATGGACTAGAAGGACGCGACCTGGGCAATTGTACGATGGCATTCAGCCACCACTTGGCATGCCTTACGGATGGATTCGATTTCATAACCACTTTTTAAAATGATCATGTTCGTATCAGGCCCCATTCGTAATAGCTTGCATAGCGAGTCGGGCGAGTCCGGTGCAAAAGTAGGAGGGCACGGCGACATCCAGGATTTCTTCTTTGCGCTACATACGTATGAGCTCATTTTGTTCTTTAGTACGGGGGCGGTGAGCAACGGGACTTGTTTAAGGAATTAAGCAAAAAAGATGATTTATCTGTACTTCAGAGAGATCCAAAACTTATCTTAGTTGAACTATATTTTATAAGGAGACACGTAAGATGGAATTAAAATTTAGGGAAAAGGCTCTGTTATTTTATTTGATCGAGGCTAGATACAATGATTTGGAGTTACGAGAGGAGCAAGTATATCAGGAAATTGAAGATCTATACTTTAAATTTAAAGATGAGTTAGAAAGAGAATATGGGGAAGACTGGCGAGAAATTTAAAGCAAGGAGGTACCCAAGAAAATGATTTATTGGAGTATGCAGACATTAGAGGTTTGGAAACAAGCTCAAGAAACAGGTTACTTGGAGGGAAGCTCTGAACACTTAATGTTTCCAAAACAATACATATGGATGATGGAACAAATGAAAACAAGATTACCTAATTATAAAGGTGAGTATCCAATCTGGCTATGGATCAAAAAGCCGGATATGAGATCTACCGCACATTTTGAGGGAGGAACTAAATGCGTAAGATTAACCATTGATCTCAAGGAGACAGATGTACTAATATCAGATCTTGATAGATGGAACCTGGTACTGAACAATGGATTTTGCTCTGATAATGAACATGAAGAAGGTGAGTTTAATAAGGGGATACTAGAAATGACGAAAGAAGAAAGTTGGGAGCGGATTTTTGATTTAAATCGAGCGGTTGATGTTAATTGGACAGGTAATGGTGCATGGCTTCAGGGAACTACGGGACGAATCTACTTAGAAAAAGTGAAGAGAGTAGAGCAATATATTAGTCGTAAATCAAAGTTATACTAATAACAATTATAACAATAAGGTAAATAAGACATATCATGACCTCTTTTCAAATGTTGATGGGGAACATTGAAAAATCCTTCCCTTTAATCGTTGCTTACAATTCCAAGTTAGGATATGGCCAATAGCCTAACTGTGTGAGGGCTAAAGTCATTAATCTGGTGGTTTAGTACTCTAAACTCATCATTCATAATGTCAGAGAATATAGTTGATAAGCATTATCATTCGTGTTATATTGTTCACCAGTAAACAAAATATAAGAAATCAATTACAAAAACTCTATTATTAATATAATATTTTTGTTTACAAGTAAATAAGGAGCGATCAAAGAATGATCTCAAAAGATCGAACAAAACAGTTACTTTATGACCAATTTATCCGTTTTTTACATGTGTATGAGAACCACAAGGATACAGAAATCGAGCATTTCCTAAGTATCGCCCAGCGAGAAAGTATCGAGAAAATCCCTCAGCATTTGACCGCGGTTCATATGATAGATTGCATAGGCAAGCATGAGCCTATTAACAACACGGGTATTGCCGAGGCGATGAATTTGTCCAAAGCAAGTATCACCAAAATTGGCAACAAACTGCTGGAGGAAGGATTCGTCAAACGTACGAAAATGAACGACAACAAAAAGGAAAGCTATTTCCGGTTGTCACCGCAAGGCAAAAAAATCTTTGAACTGCATGAACGTCTGCATATACATGAGGCTGAGCGCTTCTATCGTACTCTCGACAAATATTCGGAAACGGAGCTAAAAGTAATCCATCAATTTCTTCAAGACAGCAGTATAAATATTGAATCCAGATAGAACGAAGGAGAGTGAAGCATATGAGTCTGGCGGAATTGATCAGGGAGCGCAGGAGTATTCGTAAATGTAACTCTACGCCGGTGTACCAGGAGTTAGTTGTAGAATTACTGCGTAAGGCTATACGGCTTCAACCATTTGTTGAGTCTGGCTCGTGGCGTGTAGTATATGCCGGAACGCCAGAAGCACGCAAACGGTTGGTGGACTGCATGCTGGAACAGATGTCCCAGAGCAAGCTCGGCAAGCTGATCCCAGGGAAACTTCTGGATGTTTTTAAAAAGAGATTTACCGATATTCCTGCCCACGTCATCGTTATGTCGACTGTGGGACCGAATCGTCTGACCAATGACCGCAATTATGCGGCTGCTTGCGGGGCGATGCAGAGCTTCCAACTGCTGGGTTGGGAACGAGGGTTAGGAATGTTGTGGGATACAGAGTCCATGATTCAGCATGAAGGGTTCTTCAATGGAATTGGCTTACGTGAGGATGAAAGATTCGTTGGTATTCTTCATATAGGGTATTACGACAAAGCGCCAAGAAGTCGGAAAAGAACACCAGCCGAGCAGAAGTGGACCGTATTGCGAGGACAGTCTACATAGAAGAGGAGGATGTAAAAATGAAATTGTCAGATCTGGAAGGAGCCATGGACAGTCCAAGTGAGTTTTTGGATCGACCGGTATCGCAGGATCTAATCCTTGAGTTGCTAAATCATGCCGTATGGGCGCCAAATGATGGCCTCCGAGAGCCGTGGCGATTCATCTTTGCTGATAACAGGTATGGGGACATCATGCAGGGATTACAGGAGCCTGCCCCTGCATATCTTCTGGTCTTGGTGAAGGAAGAGGCGGATCAACATAAGCGGGAAGAGGACTTTGCAGCTGTCTGCTGCCTAATTCAGAATTTCCGCTTACTGGCTCATGAACAGAGTCTGGGCGTACGCTGTACCTTGCATGACTGGATGTACGACCCGAGCCGTACTGAAAGGTTTGGTGTACTGAGTAACGAGCGCATTGCTGCGGTTCTGGAATTGGGGTACGGTGCAAATCAGTGGAAAGGAAATACTGAGTTACCTGAGACTCAACTTCATTTTGAATTGCTGTAGGGTGGCGATCAATTTTATTGCACCAAAACATCATAACTGATTGAGCTTGCTTTCAGGCTCCTCACCATTTTCTACACGTTTTATATTCTTTATAAAGAAATCATATCTTGTTTTATGAAATTTCCGACCATCAGGCATTCCTGCTGTATGGGGAGTAAGTATCACATTACCCAGATTCCGGAGCTCACTGTCAATAGGAAGCGGTTCAGATTCAAACACATCCAGGCATGCGCCTGAAATATCCCCGTTTTTTAATGCATCAATCAAGTCTCTTTCGTTGACAATGCCTCCGCGGGCTGTATTGATAAAAAGAGTGGTATTTTTCATTTTTTTGAATACCGCTTTGTTGATCAGCTGTTTGGTTTGCTCATTCAAGGGTATATGTACACTGACTATGTCCGATGTGCTTACAAGAGTATCGAAATCCGTCATTTTCACAAAACCGTCCGATTGTGCAGTGGCATTTCTCGCATACGCCAGCACATTCATGTCAAAAACCCTGGAAAACGCAGCTACTTTTTTTCCAATAGCACCCAAACCGATAATCCCAATCGTTTTGCCCTTTAATTCACTCCCTGTATAGTCCAATTGATTTTCATCCATCTTGTTTTTCATGAAAGTATCAAGAAACGGTATGTTTTTATAATAAGACAATATCAGTGCCATTACGTGTTCGGCCACTGCCTGTGCATTCACACCTCCAGCATTAGCCACCCAAATGCCGCGCTGTGTACAGGCAGGGACATCCACATTATCAAATCCTGCACCTGTCTGTACCAATTTTAATTTTTTTGCGTTAGAAAGCAGGCTGTGGTCCACTTTAATATGTTCAGGAATGATTACCTGGCAATCTTCAATATGATCCAGCATTTCTTTTCCGGGCGGAACAATTACAACGTTCCAGTCTTGCGGAAAACATCTTGCAATATTTGATTTTGAGGTTTCGCTAAAATAGCCAACGATGAGAATTTTCATTGCTAAACCACCTTTCATAAGCTACCATTCCTCGAATAAAACCGTTTGATGCTCGTCATTTTATCCTTTTAATACAATTTTATCAAGAAAATCTCATCACGTTCTATTAAACCGGAATGGAGAAAACGATTTTGGAACAGTTGCATCAAGCCAAATCTAAATTGAAGTCTGTGGGGATTAACCCGGGAACTGTTTAGATGACGCATTAATATATTGGCAGGGAACGTTTATAGTGTTGTATCAAATATTCTTTTGTATGTAAATACAAGGAATTATATCGTTCAAAATAGAATACTAGTCTAGTGTGATTGTCTATTCCAAGATTAGTTATATTGGTCAAGTGAGACGATTCACCTCTTAAAGGGATATTAATTCTTATCCTTTTATGAAAAAAATCGAAGGGATTGATACGGATGAAAACTAAACAATTATTAGATATGAATAAGAACGTGAAACAACAAACGAAATGGTTCGAAAGTGAGGAACAAATAAATGGAATTGGTATTACAAAATGTAGAGAAGAGTTTTGGTGAAAAAAAAGTATTAGCTAATTTAAGTTTTCAATTTGAAAAGGGAAAGATCTATGGCCTTCTTGGGCGAAATGGCGCCGGAAAAACAACGTTATTCAATTGTTTAGGTGGCGAGATCCAAGTGGATGGCGGCAAAATGAAACTTGTCAACGGATCAAAATCGCGTGACTTGGAAATGGATGATGTGGGCTACGTTTATTCACTGCCACTGTTACCAGAATTTCTGACGGGATATGAATTTGTACGTTTTTTTATTGATGTGAACGTAGATGTAATTGAAGGACGAGGAAACAATATTGATGCTCTGTTTGATATGATGCACATTGCGCAGGATGACCGACATAAGCTCATTAAACATTACTCGCATGGAATGAAAAATAAAGTTCAAATGTTGTTATTTTTACTCATGAAACCTACAGTGATTCTGTTGGACGAACCTTTAACTTCATTTGATGTCATCGTTGCGAGTGAGATGAAACAATTGCTACGTGATTTAAAAAAAGATCATATCCTAATTTTCTCGACCCATATATTGCAATTGGCAACGGATCTGTGTGATGAGTTAATTATTTTAAATCATGGGAGTTTAACACGGATTTCACCCGAAATCCTTACTCAGCCCAACTTTGAAGAGCAGGTCATTGAATTATTACGGCATGAAAGCCAAAATGGAAGTACGAAGGAGAACGCCAATGACGGGAATGATTAGTACAATTTCTCGCATATGGCAGTTACAGATGATTGCGCTGGTCAACCGTTTGATCTATTTCACACAAAAGTTACCGTTTGTAGGTCATTTAATCAGTGAACAAACGTATGCTGCTGTTCGGACGAAACGTACAATCGGTGCAATTGCGGTTATTTTATTATTTGTCGCTGGTTTATTGGAAAGCTTATTGTATTTCGGGGGAATGCTTGCATTGCCCATGCTCTTATGGACGGAGAATGGTAATAGTACGGAGCATTTTAACCTTTTTCTTCACATGTATTTTTGCATAAGTGGCGTAATGGCTGGGGTAACGAGTGCAAAAGTGCTGGAATTAAACAAAATGAAGTATACATCTATCCGACTTATGCGAATAAACCCAACCAAATATATGCTAGCTACGCTATTTTATCGGTATACGACATTTTTCTTCTATCAAGCGATTGCAATGACTCTGGTTGCGGTACTTTTTAAATTTCCAATGACTCAAGCATTGCTTATTGTGGGAATTATGACTTTTTGGCGAGTGACATGTGAATTTTTACATCTGGCATTATTTAAATGGAAAGGCATTATTCTTGTACAGAAAACATGGGCTACGAGTTTGAGCATGTTGCTGGCACTGACTTTGGCTTACCTTCCTTTCACAAAACTGAACCTTCCTCTATTTGGATCTGTGATATTGGACCAATCATGGTTTGTGACACTGATATCGTTGTCCGGGGTTATCTGTGGGTATGTTTTACTAAAACATACGGATTTCACATTTGCAGTGCGCGCAGTAACAAACCACGCTGATCCATTGTTAAATCCAGAAATACGGATTGCTGATTTTCAACAGAGAATGGTTCAGTCAAAAGAACATGATCTTAGCAGGCATTCCTCGTATAACCTTCATGTCAACAAGCAGCGCACATTAGAAAAAGAGGGATACGAGCAATTACACGAAATTTTTGTTACCAGGCATACCGCTCTCCTCCGTGCACCGTTCCACAGACGTTTATTGGCTATTATAATCATAGGCATACTCCTACCTTTGTTGTTACTCATTTTCAAAGATCATCTTTCACTACATTCAATTGAAAGATTCTCACCTTTAATCATTATGTTCATGCTAAATCTGACCGTAGGTAGCCAGATTTGTAAGGCTCTATTCTACCATGTTGATAAGCCGTTAATGCGCTATCCATTTTACCGTCAGCATGCGAAGCAGCACTTTCTGTTACGACTTAGAAGTATATTAAGCATCAATCTAAAGTTAGGTTCTTGTTTAGCAGCTGTAGTAAGTGTATCTATACTTGTATTAACTGGGGGACAGGATATCAGTTTGCTACTTCCTATCTGGGTTATAACCATTGCACTGGCTGTATTTTTCTCAGTACATCATCTGTTGTTATACTATGTAATTCAACCCTTCACAACGGAGTTGGAAACCAATAGTCCTCTTTTCTCACTCGTAAACAGCCTTATTTCATTGGGTTTTGTTGTGGCGATGTTTCTAGGTCCTCCACTATGGGGACTAACCGCTGTGATCATGGTGTTGACTTTAGCCTATCTATCCAGTGCTATCCTTCTCGTAACCAAATATGCTCAATACAATTTTAGAGTAAAATGAGAAGGAGACTCCAAAGAGTTGAGATAGTTAACGTTATACATCAACAAAATTCAGCTATTAAAGGCTACAAATTAGATATCATACTTGTTTTTATCCCCGGGTAAAACCGCTTAAAGCATTGAGTCTCAATCCCCACTAGGCCTATGTAAAGTAGGAGGGATGAGATTCAATGCTTTTTTGATCATGAAGAACGGTATTTTGTGATAAAGGTTTTCCTGTTTTATTGCAGGAAAGAGGTAATCTGAGCACGAAATATGTTGATGATTATGCTAAAAAAGTTATTTGTTGCACAATGATGTAGCCAAAGGAGGATGTGCTTGAGCAAAGCGCTGGTCTGCATCCCCATAGTATATTGGTATGACAGAGATCAACCATGGCGTTGCGTTCCATGTCTGGATCAACGTAGCGAGCTTATATTAGTAATAACAATTCATGTCGAGGGACTGATAGGGTGAGAGGGATGAGAAGACTTGAGTCTGGTATGTCAGTAAACAACGAATTATTTTCTGACATTGTCAGGTATGAACACGAAACGATAAGCGAAACGACCATAATAAACTCAAATGTTGGTTCACCCATATTTTGGAGCTGTACCCTGCAGCATCTGATATTTGATACCTGCGATCTTACAAATGCGAGATTTTTTTCCGGTAGTACGATTGATCATTGTACATTTATTCGTTCCGACTTGCGCTCGGTTGGCATTGCCAAAGACGAAGCTGTTTTCACCAATTGCGAATTTTCCTCCTGCGATATGAGAGGCATGACCTTGGAGAACGCTACGTTTATCGACTGTACTTTTGTTAAGTGTAGATTCAATGACCGGATTTTACGAGTGGCGAATATCGTCAATTGTTCCTTTACCGGCAAGCTAGTGGATATTACGTTTGAGGGAAATGGCAAACAAAAGCTAATCGCTAATTTTGAAAACTGTATCCTTGACGGTGTTCGATTTGTAAGCTGTGACCTGACGCAATGTATTCCGCCAAAATCCAAAAACCATGTGTATGTTGAACAGGTATCCGCACGTGTGAAAAATGCCCTGACAAAGATAGACGATGACCCTAATCTATCTGAAGATGATCGGAAAGTACTGGTACGCAGTCTGCGCAAGTTTGAGCCTATGGAACAATATATTTTTAACACAGCGCACATGAAGAAAATATATGGTGATGTTTTTGTTGAACGATTTTTCAGTAGTCTGGATTGTAACATTGCGTAAACCTAAAGAATAGAAATTAATTGAAGATTGTATTTCAAGAGCAAAATTAAAAACAATGATTGAAGTGAGAGGAAAGGGGCCGCTTGTGGTGACAAAAGTTGCCCTTTATTTGTATAAGAAAAAGCCCGCAGGGATGCGGGATTTTGTTAGTTTTACACTAAGTATACATTACCTGCCAGAAATTTCATTCAGCGAGATTTCTTGTTCCTCCAGCAGTCGTTTCAGCTTTTGGCGCTGCCGTTTTTCCTTCTGACGGCGCTCTTTGTCCTCAGCCTTTAGAGCCTTGAGCAGGGAGAAACACATACCGATAAGTACAATAGCGAACGGCAATGCGGTTACAATGGATGCCGTCTGGAGGCCAGTTAGACCCCCGCTGATTAGCAGTACAACCGCAATGGAGGACTGCATGATTCCCCAGGTTAATTTCACTCTTGTACTAGGGTCCAACTTGCCATCTGAAGTGAGCATGCCCAGTACAAAGGTAGCTGAATCAGCCGACGTAATAAAGAAGATCATGATCAGCATTGTGGCGATGAATGCCACGATCGTGCCCAAAGGCAGCTGCTCCAGCATAAGGAATAAAGCGGTTGTCGTATCTTCCTTGACAGCCTCCGCCAGATGAGCGGCATTGAACAATTCCATGTGAAGTCCTGTTCCGCCAAAGACGGAGAACCAGATAAATCCGAAAAGACTTGGAATAACCATGACGTAAATTACAAATTCCTTTATGGTTCTTCCTCTGGATACCCTTGCGATAAAAGTGCCGACAAAAGGAGCCCACGAGATCCACCATGCCCAGTAAAATAACGTCCATGCTCCAATCCAGGTTTCTCTTGAGAACGGCGTCAGTCTCAAACTCATGTTAATAATATTCTGCATGTAACTGCCCAAGGTTGTTGTGAATGTGTCAAATATAAAAGAAGTCGGTCCAGTCACCAATACAAACAACATCAATAATAAAGCTATAACGAGGTTGACGTTGCTCAGAATCTTAATACCTTTATCCAGACCGGAGGTTGCCGAGATTAAAAACAGTACGGTTACAACGATGATAATGACAACCTGAGACAGTGTCGAGTTAGGAATACCGAATAAGTGATTCAGACCCCCGCCGATCTGAAGAGCACCCAATCCAAGCGAGGTCGCAACACCAAAGATGGTGGAAATGACCGCCAGAATATCAATAACCTTACCAAGCCAGCCTGAAGCAAGACGCTCACCTATCAGAGGAATAAAGGTGGAACTGATCAGCCCTTTGTATCCTTTCCGGAACTGGAAGTAAGCAAGCGCTAAGCCGATGACGGTATAGATAGCCCAAGGATGTAGCCCCCAGTGGAAAAAGGAATAACGCATTGAAAGTATGGCTGCTTGCGTTGTTTCGGGTACCGCCCCCTCAGGTGCAGATAAATAGTGGGACAGCGGTTCAGCAACTCCCCAGAAAACCAGCCCAATGCCCATACCCGCGCTAAACAGCATGGACAGCCAGGAAACCGTAGAATATTCCGGCTCATCTTCGTCATCCCCGAGCCTAATGCCGCCAAATCGGCTGAACGCCAGATAGAAAGCGAAGATCAGGAAGAACAGTGTCGCTAGCAAATAAAACCAGCCAAAATTCTGAATAGAGAAGTTGTAGGCAACATTAGCCACATCCGCCAGCTGATCAGGAGCGACGGCTCCCCATATTGCAAACAGTGCAACGATGATAATTGTGATTGTGAATACCATGATGAGACCTCCGTTATGTAAGCTTCAGCCAATTGTTCCTTAGTATGTGCTAGTCCAACTTGTAATATTTCGAAAAGCTAGCTGTTGATAAATTAAAACAAACCGCCATGTAATGAAACACTCAGCGGTTTGTTTTGATCTTGCCTGAATAATATATGGCCTATAATCTCTTGTTAATCTGAGATATTGTATCATCTCATCTAACTAGTTTTATTCATTTATGAAAAGAAATCTGAAGAAGGCTGACTGTTATCGTAAATTTACAGATCCTTCAGATTATATTGCATGCGTGTAAGCATGTCGGTCATCACTGCAACTTCTTCTTCACTGAAATCCAGTATCATCTGATGAAGAAACTGGTTTCGATCCTGCTTGAAATTCGCGATATGCGTTAGCCCTTGTTCTGTTAACCGGACGAAGGTTTCCCGATGATCGTCGGGGTTTCTTCTTCGTGACACCAAACCGTCTGCTTCCAGTTGCTTCAAATGGCGTGTAACAGCAGCACTGTCAATATGAATGGCCTTCTGCAAATGGCTTTGTGTAACTTCTTCATGAAGATAGAGATGATACAGCAGAACGTATCGTGAGGAGCTGATCCCCGTACAACGTTCAAATTTAGGTTTCAACTGATTGCTTATATTTTTAAGTAATATTAATAAGGTTTCTTGTTCCAGCGAACAATTCATGTTTGCCCCTCCTTGAATGGTGCAGAATGTCTTGAAAAGCTTCATGTAACAAGGGCAGATTCCTTCCAAGACATTCAGCAACTAAAGGCAACTATATCACAATGTGGAGACTGCTCGCACTATCGCTTTGAATCATGCCCAAAACGTGGTCTCTTCGGCTGGCATACGGTAGGAGGTGTATCCCTCGCTTGCAGCTTTTCCAATTGTCAGTAGCATGACTGGTACATAGCGTTCTTTATCCAAGCCAAACACTTCGGCAATTTGATCTTTTTCATAACCGCCGACTGGATTGGTGTCATACCCATGTGCACGGGCAACCAGCATCAATTGCATGGAAACCAGACCGGCGTCAAGCATAATGACATCGTTCATTTCAGCATCGGACATGTTGTTATAGATCGGTTTGAATGCCTTCAACTGAAAGTCCTTAACATCTTGTGGCATTAAGCCATGCTCAACAGCTTTTCCATAAATGTTTTCTGCATATTCGAAGTTGTTTTTGTCCGCAAACACGGCAATGACAGCAGAAGCTTGAGCGACTTTTTCTTTGTTAAAGCGGGACAGTGGGACGAGTTTTTCTTTTCCCTCTGGAGTATCCACCACAAGGAAGCGCCAAGGCTGCATGTTGATGGAGGAAGGGGCAGTGCTAGCTTCATTGATGATTTGAGTCATTTCTTCCCTGCTGATTTTTACGGATGAATCGTATGTCTTAATGGAGCGGCGTCCATAAATAATTTCGTTAAAATCGTTTGTTTGTTGGTATGGTTTCATAATAGTTACTCTCCCTTTATATTTAGTTGATCCATCAATATTTGACTAGTCAATTGTTGATAAGTCAACTATAAACGATAACTAAGTCCATTTCAATCGTTTTTTATGTAAAAATATCACAATAACAGCAACATTTCCGACGATCTAACTTAACTTTTGCATAATTTTATCCTGGTTGTTTAAAAATGAGTAAGGATAATATGCATGAACCCCAGTGACTAGATACAAATAAATAATCAGGAATAGCACGAAAAAGGCTATTAGCTTAAAGGAGTGTTACAAAAATGAAAGCAGTTGTGATTAATCAATATGGAAGTAAAGAAGAGTTAGTTGAACAGGAAGTGAATAAACCGAGGGCAGAAGCCAATCAAGTGGTTGTAAAACTAGAGGCTACATCCATTAATCCAATCGATTGGAAATTAAGAGAGGGTTACTTAAAAGAAATGTATGACTGGGAATTCCCTATTATCTTAGGGTGGGATGTAGCTGGGGTCATAACTGAAATTGGTTCAAACGTTACCAAATGGAAAGTTGGAGATCGAGTATTCAGTCGTCCAGATACAACACGTTTCGGTTCGTATGCTGAATATACAGCAGTTGATGAGTACCTTCTGGCAAAACTACCTGATTCAATCTCATATGAGGAGGCTGCGGCTGTACCTTTGGCAGGTTTAACAGCATGGCAGGTACTGTTTACTCATGGCGATCTAAAAGAAGGTGAAACTGTACTTATTCACGCTGGAGCTGGTGGTGTAGGTATGTATGCCATTCAATTAGCAAAACATGCTGGCGCTCATGTTATTACAACAGCAAGTGAAAAAAATCATGAACTTCTTTATTCGTTAGGTGCTGATCAGGTCATTGATTACAAAAAGGAAAACTTTGAAGAGATTCTAAAAGATATAGATTTAGTGTTTGACACGATGGGTGGAGAAGTAGCTGAGAATAGCTATAAGGTGCTTAAGCCAAATACCGGAAGACTGATTACCATTGTTGGTGAACCCAATCATGACACTGCTAAGTCTCACAATGTATTAGCAAAGGGGATATGGCTACAGCCAGATGGTGATCAATTGCAGAGAATGGCAGATCTGATGGAAGAGAAAAAGATAAAGTCGATTGTAGGGGCAACATTCCCGTTTAGTAGACAGGGTATTTATGATGCACATGCTTTGAGTGAAACCCACCACGCTGTAGGTAAAATCGTCATTACATTTTAAAAAAGAAGACTGGGAAAAACCGCTAAACATTAAAATTGGCATCTGTCGAGGGACAAAAACATATTTCCATTAAGCCGCTATCTTAGCGGCTTTTTTATATTATCAGTACAAGTTCGTGTCCCGAGCCAAGGACAAGAACTTGTACCGATTGCGATTTAAGAGATTTATGTAAGCAAACTTTGCGTCTCTTTAATAAAAGCGGCGATAGGCAGGAGAAATCGCTTCCAGGGAGGGGACTGCTAATCCTATGACACGGTTAATGGAAGGGGTTAACGGTTTTACCAGGATACTAGCTGGCACAGCCGGTAGTATCATCGAAAGCAATCGTATGGCTAACGCCCGATTGGCTGGTATTTTTCATTTTACACTCGAAGGGCAATTCATTATCATGGATTCTATAGAGCAGGTGGAGGTGGGTCACGATGATGATAAATTTGCGAGTCGTACATTTTATACTGACAGGTTTCTCCATTCAAGTTGGAGAATTCGCGCATGTAACCCTTGAAGATTATATGCGCCTGACCGAGAATTGGGAGGGTGTTCATGATTGAACTGATCAGACACGTTATGGAAGACATGAACAAGCAGCTCGACCGTATTGAGAAGAGTTTGAACTTGCTGAATGATGAACTCATTTGGATAAGAATAAAGGGATCCATGAATAGCGTCGGTAATCTTTGTTTGCATTTGGCAGGTAACGAATATCAGAATTTCGTTAGCGCGATCGGCAACAGACCGTTCATCCGGACGCGAACCCGTGAATTCACGAAGGACGGGGGAATATCGAGAGAAAAGCTGATTCTTCTTCTTCGGGAAACCAGAAAGGAATCGGAAAATGTTGTAGCTGCGTTATCGAACGACGATTTGTCCCGAGAGGTTATCATTCGCTATGACCGTGAGGATTGGAACCGAATGCACCGAACGAATAGGTGTACTGAAGAAACCTACGATACAAGAGTAATCGGTCGGCTGCTTATCCAGGTATCGGCACACTACGGATATCACGCAGGACAGATCGTTGTGCTTGCCAAGATGTTGCAAGATACGCAAGAACATGTCACGGGTCAGTACCATTGAGGAGGGCATATAAAATGAGATAAAACACAAGAGAATAGATGCCGATAGACATATTTATCCATATATTGCGACCAACTTTCTATACAAAGTATAGAAAAATTCAATAAAGAGAGATAGCGCACCTAAGGTTACAGGACAGGAACAGCTTCAGCAGGTTGTTCAGGTACTGAAAGTATGGATGAAAGCAGTACAAAAATAAAAAAAGGACCGTAAGTGTTCATCTTCCATCGATGAATGCTTTCGGTCCTTTTATGTTTATCCTTTACTTTATGCCTTGGCAGCATCTTTATAAACATATCTAATGAAGGAAGGTACCGGTTTACGCCTCTCTTGGTTAACGTCTTCGGAAGGCTCCTCCACGTGCCAGAGCGAAGAAAATGAGCAGGGCAATAATCGAGCCAACAATGGCTGGAATAATATGAAATCCGCCAATCACCGGTCCCCTTGGTCCCAGCAATTCCGTTCCTAACCAGGAACCGATAAAACCCGCAATAATGTTCCCGATTACACCGCCCGGTACGTCCCGCCCAATCAAGTTGCCGCTTAACCAGCCAATAAGTCCACCAACAATGAGTACCCAGAGCAGATCCATGGATTGTTCTCCTTTCTTCGGGTTTATTACAAGTTATGTTGGGCTGAGTGGAATATACCTCACCTTCCTGTGGTGGAGGAATCTAAAGCGCCTGTGCTAAGATGGGTTAATAATTGATTGAAGCTGGTGAAAACAAGGCTAGATAGGGGTGTACAGTTGAAGAAAATCCTAGTCATTGATGATGAAATCGCAATTCGAGATTTAATTGAGCTGGTGCTAAGGCGAGAAAACTACGATGTGCAGACCGCAGAGGACGGCAAAACGGGCTTGCAGCTGCTTGACTCTTTTCAACCCGATTTAGTCGTACTTGATCTGATGCTGCCAGACTGCTCTGGATATGACTTGTGTAAGGAAATAACCGGAAAGCGTGCCATTCCTGTGATCATGCTCTCTGCCAAAAATGAGATAATCGACAAGGTGCTGGGACTAGAGCTAGGGGCGGAAGATTACATGACCAAACCCTTTGACAATCGTGAATTGCTCGCTCGGATCAAGGTGATTCTGAGAAGAAACGAGAGCAAGGAGGAATCAAGTGAAGGATCAGAAATGAAATCTACACGCATCATTCATGAAGAGCTGACATTTGATCTGGAAAGCCGCAGGGTGCTAAAAAACGATGTACCCGTGTCTTTAACGGCCAAAGAGTTTAAAATTTTGGAAACGTTACTCAAAAGGCCAGACAAAATATTTACCCGGGATGAGCTGCTGCAGATCGGATGGGGATATGACTTTATGGGAGACAGTCGCAGTGTGGATATGACCATCATGCGGTTACGGAAGAAGCTGGAGGATAACGCGGACGAACCGAAGTATGTCAGGACGATCTATGGATTTGGCTATCAACTTGGAGGTGGCGAGGCCTGAAGTATGCAACCCGGTTACTGCTGAATTATTTATTTTTCTCCGTGCTGTCCTTTGGCATCATCATTTTTGCGGTGAATAAAGCCATCGATTACTACAGCTTCATTACCATTGAGAAACAGACGATGGAGAAGGCGGATCTGTCCGAGTTGTCCTTCCGTGAGGTGTTATCTCAGCATAGGTCATCTTCAGGAGAGCCCCAGACCAAGGAAATTGTCAGACTTGCTCTGGAGAAGCTGAAAGCTTCGGGCAAGGAAGTACGTATCTATGACAGTTCCAAGCAGTTGCTGGGCTTGGCTGTGGATGGCATCATCATTAATGATGGCAAACCTCTTATTTTCGAAAAAAATATTGAGAAAGCCCTGAGCGGCAGTTATGCCTACACCGTCACGGAAGATCATCTGCTTTATTTTGCCACTCCCATTCAGGATCAATTCTACGAAAACGCTTATGTGTATGAGTTCGTGGAGGATATTTCCTACTTTTATGCGATTATGGATCAAATCCGTTATATCCTGTTTGCGGGTGCAGGCGGATTTATTGTACTGATTACGTTATCCAGTCTGTGGATTGCACGCAACACAACCAAGCCGATTAAACTGTTGCTTAGCGCTGCGCAAAGTTTCTCTAGACAGGAGTTTCGGAGAGTTCATCTAAACCGGAAGGATGAGCTGGGCATGCTGGCAGATGGGCTGGATTCCATGGGGCGGCAGCTTCATGATTACATTCAGTACCAGAAACAATTTGTCTCCAACGTATCTCACGAGTTAAAAACACCCTTGGCAGCCATTCGTGGTTTCTCTCAATACTTGGTTGAAGGGGAAAACGAGGACAAGGAGCTGCAAAAAATCTATGCTCATCTGCTGCAGGAATCGGATCGGCTGACACGCTTGATTAATGAACTGTTGTTGTTATCACGATTCGACAAAGCTGGTTCTAACGAACTGGAAGTTGAAAAGACGGAAATGAACGAACTAATTCAGGA
The DNA here is from genome assembly GCF_036894235.1 of Paenibacillus sp. Y5S-9. NCBI lineage: Bacteria > Bacillati > Bacillota > Bacilli > Caryophanales > Paenibacillaceae > Paenibacillus > Paenibacillus sp. Y5S-9. The sequence goes on from NZ_CP145887.1 coordinate 3,745,306, forward strand.
AGTCACAATGAATATGGGAGCCAAGGCTAAGGATAAAGGGATCGAGATCAAAGTTAGCAAAGTAGAGGGAGGATCGGCAGATGGAGGTCTGACAAGAGTCTACGCCGAGGTCAATCCAATGTTGATGTCCCATGCAATCGCCAACCTTGTGGACAATGCCATCAAATACTCAGGAAGTCACTCACAGATTAAAGTAGAGATGGAGCATACGCCAAGTGAGGTGGTTATACGGATACGTGATCAAGGGATCGGCATCTCGGGCGATGAGCTGGAGAGAGTGCAGGAACGTTTTTACCGGGCGAAAAATGCAAGCACAGCGAACGGTTCAGGTCTTGGACTTTCCATTTGCAAGGAGATTGTAGAGCGGTTTAATGGATATGTTGACATGGAAAGTCAAATCGGGGAAGGTACGACCGTTACGATTGTTTTGCCTCGTGCGTAGACCTGCATCTAAACCCAAGCCTAAATAGGTAACGTTACAGGATTGGTACATTTCTGTTATGAGACTAACAAATGTTTTATTTATAATCACTTCATAAGAACAAATCACACATTTATGGAGGGATCATGATGAAGTTAACAAAGAAAGCTGCAGGTTTTATAGTACTAGGTGCTTTACTAACGGTGGCATTAACAGGCTGTCAGTCCAGTGATGCTACATCTCCAGCAACCGGACAGAACACAGCGAATGAACAAAGCAAAGGTGAAGGAGCAACAAATGCTAGTGCGCCTGCTTCCGAAAATTCGGAAGAAAAGGGGACTGAAGCGATTAAAGAAGGTTCGATGGAAAAGGAAGGAAATGTGGTGCTGAAAGAGCTTGCTTTTGTCTATAATGAGCACACCATTGCTATTTCGGATACAGCGAATGAAGATCAGATGGAACAGATGCTGGGCAAACCGGAGAACCTGAAATCTCATACGTACAGTGCCGACGATGGAACAAACATGGATACGTTAATCGGTTTTACAGAAAAAGTGTACACGTATCCTGGTCTGGAGATTAAAACAATCAGTATACCAGAGGGAAAACAAGACTCCATTTTTCATATCGAAATCACTGATCCTAAGTACACGACAGTGCGAAACATTAAAGCAGGAGATAGCCTGGATACACTCAAGAACGCCTACCCTGAGGGGAAACTGCTTGGTGATGGAGCCCCTAATGAAGAGGATGACTTCCGTTACGAGCCATCCAATTATGTGGATGTGATGTCATTTCATATCAAGGATGCCAAGGTGGAGAGCATTCAGATCTACAGCCTTCTAGACTAATTCCAAGTGATGAACATAAGAAGCAATAGAAATTTTGTTGTTTGTGGTAAAAGTGTCGAGGGACCGGAACATGATCCCATTGAAAGTCGCTAATTTAGCGGCTTTTTTTATTTTATCGGTACAAGTTTGTGTCCTGAGCCAAAGGACAAGAACTTGTACCGATTGCCGGAATGAACAAGAACTGGGTCCGATTACCGATTAGGTCTATACCTAATTGATGATCAACCGGCATAACATCAAAGTCGAATCACGCCACAGGTCTGCCCTAGCTAGAATACTCCGGCGAGTACTAACTTCCAAGCCTTGTTACACGACAACTAACAGTACGATAATTCCGAGAAAAATCAGCCAGCATACTGGGTGACCGAAATTTAATCCCCAGCCGACTCCGAATCGTTTCTCGACAATTAGGTTTGGATCCTTGCGATTGAAATAAATCATACCTAATAGCCATTTATCATCATCATGGACAGGTCTGAAATTGGAGCGATCTGCCGATTGCTCCAAGCGGCTTCCGCCCTGACCAGCCCAGAACGATAAGGCTAAGGCGTATAGGATGATAAAGGCTATTATGATTAGGACAATGGGAATAGCGAAATTGATGTTAAGCAGAGATATCATATTTAGTTGCACGACGGACAACAGGATAACTATTAAGAAGCTTGCTGTAATCATAAAACCTGACCAAGTACGGCGGAAAGCTACGTCTTGTCTGATGGAACGGTTCGGATCAGGAGGAACCAATTACTAGACAAGCTAATGTTTCTTTTCCGAAAACCAGTGTCCACTGCCATGATCGATAGTTCCAGAGCAATAGGCAGCATAGGCAGTAAACTTTTCATTTTGAAATGATAGCTAATGTTTATGACTAGGGAGATTACGACCATGGCGAGTGAATAAGTGACAATGATCCAACTTTGTTGCTTGGAATGTTCATCACCGTATATTAGGCAGATGATACAAACAATGAATAGGATGGTATGCAAGGTAGCACTAATCCTAGCATATGACTTCCGCATCTGGCGAAGAGGTTCGCTGTGAAATTGTACAGCGCTGACGGTGACCCCAAAACTAATCGTCTCTCTTGTTAAATAAGGCATGCTTATCATGAGTACAATGGTAGGTACAAATACAAGGATCATTACTATAACAGGCATTATCGTCATATCATTCGCCTCATCTTATACATAAATGTGAAATTAACATTTGTTCAGACCTTTTTGCTACGCAGCGAACTCATCTGACAACGCAGTAAAGCTTAGTTATAATCAACTATTATCACCATAAAATAAAGTTCACTTGGTAAAATTGTGAAGTGAAAATCACATTAACTGGAGTGGATACTATGCTTTCTGAAGAAGATTATGCGAAGGTGGCGAAAGAAGCTTTACATCAATACCCAATCTATTGGGAAAAACTTGTGTATCTCGGAAAGAGTGATAATGTTACATTTCAAGTTCAGACCAACGATGCTCATCAAAAGTTTCTAATCAAAATCCATATCTCAACGATTTCCATTCAATCAAAAGGGAATATCACATCAGAGCTTATTTGGCTTGAAGCTTTGGTTAAAGATACAAATCTCGTTGTACCTGTACCTGTTAGAAATCTTCGAGGTGATCTGGTAACAGAAATATCAACTCATCTTAGCGAAAATACAATCATGGCGACTATTCATCATTGGATTCATGGAAGCGTACTTCAAAGAGAGCCAACAAGTAATGAAACTAAAAATTTGGCTCTTTTAATGGCGGCTCTACATAAACATTCTATGCAGTGGAATGCACCTGAAGGCTTTAATAGACCAATATACAATTCTGATCATTTATATTCATCACTTAACCAATTAAAACGGTTAGTAAATTTAGAGCTTATCTCAAGTGAAGTGTTTGTTCATGTGGAAGAGTCAGCACATAAAATAGCAAATGTGATACAACATCATAAACGTTTGCCAAGTAACTGGGGAGTTATTCATTCTGACCTTCATGAGAGTAACTATGTATTTTATGAGGATACTCCTCAACCTATAGATTTTTCGAATTGTGGCTATGGCTTTTATTTATTTGATATGGCTGAAACATTTTTGCATCTTTCATCAGATAATAGGAAAGTATTTATTTCATCGTATAGCAAAGTAAATCAACTGGAAGAGAATTATGTCGAGTTATTAGAAGCATTTTTTATTTGGTCAATCATTAGGACTTTCGCATTCCATTCTCTAAATCCAAATGAACAACAACCCTTAGCGGCAAATTTTCCATCAGTTATTGAAAACTATTTTAGGAAATATCTTAAAGGAGAAAATTTTTTGTTAAACTAAGGGGCAGGTTAGTGTAATTTCCCGTTTGAGATAACGTTATAATATAAACAGAGTTTAAGACATGAATACAATAATGGAGGGGTAGGATTGAACAAGTATGTGTTACATATAGTTGCAAGTGTAATTTGCATATTGTTACCTGCTGTTGGTCTCTTATATGTTTTGTGGGATAGCCACCAACCCAAAATAGGACCTGTAGGAGACGGAAAACCGAATTATCCTTCAATATCTCAATGGATATCCATTGGCTCTTCTTTTATTCTTGGAGTAGTTAATTTACCTCTTTCCATAATTCGATATAGACAAAAGACTAAAGAAGATATTAATAGTTAATGCTTATTACGCTGACGGGCAGGATAGATGAATTTTGTGAATATACGCCAGGTATGCGAACGATAAAAACATAAACTTTTAAGATTAAAGACATGCTACAGTCTTCAGAATCGCAGAATTCGTCAAAGGAAGTATAAAAGAACTAGGCAGTAGAGTGCCTATCGTCAGGCAAGAGAAGGGTGATCACGATAAATCTGAATTAAAGCTGGAGGCGAATGAAATGCTGGAATTAGAGTTTACGACTATAGAGGAGTGGGATGAAGCATTGTGGGCGCGGATGGAGCGAATCTATAATGAGGCTTTTCAAAGCGGTGCTAAGACAAAAGCGATTCTGCGCAGTATGCTGGACCGGAAAATTGGTTATTTACACACGGGCGTGCATCATGGTGAAGTGGTTGCGATGGCTGTTACTGGACTGGAGGGGAAGGCTGCAGACCGCATTCTGATCATCGATTACCTCGCGGTTGAACAGAAGCTGCGCGGGTTGGGCATAGGGACCTGGATGCTGGAGCAGCTCAGAGCCTGGGCGTTAAGGGAACACCGGATCAAAGGTATGATTATCGAGGCGGAGTTCGGGACAACGGAGGCTCATCAGGAACGCATTCAGTTCTGGCAACGCAACGGGTTCATCCTAACCTCCTATGTCCATCAATATAGAATGGTGCCAGAGCCGTATCAGGCAATGATGCTGCCAATGGATACAAGTACGCAAGTGCCTGATGATGGTGAAGCACTGTTTCGTTATATCAATGCTTTTCACAAGGTTGCTTACCGGAAGAGTTAGACCGCATTCAATGGACCTGCAGGAAATTACCGTAGAGATTAGGATGAAAAATGATCAATTCTTGACTGCATGGTCAATAACTGATACATTAATCCCATGAGCAGACCAAGAGAATTTGATGTCGATCGTGTATTACACCAGTCTATGGAAGTATTCTGGAATCAAGGCTTCAAAGCAACTTCTTATGAGGACCTTACGCGTACTACAGGAGTCAAAAAGCAAAGTTTGTACTGTGTTTTTAAAGACAAGCGATCGTTGTTCCTGAAGGCGCTGGCACTTTACCGTGAACAGGTTATAGCGAAACTGAAAGAGATTGAAACCCTGGATTCGTCTCCCGTTGATAAACTGGATACCTTACGATATTCCCTTTTAGACGATGAAACTAGCTGCCAAGGGTGTCTAATTGTGAATGCATCACTCGAATTCGGAACAGATGACGAGCAGGTCACACGCGAAGCTGAGCTCATGGCAGAAGAGATTCAACTAATATTAGAGAAGATCATAAGTAGTGGCCAGAAACAACAGTTAATTTCCAACCGGTATACGAGTATGGAGCTTGCATCTTATCTAAATAACACCATCCTTGGTGTGAGAGTTATGGAGAAATCTGGTTCATCCCGTGAACAGATCGAGACGGTTCTGCGTACTTCATTTGGCATGATCATGTCTTGATCTTTTTTTTGTGAAATTCTTGACTACGAAGTCAAAAATAATTGAAGTCGGATTAATACACCACGAAACCTTGAAGGAGGTGGGGCTTTTCGATAAAGATCGTGTATTGATTCAATTTGAAAGTAACGTCTAGTTGTTAACCAGGCTGGTTGCTGTTTAACATCTCCTAGGTCAATTTATATAAAACGAAATATGTGGAGGTTATTATGAATTATTCTCAATCCGTAGAAGCATTGTTCCAACCTATAGAGTTAGGTCACTTGAAGTTATCCAATCGGATCGTGATGGCGCCAATGACGCGTCAATTTTCTCCGGACGGTATCCCGGGTTCGAATGTTGCGGGCTATTACCGCCGTAGAGCAGAGAACGCAGTAGGGCTGATTGTGACGGAAGGGACAATAATTAATCATCCGGATGCATCCAATCAAGCCAATGTGCCGCACTTTTATGGCGAAGCTGCAATGAATGGTTGGGCACATGTTGTATCTGAAGTACATGAAGCTGGCGGTCGAATTATTCCACAGATCTGGCATATGGGAGCCAAAGGTCATGTTAATGATTATTCGGAAGCTGAGATTGCTACAATCGTTCAGGAATTCGCAAAAGCAGCCTCAGAAGCGAAACGCGTTGGGTTTGATGGTGTTGAAATCCATGGAGCACACGGCTATCTGATCGACCAATTCCTGTATGAGAAAACCAACTCTCGTACGGATCGTTATGGTGGAGATATGATGGCTCGCACACGTTTTGCAGTTGAAGTGATTGAGGCTTGCCGTAAAGTAGTGGGATCGGAATTCCCTATTGTACTGCGTTTATCTCAGTGGAAGACAGATGATTATCAGGCTAAATTGGCTGAAACACCGGAATTACTGGAGCAGCTTCTCGCACCGTTGGTTCAAGCTGGAGTCGATATCTTCCACTGTTCCACACGCCGTTTCTGGGAGCCGGAATTCGAAGGGTCTGATCTGAATTTTGCTGGTTGGACCAAAAAACTGACTGGTAAACCGACAATCACTGTTGGATCGATTGGTCTTGATGGTGACTTTACAAGTCTGTTCACAGAAGGTAAAGGCGCAGGTAACGTTGGTATCGAGGGATTGGTACAACGACTTCAGAATGATGAGTTTGATCTGGTTGCTGTAGGCCGTGCTCTTCTAGTCGACCCTGAATGGGCTAAGAAAATTCAAGAAGGACGTACTGATGATCTGGTTCCATTCACAAGAGAGGCGATGACTGTACTTACTTAATTGTAGTTATAATCATTAGGAATATGTATTAATCAAACACACCTTCAAGAGAATGAAACCTTGTCGTAAGATAGGGGAAATCATCTTGGAGGTGTGTTTGTAATGGCAACCAGAGTGAGTTATCCGGTAGAATTAAAGATGAAAGCCATAGAAATGAGACTGGCAGAGGTTTCAGTTTCGGAATTGAGAATTGCTGGAAGAACATTTCCGATTGTTAACTGCTCCAGATCACCCACTCGCCAAACGAACTGTGCTGCAATTGGAAGATTCTCATGATGAAGTGTTCCTGACAAATGAGAAGGGTTGTCCATATCGAACGAAGTTTGATCGATCATTTGAGAAAGAGGGCATTGATAGCATTACATACTTAGAGTTTCAAAGTGCTGAAGCCATTAAACAATGTGCAATCTCAGGAATCGGTATTGCTTTTCTTCCTGAGATCGTCGCGAAATCTGAAGCTGAACGTGGAGAACTTGTTGTCCTCCCATGGCAAATTCCGGACTTGCAGGTAGATACACAGATGTTGTGGCATAAAGACAAGTCGCTTTCACCAATCATGTTATCTTTCATAGAAGCAACCAGGGAAGTTATTGGTTCACTGAATGAGACTAAAACTGTATAGTTTATGTATGAGGCATCAAACTGTTGAGCACAGTAAACGTTGTTGAAAGTGGGGAGACAATATATATGATTCCATTAGTATATGACCAGATTAACCATTGGGGAAAAGATGATGAATTTTTCCTTGCATTGTTAAAGAGATTAAAAGTAGAATTCATAGCTGACCTGGGCTGTGGAACAGGAAGATGGACTACTCATCTTGTTCAGTGCGGTTATAAAATTACCGCTATAGATCCCAATGAAGAAGCGATTGAAATAGCGCGAAGTAAAGATAATTCTGGAAATGTGAATTGGATTATAGGTGATAGTGCGGATTTACAAACCAATACCTATGATGCGGTAATTATGACAGCCAATGTTGCACAGGTATTTCTTACAGGTGATAGTTGGAAGCGGGTAATCTCGGACGTATTCCGATCCCTAAAAAATGGGGGTCACTTTATTTTTGATACAAGAAACCCTTTGGTAAAAGTATGGGAAGAATGGGAGAAGGACAAAACTCCTGACTTAGCTAAAGATAGACTAAACGGAGATCCTTTAGAAATCTATACAGAATATGAAGGGTTTGAGGGAGATATTTACACTTTCTACGAAATGGTAAAAAATACAAAAACAGATGAAGTGTTAGTTCATGAAAAAATGCAGCTGAGGTTTCGAAATCAAGAAGAATTTGATGAGTCGCTGAAACAAATAGGTTTCTCAAAAATTGAAACATATGGTGATTGGGAGTTTAAAGAAGCAAATTCTGAGAATAGATCGTTTATTTTTCATTGTGTAAAATAGCAGTTAGTTAAAAAATGTCGAGGGACAAAAACATGATCCCATTGAAAGTCGCTATTTTAGCGGCTTTTTTATTTTTACAAACATTGTTTCGTTCAAAATCCATTCAATGAAATTTGTTCATATATGATGAACTGGAGTATGATGGGGGAAGGCGATGCTGATAATTACCATATAATCAATGCCAAGTATAGAGTAATTTTATGTAGGTCTAAAGCTTTTGGACCCGGCTATACAACACCATACTTCCTTGAAGGGGGACATCTGTTTTGGATGAGCAGTTTCTAGATTTATTGGCCGAGAAATATGATACGGAAGAAAAAATCATAACAGAGATCATCAACCTTGAAGCGATCTCCAATCTCCCGAAGGGAACCGAGCATTTTGTCAGTGATTTGCATGGGGAGTTCCAGGCTTTTCAGCATGTACTAAGAAACGGTTCGGGTACCGTCAAAGAGAAAATCAAAGAATTATTCCGGAAGGTTTGGACGGATCAAGAAATCAATGATTTTGCGGCATTGGTTTATTACCCGGAAGAAAAAATACAGCTGGTTATAGGGGAACTGAGCAATAAACAGGCTTTGAACCAGTGGTATAGACTAACAATTGAACACATGCTTAAGCTTATTTCTTATGCCTCTTCAAAATATACGCGCTCGAAATTGCGTAAAGCTCTGCCGGAGCAATATGTATATATTGTAGAAGAGCTTTTATACAAGACGGATTCTACCAACAATAAGGATCCTTATTACGAGGAAATATATCGGCAAATTATATCCTTGGGCCAGGCGGACAATCTCATTATCGGCCTTGCTTATACGACTCAACGCCTGGTGGTTGACCATCTTCATGTAGTTGGAGATATCTATGACCGGGGGCCGTACCCCGATAAAATTATGGATACACTGATCAACTACCATTCTGTAGACATTCAGTGGGGTAACCATGATGTCCTCTGGATTGGAGCCTACGCGGGTTCTCTGGCCTGCCTTGCGAATATTATTCGGATCTGCGCCAGATACGACAATCTGGATATCATCGAAGATGTATACGGAATCAATCTGCGCCCACTGCTAAACCTGGCGGAGAAATACTATGAGGACAATCCATCTTTCAGACCTAAGCTACAGGCTGGTCATAACCTAACGGAGCAGGAAATTCTGCAGATCACGAAAATTCACCAAGCCATTGCCATGATTCAGTTTAAACTTGAAATCCCGATTATCAAGAGACGCCCATCCTTTAATATGTCTGAAAGACTTTTGCTGGAGCAGATTGATTACGACAAAAATGAAATCAAAATCTGCGGTAAAACATACCTGCTGGAAAACACCTGTTTTGCAACCATAAATCCGCAGAAGCCTGAACAATTGCTGGAGGAAGAACGCCAGGTGATGGAAAAGCTGCTGTTTTCCGTTCAGCATTCCGAAAAGATGGCCAGACATATGAATTTTCTTATGAAAAAGGGTAGCCTTTATTTAAAATACAACGGGAATTTGTTAATCCACGGCTGTATTCCTTTGGATGAAGAAGGAAATATGGAAGAAATGCAGATTGAAGACAAGACATATGCCGGCCGTCAATTGCTTGATGTTTTTGAGGATTATTTACGTTACGCCTTTGCACATCCGGAAGAGACAGAAGATCTGGCGACGGATATGGTATGGTACATCTGGACAGGGGAATGTTCCTCGCTCTTTGGAAAGAGAGAAATGACCACTTTTGAACGGTACTTTATCCAAGATAAAGAAGCACATAAGGAGAGAAAGAACCCTTACTACCATTTACGTGAAAATGAAGAGATCACTCGAAAAATTTTGCAGGAGTTTGATTTGAATCCAGATCATGGACATGTCATTAACGGTCATACGCCAGTCAAAGAAAGTCGTGGAGAGAGCCCTGTTAAAGCAAACGGAAAAATGATCGTGATTGACGGCGGTTTTTCCAAAGCCTATCAGTCCACAACGGGCATTGCCGGATATACCTTGCTGTACAATTCTTTTGGCATGCAGCTCGTCGCCCATCAGAAATTTAATTCAAAAGAAGATGTGTTATGTAACGGAACAGACGTGTTATCTCTAAAAAGATTGGTGGACAAAGAACTGGAGCGGAAGCTGGTGAGGGAAACCAATGTCGGGGAGAAGCTGCTGCGGAAAATCTCAAACTTGAAGGATCTATTAGAATATCGCTACATGAAATGAAACGATTGCTAAAAATACACACCTGGATCAACCGTTTGAGTGCATTTGAAGTAAACGCTCGTATTGGGCAGGGAAGTAAGAATCCCCTGCCTGTGCGAGCCTTTCTTTTGTTAAAGTGCGATTTAACAACAAACTTTATGACTTACAGTTGAACTAAACGAGGATTTTCAATTGGCGGAGAGGAGGAAGTTATGGGCTACAATTCACGGAAGGAAGCAGTGTTTGAGACGAAACGGTTCCGTAACTGTACCATAGCGGCCGGTCGTCGTCATACCGTTGCTCTTAAATCTGACGGAACAGTAATAGCTGTGGGTGATAATAAATATGGTCAATGTAAGGTAAGCGATTGGGGCGATATCGTCGCAGTTGCAGCGGGTAATGTTCATATGGCTACGAATACCGGTAATGCCCATACCGTTGGTCTTAAATCTGATGGGACTGTAACAGCTGTAGGTTGGAATAAGCATGACCAATGTAATGTAAGCGAATGGCGCGATATTGTAACCGTTTCGGCAGGTTGGTGCCATACGGTTGGGGTTAAATCAGATGGCACCGTGGTTGCGGTGGGGCGAAATAATGAAGGGGAATGCAACGTGAGCAGCTGGCATGATATTGTATCGGTCACGACGGGTGACTGGCATACAGTCGGCCTAAAAATAGACGGAATGGTAACAGCCGTTGGTAACAATAAGTATAACCAATGTAGCGTAAACGACTGGGGCGACATATTAGCTGTTTCGGCGGGGTATCTTCATACTGTTGGGCTTAGATGGGATGGCACGGTAGTGGCTGTGGGTAGAAATAATGAAGGTGAATGCGACGTAAGCGGTTGGCGCGATATTGTAGCAGTTGCAGCGGGGAGTTATCATACCGTTGGTCTTAAGTCTGACGGGACGATGGTTGCTGTAGGTTCGAATAAACATCACCAATGTGATGTAAGTGGCTTGCACGAAATTAGAGCTATCTCGGCGGGGTGTGTCCATACGATTGGACTGAAATCGGATGGTACGATGGTTGCTGTGGGTGATAATGATTATGGACAATGTGATGTAAGTGGATGGAGTAGCATCCAACAATAAAATACTAAGAAAGCAGCAGCTGATGCCGACTGCTTTTATTATTTGTCTCGGGACAAGAACATGGTCCAATTGAAGTCGCTAATTTAGCGGCTTTTTGTGCATTGGCTTTTGAATAGCATCCTTAATTACATATGCAAGTATTTTTAAGTCAGGAGAATGAAAACTGTGGTTACAGGTGGGAGTTCAAATGATGGAGAAGCTGGTGTGTCTTAGTATGATTTGAATCCATCACTTCGTCGTATGCCTAATATAAATATTTACCTCTTGCATAAAGAACGTATGTTCGGTTTATAATATACAAACATACGTTCTTAAATGTACAGGAGTGATTTCAGTGTTGACTAAGCAACGAACCATTATGCTCATTGATATGCAGAGCTTTTATGCTTCAGTTGAAAAGGCAAAAATGCCTCAATACAAAAATAGACCATTAGCTGTCGCTGGAGACCCAGCAAGACGTTCTGGAATTATTCTTGCTGCTTGTCCACTAGCCAAAGCGAAGGGTGTATCTACCGCCGAACCACTTTGGCAGTCTCTTCAGAAGTGCCCTGAACTGATCATTGTGAGACCACACATGCAAGAATACATCGAAGTATCCACTCAAATCATGTCCATTATTGAGGAGTTCACCGATCTGGTCGAACCGTACAGTATAGACGAATTATTCGCTGATTTTACAGGGTCCATGCATCTATTCGGTAATGATCCAGTCGATTTGGCCAAGCAAATTCAAGACAAAATCTATAATGAAACAGGCGTTTACGCGAGAGCTGGCATTGGTGAAAACAAAATCATCAGTAAATTGTGCTGCGATATGATCGCTAAAAAAGCAGAGGGGGGCATTTTCCATCTAAAGAAAGAGGAGTTACACCTCCATATTGGAGATAAGCCCATCCGTGATATGTGGGGGATTGGCTCAAGAATGGAAAAACATCTGTGGAAGATGGGCATCCGAACCATTAGAGACCTGGCGAATACGCCTCTTTCCAAATTAAGAAGTAAGTGGGGTGTTAATGGAGAAGTCATCTGGCGAGTTGCAAATGGACTCGACAATTCACCGGTAACCGTCAACACACACAGTACACAAAAGGATATCGGAAACGGAATGACCCTGCCTAGAGATTTCATAGAGGCTTGGGAGATCGAAGTAGTTATCCTCGATATCTGTACAGAAGTGTGCAGAAGAGCCCGTAAAAAGGGACTGATGGGTAGCGTCATATCCGTAAGTGTGTCTGGAGCGGATTTTGACCACCCCACTGGTTTTCACAGACAGGTTAAACTGTCTGATCCTACAAACATAACCGTTGATGTATGCAAGATAGCCAAACGCATATTTCATCAACACTGGGATGGGCAACCTGTGCGCCGTGTAGGCGTATCCCTGTCTCAATTATCCAACGCGGATACATATCAACTATCTTTTTTTGATGATCAAGAGCAGAAACGGGCCATTGATCAGGTGATGGACGACATTAAGGATCGATTTGGCGACATTTCCATTCTACGAGCGAGCTCCATTACGGCTGCGGGTCAAGCGATCGATCGAGCATCTAAAATTGGGGGGCATTATAAATGAGCAAAAAACTGGAGGCCAATGGATTATGGGAATCGAGCCGCATGATGCTTCCACAACATAAAGAACGAATTATACAGCATCGTACTCAAATTCATTATCAAGCGAAACCACTGATCCATGAAGATGAGTGGGAGATTATTACTCAGAATATAGATATGTCGCTCAATTATACATTGCAAGCCACCTTTGAAATATTTACTGAGTCAGGCAATCGGTATATACACGGGATCGTTACTTCAGTCAGTACCTTTGGAAAGAAAATCAAAATTGAAATGGAGAATGGATTTGAATGGGTCGATTTTGATCAATTGGTCGCTGTAAAACTTGAAGAAGGAGGCGTGTAAAGTGCGACAGACTTTTGAGGAACTTTCACTCGTGAAGAGGGTGGTAGAGCTCCCTTATCTTTTAGGTGCTCTGGAGGTAGATAAGCATAAAATATACGCTTCAAACTTTAAGATGAAATCTGTGTATGTTGACTACTTGGACGGTACCCAAAAGAAAATTGCTTTAGAAATGTACAAATCGAAACAAATGCTAAAGGAACATCATATTAAAATCATAGATGAAGTGAGATCCGAACTGAGTTTAACGGTAGATTATTCGGTGAGAGGTTACATTCATAAAATGACATTATTATGGAGCAAAGTGAAAGTGGATGTAACCTTAATGCTAACCGAACATATGAACGTTGATATTACTGAATTGCCCACATGAACATGGAGTTCAAGCAGAATAAGGTATATAACCACATCCGGTGGATATAATGCATTTAAAACCATTGTTTTCTTCTCCCAAATGGGTAAACCGACCTTTGAAGTTGAAGGGTCGGTATTTTTTGTCTCTATGTCATAGAAAATATATGTTGAGTTTCTGAAAAGTCTGTAGATGAAAATAAAGAATAAAATAAATAAAAATCTGTCGGCGAAGAGCAAGAACATATTCCCTTTGAAGTCGCTATATTAGCGGCTTTTTTGTTTATCTATACAAGTTTCGTGTCCCGAGCCAAGGAGAAAAACTTGTACCGATTGCCGAAATTGACAAAACATAGACCGATAAATGTTTTACAAATTCGGTGATTCACCAAATCACTCTTCTTACATTCAACTTGTATCCTACTTGTGTACCAGATAATCCGGTATGGAAGCAACCAAATTTCAGGAGGGTATACATTGTGAAAAATAGTAAACGTAAAGGTCCTCAAAGCTTGATCCTCTCGCTTGTATTTATGCTTGTCATCCTGTCTGGATGCGGGGCATCGGCAAGTTCAAGCTCCAGTGAAGGCGGAATGCCAGAAGTAATCCGAATCGGTATTATGCCAAGTGAAGAGGGCGAGATGAACCGTTCTCAGGAACAGCTTGCAACAGACATTACTGAAGCAACCGGCATTCCTGCGGAAATTTTTGTAGCAGAAGATTATAACATGGTTATCGAAGCCCTGCGTGCAGGCAAAATTGAAGTTGGACTGATCGGGCCGTTTGGTTACATCATCGCTACGGAAAGAGCCAATGCCCAACTGCTTGTCCGTTCCGAAAGTGATCAACAATCAAATACGGTAATCCTTGTCCGTAACGACTCCCCATATCAAAGTGTAGAAGACCTTAAAGGAAAAGACTTTTTGTTTGCCGATCCGGCATCAACATCAGGCAATCTGTACCCACGTGCCACATTAATGAAAGAACTTGGTCTTTCCAATAAGGAACTGGATTCCTTTTTCGGCAGTGTAGCGTTCTCCGGTGGACATGACAAATCACTGCTTGCACTGGCAAACGGTAATGCAGATGGGATTGGGACGTCAAGTCTCATGGTGCCGATGATGGCAGAATCAGGACTTATTAAAGAGGAAGATTTCCGCGTGATTGCCGAATCCGATCCGATCGTCGGTGGAGCTCCACTGCTTTATCGTCAAGATTTGCCAGAGGAATTGGTTACACAGCTACGTGATCTTATGCTAGATTACGATACGAAAAATCCTAAATTCCTGGAAAGTGTCGGCGCAGCCCGTTTTGTAGAAGGCAGTGACAGTGACTTTGATCCAATCCGGGAAGTCGCCAAAGCACTGGATATGTCCCCTGAGGAACTGCTGAAGAAGTAGGATTCAAACTTGCGAGGAGGAGGAATTAAAATGACACTTTTACAGGTGGAAGGGTTGTCCAAGGTATATCCTGACGGAACAAAAGCACTTGATAACTTGAACCTAACAATTAATGCTGGAGAATTCGTTGTTGTCATTGGACCGAGCGGAGCCGGGAAAAGCACATTGCTGCGCAGCCTGAACCGAATGATTGAGCCGACAAACGGAAAGATTCAGTTTAAAGGCAATGAAACTATGGGCATCAAGGGTAAAAAGCTCCGTGAACTTCGCCGCCATATGGGCATGATCTTTCAGGGGTATAACCTGGTCACCCGCGTGTCCGTTCTTAATAACGTGCTGCATGGACGATTAGGCTACATGAATCCGCTGAAAGGGGCACTGGGTCTTTACTCAAAAGCAGATACAGAAGCCGCCAAGCTTATGCTTCATCGTGTTGGTTTACATGAGCAGATGTATAAGAGGGCAGATGAACTCAGTGGAGGTCAGCAGCAGAGAGTGGGTATTGCACGTGCACTTTCTCAAAAGCCGGACCTGATATTAGCAGATGAACCCATAGCCAGTCTCGACCCTGCTTCCTCTGAGACGATTATGCATTATTTATATACGATCTGCAAAGAGGAAGGCATTGCCTGCCTGTGCAATCTGCATCAGGTAGATATCGCGAAGAAATACGCAACCCGTATCATCGGTATCCATAAAGGGTCCAAGGTGTTTGACGGGACACCGGATGAACTGACGGAAGATATAATCCGTCTCATTTACAACCAGACCAATCCCAAAGTGAAGGAGACAGCCTGACATGAATGCGGCTCAGTTACAATCTGCCCGAAAAATGAAACGTACACAGACGATATTGTTTTTTATCGTGCTGTTGGCTCTCATTATCTGGTCTTCCATCGGCGCAGAGTTTTCATTTGGAGCTTTGTTGGCAGGGGTAGGAGAGAGCTTCCGATTTATCTTTTTTGATTTTCTTCCACCTGATTTATCTTCACTTTCCCAACTCATTGAACCTGCCATGCAGACCCTTTATATGAGTGTGGTGGCGATGGTCATCGGGTCGGTTGTAGCAGGGATGTTATCCTTTTTAGCCGCGGCCACGACAAGCCCTCACCCTTACCTTCAGGTATTTGTTCGTGCGGCTACATCGTTGTTTCGTAACATTCCGGTAA
Organism: Paenibacillus sp. Y5S-9; assembly: GCF_036894235.1. NCBI lineage: Bacteria > Bacillati > Bacillota > Bacilli > Caryophanales > Paenibacillaceae > Paenibacillus > Paenibacillus sp. Y5S-9. The sequence continues at coordinate 3,761,452 of NZ_CP145887.1, forward strand.
TTATCTGGACGATTCTGCTTGTTGCAGCGTTTGGACTGGGGGCTGTAGTCGGTACGATGTCGCTGATCCTGATCTCAATTGGTATGTTAACTCGTTCCTTTGCCGAGGTGCTTGAAGAAATTGACATGGGACAGGTAGAAGCGGTTCGAGCTGCTGGCGGGAGTTATTTACAAGTGTTGTCCCAAGCCGTGTTTCCACAATTCTTACCCGGGTTTATCGGTTGGAGCTTGTACAACTTCGAAATCAACGTACGCGCTTCTACAATTGTAGGGATGGTTGGAGGCGGTGGTCTCGGATTTATTTTACAATCCAAATTGAAGTTATTTCAGTATCAGGAAGCCAGCATGGCCGTGTTGCTTGTGCTCGTTATCGTTCTTGTTGTGGAAATGATCACCAATCGCGTAAGGGAGCGAATCATATGAGTATGCGAATGAACGAAGCGAAGCCATCTTTTACGCTGTATACTTCCATACCAGAGCCACCCAAGCCAAAAAGAAACAAGCTGTTCGTGATCGGACTGCCGCTTATTGCTGTACTTTTTGTGTTCAGTCTCGTTCAGCTGCAGTTCGACTATTCTAAGATGGCCCAAGGCTTTACGAAACTCGGCGGTTACATGGGAACCATGTTTCCACCTGATTTCTCGGCCTGGCGCCATGTCCTGCTCGCTGCTGTAGAATCATTGCAAGTTGCCATTCTTGGATCGGTGCTGGGTATCGTCGTAGCGTTCTTTCTCTCCTTTTTGGCTGCAAGCAATTTGACGCCTCATCGGTTCGTCGCTTGGATCATTCGAAGCGCCGCTTCCTTGCTTCGTGCGATTCCCACAATCGTGTGGGCCCTTATCTTTATCGTGTCTGTTGGTCTTGGACCGCTTCCCGGAGTGCTTGCGATTGCTGTCTCTGCCGCAGGCATGCTTGTCAAAGTATTTGCCCAGTCACTGGAGGAAATCGACAAGGGGGTACTCGAAGCGATGCAGTCTACGGGTGCCAGCTGGCTGCAGATTGTCATGCAAGGTATTTTGCCTACCGTGAAGACAGCCTTTATTGCCTGGTGCGTGCTCCAGCTGGAAGGCGGTATTGCCGAATCCACTATTCTCGGTGCGGTTGGCGCGGGAGGTATTGGATATGAGATGACTCATGCCATGAAATCCTATAACTTTGCGGCTGCTTTGTTTGTCGGATTGGTCGTTTTCGTCATGGTATTCAGCGTGGAGTTCGTGGCAAACCGATACAAAATGAAGCTAAAAACACGTCAAAACTAATTCATTCATATTCATAACGATGAATATCACTTTGAGGAGGAATATCAATGTCAACATCTAATTCACTTTTGAAACAAGGCCCTCTGGTACAGGCTAGGTATAACGATAATAACGGGATTACGTTAGCCTGGAATATGGAAGAGAACATAGAGGCGGAGGCAGTTTACCACTCTGTTCTACCGGAATTGATTGAATCCAACAGCACACTGCTTGATGTACAAATCGACCCGGCAGGAGCAGTATTTACGAGAACGGTGTCTCCAGGCCGAAACTATTATCATGTGAAGTTCACGAATGGATCGATATCAACCATTAACGATCGCATGATTTACACCGATGGAGTAATTAATTTCCGTGATATGGGCGGTTATCTCACAGAAGATGGTCGTACGACTCGATGGGGAATGCTGCTGCGGTCTGCTGATCTGCATGAGCTTAGTGAGCAGGACCTGCATACGGCCACTGCACTCGGTATTGACTGGATATGTGATCTGCGCAGTGATTTTGAAGTAGCTAGCCGTCCAAGCCCAGCCATTGGCCATGCGATCAACACGAATATTCCCTTTATGGCGGAAGCAAGTCCTGAAGAAATGCAGAAGATCGGACATGATCTGCATGCAGGCTACAAAGCCATGATCTTAAATACGGACAAATGTGCACTTATCCTAAATGAACTATTAAAAGAAGAGCGGGATACCTCCTTGTTCCATTGTGCAGCCGGCAAAGACCGGACCGGAGTCGTATGTGCAGTGATTCTTCTCACCTTGGGTGTGCCGCAAAATGTAGTTATTGAAGATTATGAACTGACGAATCTCGCAGTGGAGGGACTCATGCAGCGCTTCCTCTCCGGAAGCAACAAGGATTATCAAAAATACATGGATCAAATGCCTGAATTTAAGGGAGCGATTCCGGAAATGATGAAAGCGGCCTTTATCCAAGCGGCACTTGAAGCAATCGAAGAGAACTACGGTTCTTTTGATCAGTATCTTAAAGAGGGACTGGGCATTAGTGCCGAGCAAAGGACAGCTCTTCAAAACAAATATCTGGTTTAAAAAAATGGAGTCCAGAAACTGGGATACAGTGTTGGACTCCTTCTTGTCTTGGTCTGGTTGCGTAACTTCTCCTAAGACTGGTAATATAGGATGAAATGTGTAGATCTCATTAAAATTCAAATGAAGTCCTCATCAATGAGAGAAAGGGATTATGATATGAACAAAATATCGCTTGTCGATACAGCATACATGATGCTTCGTGAGCGAATGGTTTGCGGTGAATTAATGCCCGAAACCCTGCTTTCAGAGAACGAATTGGCGGAGGAGTATCAGATGAGCCGTACACCAATCCGTCATGCCATTGCTCGCCTTGAATCAGAAGGTTATGTGACTTCTCTCAAAAATCGTGGTGTATTGGTCAAGGATGTAGGGGGTAAGGAATTTCTTGATCTGATTGAACAGATTCAATCCATGCTTTTTTACTCTTTCGAAATGATGAAAAACCCGAACCGAGAGATCTACTTAAATCTTGAATCACTTGCAGCTCATGTTGAGGTCCAGCGGACCGCCGAGAAAAGGAATGACTATGCCTTATACACCGAACATCATTTTCTTTTCATGCGGGAGATCGTTGAATCCTTGAACAATGGTGTAATGCTGAACACATTTGACTCCTTTCGGGATAAACTTTACATGTATTCCATCGTCCGCTTCAAGCGAACTCCGCATATCAAACACTACAGTGCGATTGGAATTAATCGGGATACGCTGCACGCTTTATCCAGTAATGATTATAAGGCAGCTCAAGAGGTTGTGTTATCCCTCATTCCTATAACCAGAGAACGCATGCTTGTTACAGGGCAATTTTAATTTTGAAGTTAGTGGGTTGAGTGCTAACGTCAATTATGATGAACCAAAAAGCGGCTGCCTTAACGGGCAGCTTATTTTGTAGGGGCAGACGGTATAGACGCCAATCTTTTTAAAAGCGTCACACGATTACCCATTATTTTGTACATATAACAGCCAAAGTCTTTCCTAATGGATCGGCTTTTTTTATTGGAGTAATTGAAGTGATCAGCAGCAGAAAATGTGTAATTGGATAATTTTAGTAATATTAAATGAAAACAAAATTTGCTAAAATATTGTATAGTTATTCTACAAATTTAGCCATTTTAGCGGAGGATTGATCGGGAAGTATGAAAGAGTTTTTGAGCGAGCAGTCCATTGAGGCATTTAGATCAATTATAAATCACAATCCAGATGCCACTTTTATCGTTTCGAACGAAGGAACGATCGTAGAAGTAAATGAAGGGGTTACAGAGTGTTTAGGATTTCAAAAGAAAGAAATCATGGGTTCATCCTACAAAGATCTCTTTTGTCAACATCAGCTTGATTTGATCAGCCAATATTTTTCGGAAGTCTTAAAGGGTGCATCCTGTCAATATGTTGCCGAAGCCCATCATAAAAATGGAGAAATTGTTTATTTGCAAATTAAGCAAGTTCCTTTGTTTTTTGAAGGTAAGGTAAACGGGATCTTTGGAGTAGCTAAAAACATTACTGAGTACAGGCATCTGCTTAAGGCTTTGAAAGAAAGCGAAGAGCGCTATCGACTCTTAGCCGATAACTCCCTCGATCTGATCCAGTTGATCAACCTGGATGGCATTGTGGAGTATGCCTCTCCTTCTCATAAAATGGTGCTTGGCTTCGATCCAAAAGAATATATAGGTAAATGGGTATTCTACCAACCAAATGGAGATGTGGACGATAAATTTCGTACAGTATTTATGAGTATGTTACTTTTGAGAAAGCCCTTTACCTACGAAATAAAGCGACAGCATGAACAGGGCTATCCTGTATGGCTGGAGATGAAAGGAACACCGATGTTCGATGAGGACGGTGATTTTAAAAACATGATGCTCGTGGGAAGAGAAATTACAGAGCGGAAAACGTACCAAGTTCAACTGGAACAATTAAGTTATCATGATGCACTTACTGGTGCTCCTAACCGGAGATATCTCAATAAAATGCTAAGCGATGCTTTGAGTGCAGCAACGACAAGCACTGGCCAGCTAGCCGTCATGTTTGCGGATTTAGACAATTTTAAACAGATCAATGATACATTAGGTCATGATGCGGGGGATGAATTGCTACGGCAATTTGTAAAGCGAGCAGGAGCTTGTCTTCAAGAACATGATGTCCTGGCCAGAATGGGTGGTGACGAATTCGTCTTTGTACTTCCTCATGTCAAATCCTCCTCAGAACTCAGCCTTTTGGCGGAAAACATCTTAGAAACATTGCAGCTCCCTTGGATACTCGGTGGGAAGGAGCTCTATACAACTTCAAGCATCGGCATTGCCTTTTACGAAGAAGACGATTCAGTAAAAGAACTGCTTCAGAAAGCAGATGCAGCACTTTATCTTGCCAAAGCGGAAGGCAAAAATACATATCGCATCTACTCATTCCGTGACTTGTCAATGCGCTGATTCAATCGAAAGTGATGGCGCTGTTTGTTGTATTTAAACTCTCTACTACGAAAAGACGATGATCTAACAACAGCGGTTAATAATATGGATTCAACATGACAATACAAATATCTCCATTAGTACAAAGTCAATTTACTAAGAATCTTCTTCAACTATTTTTTTAAGCTGACGGGTAGGTTAACATAACAGCAAGAAAAAGCACTTCTAAATACAGAACTCTTAGAGAGTTTTAAGGAGCAGCCCGCGCGGGCTGCTTTCTTTTATGTGTACTTAATGATTAATGCAGAAGTGCAGAATAGAAGGGAGTACGACGATATCTTTACTCCTATGATGATGTAACTGTTTTTCGGAAACGGAATGATTGCACGTAAATACCTTTCGAATGAACAACCCGCGATGTATATCAAGGAGAATAATCGTCATAATAAGGAAATGTTGCTGGAAGAAGGGAGGTAAGAGTAGTGAATGAACAATCTGCCACGAATACAAAAGAGGAGAATATCACCAAAAGTTTGAACGAATCCATTGGTAGAATTGAAGAAATCTTTACGAATACCCCCGACTTAATCATCCGAAAGTTGTGTATAAAACAGACCGGAGAACCAGCCGCCATAATCTATATGGAAGAATTGACAGATAAAGCATCACTTAATCAGAATGTCCTTGCTCCGCTTCAACTAGAAACCGGAAATCCCTCCGGAGATTTCATTACAACAGTGGGTTATGTCAAACCTCACTCCACGTGGGAAGAGCTGAGACTTTCCATTATACTCGGCTACAGCGTGTTATTCATTGAAGGAAGAAGTACTGCATACGCATTGGATACAAAAGGATTCCCGCAACGCGCTATTGAGGATCCTCAGCAGGAGCCCTCACTAAAAGGGGCTCATCAAGGATTTATAGAGACAGGTTCTCAAAATATTGCCATGATCCGTCGTTATATTGCGGACAAAGAGTTAAAGGTGAAGCGGTATATTGTTGGGCAGCGGGGACAAACGCCAGTATCTTTGCTTTATTTGGAAGATGTGACCCAACCGGACATCATTAAAGCGCTGGAAGAACGGATTCAATCCATTGATGTGGATGCCATCATTAACACCGGAGAATTGGCTGAATTTATTGAGGACCAACCACTTGCGTTGCTTCCCCAAATGATTACGACAGAAAGACCGGATACGGCTGCTTCTCAAATACTGCAAGGCCGTTGTGTCGTTGTAGTCGATGGTTCGCCAAGTGTTCTGGTTGCGCCCGCTACATTCATGTCTTTTTTTCAGACGGTTGATGATTACAGTTCCCGATGGTCCATATCGTCATTTCTCAGAATATTGCGCATTTTTGCCTTTTTCATCGCTATTTTTTTGCCTGGATTTTTTATAGCCGTCATTTCGTTTCATTTTGAGATTATACCATTGAAGCTGTTATTAACGCTTGGTGAGTCACGGGGGCAAGTTCCATTCCCACCATTTGTTGAAGCGATCATTATGGAAATTACACTTGAGATGTTAAGGGAAGCGGGAGTTCGTCTTCCAGCTCCAGTAGGACAAACCGTAGGAATCGTTGGTGGTATTGTCATTGGACAGGCAGTTGTGCAGGCAGGATTAATCAGCAATGTAATGGTTATCGTGGTGGCTTTTACAGCTATTTCATCTTTTATTATTCCCAATCAAGACATGATGGCAGCTGTACGAATTATGCGGTTCATGATGATGATACTAGCTAGCTGGTTCGGATTTGTAGGACTTGTCATTGGCATGATGAGCTTCATCATCCGGCTAATAACATTAAACTCGCTCGGTAATTCCTATAGCACACCTATAGCACCATTTCGGGCCATGGATTGGAAGGATACCTTACTGCGGGTGCCTTTGTGGATGATGAACAACCGCCCTGTAAGCACGAAATCCCGCCAGTCGATAAGGCAGGGAAAAAGCAGAGGATGGAAGGAGAATAAATAGAACATGAAGTCATTACGCCCGGTAACGATGCTTCAATTCATTCTTATTATTTCTTCTTTCCAAATCAGTGTTGCTTTTTTGTCTATTCCCAGAGAGCTGGCGAGGCATGCGGGAACAGATGGCTGGATGGTCATTTTCTTAGGCTGGGGGCTGGCCACGATATCCTCTGTAGTAATTGTCAAGCTGATGAAACATAGTCCAGACAGTTCAATACTCGAATTGATTCAGCGTTATACTGGCGTGTGGGCAGCAAAAGTAGCTGCTTTTATATTTATGATCTATTATTTGCTTCTGGCATATGACGGTTACATGATCGCTTCACTCGTTATTAAATTATGGTTATTGCCAAGCACGTATATCTATATTCTAGTTCTGCTGCTGCTCATCCCCACATTCCAGATTGCGCAACATGGTTTTCAGGCGATCGGGCGGTACAGCGAAATAGTCACCATGCTCTCCATATGGATTCCGTTCATTTATATATCTACACTGAGTAATGCCCATTGGCTCTATTTACTGCCCATCTTAAAAGAGGGATGGCTTCCGATTCTTTCATCCGTAAAATTTATGATCTATCCGATGCTTGGCATCGGCCTGGTTTTGTTTCTCTATCCCCAACTAGTCAACAAAGAAAAAGCATTACCTGCCATGATCATCTCCAACACGCTTACTTGCATCGTTTACTTGGGAATCACCCTCATTTGTTACGTGTACTTTAGTCCTGATGAGATCGGGGAGTATAACGACCCCGTGATTAGCATTATGAAGTCCGTTGAATTTCAGTTTATTGAGCGGGTGGAAGTGGTATTCATCGCATTTTATCTGTTCGTGTTTTCTTGCATATGGATTCCCTCCATGTATATTGTCTCGAGATGCTCCGCGTCGCTGGTAGGAAAAGGTCAGGAAAGATACCACCTTGCCGTGTGGTGTATTGTCATTGAAATTAGCTTTCTCCTCTATCGGCCCAGCTTTATCAAATCTACTCAAATAAACTACGCACTCAATTATATTGGTTTTATGATGGAGTTTGCTCTGCCTGCGGGTATTCTTCTATATGTAGCGATCCGCAAAAAGATGGGTGGGGGGCAACGCACATGAGATGGGTCGGAAAATTCATTATTTCGGTTGTTTCCTGCATTTTATTGGTTGCGCTCGCAGGTTGCGCCAGTGACAAAACCAATTTGGAAGATGCAACGGTTCCTTTGGCTCTTGGGTTGGATGTCAAAGATAAAAAGCTCCATTATTATATATCTGCCCCTGTATTCAGTAAAGACATTCAAAAGAAAAGCCGTGAAGGGGGAGGAACAGCAGAAGGTTTAAGACAGTCGAGAAATCAGCAGGATGCCCAATTTCCCGGTTCGCTTGCGGGACGTAATTTTCAAGTCATCATTGTAGGGAAACAATTGCTTCAATATAAGGATTGGTTTAAAGTACTTGATGTCATGTTTCGCGATCCTCGCAATACGATTACCGACCGCATCATTGCTTTTGACGGTCCTATGGAGGATATTTTTAATTTTCAAGCCAAAGATCAACCACCGTTACCTTTATTTATAAAAGCGATTGTCGATTCAGGAAGCAGAAGTTCAGCTACTGTAAAAACAACCGCGCAGGAGCTACATAGACAATTGTATGATCAAGCGATGACGCCTTCCATCTCGGAAATCAAGATCGAAAATAATAAAATCATGCTAAAAGGAACAACTCTTTTATCCCGAAAAGGGGAGTACAGAACTTCGCTGACCTATCAGGAGACGTCACTTCTTCACATCCTGAAAAATGAAGCTAAACCAGGGGTCAGTCTCACTTTTTCTGTTGATGATTTACAACAAACCATGCCATTTAACATCGACAAAGTGAGTTTTTCTTTAGGTGACATTTCGGTAAAAACGAAATCCTCTCATGAAAAAGGCAGATTTCAATTCAACATTAAAGTGAAGTCGATCGTAAGCATAACTGAAAAGTTTCTTGAATTTGAACTTCTGGAAAATTCCGAGGAAATGGCAAATAAATTAAGCAAGGAAATGAAAAAAAACATGGAGGCGCTTATTAAAAAGTGCCAAAATTATAATATCGATCCTTTCGGGTATGGTTTTTATGCCAGGGCATATCAGTATCCCTTATACAAGGAAGCACAGGCCGACTGGGGGAAAGAACTATCCCGAGCACATTTTGATGTGGAAGTTGATCTTCGAATCGGCTCCACTGGAGCAGTAGAATAATCGAGTATCCGGACATTAAAATTTGGGACTAGAACACTAGTTTAATCTTTCATGACACAAAACAACCGTTCTTGAAACGGTTGTTTTGTTGTTAACACCCAATAGTTACATTCTGGTTCCTATCTAATAAAAAGGTGCCTACTTTTCAAGTAGCATGAGAAATTTTAAGATGAAATTTTGTAGAAGATATGCATAGTGTAATCGTTCAATTAACCGATTAAGTTGGAGATTAGACGAAAGTAATTGAGGGGATGGTAGCGTCATGCCAATTGAAATTAAAGACATTGTGTCTAAGAAAATATTAAGTGAAGTAAAAGGTTATCTAGATATTGGTTTTACTCATTCACTAAATCCCTATACGGGTTGTGCATTTGCTTGCGAATACTGTTACGTCAGAGAAATCCCTATTCAAAAGTTTAAGGATATTCCTTGGGGATCGTGGGTGGATGTCAAGAAAAATGCAGCAGAAAACTATCTAAAGGAAGTCTCTCTTCTACGACGTAAAAACAAACCCATAAGTATATTCATGTCATCAGCCACAGATCCTTATCAACCTGTAGAGCAGAGGGCAAACATTACAAGAAACCTATTGGAAGCAATGGATAAAAACCCACCAGATTCACTTCAAATTCAAACTAGAAGCCCGCTGGTTGCCAGAGACCTTGATATACTACTGAAATTAAAGGAAAAATGTAGAATTATGGTTTCAATGACAATCGAGACAGATCGCGAAGACGTGAAACGAATTTTTTCGCCCTATGCTCCTGGAATAAATTTAAGAGTTAAAACCTTGAAAAAGATAAAGGATGCAGGGATACATACACAAGTATCTATCTCCCCTGTGCTACCTTTTTCACCTAATTTCGCTAACATGATACAGGGCATAACTGATCGAATTTGGATTGATACGCTATTGATTGGTGATGGTCAAATGGGGATGAGATCTGAGCGGTTAGGGATGCCACAATTCTTTGAGGCGAACGGCTGGGACAAATGGTACGAGAAAAGCATTCATCTGAAAGTGGAAAAATATTTTAAGGCAAGGTTCCCATCTGAAATAATTCATGTATCTAAAAACAGCGCATATCCATTTTGATTCTAACTAGCCATTCATTTAATGAGGATCTTGTCCGTTTTTTCTTTATGCAATAGAAATATTGCAGAAACTTGTGTTCGAAGATCAACTTTCTCTTACGAGTCAATGGAGGACGCATGAGTCCTTCATTGACTTAACTTGAGATTGAAAATACATGGTCTATGCTAGGGAACAACCGTCGCTTCATTAATGGGAGGGTTAGGCCGTGCATTTGACGGAAGTTATGCTGAATATGCAGATCTCTAGTAAGCTGGAGCAGACTATGCACTGCTCGATAATGAGCATTTGAGAGAACAGGTGTATGCTATTGCTCCAAATGGGGTAAACAAGGTTCTAGAGTTGGTTAGTGCAACGACTGTAAAGGAGTCCTTGCGATTCATCTCAGAACGAGGGATATGTTGCATGTCAGGAATAGTCTTTACACTCGAGGAGATTGGAAAGGCACATCTTTTAATGGAAAGTAACACTGCAAACGGTAAGATCGTTATATCCAATGACATTGTTGAGACGAATGATAACTTCTCTGCAACCTAAAGATAAAAATAATAGTTACAAAAAGGTTCCTATGCAACATTAAGGTGCCTACTTACCAATTATCTAAAGTAGAGATAAAATTTAAGTGAAGGCATATGCTCACGAAAATAGAAAGGGGTTTAAATATGACGATTACAGAAAACAAACAATTGATGCATCGTTTCACGAACTTCATTAATACGGCAAGCAAGGAACTTGCTGAAGAATTGATTTCTCCAGATGCTGTTTTTTATGTACCTATGCAAAAAGAACCAATGAATGGTCCAAGTGGTTATCTCTCCATAATTCATATGATGAGATCTGGTTTTTCCGATATACAATGGACTGTTAAGGAGCTGGTAGCAGAAGAGGATCTAATAGCAGCTCATTTTGTCATGAAGGGCACACAAGACGGAGAGTTTCTCGGGTTTCCACCAACGAGCAAAAAAATCGAAGTAAATGCAATGAATTTTTATCGGATCTCTAATGGCCAAATTATTGAAGAGTATGGTCAACCGGATATGCTCGGCTTGCTTCAACAAATAGGGGCAATTCCAAAAGCATAATTACATCTCCTCGATCTGGGCATCGTTCCAAAAAATTAAGAGTTGGATAAATAGATTAAAATCGAACATAAAGTCACATTCAAAAAAGTGAACAGTCTGCAGGTTAGCTGGATGCTTGACCACCCAACCATTTTCACAGGAACTGTAATCCCATGTATTTATCTTGACAGTAATTGAGTCTGACTCGTAATACGGGTTGGATGTCAGAAGAAGTGAAAAAAGCTTTGCTACCGGGATTTCCGATGGGCAGGATCGGTCTTCCTGAAGATGTATCCCGTCTGATTGCTTTTCTGGCAAGCGACGATTCCCAATGGATCACCGGACAAATCATTCATTCTAGAGGTGGTTTCTAATTTCCATAAAACCAAAGGAGGCCGCCGATCAACAGGATCGGCGGCTTTATTCAACTACCGGGTGGATACTATGCTTTGTGAAGAAGATTATGCAAAGGTGGCGAAAGAAGCTTTACGTCAATACCCAATCAATTGGGTAAAACTTGTCGTCTCCGCCTTTTAACGTCTTCGAAACGCTCCAGCGCGCGCCAGAGCATAGAAGATCAAGAGAGCAATGATCGACCCGACGATCGCGGGTATGATATGAAATCCACCCACCACCGGCCCCCTCGGTCCCAACAGTTCATACCCTAACCATGATCCAACAAAGCCAGCAATGATATTGCCAAGTACGCCTCCCGGCACGTCCCGTCCAATCAGATTTCCACTTAACCAGCCAATTAACCCACCGACAATAAGTATCCAGATTAAATACACGAATTGGTCTCCCTTCCATTGATTTATTACAAGTTATGTTTCGTTAGGGGGAATGTTGCGGATCATCTGCGAATCGACCATTAAACCATTTCCATTTTAATCCAAGGGTAGTAAAATCAGTTGTACCACCACTCGTATGAATGCTGATGCAGATGGGGATTGGAGATCGTCAGTATAGGAAGGAGGCGCTTAGGTGTTCATGTTTCGAAGTCTTTTTATTTTAAACTTGTTGATGTTATGCCTGATGTCAGGCTTGGCTGCTTGTTCTGAACCAGATCAATCGGAAGATAAGGGTGCTTCGACAAAGGATGACTTCACGGAGCAGATACAGAACCTTAATCTGAATCTGGAAGAACCGGGATGGAAGCTGGATACGACCCCCGTGAATCTAACGTGGTTCGTTGGAGCCGAATGGTACAGGCACATTTGGGGTGAGAGCCTGACTTCCAAATATGTCACCCAAAAAACAGGAGTTAATATCGAATTTGAAGTATCAACTGGTGAACCAAGCGAGATCTTATCACGGATGTTGACGACTGGTAGTCTGCCGGATTTGATAACCATCGGCTCCTGGGAGAGTGCGGTTAACAAACTTCGGGAGAGTAATCTCATCTATGCCCTGGATCAGCTAGCCAACCAGTATGATCCTTACTTTTACAAGGTAGCAGGTGATGGTGCTCTACAATGGTATCAACAGGAAGACGGCCATACCTATGTCATTCCCAATGATGCGTACAGTCCCGAACAGATGCGTTCAACCGGCTTGACGGGAGCGAACCAAACCTTTCTTGTACGTAAAGATCTGTATGAGTCGATGGGCAAACCGGACCTTACCACACCGAAAGGTTTTCTAAATGCATTGCAATTGTTGAAGAATCAATATTCTGTTTATAAAGGCCAGCTGATCAGTCCGTTTTGGGCACAGGGGAATGCATCCTATGGGATGACCGAATATTTGCAAAATCTGCTTGCGATCCCCCATGAACGGAACGGTAAAGTATACGACCGAATGACAGATCCGGATTATATGGAGTGGCTGAAAACATTTCGTACCGCTTACGAGCAGGGCCTGATTAATGTTGATTTTCTGGTCGACTCCAGTGCACAGGTGCAGGAAAAAACCAACCATGCCCAATATTTTATGATGATTCGGGAATGGACAGACATATCGGATCTCAATTCGAAATTGGAAGTCCTTACGAATCAGAGTTCATACTATACTGCTGTAGATGGACCACGGAGCAGCAGGGGAGAATCCGCCAAACTGTTTCCCGGCAGCATGGATGGCTGGATGGTTACGATGATTAGCAGATCTACGGAAAACCCTGAACGAGCCATCCGATTTTTGACCTATCTGGCCAGTGAAGAAGGCCAAAGGGATTTATTTTTGGGCAAAGAAGGTGAAACCTGGGCGATGAAAAACGGCAAACCGCAGTTGACGGAGGCAATGGTCCAGTTGCATGACACGGATAGGGAGCGGCTGGAAAAGGAATATGGCATTATGGATACCTACTGGATGCTGCGAAACCCTGCTTTTGTTAACAAGTGGAGACCTGAGAATGCTACATCCATTAAGCAAATGGAGGAGTTCGCCAACCAACAGGCCGATCTGGACAGCGGCATCTATAAGGGACTAGATCCTGTAGGGGATTCCGATATAGCGTTAGCCTGGTCACGTATTTCTCAGAATTGGGAAGAAGTGCTGCCAGAACTGATTACAGCGAAGGATGAAGCAGCCTTTGACAAAATTTTCGAAAATTTTCTGATACGTCGTGTGAACTACGGCTTTAACCAGGTGATGGAATATCGCCAGGCTGAACTGGAACTGCGGAAAGCCAAGATAGCCAGGTAACCATTCCCTACATTGTTAACTATCAGCTAACTGGTGATATATGGTATATGGTATAACAAAGGTGGTGAATACATCAGAATGAAATACCTGCTAACGAGATTGAGGAAGCTTTATCGCAATGCCCGTATATCCCAAAAGCTGTTTCTGGCATTTAGCTTGATGATTGCCATACCTGTTATTTTGATATCCTTTGTATATATCCGCATGCAAGAAACCCAGCTATATAAGGATGCTATGGCAACGGGCAACAGCCACGTTACATGGCTGAATGAACAATTGCGCAGAAGAATGGACATGATTGAGAACGCTTCCAATACAGCCCTCACTCAGAAATCATTTGTGGATTTTATTCATTCCAATATGCTTGTGGATGGACTACGTCTGGTGAAGTTCAAGCAAAATCAGTTTGAGCAAATGCTTAATATCATTCAAAGCAATGCGATGATCAGTGAGCTTAGCTTTTACATCGATAACCCAAACTTGTATGAAATCTGGCCTGAAATCTATCATTATAAGAAATTTTGGCCGCAGGATTATTGGGTAAAGCTTCGGGACGAAGGTGGTGCGGCTTACCGTTTATTTTCTTTTAGGGATGGTGAACACACTTTATCCTACTATCGTCTGGTTCGCCTTCAAGGGCAGGAACAAAAACGCCCTAGTATTATGGAAGTGCGAGTCCCGCACAGCATGTTTTTCAGCGACCTGCTCCAGGAGAGCAAGGGGGACTTCTTTTCGGTGTTGATGAACGAAAGCGATCCTCCCCAGTATGTTTACAATCCCCAGCATGAGTTTTCTGAGAAGTACGGGCAGGGGATGGAGGAGATCCTTGGCAGTATTCATGGCCAGCTGGATATATTGCCGCAGGAAAAACCGCTTCAGGTTAAGGTGGGAGATCAGAGCTTCTATGCATTGTATCGATACATCGCTCCGTTGAACACTTATGTGGTTGATATTGCTTCCCATCAGGCATTGATGAAGGGGCCGCGTAGTTGGTATGCATTTGTGGTAACGATTACATTATGTGTATTGTTGCTGCTGATGTTACTCGTATCCCAAACGACGCGGCGCATTTTCCGGCGGTTGGACAGCGTACTGGTATCCATGCGTCAGGTACGGAAAGGCGAGCTGGATGCAATGATTGATACAGGCCTTGATGAGAACGAAAGAGGGGATGAAATCGATGAGGTGGCTGTGAATTACAATAAAATGTTACATGAGGTCAAACGCCTAATGACACAGGTCGTGGATAAGCAGTTAATTGCCAAAAACGCACAACTGCACTCGCTACATTCGCAGATTAATTCTCATTTTTTATATAACGCCCTGGAATCGATCCGTATGGTGGCAGAGGTACAGAGGCAGCCTGCTATAGCCAATTCATTGGTGTCGTTGGGCTCCCAGTTACGTTACAGCATGCAGTGGCGTAGCGATACCGTTGCTCTTCGTGAGGAGCTTGCCAATATCCAAAGTTATATTGAATTTATCAACTTTATGGAAGGTGGCAGTATCGTTATGACCGCCGATCTTCCTCAGGAGATCCTTCGTTACACCATTCCCAAGATGTGTATGCAGCCCATCGTTGAAAATGTAGTTCATCACGGGGCACCTTCAGGCGGCAGGGTAACTTTAGAGATTACCTTTTCTGTGGAGAATGACAATCTGCTTTTCATTAACATAAGAGATGACGGAAAGGGGTTAGAGCCTGAGATGTTACACCGTCTTCAGGCAGTACTGCGGAGCGAATCGGATACACCGATGGTTACTAGCAGGAGCGGACTTGGTTTGGAAAACGTGAATAAGCGATTGCAGCTTCATTATGGCAAGAATTGCGGTCTTTGGATTGATAGTGTGCAAGGTGCATATACCTGCGTAACGATACGCTTGCCTTGGGAAGATGTAAATCTTGGAGGGTGGTAGAGCATGATTAATATCCTGATTGTGGACGATCAAAAACACATTCGTGACGGCCTGCGGGCCATGCTGCATCAATTTCCTCTGGAGCTGAACAACATATACTGTGCCGCGAGCGGGATTGAGGCGCTGGGCCTATTGCGGCAGCATTGCATTCACATCGTTATTACCGATATTATGATGCCCGATATGGATGGGTTGGCACTCATGGCTCAAACCAAAGAGGAATACATGGATGTGGAATACCTCATTATCAGCGGTTATCGTGATTTTACATATGCCCAAAAAGCGATCGGGCTTGGGGCAAAGGGCTACTTGCTCAAACCTTTGAAGCGAGAGGATCTGCAACATTCCCTGGAGCATGTATGGCAAGAGATCCAGACACGGCAGGCACTTACGCATAGTATGCAGCGTGTATCCCGTCTCGCCCGAGAGACCGATCGTAAAGAATTAAGAATGTTTATGCAGGGTGCGTTAAGTGATGACGCATGGATTCTTCAGATTGAGGAACAAAATGATGCGTTATGGCGTAATTATCGCCTAGCCCTGCTGCGGGAAGAAGTTTGCTTGAACCAGCCCGGGGCCAGTAGCGCCCATAGTTTGGAAGCCATTGCTTATCGTGTGTTTGGCAAACAAGGTTGTATTTGCCTGCAACATCGCCCATACCTGATCCTTGCGGTGGATGCGTCCATAGATCCAAGTGTTTGGACTGCAGCGCTCAAGGAAGCAAAGATCGATGCCATAACGGCCATGACTAACCCAATTCAGGGGTTAAAAGAACTACCCGACAGCTATACCCAAGTGCTTGAGCTTTATCGCCACAGTTACCTGTTTCCTGATCAGTACAGTATCTTCCCAGCACATATTGAGCATATGGAACAACAGTGGCAACTTCCCTATGAAGACTTATATGAACTGTTCCAGTCGATTGGAACAGATAACAGTGGAACAATTACTCAGGGTATTTCTGCAATATTTCATAAAAAGGTGCTTCAACGCTATCCTATTCGCTATACCCAACAGCTCTGCGCCGCCACCGTTCAGATGATGGAGGAATACGAACGAGTTATCCGCCCTTATATGGGGGAAGAAGTGCTGGACCTTGAATCCTTGCGTAATCTCTTTGATTATCAAGGGATGCGTGATTATATACAAGCACTGCAAGAGCAGCTGCTTCGGCTGAATCAGTTATATTATGACTATAAGTGCTGCTATAGCAATTCGCAGGATCTAAATGAAGCCATTCGTTTTATACACGAGAGTTACCACAAACCGCTGGACCTCGCGATGGTATCCAATCATGTATCGCTTAATTATGCTTATTTTTCCAATCTGTTTAAGAAGAATATTGGTAAAGGTTTTGCTGAATACCTACGAGATGTACGTCTGGATAAAGCGCGGCGGCTTCTCGCCGAAACCGATCATAAAATTGTTGAGGTGGCTGCTATGGTTGGCTATGAAAGCTACAAAAGCTTTACACGCGCGTTCCGACTTGTGATGCAGATCCAACCCACAGAGTACCGACAGATGATGCGGCAGAAGGCAGATTGAATCAAAAGCCAAAAAAATGGGATACCACAAAAACAATTGTACCTTTTCAGCAAATTAACCTATTCGATAGAATAAAGATATTCCCACATGTAAGCGATTTCCTTAATGCGCATGGATTGGGAGAAGCTATTATTCTATTAAAGGAGGGCAATTATGAAACCATCTCACTTTACGGCGAAACGGTTTATGAAAAAGGTGCTCGGTATGTTCCTTGTGGTTGTGATGCTGGCTAGTATTGGTATACTGCCAACTTCAAAGGTTCAGGCAGCGGGAACTACTGTAACCTCAATGGAGTATTTCTCACCAGCAGACGGGCCTGTTATTTCAAAATCTGGGGTTGGCAAGGCCAGCTACGGATTTGTTATGCCTAAGTTCAATGGAGGCTCCGCGACATGGAATGATGTTTACAGTGATGTAGGCGTTAATGTTAAAGTGGGCAACAACTGGGTTGATATCGACCAGGCAGGCGGTTATATCTATAACCAAAACTGGGGGCACTGGAGCGATGGCGGCTTCAATGGCTATTGGTTTACCCTCTCCGCAACAACCGAGATTCAACTGTACTCCAAAGCGAATGGTGTTAAGCTGGAGTATCAACTTGTATTCCAAAACATCAACAAAACAACCATCACAGCGATGAATGCGACACAAGGTCCACAAATCACAGCAAGTTTCACAGGCGGTGCGGGCTTTACATATCCAACGTTCAACAATAATCCTGCGGTCACTTATGAAGCTGTTGCGGATGATTTGAAGGTGTATGTCAAACCTGTAAATAGCAGCACCTGGATTGATATTGACAATAACGCAGCCAGCGGCTGGATCTACGATCACAATTTTGGCCACTTCACGGATGGCGGCGGTGGGTACTGGTTTAACGTAACGGAGTCGATCAATGTCAAATTGGAATCAAAGACTTCTTCGGCTAATCTGGTTTATACCATTACGTTTAATGAACCTACAAGAAATTCATATGTCATTACGCCATATGAAGGAACAACCTTTACAGCAGATGCAAATGGGTCCATCGGGGTTCCGCTTCCGAAAATTGATGGGGGAGCGCCAATCGCCAAGGAACTGGGCAATTTTGTATACCAAATTAACATCAATGGGCAGTGGGTTGATTTGAGTAACTCCAGCCAGAGCAAATTTGTATACTCCGGTAATGGGTATAACAATATGTCCGATGCCAACCAGTGGGGTTACTGGGCCGATTATGTCTATGGTCTTTGGTTCCAGCCAATCCAAGAAAATATGCAGGTCCGTATTGGATATCCGCTGAATGGACAGACGGGTGGAAATATTGGCAACAACTTCGTCAACTATACCTTCATCGGCAATCCAAATGCCCCGCGTCCGGATGTATCCGATCAAGAGGATATCTCAATCGGGACGCCAACCGACCCGGCAATCGCGGGCATGAACCTCATTTGGCAAGATGAATTTAACGGAACTACGCTGGATACAAGCAAATGGAACTATGAAACAGGATATTATCTCAACAACGATCCCGCTACTTGGGGATGGGGAAATGCAGAACTGCAGCACTACACAAACAGCACTCAAAATGTATATGTACAGGACGGAAAGCTGAATATCAAAGCCATGAACGACAGCAAATCTTTCCCACAAGACCCGAATCGGTATGCACAGTATTCTTCGGGAAAGATTAACACCAAGGATAAACTATCCTTAAAATACGGCAGAGTAGATTTCCGTGCCAAGCTTCCTACAGGTGATGGTGTATGGCCAGCACTGTGGATGCTTCCACAAGATTCGGTATACGGCACTTGGGCTGCATCAGGTGAAATTGATGTTATGGAAGCGAGAGGCCGTCTGCCTGGATCAGTAAGCGGTACCATACACTTTGGTGGACAATGGCCCGGAAACCAGTATTCGGGCGGCGATTATCACTTCCCGGCGGGGCAAACTTTTGCCAATGATTATCATGTATATTCGGTAGTCTGGGAAGAGGATAATATTAAATGGTATGTGGATGGCAAGTTTTTCTATAAAGTCACTAACGAGCAGTGGTATTCCGCAGCTGCACCGAATAATCCGAATGCACCTTTCGATGAGCCGTTCTACCTTATTATGAACTTGGCAATCGGCGGAAACTTTGACGGTGGTCGTACTCCGAACGCCTCCGATATCCCTGCGACTATGCAAGTGGATTATGTACGCGTGTATAAAGAACAGTAATTTGCGATTTCGCGTAGAGCGAATGAAGAGCAGATGGAACAGATGCTGGGCAAACCGGAGAACCTGAAATCTCATACTCTAAAATTGGCTTACGACCGATTCCCAATATTTCTACCTGGGAATCGGTCGTTTAAATTTAGACTTGATAATGTAGTTCATCGGCTGCAACTCTTGTCGAAGGACAAGAACATAGGTAACATACTGGTTACCTGAATAACCAGAAAATGATTCCTAGACGCAACATAGATACAATAATAATGGAAAAATAAGATACATCATTAGGAGGAAATATGAATCAGAAAGAATTTGAATCAGTCATCAATCTCCCTGCAAATATTCGTTATGAATACTTCATCAAAAAAGTAGTGGATTCAGAAGAAGTGTGGGGGCTTTATGAGAATGGTGGTCAGTTACTGAAGATGATAAAGGTAATAAATTACTTCCATTTTGGCCTAAGAAAGAATTCGCGGAATACTGTGCAACTGATGGTTGGTTTTAAACCTTCAATATTCTTAAATAATGCTGATTCTGCTGTATTAGAAGTCGATATACTAATTGAGGATTTAAAGACAGAACTTGAAAAATACTAACAGGATTGATAATGGCCATTCCCAGAATATCAACCGACCGGGGACGGTCGAATGTAATGAACTACGGGTACTGTTTATACTGGGCGAACAAGTGGAAAAGGCACGTCTTTAGAAAACATCGCTAAAAGGGATGATAACCACCATAAATAAGAAGTACAGTAAGTATATCAAAGCCTCAACGAAGGAGTTTGGAAAACCGTGAAAAATACGAGAAGTAAACGAATGAAATTGGGTGATATCTACGCTATACCTCTGCCTAACGCTAAGTTTGCCTTTGGGAGAAGGCTTAAAGATGCCAGCATTGCAATCTATAATGTGATAAGTGACACGATAGAAGAGATACCTCAAGAAGAGGAATACCAATTTATCGTGGGTGTATATGATGATGTACTGAAATCAGGTGATTGGCCGGTCGTTGAGAATCGTCCGTTCCCGGATGAAGAAGAGGCGTGGCCCCCACCTGCCTGTATCGTTGATAAGATATCAGGAGAATATTTGATTTATCATATGGGAGAGACTAGACCTTCTAATAGCGAAGAATGCGAAGGATTAGAGATTGCGGCTGTTTGGGAAGCCCATCATATTGTTGATAGAATAATGGGAGATGATAAGTGGCACCGAGACCCGAATAAATAGTGTGCGTGTATACCATCTATGGTTCCAGAGTATCAGGTGTAGCGGTTTGAACCGCTTTTTCACTTTCCAATACAAACATTAAGTCACGGCCTACATACGTTTCTATAGGGGGAACATCAAGCGCTTCAACCATTTGCTCTGTTAAAGTAAATTCTTCTGACATCTTATATAAACAAAATCAACCGAGCCAAGCCCTCCTTTTACAAAGAGAGGCTTGGCTTGTTTTGAATTCAGAAGTAAGCAAAAATGCAAAGTAAACTTGACACATAATGCAAAGTGAACTATGCTAAAAATGCAAAGTAAACATTGCAAGGACGTGATCATTTGAAGACAAGAATTGCAGAACTGCGTAAGCAGCATAAGCTGTCACAGGAAGAGCTGGGACGAATTGTTGGTGTTACCCGGCAAACCATCACCTCTCTTGAAAGGGGAAAGTATACGGCTTCCCTTATTCTTGCTTACAAAATTGCCAATTTTTTCGGACTCGCCATTGAAGATGTTTTTGATTTCAGCGAAGTGGAGGAACTGTAAATGGACAAGTACAAGATTAAAGTAAATACTCGTAAAAACGTACTGTCACTGGTAGCTGCTGCTACCCTATTGATCTATGTAGGACTTATATTTTACCGAGGTGGACTACCCGATTTACCTAGTTTTATAAAGGGATTTCACACAGGAGCTTTTATCGGGGTTGAAGTGGCCGTCGCTTTTTTCCTCGTCAGGTATATAAAAGCCAGTAATAATGAAGCCGAGCTGAAGAAGCAGTATATTGAGGAGAACGACGAGCGGAGTGTAATGATATTCCAGAGTGCCGGCACACTCAGCACAGCAATCATTCTCATTGGTCTGGGCATTGCCTCCGTGGTCGCCGGTTTCTTTAATCCCTTGATATTCTACACCTTACTAGCTTGCTTATTGTTTGTTTTAATCGTATTTTTTGCACTGTGGATGTATTATGCGAGAGAAATTTAAGGTTTAGATCAAAGCAGTGGAGAGAAGTGAATGTTTACCGGATATCGATTTACGGACAGGTTAGTTTCGGTATATGGTATTATTTGATTGATGGAGTAAAATAAAGGGTGAGACTAACATGAGTCAGCGTTTCCCAATAAAGGTAAGCATAACGATCAAAGGCTTAAAAGGGAGTGAACTATATTAATATACAGCATCCCTATTTACGACAAATTCAGCTTAAGAGGCAACAAGTACCCACCTATAATCGTTACCCCTTTGATTTGGCGGTCATTCGAAACCTAAATACTCTTGATTTCCACCCCAAGGTAACCTATATCGTAGGTGAAAATGGAATGGGCAAATCAACACTGATGGAGTCCATTGCTGTCGCATGGGGATTTAACCCGGAGGGTGGGACGATCAACTTTTCCTTTTCAACCCAGGCTACTCACTCGAGCTTATATGAATATATACAATTGATCAAAGGTCCGCGACGCCCGAGGGATGGCTTCTTCTTCCGGGCAGAGAGTTATTATAATTTAGCCACAACGATCGATGAGTTGGACAGTCAACCTTCATTCGGTCGCCCTATTCGCCCTATTAAAGATTCGTACGGTGGCAAGTCCTTGCATGAGCAATCGCACGGAGAGTCGTTCTTTTCCACTTTCATTCATCGGTTCGGAGAGAATGGATTATATATACTGGATGAGCCTGAGGCTGCATTGTCTCCCCTTCGCCAAATGGCGATGCTGACACGAATTCATGAACTTGTTTTGCAAAACTCTCAATTTATAATTGCGACCCACTCCCCGATCCTTATGGCATACCCAGATTCGATTATTTACAATCTAAAGCCGGATGGTATCGAAGTCCAAATATTGGAAGAAACAGAGCATTATATGATCATGAAAGAGTTTGTGAATAACAAGGATCGGATGCTCAGAGAGTTATTCGAAGAAGCTCAAGATTAAGCTAACTGATATCTTTAGCTGTTATACTGGCTGCTGCTTTATATGTCCCAATCTTTGGGTTTCCCGTTCATTGTGGGTGTTATATTGTTTATTATTGGCTTGATAGTATTGGTAAATGAGTACTTTATTAAGGATTAATGACAAGTCAGAGTACAACTCGTTACGCTAACGGGAAACGTTAGCTTAATCAAACTTAAAAAGGCATCAAATTGATCAGCTGCTGATTTCGACTAGCGGACTGACAACAGGGATCGTTGCAGAAATGCTGACGATCCTTTTTTTTGTATATGTTTACGTATGAGTATTTAAATCACGAAAAAGGGCTCCTCCGTAGACTAGGACGCCCCAAGTGGCTAGCGCCTTTAGGCGCAGTTTGGCAACAGGGGGTTATACCTCAAGAGCAAACCACCCGTTGGACGGGTGGTCCTGATTTTACCCTGTAGTACTAAATTAGCCACCAATAGATTTCAGATACTAAGCGACTTAAGAATTCTTAAGAAATATGTACCCCCCATCTTAAGAATTCTCACGTAATCTTAAAAACATTAGCAAACAGAAGAGGGTAGATAACAGGGTAAATAACAACAATTTAAGAATATTAATAATAAGAAGTCGTAATAAAATTCATTATTAGTGAGGATAATCTATGTTTATAAAGAATATTCCCAATATGCTTACCTTTATAAATTTGTCATTTGGTGTACTTTCAATTGTCGAGGTAATTAATCAAAATTACTTCGCAAGTGCAATGTATATCATTATTTCAGCATTTATAGATAGATACGATGGGATAATCGCTAGACGATTAGATGTTTGCAGTGAATTCGGTAAACAATTGGATTCCTTAGCTGATTTGGTTTCCTTTGGTATTGCTCCAGCTTTACTTATTTATTTTAAATTCAATTTTGATGATCTTGGCATGATGAGGATTCTAGGTATAGTTGCTCTATTGTTATATATCGTCAGTGGCTCCTATAGACTGGCGCTATTTAATATAAGAGAATTTGAAGGTACTTTTCGTGGAATTCCAATAACCGTGGCAGGTTTTGTTCTCTCCACATACTCGGTGATTGCACCAAGTACGGATAGTTTAACACTTATATCCGTAATTACATTGCTTGCCTTTTCCTATTTAATGGTATCAAGTATAAAATTCAAGAAAATATAATAAGGAGTAAATTATGAGTATTCAAGATGGATATACAAATAATCGAGATTGTGACAAACCTTTAAATAAAACCGGCCTACGTTATTTAACGAAGCTTTTATTCTGTACAGGAGTTCCCAAGCTGGTCCTATGCATAGCTCTTATTCTAAGTATTATCAGTTCTTTGCGTGGTTAATAGTTCCAATCGTTACCGGAAATATGATTGATCAATTTCGTTTGGAATTATTAAATGCCACTATGATTATACAGCTTGTTCTTATCTTTATTTTGCAAGCCGTATCAAGTGGACTCTCATATTATCTGTTAGCTTATGTCGGAAATAGAATGGTCAATCAAGTGCGTAAACAGCTTTAGGAAAAGATGCTTTATCTACCGATGCGTTTTTTTGATCGCTACCACTCTGCGGATCTCATGAGTCGCGTTTCAAACGATAACATTGAGATTAAAACGCTCATTACCGATCGCTTAATCAATTTTATTTCCAATTTACTCGGAACAAAAAGAATTGAGAAACGGCACTGATGCCTTTGATGACGTTGATGTCATGCCGGATAAGAATAACTTCTTAGAGTTTGGCGAGGTTTGTTTTGGTTATGAAAGTGATAAACAAATTCTGTTGAATGCTACGTTTCCTATACCTGATCGTAAAGTAACTGCTATTGTTGTTCTTAGCGGAAGTGGAAAAACAACCATTTTTTCGCGTATTGAGAGATTTTAGAATCCAGAAAAAGGAAATATATATTGGGGTGATAAACCAATCAAATCATTTTCTCTTCATGATTGGCGCAGAAAAATCGGTTATGTGTCTCAAGAAAGCTCTCTTATATCAGGTACAATTCGAAAAAATATTATCTATGGACGGGAAGACAAAGTGAGCAAACTGGAGATGATTAACGTAGCACAACTTGCAT
Organism: Paenibacillus sp. Y5S-9; assembly: GCF_036894235.1. Classification (NCBI taxonomy): domain Bacteria; kingdom Bacillati; phylum Bacillota; class Bacilli; order Caryophanales; family Paenibacillaceae; genus Paenibacillus; species Paenibacillus sp. Y5S-9. The sequence goes on from NZ_CP145887.1 coordinate 3,786,053, forward strand.
ATGCCCATGATTTCATAGATGCCTTACCAAAAAAAATATGAAACAAAGGTAGGAGAGAGAGGAATTCAGCTATCGGGCGGACAACGCCAGCGTAATAATGTTAATTGCAGTTAGGAGTTTTAACATGATTATTGGCTATATCAGACCTAAGAAATAGCCTGATTTTTCTCCACGACGAATGAAGAGAAATCAGGCTTTTGTATTAAAATTGGTTTACATTAGAATACGATCAACTAACTTTCAGAAGACATGGCAATGGCTTTTGTTTCATGAACTGTTCCATAAGGATGCTCAGGCGGCGCGTAGATGACGTACACTTTAAGAGGTACGCTGCCTATGTTGGTGATATTGTGCCATTTTCCAGCAGGCACCATAACGGCATAGTCCTTACAGGCCATCGTTTGAAAATTCAAGTTGTCTTTCTCGTCACCCATTTGCACAAGTCCCTGACCTTCTTCAATACGAATGAATTGATCGGTTGTCGGATGGACTTCCAATCCGATATCTTCGCCAACAGGGATACTCATCAGAGTCACTTGAAAATGCTTTCCCGTCCATAGCGCGGTGCGATAATTCTGATTATACTTTGCGGCTTGATCAATATTGATTACAAGTGGTTGTTGTCCATAATCTCTTAATTCTATATTTCCACCAGGGTGACTAAGGTTCACATTTCCATGGCAATACGGAGGGGTGAGACCCGGTCCGTTGTTATTCTGGATGTTAGGCATTGGATTATGCGACTGATTTTGATGAAATAATTTATGATACATACTCATTCTCCTTCTTAGATGAAATGTCTACTCACAACCTATGCAGCCGCCTATATAAAGGTATACAACATTTGCAATAATGGGCAGGAGCCTACATGATTACATTGGTTTTATGACGTGGAGCGTTTCCATAAATAAACGCTGTAATCATTTGCCGAGTGTTTTAGTGAAAAGCTACAGCTCTTTTTATGAACTTGGGTGAAGCTACTACAGTTGAAGAAGCTGAAAAACTGGCAATGAAGAGACGCCCAGACTTTCCAATAAACCTGAAATGCTGTCGAGGGACAAGAACATATTCCCATTGAAGTCGCTATTTTAGCGGCTTTTTAATTTTATCGGTACAAGTTCGTGTCCCGAGTCGAAGACAAGAACTTGTACCGATTACCGTATTGGACAAGAACCTGTTCCTATTACCGATTAGTCGTGTATCTAATCGGCATGGTATCGCAAACTACCGAACAACAAAAGATATAAGCAAAGATTTAGTAGCGATTGCTTCCGAGAATGGGGAAGAAATCGCTATGTTTTTTGCGGATTTTTTATTTTTTGTCCTCCACATGTGTACAAAAAATAAAAATGATGATACATTGAAATTAGTTTATTTCCTTTTATAACAGGGTTTTTTCGAATAATACTGTGTCTCTTGTACGAGGACATACGTATATCGAGGAGGGAATGGAATGTCAAGTCAAGCATTGGACCAATTTTTAAGTTCGAACATCGAAGATCTAAAAACTAAAGGTCTATATAACGTCATCGATACGCTGCAGGGTGCAAATGGTCCTGTTATTCGTATCGACGGAAAGTCCTTAATCAATTTGTCTTCCAATAACTATTTGGGACTGGCAACAGATCACCGCCTGATTGATGCTTCAGTTAAGGCGTCGCAGACATACGGGGCAGGCGCAGGGGCTGTGAGAACAATTAATGGTACGATGGATCTTCATATTGAGCTTGAAGAAAAACTGGCCCGTTTCAAAAAAACGGAAGCCGTTATCGTGTATCAATCGGGATTTAACTGCAATATGGCTGCTATATCCGCGGTAATGGACCAGCATGATGCGATTTTATCAGATGAGCTGAACCACGCTTCGATTATTGATGGCTGCCGCCTGTCGAGAGCCAAGGTGATTCGCTTTAAGCATTCGGATATGAATGATTTAAGACAGCAGGCGAAAGATGCCAAGGAATCCGGTCAGTACCATAAAATTATGGTCATCACCGATGGGGTTTTCTCCATGGATGGTGATATAGCAAAGCTGCCTGAAATCGTGAAAATAGCAGAAGAATTCGATCTGATTACTTATGTGGATGATGCCCACGGTTCGGGCGTTCTCGGAGCAGGTGCGGGAACCGTGAAGCATTTTGGATTGTCCGACCGCATTGACTTTCAAATTGGTACTCTTTCCAAGGCGATTGGCGTTGTCGGCGGTTATGTGGCGGGTAAAAAACAGCTGATCGAATGGTTGAAGCTGAGAAGCCGTCCGTTTCTGTTCTCGACATCGCTACCTCCGGCTGCAATCGCTTCTTGCAGCGCTTCTGTCGACATTTTGATGAATGACAAAGAGCTGATCGAGAAGCTGTGGGAGAACGGCAATGATTTGAAAAATGGCTTGAGTCGGCTTGGATATGATGTAGGCCAAAGCGAAACGCCGATCACACCTTGTATCATTGGCGATGAAGTAACCACCCAACAGTTCAGCAAACGGCTTTATGAAGAAGGCGTTTACGCCAAGGCAATCCTGTTTCCCACGGTTCCGAAAGGAACCGGAAGAATACGCAACATGCCGACAGCTGCCCATACCAAGGAGATGCTCGACCAGGTGATCTCCGTTTATGAGAAAGTTGGCAAGGAAATGAAGCTGATTTAGCTGTATTCGCGGGAGTACATTTCGGGAGGAATGTCTTATGTACAAGATTTTGGTGACCGGAGCACTGGGCCAAATCGGTTCTGAGTTAGTTGTTAAATTACGTGAAATTTATGGTGCGGATCACGTCGTTGCTACGGATCTCAGGTCATCAGCCCACGAAATTACCCGATCCGGGCCATTCGAGCTGCTGGACGTGACAAATGATAAGGCGATGTTCGAAATCGCCAAGCGGTACGAAGTTGATACCGTCATCCATTTGGCTGCGCTGCTGTCGGCTACCGCAGAGGAGAAACCGCTGCTTGCCTGGAATTTGAATATGGGCGGATTGATGAATGCACTTGAAATATCCAGGGAGATCGGCTGCCAATTTTTCACTCCAAGCTCCATTGGATCTTTTGGTCCTTTGACTCCGAAAGACAATACCCCTCAGGATACGATCCAGAGGCCCAATACGATGTACGGCGTGAACAAAGTGTCCGGCGAACTGCTTTGTGATTATTATTTTCACAAATACGGCCTGGATACTAGGGGGCTGCGATTCCCGGGTTTGATATCTTATATGACGCCTCCCGGCGGAGGAACGACGGATTACGCCGTGGAAATTTATTACGCAGCCGTGACGGCTGGCCGGTATACATCTTATATCGCCAAGGACTCAAACATGGACATGATGTATATGCCGGATGCCCTGAACGCAATCATCGATTTGATGGAAGCGGATTCTTCCCGGTTGATGCACCGCAATTCATTTAATGTCACCGCAATGAGCGTGGATCCGGAGGCGATCGCTGCAGCGATTCGGGATGAGCTTCCAGGCTTTATCCTCGATTATGACGTTGATCCGAAGAGACAGGCGATTGCCGATAGCTGGCCGCATTCCATTGATGCGACGGCAGCGAAAACAGAATGGGGATTTCATGCTCGCTACGACCTGAAGGCCATGACAAAGGATATGCTTTCACAGCTAAGCGATAGACAAATGCTTCGCAAGGCTTAAAATTATTATGAATTCGATCGAAGAGTGACATCGCTAGAAAAAGCAAGAAAGGGGAACTTATAAAAAAACAAAAACAGAACGAAAATGTCGAGGGACAAGAACATTGTTCCATTAAAGTCGCTATTACAGCGGCTTTTTTTGTTTTAAGGACAAGAACATTGTGTCATTTCGGATTAGGTAGCTATCTAAATAGCATCATGATGAAGATCATGTGGCAAGAAAAAAGCACATGAATTTAAGAATTCGCGTGAATAACGATTTTTTTATTAGAAATAACGTTTTTCCGGTAAAGACCAATCAATCTGCGCCAACCATCGGGACGCGAATATGTGCTTACGAACTCGTCGATGTCGGTTTCGTAGATTGCTCTTGGTATCTCACGCTCATGCTTAGGAACACGAATTGTGGCTTCTTGGCAGAGGTAGTAATTCAAATGTTCGTGTCCAAATATGAAGATGTATGAGGATTTATACTTAACGGGGATATTCTGTTTTGTAGTGGTGGAAATTACCTATTAAGCAAGTTGATTCAAAGTATATCGGACTCGCATTATAGCCACGTAGCTTTTGTCATGTGGATTCATGACAGGCTCATGGTACTTGAAAGCGTTTAGAACGCAGGAGTAAGGACAGTACCGTTATCTTCGTATCTGACTGCAAACATTATTCTATGCCTGCCTAGTTCTGACAGATCTACGCAGGGAGTCGAGCCAGATCAGATTCGGCAAGAATAGCCTTTCTGTTCAGATCATACTAGTTTATTATCAAGTATCCTTCAGCAAGTCAACCATGTTAGAATAGTGAATTTCACTCAGTTGCTCGATAAAGTTATCTACCCTGTAGTTCTCCGGTTCAACTATCCAGAGACAAATTACTCCTACCAATCCAGATATCATGTATTCGAGGCCAATTTTTATCTTCTCATCGTGGCGATGATCGCCGATCCCCGAAAAAATGATCGTTTTAAAACCCTCTTTCAAGTATACGGAGAAGTTTGGATAAATATTTTGAGTGATCATTGTCTTAAAAAATATCATATTTGCTTCAATATCGTCGAAAATCGTTTTTAACATGGTAGCAAACATATCTTTATCCATCTCATGAATTGAACTCACTTCCAGGCTTAAGCAAGCATTTAAACTCTCCACGTTTTCCTGAAATAACTTCTCCATGAATTGAGGTTTATCTACATAGTGCAAATAAAATGTGTTGCGATTTATCATCGCTTCTTCCGCAATGTCCTGCACAGTAATTCGTTCATAGCCTTTGGTTTGTACTAATCTCAGAAACGCTTCTTTAATGGCTTTCCGCGTTTTGAGAATGCGCAGATCCACTTTATCTTTACCCAATTCGCGCTTCCCCTCCATAAATAATAGTCGGATTTATCAAAAGTGATGTTTAAGTAACACATTGAATTATATCAACCATTGAGTCTTTTAAGTGTACGTTTTACAATTACAACTGTCAATTGAACTCACTAACTCATTCATAAAAGGAGAATCATAAATGAAAACACTGGCGATTGTTGGTGCAGGTAAGGGATTAGGATTATCTATTGCGAAGAACTTTGGCAAGCGCGGCTTCCAAGTGGCATTAGTTGCAAGAAATGCTGCAAAACTGCAAGATATGGTGGATGAACTGAAAGCGGATGGTATCGAGGCATCTTATTTCGTAGCAGATATTTTTAACAAGGAACAGATTGAACAGGCTATGACCAACATGAAAGAAAAGTATGGTCGGATTGATGTGTTGGAATTCAGTCCAACAGCAGGCAATTATCCTCCCACTTCTGTATTGGAGTTAACGGCGGAGAACGCCAGGGACGCATTTGAGGCGAATGTGGTTAGTGCCATCCATGTCGTCAATGCTGTTCTCCCTGATATGCTCGCTAGGAAAGAGGGAGCCTTACTCTTTACCTCAGGATTATCCGCCATGTACCCTGTGTTCATGATGGGGAATATCGGTATTGCTCTTTCAGGGTTACGCAATTATGTTGCTAATCTTCATACTTCATTGTCTGCTCAAGGGATTTTTGTGGGCCACCGCTCATTAGGTTTATTGATCAAGGAGTCAGGTACCGGTGCAATCAATGATCCGGATGTAATTGCAGAGATGTGGTACCAGGCCTATGTAGAGAAAAACGTATGGGAAGAAGAGTATCCTAAGGGTGTTACCCCCGAAAGCATTCTGTTTTAACATTGGTGATGATTTCAGCAGGTCATAACATACAGTTGAACCAAGTAGATGAGATTTAGAACTAGGCATATATTTTGTGCTAAGAAACGCTTGAAAGAGATGAAGAAGTCGCTATAGGAGCGACTTCTTTTTTGTTGGTACAGGAACCGATCTACTGCACGGATTTTAAGTTGTCGAGGGACAAGAACTTGTACCGATTAGATAAACACCTAACTAAGTTTCATACAATTTCATTTAACAAATGTGTAGGAAAAATAAACTAATTGTCCAGTGAAAATATAGTATTTTCTTAGTGTTTAGGTTAAAGACAAGTCCCTGTTTAAGCACTACATGCTACACGCGTAGGTTCTTTAATAAATGATTGGAAATGGAATATAAAAAGGAGGAAGTAACCCGCGAAGGCGCGGAGGGCAGTGCTTAGACTTTCATGAATAAAAGAGGTGTCTGTGGTATTATATGTAATTATGGGTTATGAAATAAATGGATTATTTGAAAAGAAAATGGGGAAATCAAAATATGGAACGTAAAATTCAACTAATGGAAACCTACGTAAATATCGACTTTGGAAACTCACCCTTTTTAAAATTAGATAAAGGGTTGCAAATTCCATACTCTTCAATCGAGGGAATAACAACAGGTAGACCAATACCCAATGCTTTTAAACTATATGGTGCTTTATTAGGAGAAAAGAGAAATGGGTTATTTAGATCAAATGGTGGTTATCAACTCCACTTTTTTGAAAATGAGCTTGAAACTCTTCATTTAGATTTGAATAGCTTAAAAGTTGGTATGTTCAGCATATCAAAGTTGATCATTGGTGTTGAAAATCCTGAAGAAATAAGTGAAAATATTTCCGAAAGAGTGAAGTGATAATAAAGGAAAAGTGTATTACGAACGTGAGACGGTGGAACTTCGAGAAAAAAGCTTACGAGCTCAAAAACTTGTGAAGACATATAATGGTTGCGATCTAGAGGAGAAGAAATAATATGTGCGACAAGACAACGGCAAAAAGGATCACTTCATTGTAGAATATAAGAATAATGAGATGGGCGGGAATTGTACATTTTTTCGGGGGAAGTTCTTTATTATGTGTACTAGGAAAGAATAAGCAGGGCTTATACAATAACAATAGAGATTGTAAACGCTTGCTTTTAATTCTGAGGATGCAATCAATGAATTACCGTAATCCCGTATATGAAGGATTCTATTATTCCAATACCAAAGGAGATGCCTTATGAATCAACAACAACTACCTAAGCCCCACCAGCCGCTCGTAACCCACATCTTCACTGCGGACCCGTCCGCCCATGTCTACGAGGGCAAAATCTACATCTATCCTTCCCATGATCTCGATCATGACGAGCCGAGCAATGATAACGGCGACCAGTATAAAATGGAAGACTATCATGTCCTCTCGATGAACAACTTTGACTCCCCTGTGGTTGATCACGGCGAAGCGTTGCATCTTAGAGATATTCCGTGGGCCTCCAAGCAGCTCTGGGCACCAGATGCCGCTTATAAGAACAATACCTATTACCTGTTCTTCCCGGCACGGGATCATGACGACATCTTCCGTCTGGGTGTGGCAACATCAGAGTCTCCGGCAGGCCCATTCATGCCGCAACCGAATTATATGGAAGGCAGCTTCAGTATTGATCCGGCCGTACTGGTGGATGACGACAATCAGTCATACATCTATTTCGGCGGACTCTGGGGTGGCCAGTTGGAGAAATGGCAGACCGGCAGCTTCGTGCCAGATGCAGAAGGACCTGCTCCTGACCAGCCGGCGCTTGGACCGCAAGTTGCACTGCTTAGCGACGACATGCTGTCCTTCCAAGGCAAGCCTGCCGAGATATCGATTGTCGATGAAAACGGGAATCCGATTCTTGCTGGGGATGAGGAACGGAGATATTTTGAAGGCCCATGGGTGCATAAATATAACGGCTATTACTACCTGTCCTACTCTACAGGAACCACGCATAAGCTCGTATATGCGATCGGCAAGAACCCGATGGGACCATTCACGTTCAAGGGCGAGATTCTCTCTCCGGTTATCGGCTGGACAACCCACCACTCCATTGTGCAAGTTGAAGACAAGTGGTATCTGTTCTATCACGACAGCTCCCTGTCGGAAGGCGTCAACCACAAGCGCTGCGTTAAATATTCCGAGCTGAAATACAACGAAGACGGAACGATCCAGAAGATCAACCCTTATCCGGGTGCTGAGTAAGCTGACAGGTTAGCGGAAACAGAAACAGATAAAATTACAAGATAAGGCATAACATGAGGCAGCTCCTGACGGGGCTGCTTTTTTGATAGGAGGATCAGTTGTGTCACTCAAACTTGGAGAAAATCTCTGCTGAACAAAGAATATTTTACTGTGACACTATGAACAGTAAAATATGATTCTTTCTATTGAGGACCAATACCATTAATAATAAGAGCTCACTTAGAATATTTTGCAGACCAAATCGTTAGTCATCAAATGAGAAGTGAAGGGGGACAGTATTATGATGGAATCCTGTGGCGAGATAAAAGTTAAATGAATTGAATATTTTGCTTGAGTAAATTTTTCGTATCATGAACTAACCTTTCTGGGCAGACAATCATGAACAACATCGCCAGTAAAACCAAACAATATGCCCAGTTTATCTATCGCTTGGCTGCAACGTTTGTCGTGTCAAGGGATGATGAGTTGCACGGGAATGACGGCGTTCTTAGGAGAATAGATGTCATCCATTTGTTCACGTAACAGCTTGACGGCTGTTCGTGCCATTTCCTGTTCATCCTGCTGCACATAAGCTACGCCTGAAAGATGTGGATTATCGAAAGATAGTAAATCGATTTTTGAGTGTTCGTTCAGAAGACTGATCGCGGCGGATGTAAGGCGTGCTGTTTCTTCAGTCAAGGAGAAGGCTGCCGAAATTCCACTGTGGTTCTGCAAGAAGTTGCTTACATAGTCCAATGCTTGCTCGCTGCGTAGAATGTCGAGAGGAATGTGACACCACAAGCTCTTGTCAATCGAGATGCCTTGATCTGTGTACGCCTGCTCGAAGCCGAGCGTGCGGTCCTCGACGGCTGTATTGGCATTTTCAGGTGAGATGAGCGCAATCTGCTGGTGACTCTTGGATAACAAATGGGATACAGCTTTATACGCACCGCCGTAATTGTCGGATGTAATGGTGTACGTCTCAATGTTGCGCAGATAGCGGTCGATGAACACACACGGGAATTTATCGAGCGACAGACGCAGTAATGATTCGTTGTACTTCTCATCTTCTGTTGGAAAAACGATCAGCCCCTTCACACCGAGCTCCGTTAGTGTACGAATGACGTTTGATTCGATCGAGGAGGACTCGCGCGTGATGCTTAGTACCATGCTGAGGCCGGCTTCTTGCAAGAAGTGTTCCGTGTAGTCAACGAGCTTCTGAATGACACGGGTTCTCATCGTCGGTATGATGAAGCCGATGAGCGGCATGGAGGACGTGCTGCGTGGGGATGGTGAGAAATTGATGCTAGAAACAACAAGACTAGACGAGACGAATGAGCCTTTGCCTTGTACGCGTATAATTAATCCCTCGTCAGCTAGTAGGGTTAGGGCGTTCTTGACGGTTATTTTACTTACTCTGAATTCGTCCATTAGTTCTTGCTCAGAAGGAATGCGATCCGTTGGCCGAAGCTGCCCTGATTTAATTTTCTGTATAATGTTTTCTCGAATTTGTTTGTAGAGCGCCAGCTTTTTCAAAGAGTAGCATCTCCCATAAACTTTATGATTTTATAATCAATTGGTTATATAAAGCTTATTTCATATATATTATAATACGGCGTGTAAAGCGCTTACAATATGGAATCTGAGAAATTGTTGCGAAGGGGTCTTTTCTTTGAAAGGTTAGAAATATGTTAAGGATGGTGGTGCCAAGGTGGATTGTAACCGCTTAAATTAACAGAACTAACTAGTCAGCCGACTTTTCAAATGCATAACAAAAAGAGAGGATGACGAACAAATGAAAAAACGCAGTGCTTTAATCTCCATCGTTACTCTCCTGATTATGTCACTTGTTTTTACTGCATGTGGTAGTCCTTCTGGTTCAAAAACGGAAACACAACAATTAGGCGCTAATGCCGGTGAGAATGCAACAGAATTATCATTTTGGACATTCGCAGATCTGCACGGCAAGCATTTGGATAAAATGCTGGGGTTATGGAACCAACAGAACCCAGACAAACAGATTAAGTTGAATGTAACGGTTATGCCTTACGATGATATGCACAACAAGCTCTTATTGGCAGTTACAAGCGGAAAAGGTGCTCCTGATATCGCGGATATTGAGCTTGGTCAATTCCCTAAATTCTTGGAAGGTGACAACGTTCCCCTGGAATCTTTGAATGATGTATTTGCACCATACAAAGACGTTGTTGTTCCTTCACGTGTCGAGATTTACTCAAAAGCCGATCAGGTTTATGGCTTTGATTATCACGTAGGTGCTACGCTTGCTTTCTACAACACTGAAATTCTCGAACAAGCAGGTGTTGACTACAAGACAATCAAAACGTGGGAAGATTACAAACAAGCAGGTATCAAGGTTTACGAAAAGACTGGCAAGTACTTAGGTACTGCTGATACATCAGCTTCGTGGCAAGCATCGCTGCTACTAGCTCAGCAAAATGCCGATTTTACAGATGAAAATGGTAATCCAAAAGTGAACTCGCCTGAAATGATTAAAGCGTATGAAATGTTAGTCGATCTGCAGAAGAACAATGTTATTCATACGATCCCTGGCGGACAACCCGACACAGAAGAAGCAAAAGGTGAATATAACAAAGGCAACTACGCAAGTGCATTGATGCCTGAGTGGTACATGTCCCGCTTTGTAAACGAAATGAAAGACCTTAAAGGTAAGTATGCAATAGCTCCATTGCCTGTATTCGAAGAAGGTAATCCTCGTTCCGTTGGCTTAGGCGGTACTGGCACAGTTGTTACTAAGAATGGTAAAGACGTTCAGTTGGCAAAAGAATTTGTAGCCTTTGCTAAGCTTTCGAAAGAAGCTACTACAGAAATCTGGAATACACTTGGATTTGACCCAATCAACATGGAAGTATGGAAAGATGATGCAGTTACGAAAAACCCTGAAAATGAATACGTCCAATACTTTAAAACAAATGCATTTGATACTTTGAATGAAATCAAAGACGAAATTAGAGCGATTAAGTCCGTTAAAGCTTCACCAACCATCGGCAATATATTCAATACGGTTACTTTGAATGCTATCTTTGAAGATGGCCAAGACGTGAAGGAAGCGTTGGATGAAGCACAAGCAGCAATTGAACAAGAATTGAAATAAATATAATAAGTAAATGATTTGATTAAACCTGTCGGCAGGTACAGTGGTCGGCAGGTTTAACCATAGTCAAGGGAGATTGAGAATATGATAAAGAAATTTGTATACTCTCAAAAAGTTGCACCTTATGTTTTTGTATTGCCATTTATACTCATATTTTTGGTATTCTGGTTTTTTCCGCTTGTAAATTCATTCGTAATGAGCTTTCAAGATAGCATGCTGGGACAGGATCCTAAATGGATTGGTGAAGCAAATTATTCGAAATTACTCACTGATAAAGTGTTTTTGATATCTATTAAAAATAGCATTGTGTACATGTTAGGAACCTTAGTGCTGTTGATTCCTTTTCCCATGTTATTCGCCGTTATGATCAACAGTAAGTTAATGATGGGAAGAGAGTTTTTTAAATCTTCTTTCTTTCTCCCTGCATTGACATCTGTCGCAGTTGCGGGTACCATTTTCCGCCTTACATTCGGTGAGATGGAAGGTTCATTAATGAACAGTTTCCTAGGTCTATTTGGTGTAGAGCCTATCAAATTTTTGAAAGACGGAAATTGGAGTATGGCAGCACTGTTAATCCTCGCATGTTGGAGATGGACAGGCGTTAATATGCTTTACTATCTATCGGGTTTGAAAAGCATTGACAATGAATATTATGAGGCTGCTTCAATTGACGGTGCATCTGCTTGGCAGAAGTTTAGAACGATCACAATGCCATTATTGAAGCCGACCACGGTATATGTTACAACAATTAGTGTTTATGCAGGTTTAGCAATGTTTACCGAGAGCCTGATGATGTTCAACGGTAACAAATCACCCCAAAATATTGGCTTAACCATTGTTGGATATCTGTATAGACAAGGGATTGAGCAGAATAAGCTGGGTTACGCAGCTGCAGTTGGTATCGTTCTGTTAGTCATTGCTATGGTTATCAATTTAACGCAGTTAAAATTTAGTGGAATGTTCAAAAAGGAGGAGGATTAAAGTGGGCAGAAGTCAGACGAGGAGTGATTTCATCTCTAGAATAGTAATTATTTGTTTATTCATTATACTATTCGTTATAATTATGATCCCATTCTACGCAGTGGCCCTATCTTCCTTTAAACCAGGTGAATCATTAGTTAGATATGGTCTTAACCTAAGTTTGGATTTTGAAATCATGAGTTTTGATAATTTCATCTTTCTGTTTACTGGAGAACATGATTATTTTGTGTGGTTTTGGAACAGTATGATTTTAACAATCGTTCAAGTGGTTTTAACACTTTTTGTAAGCGCATTTGTTGCATATGGTTTTGCAGCATATCCTTTTAAAGGTAAGAACTTCCTCTTTATATGTGTTTTGCTCATTATGATGGTGCCTTTCGAAATACTGCTGGTTCCCTTGTACAGCCTAATTAATGATTTGGGAATGGTGAATAGCTATTCGGCAATCATTCTGCCCGGTATAGCCAATGCCGCGACAATATTTTTCTTCAGGCAATATCTACGAAGCATACCCAAAGAGATTATTCAATCTGGGCGGGTTGATGGCGCAAACGAGTATGCGATTTATTTCAGACTAATTATGCCGATAATGAAGCCATCCTTTGCAGCAATGGCCATTCTGAATGGTATGAATAGCTGGAATAATCTATTGTGGCCATTCATGGTGCTCGGAGATCAGAGTAAATATACACTTCCAATCGGTTTGAAAACGTTGTTAACTCCTTATGGCAATAACTATGACTTATTGATCGTGGGCTCCTTCTTCTCCATCATTCCAATTTTCATACTGTTCATTGCCTTTCAGAAATATTTCATAGACGGTATGACTGCAGGCGCTGTTAAAGGGTAGTGTAAATTATGATGAAACAGGTGATAAGATGGAAATTCAACAACGAGCTTCACACGTCATTCAACCATTAATTGAGCAGAGAGCTGATCCTTTTATTTACCGACATTCGGACGGTTATTATTACTTCGTAGCATCCGTTCCGGAGTATGATCGGATTGAAATCCGTAGAGCCCAGAATCTTGAGGGGCTTGTTACATCAACTCCTGTAGTGATCTGGAGAAAGCGCGAGACTGGTATCCTTAGTGCCAATATTTGGGCACCCGAACTGCATTTTATTGATGACAAATGGTACGTGTATTTCGCTGCCGCACACACGACGGAAACGAATGAAGGCTTGTTCGACCATCGGATGTACGTGCTAGAGAATGAAAATGACAATCCGCTCGAAGGCATTTGGACGGAAAGAGGGCAGGTTCGTACCGAGTGGGAAAGCTTCGCCCTCGATGCCACTACCTTTGAGCATAATGGAAGCCGTTATTACGTATGGGCACAAAAGGATCCGAATATTGAAGGTAACTCTAATCTGTATATATCTAAAATGAGCAATCCGTGGACGTTGACTGGGTCGCAAACGATGATTTCGATGCCGGAATATGACTGGGAGATCATTGGTTATAAAGTGAACGAAGGCGCGGCATTTCTTCGCAAGGGTAATCGGGTATTCCTCTCTTACTCGGCTAGCGCCACCGATTTCAATTATTGCATGGGCTTACTTGAAGCCGATGCGGATGCTGATTTGCTCGATGCCACCTCATGGCGCAAGTCTCAAGCAGCGGTTTTCTCTACAGATGAGAGTATCTCAATGTATGGTCCCGGTCATAATTCCTTCACGGTGTCAGAGGACGACGAAGAGACGCTATTTGTGTTTCACGCAAGAACGTACAAGAACATTATAGGAGATCCGCTGTACGATCCGAATCGCCATACATTTGTGACGGAGCTTTTGTGGACGGCTGACGGCAAACCCGATTTCCGCGGCTCTGTTGCAGCACTTGCACGTTCTTTACAATGAACGAGTGTCCCAACAAGGTTGGTTGATGGATTTGAGTTCGTTTATCCAACTTGCCAAAGAGAGACAGTAAGAACATCGAAGGCACCCAGTAGGGTGCCTTCGAATTCGCTCTACAGATAATACGCCAAACCGTATCATAAGGGCAGAACAGTTTAACAAATAAGTTGAAGAGTTGAGATATACATAAAGAGCTAAATGAACTATGGAAAGAAGAGGGCGAGGTTCCTCCAAGCGTTGCATTTGGCAATATACACGGGCTTTTTTATTTTATCGGTACAAGTCCGTGTCCTTAGGGTGGGCGGTCTATTTCTTCTCATGTAAGCAAGAAGCACCAAAATAAAAACGCCGAAAAGGAATATTAATGAAAGTGTGTCTTTGCCTCAATGCTTGGGTTTATGGTTATTTCTTGATTGGACTTGCTTTTTTACCCATAATGTAAATTCCAATCCAGCCTAGCAATAATAAGATCTGAGCCAGAGCGACCAGCCACAACACTTCCGTGAAACCTCCTATAATGCAAAATATAGTATTGACCAGGGGGAACCCCACAAAAGTAAACATGATAGGAAAATCTTTTTTTGGAGTGATTGAATAATTAACCTTCCGGTCCCAAAACTTTATAAAAGCTAATGCTAAAATTCCGATTGTAATTACAGAAAGTGTAATCAACATCACCCATTGCATATTAGAGGTTCTTTCGAAGAACGGCCCCATATAATTAAAGAAGTTAGATAAAGGTGAGAACATACACGCTAATGACAGAATGGCCGCCAGAAACGGATAGATATAACCAATTGATTTACTGTAGCCTTTCTTTTTATGCCACCATTCACCAATTAGAATAAAGATGGTCCAATATCCCGCTATATAAATCCATCCTGTAAAATTCATCACAGGTTCCCCATAGATTTGAGGCTCACCGACTAGCGGATAATAAGTCCATCTTGCCATGAGTCCATCTGTAGTCTGAAATATCTGTTTAACAGCCACCGGGTCCAATGAAAAGTCAAAAACCATAGCGCTCAATCCCGTAATAAATGGTTTAGTCCAGGACGGTATATTTACAGACTTTAGAACACGCAATGTTGAATAAATGATTAGAAACTCAATAATAGGGACAGTAATCGGTATATTAAATAACATTAAAATACTCCGCCCATAGGCGTAAAAACCTTCACCAAGCGATGAAGCAGTAATTTCAAAAACGGCTGCGTAAAAAAACACAAATCCTATAAACTGCAGTAGAACCGTTTTGGGATGTGTTTCCTTATCAAGGATATAGAAAACCATTAGAACAGCAGCAATTAACACTATAATATCTTGAATAATCCATACAGGCACTACAGTTATATCACCCATATTTTACCTCCATTTAAGTTTAAAAATAGAATTGAACGTTCAAATAAATTATAATTTCACTGTGTTACTTAAACAACAGGCTGTTCGATTGAGTTATGTTAGTTATCATACAAACCACCTTAGATTTGTTCATTATTTCAAATTGGGAGGATATTATGGCAGACAAAAAAACAGATCACAGAGTGAGATATACAAAAATGGTTATCAAAGAAAGCCTGTTGAAGCTTTTGACAGAACGGTCTATCAATAAAGTTACAGTGACCGACATTTGCAGAGAAGCAGGGATTAATCGCAACACTTTTTATACACACTATGGTAATCAGTTTGAGCTTCTTTCAACGATTGAAAATGATCTTTACGAAGACATTAAGCAAGTTGGGATGAGTTCTTCAAACCCTCAAACCCTATCTTATGAATTATGTAAGTATATAAAAGCGAATAAAACGATATGTGAGGTTCTGTTCTCAGAGCATGGCGATAAAGAATTATTAGAACGCATCCTTTATATCAGTCACGATTTAACTATTGAACGATGGAAGATGGAATTAAAATATTTTGATCCACAATTATTTGAGTCCTGGTATACGTTCACCGCTCATGGCAGTATAGCTATTATTAAAAAGTGGGTGAGTAGTGGTCTGAAGGAAAGCCCCAGTAAAATTGCAGCTTTTATTGATAAAGCTACGGAAGCCGTATCTAAAGCTTTTTATTCTGAAGAATTGTAGGATTTCCCCGCTTGTCACCAAAAAGCCCGGCAGCTTCTACGCAGTATGAGTGTTGAAACTCACGCTGGCACGAAACTGGTCTTGCAGTTTTGTGAGAATTTCTTCTGTGTATGGATGGAGACCGCAGGGAAGAGAAGTAAAGAAGTTAGCGTACCTTCTTGGAAGGAAATTGAGAATATGAGGGATCACTCGTTTCCAGATGTCTCTTTCAAATATAACTTTGATGAGAGTAGCCATCTAACAGCATTGAATATTATCATTTGCAAAACAGAGAACCGTTGTTGAATAAAAAATGCAATTACCCGAATCAATAGGAAACCGCTAAACAAGATATTCAATCAATGACGGTACGTATAATAAAATAATGTCGAGGGACAAGAACTTGTACCGATTGCCGGAATGGACAAGAACATAGTCCGATTGCCGATTAGGTGGATACCTAAATGAAAAACGATATAATTAAAACCTTAATAAGCAGCATAATGCAGGACAGTTTTCGCATTTCTTATGAACCAAATGACTCGAGAGGAGATAAACGCGGGCGGATAGGTATTTAGATAGCGAAATGTTGGTTATGGAACTAGCTGTTGAGGGACAAGAACTTGTACCGATTACCGATTAGAATATAACTAATCGGTTCTTTTCTCGATAATTCATTAAGCTTACAGGAAAAAGGATAACGCAAACCCGAACACATATACATATGTACAAAATACGAGTTTTGTGAAATAGTACTAGTGATTTAAAAGCTGCACAGTGATTTTTACCTGTACAGCCCAATTCTTTTATAATCCGAGTTAATCCCAAACTACTTCTGTTCCTGCTACGAAGTCATGAATCGCACGTCGATCCTCACGCAAACCGACCATAAAAGCACTCACTATAACTCCGATACCCAAAGTTAATACGTACACAAGTCCAGCCACAACAACTCGCATCAGCATCGTACCAATTTTTGGCGGTTCGTGTGTATCGTATTGGCGTATTCGAATTCCACATATACGTTTTCCGATGGTTCGACCATACCAGTAAACTGGTAATAAAATTGAGTATAACGCACTAAGTAGTTTGGCAATCGGCTCATCCGTATCAAAGTTACCCGTAAGCACACCTGCAATAATCACTAACGGAATTGAAATAATAAGACTATCCAACACGCCTGCTCCTAATCTAATCCAAAAACCTGCTTTATACAAAATGCTTTCCTCCAAACTACAATTTCAAACTAAACGGCTAATTTACTTCATGAACTCCCTTCATTAAAATATCTAACTTTATGTACACAACTCAAATAGTATAACAGAAAATTTTACCTTTTTACGATAAAACTCCTATTTTTAATTGCATCCCTTTGTGAATTTTATAACAAACCATCGAATTAACTTAACCGCTGTTCATGTTCACTACTTACCCTTAAATAATCCTTTCTAATATTCTATTTAGCTTCTGAGTCTCCAATGAAAACACCATAATAATTATGTAAACCAAAAAAGCTACTCAACATTTGTTAAGTAGCCTTCTGTTCGTTCTGCATCTGCCCTCTTCGCCAAATCTTATTCTCCACAATAGCATAGACTAAACCGGCGATGGCAAATATCCATATCGATGACATTCGGTTCAGATGGTATCCATTCACGAAATATGGACTGTACATGAGATCAAAAACCCACAGCCCGCCCCATCCAAACCCAACCATATAGATGAAAGTTCTCATCATAGGAAAACGTACATATTTTCGCAGCAACCATGAGATCGGGCTAAGAATAACAACATAAAAAGCGACTAAATAGTGACCGAAGCCCAAGATGAGCGAAAGAATATATATTACTCCCCCTGCATTACGTAAGCCGTAATACTCTGTCGTTGTAATTTGGTACCCTTCAACCCATTCAAGAACGAGATATGCCGTCAAGCTTATCCCTATAAATATAAGTCCGAATACCATGTACCGTTGAACCGCGTTCACCAACATCAGATCACCCCAATGTCTAAACGCAGCCAGAACCGCTCAAGTTACATGATTTCGAACAAATTACACAATTACACAATTAACATAGGCGTTATTAGGTCCTGTTAAATGTTAAATTTAATCTATCGTTTCAATTGCTTTAATCCAACGACTACTTCTTACCTTCCAGAATCATCGTACCCAAACGGTCCATAAGCTCCATTCTCCCCATCGCTGTGTACGAATAATTATAATTATCGACATTAGAGATTTTATAGATCTTTTCATTCTTCACTGCGTTCATGTTATTCCACACCTTGCTATCGACCATCTTGTTCTCACTATTCTCCATCAGCAGCAGACGATCTGGATTAACGGTAGCCAGAGCCTCCAGTGCGATCTGTTTACCGCCCCAGCCCTCTGGATCAGGGATACCCTCTGTGCGCTTCAGACCCCATTCACCGTATAACATCTCAGCTGCCCCTTTATTGGAATAGATGACCAGGTTGTTTGGATATGTCTCAATTACGGCAAAGGATTCACCATTTACAGCCGCCTCCAACTTTTGTTTCCACTCTGCAGATTTCGCATCATACTTGGCCAAATATTCATCTTTCTTGCTTTCTTCTCCAAACGTATCTGCCAAGAATGTCAGGCGTTCTCTCCAATCATAGTAGGAATAAGGCAATGAAATTGTAGGTGCAATTTTAGATAAAGTTTCATATTGATCCGTGTTAAAATCCTTTCCTAGAATAATCAGATCCGGATTGGCACCCGCTATAGCTTCAATGCTGAACGGGAAACCATACCAGCCCAGATTAACGGTATCTGCACTCAGCTTATCCTCAATGGTTGGCGTGAGTTGCTCCGGATTGCCGTAATCCGCGCTCATTGTGGCCACAGGTGTTTTCCCAATGATCAGCAGCTCTTCTGTAGAGCCAGAAAGATCAACAATGCGCTCTGGATTCAAAGGGATCGTAATCTCTTCACCATTTGGGTTGGTAATCACTTTTGTCGTTGCTTGTGCAGTTCCCTCTGAGGAGCTGGCCACCTCACTGGTAGTCTGGGTCGTTCCACAGGCCGCCAAGGTGAGCATACAGCATAGTGCAATCCATACAGGAATTCGTTTAAACATCGTTGTCATTCTCCTTTTATGTCAGTTCAATAGCCACATTAGGCTTACTCGCTTCAGTTACTTTATCTATCTCATCAAACACTCATGATCCGTTCACTTTTACCTGCCAGCCTTCCGCATCCTGTTGTAACTGCCACAGCCGAGCGTAAATGCCTGAGTGATCTAACAAATGCGCATGAGTTCCTTGGTCTACGAGCTGACCTTTGTCCAATACAAGGATCTGATCGGCATTTTGAATGGTCTTTAATCGGTGTGCAATCAAAATAACCGTCTTGTCCGTGACTAGCTCATTAATCGCTTGCTGCACCGCGGCTTCGTTCTCCGGATCAAGTGAAGCGGTGGCTTCGTCAAGCAATACGATCGATGCATTTTTTAACAAAGCACGTGCAATGGAGATCCGTTGCTTCTCCCCACCAGATAACGTCGATCCACCCTCGCCAACGAGCGTATCGTACCCTTGAGGCAGACTGGAGATAAACTCATGACAACAAGCTCTGCGTGCTGCCTCCTCAATCTCGAATTGCGTAGCGTCTTTCTTTCCTACACGAATGTTGTTGCCGATCGTATCCTGGAATAGATACACGTCCTGGAAGACCACAGAGATATCCTGCAACAGCTTCTCCGGGTTCATCTGATCAACGGGTCTGTTACCAATGCGGATGGTTCCTTTCTGTACATCCCAGAAACGGGCAATGAGACGTGTGACTGTACTCTTACCACTACCGGATGGACCAACCAAGGCAGTAATCGTATGCGGCTCAATCGTAAAGGACAAGTCTTTCAACACCGGCTGCTGATCATCATATCCAAAGGTCACCCGGTCGAATGAAATCGCCTGATTGGGCTGTACATCTCCCGTTCCTGCCATCGGGGCCTCCTGCTGCACATCCATAATGCGTCTTGCACTATACGCAGAATACCGCATCTCCCCATAACTCATCAGTACAACCGTTAACGGTTCGAATACCTTTGTGCCTACCAGCAAAAATAACAGAAATACCGGTAACGACAACTCACCGCCTGCAAGCAAATAACTGCCCACGAGAATCATCCACGTCATACCTGATCGTGTAAGCAACATCGCGCCCATAATCATCGGTCCCATGATGCCTTCCAACCGAATGGAAGCTGATTTCAATTCGTCAAAAGAACGACGCAGCCGTTCAAAACGTTTGCCCCCCATATTGTGGGCCTTAATCTCACGAATGCCGCTCAGATACTCCTGCAGCCGACTGGCGGCTTCGTTTTTGGCTCGAACATGGTTCTCACTCAGTCGTGCCTGAATGGAATCCGTAAGCCATAACAGAGCCACACCTAAGGGAACGGCAATAAACATGGCTACGGCCATTCTCCAATCCACCAACAGAAGTCCGCCAAAAGCAAGTACCGGAAGCACAATGGCGCTGATTAGCTGCGACAGATTGTGAGAGATCGTGTGCTCGACCTGACCATAATCACTCAAGATCAGATTCGTCAGATCTCCAGGATCTCGTTTTCCGAAAAATCCTAACGACAGATGGCGAATATGTTCTGCCAGCTTCAATCTTCCTGAGGCAGCGAGGCTGTATGCTGCCCGATAGGTCTTGTCATAAAGTGAGGCGTAAGCCGCATACTCCACCAGAAGCCAGACAAACAAGATGCAGCATACAATCCACATTCGGTTGATATCCAATCCTTTGTCCGGATCAGCGAAAGACTTATAGATCGTATTGAATATGTCCACAAGCAGCGCCGCAGGAACAATCTTTGCAATCCCGTCCAGAATCGCTGCAATTACCGAAGGAAGCAGACTACGCGGGTTACCGCCAGATATATTGTATAGATAATTCTTCATCGTCCTGCACCTCCAAGCTTCCAGGAAGCCGCACTGATATGGGCCTGCCACATGTGCTCATATACTCCGCCTAATGCACGCAATTGATCATGTGTCCCACGCTCGGCAATTGTTCCCTTTCGGATCACGAGTATTTGCTCGGCTGCACGAATCGTTGTTAGACGATGAGCAATAATTAGTACCGTTTTGCCTTGAACCAGTTGGGCCAGACCTTGCTGGATCTTATGCTCATTCTCTGCATCCGCGTAGGCAGTCGCTTCATCCAGGACCAGAATGGGAGCATTTTTGAGCAACGCCCGTGCAATCGCAATTCGCTGTGCTTCACCGCCGGACAGGTACGTGCCGCCTTCTCCGATTTTGGTGTCATATCCAGAATCCAGCTTCTCAATAAACTCATGACAGCAAGCAGTTTGAGCCACCGCTATAACGTCCTGTCGTGAAGCCGATGTGTTGCCCATCCGAATATTCTCTTCAATCGTATCGTAGAACAGATGTACATCCTGAAATACAAAGGACACGGTATCCATCAGTTTCTCCGTACCCATCTCCTGAATCGGAATCCCACCAATCGTAATCTCACCTTCCTGCACATCCCAGAAACGAAGCAGTAGATTAGCAATAGTTGACTTCCCCCCACCAGAAGGTCCTACAAGTGCGGTCATCTCTCCTGCGTTGGCTACAAAATCAATCTGTTCAAGTACGGGTTTATATGCTTCGCTCTCCTTACGTTCATAGGCAAACGATACCTGCCGAAAGGCAACCTCATATGTATCCGGAACTTTAGGCAATTCAGGTTCTTGTACAATCGGCTCGGCAAACACCGATTCAATCCGTTTCTGTCCTTCCACAATCTCTCGCATCCCACTACCCAGATACATTAATTTCAATAACGGAGCAGATAGACTCGGGGTAATGATCAGAAACAGAATAAACGTGATCGCAAACGACTGATTCCCCGCATTTCCACTCGACAGCAGAATACCCACCGGAACGATGAAGGTAAATAACGAGATCATGATCACAAAAAACAGCCCGTAAGATGTTTTACATAAATCTGTTATTCTCAACGAAATATCCCGGTACTGCGTCACCGCCTGTTTGAAGGTCAGAAACGAATCAGCTGTAATGCCAAATACTTTCACCGCCGGCATACCTCTCACGTATTCAACACCCGTCGCATTCATCTCTTCAATGGCAAGCTGAAAATCACGATAAGCCTGACGGCCGCGTTCACTGCGAAAGATACGACTTTGCAGCCAGAACCCGATTCCGATCGGGACCAACAGCGTCAGCGCCATACGATAATCGAGCCAAAATAAGTATCCCAGCAGCATCAGTGGAATGACAATCGCACTGACCAGATCCGGCAACTGATGGGCGATAAATTTCTCGATTTTCTCCACACTGACTTCGATGATCTTCTTCAGCTCACCCGCTGCCGTCCGGGTATGATACCCCATCGGTACTTTGGCAACATGCTCAGCAAGTTTAACTCTCAGCTGGTACAAAATGTTGAACGCAGCGATGTGTGAGCACATCCCCCCGATATAGAGCGCAATGAGCCCTGCAATCAGGGCTACGAATGCGACGATCCCCCAATAGATCAACAGATCTCTGTCCATCGCAGATGGTTGGCCCGCATGCGTTAGCAGTTCCTCTACGATCTTATACACTCCGACAAAAGGAACTATCTGCAATAGACTCGATAGGGTCGAGAAGATACTTGCTGTAATCAGCAGACCTTTACGCTCCTTCGTCACCTGCATTAACCCGGACACTTCAGATGTGTTGTTCATCTCACCCCTCCTGATATTAATAATCATTCTCAATATAGTACAGTGTTATATACGCACATTAATATCTCATAGAGCCCTGAATGATCACTACCTCTTCACGGAGCAATAATACCTCATCACGGATTATTGTTGTCTCACAGCATCTTATAAGCCCTATTGGGCATATGACCTCGTCACTTAACTTGAGAATGAATGGTGAAGTATTTACATTCTCGCCAAGCAAAAGAAGTGTTGTTGGAGAAAGTTTTCGTTTTTTATTGTATAGACAAATATGACTTCTTTGATCTGTAACTCCCGTAAAATTTTCCATTTAGTATGGATAAATATGTGAAGGAGTTACTTACATCATTAAACTGCCGCCTATTGAATTCAACTGTTTGTATGTTATATTATATTTTAACATGTTATAACATACAAAAGGAGTGATGTAATGCAATCGCCAGTATTAACTATTGGAGAACGGTTAAAAGAAATACGAGCAACTAGAAATCTTACACTTGAAGATGTTTCTAAACTTACTGATGTAAGTAAGCCTATGCTTGGACAAATTGAAAGAGGACAGTCTTCACCAACGATTACAACTCTTTGGAAAATCGCAGTGGGCTTAAAAGTTCCTTTATCTTTATTATTGGAAGAGCTAGAAGATGAGTGCAGTGTGGTTGATACACGGTCCAAAGACGCTATCATTGAAAATGATGGAAAAATGAGAGCATTTCCTGTTTTTCCTTTTGACCCTACCCGTAACGTTGAAATATTTTATATCGAATTTGATCCTGGATGTCACCATCCATCTGAAAGGCACCTTGATGGTGTGGAAGAATATATTTTTGTGGTACAAGGTATGTTAGAGCTGGTAGTCAACACAAAAAAAATTGTTCTAAAAGAAAATCAAGCACTCCGCTTTCGTGCTAATGTTTTTCATTCCTATAATAATCCCTATCAAGAACCATGTGTCATATACAACATGATTTTTTACCCAAGAACATAGGCAAGTTTCATCTATGATCTTCTAGAATAATTTAAAATAATGAGGTGTAATGATTATGGCAATTGAAAAAGTAAAAGATTTTTTTAAACAATATGGTATGGATTCTCAAATTATCGAATTTGAAGTATCTAGTGCAACCGTGGATTTGGCTGCATCTGCATTAGGTTGTGAGCCGGAGAGAATCGCCAAAACACTTTCTTTTATGGTGAATGGACAAGCGGTTTTAGTAGTTGCTGCCGGGGATGCAAAAGTGGATAACAAAAAATTCAAAGAGTATTTCAAAACAAAAGCAAAAATGCTTTCTCCTGATGAAGCCATTGATATGGTTGGTCATGCCATTGGAGGTGTTTGTCCATTTGCTATCAAAAATGATGTTTCTGTTTATCTAGACATATCTCTAAAACGTTTTGAGACAATCTATCCAGCTTGCGGTAGTAGCAATAGTGCTATTGAACTTACAATAAAACAATTAGAAAAACACTCTAGTTATTCAGAGTGGATTGATGTATGTAAAGGATGGCATGATTGATTTATAGTAGTTCTATATGGGGATAGCGCCAACATTTTGACTGTTATATACGCTAAGTATCAGCGGACATTTGCTTAAAGCAGGAAAAATCCGCTGTCTTTGCGCCTTAACGTCCCTAGCGTATATTTTCGTTAAAATGTTGGCTGTACCCTCAATCAACTATGGAAAGCTTTCCAGAACGAACCTTCTGTATTAATGATATCCTTGATCTGGACAAAAGGAATCGTAAACGTTGGAAACCCTGCCGCATAGGGAGCGATGTCATATGGATTGAAGTAGAGATGCAGAGCATCCGCTGTGACAAAAAACGGCTGATCCGCACTAATCCCCTTATAGGTGTCCGGAAACACATACGAGTATTGAGGATCATTTTTGATCTGATCCCCCACAATCTGGCTTAACACTTTTACGTAGTCACTAGTTGGTTTAAATAAGTCTTTCAACTCATACAACTGACCATTCGTCAGATTAATGATCGCATAGATCATCGTAGGCATACCATGCGCTGCACCCGCCGGGTAGTTATAACCTGTGAGTTGCAGTTGCAGCAATTGCTGCTGATAAAACGTAATATCAAAATCACCTGTATACGTATAATCTAGCTGCTGATCCGCAGGGATCGGTTTAACCTGGGAGAGTTGCTTCAACTTGGCATTTAGCGCAATTTGCTCCGCTTGGTTCGTTAATCCCTCCACCTGCGGATAATATACGAGATAGTCCCTGTTCGGTTTGTATTTCTCTTCGCGTACACGGTACGGTGGATGAAGTGGAACGATTGTATTTTGTCGCGAGATGATCTGTCCGGCCCGATTCACATACGATAAGCGCTGGTCTACATAGGCCTTAATCAGATCTGGTGCCACGACCTCCAGCGTTCCCGAACCTTCTACATGCGGATACCCAGCGGCAGGTCTTCCACTCAGATCCAGCAGATAGGTCCGTCTGCCATCCGATGCGGAAGCAAGGCCGTTTTTGTAATTGCTCACTTCGCGATATAGGAACTCCGTAAGTCTTCTGCCATTGGTATCTGCAATCGCGTATACAGAGCCAATATACGGCTGCTCCGGATTAATTGCTTGCCCCAGCGCATAACGATGCTCGCCTAGTTCGCGGATGTCATTATACGCGGGTTGAATGATAAACGATCCCTCCGTATTAATAACACCGTAGATCGATTTGTAGTCCTCTGCTGTATTAACAATCGCTTGCCCGCCGCTAAAAGGAAATGCCGATGAAAATTTGGGCTGAATGCGAATATTACCCCGTTCGTCGATGTACCCATACTTGCCCGAGGCTTCTTTTTGAAAAGCCAGCAGACCATCCCCTAGTGGTCCCACATAGGCATATAGGTACGTTGCGAGCCGATGTCCATTGCGATTAATGAGTGCATATTCATTGTCCTTAATCTGCACAACCGCTTTGCCATCTTGAAAATCATTCGCCGAAGCGAACTGTGCAGGTATCACCTCATTGCCCGACGCATCCAGATAACCATACCGACTCACCGATCCATCTGCCTGACCAGGATTAGAATCGTAAAATAATGCTCGACCGTCGTTCATATTCGAGATATACGGGTACGCCCGTTTGGTCAGAACCGTACCTTGTTCATTAATCATCTTAAATCCTTGAGAATCAATGGTTATCGCCCGTTCTTCGGAAAAGGAATTGATGGAATCGTATACAGGTTGCACGACATACTGCCCCTGAAGATTAATAACGCCGGCTCGACCATCCTTCACAACCACAGCCAATCCATTGGGCTGAAACTCTTGCGCGTCATCCAGTACCGGCTCAAGCCGAATGTGGCCTTGTGCATCCATATACCCCCAACGCGTCCCACTCGTGGTTCGAACGGAGATTGGATATAACCATGTCGTTACCCGGGTATGACTTATAGGGGCCATCGCCTGCTTTATTTTCTTTTCCAGCTCTTGTAGTACTTCTCTGGAAGGATACGCTTCCGGGAAACTGAGTGCCTTCTGAACTGAAGCAAGTGCTGCCGGATACTGGCCCGCATGGTACTGAGCATCCGCAAGGTAATACCAGTAAAAGATATAATCAGGATATTGCTGGGTTAGTTGCTCGTAATATTGCACCACTTTTGGATAATAGGTTGCATATACGTCCGGTGCAGGAACCCATTTCCCATTCTGCCATCGGATAATCTCCACACGATAGGCTTCACCTGTGTCATGTATCCAGAGTGCAATCTCCACTTTCCCATCTCGACCATGCGGACCAGGCATATCTATAATCTCTGCATAGCTATAGTATAGATCGTCAGGCGCCAAATCTTTGAGCCCTGATTCCGTCCACTCATATACGGCAAGCTTAGACCAAATAGAACCAATCCGCCAACCGATAATGAGATTGTTCCTTGCCGTTGAAGTTACAGGGGCAGCAGTCATTAAAGTCACCCCATACCCCAATCCCTTAATTAGTGCCATCTTGATCCAATGTCCTTGAACAAATTTCAGAATGAGCAAATACAGCTCACCATTCAACTGATAGACTGCAGCAATCTCCGGCATACCGTCACCGGTAAGATCTGCCGCATAGATCGCTGGATGTTGAACAGGTTTATCAATAGTGACGACCGTTGCACCAGCCGGAATATGTTGATTCACAATTTGTGTTAACAGCGGTTCGCTCATGGACATCTCATTTTCCTCCCTTATGACCGCATTCGCCTAATGGTATGCGTCATAAATCGGGATATGACATGTAATTCATTTTATATAAGTTGAACTGTAGAATATTCACACTTACCACTACGATGACAGAACAATCTTCTGATTGCACTTATCCCCCGATTCTTTGATTCACTTTTTATATTTATCTATCTTGCAAAGTTACTTTCTCTCCATTGATTAGCAGGTAGCTCACATCATTCACCGGAATGGTCTTAGGGGATATCCACTTAATGAGATCCTGATCCAGCTGGAGGAAACCGGATGCGCCAGACAACTTTGTACCATCCTTCAGGTGAACTTCAATACTCAAGTCCTCCACCCGAATCTTGCTCAGTGCCTCACCTGTAAGCGTGACGCCAACTGCGGAAAGAGTTACATTTGCCTGTGAGGCTCCATTTGCATCAAGCTGAATGTTTCCTTTTTTACTCAAAGCATTTTGACTCAGGTTGAAAGTAGTTTTCCAATTCCCTTGTACAACTTCACTAATGCTCGTAAAGCTGCCTTGGAGTCTGAGCTTATCTAATTGGTCAACAGAGGACAGATCATACACATACTCAATGTAATCCCCACCAAACCTAACCTGACCTTTCATATAGTGTCCATAGCTAACGGAATATTCAGGTATATCGAGCTTTTGACCTTGCTCATCCGTGAAGTAGAAATATCCATGATTATACTCGCCAATCTTATTATCCGGATTAATCTGAATGTGCAACTTGTCATTCACAAAACCCATATTGGAAATATGCATCCAATCAATACCGGAAACGGGGATATTCGTTACATCCTGATGCAGTACCGGAATAGGATCAGTTTCCAATTGAATATCGGTTTGACCTCCCAAGCCACTTATACGATCTTGATCCAGGATATCATAGTTATTGTTTTGCTTTTCTTGTAGCAACTGCTCCCAGTTCACTTGTACGTTGTAACCATCTTGTCGAGATGTACCCGACATCAGCGTATTGATCTGAACGGTAATTCGATTTTTGCTGACTTTTCCTTGAATGAGGAATCGAACAATAGCCGTTTTATTAGCATCATCATAATGAATAATCTGAGCGTTGTTTGCATTACCTCCGGTTACCCTGTAATCATATACATCCAGTGTATCGTCAATGCGATGACCCGTCAGATCGGATAATGAAACATAGATTTCCGTTGTATCCCCGTCCCTGACAGCACCTATAACCTCCATTCGAATCCCTTGATCTTCACTCACCTGGTGAACAGGCTGAAGAATGCCAATCCGATCTGCACCTAGAAAATGAAGAACAGTAGACAAATCAATGATGCCCACCGATGCAGCTGCCCCTGTAACAAGACATAACGATAACGCAGCGGTTACAGGAATATAGATGGCTTTACGATACCTTTTTCTTTTATTCATGGACTTCTTAGTCTGTGCGGATGGATATAATACAGGTGGATAAAATAATGAATCTGATCTCGTAACGGTTGGTGGTTCATTCAGCGCCAATTTATCATAGAACAACTTTTTAATATTAAAGAGGTTCTGCTCAGTGAATTCTTTCTCGGATTTTCGCATTTGATCGCCTCCTTTATTTCCTGTTCATCCACCATGTCCTCAATCGTTGTCTGGAACGATAAAGCTTATTATGGACTTGCCTAACGTGCAGGGACAGTGCCTCCGATATCTCATGGGGTCTCTGTCCTTCGTAAAACCGACGTTTCATAATCTCCCGTTCCGGTTCTGGGAAAGATTCAATCATGTGATTAAGTTCTGTATACGTCTCTTTACTGATCATCTGGACCAACAAATCATCCGTTTGCACCGAATGAATCTCCTCTTCATATGTAAGCTCAGATCTTCGATTAAGTTTCCGGTAGCGATCAATCGCTTTATGTTTTGTGATTGTTGCAAGGTAATTTTTCAGGCTACTTCGCCCAGACTGGAATGCATCCGGATTCTGCCAGAAAGCAAAAAATGTATCTGCTACGCATTCTTCAATCTCTTCTGCCGATGCATGATGTAGGATGGAATGAGCAATCTTCCATAACAAACCTGCGTAGTGGTTCATCACCCATTCCATGGCCTCAGGATCACGATCCGCTACTGCCTTCCGTATCTGTTCTTCCTCCACGATTACATGTACCCTCCCTTCCATGCTAATATGATCACGAATATTCGTGTTGATCTGTGCTTCCTACCTATATTCGTTTAACAAATGACTTTTACTTACTCCACGATAAAAAAGATTTGCAGTGACCTTATGGTCTTCTGCAAATCTTCTTATATTCTATAATACATCTTGTTTATTACATCATATCGCTTCATGTGCCTTCGCTTGGAATACTAACCAATATTACGCCTCTTCTTGCACACTCAATTGCACATATTGGGTGAGACGACAATACTGAAATAACAGCAACTCTTCATTACCTTGTCCAAGAGCCACGCTACGCCCTTCCTTGATGAGTTGATTCAACAACTCATGCAAGAAAGTCATCTGCAACCGCGAGGATTCAGCTGCGAGCTGCTCAAGTACCTCAATATCCCGAATCGTAAACTGAGATAACCCACGTAGGAGCAACTCTTCCGACCAGCCGTTAATTCTCTGCATAAACTGATTATATTCTTCCAAGTCTGCCCATCCTCCCATTACCGATATCCAGTTTCAGACTGAGTACCGTTTGACCCTTCAGGAAACTGATCGGGCTAATCCGTTTTGGTTCCACACGCACAAAGGCATAGAAGTGTTCAAGCGATTGGGAACCATACCCTGACTCCAGTCTTTGGATCATCGTTTGCCAATCAGTTGAATACGGGAGAGTAAGTGCCAAACGTTCTCCTTCGGCACTCTCAACCGTCAGGACAAGATCCTGCGTTTGTTTGACAAAGTTATGGTCCACAATTCGAGCAACTTTGATCACAGCCAATCGTTCTTTGGGAGCAGCAAACAAGTCGAATGTTCGCGATTCCTCTTGAAGAACAGACGTTACGTCTTGCATGGTTTTGCCCAGATTCAACGTTTCCACACCCGTTCGTGGCAAAATCGCAAGTTTGGCACCTTCCCCGGAAGAGATCCGGCGTTCTTCATTCACTTTAACGCAATGGAATTGAACTTCTTCACCGACGAACTGGCGAAAGGTCAGACTAGGCAGCCATGGTGTGAATGCACCATAATGCTCTGTATATGAGAACTGCTGATCATCGTAATATACAGCACGTACATCGCTATAGGTGTAGATTTCCTCATCATCGAAACAATAGAAATAATAGGTGATTCCACGGAAACCGGATCGTGTCTCCCACGCATCAGCTCCCAGTCCATACAGGTGAAGTGAAGGAACCGTAAAATATTTACTTCGAAAACTGCCAATGAGCTGACTCTGCTGAATGACAGACACCTTTTCTTCTTCAAGAACCTGGAGTGCAAGATATAGCTTGCTCACCCGATCCAACATGGATTGCATGGAAAAACGTATATGTCTGTTGAAAAACAACTGTAGTTCTCCTTGAATCCCTCGTAAACTGCGTTCTATGTCAGGCAGGTTGCCACTATGAGCAGCGATTGCCAAAGTCTCCAGTTGTGCCATATAGGACTGAGGAAGACGGGCCAGTCCCGTCTTCAACAATCCTGCCAGCATAATCCGACATTCCTGCACTGTCTGAAGAGAGAACTTGGCTTCGTATACCCGTCCACTTAATGCATCCGAATCATCCAGGCCTCTTAGTACCCGATATCGTAGCAAAGCTTCAAGCTTGGCCATTTTCCCAGCCGTCTGCGGTACCTTACAAAGTGCTTTTGCAAGGCTCGCTTCCTCGGTAAAAGACACCTCGATATTCTGTGTGGTCAGATGAACCGTAAGAAGTGAGTCTTCAATGATCTTAATTCCCTCTGGGTATCTCAGTCGGAAAACAACTTCCTCAATCATGGAAGAACTATACGATTTAATTAACACGGGAAGGTCAGACTCCGTCAACCAGCGGAAGCGAGACTCGATCTCACGTGATACCGTATGCGGAATTTCGCTTGGATCGTCCACATTTGATACTAAGTTTGATACTGATTCTTTTACTGATACGTCTTTGGATACGTCCAACGGATCATTATCCGATATCCCTGAGTCCTTATCCAGCGCATGCTTCTCGTCTGCATTCATTGAATCCTCTGCCGTATATTCCCGTTGATCATACAGAATTGCAATCAGCACATGTTTGCAGATATGATCGGCCGGGCAGGAGCATTCCCAATGATCCAGCGTATTTTCAAGCGTACAGTGTGTCCCGTCACTGAGCTGACAACTCACAGATGATTCATTCCATGTGTACGTCACACTTACACCATTGTCCAACTCCTTCAAAGACCTTTTGTACAACCCCTTGTTGGCATACCGAATCAAATAATCCTCCGTACACAGCTTCGAAAAAATCCGGAATTTCTCCTTGAATCCACTCACGTCATCAACGCCCCGTTGCTCTCAGAATGTCGTAGATCGTTTCACTGAACACGCGACCCGGAACGTTGCCTAGAGCAATGGGTTTGTTGTCACCATAGTAATAATATTGCTTGTTATTCGGTTTGAAGAAATGAAGGGATTCCAGGGTAATGTCATCTAATCCCTCGTAATACGTGATGCTCGTACCGCTGAATTGTAATTCCGCAACAAGATCTCCGTACTCTTTATAAAATTCATGATACCAGCCGCCGTCCTGAGCCTGTCCTTTGATCCAACCGTATTTCTCCAGTGCTTTGGGGAAAGCCGTTGGTGAAAAGTCAGACTCGGGCAGATGATCGTATTCATTCTTCATCTTGTCCTCATCTTCTGGCTGGTAAATCTCACGATTCAATTGCTCAAATGGCTGCTTGATCTCGTAATCCTCCAACTGCGTTGTCCAACCTTCAAGCGTCGCCTGATCCAGTTCCAGCGGGTGTATAAGTCCCACTTGTGCACCTGAAGGCAGATCAACCTCGTCTTCATCCACGGAATTGAAGGTGCCGTCCTCCATATAACGGAACGTGCTGATCAGAGCGCCATCCTCATACGTTCCCCAGATCAGACCAACAGCGAATTTTTGCATGATTACATTTTGTACAAACAGTGCTTTCCACTCATCGGCAGACCACAGACGTTGCTTGGACAATGACTCTTCCAGACGCTGCGCCTGAATGTTAACCATGGATTTGAGATCTTTTTTCAGCTGTGTGAAACGTGCCTTGGACTGGGCTGCCAATTCAGGATCATCTTTCTGTGCAGGAGCAGGCAGACTCTTCACGGATTTGCCCGTTTCTTCATTTAAGACAACGACTTGTAAGTCTCCATTGACCTTAACCAGGAAGGAACGCTCTCCGTAACTCAGCTGCATGGTTCCTTTTTCATCAAAACCAAGCGTGGTGACTAACCGATCCTCCAGTTGTTCCGAGGTAAGTCCCATATTATCGGCTGCAAGTTGCAATGCTTCTTCTGCTGCACCTTTCACCTGACGGTTCTTCACGCCACGTTTGATTTTATCGATCGCCATAAGAGCGGATGGATCCTTCAGATAAGCGAGCACTTTTACAGCATCTGCTGCAATCGCGCCGCGGCTATTTTCTGTCCATTCCTTAATTTGCGGAGCCAGAATATTCACAATCTGAATATCGCCAAAGAGTGCTGATACATACATCACCCATTTCTCTTTTGCAGGGGCACCTTCTTGAATCCAGACCTGAATCAATTCACTTGCAAAACGAGCGAGCGATGCCTCACTTACGTAATCCCGTAATTCATTCAACCGTTCATTAGGACCGGATGTATGATCCAATGATTGGACCAAAGCATACTGCTTAATCCGTTCATCTAAAGGTAGATTGTCTTCAATACGTATCAATGAAGGGAGATCTTTCAAGGACAACCAGCTCAGTCTCGACAACTTTTTGGCATCTGCCTGATCAGCGAGTGCAGCATGGGCATACTCTGGACTTAAATCTGCGGTATCCAGCAGAATTTGAATCAGGTTCTTCCAATCCTCTGCCTTCTCTTTCTTCAAAAGCTCACCATACAGCTCCTTGCTGTTTTCCAGACTGCGGATTGCGGTCAGAGCCATTTCTTTGATTCCCACTTTTTTCTCGGAGAGGTATACGAGCGTATACAAGTCCTGATCAGGAATTCGATTGAATTCCGCTAACGCCACGCCGGTGGCCTTTTTGGAAGAATCCTGCAATCCGGCACGAATCGCTTCAGCCAATATTTTCTTCGATAACTCATCACGCTGTTCAAAGGTTATCTCCAGAATTAAAATGCGCGTATCTGTTGGCAGTTTCTTGTACTGTGTCAGTGCATAGTCCAGATTCTGCTGAATGATTCGGCGGTATTCGTCATGCGGCATGGATTTGTATCTATAGTCGGTCATGCCATTGAGTGAGATCAGGCTGGTTAGCAATTTCTCACGTTGCACCTCAGGATCTTGCCCATAACGTTGAAGCAGCTGCTCTCCACTAAACGCGTATGAATTGTACATGTCCGAGATAATATCCAGTGTCCAATCAGGATGAGTGGTCAGAATTGCGAACCTGCGCATCGCCTCCGAATCCAAGGGCAGAAAACTAATACTAATGAGGTTGTGAACACGCTTCTTATCCCGATTCAGTTGATTAAACAACCCACGACTATTCGGGTCCTCCCAATATTCCTCCAGGGTGTTTTCCCCACTTAAGTATCTTGCAATCGCAAGTCCTTGACGTCCCCCGTCCAAAGGATGCCGAAGAGCGTTAAATACCGCTTGCTCCAGTGAGCCCTCCGCATTAGGCAATGTCAATCCTTGATCCTCCATGAATTTCTGAATGCAGAGTTTCAGGAATGGCGGTTTGATAATCTCGTATGCTCGAATCGCTTGTTCAGGACGATTCGCGATCGCGGATTGTAACATGTTCCAAGATACCGTGTACGAATTAAGCTCGTCCCGCAATATTTCAACCAACTGATAAGGCTCATCCAGAGGCACAAGTCCAGCAAGCAGATCATTTGGACTCTTTGCTCTAGGGTCCATACTCAGCAAGTAACGGCGAACTTCAAGTGGATAAATCTCATGTAATTGATGTATTGTGTGAAGCAAAACATGCCCAATCTCACTATTCGTATCAAGGAACCGTTGTTTACCCCCACTAATGTTAATCAGGTACAACAAGGCACCACTCACCAGTACCATCGTTTGATGGAATACGGTGTTTGAACATTGCTCTTTTGAAGAGAAAGTCGTATTGGGATACAGCTCAGCTATGAGCCGACTGCGCTTTTCTTTGAGGAATTCATCCTTCAATTCTTGGGATGATCCGTTATGCTTTCCTTGAATATTACTTACCACTACAGGTTCAATCAACGTATGTAGCTCGTCCCGCAACTTATCTGGATCATTAGCCATCACATGTTGAAACAACACGGGTAACGATTGAGCAGAAGATTGAACCTCTGCAAGATGAGAAGCCGTGTCACTGAGTCTTGAATATAGTTGTAGCAGCATTAACGCATTGATTACATCTCGATAATCCCCCTGGGTGTCAGCCTTTTTGGAATCAAAAAGCCACTGGGCACGCTTTAATTTGCTCTTTAATTCAGCCGAAATTTCGTTCTCGCCCGCAAACTGTTTGATCTTCTCCAACCGGGCCAACAACCCACCCATGCGATCAGCACTTTTGCTCTTCCCGCTCAATCCGTAGGCTTCTGAATCATTTCCCATACAGACAGTAAAAGCATCCGTTCTCCATGAACTTCTTTTGGAATAATTGGATTCCAGATATATCACAATAGCCCCTGCACGGTAAAAGATATCTCCATCGTCTTTTTTAGCGAGCTTCATGAGCAGATCAATCGTTTGATACACATAATGACTCGAATTTCCCATCATATCCGGGAACTTGTCTGTCGTTCCCAAGACATAATCAATAATTTCGGAGCTTCGATCTGTTTTTAATGAGTACTCGTTTGAACAGGTTACTGCGAATTTCTCCACCAAAGTTTCAACTGCGCGGTCTGCTGTAAGCATTACACATTCCTCCTTGAATTTAAGTGATGATCTCGCCAATCCAATCCGCGAGTTCGTTAGGCGTAATTGCTGCTACATGTGC
The DNA here is from genome assembly GCF_036894235.1 of Paenibacillus sp. Y5S-9. Classification (NCBI taxonomy): domain Bacteria; kingdom Bacillati; phylum Bacillota; class Bacilli; order Caryophanales; family Paenibacillaceae; genus Paenibacillus; species Paenibacillus sp. Y5S-9. The sequence continues at coordinate 3,821,153 of NZ_CP145887.1, forward strand.
CCCCATATTGGTTAATGTCTGTGCGGCATGTTTGTTATAGACTGAATCCCCGTTAAAATCGAGCGCGGTGAGAATCAGTAATTTGCATCCTGCATCGATGATATCTTTACAGGCTTTGTACATTTGCGCGATCGGGTACCCTTCCTCTAGATCACTGACCAGAATAAAAATGGTTTTGCCTGGATTATCGATTAACGTCTCGCCATATCGCAACGCTTTGGTAATATGTGTCCCCCCACCGAGCTGTACATTCATGAGCACGTCTACGGGGTCTTCCAGTCTGTCGCTCAGATCAACAACCTGCGTATCAAATATGAATAATTTCGTGCGCAACGCATTCAAACGGTAGAAGATGCTGGCCATCACCGAACTGTAGATGACTGAATCCAGCATACTGCCACTTTCGTCTACACCAATGATGATGTTCCACTTGTTATGGGGCTGTATATTCCCGTCGAAATACAGACGATCAATCACAAACCTGCGCTTGTTTTTATCGTAATTCTTCAAATTCTTGGTGATAGTTCGCTTGAAATTCAGATTGCGCAAGGATCGAACTGAACTGGATGTATAGCGACTGCGCTTGCCCATGATACTCGCTCGGGTCTGAGACTCCAGCTTGCTGCGTAGCTCTTCAACCACGGTTCGCACGATCTCCTTAGCGCTCTTTAACACCTCACCTTTCATCCGTCCTTTGAACTGCATAATGTTCTTGAGCAGATTCATGTTGGGTTCAAGGGATTCAAGCAACTTTTTGTCTGTTAACAATTCTGTCAGCCCATAGCGGTCAAGCGCCTGTTTCTCCAATATTTCTACCGTTGATTTGGGGAATAGTTCCCTGACTTTGTGCAACCATTTTGGTACAGTCAGATTAGACGCACCGCGTCCTCCCTCTTTTCGGTAACCTTGTTCTTCACCGTATTCACGGTTATACAGATACCCCAGAATCTCATCGATTTCCGTATATTGAAATTCACCCGAAGTATATTGCTCTGTATTGCACAGCCCCTCTTCAGCCGATTCACCGAGAATCAGACGCCAGCGATTTAAGGTTTCAGCAGAATGTTGATCCCCTCGTTTGCTTCCATCCGGATTGGAACTTTCACTGATATCTCTGGTTTCGCCCGTTGTCCGATTCGCTTCATTCATATTAGCTTCCATGCGGTAAACTCCTTTCGAAGCGCTTCATCCCACGTCTTGGACTGAATCAGCATCTGTTCATCGACCGCAGGCCTTAGCATCTCCTCTGGTTCAACCTGATGCAGACTCGCCACCCGTTCAGCAATCAAGCCCGTCTCCATTGGTGTAAAGTAGGTGAATGCCAACCGCAATTCCGGTACCATACTGATGAAATCCTCGTATGACAGCTGTTCAATCAGATAATTCAACTCGGATAACAGCTGATCTTCATATAAAAAAGCGTCACGTGCTACAGTGAATACTCCCTGTAAAAAAAGTGCGGTTTGACGGGTCTGATCCGGTGTACCATGGATATACCCGCGAGCACGATCAACAATCTCATCCCTTGGCCTGTCACCGAGCCCTGAGGAAATAGCCACACACACACCCTCCAGCTGAGCCGGAAGCTGGTGATCAGATAGAAGCTCATTCAGATGTATTCGGAATGTCTCATCCTGAAAATACTCCTCCGATGACTCTGCGAGCATGGCTAGCAGCTTCAATCCCTGAATAATGGCTTCATGTTCATCCGGGTTGGCTCTGGAGAGCTGTAACAACTTGTCCACGGCGTTCCTATAAGCTTCGGATACCAGGTCAGGGAGATGTTGCTCGTCAGATAATCCCAGTAGCCTGCGGTGTTGATGAATTCGGTTCAAGACATGCAGGCTGTTACATAAGGATAGGAAATTCCCGTCGGTCCTCAGCGCTGAGCGGACCTGTTCATAGAGTTTCATCGCTGTGTCCTGAAGCCCCATGAGCAGCGCTTGAAGCATAAGCCGGGCAAGTTCACCGCTATGATGATCCGGTATTTCTTGCATCTGTTCTTCCATTTTGCGTGTGGCTGCTCCAGCAAGTGTTCCACCATAGAGAGAGTTCTCTATCAATCTGGCTTCAATGCGGGATGAGTACATATAAACCCAGGTTTCGCGCACAAGATTCATATCACGCTCTGCGATCCAGTCCGGCCCCGATTGCCGTTTCGCGAAATCCGGAACCAGATACGTGATGCATTGAATCAATTGGCTTATCTGACGGTGCTCCGGTTTCGCATACAGATCCAGCACTTTCTTGTGTTGTCCTGTTGTGCGGATCTGCAGTTTGTGCTCTGTACAACGCGCCTTGAAGTCCTCCACGATGGGAATACTGAATGAATTGGGAGCCACGCTTCCAATGACGTCTCCTGTCAATAACTGCTGCAGCTCTTGCAGCGGTTTATCGGTCGCCAAGGTAAGCTCCCCCTTCACAAAGGAAGAGAGTGCTGCATCCATCAACTCATAGACGCCGCCTTCCCTTTTACCCCGAAGCCCGGCAAGCCCCTGAATCATACTGTATGCCTCAATTGCATCACTGGTTGATACATGTTCGTGACCGTTCCGTAATTGGCGCATCAGCTGGGATAACAAGTCCAGAGCCGTTAGATTATACGGTGTACTCTTTTTGCGAAGCAGCTGGTTCCAGATCTGATCGTAATAATTTACATAAGGCATGCCGCTCGCATATCCATTGAGCCGATCCGCTTCAGCAAAGGTATAGACCATCGGGTACATTTGTTGATGAACCGTATCTGGATTAACCGTACTTTGTTGAGACGTTCCTAATTTACCTTGTCCATCCAAACGTTGGTCTGTATGCTGTTTATCCATTTCTGGCTGTTCCAATTCCGATTCATGTTTCTCTGACATCAACAGTCCATACGTATGAAATCCACCGGTAATGACAAGCACACGGTCATACTCCTGCACCGCTTGTTGAATACGTTGTTTCATATGTGCTTCTCTTGCCAGATCACCTGAAGACTGTAATCGTTCCGCGGAATAACACATTCGAGATAAAGTACAATATGTAAATACATCCTGTACGAACTCCCGAGTGGATTTCTCCAGACCGCCAATCTCAAACACCTTTTCCCACAATTCATCAAAACTGCGACAGTTTGTTTTTTGGCACAACCGATTAATGAAGTCAGACCCCGCAAGCAAGGTTTCGTCCTGAATGGAGATCTCCTTTTGTTCTGTCTGGCCGGATTTGGATGCACGAGTGGAGAAGTGTTGATAGTCCAAATCAATAAACTTCGCCGGAATGTTCAGGCGTTTTGCTTCTTTCAAAGCTACATATTCAGGTGAATACCGAAGCATCGGATAATAGCAGGCTTCTCTCTCCAATTCACTCTCATAGGTATAGTACAGACTGACAGGAGGTAAGGTTGCCTCATCACTCAGCACCGAAATTAATGGATTACCGCTCTCCGGTCCTTCAATCAAAATGATATCTGGCTTGTACTCCTCAATTAATCGTAACAAGTGATATGAACATGCAGGGCTATGGTGTCGTATTGGATAATAGACCGTAGGATTACTCAGGTTATACACCTGGGATTCGAACAAGGATTGTAACTGAACAACATCAGGGTCCAGAACTGCTGTTAACCGATCCATTTTCTCTCCTCATAGTAGTCCTTCCACATTCCCTCTTCCCTGGAACGCTCTTTTACGACCTTGGAGAAATAGGTTTTGAGAATGGACAGATCCTTGTCGTTTTCCTTTGCAATGGTCCCTAACATGTTCTGTACCAACCGATCCAGCGCAATCGCTTTATCTTCGTAATAATAGGAAGTCATCGCACTCTGGACATAGACAGACACTGCTTCTGCCGTACTCATGGATGCTTGAGGTGTGTCGAGCTTGTAGCCTTCCCGTGTCATGCCGGTGCGCAGTTCCATAAATGTTGTAGCCAGCAATTCAACCACGTCCGGGTTAATGTCAATATCAATTCCACTATGTAATAACAGGCTTCGTGCCTGGGACTCAATAATTTTGGCTTCCATCTTCACGTTATGAATGGGCTTGATCGTTTCAAAATTGAACCGACGTTTCAATGCACCGCTCATTTCGTTAACACCTTTATCCCGAATATTGGCTGTAGCAATGACGTTAAATCCAGGTTGTGCAAACAGTACACCACCATCCAGTTCAGGAATGCTCATGACCTTGTCACTGAGAATACTGATCAGACTATCCTGCGCTTCAGCCGGACAACGTGTAATCTCTTCAAAACGGGTAAGAATACCTTTCTTCATGCCGTTATATAACGGTGATGGCACAAGTGCCGCTTCCGAAGGGCCTTTTTCGAGCAACATGGCGTAATTCCAGGAATACTTGATCATATCTTCTGTCGTGCCTGCTGTACCTTGAATCGTATTCAGACTGGTTCCGGAGATTGCTGCGGTCAGCAGTTCGCTCAGCATGGTCTTGGCTGTCCCGGGTTCTCCCACGAGCATTAATCCTCGATTGCCTGCCAGAGTAACCACTGCACGTTCAATTAACACGTCATTGCCATAGAATTTGCGGGTAATCGAGATTTCTTCTCCATTTAATAACGCAGGCTTATCCCTGCCAATAATAAAATCGCGCACATAGGCGGGAGATAACAGCCAGTTAGGGGGACGTTTCCCCTGATCTTCCTCTCGTAATGCACGTAATTCAACCTCGTATAATGTCTCGGCGGGTGGTTTAAGCATCTCCATCGTCAAGGTGTCTCCTCTCACATAAACAGATCGTATGTTCTTATTCCTATCATTTTATCACAGCCCTCGAACAACTACCCGGTAAAACGATAAAAATGGTTGAAACGTCCTTCTTATCAGCACTCTTCCTAAGTCCATGGACATAGCCTCTAGCACAAATATGAAGGTGAAATATCCTTACAACCGTGCCTAAACACTGTTTTCGGCTCCGAATCAGCATGCTTATTACCCATGCAAACGCATTGTAGGCCATATGACCTTAGGATTCATTACACTTTCGATCATGTGTTTCAACCAAATGAAGCCCATTATTACAAAGAAGAGACAGGCTATCAGCAGCCTGTCTCTTCTTATATGTCCAAATTTCACCCAATATCTATGAATTTTGATCGATACGAACCACTCTCTCAGAATTCCCTACTTACATTCTACGCCCGCATGAAGCGGAATACAGCTCGTACCACTCATAACGGGTAAGCTCAATATTTATTGCATCACGACAGGCCAGAATACGTTCTGGTCGAATCGAACCAATGACAGGTTGTATCCCTGCTGGATGCTTCATTAACCAAGCCAGTACAATAGACTCCGGTGTAACTCCACGCTCCTTAGCCATTCGATCAACCAATTGGGCCGTATGCTCAATTTCAGGACGCTGTCCCTCAACTACCCTGCCAGTAAATCGCCCCTGAGCAAGGGGACCCCAAGCTTGCAGTTGAATATGTTCTGCCTGACAATATTCCATCGTACCATAGGGAAACACGTTATCTCTAGCTTGGGGTCGATTCACCGTAACACCGGCTTCTACGAATCCGATTTTGTCCAGACTCATCTCCAACTGGTTCACAATCAGAGGTACTTTACTATGAAGCTGAAGAAGACGAATCTGTTCAGAACCCATGTTGGACACACCAAAATGGCGCACTTTACCGGAATGATGCAGTTCAGCCAGTGCTTCTCCAATCTCTTGCGGATGGGCGAGCGGATCAGGACGGTGTAACAGCAAAATATCCAGATAATCGATGCTGAGCCGTTCCAGGATACCGTCCACACTCGCCAGAATATGTGCACCTGAGGTGTCATAACGCTGTGGTCCTTCATCATCACCCACAAGACGTATACCACACTTCGACTGTATAATGATCTGTTCACGCAAGCCGGGAGTTTCGGATAAAACTCGCCCCAAGACATGCTCTGCCTTACCACGTGTGTAAATATCCGCCAGATCAAAGTGGTTAATGCCTATATCGAGAGCTGCTTCTACCGCTCGATGACCTTCTACGACAAGATCTGAAGTAATGGGGAGCCCATCCCATTCACCCCCAAACCGCATACAGCCAAGAACCATTCGACTTGCCGGAATCTGGTGGTGATGCAAAGGAAGTTGTGCGTAAGACATGTCAGCGTTCACCTCATTTTCATTTTTACCAAGCATAATAACCGCTTCTCTCTACCATGTCTTCTTCCATCTTCCTCTATTTTCCTGCTCTATCATCCATATGAAGAAAAAACAAGGTTTCAAAAGCTTCTGTATTGAATATATAGAGGGTGCAGGTATTATGCAGGAATATGAAAGGAGATTTTGCATTTGAACCCGAATGAACCCAACGAGTCCTCAAAGGCAGCGTTTTTCACGAAAGAATTCACACACAACCCTAGGATGCTGATATTTTCGATATCACACGCGAGAAGAGTTCGCATCTAGCTTTTGGCAAAGGCATTCATCTCTGCTTGGGAGCACCGCTTGCTCGTCTGGAAGATGAGATTGCAGTCAGCACACTTCTGAATCGTTTTCCAAATATACAGCTTCAGGCAAATGTGAATGAACTGGAATGGAGACCCGGCATGATAGTTCGTGGTGTCAAGGAAATCCCGGTTCAACTAAAATAATGGCTAAATATGAATAAATGAAAGTGAGGCACATGACATCATGGAAATGAACACCTTGGTATGGATCGTTTTTCTGCTTCTGATCCTTGTGTTACTGGTCAGAGTCACCAGCCTGCAACGTCAATTAAATGAATTGAAAAGAGATGTGGAGCGTCTGGAGAACGGTTCAACCGCAGGCACACGCTCCGACTTCAATTACACCTTGTCGCCGAAGGAAGCATCCCCTTCCCACACAAGCCAACCGGCCCAAACGGATCTGGATCAGGAACTGTTTGCACTCATACAACAAGGGAAAAAAATTATGGCGATCAAACGACTGCGTGAAGCTAGAGGTCTTTCGTTGAAGGAAGCCAAAGACTATGTTGATTCTCTAGATCGGTAATATACAACTCACATAACTCTCGGGGGAAGTTACTCCAGACTTTCGTCTGTTAACACAGACGAAAGTCTGGAATCTTCACCGAGAGTTTACTTTTCAAACGACATATGCTACTGTTATTTCTATATTACTAGAAATAAGAAATAAAGACGAAAGGAAAGATCATTATGCAATCAAACTCGAATGAGATTGAACAAGTCGTCAAAATTCATAAAGCGCTGGGCGAACAAACACGGTACAAAATCATTCAGATTTTATCGGGCGAAAGCAACCTGTGTCCCGCTGATCTGGAGAGCCGCCTTGTTACGGTTGCCCTATCGACTCTGTCTCATCACCTGAAACAGCTGTACGATTGTGGCCTGCTTACATCGCAGAAGAAAGGTACGTATATCTACTACAGCCTGAACACGGAGACCGCACAAAAGTTTGTTCCCTATCTGCTAAATAAATAAAAAAATTTGATTTATATTTCTATATAATTGAAAATATCGAAACAACCCACAATATTTATTAGTAAAACTAGGTCACCTAAGTTTACGCTTATACCATTATTCATTATCTAGGTTGTAACATTACCGTTCGTAGATCAGTTGCATTCAGAGCATTCATGTCTTGTTCTATCGTCTTTATTTCTATATTTCTAAAAATATAATAATTATAATCAGAAAGAGGTTATGTTCCATGTCTTCTACGCTCAAAATCTATGTTCTTGCCTTGGTCAGCTTCCTTGTGGGAACGTCCGAATATGTCATTGCCGGCATTTTGGATCGTATTGCAGATACGATGAATATCTCTTTAATCGCTGCCGGACAGCTCATTACGATTTTTTCACTCGTATATGCGCTAGGTACACCTGTCATTATTGCACTCACTTCGCGCTGGGACCGTCGCAAGCTGTTGTTATACTTCCTTGGTCTATTCGTTGTGGCTAATGTTCTTGCCTATCTGTTGCCGGGTTATGGACTGTTCGTCGCAGCACGCGTGTTGATGGCTTTAGGGGCGGGCGTTGTTGTTGTCACGGCATTAACGGTTGCTTCTCAAATAGCGGCTGAAGGCAAACAAGCTAGTGCAATCGCCACAGTAATCACTGGATTTACAGCTTCCTTGATTGTTGGCGTTCCGCTCGGAAGGCTTGTGGCTGCATCTTGGGATTGGAAGCTTGTTTTTGCCGGCATCGCCGTTCTTGGAGTTCTTGCCATGCTGGTGATCGCGGCCGCCATTTCGCCTTCCAAAGCAGAAGCCCCTGTTCCACTGAAGAAACAACTCTCTTTGCTCAAACAGCCACGAATTGTGCTGGCACTGATGGTGACCTTTTTCTGGTTAGGTGGTTATTCCATTGCTTACACGTATATCTCACCTTATCTCGTAACCGTTGCGGGAATGAGCGAAGCACTACTCAGTTCAGCTTTACTCGCATTTGGTATTGCTAGTCTGATCGGTTCAAAAGTAGGAGGATTCGGTGCTGACAGATGGGGTGTCAAACGAACGTTGATCACAGGCATGACACTGCATATCATGAGTCTGGTCCTGCTGAATATAACGGCAAGTTCTCATCTCGCTGTCTTGCTTGTTCTGATTTTGTGGTCTTTTGCCGCGTGGTCCTCGGGTCCAACTCAGCAGTATAACCTCGTGACTATGGCTCCCGAATCCTCAGGTATTATGCTTAGTCTGAATAGTTCGGTCATGCAATTAGCTATGGCCGCCGGCGCAGGTATTGGCGGAATCGCGGTCAACAGCGTTTCATTATCATCCATTACCTGGATTGGCGCTGTCGGGGTTGCTGTTGCCGTCATCATCGTTATAGGCTCGTATCGTTCAACCTCTGTGAAAAGTACACAAACCGATACATCGCATAACGCTGCCTGATATGAGTTCGTAGTACTATTCGTATTATAAAAGAGAAATTAAAAAGAGAGGCACTGTACGCATACAGTGGCCTCTCTTTAACCATTTTAACGGCTATCCTATTACCGATAAGCTGAACTCTTATTGGGCCGTAACTGCACCATCGATCGGATATACTGCACCATTAATATACGGCGCTTCATCTCCAAGCAGGAAGGAAACCAGGTTCGCGATTTCTTCCGGTCTGCCAAGGCGCCCAGATGGAATGCTGTCAACGGTTGCCTTGAACACTTCAGGGTTGTCTTTACCAAACTGAACAACCATCGGCGTCTCAATTGTACCTGGAGCAATCGCATTTACACGAATGTTGTCCTTGCCATATTCAATTGCAGCTGTGCGGGTCAAACCCACCACGCCATGTTTGGTTGCTGCGTAAGGTGCAACTGCGGGTACACCAACAATACCGGCTGTGGAGGCTGTATTCAGAATGGAACCCCCACCTGTTTTGAGCATTTCCGTAATCACATACTTCAACCCGTAGAATACACTTCTCAGGTTAATATCAATGATCTGGTCAAACTGCTCAATCGTATGTTCAATCAACTTGATCCCAGGACCCGCAATCCCTGCATTATTAAAGAACATGTCGATTCGCCCGAACTCTTCGACTGCTTTTTTCACATAATTCTCAACTTCAGGTGCTTTACTCACATCTGCTTGTACAAAAATAGCTTTACTTCCCAGCTTCTCAATCTGCTTAACGGTTTCAAGACCTGTCTCTTCGACAAGATCCACAACGACAATGGATGCGCCCTTCTCAGCCAGCTTTAGCGCTGCTGCTTGGCCCAATCCACTTCCTGCTCCAGTAATAATGGCTACTTTTCCTGCGTGACTCATGTTGATCTCCTCCATGTGTGTGTGTCATCTTGTGATTGGATCGATGAATACGATATGAAACGTACGTACATGCAATGATGCAATATGTAGGTCAAAAATGGCATAAAACCTTTCTGACTTTACCTATTCTAATAGACTTTCGACATAAAAACAAATCATATAATATGTATTCATACTATATTACATGTCACATTTTCAGCATTCTATTCAAGAAGCACGCAACGATAATGTCTTGTCACGTGCTCCTCTTTTACCTCTTTTACATAAACAATACTTTGAAAGTCGGTATCTCTACAACTTCACACGGTGCATTTCCGCTTTATCGAAACGGCTATCTTAGCAAATTGGTTTTTGCTAATTCAATAATTTCGTCCCCGCGTCCGTTCAGCACGGCTTTCATCATCCATAACGTGAATCCTTCAGCCTGTTTGATATCAATCTTCGGAGGTAAAGACAATTCCTGACGGTTCACCACCACATCAATCAGTACAGGACCATCATGCTGAAGCGCACGCTGCACAGCTCCTTCAAGTTCACCCGGATCTTCAACCCGAATACCTTCCATGCCCATGGCTTGAGCAACCATCGCAAAGTTGGGATTTACAAGCTCTGTTCCCGATTCCAGGAATCCGGCAGCTTTCATCTCCAGCTCAACAAAACCGAGTGCTCCATTATTAAACACCACAACTTTGATCGGCAGATTATGCTGTTTCAGTGTCAACAGATCACCCATCAGCATCGTAATACCACCATCACCCGATAACGAGATGACTTGTCTGCCCGGATCAGCGACCTGAGCGCCAATGGCCTGTGGCAAAGCGTTTGCCATCGTACCATGACTGAATGAACCGAGCAGTCTGCGATTACGAGACATCTCGATATAACGGGCCGCCCATACTGTCGGAGTACCGACATCACAGGTGAAGATGGCATTTTCAGCTGCGGCATCACTAATGACCTTGGTCAGGTACTGCGGATGAATGGGCTTTTTACCCGGTTTTCCAACGGCCAGCTCGTCCAGATCTTTGCGTACTTTCACATAACGATCCACACTTTTACGCAGATGTTTGTCACTGTGTTCCTCTGTCAGATAAGGAAGTAAAGTTTCAATCGTCGCTTTCACATCCCCACACACGCCGTAATCCAGCTTCGTGCGCCGACCCAGATGGGAAGATTGAATGTCGACCTGAAGGACTTTCGCATCTTCGGGATAGAATTGACGATATGGGAAGTCCGTTCCGAGCATCAGTAGTACATCACAGTCCATCATGGCATGATAACCGGATGAATACCCAATTAGACCCGTAAGACCCACGGAATAGGGGTTGTCATACTCCAAATATTCCTTGCCTCGTAACGCAATAACCATCGGGGATTTCAACCGATCACAGAGCTGCATAAGGGGTTCCCGAGCGCCCGCGCAGCCTGCACCGCACAATAACGTAATTTTTTTGCCTTGATTCAGATACTCCGCCAGTTTCACAAGTTCAGGCTCAGAAGGATGTACTACGGGGTTGGTTGCGTGATACACATGCTCAGGCACAGGAAGATCCGCTGCTTCAAGTCCTGCTACATCCCCCGGCAATACGACGACGGACACACCTGAACGTGCGACTGCTGTCTGAATGGCCATCGTCAGAGAACGCGGCATCTGTTTTGCTGTTGTAATGACTTCACAATAATCACTACATTCCTGGAACAGATACTCCGGATGCGTCGCCTGAAAATATTCACTGCCAATCTCGTCACTTGGGATATGTGCAGCGATAGCGAGTACAGGAACACGATTGCGGTGACAGTCGTACAGACCATTAATCAGATGCATATTACCAGGACCGCTGCTACCTGCGCAGACAGCGATACTTCCACTGACCTCGGCGTCCGCACCAGCAGCAAATGCAGCTACTTCTTCATGTCGTACATGAATCCATTCGATCTTACCCGAACGACGGATGGAGTCGAGTACCGCATTTAAGGAGTCTCCAACAATGCCATATATGCGTTTGATGCCAGCGTTCAATAAGGATTCAACCAGAACGTCCGCTACTGTTTTTTTCATAATAGGTGAGTCTCCTTTAATTGCTCATTTTGATTATGTTTCCACTCGGTTAATATACCTATTCTTATACCCCAATCTTCCGAAAATCGAACCAACTCATATGTATGTCTGGATATATGAAACAAAAAAACCGCCCCTTGAACCGTTATTTCATTGTTAGCAAAATGCCAAAAAATCCGCTTGTCGAATGACAAACGGATTACGGTTAAACTAGGTTTATTGTTATTTCATGTAGATTCGCGAATCCAAATCAGACACTAGATAGCAGGCATCACATTGCCACCACTTACCGGGATATAGGCACCTGTGATAAATGAGGACAGATCCGAAGCGAGAAAAGCTACCGCATTGGCAATTTCCTGATCTTCACCCCTGCGCTTCAGCGGCACGGTACGCGTATATGCCTCATCATGTCTAGGCTCACTGGACCGATCACGTTCACTAATTGTCCATCCAGGTGCAACCTGGTTTACGGTAATCTGATACTCACCAACCTCCTTGGCAAGTACGCGATACACACCATCCATGCCACGCTTACCAGCGGTGTAGGCCGATTGATGAGCGAAGTTTTGCATCGCACATTCCGTATTGATACCAATGAAGCGACCGGCTCTGCTATTTTGCATATGTGGAATGAAAGCTTTGGCAAGATACACACTCTGCATGACACAGGATTCGAACTGACTCAAGTAATCTTCAGGAGACTGTTCCAACACCGTTGTCCATTCATATTGAATGACCGCATTGGCAACAACGATATCCACTCCGCCGAGGACAGACTGAATCTCATCACGCATCCGAAATGCTGTATCCTGCTTTGTAATATCCCCCTGTACAATTACAGCCTTACGACCGAGTGCTTCAATCTCATCTTGAAGCTCCCGAGCCTTGGTATCATTATTTATGTAATGTAGAGCCAGATTGGCGCCACAGGCTGCCAACGTGCGGGCGATGACTCTCCCCAGTTGTCCGGTTGCGCCTGTAACCAGAGCCGTTTTTCCTGAGAGATCCAATTGCATAACAGCGAAAACCTCCTTAAATTCATTTGCTCGAAATAGTCGAAAACGATTTCGGAATATGTTATTTTTGTTCATTAATTACGCATTATTCAAAGAGATATACAGCATTGTTCAATGCTGTATATGGTAGTTCAACTTTTTTCCTATATGTGGAGACTATTAATTATGATGTTGAATAAGATCAATTTCCTGGAAGCGACTGACTTCCTTTTCCCAACGCTCTTCTACATATTGACGGTGAACCGGGTGATTGTTGTATGCATCATACGCAGCCTGATCCGCAAAGACCATCGAGAAACTGTAGTCGAACTCATTCTTCTCACTTACCTGTTTCAGAACCTGAAATTGCTCTACCCCAGGAATGACAGCCAGTGCATCCGAACTTTCCTTCAAAAAAGCTTCGGCCTCCGGTGTATCTTTACCCGCGTAAAGTGTAAACGTTACCATATGTGTGATGCTGCTCATCTCTATTTCCTCCTCCAATATGTTCATACTCTGTTTCCTAGTGTACATCCGAATGTGTTGTAAGCGCAATAATTGGTTGAATTAATTTTTAATGTACACAAAAAAACCTCAGGACAAATCCCGAGGTTTTTTGTAATGTATGGACAAACTTATTTGTTGATGTTGTATTTACGGTTAAATTTATCAACACGGCCACCGATATCCACGTTTCTTTGTTTACCAGTGAAGAACGGGTGGGATGCAGAACTAGTGTCCACACGGATTACTGGGTAAGAGTTACCGTCTTCCCATTCCATAGTTTCGTTAGAGAACTTCGTGGAAGAACTCAGGAATTTGAAATCAGCACTTGCATCGTAAAAAATTACGAGTTGTGTCTTTGGATGGATGTCAACTTTTGGCATAATCTATTTACACTCCTTTAATATGGGTACTTCTTTAGAATCAAACTAAATTTTATTATACTCTTTTTTTGGACAAAGTACCAGCAAGATTTGAGGAATAGCTAAAAAAAATATGATATCTGTGATTTTGCACCTAATCAGGTGTCACGCCGTCCCTTTCTCCAGTACATTCAACATGTACTCCAAAGCCTCCAGTTCATCCCTGCCTCTTGTCTGTAATCTGACAACACTACCATATCGAATGGGTAGTAACGCCATTCCAAGCAGGCTTTTGACATCTACACGATGCTCATGCTCAGACTCCATATACGACAAAATAATATCCGAGGAAAAACGCGACGCTTGAGAAGATACCGACATCAGATCATCCCGATGAAAATCAGCGTGTATCATAAATTCATGTACTCTCACAACCTTCAGTTCCTTTCGCTAAGTACTTATTCACCAATATGGTGTGTATCCATTTATATATTAAAATATTCATGAATTATACCATGTTATGGGAGCTTGACCCATACTTTTTTGCAAAAAAAGAGTCCTATACCGCAGGACTCTTCCAGGTTGTTCTTACATACCGTTCGGATATACCATGACCTTCAGACTGCCGCTTTTATTGTGTAATGCGCGCTCCATCGCTTGCTGTGTCTCTTCGAGTGAATAACGATCTGTAATCAGAGACATCACGTCATGCTGGCCGGAGCTCAGGAACTCAATTCCTGCCGGATACGTATTGGCATAACGGAATATGCCATAGATATCAACTTCATTGTCCGCAATAAATGGAACATTGAGTGCGATCTCGTCCTGTGCAGGCAGGCCCACAATCGCAAGTTTGCCTCCACGTCGAAGTGAATACAGAGCAGATTGTAGCGCCTTTGGATTCCCTGCTGTTTCCCATGCGGTATCAACACCCACACCACCTGTTAACTCGCGAATCACAGCCAGCGCATCTTCATTCCGCACATTAATGGTATGAGTGGCACCCATGCGGCGAGCTGCTTCCAGCCTAACTTCCTCCAGATCCGTTACTATGATCTTCTCTACACCGAAAGATTTGGCAGCAGCCACGGCCATGAGTCCAACGGGACCCATACCCATAATCGCCAGGGTTGTACCCGGAGCCAGTTTGCTGCGGCGTGCAGCGTGAATACCAACAGAGAATGGCTCGTTCATAGCTGCTTCCTCATAAGACAGATGATCCGGGATCGGGAATACCATATCTTCACGTATCACCATGTATTGTACAAATGCCCCATCCACCGGAGGGGTCGCTAGAAATTGTACATCCGGACACAGGTTATAGCGACCTTCCTTGCAAGCCGTGCAGCGTCCGCAAGTCACCCCAGGCTCAATGGCAACCCGATCCCCTGTTTTTAGACGTGATACGTTCGAGCCAACAGCAGCAATGATTCCCGCACACTCATGACCCAGAATGATCGGTTTCTCCACTACAAATCTGCCAATGCGCCCATGTTCAAAATAATGCACATCCGAGCCACACACCCCAACAGCCATCACCTGGATTAACACTTCATCCGCTGCTGGTTGCGGGACGGGTTGTTCCTCAATAATGATGTGTCCTGGCTCTGTCATGACAGCGGCCTTCATGGTCACGGGCAGTTGATGTTGTCCCATACGGTTCTCCTCCTCATGTATATCCATGCTGTCTATTGTACATCAAAGAAAATAAGGTATCTTCTTTCTTCCTTCCTAATTACCAAGTTCATCTGCATCCGTAATTCCACTCAATAGATTGTTCGACCTTGTTCATCCGCAATGCCGCTCTTCCGATAGAAGTACGTATTGATCATGTCCCGCCATTCCTTCGCATGTTCGGCCTGGTTGTCCTGTAATGAAGCAACTTTGCTGAAAATGACCGGGTCGATTTTGCCCTCCAGCTGTCTCCATGTCTCGGCTAACGCCTCTGCCTGCGCAACACCTTCAAAGTGTGTATCATAAATATGCTGAATGACCGTTTTACCCGAATGCAGAACATGGGTGTACGGCACGTGATGGAAAAACAAGATCAGCTCATCCGGACAGGTGTCTAAGGACTCATAACGATCAGCATTCTCAGGGTGATACTGTGAAGTGTATCCTGTGCCGCTGTTCACGGTTCGATCTACACCAATGCCATGACAATCGGCAAAGTGATACGTTCCCCATTTGGAATACTCGTATCCATCTACATTCGGCCCGTAATGATGTTCCGGGTTAACCATCCAACCCACACCGAGAGGCGCCGTGTAATTCTCATAGATATCTAATGAAGTCAAAAGCATGCCCGTAACCTGCCGCACAACTTCGTCTTCATGTCCAAATGTGAGTCTCACCCACTCATCGGCAATCTCTTCCGCGGACAGCTCCGGGTTCCACGCAAGTCTTCCGTATCCATATAGATTCGCCTGCGCGAGTGGATGTCCTGTCCAACAGGCATCTGCACCAATATTGGATACTGCGGCGAAGCCACTGTATGGTCGTTTATACAGAGAACCGTCCGCGATTCGCTTGATCTCTGAACCTTCGCCTTTGGCGTATGTGTCAAAGTCCAATACTTCTTTCCACTGGGGAACCAGATAACAGAGATGACGTTGTTGCCCGGTATACTCCTGTGTAATTTGAAATTCAATCACCTGATTTGTATTTTCCATGGCGCCGAACAGCGGGGATACCGCCTCTCTCACCTGAAAGTCCATCGGCCCGTTTTTGATCTGCAAAATGACATTTTCGGCAAAACGCCCGTCCAGCGGCGTAAAGTGGTCATAGGCTGCACGTGCACGGTCAGTGGAACGATCCCGCCAGTCCTGCTTGCAGTTATAGACGAAGCAACGCCAGATGACCAATCCACCGAATGGCCGAAGAGCTTCAGCCAGCATGTTTGCACCATCGGCATGATCACGGTTATACGTGAACGGTCCCGGTCGATTCTCGGAGTCTGCCTTGATCAGGTAACCACCAAAATCCGGAATCGCTGCGTACACCTTCGCCGTTTGAATGTTCCACCATTCCCGTACCTTCGCATCCAGCGGATCTGCCGTATGTAATCCACCAATCTCAATTGGACTTGCGTAGTTGGCGCTCAGGAACAGTCGAATGCCATACGCTCTGAATTCAGCGGCCACCTTCGCTACATCACCAAGATAACGTTCTGTCAGAAACAGACTCTCACGGCGGTGTACATTGACGTTGTTGATCGATATGGCATTGATTCCCGTGGAAGCGAGTAAACGTGCGTAATCCCGGATGCGTTCCAAGTCCAGTGTAAATTCCCCGTTATCGTAGAAAATGGAGTCTCCTGCGTAACCCCGTTCAATGCTGCCGTCCACGTTATCCCACTGATTAATCATCCGTAGCGCATTGGTTGGCTGCTCTGTAATGAAGCTCCACTTACTCACAGCGTCATCCGTCTTACTTGCAATTCCTTGATCCATTGTCAGTTCTCGCAACAGATGGAATGCACCATACAGCACACCTTGGGGGGTCTCTGATCCAATGACCAGTACACCCTCGGTCTCGTTCTCACGAATGATGTACCCTTCTCCTTGAACAGTTGAGCGCTCTTTCTCACTGAAAGAACCAGCCACCGAATCGCTTCCTGTCCAAGTACCGATTCGTATCGCGGGAGCGGAAGCGTTATTGTCCCGCTCACTTTGCTGAGTATCAGACAGATGACTGACCGACGGTTTCACGCCATACAACTTCTCCAGTCCTCGTGAAAGTTCGGTCAGAGCTGTTGTGATTACTCCATGGTTCTCTTCCGCGAGTATCAGCTTGCTCCACGCAGGAGCCGTCTTTTGGGCAAGTCCATTCGCTCCTGGCAATTCAGAGTGATACCCCAGCCACGCATCGTACTGTGGACCTGACAAGGCAGTTTGAACGACGGATTGGTTCATTGTACCGCCTCCTTACTGGCATAGATCTGCGCAAGGCGATTCCCTTTTCCTTCGAGTAGCCATAGAATCGACGTTACACCACGCGGATAGTACTTGCTGCCAACCGCTACACCAGAAAGGATCTGGTCGCTCCAGCACCAGTAGGATTCCTCCGGATGCAGCAGCCAGTTGACATGAGTCGCGTCTGCTGCCTTGCCTGTCTCATCCCATTCCACATCCAGCAGCTCTCTAGCGATAAACTGGGACAAATAGATTTTGCTTAACCACGAGTTATTACTTGTTGAGGACAGTTTCCAGCCTCCATCTTCGAACAGGCATGTTCCCGGTACAAGAACCGTCTTTAGATGAGTTTGGAGAGCTTTCAGATAAGGTCCAAAACGACCATTCACATCCAGTGCTGCTTCACAGCCTGTAAAGTACGGGAACACCAGACCTTCAATTGCCGGGATGATTCGAGAATCATTATTTTCTGCAATTACAGCTGGAATGTAGCCGCCATCAGTCAACTGTGCAGCAATGCTGGCAGCGCAGCGATCCGCTTGAAGACCTGCTTGATGGGACAGATCCGCCAACTTCTCAGTTGCGAACAGCTTCTCCAATGCAACATAGACCGCCCAACATTTACCCGCCAGATAGATATTATTGCGAGACTGACCAAGTGACACATCCAGGCTGTCGTAAGTTGTAATCTCCGCTCCACCTTGAGTACGGCTGCTATCCAGACCCATCAGGCCGTTACGCTGCTCAGCGTCGGGATGGTCACGATTAAGCATGCTTTCGAAGCAATCCTGGATAACAGGCAACATGTTTTTCACAAAAGCTTGATCCTGTGTCTGTTCAATGTACACTGTCGCGCAGCAGAGCCAGTTCACCAGTTCTTCGTGACTCATCTGTGAGAAGCAGTCGTCAATGCCAACCAGTTCATATGCCGAGTGTCCAGGGCGTGAGAACACATTGGCAACACCAATATCATGGGTAAAGGTAATTCCCCCCGGATATAACTTTTCTTCCCCCGGGAAACGAACCTGATCCGTATAACTGTATCGTTTCACAAACCACTCCAGCTCATTACGCACCGTCCATGGATTCAAGGCAAGCTCGAAGTACAACTGATCAGCCGTCAGATCAAGTGTGTTCATCATCCGATACTCCCCTTCGTTCACCACCCAGAGTGGCTCACCATCGGCATCCAGCAGTTGAGTACTGGCATAATAGCTGTGAATGGAATGAGCAAGCATGAATGATTGATCTTCGGTCAAAGCAGCCGATCCAAGACGCTGTTCAACCTCTCCACAGGAAGCCGTCAATTCACTGAAGCGTTGTAGTGCATACTCTCCTGCTGCCTGAATATCGGAGAAATAGCGCGTATACCAATACGTTGTGTCCATTCCGGTCGTCACAATGCCTCCGCGATAGAAACATACTGCGAATTGATACGTACGTTTCTCTCCAGCCGGCACTTCCATCAGTAATGCAGCGGTTGAGCCAAGGCCAAATGCCAGATTCTCCCGATGTTTCTCCTGCAAGAGTTTCTCCAGCGTAAATCCGCGTGCGGGCCACATTCCGTCATCTGCCGACATAATCGCTGTGAGTCGACCTTGTCCCACACCTGTGATGGAGCCGCCTTCCGGTCCCCCGATCAGACGCATCGCAGAGTACGGATCATTGCCCTGATAGCCAAAGTAGGCTTTGCGTGGTTGTTGACCTTGTGTATTGTCAATCGTCATCTCCACCAATACGGCAGGTACGAGTGCATTCATTAATTCTTCACGATCCCCATTCGTTGGATCAGGTACTGGACGAACAGGCGAGTAGATACGGAACGTCAGATCTCCAGCAGTCCATGTATCCGTACCTGAGGTGAATTCACGGGTAATATCTTCATCGCGAAAAGCCGTAATAAGAGGTTGTGGAACTTTGGACGCTGTTGTCGACGCCGTGCCCCCATTCTCCAACTTCTCTACATCATAGCGGCTGCTCTCATCCTCGGAAGCTTCATAAAAAGGAAGTGCCTGATAATTGTCGCCATCGCGAGATTGTAATCCAATATATACATTCTGGTCTGCCGGCTTGCCAAGTTCAAGACCCAGCCCGCCTTTGGCTCCTTTGTATCCCAGTGTAAAACTCGCAAAAGCACCAATCGGTGCGTGATGTGCATTATAAAAGATGGATTTGGATGTGCTCACGAATCATAACCCCTCTCAAAATGGTTTGCATGCGTTTTCATTAGCCCCATCCTAACACGTGGTTCCACCTCAGACCATGATCAAATCAATCGGATATTTACCCAAATCAAGCTGATAGACTATAATGGATTAAAGCGGTTACAAAAAAAACATTCCATTTGATATAAATTCGAGTTCAAAAAGAGTGGTTTTCAGTACCAAGAAGATGGGATGAAGCTAGAAATGGAGTAGCGGAGCGTAGATAGAGCTACGTGAGCAACGGACATTTCGGCTGAATGCCATATTCGATGCTGATGATGCCACTAGGCATCCTACGTAATCAAAAGCTCTTTTTTTGAACAACCTCTATAAAGGGAGGAATCTTCCATGTCTTCAACGTACTTGCCTCCTACTTTGGGAGAAAGTGTCCATGAAGTTTTTTATCCAGATGTGCAAACAACGGTTAATCTGTTCGCCATTCATTTACGAAGTGTGGGTATGGACTGGGATTATCCGGCGCATGAGCACCCTCAATATGAATTGAATTATGTCACGGAAGGCGAGCAACGCATGATGGTGAATGGTACCCTATACATTCAAAAGGCTGGCGAACTGCTCCTGATTCCTCCGGGAAGCATTCATTCCAGCCAGAGCCATAACGGCAAGGGATTCACGTATTTTTGCATGCATTTTGACATTGATGATCAATTGTTCCTATCGTTGCTGGCACGCATCAAACAAGTGCGATTCAGTGCGGATAGTCCGGTTACACAGCAGATCGAGCCGGTTTTGCGCAAATTGATGTCATCAGCGGATGATGAAACAGCAAATACGATGGTACAGCGTATGCAGCTGCAATCTGCGGTATTTGAACTATTTGGCCATCTGTGGGAGGCGGTCTCGCAAGAGGCAGCACAATGGTTTACCGACGGACACGAGAAGATTGAACTCGCCCACCAGATTCGTAATCGATTGCAAGGCCTGATGAGTCAGCAATTCAAACAGGGACACGAGTCCAACGGTCACTATGGCATTGATGATATTGCAGCAGAGCTGGGCATCAGTTCTTCTCACTGTAATCGCGTGTTCAAGCAGGTGTTTGGTCAGTCTCCACGTGCTGTATTGTCCCAGTTGGTTTTGCATGAAGCGAAGCTTCTTCTGGGCAATCCGAAGCTGTCCGTTCAGAATATTGCCGTCATGCTCGGTTATAAGGATATTGCCCATTTCAGTCGTCAATTCAAGCGCTGGTCCGGCATGTCACCCTCCCGTTACCGACAGGAACAGCCTGCTCTGGAATAAGGTCCAGTAGCAGGCTTTTTGTCTTTCTTATTTATTTCAACAAACGCTTAATCAGCTTCAGCTTGTTATCATACGGTGGATACAGAATCGGCAGATTCAATTTGGTGCTTTTTTTCAGTACACTTTTGAGATGAGAGAAGGTTTCGAAGCTGTACTGCCCATGATACGAACCAACACCGGAATGACCAACACCGCCAAACGGCAGACGCGGATTCGCAACATGCGTGATCGTATCGTTAATGCAGCCGCCACCAAAAGAAACTTCGCGCAGCACTTTGCCCTGAACCCGGGTGTCGGAAGTAAACAGATACAAGGCGAGTGGTTTCGGCCGCTTTACGATCTCTACAATGGCTTCATCCAGGTTACGGTAGCTAATGATCGGAAGAATTGGTCCAAAAATCTCATCTTCCATCGTCGCTGCATCCCAGGACTCCGCATCAATCAGCGTAGGTTCAATAAAGCGATCTTCCTCATCCGAAGCTCCCCCATATATTACTTTGGCCTGATCCCGTTCAATCAGAGTTGTCAGACGTTTAAAATGTCCCTTGTTCACGATTCGCCCATAGTCCTTGTTGTGCTGGATATCCGAACCAAAGAAGGACACAATCGCTGCTTTCATCTCCGTAATTAACTGTTCTTTCACGCGCTCATGCACGAGCAAATAATCGGGTGCGATACAGGTCTGTCCTGTATTGAGCAGCTTGCCCCATATAATGCGCTCCGCAGCTACTTTGATATCCGCCTGTTCATCAACAATGACCGGACTCTTACCGCCCAGTTCCAACGTAACGGGAACGAGATTTTTGGCAGCTGCCTCCATTACAATCTTGCCTACCGGTACACTGCCTGTAAAAAAGATATAGTCGAATGGCGCGTTAATCAGCGCTGTTGTTGTGTCTTTAGCACCGTCAAGCACTTGTACGTATGCCGGTTCGAACACACTCGCAATCATTTCACGTACAACAGCGGACACCGCAGGTGTATTCTCTGATGCTTTGAGCACGGCTGTGTTGCCTGCTGCAATCGCACCTACCAATGGTTCGATTAAGAGTTGAAATGGATAATTGAACGGTCCGATGATCAGTACGGCTCCATAGGGTTCAGGTATAATATAACTTTTGGAACCCAGGAGTGCCATTTGCGTTTTTACTTTAACGGGTTTCACCCATTTATTCACTTTACGAATGGTGTGTGTGATGCTGTCCATCATAAATCCGATCTCGGTCGTGTAGGATTCGAACTCACTTTTGCCCAAATCCTGATAGAGAGCTTCAGTCAGTCTGGTCTCATACTTTTGAATCGCCTGCTTGAGTTGGTTCAGACGGGCAATTCTAGCTTCTGCCGATCGTGTGGCCCCGGAACGAAAAAACTTTCGTTGCTGCTCCAAAATCTGTTCAACTTCCTGACTGGTTACTTCCTGTATAGTTGTTGTCATATATACATACTCCTCTATTTATTATTGATTAAGCGTTTAAACTGACGAACCTATAAGGCACATGCAAAAGCATGTTTTATCACTTTTAATCTACAGACACTCTTCTTCCAAAGCAGCTACCAATTCCTTCAGCAGTTCCACGGATGCATTCAATGAAGCCGAATAATATCGCTGTGTCCCCTTCTGTTCCACAGATATAAGCCCCTTCTCTAACAACAGCTTGAGATGATGAGATATGGCTGGTCGGGATAGACTGGACTGTTCGGTAATTTCATTCACTGTCATTCTGCCCTTCTCGGTGAGTGTCAGCAAAATGGATTGACGATGGTTGTCACTTAACACCTGAAATAACGGAATACAGGTTTGAAAAACGCTAATTGCTTTTTGTCCCATGATTTCACCTCTGAACTATTTCTTCAATATTTCTGCGTATATTTTCTCCGTTTGATGTCTGTTGGTTTAAACGTTTGAACCTAATAATAGAATTGTACTCTTTATTCACTTGAACTGCAAGTGAACCATCAACTAAATTTAATATAATGCCGATAAAGCGCTTCCATACTACCATACAAGTATGGTAGTATGTCATTGAAGGAGTTGAAGTTGTGGAATATACCCCAAAGTTATCATCCAAAGCCGGTTTGTTACCTGTTGCGAGCAATATGTCTTCCATGAATAATAAGCAATCTTACTCAACGCGAGATGTCGTTTACTTCACGCTGAAACAACTCATTTTGAGTTTGAAAATGCCTCCGGGAACAGCTATTTCCGAGAAGGAAATTTCGCTGGAGTTCCAGGTCAGCCGGACACCTGTTCGAGAAAGTTTTGTAAGGCTTGCTCAGGAAGGTCTGCTGGAAGTGTATCCACAGCGTGGCACATACGTCTCTCTGATTCAGGTTGATCTCGTTGAGGAAGCACGGTTCATGCGTGAACAGCTCGAACGAGCCGTCATCAGGCTAGCCTGCGAGAACTTTCCGAACGAACAGATGGTAGCTCTTGAACAGAACCTTGCGTGGCAACAGGAATGCAGGGTCAAACCGGATGATGAACGAATGTTCCAATTGGATGAGGAATTCCATAGCACTCTTTTTGCAGGCTGCAACAAAAGCAACACCTGGACTGTTATCCAGCAGATGAATGTACATTTGAATCGAAGTCGCATGTTACGCCTGTCCTCGGACCACCAGTGGGATCACCTGATTGAACAGCACCGGTCTATGGTCAAGGCCATTCAGCAGCATGATGCCGACACAGCAGAGCGACTGATGCAGGAACACTTGCATTTAACTGTCACCGATTTGGCTGTCCTGCAGGATACATATCCGTCCTATTTTCAATGACTGAATTTTTCTTCCTACTATTCATGATGAGGTGAACGTGATGAAAATGGTTTTTCGCTGGTTCGGCGAAGGCAATGATACGGTAACGCTGGATCATATCCGGCAGATTCCGGGTGTTGAAGGTATTGTGTGGGCACTGCACGATGTTCCTGCTGGCGAGGAATGGCCGATGGACAAAATACTCGCTGTCAAAACAGCAGCGGACAAGGCCGGGTTACATCTGGATGTCGTTGAGAGTGTGAACATCCATGAGGATATCAAGTTGGGCCTGCCATCAAGGGATAAATACATTGCAAATTATATTAAAACAATGGAGAAACTGGCTCAGGTGGGTGTGAAGGTCATCTGTTACAACTTTATGCCGATCTTCGACTGGCTTCGCACGGATATGCACAAGGAAATGGAGGATGGCTCAACTGCCCTCTTCTATGAGCACAGTAAACTCGCAGATATAGAACCTCTAGAACTCGTTCGACGCATTACGGAGAACTCCGCACTCACCATGCCAGGTTGGGAACCGGAACGATTGCAGTATTTAACAGGTCTGTTCGAAGCCTACAAGGATGTAACCGAGGATCATATGTGGGAGCACGCACGTTATTTCCTGCAAGAGATTATGCCTACAGCCGAACGGCTGGGGATTCGAATGGCCATCCATCCGGATGACCCGCCATGGCCAATCTTTGGATTACCAAAGATTATTACAAGTCAGGAGAATGTTCGGAAATATTTGAATCTTTATGATAGCCCTTACAACAGCGTGACACTATGCAGTGGCTCTTTGGGAGCGAATGCTGATAATGACATTATCGGGATGATACACGAGTTCAAGGATCGGATTCCATTTGCCCACATTCGTAATGTAAAAATCTACGATAACGGCGACTTTATCGAAACCTCACATCGCAGTCAGGATGGAAGTGTTGATATTGCAGGGGTTGTTGAGGCTTATCACGATATCGGTTATGAAGGTTATGCAAGACCCGACCACGGTCGTCATCTCTGGGGAGAACAGTGCCGACCTGGCTATGGACTCTATGACCGGGCTTTGGGGATCATGTATCTCTGGGGCGTCTGGGATTCCCTGCAAAGGAGGGCAAAAGCATGAGTGAACACCAATATGAACGCTCATCTCGTCTCGAAGGCAGAACGGCTGTAATCACCGGAGGTGCTGGAGTACTATGCCGCTCCATGGCGGAAGAACTCGCTCGGCACGGTGCAAGTGTAGCCATCCTGAACCGCACCGTGTCCAAGGGGCAGGAAGTTGTAGCTGCGATTGAAGCTGCCGGTGGCAGAGCGATTGCGATTGCCTGTGACGTAACTCAGGCCGATAGTGTACAAGCGGCGGCAGATGCTGTACTGGAACAGCTTGGA
The DNA here is from genome assembly GCF_036894235.1 of Paenibacillus sp. Y5S-9. Taxonomy (NCBI): domain Bacteria; kingdom Bacillati; phylum Bacillota; class Bacilli; order Caryophanales; family Paenibacillaceae; genus Paenibacillus; species Paenibacillus sp. Y5S-9. The sequence goes on from NZ_CP145887.1 coordinate 3,846,316, forward strand.
CCATGCGACATTCTTATTAATGGCGCCGGTGGCAATAACGCCAGTGCCAACACCACCAATGAAATTTTTAGATTGGAAGATCTGGAAAAGAGCGATGTCACTACATTTTTCGATGTAAGTGTAGAGGGATTTCGTCAGGTGATGGATCTGAATTTTGTCGGTTCTCTCATCCCCACTCAGATCTTTGCAAAACATATGATAGAGCGCGATGTTCCCGCTACTGTCATAAACATTTCTTCCATGAGCGCCCCATCTCCCATGACGAAAGTTCCAGCTTACAGCGCTGCGAAGGCAGCGATTAACAACTTCACGCAGTGGCTCGCCGTTCATCTGGCTGAATCCGGTATTCGTGTCAACGCCATTGCACCCGGGTTTTTCCTGACCGAGCAAAACCGTAATCTATTACTGCAACCAGACGGCTCACCAACGGAACGTTCCAGCAAAATCATTGCGCATACTCCTATGCGCCGCTTCGGTAAACCGGAAGACCTGCTTGGCACATTAATGTGGCTTGCGGATGAAAGACAATCCGGCTTTGTCACTGGCACAGTCATTCCGGTAGATGGCGGATTTATGGCATATTCCGGTGTTTAACGATTAATGTGCAAATGAATTAGTTCAACTAATATAGGTGGTTAATGAAACCGAAGCTTGGGATACATACCCAGGTTTCGGTTTTTTGCGTTCAAGCATAAGATCCTCCAGCATAGGAAAAGCTTGTTATAATACGTGTTCAAAAGCAAACTTTTTAAACAACCTCATAATACAGCTACGGTGAAATAAAGGAAGGTGATACATATATGATGGAAGAAACATGGGTTGTTGCCGTACGGTCTATTATTGCCTTTCTGACCTTGATCATCTATACAAGGGTGCTGGGCAAACAGCAGATGGGTAACTTGACGTATTTTGATTACATTAACGGCATCACAATCGGTTCCATTGCGGGTACGTTTGCAACCGATCTCTCGTCCAAGGCGTGGATTCATTTTGTGGCCTTGACCATTTTCACAATCATTACGATCATCTTTCAGTATATTACGCTGAAAAATCGCACCATCTCCAAACTGATGGACTCTGATCCCACATTGATCATCCAGAACGGTAAAATTCTCGAACAGAACCTGAGTAAAATGCGAGTCAAATTTGATGAATTGACCATGATGCTACGGCAAAAGGATGTATTTGATATTACAACGCTGGATTATGCGATTCTGGAACCGGACGGTAGCCTTTCGGTTGTTTTGAAACCGGAGAATCAACCGGTAACCGCAAAAGACATGCATATGCACCCGCCCAAGAGCAAGCTGATGACCGAGATTATCATTGATGGCCTGCTGATTAAGCAAAATCTGGAGGAAAGAAACAAAGATACTAACTGGCTCAGTGAACAGCTGAAAAAGCAAAACATTACGATACAGGATATCGCTTTTGCCGCCATATTACCCAATGACAAATTGTATGTGGACCTGTTCAAGGATAAGATCACCGAAAAAATCGATATGGGCGATTATGAGGGGCCTTTCTAAACTCTTTACATGAAGGAGGCGGTTGAATGAAAACGCGTTTCTGGCTGCTATATGTGCTTCCGATCTTCCTCATTCTTGTATTCATTGCCATTATGGCTAGCGGAGCCTTTCTCAAAAAGCCCTTTGGCAAAGATGATCGCTTGCTTGAATCTGTACAGATGTTGGAGAAACAAGTCGAGGGAAAACAATGGACTGAAGCCAAGTCTCAAATCAATTATGCAATGCAAGCTTGGGATAAAGTCGTCAACCGCATTCAGTTCAGTGTGGAGCGTGAATCAATTTATGATATTCTGGGGACCCTTGCTCGGATGAAGGGCGGCGTTGCAGCACAGGATGATAAGGCGATTATGGAAGAGATTTATTACTTTTATGTGTTATGGGATAATCTTGGAGATTAGGTTCAATATCTTTAATATCAGATGTACGTCCAAAAGCAAAAGGCACTCTCCTTTCATGAAGAAAGGAAGTGCCTTTTTTTGCTTTGTATACCTTTAAACCTTTTACGCTCTTCGTAATCCCCGAGACCGTGACGATCGCGAAGTGCCTTCTTTGCGGAAAAACAGAGTGAGTGCTCTGTTCGCACACCACAGTGCAAACAAAGCAAACAGCGTGCCCCAGAATAGAGCGGGAAGGAATGTCTGCTGAGCGAGATTCGCTGCATCCCCTGCCCGTGAAGGCTGAGTCCAGGACATAAATCCAACGTATACGGCACTAACGACCGACTCTTCCAGCGTAAGAAACGCTAGTAGCAGATAGTAGAACTTCACGATCTTGGCACCAAATATCATAATGACCACATTCAGGACGATGAACCCGGTCAGCCATAACATGCCGAACTCCCCTCTTACATATAACAGGAGCGACACCAGAGCTACAGCCGTCATAATCCCAAGTCCCCACATATGCAAGCCTTTGCGGTATAAGTAGAACAATAGCCAGGCGAACAGTGATGCACTGATATATCCAGCCAGAGAAACCAGGATCGATCTGCCTGGCGTCAGCATGGACGAATAGGTCACGCCGCTATGATCAGCGTACAATTCAATCCGCAGCACTTTACCGGACAATACCAGTGTCATTAGTGCATGACCGAATTCGTGAATCATCGTATCCAGGTTACGGAACAAGGACGAGAATGGAATGAACCGTGTTAGAAAGACGGAGCCTAGCAGAAACAGTATCGTTTTGACCCACTTATTCAATCGTGCCATACCTCCTTTACCTTCAAATAAACAAGCCTATCCTTTATAGAGGTTGTTCAAAAAGTCCGCTTTTGATTACGAAGGATGCTTAATGGCATCATCAGCGTCGAATATGGCATTCAGCCGAAATGTCCGTTGCTCACGTAGTTCCCTACGCTCCGCTACTCCATTTCTAGCTTCATCCCCTCTTCTCGGTACTGAAAACCGATCTTTTTGAACACACACTTATACTACGCTTTTTTCACTCGATTCGTTTCGGGTTCCGAACTGTAAGGCGCAATGCTCTATCCACCAGCAGAAGCTTCGATTGTGACCAATGAAAAAAGAAGATAGATCATAGCGGCCCTTTTCGGCCTCTAGCGTAACGAGAAGTCGGTTCCGCATCCGACGGAGCGCATAGTGAACGAATTGATCTGCAACTTCACTTTGTATCAGGGTAACATAAGCATACAGGGAATGATCGACAGGTTCATCAAGCGGACTCACCCCTGCACATGAAAATTCCGTCCTCACGCCCGCACTCTGAAGTATGGACAATGCCTTCACAAGTTCGGCATCGACTTCAACACCGTTCCAAATCTCTGTTTTCTTCGCGCATACCGTATGTTTGTCACGTTCCGTCCAGTGCGTCAGCTCCAGCTTGCGTCGTCTCCACAGATGGGCAGGCTGTTCACTTAACAGCACTTCATGTTCCTCATTTAAACTCATGCAATGTGTCCTCCTGTTCTGCTCGATCCGGTCACCTTATTCAACAAAGAGAGAGCACATCACTGTGCTCTCTGCTTTGCAAAAAGGCAAAGGAATGGCGATCCATTCCTCAGCATGTTGTATTATTGTACCTTTTTCGGTGAGAGGCATCAAATCGATCTTTTATTATTCGTTCAGCGCCAGTTTCAGAGCCTCCAAATTTTGTCTCATCACGTTGACGTAGTCCATTCCCGCCGCGATCTCTTCCTCGGTAAGTCCCTCAATCGGGTTCAATACAGCCGTTTTGGCTCCCACTTCACTTGCGATCGTCTCAGACACTTTGGATGAAACCAGTGTTTCGAAGAAAATCGTTTTCACCTGATGCTCTTTCGCAAAATCAATGACAGATGCCATCTGCGCTGCCGAAGGTTCTTGCTCAGGAGACAATCCTGCGATGGGCACCTGTTGCAATCCATATTCCTTGGCAAGGTAGCCAAATGCAGCGTGTTGTGTGATGAAATCCTTGCGTTTGCTATCCGCCACAGCCGCCTTGAAGTCCTGATCCAGTGATTCCAGTTGAGCAACGTAAATATCTGCATTCTGCTTGAACTGTTCTGCATGTTCCGGGGCAGCCTGTGCCAGTCCTGCTTCAATATTGCGTACTTCCTTTACAGCCAATGCCGGTGACAGCCATACATGGGGATCGAGTCCACCGTGATCGTGATCATGTCCTGCTTCTGCCTCGGCGTCATGATCATGGTCGTGTTCTTCAGTAGTCGCTTCATCCGCATGATCGTGATCATGTTCTTCTGTAGTCGCTTCATTCGCATGGTCATGATCGTGGTGATGTTCTGTTGCCTCTGAATCTTCATGATGGTGATCATGCTCTCCACCTTCAAGCAGGTTAATTCCATGACTCGCTTCCACTTGAATGAGCGAAGCGTTGCTCAGACTTCCGGTGACCTGATCCATCCATGATTCCATGCCCGCACCGTTGTATACAAGCACGTCCGCTTTTTCAATGCTGGCAATATCTTGTGGTGTTGGCTCCCAATCATGGGGCTCCATTCCTGCTGGAACAAGCGTATGCACATCGGCCAGATCACCTGCCACATTTTTGGTGAACTCATACATCGGGTAGAAGCTGACCTGCACGTTTAATTTTGCGGTTTCCGTCTCGACTGGAACGGAAGTGCCTGTCGAAGTTGTATTTGCATCAGAAGCGGATTTTTGTCCGCAGCCTGCGACGATAAGTGTGAGACTGAACAACAATCCGAGCGTAGCTTTTTTACTGAATTTCATGTGATGTATTCCTCCTAGAATGGTTGACCAGAATGACGTGCTGTGATTTCGTTTCTTTGCGGTGACGCTTGCGGTTATATCGTGCAATCAGCTTTTGCGCTGATATTCCAGTCAATAGGATGACCAACAGGATGAGTGCAATTGTTCCTCCCGGTGGTGTATTTAGATGGTAAGATGTTATGAGTCCGCTAAAAATACCAATTAATCCTGTAATTACAGCGACAATAATCGCTGCTGTAAAACTGCGAGACACTCTTAGTGCCAAGGCAGCAGGCAATACAATGAGAGCAGACACCAGCAACACACCGACGATCGGCATGGCTGAAGCTACAGTCATTCCTGTCAGAATGGCAAATGCAAACGATAAACCTCTCACTTGAACGCCTCCAATGGAAGCAGTCTCTTCATCAAAGGTAAGGCTATATAACGGTCTTCGGAGCAGGATGAAAAAAAGTAAACCTATGACACATACTCCTGCCATCATCCACAACTGTATATCGCTAACCGCGACAATAGATCCGAATAAGTATGAGCTGAATGTCTTGGACAGATTGGTTTTGAGACTCATCAACACTACAGCAAGAGCCAGCCCCGAAGTCATGATGATTGCCACAGGTACCTCGCTGTAGGTTCGGTAACTTCGACGCAGTTGTTCAACCAGTAATGCACCGATAATTGCAATGGCGAATCCGCAGATCACCGGGTTAAGATTCATGACCGAACCGAGCGCAACCCCTGCAAGTGAGACATGGGATAACGTGTCTGCCATTAGTACCTGCCGCCTGAGCATCAGATAGACCCCGAGAATTGGAGCGATGACTCCAATCAGTCCACCTGCCCAGAAGGCACGTTGCATGAATTCGTACTCAAACACTGCCATTCCTCACTTTCTTGCCGCTCCAGAGTAATCGTTCGGTCCAATCGATCTCCCATCTCTTCCAGTCCATGAGTAACCATAATAATAGTTATCCCATGAGCATCAACATAGTGGCGCATCATATTGTAAAATCCTTCACGGCTGTGGCGGTCCATCCCCGTTGTTGGCTCATCCAGTACCAGAACCTGCGGTTGCCCAGCCATAGCTCTTGCAATACAGATCCGCTGCTTCTGTCCACCGGACAGCTCACCGACGCGTGTATTCCGATATTCCCACATGCCAACTTCCCGCAGACTGCGTTCAACGATGGCATTCTGCGTTGCTGTGAATCTGCGGAATAATCCCAACCTGGTGTAACACCCGGACCGGACCAGTTCATTCACCGTACTGGGAAATCCACTATTAAACGATGCAACCTGCTGGGGCACATAACCGATATTGGACTTGTTCCCACGTTTCAACTGCGGATTCATATGTATCGTGCCACTCCAGGGCTTCAATAGCCCTAGTAGCAGCTTTAACAGGGTCGTTTTGGCAGAACCGTTGGGACCTGTGATGCCTATGAACTCTCCCACATGGATATCCAGTGACAGTTGATCAATGACCGGCTCTTTGCCATATCCAAATACAACATCACGCATGGAGGATAGTATCATGCCTCTCCCTCTTTTCGTAAATATTACGATTTAAAAATAACAAAAAATTTTTATCTGGTTTCCCGGTGGATCGTCATTTTCTTCAAACGTGGGGAGTACTTCTTCATCTCAAGTCTCTCTGGATGGTTACGTTTGTTCTTGGTTGTTGTATAGTTGCGGTCCCCGCACTCGGTACAGGCTAAGGTTACAATGACTCTCATGGTTGTTGCCTCCTCTTATTTAATCGTAATAATTACTATCTATTGATATTAGTCTATAGCTTTTCTTTTGTCAACTTCATATCTGTTACAGTAAAATTTTGTATGCACAATATAATTTCATATGATATACTGCTTTGGTATCATTATACTTTACCTACGGAGGAACTAGATGAAGATCAAAAAATCAACTTTTATTGGGTCATTGGTAGCATGCAGTTTGGCTTTCGGTGCCCTGGGTGTAGCAGCTTCAAACGGAATTCAAGATATCGAAGCAGCACTCGACAGCAACATTAGCTTTAAAGTAAACGGTTTGTCTTGGACACCCAAGAATGAAGCTGGAGACAAACTGAATGCACTGGTATATGACGGTGATGTATACTTGCCTGTAAGTACCACAGCAGAAGCACTCGGAGCCAACGTATCTCTGAATGTTAGCAACAAAGTTGTAAGTATCACTAATTCAGGTAGCGGTAAGTCAAGCAGTTCGAGTAGTAATAACAGCAGTACAGGTACCAAAGGTTCTGAAGATTCAAGTAAACCAGGTAGTTCAAGTAACTCAAGCACTTCTGGCTCAATCAAGATGACTGGAACTGACGCTCAGATGATAGTCAAATTGCAAAAAGAATCTTTAACATTGATCAAAATGTATGGTAAAGCACTTAAAACAGGTAGCACTAGTGAATTTGATAAATACATAGATGCTAAAGTTATTGAAAATCCCGAGATCGACATTTTTGATCTGGGTAAGCAATCCCAGAAAGATAAATTTAAGACTACAGTCAAAGGTATCATTGCAGCAAATGATAAAAAAACGCTGACTAAATATGCAGATCAGTTGATTAACATCAAATCAGCTGATTTTAAAGTTATTTCAATGAATGACAAAACTAAAATAAGTAAAAGCTACAAAGCTGTTTATTATCCTCAAGGATGGACGGGTTCCTTTGGAGTGAACCTTGCGTTTGTGTTTAGTCCACAAAAAGACGGCAATGGTGATTTTTATCTTGGCGATTTGTACTTTAGCTAAAACCCTTAATACAATATTAGCATTGATCTTCAGGGGCACTATTGCACTTGAAGATCTTTTCTTTTCACTTCAACTCCATGCCGGAAAAGGATCTTTCAGTTCACGCCAGTTCATTAACATCTCTTCCTCCGTAAGAAGGGTCTCATCCAATGTACGTTCAATCTCCGCCCGGTCCATGTCAATGCCGATGAATACCAATTTCGTCACCCGGTCACCCCACTCATCATCCCAGTCCGGTATGCTTGGCAGCGTGTCGCCAAAATGAAGTTGCCTTTCCTCCTCACTCATCGCACCTACCCATATTCCTGCTGGCGCAAGCTGCTTTGATGTGCCTGCATGACTGAAAGAGATCGCCATATGGTTCCTTGTTGCCAGCCACATCAGGCCTTTGGATCGCACGATATTATCTGGCCATTTCGCAATCCAACGCAGCAACCGTTCCGGGTGGAATGGACGTTTACGATGATAGACAAATGAATGAATTCCATATTCTTCAGTCTCCGGGGTATGTTCCTCTTTCATTAATTCGCGGATCCAACCCGCTGACTGGCTTGCCTTTTCAAAATCAAAACGTCCTGTGTTCAATATCTCTCTTGGATCAATATGCCCATGTGTTGTTCGAATAAGCTTAGCTTCTGGCTGCATGGCGTGTAACGCCTTCTCAAGCTTCGAAAGTTCTTCCTCCGACACCAGATCACATTTGTTCAGAATCAGTACATCACAAAATTCCACTTGATCCGTCAGCAGATGAACGATTCCGCGAACATCGTCCTCCCCCGCTTCCTGTCCACGATCCTTCAGTGTTTCTTTGGAATAAAAATCACGCCAGAACTGGGCAGCATCAACAACTGTAACCATCGTGTCGAGACGAGTGAATTTCGTCAAATCAATGCCAAGTTCCTCATCGATATACGTAAACGTCTGCGCAACAGGCACCGGCTCACCAATACCCGTGGATTCAATCAATATGTAGTCAAAAGAACCATCCAACGCCAGCCGCTCGACTTCTTTCAGCAGATCCTCCCGCAACGTGCAGCAGATGCAACCATTGGACATCTCTACCAGCTTCTCATCAATGCGCGATAACCCTCCACCATCTCGTATTAAACCTGCATCGATGTTAACCTCACTGAGATCATTGACGATAACAGCAACCCGCATCCCCTCACGGTTATGAAGCACATGATTGAGAAGTGTCGTTTTGCCTGCACCTAAATATCCACTAAGTACGGTTACTGGAACCCGCTGTTGAACCTGTTGATCTGACATTTCTGCTTCCTCCACTCTGTTTAAGTCGTGACTTTAATCGTAATTATTACTATTAATAATGATCAATCCGAACTATACCGTAGTTTTCTTTAGGTTGTCAACTCTAATATGATGAAAAATCTTGATTAATCGTAAAAATGTTGATTAAAACATAGGAATGATGTATGTTGCCGCACGTACAAGCATATATTTTAGCAAAGTCCTAGTTGTGGAGGTCTGTTTCATGAAAATGGCAGCCAATCTGAAGCTCCTGTCCTTCCTGATCCCTTGTGCATTTCTTGTTCCCGTGTTGATCACAATGGCTCCAGACTTGAAGGAAGCATGGAACAGTGAAGCTTTGCAAAATATGAAAACCGTATTCATAGGTATTTTCCTTGAAGCCGCACCTTTTCTGCTCATGGGTGTGTTATTGTCCTCGCTCATGCAGTGGTTCGTATCCGAAGAAATGGTCCGCAAACTCACGCCCAAGAATCCGATCGGTGGGGTGCTGGTTGCAGGGTTGCTCGGTATTATTTTTCCCATTTGTGAATGTGGCATGATCCCAGTAGTGAGAAGGTTGATGCACAAAGGCATGCCAGCCTATATCGCAGTGACGTTCATCCTGAGTGGTCCCGTAGTCAATCCCATCGTATTTACCGCAACTTTGCTCGCCTTTCCCTCCCATCCTGAGATTACCATTGCCCGCATGGGACTGGCCTTTGCTGTAGCTGCTTCCATAGGTATGCTCGTGTATCTGTTCGTTCGTCGAAATCCCCTTCGGATGCCAAAGGTCGCAGGGACAGAGGTCAAGACACATCCTGGGTTTAAAATGGCGCAACCTCATGCACATGCAAATGCACATGATCATAACCATGTAAAAAACTGGCGCAGCTTCTTCATTCACGCCGGAGATGAATTTGTCGATATGAGTAAATATCTGGTGATCGGTGCCCTGATTACAGCCTGCATCCAGACATTCATTAGCCGCAGCGATCTGATCTCACTTGGCAATGGTCCTGTTGCCTCCTATGTATTCATGATGGGATTTGCTTATGTATTGTCTCTCTGCTCCACTTCTGATGCTTTTGTGGCTTCTGCGTTCTCACATACGTTTGCACTGGGGCCGCTGGTATCCTTCCTCGTGCTTGGTCCAATGCTGGATTTCAAAAGCACCCTGATGCTGCTCTCGACCTTCCGTACCCGGTTTGTTATTGGTCTAAGTCTAGCCATTATTACGCTTGTCTTCGCTGGCTCATGGTTGATTAATCTGCTGGTATAAAGGTTGAGCAAAATACTTCATGACTTAAATGGTTAATCCTATGAACTTTCATCCTGATGATTAATAGAAATGAGGTGATGATATGAACCACACTATCTATACGATGACCAAACCTCCTGTTCCAAGGTCACACATCATTCAATGGCATAACCTGATCCGTGCGGTCTGGATCGGCGGTCTTGCGGTATACATTATTCATTTGAATTCAAGTGATTCGCTTCATTATTATTTGGCTCCTACCATGCAAAAACTGCTGTTATGCTGCCCTGTTCCCTTATTGTTTATAGCTGTTATCATGGCCTGGCATGGACTGTTCGGCAGAAACGAGGTTCATTGCGACTGTGAACATCCACCACCCTCAGGGTTCCTTCGCAGTTCAATGGTATATGGTCTGATTGCCATACCCTTGTTGCTAGGATTTTTGTTACCTGATCGGGCGCTCGGCAGCTCCATGGCCAGTCAGAAAGGAATGTCTCTCACCTATGCCCCTCCCGAGATTCGTCGCAAAGAGCCTTTACCTGATCCGGCAACGCAATTGAATGTACAAGATCTCACGCAAAAACCAACGACCGTTCAGCCTGCATCGGCCACCAAAGTACAGTTCATTCCCCCAGACGAGTATAGCCGCGAATTCGCTGAACTGGCGGAGAAGTTGTATGCAGAACAGGTCATTCGAGTCTATCCTGAAATTTTCTCTGAAACCCTCGGCACGATTGATATGTTCCAGCGACAATTTGCAGGCAAAGATATCTCCTTAACCGGGTTCGTTTATCGGGACAAAAGCATGGACCATGAATCACATTTTGCACTGGGACGATTTCTCGTCATGTGTTGCCCCGCGGATGCGGCTCCCTTTGGCGTGATGATTCACATTCCAGAAGCGGATAACTTCCCTACAGATAGCTGGGTGCAAATCGATGGCAGCATCGGCTCAGCACAGGTGAATGGTAAGGATACGATTGAAATTCGGGCAACAAAGGTGACACGTGTAGCTGAGCCATCCACGCCTTATATTTATACCAATGCGGACTCAGTGATGGCGTATGAGAAAATAAAGAGCCCGTAGTTGCTCGCAATAACTAACAGCGTACTTTTCAACGACAAAAAGCCCCAAAGCTATGGATTACATCGCTTTGGGGCTTTCATGTTCAGTCAGACATGAGATTACATCTCGTATGCTCTGATTGTATTATTCCGTTACGATATCATGAACCAATACAGGAGCATCGGCATGATCCGCAATTGTAATGTTTTCTTTGATCTTCGCGATGACGTCTGTTACGTCTTCACGATTGGCATGAATCGTTACGAGGGACTCACCAGCTTTGACTGGGTCACCCACTTTTTTGTTCAACATCAGACCAACAGCGAGATCAATCTCGGACTCTTTTGTTGCACGGCCTGCGCCGAGCAGCATTGCTGCAGTTCCGATTTCGTCAGCGACGATTCCGGCAACATAGCCGTCTTTGTCTGCTGGGACTTCAACCAGATATTGTGCTTGTGGCAAACGATCTGGATGATCCACAACCGAAGCGTCTCCGCCTTGGTTTGCCAAGAAATCTTTGAATTTCTCCAGTGCTTTACCGTTCTGGATCACTTCTTTCAATTTCTCCTCAGCGTGCTCCAAGGAATCTGCCTTGCCAGCAAGGAATACCATCTGACGTCCAAGTGCCAGACACAGTTCTTCCAGATCTTTTGGACCTTTACCTTGCAGGGTGAGGATGGCTTCTTTCACTTCAAGCGCGTTACCAATCGCCAGACCCAGTGGTTGAGACATATCGGAGATAACAGCCATCGTTTTACGGCCAACATTGTTACCGATGCTTACCATGGCATGTGCCAATTCTTTAGCATCTTCCGTTGTTTTCATGAATGCACCAGCACCCGTTTTAACATCCAATACGATTGCATCAGCACCTGCTGCAATTTTCTTACTCATGATGGAGCTGGCGATCAGTGGGATGGAGTTAACGGTAGCTGTTACGTCACGCAGTGCATAGAGCTTTTTGTCTGCAGGCGTAAGGTTACCACTTTGTCCAATAACTGCAACCTTGTGTTCGTTTACTAGACGAATGAACTCTTCTTTTTCAAGTTCTACGTGGAAACCAGCAACGGATTCCAGCTTGTCTGTTGTACCACCCGTGTGACCAAGTCCACGTCCGGACATTTTGGCAACAGGTACATCCAGCGCAGCAACAAGCGGAGCCAGTACCAGTGTTGTTGTATCGCCCACTCCTCCTGTGGAGTGCTTGTCTACTTTGATACCTTCGATAGCGGACAGGTCAATCGTTTCACCGGAATTCACCATGGACATAGTGAGATCGGCGCGTTCCTTGTCTGTCATATCTTTAAAGAATACCGCCATCGCCCAAGCGCTGACTTGATAGTCCGGGATCTCTCCTTGTGTGTATCCTTGAACAACAAAATCAATCTCAGCTGTTGTCAGTTCTTTTCCGTCGCGTTTCTTGGCAATAATGTCTACCATTCTCATGATGATCTCTCCTTGTGTGTGTATTGGTTGTATAGAACACTTTGTGCACCATTCGTTCCGGCTCCGAATCGTTCTTTTGATCGCTGTTGTCTCCAAGTTTTTCTGATTCCATTTGCGATGGAGAAAACTCGGAGACAAAGGCGAACGCTTCGCTTCTTCAGAATCGATTCCGGGTCCTTCACTCCGTGCTTCAAACAAAAGTTTCGATTAAAATCAAATGATTATTGTATATAAAATACAAGAACATCCGTTGTCATCTTATACACCATTTTGATGTTAATTCGTTCCGGCTCCGGATCGTTCTTTTGATCGCGCTGTTATCTCCAAGTTTTTTGATCCATTTGGCAATGGAGAAAACTCGGAGACAGCATATCCCTCCGAAGCAGCTTTCTTTCAGAAAGCTTTTAGGCGAACGCTTCGCTTCTTCAGAATCGATTCCGGTTCCTTCACTCCGTGCTTCAAACAAAAGTTTCGATCCACATCAAATGATTATTGAATATAAAATGCAATAATTACAATGTAACTGCTGTGTCCAGGGCAACTACCATCATGTCGTTGAACGTTTTTTGACGCTCTTCGGCAGATGTTTCTTCGCCTGTCAGCAAGTGGTCACTTACCGTCAGGATGGTCAGTGCGTTAACACCAAACTTGGCAGCGATGGTGTACAATGCTGTTGTTTCCATCTCTACGCCCAGTACGCCGTGTTTCATCAATTTCTCAGTTACTGAACGGTCATCGCGATAGAAAGAATCGGAGCTGAACACGTTACCGACATGAATCTTCATGCCTTTAGCTGTTGCACGGTCATATGCTTCTTTCAGCAGGGAGAACGTAGCGATTGGTGAGAAGTCATATCCACCGAATACGTGTTTGTTCATGCTGGAATCTGTACATGCTGCTTGTGCAAGGATGACGTCACGTACACGTACATGCTCCTGCATACCGCCACAAGTACCTACACGAATCAGGTTTTTCACGCCATATTCGCTGATCAATTCGTTGGCATAGATTGCGAAGGACGGAATACCCATCCCTGAACCTTGCACCGAAATCCGGTGTCCTTGATATGTACCTGTGTAACCGAGCATTCCACGAACCTCGTTGTAACATACAACATCTTCAAGGTAAGTATCTGCAATATACTTCGCGCGCAATGGGTCTCCTGGCAAAAGGATCGTTTCTGCGATATCTCCGGGTTTTGCTCCAATATGTGTACTCATGAATGAATCTCCTCCAGTTATACATTTAGTCTATTATGATGGAAGGAGCGGAGCAGCCACAGCTACTCCGACATCCCCTATCCCGTTTTCAAAAAAAACTTATTTCAAATCCTTCAGGAAGCTGGTGCCATGTTCCGGCATTTTCACTCCAAAGTTCTCGGCTACGGTTGCACCAAGATCAGCAAATGTGCTGCGCAGATCAAGCTTTTTGCCCTCGCTGAAGCGCGGAGAGTAGGCAAGCAGTGGTACATATTCACGTGTATGGTCTGTACCTCGGTATGTTGGATCGTTACCATGGTCAGCTGTGATCAGCAGCAGGTCATCATTGGTCATTTTGGCAAAAATCTCTGGCAGCCGTGCATCATAGTCTTCAAGTGCCTGAGCATAACCTTGCGGATCACGACGGTGACCGTACAGGGCATCAAAATCAACCAGGTTCAGGAAGCTGAGTCCAGTGAACTCTTCATCCATCGTTTCGGACAACTTGTCCATACCATCCATGTTGGAGACGGTACGAACAGCCTTGGTCACACCTTCTCCATCATAGATATCTGCGATTTTACCCAAAGCAATCACATCAAATCCGCCATCTTGCAGTTCATTCATAACCGTACGACCAAAAGGTTTGAGCGCATAGTCATGACGATTCGCAGTACGTTTCCAGTTACCCGCTTCACCTACAAATGGACGTGCAATAATGCGGCCGAGCATATACGGATCTTCAAGTGTAATTTCACGGCAGAACTCACAGATTTCATACAGTTCCTTCAATGGGACAACGTCCTCATGTGCTGCAATTTGCAGAACCGAATCCGCGGATGTGTACACGATGAGCGCGCCTGTTTCAACATGCTCTGCACCCAGCTCATCCAGAATTTCCGTGCCGCTGGCCGGTTTGTTACCAATTACTTTGCGGCCCGTTTTCTCTTCAATGCGCTGAATCAACTCATCGGGAAAACCGTTCTCGAACACACGGAAAGGTGTATCAATGTAAAGACCCATCAGCTCCCAGTGACCTGTCATTGTGTCTTTGCCTCTGGATGCTTCCTGCATCTTGGTGTAATACGCTTTAGGTGCATCCGCTACAGGGACACCCTCGATTTCTTTGATGTTGGACAGTCCGAGACTGGCCATGTGAGGCATGTTCAGACCTCCGCGTTCACGTGCAATGTGACCGAAGGTATCTACATCAAAATCATCAAATTCTGCTGCATCCGGCGCTTCGCCGATCCCTACAGAATCCATAACGATCAGATGTACTCTTTTGAATGTTGACATAACCTAAGCACTCCTTCCAATAATCCGGTTTACAAGAACAGTCCGGCGATGATCGCTGACAATACACTGACAAGCGATGCACCGTAAAGCAGTTTCAGACCGAAGCGGGCTACCACATTACCTTGTTTCTCATGAAGTCCCTTCACCGCACCGGCAATAATACCGATGGAAGAGAAGTTAGCGAACGATACGAGGAAGACGGATACGATCCCTGTTGTTCTGGCAGACAATAAGGTCTCCTTCGCTAAAGCAAGCATGGCAACGAATTCGTTGGATACCATTTTGGTTGCCATAATACTTCCCGCCTGAATCGCTTCTTTCCAAGGAACACCCATAATAAAGGCTAATGGTGCAAACACATAACCAAGCAGTTCCTGGAACGAAATACCAAGCACCGCGCTGAAAATTCCGTTAACAAGTGCAATCAAGGCAACAAAACCGATTAACATCGCAGCTACGATGATGGCAACTTTGAATCCATCCAGGATGTATTCGCCGAGCATTTCGAAGAAGGACTGTTTTTCCTCTTCCTGTACTTCCAATATATCTTCTTCCTCTGTAACCTCATAAGGATTCACAATGGAAGCAATGATAAAACCGCCAAACAGGTTTAGCACAAGTGCCGTAACCACATATTTCGGATCAATCATGGACATATAGGCACCGACAATCGACATCGATACCGTGGACATCGCCGAGGCACACAAGGTGTACAGCCGATGTTTTGGCAACAACCCAATTTGTTTTTTCACAGAAATGAACACTTCAGATTGCCCCAATACAGCCGAAGCAACCGCGTTATATGATTCCAGTTTGCCCATTCCGTTGATTTTGCTTAATACCAGACCAATATATTTTATAACAAAAGGTAAGATTCGGATATACTGCAATATCCCAATGAGTGCAGAGATGACAACAATCGGCATCAATACGCTGAGGAAAAACGGTGTCCCTACGGTATCTGCACCTACGGTGGTCAAATCACCAAATACAAACGCAATTCCTTCATTCGCATAATCAAGCAAACTTTTAAATACGGACGCGAAGCCACCAATCAACCATGTCCCAACCCCTGTATTCAGCAAGGCATACGCCAGGATCACCTGTAAAACAACCATAACGACCAGTGGTCGGTAACGAATCTTCTTTTTACCGTTGCTTGCGATATAAGCCAGTCCAAAAACAACGAGTAAACCAAGAAGGGCAATTAGAAATTTCATTTGATCTCTCCTTTGAAGGTAGTTAAGCCGGATGTGGAAATTCAGCTCAAAGGGTTCTTAAGCATTTTTATCAGTAATCTTTCAGAAAACTTATGAAGCGCTTACAATAAGTTCCGTTAATTAAAATATAAGTGTAAGTTGTATTCCCTGTACCTGAGTCGAACGCCCAAGTACAGAGAATATAACATTACTTTTATTTATTAAGCTTTTTCTTGATAAGATGCTTTTGCTTAATAAGAAGATGTAGACTGACCACCCTGCATAATCTTCACGCCAGAACTTGCACCGATCCGAGTTGCACCCGCTTCGATCATTTTCTGCATATCTTCCAGGCTACGTACGCCACCGGAAGCTTTAACGCCAACATCAGGACCTACAGTACGACGCATCAAAGCGATATCTTCTGGCGTTGCTCCACCTGTGGAGAAACCTGTAGAAGTTTTAACAAAATCAGCTCCAGCACGCACAGCTGCCTGACAAGCACGTACTTTCTCTTCATCCGTCAACAGACAAGTTTCAATAATAACTTTCACCAAAGCTTTACCCGCAGCCGCTTCAACAACAGCACGAATATCTTGTTCAACGAAATCATCTTTGCCATCTTTTAAAGCACTGATGTTGATGACCATATCGACTTCAGTTGCACCTTTAGCAATCGCATCTTTCGTTTCGAAAGCTTTTGTCTCCGATGTAGATGCTCCCAGAGGGAAACCAATAACGGTGCAGATATCTACGCCAGAACCCTGCAACTGCTCAGCAGCATAAGCAACCCAGCCTGGGTTAACACATACGGAAGCAAACTGATATTGCTTTGCTTCTTCGGTTAACTTGGCCATTTCACTTTGCGTTGCGTCCGCACGAAGCAACGTATGGTCGATCATTTTAGCTAATTGTGGTGTAGTCAATTGAATCTCTCCCTTATCTGAACTAGTTATTTTCTATACACTTACACTAACATGAACATATGTAAAAAGCAACTTGAACTTTTGTTCGCGATTCAACTTACAGTTCTTGCTTCGTTCTATTTTCTGCCTAACAAAGCAAAACATCCGCCCTTTTTGCGTGGCAGATGTTGTCATCCATATCCATTTGAAATTAGAATCGCAGTAATGCCTGTGCTGTGTACTGATCCGTAACCAGAATATTGGCATAATGACCTTTAAGCGCGGCGTGAATGGCTTCAATTTTGCGTTGTCCCCCGGCGACTAGGATTGATTTTTCCTTATTTCTCAACTCGGCTAGATCAATTCCAACGGTTCTGCTGTTAATCTCTTCACTGATCAACTGACCTTCCGCGTCGAAAAAGCGTGAACAAATGTCACCTGCACCGGAGTTCATCAGCAATTGTTGCTCTTCTTCATTGAAGTAACCGAGCCTGAACAATAATGCATCTTCCTTCACAGTACCCACGGTAAACAAAGCAATGTTGGCCTGTCTGCCAAGTTCCACGATTCTGCCGATATGTCGATCCGCTTCCACCATGTTTTTTACTTCAATGTTGTCGAAGATAACAGGCAGTGGCAGATACCTTGGTACCGTATGGAATGCCTCAGCGAACAAATGAACAATCTCAGCGGCATACGTATTGACATGGGAGTGGCTTACGCCCCCCTTCAATTGCACGACTTCGACACCTTTAACCTGCTTCGGACGAAGTTGACGTGCTACAGCATGCATGGTTGTCCCCCAGGTCACCCCAATGATATCTGCATCCTGAACCGTCTCCTGAAGATAATCCGCTGCTCGTTTGCTGATATGCTTCTGTATTTCCTCATCACTCTTCAACGGGGCAAAACACACAAGTGCCGTATCCAGATCATATTTCGACTTAAGTTCTCCGGCAATGATATCGATATCCTCCAGCGGGTCCATAATTTCAATCCGGACGTATCCGCGATCTTTGGCGTACTGAAGTAACCTTGATACGGTTGGACGCGACACGCCCAACCTTGCGGCGATATCCTGCTGGCTATAATCGGACTGATAATACAATTTCGCTGCTTCAATGCTTAATCGTTGCTTCTCCAGGTCCATTCCCATGTGCGCTCATCTCACTCATCCTATTGTCTTTGGAAAATAAATACTCGTCCTGTATATTATACATGGATTGAGTATCTGGTCACTACATAGCATCCAATTCAGTATCATGATCAATCCATTCATATCCCTTTCTGACGTATAAAACGGGAGAAACGATGCATACTACTGCGGTCGCTTCATCGTTGCCAAGAATGCTTCACCCCATTAATCGCACAGAGAGGAAGAATTGTATGTCTACCTTATTGTATATTACTGCCCATCCTCATGATCATGAAACCTCCTTCAGCATGGCTACGGGCAAAGCATTTATTGATGCTTATCGTGAAAGTCACCCTTCTGATGAGGTTGTTCACCTCGATCTGTATCGTTCGGATATTCCGCATATCGACGCGGATGTCTTCAGTGGTTGGGGCAAACTGCAATCGGGCAGTGATCTGACTGCCGAAGAACAGACCAAAGTTAGCCGTTTGAATAAACTGTCGGATCAATTTGCCTCAGCAGATAAATATGTTTTTGTAACCCCAATGTGGAACTTCTCGTTCCCTCCAATTCTGAAGGCTTATGTCGACTCGATCTGCGTAGCTGGCAAAACATTTCGTTATACCGAACAAGGTCCTATTGGACTGTTGTCCGACAAAAAAGCGTTGCATATTCAGGCTCGCGGTGGCATTTATTCCGAAGGCCCAGCGGCTCAGATGGAATCCGGTCATCGTTATCTGAGTATTATCATGTCTTTCCTTGGCGTGCCGAAGCTTGATGGCATTTTTGTTGAGGGGCATAACCAGTATAAAGATCGAGCGGATGAAATCAAGCAACAGGCTATAGAGCAAGCACGCACTTTCGCAAAACAGTTTTAAGAGAGGTAGTTCAAAAAGTCCGCTTTTGATTACGAATGATGCCTAGTGGCATCATTAGCAGTGTAGTAAACAATTAAATTAGAGCAAAAATAAAACCCGCGTGCGACCTTGGGGATAATCCCAGGAAACACGCGGGTTTTCAATGTATAATCAACCTAGAGCTTATTGATGTCCAGCGCTGGCACGGCTCATGGTTTCAAGTTTACGTGTGATCGCATGACGGTCCACTTTTAATCCCCAGATCATTTCAATAATCTGCTCTTTCTCCTCAGGACTGTCAGCATGCTTCAGTTGCATTAACAGATCATGCATTTGTTCATTGATGCCTTCAAATTGAATCCATAAATCCTGTCTTACCTCTTTAGAATCCAGATGATGATTCGCGTCGACTTCTTCCTTCAATGCTTGCAGAATAGCATCTTTCCATTCGTCATCACCTAGCTGTTTCGCAATGTTCAGGAGATCCAGATAATCGTCAACAAGAAGTGAGTTCAATTCAGCATGTGTTTTCATCGTTTATTGCATCCCCTTTTCGTCTATTTACCAAGTATTATACTCGGTATTTCAGGATATGCAATAGCTGTCGGAAAAAGTTGATTTATGTAACCTGTCCCTTCAACCTGTGAACAAGCAAATTACACAAGACAAAACCGATCAAAACATATACACCGATCATCCCCACAATGCCTATCCATCCTAGATGACTGTAAAGTAGTCCACCTCCTGTTCCACTTACGCTTGAACCAAGATAGTAGAAAAATAAATATAACGCATTGGCCTGGGATTTGTGCTGATTAGCCACGAGTCCAACCCAACTGCTTGCGATGGAATGACCACCAAAGAAACCAAAGGCAAACAGGGCAAGTCCGATAATTTTGACCCAAAGCGCTGGATGAACGGTACAGACTGCACCCGCCAGAATAATGCCCAGCGCGATTCCAAGCACATGTGATCTACCGTAACGATCGGCAAGCCTGCCCATCCAGGTACTGCTCACTGTACCCATCAGATACACCACAAAAAGACTCCCAACGATGGACTGGCTAAGTTGATAGGGTTCTCCCGTTAATTCAAAACCGATATAGTTGAACAGGGTTACGAACCCCCCCATCAGGAGAAAACCGAGTCCATACAGGCATAACAGCCTTGGATTGCGACATTGTGACCACAAAAGAGGTATTGGATTTTTGAATCCGGGTGCAGCTTTGACAAAATGACGGGATGGCGGGATGACAAGCCAAAAAACAACTGCTGCACACAGTCCAAGAATACCAATGAAACCCACAGCAGCGCGCCAACTGAACCAATCTGTCACCACACCGCTGATGAAACGGCCAGCCATGCCTCCTATCGAATTGCCACTGATATATAGGCCCATGGCATAACCAAGACTTCTAGGTTCAATTTCTTCTGACAGATATGTCATGGCTATCGCTGGCAACCCTGCGAGTGCCACCCCCTGAAGAATACGAAGCAGAAGAAGTTCCGTATATCCCGAGCTGAACGCACTCAGCAAAGCAATCACAGAGGATATCACCAGCGCCGCTGTCATAATAAAACGTCTGCCCACAGAATCAGACAAAGACCCGATGAACAGCATCGTCAGTGCCATGGCGATCGTTGTTACCGATAACGTAAGACTGGCGTGTGCCGGTGTAATGGAAAATGTATCGCTAATGTCAGGCATCAGGGGTTGCAGACTGTAGAGCAAAGCAAAAGTGACAAAACCTCCGGCGAACAATGCAAGGCTAATGTTACGAAACGTCTTAGTTCCCTGCTGAATCATGGATGTTCCAACTTTCTCGGTAAGAAAGCTTCTTGGATCGGCTGTGGCCTGATCGCCGGTCAGTGAAGCCTTCCATTTATCGTTATTTAGTGAACAGTTTCCGCTCCATATGGGTCAGAAACTCATAACCATCTGGCGTTACAACAACGGTGTCCTCGATTTGGAATCCACCTGCACCAAGCTCGTAATAAGGCACCTCCACACATAACACCATACCGGGCTCCAGTACGCGATGGTCACCAGGAGAGAGCGTCATATCATCGTACAGTTCCAACCCGATGGCATGTCCGACATGCTGACGTCGATAATGCGGAATTCCCTCACGCTGCACACGAGACACTGCCGCATGGAATACTTCCGACGCCCTGACTCCAGGGCGCACGGTTTCAAGTGCCGTCTCCCATCCACTTTTGACTGCAGCAAAATGTTTTATCATCCAAGCGGTAGGCTCCCCTGCAACAACCGTGCGGCCCGTATCTCCCCAGTATCCTTCCAGCTGCAGGCAGAGGTCGAAACGAACCTGATCTCCGGTCTCAATCGTATGAAAATAATTTTCAATGAGTGGCAACGCACTACGTGGCCCTGCCCCTACCGCTGTCATTGCGGGAGTTCCACCTGCTCTCATCACAGCCATACGATAATGATCGGCAAGTTGCTTCTCATGAACACCTGCGGCAATCAGGTCAATTAGTTCCTGCTCAATCCGTTCATTTAATTGGGCAGCCTGACGCAGTTGCTCGATTTCAAAAGGTGTCTTAACCAGGCGGATTTCTCGGAACAACTTATATGCGGGTATTACCGGTCTGTCAGGAACCTCCTCCTTGATTCTCGTCAGAATGTCGGGTGCAATCCGCATCTCATCGATTCCAATCGGCTGATCTTCGATCTCAAGCTGTTTTAATGCTGCCTTGAGTGCTTCTGCCGGACCTGGATGAATAACCGTTGTTTGCAGGAGAGAATAGAACAGATCAATGTCGTCAGTGGAAGGTTTGCCTTCAATTGAACCTTCCACGAAGAAATCGCTGTAGGCAAATATATCTACCCCCGTAATACCGAACTGGGCCACAACGCCCAACCGATTCGTCGGAATGACGATACACGGCTTAGCAGATCTGTCGGCAGGTAAAATAGCATAAATCTGCATCGTCCAATTGCTTGCACGCAGCTGGGAACCGATGACATAATGAATGTTCTCCGGAGTAGTTGCGATCAGGGCGCTTAGCCCCTGAGCTTTCATCACTTCTTCCGCCCGGTCCCGGTTCAGACCTGAGCTATGGGATAGATGCTGTGAATTATTCATTTTGATCCAGACCTCCTTTTGTTTTCCTGCGACCAAACAAACTCTCAAGTCCTGGTACAGAGCGCAGCACTAGTTTAATCGTCATAAACAGAGCCAGCGCAAAAGCGATCAGAACTACAGACACCACGGCAATCGTTGGGTCCTGCCATTTCTCCATATACAGGAATAGCTGTATGGGCAACGTGTAGCTGTCCTGACGGAGCAACAGCAGTGCAGCCTCAACCTGATCGAAAGTGAAGACAAAAGCGATTGACCCTGACAGAAGCAGGGATAGTCGGAGCTGTGGAAGTGTAATCGTAAAAAAAATACGCATCGGCCCTGCGCCAAGGTCCGCGGCAGCTTCCCGATGAGCCGGGTGCAGATTGGCTAACGCACTGCCCACAAGAGTGAGCACAAATGGCAGCACAATGACCGCTTCACCCAAAATAAGTGCAAACAGTCCGCCTGCAATATGCATTTTCGAGAATAAAATCAGGTATGCGATACCCAGCGTAATTTTCGGCATAACCATCGGAGATACAAAAAATGCCCTTAAGATACCAGAGCCCGGGAAAGGGTATTGCACGATTGCTAGCGCAGCAAGTGTACCTGTAATCAACGCCAGCAGAACCGCCCCTGTAGAAGCAATGAGGCTGTTCTTGAATGCATCGAGAAACTGGGTCTGCTCACTCAGATTGGCATACCACTTCAAGGTCAGACCTTCTGGCGGGAATTTGCTGGCTGAACCTGAGCCTACAGATGTCAACATAATCATCAGCAGTGGCAGCAGCAAATAAATCGCTACGGCACCCACAAAGATATAGAGCAACAGCTTGGTGCCCCTATTCGACTTAACCATAAGCCTGACCTCCCTTACGGGAACGACGGAACATCAACGTTTCTGCTCCTTTATTCACAAGCAACGAGACAACAATGGAAGACACAAGTAAAAACAGGCTGGCAACCGCAGCCATCGGCCAGTTGGTGTCCAAGGTTCGCTGGTATATAAACACCGGAAGTGTCATGACTCTTCCGCCACCGATCAGTTGAGGTGTGGTGAATGCGGTGAGGCATAACGTGAACACAATCTGTACCCCGCTTGCAATACCTCTTGCCGATAAAGGCAGGGTAATGGTTAGGAAAGTTCTCCAGCTGCCCGCCCCCAGATCCTGAGCAGCTGCCTTTAAGGAAGCGTCACTTTGGGACAGTACATTCAGGATCGGAAAGACCATAAATGGCAGGAAAATATGGACAAGGGCCACAACAACACCTGTCTCGTTGTATATCATGCTGAATCCTTCCTCGGTAAGCCCCAACCGGATGAACAGCCAGTTCATGAAACCCTGTTTGGACAGCAACAGCTGCCATCCGTAAGAACGCACAACTGCACTGACCAGTAGCGGAAGAAACGTGAGCAGCAGCAACAATTGCTTCATGCCAGGCTTCTTTAGACCCGCAATGCAATAGGCCAGCGGATATGCAAGCAGAAGACTCCATAGCGTAACCTTGAAGGCAATGCGAAACGTTGTGCCAATCAACTTCCAATAATAAGGGTCGGACAGAAAAGCACGATAAGCTCCTAAATCCCAGCCCCGAATAAGCTTTCCATTCTCATACATATCAAAGCTATATCTGCCAAAGATCATCAACCCGCCCAGATACACGATGCCCATCAGAGCAAGCGCAGGCAACAGAAGCAGCAACCGGGTTACCCATGTGCGGTTTCCAAAGGAATACAGATTCACGATCCGTTCCGCGATCCGGTTCATATTCTTGCCCCCTGTACACGGTCATCAATGGGTTCGGATAACAAGAGCGCGTCCTCTGGGTCAAAGCCGATTTGTATTAGCTCACCTGGACTGTAACGTGAAGCTCCCCGCTGATGCAGCATACTGGCCTGAACTAGAAAACCCTCAGCAATTTGCACACTGTATCGAATATTTGCTCCGCCATACACCGCTTCAATCACATGTCCATCCAGCTTGTTCAGGCAGTGAGTTGCATCTTCTCCAAGTCGAATATACTCATTGCGGATCGATAAGGAATGTTGTGCTCCCGCTTTCGGTACAGCATTTCCATCACTGACTTTCACCAGTAATGGCTTGCCGAAGCATTCCACCCGAATTCCATTCACCTCATGTCCTAACACTTCCGTCTCAAAGAGATTGGTATCTCCAATAAACTTGGCTACGAAGCTATCAGCTGGTCTTTCATAGATTTCATCAGGGGTTGCATATTGAAGCAGCTTTCCGGCGCGCATGACGCCAATTCGGTCAGACATATTCATGGCTTCGCTCTGATCATGCGTTACAAAGATAAACGTTCCGCCAAATTCACGCTGTATCCGTTTCAGTTCGCGCTGCATATCGAGACGCAGCTGCATGTCCAATGCAGAGAGAGGTTCGTCAAGCAGCAGCACTTCCGGTCTGTTAATCAGTGCGCGAGCAATGGCGACGCGTTGGGCCTGACCCCCGGACAACTCGGATACAGCACGCCTGCCATAGTCTCCGAGCTGGACCAGATCAAGCATTTCACCTACCTGCCGTTGGATATCGGCTTTTGGTAACTTCTTCACCTTTAGCCCATACGCAATGTTGTTGAATACATCCATATGAGGGAACAGCGCAAGCTGCTGAAAAATCATGTTGCTGTTACGTCCATAGGCCGGAATGCCGGTAACATCCCGGCCTCCCAGCATAATGGTGCCCTGATCCGGTTGCTCAAGTCCGCCAAGCATGCGCAGCAGTGTTGTTTTGCCACAGCCACTCGGACCAAGCAAGGAAACGAATTCTCCCTTTTTCACTTGCAGTGTTACTTGATCAACGGCGACTCGTTCACCATAGGTCTTCGTGACTTCCTTTGTTTCAATGGATATGGTCTCTTGTCCACTGCTCATCTCTGATTCCCTCCCATCGATTCCGGGTCCAGAGCAGAACCCGGAATCGTTGTGTTTCTGGCAACAATCCTTTTTATTGAAGCTTTGTTTTCACGAGACGGTCCCATAGTTCTTTCCAGGAAGAACTGTTCTGTGCAAGCACATCCCAGTCTGGATTAATGCCGTTACTTTGCGTTTCGACGGAGAATGAAGGATCATCCTTGTACTTGTCCGGAACTGCAGCTGTCGTACTGGTTACTGGCGTACCCGTTGCTTCCGCGTATTGTGACAGCGCCTCTGCGCTCAACAATTCGTTAATAATTTCGTTTGCAACACGTGCCTGCTCAGGTGTCGAACCCTTCACGACCTGAAGTGTGTACGGGAAGGAGATGGCACCTTCACTCGGATATGCTACGGCCAGTGGAGAACCACCATCAATCCATGTCTGTGCAACCTGGGCACTGAATGGGGCAATGAGAGCATCACCTGACTCCAGAAGCGCCTTCAGCTGATCATTGGATGAAACCAATGTGCCAATCTGGTCACTGCGATCTGCCCAGAACTGGAAGGCTGGCTCGGGATTATCATAGGATGCGCCAATCTCCTGACCTTTGGTAGCAATCAGTGGAGAGATATAGGAATAGAACATGTAGTCCCAAAGCGCAGTTTTTCCTTTGAACTCCTCGTTATCCCATAGATCGTTCCAGCTGGTAGGCGGCGTTTTCACCAGGTCTTTGTTATACACCAGGGCAAAGCTCGAAACGCCCCAGACCACACCTTTATTATCAGGCTTGTGGAAGGATTCCGGGATATCCTTGATATTGGTCACGATACTTGTATCCAGCGGCTCCCACATGTCATCATTCAATCCTTTTGCCGTCGCATCTGCATTGAAGTAACCGAAGTTAACCACCGGATTGTTGGCATCAGCCTGCTTGCCTGCGACCATTTTTGGGTACATTACCGAATTGGAGGATTCCTCAAAGGTGACTTCAACGTTGGGATGTTCTTTCACATACTCGGCAACCACTTCTTTGGGTACAACATCCTGATTGGAGCCAGCCCAGATAAACATCGTCAGCTTAACTTTGTCTCCGCTTGCTCCTGAAGAGTCGCTCTCTCCGGCAGTATTACTTGAGCTGCCTGCTCCACCGCAGGCCGAAAGCACCAATATACCGGCCAGTGTCAGAGAGGCGAGGCTGAGAAAGCGTTTTTTATTGGATTTGAACATACAAATTCCCCCATCCATGTAGTTGGTTTTACCGATATGACAGAACTAGATAGTCTCCATACACTTGATCAATGCAACCCTATTTGCTGGCGTAAACCTTCCATAATGTCGGATATCTCCCGTGGATCTACAGACAGGGAATCCTTATACTTCTCCTCTACAACGCCCATGGTCTGACGCTTCAGGTAGTCTCTCAGTGCAAGCGGAGCATTCAGCAAGGCCTGATTTAGCGTTACCTGCATCTCATCGCTCCATATGTCTTCAAATTGCTCCCGCGCTTTGCCATAGGCGAATCCCTCCTGCTGGCGTGATCGCTTGGCTCGCATTTGTTCGGTTTTTCTCTCGTTCAGCTCCAGGCCGTCAATCACAACACCGTATAACTCAAGAGCTTTCTCCGTGGATATTAGCCCTCTTCTTACATCATCCAGAACTAGGCGTGGGTCACGTTCAAGTGGATCACCATATCCGCCTCCGCCTTGCGACAAGAACGTAACCGTTTCTCCAGGTTGAAGCAGCAGCTCATCAATTCTTCCCAGATGATGCTCACTTGCGCGCCCAGCATTAAGAATCGCTTCTCCATGTGAACCTACGCCACCACCGAGCCTGCCCCAAGGCTGGAACTCCATACGCTCCATGTTTCTGGCCGTCATCACCGTATCCGGTGTTAGAATTCTGACACATAAATCAATTCCGCTTCCGCCACGGAAGGTTCCTGCACCTGCCGAGTCGGCACGAAGACCATAATGTTCGATCAACACAGGCATCTCGGATTCTACCGTTTCCGCAGGAATATTCCGAAGATGACCGACCGCAAAATCCATGCCATCAATGCCGTCTTTCATCGGCCTAGCTCCCGAACCTCCGCAGATCGGCTGAATTACTCCCACCTTTTTCTTGCCATCGGATGCATCTGTCATCGCCATCATGACGATGCAGGCCTGTCCAGCTCCTGCAGCGGGAACCATACTGCCCTGAGCTTTCCCCAGTGCTCCCGTGATAACGTCCATCAGCCGAATAAAGGTCGCGGCGCGTGCCCCAACAGCTGCCATCGGCTCCGGGTTGAGTACGGAAGCAGGCGGCGCGTAATTTCGCACCATGCGGATCATGCCCGAATTCCACGGAATCGTTGGATCGAGCGTACGGAAATAACGAATAAGTGCGGGCACCAGCATATAATGCCCCTGTTGGTTGTGGGTAGGAATGTTGAAGGAAGCCCTGACCTGAGGATCGGTGCCGCTAAAGTCCAGATGAATGTCAGTGCCTGCGATCGTCATTTTGCAACGCAACCGGATAGGATAACCCCCTGGTCCTTTCTCCAGATAGTCCCAGAAGTCATAGGAACCGTCCGGGATATCCTGCACGATGGCACGTGCCTTCAGCTCGGCGTATTCCAGC
Source organism: Paenibacillus sp. Y5S-9 (assembly GCF_036894235.1). Taxonomy (NCBI): domain Bacteria; kingdom Bacillati; phylum Bacillota; class Bacilli; order Caryophanales; family Paenibacillaceae; genus Paenibacillus; species Paenibacillus sp. Y5S-9. The sequence goes on from NZ_CP145887.1 coordinate 3,873,995, forward strand.
AAATGTTCGATGCCCTGCTCGATTTTCTCCACACCATATCGTACAATGAGTTCCCCAAGCCGCTGCTCTCCCCGATTTAATGCAGCCATAAGCGCCTTGAGATCACCGAGATTTTGCTCCGGAATTCGGCTGTTGTCCAGAAACATGCGCAGGATCTGTTCGTTCAGAACACCAGCTTCATACAGCTTGACTGGTGCGATTCGAATGCCTTCCATATGAATATCGTAGGCGCTGGGAGATACGCTCCCCGGTACCTTGCCGCCCACATCGGATGAATGAACAAAGCACATGCCGTAAGCGATGATTCGCCCTTCGTGAAAATAAGGCTTGATGAGATGAATGTCTGGAAGGTGTGTGACCATGCCTTTAGTGGAATAAGGATCATTACATATGACGAGATCCCCTTCTTTCCAGTCTTCTATGCTGTTAATGGTCGTAGCAGCAGGGATGCCCAGAGACAGATTGTAACCCGTCTCCAGCGGTGACCCGAACGTTTCCCCGGATGGAGATAAGAGGTAGGTTCCAAAATCGCCCGTTTCTTTCACAAAAGCGGTGAATCCTGTGCGCAGAACAACATTCGCCATTTCTTCTACGGCAGCTTGAATTCGGTTGTTAAAAATCTCAAGAAAGACCTTGTCGCCGATCATGCTTCTACCTCCCCAATCACGTTCCCGTGGCCATCCCGGTATACTTTATATCCAGGCGGGATAAAGATCGTTGTATCATATTCCTCCACAATAATGGGCCCGGGGATGGGAGCATCCACCGATGGAATCTGTCCCCTTTTCAGTACCTTGGCTGTCTGCTGTACATGGTCAAAGGTTATGATCCGTTCTTCCGCTGTACTCTCATCGAATGGCAAATTTGCCGGATCTACCGTGTTATGGGTAGGCAAAACACCAACAATGGTCGCTCTCAGACTTACAAACATAACCTCTGCCTCTGGCTGACTGATGCCAAACACGTTTTGGTAAGACGTATGGAATTTAATCCCTGCCTTCTTGGGATCTTCAATTTCTTCCAATGTCAGCGTGACCTCTATATCAAAGGCCTGTCCCTCATATCGCATATCGGCACTGTATAGGCAATAAATATTGTCCAGCTTGACACCACCACGAGCTTCCTCAACGACCCAACTACGTCCCTGGTTTTCCAATTCAGTGAAAAGAGAGCTTAATTCACCAGACTCCAGAGTTTGGGTACTTTTGTGTAAAGTATGAACGAAATCATTGCGGAGATTGGCGACCGTGCAGCCCATGGCACACAGTGTTCCCGGAGATGGCGGGATCAGCACTCTGCCGATACCTACCTCGCGTGCCATCAGAAAAGCATGCATCGGGCCGGCTCCGCCATATGCGAGCAACGTAAAATCTCGAGGATCAACTCCCTTGCGGGCCATTAGAGGGGAAAACTGGGCATACATATTGGCGGTTGCCACATCGAGAATGGCTTGCGCAGTCTGTTCGGCATTCAGTCCAAGCTTCTCTCCCAGGTTGCCCAGAGTACGCTCTGCAAGTTCGGGATACAGACGCATTTGTCCGCCAAGGAAACGGTCAGCATGCAGGATACCAAGCTGTAGATAGGCATCTGTGGTTGTCGGCTCTTCTCCCCCGCGCTGATAACAGGCTGGACCGGGATTGGCTCCCGCGCTGCGCGGTCCAACCTTGAGTACGCCTACGGAATCGAGCCAGGCAATTGAACCACCACCTGCTCCTATAGCCGTTACATCAACAGCAGGAATGATGACAGGAAAATCTCCAACCTTGTTCTCAGATGAATAGGCCGGTTCTTTGTCAATGAGGGCAACGTCAACGCTTGTCCCACCCATGTCAAATGTGATGACCTGATGAATGCCAGCTCGTTCAGCGATATGGGTCGCGGCGATTACACCGGAAGCAGGCCCGGACAGAAGTGTACGTACCGGCTCATTAGCCGCTCTGGCAGCCGTCATAATTCCACCGTTAGACATGGTGGACAGCAAGTTGGCTTTGAGGCCGTATGCCTGAATCCCTTCTTGCAGACGCAGGAAGTAAGACCCCATCCGGTCACCTACATAAGCGTTCATGGCCGTTGCGAGTGTTCGTTCGAACTCACGCTGTTGTGGCCAGATGGCGCTGCTTCGGCAGATGAACAGTTGCGGATAACGTTCCCTGATCAGATCTTCGGCAAGCTTTTCATGAGCAGGATTCACATAAGCATGTAAAAAACTGATCGCCAAAGCAGTAACACCATCCTCCACCAGCTCATCCACCGCTTGCAGCAGCTGTTCCTGATTCAGTGGCTGAAGTATTCCCCCACTTGCAATCACCCGTTCATCAACTTCCTTGACACGATGTCTCGGTACTAACGCATCTGTTTTGTCACCGTATAGATTGGTTGTATCCTCAAGTCGCAACCGCCGGATTTCAAGAATGTCACGGAATCCTTTGGTCACCAACAGACCTGTAATTGCACCATTTCGTTCGATTAACGTGTTTACGCCAAGCGTGGTTCCATGCACAAATAGATCAATCTCACGAATGTTCACACCATTCGCCTTGAGTTGATCAAGTGCATTAAAAATCGCCTGTTCTGGAGCTGCTGCAATCGATGGCGTCTTGAGCGCCGTAACCACCCTGCCCTGATGGTCCATCACCAGCGCATCTGTGAAAGTACCTCCGATATCTATGCCTAAACGGTAGATCGTGTCCACAAGCTCAACTCCTTTATCACAGGGTCTCATTCTAAGGAATGTTATTGGTTTTGCATGGCGAAATAACGTTTGACATCATCAATCATTTGGTTGATATGATTCACCATTGCCGCTTCAGCCTGCTCCGGAGAGCCCGCTACAATAGCATCCAGAATCTGCTGATGATCCACAACTAATTCACTTCCTACTCTCCGGCGAATATACGCTGTCTCCAGAAAATCGCGGCTTGTCTCCCACACCAGTTCAACCGCATGCAGAAGAATTTGGTTTTGCGCAGCATAAGCCAGTAATCTGTGGAACTCCCGGTCCTCCTCGTATGGTATAATATTCTTGGAAAGCAATTCATGCTGGTTCGCAATCGATGCTTGCAACAGAACTATGTATTCTTTCGAGGCACGCTGTGCTGCCAGGGAAGCGATCTCCCGTTCAAGAGCCCTTCTGGCAACGAGAACATCCAACAGAGCCTTTTCCCCAGAATGGTTGAGCATCTGAATTAACTGTGAATTCACGCTTTTTTGCTGCAAATCTCTTTCCAACGTCTTCATTCGATCCAGACCTTGCTCGGTCAAAGTCCTTCCCTTGCGACCTTCCAGAACTGTAAAACCTTCAACATCCATCTCCATAAGTCTTCTTCCGATGGTTGCCTGACTCAGACCATACGTTTTGCCCAAAGTATGAACCAACGTACTGGCCCCGATGGGAGCGCTCGCGTCTCGAAGCTGCTTCAGCAGTTCGTATTCCAACTCCATTTCGTTTAGCTCAGGACCCACAACATTTCACCCCTCTTAGTTACTTAATTATTATCTAATTGACTTCTTCGTAGTTGTTACTCATTGATGATTAACGATAGTATAACTTCAAAACATCGCAATTTCAATAATTCTCATCAAATTAGTGAGATTTATTTTTTCAGCTAAATTCTGATCATTTCAAATTCAATATGAAGATTAAAAAAGAGCATTTCACATCCTTTATGCCAGTGTTTAACTGGCGGATGCAATCTGCCCTTAACGTAGGTAGCATTCTTTTAAAATCACGAATCAGTTATCAGGACTTGAGTTGTTGCAGCAACTGCACACGGTAGGCTTCACTTTCAAGGGATTGGATTTCCTTATATTCTTCAGCAGTTAACACTTTGGGTTCCCCCGCTGCCTTGGCGATCATATATACTTTTGCGCTCTCTTCCACCACCTGGGTGCGGTAATAGGCTTCGCGGAGGTTTTTACCGGTTGTGACCAATCCGTGATTGACGAGAATGAGTGCCGTATGTTCTTCTACCTTTGCTGAGACCGCATCCGCAAGAAGTTTCGTCGTTGGCAGAACATATGGAACGAACCCGATATCGCCCACCAATGCAGACTGATCAGGGAACAAGTGTGGCAATTCATCGAAAACAAGACTGAGTGCGATCGTATATGCCGGATGCGTATGCACAATGGCTTGGATATCAGGATTCACACGATAACTATACAGATGCATTAATACTTCGGAAGAAGGGCGTGTTGCTCCCGCACGAGTCTCTCCTGTCTCGATATCAATGGCGATCCATTCGTCAGGCTCCAGATCCTCAAGTGCATAACCACTCGGAGACAACAACATCGTTCCCCCAGAGCGAGCGCTCAGATTCCCACCGGGTCCTACCACTAGCCCTTGGGCAACTGCTCTGCAAGCATATTTCGTCAACTCTTCCCTTATTTGCTGTTCAGACATGTTGCTCACCACTCCTCATACTTTTCTTTTTAGCATTTTGCGTTAATGCTCATTGCATTGAATCTGTTCATTACCTTTTGATTTGATTCAGACTTTGGTAGTTTTCATAAGCTTCCTGCCACAGCTCTGTATCCTCAGGTTCGTAGGTCTCGGGGGAAAAGGAAGCAGCCATGACCTCCCGTACCTCGGCCAAGCTACTCACTTCACCATGTGCAAGGAATTGCAGCATGCAATTCCCGGCTGAAGTCGCCTCTGCCGGGCCTGCCACCACCGGGACACCGGCTGCATTGGCTGTAAACTGGCATAATAGTCGATTGTGTACACCGCCACCAACCATATGAATGACACGAGGTCTTGTACCTGTAATCAACTGCAGTTCATCCAGCGTCTGTCTGAATTCCAGTGCAAGACTTTCCAGAATACAGCGCACAATCGCTCCAGTCGTTTCAGGCACAGTCTGTCCGGTGAGACTGCATTGTTGCCGTATTCGTTCAGACATATTTCCTGGCGCCAAATACACGCCATCTCCCGGCGATACATAACTTTGATGCGGCGTTGCCAAGGTAGCCAATTGAATCAGTTCTTCATGTGTAAAAAGTTGATTCTCCCGCTCCCATTGCCGTTTGCATTCCTGTAGCAACCACAACCCTGAACGATTTTTCAGGGTGCGCACTTTCCCACTTACCGTCCCTTCATTGGTGAATCCCCATGCACGACTTCGGTCATCCAATACAGGTGCATCACGCTCCACCCCCATAAGAGACCAGGTACCACAGCTGATAAAAGCGAAATCTGAATCCATCGCAGGAATTGCTGCCAAGGCAGATGCGGTATCATGTGAGCCCACAGAGACTACCTGCATCGGTCCAGTCCGTAACTCCGCGCACAACTCATTTGTTAAATCGCCCAGCACGGTACCCGGTTGAATGAGCTTTGGAAATAATGTTTCCGGTATACCGAGACGCCCGATCAGATGTTCATTCCAACGCGCCTCGCCTGCATGCAACAGCCCGCTGGTACTTGCAATCGTATACTCACAAGCCTGCTGACCAGATAGATAATAGTGAAATAAATCCGGCATAAATAACATGCGCACATCCGGACGCAAAACTTCGGCCTGCTCTCGTACACTGCCTAGCAGTTGGAATACGGTATTGATCTGCTGCGGCAAAACGCCGGACATGGCATACAGTTCTTCTTCTTTCACAAGGTGCAGAACTTCTTCCATCCACTGTGCATTACGCGCTTCCCGGTAGTGACGTGGGTTCGAGCACAACCTTCCCGCACCATCCACCAGTCCATAGTCCACTCCCCACGTATCCACTGCTATAGAACGGACCGATGGAGAGATGCCTTGCGTCCCTTTCACAATGCCTTGTTTTAATTCATGAAAAAGTCGCAAGAAATCCCAATACAATCCGTCCCCCAGCTGCACGGGTTCGTTGTTGAATCGATGCACTTCTTGTAACGAGAGTCTGTTTCCATCAAAAGAACCCCAGACTACGCGTCCACTACCGGCGCCGTAATCGGCAGCAAGCACATGTGTTGCTTGATCGCCCATTCTTTCATGCCTCCTTAACTCTACGCGATATGCCGTATTCGAGTTCTGAACACAGCTTTCAAGAGAACGCCATGTTACCTCATTTCACAAGGAACATGGCGTTTGACAGGAATGAAACTTTATTTTAACGATACAACGGGCCAAACACACTGCAAGCACGGTAGTCTGCGCTCTCCGGCTCACTTGTACCGAACAATCCCCATGCACGCGGACGGAAAATTTCCGTTTCAGGTACATTATGCATATTGACCGGAATGCGAAGCATGGAAGCGAGCGTAATCAGATCAGCACCGATGTGTCCATGCGAGATGGAGCCATGGTTAGCGCCCCATTGGTTCATGACTTCGTATACGGAAGTAAACGCTCCCGATCCGGTTAGAACTGGTGCAAACCAGGTGGATGGCCAGGTTGGATCTGTCCGCTGATCCAGCGTATCATGCACATCTTCAGGCAGATCGACCGTGTAACCCTGAGCGATTTGCAACACGGGACCCAGTCCTTTGATCAGATTCAGACGTGTCATCGTTACAGGCATGCCACCTTTGGTCAGAAAATCCGCTGAATAGCCGCCCCCGCGGAAATATTCTACGGATGCCGGTCTCCACGATGTTGCTTTCAGACAGTCCTGAACTTCCTCATCTGTAATTTCCCAGAAAGGTTTGAGGACAGGCTTCCCGTCTCTGGACTGTTGTCCTGTGCCATCCAAAGCTGCGGAACCGGAGTTAATCAGATGCAGGATGCCATCCTTCGCGTTTCCTTCCAACTGGTGTCCCGTCACACGCTGTACTGAATCTGGACTCCAATACGTACGCACATCAGCAAAGATCTGTGCCGTATGTGTCAGCAGCGAACCAAACAACATGGACACTCCATTCAAGCTATCATTCTCTGTTGCAACCAGATAAGGCGCACGTTTGCCATTCCAGTCAAAGGAAGAGTTTAATATCGACTCCAGAAAATCTCCGTTCGGAGAATGATCCGTCCACTGCCGTTGTCCCTGGAAGCCGGATACAATCGCGTGGTGGCCCATCGATTCCTCTGTAAACCCAAGCTCTGCCAATCTTGGGTTGCCCACCATGAGGTCACGCACAATTTGGGTCATTTTCACAACCGTTTCCCATTCATACTCTTTGCGTTTACGATCTGTTTGCAGATGGGCAGCGTTGTTGTCCGGACCTTCGCTACAATTCTCCTTCACCCATGCCAGTGCGAGCTTATACTCCTCAGGGTCATAGATTTCTTCTTCGATACGACGAGTGAGTTCACTCATATCCACGTATTCATTGCGCATGCCCAGATACTCCTGGAAAAATGAATCGTTCACAATCGAGCCTGCGATCCCCATGGATACCGATCCAATGGACAGATACGCTTGCCCTTTCAAGGTAGCGGCTGCAAGCCCCGCACGGCTGAACCGGAGCAATTTCTCACGCACGTCATCGGGAATTGTTGTATCCCCGCCGTCTTGCACATCCTCTCCATAGATTCCAAAGGCCGGAATCCCCTTCTGTGCATGGGCAGAGAGAACTGCCGCCAGATAGACTGCACCTGGACGCTCAGTCCCGTTAAAACCCCAGATGGCTGTTGGAATGGATGGTGACATGTCCATCGTTTCCGTACCATAACACCAGCATGGTGTCACGGTGATCGTTACGCCAACGTTGGAACGGCTGAATAGTTCTGAGGCTGCGGCCGCTTCGGCCACTCCGCCAATACAGGTCTCGGCCACAACACACTCCACCGCGGAGCCGTCAGGATAACGCAGTTCGGCTGCAAGCAGTTCCGCAACAGATGTCGCCATCCGCATCGTTTGCTCTTCCAGTGACTCCCGAACACCCTTGCGTCTTCCATCAATCGTGGGACGAATACCAATCTTGGGGAAAGCCTGCTTATAACGATAATCCTGATGTGTCATACTGGAATGTCCTCCTTCAATTCGTTTCATAGAATTTGGGTTGAATTGAGAAACCTTCTGTCTGATTCATATGCATTGTTTGGAATGAGATAATGACGGAGATAGAACCGATACCCGGGTGGCACGCAAGAGTTGCATACACAGATTATCAAAAGCACTACTTGAGTGTTGAATGCGTTTACATATTTTAAAAATGACAATAAACCACTTCATTAATTAGCTATGTATGTAGTTCCTCTATTCGAGATAATGGAACGTGCATGAGCGAATTTAACAAAATGGTTTATGTAGTAAAGACGTTCAGAACCCTTTAGGGTTATCGGTAACCCTAACATAGCATGAGCCTATCTTGCTGTCAATTGGCATTATCCTATAGAATGGTAAGACTATGTTGCGGAAAGGTTAGATTCTAATGATTACCATTTACGATATTGCCAAAAAAGCCAACGTCTCCGCCATGACGGTCTCCAAGGTCATTAACCATACAGGCCGCATAAGTTCCGCGACACGTGAACGTGTGCAACAGGTGATCGACGAACTGGGTTACATCCCAAACTCCAATGCACGCAGCCTTGTGCTTCAACGAACGCAGATGCTCTCCCTTCTGATTACGGATATTACCAACCCTTTTTATACAACACTGGCGCGTGGTGCTGAAGATGCAGCCCATCTTCGGGGGTACCGTCTTTTATTTGGCAATAGTGACGAGGATTACAATAAGGAAAAGGATTACGTAGATGCGATTCTGTCTACTCGCGTGGATGGTGTACTCTATGCCCCGGCGGGAGATCGTTCTCTCCCTCATCTGAAACAATTGCAGGAACGTCACATTCCGTTTGTCTTTCTGGACCGCACCGTACCTGGCATTACGTCAGATATGATTGCCGGAGATAGCCGGGAAGGCGCGATTGAGCTGATCCGCTATCTGGTGCAATTGGGACACCGGCGCATTGCACTGGTCAATGGTTCTTCGGAGGTTTCTACCGCCAGACTGCGGGAGGAAGGATATGTAGCGGGTTTACGTGAGGCCGGAGCTGATATCGATCCCGAGCTTGTGCTTCGTACCGGGTACCGGGATTTCAGCGATGTAGAGGGACTGGATCGACTGCTTTCACAACCGGATCAACCAACAGCCATTTTTGCCGCCAACAACATGCTGGCGATTGGGGTCATCCGGCTTTTGCGCAAACGTGGACTTCGTGTGCCAGAAGACATCTCCGTCGTGTGTTTCGACGATCTGGATCTGGCTTCTGCTTTTGATCCTTTCCTGACTGTAGCTGCACAGCCCGCGTATGAATTTGGGTTTCAGGGCGTACAGATGCTGATTGACCGAATTGAGGGAAAAGCCCCTTCCGAAGCCCAAACCGTCATTCTACCGTCAGAACTGCGTATACGGGCTTCAGCTACTGCTCCACGTGAGCAAGAATAGAGTTAAGCACCAGAATTGACTAAATAAGTGGACCAAAAATTATTTACACTGACACTACGATAACAGAACAACCTTCCAATCGCTGTTATCCCCAGATTTTTTCATTCCCTTTTAAAGGGGAAATCCGGAGATAGCGTATGCTTCCGATGTAGCTTTCTTGCAGAAAGCTTGTAGGCGAACGCTTCGCTTTTTCAGGTTTTTTCTGTCCTCTCCGTTATCGTGTAAATGATTAGTCCCACTTATCTGGATTAGGTCCCGTTCAAATTAGAAAAATGTACAACATAAACAGGGTGCACCGGAGATTACCCTCTGGTTGCACCCTGTTTGATGTTCATTCGTTAGAATGACCCGTTTGTCCGGTCCGATTGGTTTGTCAGGTTCATTCAGGTTCGTCGTTTCATTCAGTTCCATCCATGCCGATATTTCTACCGCTCCGACTGTAATGCAAGAGCGACCTCACGAACGAGTCCCGGGAACCATTCCATCAGAGGTTCGAACGTATATCCCGCTTGTTCAGCTTTTGTCGTCTCCATCGTCCATGATTGCTCAATTCCGAAGGGTGACATGTCTTCTTTTACGGTTTCCGTGAGGATCTGGGACTGCATGCCCGTGACCGTCTCGATCAGATGAATCATGGCTGACAGCGTAATCGCGCCCTTGGAAGCTGCATTCACCGGACCGGTAATGGACGAATGTCCAAGCCAAGCGAGAAATCTTGCCGCTTCGGTGGAATTGATAAATCCAATCTCCGCTTCCGGATTTGGCATGCCGATCGGTTTTCCTTTTTGCACATGTTCAATATGAAAATGAAGTCTTCTCGTATAATCATCAATCCCGAGTACAATGGGAATGCGCATCGCCACAACCGGGAAATCCGCTTCCTGGAAAAATACAGCCTCCGCAAGCCGTTTGCCTTCTCCATACGAAAAATCGGCCGCACTCCCATACTGTAATGGATATGTATACGGGTCAAAATCCGTTTCCTTAAATCCAGGTCTTGGATCACCGTACACCGAGAGTGTGGATGTCAGAACGTATCTTTTGGTGCGACCTGCAAAAGCTTCACATGCCGCTTTCGCCGCATCTGGGGAATAACAGATATTGTCGTACACAACATCCCACATGTCTGTCTGCGCAACCTCTGCCAGTGATTCCGGGTCTTCACGATCCATCTTAATTCGATTCACTTCGGGACCGAAATCGACATCCGTTTTACCACGAGTTGCGACTGTGATCTGAGACTTCCCTTCCCACAGCAAGTGATCTACCAGACGTTTACCGAAAAAACGTGTACCCCCAAGTATAAGAACTTTATTCATCCGAAAAACCTCCTATCATGTTCGATTATGTTTAACAATTTGAAGCATGGTGTTAGCGTTCCGTTGAAACTCATATGAAGTTGGTTCTTCGGATACCGTGTACCCACGCTCTTCAAGTATTAATTTTAATTCATCCATGTGTTTGTAACGTTCGCCAGACAGATCCACTGTTGGAAAAATGCGAACCTCTCGTTTGGTCACACGCAGCAGTTCCATCACGGTTGCAACATGAAAATCAACATCCAATCGATCCGCATACGTAAACAGGAAATGGGCGGATAACGTCAGATCGAATTGTTCATCCGCAAAGGGTAGATCCGGGAGCACAGACGCCACATAACGGTCAGGAAACATTCTCATATCTGCGACGCAATCTGTAATGGCACGAGTTCGCTCTTCCTTTAACCCCTGGATTGATCCAAATTGATCCCACACATATATGCTTTGCACCGGTTCCATCTGTTTCATCGTATGCTCAATGTCCTGAAATCCCTTTACTTCAAGCTCGTCGATCTCATATTCGTAGGCCATATCCACGGCCATGGGGTTGGCACCCAAGTTGCGCGCCTGGCTACTAAATGAACAAGCACCGCCTGGACAATCCAGAATGGACTTGCCTGTAAGATCCTCCACCGTCAGGTTGAACATCTTCATATATTCCTCGAAGGTTCTTCCGATGAAAACAATCTGTGACAGTTCCAAACCACCAGAATCATTGGACTGCTGATCTTCTCCGCTGTTCTTCAGCTCATCTCTATTGTTGCTCTGCTCATCTCTTCTCATCTCGTCTCAGCTACCTTTCCTGCTCTTGAATCAATCGTTAGGGAACACAAGTCCAATCTGCTTCCGAATCTGATCCATGACCTGCATCGTAACATAAGAGCGTTCATACGTGTTCATGTCAGATTCCTTTTTGCCTTCATGAACCAGATTCACGAACTCCTCCACTTCATAATACATCGCCGGATGGTTTTGTTCGACTGTGAGCTGCTCCACCGTACCGTCATTGTATCGTATCTCTGCATGTTCTGGTGAGCCAATCTTGTCAATGATGATGCTGCCCAGTTCCCCCATAATTTCGCTTGGTACATGAGAATTGGAGATTTTGGAGTATGTAACGACCGCATCCATCCCATCATAGTCCAGCAGCACACTGCCCTGTCCATCCACGCCAGATTCCAGCATCATCGCTTGGGACTGAACCCGGTTAGGTGCACCAAACAACGTAATCAATGGGTAGAGACAATATACACCGAGATCCATTAACGCCCCATTAGCGAGTTCAGGCTTGAATGCGTTCAGGACAATCCCCTCTTTGTACTTGTCGTAACGCGAAGAATACTGAGAGTATCCTGCTACATATTTACGGACAGGACCGATTTTATGCAGGCTCTTCTGCACCATTTTGAACTGGGGAACAAGGGTCGATTTCATCGCTTCCATGAGCAGAACCTGATGTTCTCGTGCTGTATCGATAATACTCCGAACTTCGGCGCTATTTGCAGCCAGAGGTTTCTCGCACAATACGTGTTTACCGTTTCTCAGAAAAAGCTCAGCCTGCTCTGCATGAACCGTATTTGGTGTTGCAATGTAGACTGCATCAATCACATCACTTGCCGCCAACTCTTCCAGATCGGTGAAGCGGTGTTCAACATCATATTTATCTGCAAATGCGTTAGCCTTATCTTCAGTTCTTGAATACACGGCGGTTAATTTGAATCCTTCAACCTGTGCTGCGGCTTCCAGAAGCCTTTCCGTAATCCAGTTGGTACCCACTACGCCAAAACGAACCATGCCTACCTACCTCTTTCATCTATAAATTTCATTTGAGTTCTATATGAGTTCAACTAAAGAATATTTACACTTACCACTCCGATGACAGAACAACCTTCCGATCGCTGTTATCCCCAGATTTTTTTGATTCCGCTTATAATGGGGTAAATCCGGGGATAGCGTATGCTTCCGAAGCAGCTTTCTTTCAGAAAGCTTTTAGGCGAACGCTTCGCTTCTTCACGTTATTTCTGTCCTCTCCGTTCTCGTGTAGAAAGTTTTAGTTGAACCTATATAACCTTTATACCATCCTGTATATTGTAGCTCATATTTCGTTCAGATTGAAGGAAGGTACTTTATCCCAAATATCGATATCTTGCTTTTTAAGTTGAAACTTCGTCAATCGCTTGGAATCAGGGGTATAATTAAAGATGAGGTGATTACCGTGGAAAGTCCAGATCAAGATCGCATACTGCCCGAAGCTATAGATGAAAAATACTGGCATGCCATCATCCACAACGATAATTCTTATGATGGAACGTTCTTTTACGGCGTGCAGACAACGGGCATTTTCTGCCGACCTTCCTGTAAGTCCAGAGCACCCAAAGCTGAAAATGTGCTGATATTTCAACATGTTGAAGAAGCATTGGCACGAAGGTTCAGACCCTGCAAACGTTGTAAACCTACAGGCGAGCGGGTACCTGATCAGGAGTGGATATACGGGATCACGGATTACATCGAACATCATTATGCCGAACCTCTAACCTTGGATGTCCTTGCCACCGTAAGTCATGGCAGTCCTTATCATCTGCATCGTGTGTTTAAGAGGATTACAGGCCGCACACCGGTTCAATATATACAGGAAAAACGAATCACCGAAGCCCGGAAGTTGCTTGAACATACCAGACACACCGTCACCGAGATTGGCCGCCATGTCGGTATACCCAACTCAGCTTATTTCATTACTGTATTTCGCAAATATACAGGTCTCACACCTGCACATTACCGTGAAAGGCATGAGAACTTATGAAGACGAACCTTACTTACAAAGTACCCAAAACGTTACTCAACAAGGGGACAGGGTTCCTTAAAGGCTATACACATACGCTAAATCCTTACACAGGCTGCGCCTTTGGTTGTTCCTATTGTTATGTCAGACAGATGCCTGTCTCCTTGTTTCGCAAAGAGGATTGGGGAAGCTGGGTTGATGTGAAACAGGAGGCCTCCCAAGTGTTCGCAAGAGAATTGCAGCGTGCCCTGAGGAAAGGGAAAGTCACTCTTTTCATGTCATCCAGTACCGATCCATATCAACCCGCTGAGTACAAGGAGTGTATCACGCGTTCATTACTTGAAACGATGGTACAGCATCCACCCGATTTTGTATTAGTCCAGACCCGCAGTCCACTCGTTACACGGGATATAGATCTGCTACAGCAGTTAGGTGACCGGGTTCGGGTCAGCATGACGGTGGAGACGGATCTGGACGATATGCGCAAGCATTTCAGTCCTTCCGCTCCCCCGATTGCAGGCCGATTACGTGCACTGGAACAGTTGCGGGATGCCGGAATACCCACGCAGGTTGCGATTGCTCCCGTGTTACCCAGCAGTGAACAGTTTGCAGCCATCTTGAGACCTCTGGTTCAGCGTGTATGCATTGACGATTATTTCATGGGCGATGGTAGCGAGGGCAAGCGCACCCGTCGACTCGGTATGGAGTCGCTCTATCAGCAAGTAGGGATGGAGCACTGGTATCATCCAGATGCGTATCAGACTGTGGTTCAGCGGATGAAAGACTATTTTGCCGAGGATGAAATCTGGATCAGTCAGGCGGGATTTGAGCCCTAAATGGCTATATAAATTGAACTAAAGAATATTACACTGGACATTCCAATGACAGAACAACCTTCGATCCGCTGTTATCCCCAGATTTTTTTAATTAATAAAAAACAGCCCCTTTCCTGGTTTAAAGGAAAAGGGGCTGTTCGTCATGATATAAAGAATAATGGCTATCTTACTTATCCAATGTATACAATGGCAGGTCCACCGGCAATGCAGCCGGGCGCTGACAGGAGCTTTTCATCTGGTAGAACGTCTGCTCATCTGATGAATCGTGGAATGCCCACATGGCCTCAAGAACATGGTATGCCAATTCCCCGCTCGCCCGGTGTGCACGTCCGCTGTGGGCTGCATAGGCCATATCTGCCACACCGATGCCGCGTGTATTTTCCTGATATCCTGGGAGAAGTGGAACTTCCGTCCATTCATGTTCACCTAACAAACGGTAACGAACGGGACCGCCGAAGGTATTGGGGTCAGGTACCTGCAATGTACCGTGCGTGCCATATATCTCAATCGGTGGCAATGCACTTCCGCCAAATACGTCAAAACTCGTAATCAGTGTGCCAATGGCTCCCTGTTCAAACTGTAACAGACCGGTAACGTGAGTTGGAATTTCGACGGGAACCGTCTGGCCTCTCTTTTTCTCACTCGTAATCGTACGCTCTTCCATGGCTTTACCTGTCATGCCTGCGATCGACTTGATCGGGCCCATCAGTTGGATCAATGCCGTGAGGTAGTACGGACCCATGTCAAACATTGGCCCACCACCAGAGGCGTAATAAAACTCCGGATCAGGATGCCAGTGCTCATGACCACGGCTCATCATAAATGCGGTCGCCGCTACCGGCTTACCGATGACCCCTTCCTCAACCAATTGAAGTGAAGTCTGGATGCCTGAACCAAAGAACGTTTCTGGTGCACAGCCCACGAGCAATCCTTTACGCTTGGCTGTTTCGAGCACGGCCTGCCCTTCTTCACGGGTAACAGCGAGTGGTTTTTCTACATAAACATGTTTACCAGATTCAAGCGCACGCAAGCATACATCCGCATGAACGGAAGGAATGGTCAGGTTGATGATCAGCTCAATCTCGGGATCAGCCAAGATTTCGTCGACGCTGTATACGTTAGGCACGTTATAGGCTGCTGCCTGCTCCTCGGCACGTTTCCGGTCGAGATCCGCAACAGCAACAAGTTCCAGCACCTCGAACCGGTGACAGTTTTCCATATAAATTCCACTGATTTTACCGCAGCCAATAATGCCTACTTTCATTGTTTTCATACCTGGGGCTCCCTTCGCCGTGGATCAGAAATGGTTTATCCATTGAGGATGAATGGTTAACACTGAAGTTACGTTTGCAATCAAACTACAATCTCATTAGTTCTGGTTGTCCGCCATACCTGTGTACACTTCGGTTGCTGAACTTACTCGACTCTTGGCAAGTTCTTTACCTGCTGCTGTCCATTTGAATCCACTGCGCATCATTTCAGTCACGGGTTTCATGTCTACAATGTCTGAATGGTGTCCCAGTGAGTTGTAGAATACACGCCCAGCGCCCCAGCGTTTCGTCCAGACAACCGGCATATCTACCGGTCCATTCGCCGCATGCGGCCCTGTCACCACTGGAAAACGAGTTGTTGCCAGCACTTCCACTGCCGGGTCTACGTGCAGGTAGTACTGTTCACTTTTCACCTGAAAATCTTCAATATGATCCAATAACGGGCTAGAGCCACGCTTCATGTTCACCATATACTCCACACCATCATTGCCTGGATGAGCAACCCATTGTCCACCCGTCATAAACTGCCAGTCTACATTATTTCGGAAGGCATCACACATCCCGCCATGAAGACCAGCCAAGCCCACACCGCTCTGAACAGCCGCGGATACGTTATTGACGAGTTCTTGCTCAATCTGTCCCATCGTCCACAACGGCACGATCAGATCCAGACCCAGAAGCTTCTCTGCATCCGCATAAGAATCCAACGTATTTGAGACTTCAACCTCAAACTGCTCTTCCTTCAAAATACGCTCAAAAATCGCTGCTACCTGCTCCGGTTCATGTCCATCCCAGCCGCCCCATACAATCAGTGCTTTACTCATCGTTTATTCACTCGCTTTCGCCTAGTTTAGTTGTGTTCAACCCTATTCCTGACATCACTGTCTTGCTTGCTCACATCTCTTCAAGCGTCACCCAGCGCCGTTCTGTTACCGAACGTTCTACCGCTTCCAGTACAGCCTGACAAGCGACCCCATCGTGGAAACTCGGTGATGGTTGTCGTCCTTCAGAGATCGCTGTCACCAGCTCCAGCATTTCATGGGTGAACGTGTGCTCGAATCCAATCGTATGTCCGGCAGGCCACCAAGCTTCAGCATATTTATGTGCCGGATCGGTTGCCAGTACACGGCGGAATCCCTGTACGTCCTCTTCATCCTTTGTAAAGTACACTTCCAGTTCGTTCATCCGTTCAAAATCAAAGCGTACACTGCCGAGGCTGCCGTTAATCTCAAACGAGTTTGTACTACGATGCCCCGCTGCAAAACGTGTAGCCTCGAAGCTGCCCAGCGCACCTCCTGCGAATCGTGCCAAGAACAACGTCGCGTCGTCGACGGTCACTTCTCCTTTCGGTGCATCCGCATTTGAACTGCCCTTTGCACTCAGCCCGGTCATCTCGGCTGCAAGTGGTCGTTCTTTGATAAAAGTTTCGCTCATGCCGATAACTTCCTGGAATTCACCAACAAGGAAACGAGCCAGATCAATTAGATGCGCGCCCAGATCCCCATGGGAACCGGAACCAGCCACTTCTTTTTGCAAACGCCATACCAGCGGGAACGAAGGGTCCATGATCCAGTCCTGAAGGAAAAACGCACGGAAATGATAGATTTTACCCAATCGTCCGCTCTCTACCAGATCTTTGGCCAACTGCACCGCTGGTGAGAAACGATAGTTGAACCCGACCATATGGGCGACTCCAGCATCCTCTGCTGCCTGAAGCATCTCACGCGAATCCGCAAGCGACAGGGCAAGTGGTTTCTCACAAAACAGATGTTTGCCCTGACGAGCTGCTTCCAACGCAATTTCCTTGTGGGCATCACTTGGCGCGTTAATATCAATCAGATCAATATCATCCCGCTTCACTAGTTCACGCCAATCAGTCACACTCTCGGACCAGCCGAACTGACTTGCTGCCTCCTGCACTCCCTGCTCGTTACGTCCACAGATCACAGACATCTCAGGCTGCAGCGGAGCAGACGGGAAAAACATCGGCAGACTGCGATAGGCATTACTGTGGGCCTTCCCCATAAATTTGTATCCAACCATTCCGACACGAAGACGATTTGACATGATCATTTCCTCCTTTGGAATAATAAAAAGTCTTTCAATATGTGCACCAATAAACTATTGACGGATAGAAGAAGCACGGATGATCAGTTCGGTAGGCAGCAACGCTCTTGCTGATTCGGTTACCGCTACAACAGAGTTATTCGCTTTATGCGTGTCACCCACAGACCCATGCATAAGCTTTGATGCTGCAAGTTCACCCATCTCAAAAAACGGAACCCTGACGCTGCTCAGCGGCGGAACCGCCATCTCGGCGGCATCGGAGTCGTCATAACCCACAAATGCCGGAAAATCCTCCACCCGGATTCCCCGCTCACGCAAACCATGCATGACCCCAATAGCCATCCGGTCATTGGCCGCAAATACAGCATCAATCTCATGTAACCGATCTGCTACAATCGATGCCGCCTCAATGCCACTCCGTCTACTATAATTCCCCTCAAGCAATAGACTCGGGTCCAGCTCCATACCTGCTTCTTGTAAGCCAAGACGGACACCTTTCATTCGCTCCTGGCTGTTGGAATAGCTGTCCGGACCATTGAGAAAAGCGATTTTGCGATACCCTTGATCCGTAAGATGACGTATGGCAAGCCTGCTTCCTTCCACATGATCCGCATCCACTTCCGTGAACGATTGGCCCTCAAAATGCTGATTCATGACACAGAACGGGTGTCCTTCCCGGTGAAGCTGCTGCATAGCCGCCAGTTCTTCATGATCATCTCTGGCACCAAGGATAATGCAAGCGTCCACTTTCTGACGCCGGAACAGATCCGTATAATTCATTACTTCACCGGGTGTCCGGAACATAACCAGCAGGTCCATGCCATTGTCTCTGGCTTTGCTTCCAATCCCACTCAGCATTTCCGAGAAAAAATACGCCGAGAACAGATGCGCCTTCGGAACATAAGGCAATACTACGCCAAGGTTCCCGCTTTTACTTCTGGCAAAACTGCGAGCAAGAGCGCTGGGCACATAGCCTAACTGTTCGGAAGCTTCAAGAACCTTGCGGCGTGTCTCTTCTTTAATAGGACCTACCCCATTAAGCACCCGGGAGACCGTCGCCTCGGAAACACCCGCAAGATCAGCCACTTCTTTACGAGATGCCATGAATTTCACCCCCTTTTATATAAATTAAACTAAAGATTATTTACACGGGCACTACGATGACAGAACAACCTTCCAATCGCTGTTACCCCCAGATTTTTCGATTCCTTTTTATTAAAGGGGAAAATCCGGGGATAGCGTATGCTTCCGATGCAGCTTTCTTCCAGAAAGCTTTTAGGCGAACGCTTTGCTTTTTCAGGTTTTTTCTGTCCTCTCCGTTATCGTGCAAATGATTAGTTCAACATATATAGCTCATCATTTAATCATAAAATGGTTAAAAATCGATATTTATGTACGCGCGTACATTTTCTCATGCCATGTAACCGTTGTCAATGCTTTTAACATAAAAAATAATGAGGGCTTGGGTTAATCCAAGCCCTCATTATTATCTTGCCAGAGATGGTACTTTCATTGAATCCGTGCCCTGTAACCTTAGGGGTTCAAGGTACTTATCAAAGTCACTACAACGATTTCAGTTGATCCTATTTGTTCAATAATGGGGAGTGCAGCTCACAACGTCGTTGTAACGCCAAGATCAACGGAGGATTGACTAAACTCAGCCTGCTCCATTGTTTTCACATGACTGGGAATGCGATCCGAGGGTTCTGGCGTGGATTGGAGCTGTCTTACTTTGTGCAGCACTTCTTTGTTAGGCAGGAAGTGTTGGGAACGAATAAACCGAATTGTTTTGGTTTTGGCACGCATAACAATCGAATCCGTCTCGGCTCTATCATCCGCAAGATATCGTACCCCTCCCAAGATCTCACCTGGCGTCACACCTGTTGCGGCAAAAATGACATCCTCTGTGCCGATCATATCCTGCATCGTTAACACTTTGTAAGGATTATCAATTCCCATCTGCAAGCAGCGCTGGAATTCGTCTGCGTTGGCAGGCATCAGACGACCTTGAATCTCACCCCCAAGGCAAGATAGCGCTGCGGCAGCCAGCACACCTTCTGGCGCTCCTCCAGATCCGACATAGAGATCAATACCCGCCTCGGGGAAGGCCGGTGCCATCGCACCCGCAACATCACCGTCACTGAGGAACTTGATCCGCACGCCAACCTTGCGCAGGGTCTTAATTGTGCTCTCATGTCGTACACGATCCAGAATCATCACAGTGAGATCCGAGATGTTTTTGTTCAATGCGGCAGCGGCTTTCTCCAGTGTGACTTCAACCGGGTCTTCAATGCTAACTTTGCCTACAAGTGCAGGCCCTACCGCCAGTTTCTCCATATACATGTCCGGTGCGTGGAGCAGGTTACCTTTTCCCGCCACTGCAATAACCGATAGAGCGTTGTTTAGTCCTTTGGCCACGATTTCTGTACCTTCGAGCGGGTCTACAGCCACGTCAACCTCAGGCCCCTCAGCGTTGCCCACTTCCTCGCCGATGTACAACATGGGTGCTTCATCCATTTCTCCTTCACCGATTACCACCGTGCCGCGAATGGACACGGAATCGAACATGGCGCGCATGGCCAAAGTAGCCGCTTCATCTGCACTGTTCTTGTCGCCTCGTCCCATCCAGGGTGCTGAAGCTAACGCAGCCAATTCTGTTACTCTGACAATTTCCAACGCCAGTTCGCGTTCCATTTTTCCCACTTCCTTTCCAATTTCCAAAAGCATAACGTGAAAGCGGTACTAAATCCATCGCAAATCCATATGAAATTGATCTATAAAAGGCGTAGTAGCGCCTTTCGAACGCTTTATACCTTATTTATCCAATTAATATTTTGATCAATTTCACTTTTTTTTCGGCTGGTTTTAAGAGTCCAATCCTCCTGATTTATTACTTGAAATATTAATTTTATTTTCCATTTTCCGCTCTAAAACTAAATAATTCAACATGGTGGATTAACACGTCCGTTTCATGTGCAAAAAGTTCTTTTAACATGAGGTATATACAACTTATATACTGATTATTAAGAACGTAACGCTATCTAATAGCCTACAAACGAAAACGATTTTCGACTGGCTGCCCCAACGCAGAAATAAACTAATAAACTGCAATGATAATCCTTGAGATCAGCCTGCTCCCTTGACGGTTATTGAGCTAATTTATACAGTCAATTATGTATTAATCAGGCCTTTAACTTTTGCTAAAGCCATAGATGCAGCTTATGAGGGGCATCGAAAATAATAAGTTTACATAATATTTATTATGTATTATTTTTCGTCGATTTCTTCATTTAATGATTCAACGGTTCTGGCAAAACATAAAAAAGCCCGAAAGAATTCTGCTCAATAGCATTTTTCTTTCAAGCTTTTCCCTCGATGATCCAGTTACAGTAGCGTTTTGGTCATTATAAAATCAATCTGTTTCTCATCTCCCATGTAAAAAGCATGAGCTCCTGTCTGTACAAACCCCATCTTTTCATAAAATGCGATGGCATTTTCATTTTTCTCCCACACGCCTAACCATATATTCGTTTTGTGATGTTCTGTTGCCATCTCTATGGCTTTATGGAGTAGCACTTTACCAAGCCCATGTTTTTGGAACTCTTTCTTGATGTACACCCGCTCGATCTCAAGGGATTCCACGCCCATCTTCTCAGACTGAGCATCATTGATATTCACCTTCATGTACCCGGCAAGTTTATCGTTGACATAAATAAAAAGAAATTGTGAATCCACAATGGACAGTTCCGTTTCCAATTGCTCCCCATTAAACGCCTTTTCCAGATAAGCTTTCATATTTTCGGGTGAATTTTGCGCTTTAAACGTTTCATTAAACGTCTCATAACTAATCTCCTGTAGTTCACATACATGTTCAATGGTACATATCTCTATACGAATCGTCATCTATATTCACATTCCTTTAGCAAGTTAATCATGAATCATTTGTTGCAAATGCAATAAAAAAGGGCTACATTGAATTTAGCTTAATTTTGTTGTATTTGCAACATAATATAAAAAAAGAGGTTGAATGAATTTGAAATATGTACTTTTTGTCGCAGGTATTCTAATCTTAACACTTGGCATCTCCCTTACCATCCAATCTGAACTGGGCACCTCACCGTTTGATGCACTTCTGGTTGGGCTGTCCCATCATGTAGGGCTAAGTGTAGGTAGCTGGGAGGTCATCATTGCTTTCCTGTTAATTGGATGCAATTCGCTTTTGAAGCAGCATAAACCCGAGTTTATGGGGCTCGTCACCGCATTCATTACTGGTGTGGGGATTGATATATGGCTTTATGTATCTGATTCCTTGATCACACCCGAAGTTTGGTACAGCAAATTAATGACTTTTGTCATTGGTTTAGTGATTATAAGTATCGGCACGGCAATCTATTTACAGACCAATTTCGCACCCATTCCGATTGACCGCTTAACATTAATCCTGCATGAAATCACTCGAACTCCCTTATTTGTATCGAGAACATTGATTTACTTTGTATTTTTGATGCTGGCATTCCTGCTTGGTGGACCGATCGGGCTTGGTACATTATTAACCGTATGTTGTGCAGGTCTACTTCTTCAGTTCATCATGGGCCATACGAAAAGGATAATAGATCGCATATTGACAGACATGGATACATCGTCACACACTGAGCATGAAAAAGAACATTCGATCTAGCGAATGTACACCATCTACACCATAAAAAGGCTGGATCAGAGGTTCAATCCCTGATCCAGCCCATTAACCGTTCTCTCTTCCTTACGGCTCAATTCCCCACACAAGCTGACCGTTCACATACCCGGTAACCTTATCATGGTTTGCGAACTGACTACCAGATGCCTTGAACGAGTAATCGTTAGTCTGTGTGTAATTCGTCCAATTGTTTTTGGAAAAGCGTGCTTGAACCTCTGCGCTCTGGCCCGCATTCAGTGATCCCGCCGCACTTGTAAAGCCCACTTCAAGATAATGATCCGCACCGGCAACTGGAGTCGCCAGTTTAACGAATTGGCTGGTTACATTCGCACTACCCATACTGGCCCAGTCGGACCAGAAACTCTGAGCTTCCTCCCCGTCAATTGTATAGTAATACCGGATTTTTACATCACTTAACGGAATAGCCGAATTGCCTGAGTTGACCAACTTAAACTTGGGTGATACGCCGTTGGTCGATGCACTTGTATTGCCGTTAAAAGCTTGAATCGTCAAATCCCCTGCTGGCACAGTAACCGTGCTGTCTACCACATTCACCGTTAACACAGCGTTATTTCCTCCATTGAAGTGAAAGGTCAACACGTTCTGGCCCAGCGGAAGCGTGGCAAGATAGGATTTGTTCAGAACTACAGCAGAGCTGGATGCTGTATAATTCTGACCTGATACAAGCGTAACATTCCCCTTTGTGATGCTTGTAAGCTGACGGCCGTTTAAGGTGAGAGATACGGTAATATCCTGTGCGGGATTCATCGCTTTATCAAATGTTGCATTCACAGGTGAAATCACAGCATTTGTACTCGGTGTTGAATCCACGATTTTGACTTTTAACACAGGGTCCTGGCCTTGATTAAAATCCAGAACAATCGAATGCTCACCAACTGGCAGGGTTGCCAGATAAGCTTTTTTCAGCAGCAATGTGCTTCCGTTCAAGGTATAGTCTGTCGTTGCGGTCAATGCATTGTTGCCTGCCCGGAGAGCAGTTAGCATATTGCCGTTTGCATTCACGGTTACGGTTTTATCGCTTTGATTGGGTGTGTATTTGTCAAATTCAACGTTTCCAGGTGTGATGGATGCACTGGGGTTGGGATTGTTAACCTTTAGATTCGGCAGCTCATCCAACGTAATGACATAATCACTTTGATAAAGCGTTTTCAATGTTGCCGGGTAATTAAAAGCTGAACTCATCAGATGCTCGCCATACCAAGGGCAGAAGTACAGCCATCCTGATTTCTCCTCGGTCAGATTTTTCACGCTTGGAATCGTGTCGTTCTCCGTCATGGCTACCATTTTCGTACCACCTGTCAACTCAACAAGCTTATAGAAAATCGAGGTAATCGCATCCTCATTCGGTACGCCAGACAAACCGTCATAACGGTTGTAGATCGTATTGTATTTATCATATCCCACCAGATCTACCTGATCATCACCCGGATACCAGGCAGGAGAAGTGCTGTATACGTAGCTGTTGTATGTCCAGATCAGATTATGCAAGCCATACGTCTCGGTCAATTCGGTATATAGCAGATCCCATAGCTCTTTGTACACTTCTGCGCCTGCCGAAGCCCACCAGAACCATGCACCTTCCCCGTTCAGTCCGCCGTTGCCTTCTGCTTCATGATATGGACGGAACAGAACCGGCACGTTGTTGTCCTGCAAAATTAACAGTTGTTCTGCCAGATCCTCAATGGTCATCATCACGTATTGGTACTCTTTCGTACCGGGAATTACCGCATTGGCTGTATTAAAATTCGTTTCTGTTGGCTTGTAGGTAGCCTCTTTCCAATCCACAAAGTCCCCGAGCTCATACGTATTGAAATTACGAGGCACATTGATATGCCAGGAAGCTGTTGCAATACCTTCACGGTTATTCACCCAATCAATCATGCGATCGGTTGTACCGTCCTCCCAACCATACAACGGATTATAGTTCATCAGATCAAAGCCACGGATTGCCGGATACTTTCCGGTCAGATCATGAATCCATTCGAATTCAAGCTCCGAATCTCCGTCATTCCCACCTCCATAGATTTCTTGCTGACCAGAAATAATATTGTTTCCGTATACCTCCGTTAAATAATTCATCAAAATTTGAGTTTCCGGTGTAGCTTCAGGATCACTCAGAACTGGTTGTACATTCAAGGGGTCCAGATCCGCATAATCCACTGTGAAGGTGTCAAAATACGCGAAGCCCCATCCAGCCTTCAGCTCAATCGTGTTGGCACCCTGATTCAGCTTGTGAAAGCCAAAATCGAAGTCTGACCATGTTGTTGTGTAAGGCAGCATATACGCCCCTTTCGTAACACCATTTACGATTAAATTTTGTGACCTGCCATCTGCACTGAGCTCCTGCATATATCGTGTGGAGATCGCGTACATGCCGGTTTCCGGGACAGTAACTGTGAAGGTTAGTGTGCCAGAGTTCTGCATCCAGACAAATCCGGCCCCTGAGAATCCGGGCTTGGGTTGCCCATAGATTGAAGTAACCACTTGAAGATCCGGGGTGAGCTGCGCATCTTCGCTTTCGATGGTGAACAGTGGTGTGTCTGCATGAACGGGCGCTGTCATTAATCCAATCAGTAGGGCCAATGCCAGCATCATTGCGGTTGCCTTTTTGAGCAAATTTTTCATCAATTCCATCTTCCTTCCCAAGTGAAATATGATAATGAAATGTCAATGAACCCATTCATGATGGCGCTTTCATTTTAAACATAGCATGTGCATCAATTTTTGTAAATATATGGTGAATGAGAATGTTTGAAATTCTTTTGTACCAGTACTTTGAACGCCATTTGTCCATCGTCCTACCAATATTGAAGACAATTCGAAAACGATTCATTATCTAACCAGTTTCGGGCCTAAACTTCATCTCCCGTTAGATGAATGTACTTGGCAGAAAACCTACAAAAACAAAAAAAGCATTCCTGGATCGGATGCTTTTTCAAAGAACGTTTCTTCAATTCTCCTTGTTTTTTTGTCTACGTCCTGCGTCACGGCTCAACTAACGGTTTCCTCGGCAGACGTTTCCTTTACCACACAGCGTTCCCCTGCCTTGCGTACCGCCCGAATAATGCCACCGTAGCCGGTACAACGACACAAATTCCCACACAATCCCGTTTCAATCTGTTCTTGAGAAGGCTCAGGATGTGCATCCAGTAATGCCTTGGTTGAGATCACCATGCCCGGAGTGCAGTAGCCGCACTGGAAGCCACCTTCCTCCACAAAAGCCTGTTGAATCGGATGCAGAGTGCCTTTCTCCTCGCAATGCAGACCTTCAATCGTCATAATGTCACTGCCTTCACATTGATAAGCCATGACAAGACAGGAATTCACGGGCTCTCCATCCATCAGAACCATACATGCGCCGCAGCGACCAACTTCGCAGGATACTTTGGTACCCGTTAGTTGCAAATGAGTCCGAAGCACATCGACAAGTCGGGTCGTTTGCGCGATCTCAAGATGTTTCTCTTCGCCATTCACAACGGCTGTCCAGTGATTCTCAAGTGGTTTACTCATGATGGACTCACTCCTTCCTGCAAAGGTACATTCAAAGGTCTGACCAGTTGTTCCCTCGGTACAGGAAGACGGTTAACCCATACACCTGTCGCCTGATGAATTGCGGCTGTAATGGCTGGCGCAAGCGCTACGGAACCAATCTCACCAATCCCCCTCGGTCCAAACGCATCACCTTCGGGCAAGTCTTCAATAGCTTCAACCTCCAGATTGGTATGAATATCCTGAATGGTTGGGATCAGATACGTATCCAGATTAGTGGTTACATAACGGCTGTCCTGCATGACCGCATCCTCGGTCAACGTGAATCCAAGTGCCATGACACTGCCGCCTTCAATCTGTCCGATAAAGCCCATAGGGTTGATCACCGGGCCTGCCGCTACAACATGGCGTGTATCCAGCAACTTGGTTTCTCCGGTCAAAGTATTCACTTCCACCTCTGCCGCAACCGCCGCATACGTATACAAATAATGCCCGCCTACCACATTGTCAGGCGTAGTTGGGTAATCAAACTTTGTATCAAAAATCCATTCAGCGGCTTTGCCCTGCGTCGCGAGTTCAGCATACGAAACTATAAAGCCTGATTCTGATTCTACTTCTGAAGTTTCGGCAGGAAGCTGGCCTTTACGCCATATACCACCAGGCCCTGTCACCAGTTCATCTGCCGGAATGCCCGACATTTCAGACGCAACAGTGAGAACACGTGAACGAAATGGAGTCTGCAAACGTTGAAGAGCCATCCAGGCCATCGTTGTTGAACGTGAAGCTGTACTTGATCCGCTGTGTGGCACGCGATCCGTATCTCCAATGATGATACTGAGATCCGATGTACTGCATAGGAACAGATCACATAACATAATTTCCAGCGTTGCAATGAGCCCTTGACCGAATTCCTCGTAGCTGAACGCCACTTCAATCTTGCCTTCGTTATTCAGGGACAGACGACCTCCCGCAGGGTCCGGAATCCCGTATCCCAGCCCTGCACCGTGCATGGCGATGGCTGCTCCGACTCCACGCTTGATCCATGGCGGCAGAGCAGGATCTGCCGGGGGTTGCTGATGTTTTTGCCACAGTTCGGAGCGATCCAATGCCTCCCATACTTGGGACAGTCCATCCGTGACCAGAATCCGTTGATTCAGCGGTCCGGGATCATTCTTTTCCCGCATATTACGTCTGCGGAACTCCCAAGGGTCCATGTTCATGATTTCTGCAAGCCGATCCATCTGGCCTTCCATGGCAAAAATCGCCTGGTTCCCGCCAAATCCGCGAAACTCACCTGACAGCCCGTTATTGGTATACACAGACACACCTTCCACATCCACATGAGGGATGGCATAGGGTCCAAGGCAATGCTCAGTACAGAAGTTCAGCACCGGTGCACCCAGTGTGGCATACGCTCCCGTATCTGCTGTAATACGGACACGATGCGCTTGGATGATACCTTCTCGACTCATGCCAGTTTGCATTTCAATCTTCATTGGGTGCCGTTTCAATCCTGCATGTACAGATTCTTTACGTGAATTATGCATTTTCACAGGACGCCCGCATCTCAAGGCCAGCAGTGCACCATAGGGCTGTACGTTGAGTTCATCTTTTCCCCCAAATGAACCACCAATCGGTGAAGACACCACCCGGATATCTTCTTCAGGACAGCCAATAATGCGCGCAAGCTGCATCCGGTCTTTATAGCCATGTTGCGTTGCCGCGTATACATTCAGCCTTCCCTCTTCATCCGGGACAAACAGGCCACCTTCTGTCTCCATATACGCATGCATCTGGCGAGGCGTATAATACGTCTCAGTCACGATATGATCACAAGTGGCAAAGGCTTGCTCTGCGTCTCCACGTTTGATCTCCGTGCGATGCAGCACATTACCTGGACCGTGCTCATGCAGCTCTGGTGCGCCGGGAGCCAACGCAGCGTCTGTACTATTCAGCGGAGTGAGTTCCTCATACTCTACGCGAATCGCGTCCAGCGCAAGTGCCGCAAGTTCCGGAGAATCCGCAGCAACTGCTGCAATGGCGTCACCAACATAACGCACAATATCCTCGCAGAACACGGGCTGATCCGGGGTCGCAATACCAAAACGATTCAGACCAGGCACATCTTTGGAGGTCAAAACCGCATAGACACCTTCCAACGCCTCAGCTTCCGAAGTATCTATAGACAATATCCGTGCATAAGGATATTCGCTTCGCAATACTCTGCCATGAATCATGTCAGGTAGCGTCATATCCGTCAGATAATGAAGCTGGCCTGTTACTTTGGGTGCCCCATCTGGCCGCAGGTGCCAGCGTTTCCCGCTCTGTTTCCGATTCAGCAGCATGATCCCTCTCCCCCTGTGCTTGATCCCATCAATCTATTCGTGAAGTACCTCCCATAGCCCGGCGCCAAGCATGTTGGCTGCGGTCTGTTTGCGATAATGTTCTGTTGCAAATGCATCACCATAAGTCGTAAATTCGCTAGCCACTGCAGCTGCAAGAGTCGCGGCTTGCATGACAGTAGCTTCACTACCAAGAAGCTGTTGTTCCGACTCCAGAAGTCGCATCGCCATGCCTGAACCCCCGCCCGCAGCAATCGCAATCTTGGTCCAGCGGTTATCCGAATCAATCTCTCCATACAACGCAACCGTCACCAGCGATGCACTGAACGTCTCCCGTCGACCCAACTTGCGGTAAAAGGAAACTTCTCGTACAGCAGGCCTATGCCCACTGTCCACATTAAGCAGAGAGGACGGTATCATCGGGATATGAATCGAGATTAATACATCCCCTGGATTACGGCTGCCATCCCGTCCACCCTGAAGCCAGGAAGACACACTGCGGATCTCAATTCCGCTATCCGTCAACCAGTGCAGCTTCGCATCATATACAAGCAAAGCAGGCAGCGTATCCCCTACTCCGGACACAATATTCCCGCCAATGGTTGCCACATTACGAATGGAAGGGGCCGCAATTGCATTCACCGCTTCTTGCAGGATCGGCAGTTGATGCAGCAACGCTTGTGCAGCACATTCCTTTAATCGGGTCATTGCTCCAATGACAATCTCATCTCCAAGAATAGATATACCGCTCATTTCAGGAATACGAGCCAGGCTTATCATGTGTTCAGGCGCTGGAACCAAGCCGCCCTCCCACTGGGTTCGTAGCAATGTTCCACCTGCGGTGAAACAACATATCCCCTTGAGTCTACTTCTCAACGTGTGCAGTTCTTGCAGGTTCTCAGGTTGCCATACCGATGGCAATGCTCCAGAACCGTATGCCGGTGTTACCATCGCTGCATCCCCTTTCTCTCTCTTCCTTGGGCAGGAAATTCAACCGTCTGATCCAGATAATTCTTCAAATCATATGAGAGTTCAGCAGCAACGTCAATTACCTTCACATCGTTTTGGATAAATGTATAAAACCTGCGTTCTATTTGTGCTTGATGCATTATGATCTATCGAAAGCTAACACAGACTCTCTTTCATCACATGATAAAAGAAGACAAACAGGCCAACCAGACTGCCTGGCTGACCTGTTCATGTCATTAAATTAAACATAATTATTCATCTTCTCCTGTTCATGAGTCTGTCTGCTCCGATTCATATACATGATTCAAAATGCGTTCCAATTCCGGTTCTGTATCCGCATCCCAGAAACAGGACTCAGACAGTGGTACATGTACACCGGAATAGTTAGCGCTGCGCATAATCTTGCGTGCCCCCTCATCTCCATGCAGAGACAACAGAGGTCCGAACATATGGGAGCGAAAAGCAACGGGCGGCTTGCCTCCCTCACCGTCTGTAGCTGCGACATAGTCACACAGTTTGTGGGTAGCCAGTGCTGTGGTCACCCGATTAATATCCTGCGTTTGTAATAAAGGCTGATCACCCAGTAACATGAGAATGCCTTCCGGTTTGTACTCCATAGCCGACAATACGCCAGAATGAAGAGAACTGGCCATGCCGCAAGCATAGTCTGCACAGGCCACAATTCGAAGTCGTGCTGTGGCATGATAAGCATATGCGGCTGAATCAACCCATTTTATAGGCAGCCATGCCAATGAATCTTCCGGTTTGACTACACAGATCACTTGATCCAGCTCCGAATTCAGTGCAGCTTCCAGTGACCATGCAGCCAGTGACCTGCCGTCTGGCATGACAACCGAGAGTTTATCTCGACCAAGGCGACAACTCTTACCTGCCGCCAGAACTATGCCCGTCATTCGCATGTGCAACGCTCCCCTTCTGCCCGAACTCGGAACTTAAGGAAGAAACCTTATGTTTACATGCGATCAATTCCGCTGCAATGCTGATGGCGATCTGTTCCGGACCGTCCGCTCCGATGCTCAAACCAACGGGAGAATGCACATATTTCAACGGTGGTAAGCCCTCCAGTAGACGGGCTGTTCGTGTTTTGGAACCCATGATGCCAAGATAGGCATAATCACAGTCCACTAGCATCTCTAACAGTTCACGTTCGCGGGGGAAATTGTGACTCATCAGAATCAGATAATCTCCGTAGTTTATGTTTAACAGAGGCATGATCTCACGCGGGAAACCCAGCACAAGTTCGGTTCCTGGGAACCGGTCCGAGGTGCACAAGGACTCTCGCCAATCGGCTACCACTACACGGAATCCTGCAGACCAGGCGAGTCTGGCAACAGGAATAACATCATTCCCGGCTCCGATGATAACAAGGCGAGGTTTAGGTTTGTACAGCGAAGTGAGTTGTTGCGGAAGGTCCCAGGGATTCGTTGAAACCGTATCGTTTGTCGATATTTCAGCCTCAGCATCAGAGATATGTTGTGAATCACCGGATAGATGGGAAGATTGAGATCCATTTGACGTAGCAGGTACCACTTCAGGTACAAGCATAAGGTGAGGTATATCCGGAGAATGTTGTGTTGATCCCGTATGTTCATGCTTGGTATTTCCACTGCTATGCTGTACATTAACCTGCAATGAAGCTGGATTATAATCCGCCACGCGATCATGAGGAGGGACGAGCGAAGGACGCAAGATTGGCTGGCGCCCGGTACCCGCTGGTTCAATCCGTCTCAAGCCATATTGAACCCTTGTGTAATCATTTTGGAACGTTCGGGTTAACGCTGTTGAAACGCCGGATTGAAAACACTCATGCATCTTCTGTAACGTATGTCGGAGTTCACCACACACAGGTTCAAGCAGCACAACAACAAGTCCACCGCAGCCAACCGTCTCACCCCAGGACAGATCATCCTCGGGACGCATGTCGTACTCCGCAAATTCCATTTGCAGTGTATCCAGCACATGGCTTACCCGGGCCTGAAGATCACTCTCCAGGCATCCCGGACTGATACTGCCATACATTTGCCCATCCTCAGTCAACAGCATAGAGACTCCCTGCTTACGGTAAGCATGACCCTCTACCTTGATCGCTGTTGCGAGCACGCAGCGCGTATCACGGGCTGCGATTGCACACAGATCATGCATTTCCATATCGGTCTCCATCCTTTCTGGAATCGCATAAGTTTCCTTCGATCAGATGCGCTTCATCAATCTCGCAATGCTCTTATCCGACTCACGCAGCACAATGCCACGATCAATCGTCTGAATCTTACGATTTTTGAGTACAATGCTGCCATCGATAATAACGGTGTCCACACAGCTACGTGTTGCCGAATAGACCACGCGAGAATAGACATCTGTCTCATAGGAAGGGTACGTGTGGAAATCATCCAGATCCAGCAGCAGCATATCTGCCTTTTTGCCCACTTCGAGACTGCCAATTTCCTTCGACAAGCCGAGCACCTCTGCACCACCCATGGTAGCCATACGTAATACGGTCCGGGCATCCATCACCGTTGGACCATGAGGAATCTTCTGCATCAGAGCGGTGAGGCGCATTTCCTGAAACATATCCAGATTGTTGTTGCACGCGGCACCATCGGCCCCGATTCCAACCGCGATCTGACGATTCAGCAGATCTGGAATATCCGCTACCCCGGAGGAAAGTTTCATATTTGATCCTGGACAGTGAGTGACTTTGACACCACGTTTACGGATGATCTCTTTCTCTTCCTCACTTAGCCATACACAGTGGGCCAGCACCAATCTTGGGGTAGCCAGACCGATATGATCAAGGTATACAATGTTGCGCATTCCGCGTTCGTGTTCTACCAGTTCGATCTCTCCACGATTCTCGGAGGCATGGGTGTGGACTTTGACATGATATTTATTAGATAAGTCGCGCACCTCTACCAGCAATTCTTCGGTACACGATACAACGAAGCGTGGGCAGAAAGCATATTGAATGCGACCTCCGCCAAACCCGTTCCATTTCTCCAGCAGATCCACACTCTGTTGCAGCGAAGTTGCTGTATCCTCACGCAGGGGTTCCGGAACCTCGTCCCCATGATCCATCATCACCTTGCCAGAGATGACCCGGATGCCGCTCTGTGCCATCGCCTGAAACGCCGAGTCCGTGTGATGTACCGTCTCCATGTCCAGAATGGTCGTGGTTCCGCTGGAGATCAATTCGCCCAATCCGAGCATTGCAGAATAATAGACGGACTCCTCGTCATGTGCTGCTTCCAGCGGCCAGATACGTTGACGGAGCCAATCCATCAGTTCCAGATCGTCCGCACGTCCACGGAATAAGGTCTGACACAGATGAATGTGCGTCTGGATGAAGCCTGGCAACAACACTTTGCCGCGAGCATCAATGATTTGGTCAGCCTGAACGTCAATGTGATCTGCAATCTCCTTAATTTTGTTATCCTCGATTAACAGATCTCCAATGAACACTTCCTCTTCTGCATTCATCGTCACAAGCTGTGCGCCTTTCAGCAGGATTGTTCCCATGCCAATCTCCCCTATCTGTGTCTGTCTATATCGTTCAACTCATACCTATTTACACCTGCACGCCGATTACAGACTAACCTTCCGACCGCTGTTATCGTGTAAATATCTAGTTGAGTTTATAAGTGTTCTTATAGCTGTTACCACCCAATAGCCATGCCATCGCCTCTCGGATCTGCCGCGCCGCTAATCATGCCGTCCTCACGAATGACAATGCCTTGCGACTGTCCCATAATCCCATCCCACGGGGCTCTGGCTTCAACGTTGTGTCCCCACTGGGCAAGGGTTGCACATACGTCATCATGATATCGGTTCTCCACACGCATCGTATCACCTTCTTCACCCCAGGTACGTCCGTACACCCAACGCGGCAGGCTGATCGCTTCCTGAATGTTCAGCCCGTAATCTAGCACTCCGGTAAGCACCGATAATTGTGTTTGTGGCTGGCCTTCTCCTCCCTGCGTACCCACGAGCATATAAGGTTTACCATCTCGTGTAACGAGGCCCGGCATGAGGGTATGGAATGAGCGTTTATTCGGTTCCAGTACATTGGCATCTCTCGGATCTAAGGAGAAAAAAGATCCCCGGTTCTGCATGATAACCCCCGTATCCCCTGGTACATACGCTGCACCGAAGTCAAAATACAGGCTTTGAATGAAGGAAACGGCATTGCCTTCGCTATCAACAACCGCAGCATACGCCGTGTCCTGGCCTATTGTTTTAGACAAAAACGGTTGTGCCACAGGTGGAGCAGACTGAATCTCATTCCACAATTGGTCTCCGTAACTCTTGGATAACAGAAGATCCAGCGGAATGTCCCTGAAATCCGGGTCCGTCAGATAACGGTCACGATCACGAAACGCCTTTTTCACCACTTCCGCCATCAGATGATAGAATTCCGGTGAGGTACGTGCTACAGAGGACAGATCCGTATGCTCCAGCATATTTAACATCATCAGCATCGAGAATCCCTGCGAGTTGGGCGGCATCTGATGAACTTCATAGCCACGATACTCCGTGCTAACGGGTTTCACCCACTCGCCCCGATGCCCTGCAAAGTCTGCTGGTGCAAGCATGCCCCCATCCTCACGAATAGCCGAAGTCAGACGATCCGCAAGTTCTCCTGTATAAAAAGTATCTCGCCCTCCCGTCTGAATCAGACGAATGGAGGCAGCAAGATCAGGTTGGATCAGCAGCTCGCCCTCCTGCAAAAGTCTACCCAAAGGCGCAAATACCGCTCGCAGCGGTGTATGCCCCATAATGAAATCTTCATCCCTTTCCATCCACAGGCGGAGATTCCGGGATACAGGGCATCCTTTTTCCGCATACTGCGCGGCAGGTTCAAGCAGTTGCTCCCACGGTAACTTCCCGTATCGGGACCATACTTCCCACCAGGCATCCACCATTCCCGGAACCGTGATGGCACTAAGCGCACCACGCTGAGGGATCGCACTCATGCCCATCGCTTTGAACGTCTCCGCATGAATGCCTGCTGCTGAGCGACCACTTCCGTTATAAGCGGTAATCTCACCGCTGGCTCCGTCATGAATCAGGAAGAAGGCATCCCCGCCAAGTCCGGTCATATGCGGATATACCACACCTAGTGCTGCACTGACCGCAATAGCCGCATCATAAGCATTCCCGCCTTGCTGGAGGATGGAGCTTCCTACTGCACTCGCCAGATAATGAGGAGTGGTGACCATGACCTCCCTTGAGATTGGCATCTGGTTTAACATAAAGCGCCCTCCTTCCCTGCATACACATCCAATGCGGCCTGCACTGCTTCACCGGCAGGTAGTACATGACGATGACGGAGAAGAACAGCTTCCAGCGCTCCCAGCACATGAAGTACGTTCTTGCGTTGGCAGCTGAATCCCATTGTACCGATCCGCCAGATCTGCCCTTTCAACGGGCCGAATGAACTGGCAATCTCAATGCTGAAATCGTTCAGCAACATGCTGCGCACCGACTCACCATCAATCCCCTCCGGAATCGTGATACAAGTGACCACCGGAAGTTTACTGGACATATCCCCATACAACTGCAATCCCATTCCCTGAATTCCAGCGACCAACGCACGTTCATTGACCAGATGTCTCTTGAACCTGGCCTCCAAACCTTCTTGCAACAGAATACGTAATCCTTCGTGAAGACCATAGAGCATGGAGGTTGCCTCCGTATGGTGGTTCAGCCGGGCCGAACTCCAGTAATCCTGCAATTGGCTCAGGTCAAAATAATTGCTGGCAATGGTGCGGCCTTCTGCCCGCGCACTGGTTGCATCTCGGAGTCCGCGTTCAACTGTTTTGCGGCTCATCAGTTTCTGTTCCACACGACTGTTGTACGTGAGAGGTGCCATCCCTGAAGGAACGGACAGGCATTTCTGCGTGCCACCCATCACCGCATCCAGATGCCAGGCATCCGTCTCCACCGGAGTCCCGCCAATGGTTGCTACAGCATCCACGACGAGTAAGATATCAAGGTCGCGACAGGCTTTGCCAATCTCGGCAAGGGGCTGCATCTGACCGGTGGAAGTTTCACCGTGAACCATCGCAACCAGACTTGGTTTATGGGTATGAATCGCCTTGATCACCTCTTCCGGATCAAATACCGTTCCCCATTCCGTTTCAAAAAAGACAACCTCGGCACCGCAGCGTTCCGAGATTTCAACCAGCAGATGTCCGAATCGTCCGTAGATCGGGACGAGAACTTTGTCACCGGGCTGGATCAAACTGACCAACACAGCTTCAATGCCTGAACGGGATGTACCATCGACTGGATAACACCACTCGTTATCTGTCATATATAACTCACGCAGCATCGCCATCGTCTCGTTCATTAAGGATGTGAACTCCGGGTCAAACTGCCCCAGGATCGGAAAGGATAATGCTCTGAGTACACGTGGATCAACTTCAACCGGTCCCGGGGTCATAATGGTCCGCAAGGACGGAGATAACTCTTTATAGGTGGACATCTTCATTCAACTCCCGTAACCGTATTTATAGAGTAGCCGGACCAGAACCCGAAAACCGTGCATCAGGTCTGCCTCAGCTGTATATTCAAGTGGATTATGACTGATACCGTCCTGACTCGGTACAAATATCATGGCTGTTGGACAAGCCGGCTGAAAAATCTGCGAATCATGTCCCGCGCCGCTTGGCATTAGCCAATAGGACAACTGCTCCTGCTCACAGGTATCCTGAATGTCTGAGATCATCTCTGCATTCATAGGAATGGGTGTTACCGACAGATGTTCTTCCCAGTCCAGTCCGAGCTGCTGCTCGGCTGCGATTCGACTAAAAGCCCGAAGCATATCCTGCCAGCAGCGATCAATACTCTCCTGCCGGATATGGCGGATATCCAATGAAAACACCGCCCGTGCTGCAACCACATTCCCAACACCCGGATCGGCTGTGATTCGCCCAACCGTGGCTACCAGCGGTTCTCCTGCTTCCAATGCGATATTCCTTACTGCAGTAATCATCTCGGCTGCTCCGGCAAGTGCGTCTTTGCGCCAGGACATCGGTGTCGTTCCCGCGTGATTCGCTTCACCACATACAGTAATACTGAACCGCTTCTGACCTACAATGTCGGATACAACTCCGATCGAATGTCCGAGACGTTCCAGAACTTGACCTTGCTCAATGTGAAGCTCAATAAAGGCACCGTAATTTTTCGCGGCAGGTCTATATGCACTATCAGGTCCAAAACCCGCATCCCGGATCGCTTGTGCAAATGTAACGCCGTCTTGATCCTTCAAATGCTCTACGTCTTGGAGAGCTGTCATTCCTGTTATACTGCGTGAACCCCAATACGCAAAAGGGAATCGGCTTCCCTCTTCCTCACATAGGGATACCACTTGAAGTGTTCGCTTCGGTGCTCCAAAATGCTTCTGCAAATACTCCAAAGCAAGAACACCCGCCACCACACCGTAAGCACCATCATATTTCCCACCATACACCACGGTATCCATATGTGATCCGGTCACTATCGGTAATTCTTCAGTACCCGTCGCTGATTCCTCACCCTCGCCCTTCAGTGTGCCATACAGATTACCGGACTGGTCGAACTCGGGAGACAGCCCTTTCTCCTGCATTTTGGCAGCAAGAGCACCTTGTGCTTCACACCAAGCCGAATTATACAACAGTCGTGTGACGCCACCCTGTGCATCCGCACCATAGGTCGACAGCCAGTCAAGCATGGCTTGCAGCTCCACCTGTTCCACATCTGGCAAAGGAAGAGGTGCGTTATTTGTACCGGATGACCGGTATACTCCAGACTCATTCATGACGTCTCCTCCGTTCCCGCTTCGATGGGACTAGCAGAGTAAGCCGCAATGTGTTGCCCGATAGGCACAGGAGATAACCCGGATTCCGAGTTGTAAACGCGCTGACCACGGCAAAATACGTCTGCAATCTGACACTTAAATGTACGTCCCACATAAGGGCTCTGTTTATGCGTATAGAGAAGATCCTCCGTGTTCAGGATTGTGCTCTTCTCCCAGTCAATCAGGACCAGATCTGCATCTTTGCCAATGGCAATCTCCCCTTTACTCTCCAGACCAAGCCTTTTGGCAGGTTGCAAGGAGAGAACTCTTCCGAGCAAGGGGAGGTCGATATTACGCTGAAGATGTCCATCCTCCAGCATGATTAGCAGTGTGCTTTGTGCCCCGGATATACCGCCCCAGATTTCAAAGAAGTTATCAGATTGTTTCATGGATGGCGGACATGGAGAATGATCTGAGGCAATAACATCAACCAATCCTGAGGTCAGTGCATCCCATAACTGCTCCTGCTCGGAAGAGCTGCGAAGCGGTGGAGCACATTTCGCCACTGCACCCAATCGGACCACATCCTGCTCGGTCAGCGTCAGATAATGAGGGCAAGTCTCCGAAGTTACGTCTTGCCCACGCCGCTTGGCCTCTGCAATCAGATCTAGCGCTTCCCGGGTACTAATATGCACAAAATGCAGCGCACACCCAGTCTGTTCACCGTATTTCAACGCTCGCGCAACCGCGACGACTTCGGCTTCCACAGGACGGGACTGGACATAGTCCATCGGTTCCGTCTTTCCCTCAGCAATGCTTTTCGCGCCGAGTTCGGCAACGATGCCTTCGTCCTCTGCATGAAGTGCCAGCACACGTTTTAATGTTGCAAGTTCATGCATTCCGTCCAATAGCGTATGATCATCGGCTCTGGCAAAGATATCTTCCCCTTCGCCTCCCGGCTCGGACATAAATGCCTTGAATCCGGCAGCACCCAGCTGTGACACTGGAGCAAGTTCCTCACGGTTGCCGGGAACCAAGCCTCCCCAGAACGCATAATCAACATACGATTGGTTTGCCGCTGCTTTCATTTTCATTTCCCATGCTTCCGGCCTTGTGGTTGGCGGTACGCCGTTAAGTGGCATATCGACATAGGTGGTGATTCCCCCTGCGGCAAGGGCTGCCGAACCCGATCGGAACCCCTCCCAACTGGCGAGTCCAGGTTCATTGAAGTGTACATGAATGTCCACGACACCCGGCATCACTGTAAGCCCCTCAGCTTCTATGATGCAAGTCGCTTCACCAGCAGTCAGCCGCTTGGACAGTTCCGTTATTTTCTCACCCGTAATGCCAATATCCAGTTGCTCTACCCGATCTCTCAGCACCACCCGGGCCCCCCGGATGATGGTATCAAATGTTGTCATGTGGATGACCCTCCCCCCTGAATCAGAACCGGATGTGTGCATATTCAGCTTCCCCGGTATGTACTGTAACCTCCTGGAGCAATCAATAACGGAATATGGTAATGGCTTGAGGCATCAGATACGGCAAAACGAATCGGAACAATCGTCCATAATGCCTGCCCCAGCTCCTCCAACGAAAGCTGTGCGTAATAACTCTCGACATGGAATTGAAGCTCATATATCGCTGGCTCCAACTTGCCTCCATCCAGCAACGGTGCATTCAAACGTCCATCCGCATTGGTCACCGATTCAGCGACTTTTGTCTTGCTTTCCTGCTCTCCATCCCTCTTCAGGGTATACAGCTCGATCCGAACACCCGCAGCAGGGACGCCTTTGGATGTATCCAGCACATGTGTTGTAATTCGCCCACCAGATATCGACATTAGACGTCACCTTCTTTCCCGGAGTCTCGGCCGTCTGTTCCCAGATCATCCCTTGTCATCGAGAAACCCTGGAATCCATAAGGTGGTCTCGGCTCGGTAAATACTTTGCCTTCTCCCTCTTTCACTTCCTCCAGCACTGTCTCCCATGTCCGATTGTTGGATTCAAATGAAACCTCACTCAGTTGCTCAAATCGACTTAACAACCTTCGTCCAATCTGGTAGATCAGATGTTGAATGGAAGCGGATCGACACTCATGAAATACCGCAGCAGCCAAGTCTCTAACCTGTTCCGCCGCCACATACCGTCCACGCTGATCATCCATGCCATCTCTCGGATCTTCGTAACGCCAATTGATGTTCAGGAAAATAAATAACGGTCGATCCCATGTCTCTGGAAGAGTGGTATATTCATCCTGCATGAATCCGGCAAATTCACTGCCTTTGACCTTAATCAGTCTCAGATCCGCTAAACCACTGAAATGGTTGCTGAGTTCAATCGAGTCTCCTGTTCGTTCCGCTTCCACGGCAGCTGTCGCACGATCATTCTGCGAATAACGAAATACGAGTGCACTCGGTCGATAACTTCCTTCCAATCCAATGGGTATATCTTCAAAAGGAATCTGGTCCGCTGTCATCTGAACCTTGCTCATCTGCGGATACGTCTCCAGGAAACGCCGACTTACCAGCGCAAGAAATCCTTCCACCGTCGCCCCTGTGTAATCCGCTGCATGTTTGAGAATGAAATTTTTCATCGAATCGGTTGCGACCACCAGCGAATTATCCCCTTCTGCAAAAGAAGGCAAGAATTCATCCCCCTGCACAGCCACCTTGATGTTCAATCCAAACAGAATATTGCTGCGTCCCATGAACGGAGATTCCGGGATGGACTGTATACCCGTCAACGGTTTGGCGTAGGAACGGTACATCCACACATCCCCTTTGCCGTAATACATGGTCCGCTGCTGCACTGCGGCTGGCTTGCTCACGAACTCATGTTCATGACCGATCTGTGCAAGCCACTGCTCCAAACGAATGCCTGCAATTTTGAATACTTCCTTCAATGCAGTCTCGAATTCTTCTTCCCTGCCTCGGCGATGACGTTGCCTCATGGATTCAAGGATGGAGCTTGCGGTATGGCCTTTAACGGCCAATATGAAAGGAAAGCCAAATTGGCTTGTATATGCTTTGTTTAATTGTTGAAGTTCGTTGTATTGCTCTTGTGAGAGGGAATCAAGTCCTGCACCAGCCTGCTCCTGAACGGAGTTGCTGCTCATGCTGATTCGCGCTCCAAGATCCGGGTGATTTCGAAGTAACTGCAACTTCACCTGGTCATCCGATGCCTGAACCACGTTTTTCATCACTTTCATCATTTGTTCAAATGAATCGAAAGGTCTTAAAAGCCCGGCCCGCTCAGCCACCCATGGTGATTCCTCAAATAAGCCGCCAAACGTATGCACAAACTGTGTGATAGACCAGTTGTTAACAAGTTTAATTAAGTCGCTCATGTTAAAACCTCCGGTCTGTTGTGGATTATTGTTCTTCATTCTAAGTGTCGTTCAATGTCGCGACAACAATATTTACGCAATTTTGTAATATAACATAACATCAGAGTTGTGATTTGTTTGCTGTGCACGGGAAGATCAGCTTTTGTGGTCCTTAAACATGAAAGAACCGCACTCCATCAAGGGAATGCGGTTCTTGGGGGTCTGACCCGGTAGCATTGTCATGTTGCACAATGTGCGGTCTAAAGTTGAACATTGTGCGGTCTTGCAGCTGCTTTGTCCCGCACAAACTTGCGGAAGGTGAATACCAGCTTTAATTTAAGCAGATCATTCGTTTTCTTAAAGTCCATTTGCAGCAAGCTGCCAACTTTCTCCATCCGATAAGTGACCGTGTTGCGATGCACAAACAGCTGTTTGGCAGCTTCATTGATCAGTCCATCATTTTCTATAAAGGACTCCAATGTATTCATCAGCACCTGATTGGGATCACCGTCCCTGGCAAGTAGTGGTTCGAGTACTTTATTGCAGTAGTTCTCCATGATGTTATCCGGTACGTGTTGGAACACATAGGCAAATTCGAGCATTTCAAATTGCAACGCACGGTCTTTCATGCCGAATCGACGAGCCAGTTGTCGTGTATCCAGACACTCCTGGTATGCTTCACGGAGCGATTTGGGTTCATGTTTCATTTTGCTGATCCAGAAGCGTGGAGCCGGTGCCCCTTTTGCTTCTTGCGCTGCCAGAACATCACCGAAACGGCTTAACAGAAAACCTGACAGTTCCTCTCCATAATCTCGCCCTGTTGGACAGGTATAGATGGACAGAATGCCATCTTCGATCTGAAAATGCTGTGAGGCCGTGAATTGCATCAGCGGATTGTATTGCAACTCACGATGAATCTGTTTAAGCAGCTTACCCTCGGCAAACAGAGTCGGCTCAAGCGTGATCAACACGCACTGATAGGTTCCCTGGAACAGATGGATTCCTTTGTTTTCACTCAAGGTGGTCAATTCCTGAACAGTCATTTTGTTATCCAGATACTGTGAAAGCAGTGTACGCATCTCATCTTGCACGGTCGGATTAATATGCTCACGATAAGTCATATCCATATAAAATGCCAGTACATCGGCAGCCTGCTGGAACAGTTCTTCTTCTGCTCGAAGCGATAGGGCTGAATCGGTAAACACAAGCAACGATCCGTATTCTTCATCATTTTGCTTGATGGGTACGCGATGACAACTTCCCTGATTCCATTTCACTCGGTGCATGACGGATTTCCAAGGCCAGCCCTGTGTTACCGCATCTCCCGCAATGCCTTCACTGCCATAAAGCACATGCCCACGAGAACCAATAACGGCAAGCGGATAGTTCAACACTGTGGCAAGTTCTGCAAACACATTCCGGTGTGGCTGCTGTTGCAGTGCAAACTGCATTAATTTCTTCTGCTTCTGCACGACCTCATGCAGCAATCGGTTACTACGTTCATGTTCAGCCTTGAACAAGGCATTCATCTGGTCCGAGAAGGTGAATTGAAAAGGAAGTTCAAGTAATGGTAAACGAAGTCGATCAGCTTCCTCGACAATACCCTGGGGAATGGACTGCCAGAAACGTCCCAGCTTGATGCCGAGTCCTGCACAGCCACGTTCATTCAAGCGTCGCATCAAACGCAGTGCATCTGTTTCACTGTCTTTCATAATAAAAGCGGTGGTGAACAACATTTCTCCGGATTTGATCCAATCCGCGATATCAGGAGCGTCCATGACATTAACGGATTTCATCATCCGTGAAGTCCCTTCTCCACCCGCAACCAGTTTGGCCTCTGACAACGGGTATACCTGTAAAGCCTCTTTAACCGTAAGTTGCATGGACACTACCTCCCATATATATAACACGATATTATGTCATTCTGATTACTATAACTAAATTTCGCATTATTTTTCGAATTAAATCCATATTCAGTCGTTTAACTTTTATTGTTGTTAAGTATTATAACATCAATTTTCTAAATAAAGCTTACACGGCAAAAAAATAAAACCTATGACCTAATTACAGCGCAATTTCCTGTAATCGGCATAAGTTTTATAAGTTACTATGATCCACATAATGTTGAAGTAATCCATTTACACGATAACGGAGAGGGCAGAAAAAACCTGAAAAAGCGAAGCGTTCGCCTTTATCCCCGGATTTTCCCCTTTGAAAAAGGGAATCGAAAAAATCTGGGGATAACAGCGATTGGAGGGTTGTTCTGTCATCGTAGTGTCCGTGTAAATAATCTTTAGTTCAACTACAATCAGATTTCCATGGTTTCGGGATTCATCCATAATTTCATACGGGATAATACATCTTTGATATTCAGCGGTTTGCTGAGATAGTCCGAAGCACCTGCAGCAATACATTTCTCCCGATCCTCTTTCATGGCCTTGGCTGTCAGTGCAATAATCGGAAGCTGAGTCATGCCAAGCCGTTCACGGATCTGGCGAGTCGTCTCATAACCATCCAGTTCCGGCATCATAATATCCATCATGATAATATCAGGCTTGACTCCTCCACGCTCCAGCAATTCCAGACACTCGTACCCATTCTGAGCTGAAATGACATTCATGCCGTATTGCTCAAGAGCGTTAGCCAGCGCATATACATTTCGTATATCATCATCAACGACAAGCACTTGCCGACCACTGAGCAAAGACTCTTCCAGAGGTGTCAATAAAATATCCGATTGTTCGGAAGTCATTGAAGGAAGCTTATTAATCTCAGGTGCAGTGCTAGCCACCTCATTCAGGAACAACCGCGATACATTCATAGCCTCAGGTTCATCTCTTCGCAATGGCAGGAACAGCGTGAACACACTGCCATGTCCTTCACGACTTGTTGCCGAGATTGACCCCCCCAGCAAAGTTGCAAGCGATTGAGAGATCGACAGGCCAAGCCCTGTTCCGCCATATTTACGTGCCGTAGCCCCATCCGCCTGTTTGAATGCATCAAAGATCTGTAGAAGTTTGTTTTCCGCTATGCCAATCCCTGTGTCACTGACGGAGAAAGCAATCACGTCGGTCTCTTGGTCTTTCACCTCAGGATGAGCCAGACTCATTCTGGAGATCGTTAAGGCAACTTCACCCTCACTGGTGAACTTGAATGCGTTCGAGAGCAGATTTCGGAGAATCTGATGCATTCTCATCTCGTCAGTCACGATGGTTTCCGGTAAAGGACTTTGGAGCTGAATTCGGAAATCTATTTTTTTCTGCTCAGCTGTTTTCAGGAAATATTGATTCATGACTTCAGGCAGACTGCTCAGATAAACATCATCAAAATCCACTTCCATCTGCCCGGCCTCTACCTTGGATAAATCAAGAATATCATTAATCAGATTCAGCAGGTCTTTACCTGACTTGTGAATGACCGAAGCATAGTTCTGCTCTTCACTATTCAAGTGTTGATTTTTATTTTCAGACAAGATTTCGGATAAAATCAGCATGCTGTTGAGCGGTGTCCGCAGTTCATGAGACATGTTCGCCAAGAATTCGGATTTGTATCCCGAGCTTGTTCGTAACTGATCCGCCACAACTGCAAGTTCATTGGCTGATGTCTCAGCAGCACTCTTCTGTATTTCCAGGCGATCATTAAGCATATGAAGCTCTTCGGTCTGCATTTGCAGTTCTTCCGTCTGAGACAGCATCTCTTCGGTCTGAGCCTGAAGTTTCTCTGATTGTGCCTGTAGTTCTTCATTCAGAACTTGTGACTCATCATATAATTGCTGTAATTCCATGCGGGTGACGGTCGAGTGTAGTGAAACACCAAAAATGTCCGTCAGTTCTTGCATCAGCTTCATATCATTCTCTTGCAATGGCTTCATTGAAGCAAGCTCGATTACCGCAATCGTTCTGCCTTCGAACAGGATCGGTACTACAGTAAGTGATGTGGCAGATGTATACCCGAGCCCCGAAGAGATCCGGATATAGTTCTGCGGTAGATCATTCATGCGTAGAACTCGCTTCTCGACAGCACTTTGACCTACAAGCCCCTCACCCGGGGCAAGCGACACTTTACCGAGCGAACGTTCTTTCTCTCCATCCCCAGCATATGCAGCCACGCGCAGCAGTCGATTGTCTTTCCAGTAATATAAAACGCTATAGGGAACTTCAAACAACTTGGCAAGCTCGTTCAGGAACAAGCGGGACAATCCCTCCAGATTGGTCGGGTTCTGTAAGAGTGTGGCAATGCCTGTGATCTGGTCCTTGACCCGATTCTGTTCCTGTACTTCATCCAGTAATTTGTTGGTTT
The DNA here is from genome assembly GCF_036894235.1 of Paenibacillus sp. Y5S-9. Classification (NCBI taxonomy): domain Bacteria; kingdom Bacillati; phylum Bacillota; class Bacilli; order Caryophanales; family Paenibacillaceae; genus Paenibacillus; species Paenibacillus sp. Y5S-9. The sequence goes on from NZ_CP145887.1 coordinate 3,918,509, forward strand.
CGTGACCCAGGTCTCCTACTTCATCATGTGTCCGAACCTGGATCCGCTGCTTCAGGTTTCCACCTTTGGAGATATCACTGATGGTTTGCATAACATCTCGCAGCGTTTTGACGATATTTCCTGATATCACAATCGCAGCGGCAATGGATAATGCTGCAATAATACCCCACAGCGTGTACATAATCGTCAGTAGTGTGGAACTGCGTCTGGCAAGTTCAGTAACCCTCGCCTCGGTCAGAGCGATCTCTGTGTTACGGAAGGTTGTAAGTTGAGATCGCAGTAGATCAATTTCAGTTTTACCCGGATCAGATTGAAAGAATGCAACAACTTTCGCTTGATCCCCTTGCTTTTTCAAGTCCACCAACGGCTCCCCAGCAATCTCAATCCAGCGTGTAATATGAGCTTTGATGTTTTGCAGACTCTGCTGTTGTGAAGGATTATCGCTAATGAGAGCATTCAACTGATCATAGTTGGAACTCCACTGGGATAGGCCTTGGGAGTAAGGCTCCAAGTAACTTTCATTGCCTGTAATCATGAATCCACGCTGTCCTGTCTCCATGTTCAAGACATTTTTTTCAATCGCGTTGGTCAGATTATGTACTTCCAGATCATGATGGGAGATAAAATCATTTTCCTTCTGTAACACATTAATTTGGGCCGTCAGCACTAGCAGAACAGCACCAAACAAAAGCACAACCACAAGATAGCCCAATAAAATTTTGGAGCGTATCGTAAATCTTCTCGTTTTTGACAACGCGGAAACCTCCAAATATATACGAATCCATTCAATTAAATTAAAACGGTGCATATGTAGTTTATATGTATACGTATAGTCTGACAAGCTTTAAGTTCATCGATAAGCATAAGAAAAACGACCTACTTCAGCAGGTCGTCCTCATCATTGATCTATATTACTCATTTTAGCTTATTTTAGGCCTTTGGAGCGATCATTTTGGCTGGATCGACATATTGATCAAATTGCTCTTCGGTAAGCAGACCCGTTTGTAACGTCGCCTGTTTCAAAGACAAGCCTTCTTTATGTGCAAGCTTCGCAATTTTGGCTGCATTCTCATAACCAATATGCGGATTGAGCGCTGTAACCAGCATGAGTGAATTGTTCAGATTATGTTCAATCTGATCCAGGTTAGGCTCGATGCCTACGGCACACTTGTCATTAAACGCAATAATGGAGTCCGCCAGGAGTTGCACGGATTGTAAGAAGTTATAGATAATAACCGGTTTGAATACATTCAGTTCAAAATTACCCTGACTTGCCGCGAAACCAATCGCTGCATCATTACCCATGACCTGCGTAACCACCATAGTAATGGCCTCACTCTGCGTTGGGTTGACTTTACCCGGCATAATCGAGCTGCCTGGCTCATTCTCAGGAATACGGATCTCGCCCAATCCACTACGAGGCCCACTGGCCAACCAGCGGACATCATTGGCAATTTTCATCAAATCAGCTGCAAGCGCTTTAACCGCACCGTGCGCATATACAACTTCATCATGACTTGTAAGTGCGTGGAATTTGTTTGGTGCAGATACAAAATCTTTCCCCGTATGTTTGCCAATCTCCTTGGCAGTGAAGTCCCCAAAGTCCGGATGCGCATTAATGCCCGTTCCGACAGCTGTACCGCCGATTGCAAGCTCCTTCAGGTACTGTACACTTTCACGGATCATACGCTCACTCTTGCCCAGCATGGCTTCCCAACCACTGATCTCCTGACCAAGCGTAATTGGTGTTGCATCCTGGAGGTGGGTACGTCCAATCTTGATAATATCCTTGAATGCCTCCGACTTGTCTGCAAAAGTGGCTTTTAATACCGCAATGGCCGGCAAGAGTTGATCCTCAACAGCCAGAACACCTGCGACATGCAGAGCCGTTGGGAATGTATCGTTGGAGCTCTGGGACATGTTCACGTCATCATTCGGATGCAGACGCTCTTCCTTGCCCTTTTGCTCCAGCAGTTGGTTCCCCAGATTCGCAATCACTTCGTTCACGTTCATATTGGATTGTGTTCCGCTACCAGTCTGCCACACTACCAGTGGGAAATGGTCATCAATTCGGCCTGCAATAATCTCGTCTGCTGCATAAGCGATGGCATCGGACTTAGCCGCAGATAATTTACCTAATTTATGGTTACTGGCCGCAGCACTTTTTTTCAAAATGGCAAGGGCACGGATCACTTCCATCGGCATATGTTCACTGCCAATCGGGAAGTTCTCCTTGCTGCGCTGCGTCTGAGCTCCCCACAGCCTGTCGGCTGGTACTTTCATTTCGCCTAACGTATCTCTCTCAATGCGGTATTCCACTTGCTTGTCCTCCTCCAAAAAGATGGTTTGGGTCTCTACAAAGCTTGTGTATCTCGTCATATTATACATGATTTGCGAGCAGGTTTTCACCTTTTCGACAAAATTGTAAGCGTAGCGCAAAACGAGCGTGAATTATTTTTGTAATGCAATTGGATACAATCGGCTGCTTTGTTCGAATAGTTCACCTGGTTCCAGACCGACCAATCCGATTTCTTCTGCCGGGATGCCTTCAACATTAGGAGCGTTAACCAGGTTCATCTGTGGTTCAGGACAGAAGAATTCGCCACCCATGTTATTATTCCAGATCATCCAGTGCTTGTAGGATGTACCCACATCATATACCAGTTTGTCTCCAGTACGGTTGTCCGTAAGTTCCATATAGTTACGTCCATTCTGCGGTTCCGCAGTGTAATGGTTATCCATCGCTGCAAAGAACGGACTAACCCCGTCTTTCTTCAATTGTTCTTCCTCAGGTGTAAGCGGTTGAAATTGTCCTGTTGGCAGAGAACGCTCGTTCAATTCACGACGTTGTCCAATGGTAACTTTGGCCGTGTAATCCGAGGCTTGACTATCCGGTGCAAAAGGTACAGCAATTGCCGTATGGAATGCAAACAAATTCGGCATGTATTCCTTCCCGTTGTTGCGAACGATCAATTGTTGCTGAAGTCCTTGGCTACTCAATGAGTAACGAAGCGTCACCGTGAATGTAAACGGCAGGTACTGATGGAATGTATGTCCTTCTTTCACGTCCTGGCTAAGCAAGACATAGCTCTCTAGCTGGTCAGAACCATATCCCTCGACCTTCCACTCGGCATCATGCAAAAATCCATGCAAATGGTTACCTGTAGCCGGTTCGTTCACAGGCAACTGATAGACTTTACCATTCCAAGGGAAACGTCCATCCTCATAACGGTTCGGTGGAGAAAGAATCGGAATTCCATAGACCGCTGGTGCAGCCATAAACTCATCCATCTGATCCTGATTCGGCTCTCTCAAATAACGGAAACCCTTTTCTGTATCACGGAAAGCAACGAGGTTGGCACCCACGCTTGGAATAACTGCCGCTTCAAACTGATTAAAACGAAGCCAAATGGCCGGAATCCCTCCAAATTGTTCTTCAAATGCTGCATTTTGCTGTGTCATCGTTATATGTACCTCCTGCATACTAAGGTTATATTATACGGCTCGACTATATCATGCCCGAGCACAAAATACCAATCTATGATAGAGAACAAATTCATGATATAAAGACAAAAAAGACAGCTGCAATCCGCTGCGGCTGTCTCTGCTTGCTTTCATATGTTGGTTCAATTAATCCACATATTTGCCGTGATCCGGCACAGTGCTCTCTTCAAAGTCCAGATCAAGCCGCTTCAGGGATTCACTCAGCATATCTCCGCTCAAAGCATGCCCATGCCCGGTAATTGCAAGTTTCGGCTCCAGATGCCTTATATGCTGGACAGATTGATGAGCAGCCTGCCAATCGGTTGTAAAATAGGAAGGTGGGCCATGCAACTGTTTGTCCTGAAGCAACACACTCCACAGCGACTCCTGCTTCACTGTGATGATTGCGTCTCCCGCAATTAACAAACGGTCTGCTTCTCGAAACAGCGACACATGTCCAGGCGTATGACCTGGCGTGTGCACCCACTCCCATCCTGATAGACCTGGAACGGAATGATTTTTGGGTAAACTGAATATCCGATCATCCAGATTGATTGCCTCATTAGGATAAGCGAATGACAACCTGGACATTAGACCTCCACCTACAGAAGGGTCCGCTGGCGGGTAATCTTTTAATCCCGTTAAATACGGAATTTCAAGCGGATGAGCATACACTGGCACACCCCAGAATTGTTCCAGCTCAATAACGGTTCCTACATGGTCGAAGTGACCGTGTGTCAATATGATTGCAGATGGCGGACCTTGAAAACGTTCGCTTGCAACCTGAACAATATGATCTGTGAACCTCGCCATTCCGGTGTCCACGAGGACCCAGTTCCTGCTTCCTGGCTCTCCGATGAACACGACATTAACGAATAGTGTACGTAGACTGAGAATATCGGGCGCGACTTCTTCAAGTCCCGTCAACCCTTCTGTAATCAGATTGTCAGATGCCATTCACGGTTACCTCCCATTAGGCGGATTGTCTCTCTGGTTCCATCATCTCGTAGACTTCCCTTTTCTGGATCATCTATTCAACATTTCCAATAAAATAGACGGTATACACCCTGTTTCGGGCATACACCGTCTAGTATAGTCATCGACACAACACAATAGAACAAGAACATCTCGGCCAGTTAAGCCGGAAATGCCTCCAGAGCAGCATCGAGCAATTGATTGTACAGATCGTCATCATTCTCAAGCAGCTCGTCCATACGAAGTAACTCATCTTCATCTCCAGATTGCTCCGTGAAATGCAAGCTATAGTCCCAATCTTTTCCGTTCTTGCTCATGAAGGTAATTTCATATACTGACTTTTCGCCTTCTGTGCGGTAAACGGTATTTCCCACGTATCCTTTTTCACCTTCACGGCGCATTTCAGCACTTATAATTTCAATATTCACTATCATTCTCTCCTTTAATCTTTCATCTACAGTCGGTCTCCAACATTTCTGGTAAACCTAGTTTGGTAATTATTATTGGTTAATTGTACAATATATAACGTAGCAACGTATACCTTATTCAATGAAGGAACCATTCTGAGTCCTTACATAGTTGTAATGAGGATTATAATACGTGTTCAAAAGGTCCGTTATCAGTACCATAATAGCCAACAAGCTACGATATTATTATCACATTGGAGGAAAAAATAGCATGAATACTTTTGAAACGAATCTGCAGCAATATGCTGAACTGGCTGTACAAGTCGGTGTCAATGTCCATCCTGGACAGACACTTGTGGTTAACGCTCCAATCTCGGCAGCACATTTTGTACGACTGATTGTTAAAGCGGCTTACGGAAAAGGTGCGAAATTGGTCAAAGTAAACTGGAGTGATGAAACTGTTACACGTCTTCATTACGATCTTGCCCCTGATGAAGCCTTCTCCATTGAACCAAAATGGTTTGCAGCCGAAATGACTGAACTCGTTGAAGAAGGTGCCGCTATTCTGCACGTCATCGCTGAAAATCCGGATTTGCTGAACGGTGTAGCTCAGGAACGGATTGTTACCAGCCAAAAAGTGCGCGGCAAAGCGCTCGAAAAATATCGTTCTTATCAGATGGCTGACAAATTCAGCTGGTCTATCGTAGCCGTTCCTTCTCCTGAATGGGCAGCTAAAGTGTTCCCGGATCTGCCGGAAGCGCAACAAGTGGACCGCCTGTGGGATGTCATTTTCAAAACAGTACGGATCGGTGAACAGGATGCTGTTGCCGAATGGAAAACCCATTTGCAAAACCTGGATTCCCGCGCCGATCTGCTGAACAACAAGAAATACAAGAAGCTTCACTATACAGCTCCAGGCACAGACTTGACCATCGAACTTCCAGAAGGCCATATCTGGGTATCAGGTGGAAGTGTGAATGAGCAAGGACATGTCTTTATTGCCAATATGCCTACGGAAGAAGTATTCACGGCTCCGCTGAAAACGGGTGTTAACGGTACAGTGCGCAGCACGAAACCACTGAGCTACGGCGGCAACCTGATTGACGGTTTCTCACTAACATTCGAGAACGGCCGAATTGTTGACTATACCGCCGATCAAGGTCTCGATGCACTCAAAAACCTGATTGAGATGGATGAAGGTGCACACTATCTGGGTGAAGTTGCTCTCGTTCCACATCAGTCCCCAATTTCCGATACCAATATTTTGTTCTACAATACTTTGTTTGATGAAAATGCCTCCAACCATTTGGCGATTGGTAATGCCTATGCCTTCTGTCTGGAAGGTGGTAAAACGATGTCCAAAGAAGAGCTGATTGAACGTGGCATGAACTCAAGCCTCACTCATGTAGACTTCATGATTGGATCCGGAGAAATGAACATTCACGGCGTGACCTCCGAAGGCGCGGAAGAGCCGATCTTCCTGCAAGGAAACTGGGCATTTTAATCCCGTTTGATGTGATTTAGGAGAGAGGAGATTACTCCTCTCTTTTCCTGTGTCAACAGGTCAAAAATTCAACAATTGGAGGGAACTCATATGTTAAGTTTTGAACAAAAACTGGATCGTTACGCTGAACTGGCTGTAAGAGTAGGTGCTAACGTGCAACCAGGGCAAGTATTTGTCATCTCTGCTATGATTGATACCGCTGAATTCGTACGTTTGCTGGTACGTAAAGGATATGAAGCTGGAGCCAAGCAGGTGATTGTAAAATACGGAGATGAAACCGTCAATCGATTGCGGTTTGAGATGGCCCCTGAGGAATCCTTCCAAGAGCCGCCGAAATGGCATGCAGCGGAGCTTGAAGAATTGGCAGCCAATAATGCAGCCTTTCTGACCGTATTGTCATCCAGCCCTGACCTGATGAAAGGTATTGACCCTGAGCGGATCTCGACCCATCAGCGTACATTTGGTCAGGCGATGGCCAAGTACCGTCAGTATCAACAGGCGGATAAAATGAGCTGGACGGGTGTGGCTTGTCCTTCCCCCGATTGGGCAGCCAAAGTATTCCCGGATCTCCCGGCAGCTGAGCAGGTTAGCCAGTTGTGGGAAGCTATTTTTGCTGCGGTGAGAGCCGATCTTGAGGACCCCGTAGCGGCCTGGGAACAGCATATTGAACGACTGGATACCAAGGCTGTTGCACTGAATAACAAAAAGTATCAAGCATTACATTTCCTCTCTCCGGGGACGGATCTTACTGTAGAGCTTCCAGAAGGTCATATCTGGGCGCAGGCGGGTAGCGTGAATGAGCAAGGCACCCCTTTTGTTGCGAATATCCCGACAGAGGAAGTATTCACCGCTCCAGCCAAGCATGGCGTAAACGGCAAAGTGTCCAGCACCAAACCACTTAGCTATGGCGGCAGTATCATTGATCGTTTTTCACTCACATTCGAGAACGGACGTATCATTGATTTTCATGCTGAAGAAGGTCAGGATACGCTGGAAAGACTCATTTCCATGGATGAAGGATCTCATTACCTCGGCGAAGTCGCTTTGGTTCCCTTCCATTCACCGATCTCTGAGAGTGGTATCCTGTATTACACTACATTGTATGATGAGAATGCGTCTTGCCATCTTGCGATTGGCAGTTCCTATGCATTCAATATCGAAGGTGGCAAAACGATGTCTCCTGAAGAACTTGCAGCCCGTGGCATGAACACCAGCATCACCCATGTGGACTTCATGATGGGCTCTCCCGAGACGGACATCTACGGTATTACGGCAAACGGCGAACGTGAAGCCATCTTCCTTAAGGGAGACTGGGCATTCTAACTGATCACGGAGAGTTATCTCCTGTAATGTATACTCTCTGAACAGTCGAAAAGGCTGTCTTGCAACCATGTATTCATGGTTCGCGAGACGGCCTTTTATTAATTTTCAGTAAACTTTCCCGCATGTTATACACACTTCCCTCATCTGGTTTTTCCCGGACCAACCTCCCATTGTATCGTTTCCATATTATGTTGTAAAATGTAATGATACCAATGTTTGTGGATTGTTCACCAGAAAGGAGAACATCATGGCCAATCGGCTTCAGTTACTACTAGCCTCAGATTTCCATAATTTAGGCTCTGCACTTCAAGAAGAAGTGTATTATGAATATTATAATATGGTACATGGTCTTATCGTTTATATCATCAAGGAGCGTGCTGCAGCAGAAGATATTATTCAGGAAGCTTTTATCAAAATCATTAAAAACAAACCCATCTTTGAAGACGAGGTCAAACTGAAAGCCTGGCTCAAGGTCGTCACGCGGAACACAGCTATTAATTATCTGAGAAAAAATAAAAATAACCGTAACCAAGTGGATACGGATAGTGTTTTTATAGATATGGAGACGATGAATCAGACGGCAGCTTCCGTGGAAAGCATGGTAGAAACGCAGATGATGGAAGAGTCCATTGAATATTATCTCAGACAGCTCAAACCGGAATATCGTGTATTGGTGGAGTTACGGTGGAAAAAAGGTCTCTCCTACCGAGAAATGGCCGAACTGCTGGATACCTCCGAAGACATTGTGAAGCAACGCTTGTTCAGAGCCCGTGGCAGTATCAAGAAGAAATTACATAAGGAATGGGGTGGAAGCATTGAGCAAAGGCAAGTCCGATAAAAACGTGGAGCGATTCGATTCAGAGCTGGAAGACGAATATTTCGACGCTGCGTTTGACCTGGCTTTTGATGAAGCTTTCCATCAGGCCGTCTCTGCCCCTTCCGCCTCCCATACCGAATCCATGCAGCAATCCTGGCAGAAGGTACACAAGGAAATTAACAGAATCGGTTTACGTAAAAAAAGAATACGTACCTTGCGACTTTCAGTTGTCGTTGCGGCTTCCGTGACCATCGGGGCCGTTATTTTCAGCCTGCCGTCCGGTACGCAAGCGGTATCCCCATTTGTGCAATCCATCAAGGATTGGGGTAATGGCATGAAATCCATTGTCATCGAGGATCGCACGACCCATCTGGGGGCTGATCCGTCAACAGCCAAAACGCCTCCACCACCGGAAACCAGCTTAGACGACATTCTTAAAGTACAAGAAGAAGAGGCTCTTAATACACCTTCGTATGAGTTATCGAGCCATCTATTTCGTCCAGTACTTGTTACGGAAGAGATTGCACGCGAAGGGTTCATGGGTGACTTTCTGTTATCCAAGGCCATTCCCGAGCGATTCAACAAGGTCAAATTCGAACTCGTGCTCGATACTGAAAACCCTGTGAATCCAGACGATTATTATGAGTCCACACAAATGAGAGTTCAATATACCAGTGAAGGCAAGAGCATAGAGGATGAGATCATCCAGTTTGATTATGTCTATGTCATGCCTGGGGAGAAAATTGAAGGGGCCATGCTTCGTGATATGAGCACCGTAAAGCTAGCGGATGGCTCGGAAGCACTGATGTATATCGGCCCACCCTATAACTCCTTTCAGTGGATGATGGGTTCCAACAATATGAGTCTTTTTGGCACCCTTTCGGAAGAAGAAATGACTGCTATTGCCAACGATTTTCAAGAGCAGAAGTTTCCCGGCAGCACCCGTCGATAAGATCAGAATAACACGGTGCCAGAGACATGTTTGCTTGTTTCCGTGGTACTTCCATCATACGCTGTATGAATACTGGTAACGCGATAATAATATCCTGGCATAACGGTCCAATCCGATGCGGCATTAAGTAAGTTTGTATTCGTTGCATTGTTGGAATTCGTTTTAAAAGTTACCCATGCTGTTCCTGTCCAGCGCTCAAGTCGATAATCTACGGAAAGTGTCTTCATTGCTGTATATGTCATGGTCTTGGTATTGACGATAGCCGATAGTCCACCCCCAGGAATGAGTGCACCGACCGCTTGATAGATATGTCCAAGTTCTCGAGTGGTAGCAAGCGAATGGATGGATGGTTCTGGCGGTGGCGGAGCTGTAAGGGCACCAGAGGACACGTTGATCATCGGGCTTGCAACGGCTGGTTCGGACGTAGGTATAGCCAGGATTGTTGGCACCATTAACAAGGCAACAAAGGTTATTTTTAGCATAGATGCTGCACTCTTATTATTCATTTTCCGCATATTGATCCATCCTCCGCTTCCATACTTGATTTTGTGTAAGGGTATAAACGGACGGATCAGGTGACAGGTTTCAAAAAAAAATTAGACGCTCCGATGTTTCTGTCGGCAGCGTCTTTTGTCTTTGCATGCATCTCCAGCATGGTTGAAACCTAGATTATTCCAGCCCGTATGTATTGGGTAATGGATACACGAAACCATATTAACCAATAAGATTTGCAAATGAGGTATGTAACTTGAGTAAATTTCAATCCAAATCCAAAAGGCATCGTCACAGCTCCAATCCGAATGAACTACATATCGAAGTTTCCGGCTCGTTCAAACGTTGGCTTGTTATCTTGGTGAGTGCGCTTACCGCAGGGACCTTAATATATTTATTGGCTACAGCCCGTGAAAGCTGGATAAGTATGGGGATTGACCGCTATGTATTGCCCTTTATGATCTGGGGACTTGTACTGTCTCCCATCCTTGCTTTTCTTTTCCTCAAGCAGAGCGGTCGCACCCTCTCCCATGTCCAATTTTTACGTGTTTTCGGGATTGCTTTCTGCCTTCTGCCTCTGGTACTTCTGTTTTATGTGTTACCTGTAACATTTGGCATGGTGAATGATCACCTAACCCAGTATAAGCAAAATCCGGTGTTATCCACTACTAAGGTGGGGGACTACAATTCTTACGAGGTTACTTTCGTTGATATGTACGACATCATTACTATTAAAACACCAACAACAACCCAATCCACTCGAAAAAAGCTGAATATCCAGCATGATCTCGCTCCTGGAGAGAATGTTTACGTCACTTATAAGCGAATTGATATCAAAAATAGCTTTGTCACGGAGAACCGTTATGCTGATATTGTCATTCATGCACCCAAAGAATCATGAGTATGCAAAGAAGCTGTACGTTGACCATTACGTCACCATACAGCTTCATTCGTTACAATTTCGATCTGGCTACGCGCCTTCTTCTTCAACCAACAGTTCCAGCTTAATCACATTTACTCGGGAAATCCGCTTATGCTCTGTCTCTTGAATGACAAATACATAACCCCCATACTCAACCGATTGACCGACCTCAGGTGGAATGGCATCTACTCTGGAGTATAACCAGCCCCCGATTGTATCGTAATCGGCACGATCCATCTCCAGTCCAAATCGTTCGCTGACTTCTTCAATCAACATCAAACCATCAATGGAGTATTCCATCTCATCCACTTGCTCAATGGCAGGACGCTCTTGGTCGAACTCATCCTGAATCTCACCAACGATCTCTTCCATGATATCTTCAAGCGTGACAAGCCCGGAGGTTCCGCCATATTCATCAATCAGAATCGCAATCTGTGTCTTGCTACGCTGCATCCGCTTGAGCAGATCACTGATCAGGGTGGTATCTGGCACAGCCAGGATGGGCCGGATTACGGAGATGGTATCCGTAAGTTGGGATCGCATCAGATCCTTAATGTGAATAAAGCCGATAATATGATCCTTGTCTCCGTTATATACCGGATACCTTGTTCGCATACTTTCGCTGGCAATCTCCAGATTCTCCAGCATGGACTCATTGGCATTCAGACAGATCATTTCCGTCCGCGGAATCATAATTTCACGGGCGGTTGTATCCGTAAAATCAAATATATTATCAACAAGTGCTAATTCAGTGTTATCAATTAAACCGCTCTTATTGCTTTCTTTCATGAGAATACGTAATTCATCTTCACTATGCGCGTCGTCCATCTCCGAAGCTGGTGCCATTCGGAACAGTCTCAACAAGCCGTTAGCCATACCGTTCAGTGCCCATATGAATGGATACATTAACTTGTAGAAGAACGTTAGCAAAGCCGCAGACCACAACGTGATCGTCTCAGACTTTCGAATCGCCATCGTTTTGGGAGCAAGTTCTCCCAGTACAATGTGCAAGATCGTAATAATCACAAATGCAATGGCAATAGAGATTCCATGAACGTAGACTGGTCCCAGTCCAAATGCGGTAAACATGGGCTCTAACAGATGTGCAATTGCCGGTTCTCCCAGCCACCCGAGTCCCAGTGAAGCCAAAGTTATACCTAGTTGGCAAGCTGATAGATATGCATCCAGATTACGTACGATATTGGAAGCATAGATGGCATTTTTGTTGCCTGTTTCCACCAAAGCCTCAATCCGGCTTCCACGAACTTTCACCATCGCGAATTCCGCCGACACAAAGAAACCATTCATTAATACAAGTAAACCAATGATTACTAAATTTAAAATACTCGGTAAGGGGTCACTCAAATTTTCATCCTATTTGCCGTCATTCTTCGGCAAATAGGTCCACCTCCTTCGAAAATGTAGGATATTTGCCATTCTGCCGCTCATATGCAATTTCAACTTCCCAATGCTTCCACCTCCATCTTGTTCTGTCGAATAAAAAAGATATGCTTCTTTTATTATATAATTCTACACTACACAGTCAATCCGTGTCCTATGACAACGAAATGGCACAAACGCCTTATTTCTTTAACAAAAGTCTCAATTACGCTGTTTTTTTAACATTTCACAAACAATGATCTACCATAACCAAACCAAAGAGAGCATCCTCGCTCATGCTTCGACATGGCTGGATACTCTCTTTTTGCAATACTTTATTTTCTCAGATTCTATCCACTGATTACGATGTCGACTCAATCTCCACTACGGTTTCCGAAGCGGGGTTCCAGCGCCACTTGGCTTGTTTCCCGCTTGCGTTATGCAATCCACCGATCCAGAATTCATCCTGCTTCAGCAGTGCCCAATCGACTTCTTCATTCAACACCTGAATTCCGAGTTCCGTTAGCGACAGGACTCCGTCACGGAATTTTTCATCATGCTGCTTGAAATCAGGGAAAGTTGTTGCACCGCTCATCTGAAGTAAAGCATGAGGTCCTTCTGTCATCCGCTTCAGATGTGCCCAGTATTCAAGATCACCCATCCCGAGAATATGCAGCTTGTCCCCTACCTCGCGAAATAATGGATACGGATGCTCTACCCCTGCTCTAATGGTCTCCAGTGTGGTCTGCTCAATCAGCCCCAGACCGTTCGATACAGATGGCAGACGGGACAAATGTGCCTTAAAGGCAGCTTTCGCAAAGGGTAGTGCAGAAGTGTCTGCCTGCAAGTAATCCAGATGATGCCGGAAATCAGTCGACGTATAGGCTTCCCAGAACTGTGCACCGGCTTGTAACTCGTTTCTCTCAATCACATGCCAACTGCCGGACAGACGTTCAATCTGTGTGGAGGTAAGCTGTCCCAGTCCTCTAAAGTGCTCAATCTCTGGATACGAGTCAATACAGAGTAAATTCAGTTTCGTATTCTGGAGTGCTTGTCCTTTGAAATAATGCAATAGATAAGATAACATCGTCTGATCATAGAGATCGTATTCGAACCATAAGACAATTTCCTTGTATTGTTGAAACGAATTCAACTTACGTTCAAGTTCCTCAATCTTCAAGTATTCCGCCTGTGGAATGCCCAACTGCTGCTCTAACACCGATGCCCGAGTCTGCCGCTCCTTCGTATCTCCCATCTCTTTGGCTACCGGGCCGAACGTGTACAACTCTCTCCATACCAGGATGTCTCCCTGAATTCCACTCTCTCTTAAACGATTGGCAGCGTGATCCCCATTCATAATGTGTAACAATCCTTTTCCTCCTTCATACAAGTCACTGAATACAGAGACCAGATCCTTTACAGGCATAGAGCGCTTGAGTTTGGATCGGGCATCGAACAGTCTTTTCTTTAATGTAGGTACCTTGACCCCAAGGAAATCCGATATTTCCTTGAGCGAGTATCCTTCCAAATAAAACAGTTCAACAGCAATCCGCATCGATGATGGCAGTATTGCAATGGAATCACGCAGCGTACGACGCATTTCATTTTGCACCGCTTGTTTTTCCGGATTATGCGCCTGATCCTCTTCATGGAATACATGCTCCAGCTCCTGAACTGGAATCATGGTATGTTGCTTGCGTCTTAGCCAGCGATAACACTGCCTCTCCACGATCACCTTGAACCACCCGGGAAAAGCCTCAGGAGCTTCCAGCTTGGACAGATTGCCAAAGGCTTCAGTAAATGCTTCCTGTACGACATCTTCAGCCCAAAATGTATCCCCCAGTCGGTGATAGGCAACAGCAAGAGCCATCCCGCGATATTGAGACATCAGTTGTGCGTAAGCTTCAGGTTCGCCCTTCATCGCTCCTTCAATCCATGAATTCAATGCTATGGACTCCCTTCATATAAGCATGCTGCTTGTTCTATTCATGTATAAGTGCCATGTTATCGCCAAAAGGTTACGTATGACTCTAAACCTAGAGTAACCTTCGTATATATGTTTATGTAAAAAGCTGTCCTGTCTGCGGATTACCTCCACATTCAGGACAGCAAAGTGTATCAGTATGTGTTAGACATGTCAGTTATCAATCAACATGATGAGGTGCCAATGATTATCTGCTTGGAGCTTGCGGGTAATTGCCTACCACTCCTGGATATTGATACAACAACGGCTCATCAAATGTAGCATAGTCGAAGTTGACCATCAACAGCATGATCCGTCTTCCTGTCTTCGGGTCACTGATGATAATATGGTCACGGCCCGCTGCTTCAATAATACCTTGGAATATGCGAGCGTTCCATTCTTTATTGCCTTCATATGTCATGTAGAACGTACCGAATTTACCAAGGTTCAGACGTAAAATATTCTCAATGTATGACTGCTCAAACTGTGGAGCTGTTGTTGTAATCACTGCACCCGTTGGTGTCATTGGGCTTCCACTGGATACGAGTGGAGGTACACTTGTCGAGCTTGGTGATACCATCCCTGGCGTTGGTGACATGGCAGGCATTCCGTTACCAATTTTGTAAGACGTACCTTGAACCTGAGAATTGGCTTGTTGACCCAACACGGAATTCGATTGCTGACCCAGTGTTTGAGTCGTTGGTTGATAAGGCTGATTGATCATGGTGATTCCTCCCAAAATTTAATATACTTCCGGACAGTCATCGCCTGTCGGACTGAAGAAACAATGCGCTTTGAAACGTCCTGTATTTTGCTGGTCATACCACGTTGGTGGGCAGTCGCCCACAGGTCGGAAAAACCACAATGAATTGCTCGCTGGCCAGATGCGCTCTCCATTGATCACCCGTTGTGCGAGACGAATCTCGGACTGTCTTGCCCGTTGGTAAAAGTACCCCTTCTGTGTTGACTCGTAGCCTCCTGGATTCTGGAATACCATACGATTGATATCGCGAATATCCTTAAAATCCAGACAATCCACCAGCACCCGGTTCACACCTACATTGCCCACAAGCAACATACCCTGATCGCCGTCACCTTCAGCCTCTGCCCTCATGAGCCTAGCCAGCAGCTTGACGTCCTCTGAGTTGGCTTTAATAACAGCCATAGTCTGTTTCCTCCCTTGTTTCAGCTGTTCATCACCGTACATCGTATTGTGCAGGAGCCCATTCGGTGACACGATTCCATCTTTTTTCCATAAAAAAAAGCCCGGAACCTCACCCAAGGTGAAGTCCCGAAGCAACTCGTTTCTTATAATACTCGCCTGTTTAAGGCTTGGCTTCAATCCAATAATCGTAGGCATGAACAATGTTGCCTTGGTAAGCCTGATGTTCGGCCAGCAGATCCGGAAGCTTGGCAAGCTGAAGTTCCATCTCCGCTGCCCCTTTTTCATAAAAAGAAATATGAGGACCTTCATGGTTCTGCTTCATTTCTACCGAAATCATCAACCTTTTTCCCAAACGATCCGCGATCTCCATCTCCTGACTCACAACAGCAGCAATCCCATTGGAACCTTCGGCGTTGTTACGGAAAGCCATCAGCGACACATGATCGAGTGTACGGATCATAAACTCCGCTACAGATGTATCTTTTCCTGGCAACGCGAAGCTATCCAGCCATACAGCAAGGTCTGCGCTTGTTTCAAGATCACTGTCCTTCTTTGTTTCTT
Source organism: Paenibacillus sp. Y5S-9 (assembly GCF_036894235.1). Lineage (NCBI taxonomy): Bacteria > Bacillati > Bacillota > Bacilli > Caryophanales > Paenibacillaceae > Paenibacillus > Paenibacillus sp. Y5S-9. The sequence continues at coordinate 3,934,453 of NZ_CP145887.1, forward strand.
CCTGGAAAAATGTAATGTTGGCAGCCCATTCGGTCAATAAGGTGTCCCGACTATTCTCCCACTCTGGCAAAGTGTACGGCTCAATATCCAGATGGATGCCTTCAAATCGTTCATCCGGCTCGGATTCAGCATTATAGTTTTTCACATAATCAATCAACCGCTGAATGCGTGGACGATTCTCCTTTTTGCCCCAGATCGGGTGTCCACCCATCGCGTGGATCTCAATGCCCTGCGCTTTTGCCCGTTTCACAAAACTGCGATAACTGGAATAGGGTTGATCCAGGTCCAAACGGACATACAACCAGTTAATATTCTGCTCTCTAGCAAACGCTAGTATGTGCTCTCCCCCGTCATTCGTCACCTGAGAGGCCTCCCAGATATATGTTCCCCGAATCTCTGGCTGATTGGATGGAATCTCCGGTGATGGCAGTTCTGACGGCTCCAGTTGTCCCCAGTATACGATGTCATGTACAGCAGAACCGGCGTAAGAAGTATGTCCGCTGAATGCGGAGGCAACTTCTTCAATAACACTTTCCAGTTGTGCTGCACCTTTACCAGCAAATGTCGTGAACTCCTCGCCAGGCATGGGCTTGGTGTTCAACCCAACCGTGACGCTCACATTGCTAGCATCTGCCCAGTTCATTTCCTGTTCAATCAAACGTATGACACCATTGTTCCCTTGCGCATTATCACGGTAAGCGAGTAAAGTGACATGCTCCACTCGTTCAATGAACCAACGTGACAATGGTTCGTTATCTGCATCCTCAGAAACTCTATTTCCTGTGACGGTGTACGAATCCAGCCAAAATGGCAGGTCAATATTCACTGCAACTGCGCCATCCTGTCTCACTTGCTCAAATAACAGATTCATATTGGCTACCCAGGATTGCACCAGTGGCTTGGCATCTTCTTGCCAGGCTGGTAACACATAGGGCTTGATATCCAGATGTATGGCATCAAATTGCTCGTTGGGCTCAGCAGCTTGATTGTAATCACTTACCCACGACGCTAATCTGAGCATGGGGCCTTCACGGCCACTGAGTGCCCAGGATGGATCGCCTCCCAGCGCTTCAACCGCAATACCCGCACGGCTTGCTTTGGCTATAAACGTCTGGTATACCTCCTTGGACAGCGTCATGTCTACATTCACGTACAGCCTGTTTATCTTATGTTTAGCTGCATTGGCCAACAGCTCATCTCCGTTGCTAACAGACTGTGCCTGCCATACCCAGGCCGCCCGTATATCTGCGCCGTCTGCTTCAGCAGGTGACTCATTCCCTATCATTATCATCCCTCCGATCAGCAGTAACAGCCAAAATACCTTCCGGGATTGTTTCCCGAACATATACTCCCTCCATTCCTCTACTGTTGTAAAATCACATTTATTATAGCAACCGAGTTATTAAAAACAAATAAGCCCAAGTGCTTAACTTGGGCTTATTACTCTTATGTTGGAAAATCTTAGGGGTCGCCCGGCTCAATCCCGGTTCTAGTCCTCATATATCATTTTTCGGGTCATACCTCCATCAATAACGAGGTTGGTCCCTGTGACAAAGGTATTGCTTGGGTCAGATAAATATAAACAAGCACGGGAGATATCCGAAGGAACACCCACACGACCGGAGGGATGCTGTTCATGATCCTCCTTTTTCAATTTCTCCACGTCTCCTGTCTCAATCCATCCCGGACTGATACAATTGACCCGAATTTGGTCCTTGCCCAGTGAGACCGCCAGCGCATGCGTCAGAGCTACAATCGCTCCTTTGGATGCGGCATAAGCTTCGGTATCCGGTTCAGACATCAGTGCACGGGTAGAAGCCATGTTGATAATGGCACCTCCATGTTCATTGCTTTTCATATGTTTGGCTGCTTCCCGACTCGCCAAAAAGCAACTTCTCACATTGGTATTGAGCACATCATCCCATTCTTCCAGCGTTAATTCATAGGGGGACTTCCATTTTGCGAGTCCTGCATTATTCACCAGAACATCAATTTGTTTGAATTCTTCCACGGTTGTCCGAAAAAGATTCGTAATATCCTGCTCGCTCCGAACATCACATTGCACAAAAATGGCTTCTCCGCCTTCATTACGAATGGAAGCTGCGGCTGCGGCACCCTCGGCTTCCTTGTGATCGGCAAGTACAACTTTGGCTCCAGCGACCGCATAAGCCTCAGCCACACTTCGTCCTATTCCCTGAGCGGCCCCGGTTACAACAACGACCTGATCTGTAAATGACATATTGATTGCCTCCTCTATTGTAATGATCCTTCGATCATAATCTTATAAGCCTCTTCTTATATAAAAACACGTTAGGCCCATTAAGAAACGCTTGTCCAACAAATAATCAAAAAAAACTCACGCCATTCTGGCGTAAGCTGCTCAGTTTAACCACGTAGGCGTTCGGAATATACGCGATTATATCGCTCGAAGCCTACATAACGCGTTCCTTTGAACGAGAGCCGTCCTTCGTCCCCCTCAGCACACAAACCATACTCTTCGCCATTGACTCTGAATTCGAGCCGATCTCCACTTTCTACTTCAAAGGTGACGTAATATAACGTTCGTGCTGTACTGCCTGGTTCAGATTGCGACTGACTCATCTTCATCCGTCTGCTGGTGATTCGTGAAGGCACGGTCAATAGCGGCTCCGAGTTGTTGCGTCCCCACCTCCATACCTCCTTTCCCATCGACAGAAGGACTATACCTATAATCAGAACAAATACAACCGGAAAGACGGTTCCAAACAAATCAAACATCCAAGATGATTCAATGCCCATGTCTCTCCCTCCGTTCATACAACTTAGGACAGCCGGAGTCTTGACCCGTCTCCTGTAATGTATATGCACGTAAACAAAGAACTTGTTATCCGGATTGAAATCGAACGGTGTGAGGGGAAAACCCTCCGGCAGAATACCGAAGGGTTGCCTCATACGAAAATAAGTACTATTTCATTATCTAATATTCTACTGCCTAGCAACCATGTTTTACTTAAAGGTTGTTGCAAATCGTTGATCCGACAATATAACCTGATTAACCTGTCCCTCTTTTGTCAGCATGAACGATGCACGATAGATAGCCAAATCATCTTTTTCCGCTTGCAGCGACTTCTCATCCAGGAATGTTTCCTTCTGAATATGATAGGCATAATCGATATTACGTTCAGATTCGACCAAAACATGTTCCTTGCCATACAGATCGAGAATCTCTTGATGTGTCATCCCCGCCTCTGCCCCGCGAGCCGTCTTAAAGTACCCTTTCGAGTCCTTATTCAAGATGATACTAACGACTTTGGCATCCCTATAACCAATCGTGATCCCGTTATTGTATTGATAGGATTGACCCACACCGGTTGATGTTCCCTGACCGAGGATTTTCTCCGCTTCTTCCTGACTCATTCCATACGCAATCTTATCCTCACTGTCGGTTTTCGTCACAGCCAGATCCTGTTCTGAAAATTCGTTTGGATTGAATTTGCTATTGCTGCAAGCCGTGATCATGATTAATAATAATGCCGCAACAACCCATGTTATTTTTCTCCAGTGTCCATTCTTCATGTACTCACCTCTGAGGTTTTTCCAATATTTTATCATATTAACAACTGAAAAAATAATTAGTGGTGACGTTTTCACCATTCCTCACAAAACAAAAAGGGTATCCGATATGTAGTTACTCCTGTACCATTATCCGCTCCAACTGAGATAACAGCTTCAAGGAAATACTGTTATCTCAGTTCAAGCAAACCCATGTTACCATTGTGGATGCATATTTAATAAAGCTGAGGACAATTAGCCTAGCCTATTACCGGATTCACGCTAATTGTGTGATCACAAGATGTGCCGATACAGGTCTAGTTCCGCCTGCAAGTGGCGTAATTGTTAATGCAGTAGCATTACCAGCCGGGTTCCGCACGGTCAGAATAGAATTAATTACGGTTGTCTGCACCAAAGCCATACCAACAATCTGAGACGTTCCCGTTGCTCGCCCAACTACTGTGGGAGCCAGATCTGCCCCATTGAGGGTTAAGATTAGTTGACCCGCTTCATCGATGCTCACTTGGAACAAAATCTGATACGTACCAATAGCTGCCAGATTGAAGGAACTAGGACCCGTGCGTGAGATAGTTGTTCCACTTGTTGGCCCATCCTGAGGGAAGCTTACATCTGTACCGGGAGCAACCGTTGCTGCATTATCAGGTGGCATCAGCGCGAAAAAGTCAGCGAATCCCAGTACGCTTCCGGCTGCTCCTGTTGCACCTGTAGCTCCCGTGGCTCCAGCAGGACCCGCTACTCCTGTCGCACCTGTCGGGCCTACTGCTCCAGCAGTACCTGCCGCTCCTGTTGCACCGGCTGGGCCTGCCGGGCCTACTGCTCCAGCGGGTCCTACCGCTCCTGCTGCACCGGCCGGGCCTGCCGGGCCTACTGCTCCTGCAGCTCCTGTCGCACCCGTCGGCCCAACAGCTCCAGGAAAACCTTGAGGCCCAATTGCTCCAGCAGGTCCGGGATTACCTTGCGGACCTTGTGGCCCTACAGCCCCTGCTTCTCCCGGAATCCCCTGTGCTCCCATAGGTCCAGCAGGTCCGACCGGACCTTGAGAGCCTACCGCTCCAGCAGGACCAGGCTGTCCCTGAGGTCCTTGTGGTCCAGGTGGCCCCCCCGCTGGTCCTTGAGCTCCAGGTGGCCCTTCAACCCCTTGTCTACCTGGAATACCTTGTACGCCCTGTACGCCTTGTATACCTTGGGGTCCTGTTGGGCCAACAACAGTAGGGGTAGATATATTCACTTCTGGAGGCGGACATTTTACTCGAACAAACTTTTTGACCACTTTTAATCGGCGTTCTTTTCTTTTAACTTTACACGGATGTAATATTGCCTTTTTTCTCTTCATACGTTTCTTCACTTCTGAATGACTCACAGTGTGGACACCTCCCTATAGACATGGTTTAACGTACGTATGTAGATGAAAAGATGCGTGGACGAACAACCATTTTAACTAAAAAACTCCGCTAATTATCTGGTAAAACAATAAAATCAGTAGCAACTGCCTATACGTTTGATCTATTTTGTTCATAACCATTAATTGAGTCGAGCTGGTTTACGTAACGATAGTTGTTCAAAAAAACTCATGCCATTTGGGCATGAGTTGCTTGATTTAACCATGCAGACTTTCCGAATAAAGCAGATTAGTTCGTTTAAAGCAAATATATCTTGTCCCTTGAAAGAGGACCGTCTTAAATCTGCGTCGGATGGACGACGATATATGAATTTTGACAAAAGGGCAACCATGACCTCCATAACATGTTGAGTTCACTAATGCTGATTTTTCGATTGTAATATTCTTCATCACAATTAATCTTGTGGTCTAACGATTCTGCCAAGTAAAAATGTGTTTCATCATAGCCAACGACGGGAACAAAATGCAAATAACGTTGTTTGGGATGTACTCTAATAAATAAAATAACAGGCACACCCTGGCTGATCTGTCTTTTCAACGTATTCTCATTACCACGTAAGTACATTACCTGATATCCTAGCTTCCTAAAAAAAACAACGACCGCTTTGGGATATACGGTTCCATCCAGTAATTTGCGAGGATAGGTTTTATAAATCTTTGTTCCGTTGGACTCCACCCCGAAATGTCTCAAGACAAACGCACTGGAAAATGCAGCGCATTCGTAGTTTTTCTGAATATCCAACCGATTTGAAGATTGAATGTAATATGTGCTCGGCACATTGACTGTGTACATGCGATCTTTCTTAGGAAAACTGAAATACAGGGAGATCACCCAGAGAATAATCAACCAAAGTAATACATTGAGAAACAATTCGTGACCTCCTTCGTCTCATCAAGATGACGTACTCTACCGTTTAAGTATGCCATTCACTAGACAATAAACTATAAGTCACAATATTCTCATAATGATCATAGACCCATTGAGCTTCTCTGGATGTACCCTCATTTGTAAATCCGATTTTCTCAGGTATTGCTCTGCTTTTAAAATTGTTTTCTGCACATTGAATGATTACACGATTTAACTTCAACTCGTTAAAGAGATATTTAAGCAATTGTTCTATTGATTTGGTGATGATTCCTTTGCCCTGTGCTGACTCAGCTAAAAAATATCCAATGCTCGTTGCTCTATTGTTCCAATCAATATAATGCAATCCTAACATCCCAACCAATTGTCCATTGAACCATATTCCGGAATCAAAACCGTTCCTCTCTTCATAATTATGTGTCCATACTTCTATTACAGAATCTAAATCGCTGGGCGATTGTCGTTTATCAACCCAGAGTAACCACGCTCTCAAGTACTTTCTATTCTCATCAATTAAGGCATACAACTCATCTCTATCTCGAGATTGGATCAGCTTTAATACAATAGATTCATTCACTTGAAAAGGCAGCATCATGTTCCTCCACTCAATCTAACTATCAGGTTATTTTAGGTGTTCATTCCTCGCACCAGTTCTTTAAAACCCATTCTTTAACTTGTTCAGCTACTCCCACTGCTGTAAGTTCTGTCGTATCAATTGTTTGCATTGGCGGGTCAAACGCAGTTTCCGAATTCTGGAGTAACCAATTTGCAAAATTCTTGTGATCTTCAACCAGGTTCTCGTCTTAAACGCGTCTCGCGTGTAACATCGTCACAATGTAAATTCATATATAGAATTCGATCAACTCGATCTATGTAATCGGATGATGTAATATTTTCCGGCACCATCGTTCCGCATAAAACAGTCCCTCGTCCACTTAGCGATATGTTATACGCAATCCTCAACCAATTCTCTTTGGCAATCTGCCAATCCACGTTATCGATGATATCCATATCAAAGACGTCAAATTCGGGAAGTTGCTTGCGAACAAGCGAAGAGATCGTTGTTTTTCCTGTTCCACTTGCGCCTGTCACTACAAAAAGCGGTAATTTTCTCATAACAAGCCCCTTTAGTTAAAATAAATTTTGATTTATTACGTTCTCCATTGATCTGCTTTTAAGCCATAAATAATCCTGTTTAAATATGCACCATTAATATATTCGTAATCTCTTAATTCACCTTCACGTTGAAAGCCTAATTTTTCAGGAATTGCGCGGCTTTTGAAGTTGTCTGTTGCTATGCCAATTTCAACTTTATTTAATTCAAGTTCATCAAATGCGTGAGCAATTAACACTTTAATCGATTTTGTAATAAGTCCCCTACCCTCATATTCCTGACCTAGCCAATATCCTATTTCAGTCTTCTTGTTTTCTTGATCAATGTATAAGTATCCAATAGAACCAGCAAGCTCGTCTCCGCACCAGATTCCTAACCAATAACCATCATCTTGAGCATAGCGTATACGTGTTCCCTTGATGAAATTTCTTGAATCATCTTCTGTTAATGTCATACTGGGGAACTTCAACCACGCTCCTATATGATCCCTGTTTCGATCGATCAAATTATATAATTGGGGTGCATCTTTCATTGCCAATAGCGATATATAGGTAGCAGTATCCATTTGATATTTAAACATAACCCACTCTCCGATTCATTTCATTTAATCACCACTTATCTATCTTTGATAAGCTTTTCATAGCAAGTATGGAAGTAATATTAGAACCCCCCCTTGAATAAGGCCATATTCGGCTTTATTCCTAGACCCATGTCTATGATGAATCTGCGATCAAAGGTAATAATAGGGAGACACAATAATATGTACCACGCTTCTAGGGAACTTTTAAATATTATTCTTATCACTGAACTCAATGCAAAAAGGTTGCATCTCAGGGTTTAAGCAATATTCTATTCTTTCTCTGAAGTTTTTCCATTCGACTTTTAAAATGGCTTCTTCAATCGGAAAGAAACCAGACTCTAAGCTCTCCGTTGATGTGATTAATTCTCCTCCTAATGGTTTGGCTAGAAATAATGTGTTACATATTGAATTCTCGATATTTTGAAATATTCCACAGAATTTGATGATTTCGATGTCGATTCCGGACTCCTCTTTTGTTTCTCTGATTGCAGCTTGACTTAGAGATTCTCCTTCTTCCACTTGACCACCTGGCATTTCCCATCCTCTTCGTGGTCCTCTAATAAGTAATAATTCATTTTGTTCGTTGATCACAATTGCAGCGGCAGATAAGATATGTTTTGGAGGGCTCATTTATTCGACTCCTTCTAAAGAGATTGGATATGCGTTTGAGTAATATGATTTACAGCCATACTAAAAGAAATTATATATCCCGTCTTCATAATAACTGTATTCTTCATCCGTTATTCTTAACTTTCCGTACCCGTTATAAAATATTTCTCTATCTCTTTCATTATCAAACGCGTTCTGTTTCGGTCTAATGGCTAATGCTACATCATATCTTGGATCGCCATAAGCGGCACCTGCCCAGTCAATAACTCCAACAATATTGCAATCATTAACTAGCACATATCTATAGTAAAATCTCCATGAATGAAAGTGTTATCTATTGGTTTTGGTCTTGCTTCTTTCAACTGTTGAAGTAGTTCTGCTGATCCGTCTACAGCAAAGTGAGTAAGATTATATTCTGCTTTATTAAGCATTGTCTCTAACCAAGGAGTGTCATTGTTCAATAATTCAACAGGACAAGAGCATTCATGTATTTTCTTTAAACAAAGCCCAAAGTTAAAAATCGCTTTTTCTTTACTTTGGAGGTCAGGCATCGTAGAGAGAATTCTCTTAAACTTATTCCGTCGATATAATCCATCAGAAGCCATCTCGATGTGTCCTCAATATGAAATAAATATGCCTTTGGAACAGGGAGTCCCGTATGGTAAAGGTATTGGAGCACCTTATATTCATCTAATAACCATTCATTATAAAGATCGTTTTCTGTCTTCTTGATGACGTACTTTTGATCAAACGTATCCAGTATAGCCACAGTAGAAGTATGACCTTGCTTAGGAAAAGTGATTTTCTGGACTTCCCCTATATGTTCTTTTATTTCAATTGGGAGATCTTGAATATTCATAGTTTTATTCTTTCTGCTATTTCAGACCTTTATCACGAATTCCACATTTTGAGTGATTTACCTTAATTATTTATATAATAACCCATACTGCAATATTTGCGTAGTACATTTAAAAGCGCATACATTTCTCTCCAAATCAAAAAGAACCCTCCCGCAGGAGCGTTCTCTGTGAATGATCCGTGAATCATAAGCCTATGCGTACATCAAGTCCATAAACCCGCGAGTTACTTCTCCACCTTCGGCTGGTTCGGGCTGGTCTGCCTGAGCGTGTTCTGCCATGCAAGCCTTCACCGCTTCCTCTGTTGTACAACGATTGGCATCGTCACATGTGTAGCATAATTGAAGCATATATCTGGTTAAATCGTCCGCCTGCGTGAATTGAGTCTGACCGTTGGTTCTCATCTTCATCACTCCTTCTCTTGTTGAGTTAAATATATCACCTTTTAACAGATTAAATTGTGATTTATTTCACAAACTAAACAAAAAAAGAAAAGGAACCCTCTGGCTCCTCACTTTCCTTATCTATTCACATCTACAACACTCTACTTTTAAAGCACTTTCCAATGTACACCACCGTCCACCGTTTGCAATAACAACGATCTTTTAGCATCTGTATTTTCAACCAGTATCCAGCCAAGCTTGGAGGTAACCATCTGCATCTTCACAATTTCAGGATAGTCTTCGAGAATTTTCTCCAGTACACTACTTGAAGGAAGAGCGCTCCATGTTTTTCCCGCATCCTTGGTGTAGTAGGTTATGCCCTTTTGCATCGCCCAACCTTCTAAAGCGTTCAGAAATACCGGTGAAAGGTTACGATTCGGACCCGTTTGTTTGTTTAAAGTGAAATTGGACAGCTTCCAGCTCTTTCCTCCATCGGTGGTAAAGAATCCATTGAATGTCGTGCTCTCCCCTTGGGAACAGGACATTGATATCCAGGCTGACTGCGCTTCACGTCCAAAAAATTGTGGTGAACTAACACTGAAATTACCACACCCGTTGAATTTGTTTCGATCAAAAAAGGATGGTCCAGTATCCCAGTTCTCTCCGCCGTCTGATGTTACATACAACTTCGGTGTACCGAACTCAAGCGCTGTTAAGAAACCATGCTTTGGATCCGAGAAAGTCATCCCCGTTGTGTATCCACGTTTGGAAATCTCTTCTGCTTCCTGTTTGCCGTCTTCATCACTGGATGACATGCGGTTCCAAGTGATTCCACCGTCCTCGGTGAAGTAAAGTTTCTTGTCCTGTTTACCAATAGCGGTATCAACCGTGGTGAGAATCCAGCCTTTCTCAGGAGATACAAATGAGATCGCGGTCACTTTATCCGTTTTGGACAGAGAAGACAGGCTCCAAGTTACGCCCCCATTGTTGGTGCGAAGCACCATGGTATCTGTTCCACCCATGCCTTCACGAACAATCCAACCATGTGCACGATCTACAAAATAAATGCTTTGTCCATATTTAGGGTTAGCCGGAAATTGTACATTTTCCGAAGGTGAAATATTGGTCCAGGTCTTTCCCTGATCCTGAGTGTAGTACAGACGCAGCGCATTCCGCGTCACACCCCACGCCAATCCTCCGTTGTCATTGAGCAACTGAAAATCGGTCAAACGGGTCTGTATTTGGTACTTGGCCATATCTGCAGCTTCTGTACTGTTCACAGGGGGAACGACAGTTAATGTCTGCCCTGTATTCCCGGCGTCCTCCTGCTGCTGCGGAGGTTCTGCTACCGGAGGTTGATCTGAGTCGGTGCATGCAGCCAATAAAGCTGCTATACCTATAGACAGCAATGCTGTCTGCGCGATTTTAATCCATTGCGAACGCAAGTGGGTTCCACCTCTCTCATCCAATATACAGGCGCGCATGCCTGTCCTATGGCGTTTTATTTACGATTCATCAGAATCCACTGCTCCTATTCTACCACAAACCTTATGTAAAAGGCTCATTGGCTACGTATGCGCTGCCCGCTCCCTTTTTCCAGCTGATGCTCTAGGCTAGATGTCGCACATTTATTACCATTAATTTTATCCTAAACTGTTTTTCGACGGAATAATTGGTAAAAAGACATGAAATGTGAACTATTTTATAGACAACACTCGCTTTATACTCTCTAATCCCTTAATATGGATGGGAGTATAACCCAAAAAGGAGAGGATATGAACATGACAAATAGTGCAGCTCTGAAACCAAGTCGTGTCGTGATTGTAGGCATGGGTGCGGTGGGAACAACAACGGGATACACGCTAATGTTGAGACAGCGTTCGTCCGAGTTGGTATTTGTGGATGTGAATCATGATAAAGCAACAGGAGAAATGCTCGATATGAACCACGGTCTTCCATTTACGGGAGGCGTGAAAGTATGGGCTGGCGATTATTCCGACTGCAAAGATGCAGATATCATTATTATTACAGCGGGTGCTTCCCAGAAGCCGGGCGAAACCCGGATTGATCTGCTGAAGAAAAATGCAAGCATTTTCAAAGATATCATTGAACGTATTACTGAAGTGAATTCTCATGGTATTTTACTGATTGCAACCAATCCTGTAGATATTTTGTCCTATACTTCATGGAAACAAAGTGGATGGCCTGCTTCCCGTGTCATCGGTTCAGGTACATTGCTCGACAGCGCACGTTTCCGTTACCTGATTGGTAAGAATAAAGGGATCGACCCGCGTAGTATTCACGCACATATTATTGGTGAGCATGGAGATTCCGAAGTACCGGTATGGAGCCTGGCTAACGTTGCAGGAACAGATCTGGAATTGGATGAAGAAACACAACAGGATATCTTCGACCGTACCAAAAATGCAGCGTATGAGATTATTAATGCCAAAGGAGCAACTTCCTATGCAATCGCACTTGCTCTGGACCGCATTGTAGCTGCAATTCTCGGCAACGAAGGCTCCGTTCTGAACGTATCCACGTTGCTTGAAGATTACAATGGCGTATCGGATGTTTATCTGGGTGTTCCATGTGTAGTCGATCGCAACGGTGTGCGCGAGATTCTGCCTCTTCCGTTGAATGAATCCGAGAAAGTGGCTTTCCAGGCATCTGCTAACAAATTAAAAGAACAGATCGCTGGATTGGAGTAATCCACGTATAAAAAATAACCACCTGTATTCCTGTATTAAGGAGTATTCAGGTGGTTATTTTTTTTCTAATTTTTATTTAGTTTACATAACATTTATTCCGTCAATTCTAATCTTTGAACATTTTTTTGATTTCTGGATTTTGAATCATTCAATGTCTACAGCTACAGGGTATTACTAATTACTAATTACCAACTCTCAGTTACTCTAAATACCACATCAACTGTGTTCGAGCCTGGACCACCAATATTCGATACGGCTAAAGTTACAACCTGATTTTCCGGAAGAGTGAAATCCAAAAGTTCTGAAGAGGCCAATATTTTGGTATTCCCTGCTCCCCCTCCTGTAATGCCTTGAAACACCACTTCTCCACCTGTAATTGTTGTAGAGGTATTGTTGACTAGTAGTGCGGTCTCGCTATCAGGAATAATCGTTGTAGCTGTGGGAAAATTAACAAAAGCTCCATTTAACGTCCCTCCCACAAGCACTTGGTAACTTAGATCTACGGATGAAATAACATTGATTTCTTCCAAATTCACCTGAACCGAATTCGTTCTAGCCGAACCCGCTGGAAACACAGCTTTTCTTGTAAATGAAATTACGGGTGTTAACGTTGATGTAACATTTGTTATTCTTCTTCTTTCGGAAGTGACTCTATAGGTTGGTTCATATTTGCCGATAATACTATATTGTCTTCCACCCACAAATATACTATAAGCAGCACCGGTTCCATTATTAGCAACTTGTGCTCTTAACGGAAGATTTGGATCAACAAAGCTTGTTTGCCCTGTTGGGGAGAATCGATGAACGGTAATTACCTCTTGGGCTAACGTTACGGGATCAGGGATAACCACTCTAAATTCAATCACTCCGTAACCATACCATGTAAACACAATTTGGTATATGTTCCCTTTTGATAAGTTTAGTGTAGCTCCGCTTGGTCCTGTCCCGTTTAATGGATCTACATTCCATAAGCTTTGAGGAACTGTCGTATCAACTCCTGCTCTACGCACGGTTACAAACACCGTAGTACTGTTCACTCCAAAAAAGGCTCCGTTTTGAGTATCAAATAATCCCCATTGCGCCACTTGGTTACCTATTGGCAGAGAAGGAATTCGAACCCCTATCCCCGCCTCTCCTGCATAACCCGGTTCATATCGTCCTCGCAATACACTTTCTAAAATGGCTGAGTCTACGCCACTGGCAGTGTTGCTCAAATTATACTCAGTCGCGTTATTTGTAACCGTGCCAGCACCAGTAGTCGTAACTGCATCTCTAAGGATCGATAAACCATACACAGAGGTTAGCTCCACAATTGGAGTTTTTTGTGCTACACGCAACTCATCGAATTGCGAACTGACATTTGGCCCAATATTGGAGATGATAATATCTGACAATGTTTCTCCTCCTTTGCAGAAAGAGGGAGAAGAAGTAAATATTCTTCTCCCCGCTTTTATTAACTACCATTCTTCAGTGACACTAAAGGTTGCGGTGACAGAATTCGTACCACCACTTAAGTTAGCTACAGCCAGCGTGACAAATTCAGTGTCTGGTAATTGAAAATCCAATAATGACGCAGAAGCTAAAATTCTGGCACTGCCTTCTACGCCAGCTGCTAAGCCTTGTAGTAGTACCTGACCTCCAGTAATTGTCGTTAGCGTGCTATTTACTAACAGACCTGTCTCCGAGTTTGGAATATTCGTCGTTGCCGTTGGATACGTCGCAAAGGCTCCATTAATGGTTCCGCCTAATATGATCTGGTAGTATATATCGTCTGAGGTTACAAGGTCGATCCCTTCAAGTTTTACACTGACTGAATTCGTTCGGCCTGAACCTGCCGGGAAAGTTGCTTTTCTTTGGAAGGACAAAATTGGTGTAAGAGTCCCGGTTGCAGTTACGGTTCTTCTTTCAGAAGTAATTCTGAATACCGGACTATATCTGCCCACAATGCTATATTGTCTTCCTCCAACAAATAAATTAAGTGCAGATGCTGTTCCATTATTCGAGATTTCAGCACGAAGAGGAAGATTAGGGTCGGCCAAGCTTGTTTGCCCGCTTGGTGAGAATCGTTGAACGGTAATTACTTCCTGCGCTAAAGTCGTAGGATCAGGAATAACAACTCTAAACTCAATGACCCCATAACCGTACCAAGTAAATAAAATTTGAAATATATTCCCCTTAGCCAGACTAAGTGTAGCTCCGCTAGGACCGGTTCCATCTAATTTATCAACGTTCCAGGAAGCTTGAGGAATAATCGTGTCAGTTCCTGCTCTTCTGACTGCTACAAAAATTCCGTTTGCCACACTCTGGCCAAAAAACAAACCATTTTGGTCATCAAAAAGTCCCCATCTTACCACTTGTGTTCCTGTAGGGGCAACAGGCAATCGCACACCGATTCCCGCTTCTCCAGCATACCCTGACTCATACCTTCCCCGTTCTGAGCTTTGAAGTATTGCCGTATCTGCTCCAGATGCTGTCGTGGTTAGTTGAAACTCTGTGTTGTTGGTTCCAACCGTTGCAGCACCCAAAGTAGAGACGATGTCTCTTAGATTAGATAGGCCATATACCGAAGTTAATTCAATAATCGGTGTTTTTTCACTTGTTCTTAATTCACTAAATTCAGAACTAACATTTGGGCCTACTCCCACTATAGTTACGGTAGGGTCTACTGTACCAGTAGCTCCAGTTTCACCGGTTGCTCCAGTTACACCAGTATTTCCGGTTACACCAGTAACTCCAGTGACTCCTGTTGTACCAGTTACTCCAGTATCTCCAATTGCACCAGTCACTCCAGTCACTCCGGTAACTCCAGTTGCTCCAGTTACACCAGTTTCACCAGTTACTCCTGTTGCCCCAGTTGCTCCTGTGGCTCCAGTTTCTCCAGTTACTCCAGTGGTTCCTGTTGCTCCAGTTTCACCAGTTACTCCAGTAGCTCCAGTTACTCCGGTAACTCCAGTTACTCCAGTAGCTCCAGTTTCACCAGTTACTCCGGTTACACCAGTTACTCCAGTTACTCCAGTAACTCCGGTAACTCCAGTTACTCCAGTAACTCCGGTAACTCCAGTTACTCCTGTTGCCCCAGTTGCTCCTGTGGCTCCTGTTGCTCCAGTTACACCAGTTACTCCAGTAGCTCCAGTTACTCCGGTAACTCCAGTTACTCCTGTTGCCCCAGTTGCTCCTGTGGCTCCAGTTGCTCCGGTTACTCCAGTTACTCCAGTTGCTCCAGTTGCTCCAGTTTCACCAGTTACTCCAGTAGCTCCAGTTACTCCGGTAACTCCAGTTACTCCTGTTGCCCCAGTTGCTCCTGTGGCTCCAGTTGCTCCGGTTACTCCAGTTACTCCAGTTGCTCCAGTTGCTCCAGTTTCACCAGTTGCTCCAGTTGCTCCAGTTACTCCGGTAACTCCAGTTACTCCTGTTGCCCCAGTTGCTCCTGTGGCTCCTGTTGCTCCAGTTACTCCAGTGGTTCCAGTTGCTCCAGTTTCACCAGTTACTCCAGTAGCTCCAGTTACTCCGGTAACTCCAGTTACTCCTGTTGCCCCAGTTGCTCCTGTGGCTCCAGTTGCTCCGGTTACTCCAGTTACTCCAGTTGCTCCAGTTGCTCCAGTTTCACCAGTTACTCCGGTTACTCCAGTTACTCCGGTAACTCCAGTTACTCCTGTTGCCCCAGTTGCTCCTGTGGCTCCAGATTCTCCAGTGGTTCCTGTTGCTCCAGTTACACCAGTAACTCCAGTGACTCCAGTGACTCCTGTTGTACCAGTTACTCCTGTATCTCCAGTTGCCCCAGTCACTCCAGTCGCACCAATAACTCCAGTTACTCCAGTTACTCCGGTTACACCAGTTGCACCAGTCACCCCTGTAACTCCCGTGGACTCGTTTGCACCTAACAGTTCTGAAGATACAATACGATGGGGTGTTACAAGTTGCCCGGCAGAATTTTTTCCCCAAACTGATATTTCTACTTGCTGCTCTGCGAGACCACTTGTTGTAAAGATAAATTCAAATACATCCAGGTTTGCAAAGTAGTTCTTCGTTATTGCTTGATTCGGATTTATACTAATAAGTTCAAGTGCGTATAGAGTTCTGATTCCATTCAGATAATAACCTTGAATTAAGATACTCGCATTATTGACCAGATCTCTATTATCGATCTTAATCGTCAACTGTTGTGTTGGCCTTACGCCACTAACTGGATTATTCTCAATCGGTCCAGTTGATAAAGTAGCCATGTTATCCCCTCCCCTCACATGCAGTTTAATCTTTGGCATCCCCTAACTTCTTTACATAAAGTATTCCAATTCATGCCAGGGGTGAGAGGTATCGCATAATTCAGTATTTGAGAACTCAAAAAGCCTGTCACTTGGACAGGCTTCTCTAAATCTAATTATTCAATAGCTAATTGTTCAACCCAAATGCGGGAAGTTTAACGTCCAGCAGAGCCATAGCCTCTTCTTTCTCCCTACTGGTGACATGTGTATACACCGTTGTTGTTTGAATCGATGCATGACCGAGCAGCTCCTGCACCGTGCGCAGATCTGCTCCCCGCCGTAACATCATCGTTGCGAAGGAGTGACGTAGCTTATGACTGGAGTAGTTTTGACGTTGATTCGCCGGTGAATCCTGCTGGAAGCGTTCAAAGGTTTCCGTAGATATGAGCTGGATACTTCGAATCGACAGTCTCTTCCCTTTTTGCGAGACAAATAGTGCTTCCTCTTTCGGTCGCCAAGGATCCAGACGCTCAGCCATCGCTTGAGATAACACGTTTGCCACAGTCTCCGGTACAGGAAGCGAGCGCCATTTCCGACCTTTACCGAATACATCCAATGTACGCCGCTCCGCGTTATAGTCTTTGCAATCCAGAGCATGCACTTCTCCAACCCGTAATCCCATATATCCCATCAGCAGAAAAACAGCCAAATTACGTGTACGATACTTGCCTTCTACCGACTTCAGAAAACGTGTCAACCCACTTTCATCAAGGAAAACGGGCGCACGGTTTTTCTCGGTTTTGGATTTTTTGATCCCAAACGCCGGATTATTGGTTAACAATTCTAGTTCAATGAGGGACTTGTAAAAACAGTTCACCGCCGCATGTTTGCGATTTCTCGTGGCATCACTAACCCCACGCTCCCGCGCGCGGGACAGAAATGACAACACATGCAGCTTTTTGACCTGCTCCAGTGACTTTCCTTGAATGGAGACCAGGAATTCCACCACGTCACCCGTGTATGATTTTACCGTATGGCCTGTATATCCGGCGTCCTTCATCCATATGTGAAATGCTTCTAGCTCGTCCGCATATTGCTCCTGGATCTCCTCGGTCATCATCTGTCTACGTCACCTCGATTGGGTTAAAATTGACTAAGATTATTTACACGGGCACTGCGATGACAGAACAACACCTTCCAATCGCTGTTATCCCCAGATTTTTCTGATTCCCTTTTCTCAAGGGGAAAATCCGTGGATAAAGGCGAAGCGTATGCTTCCGAAGTAGCTTTCTTGCAGAAAGCTGTTAGCTTCGCTTTTTCAGGTTCTTTCTGTCCTCTCCGTTTTCGTTTAAATGATTAGTTCAATTTATATATTTATTATAAAACAGTGCTCTACGCTTCATCCACAATGACAACGTCAATCAGCGGAATGATCGCTTCGGGTTTGCCTTGACTACGGGTAAGTACAAACGATGGCAATGGATTCTCGTGCAGTCCATTCACGGATTCACAGATCTGAGTATACAGATCCATATGCAACGTCTCACCTTCACCAGCCACATCAATAACAGGCCAATCGTTCTGAACGCAAGCAGGCCAGTAAGCCAGTTCGTTCGCCGGCACAATGCTTAATTGTTGAATGGACGGATCAATACGGTAGATCCCTTGCCGTTCAGGTACATCGTCCAGCTTGTCCACAGCAAGTATTCGAGCAGACTGCTCATCTGGTGCAGAATAGAGTGAATAACACCACGGAGTCACGCCCCAGGCAATCGCCATCAGCCCCTTTTCCAGCAACGTATCCGACAGTTCCCCTTCCGCAAATTTTTCGATCAGATTATGGTTACCTGGTCCGATCAGTTCCTCCACACGCTCAGCGAGTCGAGGCAGGTCAGCGAGAATAAATCCTCCTCTCCCGTAGGAGTCAAACACATGATGGTTTCTGCTCCACACAGCTTGAGATGGTGAACTCAACGACGCTGCTTCTGCCGGGAAAAGCGATATATATACAGTGATAACTTGCGCGTACTTAACCATTGCAAGCTGTTCAGGTTCGAGTGCACCTTCAGCAATACGAGGTGTTTTCATATGCAGGGAGATTCGAAGTTCGTATTCCCCTTCTGCAAATGCTGACCAACCCAGATCAACAGGCTGTTCAACCCCCTCAATAGAAACAATGGAGATTGTGCTATCCGGTTTCAGGTTAACAGCATACTGCACGTATGCTAGCTCCTGACCATAGATGATATTGGCATCCTGACGATTGACGGGTGAATCCAACTGTTGTGCAATGACAGATACCTTACGTCCATCCTTCAGAAGGTGCTGCGGATCAATATCCAACTGCAATTCGTCTTCAATTCCTGGTTGTGAAACAAGTAATTTCGCCTCTGTGAGTACGGCTGAGTCAGCCAGAGCAAACCCAAAAGCTGCATTTTGATGATCTGAATTCGTATGTAATGGTGTGTTCATGATACATCCCCTCTCTTATGTCTGATGGCATGTCACATCCCCAAATATATTTCATATTTGTCTTAGCCGCAACCCCGACTCCTTGATTAAGTTGGTTACGCCCCTTATTACTTACCCATATATGAAGAAAATTCCAACCTTCCCCTGCTGTTATCATCCTTTATCTTTCTATATAAAAAAAATCCCCATCCCGCTTCGCCTAAGCGATACGAAATGAGGAAAAATGAAGATGTTCTCGGTTAAAGACTCGACTAATCTATTTATCCTTCGCTCTGAAAGCACTCGAGATGCGGCGTGCCGGATTCAGATGACTGTAATGCCGTCCATACGCAAAGTAAATGATCAATCCGATGATCAACCAAGCAAAAAACGTAATCCATGTCAGAACCGCAAGGCGTGTCATCAAGTATACACAACCCAACGCACTCAGAATCGGAATCAGTGGCACAAGTGGAACGCGGAATCCGCGTTTGAGATCCGGGTTATTTTTACGCAACACAATAATGCCCAGACTTACAACTGCAAAAGCAAACAACGTTCCGATGTTCGTAAGCTCCGCCAAATGTCCCAACGAAATGAACCCGGAGAACAGAGCCACGATAATGCCCGCAACCCATGTCCCTACAGCTGGTGTCTGACTCTTGCCACTAACTTTGGAAAAGACCGGAGACAGCAGTCCGTCACGAGACATGGAATAGAGCAAACGTGTCTGACCATACATCATGACCAGCAATACGGTCGTAATGCCGGCAATCGCTCCAAGAGATACAATCCAGGACAATCCCTTCAACTGGACAAATTCAAATGCAAACGCAACCGGATCACTTACATTCAACATGTTATACGGCACGATCCCTGTGAGGATCAACGATACAACAATGTAGAGAACAGTACAGATCGCCAGTGACGCAATAATCCCAATCGGCAAATCCCGTTGTGGCCGCTTAACCTCTTCTGCCGCAGTGGAGACCGCATCAAATCCGATGTAAGCAAAGAATACGGTTGCTGCTCCAGCTGTTACGCCTGAGATACCAAAAGGCAAAAATGGCTGCCAGTTGGTTGGCTCTACATAAAAGACACCTACACCAATAAAGATCAGCACGACAATAATCTTAATCGCAACCATAATTCCGTTCGCACGAGCAGCTTCCTTCACTCCTCGGGTAAGCAGGAAAGTAATAATTAACGTTATGACCGCAGCCATGATGTCAAAATAAGTCCCTTTTTCCGGGCTGAACGCACTCGTAAGCGCATGGGGTAACTCCAATCCAAATCCGGATAATAACGTTTGGAAATATCCAGACCATCCGCTGGCTACCGCTGCACTCGCGAATCCATACTCCAATATCAGATCCCATCCCAGAATCCAGGCAATCACTTCGCCAAAAGCCGTATAACTATACGTGTACGCACTACCCGATGCCGGTATGCTTGATGCAAATTCCGAGTAACACAATGCTGCAAATGCACATATGATACCTGCCAGCAAAAATGACAGTACAAGGCCCGGGCCAGCATACGTTGCGGCAGCTACACCGGTCAGCACAAAAATCCCGGTACCAATAATAGCTCCTACGCCAAGTGTGGTTAAGTCCAACGGACCAAGTGCCCGTTTCAATGCACTGTTGTTATCGCCCCCGGTGGCAATTGGTTTTTTACGAAATAATGAAGATCGTTGTTCGTTCTCACGCATAGTCATGTTCCTTTCGTCATGAATCTTGAATGTGCAATATGTGCTATGGATGTAGCAGAGATTGGATGGCTTCCCATCTGTTCTATGAAAAAGTCATTTGTTCTATCTTATCGATCACCTATAAAAACCTATCGAATTCTACACGTTATCGCGTTGCTTGGTTAAAATTATTTTTAAAGATCACTTATTTTGTTCTTTTTTCGCGAAAATTATCATGAACTGTTGCACGTGGATGAATATGAAAATGGATTTAAAACAAAACTGCGTATAATTTATATTATGCGCAGTTTTTATGAGCCTATTTTTACGTAAAAAATATCTTATATCCCTTGTTATCTGAAGTTAAGAGAAAGAGAGCTCTTTTCGTCTTTTTCTGCTGTCCCTTCCTACCTTATCCTGTCTAATTCGACGATATGCAGGCATGTAAAAGAGCCACATATCATTATGCGGCTCTTTATTTCTTACTATAGGTAGAGGTGTATATAAAAATACGAACTGACTTCATTTCAGGTTTTTATGAAAAAGTAAATTATGAAAAAGCGATTCTCTCCGCGTCCGACATCCGGTATTGGGATAACAAATAATCTTTGCTCTGCATCGCCG
The DNA here is from genome assembly GCF_036894235.1 of Paenibacillus sp. Y5S-9. NCBI lineage: Bacteria > Bacillati > Bacillota > Bacilli > Caryophanales > Paenibacillaceae > Paenibacillus > Paenibacillus sp. Y5S-9. Next base: position 3,955,493 of record NZ_CP145887.1, read on the forward strand.
TATCCCGAATTGCGTCCAGATCAACATTCAACAGCTTACCCTCTCGCTTCACGAGTCTACCTGCCACAAAGACCGTATCCACATTGGATGGATTGGCAAATTGCACAACAGCGCCGATTGGATCATGAACGGGGAACATATTCAGATCGGTGGTACGAATCATGATCAGATCCGCTTCCTTCCCTGGGGTCAACGTACCCACCTTCTGCTCCAATCCCAATGCTTGGGCACCAGCTGAAGTAGCAAATCTCAGCACTTGGCTGGACTGCAAGTTCAACTCACCAGGCATCTCACCCTGCTGCAAAAGTTGTTCATTAGCTCTGGATCGTTCAGCCTGAAGTGCAAACTTCATCTGCGAGAACATATCTCCGCCTGTGGACGTCACTACATCTACACCAAGTGTAGGGGTTCCCCCATGTTCAAGAAAATAGCCGGTGGCTGGATATCCATGACCCATCATCATTTCAATCTCAGGTGTGACCGACAAGGAAGCGCCACTATCTGCCAGCATTTTGTATTCATCCATACCCATGGTGTTACCATGAACGATATTCACCCGTGGACTTAACAGTCCCGCTTCGTACAAGTGATTAATCGAGCGATCCACAGATCCCCAACTGCCAAATCCGGCATGCATGGAACAGATTGCATCCAGTTCTTGTGCTAGTTCGATCTCTTTCACGGTTGTATCCCAATGACTGAATTCTGGGCCACGAATGGCAAGCCCATAAGTAAGTAATTGATCCCGTGATGAAAAATAACGTTCTTTGACTCTTCTCACATCATTATTCGAATACGTGAGTTGACTATCCCGATTCCAGTAGTCCGTCTCACCAGGGACTCCATGAGCAAATACCGCCCGAATGCCAGCATCCTGAAGTCCGCGAATCAGTTCATCCGTATGGTCAGGGGAATACGGCATGCTCCAATCCATTACTGTCGTCACTCCTGCGTTAAGCGCTTCCAAGGAACCGAGCAGGTTGGCAATATAACTATCTTGTGGACGGAGCTTGCTTCCCATCGCACCATAATAGAGATTTTGCAAATAAACTGGTAACGACCAGTTGGTTCCCGCTGTTTTGACCAGTGATTCCCACATATGCCGATGCGTGTCCACCAGCCCAGGCATAATAATCATCGATGAAGCATCAATGACCTCCGCATCCGGAATATCCAGGTCGGGCTGGATCGCCATGATCAGCGAATCCTGAATCAGAACGTCCGCCCGCTTATACTGTCCAATTCGAGCATCCATCGACAACACACAGCCATTTTTCAACAGATAACTTGTCCGCACAAGACACATCTCCCATCTAATTTGGTTTGAAAGACGAACACATCCTGCTTACGAATCTGTACTGCTTCTGACTATTTTTTCGCTAGTATATATACATTATATAGTTATTGTTAGTATTTATCAATTTTGGGATTTGCGTTTCGCCCGAAATCTTCTAACCTTCATCAGATTGCCACACATCTTATCATCACAGTACTTCTGTGTTCTGCTTCGGGTATCATCATAGAACATCCAGCGACAATCCGAATTATCACAGACCCGAATCCTCCCCGCTTCTCCCTCCACCAAAGTCAAAGCAAAGTCAGCAGCCACCTCAGCCATAACCTGATGCCAATGTGCTTCTACAGTTACCAGTTGGAGTTTCAGTTCCTGATCAATTGTAGTCAAATTTCTTCTCACATGCCCTGCTTCCATAACGCCGTTCAACCATTGTTTTTCTATATCCGTTAGTGATGCTCCAGAAGACAACCGGGTTCCAAGAGCCATCAATTCTTTCCTGAAGTTTCTCATCGCCAACTCATCTTCCGGAGATGCAGGGACAGAGGCGTGAAGTTGCCATCGATCCAGAAAATCTTGCTGCCAGTTCGCCTTCCCGAGCCTGTCCTCCGATCGATCTCCCCCACGCCAGTCGTGATAATCGCTGTTTACAAAATCGGTCCATAACCTGTCCATATATACCTCCGTTCAGTGTAACCATCTAATTACATAAAGAAGGTTACAACTCATCTTTGATGTGTTATATTAAGTGTAACCTTATTAATCAGTTTTAGCTAGTTACATCACAAATCACAATTATACGCAAGGAGGAAAAGGCAATGACAAAAACAACAGCACTAGATGTGTTACTTATTCAAAAGGATGATACTTGGGATCAATGTAATTGGATTGTACCTTTGTCGAAATCCTTGGAGGGTCTTACAGCAGAACAAGCAGCCTGGATTCCACCTTCAGGGGGATTAAGCATCTGGCAGTTGGTTAACCATATGTATTATTACAACCATCGCTTATTATGTCGCATGCAAGGTAAGGAGCCTACCCTTCCTGCTGTAGACTCCAATGAATACACATTTGGGAATTCCGGAGATCCTACGGACGCAGTCGGATGGAATACACTGCTACAGGGTACAACTCGATTAGCCCAACAGTTGCGAGATCAATTAGCTGCACTACAAGAGTCAGATCTTGAAGCCGCATATATGGACTCCGAAGAGAAATGGGCACACGAACTGGCTCGCTGGGTACTCCATGATGCGTATCACGCAGGTCAAATCGTGCTCCTTCGCAGACAGCAAGGGAGCTGGAAAATCGTTTTCTAAAAAAAATGCTTGAACTGCTAGCGCTTACAGGAATAAGATGAACTTATTAATGTTACAGCTTGTTCAACACACTATATAATTGAATAGGATCTTCGGGGTAGGGTGCAATTCCCAACCGGCGGTGATGTTCTTCGGAACCAGCCCGCGACTCGCTAGTTGTTCTTAACGAAGGACATCTAGCGACTGACTTGGTGTGAATCCAAGGCCGACGGTACAGTCCGGATGAGAGAAGATCAACACATTGACATGCCGTTCACGGGAAGGCCTCTTTCCTGACGCATGTCCTTGGATGAGCCCCCGTTTATTTGGTATATACCAAAACGGGGGCTTTTGTCGATTTTGCCAACTGAAGATTCCGTGTTCTGACGAAGGAGTCCTGAATATGGAAAAGACATCAGCAGCATCACCTGTTTACCGCAAGGAACGAAGTAATACCGGATTCTGGCTTGTAGTTCTCGGCGCCGCCTTATGGGGTGTAGACCCACTCTTCCGCATTATTTTGCTAAACACGATGACATCCACGCAGATTGTACTGGTGGAACATATCATCGTCAGTCTTATTGCCATACCCGTGCTGTGGAAATTTCGGGCTGATCTGAAAAACCTGCGCGCTCGTCACTGGATTGCCGTGATCTTTATCTCATGGGGAGGATCAGCACTCGCAACGGTATTGTTCACCATGGCGCTTACACATAACGATCCGAATACGGTGCTATTATTGCAAAAAATGCAACCACTCTTCGCTATCGTGCTGGCTAAACTGTTATTGAAAGAAACATTACCACGTCGCTTCGGTGGATTGTTCTTCATAGCATTAGCAGGAACCTACCTGCTTACATTTGGCTTCACATTGCCATTAGGTAACTGGGACAACTGGATTCATGCTGGAAGCTTGTTATCCCTTGGGGCCGCTGCCTTATGGGGAGGTTCAACCGTTATGGGTCGATTGATGCTGGGGCAGGCGCGTTATGAAACGGTCACCTCCCTGCGCTTTGTCGTTGCTCTCCCGCTCCTGATCTTTATGACGTGGAACGAAGGTGCGGCATGGACGTTTCCATCCGGAACGGGTGAACAGACTGCTGTCATCCTCAACATTCTCGGTCAGGCATTGTTACCAGGTTTGCTCAGTCTTCTGTTGTATTACAAAGGTCTGTCGTCAACCAAAGCATCTGTTGCAACACTTGCAGAACTTAGCTTCCCGATGGCAGGTGTGTTGGTGAACTGGATTGCTTTCCGTACACTGATTACATGGGAGCAGCTGCTTGGTTTTATCCTGATCTGGGTGGCCCTCTTCGCCATTTCCAGACAACAGGAAAGATCATCAACTGCGGCCGATGCGGCTCCGAAGCTGCGTACAGAGTAAGTGGATTTATCTGAGGTTCACACATTAACCAATAGTCAAATATAAAAATAAAACCATTGCACATCACATTAGATGAGCAGTGGTTTTTTATTTCCATGACTCGATATTACTCCATCATTTTCTCAATTAGCAATATGAGCTATTAACCCTGTGCTTTATTTCTATATCGCAAATGCAAATGCCCCTCTTTTCCCTCTTCTCACATCGAATATCAAAATCATCGCGCTAAGTCTCTTCTATGTTTTGTCTTTTATCCAATCCGGTGGTACGATGACATATGGAATAAACAGATGAATTATATTCAGAGAGGAACGATTATGATGTCTTCATTCTCATATACCTCCTACGACGCCGTAGGTTTGGCTGAACTGATCCGATCCCGGGAAGTATCCCCGGTTGAAATGCTGGAAGCGGCGTTTGCACGCCTTGAAGAAGTGAATCCGCAACTTAATGCGGTTATTCGTACATATGAATCTCGCGCACGTGAGGAAGCCGGTTTGGTTCGCCCTGGAGAACAACCTTTTGCCGGTGTGCCCCTGCTCTTGAAAGATATTTCGCAATCCTTGGAAGGTGAATTTCTGACTTCAGGCTCCCGTTTGTTCAGCGAGCATCGTGCAATACGCAATTCCAATTTTGTCACTCGACTCCGTGATGCAGGCTTTATCTTCATAGGACATACCAATACGCCTGAATTTGGTTTGAAAAATATTACCGAGCCCCGTCTTCATGGTCCCACTCGCAATCCATGGAATATCAATCACTCCCCAGGTGGTTCAAGTGGTGGTGCCGCTGCCGCTGTAGCTTCAGGTATTGTTCCTCTTGCCGGAGCCAGTGACGGAGGAGGTTCGATTCGTATCCCGGCTTCCTTTAGCGGATTGTTTGGATTGAAGCCAACCCGCGGGCGCACACCTGTAGGACCGGGAGTTGGTCGTCAATGGCAAGGCGCATCGATTGATTTTGCCCTCTCTCGCTCGGTTCGGGACAGTGCTGCATTGCTTGATACGTTACAAGTCATTCAGCCCGAAGCTGCGTTCCATGCTCCACTCTTTCCAGGCAGTTACTTGGCTGATATGAGCTATCCACATCAACGCAAACTGAAAATTGCATACACAACGGATTCACCCGTGGGAACACCTGTCAGCGCAGAAGCCAAAGAGTCTGTATACAAACTCGTTCGCTGGTTGGAAGATCAAGGTCATCATGTTGAAGAAAAGCTGAGTCCGGTCAATGGAGTTCGGTTGATGGAGAATTATTACATGATGAACAGTGGTGAGATGGCCGCGATGATCTCTTCCATGGAACGATCCATGGGCCGGGCTCTGACCTCCGATGATATGGAGATCGAATCTTGGGTTCTGGCTGAAGCAGGCAAGAAGGTTTCCGCTGCGGAATTTGTACATAGCTTAGCTGAATGGGATGTAGCTGCAGCTCAGATGTCCACCTTATTTGAGCGTTATGACTTCTACGTCACACCCGTTAATGCTTTTCCTGCGCCTAAGATTGGTGAATTAACACCTCATGACGAACAGATCCGTAATCTGTTGCGAATTAGTGAATTGGACAAGACCCAGCAACAGCAACTCATCTATGAAATGTTTGAGCCAAGTCTTACGTTTACACCTTTCACCCAGCTTGCAAATCTGACAGGCCAGCCTGCGATAAGTGTACCTCTGCATATGACACCTGAAGGTTTGCCAATGGGTGTTCAAGTGATGGCAACCAAAGGACGCGAAGATTGGTTATTACATCTGGCTGCACAGCTTGAACAATCAGACCTCTGGATTGGGATGAAAGGTAATCCACTATTTCCAGCATAAAGACGTATTATGTGGTGTGTTAAATTTACCATTGGATGTTCCTGCCTGAGTACAGAGTGCATCGCCATAACAGTGCATGAAAGCTTCATCTGCTCCGCATACTGAAAGCAAACAGTAGCGGAGGAATGTGACAGATGAATACGAATCAGCGCCATAAACAGTCTTATCGTATCCCAGCCAAAACGGGTTATGCCTTGAAAGTAAGCAAAGGTTCTTTACTACGCATAACGGATTTGGAGGGACAGCAAGTCATTGATTTTGTGGCATACGATGCTACAGATGCTAACCATCGCTTGGACCCCGGCGTGACAATGGACGTATTGCGTACTTACCGAATTAAACCGGGACAGTTGGTGTATTCCAATCAATATCAACCTTTACTCAAGATTGTCCGTGACACCGTTGGGGTACATGATTTCTTCAACTCCGCTTGTCGTCCAGAGATGTATGAGGTGTTATACGACAAAAAGGATCACGCCAGTTGTTATCACAATCTGAACACGGCACTGGAACCCTTGGGGATTTTACCACCAGATCAACACTACCCATTTAACCTGTTTATGAAGTCCGTTGTAGACAGTGAAGGCAAAATTGATGTTGTAGCTCCCGACTCTCGAGCAGGTGATTATATCGAGATGGAGGCATTAATGGATCTCACAATTGGGCTCTCCGCCTGTCCTTGTGAAGAAAGCTCATGCAACGGCTACAACTGCACCCCAATTCAATTGGATGTGGAACTTTAACAGAATAACAAGGCCTTTACGCAATATGAGATAAAAGTAGTTTGTTCTAATTCACTCCTTGCGGGAATACGATGACTTGTACCCATTTTCTGTGACAACTGGTACAATTCATCGAACCCGTTAAGGAGTGAACGTGTTTATGTCTGTACTGTTCAGTTATATCATTCTGGGAATATCATTGTCCGCTCCAATTGGTCCGATTAACGCCGCCCAACTCGACCGTGGAGCCCGCCACGGTTTCATGCATGCCTGGATTCTAGGACTCGGCGCTATGTTTGCAGACTTGGTGTATATGCTGCTGATTTATTTTGGAGTTGCCCATTTTCTGGACACGCCGTTCATGCGCTCTTTTCTCTGGTCATTTGGCAGTTTTATTCTGATTTACACGGGAGTGGAAACGCTCTCGAAGCTGAAGCAAGGCATTCAAGGTACATCTACTGCGGAAGCGACTGTTCGGAAATCGTTTATATCCGGATTTTTGATGGCCCTGTCCAATCCACTGAATATTTTATTTTGGCTTGGGATCTACGGCTCTATTCTCGCGACAACTGTGAAGCATACGGACACGGCTCATTTGCTGCTCTACAGTTCAGGCATATTCATTGGTATTCTGGTGTGGGATGTCATTATGGCTGGCATGGCCAGTCGATTCCACAAACATAGCAGTGAGAATGTATTGCGCTGGATCTCTATCATTTCGGGAATCTGCCTGATCGGATTTGGTTTGTATTTTGGGTACGAAGCTGTACGTTCCATTTTTTTCTGACAACAAAATCAGGCTGGACAGTCACCCAACTTCCCCCACATTAATACTGTAACGGTATCATGTGGAATGGAGTTGGGAATCAATGGCGGAGCTGTATAGTGCCGACGAAATAAACACCTTGTTTGAGCGTCTTCCATCTTGGCAGCAGGACGCTTATTCGCAATTTGGTAAAATGATCGCCGACGAAGATAATACGTATCCATGTGTACCTGGACGAATGGGGTTTCTGTCAGGACATTTAAGGTATGGCTTTACGTGTGACCCCCGATCAGAACAGGCTGCCGAAGATATGGCGGATCTGCTTAGACAATATGGTCCTGTATCCAGAGACACCGGTCATTACGCTTCCATGGTGGTAATCTGTGAGACACCAAGCGATCTGAAAGATCACACAACGGTAGAGCAATATCAGACGTTATTCTGGCAAATGCTTAATCGGGTGACTTCACACGATACCGAGCCGTGGCCGGAACATATTTCAACGGATCCTCATGATTCAACATGGGAGTTTTGCTTTGGCGGAGAGCCTTACTTTTGTTTCTGTGCTACTCCTGCACATGAACTCCGAGCCAGCCGTCATTTTCCTTATCTGATGTTTGCTTTTCAACCGCGGTGGGTATTCGAATCCATTAATGACAACACCCCTCTTGGCCGTAAAATGAAAACCTTGATTCGCAAACGTCTCGCTGCGTATGATGCTGTACCTGCTCACCCTTCGCTGATGTGGTATGGTCAGCAGGATAATCTGGAATGGAAACAGTATTTCCTGCCTGATGATGAGCAGACACCTTCCAAATGTCCATTCATGCGGATGAAGCAAGCCCTAGGCAAGTTGACGAAATAATCTTAACGCACTCATTAATCTGTTGTACGACCTCCACAAAAGTTGCTGAGAGTTGCTTATGGTTTGGATGGCGCTGACTGCGGTGGTTTCGAGCCGCGTACCTTATGAACAACATACGTGATGATCCCAAGGAACACCAAAAGTCCCACACTTGCCAGCAGACCCGTTCTGCTGGCTTTTTCCATCGCTGTCCCAGCCACAGCAGCCACAATTAATACTATGGCAATCCACACTTTGATGCGATTCCACTTCACGGGCTTCATTTTCTTAATGTACGTGATGCAGATGAGTAGCCATGTATACATTAATACCAGACTACCTGCTGTCGTCACATATTCAAACAGACTCTTGGGCATCCATAATGCCATCAACGTAGACAGGAGTAATCCGGCCGCTGTGCAACACAATGCCTGAAGTGGCATGTCCTTTTTCCCCCAGGTCTTCGTGAACAGCTTTGGTGCATCTCCATCTTCTGCGAGTTTCACCAACATGGACGTAATGGCATATAACGAAGCCACCATCGTCGAGAATCCGGCTATAATCAGAATTCCATTGAGAATGTGGACCACAACGGTGAATCCAATAGTTGACATGGCTTTGACGAGCGGACTTTCATCTGGAGTTAACTGAGCTGAAGGCACAAGCAACAGGATCAACGCAATTGAAATCACATAGAGTGTACTCACCGATAACAGCATCACTCGACCTGATTTCACTGCATCTTTTGGTTCTTTCAGGTTAGCAGCCATCAAACCCATAACCTCGATCCCGGCAAAAGCAAAAAATGCATAGATGAAACCGGTCCATACCCCTTTACCTCCATGCGGGAACCATTCATTCTTCAATTGCTCTGGTGTCACTTTTACAGGTAACCAACCCAGACAAGCCGCTCCTGCTATAGCTATAAATGCAACCGTTGCAGCAAGTTTGATTACAGCAAGAATATTCTCCGTTTTGGTTAATCCCTTCGCTCCCAGTGCAGCAATGAACAGACCTATAGCGGCATAGATCGCGACAAATGCCCAAAGCGGAAACTTGGGAAACCAGAATTGAGAGAACAGCCCAAGTGCCGTTAATGAGCTGCCCATGATGAGCATTTCAGAGAACCAGTACATCCATCCACTACCAAAACCAGCCCAAGGTCCGAATGCTTCGCCCGCGTACGTTCGAAAAGCGCCTTCCTTAGGATCATCTGCGGTCATCTGTGCCAGCGCACCAAATACAAAGTAAGTACCTGCTGCCGCCAGCACCAACAATATAAGTACGGATATGCCGGCCCAATGGATCGCCAGACTGGTCCCTAGAAAAAATCCCGTTCCCAGTGTGCAACCCGCGCCAAACAAAGACAGGCTGACCCAACTTAGTTTTTCGTCGTCGTTTTTACGGTGTTGCTGACTTTTCATGAAGCTCCTCCTTCTGCCTTATCCCCTTACGATTTACAGGTCATGGAGGTTTTATGTCTGTATTGCCAAAAGAATTGTTATTGGTTTACATAATAATTAATATGTTAATATTATTCTGATAATGAATTTAAGCTGTATGCTTTTACGCATCATTCATAAAGATATATTCCCAATCCTATTTAAAATCCGCAAAAAAAGTATTGACTTAAATTGCTTAAAATGGTTTTCCTTTTAAACTTGGTGGTGCGTCAATGTGACTATATGAGAGATGGTAACTAGGGTGAGAAAATGATCTTTCTATTATGAATTTTTCATATGTTGAAATATTATAAAATAAGTCGTTATTTCTTTTGAATTGAACGTAGACTGCCTCTTTTTCGTATTTTTCGTATTATCTCAATAGCTTTATCGTTTTTTATAATTATAGTTGTTTTAAAGAAGGGCTAATTTCTAGGATTTTTCCTCTTTCATCCTCTTTTATCCTTTTTCACCTGTTTTCAGACTAGGCTGACGTATAGGCATAATTATCTAGTATTCTTAATAGTCTCTTTTCCAATCATTGTTGTGAATTTTTCATATGTTGAAAATATTTTATGTTGTCGTAAAAAAAGCCGCCATAATGGCGACTTCGCGAATATTTCCAAATTAAGTCCGGCCAGTCCAATCTGCTCCGGCGATTTCTTTCCATCGTGCTCTAATCTCATCATACAGTTCCTGCGGAAGTGGCCCTTTAGCCACAAGGTCGGCATTTTGCTGCCAGCGATTGGGCTTGGCTGTTCCTACAATAGCCGTATCTACACCTTCGGTACTTAGTGTAAATCGCAGTGCTGTCTCCACTGATGCCTGGGCATCTTCACCCAGAAAACCATAGTTAAGTTCGCTTAAGCGCTTCCAGTATATAAATGGATAAGCCTCTTCCGAAAGTGTTTCATACGTCCAGGCCGCATTGGCAATAGGTCTTTTCGCGATAACACCCATGTTTCTCTTTCTCGCCTCAGGCAACGTAAGATCAATTGCTTCCTGATCTGCGATATTTAATGAAGTCTCAAGGCTGTCAAATACTCCGGTCTGAATCGCATATAGCGCATCTGTTGTATCACCACTATATCCGATAAATCTGGTCTTTCCTGCTTCCTTGGCACGCTGTAGCACTTCGATTACTGCTCCTTGTCGGAGTACTTCTTCGGAGCAGCTATGCAAATGGATAACATCCACATAGTCCGTTTTCAGCCGCTTCAGACTACGGTCAATTGTTTGCTCCAGTACTTTGGCATCCCAATCCGGACCTTCGATCCCGGCAGCATGTCCACATTTGGTGAACAAATAGTAGTCATCACGTCGATGTGACAGCACCTCACCGATTAATTCCTCGCTGTCACCGTAACATTCAGCTGTGTCAATTACGTTTAATCCCGCATCCAGGGCACTATTCAGCAATGTCGCTACATCCGTTTTGGATACATTTTTGCCTATTTCCGCTCCGCCAAATCCAAGTGTACTTACGTTCATGCCAGTATTACCGTACTTGCGCGTTTCCATGGTTATCTTCCTCCAAGTTCAGTGAATTGGGTACAGATAAATAGAAATACAGATTAACTTTTTCCCTATGTTATTACCCAAGAGTTGGTTATGCCACCCACTTTTCCATTACAACCAACTTCATTTATTTAGAAGCCATAAATGGACATTCCACCGTCAACCAGTAACGTCTGACCCGTTATGTATCCGGCTGCATCCGATGCCAGGAACACGACCGGTCCTACCACTTCCTCCAGTTCTCCAACGCGCTGAAGCGGTGTGCGGCTTACAATTTCCTGCAAATACTGGGGATCATCCAGCAGTTTTTCAGTCAGAGGGGTTCGGAAATACCATGGCCCTACTGAATTGACACGGATTCCATACTTGCCCCATTCCAGTGCGAGCACTTTGGTCATATGAATTAACGCAGCTTTGGTCGCGCCATATACAACCCCTGTCCGCAAAGCCGTGTGACCGCCTACCGAAGAGATATTAATGATCTTCCCGGTCCCACGTTCTTTCATATGCTGACCCGCCAATTGCGAAGCGAAGAAAGCCGATTTTAAGTTTGTCTGCATGATGGTCTCCCACTGCTCGTCCGTCACTTCAAGTGCTGGAGTCCGTATGTTCATACCTGCGTTATTCACCAGAATGTCCAGACTACCCATCTCCGATATTGCCTCTTGAAACGTCTCTTCCATTTGTTCTCTTGATGTCACATCCGCCGTCAGAGCTAGCGCTTTACGCCCTGTCTGTTCATAGATATAGGCGGCTGTCTCCTCAATTTCTTTCATTGTTCGGGATACAAGTACAACGTCACTGCCTGACTGGGCAAGTCCAATCGCAATTGCTTTTCCGATCCCTCTCCCTGCACCTGTCACCAGTGCTGTCTGTCCATCGAGATGGAATGTGGGTACGTTCATATCACTCACTCCTTCATCAGATTTATAAGTTGAACTAAAGATTATTTACACTGACACTACGATGACAGAATAACCTTCCAATCGCTGTTATCCCCAGATTTTTTGATTCCCTTTTCTGAAGGGGAAAACCCGGGGATAAAGGCGAACGCTTCGCTTTTTCAGGTTTTTTCTGTCCTCTCCGTTATCGTGTAAATGATTAGTTCAACTTATATCGCAATCATGCAAATGCTTCTATATGTAGGTAAACCCTGATGGGAATCAGGTTACAAAATACTGGCTTGGATTGCCCAGTTCCGGATGGAACTTCTCTCGAAAACGGCCTCCGGTATAATCCCCTATAATTTTCCGCCAGAACGCTTGGGCAATGACATTGTTACGAACCTGGGTCACTTTCCATCTTCCTGGAAAACGTTTAAACAGCTCATAAGCTGCCCGAGTGCCCACCCCACTGCGCCGATATTTTTGCATTACAAAAAATTCAGTCAAATAGTAGTCGTTATCCTTACTTCCGGGCTCCAATTTCTCCACCAGAGCAAACCCTGCAGGTGCCCCATCACTTGTAATCAAAAAAGGAAACTTGCGGTCCTCTTCTGCCCAGAATGCCTCCAGACCGGGATATTCCGGAAAAATGCCGTTACTGTCTACATCAATATTCAGATATTTGGTAAAATCATATAGATAAAATTGCATTAAATGCCGAATCACCTGACTGCGTTCCCGGGGAACCAGTTCTATTTTCATATTCATCCGGTTCACCTCCTCTGCTCTACGTATACTGATTACTTTAAAGGTTTACGCGCCGAAGGGCAAGGAAGCATACCCTACTTACTGCCTGCTTTGGTGAACAAGCTGTGAGCATGTAAATTATGGTACACTAGAGCATAGAATACTAATTCATTAAATATTAATTTTATATGTTTTTCACATGGAGGTGTCGAACTTGACCAACGTGCAAAAAGAGATTGATCGACGCAAGCTGGATGACAAACTACCTTCCATGCCTTGGTTCGTTCAGCAATTCATGGACTACAAGCTGCCTGACCTGTCCCCCTCTACCCTGCTCGAATATCTGAGAGATTACGAAGCTTTCTTCGGTTGGTTGCGAGCAGAAGGGCTGTCCGAGGCAAGCTCTAATAAAGAAGTAACTTTGAAGGAACTGGAAGTCCTTCGCATGGATTCGGTTACCGCCTATAGGTTATTTCTCACAACCAAACGGGAAGGAACCAATTCCAGAATCACCGTCTCTCGCAAACTCTCTTCCCTTCGCTCCCTTTTTCATTACCTGAGCCAGATTGCGGAAGATGAAGACTTTTATCCTTTGCTGAAGCGGAACATTATGGCCAAAATCGAGATCAAGCGTACCCATAAACCCAAGGACACCGCTGCCAAACTCAAAGGTAAGATTCTGGAGGAAGAGGAACTGCTGGAATTTATCGGCTATATCCTTGAAGGTTACGCTGTTGATATGGAGAAGAACAAACAGGCACTGTACTCCCATGAAATCAACAAAGAACGGGACGCCTGTATTGCCAGCCTGATTCTGAATTCCGGCTTACGGGTGTCGGAAGTTGTGAACCTGAACGTCGATGATCTCGATCTGAACAACAAACTCCTGTATGTTTATCGTAAAGGTAACAATGATGAGACGTACAAAACACCCGTTTATTTCAGGGAACAAGCCAAGGACGAACTCGCAACTTATATGAACCTGCGGCAATCACGTTACCGTACGCCCAAGCGGGAGAAAGGTCTGTTCATTGCTTTGCGTAACGGAGATTCAGAAGGCAGTCGAATGACCAAAAGAGCGATTCAGGCCATGATCATGAAATACGCCAAGCGCTTTGGCAAACCCTACTTGACCGTGCACAAATTACGCCATTCATTTGCAACCGATTATTATTTGCAAAATGATATTTACAAAACGAAGGAGCAGCTTGGACACGCTTCTACGGAAACAACCGAGATCTATGCTCATCTTACCGACAAAACGATGTCCGAAGCCATCGAACGTCGTACTGATGACGGGATGTAACATCCCGAACAGAATAAAAGCAGCAAGCCACATCAAGGATTTCGATCCGAGAAAGGTCTGCTGCTTTTTTGTTTTTTTGCATCATTCAAGAAGAAAAGCATAAGTAGAAATGATTATAGTTTACATAATAAATATTACGTTATGTTTAAAAAAGAATCAATCACGCTCTCTATGCATTCAATCATGTGTAGCCACCATAATATCCCACTTCTTGACGTTTCCACGATTCGAATTCACGATTCTGCCTTCACTCGCTCTCAACCATCGCTAACAACGCTTTGGCTATATCCTCCGTTTCATGAACCGAGTACCATGTTATATCTCTGCTTACGGTGCTCCGCTCTATAAACTGCTCTGAAGGTAACCATGAGATCATACCCACTACCCCATCAAGCTGATCAACCAAGGTCAGATCTTTCTCTTCTCGAACCATCACGAATTTGGGATAAGAAGCATCCTTAAATCCTTCAATAACAATCCAATCATAACCGGACAGATGACTTAACATATCCTCCAGCTTGGTTGCCTGTCGCTCCATAATCGCAGTACGTTTTTCTGACATGACAACCACCGCCGAGGCCCCAGCCTCTCCAAATTGATACGAATCCGTTCCTTCTTGATCCATCTCAAAATGGTCATGTCCATCATGCTTAATCGCAGCTACCTTAAGTCCCAAGGAAGAAAAGTGCCCGATCAACGCGGCTGTCAGGGTTGTCTTGCCCGTGTTCTTGTATCCAACAATCTGTATGATATGTGGTTTTGTATCACTCATTGTAGTCATCTACCAACTACCTCACATGACCTGTGGGAAGTTTAATAATACGTACCTGCTCACCCGCAGGAATACCTTTTTTCTCAGGTGGAACAACAATCAGGCAATCACTGTCCTTAATGGTGATCATCACGCTGGATTCATCTACACGGGCGGCAGCCGGTATCGCGTACACCATGCCGTTGCGGATCTCTGTGCGTCCACGAACGAATCGTGTAAAATTGTTCACTTTGGTGTACTCTTCTTCCAAGATCGCAGTCCATTCTTCCAAATAAGGATGAGCATCCGCCTGCATGGAACGAATGGTTGGACGAACAAACAAACTAAAGCCCACAAAACAAGCCCCAGGGTTACCGGAAAGTGCAAATAGCAATTTATCTTTATATACAGCAGCTGTGGTCACACTGCCTGGTCGCATCGTCACTTTGTTAAACAACATCTCCACATGCTCTTCCAGCACAAGTTCGCCCATAATATCATAATCCCCGACGGATACACCACCTGTGGTCACCACGATATCATTATCTTGAATGGCTTCTTCCAGTTTGGCCCTTGCTGTATTCACATCGTCCGCAATAGAACCGTACATCACAGGCTCTCCACCTGCTTCAACAACCAGAGAGCGCAGCATGTAACTGTTGCTGTTTCGAATCCGACCTGGTTGCAATGGCTCATCTACATCAAGTAATTCCGTGCCGGTTGCGAATATCGCCACCTTTGGACGTTGAAATACGGGAACTTCTGCTATGCCAAAAGTAGCTAACACGGACTGCTCTCCTGCCCTGATGATCGTTCCTGCTTCGAGCAGTTGCTGTCCCTCTTGGACTTCCAGTCCAATTGGGGTGATGTTAGCACCCGACAATATGTGCCGTTTCAATGCAATCCATTGTTCTCCGTTCTCTACCTTGCTCTCGGTCATCTCCATCATGACTACCGCATCTGCACCTTCTGGAACCTGTGCACCGGTCATTATTCGAGCCGTCGTACCTGAAACAATGGTGTGGTCCGAGGTGTAGCCGCAAGGAATTTCATCAATTACTCGAAACCAAACTTGATGATCACTCGAAGCATCTATGGTATCTGTACTTATAATCGCGAATCCATCCATACCCGATCTCCGGAAGAATGGATACGGATGAGGTGCCTGAATGGTCTCTGCAAGTGTGCGGCCATGAGCAGATTCAAGATGAACTTTCTCTATGGAGCCAACAGTAACTCTTGCAGCTATTTTGGCCTGAGCATCCGGTACCTGTACAGCTGTACGATTGAATTTGGCAGTTGTCATATCATGTGAATGTGAGTTCATTTTCAAAAGTATTCTTACCTCCTAGAGACATAACATCTTTTAAGAAAGTGTAGCCCGAATACTGTAAGATAACAAGTGCATCACTTATTGAATCCTGTGACAAACTCTTATTTCTTACAGGTGTAACATTCCTTGACCTTTGTTCAACATGAAAGGCATCTTGTCTGCCCATAATATAATTGACAAAGGGAGGCGATGATCATGAGTAAACGATGTGAATTATGCGGAAGAGAACCTGTGAATACGACCGTTCATCATCTGACACCCAAAGAAATGGGAGGAACATTTCTGCCAACGGCCAACCTGTGCATCCCCTGTCACAAACAGATTCATTCGCTATACACTAATCGCGACATTGTAACGCTTGGACTCACGGACCTGCAATCCTTGAGACAGGATGAACGAATGATTCCATTTATCCGCTGGATTCGTAAACAGCCTGCTTCAACGATTCCCCGTGTGCGCAAATCCAATCATGTTCGAAAATCGTAAACCAAAAAGAACAGTTTCAAGGTCATGTGCCGACGAGGTGAATCCGCCTTCCCTTTTCACTGTTCTTAAATGAACTATGCGATTGGCAGCCATCCTTATGATTAGATGTTTATTATCTTCGCCTCTTAATTCGGCCGCCGCCCACTCTGGTTTTTGGTTTTTTGTAGGATTTCTTAGGTGAATCAAACAACCCGCCCAGGCCACCACTACTTTTGTTACGATCAATGGTTCCCTTGCTCTGATCCTTGTTGCGGTTGAATAATCCTCCGCCAGATCCCACGCTTGAATCTTTATCGCTTCCGCGCCTTGTAATCGTACCTTTCCGATCAACAGTAATAGGCGGAGCAAGCTTCTTGTCATTACTTGTTGGTGTACGATAAGATCCTGCACTCGGTTTATACGTATCTTTATTGGTATATCCTCGATAGTTGCCATAACCTCGCCCGCCAAAAGAATCGAACAGATTACCAATTAATGTAGCAGTGAGGTAACCTTGTAAAAAAGATGAATCGTAGTTCTGCCGAACATATTCCTTGGAGTCCACCTCAACCAATGTATCCTCCGGCTTGTTCGGGTCTTGTTGCAGGTGATAATACTCGTCCTGATACACGAGGAACATACGCTCTGTGTTCTCTGCCGAGATCTGATCCGGTTGCCGCTGGTCAGACAAATCCTGAGCCACTTCCGGAACGGTACGGTCCGAAGCCCGGTACACATAGGACGTTGAGTTACCACTCCCGTTAACCGATTCAAGCGGATATGTGTCCTGAACAGAAGGTGCTGCTCCGCACGCGGACAATAGAGACATCACAAGGCTGAGGACCAGCATTAATTTTAATCCATGTGCCAAGCGTTTTTTCATTGGAACCTCTCCTAGCTCGAACGAATCACTTTGATATCCGCAGGAAGAATGGACTCACCCTCATACAGTGTAAATCTTCTGTCTTGCCACTCCACCCGAAGAAGCATATTATCATCCGACTGATACTGCCATACCAATTGTTCTCCGGCCTGGCCATATGGAGTTCTACCTGCCGTTGATACCATGCCTCCATACTCTTCCTCCAGATGATATGCGCGTCCATCCAGGTCCAGCAATGTGGGCACCTCATCAGGTGCATCAAGCCTGCCATCAATTGGTGTATATAGAGCGTAACGTGTGAGTTCCCGTTCTTCGATATGCAAATATCGAAATGCGGTACCATCCTGCAGCGTGAGCACAACTGCATTTCGAGCACGATTTTGTACCCGACCAACAACTTCATAAGTGACCAGAGAAACCTCACAGATATCACCAGGTGCAAGCTGAAGCATCGTTTTCTCTGCCTGCGGTGGTTCAGGTTTCGTTAGTATTCCTTTAATTCGTTTCCATACACTCATGAGAATTACTCCTGTTCCTTATCTTATAAACAAGCTGCAATAATCAGTGCGCCCACGATATGTAAAGCGCCAGAGAACAACCCGTATCCTGTCTTCCCTTGCTGAATTCCCGTATCCAGATCCAGATTGGCCCATTTGCGAATCATAAAGTGTACAACACTCTCCAGAATCAACAAAATGATAAAGGATACAACGGAGACCAACAATGCTTCTCCAAGATGACCAGCCGTAGAAATGGACGTAGCGAGTACATACCCTTGTGCAAATAATTTCATCACCATACGTGTGGTTACTGCCATATTGCCAGCCTTAACTTCAGCAAAATCCTTATATTTCGTGAACAGTGAATCTACATACATCAAGACAAACAGCAAAACCGAACCAGAACCGGTCCAGACCAGCATCGCCAAAATATTCAAATCCATTTACACAGCCCCCACATATCAACATGAACCGCATTTAAAAGCGAAGGAGAAATACTCTTCTCCTCCGCTGGTTAACCCTGCTGACAACCAAGGTATTAGTTCTTATTATCGTACTGTTTCATCAATGCTGCGAGTTCGTCTTCAACAGCCTGATCTTTACCCAACTTCTCGAACTCTTCATCCAAAGACTTGCCTTTGGAAGACATTTCGTTGCTTGCTTCTGCCTGTGCTTCCATCTGCATCATTTTCTCTTCCATACGCTTCATACCAGCACTTGCAGTATCAGAGCCAAACCCATTCAACGCTTTGTTGATTTCCGTTTGGGCTTTTGCTGCATTGTAGCGGGCTACCAGTGTTTCGCGTTTGTTCTTCATTTGAGTCAGTTGCTTACGCATCTCGTCGAGCTTGCCACGCAGGTTATCTGCAGAAGCCTTGTTTTGGTCATAGCTGGTTTTGTACTCAGCCATCTTCTCTTCAGCGGCCTTTTTCTCTTCCAGAGCACGTCGAGCCAAATCCAGATTCTGAGCACGTGCCGCCGTATGCGCCTGCTCTTCACGTTTCTTCACAAGTGCTTCCTGCTCTTCGAATAACTGCTTGAACTTCTTCTCAATGGCGATCTGTTGAGCTACTGCTTTCTCCGCATCTTCCAGATCCTCTTGCATGTCACGGATATATTGGTCCGTCATCTTGATTGGATCTTCCGCCTTGTCAATAATGGCGTTAACGTTAGACATTGTTAAATCACGCAATCGTTTGAAAATGGACATTATGTTATTCCTCCTAGTCGATATTACATCGTATATAAACATACATACGTAACAATCTACAACTCGTTTCAATTTTAGCAAATAAAATCAAAACATGCGATTGCTCTTTATGTTAGGAAGATCTTTTATCGTTGTTCAGATGATCCTCCATCAGCCTCTCTGCAGTCTGCACGATTTCGTCGATCTGCATCCGCGTGATGGAATCAAAATGGATACCCATGATCACCGTAACGGTTACTTTCAGCTGCAGGGCAGCCTTTCGGGCAAGCCGCTCACACAGCTCTTGTTCCTTATGCCCAGGAATATGTACCGTCGTCCCGCTTACGCGCTCATGATCCACGTAGAACGTGGCTACGGCGCCAATATGCGCCTTTCCTCCGGTAACGAGAAAAACCTTATCCTCTCCTGCTTCAATCACCTGTAAACGTATGGATTTCAAATCATATGTACTCATATCCTATCCACCTATCCTTTTCTATATGTTATATATGGAGGAATTATGGCTGTCATAAGCTAAATCCGCAATGAAACTTCTCACACTACGCATATTTTATGGAACCCCCGGGCATACCAAGGAGAACGTCATTTTGGAAAAGGAGGCTGTTATTATGCGCGTACGCCTCATTATGCTGATGGTTATCGTTATTTTTCTCGGGGGATATCATGCTCCAGTTTCATCGCGGGATGTTTCAAGCCCGTCAATTGAATCAGTATCAGGTTCGGATTCTGCTGAAGAAGAACAACTGACATTGGGACAGTTACGTCAAAAATATGCCGATACGTTCAAAACCAATGGTCCTTCAACAAAGAAGGTTGCACTGACTTTTGATGATGTACCTGATCCACGGTTTACTCCACAAGTGCTGGATGTATTGAAGAAATACAATGTCAGAGCTACATTCTTCATCGTGGGTAGTCGTGCTGAGAAACATCCGGATCTGGTGAAACGCATCGTTAAGGAAGGGCATATGGTTGGTAATCACAGCTACAATCATCCTGAATTCAGTAAGCTGTCGATGAATGCCTTTCGCAAACAAATTTTACATACCGGGGATATTATTCGACATTTAGCGGGATATACGCCCAAGATGATTCGGCCGCCTTATGGAGACATTAATGAAGAACAGCTGCAATGGGCTGCTAGACAACACTATAGCATTGTGAACTGGAATGTTGACTCACTGGACTGGAAAGGCCTCTCCAAGGAAGAGGTGAAGGATAACATCCTATCTGCTGTGAAACCTGGCTCCATCGTTCTGCAACATGCAGGAGGCGGTGTGGGATCTAACCTGAACGGTACGATTGAGGCATTGCCTGAAATCATTGAAGAACTGCGTAACCGGGGATATGAACTGGTCACCTTGGACGAGATGTTGGGATTGCCAAAGGCCAAAGATTAGGATGACCGTGATAACAAATAAATGCGAATATTAAAAGGGTGCTGTTCAATCGCAGATTAGCGACTGGCAGACACCCTGTTTGAATTCATTTTAAATGTTATGATCTCTCTACTTCAGAATGTACAGCTCGATATCCTGAAAACCAAATGTGCTTACAGACTGTTTGCTACCCGGGATAAAGATATCAATCCGGTGACCCTTGATTGCACCGCCCACATCACGAGCTGTAGCTACAAAAGCCTGTTTTGGCAATCCCGGATGGCTGTGACCGGTTACCAGTACTTTGGTTCCGAGTGGAATCACACTTGGATCAACTGCGATCGTACCCAGTTCAAGATCATTGCCGAAGTAATCCACAGCACCCCATCCTCCATTTTCAGACGGATCTGCAGAGTATGCCGTTGCTTTTACGTTCACAGCTTTGCTGTAATCGAATGTTTTACCC
The DNA here is from genome assembly GCF_036894235.1 of Paenibacillus sp. Y5S-9. Taxonomy (NCBI): domain Bacteria; kingdom Bacillati; phylum Bacillota; class Bacilli; order Caryophanales; family Paenibacillaceae; genus Paenibacillus; species Paenibacillus sp. Y5S-9. The sequence goes on from NZ_CP145887.1 coordinate 3,976,502, forward strand.
CAAGCCTGAACAACTTTGTTATCTGTGTTAACGTCCAAGCTTGCTGTAGTAACAGTCTTCGCTTGGGTCTTGCTCTCCGTTGCCGCAGCTGCTGCTACATTGTTTGCCTTACCGGGAATCGTAATTTTCAAACCACCATAAATGTTGTAAGGCGAAATGTCGTTGTTCGCTTTAACCAACGTGTTGATTGCTACTCCATATTGTTTTGATAAGGTGTAGAAGGTATCCCCTTCTTTGGCCACATGAACTGAATCGGCGTGAGCCGGAACGGCTTGAATGAGCATTGCTGTTGTCAATAATGCTACTGCTGTTTTGGCTATACGTTTCTTGTTAATCATGGTCTTCCTCCCTCATTGTGCCTGCGAAGTTAGTTGTCGGATTCGGATGAGGAGCCCACCCTATAGGTTCTTCATTACATTTGAAACGTTATGTACCCCTAATTCACCCCAAGCAGTGTGCTGTAGATCTTCCCCCTGCACAATCTGCATCGTTACATCCCCCGCACTTCCTGTCCGGAAGTTTCGGCAGAGTTCAATATATCACAATTTTGTAACCTGAACTTGTAGTAATTCTTACCAAATGGTTTTAACATGTAAGCATATGTAAGAATACAGGATACTTTAGAAATGTTGGACGACCCGATTCCTTTACATTTGGTAACAGAAAAGTTACTTTTCAAATCTATAAGTGATTAATACGCACAAAAAAATAGCGTTACCGACTCGAAGTCAGTAACGCTATTTGACACTTCATTTAGAGTACTTTGGCAAGAAAATCACGTGTACGTGAATTTTTTGGAGCTCCAAATACCTCATCAGGTGTTCCCTCTTCCACAATAACCCCGCCATCCATGAACAGGATTCGGTCTCCCACTTCACGTGCAAAACCCATCTCATGTGTTACGATGACCATCGTCATCCCGCCTTCTGCAAGACGTTTCATGACATCCAGCACTTCGCCAACCATCTCGGGGTCCAGTGCCGAAGTAGGCTCGTCAAACAGCATCACATGCGGCTGCATGGCCAATGCTCTAGCAATGGCGATCCGCTGCTTCTGTCCACCGGACAGCTGATTCGGGAATGTATCTTTTTTATCGTACAAGCCCACGGTGTTAAGCAGATCAGCGGCAATTTTCTCCGCTTCCTGAGTGGATTGTTTCTTCACTTTAATCGGAGCAATCGTGATGTTTTGCTGTACCGTTTTGTGTGGGAACAGGTTGAAATGCTGGAACACCATGCCCATTTTCTCACGAGTTGCATTAATGTTGTGCTTGGGGTCCGTAATTGACACACCTTCAAAATCAATCTCTCCTGAGGTAGGCTGTTCCAGCAGATTCAGACAACGCAAGAAAGTACTTTTACCTGAACCGGAAGGACCGATGACCACGACAACCTCACCTTTGCCAATTGTCACGTTAATGCCCTTAAGCACATCGTTATTACCATAAGATTTGTGTAATTGTCTAACGTCTATCACTTGCACTCAACTTCCTTTCCAGTCGTCCCAGCAGCTTGGACAAAATGAACGTTAATACAAAGTAGATGGCTGCTGCAATCAAAAATGGACTCAAGCCTTGATACGTAATGTTTTTGACCACACTTGCCTGATACATAATGTCCACCATACCGATAACCGAGATAATGGAGGATTCCTTGATGATGGTAATGAATTCATTACCGATCGCAGGTAATACAGCTTTGAAGGCCTGTGGCAATATGATATAACGCATCGCATCGCCTCTTCCCATACCTAAGGAACGAGCTGCCTCCAACTGACCACGATCCACACCTTGGATACCTGCACGGAAAATCTCCGCCAGATAGGCACCACTATTGATTGAAAGTGTAATGATACCTGCCTGAAGTGCAGTAAAGTTAATGCCAAAGCTCAGAGAAAAACCATAGTAAATAATCATTAATTGTACCAGCATCGGTGTGCCACGAATCACTTCAACGTAAGCTGTACCAATCCAGCGCAAGATTGCGGCGTCATGCAAACGGAACAAACAGATGATCAATCCAATAATTACCCCGAAGATAACCCCAAGTGCAGACAACAGAAGTGTGTATCCTACACCTGTAGCATAGAAACTTTTGTACTCCCAGAATACTTGGAAAATATTTTGTGATTTGTTCGCTTTATCCGCCATCAAGAGGCTGGCGTCCGTCACCATCTGATTGATTTTATCTTCACTTTTCAGTCGCTCCAGTGTTCCATTTACTGCAGCTAGCAGCTCGGTATTACCTTTACGAATCCCGATTGCCGCTTCTGCTTGCTCTTCGTCCGGAACAGCAGCAGCAAGTCCAATGATATCGTCCAGATAACCTGCAGCAACGGTATCTTCAACGATTGCCGCGTCAATGCGTTTTGTTTGCAGTTGAAGCACAATATCCGAGATTTTATCCAGCGCAGTAAGCTTCGCTCCTGGAATACTCTGTCCGATCGTTTCCTGAATGGAGCCTTTCTGAACGCCAATCTTCGCATTTTCAAGTTCTGCCATGGTTGGATATTTGTCTTTATCCACATTGCGAACCATAATCACTTGTTTTGATTTATAATAGGTGTCGGAAAAATCGATACTTTTCTTCCGCTCATCCGTCGGCGTCATACCTGAAATCACCAGATCAACACGCCCGCTCTGCAATGAAGGCAGAAGACCGTCGAAGCCCATATCCTCAATCACAAGCTCAGCGCCAAGATCTTTGGCAATCTCTTTGGCGATCTCAATATCGAAGCCGACGATTTCATCTTTGCCATTAATCACTTTATGGAATTCGTATGGTGCAAAATCGGCACTTGTACCGAGCACCAGTTTTTTACTGCTTGAATTATCTGTAGTTCCACTTGCAAGTGCCACAGGAACGGCAGTCGTCAGTAGAACAACAAAGGTCAACAGCATCATGGTGTAACGACTTATTAATTTCAACCTTGTTCTCTCCCCTTACAATACTTTGTATGCTTCTCTCATGTTGATGACTGAGTCATTATAAAGTACAATGCATGATTATGCAATGCATTTTGACATTACAAATCTTGACTTGTTTCTGAAAAAATAAAGCAAACATGATATAATCAATGAATTATTTTCATTTTTGCATAAGGAGTTTACTAATGACATCTAACAAATCACAGATACTGACGGTTATTGATCAATATGCTTCCCGTTTTAAAGCCATTTCATCATATATCGGTGCCAATCCCGAACTGGGAAATGAAGAGTTCCTTGCTTCTGCTCGTCTAAAAGAAGAACTGGTCTACCACGGTTTCACTGTAGAGGCTCCAATCCTTGGACTGGAGACAGCCTTTATCGGAACCTATTCAGCCGCCAAACCCGGCCCTACCATTGCTTTATTGTGTGAATATGACGCCTTGCCGGAGATCGGTCACGCTTGTGGTCACCATCTGATCTGTATGATGAGTCTTGGAGCTGCTGTTGGGCTGAAATCCATTCTGGATGAAGTAGGTGGAACCATTAAAGTGTTTGGTACCCCTGCTGAAGAGACACGTGGTGCCAAAGTACCGATGGCGGAAGCAGGTTTGTTCGATGACTGTGATGTCGCTCTCATGGCGCATCCGTATTATGCCTACGAAAAGTCCGGCAGCTCACTGGCTATTGATGCTGTGCAATTTGAATTCCATGGCCGATCTTCACATGCTGCTGCAAGTCCGCACGAAGGTATTAATGCTCTTGATGCCGTCATTCAAACGTTTAACGGAATCAACGCATTCCGGCAACAAGTGAAAAGCACCGTTCGGATTCATGGTGTGATCAACAACGGAGGTCAGGCAGCAAATATCATTCCTGACTATGCTTCTGCGCAATTTTATGTACGTGCAGCAACTCGCAAAGAATTGAATATCCTCACAGAACGTGTGATTCAGATCGCTGAAGGCTCTGCTTTGCAGACAGGTTGCAAGCTCGTGACATCCAACTATGAAACGTCCTATGATGAGATGGTTACCAATGAAACATTCTCAGCTGCGTTTAGTCAAAATCTGATGGAACTTGGTATCCCGCAAGAAGAGATTGTGAGTGGTAATGATCACGGCTCTATGGACATCGGTAACGTTTCCCTGAAATGCCCTGCAATCCATCCCTACATTCGTGTTGTAGACGAGGTGCATACCCTGCACTCCATAGCCTTCCGTGACCTTGCATTACAGGAGCGCGCGCTGGATGGCATGATTCTGGGAGCAAAGGCACTTGCTTCAACAGCCTATGACGTACTGAGCCAGCCAGAGCTGCTTCAAACCATCCGCACGGAGTTCGAGCAAGCTATTCGCTAAAATTCACTTTCAACATGTTATATAGGGGTGCCCTGAACAATCTTGAATTCCAAGCTGTTCAGGGCACCCTTTTTCTAAATTAGCAGTAAGTATAATCAGCACAAAGCTGGAAATGCTGTGAAAGAAACCTTTGAAAACGATGAAAATAATACATTTTATTACAGTAAATGTGATTCTTTGCTGGCTAACTTGGTTAAATATAACTATAAGTACGTGTTCTAAAGACCGGTTTTCAGTACCGAGAAGATGGGATGAAGCTAGAAATGGAGTAGCGGAGCGTAGGCAAAACTACGTGAGCAACGGACATTTCGGCTGAATTCCATATTCGATGCCAATGATGCCGATAGGCATCACTTGTAATCAAAAGCGGGCTTTTGAACAACCTTTATAACTTATCCTATATTCAGGAGGTGCTGTCATGCTTATCGAAGCCATGTATCATGTTCCTCGTGACAAGTGGGCTTATGCCTATAATTCTTCTACCATACATCTGCGCGTACGAACCAAACGTAATGATGTGCAATACGTGACCGCACTGACCGGAGATAAGTACGATTGGAACGGAACGTACAAGGAAATTCAATTGGAGAAGGCTGCTTCTGATAACATGTTTGATTATTGGGAGGCTGCCGTCAAGCCACAATTCAAACGTCTCACCTATATATTTCGGATAACTGCCGGTTCAGAAGATGTTTTCCTAGCGGATAATGGAATTCATTATGAGACCCCCTATCCCACCGGAGGATATTATGAGTTCTCATATATACACGAAATCGATGTGTTTAAGGTGCCCGAGTGGGCCAAAGAAGCCGTCTTTTATCAGATCATGACGGAACGGTTTGCTAATGGAGATCCCAAGCTCAATCCACAAGAAACCCATGATTGGGGTGGCAAACCTGAGTTAGACAATTATTTTGGTGGAGATCTGCAAGGTGTGCTGGATCATCTGTATGACCTAACTGAACTTGGCGTGAACGCCATTTACTTTACCCCGTTATTCCAGGCCAATTCCTACCACAAATACGACACGATTGACTATAAAAAAGTCGACCCCCATTTCGGTGATAATGCCCTGCTCAAACAATTGACAGAAGAATGTCATCGCCTGGGTATCCGAGTAATGCTGGATGCTGTGTTTAACCATTGCAGTGAAGACTTCCCTCCTTTTCAAGACGTGCTCCATAATGGAAAAAACTCAAAGTATGCCGGTTGGTTCCACATCAATGAATACCCGGTTCAGATCAAGGACGGCATACCTACCTACGATACATTTGGTTTCTATGGCAACATGCCCAAGTTTAATACAGCCAACCCTGAGGTTAAGGCATATCTACTTGATGTAGCAGAGTACTGGATCAAGGAAATCAAGCTGGACGGCTGGCGGCTGGATGTAGCAAATGAAGTGGACAACCATTTCTGGCGTGATTTTCGCAAGGTTGTGAAAGCGGCGAATCCTGAAGCCTATATTGTTGGTGAAGTATGGAGCGACTCCTTGACCTGGCTTATGGGAGATCAATTCGATTCGGTCATGAATTATCCATTTGCTGACAAAGTGCTTCAGTTCTTTTGCGGTTCAATGGATGGTTATCATTTTGCCAACGAGATGGGTTCATTGATTATGCGATACCCACAACAAACGAATGAGGTCATCTTTAATATGCTGTGCAGCCATGATACCCCTCGCCTGCTCACCCGGTTAGGGGAAGACAAACGCCGATTAAAGTTGTCGGTTGTATTTCTTTTCACCTATATCGGTACACCTTGTATCTTCTACGGCGACGAAGTTGGGATTAGTGGTGATGCTGACCCGGATTGTCGAAAATGTATGGAATGGGACCCGGGCAAGCAAGACAGAGAATTGTATGATTTTTATCGTCTGATGATCGATTTACGCAAAAGCAATGAAGCGCTGCGCAAAGGACGCTTCCGTTTTCTCAAGGCTGATCCTAATGATCCTTGTATCGTGTACGAACGTGTAGATGACAACCTCCACTTTACCGTATGGATGAACAATACACCTCAAGAACGTACGCTTTCTCATCCCATGGAAACAAAAGACTGGAAGGATGCATTAACTGAAGAGCCTGTGTTTCCAACCGATGGAATGATGAATATTAAGCTTGACCCCTATGGGTACCGCATTTTGTACAGACAGATTGATCAGACAACCATCCAACACTACTGAGGTTTAAATTCAGCAGTCATATAAAAGAAAAACACTTCCACCGTCTCAGATGATACTTCATTCTGAACTTTGGAAGTGTTTTGTTTATTTGATTAAAAAAAGCCACAGCATAATTTGCTGCGACTTATTCAGGAGTGCATCAGTTCACAGGCTCAAGTGTGATCCGGCGATAAATGTCCATATATTCTTCAGCTGAGACGTTCCAGCTGTATTCTCCGCCCATTGCATTTTTCACAATTTTCTTCCAGTGTTCTGGCTGTTTGTAGATCTCCTCAGCACGCCGAATGGTATTCATCATGTCATGTGCATTAAAGCTTGTGAATGAGAAACCATTCCCTTCTCCAGTAAACTCATTGTATGCCTGCACAGTATCGTTCAGACCGCCTGTTTCCCTTACGAGAGGCACACTACCGTATCGCAGAGCTAGCAGCTGACTAATACCACAAGGTTCGAACCTCGATGGCATCAGGAAGATATCACTGCCTGCATAGAAACGGCGGGATAATCCATCGTTAAACGTGATCTGGGCAGACATTTTGAGCGGATAACGATTAGCGGCTTCACGGAACCAGTGTTCATACATAGGCTCTCCTGTTCCCAGTACCGCGAATTGAATGTCATCATAGTACAGCAATTCATCAAGGATACGGCAGACCAGATCAAGCCCCTTAGAGTCGACGAGTCTTGTCACCATCACCATGAGTGGTACATCAGGACGAACAGGAAGTCCAAGTTCCTTTTGCAGCTCAATTTTGTTCTCCGTTTTCTTGGACAGACTTGTTCTGTATTTCACTGGAATTTTGGTGTCCGTTGCCGGGTTGTAACTCTTGGTATCAATTCCGTTCACAATCCCGCTGAAACGATCTCCAAGTGAACTGAGCAGTCCGTCCAGGCCGTATCCATAATAAGACGTTTGCACTTCCTGTGCGTATGTTGGGCTTACGGTTGTCACATGGTCAGCATACACAATTCCTGCTTTCAAGAAATTTACATTACCATAATATTCGGCTCCATCCACGGTGAAATATCGATCGTCCAGCTCAAGGATTTCACTGAATAACTCATGCGGGAATACCCCTTGGTACAACAAGTTATGTATGGTGAATACCGTACGAATATCACTGTAGAATGAATCGTGTCTGTAATGGGCTTCAAGCACCAAAGGAATCATTCCTGCATGCCAGTCATGACTGTGCAGCACGTCAGGTTTGAACTCAATCTGTGGCAACACTTCGAGAACCGCACGGTTGAAGAAGGCGAAACGCTCGCCATCATCCATATACCCATACACCCCATCACGCCCAAAATAATACTCATTATCCACAAAATACACTGGAATTCCATCATGAACCAGCATTTCAATCCCACAATAGGGTCTGCGCCAGCCAAGAGGCACATCCGTTGTAATTACAGGCTGTAACGCGTCTTTATACTCATCGGGAATCCCCTTGTACTTAGGCATAATCACCCGCACATCTGCCCCGCTCTTCTTCAATGCAAACGGGAGAGCACCGATTACGTCAGCAAGGCCTCCTGTTTTGATAAATGGATGTACTTCAGCAGCAGCAAATAGAATATTCATGCCTTTGTCCTCCTCTTCGGTTTGAGCGTGTTGCTTTCATTTTTATTCTTCGTTTTTGAACTAACGGAAGTGATACTCGCAGGTGATTCATCCGTTTTCCGACGCGTGTTCTTTTTTAGAATCACAATGCTCAGCGGAGGCAATACCAATTCGAGACTATGTGGATGCCCATGAAAAGGAATCTTTTCGGTAGGCAGTTGCATATCATTAGTAATGCCTGAACCGCCGTAAACGGAATGGTCACTGTTCAGTACTTCGGTATACATACCGGGACGCATGACACCAATCCGGTAACGCTCCCGCTTGACCGGCTGAAAGTTAATGAGCACAAGGAGTGTATCCGCAGGTTTTTTTCCTTTGCGTACGTATGAAATGACACTCTGGTCCTGATCATCCGGAGTGATCCATTCATAACCGTCCAAGGAATGATCAAGCTCCCACAAAGCTTTTTCACTCAAGTAAAGGTTAGACAGCTCACGCTCAAACTTATGCAAATTGCGGTGACTGTCATAATCCAGCAAGAACCAATCCAGTTGATCCTCATCTTTCCATTCGATGAACTGGCCAAAGTCTCCACCCATAAACAACAGCTTTTTCCCTGGGAAAGTCATAAAATAGCCCAGAAAAGCACGCATGCCGGCAAATTTCTGCTCATAGGTTCCTGGCATCTTGTCGAGGAGCGACTTTTTGCCATGAACAACCTCGTCATGTGACAGAGGTAGCACATAATTTTCAGCAAAGGAGTATACGACCGGGAAAGTCAGCAAATGATGTTTGGAAGGACGCTCATGAAAATCAGATTCCATGTAATCAAGCGTATCGTTCATCCAGCCCATGTTCCATTTGTAATTGAAACCCAGACCACCTTCATCTACAGGTAAAGTCACCATTGGCCATGCACTGGATTCTTCAGCCATCATCAATGCATAAGGGAAATACTTGAACACCGTCTCATTCAGCTGCTGCAAAAAGGCTACAGCTTCCTTGTTCTCAAGACCACCTTCATCATTGGTACGATATTGTCCTGGCTGCTTTTCAAAGTCAAGCCGAAGCATACTCGTAACCGCATCAACACGGAGTCCGTCAAAATGATACATCTCCATCCAATATAACGCATTGGAGATCAGAAATGAACGAATCTCAGGTTTCGAGTAATCAAAGCTGAGTGTACCCCAGCCCGGCTTCTCTGCTAACATCGGATCTGCATACTCATACAAAGGCGTACCATCAAACATACGCAACCCATGAGCGTCTTTGGCAAAATGTGCAGGAACCCAATCCAGCAATACGCCAATTCCAGCCTGATGTAGTGTATCCACCAGGTACATCAGATCTTTTGGATGCCCATAACGACTGGTTGGCGCATAAAAGCCTGTGTTTTGGTATCCCCACGAAAGGTCATAGGGATGCTCACTGAGGGGCATCATCTCAACATGTGTATATTTCATTTCTAATAAGTAAGGAACGAGCAAATCAGCTATCTCGCGATAACTATAGAGGCTTCCATCTTCTTTGCGCTTCCAGGTTCCCATGTGCATTTCGTAAATATGTAGAGGTTTGTTATACATGGCACGTTGTTTGCGTCTCCAGGCTCCATCATTCCATTTATACCCTTCGATTGAACTGGTGACAGAAGCTGTCTGAGGTCGAACCTCCGCTTGAAACGCATATGGGTCCGCTTTGAGCAATTCTGTACCATCTTCCGTTAGTATACGGAACTTGTATAAAGTTCCTTCACTGATTTCCGGAAAAAAACGACTCCAAAATCCTGATTCGGGTATCTTATATAAAGGTTCCTTTTCGCCTTTCCATTCATTGCGGTCCAGAGCCAGTCCTACTTCTGCGGCATTTGGTGCCCATACGGTAAAGCGATACCCCTGACGGCCATCGCAAGTCTCAGGTTGCGCGCCCAACATTCGATAACTGTGATGAAGGTTACCTTCATGAAATAAATAAATATGCTCCGGCAATAAGTCCGGGTGTGCTAACGGTTGAATGGCCAAGAGATCACCTTCTTCTCAAGAAAATAGATATAACAGTTACCATTACCCCATTCTAGCCAAGTTGAAAAGAAAAATGCGGTGGTTTAGAAAATGTTGTCTTTTTTCTGAATTTTTACAGTAACAATAGTTTCATTTGCTCTACTTTGCGTTAATGATGTACTACAATGCACAATATTTTGGGAGGGAAACGATTATGTTTAATAAAGATTGCATCGCTATGCTGTTGGCGGGAGGAGAAGGGAAGCGATTAGCCCCTTTAACCTCGAGTATCGCAAAACCCGCTGTACCGTTTGGCGGGCACTACCGGATCATCGATTTTCCTCTCAGTAACTGCGTAAACTCAGGGATCGATACTGTAGGAGTATTGACGCAGTACCAAGCGGAATCGTTACACGATCATATCGGTGGAGGAGAACCATGGGGACATGGCAACTCAAGTGAGGCAGGAATTTCCTTACTTCCATCTTATCATACAGGAAATGACGAATACTTGGGAACGGCGGATGCTATTTATAAAAATATCGACTATATTGATCAACAAAACCCCGAAAATGTTCTAATTTTGTCGGGTGACCATATTTATCATATGAATTATCGTGATATGTTGGAGGCTCATCAGGCTAATAACGCAGCAGCAACGATTTCAGTTATGGAAGTTCCATGGGACGAAGCACATCGCTTTGGGATTATGGCTGCCGATGCTGATCTGCGTGTAACGGAGTTTGCCGAGAAACCGGCTGAACCAAAAAGTAATCTGGCTTCAATGGGCATTTACATGTTCAAATGGGAGTATCTGAAGCGCCATCTCTTGGAAGATGCTGCTAATCCTGAGTCCAGCCATGACTTCGGTAAAGATGTTATTCCACAGATGTTGAACGAAAACAATCCCCTCTTTGTCTATAACTTTAATGGGTATTGGAAAGATGTAGGTACAGTTAAAAGTCTGTGGGATGCACATATGGATCTGCTCTATAACGAGGAAGACTGGAGTCTGCAAAAAGAAAACTGGCCGATGTTTACTCGCGGCTGGCGCTCCAAGCCAAGTGCTTACAAAGCACGAAATACAAAGATCGAACATGTTACTTCCATGATTCACGACTCTTGTGCAATCGAAGGTCGTTCAGAACGTTCCGTTATCTTCTGCGGCGCAGAAGTGGGTAAAGGCTCTGAAGTTAAAGACAGTGTCGTTATGCCTAACGCACGCATAGGCCGTGGGGTTCACATCGAACGCGCCATCATCGGTGAAGGTGCAATAATCAAGGACGGTGCAATCGTTAAAGGTACGGCGGATGAAATTGTGGTCGTTGGACCTAACGAGATCGTCTCTGCCAAACCGGCTGTCCGTACGCAACCTGTTCGTATGTTGAAAGAAGTATATGAGAAAAGTGGGCGCTTGCGCGCTGGTGAACTTTCTTCATAATGAAGTAAACATAATATGAAAAAGGCGAGCCTCAGATGGCTCGCCTTTTTTGGTGTTGATATGGATGTTATAAAGCGTACATGCTCGAGCATCAGGTAGAAAAATCTCTTATCTTTTAAAACCTTAAGACTTTTCTAGATCCGATTTTGCCTCGCTTGCTGTTCGCTCATCTGTGACTTCAGCATCCCCAGATTGTGTTACAGATTCTTCTGGAACCATTTCCTCAGACACAGCCGGTAATGTAACCGTAACGGTTGTACCAGATCCAAGTTCACTCTGCATCGTGATCGTTCCCTCATGCAGTTCTACCAGTTCTTGTGTAATCGCAAGACCCAATCCCGTTCCCCCATTTTGATGATTTACTTGGAAGAAGCGGTCCCGTACTTTGATTAGGTGTTCTTCACTAATTCCGATACCGGTGTCCTGAACAGCTACAATGATCTGACCATTCTCCTCTTTGACGGACAAGAAGATCCAGGAATTCTCATGTGAAAATTTGATCGCATTATCCACAACGTTTAAGAAGACTTGTTTTAGTCTATTGCCGTCTCCATGGACATTATAAGCACGAGTCTCGTCCGTTTCCAACTTGAGATGGACCTGTTTTTGTTCCGCTTTGGCCCAGACATTCAACATCGTTTCCTGTACAATTTCACGAATGTTGACCGTTCCTTTGACCAGCTTCATCTGATTCTGCTGCAATTTGGAGAAATCCAGCATCTCTTCAACAAGTCCAATCAGTCGTTCGGTTTCCTTGGAAATGATACCCATACCGATACGGGTTTCTTCCGGATCATAACCGCCCGAATCCAGTGTCTCGCTCCAGCCCTTAATACTGGTAAGAGGTGTTCTTAATTCATGTGAGATCGAAGAGATAAAATCATCTTTGATCTGATTACTGCGCACAATCTCATGTGCCATGAAGTTAAGTGTTGATGCCAATTCGCCCAGTTCGTGCTTATAATTCCCCTTAACCCTGACATCCAGCCGTCCTCTGGCCATTTGGGCAGATACTGCCGTGATGTTGTTGATTGGACGTACAATGGAATTTGCCATACCAATACTGATGATCAACACTATAGCAAGCACGCCAACACCGACCGCAGCGGCGAGTAGTCCCATATTCAACAGCTTTGAATTCACATCTTCGAGTGAAGTCAGATATCGAATAACATAAGTATTTTCGCCGCCCAGATCAAACTTGTGTGAAACGGCCATGACGGATTCTCCAGTACCTGGTTGTCTTCCAATCCAGCGTCCCATATCCCCATTCAGAGCCTGCATAATATCACTGGTTTGCAGCACAGCACGGTCAGATTCAAAAGCAGTCGAACTCGCCAATACGCGCCCGTTCAGATCCAAAATTTCCAATTCAGTATTGGACAATGCCAAGTTCACAAGAAGTCTGGACAGATTATTGCCATCCTCCGTATTATTTTCACGGGCAATCGGCTCGAAAAAGTCCTTTGAATTAGAAATGTGGGTACTAATCGTATTGTAGATACTTTCATAATAATACCTTTGTACTGCCAACATAAATACGAATTCGACCAACAGCAGAGCGAGAAAAACTACAAAGAAATAATGTAGTACGATCTGCCGAGTAATGCCTTTTTTAATCATTGCTCCCGGCCCTTCCATTTGTACCCGTGACCCCAAACTGTCTGCAGGTATTCGGGCTCGGAAGGATTGTTCTCAATTTTTTGACGTAAACGACGAATGTTGACATCCACAATTTTGGGATCACCCATGTACTCTTTTCCCCATACGTGATCTAACAACACATCGCGGCTAAGCGGTGTATTTTCTTTTTCCAGGAAAAACTGAATCAGGGAAAATTCCGTTGGAGTCAACTCAATGGCTTCATTCTGTTTCTTGAATTGCTTCGAGATCAGATCCAGTGAAAATGGCCCCGACTGGAACGTAACCTTCGCCGCAGTTTCCCGATGCACGTTCACACGGCGTAACAATGACTGAATACGTGCAATCAACTCTGTTGGGCTGAAAGGCTTGCTAACGTGATCATCTGCACCAACGGAGAGTGCGTACACTTTATCCTGTTCCTGAACTTTCGCGGTCAAAAAGATAATGCCCAGACGTTCATTGGTTTCACGGATCCGTCGACACACCTCGAATCCATCAATACCTGGTACCATAACATCCAGCAGAGCCAGATCAATATCCGGTACCGTCTGTAGTATGCGAAGCGCTTCATGACCGTCACCAGCTTCAAGCACTTCGAATCCGTTTCTCTTTAAATTAATCACTATAAAACTGCGGATGGATTCTTCATCCTCAAGAATAAGTACTTTACTCATTAAGTTCTCCCTTTCTATTCAGCTGGGAAGTATTGCTCAGTGCATCTTTACCCGCCTCTGATTGTGCTACTCGTGAAGCAATAACCCGATCTTTGGTACGCGTAATTTCCTTCCAGCTTTTACCCTTCTCCTGTTCCCACTTGGAAAGGGTGAAATATTTGATCTCTGCCACGGTTTCGTCCGTATCAATCATTTTAAATCGAATATATTTTTCCTTCTCCGATTTGGTGTCAATAGTGATCTTACCGTACCACTCTGGTTTGAGATTTAGGTGAAATAAATCAGCATCATCCCGGAATTGGAATGAGACAAATTTCTTACTGTCTTTGCCATCCCACTGATAATAGGTGTAAAACCACAACCGAGAGTCAAATACGTAATGCTCCCAACCTTTTGGAGTCTCTTTAAGTCCAAACTCAATAATACCATCATTATCAACATCACCGCTTAAAATTTTGTCATCTCTATACGTTTGATCCGGTGATTTGAAAGCATTGACTAACTTGTTATCTTTAACATACATAATTTGCGAGAAGGAACTCCGATCATCCAGCTCGGCATCCAGTACAATGCCCATCTGTCCTTTGGCGATCTCTCCGCCCAGAGCATTATAAACTTCTTTAACGGTATAATCGGTCTGCACCCGATCAACTTCCTTGAAGCTGCCATCTTCGTACTGGTATAACGCAATCGTTGCAAAGCCGCTGTTGTTCAGCGAAATGATAACAAAATCACTTTTACCATCTCCGCTCAAATCCAGCGTGTTCCCCTGCGCATCATCAATGATATATTGATTATACGGAACTCCACCCAATACCTGCTCCAGTGCCCCGCCCTTGTAGGAATATGCAGTCAGGGCTTTCTGCTCCTGCAGACTTACACCAAGAATAATATCCGGATTTCCGTCATTCGTAATATCCAATACTTTAAAGGATTGCAGCTCATTTCCCGGCACATCAAATGTAAGCTTTTTAACCCATGTGCCTCCCTGCTCTTCCAAAATCATGCCATGGATTCGCACATTCTCATTTGGCGTCTCATAAAAAACAATCGCTTCCCGAGTTCCATCCCCGTTCAGGTCTTCCACCCGAATCATGCTGGTATTATTCATATCCTTGGGACGAATCAACGTGCTCTCTGGCGGCAGTTTAACCTGAACCACGTTGTACAGTTTCTCCTTATCGGTGGACATCATTGGTTTTCTCATCAAACCCTTGGGGTCACTTATGACTGTGCATCCGCTTAGAACAGAACCAAGCATAATCGCCATAGTTCCTGCTGCTACAAAGCGTCCCCACCGTGAATTAAACAATCTCATCACTCTTTTCAATAGTTTAAATCTGGTTTTTTTCTTGCTGTGTCAGTCTTCGTCCACGAATATCAAAAGCAATCTTGCCTTCTGCCAATCCCCAGATCCGTGTGGCATGTTTCTCAGCAAGTTCAATAGGCAATACTGCAATGACAGTTGCGCGTTCTTCTTCACATAATTTGCGCAGCGTTTCCAGCACCGAATCTGCTGTGTGAGGGTCAAGACCAATCACTGGTTCATCAGCCAAAACCACTTTGGCACCATGAGCAAGTGCTCTTGCAATAGCAACACGCTGCTTCTCGCCACCGCTGAGCTTCTCTGCTATTTGATGTGCTTTATCAAGTAATCCCAATCCTTCGAGATAATCCATCGCACCCATATAATCATCGGAACGTACCATACCGGTTACCATTCTCCATACGGGAGTCTGACCCGATCGTCCGATTAATACATTTTTAAGAGCCGTACGTCTGGGAAATAATTCTGGATTCTGTTCCAAGTATGCCCATTCCCGTTTAATTTTCCGTTTTCCGGACCAGCCTTCTTTCAAAATCTCGGCACCATCCACCGTAAACCGGCCGGAATCCCATTTTTCCATCATGGCCAAACATTTAAGCAACATGCTTTTACCGCTACCGCTTGAGCCAACTACAGCTATCATTTCACCCTGTTGCATATCAAATCGAATATCCCGTAGAACGGGAACGCGGTCCACGCCAACGGATTTACTCAAGTTCTCTACTCTGATCATCGCGATGTCTCCTCTTGTCCATGTTTTTCCCTACCACTAGTGTACTCGGAAATGGACATCAATTTCCATGCGAACACCAGCTTCTATTTTAACACAGATTCGAACTCAGGTTTACGACGAAATAATATACCTGCCACGCCGAAAAGAAGGTACAGGATTCCGAGCAAGGTGAACATGCTTCCGGGTGAAATCCAGTTGATCATCTGACCACCCAGATTCGGTCCAATAATACTTCCAATCGTGAAATGGAAGGATGCCACAACGTTGGCTGCAGGCAGCAACACTTTAGGCAAAATGTCTGCGGCATAGGCCAGGCCCAGTGAGAAAAAGGAACCGACCAGGCCACCTGCGATGGTTAACAATACAAGCGTCCACCAGAAATGTGTACCTGAGACTGGAACCAGCATGAAGATGATTCCCCCGCTGATACCCGCAAACATCAATATCTTCTTACGCCCATACCGGTCACTCAACATTCCGAGAGGCAATTGAAGGAACAAACCTCCAATCCCGATAAAAGGAAGCAACGACGAAATCTGATTGGTATCGAATCCAATCCGCAGCCCATACACAGGGAAGTTACTATTCATACCTGCTTCCATATATCCGTATAAGAGTGCTGGTAAAAGTGCATACCAGGCCCATGCCAGACTACGACGGAAGCGACGTTCCGGCAGTTGGCCATGCTCTGCTTTTTCCGGTTTTGTATCCGGAAGCTTCATTAATACCAGCATAAGCACTGCTGCAATACAGATGAACAAAACCCAGAAAGGGACAGCATCACCGAAACCAAGCAGCTTGATTCCCAGCGGTCCAATACTGAATCCCAGCCCGTAGGACATGCCATATAGTGATATGTAGCGTCCACGTTTTTCAGGTGCGGTTACAAGCAGTACCCAGAGCTGGGCCGCATAATGAAGTGCACTGTCTCCTATTCCAACGATCAGACGCAAAATGAACCATATTTTAATATCTGGTAAATACGGAAATAGTATTAAAGGGACCATGACTAATATCAGGCCACCTACAATCAGCTTTTTGAACCCGAATGCACCCAGTAGTCGCTCCGCAACGAGAGTCATGCCAAAAGAGCCAATGTACAACGCGGCGGCGTTTAATCCGTTTAAACCTGGTGAAACCCCTTTTTGCTCCAAAAAAATCGAAAGCACAGGCAGCAAAAGCCCCTGACTTATTCCCGCCACCACAATAACCGCAATCAAAATGAGATAGTTGGCTGTCGAGTGTGATAGTTTGAGGCGAGTAATCAATGACACGAATTCATTCCTCCTGCGAGCACACAAAGAAAAATCGCCATCGCTGACGACTTTTGTATGTTATACATATGGTTTTAAACTGCTATTTAAAGATCGGGGCTTTGCCCCGGACTTGAACATTATAGTGGACAACGCCCTGCAAAACAAGCCATAATAGAGGTTGTTCAAAAAGTTCACTTTTGATTACGAATCATGCCTGGTGGCATCATCAGCTTCGAAGATGAAAACCAGACTTTTTGAACACGCACTAATCGTACTTAAGTCGCTGCGTACATTTAGATGTGACGGGAGGATTCTGCAACATTATGGCTTATCATGTGAAAATTGATGTTTCACCGATATATGAAATGCTTAACAGCTTTCTGGTTTATGTCACGAAAAAATGGATTCAGCATCTGGATATTGGTCCTGAATGGATCGTTGAAGTGGAAGGCAAACTAAGTTCCAATGTACGAGCTGCGCTCGCACCTGCTGCCACTTGGCCTTTTGATGATTTTGATGTTTTGTTTGCATGGGCAGCATATCAAAATGATACATCGGAGAATCGTGATTTCCTGGACATGCTTGCCGGAATGACAGCGGAAGACCTGTTTGCGCGTGTGTCTCCTCTTCTGCCCGCTCTTTCAATAGAAGAATCTACGCGCATTCGGAACAGTTATGTCCCATTATTGCGACTATGGGATGAACACTACTGTCAGAATATGAGCGAAGATCAGCGTGTGTGGCTGGAAGAAGATGCCGAAGAAAAACGCATTTTGCTTGATAAAATGGGCCCAGAACTGCTTATTGAATATGCTACAGCGGGCGTTCTTGTTGAACCGATGCCTGGACTGAACGAAGTCATCCTGTTTCCAACGGTACACAATCGCCCTATTAATATGTACTGCTTCTATGAGGGTATGATGATCATGCAGTATCCAGTAGATGCACCAGAAGAGAACGAAGACCAGCCACCAACATGTCTTTTACGTTTCACCCATGCACTGGCTGATCCCGAAAGACTTCGCCTGCTTCGTTACGTATCGGATGAACCCAAATCCCTCGCTGAGATGTGTGAAGAATTGGGTAAAGACGAAGACACGGTCAAAGATCAGGTAATGGCGCTACGCATCGCAGGTCTGCTACGGACCCACCTGCTCGGAAGTAACCGTAAAGAGAAATACAGTATTCGGCCGGATGGCGTATCTGAATTGAATATGTTCCTGGAATCCTACATTCGCATTTAATTTAGTTGAACCATTGTGGAGTTATTGGCTACAAGGAGTGAGTTAGATCATGAAAATAATGAAACAACATATTTTATTTGACCTTGATGATACACTCGTATATTGCAACAAGTACTTCAACCTGATTTTGGGTGAATTCTTTGAGAATATGCAAGAGTGGTTTGATGGACATTCTTTGACAACGCAAGAGATTCGCGAAAAACAGCTGGAGATCGATGTAACTGGAGTGAACAAGCTTGGTTTTGCAAGTCATCATTTCCCGCAATCTCTGATTGATACCTATCGTTATTTTTCCGGCAAGTTCGCCAGGTTAACCTCTCCCAGAGAAGAGTCTTATCTGAGCAAGTTGGGTATGAGTGTGTACGATCAGGAGGTTGAACCCTATCCTCATATGGTTGAAACGCTTGAGAACCTCAAAGGTGCTGGACATTCCCTCTACTTATATACCGGCGGCGAAACCGTGATCCAGCAACGCAAGATTGATCAGATGAAACTCTCGGCTTATTTTGATGATCGGATCTATATCCGACAACACAAAAACGTCGAGGCACTGGAAGGCATTCTGTCTAATGGTCCTTTTGATCGTCGTGCAACATGGATGATTGGCAACTCACTGCGGACAGATATTATGCCCGCGGTAAAAGCCGGAATACACAGCATCTACATCAAACAACCGAATGAATGGCAATACAACATCGTAGAGCTTCAGCCTAATCCGGAAACGTCGATGTATACCATCACTGCACTGGAAGAGGTACCAAAAGTAATACACGAAAATATACAACAGCAGCAACAGAAAAGGACCCTTGGATAAGGGTCCTTTTACTTTATGATGAATAAGATCAAGCATCCTGTTTCTCACCAGATAACTTGCCTGTTACCACGTCTTGCAAAATAATACGTGCCTTCACCGTACTTCCGTCTTTTCGTTTGAACGATAGTACCTGGGTACTCCCCTTCTCAATCAGCGATTTTAACATCGTACTGGTGATTTTCTTGCCCGCATACTCTTTCCAGACCACAAACGAACAGCCTTCCTTGAAACGTGAGCATCCATAACCCTTCTTGCCCTCTATGATCTGGCCTGTACAGCCGGGGGAAGGACAGGGTGCCAGTAACTCTCTCACTCCGGATGGGCTCGCAGTTGAAGATGGCGTCTTGGTGGTCGTGCTTTTCCCACTGCCAGTTCTTGATGAAGATGCCGAAGTCTGACGGGACGTTTTTACAGCCGAACTGCCACTGGATGTCTTGGCAGATGTCCTTGTATTGCCGCCCTGGGTTCTGGCTCCTTTACCTTTCCCCCTGCCTGCGCGTGAATCTTCTCCAAAAGCATCTGCTGGCGCTGGGGCTTGTACACGCACTTTCTCAATGATGGACAACGTGAATTTCTTAACGTTCTCCATGAACTTGTCCTGCCCCGCCTCACCTTTGGAAATCTGATATAACCTTCTTTCCCATTGCCCAGTCATCTCAGGTGAGGTTAACAGATCTACACCCGCGCGGCGAATCAACTCAATAGCCGTTCTGCCTTTGAGCGTTAACTGCATTTTTTTTCCCTGTAGCGTAATATAACCTACGTTTTTGAGGCGCTCAATCGTAGCAGCACGTGTAGCCGGAGTACCCAAACCACTGTCTTTCATCGCATCTCGCAGCTCTTCATTCTCGATCTGCTTGCCTGCACTTTCCATCGCTTTGAGCAATGTTCCCTCGGTATAACTTTTGGGAGGCTGGGTCGCCTTCTCTTTGAACTCACTTTTCGTACATTGAACAGGCAATTCAGGTTGTACACTAAAAGCCTTGTCCGTCCACTCTTCAGCTTCCTCTTCCTCATTGCCGTTTTTCTTGCTCTTTTTCTTGCCTGCACCGCCCTGTTCCTGATCTCCAGAACCGAGAACCACTTTCCATCCGAGGGACAGTAGTTCTTTGACAGATGTCTTAAACTGATGTTTCTCCACTTCGGTGAGCACGGTATGTTGCTTATACTCCGCCGGAGGATAAAAGTGAGACAAGAAACGTCTGACAATCAAATCATAGATGTTTTGCTCATCCTTGGATAAGGTACCTGGTCGCTTTAATGTAGGTAAAATCGCATGGTGATCCTCAACCCTGCTTGGATTACATACCCCTTTATTATTCTTATGAACAAGCTCCTGCTTGGCCCCTTGCGCAAGCTCACTATAGGTACCATTTTTAAGCAGGTTTAGCGTTTTGTGCATACCTTCAATATTCTGTTCAGTAACATAGTTGGAGTTTGTCCGCGGATACGAAATTACCTTGTGTTTTTCATACAAGGCCTGTGCGATATCCAGTGTTTTTTTGGCACCATATCCGAACTTGGCATTGGCTTCACGCTGTAAAAGGGTCAGGTCATACAAACGATACGGATACTCCTTCGTCTGCTTCGCTTCGTATTTGGTAATCTGCCCTGTCTTGCCCTTCACACTGGCTGCAATGGCCTCTGCTGCCTCCGCATCGGTCAACTTATCTCCCTGACGCAGTCCCCGGTACTCGACACCTTCTTGCCGAAACCAGGCGGCTACTTCATAAAAGGTCTGTGACTGGAACGCTTCAATCTCTATTTCCCGATCGTAGATTAGCGCGAGTACCGGCGTCTGCACACGGCCTACAGACAACAATGCATTATGGCGGGTTGTAAACGCCCGTGAGGCATTCATGCCGATCAGCCAATCGGCTTCACTTCTGGCGCGAGCAGCATGGGTCAGATTTTCAAATTCAGAGGCATCCTTCAGACCATCAAAACCACGTCTAATGCTCTCTGCCGTCAAATCCGATATCCATAGACGCTTTACAGGCTGACGCAGCTTCAATTGCTGTTGTATGAGGGCGAAGATGTACTGACCTTCTCTCCCTGCATCACAAGCATTAACGATCGCTGAAGCCCGTTTCGCCAGTTCTCCAATCATTTTAAGCTGATCTTTTGTCCTCGGATTGGGTACAATCTTGAACTGATCGGGTATGATCGGCAGGTCCGCTATATTCCAGCGCTTGTACTTTGTATCATAGGCATCCGGTTCAGCCAGTCCAAGCAAATGCCCTATCGCCCAAGTGATGATGTAATGCTCACCCTCCAGATACGTGCGATTGTTCTTGGCCTTTGGTTCTATGACGGCGGCAATGGTTCGACCCATGTCGGGTTTTTCCGCTATAACCAGTGTCTTCATCCGTCCATCTCTCCTCCTTCACCGTCCGCATGACGGCAAAAAGGGGCATTCCGCCGACGGAAGCCCCTTGCTTCTGAAACTCATTATATCAGATTTTGGATTCGGGAGCACCTTCCCGAAATGAATTATCCTGCTGCCTGTTCCTTTAATACATGTTTTTGTCTGCACTCTTTGCATACACCCTGGAAATCCAGACGATGATCCGTAACAGCAAAGCCATACTGACGCTCGATTTGTTGTTCCAAACGAAGCAGCCCATCTTCCATAATCTCTTCCACTTTACCACATTCTGTACAGATCAAATGATGGTGGTGATGGGAACCGTCTGTACTTCGTAGATCAAAGCGCGCAGCGCCGTCACCAAAGTTAATTTTTTCAACGACCTGAAGGTCACTCAGCAGTTCGAGAGTGCGGTATACGGTAGCCAATCCAATCTCAGGGAACTGCTCCTTCACCAGGAGAAATACTTCCTCTGCGCTAAAATGATCCTTTTCATGTTCAAGTAATACACGTACAGTAACTTCCCGTTGTTGTGTTAACTTATATCCTTTTTCAACCAATTGATTTTTAATGTGAAAGATCTGTTCTGAAATGGACTTGTCCCGGTTACTTGCCATAGCAGGTCGCACCTCCGATTTATATTCATTAAACCTTACTTTTATCGTACGGATTCTTGGTTTCAGTTAATCCTTATTTATAATTATTATAATATAATAATAAATCTTTATCACTTAAAAAGCAATGATATTGCTCACACTTACATGAAATATGTAGTCAAATTGGTTAAAATAACAGCAAACAACCCTCGCTGATCGCGAAGGTTGTCATTTATATCTTGTTCTATACTTTTACACCAGAACCGAAGCACCCATCAAGTATTTGTCCACTTCACGAGCAGCCTCACGGCCTTCATTAATTGCCCATACAACCAAACTTTGACCACGACGCATGTCACCTGCTGCAAATACTTTATCCACATTGGTGTTGTATTTGCCGTAACGTGCCTTAACGTTTGTGCGACGATCTGTTGCAAGTCCCAGTTGCTCTACCAACGTTTGTTCCGGTCCATCAAAACCAATGGCAATCATGGCCATCTGAGCCGGGAATACACGCTCTGTACCTGGAATCGGCTGATAAATCTTGCGACCAGTCTCATCCACAATACGCTCGATCTGTACGGTATGCAATTCTTTAAGGTTCCCCTCATCGTCTCCGACAAATTTCGTTGTCATGATGGAGAACTCGCGCGGATCTTGACCAAACAACGCTTTGGCTTCCTCTTGCGCATAATCAAGAGTGTATACGTTCGGGAATTGCGGCCAAGGGTTGTTAATGCGATCACGTTCCATAGGCGCTTGTGTATGCGTACCGAATTGAGTAATCGTACGACAACCATGACGCAGCGATGTAGCTACACAGTCAGATCCTGTATCACCGCCACCAATGACGATAATATCTTTATCCTTAGCGGACAGATATTGACCATCTTCCAGATTGGAATCCAGATAACTCTTAATGCTACCATTCAGGAAATCCATGGCGTAATGAACGCCTTTCAAGTCACTGCCTTCAATATTGAATTCACGCGGCTTCGTTGCACCACCACACAATACAACAGCATCATAATCATCTACGAGTTGTTGTGCTGCAATATCCTTACCGATCTCGGTATTCGTGATGAATTGAACGCCTTCTGCTTCAAGCAGATCAACACGACGTTGAACTACCTTTTTATCCAATTTCATCGTTGGGATACCGTACATCAACAATCCACCGACACGGTCCGAACGCTCATATACGGTTACCAAGTGGCCTGCTTTATTCAACTGAGCCGCAGTAGCCAATCCCGCTGGACCTGAACCAACCACAGCTACACGTTTACCCGTACGTTTTTCAGGAGGTTGGGGAACTACCCATCCTTCTTCAAAACCTTTTTCAATAATTGCTTCTTCAATCGTTTTGATGGTTACAGGCTGACCGATTAAGCCAACTGTACAAGATCCTTCGCAAGGAGCTGGACAGACGCGACCTGTAAACTCTGGGAAATTATTCGTTTTGTGAAGGCGCTCAAGTGCTTCTCTCCACAGTCCGCGATATACAAGATTATTCCATTCTGGAATCAGGTTATGCACGGGGCAACCTGACGTGCCGCCAATCATATCTATACCTGTATGGCAATACGGGGTACCACAATCCATGCATCGTGCACCTTGTGTTCTGAGCTCTTCTTCAGCCATATGTTTATGAAACTCTTCCCAATCCTTAATCCGCTCCGCTGGCTCACGATCTGCTGGCAGTTGACGTTTGTATTCCATAAATCCAGTAGGTGTAGACATCTTACGTTTTCCCCCATCCGTTCTTGTCTTAATCCCTTCATGTGCATGGTTCTATATGAAATGGATTACTCATTACTTGAGTTTTTGTCTATTGTATCACAAAATCTTCTCGAAGATATTTCAATTATAGTAGCATTTACTGTACTGAATATTAAATGGATTATCCGCATAATTATTTGTATTTTATACATCATATCTTTCAAGTCTACCCATGGTCAATACCCTTATTTTGGTGTTAAATGTGGTTTTGAACTGCGAAATCTGGTGTGTGTTAAAGAAATAAAAAGTCGAAACGTTAAGTAAATGTTAGATAATTTGTCATGAAATCCAACATATTCTGCTATAAATCGTTCTTAATTCCGAATATCAGACTTGTTTTAGGGCTTCACAACGTTAAAACCTCAAAACTTTTACACTTTTTTACTGTTTAATGCTTGGTTACATGTATATTATACATAAATATCAATTACTCATGTTATATTAATGTTATATGTATTCCAATCTAAACAAGTGACTCATTTTTTTTATAAAAGAAAAGACGCTGTTCACGAATATTTCGCAATCAGCGTCTCTCATTATACAAATACGACCCAAGTCAGGAATTTCTTATGCCATATTTACCGTTTACGTTCATAAAATTCGAATGTATATGCATGAACATTTTTTTCATCCTGTTCGCCTTCAATCTGTTCAATCAGTTGCCATTCGGACCAATCCACTTCGGGAAAAAACGTATCTCCCTCAAAATTCTCATGAATTTTGGTCACCACTAGACGATCTGCAAGTGGCAAGAACTCGCGATACACTTGGGAACCCCCAATTACACACAGTTCCTCACCTTTGGTTACACTCAGACCCTCTTCAATCGTATGTACGATTTCAGCCTGTTCCACCTTGTAGTTCAGATCTCTAGTCACCACAATATTACGGCGCTGAGGAAGGGGCTTACCACCAAAGGATTCCCACGTATTACGTCCCATGATAATCGTTTTATTTAACGTACGTTGTTTGAAAAAGGCCATATCCTTGGGTAAACGCCATGGAATCGAATTGTTTAATCCGATCACACCGTTCTCCCCCATTGCCCATACTAGTTCAATACTCAAGGGTAATACACTCCTTCAATCCAAGTCTCTTATCGAGATTGAACACATAATTAGACTGCAATTGGAGCTTTAATGCCCGGATGATGCTGGTAGTTCTCAAACTCAAAATCTTCAAACTTATAATCAAAAATAGAATCCGGCTTACGTTTGATTACCAGCTTAGGTAAAGCATAAGGTTCACGCTCCAGCTGAGTTTTAACCTGATCAACATGGTTAGAGTAGATGTGAACATCCCCTCCAGACCAAATGAAGTCACCCACCTCAAGATCACATTGCTGAGCAATCATATGAGTTAAGAGCGCATAACTCGCGATGTTAAACGGTAACCCGAGGAACGTATCCACGGAACGCATCGTAAGCATACATGATAATTTACCCTCTGCAACGTAAAACTGAAACGCAAAATGACAAGGTGGAAGCTTCATATTATTAATCTCAGCCACATTCCATGCGCTGACAAGGTGACGACGTGAATCCGGATTATTTTTGATCGAATCAATAACTGCGGCGATCTGATCAATTTTTTCTCCGTTTGGTGCTTCCCATGTGCGCCACTGCGAACCATATACCGGTCCAAGATCTCCATTTTCGTCCGCCCAGTCGTCCCAGATCTTCACACCGTTTTCTTTCAGATAAGATATATTCGTATCGCCACTCAAAAACCATAACAGTTCATGAATAACCGATTTGAGATGAATTCGTTTGGTTGTTACCAGCGGAAATCCTTCGGACAGATCATAACGGAGCTGTCTGCCAAATACAGATTGTGTTCCTGTTCCTGTACGGTCTCCTTTATGCACGCCGTTGTTCAGAATATCCTGTAATAAATCGAGATAGTTTTTCATGTTGATATCCCCTCACTAAAGAATATTTACACTTACCACTCCGATGACAGAACAACCTTCCGATCGCTGTTATCCCCAGATTTTTTTGATTTCCTTTTCCAAAGGTAAAATCCGGGGATAAAGGCGAACACTCCGCTTCTTCAGGTTCTTTCTGTCCTCTACGTTCTCGTGTAAAAGATTAGTTTAACTTCAATACTAATTACATAGACCGTGATTGGCTTGGAGCCACATCATAACTGATCATTACTACAGTGTACCACAATTGTGTTGTTGGATAAAATCAATTCACTAAAACTTGTGAGCATGTAAATTTTCATCATATCACATACACGAGTATCTTAAATTATTCGGATCTTGCTCAAAAAAAAAGAGACGAATAACGCGTTAACGTCATTCGTCTCTTCTGATATACGTATAATGCCGGACGGATCCGAAGCTTAGACGATCTTAACGGGAGATGATGTGGATCGGGTGACCCATAACCAATTCCGCAGCTTCCATCACGATTTCGCCCAAAGTTGGGTGAGCGTGAATTGTGAGAGCCAGATCTTCCAATGTTGCGCCCATTTCAATTGCCAAACCAAGCTCAGCAATCAAGTTGGAAGCTTCCAGACCTACGATTTGGCAACCCAATACAAGGCCGCTTTCTTCGTCAGCTACGATTTTCACGAAGCCTTCAGCGTGGTTCAAAGATACAGCACGGCCGTTACCCGCATAAGGGAATTTACCTGCTTTTACTTTGTAACCTTTTTCTTTAGCTTCTTTTTCAGTGTAACCTACGCTGGAACACTCTGGATCTGTGAACACAACAGCTGGCATACATTTGTAGTCAACTACAGATGGTTGTCCTGCGATTGCTTCAGCAGCCACTTTACCTTCATAAGAAGCTTTGTGTGCCAGAGCCAGACCAGATACGATGTCACCGATAGCAAAGATGTGAGGAATGCTTGTACGACCTTGGTGGTCAACTTTGACAAATCCACGCTCGTCAACGTCAACACCAATCATGTCGAGACCAAGTTCTCCATCTGTGTTTGGACGACGTCCAACAGTTACCAGCAGGTAATCTGCAGTTACTTCTTTGGACTCACCATTTACAGAGTACTTAACAGTTACATCTTTATCCGTTTGCTCAGCACTTTCAGCTTTTGCACCCGTTACGATTTCGATGCCTGTTTTCTTCATGTTTTTAGCCACGAGGCTAGTCATGTCTTTATCGAAACCTGGCAGTACTGTATCCAGACCTTCGATGATTGTTACTTTTGCACCGAATTTGGAGTACATTTGACCAAGCTCAGCACCGATATATCCGCCACCGATAACGATCATGCTTTTTGGTACTTCAGGCAAGTTCAGAGCTTCTGTTGAAGACAGAATGCGTCCGCCAAACGGGAAAGGTTTCAGTTCGATTGGACGGGAACCTGTTGCAATAATTGCATTTTTAAATTTGTAACGTGGAGACTCGTGGTCATTGAATACACGAGCTTCGTTTTCGTTGATGAACATGCACTCACCGTTGAAAACTTCAACTTTGTTGCCTTTGAGCAAACCAGCTACGCCGCCAGTCATTTTCTTAACAACGCCGTTTTTGAATTCTTGAGTTTTGCTGAAGTCCACTTTTACGTTCTCAGCAGAGATACCAAAAGCTTCACCGTGAAGTGCAGACTCATATTGGTGTGCAGCAGAGATCAGGGCTTTGGATGGAATACATCCACGGTTCAAACAAACACCGCCCAGTTCGGATTTGTCTACGATCAATACGCTTTGGCCCAGTTGAGCAGCGCGGATGGCAGCTACATAGCCGCCAGGACCCGCACCAATTACTAATGTGTCGATATTGAGAGAAGCGTCGCCTACTACCATATCTTACACCTCCATAACAAGCAGCTCAGGGTTAGCGAGCAGCTGTTTAATGTAATTCATAAAGTTTTGTGCTGTTGCGCCATCGATGATACGGTGGTCAAAGCTCAGGGAAAGAGCCATTACAGGTGCTGCAACTACTTCGCCGTTTTTGATCACTGCTTTTTCGCTGATGCGTCCTGTTCCGAGAATAGCAACTTCAGGGAAGTTGATGATTGGAGTGAAGAACATACCGCCAGCAGAACCAATGTTACTGATGGAGATTGTGCTTCCTCTCATTTCATTCGCGCTCAATTTGCCGTCACGACCACGAGCAGCCAGATCACGGATAGAATCAGCGATCATCCAGATGGATTTACGATCAGCATCTTTGATAACAGGAACGATCAAGCCGTTGTCTGTATCTGTAGCGATACCGATGTTGTAGTATTTTTTGTAAACAATTTCGTTAGCTTCTTCATCAATCATAGCGTTCAGAGCCGGGAATTGGCGGGAAGCCGCAACCAATGCTTTAACGATGAATGGCAGATAAGTAACTTTTGTTCCTTTTTTCTCTGCAATTGGTTTCATGCGAGTACGGAAAGCAACCAATTCAGTTACGTCCACTTCGTCCATGATTGTAACGTGAGGTGCTGTGTAAGCCGATTTAACCATTGCATTAGAGATCGCTTTACGGATACCTTTGAATGGTACGCGCTCTTCTTCAAGGTATTGATCAGCTGCAGCCGCTGCTGGTGCTGCGGATTTTTTCTCTTCTTGAGCCGGAGCTTCGGAAGATGCCGCTGCGGAAGAACCGCCACCGTTTTTGAAGGATTCAACATCTTCTTTGGTTACTTTACCATTGTTGCCAGTCCCGTTAACCTGAGCGATGTCTACACCTTGTTCACGAGCAAATTTGCGCACGCTTGGTGTTGCCAGAACGTCTTTGGCAGGTACTGCCGGAACGCTGTTGTTGCCGCCTTCTTTAGCTGCATCCGAGCTGGAAGCTGCTGCAGAAGAACCGCTTGTGTCAGCTCCGCCTTGAGCTGCATCTTTCTCTTGCTCGCCTTGATCGCCAGCAGGAGCGTCGTCTTGCTCAGGAAGTTCGCCTTCTGCATCGATGATCGCTACAACTTCACCAACGTGGCAGATTTGACCGTCTTTAGCGAATACTTCTGTAACTGTTCCGTTAACCGGACAAGGTACTTCCACAACCGCTTTGTCGTTCTGTACTTCCATGATGATGTCGTCGTCAGTTACTTTGTCACCGACTTTGATGTGCATCTTGATGATTTCGCCTTCGTGTAGGCCTTCGCCCAATTCAGGGAATTTATATTCAAATTTAGCCAACTGAAAAACCTCCTTGATTATGTGCTCAATCCTGAAAACAACCCTTAACTCCAAGAAACAACTGTTACTGCTAATGCAAATAACTGTTACTCAAGGGGCTAATGGCTGTTTACAGTGCAGCTTGCGCTGCGGTGTGAATCACCATACTGCGCCTTGCGGCATGTCAGATGATTAAATTAGAAATTAACGACTTTATTAACCGCAGCAACGATACGTGCTGGGTTAGGAAGCCAAGAATCTTCGATTTGTGCAAAAGGATATACAGTATCCGGACCAGCTACACGCAGAACCGGTGCTTCCAAGTGCAGGATTGCTTTTTCATTGATTTGGGCAATGACTTCAGCTGCAACACCTGCGCTCTTTTGAGCTTCCTGTACAACAATTGCACGGTTTGTTTTCTTAATAGAAGCAACGATGGTATCGATATCGATCGGACTAACCGTACGAAGGTCGATAACTTCAACTTTGATTCCTTGTTTTTCGAGTTCCTCTGCTGCTTTCACAGAAGTATGAACCATCATACCGTAAGTAATGATTGTTACATCGGAACCTTCACGAACAACGTTCGCTTTACCCAATTCAACAACGTAATCTTCTTCAGGCACTTCTGCACGGAAAGCATGATACAGGTTCAAGTGCTCCATGAAGAATACAGGATCGTTATCGCGAATGGAAGCGATCATCAGACCTTTTGCATCGTAAGGGTTAGAAGGAACAACGACTTTGATACCTGGTGTTTGCGTGAGCAGACCTTCCAGGGAATCTGTATGCAATTCTGCCGCTTTTACACCGCCACCGAATGGTGTACGGAATACGATTGGAGAATTGTATTTTCCACCAGAGCGGAAACGCATACGAGCAGCTTGCACTACCATTTGGTCAAGGGCTTCAAAGATAAAACCAACGAATTGGATCTCAGCAACCGGACGGAAGCCTTGTACACCCAGACCTACAGCCAGACCACCAATAGCGGACTCAGCCAGTGGTGTATCAAATACACGCTCTTCGCCAAACTCTTTTTGCAGACCTTCCGTTACACGGAAAACGCCGCCTACATTACCTACGTCTTCACCGAAGAGCAGAACGTTAGGATCACGTTTCAACTCCACGCGAAGCGCATCACGGATTGCTTCTTTCATGTTCATTTGTGCCATTTGCTTCATTTCCTCCTTAAACATTGACAGTTCACATTTGAATTCGTACATGTATACCGGGACATTAAAGTCGCGGATGTTTATGCTTTATCGGAAAAAACTTATTGGAAATCAGCTTTTTGCTCTTCCAAGTGCTTAGGCGTTTGTTCGAACATGCTGTCGATCAAGCCTGAAATTGTCATTTTCTCGGTTTTTTCCGCTTTTTTGATTTCTTCATTTACTTTAGCTTTTGCTTCTTCTTTCACACGTGCTGTATCTTCTTCAGTCCAAAGACCTTTTTTCTCCAGATATTTAGCGAAACGTGCGATAGGATCTTTAGCAGACCATTCTGCCTCTTCTTCTTTTGTACGATACTTGGAAGCATCATCCGAAAGGGAGTGAGGACGGAAACGGTATGTTACTGCTTCGATCAATGTTGCGCCTTCTCCGTTACGTCCACGCTCAGCAGCTTCCTGAACAGCTTTGATAACAGCGAAGATGTCCATACCGTCAACTTTAACACCTTTGATACCTGCCGCTACCGCTTTGTGAGCGATGGACAGAGCTGCTGTTTGTTTAGCAAAAGGAGTTGTGATGGCATAACCATTGTTTTGTACGAAGAAGATAACAGGCAGTTTGTATACACCAGCGTAGTTCAGACCTTCATAGAAGTCACCTTCAGAAGAACCGCCATCACCTGTGTACGTGATAACAACTTGTTTTTGTTTCTTCAATTTGTAACCCATAGCGATACCCATTGCATGCAGAATTTGTGCACCAATGATGATTTGTGGCATCAATACATTAACGCCATCTGGAATTTGTCCACCATGTTGGTGTCCACGGGAGTACAAGAATGCTTGATAAAGAGGAAGTCCATGCCATACGAGTTGCGGAATGTCACGATAGCCAGGACATACAAAGTCTTCTTTTTCAATTGCAAATTCACTACCAACCATTGTAGCTTCTTGACCAGATACTGGAGCATAGAAACCAAGACGACCTTGACGGCCCAGGTTTACTGCACGGTCATCCCAAGTACGGGTAAATACCATGCGGTACATAATTTCTTTTAATTGATCATCGGAAAGTGTAGGCATCATGTCTTTGTTAACAATTTCGCCGTCAGGAGACAGCACGGACAGAGCTTCTACATCCTCTGTATACACTTCATAAGGAACCTTGCTCATTTTTTTCTTCACCTCAACAAAAAATTTGAATATCAAGTTCCGCTGTTATAATATTATTATACACCTGTTTCACTCCATACGTCAAAGAAATCCGTAATTTTTTTATGTTTCCTGCCGGATTGTATGTATAACAGGGGCTTAATATTGGTATAACAGCATAATACATGATTGCGTGTTTGACCTAACCCCGCACAAGGGTAATCTTACCGTATTGCGCGGTCGAATGCAAAAAATTAACCGAGAAAGGTGACGTTTTATGACGGATTCCCGCTATTTGAAACGCACGATTGTGAAGGAAGAGATTGAAAGTCGCTATCTTGGAGAGAAGCGAACGCTCCGTATTTACCTTCCTCCGGGCTATAACGAATTACTTAGCTACCCTGTCGTTTATTGTCAGGATGGCGAAGAATTTTTTAATTTCGGACGAATTGCTACAACAGCTAACCAAATTATTCTAGACGAAGGAGCCGAACCTTTCATTATTGTAGGGGTTCAGGTCGATGTGTCTGTGAGAACACAGGAATATGCTCCATTTGGAGATCGGTTCAAGGCATATACCGCTTGCTTCGCTGAAGAGATTATTCCCTATATAGAAGAGAAATATCCTGTGCGCCGTTCTCCGCAGGAACGTATTCTTGCCGGAGACTCGCTCGGTGGCAGTGTTTCACTTCATCTTGCTCTGTTATATCCGGATCTGTTCACACGTGTTATTAGCATGTCTGGCGCCTTCTACTCTGCTTCTCAGGAAATCTATGCCGCAGCTGAAGACCTTTCTTGGCTCTCGATCTGGATGATCGTTGGTTTGCAGGAGACTGATTTCGAGGCAGACACGGGTACGTATGATTTTGTTCAATTAAATCGGGATACTCGAGAATTGCTGGAAAAACGTGGTGCCCTCGTCTCCTATCAAGAGAAAGACGGGAAGCACCAATGGGGTTTTTGGCAGAAGGAATTGCCCGAAGCATTACTTTATTTTCTCCAGGAAAGATAAAAGGACCACATTAACAGGCGGCTGAAATGCCGCTATTGTTTTCTACCCCGATGATACCGCTTACAATTGTAACCTGAAAAAGAAGCAGGATATCCTGCTTGCTTTAAGTGCTCTAATCCTGCTTCTTTGCCCGGTTACAAATTGCATATCAGATCATGTTTATTTACTAAGCTAAGGAATTTTCCGCTTCAATCTTTCTCAACAGAACATCGCAGCCTGCGTTAACCAACTCATATACCTCTTCAAAATTGCCTGTGTAATACGGGTCAGGTACTTCCCTGAGTTTTTCCTCTGGAAGCATGTCCATAAACTTGATGATGTCCGCCTCAGCTCCGCCTGGAACGTTGCGTACATTATCTGCATTTGAATTATCCATACATACAATGTAATCAAATTGAGTAAAGTCTTCGCTGGCGAATTGTCTCGCTGCCATGTTGGCATAAGAAATCTGGTACGAATCCAGCAATTTTCGAGTCCCTTCATGCGGAGGTTTACCGACGTGCCAGTCCCCTGTTCCCGCTGAGTCCACACGAATCTGGTGTTCAAGCCCCTTCTCCAGGACTTTGTGACGCAAAACGGCTTCAGCCATTGGTGATCTACATATATTGCCCAGACATACAAACAAAACGTGAATCATATTAATCCCCCTTGCTTAACGTACCTTGAAGTACCGACGATGTTGGCTGTGTCACAATGCTCTCCGGCTGAGGACTGACGTTGCCCGTCTCAGATGGCACCAACGAACGACGTGGCAGTTTCCATTTATAATGTACAGAACACATACGGAAAAACACAACGGCCGCGAAACCTAGCAATAATCCGGTATTCGTTGTTAACCAGCCCATACCTATGACAAAACCGGCTGTCATTGCCCATACAGCATAGATTTCATCACGCAATACAAGCGGTTTACGTCCAGCGAGCACATCACGAATAACGCCTCCACCAATACCGGTCATTACTGCTGCAACGATAACTGCGCTAATAGGATGTCCCATGTTCGCCGCGTACAGCGCCCCTTGAATTGCAAATGCTGCAAGTCCGATTGCATCAAATAACGCCTCTGTTCGCTTCCAGTGACTAATCCACTTGAGAGGCAATATAAACGCAACTGCTACAGATACTAAGGCTAACATAATAAGTGATCCCTGACTCCATAATGTCGTTACAGGTATACCTATAAGTACATTCCGGATAATCCCGCCTCCGAATGCGGTGACAAGTCCAAGCACCAGTACACCCAAGATGTCATACTCCTCTTCCATTGCCACGAAGGCACCGGACATTGCAAATGCGATAGTGCCTATAATGCTGAATACTTCAAAAATGTGTAAGTCCAACCTGTTCAAACCTCACTTTTCAAGTCATCTCCATGTCGCTCTACCCATTGTATCCGCGAGCACTGAAATTGTGCAACCACATTTTGTGGATTATACTGGTTTGGTGAATATATTTGTACAGGTTCCAACATTATATTTGAACAATGAACTATTTTTCTCTGAATTAGGAAGGATGAAATAAAATGACGGCGAAACGGATTGTTATTTTTACAGGCGGAAACTTATCTGTAGAATTACTTCAGGAAATACGAGAAGATGATATGATCATCGCGGCCGATCGCGGTGCATTATTTTTAATTGAACACGGCATTCAGCCTCACATTGCAGTTGGAGACTTCGACTCCATTACCGAAGATGAACGTATCATTGTAAGCAACAATAGCATTCGGTTCATTACATGTGACCCTGTTCATAAGGATCTTACTGATACAGAAATGGCTTTTGAGACAGCGCTAGATTACGAACCTTCTCACATCTTAATGTTAGGTGCTACAGGTACACGTATGGATCACACCCTCGCTAATGTACATATCATGGTTCGCGCGATGCAGCATCATATCTCCTGTGCCATTCAGGACAAGCACAACTACATGACACTGACCACATCCAAAGCTGTGGTTGAACACCGTGACTATAAATATGTTTCTCTGCTTCCCTTGACTCATGAAGTTGCAGGAATAACTCTGGATGGTTTTATGTATCCGCTAGATCAAGCCACCATTCGCATGGGACAATCCTTGGGTGTAAGCAACCAGCTCTTAGGCTCCTCCGGTACAGTCACTATCGATAGCGGCTTATTGCTGATTATTCAGAGCAAAGATTGAATCTATTCGTATGCTTCATAATTAATTATTACGTTTTTGTAACCAGTGATTCAACGAAGAAAATAGGTTCACACATAATAAAGACCCTTGATATTCAAGGGTCTTTGCTATTTCATCTTTATTGTTCATCCGTCAATGATTAATTTTTTGACATTTTTAATCATATTTTAATAAACATCCCCAAACCATTGTGGCCCAAGGGATTACACTTCCCTATCCAATTTCTAGGTTGTTACAAAGCTGTTATACTCGCTCTAGCAACTTAACGAAAACGAATTTTGGAGGTACTAACTAACATGAAAACAAACATCTTTGTCCAAAAGGCCGTAACCGTCGGGTTGTGCGCTACACTAGGTTTTGGAGCTGTATTAATGACTAACGCACCTGTTGCACAGGCAGCAACTGCTTCTGTATCCACAGGTCAACAGATTGTTAACTATGGTAAACAATTTACTGGAACTCCATATAAATTTGGTGCTTCAACCTCAACAACCAAAGTTTTTGACTGCTCTTCTTTTATGAAATATATTTTCAAAAAGTATGGTGTAGACTTGCCGCGCACTTCCGTGAACCAATCCAAAGAAGGTACAGCTGTATCCAAAGCTAATCTGCGTGTCGGAGATCTAGTATTCTTCTCCAGTGGTAGCCGTTCTACGGGCTCAAACGTTACTCATGTAGGCGTATATGCAGGGGACGGAAAGATTCTGCATACGTATGGATCTCCAGGCGTAACCCTCTCTGATCTGGACTCTGGTACTTGGAAAAGAACGTATGTTAAAGCTCGTCGTGTACTCTAGAATCACATTATAGCTAATCAGTAAGGACCGGAGGTTACTATCCGGTCTTTTATTTTTACCCTCTTTTTGCCACACTCTAAACTGGCGATTCATGGAACTAACTTTAGTAATCTAATTTTTTTCATGAAGCATATAACCGATCCCACGCACAGTATGAATCAGTTTCACACTTCTTCCCTTATCCACCTTAACCCGCAGATGTTTGATGTATACGTCCACAACGTTGGTATCCATCGCATACTCATATCCCCATACCTCCCGCAAAATATCACTCCGTGTACACGCTTCATTCACATGCAAGGCCAGAAATTCCAGCAATTCGTACTCTTTTGGCGTTAATGTCAGGTATTCACCCGCACGATTTACCCGCCTTGAACGTAAATTCACTTTAAGATCATGAACTATAATTACTTCTTCACCCTCTTGTGTTGCATTCGCAAAAACACGCAATAAGTTTCGTATTCTGGCGAGCATCACGTTCAGGTGAACGGGTTCCTCCATTACATCATTAGCTCCGTAATCCAGCCACTCCACGATGAATTGAGGAGATGCGTTAGACGTGATAACCAGTAGAGGTACAACCTGACCTTTATCTATCCATCGTTTCAACTCTAATTTCTGATCCTGGTCATGATGTGCTTCCCCCTCACTTCGGTCTACCAGAATGATCAGGTTGATGTGTGATAACGAATTCTTGGCGAATTGGTCTAGTTCAGGTCCTTCCTTTCGTTGCACCTCATACCCTTCGCTACATAAAACATCCTGAATAAGGCTGACCTGCTCTCCTGCTCCAATCAGCAAAATGGCTGTTTTCACTCTTTTTCACCCGGCCTGTCTCTATCCCCACTGCTCGCAGCAATGGTTGGTACAGATAGCATGCCGTAAAATGAAAAAGTCCATTCCCTCAAGGGAACAGACTTTGCTTCTTTCTTGCTTTAACCAAAGTAGCGATGGACGAGCGTACGTGCTTCAGCTGTGTCGTTTGTTCCGTGTACGAGGACACGTCCATCTTGGAAAATAACCATTCTATGGACTCCTGTTGTAAAAGAAACCAAAAACGGATTGGATTCCACTTTTCCTTCTTGAAGTCTATCCAGACGATCCGCCGTTTGTTGAAGATCCAGATTCATACGCCGTGCAGGTCGGATCTGAACGGTATCCCTGCCACATAACACATCGGTTTTCTCCAGATTGGACGCAGAAAGATATGGATACGTTGCCGAATCGCTGCAGGAAGGGCAATCTTGCTTTTTCGCACCATCCACATTGATGGATATGTATTCGTTCCTCCACACGTCAAATGACAACAACTTGCGTCTCAATGCATTTGCATTGCCACTAAGTAACTTCATCGCTTCTGCTGTCTGATTCGCCGTTACCATCTGTACCGCTTGAGGAATAATGCCAGACGTATCACAGGTATCGCCCCCCAGGGGGACTTCACCCAGCAAACAATTTAAACATGGCGTATCTCCGGGCATAAACGTGTAGGTGATGCCGTAACTACCCACACATCCACCATAAATCCAGGGAATACGGTGCTTCTGTGACATATCATTAATGAGTAGCCGAGTATCAAAATTATCCGTTGCATCCATAATCAAGTCTGCATGCTGAACGAGTTCTTCCAACTCATCTACTCTGACGTCCAACACTTTCCCTTCCACATGAACCGTGGAATTAATGGCAGATAAACGTTTTTCCGCCGCCATTGCCTTCGGTATCCGCTCAAGCGCGTCCTGTTCTACATATAATTGCTGCCGCTGCAGGTTACTCCACTCCACATAATCACGATCCACAATCGTTAAGTGTCCGACTCCTGAACGAACTAACGTTTCTGCAATTCCTGTTCCGAGTGCACCAGCGCCTACAATTAAAACTCTGCTGCCCTTTAATCTGGCCTGGCCTTCCTTGCCAAGTGGCGCGTACCGTTCCTGTCTGGAATAACGATCGGCCTGCTCGGAAGATGTTATTTGATCTGTCATGTATGAACCATTCCTTCCACCGGACTACTGGCTGCTGCATAACGCTTTACGGGAATCATGCCTGCCTCATATGCCAATCTACCCGCTTCTACCCCCAATCGCATAGCTTTAGCCATGCTCACTGGATCCCCTGATCCGGATACGGCTGTATTTAACAATACGCCATCGGCACCAAGTTCCATCGCATAAGCAGCATCTTTGGGGGAGCGCAATCCTGCGTCCACAATCACAGGTACAACGGCCTGCTCAATGATGATCTCAAGGTTATAGGGATTGATGATGCCTCTGCCAGCTCCGATGGGAGAAGCGCCAGGCATTACAGCATGTACGCCAAGCAATTGCAGCCTTTTGGCCAGAATGACATCATCTGAAATATAAGGCAATACCGTGAAGCCCTTTTCAAGCAAAATTTCGCAAGCCTTGTACGTTTCAATCGGATCTGGGAGCAATGTTATTCCATCTCCGATGACTTCGACTTTTATCATATCACAAAGTCCTGAAGCCCGCGCAAGCTCGGCAATCCGCACCGCTTCTTCCGCAGTGGAAGCCCCAGCCGTATTCGGGAGAAGCGTGTATTTGTCCAGGTCCAATGTATCCAGGAAATGCTTCTGGTTACGTTCCTCTAGATTCAAACGACGAACAGCAAAGGTTAAAACTTCCGTTTCAGATGCTTCCACAGCCTGACTTTGCACTTCCAGATCCGAAAACTTGCCTGTTCCGAGCAATAATCTGGACTCAAACGTATATTTACCAATATTCAACATCATCAACCGCCTCCTACAAAATGTACAATCTCAATTCGATCGCCTTCTCTTAATGCCGTTGACTCATGATACTCACGCGTTAAGATATGCCTGTTCAGTTCTACAACGACAGTCTTGACTTGCAGATCAAAAGATTTAAGCAGTTTGTCCACACGATTCAATCTGTCCTCAATCTCCATCCGTTGACCATTAACGATGATATTCACTGCACCACTCCCTTTCTGTTCAATCGCTCCGGACTCAGCGCCTCAATTCCGAGTTCTTCTGAGTTTTTGCCAGCGAGCAATTCAGCGATTAGCCTGCCTGTTATCGCACTAAGCAAGATACCGTTACGGTAATGCCCAAAGGCGGCGAACAGTCCGGGTATACTCTTGCATGCACCTATATAAGGCAGTCCATCGGGAGTTGCTGGTCTTACGCCTGCCCACGCTCTTATAAATTGCGCTTCTTTCATCCCAGGCACCCAGTTGGTAGCCGCTGTTAGCAGCTTCTGAACACCATGTACAGAAACGTTCAGATCTGTTCTGCCTGGCAGACTGGTTGCCCCAAGCCAAACTTCGCCATTGGCTTTGGGAACAATATAGATATCCTCTGCATACACCGTTCTGTCAGGTCTGTACCCTGCATGTTCATCCGAGAACTGAACGGCGGCTATTTCACCTTTTACCGACCACACAGGCAAGCTCAGATTCACATGTCTCATCAACTCTTCACTCTGTAAACCAGCCGCTATAATGACATGTTTGCATGTTATCTCACCGATCGATGTGGTGATCCCCTGCACGCCGTGTTCGTTTGCTCGCACGCGTATATCCTGTATGCCCTCCATAACCCGTGCTCCCAATGCTTGAGCGGATTCGGCGTATGCCTTCGTTAGATGGACTGGAAGAATCTCACTCTCGTAAGGCCTGTAGTAGGCTCCATACGTATCTCTGTTAATCCAAGATGCCTCCTGCTGCACAACGGAACGATCCCACCATACCTCATCAGCAAAAACAGACAACGCAGACCTCCGATTGTCCTTATAACTGCTTAATTCACTGTATGATCGAAAAGGGGTTAGGAATCCATGGCGTTGCAGGCCAGTCTCTACCTCACTGAGTGTAGCCATTAGCACCTGTTGCTCGATAAGTAACTGTCTACTCTGCCTGGCGAGCTTAGCCATCAAAGGATGAGCAAAATCCTCACTATCTGCCCCCAGCATTCCAGCCGCTGCGCAAGAAGTGCCTCCTGCAATCGCCGAACGCTCCAGCAACAGAACATCCTGTCCACGGGAAGCA
Source organism: Paenibacillus sp. Y5S-9 (assembly GCF_036894235.1). NCBI lineage: Bacteria > Bacillati > Bacillota > Bacilli > Caryophanales > Paenibacillaceae > Paenibacillus > Paenibacillus sp. Y5S-9. The sequence goes on from NZ_CP145887.1 coordinate 4,015,819, forward strand.
AGCTCATATGCAATGGCACAACCAACAACGCCTCCACCTACAATAATCGTTTCTGCATGAATCTTGTCCGGATTATCAGTTACAATCTCTTTCATCCTCTCATCTCCTTTCAGTCGCGCAGACCTTCGGTAGCAACGATAGCCTGCCTTAATGATGCAGCGGCCCGATCCGGTGAATCGCTCGCCCATACATTCGAGATCACAGCAACTCCCTGTGCGCCTGCAGAGCGAATCGCGTGAATGTTTCCCGGTTCGATGCCACCGATCGCCATGACAGGAATGGAGACACTCCTGGACACTTCAGCAAGGGCATGTAATCCTCTTGGGTCAAGATCAGGCTTACTGTTGGTTGAGTAGACATGCCCGAAGAAAAGATAATCGGCTCCCCGTTCTTCAGCGATTTTTGCCTCATCGATGGAATGAACAGATACACCCAGACGAAGGCGCTGCACATTGCTTATAACAGCAGGGTTATAATTTCGTATCGCATCTTGCCCCCAATGTACACCGCCATAAATGTCATTCTGTGAAGGAAGTTCTGAACTATTGATAACAATGCGGCAAGATGGAATGCCAACGCTACGCAGACTTTGAGCCCAACCGATCTTGTCTTGCCATGTGAGTTGTTTTTCTCGTATGTGAATATAGTCCACCAAAGGCCAAACGTCCTTTGCAGCTTTTACAAAAGATGCCTGATCCCCTGCACCCGTAGATACAACATGCAATTCAAATGATTCTTGAACATGTTCATGAGAAATTACCGTACTGTTCATCTCCTTCCAGACTTGAATGCTATGAAAACACAAAAAAGCCACTCCCGTAGGGGAGTGGCTGCGTATTAATTATAGGACCAGATGACTGACTGATACATACAGTTCATTTCGTGCAATAAAGCTATAGACCTTATAGCCATAACGTTATACACGCAACTGCATGTTTCAATTTACTAAGCAAGACGGTTGAATTCTTTCGAATTGCCGTTTGCTCACGTCATTCACTGAAACGCGCTCGCCACTTCCCTACGCTGGTATGATCCAGATCAGGTGCAAAGGGTCCGGAATCGTATTCTTCCATCTCAGCCGCATCGTGCGGCCCCCCTAGTGTTCATATGAAGTTGTAGCCTATGTTACCATAGACGGATTTTTTTGTCACCGTCATTTCTGTTAAACATTGTCTTAAATCGTCTAGTTTTTCTCAGACCATTCTTCGACATTCCATGTTTTGGTAACCCAACCCTCGTAGAAATCAGGTTCATGAGATACCAGTAACACCGTTCCCTTGAATTCTTTCAAAGCACGCTGCAACTCCGCTTTAGCTGTGACATCCAGATGGTTCGTCGGCTCATCAAATAGAATCCAGTTGCTTTCACGCATCAAGAGTTTGCATAAACGAACCTTGGCTTGTTCTCCACCACTCAGCATATTAAGCGGACGAGTAATGTGCTCATTTTTCAACCCGCAGCGAGCGAGATGACCTCGGACCTCATTTTGGGTCAAATGTGAAAACTCATTCCAGACATCCTCAATCGGCGTGATATTCCCAGCACGAACCTCCTGCTCAAAATATGCCGTTTCGAGATAATCTCCTAAGAAAGTCTTTCCACTGAGTGGAGATATTTTTCCCAGGATGGTTTTCAACAGCGTCGATTTACCCACACCATTACAACCTACGATGGCAATTTTCTCACCACGTTCGATTGTCATTGTCATCTTAGGCAGCAAAGGATACGTATATCCAATTTCAAAATCAATACCCTCAAAGACCGTTTTGCTGCTCGCACGGGCATCCTTAAATTTGAACGTTGGTTTGGCCGCTTCATCTGGGCGATCAATACGTTCAATTCTGTCCAACTGCTTCTCCCGGCTCTTCGCTCGACCTGAAGTTGAAGCACGTGCCTTGTTACGCTGAATGAAATCTTCCTGCTTCTTGATGTACTCTTGCTGCTTCTCGTATGCATCAATATGCTGGGCTTTATTCATATCAGCCATCTCGAGGAACTTGTTATAGTTCGCTGCATATCTCGTTAATTTGGCAAATTCCAAATGATAAATAACATTTACGACTTCATTCATGAATTCCGTGTCATGGGAGATTAAGAGGAACGCGTGCGGGTAGTCCTTCAGGTAACGTGACAGCCATTCAATATGCTCTACATCCAGATAGTTGGTCGGCTCATCCAGTAACAGAGCTGTAGGTTTCTCGAGCAGAAGCTTGGCAAGCAGCACCTTGGTACGTTGTCCACCACTTAGAGCTGCGACATCCCGATCAAGACCAATGGCGGACAAACCAAGACCATTAGCCATCTCTTCCACTTTTACGTCAATCAGATAAAAGTCGCCCTGTTCCAGTTGTTCCTGAATATCGCCCATCTCTTCCAGCAACTGCTCCAGCTTATCTGGATCTGCATCTGCCATCTGGTCCGTAATATTCATCATTTCTTTTTCCAATTCAAGCAACGGAAGGAATGCATCTTTAAGCACGTCACGAATGGTTTTACCTGGCGTAAGCTTCGTGTGCTGATCCAGATATCCATAACGGACCTTGGGTGTCCATTCCACTTTTCCACTATCTTTAAGCAATTTACCGGTAAGGATGTTCATTAATGTGGATTTACCCACACCATTGGCACCAACAAGTCCTACGCGCTCTCCGGCAAGTAAACGAAACGATACATTTTTAAATAACGTGCGATCTCCAAAATTGTGACTTACGTTCTCTACTGACAATAAACTCATAAGATGAGGTTGCTCCTATCTATTAGACATTACTTTTGTGATTGTTCCGAAACCCTATTCTAGCACAGGTCCCGTCTTTTCTGAAAGTAATGTAAACATATCAGGAACCTCTTCCATAATTTTGTCATACAGGGTACCCTAACGGTTAGAGCATTTATATTCGAAATAGCCTTGTGCAGCTGCTTGTCTCGCGTCTGTGAACACCTCTTCAGCACGGTAACCATTACCACATGTGGAGGGGTAGTAGTACTTGATACCCGTTAAAGGATCTACCCCACCTACTATCGCCGTTTTCTTCACAAGTCTGCCTCCACCAATTGCGTAATTGTTGATCTTCTGGTCACCCACACCTATACCTTGGATAAAGGCCATAATCCCTGTATCATTTATGGAGTTGTACCAATCTTCCTGGGCAATCAGGGGCATCGTAAATGTATAGGAAATACCGTTCTTTCTGGCAAACTCATTATGGCGGTTAATCACATCAGCCAGATTATCCTGCACAGTAGTCACAATCCGACTTCGTCTAACTTGTTCAAATACGTGGGTATCCTGAAGTAAAGGAATCTGTGTGGTTGAAGCCAGTTCTTTTTGAAATCCTTCAATCCATTTCCCTGCGCTTGCGTCATAGGCATATACGTAGTCGTCCAGTGTAAAGTTAATACTGTTACCATTAGAATCTGAATATGTATAAGGTTTCTTGGGGCTCCATACTTGCCGGAAAGAATCTTCAAGGTTACCCGTCATCTCTGTTTCCGTGGAAAACATATAATAGCCATCATAATCCAGAATAACTACGGCAGGAATGTAATTAAACATGTTTCGAATAGCTGCGGGATCATCCTGAATGCCCATATTCAAAGCCATCGTCTGCGTAAATGTCAACAAGGCAAGCTCCTTATCGGCTTTAACAAACTTGGTTGAATCGTAACCTGCTTCATCATTTTGTTTCTCATTCTGATGCATCACTGCACCTGCATCCATGACTGCAGTTTGAAGTGCAGATCTGTATCGATGACCAAGATATTGAGCCTCTTCGGCATCTTGGGTATGCAGTGAGATGATCCAGAAGAGCGGAAAAAAGATCAGCACGAATACAATGGAAAGCTCAGTAATCTTCATTGAGGACCATACCTCCGTATGTTACAAATACCGCTGAAGCCTGAGCCGTACCACTTAACCATTCACGGATGAGCATGGAAGGTGTACGATTTGTATTTTGGAGCGTCACGGTGAAAAAATCCCCTGTCGTCAACGTATATCTTCGGCCAGGATCATCAACCGGTATCACACCTGAGGATGGGAATAGTCTTTCTCGAATCTGAGCTGCATAATATCCATCCTGCACTACCTCATAGGTCCCGTTAAAACTGTTATGGTCCATCGGGTCTGTATAATGAGGTACATATTTCTTATGTAAATGTTCCATCGACACCTCATACAGATTGCCCGTTTGGGCCAGTTGCTCCTCAAACTCAGCCAACATTCGAGGTGAAATATATCCTTTCGTTCGGACAGCATCAACAAAGCGTGTTACATTCTGAACAGCCGTCATACGTGCTATATCATCCTGCCGATCGGCTGTTTCAGCAGCTGGGTACACATAGAGCAGAAGGACTGCGAGCAATACGGCAAGCAGCTTGGATGCGGCATTAATCAATTCACACTGGTCTCCTTCCAAAAAACAATCTTGAGCAGTTCTCCAGTTTCATTTCGTATAAACTCCGGTCTGTAGGTGGCATCGAGCTGGACAGGAATCGTCGCTGTTTTGCTGACAAATGGATCGATCACATACGATGTTCCATCTACCTCCACATGGATGCCTGTGCCTGTCATCTGCCTCACGGTATGCAACACTTCCGCACCACTATATTGATAGGAATTGCTGGTATGCAGTGTTGTTGTCAGCCGACCTTCCATGCCTGCTGTTGTCTGTACTCTGTCGGTCAAGGCCGCAGACAATATCTTAACATTCTGTTGCCCGTACAGGCAGGCTGTCACAAACAGGACAACCGCCGTACAAAACAACATGAGATGCTGGGTATTCCGGGACATGTTAAACCAACTCCTGTCAGGATTGCTGGAAGATCAGCCCTCTTACCACGTTGGAACGGTCTTTTACGATAATGGCTTTGAATTTACCGCTTGGATTGACATATTGATTGTCTTTTTCACTCATGGTCTGGTTAATAATCCCCACTTTATCGTCAGGAGCAATAACCGAGCCGTAGTCGGCATTATTGAGATCCTGTGAAATGTTCAATTGATTGCCATACCATTGACCCGCTTTATTTTTACCTGTAATAACTTGAATACCGAACTGATCTTTGTCCGCGTATTTACGCAGCGCATTCGTTACCTGTGATCCACTGATGGTTGTTCCGTCATACACCGTAAATGCGGCTTGGGACAACTCGGTTTGGATATCAGCAAAATTGTTCTGGGCCGTCTTGGTTGCCTCCTGAGCCGAAATAAACAACAGAACTACAATTGTGATCAGAGCGATTGTTAAGAATATCCCTGCTGCCACCTTTAAAGCGCTTGATGCATTGTTCATGATAAATCCTCCCAAGTTATAAGTTATTAAACTATTTCAGGCTGTCACACAGATAAATTGTGCTACAGTTTCTGAATTTGTTCATAATAAATGTTCATCTGCAAGAAGCTCATACCAACCAATGGAATGACCAGATACAGAAAGATAAGGGCGTACATGGGTGTAAATCCGATGGTTCTGCCCCATGATGCTTTGACATCAATCATTTTGCTGTACTCCTGCTTGCGTTGTTCAAAATAAAATTCCATCATGCTCTCGAGATCATCGAAGGCTTCGCGTATTGAGATTTTGCCAAGGGCAAGCTGTAATTTATCAACCAGTCGCTGGAACTCGGGCAAGCCCACCTCTTCCTTTAATTGTTCAAGTGCAAGCTCTGGTCCATGTTCAAAATGCAACAAACATTTTTGCAGCGGGCGTTTGAAAATGACGGCAAATCGATTAAGCCACTCCAATATCTCCTCGACTGACATCCGGTCCATCTCACGCAAAATGGAAATCACTGTCTGGAATTGATAGATTTCATGTCGCATATCCAACCTTCGCATTTTCCGCTGAAATAACATGAGCCATACGGGCATGTAGTACCCTGCTGCACCCATGAGAATGGCTATAATCATTTCCCACCAACGTACATATTGCTTGTTATACACCTCAAGTTTCTGCATAATGCGCGTGATGGTCTCATTCTGGGTATCAAGGTCCATCTGAACGGGAGATAACTGCTGTAATGCGTTGGCGACTTCTTCGTATGTAGCTCCTCGGTTCATTTCTACACTTTCCAGCACGGATTGATCCAATGCTGTTTTTTCCTCAGCTTTCCTGAGATCCGCTTCAGCCATTGCACCAAACATTCGATCATCACGAATTGGATCATACAAGATGTGGTTACGTTCAACCTGATGCAACAACAAGATGCAACCCATTGTAAGGACCAAACAACCTGCGAATAACATCACTCTACGAATGGCAAGCCATTCATATTTCAACTCCGAGCTGCTCTCCCTCATGAGCCGTATCGTTTGACTGTACTGTGCACTGCCAGGTTTCGCTGCAAACAACATCGCCAATTTCCGTATGAAGGTCTGCCTGTACAGAAACTCATCCAACCATGAATGCTTATGCCCTGACCGGTAACGGGTCTCATCGTATTGCTGGAGCCTTTGCAGAAGCAAATAGGCAAGGATAATGATGACATAGATCGATATTTTGGTAACAAAACCGATTTTGCTGCGATAAAATTCATCCATCGTTGGGAAACTGACTCTGGCCCAACGTTCGATTGGAGCGGTGAACAATACCGGAGCAAGAGCGATAATATTAAGCCCTTTGAGCAGGTAATCCAATTTATCACGCCGCAAAATCTCCAAATGAATCTCCTGAGTTAGGTTACCAAGTCCTTTGAGATAAATAGAACCTTGTGCCCTGTCCTTATCCCCGAACTCCATGACCATATAGGAAACACCGGCGAATCCTTTGAGAAAACGGTTGGGAGCCACCTCATAATAACGCTCAAGTGCTTCATTCGGATCTGGAGAAGTTAGAGCTTCGTAGATCAGTCTTACTTGTTCTGCTGCTTCTCCTGTACCTGCTTCAGCAGCTTCATAGAGCGCTTCCTCAACTATGCCATGTTGATGATACCTATGCCTTACATCCGCAAAGAGATCCAACATCTGAACCAGCAACCTTTTCTCCATACGACTGAGGCACATATCCAATACCAGACTGTTTAACACCACAGCACAGAGAATGGATAGTATTACAAAAGCGATGCCCGGCTGTAGAAAAAACAGAATGACACTAATGCCTCCATAACCTCCAAGAATAATCAGAACTACTGTCATCGTCAGCCTGCGAAGTGAAGGCTCATCCCCAACATGGCGGAATGAAATACGCTTCTGCACCTGTAAAATATACGCTGATAACAGTGGGACCTTCATTCCAAGACGGTAGGATTGCAACAAGATTGATCCGAGTCCCTTGAGTCCCTTCCCGCTAGGAGCAAGAATAACGCTGTACTGACTTGCTGAACCACCTCCTCTGTGACGTAACATACTTAGAACCAGAAGTGTGATCAGCAGCCCTCCTGCACAAATACTTAATACGAGGAGCAGAATCCATTTAATTGTCATGCTGAATCACCCCAGTGTTGCTTCATAAACTGTTCAAATTTCTCGGCATCCTGTAATGTCATCTGGTCTCGCATATCCACCATGCTTCCAGAGGAGATTGGAGCTGTTGCAACATACGCTCCATTTCTGTACTCCACAACATTACGAAATGTAAAACCTGCCCTCTCTTCCACGCTATCACCTTGATTCGCACGAGGAAGACATTCCGTAATACGTTCGATATATCTTCGTCCCTCAGCATCTTTTTTCATGTGAACATCGAAATTGATGACACTCACAACCTGCTCCTCAGCAATATGCTCATGCTGGAACATACCTGTCTTGAGCAAGGAATTTCGGAGGGAGAAGACCAGATCACGAAACGTTTTGGCATGGTGGGTAAACAGGGTGAACAGACTGGCAACCTGAGACATTTGAATCATCCATGCGGCCACCTCATCACTCGCAACCTCACCGAGTATATTAACGGTACCATCCGTTTTTTTCTGCAAATCAAGCCCTTGTTGACCTGAAATGTGTTCAGTCTCTCGGAAACTCAAAATATTACGTCGGCTATAGATCCGTCTTAATTGAAGTTCAAACGCCATCTCCTGTACCCGAAGGGTGTACGATGCATAGATGTGTTTGACCATAGCCATAAGCAACGTTGTTTTACCAGAACCTTGTGCCCCGGTTACAGCTGTGATCCGGCTTCCTTTCATCAGGTATTGAAGCAGTGTTATTGGCAGATCTGCGTTGTTACCCGTAATCAACTGTTCAAGTGAAGCATTCGGAATATCGAACTTCCGGACGAAGAACGCCCATGATTCTGCAAAAGGAGGACGAACAACAACGACACGGGAGCCGTCTTTCATCTCGTTCACCTTGTATCCACTTGCTTCCGACAACTGTCCGGGATAATTGTATTTGTATATATTCTGGCATACCCTTTTTAGTTCACGGATGCTTCCGAATGACAGAAAGGATAGATGAATGGACTTACCTTTATAGAAAATCCAGACACTTTCCATGCCGCTAAGCGGTTCTTCATGTGCATCATCCTCCAGTCCTTGATCCAGCAAATCATTCCATGATGCCGGTTTTCGAAGTCCCATATTATGAACAGCATCAAGCATACCGCTGACACCACCACTAACACCATCAATACGCTGGTCCCTTATCTCATCAACAACCGAGAACCCTTTATAATGTTGGTAGATACGCTGCACGATGATATCCGTCTTTTCTCTGAAACCAAGCTCTCGATATTCGCACTCGAAAACATACTGAATATCCTCCTCAGAGATATAATAACTTCCTCCATCGTCCGTACCTTCCTCCATTCTCAATCTGCCAAGATCGTAGGTATCAATCATGCGGGAGAGTGCATCCACACCGAATTGCTGTCGGTACAGATAAAACACAATTTCGAATCGGTCCTGGATCGTCAACAAATCTGGTTCTGCAAACAAAATAACTTCATCTACATTTGATTTGTTCAGTCCTATGCTTCGGGTCAGCAGGTCCCCTATCAGATTTTTGACATACGTTTTGTCGCTGATACTGCCTGAGACACAGCCCTTCAGCGCTTTTCTCATCTCGGCACGTTGATTAATTCTTCGACGATATTCTTCTTCGTGCAGACCTGCATCCGCGAGTTGACTATGACTAAGCTCATGAAGTGAGTTCTTCACCTTCTCAATCAACATGTCTATCGTGAATGATTCCTGTTCAGGAACACGAGCATTCTTTTCACGAAGAAACGTTCTATACTTGAACCAGATATAAGTCAGGCACAGAATCAAAATTAAACTTATCCATATGGTATTCCAGAGCATCGGAGGTTCAGGCTCCCCTTTCCAGCCTCTTCAGAACTGTGCGCATACCTGCACCGTCCATAATCAGGCGAGCGAGTTCGCTCATGCTTGCAGCAAAGCTCCCTTTACGAATATCCTTATCCTCAGTCAAACTTTCCAACTGCAAGTATCTAGCAACATCTCGCCGATTCATTGCATCCAGGTATCCGGTTGTGTACGGGATCGCAGATATCGTGCCTTTGTATTTGAACTGGCGCCGAATATTGGAAAGCGTTGCACGGGAATGCAAATCGTATTTGTTAATTACAACATGTATATTCTTATTGTTCATTCGTTCTGGCAGGATCTCTTCAAAGAACAACTCCAGATTTCGCATATTTTGATCGAGATTAATGACAACATAGTCCGCCTGTTGCAGCTTGAGCTGAGCATCGACACCAGCATGATCCGCATCCAGAAGAACCAGATCATAATACTCGTTAGCTACATTTAGCAGCTTTTTCACAGTCTCACCATGTTCCTGCGGGGGACGTTCCATCTCATCCATTCTTCCGGTTAGGAAATCAAGTCTTTCTTTCAGAAGGGGCTTGGTATAATCCCTGAGATTTTGCTTATTCAGAATTCCGCTCGAATGCAGCCGTTCAATCGCATCCCAGCCACCCTCTTCGAAGGAGAACATATAGTCCGCTGAATTCGTATCATTGGATGGTAGAGCAGCTTCTGTGCCAGTTCCGGCAAGGCCTGTATTAACAAGTAACACTCTTGTCCTGTAGTGAAGTGCCATCGCATAAGCACTAATTAATGTGCTTGAAGTGCAACCCGTTCCCGCAAAAGGGCTCCAAAAGGTAATGGTGCTCATGCTCTCATCCTCTCTGCTTCTTTCATCGCACGGCGACTACGAACACTTTCCCAACCTGTTAACTGCTCGACCACGCGACACAACGATTTTTTGTAATTTCGTGACAAAGGTCCAAGATGAACTCGGCGATGATGCTCATTCTCAAGCTTAACCGCCGCTGTTAACTCATCCCATGGAAGCACTAAGGATTCTCCTGTCCATACAAACGGACTGCCCTCCAGATACGCCCACAGATAACGAGCTTCAAGCTTGCAGTCAACCCCGTTAATTAAGAGCCGCTGAAATGACAGCTCACCCGGCAATGACTGTTCTTCAAGCAACCGCTTCAACCAGCCCTTGCCACGTTCCAGATTGTAACGCTCATAATCACTCACCCAGACTCTTACATCAGCGGTTAGCCAGAGATTACGTGAAGCAAAATGTGAAGTCTCCATGTCATATAACACATAATCATAACTGTCCAATCGCTCTCCATTTACTTCAAGATGATTCTCTACAGCTGCCGAAGTGACAAAATGACAAGCGATATCAAATCCTTCAAATTCCGTAATTCGCAAAGACTGCTGACCGTCACCTACACCGTACCCATACTTCTGTTGTAAGGTTCCATCTACGAGCAAGACCTTGTTGCCTGTCGAAGCCAATATCTTGCAAAGATATAACATCAGATCATTCTTCTCACATAAACCCGCAAAGATCCATGTATACATAGATGTTACAACTCCCTTCTATTTCTTTAAACCTTTGTTATTTGAATTATCTTAATGTGAAAACCTTAGATTAATCTCTACTCTCCACCCGTTAGCAAGCTCTGCTGTTCTGTTTGTGAAGCTTCAGCAGGATCATTTACGCTTCCAGAATTAGCTCCTGCCCCGTTTCCTGAACCATCATTCCACATCACTCCATCCGATGTTACCGGATTATTTGCAGATGGACGACTGTTATAAGTAACTGAGGATTGGGCCACATCCTGTTCCACTCCTTTTGATGGTGCTGTCACGGAGGCGGCCAGTGAACTTTCAAGCGAACTTCGCACCTGTCTGGATAACTCCTGTTCGGCTCGTCGAACAATATTCGGATCACTCTCCAGCAGTTTCAACACTTCTGAATTGGCAGGATACGTCGGGATTGCAGGTGTCTGAAACTGTGGTTCTACATAGGTTAAGGCATAGATTGAAGCTTTATGTAAATAGGCATCTACAATTGCACTTGAGAGTGACAGAATCTCTTCCTCCGTCATCGTAATCCATAAGGTAGCTGCATTGAGTCGTTCCACTTTCTTCTTCGATAAAAGAACATAGTCTTGTCCGGTAGGGAATTGGATACGAACATCAATAATATCTCCCTTAACGAGTGAGGATGGCAGTAATACAACTTGCAGCTCTCGATTTCTTAAATCGGGCGGAGCCGGTGTATCCTCATATACCATCTCGGTGGTAATGGCTGTTCCTTTTTTTAACTCTATTTTGGCCACTTGGCCTTCCATTTGCTTGGTACTGGACCAGAGATTTCGTGGTGCTTGTGCATCCGGAACAGCAATGAGCTTCAGATCCTCCGGTAATATCGGTTCACCTGCTTCAATATCCCGAATCGTAACCCATCCTTGTGCGCCCGAATCCCATTGTTGCTTTAATTCAGCTTCCTTTTCCTCATATGCTGATAAATAACGGGCTTCTACAGCTGACCTAACATCACCCATCTTTTTGACATTGTAAATAACATATCCTCCGAACACCAACCCTACAGCTCCTGCTCCGATAAGTCCGGCATAGATCAGTTGACGGCTTTGTTTTCTTAATTTAGACAAAATAGGCTCTCCTTTCGTAATCTCTTCTAATCATGTACTTTCCTTCGTGAAAAGAACGAACGTTTCTTGGGCTGCTGTGCCATCATATGCATTAAAATATGTGAAAACACTTTATCCATCTGTGCGTCCTTATCAAAAGGGTCGATATGTAACGGCAGACCATATACACTCGATGTATCCAGAGCTTTCCGAATGCGTTGAACTGCTTCACTTGCTGCAAGGGGCAAACAATATATCCATTTCTCTCGTGGATACCGATGATGTGATCGAACAAAAGCGCCAATCTCCGCCTGTCTCCATTCGGCACCTGAGCCTATCACAATAGGCAGATCTGCACGAAGGAATTCTTCCAGCCGGTTCTGGTCTTGACCACTACCGAGATCCATCACAATGAACTGATAACTCCCCCCAAGCAAAGACAAAATATCCGCTCGCCCGGATTGTTTCCAATAATGCACACCATCCACTGCAAACTGTCTGCCTGCCGGTACCGGTTTACCCGCTTGAGCGATTTGTTGAATTCTTGCAAAGGATTGAGAGCGAGGTGACATTTCAATCACAGCTACTTTGAAGTTTTGCCTTTCGAGATAATGACTGATAGCTATAGCAGTGTGCGTAACCCCTACACCAGATGAAGCACCAGTCAAGGCAATAACTCTTGTTCCGCCATTCAAGGTCATGGTTGCATCTCCACCAGGCGTTATTCCACCGGGTATTCGGAGCAGTTCTTTCCGTACCTCATCGGCAGATTGGAATCGCTCCTCGGCATTATATCTCAACAGTCTCCTTGCCACAGGGATGTAAGTCCGTGGAACATCACTCCGGATAGAGCTTTCCACACCCTGAATCCATTCCGTATAGGCCCCACTTGTCATAAGATACAGCAGCAATGCTCCGAGTCCGTATAGATCTGAACGCGCATCAGTCTGACCCGAGCCATATTGTTCTGGAGCGGCGAAACCAGCTGTTCCCAACTTAACGGTATCTTCAGCACTTTGCGGTTTGTAACTTCTGGCGATGCCAAAATCAATTAATCTTACTTCATGTTCCGGCGTGATCATGATGTTTGATGGTTTCAGATCCCTATAGATCACAGGTGGATTCAGATTATGCAAATAACTCAACACATCCAGCAATTGAAGCATCAGCTCCGTCAACTGCTCCATCGGGATCTTCCCACGACACTGCTTGAAATACTCACTGAGCGTTAACCCGTCGATATATTCCATCACCAAGTATGTGTACCCATCTTCATCCGGGACAAAAAAATCAACAATTTGCGGCAATCTTGGATGGCGAAGTGATGTCAGAAGTGCGGCCTCGGTCTCCATACTGCCTTCATATGGCATAATCGTTACGCTTTCTTTAATTGCCCATATCTTGCCCGGTAACTTCAGATCCTCCGCCTCGTATACATGGCTCATTCCGCCTGTTCCCAGAATGGATACGATACGATATCTACCTCCCAGCAGGCTTCCGCGTTCCAGCCTGGCCGGATGTCTCATACCAATTCCTCCTTCAATACACAACAAAAAAGGGAAAGCTTCACCGAAGAAGAACAGACCGGATATCCGGTTTCGTTCACTTCGGGATGCTTTCCCTCAGGTTTGTTATGGTTAATATTGGTATCATTATAGTACAGGCAGGAATAGATTGTAAAGCACAAAATTTAATGAGCTTCATCGAATCAATTTCATAATATCTTTAGCTGCTTTAATCAAGAATAGATCTCTTAATATTTGACCATATAAAGCGTAATCTCTTCCCTGTTATGGAATAACTGCTTGGACCGTTGAATCTGCATCCGCGAACGCTCAAACGTATCGATAACATCTTTAATGAGCGCGAGCGGTTTTTTATGCAATAATTTCACGGTAACAATTGCTGTCCCCCCAGGCTGAAGGCTATATAGAAGATCCGATACAAGTCGGCTCATCAGCTTCGGACTCCAACTCATATCACATACGAGCAGATCGAATTCTCCTTCGCGGAAGCGCACATCCCCTGCGTTTTTCTTCAAGAAAGTCAGTTTTGGTGATGCCAGCAGTGTTGCATCCATCTTCGCCGGATCTACCGCCGTTACTTCAAGCCCGCGTTCAAGCAGGAACGAGGTCCATCCACCTGGTGCTGCACCAATATCAAGTGCTTTATGAAATGAAGTAAAGTCAATGCCAAACGTTTGCTCGGCTTCAAGCAATTTGAACTTAGCACGTGAGATCTGTCCATCTTCTTTTTGAAAACGTACGGCTCCCCCGCTCCAGTCTGACAGGTTCTGTTCAGGTCTGGATACGCCCGCATACAACATATCATTCGCAGCAAATACGGAAATGACATATTCAGCATCACGTACAACCCATTCACATCCCAGTTCATCCAGCTTTTCAGTCAGCAATTGCTTCAATGAGGCTGCATTTTCTTGCCAAAAGGACCCTTCTGTCTTCCGTACCTGCATTACGACAGAAGCACCGGTCAGTTCCTTATGATTCAACACAAATGCAATCAATCTCTCGATAGATTGCTCTGAATCTTCTGTATTCTCTTGAAACTGAACAGGTTGGATATGACGTAAAAACGTTGGATATTCTTCCAACAGTTTACCTGCAACTTCTTCCTCCGCTACAGGCAGACCCGCAAGCAAAATTTCTCCTGGTACGAGTACTGTGCTCTTGACCGCACCAAACGTACGGCGTAATTCTTCTTGTGCATAAGGGGCAAAGCCATGATTGGCTGTGCAGATAAAACGGGAGAAGTTGCCTTCTTCCCAAGACGATTGTGTACTCAAATTGTGTTACCCTCCAGAACGTACGCGTATCCACGGACGACCGTCATCCCACTGGATATCGACCGGGACATCGTACGTATGCTTAATTGTATCTTGTGTCAAAACTTCATGCTTGGGGCCAGCTGCCGCAATACGTCCATCGCGGATCAAAGCCACATGCGTAAATAAAGGTACGATCTCTTCAACATGATGTGTTACATATACAACTGTAATGTTACGCTGGCGCAGACGATCAATCTCAGCCAGCATCTTCTCACGTTCATATAAGTCTAGCCCGGCACAAGGCTCGTCCATAATCAGCAATTTAGGCTCAGCCATTAATGAACGAGCAAGCATGACTTTTTTGCGCTCCCCTTGGGATAACGTTCCAAGCGGGTTGTTAGCCAGATTGGCAAAGCCCATGTCATCTAACAAACTCATTGCCTTTGCTTTGACTTCATCAGGAATTGTCTGATAAAAACGCAAAAAAGCATAAGCTCCTGTAGCGACGACCTCCCATACCGGATCTCTGGGTGTAAGTTTCTCAATCAACGTTTGGCTGATATAACCGATTTCCTTACGAACTTCCCTGACGTCACATTGTCCATACAGATTACCGAGTACTTCAATGCGTCCCTGGCTTGGAAACATATATCCGTTCATCATTTCCAACAACGTTGTTTTGCCAGAACCATTCCGACCAAGAATAACCCAATGTTCGCCTTGTTCAATGCGCAAATGCACGTTATCCAAAATCTGATTCTCTTCTCGTCTAAGTGAGACATGTTCCATCGAGATTATACTCATTTCAGCACCGCCTTCCGGATCTCCGAGAGCAAATGCTCCACAGAGCTCATCCGATAAACCATCTTTGGAACATCTTGCTGGCCGTCAAATAGCATCACTGCTGGTACGCTTGAAATTTTAAATTGTTGTACAAGTTCAGGAATGTCATGGATGTTCATTTCGGATAAAATACCTTCTGGCAGCATGTGCTCTACTACTTCCAACATACGTCGTGCTGCCGCACATGTCCCACATAAAGGGGTATATATAAATACAGCCTGTGGCATGCCTTCCCATACGCCGCGCATTAACATTTTGGATGTAATTGGCTTCATTAACGTTCTTCTCCCGCAGCAACACGCAGCATGACCTCACCCGTCATAGGACCATTATGAATGGTTACCGAATCCGGTTTATTGCTATATAACATCTCGTACATCTGGCGTTTCCCAAACATACTGGACGTATGCAAATAAATCTCACGCGGAAATAAACCTTCTCGTACAATGGATGCCGCAACCTCTCCGCCATTAGGCGAATCCGGACCAAGCTCATAATCCAGAGACAAAATGTCCACGTCGCCTTCTCTTAGCAGCATAAGGCACTCTTCTGCATTCGTTGCCAGAACAAATCCTTTCGGACATGCCCGATAGTCATCCAAAAAAACATGCATACAATCGCTCCTCTCCCCATTATAGCCAGGAACGCATGAGCGCTATATCATCACGGTGCGTTCCATCTTCGCCCGTTTCTGTCTCGAGCACAACAACCGCTTTTTGGAACTCAGGCGCAGTTAACAATACTTTCATTGATTCATTTCCAATATATCCCTGTCCAATCCTCGCATGTCTATCCTTACACGAACCAGATGCATATTTGGAATCATTAAAATGTACAGCAGCAACATTATCCCAGTATCCGAGCATCCTGCCCTTATCAAGCATCGCCGCTTCGTTGCCTGACGACCACAAACCTGAAGCAAAAGCATGGCATGTGTCAAAACAAAAAGCAATATGCTCCGGATATCGGCTCAATTTGCGAATCTGTATCATTTCTTCCATTGTCGTGCCCATCGGGCCATGATCACCTGCCTGATTTTCAATCAGCACCTTCGAATGTCCATTCCAATTCTCCAAGGCGGTATCCAGACAATGAATGAGGTTCTGATAACCCTCCAGCGGATCGTTTGTTTTGATATGTCCAAAATGGACCACCGTCCCAACAGAACCGCAAGCATCCGAAATTTCAAGATCATTGCGTATAGAAGCTATTGTAGCATGAAAGCCCGCCTCTCCACGGGTCATGCCCAACGCCGGATTCGTAGGATAGGGTGAATGCGCAATCGAAGCCAGTCCATGCTGTTCACACCAATCCCTGCACTGCTCAGCATCCTTGAGATCCAAAGTTTTCAGACCAAGACTACGCGGGTTCTTCGGAAAATACTGAAACGCCGTTGCCCCCATCGCATGTGCTCTCTTGGCTGCCTGAAGAAATCCACCTCTCGTGCTGACATGTGCCCCGATTCCGGTATTAGGCCTCATGCTGGCATTTCGGACAGAAGAATGCTTTCTTGCCCGTAATTTCCACTCGTTCAATCGTTCCCCCGCAACGTGGACAAGTCTCGCCTTCCCGGTCGTACACCCGACATTGCTCGTCAAAGCTTCCGGTCTTCGTATCCCCTTGCATCAGTGGCATTTCCATATAACCACCCTCAGAAGCTGCTTCGCGCAACACGGACTGCATCGAATGGAACAAGCGCTCCGTCAACTCAGGTGAAGTCGCGATGTTCTGCGTTTTGGAGCTTGGTCTCAGACCAGCAGCAAAGGCAATCTCATCCGAATAACAGTTGCCAATCCCTGCAATGATATGCTGGTTTACCAACGTTGTCTTAAGTGTACCCCGACGACCTTTCAACAGGGAAGCAAAACGTTCCACGTTCATCCGTCGATCCAAAGGTTCAGGTCCAAGATCAGACATCGCCTCTTCCGTTTCTTTCGAAGTAAGCAGATGTAAATAACCCAAGCGCAGTCCAATAAAGAATAAAATGTGATCCCCAAACTGGATTTCCACCTGTGTGGAACGATTAGGGCGCTCCTCTTCCGTGCCCCAGAAAATCATACCGCCCAACATGAGGTGCAGCACCAGACGTTTGCCATTAGCCAAGTGGAAAATCAGATGCTTCGCTCGGCGCTCAACAAATATGATGCGATTACCTGTAAGTTCATTGATAAACAGATCAGGCTCCGTATTTATCGTTTTATCGCGATTAATCACAACACCTGTAATCAGTAGATCAAGTATTTTCTCGGACAGCAAGGTCCGGTAATTTTCCATTTCCGGTAGTTCCGGCATCGTACATTACCCCTTTTTGGAAGCTTGGTCTGCCTCTTGCGACAGCCACTCCATCAATTTATGCAAATCTTCAAACACATGATCAGGTCGAGCCTTGGCTGCTTGAATGTGTCCATCCATATTATCCCGTGTTGTCACACCGGTAAGTACCAACAGCGTCTCACACCCTGCTGCCACTCCGGCTGCAATATCGGTTCGCATATTGTCCCCGATCACTGCCACTTCATGAGACGCCAGGTTTAGCCGGCTAATGGCTGACTTCATTATAACACTCGATGGCTTGCCGATAACGGTAGGATGAACTCCGGTCGCTGCTTCAATTGCTGCTCCAATAGTCCCAGCCCCAGGTGTCAGTCCATCATCGGAAGGAAGCTGCAGATCCGGGTTGGTCATGATGAATTTTGATCCCGCATTAATCCACCGGAGTGCCTTGGTCAGTTTATGATAGGAGAATTCACGATCAATCCCCTGTATCACGTAATCTGGTGCATCTTCAGTCAACTGTAGTCCTGCTTCTTCTATGGCTTGTAACAGTCCTGCTTCTCCAATACATGCCACTTTTGCACCCGGGGTCTCTTCAGCGACGTATTCAGCAGCCGCCACAGCAGAAGTACATACTTGAGACGCGTCGGCAGGTATGCCCATCCCGTTCAGATGATCTGCCACACCTTGTGGTGTACGGGAAGAATTATTTGTTACGAATAAATACGGCTTTCCTAGCTCTTGCAGTGTTCGAATAAGCTGATCGGCTCCTTCGATACGATGTCTGCCATGATAGAGCGTACCATCCAAGTCAATCAGATAGGCCTTAATCACACACAGCACTTCCTTTCTTCATTCCATTAACATTTAATGTCCTTAATCATTTACCTCGAACTTGACCGCGAACCTATGTATTCAGGCAAAAAATAATGGCTTGCTGACATATGCACGCAACAAGTCGAACCGGATCGAACACCGACGGTTTAACTCGCGCGTCTTCTGTACAAGCTTGTCATTTCCTGCGCTTTCCCGGAAAATAATTTGAATCATTTCCCTCTTCATATTGCCCATCCTACACGCTTTCTGACCAGATTGCAAAAGGGACCGCGGGAGTTCCTCTCCCTCAGTCCCGTGCAATTACCCGGATCTTTATATGACGTGTTTAGCCGTGCACTGGTTCGCAATCAGGGTTAAGATTCTTGCTTGCGATGCACGACAGGAATAAGCTGGTGTTCGTTTGCAAGTCTGGTATTCGGGAATACGGACTGCGCCTCTTCCAAAAGTGGCTGAAGTTGATCCTCATCCTTATAGCGTGAACTGAAGTGAGTCATGATTAGTTGCCCTACATTGGCTGCTCTAGCCGCTTCTGCCGCTTGTTTAGAAGTACTATGATAGTACTCATGCGCTGTATCGGCCAAATCATGCATGAATGTAGCTTCATGCACAAGTACATCTGCATTGATGGAAAGTGGCTGTACGTTGTCACATGGACGTGTATCACCTAATATGGTGATCACCATGCCTCGTTTTGGCGCTCCCAATACATCTTCTGGACGAAGCGAATCACCGTTATCCAGCGTAATGGTTTCTCCACGTTTCAGCCGGCCGAACAATGGGCCTGGTTTCAGACCATATTCCGCCAGTTTGGCTGGGTCCAGGCTTCCTGGACGATCTTTTTCCGTAATCCGGTATCCATAGCTGTCAATCCGATGCTCAAGCAAAGCAGCTTCCACGATAAAACTGTCATCCTCGAACAGGACGCCGCCCGTATGTTCCACGATATTCAAATCATAGTTCACCCGGGATTGGCTAAGCTCCATTGTTGTACTGATCATTCGTTCCGTACCTGGCGGACCATATACGGTTAATGGTGTGGTGCCACCTTGATAGGCTCTGCTCGATAGCAGACCTGGAAGTCCAAATACATGATCACCATGCAGGTGAGTAATGAATATTTTCTCCAATTTGCTCAGTTTAAGCGGCGAACTTAAAATCTGGTGCTGCGTTCCTTCCCCGCAGTCAAACAACCACAAAGCTCTGCGCTCATCCAACATGCGTAGCCCAATGGAAGTTACATTCCGTTGAAGCGTAGGTACACCAGCATTAGTTCCCAGGAAATATAGTTCCATTCTGGATCGCACCTCTTTCTGTTGCCAGCAAAAAACCTCCGACAATGCGGAGGGCTTTGCCTGACACTCTACTGAATTTATGCCTTCTCTACATTAAAATACTTGGCTTGCGGATGGCTGAATACCATCGCTGATACGGAAGCTTCAGGTTCCATCATGAAACCTTCCGTCAATTCCACACCGATATCCTCAGGCTGAAGCAACTTGAAAAGCGGCCCTTGGTCTTCCAGATCCGGACAAGCCGGATATCCAAAGGATACCCTGATCCCTTGATAACGTGCACCGTGACGTTGCTTCATGGTCATCTGCGCAGAATCCGGGAATCCCCATATATCTCTCATCATATGATGCACACGCTCAGCTAATCCCTCTGCTACTTCGAGCGCTACGGATTGCAGAGCATGCGAGCGAAGGTAATCCCCTTGATCTTTCCATGCCGTGGATAGTTCACGCACGCCGTGTCCGGCCGTAACAACCATAAAACCAACGTAATCCATTTGACCGGATTCAACAGGTTTCAGGAAGTCGGACAGGCACAGGAATGGCTCGACTTTTTGACGTGGGAACGTAAATGTATGCAAAATATTACTCGTGTCCTTTGGATCATAGATAATAATGCTGTTACCACTGGACTGTGCCGGGAAGAAACGATACATGGCATGTGCCTGAATAATCCCGTCACGAACAGCCTCTTGCATAATATCGTCCACGACTGCTTTCAGGTCTGTAGCCTTCTTGTCACCTGAAGCAAGCAGTTGTTCTACTGATCCGCGCAACCCCAGATGATGTCCAAGCAACATCTGCATGTTCACGTATGGCAGGATATGTGATAATGGGTAGTTACGCATCGTATGCCGCTCCAGATCAGGCGGGACAAGAACCGGATGATCTACAGCAATATCCGAACGCTCCACTCGTGTAAGCTCTGGAAGAGCCTGAACAGCTACAGCACCTGAAGCATCAGCTTCTTTCTCAGCTTCCATCTCCAGTTGCATCGCTTCACGTGAAACGGGATTCATCAATTTGTTCGCCAGATCCAGACCGTCCATCGCGTCTTTAGCGTATACAACCATTCCGTTATATTCAGGACGAATACGATTTTTGGTGAATTTACGTGTTAGCGCCGCTCCACCAACCATAATAGGTACATCAATACCTGCTGTTCGCAAATCCTGAGCGGTCAGAATCATCTGCTGCGCTGATTTTACCAATAGCCCCGAGAGGCCAATCGCATCGACTTTTTCTTCTCGGTACGCCTCAATGATACGTTCTGGTGGTACTTTTATACCCAAATTAATGATCCGGTAACCGTTATTGGACAGGATGATTTCAACCAGGTTTTTACCGATGTCATGCACATCGCCCTTGACCGTAGCCAGAATGATCTTGCCTTTAACCGAAGTCTCGTTCTTCTCCATGAATTGCTCCAGATATGCTACAGAAGCCTTCATAACCTCCGCACTCTGCAACACCTCAGCTACAATTAACTCATTGTTGTTAAAGAGACGACCTACTTCCTCCATACCCCGCATCAGTGGACCGTTAATCACTTGAAGTGCTGTGTATTTGGCAAGTGCCTGTTCGAGATCTGGCAGCAATCCTTCTTTACTTCCTTCTACTACATATGAAGCGAGACGCTCTTCTAATGAAAGGTTCGAGATTTTTTCCTTCTTCTCAACCTTTTTGTTACGGAACGCCGCTACGAACGCCGCCAGTGTGTCATCATTCGTGTTATATAAAAGCTCTTCCGAGAGCCTGCGCTCTTCTTCTGGAATGGACGCATAACGCTCCAGTTTCTCTGTGTTCACGATGGCATAGTCGAGACCTGCTTTGGTACATTCATACAAGAACACAGAGTTCAGCACTTCACGACCTGCTTCAGGCAGTCCGAATGAAATGTTACTGATACCGAGTATCGTATGACATTCAGGCATCGCTTCCTTAATAACTCTTATACCTTCAATGGTTTCTTTGGCTGAACCGATGTACTGTTCATCTCCGGTACCAACCGGGAACACCAACGTATCAAAAATCAGGTCTTCTGGTTTGAGTCCATATTTGTTCACTAGCAAATCGTAAGAGCGCTTGGCTACGTCAAGCTTGTCTTCCCGACTAATCGCCTGACCTCGTTCGTCAATCGTTCCGACAACAACCGCACCACCATATTTATGAAGCAACGGCGTAATCAGCTCAAATTTCTCTTCGCCATCCTCAAGGTTAATGGAGTTAATTATCGCTTTACCTTGTGAGTACTGAAGGGCCAGATCAATTACTGAAGCATCCGTCGTATCAATCATGAGAGGAACCTTAACTTTTTTCACAACCAGTTCAAGGAACTTCACCATGTCTTCAGACTCTTCACGGTCCGGATCTTGTACACACACGTCAACAATGTGCGCTCCATTTTTCACTTGGGCACGAGCAATTTCCGAAGCTTCTTCATATTTGCCTTCTACAATGAGTCGTTTGAATTTCCGTGATCCCAGCACGTTCGTACGCTCACCAACCATGTATGGACGATTGTCCTGTTCAATGTAGATTGGTTCTATACCAGACAATGCAGGTGGATGTGTTCCGTTCATTTCTCTTGGGGGGTACTGGGCAAGTTTATCGCGCATTGCCCGAATATGTGCAGGGGTTGTCCCGCAACATCCACCAGCAATATTCAACCAGCCCTGTTCGGCAAAAGCACCAATCTTCTGAGCAAGCGAGTCTGGTGACTCATGGTAATTACCGTTCTCATCCGGAAGACCCGCGTTCGGGTAACAACTAACGGCAACCGATGCCATTCCAGAAAGCGAGCGAATGTGATCACGCATGAACTCAGGACCCGTAGCACAGTTTAGTCCTACCGAAATTGGGTTAAGGTGTTCTAAGGATATATAAAAGGATTCGATGTTCTGACCCGCAAGGGTCGTACCCATCGGTTCTATCGTTCCTGATATCATCAGGGGCAGTGTAACGCCACTCTGTTCAAAGGCCTGCTGAATTCCAATGCTGCCTGCTTTTACATTGAGGGTATCCTGTGAGGTTTCGAGTAGTAGCGCATCAACGCCTCCCTCTATTAAAGCAAGCGCTTGCTCCAAATAACTGTCGATAAGTTCCTGGAACGTTACTCCCCCAGTTACAGACAGTGTTTTGGTTGTTGGTCCCATCGCACCTACCACATAACGTGGAGATTCAGGTGTGGAGAAACGATCAACCGCAGCTTTCGCAATTCTGGCTGCTTCCAGGTTGATCTCACGTGCCCGATCCTGAATATCGTATTCAGCAAGCACGACGGATGTGGCACCAAATGTATTGGTTTCAATTAAATCAGCGCCAGCCTCCAGATATTCTTCATGAATGCGCTGGATCAGCTCTGGACGAGTAAGCACTAACATTTCATTACATCCATCCAAATCTTCGCCGCCAAAATCTTCGCCAGTCAGATCAACTTGTTGAATCATGGTCCCCATTGCACCGTCGAGGATTAATATTCGTTGTTTTAATGCATCGTGTAGACTAATCTTATCCAATATCTTCACCCCCGCAAAACGTTAAATCTTAGTTTAACAGAAACTAACTTAATGTGAAAGATCGGGTTTGGTCCCGAAAGATGGCGGGTTTGCACGAATATGAACGGAATTTGAGAATCGACAAAAACAAAGCAATCCGATATAATTCAATTAAACCAAGTGGAAAAGAGGGAAAGAACATGGCTGAAATTGTTATCCGAAATACGAACGAACGCATCACTGGTGACGAAAATGTTCGAAATTTCTTGAACAAATACGAAGTATTATATGAGAAGTGGGACGCATCCAAACTGAACACTGATCTGCAAAATAACTTTGGATTAACTGATGAACAGAAAACTGAGGTTTTGGAAACTTACGATTATGAAATCAGAGATTTGGCTGCACGTCGTGGATACCAGATCTGGGATGTCATCACGCTGTCCGAACAAACACCAGATATCGAAGAAAAGCTGGCCAAGTTCGAAGAGATCCACACCCACGCTGAAGATGAGATTCGTGCAATTGTCGCTGGTAAAGGAATCTTTGTTATCAAAGCTACTGATGATGTGGGCTACTTTAATGTAGAACTGTCTCCTGGAGACGTTATCTCTGTACCTGAGAATACACCGCACTTCTTCACTTTAATGGAGAATAAACAAATTATTGCTGTACGTCTGTTCATCGAAAAAGATGGCTGGATTGCAGATCCATACCCTGATCCTACTTTTATCAAACAAGCCTAACACTCTCGTGTTACAACTTGCTTAACCAAAACCCCTGTTCAATTGAACAGGGGTTTTCGCATATGCATATGGAGAGTATTATACAGCATCGTTGCATTATATAAAATAATGCGGGTATTTCGCCTTAATCGATTCCTGTTCAATAACAACTAGTCTAAGATGAGCTTCCATCACCTGAACAGCTTGCTCAGTCTGCCGCTCTGTGATAAGCCGATAAATCTCTTTGTGCTGGGAAATAATGACCTCCAGGTTGGAGTCCTCCGCAAGACGTAATAAACGCAACCGATTAAACGGAATATTCAGTTGTTGCAACATTTTCCATGTTCTCAGCTTACCCGTGCCCTGGAACAAAATCTGATGAAACTCTTCATCCAGTTCAAAAAGCCGATAGAAATTGTTTTTTCCTATACAGACTTCCTGCATTGCAATGTTGGTTTCAAGTCGAAATCTGAACTCTTCAGGAAAAGAAACACAAGCCAAAGTCACGATTTCCTTCTCCATCTTCTCCCGCATAAACCTGCCTTCTTCCACATGCTCCAGATTAATATGAGAGACGATCGTTCCACTCTGGGGAATAATGTCCAGCAGTTCTTCTTCAGCAAGCTTCATGAATGCTTCTCTAACGGGTGTTCTGCTCACCTGCAGTTCATCTGCAATCTCTTTCTCTGAAATCTTGGTACCCGGCTTAAGTTCCAGGTGAAGAATTCGTTCTTTTAACAGGTTATATGAATATGCCCGGGTCGAGCCTCTAATTTTTTGATTAAGTGACATGCATAGACCTCTTTCTATCAGCCGTATTCATTCATCTTAGCACAAATTACCGTTCCACTTATATATCGGTGTGAAACGGTAATCTGGCCAACATCCACTATATTATTGCTTGTTTTCTTTGTAGGCTTTGTACGTATCATTTGCCAGCTTCAGATAATTAGATAATCCTTGACTCTCCAGCTCTTTGGCAAATGTATCGAATTCGGACAAGTTCCGCTCACCCAAGATAAATTTAAGTGTATTTTGATCAGAGTAGTCTTTCAATGGTGTACTCAGAAGCGTCACCCGTTCACGGTCCTCAGAAGAGTATGGAATTGGTGGTTCTGCCGGGATCACTTCCTTGGTATCCTTCATGTCTTGTTGGAATTTCAACTCTTCTTCACTAAACATCGATTGCAACAGATCTGTAGTACCACCGTAGGCAAATACTCCACCAGAGAAACCAAAGTCAATACGCAGATCCTTCGTGCCTTTAGGATTCAAGCCATTGTAGTTCACATCTTCTACCAATTTACGTTTTCCGCCCTCTTTGGTAAATGTTTCGCCTTCAACGCCCCATTTGGCAAACTCTTGACCCTCATCACTGTAGTATAACCAATCCACAAATTGCATAATAGCTTTGAAGTTTTCGTTTTTTTGAATTTTCCCGGATATCATAACACCGTTTTCAAGTCTGGAGCCGGACATTAATTGCCCTTTTGGTCCACCAGGTACTGTAATCTTTGCAACTGAGTATTTATCTTCTCCCAGCGTTTTGTCCATATCATTTCGGTGCAGCACCACCGTTTGGGAATTACCATTAATCATGAATGATTTGCCGGATACAAATTTCTGTACAGCCTGATCATCATCCTGTGTAAAGCTCTCCTTATCGAGCAGCCCTTCGGATACCAATTTGTTAAAATACGTTAGCATCTCTTTGTATTCTGGTGTTGTAGCCGTGTACACAAATTCATCCTGATCTTCCTTATACGTCAATCCGTTACCAAAACCCCATCCAGCCTTGGTACCAAAGCCAGTAGCAGCGATGTTCAACGTACTATTAAATTGGAATCGGTCCGAAAACGGAATGGAATCCGGGTAAATCTCTTTT
The DNA here is from genome assembly GCF_036894235.1 of Paenibacillus sp. Y5S-9. Taxonomy (NCBI): domain Bacteria; kingdom Bacillati; phylum Bacillota; class Bacilli; order Caryophanales; family Paenibacillaceae; genus Paenibacillus; species Paenibacillus sp. Y5S-9. The sequence goes on from NZ_CP145887.1 coordinate 4,041,818, forward strand.
AGTTTTTTGGCTGCATCATACAATTCGTCCCATGTGGTTGGAATCGCGATGTTATTTTCTTCAAAAACATCCGTTCTTACGAGTAGTGTGTAATCTGGCCATACTTCTTCATGCAGACCCGGGAGTACATAGTACTTCCCATCTTCCTGTCGAAGTCCTTCAAGTTCATCTTCTAGACCCCATTTTTCCACTTTATCCTTGAAGTTTGGCATCAAATCAATATAATCGCTAATTGGCAAGATCGCACCGGAGGACACAAATGCAGCCTCTTCACCAGGGTACGTTTTAGGAATAACCAGAGGTGCATCACCGGAGCTAATCAACAGAGATCTCTTCTGAGGGTAATCACTCATCGGTACAATCGTTGGCTCAAGCGTAACACCCGTCAGTTCGGTAATTTTATTAAAAAGTAACCAGTCTTTTTTATATGGATAACTAGGTTGATCACTATAGAGTATGGAGAGATTAAATGGCTCGGTCGCCTTGAATGTATCCCCTACATTGTACGTCTCCATCGCTGCCTTGGTTTGAACTTCTGTGACGTCACCTCCAGCTCCGGTACCGCTGCTACATGCTGCCAGAACAACGGTCATCATTGATGCCAACACCATTTTACCAACAAACTTACGTGGCTTTTGATTCATTTAGGTTATCCCCCTGAATTTGGTTTAGGTTGACCTTGCCATAGAACTGCTACGTATTACTGTTTAACAGACCCTAACATGATACCGGTTACAAAGTATCTTTGGACAAATGGATAGATGGTGAGTATCGGCAAGATGGTTAATACCATCGTTACTGACTTAATATTGGCAGCAATCTGTGTCAGGTTATCAGCTGAGGTTGCACCGGCAGACGCCCCGCTTGTCGCTCCGGCAATCATATTGCGCAAATAAATGGTGACCGGGAACAGTTCTTTTTTGTCCAAATACAGAAAGGCTGGGAACCAGGAATTCCAATGACCTACTGCGTAGAACAGCACCATGGTTGCCATAACTGCTTTACTAAGCGGCAATATAATGCGTAACAAGATCCCGTATGTGTTCAAACCGTCAATGGAGGCAGCTTCCTCCAGTTCTTCAGGCATATTTTCAAAAAATGACTTCATGATCAGCATGTTGTATATGCTAATTGCGCCAGGAACAACAAGTGCCCACATGGTGTTGTTGAACCCAAGAGAATTAATCAACACATAGTTTGGAATCAATCCACCACTGAAGAACATGGTGAATACGGCAAACATCGTCAGAAACTTGCGACCCATCAACCTCTTTTTGGATAGGGCATATGCAAAAATGGTCGTCATGAACATGGAGATTAACGTACCTACTACAGTGTAGATAATCGTATTTTTATAATTCGTCCAGAACATGCTGTCACGTGAGATGGTTTTGTATGTCTCCACATTGAATCCTCTTGGGAACAGACTAACCTTGCCCGAATTAATATAGGACTCACTACTGAAGGATTGTGCCACGACATTTAAAAATGGATAGAGCGTTATAAATACCACGAACAGCAGAAAGATGACGTTGAATACTTTAAATACCTTATAAGATCTGGATTCCTGCATGATGCTCCTCCTTTACCATAAGCTTCTTTGTGTCAGTCTGCGTGAGATGGCATTTACGGAGAACACCAGAATCAGACCGATCAGCGATTCGAACAAGCCAATTGCGGTAGCATAACTGAAGTTACTGGATTCCAGTCCGACCCGATACAGGTAAGTGGAGATCACATCAGATGTCTCGTAGATCAGCGGATTGTACAAGAGTAAGATTTTTTCAAATCCAACAGCCAGGAAATTACCCATGTTCAAAATCAATAACGTCACAATCGTGGGCAAGATCCCTGGTATCGTTACATGAATCGTTTGCTTCCATCGATTGGCACCATCGATACGCGCAGCTTCATACAAAGAATCATCAATGGTTGTCAGTGCAGCCAGATACAGAATCGCTCCCCAACCCATACCCTGCCATACCTCAGAAGTGATATAGATTGTTCTGAACCACTCAGCCCGCTGCATAAAAGGAATATTGTCTCCGGTGAAGAAAGCCACCAGTCCATTAATGGAACCATTCACTGCTGTCAGCTGCAGGATCATACCCGCAACGATAACGATGGACAGAAAATGAGGCAGATAAGACGCGGTCTGTACAAACTTTTTGAATCGTTTACTCTTCACTTCGTTAAGCATCAAGGCAAAAATGATTGGAACCGGGAATGTAAAGAGCAACGCAAGTCCGCCTAACATCAGCGTATTACCAAATACTCTCCAGAAGGTAGGGTCCTCAATGAACATTTTGAAGTATCTTAATCCAACCCACGTTTCTCCAAATATACTTCCCCCTGGAACAAAACGTCTGAACGCAATCACATTACCAATCATCGGCCCATATTTAAAAATAAGGAGATAGATGATGGGAAGGATTAATAGTGAATACAACTGCCAGTCTTTGCGAAACAAGGTTGCTGCCGTTCGTAATCTGCTTTCTTTACGTAAAGATGTCATGGTTAACGTTGTTTTAGCGGTTTCCGACTCCATGTGTTTTCACTCCGATCCAGGACTTGATAAGTAAGAGTAATTCATGTACAACTCCCATCGTTTCTCCTCTTGTAGAAGACAACCAATCCTTCAACTTCACCCCCACTACGAAATAGACAATTGCCAAATGTAAGCGATATCAATTTGATGTATTATGTAGACTCACACAATCCAAGGTGCTTCACATCATTAATTAGCACTTACTAAGTGGTGTGATCTCCAAATCAAAAGAAGCTTTTTCAAAATATTAAGCGCTTACAATCAATATAAAATAATTAGCAATAACTCCCTGCTTCCATTTTAATGAAGTAAGTCAAAAAGAAATTGCTTTAGGACAATCTAAATACTAGTCATACTAGTATGTTAGTTATATTCTAATCCAGCATCCCCCTAATTTCAATAACTTTTAGTAAAAAAAAATGGAGATCTCTTTTAACAAGGTAATTTAGTCAACAAGCTCAAATAAAAAAACATTGGTAACTTCAAGAACGACATTATCGTTCATTGAAGCTTCCAATGTTTCAGGGTGCTGAGGAAAGATGTTATAGCTGATCTGCTTAGAAATTAGCAATAAGCTGATTTAATTCCGATAAATGCGTTATTTCATGGTCTGGCGCATACGTTTCATTGTTGGTCTTATGCTCACGGTTAATCCATACGGATTGGATGCCAGATGATAAAGCACCACGAATATCAGTCGTTAACTTGTCTCCAACCATCATGCTCTCTTCGGGTTTAACACCCAGTTTATTCAAAGCATGTTCAAATATCGACGGATCTGGTTTTCCTTTTCCGAAGTTACCCGAGATAATAATCTCATCAAAGAAAGGAGTCAATTCAGGTACACCATCCAACTTCTCTTGTTGCAAAGCAGGACAACCGTTCGTTAACAACAACAGTTTGTACTTTCCTTGTAACTGGCGCAAGGTATCCATCGTTTCTTCGTATACATGTGGTCTGGATCTCCGTTCTACTCCAAACTGTGCGGCCAGTTGTTCAGCAAGATCTTCCCGATCTATACCCAACTTCAACAAGCCACGACGCCAGGATTCTTTACGGTAAACTGGAGCAAGCTGTTCCAACTGACGGAACTCAGGTTGATCCCCACCAGTAAAGTTAGCCCAAAGGCCTTCAAACGGATTGATTCCAATCATTTTGGTAAAAGGAAAGGTTTCATATGATTCATACAGTCCACGTGCCTCATTACGAACAGCTTCTTCAAGTTCTTCTGGTTTAACCCCAGTCTCTTTCGCTGCGATTAGACAAGTCTCATGAAAAGCTTCTCGAACACTACGCTCATCCCATAATAAAGTATCATCTAGGTCGAACAAAATCGCTTTTAACGCCATTCCGATCATCTACCCCTTTATGCAATAATTACTTTTCGACGGTTTCCACGGTGATTTGGTGTGCTTTTGCAAACTTCAGCAAACGTTCTGCAATCGCATCTGTATCGTAACGGTTCAATAACTTGGTAAACACCCATCTTTTTCCGCGACTGTTATGTTCGATAACAACTGTACCTGGTTCAATTCTGAATTTGACAATATCGTCAACCCCGATTGAACGTTCACGATTACCCTTCGTCGTTATAATCCGATTACTGCTAATCTTGATGTATGGACGGCGAAGCATGAAGATGACTGCCAAAAATACGTAAAGCAGCATCGTCACCCAGTCCCAGGTTGTCATCGGAGCTTGCACAAGGAACGTGCTCATAAACAGATACAAAAAGGCGAGACCGATCAAAAATATAGGGAACAACAGGCTGCGTCCCTTAAAGACTTCTTCACCTGGTGTACCTGTGATTGGTTGACCACTTTTTTTGCGTTGCTGATTTAACTGCTTGGAATTTTTCTTAACCGTTCTCTCGAACGAACGCGACATGAGAATCCCCCTTATGTGTCTTTGTATCGGCTTACATAATTGCAAACCAACATTTCCCCCTATAAATTGCACACTCAAAATAACAGGAAGAAACCTAAATATCATAATGATATCATTAGGTTTCGTTAGTGTTTGAGTTTGCCTTGGTGGCCTTTGTCATTCTCATCATCAACAATCTCAATGGTATCCAGTTGTTGTCTGAAATTGCTGCGAATATTACTCAAATAAATCTCTCTTAGCTCGGCACGTTCAGCAAGTTCTTCCTCCGACAATCCAGTGGACTTTTGCTTACGAGCCAATTCGTTAATGCGTGCTACCAGACTATCTATATCCAAGCTTGTCCCCTCCAAAAATACAAAGTCATATTAACTTTGCCATGATAAAGGCAGCTTGTCAAGCTGACACGCGTTAACACTCATTGATGTGCATTTTATTCTGCAAATTGCGGTAGAGCTAGTACTTGTCCCACTTGGATGGAAGTTGTATGAAGTTGATTCACTTTCTTAATTGCTTCTATATAAATACGTGTATCCATATTCGTCGGTTTATGTTCCAAAGAAATACTCCATAATGTTTCCCCTTGTGAAACGGCTATCTTTCCTCCAGGTAGAACATCATTCTCATTGCCAGCAAATACAGTTAAAACAGTGCTGCATCCAATAAATATAATCAAAGAAGTAATGGCTACCTTTAACATCCATGAAGAAATCTTGAAACGTGCTAAAACCTTCTTGTAGTTCCCTATGTTAGACTTCACCAGTTCCGAATTCATTGGTTCATAAATGCTTTGATAAGTAGAATATCTCATTAAATACCCGCCTCCAAACGTTTGTTCCTATCTGTTGAAATCAATATAACACGAACACTTGTTTTGTTCAATAGATTTTTAGAACAATTGTTCGCTTCTTTTTTGAAGGAGAAATATCTTAATGAAGTTCTTTTGCAAAGCATTTGCAAAGTATTTGCAGTATTATGCTCTGCCTTTTGGACAAATTCGGTTCTAAAAGTTAAAAAATACTGATTTAATGCCATTTTATTTAGAACTTATGTTTGTACGAACGGAGGTTCTATGTTATAATTTTCCCAAACGTTACTAAAATGGGGTTGATACGGTATGTCGAAGATATCCAGCAGGCAGCAGGCTATTCTGGAGTTTATACGAAATGAAGTCCGGTTGAAGGGGTATCCTCCTTCCGTACGGGAAATTGGTGAAGCTGTTGGACTGGCTTCCAGCTCAACAGTACATGGACATTTGGATCGTTTGGAGAAAAAAGGTTTGATCCGACGCGACCCTACCAAGCCAAGAGCCATTGAGCTTTTGAGCCAGGAAGAATCTGAGCATTCTCATCAATTTGCTCATAGCGTTGCACGTATTCCTGTCGTTGGTAAGGTTACAGCCGGGGTTCCAATCACTGCAACCGAGAACATTGAAGACTATTTCCCTCTTCCGACACATTATGTAGGCGAACAGAAAGTGTTTATGCTTTCGGTAGTCGGAGATAGTATGGTGGAAGCTGGAATCGTTAACGGAGATTACGTTATTGTCCGTCAACAGCAAACTGCTGATAACGGTGATATCGTTGTTGCAATGACTGAAGACGATGAAGCTACAGTGAAAACGTTCTATAAAGAGAAAGATCACATTCGCCTTCAACCGGAGAATGCGACCTTCGAACCTTTACGTTTGAAACACGTTAGTATTCTGGGTAAAGTCATTGGCCTTTTCCGAGATATTCATTAATATTTAACATGAGCAACAAAACTAGATGTAATGAAATACGAAAGAGGTTGTCCTGATCAACAGGACAACCTCTTTTTTTTCATGTTTATGTTATTTTAACGGCTAATTATTCACTGCGTTTCAGAACACTCTTGTGGTGCGAGAACACATCAAAGCTCTGTTGCCCGTGATATGAGCCCATACCGCTCTCTCCTACACCACCAAACGGGAGATAATGTGATGTCATATGAGAAAGTGTGTCATTAATACATCCCCCACCGAAGGATACTTGATTCAGAACCTGTTCCTGCAGTTGCTCATCCTGTGTGAAGAGATATAACGCCAATGGTTTTGGCCGGCGAACAATCTCATCCAGCATAGGGTTCAAGTCACTGTACGTAAATACAGGAAGAATCGGACCGAAGATCTCTTCTTGCATTACAGCTGATTCCCAGTTCACATCTCCAAGTACAGTCGGCTCAATCAGCAACTGCTCACGTACAGATCGTCCACCTATCAGCGTTTTGCCATCTGTGAGGAATTTCGATAACCGATCAAAGTTACGAGCATTGACAATATGCGGGAAATCAGTGTTCTGTAACACATCATCTCCAAATTTATCTTTGATCTCTGCACCAATCAGATTGATCAATTCATCATGAACTTGTTCATGTACAAGCAAATAATCCGGAGCAACGCAAGTTTGGCCTGCATTCAGGAACTTACCACGAACAATACGCTGAGCCACCAGCTTCAGATCTGCATCGCTATGGACAATAGCAGGACTTTTACCGCCCAACTCAAGAGTTACAGGAGTCAAGTGCTCCGCAGCTGCCTTCATAACAATGCGACCAACACCTGTGCTTCCTGTGAAGAAAATATAATCAAACTTCTCTTTCAACAATGCTGTGCTGGCCTCGACTTCCCCTTCCATAACGGCGATATACTCCTGAGGGAAGATCTCCTGAATCAGATCATACGTTAGACGAGATACGGCTGGTGTTAATTCAGAAGGCTTGATAACTGCACAGTTACCGGCTGCAATTGCTCCAATCAGTGGACCGAAGGCCAATTGGAAAGGATAGTTCCAAGGTGCAATAATAAGCGCCACTCCGTATGGTTCAGGGTAAATGGTGCTCACCCCATCCGGCATAGCCGGATTGGTTGGGACTTGTTTAGGTGAAGCCCATTCCTGCAGGTGTTCTAATGCAAAATCCAGTTCACCCAAAACAATACGAATCTCTGAACCGTAAGCTTCCGCCTCTGATTTGTTCAAATCTGCCCGAAGTGCATCTTGAATCCGTTGCTGATACTTTTCAATTCCTTTTCTAAGCTGTTTAAGCGCATTAGTCCGATACTCGATATTTTTAGTTTGTCCTGTATAAAAAAATGTACGTTGTTCTGTCACTAATTGTTTTGCTTGATCCATATTAACATCTCCAATTAATTATTTAAAATTAAATTGCTCAAAATTTAATTAAAGTATACCTCTTCTATATGAAACTTTCAACATACAAATGAAACATCCATTTGTATATATTGGACGATGGTTGGAATTTTGAAAGAATGAATGATAGTACTTGCTACTATGTCGTGGCTATTAGAATTTCTAAGGAAGTTTGATTTAAATCTTTTGTTTCAGACAGTTTAATGCACTGTAAGAAAGAATTTTATTTTCAGTTTCTTTTTCATAGGTTACTAAATAAATGACAATCGTTTTGCGCTAAAACAAACATGAAGTGATACAATTCATCAGATGGGAGAGGTTTAGTTATCATACAAAAATACTCCCCTTTCATTAATGAAAAGAGAGTTTTACGGTTTGCCATTATCTAAATCGAACGAACATGTTTTTTTATACAAATGTAAATCTTGCTTACAGATAAAAACAGAAGTGTTATCTGAGCTGATGAGGAATACTCTAAGGGATTTTTAGGATATATTTGTAATGAATTTACTTTTAAGATAATCTTGTCCTTAAACGTCTACACTATAACAGCGAGCAGATTTTAATCCAACAACTACTCCTGCGAGCGGCCTTGAAAGAAAGGGTTAAATAATATCAAATCAACTGTACTACTTCTATTATAAGAGTCATCTAGTATCTCACTGATCCGCTGCATTTCATGATCGTCCAAATCTTTTTAGATTGGATATATTCTTAATTAGTTGGAAGAATTTTTGGAAGATACGTTAGTAGACCTGTAGGGTGTGAAATACAAATCACAACGTAATATATGTCATAATTTACATTTAATTATATGGTATTTTTAGAAAGTATAGTTCTTTTAATCCAAACATACTTTAACTAATCAAATATCCAGTAATTAAGGAGCCATGTATAGCTCCTATTTTTGTGTCCTGGATTCGTACTGCTTTCGGAAGTATCTACCGCCCGTAATCTTAATGGATAACACGATATATCCTTCTACTGGGGCGCCATAATCAATGAGTTCCTCAGGATCCACTTGAATTCCTGCAGATGGATACGCGTACCTGAGTTAAGGCTGCTGTGAGGAAGTCTATATTTGCGGATAATGTCTGATAGTATAATTGATCAATCACCTAAATCTATTATTTTACAATTGGATTTTTTAAAAGAACTTATTTTAATCAATTCAATAAACAGGGCATTCCAAAATAATAATTAAAAACCCAACATTTTACAATATTATTATTTACAAACAACAATTACATATGGTATATTTATCCATGGTTGGCCAACCTATTTATGCGAGAGCTCTTCGATACTTTTAATTTCAAATAATAACTTAAAACAGAATCTTACTCTATTGGTTCTAGTATATTTGGGAGGTTTGAAAATGAAAAGATTAAGAAAATTCTCTATTTCTGTTATGGCAACTGCTTGTTTATTGGCATTCGGTTCAAGTTCTGCATTCGCTAAAACCGGTTGGGCTGATTCCTTTGAGACAGCAGAAGTGATGTACTCAAGTGTTAGCCAGTCTTCCGGATTTAGCGCAACACAGTATTTAGATAGCATGAGCGACAACGATTTTTATGTGGTCGACAATACAAACGGTTCATCCGAAATCACATATTCTGTTATAGCCACTCCACCAGCTAACTTCGACATTGTTATGGGTGTTATTAAAATGAATGCAAGTGGTGCGATCCTATCCATTCAAATGGATAACTGGAATGGACGGGGATACCCTGAGGCAATTAGTTGGAATGCTAAACCTGGTGAGAAGGTTTACTTCAGAATCATGGATAACGGCATTAACAACTACAACGAACCTTATACAATTCAATTCACAAAAACTAGCTAAGTAATATTATAGTAGATGTTCAAATGGGTCCCCAGCTAATTTTGCAGGAGGGCCTTTTTTTATTTGCAGTACTTTGAAGGTATGGTTCATAAACTACCCGTGGCTCCATGCCAATGTTTTTTCTGTGAGCATCATTAATTTCATCAATTTCCATATTAACACTAATTTTTTCTATAAATATTATTACATAATCTGATAACTATTAAAACTGGGAAAGAACCCTATCAATTTGATAATAGAGTCCTGTTTTTTCTTCTTTGTACTAACTTTACCAATCTCCTCCTTCGAAGCTTTCACAAGTGATTAGCTATCGTCCACTGAAAAACAAAGAAGAATTATTCGGTGACACCAAGACAGATAAATCACAAAGAAAAATAAAAATTACTACAAATCTAGTAAATGACATCAAATTTCATAGAGAGTGGCAGGAACATAACAAGGGGATATTTGGGGATAGATACCACCATGACCTTGATCTGGTTCTATGTAGGGAAGATGGGAACTTCATGCCTAAATCATCATTGTTCAATGCCTTCTCCCGCATCTTACAACGTTGTGATCTCCTATCCCTCCCCATTCACTCTCTCCGACATACCTGCGCTGTTCTTTTAATTGAGTCCGGAGCAGATATGAAATTCGTTCAAGAACAATTAGGTCACGGAAGCATGCAGATCACATCAGATGTATATGCCCACATCTCTGGCAAGATCCAGAAAAGCAATATAGATAGATTTGAGAAATTCACTGAAGAAATTTTCGAATAGAAAAATATTTTGTGGGCATTTTGTGGGCACTTTGATTTTTCTTTAAATATATAGGTACTTGCCCACAAAAAGAAAAACCCCTCAGCGCTAGAGCGCCAAGGGATTGAGCTATTAGTACAAAGTAATATATTGATCGCGTTCCCATTGGTGGACTTGTGTGCGGTACATATCCCACTCAATTTCTTTCAGCTCATAGAAGTGAGCCAAGGCGTGGTCGCCGAGAGCATCACAGATGACTTCGCTGCGGATCAATTCATTCAATGCTTCTTTCAGGTCAGCTGGCAAGCTTGGAATGCCTTCTTCCACACGCTCTTCTTCTGACATGATGTAGATGTTACGGTCAATTGGAGCTGGTAAGGAAAGCTCACGTTTGATTCCGTCCAGACCTGCTTTCAACAGAACAGCCAAAGCCAGGTAAGGGTTAGCAGCCGGATCCGGGTTACGAACTTCAACACGTGTACTCAGACCACGGGAAGCTGGAATACGAATCATTGGGCTACGGTTACTAGCAGACCATGCTACATAACAAGGTGCTTCATAACCTGGTACAAGACGTTTGTATGAGTTCACAGTTGGGTTAGTAATTGCTGCAAACGCACGCGCGTGCTTCAGAGTTCCAGCCATGAAGTGACGAGCAGTTTTGCTCAGACCCAACTCGTCCGACTCATCAACAAATGCGTTCTCATTGCCTTTGAACAAGGATTGGTTACAGTGCATACCGGATCCGTTCATACCAAACAGCGGTTTCGGCATGAATGTAGCATGTAAACCATGCTGACGTGCAATCGTTTTAACAACAAGTTTGAACGTTTGGATCTGGTCAGCTGCTTTCAGAGCATCAGCATATTTAAAGTCGATCTCATGCTGACCTGGAGCTACCTCATGGTGGGAAGCTTCGATCTCAAAGCCCATTTCTTCAAGTGTGATAACGATGTCACGACGACAGTTTTCACCAAGATCCGTAGGCGCAAGGTCGAAATAACCACCTTGGTCATTCAGTTCGTTAGTTGGGTTCCCTTTTTCGTCTGTTTTGAACAAGAAGAACTCCGGTTCAGGACCAACGTTGAATGAAGTGAATCCCATATCTTGGGCTTCCTTCAGGTTACGTTTCAAGATGCCACGTGGATCTCCTGGGAACGGATTACCATCCGGAAGATATACGTCGCAAATCAGGCGTGCAACACGGTTCTCTGCTACCCATGGGAAAATAAGCCAAGAATCTAGATCTGGATAGAGGTACATGTCGGACTCTTCAATACGTACATAACCTTCAATGGAAGATCCATCGAACATCATTTTGTTATCCAGAGCCTTAGTCAACTGACTCACAGGAATCTCAACGTTTTTGATAGCTCCAAGCAAATCAGTAAATTGCAATCGAATGAATCGTACGTTTTCTTCTTTCGAAATGCGGAGAATGTCTTCTTTTGTATAACTCACTATAACCTCTCCCTTTCTTATCTGCGTATTTGGCTTGCCTGTTATATTTGTACATTAGAAAGTTCCACGGGTCAAGGAGTCTCACACCAAAAGTGCATGTTTTCCCCTCACTCGCCAAGTTATGCGAATTTACTTTTTATTAAAGAATCGGGAAAGCTCTCCCTGAATGAGAGATACTTGTCCTGGTCTCTTACCTGATACAAGCTGCTGCTTCAGCAAGCGGTGCAACTGCGTATCGGACAGCTCTCTGCGTTTAACTTCAGTATCTGGTGTGATAACTGTAGCTTCCTCGGATTCTTTTGAAACAGGATTCATCACTTGTTTGATGCCCGCGATGTTAACTCCTTTTTCAATCAAAGCCTTGATCTCTAGCAATCTCTCTACGTCATTAAAAGAGAATAACCGTTGATTACCTGACGTTCTCGCAGGAACGATCAAGCTGTGCTGCTCATAGTAACGAATCTGACGTGCAGACAGATCCGTAAGTTTCATTACAATACCAATCGGGAATAAGGCCATATTTCTGCGAATTTCATCACCCATGTTCATCAACCTTCCAGTCATCTATTCTTCACCCTATTGTACATTTAGTTATTACCAAGTGTCAATGACGTGTTAGATAAACTCACAATAATTTACGATCTTTCATAGTCTGTAACGCCATCAAAACGCCATATTTGACATGAGAGTACGTTAATCCGCCTTGCATATACCCGATATACGGCTCCCGAATAGGCGCGTCGGCTGATAATTCCAGACTTCCACCCTGAATGAACGTACCTGCCGCCATAATGACAGGGTGCTCATAACCAGGCATATCCCAAGGTTCAGGAACCACATGACTATCCACAGCTGCTGCACGCTGAATCCCCTGCACGAAGGCGATCAGATGCTCAGCAGAGCTAAACTGAACAGCCTGGATCAGATCTGTGCGAGCTTCATTCCAGGCGGGTTTGGTTACAAATCCGGATTCAGCAAACATCGCAGCAGCAAACGTACTTCCTTTGATAGCTTGTCCTACAATTGTCGGTGCCATGTAAAGTCCTTGGTAGATGCCACGTGTTGTTCCCAGCATGGCTCCCACCTCTCCCCCAATTCCAGGGGCTGTCAGACGATAAGCTGCCAGCTGTACGTACTGTTCCTTCCCACATATGTATCCACCGGTTTCCGCAATGCCTCCACCAGGATTCTTGATCAGTGATCCGGCCATCAGATCAACTCCGACTTCTGTCGGTTCACGTTCCTCCGTGAATTCACCGTAACAATTATCCACAAATACGATGATATCTTCCTTCATTGCTTTAACACGTGTAACCATCTCAGCGATCTCAGCAACACAGAAGGATGAGCGCCAGTCATAACCACGTGAACGTTGAATCCCGATGACTTTTGTAGCCGGTGTAATGCTTTTCTCAACTGCTTCCCAGTCCACTCCACCTTCAGCAGTTAAGGCCGTCTCCCGATAGCCGATGCCAAAATCGCGTAATGATCCTGTACCATCACCGGGTTTGCCAATGACTTTATGCAATGTGTCATAAGGCTTACCCGTGATGTACAATAATTCGTCACCTGGACGCAAAACGCCAAAGAGAGCTGTACTAATCGTATGAGTACCTGAAGCAAAATGAGGACGCACCAACGCGGCTTCCGCGCCGAAAACATCAGCATATACTTCATCAAGCACTTCACGCCCACGATCGTTATAGGCATAACCTGTTGAACCTGCAAAGTGAAAATCACTTACTTTTCGCTGTTGAAAAGCATTAATCACCTTCCATTGATTGTGATCTGTGATCCGATCAATCTGTTGCAGTTGTCCTTCAATCTGAAGCTCCACTTGACGTTGAAGTTCAGATATTTCTGAATCAAAGCTTACCATCTTACTTCATTCCCCTTCATAGCACGAATCTGACGTTGAATATCTATTATCGTGTCAACTTATCACACCAATATGTCATGAATATTACAATTCAATGAATTCTTCAAGCATATAACCAAATTTCTCATATTCACCTTTTTGCAATTCAACTTCATAAATTACATCATTCTCTTCAAAGCTGGTATCCACTACATCACCAATTTTGTAGAGTACCGACGTAAGATCACCACGTTCTGCCGGAATACGGAAGCGTTTCGTGTCACCTGTCAGCTCTGTCTGAATTAGTTCACGGATTTTAAGCAGATCCTCAGAGTCTAATGCGCTTACCTTAATATGACCTTTATCCAATGGAAGCATCTCAAGCTGCTCTGGTGTACACGCATCTTTTTTGTTATACAGGACTAACTGCGGCTTGTCCCCTGAACCAAGTTCTTGCAGAATCGTATTAACCGTCCGCATCTGATCTTCACGCATAGCTGATGAGGCATCCACTACATGCAGGATCAGATCCGCTTCATTCACTTCCTCCAGCGTTGCACGGAATGCCGCAATTAGATCATGCGGTAGATTTTGAATAAATCCAACCGTGTCGGTAAGTACGATTTCTTTTCCACTTGGAAGTTCCATCGTACGTGATGTTGGATCCAGAGTAGCAAATAGCTGATCTTGAATATACACATCTGCAGCCGTCAACTGTTTGAGCAAGGTTGATTTTCCAGCATTGGTATAACCAACGAGGGCCACCTGAACAATACCTGTCTTTTTGCGGCGTTCACGATGCAACTTGCGATGACGAGTCAATTCTTCCAGATGACGCTTCAGATCATCGATACGACCACGGATGTGACGGCGGTCTGTCTCCAACTTGCTTTCACCTGGGCCTCTTGTTCCGATTCCGCCCCCCAGTCTGGACAGGTTCTTGCCATGACCCGACAAACGTGGCAGCAAGTAGCTATGTTGAGCCAATTCCACTTGAATAATACCTTCTCTGGTGTTGGCACGTTGTGCAAAGATGTCCAAAATCAATTGGGTACGGTCAATAATTTTGAGATCGAGTGTTTCTTCCAGGTTACGAACCTGTGCACCTGACAATTCCTGATCAAAAATAGCTGTAGTTGCTCCGAGTTCCTCTGCAATCGCACGAAGCTCTTCCACCTTACCTTTACCAATGAACCATTTGGTATCACGTTTTTCCCTGTTTTGAGAAAGTACACTTAGCACTTCCACTCCAGCTGTCTCGGCAAGTTTCACCAGTTCCTCTAAAGAGTACTCAGGGTTGATACCTGTACGTTTTACATCATCCGTAACAAGACTCACCAAGACGGCGCGATCTTTTTTGACCATATCTGTATCATGCGTGCCATTTGTCATGTATATGTTCACTCCCTCTAATTACTATTCCGTTGATATACATTGCCACGAATATGCCATGGCATGCCTTAAGCCGAACCGGTTGGCCCGGCCGGCTAGTGTAAAAACTATATTATCGCTTACTTTCGCTCAAAGTTCAAATCCTCTGTCCGGATTGTCATCAGCTCCAGTTTCCCTGGACTGCCTTCTGAGTATTGTTCCAACAAACGAACCGCCTGATGCCTGATCGAACGCTCAATGGCATTACGAACGTATCTGGCGTTACTAAACGCATGCAGCGAATCATTTTTTTCCTGAAGCAAATGCTGCTTTAGCTTGAGTATAGTCTGAGGCATTAGAATATAATCACGCTCTTTGGCCATAATCTCAGAGATTTGAATCAACTGATCAATGCTATAGTCTGGAAACTCTACTTGAATGGGGAAGCGGGAAGGTAATCCGGGATTCGTCTGGAGAAAAAAATCAATCTCTTCCGAGTACCCGGCAAGAATCAGTATAAACTGATTTTTGTTATCTTCCATAGACTTAACAAGCGTATCGATTGCTTCCTTGCCAAAATCCTTCTCTCCCCCGCGGGCCAAACTGTATGCTTCATCAATGAACAATATCCCACCGAGAGCCTTCTTGACCAGATCTCTTGTTTTCTGCGCCGTGTGACCGATATATTCTCCAACCAGATCCGCACGCTCTACTTCAATAAGATGCCCTTTACTCAACACACCCATCTTCTGAAAGAGTTTGGCAACGATCCTCGCCACGGTGGTCTTACCGGTCCCCGGATTGCCTTTGAAGATCATATGATACACGTGCGCACCACTAAGTAAGCCTGCTTCGGTACGCATCTGAGCAATCTGTAGGAAAGCATAGATCTCAAATACCAGGTCTTTGATATTTTCAAGTCCAACCAGTTGCTCCAACTCACCCTGTATCTCCTGGAAGTGCGCATGTTTGGTTATACTCTTGGCTGCCTGTACTGCCGCTGCTTCATCTTTGACCAACATCTGAGGTTCCTGGTTACGCAACACAATATTAATTTGTCTGGATGGTCTGCCTCCTGGTTGCTCTCCTGCAGCCATGACCCGTCCGTTCATTCGCCATCACCTCTATTTTATCGGGCTGAACTCTCCTGATTATTAATGTATTCTATCAGGTGCTCCAATATTAGAAGGATCATGAAGAATTCTACGGATAGGTACATGTATCAAATCTGAATGTTTTTTCGAAACTCTCCGTTCTCAAACAAACTCTTCCTATGCTTCAGCGATAACTGAAAGTACGGAAATACATGTGCATCAATGGCATGCAGCAGTTCCTTAGCCGTCTTGTTCGCCAGGTCATAATCACCCGTTGTAATATGTTTCCGTGACAGCGCATCTTCAAGCTCATCTTCATCCAGCAAAAATACTTCTCCATCTTTCAGTACAACGACATCCAGATACAGGTCATCAAACCAAGGAACACCCTGATCGGTTATCCCCTGACTACGACATGTATCAATGTACCACTCTACAATCCGTTCCTGATCGTCAAACATCGCCGTTACAACAAAGTGCTCTCCCTTCGGATAGTATTGCAGCCAGGAATAACCTTTATCTGCGATACAGAAGGTACTGCCTCCATAAGTTTTCCACAGAGGTTCTTTCAAATCCTGTATGGTGTACAACGTAATATAACCTGTGAAAATTTTGGATTGAACGAACCGGCATGTGAATTGTCGGTTCGTAATCCGGCGCCAGTTCGCGCGGTCCCCGAATTTCCGTTTCATACGAACCCCTCTTTGCCGACTACAGGTCCGTGACCTGCTCTGATGTTATTGGTGAACAATGTAATAACGTCCGCCTGATGGATTCCAGCGCTCTGGGCCCGCCCTTGCACAACGTATTACGAATAGTTACAGCTTACCATATTTAAGGTTTACACTCAAAATCAAGCTTTGTCCCACCTATTTATCAAATCAGCTTCATTTGTGAGAACAAAAAAACTGCTTCACCGAAATTCCGGGAAGCAGTTTTTTAATGTAGCTATTTATTGATTCATTGGCTTAGCCGCCGGTTCCAGCTTGAGAATCTGCTGGTGCATCTGTTCCTCCAGTATCCCCACTCGTTCCGCTGTCTGGAGTTACAACCTCACCCGGCGTTGTTACGGCCCCATCATCGGAGCCTTCACCGGTACCGCCTGGCTCTGTTGTCCCCTGGCCAGGTGGGGTCGTGTTTCCTCCCCCAGGTTGACCGTTTCCTTGGCCGGGTCCACCGTTATTGCCACCGTTGCCATTGTTTCCGTTATTACCATTACCGTTGTTGCCATTTTCATTTCCATTACCGTTATTACCGTTTGAGTTGCCATTATCCGGTGAACCATTGTCCGGATTCTCCGTACCTGGCTGCTCAGGATCTATCTCTGTTCCAGGGTCTATACCAGGATCAGGTTCCTCCGGCGGCATTTCCTGTGCTTCAATCATCAAGGAAATAGTGTTGGAAGGATCCGTCTCAAGTCCTGATGCCACATCGTAAGCTGTCACATAGTACTCATATGTTAGACCAGGCAACGCACTTAAATCTTGTGCATTGGTCGCTCCTATTGCATCAATGAGATGCGTGAACTGGGCTTCGGAGGTTTCTTTACGATACACCCGATATTGCGTGCTCGCGTCCCCCGTTCCAGTCCAACTCAGTGAGACGGTTTGAGCATTTGGATCGTATGATCCACTCAGCCCACTAACGGACAGAGCTGGCTTTTCTGGTTCTTCTACTGGAGGAGGTGCCTGCCCTCCAGCTGGTGTTTTGAATTGCTTCACTGGAACACCTTTTAAAGCATCTCCCATGACTTTGGCAAAGAAAGCTGCCGACAGCTTACTGCTGTTCTTAAGCATGTGATTGGCATCCGGATTGTCATAGCCCATCCAGACTGCAGCAGTCCATTCCGGTGTGTATCCAACAAACCATACATCACGGTTGGCACTGTTGCCAGAGATACCACTTTGAACAGTTCCTGTTTTACCCGCTACCGGACGATCCAGACGCGCTGAACGTCCCGTACCGTCATTAACAACGTTCTGCAGCATCTGTGTAAGCTGATACGCATTTTGCTCGCTCATGACACGTGTTGTGTCCGAGTTATCGTGTTTGTACGTAGTTTTGCCCGCGCTATCCTTTATTTCTTTAATTGAATAAGCTTGTCGGTATTCTCCGAGGTTGGCAAATGCACTATAGGCTTGCGCCATTTCCAGTGTATTTGTACCTTTACTTAGACCACCGAGGGCAATCGCCAAGTTTTTGTCTTGATCTGTCAGCTGTATACCTACACTCTTGGCAAAATTAATGCCTGTGTTAACACCTATTTTATCAAGTAGCCAAACCGCAGGAATATTTTCCGATTTCGTAATGGCTTCCGTCATACTGATCGTTGAAGAATATCCATGCAAGTTACCAGGACAATAGTTACCAAAACATTGCTTTGCATTACTCAGCGACGAGTTGGCACTGTAATTTCCTGATTCAAGCGCCGGTGCATAAGACACAATCGGTTTAAAAGCTGAACCTGGTTGTCTTCGACTCTGCGTTACACGGCTATAACCTTTAGTCTGATAATCCCGTCCACCCAGGAGGGCAACGAGGCTACCATTCTCATGGTTCATAATAACCATGGAGCCTTGAACCTGTTGATCATCTTTACTTGCCTCGAACAGACTATCATCTGTGAACGCAGTTTCCATGGCTGTTTGAGCCTGAGCATCCATAGTTGTATAGATTTTGTATCCGCCGATATTCAGATCATCTTCCGTTTTACCTGTTACTCGTTCAGCTTCGCGGAGCACATAATCAATAAAGGCTTGATATTTCTGGTCTTTTTCTGGTCGCTTGTAGTTATAATCTACCGCTTTAGCTTTATCCATCTCTTCCTTCGTAATGTAGCCTTGATCATACATTAGCTGGAGAACAACGCCCCGTCGTGCCTTGGAATCGTTCGGATTGCTTACAGGATTGTAGGCAGAAGGCCCCTTGGGCATCGCTGCTAGTGTGGCAATTTCCCACAATTCAAGTTTATTCAGATCTTTTTCTCCAAAATAAAATTCAGATGCCGCTTTAATCCCGTAACGCTGATGGCCGAAGAAAATCCGGTTCAGATACATCGTCAGGATTTCGTCTTTTGTGTACTTGCGCTCCAATGCCATGGCAATCGATACTTCCGTTGCTTTACGGAAGAACGTCTTGTCACGGGACAAGAACATGTTCTTGGCAAGCTGTTGGGTTAGTGTACTACCACCTTCCACCATGGAACGAGCCATGACATCCTTAACCGCTGCACGCCCAATGGACCAGATATCCACACCTTGGTGATCGTAGAAACGTTTATCCTCCGTCGCAACAAAGGCTTGCTTCACAAGCTCCGGAATATCATCTTCTTTGACGGGCTCCAGCTTCTGAATGGATAGCTCCCCCATTAATTGGCCATTGCGATCATATACTTTTGAAGTTTCATTAATTGTAGTTTTGTCCTTGTTGGCTTTGAGCAGATTTTCACCACTCACCATAATAAATAAATATCCGCCTAGTGCACAGAATATGGCGATTGCCATTGTGAAAAACAGTGTCCATCCAACGCGTTTACCCGTAATTTTTTTCTTTTTAGAGGTCTTTGGCTTCGCTTTTTTGGGTGACTTGTTATTGTTGTTGCGATTGTTAGACCTCGACAACGGATCGTTTGGCATGTTACCTCCTGACTCCCTTTCGGTTGCATAATTTCTAATCGTCTGTAGGCCTAGGCATATATTAAACATATTTTGCCCGGAATGAAAAGAACAACCCTTTATTCAGGTTGCTCTGTTTCAATACCTATACTTGTAGACGAAATGGTTGGTGAAAAGGTTTCGTAATTTTTTTAAGCTTCGCCGCTGTTATCTTGCTGCATCAGCGATACGCTGCGTTGCGGCGTGAACGTGGAGATGGCATGCTTGTAGACCATTTGCTGGCGTCCGTCGCTGTCGATGACGATCGTAAAATTGTCAAATGCCTTGATCGTCCCGCGGATTTGGAAGCCGTTGGTCAAATAGACCGTAGCAGGAATATTTTCTTTCCGCAGTTGGTTCAAGAACGTATCTTGGATGTTGATGGACTTGTTCATTAGCCGTACCCCCATTGGTTCATTTGAATTCGTGTTCAAGTAATATTCAATATCGCTGAGTAGCTTTCGTGCTATTATATCATGAACAGTTTCATATAATCCACAAAAACCCCTTGTCTGCTATTTTACCCCCATTCTTGGCGAGGTGAACAAATAGAAGACTTATCCATTATACACCGCTTGTCTGTTTTGCAAAAGAGGGACGAAATCTTCATTTTAAAGCACACTTATTCGTTGTTTAGTGAACGCTTAATCTCTACCATCTGTTCTAGTGATAAGTAAAAACCTCTATCCTTTTGTTGACTAAAAGGTAGAGGTTTACATATCTTGATCTAATCGATGCCTGTCAGAAGAATACTAATAATCGCTCAAATCAATCAAATTTTCGTGTAATCAATTCACTTATCTGCTTGTATTTCCCTTCAAAATCCTGGGTATCCGTCATGTCCACCCATTCAATATCCTTCATATGGCGGAACCAGGAAAGCTGCCGTTTGGCAAACCGACGTGTATCCCTCTTCAACCACTCAACGGCAGCTTCCCAACTCACTTCCCCTTGCAGGAACGCTGCAATCTCCTTATACCCCAGCCCTTGCATGGAAATATGACCTCTGGCCACTCCGCGTTCCAACAGAGACTTCACTTCATCCACCAGACCTTGTTCGATCATCAGATCAATCCGCTCTTCTACCCGGGCGTACAACTTCTGCCGATCCATTGTCAAACCAACAATAAGAAGGTCATAAGGCGACTCTTTCTTCTGCACTGCCAGCTGATCAGACCACTTCTCGCCTGTGAGATGATGGATCTCAAGCGCACGTACAATTCGCCGCTGGTCATTCGGATGCAGACGATCCGCACTAACGGGATCAACTTCCCTCAATCGATCATGAAGGGCCTGTGCTCCATATTGCTCCGCATAGCTGAATTGTTCCTCTCTGAACGCTTCATCTGAACCGCTATCCGAAAATTGGAAGCCGTAACAAACGGATTCCACATACAGACCGGTGCCACCTACAATAAAAGGCATTTTTCCGCGTTCATGAATTTCACTTATCAATCGGGTGCAACTTTCCTGAAACTCGGCCACAGAATACGGGTACTCCGGTTCATGAATATCAATCAGATGATGAGGTACACCCTTCATTTCTTCAGTGGTAATCTTGGCTGTTCCGATATCCATTTCACGATATACCTGCATCGAATCTCCTGAGATAATCTCACAATTGAAAGCTTGGGCAAGCTCGATGCTCATTCTTGTTTTACCTACTGCTGTTGGCCCAACCAGCACAAGCAGTTTAGGTTTTGGTTTAACTTCCACTTTCAACATTAATCACTCCGTACAGGGTTTTTGCATTCGCCCGATCAAGTATTTCAAATCCGAGCCTGTCAAACTCCGCGCTGCCGCGCTTTTCTTTCATCACTACCCGTTTACGGGCAACCCGTTTCGCTTCCACAATACTCTGTTCATCCAGTGCGTGAGCATTTGCATAATCTCGCAAGGGCTGTATAGCACTTGAATCCATCATTGGTTCACGGAACATGGGGTCAAAATATACAGTGTCACAGCTTCGATCCGGCATGGAACTCAGTAACTCAAGATGATCCACATGCCGCAGATCTATGCGCCGAAAAGCCTCATCCACCATTGGCTGATTGCTCTTATAATGAGACATGCCTTCCAGCAGCAAGGTATAGAGCGGTTGAGAACTTTCACAGGCGATAACTTGTCCATTCTTCCCAGCCGCTACCGAAAATACCAGCGCATCTGAACCGAGTCCAGCGGTACAATCAACTATCGTGTCCCCCTCAATTACCGCACCAGCTTCTAGCATGGGATCAGCTTCACCTCTTAAAACACGTTTAGCGCGAACAAATCCCATACTGGGGTGAAACTCAAGCTCCGTCGCATCTTTGCGAAACAAACGCGCTCTGCCATTGAGCACAACCAGTATTTCGTTGATACCATAATGTTCAATCAGTCTGGGCAAAGACGTTCTATTGCGCGGTACGTAGGTACCTCCTGTCGTTTCGGCGAGCTTACGCGCACGCTCCACCTGAGAGGCAATCTCCTTGTCACCGGTTGTAATGTACATAATGTCCCCCTAAATAGCTACATCACTCGTTTAAATAATTTTTCCAGATCATACGTTGAAAATGAAACCACAATCGGCCGCCCATGTGGACAAGTGTAGGGCTGACGACATGAACCCAGACGCTGAATCAGCACTTCTGCTTCCTGATCCGTCAGTTTCTGGTTGGCTTTGATGGACGCCTTGCAGGAGCACATAATGGATGCAGCTTCTCGCATCTTGGCCACGTCTATGCTCCGTTCACTAAGAACCCATTCGGACATTTCTTCGATAATGTCTTTCTCGTCCCCTTTAGGGAACCAGAACGGATGGGAGCGCACACGGAACGTCTGTCCACCAAAATGCTCCAAATATACACCTGCCTGCTCGAACCAGGCCAGTCTTGTTTTCAGTTTTTCGGTCTCTGAAGGTGTGAACTCCAGCGTAATCGGCAGCAATAACTCTTGTGAGGCCTAGGCAGGATTACCAAATTTCTCGTAATAGTACTCATAATTCACGCGTTCATGAGCGGCATGCTGATCAATCAAATATAAACCTTGGTCATTTTGCGCGATCAAATACGTACCATGATGCTGTCCGATCAGACTCAGCTCCGGAAATGCGGGCATGGATGCATCCGATTTCATAGCAGCAGCAAGTTTAGTGGCATCAGGCAGATTTGAAGTTTTCCACGTTCGTTCACTTCGCATAACCGAAGACGGATTATACGATGAACGCGCTTCTTTAATCGGTGAAGTTACGGAATCGGAACGATAGGTAGCCGGTTTTCCTTCAGCCAGTGGTTTCTCTGTTGCTACACGCTCTTGAGAAAAAAGGGCCGCCGTTGGAGAAGTTTCGGAAGAACTTGTGCTTACATCCTTGGTACCTTCCTGCACATTAGCGGATGTCTGCCCCCCGTCAAGACTAGTCCCCTTCTGCAAACTATCCCCGTTCCAACTTTCTAACTGCTCAGGGGAGTGTGTAACCTCAGGTGGAGCTTCGGGCAACGGTACGGTCTGCCCCTGTTCAGATACTGGCTGTGCTGCAGACACATCCGCCGGAGCATCCAAATCCAGATCATCATCTTCTGCAATCAACTTCAACAATGCACTGGCAGGTTTCCCGAGTGGGCCTTGTTGTCCATAGCCTTCTGCATCAGTTGGATCTTTCAGCGGACCACGTGGAAAGAGAAATTGTTCCTGAATAAAGGAGCTATCATCTCCACGTCGGATCTGCTGTTTTTTGACCTGTGGAATCAATACCTCCTGCCGGAGTATCCCCCGTAGCGTCGTCTCTATAAATTCATATAGTTCTGGTTCCTTGCTGAAGCGAACCTCCAACTTGGCCGGATGCACGTTCACATCCACGAGAGAGGGGTGCATCTCCAACTGCACCACGACAAGTGGGAACCGATTAATGGGCAGCAAGGTATGGTAGGCTTTGAGAATCGCCTGATTGAGACCGTAATTGCGAACAAATCGCCCATTAACAATCGTTGACATACCATTACGATTCGCTCGTGTCCATTCTGGCAGGCTGATCAGCCCACTCACCCGGTAATCCAGACTTTCTCCCTGAATGGGGAGCATCGCCTTCGCTGCACTTGTACCATAGATCGCTGCAACCACTTGCAGCAGATCGCCATTTCCCAACGTTTGAAGCAACACATTCTCATTATGTCGCAGTCTGAACGAAATATTAGGGTGAGACATCGCCATCCGGTAAAGAACATCTGATATATGTCCCAGTTCCGTCTGGATCGTTTTCATATATTTGAGTCTGGCTGGTGTATTGTAAAATAGTTCTCTCACTGCAAAATCTGTACCTTGGGGTGAGGTTGCATCTTCATGAGAGACAAGATTCCCGCCTTCAATCACGATGCGGCGCCCCCGCCCATCATTGTCACTTGCCGACAATACCTCTACCTTGGATACTGCGGCAATACTCGCCAAGGCTTCTCCACGGAATCCAAGACTTGTGATCTGGAACAGATCTCGGCCATGGGCTATTTTGCTGGTCGCATGACGATAAAAGGCAGTTTCCATATCCTCTGGCTCGATACCTGAACCATTGTCTTTGACACGAATACTGAGGAGTCCGCCCTCTTCCACTGTTACTTCAATCTTGGTGGCGCCTGCATCCACCGAGTTTTCGAGCAACTCTTTGACAACCGAAGCAGGCCGTTCGACCACTTCACCCGCCGCAATCTGGTTGGCAATATGTTCATCAAGCACATGTATTTTCGCCACAGGTTTTCCCCTCCCTTATATTCAGGATAATTGCTGTGCCTTCAATTTGAGATCATTTAATATCTGCATCGCCTGAAGAGGCGTCATATTCATGACATCGATATCTTTCATCGTACGGATGAATTCTCGCGCTGGTTTATCCACCGCAACTACATCCGGTTTCGTTGCCACATTCGGCTCATCATCCCCAAAGATGGACAGTTGAACCACATCCGAATGGTTTGCACTGGACTGTACCTTGCTGTTTGATTTCTTGACATGTTGCTTCCCGACCGACTCTTCAATAGAAGGTGTGTACTCTGCACTCTCCACAATCTCGTGTTCCCGGATCAATGGTACTGAATCCGTGTGCTGGAATTCTCCACCTTTTATTTTCAAGCCTTCTTCCTGCTTCTCGCTACCGATATATTCACTGCCCACAGCTACTTGCGCGGCCGCATGTTCGAACCCATGCAATAGTCCGTTCGCGCGCTCAATAATGCTATCAGGCAGACCTGCAAGGCGTGCACAATAGATACCATAACTGCTGCTGGCTGCCCCGGCAATCAATTTGCGCAGGAAATTAACTTTGTCACCGCTCTCCTGTACCGCCATTGAGTAGTTGGCCAGCTTGTCCAGACTCTCCTCCAGATGAGCAAGCTCATGGAAATGAGTTGATACAAGAGCTTTGCAGCCGATGATATCATGTACATATTCAATAACAGACTGAGCAATCGCCATACCTTCACTTGTCGACGTTCCCCGTCCCAATTCATCGATAATAATCAGACTGCGTGGTGTGGCTTTGTCCGTCATGACCTGAATGTCGGCCATCTCCACCATGAATGTGCTCTGTCCACCAATGAGATCATCCGCGGCACCGATCCGTGTGAAAATGCGATCCATGATCGGCACCTCCGCCTGACCCGCTGGCACAAAGCAACCCACTTGCGCCAAAATGGAAATTAAAGCGACCTGTCGCATGTACGTACTCTTACCAGCCATATTTGGTCCAGTAATCAGCAGAATACGTGCCTCTTCCTTGGTCATTGCCGTATGGTTGGCAATAAATGCGCCATCTCGCATGACAGCCTCGACAACCGGATGGCGTCCTTCTTCCACAACCAGATCATAACCGTCGGTCAACGTAGGCCGTACAAAGTTTCGCTCAGCACTAATCACCGCAAAAGATTGATACACATCAATTTCGGCTACCTGTTCGGCCAGCTTTTGCAATCTTGCAATCTCTTTGTTCAGCCGCTCGCGCAGTTCCGCAAAAAGTCCATATTCAATATCAACCATTTTGTCCTGAGCTTCGAGAATTAGCGTCTCTTTTTCCTTCAACTCCGGCGTAATGTAACGTTCTGCATTGGCAAGTGTCTGTTTACGTTCATAACGTCCCTCTGGCAATGCGGACAGATTGGATTTGGTGATCTCGATATAATAACCAAACACTTTGTTATATCCAATCTTCAGCGATCGAATGCCTGTCGCCTCACGCTCTCGCGCTTCCAGCTCTGCAATCCACTGTTTCCCGTTGACCGAAGCCTCACGCAATTCATCCAGACGTTCATGGTACCCTTCACGAATCAGACCTCCGTCCCTTACCGATACCGGCGGCTCGTCCACAATGGCTTGCCCGATAGCTTCACGCAGATCATTGCAATCATCCATCGTTTCGGCAATATGCTGCAATGTTGCAGAAGATGATCCTGCGCAATGCTGACGTAGTCCTGGAATTTTCTCCAGCGATGACTTGAGCGCATTCAGGTCACGACCATTGGCATTACCAAACGCAATCCGGCCTACCAAGCGCTCCAGATCATAGATGTCTTTGAGTTCTGCCCGCAGATCCTCACGCAATATAAACTGGTTGTACAGCGTATCCACTGCTTCAAGACGCTCATTAATCTTCCCTTTTTGCAATAATGGCTTATCGACCCAGCGACGCAGCATTCTTGCACCCATGGATGTCTCTGTCCGATCAAGCAACCAGAGTAATGAACCTTTTTTGGAGCGTTCACGCACGGTTTCCACCAATTCCAGGTTCCGGCGGGTAAACGGGTCCAAGATCATGTAATGATCGGGCTCATAGGTAGAGATCTGAGTTAATTGCCCCAGAGAACGTTTCTGTGTCTCACTCAAATAGGAGAAAAGACGTGCAATGCATGCCTGACGTTCAGGCTCTAATCTTGCCCACACAGCCTCGCCAAACTGCTGACGGACCAGATCTTCCTTATTCTTTGTCCACGACGTGTAGACCACAGGGCGACCGATTGGAGACGCCTCGGCTTCTACCGTTTCAAGCAGTGCTGCATCCCCCACCAGCTCGGATGGTTCGTAGATGCCGATTTCATCCTTAAGCCATTCCTTGGAATAGGGCACGGATGTCACATACAACTCACCCGTTGACAGATCACAGGCAGCGAGAGCCAGCGTATTTTGATTACCTGTAAGACAGACCATGTAGTTGTTGGATTTATCCCCCAGCGTTTTGCCTTCCATCACCGTTCCGGGTGTAACCACACGTACAATTTCGCGTCGTACCATACCTTTGGTTACACTCGCATCTTCCATCTGTTCACATATCGCAACTTTATATCCTTTTTCAATCAGACGCTGTATGTAATTGTCAGCCGAATGATAAGGTACACCGCACATCGGAATTTTGTCATCCGTGCCTCCGTTACGTGCGGTCAGCGTGATCTCTAGTTCACGAGCAGCATTAATCGCATCCTCGAAGAACAGTTCATAGAAGTCACCCAGTCTAAAAAATAGAAAAGCATCTTGTGCTTCGGCCTTCACTTGCAAATATTGTTGAATCATTGGCGTATACTGAGCCATGATGAATATCCTCCATCCCGTTCCTATAATGTCAGGAAGAAACGCGTCCTGGAAGGACAATAAGACGGTCAGGCACTGTGTTTGCGCCTCCGCCTTATGTGTTGGCTAATCGCCACTTCCTTCAAGGGTTGCTGCTCCATATCTTCCGTAGCTATAACTTATAAAGGTTGTTCAAAAAGTCCGCTTTTGATTACGAAGGATGCCTAGTGGCATCATCAGCGTCGAATATGGCATTCAGCCGAAATGTCCGTTGCTCACGTAGTTTTCCTACGCTCCGCTACTCCATTTCTAGCTTCATCTCATCTTCTCGGTACTGAAAACCGTTCTTTTTGAACTCGCACTTATAAAAGACTTGTTTCTTATTATATCAAAAAAACGTCCGTACTTCATGAACCTGCCCGAATATTCCAGAGTTTGCGAATATCACGGCTCTCATCCCAGGTTCTTCCCAGTTTTAATTGAAGGAGTAACGGTGACGCATACCGTTCATAACGTGCATATCCCTCCAACTTCTTCAGATCATCTGCCAGAGCTGGAATGTATTCCTTGATTACTTCGCGCTTTCCTTCATAAAAAGCGGCATGAACTTCAGCTTTCTCCAACGGACGCTGCCGTAATTGAGTATACCCGCTCGCGATTAGACCTGCCAAGGCCACAACGCCCTTTGCAACAAGGGGCGACACAAGAAAGCTGGGTAAGGTACGATACTCAAACCCACCGTAGGATTTCAGGCGAAAATCCCCAAGTGCTCCATAACGTGGCCGTCTTCCGGATCCACGCGGGTCTTGCAGAAATGCCAGTGGCAATGCCAGATAATTGTCCAGTGCACGAAGCAGCTCCCCGGTAAGATTCACACCGCTAAAATGAATATGACCGCCTAGAGGTAACCCCCGCTGTGGCATCCCTCCTGCCTGCCAGATGAGCGAGTGATCACTAATGCTACGCGAGGCTGCTGCGAATGCCCTCATCAGATGGGCCAGCAGTTCTCGTGGTTCGGAGCTGGGAGCCGGTCTCAGTTCGGCAACAGGATATATGCGCCGTCCACCAATCGTCACGGAATCACAGCCTGCCATTCCGGTACGTTCAAGAAATTTGGAGGCGGGTACGATTTTAGATTCTGGCATCTGAACCAGAAGGAACTCGGGGTCCATGCCGAGTATTGGAATGGGTCTGTGACTCAGTTCCTCATCCAGCAGTTCCTGATGCTGCTTCCAGCTTTCCCTATAGGTAACAGCAAGGTTGCTCACCCCTTTCCACGGACTCGGATCGATCGAAATAACTGCACAACCGCCGTTCCCTGAGGATTCCATCCGAACAGCTCCATGATCCAGTCCTAGCGTATACAGCGTTTTGATCGCAAGTCGTTCTATGCGCTTGAACAAGGTTGAACTCAATTCACGTTCCAACAGAGTTTCCTGTGCCCCTCCCATGCCACTAGTATCCTTGCGCTTGATCCGGATCGCCTGCAGACAACTTATCTCTACATCATAGCGCACACGCAAGCCTGGTTCGCGTTTACGCCGATCGTGCAGTGACAATACTTCAATGCCTGCCTGTTTCAACCGTTCTGTACGTTCTCCAGAAGTCATCCTTTCATATCGGAGTAGTGCCTCCTCCGCTTGTTCTAACACCTTCATGACGTCCCCCCTCCCGGATCATGCAACTAAAATAAAAATAACCCCGCAATGCGGAGCCTTCCCGTGAAAGGTATTCCATGCATATTGCGAGGCTCGTTAACACCCATTTTTCAATATTTAAGAAGAAAGAGGGCTTACGCCCTCTTCATCGCGCCTTCTGGCGCATATGATACCTTAGGTTAACAAATACATGATGAATCAAACTCACAGCTCATCGTCGAGCAGATCGGGATCGAGATCGTCATAATCTCCATCGCCACTGCCAAAGTCATAGTCCTTGTCTTCGTAATCACCGCAACCATCTGTGCAGACCTTCACACAAACTTTAGTCTCGGCAACGAGTTCTACAGCGAATTCCCGTTCTACCCGGATAATTACACTGCTTCCACCTGCTGATACTGTGGCTTCCACACAGCTAGGTTCCTGCGTTGCATCCGCAGATACCTCCACTGTGGAAGTCCGGTGTTTCGGGTCCAGATAGGACAAAGGCACATGTTCTACATACGAGACCGTTTCTTTGGCTACATCCGTCTGAGAATTCTTGTCGTAGGAATACCAAATGTTGATATCGTAAGTACCAATAACTTCAATTCCGTCACCCGCTGATACGGCTTCATATTGGTGGTTGATAATCCAAGCCCCCAAAATACTTGTCGGACCATTTGGCGGAGTCACGGTATGTGTTACGGTAGAGAACTTACGACCTTTGCCGCAGATCGCCTTCGTGATAATCTCTCTACATTGATGTTTATGACTCAATGACATCTTTAAACCTCCTCCATACAATCATTCACTACAAGTGTATGCAGGGCATTCGTCTAGGGTGACAACTATTTTCTATTATTCGTTTGTAGATTGGGACCGGTCCGAGATTGGGGACGGCGCTTTGTCCTTCTTCGCGACTTTCAGATACAGCGCGAGTTCACGGCACAGCTGGAGAATTGCGGAACGAATCTCGAATTCTTCCCTTGTATCCGGCAGCTCCATACGTTTGAATTCTTCTTGCACATCTGCAAGAAGTTTTTCAGTTCGTCCGGTGTAGGATTCAGTAAGTACATCCTGACTAAGCTGATCGAACAGCTCCGATACCATTTCCGCATGTGGCATCTTCTGATAGATCTGGGACACCAGATGCATCATATGCTGGATGGAGTCCAGCTGCGTTTTGCGCATATAGAAGTAGACACTCCATTCCTCATTCGGATGAATCACCTGATTCTCCAGAGAACGCTTGGCTGCATCGATACCGCCAAGTATAGCTTTATCAGCTTCAATAAGCTCTCTCCCCGCCCATGCTTCATTGGGATTACGCAGCGTGGCTGCGAATTCCTTGAAAATCTTCGAGAAGAGTTCATCGATTCGTTTGCGAATGCGTAGCATCTGTGGATCAGCTGCCGGCATATAGGCCAGGTTAACCGCCATTGCGGAACCAAGACCAATTAACAGCAAAGCAATTTGTACGAGGACGACATGCACGTCCATTTCCCCGCCGCCGAACACCCGAAATACCACGACCGAACCTGTTACAATACCTTCCTTGAAGCCTACCCGGACAATAACCGGGAATGCGATCAATATGTATACGGCCAGCACCCAATAATGGAAGCCTAGAAAGTGAAAAAGTACACTTGCAAATAAAAGTCCAACTACGGAAGCAAAAAATCGAGCCGATATGGTGCGAATACTTCTTTTTCTCGTTACATCCACGCCAAGAATGGCAAGCAATCCCGCTGATGTTGGTCCCGGCAAGCGACACCAGTCCGCAATCAATACAGCCATTAATGCGGCGATTGCGGTTTTAATTACCCTAAAACCCATTTAACATTCCATCTCCTCTAAGCTGCAAAAAAATTCTTAGCCAGCTCGTCGCCTCATTCATTTATCATGACTAGTATGTCTCATCCAAATGTAAACTAGACGACATCAACCGACATGCGCATGCATGCCGGTCACAGCAACACGCCCCGAATGAGGGACGCTGGCAAGTTAGATCGTTGCGACAGAACCTCAAGGCCCTCTTCTCCAATCATCGCATTCATTCCGGATCTGCGCGGAATATTCATACTAAATATGGTACTTGATTTTACGGTATCGGGCAACGTGACACCCCTTGTGAAATTGTATACATATCATACCCGGTCACATTACGAGTAAAACACGTCCGAATCACCTGCGGCCAGCCAGCATTTTACGTTCTGCATAGACAACAAGTTGGTACATGGCTGTTGCAACGGCAGCAATAATTAACAGACTTGATAATACAAGTGTGAAGTTGAATACCTGAAATCCGTAGATAATGAGATAACCTAGCCCTTGTTTGGCGACCAGAAACTCACCCACAATTACACCCACCCAAGCCATGCCAACGTTCACTTTTAAGGTCGATACAATCGCCGGAAAAGAAGCAGGTAATACAACTTTCGTAAAAATCTCGGAACGGTCTCCACCAAACGTACGAATGACCTTAATATAATTGGGATCCACTTCATTGAAGCTGTTATACACCACCAGTGTTGTAATAATGACCGTGATGGACAGCGTAGTCATAACAATTGCCGTAAAACCAGCGCCAAACATAACAATAAAGATCGGGCCAAGGGCTACCTTTGGCATACTGTTAAACACAACCATATAGGGGTCCAGCACTTTGGACAAAAAAGGAGACCACCAAATTAAAACCGCAAGCAAGGTGCCCACCAGTGTTCCCAGTAAAAAGCCAACTGCCGTTTCCCCTACGGTTACCCCAACATGTGCCCACAACTCGCCACTAGCGATGTCCTTGCCAATCTGGGCAAAAACCTTACTCGGATAACTGAATAACAGTACATCTATCCAACGGAGTCTGCCTGCCACTTCCCATAGCAAAAACATACATACTAGCATAGATAACTGTACGGCAAGCACTTGATGTCGCCATCTGGCCACCTGCTGAATATGATTCCGATGCAGCTGCCCCATCCATTCGTCACGCTTTTCCTGCTTCGGATTCATTGGATTCACGCGTCTTCCTCACCTCCCCCGGACTGATCCAGTTCACTCCACAACGCCTGAAACAACGCATTAAATCCTTCTTGCTCCCTGGCATGAAACGGCTGAGATTTACGAATTACATCGGGAATGATAAATTCACGACGGATGCGGCCCGGATTGCGATCCAGTACAATGACGCGGTCACTGACCGCAATCGCTTCAGACAAATCATGGGTGACAAGTACGGATGTTTTACCAAACTGTTTTAACGTGTCCGAGACCAGATCCTCCAATTGCAACTTGGTTTGATAATCAAGTGCTGAGAATGGTTCATCCAATAATAAAATTCCCGGATCGGTTGCCAACGTGCGCACCAGAGCTACTCGCTGTCTCATGCCCCCTGAAAGCTCTGAAGGGTACTGATTCTCCGTTCCTGCCAACCCCATGCTTACCAGCAGTTCCCGTACACGCTCACGGCTCCGTTCATCCAGTCTGCCTGTCAGTTCAAGACCAATCAATGCATTATCCAGAATGGTCCGCCATGGAAACAGATAGTCCTGTTGAAGCATATAACCAATCTGTGCAGAGGGGCCACCAACGAGTTTGCCTTTAACCTTAACCTCTCCTCGGGTGGGTGTGAGCAGCCCGGCGATGATCGACAACAATGTCGTTTTACCGCATCCACTCGGTCCAACCAGACTGACGAACTCTCCTTTTTGGATCTCCAGACTCAAGTCTTCAATCACCAATGAAGCTTCCCGCTCGCTGACGTATACTTGAGAGATCCCCTCCAGTCGGATCACACTTTCGGATTCAGGCATTCTGCTCACTTCCTTTCCTGAATACCCATCACTTAGATTTCGTAACTTCTTCCGCATAGGCATTATCTACAATGGCATTCAAATTCACGCGTTCTTTCAACTCGCCGGCGGCACTCATGACATCAAGCAGATTGTTCCACTCTTCCTCATCAATGATCGGGTCTGTTGCGTAGCTGCCCTGTTCCTTATAACGGTTCACACTGCTTACCAAAATGGCTGGATCGATGTCTTTGAAAAAAGGAGAAATGACTTCAGCAATCTCTTCAGCCGTATGGGAATCCACCCATGCCTGCGCTTTGTGCAGACCATTCGTAAACTTCTGTACGACATCCTTATTGTCGTTAAGATAACTCTGTTTCGTCATGAAGACGGTGTAAGGCAGAAGACCACTTTCTGTTCCAAACGATGCAACAACCTTGCCCCGACCTTCTTGTTCAAAGATGGATGCCTGGGGTTCAAACAGTTGAACATAATCTCCCGTGCCTGAGGCAAAAGCAGACGCAATATTTGCAAAGTCCACATTTTGAATCAGCTCCAGATCACTTTGCGGATCAATGCCATGTTTGTTCAGTGCGAACTCCCCTGCCATTTGTGGCATGCCGCCTTTACGTTGACCGAGAAATGTGGAATCCCTCAGTTGATCCCATTCAAAGCTGCCTTCCGTGTTACGAGCGAACAGAAAAGTACCATCCGTCTGGGTGAGCTGGGCAAAATTAATGACCGGATCTTCCGCTCCCTGTTGATACACGTATATGGACGTCTCCGCTCCTACCAGGGCGATATCCACCGAACCTGCGAGTAATGCTGCCATCGTTTTGTCACCGCCAGCAGTCGTCTGAATGTCCACCTCAAGCCCCTGCTCCTCAAAAAAGCCTTGAGCCACGGCCACATACTCCGGTGCATAAAATACCGAACGAGTCACTTCGCCAATCGTAATTTTGGCTTCATTATCTTCCTTATT
This sequence comes from Paenibacillus sp. Y5S-9, assembly GCF_036894235.1. NCBI lineage: Bacteria > Bacillati > Bacillota > Bacilli > Caryophanales > Paenibacillaceae > Paenibacillus > Paenibacillus sp. Y5S-9. The sequence continues at coordinate 4,075,371 of NZ_CP145887.1, forward strand.
ACAGCTGGTGAGCGCCACAATAATAATCAGCAGAATAACGATGCCCCGGACGAACCATGGCGTGTATTTCATGTTGTTTCCCTCCTTCACTGGTTTCAGCAGTTTCTCTCTATTATGGATATGCCGATGCCCAGCAAAAGGTTAAGAACTTGAATGCAAAAAAGAGCCGGGCAATAATACCCGACTCTTCAGCTCTTCTAAATGTTATTTAATATGTTATTTATAGGATATCTACAGCTTGTAAATCTCGGCATATTTGGCTTCCAGATAATCGGCCAGATAATCCGGGTTCAATTCTTCACCCGTTACGGCAACAATCAATTCGGAAGGTGTGCGACTTCTACCATACCGATAGATCTTGTCTGTAAGCCATTCCTTAATTGGAATCAGATTACCTTCGGCAATAAGGGTATCAAACTCCGGCATTTCCTTACGCAATGTATGTAGAATTTGAGCTGCATACATATTACCCAGAGAATACGATGCAAAGTAACCAAAGTCACCACCGGACCAGTGAACATCCTGAAGAACGCCATCTCCATCATTCGTTGGCATTATACCGAGGTATTCCTTGTATTTTGCATTCCAGGTCTCCGGCAGGTCTTTCACTTCCAGACCATCGTTGAATAACATTTTCTCAATCTCATATCGGATAATAATATGCAGGTTATAGGTCAGTTCATCCGCTTCAATCCGAATGAGTGAACTCTCTACGCGGTTGATTGCACGATAGAAATCTTCCAGTTCAACCTCGCTCAATTGCGGGAAATGCTGCTGCAAATCTTTGTAATAACGTGTCCAGAATGGCAGGCTGCGACCAATCATGTTTTCCCATAAACGGGACTGAGACTCATGAATCCCCATGGACGTTCCTTCGGCAAGAAGGGTACCCGCCAGACTGTCATCAATATTTTGCTCGTACAGGGCATGTCCGCCCTCATGCAACGAACTGAAGACTGCGCTTGCTACATCATCTTGCAGATAATGTGTTGTGATCCGCACATCCCCCGGGTTTAGACCCGTTGCAAAAGGATGAACACTCTCATCCAATCGTCCAGCTTCAAAGTCATAGCCCATTTGTTCCAGGATGAACAGACTGAATTTTTCCTGCTGTTTGGTGTCAAACAATTGATTCAGGAACTCTGTATTGGGCTTGTTTTCTGAAGCATTAATCTTCTCTTGTAGAGGCACCAAACGTGCTTTGAGGCGGGCGAACACAGCGTCCACTTTCTCAACCGTCAGATCCGGTTCATACATATCAAGCAGCGTATCATAACGGGTATCCTTCACACCCCAATAATCAATAAACTCTTGTTTGAGCTTAACGATATCTGTCAGATAAGGTGAGAACCCTGCAAAATCACTGTTATGCTTGGCATCTTCCCATGCCGTTTCCGACTTGGCTGTTAGCACGGTATAAGCTTGTACTTTCTCAGGTGGTACAGACTGACTGCGATCATATTCTTTCTTGCAATCTTCAACCAGACGACGATCTATATCTTCGAGCTGTTCCAATACCGCTGGAGTTGTTAATGCATCCAGGTAAGTCTTCATGTCAGCTGAGGTTTGCAGCTTGAATGCTTCGGTGGACAACATACCCAGCGTCTCCGAACGAGTCGGAACGCCTTTTTTCGGCGCACCTGTACGCAGATCCCAGTGAAGCAAACCAATGGCTTCATGGTAACTCTTGATTTTACGAGCCAGATTACGGAAGGATTCCAAATGTTCCTGTGTTTGTTTATCCATTGTTATCGTTCACCTCTTCAAAAAAAATGTTATACCCTATTGATGATACTTTTTGCATTGCGTATAATCAACTTTTAACAGATGAAAATTGCATTGTTCTCCTAAAGATACGTGTTCAAAAAGTCTGGTTTTCATTACCGAGAAGATAGAAATGGTGCTCAACTTCGATGCTGATGATGCCCTCACGCATCATTTGTAATCAAAAGTGGACTTTTTGAACAACCTCTAAAGGGTTGGAGTAATGCCATCTGCTGACCGTGAAATACTATTAAAGCAAAGGCGCGTAGGACAAGCTGCATCATATGCAAGTGGCCGTGCTCGTCGTATTGGATAACAGGAGGCAATGGACATGAACAACATTCAAGAGATTTTGGCTTACAACAAATCATTTGTCGAGACCAAAGAATACGAAAAGTATACGGCTGGCAAGTTTCCAACCAAAAAGATGGTTATCATCACTTGTATGGATACACGTCTGGTGGAAATGCTGCCCAAGGCCATGAACCTGAAAAACGGTGATGTGAAAATCATCAAAAACGCAGGCGCAATTATCTCTCAGCCTTTCGGGAGTGTAATGCGTAGTGTACTTGTCGCCATCTATGAACTGGGTGCAGATGAAGTCCTGGTAGTTGGACATACGGAATGTGGCATGGCTTCCCTTCACGCTGAGACCATGATTGGACATATGGTAGAGCGTGGTGTATCGGAAGAAGTCATGACTACTCTGGAGAATTCGGGCATCCGTTTGCAAAAATGGTTGCGTGGGTTTGACAGCGTCGAAGAAGGGGTAAAACATACTGTGGAAGTGATCAAGAAGCATCCTTTACTTCCTCCCAATGTACCCGTCCACGGCATGGTTATCGATTCTGCTACAGGTGAGCTTGATCTTGTCGCTGAGGGATATGGACAACAGGCATCTCTCTAAATGGTTTGGAGTGCGGACCTTATGGTTCGCACTTTTTTTTGTCTAAATTAAGGCAGTTGTTCTGTCAGGTTGTCAAACCATACAGTTTCAGTGTACACTTTTTATGAAAGCGGTCAAAGAAAGTAAAACCGATTGTTCTCTCTGACCTAGCCCTAATATTAAGGAGACATGTGCATGAACATACTTTCCTACGGATTGCTCGGGCTGCTTACCCGCGAGGAGTCATCGGGCTATGATCTGATGCTGAAGATCCAGCCGCATTGGCAGGCGAAACACAGCCAGATCTACCCACTCCTGTCCAAGATGGAAAACGATGAGTTATTGGCCTCCCGCTGGGTACAACAGTCTGACAAACCGGACAAGAAAATGTACGCAGTTACGGAAAAAGGCATTGAAAAGCTCTTGGAATGGATGATTACTCCTGTTACCGCACCGGTTACACGCGATGAATTTAATTTGCGTATTTTGTGTGTTGGCATAGCGGAAGACGGAAGCATGAGACGCATTCTTAACGAGCGTAAAAGCTGGTTTATGGAACGCATACGTTATTTCGAGGATCTGAAGTCACGTATACCTCAGGATAATCTTCGTGTAGGCAACCGAGATTTTGGAAGCTACATCCTGGTACAAAAAGGGTTAATGCATGCACAAACAGGCCTGGAATGGTGTCATTGGGTTACCCAATTGCTTGATGGCCAAGCTGCAATTCAAGACCCAAGTCCAAGCGTTTCAGAAATTTAATAAAATTTGAAACGTTCCTGCAAGTTGACCGTATTACATGAGTAAGGCCCATTTTTGGGCGATTCAAACAAATTAATCGGGGGGTTACGATCTTTACAATGAAGAAAAAATTCGGAGTTAAACATCTAATGATGGTATTTATGGCCTTTACATTATTGTTCGCAACAGTGGGAGTAACGAATCCGGATTCTGCAGATGCAAGACGTGGTGGCGGATTCAAATCCGGTACAAAAAGTTATACCAACACTCCTAAGAAATCCGACTCCAACAACAACGTGAATCAATCCAATTCCGGTAATAACTCCGGTACTGGTGCAGCTGCAACCCGTGGTGGTGGATTCTTCGGCGGTGGCGGAGGCTTCATGAAAGGCATGATGCTTGGTGGTCTTGCTGGTATGATGTTCGGCGGACTGTTCGGTGGCATGGGCGCCCTGGGTAACATCCTTGGATTGCTCGTGAACGTTGCAGCGATCATGTTGATTGTTATGCTGGCTATGGCACTCTTCAGAGCCATCTCCAATCGTCGCAAACCTGCAGCGGATGGTCGTTATGACCGTCGCAATGATCGTGATGATGACCGTAACAGAAACGGACGGTACTAATCTCTATGGTTCTGAGCATGGATGAAATTGTGAATGCAATCTGTATTCATATGGCAGAACGTAAGGGTGTACGTCCAACCGATGTGAATGTAGAACTGAGCTGGGAAGAAGATACAGGTTATTCCGCTGAAGTTTGGATCCAAGGACGCAGTCAATATCTGGTCGAGTCCAATATGATTGAAGCGATTCTTCGTTACCTGCACAGTGAATACAACATCCGGGCGTACCGTGAGAATGTACGACTTGATCTGGATGAAGAAATCACAGCGATCGTTAATCAATAAACTATAGGTCAAGCAATGACTTCTTATACTAAAGACCGTCTCCCTTCTGTCGCCTGACAGAGATGGAAGACGGTCTTTTTGTTTCTGTATTTGTATCTTTATTTGTGTGTCTATTTTAGTCTCTATACGTGCCTGTGTTACGTACTATTTCTAGGAAACTACGATTGAAGTTTGACCAGGCTGTAGTTCTTCTTACCTTTACGGATAATGATGAATTTACCGCCAATGGCATGCTCTGCCGAGACTGTAAATTCAAGCTCTGTGATTTTCTCACCGTTCATGGAGATTGCGCCTTTAGTGACATCCTCACGCGCCTGGCGTTTGGATGGCTCCAGCCCCAGATCTACGAGCCAGTCGACGATATTTTTCGCTTCGCCATCCGTCTCAAATGTTGGCATTTCCTTGAAGCCCTGTTCGATTTCATCAGCTGTCAGGGAACGGATATCACCACTGAACAGCGCCGCTGTAATACGTTTAGCCTGTTCGAGCATTTCTTCGCCGTGAACAAATTTTGTCATTTCTTCCGCGAGTGCTTTCTGTGCTTCACGTCTATGTGGCTCTGTCTCTACCTTTTCAGCCAAAGCTTCAATTTCTTCTTTGCTCAGGAAGGTAAAGTATTTCAAGTATTTGATCACATCACGGTCATCTGTATTTGCCCAGAACTGGTAGAACTCAAATGGTGTCGTTTTGTTTGGATCAAGCCAGATTGCGCCGCCAGCTGTTTTACCAAATTTCGTACCGTCGGATTTGAGCATGAGCGGAATGGTCAGACCGTACGCCTTCGCTTCAGATCCTTCTTTTTTACGAATCAGATCAAGACCACTCGTGATATTCCCCCATTGATCAGAACCGCCGATTTGAAGCTGTACATCTTCATTTTGGAACAGGTGCAGGTAGTCGAGAGATTGAAGGATCTGGTATGAAAACTCGGTGAACGAGATTCCGCCTTCCAGTCTGCTCGCAACTACATCCTTAGCAAGCATCGTGTTGAGGTTAAAGTTTTTGCCGTAGTCACGTAAGAATTCAATGACATTGATTTTGTGTGTCCAATCGTAGTTGTTCACCATGCGAACCTGATTATCACCGTCTGTTACGAACAACTTCTTCATCTGCGCTGTCAGTGCATCCACATTCTCCTGCACTTGCTCCATCGTTTGCAGAGAACGCTCTGTCTGACGACCACTTGGGTCACCAATCGTGCCTGTAGCTCCACCAATCAAAATAACCGGACGATGTCCTGCCAGTTGAAACCTTTTCAGCATCATGAAGGGAATGAGATGTCCGATATGCATGCTATCCCCCGTAGGGTCAACGCCGCAGTACAAAGAAACGGATTTCGTTTCAGTCAATTCACGTAGTCCCTCTGCATCCGTCTGCTGGTTAATGGCGTCACGCCACTGTAGTTCATCAATAATATTCATTCGTATAACCCCTTTTCTATCCTCAAGATTCAGTCATGATCTACGTTAAATTACGAAATTACACGCTGGAGCGGCTTTTTTGGACACAAAAAAATCGCCTCCTTGTCTTCATTAGACACAGGGACGATTATCATAACCGTGGTACCACCCAAATTGCATGGACAACACGTGATCTTAACACGTTATCCATACCACTTTTGGCAATATATCGTTTGCCCATCCGCTTGGCATTACCCAAGTACTCCAGAGTGTAATTCGCAGCCCTTGTATGTATCAGGTTCCATCAACCCCTGACTTTCTGTAACAGGGACAAAGCCGCTACTGCGCTCTATCAACGTGATTCATGTATTCAATTTATAGCAAGTATAGCCGAACGTTCCAGTCATTGCAAGGCCAAGTATGCAATCTTTGAACAGAACAACGGATGCATAATTGAAACCAGATTATATAATCATCATGTTCAATTTTCCGTGATAATAACCATAGGCTTTCTCCGCAATCTGATCCTCATTATTCCAAAATTGCTGATCCAGCGCATCTAACTGGTCCTCTTGTTCCTTTGTCAGTAATTTAGGAATATCCCACAGTTCGGTAAGCCTTTCATCCTCTTTCAGATGCTCCATGCAGCCGTATGCTGCCGTTATAATCTCCACGACTTGAGTCGCACCAATGGTATGTAATGCCCGCAACGCGTAACGGTATACCTCTTCCCCCCAGTTACAGAAAAACTGAATAAAACCGCCATTAAAGACATCCGCCTCTAAAAGCCATAAAGCAGCAATATCCTGCTCGTCCGAAGTCAACGAAGCCCAGCCCTGTTCAGATTTATTCTTTTTTTCGACAAATAACACAGCATAGTCATACCATACATCATTAATATCTTGCTCGCTCATGTAACACACCTCATTTTTATTTATTTCATGCCCTCTAACTCCTGACGTTTACCCGTCTGATACCAATGTAAGTACGGATCACCGATCTGCTGGAAGGCTTCCTGAACACCCCTGTTTAGTTCATTCATCACTTCATTTGTGTAGTTCAAATGCGTCTGTTTATTATCCACGCCATATCTTTCCAACAACCCTACATGCGTCGCGGTGAAAATAATATCCTCCAGCAGCCAATAGACGACTTCATCCGGCTGTTTCACCCGTTTCTCCAATGAGACGAGACCACGTTCGTATATTCGAACAATATACGCATCTTCTCCATTCTCTACATAGGGCACACCATCGCATTTAAAGGTCTCAAACAAGCGGTTAACATAGTTCTGCATCTGTTCCCTACGGAGAGATGTACGCTCTAAAAGCTGTAAAAGGATGTCTGCCAATTGTTGTTTGCTTAACATGTTGGACATGAATGCACCTGCCTATATAAAAATAACATCGATGACAGAATGAAAAAATGAAAAAGCTGCCGAAGGCAGCCTCTTCTTCCGTATTGTTCAATCAGGTCCCACAAAAAGTTTGGTACGAAGTATTGCATTGTGCAGGTAGTTCGGCATATTCAGCCTGCTCAGGTGAGTGCGCGAACGGATCTGAAAGAACTGCCAAAAGCTTCTCCATCACGCTAAGATCTCCATGATTCTCTGCTCGCTCAAGCGCTTCTTCGACCCGATGATTGCGGGGAATGACGGCTGGATTGCTTGTTCTCATCAACTGCTTAGAGACTTCCTTCTCCCCCTGCTGTCTGTCCAATCTCGCTTGCCACTGCTCATGCCATTCAGCAAATTCTGTCGTGCCAAACAAAGCTGTTCCTTGCAATGTATCAAAGGTCAATGCTAGGAACGTATTGGTGTAATCTGCACTATGCTTCTCCATGAGTTCAAGAAGCTCCTTGATCAAGGCCTCATCTTCGGCCTCTTCATCCAACAAGCCCAATTTGGCACGCATCCCCTTGAGCCAGTGATGATGGTACAATTCAGAAAATTGTGCGATAGCATCCTGCGCGAGTTGCACCGCCTGTTCTTCATCTTCATGCAACAACGGCAGAAGTGTCTCGGCAAATCGAGCCAAATTCCATCCTGCTATATACGGTTGATTGCCATAAGCATAGCGGCCTTGTCTGTCAATGGAGCTAAATACGGTCGAAGGATTGTACGCATCCATAAAAGCGCATGGACCATAATCGATGGTCTCACCACTAATAGCCATGTTATCCGTGTTCATCACGCCATGAATGAATCCAACATGCTGCCACTGGGCAATGAGAGCCGCTTGCCGCTTAATCACTTCCTGAAGGAGTAGAAGATAACGGTTTTTGGCCTGAGCAACCTCAGGAAAATGTCGATTCAACGTGTAATCAGCCAACGCTCGAAGATCGTCGATAGACCCCCATCTAGCTGCATACTGGAAGGTTGCTACCCGAATATGACTGGAAGCCACCCGGGTCAATATGGCCCCAGGCCGCTCTGTTTCGCGGATAATGTTTTCTCCTGTAGACACCACAGCCAGACTGCGTGTCGTTGGAATACCCAGTGCATACATCGCTTCACTAATAATATATTCTCGCAACATGGGCCCTACAGCAGCACGTCCATCTCCTCCACGAGAGTACGGTGTTCTCCCTGAACCTTTCAGCTGGATATCCACTCGCTCGCCCTGTGGCGTAATCTGTTCACCCAGCAGAAGAGCCCGTCCATCTCCAAGCATGTTAAAATTGCCGAATTGATGTCCTGCGTAGGCTTGAGCTAAGGGCTCGGCCCCTTCTGGAATCAGGTTACCTGCAAAAATTTGCGCTCCTTCCTCACTGTCAAGAGACTCCACATCCAGTCCCAAGCTGGATGCAAGCAGTCTATTAAAAATGATTAGCTTTGGTGATTCAACAGGTACTGCGCCCTGACTTGTAAAAAAGGGTTGCGGTAACTGCGCATAACTATTGTCCAAATTCCAGCCTTTGTTCGATGTCTCTTGTTGCATGGTGCTCACAACTCCTTTTCTGTACCCAGAGGATATCCCTTGGTTTTATTTTAGCCTTGTGAAGCAATGCTCATTTATGTAGTCGCATGGAAATTCAATGTAGGGAACATATAAAATGTTCTTGATGAAACTTTAGCATATTTGCATGCCTTTTGCATTCCTCATGAATCGTAAGCACAAAAAAATCCAAGAGGTTTCTTTGCCAAGTGGAGTCATGCCCTTTCATTCCACTTCCCAGAAAAACCGTCTTGGATCGATTCCGTTTACCCGATGACATGTCTGTTATTACAAGGATTACGTGTGTGCTTCCTGAACCTGTACTGGTTGTACAGGCAAGCTTTCTTTTTTGAAGGTAAGGTTAAAGAAGACATTAAGCAGGATAGCAGACAGGCTTCCCGTGATGATACCATCGCTAACAATAATCCGAATACTTTGAGGAAGCTGGGCAAACAGATCGGGTACAGCAGTAACACCGAGCCCAAGCGAAACGGAGCAAGCCACGATTAATAGATTGGATTGTTTGCCGAAGTCAACGTTTTGCAGCATTTTGATCCCGGATGAGACGACCATTCCAAACAGGACAACAGTTGCTCCTCCGAGGACAGCACTTGGAATAATGGTTGCAAAAGCAGCTACCTTTGGAATGAGTCCCAGAAAGACCAGGATACCTCCGGCTGCAACAACAACATTGGTCGTTTTCACTTTGGAGAGCTGAACCAAACCAACATTCTGTGCAAATGTATTATATGGAAAAGCATTAAATATGCCGCCCAAGACAAACGCGAGACCTTCTGCGCGATATCCCCGTGCCAGATCTTTTTCGTTGATCGGTTGATCACAGATTTTGCTCAAAGCCATAAATACACCTGTTGATTCGATGATAACGACTGTACCTACAATAATCATTGTGATGATTGGGCCGATTTCGAAAGTAGGCCATCCGAAGTAAAAGGGTTGAGGTAAATGGAACCAGGAGGCTTCCTGTACAGAGGCAAAATTCACTTTTCCCATGATGGCTGCGATGAGGGTCCCCACGATAATACCAAGGAGAACAGCCAGGGATTTAACAAAACCGCGAGCATATCGATTCAGGATTAGAATGAACAGTAATACACCAAATGAAAGGGCCAAATTGTCCAAACTTCCAAAATTCTCGCTGTTTGCTCCACCCGCCATGTTTTTAATACCGGTTGGAATTAACGCAAGACCGATGATCGTTACCACTGTACCAATCACAACTGGCGGAAACAATTTGACGATTTTGCTAAAAAACACAGCAAAGATGACGATAAATAAACCCGCTGCAATGATCGACCCATATATGGCAGGAATTCCGTATTGCGATCCAATCGCAATCATCGGTGTCACCGCTACAAAAGAACTTCCGAGCACCGCTGGCAGACCAATACCCAAGTACTTTCCTTTCCGAGCCTGAAGCCATGTTGCAATCCCACACGTTAACAGGTCAATGGATACCAGATACGCTAACTGCTCTGCAGTCAGATTTAGTGCTCTGCCCACAAGCAAAGGCACCAGAATTGCCCCCGCATACATCGCGAGTACGTGCTGAATCCCCAGTGAAAAAACTCTCATCTTTTTGGTTTCTTTCATCCCACGTTGCCCCCCTGAAATTAGAATCAACTGAACCGCTGCAAAATCATGTTATGTTGATTCACATTATATAAACTATTCAGGGAAGTTCCATGATTCATAACATAGAATTGTGATAAGAGATAAAGAGCCCAACTTAAATTGGGCATGTTATACAAAAGGTACTCTCATACCGTTTATGTCGCGTTATATAAGTTGACACGTTAATGCATAAGGGCTGAATATCACTTGTTTCATATTCTCAGCTTGTCCAGTTGAGAGGCTTAATGTTAAAACGTTGCTCCATTACCTCTCCGTTCTGGTGAACCTTCTCCGTAAAAAACACTTCTTCTCTGTTCATCAGAACAACGGATGAAGCTCTGGTCCCATAGTCGAATTTCTCACTTCTAACAAAGATTGGAGAAAGCAAACGCTCCCATTCCAATGGAACACCTGTATGGGGGAGAAGCTCATCCACTGAAGGGTCTGCCATTTGCAGCAAACCTAATATTTGCTCTGTCAGGGTAGCTTCGTCCTCCCCTTGGATGATTTTCTCCAGCCCTTCTTTCCCACGTTTCACCTTGGGCCAATCGGTATTAATCAAGTGATTACTAATCCCGTATATTCCCGGTTTCAACTTCATCACAACATTACCCACATTAGAATAATAATAGAGGTCGTCAGGATCACCCACTAACAAATTATAGCCAGGATAATCATTGCGACTTCTCTCCGCATGTTGTATATATTGCTCAGGTGTGGACGTTCCCTTCAAAAAATCAGCAACCAGATCTCCTCTTGAGCCCTTGGCATGTAAATCTTCATTTGGATCACGATAATTCGTGACAGCAGCCAGACGCCCCTCTGTGGTTACGCCCATCCAGGTTCCCATTTTCGACAAATCGCGGCCAGCCAATATATGAGGATGATCTTCCCAATAGTGTGCTTGAGCCGTAGGTCTGTGATAGAATTCATCCCTATTTGATCCCAATATAAGCGGATACTTTGGATGCATGTTGTAAGCAAATAAAATTAAACACATGGGAATCTTCAACTCCTATATTCGTTAACCCTCTGATATCGTGGCTTTATATCGCATAATCAACTACAATGACATCTTCCACCCAACCTTCGAGGGAAGCTACAAATGCCTGATGAGCAGGATGTGGGCCATAAGCTCGCAATGCCTCCTGATCTTCAAACGTCACTCTCAATCCAATGGTATAACCTTGAATACGGTCCGTTTCTTCCGTTGCATTGATCCCTGCGGTCAGCCCGACAATCCCCGGTATTTGTTCCTGTAACGCGAGCAATTGATCCACCCATTCCTGCTGTTTGGCTAGTGTGGTTTTATCGTTAAATTTAAAAACAACCAAATGTTCAAACATCTTGTTATTCCTCCTATGTCCATTCGAATAGTAAATGAAATTTCGTGAAATGAAGTTAATTCAACAATTCCAATCCGCCCATCATATAGGGGACCACTCTGTTGGCTAATTCAGCCGGAGATTCCTGTCCGCCCTCAATATTCCAACGATATGTCATTCCATAGATGGACCAGCTTAGCATGGTTGCCGTAATTTTCAGCGTTTTGGGATCTACATCCCCCGCTACTTTGCTCATTAATTCAAGAAGGAATTGCTCCAGCTGTGTCTTGATATTCTCTTCAATAATTGGTGCAACCGTCTCATATTTCTTGATGCATCCATTACTTGAGACGTGATAATCACATAATGAGAATATAAGCTGCTGTATGGTTTCGGCTGATAACCGGGCATCCGGGTCCACCCTTTTCGTTACATATTCCATAAAAGCATCCGATAACAAGGCTTCAAGCAGTGCATATTTATCCTGAAAATGGGCGTAGAAAGTAGCTCTGTTAATTGTGGCTTGTTCCGTAATGTTTTGAATCGTAATGCTGTTGAAATTTTTAAGATTTAATTGGTTTAAAAACGCATCAAGAATTAATTGACGCGTGCGGATTACACGTGGATCATCCGAGTTTGGAGACAATACACCAGACATGCCCCAATCCTCCTTTGTAAACAAAATATTTGGTTAGACTCCTTCATTATAGATAAGTGTTATTTGTTCAACAAGTGAAAGTAAGTGCAAAGACACCATACAATAATCCGTGTCTTTCGCTTAAGTAACAAAATGCTCCGATTGTTGGTTGAGCATGCCTATAGACCTTGTTAACATTGCACTCGTACCCACTGAGAGGTACAACATAATGGAGGTGTATATTTTGAGTAATCCACAATATAACATTATTTCTACAGAGCGTTTGTTTCAAACATACACTGTTTCAAAGCTAACCCTGTCCTCACGCATCGTCATGTCCCCCATGGCTCGTGCTTTTTCCCCGGACGGTGTCCCTGGCTCAGACGTAGCCGCATATTATCGTCGACGTGCCGAGCATGGTGTTGGACTTATTATTACCGAAGGTGCAACCATTGACCATCCCTCTGCATCAAGTGAACCTAGAATCCCTCATATGTATGGAGAAGCAGCTCTTCAAGGCTGGGCTGAAGTGGTCAAACAAGTCCATGAAGCCGGCGGCAAGATTTTTCCGCAGATTTTACACATGGGAATCGTTCGTCCTTCAGGATCTGACCCACACCCGGAAGCTGTATCACTGAGTCCATCGGGAGTTGATATGGAAGGTACTCAAGTAGGTGCGCCCATGACGGAGGCAGAGATCGCAACTGTGATTCAAGCCTATGCAGATGCAGCAGCCAATGCACAAAGTATTGGTTTTGACGGAATTGAACTTCACGGTGCACACGGTTTTCTAATCGATCAGTTTTTCTGGAAAACAACGAATAGGAGAACGGACCGCTATGGTGGTGACCTTAAGAAAAGAACTCAATTCGCGGTTGAACTTGTCATGGCAGTGCGTGCTGCGGTAGGTCCTGATTTCCCTATTGCGATGCGAATTTCCCAATGGAAGATGAATGATTATCAAGCCAGACTGTTCGACACACCGGAAGAACTGGAACAATTCCTTCGTTTGTTGGTTGATGCAGGTGTAGATATCTTCCACTGCTCGACACGACGCTTCTGGGAGCCCGAGTTTGAAGGATCTGATCTAGGATTTGCAGGGTGGGTGCGAAAGCTAAGTGGTCAAACCACGATAACTGTCGGTTCTGTAGGTATGACAGATGAGCCTGAAGCAGAAGGCAATGAAGTAAAACATCCAGGTATGAGCGAACTTATGAAGCGATATGAGCAACAGGAATTTGATCTGGTAGCTGTGGGACGTGCACTCCTTGGTGATCCGGCATGGGCTGCCAAAATACGCGAAGGACGCGTATCCGAGATACAGGCTTTTACACCTGAAGCACTCGCTACGTTACACTAAGAACAATTACTTATTGTTCCAGAGATTTTTTCTCCCCTATATAGGTTTGAACTCATGAATCAACTATACTAAGCAAAGGGCTCGCTTTCCCTCCGGGATTGCGGGTATTTTGTTTTTTGGAGATATCTGTCCAATCAGACACTTCGAGCAATAGCAATATCGTTCAAGAAAATTCCTTCTTTGCAACCTATAATGATCTTAACTTACCAGAAAGAAGGTGCATCATGACTCGGGAAGTCCGGACTGTCGTTTTTGATACCGACTTACAGCTAGAAGCTTATCAATTTGAAGGCATTATGCAGAAGTTTCCCAATCATTTTCATGACTATTACGTCATTGGATTTATTGAGCAAGGCAAGCGTCACCTCGTCTGCAACAACGAAGAATACATTCTGAATAGTGGCGACATGATTGTTTTTAATCCACATGATCCTCATGCCTGCGAACAGGTCGATGGCAGAACCCTCGATTATCGCTGTATCAACGTCCAGCCTGAGGTTATGCGAGAGTATGCAAGAGAGATTACTGGACAAGCTTACTTGCCACGGTTTACATCCCCCGTTCTCTACCAAAGTGAACTTGTGGGTTCCCTGCACGAGCTGCATCAGATGATTCTGGAGGAGCAATCCGATTTCTGCAAAGAAGAATTGTTACTCTTTCTGCTGGATCAATTAATGCGAGATTATTCGGATGCTGAACCGCCTGTATCCACGCAGGATGTTACCACAGAGATTAGACGCATATGTGATTACATAGAAGCTCATTACATGGAAAGCATCTCACTGAACGAGTTAGCCGATCTGACGGAGATGAGTAAGTATCACCTGCTGCGTTTATTCACTCGCCAGAAAGGCATATCACCTTACCGTTACCTGGAAACGATTCGCATTAATCAAGCCAAACGTCTGCTAGAACAAGGCCTGCTTCCCATTGAAGTAGCCGCACAGACAGGATTCAGTGACCAGAGCCATTTCACGAATTTTTTCAAAAAACTGATCGGGCTGACGCCGAAGCAATACAGACGTATCTTCAACCATGATACGGAATTGAAACGAACCATCGATAACCTCGTATGACGAGTCATCATAACACCAATGCCGCTACCGGACATTTGCTCGCCTTATTTACCATATTGATCTGGGGAACTACGTTTGTCTCGACAAAGGTCTTGTTGATTGATTTCACTCCTGTAGAAATTTTATTTTTCCGTTTCCTGATCGGGTATTTGGTACTGTTATTGATCTATCCACGTTCACTGCGGATCGCCTCATTCAGAGAAGAATGGTTATTTATCGGAGCAGGTTTATGCGGGGTGACGTTATATTTTCTCATTGAAAATATTGCGCTGCTTTACACAACCGCTTCCAACGTGGGTGTTATTGTCTCCATCGCTCCGTTCTTCACTGCCGTCCTCGCCAATTTCTTCTTGGATGGTGAGAAGTTAACGCGCCGCTTTCTGATCGGATTTGGGATTGCCTTGAGCGGCATCCTACTCATCGCGCTGAACGGCAGTTTCATTCTGCAACTGAATCCGGTAGGTGATCTGCTTGCTTTTATAGCACCTGCGGTATGGGCGATATATTCTGTACTAATGCGGAAAATTGGCCAACTTCGTTATCACACCATTGGTGCGACCCGCAAAGTATTCTTCTATGGCCTGATCTTCATGCTGCCAGCTCTGTTCCTGTTTGAATTCCATTGGGATCTCGGACGCTTCACGAATATGACCAATCTCCCCAATATTCTCTACCTCGGTCTGGGTGCCTCCGCGCTGTGTTTCGTGACCTGGAACCGGGCTGTGAATCTTCTCGGAGCTATCAAAACGAGTGTATATATCTATCTGGTGCCTGTCATTACTGTTGTGTCGTCTTCACTGATTCTTCAAGAGCAGATAACCTGGGTGATTGTACTCGGTGCGTTCTTAACCCTATTTGGCTCATACATTTCAGAGAGAACAGGAAACAAGCTTAACAACAAAAACACTAATCCGCATAGGGATTAGTGTTTGTTTCATTTTTTACTGATAAAACTGGATATCGTGGTTGGCCACGGTTGACATGAGCAGAAGTCATTCATTTTATCTCATTTAATTGAGACAGCAGAATCTCCAGTTCCTCTTGCTCCAGATGACGCCATTGCCCCCTCTCCAGTTGATCCAGCCTAATATTCATAATTCGGATGCGCTCAAGCTTCAACACTCGGTACCCCAAGGCTTTGCACATTCTGCGAATTTGAAGGTTGAGCCCCTGTGTCAGAATAATACGAAATACATTGTCACTTTGCCTATACACTTCGCAGGGCTTGGTCACCACGTCGAGAATTTCAACGCCTTCAGACATGGACTTTACAAATTCATCTGTTATAGGTTTGTCTACAGTCACTACATATTCTTTATCATGATTATGCTCCGAACGCATCATCTTGTTCACAATGCCTCCATCATTTGTAAGCAAAATTAACCCCTCAGATGCCTTATCCAGCCTGCCTATCGCAAATATGCGAGAAGGATAATTCATATATTGAATGATATTCCCTTCCACATGTGCTGCTGCTGTGCAAACAATACCGATGGGTTTGTTCAGAGCAATGTAGACAGGTTCGCTGTCATTATGAGGAATCTCCTTCCCATCAATGAGTACCACATCATGAGGTTCAACTTCCGCCCCTTTTTCACATACCCTGCCATTGATCGTTATGCGTCCGGCCGCAATTAATCGGTTCGTTTCCCTGCGGGAGCAGAATCCCGTTTCACTTATGTATTTGTTAATTAACATGTGTCACCACTTCTCATCTGTAATATTTCTGGTGGTTCGTTGAATTAATGATACGTTAATTTACTTCAAGCAAGAGTTAGTACCTTGTACTGATTCTCATTCCACATCATCTCATTTATACTGAAACGAAGCAATGAATGGTTATATGAAAACATATATAACGCTACATAGGAAAACCAAAATACACGCTGGAGGGAGTTTCTCATGTACAAAGTTACTCGATTTACAGTTGACCCCGATGATCCCAACCAAGACTCTGGCATGTGGATTGGTGGAGAAACGGCATACGTTTCCGACTGGCCACTCAACCCTGAGGGTCAGCCTTTATTACATCTGTTCTCCATCAATTGCAATACACTTTCAAAGCAGGCCCATATCCCACCTTTACCACAAGATAAATATATCTCGGTCTTCTCAACCTACTCCGCCTCCGAATATTTTCTGGATCAGGTAACCTATACGGGAGATGAGCTGGAATGGAACGAGAATATTCTTGCCGGATGCACTTATGTGTCGGTATCTTCGCATCCACTCACTTCCGTATGTCCCGTTCCACCCATTCCGTTAAGCGGCGTACGTTTGATTGAAATGGAGTTAGAAGATCAGGCATTCCCTGCATTTTCATTTTTCTCTCCCGCTTTACCAAACGGTGTGAAAGGAATTGACCATTTGCTAGAGGAATATCAACTGGTGTGTCAAATGTATTCCGGAGATTTTCCTGAGCCTTATCAGGATATATTGGGTCTTCCCGATGCAAACGGTTATTTATTTTTGCGAAGTGGTCCCGCGTCTGCTCACGCACCATTGGATGGAATTTTCTTTGTACAGACTGCTTAACAGCGATACGTTGAGATCAGTTATCATCATATAAACGGCTAATCAGAACGTTTCCCGTCTACCTAGACAGGGAACGTTTTTTTATATGCACGTTTTACTATTCTCGATCAATACAGATGCCAAACCCTGTTAAAAGGTCATATGAATTAAATCATATCTACCCTTTCGACACGAAATCGTTTTAGAAAAAACTTAGCACGAGAAATATTTCTACTCATCAAAATTTAACATTATTTTACAACAAAAAGCATGTACATTTGCACATTTATGGTATAAGTTATATATGAAATAAACATTTATTACATAATATAAAAATTTCATCCAACTAGGAGGCGGGCTTTTGAAAAGAATATTCGCTCTAAGCTGCGGTTTTTATCTGTTAATCGGCATAACCAGCGTTGTGCTCGGCGCACTTCTCCCTGTTTTATTGACATATTATGAGCGCGGTTACAGTGATGGCGGATTTTTGTTATTCCTGCAGTTCCTTGGATTTCTTGTCGGGGTTCTTGTCGCTCCTTCAATGACTGCCCGGATCGGAAGAAAAGTTATGCTACTGATTGCACTGGTCTGTATTGTAGCTGCTTATGCTGTTCTCGGACTTTTGCCATCTTGGACTAGCGTTCTTCTACTTACTATTCTCATCGGCTTTGGCTCAGGCATTATTGAGCCTTCCGTTGGAGCATTCACAATCGAATTCACTGAAAATCAGAAGGCTGTAGCGATGTCCAAGCTTGATGTGTTCTTTGCTCTTGGAGCACTTCTCATCCCCGCTGTCGCTGCTTTATTTATCTGGATGGATCTGTGGCATCTTACTTTTTATACAGTGGCCGTGTTGTCACTCGTTCTCATGCTGCTGTGGATCACTATGCCCCGTTCAGCCGCACTATATCTGGAACAGGCTGGCGAGAATACAGTGGCACACTCAGCAGGTAAAGGCCGATATTCTAGAAAACAGCTTGGTCTGCTTACGATCTTTGTCATCTTCTTTTTCATCTACATGGGACTGGAACTGGGATTAATGAACTTCCTGCCCTCCATTCTTGTAGAACGATTGCAGCTCCAGGAATCTGTCGCATCGCTAAGTGTCTCCATCCTGTGGATTGCGATGATCATCGGTCGTCTTTTCTCAGGGAAAATAGCGGAAGCCGTCAACTATATGCCTTTCCTGATCTGGAGTACGGTTGGCACGCTTTTGTTTACGGTCGCTATGGTATTTGTAACTGGACAGTGGGCAACGTATGTGCTCATCTTCGGAACCGGTCTGTTCATGTCAGGGCTGTTCTGTATCGCACTGGTCTACGCAAATGTTCTGATTCCCGGTATGACCGAGCGGACAACCAGTATCCTGATCGCATCGGGTGGTATTGGAGGTGCCATCTTGCAGTATGTGACTGGATGGAGTATGAGTACAGGGCCTGTCGTGAATACGATCTGGATTTTGGCCGGATTCTGTCTGATCCTGCTGCTCACATTGATGATCTCTCATCTATGGACTGTAAAAAATAATGCAGTACGTACTGCTCTCGCACAACATAGTAAGGAAATGTAAACATCGTTTCTTAAGGGAGGTGATGCCCGCATCATCCGGGATTGTTGAGCTTTGTTCGAGTTAGTACACCATTATATTGGAGGAAATCGTATGCAAACTTTAACCAACAACCGCTTCATAGCCGGAAAAGGGATTAAGTTGATTGACGATTCAGGTGTTGAATACCTGGATGGCGTGTCGGGCACGTTCAATCTGTCACTGGGCTATAATCACCCACATGTTGTCAGCAAAATTCAGGAACAAGTCGGCAATCTGACGCATATGTCTTCCTCCTTCACCGAACCGTACGTCAATGAAGTACTTGATCACTTAATCGAATATGCTCCAAACGACATTAATGCCGGATGGATGCGGGATATCACTGGTTCAACTGCCAACGAATGTGCAACCAAAATTGCACAGAAGTATACCGAATCAACAGACATCATCAGCCTGTATCTGTCCCATCATGGGCAGACCCAATTTGCCACCGGGATTTCGGGGAATGCCTTCCGGCGGAAACGGTTCCCCAATTCGGCTGTGGCTAACGCTGTCCATGTACCTGCCCCATACTGTTATCGCTGCCCATTCAAATCCTCAAATATAGACTGCGGCTATCAATGCGTTGAAGCTATATCTGATGCGATAGAATATGCAAGTTCCGGCTCAGTCGCATGCATGATTATCGAACCCATTCTTGGAAATGGCGGCAACATCATCCCTCCCGCCGGATATTTCAAACGTCTGCGTAAACTGTGTGATGAGTACAATATTATTCTTATTGCTGACGAAGTGCAGACAGGCATCGGTCGTACCGGAACCATGTTCGCCAGCGAACTGTTTGATATCCAGCCTGATATGATTACCCTTGCAAAAGGTCTTGGCGGGATCGGTGTACCTGTTGCTGCGGTATTAATGCAATCCCGGCTGAATGTGCTCGAAAAGCACGAACACTCCTTCACCTCTGGAAGCAATCTGATCTCCGTAACCGCTGCCAAATCCACCTTGGAAGTGGTATCCGAACCCGGGTTTCTGGATGCCGTAAAACGCAAAGGTGAAATTCTGGGTGAATTGCTGCATGAATTGGCTACGAAATACCCAAGTATCGGGGAAGCTCGTGGTGTCGGGTTAATGTGGGGGTTAGAGATCGTAGGTGACGGTAATGAACCCGATACGCTCAAAACCAATGCCATCGTTGACCGTGCTTTTACAGATGAGCATCTAATCTTGAGAAGTTCAAGATATGGCTTCGGTAACGTTGTTAAGGTCCGGCCTTCCCTTACGACAACCGAAGACGAGCTGGTTGAGATTGTAGAGCGGCTGGATTCGGTGCTTGCCAGCGTTCATTAGTGAGTAATTCATATTACACTCGAACACTACGCAAACAGAACAACCTTTCGATCGCTGTTATCCCCGGATTTTTTGATTCCCCTTTTCCCAAGGGAAAAATCCGTTGATAAAGGCGAACGCTCACGCTTCTACATGTTTGTTCTGTTCTCTTCGTTATCGTGTAATCTGAATTATAATTTTTATTATTAGGAGGTTATATCATGCTTGCATTGGTATACAAATCGGCTTGGGATGTGGCGCTTGAGGAACGGCCTGTCCCGGAAATTACAAGAGATAATCAGGTGTTGGTTCGTATTCGAGCAACCGGCGTATGTGGTACCGATCTAGGCATCGTCAGCGGTAAATATCATGCGGTTCCTTCTGTCATTCTCGGTCATGAGTCTGCCGGGGAAGTCATTGATGTTGGCTCTGCGGTAACGACATTACAACCGGGCGACCGTGTTGTGATCGATCCTACCTACTATTGCGGACAATGTGACATGTGCAGAACAGGCAGACAAAATCATTGCACACATAAGTCTGTTACCGAGACAGGTGTGAGTGCTGACGGAACATTTACAGATTATTATGTGACCGAAGATCGCTTTTTGTACAAATTGAAGGATCATGTGAGCTATGAAGAAGCAACTTTGACGGAACCGCTCAGCTGTATGCTGACGGGGATTAATCAGATTCATCTACTGCCGAATTTCAGAACAATCATCCTCGGTGCAGGCCCGATTGGCATTCTGTACAGCTACGCGCTCGCTTCCAAAGGGGTTACCGGCTGTCTGGTCGACATCTCCGAAGAACGCTTAGCCATTGCTGGTTCTATTGCACCAGATCGTTGGGAAGTTCATTCATCCTTCGAAAATGCAATAGAATCACTGTCACCCGCAACCCATCAGGTCGATATGATTGTTGATACAACGGGCGTTGTGGGCACACAAGTGCTCTCCCAGCTCGCCAGCGGCGGTTATCTGATGCTGGTAGGTCTAAGAGATGGAAATACGTCCTTTAATCCAAAAGAAGTCGTGGACCGCAGTCTGAAAATTATTGGTTCCATTGATTCTCTGGGCACATTTGCAACCGCACATTATATGATTGAACAAGGGATTATTCCGGCAAAAAAAATCATCACCCACTCCTTCCCATTGGAGGATTACGAAGAGGCATTCCGCACACTTGGCTGCGATATTCAGGGACGCACACTTCAAGCCTCTTCACATGCCATTAAAGTTGTGCTGCAATCCAGCGGTTCCAGTTTCTAAAGTGGAACGTTAACCATGAATGGGTTAGATTAGAGATATATGTTTACACAATCCTGGAGGAGGAATACAGCATGGCAGCAAACAAAGAGTCTGACGGACTGGGAACGCCCAATGATGACATCATCCAAGCAGTCATTTTTGACATGGATGGTGTACTGATTGACAGCGAACCGATTTATTTCGAGATTGAGCGCAGCTCTTTTACCCATTTTGGAGCAAGGGTGACTGATGAAGAACATCATACCTATGTTGGAGTTACGCTGGAATCCATGTGGCAGCAAGTATTGGACAAACATCAACTGACAGCTACGCTGGAAGAAATATTTGCTTATCATCAGCATAATGTGATGCAAACGATGCTTGCCCATCCGAATCTCACAGCAATGCCTTCCGTGGAACGCTGGTTAAGCTGGCTGCATGAGCAACACGTACCCATAGCGGTTGCTTCTTCCTCTCCACGTGCACTGATTGATCTGATCATGGACAAAACCGGACTTGGACAATACTTTGAGGTGCGAATGACAGGTGAGGAAGTTACAAACGGCAAGCCAGCACCAGATATTTTCCTGACCACCGCTGAGATGATTGGTGCATCCCCTTCGAATTGTCTGGTGATCGAGGACTCGCGCAATGGTGTTCAGGCCGCCAAAAGTGCAGGCATGCGCTGTATCGGATATCGTAATCCGGGATCAGGCAATCAGGACTTGTCCAAAGCCGATCTTCAGATTTCCAGTTACGATGAGTTATGGACATTGAAGGACACACTGCCCTTTGAAGGCAGATTGCCAAGTTTGTCAAAGTTTCGCTGAGAAGATCGTAATAAAAGGATCGTAATTTCGGGAATGAGTATTTAGAAAAAAAACAACCCAAACGGCTTCAATTCATTCGAATTGGAGCTGTTTGGGTTTTGCTTGCTGCAATGGGTGTTACATGAGGACACATGCTGTAATTTCAACTAAACCGAAAGATCGAGACTTCCACCCAGATTGGGATGAGGAGCAGGCACTGACTTCAACATTTCCGCCATCTGCTGGCCTTGCTGCTGTGCGATGTCTTTTGTAATCGACATCACTTGCAAGCTTGCCGACTGCACTACTGAAGCTTGGCTCATCGCCATTGATAATGCTGCAATATCCATGTTCTGCACTCCTTTCACTTTCTGATTACATAGATGTACTTATTATATATCGGTCAGTAGAGAGGAATTGTTAAAAGGTCGATCAAAATGTATACGGAAATCCATTCCATTCAATCATAACCATCCTCAGCTTCGGGTAGTTCCTTGCATCATTAACGGAGCATAAAAAGGGGATGCCATAAGTCATGAGCATGACTGAGGACATCCCTTATAAAAGTTATTTTATTCTAATGAACCTGGCACACGCTATTCGCTCTGATTTGCACAAGTCTATGGTGTAACGAATCACAGAGACGTTATTTCGTCGATTGGGTCGTTTTTTAGGTTCTGACACCCTGATATGATGAAATAACGTTACTGAGGTTCGTTTAAGTTTGCCGTTCACATCGAATCTACCTCTTAAGACGCGTCAGATTCGTTAGCGCTTTGAGTGAGGAGGAAACTCACTTTTGGAGAGGCCCATTATTTTTCCATTAATAAATGTTCGACGTACTCAACGCAAGTTCGTTTATTTTAACTTCCGGGTTACTTACCACCTGTTGAATCATGGAAATAAAGTGTTTTTGAATCTGTTCAACGGTAGATAGGTCATACACATTGGCATTATACATCAATATGATCTTCATGTTCTCATGGGGCTTGACGATCAAAGTAAAATCAAAACTATTGTGTTCTGTACCCCCAACATTCATAATTTCAAGCGGTATTTCGCCTTTTTGACCCAAACTCTCCATTCGATGCTCTACCGGGAAGTTCTGATATACAACAACATGGTTAATCAGAGATTGTTTTTGCTTGGTCAGATTTTGAATATCATATAACGAATACGTGTCATATGCATGTGACTCCACAGCTTGTGCCTGATTCCTTTTCATTAAAGATATAAATGACTCATCGGCCTGAGCCTGGATACGAACAGGAATCGCATTAATAAATAATCCAATCATACTTTCGATCCCAGGAATAACAGGCGGTCTGCCCGATACAACACTTCCGAATACAACATCATTGCTTTCATTGTATTGCTGCAACAATACACCCCAAGCAGTCTGAACTAACGTATGGAGCGTTACATGCTGCTGTTCCGCAATCTGTTTCATTTGCTCAATTAGTACATCATCCAAATAACAGTTTAGCGTTCTGGAATCCTGTCTTTCATGTTTCAGTTTGATTTTTTCTCCAGGCAATTTCGTTTGCCCTTCATAACCTTCCAGGTAATGACTCCAATAGTTTATTGCACCTTGATGATCTTGCTGTTCCAGCCATTCAATGAATTGACTATACGGTGTTAATAGAGTCACTTGAGGCTTTCTATTTTCCCGAATCGCAAAATAATTTTCAAATATCTCTTTGCTTACAAGAGACATACACCAGCCGTCCATCAAAATATGGTGAAAACTCCATATGACGCGGTATTCCTCAGGCTTTATTCGTAAAACAGACATGCGTATTAGCGAATCTCGTTGTAAGTCAAATCCTCTTGCCTTGTCCTGCTCAATATACTCGTCAACATACGTTTTACCTTGCAGCTCACTTTTGCCAGCTACATCTTCATAGTTAAATTCAAATTTCTTCTCTTGATACACGATTTGAAGAGGGATGTCCACGAAATCACTGTAAAAATTAGTTCTTAATATCGCATGCCTTTGCATTAGTTGATCCAAACTTTGCGCAAAAGAGGCAACATCCAAATCTCCACGCATATCAAACATGATTTGTACAAAGTAAGCGCCCGAAATTGGATTCCGTTCACTTTCGTACAACATTTCCTTCTGTAATGGTGTAAGTGGGTACACATTTTCGATTCGACCGATGTGCCCAGTTTGTTCCACGATTTGATCCAATTGATCAATGGTTAATGACTTGCATGAAATATCACTTGGCGTAAGCTCGGTTTGTTCCTTCGTTACACAATGTTCAACGACTCTATTAAGATCTTCCTTATAGATACAAGCCAATTGCTCCATCGTTTCCCGGCGATATTGTTTTTGACTATAGTTAATGGACAGCGACAACCGACCCTCTGTAACAATGCCATTGATATTCAGCACAAAAGGTCTCTTGTTGTTTTCACTTACGGATGGCCCGCTGGAATAATGCGAGAATTTAATGCCATCTTGGCCCGAATCCTGATTCACCTGTCCCATATAGTTGAAACTAATTTCGGGATTTTTCTCTAACTTGAATCCTTCATTTCCATGTGACAAATACCTTGAAATCCCGTAACCAATGCCTTTAGTTGGGATCTGACGCAGTCTTTCCTTGACGGTCTTAATCCTCCTTGATAAGTCAGCCCCGGACTCCATCGTAATCATAACGGGGTACATGCTCGTAAACCATCCCACTGTACGCGTAATGTCCAGCTCTGGCAGGATGTCTTCTCTACCGTGCCCTTCCAGATTTACAAGAATTTCTCCCATGCCTGTCCAATCATGAACTGCCATTCCCAATGCCGTTAGCAATATATCATTAATTTCCGTATGGTACGCATGATGTGTCTGTTTTAATAATTGCTCCGTTTCCGCTGCTGTCCAATGAATGGTGATCGTTTCACTATCTTTGCCAATCGTCTCATCACAATCCATATCTTTAGGCAGCGGGCTTAGCTGGGCCTGCTCCACACGACTCCAGTATGGATTCTCTTGCTTCATCGCCGCACTGTCTGCAAACGTAGACAATTGTTCTGCCCATTGTTTAAACGAGGTCGTTTTTTGAGGAAGCTGGATTTCTTGGCCTCTCAAGAACTGATCATGTCCTGTCTGAATATCTTCATATAAAATACGCCATGAAACCCCGTCTACCAACAAATGATGGATGGCAATAAGCAGGTGATCCCCTTCAGCACATTGGAACAACCCAAGTTTGATCAAAGGCCCGTGAGACAGATCCATACCACTCTGAATTTCTTTTGCTTTATTTTCAATGAACGATGCAGGATCTGCTTCTGTTTTGAGGTCAACGATTTCAAGGCTGTATAATCCATCTTCGTCTGCCCCTCGATTCCACGCTTCATATCCACCTTCAGTCGCTTGACGATAAAGGATGCGGAGAGCATCATGCTGTTTAACGATCTTATCCATGATGCTGTGAATAAAGCGGACATCAAACCCTTTTTCACGAAAGAACATCATTTCCTGATTGTAATGATGTGCGTCCACCATATTTTGATCAAAGAACCAGCGCTGAACAGGTGTCAGCATCACTTGTCCCGTAACTTCCCCTTGGTCAGAAATAGTACTCACAGATGTAACGTGTTCACTCAACTCTGCTACTGTCGGATAGGTGAAGAAATGCTTCATTTCCAATTTATACCCTGCTTGAAGCAGTCGTGAGGAAACTTGAATACATTTAATCGAATCGCCCCCGAGTTCAAAGAAATGATCTGATGTGCTAACCTTTTGAACACCAAGCACAGCTTCCCAGGCAGAGACGATCGCTTGTTCTACAGCGTTTTGTGGCGCCATATACTCGGTGCCTTTTTGCATATGCTCTTGTGGAGTTGGTAATGCCTTTCGGTCAACCTTTCCATTGGAAGTTATCGGTATATGCTCTAATTGAACAAAATAAGACGGGATCATATAATCCGGAATTTCATGAGATAATGCCATTCTGATTTTCTTCGCTGTCAGTGAGCCGTCGCCTTTCCAGTACGCACACAACTGCTTCGAACCATCCTCATGCTCACGGGCAATAACGACCGCTTCCTGAATGGAGTCTATTTGCAAAAGCGCAGTTTCCACTTCGCCAAGCTCAATTCGGTAACCGCGAATTTTCACTTGATGATCGATTCGTCCCAGATATTCAATATTTCCATCCGGCAGCCATCTTGCGGCATCTCCTGTGCGATACATTTTCCCTTCTGTAATCCAGGGGTGATCAACAAATTTCTCCGCGGTTAAATCAGGCCGGTTCAGATAACCTCTGGCAAGGCCCTCACCTGCTACAACTAATTCTCCCTGAACACCGATCGGTTGAATGCGTTGATGTTTATCCAGAATATAGGTCTGCAACGTCGGGATTGGTTTTCCAATATTGCTCTTTCCAGCATGTATTTCAATGTCGGTTATTTCCTTATAAGTTACATGAACCGTTGTTTCGGTTATCCCATACATATTAATTAACTGGATAAATGGATATTTCAGCTTCCATTCCTTCAATAACACGGGATTGAGGGCTTCTCCTCCAAAAATCACTTTTCTTAATTTCAGATCTGCTGCATGACCTGCCAGTTCTTCCTGAAGAAGATGATAGAAATACGTTGGCGTTTGATTCAATATCGTCACTTGCTCGTCTTTTAACAATTGTAGAAATTGTTCCGGACTTTTTGCCGTCATTTGAGGTACGATAACCAGTTTTCCGCCATAGAGCAATGCCCCATACATTTCCCATACCGAAAAATCAAAACAAAAAGAATGGAATAATGTCCATGTATCTGATGCATTAAAATCAAACAAATTTTTACTATTGAACAACAATCGCACCACATTTTTATGTTCAATACATGTCCCTTTTGGTTTACCTGTTGTTCCTGAGGTATAAATTACATATGCCAGGCCTGTTGGTGCAGCAGTCACTCCCAAGTTGGAATGATCTTCATGATAGGACTCAGATAGATCCAGGCAAACGACCTTTCCTGCAAAAGAGATGCGTTCTTGCAAATGACTTTGCAGCAATAATACATGTACACCCGAATCCTCAAGCATGTAGTTTACACGATCCTCTGGATATTCGGGATCAATCGGCACGTATGCACCACCCGCTTTCAAAATCGCAAGGATTCCTACAACCATGTCTAGCGAACGATCAGCGATGATCCCGACTAACTGATCATTTTGAATGCCTTTAGCCTTCAGCGTTCTTGCCAATTGGTTGGCTTTCTCGTTCAGCCCTTGATAGTTCAAATGTTGATCCTCAAATACAACCGCAACGTGTGCAGGAGTCCTTGCCGCCTGTTCCTCAAACAGTCCATGAATTGTCTTGTCCATTGGATATTCAGCCATTGAATCATTAAACTGTTCCAAAATTTGTGTTTTCTCCTGTGTTGTCGTCAAGTCAATGTCATGGATCGGAATATTCGGATTGTTGACCACTTGCTTCAACATCTGAATCAAATGACCTTGAATGCGTTCTACGCTTGCCCGATCATAGACGTTAGCATTGTAATAGAACATACATTTCATGGATTGGCCTGGTTTAATAATCAGGTTAAAGTCATAATTCGTTTGTTCATCTGCTTCTACATTCGTAATCCGAAGAGTTGTCTCCTCCTGATCCCCAAACTGTTCCATAATGCCCTGTACAGGATAATTCTCGAATATCAGGATATGATCAATCAAATTTTGCTTTTGCGATGTTTCCGCTTGAATCTCGTATAACGGATACGTGTCATGTGGATGCGAAGCCACAGCTTGTTCCTGATTCCGTTTCATAACCGCTGCAAATGTCTCGTTACCTTTAGTCTGAACGCGTACAGGAATGGTATTGATGAATAAACCAATGATTCGCTCAACTCCGACAATCGCCGCAGGTCTGCCCGACACCACGCTTCCGAATACAACATCCTCACTGCCGTTATATATCTGTAGCAACATTCCCCAGGCTGTCTGCATGAACGTATTCAGCGTCACCTGATTCTGACTGGCGACTTGTGCGATTTGTCCGGTTAATTCCCGACTAAGTGTACAAATCATATGCTCTGAATGATATTCATCACTCTTCGTAATTGCATGTTCTTTTGGCAAAGTCGTCTGCTCATCATAACCTTGCAAATAGTCACTCCAGTATTTCAGGGATTCTTCATGATCTTGGTTGTCCAGCCATTCAATATAGTGTTTGTATGGAATCGTACTCTTTGCCTCCAGTTTTCGTTGTTCCTGGACAAAGTATCCATCAAACAACTCCTGGATTACAAGAGACAGGCACCAGCCATCCATCAAAATATGATGATAATTCCAAATGAAACGATAGGTTTGGTCATCCGTTCGCAAGATCGAAATACGCATTAACACATCCTGAGACAGGTCGAAACCTTTCATTTTATCTGCTCTTGTATATTCTGCCACGTATGCTTCACGATCTTCTTCATTCATCTCACGCAAATCTTCGTATATTAGCCCATTCCGTTTATGACGGTATACCACTTGCAGAGGTCCATTCTTCCATTTGCTATGAAAATTTGTTCTGAGAATCGAATTACGCTGCATCAACTGATCCAGACTCTTCGTAAAAGCTTCCACGTCTAACGAACCATGAAGATCCAGCGTGGTTTGAAGGAAATACGCTTCAGACTTTGAATGAAGCAAATGATGAAAGAACATCCCATTTTGCATCGGTGACAAAGCATATATATCTTCGATTTCACCAATGTGTTCCGATTCTTGAACAAATCCTTCTAATTCTTCAATCGTAATTCCTTTTAACGTTAGATCACTTGGTGTACATTCCGGCTTCTCTTTTGTCACACAATGCATCACTATTTCTTGCAGATGATCTCTAAAATATGTTACCACTCGCTCCATCGTTTCTTTTTGATATTGGGTGCGACTATACCGAAGTGACAACGTCAATTTGCCTTCCACAATTAAGGCATTCATATTGATAAGAACATTTCTTCTGTGATTGTCGCTTGCTGTTGCTCCGCCTGGATAGGGAGAGATCTGCATCCCACTATTCTGAAGATCCTGATCAAATTGTCCTAAATAGTTAAAACTAATTTCAGGATTCAAGGTAAAGGGCATTTCTTGCTGATGTGCACTTAAATATCGTAAAATACCATAACCAATCCCTTTTTTAGGGATTTGACGAATCATTTCTTTGTTTGTTTTGATGAAAAGAGACATATTTGAACTTGCTTCCATATCAAGTACAACCGGATACTGGCTTGTAAACCATCCGATCGTTCGTGTAATATCGAGATCCGGTATAATTTGTTCTCTTCCATGTCCCTCCAGATTGACCAACACTTTATCCATGCCTGTCCATTGGTGAATAGACATGCCTAGTGCATTGAGCAGCAAATCGCTAATCTCCGTTTTATAAGCACGATTCGCTTGTTTTAATAATTGCTCCGTTTCTGCCGATGACCATTCCATCGTGATTTCTTCACTGTCTTTTTCCAGTGCATGAT
Source organism: Paenibacillus sp. Y5S-9 (assembly GCF_036894235.1). Taxonomy (NCBI): domain Bacteria; kingdom Bacillati; phylum Bacillota; class Bacilli; order Caryophanales; family Paenibacillaceae; genus Paenibacillus; species Paenibacillus sp. Y5S-9. Next base: position 4,104,965 of record NZ_CP145887.1, read on the forward strand.
CCGCTTTAAAATCTGTAGGTAAGGGCTTATATTTTGCTTGTTCAATTTCATTCCAATATGCAATCTCTTGCGTTATCGCATCACTGTTCGCATACAACTGGAGCTGTTCTGCCCATAATTGAAAGGAAGCCGTTTTTTGCGGTAGTTGAATGGGTTCTCCCTCACTTAATTGTTCATAACCCCTCGATAGGTCTTCGATCAAAATTCGCCACGAAACCCCGTCGATGACTAGATGATGAATAACGATTAGTAAATGATCTCCATCTCCACATTGAAACACGCCCAGCTTCATCAAAGGTCCACGTTCCAAGGTAAACGTGCTTTGCATTTCATTTGCCTTCTTCTCGATTTCTTGAGACGGATCTGCTAATGACTTAAAGTCCATCACTTCAAGTGTATATAAGGGTTCCCTTGCCAACCCTTCATTCCACGCTTCATACCCCCGCTCCGTATGGCGATATACCATACGAAGTGCATCATGATGCTCACTCAGTTTATCGAATACATGGCGAAGTGTGGCTTCATGAAAACCTTCTTTCCGATACAACATCACGGACTGATTATAATGATGGGCGTCCACCTTGTATTGCTCAAAAAACCAATGCTGGATTGGAGTCAGCATCACTTTTCCAGTGATGATTCCCTGTTCTGACATGGTACTTATGGGTTGGACATAGGGAATTAAGCTTGCTATGGTTGGATTTTTAAACAGATGATCCATCTGCACCTGGTAACCTGCTTGATATAACCTCGAAGAAACTTGAATGGATTTAATCGAATCTCCTCCAAGCTCGAAGAAATTATCCAAAATCCCGATGTTCTCTACCCCAAGTACCTCTTCCCAGATCGATACAAGTTGTTGTTCCACCATCGTTCGGGGTGCTTCGTACTCCATGCCCTTCAACATATGTTCTTTGGGAGCAGGCAAAGCTTTGCGATCGATTTTCCCGTTAGACGTGAGCGGCATCTGATCCAGCTGTACAAAATAGGACGGAATCATGTAGTTTGGCAGCTGCTGGGACAGCGCCTCCCGCAGTTCCCCGATCGTGATTGCATTCTCTCCTACCAGGTACGCACATAATTGTTTCGTTCCCGTTTCATCTTCTCTGGCTATGACGATGGCCTCTTTTATCTGGGTACTATTTAGAAGAGCCGTCTCCACTTCACCAAGTTCAATCCGGTGTCCACGAATTTTCTCTTGATGATCTACCCTTCCTATATACTCTATGTTCCCATCGGGCAGCCATCTTGCGAAGTCACCTGTCTTGTACATTTTCGCTCCCGAAACAAATGGATCATCTACGAATTTCTCCGCAGTCAGATCTGGACGGTTCAAATAACCTTTGGAGAGCCCTGCTCCTGCTATACATAATTCTCCCTGAACTCCAATAGGCTGCAATTCATTCCGTTCTCCTAAAATATAGACTCTATTGTTCGCAATAGGCTTCCCGATTGAGATATTTTGATCTGCCGACTTGATCGACAGAACTGTGGATACAACACTATTTTCGGTTGGACCGTATTCATTACACACTTCAATCAGTGGATTGATGCGCTGTAATTTGTGTATTAAGGCAGGAACAATCTTCTCTCCCGCAGCCACCACATTTTTCATGGATCTCCAATCTTCCGCGCTTACTTGTTCCAACAGTGTCATCAAGAAACTGGGTGGACTTTGAATGTGCGTGATCTCCTGTTTTTTGATCATCGTATTGATGGCTACAGCATCTTTACACTGTTGCTGGTTTAACAAGTACACTGTCGAGCCAGATATCATCGGACCAAAGAAATGAGTAATAAATGAATCAAAAACGAAAGGATTCAGCATTAATACCCGATCATCTCCGGTAAAATGATAAAAATCCGATTTCCATTGCAGGGAATTCACAATGCTGGCATGTTCAATCATTACGCCTTTGGGATGACCTGTTGTTCCAGACGTGTAGATCATGTATGCCAAATCACTGGAGATCGCTCCATCTTCCAAACTTAAATGATGATCATGGTGATTTATTTCAGAATCCAGAATGACAAATGTCCCTGCATAATGTTCAGGTTTCTGTATATGACTTTGATGCAGCAACCAAGCCACTTTTGAATCCTCAAGGATATAATGAATACGATCTGGCGGATATTCCGGATCGATTGGGACATATGCCCCGCCAGCTTTTAGAATACCGAATAAACCTATGATCATCTCAAGTGAGCGCTCTGCCATAATGCCAACGAACTGACCCGCCTGCACCCCCTTAGCTTGAAGCAATCGGGCCAATTGGTTGGATTTTTGATTTAACTCTCTGTACGTTAACTGTCTATTCTCAAATACGACTGCCGGATGGTCCGGTGTTCGTTCCACCTGTTCTTCAAATAATTGATGCATCGTCTTGTTCTGTGGATACCCCACCCTTGTATCGTTAAAGTCAAATAACAGCTTGTTTCGATGAAACTCCGATAACATATCGACATGACTTAACTCCAGATCAGGTTGGTTCAGCACAACGGATAACAATTGGTCAAGATGTTCTACAACTTGGACCATATACTCTCGATCATAACGATCATCATCATAAACTAATCTTAACTGAATGGAGTCGTTCTCTAGATCAAAGTGGAACATTGTCGCCGCTTTTACGTTATTTTCATCAAGGGCAGGATGAATTTCATTCAACGAAACCAAGGTATGAATTAGAGGTACATGGTTCGAATCATACTGAACATTTAAACGTTCAACCATTTTTCTGAAAGGGATTCGTTGATGCTGAATGGCTTCGGTTAAACTGGTCTTCACTTGATTAAATAAGGATTTGAATGACATCACATGATTGATATTATTTTTTAAGACAAGAACCTTATTCGAAAGCGATAGATCATTGTTCTTTTCTTCCATCGTTGGTATGCCAATAATCATCTTGGTTTCATTCGAGTATTTATATAACAGACACTGAACTCCCGTTAATAAGATCGTATATATCGCCATAGGAGCATTGCGCGACATGGACTTGATTTTATATGAGACATCGGCTGATAAAGACTTATATATATCATTCTGGTGCTGCGTATCGTCTGGGTGTTTGGAGGTTGTCTTGCAATAAGGCAAATGAACAAGATGATCATCATCTTCAAATCGGCTTGCCCAATACGATTCCTGTTTCTTAAAAATAGACATACGGCACCCCGATCACATTTATATTTTTAGTTATTTTAGAAATCTACTTCAATTAGATCAGCCAGCGTATCCCCATCTAATAATTCTTCAACCAATTGAATCTTGTTGATTTCAATATGAGGGTCGTTGGCAATGGTTGTTAATATGACCAACAGATTTTGTGACATCGCTTCAATCGTTGTTTTCTCAAATAAAATCGTACTGTATTCAAAGGCCACTTCTAACTTGTGTTGCAATTCGGTAACATACAGCGTTAAATCGAATTTGGATACTCTCGTATTTGGAGCATAAGGCTTACAGGTTACTCCATCCATCTGAATCTCTGAAGCATCTGTATTCTGCAATACAAACATGGTGTCAAACAACGGATTCCTCCGAGCATCTTTGGTTACATTTACTTTCTCAATCAATTCTTCAAACGGATAATCCTGATTCTCATATGCGTTCAACATATTTTCTTTGACTTCCAGCAGATACTCCGTAAAAGTTTTATCCCCTGCAGGATAATTTCGAATAGCCAGTGTGTTCACGAACATCCCCATGACCGGCTCCAGCTCAGCATGTGTCCTGCCTGCAATCGGCGTGCCCACGATGATATCTTCTTGTCCGCTGTATTTAGACAACAGAATGGTATAGGCGGCTAATAGAATCATGTATAGCGTTGTTCCTGTCAAAGCTTCCATTTTTCTCAAGCCTGGAAGGAGGTCTTCCTCCAAAACAATGTCCAATACATCTCCCGCATAGCTTAGGGTTTCAGGTCTTTCATAGTCTGTTGGCAGATCCAATAGTGGGATACTTTCACCAAACACAGTAAGCCAATACTTCTCCTGCTTTTTCATCCACTCACTATGAAGCTGTATTTGCTGCCATTCAGCATAGTCCTTATATTGAATTCGAAGAGGAGATAGCTCCTCTCCCTTATAGAACTGGCTAAGTTCAGTCATTAGAAGCTGTACAGATAGTCCGTCTGCAATGATATGGTGGAGATCTACCAGCAATACATGACGCTCCTGCTGAAGTTCAATCAGCCTCACTCTCATAAGAGGTGCTTGCCCGAGATCAAATGATCGAACAAATTGTTCAATCTGGTCTTCGATCTCTTCTTCCGTTGACTTGATCGATTCAATCCCAAAATTCACTTCAGAATATACGATCTGTTTCGGTTCTCCGTGTATGACTTTGAATGCGGTCCGAAGCGATTCATGACGATGAATCAATTGTTGGAATGCTTCTTCCAATCTGATCCGATCAAGCGATCCTTCCAACATAAACATACCTGACATGTTGTACATGAGTTCCTTGCCGGCTTTGATGCTCATAATGTACATTCTCATTTGCGCCGAAGAAATAGGATAATATTCTTTTTCCTCTACCTGAGGAATGGACACTAATACATCCTGTTCCATTTGTTCAATAGATTGAGCCATCTGTTCGATGGTCTGCCATTCAAAGACGTTTCTTACCGATATGCGGATATTCAGCTTTTGATTGATTTTGGCGGCCAGCTTGGTCGCACGTAAAGAGTTGCCTCCTACATCAAAAAAAAGATCTTTTACACTGATTTTTTTCACCGCAAGCACATCCTGCCAAATAGGCAGCAACTGTTTTTCCACCCCCGTTTGGGGTTCTATATATTCACTTCCCGTTTGTATGTTTTCTTCTGGACTCGGAAGCGATTTGCGATCGATTTTCCCGTTCGATGTCAAAGGCATGTGATACAATTGTATAAAGTAGGCTGGAACCATGTAATTCGGCAACACCTTAGAGAGGCTTTGTTTTAACTCTCCCACCGTCAGCGTGGAATCCGCTGTAAAGTATGCACATAACGATTTGTCCCCGTGATCATCCTCATGTGCCATAACGATAACTTCTTTCACACACTCTATTTTTAACAGTGCTGCTTCGACTTCCCCTACTTCGATCCGGTATCCGCGAATTTTAATCTGGTGATCCATTCTTCCCAAATACTCGATATGGCCATCGGGAAGCCATTTCACCAAATCTCCCGTTTTGTACATTGTCGCTCCCTGGACATACGGATCACGTACAAATTTTTCTGCTGTCAGCTCAGGTAAATTCAAGTATCCTCTACCAACCCCATCGCCAGAGATACATAATTCCCCTACGACGCCTACAGGCTGAACTTTGCCATGTTTGTTCAATACATACAGACGATTATTTCCTAATGTTCGACCAATCGGTAGGTGAGCTCGTTGATTCGCTGTATCCAGGTATTCTGGAAGTACACGGTATGTCGCAACATCCACACAACATTCTGTTGGACCGTACACATTAATTATGGTTGGAGGCGTTATATGATTGAGAGCAAATAATGATGTGATTTGATTTACACTTTGCAGAGAAAGAGCTTCACCGCCAATGAGCATATATTTTAGCGATATGCCTTGAACGTTTTTTGCCTTCGAAAGCAATTTCAGGTGTGCAGGTGTTCCGTCCGTCAAATCAATTTGGTGGTGCTGATAATAATTCATCAAATCTTGTCCATCCAGTACCGTGTCCTTGTCTACAATAAACAAGGCATGTCCTGACAGTAGTGCACCAAAAATCTGCTTCACAGATGCATCGAAATAGTAAGGCGCAAGTAAAGCGACATGCAACCCGCTATGCTGATCATCTATAACTTGACTGTACAACGCTTTAACCAAATGATGAACCTGACGATGTTCGATCATCACACCTTTTGGCATGCCTGTTGTGCCTGAAGTATAGATCACATAAGCCAACTGCTCGGAATTCCCTGCCGGTTCCAGATTCGACAGATTAGCTGCATAGGTTTCTTCATCGTCCAAATCAATCATTTTTCCATTAAACGATACCAACTGCTTCAAATGCTTTTGCGTAACTAACAACGTTGCCCCGGAATCATGCAGGATATAGCGGATACGCTCTTCAGGAGAATCCGGATCAATCGGTACATACGCCCCGCCTGCTTTTAGAATGCCAAAGATGCCAACGATCATATCAATCGAACGATCTGTCAGAATACCTACAAATTGATCCTGCTGCACTCCCTCAGCTCTAAGCGTATATGCCAACTGATTCGCCCGTTCATTCAATTGATGATACGTCCATTGCTCATCTCCAAAAGCGACGGCTAATTGATCGGGTGTCCGTTCCACCTGTGCTTCGAATAATTCCTGGATGGCCTGATCCCGGGAATATTCTATGTTGGCATCATTAAAGTCATATAAAAGAACGTTCTGCTCATGTTCAGACAGCATTTGAATATCGGATAAGGCAATATCAGGTTCGATCACAATGTCTCTGAGGATGTTAAACAGATGTGTTTTCATTCTGTCGATGGTATCCCTTTCAAACAGCTCCGTCTTGTAATTAAAGTGCATTTCCAGACACTCGTTATCATCCTCAACGATGAACATCAGATCATACAACGATACACCGACATTTAATTCTCTAACTTTAAAGCTGCAATCCTGTTCTTGCCGTTGATTCAACGCGGTATTTAAGAAGATATACATCGTATTAAAAAGTGCTGTCCCAGTGGTATCACGATGTGTGTTTAATTTCTCTACAAGATTGTCAAAAAGATAGTCCTGGTTATCCAATGCATCCAGGGATTGTTTTTTTATTTCCTCGAGATAGGATCGAAATGACTTATTCCCCACTGGCTGTGATCGAATCGCTACCGTCTGGATAAAGACACCTATCATATTCTCGACATCCCGATGGTTTCTTCCTGATGTTGGTGTACCTACAATCAAGTCTTCTTGATCCGTATATTGATGAAGCAGCACATTATACGCTGCCAATAACACCATAAACATCGTAGTTCCCGTTTGTTTCGCAAGCTTCTCCAGCGACTGCTTCAAGTGTGCGTCCAACACAAATGACAATCTTGAACCTGCCGAAGTCAAAAGAGGTGTCCGAACAAAATCAGTAGGCAGATTAAGGTTCGGGAGTTCTCCTTTGAATTGATCCAGCCAATATTTTTCTTGCTGCTTATAAGACTCCCCCGCCAGAAATTCTTTCTGCCAAGCTGCAAAGTCTTTGTATTCAATCTCAATTTCCGGCATGTTTCTTCCGTCATACACATCGATCAGTTCATTCGCAAGAATGCCAACGGAATATCCGTCCGATATAATATGATGCATCTCGATGAGAATCTCTGCATGATCATCGTTTATACGAATAAATTCGGCACGTATTAATGGCGCTTTGGAGCAATCAAATGGTTTTGCAAACGCCTTAACATGTTGTTCGAATGAAGCAGAGCTTTCCTGAGATTGTTTTACTTCAAAATCAATCGTTGGAGCAATACGCTGGTAAAGCTCTCCATCCATCAGATGGAAACTGGTGCGAAAAGCTTCGTGACGGTGCACGATTTGTTCCAATGACGAAATTAGTTTAGCTTCATCGATATTTCCTGTGACCGTGATATGGCCGCACATGTTCTGAAACACACTATTAGGCTCAAATTGATCCAGAAAGTAGATTCGCTGTTGTGCAGCTGACGTCTCATAGAACTCCTTCACGTCCAATGCCTTGATTGGAATGAATGTTTCCTCGTTCTCGCCTGTAATCAGACTGGCAAGCTCTTTCAGACGTTGGTTTTGGAAGAATTGAACGATTGAAATTTTATGTTGAAACTGCTCATGTACCTTGGATAGCATTACAGTCGCCTTGAGCGAGTTTCCTCCGAGATCAAAAAAGTGATCATGTCTCCCCACTTGATCGAGGGATAATACGTCTACCCAGATCAAAGCCAGCTTTTTCTCCACTACATTGACTGGAGGCTCGAATATGGCTGCATGATTAACGTGAGGAAGACGCTCCGTAACAAATCGATTGTACATCTCTTGTAATTGATCCTGTTGCTCGGATGAGAACAACGTCAAAGACGAAATTTCAGCCTCTGGATGACTCACCATATTTTGCAGTAAACCCTTAAATCCTTCGGACCACAATTTCATCATCTCAGGTCCAATGAGATCGGTATTGTAATCAAAATCCAGATACAATTCATGGCTAACATCCGTAATATTAAGAAATAAATCGTAAGAAATATGTTTGATCGGATACGACATGAATTCAGTCTTGATATTTTCAAATTGAAGATGATGAATCGTTCTGTCCATATTGAATAAAATCCGGGTATCCGGTGCAGTCATATGAGCAAGCTGTTCGGATACGAGAGTCAGTGGGACATGCTGATGCTTCATGACAAGAGCCAGCGTTTCCTTGAGCTGAAGAACATGCTCTACGACGGACTGCTTCGTTAACAAGGCATGATGAACAGGTACAATGTTGACACAGTTGCCAATCAGCGCATTTTTTCCCATATGAGACTGACCCGCTGTAGGGACGCCGATGACAAGGTGAGACTGCCCTGTTAGTTGATGCAAATATAAATGAAACGCTGCAAACATCGTTACAAACAAACTGCTCTTATTATTTATACTTAACGTTCGCAAAGACTCTGTTAATTGATGATCCAGCTGGATGGAATACCTTTCACCAGAATATCCCCTGGGCACATCATCGGACTGTACCGTTGGAAGTGAAATGTTGGGATAGGATAAGGAAAATTGTTCTTTCCAGAACTGGACTCCTTCGGTAAATGAGCCTTTTTCATGTTCAAGGCGTTGCCATCTTAAATACTCATTGAATGGAGTGGCTTCAGGTAATTGAATCGGAACTCCTCGGACCAGAGCAGAATAGGTATGTTCCAACTCTTGAATGAATACAGCAATCGACCAGCCATCTACAATAATATGATGAAATGTCAGCACCATAAGGTATTGATCGGCTGCCTTTTTAAGCAAGGTGATTCTAAATAGAGGTTCCCCAGACTGTAAATCGAAGGCTTCATTTGCATCGGCAGATAACCAATTGGAAATTTCCCGTTCTTGATCCTCACCTGCATATGCCGAGAAATCCAACCATGTACATTGAAATTCCATTACGGATCTGATTTGTTGTGTTTCACGATCGGCATGAATGACTGTTCTCAGGGCTTCATGACGCTGTGCGATCTGATTCACGGCCTCATCCAGTGTGGAAGGCTTTATTCCACCTGTCATTTTTAAAATAACACTCTGATTTAATGCAGCATTCGCATCTTCCCCATGTAATGAAGTTAACAATAATTGTTTTTGCTCTAAAGAGAGCGGATATTCCGAAACAGGCGATTCACCAGGGATAAACCCCCACTCGCGTAGTTCATGGATCGTCTCTTTCACGATTCTGATTATCGTATCCATGTCACCCATGGAATGAACAGTCGATATAAAACAGTTACGGCCTTCCCAAATATATAAACCTTTATAAATTAAATGGTAGAAGAATAATTCCATATCTCCAAATGATATAAATCGAAATAAAGATCCATAGTTCACCATTTGCATCGGTACATTCGCTGTTTTGAAAAACGCATTTAATTCTTTAACAAGATAATCTGTTTTTTCATTTAATTCCTTATATAAAGTTCCTGCTTCGGATTGAAGATACTGCAGTACCGTTAACGTCACTCTCATCGTAAGAGGGTGTGTACAGAAGGTTCCACCGACAAACGTTTTCTTATCTGCATCGGAAGGGTAAGAATCATCACCAAAGTTCCAGGTTCCACCATCTACCGGATTCATAAATTCAGCTTTACCCGCGACTATGCCAATAGGCAGCCCGCCACCGACCACTTTCCCATACGTAACCAAATCGGCTTGAACCCCAAACCAATCCTGTGCTCCACCCAGACCGATTCTGAATCCAGTGATGACCTCATCGAAAATAAGTGCAATACCAAACTGTTTCGTGATCTCTCTAAGTTCCCGCAAGAATTGTGTTGGCTGCAGATCAGGTCTTCGACTTTGCACCGGCTCTACAAGCACAGCAGCCAATTCATCACCCAGGTTCTGAATCATTTCCAGGGATTGTGGATGGTTATAATTAAGAATAATCAAATCTTCCATAGCGCTTTGTACAATACCAGGAGCCATAGGCAGCGCAGACGATAAAGCATCCCCAGGATTCGCTATACCCAACACGCCGTCATGTGTACCGTGATAAGATCCTGAAAATAATACAACTTTGGAACGCCCCGTTGCTGCCCTCGCTAAACGAAGTGCAACCATGACAGCTTCTGTTCCTGAATTATAAAATGCGACACGCTCTACACCCGTTAGCTCGGAAATTTTAGCTGCGACATCTCCTGCCAAGTCTGACATAGGGCCCAATGGAGGCAACTGTTCCTGGAGGCTGTCTGCTATTACATTTTGAATAAATGCTGGATTATGGCCAAATAGATTCACACCAAATCCCATCGTCAGATCCAAATACTCGTTCCCGTCCATATCCCATATCTTAGATCCCTCTGCACGAGTTGAAATGATAGGATACACCATTTCCTTCCAATACGAACGGAATCCGGACACATTGCGATTATTCGCATGGGCATAACGAGTTTGGCTCGTTTTATATTTGGAGCTTTTTGTCTTTGCGGTATACTTGGCTATAAATTGTTCAACATACTGGTTCTGAAGCGCTGAGAATCCACTCTCTTCATGAATTTTCAACGATTGATACGGTATAAAAGGTTTGGCTTCCTTCGATTCCGAATTGGGTTGGATCTCTTTGGTTGGTTTGGTTTCATGATGTTTGGTTTCATGCTGTTTCATCTCCAAAAGAGGCGATTGAACAGCAGTCATTTGCTCGCCTAACAGCACATTCAAACTTTTTAATTGGGATTCCATGAGCTGAATGGCAGACATCACAATTTGTTCCGACACATTCCCTGATGATTTTGCCGTGTTTATATTGTTCACAGATGCCAGATTTTGTTGTTCAGTATGCTCCTGAACTGTTTGATTGTTTATATTTTCAGATACATCATTATGCTTTATATTCTCTGACACATATTTAACTAAGGAATTAATATTTGTAAGGGTTTCAAAAAACATTTCCATCGGGATATTCAAACGGAACAGCTCTGAGATCTCCTTTTGAATTTGCACAAGAATGATGGAATCCAATCCCATTTGGAGAAAATGAGCTTGATGATCCAGCTCTTCCAACTTCAAACCAGATGCACGACTGATGCTTGTTTTAATCTTTAATTCAATATCGTTTGTATTCATCTCCATTTGAACCTCATTCCTCTCTGACCTATGTCCCGCTGGTATCGTATGTTTGACTTCAATCCAACACCGCTTCTGCTCAAATGGATATAGAGGCAATGGAATTTTCCGAATGACTTCATGATTATAAAACCTTTCCCAATCAATCACTGCCCCCAGTGTAAATAGCTGACCGAGTTCATTTAAAGATTCTGCCTTTCCCCCAGCATAGAGATGATCGCTAACAAGCGTTTTGTCTTTTTTGGCATAACCAAAATAAACATTTGGCAGTTTACCCTCTCCGCTTGCAATTCGTTGCAATTTTTCATGTAATTCTTGTGTACTCGTGACTACGATGGCAAGCCGATAATCCAGATTAGCCCTTCCCGTACTGGCTGTATAACAGATTTGTTGTATGGAAACATCCGTGTGATCAGTTAGATATTCATGATACGTTCTGACCAATTCATCCAGCGCCCGTTCCGTGGCAGCAGACAGAACAAATAAATTAGGCTCTTGGGACATTCTTTTATCTACGGTTGGGGAAGGAACATATTCTTCGAGAACCACATGCGCATTGGTACCACTGAAACCAAAAGAACTAACCCCGCATCGTAATGGACCCTCTACTTCACCAAAAGCCATTAATTCCTGATTCACATAAAAAGGTGAAGCTTCAAACTTAAGCAGGGGATTAGGCTTGTCAAAGTGAACCAATGGTGGAATCTTTCTATGTTGAAACATAAGAATAGATTTAATTAATCCAGCGATCCCCGCCGCTTCAAAGCCATGTCCAATGTTAGCTTTGGCAGATCCGATTGCACAAAATTGTTTCCGATCCGTATATTTCTCAAAAGCTTTACGCAAAGCATTGAATTCAACCGGATCACCTAATTTTGTCCCTGTTCCATGTGCTTCAATAAAGTTAAGCGTATCAGGAGAAATACCGGCTTCCTTCCAAGCCTGTTCGATCACATTGGTTTGTGACTCCGGGTTAGGTGCTGTGATTCCTACCGTCTTGCCATCCTGATTAATCGCACTTCCCTTAATCACACCATAGATATGATCCCCGTCCTTAATCGCTTGCTGCATTGGCTTCAACATGACCGACCCAACACCTTCGCCAAATCCCGTGCCGTTGGCATCTTCGCTAAACGTTCTCGTCAATGCATCTGGAGATTCCATATCCAGTCCGATACTTATCGGTAATAATGCCGTTCGAATGCCTCCTGCGATTGCCATTTCACAGTCTCCAGCGACCAATCCTTTACATGCCATGTGAACAGCAACAAGTGAGGAGGAACAAGCGGTATCAATCGTTAAGGCCGGGCCTTTTAAATTCAAGAAATATGCAATTCTGCTCGCCAGTACAGATGGTAAATTTCCAATGATATAATTTTTGAGTTCTGCAGGGTAACTCGCCGTCACGAGCCGTTCGTAATCATACCCAACTTTGGAATATCCCACGTACACGCCCACATTTCTTCCATTGATTCCTTCCCCTGCATACCCGGCATCTTCAATCGTATGCCATGCCGTTTGCAAGAACATCCTTTGATTCGGGTCCATAAATTGTGCAGTTTTTGGGGTTATGCCAAAGAAAGAATAGTCGAATTGATCAATTTGATCCAAGTAACCACCCTTGATCCATTGAATTTCGCTCATTTCGGTTCGCATGGATTGTATATAATCCGCTGCGTCTTTTATCCGACTTTCCGGGTAGTCCCAAATGTTATGCGTTCCATTTTCCAAAACACGCCAAAAATCGCTTGCATTTGATGCACCAGGGAGATTCAAAGACATACCGATAATAGCAATATCTTTGGATGGCGTATGATCCTCTTGAGTTTTGTTGACTTGCATGGTCTCACTGTATCCTCTAGCCAGATATGCTGCCAATTCAGTTATCGAGGGATAGGTAAAGAGGTCCGTAACAGCAAGCTCTTCTCCGTATTTTTGTTCTATACGTTCAGCGATTTGGGCCAGCTGTAATGAAGTTGCACCCATATCAAAATAGCTATCCTCAAGTTCTACCTTCTTCCCAACCAGCACTTCAGAAAATAGTGAAGTTAATTCACGTTCTATGACTCGAACCGAAACAGCAGCCTTTTCTTTTGCCTTGTCATTGTCATTCTTGATCCAGTCATGGATGAATGCAGATTCTGTTGAGAATTTGCCTGCTTCATACTGCTTGGCTAACTGATACCGCTGGATTTTCCCACTTGTTGTTTTGGGTAATTTTTTGATGGGCAGTACCTCTTTGACACTCCATCCCCCATGTTTGTATAGATGTCTTTTGATTTCTTTAACATGCGGCAAGAAGTGTTCAATCTTTTTTTTGTACACGACAAACACAATAATTTCTTCACTTTGACTATTCGAATCATACACACCACAAGCAGCAACTCTTCCGAGTTCAATATCATCTAATTGTATGGCGACACGTTCAATGTCATGGGGATAAACATTTTTACCATTGATAAAGATAATGTCTTTTTCCCGCCCTGTTACAACCAGTTTTCCGTTCATGATAAAACCCAGATCTCCTGTATTCACCCACCCGTCGTGCGTTAATAACTTCTCCGTTGCAAGTGAATTATTATAATAACCTTGGGTGACGTTATCCCCCTTGATTTGAATTTTTCCAATAACCAAATCGGGAACACTGTTCATTTCCTCATCGCAAATTCTAACATGGCAATAATCAATTGCTTCGCCAACGGCAACAAATGATGCTACATGTTCAGCATGTTTCTCGACTTCGATGACACGCTCCCCCAAGTTCAGATGATCCCGGTGAACGTACACCGCAGTAAATTCTTCATCTACCTTGGGAAAGGAGACAGCAACAGAGGCCTCTGCTAATCCATATACGGTAAACATGGCTGTTTTCTTTAAGTGATATGCTGACAATACATTTAGGAATTCATCACACACTTCGGGTAATATAGGTTCCGCCCCATTATAAATGACTCTGACAGATGACAGATCCCATCCCTCCGCTTTGTCTTCGCGAAAGAAATTCAGGAAGTATTTATAACCAAAGTTAGGAGAAGACAGTATGGTTGCTTTGTGTTCATTTACTTTTTTCATCCATAGAATCGGTTTGCGAATAAATAATTCCGTTGGGAGCAAGTACTGATGAATTCCTGCCACGAGGGGTACGAGATGAAATCCAATCAAACCCATATCATGGGTAAGGGGCATCCAGGAGAGAAAACTATCGTTTGAGCTAATTTGTGTGCCATTAATAGCAGCACAAGTATTATAAATCAGGTTTCGATGGGTGAGCATTACGCCTTTGGGATCACCGGTTGATCCAGAAGAGAATTGAATAAATGCCAAGTCATCAGACTGAGGTTCAACTATATTATTAATAGATTCATAATGATATATGGTGTCTTGGATCATATCCGTTCTGACTTCTAATTGATGATGGAAATCAAGCATGTCATGTTCCAAAACAAATCTCTTCATTTTATCCAGCACATTCTCAGATGCAATCATGAAAGGGTTATTTAGCAAATTCCAAATACGGCATACTTTCAAGTTTTGTTCTTCATCTTCACCAATACTTACAGGGATAGGGATCATTCCACCGAGTATACAAGCCCAGAATGCGACTAAAAACCGTTTGTTTTCTTGAATCTGAAAAATAATCTCTTGTTTAGGTTTAATTCCGATGGCTTGTAGATAACCTAAATACCCTTGTGCCTCAGTAAATAATTGATGATAAGATATAAAAGTTTCACGTTTGTCCGCATCGATAAAACGAATACCGCGGTCCGTTATTTTACCTCTGTCGCGGATAACATCCACTAGTGTTTGAAACTGATTAGTATACATATCTCTCCTCCAAATGAATCATCTCTAACATGCTTATCTAATTATTTACACATATTTTCAAGAAAATTTTACCATAGAAATATATGTAAAATCAATCAATTTATTGTTACTATATGGTAAAATATAGAGATTGAATAGCTCATTTTTTTACATATTGATGACAAAACGTCTGAATATTCAACAACTTCAGAGCGTATCCAACGACAAACAGACCACCTCATAATGAGACAGCCTGGAATGTTCTAGAGGTCTTGTGAGCAAACAAAATCGTACTAAATTGCATTAATTAACGCAGTTTCATCTATTGAAATTTGTTTCGCTGTAAGAATCGAATGACATACCTGTAGAGCATCATTTATCTCTTCTTCGCTGAGTTCGTATCCATTCTTGTGTATTTGTTCCTTTACCCGTTGTAATTGATGAAATAACGGCTCAACCGTTTGGGTATATGCTATCGAATCTTGGTTATAATTCCGTGAAATGAGTGCGGTTACCATTAGTTCTGATAACAACTTTTTACGAATCGTTAACCGCTTATTTTTCCTTTCTTGTGTATTTGTAAGCATTAGTAAATCGGAAGGCTGACCAAGGGAATAAGGTACAGTACGCTTCGTTATTTTACTCATAAGACTAACTAACACATGTTTAGAACCCAACTCTATAACTTCAGTAACCCCATTTTCAACCAGATAAAGCATGGACTCTGACCATCTTACAGGCATCGTCATCTGCATGTTTAAGTAATCCACGACAGATCGATCACACTCATAGGGTGCTGCTGTAACATTTGAAATAATCGGGTATTTTGCATGGGCATATTGATATCGATCCAATTCAACTTTGAATTGTTCTGCTGCGGTTTGCATCATGGGAGAATGATAGGGACCACTTACATTGATATAAGAATGTTTCGTTCCCAGGGATTCTGTCCTTTTAATAATTTCTTGTATAGAGTGCCGATGTCCCGAAATGACAAACTGTTGGTCAGCGTTCATACAAGCCACACAGGCAGGGTGTTTTTTTGTTGAAACTTCTTCGCATATGTTTTGAAGTGTGTCTAATTGAATGTGTGAAATGGCCACCATGGTCCCTTGCTGATGCGGGTCTGCATTGTGCATAATGATCCCTCGTTGTCTCACAAGTTTAATAGCGTCATGAAAAGATAGAACACCAGCGCATACCAAAGCCGAATATTCTCCCAAACTATGCCCAGCCAAATAAGTGGGTCCCATCCCTATTTCTTGCATATAAACTTGATAAGCAATGACACTTACAGTCAAAAGTGCAGGCTGCGCGTTCATCGTCATTGTCAAATCATTTAGACTGCCTTCAAAACAAAGTTTTCTTAAATCGAAAGAAATAGCATCACTGGCTTCTTCAAATAGCTTTTTAGCTACATCGAAGTTATTCCAAAAGTCTCTACCCATCCCAACCACCTGAGAACCTTGTCCAGGAAACAACAGAGCTACATTACTCATCCAGCATCCTCCAGTATCAACTTTATATTTCATGCACTCCGACAACTTAAAACCAATAAATTCCTTGTTTGCAAAATTTATAGTAAACTTTCATTGGGAGTTATGCAATAATAAAGTCAAAAGGAGGGTCATCTAAATCTATGAACGGAAAAAAATTCGTGATTCTTTTTGGGCTCCTCGTTGGCCTCTGTGTTGGAACATTTAGTGTTGTTCTTTACTGGATCTTGTCTGTAGCCTGAGTACTAATGCAAATAGACACCTCCATTGAGGAGATGCCTGTTCCATTCTGATCTGATCATTCAAGACTCACGATTTGCCTTTTCCTCAGAGAAACGGATTCCTCTTTATTTCAGATCCGATTTTCCCGCTCACTTCGTTCTCTGTACCACTCAACATTTGATCTAAAGATAGTACGGTTGAATAGTCGTCCTGTAATACAATTACATACAGCCCCTTACCTGGAATCCTAACTTGACATACAGAATTTTCTTTGTTCATGTTGATCAGCTGCTCCATTAAGTCTGAAGCCGTTATAACTTCTTTCATCCGAATCCCCTCACCTTTCTACGGATTTATACCTACTGCGAACGGACGTGCCCCCACCGGAATGGTAGCAATCACCGTATTCGTTTCGCCATCGATCACAGAAATGGTATTGTCATCTTGATTGCTTATATAAACTCGATTGGTTAACGGATTGGCGCCCGCTCCGTTTGGATTAATCCCGACCGGAACAGTAGCAATCACGGTATAGGTCAATCCGCTAATTACTGATACATTATCTGTATCTCGATTTGGTACGTAAATGGCGTTTGTTGATGTATTAACTGCTACTTCAGCTGGCGAAACGCCGACCGGAATTGTATCAATCACCGTATTGGTTAAACCATCAATAACGGAAACCGTATTACTGGTTAAATTCGATACATAAATACGGTTTGTGGCTGGATTAACACCTACACGAAATGGATTGACCTGAACAGGTACCGTAGCAATCACCGTATTCGTTACTCCATCAATCACAGACACAGCATCAGAATTAAAATTTACTGCATAGATCCGATTGGTTAAGGAATTGACGCCTATACCCGTTAAAAAATTGAGTCCCGGAATAGTGATAGTATCAATCACCGTGTTGGTCAATCCATCTATAACGGTTACATCTTCAGTTGTATCCAATGAATTAAAATTTGCCGTATAAATAGCATTGGTCGATGTATTGACCCCTACGTCACTTGGCTCACTCCCAACCGGAACAGAAGCAATCACTGCGTTGGTTACACTATTAATGACGGAAATGGTATTGCTGCCTCTGTTTGAGACATAAATACGACTCGTTAATGGATTAACATCAATCCCTGCAGGATTCGTTCCCACAGGAATCGTAGCAATCACCGTATTGGTTTCGCCATTAATGACGGAGACATCGTTACTATTAAAATTCGCAACATAAATGCGGTTGACTGGTGTGTTATCTCCCTCCATTTCAAGTTCAGAAGAGACTAATCGATGTGCGGCAACTAGCTGACCAGTTTCATTTTTGCCCCACACGGAAATCTCCGTCTGCTCCATAGCTACACCTTCAACTGTAAAGACAAATTCAAACGCATCAAGATTGGCAAAATAAGTTCTTGTCACTACCTGATCCGGAGCAAGTGAAATCTGCTCGCTGACATATAAAGTCCTCGTAGCGGTCAAATTATACCCTTGTATCAAAACAATGGATTCATCCAGAGAATTCCTGTTATCAATTTTAACGGTAACTTGTTGTGTTGGCCGTACATCACTGACGGCATTATTCTCAATAGGTCCGGTTGATAGAATGGCCATTTCGATTCTCTCCTTCACTTAGATGTTATGGTTTGATTAGAACCCTTTTGTAAAAATATAAATTGATCTGTTTAAACCAAAATAAAGACCCTGCAATAATATATGCAGGGTCTTAAATAAGGTTTGGGACAAAGGATATACGTATTACCCGTTTTTATCTCTCACCTTGTTTTCTTTAACAAGTGATCAATCCATACTTCACAAAACTATGATACAATCCATCTTCCTCTACTGTTCCAGTAATATCATCTGCAATGGCTTTCAGTCCAGGCTTTGCATTACCCATGGCAATTCCGACGTTACAAAATTCCAACATTTCGGCATCATTCATGCCATCACCAATGGCGAATGTATCTTCTTGGGACATGCCCAGATGCTCCAACAAATCGGCGATCGCAATCGCTTTGTGAATGCCAGGGATCATCAGTTCACCACTTCCTTCACCAAAGATCGGCACAGTGCACTGAATGACTTCGAATTTCCCTTCAAACTCTTGCTTGATCCGCTCAAACGGGATGGCCGAGCTCTCCAAGAAACATACTTTGTTCACATCATCCTTATACAGGTCGGCCTCTCCATACGTTAATCCGGCAATAAACGGGTGCGGTTTCAGCTCCTTCTTCTCTCTGGCTACAGGGTCATTCTCCACATCACCATAGATGCGGCGTTCCAGGTGAGGTTGAAGATTGCTACTCGCATACAATGCCGAATTGGATTCAAGGTAGAAGTCAATGCCGTTTTCATTGAAAAAATCGACCATATGTCGAACATCTTCCGCTGTTACCCTTTTGTGATATAACACGTCCTTGCCAAACTCCACATAACCCCCACCTGCACCAATCAGACCATCGAATCCGACATCCCAGATGGAATCATAAATTTCTGCTTTGGATCGGCCTGTACATAAATAGAGCAGATGCCCATTCTCACCAGCCTGTTTGCAAGCCTTCTGTGCTGACAACGGAATACTTCCATCATCGTCAACCAATGTGCCATCAATATCAATAAAAACAATTTTCCGCTTCGTTTCGTTCATCTGCTTAGCCCCCATCATGTATGTTGTCTATGTCTAACCGAGCGAGTGCCGACAGGCATTTTCCTTATACAAAATTACCTATTCCGTGGTGTTCGCTGATCGATCAACTTCTCCAAAAATCCGGCAAAAGAATCCGCGTATACTTCTCCCCCATTACCATCACAATGTCATTTTCCTTCAATAAATTCCAATGGTCACTTACGTGCGAACTTGTCCATATGTACGGTTTGCCAGTCATCATCCTGCTCAGCAATAACCGTAAACCCTTGGCGTTTCCAGAAATCTACAGCTCCTGGCAAGAAGCGATGTGTATGCAAATACAGCGTCGTATAGTGCATATCCTTCACCACATTCTCCAGTTCCTTTAACATCATCGAACCAATGCCGTATCTGCGATACGCAGGATCTACATAACATTTCACAATTTCGGCTGCAGACTGAGCTTCATATCGTCCTTCCACGGCTTCAATTCGCCCATCATATGGCAAAATCCCAATAGAACCAACGATGCCCGCATCCCCCATCATTGCAACAAGAAAGATCGCATCGTTGGAGTCCAGATAATGTTCTCTGAACTGCTCGAAGTCCACAGGTAATCTCGTATGATCCAGCATCGGAAACACTTCTCTGCGTACACGCATGGCAAAATCAATGGCATCATGAATCTGGTGTGCCTGAACTGGTGTGACTGTCGGTATACTCTGAAGTTGTGTCAATAAATCCACATTCCTTATCCTCTGTATTAGGAGCTACTTCTTGGCCCTTCCTTGAATCTTGTTCATGCCAGATCGGCTCTCTTCATCTCATCTTACCGAATTTATCCCTTCCTATCAATCTATCTACACTACTAACCAAATTGAAAGAGTGCCCACGCAGTCTGATAGAGTTCGCATACGATAAGGCGTGTCACAATCCATATTGGAGGGAGAAACGCTCATGTGGTTATGGTTAGGTGTTTTTGGTTTCATTTTGCTAGCAATAATCGTGTTCGTGTATCGTTATCTGGACCGACGTGCCGAGAGCAAGTTTCACCCTCATGCTCCCAAGCAGCTCTTAGTCAAATTCAAGGAAGGTACAACGGAGGATGAGATGCACACCCTTCACAAAAAAGGGAGATGTAAGGTCGCTGAGACCTATGAAGATTTAGGATGGTACCGTGTGGAATCCCGCAAAAAAATGCACCGGATGCTTAAACATTACAAAGATCATGAGTTTATTGAACATGCAGAGCCGAATTACCTCGTTGAGGCTTCCTTCACTCCTAATGACCCTTTCTTTCCTTATCAGTATAACCTGTCCAAAATCAATGCACCCGCTGCATGGGACATTACTCAGAGTAACAGCTCTGTCAAAATCGCCATTATTGATACCGGTGTACAGCTGAATCATCCAGAATTGGCCTCCAAGCTCCTTCCCGGTTATGATTATGTTGATTATGATAACATCCCTGAGGACGGGAACGGTCACGGCACCCATGTAGCTGGGATCGCTGCCTCCGTTACCAACAATGGTGTGGGTATTGCAGGCGCTGCACCACTCGCATCCATCGTTCCGCTCCGAGTACTGGATAACAACGGGCAAGGAACGATAGGTAATGTCGGTAACGGGCTTGTCTATGCTGCCAATAACGGTGTACAGGTTGTTAACCTGAGCCTTGGTGGTCCGATGGGAGACGCTTTCCTTCAAGCTGC
The DNA here is from genome assembly GCF_036894235.1 of Paenibacillus sp. Y5S-9. Classification (NCBI taxonomy): domain Bacteria; kingdom Bacillati; phylum Bacillota; class Bacilli; order Caryophanales; family Paenibacillaceae; genus Paenibacillus; species Paenibacillus sp. Y5S-9. The sequence goes on from NZ_CP145887.1 coordinate 4,126,102, forward strand.
CGTACAATATGCTTGGGATCGAGGAGCTGTGATTATTGCTGCAGCCGGTAACGACAACACTTCATTCCCAATCGTACCCGCCTCGTATCCCAACGTGATTGCCGTTGCTTCAACCAACCCCTCCGATCTCAAATCCAATTTCTCCAACTATGGTTCCTGGGTGGATATGGCTGCCCCGGGTGATACCATACTATCCACATACCTGGGTGGTTCCTATGCCTACCTGAGCGGGACATCCATGGCTGCTCCTCATGTGGCTGGAGTAGCTGCACTTCTTGCTGCACAAGGAAAAACAAATGCTCAGATTCGGGATGCGCTGTGTTTCGCTTCTGATCCGGTATCAGGCTCCGGGATCTACTGGACATATGGTCGACTGAATGCTTATCAGAGCTTGCAGGTGCCATAATACACCTACTATCGCTCATGATTGCACACATGGCATATCCTTTCCATTTTTACACAAATAAAAAAAACGAAGGGGCATCTGTAAGTGAGATGCTCCTTCGTTTGGTTAGAAAGTATTGGATGTTATACTTTTGCTGCCCAAAGCTCTATTTCAATTTTAATCTCTGGTAGACCTAATGCCGTAATATATCCAATCGTCATTGCAGGATAATCCGTACTAAATAATTGTCCCCACTCGGCATATAAGAAATCCCAATCGATTTCCTCGGTTGCCCATACGTTCACTTTGATAATATGTTCAGCATCTAAGCGCTCAGATTCGAGCACTGTTTTAATATTATTAAATGTATTAGTGACTTGCTCATTCAGACTCTCTGGAAAGAGTCCATTATGATCTGCTCCAATTTGACCCGAAGTCACAAATAATTCTGCATTCCTCGGGATTCTTGTAATATGCGTGTACTGACCTACAGGAGCTGGCATATTTTCTGGATTTGTTCTAGTAATTTTGTCAATATTCATTTGGATTACCTCATCATTCTTAAGATTTTTCTGCGTTATTTCCTAGTTTTCTTCCGATTTTGGGCAGACTTCACCCTTGGAATAGATTCTAGAAAAAGACAGCAGTGGAGTATCCATATCCCGAAGATATAAACGCAAGTGATTTTTTCTTCATGAGCGGATGCTCCTCCCTTCTTAAGTGACAAGATTCTCTTCATTTCTTTATTATATCTGAAAGCCGCATCAAGGGTCAAATTCATCCCCTCATAAACAAAGAGCAATCCCATAATAACGAGACTGCTCTTTGTTTATTCTATAGCGTCGGACATCTTGTATCAGAAATATTGTGCGCCATTACTCGCAATGACATCTTTGTACCAGTGAAAACTCTTCTTTTTCACTCTGCGAAGTGTGCCCGTACCATCATTATTTCGGTCTACATAGATATAGCCATAACGTTTCTTCATCTCTCCGGTACCCGCACTGACCAGGTCAATCGGTCCCCAGCTTGTGTAACCTATGAGCTCTACACCGTCTTGAATCGCTTCAGCCATCTCGGCAAAATGACTATTCAAATATTCGATGCGATAGTCATCTTCAACGGAGTCATTGTCTAACAACACATCGGTTGCCCCAAGTCCATTTTCTACGATAAACAACGGTTTGCCATAGCGGTCATGCAGTTGATTAAGCGTAATTCGAAGCCCCTTAGGATCAATGGTCCATCCCCACTCAGATGCTTGAAGATATGGATTCTTCACCGAACCAAATACATTGCCTTCTGTCGAATCTTTCAAAATCTCAGGGTCCGTACTTGTACACCGGCTTGCATAGTAGCTAAAACCGATATAGTCGACCGTGTTCTGCATCAATATATCTGCATCTTCCGGTTGCATGTCAATCTGAATGTCATTTTCTCTGAAAAATCTTTTTGTATAACCCGGATATGCTCCCTTCGACTGCACGTCGATGAAGAAGAACGATTCACGATCTTTCTCCATGGCTTTCCATACATCATCCGGATTAGAGCTGTATGGATACACCATTCCAGCGGCCAACATACAACCAATCTGTGCACCAGGAATGATATCATGACAAGCCTTAACAGCAAGTGCACTCGCTACCAATTCATGATGTGCTGCCTGATATAGGACCTGATCTTTGTTTTCACCTTCCTGCAGAACAATACCCGCTCCAATGTACGGGAGATGCAGCAACATATTGATTTCATTAAACGTCATCCAGTATTTCACTTTATTCTTGTATCGATTGAACAATGTCGTCGCATATTTCTCAAAAAAATCGACCATTTTGCGATTCTTCCAACCGCCGTAAGTCTTGACCAGATGTACAGGTACATCGAAATGGCAGATCGTCACGACAGGTTCAATATTGTATTTCAATAACTCATCAAAGACATCATCATAAAATTGCAAGCCTGCTTCGTTTGGCTCCGCTTCATCGCCATTAGGGAAAATCCGTGCCCAGGCTATGGAAAGCCTGAGGCACTTAAATCCCATTTCTGCAAATAACGCAATATCTTCCTTATATCGATGATAGAAGTCGATGGCTTCATGTGAAGGATAAAATTCCCCTGCTTTTGGCTCATACGAATCCAGGTTACCCAGAGCAATATTCCATCGATTGGCACCAATCGGAATCAGATCTACTGTTGTTAAACCTTTGCCACCTTCCAGATAAGCACCTTCCAATTGATTCGCTGCGGTTGCTCCTCCCCAGAGAAAATTCTCCGGGAAGGCTGTAAATTTTTCATTCATTGAGACGTTCCTCCTATACCATCTGTGATTCCAATTAGCTTAATACCGTGATCAATTTATCTTTCTCATGAACGGATGCCTCTTTTGTTCCTACAACGTCCAGATAACTTGAAGTATTAGTGACAATGATCGGTGTAACTGTCTCATATCCTGCATCCTTAATCGCTTGTAGATCAAACTCAACAATCAGGTCACCAGCGTTAACACGGTCTCCATCTTTCACATGAGTTGTAAAATGTTGACCTTTCAGCTTTACCGTATCCTGTCCAATATGGATCAGCATCTCTACACCATCATCGCTTACAAGACCAATAGCGTGTTTGGTACGATATACGGTTTGAACAACACCTGTAATTGGAGATACCACTCTGCCACTGGTTGGACGGATTGCAATCCCTTTACCCATGTGCTCTCCTGCAAACGTTATGTCATTAATTTCGTTCAATGCAACAACTTCACCAGCCATTGGGCTTACAATTTCGTATCTGCTGTTCGGATTTGGATCAAGTACAGGTGCTGGAGCTGGTGCAGCTTCCACTTTGTCTTTGAACCCAACCACGTACGTCAGAATAAAACCAAGGACAAATGCGATACCACATGCAACCAGAGCCATATAGAAACCAGAATCAACACCTGTTGCTTTATTAATGAAACTTGGGAATCCGAATACTCCCAGTCCACCAAAGATGTATAATTTCGAACCGGCCAGTCCCAAGATACCACCACCGATACCACCAGCAATACAGCTCATGATAAATGGTTTTTTCAGTGGAAGTGTCAGACCGTAGATAGCTGGCTCGGTTACACCGAAGATCCCAGAGATGAAGGCCGGAATACCTAAAGATTTCAATTTGGTATTTTTGGTTTTCAGTATAACGGCAAGTACAGCACCGATTTGAGCAAAGGAGGCAGCAAAAGACATGGCAATTACCGGATCAGCCCCAGAAGTACTCAAGTTAAGAAGCATGACTGGCACGAGTCCCCAGTGGAGTCCAAACAGTACAAACACTTGCCACAATCCACCGATAAGCAAACCTGTAACCACTGGACTTAAATCGTAGATGCCGGTTGCTCCTGCACCAATCAACTGGCCTGCCCAAGTGGATACTGGACCAATCAGTATGAACGTTGCCGGAACGATAACGAGCAATGTAAAGAATGGAACAAGGAACGTGCTAACAACTTTAGGAATAATATTTTTAAAGAATCTTTCAATTTTAACAGCGAAGAATGTAGCAATAATGATTGGAATAACCGATGTTGAATAACTCATAAGAATAACTGGAATACCCAGGAACGTGATGTGAATCGGTGATTCAATTAACGTACCTGCAAACAGGGTGTACAATGGATCTCCAGCAGTCAAACCAGACAGCGAAGGATAAACTAACGAAGCACCTATCGCCATTCCCAGGAACGGTGAACCGCCAAATTTCTTAATTGCCGTATAACCAAGGAAGATTGGGAAGAAGTAGAACAGACAGTCACCCGTTGCATTTAACAGTTGGTACGTTCCAGAAGTTTCCGTAATCCATCCAAAGGATAAAAACATGGCTGTAAAACCTTTGATCATACCTGTTGCAGCCAGCAAACCGAGTAACGGTGTGAACACACCGGAGATCATGTCGATAAATCGACTGAACAATCCAACTTTCTTGCCTGAGTTGTCTGCTTCCTCTTCAAATTGACCTTCGCTTGGGAAATTCCCCGCTTTAACCACTGCTTTATATACATCCGGCACTTCATTGCCGATAACGACCTGATATTGTCCACCACTTTGCATGACGGTAATAACACCTGGCAGATTTTTAAGTTCTTCCGTTTTGGCTACGCTTTCATTTTTTAGTTTAAACCGCAGTCTTGTTACGCAATGGAATACACTGTTTACGTTCTCGCGACCACCTACACGTGACAGAATGTCCTTAGCTAATTGATCGTAGTTGCTCATTGTAATTCTCCCTCTCTAAGTAGACTCCCCATGACTTTTGAAACAAATAAAACCTGAACCACTGAACATACACAACATACCGGATCGTCCGGAAATCAGTCGTGTTATTCAGCAATTCAGGTTTTGCCCTTAACGGTTGCAACCCTGTAAGGCTGTACACATTGGTATTTAATTATTTGGATAACGAAAGTAAGTTACATTCCATACCCTCTGAACTGAGGATGGTCGGCATTGCCTGATTGAACAGTTACAACCCGATTGATGTATGCGCTTACTTCTTGAACTCATCATAGTACATCTGAACTACGTTTGCAACACTTATTTTTATTAAATTCATAAATGCATTTAAGTGATCTAAAATACTAAAAAGAGACGCTTTCGAAAGCATCGAAAGCGTCCCTTTTTAGCATAATATCCACATTTATAAATACGCACTGAAGCAGAATTAACCAATAACAGTAACCAATTTATCCTTTTCTTGCACTTCCCGATTCGTTGTAGCAACCACGTCCAAATAATCTGCCGTATTGGTCACAATAATCGGTGTTACGGTCTCATATCCCGCCTCAATAATAGCTTGAATATCAAATTCAACGATCAGATCACCAACACTCACACGATCTCCGTCTTTCACATGTGCAGTGAAATGTTGACCTTTGAGCTGTACCGTATCCTGACCGATATGGATCAAAATCTCTACACCTTGATCATCTACAAGTCCGATTGCATGTTTGGTACGGTAAATCGTCTGTACCACACCATTAATCGGAGATACAACTCTCCCACTGGTTGGACGAATAGCAATCCCTTTACCCATATGTTCACCAGCAAATGTAGCATCGTTAATTTCTTGCAAAGGAACCACCTCACCCGTCATTGGGCTGGCAATTTCGTAACGATTGTTTGGATTAGGCTCAAGTGCAGCCTTCTCTTCTTTTACTGGCTCTGGAGCCTGTTTGGCAGCCTCCGGATTAGCAGGATCTTTGAATCCTACAAAATAAACGAGAACAAAGCTTAGTACAAAAGCAATAACTGTGGCAATCATAGCCATCCAGAATTCATAGTTAATCCCTGCTGTCGGACTAATAAGCGCTGGAACACCAAAGATGCCTGATGCAAATACAAACATTTTGGAACCTGCGAATCCAATAATACCACCAGCTACTGCAGAAGAAATACAACTCATAATAAATGGTTTTTTCAGTGGCAAAGTAAGACCATAGATAGCAGGCTCAGTTACACCAAAAATCCCGGACACAAAGGCAGGAACCCCTAGTGATTTGAGTTTGGTATTTTTCGTTTTAAGCATAACGCCAAGAACGGCACCAATCTGAGCAAAAGAAGCAGCAAACATCATCGCCAGAATCGGATCTGCTTTCAGAGTGGACAGATTCAGCAACATGATGGGTACGATACCCCAGTGTAACCCGAAGATCACCAATACTTGCCACAATCCACCAACAACAATACCGGTTACTAACGGACTCAAGTCATAAATGCCCGATACCCCGGCACCAATCAGCTGACTTGCCCATGTTGCGATTGGACCAATCAAGAGGAATGTTACAGGTACAACAATCAGAATTGTAAAGAATGGCGTGAGGAACGTTCTCACAACAGAAGGAATGATCTTTTTGAAGAACGCTTCTACCTTTGCTCCAAAATAAGCAGCAATAATAATCGGAATGACGGATGAGGAATAACTCATCAAGATAACGGGAATACCCAGGAACGTGATATGAATCGGTGATTCAAACAATGTGCCTGCAAACAGCGTATAAAGCGGTTCCCCACCACTAAGACCGGATAAGGTCGGATATACAAGTGATGCTCCGATGGCCATCCCGAGGAATGGTGATCCTCCGAATTTTTTCATTGCTGTGTAACCCAGGAAGATTGGGAAGAAGTAGAACAGACAGTCACCAGCAGCATTCAACAATTGATATGTGCCTGAAGCCGGGTCCAACCATTCGAGAGAAGTAAACATGGACAGGAAACCTTTGATCATCCCTGTTGCAGCTAGCAAGCCGAGAATTGGTGTAAATACACCCGAGATCAAGTCGATAAACTGACCCAAGAGACTCTCTTTTTTACCGGAAGATTCTGACTCATCACTTGAGACCGGTTCATCCGCATTCATATTACCCACCTGTAACAAAGCTTTATACACATCAGACACTTCGTTACCCACAACGACCTGGTATTGTCCACCACTTTGCATTACCGTTATGACTCCAGGCAAATTTTTGAGTTCGTCTGTTTTGGCATTATTGTCATTTTTTAATTTGAAACGAAGTCTGGTCGCGCAGTGCACCACGCTGTTAATGTTCTGTTTACCGCCAACGCCAGACAGAATGTCTTTGGCTAATTGCTCGTGTTTCATGAAGTCTTTTCTTCCTTTCTGGCTAGACACGGATTCGAAGCATATTGGAGAGAATAAAAAAACCTGAACATCTGAATGTACGGAACATCCGGTTAACGGTATGTTCTGTCATTCAAGCGTTCAGGTTTTGCCCTAGTGGTTGCAACCCTGCAAGCTGATCTATGGGATTATTCAGAAGTTGCATTCACAACTCTCTCAATATGAATCGTTAAGTACATCATTTCTTCGTCAGTTAGTTGATACGTGTAGTTGCTTTCAATGAATTTCTTGATTTTCTCCGAGCACTTGTGCGCTGCTGGATACTTTTTCTGAATCATCAGAAACAGTTCGTCATCGTTGTTGCTCTTGTAATGTTTTCCCTTCACCAAACGTTGGGCGAAAAACTTCAAATGCGTCACAAAGCGATAAAATGTCAGTGAGTTCTCATCAAAATCAATCTTGAAATGATACTTGATGATTGTCAAAATTTCCTGCATGACCTGGGTCATACTCTTGATGTTGGGCATTTCCTCATTCAAAGCTGCATTGACAAAGTGAAGTGCCATAAAACCGGCTTCGTCCTCGGGCAAGATCACACCAAACTGATCACAGATCATATTGAGCGCTTCCATTCCGACTTCATATTCCTCTTTGTATAACTGCTTTGTCTCCCAGATTAAGCCGTTGCGTATGGGCAGATTCTTGCGATACCGCTCAATGGCAAAGTGAATATGGTCTGTGAGATGTAAGTAAATGCTCTCATTTAATTTCTTTCCAAGTTTTAGCTTGGCGTAAGCGATGATTTCCTCGGATACTTTCATGTATTCCAGAGGAATGCTTGAGATTAATGCCTTGAAGTTTTCCTGAATATCTTCATTCTGTAAAGTAAATATCTTGTCGATATGCTGCTCGGAAACCATATCACCCGCCCGCTTCTGATAAGCAATCCCCCGGCCAATGATAATAACTTCCTGTTCGTCATTCATCGCAACTACAGCATTATTGTTCAGCACCTTCTCGATTTTCACTTTATCACTCCAATATACAGAAAAAGACAAACCAATCCCTTTTCTCAAGGTATACGGCTTTGCCTGATTCAACAGTTACAACCCGATATGTTGTACGCGCTTCCCTCATAATATTACAAATTTCTACACAGTGCAACAAAAAGTTAATATCGAATTAGCATGACTCCCGATCTAGGTAAATATACTCACAGGAGTGTGCAAAACATGAATTATTTTACAAGGATTTATGGTTTATTGTTTTTTGCTTTCTTTCTCCAGTTCCGCTTCAATTCTCCGATTAATCATGTCCATTTCTTCTGGATCCAAACGATCGACTTGAGTGTATTCTTTATCCATCTCGTACTCTTTCGCCTCGCCTTTGTTCATTAGCCCCAGATGATTCTTGATGTCTCGGATATCTTCACGCATATGCATCGTCTGACGGTATTGGTCTATCACAAGTGCGAAAACAATGCCCCCAGCCAAAATCGGACCGAATGGGATCAGATAACATAAAACAAGTCCTATGAGCAAAAATATAAAAAAATACATATATAGTGCCCCTCTCATATAAAAAGTCTACTCTGCTAAGATAGATGTTTCTCAGATGGGTGACTCTAATCTAGCTTTAAAAAATTGGAGTTTTTCACTTGGATATTAGCTTTATCATTTCATTCAAAACAAGCTTTTCTTCATTCAAGCCATCTGATATCTGATTTCTGAGCCTAGATAAAGAATTCTGGTCTTTTGTTATATTATATTTTAAAGTCATGTTTTGAATAATTTCAAATCTTCTTACTATGTTTTTATAACTCTCTGAGACATGTTCATACTTTAGTCTATTTTCATGGATTAAGTAATTAATTCGGCTCAACATTAGTTTCTTGTGTTCCAAAAATAAGTGAAAAGCTCTTTTGTCCAATAGTTTGGTTTCGTCCTCTATCATTATGTATCCCAATCATGCACATATCGAATTTGAATAAAATTATTGTAAAACCAGGGTAAGCACTTTTTATTGTTAGATAAAATAGATGAAATACTACCATATACATTAAATGTGTTGATAATAGTATCTTGAATTGGTAATTCAATTTTCACCATAATAACGTCTCTCCCTAGACATTGTTGTTAAACTTTCAGCATTATTTTATCCGAGATTATCTATCCTAAAATAAATACCTGAATTTCTTTCAGTCTGAAAGTCAGAAATTCCATAAATTACGAAATTCTATTTTTAATGAGAGATTCTATTCTACTCCATATTTGACAAAAGGAGAAATAGGCAGTTGCACGAACAAGTTTATTCATCCTCCATTTAATAATCCTCTAATTTCAAAATAATGTACATATGCAATAATTTAAAGGCTGAACTCATTTGTTTATGTTAAAAAGTAGAAATATATTGGAAAAGTGCTATTTTAACAAGGATGGATCACCTGTGATTCATTTAAATATTTGAATTTTTAGCAAATATATACTAAAATACAAATAACGAGCATTATCCTCCCATAATTAAGGTAGATGAGTAAAAAATTTATTAGTGAAGGGAGCACCACTGATGAAAACATTGCCTCTTTGTGATCCTCTCATTGCAAACTATCCTCAGCATGCCTTTTATCTTTCCATTATTTCTGACCATCAGGAGTGTCAACCTTGGATTTACTCGAATTATACGAATCTATTTCTATCCGATTGGAAAAATGATGAGATTTTCCTGGACTTCTACGTACAGACACCGGAACATCACTTTAATCCCTGGTTCAAAGACTCACAGCGACTGCACCGTGAACTTATCCTGGGGTCTATTCCCGATTTTATCTCGTTTATTAAGGATCAGATCGACTCCGGGCATTACGTATGGACCCACGTGGATGAATATTATATTCCTGATACGCCTTCGTATCGCAATTATCGTTTCGCACATGCGGTTATGATCTATGGATATGATGACACCGCACGGGAGTTTAAGCTTGCTGGATTCTTCAAGTACCGGATTTATTCTCGAACAACCGTCTCTTATGATGATCTGAAGACGGCGTTCGAGCATTGTCATATCTATGATGATTATCTTAATTTCACACATCTGTTAAAGATTAACCCGGAGTACCACAACGGCAAAATTTATGAATTTTCCCTCTCCTACTTTGCCGAATGTATGGAAAACTACTATACCTCTCGTAATGAAACGGAAAACTTCCAGAGCTTTTATACGCCAACGCTTTATTCGGATCGCACCTTCGGCCTGGATATCTATAATAAACTAATCATGTTTTTTGAGATGATGCTTTCCAAGCAGCGAACCATTGATACACGTTTGTTGTATACGCTGAAAGAACACAAAAAATTTATGAATCTCAAAATTAAATATATAGAGCAGGAAGGCCACTATGTTTTTCCCGCAAAGTTCAAAGATAACTATATTCAAGTTGAACAAGAAACAACAATTATCCTCAATCAGTTTTTGAAATACAGCATAACCCAACGTGAGGATAATATCATCAGCTTGATGGGCAGATTAGGTGCTCTGTATCACCTGGAGAAAGAATCACTTGAGTTGTTATTAGAAGATTTCAACAGACAGGGTGTTCGTAGCAGCAAACCGATATTAAGCCAGAGCTGACGGTCCGCTTTGGTTCAAACTCTGGAGAAGGTCCGATTGCTGTCCTTCTCCATTTAAGTCCTGAAGACTGACCATTTCCCGGTATAACCCCTCTCGATTCAACAGTTGATCATGCGTTCCTGATTCAACCATCTCGCCTTTGTGCATGACAAAAATCAGATCAGCATTTTGAATCGTTGATAGACGATGAGCAATAACGATGGTTGTTTTTCCTTCACGGTAACGGTCAATGGCTTGCTGTAAACGTCTTTCTGTTGTCAAGTCCAGCGCCGAGGTCGCTTCATCCAATATCAGGATGTCTCTGTTCTGAATCAAGGCTCTGGCGATGGCGAGACGCTGGCGCTGGCCTCCAGACAATGTGATCCCCCGATCACCAATAAAAGTATCGTATCCCTCCGGCAGACTTCGGATATATTCATCGATTTGTGCCGCCTCGCATGCTGATCTCATCAAGTTCGCAGACTGCTCCTCTTCTGTTCCCATTAACAGATTGTTTTGAATGGTATCCGGAAAAAGATAAGGTTCCTGAAATACAATGCCTATACGCTCGGTCCAGTCTGAACGGTACAATTGGTTGAGTGGCATACCATTCACCAGTATACGACCTGCATCCGGATCGAAATAACGGATGAGGAGATGGGCAATGGTTGACTTTCCGGAACCGCTGGTTCCAACAATGGCAATTTTAAGTCCCATAGGAATGTCGAAGGTTAAATTATTTAATATAACATTCCGCCCTGGCTCGTAGCTGAAGTCAACATGGTTAAAAGATAAAATTTGCAACGGCAAAGGTACAGGGGTGTTGCCTTCATCCATTTGCTCACCCTCCATCACGTCGAGCAGTCTTTCCACGCTGGCACCCCCTGCGGACCAGTCCATAAATGAATTGAACAGATCCTGTAAGTATTGGATAAACTGGAATCCTAGCTGGAACAGGACCACAAACATGCCGATGGATAATTCACCTTGTAGGACCAGCCAACCTCCATATCCAAGAATGAGCACTCTTACCCCCCAATTCAGGGGTTCGCTGGTGATCATTTTGAGATTCACTTGTTTACCCTCATGCATCACTTTCTCGTAATACGTATTGTACAGCTTGTCATATCTCTCTTTCTCCCAGGCCAGTCTGTGATAAGCCAGCACTTCTCGGGTGGACGAGATCCCTTGCTCAATATGAACGAGCACACCGGATTTCGCCTTCTGAACATGGCCGGCTGCCTTCTTCAGTTTAACTCCGAAGACTCTGCCGAGACTCACGTATGCCGTACCCAGAATAAAGCAGGCAATCAGCATGACTGGACTAACCATTCCAATCATGACGGCTACAAACAGAACAACAAATAGCTGCTGAATACCGCGAGGAATCTGATTTCCGATCATATCGGCAACCCTGTCCAGGTCCTGGGTAATGTAATGCACATATGTAGCTATGCGTTCTTTTTGCAATTGACGTATCGAGATTCTGTATACATAGGACATAAAGTCATCAGCCATATGGGATTGAATAACGGACTGATTTCGATGCATCATATGCGGAGCATAGGTGAACAGCACGGCATAAAGAAGGAAAGCCAGCACAAAAAGACTGACTATCTCTGGCACAAGCTCATATTGTCCTTGTAATAAAATATCGTCAATGAGACGCTGCTGGAGGCCAATGATACTCAGGAAAGACAAAGACTCCAGGCACATCAGAATGACAGAGATGAGCAGTAATGAGGGACGCGACATAATATATTTTTTCAGAAAATGAATATGCTGTTTCATTGACAAGCTCACCCCTCCTCTCCCAAATTCAGCTGATAATAAGCTCCCTGTCTTCTCATCAATTCCTCATGACTTCCCATTTCCCTGATTTGTCCATGTTGAAGCACGACAATCACATCATAATCCTTAATGGTAGATAACCGATGAGCAACGGCAATGGTTGTCCTTCCTAACAGGAGACGTTCCAGTGCTTGCTGTACTTCTTGTTCACTCGCTGTATCAAGCGCGGACGTTGCCTCATCAAGCAATAAAATCGAAGGTTTCTTGATAAACATACGTGCAATGGATATACGCTGCTTCTGACCTCCGGACAAGTTAACGCCTCTTTCCCCGAGCAGCGTGTCATATCCATCCGGCTGAGCCAAGATGAAATCATGTGCATATGCGGCCTTGGCAGCCTGGATCATGTCTTCCTCTGTCGCGTCCGGATGACCAAAAAGAATGTTATTGCGAATGGTATCGCCAAAAAGATACGTTTCCTGGGATACATATCCTATACTTTCTCGCAATTGTGCAAATGAAAGCTTTCGTATTGGTACACTGTCCAATAGAATTTCGCCCTGCTGCGGATCGTAAAAACGAACCAGAAGCTGAAGCAGGGTAGATTTTCCGTGGCCACTTGGACCTACAATGGCCACTCGTTGACCGGACTTAATCATCAAATTAAAATCCGAGAGCACTTCCGGACCATTTTTGTATCGATATGTGACGTGTTTGAACCGAATCTCTCCGCTAATTTCCTTTAACGAGATAGGTGTGGCCACTTCAACAACTTGGGGTTCTGTTTGCATGAAGCGATGGATTTTGGAAGCTTGATGCATCAGAACTTTTTGTTCCGTAATAACCGTAATGACCAGGGTTACCGTTTGCATGACCTGAAAATAGTAAAGCAAATACGCAGACATCTCTCCTACGCTCAACGCCTGTTCCTTGACCAAGTGAATGCCGTACAGGATGACTGCAACTCCACCGACGTAATAGGATAATCGGCGTATCGTGCCCCTCCAGAAAGCCATCCATAACATACGAACCCGTCCATCCAGAAAAGGCTGCAAGTGTCCCTTGAACCGTTTCCAATCCCAGTCCTCGGCTCCGTGGGCACGCATTTCGGTCAGAGCTGACACGCTTTCGTATACCTTTTGATTATAGGCTATGCGCTGTTCAGTATTCTGCTTGGCCAAGATGGTAGCCTTTCTTTCGATGGATGGTCCAACCAGATAATAGAGAAGCAGGCACGGCACCATGATCAGTGTTAAAGGAATGCTAATGGCACACATCACTGTGATGGATACAATAGAGACTACAATGTTTTGAATCGTATGCGGAAGAAGAAACCGGTAGAAGTCCTGCAGGATACTCACTTCCGTATTCATGAACGACAAGCTTTCACCAACAGGACGTTGCTGGAAATAAGAATACCCCAGCTTTCTCATATGACTAAAAATGTCGTATTGCAAATCTCGTGCTGCTTTCTCCTGAATGGACCTCTGCAACAGATTTTGCCATGCCATCAGACCAAACATCAGAAACATGCCGGCAACCAACAGAATAATGAGCCACCGGAATCGGATCACATCAGCGGATGGAACGATGATATCGATGAAATACTGAACGCCCTTGGGAATGGAAACCTGAATGCACGTGACTCCAATACCACAACACACCAGCAGCCAAAACATGCCATAGTATTTTTGCACATATGACAAAACCCATCGATATGTTTGAAATAGTGAGTCTTGCGGAGGTACCGATTGTTTAGCGTGTATTGATGCTGAGACATTATCCTTCATATGTCACCCTCAAACTTTGCTCCCTTATCAAGGCAGCAACCTGTGATCTATTAAATTCAGCTTTCCATTCGCCAGTAACAGCCGATCATTGTGATACATCAGACTTGCAGAACGCAAATCCCGAAAAGCCCTTTCCAGGGGAAGCCGATCATTAGCGGTATAACCGTAGGATAGTCCTGCAATGTCTATCATTTGATCCGTTGCCTGAAAAAGAGTCTCTGACGCCAAAATTTTAAGATTATTGATGTGAATATTGAACCGTGGGGCTTCAAGCAGTTTCATATTCCCCTGGAAGGAATGATCTTCGTACTGTTTGATCATCTCGTTCAGGTATATGTTGACCGTGTCTAACTGCAATCGAACCCTGGCAAGCCTTGCATAGAGCAAATCAGACTGCAAATTGAAGCGGGAACGATTTTGCGGATTACGGATGAGTTGTATTAACCCTTCGTATACTCCCTTAGCCGCTCCAAGCCAACAGGCAGACCATAAAATATGTCCCATGGGAATCATCGTCTGTACAGCCAACTGCTTGAAGTCTGTCGCTGCACCGATCATCTGCTCTTCCCCAATTGAGCCACGAATGTGCATGCCCACACTGCCGGTACCTCTCATCCCCATGGCATGCCAATCGGAGACACTTTCCAGCTCCAGTTGATGTCGTTCGGCAAAAACCAGTTGGACATCACTGTCGGGACTTTGATCAAAAGGTTTCATTGTGATGAGAAACCAGTCGGCATGCTCACCGCCGGTTACGACTGGAGCATCTCGGTCAATATAGAGCGAGTTTCCATTGGTTTCCATCGGACTTTGAGACGAGAGCAAGTGCCCCCCTTTTCCCTTTTCAGTTGTGACCGAAGCGATTAAAGGCTGTTCCTTCTGCAGCCTGGACAGAAGATGATCTGAAAAATCATTCTGATCTTGACGGATCAATACCTCCACCTGCTGTATGTGCATGGCCCATATCATTCCTGTGGATAAGCACCCGCTTGCCAAAAGTTCTGCCATAGAGGACAAGGAACGGAGCGAAGGCCGTTCACCGCCTGACAGGCTAGGGATTGATGCTGACATCAGGCTTGCAGACTTCAAGTCAGCTATATTTTCTTTTGGAAAGGACCCCTCACGGTCATGGTCTCCGGCTCTTTCAGCAAAGCGTTTTGCCGCCATTCTTACCTGGGACAATGTGTCGGTGTCGGTGACTTCGGATACTTCATACGAATAACGCATATCAAAATCCCTTTCACTTAAATGGATTTGGTCAGAAATGCTTCATCTTTTCCCTGGAACGATTGGATTGCTCTTCTGAAGTTTGGATGGTCGATTCGTATCAAATAATCGTTCCTCAAAGGAATTCTGCCAACGGATAGCAATATCTTCACTGTTGTACGGATACACCTGATAGAGGAATTCCCGATCTTCAATCTTCAGCTTGTCCAGTAATCCTTCCTGTCCTGCCTCGCCATACAGGGTCTGCGTGTAATGTAAGGCATAGAATACTTCCTTTTGGAAATTCAAATCCTGAGCCCGCTGCAGAACCTTATCCCAATCCACAATCACTTGAGGGCTGCCCAAGAATCGGTGAATGTCCATAAATTTATAGAGCAGGATATCCTTGTACGCCATAACATCCAGTTCACTTGTTGCTTCGCGGGTAAGATGGATAAGCATAAATAACAGCAGATCTTCCCATTCCAGGGTACGAACAGGATGTCCTGCAACATCAATAAGCTGACTTCTCTCCAACATTTGCTGCACTGCCGTATCTGTTCGGCGGCTGGTCATGAGATCAAGCGAAAATTGCAAGTCCAGAGCATGATACTCGAGAAACGGACTATTTTCTATATATTTAATCAAAGGGATGACTTCATGGGACACCATCGATCGGATCATAATTTCCCTGCGAGGCAAAGGGATAACCGAATTCGTTTTATAGTTGATCATCCCCTGAACGTATCCCATTTCCTTCATAACCGCTATCGCTTCATCGATCTGACTTGAATGTATAAGCATATCATTATCTTTGAAATCCCGGCTTCCCAGATCCCCATAGGCGACTTGGGAAAGTACGATGCCTTTCAGCAAACTGTATTGAATACCTCGTTTGTCCAGTTCACGGCAAATATCAAGGGTAAATCTGCACTGTTGTTCGCCTCGCATTTTTTGCATATGATACATTTGCTTGACCGAACTAACGAATTTGCCGTAGATCGCCTTCTCCGTGCCTTTCACCAAAAAGTAACGCTCGATATTCTGCCATGCGGTTCCCATCACACCATGGGTGTGCAGCATGCCGAATACCCGGCTCCAATCCATGTGAGCAGTCATTAACTGACGAAAATCTTCAACCTCCACATTCTGAAGATCAGGTTTTGAACACAATAAAACCAATCTTTCTTCATCGGTTAGGGTAGAATCTAATGACATGGCAAACAGCTCCTTTCGTCTTGGAAGAAAATCACTTCTGCCCGACAATAAAAATATTGTTTCCACGCGATACTAGTTCTTCTACGTCAAGATACTGGGATTCAATCTCTAAAATACTCTCGAACACAGCTGGATCAGACAAAATCTCGCTCAGGGTTTGGGTGTTACCCTCAATCTGCGTCTCCAGAAATCCCGGATAAATGAAGGCAGGAAAGCCTTTAAGATTTAATACCTTCAGCCCGCATTCAAGGTAATATTCTTGAAGCTGCTTGGGAGTAAACATATAAATATCGGGCATTTCGAGCGTGAAGCGCCCCTTGCCGCCCGTTAACTTTCGTGCCTCTTCAATTCTGCCCAGGGAAATATTAAAGTACAGGGCATGGTACAGATTAGGTGTAAACGATACCAAGTAACCCTTGGGCTTAAGCAACTTTACGACTTCATGCAGCATTTTAAGTGGCTCTTCCACAAATCCCAATACGTTATGAAAGTTAAAGCAGACATCCACGGATGCAGGCTGTACGCCTTCAATAGCATGAAGGTCACCTTGCCTGATCGTCCATCTGTCCTGAAGATCATTCGCTTCGCGTTTGGCCATCGCTTGTCTCAACATGTCTTCCGACAGATCATACGTATATCCGGTGCTCTCCGGATATTCTTGAAGGACTTTAAGCGACCAGCGGCCAGTCCCTCCACCCGCATCAAAAAACGTGAACTCGGCGGGTAATCGATCCAAGACCTCTTTTTTGAAAACTTTCCATAACAGCTGGTCGGAGAGCTGCCAATATGCCTGTTCCTCTACCAAGTCGTACTTGTCCGCTTTATTTTTGAAATACGCAATGGTGTCGTGTGTTGTTTTGCTCATCTTAAATCCCCCTTCTCCAATTGTTGAACAGGTTTAACATCTTCCGATTGCAGATACAACTGAATACCCACGGAATCAATCCAGCTGAACGATTCCAAATCCTGCTCTGCCATTTGCTTCAATTCTTTGACAGGTACCCAACGTCCGTCACGAGCCTGATCGCCGGACTGCAAGGCTGTGCCTTTAGCTTCGCAGCGAAAATATACGCCCATCGAATCGACGGGTCCCTCCAGTGTCTGGTAGACAGCAAAAGGTTGAATGCCCTCCAGTAAACCTGTGTTTGTTCTTACCTGCAGATACGTATCATTACCTGCAATGCGAGTCAGTTCAAGGCCTGTTTCTTCTCTAACCTCCCGTTTCAGTCCATCAATCATGGACTCGTACTCTTCGAGTTGCCCTCCGGGTAGTTCCCATGCTTTGGGTTGATTGGGCTTGTCCCGAATCTGTAAATACAGTTGAAGATCACCGTTCACCACTCTTTCGATCATAGCGCGCACGTTAACGTACATGTTGCCCCTCCCCAGACAGGAATTCACCCATCACGTCATCCAGCTTCAACTGAAGATTGAATTGGAGATGATACGCCTTGAACTGCCTCGTAATTTTACGTGTGTATCCCAGCAATCGTTTGGCGATGTCGCCGCCCAGTCCGCCACTGGAAAATGAAAAGATATGAGTGAGATACTGTGTCTCAAAAATTCGTTCCTGCAGGGACTGTACAAACGGTTGTCTGCTAGCCGGCATGACAGTATTAACAGTATCCTTACCCAGCAGAACAAACGCGCCGACCGTCCAGCATCCATGCCGTCCAATAAGACCGGATCGGGAGATATACGGAGTCGCATGTACCATCAATTCATCTTCGACAAACATCAATAACGCCGTGTCATCGGTAATGACGGAGTACCCTGCATCCATCGCTTTTTGGGCAATCGTCGATTTACCGGCTCCGCTTGCTCCCAGAAAAATAATTGCTTTTCCGTCTTCGCCTACAACGCACACCGAATGCAAGAGAAATGCGTTCATGTCCATCAATTTGGGAAAAAGAGAAATCCGTTGAGAAAATTCCCATGACCGATCTTCATATTCGTCATACCCCGTCCGCTGAACGAAATGCAATCTGCTGTTCCAACCGGTATCCCAGTCGATGTTATAATTGAATTGAAGGCTGGAACGGATATTCACCCGGTCTAGGGCCCAGATTACTTCGTCTAGTTCCGTGTTGTTAATCCAAGGACTTGTGTCCCAAGCTTCAATCCTGCAGTGATGATCAATCTTTTCCGGCTGATCATCTATCAAGACGTGTGAGTACCATTGTCTGGTACGTTCCTCAAGCGCATGAAGACGAGATGCAAAATCCACCTGTACATGAAAGGGACCGTAACGATAAATATACAGAAGAGTTCCTCCTTCCTTAATCTCTTCGGATCTTGCCGGTAGCGGTTCTCGGAAGGGTTTGCACAATTTCCACCCTTTTAGGCACCTTGTAAGCGGATAACTTGGAGCGGCACAAACGCAAAATGTCTGTAGCTTCAACAGGTGTATCCGATTTGCGAGGAATGATGTAAGCCACCAGTGCTTCGCCGAGCCAGGGGTCGGTCTCTCCTTTGACAACGGCTTGCTCCAGCGGAAAGTGCTCCATGATCAGTCGCTCGATCTCCTCCGGATGCACTTGTTTACCTCCTGTTTTGATCAACAGTTTAGTTCTTCCCAGTATCCACAGATTATTTCGTTCGTCCAAGTAACCGCGATCTCCTGTACGAAGCCATCCGTTTTGCAGAACTTTATCCGTCTCTGTTGGATTAAGGTAATATCCCTTCATGATACTGGGACTGTGAACCCATACATCACCTGGTTCATGAAAACCTAAGCGATTCCCTTCTTCATCCCTTATAGAGATTTCAACCCCGCGTATGGCTTGTCCTACATTAGATGGTTCGTATACTTCAGGTATAATCCTGGTTGTAATCCGCGGACCGGCCTCCGTTTGGCCGTACGTTTGAACCATTTTGACATGGGCGGGCATTTTCTTGCGGACGGATTCTAGTATGTTAGGTGTGACTTGTCCTCCACCAAAGCAGATATAACGCAGATGGGGCAGCGATTTATAGTCGGATTTCAGCAGGCTCAACGCTTGCAACATTGTTGGTACTGCAGTAACTACGGTTATGTCCTGCTCTCGCATCGTTTTCATGAATGAAGAGGGTAGAAAAAGACCTGTCATAATGACTAATTCTCCACCCAGATACAGGTGGCTCAAGAATTGAGAGGTATTGCAATAGCCGAAAGGCATAGGCAGCGTAATCAGCACTTTATCTTTCTCCGTCAGTGACAGAGATTCGCAATGAGCCTTCACATTGGTAATCAGGTTATGGTGAGTGTGCTGCACAATTTTGGGATTTCCGGTCGTTCCCGACGTTTGCAGCATTAAGGCAACTTCGTTTGCAAGACAAGGCCTGTATATGGGCTTTGTCTCCTCATCCGTTGCCTGCCAATCTTCCAGGCTCAGGACTGACAAGTTCTGATTACTTAGCTTGGATTTCATCTCGTGAGTAGTGATACAGAGAGCAGCGTCTACCGTACGGTACGCCAGACTGATTTCTGCCTCGGAACTGCCGGAATAAAGTGGCATGATTACCGCTCCCAGTAAGGTAACAGCAAAGTAAGCATGGATATAGGCAGGAGAGTTGGGCAGGCAGATCACCACCACTTCCCCTTCCCTAACACGTTCCTCAATCTTTAACTGCAAGGCCGCGGTTGTGGACAAAAGCTGCTTATACGTCCAGTTCTCCTCGCCGAATGTTACGGCAATCCGATCCGGACTCCGCTCTGCCTGATGTAACAGTATTTCACCGATACACTGGGGCTCCATATCCTTCATTCACTCGCCTCCTTCGCGTACATCTCGTCTAGCCTCTGCTGTCCATTTGAAAGATTTGCCCGCTGACGTTGGCAACGTGTTCGGACAACAGGTAGAGAATAAAATTTGCTGTCTCCTCCGGTGTGGAAATGCGGGACAAAAGACTCTCATCGAGAGCCTTTTGATATTTTCCAGCATGATGCCGGTTCAGATTGGTTCGCATAAATCCCGGACAGATTGCATTAACAGCAATGCCGAATGAACCCAACTCACGTGCCATTGATTTGGTCAAAGCATTAAGTCCGGCCTTGGAAGCTGCATAATTGCTTTGCTGTGAGCTTCCTACAATCCCCCGGTAAGAGGACACGTGAATGATTTTCCCCCTGCCTCGAGCCTTCATCAGCTGGCTGACCTTCTGAGAGACGAGAAATGCGCCGTCCAGGTTAACCTGCATAACATCGCGCCATTGAGCATAACTCATCTCGTCAAAAGACGCATCGTTGATAATTCCGGCATTATATATCAGCCCATCCACCCATTCCAGTCGATCCATCAGTACTTGTAAGGATTCATCCAGAAGTTCTGTATTCGTGACATCCAGATGACCGACATGCAGACGATCCTGTATACCCGTATGATTTTCGGTAATATGAATAGGGGTTTGGTTATAGGTGGCAGCGACAATCGCCCCTTCTTGCAGCATTTTTTCAAGAAGACACCCTCCAAGCGTTCCCGAACCCCCAACAAGAAGCAATCGAAGTCCTTGAAGAGAAATGTGCACGAATATTCATCCTTTACGCTGTCTTGGTATCAACGAAGGCCGTCAACACTTCAACATTCTCAAATAGTTGCGGTGTAAGTTCATCATCCTCAATCGTAATTTGAAACTCATCCTCGATCTTGATGATCAACTGAAGAATCATAATGGAGTCCAACTGCAGATCAGAAACCAGATTCTCTTTTCCCGAAAAAACATAGTTTTTCTCAATTCGATCCTCAAGCTCTTCTTTCACTAGCCTGCACACCGTTTCATAATGTGACATACGCTCACCCTCAGATATAGAATGATTTGGAAATATTGCTGATATCATGTATTCGCCTGGCGATAAGGAATGAAATAATCGAACTTGGGACCATCCATATTCAGTCTGTCCTGATGAACAATCGTCAGGTTAACATCGTCAGGCAGTTTGTGCAGAAGTTCTTGCTGTAATAGGAACTCGGCTGCATCCTGAAATCCCTTGCCAGGTACAAGGTAAAACATAAATTGCTTTTCCTGCACCTGCATTACACGGAATTGTCGAACGGCATCCGGGAAATTCCGGTTGACCTTAGTTACCGCATAATGAAACAGAATCGGATTGGCGATCCAATCATCTGATCGAATATATTGGGTCGCCCGCCCACCGGTCACTTCGATGACGGGATAAGGTGATCCGCAGTCACATTTCTGTTCAGACAGCCTGCCAATATCTCCCGTGTCATAACGGATCAACGGCCAGATTCGATTGGTCAAGTCGGTAATCACTACGTTTCCATAACCATCTTTGTCCGAATTCGCAATTTCCACATACAATTGATCGCTAGACAAGTGCAGATTACCGCTTTTGCAGCTCATGCCAATACACCAAAATTCGCGGGAACCATAATGGTTATAAACAATGGAACCGAAGGCCTCTTCAATAGTCTTGCGCTGATAGTCAAATAACATCTCCCCGTTAATTTCGATATATTTAAACGGAAGTTTGCTCCGATCCAGCTTTCGCTCCAGCAGATGATTCGCGAATAGATAGAGTGCGGTAGATACGGACAGCATCCATTGCGGACGATACTTCAGCAAAGCTTCATAATAGTCGTCCAGTCGTTCCGGGGACAGATCAAGCATGGACAGATACATGACCTCATGGTAAATGGATATGGGATCGGTTGACAGATCATCTTCATTGAATGCATAAAACATGGCATAAGGATCTTTAGGTCCAATACCTCCATTGGTGTTTCGAAGGCCCCATAAGAGGCGTGCTTTTTTCCATTTTTCTTCAACTGATTTATAACATCTGAGCGGTTGTCCCGTGGAACCACTGGTATATTCGACATAGAGTTTGGCCTCAGCGTCCGTAAGCAGCGATTCTTCTCTGCCGGTCAATTCAGATTTCTCCAATATGGGTATCTGCTCAAACCTGGCTTGACTCCAACCGGCATTGGTAACGCCATGTAACCTTTGTTTGTAGAATGAAGATTTTGCTGTTGCGTGTTCGATTAAACCTAATAGCTTGTCCTGAAAATGGTCCCACTTGGTTATCATAAATGGTTTCCCACCTTATGGTTTCAAAGTCACATTGGTTCTCGGGAACTGAACGGCACTCCATATATATGGCATCTCCAGCAAACCATGGATCAAACGCTCCCATCCGACGCCAAAGCCCGATGTTTCTCTGTAGTTGTCAAGCGTTCTGGACTGGAGATAACATGCGTAATCTTCTTCAGGCAGGTTAAACACTTCTGCTTTTTCTTTCAATTGGTCAAGGGTACCCACACGCTGACCGCTACCGATCGTTTCCCGATATCCCGGCCAGATATAATCCGTGTTGTTTGCAACGCGTCTATCCCGCCCCTTCATTTCGGCGTGGTAGAAAGGTACTTCAAGCAAAGGAAACTCGCTAATTGCCAAGAATCCGCCATAAATCTCGGTGAGTCGGACTTCTTCCCATGAACCGAAGTGTTCAAGTGTGAATTTGTTGTAGATTTCATCTTTTGTATCTTCGTAGAGTGCGGCTAAAGCTTCATCAAAGGTTAATTCTGTAATTTTTTGACTGCGACTGACTTCGTCAAGCTGATTCAGACGATCCTGGGAAAGGAAAACACTCAGATCCGCTTCATTATGTTTGAGCAAATCCTGAATGACTCTAAACAACAATTGACGGATTATCTCCTTATTGGCTGCTTGATCAACCGCGCCTTCATATTCGATATGGTGAAACTCGGACAGATGGGATGCATCCACATTTTCCTTGCGGAATGAGTTATACACGGAATATACATGATCTACCTGGTGCTGGAGCACCGACAATTCCAGATAAATTTGTGAGGACTCTGATAAAAATGCCTTGTTCGGCAGGTCAAACCACTCCAAAGAAATAGGGCATACATCGGTTGTATAACTGATGGCCTCGCGACCATATACGGCACCTGGGGAAGAAATCATTCGAGTAGTCAAAGGCAGCAGTGTAAACAGTGCATTCATTTCTCCAAAAAACAGATTGCTTGACATATTGATTTGATGATTAATTCTGGCGATAGCGCCCCAATACTTCTGTTCGCTGAAGCTCGTGACCCGATTCTCAGCTTCTGCCAGCGTATACTGCCCTGCAAGTACGTTGTCCAGTGCATCATATATGTTGTTCCCGCGATATCCCAACTTTTTGTCTTTCTTTGTGTAATAAGGTCCTAACATAAGCTCATCTCTCCTCATATGGATATTATTTTGGGTTAATCAATCAAACCTGGCCGGCGATATAATTTTGTCGTTCGTTCCTGCTTCTTACCTTGCGTAACAACTCCACTGAAGACAGGGGGTGAGATTCATCCCATAGGACAGAATTAATCATCAGTTGCTGAACCGTGGGGTGCATCTGATCCAGATATCCCTTTTCCTTCATCTCCGGATAGGAGGTATGTCCTCCATACGCTTCCTCTTTACCTTGCACGCTGTAATGCAGCGTTCTCCTGTAGTCTTGAGACGTACATGCTCCGCGATGAAGTGTATGCGCATTCATAAATAGAACGTCTCCAGGTTGACATGTGATTTGAACTTCGCTAGGTAATGGATTAGCCTCGTTATTGTTCACTTTCCATCTCTCCTGATCGGAAAGTGCACGCCTGTGCGAACCGGGAATCGCGATAAAACAAGAGTCTGGGTATAAGGGAATATTGAACTGCACATGATTTGGAATGCCTTCCGGATGATATAACTCGTTATCCCCGTAATCCCGGTGCCAACGCAATCTATAATTGATCTTCTCCGGTGACCACAGCGCATGGGCTCCCCAAAATCGCAATTCTTCTCCCAATATCTCGTGGAGTATATCCATTAGACGCTCATTCCCAAAAACGTCTCCGAAGGCGGGCTCGTACAAGTCCAATTTGAAAATATTATTTACACCCCAAGTGTCGTAATCAGACTCTTGCTTTAAGGTGTAACGAGTCGTATACCGGAGTGGTTCCTGCTTCACCTTGGTGATCAATTTTTCCATCGCAATTTTTAGCTGATTCACCTCATCTGATGGAAAGATTCCTGTAACGACTGCATAACCATCGTTTAGAAAACGCGATTTCAGACTCATGATCAAGTAAGTAACTCCTTTCTTTCTATTGATGTTAAGGAACCGCGAACCATTCCTTGTCCATCCGTTCCTTCCAGCGCTCTCGAATGGCCTTATATTGTTCGGAAGCAAGATTACCTTTGCTTGCCAAGGCATAATTTTCAAGCCAACGATCTGGCTTCGTCGTGCCTACCATGACTGTGTGCACACCGGGAATCGACAGTGCAAACCTCAGTGCCAGTTCTGTCGTAAGCAAAGGATCCTCTTGAAAGGAGTACCCCAGCTTGAGCAAGCGCTCCTCATAGGTTACTTTTGCTGGCTTGACCATAGATTCCGGCGTTTTGCCCATTCTTTTCCACATAGCGAGCTGGCGTTCATAACGTTTCTTATGATCCCCTAGATTAACCCAGGCAGCATTGGCGATCGGACGCTTAACAATGACGCCAAGTTGATGCTGCTGAGCTAAGGGAATGACTTCCTCTAAGGAGGTTTGATCGGCAATATTAAGGGTCACCTGCAGCGTATCAAAACATTGCATATTGATCGCATATTTAGCTTGTTCCCCGTCCCCACTGTAACCCAAATATCTCGCTTTTCCCGCAGCCTGAATCTTTTTTAGCGTCTGAATGACTTCACCACGTTGTAAAATCTCTTCAGTGCAGCCATGCAGCTGCAAAACATCGATATAATCTGTGCCCAGTCGCCTCAGGCTCCGGTCTACACTCAGCTCCAGCCAGTCAGGGTCCCAATCGTGAAACTTGTCCTCGTCCGAATGACCGCATTTGGTGAATACATAGAATTCTGCACGCCTTCCCGAAACGGCCTGACCAATCAGTTCCTCGCTGTTCGGGTAACATTCAGCTGTATCGATAGCATTAAGTCCATGATCCAGAGCAAGATTCAACAGGTGGTTCACTGTTTCCTGGCTGGTTTGTTCATAACCGATCTGGGAGCTGCCAAACCCCATGACGCCTACATGCATATCTGTCTTTCCGAGCA
The DNA here is from genome assembly GCF_036894235.1 of Paenibacillus sp. Y5S-9. Classification (NCBI taxonomy): domain Bacteria; kingdom Bacillati; phylum Bacillota; class Bacilli; order Caryophanales; family Paenibacillaceae; genus Paenibacillus; species Paenibacillus sp. Y5S-9. The sequence goes on from NZ_CP145887.1 coordinate 4,151,753, forward strand.
TTCTCTTCTCCATGCCAAACCTCCCTTCCCTTGTGCGTTCAGTAATTTTCACTCAAATACGCTTGTGAGGTCTTCATGACATTACGAATATTATCGATGTGAATACTCGCCGAGGAAACAGGCCAATCCCCTCGAATGAGACCGAGACTTGCCAGCCTGATGCACGTTGTGCCCATTAACAGAGGTAGTACCGTGATTTCTTCGGCCAGCAGGGAATGATGTTCTTGATAGCCTTCAAGAAATTGCTGGAACGGCTGAGGTTCCAATTCATGGACGGCTTCAAAACGCGAGCTGCCGGTTCGATAGGTTATGCCGGAAAAAGTGAGCAATCCTTCAGCCAGATCCACAAGGGAATTGTTGAAGCATGCATTGTCAAAATCAATCAGTGCCGATACCGAACCATCGGATGAGAAAATGAAATTCATCGGATTCAAGTCTCCGTGCGCAATCGATGTCACCGCTTCTGCTCTGTCAACGTGCTGAACAGACCACTCGTCTACAAGTTTCTTGCAAACCTGGACAAAACGCTGCACATCCTTCTGCTCCTCTTTACTCATTTCATTGCGTTTCTGCATGTACTTTTTAAGCAAAAGTACAAGTACATCCTTTGTAGAAGCATACGGAGATTGCTCAGGCAACTTCAGGCCCTGAAGTGCATATACCGACGCAGCTTTTGTCCGAAATTCACCCAATACCGCCCCGGCAGCACGTATCTGTTGAGGCTGGGCATTATACATCGAACCGTTTGGTATATACGATTGAAGGTACAATGTACTTTGATTACCTGCATGTACAATTAGCTCCCTGGATCTAGTTAACTGAACGGCAGGGACCCGAACCGCTTTCAGAGCCAGTTCATGCTGGAGCTGAATTATGCTTACGGCGTGCTCAATGGATCGGATATACCAAGGGATTTCTTTCAAAAAGTAGAGGTTTCCCTCCCGATCTTCAACGAGGGCTTTTCTGGATGTCTCTGAAACCCGGTTTATCGGAACGACAGTACCATTCATATTGAGATAAGGGTACGTTGTGTATTCCATGATGCCGTACTGCTCTAACGCTTGCGATAGCATATCCTCCGGGATAAGTCCTCTGCTGAGTTCTAACGGTTTTAGCAACGGCATCCTCCCCTTTGATTAAAGTAAGACTCTTAATGAACACTCCATGTGTTGAACTTTTGTGTGAGCAAAATAACTAATTGTTGTCCAAGTCCGGCCATTCGTGTACTAACAGGATGTTCTGGATTTGCAAGTACAAATGGAATGCCTTCGTTCCCCTTCGCGCTAATTTCAGGTATTATAGGAAACGTGTCGAGCACTTGCAGACCGTTCGGAACAGCCAGCATGCCATGGGTATCCCCCGAAAAGATCGCAGTGGAATGCCCGCAGCATTCGCACTGGAACTGAGACATATTTTCCACGATACCAAGCAGCGGAACCTCCATCCGTCGTATCAAGTCGATTCCTTTCTGAGTATCTGCAAAGCTTACCGTCTGAGGCGTTGTAATCAGAAGACAGCGTCCTTGCAACAGACGAAGCAGTTGATGGTGAATCTCAGAAGTCCCTGGAGGCATATCGACAATTAATAGATCTACATCCCAACGGGCTTTTATCAATAACTGATCCAGCGCGCCTTCCAGGTATTTGCCTGAAAGAGATCTGCTGAGGCCGTTGTTTTCAATCAGTCCGGAGGAAGAGATGCGGATCCCTGCGTAGGTTCCCGGGTGGATTCCCAGTCCTTCTGCTACCATAGTCTTTTCTTCAACTCCGGACACCATGGTAGGTATACTTGGCCCTTCAAAATCTGCATCAAACAGTCCTACTCTTAACCCTGGTAATGAATATGCTAAATTTACGGCGAAAGTGGATTTTCCGACTCCGCCCTTTCCGCTATAAATGAAAAGTACGTCCATGGCATCCTCCCTCGCCCCTAGTAGAAAAGCTACGCATTTTGCTGCAAAGTATGGATCATGTTCACAATGTTAGCCATGGAAGAAAACGTATCATTAATCATGTACTCGTCGGGAATAGTCATTTCAAACTTCTCTTCCAGTTCCAGCAGCAAATCAATCGCTTTCATAGAATCGAGACCTGCACTTTTCAGATCGTCCGTCATCTCCAGATCACGATGAATTTTCTGCTTTACTAGCGCAGCGACTTCATATTCAATTTGTTCAATGCTCATGAATAGTTCTCCCTTCATGCATTTCATTCAGATGCGTTCTTCGTGTCAGAGCAAGCTGTGATACATGCTTCACGTTACCCTCATCCACCACTATTTCAACGGGGATTTCCCTGCTCAGAAATCCCAATAAACTGGCCGTGATCCCATAAGCCCCAACATTCGGAATGTAGACCTGCTCTTCCAATTGTAAGGAAGGCATGATTGCTTTTTTGTTAAAAAAATCAAGGGGCGTGCACAGCGGTCCTACAATGTGGGTCGACTCCGGATGAGGGTCGGTCTTCTCTGTGACGGGCATGATGTCATACTGGACACGTGGAATGCGTCCAAGTCCCGCCATTCCGCCTAGATGGTGAATGCCGCTGTCCAGAACGATAAAACAGCTTCCCTTGCTTTCCTTGATATCCACAACGGAGCTAACCAGAACACCGCATGCGGCCGAAAGATATCGTCCGGACTCATAGGCTATAACAGGCTCTCCGGTTCTCCATCCCGGCATATGCTCGTCGAGAGCAGTCTCCAGTTGGACCTTGATTTCACTGAAATCAGGGGAGGTGCCTGACACCGCATAGGGATGTCCAAATCCGCCTCCTAAATCCACGAATTGGAGTGGTATTCCGGTCTCCTTGGATATTCTCGCAATCACCTGGATGGACGAGATAAAGGATTCCTCAAGTCTCTCTGCATTCGCAGTATTAGTGCCATTAAAAATATGAAAACCGGCAATACGAATTTCGTCGCATTCCTGGACTTCCCTCAGTTCTCGCAAAAGCTTCTGCTCATCCGTTCCAAATTGAGAGGGTGTGCCCGTCATGGCCAGTCCAGCATCAGCCAAGCCCTGATCGGGATTGATTCGCATAATGACTTGAATTGGAGGTGTACCAGAAGGCACTACCGACCTTAATCTTTCCAGCTCTTTCATTGATTCTACCGAGAACCATTGTACTCCCTGTGCAACAGCCATCTTCAATTCCAATTCGCTCTTCCCGGGACCAGTGTACAACACATCTCGGGGAAATCCTCCGGCTTCTAACACGGAATTCAGCTCACCCAGCGATGAAACTTCAGCCCTACACCCCATATCTAACAACTGCTTAACGATTGCAGGGTGAGGATTCGCCTTTAGAGAGTAATACAACATCGAAGGCTCGGGTAATGCGTCTCTCAACCTGTTACAGGATTGGCGAAGAATATCCAAGTCGTATATATATAGCGGACTGCCGTATTTCGATCGCAAATCTCCATAGTTCAAACGCTTCACTCCTTTCCCAAGTCTGTTTTCAGCTTGTTTTTATCAATTTTACCGTTGGAAGTTAGAGGTAACTGGTCTGTGACATAGATTTGAGTGGGCATCTTATAATCTTCCAGCCGCATTCGTAATTCGTCGAGGATGCTTTCCGCAGTCCGTGTAGAACTTACTGCAAGAATAGGCACAGCAGCGTCTCCGGTCAGTACCAGCGCGGCTTGTTCGACGCCATCGATGTCGACTGCTGCCAGTTCGATCTCCGTAGGACTTATACGAAAGCCGTTCTGTTTGTACATATCATCCTTACGAGCGTAGAAATACAAGAAACCTTCATCGTCCATCCAGAAGTAATCTCCCGTATGCAAGCTCCGCTCAGGCGAAGCCATATTTCGAAAAACGTGCTGTGTTCGCTGCGGATCATTCCAGTAACCCATCATGACATGTGGACCATGCACAACCAGTTCACCCACCTTATATGGTGGCAGTTGCAAGCCTCTCGCATCGATCACGGTGCAACTTGTACCCGGAAGAGATGTTCCGACAGAACCCGGTTTATCAGCGAGAAATTCCGGCTGGAGGATGGACACCCGTTTACACTCCGTTAGTCCGTACATCAGATGTAGCCGGGCATTCGGGAAAAATGTATTGAATTCGTTCACATAAGTTTGGGGCAGTGCAGCCCCTGTATTGGTAATGAAACGAATCTCCGGTAATTGTGTCATCTGTCTGCGCATAAGCTTGATCAGCGCTTCTCCCATGCTTGGTACAATCGGTAACCCGGTAATACCCCATTCCCTAATTTTTTGGATGAGTGCCGGACCCACATCAGATCGCTGACCCAAGGCTATCGTTGCATTTTGATTAAAAGCTAGAAAAACCTGATACATCCCGTAATCAAAAGACAACGGAAGAAAATTGCCGATTACGTCATCTGTTTCTATATTCAGGCAAGACTGAATGCTCTCCAGCACAAAAAGCATGCTGGAATGGTGTGATACCACGGCCTTGGGCCGCCCTGTACTTCCCGATGTATACAACAAACAGGCAACTTCATTACCAGAGTTATCTTCGTACCCCGGGTTATCTAATCTGCTTTCCTCCATTGCATGTGCGGTCACTTCATTTTCTGATATGACCTTAATCCCTATATACGAGGACATCGCCAACTTTTCAACAAAAGCATCGGTCGTTAGAAGATAGGAAGCTTGCGAATCTTTAACAATGTAGTCCAATTGATATCTCGTTGTACTCTCATGCAGGAGAATATATGTTGCTCCAAGCCTGGAGGCGGCAAAAATGGATGAGACGATAAATTTGCCATGAGGCAAAAGCAGTATGATTCGGTCTCCTGTTTTTACACCGCAGGATTGCAGATAAACGGATATACGATCCCTCTCCTGACTTAATTGACTATAAGTAAAATGGCCTTCGTCTGTGATCAAAGCTGCTTTATGCGGATATCGTTGTTCTGATTGATCTAACAACTCACATAATCGTTTCAATTCAGACCCTCATTCCATGAATTCGCAGTGTTTATTTTGCACGATTTCTGTGATACAGTTACTTGCACAATGTGTCGTTAATATGTTGTTTGGTGAATATTAGTTAATTATACAGCCTTGAACATAAGTCGCTGTTCATATTTTTCCTGTTATTTCTATAAAGAAGATACCATACCCGATATTCTCCACTCGATCTGTTCCACTGTAGCAAAACACTCATACAACAGGTCCTCGTCGCGGAATATAATATCAAACTCTTCTTCTAAAGCAACAATTAGTGAAATATACTTTATTGAGTTAAATCCGAGATTTTCTAATCGCTCATCCAGAGGAATGTCCAAGTGATATCCAAGTATATTGTGAATAATCTGAATGATCTTTGCTTCAATCATTGAGTTAGATACTTGTTCCATCACTGATTTCCTCCCCGCTCTTATTGCACAGATGTTTGCGATGTTCACTTGGAGAGCGCCCGTAATATTTTTTATAGTAACCGGAGAACTGTGAACTAGAGATATAACCGACAGACTTCGTAATTTCATTGATCGTCAGATCGGTATGCTTAAGCAGTTCGCGTCCTTTTTGTACCCTAATTTTCTGAAGAGATTTAATGGGTGAACATCCGAACACTTTCTTGTATGTGTTACTTAAATATACCGGATTACAGCCAATTCGTGCTGCCATGTCTTCAAGAGTAAGCGGCTCTGAATATTGACTTCGTATCATGCGATGAATGATAATTAATCGGTTGTCAATTTTACCTTTTAAATTATCGGTGCTCTGGTTCATCATCCGGTACATATTAAAAAATTCTGTGAATTTAAGGGACAGTTGTTTGCTGCACTCAGGTTTGTAAGTGCTCTGTTCGAACATCTCGATTACGAATTTCACAAACAACTTGACTCCGTCGTCTTGTCTGGACAATACCATTGGAAAACCAAAGCGCATTTTAGCCATGTTCTCCAAGGTCAGAACGCTGATTACGACAGGTACTGATAATCGGTTTAAAAGGATTATATCGTTGCCCACGAACAAGTCCCTGGAGGAAATATAGTACAAGGTATCACGATACCTCGTTTCAAAGGAATGTTCGGTAAACGCTACCATTATTCTATTTGGCTCCATACATACTGTTTCCGAATAGCCGGGGGCCATTATCATTTTGGGCATCATACTGTACAAATTCCATGTCATCAAAAGTCGCCCTCCCATTTGAAGAAATTGGAATGTTTTATTAAATGTTAGTTGATTTTCAGACTGAAATCAACAATATTATACATAAATGTGAAATTGATCATAATCTGTAGAAGTAAACAATACGATGTCGAGGTATTGCTTGTCACCAAAATTCGCAAAAATAAAGGTACCCATATACTACACACTTCTATTTAAACGTGTGTAGTGTATGGGTACCAGATTATAACGCGTGAGGGCTTGAAATCTCTTATCTTAAATGAAATATGTTTATTTTAACTTAACGTCCAATCAGTACCCATCCCCACTTCATCCGGCGCAATCCCATCGCGCAGATCCATGAGATCAGGAGCGCGACAATATAAGATAGAATGATACCCAGGCTGAAATGCCGAGCCAGTTCATCTGTGAATTCACGTCTCCAGAAGAGCAGCACAAGTGGGTGCATTAAAAACACACCGAACGCAACTGTACCCAAAGAGTCCAGAACATGCGTAGCTTTACGAACTTCAGTATGTTTTCCTGTGCCGATTCGTTCACTAATGATCAGTAGGAGCAAGCAGGCTGACAATGTAAATAGATTTCGGAACAGGAACAGCACGGTATAGGTTACCACCGGGTATGCAGCAAAAGCGGTTTTGATATAAGCATTACCATATATAAAAATGGCACCTCCGCTCAACAACGCAGCTATAAGCACGTAACGGTGAGTATACAGTTTATTCAATGCCCACTCAAAGTTCAGCCCAACCCATGCGCCAAATCCAATCACGATCAGATAACTGGGTAACAAACTTCCTGTCCGTTCGAAGTGAAACTGCAAATGTAGTGCATAGAAGATCGCTTGACCCGCAATAAAGAATAATGGCAAATAACGATTAAAAAAACGATAGCGAGTCAGAGACAGAAGCCATGGAAAAACGATATAGAATTGAAGAATAATCAGAAAAAAGTACAAGTGTGTATGAGCGGTTCCCATCACTAATTGTTTGGCAAATTGAACACCATGAGTCAAAGGTTCTTTGCCCGCAAGCAGCTGTTTAATGGCAAAATAGATAAGGGACCACACTACATAGGGTACAAATACATTAAATAAACGCTTCTTATAAAAAGCGAGCATCCAACCCTTCTCATTCACCTTGGAGCTGTAGTTGTAGAATAAGACCAGGGATGACAGGAACAGAAACGCTGGAACGGCAAATTGCAGGAACGTGTTCCAGAAGTAATACACATCATGATCTAACGTGTGTTTGGGGTAATGCGCAACTGCTGTTGAAGTCGCATGGATGGCTACCACTGCCATGATGGCAAAAGCACGATAGAGATCCAGATACTCAATACGCCGGGGCCGATTAACCGGTTGATTCATAAAGATAACCTCACTTGTGCCTGATATGGGATGATAGTTTCCGGCCGCAATCCAGATTCTATGCTTCATTTTAATCAGCACACGAGGGTAATACAATCATAATCCATATTATTTTCGTTATATTACATCATTATTCTTCATTATTCGACATTTTCTATCCAGAATCGTTCAACAACGTTGCCATCGGACTCCACATAGTCTTCATCCCGAATGCCACCATTTCGAAGGATAACCCTTCTGGAAGGCTCATTAATCGCATCACATACGACCAATACTTTGGTGATTCCAAGCTCTCTCGTTTTCTCTAAAGAAAGCCTGAGAATTTCTGAACCATAGCCATTGTGCCGTTCTCCTGGACAAATACCATATCCAATATGTCCTCCACTGTTGAACAATTTGTCGTTAAGCTCATGCCTTATATTCACGGCACCCACAATTTGTTGACTCTCCGTGACCAGCCAGTATGTACTGTCTTTGACCCAGCCTTCCGGGATGTCAATCCCTTGTTCATTGCGCTGCAAAAACGCCAACATCTCATCGAACGCATAAGGATCTTTGGAAATGACCCAAGGTACCATCAATTCTCCACTTTTGACCCAGTCTTCATAAAATGCCAAATACGCATCCTTGTATGCTCGTGATGGTTTAATTAATCTAACGTGTTCTTTCCCCATGATCACTACATCCCCCCAACAGATATCGATATTGCCACGTTCTTTCTTCCAGGACACGACGTTCTTGTTCTTCCATTAAACTGTCATAAAAGATAGCTTTCACTGCATACGTTGCGGCATGCACCGCATGGCCTTTCACATGGGCCGTTGCAGCTGCGTGCCCCGCCGCACGAGATGCAGCAGAGACAGCAACATTATCCGATTCTCGTGCAGCAGCATGAGCTGCAAAAGCCGCCTTTCGAGCATCAACCATGCTAATCTCTCCACGGATCCAACCTCTTCCTGCATCAATGGCATCACGAGCGCGGAGGTCCTCCGTCTTCTTCTCCTCAAATATATGCAAGACACGTGCCGCACACTCCGCAGCCCAACAGGCCAATGTATGGTGATCCTGTTGCTTAGCCAGATTCTCTATTTCGCGGCGCAAAGGCGCATCTTTGAATGCAGGTTTTGCCACGGTCATGCTCCTTTCATTGTTCAAAAACTACAAAATTACTCTCAGACAAGTTCGAAAAAGGACCTGCGTATGTGCAGATCCTCTTCAAGTGTACATCTTACCGCTTATTCTATTATTATACGGACTCTGTCAATGTAGCCCCCTGAACATCTTGTTCCCTCTTCGCATCCGTGTCTTTGTACGTAAATTGGTAACTTCCCGATCCCAGTGTGACTTCAACATCGTCTCCAATGTTTTGAATATCCTGAACTCCACTTATCTGATCCAACGGTTTCCCTTGCTCCAGAACGATCTGTGCACCTGCTCCAGGAAGACGTACCATACCTCTCGTGTTGGCGGGAATATGCACCCGAATCTCCATTTCACCCTCCGCCAGCCGGTGCCAGCTTGAAGCAACTTGACCATACATCGTCTCCAGACTCGCTTCTACCCAATCCAGTCCAGGTCCGGGTTGCGGCTCGATATGTACCACCCGGAATCCTGGCTGATGTTCATCGGACCGAATGCCGGCAACATAACGATACAACCATTCCCCAATCGCACCGTAAGCATAGTGGTTAAATGAGTTCATGTCAGCACTCCAGAGACTTCCATCCTCTTTGATCCCATCCCAATGTTCCCAGACAGTCGTTGCGCCTTGAGTCACCTGATATAACCAGGACGGATAATCTTCTTGAAAAAGTAATGTATAAGCCAGGTCGTGAAGTCCCGCATCACTCAGTACCGGATTCAGATAAGGTGTGCCCACGAAGCCTGTAGTAAGATGATTCCCTGCCTCTCTCACAAGTTTCTCCAATTGTTCAACTGCACGAGTTCGGGCAGTGGCGTCCAGCAGGTCAAACTGGAGTGCAAGAACATGCGCTGTTTGCGTTGGAACAGCGATTTTCCCAGCTGGAGTCACGAATTCATTTCGAAACGCATGAACAATGTTGGTATGCAACTGCTTGTAATATTCAGCATCGTCTGTCTTTCCAAGTACCTCAGCCGCTTTTTGAGTTAACGCAACCGAATAGGCATAGAATGCAGTCGCCACATAGTCCGTGTCCGTTGCGCCGACATAACTATCGGGCTTGGAGTCCAGTCCCAGCCAATCGCCAAAGTGAAATCCCGTGTTCCACAGATACGGATTGTCACCCTGCACGTGAATGTATTCGACCCACCGCTTCATACTCTCATATTGCTCGGCCAGTAATCTGGCATCCCCATACATCTCATAGATGGTCCATGGACAGATGACGGCTGCATCACCCCAAGCGGCGGAGGAATGACTGGTGTCTCCCCATCCTTCTGACGTGGAACTTCTCAGATCCGGAACGAAGAAAGGAATACCGCCATCTTCTCCCTGATCCGCTTCCATATCCCGTAGCCATTTGGTGAAGAAGGGAACCGTATTCATCAGGTAGGAAGATGTGCGGACAAACATCTGTGCATCACCCGTCCATCCGAGCCGTTCATCCCTCTGTGGACAGTCTGTCGGCACATCCAGGAAATTCCCCTTTTGCCCCCACAATATATTGTGATGCAGTTGGTTCACCAGTGGACTGGAGCATGAGAACTGACCTGTTTGCTCCATATTTGAGTGCAGCACTATTCCGGTGAATTCATCCAGACGAACGTGTTCCGGGAAGCCAACCAGCTTCACATAGCGAAAGCCTTGGAATGTAAAATGCGGTTCAAATGTTTCCACGCCATCCCCCTTGCAGGTGTAGCGAATACACTGCTTGGCGGCGCGAAGATTATCGGTGTAAAAGTTGCCTTCATGATCCAATATCTCAGCATGGTGCAGCTCAACCGTCTGACCCGCCTTACCTTGAATGCTGAATCTCACCCATCCCACCATATTCTGCCCCATGTCTATTACACGATCTCCCTGTGGAGTTGTCAGCAAAGCAATTGGCTGTAACTGTTCGACTTGGGTGACGGGTACGTTCTCCTGCGCAACGATGATACCTTTCGGGTGCTCCAATACGTTTACGGGTAACCAATTCACTTCAGATGAATCCGACCAATCGGACTCCATTCGTGCATCATACGTCTCCCCCATATAGATGTCCGACATACGAATGGCACTTGGAGCCGCCGTCCAATCCCCGTTAGATAAAATAGATTCCTCCGAACCATCTGCGTATTTTATGTGCAATTCCAGCAGCAATGCGGATGTTGAACCGAATATCTCCCTTTCTTTATTCCAGCCAAGATACCCTCGGTACCAGCCATCTCCCAGATTAGCACCTAATGTATTCTGTCCATCCTGAAGCAGGTGGGTAACATCATAAGTTTGATATTGTAATCGCTTACGATAAGAGGTCCAGCCAGGTGTAAAATAATCTTCTCCTACTCTTGTGTTGTTCATATGCAACTCGTATAATCCAAGTGCTGTTACATATATTCTGGCAGACGTAACAGGTTGTTTCACATTAAACTGCTTGCGCATACGCGGGCATGACGTATCTCCATCATCTGATGGTTGAGCTGTGATCCATTCTGCTTGCCACTTGTTATGACTATCCATAAGTCCCATCTCGAAAAAGGTCGTTTCGGACCAACCGGAATCACTTCCTGCATCATCCCATGCCCGAATCCGGTAGTAGTATCGCGTTCGCGGAGAAGGCTGAAAATGTTTTAATTCCACATGTATGGATTGATCCGTGCTAATCTTGCCTGAATCCCATACAATCCCATCAAAACCTTCCTTCAATGACAGCTGAATCTGGTATGCGGATTGCATGCAGTTCCGACGATCAGACTGCAACTGCCAGCTTAATCTCGGTGATTTTACATCAAGGCCTATCGGATTGATTCTATACTCACAGCGAAGGTGCCTCACGTTGAACATTAGCAGATCGTCCTTTCCATCTTGGCTTCCCATTCGGGGTTACGATATAATTATATCGATCCTGTTACCCTAAATACCCGGTAATCAGGACTATTTCATCCGGTGATTCAGCCATTTGTGTGAGGAGGTTGCTTGTGAATTCATCTGTACAACTCATGAAAAGTGAATACTTTCTGCATAATCATCTGCAACTTTTTGTCAATCGTTGCTCTGAAGATTTTGTACTCCCTTTTCACGCACATGATTTTATTGAGTATAGTTATGTTGCCGAAGGAAAGGGCTTTCATCATATCGGTGAAGATGTCCTTCCGGTGACAAAGGGGATGCTGTTTGTTATTCCTGTCGGCGTTCCTCATGTCTTTCGTCCTGTGAGTACAAACGTAACCGAGCATCCGTTAATTCTATATAATTGCTTATTTAATGCTGAATTGATCAACACCCTGACATCCGTCATTCAGGAAAAAGAAATCATTCAACATCTGATGGATCTGGCACAAAATCAGGTTCCTTATATATCTGTTGTGGATCACAACGACCGGATTGAAGAACTAATGGTGAAGCTGTACCGTGAATCCTCTGTTCCGGGAATCGGTTCGTCTACCATGTTATACACCCTGGTGAGCCAGTTGGTATTGATGACCTACAGGCAACTTTGTCAAAAGGATCATGATGAAGAGAATCATTCCACCGGTTTTGATTACATTCTTCACTATATCAAGGAACACGTAAGCAATCGTATTCGGATGTCTGATCTGGTCCGTATATCAGGCTGGAGCGAAAAACAGATTGGGCGAATGTTTCTGCGGCATACCGGACAGACCTTTAGCAGCCACCTGCAACACCTGCGTATACAAAAAAGCTGCGAACTTCTAAAGAGTTCACAGCACAAAGTCAGCCTGATTGCAGAGCTGGTCGGATATCGGGATATGGATTCATTCTATGGTGCATTCAAAAAAATAACAGGCGAAACACCTCTCGCCTATCGCAAAAAATCCAGAGCACAGCACTCTGGACAATAAGATTGGTAACTTTCAGACACCAACAACCTGTAACACTTCATCTATGTATGCCTTGGCCTCTTTCCATGAAGACATCAACGGAAAGTTGTATCGCTCACGCTCCTGTATATTCCACGGATGCGGGATACAGATGACCTTTTTGCCGTCCTCATGCGCGGGAATCAGATTATGTGCTCCATCATCAATGAGCAGATCGAATCCGAGCAAGTTTTTTCTTTTACATGTAATAAACTGTTCAGCCGTTATAAAAGGCATGTGCTGCTGAAGCCAGTTCCACTTCTCAACAACTGTTTTTGGTTCTGCTGCCGTCACAACAATGACATCATAAGCATCGTTCAGCTTTCGCATCTCATCTACAACATACTCATCATATAACTCCAGTTCCTCGAACAGACCCGGCCGACCATAAAATACATCGTGCGTGCTCTCTGGATGACGCAAATGGGATGTATCCCAATGAATCATATCCTCATAACGCAACGGATGGGTCGGGAAGTTGAGATTGTTGTGATATATAGCCCGCTTGACCAAATGACATATCGTGTCATCCATATCTACAGCAATAATAGGCTTCTTCATGGTTATCCCTCCCCCAATACGATCACAGTATACCATCCAGAATGTTATGTAGTCATCTTTTTTACCTTAAAATTCCAATAGCGTTGATGAGAATTCCACCTGATTATATTAAAAAGGCGCCCCGGCGCCGTAATACCAGCTACGCCCGGGGTGCCTGTATAGGTTGATCTATTCCAAGTTCTCACCATTCGAGGCAATGACTTTTTGGTACCAGCCAAAGCTCTTTTTCTTATACCGATTCAATGTGCCTTGTCCGTTGTCATCCTGATCCACGTAGATTACGCCATAACGCTTGGACATTTCCGAAGTCGATGCACTGATGATATCAATCGCTCCCCAGTTGGTATATCCCATCAGGTCCACACCATCCATAACGGCTTCTTTCATTTGTGTAATATGTTTTCTCAGATAATCAATACGGTAATCATCGTTGATGGAACCATCTGCCTCAACCGTGTCTTTCGCGCCAAGGCCGTTCTCTACCACAAACAATGGCAGTTGATAACGGTCATACAGCTCTTTCAATGCAACGCGCAGACCGATCGGATCAAGCTGCCAACCCCATTCCGTACGCTCCAGATTCGGGTTCTTAATCGTACTGTACAGGTTACCTCCAGTTACTCCATATTCCTCTGGGTTCACTGCGGACACCAAGGATGTGTAATAACTGAATGAGATGAAATCAACCGTGTGCTCACGAAGGATCTGCTCATCTCCTGGTTCCATGGCAATGGTAATCCCGTTCTCTGCCCAGTACCGAGCCATAAACGTTGGATAACTACCACGAACTTGTACATCCGTATGCAGCAGGTTCAGCTGATTATCGATCTGAGCTTGCAACACATCCTCTGGCTTCGATGTCGCCGGGTAGTGAATCATACGCGCAAGCATACATCCGATCTGGAAGTTCGGGTTAATCTGACGTGCCTTTTCTGTTACCAGGCTGCTGGCTACAAATTGATGATGAAGTGCCTGATAAGAAGCCTGCATCGTGTTTTCAACCCGATCTTCAATAATACCGCCACCTGTGAACGGTTCAATAATGGTTGTGTTAATCTCATTAAACGTCAACCAGTATTTGACTTTGTCCTTGTATCGGGTCATCACGGTTTCCGCATATCTTACAAAATGTCCAATCACTTCGCGGCCAGCCCAGCCATTATATTTCAAAACAAGTGCCATAGGCATCTCGTAATGCGAGAGGGTTACCAGTGGTTCGATATCGTATTTCCGGAGTTCATCGAACACTTCGTCATAGAAACGCAGTCCCTCTTCATTTGGCTCGGCATCATAACCATTTGGGAAAATACGCGGCCAGTTGATGGACAGACGGAATGTCTTGAAGCCCAGCTCGGCGAAGAGTGCAATATCTTCTTTGAAACGATGGTAAAAATCAATCCCGTAACGCTTCGGATAACCTTCTGCACTATGATGTGACATTGCTTTCTCAACCGTTGCACTGGTAACATGCATCAGTTCTCTAAGGTTGGTGTAGTCCTTTTTCTCAAAATAAGGAACCATGTCGGCTGTCGACCATCCTTTGCCACCAGCGTCAAATCCACCTTCAGCCTGGTTAGCGGCAATAGCGCCGCCCCATAGAAAACCTTCCGGGAACCCTTGTCGATTAATCATTCGAATCTCTCCTTCTTTTGTTGATATTGTTAGCCCTAAGACGGACCGTTTAGATCTCAGCTTTCAATACGTTTTCACCCATCGTGATTTCGCCCAATTTCACAGGTACAACTTCTTTATAATCAGCCGTATTGGTAACAACCATAGCGGTTGTGATGTCGTATTCTTTTGCAATCTCGGCCAGTTCAAATGTGAGTAACTTGTCTCCAGCCTGTACACGTGCTCCTGTAGCAACATGTGCATCAAAATACTGTCCACGCAGCTTCACCGTGTTAATTCCAACATGAATCAACAATTCCATTCCGTTATCACTGCGGACAACGATCGCATGTTTCGTTTTGAAGACATTCATGATGGTACCTGTCACTGGAGAAACCAATTCGCCCACCGTTGGAACAAATGCCACACCTTTACCCATCAATTCATCACCAAATGTTGGATCGTTGACTTCTTTGAGCGGGATGGATTTACCTGTCATCGGTGCAACAGCTACTGCATCACTCGTTGGTGTTGGATCGCCCATGTCGTCCACATTTACGGTTGCAGCTTCGTTGGAAACAACTTTCGCTGGTGCTGTAGAAGCACCCGGTGAGAATTGAGCTAACGCCTCAGCGTCTCCTTCTTCTTCTTTGATACCAAATATCGTAGACATGATTGCACCCACGATAAAGGCCAAAATCATGCCCCCAAAGGAGTACCAGAAGGTCTGTCCGATTAGGGAAGGAAGTCCTGGGAGACCACCGTTACCCGCAAGTACATATGCTTTCGCGCCAAAAGCAAGGGCGAATCCGCCACCCACTGCACTACCAATCATCGCTGCGGCAAATGGTTTTTTATACTTCATGTTAACCCCGTACATAGCCGGCTCCGTTACACCCATGAGTGCGGTGAAGCTCGTTGACAATGCCACGGTTTTAAGTTTTTTATCTTTTGCCCGGAAGAATACGCCGAGTGTTGCACCAGCCTGACCCATATTGGAGATAAAGGTCAATGGCAAGAATTTATCAAAGCCCAGTGTAGCGATATTACTCAGAATGATCGGCACAAGTGCATAGTGCATTCCTGTCATAATAATGAGCGCCATCGCGCCGCCAAGAACAATACCTGCAATCAATCCGCCTTCATTCAGCAGCCAGTTGATGCCACCAGACAATCCGCTACCTACAAATGTACCCAATGGACCAATTGCAATCAGCGTCACTGGAACCATAACAAGCAAAGTAATCAGCGGCACAAGCAATAGCTTGAGTGCAGCAGGGATAACACGGTCAACCCATTTCTCAACATAAGACATCAACCATACTGCAAGAAGAATCGGGATAACCGATGAAGCATAACTTACTGCTGTAACCGGGATTCCCAAAAATCCAACCGATTCACCGCTAGATAACAATGCTGTCATGTCTGGATACATGAGTGCCGTACCTAGTGCAATCGCAACAAACGGGTTACTGCCGAATTTACGAGCAGCGCTGACTGCAATCAGTAAAGGCAGGTAGTGGAATACGCCGTCACCGATGGCTGAAAGAATACGATACGTATCCGTTCCGGCAGACATCCAACCTACGGACACGAATAGTGCAAGTAATCCTTTGAGCATACCTGCCGCAGTAATCGCTGGAAGCATTGGAGCAAAGACACCTGCGATTGTTTCAAAAATTTTCAGCACGACATTTTGTTTTTTATCCGACTTTGGCTCTTTGTTTTCTGTAGTTTGCTGGATTGCCGGATTTTCCTTCACCATAGCGTCGAATACTTTCGACACGTCATTACCGATAATGACCTGGAATTGATCACCGGAAACATTCGTTCCCATGACCTTATCCAATTTCTTGAGTGAGCCGTTATCAACTTTCTCGTTGTCTTTCAGATCAAAGCGCAAACGTGTGACGCAGTGATAAACTGAGTTAATATTGTTTGTTCCCCCAACGGCTTTAATGATTTCCTGCGCCGTTTCCTGATGTTTCATGATGTTTTCCTCCTCATTTTTCCAATAAAAAATACCCGAATGAATCTAGCGCATATTGATGGCGCCATCTCATTCGGGTATTGCCTGATTGAACAGTAACAAGCCCATAGGATATCCAGTTGTGATTTGATTCTATTGCGTGGACTTTTCGTCCCGCTTGGTTTTCATCAAACGTTCCAGATGGAGCGTTAGATATAACTGCTCAGAGTGAGTCATGTCATACTGATAGTTCTTATGGATAAAAGTCTCGATCTTGCCAATACATTTGAATGTCTCCGGATAGTTTTTCCGAACCACTTCATATAAATACTCCTCAGCATCATCATGTGAAGAATGGGTAATGACACGCTGACAGAAATATTTCAAATGGGTGATGAAGCGGAAATAGTTGACGCTATCTTCATCCAATTCGACGTTGAAGTGATATTTGATGATATTCATGATCTCCTGCAACAGCTGCATCAGATGAGTGACATCGTTCATGGAATCATTCACTTCCGCATTGATGAAATGTAAGGCAATATTACAGATTTCATCTTTGGGAAACTCAATATCCAGTCTTTCCTTCAGCAAGGTCAGTGCTTCTCTGGCCACATCATACTCCGCCTTATAGAAGTGCTGAACTTCCCAAGAAAGTGGATTACGAGTAATCATTCCTTTTTCCAAGCGTTGAACAGCAAAGTGAATGTGATCAGACAGCGAGACATAGATCCCGTCACTGATGGTTTTGTTCAATTGCGTTCGTGCCAGTGTCACAATATCATCTGTTGCCTGCAGAATCTCAATCGGCACTTCAGCTACGATGGATTTGAATTTCTCATAAATTGATGCATCCTGAAGACGAAATACCTTCTCAATCCGCTCTTCATCAATCTCATCGCCTGCTTTGAACTTAAATCCGATACCCCGGCCGAGGATCAGTAGTTCCTGATTTTTGTCATCCACGGTACTGACAATATTGTTATTAAATATCTGTTTAATAATCATTATGGACCCACCTGGTTTTTTTTGAGGAATAAAAAAGGGCAAAACCAAAACAGAAATAATAAAATCATTTCCATAGTGGTTTTGCCCGCATTACCGGTAACAAGCCTCGGATCTAATTTATCATAACCTGAAAACGGTGTCAACCCAAAAATACTACCGCTCTATTCCACTTTTTTAGGTCATATGAAACATTTACCTTTTATGTTATTTTGAAATGAGATATAACCTTTGATATTTAATAATATGACCCAAACTAATCAGGAGGATTCACTTTGAAAAAAATCACTTCGTTTACCGCCGTCATTGCTGCCATCTCGCTATTGTTATCAGCGCCGCCCACCTTGGCCGCAAAATCCAATGAACTCTCGTTAATAGAGAATTACATGTCCGCTGACCAGCTGGATCGGAAGACACAACAACTTTTGAATGATGAAATAGTTAAACTCGTGGGGAAACAGAACATTCAATTCATCAAAATAGACACATCATTTGATCCGTGGGTCATTAACGGAACTATAGATGGAACTGGATTCGCAGATTTCACACAAAGATACGATCCTGATACAAATCATGTCGCGTCCACCCTTATCATGTATGATACCGCTGATCTCAATAAAGTCATGGATAATGCGCTGCGCCTGAAGCTTGATGCCTTCTTAAAAACATTTGAGGATGAAGATATCTTCATTAAAAGTGGTTTTTTGCGTTTCAAAGCCAATGATCAGGACCATGGACATTTACTCCAAAACTACTGGGTCATCTTTGGACCAAGTCAACAACTTTACATCGATGTGGACAAAGATAATCAAATGTCGGCAATTCTGCAATATAAAATCGATGATTCCTATGCCTGGATGACAAACATAGCACGAAATTCACTCAAAACACTTGGAATCCCCTCAGTAAAAGCTTTTGATTACACCTTATTTACCGTAGAAGGAAAAGATATGTTATGGCAGTATCGGGATGATGACAATCTAAATTACGTGCATATCGGCAGCAAGACCGGAAAGGTATGGAAAGTCACGAACGAACTAGGTGTTAACTGGAAAAATGATGCTGATTTCAAAAAGTCTTTTGCCAAGCCCAAGCTCAGCAAAAACAAAGCACTATCCATCGCTATACCTACAGTCAGATCTATATTTGGTATTGAGCTAAAAGGTTATTCCGTTCGTATCCAAGAAAACGAATACACCTTTACGAAAAAAGGAGCCACGACGCTTATCGGTAAAATCAATACAAAAGGCGCATTTTATTCGTTTGAAGCCATTCCTTCAAAAGGGGTAAGAAACTAACTTACATAATAAAAAAACAGGCGGCTTGAAGCGCCGATTTAAAATTGCATAAGAAATACTCCGCTTTATGACGACAGTAGATTTAATCTTGTCATCATAAAAGCGGAGCCGGTATCATCAATCTACGCTTGACGTGCTTATTAGGCAGCCCTTCTTTCGAAGGGCCTTTCATCATTGCTGGAACGTCACATTAATCTGCACAATCTCCGAACGACTGCTTGTGCGAATCGGAGGTCCCCAGAATCCAAATCCTGACGTTACGATGGAGTGCATGGAGCCTTTTTGCAGATAACCCCAATCATTCTCGTAGATCGCTTTTGTGATGAACTGAGCAGGCGCAATCTGACCACGATGAGTGTGACCGGATACGACCAGATCTACATTGTTTTGTTCCGCAATATCCAGATCATACGGCTGGTGATCCATCATAAGTACCGGTTGGCTCAAGTCTGTATCTTGCATTAATGTGGCTACCTCTGAACGATCCTTCTCTGTCCGGTCTTTCCGTCCTATGAGAGTGATCTTGTCATCCAGAACAATCTTGTCATCATACAGAACTTGCATGTTGCTCTTCTCCAGCGCAGCAATCAGATCTTCAATCGGACCATCGAACTTATCGTGATTCCCGAGTGAAGCATAGACGCCGTATGGAGCCTGAATGTCACTGATAATATCAGCAATTCCGCTATTGAGGTACATATCCAGATTGTCATCAATAATATCTCCGGGGTACAGCACCAGATCCGGCTTCAGAGCATTAATCTCTTCCACCATGCGTTTGGCATGTGCAGGGCCAGACAGAAGTCCGAAGTGCATATCGGCAGCCATGACAATGTTGAGCTTGTCTACACCTTCTACTTTTTTATCAATCTGGATATTATATGTTTTCACTACCGGGCTGTAAGCGTTGAAAATTCCATAACTCATTGTAGACACTAACAATACCAGTGTAACAACACCTGCCCATTTCTGAGTGTGATGTCTCGGAATACGGGTTAATCTCAGCAACCACATCGTCAGGTGAACGACTGGCAGGATTAGCAATAACAACGAGAAGATCGCCAGCCAGTAAGAACCGATGATACTGAGAAACGAGATACTTCCAAACATACGTGCCAAAATGAAGGAAACAGCAAGGAATACAAGCGCTATAATATAAAACCATCGAAATCTGGCGGACACGACTGGTTTCATCCAACTCCAACCACTCCAGCCTATGTAGAACACTAATAAACCGTATACGACCAAAAACAATATACCTGCTAATACAAACATGCCCGGTCTAACCTCCACGTCAATAAGTTGTATTCCGAATTTTCATCACGGATGTAGTTCCATCTGAACAAGTATAACGTAGTTGAAGAGTCAGATCATCTGTTTGCCCAACCCAGATTCGTACATTTTATTACAATTTGATGATATTCAAATTCGAACCGTTAACGAGAAAAAGCACCCTTGCAGGTACCATGAAGTTGAATTCATGAATAACTGCAAGAATGCTATATATTCGGAACTGATATTACTCGTTAGTGTCCATCCACTGGAAGTGGAATGAACCTTCTTTGTCCACACGTTTGAATGTGTGAGCACCGAAGTAGTCACGTTGTGCTTGCAGCAAGTTTGCTGGCAAACGCTCTGTACGGTAGCTGTCGTAGTAAGAAAGAGCGCTGGAGAAGCCAGGTACCGGAATACCTTGTTTTACAGCAGCCGCTATAACTTCACGCCATGCACCTTGATAAGACTCAACGATGTTTTGGAAGTAAGGATCCAAGAGCAAGTTTTTCAGAGCTGCATCCTTATCATAAGCTTCTTTGATGTTTTGCAGGAATTGCGAACGGATGATACATCCGCCACGGAAGATCATGGCAATGTTGCCGTATTTCAGATCCCAGCCATACTCGTCGGAAGCTGCACGCATTTGGGCAAATCCTTGTGCATAGGATACGATTTTACTTGCAAACAATGCTTTACGCACGTTCTCGATGAACGCTTTTTTGTCGCCAGAGAATGCTTCAGTTGCTGGTCCACTCAGGATTTTGCTAGCTGCTACACGCTCGTCCTTCATGGCAGACAGGAAACGGGAGAATACGGATTCCGTAATCATGGACAATGGTACGCCGAGATCCAGCGCGCTTTGGCTTGTCCATTTACCTGTTCCTTTTTGTCCAGCCGCGTCCAGAATCACGTCAACCATTGGTTTGCCTGTTTCTGGATCGTATTTGGAGAAGATATCTGCCGTGATTTCGATCAGGTAGCTGTCCAGCTCCCCTTGATTCCACTCGGTGAAGATCTCATGCAACTCTTCAACGGAAACGTTCAATACGGATTTGAGCAAGTGATAAGCCTCACCAATCAACTGCATATCTCCGTACTCGATACCGTTATGCACCATTTTCACATAGTGTCCGGCACCGTCTGGTCCGATATATGTGCTGCAAGCGTCATCGCCAACTTTGGCGGAGATCGCTGTCAGGATAGGTTCTACCAACTGATAAGCACTTTCCTGACCGCCTGGCATGATTGCCGGGCCTTTCAGGGCGCCTTCTTCACCACCGGATACACCTGCTCCGATGAAGCGGAAACCTTTTTCTTCCAGTTCTTTACTGCGACGTTGTGTGTCAGGGAAGTAAGCATTACCTCCATCGATAATAATGTCGCCTTGATCCAGATGAGGAAGCAGTTGCTCAATCGTTGCATCTGTTGCTTTACCTGCTTGCACCATGATCAGAATTTTACGCGGAGATTCCAGGGATTCCACGAATTCTTCAATAGTGAACGCACCTGTCAGGTTTTTACCTTCTGCTTCTTTCAGAAGATCGTTCGTTTTCTCAGGGGAACGGTTAAATACCGATACCGAGAAACCTTTGCTTTCAATATTCAAAGCCAGGTTTTTACCCATTACTGCCAATCCAATAACACCAATCTGTTGTTTACTCATTATGTCCTCCCAATGCTCCATGATTTATATAGTTTTATTTTAATCTGAAACGAATATATGTTCAGTGATTATTGTACTGTTTTTTTCCAGTCCGCTGCAAATTTGTCCATACCTTGATCTGTCAGCGGGTGTTTGGAGATCTGTTCAATGACGGAGAATGGAACAGTAGCAATATGTGCTCCAGCCATCGCTACACGTGTAACGTGATCCGGATGTCTTACAGAAGCCGCAATAATCTGTGCATCCAGGTTATGTGTACGGAACAATTCAGCAATTTTGGTAACCAATTGTACGCCATCTTCGGAGATATCATCAAGACGTCCCAGGAATGGAGATACATATGTTGCACCAGCACGAGCAGCCAGAAGCGCCTGGTTCACAGTGAAGATCAACGTTACGTTGGTTTTCACGCCTTTTTTGGTCAAGTAACGGCAAGCTTCAAGTCCTGCAAGTGTCATTGGCAATTTGATCGTAATGTTTTTGTCACTGTTGTTAATTTTGATCAATTCTTCTGCTTGCGCGATCATTTCTTCAGCAGTAAGGGCATCTGGTGTCACTTCCGCAGAAACGGACTCCACTTCAGGTACCAAACGCAAGATTTCTTCAATACGATCTTCGAATTTCACGCCTTCTTTGGCTACCAAAGATGGGTTAGTTGTTACGCCAGACAATACGCCGATTTTGTATGCTTTTTGGATATCTTCCACGTTAGCTGTATCGATAAAAAATTTCATGATTAAATTACCTCCAGATATATTTTTTTATTTTGGTTTAGAGATTTGCATTAACCGCCAAGGGTATGCTATTTGTAACTACAGACTCCTGATCCGCCGGCTCATCAAACCACCAGTGGTGACCATCTTCTTCAAGCATAACATCTGATTCAGCCGGTCCATAACTACCCGCAGGATACAGGTGAAGTGGCAAGAGATTTTCCTGGAATGCATCCAGAATTGGCTGCACCCATGCCCAGGACAATTCTACTTCATCCCAGTGGGCAAAGAATGTTGGATCACCCAGCAAAGCATCACGAATCAGATTCTCGTAAGCTTCCGCGAGGTCACCTTTATCCGGAGAAAGATCTATATGAACCGGTTTGAATTCACCTTTATTCTCAGGATCACTTGCATTCAGTTGCAAAGTCATGCTCTGATCCGGACTCATCTCAATGACGAGAAGGTTTGGTTTGGAACCCTTGTTTTTCAGCACATTTGTCTGTCCAGAAGGTTCTTTGAATTCAATCACGATACGTGTTGATTTCTCCTTCATTCTTTTACCCGTGCGAATGTAAAACGGAACACCACGCCAGAAGAAATCATCAATTTGCAATTTGGCAGCAATGAATGTGTCATTCATCGTATTCTCGGCTACACCCGGTTCAGCCGTATAAGCATTTACCGGTTTACCTTGAATGTTACCTGCTGCATACTGTCCACGGATGATGTTTGCGCCCACAGTTTGTTTTTGTAACGGCTGGATCGATTCCATAATGTGCTTTTTCTTCAATCCAACTTTTTCGGAAGTACTGTTATACGGAAGCTGGATCGCCATCATCATGAGCAATTGCAACATATGATTCTGGAACATGTCTCGCACTGCACCAACATGATCATAATAGGATGCACGTTCTTCGACACCTACAGTCTCATTCGCCGTAATTTGCACATTGGAGATGTAACGGTTGTTCCATAACGCCTTCATGATTGGGTTACTCTGATGCAACGTCTCCAGGCGCTGTACCATCGGTTTGCCCAAATAATGGTCAATCCGATAAATCTCTTCCTCCGTGAACGATTCGCTTAATTTGCGATTAAGGTCTCGGGCGGATTGTAGATCGTGACCAAATGGCTTCTCGATGACGAGGCGTTTCCAGCCCTCTGTGGAACCCAGCCCACTTTCTTGAATATTCTCGGCAATCGGTTCGAAAAATTCCGGACCAACCGAGAGATAAAACAAGCGATTGGACGGAATGCCAAGCTCAGCTTCTCTTTGTTCAACTAATCCCAACAGCTTTATATAATCTTCCTTATGGCTTATATTCAATACACTGTAGCGAAAAGCTTTCACAAATGACTTCACAACTTCAGGATCAGCCTGGCGTCTGGAAAATTCATTTAATGATTTTTCCACTTGAGCCTGAAAGAATTCATCAGACCACTCTCTACGCCCCAGACCAATCAATGAGAAGGTTTCAGGAAGCTTCTGCTCAAGATATAAGTTATATAAGGCAGGATATATTTTTCTTTTGGCTAAATCGCCAGTAGCACCAAATAAAACAATGGTAGTTGGTTCCATCTCACCGTTCTCCTTCCAAGTAACTCTGGTTTCTTTGTTGTAGTTACACTATAATACGTTTTATAGCTATACAAGTAATTAATATATTTCACAGGAGCTATAGACCACATCTATGACAACAAATTACGAACTATATAAAGTCTTTTATTGGGCCGCCAAAACGGGAAGTTTGACACAGGCTGCGAAAGCACTGTATATCACTCAACCGAGCGTCAGTCATGCCATTAAGCAATTAGAAGAGAGCTTTGGTCTTACCTTGTTTTATCGAAATTCCAAGGGTGTAGCGCTGACACAGGAAGGTGCCAGTCTGTACTCCTATATTGAACAATCCCAAATTCTGATCTCACTTGCGGAAGAAAAAATGGCCGCACTGAAGAATCTCGACAATGGTGAACTCCGGATTGGTGGCAGTGACTCCCTGTTCAAGCATTACATGCTGGCGTACCTAGAGGAATTCCACACCTTGTACCCTAACATCAAGCTACATCTGAGTCATGGAACCACGCCGGAAGTCATTACCTTTCTGAAAGAAGGCAAGATCGATCTTGGTGTTGTTCGGATGCCCATTGTTGATCCACAGCTCGAAGTCAGAGAAAGCATTCAGTTGAAGGACTGTTTTGTAGCTGGGGAACGTTATGCTCAGTTGAAGGGTAAAGTCATGACACTTGAGATGCTTCTGGAGCATCAACTGATCCTCTTCTCCCGGAACAGCCGGGTTCGGATGGCTATAACCGAGTTGTTTAACAGCTATAATTACACGTTGAAACCTGAGATTGAGGTTGGTAGCGTTGATCTGTTGATTGAGTTTGCGCGTCGAGGACTGGGGATTTCCTATGTCACACGTGAGTTCATCTCCAAAGAGCTGGAGGAAGGTTCTCTCTTCGAAATTCAGCTTGATGTCCCACTCCCCCCTTCCCATGTGGGGATTATGACCAAACGCAATATGCCGATTTCTCTGGCTGCCAACCGATTTATGGAGCTCATTTTCAAATCCTGAGTGGTCACAATATCAAAAGGTACAACAAAGAGCCCCACCATCCAGTTATGGATGATGAGGCTCTTTGGCCTGCATAATGTATGTGTTTATCTAACAATTAAAGACTCACCAGATAGGACGCGTCCAATATAAGGGCAACCTTACCATTACCAAGGATCGTTGCTCCAGATAGATGGTTCATCGCTCCAAGATACGTACCTAGCGTCTTAATAACGACTTCCTGATTTCCTATAATCTCATCTACTGCGTATGCTGCAATTTTGTCAACGGAACGCACGATCACCATTGGAATGGTCTTGGATTTACGTTCCGTTCGTGGATAGTTAAGCCTGTCGCACAGTCGGTGAAAAGGTACAATTCGTCCATGATTCAGGATCGCTTGTTGCCCCTGAATCATCTGAATATCTTCAGGTGAAATCCGAACAATCTCAGCAACATTATACATCGGCAAGATCAGCACACGGCCCGATACTTTAACTAACAGACCTTTAATAATCGCCAATGTGAGTGGTAGACGAATCGTAAACGTGGTGCCAACACCAACCTCCGTATCAATATCAATGATACCGTTGAGCCGCCCGATCTGGCTACGCACGATGTCCATTCCAACGCCCCGCCCCGATACTTCACTGACAGAAGAAGCTGTGGAGAAACCAGGCTCAAATATGAGATGTACAGCTTCCTGTGTTGTTAGTCGTGCAGCCTGTTCCTCACTAATTATACCTTTGCCCAAGGCGGAAGCTTTGATCTTCTCACCATCGATACCTTTACCATCATCTGAATAACGAATGACAACATGATTTTCTTCATGAAACGAAGTTAATGTAATACGTCCTTTGGACGGCTTACCGTGCTCCGCCCGAACCTCTGCACTTTCAATGCCATGATCTGCACTGTTGCGGATGAGATGGATCAGCGGGTCACTCAATTCTTCAATAATCATCCGGTCAAGCTCAGTCTCTCCACCTTGAATAACCAGTTCCAGATCCTTACCCAGCTTCTGCGATAGGTCACGAACCAATCTCGGGAAGCGACTAAATAGTTGATCAATGGGTAACATCCGTGTCTTCATGACACCTTCTTGAAGCTCTTTGATCACCCTGCCCATATGATCAGATACACCACTTATACTCTGGATGAGTGAGGAAGGTTCCTTACGTGCACCCGATCCACTAAGATCTGCGAGGGATGTCTGATCGATTAAAAGCTCTCCAACCAAATTCATCAAATGATCCAGACGTTCAACACTCACGCGAACCGTAGGTTGAGCCGTTTTCACTTTCTCTTCCGGACCCGTTGTAGCTGGGGTAGTCACGCTTGGTTTCGTTTGCTCTGTTTCAGAGATTAATTCAAGTGGTGCAGAAGTCGCTGCAACCTCATTGGATTCCAGCAGATATGGTTCAATCTCCAGCATATGAATATCCGAGTCTGAAGACAGCTCTGTCTTAAGCTGCTGTGGGTCCTTCGACGTTGCTACGATGATGATGAACTGACCATAATGATCATCTTCATTCTGCGCGCCCGGTTGGCTCTCCATGAGAGAAGTTGCAACAACCGTACCACATATGTCCTCAATGCGTTGTCGTAAAATATGATATCTGGCCGCTTTCATCATACACTTCTGCTCTAGCACAATATGAATGGACAATAGTTGCTTGCCTGACACAATAGCTACCTGTGCCACAATCGATTCCGCTGGTTGCAATTGAGGTGTTACAAGTTTTCCGACGATTGCCGGGGTTTGAATTAGATCTTTTATTTCTCGAACTACCGCTCGAAAGTCTCCATAGGCTTCCCCACGGATGTACTGATCACGAAGCACCTTCATGGCGTCCAAAGAGCGGAATAACGTATCAATTAGCTCCGAAGTCATCTCTGGTTTCTTCTCCCGGACCCATTCAAGAGCATACTCCACTTCATGCGTGAGGTCGCTTAATTCACGAAAATCCATTGTGGATGCCGATCCCTTGATGGTATGGGCTGCCCGAAACAGCGTCTGAACCAGTTCTACAGAAGGCGAAAGCTCCAATGCCAATAAAGACTGATCCATACGTTCCAATTGATCATTCAGTTCTTCGATAAAGATGTCACGGTAGGCAGACAAATCCATCATTCGTATATACCTCCCTAACCGCCCAATATTTCGTCCAGTTTCAAAATGCCCACAAGCTTGTCTTCCTGTTGACCGACACCATGGAATAAACCTTCACGGTTACGACCATATCCGCCGGTTGGCGGATGTATTTCCGAATATGTGGTTACCTTGTTTACTCGATCCACGATCAAGCCAATATATTCTTCCTGATGTCGAACTACGATAATACGCGTCGCTCTGGTGTCCGGTTCATCCGGCATACCCAGCAGGTTCCGCAGACTCATCACACATACAACCTTGCCACGCAGATTAACTACCCCTTTGATCTCTGGGCGGCTGAATGGGATATCTGTGATGCTGAGCATTTTAATGATTTCGTGAATTTCTTCGATTCGAATGGCGCAGGTCTCTGCACCTACAGACAGTTCAATATATTGTTCCTTCTGAAGTGAAGACATCGATTCACCCTCAATTCAATTGGTTTATTGGGTTTTGAAGGCAGACGCTGAATTCGCCAGCTCTTCAGCAAGATGTGCCAGAGACTGGCAGGTTGCCGCCGTCTCTTCCGATGCAGCCGCGGATTCCTCACTGGAAGCCGAGATGGATTCAACAGAGCTCATCACCTCTGCGGCTTGGGCTGCTTCTTCTTCACATGCAGCAGCAATTTCGTTTACTTTCTGTGAAGAGTTATTGACCATATCAATAATCTGATCAAACGCCTGTCCAGTCATGGAAGACTGCTCAACACTTGCTGCTACGGCTTGCACACTTTGTCTCGTATTTTCCTGCATTGCTTTGATGATGGCTGTAATTTCTTTGGTTGCCTCACCACTTCGTTCTGCAAGTTTCCGGACTTCATCAGCTACTACGGCGAATCCTCGTCCTTGTTCTCCCGCACGTGCCGCTTCAATCGCGGCATTCAGCGCCAACAGATTGGTCTGCTCAGCGATATCGTCAATCACTTCAATGATGTCACCGATTTTACGAGAATCATCTTCAAGCTTGGTCATTTTTGTATTAACGGCTTGCATACCTTCCAATGAAGTCTGTACAACAAGTCCACCTTCACGGGCAGTCTTCACCGTATCGTTGGACAGTTCAGCCGCTTCTTCCGCACTTGCAGCGACGGAGTTAATGGCAAGTGAAAGCTCCTTGAACAATTCGGAGATGTTTCCTGCCTCGCTGGATTGGCTCGTGCTGGTACTTGCAATTTCCTGTGTGCTGGCTGAGATCTGTTCCGAAGAAGCGGCAACACTTTGGGAGTTCAACACGATATTGTTGATTAACTCTTTCAGATTATCAACCATCTGATTCAGTGCCACAGCCAGTTGACCCACTTCGTCTTTGCTAGAGATGTCTGATTTAAGGGTCAAATTTCCGTTGGCAACTTCCGTAGCTAGACCCAGCATGGCCATGAGTGGCTTCGAAATGGAGCGAGAGATGATATATCCAATGAGGATACTGAAGAGTACGGAAAGAACTACAAGAATTATCGTTACTTTGAATGCTTGTGAATAGGCAGCCTGAGATTGTATATTCGCCTGTTCAGCCAAACTTTCATTAAGGTCGATCAAATTGGTAAGCAGCTCAACAATCTTGTCCCCTTGTGGTTTAAGCTCAGATTTAAGGTAGGTATTAAAGGCACTTTGATCATCTGCGACAGCCAGATTCGTTGCTCGTTCAAACATTGTTAAATATCCTGGATATTCTGCATCAAAATTCCGGAGTAATTCTATTTCTTCAGGGGTTGTTGCAAGCGGACGATAGATGGTCAGGCGATCATTCACACTCTGACGGATCGAAGCAATGTTTTCCGTGATCCGAGTTTTTTCAGTTTCAACGGTTTCGAAGCTCAAATCACGCACGTTCACACGCATTCTTTGATAATCAATCTGAGCTGAGGATAATTCTTTTACAGAGATTAGATTGTTGTTATACATCTCTTGCATTCGTTCATTTGTACTTCTCAATGTTACTACAGAGTAGACGCCAAGCCCCGCTAGGATTATCGACACAATTAAAAACGCTGAGATAATCTTTGTTGCTGTTTTCAAATTTCCAAACCACTTCATGTAATCTCCTCCTAGGCATCGTAGTGTCCAGTTATGTATATAACGCTTGGTAAACCCTTCTCTAGGTCGCGCTCCAGACAACTTACGATCTATTTCGACATAAATATATTAAAACTGAATAGGAGATTTTTATTTCTATAAATTTGCACTATTATGAATTTTTATTTCAGATATAAAGAATCTTCTTTTTAATATAATTTATACTTTTTACCTATTAAATTGTTTTTCCCACTTACATATATACGTATAATCTACATTCTGCATTGACTTACACATACATTCTCCATACCAATTTACATGTGACATGGTCTTCTTATATTTACATAAGAAGTTGTATAGTTCTTACGTCTAACACATATCATTTTCATGCAAAAAAATTTATGTATTTTGCTATACACACTCCACATTTCAAGACTTAAGTCTAATAAATGTTTAACCATACTGAGTCCATTATCCCATAAAAAAAACCAAACCCGAATCAACAAAGTTTGGTTTTGAAGCGAAAAAAACACTTTAAATTAACATAAAACCCGTTAAAGCCTAATTACTTATGTGTTAAATAGCTGCTCCAGTTCTATTAAGCGGTCCTTAATCCTATGCGGAATAATATCAAACAGGTTATCCCACGTCATGAACATCTCCGGTTTTAGTAAATATTCTTCGAACTCCATGGTAGGTACAAACGCTTTGGTCTGCAGATAACGCTCCACCTGAGCATCGATCTGTTCATTCGTTTCAAAATAACCTTGAAACAACTCATTCACAAGTAGCCCATCACATCCAGCTTCGGCACCTGCTGCACTATACAGGTTTGGCAATAACTCAAATACAACTGGAAGTGGTGAGAAAGCATGTTTGCCTGGCTGCGAGTACAGACATACATGATGTCCAACCACATTGACCCGTTCCTTCAACAATCCGCGTAGCACCTTCCCATGAAAGCTGGCTTCACAGTCTACTACCTCTCCATCATGACCCACATAAACCCATACATGCTCCATTTCATACAAATGTCCAATCTCATAATCCCACCAGATTGCATATTCAATTACATATTGTACTGCCTCGGTCGGAAACTTAATGTCCCTTCTGAACGATGGTGAAGGTCCAGATTGATGCAACACAGAAATGCCAACAAAATCAGGATAAAAGGGTTCGGCTCTGTCAAACATCAAAATAGGTGCATAACTCATTGCAATTTCAAGCGTTTTCAGTTCTGACATGTTCATTCATGAGTCCTCCGTTTTTGTTGGATGTTCATACTATACTAACAGAGAACGGAACACACTGACTCAGGCATTTTGAATTTTTATCGTAAGATTATTGCATCGACACATCAAAAAACCTGCAACTGTTATTCTCCAGTTACAGGCTCTGTACTTTGATAATGAATAAGGAATTTTGAATTAAGACTTCAGCTTACTGGATGGTGACACGGACGTCTTGGAAGGAGAAGTCGATTGATCAGAGACCTGCGTATCACATCCTATTGGAGGGCCCAGAATCGCATCATTTTTAATGGACGCAACGGCTCTGGCATACGCCTCTTCATCCAAACAGTACGCGCGGTGAGCCACCTCCGGCGGTGTAGCTGCCAAGAAATCCGCTCCAAACACAATATCAGGCGTTGGTTGATCAAAGATAGTTAATACATATACATCATCTGTCTCAGCGACAAACCAGTGAAACCAGCCTTTCGGAAATACCACGACCTGCCCTGGTTTCAGACGATATGTCAATCGTTCACGCGTAAACGGATTGAAGACTGACGCTGTAATTTCACCGGTGATGACCACAACCATCTCCGTGACATTGGTGTGCCAGTGCGGCTGCACAATAATTCCTTTGCTTAAGTACACGTTGAAGAAACCATTCGCAATGGTCGGCAGCTGTTCTCCAAACAACTGGGTTACATAGTTGCGTGAATCCCTCTGATAATTGACAACCGCATTGGAATCGGCTGCCAGCGGAACATTCGGGGCTTGTAAAATCGGATTCATCATACGATCATTTCTCCTCCTTGGGCATACACTTCATTGTTGTACTGTATGCCGGAGAATAGAAAGATAATACCGTTGACACACGTTATATATTGTTTTAATCCTGAACTTTAGGTTTCTTAGAATCATGTATAAACGAATTAGACACGTGTAGTAAGTTGCACTTACACCAGCCAATACCGCTACTTCTTCCCGCCGTAGACCAGGTGTTCTTCGCTGTCCATAAGATCCTGACAATCCAACCTGTTCCGGTTGAATGCGGCTTCTCCGTGATTTCAAGAACTCACCCAGTTTTTTGTTACGGCTCATACTTGTATCCATAAACATCGTTCCTTTTTATAAAAGTATTCAAGCCTGTTCGCCCCTATCCCGAAATGGTAGTCTCTGAATGACTTTGATATAATTCATCTATTATTAGTTCTGCAGAATACTTGGTTTACAAGTAGCTTAGCATCGATTGGTGCAGAACGAAAGGAGCGTAACATGATCCCCAATGTTGGAGATGTGTACTGCGTGTACGTCGAAAAATTACAACAATATACAGCCTGCCAGGTGATTGGACTGAAAGAAACGGAGGGTAAAACTTCCGACACGCTTGCCTCCGTCCTTCAGTTGGATTGGACCGGTGATCAACTGCCTAATGAGATGCAGCTTCATCAGATGAAACCGTTGATCTGTAATTTCTATTTCTGGAATGAACGACTTGTCCATAGTTTCGTGAGTGCTAATGTTCCTTCACAGTATGTGCTTGCAGGCAATATCCCTCCTCTCTACACCGAGGAAACAAATACGTATGGTGGAGGCTGGCCGATCGGAGAAAGTCTCTATCTCCAGCGTGAATGGGAAGGTATCGATGCGATCCGAAGAGCGCAGTTCAAACAAGCTGCGGATGATGACAAAGAAGTCATGGTTGGCAATCGTGTAATGCGGCGCAGTACGAGCACACTCCGCGATTTCAGGCCTACATCTGCGGAAGATGTAGCCGAACTCGCAAAGCTACCTTGCCTGACACATATTGAAATGGATGGATATACGGAATCGATCTTTCCATTTATAGAGGACAACCCGTTCATTAATGAACTTCATATCATACATCATGGTCAAACGATACTCGATATCAGCAGCAGTCACCTGACCAAACTTATTGTGGATGTCAGCGGGTTGAAGGAGTTAATTTTGAACACAAAGATGAAAAGTCTGAATTTCACAGGAGAGTTATCTCCTGATCTGCGTATCGTGGCTTATGAAGACGGTAAATGCATCACTCTCAATGTTCCATCGGGCCTGCCACAGGTTACGGGCATCTCACGGCTTGAAGGTCTGTATATCAGAGATATCACGGAGCTCAATCTGGAGCCACTTGTGCAGTATTATCCTGAGCTTTCAGAGTTGCGATTGTGGGGTAAACCCGGCAATGTATCCCATATAGAATCGATTCAGCATTTGGCAAATTTGCAAACCTTCACTACATACGACCTGTTCGGCTTCAAAGGTGAACAATTCCCTGATCCAGAGCAACTTCCAAAATTGGCTACGCTGTGGCTAACCAGCCTGCCTGCCGATGCAGCCAAATCGATTAAAACAAGATATAAAAAATCTGCTGCTGCCGGACATGATATAGAGATCACCAAAGCACGCAAACCGGAATGGCTTGCGGAGAACCTGAACAATCCATTTCGGGATTGGGATGGACGGGACCACATCAAGGCAGCTCACGCCAAAAAAGCAGCTCAATTGTACAAGCAGTGCTCGAAGGAAATCCGTCACTTAAGTCAAGATTTTAATAATCAGGAAGCTATGCACAAACAACTCGTCTCCATGGTTGAGAACTATACACAGACCTTCAACAAGATGGATGCCAAGACCGGCTTTATTGAAACTGTTGAGCGGGAAGAGATTTATGTTGTTCTAACGGAGTTACTGAATCAGCTACAACAGAATTTGGAACTGCGTCAAGATGATTTGATTAAGGTCAATCACGAGGAATTATATGAGGTATTTGATCGTTTGAGGGATTTCTAGGCTACACAAAAAGGGTCCTGTTATGAAAATGGCAGGACCCTTTTTTGCATGAATAGAATTTCTTACACTCTATTTTCAATAAGATGACGTGACTCGCGCAGAACCTTGGGTCGCTCGATCCTATGATAAGCCACACAATTTCAAGTAATTCAGGATCGATGCGGTATCATCAATGGAGGTGCGCAGGGCAATGTAACCGTCAGGACGAATCAATACAAGTTCTTTACTTGCGACATCGTAAACTCGATAGGCATTCCCTGCAGTGTCTATTATACCTTCCGCCCCCTCCACCTTAGATGGAAGGATATAATGCAAATGGAGTGCATCGTTGGTGAAGTTCTTCAGAGAAGGATCAATGTTGTTTGCAAAAGCCAAAAGCGTCCAGTGTGGGCCGCGCAAGAGGTCAAAGACACTTCCTGCAAACCCGGTGCCTTGTAGTCCAGTAGCATTAGGAGCACGATCTCCAGGAAGTAAACGGGTAGCATTTGTTCGAGCAGACGGATGGGTAAGCGAACTTGAACGATAGGAAATGAGAAGCCCACTCGTCAGATCGTCGGATATGGTGCTCAAGGATTGGGACAACCCTCCGCCTTCAGTCGCCGTTCTTATAACGCCTCCCATCTTCTTAGTGCTGTCTTTGAGCACGGCCTGAGCCACTGGGCGGCGCTCCTCATCGTAGGTGTCGAGTAAGGCGGTGTCTGCTCCGTGTATGACAGCCGCCAGCTTCCAGCCGAGGTTGTATGCGTCCTGTATTCCCGTATTCATGCCTTGACCACCGGCCGGCGAATGAACATGAGCGGCATCACCGGCAAGAAAGACCCGGTTGTTTCGGTAACATTCAACCATACGAACGTTGACCCGGTAGATGGACAACCAAAAAGCATCCGTAAGCCGAACACGTCCGGCCCCGGCGCGCTGGTCAAACATGGCTTGATACACCTCTAGCGACGGTTGCTCTGGTTCATCAATGTCTGCCGGAATTGTAGCCTGCAGTTGCCAAATATCGGATTTTGGTAGCGGCGTCACCCCGATCATCCCCTCCGAAGAAGTCCAGATATGGATATGGTCACGATCTAACCCTTCCAATCGTACATCGCCAAGATACCATCGCTCATGATCATGTGTTTCCCCAACCAACGGTAAGTGTATAAATTTGCGGATATTGCTTTTGCCCCCGTCAGCGCCGACTACATAACGAGCACGAATTTGCTCTTCTCCTTGTGCTGTATTCAACGTTACCGATACACCATCCACATCCTGAACAAGCCCTACAGCTTCCATGCCCAACTCAACTTGACCGCCAAGCACTGCATATCGGTCGCGCAACGCTTTTTCCACATCATATTGAGCAATCCAGACCGGATCACGATAGGGTGTCTCAAGTTCGGCGCTGGCTGCAACGGTAATAGTCGGCTTGTCCACACTTCTGCCATCTGCGGTATAATAACGAACAGGCAAGTCCACAACACCTGTATCAACAATGTAGTGAACGGCTTCCAAATCATCGATGACTTCAAGCGAGCGAGGCTGGATTCCTTTGGCGCGAGATGCAACGTTATACACGGTGCTTCGTTCAATAATACGATGGTTGACGTTTCGACGGGCAAGGTCGCAGGCAAGTGTAAGCCCTGTGGGTCCGGCCCCGACAATGAGAACATCAACAACAGACGGTATGGTATTCATGAATAAAAACCTCCTTGATCATTGATTTGATACGCTACATTTGTTACACTACACCGTACAGTGTAGTTTGTAAAGCAGGACTCTAATCCATTTCTGAAATACACATATAAGGGGGAAAACGTAAGAATGGATCATACGCAAAACAAGAAAATCCGCAAAGGCTCTTCAGACAAACGAGCTAAAATTATTGCGGCGGCACGAGATCTGTTTCTTTCGGAAGGGTTTGATCGTTCCAGTGTCGATGCGGTCGCAACTAAAGCGGGAGTTTCCAAACGGACAGTTTATGATTATTATGGGGACAAACAGAACCTACTGCTTGCCGTTGTGGAAGAATCCAGTTCGGCGGTTCTCGTCATGATTGAGCAAGGGATTTCAGACCACCTCTTGAAATTCGAAGATCTTGAGCAGGCACTCATCTTATTTTGTGAACAAATCGTAGCTTCTGCAAACGGTTCGTCCGATTACAAGGCTTTGATCCGTCTGGTTATGGTGGAAGCTGCCAACCTGCCAGACTCGTTTTTTGAAAGGCTGGATAACGCAACTGAAGAGGGGATTATCAGGAGGTTTACAGAATTTGGACAAAACGGACTGCTCGATGTGATTGATCCTAAAATGGCTACAAAGCACTTCGCTGCATTAACGTTTTTATTGGTATTTAATCAACCGGGAAAAATCGGGACATTAGAGGAGGAGCAAACTAAACGTATCATCACTGAAGGCGTACGCGTCTTTCTTTGCGCTTATGCCCCACAACGTAAGTCTTAAAATCGCCATTGTAAATGCCTTTTCTTTTTCCGGATAAATTCCATAATCTAATCGATCTGCGACTTTATTATCAATGGTAAACGCAAAAACGGAACGAAGCATGCTGATATCCTGCTTCGTTCCGCCCATCTTTTTATCTTGGTCCCATTCGTTAGTGAACTTGCTCTAATCTAAAGCAACCCTTTATTGAATGGAAAAAACTTCTTTTTTCAATAATTCTTCTGGTGTCTGCCCTATCACATCACTGTGAAAATAATCGCGGATAACGCCATCTTGAAGATAGTTAGCGATCGATACCATAATCATTCCTTGATCCAGTGCCAGATAAGCTTTTGTAAGTTCTCCCGTTTCAACATTGACTGAGTCATAGAACCCATATTTGCCAAACATTTTGAAGTTCTTTAAAGCTTTAATGTTCTTTCGAACAGCTTCAGGGGCATAATCCAGGGCCAGGAATGATGCATGTGCTGTTACCGTTGCTCCATCTTTGTAACCCGAGGTACCTAACGGCGTTGCTGCAAACTCACTGTAACCTGTCGGAGTTGCAGAAGGTGAAAAGCCCCATGCGGCATACCCTTTTTCTTTGGCATATTCGATTTGCAATTCGACATGACGCTGGTTGTTCAATCCCAAAGCTTGAGTACCCAGCCCTTTTTCCTTTATGACCATACCGGGCATAAGAGCTTCAAACATACTGCCTCCCCAGCTTGGCACGAACTTTTTGTCCTTGTATACATAACTTCCTTCAAACACATCCACTCCATCGTACTTAACGGATTTGCCTTGAGGAATCTGAGCTTGCCAATCCCATTCTTGAGGTAATGTGCGATACATCTTCCACCAATGATCTTGAGGAACGTCACCTTTCCCAATAGCAATATAGCTGCCTACACGTGGTTCCGTATAAAACATCCCATAATGGTGGTCCGTCAGCGCGCCTTTAGCCACATCATACCCTCCGCGGAATTGGCCGACTTCAGGATCATATAGCGGAGTATAATTCATATTTTCAACCAACTTGCTTGTTTCCCCATGAAGTTCTTCATAGGCTTGCCCAACGACAATTAAACCAGCGGATAACCAGCCATTATCGACTTGGGAAATAAATTGTCCCCAATCTTTCTTCACTGATCCGTCATCTGTGTTATACCAGTTATAAAATAGACCGTTCCACTTTTCTAACTTTTCGAGGGAATTTATAGTTGTTTGCAGGCGATGTACAGCTTCTTTCTTTGAAATAATGCCCAATTGTTGCGCTGAAACGGTACTCATCATATACATTGCGATGTTTGTGGGCGAGGTACGTTTAGCTTCTTCTGTCCCGTTTTCAGTGAGTCGTACTTCATCGTAAGTCAAACCAGTGTTCTGATCCGTATAGTCCTCAAAAAACGTATAGGTTTTATATGCAATCGCTCTCAATTCTGCTCGAAATCCAATTAAATTGCTTGAGTCACCTGCTGAAGCCATAGGAGTTAAAGCTAGATTAGCTAACAGACAAAAAGTTAAGATGAAGCTGAATTGTTTTACTTTTTTCATGATTTTCTCCCTTCAAATGGATTCGAAACGTTTCGTGTATATGTTATCATAAATTTCCCATTTCCGTAAACAGGAAAATAGAACGCTTACAAATACGGAATATAATAAAGGTCATTTATAAATATAAATTCGAAACGTTTCATTATAGGGACCACATTAAGGCAACTCACGTGGAATTATATGACATATTTAATCGTTTGAGGGGCTTTTAGATTCTAATTTGAATAGATAAAAAGCCTGACTCCATAGGAATCAGGCTTAATCCCTTTCGTATCCATTCTAAACCGTTCTAAGTTGCTACAACTGTTGTTCCACAATACTCGCAGTCCGTTGATTGCTTGGGAAGCACTTTTGCCTTCGCCCCACATCCCGGGCAACTCACTGAAATAGGCCTTTGTGGCTCTTCTACTTTTTCTTCGACCTTCTCTTCAGCGTCTTGCTTGTCTGAAAAATTAATCTCTGTATAGTTAATGGTATTATGACTGCTGTAACTCACGGTGTTGCTATTGTAGCTTGAATAAGTATGCGGATTCGCATTCTCGCGATCAAGATGACCGCCATAATCTCCCCCATAAAACTTTCGTTCAGGGACATGCTTTTTCTTAACACGTTTTTTCCTAAGCAATTTAATACCAAAAAACAAAAATAAAAATTCAACGATAATAATTTCAACTACAAGAACTATATTCAATTGATCTACGATATTCTCTTCCATAAGTAATCGTATGGGTATAGCAATGGCATAAAACATGAAAAAGAGTCCAAATAACTTCCTTAACAACACGATTCCTCCTATGCAGTTTACGAGATCCTCATCGTTGTTCCGCAATACTCACAATCCGCAGACAAAGTAGGATATACCTTTACCTTGGCTCCACACCCTGAACAATTCACGGCTACAGATTCTTGAGGTGTCTCGTCATATCTCTCATGATGCTGATCTTCGTAATTTTGCTTATTAATAGAATCGTAGTGATGATATTGATCAGTCCTAGAATGAGATTTAGGTCGACCACACATTTTAATGCCCGTAACGAGAACGATAACTCCAGGGATAAAAAGAATTATTGTACTTATAATGGCCGTTTCTGTTCCTTCGGATATTAATATTAAAGATAACAGGATCGTCACGGACGAAAGGATAATGAATAAAATGCCAAAAAATTTCTTCACCGCTTTTCCTCCTTAAAACATCACACTCTACCTAGCAGTGTATATTACAAGTATCCGTAAAAGAAGTCATTTAGTCCGCTACGGTTTACGAGATTCTCATCGTTGTTCCGCAATATTCACAATCCGCAGACGAAGTAGGATATACCTTTACTCTAGCTCCACACCCTGAACATATTAAGGATAAAGGTTCTTGAGATTCCTCTAATTCTTCATACTCCTCGTGATAGTTACCTCCGTCATATTGCACATTACTACTAGAATCGTCATCATAATGTTGATCGGCTTTAAGTTGAAATTTAGGTGGACCACACATTTTAATTCCTATTACAAGCAAAACAATTCCACTAACAAAAAGTACAAATGCATTAATAATTGCCACATCAGTTCCCTCAGATAGTTCAAATAAAGAGAACATAATTGTTATACATGAAATTATAATAAATATAATCCCAATTTTCTTTTTCAAAGTTTCTCCTCCTGCAATTTATGATTTTCTTGTCATGATCTGTTGATTGCGCTCTTTCAAACGGAACCTTAACTGGGATAGTTGCGAAGCAAAACGTTCACTATTTACCAATTCCCCTGATTCGTACTGATTTGCAAGTTCACTGTTCATCAATTCAATGTCCAACAAGATCTGGCGGTCATTTTTCTCAAGGGAATCCGGAGTGATTGGGTCACTATACTTTACAAGTTCAATTAATGATTGAACGGTTTTTCGCTCCTCTTCCACAGTTAGGACGGGTTGTTGCACCATGGTATGAAGCAATTGTTGTAAAGCTTTTTCCATTAATTGTAAGTTTGCGATTTTTGTATGTTCATCTGCTTCATGACGGCGTACACTCTGAATATAGATCATAATGATTCCGCACAAAATAATTGCGATCGCAATCGTTACCGTGTGTAACAATACGAACCAACGAAGCCCATGATCTGCTGAACCTGTTAACAACGTGTAGATCATCACACAAATCAGATAAATAACCAATACTACACCTAACGCTGTGTAACCTGGAACAAGCCTTTTAAACCGATCCATATTTTGCATGATGAACCGTGCGTAGATCCAAATTGCCGTAATCGCTACATAAGAAGCAACGAGATTCATCCAAAAAGAAAACGATAAAAGCGCATGATTAAACACCGTAAAAGAAACGATTGAGGATACTAACATGCATATTAAATAGACGACATCCAAAATCAAGAGATTGCTCCGTTTTACCATCACTATGCCTGTCCTCCTTCTTGCAGATTGTTTCCACAATCGAGACAGAACTTCTGGCCGGGTTTTACTTCATGTTGGCACCGACTACATTTCAAGCTTAAACTTGTGCCACAGTTGCCACAGAATTTTGTATGACCGGAATTCATATGGTTACAATTTGGGCATGGGCTAGGCATCGGTTGATGACATTGAATACACTCCAATGCGCTCTCCGCATTATCCGCTCCACATGATGGACATGCATGGTATTTGTCACCACAATTAGGACAGAATTTGGTTCCCTTTGGCAAGCCATGTCCACAATTGTTACAGTCTATTGTTGCTGCGGCTGCGGATTGTTCAGCTAATGAATTGCCACATTTGCTGCAAAATGAGCTGTTCTCCTGGTTCGGATGATGACAATGCTTACATATGTGTACCGCAGGCGTTTCCTTAGTAGACATCACTTTAGACATCTGGGACATCTCACTACTGAAAGAACCACCAAGACCAACCCCCATGCCCATACCAAGCCCTGCGCCCATGATGTCTGACTGCATGCTTCCTTCAATTTTTGGCTGCACCTTCAAGCGTGTCAAACGAACGTTCTTGCTGGTATGTGTACCCAATGATATCCATCTCAGCTTTGCGTGCCAACGCTTCTCTTAATCGAATGACGGAAGGGTCTTCTTCGGGCAGATTGACATTGTGAATATACAGGTTGATTAACTCAATACCAAATTCTTCAAAAGTAGAAGCTACCGTATCTGCAAAATGACGTGATATCTCGGCGATATAGGCATTGATCTCCAAAACACTTACTTTTCTATGTATTAGATATGATGACAACATGGAGTTAATATTCATGATAATCAACCCGCGGAAGTAATTAATCATATTAACTTGGTTAAACTCTGGCAGTGTTCCCACAAGCTTGACCAAAAATTTTCGTGAATCCGTA
The DNA here is from genome assembly GCF_036894235.1 of Paenibacillus sp. Y5S-9. Classification (NCBI taxonomy): domain Bacteria; kingdom Bacillati; phylum Bacillota; class Bacilli; order Caryophanales; family Paenibacillaceae; genus Paenibacillus; species Paenibacillus sp. Y5S-9. Next base: position 4,192,434 of record NZ_CP145887.1, read on the forward strand.
ATTTTAATTCCCATTTGTCCAAATGTTCTTACGGGAACAATAATATTATACTTGGGATCCTGGATCTGAATCGGATTCGCTGTTCCCCATTTAACGTCTAATGCGCTAACCTGATTGACATACCAGACTTCTGCTGCAAAAGGTGACTTTCCTCCAAACGGAAGGTTAACGAGTCGGTTCAAGATTGGGATATTCGCAGTACTCAGCGTATGCCTTCCTGGTCCAAACATGTCAAGCGCTCTTCCATCCTTAAAAAGAATTGCTTGTTGAGATTGATTCACAATCAACTGGGTCCATGTTCCCAACTCAGTCTCGGGATGTTTCCAAGCAAACACATCAGGTGAGCCATCATACTTAATTACGTCAATAATCGCCATGTTCAATTCCTCAATTCAATATTAGATTACTATAATTTGATAGAAGCACTCTTGCTAAAACACTGATTCTACACTATTTCCTATATTAAAAAGCTATAATGATCTTTCATTAACTTGTTTTCATGTTTAGGCATAGATATTTTACCATTTCTAACCTTATTACGCACTAACATAGTTCATTTTTCATACGAAAATTTTCCTATATTCGCATATTCATAATAGTAAAAACCTCTTCCACATGTTAATAGGAAAGAGGTTAACTATAAAACCACAGGTTGTGAAAAATCAAAATATTAGCTTGAGTATCCACTCTCGATCATAATCAACGTCCCAATTTTGAAACCACTCGCAAAAGCCTCTTTTGAATGTATAGAGTGAACTTGATCCATCTTATCAAACAATACCTCGAGTTGTTTAAAGTCTTCCTCCGAAAGCCTTTTCTGGAATTTATCGATATAAGCGGTAATCTCCTTATTAATCGATCGATACTCTGCGTCTTTAGGAACAATGTTCTCCTCTGGTCTCAGGTTACCGTAATATAATTGTTCTAATATACTTCCCACATCACAGCCCCCCTTTCTCTTATACATGTCTGGTACTCTTCTCCTGACAATTATATAAGATTGACAGACAATGCTGGGGATTTATGCGATATTCGCATGGGTTTCTTATCGCTTACATCGAAAATCGTATTTTACATGCTTGCTGTAACATAATAATGTAGCGCTTGTTGAGCCCTACCTCGGGAGTATGCTACGATATGGACACCTATTTCCACAACATCGTATAACAAATCAACCGCACAGAAAGGACACTATGAATCCTTCATCACTGTCATCCAAATTAGAACAGATCATTCCACCGCTGGATCTGCGAAGCTGCCTCGTCAGCGTAGGCGGTGAGATTATGTACGAACACTACCGCAACCAAGTGGCTGCGACAGATATTGCAAAAATCAATTCATGTACCAAGAGTGTGCTATCCGCACTCATCTGTATAGCGATGGATAAAGGTTTGTTGCCAGAGGCATCAACCCCAATCTCCACCTTTTTCCCACAGTTGACATCCGATCCTGACCCTCGTAAACCAGCGATCACACTGGAACAACTGCTTACCATGACAGCCGGATTCAACTGGGATGAGTTCGGGGGGCAGAATTCATTTCCTCGCATGACCCGCACCGATCATTGGGTGGATTTTGCGTTGGAACAGCGCTTAAGTCATGAACCGGGTACATACATGGAATACAATTCAGGAGTATCACAGATTCTATCCGCCATCCTGATGCAAAATGCAGGAATGAACGTAGCCGAGTTCGCAGAACATTATCTTTTTGCTCCGCTGGGAATTAAGGATTATGAATGGGAAAGTGACCCTCAAGGTGTACATACTGGCGGATTCGGTCTTAAGATGTTACCCGTAGATCTGCTGAAATTCGGTCAGCTGTTTCTACAGCAAGGTATGTGGGAGGGTAAGTCTCTCATTTCAAGTGATCTCGTATCCCGTTCGACGCAGCCTTTCATTACAGTCACTCCACCGAATCACGGCAGTTATGCCTGGCATTGGTGGGTGGATGTCTATCCGAATGAAAGATCTGCCGCCGAAGATATTGCTTCTGAAGACGACCAACCCAATCTCCATTATTACTACGCAAGAGGGTTTGGTGGGCAGTATGTATACATTGTCCCAGAGCTGGAACTTGTTACGGTGTTAACCAATGACAAACGAAAGAAAGAGAAACCTCCGCTGGATGTTTTCCCGCGATTAATCGCCCCTGAGCTATGGAAAATGTTATAAACACGGGCAGTCCTGCTATCCTGTTCGACCAATGAACCCCCAACCTTATGTAGGCATTAACCAGCCTATAGGCTGGGGTTTATTCGTCATGCCAAAGCTTCTTCGATGGCAATCGTTAATGGATACGGACCAGACTCCTGATTAGAGACTACAACCAGTTGCAGATCATAGTCCGGATAAACGGAAGACATGAACGACACCCCTGGATCAAACCCCATGACATGAAATTTGAAAATGTCTTCCTCTTTGCAGTCAATCCAGATACCCTGCCCATAGTACTCTTCATTCTCTTGATGAGCATGTGGAGTTAATAACTGCTGTGTCGTCTCTTCTTTCAACAATTGGTGACCCAGCAAAGCATCCCAGAATCGAATCATATCAGGTGCCGTAACATAGGCCCCGCCATCTGATCCACCTTTGACAGGAATGGAGAACATATTGGTGTTCCAAGAGCCGTCTTCATGATCGATATAGCCTAAAGCTGTGTTGCGCGGAAGCTGATCTGTTACGAAATAACCGGAGTCCTTCATGCCACACCGTTTGAAAATGTGCTCTTCCACATAATCTGTAAACGACTGTCCTGAATGTTGTTCCACGATAAGCCCCAGCACAATGAAACCCGCATTGTTGTAGTGAAAACGTTCACCCGGAGCAGACTTCATCGGCAGATACTGAAACATGGGCAGAAAGTCACTTAATCGCCTCATTGCGTAAACCGGTCTGTCTTTCCACAATTCTGAAAAGTCTTCCATCACTTCTTCATCAAAATAATCTGGGATACCTGACGTGTGTGTTAACAACTGATGGATGGTGATTTCTTCGTCCCATAGTGGAAAATCCACATCCAACACATCGTTCAGCTTGGAATCAGCAGATAACTTGCCCGCTTCTATGAGTTGGCATATACTCACTGCCGTGAAGATTTTACATCCTGATGCAATTCCGAAGCGTGTATCCACCTGATTGGCAAGCTCTTCACTGCGATTCGCATAACCACGTTTCATATTCAAAAGGGTTTTCCCGGCTTGCTGGAGTAATACAACACCCGAAAAATTCACACGCTCCATGACTTCTTCTACTTTTGTTGTCAGCTCTAGTACATTCAACATTTTGTTGTTCACCTACTTGTCTAAGTATTCTTAATACTCTCATTTTTAATTCTTCGTCATATCCTGCATACCTGCCACATTTTCGTAAAAAGAAGGGTTACTCCCTCATAAAAGGAAATAACCCTTCTTCATACAACGTAAGATTAAGTTGGACAAAGTATGCTCAAATGCTGTTCAATCACTTGTTCCACTCGTTTTGCTGTAAGTCTATCTGGCTGCATTAACATATGAATGGCGAGTCCATCCACAAGAGCATATAACTTCTCGATCTCCATCTCGGCATCCAGATCAGGATGTGTCATACCTTGCTTCTGCAACTCCTGTATTACCCACTGAACAGACCGATACATCCCTTGATGCATCTGATCACTTAACTTTTTTAATTCGGGGTACACCAATAATTTGGCTGTAAACGAAAACCAGACCTCCATTTCCATGATTCTGTCTTCGTCCAACGGGAGAAATTGCAAGAGCAGATTCTTCATATCCAGCAGTACAGATCCATTCATCTGTAATGCCTCCACCCTTTTCTGTACCCGTTCTGCAAAAAGATTCATGCAAAAGGTGAACAATTCGGCCTGTGTGGCAAAATAATGACGCATGGAACCTACAGATAGTCCCGCTTCCTTTGCTATATTCCGAACTGTAGCATGCTCCAGTCCGTGCTCTTGTATGACCCGGATTGCTGCATCAGCAACGATTTTCCTTTGAGCTTCATGATCTACGATTTTTGGCATGACAACATTATACACCAAACTTCTCTTTTAGTAATACACTGTGCTATAATACTTTTTAATACATTGTACTAAATAAAAAAACAGCTGTAGGAGAGGAATTCATAAGATCATGCATACAACTATCCCCGCCTCAAAACGTAAGAAATTCAGCGTTCTCACCTTCATAGTAAGGCTATTCTGCACAATGCTACTCCTGTTCGTTGCAGCATTTCTTTACGAGTGGTTTGCTTCGGCTCAGGCCAAAAAGGACTTTCCACCTCCGGGTACGTTAGTTCAAGTCGACGGTTACCAACTACACATTCATAAACAAGGCAATGGTTCACCGACCATACTTATGGAGGCTGGAAGTGGTGAGACCAGTTTGTCGTGGAGGGACATTCCTGCGGAACTAGCCCAACATGCAACGGTGGTCACGTATGATCGCGCTGGATATGCCTGGAGTGAATCTGCACCTACAGAACGTACAGGTGCAAATATCGTCAAAGATTTACATGCAGCTCTGGAGAAGGAGAATATCCGCGGCCCTTACATTATGGTAGGTCATTCCCTTGGGGGTATGTATGCCAGACTCTTCGCACAGACGTATACAAGTGAGGTTCAGAGCCTTGTGCTCATTGATGCGAGACCTGAGGATGATGAACGGAATACAAAGGCTTTGTTGGAACAGGCTCAGTTTCAGGGAAACCCGCCTGCCTCCTTATTATCTTTACTGAAGGTATCTGGCACTTTCAGATTATTTCCAGACTTTATGCTTGATGGTCTGGTTGCCAAGCAAGATCGGGATACTTTTGTTAATGTGATTGCTACCCCCTCCTATTTTCACGCCAAAGAAGAAGAAGCCCTCCACGCTCATTCAACAGAAGATGCCATTCGTGGCCAACGTCTTGACTCCATCCCTGTACGTATCATTGCACGCGGACGTCCTCAAGACTATGCTAGTGCAGGGATTCAGGTTGAAATTGGGCAGAAGCTCGAATCCATATGGCAATCGGGACAGCGTAACATGTTGAATATATCGAAGGATAGTCAGCTCATTGTGGCCACCCGCAGTGGTCATATGATTATTCACGATGAACCTGAACTGGTTGTAAAAACAATCCTTGAGTTAATCTCTGATAAGTAGAGATATTTTTCTTCAGAAGCTCCTGCGCTCGATCCAATGTTAAAGGGCTGTTCCAATAGCCATGGGTATGACTTGGAACAGCCCTTTAAGCAATATACATTAAGATTAGATCTAATGAGTTCGGCCTTAAGAAAACATGAGTTAGCGTAACGCTTGCAGGTCCGACTCGGGACTTCCTGCGCTCTTCTTCATTTCACGGGGAGCCCTCGTATTGATCAGATAATACAAAGTGGCGTAGATTGTAGTAATAAACGTGCCAAAAAACAGGCAAAACGCCAGAGACGGGCGACTAACACTTTCGTGCATCAGCTCAATCAGCGTCTCGCGATTCGTCAGTGCATCCCAACTATTCAGTCGATATACACGTCCAAGCAATACCCCATAACTCCCCAAAGCACAGCCAGCCAGTACAAAGATCCAGGATGCCCAGCAGCCAATTCGGTGATAGATCACTTCCTGAAGCTGATACATCGACAGGAATCCAAGCAGGAGTCCAGTCCAGACAAACATCAATACAACACTCAAGTCGTACCAATACGTGTAGTCGACCCCATTACCACCATAATACCGGGAACTTCTTGCTGTCAGATGAACCAAATCCGTAACAATATAAGAAGAGTTCGGGAAAAATAACAACCACAGCAGCCCACTTGCGACTGCAAGCCATGCGGCACCTTTCCATTTCACATCACTTAGAAGATAGGCTGCATAAGAGAACACAAAAGGAATCCAGCCCAAGAACAGATTCCAGATCAGGAAGCGGAAATAACGCTGATCCAGCCAATCTGCGGCTACATAGTACAACCCAAGCGTTACTATTGTGACCACACTAAGGAAAATAAATATGCGAATATAATTCAGTTTTCTCAATGATTCTGACCTCACTTGATAAAATTCAATTAATCTTGAAAATATCGGATGATTTCTTCCTTATTCTTTTCCACGCGCAAATTCAATCCACGTTTATCCTTTAATCCATACTGCTGTAATTCATGACCTGGATCAAGCACCAACGGTTTCGTCGCCACATCAACCAGCAAGTCCATCGTCAATTGATATGTTTCCCGTAACTTGTCCATTGGCAGAGAGGACTCATAGCGTTTAATCAGCTCAATCAGACGTTCAGCATACACGAGTCGAACCATACTGTCCGCACTCTTCAATTGTCTCGATGCAAATGCTGTAATTGCCGTAATTATACTTGGTTCTGTCCGATGTTTGGCAATCAACGCAAGTTCATCCACCGCATCCCAATTCATGATAGACAGCTCGGAACTTAATTGTTGAATCCGCTCCCTATCCATTGTTCCTCTAACTCTTGGGGTACGTCCCATCGCTTATAGTCCGCATACAAGCCTTCTCGATGCATCTGTATAGCGCTCCCATAATGTTTAACGAACAAATCCTTTGCTACACCCCAATCGGCCTCTTCCATCTTAACCACCACCATACCTGTTCCTATTTGTGCGTATACTGCTAACATTACATAAATTTACTACTCTCCAAGCATACTATAGAAGTTGAACTATACATTTGCACGAGAACGCAGAGGACAGAAACAAACTACAGAAGCGAAGCGTTCGCTAAAAGCTTTCTACAAGAAAGCTACTTCGGAAGCATAACCTTATAACCGGATTTTCACCTTTGTAAAATCGAATTAAAAATCTGGGGATAACAGCGATCGGAAGGTTGTTCTGTCATCGGAGTGGCAAGTGTAAATATTCTTTCGTTCAACTTATATAGAATCATACCATTTACCAAAGGAGAATCAAATTTACAATGAATCCAAATTCCATGAACCCTCAGAATGCAGTACAACCCACATTGAACACCAATCCAAATATCAGTCCTAACATGAATCATGGTGGTCATGAGATGTTCGATGTGCATGAGATTCTGTCCTCCACCATTAACGTGCTAGATCAATATATGATCTTTCGTACATTTGTGCAGAGCCAGGAACTGATTGGCATTCTGGATCGGCAGTATAACTTCATTTTATCCCAATACAATCTGACAGCAGAGTGTTTTGCATCCGGACAAAAGCCTCATCAAGAGACAGCAACCTACATGATCCCCAACATCGTACCACCGGTATATGGTCTTAAGCCATCAGCACCGAAAAAGCCAAACCAGAGCTTGGCTGATGTAAAGGATGCCGGGATTAGCGGTCATATGCTGGGACTGATCAAGTCACATGCGAGTCTGCTCGGCATGTCCTGCAGCGAGATCACCAATGGAACGGTTCGCCGAGTCATCGCTTCACAGATCCAGCATTTTATCGAGATGGCCTATGAAATTTTCATGTTCCAGAATAAAAACGCCTATTATCAAGTACCTCAACTCACTCCAAGTGATACACAACAGATGCTTCAGGCATACATTCCAGCAACCGGAGCACCTCAGATGCCTATCAGCAATAAACCACTTCATTAACTTAGAAAATATAGAGTCCGATTCCCCAGAGAACAGTCTCTTCAACCCACCAGGGGTACAAGGGGCTGTTTTTTTTGATTATTTTCCTGCTTAAGACTCTTGATTCGCTTACCAGAAACTGGTTTAATCAAAGACAAACCCGTACATATTCAACATACGGATCATACATATAAAACACGGTAAAATGCGGTTATAAGAAAATTCAAATGGCTTTTTCTTCATTATGGGGAGGTATACAAATGAGATGGAAGCAACCTGCTAAACTTGGTTTACTGGCTATGGCTCTCGGCTGTACTGCCATTGGCGCAACAATCACACCTTCAACAACACTGGCTGCACCTGTTCCCGCTTCCAAAGCGGTGTATCATCAATTCCAAACCTATCGAACAGAAGCAGTGAAGTCCACAGAAAGTCTGATTAAAGCACGTAAATACCTGATGAATCATATCGACAAAGTCGGTCCTTGGCAGGCAACATTAATGACGCTGCAATTAGAAAATATGCAGAACGTGAAGCTGGCTGATATGGATCACCAAATGTATACGGAACCGTTTCAACAGGCCATATCTCAAGCCCATGAACAACTTGGTTACGAACAGAAGCTTACATATAGTCGTCTGCTCAAAGAAATTAAAGATCCGGCAGTGAAGAAACTTCTACAGGAAGCTTCTGATCTCGGGTTCAAACTGGAAACCAGTGAAGGCTTGTATTATCCCATCATCAATTATGAGATATATCAAAAGTTCAAACCTTTTGTTAAGGCTGATATTGCTGCGTACATTGATATTATGGCTACCGAGTCCAATCAGATGACAACTTCAGATGGTGGCATTATCATCTCCTGGAATGATTTAATTCAGCGTATATTGGAGAAAGAAGCCTTTTTGAACAACTTCCCGAATTCCAATCGTACATCAGCAGTGAAGCAGTGGATATCGGTGGATTACCTGTTTTACGGAAGTGACAACACGCCTGCATATGATTGGTACACGAACGACGAAGAAATCCGCACCATAGACCCTGAGGTAAAAAAGGCTTACGAGAAAGCTTTGGCTAAGCGGGAGCCCAATACGGAGAGTGTTATTCTGGACACTATGGAAAAGATTTTGCTGGTCCTCAATCAGAACAATGATGAGCTTACACCTGAAATCAGAGCAATCATTGAAACTGTTCAACAACAATTTGCCCCGGAGTAATTGGATGCTGAATAACAAAATGTGAATGCAAAAAAAGCGGCAATCCTCGTGACAGAGGGTGCCGCTTTGAAGTTAACATATCAAGTCCTTACGTTTGGATCAAAGAATTGAAGTGTCTATTGATGTAAGTTTGTTCGGATTTACGACGAGATACACGCCCTCAATCCGCTCTCCAGAAGCGTCCAACTCCAAACAGAGTACTTCGGACAATTGCCCTTCTTTCATCAACGCAAGTTGAAGCTCACCATTGATCCACATGGGCACCCATTCTCTTTCACGCAATCGCGTAAGGACTCGCCGTGAGGTCAGGAGTGCAAGCACACCTTTGTGAACGTTCATTGTTCTCATAACCGTATGCACAACACCACCGCCATCTGCTGTAAATACAGGCTGATCCGCCAGTAACTCCAGCATGGCAGCGACATCATAACGAAGGAAAGCCGCTGTAAAACGGCTCAGCAATTCACCTTTGGCTATCATATCCGCATCACTCTGCTCGATCGGTGGTAGTTTTTCGGGCAGATTTCGTCTAGCGCGGCTAAAGATTTGACGGCAGTTACTCTCCGTTTTGCCCAGCCAATCCGCTATTTCGGAATAATCATATTGAAATGCTTCACGAAGTACAAAAACAGCCCGTTCCATGGGCGATAGACGCTCCAACATGACCAGATAGGCGTAGGAGATCATCTCTTTCTTCTGCATCGTTTCCTCTGGCATATTCCCCACTTCTCTGTCACCCATCGGCTCTGGCAGCCACTCACCAACATAACTTTCCCGCTGGTTACGGGCAGAATTTAGCAGGTTCAAGCTTCGGTTCACAATCAGTCTGGCGATGTAGGACTTCGGATTACGAATATCCTGAGCAGACATGCTCTGAATCCCCGCAAAACAATCCTGCACAATATCTTCAGCTTCTACCACACTGCCCAGCATGCGGTAACCTATTGAAAATGCATATTTTTTATAACGAATATACAACTCACCAACATCCAGAGAAGACACTTCTGGCTCATTGGCGTGGAGATTGGAATTCATGAGAATGGCCCCCTCTGGCATGGTGCATGTATTTTTAGTTAAAGCAACCCGGATACATTCCTGTTGTAATCGCAATCCGGTTCCAGTTGTTAATCGTGTTAATGGCCAGGATCAGATCCACCAGTTCGGATTCACTGAAATGTTCACGAACCTTATCGTACAACGCAAGGGGTACACCGTGTTCCGAGATTCGGGTCACCACTTCAGCCAGCTCCAGCATAACACGTTCCTGATCTGTGAAGAAAGGCACTTCACGCCATACACTCAGCAATAAAATATGATCCGCATAATCTCCCAGTTTCATCAGATCTTTGGCATGCATATCGAGACAAAAGGCGCAGCCATTGATCTGGGACACGCGGATTTTTAACAACTCATACAATACTTTATTTTCAAATTGCCCGGATATATATTGCTCCATCGCCATCATCGCTTTAAATGCGCCTGGACTCGCTACTCTGTAGTTCGTTCTTAAATTCATTTCTCATTCTCCTCCGTCATTTGGTCTACATACTGAAGACAAATGACAGTCGGAATCTGTGACATTCTTTACGAAAATCTTTTTATGCCTACAAGGATGGCAGCTCAACTAACGAATATTCACACTGAGATTCTGATGGCAGGACAATATCCATGGAGTTAATAATCAATAATGGAAAAACATACTGAAAGGTTGTTCTCTTTTTACAATTAACATCTAACGTAAGAAAAATAAGCGTTTTTCCGTATTCATGTACGGTTTTTGCTGTAGCGTTTGTGTTTTCAACCAAAAGTAGGTTGGATATATTGATACTTTGACCAAAATAGTAGTAACATACGGCTAATCAAGTTAACTTTTCTGACATTAAAAAGAGAATCGTTTATCCATATCAGCAAGGAGTGTTTCCTATGATAACTTCCAACGCAAACCGTAATGTGACGTCTGAATTGCCTAGAGGCTGCACGTTCACCGCTGAAGACTGGCATGTATTATCCCAATATTGGTATCCGGTAGCCCAAGCAACCGAAGTAACAGACAAACCCCTGGCTGCTCAATTACTCGATGTGAAGCTGGTTCTCTATCGCAGTAATGATCAGGTTGTGGTAGCCAAGGATCTTTGCTTTCACCGCGGGGCTCCACTAAGCAAAGGCTGGGTAGAAAATGGCGAGATTGTCTGCCCTTATCACGGTTTCCGTTATAATTGTGAAGGAAAATGTACCGCCGTACCTGCACATCCAAGCTCCAAGATCTCGCCTAAGCTCAAACTTATCGTGTACCCGGCAGTTGAACGTTATGGCCTGATCTGGACCACTTTAGCGGGAACGGAAGAACAGATCCCCTCCTTCCCTGGATGGGATGATCCCGATTATATCAATATTTTGCCACCCAACTTTGACATTGCTGGTTCCTCTGGACGACAAATGGAGGGATTCCTGGATGTATCCCATTTTGCCTATGTGCATACCGAAACGTTTGGTGACCGAAACAACACAGAAGTCCCCCAATACAAAGTGAAACGCGAAGGTAATGAGTTACTGGCGGAGTATTGGAGTACTGTAAGTAACTATGGCAAAGGGCAAGATCTTGTTGCACCTGAAGGTTTCCAATGGCTGCGCGAGTTTCGAGTGTTCCCACCTTTTGCGGCTTCTCTTACGGTACATTTCCCAGGAGACGACAAGCTGAATATTCTGAATTGTGCTTCGCCGATCTCTGCCCGTTATACACGTTTATTCTGTCCAATCACACGCAACTTTGACAAAGACGCTCCGATTGAAGACACTATCAAGTTCAACTTGCAGGTATTTGAAGAAGACCGCGAGATGGTCGAGTCACAGAAACCGGAGGATCTCCCCCTTGATCTGCATGCCGAGGCCCATATTCCCGCAGACCGTACTTCCATTGCTTATCGTCAATTATTAACGGAGCTTGGCTTGGGACGAAATTACACATCGTAAATTAAACCACCAACAAAAAGAAGATGTCCCCTGCCATGTTAAAGGCGGATGAGGCATCTTCTTTTTCCGTTTACACGCATTGTGGTACCAGCTAGAACAGTTTTGCTTCCATAAGTTTGGCTAACAACGCTTTGAAGTCTTTCAGTTCAGCCTTTTCGACCAGCTGCGATTCTAATTCATTAAATTTTTCTACGACAATATACGCATTTAGAAATAAACCCAAATGATCTTTAGCAATAGCTTCTGCATTGTCTTGATTCGACGAATAATCTGAAATCACAGCATAAGCAAACTTTTCCGGATCAATTTTCATTTTGGATTTCATTGTGCATTCTCCCTTACAGGTTTAATTATGCTTTGGTAAGCCATACACGCATTTCACCAGAATGTCGATTTGCCCAGCAATAATAAGGAATAAAACGCAGTTGTGTAGGTGTATAGGTTTCAGGTGCCCGAGACGCATACAGTACGTTTTCCCATTCCGGCTCAATATTTCTTTTTTCAACTTCTGCATGGATTGAACCTATTCCACCTAATAATTCAGGATTGAAGGTGTACTCATAATCTTGCTTAACATTTAAACGAACTAAGTGAAGATGATTTCCGTTGTCTGCTTCTTCTACACAATAGATCAAAGGTCCACGACCTATCGCTACTTTGCCAATATCAGCTCGTACAAGCGGATGGGCTGCATATTCTTTGATCTCCATCGGTAGAACAAATTCAATGGTGTCATCATTTTCCCACATACGATTAATATGAATATATCCGTTGTTCATTTCCGCCTGAATCGGATGACCATTCAACAATAAGGTGTACCGTTCTGCCCAGTATGGCACTCTGATAGCCAAATTAAAAGTTGTTGGCTGTTCCGTCCGAGTCACCATTGAGATATGACCTTCCCAAGGTAAGTCCGATGTTTGCTCAATCTGTACCTTATGTTCATCCATCTCCAGTTTTGCGGTACTTGTAATGAACAAGTGGGTATATATCGTATTTTGCTCCGGCCCAGCCGTGTATACATATTTATGAAGTGAGGTTAATAATCGGGCCAGATTAGGTGGGCAACAAGCACAGCCAAACCAATCTGGTCGTGTTACTTTCACATGACTTTTGCCAGGATCATTCCGGCTGCTACCCGGATCTACCTCTAGCGGATTCACATAAAAGAAGTGCTTGCCATCGAGCGCCATTCCAGCAATCGCGGTGTTGTACAAGGCTCGTTCCAATACATCGGCATATTCAGCCCGTGCTTCATTTTTCAGCATATTAAAGGCAAAAAAGATAAGTCCAATCGAAGCACATGTTTCGCAATACATCGTATCGTTAGGAAGATCGTAATCCTGGGTAAAGGCTTCTCCATCTACTGTTGAGCCAATACCTCCGGTAATATACATGCGTTTATTGACTATATTGGCCCAAAGACGACGGCACGCTTCTAACATGGGAGTATCTTCCGCAAGCCTTGCTGCATCAGCCATCGCTGCACACAAGTAAACAAGTCTTACCGCATGCCCTTCGGCGGTCTCTTGCTCCAAGACGGGCTGGTGTGCCTGATAATATGGGAGCTGGCGGTGGCTCATGCCTTCAACCACAGGTTTGGTTCCTGCATCTTCTGTTTTTTGTCTGGCAAAAAAGGTCAGATCCGTTCCACGCTCATATAGAAAATACCGGCTTAGTTTCAGATAACGTTGCTCCCCGGTTGAGCTGTATAACTTCGTTAATGCAAGTTCAATCTCTTCATGACCATCGTACCCCTGAATTTGGTGCTCTCCTTTACCAAAATGGTTATCGATACAATCCGCCAATCGACAAGCAATGGTTAGTGCTTTTTCACTTTGAGTCGATTCATAATAAGCCACGGCAGCTTCAATAAAGTGACCTGCACAATACAATTCATGACTTTCAGCAAGCTGTTTGAATCTGCGCTCGGGTTCTTCAATTGTGAAATACGTATTTAGATAACCATCCTCCTCCTGTGCCAAAGCAATAAGATCGATCACGCCATCGGCTAACTCTTTTAGATCGGGGTCGTATTGAATCGATAACGAATAAGCAACCGCTTCAAGCCATTTGTATACATCACTATCCTGAAACACCCAGCCATAATGATTCCCCTGCTTCAAACCGGCAGCGATTTTGAAATTTTCGATGGCATGACTCTTTTCAGAAGGAATGGTATCGTCATTTCTTTCTTTTTCGATCGTTATATTGGCAGTATCATTCAATACATTCCACTGATAAGGAATCATTTCCGTACGCACCAGTTCACGATAATTAGACCAGAATGGATCTGTAATATTTAATGATTTTAATTGTAGTGACATCGTATATCTCCTCTCATCGTGTACAACTTGTTACGCAGCATGAAAATAGGGTTTTAATCTGTAGCTTAATTTTCTTTGATTAACAATTGTTTGCGAATATAACTCTCGTTACGTTCAAAGCGTCGATAAAATAACATCGGGATAATGCCTAGTGCAAATACGATTGCGGGCAGCCAGATAAATACAAACTGGATACCTGCTAACGACTGGGCACTCTGTGCTACATTAGGCACGTAACCAAAAGCCGACATAAATTGTGTAGGGATGAATCCACCTAATCCTGATCCAGCTTTGATACAAAAAGCACTACCAATCGCTGTCAACATACCACTTGCACGTAGACCTGATTTCCATTCTCCGTAATCTACCGTATCTGACAACATCGCAAAAGGCATAGAACAAGCAATACCTGATCCAATACAGGCGATAATCCAGCCTACAATTAAAATTCCAATATGCTCTCCTGCAAAAAAGAGAACAACTTGTCCACACGCCGCCAGCACAAAACCCAATATCATTGTGGAATATTTATTGGAGACCTTCACAATAAACGGAATAAGGATCATGCCTAAAACTTGAATAACAGAAATGCCATTGATTAGTGGTACTAGATTTTTGTGTCCTATATTATATTCAAAATAATAAACTAGCGTTGATGTACGTATCGTTAATGCGATCCAGAATATTAGATTAGCTATAACTAGAATAACCCAGGGCCAATTTCCTTTGATCGCTTTGAAGCTTGATTTGAAAGGGATGGTTTTGATTTTCTCCGTATTGATTTCTTTTAAATCAGCAAAAGCAATCAAAAACATAATGATAGAAACAACACCGAATAAACAAACGGTCCAAAAGAATCCTTTTTGATCATTGCCTGCCCCTAAAAAGGCAACCAACGGTAAAGTAAATGTTACTGCTGCAAAGTTACCTATATTTCCACCGACCATACGAAATGAATTAAGCACAACTCGTTCATCCGGATTTCTACTCAGATTCGGTAAAATAGAAGTGATGGGTGTAGAAATCCCCGTATAAGCAATCCCTGCCAGAATATACGTTACACTGGCATATACGATTTTCCATGTCCCGTCCAGATCGGGCGTTGTAAACGTCAAGACGGTAAACACAGCAAATGGGAAACATAACCATAAAAAGTAAGGTCGACTTTGCCCATATTTAGTTCGAGTATGATCTACAATGATTCCCCAAAGTGGAGCATCGACCGCATCGACTAATCTGGTGATCAATAATAATGCCCCTGCTACCCCAACAGATAAACCAAACACATCTGTATAAAAATAAAGCAGGTAAGCACCTATGATGCTGTATAACAAATTTCCTCCTGTATCTGTGAGCGCATAACTTATTCTGCGATGAAAAGGTACTTTCTCCGACAGAAGAGTTGAAGGCTGCTCTGGCAAAGATTGGGGCGTTGTTTGCATAATATAACCTCCAGGTTCAAATCAAAATGTAAATGCAACTGCGTTTTCTTATCTAATAGTAAGCGCTTACGATCTCAAGATAAACTTAAGATTTCGTAGGAAAGGTATCCATTTCCGACTAAATAATAGATTTACAAAATCAGTTGTAGACGTTTAAAATTGAGCTATAATACCATTCGAGTAATCTATGAATATATTTTAACTTCTTATTGTGTACAAATCCGACTTTTGATATCCAAAACTGACATTTCGATAAGGAGTGATTAGATATGCTAATGAAACCGATATCAAAAATAAGTATTGAGCGACCTCTTGCTTATTTTAAATGCGGACAATTTGTAAGTGATGCAGACTGGAAACACAAAAAAAGGAAGCTTGAGAAAGATTATGAACTCATTATTGGCTTGAAGGAATCGGTATTTCTTCAGGTTGGTGATACGCAGTATGAAATTAAGCACGGGGATGTGCTATTAATTAAGCCTGGTGTGGAATACTTTGGATATGCTGCTTCTAAAGCTGGAGCCAGCTTTTTTTGGTTACATTTCTTCCCCCGACATACTACCATAACCGAATCTGGGGACGAGTTTTTGAATAGTTTGTTTGGTAACGTTATCACAGAGCAGAAGAATGAAATTAATCAATATGTATGTTTGCCAGATTTCTTTTCGCTGCCTTATCTGGATAAACCGATTATATTGATGAAGCAGATTCTTGATACTTCTAACACTTCGTATTACAGTACCTATGCAGTAGATTATCTCGTCACGGAGTTGATGATTGAACTTACGGATAAATATCTGCAGCCCCTTATTCATAATGAACTTTTTCATAAAGAATATAATCAGAAATTTATGCAAATCTTGGAATGGATCCGAGTCAATATTTACCATGATCTTACCGTGCAAAAAGTAGCAGATACTTTTTGTTTTAACGCCGATCATCTCACTCGTTTATTCAAAAAAAATCTTGGGATAAGTACGATCCGTTACATCAATACACTGAAGTTAAACTTAGTTAAAGAGCTGTTGTGTACTACAAATTCTTCGATCAAAGAAATCGCCTATCAGTTACATTTTCGAGATGAGAAATATTTGATGAAACTATTTAAAAATTATGTAGGTATGACACCTACTCAGTTCCGTGATACGTATACCAATACCTATATTAATACGGTCACTGTAGACCCTGATATCCCTATCCCGAAGCATCTGTTAGAAGAATGATCACAATAAAGATAACAACCTTAATTACATATAAACCTTATTCATTATGATAGATAAAAACCTTGTTAGCATTTATTCTTCATCGAATATCGCTAACAAGGTTTTTTCTGTTATATCAGACTATTTAATTTCAATATAATCCAGCTCTGCATACCCCGTGTTACCCTTGCTGATCACAATTGTATTATCTCCCTGCTGCAACGTTACAGGAACCGTTACTATTTTACGTGTACCTGTATTCGGTAAATCAGATATCCAGCCTCCCGTTTTTGAATACGTAACTACAGTTGGCGCTTGATTATTTATCGACACATTTTGAGTAGAATCACCTGCGGTGCCATTACCATAGCCTATCTCCATGTTATATGAACCTGCTTCTGGAGCATATACGGAGAACGTAACCGAACTATCTGGGTGGTCTATATTTCCAACAAAAAGACGATTAGAAGCAAATGAACTACCTCTTACTTTAGCCTTGTTTATTTTAGCCTCTTCTGCTTCAATTCTAACTTTAAAGTCACCTGCGGGTTTTAATTGTATATAATCCAACTCAGCGTAACCGGTTGTTCCCTTAGTAAATTTCAGAATATTCCTACCCGATTTTAAAGAAACATCGGTCTGAATCGTATCGTTATTCCCTTCTGACAACCAACCATTAGTCGTTGGATATTGAAGTGTTGCAGGATCTTGCTCATTTACAGTGAGTTGCTGAGTAGATGAAGTTGCACCTCCATTTGCATATCCAATAGTTACATGATAATCCCCTGTAACAGGAGCATCGACTGTAAATTGAACATAACTATCATTGTAATCTATTTGGCCTACATATGTTCCATTAGAAGCGCTCACATTATTGAATAGATTGGCGGACTGGATCGTCGCATGTTCTGCTTCATATCGGCTAATCGTTGACTGCTCTTCTGGTGTAATGACCAGTCGGTAAGCGTAGGATTCTCTGAGCTTGCTTACAGGCACAGAGATTTGTCCATTCTCTATTGTAAAATTGCCTTCAAATTCAGTTGTTGCTTGATCTACTGCGGTATCGACTCCATACCAAGGCGTACTTTCGAATGTAACATGAGCATTACGAGAGAAATAGGGGAGCACTTCAAATCCTTTGACAACGATATTGCGATTGCCACTCCCTCCACCAAACACAACATTCACTTCTTGCTTGGACTCATCTACACTAGCAATACCATCCAGATCCAAAGCGGCTACATTGGCTGGTGTGGTCATCGCCATCTGACCAGACATATCACCATACCATTTATACATCCACCATGCTCCATTAGGTGATCCCGTATCTGTAACCAGATTACTTAACCGTCCTGGTCGGAACCAAAATGCTATATTCGCTGTATCTACATCCGAACGCTCAAATTCAGCAATATATCGCATCATATTTCCTGGAACGGCCTGCTCATCAACAACACCATATTCATTAATACTGATCGGCAAATGAGCAATCCCTAATTCAGTTTCTATAGCACGGTAAGCCTCTATATGGTTAGAAATATATTGTGGTGCTGGACCATCAATATAATTCCCTTCCGGTGCTCCTAATTCATGCCAAGAGATGATATCAGGTAACACATCATTGTCTCTGGCATACGTCAAGAAGTCTCTAAGCCAGCTTTCATTATATTGGGTGATACTAGGACCTATTATGTTGGTGTTTTTATCTTTTTCTTTAATCCGTAGATATGTTTTTTTCCAACCTTCATTAAATGATCCCGCTGCTTGGGTGTTCCATGTTCCATCTGGTTCATTCCATAACTCATAACCGTAAATGTTCTGGGCTCCTGAGTTTAATCTTGCATCAACGATACGATCTACTTTTTCAAACCAATCCTCCCAGCCCACCCACTGATATGGAAAATTAGGATAAATATCAGGCATACGAATGGTCACTGTTGCGCCATTACGTTCAGCAATCGGTGCTACTTCTAACGCATCACCTATAGGTGTCGTTTCTCCATTAGGCAATTGCCCCCCATTTGGAGCCATTTGCGTAAACATTTTTGGCTTCGTAGGACCAATCAATTGATCCGAGGGTCTGCCTTCTTCGGCTAATCCATACAACGAACCTGAAGCAACATGCGTTACAGGTCTATATTGCGTCGCAAGATCGACTGTAAACTGTGCAGGTACCGCAGCCGAAACAGAAGCAGAGGTAGCTGGAAAAGAAGTAAGTAATAGGGCTGCACTTAATAAAACCGCCAATTTTTTCACTCGTTATCACCTTTTCTTGTTGTATTGGTTAGCATAAATGTCTACAGCTACAAAGAAAGCGTTATCAATAGAATCGGTGGCCACCGGAATTACTTTTAAATAAAAGTTATAACTTATATGATAAGGTTATTAGTTTTCTGTTTATGAGTAAACTTAAGAAAACGTAGGAATAGTGGAAATTACCGACTTATTGAATTCAACTATGTAAATCAAAGAGCTCCCCTGTACATCATGAGCATGACGTACGGGAGAGCTCCTTTTAGATTTTATCCTTGATTGTTCGTATTCACAGGAAGCTCTCTATAATACGGACACCCCGGTTCATGAATAATACGCGGATCAACCCAAGTGCCCCAGTACGGAAGCCGGTTCACGTAAGGTTGCATGTTTGGTTGGTTGTTGGGCTGCATGTTTGGTTGTACATTGGGTTGTGTGTTTGGTTGCATGTTTGGCTGTACATTGGGTTGTACATTAGGCATTACGTAAGGCTGATGATTCACATTTGGAGCACTGTTAGAGGCGGGGGCAGTTGAAGTCTGGCAATCTGCCGGCGGGCCAATAATCACTGTTTTTTGAATGGGAGCAAGCGCTTCTTGAACTTTATTCTCATCCAGACAGTACGTATAAGCCAAAAGTTTTGCAGGTGTAAGACGCAAGGTGTCTGAGCCAAATATTGCCTCAGGAATAGGAGCATCAAAGATTGCGAGTAAGTGCGTATGATCAGCAGTAGCCACTTCATAGTGCCACCAGCCTTGAGGAACGTTAGCCACCTGCCCCGGAGTAATCGGGAAATGAAGCAGCTCGTTGGTAAATGGATTAATGAGGGAAACAACTGCCGAACCGCTGATACAGTATACCAACTCGGTAGCATTCTGATGCGTATGTGGTTCAACCACATTGCCAGTGTTGAGGAAAATATCCAGTAAAGAAGTATTGCCTAGTGTGTTTAACTGGTTGATGGAAAGCGAGTTAATATAGTTGTTCTCATCTTTCTTGAATAACGGGTTATTGCTCAAATCGTAAGTAAATTGGGTGGTTGGTAAAGTGTAATCCATGTATGAGGTTGCCAAAATAAAACGCCTGCCCTTCGCTCTCGGTTTAGGTCATAACCTATATGCCAGCTTATGCCCAGCGCCCAGATACGTGAGCCCATTTCCGCCAAGTTATTAACGATTAGCCAATGAGCCCTGACTCAGACATCCCGAGCAGGGCTCTATTTATTTTATTACATGTTCTTTTTCATTTCCCAGACTTCTTCCCAGTGGGTATGGAATATTCATTAAGTCTACATACCTCAGCCAATGCATTCTTGTGACAACATCCGGAGTTCCCTCAATCAGTGCATTTGTCACCAGTAAAGCACGCAGATTCTTCAGTTTTTCCAACTCCGGAGGGAGTTCACGTATACCAGAATATACGATCTCCAGATACTTCAGCTCACTTAATTCACCAATCTCAGGCGGGATACAATTTAATCCCAACTCAGTTTGTGGTTTGGGCCTCCAACCAGGTACAGATTCAAAAGGGCTGCCACAATAAATTCTTAACTCTTGAAGTTGCTTCAGTTTCCCGATCTCTGCCGGAAGACGCTCCAGATCCAGCGTTGTAATGACCAATCTTTCCAATGAATTCAGTTCGAAAAGACTTGCAGGGAGCGAGTACAGATTCTGCTCAAAAATCGTCAGCTCCTTCAAGTGCTTCAACTCCCGAATTCGTTCGGGAAGCTCACTTAAACCGTGTAAGCTGATATCCAGCTTATCGGTCTGATGCCTGATCGCATCGTCCAGAAGATGATCAATTTCCTTATGACGGTCCAATTCAAAGAACAACCCCGGAATCCGCTCCATAAGTTCACTCGCTTCTTTGTATGTAATCCTCATGCCGTACATATGTTCATGGGCAACAGAGAAAAAATAATCATTTCCGTCTTCTGTTATAAAACAAAGATCGTCCGGCAATGCCGGGTAACACCAATCATGAAAACGATTAGCTTCTTCTTTGAGCACTTGACCCGATTCCAGCGTACAGCGATATGTATAATAGGTGCCTTCGGAATAATAGGCTCCGCTTTTCAGCATCATCTCTTCCATCGTAGCACGTTCCACAAGATAGGGTTTCAATCTCTCTAACACACGAAACACTTCCGGTATCTCGTTCTCTTCGTACCTTTGTCTGTCAACCAGCATAAACCGGTCTGTCTTCTCGATCAATTCGTCAATCAACAGTTCATAGGCAGTTCCTTTTGGATCCGTGTGAAAAGCTACGGCTACCATATGTTTCCCCCTCATGGCTCTATATTCATTAATCTTCAATCTGCTGTATCATCTGAAACCACTGTGGCATAGGCTGATATCATCAATCCAGTTATTGGAGGCTTGTTACATGGCATACGGCCCTGGTTCAGTATCATCCCCGCAACCTGCGGGTTATCCTTACCCTTATTATCCGCCACCCCCACCGTATCCTTACCCTTATCCCTATCCATACCCGCCCATCGTTCCTGTTCCACTACCATATCCAATTGGCGGTCCTTGGTGGCATGGTGGATACCCCGGTGGACACCCTGGTCATTTCCCAGGAGGTGGCTATCCCGGTGGACCTCACGGAGGTGGACCTGGCGGTCCGGGTGGTCCAGGTGGACACGGAGGACCTCCAGGCGGCGGATTTCACGGACATCGTTTCTTCCACTGGTAATCCGTAATCATTAGACTTCTTCAAAGTACTGGTTCAGATCAGATAAAGGAGCTGCTTCGGCAGCTTCTTTATTATTGAAAGAATTGTCTAATCGTGTGGGATTTAATACGTGATCTCATCCATCATCTTCAGATTACGGTTCGACATGCTGAGAAGATCCGTAAAGGTAGGTGTAAGGTAATAAACAAAGTCTGGATCGTGCACGTACATAATAATCTGCCCATACGTGCCTTCCGCCGTTGGATCAAAATCGAGCATCAGATACAGTGAACCTCCCGCAATTGTTGCAAAAGGAATCCATGCTTTATGGAACAGGTATGGCTTGATCTCCGGGTCCAGCTGGCTGATCTCTTCGGCAGAATAATATTCTTCCAGCTTCTCATCTACTTCACAGAAGTATTGTTTGGTCTCTCGAATCTCTTCCAATGACATCAGATAAAATGGGGTGCATCGGCCCTTCTCGGCATCACCTGGGTACAGCACATGCAACCCGTAGCCACTGCCGTCTTTGCCTTGGTAAAAGGTACGAAAATCGCCAGGCAGCCGGACGCCATAATCCTTTTCGAATAGATCCAGACTTTCCTCGGATGCACCTTCCCGATGTTGATATTCTTCAAACAATTGCCGAATCTCGTGATCCTGTATTTTCTCATCTAACAAGTGATTCAGCTCGTCCATTAGCACGTTTAACGATACATTCGGCTCCAATCTCACCACACCTCCCTATCTCAGCCCTTCTCTTCTTGTAGATATTGATGATATTCCCAAAACGCTTCTTCCTCTCCGCCACCTTCAATCAGAATCATGACTGCGTAAGATAACAAATTAAGCCATTGTTCCATCAACGCCACCTGTTCGTCCGAGATGAGGTTGTTGCTGCGAAGCATACCCTCAGGTTCAACGGCCCAGGCACGTGCCATATGAGTAATTCCCCATAGACATGCCATGACTTCCCGATCCAGTGAAGGCCGTGCAAGTTCTGGTGCCAGAACCCGCAGTATCTCCATCAACTCATGAAAATTCTCCTCAATTAAATGTCCTCGAAAGGGCCGCAGACTGCCAATAAAACCGTTCTCCATCTTGGGATGACTCAGATCATCATAGGAAAAGGAATGACATTTTAATAACATTACTGCCTCTTCACGTTCCATTCCTTCACCCCTAACTAGGTCAAAATGCTAACTCACCAGCGCAGAGGCTCTTCTCCACGCCACAACACATATCGCTCCAGCTCACGAAGAGTGCCTGTACCGATCCCGTACTCGTCCATCTCTTTGGAACGAAGATCGAGCACATGCAGCATGCCACCATACGTGCCAACTGCAAGTTTGGACTGTTCCGGCGATACGGCGAGAGAATAGATGGTACTTCCTACAAAATGACGCCATACTTCCTCACCCTCGCCATTCACACAATACAGATAACCATATGCATCCCCAAGCACCATGCCTGCCTCTATTTCCACCGCTGCATACACTCGTGCATTCTCATCCATGACCGGCCAATCTTCCTTCGTTTCGTTACCTGCGATTGATTCCAGCGGAACCTGTATCGTGACTCCGTTATAGAAATGACATGCGTTAAACCAGACGGTCTGGTTATTACTGGTGAATGCCGCATAATGAGGGTAGCTCGATTCTGGATAGAGAGAGTATGTTTTGTTCAGCTGGCGGTCCATCACCATATGATTGCTCCCTTGGCTACCAAATGCAATCCATCGACCATCCCGAGATACCGCTGCATGTCCCATGTCTAACTGTGTATCCTCTAGCTCATATTCTTCGATCTCTGCCAGATCGGGATGAAGCAAGGTCACCTGAGCTTGCGTTACAAGATATATCCCGTATCGTGAATGGATGAGTAGTGCTCTGCCTTCATCCATAGGTATAAGTCCTTCAAGTGTCCGTTCGGGATGCTCACAGTCCGCAAGTGATTCAATCCGAGGTAAGGACGACTGTACCCGGGCTTGAATATCTTCCCAACGATATGTCGCTATCTCTTGTCCTTCCAACCTGCGATCTGGCTGACGAATAACACGAATCCCATCCGGTCCTGCAAGCGCATAGTCCAAACCGTCTGATGAGCAACCAGCAAAAGTATACGGAGAAATCAACTGCCACCCCTGCTGATCCATCGTATATATCTGACTATTCTCCGTGAAAATCCCCGTATGACATACAACCGTTTCCTCGTTCAGATAACCTACAACTTTGACAGCCTGCATGGAAGCCTGAAATGCCTCGCTCAATGGCCACGTCGCTGCTGGCAACTCACGTCGGAGCATCTCCAAGTCACCGTGGAGATTGGCCTGTCTCACCATATGGAATACTTCAGTACTCATACCGCTTCTGGAATCTTCCTTCAGCTCGGATTCATCTGGTTGCTCTCCCTCCATGCCTTTCCGTACAAATGCATTGACATCCCTTGCATAACGCCTGCCTTCATTGCGCCATTGTTCCGCGATGTCTTCCTTTAACCAACTCATCTGTTCCCCTCCACTCTGCCTCTATTCATATGCCGTACAATGATGTGCCTGCAAGAACAAACTGATTTCGTTATCCGTCGCCTCCTCTGCACCATTCTTTTCTTCATAGAAAAGGGCAACTTCTCTCCCGGTTGCATAGTTAAATCGTAAATATCCTCCCATCGACACCATGAACATCTTGCACATGTACTCATTCTCCAACACAGCATCCCACTTAAATTCTGTTTTGCATGTATCGGCGAGTTCCTTCATGGAGCTTCCCTGTTCTGTTCCTGAAAAATGGTAAAACGTATGTTTCCGCAACTCATTCCACGGCTCAAAGTAAAGTGGCGTTATTGGTTTATCCTGATGGTAATACCCACAATAGATCCGGTCCAGCGTTTCGCCAAATTCAGTCTCCGTGCATGTCCATAAGGTGATATTCTCATCATGACGCGGTAGCCACAACAGCCCCTCAACTTCCGGATGAACAGCAAGGAAATCTCCATCTACAGAACTGCCGATGGAGATGCACTGCTCAAGTTGCTGCTGACTTATAGGCGAATCGTCCGTATGTATCCAAAAATCATATTCCACAAAAGGCTTCAACACTTCCGGGTCCGGTCTCTGAACATTCATCCAGCCCGTGTATGTACCCTCTCCGTATTGTTCAATCCAGGTCCGGTATGACAAAGGTAGCGAGATGGCGTGCTGTTGTTCAAAGTGATCCAGTTCCTCTGCTGGAACCGGCTTAAGTACACGGGATACAATATACATTTTTCGACATCTCCCATCTCAGTTTGGTTCATTCGTATACAGATCTAAGCCAGTTCTTCCTGTACAATTTCAGTCCATACTCCTTTACGATTCAGAATGCGAATGGCAAAGGCATCATATCCATCACGCTTGACCTGATCAAAATGCATGCGCTCTCCCGTAATCAGTTCATACGTACCATGCTCATTTACATCTTCGCCAAACTCATCATCCCAAGGCACATTGTAGTAGGCCGTCAACTCTACCTCAAAGATATCCTCTCCTTCAACATCCAGATAAGGGCGAAGTGGTCTGTTATGTAGGGCTTCTTCCGAATAGGTCTCACATAACATGGCATCATATCCGTGCTTGGCGGCATCAATGAGCAGGTAGCGTTCACCCGTGACGGTATGCTCCGCATATACAAGAAGCGGTGTCGAATCATGCCAGGTAATCAGATCATCTTCCGTCAAGTCACCATAATAAAAAATATGGAATTTATCATGTCCGTCACTCGATTGAAGTTTGCCTTTCCACTCTACTTCATCGGGTTTAATGTCCTCTTCCTTCCTAATTAATCCTTCCAGATAAGCAGGTCCGTGCTGTACACCATACGCATTCATCATCTCGCCTCCGATTTGTTCATTCGAATGGTAACCACTTTGTGTTCCTCATCCACCGTCAGTTTCACATCAATGTTAAGCTTGTCGCGAAATAACGCCGTAATATTGATATACGGATCGCGGGCAGCTTCGCTACTACCGCCACTATTACGGCTCATTCCCTGATGAATGATGGACTTCACCAATTCGTTATCCGCTTTGCCGGTATTATCGTAGGTGTAGATCACCTGCCCATCCTGATCATACAGATTTAAGACCGTTGTAAAATCATTGGCGTTCTCATACTTTCTTTCAGTCTGCACATAGTTGTGATCCGTATGTTGATAGTTTACAGTACCAGCCAGATACGGATTGTCCCCGCCGGGCTTCACTTCATACTCCCGATAGGCCAGATTAAACAGGTATTGGAGATGACTCATGTCAATCCGGTAATAAAACTGACGGTTCTCCTCTTGTTTATCCATCGCTGCAAAACTGTTAATAAGCGGCCAGGCTTCATAGGACTTCCCATTCACATCAACGGCGAGAGCATAGTCAGATAAGACTGTCTGTTTTTGAAATATGCCATAAGTCTGTAAAATAAAATAAGCTGGAATCATCAACATACCCAGAATGATTGCAAAAATACTAAGTTTAACTCGTAGTTTCATGTCTTCTCTCCCTTGCAGCTTTAATGCGTCATCTTCGCTTTCAGTCTCATCCAGTCTTGTGCTGAAGCTTCGACAGTGTACGCACAACCATATCCCTGTTCTTCGCATTCTTAATATAAGCCGGAATACTATGTGAAGCTGTTTTTAAAGGCATATTCCCAGGTTTCTCACGCAGATCTGCGGAAACATAAGCAATGAGATAATTCAGGTGCTCCCGATTCACAGCCCATATGATTTTTGATCTGAACTCATCCAGGAAGTATAGCTCCAACCCGAATACAGGATCTTTCCCTGCACGAATCTCGGAAAAACACCTTCCGTATGTCGATTTGGCATGTAATTCAACCTGATTAACAGCACCACAATGCGGACATTCCACATGCGTTGATCGGTGAGACGTCTTCTTCTCGTCTGTGACTTCCACGTTAAACCAACGTTCACATACAGCGCAATTCCCCTTGGCTTTATATTGATATACTGGTTCTTCAAAAGCTTGAGCGTAACATTCGTAACACTTCCAACCCAGTTGACCATTCCGTTGATCAATCGAAGCATGCCCACTGCATTTGGGACATTTCACATCAATCCGCTCTCCCCGTCGAAGAACCGAATAGAAACTATACTTATACGCACCTTCATCTTCGAAACGTTTCATCCTGTATCCACCTTTCTTCTGAAACTACGACACACCCCGCGTCAAAATACTCAACATTTACCAATCCATCTCTCTAAAATTATATGAAACTCCGTTCCTCAGCACAACAATTGAAGACAGATTGTTGGAAATGCCTCTAATACGACATACCCAAGTGTGTGCCTCATCACACCCGTTCCTGCCTCTATAACGTAATCTATACCTAAATAACTACTGAAATGAAAGAAAACCTGCTTTTTAGATTGTGAAAAACATCACTTGAGTAAAGGTTGTGCAACTATGTTCTCCTTACTGAATGTATATAAATGGTCAATCGTATTCGTTATATTCACAGCAACTCTCTCTCACTGTAGTTCAACCGATACGGTTAAACCTGTTCACCACGATGAAGTCTCCCTCTCTGCGGTCAGTCAACCCCCGGTGGACCCAATCATTCGCAGAGAAGGTACCACGGTATATATTGAAATGACGGCCCAGGTTACAGATGTTGAAATCTCCGAAGGTGTAATCTACAATGCTTGGACATTTAATGGTACCGTTCCCGGACCCGTCCTACGAGTAACCGAGGGAGATACCTTGGTGTTCACGTTAAAAAATAAAGATTCCAGCCTGTCTCACTCCATGGATTTTCACGCCGTACATGCTGCTCCCAGCAGCAAATTTATTGATGTTATGCCAGGCGAGGAAGGCAAATTCACCTATCCAACCTCCTCCCCCGGTGTATTTATGTATCACTGTGGAACCAAACCGGTTCTTGCCCATATCGCAAACGGGATGTACGGCATGATTATTGTGGAACCCAAGGCAGGATACCCTTCCGATCACTTGGTTGATCGTGAGTATACCCTTGTTCAGAGTGAATGGTACAAAGAACATGATTATGAAGCTTTTTTGAACGGGGAACCGGATTATGTCGTATTTAACGGTAATGATTATGGATTAGTAAAACATCCCCTGTTAGCCAAAGTAGGAGATACGGTGCGGATCTATGTCAGTAATGCCGGCCCCAATGAAGTCTCATCCTTCCACGTTGTGGGTACCATTATGGACCGTGTGTATACCGATGGGAATCCACGCAACATTCAGTATGGAATACAGACGGTTATGCTTCCCGCAAGTGGTGGCGCTGTCGTAGAGTTCACCGTGACCGAAGAAGGTGATTATGCGATTGTAACGCATCAGTTCAACCATGTAGCCAAAGGCGCTGCCGCTGTTCTGCGTGTGACCAAGGATGGTACGGATCATGGTGGAACTGCCATGTCTCACTGACACATGACAATAGATAACGGTTATATCCATTCCGAACAATTTCGAGGTGATGAAACGATGATTTGTGAGCACGAAGCGAAGGATGCCTGTTTCTCCAAAGTATCTCTGTTCCAGCATCTAGATCCATCCGAAGCTGCATTACTGACCTCCCTTTTGCATACCCGCAAATATAACAAAGGTGAAGTTGTCGTCCAGGAGGGCGAACGCTCAGATACGCTTTACGTGGTTCATCAGGGATGTGTGAAGTTATCCAAATACAATGAAAGTGGCAAGGAACATATTATGCGGTTTCTGTTTCCCGGAGACTTCTTCGGACAAGATTCTCTGTTACACCAAAAACCACATGCTGCAAACGCTGAAGTTCTGGAGCCTTCGGCCATCTGCTCCATCAACAAACATGACTTTGACCAGTTACTTGAACATGATCCAAAGCTTGCTTATCATTTCCTGCTTGCCATTTCCAATCTTCTCCGTGAAACCGATGAATGGAACAGCTCGCTTAGTGCGATGACAACGGAACAGAAGATTGCCAAGCTGCTTTTGTTCTTCCATACGCGGAATCATGCAAAACATGAGATCCGCTTGCCTGTTTTCAAAAAAGATATGGCTCTATTGCTTGGTATCACACCAGAGACGCTTAGTCGTAAACTCGCCATGATGCAAACTCAGGGACTTCTTCAGGTTACAGGGAACTGCATTCTTATTCTTCAATTGGAACAGCTTAGGGAAAGAATGGAACCGCCTGTCCGAAGCCAATGAATTAGGTAAGAAAACTTGCGAATGCTGAGGAAGCTGTTTTGGCAAAAAAAGAGTATCCGATCAGAAACCACTCTGTTCGGATACTTTTTTATATAAATTCAACTCAGCGATCGGAAGCTTATTCTGTCATAGTCGCTACAGATCCAACAACAGCGACACAAGCAATCCCATGGATGCAATCAAACCCACTACAGGTCCACCTTCTTCAAATGCCTCCGGCATCATCGTTGAGCAGATCATCGCAATGATTCCACCACCTGCAAATGCACCAATCGCTGCACCCATCTCCTCTGGAAGCTGTTCCAGAAACAGATATCCACCCAGTGCTGCAAGCGCGGAGATCAACAGTACACTCAGCCACATTAATATGATTTTGCCACGACTGTACTTGCCCTGTAGTCCAACCGTACTGGACAGACCTTCAGGAATGTTACTGACAAAGATCGATACTACCAGAACCACACTGACACCGTTTCCGGCCAGCAAGCTGGCTCCAAGCATGATAGATTCCGGGATAGCATCCATTACCGTGCCTGCAAAGATCCCAAGCCCGCTTTGATTCGAGTCTCCCGACTTTGCCGAACGTTTACGCCCCGCTCCTCCCTTTGCAGAAACGAGCAGGTCAAACAGGGTATACACGACGGCACCCGCCGTAAATCCAATAGCTGTAGGTATAATTCCTCCATCATTCAGCGCATCTCCGAGAAGTTCAAAGGTCGCTGCACCAATTAATGTTCCTGTCCCAAAAGCCATAATCCAACCAATGACTCGTTTGGGAATCTTCAGAAACAATGCTGCGAGTGCGCCAATGACTACCGCTGAGGCAGAGATGCCGCCCCACATGAATGCAGTCCACATCCGGGCCGACCCCTCTCTTGTTCAATCATATTCTATCATTCCATTAACCCTGGTTGAGCAATCAAAAACAGTGATGTGGCTTTACGGTGATCTATATCACCTGATGTGTTCAAAAATCACGCTATGATACAATGATGTCGTCGTTCAGAACTATGAACACAGAGAGGAGAGATTCTCATGAGTAGGGTAAACAAAGATACAACAGCGGAGTTTCTACAACAGTTCCCCATCTTCCAGGACCTTAGCCCCGAGGAATTAAAGCAAGTCGAAGATATCGCCATTTCCAGAAGCATTCAGAAGAAATCAGTTATTTTCAGCGAAGGAAGCGAAAAAGAAGCTGTTTTTTTCATCCGTACCGGCATAGTAAAGGCCTATAAAACCGATGAGAACGGGCATGAACAGATTGTCTCTTTCCTCAAAACAGGAGATATGTTCCCACACACCGGCTTTTTTAACGCGCACCCTTACCCGGCTACGGCAGAAGCCATTACCCCTACCGAACTACTAGCCATACCTGTCCGACTTTTCGAACGATTAATGCTGAGCACACCTTCCATTGCGATCAAAATTATGCGTGTACTCGGTGACAAAATAAGAGAATTACAGGATAAATTGCAGGTGCTTTCTGGTCAGGATGTACGCAATCGTGTGCTTTCCTTCCTTCTTATGCTCGCAGAGCAGCACGGACAAATGCATGGAGACCAGATTATCATCAACCTGCCCATGACACACCAGGAGTTTGCCAACTCCATTGGAACTACAAGGGAAACAGCGAATCGGCTTTTAAACCAGCTTACAAAAGAGAATTTGCTCGAAGTGGATCGCAGCCGGATCATTATTCATGATTTGCAAGCTTTGAAACAACAAAGGGATGCGTGACCACCCTGCACCCAGATACACTGTTTTCTCCCACGCTATTACATTAAACCGTGTGTCCACAAAGAGACCTTAACGCTCGTAATCGATGTTAAGGTCTCTTTCGCATGCACAATTAGCATTATACGTATCAGGATATTGTTAGCTTTGGCTTGCCCATGGCACTCTTTCCACACAGGATTCTGACTTAAATAAGGCGAGTCTATGACATTAAAAAAGGTGTGAGCAGGCTCACACAGCCCCCTCCTCACGTTTTCTATAATCAAATTGTACCACCACACTATCCCTATTTGGAGGAATGACACATGAACACATACACAGCAACCATTAATGCCACGGAGTATCCACCGCATTTGAAACATAAAGTTATTTTCGAAACGTTTGATCAGTTGCAACCACAGGAATCCATGCTGCTCATTAATGATCACGATCCTAAGCCACTTCGATTCCAATTTCAGTCCACACATCCCGATGGCTTCAACTGGGAGTATATTAAGCAAGGCCCTACAACCTTCCAGGTCAAAATCAGCAAATTATAGATTGGAGCTGAACCGCTATGGCGCACGTTGAAATCATTGACGATACTACACTTCGCATCACGCTGCGGCTGGAAGACGCCACAACCATGGTTCAAATGGCACAGCGCGAGCAAGCGGAATATGCGCAAGAGATTATCACCATTTACGAAAAAATGCCTGTATTCGAATATACTCATTTCTGTTTTTACGCCTATGACAGCGCAAGACTTTTTGAGCGTGTGCTCGGGATGGACCCGAAAGCCTATCTGTCTTTCTCCCTCGATGCGCCGGAGTCATTCTTTTATGCGCTGCACGGTGGTATGGCCGCCCTGTATGAATCCTCTCTACAGTTGGTACAGCAGGCGGATGCAGCTGGTGCAGGATCGGATGTGACCGTACATGTTCCCATCTGATGTTCATATTGTTGAATTGGATGTGCGTCCTCATCTGAGTAAAAAGCTGGAGCCGTTTCAGCTAATCATGGACACGGTCAGAGGCCTTCAACATGAAGATGTGTTTGTACTACATGCTCCATTCAAACCAACACCTCTGCTCGGTATTCTCAAGCTGAAGGGGTATTCCAGTACATCTGAACGTAGAAGTTCAGATCACTGGGTTACCACGTTTGTGCACAAAAAAAATAAAACCGGTGCAAAAGCATTATCTGCAATGGTTTTATCTGGATCGGAATTTCGCTCTGAGCCCGATTCCGACGAAGAATCAGCTTCATGCAAAGGACATCCGGAGGAGCAAGCTGTTGCGTTTGGAAACCTTAAATCTCTACAGGCGCCCACCGTTATACTGGACAATCGAGGATTGGAACCGCCACAACCCATGATGCGAACACTTGCCGCACTGGAACGTTGCAAACCTGGGGAAGTTGTACTGATTCATAATGACCGTGTGCCAGTCTTCTTGATTGAAGAGTTAAATAATCTCGGTTGCCCCTTCACGGTTGAGGATCAAGCCGATGGTACGGCCAAAGTGAGAATTGAAAAAGGGTAAGGAGGCAAAAGCCATGTCCAGGTTGCCGTTTCTTTTTATTATCACGGGCATCTTTGGATTTGTAATGTATCACGCATTCTCCCTGCTCTCGCTGACAGGCTGGCTTGGTGATGAACTCAGAGGACCCGAAGGCTGGTTTCATGCCCATCTGTTTGTGCTCGGGTGGGCAACCATGCTGGCTATGGGTGCCGTTTATCAGTTGATACATGTTATTTTGCAATCCAATATCTACAGTCTGTTTCTCGGTTATTGTCATTATTTCTTGTTCAGTATCGGAATTGTGGGCATGTTATATGGCTTCATTCGTACAGATGTCACCTGGATTGCCGGTTCTGCTACACTCGCGCTCTCTGGCATTCTGTTGTTCGGATGGAATATGGCCGTCACCCTTTTCCGAGCTTCACAATGGAACCCTGTGACGATTAGCGCCGCCTGCGCCTGTCTTTATCTTGTGTTAACCGGGTTGTCCGGCATGCTGATGGGGTTGAATTTTGCCTTTGGTGATTGGAACGGTCTACATGAACGCTTATTCGGCGCACATATCTGGATGGGTACACTCGGCTGGTTTGGCATGTTGATTACCGGATTCAGTTACAAAATGCTTCCGATGTTCTACCTGTCCCATAATTACTCCATTCGATTGCAGAAAGTGGTCCTGGTTCTGTGGAATGCAGCTGTAATCACAGGCGTTGTCGCATTTCTGACTGGGTTCAAGGGAGGATTGCTCTGGCTTGCGCTCTTACTTCTAACCGCCGCCCTTCTCTTCTATGTGTATCACTTGGAGCAAATTCAGGAGAAACGGCACAAAAGTAACCCAGGTCCGGGTATCCGCTGGTCTGTGTATGTAAGTCGTGCGTTTGCTGTATATGCTGTTGCCCTATTGATCTATTCCTCGCAAGGGACTGAACTGTTGCTCCATCCACGTGTTGTTCTATTGTCTGGATGGGTGTATCTCGGGGGGTGGGTGTCTCTCACCATACTTGGCTATGCCTCCAAAATCGTGCCTTTTCTATGGTGGACCCACAAATATGGCAAGCAGGCAGGCCGACCCGGAACTCCGCTGATGGCAGGTATGCTGAGTGAACGGTATGTCAATTGGGGTATGCTCGCCATGGTCGCTGGAAGCCTTTTGCTTGTCAGTGGAATTCTGATTAATCTGGCTGAGGTCATGATGGTTGGAGGGACGATCTTCTCTCTTGTCTCCATCGTTTATATAACAAATATTGCTCTGGTATTCAGACGTTAACATAAATAAGGTGGACTGGAGAGTGAACATGATGGAACAAACCACGCATTTGCTAGAATGTCTCAAGGAAGTATATGATCCTGAATTAGGTGTTAATATCGTTGACCTGGGTCTCGTATATGAAGTAAGGGAAGAACCTGAACGGGTACATGTACGGATGACGCTGACGACACCAGGTTGTCCGTTGCATGATACGATTGTTGGTGCGGTGAAATGGGTTTTGCAGGAGAATACAAATAAGACCGATATTGATGTACAAGTGGTGTGGGAGCCACAATGGTCTCCACAGCTGATGTCGAATGAAGCCAAAGAAATGTTGGGATACTTCTAGGCAAAGTGACTATAGACCGGATGAATGAACAAATTGCTGTCGGAATACGAAAAAGCGTACTTAAGATCTGATACTCTCAGACCCAGGTATGCTTTTTGTTTTGCGATGGGAATACACACTTGATCTACACCCCGGAGATTGCTAGAAGAACGAATGTTGGAGACGAGTATTCTTGAATAAAAATAAATAAGGAAACTCCAGAATAGAGTTTCCCTTATATTAGTGCCGATCAGTGAATCATTATATCGATTCCTTGATATTAGATGTTAGATGTCCTTTGCATAGGATGCTGCTGGCACTTTGTTTAACACCACGAACAAACGAACTTCCTGATCTCCTGAATTATGGAATGCGAACTCCACCTCACCGCCGCAATGGATCACATCCTCTTGTTTCACCGCTTGTTCTTTTCCATCCAGAATAAGTGTGCCTGTGCCTTCGACTACCAGTAAAATAACGTCCGTGCCCGGATGTTTATGAACGGGAAGCTGCTGCCCTGGCAGAAAATGAAGGACAAAGGTCACCCCACAACCCTGTTGGAATAAAACACGTTTCGTAAACCGGTCCTCACTGAATGTTTTGACTTCTTGCAATGACGTGATACTCATCATAATCGTCCTCCTCGATAATATCATCTGTTGATGCATTCATCTTAACGCTAGAAAGCCCGCGTTTCCTTGATCTGAATCAAGAGAATGCGGGCAATGAACAAATCATGGTCGGTCCTTATGACCGTTTGTTTCTAAGATGGTTACACCATCATTTTGCGCAGAGAAGCGATATATCTCGAACGTATAATGATGAAATAAAACGTCTGTGCAAGTACAAAGGCACCAAATACAGTCAACACCGGCATCGTATAATTGGTAATACCGAATTCAATAAGAAATGGCTTAACCACGACCAAAGTTTCAATGATAGCTACCCCGATCGGTAAAAAGAACAAGATGGCAATCTGAACGGTGGATGATCGTTTCATCTCCTGGAAACTGAGACCCATTTTCGATAGAGAATGCACCATCTTTCCATCCGCTTCAAGATCGGTATGCAGTCTGAAATACAAAAAGCTTGCGGAAGAGATGGAGAAGATTAATCCGATAAATATGCCCAGAAAGGTAAAGAGTGCTGTACCTTGTCTGTATCTCTCAAAATCTCCATATCGAGTGCTCAGGTATCCGGAGTAATTATCATCCGAAGCATTATCGCTTCGAATGGTATCTGCGGAAGACAGAATCTGATCGCTAACCATGGCTTCCGAGGAGTGCCGGTCAGGTACAGCATGACCCCAGGCAGGAATCTGATACAGAACTTTGCCAGATAACCTGTATCCTTTGATCTGTTGTGTGATCTCTTCAAACTTCTCATCCGGGAGGACAACCACAGCTGTTGAATAGATCAAGGTTGCAAACCGTGTCTCAACATCCGTAGCTGTAACTGTTGCTTGCATTGAGCCAGCTTCCAGATTCAAGGTCAATGTGTCTCCTTCCGCATAATTGCGAAATCTGTTGCGATCGATCTGAGCCTGATCCTTCACATTACGGGAATCTACAAACAATGCTGAGTCTGAATCCAATTGGAATATCTTTTTTCCCAGGATTGTATTGAATCGGTTGTAATGACTGAGCGGCATGACCGAGACAGCACTCAGATCCGCATCAGACCAGAAGTACTCCAAATACACTTGCTGATAATCCAAGCCTGCGGCTTGAAGTCTCGAATCAACGGCGCTCATATCCAATTGATCCGAGGGTGTGTATACATTGTATTGGACTGCAAAATCATTATTGATAAACTGCTCCCGATTCTCCTGATCCAGTGACAAAATCACCACTGCACTCATCGAAGCAATTGCAATCACCACGGTCACCATAAAGAGCATGCGAGCATTATCCTTCATTTTGTAACTCATCTCTGAGATCCATAACAGACGTGTACCACGCCATACCGTTTTACGATTACGCTTCAATAAACGGATGATGAGCACGGAAAGTTGTGAATAGAAAAAATACGTCCCGGCTATCCCTGTTACTGCTGCAAGCATGATTGTTCCGCCATTTAACCCGCTACGGAGTACCACAAAACCTACTGTAAGTAATGCCACTCCCAGAAGTGAGAAGAACCACGAAGCTTTGGGCTCTTTTTTAGGTTTGCTTGTACCCGTCAAGAGCTCTAACGTCCGCTTGTTCCCGATAAAGAGTAATGTGAAGAGTGAAATGCAGAAGAATAATATCAAAAAGGCTCCTACTGTAATCAGAATGGCTTTGATCGGAAAATAAAAGGGCAGATCATCCATGCCAATAAAACGAGTGGTTAACATCAGAAACAGCTTCGACAACAACATGCCCCCGCCTATACCAACAATAATGGACAAACAGCCGATCAACATGTTTTCCAAAATGACCAATTTCCGAATCTGTGCGGGCTCTGCACCAAGTATGGTCAGAATACCAAACTCTTTGTTCCGTGATTTGAGAAAAGCACTGATAGAATACATGACAAAGAAAAATGCAAACACATATACAATGATCGAAGCCACCTGCATCCCCGTAGCAGTTGTGTCACCCATCGGCAACTCTTTCACATACGGATGATAGATGAACACCGCATAAGCGAAGAAAATCATGACCATAAACACACTGCTAAGAAAAAAAGCAATATACGCTCGCCCATTCCGGCGAATATTGTTAAACGCGAACTGAGGAAAGCTCATGTGAATTCCCTCCCCAGAAGGATAAAGTATCAATGATCCGCTGGAAGAACGTCTGTCGATTATCTCCACGGTGTACCTCGGCTGCCAGTTTCCCGTCCTTGATGAATACAATTCGGTTGCAATAACTTGCCGCAAGCGGGTCATGTGTGACCAACATAATGGTCGTTTTCTCCTCCTGATTAATCTGTTCAAGGGACTCCATGACGGCCTGAGATGAAGTGGAATCCAATGCGCCGGTGGGTTCATCCGCCAGTACAATCGAAGGCATATTAATCATGGATCTTGCAATGGCTGTGCGCTGTCGCTGTCCGCCCGAAATTTCGTAGACTCGTTTATCCAAAATGTGATCAATGCCAAGCCTGGTTGTAATACGATGAAGTCTGCTCTCCATCTCCTTCAGTTTGACCTTGTCCAGTGTCAATGGGAGTACAATATTCTCAGCAACCGTCAGCGTGTCCAACAGATTGAAATCCTGAAAGACAAATCCGAGTTCCCGACGCCGGAACATGGCAAGTTCCTTCTTTTTCATATCAAAAGGATTCATGCCATTAATCAGAACCTTGCCTGAGCTGGGTTCATCAATGGTGGAAACCATGTTTAACAATGTAGTTTTGCCACTGCCAGACGGACCCATAATGCCCACAAACTCACCTTGCTTGATTGTCAGATGAATATCACTAAGGGCTTGAGTTTGCACTTTACCCTGATATACTTTGCACAGTGCCGATACTTTTAACATTTCCATGTGTATTCCCCTCCGAATCTTTCATTCTATATACGTTATTTCTATTCTTATCCTAACGGACCTCCCGTAACGGTGCTATCGAATTACCTTAAACTTCCCTTACAGCGCGTTTAAGGTTCTGTTCCCCTGCCTCCTCTATCACACTCCTATGCATTAAAAAAAGCACCTCGCCCATGGGCAAAGCGCTCTTCACTTCGGATATTTCGATTGAACCCAGCTGAATCTGACCAATGTTCCCTCATTCGGCTCCGAAAACAACTCCACACGATTATCCAGTCGGGCACTGATCTCACGAACCAGATATAATCCCATTCCCGTAGATTCGTGGTATTGTCTACCCCGTTCGCCTGTAAAATAGGGATTGAACACACGATGAATGTCCTCGGACGAGATGCCGATTCCCTCATCCTGAATATCCAGGATTGTATGCTCTTCCTGCTTATAGCCTGTAATGATCACTTTTTTGCCTGATTTGCTATCGGAATAGTTCACGGCATTGGTCAGGATCTGGGTGAACATGAACCGCAGCCACTTAGAGTCACTGTAGATCTGAAGATCTTCCTCTATACGGATATCCGGCGTAATGCCTCTGCGTATAAACAAGCGTCGGTTCTCTGCAATGCTGCTTCGAAGCACCTCATGCAGGGACAGCAGCTCCACACGAAAATCCCCTTCAAACTGTTCAAGCCGGGATGAATGCAAGACCATTTCAAGTCCTTTGCGCATTTTATCCAGCTCATCTTGAATGCTACCAGCCGTCTCATCTTCCACATCTTCTAAGGTCAGTTGAATAATAGACAACGGTGTCTTCATCTGATGAACCCAGCGATTCATGAATACCACCTGCTGCTCCTTGCTAGTACGTAACTGACCTATCTCGTTCTGCCGATTACGCTCCATTTCATGTAACAATTCCTGGACTGCCTCCGCCACAACCGAATTTCCAAGCGTTTGAAAGGGCTCGTTTACCCGTTTACGTGGTTGTTCAAGGAGATGATAATATGCTCGTAGCTGGAAGTAACGTATGATCAGATAGACCATCAGCACCACGGTACTGATCAGCATGCCATATAGGACAATTTTCATCGGGCGATCTTCACCAGAGAGCCAATACACACACGGAACCAGCAACATCTGCAGCACATAAAATCCAACTAACATCTGGTGGTCTTTCAGGAAAAGTCTCATTTCCCTTTCCCCTGTGAGGACGAATCCAGATCCAACACACGATAACCCGCTCCGCGAACCGTCTCCAAAATCTCTTCCGCACCCAGTTCCTTCAACTTTCGGCGAACACGTGTAATATAGACATTCAACGTATTATCATCAATAAAATGCTGATCTTCCCACATCTGTTCAAGCAATTTTTCCCGACTCACAACCCGCCCTGCCTTCGCCATCAGCGCTTCCACCAGTATGGCTTCCTTCTGTGTCAGCTCTGTTAAGCGTTCGTCATATTCCAATACGAATCTCTCAGGATAGAGGATCATGGGACCGTTCTTCACCTTTGCTTCCTGCTGCACAACAGCGTAAGAACCATAGGCTCTGCGCAGCTGACTGCGGACTTTGGCAAGAACGACTTCATATTGAAAAGGTTTTGTAATATAATCATCCGCCCCATGTTCCAACGCCATAATCTGATCCATACCACTATCCCGAGCGGATATGAATAAAATGGGACATATGGAATGTGTGCGTATCTGTCTGCACCAATAGTAGCCATCGTATTGAGGCAAATTCACATCCATCAGCACCAGATCCGGTTCCATCTTCACAAATTCATCCAATACATGACGGAAATCATCTGTGACCTGTACCTGAAATCCATTTCGGGTCAGATAAGCCGCCAGCAATCCTGCTAGCTTGGCATCATCTTCAACCAACAATATCGACTGCATCGTTAACCCTCTTTCCGTTTCCTGACGTCAATGTATCACATCTAGTTACCCATTCTAGTCGGAAACGGCTTGGAAATAAAGGGTCAGACTACGAGACGCCCCCTCTTCTCTGCCAACCCAATAATAGCTTCCACCCCTGAGTTAAACTCAAGAAAGTCCTGCTCAACCCCATCGCTGAATATAACACCATCCTCTGGCATCTGGGATACAATGTGCAATGGTTGCTTTGAATGAATCTGTCCAAACACCAGATTGGCAGCTGTCGTCCGGCTCGGAAACGGTTCACGTACTGAAAAATATAAGTACGGCGCATCCCAGTTAAAATGATTCAGTTCCCTCCTGCTTCCATGAATGGATGCCGATGCTGTAGCAACCTCAGCTTCAGAATTCATGTTCTGCCATGCCGCTGACCCTACAATTCCGGTGGCTCCGGCCAGCACACTTTTGAACCAGCCTGTTGATCCCATACCTGTGGATACAATGATACCACTGGAGGATTGTTGTTCTGCGGATGAACCCAAACGCACTTCATAACGTGCCGATACATGTGTCTTCCGGCCAATGAACAGATCATTCACACCATATAGATACTGTCCATCATTGAGTTCCACTTTGGCGAGAGTGACTTCTTTCAAGGTTCGTTGCTTTCGAATGACATCAGGAACAATGAAGCTGAGATCCTCCACAGTAAAAGGTAATAATACCCCATCCCACCGCATCGGGTCCGGGTTCACACCAATGAGCGGCTGCTCGGTTACGTATTTGAGGGTGTTGGCTACAAGCCCATCCTGTCCAACCACGACCACAATATCTTGCTCTCCAAAGATAAAATTGGGCACATGTTCCCGATCAATGGTCTGTACACGACCCAATTGTCCCAGTTGCTGCTGCGCCAGCTGTACGGATAACCGATAACGACGGTCTTCCTCCATATAATCACTGAAATCTGCTCCCAGACGTTCAATATAGAACTGTGCTTGCTGTACCGTGTTATATCGAACCACCAGCTCTTCCAGCCTGGTCCGGCGTTTCACCAGAATCAGTTTATGTTCGCTCATTCGATCATCTGCCGCAGGCTGCTGACGTACAGATTTCCCTGCCTGCTCTGCTTGCTCTCTTCTTCCTAATCTCATCTCGCTCGACCTCCCTGATCTCTGCCCGGCGCGGGAGACATTAATCCCTGCAACAGATCCGGCGAGATATTAAGCTGTCCGATCTTGCCTGCATTTTCAGCCAGTTCCTGGAACGCGAGTGCGATCAGCTTATCGGAATTCATGCCCATGTTTGCCATCGCTTGCAGTACATTTGGCTGTACATTTTGCAACGAATTCATCACGGCAGCAATCTCATACGCTTTGGCATCCGCTTCCGCATTGTGATTGGCAATGGTTAACTCAATCAGTTGCTGCTTACGTTCCTCCATCGCTGTATTGAACTGAAGCTGCTCCTGCTCCATCTCATTTTGTTTCTGTTTTACCGAGCGTTCTGCCTGCAACTGGGTCTCCCTAATTTGCTGTTTCTTTGTCTCCACGGCAATTTCGGTGTTCAGTTCGTTCTCTTTCACTCTGCGTTCTTGTTCAATCGATGCATTGCGACGCACATAGAGCGCTTCATCTGCTTGACGCAAAATCTCTTCACGCGCTTGTGCTTCCAATGCACGCATCGTCTCTTTATTAGGCAGAATGGCCAGAATGGATAGACTCATCAGCTCAACGCCCAGTTTCTCCAACTCTTCACTTTGCACAACTTCACGTTTCATGCTGCTTGCCAGCCGTTCACTGGATTGAATGGCTTCTTTCAACGGCATTTGCTCCAGATGTTTCTTGGTTAGTACTTTCGCTGTGGTGATTACCCGTTGGTCCAGCTTGCCGGGGTCGTCGGAAATATACCGATTTTTGCGCAAATTGTACGTGTAATTCAGACTCTGGGTTATTTTCAAATAATCCACTATGCGATAACTTAGCTGCCCCTGCACAGTAACGGTCTGATAGTCCGCTGTAATCTCTTCGAACATGAATGGTACATCCACCGAGGACACGGGTAGAACCACTACCGATGTGGTCGGCTCATAATAATAAAAGGACAATCCGACACCTTGACGTTGTACCTCACCATTTTTCACTTTCATGACATACTCACTGGGTTGAAATTTCGCAAATCGGAATCCAAACATGGCTCATTCCCCATTTCTTAATATTGTCGTTTTGATATTATCGAAATGATAACAAATGAATTCGATATTGTCAATACGACATTAACAAAATGTTTATATGCCTATTTAAAGAAAGCGGGTCCGTTCTATATAAGTTGAACTAAAGATTATTTACACTGACACTCCGATGACAGAATAACCTTCTAATCGCTGTTATCCCCAGATTTTTTCGATTCCCTTTTCTAAAGGGAAAATCCGGTGATAAAGGCGAACGCTTCGCTTTTTCAGTTTTTTCTGTCCTCTCCGTTATCGTGTAAATCAATAGTTAAACTTATATAATCTCTTTTCACAAAAAAATAAAGAGATCGAATCATTTGATTCGATCTCTTTACCTGCTACGTTATTTTCTATTAATGCATGCTGATGATGCACCAGGCATCCTTCATAATAAAAACGGACTTTTTGAACTATCTCTAATACAGTTGTTCCATCAGTCTGGCGACTGCAACAGCCCCTTGTACACGGTTCGCCGTTTCTTTCGGAGCAAACGTGCCATCAGGCATGCCTTTTAGCAGTCCAAGTTGTTGCATCGAAGCTACAGCTTCTTTTGCATACCCGGCGATCTCGGCGTTGTCTACAAATAAAGTATTTCCTTGTGCAGCATTGTTCGCATCCTGATCACGTTGCACAACCTGCAGTGCTCTGTTCAGCATAACGGACATATCTTCTCGCGAAATACGTTCATTCGCTCCAAAGCTTCCATCCGCCCGGCCTTGAATAATGTTCATTTCAATGCCAAGTCGTACTGAATCGGCATACCACTGCCCTTCCTTCACATCAGTTGGGATTGAGATAGATGGATCGGGCTGGCGTACATCACCAATACCTTTAATAATCATTTGCAAAAATTGTGCTCTGGTCAGTTCACCTTGTGGGTTAAAACGTGTTGCACTCATCCCCGTAATAATTCCCTTCCCGTAGAGGTTCTGCACTTCTTGGAGAGCCCAATTGTGATTTTGCAGATCATGTAATGGCACTTCAACTTCTGCAATGACATAACTGCCCGATTCCAGCGGTTTAAACGCCATCGTCTTTGTCTTGTCATCGTACTTGGAATACGTAACAGGTTTCATTTCACCACTTGGAGATACGGAATGTACAACCATAACTACATCATTCTTTTTAGGTTGCTCCACATTGGATAGAGCAACCTCAACCGCTCTGTTTGTCCATTGCAATGGCTTATTGTTCATTAACAAACTTACATCAACAATCGCATGATTACCGATCGCTGCTTTTTGCGATGTGGACAGTGTATCTGTCGATCCTTTTGCCACTACGATGTCGAACGTTCCCGCAGTCTCCGCAATGGTTAGCGGGAGTGATTTTAGAGGAACACGAACGGTAGTTTGTCCTACGACTACATCCAGGGATTTCACTTCCTCGGAACGAATCCATGC
This sequence comes from Paenibacillus sp. Y5S-9, assembly GCF_036894235.1. Taxonomy (NCBI): domain Bacteria; kingdom Bacillati; phylum Bacillota; class Bacilli; order Caryophanales; family Paenibacillaceae; genus Paenibacillus; species Paenibacillus sp. Y5S-9. The sequence goes on from NZ_CP145887.1 coordinate 4,235,075, forward strand.
TGCCAGTTGACTTGCAGCCAATTGGAATGTGACTGTCTTGGCTGTGTCGGGTACATCTGCAAGCAGTTTCAACGTACGATTTCCTGCATCCATGGATTGCAGTGCCTGAGTTAATTGAGATGCATCTGGACGAATCGAATACTTGTCATCCCCGGTTGCTGTTCCTTTTACCGTTATCGAACCCTTCGCTGGTGAAGTAACCGAATCAACCGGTGGGTTCACTACAGGGTTTCCTGGCGTTGGAGCTGTTCCCGGGTTGGACGGTTGTGATGGTTCACTTGGTTGAGATGGCTGCCCAGGGCCAGGTGTTACATCTTGACGTACAAGCTTACTCACAGCATCTTGTAACGCACGATCCGCATTGCTTACATCTTGCGTTGAAGATTCAACATCCAGAATGAATGCCTTCGCTTCAGAAAGTGCCTTACTAAATACATTCCAGCTTGAAGTCGTGTATTCGGTTTGCTTTAATTTCTCAGCGGTATCTACCGTAGCTTGCAGTACAGATTTGTCCGCCGGGAATGTACCGTAGGCTTCAAAATCCATAAATCCTACCCATGTGGGACCTGTTTTAATCGTTACCAGAATGTAACGTCCCTCCGTGCCTTCTGGAAGTACATGGCTAGGTGCGGTCGATACAACAACATCACTTGTGGTGTCCACTACTTTCACAAAATTTTTGTTATCGTTGGACACTTCGATCGTATATTTGATGCCGCCACTCCACATCGACATTTCGATTTTGCGGAGGTTAGCAACCTGACCCAAATCCACTTGCCACCAGCTATCCTTACTCTGGTCTGTTCCCCATGAAGTGTTTGGATTGTTGTCAATTGCACCTTCAGGAGAGTTGGCTTGATTGCCTCCTGTCCCTGCACTGCTCGAAGCCGTTGCCGTTTTGCCCGTTGTTAAAGCCTCCAGAGAGACCAGACTAGTAAAGGCTTGTTTCAACGTATTCAGTGCTGAATTCACCTCAGACTGAACAACAGCATTGTTATCTCGGACCTGAATCGCTGCCTGCAAAGACTGTTCCAATATAGACCAGCTCCGGCGTGTATAGGAAGATTTAGTCTGCTGCTGCATTTGTTGAATGTACTGGTGCAGTTGTGTTTTGTCCACATTGGATAGACCATCAATGGCATCATGCAAACGTTTAACCGCTGTATTCGCATCCGTCTGTGTCGCTCTAGGATCATTCAAGACCTGCTCAGCGCCTTCCAGCGCTTTGGTCAATACCGCCCAAGTGGCCGCAGACCAGTCAGCCTGCTGATACGTACGGGCTTCCGCTATTTTGGCTCGAAGCTCGTCAAGCTGCGGGGCGATAACCTGCATCTGCTGCATCACACGTTCTAGTGCTGTTGTCGCTGCATCTGTATCTGCTTGAGTTACCCCGCCCGGCGTGTATGCCTGTTGGTATACATCATTCGCTGCCGAGATTGCCGGAGCCAGAGTCACCCAGCTTTCCGGAGTAAAATCAGTCTGTACCAATGATTTGGCTCGTGTAAGTGCCGCATCCAGTTGCTGGCGGTTTGCGGGCAGAAGACTCAATCCACGTTTGTACACATCAAGGGACCATAACGCTCTGCCTTCATACGAATGCCCGCCGTTGGCCGGAAATTCATCGTAATCAAACATCGCTTGGTTCTCCCATGCATTCCCTTCGGATGCAATCCAGCCTACACCGGCCGGAATCCACGCCGGCTCCCAGTAGAAGAAACCTGCACCATGATTATTCGGCACGTTCGCAATCATGTCCATAATGCCCGCGATGGCATCATATTGACCTTGAACGGTTGCGGGGAAGTCTGCTCCCCCTACATGAAGCGCTTCGTCCGATCCGATGATATTGCCATGAGCATCCCCGTTTTTATAGGAAAATGGATACGACGTTTCAGCGATAATGACATCTTTGCCAAACTCGGCTGACACTTCATTCATCGTTTTCTGTACATCCGCAAACGTCCCATGCCAGAACGGGTAATACGACAGTCCGATAATGTCATAGTCCAGTCCGCCATCACTTAACTCTTTAAAGTACCATTTGAACGTATCCACCTTGCCACCTTCAGCCAGATGGATCATAATCTTCACCTTATCCGCGTTATCGGTCATCTCTCCTTCTACTGCACGTACAGCATCTATTCCGCTTTTCAGCAAGGCAACATTTTCGTTGAAATCCACGTCACTGCTCAAGCCGTTCAGAAGACCACTGTTGATTTCGTTACCGATCTGCACCATATCAGGCATAGCGTCTTCGGCTTTCATCTCACTTACAACTTCATACGTATAATCATATACAGCTTGTTTCAATTGATCGAAAGTATAACTTTCCCAAGCTTTAGGACGAAGTTGCTGTCCCGGATGAGCCCACTCGTCAGAATAATGGAAATCAAGCAGCACTTTCATACCTTTTGCTTTCACCCGTGCGGCTAGCTCAATGACATCTTTCTTATCGTTGTATCCCCCTGATTTCTGTGGATCATTCCACAGACGAAGACGCACATAATTGACACCGCGATCCTTGAGAATATCAAGCAAATCACGCTCTGTACCGTTGCTGTCCACGTATTTTCCGCCTTTGTCCTCAATGGCCGTTAACGTGGAAATATCGACACCTCTAACATAGTCTTCACGATATCCCTCAACGATCACCTTAGCTTTAAGCTGAGGCTCTGGAGGCGCACCATATACCGCACCTGTCACGGTAAAGCTGCCCGCATGTGCGTACTCTGAAGGGTCAATACTGTCCCATTCCACTGGCACCATTCCTGATTTTCCATTCTGGTACCATGCTTTTACCTGATTAGGCAGAATTGGCGCACTTCTTGTCACCGTTCTCACTTCGATCTCATCATATCCTTTAATATTGGCTGGTTCAGTGCCTTCTGATTCTCCCCACACTTTGAACTCCAATATTTCCGGCCAGACTCCTTCACCCTTGTAAAAGGAGATGTTCAGTCTGATGTATCGCACATCATTCTGCTCAAACGTCAGATCAGCGATCTGTTTAGGATCGGCATTTTCACTTTGATCAACAACTTTGGTCCATGCCTGCTGGTCAGCAGATGTTTCTACCATATATTTCACAACCGTGTTTTCTCTCCACGTTATTTCCGCTCCGGACAGATTGTAGGCCTCACCCAGATCAATCATGACCCACTGTGGTTGTTCCGTTGTCACTCCAGCCTTAGCAGCCCAATGCGTGTCACTTTTACCATCAACCAAGTGCTCCTTCTTACTCCCCCACTCCAAATATTCTGTGCTTACCGTAACCTGCTTGTTAAGTGCCACGTTGACTTTTGCATCTTCTGCAGCCGCTGGACGAACCATCAGTCCCAGATCACAGAATAGCATCAGTAACACCAGACACCCGCTTATGTACCTTTTGTTCACTCTTGATCTCCCCCTTTTTGTGTTTGATTGTGCATGGATCAATGAATGTTATGAATCCTCCTCATTGTAAGCGCTTAATAGTGATAGGCGACACGGCATAATCCAAAGGAAACAGCAGTTATTTTAACAATATGATCCTGTGACAGTTACATTTGAGCTATATTAATCACACTATTTTGCAAGAGAAACAAAAAAATCTGTCCGTCTACCGTAAGGCAGAACAGAACAGATTTTCAGGTATATGATCATTGTTACACTTATTTAGAAAGTTTCAATTCAAGCTGTACCTGGATATCATTTTCAGTTGAGAGCACAACGGAGTGTGGATTTTCCATTCCAAAATCTTCAAAGGTTACCATCGATGTCGCCGACAACAATACTTCGTTATTCTCATAAGCAGCTTTTGCGTCAAAAGTTACTTCTTTTTCAATACCTTTAACGGTAATGGTACCGTTCATTTTGATATCAACCGTCTGACCAACAGGCCATTCCGCAGGTACCCCTTCAAATGACGTCGCTGTAAATGTTGCCTGTGGATATGTCGCAATGTCGAAGAAATCGGCTTGCTTCACGTGTCCATCACGCTGTCCATTCCCGGAATCAATGCCATCCATCTCAATCTGTCCTTCTGCCTTCATCTGAGCAGCATCGTCTACATTAATTGTCCAATTCCCTGTTACCTGCTCATCCACAAAATTAACCGTCTCCTGTGAAGTGGTTACGGAGAAGTATACTTTGGAACCTTCGCTGATGTTCCAGTCTCCGTTCAGTTGCTCTGCTCCTGCAGTTTCATTGGCTACAGCCGTTCCTGTGCTATCTACAGTTGTTGTGGAAGTTGCTGCGCTGGCAGGAAGCACCTGTTCAATCTCCACGTTGTTCCCCAAGTAGCTATTCGCGAGATAGTAACCACCGCCACCAATTACGGCAACCGCCGCTACACCTGTAATAAGCCATGCTTTTGCTTTCTTGTTCATCTGTATGTTTCCTCCAGTATATTATTGTTTAGGTTGCTTGTTGGAGTGAATCATATCAATTGAATGTGTCAGGAAGAAGTCAAGATAAGACAAGTCCCATATTTTTTTCAAATCCGTAATACAGGATTGGCTTTACGCTCTTGCTCATGTAAAATCAGTACAAGTTTACTCAGCGAAAGGAGAACGCTTTTCTTGAAATCCATACTTATCGTCGAGGATGAGCAAGCTATTGCACGAGTACTGGCTGCTTATCTGAGAAAAGCAGAATTTGAAGTTCATCATGCAGCAGATGGACCGACTGCACTTACCCTTTTTGATACCGTAACGCCTTCCCTTGTATTACTTGATGTAATGCTGCCAGGAATGGACGGATGGGATCTGCTGCGGATTATTCGTGAAAAAAGTGCTTGTCCCGTGATCATGCTAACCGCACTGGATGACATTTCAGACCGTCTCAACGGATTAAATGCCGGTGCTGACGATTATATGAGCAAACCTTTTGTACCGGAAGAAGTGGTCGCCAGAGTGAATGCGGTGTTGCGCCGTAATCCACATTGGACATCAGGTGGCGAAGAGAAGCGTTCCTTTGGAAATCTCGTCATTGATCTTGCTGCCAAGCAGGTTCTGCTGAACGGTGCAGAGGTTGCACTCACACCTCGTGACCTGTCATTACTGTTCTTCCTGTCCGATTATCCGAATCGTACGTTTACCAGGGATCACCTTATTGAACAGGTATGGGGGATGGATTATGATGGCAGTGACCGTGCTGTGGATCTATCGATTAAACGACTACGTCAAGCCCTCTCCCACTGGTCGCCAGAGACGGGAGAAATTCGGACGTTGCGAGGAATGGGGTATCAATTTTGGATCGCCAACTGAAGCAGAAGAAACCCAAACGAACGATATCCATTCTGTCACACTGGACACTGCGATATTTTCTCATTTTGTGCATTGGTTTCACGATTATTGCGGCAGGGGCACTCTACTGGATTCGAACAACTTCCATTGAGAAAAGCCTTAAAACCGCAGAACTTCTTGGTCTGGAGATTGCAGATCGAGTGACCAGTGAAAATAATGTGCTCCGGGTTCCACCCGATCTTGACAGACTGGTAACCAAGCGAGAGAAACTATTTAATACAGATCATTACTTTTGTGTCATGATCTTGGACAATAACAATCAATTGATCTTTTCCCAGCCTAAAATGGAGCAAAAAGATGTGCATTATCGACTGTCAGACGACTATCTTGAACCGCGAAACAACAAATATGCAGGTGTAACGGTCAACATATCCGAGGGCGATCAAACCTTGGGTAAAGTGTGGGTGATGCAGTCCAAACAATCCATTACATTTGGTCCAGAGACCATATGGCTCGTGGCTCTAATCCTCGGTGGACTAATTCTCTGTGGATGGTTTACAATCTATCTCCTGTCCAATAAGTTATCCAGACCGATTCGTCAGGTCGCATATGCCGCTGAGCAGATTCGAGGTGGCAATTATGATGTGAGCCTTGACTTGAATACACGAGAACGTGAGATCAATGAACTTGTAAATTCATTCCGAGATATGGCGACTCGTCTCCGACAACTCGAAGAATGGCGTACACTTTCGCTGGCAGGGGTCAGTCATGAACTCAAGACACCGGTAACTTCCATCAAGGGGCTCGTTATGGCAGTACGTGACGATGTCGTGAGTCCACAGGAAGGGAAAGAATTTTTGGATATCGCTTTGAAGGAGTCTGAACGTATGGAGCGTATGGTCGCAGATTTGCTTGACTATAACGCCATGGCTGCAGGAAGTGTTGCCGTTCGCAAGGAACGGACGGATCTGAAGCTGTTGGTCGGTGAGATCATCTATCAGTGGAAGATTGCCTATGAGGACAAAATGCCAGAGGTTCATCTGCACTCCCCTCCAGTCAACTTCTTTACCATGGGGGATGCCCTGCGCATTCAGCAGATCATTGTTAATCTGCTCAATAACGCACTTCATGCCACAGCTCCTGAACAAAAGGCTGTCTTCGATATTTATCTACACGCAGAAGAACAGATGCTGTACGTTGATGTCAAAGACAACGGCACAGGTATCGCGGCTGAAGACCAACCCAAGATCTTCGAACGCTTCTATCGTGGAGAGCTCAAGAAACGTCGTAACCGCGGCTTGGGGCTAGGATTAACATATAGCCGGCTACTTGCTCAGGAACAAGGCGGTGAGCTGACACTTGTCTCCAGCAGCCCGGAAGGCAGCATGTTCAGATTAAGTCTGCCACGCTGGACTGCAACACAAGAAGCCATGAATACAGAAAAAGCATACGGAGCAGCCGTTAAAGTGTAACGCAACATGCTAACATGACAAATAGCCCAGGATTCCATTCAGGAGACTGGGCTATTTCAACGTTGTTCCTTGTTGCTTTATCCAAACTATCCAAAATGGAAGCAGTCAACACTCTAAGACACGTGGCCTGTATTCATCGTAAGCATCCGAGATCAGTTGCTTATGAAGTGTACTACTGGCAATGATCGCTTTTCGCTTTGCTTTCAAAACGATCTGCTCTATATCCGCATAACTGCACCCTGCCAAGCGTTCACATATGTAATCTTCCAGCCGGGTCTCCTGTTCAAATGATCCCACCAACTTGCTGATATACAATCTGCGACTTGAATCATCAGGCATTCCATAGGTCATCTTCGTATCAAAACGCCGCCATATGGCATGATCCAGTTGGGTTTCCAGATTCGTCGCAGCGACCAGAATGCTGTCCCCATCGAATTCGTCCAGACATTGCAACAACGTATTGACGACACGCGCCATCTCCTTCACTTCATCATTGCTCTCACGCGTACGGCCTATGGCATCAAATTCATCCAGAAATAACACACAGGGATTCATTCGTGCATATTCGAATAACTTGCGTACATTACTCCCCGTCTCCCCAAGATGGCTATGAATGATTGCATCTAATCTCACGAGTACCAGTGGCAGATCCAGGCGCTCCGCCAGATGTGATGCCGTCAATGTTTTTCCCGTACCGGGTGGCCCGAACATGACCATTTTGTTGGGGATTGATACATCATGTTCTCTGAATTTCTCTTTCATGCCCAGAATAGTGATGAATTCATTAATGATCCGTTCATTTTCAGCGGAAAATACAATATGCTGGGCTTTGCGCCTACACTCTTTTGGCGTGTAAAAAGCAGCCATATCGATCCCTTTTGCTCGAGGAATCCGATTCATATGATTTAATTTGCTCATGTATACACATGCTCCTTCATTTATGGTTTCGTGTAAATGCTTAATTCAATTTATATAGAATCAATTAAGATTTTAATCGTAATTATTACTATTAAATAATAGCACAATACTGCCTTTTTGCAAATATAACCACAGCATGTACACTATTTTGCCACAGAAGGAAGTCATTTGGTTGCAAGCTTCAATAAAATTTGCTATTCTAAATATGCATCGTTGTGTATAACGCAAAAAAGCCCTCCAAATTTCGCGAGAGCAAAAATTTTCCAGATTCACAAGCGGCAACTTGTTGTATCTGGTTTCTTTATACCAACGAATGTAATCCAAATAAAGTGAGGTTAACAATCATGGCAAAAGACGTATTATGTGAAGTTAATTCCTGTCGTCACTGGGCTCAAGAAAACAAATGTAACGCTTCTTCGATCTACATCGTGAGCCACAGTTCCAAAGAAGCAAGTCAGTCTGCTGAAACAGACTGTAAGACTTTTGAAGTAAAATAAGTAATTTCATATGATGCAAGTAAAGGAGCCCTTACCGGTTCCTTTTTTCTTTGTCTATTGTAACAAGAATGATAATTATTATCAAGCCCTAATCTGTAAAAATGCTTCTCACCTCTTCAATGCACATTGGACAGATGACCTACGTACACTACGTAAGAAGTCAGTCTGCCCATGAACGATTAGAACCAAGAGGTGAATAATAATGCCTGTTAAAAGTGGCTCACAGTATCGCGAACGAATTGATGCCCAGTCCGTCCCTTGCTGGTACAAAGGTAACCTTATTAATGGAAAACGCTCTGAACATGTAGCATTTGCTGGTTTAATGGAAACTCAGATGTACATGTATGATCTGCAATCCGATCCTCAATTTGCGGAAAAGATGACGTATGCCTCCCCGGCAGACGGCAAACCTGTGGGCATATCCTTCCTGCCTCCAACGAGTGCCGATGACCTCCGTAAACGACGGGAAGGAATGAATATCTGGGCAAATGTCCATCATGGCTTTCTTGGTCGCTCACCCGATTACATGAATACAGCCATAATGTCCTTTTACACAGGTGCCGATCTCCTGAACGAATTATCTCCCCAATATGCAGAAAATCTCAAGAATTATTATGCCTACTGCCGTGATCATGATATTACGCTATCCCATGCCTTCATTCAGCCATATGCCAGCAAAATCTCAGGGCAATTGGATGCTACAGAGGATGCTATTGCCGCAAAGGTCGTAGATCGCACCGAGGAAGGCCTCATTATTAGCGGAGCATTTATGATGGCTACACAAGCTGCCACTTCGGATGAGATTTTTGTCTATCCGTCACCTTCTCCTGCCCCATTTGATGACGAAAATCCATTTGCATTCTCTTTTGCTGTCCCCAATGATCTGCCAGGAATCAGTCTGGTATGCAGGGATACTTACGCAGGCGAATCTCACACCAACTATCCTCTGAGTTCCAGATATGAAGAAATGGACAATATCGTCATCTTTGACCGGGTGCTCGTTCCGCATGAACGAATATTTTTTGCAGGAAGTGAGGAAATGTCCTCACGTCTCTTCAGTGGTAGCAACTTTCATATTCACGCAGGTCATCAGGTATTGTGTCGTTATATCGCCAAGACGGAATTTGTTCTCGGTACAATCCAGCTTCTCACGGATACGCTGGATCTGAATACGGAAGCACATGTTATAGAGAAAACTGCACGTGTGTTCGCAGGTCTTGAATCGTTAAAAGCATTGGCTTTGGCCGCGGAGGCAGGTGCTATACCAGACGGACGAGGATTTGTATTACCTGCACCCAAACCATTGATGGCAGCCAATCTCCTTTTCCCGAAACTTTATCCTGAGATGATTGAAATTCTGCAACTCTTGGGTTCGAGCGGGGTGATTATGATCCCTCAGGAAGAAGAGTTTCAATCCGATATCGCTCCTTCACTGAATATATATCTGAAAGGGAACGATATGGCTTCTTACGAACGCAACGCTCTGTTTCGCCTGATCTGGGAGCTTGGGGCTGGATCATTCGGGGGCAGACAGACCCAATTCGAACGATTCTTTTTTGGCAATGTGCTTACGGTATCCAATCGATTGTACTCCGTCTACAACAAAAATCAGACCAATCGTCAGCTCGTTCGTGATTTTCTATCCAACAACATTAAATAAGAGAACTACCGATTTTTTTTATACCAGATGGTCATAGACCGTCATCAGTTCAGAGGCTGGTCTGCTTGCATCCATATCCCGCAATGCAGGCTGGTCTCCGTAACCGATATGGAAGACCCCTAATACCTTCTCTTCACTTGTCAAACCCATCAAATTCATAAACACAGGATGTTGTTGATAATCATTGATCTTCCAGACAGCGTTCAAGCCCTGTTCCGCAGCAAGAATACTAAAACGTTTGCTCCAGGCTTTGGCCGGCAGAAGATCATCCTCACGGGCATTTCTAGGCGCCACGACAACCAGGTGGGTAGGAATTGCTTCCGTGTATTGATATGTAGCCCAATCGCCGTAGCGATCAGCCAGATGGGGTGGATAGCTCTGTCTGACCGCTTCCAGATATAGCTGTCGCCCTTCGCCTGCAAACAACATAAACCTCCAAGGTTCTGAACTCATCACATATAATGAAGGATCTGCTTCATCAAGCAACTTTCGTATAACCGACTGGGGTACTGGCAACGGACTGAATTCGCAAGTTCCTGCACGTCTCTTGCCGCTGCTTATATCTTGACTTAGACCGGTAGACATGGCAACTTCCCCTCCTCTATCTGCATGATATATCGTTATCCTTCAATCGCCTTCACATCAACCATGTTTTCTTCGGTTCAACGGCTTCCGTTTTCCAGCGATCTACCTCTTCGTGTATGCGCGCCTTATCACGCGTCGTAAATTGTTCTGACTCCACCACTTCTGCTTGCGGCATGCTATCACGTATCAAGCGAATGTAGTCCATGGAATGGATTAGAGACTGGCGTCCAGGGATGTATCTAATTTTGCGTCCTTCCAACAAGCAGTATATCTCGATCATACCCGGTAATTTTCCGAAGGCTTCCCAGCAAAATACACTGACCATATGCTGAAACGCCTCAACTACGTTTGGATCATGGACAACCATATATTTCTGAATAAGCAGCGAATCCCAGCCTTCTGGCTGCCAGGCCGCCTGAAATATCATCGACAAATGCATGGATAATGAAGGTAACTCCGTTCTCCACTGTTCAAAAAGAATGGCTGGATGCTTCAAATCATCGTTCATTGCAATGGCGAGTGACAATTCATCCGTAATCTTGTTCTTCACATCCCAGTAATGGAGAACAGATTCGAAACCATCCGTCTTTCTGGGCCACCACTTCTCAAGTAAATACTGTACGGGTACCTCTTTGCGAACATCGGGGTCGAGACTGTAAAAGGCATTGACCGCATGGCTCACCGCATATTGTACACGGTGCCTCCATTGCAGTGGAAGACGCTGCTCAGACACTGGTTCAGGGCGGATGAATCGGTGTGGGCTGCGCAGCATTTCTTCCAATCTGTAATCTTCAAGCAGACGTTCAGGAAGGTCATTCCTTCCGACTGGCATCGCTGCCTGAACATTATGTCTTAACATGATCTTTAGGATACCTGTAATCCGGCAGCAGCGAAGCGTTTGCCAAAGTCACGGCATGTTTCTTTCTCCTGCTCAAGCGGACTGTATTCAATTTTCAACATCTCTGGAGATACCTCCGCCCCACGCTCTTGCAGCTTGGCAGCCGCGAGATCAACTGCACCGCAGAACTGCTCATATGATGTGTCACCACTACCAAACACTGCAGCTCTCTTACCACTCAGGTCAAGCTCATCCAGCTCCTCATAGAAATCAAGGAATTCATCTGGCAACTCCCCGTCTCCCCAGGTGTACACACCGATCATGAATCCGTCATAGTCCAATACATCAGATGCATTACAATCCGTTACGGATTTCAGGTCAGCCTCGTGGCCTCCCTGTGTAATTCCTTCCACGATCAGTTCTGCAATTTCTTCTGTATTTCCTGTCATGCTCGCATAAGCCACTAACAATTTAGCCATCTATTTTTCCCTCACTTTAATTTGATCATGTTATATTCTCTCTATGAAGAAAGAATGAATTTTGGATTAACAAAATCATATGTGATAATGATTATCATTGTCAAATTAAATTTTTGGTTATCTTTGTTTTTCAGTATATGGCGCACCTCGGATTTCAACACAGCTAAAATACTTCATCCTTTAAGGTCAGATGTAATAGCTTCCTCCAATGATCCCGTCCCCCAACTGGCGTACAAGCCCTTTTTTGTTGTACAATAGTATCCAAATGACTTTTGAAGGATGGATAAATCATTATGTACGTAGCTAAGAATTGGAAGGACTATGAAGTAATCGATACAGGAGGCGGCGAGAAACTGGAGCGTTGGGGAGATGTGATTTTACGCAGACCCGATCCACAGATTATCTGGCCCCTTGAGCAAGAAACCAATGAATGGCGTCAGGTGCATGGTCACTATCATCGCAGCTCTTCCGGTGGCGGTAACTGGGATATGAAAAAGCCCATTCCCGAGCGCTGGACGATCGGTTACGAAAACCTCAAGTTCCATATTAAACCTACCAGCTTTAAGCACACCGGCCTGTTCCCTGAACAAGCTGCCAACTGGAGCTGGATGATGGATAAAATCTCTAATGCAGGACGCCCTATTTCTGTCTTGAACCTGTTTGCCTATACAGGCGGAGCAACGGTAGCCGCTGCTTACGCAGGCGCTTCTGTTGTGCATGTGGATGCTGCTAAAGGCATGGTTCAATGGGCCAAGGAAAATGTTCAATTATCCGGACTGGCTGATCGCCCTGTTCGTTTTATTACAGATGATGTTTTCAAATTCGTACAACGGGAACAACGTCGCGGAAATCGTTACGACGCCATTATTATGGACCCTCCTTCTTATGGCCGTGGCCCTAATGGAGAGACATGGAAACTGGAAGAGAACCTATATCCTTTCTTGAAGTCATGTATGACGATCTTGTCGGATAATCCATTATTCATGCTGGTTAACTCCTACACTACAGGCATTTCCTCTACGGTTCTGCGCAACATGTTGACCATGACCATGTCTGCTCAGTACGGTGGTGACATTACTGCAGGTGAAATTGGTCTGCCAATCACACGTAGTGGTCTGGATCTGCCTTGTGGTATTCTGGGCCGTTGGGAGTCTTAATCATGTCAGAACATCGGCATGATCACGATGCAATTCCGATTCTGTTCGAAGACAACCATCTGTTAGGTATTACGAAGCCGGTCAATGTACCTACCCAGGAAGATGCATCAGGTGATCCGGATTTGCTTACATTGCTGAAGCAGGATCTGAAAGAACGATACAACAAACCTGGCAATGTTTATCTCGGGTTAGTACACCGACTTGATCGTCCTGTTGGAGGGGCAATGATTTTTGCCAAGACTTCCAAAGCGGCTTCGAGATTGTCCGAGACTGTGCGGGGACGCCATTTCCGTAAAATATATGCGGCTGTTGTACATGGCAAGTTGCCTGCACAGCAGGGGACGTTAAAACACACCCTGCTGAAAGATGCACGTACAAATACCGTTACTGTTGTACCTAAAGGTACGGTTGGCGGTAAGGATGCCGTTCTGGATTACCGTGTTATCGGTGAGACAGACCCTTACAGCCTCGTCCATATCGAACTGCACACCGGCAGATCTCATCAGATTCGGGTGCAAATGAAAGAAATCGGCTGCCCTCTGTACGGGGATCAGAAGTACGGCGCAAGCGTGAATAAACCCGGGCAACAGATTGCTCTATGGTCTGCGATTGCTGCTTTTCCTCATCCAGTTACTAAGGAAGAAGTTATTCTGCAATCTTTGCCTGCAAGAGAATTCCCATGGGCAGAATGGCCAGCTGCCGTGTACCAAAAAGCTTTTGGACAACCCCAATAAATACGAGTTCAATAAGACTGGTTTTCAGTACCGAGAAGATGGGATCAAAAGCGGTTTTATCGAACAACCTCTATAAGTGCACAGGATCAGGTTACATCTGTCCATATCACGTGTCGTTCAGATTCTGTATCTGAACGACACGTTTTTTCATATTTTCAGCTTTATACCTAAAATACAGAGAGGAGACATCATGATGACCCCGTTTACCAAACAAGTCATTGAGATCATCGCGGCGATTCCCGAAGGTAAAGTGATGACTTACGGTCAGATTGCAGCCCATGCCGGTAGTCCAAGAGCCGCGAGACAAGTCGTACGAATCCTGCACTCGATGAGCCGCAAGGAACGTCTGCCCTGGCACCGTGTCGTCAATGCAAAAGGCGAAATCTCCATACCGGACGAACACTCGCGCATGATGCAGGAAACAGAACTGATTAGCGAAGGTGTGGAGTTTCAACTGAACGGAACCATTAATCTCAAACAGTTCGGTCATGAGCCCGATCCTGTATTTCTTATCGATCCAACGATCCAGCCCGAATAATAAAAGTGCTCTCCTCCTATCGCACACACCAAAAAAAGAGAACTCAGGCAGTTAGGGTTACCCCTTCGACTGCTAGAGTTCTCTTTTTGGTTTTATCTGATATTCGTTATGCTGTAGCCGTCGCTTTTTCCTTTTCTACAGTAACAGGTTCAACAGCCGGTTTTGTTTTCCGAATAAAGAACGCCATGATCAAAGCAACCACGGTCATTCCGGTAGCCACGATGAATGCATAGTTAACACCGTAAATCGTTGCATCTGCTGTAGCAGCTATCATCGCTGTTTTATCATTCGGATTAACCTGACCCGCAGCAACTGCATCCGCCAGATGTGTTTTGAGCTTACTACTCATGATGGTAACCAGAATGGCTGTACCGATCGCACCGGCAACTGTACGCAATGTATTGGACATTGCTGTACCATGTGCGTTCAGACGTTGAGGCAGTTGATTCAGACCTGCTGTCTGAATCGGCATCATCAGCATCGACATACCGAACATACGAGCCGTGTAGATAAACATCATGTAGCCGTAGGTAGTATCGATTGCCAGACGACTCAGTCCAAAAGTTGTAATTGCCGTAATGGCAAGACCTGCAACCGAAAGCCAGCGTGCGCCCACTTTATCAAATATGCGACCTGTAATTGGGGACATAATCCCCATCAATATCGCACCAGGCATCATCAGAAGTCCTGATTCAATCGGTGAGAATCCACGAATGTTTTGCAGAAAAATAGGAAGCAGGATCATACCTGCAAACATTGCCATTGTCACAAGCATATTGATAATCGTTGTTAATGTATACATATTGTACTTGAAAATACGGAACTCAAGGAGCGGATGATCTGTTGTCAGTTGACGAATAACGAACAGTATCAGGGATATCGCACCTACGACGAGACATCCAATGACAATTGCACTGCCCCATCCATCGGTACCCGCATCACTGAATCCGTAGAGCAAACTACCAAAACCAAGTGTAGATAAAATAACGCCTGGATAATCCAGTTTAGGTCTGGATTGACGTGTTACGTTTTTGACAAAAGCAATACCAATTGCCGTTGCAATAATAGAGAATGGCAAGATGATGTAGAACAACAATCTCCAGGAATAATGCTCAACTACATAACCTGAAAGTGTAGGCCCAATCGCAGGAGCCAGAATCATCGCGATCCCCATGGTTCCCATGGCCTGACCACGTTTCTCGATTGGGAAGATGGTCAGGAATACAACGGTCATCAGAGGCATCAGGATTCCTGCACCTGCCGCTTGAATAACACGACCTACCATCAGAATGGTGAAGGTTGGACTAAGACCACAGACTAACGTACCTAAGGTAAATAGAGTCATGGCTGTAATGAAAATTTGACGTGTTGAAAATTTGGCAATCAGATATGCCGTAACCGGAATCAGTACACCGTTGACGAGCATATAACCCGTAGTTAACCATTGGGCTTTGTTTGCATTGATCGCGAGGTCTTCCATAATTTTAGGAAGCGCTACGTTCATCAGGGTTTGGTTCAGGAATGCCACAAAGGCACCAATTAACAATGCCGCTACAATCGGGCCTTTCTTGATGTTGTCCATCGCTGAGGATGGAGCTGCAGCAGTAGTCGTACTCATATGTTGTTCATCTCTCTTCCTTCTAACTTTTCAATCATTTGACTATGAATTCTAAGTAGGTGCTCAAGGTCTTCCTTCGATATATCCAGAATGGGTGACACTCTTTCCATCCACAAATGGTGCGTTTCCTGTTGGGCCTGTTCCCCTTTGTCCGTAATCTGAAGCTTGACGGATCGGCGGTCAGCATCCGAACGTGTGCGAACGATATACTCGCCCTTGACCAGTCGCTCCACAACAGCGCTCATGGAACTGCTGCCCATATGGCATAGCTCAGCCACTTCATTGATGCCAATGGAAGGACGCTCCCTCAGGATGGATAACACCATAAACTGGATCGAAGTCAGCTCGATCTCCTTGTTTTCATTCCAAAATGCTCGAAAAAGCATTTGATTCACTTGGCGGAACGAATTAATAATATAGAATACTTCATACGTATCAGTCATTGTTTCACCCTTTTACTTTTGGAATATAATATTTCGTACACGAAATATCAGGGGAACAATTATTTATTATAACAAAAATATTTACATAGTCAACTCTTTACATATGAATTCACAAAAATAATATCAGGACATACTAACTGTGTTACATCCATGTCTTTACTCAACTAACCTGGACACAGTGTGTATCATATGTAATTTGTAAATAAAATAACCATAGGGCTCCTGCATGAAACGAGCAGGCACTCCTATGGTTATTCAGAAGAATCAGCATGGTATCATACCGAAGTAGATAAGGCAGGCTCTTTGGTCTTCGGTGTTGTCATTTTGCCTAAGAGATATACCAGCAATTGTTGATTGTGCATCGAAATGTTACTGAGAACAGAGTTCATGAATTCATTACGGATGGTGATTCCCCGCTCTGTCTCCATTCTTCCTTTTTCTGACAGAGATACCCACACAATGCGTCGATCCTGATTATCCCGATTCCTGCGAATCAGATCATTCTTCTCCATCCGATCAAGCAGCATGGTTACAGCAGCTGGCGTAGTCGCCAGATAAGGAATCAGATCCGAAGGTTTCATCTTCTGATGATCTTCAAGTACCTCCAAAACAGCCAGCTGAGCCTCCGTTAATGAGGGTGCCAGCTCTTGATCCATATGCAATTTATAATCTTTGGTTAACCTGGACCAGCACTTGGCAAAATCGGAATTATACATCTTCCATCGCTCCTCTCTGCAACCGGTTATCACTTCACCTGCTTAAGTTTTCGCGCTCCAAAGCCGCATTCCTGCTGCCTTTTTTCAATTTCCTAGCGATCGACCGTAATCGACGAAGGATGTTAAACTTCGCATGAATGACCTCTTCTAATCCGCCTTCGAACAACAAAAAAAGACTCCTCGCATGACAGGATTAGCTGTTCTGCGAAAAGTCTCGTTTGTTTGTTTTTATGAAGATGATGCTGGTTGATTCTCATTGAAGTCCCTCAGAAGTTCAACGATCTCGTCCTGTTTATCCACAGGAACGATCAGTTTGCCAATATGTTTGCGCTCAGTAATCGGAACACCTTCCGAAGAGATCGGATGCACTTGGCCTTCCTTGGTCATTACAGTGATCTTACGTTGCTCTTTGCAATAAAACGCTCCAACAATACGGCTGCCATTCGGTTTCACACGTTTGCCTTCCTTGAACTCGAATGTGGCAAGCCCCTTGCCTCCACGGCTCTGGATAGCATAATCCAGGAGTAATGAACGTTTACCATATCCCAAATCGGACAACACGGCAACTTCACCTTCATCTCCTTCTACCCATAGGGCAGATACAACTTCATCTGTATCTCTTAACTGAATACCACGAACACCACCGGATACACGTCCCATTGGATTAACCTCATCCTCTCGGAAACGAATCGCCATGGCTTCTTTTGTAATCAACATAATATCTTGACCACCTGTACTTAGATGTACAGATAACACTTCATCGTCCTTGCCCACTTTACAAGCCGCAACTGCACCGGAACGCTTGGTAACGTAATCCTTCAGTTCTGTTCGTTTCACCTGTCCTCTTCGCGTAACGAAAACCAGACTGTGGTTTGGCTCTTCAAAGGATTTCACAGCAAGCACACTTGCAATACGGTCATCTTTCGCAAGGGGAATGACATTCACAATGGCTGTGCCTGGATCTTTCCACTTGAATTCAGGTACCTGGTGAACAGGTAACAGGAAGTACTGCCCTTTCCTCGTAAAGACAAGCAAGTTCTCAAGCGTATTTACTTCCAGAACCTGAGCGATATAATCGCCATCTTTTACTCCACTTCCGCTCCGTTCACCACCTGAACGTGTAAAGGACTGCATGCCTGTACGTTTCACGTATCCCTCTTTGGATAATGTAACAAATACATCTTCCGCATTGACAAGCACTTCGAGATTAACCTTGAGTTCTTCCACTTCACCCTGGATCGCGGAACGACGGTCTATGCCGTATTTCTCACGAATCTCCATCAATTCTTTGCGGATGACTCCGATGAGCTTGCGGTCACTATCCAGAATGGATTGTAGTTGTGCAATCTTCTTCATCAGTTCACCGAGTTCCTTCTCCAGAGAATTGATCTCCAGATTAGTCAAACGGTACAATTGCAAAGTAAGGATGGAATCCGCTTGGCGTTCCGTGAATCCAAACATCCACATCAGGTTATTTTGAGCATCTTGACGGTTCTTCGACGCTTTGATGGCCGCAATGACCTCATCAAGGATGTTAAGTGCTTTTACCAAGCCCTCGAGCACATGCGCACGGTCTTGCGCCTTCTCCAGCTCAAACCGGGTACGGAATGTTACAACTTCCCGCTGATGGGCAATGTAAGCCTCGAGGATCGATTTCAATCCTAATTGGTGAGGTGCTTTATTCACAATCGCCACCATATTGAAATTATAGGTGACCTGCAGGTCGGTTTTCTTCAGCAAATAAGCCAAAATACCTTGTGCGTCCGCTTCTTTTTTCAGCTCAACCACGATTCGCAGACCTTCACGTCCACTCTCATCACGCACTTCGGCAATACCTTCAACCTTCTTCTCAAGTCGGATGTTCTCCATCGCTGTAACCAGACGAGACTTCACGACCTGATAAGGGATTTCGGTAATGACGATTTGCTGTTTGCCACCGCGCATGTTTTCAATCTCGGTTTTGGACCGGATATAGATCCGTCCTTTACCTGTGCGATAGGCATCCAGAATGCCGTCACCGCCCATTATCAATCCGCCTGTTGGAAAGTCAGGACCCTTCATAAACATCATGATCTCGTCCAGCTCAATCGACGGTTTCTCCATCACAGCGATGGAAGCATCAATGACCTCACGCAGATTATGTGTAGGAATCTCGGTTGCAAAGCCCGAGGAAATACCGCTGACGCCATTAACCAGCAAGTTCGGATAACGGGATGGCAATACAACCGGTTCTTTGGCCGTATTATCAAAATTATCCTTAAACAGCACCGTCCGTTTCTCGATATCGCGAAGCATCTCCATTGCGATGGGCGACAAACGGGCCTCCGTATACCGCATCGCCGCTGCCGGGTCATCATCCTGTGATCCCCAGTTACCATGACCGTCCACGAGCATATGGCCCATTTTCCAAGGCTGAGCCATCCGCACCATACCCTCATAGATGGAGGAGTCACCATGTGGATGATAATTACCCATTACGTCCCCAACGGTTTTGGCAGACTTGCGGTAAGTCTTGTCAGGCGTATTACCTGAATCGTACATGGCGTACAGAATACGCCGTTGTACTGGCTTCAACCCATCCCGGACATCCGGAATGGCTCGATCCTGAATAATATATTTGGAGTAGCGACCGAAACGGTCCCCAACGACCTCTTCGAGAAAGGCCGGCATAAATTGTTCTGATGGACTCATTCCAAGCACCTTCTATTCTTCGTACTCTGTAAAGTCGACGTTCTCTACAATCCAACGTTTCCGCGGATCAACCTTATCACCCATGAGCGTAGATACACGACGTTCTGCTTTTGCTGCATCAACAATCTGTACCTTCAGCATCGCACGAGTTTCCGGATTCATTGTTGTCTCCCACAGTTGATCCGGATTCATCTCACCAAGACCTTTATAACGTTGAAGCTCAACATTATTACCGAATTCCTTCATATAATTCGCCAGTTCTTCATCCGTCCATGCATATCGAACAGTCGCGAGCTTACCAGACTTACGAGTAAGTTTGTACAATGGCGGCTGAGCAATATATACTTTGCCTGCATCAATTAAAGGCTTCATATAACGATAAAAGAAGGTCAACAACAGCACCTGAATATGTGCGCCGTCCGTATCCGCATCGGTCATAATGATAATTTTGGAATAATTGCTGTCTTCAACTGCAAATTCGGTTCCTATGCCCGCACCGATCGCTGCTGTAATCGCACGATATTCTTCATTTTTGAGAATGTCGGCCAGCTTTGATTTTTCCGGATTGAGCGGTTTTCCCTTGAGGGGCAAAATAGCCTGAATCTTCGAGTCGCGTCCCTGTTTGGCAGAACCACCTGCGGAATCCCCTTCGACAATAAATAACTCATTGCGGGTAAAATCCTTTGATTGCGCCGGCGTCAGTTTGCCGTTCAGGTTGGAACTTTCACTGCGTTTCTTGCCTGTGCGCATATCATCACGTGCTTTGCGAGCTGCTTCTCTGGCTCTGGAGGCTTGAACCGCTTTGCGAATTAACGTTTGAGCTACCTGCGGGTTTTCTTCCAGGAACCTTTGAATATTTTCGGACACGACCGAATCCACTGCACTTCGAGCGGAAGCGCTGCCGAGCTGATCCTTTGTCTGCCCCACGAACTCAACATCTGACATTTTGACACTGATGACAGCCATCATACCTTCACGCAGGTCATTACCTTCGAGGTTTTTGTCTTTTTCCTTAATCATGCTGGTACGCCGTGCGTAATCATTCATTACACGGGTATACGCAGCCCTGAATCCGGTCTCATGAGTACCGCCACCCCGAGTAGGGATCGAGTTCACGAACGAAGCCAGTGTTTCCGTATAACCCGCGTTATACTGGATTGCCACTTCGACTTCAATGTCATCCTTCTCCGCATAGAAGTGAATAACATCATGCAACACATCTTTATTTTCGTTCAGAAAAGCAACAAACTGGCTTGCTCCGCCTTCATACATGTATTCATCCTGATTGCCGGAACGTTCGTCCTTGAGCACAATTCTCAGACCTGAATTCAGAAAAGCAATCTCCTGAAGGCGTTCTGCCAATGTATCATAATTAAATTGAATGCCGTTCTGGAACACCCGAATATCCGGTTTAAATGTAACTTTTGTACCTGTCCGATTGGTATTGCCCAACACTTCGAGACCGGAGACCGGTTCACCGACATGTTCAATCCCTTTTTTGTCCTTCCAATACTCGAATCGCTGACGATGAATCTTGCCATCACGGAAAATCTCGACTTCAAGCCACTCGGACAATGCGTTTGTAACTGACGCACCTACACCGTGCAAACCGCCTGATTTTTTGTATCCTGATCCACCGAACTTTCCGCCTGCGTGCAAAATCGTAAACACGACCTGGGGAGTAGGAATCCCTGTTTTATGTATACCTGTCGGAATTCCCCTTCCGTTATCCTGAACCGTAATAGAACCGTCCTTATGCAGCGTGATATCGATTTTGGAGCAGAATTTGGCGAGGTGTTCGTCGACAGCGTTGTCGACAATTTCCCATACCAAATGATGTAGACCCGAAGTGCTGGTGCTGCCGATGTACATCCCCGGCCGTTTCCGTACCGCTACCAACCCTTCAAGTACTTGAATGTCGTCCGCGTCGTAGCCTGAAGACCCCTGTCCTCCGCCTGTCGAACCTGCCGACATATCGATTTGCTCGACCATTCATGCTCCCCCTTCTTAACTTGCAACTAAAAAAATGCCTAAAATGCAAACAGATGTTTTCTTATCCTTGTCCATTTTAATTCAAGATATCCCGTTTCGTAAAGACAAGGAATGACACAATGAGTGAAGCAATGCCCCAAACACTAAGCACAATAAGGGAAAAACCTAAATTCATACCCTCGATTGGAGGTAATCCGCCAGACAAATAATTCGGAAGTTCGAGGTTAACCATGAACAAATACTTCGCGGTCTGCCAAGATGCTGCCATACTGGTCAAGATTGTTCCTGCAATCAAAGCGGCCATCATGATAACGATACTTGCAGCAGTACTGCGCACAAGCACAGATACCATAAATGCAAGCATAGCCACAATTACACTCACAAACCAGATCAGTCCTGCCTGCATTAGCATATACAGCCACTGGTCTACAGCATGCACTGCCGACATATCGACATCTGTTCCCACAACTTTGAATCCTGTGAAGATTGGCATGTTAAAGCCTTTATAACCAAAGACCGCACCCGATATGACATAACATATAATGTAGGCTGATACCACTATGATCGAAACAAACATAATCAGCGTAATTAATTTACTCAGAAGCACTTTCCAGCGTCTAACCGGACGCGTTAAAAGCATTTTAATCGTACCTGTCGTACGTTCACCGGAAACAAGATCTGAAGCAATAGCCATGATTAACAGTGGAATAAACAATCCAACTGCGTTGTTCATAAACTCCCGCGTAAAGGTAACACCACCCGGTTCTTTGGGATTGATGTCATTTTCAAGATAATACTGCATCTGCTGGATATATACTGTTCTATATTTTTTGTACTCTTCAGGTACCCGATCACTGCCGAGCGAGTTCTGATTGTCTGTGATGGCCTGTTGAAGTTCAAGACGCCAATCGCCGCCAAACTTGTCGCGATTATTCTCCGCAGATTTCATCTGGGCATACGTAAACATCGGTACGAGGACCGCAAGTACAATAAATATAATATAAAGCCGTTTTTTCTTCACCATCTTAATCGTTTCATTACGGATCAGAGGCATGATATTACTCAATGGATTCACCTTCTGTCATTTTTAAGAATAGTTGTTCGAGCGTAGGCTGAATCCGCTGTACCCCTTCAACCTGAATACCTGCTTGAACCATCTGCTGCACCAGATCAGGAATTCGATCTTCATGCATCTCGGCAACCACGGCGTTGGGACCAAGGCCCGCAACAATGGTATCATCCATCACATCCGCAGGTCGACTTACCAGAGCAATACCTGCATCCAGTAACATCTTTTTGCCTTGCTCCAGTGGTGAAACGTGCCATATGGCCAACTTCGAATGATCTTCAATCAGTTCGCTTACACCTCCAACAGCAAGCACACGTCCAGCACTGATAATGGCTACTCTGTCACAGAGAAGCTGGATCTCACTTAACAAGTGACTGCTGACAAATACAGCCATACCTTCGCTGGCAAGTTGCTTAATAAAGACACGAAGTTCCTTAATACCTTTTGGATCAAGGCCATTTGTCGGTTCATCCAGAATGAGCAGACGCGGTCGCCCGAGCAGCGCTTGTGCAATACCAAGCCGTTGACGCATGCCCAATGAGTATGTTCTGACTTTATCGTGAATCCGCTGATCCAGACGCACAATATCCACAACTTCCTGAATGCGCTCGTTGTCCACACCTGGTTGCATGCGGGCAAAATGCTCCAGGTTCTCCCATCCTGTCAGATATGTATATACCTCCGGATTTTCAACAATGGAGCCTACATACTTCAAAGCACGCTCAGGGTCCCGATTCACATCATAACCACAGACTTTAATTTTCCCTTGTGTCGGTTTGATCAGATCCACCAGCATCCGTATCGTTGTTGTTTTGCCGGCACCGTTGGGACCGAGAAATCCAAAGATTTCACCAGGTTTTACGTCAAATGTAACGTCCTTAATGATCCACTTGCGTCCGATCCGCTTCTTCAGATGCTGTACAGACAAGACGGAATCATACTGCTGCTCTGCCATTTAATTTCCGCTCCCTTCTGCCGGTGTATCTGCCTGGAATTCCTGTGCAATCCGAACTGCAATTTGCTCATAACCTTGTCCATTGGGATGGAAATGATCTGAAGAGAGATACTCCCCCAGATGATTTTCAAATAAATCGAATGTAGGGACCAGTGTCATCTTGTCCTCATTGTTCAAAATAGCCAGTGCAGCATCGTTCCATGCTGCAACCACTGCATTACCCGGCTTCTCCAGTTCCTTCACATCGCCAAATGGATTGTACAACCCTATGTACGCAATCTGTGCATCGGGATTAATTTCTTTGACTTTCTTCAATATCTCTTGAAGGCGCTTCGACGTTTCCGGCAAAGCCGCTGCCAGCTGCTCTGCTGTTGGCGGATCTTCCCCCTGTAGAACTTGTCCTCCCTGAAACAAATCATTTGCGCCAATCGAGAGCAAAATAAAATTGGACTGCTGCAGGACGTAACGCACACCTTGCTCATCAAGTTTTGTCATTAAAGCATCTGTTCTCAAACCGTTTACACCCAGATTATTAAGAACCTGAACGTCATATCCTTTATCTTTAAGCAGGTTTCCTGCACGTCTCACAAAACCGAGTCCTTCATCATCCCCCGTGCCTCTTGCCAAGGAATCGCCGATGACGGCCATCCGAATCTTGCCATCTTCCACGACAGCCGGTTCCCCCTCGATATCCTTAGATGGAGCAGTTGCCTCCTGGCCTGTCGTTAATGCGGAATCTCCCTCGGGGAAAATCACGTCTTTTATGGCGTATCCAAATCCAAATAACAACAACAAAGTTGCCAAGATGGAAACTGTACTGACAGTTCTCCAGATCCATGGTGCTGAATCAAGGCTTTTTTTCTTTTTCATCATCACATCTCCGCTCATGTACACCAGTCCGGGTGCTTTATAATTTATAATGACTTTACATTAAGGCGTGTCTGAAAATCCGCTTCCTTCGGAGTTTTCAGACACGCCTTAATGATGCTATTCCTAAATAACATAAATGTTCTGTCGTTAATTTGCAAATTTTGGCGCTATATTCGCAAAATTCATTTTCCTTATGTCATTTTACGGAAAAAAGGTTATACCATACACAGATTTGAACTGTGTGCTGGCATAACCTTGTGGAAAAGAAATTCATATTTTCTTCATTATAAACCGATTACTTACCGATAAACTCTTGTGCCCAGTATCCGTTGTAGAAACCTACACCGATATGCGTAAAGTTTTTGCTCAAGATATTAGCGCGGTGACCTTCACTATTCATCCAAGCTGTAACAACTTCCTGTGGTGTTTTTTGTCCTTTGGCAATGTTCTCACCTGCATAGCTGTAAGTTACTCCGAATTGTTTCATCATATCAAACGGAGAACCATACGTAGGTGACTGGTGATCAAAATAGTTATTGTTACTCATATCTTTTACTTTAGCAACAGCTACTTTGTCCAGAAGTGCATCTGAAGACAGAGCGTTCAGACCTGCTTTAGCACGCTCAGCGTTCACAAGTTTTACAACTTGAGTAGCAAAGTCGGATTGTGTGCTTTCGCTACCATTATTACTTGTATTGCTACCTGTGTTACCCGTGTTTGAAGGATCTTTAGCCGGTGTAGTTGCCGGTTTTTCTTCTTGAGCTGGTTGTGCTGGCTTAGTCGTTTGATCA
Organism: Paenibacillus sp. Y5S-9; assembly: GCF_036894235.1. NCBI lineage: Bacteria > Bacillati > Bacillota > Bacilli > Caryophanales > Paenibacillaceae > Paenibacillus > Paenibacillus sp. Y5S-9. The sequence continues at coordinate 4,260,323 of NZ_CP145887.1, forward strand.
GGCTTAGTTGTAGGCTCAGCAGGTTTTGTTGTTGGTTGAGTTGGTTTTGTTGTCGGCTCAGCAGGTTTCGTCGTTTGATCAGGCTGCGTAGCAGGCTTCTCTACAATTTGCCCCTCGGATACGGTGTATCCATTTTGTTTAAGCCATTTCTCAATATAAGCTTTCAAGCTGTCTGTACTTGTAATTTTGTACGTTGTGACAGTCTTATATGTTGAATCTGCAGCAGACGCGGAAGCAGGAAGCATTACCCCTACGGCCAGTACGGCTGTCAGACTACCCGTTACGACAGTTTTCATCCATTTCTTTTTCAAATTCATTCATCTCCTTAAGATTAGTTATTACAACTTTGTAATTAATACTCTAGCAGTATATCAATTCAAAAGGAGATTGTGAACCTATAAAATATGGAAAAGTAACTTTTTTGTCATTTTTTAGCCATGAAAAAAAAGACATTCGAACTAAAAATGCTAGTCGAATGTCGCTTCACCATCTATTTATCATTCACCACACCAGAATGTGCAGATCAGGATATCATGAGAATTTCCATGCAATAGAAGAAACTTTATTTATACTATAGAAGAACTTTACTGAACCGATAGCCTCTCTTCTGAAAACCAATGTGCTCATAAAAAGAGTACGTTGTTGAAGTCACTTCACGGTTTGCACCCGTGACAAACAGTTGTTTACCACCTTGCTGTCTGCCCCAATCTTCGGCACGAGCCATCAGACGACGGCCAATCCCACCACCACGATGTTCTTGACCTACAATCAGGGAAGTAATCTGTGCGGCAGGTTCTGGATAGGCATGACTTTGCACACATTGCAAGCCAATCACACCAATAATTTGTTCATCCACTTCGGCAACAAGCATGCATGCGTTTGGATTGGTTTCCAAACATTCAATACGTTCTTTCATGACATTGGTTGTTGTCGGATAGCTGACCTCTCGCATCAGTCCCGTTACCGCTTCAGCATCTCGCAGCTCACACTCTCGGATCATCAGTACAGGGGCCTCAACATTATTGGACATGATTTACCTCCACTTTCAGCATATTAGCGGCTTGCACCGCTGTTTTACGAGCTTCTTCCACATCTTGGCCAGCACTTAGGGCTACAGCCATTCGGCGTCCTACTTTGGTCTCAGGTTTGCCAAATACACGAATCTGAGTACGAGGAAGAGCCAGTGCTTCTTCTATCCCGCCTACAGTAAAGTCAGATGTTTCATCATTAGCCTTCAGCGTTGCTGAAGCTCCCGGTGTCAACAGATGTACACCTGTGACCGGAAAACCAAGAATTGCACGTACATGCAGCGCAAACTCGGAACTGTCTTGCGTCACCATTGTAACCATTCCTGTGTCATGTGGACGAGGAGATACCTCGCTGAACACAACACCATCTGGAGTCAGGAATAATTCCACTCCAAACAGTCCATAACCGCCAAGTTCATCCGTGACGGATTTGGCAATATGACAAGCCTGCTCCCATTGTTCAGGAGTCATTGCATGAGGTTGCCAGGATTCGACATAATCCCCATCCTTCTGAATGTGGCCGATCGGAGGACAGAATACGGTGCCTGATACAGACCTAACGGTAAGTAATGTAATCTCACTGTCAAATTGCACAAAGCTCTCCACGATAACACGAACGGATTTGCCACGAGCCCCCGAAAGAGCAATGTTCCAGCAATCCTCCACGTCGCCCGGTGTACGGCATACACTCTGCCCTTTGCCGGAAGAACTCATCAATGGTTTAATGACACAAGGTGTGCCAAGCTCACGTACGGCTTCCTGAAGTTGTTCCAGGTTGTCCGCAAAAAGGTAGTCAGCTGTCGGAAGTTTCAGTTGTTCGGCTGCAAGCCGACGGATGCCTTCGCGATCCATCGTTAGACGTGCAGCTCGGGCAGTAGGTACTACACAAAATCCCTCTTCCTCAAGCTCCAGTAAAGCTTCTGTTGCAATAGCTTCAATCTCAGGTACGATGTAATGAGGTTTTTCTTTACGGATCAATTGTTTCAAAGCTTCGGCATCCAGCATGTCGATGCAGTAAGACCGGTGCGCGACCTGCATTGCAGGTGCGTTCTCGTAACGATCAACAGCGATCGTCTCTACTCCCAGTCGTTGGGCCTCAATAACGACCTCTTTTCCCAATTCTCCACTGCCTAGTAGCAGCATTTTTTTGGCTTGAGCCGTAAAAGGAGCACCCCACATGTTCTTTCCAATCCTCCCAAAGAGAAATCTTCTATATCTGTCTCTCTATTTTCGGGGTTTTGGTTAAAGATTGCAAGAGTACTCCCTATTTTTCTTGTGAATTTTACAAGATTTTTTGTGTTTTTTCGATCAAATTTTACAATTACCGCTCACAGATTCGATACTCCTTCCATTCCTCCCAAAATTAAGGAAATGTTAAAAGAGCAGACTTCAATATTCCAACGAATCGAAATACGCAAACAAATCCCAAGTTTAAAGACTTGGGATTTGTCGATTTTTTTCTCTGAAGATTTCATTATGGGAAGAAACATAAGCCATCTGGGGTGCGTCTGGCGTCATATATAGTTTCGCACTATTAACTGCCACGATCGCATCATTGAAAGCTCCTGCAATGAGCCTAACTTTGCTATTGTGCGTCGCACAGTCTCCTGCTGCAAAAACACCCGGCAGACTCGTCTGTGCATGGTGACTCATTAGAACCATTCCATCGTCCATTTCTAAGCCACAACTGGCAAGATCACTTAAATTGCTTTTATATCCATGACTAATGACGACTTCATCCACTTCTAACACCACATTGTCCTGACTTTTCATATGTGTAATCTCAACCTGCTGGATTCGCTTGCCATTATTATGAAGTTGCGTGATGCTGTATGGTGTTCTCACATCCGTTATGTTGTTCATCTCACTTACATTTCGTTCCATCGCGCGGAACTCATTATTCCGGTGGATTACAACTACACTGCGAGCAAGTTGAGCAAGTTCAATTGCCCAGTCTACAGCACTGTTGCCTCCACCCGAAATGAGTACACGCTTCCCAGCGAAATGTTCTGGATTTTGTACGGTGTAATGAAGGTTCTCTTGCTCATATTCAATCGGCTCCTGAAGCTCCAGCTTCTGAATCTCTGCGATACCGCGGCCTACTGCAACAATGATCGTGCGCGTATAGTGTATCTCCCCTTTAGCGGTATACATACTCAATATTCCGTTATCCAGCTGGGAGAAACTTTCTACCTGGCAATTCAATACAACCGTTGGATTAAACGTATTGGCCTGCTGAACAAGCCACTCGATCAACTTCGAACATTTCATAGGCGGTAAACCGCCTACATCCCAAATTGTTTTTTCCGAATAGGTATGCAGAAATCCACCAAGCTGGTCTTTACCTTCAATGATTTTAACTTTCATATCACGCATCCCTGCATAAAAAGCTGCATACATGCCAGCAGGGCCGCCTCCAATGATGGTTACATCATAGATATCTTCTTCATTCATTTTAAACACACCTTGTTTATTTAGTTATGAATTCGAGATACAAGTAACATTCCCAGTTTGCTTTATTTGTTTTTTGCTTCAAAAGCAGCAACAATATCATCAATGACATATTCATCGGCAAGTGGAGACATTCCCAGATTGAACCATTCCTTGCCACCCACCATGTAGACGTGGTCCTGCTTGACTGCTTTCAGATTTTTCCATAACGATGAAGATAACATATCTTCAAATTTCTTTTTAATTTCCGGATTAGTCTCATCATCCAGCTGAACGATCAGATGATCTGCGTCGTATTCAGGCAATACTTCCAAGGATACGGACATGGCAGTTTGATCTTTCGGGAAATTAGGAAGTGGATTCATTCCCAATCGTTTGTGGACAAAGTTTCCTCGGTCAAGGTTCTCCCCATGAAGTACGATTTCTTTTTCCATCACTCTAATGTAGAGAACAGTCTCCTCACCAATCAGCTTATTCAATTTGGCAGCAGCTACCTTCTCCTTATCCACCAAATCCTGAATCACCTTTTCTGCCTGTTCTTCTTTGTCCAAAATTTTGGCCATATCCCGCAGTTCATCGCGCCAATCATCACGCTGTGGCAAAAGTACGGTAGGTGCTATCAGAGCAAGCTGATCATAGTCCTTTTTGGACCACCAGTCAGGAGCGATAATTAAATCCGGAGCTGCCTCCATCAGGGCTTCAAAGTTAGGCGTTCTTCCTATTCCCATTTTCATCGTGTTTGCAAATGGCTCTTGCAAGTAAGAAGGAAAATCCTCATGGTAGTTCTGTACAGCAATGGGTACGATGCCAAGTGAATATAAAAATTCTGGATATACAACGGACAATCCAACTATTTTTTGTGGGTTCACCGGAATTTCAACTTCTCCCATTTCCGTGTTCACTTTTTTCATCTGACTAGCCTCTGTTGTTGAAGAATTGGCGGTACCCGCTTCTTGTCCCTCGCTCGAGGATGCTTCTTTGCCTGCTGCCCCACAAGCCGAAATAACGAGCATCAACATCATTGTGCATATTACGGTTAACCATCTAAATCTCATTCTCTATGTACCCCCTATAGGTCATTAATATATGACAATGTCTAATCAATAATAATTATCATTATCATTTGATATAGGAGTAAGTATATTAAAATATGTTCAGGTATGATATTGACTATTCAGACTTTTTGCTATGGACGATCTTGCCATAACTTTAATATTTCATCCAACATAAGCTCATGGGTAAACGCGGTGTAGTCCAGCAGAACGCTCGACAAGAGGATATCCATTCTGCCCTTCTGTACCGCTAACAACGCAAGCCATTCTTCAGACTTCCGCACAGCAGACCATTTCTGCCTCGATGTCTCATCCTCACCCACAATCAGTAATATTCTTTCCACGTTGAGAACAGATAACTCCTTAATGGTCACTGTGCCCCGTTCCCAATAAGTCTCAGCTCCTTCGGGAGCTTCCATTTGCATATCAACGTAAAAAACGGAAGCAATGCTCCTTGGGCCTAACATCTGCAACGCTTCACCATGAACTTTGAGTACAACCAGTTTGTCTTTTCGTATGAAATCTGCAAGCTGATCCTTAATGATCTTTACCTTCTCTTCATATCTTTGAAGCCATACCTCTGCAATATCCGACCTGTCCAAAAAACTTGCAACATATCTCAAATGTTCTCTCCAATCGCCTTTTCCCCACGGGAGGTCACACACTGGAGCAATGGATTGTAGCTGACTTTGCAGAGACTCAGACTCCGTCCCAATCGTAATAATATAATCAGGTTTAACTAATCGAAGCTGTTCCAGCCAGGTGGTCTCACTCTCTGCGAGTGGCATAACTTTGTCCGTTTCATATTTACGTCTATAATAGTATGTCCACGGATGACTTGCCGGCGCGGCACATGGAATGATCTGCAAAGCAAGCAGTATACCAATGCTCAAAGAATGAAGTGCAGCAATTTTTTGTTTGCTATTACGTATAAACGCTGCTGGTGGAATGCCAGAGATTTGTTTGAATTTACGCCGGAAATACGTCTCATCCTGATAACCCACGTACGATGCCACATCCTTGAGTCGATAACTGTGATCATTTCTCATTAAGATCTGGGCTTGTTTGATTCGATATAGCGTTAAATAGTCCACTGGACTGTAACCATACCTTTTCTTGAATAAACGCATGAAGTGTCGAGGGCTCATTCGTGCCACATTTGCTAATTCCTCAATGGTTAATCTCTTTGAATAATTCTGCTCCATGTAGCCTTTGACATGTTCAATTGGTGAAGCCAGATCCGTCTTTTCGGCACAGGCCACGTCATAAAACATGGTATACAAAAGTTCCTGAAAACGAATCTGACCATAGTACCTTTGCAAACCATCCTTCTTCAACGTGTGGTGGTAAATCATCTGACAGATCACGCCAACAGCAACGGGCGAAGATGAGCTGACCCCGCCATTCACTTCATTACGTAAAAGTTGCTTCATCATATCAAGGGCTGTTCCACCCTCCTGCTCCAGTGCGTACATGACATCAAAACTCATGTGATACACGCCTCGTTCATCCAACGAATGCACATTTGCCTCAACCAGTTGCCCCGGGAAGCCTACATACAGTCCGCCCGCCTTCAATTCGATGAAACTGCCATCGATCTTTAACCACCCTTGTCCACTGGCTACAAATAATAACATGTATGTTTCAATGAAGTGTTTCCTCAGAAGCCACTCCGTCGCAGGGTCACTCGTATAGTTCACGTGAAGGAGCCTAAAATTCATATGATCCAGGTGATCCAAATGCTTTGAATTTATTTCGTTGTTGTCCATCTGCATTGATCTCCCTCCAGCCATGAACGATTGTATTGATTTCATTCTTCAAAAATATAACATACCACACTAATGAATAAAAAAAACACTCCGGCTATCCTCTAACCTGTCTTCAATGAATAAGATACACTTATTATTGAAAGATCAGGCTAAAGAACGCCAGAGTGTTATAAGTTCAGATGTGTTCAGACGCTTCACAGGCGTCCGAAGGTTTCATCACAAAAATCTGTATTGAGCTTCTATTAATCCATTATACACGCCTTGTTTTTGGATAAGTTGCTCATGGTTACCCTCTTCTTTAATTTCACCATGATCCAGGACGATAATGTTATCTGCATTCCGGATGGTTGAGAGACGGTGAGCGACCATAAAGGACGTTCTTCCCTGCAACAGCACCTTCAACGCTTCCTGGATTTTAAGCTCTGTCTCCGTATCAATGCTGGCTGTAGCTTCATCCAGAATCAGTATGCGTGGATCAGCAAGTAGCGCACGGGCAAAGGATAACAATTGTCGCTGTCCCATGGATAATACGTTCCCGCGTTCCTCTACTTCGGTATCATATCCGCCAGGCAGCTTCATGATGAACTCATGTGCATTGACTGCTTTGGCTGCGTCCTCCACCTCTTCATTCGTTGCATCCAGTCGTCCAAATCGGATATTGTCACGAATCGTACCCGAGAAGATGAAGGTATCCTGTAATACAATGCTGATCTGGCTGCGTAAACTCTCTACCGTTACATCCCGCACATCCTGTCCGTCAATGGTGAGACGTCCGCCAGATATATCATAGAAACGACTGATCAGATTGATGATCGTACTTTTACCTGAGCCCGTATGACCAACAAGTGCAATCGATTGTCCCGCAGCAGCCGAGAAGCTGATTCCTTTCAGCGCCTGTCTGCCCTTCTCGTATTCGAACACAACATTTTCGAATGCGATATCTCCTTTAATAGAAGGAAGTGGCTTGGCACCTGGTTTATCCGCAATACTTGGTTTTTCATCCATGAATTCGAAGATACGCTCCGATGATGCCATCGCAACCAGCAACTGATTGTACATCTGTCCCAGACGGTTGATTGGGTCCCAGAAGTTGCCGACATAGTTGGCAAAAGCAACAAGTAATCCCACAGTCAACTGACCATCCTGAATCAGATAGGCACCAAACCAGAAGAGGATTAATGTACCGAATCCGCCGGTAATCTCAATCAGTGGTCCGAAGCCTTGGTTCATCGCTGACGCTTTATCCCATGACTTTTTGCTGGACAGATTCATGTTGTCAAAATACTTCATGTTCTCTTTTTCCTGTGTATAAGCCTGAGTCACGCGAATCCCCTGAATGGATTCATTCAAGTGAGAGTTAATCCGGGAGTTCTTCATGCGTACATCCTGCCAGGCACGACGGATCAGCACCCGCAGCTTGGTTGAGATGATAAACATGATTGGCACCGTAATAATTACGGCAAGACCCAGTTTCCAGTTAATCAACAGCAAGATTACAATGATCCCGAGCAGTTGCACACAGTCGATCATGACGTTAACTGCACCATTGGTGAATAGATCCTGAAGGGAGTTAATATCATTCGTCACACGCACCAGTACGGAACCCGCCGGTCTTTTGTCAAAAAAGTTAAAGGACAGCTTCTGGATATGCTTGAACAGATCCGAGCGAAGATCATAAATAACACGCTGTCCGATAATGTTTGTCAGTTTGATCCGATAAGTATTAGCAGCCCATTGAACAAGGTACAACAACAATATGGAGCCTGCGATAATATAAAGCATAGTCATGCTTGGTAACCCTGTTGCCGGTGCGATGGCCCGGTCAATCGCCAGACTGATGAGAAAAGGTACGGACAATTTCGTAATGGTACCCAAAATCATCATTAGAATAACAAGTGGTAACAGTTGTTTCGCATAAGGTTTCATGTATGCAAATAAACGTCCGAACTCTTTCCAGTTAAACGGTTTTTCAATAATTTCATCATCCTGATACACAAATCGTTCATTCAGTTTCTTCTCAGAGGCCCCTTTGGCCTCGCGCCTGTCTGCTATCGTTTCGGCACTCATGAATTCACCTGCTCCCCAGCCTCCCGCTTACCGCGGGCAATATAATCTGCATATTGAATTTTATAAACATCCTGGTATGGTCCAGGCACTTCAATGAGTTCGGTATGTTTGCCCCGTTGTACCACGCGGCCTTCATCGAGCACCAGAATCTCATCTGCATGTCGTAGTGAAGAAATACGGTGTGCAATAATAAATGTCGTTCTGCCGCGCATAACTTCCTGGAAACCGGATTGAATCTCATGTTCTGTCTCCATATCCACAGCGCTGGTTGCATCATCAAGTACCAGAATTTTCGGATTTTTCAGCAAAGCCCTTGCGATCGCAATCCGCTGTTTCTGTCCACCCGATAATCCCATGCCGCGTTCACCTACTACCGTGTCATATCCGTCCGGGAACTCCATAATAAATTCATGAGCCTTGGCCAGCTTCGCTGCACGGATAATCTCATCCATGGTGACATTCTTAAGTCCGTAGGAAATATTATTGCGAATACTGGATGAGAACAGGAATGTTTCCTGGAAAACAGAAGCGATCTGACTCCGCAGACTGCGAATGCCTATATCTTTGATGTTTTTGCCATCCAGCTTGATCGTACCCGAGTTGACGTTATATGCACGCATCAGAAGCTGAATGATGGTTGATTTACCAGACCCTGTCCCCCCGAGGAAACCGATTACAGAACCGGGTGCAGCATCAAAATTAATATCGGTTACCGCTGGCATTTTGTTGCCGTAGGCAAAGGTAACGGATTCAAATGTCACATGGCCGTTCACCTGGTCTGCCTCCACAATGACCGGATCTTGCGTTTCTTCCACGTCCACTGGCGTATTGAGCAGTTCGAGCACCCGTTCACCTGAAGCTTTGGATTGCGTATAGTTGTTGATATGGAACCCAAGGTTCCACATTGGACCGATTATGTACCAGATCAAACTGAAAAAGGCAACGAGTTCACCGAGTGTCAGCGTCTTCTGTATAACCATTCTTCCACCAATCACCAGCAACAGCACGATACTCACCGAAGCAAGAATCTCCATGATCGGAAAATAACGACTCCACAATGTTGCAGCATGAATCTGATTTGTCTTGTAACGCTCATTACGTGTAGAGAATTTCTCCACTTCATAAGGCTCACGCGCAAAGGATTTTACCGTACGTACGCCAGTGATATTCTCCTGTACCGCTGTTGTCAGTGAACTGAGCGCCAGCCGCATCTCCTGAAACGCAGGGTGAATTTTGGATTCGAATCTCAGCGCAACGAAGGCAAGTAATGGGATGCATATGAGTGTGAACAGTGTAAGCTGCCAACTCATGGTCATCATCATGATTGCGCCGAATACGACCATCAAAACCATGTTGAGAATCTGGGCGAAACCAAATCCGATAAAGTTACGGATGGCTTCCAAATCTCCCGTGAGGCGGGACATCAGATCACCTGTCTTGGCCGTATCATAATAACGGAAGGATAAAAATTGAAGCTTTTCATAACATGCGTTACGAAGTCTGTACGCCAGGAAGTTACCCAAGCGTCCTCCAAAAAAGCCATGTAAAAATTGCATTCCCGCTTTCAAAATAACTACACCTAACACAGTCAAGGCAATTATGGGAACGTCTTCAAAAGTTCGCGGAACAATAACATCATCAATCAGTATCCTCAGCATGTACGGATACACCAACCCAAGTGCGGTCGCTAAGGCGAGGAACAAGATTGATACAAATAAATACGTTCGCTTTTCCCAAAAAAAGTTTTGCAGTTGCCTAAGAACATCCATGTTTCTCCTCCTCTTATGTCGTTCAAAAATACTATGAACATTTATGAAGTTTATCACCGTACCCCATTCGCGGCAAAGCGAATAACAGACCATATTCTGCCTGCTTTCAGCTTATTGACGCATTAACGAAGGTAAATACCCACCTTTCAATCAAATGTTTGAATATTCTCTTTATTTCAGGTTGTTCGCACCAAAAAAAGGCTCCCTATATGCCTTTTCGGCAGGGGCCTTTTTGGGTTGATTTTCGCAACATTTTCAATGTGTTGCTGTATCATTCATTTTGTTTTACAAAGACTTCCAGAGAATACGCGTTATGCCGCAATTTTAACTACGTTCAATCTGTTCCAGTTGGTTAGACAAGTTGGTCCATTGCTCCGCCGGAATTCCGCTCTCCAGTGTATCTTGAATTCCACTTACCGCCTCGTCCAGACGTTCTTCCAACTGACGGGATTGGTGTTGCAATGATTGACAGAGCTGGTTGTCATAAAACTGAATCAGTTTGTCTTGCGCAGCAGGAAGAACTTCAATGATCATCTGTTTGAGGACAGGATCAAGTGCCTCTTGTAACCGCTGACGTCCATCCCCTTCGAAGAACTGTTTTGGATTGCGGAAATAATTCAAATAGCTTTTCCATCCAGACGGTTCTTCCAGACGAACTTCTTCAAGCACAGGTGTACTCCAGCGTTCGTTCAGTGGCAGTGACACATCCACGCCTCCAGATAACTGTCTCACCTCGTCTATACAATCCGTAACTTGCTTCATCAGCCAGGTCTGACCTGCCTGTTCAAGTCTGAGGGTGGTAGCAAGCAGTTCCTGCTCCAGTTCAATGGCAATCATACGTAACAGTTCACGTCCACAGGCTGCAAAAGCCGTCTTCAGATTGCCCCGATCCTCCCGAAGTACGGAAGGATGGAATGCTTCTGCCATGAATAGGCCCAGACGATAGGCAAGTCGCTGCCGCACATGGAACAGTAATTCTACTGTTTCCTGTGACAATTCTTCCTTCATGGATCTTGCTGCAAGTTGCTGTATGCGCTGGCGTGACTGTCCCTGTATAGTCTCCAGTTCATCCCGTCGTTGCTGCAATACTTCTTCGCCCTGAGCCGCATCCTCTGCACGCTTCTTCAGCCGCTGAATGACACGTGCCATCTCTTCGGAAGCGCCACCTACGGCAAGATCGGCTAATTCTCTGCCTGCAAATTGATTGAACTCTTCCTCAAAACGGATAAAACCGGATTGCTCCAGCAGCTTCGAATCACCTGCCATCTTGCCTTCCATCGCCAGTATGCTGGATACCGGGAAGAGTCGTGGTGCCCGAATTCCATTACTGCGCAGTTGGGTACTCACATGATCGAGAACCTGCTCCAGTTCTTCCTCAGAGGAAGACAAGTCACTGGCATTCACAACAAAGAACATCTGATCCATGGCAGAACTATCCTTAACACGTCCCAACTGATTCAGGAACTGGCGATCTCCTTGGGAGAAAGCATGGTTGTAATACGTTACAAAAATGAGTGCATCTGCATTCTTCATATAATTGAAGGTTACACCCGTATGACGAGCATTCACGGAGTCTGCTCCTGGTGTGTCCACCAATACAATGCCTTGTTCAGTCACATCGCAACTGTAGTACAGATCAATACTGTCTACAAAACAGGACTTTTTCTCGTTTGCAACAAAGTTACGATACCCGTCCAGATCCACCAGCACATCCTGACCTAACTGGTCCGCTGTTTCTTCCCAACCGGCTGCCGCAGCCTGCAAAAAGCTGTAATGCGGGCGCCCCGCCGGATGTACATCCTGTGGTGAGAGGGAACGTACTCGCTTCTGCCACTCCGCTCCAGGCTCACCCAGTCCGAGCAGACGGAAGGAATAGCCGAGGTCTTCCTGGAAGGCGTCCCGGGTCTTCATGCGGACCCGGGCTGTTCCATGCTCCGCGCCCCCGGCAGGAGCCATGATCCGGTTAATCGCCGCAGTTGTTGGATGCGGTGAGACGGGCAGTACGGCTTCGCCCAGCAACGCATTGGCGAAGGAGGATTTGCCGGCGCTGAATGCTCCGAACAGCGCCAATGTGAACGTGCCGCCCGCAAGCGAAGCCGCGCGTGCACGCAGATCCCGTACCGCCGACCCCATGGCGGGGTACGGCTCCACCAGCGCAGCAGCGGCTTCAAGCCGTGCCGCTGCTGCGTCCAGGCGTCGGCGGCGTTCAGCGCCTGCCGCCGACGATGGCCCAGGCACCGCCGCTGCTACTGCGCGCTGCGCTGGCGGTGCCTCTTGCGTCTGTGGCTGCGCAGCCACAGACGTTGACGTGCCCGCATGCGAACCGGGAGCTTCGCCCGGTTCAGGCACCGCGGGCACGTGCGGGCCCTTCACCTCCGGCAATAGCCCGGAGGGGAGGGGGCCCGCATGGGGCAGCAGGCTGCGCAGCCCTGCTGCCTCGACGGCGGCGCTGCGCTGGAGCGCCGTGTAGCGCGCCGCCGCCGCGGATTGCGCCAGCAGCGCTGCGCGGCTGGCGTCCAGCGCCTGGAGCGTGGCTTCGCCTCGCGCTGCCAGCGCTTCCAGCATGCGGTCGGCCAGCATCATGGCCGACCTGCGATAGCGGGCCTCAATTTCGCCCCGCACATCTTTACTGAACTGAATCACATACTCTGGAGATACCTCTGCACTCGCACTACGTTTCATCTCCAATAGTGCTTCATCTACAGCAGGCAGCTCCGTATTAAGCGCTTGCTCCCACTCCGCTCCCCATAGCTGATGGGATTCACCCAGCTGCCTCAGCATCGTACGAATATGTACTTCCACTTGTCCGGAAGCCTGATCCTGTAATAACCGCACCAGTTCAGAAGCACGGCGTTGTTTCTCCTGCTCGGTTTTGCCACCTGAGAATAATAAACCTACCCTGAAGCCCGGTTTGCGGCTCTCCAAATAGGCAGCAGCAGACGCACGAATATCCGCAGGAGTAAGATTGGCATTCGCCAGAAGAGGTTCAAGCTCTGCCCGGAATTTCTCGCGCACTCGCGAAGGCCCGTTACGAATGTCTGCTGCTTGTTGATCAAGAAGCTCCAGCTCTCGTTCCAAGCGTTCAATTCCTTCCTTGCCACCAATCTCATCCAGCAGAGAATTTTCTTCGTCTTCACGTTTCTCCGCTTCTCGTGTCAGATGTTGCTCCGTTACATGACTGGCCGAACTTGCCAAACTGTGCGTAATTAACGCTTCCTTCTCTTGCATCATATGTCCAATGAGTTCCGGAAGCACATCCCACTGGTTGTAGCGATGCTGCTTGTCGCGAAGGGAAGTAAACAACAGTCCGTCATATCTGACTTCCCAGGCTGCAAATATAGCTTCGACACCTTCGGTATATTGGTCAAAAGAAAGCTCACGTTCACGATGCTTGTCGATCTGGTTCACGATCAAAAACAATGGTTTGCCCCAATCCGACAGACTCTTGGCAAATGAAAGGTTCGTCTCGGACTGAACATGATTATAGTCCATGACATAGAAGACCACATCCGCCAGATGGAGCGCGGAATGGGTCGCGAGACTATGTCCGCGATCTGTTGAATCCACACCTGGTGTATCCAGCAGGACAGCATCATCTTTCAGCAGCGGAATATCATCCCATACCTCAATTGAGCTGTAAGCTCCACCATTTTTGCAATACGCCTCCAATTCCTCTGGAGAAACTTCAAGTGTTCCTGCTCCATTGTCAGCGCTTACGTTTGGAGTAGTATAAATAAGCGCTCTTGGCTTACCATTACGTATGGATACCACATTTGCACTTGTTGGAACGGGACTTGAAGGCAGCACCCGCTTACCGCATAAACTGTTGATGAGACTCGATTTGCCTGCAGAGAAATGACCACAGAACGCAATCGTCAGATGTTTCATTTCCGCCTTGCTGATTAAATCCGTTATAGCCTGTACAGCCGTATGGTCCCCTGTCTGCTCCATCGCTTCACGCAGCGGAAGCAGAGGTTTGGCCATTTCTTTTGGGTAATCTGTTCTGGACATGACTGGCCTTCCCCCTGGCTCCTCTAATTTGACATCCGTTTCCACGTCTATCTCTTTTACAACATTTATTTTAACATTATCAAGTTTGAATTTGAACGGTTGGAATTGAATATACATAAATGAACGTATAAGTTCTATAATCTAAAAAAAATAAAACCGAACAAGTCGGTTTTATCTGTAATACGTTTTATACTCGGTATTTAGCAAATGCTTACGCCAAGTGTCTGTTGCATGAATGCGATGCGATCACCTTAACCACAACGATCCTCATGACATTAATACAACAGAACCAATAGTGTAATCACTTCTTATGAAACTGCGTTCTCCATGGAAGGCAGCAAGATTTCAAATACTTGTCCATGTTGCAGAATTGTAATGTCTCTGCCTTTGTCTCTCATAACAACAACTTCGGGTTTAACGGACATACGCTCCAGATAATGTTCAGGCACGTCGCCAGAGTGGCTTACTGTGATGCCTTCTACTTCTTTTTCTTCATTTTCAGCCATTTCCTGTTCAACGATTTGTTCAAAAATATCGGAGAAGGCCTCAAAATTGTCAGTATACACGGAAATGCATTTCATGATTATTCATCCTTTTCTGCTCATTAATTTATTTTTCGTTTTCGGGTGGTGACACGTTCCTTATCTTTCCTGATTTGGGACGTTTTCATACGTTTTTTCCCTTCCCTGCATATGTCCAGCAATGGACAGATATGACAAGCAGGGTTCTGTGCCTTGCAATGGTAGCGTCCAAAAAATATAAACCGGTGGTGAGTTAAAGTCCACTCGTCCCGGGGTACGCGCTTCATTAGTTTCTTTTCGACTTCAAGTACGGAGTCATCCCAACCTGCAAGCGCCAGCCGCTTGGATACACGTTCCACATGAGTATCTACCGCAATTGCCGGTACTCCAAACGCATTGGATACAACTACATTCGCGGTTTTCCGCCCGACACCTGGTAGCGTCACAAGCTGATCATGTTCCTGCGGTACATCGCCGCCATACTGCTCTATTAAAATTCGGCACATGTTCTGAATATGCTTGGCCTTGTTCCGGTACAAACCGATTCGCCGAATATCCTGTTCCAACTCTTCGAGAGGGACCGCCAGATAATCTGCTGGGCTTCTGTACTTCTGGAACAGATCTGCGGTTACCTTGTTCACCGTTTCATCGGTGCACTGGGCAGACAAAAGGACAGCTACCGTCAATTCAAATGCATTGCTGTGATTTAATTCGCAATGTGCATCAGGAAACATTGCTTCCATAGTTTCGAGTATATGTCTAACCGTCGCTGCATTCATGAAGAGCTACCTCCCACAAAATGACTCCACGCTGCGGAGCCTTACTTCGAAGCTTCATCCGAGTACTTTGCGGGGACCTCAAAAAGCTTGCAAAAAAAACGTCTTGATGCGGGAAAGATCCCGTATCAAGACGGTCATTCTTTTGATCCTCGAAAAGAAACGATTACTGTTTTTGAATCTCCAGAATAACATTGTTCAGGAGATACAATACAATATTATCATTATCTCTGAGAGATTGCACGCTTAAAGTATTGTCACCCTGGTGAACAAATACACTTGATCCGAGTGCAAAACGATAGTTCGTGTCTGCTGTCGTTTCCCGTTTAACCAAAATCTGGTTACCAACGCCATCATAAGACCAGAATTGTTTGCTCATGACAGTTAATACTCTGAAGCGTGTGGAATTATCCGTATCTTTTGTCATTTCCACACGATCTCCTACCGTAAGACTAGTCAATGAAGTTAATGTGGAGCCAGATTTTACGACTTTAACAGAACCGCTAACAGGCACGGTTTCAGTCTGGCCGTTAAACTGTTTGAGCGTTACAGATGAAGCATCCACTGCTGTAACTTCAGCCAGCGTACGCTTCACAACTTGAACCGCTTTTGGCGTAGCTCCTTCAAACGTTACATTAATCAGGTTACCTGCTGTCAGTTGTGAAGGCGTGATCGTCTGACCACTCTCTCCTGTCAGTACCGCTTGATCCACGTAGAACTGACTTGTCAACAGATCGGATTTTACTCGAATACGACTATTTGCTTCCAAGGCAACCACTTCGAATTGAGCCACAGTGTTCAGTGCAACCTTCTGCACAACATCCTGATTTGCTCCAAGCGTTACGGTAACTTTGTCACCAATCTTCAAATCTCCCAGACTTGCGCCGGATTTGTTATAAATCTCAACTGTAGGAACCGTAGAATAAGGCACTGTAATTGTCTGATTACCAGACAACAAGCTGATTTTCTTGCCAGAAGTATCAATGTTGCTGATCGTACCTTCATACTTGTAAATCACTTTAACGGACAATGCACGTGTTCCCACATAGGTCAGATCCAATTTGCGACCATCATTTAAGAGTGACTCCAGACCAGCCAGTGTAGGTTTGGTTGTATTATAATCCAGCTTGGTTTTCTCATCCAATGTAAATACAAACGGTTTTTTGTTGTTATCTAACACGGTAAGTAACTTTGTTTTACTGTTGTAAGACACAACCGTTACCCCGTTCATAGGTTCCATTTGACGTCCAATCACCTGAATACGCGTTACCTGGTCGTCAGAGTTCAATGTCAACTCCACCTGATCTCCGTTCGTTGCATCCGTGATGAGATCATTCAGCGTTGCATCCTGAATGCCATTGATAATGACTTCCGGCTTTTCAGTCAGCAATTTCGCCTCAAGGGAACCCCCTTCACGTTTGAACGTTAACGTGGACTGGTTACCACCAATCTCAACCAGTGTTCCGCGCACAGATTGCTCCACACCTTGAGACAACTCGATCGTTTGCACGATGCTGTCTTTCACGGTATATTTCACGGCACTGCCTGCTTTAAGCTCTGCCAGAGAGAGAATGCGGTCCTGGTAACGAATAATCAGATTGTCATTATACGTATATTGCTCTGTATTGCCCGCTGCGTTAACAAGCTTAATTGTTTTGCCAGAAGTGGATACTTCAGCGATTACGCCATTGTCACTCTTGTTAACAATGCCTGATTTCACACGAATAGCGACTGTTTTTTTGTCAGCTGAGAACGTCTCACGCTGAACTTCGATGATACTATCTGCCGTAATATCGGACAGTTTGATTGCATTACCATTCTGATCGATGAATGCAGTTGCCTCATCATAACTGTACGTTTCGTAATTCTCGCCCACAAAGATACCAATTTTATTACCAGACAATGAACGCGCAAACGTACCTTCAACGCTCTCCACCTGCGGTGTAGCATCAACAACTTCCACATAGGAAGCCCCACCTGCCGAACCTACAACCATAACTTTCGTATATAGTTTCACATCTGTGGCGGAAGCACGAGTTTCACTGTCTTTCGTAAAGTAAGGCGTACTGCTGTTCACTGCGAAGTTAACGGCTTTGCCGTCCACAACCAGCGTGATCTGCCCATCTTTCAATCCTGTCACATAACCCGTGGATGTGTTCGGGTACTTTGTATCCGTTAACGATTCACCACGACTGAAGAAGGTAGCCAGTTGAGCACGGGTTACGGAACCGGTTGGATTGAATTTGTTGCCTTCCACACCTTTGGCCAGATCCAGGCTAACAGCCAGATTGACATAACCTTTACCACTTTCGGAAATACTTGCATTATCAGCAAATCCGGTAGATTGATTATTTTGTGCCTTTGCTTCAGCATCCTTGTCCAATGAACGGATTAACAATTTCGTAATCCATTCCCGTGAAGCCGGCTTTTGACCCCAGGAGATCTTGGATACATCCACTGTTGATTCTTCCGTTTTGTCAATCAGTCCCAGTTGAAGTGCCAGCGCGACATATGGCTTGAAATAATTTCCCACTTCCATGTTTGTCGGTAATGCCGCAGCCGTGTCGGTATTCAACTGGCCCTCTTGATTCATAAAACGGATTGCCATCGTTACAGCTTCTTGCTGTGTTACCGCGTCTCCTGGACGGAACAGGCCGTTGTTACCGAGAAGAATGCCTTGATATGCCAGTTTGTACACATGTTTTTCAGCCCAGTATCCGACCTTGATGTCACTGAACAAACCAGTTGGTGCAGCCGTATTTGTTATTGCAGCAGTCTGACCCTGCCCCGTTTCTGTTGATTCTGCTGCCATGGCAGCTCCGCCGGCGCTAAGGGCCATCATGCCTGCAAGCACGGCTGATACTACTTTTTTAGAGTGTGATGGATTGTTATATTTAAAAGTCACCTATGATTCCCCTCTCTCATGTAAAACGACCCATATTCCGTGGATTCACGGTACAACAGCATGCTGTACAGCCTATTCGGATCTTGTCATTGGATGTTCAAGATCCACATGGCCCATCAGACTCTCCGTCTGCTGACCATCCACCAGTAAATCAAGTGATTTTACTTCATCAAACTGGAAGAACGTTTGTTTTAGAGCATCCAGCGCATAAGATTCTCCACCTGCTCCAAGACGCGCCGTATCTGGCATATGAATATCCAGCGTAAGAGCTCCATCCTTGAACTGAACAGACTTCAATTCAATTTCTTTAGACCACAGCGGAACAAGCTTAGCGTCTTTGCTCTGTTGCAGTGATTCAAAGGCAGCTTTATATTTGGCATCATCCGATGCGTATGAAATCTCTGCCGAAGCTTTGTGCAACTCCAGTTCTTCTTCATCCGTATAGAATACAGTGATCGTTTTCTTTTCATTACTTTCGGAAGTTGCCGGCTTCTCCGTAGACGTTTCGCTTGGCGGAGTAGTTGTAGTCGCTTCCTCCGAACTGCCTTCCGTCGATTCTGTAGGCGTTGTATTCTCTTCAGGCTCAGCTGTTACCGGTTCGGTAATTGTTTCACCTTCAACCTCGGTTACATTGTTTTCAGTTCCTGCGCCTTGCGTCTGATTCGGAGCAGCTGTTGGCTTACTTCCACATCCAGCAGCAACTGCCATAACCGTTACCAGCAAGGCTGCAATCCATATTTTCTTGTTCATTCTAACTCCGCCTCCTCAACATAAGGGCTTGTCCCTTATTTAATTCCCAGATACTCCTTGATTCCTGCAACAATCCCTTTGGCAACACTGTTCTGGAAACTCTCAGTGAACAGGGCTGCTTCGTCGCTCTTATTGCTAAGGAATCCACCTTCCAGCAGAACTGCTGGCATTGTCGTTTCACGGGTCACATGGAGACTTGCCGTTTTCACTCCACGATCTTTCAGTCCGGAAGACTGTAAAAGATACTTGTGCATCACTGTAGCAAGTGCTTTGCTGTTGGAGCGTGTATAGAATGTCTCTACACCGTTCGCAGCAGCAGGGCCACTGTTAGCGTGAATGGAGATGAAGATATCCGCTTTTATGTCTTGTGCAATCTTCACACGTTCTTTCAATGCCAAAAATGTATCATCGCTGCGCGTTAACACAACGTCAATTTTGGATTCTTTTTTCAACAAGGCTTCCACTTTCAGAGCCATTGCCAGATTGAAGTCTTTTTCACGTTTACCAGTTACACCGATTGCCCCAGGATCCTGATCTCCGTGACCTGCATCGATAACGACAACTTTTTTGCCATTATTACCAACCGGAGGAGCAGGTGTACCACTTTGATTGTCGAGGTTAATCATAACCAGTCCGGAATCATTTTGCACACTGTACCCTTTTGAACTGGACAGATCTATTACAAAACGAATTGTAGATGGACTGTTGCTGTATAACGAGTAACGAATCTTCGACACATCCGGATAGCCGCTAACGACGAGTTGTCCATTCTGGTTGCTGTCTAGAGCCTGTCCTTCACTGAACGAATCAGCAAATGCGGTATTCGGCAAGTCTATAACGATTCGATCTGGTCCTGTCATCGTGAAGACGTTCGGCTTCGTACTTCCGCTAGTTGCAATCATGAAGCGGTTGTCGCTGAAGCTGATGCCGTTCACCAGTACAAGACCTTCCTGATCCGATCCTCCGCCATTATTGCCAGAGTTCGGAGGTGTGGTTGTCCCGTTTCCGGAACCTGAATTCTGGGTAACTAATGTTACCGTCTTCGTGGTATTGTTCCAACCCACCTTAAGACCCATTTCCTCACCAATAAATCGGAGAGGTACGAGCGTAGTACCATTTTTCACGAGTGGCGGGGCATCCAGGTTTACGTTACTGCCGTTCACCGTTGCCGTCTTCTGTCCAACAATCATCTGCATGGCAGTGTTGTCTTTGCTAATAGTCACCGTTTGCGTTTGCTGCTTCCACTCCACGCTATATCCAAGATTTTCGGACACAACCCGGATCGGAACCATCACCTTGCTGTTGATAATTTCCGCTTTTGTATCCGATGGCTGTACGATTTCTTTTCCGTCTAGGATAATTTTCGTGTCTGTTGCTGCGTGACTATAGCCCGGGAATACGAGCCCAAAGACAAATAACAGTACCAAAAAACCGAACTTCTTCATCCTTCACCCCTACCATTCTCATATTTTTTTGCCGCATGTTGTCATTTTCCAACTCCGACTGACCGCTTGGGCATTACCAGACACCTATTAGACGCCCCTCGCTCTTAAAAGTTGCGAATTTATTCCAACATAACAGAAAAAAAACGTTGTCAGATCAAGCTTTTTTTACATTTTAATGTCTTATTTTTTCCTTATTTATCAAATATACATCTCTAAACAACGTACTACCCTAACCTTCACATTTGCGCACAATTCAATTTACAGTCCCAAAAATTCAACTATTCCGTCTACAATCGCCTGTGCACATTTGTCCTGGTATTCTTCCGTGAGCATAACTGCTTCATCTATAGGGCTACTTAAAAAACCAAGTTCAAGTAACACAGCAGGCATGGTTGTTTCACGCGTCACATGCAGACTAGCCGTTTTAACCCCACGATCCTTGAGTCCTGTTATCGGCAATACATATTTGTGAAGAGTATCAGCCAATGTCTTGCTTTCTTTACGACTGTAGAGCGTTTCAATGCCGTTTGGTACCGGTGTAGTGAATTTGTTTCCATGAATGGACACAAAAACATCTGCCTGATTCAATTCAGCAATATCCACACGCTGTTTGAGCGAAAGTTCTGTATCATCCTGGCGTGTAATGACTGTTTGAATATTTGGGTATTTTTGAAGGATTGCCTGTACCTTCAGTCCTACAGCCAGATTGAAATCCTTCTCATAAGCTCCTGACAAACTCACTGCACCCGATTGACGACCACCATGTCCCGGATCAATGACCACAATCGTTTTACCATCATTTGTAGGTACTGCCGGTTGGCTTGTCGGTTCTCCACTCGTGGCTGTCAGGTCAACGAGCAAGACATTGTTATCTCCAACAGACCATTTGGCTGTAACCGTCTGATTCAGATCCAGAACGACACGCACGGTAGAAGGCGATTTACTGAACATGGCATACCGGACTTTGGAAACTAAGGATGAATCCGTAACGAGAATCTGTCCACTGCCATCCACATTAGATGCTTGTCCCTGAATGAATTCCTGAGAGAATGTCGCCGATGGCAGATCAACAATAATTCGGTCTGGCCCACCAATACTGGATACTTTGGGGCTAATTTTACCGTTTGTTGCTACAATCAAGCGATCTCCGCTGAAGCTGATGCCTTGAAGCTCTGTCAGACCATCCGGGACAGGTGCCTCGACGGGGTCACTGTCACTTTCCGTTTCAACTACGGGAGGAATACTAAATAGGCTTACTGTCTTAGTTCCATTGTCCCAACCAACACGCAGACCCATGCCTTCCCCGACAAAGCGTAACGGAACAAGCGTCGTTCCCTGTTTGATCAGTGGAGGCGAATCCAGATTCACCACGTTTCCATTCACTGTAGCTGCATCTTTACCAGCCGTCATTAGAATCGTGCTGTTTCCTTTTTGAACCTGGACTGACTGGGTTGCTTTTTCCCACTTCACCTTATAACCCAGATTCTCGGATACAATTCGAATCGGAACCATGACCGTTTTTCCGATATTTTCGGCAGGTGCTCCCGTCTGCTGGTTAATGGTTACACCGTCGAGTACAATCGAGGGAGTGGTGTCTGCATGGGCCATGACTGGAAATAAACATAGGAACAGAAGAAAAACGACTGCTGGCGACCATTTTTTCATACCTCATCCACCATTCTTTTTGTCTTTTGAACATCCGACCTGATTCTCTGCACAGCATAACATCAATGAGTCTATGTAACCTTCCATAATCTACTAATCAGTTTATCAGATATTGTCCCTTCATCCGGTTACAACGTTGTCATATTCAGTCGGAAATAAGATAAAAAAGCAGATCACATTTAAGAACATAATCTCTTTTACATGAATGTGTATCGATTTCGTATCAGTGATGTCATAAATTGATGAAATTCCATCTATTAATGTAACTTTAAAGTATACATATATCGGAATAGGAGTATTACAAAAAAACGGATCATTAGTTCAACGTACTCTTTAAGATGGAAATGAAAACTCACACAAGTGTGCTCAAAGATAGACGCGTTTGGATTATACTCCAATCAAAATTGCTTCACTAGAACTGAATAATGGCGAAGATTACATGTTGAAATATTCCACCAAGAAGGATCAGGACTTCTATGTATAGCTGACTTATTAAGCTAATTTAGCTTCTGATATTAAAAAAAGCTTCTGTCTCACCGATGGGAACAAGATCCCTTTGGCGAGGCAGAAGCTTTCTGCTATGCGATACTTTAACGATTAACCGAACAGTTTTGCCGCGTGGCGTTGTTCGTAAGCAGCGATTTCATAATCATGTTGAAGAGTCAGACCGATATCGTCCAATCCTTGCAACAAGAATTGGCGACGGTGCTCATCCAGATCAAAATCGATATGCAGTCCGTATGCATCAGTAATCGTTTTGTTTTCCAGATTTACATTCATCTCATAACCTTCATGTGTCGCTGTACGTTGGAACAAGTCTTCAACTTGCTCTTCTGACAACTTGATTGGCAAGATTCCGTTTTTAAAGCAGTTATTATAGAAAATATCTGCAAAAGATGGAGCGATGACACAACGGAATCCATAGTCCATAATTGCCCATGGCGCATGCTCACGGGAAGATCCACAGCCAAAGTTGGCACGTGAGATCAGGATCGATGCCCCTTCATAACGAGGTTTGTTCATTTCGAAGGAAGCATTGTTGTTCCCCTCTTCATCAAAACGCCATTCATAGAACAAAAATTGTCCAAATCCGGTACGCTCAATCCGTTTCAGAAACTGTTTCGGAATGATTGCGTCTGTATCTACATTGACCCGGTCTACCGGTGCAACGATGCCTTGTAATGTTTTGAATTCTTCCATATTAAACGTTCTCCCTTCTGTCTGTTATAGATTAGATCGCTGCTTCTGTTTTAAAATTCCAGTCCCGTACATCCACAAAGTGACCCTTAACCGCTGCAGCTGCTGCCATTGCCGGAGATACCAGATGCGTACGTCCTCCGCGTCCTTGGCGTCCTTCAAAGTTACGGTTGGACGTCGAAGCACAACGTTGTCCTGGCTTCAATACATCCGGGTTCATCGCCAGACACATACTGCATCCAGCATCCCGCCATTCAAATCCGGCTTCCGTAAAGATTTTATCCAAACCTTCTTGTTCTGCTTGGATTTTAACTCGTCCTGAACCTGGTACAACAATTGCTGTAACCTGACTGGATACCGTGTGACCTTTAGCCACTTTTGCTGCTGCACGCAGATCTTCGATCCGACCATTGGTGCAAGAACCGATAAATACATAATCAATTGGAATCTCGGCGATTGGTGTTCCCGGTGCAAGTCCCATATATTCAAGCGCTTTTTCAGCCGCTTTACGTTCGTTTTCTGTTGGCAATTCAGCCGGAACAGGAACTTTCGAAGAAATATCGGTTCCCATGCCAGGGCTTGTTCCCCAAGTTACTTGCGGAATCAATGTCTCCACATCGATTTCAACCACATGGTCGAACTCGGCACCTTCATCGGTTACAAGCTGTTTCCAACCTTCTACAGCTTCATCGAACTTGGCATCCGCTGGTACGTATTCACGTCCACGCAGATATTCAAATGTTGTTTCATCCGGCGCGATCAATCCTGCTCTTGCTCCACCTTCAATGGACATGTTGCAGACTGTCATACGCTCCTCCATGCTCAACTCACGGATGGATTCACCTGTGTACTCAATAACATAACCTGTTGCAAAGTCTGTACCGTATTTCGCGATGACTGCGAGGATCATGTCTTTTGCGGTTACACCCGGGTTACGTTTGCCGACAAAACGAACTTCCATCGTTTTAGCTTTCGCTTGTTGCAAACATTGCGTTGCCATAACATGCTCAACTTCACTTGTTCCGATTCCGAATGCCAGTGCGCCAAACGCACCGTGTGTGGACGTATGACTGTCACCACATACAATCGTTTTACCCGGATGAGTCAGACCCAGTTCAGGTCCCATAACGTGTACAACGCCTTGATCAATGGTGTCCAGATCATACAATTTCACGCCGAAATCACGGCAGTTTTGCGAAAGTGTATCAATTTGTTGTTTGGAGATAGGATCTGTAATGTTGAAACGGTCTTTCGTTGGAACGTTGTGGTCCATTGTTGCAAATGTCAATTCAGGGCGACGAACTTTACGTCCGCTGAGACGAAGACCTTCAAATGCCTGCGGAGAAGTTACTTCGTGCACCAGATGCAGATCGATATACAGAATGCTTGGTTTGCCTTCTTCTTGATGAATTACGTGATTTTCCCAAATTTTCTCAAACATCGTTTTTTTACTCATCATTTTCACCTCATTATAAGTTCGGTCCTTGGAAGAGCCTCTGTTTTCTTTAAAAAGTGAAGCTCTTGAATGACATAAATATATCACCCTGTCCTTCATTGTTCCAAGATATAATATCTATAGATGTAATAGGTTTAACCTATAATGAGAGAAAGACAAATAAACCACTGCTCATCACAGAGGTTTCAATTGATAACAATTATCATTATCATATAAGTCTTATACTACGTTTCCGCTGCTTCGCTGTCAATGCTTTTATACAAAATAAAGAAGCCCTCTCCTGATATTTGAGTTTACCGGTAGTTCCGGCAAAGAGAATGATTTCTTCATCTGTAGTGATATAATGGTGGCATAACGAAAGGAATGACCAATGACAATGGAATTCAGACAACTTCAATATACGTTGCAAATTGCGGCCGAACGCAATTTCTCCCGGGCAGCAGAGAAGCTGCATATTGCCCAGCCGTCATTAAGCCAGCAATTATCCAAATTGGAAAAAGAATTGGGTGTGCTGCTGTTTCAGCGTAATACAAGTACCGTGGAGTTAACCCATGCGGGTGTTACGTTTGTGGAGCAAGCCCAGAAGATCGTAGATGCCGTGGAGCTATTGCGTCAGGAAATGTCCGATATCTCCCAGCTTCGCAAAGGTAAAGTCGTTGTGGGCAGCATGCCGATCACGGGCTCACACTTGCTCCCACATGTGCTTCCTGCGTTCCAACAAGCTTATCCCGAGATTGAGGTTACTTTATTGGAAGACTCCGGGCTTACACTTGAGAAATTGACAGCAAGCGGCAAAGCAGATCTCAGTCTGTTATCTCTTCCTTTACAAGAGCCAAGTCTTGCCTACGTTGCCATTGGAGAGGAAAAAATTGATCTGGCGGTTCCCCCGAATCACCCTTTGGCGCGCAGGGCAGATCCGGAAAATCCGCTTCCGGTGCGAATTGAAGAGCTTCGTGATGAACCCTTTGTTGTATTGAAAAAAGGACAAGGTTTCCGCAAACTTACTTTTGATCTCTGTGAGCAGGCCGATTTTGACCCCAATGTTGTGTTTGAAAGCACCAATATTGAAACCGTTCAGTCGCTGGTCGCCACAGGTATGGGTATTACCTTGGTTCCTCGCTTTATTGCCCGGGCTCCGCGCAGTGAGTTCGTGCCTGTGTATGTGCCACTTGCTGAGCCTACTCCCAGCAGAACACTTGTTGTGGCTTATCGTCAAGGCAGAGTGCTGTCGAAGGCAGCCGAAGCATTCATCCATACGTTTCAACAAACCGTGGCCGAACTGTCAAAGGGAGACTAAATTTTTTTCCTATGGGTATGGGTACATTTCATACTGAACCAAAACAAAGGCTTGACCCTTATGGGCCAAGCCTTTGTCATATACTCGTTTCCCGCATCCGCAGGATAGAGTTCTTACATTGCAATCACAGTAACTGGTTACAGTACAATGTTGCTTGTTAAGTTGTTTAGCTACAATGCTAATTTATAATGTTAACGTAGAAACGTACATAAGAAAACTTCATGTTTGGCGGTTTATTTTCGCAAATTACGATCGCTTGTCAGCCTGTTTTGCTGATTCATTACACGGCCTTCGTCCTGAACAGTTGAATCAGGGGGTGATAGCCCTCCTGCTCCATTCTCTAAGAATGCCCTTAAGTGATCTTCCCTTGTGTTATCCTGTTCCAGTCTCCTGAGCGTATCTTTCACATGGTTGTCCATTGATTGATCATCCTCCTTGGTGACGGGATAGTTATCATTACCCGCGTCCTGGAAGAATAAACACTTTTACTGAGGAATTTTATTTCCGTTTTTATTTTCCGCCAAAATAAACGCCAGGTCGACGGTCTTCAAATACGGGAATACGTCCGCGAACCTCATCCACCAGAGATGGACGAATAATTCCGGTCACGATCTCTTCCCCTTCGCCACCTTCAGCCACAATCTCACCCCAAGGATCAATGATGAGGGAATGTCCGAAAAATTCGGTCTCTCCCCCTTTACCTACACGGTTACATGCGATCACATACATCTGGTTCTCAATCGCTCGTGCCGTTAGTAACGTACGCCAGTGGTGCAGACGAGGTTTCGGCCATTCGGCGGGTACAATCAATGCCTTGGCACCATTTAAAGCAAGGGTGCGGGCAAGTTCCGGGAACCGGATATCATAACAGATCGAAGCACCGGCTGTAAGACCATTTTGCAATTCAAAAATTTCAGGTTCTGTACCAGGCTGTAAATATTTCTCTTCGTCCATCAGACGGAACAAATGTAATTTATCGTATCGTGTTACCTGTTTTCCTTCACGATCATAAGCGTACATTGTATTGTATATTTGACCATCCCGTTTCTCGGCAATTGAACCGCCAACGATGGAAATTTGATGTTTTTGAGCAAAAGCAGACAGCCATTCCCGAGATTTCTGGCCTTCCGGGTCAGCGAGTTCATGAATTTGAGTCAAAGCGTATCCGGTATTCCACATCTCAGGTAACACAGCCAGCCCCAGATCCGGATATTGTTCTACCGCACGCTCAAGCAACGTCTGCATATGTTTATGATTGGCCTCAGGGTCTCCGAGTTGAATATCGCCCTGAATCAGGGCTACACGCATTTCTCCCTGTTGTTTTTCTGTCATGACAAGCACTCCTCTGAACCGTAATACCTGCTATCATAGCTTGATCCTCCTAAGGACTGCAAGCCTGTTGTTGTTATGAACTTGCACATAACAACTCAGGCAGCAGGGTCAGCAATCGATCACTCGTGAGCGCATCACCCACATTCCAGGTCGACTCCTCCACAGGATACACCCGTCCATTCTGCACAGCCGGAAGGGCCCTCCAACTGGGACTTTTCATCAGCATCTCTGTAGCCTGTCTTGCCACGACTTCCTCAGGCAGCATGACAAATACATGATCTCCTGCATACTGACGTACCGACTCAGCCGAAATTTCCTTATAGGCTCTGCCCGCCGCAAGTGCTTCCTTCACTTTGGTAACTGGCCTGAATCCCATCGGATGATATAACAATGGCGCGAGACCAATATTGCCCATAACAAATAATCGTGCACCCCGATGGTATGTAAATACGGATGCCGTTTCCCCCTCTTCAATCAAAGTATGGATCTTCGCCCACATCTGCTCAGTACGCTCCTCATAGGAGGTTAGCCATTGTTCAGCCTGAGGTTGTCTGCCAAACCAGCTGCCCAATCTGCGCATTCGTTCTTCCAACGTGGCATGAGAATTGAAAGCAATCGTCGGTGCAATCCGGCGAAGTTGTTCATACTGCTGTTCATTGCTGCTATCCAAAATAATCAAATCCGGCTTCATGATAACAGCTGCTTCCACATTAACCGGAGCGACCGCGTCATATGTCCGATCTTCCAACAATTGAATGCCCAGCACCAGCAGATCCCCAGCGGAATCTCCGTAATACATAATTCGCTTCGGGTTTACTGGAATATTCACATCATGACCCAACCAATCTTGTACCAAAGTCTGCTGCTGAATCGATCTGTCATATTGACGAGGAGATAATCCGGTCATTTGGCGAAAACGCCTGCTGAAATAATACTCATCTTTAAATCCCACGCGGCTCGCTATATCCCGAAGTGGTTCATCCGATTTGCGAAGCCATTCCTTAGCATGTTTGATGCGTACATGATTCACATAATCGAGTGGCTTGTGACCCGTGAGTTGTCTGAAAAGGGTCGTATATTGTACAGGTCTGATCTCCGCAAGACGTGCCAGTTTCTGTACAGTGATTTCTTCAGCATAATGGTCGTCCACATACTGAATCGTACTGTGTAGTCTTGCTTCCATACTCTGCTCCGTCTTTGGAGAAGTGTACCGGGTAATGATCATCTCCATCCATTTTTGGAATTGCGCATTCAAATGACTGTATTCGGCATCTGTTTTATAATTTCGAATGACATACATTTGCTCCAGCAGCCCACTTAACGGAGCATAGGGATAACCATTCAATTGGTTTCTGTGCTCAAATACAGGGCGGGTAAAGAGCTCGGGATCACCCGTCAACACATGAATAACATCAAAAGCCATTACGATATATTTCAATTCCGAGTTGTTACGATGTTCAATCTGGTAACCCTCTCCCGGAGAAAGCGGATAGACACATCCCGTAGTAAACGGAAACTGTTCATGTCCAATATATAAACGCCCATCCCCTTCTTCGCAGATCAGGAAGGCATGTTTCTCGCAAGCAACCTCCAGCATCACCTGTTCAGGTGGTTCAATTCGTCGTACCAGATGATCCAGCCGAAACATGAATGCTGAATAGAACAACGCTCCCCCATCGGCATCCAAAGCCTGCATGTCGGTTCACCTCGTTTTTCTAAAATGAGAATAATTATCAATCATTCTGTATGGTCTGATTATAAGCGAGCAATTGTTAATAATCCAGATATGAGTTTAATCAGCAAAAAAGAGCGTTCAACGAAATGTTGAAGGCCCCTTTCACTTTTTTATAACTGCATTACTCAAAGGTGTTACTCCTGCCTCACTAGCTCGTCACCATTATTGAATCATCTGTTTTGGCAGCTCTTGTAACAGCCACTCCCTCGAAAGAGCATCACTAGAAGCTTTTACGATATTAAAACGATATACTTTTCCTTCTTTCACCGCAGGCAGGTTCTTCCAGATTGTACTATCCAGCAATTCCTTGGTGGATTGTTTCGCATCGTCGGTCACAGGATCCAGTATAAATATCCGATCACCGGCAAATTCAGATAATTTTTCAGTCGAAATCTCTACAAATCCCATGTCTTGATCCAATACTTTCTGAATTTCTGCAGTTGGCTTCAGTCCGTCTTTTCCATATAACAACTGTGGCAATCCTGAGCCCGCCATGACAAACAGACGATTCCCGGGATACATGGTGAACACCGAAGCCGTCTCCCCTTCTTTCAATCCGTTCTCATGGAGTTGCTTCCACATCTCTTCTGTTGCTTTTTGATGATTCGTAATCCAATCCTCCGCTTCTTGCTTTTTGTTCAACAAGTCGCCAAGGATACGCATACGATCTTCTATTGACCCGAACGAATCAAATGTAACCGTAGGTGCAACTTTTGAGATCTGATCGTATTGTGCCTCATCACTGTTCGAGAAAATGATCAGATCGGGATTCAAGGCTAGCGCCTTTTCCACACTGATCGGAAATCCTACATCCTCTGCCTGAGCAACCTGTTCATCATATACAGTTCCATCCTGACGAAGTATGCCTACAGGAACAACACCAAGTGCGAGCAAATCCCCGGTAACTTCTCCATGATAGATGACTCGCTTCGGATTTACAGGAACCTCTACCTCATGGCCAGTCCAATCTTTGAATACCCGGGTCTCCCCCTCATCTGTCTCTTCCGTTGCGGTCTGTTCCTCATTGGTTGTCTTTCCATCAGCCTGTGTTTCTGTAGCTGCTTTGGAATCATCTGAGCCAGCAGCAGGTGTTGTAGCCTGATTTCCACAAGCCAGCAGCAGAATGGATAACCACGTAATCGTAAATAGTACTGCCGTATTTCGTATGCCCTTTTTCATTGCTATTTCTCCCCCTGTATCATGTGCATTGTGCAATATAATTTAATGATATTGATTATCATTATC
Organism: Paenibacillus sp. Y5S-9; assembly: GCF_036894235.1. Classification (NCBI taxonomy): domain Bacteria; kingdom Bacillati; phylum Bacillota; class Bacilli; order Caryophanales; family Paenibacillaceae; genus Paenibacillus; species Paenibacillus sp. Y5S-9. The sequence continues at coordinate 4,290,794 of NZ_CP145887.1, forward strand.
GGATATTATCATAAAACATGGCTTCTCTCAGCTCAATGGACAAAACTAAATGCGCACTTTCAGTTTTGTACAATACTCCGCTCTTTGCTCCTATGTACTGTAGATTCAAGTGCATTTCCCTCTATACAGCTCGGGATTGGCGTGATAAATTAATGAGAACTATTTGCCATTTTTAATAACCGGAGTGATGAATATAATGACCCATTCAGACCATATAACTGCTCGTTCAGCCTTTACGATACCAACTTCTGATGTAATGACACAGCTGCCAACACAATTTTTTGCTACCCTTGTTCAAAATGTAAATCGTGAAATCGCAAGTGGACATGACGTGATCAATCTGGGTCAGGGGAACCCGGATACACCTACACCCCCCCATATTGTGAAAACATTGCAAGAGTCGGCTGAGAATCCCCTCTACCACAAATACTCCCCTTTTAGAGGGTTCTCTTTCCTGAAGGAAGCTGTCGCCAAACGTTATAAGGAAGATTACAACGTTGATCTGGATCCCGAGACTGAAGTAGCCATTCTGTTCGGGGGCAAAACAGGACTGGTTCAGTTACCTCAGGTCCTGCTTAACCCCGGTGACACCGTTCTTGTTCCCGATCCCGGTTACCCGGATTACTGGTCTGGTGTTGCACTCGCCAAAGCAAACATGTCATTTATGCCTTTGCTGGAGTCCAATGCATTCCTGCCGGATTATGAAGCTGTTTCAGCCGAAGATCGGGAGAAGGCCAAGCTGATGTTCCTCAACTATCCCAACAATCCAACGTCGGCAACGGCTCCACTTTCGTTCTACGAAGATACGGTTGAATTTGCCATTCAAAATCAAATCGTCGTTGCCAGCGACTTTGCTTACGGTGCGATTGGATTCGACGGACATCGTCCAGTAAGTTTCCTACAAGCCCCTGGTGCCAAAGAAGTGGGCATTGAATTCTATACGTTATCCAAAACGTACAATATGGCTGGATGGCGTGTTGGATTCGCGCTAGGTAACGCAGAGATTGTCTCTAAAATTAATCTGCTTCAGGATCATATTTATGTCAGTCTTTTCGGTGGGATTCAAGCTGCGGCAACGGAAGCACTTACTGGATCTCAGGAATGTGTCACTTCGCTGGTTTCACGTTACGAATCCCGTCGTAATGCATTTTATGACGCTCTTTCCTCGATAGGCTGGCAAGCTTCGAAACCCGCAGGTTCATTCTTCAGCTGGTTGCCTGTACCGGCCGGTTATACCTCCGCTTCATTTGCAGACTTGTTACTGCGAGAAGCCAAGGTGGCCGTAGCCCCTGGTATTGGTTTTGGTTCGCATGGTGAAGGCTATGTGCGCGCAGGATTGCTAAGTGATGAAAACCGATTACGCGAAGCTGTGGAACGGATTGGCAAGCTGAACTTATTCAAGTAATTTACAGGACCATAACCCCTTTGCATATGCCAAGTTTCCATGGTATGTTATAAGAAATATTGAACGAAACGTGATGACGGGACCAGTAAGAGAATATCAGTCGCGCACAGAGAGTAAATTCCACCCTGCTGAAAGAATTTACCGCGGCTCTTCTCTGAAACCTACCCCTGAGCGGCCTGTTACGTACAGGACAGTGCCTTCTGTTACAGGGCATGAAGCCGGATGATCTAATCATCAATAAAGGTGGTACCGCGGAAGTAACAAACTTTCGTCCTTTTTAACTAAAGGGCGGGAGTTTTTTTTGTACCCGCTAAAGCCTGCTCCAGAAGCACTTATTAATCATGTTTAAGGAAGTGAAACCATGACTTCACGTATTGTAGTTAAGATTGGAAGCAGCTCGCTTACCACAGAAGAAGGCGGTCTGGATCGCAGTGCGATCACTTTTTTTGCCGGAGAAATTGCAGCATTGGCTGATCAGGGTCATGAAGTACTTCTGGTCACGTCTGGAGCGGTAGCTGCCGGATTCCGGGAGATTGGTTACCCTCAGCGGCCTAAACAGTTGCATGAGAAACAAGCTGCAGCGGCCGTTGGGCAGGCATTATTGATGCAGGCATATCAACAGGCTTTTGCAGCGCACCGCGTTACTACAGCGCAAATTCTGTTAACTCGTACAGACTTTCACAGTCGTAAACGTATGGGTAATGCAGGCATGACCGTGGAGGAACTGCTCAAACAGCGAGTGATTCCGATTTTCAATGAGAATGATACAGTATCGGTGGACGAATTGAAGTTCGGGGATAACGATCTGTTGTCCGCATTGGTTGCAAACCTGGTGAAGGCACAGCATCTAATTATTCTTACGGATACCAACGGCCTGTACACCGCAGACCCGCGTAAAGATCCTTCTGCCGTGCGTTACGACCGTATCCCCGAGATAACGGCGGAGATCTACGCTTTTGCCGGCGGTTCAGGTTCAGCGGTTGGCACAGGCGGCATGCGATCCAAAGTTGATGCAGCCAAGGTTGCTACACGTGGAGGCGTACCTGTATTCGTGGGAAGTGTGAAAGAACCCGGAGATATGCAGAAAGCGGTTGATGGCACGGGCAAAGGAACTTACTTTGAGACACGACTCGCTTCGTTATCCCGTAAAAAGCAGTGGCTTGGCTTCATGTCTACTCCACTGGGAACCGTCGTTGTGGATGATGGTGCTGAAGAAGCTCTTGTCCATGGGGGGCACAGTCTTCTGCCTGTAGGGGTCAAACGCGTACTGGGAACGTTCCATGCAGGAGACGTCGTAGAGGTCATTGGATTGGATGAAACCTTGCTTGGTCGCGGTATTGTCAATTATGATGATGACCAGCTTCGACTTATTGCCGGACTTCCCAGTGGCGAAGTGATGAAACAACTTGCAAGCATCCATAGACTTGAGGTTATTCATAGAGACGAATGGATTACGTTAAAATAAACAAGAAGTTATATAGTGTTTGAAATACTTAACTTTATATATATGAGGAGGAATTACGATGAGTGAAGTCAGAGAAAAAGCCATCAAAGCTCAAGCCACGGTTCCACAGCTGAACCGATTGAATACAGAACAGAAAAATACGGCCCTGCGTGTCATGGCAGATGCTTTGATTAAGGAGACGGATTCCATCATTACGGCAAACGCCGAAGATCTGGAACGCGGCAGAGAACAAGGCACGCCGGAATCCATGCTGGATCGGCTCGCACTTAATAAGGAGCGCATTGCTGGCATTGCTGAAGGATTACGTCAGATTGCAGATCTGCCTGATCCAGTCGGTGAAGTGTTAGAGACATTTACCCGTCCAAACGGATTACATGTTGAAAAATTAAGAGTGCCGATTGGCCTGATTGGCATCATCTACGAAGCTCGTCCTAATGTAACTGTAGACGCAGCCGGATTATGTCTCAAAACAGGTAATGCGGTGCTTCTGCGCGGCGGCTCCTCTGCCCTGTCCTCCAATCGTAAAATTGTGGAGGTGCTGCATCAGGCACTCACAACGACAGACATGCCTGCTGATGCTTTGCAATTGATTGAAGATGCAGATCGTGCTTCCGTAGATGAGATGCTCAAGTTGAACGGACTGCTGGACGTCATCATTCCACGCGGCGGGGCTTCCCTCATTCGTAATGTGGTTGCCAATGCAACCGTACCTGTAATTGAAACTGGGGCGGGTATCTGTCATACCTATGTGGATGAATCAGCCGATCCAGTTATGGCTGCCGAAATTGCCATCAATGCCAAGGCACAACGTCCATCCGTATGTAACTCCATGGAAACATTGCTGCTGCATGCAGCATATGCGGAAGAGCATCTGCCTGCTCTTGCCGAGCAATTCCGTGAGGCCAATGTGGTCTTGAAAGGTTGCGACACCGTGCGCCGTCTTGTCCCTTCTGCCCTTGAGGCAACCGAGGAAGACTATGCGACCGAGTACAACGATTATATTTTAAATATCCGTGTTGTCGAGAACCTGGACGAAGCGATGCAGCACATCGCACATTACGGAACCAAACATTCCGAGTGTATCGTAACGCGGGATACAGCCCATGCAGAGCGCTTCATGCATGATGTGGATGCAGCAGCCGTCTATCACAATGCGTCCACACGTTTCACCGACGGGTTTGAATTTGGCTATGGAGCCGAAATCGGAATCAGTACCCAGAAACTGCATGCACGTGGACCGATGGGATTGCCAGCACTGACGTCAACCAAATATCGGATTACAGGCAATGGACAGATTCGTCAATAATATCCCAGCACCAGTTATATAGGAGGAACGATAAATATGAGTCAAGAGCAACAGACGTTACTACAACAGAAGATTACTTTCCACGGAGCAGGCGCGATGGCTGAAGCCATCGTGCGCGGACTGATCTCCCGCCTAGTCGTTCGTCCTCAGGATATTACGATGCTGAACCGCAGCAACCAGAAACGTCAGGAGGAGCTCAGTAACCGTTATGCAGTACATACCGGAACGGCTTCACAATCTCTGGATCACCTTGCCTCCACTCCGGTCATTGTACTCTGTATGAAACCCAAAGATGCTGCCGCAGCGCTGCGCGAACTTGGGCCACTGTTATCACCGGATCAACTGATCGTGTCTGTCATCGCCGGATTATCAATCCGCACGATGCAGTCCTTGCTTGGTCGTAAACAACCGATCGCGAGAACCATGCCAAATACATCCAGTACCATTGGACTTGGTGCAACCGGTCTTGCCTTCTCTGCGGAGATTACGGATGATCAGCGCAGTACGGTGATGACCATGTTTGAAGCGGTTGGTATCGTGACTATCGTACCTGAAGATAAACTCGAAGTGCTCACTGGGATTTCCGGAAGCGGCCCTGCTTATGTATACTATTTAATGGAGGCCATGATTGCCGCAGGTATTCGTGGTGGTTTATCCAGCCAGCAATCTCGTGATCTCACTGTTCAGACGGTGCTTGGCGCGTCACGTATGGTACAACAAACCGGTTTGGAACCGATGAAGCTTCGTAGTGATGTGACATCCCCGGGAGGGGCAACCCAGGCAGCACTGAAAACGCTGGACGAAGGAGATTTCTTTGAAAATGTAATCGCAGCCGTCAACCGCTGTGCAGAGCGCTCACGGGAGATGGGAGCTGCTTTGGAAGGGGATTTAAAATGAATAACATGTGCACAGCCACATATCGTCTGCATGATGATCATGCAGACTTTCGCAAGAAGGCTCAGTCCATCGCGATTGGCATGACCGTTGGTAGCTGGACTGAGTTGCCGCAAGCCCAGCGTGAAGCGATGCAGAAACATCTGGGTGAAGTAATCAGCGTAGAAGTCCATGAAGCTGAAGGAATGGCTGCAGGTGAGCGTTACGCCGATATTACCATCGGATATCCCGATATTAACTTCAGTCGTGATATCCCTGCCCTGCTCGTGACGGTCTTTGGCAAAATCTCAATGGATGGCCGGATCAAAATAACAAAGCTTGGTTTCTCGGATGGTTTCCTCAGTGCATTCCCGGGACCCAAGTTTGGACTGAATGGTGTTCGTGATCTGCTTGGTGTGCATGATCGTCCACTGTTAATGAGTATCTTCAAGTCAGTTATTGGGCTAAATGCAGATGAACTGCGTGAACAATTTATTCGTCAGGCCCTTGGGGGCGTTGATCTGATCAAGGACGATGAGATTCTGTTTGAGAATAAATTGACTCCCATCGAAAAAAGAGTCGAGGTCTGCATGAAAGCTGCCGAACAGGCACGCCAGGAGACTGGCAAGAAACTTCTGTATGCAACCAATCTCACAGGGCCTACATCTCGTCTGAAAGAGCAAGCTGAACGTGCCATCGGCGCAGGAGCCAATGCCTTGTTGTTCAACGTATTGTCTTACGGATATGATGTCCTGCATGAACTCAGCAGTGATCCAGATATCAATGTGCCAATTATGGCTCACCCTGCACTTGCGGGTGCATTGTATCCTTCACCATATTACGGCATCTCGGCTTCGGTTGTACTTGGCCAGTTGATGCGTCTTGCGGGTGCCGATCTGGTGCTCTTCCCTTCTCCTTATGGTTCGGTTACGATGCCGAAGGAAGAAAATATGGCAATCACAGAGCAATTACTGACAGCTGATTTGCCTGTAAGAACCAGCATGCCAGTACCCTCAGCCGGTATCCATCCAGGCCTTGTACCGCTTATTTTGCGCGACTTTGGCACGGATGTCATCGTTAATGCTGGCGGCGGTATTCATGGGCATCCTATGGGCACTGAAGCAGGTGGACGTGCATTCCTGCAAGCGATCGAGGCAGCTCAGCGTTCCATTCCACTTGCTCAGTATGCAACCGAGCATCCGGAACTGAAAAGCGCACTGGATCTGTGGGGTGGCGAACGATGAGAAGTGATAAAAAAACAGTCATTTTCTGTGATTTTGACGGTACGATTACCCTCTCGGACAATATTGTCGCAATCATGAAACATTTCAAGCCTGAGGGCATTGAAGCGATTATGAAAGATACGATTGAGCAGAACATTTCGCTGCGTGAAGGTGTTGGAGCCATGTTTGCTCTGTTGCCCGCATCGCAAAAAGATGAAATTGTGGAATTTGTGCTTGGACAAGCTGGGATCCGTGAAGGATTCAGCGAGTTTCTTGACTACGTTCGCAGCGAAGGGATTGAATTCAATGTAACCAGCGGTGGTATGGACTTCTTTATCGAACCCTTACTCGCGCCATTCGATATCCCTAAGGATCATGTCTATTGCAACGGAGCTGACTTCTCGGGTGAAACCATTCGGATTGAATGGCCGAATCCCTGCCAGCCTCCTTGTGAGAAAGGCTGCGGCATGTGTAAAACAACAGTGATTCGTACCTTCCCGGAAGAACAATATAATCGAATCCTCATTGGAGACAGTCTGACAGATTTTGAAGGTGCAAAGATTGCCGATCTTGTCTACTCTCGCTCCATTTTGACGGACAAATGTATTGAACTTGGTGTGGACCATGTGCCATTCGCTACCTTTTACGATATCATCGAAGATATGAAACAGAAGCAAACACAAGGAGTGCTGTAAACGATGGGCTTTGAAAAGATTACATTGGAACACAAACGTCAGGTCCTTGAAGAACTGGCTGATATTAAAGCATTGTTCGCAAGTCGTAACTGGTTCCCCGGAACAAGTGGCAATCTGTCGATGCGTGTAGGAGATTTTGACCCGGAGCAATTTTATTTTGCGGTTACCGCCTCAGGCAAAGACAAATCTCTTCGCACACCGGAAGACTTTCTTTTTGTGGACAAACACGGCAAAGCGATTGAAACAACAACGTTGAAACCAAGTGCCGAAACGTTGATTCACTGTGAAATCTATCGTTTGACCGGCTGTGGTGCTGTATTCCACGTGCATACGGTGTTTAACAACCTGATCAGTGAATTCTTTGGAGCAGATGGACACGTACCGATTCAAGGAATCGAATTGATCAAGGCTTTCAACATTTGGGAAGAAAATGCGGAGATTCGTGTACCTGTCCTGCCTAACTTTGCAGATATTCCATCTATCGCTGAATTGGTGCCAGGTGTACTTGATGCCAACGTACCAGGGATCTTGCTTCGGAACCACGGCATATATGCGTGGGGTAAAGATGCTTTTGAAGCGAAACGTCATCTGGAAGCGTTCGAGTTCCTGTTCGAAGTGATGTACCGTCAACTTCTGTTGAAGGGCGCCACGAAATAGCAATCATTTATTCGAAATCAAAGCTGCACAACCAAAAACACGCCAAGGCTGGTATACATAGCCCTTGGCGTGTTTTTTTGTTATGGGATAACAGCGATTGAAAGGTTGCTCTGTCATCGAAGTGTCAGTGTAAATAATCTTTATTTAACTTGGATAGTAAATTACAGTCGATCATCCCGATCCTTGAATAAAAAGAGACTGTCTGCTCCCTCATCATCTCCTTGAGCAGCACTATGGATACCCGTCCCCCTCTGCTTGCCAAACAGCAGTTTCAAACCGCCAAAAATGAGCAGCAAGGATACAATGACAGTGTTCAAATAGGAACGAATCTCGTATGTCATAAATGCATTAGGGAACAGCTCATTCAGCTGTGGAATGACAAGTCGGATCGTCAGATAATATAGACCTAGTGCTGCAATCCCGAATCCAATCAGGCGCTGATGGCGGGCCCAGTCCTTGAAGATCGGTTGATCTATCAGTGGCTCGCGTCCATAACGACTGGAGCACTGTAGTCCGTCAAAGAAGCTGTAGAACCAGATCAGTGGAATCATGAACAGAAACACCGATAAGTGAAGCAGGTCCAGAACATAGATGCTGCCCAGGAACAGGAACATCAATTGCATGCCTCTTTTTTGCAATCCCAGATATAGATGACCTGCACCTGGAAAAGCGGATAGCAGCGTTGCAAGCACTTTGCTACGTCGTCCGGCTACTCTACCCATCTCCAATTCCTCAAATAATGTCCGATCCTGCAACACCTCACCAGCCTGCTTACGGTGGACATGTTGCACCGCATCAAACATGCAGTATACCCATATTACAGGCAGAATGAGTAAGAACATTAAAAATACCGATTCATTGGTGATCGAAGCTACAAAAACCATCATGGCAAATGAACCAAAGAACGCCATCAGGAAGGACAACCCACGATGCAACAATCCCAGGTGAAGATGTCCCAATCCTGGAACAAATGATAGCAAAATGGTGAAGAATCGTTCACCCTCACTGCCTTTTCGATACATGGGTTGACCATAGGGACCCTCAGGATGGCCATATCCACCACCTGGATGTTGATGTAGCTCATCTTCATTCATCTGCTCCATAGGCCCTTGCTGACCCATGTATGCTCCCTGGTAGGCTGCTCCTTGGTGTGGAGGAGCTCCATAAGGCGCACCGTATCCCCTATAATGAGCATCTCGGGCAGAAGGTGCACGGAGCAAAACAATAATCATGTCCAGCATACTGATCCCCCAGAAGAAAGCGGCAAAAAGTGCACCGATAATCATTAAATCTTGATCATTAGTGACCATTGCTAGCATGAATGAGCCAACAGCTGTTCCGAAGAAAAGCAATGGATAAATCACAGCCCTTGCGGCCCGTCCCCAATACATGAAACCAAGACCGGGTATCAGGTTTAATAGAAATGCGAGTAATTTGTTACGATCTGAGTGCACAGTCGTCATCCTTTCTTTTCAGGCAATGCGAAACCATTTATGGTTTAGGCTTGAAGTTATCCAGCCATGAAGTGGCTGTCTCCGTCCATTTCTCGGTAAATGACCCTCTGTGGTCGCCATCTTGGAACTTGTGATATGGTGCTACCTTGTCAAAAAGTCCAGACGAGAGGAAGATCAATGTCAAACAGGCCGCTACCGCGTAATGGAACACTTTATGATCAAGCCAGCGCCGGTTTCGTCCAGCACGGGATTTGCGTTGTACCTTGGGTGATTGAATGCCCTCAATCCGATGCATGACTGAATCCGCAAACCCTGTTGGGTCATGTAGCGGAGGCAGTTCTCCATGGATACCAAGCGCTTCCAGATAGATGTCAATCGCATCCGGATCTTCCATCAGAAGCTGTTCCATTTGGTTCGCTTGAGTTTCACTCATATGGCCTTCAATATAATCAGTCCATTGCGCAGCGGTATACTTCTCCTGTTTACTCACGCCATTCATCCTCCTTCCAATGTTTTCGAATCCACTGCCGGGCACGATACAAGCGGGATTCCACGGTCTTCACAGCCACCTGTGCATCACTGGCAATCTGCTCATAATTTTTTTCGCTTAGATAATACGCAGTGATAATGTCACGATGCTGAGCAGGCAACTGATTAATTCGTTCGCGAAGTTTATCCTGACGCTCTTCACGAACGAGACGGGTAAGAACGTCTTCATCCCGTCCGGGCATATTGATTATTTTTTCTTCTCCACCCAGATCCTCAGCAGTTCGTCTGCCCAGCTTGCGTTTGGCATCAATCGCTTTGTGAAAGGCAATTCGGGTTAACCACGTTTTGAAACCTTCAGAACGGTAGTCGGGGAGAGATTTATACATCTGTATGAACGCCTCCTGAGCTGCATCCTGTGCTTCCTGATCGTTCCTGAGTACGGAATAGGCCACATGATATACATGCTGGCTATACTTATCAATCAGAGTACGCATCTGGGATGTATCTCCTTGACGGATTTGTTCGATTACGCGCGCTTCATCAATAACTCTCCCCTCCTCTCCAATACAATAGACGACAGCTTGTGCGTTAACCCCTGCGTGATCTATCAAATTTTTGTAAAACAAAATGAAATCATTGCCTGAAAGGTTGATGTTGCTGATCACTCATCCAATCTTTAATCCAAAAAAAACAGGCACAGAATGACTTCTGGCCTGTTTCTTGTCCCTGCCTACGCTGGAATTAACGTCCACCATTACGAAACCGCTGCGTGTACGCCTTCGCGTCTTGAACGGTCTTGACACGATTGCGACTCCACTCAAGCAGTATTCGATCGATATACCGGAAATGTACTTTGCCTGCAAAAACCGCTTCCTTCAGAGCCATTAGAATCAATTCCTCTTGATAACGGTCCTGATCCAACCAGCTGGATATTGTCTCGCACTCCATTGGAGAGAGCGGACGTCCAAATTCTTTTTCAAAGATGGAGAACATATTCCGTTCTTCCTCTTCTTTTTGAACACTGTTCGAATCTTGACGTGCTGTATTGATACTCTGCTGCTCCGCACGGAATGCGGCTACTTCTTCAGCAGTGCACGCTGCAAGCTTGGCATATAATCCATGTAAGTCATATCGCTCGTACTGGATGTCCCGTTCTTCGTCACGGTGCTCGTCAATAGCAATATACCCATCCCTCATCAGACGTTGCAACATTCTGGCAATGCCTTCAGGTGCAAGTCCCATGCGCGCCGCAAGCTCTTCAAGCGTAGGAAACTCATTGAACTCTGCCTGACGGAACCCTAGCAGTTGAATCAGAAGAAGCACTTCTGCATCTGATAGACCAAGCTGGTGATAAAAACGTAACAAGGCATACGGCAGATGGGCTGTACCCGATGTCATGCCATAAGCTGCTCCATCCAACCAAGCTTTGGATGTGGTGTCTTCCATAGATGCTCCTCGGTTAAGCATTAAGGGTACAGACGATAGAGCATACGTGGGAATGCGATTGTTTCACGTACATGATCCAATCCACAGATCCATGCTACCGTCCGCTCCAATCCCAGACCGAAACCGGAGTGAGGAACCGATCCGTATTTACGCAAATCCAGATACCATTGGTAAGCTTCATCCGAGAGATTGTGCTCCTCAAAACGTTGTTGCATCAATTCCGGATCATCGATACGCTGCGAACCGCCAATAATCTCTCCGTATCCTTCTGGTGCAATCATATCAGCACAGAGAACAACTTCTGGACGATTCGGATCTGGTTTCATGTAGAATGCTTTGATTCCAGCAGGGTAATGCGTGATAAAGACCGGTGTATTGTACTTCTCAGCAATTGCTGTTTCGTGCGGTGCACCAAAGTCTTCTCCCCAAGGAATATCAAAGCCTTGACCATGCAGGAATTCAATTGCTTCATCATACGTAATACGCGGGAATGGAGCTACAATGCCTTCGAGTTTGGATACGTCACGACCGATAGATTCCAGTTCTGCACGGCAGTTTTTCACCACGGATTGAACGACATGAGCGATAAATTTCTCTTGTACGCGCAGACTTTCCTCATGATCTACAAATGCCATTTCCGGCTCAATCATCCAGAACTCAATCAAGTGGCGACGTGTTTTGGACTTCTCAGCGCGGAATGTTGGACCGAAGGAATATACCTTGCCCAGCGCCATGGCTGCAGCTTCCATATACAATTGACCACTTTGTGTCAGATAAGCATCTTCATCAAAGTATTTGATGTGGAACAGGTTCGTTGTTCCTTCCGCAGACGATGGTGTCAAAATCGGAGGATCAACTTGTGTGAATCCGTTACCATCAAAGAACTGCTGAACAGCGCGAATAATCTCTGCTCGAATCACCATAACCGCACGTTGCTTCGTTGAACGAAGCCACAGGTGACGATGGTCCATCAAGAAATCAACACCATGCTCTTTAGGCGTAATTGGATAGTTTTCAGTCAGGTGAATGATCTCAACCCCTGTAACAGTCATCTCGTAACCAGACGCACTGCGAGGTTCTTCACGAATAATACCTGTAACATACAAAGAGCTTTCTTGTGTCAGGCTCTTGGCATTGTTCCAGATCTCTTCACTAACTTCACTTTTTACAACAACCCCTTGGATATATCCGGTTCCATCACGCAGCTGCAAAAACTGAATTTTACCGCTGGAACGTTTGTTGTTAATCCAGGCACCGATTGTTACGGTTTCGCCCACATGCTCGTTCACATTACGAATTACACAATTCGTATTCATGCCCATATCTCCCCTTGGTTCCTGAATTTGAAAATGCAGCGGGCAGGCTTATGCCTGTCCTCTGCACTTCCTTGTCATTCTATATTTACTTTACAGTTAGATTACTGAGAATTCAATACGATTCGGTGTGTATCACGTGCAATTACCAATTCTTCGTTAGTTGGCACAACGAGAACTTCCACTTTGGAATTCGCTGTTGTGATCCGGCGTGGTTCGCCGGAACGAATGGCATTCAACGCTTCATCCAGTTCAACACCCAGATAAGTGAGCTGCTCACATACTTTTTGGCGAAGTACAACGGAGTTCTCACCTACACCAGCCGTAAAGACGATCACGTCTACACCGTTCATTGCAGCTGCATATGAGCCGATGTATTTACGCAGACGGTATTCGTACATTTCAAAAGCAAGCGTGGAGTTGGCATCGCCATTCTCCATACCTTCCGTAATCTCACGCATGTCACTGCTGATTCCCGAGATCGCAAGCAATCCACTGTGTTTGTTCAACATGGAGTTCACTTCGCTTACGCTCAGTTCTTCCTTGTTCATTACATAAGGTACGATGGCTGGGTCGAGGTCACCAGAACGCGTTCCCATCATCAGTCCCTCAAGCGGAGTCATACCCATCGAAGTATCCACGGATACGCCACCTTTAACTGCTGTTACACTACCACCGTTACCCACGTGACAAGTGATGATTTTCAGATCTTCCACTGGACGATCCAGATATTCAGCAGCTGCCTTGCTTACGAAATCATGGGAAGTACCATGTGCCCCGTAGCGACGTACTTTATATTTTTTGTAAAGTACACGCGGAATGGCATACAGGTAAGCTTTTTCAGGCATCGTCTGATGGAACGCTGTATCAAAGACCATTACCTGAGGCACACCTGGCATATTTAATTCAGCCGCACGAATACCCATCATTGCTGCAGGGTTATGAAGTGGAGCCAAGTCGAACAAACGACGAATTTCAGCTTTGGCTGCATCATCTACCAGTGCAGATTCTTTAAATGCTTCACCACCGTGAACAACACGGTGTCCAACAGCTTGAATTTCACTTACAGAATCCAGTACACCATTTTCTTTGTGAGTCAAAATATCAATGACTTTACGGATTGCTGTTGTGTGTTCCAGAATTTCACTAACTTCTGTAACATCCTCACGGCCTGTTGGTTTGTGCGTCAGAATGGAGGAATCCATTCCGATCCGCTCTACCAGACCTTTAGCCAGGACAGATTCGTCAGTCATATTATACAGTTGATATTTGAGCGAGGAACTCCCCGCATTAATTACGAGTACTTTCACAGTCGGTCACCATCCTTGTCGTACTTGAAGAATCCTTCGCCTGTTTTGACACCCAGGTGTCCTGCACGCACCATTTTCTTCAGGACTGTAGAAGGACGATATTTCAATTCTCCGAATTCACGGAACATTCTTTCGAGTGCAGCTTCAACAGAATCCAATCCGAAACGGTCAGCCATTTCGAGTGGTCCATGTTGGAAGTTGTATCCGATACGCATTGCATCATCGATATCTTCAGCAGATGCAACACCTTCTTGCAATACATGCAACGCTTCGTTAATCAGCAGACAGATCAAGCGGGAAGTTACGAATCCAGGTGATTCATAGATCATGACTCCTTTTTTGTCCGCTACTTCTTCAACAAAACGTCTGGTCTCTTCGAAAGTTGTATCCGAAGTTTTCAGTCCACGAATAATCTCTACAAGATCAACCCGGGATACCGGGTGAATAAAGTGCATACCAATAACACGCTCTGGGTATTTGGTCGAGCTTGCAAGCTCGGTCAAACTCAGCGTGGATGTATTACTTGCCAGAATGACATTGCTTGGACAAACTTGGTCCAGTTGGCTGAATACTGCTTTTTTCGCATCCAGATCTTCTGAAATCGTCTCAATGACCATGTCGCAAGTTCCAAGTTCAGCTAAATGAGCTACCTTGGTAATACGGGAAAGAATCAATTTCTTCTCCGCTTTTGTAATCGCCCATTTCTCCAGTTGTTTATCCAGATTGGTTTCGATCATGTCATATGCATGATCCAGCTTTTGTGTTGTGTGCTCCACGAGAAGCACATCAAGTCCTTTGGCTGCGAGCATCTGGGAAATACCTTGCCCCATCGTACCGCCGCCGACAACTCCTATTTTTTTGAAAAACATGGTTCTGCTCCATCCTTTCGGTTCTCTATTTCTCTATTGTACCCTGTTCGCCGAAAATTACAAATTTCGACCCAACATATAATAATATCTTAGCACGAGTGAAATGTAAAAAAAAATAACCAGCATAAATAAATTATGCTGGTAGAAGGGCACTGTCACGAAATTGACAACGAAATTGCTCTCCGGACAAAACTTCCTCACGAATTAAGATGTCGAGTGAATTGTCGAAAATTGTCCGTTGTTCTTCAAGCAACCGCTTTGTCTGTTCCATCAGTTCTTGCAGAATTAATTTATTCTCACGCATCAGTTCCTCGGTTGTGACCATATCCATGTTCACAATCCCAAGTGAGGTCAACCCCGAAGCCATCATGGTCTGTACAACATTGGTTGCCTGATCGAAGTCATTGCGTGAACCTGTGGAACGACCACCGTAGTACATTTCCTCCGCAGCTGCTCCTCCGAGTGCAATCATGATCTGCTCTTCCAGAAAGCGCTTCGTATAGAGGAACTGTTCCTGTTGAGGGTTATGACGCACATATCCCAGCGCCTGACCACGCGGACTGAGTGCCACCTGGCTTACACTGCCTGGACGAACGAGTTCTGCCATAATGGCATGTCCCAATTCATGAATGGCGACCCTTTTCTTCTCTTCCACACTGGACTCACGGTCTGTCTTCTCACCCATCATGACTTTATCAATAGCCAGGGACAAGTGCCGCTGTTCGATGTTCAACAGCCCGTCCCGCATGGCGTATATTGCTGCTTCGTTCATCACACTTTCGAGCTGTGCACCGGAGAAACCATACGATTCTTCAGCTGTTTTCTCCAGATTAACTTCCTTCATCAGAGGTTTATTCACCGCATGCAGTTCCAGAATATGCTTTCTGCCCTTTTTATCAGGCAAGTCCACTTGAATGTGGCGGTCAAAACGTCCCGGGCGCGTCAGAGCGCTATCGAGCATCTCTTTGCGGTTTGTTGCAGCGATAACAAGGATTCTCGGCGTATCGGAAGAATAGATTCCATCCATTTCCGTCAAGAGCTGATTGAGGGTCTGATCATATTCACGCTGTTGACCGCCCTCACGTTTCCCCCCGATGACATCGATTTCATCGATAAATATAATAGCGTTTTCCTTATTTTCCTTGGTGGCACGAGTTCTCGCGTCCTTGAACAAATCCCGAATTCTGCTGGCACCCACACCAACATACATTTCCACGAACTCACTGCCAGATGCTGCTACAAAAACAGAATCGGTGTAATGGGCAGCAGCCTTGGCCATCAACGTTTTTCCTGTCCCTGGAGGGCCCGTCAGCAAGATCCCTTTTAACGGGCGAATCCCGAACTTCCGAATTTCTTCATGTTTGATGAGAAAGTCAAGTGCTTCACGCAATTCCTGCTTGGCACTGTCCTGTCCGCCAATTTCTTCAAAAGTGAGCTTGGAAGGTCCTTTTTTCTTCCGTTTACGTTCCTGTGCAGCGCCTACTGTAATCCCGCCACGCATTTGCATCATGAACAGCAAAGCTCCGACAAGCACCGCTGCAATAAGAATCGGAACAATATTAACACCAGTAAAAGCAAGAAAAATAATCAATACGGGAAAAAATCCGATGGCAACTTCTTTTGTCCACTTAGGCATTAGGCCACACTCCTATCTGACCGGGCACACGCGGCAGAATAATAAACTTGCTGGCATCTCCGTCTCTGAGACTGACATATACATTGTTGTCATCCATCGCTGTATTAACCTTAATTCCATTGGTCGCCATCTTTGACAACGTTGGTGTAATCTCGGTGTATTGCTTGTTCTCCATCGCCTGAGCTACGGTAAACATCGCATCACCCCACCAACTTTCCAGTGCTTCACTGGAATGATCCACAACGTCCAATTTTAGTGATCGTGTTCCAATCAGGGTCTGTCCTTCTTTGTGAATATATTGTACCAGTCTGCCCAAATCAACATCAGGTTGCAGATCCAGTTTCAATTGTACGTCATTGCGGTTAATAGTTAATTGAACGTCATTAACTCCATCGTACTGGGTAACCATCTTTTCAATCGGATTCTGCACAGCCACCTGACGATATACAAACCAACCTCCAAACAACACAACGGCTGAAATGACGGCAGTTAAAGCAATAGGCAATACTTTTAGTTTCAAGTGAATTACCCCTCCCAGATTTTGGCCCAACCTACTGGCTTATTGGTATATAAGAATATGTGCACATTGACTCCTGCGATAATTTCGACAGGTTTATTTGTTTTGAATGTAACTTTGAGTACATATCTGAGTATATCACATCGTATATACAATTTCGAAGGCGAAAATATGAATAAATTATTAATTTTAACTATTTAAATTATTTAAATTATTTAAGTTTACGGGCAACACAAAGAACCGGTTCAGTCGGATATCCGTCTGCCGGTTCTTTTGTTTCATTCATTCTCTAGCTATGTCACTCTATTTGTTCTAGCTGTTCGGGAGTGTGTAGACCAGGTCCACCTGTTCTCCGTTGCTAAAACGATAAAAACGATAGTGGTTATGCGTACCGTCTTTATAATACACTTGCCACACATATATTCCATTCACAACTCCAGGCATGATTCGCTTAATCTCGCCGGCAGGAACTTCAGAACTGAAGCGATTGCGGATCTGCGCTTCGGACATGCCATTCTGCAGCAGCTCACTGTGTACAGCGTTTGCACCCTTAGCCGGTTGATTGTTTGCATCGAATTTAACCCAGACCATAACATCCTGGTTATCCTTGTTTTTGCCGATCAGGGTCCAGTAGATGTTATCAGAGCCTTCTTTGTCTCCCCAGATGTACTTACGCAATTCATCATAGGATGTAATGCCCAGTTGCTCCTGTGCTGCCTGTATGGCGAGCGCTTCTTCCTTGCGCTGGTCCTGCGTGACATGGACGTAATAACGCTGAAGTCCAAACAGAATCAGAACCAGTGCAAGCAGCGAAATCCATATCCACTTCTTTTTTTTCTTCAAAAGTCGAACTTCCTTTCCCTATGATGCTCTATCCTGCAATTAACGAGCAAGCAGACCATCAAATGCCAATTGAGACTCACGCAAAATACGCTCTTCATCCAGCGTCAGACATTCGCCATGTTTCACCACTTGTTTCCCATCCACCCATACGTGCTCTACATCTTTGGCAGAAGCCGAGTAGATCGTATGTGAGATCAGGTCTGTATGTGGATAGAAATGTGCTTGTTCAATGTCCAAGGCGATAAAATCAGCCTTCATGCCGACCTGAAGCGCTCCAGTATTGTTCAAGAAGATGGATTTGGCGCCATATGAAGTTCCGAGTAGTAATGCTTCACCCGCTGGCACTGCCGTCGGGTCACCAGACACGCCTTTATGAATCAACGCAGCCAGTCTCATTTCCTCGAACATATCCAGGTTGTTGTTACTTGCTGGTCCGTCAGTTCCGAGTGACACGGTAACTCCTGCTTTCAGCAACGCAGGTACACGCGCAACACCGGAAGCGAGTTTCAGGTTACTTCCCGGGTTATGGGATACAGCCACATCATGACGAGCCAGAATCTCAATCTCTTCGTCATTCAGATGCACCGCATGTGCAACCAGGGATGGACGGGAGAAAAAGCCCAGTTTCTCCAGATGTGCTACAGGACGCAGTCCATAATCAGCCACGTTCTGCTCGACTTCACGAAGCGTTTCCGACATATGTGTATGAAGAGGAAGGTTTAGGTCGTTCGCGACCTGTACAAGCTTCTCTATGTAGTCAGGAGGGCATGTATATGGTGCGTGTGGCGAGATTACGGTTGTAATTCGACCATCTGCCTGTCCATTCCACTCACGTGCAAACGCTGCCGACTCCTCCAGCTTCCGCAGTTGCTCTTCTTCCGAGCATAGCCCAATCACACCACGTGCCAGTGCTGCTCTAACGCCGGATTGCTCCACAACTTTGGCAACTTGATCCATGTGATCGTACATGTCCAGGAAAGCTGTAGTTCCGCCTTTCAACATTTCAAGCACCGATAGTGAAGTTCCCCAATATACGTCTTCTGAAGTCATTTTCGCTTCCATCGGCCACATTTTTTCCTGCAACCATACTTGCAACGCAAGATCGTCTCCGTGCCCTCTGAGCAACGACATCGCTGCATGACCATGCGTATTGATCAGACCCGGCAGGAAGAACAGTCCTTTTCCATCCACTTTGGTACAATTTTTGTCTTCATCCGGCAATGTCTCACCAATATGCACAATCTTGTCATTCTCAACAACCATGTATCCGTGGACCACGTTCCATGTTGTGCCGCCTTCATTAACGGCAAATTTGCCGTTGTGAATTACCCATCTATTTGTTGTCATCTTCCTCGTCGTCCTTTCCAGTCTCCAAGTAATAGGCCAAACTAAGCAGATCCGTTGTAAAGTCAGCATGGTGAATGCGGATATGCGGCGGTGTTTTTAGAATTGTTGGTGCAAAATTAAGGATCGCTTCAATTCCCGATTCAATAAGCTGATCGGCTACATTTTGAGCTTCCGTATCTGGAACTGTAATAATACCGATGCGGATGTTATCCGTTTTAACCGCTTCCGTCAATTCATTCATTGGTTTTACCGTCAAACTGTTGATTTGACTACCAATCTTCGGTCCATATGCATCAAATACAGCAACAATCTTCATGTTGTCTTTCAGATATGCGTTGTAGTTGGACAAGGCCTGTCCGAGGTTACCCGCACCTACCAGAGCTACATTAATTTGCTGATCGATTTTGAGAATGTGACGAATTTTCTCGATCAAATAGGATACATCATACCCGATCCCTTTACGACCAAAATCACCGAAGTAAGCCAGGTCTTTACGAATTTGGGCCGGATTCAGATCCAGCCTTTGTCCAAGCTCTTGAGAAGAAACAGTAGCCACCTCACGCTGGTGCAACTCGCTCAAATAGCGCAAGTATACAGGCAGACGTCGTACCACCGCTTCCGAAATTTTATCCGATTTCATTCTTGCTCCCCCTTACCAAGGCCACGATAAAATAATAGATGAAAAGATGAGCATTCTGTATAAACTCAATGATAGACGTGACATTTTATACAGAATGCTCCTTGTAATTTAGGTTATAAGTTCTTACGTGCAACTGCTTTAATCGGATACGGAAATATCTAATAAAGTTTAACGCCAAACGATAGTGTCATGCAATGATTTAACGAACAAAACAACCATTATTCTTATTCATTAGCAGGTTTTTCCAACCACTCGGTGATTCGTGGAACCATCTGCTCCGTGAGCATATGCTCCATTTTGGGACCTGGTAATGAATATAAAAAGAATTTACCATAGTACGCTTCAATCACACGTGTATCATAAACAATGACAATTCCTCTGTCCTTTGCTGTACGCACCAATCGGCCAAATCCCTGCTTGAAACGAATGACCGCTTGTGGCACTGACAGTTTCATGAACGGATTTTTCTTCTGTTCCTGAAGCAACTCACTCTTGGCTTCCACCAACGGATGATTCGGCGGCTGGAAAGGCAGTCGCACTATAGCGAGACAGGTTAGAGCCTCTCCCGGGATATCTACCCCCTCCCAGAAGCTGCTTGTGCCCAGAAGTACTGTTGCTTTGGCATCTTGGAACCTGCGAGTCAATTTGGAACGACTTCCACTATCAACGCCTTGACCAAGCAACGAGATGTCGTTGCCAGACAGCGCCTCCTTCAGCGGATCATAGACCTGTCGCAACATCTTGTATGAAGTAAACAGAACCATCATGCGTCCACGCGTAGCAATTGCCGTCTCTGCGAGTGATTGCACCAGCATATTAACAAAGTGCGCATCACCCACACTACCCTTCACACTTGGGAAATCACGCGGAATCACCAGAAGTGCCTGATCGCGATAGTTGAAAGGTGATGGCAGCATCGACGTTAACAACCGATTATTCTCAGAGGCTTCCTGTAAGCCGAGCTGCTCAATCATGAACTGGAATGACTTATCCACAGAGAGCGTAGCCGAAGTAAGCACAACACTTTTCTTTTTATCAAAAAACAAATCCTTTAGTTGTGCACTGACATCTACAGGTACGGCATACAGCTGGAGTGATTTACTGCGGAACTGGCCGCTGGCTTCCATCCAGTACACCGTTTTGGCGTCATCCATTCGCATGAAGAAACGTAGATTCTCCTTCAATGTGGTCAGATCTTTCAGTAATCCTGTAATGTCCGTAATCAGACTATCCGATTGATAATCATCCTGATCCTCTTTCACTTCAAGCAGCAATTTGTCCCCTTTGCGAACCAAATCGCCCAGAGTCACATAGATCTGGTTCTCCAGATCCTGCAACTCCTGCCATTTTGCAGGTTTCTGAGATGCTTTCAGACGCAGTGAAAATTGCCCCGTCTCGCCCGGTGAAGCATCACTTCGTTCAGGCAACAGACCAAACAAGGCATCGCTCATACGATCCCACAGTTCCTTGACCTCAAGAGCGAGCGGGAACATCTGGTCCACCATGGAGCCCCATTGCACCGAATTTTCATGCCCGGATAACTGCGAACGAAGCATAGGCAGCTGACCATTACGACTGTCTTTAAACAGGCGGGTCAGTGTATGAACCAAAGTGAAATATTTCATATGCATTCCAAGATGTTTACCAGCGACATCCTCCAGATGATGTGCCTCATCGATTACAAGACTCTCATAGGCTGGCAGCAGCTGATGCGCGGCTTTCACATCCGTAAATAATTTGGAGTGATTGGTGATTACGATATCAGACAACCCTGCCTCATGTTTGGCACGATGGTAGAAACATTTGCGGAACCATGGACAGGATCTTCCCAGACATGATTCGGATTCGCTCTGTACGGTCTCCCAGAAGTCCCCTCCGCGTCCGCTAAGGTTAAGTTCCTCATCATCTCCGGTTTCGGTCTGCGTAAGCCAGACGATCATCTGAGCAGCTGTGAAATAATCCTCTTTAGGTGTGGCGAATTCACGTTTATTGATTTTGTGTTCAAATTTGCGCAGGCACAGGTAATGTCCACGTCCTTTGAATACAGCAGCCTTAAACGGGAACGGAACCACTTGAGTCAGCATCGGAATGTCCCGCTCTCTCAATTGCTCCTGCAGATTGATCGTATGCGTGCTGACCATGACTTTCTGTTCTTGCTTCACACTTTCGTAAATAGCAGGCAACAGATACCCTAGAGATTTACCGGTACCCGTTCCAGCTTCGATCAAGAGATGTTTCTCTTCATCCAGGGCTTGCCTTACACTGCTGAACATCTGAGTCTGCGCTTCACGCTCTTCGTAATGATCCAGTGTATCCTTCAGGTTCTCCCGAACCTGGTCCATAAACTGTTCGAAGCTTACACCATCAAGGGGGTTAGCCTCCCGCTCATCGCGTGGTGCACCAATGTCGGTCCAATCACTTACATTAAGAGCAAGCTGACGATAATAGGTATGTCCGTCCAGATCCTGAATCGGCTCTGCTTCCTTCTCACTGCGCATCCCGTCCAAAAACCAGCCCAAGTCACTGTCTTCTGGTGCAAACAGGTCACTGAGGCGCTGAATCGTTATGAGCGGTAATTCCTTTAACTCATCCAGACACTTGAGCAGCACATAGGCTGTCGCCAGTGCATCACTGTCTGCCTGGTGAGGGCGATCATGTTGAAATCCAAATTCGGAAGACACATAACCGAGTTGATAAGAACCCAGTGATGGGAATGTAATCTTCAGAAAATCAATCGTGTCCAGAATACGGCCAGTGAACGGCAAATAACCGCAACGGTCAAGAGCATTCTGCAAAAAGTGAAAATCAAAAGCGACGTTGTGTCCAACTAGCACCACATCATTAAGCAGCGGAACCATCTCCATCATCATCTCTTCGAGTGAAGGAGCGTCCGCTACATCTTCATCGGTAATACCCGTCAACCCCGAAATAAACGGGGGAATCGGTACACCAGGGTTCACATAAGAACTATATATTTGAGTTATGCTGTAGTCATGATCTATGATGGCAAGTCCGGCCTGTATAATCTCACCGTCGGACTGCGTGCCGGTTGTTTCGAAATCCAATACGGCAAATTTCATTGCAATGTACGGTCCCTTCCATTCCAGTCTATGTTACAGCATAGCAAAAAAAAGGGGATTTGAAAATTAACTGACAAAAAAGCGGTGTCCCCGCCGCTATGCCAAAGGAGGGAACACCGTTTTTTTGTCGCCGAATTCCCGCTTAATGAAGGGTCGTCAGCTGATTAGCATATTGCAATTTTCCCCTGTTCAACCTGCAAGCTTCCATGTTGTACAGTGGTTCGGTCAATGTCGGGTCATACTGAAGGGCCTGTGCAAAGAGTGAACATGCAGCTTCGGGATTCGCAAGCTTGGCTTGAATACAGCCCAGGGCGTTACATACAAGCCCTTTTAAGCGAGGTGAACCCTTAAGGTACATGATCTGCTGCAAATGTGTCCCCGCTTCCGCCATTTGTTCCAGATTCAGATACGAGAGCGCCAGGTAAAAGCGAGTCAATGCACTCTCCGGATGGTCGGTCACAACCCGGGAGAACTGCATGATCGCCTGCGGATACATCTGTAGTTTGAAATAGCCCTGACCACGACTGAAACATTCCAGATGGAGTTCAGGCAGAGCGGTAACAGCTTCCTGTTCCGGTTCAAGGGAAGCAGGCTTATCCATCTCCCGCTCCCTCACCTGGCTCATCTTTTCTTCAAACATCAGCCATTCATCCAGCATTCCGTCACTCATCCGCTTAAGCAAATTCCACTTTTGCAGCAATTCTTGTTTGTTCAGGCCTTCAGCGGAAGGATAGCTCTTGATAATTTCATCTAACATGTCGTTCATTTCTGCGAAAACATGCTGGAACATCGATGCATCCCCACCCTTGAAAAAATGGATTAGTGCAGTGACCTGTACTCATTTTTTGCTTCAAGGGCCGATTTCATTCTCCTTACCAGTCGATTACATAATTGTCGCGTGGACTTCCTGCTTCATCGTTTGTACAGGTTTATTCTGTCCATCTACAAATACAACGGTTGGTTTGTGAGTATTTGCCTCTTCTTGGGACATCATGGCATAAGAAATGATAATGACGTTATCTCCAGGCTGCACCAGACGTGCAGCTGCGCCGTTAAGACATATGACCCCGCTCCCGCGCGGTCCTGGAATCACATAAGTTTCCAGACGTGCACCATTGTTGTTGTTCACAATTTGCACTTTCTCGTTTTCCATCAAGTCGGATGTTTCCATCAAGTCTTCATCTATGGTAATGCTACCCACATAGTTCAAGTTGGCTTCCGTTACCGTAGCCCGGTGGATTTTGGATTTCATCAGTGTTCTAAACATGGGACAATACCTCCGATTTTTGCAACCTTATATTGTCAATCAATCTTGTTTTTCCGAATTTCACCGCAAGTGCAATGAGCAGATCATCACGTCCTTGAACTTCTTCCTGATCTGCGAGCGGCTCCAGACTTGGAAAAGCCTGAATCTCGGCGTAGTCGATAACGGCAAGCGGTGAGCTTGCAATCTGCTCGCGCAGAATACGACGGATATCTGCAGCGTTTATAGCTGCACCTGTATCTGCGGCTTCCTGAGCTGCACGCAGTGCCTTCGACAGAACCAATGCCTGTGTACGCTGTTCTGCGCTAAGATAGACATTTCGTGAACTGAGGGCAAGCCCATCCTCTTCGCGAACAATCGGACAGGGTACAATTTCTACAGGCATATTCAAATCATTCACCATCTGTTGAATGACCGCAACCTGCTGAGCGTCTTTCATTCCAAAAAATGCACGCTGTGGCTGTACGATGTTAAACAGTTTGGAGACTACGGTCGTTACCCCGTCAAAATGCCCCGGACGGGAAGCGCCACATAGGCGCTCCGTCAGTTTTGAGACCGATACGGTCGTTTGTGTTGCCTGTGGATACATCTCTTCAACAGAGGGAATAAATACGATATCTACTCCTTGTGAGCGTGCTGTTTCCACATCTCTGGCTTCATCCCGCGGATAGCTGTCAAAATCTTCATTAGGGCCGAATTGAATCGGATTAACAAATATGCTTAATACCACGATATCGCTCTGTTTTCTTGCTGCCTGCATCAAGCTTGCATGACCTTGATGAAGATAACCCATTGTCGGTACCAGACCTACAACGGACGCACTGGACCGAATCGCTTGACGCTTCAAGCTTAGTTCCTGTCTTAACTCTGCGATTGTCCGTAATACTTTCATGAGTTACTCCCCACCTTTTCCTTGCGTTGTCCGCCGTACAGTTGATCCAGAACACCATCCGCAGCATTGAATACATGCTCTTCGGCCGGGAACGAACGATCTTTAACTTCTTTCACATAAGCTTCGATGCTCGTTCTGATTAATGTACCCACATCTCCATAGGTTTTGACAAATCGTTTGGGTGTATACGGAGAGGCGTATTGAACCACATCGTGGAATACCAGTACCTGACCATCACAGCCCCGTCCTGCTCCAATTCCGATGGTAGGGATGGACAGTTCCTCCGAGATCGCCCGTGCAACTTCTTCCGTAACCAGTTCAAGCACAATTCCAAACGCGCCTGCAGCTTCCAGGGCCTTGGCTTCGTCCATCAGACGTTTCGCGTCCGCTGCATCCTTGCCCTGAATGCGGTAACCACCAATCTGATTAACCGATTGAGGTGTAAGTCCGATATGTCCAAGAACAGGCACGCCTGCTTGCACGACTGCTCTAACGGTGTCCGCTATCTCGACTCCGCCTTCCATTTTAACGGCATGGGCATGCCCCTCTTGCATCAGTCGACGTACACCCTTAAGCGTCTCATCCACGCTGCCATGATAGGTCATAAAAGGCATATCAGCCACAATAAATGTCTTCTCAGCACCGCGCACTACGGAACGTGTGTGGTACACCATGTCGTCAATGGTCACCGGAAGCGTCGAGTTATAACCCAGTACTACATTGCCGAGTGAATCACCAACTAGGATCAGATCAATACCTGCTTCCTCTGCTAGGAGAGCTGTCGGATAATCGTAAGCCGTGATCATGGTAAGCGGCACGCCGTCCTGCTTGTATTTTTTCATTTTCACAATATTCAACGCTTGTTTGTTCGCCATTTTCTCTCATGGCTCCTTTCTTCTTTTCAAATAAACGCAACAAAAAAACCTTTTAGTTTTCCACTAAAAAGTCCCGAAAAGTCAAAAAAGAGTCACTTGCGATCGTCCCTTCTGTCTCGGTCCTCTTCGGCTCAGAGCAGAATCCAACAACTCACTTAAACGTATTTCATTCTTGCACTGCGGTCTGCTTATATAAAACACATCAAAGCAGAACAAAGGTTACTGTTACGGGAGTGCAATTCGGTCTGCATTAGCCGATACCGCCTCACGAACACAGTATACCAAAGTTCTGCTCAAACTTCACGTCTTATGTTCATTTTACCAGTGAAAATTCGACAAATTGTTTACGATTTCCAGGAAATCTCACCAGAGATGATTAGTGAATGTTCTCCATCGTGCTTATCCACGATAAGTGCCCCGGAAGGGTCAAGACCGATTGCCTTCCCTTCAATGACACCATGAGGATTAGTCACTGTAATCTCTCGATTCATCGATACGGACAGGGCCTCCCATAGAGCTGAGATCACGCCGAACCCTTCTTTTTGATACAAAAAATACAATTGTTCAAGCTCCGTCAAAATGGCAGCCGTTAGTTTGGTACGATCAACGGATTGTCCCGTCTCCATCTTGAGCGAAGTAGCGATTGTGGTCAGATCTTCCGGATAATCCTCGGGATCAAAGTTCACGTCAACACCTATACCTGCAATGCAGTATCTGACTTCATGATCTTCCACCGTAGATTCAAGCAATATGCCACATACCTTACGTCCGTCAATCAACACATCATTTGGCCATTTGATGCCTGCATCAGCTCCTGAACAAGCTCGAACGGCACGACATACAGCCACTCCTGTTAATAAAGTTAGCTGCGGCGTATGCTGAAGTGGTAGATCAGGGCGTAACAGGACACTCATCCAGATTCCTTTACCCGGAGGAGAGAACCACTGTCGACCGAAACGTCCTCTTCCTCCTGTTTGTTCTTCCGCAATGACCACAGCACCTTCTGCCTGCCCTTTCTCAGCTAGCTTGAGAACATCCCCTTGCGTAGACAGGGTCGAAGTCAACAAAACAGCCTTACGGCCAAATAAGGTTGTATCAAGTGCCAATTGGAGGGCAGTAGCGTCAATGCTATCCGGCTTCGTTACCAGACGGTATCCTTTGCGGGATACCGCTTCAAACTCATATCCCATGTCTCGCAACTTGTTCACATGTTTCCACACAGCGGTCCGACTGATGGACAGATTACGACTAATCTCTTCACCCGATACAAATCGTCCTTCTGCATTTAATAACATATGTAGCAAATCTTCATGCTTGGTCATCTTGAACCACCCGCTTCACTTCTGCACTTAGTGCTGCATGCTGATTCTCTATCGTTCCAATCGCTGTTTCTCGTAACAAATGTTTCATCAGTTGACCCAGCCAAGGCCCGCCTTTGCGCTGCACCATTTGCAACACTTGTTCCCCTGTGATGTCCAGCTCTTTCAAGTCATGCACAGGAATCGATTTACTCCATTCGGCTGCAAGCTCTTGAACCAAAACAACCTGCATTGCTGCCTGTTCGGACTGATTCCGCCATCCTGCTGGCAGTACAGACTGTATTTGAAGCCAATCATCCGCCGCCTGAACACCACAAGCCAGAACAGTAACGATCCAATCGGAACGGAGACTGACCGTATCCTTCTGCTCCTGAACGGAAGTATGAATCAACTGCTCCACCTGAAGGACACCTGTTATACGAGAACGATGTTCATTAGAGAATGTCCACTGACGTAATAATACGTCTCCTTCGTCCTTGCTATAACCGCCAGCAATCAGAAGGAGTGACCAGCGGAGCAACACATGCTGACCTGACAACTGTTCCAGATTGGATAACAACGTCTTGTTAAAACGCGCCGAACTAACCGGCGCTTTGATGTGCGCAAGCGCATCACTTCTGTATAACAGTTCCAATCCTCTTAATGGATGGGGTCCCGACATCATTTTTACCATCTCGGTGCGTACTCGTTCCATTGCTATATGTTGAAGCAGGTCTTTCTGCCTTACAAGACCCTTCCACGTGTTATGGGCAATTTTGAAATCAAATACGGAAGCAAACCGGACACAGCGGAGCATCCGCAGTGCATCTTCACCAAATCGTTCCATCGCAGAACCCACACATCTGACTCGCTCTTCCTTGATATCTGCCTGTCCACCAAACGGGTCAACGATTGTCCCAGTGACGTCCATAGCAAGAGCGTTCATCGTGAAGTCACGCCGTTGTAAGTCTTCCTTGATATCCTGAACAAATTGAACCGTAGCTGGTCTGCGGTTATCCTGATATTCGGATTCTGTTCGAAATGTGGTCACTTCAAAGTAATAACCGCCTGAACGAACGGTAACCGTACCGTGTTGCAAACCTGTAGGAATACAATCGTCAAACAGTTCCATGACTTGCTGAGGAGAAGCAGATGTCGTGATATCCATGTCGTCTACTACTCGTTCCAGCAATTCGTCACGAACGCAACCACCTACCCAATATGCCTTGTAGCCATGTTTGTTTAATGTTGTGAGTACATTCTCGCTTTGAATTGCCATTTCACGATCTACCTGTGTCCATTGAACCACCACATATCACCTCTTCTCTTGCCTGTTGTGGTATGCACAGTATAATTTCGTCAAACCCATTGATTAACCGCAAACCGGCTTCAAGTTCGGAACTTCTCTTCCCAGCACCCGGTAATAAATCTGTTCATATTCATGCCGAATGGCATCATTGCAAAAGTCGTGATGTGCGCGTTGAAGGCATGCTTCCCTGAACTCCGCAGCCAAACGATCATCTGTTAACAAACGGATTGTGTTCTCGGCCATGGATTGTGTATCCCCGATCGCGGATAAGAATCCCGTCTTACCGTGTAAGACCAGTTCCGGAATTCCTCCAGCCTGTGAACCGATCGTGGGTACGCCACAAGCCATTGCTTCGAGCGCCACAAGTCCGAAACTTTCCTTCTCCGATGGAAGCATCAACACGTCAGCCATGGAAATGACTTGAGCAATGTCATCCTGTTTGCCAAGGAAATGAACTTTATCATTCAAGCCGAGATCATTAATCTTCCATTGCATCTTCGGCAAATCAGGCCCTTCACCTACAAATAACAGTTTGGCTGGAACCTGCTCCTGTACTTGACGGAAGACCTCTACCACATCCTGAGTTCTCTTCACCGGTCGGAAGTTGGAAATGTGCATTAATATTTTTTCGTCGGGCGCAGCAAAGTCTCTTCGCAAACTTGCAGCATCCCGCGGATAATATATTCGTTTGTCAATAAAGTTATAGGTTAGATCGATTGGACGCTGAATATCCAGCAATTCGACCGTTTCCCGAATCAAATCTTTGGATACTGCAGTGACCGCGTCACTTTCATTAATAGCTAGACGGATCAGATCCTTCAGAGATTCATCCTGAGCCAGAACCGTAATATCCGTTCCATGTAACGTGGTGACCACTTTCAGGCCATCCCCTACCATTTGTTTGGCAAGAAAGGCACATACTGCGTGTGGAACGGCATAGTGAACATGCAGCAGATCGAGCTGCTGTGACTTAGCCACCTGAGCCATCTTTGTTGCCAGTGACAGGTCATACGGAGGGTAACGGAACACATAATAATCATTTACTTCAACTTCATGATAAAAAATATTCTTCTGGAACGTACCCAGTCTGAACGGGATACTGTTGGCAATAAAATGAACCTGATGCCCCTGTTCGGCAAGTAATTTGCCCAGTTCCGTTGCGACAACGCCAGACCCGCCGAGGGACGGATAACAGGTGATGCCGATTTTTAGCTTTTTATCCATCCTGTGGACGCTCCTTTGATCTCCCGCTTAAGCAGGTTGATATAATGCAACGGAATAATGAAACCCTTCGTTTCATTAAACGTAAAATGTGAAATCGTTTATTTGGCACCCGTGCCAAATTGATGAACCACGTAAGGTGTAATTGTAGCAAACCCTTCTGCAAACGGTATGAGACTGCGTTGTCCGAGCAAGGAATCACGGGCTATTACACGTTCAATATACCCTTGATTCAATGGCGTCGAGACCGCTCCGGCTCCCAGTTCGAATTGGGAACGATAAGAGAGCAATGAAGCTTCTTTTTGCTCATAGTGTTCCGTAATATCGACAATCAAATCCGTAGGCCCGATGTCATTAATAAAGTAAAAATAAAGTTCCTTCACCTGCACGGCAGGCATGTCCGGCATGTAGTTGCGAAGCTTGGCGTTAAATACAGCCTCCTGCACAAGCTTACTGCAATTGACATGATCCGGATGACGATCTTTCCAATAGGGAGCAAATACCATCCTAGGGGCATGACGCCGTATCTCAGCCGTTATCGCCTGTACATGTTCAGGAGTAAGATACAAACCACGATCAGGAAGCCCCAGATTCGTTCGACACGAAAGACCGAGGACGCGGGAGGCTTGCTCCGCTTCCTCGGTTCTGCGCTCTACTGTTCCGTTCGAAGACATCTCAGCACGAGTCAGATCACACACGCCTACTTTCAAACCAGCAGCGGTATGTTTGGCAATCGTTCCACCCATACCAATCTCCGCATCGTCCGCATGTGCTCCAAAGATAAGAATATCCAGGCTCATTCGGAATCACCCGAATTTAATCCAGCCTCCGGCTTGTATTTATGTACCAGCTCTCTCCAGGCAAAATCGCCACGATCCAGAGCCTTAACCAGAATCTCAGCGGTTGCGATATTGGTGGCAAGTGGAATTCCCTGCACATCACAAAGACGCAACAACGCATTAATATCTGGCTCGTGAGGTTGTGCCATCAGTGGATCACGCAGGAAAATAATCAGATCCATCTCATTTTGCGCAACCAAAGCTCCAATCTGCTGATCTCCGCCCAATGGGCCTGATTCGAATCGATGAATCTTCAGAGACGTTCCTTCCATAATACGAAGGCCCGTTGTTCCTGTAGAATACAATTGATGGTCCGTAAAAACAGGCTCATATGCCGTCACGAAGTTAACCATCTCTTCTTTTTTACGATCATGGGCGATAAATGCTATTTTCAACATGACAATCTCCTTTAGTCGATAAAGTGGTCAAATCCGTAGATCATTCCTGTATATTCCATAACCTTTTGCACACCAATCTTAACACCAGGCATATAACCTGCGCGCTCGTAGGAGTCATGCCGAATTTTGAGTGACTGTCCATAGTCTCCGAAAACAACTTCCTGCTGCGCGAATACACCAGGCAATCGTACACTGTGAATTCGGAATCCGTTGTAATAACCGCCGCGTGATCCTTCAATGGTTTCTTCCTCATTTGGGTTACCCTGACGAAGTTCTTCCCGATTGGCAGCAATCAGTTCGGCAGTTTTGATCGCTGTTCCGGAAGGAGCATCCAGCTTCTGATCCCCGTGATATTCGATAATCTCCACATTTGGCATATGTTTGGCAGCCTGTGCTGCGAATCGCATCATCAGAATGGCACCGATCGAGAAGTTAGGGGCAATAAGCCCTCCAATTCCTTTGTCCTGGCATTGCTTGTCCAACTGTTCAATCTGCTCCGGCGTAAAGCCGGTAACACCCATGACAGGTCTGACTCCATGACGGATCGCGATCTCGGTATGTGTAAAAGCATATTGAGGCACTGTAAAATCAACCATAACCTGAGGTTTTGTTTCGGCAAAAGCCATTTCGATATCATCAGTCACCAGCACCCCACACTCTGGCAAACCAACAAGGGTTCCTGCATCCGTACCTGCTCCGGAGCGGTTGACAGCCGCTGCAAGCTCCAATTCCGGGTCCTGAAGTACCAATTTCACAACTTCACGGCCCATACGGCCAGCCGCTCCGATCACGGCAACTCTGATTACTTCACTCATATTGACTGCATCTCCTCGCTATGTTGGTTCATATCGTTGAATCCATTTCAACTCAAAAGAAATCTTTGCAAAATGAATTCTTATTGAATGGATTTCATACGTTGCTTGATTTCCTGTAACATCTGATGCAGTTGCCCATTCTGTGGGTCCAGCAAAATTGCCTCACGCAGCGCCTGAATTGCATAGTCAAATTCATTCAAATCACTGTAAGCCAGCGCAAGCATAACATGAGCTTCCACTGAGAGCGGATCAAGTTTGACCGCTTCTTGCAGAAGCGTTGACGCTTCCACATAGCGCCCCTGTGTTGCAATACCCGCCTGCTCCAACAGCAACTTCGCTCTGGAGGTCAATTGTTTTGCTTCTAATGTCTGCAGATGCAAAATATACTCTTCTGTTCCTGGCGACAATTCAACTGCCTTACGCGCATGTTCAAGCGCTGGAACAAGATGCTTGCTGCGGGCGTGTGTAATGGAACAGCGATAATGTAGCTCCGCATGTTTTGGATGAGCGTGAATGGCTGACTCGAACCAGCGAATCGCCTGCTCAAAATCATTTTGCAATATACAGCGGTAAGCCTGCTGCATATATTCTTCCGGTTTCATCATTAAGCTGACCCTCCCCGATCGGGTGATGGTACAGCATATGTAATCTACGCCTAATCGGTGTTTTTGGGAGTCCACCGATTGGCATCGCGGGTGTTAAATTTATGCATGACTTTATCGTGCGCCTCAGCCAGATCAATTCCCAGTGAGTTTGCAAAACAAATCGTGATAAATAAAATATCTCCAAGCTCAAGTTCAATGGAATTGGCTGCTTCGGAAGATTTCTTAGGCTTCTCGCCGAATTCATGATTCACTTCTCTGGCGAGCTCTCCAACCTCTTCAGACATCCGGGCCAACATGGCCAGAGGACTGAAATACCCCTCCTTGAACTGGGAGATATACTGATCAACCTCACGCTGCATTTCTGCGATGCTTTTCTCCATGAGAACGGATTCTCCTTTTGAAATGATGTCGTATTTGTTCCTAATAATATCAGTTATTTAGATTCACTTCCACCATCATCAGCGACAAATCATTTTTAAAGAATCAATAAACAGGTATACTAGATGGGAATGATTGCTTCTTCATTCTAATTTATCTACAGCGAGGGATCTTATGAGCACTGCCAAAACCTGGGTTCAAGTTAAACTGGTTCTTCCCATCGTGCTGGGTACAGCCTTATATGCCTTTGGGCTCCTCTATTTTATTATCCCCAACCAGCTTATGGAAGGTGGCCTCACCGGGGTTACGGTGCTGATCAATTACGCTTTTGGCATCTCACCTTCACTTACAACCTTGATTCTGAATGTTCCCCTCTTTCTGATCGGGCTCAAAATTTTGGGCGGCAGACAGATGATCTATACGGGTATCGGAATCGGGGCACTGACTGTTTTTCTGTGGTTGTTTGAGAAGTTGATTCATCTGGGCTGGATTGAACCATTACATACCGAGAATGACTTACTGTTAGCAGCACTATATGCAGGTGTTACCCTCGGAGCCGGCCTTGGTATCGTATTTCGTTGGGGTGGAACGACGGGCGGTTCAGACATTATCGCTCGTATTCTCAACCGCAAGTATGGATGGAGTATGGGACGAGTATTACTGGGCATCGACTTCGTCATTATCGGGCTCTCTCTCATCTACATCCCCAAAGAAAAAATTCTGTATACGCTTGTAGCTGTATTCATCGCCTCCAAAGTCATCGACTTTATTCAGGAAGGTGCATATTCTGCCCGGGCATTTATGATCATTAGTGACCACGCACCCGAGATTGCGGACCAGATCACACGGGATATGGATCGTGGCGTTACCCTCATTCCAGCCATTGGCGCGTACTCTAAACAGGCCAAACACATGGCCTACTGTGTGATCTCCAGGCAAGAGTTCAGGCGACTGCAGACCATTGTACGTTCCATTGACCCCAGAGCTTTTGTCATCATCAGCGATGTTCACGATGTACATGGCGAAGGTTTCAAAGAAAGCTGATATAACACAGAAACTACAAGAAAACCTCTTTTCCCATGAAGAGCCATTAGCGTGGCTGTTTATGCGGAAAGAGGTCTTTTTTATATACCACGATCAACTTCATATCCGATTAGCGCCGAAAAGGAAAAATCCCCTGCTGCTGCGCACGATATTTACGATATCCGGCGTAACTTAACGTCGCGACAATGACCGAACTAATGAGCAACCCGGCTGCCCTGCGATCAGGACCCTGTACAAACGGTACAAAAGCACTCTCGTCCTTCTCGCGACCAAACAACTGGTTCACCAGTTCCTCCCCATGGCCCACCATGCTCTTTAATTGAGCCAGATCAGGCTGCTTTGCAGCGGTAAGCCCTTTGGTATGAGATAACCAAGCGTCCATCTGAGCAATCTCATACGGTTCACGACGAATCAGTGCAGCAGGACGAATCGTCTCATAATGCTCCTCCAGAACGGTGTAGCGGTTTGCCAGTACAGCCGCAGTTTGGCCTTGATTTGTAGCAGCGGATAAAGCGTCCAGATCGTTTTTCACGATTTTATAATACTGGAGCCATAAAGGCTTGGTTGGATTCGCAAGACTATCTGCTGCAAGTCTGAGTTTGGCAGAGGACTGCTGAAGAGAAGCATCGTCATTTTTCACCTTCACAACGGCTTGTTTCACTTCAACTATGGTTTCGGACAAGGCGTGAATGCCCTCGACGGTTGTTTGTCCCTCAAAGGAGATATGCTCCAGACTTTTACTGATACGCAGAATGCTGCCTCGCACTTCTTCAATATTGTTCTCGAGCGCCTGACGATACAATATGGCTGCTTCCTCATTAAGCTGTGCAATTGAATTGTTTGTGGACACTTGCTGATCTGAAATCGAATTCAATGCTTCACTTTGTGCGGATACACGATATGCTAAGTTCGTCCAAAGCAGCAGAGCCATGAACGATACCACCAATAAGCCAGTTTTGATCCCAAACGTTCTCTTCATGGACATCCCTCCCACCACCAATGTATGGCGGGGGACAGTTCGTTAGAACAAGCAGAGGACGATTCCGTATCCTACTAGACTTATGACACTTCATTTAGAAAACGATACCTAAACCTGTTACATTATTTCCGCTTTTCTGAATGGAATAGTTCATAATCTGGCCATCGTAAAATTCGATCCTGACCTTCAGTTTTCCATCCGGAACCGAGCTGTCAAACGCATCTTTCAAAAGGGTGAATGTTCCATCCGTATAGTCAGCTGTAAAATCACTGCCAAACTTCATATATTGAAACCAGGAATTGCCGCCTATTCGGTTACCAGATTCATCGAGAAGTGAGGCCCGTCTTACGTTGGTCCCGTTATATTGGACCGGAATGACGATTCCTTCGGTTATTGTGCCTGCGGTCATTTCAAACACAGGCATTGAATGTTTGATAATAAGCTGATGCCATTCTGCGCCTTTCGAGAATTCAAAAACCAAATCAGCAATAATGCCGTTAGAAGCCTGATTGAATTTCTCGTTTATAAATTCTCTAGAGATCGTAAGTGTTGAGGTAGCTTCATCCAATGAGTAATAATTTTTATGGACTCCCTTAATGTGCTTAAAGCTGTTTCCATTCAGAGTAAGCGGAATTTGGATATCGTTTGCAGCTTGCTGATTAACATAGATTTCATTTAGACCTGTGGAATAGGAAGAACGCTGTTTCATATTAGCTGCTTGAATGGTAGTTCCATATTCATCATGCCAGTCAAAAGGTGGAACCCTCCAAAACGCACCTGGCCATATCATAGAGCTAACTCCATATTGCGATGCCTTGTAGTTCAGATATTCAAGATATTTCCGTTTTTCACCTGACTGCATTTTCGCCGCGCCATCATCAGGGGATAACCAGCCATATTCACCAATAACAACTCCAATCCCCTTGGAAATTAAGGCATGATTTAATGTGTTAAACATCTGGTCTATATTACTTCTTGGCGTATCTTGAACTCCATCGTAAAGCTTTTCATCAAAGCCCGTTCTACCCAAGTTGCCGCTGAAGACCCAGTCACTATAAAAATGCACAGTGGCGATCAAGTTTGGATCGTTCAGCCCCGCAATAAAATGATAGGCTGCGTTGGCTTTATCCATATCTGCGCTTGTAGAATACGTTGGAATAACAATCATTCTTGTGGCATTATTTCCACCAGAGCTGCGGATAACATCATATGCAGCCTGATTGATCATATCCAATTTATCCTGTTTGGTGATGGTTCCTGTATCATTTTCAAAATAAGGTTCATTCATTGTCTCAAACATGACCTGCTCAGGTTCATTCTTAAAATGATTAGCAAGCTGCCTCCAGAGATCTACATACCTTTTATACTCCTCTGACGCCTTATTTCCATCCCAATTGGAAAGCCATGTCCAGGAATCGTGATGAAGGTTGATCATCACATACAGGTCTGCATCAACGGCCCAATCAACCACTTGCTTATATTTGGCCAACCATTCGGAATGGATCACATAGTGTCCATCTGCACCTAGTGTATACCTTGTATAGGCAGTCATTGGAATCCGAATACTATCAAAGCCTTTTGCTTTGGCTGATAATATTAATTCTTGGGTTACTTGTGGCTGCCCCCAGGAGGTTTCGTCAGACAGGGCGAGATCGTCGGTTCTAAAACTGTCATAGGTGTTGAATACGTTCCAGCCTTTGCCCATTTTCTGTACATATGCCTGAGATGGAGTTTGTGGATCGGCATTGGCTTGAGAATTCCCATCATCAACTTGATATGAAATGGATAGCGCTATCAAAAATACAATTAATAGTTTTACTATTCTTGTTCTCTTCATCATACATGTCACCTTCCCTCTCCGGATTAACTTACAAAGCTGATCACAACTCGTCACCTCTTTCAATATTAAGTAATTATGGAAAATAATTTCAAAATCCAGTTTCAATTTTATTATAAGGTGCGGAACGGAGATAGCCTTGATTTTCAAGCCATGAAATAGCACAATATGGACACATTTTGGACACAAAAAAAGCCGCTAAAATAGCGACTCTTCATGAGACGTGTTATTATCTCTCCAAAGTATGAGATCAGGTACGTCTTGCCTGTCTTAAGGCCAGCCACGCGCACAGAATGCTCACCAGTGTCAGTCCGAATGTAAAATTACGCACACCATCTACATGATCATAGAGGGAAGCGGGTAACCAAGGGTAAATATCATATGTATAATCCATCGTATCGTTCAACAGCGTCCAGAGACCTGCAACAACAAGGGCAGCCCAGCGGAAGCCGAAAAAGCTTACATATATAAGAGCTTCAATGGCCATCGCACTATGCGAAGCAATCAACATCCAGTCTTGCCAGTGCTGTGTACCGCCTTGCATCCAGCCAGCGAAAATAATGGATACGGCCCACACGCCATATTTCACAGATGTGACCACGGCAAGCGCCTGAATCACATGTCCGATCCGTTTGATAATGATGGACCGTGGTGGGTACAAGATCCATAACAACGCTAAAGTAAAAAACAAACTCGCTGTTGGACTATCCGGCACAAATACGATCTGCCACACCGGCTGCTCAGCCAGCGTCAATTTCATTTGCTCTCCGTACCAGATGTATCCGTATACCGTTCCTACCGCATTACACCAAAATAATAGCCACAGGAAATAACGATTGGTCAGAAATTCCCTACTCCAGAAATACGATAAAGCCACATTCCCTGCCCCTTCCTTCATCATATATTGTGCACGATACAGTGCTGTCCAAAAAACACTTCAAAAAAACCTGACCGCATAAACGATCAGGTTTCATTGGTTATTTTGATTTTACTGTTCTGCTTTCTGTTTCGCAAGCCATTCGGTCAGATGAGTAATCTCTTCATCCGTGACGCCTTGAGCAATAGCATTATTGTACTGAGGCTGCATTGCATTGTAGCCTTCTTTGATAATGGTCAGAATCTCTTCCTGGCTGTGCTTGTCACCTATGCCTCGAAGCGAAGGTCCAGTTGCGCCCTTCATATCAGCCGCATGACAACCAATACATCCAGCCTTTTTGTACGTTTCCATTGCAGGATCATCCTGTTCCACGATCGCAACTTCTTCTTGCTGTCCAGGTGCATTGGAAACGGGTGGAAGCCCCTGCTCACGCCTCTCCAGCGCTTCTTCTTCACGTTGAATATGTTCAGGCTTCTGTCCACTTGCTTCCAACTCATGCTCGTAGTGCGTCCACGCTACATTTGTCAGGTAAAATACAGAAATGACCGACAAAATCATCAGTGATGAAGCAATTGGGCGTTTATAGAAACGCCGCTCCTTGCCTGTATCCAGGAATGGTGCCAGCAGCAACGCTCCAAAAGCGACTCCGCTGACCCCCAGTACCCCGAGCAAAACGTAATCGCCCGATGCATATGGATACTTCAAGTACTGATACAGAAAGAGGAAGTACCAGTCCGGCATAGGAATTACGGATGCGCTCGGATTGGCCGGATAGCCTAAAGGTGCAGGTTCTGAGATCGTGAGAACCAGAATCCCCACCAATACAACGACACCAACCATCCATTCTTTCAGCAGGAAGTTGGGAATAAAGGCTTCTGATTTGCCGGGATACGCCGTGTAATCAGGAGGGGTAATAAATCCCGCCCCTTTACGGACCCGTGAATCACCGACAAAGATAACCTTTTCCTCATCATCCTTCTTATGTCCGTGAGCCATTGCGATTCCTCCCTTCTCAGTTTATAGTGGTCCCGAAATGCCCTGTCTGCGGATCATGATAAAGTGTCCGACCAGAAGCACCAGAAGCACAGCGGGGAGGAAGAATACATGCAGGGCAAAGAATCGGGTTAGTGTCTGTGCACCGACAATCGTACCGCCTTGCAGGAATTCTTTAATAATCGGTCCCAACCAAGGAACCGTATTGGCAATCTCCAGTGTTACTTTTGTTGCAAAATAGGCTTTGTTATCCCATGGCAACAAGTACCCTGTCAGCCCCAGGCCCAACATGACGAAAAAGATCAGCATGCCGACAACCCAGTTCATTTCACGCGGTGCCTTGTAAGAGCCTGTAAAGAACACACGCATCGTATGTAAGAACATCATTACGATAACCAGACTGGCTCCCCAGTGGTGCATGCCGCGAACAATTTGGCCGAAAGCTACTTTGGTCTGCAGGTACTCCACACTTGCGTAGGCATTGATAATATCAGGTACGTAATACATGGTCAGGAACATGCCTGACAGAATCTGAA
This sequence comes from Paenibacillus sp. Y5S-9, assembly GCF_036894235.1. Taxonomy (NCBI): domain Bacteria; kingdom Bacillati; phylum Bacillota; class Bacilli; order Caryophanales; family Paenibacillaceae; genus Paenibacillus; species Paenibacillus sp. Y5S-9. Next base: position 4,329,522 of record NZ_CP145887.1, read on the forward strand.
TAACAGTAATAAAGAACGTCAATCCACCAAAGCAGTACACGAATGCGGAAAAGTGATGAGCCGGATTTACATGCTCTGGAACTTCATGATCCGCAACGTCCCGCCAGATTGGCGTGATGTCAAGACGCTCGTCAATCCAGTCATAGACATTTTTAAACATCTGCGTTCACGCCTCCTAATTCACTCGGGTGTTCGGAACAATGTCGCCCAGATATACCCAACCCTGCTCTTCCTTGACTACGTACTCATCCAGCGGTTTGGGGGCTACGGCAAGATTCTTCCCTTCCTTGTCATAGTGCGCGCCATGGCAGGGGCAATGATACTCGTCAGGGTATTGCTTGTCACTATTCCAGCCTACTGTACATCCCAGATGTTTACAGATAGGTGAGAGTGCATAAATTTTGCCCTGCTCGTCTTTGCGAATCCACGCCACTAACGATGCATTACTCAGATACCAACCATCCTGTTGTTTAAGTTCAAAGGTGAATTCTTGAGGCTCATTCGTAATTTTGCTGATTTCAGCTACTTTGACAGAGGTGCCTTCTCCCTTATGTTGCAAAATCGGGTCCACCGCAAAACGGACCATAGGAAGGATTGCACCGGCGGCCATGTAGGCTGTAGCTCCACCAAGCGTGTACGTCAAAAACTGCCTGCGTGACATCTCCATGCGGCTTGGCAATTTCAATGAAGCTTCGTGGTGGTCATGCTCACTGCTCATACTGTCTCCAACCCCCTTTTTCAGCCAACTCTCTCAAACGTTTTCATTTTCATAAATTCCACGACTTACTAGAACATACATAATCATATAGTAGCCCTAGAACACCGTCAAGAATTTGTCACACATTTTTAAGGTTCAATTGTAAGCGTTATTAAAAAATTGTTGGTAAATTGTCACATTTGTCGTTAAAAACTATTTTTTCCACAACTCTCGTATCTTTTCCCCTATAAATCTCGCAATCCCCTCTTCTCCGACCTCATGAGTTAAGACGGACCGACTCAAAACCAGATCAGCAGCTGGAATGTCCACGCCATCCAAATGACCATCTGATGACATAATAACCACATATTTGAATCCTGAGGATTTAAGCTGTGCAGACAAGGAATTTAATGTCATTGACAATTCCGAATTAGCATAATGAAAGGCTGGATAAGTCATGATTCTCCCTTTGAAAGGAATTTCGACCAGATCCAGAAAATCTCTCAGCCGCTCCAACGCCTCGGTAGCTTCAACTGGCGACTGCTCACCGCTAAGAGCTGTGTATGGAATAAGGCATGTATCCAGATAGAGTTGCAGTTCAGCCCAGCTGTCTTGAGTCATCTCACTGAATTTCAATTCCCTATATCCCCTTTCTATCCATTTTATTCCCATATTATATATGACTATATCTTATAAATCCAGACATTCATTTCGGAATTACACATATCAAAAAAAGGAAACACGCATCTGCGCATTCCCTTTTATCTCAGAAAGGAACTATTTTGCTAATCAGTTTATGGTCCTCAGTTCATCCGTCAGACTCCGGAAAGCTACTTCGTCTCCGGTAGCTAACGCTTTATCGATTTCCAAATAGAGCTTCTCGCTGCGCTGTTTGCGAAGCGCTTCGTCCCACACCATCTCAGCTGCCAGCCCCAACATGACTTCATACGTAACTTTCATTTTATCCAATAGGATGCACCTCCAAAACGGATTTAAGAGCTCCTATATTCTTTTCCTTTGGTAACATAACCCAGTGAAGTTCTGGACATCCGCTCCAGATCGGCATCAGTCAGCTCACGTATCACTTTGGCAGGTGTCCCCAAAGCAAGAGTATAGGGCGGAATTTTACTATTCTCAGTAACAACAGAACCGGCTCCAATCAGCGTATATTCGCCAATATCGGCTCCATTCAGCAGAATGGCTCCCATGCCGATTAATGATCCTGTTCCAATACGACAACCATGAATGATCGCTGTATGTCCTACTGAGACATCATCTTCCACAATCAAAGGTTGATCAGTATTGACATGCCCAACAACGTTATCTTGAATATTACAGCGCTTTCCAATGATAATAGGAGCCAAATCAGCCCGCAGGACTGCATTGAACCAGACGGAAGACTCTTCTCCCATTCTCAAATCACCGATCAGTTTTGCACCTTCAGCCATATATACCGAAGGGTGTAACTGAGGTTGTAGACCTTTGTATGGAATTATCATTATTATCACTCCTTAATTTGGGAGTGATTTTAACAACTTGTCCTTCACTTGTCAAACATAATAGGCGTAATGTCTCCTGAGATGGAGCGACAGGATGCAGCAAGACGTGTGCCCCAGGCTGTCATTTGTATCGTCCGGCCTTCCTCATGTTCCCCAATACGGACCATGCCAAGATGCAACATCATTTTAACAATTCTGTTATCATAGATGGCCTCAACCGTATCATAATAGAACGGCTGAATGAATGGACCGATCTGACGAAACAGCGACTCGGCGGTTGACCATTCTTGGGCACATTCGCCTGTCCAGTACACAATAGAGGACAGATTGGGAATAGCACCTTTATACAATCTTAACCAAAACCTAAATAGCTGTATCATTTCGGCTGTTTTCTCTGCCCCCAGCTTGTCTTCTCCAGCTGGTGACAACTTCAGCGTGCCTTGCTCCTCACGAACCAGCCGATGGTGAAATGCATAGTCGTAGAGAAGTGCAAAACGATCCGGGTAATCCTTGAAGGAACGGCCATATCCGAATCTCCATCCACCTTTGCCCACCAATTCCTCACTAATGTGCAGATGCTCCATAATCTGCTGTTGAGAGCGACGGTACATCATGCCTTCAGCGTTAAGGGTAATTTCGTGCTGCTGGACAAACTGCAGGAACAACTTGAGATCATCCGCTAAGAGATGATATTCATCCCGATACATGGGTGGTTCCGTTGTTTTGGTAATGCCTGCTCGCAGATGTGTGGATAACACATCCCTGAATCTTAATTTCAGATCCTGGGGTACCTGATACAAATACCTGGTCTGCTGCGTTGTCCCATTGAACAACCATCCACTCTTATTAAAGCGAACGATGAGATCACGTGGACTCGCGCCAGCCTCACTCTCCTTTTTGTCCATAGATTGACGGGCTATGGCAATGAGTTCTTCCATACCATAATACTGGCGAGGATCAAACAACAAGTTGTTCAAAAAGCGCTGATCTGCTTGATTCAGTTGACGTACCTGCTGCTCAAAAAAGGGTCTGCTGCCCAATGTAGTGAGAATACTCTGGATGAGTTCATGTTTGGAATTGGGCTTGCATTCACATTGGTAATAGTCTGCTATTCGATTAAGCTGGCCAATATCGGCAAAAGTAAGCATATCCGCTAGATTCATGGGTCCATCGCCTCGCCCGTTAACTACTTCGACTGCTGATTAGGAGCCTGAAATAGTTTGGTTTTGTAAACATCGTTGACGGAATTCCCATAATCTAAACCTCTTTTTGGAAATCTTTTATGTTTTAAACCATACTATGCCCCAAGTTGGTCAATCAGAAGAAAAATGAGAGGTTTGAAATCATATAAAGTCTTTATTTCCCCATAAAACGCAAAAAAACAACCCAAGTTAGATTACTCAGGTTGTTTCGCTGTGTCCAAAGACAGATGTCGTGTGCAATTATATAACAGCGGACTCCAGTCATCACGTTCCTTTTCCAGGATCGTCAATGACAGGTTTCCAATCCGTTCTGTGTACCGATCTTTAAACAAGGCTGTTAACAGGTTGGCCAGAAAAGCTCCGTGAGTGACAATGAGCACGTTTTGGTCCGAATAGGCAGACCATAGATCTTCCAGAAACGCCAGTGCACGAATCTGGATATCCGCTATCTGCTCCTGTCCCAAGTCCAATGTCTCCCAGGATTTTCCCCAACGGGCAACCCGTTCTTCTGAAGTCAGACCTTCAATCTGACCAAAAGCCCTTTCTTTCAACCGTGCGTCCGGCTCAAGCAAAGGTACATTCAACAGTTTAGAGATAATCTCCCCTGTTTCCTGAGCACGCGATAATCCACTTGTGATGATATAGTCCCATTGGTATTCTTCCGTCAGCAGACGTCTTCCCAGGCGCTCTGCCTGTTCACGACCTTCTCCATTCAGAGGAATATCCGTCTGACCCTGTATACGGCCCGCCGCATTCCAGTCTGTAAGACCGTGACGAATAAGCCCGATTCGCACTTACATCCCTCATTTCTCCACACGGCGAACGAAAGGTTATTACCTATGCACTCGCACCTTGTTTGCGTTTATTCGTTGTTCGATGCATACGTCCAAGAGAAAATAACGCCATTCCTATTGCAAGTAAAGAAAGTGCCATCCAATACTGCGGATAAGCAGGTCCCATGCTCACAACAAAAGGTTCCATGATACTTCCTCTGTCCGCTCCAGTCATGTTGTACTGATACATTCCAGAGGACGATGGTCCGCTTCCGGCAACCCCTGTCTCCAGGATACCTGTAGCAACAACCTTGGTTTGCTCAGCTTCTGATACGTCTGGCTTAAACATTGCCATATACAGAAAGCTGCATAAAAAAATAGCCAGGAACGCGGCGATCCACAAAGACATATGCTTACGGATCACAGCAGAGAAACGATTAACCTTTGCCTCTTCCGGCAATAACCATGGAGACTCCGCATAGATCCGGTCCATAACGTTACGGTTCACTCTCTCTGCCTGTTGTTCTGTCACTGGAACCGGGATGCTGTGCAGCAAGATCTGGGCTTCTTCCCAGACCTCAAACTGCTCGGAGCACTCTTCACAACCAGCGAGATGAGCATGAAATGCAATCCGCTGAGGATGATTTTCCGGCAAGTCCCAGACCAGTGCAAACAGTTCCTGGGCTTCATTGCAATTCATCGGTTCTTCATCCCTTCATATGGCTCGTACACCGGTTCGAAGAAATAAGGTTCCAATTGAGTTTTTACGCTTGATCTTGCTCTGAATAATAGCGATTTCACAGAACTGACGCTCTGCCCAAGAATATTCGCAATCTCTTGGTAGTCTAGTTGATCATACTCGCGGAGTATAATCGCAGAACGCTGCTTCTCCGGCAAATTGTTAATCGCATCCCTAACCAGCATCACCCGCTCGCTGCGTAGTACAGCATACTCCGGTGCATTCTCCGAAGGAGCAACGGGGACAATCCCGCTCTCTTCAAGTGGGACATTTCCGCTGCGCTGTTTGCGAAGCTCACTCAGTACCGTATTTCTCGCAATGGTATATAACCAGGTTGAGAATGAGGCATCCACCTCACGGAAAGAGTGCAGACTGCGGAACGCCTTATAGAAAGTCTCAGAACAGAGATCTTCCGCAAGCAGCTCCATATTGGAACTTTTCAACATATGATATACGAAAGCCAGTATTTTACGCTGATAACGACTCATCAGCTCGGAATATAACTCCAGGTTACCTTCCTTGATCTCTCGAATCAACTGGGAATCCGTCATTTGAGTGCGACCCCTCCTCGCCCATCCATGTGCTTCTCCCCGTTCGACTCTATCCATGTATTACCGAACAGGCACAAAAAAGTTGCGGTTCTCACCGCATATAAACAGCGTTCAGCGCCATAACTGGCCTTCCCGCCAAATTCCCCTATGTAATGGCAATTTCCCCAACGTTTCTACATTAACAGTATTTATTGTACAACGGTCTGCATCATCCTGGCAAATCCATTGGTATCCACAGAACCCGACCTGTCATTCATATGCGGTCATTTTCACGTTCATGACTTCATTTTGAGCCTTTTTGGTAACCCTTGCTTATATAGACGGACGACATACCAAAAAGGTTACAAAAATGTGATATTTATTTGATCTTAGGTATCCTAACAGATTAAGGAGGGAGATGTAAATAGAGGATGTAAGTTTAAGGTTAAGTGTAACTATAAACATATCGTGCCTTTCTCATAACTTTTTAAGACAAAAAAAAAAAAAAAAGACCGCTTACATAAGCGGCCATTGCTCACGTGGAGCAATACAGTTATTGGATAGGAGTGGAGAGAAACCATACTGTACCCTTATTATATGTATACGTTTTCATTTTGTCAACACTTTCAATAAAATTGTTTGAATTAATTATATCTTTCGGTAAATCAGGATAATACATCCTTTTTTTCGTGACTGAAAATCAAATAACAAATTCAATATAACCTCACAAAAAAGAGGGCTTTCGCCCTCTTTCTCGTCTTATATCCACACTTGATAGCCCAAGGAATCCAATAACGTCTTGGCTCGTTCCATATCTTCTTCCTGACGGAAAGACAGACGCATAATGCCCGGCACATCCACCCGGTTCTCGATAATCTCCAAGTTGCTCAAGTTGATGTCATTCGCCCCAAGCTCAGTTGCGATCTTACCGATCATGCCTGGTGCATCCTGGACATCAGTATACAGATCAAATAACGGCGAAATCATGCCTTTGCGTCGTTCTGGTAATATACTGCGGAACTCGCGGGCCTGACGGAATGCCTCCTCTATGCCTTCACCGTTCTTATGCTCCAGCATATCCGTAAAGGCCGTCATCTGGCTATTCCAGTCCTTAAGCAAGCCCAGCAGTACATCACGGTTGCTAAGCAAGATATCTCTCCACACAATCGCATCACTGGACGCAATCCGGGTAATATCCCGGAAACCACCTGCAGCCAGCATTTTATACAGTGGATTCGACTCATTATATTCACGCACCTGATTCACCAGCGCAACAGCAATAACATGTGGCAGATGACTAATCGCCCCCACGATGTCATCGTGCAGCAGAGGCTCCACACGCACGATCTGTGCCCGCGTATACGCAAGCAGCTCAGACAGCCTGCTGTAGGCTTCCTCAGGTACATGTTCTGAAGGGGTTAAGACATAGTATGCATTCTCAAACAACACGGCTGAGGCCGCATCTACGCCTGCACGCTCCGACCCTGCCATAGGATGACCACCAATGAAGTAAGCGTCAGTCAACCGCACATGCTCGGCACAAGCGGCAATGGAAGCTTTAGTGCTTCCTACGTCCGTGATGATACATCCTTTTTTCAATGGCAGCTTGGAGAGCTTTTCGAAATAGGATTCTAGCAAACCTACGGGAACGCACAAAAAAATAAAGTCGGCATCCTCTACCGCTTCTTCCAGAGAGAGCGTAGCATCATCCACTACACCGCTCGCTATGTACTTGTCCTTCAGTTCATCCAAGTGGGCGTAGCCCATCACGGTTACACCTGGCTTGCCTTTGAAGCAGAGCGCAAGTGAACCGCCGATGAGTCCTACACCAATCATTGCAATTTTTAGTTTCATGGGTCCTCACTCTTTCATCGCCAGTATTAAGGGCGTGCTACCGCCTTCTCAGCCAGCGTGTTCTCCAGTGCCGTGACAAATGCACGGTTCTGTTCTGATGTTCCGACGGACACACGAATGTAAGTTGGGTATACGTGGAATCCTGGGCGAACGATAATGCCTTGTTTGAGCAAGGATTGGAACGCAATTGCTGAAGGCATATCCAGATCAACCATAATGAAATTACCCTGTGAAGGGAAATACGACAATCCGAGCCGTGTAAATTCATTTTGCAGGTAATCCCGATCCGTTGCATTCCGCTTCGAGCACTCTTGAACAAAATCCTGATCCAGAAGTGCAGCAGTTGCCGCAACCTGTCCAAAACGGGAGGTGTTAAACGGTTCACGTACACGGTTAATCAAATCAATTATTTCGGGACGTGCAATGCCGTAACCGATCCGGAGCGAAGCCAAACCGTAGATTTTGGAGAATGTCCGCAGTATGACCAAGTTCGGATACCGTTCGATCAATGGTACGCTTTGCGGGTATGCTTCATCGGTTACGAATTCATAATAAGCTTCGTCCAGTATGACCATCACATGAGCAGGCACACGGTCCATAAAGGCTGTAAGTTCCTGCTCGGAGATAATCGTACCTGTTGGATTATTGGGATTACACACCCATACTGCTTTGGTTTTGTCGTTAATTTGTGCGAGCATCGCGCTCAGATCATGCGTGCCATCTTTCAGAGGCACTTCGATGGTCACGGCACCCTCAATATCTGCATTGCTTTTATATACGGAGAATGTCTGATCTGCCATGATGGTCTCGTCGCCCGGCAAGAAGAAAGCTCTTGTGATCAAAGCAATAATCTCATCGGAACCACAACCAAATATTAAGTTGTTCCGTTCAACGCCAAGATGCTTGGCAAGAACTCCCGTCAGCTCAACCGAGCTACCGTCTGGGTATATGCTTATATTCGTCATTTCTCTCGTAATGGCTTCCAGGGCGGCAGGAGAACTGCCGTACGGGTTTTCGTTGGAGGCCAGCTTGATGACTTGTTCAAGGCCCAGTTCACGTTTCACTTCTTCAATCGGTTTGCCCGGCTGGTACACAGGCAGATTGACAATCTGGGATTTCGGTTTCAACCCGACCGCCTCCTGTTATTGAAATAATGTTAGACACGAATCAGCGTGCACCTTACGTGTCCAAAAGATGTCCTTTCAGGACATCCCTATCCCTTTAATTGTGCCACAAAGTTGCGAATTTGCAACAGTCCCGCTGCACGCGTATCCGGATTTTCAAGCAGAGGAATTGCATCTTCCACCTGACGAACAATGGCACTACCTACAACAACGCCATCGCAGATGCGGGAGAAATGTGCCACCTGCTCATGACTGGAGATACCAAAACCTACCGCTACAGGAAGGTCTGTCAGACTTTTCACCGTCTCAATGAAGCTCTCTACGCCATCAAAGAAAGAAGCTCTCTCTCCGGTTACCCCAAGGGAAGATACACAATAGATAAAGCCGCTGGCTCCCTTCACAATCCGCTCAATCCGTGCATTAGACGTGGGTGCAACAAGCGGCACCAGATGTACACCCGCACGATTCGCGCGTTCACGCATCTCTTCCGCTTCCTCAAGCGGCAGGTCCGGAATGATCATGCCACTAATATCGTGTTTGACCAATTCATCAAAGAATACATCCAATCCTGTCTGCAATACCGGATTATAATAGGTGAACAGTACAAACGGCAGTTTCACACCTGCCTTACGAGCTTTTTCAGCAGTTTCCATAACAGTACGAATGGTAATCTGGCTTTTCAGCGCACGTTCGGAAGCACGCTGAATGACTGGGCCATCTGCAAGCGGATCGGAATAGGGAACACCCAGTTCCAAAATGTCCGCTCCGGCCTGTTCAAGCTCCTTGATGATATCGATCGTTGTATCCACATCCGGGTCTCCCACGGTTAAAAATGGAATAAGTGCCGTGCGATTCTGTTGCTTCAATTGCTGGAAGGTCTGGTCCATCAGATTCATCCCAAGTCACCTCCCGTGTATTTCATGATCGATTCAACATCCTTGTCTCCACGTCCCGACAGACAAATGACTACAATATCATCTGCTGTAAGTTCAGGCGCCAGTTTGACAACTTGGGCTACCGCATGTGCAGACTCCAGAGCAGGAATGATTCCTTCCGTCCGACATAGGAGTTGCAGGGCATCCAGTGCTTCCTGATCCGTGATCGGTACATATTTTGCCCGTTCAATATCCTTGAGATAGGAATGCTCCGGACCAACACCCGGATAATCAAGTCCGGCCGAGATGGAATGTGCTGGCTGAACCTGTCCATACTCATCCTGCAACAGGTAACTCATAGATCCCTGGAATACACCATGCGTACCTTTGGTCATCGTCGCAGCATGATACTCGGTATCTACCCCTCTGCCTGCGGCTTCAACGCCAATAAGCTTCACATCCTGATCACCGATAAATGGATAGAACATACCGATCGCATTACTTCCTCCACCCACGGCTGCTACAATCACATCTGGCAAACGCCCTTCGATTTCCTGAATCTGACGACGGGTCTCATCACCAATCACACGTTGGAAATTCCGCACCATCATTGGATATGGATGAGGCCCAACCACTGATCCAAGCACATAGAACGTATCCTCTACATTGCTAACCCAGTAGCGAAGTGATTCATTACCAGCATCCTTCAGTGTCCGTGTTCCAGACGTAACTGGAATCACTTCTGCTCCAAGCAGCTTCATCCGAAATACGTTTAACTGCTGACGCTCTGTATCTTCTTCGCCCATAAATACTTTGCATTCCAGTCCAAGTAATGCGGCTACGGTTGCCGTTGCAACGCCATGTTGACCTGCACCCGTTTCGGCAATCACTTTCTTTTTGCCCATCCGTTTGGCAAGCAAACCTTGTCCAATGGCGTTATTGATTTTGTGAGCGCCTGTATGATTGAGATCTTCACGTTTCAGATAAATTTTCGGTCCGCCCAATCGGCGTGACAATTGCTCTGCATGATATAATGGCGTTTCACGTCCAGAATACTCGCTTAGCAGATAATTCAGTTCCTTGTTGAATTCCTCATCTTCAGAGAAGTGGCTATATGCCTCCTCCAACTCAATAAGTGCGTTCATTAGTGTCTCAGGTACAAATTGGCCTCCGAAGTGACCGAAACGCCCGTTTTGATCCGGCAATTGATGTGTCATGCCTGCTTCACCCTTTCTACGAATGCTGTAATTTTTGCCATATCCTTCACACCTTCAGTCTCAACGCCGCTGGATACATCAACGCCGAAAGGTGCATATGTCTGTATTAGTTCTTGTACATTGTCCGGCTGCAAACCTCCTGCAACGAACAGAGAAATTCCACGCCTTTTCGCCCATTCAGCATAGGCAGGGATTCGCTCCCAGGCAAACGTTTTCCCGGAGCCCCCTCCATATAGAGGATCATGGGTATCAAGCAATATCGCATCCACGAATTTATCGTAACTATCAAGAGCCCTTATGGCTGCATCATCAGCTTCCGGTCCCATTTCATCTTTGGGAAAAGAAAAAACTTTGAACACTTTGGCATTCCACCGCTGCTTCACCTGCTGGCAAAATTCCGCAGACTCCTGTCCATGCAGCTGAATAACATCCAAGTGAGCAATCTCCATAATGTGTTCCAGCTCTTCGATCGTAGGATTCACAAATACACCCGCAAGCTTCGGCCGATCATAGGTAGACCATTCGAACAACACCATTCTTAATGCAGCAGCCTGCTCGGGTTCGATTCGGCGGCGTGATTTGGCAAAAACAACACCAATGTAATCCACAGGCAAGTTTATCATCGATTTTAGCACTTCAACGTCCTGAAGTCCACATATTTTTACGGCCGCTGGCAGCGGGTTTCTCAGTTCTGACATACTGTCGCCTGTGCCATCGTGTATGGAAGTATTCACCATTTGGGTCCCATCAGATCATATACAGCCGCCTCGACATCATCCTTGCGCATGAGATGCTCACCTACGAGAATACCATGAACACCGGCCTGGATCAGAGGTACGGTTGATTCTGGTCCGTCAATACCACTTTCGCTAATCAAGGTAACGCCACTCGGAATCAATTCCATCAAATCCAGTGTCGTGTTCAGACTGGTTTCGAATGTTTTCAAATTACGATTGTTGATGCCCACAAGTGTTGCCTGCGGAATGTCCAATACCTGCTCCAGTTCTGTTCGATCGTGAACTTCAATCAAGGCATCCAGCCCCAAACTTTTGGCAAATTCCAGATATTGACGAATCTGTTCAGGTGTCAGAATACTGGCAATCAGCAATATCGCATCCGCACCCAGCAATCTTGCCTCGGCAATCTGTCGTTCATCTATAATAAAATCCTTGCGTAACAGCGGAATGTTCACCGCCTGATGAATCGCCTGCAAGTACTCGTTGCTGCCTTGAAAATACGACACATCCGTTAATACGGAGATGCAGTCTGCACCCGCTCGCTCATAAGCAGCAGCAATCTCTACCGGATGAAAATCCGGACGAATTAACCCTTTGGATGGCGAAGCTTTCTTCACTTCAGCAATAAGGCCGAGTTTGCGATTGCGTCCGCTCGATAGTGCTTGTTCAAACCCCCGGGTTGCGGGTAGTTGTTCGATTTTTTGGATAGCTTCATCCATTCGAAATGTCTGTGCCAGAACTTCAACTTCTTTATGTTTGGTTGCAACGATTCGATCAAGATACATGACTGTACGCCTCCGTTGTATGAATTAACTGTTCAAGCTTCCCGGCAGCTTTGCCCGAATCTACTGCTTCTGCGGCAAGTGTTACCCCTTCCGCAATGCTATCTGCAAGACCGGATACATAGATGCACGCTCCGGCGTTCAACAGAACGACATCACGGTAGGCACTCTGCTCACCCTGGAAGATCCTCTTAATAATTTCGGCATTCTGTGCCGCATCTCCTCCAAGTACCGCTTCGAGCGGATGCAGAGACAACCCCATATCACGTGGATCGATATCGTAGGTGTGCACTTCCCCATTGCGTAGTTCAGATACCTGAGTTGGCGCCGAGATGCTGATTTCATCCAGACCATCATGGCTGGCCACAACCAACGCTCTTTTGAGACCAAGACGATTCAGTACTTCAGCAATCATCGGCGTCCGGGAACGATCATACAGACCAAGCAATTGGCGATCTGCTCCCGCCGGATTGGTTAATGGTCCGAGCATATTAAAAATGGTCCGAACACCCAGCTCTTTTCTTGGTCCTGCCGCATGTCGCATGGATGGGTGATATACCTGGGCAAAACAGAAGCAGATTCCGATATCATCCAGACATTGTCTGGCCTGCTCTCCGTTCAGATGGATATTTACACCGAGTGCTTCTAATACATCTGCACTTCCCGCTTTGCCTGAAGCTGAACGGTTGCCATGTTTGGCGACCCGAACCGAGACGGCAGAAGCAATGATTGCGGATGCTGTGGAAATGTTGAATTTGTGAATACCCGATCCACCTGTTCCACACGTGTCCAGCAAGCCGCTGCCATCCGTTAGAATTCGTCCTCCCTGACCACGCATGGCTTCAGCAAAACCAGTGATCTCATCCACCGTTTCCCCCTTCATCCGCAGCGCCATCAGCAAACCTCCGATTTGAGCCGGTGTTGCCTCACCTCTCATAATGGAGTACATCAAATCTCGTGCTTCGGCTTGCTCCAGATGGCTGCCCTCCAAAATCTTCGCCAAACCATTCTTCATGCCATCCTCGCGTGTAATCTCAGCAATCGGAGTTACAGGGTTCTCATTCATTATCGGGTTTATGTTCATCTCCGGTCTCTCCTCTCTCAGTTCTTAGCGGCCGCTGGTGTGACAAAGTAGTCTGCATTCGCCAGTCTCAACGTACTGTCCTTTTCTTTGGCAGGAAACATGGCTTCTGCTGTTCGAATCGCCTTGAGCAATGCTTTAGCTTTGTTAACCGTTTCCTCATATTCCTTCTCAGGTACAGAATCCCATACGATTCCCGCTCCGGCCTGTACATATGCTTTTCCTTTTTTGAAAATAATCGTACGAATTGTAATACAGGAGTCCATGTTACCCGAGAAACCAAGGTATCCGATTGCTCCTGCATAAGCACCCCGTGCCTCTTTCTCCAGTTCTGCGATAATCTCCATTGCTCGCAGTTTCGGTGCACCGGATACGGTACCTGCTGGCAAGCATGAGAGGAACGCATCGAAGAAATCCTTGTCTTCTCTAAGTTCGCCCGTAACGTTGGAGACCATGTGCATAACGTGAGAATACCGTTCAATCTCCATGAACATGTCACACTTCACACTACCGAAGCTGGATACCCGGCCCAGATCGTTACGACCCAGATCAACCAGCATCAGATGCTCCGCGCGTTCTTTCTCATCCTGGAGTAGATCAGCAGCAAGTGCACGATCTTCCGCCTCTGTTGCTCCCCTTGGACGTGTGCCAGCAATCGGACGTGTCTCCACACGATTCCCGTCCACCTTGACCAGCGCTTCAGGGGAAGTACCCACGATAATCTCATCATCCATTTTGAGATAGTACATATAAGGTGAAGGATTCAGGGTCCGAAGCACACGATACACGTGAAGCGGAGAAACTTCCGTATCAATGTGGAAACGCTGGGACAATACCACTTGAAAAATATCACCTGCGCGAATGTAATCTTTGGCTTGCTCCACATTACCGATAAATTGCTCCTTCGTGAGGTTGGAGCGAATATCCCCCAGTTCCACGTCTCCCGGAATGGAACGCGGATTCAAGTTCTCCCCTGGTCCTTGCTGCTGCAAACGTTCTGCGGCCTGCTCCAGCTTCTCCGAAGTCACTGCATACGCTTGACGTATCTCGTCATCCGTTGCACCGTCCTTGACGTGTACATTACCAACGAGCAGCATCTGCTGCTTCACATGGTCAAACACGATAATCTGGTCACAGAACATAAAACGAATGTCATCCATATTCAGGTCATCCAGCGCGTGAGCTGGAAGTTTCTCATAATAGGAGAGCAGATCATATCCGAAGAAACCAATTGCCCCTCCTGTGAATGGTGGCAGTTCATCATCTTTTGGACTGCGATACTTACGCAGCAGTGCTTTCAGTTCTTCGATCGGTTTGCCTGGCAATTCACGTGTTTTCCCTGCTTCTTCTACAACGATCCGACCCTTCTTGGCCGAAATCATCAGGAACGGATCTGTGCCGATGAACGAGTATCTCGCCCATTGGATCCCCCCCTCTACACTTTCCAACAGGAATGCCCGGTCGTTGTCAGCATAACGGCGGAATATTCGAATCGGAGTCTCCATATCTGCCAGAATCCGTTTGACTACCGGAATCAGATTATACTCATTCGACATTTTCAGTACTTGATTAACGTTTGGCGTTATCATCAGATCACGTCCTTTCAGATTTAGGTAAGTTCAACTAAAGATTGTTTACACTGAGCACTTCGATGACAGAACAACCTTCCGATCACTGTTATCCCCAGATTTTTTCGATCCCTTTCTAAAGGGGAAATCCGGTGATAGCGTATGCTTCCGATGTAGCTTTCTTTCAGAAAGCTTTTAGGCGAACGCTTCGCTTCTTCACGTTATTTCTGTCCTCTGCGTTTTTGTGTAAAAGTTTAGTTGAACTTATAGGGGTAGACGAAAAGGTTATATGTACAAAAAAACCTCTACCATCAGGTAGAGGTTTGGTTATAAGCTGTATTTAACAGGGTGATGCTTCATAAATAACAAGTCCCTATACTTCGCTGTCGGATTATTCACAGGTCGCTGAATTGATGCATCTCACATCATCCAAATCGGGAAAATATATCAGTTATAACACTTCAACTCTCATTCCAATATTTCGTAAAATATAGGAGAGTCATTGATTGTGTTTATACCAAAATATATCAAAACAAAATGTCCTATGACACGTTTGTTTTTCCCTATTCCTGTTACCTATTCCGTAGCACGACGTACCGTGAATCAGTTGACCGGTTTCTGTTGCCCCGGTTACCACCCACTGGACTCTGCTATATACTCCACTAGCTCAGCTGCTCTCAGCTCAATCTCAACTCTACTCAACTGGTTCTCACTATACATCATTATGATCGGTTTGACAACCCACTACTTAAGAGCCAGAAGGTGCTGCCAAATCCGGACGTAATGCCTGTGCACCGTTCAGATACACATGGTTGATTTCATTCTGCGATTTATTCGTATTCACATGAACCATGAAACGAATGCATTGCGCCAAGGCACCTTGAACCGGAACCTCCAGTGCACACATTAGTGGTACGAGTTCCCAGCCATCCAGTTGGCGAATAGCTTTTGCCGGGAAAGCAGCATCCAGATCCCCAGTTAACGTAATCCACACACTGCAGATATCTTCCGGTTGAATCTCATTGCGATCCACGATTTCCTGCAACAATACAGCCGTTTCCTTCAAAATCTGTTCTTCGTTGTTCTGCGTGACTGTTGTAGCCCCGCGAATTCCCCGTGTGACCATTGCTGTTATTCTCCCTTCCTGAGCATTTCAATGACGTCCCGAACTGCCGACACCGGTACGTCCTTCACAATTCTTGCAGCCCCAATCCGATCAGGAATGATGAACACCATATGACCTTCACGGAACTTTTTGTCATGCATCATCGCTTCCATTAATGCATCCGTGTCCAGATGAGCAGGCATCGTTGTTGGAAGGCGAAGCGAACGCAGCATGCGGACCGTATCTTCATAGAGCCCTGCTGGCGCACCGAGCTTCTCACCCAGCAATGCTGAACCAGCCATACCGATGGAAATCGCTTCTCCGTGCAGGAATTCTCCGTAACCGGCAATCGCTTCAATGGCATGACCAATCGTATGTCCCAGGTTCAACAACGCACGTTCTCCATTTTCACGTTCGTCTCTGGATACAATCTCTGCCTTAATGCCACATCCACGCTCCAAGCCGTATCCAAGTGCTTCCGGATTAAGCGCAAGCAGTTCTTCCGCATGTTCCTCACACCAATGTGCAAAAGCCTCATCACGGATCAGCCCGTGCTTCAGCATCTCTGACAACCCTGCCGATACATCTCGTGGTGGCAAGGATTGAAGTGTGTCCACATCATAGAGCACTAGCTCGGGCTGGTGGAATGCACCGATCATATTTTTGGCCAGCGGATGATTGACAGCTACCTTACCGCCTACACTGCTGTCATGCGCCAAAATTGTTGTAGGCACTTGAACAAACTTCACTCCACGCATATATGTAGCGGCAACAAAGCCAGCCAGATCACCTACGACACCACCACCCAGGGCCAGAATCGCAGAACTCCGATCCAGTTTGCCTTCGATCGCAACGGTCATCATATCCTGGTACACCGAAAGGGATTTCGATGTTTCACCAGAGGGCACAACCGCCGATACGACTGTATAACCAGCCGTACGCAGCGCTTGCTCCAAACCTGACAAGTATTTGGGAGCCACATTTTCATCTGTAATGATGAGTAACGGACTTTTTTTGGTTAAGCCATATTGCTCAAAATATTGAGGGGCTTGTGCCAATAGGCCGCTACCAATCAGAATCGGATATGAGCGTTCCTCCAACTGTACCGTCAGCTGACGCATATTAGTAATTCTCCAGTTGAGCGTTATAGCTAGCAACATTGGCACGGATCTCTTCCATGGAATCCCCACCGAATTTCTCCAGGAATGCTTTGGCAATTTCCCACGCTACAACATGCTCCATAACGACACTCGCTGCTGGTACAGCACAAGCGTCCGAGCGCTCAACCTGAGCCGTAAATGCTTCTTTTGTATCAATATCGACACTTTGCAGTGGCTTATACAACGTTGGGATCGGCTTCATTACACCACGTACAACGACTGGCATGCCGTTCGTCATACCACCTTCGAATCCACCCAGACGGTTGGTTGCCCGGTGGTAGCCGCGCTCATCCGTATGCATGATTTCATCATGCACCTGTGATCCCCGAATGACTCCGGCTTCGAATCCGATACCAATCTCTACACCTTTGAATGCATTAATGGACATTACGCCTTGAGCGATTCGTGCATCCAGCTTGCGATCGTATTGAACATAACTACCAAGACCAATAGGTACACCTTCAACGATACATTCCACGATTCCTCCGATGGAATCGCCTTCTTGTTTAATCTGGTCGATGTAGGCTTCCATCTTCTTCTCTGTCTCAGCATCCGTAACACGTACAGAGGAAGCTTCTGTCACTGCGATCAATTCATCAATTGGAAGATCCTGATACGGAGCTTCGATCTCTCCAATACGAAGTACACGTCCAGCTACCTTGATTCCGAATTCAGCCAGGAATTGACGTGCAATGGCGCCACATGCCACACGTACCGTTGTCTCACGCGCACTGGAGCGCTCCAGTACGTTACGCAAGTCTTTGAGATTATACTTGAGTCCACCGTTCAAGTCAGCGTGTCCAGGACGAGGACGATGAACGCGACGTTTCTCTTCGTCACTGCCTTCAATCGGCTCAATATTCATAATATTCTGCCAATGTTTCCAGTCATTATTTTGAACAACCAGCGCTACCGGAGCACCTGTTGTATATCCGTGACGGATACCACCAACGAAATTCGCCTGATCTTTCTCGATCTGCATCCGGCGTCCACGGCCATATCCCTTTTGACGGCGGTGAAGCTGGAAATTCAGTTCTTCAAAATCAATCGTCAAATTACTTGGCAATCCTTCAATAATAGCGGTCAATTGGGGTCCGTGCGTCTCCCCTGCGGTTAAATAGCGTAAACTCATAATACGTTCCCCCTTTAAACTGTTAAACTTCACATTGCTAAAATCCCATAATTTCTTTGCTTATTATAGTATAGCTGACCGGCTTTGACAAGAAAGTCGGCTCTTTCTTGTACTTGGTATACAAATAACCGCCTGAACACATGTACATGTGCTTCAGACGGCTCAACAACCATTATCATTATTTTTTCCGATAGAAGAATGTCTCTGCTGTCTCCAGACCATATTGTCCCGGGGAGAAGATCTGCTCCGTACTGCCCACAAACAAAATACCGCCTGGACGCAAACTTGCTGCAAATTTGTGATACAACAGGTTTTTGGCTTCCTCGGTAAAATAGATCATGACATTCCGGCACACAATCAGATCGTACCCATCGTCAAAACGGTCTACGAGCAAATTTTGTTTCATGAACTTGATTGAATTTTTGAGTTGCTCATCAATACGGTATACCAAGCCATCCTGCTTGAAGTAACGGTTTGCCGTTTCCTTTGGCACATCCTTAAGCGAGCGTTCCATATAACGCCCTTCCTTGGCTTTGGCCAATGCACCTTCATCCAGATCACTTGCCGTAATAGAGCTGTCCTTCAAAATGCCCATCGTATCCAGAATCATGGCGAGTGTATAAGGTTCTTCACCTGTCGAACAGGCTGCACTCCAAACTTTAGCACGACGCTTGGACCCCAGCAGTTCAGGCAGAATCTCGTCTCGCAGCACTTCCCAACGATTGGGATTACGCCAGAATTCCGACACGTTAATCGTCATACGATCAAGGAACTCGTAAAACAATGATTTATCTTTCTGCATTGCTTCAAAAAAGTTAGAAAATGTATGAAACCCGTTTTTGTTGCGAAGTGTGGTCAGCCTTCTTTTCATCTGGCCTTCCTTGTATTGAGCAAGATCAATGCCTGTGCTCTCTTTGATTTTACGAATGAATCCGGTGTAATCCGGGTCTAGTAGTTGTTCTTGCTCCAGCATCGTGTATCACCCTTTTGGCTAATAATTACAACCAGGCTGCGATGCTCTTGTCGTATACCACCAGTTCATCTGAAGCAAAGAAATTTGCTGCTTCACGGGAAGCACTTTCCGGTGAATCTGCCCCATGAATCAGATTATGTGGTGTGTGGCTGGCGAAGTCTCCGCGAATGGTACCCGGAGCTGCTTCCTTCACATTGGTTTTTCCGATGACGATGCGCGCAAGCGCCACAATATCGTCCCCTTCCCACACCATGGCAAATACAGGCCCAGATGTGATAAAACGAACCAGATCATCGAAAAAAGGTTTGCCCTCATGTTCAGCATAATGGCGTTTTGCCTGATCCTCAGACATCTGCACCAATTTGCCTGCCACCAACTTAAATCCTTTGTCTTCCAGACGGCTAATAATTCGACCGATCAATCCACGTTGCACACCATCCGGCTTCACCATCAAAAATGTACGATCCATCAGCTCACTCCTCACTCACGGTTCAAAGTTAATCACTATGTAAACGCAATCCCTCTGATTGTAACATACATGTCCAAATCCTCCCAATGAGGAATCTCACAGTTCTGTTCATCTTTGGGTATGAGCAATCCGAGAGGCGAAGGTCATACAAAGTTTAATGCGTACGTTTTACCACAAAATGAGCGATATCACGCAGGTTTTTGGTCGTCTTGATGTTAGGTAGCTGATCGAGAGCATCGAGCGCTTTCTTCATATATCGGTCAGCAAGGGCTTCTGCTTTAGCAATTCCTTGACTTTGGCGAATCATTCCAATTGCATCCGATGCACTTGCCCGTCCTTCTTCATGCTGGACACGGGAAATTTCCTTAAGCAAAGGTTCCCGCAGATCGGATTCTTCCAGAGCATAAAGTACAGGAAGAGTGATATTCCCTTGCTTCATGTCACTGCCAGGTGGCTTGCCAAGTTGTTTCTCGGTACCTACCAGATCAAGTACATCATCTTGAATCTGGAAAGCCATCCCCACATTGTATCCGTACGTATACAGCAGGGAAGATACATGCTCAGGCGCACGTGTGGCCAATGCCCCTAACTGACAGCTAACCGCAATCAGAAGTGCTGTTTTACGGCGAATCCGCAGCAGATAGTTACGAACACTTTGCCCCGTATTGAAAAAGTCGCGAATTTGCTCCATCTCACCAATGGACATCTGTACCATGGCTTTGGCAAGGATACGATGAATAGCTGGATCGGATAATCCGGCAGTCATCTCAAGTGCCTTACCGTAGATATAGTCTCCAGTGTACATGGCAATCCGATTATCCCATTTTGACTTCACCGTGGGTTTGCCTCGGCGTGTCTCCGCATTATCAATAACATCATCGTGAACGAGGGATGCTGAATGAATGAGTTCCAGCGGAACCGCAACCAGCTTCAGACGTTCAATGTCGTATGTACCAAATTTCCCACCAAGTAACACAAAAACGGGCCGCAACCGTTTTCCTCCTGCTTTGAGCAAATGAAGTGACGTTTCACTCAGCAGCTTCTGTTCTCCTCGAACACTGCGATACAACTCTTTCTCAATGTAATCCATGTCCTTTTTTAACAACCCGAAAATATCCAATAGTTTCATTCGTTCACCCGTATCAGCGTATTGTCAGTCCATAAATTCATGCTTACCTTCCCCTCCAGCAAGTCGGGCCTGCAGGCATTACGAAAAACCCGGCTTACCGTTCTTGCTTGTGTTTTTCTATAAGGTAATCTAACGTATTTTTCTTCTCCGAATGTCATAGCCGACACCCGAAAATTAAACTCTGCGACTTGTTCTGAAACAATATACAGAAGTTGCCGGAGCATGGGTCAAGACTGTGGTTCATGAAGACTCACCATCAGTACTCACCAATACCCCGGGATTCGGGGGACAAATAAACCGAGCAACACTTTGGCAAAAAACAGCCTTGTATCGAACTCAGTCGTTATCCCCGTTCATCCGGTTCTCCCCATCTTGTAAACAGTTGATGTGGGATGCGCAAGCTATCCAGCACTTTCCCCACCAAAAACAGAATCAACTCATCCATCGTCTGAGGTTTGTAATAAAAAGCAGGCATAGCCGGTATCATTCGTACACCAAGACGAGAAAGCTTCAGCATGTTCTCCAGATGGATTGCATGAAGAGGCGTCTCACGTGGTACGAGGATCAATGTTCTTCCCTCTTTCATCATAACATCAGCTGCGCGAGACATCAGATTATCCGACGATCCCTGCGCGATGGAGGAAAGAGTTCCCATCGAACATGGCATGATAATCATGCCGTCGGCCAGATAAGAACCACTGGCAATGGAGGCCCCTATATCACTCACAGGATGATAGATCAGAGAACCGGCACGGTTGCCGAATTTTTCTTCCAGCACCGCGTCCCGATTCGTCACATCCCAGTCCAATTCTTCTTTCAGTACACGCCACCCTGCATTGGATATGACCAGATGAACGTTATATTCCAAATCAAGCAGCGTTTCAATTAATCGAACGCCATATATGCTGCCACTCGCTCCGGTAATTCCGACAACCAGTCGTTTATTGTCCGACTGCTGCACCATTTATTTCACCGCCAGATCAATCAGAGTGAACGTAAATACGATTATACTAAGCAAACTGTTCATGGTAAAAAACGCCGTTTGAACACGGCTCATATCATTAGGCGATACGATATAGTGTTGGTAGAACAGAATTCCATACGTCACCAACATACCTGCGCCATACCACCAGCTCAGATCTGTCATCAACAATAACGCAAGAAAACCGATTGCAGTAATCACATGGAAGAACTTAGCGATCTGCAAGGATTTGACCAGGCCAAAACGGGAAGGTATGGAGTGAAGACCCTCTCCCTGATCGAATTCCAGATCCTGACATGCATAGATAATATCAAAGCCCGCTGTCCAGAACACAATCGTAACGTACAGCACAATCGCTGTCCAATCCATCGTTCCTGTTACAGCTACCCAGCCACCAAGTGGTGCCAAACCAATCGTCATTCCAAGAACGACGTGGCATAACCATGTGAATCGTTTGGTGTACGAATACAGTACCAACATAAACACAGCAATAGGCAAAAGCTGCATAGATAATACATTAAGATTGGATGAGGCCCAGAATAACAATATAAATGAGATAATGACAGATATAACAACTTCCCCGTTTTTCAACAGTCCTGCCGGGATGGCTCTCATCGCGGTACGCGGGTTTTTGCCATCAATCGCTTGGTCAATAATTCGGTTCAAACCAAAAGCCGCACTACGTGCGCCGACCATCGCAAGCAATACCCACATGATCTGCATCCAGCTTGGGAAGGTATCATTCACTACCATGGAGCCCAGGATAGCCCCCATAAATGCAAAAGGTAAAGCAAAAAGCGTGTGTTCAATCTTGATCATTTCTAAAAAGATGCGAATTTTCCTAAACATGCTGATTCTCCTTGGTTCCAATATGCAGTGCCGCTATACCTCCGGTCAGAGGGTAGGCCTGCACTTGTTGTAATCCAGTTTCTGCAAAAATGTCTGCCAGTTCCTGCCTTCCCGGAAAAATGGCCAGTGAGTCCGGTAGCCATTTGTACTGCTCGAAACTTTTAGCAAACACTTTGGCAAGATTCGGTAAAACCTTCTCAAAATAAAAATAATAAATGCCTTTGAACGGCTGCCATGTTGGCTTGGACAATTCCAGGCACACCACCATACCGCCAGGTTTGACCACACGTTTCATTTCAGACAGCACTTGTCTGAGATCAGGTACATTACGCAGCCCGAACCCGATCGTCACATAATCAAATGAATTGTCTTCAAAAGGAAGTGACATGGCATTTCCCTGTGTCAGGGTAATCTGCTTTTGACGTTGCACCGCATTGATCTTTGTCTGACCGACTTCCAGCATGTTGCTGCTGAAATCAAGTCCGTGCATGTGCCCCGTTTCACTTGCCTCTGCCATAGCAAGCGTCCAGTCACATGTGCCGCAGCACAAATCAAGACCGGTATCGCCTTTGGACATATTCATCTTTTTCATGGTGAATTTACGCCAAGCCTTATGCCTGCGGAAACTTAGAATATCATTCATGACATCATATTTTCCGGCTATACTCTGAAAAACCGAATGGACATATTCTTCTTTCGGTTTGGTCTCTCCGCTCCCCATTCGTCTGTCTCCCCCTCAATCTTCCCTTACTGCCGCATGTGAAGGCTGCAAATATGCCAAGTAAGGCTCTAGAATTGCATGTATCTCATGCAAGCCCATCCGCCCTTCCTCGTCTTGCAACAACAGTTGAATGCGGTGTGTACACTCGCGAAGCTTGTCCAGCAAAACCTCGCCAACCCTATGCCTCAGCACCATAGCGTTCCATGCACGTGCATCCGGTTCAGACTGACGTAGCACACTGCGCTCATCGTCATTACCATGCTCGTATATGTGCCAGTATGCATAGCTGTGAAGATATTGTTTTGCGTCATTCATCCGCTTCAGTTCTTCCACGATCGTTTCGCAGGAGCTGAATTCGGTCAACAGGCTGTTCCATAATGTCTCTTCGTTATGTTGAATCATGCCTGTAAATGAAAGAAACAGCTGCATCCTCAGCTGTACCGTTTCACGCAAGTATTCGTCAGCCGAAACGAGAAGCTTCTTCATCCGTTCATACAGCGTCATCTTGCGTGCGTTCACTCCGGATACAGCACCACTGAGTTTGCCAATCATTTCAATTCTGCCCGCTTGGGCAAGCAATTGATAAAAACGGCTACTTAAATAATCCCCGGCGAGTACATTCA
This sequence comes from Paenibacillus sp. Y5S-9, assembly GCF_036894235.1. Classification (NCBI taxonomy): domain Bacteria; kingdom Bacillati; phylum Bacillota; class Bacilli; order Caryophanales; family Paenibacillaceae; genus Paenibacillus; species Paenibacillus sp. Y5S-9. The sequence goes on from NZ_CP145887.1 coordinate 4,353,343, forward strand.
ACTGGCGTGAACGCATCTCCTGCTCTCTCCGCTCACCGGAAATGGTATCGATTCGATCATGCGTATCCATGGCCAACTGAACGAGCGAAGTTGCAAGAGCATATAACTCTTGATGCACCTTTTCGTCTGTGCGGCCCACAAATACCTGCAACAGACGTGCCCGGCTATCCGGAAATGATGGGATTTCCGTATGTTGTCGAATCATGTCGTAATCCGTATATTTCTTTGCTAGTTGGGGTACGCGATATGAATTCATTCTCAGCCTCCGAGCCTTAACATTGTTAAACCATTTCTGCACTACAATCTTATATATTATAGCATATGTTGAACGGGCACGCACTGAATCCTGCTATTCTATTACCCCTGACTTGTCATTTCGAATTGCTTCTTCCAGAGTTCGGTCTCCATCAAATGAAACCAGTCCTTCAATTCATCTGAAAAGGCCGCACTTTTCCAGTTCCGTAATGTTTCAATCGCATACAGAGGCCACTCTCCACGCCGAATATCAGCAGCAAGTAACAGATGTCGTTTATGCATCCATTCATCTTCTGCCATCACACGTAGCAGCACCTGATCCACGTTATCCAGACTCCGAAAGCCCAGATCCGCCACAGCTGCCATGTTCTCATAGATTTCAGTGTAACTTGTACCCGTTCCTTTAACTTTGAGGTCCAGTGTCAAAATGGACTGTTTCCATTCCACTCTTGCAATGGGGGTAGATAGTTGCATGGAGCTTAGAACATCAACCAGATTATCATTCGTTAGCTGACCTGGATGATGTGATGCAGAGACAGGTTGTACGTTTTCCCCGCCCAATGTACGCATATGTAAGGTTTGTATCGCAACAAGCAGAAAGACCGCCGCAACCGTTGCCAGGATTGAAGCAGTAACAATCATCCGCGGTTTCATATACGCCTCCCTGCCTTTACCTGTTAGTGTAGTCTGTCCGGTAAAGGCTCATACCTCATTGTACAATGAAAAAAAGCAGGCTATGCCTGCAATCTTCATTTGATTGTATTCAATCTGTCCATTACTCCGATTCAATCTGTCCATGCTTGGTAATCAGCGTGGCTTTGCCCCGGATTTTAATAGCTGAAGTATGGGTAGTAAATTGGGCAAACATTACTTCACCTTTGTCCAATTTCTCGGTGTGGTGAAAACGTGTATCCTGACCTCGGGTTAATCCGATCACCTGGACACCATTTTCCTCTGCCTTAATTACAATATAATCATTGCCGGTTGGATGATCCATCACGCATGTCCCCTTCTTTAGTTCGATAGCGTTAATGATGATTAAGATTGATTCATTTGTCAACCTGCACCTTATACGAATGAACCGCAAGAATCGGCTACCCTCGGGTCATACTAAAGTTGTACAGCCACAGAAAGGAGAATCTGCATGAAGTACACCCCTGCCGCACTTACAGACGAGCATATTCATCAGTTAAAAGAAATCGAACAGCATCTGTCTGCAGCTGCTGGCGAAGAACTGATTCTGGTTGCTTATACCGGGCAACCGGATGATCCTGAGCACCCGCATAACCGCAAGAATCATCGTTAAAGGGCAAAAGAAAAGGCCGTGAACAAGTCACGGTCTTTTTGTCGACATATGGAATATGTAGAAATCTTATTTAATTCCGTCTTTGAGCGCTTTACCTGGTTTGAATGCAGGAATTTTGCTCGCAGGAATTTCGATTTCTTCACCTGTTTGCGGGTTGCGTCCTTTACGTGCAGAGCGCTCGCGAACTTCGAAGTTCCCAAAACCAACCAATTGTACTTTATCTCCGCTTTGAAGAGCCTCAGAGATTGCTTCGAATACGGCATCAACCGCTTTCGTTACATCTTTCTTGGACAATTCAGTCGCTTCGGATACGTGTGTAATCAAGTCTGATTTGTTCATTTGTTTTTCACCTCCTGTATCAATGTCCTGAATGTTATACTGTGTTTCCGTTTTATAGCGAAATATACGTTCATACGCAAAAAATCTACGTACATCTTGAGCGCTGAACACAAATCTCCGCCTGCGGTCAACAGTCATTTTCGGCAGAATGTCGTCTGAAACCACGGGCATTTCAGACGCCGAACAAATTTCATACTAATACAGACAGCCCACAATTTCAAGTCCGGTTGCGGTTTAAGACGTAAAATGTAACCGCCAGGGCAAGCACCAGAACCCCACCTTTTACAATATCATGTGTGAAATACTGTACGTTCATCATCGTTAAACCGTTCACAAGTACACCAATCAGAACCGAACCAATGAAGGTTCCGATGACATTGGGTTTACCCGCACCAAACACAGAGAAGCCAACAAACACTGCAGCTACGGATTCCATTAACAACGGCGATCCCGCATCAATTTGACCAGATCCTACTTTGGAAGCATAGATGATACCCCCGATTGCTGCAAACACTCCAGCGGCTACATAGGCGAGTGTACGCACCTTTTTCACCTTGATTCCGGACAAACGTGCAGCTTCCTCATTACCGCCTGTAATATACATCTGGCGACCATATTTCGTATACGTCAAAAAGATATGCACACCTATTACGGCAATAAGTAGCATGATAACCGATATAGGCATACCAAGCCATTTTCCCTGCCCTATAAGCAGGAATGTCGGGTCCATCTCTCCCGCAGCTTTGCTCCCATCAGGGAACTGCATGTGATTGTAAATGGTATATCCCTGTGCATACGTTTTGTGAATACCTCCGATGATGTACATCGTGGCAAGGGTTGCGAGCAAATCCGGAATACGCAATTTTACAATGAGCAACGCGTTCAGTAAACCAATAACAGCGCCAATGATTAGTGGCACAATAATGACAATTGCCAGTGGTTGTTGATACCAGATCATTAACGAAGCAGTAACGACGGTGGTCAATGAGACAGTCGCCCCTACCGAGAGATCAAATCCATCAACAATGAGAGATAACGTAACACCGATCGCTACAAACGTAACGATAGAGATCGAGCCCAAAATATCGGTTAAGTTACTGTACGTAAAGAAATAAGGCAATTTAATGCCAAAAAATGCGATAACACCTATGATGACTATAATCGCCCCGTAACGGAACGCAAAATCCAGTGATTTATCCTTCATGATTGCACCTCTTGTCCACCGCTTGCATAGTATAGCAGCTGTTCTTGGTTAGTCTCGCCTCGTTTGAACTCTTTTACAATAACACCCTCGCACATGACAGCGATTCGGTCACCAATTCCCATGCCTTCATCCAGTTCACAGGTGAAATAGATTACACCCTTGCCCGCCAAAGCCAGTTCATTGATGATGCGGAAAATGTCACTTTTCGCCCCAATATCTACGCCTTTGGTTGGTTCATCAAATATAAATACATCTGCATCCGCATTAAGCCATTTACCTATGGCTACCTTCTGCTGGTTACCACCGCTTAAATATTTTACTTCCTGCTTCACGGACGAAGTCTTGATTCCGAGCTGTTTCACCAATGACTCCGCATTCTGACGCTCCCGCTTGCGGCTTACGAAACCTAATGTACTGAGACGGCTTAGCAAAGGCAGGCTTAAATTTCGTTCCACGTTCTCCTGGATCAGGATTCCTTGTTTACGTCGCTCCTCCGGTACAGAAACAATCCCCAGCGCCGCCGCATCCGCAGGCTGAGACAGACGGAGATTACGGTTGTTAAGCCGGATCTCGCCTCCCTCCAGCCGATCTGCACCAATCAGCAAACGAGAGCTTTCCGTTTTACCCGCGCCTACCAGACCCACCACAGCGAGGACTTCACCTCGGCGTACAGAGAGGTTAACACCTTTGACCTTCACTCCACGACGAAGCCCACGTGCCTCCAACAGCAGTTCCCCCACGGGTGCTTCCGTCTTTGGAAATTCTTCTTCGAATGGTTTACCTAACATCTGTGTAACCAAATCGTTGATCGTAAGTCCCTTTGCTTCACCAGTAAATACGTGTTGCCCATCTCTCATAACCGTAACGCGATCACAGTGACCCGTCACTTCAGCAAGACGATGGGTAATGAAAATACAGGCTACGCCCCGATCCTTCAGGAGATGAACAATCCTGAAAAATGCATCCGTTTCTTCCTGACTCAGCGGTGCAGTCGGTTCATCAAAAATGATGACTTTGGCATCCTGAATCAAAATCCGTGCCAGCAGTATCATCTGTTTTTCTGCAAGTGTCAGATCGGCCACTTTTTGGTGAACGGATATGTCCGCCCCTAATTGCTTCAACGCTTCAATCGAGTGCTGTTGCAGTTTTCGTGGACTCTTCCACCAACCTCCAGCAGATGAAGCCAACTGATCCAACATAATGTTCTCCGCAGCCGTCAGCTGTGGCACCAGTGCAGCATCCACTTCCTGATAGACACAGTGAATCCCACTTGCCTTCGCGTCTCCCGGAGAACTTAAGTGAAGCGCTTGTCCACTCAACTGAATCGTACCCTGATCCAATGGATAGGCACCGGACAGAATTTTCATTAACGTGCTTTTACCGGCACCATTGGCACCCAGCAGCGCGTGAATTTCCCCGCCTTTTACAGAGAAATCCACATCCTTCAGTGCAGGAATACCTGAAAACTGCTTGTGGATATGTTCCATTTGAAGCAGAATCGGTGCAGTGCTCATGATGTTAACCTCCAATCGTTCCCTTCCGGGAGCATCCCTTTATTCATCCAGACCACACATATCTTCATTATGGTTGAAAAAGCGCGCCTTGCGGCGCGCTTCCCATACGCTGCTTATTTAGCAGTAATTCCGTATTCGCTCATCCAGTCCTTGATTCCTTGTGTGCTGCCACCCCAGCCTTCAACGAACTCTGACAGCTCTGAAGTGGAGATTTGTTTATCTGGCAGAGCTTCACGTTGAACATAGACCGGGTTAAGAACAACTGCATCTTCTGTCTCGTCCCCGTTCAGTTTCTGATAAGCATAACGTACTTGGACGCGACCAATATCCGTTGGATCAACAGCCGCGGAAGCAACCCAAGGATTTTTCGGGTCCTGAATCATTTGCAGATCCTCGTCACTCATATCAATACCATACACTTTGATCTCATCACGACCAGCTTGTTGAATCGCACGCGCTGCACCTTTGGCGAACTCATCCCATGCAGTCCATACAGCTGTAATCTCACCTTTTGGATATTGCTTGAGAATAGCTTCCATTTTGGCTTGAGTATCCAGCGCCGGGTTCTGTGCAGAACCGAATGTAGCTATTTCCTTGATGTCCGGATTTGCTTTCATGAATTCACCGTATGCAATCTGACGGCGTTCCATCGGTGCAAAACCAGCTACCCATACTTTTACAATATTACCTTGTCCATTGATATCTTTTTTCATTTGCTCCAGCGTCAGTTCAGCCATCTTCTGGTCATCCTGCGACAGGACTGTGGCTCCTGGAACACTGATAGCTGCGTCAAACACGACCACTGGAATATTCAGTTCTACTGCCTTCTTCACACCTGGCTCTAATAGGGAATCACCGTGATCCGTGAGAATGGCATCAAATTTCTGGTTAATAGCGCTATCAAGCAAGGATACCATCTTTGCTTTGTCATTATCGGCAACAAACGTTGTCAGTTCTCCACCGAATTTTTCGATTTCTTCTTTTACACCCTGTACATATTGCTGCGAGAAAGTACCTGTATTAAACTCCATAATAAGTGCAATCCGCTTGCCGCTTAGAGGGCCTGTAACTGCTTCCGTTTTTGGTGTATCATCTGATGCACCCGAAGCCGGAGTTGCTGCCGGTTCTTTTTTAATTCCGCAAGCGGACAGCGCCAATGTAAATACTAATAACACACTCAACCATACCCATTTTGTCTCTTTTCTTTTCATCTCTGTCTCCCCCTGTCCACTCTCTGTGATCTCGATCACAATAGTTGAATATTAATATAACGGCTAATCCCTAGTATGTAAATGGGTTTTAGCAATTTAAAGCTAAAACTCGCTAAGTTTTTTCGAAAGTACTATTCTTCCTATCCATTTCATCCAAAATAAAGAAATCATATAAAAAAGACCGCGAGGGGATGCCCCCTTACGGTCTTTTGATGTCTTACAGAATGATGGCGATCAAGCCACCTGAACCTTCGTTAATGATTCTTCCCAGCGTTTCTTGCAATTTGTATCTTGCATTATCCGGCATCATGGCAATCTTGCCCTGAATACCTTCCCGCACAATGGAGTGCAGCGAACGACCAAACATGTCTGAATCCCATACCTTGATTGGATCGTTCTCGAAGTCCTGCATCAGGTATCTCACAAGTTCCTCACTTTGTTTCTCCGTACCGATGATTGGAGCGAACTCCGATTCCACATCAACCCGGATCATATGAATGGACGGTGCCGTTGCTTTTAGGCGTACGCCAAATTTGGTGCCCTGACGAATGAGCTCAGGTTCATCCAGAGCCATCTCGGCGAGAGATGGCGCAGCAATGCCGTATCCGGTCGTTTTGACCATCTCCAGCGCTTCTGCGAAGCGGTCGTATTCTCTCTTCGCATGCGAGAATTCCTGCATCAACTGCAGCAGATGATCCTTACCGCGAATCTCGATGCCAACCACTTCCACGAGAATCTGATCATACAGTTCATCCGGCGCGTACAGGTCAATTTCGGCTACACCCTGCCCCATATTCATGCCACTCAGGCCTGCGCGATCAATGAATTCATATTCCATGAACTGAGCGACAACCCGATCCACGTCGCGAAGTCTGCGAATATCCTTGACGGTATCCCGTACGGAATTTTCGTAGTTGCTACGCAGCCAGTGAGTCTCGTTGAGCACCATAACCCAACTCGGCAAGTTTACATTCACTTCATGCACAGGGAACTCATAGAGCACTTCACGAAGTACACCCGTCACATCATCTTCCGTCATCGTGGCTGCACTGAGTGTCATCACCGGAATGTCGTATTTGGCAGCAAGCTCACTACGCAATTGCAGGGCTTCTTCACTGCGAGGACGAGTGGAGTTGATGACCAGGACAAACGGTTTACCCACTTCTTTTAATTCCGCAATGACCCGTTCTTCGGATTCCACATAGGAGCTGCGGGCAATTTCGGCGATTGTGCCGTCTGTTGTTACCACAACACCCAGTGTAGAATGCTCCTGAATGACTTTGCGAGTACCAATCTCGGCGGCTTCCTGGAATGGAATAGGCTCCTCGAACCAAGGCGTGGAGATCATGCGTGGACCATTCTCATCCTCGTATCCCTTGGCTCCTTCCACCGCGTAACCTACACAATCCACAAGGCGCACATTGACATCGAGCCCTTCTGCCACCTTGATCTGGACTGCGTTATTAGGTACGAATTTCGGTTCGGTAGTCATGATGGTTTTACCCGCTGCGCTCTGTGGAAGTTCATCCACCGCTCGACCACGATCTGCCTCGTTTGTGATGTTTGGCAATACAATGGTTTCCATGAATCGTTTGATAAATGTTGATTTTCCCGTCCGGACTGCGCCGACAACCCCGAGATAAATATCCCCTCCGGTCCGCTCAGCTATGTCCTTAAAAATGTCCACTTTCTCCAATGAAATCCCCTCCCTAAATTACTCCGAAGGAAAAATGCTAAAGAGCATCCGCTTCGTTTTTTCAATCAGAAGACTGAAATCCCTGCAACGGTAGAGCCGCCTTTGTGAGTGCCCGGAAGTCGTCCGCCGCCGAACGTTGCATTCTGATGAAACCGGCGAGAGCGGCGTTAACTCGTACATGCAATTGGACTAGTATCATCTTATGTATCCGTATGCGGCAATATGACGCGTATTTTTGTTTTTTTTATCTTATGGTGATGACATTAGGAAAATCCCCCGATCTCGGACTGCGCGTCTTTATTTCAATCTACTTTATGTGATCCGTGAAGCTTTTATGACGGTTATTGCTGATACTAACAAAAGAAAAAAGAGATATCCCTTATTTGGAATATCTCTTTTTGAACCATTAGAGCCATGGTAGTCATACAGCTAGATCAGTTGAATTGCAACCATGCTTATTTTATTGGCTGTGCAACCGGTGCATTGTTCTGCCAAGCGTAGGAAACAGATTTTACAGGTACGAAGTAGGAGTGTTCCACCAGAAAATCCCGGACATCTTCAGTCTCTGCTGGAGACACGTCAGACTTTTCCACTGCCTGCATGATGTCAAAAGCATAATCTACATAGACTTTGCCTTCGTCATCCATCATAAAAGGTAACGCCTGACCTGAATATACACTATTCAGCGTAATGGAAGGTGTGCCCGCCTGTGCAGCCTGCTCCATATCCACAGCATATAACCCCGGATACAGTTCTTCCCCGCTTGGCAGCTTATTGTTATGTACGGACTTATATTGATTAACCATTCGTTGCACCTCGTTTACTTTCTGTACAGTCAGAAGATCCATAACTTTAACGGTCGGATTCACTTCTTCGTCCTGAATAAGGAAGTAAGCGCTCCCACCACTTTCAAAAGCGGTTCCTGGTATTTCATCCAGATACCCCAGTTGTTTCAACTTGGGCAGATCCACTCTGAACTTTTCATATTTGGGCGTTTCCATATCTGCATTGATGATTGGCAAAATCCCCTCATCTTGCTGGAATGCCTCGACCGCACTCTGGATACGGCTCACGCTTTCCCGATAGGCTATCTTAGGGTCCGAATTGCTCTGGGATGGATACATACAACCACTTGCTGTAAAAGCAAACAACAGGAATAACAGCAGACCACCCGTCTGATGTTTCAGACGCTGCCGTCCGCTTCTTTCCACACATTTTGGCTTGTTCCTAATCATTCGTGTCCTCCTTGAATAACTCATTAGAGAATCAATGTTATAACGCTCAGAACCAGTCGTCTTCCTGTTGTTGACGTTCCAGTTGTTTCCGAATAGCTGCCTTCAGCGGGTCCTCTGGAACATGAACCGATAGAGATCCACACACCTTGGCCTGACAGGACAGTCGTGTACCTGCTTCCAACAGTGAACCCAGCTTGCGCTTTTCTGCATCTGTTGGTGGATACAGTTCCGCCCGATGTTCTTCATCCACGTTGACTTTGCACATCAGGCAAGCCGCTTTACCATCACATCGGGTCGTAATCTTGACTCCAGCACGTCGTGCTGCATGCAGAAGTGTTGCCCCTGGTTTGAGCGCTATCGATTTGTTCATAGGTAAAAAAGTTATCTTATAATCCATCATTTTCCTCCCTCAACCTACTGGGGCCATGCAAAGCCAACAAGCTCTTCCACTTCGGCTCTGAAGCGGGCTGTCCATACATTCTGTTGACTTAACAGCATCATTATAGGTTGATGTGCATGTGGTTGCTGACGTATCTGTGTCGCAATGGGTACATAACGATCTTCACGACCTCGCAGCAGATTAAACAACAGCTCATGCGCAAGCGGCATCAGTCGCAGGGTGTATGAACCTACTTGTGCTACTGGTGCATGTGGAGCAAGTACATGTTCAATCTCGATACGGTACCAACTTTTGCGAGCCCATATTTCGAAACCACCAACCAATTCCAGCGCACATTCACCCACTTGATAGTGGCTCAGCAGAGAAGCATACGGTCCTGTCTTGTCCACTGTAGGCTCGTCAAGCATTTCCCCCGGAGCGCTACGGTGAAGTTCTTTAGCAGCAGCAACATCCGCATAGATATCAATATCTCTTGGAGCTTGTTGCAACTCCACCCCTTGAAGCAGCAACCCACAACTTCCTCCAAGTAACCATGTCTGTGGCTGTGTGTTCCAGGCTTTGGCCGTTTCCAGCAAAGCCGCGTGTAATTCCGGATAACGCTCTGTCCGACCCTCCGTATCATGCGGCCCCATAGGCTCACACTCCCCTCATCCGTGTTCATTGTGTCAGTTCTTATGATGTGCTTATGCGGATGTTATCTTTCAGGCATGGGAAATCAGGTCAGAGAAGCGATTCCACCGAAAAAGCCAATCAGCATAATCAAAAATGCAATCAAAGAAAGAATCCCCCGTACAATCCCTTTTGTTTTGGCACGAGCAAACGTAATCAGGAATACAGATAGTCCCATAATGAGGATGGCCACCAATGACAGCCACATCTTGTCCATTGCGCTCATAATCCAGCAGTCTCCCCTTCAGTCCGATATTCATCACTGACACTGTGACAATTGCAACCATTATAACACGAAATTCAGCTCAACTTTCCAAAAAAAAGACAAAAAAGCAAGCCGGCAGAAGCCGACTCGTCTTTTTGTCTTACTGGATCACCTGCGCATGCAGGTGTGATCTATTATTTTTTCATCATCATTTTCATTAACGATTCCATACTGCTCGGATTCAATCCGCTTTTCTTGACCGCACTCACAATATCCTTAACCGTATCCTCAGATACCGGAACTTTCGCCATGGCGGATACTTGTTTGATCAATTGGCGCAACTGAGCTTCATTCTGAATCGTCGTTGGTTTCACCGTGCTTGCCAATTTCTTAACGGCACCTTCCGTTATCGTTTTACCCGTTTTCTTGTTGATTGCATTCAGTGCATCTTTGGAAATGTTGTTACCCATTCGTCTCCCCTCCTCCGGCAATACTCATGTGTATAGTATGAGTCTGCTACAGAAAAGGTGAATAAGCTTCTTATTTCACAAGGTACGTTTAGGCTGATTACAATCAGGAATGCCATTGCTCCCAGGTTTCAAGTTTCATGACTTCCATTTCAGTCTTCGGGTCACGTCCCATCAAGGCTTCAACCGCATCACGCGGCTGTCTCTCTTGGAATAAAACGTGATACAACTGATCCGCAATCGGCATTTGCACACCGTATTTTTGCGAGATGAAATAGGCAGCTTGCGTAGTTCGAATGCCTTCTACCACCATGCCCATGGACTTCAGAACATCATCCAGCTTCTGTCCCTGGCCCAACATGGAACCTGCTCTCCAGTTTCGACTGTGCTGACTTGTAGCCGTTACAACCAGATCCCCGATTCCAGCAAGTCCCGAAAACGTTAGCGGATTCGCTCCCATCTCAACACCAATACGTGTGATCTCTGCCAAACCGCGTGTTAACAACGCGGCTTTGGCATTATCACCAAATTGAAGACCATCCGACATACCTGCACCAAGAGCAATGATATTTTTGAATGCACCCGCCAGCTCAACACCGATCATATCCCGATTCGTGTAAACCCGGAAATAAGCATTCATAAACAAAGCTTGGGCAGACTCGGCAGATGCCTTATCCAGTGAAGCTACAACCACTGTCGTTGGACAACGTTTTACCACTTCTTCCGCATGGCTTGGGCCAGAAAGAACAACCACACGTCCTTCTTCACATTCAAGCTCTTCTGAAATGACTGCGGACATCCGTTTCAGGCTTTCTGTCTCGAAACCTTTGGTTGCATGAATGACTAACATCTCAGGCTTGTAATAAGCCTTAAGCTGGTTCGTAACTGCACGCATGGCTGATGAAGGCGCAACAATTAACACAGCTATAGCGCCTTCCACCGCAGCTTTCATATCAGTTGTTGCTTGAATCCGTGTTGAAAGCTCCGCATCCGGAAGATAGCGAGTATTGGTGTGCTTGTTATTAATTTCGTTAGCTTGGTCTTCACCACGTGTCCACATCATCACATTCAACTGATTGGCGGCGAGTACACTGGCCAGAGCTGTTCCCCAGCTCCCAGCGACCAGAACAGCAACTTTTTTAGACAACTCGTTTACCCCCTCCAGGGTTTTTCGATCCCAATTTATTTTCCTGTCCTTTGGCGAGCTTCGCAATATTGGTACGATGTCTCCAGAACGCAAACAGACAAATAATCAGACTCCCCCAGAAGATATTCATTGAATATCCGGGTAATACCATGATAAAGATGGGTGTAAATGCTACAAAAATCAGAGACCCCAATGAAACATAGCGTGTCAATACAATAGACAGAATGGCGATCACCCCAGCACATAACGCAGGTAGGAAAGCAAGACTCACCAGAACACCAATGGCTGTCGCAATGCCTTTTCCTCCACGAAAATGGAAGTAAAGCGGCCAGTTATGTCCTGCAATGGCTGCTATACCACTGAGTGCAGGAATCCAGGCAGAACCGTCACTCAGCCAGATTCCAATCCATACAGCTGCAACACCCTTAAGTACATCAAGTAACAGAACAGCAATTGCCGGTCCTTTACCCAAAATACGCAATGTATTGGTAGCTCCCGCGTTTCCGCTTCCGTGCTGACGAATATCGATCCCCCGTATCGCTTTGGCAAGGAGGACACTAAAGCTGATCGAACCGAGCAGATAACTCAGTACAATCGCTGCGATTTGTAAAATCACACACTTCTCCCCTAACTTTCGTCGGACTTCTTCCGAGTAAATATGCGAATTGGTGTTCCTTCGAAATCAAACGCCGCACGGATTTTATTCTCCAGATAGCGCTCGTAAGAGAAGTGCATCAACTCAGGGTCGTTCACAAAAATAACCATGGTCGGCGGTTTAACTGCAACCTGAGTCACATAGTTAATTCTCATTCTCCGACCTTTATCCGTTGGCGGAGGATTAATCGCAACCGCATCAGATACCACATCGTTAAGCAGATGTGTCTGCACACGTAACGAGTGTTGCTCTGCTACACGTTGCACAACCGGCAACAGTTTTTGTAAGCGTTGTTTTGTGAGGGCTGACAAGAATACAACCGGAGCATAAGTCATAAACAGGAAGTGATCCCGAATTTTTCTCTCAAACTCTTTCATCGTTTTGTCATGCTTCTCTACCACGTCCCATTTGTTCACAACAAACAATGACGCTTTACCAGCTTCAAATGCATATCCTGCAATATGCTTGTCCTGTTCAATAATGCCTTCTTCACCATTAATGACAATCAGAACAACATCTGCACGCTCAATCGCACGCATGGCACGCATTACACTGTATTTCTCAGTTGTTTCATATACTTTACCACGCTTACGCATACCTGCTGTATCAATCAGCACGTAACGTTGGCCGTCTTTTTCAAAAGGTGTATCAATTGCATCCCGAGTCGTTCCAGCCACATCACTTACAATGACACGCTCTTCTCCCAGAATAGCGTTCACCAGTGAAGATTTACCCACATTAGGACGTCCGATCAGAGCTACACGAATAACATCTTCATCGTAAGTCTCTTCCTCAAGTTCTGGCAACTTCTCCACAATTGCATCAAGCAAATCACCTACACCTGTACCGTGACTTCCGGATACGCCGATGGGATCACCGAAACCAAATCCATAAAACTCATAAATGAGCTCACTTCGTCCGATATTATCCACTTTGTTAACGGCTACAACAATAGGCTTGCCTGAGCGGTAGAGCATCTCTGCTACCTCTTCATCCGATTGTGTAATACCTGCTTTTGCATCACACATGAATACAATAACATCCGCTTCTTCAATAGCGAGCTCTGCTTGCATCCGAATCGATTTTAAAATTACATCTTCACCATCAATTTCGATACCACCTGTATCAATAATACTAAATGGTTTACCGTTCCATTCACCGATTCCATATATGCGGTCACGGGTAATGCCCGGCTTGTCTTCCACAATGGCCAGTCTGTCGCCGATGATCCGATTGAAAATGGTGGATTTACCCACGTTCGGTCGTCCGACAATTGCCACAACGGGTCTTGCCATACATTCCACTCCTCCTGTCCATACTTACGATACTCATCATAGCAAAAAAGATATGTCTTGGCTAACGTTTCATGCCAAATTAATCGCAATAAAAACAATCGGCGAACCCGCCTGGGGCTCGCCGATCTTGCTTTTGTTATTCAGCAAAATATGCAGTATATAACTTAGAACCATGCATTGTTAACTTATTTGAATTTGCTGAGTTTGTCACCAAACAGTTCGCCGAGCGTAGTGCTCATACCTTGATTGTTCAAGGAAACGTTTGGATTGTTGATTTCTTCACGCGGAGCGTTGTTTCTTGCAGGTCTTTCTGATTTTTGTGGTTGAGCTGGAGCTTCTTCTGTTTCTTTGATGCTCAAGCTTACACGTTGCTCAGAAGGGTTCATGTCCAAGATTTTAACTTGAACTTCCTGTCCTTCTTTCAGCACTTCATGAGGAGTGCCGATGTGTTTGTGGGAGATTTGCGAAATATGCACAAGTCCCTCAACACCAGGAGCGATTTCAACAAATGCACCGAAGTCAACCAGACGTTTTACAACACCTGTTACGATATCGCTGGAATTGAACTTTTCGCTTGCTGTTTCCCAAGGACCTGGTTGAACAGCTTTCATGCTCAGGCTGATTTTGCCTTTTTCAGGGTCAACTTTCAGCACTTTCACACTAACTTTGTCACCTTCAGACAGAACGTCGGATGGTTTTTCAACGTGTGTCCAAGCCAGCTCGGATACGTGAACCAAACCGTCAACTCCGCCCACATCAACGAATGCACCGAATTGAGTCAAACGTTGTACTGTACCTTCGATCACTTGACCTTCTTGCAAACCAGCCATTACTGTAGCTTTGTTTGCTTCGAATTCTTGCTCCAGTACGTCTTTTTGGGAAAGGATCACTTTGTTGTTCTCACGGTCGATCTCTTTCACTTTAACACGCAGTGTGCGTCCTTTGTAGTCGCTGAAGTCTTCAACGAAATGGCGTTCAACCATGGAAGCCGGGATAAATCCACGTACGCCCACGTCTGCTACCAGACCGCCTTTAACAACATCACCTACAACAACTTCGAATACGTCTTGGTCTTCAAAATGCTTTTGCAATTGATCCCATGCGTTTTCGCTGTCGATTGCACGTTTGGACAGAACGAGTTTTTCTTTCTCGTCGTCGATGCTAAGAACTTTAGCTTCAACTTCTTGTCCAACTTCTACTGCGTCAGACGCGCTGTCAACATGTAATGAAGACAGTTCACGAATTGGAATGACACCGTCATATTTATATCCAATGCTCACATAGGCTTGGTTATCTTCCAATTTGACGATGGTTCCTTTTACGGTATCTCCTTTTTTCAAGGAAACGAATTGATCCAACTCATCTTGGGTTGCTTCTTGATTTTTCATTTCTTCCGACATGTCAAATACCCTCCTCAATTCAAAAACCCCATTATATTCAAACCTGCCTGTAGCAGAGTTCAAAACACTTTCATCACTGAGTGCTCAAGCTTTAGTCTCCCTCAAAAATATGGAAACATGCACTCAGCTACCGACGAAGCCACTACTTGCTTGGCACGCCCGTTTGCACCATTTCGTTAATCTTGGACATAATCTTTTCAGTCGCCTTCTCCAGAGCTTCTCCAGATGGGTCTTCCTTGAACTCGTCCAAACTTACTGGTGCTCCATATACAACTTTCATCTTACGAAAAACTTTGTAGTTACCGATAATAGCAGTAGGAATAACTGTAGCGCCACTGCGGAGAGCAAAACTCGCTGCCCCTTTTTTGCCGATACCTCCATCATTGTGACGGCTTCCCGAGGGGAAGATTCCAAGCACTTGACCATCACGCAAAATATTGAGTGAGGTTTTGATGGATTCCTTGCTGACACCTCCACGTTTAACGGGGAAAGCGCCCACGGCTTTAATAATTCGGCCGAGTACCGGAATTTCAAACAATTCGCTTTTGGCCATGAAACGCACCTGACGGCGAATTTTGATACCAACGGTTGGAGGATCGAAGTTACTAATATGATTGGAACATAAAAGTACGCCGCCTTCTTTCGGAATATTCTCCCGTCCAACGGCCTCCAAGCGGAAAAGAATGGTATAAATGATCCGCAGTAATGTGCTGCAAAATGTGTAAATCATAGACCGATCTCTCCTCTGACCATTGTGCAATAAGATACGATTTTGTCAACCACTTCATGGATGTTCATCTCCGTTGTATCAAGGACGATAGCATCCTCAGCACAACGCAATGGGGAAATTTCCCGATTCTCATCCAATCTGTCACGGGTGGCAATGTCTCGCTCCAGCTGTTGCAACGTCAGTCCTTCAGAGGGGTCCAGTTCTTTGAAGCGGCGAAGTGCACGCTCTTCGACACTGGCAGTCATGAAGATTTTCACTTCCGCATCGGGCAATACTGTCGTTCCGATATCGCGTCCATCCATGACGACGCCCTTGCGCAAAGCCATTTGCCGCTGAGTATCCACTAATTGCGTACGCAGCCCCTCGATTTGCGCATATCGGGACACGATTCCCGTCACTTCACGGGAGCGGATTTCCGAGGTTACTTCTTCCCCATTACAGAACACTTTCTGTCCGTCGGGATCCGGTTGTAAATCAATGACCAGCTTTTGGGCTTCCTGAAGTACCTGTGTCACTTCTTCCGGCGCAATATCATTCCGAAGCATGTGCAAGGTTACCGCACGGTACATTGCGCCTGTGTCGACGTATACATACGCGAGCGCCTCTGCAACCAATCGGGCCACCGTGCTTTTCCCGGCACCGGCAGGTCCGTCAATTGCAACGTTCATTTTCCCGTTCTCTGATGTGTTCTGGCTTGCCAACGGGGCATTCCTCCTCAAACGATAAACCTCAATAAAAAAACAGGCATTGCCTGCATCGTGAAAATTATACCACACTCTACACTTGGATGCAAAAACAGACAAATCAACGACGTTTGTAATCATTCATCGTTTGCACTTCAATTGGAGTTCCTTCCAAGCGGCCAATGGTGGTCAAATTCTTTTTGAAGTCGGGCACCAACAGCAGCAATTGATATACCACAAGCAGGATTAGAAGGGCTGTAATCAGAATCGTAACCTTTCGTTCCATTCGCCTGGAGAAAACATAATAAAGTCGTTCATATCTGCGGGTTGCATGACGATGATTCAAGGCAATACCTCCGTTTTTTTCATTACGGTACCCGCAGTTCCCTCTCTTTATGCCACAACATTCCTATTTCGTGCGATAGTCAAGTTGCCGTTCGAAACAAAACTTGATAATTTTTTGGCGCTCCGAATCTGAAATCTGCACAAATTTCAGCATGCACAGCTGTCTGCCGGTTTCCAGGGTTTTGATCCGCACAACTTCAGCTTCAAAATTCACATGTTCAATGGTTGAATTCCGGTAGGGAACCAGCAACCAGCATTTCAGTTTTTGACCTTCAGCTATTGAAAAACCTGTTTCGCCGTAGATGGACAATCCACCGCCACCAATATCTTCAGTCAATCCGACGGCACGGGTCAGATCTTCACTCTGGATGGCCAATTCGAGGTTTGCATGAACACGAAGAAAGCTGCGCCGTTGTATTTTGGATATATCGCTAGGTAGCGGTTTGCGGATACGGACAAGACGGACCACATCTTCCTCAAATCCCGTGACATAGGTATTAAAATAATGCCGGACCCCATCCTCCGTAATATATGAAATGGACAATTCCTCTCCGAAAAAGAGCCTTTTCAGACGGCTGGTTCCTTGTTGCATCGGGACCTCAATCAGAAAACCGCTGTCATCCATATCTGCAATGCGTGATTTGTACTCTTTGTGTTCCTCTTTTTCATCTGCAGAAGCAATCTGGATGTATAAAATTTCATTTATTTTAGGAAACAAGCTGTTCACCGCCACTTTATGTATTTATCTTCGTATGTACAAGGACTATTATACCATGACCTTTCTCACATTGAACAAGAAAAAAACAGACCACATTGTGGTCTGCCGCAGTTAATCGCTCAACTTCAAACTGAGATTATCCATCTTTTTATGAGGTTGCATTGACCGGTTTGATCTCTTCAACCGCTTCTTCTAATCCTGTATTCGCATTAATGTATATCCGGTAACGGGAACCGTTAATTTTCCCTCCGAATTCATAACACAATACTTCTTTGCTGTAATCATTCTCAATCAGGGATCTGCGAACATAATTTTCTTCGAACTCCGAATTAAGCTTTTTCCGCGCCTGTTGCTCTGTAAGAGTTGCTTTCGGAATTTTGCGCTTGTCATTATGTTCGTAGACAAAGTCACTCGCCTGGAAGCCGGTAACTTCGCCTGTATCCAAACCTACACGAACTGACATTTTCTCGGGATAGATCAACGTGTCCCCTTGCTTACGCACATAAGTAAGGTTACCCAGGTTACCATATTCATCGTAGTTTACAGCCTTCATATCCTTATAACCTTTGTTCATTAGAAATTGATCTGCTTTAGCCATGGCATTCTGACGAGATACTTTTTTGGTTCCGATTGGACGCGTATCACTGTAAGAGATCAGCATTCCGCCATTACGCGTGAAATCCATCATCAGTTTGCCATTCTTGGCATGATCAATCGTGGCAGTATACGACTCCCAGTCTGTCCCTTTACCGTTCTCCTGCACTTGGATTTTGCTACTATCCGCATCAGAGAATTTTGCAGCCTTGCTCTGAATCTGTTCTTTGGTCACCGGCAAGCCGTCCAGTTTCTTGACTGATCGTTTGGCATAGATATTGGATACGGAAGGACCCCAATCAAGCTCCGGGTATTCCTGTACCTTTTTGTTCACCGTACGAAATCCATCAACGATCGTATTGTCCATGGTTTGCTCTTGCGTTGCCATGGCAGTCTCCGCATCCATCCAGCGCAATCGGTCCGTCAGGACTTTCTGCTGCACATCCTGCAGATTCTTGGTAATCTCGGATGAATTCTGATACAGCTTTTTCAGGTTGCCCATTTCCTTCTCACTTAGCGGTTCGTTCGTCAAGTCACGCATCGACGCCCGGTAGGCAAAGTTGGAAATACGTGAGAGAAACTCCTCTGTCTCGTTAAATGGCAGCATCGTGAGTGGCAGTTGGTTAATCTCATTCTGCGCTTCACTGGTGAGTCGCCATACATTCATCAAACCTTTGCGATGCATCCCCTGTGAAGTAGAGTGAACCGCCAAGGTGTTACCAATCTCCGAATGCAATTTGTCCATATGAAAAGATAAATCGTGAAAGGCACGCTGATATTGGTTCTCTGCCTTGATCAGAATTGCATTCTTCTCCTGATTCTCCTGATAGCCCCACACGAGCGCACCGACCAGCAGAACCGCAAATATCGGAAACATAACTGAGCTTAAACGTTTATACATCGGTAGAGTCTCCTTTCTTCTAAACCACTACCTCTATTGTGGATCGAAGAAAGATCTCTTATGCATGCGATTTCCAGTCCTTACACAAGCAGGCTGCTAAAGTATCGTTTGGGTTCTCCTTTTAATTGAGCTGGACCCCAGTTGCCATGCCCTCTTCTTCAATTTCGAACTGATCTCTGTTATCACAAAGGCACTGCTTGAATCCCGTCTCAATCCGGCCCCGCTCTTTCTTGCCTCGTAATGTAAATCGTTCACCGCATTGTTTGCATCTGATTTTAATTTTAATTCTCATCACAACGATCTCCGTTTCTGTTGGTCATTCCCCGGGAGTTTATCCGTAAAAATAAAAACACACCGGAGCCATAGGCGCAATATGCGCTTTATGTCCACCAGTGTGTCCGTATTTTTATAATTTAACCTCTTCCTCCCGCTTCACAAAACGAAAAGGAGAACGGTTATTAGCTCGTGTGATTTTACCCATTGCCCCATACCACAGGCCCGCCATTAGCGGCGCTATAAACCACAACCAATGATTCACCATGGTGTTCATGATGACATCGTACAATGCATGCCAGAAAAAAGGTAACACCAGAGAAAGAACCAGGTACCACCGCTTTTTCTTACCACCGATAAACTTAGCTTTCCCCATGTAATAACCCATGATTACCGCGAACATAGCGTGCCCTGAAACAGGGAGCAGTGCCCGAAGGAACATGGCTGAGACGGATGCATTCCCCGCAAAGGCATACAACACATTCTCAACAGTGGCAAATCCAAGTGAAACAGCAACTGCATATAAGATCCCATCATACGGTTCATCAAATTCGGTGTGATTATAGATGATATGATAAAGTACGAACCATTTGACGAATTCTTCCACACCACCTGAGATCAGAATGGCCTCAAGATAAGGATTATCCCCGAGCCACATCATCATGCCACGCTGAATGATCATCACAGGCAGTACCATCAGAATCCCCATGAGGAAAACCCGCAATACCATATGAAGTGGCTCGTAATCATAACGGTCTTTCAGGTAAAAGTATGTTAACAAGGCGAGACCCGGAGCAACTGCTGCCGCTAAGACCGAAAACAAAAGCACCGAAATTCCCTCCTCTGACTAAAGACGCGATTACAACTAGAGATTAATCCTGGCGTTTGAAGTGGGTGCAGATAACATCAATCGCTTGTGCAGGAATAACAACCTTACCATACTCTTCCATAACTGCCGGAGTCATTGAGGAGCCTTCACCAAATTCAGCAAGCAAAGCAATCAATGCCGCATGTTTGGTGGAATCTACCTCATCTGGCTCAAAATGCAAGAACCACTTGTCTTTATAAGAATAAAGTCTCCCAGCATCCGTAACATGCTGACGCAACATATGTGCAGCTTCAATGAGCACTTCAAAGTCCTTGAATGCATAAACGATGGAATCGCTTTGCTCGAGTGTAACTTCCATTTCATATACTTCTTCAGGAAGATCATCTTCATGACCTGAACCATATTGTTGCGGATCATATTTTCCACGTGTGACAATGACAACCATCCCTTGAGCGGGAAGTGCGAATACTTCGACAGCAAGTGGACCTGTGGCATCAAATCCAAGTTCGGAATAGGCCTGGTCCATCATTTCAGTGAACAGTTCATGAACCTTAGGTATTTCCTGCCACATATCTTCTTTTTGTATTCCGCGCTCGCTCAGATCGTCAAAGGTCAGGAAAATCCGTATCTTATCGTGACTTAGTCGTTCTATTTTCATACAGGATCTCCCCTTTATAAGCAAGTCTTATAACAGATTATGAAGCACAAAACAATATGTGCTGAAAATAAATCTATGTAGTTATGTTATCATTTTATACCTCTAAATGCACGAAGTAAAATCGACAAAAAAAGAATCATTCCACAGCCAATCCAGACTGTGGATGATTCTAATTGGAGGTTTTGGTTTATAAACCCGGTACTGTTGTGTTTGTTTGACTTAAAATTTGCTCAACTTCATGCTTCACATCGGGATTGGTGCGAATAAAATCTTTGAGCATGCTCATATTCGCTTCTTTTTCCTGCGGTGTAATTGCTCTTGCGGTCTTTGCTGCCGGATTTTTGTGAGATTCACCATGTTGATTTTGCTTGCTTGTGAACCCGTCCATACCCGGGAAAGTCATTTCCATCATCTTATGTTTTGCCTGATCCATCATATTTCTTGATGAACCCGATGACATCATGGGCAATTTGCCTTTGGACAGCCATGAACTGGCTGCAACACCAATGACAAGACCCCAAAAAAAGGATGACGTCTTCATTACACCAACCTCCTTCAAGTGTTAAAATCATGTTTAGTGTTTGCGGGAGTGAGCGATCTCATTCCGTATAAATACAGGAAAGCGAGTTGAAATCATGTTCAGACATACCGCCGCATTGATCATTGCTGCAAGTTTGCTGCTGTCAGCTTGTGGGACAGCGGAAGAAAAAACATCTGATAATTCCGCACAAGCGGGCGAATCGACTACCACGGTTCAAGAAGAGCAAGGTAACTCTAACCCAACTGAAACAGAAGAACCCGGAACTGGTGTGCCCGAGCCTTCAACGGAAGATTCAACTGCGACAGAAGAAGAACCTGAAACTTCGGAGAAGGTTTCTACAGAAGAGAACGTGGAAAAGACGTATCATATGAATGAAAATTATTATATTAAACCAAACGATGAAGCGAGCCCAAACAAAGTGGTCTTGTTAACTTTTGATGATGGACCCAAAGAAGAAAAAATGATTACTTCACTGATCGACACTTTAGATAAACATAACGCTAAAGCGATATTTTTCGTCAATGGATATCGGGTAAAAAGCCATCCGGAATTGCTCAAACTCATACATGAACGGGGTCAGATTGTAGGCAATCATGCCTGGGATCACGAGGATCTCCAAAAAATGTCCAACGCTGAGGCGGCAAAACAGGTTACAGATGTCCAAAAAATAGTGAAGTATACCATTGGTGAGGAACCGCAATTCTTCCGTCCACCTTTTGGTTCGGGAAATGATGCACTGAAGGCTGCTGTGAAGAAAAATGGCATGTTGTATATGACTTGGTCTAATGGTTCGCTCGATTGGGATAAGAGCACCAAAGACAAACCGGAAAAAGTCATTCAAAATGTATTAGACCAGTTAAATCCCGGAAGCAATATTTTGATGCACGAGTTGCCATGGACGGTTGAAGCATTGGATGAGTTGCTGACCAAGCTCGAAAAGAAAGGTTATTCCTTTGTTGATCCCCGTGCAATTGAATTGGAAGCTCGTTAAATTGTAATTTTGCACATTAAAATAAAACAGCCTTGATCCAATGGATCAAGGCTGTTTCTCTGTGAGTGCTTTTTCCGCGGGCACTCTTAACGTGATGATATGCATCTCCGCAGGACAACCTAGTCGGAGAGGAAGATGATTTGTACCGTATCCTCTGCTAACAAGCATTTTGCCTTCTTGGTGAACGTCCTCCGGACTTCGCTTCAGGGAGTACCACCCGTTCGATACGGGACGATACGCTTTGCTCAGGAACAAAGGTCCGAAAAATGGTAAAACCAATTGTCCGCCATGTGTATGACCGCTTAAAATAAGATCTGCATTTTCTTGCAAGCGAAGGGCCTGCAAAGGATCATGAACGATAGCAATTTTGCAAAAACGGTTACCGATCTGCTGTAGTAATACATCGCCCTGTTTGGAACGATAGTCTATGCCGATCAGGCTCAATCTGTCGTTGCCCCTTTGTAGATATTCCACATCATCCTGAAGGAGCTTAACGTCCGATTCCCGAAGGATTCGCGCAAGTTGAGCGGTACCTGCCCTCTTGTCATGGTTGCCATACACCGTAAATGAAGGAGCAATGTTCGATAAAATTTTCATGTTATGTCTAACCAAAGACCATGAGATTCCTTTTTCCGCAACATCCCCGCCGATCAGAACCCAGTCCACCTTGTTTTTAACGTATTCCAGATCCTTCTGCTTCAGTTTGCGCTTGTGCGTGTCGGATACATACAAAATCATAGCCCCGTCAAAGGATGTTGGCAGATGAGGTACTTCAACCTCTTCTTCAATCATTTGATGAATATGGGCTTCACTCCACATATGAAAAAGTAGTAAAACTCCTATCAAAATGATTAAACCTGCGATTAACAGTACTACCACGGCAAGGGAAGGAACGTATTCAGAGGTGGTGCCCCTTCAACCCCCCACCAAACCAGACTAATCGTTAACATGACAAAAATAAAAATGAGTGAATTGACAAACCTTTTGCTCAATTTTAGCCGACGTGAAGGATGTAATTCTGTCCGTGTAGGAAGCGAACCCGCTTCGGGGATCGATTCTTCCGTTGAATTTGGCGTTTTTTTGGAGCGTGATGGTGCCCTTTGAGGAAGTACTGGACTTTCCAGTTTTTCTGTATAAGGCTTGCGCTGTGATCTAGGTAAAGAAACGGAAGTAATTGGTGTGATTCCGCCAACCTCAGCAGCTGCTGCCGTTTCAGCAACGATGCTTACTTGAGAAGCCACCTGACGCTCGGATTTCTCTTTTTTATCCGATTGACGATGGCGCTGACTGCCATATGTCTTCATTCTACTTAATGGCTGATTCATGATCCCCTCCGAAAACGTATCGCTAATCCGGACACCAAATCAATAATAAAGTGACATAGTATAGGCGCCCATAATGTGCCGGACTGCAAGTAAATCCAACCCAATCCATAACTTGAGACAAACACCCAGCCTGTTGGAATCCAGTGGCGCAAATAACGAATATGGATAACTGCAAATAAAATACTTGTCCAGTAAGGACCGATGGCATGTTGGATGGCTCCACGGAATAATAATTCCTCACACACAGCAACAATGGCTGCTATACATACAATGTGCCAGATCGGACGCCCACGGAACAACATCTCGTTAATTCCACCGTCATCCATGCTTTCCTGAGGTATAACATACGACAGTACCAAGTCCATAACAAGCATAACGCCTGCAAGACCAAGACCCCACCATATAAATTGGTAATTGTCAGGCCATGCGAGTACATCTAACAAGTTTCGTTTCTGCAATAAGATCCACACAACTCCGATAATCAGTGTCAGACCTTGTGTAAAGTATAGATTGATTAAAAGCAAACGCTCGGTAAGCTGCTGTGGCTCAGCCTTCTGAATCTTGAACTTGGGAAACTTGAATTTTTTCATCGGATGCGTCTGTCCTCTTGAGTTAAATTTGATGGATAACAATTACGTTGTCCAATCGGATAGTATACTAAATGATAGCCAAAAAACCAAATAGGTTCAAGGCCTGCCCCAAGTCCTGGTTTTGTGTCCGTGTCATTACTTCATTAAAGCAGTAAAATCCGATTCATCAAACAGCACATATTTCATCTTCTTGTAGTATGTTCAGTAACTATTGTATTGCTTATAATGGCTTTGTTTATGTATGAACCGCAAAACATCTGCAAAACAATTTAAAACATTTAAGCCTATTGACATGCTCATGTCAGCCATGATACATTATGAAAAAATTAGTCACGTTAAACACGATGATGGAAAAAAGACGTTGCTTCGTCTTACAGAGAGCCGATGGTAGGTGTGAATCGGTGGCAGGCAAATGGTCTTGAGCGCTCCTGAGTTATTGCATTGAAATTGGAGTAGGTGCAATCGGTTTAGACCCGTTATCCTCTTCGGTCTTCATTGACCGCTAAGACTGTCGTTGCGAAACGGCGGTGAATTAGGGTGGTACCACGACAACTCTCGTCCCTTATTGCGCAAGCAGTATGTGGATTGAGAGTTTTTTGATTTATTTTAAAGGTTATCTGTGGGATCACTCTATTTGTTTCACCTTCCCCCTCTGTTGCGACACCGCGTTGTTGGGCGGAAGAATCAATCTGGTTTTAAGGAATACCTCTTCGCTGAGGTCAGACCTTGACGATATAGATACACATACCTAAGGAGGAAGAAACCATGTACAAAGTGTTAGTGTCGGACCCAATCAGTGATCTGGGTATCCAGCAACTGGTGGATGCAAATGATGTTGTTGTTGAGAAGAAAACCGGTCTTAGTGAAGATGAACTTGTTGCCATTATTGGTGATTATGATGCCCTCTTGGTTCGCAGCCAGACTCGTGTTACAGATCGTATTATGACGGCTGGTACCAACCTTAAGGTGATCGGACGTGCAGGTGTTGGTGTAGATAACATTGATCTGGAAGCTGCTACACAGCGCGGTATCATCGTTATTAATGCACCTGATGGCAATACCATCACAACCTGTGAGCATACGTTTGCCATGATGATGGCATTGGCACGACACATTCCTCAGGCATATGCCAAGACTATTCAGGGTACGTGGGATCGTAAAACCTTCCTGGGTGTGGAATTAAGAAATAAAACGCTCGGTGTACTGGGTATGGGACGGATCGGTAGTGAAGTTGCCAAGCGCGCCAAAGCATTCGGAATGGACATTCTTGCTTACGACCCGTTCCTCACGGAGGAGCGTGCCGAGAAGCTGCAAGTGAAGTTGGCTAGTGTAGATGATATCATTCGCAATGCGGACTTCATGACCGTACACACGCCATTAACACCGGAAACACGGCATATGATTTCACGTCCACAATTCGAAGTGATGAAAAAAGGCATGCGTATCATCAACTGTGCTCGTGGTGGAGTTGTAGATGAGATGGCACTTGTCGAAGCCATCGATCAAGGTATTGTTGCTGGTGCAGCATTTGACGTATTCGAAAGCGAGCCGCCAGCCGCTGATCACCCGTTCCTGAATCACCCTAGCATTATCGTTACGCCTCACCTTGGTGCGTCCACAGTAGAAGCACAAGAGAACGTGGCTATCGATGTGTCGGAACAGGTGCTTCACATTTTGCGTAACGAACCGTTTAAAAACGCAGTTAACATGCCGGCTGTTGCACCAACCGTGATGAACAAATTGCAGCCGTATTTCAAACTGGGTGAAACGTTGGGTAGTTTTGCAGCACAGATTACACAAAATGCAGTGCAGGAGATTCGTATCGACTATGCTGGTGAACTTTCTGAAGTAGATACTTCTCCTCTCACACGTTACATTGTGAAAGGGATTCTCGCCAGACATTTGGGTGGCGAAGCCAACATCGTTAACTCCATGCATCTGGCCAAAATCCGTGATCTGAATGTGGTTGTAAGCCAAACCTCAGCAACCAAAGGATTCACTAACCTGATTACCGTAACATTGGTTACAACTCAGGATGCTGAGGAACGTCGTGTAGCAGGTACATTACTTGCAGGTTATGGAGAGCGTATTGTTCGTCTGGACAAATTCCCGGTAGATATCGCACCGGAAAGTCATCAAATTTTGATCTCTCACAACGATAAACCAGGTATTATCGGACGTGTAGGAACCCTGCTTGGACAAAACGATGTCAACATCGCATCCATGCAGGTTGGACGTAAAATTATTGGTGGTGCAGCAATCATGATTCTGACCGTAGATAAGGCTGTTCCAAAAGATGTGCTTGTGCAGCTTGCTGCGCTGCCTGAAATCAATACTGCTGTTGAAATTGTTCTGGAATAATCAAATATATTCCTATATGTAAAAGGAAAGACGGGCCCCTCGTGGTCCCGTCTTTTTTCGTGTACCCGCTGAAATATCGGTGATGAAGCTTGCAAACAAAATATTAGTGGAATTGGAAAGGGGTGCCCATCAACCCCATATGAACTCCGCATCTTTTGGTCAATGGAAATAGTCTTAATACGTAATCGAACTATTAACTTAACTGAATAATGTTTAGTGTAGCCCCCGGAGGAGAAAGAACGGCTGCGCCAACAAGCCCGAATAATTGTAACTGTATTGTTGAACCAGCGGTAACGGTAACCATAAAGTCAGACTGCAGCTGACTGAGAGAAAGTACTGGAGATACCACACTCGCTGGAATTGCTGTACCGTTAAGTAAAACCCGAGATTGGATAGCAAGCGCAGCTGTCAGATTTATCTTGTATGAGATATAGTAACGACCTGCATTGGTCAGTGTAAAGGTGTCATTTGCCCCATTGACGGTTATACCTGTGCCAATATTTTGGTTATTCGGTAATGGAACGAGTGTACCACCCAATATTACAACAATCGTACCATTAGTGTTCTCAGCAAAAGCCGAGTTAGATGTTACAGATGTTCCGGTTGCACCAGTTGCTCCCGTTATACCTGTGGCTCCTGTTCCACCAGTCGCACCAGTTGCTCCGGTACTTCCCGTTATGCCGACTCCTGTCGCTCCGGTTTCACCCGTGGCACCAGTTACTCCAGTACTTCCCGTTACGCCGACTCCCGTTGCTCCGGTTACACCTGTGGCTCCTGTTCCCCCAGTTGCACCAGTTGCTCCGGTACTTCCCGTTACGCCGACTCCCGTGGCTCCAGTTATACCTGTTGCTCCGGTTTCCCCCGTGACACCAGTTGCTCCGGTACTTCCCGTTACGCCGACTCCCGTGGCTCCAGTTATACCTGTTGCTCCGGTTTCCCCCGTGACACCAGTAACTCCAGTACTTCCCGTTACGCCGACTCCTGTGGCTCCGGTTCCCCCAGTCGCACCAGTAACTCCGGTACTTCCCGTTACGCCCACTCCCGTTGCTCCAGTTATACCTGTGGCTCCGGTTTCCCCCGTCGCACCAGTAACTCCCGTACTTCCCGTTACGCCGACTCCCGTGCCTCCGGTTACACCTGTGGCTCCTGTTCCCCCAGTTGCACCTGTTGCTCCCGTACTTCCTGTTATGCCGACTCCTGTGGTTCCAGTTATACCTGTGACTCCGGTTTCCCCCGTCGCACCAGTTGCCCCGGTACTTCCCGTTACGCCGACTCCCGTGGCTCCAGTTATACCTGTCGCTCCGGTTTCACCAGTCGCACCAGTTACTCCAGTACTTCCCGTTACGCCGACTCCCGTTGCCCCCGTTATACCTGTGACTCCTGTTCCTCCAGTTGCACCAGTTACTCCAGTACTTCCCGTTACTCCAACTCCCGTGGCTCCTGTTATACCTGTCGCTCCGGTTTCACCCGTGACACCAGTTACTCCAGTACTTCCCGTTACGCCGACTCCCGTTGCTCCTGTTATACCTGTGGCTCCGGTTTCACCCGTGACACCAGTTACTCCAGTACTTCCTGTTATGCCGACTCCCGTTGCTCCGGTTACGCTTATTCCCGTTGCTCCAGTCAATCCCGTTACGCCTGTTGCTCCTGTTTCGCCTGTAGCACCAGTACTGCCTGTTACACTTACTCCTGTGGCTCCTGTGATCCCCGTCGCCCCAGTCAACCCTACAAGACCAGTCGCTCCTGTTTCACCAGTTGCCCCGGTTGATCCCGTTACGCTTAGTCCCGTGGCTCCTGTAATTCCAGTCGCCCCGGTTAACCCTGTAAGACCAGTCGCTCCTGTTTCACCGGAACTTCCTGTCACTCCAACTCCAGTTGCACCCGTCACACCCGTTGCGCCTGCTCCAGCGATCAACGTGTAATCTGGTGAAGTCCCCGGCGTTCCCGTTGGTGATGCTACATTCGCAATATACGTACTGCCGTTGAACGTTACAACCTGGCCAGCTGGATACGTCGGGGCTACGGCTGGATCAAATGGTACGATACCACTTAAACCTACGCCTGTCGCTCCCGTTACCCCTGATGCTCCTGTGACTCCGGTACTTCCGGTTACTCCAACTCCAGTTGCACCGGTCACACCTGTCGCTCCTGCTCCAGCGATCAACGTGTAATCTGGCGATGTGCCCGGCGTTCCGGTTGGCGATGCCACATTTGCAATATACGTACTACCGTTAAACGTTACGACTTGACCCGCTGGATACGTTGGGGCTACGGCTGGATCGAATGGTACGATACCACTCAAACCTACGCCGGTCGCTCCTGTTACGCCCGATGCTCCTGTAGCTCCGGTACTTCCCGTTCCACCACTGCCGGTTGCTCCTGTAACTCCCGTTGCTCCTGCGCCCGCTAGCAATGTGTAATCCGGCGATGTGCCCGGCGTTCCGGTTGGCGATGCCACATTCGCAATATACGTACTACCGTTAAACGTTACGACTTGACCCGCTGGATACGTTGGGGCTACAGCTGGATCGAATGGTACAATGCCACTCAAACCTACGCCTGTCGCTCCTGTTACGCCGGATGCTCCGGTACTTCCTGTCACTCCAACGCCAGTTGCACCCGTTGCTCCCGCGCCAGCAAGCAACGTGTAATCTGGCGATGTGCCCGGCGTTCCGGTTGGTGATGCCACATTTGCAATATACGTACTGCCGTTGAACGTTACAACCTGGCCGGCTGGATACGTCGGGGCTACGGCTGGATCAAATGGTACGATACCACTTAAACCTACGCCTGTCGCTCCCGTTACTCCTGATGCCCCTGTGACTCCGGTACTTCCGGTTACTCCAACACCAGTTGCACCTGTCACACCTGTCGCTCCTGCTCCAGCGATCAACGTGTAATCTGGTGAACTCCCCGGCGTTCCCGTTGGCGATGCCACATTTGCAATATACGTACTGCCGTTGAACGTTACAACCTGGCCAGCTGGATACGTTGGGGCTACGGCTGGATCGAATGGTACGATACCACTCAAACCTACGCCTGTCGCTCCCGTTACCCCTGATGCTCCTGTGACTCCGGTACTTCCCGTTCCACCAATGCCGGTTGCTCCTGTAACTCCCGTTGCGCCTGCGCCCGCAAGCAACGTGTAATCCGGCGAAGTCCCCGGCGTTCCGGTTGGTGATGCCACATTTGCAATATACGTACTGCCGTTGAACGTTACAACCTGGCCGGCTGGATACGTCGGGGCTACGGCTGGATCAAATGGTACGATACCACTTAAACCTACGCCTGTCGCTCCCGTTACTCCTGATGCCCCTGTGACTCCGGTACTTCCGGTTACTCCAACACCAGTTGCACCTGTCACACCTGTCGCTCCTGCTCCAGCGATCAACGTGTAATCTGGTGAACTCCCCGGCGTTCCCGTTGGCGATGCCACATTTGCAATATACGTACTGCCGTTGAACGTTACAACCTGGCCAGCTGGATACGTTGGGGCTACGGCTGGATCGAATGGTACGATACCACTCAAACCTACGCCTGTCGCTCCCGTTACCCCTGATGCTCCTGTGACTCCGGTACTTCCCGTTCCACCAATGCCGGTTGCTCCTGTAACTCCCGTTGCGCCTGCGCCCGCAAGCAACGTGTAATCCGGCGAAGTCCCCGGCGTTCCGGTTGGTGACGCCACATTCGCGATATACGTACTGCCGTTGAACGTTACAACCTGGCCGGCTGGATATGTTGGGGCTACAGCTGGATCAAATGGTACAATGCCACTTAAACCTACACCTGTCGCCCCTGTTACCCCTGATGCTCCTGTGACTCCGGTACTTCCCGTTACTCCAACACCAGTTGCACCCGTCACACCCGTTGCTCCCGCGCCCGCAAGCAATGTGTAATCCGGTGAACTCCCCGGCGTTCCCGTTGGTGATGCCACATTTGCTATATACGTACTACCATTAAACGTTACAACTTGACCCGCTGGATATGTTGGGGCTACGGCTGGATCGAATGGTACTAGGCCTGTCAATCCCGCCCCGGTTGCTCCCGTTACACCTGATGCACCTGTGGCTCCTGTAGGTCCTGCACCTGCAAGCAATGTATAGTCTGGCGAAGTACCTGGCGTACCCGTTGGCGAAGCGACATTTGTAATGTAAGTACTGCCACCAAACGTGACGATCTGTCCAGCTGGATATGTTGGGGCTAATGCGGGATTGAATGGCACGATGCCACTTAATCCTGCACCTGTGGCTCCAGTAAGACCAGTCGCCCCCGCAGCAGCGATTAATGTGTAATCCGATGAAGATCCTGGTGTTCCTAGAGGACCAGCTACACTCGTAATGTAAGTACTACCGTTATACGTAATTACTTGACCTGCTGGATAACCCGGCGCGAGCGCTGCATTAAATGCCACGGCTCCTGTCAAACCAGCTCCGGTTGCTCCCGTTGCTCCATTGGTTCCACCCGACAGTAAAAGAGTATAGTCTGGAGAACTTCCTGGTGTACCCAAGGGACCGTTTACATTAGCAACATAAAGACTACCCTCGTAGCTTACTACTTGACCTTGAGCATAAGTTGGTCCCAGTGCAGGATCATATGCAGTAATATTGTTCAAGCCAACACCAGGTGCTCCTGCAGGACCCTGTGCTCCCTGTGGACCAACTGGGCCAACCGGTCCTACTGGTCCAATTCCTCCGGGTGTTCCAGTGGCCCCTGGCACCCCAGGGACTCCCGGGACACCTGGTACCCCAGGGACTCCTGGCACTCCCTGTGGACCGGCTGGTCCGGTAATCCCTCCAGTTCCAAGAGTTGTCGTGGCCCGGCTTAGTGATATGGAGATCGATCGAATTAATCCCACAAGTTTATCTTTTTCTGCAGGAGGTACTTCCAGAAGCAGCGTCACACTTAACAAGTCATCCAGTAAGTTTTGCAAGTTACCTGCGAGATTAATAAGAGGAACAGGGACAACCTCTGAACCTGCAATCGTTAATTCCAATACGGCTTGTAATTCTGCCTTTACTCCGGCACGAAATCCGGATTGATTTACAAAACTAAGTAACTGGCGTAATGCGTTCTGCAAAGACAGTATATTGGCTGAAGTCGGCTGACTGATTACAGCAGGAATAGCCACAGCCAATGAACGCAGTATGGATTCAAACTGCTCTAGTTCGCTTGTGGTTATTGGAATAAACGGAGAGCCCGCTCTAAAAGATCTGCCTTCCAGAAAAGCTTTAATATTGACCCTTTTTCGATCATCGGACATGCTTAACTCAATCCTCCTCTATCTTGCTTGCTTTTCAAGCTTATGTCACATAGGAAGGAAAATTATCTTGGACACTCTTTTTAGTCAAAAAAAGACCATTCATGTTCCACGTTGAACAAGATTAAACGGTAGTCTTCAACAAAAAAACACCCTCCATAAGGGGGTGTTTCCGCACTTTTTGTATGAAATTCAGGCTATTTCGATGAATCCAAAGGAAATTGCAAAATAAACTCTGTTCCTTCGCCAAGCACACTATTGACGGTAATCATGCCTTGATGCGCATCAACAATATTCTTCACAATCGCTAAACCAAGCCCCGTACCTACACTTTCTCCCCGAACACGAGCCTTGTCTGCTTTGTAGAATCGTTCGAAAATAAATGGCAAGTCGGATGAAGGGATACCTACACCCTGATCCTTCACAGAAACTCTGACAAATGGAGCACGAAGATAAGTGACCCGCTCGGCTGAGATCATTACATTTTTGCCAGTAGGCGTATGTCTGAAAGCATTATCCAGCAAATTCGTAAATACTTGCTCGAGTCGATCCTCATCTGCCTGTTGAAGTTCAATGGTTGGTTGTTCAAACTTAAATTGTAGTTGAATTCCCTGTTCTTTTGAACGCACCGAGAACTTCCGATATACACGTTCAAGCAGTTCTCCGAGGTCAACTTCCTTCATCACCATGTCCGTGTGTCCAGCTTCCATCCGCGCAAGGTCAAGCAAGTCTTTAACCAGTCTGCCCATCCGTAGAGACTCATCATGAATGACCTGGATCAGTTCTTCGCTCTCTTCCGGTGAGGTTGCCATACCGTCCAAAAGAGCTTCACTGTAACCTTGCATCATGGATAGCGGAGTTCGTATCTCATGAGATACGTTAGCCACGAAATCACGCCGCATTTTTTCCAGACGCACTTCTTCTGTTACATCTCTTAAGACAGCCACAGCCCCTCTAACAACACTGTCAGCATACAACGGTGCCATCTGAACAGACCAAACACCTTGCTGTACATGAACATTGGAGTTCTGGTCCCCACCTTGCTCCATCACCATTCTGAACAAAGGAAGAAGGGGCTCAGGTACATCACGTGAAGTCTTGTCAGACTGCTCGGACTCTTGTCCTTCGTCCATTTTTGCCCAATCGAGATCATACCATGCCTGCATGATCTTCTCTCCTGGCGGATTCGTCAGAATAACTTTGCCTTCACCATCAAATGTAACTACCGCATCGGTCATACTGCGAAGCACACTCGCCAAATGTTCCTTCTCATGGTTAAGGTTTCGAATATTATCTTCTAGTTGGGCAGCCATATGATTAAATGTGTTGGCAAGTTCACCAATCTCATCACTCGTTACCAGGGAGAGACGTGTTCCGTAGTTCCCTTTGCGAATCGCATTGGCTGCCTGAATCAATTGCTGCATGGGCTGCGTTATTTTGGTGAATAGAAACAATGCAAAAAACGTGGTTAAACTGAATCCGATAATACAGATATAGGTAAACAACCGCTTAATATCTCTGGATTCGGATTCTGCAAAGTTCGTATCAATGTAGGGCAGCAAAAAAAGACCCAGCGCTATAAGGACACAACCCACAAGGCAGATAATAGTGATCCATAACTTCCCGACCAGTGATCTCCAGAAACTAAAACTACTTCGGTACTTCCAGTTTATAACCCACACCCCACACCGTCGTAATCATGGCCGCCGATTCAGGCGATACCTTGTTTAGTTTCTCGCGAAGACGCTTCACGTGCGTATCCACGGTACGAAGATCGCCAAAGAATTCGTAATTCCATACATCTTTGAGCAATTCTTCTCTGGAGAAAACTTTGTCGGGAGATGTTGCCAGGTAGTGCAGCAATTCATATTCTTTTGGTGTAAGACTAATCTCTTCGCCACCAGCGGTTACCCGGTGGGCATCATGCTCAATAACCAGATGCGGGAACACGATGTTGTTACTCGAATTGCTCTCCTTGGAGAGATAAGCTGTCGCGGAAGCTCGACGCAAAATCGCTTTGACGCGATAAATTACT
The DNA here is from genome assembly GCF_036894235.1 of Paenibacillus sp. Y5S-9. Taxonomy (NCBI): domain Bacteria; kingdom Bacillati; phylum Bacillota; class Bacilli; order Caryophanales; family Paenibacillaceae; genus Paenibacillus; species Paenibacillus sp. Y5S-9. The sequence goes on from NZ_CP145887.1 coordinate 4,387,172, forward strand.
TCACGCGGGCTGAATGGTTTTACAACATAATCATCAGCGCCAACTTCGAAGCCTTGAACCCGGTTAATCTCTTCACCTTTTGCAGTGAGCATCAAAACAGGTGTTGATTTCACCTGACGAAGACGGGTACACACTTCAACTCCATCCATACCCGGCAACATCACATCAAGCAAAATCAGCCCGTAGTCCCCTGCTGTTGCTTTACGCAGTGCAGTTTCCCCATCCTCAGCTTCATCGATCTCATAACCTTCTTTTTCAAGATACATTTTCAAAAGCCTGCGGATTCTCTCTTCGTCATCCACGACCAGTATTCGATTCTCATGTTCAGCCATGCCTCTCCAGCCCCTTTGCAATAACTCCTCATCACTTCTATTATGTTCGATCTGGCGAACAATATTTGAATACCCTTCAATAAAAAGGTACGTTTGTGTTTCCCGCTTCTAAACTCAACCTTTGCAATACGAGTCTGTCCTAGTCCGCTCCAGCATAAGAATGTAATCCAGCAATGATTAGATTCACCCCAACCAGCGTAAACATGACGACCAGGAAGCCAAGAACTGCAAGCCACGCAGACTTCTGACCTTGCCAACCTCTGGATAAACGCAAATGCAGATACACACTATAATATAGCCATGTAATCAATGCCCACACCTCTTTAGGGTCCCAACCCCAAAAGCGACTCCAGGCAATCTGAGCCCAGATCATGGCAAAAATTAATGCTCCCAGCGTAAATATCGGAAAACCAATGGCAATCGCACGATAACTTATCTCATCCAGATCATCGGCATCAATTCCATCCATCATTGGCTGTAACGCTTGTCCAAGTGGTCTGCGCACAAGAAGTCGTACAATTCCATACAGGATCAGACCTACAATAAGTGACCAAACCACCGTATTCAGCTTACGCCCGGCATTTACCCCGTTCATCCAGGAAGGCGTCTCAAGTAAAGGTTTTTTTATGCCAAGAAACGGTGTCATGCTCTCCACTTCGCTATTATATGGTGCAAAAATCGGAGGCATGCGATAAATCACTTTCTCTATTGTACTATTTTCCTGTACCTCTGTGTCAATGCTGACCGTTTTCTGTACAAAAACCGCCTCGTAACCAGCTGTACGAAAGGCAAATACCGTTCCGATGAATCCGATGACTACAACGATCGTAACCAGGGTGAATTCAACCCATCCTCGTTGACGTCTTGAAGACTTGTCTTTACCACTGAAATCAACAGTACGGAGCAAATACATGAACCCTGCGGCAAAACCCACGGCGAAGAATGCTTCACCAAGCGCGGCCAACGTCACGTGAATTTTCAGCCAGATGGACTGAAGTGCCGGGATTAATGGTTGTACCTCTTGAGGAAATACAGCGGCGTACGCCATAATAATAATGGTAAGTGGTAAAGCAAACAAACCCAGTAATGACTTGCGGTATATGGCATATACAACAATAAATGCAACCATAATCATCATGGACAGAAAAGACATGAACTCATACATGTTACTAACCGGGATATGACCTGCCCCAGCCCATCGGGTTACAAAAAATACGATATGTGCCGCCAAGGCGACAGTCGAAGCGATAAAAGCTCTTTTACCCCAGCGATTCATATGGTCCAGAGGATCACGATTACTCCATTTTTTGCCCATGACTGCGACAGCATATAACAAGAATGCAGCACAATAGAGAAAGAAAGATACGATAAATGCGTCGCTGCTGAAATCCAATAAATTCATGCCCGGTTCCCCCCGTTATCCAACGACTTCTCTTCCACTTCCAGATTCATCTGTTTCAAGACGGCCGCAACTTCACGCCTGAAGCCAAACCAGTTTTTGTTGGTATGTCCACCCAAGGTGAGCTGTTTATCATCAAAACGAATCCAGATACGGCGATGATGCCAATAAAAACCCATGACCAGCCCCAACATAACAATACCGGCTCCTACCCACACAAAAGGCATTGCCTTATCCACTCTTATATTGAGATAACTTACGGACTGAATAATATCAACCTTGTCCATACTGTCTACTTCCAGCTGTAGAGGAATCTCAGCTCCAATCAACTGTTGGTTAATCGCATCTTGTTGAAACCGTTGTTTGTCAATCTGCTTCGCAAAGTACAGATATTGTATCCCCTCTTCGGGCAGATCCGGTCCCTTGATGAGAAAGAGAAAAGCAGGTGCATTAGGTGAAGGCGATTTTGATTTGGGCTGACCATTCTCATCCAATCCAAAGTCCATAAACTTTTCTTTTACCGTGAGCTTATAAGGACCAGCTTCAAATGTTCTTTGGGTATCTACCATATCAATCTTAATTGGCCCATATACTTCACCCGTCTTTGTGTTGACCAGATCAGGCGTTACGGACCGAATGGTGGGTGTTAGATCATAATCAAACTGATATGCTTTCAGACCGTTATAATTCAATGGATGATTCACGCGTACATCATGTCTGGCCACCTCAGCTAACTGAGGTTTCTTCGAAAGATCCGAACAGTCTGCTGTACATTCATACAAAACAACTTTTGTTTCGAACAGTTTCGGAACGGTTTTATTGAGGTTACGGAATTGCTCAGGTACTTCTTCCTCACTGTAGAATTCAACATTGAACTGTTCATTTTGCAGATACATCGATGTATTCGGGATCTTTTTGATCTCACCTTCAGGAAAAGCGACGTGCTCGTCCAGATTCAGACCTGGAAGCCCTCGTGCGAGTACCGCCAGCAAAAATATAATGAGTCCAATATGGATGACATATGGGCCCCATCGACTGAATCGCTGTTTCTCTGCGAGTAAGGCATCCCCCTGGGTGTGCACACGGTATCCTTTCTTTTTCAACGGCGTAACCGCTTTCTTAATCCAGTCTTCTGGTGCCTCTTCGATGGTACCTTGGTACACCAGACGCTGTCTTGTCAGAAATTGCGTATGTTTACGTATTCTCTGTTTATTCAGTGCTTTGTAGAGCGGTAGGACGCGATCCAGACTGCATATCACCAATGATGCCCCAATCAGCACCAGCAGTAGAATAAACCACCAGGATTCGTATGTATGGGATAAACCCAACAGATAATAGATATGACCCAACTGACCGTATGTTTCTTTGTAATACACGGAAGGATCAATATTCAAGAATGTACTTTCTTGCGGATAGATTGTACCAAGCATAGAACCTACCAGCGTAAAAACAATCATATAGACGGCAATTTTGACGGATGAAAAAAAGTTCCATATGCGGTCAATGATGTTGGGATTACTACGCTGTGAACGGCGCGCCATGCCATCATAACGCATTTCCAACACTTCATCCGATTTAGCTTCAGACTCCAGCAGCGGTTTCCCACATGCTTCACATAGTACAGTGCCTACCGGATTCTGGTGTCCGCACTCACATTTGGTATTTTGGAACACGAATAGACCTCCTGTCAGGGCTGCTTCGCCAGTTGCGAAATTTGAGCGTCAAGTGTGTCCAAATCAAGTTGCCCGATATGAATGGTAGAGATTTTGCCCGTGTCGGATACAAAGAATGTTGTTGGCATCGGAGAGATCCCGAAATCACGAACCGAGTTTTTCTCCCTGTCAAGCATGATTGGAAACGTAACCCCAACCTGCCGTACAAAATTATCCACGGTCATCTGGTCTTCTCCAACATTAATTCCGACAAATTGTACTCCCTGGTCCTTCCATTTGTCAGCTTGTGCCTGAAGTGCAGGCATTTCTTTAACACAAGGTTCACACCATGTGCCCCAGAAATTGATCACCATCGCTTTTCCTTTGTACTCATCAGACGTATGAACTTGACCATCCAGGCCCAGCAGTTCAAAAGAAGGAGACTTGTCCCCTTCCTTTGGCTTGCCATTCGAGCCGGATACCGATGTGGTAATCGCATATCCGCCCAACACCAGGATCAATAACAAAATGACGATTTGCACCGTTCTTCTTGATTTCCCCATGTGCTGCTCCCCTTTTATGTGACTGTAGCATTCGCATCTTATTGGTCTAAGACAACTGTGAACATCCTATGAACAATTATAGCGAATTTCGTCACAAAACTGCGGCGGTTTTATGAAAATTGTGTGTCCTCACATTACCTTTTTTTCATTTTTTTGGCTGGTTCTGATTGTGCGAGGGTAATCAGGTTGTTGACTTCTTCTTTGGTCAGATTGCGTGTCAGACCACGTTTCAGGTTTTGTAGCAAAATACCACCAAACGAAATCCGTTTCAGACGGGTTACCGGATGGTTTATTGCCTCGAACATACGTCTAACCTGACGGTTACGTCCTTCATAGATCGTAATGGAAATGACCGACTCATTAGCGGCTGTATCCACATCTTTGTACTCTACCTCTGCAGGAGCAGTCATGCCGTCATCCAGCATAATGCCTGTCTTTAATTTCTCCAGAGCTGTACCATGCGGCACACCTTTAACCGTTGCATGATACGTTTTGGGTACGTGATGCTTCGGATGCGTCAGCAAATGTGCAAACTCTCCATCATTGGTAAGGATCAATAAGCCCTCTGTGTCATAATCCAGACGACCCACAGGATATACGCGTTCCTTGACACCTTTCAGGTAGTCGGATACAATTTTCCGACCTTCCGGGTCAGATGCACTTGTGATTACACCTTTTGGCTTGTTCAACATCAAGTACACTTTTTTCTCACTGCGGATTGGTTTTCCATTAACCGTAATCATATCCTCTTCGGGGTTCGCTTTTGTACCCAGTTCGGTTACGACCTCCCCGTTAACTTCTACTTTGCCGGACAGGATTAGTTCCTCGCTCTTGCGGCGGGATGCAATGCCTGCCTGTGCGATAATTTTTTGTAATCTTTCCATGTTTGTCATGTCACCTCACACTAATGATACCCATCACGCAGGGAAATCACAAGGATAATCCAAGGATTTTGCAAACTGGCGACACGAATATGCATTTTAGGCGACCTTCCCCTTTGAGATTGACGCAAAAAAAGCCTACCTTTACACGACCTGTTGAACACAGATGGTGTAAAGATAAGCCTTTTCCTCAAATCATTTAATTGGAAACTTTTCCTGCAACTGCAACCTGTTTTTTGGCAGGTTTAGTACTCTCTTTAATGAAAGTCTGCAATGTCTTGGAAGTAATATAATAGGTACGTCCACCGTACACAAATGTCATCATACCAATGACCCGGTTGTTCTGATCCAGAACAGGGCCACCTGAATTACCTTGTGCCATGGATTTCACAATACTGCCGATTCCCTTTTTACCTGGAACGTCCGAAGCTTGGGAACTGAACACTCTGCTTTTGGCTATCGTATTGTAGGTTGAAGGAAAATCTTCATCCAGGATGACAAGATCACCAGCAGGATTTTTGGGGAATCCAATGGTATAGACAACCTGGTTATCCCTTGCGTTTGCAAACGTGACCGGTTGGGCGTCTATTTCCTTGTCCAGCTTCAGCAGCGCCATGTCTGTCACCGGGTCTGTCTTAATAATCTTTGCCTTTACAGGCTTACCCAAGGAACCCGGACTCGCAACAGTCAGTGTACCTTCATCACCATCAGACAGTTCAGCATAACTCTGAACGACATGATAATTCGTGAGCACTTCATCCTTCGAAATCAATATTGAGGTACCAACATCATAATATACCATATCGGGTTCATCCTGCTTGACCAAACGTACATTCACGACTGGAAAAGAATCCGCTGTGACTGCCATTTGTGCACGCAGCTGTTTGTCGAAGTAACCTGTAAAATGTATCGTCTGAACGGCTTGAGCTGCCGCCAGCCCCGTTGACCCTGCGAGCATTGCAATAGCAAGCACGCCTGACATTCCGATACGGAGCATTCGTTTCCAACTCTTCTGCATGTCTCACTCTCCTCCGCTATTATTCTAGCATATCTAATATATCGGAAGGAAAGGAGATATCTTTTAACCAAAAACGAGCAAACAAATGGCAAGGGCAGCAATAAAACCAACGACATCGGAAAACAACCCTACTTTGAGTGCATACCGACCGTTCCTTATGCCTACAGCCCCAAAATAAACAGTCAGCACATATAACGTGGTGTCTGTACTCCCCTGAATCGTAGATGCCATGCGTCCTATCATGGAGTCAGGGCCATGAGTTTTGATCAGATCGGTTGTAAACGCAAGGGAGCCTGTCCCCGTCAACGGACGCAGTATTCCGAGTGGCAACACTTCGCCTGGAACACCCATCCAGGACACCAGCGGAGCGAACAGGCTAATCACAAAATCCAGTGCACCCGAGGCACGAAATACGCTGATTGCGACCATCATGCCCACGAGATGCGGAATAATACTGATTGCAGTAGAGAAACCATCCTTGGCCCCATCAACAAAGGATTCGTAAACCGGGACCTTTTTGGTAAACGCATATAATGGAACAAACGCGATAATAACCGGGATGGCCCAGACGGAGATCCAATTGATGAAGGTTAACAAAGGTGCTCATCCTTTCATGCCGGGATTGCCACTTTTCGGAATGCGCGGCGGTTTGTGTAAAGCCCTGTTCCGATACCAGCGATCGGCGATTATAGCAGCAAGTGTAGCGATAATGGTAGCCATCAATGTTGTTCCCACAATCTCTGTTGCATTGGCGGAATGATAGTTTAAGCGGATGGCGATCAGCGTTGTCGGAATAATGGTAATACTAGCCGTATTCAGAGCCAGTAAGGTGCACATGGCAGGAGAAGCTGTTTGTTTGTCCGGATTAAGCTCCTGCAGTTGTTGCATGGCTTTGATTCCCATCGGAGTAGCCGCATTTCCTAGCCCCAGCAGATTCGCACTCATATTGGAGAGAATATAACCCATCGCCGGATGATTTTTGGGCACATCGGGGAACAGGAAGCCCACAACCGGACCGAGCAGCTTGGCAATCCGGGCCAAGAGGCCAGCATCCTCAGCCATTTTCATCATGCCCATCCAGAACACAAGCACACTAATCAGTCCAAAACAGACCGTGACTCCCGTTGCCGCCCCATCAAAAGCGGCTTGCGTGACCACTTCGATATTGCCGTTGACGGCTGCAAAAGCAAATCCGATTAAAATCATGAGCAGCCAAATTAGATTAATCATGGATTATATCCTCCCTTCAATGACGATTTAGCTAAGGAGACAACAGGTGGCTTAACACGGCACGCCATGCAGCTGCCCAGGAAGAGACATCACCGATTCCACCCAGCGTTGCATCTTCTGTCTTCGGTTCAGGAGGAATATAACTGCCTTTGCGATACACCGGAATTGAGCCAACAAGTTTGCCGTCAAGCTGCATATCAATGCGACCTGCCAATCCGAACGAAGGATCTGTCGATTGTTCCTTGCCTTCGACTTTCGTTTCCGACTGGGCGCGATTCTCGTGCAGAATCAACTTTTTGGTCAATGAACTTTTCTCACTCTCGGCCAGAGGATACCAGAATCCCCGGCCCGTAACGACATCTGTATTTTGCACAGGCTGTTCTTGCTTCGCGATCTCTACCAAGGGGAAGTATTCAAACCCGAAATCAAGCATCCGAGCATGATCGTTCCAATCGTTTCCGTCGTTCAGCGTTACCGCGGCGAGCTGCTGTCCATTGCGTGTAGCCGAGCTGACCAAACATCTGAAAGCTTTCTTGGTGTAACCGGTTTTCACTCCATCTGCACCTTCGTACATCCGCAGCATTTTATTTTTGTTGTGCCAAGAGTATTCCCAGCTTTCATTGGGGTTCGGTGCAGATTTGTCCTCCGTGGCTACGATTCGTTTGAACACCGGATTGTGCAACGCATATGCCGTTAATCGGGCCAAGTCATTGGCTGTGGAATAATGACCTTCTGCATCCAGTCCATGAGGGTTCATAAAATGAGAATGCGTCAGACCGATTTGCTCCGCCTTTTTGTTCATTAACAGGACAAAGCCTTCTTCCGATCCACCGACATGTTCTGCGATCGCAGAGGCCGCGTCATTGCCTGAACGGAGCATTAGCCCGTACAACATGTTTTCAAGCGTCATCTCTTCACCTAACTTCAGATAGAGAGAAGATCCTTCTTTGGCAAAAGCTGAGGGAGACACTTTCACTTTTTCATCCAGCTTGCTGTGTTCGATCGCTACGATCGCTGTCATGATTTTGGTCAAACTGGCAATTCGCAGTTCCTTATCCCCATCTTTGCTGTATAAGATCCGGCCTGATGTGACATCAATGAGAGCAGCGCTTTGCGCATGTGTAGACGGACCTTGAATCGTTGCCTGGGCTTGAGTAACCCCTAATGAAGACAGCAAGAAGACAGGGATAAGCATGCATGCAAGAACTTTCGTTATTTTTCGCATCAATTCATTCCTCCGGGTCACTTGGAATCTTGTACTATCTTATGTTCGGACAACTTGGAGTATGTCCCATAGGGCAAAAACAGCAAAAATCCCTCACGCTTGGATGCGGGAGGGACGTTATGTATGAGACATTATATAAGATATGAAGTGCTGAGACGACAATCAAGCCTGATCCTTTTTATCCAGCATTTTAGCTACTTTTCGCATAATTCTAGAGACCCTCATCTGGCTAATGTCTTCCATATCAGCGGTCTGAGTTTGATTAAATCCTTCTACACGATGCTTCAGTACAGTCACTTCTTTCTCACTAAGCTTGCGCTTGACCGAATCAATAACCGCATCAACGTATAACTTGTCCAGAATATCTTCTTCAATATTCTCCCCGCTATAGATGGTATCCATCAACGTCACGGATTGAGTTTGTTGATCATCAGCACCTACAGGCTCATCCAGGTATTTCACACCTTTACCCACTTGAAGTGCTTTATTGATCTTTTCTTCTTCCTCATCCAGCAACAATGCGATTTCATGTGCTGGTGGGAGGTAGCCCATATCGTGCTCAAGTCGATTGATTCGGTTAATTAATTCCGTAGCTGTGCGAGTTGGACGAATAATGCTTGCACTATCTCTCAGAAAACATCTGATTTCTCTGACAATGGCAGTAACACTAAACGAACTGAATTTTACGCCACGCCCCGTATCAAATGCTTTGACCGCTTTGATGAATCCCAGACGGCCCAGTTGAAGAATATCATCCTTCTCCACACAATGATTCTTAATAATCATTTCAGGTTTTCCAATATACTTATGAACGGAATGCCATATCAGGTTCTCATTGACCAGAATACAATCCCCGAGGAAATGCTCATCGAGCTTACAACGTTCAATATTTTCTACGTCATCCATTGTGTAATACTTCTTGTCTGCCTGCAAATTCGTGCTAATATGTTCTGGAAATTTTCCCATTTGGATCTCCCTATGTAAAATTGATAAACGATCTTATATTATTCAAATTCTATTGTTAAATGATGTTTATTGACCTTTTTTGATTATTCCAAGCATCTTGTTATGATGTTCCTTCACTTGATCGTAGTACCAGGAGCGAGCCTTTCCCTTAGCTACATTGCCTTCTCCCTGATTGTACGCAATGGTTGCTGTACGAAGATTTCCATCGTACTTATCTATAAGATATTCCAAGTATAGAATGCTTGTCCTGATATTCGTTTCAGGCTTATGTAGCTCCTGTTTACTCACTCCAAACGATTTCGCTGTGCTAGGAAGAATCTGAAGTAAACCAATCGCTCCATGAGATGATACACTTTCCTCTAACATCCGGCTCTCTTGCCACATCATAGCCAGAATCCAGACGGAATCGATATCCGTATCCTTCGTATATTGGGCTACCCACTTCACATACTTCAGCAGCTTAGCTCGACTCACTTTTTTCTCATGGTGGATCTCTATGTACTGCTCAAGCATATCCGTTATTGATATGTGCTCAGGAGCAACCGATGCTTCTTTAACTTGTTTTTCTTGCTTTTCTTGTTTTCCCTGCTTTTCTTGTTTTCCCTGCTTTTCTTGCTTCATTGGTTCTACTAGCTTTACCTGCTCTGCTTCCGTTGCAAGTTTCACTCTCTTGGAGTCAACTATTTTTTCGTCGGCGCGTTTGTAATTTCCTAATGCTGATAGACTCCCGTATTGTGAAGCTAATACCACCGCAATAACAATACCTATTACTCTTTCTAAAATGAGCAACAGATTCGCCCACCTCCTTACTGAAAACCTCTATATTATAGAAGGAATAATCTCATACACAAGTTAGGATTGGTCTTGTTCACTTGGCTGATATACGATGATTGCTGCAAATTCCATCGTGCTGCTGGATGGATCAACGGTGGAGGTAAACTCCAGTCCGGTAACGAATGTGTGTGGTTTGGATAACATCCATGCGTTGATCAATTCTTCCACACCTGCCGCGCTAGCGGACACAAACGTTTTTACAGCTAAATCCGAAGCGTAGTTTAACACCTTCATTGCTCTTCACCAGATGTTTCTTGTTCCTCTTCCTTTTTCTCTTCAATAAGATGATTAAACTCCTCTTCGGTCAGTTCATGAATCTCCAATTCGTAAGCACTTGTCAGAATGTAACCCATACCATCTGTTAAATGAACGTTATAAAATGTTTGTGGTTCTTCATGAAAGATACCCTCTTCGTAGTTGAATCCAATAACGGCTTTTTCGTAACCAGCTACACGACCAGCAAACCATACGTTAGCTTGGGTTGTTGCTCCGGTTGGCGTCTGGACCTCATGCATATTGGTTGGTGCGTGAATATACTTTCCAATCATACTTGCTACGATTTCTTCCGTTAATTTATCTTCTTTTGCTTTGATCATATGTGTCATCGAATAATTCCTCCATTGAGTTAAAATTTAGCGAATATTCTTGCCCTTACATTCTCTATACGTCATATCGGAGCGACAGTTAAATTGGAGGCGCAGATGAAGTAGTTGTTCCGCTGCTTAGAACCATATAATTCGTCCGCATATGGTGTACAGCCATGTCCAGATCAGCCACTCGTTTGGAAACAAATTCTTCAATCACAGGCTCCAACTGCGTGAAGCCTACGCCCAAGATCGGTTTTTTATGTATATAAGCATGATGCATAATTACAATATCAGTAGAGGTCAATTGATCCATATCCAGGTTAACCAAGACGGCATCCGCTTGTACGACTACTTTCTCAATGATCAAGGCATACTCCCTGTTGCTTAAATCAGAAGCTGTCGAAGAATCATGACTTGCCCAAACGATATCCGAAAACCCCTCCAGAGGTTCCATCGTAAATCCTAAAACCACCACACTAAGCATTTTGTTCCGCCTTTCTTTCTGTACTAATCTCTCTATACGACATAAAAAAGCACCCAGTTAAGGGTGCTCTCTCTATTCTATGTAGGTTACTGAATCTATCTTCATCAAACTTAGGCTATTAATTGCCACTTATGACTACAATGCTTCGTATTTCTCACGAATCGCTTTCCATAACTGGGATATACGTGCCTTGGATACACCTAGCATTCCTGCAATCTCTACAAATTCATACCCCGAAGTCCGAAGTTTAAAGATTTGCTTCTCACGTTCGTTCAGTTTCATATTCTCCATAATATCTGTTACAAACTCAAAATTCTCATAAGCAAACCCAGCATGACCAAGCGCTAATGCGATATCTGAGCCTTCCGATTCATCGCCACCACCCTGATCCGTGCACATGATCTGTACAGCGTTAACTACACTGAGATTTTTCTCAGACATGCACTTGCGGTACATATCCTTGATCTTATTTTCAATAAGATGATCAACAAACGTCGACATTTTGGCTTTTTCTGCATCATACTTGTCCAGGGAGTTAACTAATTTGATCATAATCTCCTGGGTCACATCTTCTTTCTCCATCCCGGCAAATGTTTTCCCTCTAAGCTTGTGACGACACTTCTCCTGAGCTTTATTCAGGAACATGTCTATATCCCCAATCTCAAATAAATCATCAAAACCCATAGCAGTTGTAGCAGACATTATACATTTCCCCCATTAACTATTTAATTATTAGTTGTTCGTATTCTTTCTTCACAATCTATTTGTTATCCAGCATGATCTTACTCTACATTCTCGCTATTGCTCCCAAATCTCATATCACATATGTAGTTTTGTTACACAGAATTGAAGCTAATAAGCCTATCACGTACAAACGATTAAGCAATCTCCCTTTGATCCGCCTCCCCATTCCCATCCTATTACATTCAGAATAACAAATACGAACTAGTGTTCTCAACATTTATTTATTTCGTTCCCTTATATGCCTTTTACTGACTATATACGAAGTATACGATGAAAGGTAAAGCAGCATTTTATACAAACAAAAAGACCAACACAGAGCGCACCACTGGAAAATACCAAAATGGTGGAATGTGTCGGTCTTGGTCTGACATCTATTTCGTCCCAATTACCGAAGATATGGCCTTCAAGTTCTTTAACAAGGTTATAGGCTTCGTCAAGATTATTAATCTATTCAATCGCCATAAGGGTAGTATAAGGAAATATGTAGGATATTGTCAACAACAAAATTAGTTCCTAAGAACCTGTCCAGTATTCAAACGTCAGTTAATAGGCCTTAAGGCATGTTTATCTCATCATTTTTCAGCAGCACTTCAACATCCTTGTTCATCTTGAAGACTGTAATCTGCTCTGCAAAATCATGGCCAAAAAATGTTGTTTCGATGTCTTCGATCTTCAGACCCATGTTGATATAGGAGAAAACGGGGCTGAAATCTTCTCTCATCATATGGGCAAGCTTCATCTTGTATTCGGCGAAAATTTGACTTGAGTGTGATTGCATATGTTCTAGCATGAATGCTTCAGGTTTGGTGAATTTTGCTGTAAACTTTAAGATGATAAAATGATTCATGATAGAGACTCTGGTATCTACCGGCCCGCGTTCAGTAAAATCTTTTCTTATTCTGGATGCCAGCTTTGCGAGCTCTCTTTCCAAGTCTTTTATCTCAATGTCCCATCCCTCCTTGCCAATCATCCTGACCCCTTCTACTGCCCTCGAACATATGAATTCAACCTAGTTTAATCAAAACTGCTTGCACAAGACAAGTTTCAATGGATGCATTAAATCAAGTCACTCTAATCTTTTCATGAAAAAGGAATAGACCCCAGAACTAGGCTTGGGGTATATCACTTTATTAACTATAGTTTACAATTATTCAATTAAATTAACACTTGGTGCTAAAAAGCTAACATTAGTTAGCTTGAACGCTTAATTTATCATTTCATTGGTAATCTCTATTTTAAGCAAGCTAAACGCAACCAGGTTCAGAACGACATTGGCACCATAGTCTCTTTCAATCAAATCGAATGCTTCTTCCGTTGCTCCAACCAGATCCTCCTTATCCGAGGTCATCTCGGTAGTGACAATTTCCTCATTATTCAATGCAAAGGTCAGCCTGTACAGCATCTGTATTCCCCTCCTTAGAGGTCAATTCAATATTTCGCACATCGGTAAGATCAATGATATGAATTACATCTTCTGTATCTTCCAACGTGATCGATTTCCCCTCGTTCTTGTGTTTAGTGAACAGTCGGCGATATTCTTGCTTAACCTCATCCGCAGTTAACGGGATTTCGCGTACGACCTTATCCGAATCTTTCTCTTTCTGTTGTAACCTTGGATTATCTTCCGTCCAGTTCACCGTTTTCTTTTTCCCACTTCCCTTGAAAAAGAAATGAGCAGTAAGTTCAATATTCATCGTACACTACCTCCCGGAATAATTACGTTCTCATACTACTTTCTCTATACGTCTTGATCAGTTAAATGTTAATGCTAGTTTTCATATTTAAATGTGGGTTTCACAAACTATTTCGTGTTAAAAGAAAAAAAGGACAGCATATGCTATCCTTCCGTATTAGTATTTCTTAACCGCTATGCGATTGCCGTATGAGTCATATATATATTGGAAGTTGGTTTGAACAGGTGTTGTTCCCACCTTGGTTATGGACTTGGCGACCAGTCTTCCCTCATCATACTGATAGATGACATCAACCAAAGTAGGAAGCTGCACGAAGTCCAGACCATCATATCGATATATCTCACCAATCGAAATGACCAAGAAGGAATCATCCTGTGCGTAACCTTCTGGAGAAGCTGGTAGGGTCAGTACAGGTTCTCTAACCAGCTGTTCGGTGTAGTTGTCTGTAACGACTTGTCGAATAACTCTTCCCTGCATGTCAAAAGCAAAGTATGTAACCACATCCGTATAATCTACCAAGTCGCTGATTGATTCCCACGGATCAATGACATTCAGGCGTTTTCGTTCCCCCCAAGTCATGCTCACATGGGTTTCTCCATCACTGATCATATCGGCACTATGTGTATCAGGATGTGTGTAATGGTTGGCCTCAACTTCAATATGCTCTAATTTGATTCGTTCTTCAGCAGTAAACACTTTCTTCTCAATGCCATCTGCTAAGATGTCTGCACTATGGAACTCTGGATGTTCATATACCTTGACCTCCACCCCGTTAACTGTTAGGATTCCATTGGATTTATAGCTAACATCAGATCCCGTAAGACGTGTATATTCTTCGCCATACATATATAATGTTGGCAAATTTTGATTACTTTCATCCGTAAGCACGGCATAAATTGCTTCCGGTATCCCTTGTGGGGGAAGGTCTTTTTTTACATTTACTGTTGTAATCGTACCTAATGCAATCTTGTCCAATCGAGCATCTAGAGTCCCGTTATCTTCCCTGGCTTCCTTGATCTCGTTTGAAAGCTTGACCACTTTACCATAAGTAATGATATCCATGATCGTTGTCTCCTATCTAACCGTCAAACCCGTTACTTCAATGGTAAAACCTGAAGACACGGAACCTGGATTAATGATTTCAAAATGGAAATGGGATGTACCATCCTTATCGTCATAAGGTAAATCCACATTGTCGTATATCCCGTCTATGAAGTTTCCTGTACTAAATTCTGCTGTATTAAAGTATAAAATTTGGGCTTTCATTTTGTCTGCACTATCAAGTATATGAAGCTCCACATTCGTTTCTTCGGTTGGGATAATACGTACCGTCTTAATCAGAAAACGCGGGCTTTCCATGGGGAGCGAAACGATTAATGCTTCTCCCCCACCGTTTAGTGCTTCAACTACATGAGACAATTCTACCTGCTTGTACACATCTTTCAGCTCCTGCATAATTCGCCATGTTTTGTTCATTTCTCACTCCTCCTACGATTTGGAATATAGGTAGCAGGGTACCTTCGTGGCAATATCATGGTTGGTACAGTAGGATCTACGTTGCCTCCTTGACCAGAAAGATAGCCTTGAAACTCATTCATTTCGTCTTTGTAAATGTGCTTTACAATATATCGAATTTTTGCACCCTCTGATGAGGCCGGGGTTCTCTGACCTACAATAATTGATCGAATAACACCCTTGAATGAATCCTTTGAAGGCAAAACAATCTTGGTAACATGTACCCAACGACCATTTGCTTGCTTCGTTAAAGAGCCCTGATAACCTGCCATACCAAGATTACCTGTGAATCGAGCTTCTGGCGTGTTATGCACTGGAAGATAACCCACGCTATCGTAAATGCTTATCTCTTTAGTATGGCTTATTATTACACCATGGGTGTCAGTCAACATAAAACGGCCTGTATAATACTGAGGGAGCTCCTCCTGATCATACCCCCAAA
Organism: Paenibacillus sp. Y5S-9; assembly: GCF_036894235.1. Lineage (NCBI taxonomy): Bacteria > Bacillati > Bacillota > Bacilli > Caryophanales > Paenibacillaceae > Paenibacillus > Paenibacillus sp. Y5S-9. Next base: position 4,402,738 of record NZ_CP145887.1, read on the forward strand.
TGGAATAAACATTTTCCTCCGATGGGTTGTGTGAAGAAAGATGATGAAGCTCTCCAATTTGGAATTGGTACTGGACTCCCTCTAGTTTTAACTGACCCGTTTTCCCAGAGCTTTTGCTCGTATACAGTGATAAAGCTTGCGTCTCACTGGAACGATATGGACCCTGAGCGTACGTGTAAAGTACGCCTGAATTATGTTGTTGGCCTGCCCTCTCAGGATCATAGTAAGAGCTCGCCTTGGTTCTATTGGAATAATAAATACTGCTTAGATATGTATAAAGCACACCCGTGTTTCGTTTTATTACTGATTGTTGAGGCGTGTAAATGGATTTTTCCGTTCCTGCTACAGACATAGTTCTCCTCCCCTACTGCATCAATACAGCTACAGTGTTACCCGGTAGGAAGCTTGAACCTCCTGTGGTCAGAGAATATACCTTGTATGTCTTATTGGCCACTGTAATCTCATCTCCGTGGCTTACACCTGCTGCAGGTGCAAAATAAATATCATGCAGTTCGCCTCGCGGACCTTCTGCGTTATTTGCCATAATACATGGCGAGAGGTGGTAAAGAGCGCCCCAACCCGGATTGGTCGGTACCATCGCGGAGTAGGATTTGTACACGTTATTGGTCTGGATATTATCCAGATCCTTAACTGTACGAATACCATTGAATCCCTGGTAGCTCACTCCGATCCCTTGAGCACCCGAGTGATTTTCTTGGGAATAGCGATACATCAGACCGAAATACCCCAAATTGGATATCCCTGTTATCGAATTCACATCCCCTGCCAACCACATAATTACACGATCTGCTGTAATCGATACTTGGTAATCTGTTAAAAGGTTGGAATCTACGACAGATGTATGGCAGTAAAAATTCCTTGTACTAAACATCTTTCCTTCAGGAATGCTACCGTCTGCCAGAGTTATATCCTCTGCCACAGTGACTGTAATGTAGTTACCGTTTAATTCCTTGGTATTTCCTTTCTCAAACTTAATAAATAACTTATCTTTTCCTGTGGAGCCCACTGATTTAATGACGAGAATGTCCGATGTTTCAAAATAGATCGACCAAGGCGAGGATGCAATTCCCTTGAAACCATTAATTAATGCTTGAAATAACAAATTCATTTTGACTTTACCACTGAAGAATGACATGTATAGGAACCCTCCTTATATTTTAAATAGAATGACTCGTTGCCCACCCATGACGTTGTTGCTACCGAAAAAGCAAGGAACGCAGTACCGAACGTTATTACTAGATGTATACCAGCGAGTGTAGTTACTGTTGTATGGCATTTGTTGGTCTACAACATGAAACACGTAGTATTTGTTTTCTCCCAGATCAAGAATGGACCCATCTGGATGTTGTGAAGCATCCTTTAAACAAGCCGTATATATATCTGCAAACTGCCCACGTACTCCTTCTGATGGATTAAATACCATAAATGGGTTGATATAGTACCTGCCCCCTACACCTGGTGAAGTAAGTTGAGCATCAGTAGTAAAGTTATAATATTCGTACTTCGTACCGTTTCGAGATTTTCTAACTACTCCCCGTCCAACATTGTAATCACCATATGTAGAATTGCTATTGTTACTAACATTTGAAGGCATATGTGTAAAAATGCCAACAAAATCGTTTGAAATAGCAGGATCTTCTGGTTCTAGTGGATTCATTCTTCCCATGTATATCCTCACTGGATAGGCATAATTGATATAATTTTGATACTCTCCGTGAATAAAAATACCCTTATTGGTAGTGAATGCAGTCCATTTGTAGGTTATGTTGTAGTTACCTGTGTCACAAGAAAAAGGTGTATCTGTCATTTGTTTATCAGGAGAATCTAAGTACATATCTACCCTAGGTGTCTCATTATTCATTAACCCCCACCGGATCGAAGGTGTAGTACTGTTTTGAAATGCCATTGTAAAACATAAACTCTTGTCACTTTGGTTAGTGAATACAGTATTCCCCCAGTTCCCTCCACCAGTTACGGCAGATGCAGCATACTTTTTAACTTCCCACCATGAGTCCCCTGCCATCTGTAACTCAGCATTGTTTGAAAACTCCGATATTGTGCTCAACCAAGAGTAGCGTTTAGGTACTGCCATTATTTGGACACCTCCATTGGTAATTCGAATAAAATTGCTCTCTGTCCATCCCCGAGTAACGTGTTGCTGTCAAAAAAGTATGGTTGTATGAATCTACTTTTACCTACGATATCAATCCAATATTTAGAATGTATCGGTTGTTGTTGATCAGTAATGTGAAAAACATGATACCTCTTACCTTCAAGATCAATCATCGTTCCATCTGGATGTTGGTTTGAGTCTTTAAACACAACAGATCTCATCTGTTGAAACTCTCCCCGAACCCCTTCTTTCGGCTGAAATATATACCAGGGGGAAATAAAATAACGATTCCCTGAACCTGGCGAAGTCGCTTGAGCACTTGTGCAGAAATTATACAATTCATACTTTTTATTATTCCTAGAGGTTCTGACCACGCCTCTACCAACATTATATAAATTGTTATTTGCCCATTCATTGTTACTATCAATAGGCGCGTGGGAAAAGATACCCACAAATCCTCCTTCAACAGCGGGATCTTCCTTCTCATAAGAAGACAATTGCCCTAAGTAAAGTCTGAAAGGATATGCATATCCTATATTATTTAGAGCTTCTCCAAAAATAAAGATTGCTTCTTTTAAAGGAAATACTGACCACTTGTAGTTAATGTTTAATGTCACATTCCCCGTCGTGGTGTGAAACGGGATATTAGCTTCCTCGCCCAAATTTAACGATATATCTGGAAAAGGTCCTGTATCTTCAGAAAATCGATTCATACCGCATCTTAGTTGATAGCCGTAGCTTGTCCAAGTGCCATTATTGGAACTTCGATGAACAGAAAGATTTAAACATAGAGAAAATAGCAGAGAGCGTACATTTAAATTTTCCAGTGTTAATGAACCCAAAGTACTTCCATATACTTGATTAGTTGTATATGCTTTGGGCTGCGAATACTCATCGTTAGGATAATAAGTCACCTTCCAGTTGACATCCTCATGTGGATAAGTGTTCATTTCTCTTGCCAAAGTGCTTAAGAAATTGGTCACGGTGCTCGTAAATTCATATCTCCTAAATCCCTGCACTACTGTAGCTGTCATGCGCTCACCTCCTTAAATGCCAAATCGAACTTTCAATTCCTGAAGCATCGAATCTTTCATTGCTGTGAGAAACACGGTGCGGATCTGCATCTGTCTATCTTGCTCTTGACGTTGTGTATCCTGATCCACTAGCTCCTGGTTAATTTCGTCCGTTAACTCAAGAGAAACCACCTGTTCCAAAGCTTCCAGCATCGGAAGGTAATGCTGCCCTGTCCCATCGAAGATAATATCGCTCCGCAACATAAACATCAGGAGTTCCACCTCTTCCTCTGTAATTGGCGTAAGGTTCGTACCTACCATTTTGTCGAACAACGGACGAAAACCGGTTTTAACTTTTGTCATGGAAAAGTGTGAATCCATCTTATCAACCTACCTTTCTTTTTTGAACGCCAAGGATATTTCCATCCGAATCGTAATTATATTTTTTTATTATTTTCGAACCATTAAAGTCGACCATCTCGGTATCCACACTACCATCAGCATTATAATTATATTCAATAATCTTTATAATCAATGGTTTTATATCGTTGTTATATGTAATCTCTTTGGTAATCAGGCCACTTTGAGGATCATACTCAAAATAGACATCCTGTTCTTCCATATCTTCAAGCACAGACACACGTTGTTTAATAGGGCGATCATCATAGGCCGAACTGCCTTGTAAGTAAAAATACATTGCCCCATTGTTCAACTTGCGGCTAATTCTTCCTTCTTCCCGTTCGTAGGTTATCGTCTTAACTTGCCCGTCACTCTCCGTAATGAGTTCCGCTATAAGATTCCCCTCAAGATCGTACTCATAATCAATAACGCGGTTAATACCTCCAGTAATAATCTCACGCTTCATTCTGCCTTTGGAGTCATACTCATACTCTGAAGTTGAAGACGTATTGATGATCGACCCTCGGCTAAGAAGTGTCACACGCGAATCTACCGGAATATCATAGAGAAAACGAATTTCCGTATCCGTATATTCGATATAATCTTCCCCAGGAGTTACCCTAATGCCATCCAGAAGTACTTCTACACTGTCAGAACCAATGCTATACTTTGGACAATAAAAGCTCTTTTGTTCTGAAATCCTTATATCAGGTGGGTACTCAATACGAAAAATCGATTGATTTTCCATCGTCCCCCTGGATGCAGCAAGCTCCAGCTTGGATTGCATGTGGTTTAAACGATCCGGCAGCTTATCAAATTCAAAGCCATCTTTGTCTGTTCTAGCGTCTGAAACTTCAGCCTTAGTCTCACCAAAACCTTCAACTTGTTTGGACAAGTCTTCGGTATGATCAATCCACCTAACCACTTCTCCGTCCAATTCATTGATCTGAGATTGAGCGTCTGTGATTCTTGCTTGGAGATCTTGAAAATCTCCTGTAGACACCGTTTTGGTTAGATAATAGCGTTGGTCTTTAAGATATACCGCATCAGAGGTGGCACCTGTTGTGACAGATCCCAGAATCATGCCGTTATCGGGTTCATCGGAAACCAACTGATGTACAAAGGTTCCATCATTTTTTAGAAATATATAATATCTGGTATCTTGCTCGGCTATAAATGAATAGAAAGACTCCTCTTTTTGAACGAGTGTACTGTTAATGCTTGCATAACCACCATTGATCTGAACCTTAAGCAGACCATTAAAATCAATAGCTGCCGCGCTTATTGCCAAATCAGATAATGGGATCGTTTTTAGTTCATCAATGGAATGCTCTATATCTGATATAACATCTGCAAGTGATTCACGATTCCCCCGAGTATCTCCTAATTCATTTTCCAAACTTTCCAAACGTTCATTTTGTTCATGAACATCCGTGCTTATATTCGTTACGATTTTCTCAACTTCACCCAACTTGGACTTCTGGTCTTCCAACAATATTCCCTGATTCAATACCCGAGGTTCCAGGTCAGCAATACGCAATTCATGACCAGTTATCCCTGTTTCATTCTGTTTGCCTACAAGTTCCATCTGATCCAAACGCTCAGGGAGGCCGACATAAACGCTTCTGGCTTCCTCCATCTCTGAAAGATGCTCATCAATTTCTTGGTGGGATCGAGTCCCTTTGTTTAGCAAACTATTGTGGTCAAGCAACTTGCCATTGTTCGTTCCTGAACTTGTCCCGCTAAAGCGGACAGACATATTCTCACCTCCAACTCAACCCTTATTAAATCTATACGTGGTCGAGCACTTAAAGTTTAGAGCTATATATACGTTGAAGAAACTTTGATCCCAAACGTGACCTGGGCTTCATAATTGGTGCTGGTATCCAGCCTCTCTACTCTCACCCAGAATTGATAAGGCCTTTCTGGAGTTATCTCGGTTGCGTTCACTTGCATACTCCAGGCTCCTGGTTCTCCCTCAACATCGGGCGCTAACCGAACTACGTTTTGGTACTGATCTCCCCGATAAGAGGCAAGCTCGAAGTTAACATTTTGAAAAATACCTTGGTTCAATGAATTTTTGGCAATAAACAATACATTCTCCGTTACGGATTGACCAGAGGACATATAACCAAGGAAACGTTCCTGGTTGTCTTGTAACCGCATGTCAAGGAATTCTCCATTGTCGCTATACTCACGATAGTAAAGATCCACTCTAGGTTCAAAGTAATATGTATCTCCACCGTATATACTTAATATTTCCGACGCTTCAAATCTATTGCCATCAGGCAAAGTCACAGCAAAGCTGCCTGTAAACGGATAACCATATCGTTGAAGGTCTAATATGATGGAGGTATTCTCATATTTACATATTTTCTTTTCAAGAGTTTTTCCTGCCTGATCCCGGAGTTCAACCTGATAACCTTGTTTAAGATTATCTACCTTTACCCTGCCACTTCTTTGAATTCGTATATGATTAATGAGTAGTGGTTCACCTTGTGTTCCTGATTCTAAGAAAAGCCCGATCTTAGGTACAGAGGAGATGACTTCCTGATTACCAATAAAGCGCCATATCTTCCCGTCCTCTGACCAGTATGCGGAATATACATTAAAACTTCGTACCAGACGGATCCAAGGATAACTTCTCGCTATCCCTTTTTCCGCATCAAAATACTCTTCCAATTTCACCATATTCTCATCGTCTGCATATACAATAAGTCCCCCGGAGTCTCCCTCAACAGTTGGATTATACTCATTCTTGACATCCATCACGAACTCTTCAATTCCGGTTAATTCCCTGAAAAACATATATATTGGAGACTCTCCATGTCTTAGTTCCAGTACCCCATGATCAGCATTGTACCTTCCAGGATCGTCAGTCAATACTTCCCACCCTGAGTCAAGTTCGGATTCATTGAATTCATCAAAATAGATTAGTCCTTTTTCCTGACGTTTCACAATTCCCATCCAGATCCTCCTTTCTTTACGTAAACAGCCATATCCGTTTACCGATTACACACATTTTCGGCCTTGCTTTCCAAACTTCCAGCAGGCATTTAATCAGTGCTTCAACACACTTGTCTCCCCCACCACCTTCGCAGTAAGGAATGACATAGACGTCATCACAGATCCAGTTGGTCAGTTCCATCCAGTCCAGATTAGCGTATTCGTAGCTACGCGTACCCACTTCCTGAAGGGAGGTGAACACCCATTTGAATTCATGTTTGCCTTTGGGCACCGGGTGTGAAAAAGTATAGTATCCACCCTCTTGGGTGAATGTTTTGATCAGCTCATCGTCAATGAAGAAATCCAATTGACAATCAAACGGCTCAGGTACCCACACCCATCTTTCGTAGGCTTTGAAGTCATGCAGCCGGAAGGTTGTCAGATATCGTTTTCCTGTCCATTCGCTGATCTGCTCCTTCTGATCTGTTGTAATCTCCACTTTATACTTGCTATATGGCTTGGGAGCCAGATCATTCAGTTCGAAGCCACGATACCCGTCCCCGTAATACTTTTCATCCCATAACACTTTTCCGTCCTCGCGGGTAATTTTCACGCGCATATTGCTGTTATCGCAGCCACCCATCCAGATCGGTTTGTTATTCCAAACTTCAAAGTGGGTCACTTCTGCCCAGGATGGTTCAACTTTAATAATATCATCAATATTCAGTTTTCCTCCCCAGATCATTGCCCCGTCTCCAGGGCATCCCTGCTCGAATCGAACGCGAACTTCATATTTCTTTTTCTTATCCGAGGTATTCTCGACTTCAATGGAGATGATCTGATCATTTTCACTTGTCACTTCTTTTATTGGAAGTAGTAATTGGCCGTCCTCAAAAGTTTCAATGACAATCTTTGTGCCAGAACACGCTCTGTGGTTATTCTTGTATAGACGAATCACATCTAGCCAAGCATGACTCCCACCATCTGGTGTTGTGGTGTCTGGTGGATTCGATGGCTCTTGGCCTGGGTGAGGAGAATTGCCCTCAAGGAACATGTTTCCACTTGCATCAATACAGTAATTAGGCCATCTCTCGGAAAAACTACCTTCACTTAATGTAAATCCACCTGCATCAAGCCCTGTCGCGTTGGTTGAGGTTTTATCTTTAATAAGTGTGTAAACCACTTTATATTTGTGCCCGGGTATTAATGAGGAGGGGCTATTAATGTAATCGCTAACTTTTTGACCATTTTCAACAGATATTTGAATCGGATTAAATTTGTTTTTTTCGTCTGTTAAATCAAACCACTGCACATTCACATAAGTTGTTCGATCCACTAAGACTGGATTTAGTAGTTTATTTTGATTCACACCATCAGGATCGTCAGTACGAACCACAAGGTCTTTGATGGCTGCGTAATAGTAATTACCTTCTTTTCCTCTTTCACGCCCATTATAAGTATCAGTAAGACCTATAATTAATGTATATTTTCCAGGTTTTTCAACTGAAATTGGAATAGAAAACTTTGCTGCTTTTTTCCATTTTGTTTCATCAATATTTTTGCTATTATATCCTTTTTGATCTCCATAATTATCGTTACAATCAAGAATTGTTACCGCTTGACTTGCTTTATCTTTAGGATAATAAGCAACCCTAAGTCGCCCCGCTTGAATTGAATCTTGCAACAGGTAACACAAATATTTAAATTTAATATCAAATGATTCAACACAATAGAATTCAAAAGTTATCTTCTTGGTATCTGGACCAAATAAACTATATTCAGGACTTTGAGGATTGTTTCCAGAAACATCCAATGAGTAATAGTCCACTGTACCATTTGATTTGTTAATAGTCTCAGCACGATCATATTGAGCACTCTTATTATTTAGTGCTCTTTTCACAAAGACTCTTCTCTTTGTTACTGGATAGACTGTCAACAATTCAGAGTAATTGAAACTTCCAATCTTAGGTGCAGTAAACGTACGAACAATTGTCGAATTTTGCTTAGTAACACCCAATGCGTACGCTTGACCAGAGGATGAGTAAACTTCTCCTCTATTAATTGCATCAAACTTAGCAGCACGTGGCGAATGCCCTCCATATGATTTTTGTGCGTATTGGATGTTATTCGTTTTTGAATCTCCTGTATAACACTTCACTCCATAGGGATCTTTCTTTGCTCCACCATGCTGGTCAGTTCCCGTACCTGTTCCAGTGGAAGTTTCCGAACCGTTTTCAGAACTACCTTCTCCGTTACCTGGTGTGTATTTTTTACCGTCACGGTATCTCCATCGGAATTGATGATTCCCCGAAGGTAGAGGATACATACAATTGGTCCCTTCTCTGTCATTCGACTGACTTCCTGTCCATACAGAGATACCATCAATTTGTAATTCCAATTTTTCTCCTGGATCAAATTGCCCTCCATATTGCCAACAGATGTAACCCGAATTGTCTAAATGCGCTTCAAAATCACATATGAAATCCTGATCATGGCCCTGTGCCCACATGACTCCATCGCCGTTAACAATTTTTTTCCACACCCAATTTCCAGAGAATCTCAACGATTCATGATACTTGCCTTCCTCATTAAACAATTCTTCAAAAACGTTAAAATCTCTTGTTACCCCCTTGTCTGGATCGTATGACGAGTCCATCGCTGGATAGATACGCATATGCTCTTGAATGCTAAACTTAGCTCCAGGATTTAACTCTGCATTATATCTAATCGTGTCGCCATTTTTTTCAGTTCTAGCACCTGCATCTGTTACGTCCCACCCACGTGTCACATCAACGTACGAACCTAAATCAGTTACAGTTCGATATGTATTGCCAGTATTATTCCCGTACGTGAATAATTTTTCTATGTTATCCATGAAAGGCTGCTCAGTGTAATAATCTCGAATATAGAATTGGATAATATTTAAACCTTCCTCTAGCGGAATTCGTATCTGCTCCCCCTGGCTATGCATCGTTGAATAGTATTCAAGCATGCCATTTACAGTCACCTCGAACGATTCCGTAGCTCGTAATTGATGAGAAAAACTAAACAAAAACCAACCCTCATCTTGCAAGTTCACTTCAGTTTGAGCAATCATATCCCCTTCTGTAGGTTCATCCAGTCTCAATACATTCCCTGATCTTATCCATGGGGGGCCGCCCGACATTTGCCACTGATAATTCCCAATCCCCTGACTATGAATCGACGCCTCCCAATGATCAATCTCATAGGTTGGACATATAACTTCAACTACACCTCTTAAATCTACAGTCGTCTCAGGACCTGCTATAATTTCGTATTCAATCTTGGCTTGATTAGATGTTGTTTCGGAATATTCCTCATTAAGATTCCACTCTACACCGTGTAAAGATTGAGCATGGCTACCATGCCTGCTTTCTCCATGCTGAATTCTGGATTCAAAAATGTCATCAAAAAACAATTCATAATCTTTAGTTGGATATGATTCTTTATCTACTCCCATGAAGTAAGCAAAAGAAACTGTACCGTCACATTCATTATCCAAATTCATTTTCATCGTCTTACTTCGCTCTTCATCTGTAATGAACTGAGCTTGAAAATGGGCTTGTGCAATGCTTTTTGAAGACTTTACATACCAATCACTATCACTTCCCTCACCATCCAGATCAATATCCAAAGGCGCAGGCGGCTTACGTGTATCCACAATTTCAACAACTTCTACATCCTTGATATAGATTCCATTGTTCTGCCATACTTCAGGTCGCATTTTGCGAATTAACCAGTCGAACTTGTACATCTGTCCTGGCTGCAACGTAAATGCAGCTTCCTGCCATCCACTGTTCTCGCTCCATTCGCCCCCAACTTGCTGCCCATTAATATAGAACAGCATGCCATTACCGCGCTTGGCACTAGCCAGGTACTTGAACCTGATCTGTCCATAACGCTTCACACGCCAGTTAAATGTTATTTTGGATGAGTTGCCAATCTCCAGAAGCCCTAAATCCAGTTTTAAGATCATCTCTGATCCAGATTGTTCATTTCGGCCTACAGAGTGGACAGCTACCCATTCCTGATCCTCCGTTGATGATACATATCTGAAGAAATCAGGGAATTTATTCGAGAACGGGACGTCCTTTTTCATTGAAAAGAGCGGAATCTCATATACGGTTGCATCAAAATGATTAAAGTAATTCCCACTAAAATGATGGTAGTAGGGTGCCGGACAGACGGGCAATGACACACCATGATGACTACCGCCAGGCTTCTGAGCATTTTCAAGAATCTTGTGAATACAATCTTTAATCATCTGCAGTACCCTCTGATATTGTGTTTTATCTGGAGGGTGCTGCTGTTCTACCCACCATTCAATCCTGCGGTACATATTCCACAGTGCTTCACGGCATCGTACACTCGCATACCACGACTTATCTTTCAGATATTGCTCAATGATTTGATCAATACTGTTTTCCAGTGCATCCAATTGAACCGTCTGCCATCGTCCTATCTGACCGTAACCTGGATCACCCAGAATAGGATTATTTTCTTCGCCATGCCGATCCGTTTCACTTCTCGGTGCATTGGGACTCTCCGGCAGATGCTCTGGATGGTTAGGATTGGCATAATCGTCTTTATCAGCTATCTTAGCTCTCATATTGGCGAACAACACGCCTTTTTGAGACATTGTAAATAATCCAAATGTATGACCCATAAAATCACCTCGTACTCGCTCTATACGAAAAAAAGAACACTGAGTTAATCAGTGCCCGTTAAATCGTATTGTAGTTTGGAATCGGTATAGATTTGCAGTTTACCTTTCATGATGGATACTGAGATTGTGTACCATCGATCCCTCTCCCATTTAAAAGGTTGCATCGGAGAACCTACAGACTCTTTTCTACCCGCGACGACATGATACAGCTGCATCGGTGTCCTCATATCTAGAGCATTTGTAGAATCACCACCATTGACCATGAACATCCAATAATTATTGGTATCTTGCATTTTAAAAATAATACCAACGCCATCGTCACCCTTCTCGTTCTCATCTACCTTGAAATCAACGGAGAATTTATACTGATCGCCCAGAAAATTATTCCGGTACCATCCGTTGATTTGAGAAGTTTCATTTTTACTATAAAACTTGCCGAGGAGCTCATCCCGTTTCCAATCGCCGCCTCCGAATTGAACCCAATCATCCGCCTGAACAAGTTCAAGTGCATCCATCTCTTTGGAGTATGGGAAATAAACGTTGAACGGGTCATGAGGATCATACTCTTCGGGCACGCCAAAACCACCCTCCCAGTCTTCGGGATTCATTCCGTGGTCCAACAGATTATCGGTATAATCGAAAACAAGTCCCTGCGCGGTAGTATCCATAAGAGGCAGATATCCCTCAGTGATCCGATCCCGATAAGCCAACACCGAATCGACTTCAACATCAGAAGCCCGTCCTTCCACTTTGGCTTCGTGATAGATCTTCATAAGATGCGCTGTTCGTTCAGGCAAAAATGCAAAAAGCTGTTCCAAATACTCTGCCCGCATCTCAGGTCGTTCAGCGAAAATAAAGCCCGTGATCACCTGCGTACATCGTTCCTCAAAGGTTGCGAATGTATCCTCCGGATTCTGCAATTCAGACAAACGAGCATTCGCAAATGTTGCCTCTCGTGTCTGGTTTTCCAGATGAGATATTCGTTCATCCTCTCGTTCTACAGTGATGACATCCTGTTGAACAAGCGCCACTCTGCCCTCAAAACCTGCATATGAAAAATCATCCACTTCTTGTCCAAATCCACTTAACTTGATTGACATGTTAGTATCTTCTGTATTTAATTCACCATTAAGAATATTCTTAAATGCAGTCGTTATTTCGTATTGCCCCGTAGAATCAAGTGGTCCGGTTTCACCGGATAATTCTGCCCCAACATTAGCGTGGTGCGCTGAGTTCGTGCCTGTCCATGTATAATCGATTAATTCACCATCCACATGTCCTTTCTTTCCTTCTGAACCATCTAGAAGAGAAGCACCTTGTTCCAACTTGCTAGCATTCAATTGCTCTCCCATATGTCCATGCTGTTGAATTTTTAATGCTTCAGATATAGTAACAATTGAAGAATAATTGCTCGCCTTGTCACTCACTAAAGATTGCTCCCAATCAGCTTGGGAATTACCTTTTGTGCTTAACAAACCGGATTCAAATGTAGCCCGAAGAGGATTTAGAATTCCCGCTATATCTTCCTCAAGACTTGTCCTTCGCTCGCTCTTTGATCCGTTCCGTTGTTCCTCAACATACGAATCTCTTGCACGTTTATCTCCGTTGTTGGTAAAGTGATATTCGGAACTTTTACCACCCTTAGTCGCGAGAAGATTTTCTTCCAAATTGCCATATTGAGGCTTGGTAGAAAACAGCATTTCTTCAATTTGTCCATACTGAGGTTTAATTCCGAGTAGCTGCTCTTCCAAGTTCCCATACCGGTATTTAGTTGCCTGCAACTCCTCTTCAATCTGCCCATATTTAAGCGGCAAACCTCCAATGGATTCTACTGGCACGTCTGCGTACTTAGGTTTATCCCCGCTGTCAAGATACTGATCCATCAAACCATACTGATATTTGGTAGCAACCCACTGGCTCTCCAGATTTCCCTGTTGCGGCTTATCAGCTATCCATTGCTGTTCCAGGTTACCAAGTTTGTATACCTGACCCAGAAAATCTTCATTCACCCATGAATCTTTCAATTGAGTAGCATGTTCAACACGACCTGATTGCTCTGACAATCGTTCTGAGTTCATGGCCAATTGCATTCCGTCATTCATGTTTGCCTGTTTTAATTCCATATAACTGTAAAATGATCCTTCTGCTGTTACACCCAGTCGATGATTCGTTTCCCCCATATAACCATCATCCCATTGCATTTCACGCAAATCCTGATATCCAAGGCCATAGCCTTCACTAGATAGACCTTGGCGTAAAAGTGGATCTCCTAATTCATAGCCCTCACTTGTATTTGCTTGACGAATCCCAGAAGTACTGGAGGTATACAACTGAATGACCTGTGCTTTTCTCATTTGTGAAGAAGCTCCTGAGACTATCTCTCCAGTCTGTTGAAGCTCACGACTAACAGGACTGCCTAAGTTATATTCCTCACTCACATGCGCTTGTTGACTGAAACGGGCACCAATGGAGTACTCTTCGCTAATATGCAGTTCTCGCAGATCTGTCGAACCCGCAACGTATGTATTAGAGTGCTCGCCTGACCGAAGGATAGATTCTCCTGTAGCATAATCTTGCTCGTTAAATAATCCATCTCGATCGTGATTAGAGCCATCGACTGTTTCATTCACCATGCCGAACTTTTCCTGTGAGTGAGCAGCGTTCATTTCTGATAGATCCTCATCGAAAACTCCTGGAGATGAATCAACAAATCCAAGTGGAGTATCAAAATTAAAAGTAATCGGTTTGGCATCCCAATCCGCATAAGTCACCTCGATGGTTTCTCCGCGCCGATCAAACTTTGAACCCGTATTTTGCTCATTCAGCAACCCTACTTGATTATACTCACTGTCCTTTTCCTTGAAGGACTCGGACATTTTATCATCTATATTCCCCTGACGGGGTAGATGATCTGCATCTAGATATGGTGTGTCTGTCCATGCATCATCGGGCTCTTGATATGCTTCTGGCATGTCCATGTCGATGATAACTTGTTTCAATTCTCTAATACCCTCTGAACTGAATGTAACGAGTCCATTATCACTTTGTTTATTTGAACACAAGATACCCACTTCAATTAATGCATCGATTCTCTCTCGAATTCCAGTAAGAAGGTTTTCATCCATAAAGGCGACATCATCGGTCTGATACACCGCATCAATCATCATCTCCAATACAAGCGCAGGGCGTTCTAATAATTCAGCTGCCAGCAATGAATCTTCCAGATGACCCGGATATAATTTATTTCCAATCGTTCCACCATCACTGATGAACTTTTTTAGTAAGTCATCCAAGTAAACCATATACTTCTGCGTCATATTTTTTAGGGATTGCCACAATTTCTCTATATTGAGCTCTTTGCTGCCTTTAAGTGCTACATACATCTCATCGTCAAGAAAAAGGTTTTTACTATCCCTACTCTTCAGCGCCTCGTAGACCGTATCTTCAATCATCAATGTCTTATCTTCACGTTCTCCACGTAAAGCTTGGGGTAACCAGATTCCTTGCTCAGTAATGCGGTTACCCGCACTTGAGGATTTTAATTCTATCTCATATGTATCCGTTCGCTCTGCATGTACTTCTGTTTTGGGAATATACATGGCTCGCGGACCAACATGACCCGTATCGAATTGGGAAGATACAAATGATTCAAATTTGTCGACCCTGCGTCCTTCTGAATATTCTCGAAGGAGATGTGCAACTTCTTTACCTACGCGAGTGCCCTCGGGTTTATCCCTCTCAACATTAGCGAACTCTACTGTATCTCGATGTGCTTCGGGTTTATTTCGCAAGACATATCCGAACTCCGTAGCATCCCTTGATGCAAGAATTTGCTTATTAGTGTCCTCAACCGCTCCAAGTACAACAATAAGTCGGTGAGCCTTGATTTGCGTATTCACATTTTCAATATAAGCAGGATTATGATCTATGATTCTTTTGCCCCATGGAAACTCCTGATCTATTGTTGCAGGATTATGACCTATAATACGTTGTGCTTTTGGAAAAGCATTTTGGATCACCCAGGGCCCACTACGAATATCTCTTAACGCAAATGCAGGATGATACCTATTGGCTGAAGATCTGTCCATATAGGTTTGCACGCCTTTAGCCATACTTCCCCATAGACCTTCCTTATTAATCAAGGTAGATGCTGTCAGTCGGCTCCGATCCAAATTTATGATCTCGTTTAAATAAATAATATCATGCTCTGCGCTTCGTCTATATAACTGTGTTTCCGCTAAAAGCAGTTCTTTATTCGTATCTCTTTCCATTCGGAGAGACTGATGTACCACACTTGGGAATTGGCGTGTTTTCAGTTTAGCCAGAACAGGTGGACGCATGACTAATCCGTTTTCGAAATCTTTGCGTTGCCCCCATTGTTGTACATACTTCATCTGCGTTTCAAAATCAATATTCCGCAAGGCTTGATTGAACTGAGCCAGTTGTCCTTTGACCTGAAGATTTCTTTCACCCTGATCTGGCTTATGAACACTGATTTCTCTCGTATGATCTATTGAAGACAGAATTTGCTCATGTACAATTTTCATATATTCTTCTTGTAGGAATCGTGAAGAATTCCCTATTTGTATGTCATGATCTATGCTTGAATCCCGTTTATAGAAACGCTGGGAGTCACTCATAAGCTCCTTGGAGGTGTTACGATGATGAGCTGTTGTAGCTTTTAGCATGTTTCCATATGAAACATCGAGTTCACGCCGAGTCATCGATGAAGCCAAGTCCAGCTTGGATATCGCAGTATCTTTCAATCTCTCTTTAACGCTGTCAATTACTCTAACTATGATGCTGCGTCGCTCAGTTTCTTTTAGAGCACCATCCATCACCATTTGCTCCGTGAGCATCGAAACTGTCCGATTGGCTATCGCTAAAACCTCAAGCCGGGTATGCTTCTGATGATCTCTGGCTGACGCCATGATTCGTTCAACAACGGTTTCAACTGCGTCATCTCGCTCGTAATCTCCAAGATAATCCAGAATGACATCCTGATCCGAGAAACGAACACCCCATTGGGATGGATGAATTTTGTCCAGATTTTTCAGCAAGTTGCGTGTCACTGTAACATTCTTGAATATTCTCAATTCTTTGTTATCATCAACACGCCATGCTGCATCTTCCGTATGCAACTGTCCCTGATGCAGCCACTGCACTCGATCAGCAGCCTTTTGCTCAGAGTTATCCATAAGATTGCTATCTCGAAGAGATGTTCGAATTCCTTCAATCGCTTCTAAGGACTCATCGGCACCTAATCGATTACGCATAGCCTTAATGCCTTCTTCAATCTCGCTTTGTACCGTATTTCGTTTGTCTCCAATAGGTATCTCGTTTATCGATACAGAATTCCTTGTTCTTCCATCAGACAGAACGATAAATTGTTCTTCTCCTTCCAAGTCTCTTTTGATGGAGTCAATCAATTCGTCTTTTATCGTATCATCAGCAGCGTTCCTTGCCATGTAGAAATCCAGCATCAATATGCTGGCATAACGACTATAAGGAATATATACAAACATATAGTCCAAAGGCCTGCTTCCTGTACTGCCTATCCTGAGCAAATATCCCTGTGATGTCTGAACAATATCCCGGATGCTGAAATAGTATTCGTTTGTTGTGAGCACTGCATCACCCCCTCCAAATAAAAAGGGAACTCCTGAGCGGAGTCAGGGTTCCCTCTACTGAATCTATACGATTCAGGTCTATGCTTGTTTACTTGAGTAACGTACCTCTTTCAGAATCGCTACGCCCATACGTTGATTAGCTGATAAGTTCATGAAGTTCTGCTGTGTATCTGTATCGAAATAACGATAAACCTCTTGATGCCAAGGCTTTCCTTCCACGTCAATAATCAACTCATCCAGGTGAAGGATATTATGTTTCGTTACCGCAATGCAGTTGTCAAACTGACCACGATATCCCTCATAGGGGTGGACAACATAAATTGGAGACAAGTGATATTTGGACGTCCATTTGGATGCCTGGAAACCCTGTGGCTCAAGTTCAAGTCCCGTATCCCCAAGTTCAGGATCAATAAAGGCTTTGCCTACTGGTGGTGCTTGTGTAATGAAAGAAGGATAATGGCTTTGGAATTCAATACCTGATTTAGTCTTGAGCATCTGCAACGTGTTGTTACCTGCAGAAGTATACTGTCCATAGTAGTATGTACCGTCTTTGGCAATTGTTGCGATATCCGGTTCATCAATAACTGCACCTGCCGTCAGCATAACGTTTCCGTCTACATCATTGAGGTTGTATTTAAATGGCTTCAGCGCACCTACATAGAGGAATGATTTTTTGTAATCCAGGAAATTTACAGCCGGATCTGCAACCAGAACCATAGCCAGACGATTATTCATCACATTGATATACATGTAAACCGGCTTTTCTTTGTTTCGATCCGTTGGCGTATGACTCTCCAGTGCCCACTGGTACAGTACAGGGTGACCCGTTAATTTGAATGTTGGCAGTGTCTTCACTGGCAAAGCAGCAGGCTCTTCTCCTTCCAGTCCTTCAAGCAATTGGACCGTCAATGTACTATGCTCTACATATTTAGGTGTTGGTGTGATCACTCGTGGAACGATGGCGTGATTCGTGAACTGTACATAATATTTTTTGGTGATTGGTTTTTCTGTTGTTCCGATAGTCATGGTGCCTTGAAGAATCAACAGACTGATACGATTTTCAGCATCCTTTTCCTCATAAAACACCTTCCACGAGTTATTCTCAGCTGTTTCACCCGCTGTTGATTCGAAGGGAAATTTCTCGAAAGCCGTAATCTCCTCCTTCAACTTGTTCAGAAGATCCTGGGATGTCGTAATAGTTTCTACATATTTGAAATTTGCCATGTAATGTTAATCCTCCTTATTTAATTTCCTTAAGTATTGCAATCGTTACCAGGTCAGGAGCGGGCGACTGCTTGAAAAAATTCATCGGTGATTTGATACTGAAGAATTTGTACACTTCAGTCCAATTACCAGCTGCAGGGTTATCATTATCTTTGGGAATCTCCGTATCTACAATCAGTTCATCCAGATTAACGAGATTCTGATCATATATCGCGACAACCCCATCCATGTAACCCCGATAACCTTCCGCTTGGTGCACCAGATAGACTGGACTTGCATGGTATTTCCCAGTCCATAGTGACTTTTGGAAACCGTCCTTGTCTAACACTAGTTTAGACAGTTCTTTTGGGATACTCCCAACATCGGGATAATTCGGCAGCTGGGTAATAAATGCTGGATAATGAGCTTGATACAATACGTTACCTCGAGTTCGAAGAAGAGATACCGAGTCCATCCCGTTCGAAGTATACTCTCCGTATTGCGCGTACTTGTCCGGATTCAAATCCGTTCGGATTTCATTTTTTGTGTATCCTGTTAGATCCTGTTTCAAGTCTCCCATACCTACGGTTAAACCAAAGTTTCCAATGTGATCATGATCATTAAAAGGTACGATTTTCCCAAAATAACCGAAACTACGGTAATAACCATGAATATTTGGAGAAGGATCTCCTTCAATGACAACCGCAGCCCGGTCGTTATTGACTGAAATATGATAGGCTACCAGATAATCCGGTCTCCGTTTTTTGTTTGGCAACCATTTTACTGTAGAGTTACGTCCGTAAAAGAAATGAGAAGCTGGACTGATCAGTTCAGTAAGACCATCAAAATCCTTGTCCCATGTGATAGTTGGCGGTGTGTATAATTTAGTTGCTTCAGGATCATTCCACTGCTCGTACATTGCTTCTGCTGCTGTCTGATCCAACACCACGGGTGTTGACCCAGGTGATACGGTTGAAGGACTGCAGATTCCTTTGTATGTAGCTGACGGATCACCCTTGCTTAATTCCCCTACAAATCCTACACCATGCTGGCAGTCAAAGTAATTATAATCTCCACCCGTAAAATTCTGAGGCTGAGTTAACATGATGAAGTAATCCCGAGAGGAAATCCCCTCTGGTACATCTGGTGTAGCTTTCAACACAACCTTTGGTGTAGTGTAGTTGGTTGGTTCAGCGATATAGTATCGTTCAGTGAAAGTGTATTTCTCCGCTAAAACAGGCTGTTGATCAACAGTGGTGTAATAACTGCTTGATGTCCCAGTAACTAAATATCTATTGCGTTCAACTCTGAACTTATATCCCGGCTGTGTTAGTGCATAATCCCAGTCTTTCGGTAGTTCCGAAAGTATTTCAAATTCATTCCAGTCAAGTTTATCAACCTTCATGCCGTTCTTCTTCACATGAACTTGCTTTACAAGATAAACCTTTGATCCCCACTGAGAATTTACATCAGGAAGTACTACTGCAAGACTTCCTGGAACCATTACAGACTGAGTTATTCCTACACTATCAATGTATTCAAATGAAACAACTTGAATCTTCTTTCCTGTTGGATTGTTTCCATAAGATGAACTTACCTCAGAAAGGAATCCTTCTTCATCCACTAAAGAAGTGCCGTCTTGTGTCTTAGTCAGACTCGGTAAGTTAGAAGCAATCTTCAATACATCATAGAGCTTCCCATCGGTATGCTTATATTTTCCTTGCACGCCCGAACGGGTCATCTCTTTGTAAGTCACCCATACATCCGACATGGACTCGTAGGCCTTTTTCCATTTGTTTTCCACATTTAAACCATTAGCGGATGGAATCTTCGCACTTACAATGGCATCGGCCAGATTGAAAATAATATCCTCTGCTTTACTTTCCCCTGACACGAATCCACTGAACTTGGTTAATGGTATTGTCTGTGCCATCGTCACCCTCCTTATCTCAAAAATTTGATGTTGTACCAGACCGACTTGGCTTCAGCCACCGCGTTGTAGAAGTCAAACGTGATGGGCGTTCCCGCCGGAATCGGGTAGACAATTCCGAAACTGTTACCCATAGAAACTGATTCGGGAAGTTCCTTCGTATAGATGGTATGACATACCTTCTCCGTCCCGATCATCAGCTCCCAGTAATCGCCGACACAGTAGTGGCTCGCAGCAAACGCAATGCTCAGGAACTCTGTGTCATACGCCAAGGTGAACGTATCAGACTTGGTGGTCTTCGCTGCCGGAATGTCCAACATCTGTCCCCGAATGAACGGGATCGTCTTTTTACTGAAGTGTGGGTACGGCAGCTCGCGCACTTTGTCGATGACGCCACCCGCGATGTAAGATACATTAAATGCCATGGAACCACCTCCTACATGTTATATACGACTTACGCTCGTTCCAGTTAAGCGTCCTTCGTCATCATAATTTAGACCAATATTGTAAGTGAACATCGGCTCTCCACTCGGATCATATGTACGGGCCGTCACCTGCGTTAACCTGAAATACTTGTAATAACCATAATCCGGGTGGGAATAGCCCACCCCGGAAGGAAAGTCTTCCTCATCCTCTGAGCCAAACTTCATCCAGATCGAAACCTTCCATGCCGATTCATACAAGAGGTCTGCCCCTGTCACTCTGTCCGGGTCCTGCATGTGCTCCCGATATAATGTAACGGAAGGCTCACCTTCAAGAGGAGAAACATTTGAATTGGAGATACTGCTATATTTGCGAAGCTCCCGGTGGATTAGATCCAGCACGGGAAATACAATATTTTCATTCACAATGCCGGCCATTACACCATCACTCCCTTTCTTGCCCACATCATATCAATGACCTGTAACATGCCACGGTCGACCGAATAACTGGTTTTAATACTTTTAATCGTATATACAGCCCGTGTGGTGGTCGTTTTATCCGTCACAATGACGTTGTCGAGCAGATCAAGCGCAGGATTCGCAGGAATGGATACCTGTAGCGTACGGCACATACGTTTCATATCAAAAAAAGCTCGCTCTGCTACTTGCCTTTTGGCTTCAACCGTTTTCGCCCAAGGAACGGCCAGCACCATGGTTCGGATTTCTCCTTTGAGTTCGAGCAAAATCTCCTTGTCTACGAAACTGCTCTGACTATCATTCGAGTCGATAACAACGATGTGACTTCTTCCTCTGGACCAGTCTGTAGATTTGGTTATGGAGATCAGATTGTCATTCTCGGAAAACTCTGCCACGACCGGTTTGTCATAATTCAAGCGCTCCAATCGGTATGTACCATAACGGTCACAGTAGCTTCGATACGGAATCTCCGAGATCACCTCCTGAACAGCTTCCGTAACTTTGGCAGACCATTGCTCAAACGTCTTGCCATACTCCTCAATAAATGGATTAAGCCATCCGTTCGGTGTCAGCACTGTGCTTGCATCCTTAACTTCAAACTCACCTTCCTGACCCGGTACGGGGACAATGACCCTGCCCGTCTTTTGATTCACTTCAATCAGATAGGTCTCGTCAATCACGTAGTCAGGATAAGAGCGATCCTCACTGGTTGCCCTCCAACCCACCATACCCGCATGTTTAACCAGATCTAGTACAACCGTTGATTTGACCCAAGCAGGCTTTTCAAATTCTACAGGCTGAGCTGGTGTTGGTGTAACTGCCGGGGTGGAGGTTGCTGTAATGGTCCAGCTTGCCGGATCTGCGAGCATCTCCTGATAATAGGTCCATACCTTGTCCACCCAATTCTCCCGATCTTGACTCCAGGTCATGGGAGCAATGTCTCCACCATTATGGAAATAAAGTACATCCGCCTTGGAACTCACTTTTTTCCCTCTGGAAGCCAGCGCCTTGGACATCCGTTCTGCTCCGCGCTTCATTTGCTCCTGAATACCTGCGTATTTATCAGTACACGGTCCCTCACTAGGACAGCCATATCCAAGAATAAAGCTGCCGTTCTCATCTTTACCCTTCCCCTGTGTTCCAAGAACGGTCTCGTGCCTGCATATCGCAAGCAAAAACTTATGATCAGGCACACCATACGCTGCAGCTTGGGCCTGTGCAGCCTGAATGATGGCTGATGTCCGGTCCGTGCCAACTGCTGCAGGCGGCACCGGATCTGGCACATTATCAATCTCTTCTACCTCTGGATAGGCTTTTTTCTCGGAAATGACTTTCTCGATAATGCGCTTGTACATATCTCGGGCCGTAATCTCCAGCGTGGAGCCTTCCCCATTGATATCCACTTTGTCAATCAGTCCGGTAAATACCCGCATCATGTGCTGACCATATCCCATATATATGCGTATCGGTGTATTTTCACTCAGAACTCCGATATGGAATCCGTTTGCGAAATAAGACCATGGAGACGGCACGCCCCCAAGCTCAGGAAAATGAGCAGGATTATAATCCGGGGAGAAGAATCCTCTCGGATTGGAGATGGTCAGCCGTGCCTCCCGGGCTTCAGAATCAAACTGATCATCGATTTCGGCACTAATGATATTGGGAAGAACCTGCGTGTCCATATAAACAAAAGACCCGACCTGAATAACATCCGTCTCTGTCCTTCTATTATTGATAAAATCTGTGTAACTGTTCGTTTGATAATATCCTTTAGATGGATCGAGCCCTTCTTCACTCTTTTGATTCTTCAACGGAGCAGGCGACAACTCTTGTATGCGAATATAATCAATGGCGAACTTTTTATACTTCTTACTCGAAGCAGAAACAGACCCGGTTGGGACAGCGGGGTTTTGTTTCCCCCCATAGGTCACCTTAATCTTGATACTCTTGGCTTTTGCAGGGATCACAATATTATTCAATTCCGTCAGTTTGGTCAGATCATATGCCCCGTTAAACTTATTCACATAGGCATACGTTTTACCATCAATCACCACCGCGAAAGAATCCCCTTCTGCTTCACTAAAATTAGTCCCCATTCCAATACTAAGCAGCCCTTGCGTCGGCATACTCAATTTCGTAACGTTAATATCAAATTCAGCTACGGCGGCTTTGCCTTCAAAGGTGTATAGCAACTTGCCTCCTGAATCAAACATAGTCCAGCCCGATTCAATCTTGGCATAATCCGAAAATTTCAATCCGGTTGTATAAACGTTTTTCTCATGCCAGTTTCGCTTGTCGAACTTCTCATTCAGTTTGATCTCTCCTGGATATCCTTCGACCTGAACCGGCTTTACATCAGTAAATGTTGTTTTCGCATTTCCGTGCAACTTGCGCTGTCCCTTGAAATACAATTCAGGATTAACTGCCTTACCACCTTCTCCAGTTCTCGTTGTTGAATTGACTCCTTCCCAAATTTCAAAATGTAGATGTCTTCCCTTGCCCGCCGCACGTTCAGCCGCGGACACCTTATGCCCACCGGTATATACGTCACCCGTATTGCCTAGCGTTCCAATGACAGCCCCCTGAGCTACTTCATCATCCACCGAACAGAGTATCTCTTTCAAATGAAAATACTTGGTGATTACACCGTTTGCATGTCTTATATTTACGGCATTACCAGCACCCTTTGTTTTACTATAGGAAATTTGAACAACCTTTCCGGCCCATGCAGCCAAAATCGGCGTTCCAATCTCATCCCACAAATCAATGCCTCGATGACTTCGAGAACCGCCATCTCTGGCTGCACCAAATTTATCTGTAACTTTAATCGTTAAAAACGTTTTACCCTTGACAGGGAAAAAAATCTCCTGGGTATTCGCTTGAGTCGAACCGTTATATATACCATTACTCGACTCATCTACCCAAACGGATTCTGTACTGATGATGGGTACTTGCTCGGTTACGATATGCCTGAACTCTTCTGTCCGTCCCGGGATAAAGGCCAGCCGATCTACTTCGACACGGATATTGGGAAGTGCTCCTTCCCCCAGCTTCAGACGTTGGGACAGCACATTTATAACCTCATCCGAAATTGGAATCATATTGTAATCTCCCCCTTACTTGAATCGCTCGATGGTCCATTTCATGAATCGGTCCAGGAAAGCAGCAGCTTCAGCCCGTGTCATAGCGGAATTGCCAAGGAACCATATCTCTTCCTCGTCTGTGCCATTTACAGGTCTCCCCATATCCGTGACTACTGCTGCACCATCCATCTTTTTCTTGATAGGAATTCCATTAATTAGTGGATCATTGTTCGCAAATGTTTCGTCTTCCATTTCCGAGACGGCTATTTTCCAGAAAGCATCCTTGGACTGTTCTACCCGCTCACCTTTGGTTTGATAATAAATGGCAGAATCTTTGCCAACGTCTGCGAACCTTTCGCTCACATCTTTGAGATAATAGAATGTCACTTCGTCGCCTTCTGAAAAAGGTTGATTAAATACAACCGTGTGGTTGTCAATTTCCGAATAAGCCGGTGTTTCTGGGACGTTATCTTTTTTTTCGTCTTTAAATTTCACTGTAATTTTAAGTTTCTTTTTACCTGCCGGATAATTGCCATTAAGTCTAAACACCCGTTGACCCTGAAATGCCGTAATAGGCTGATTAATCTCCGTCGTTGGTGCTTCCATGTCCGTAAATCTGGCATAGAACACTTTGCGCAACTTGTTAATCAGATGAAATGCTTCTCCCCGCTGTATAATGGCATTAGGAAAAAAACAATTGTTGTATGCTGGTTTGAGTGTTGTCGCTTTGATATCTTCACTCTTGAATTTGTTATTCTTCGTCCAATAATTGAACTTGCAAGTGACACCGTTCAGATTAAAAGGAAGAAACACCGATCCCCCCGGGCTGACACAATATACATCCGTTCGGTAACCAATAGCCTTTGTTGCAATTTTGGTTACCGCCGCGGCATCCCCCTTGGTATCACCCCATACCTCGGAAGGAATACTGAGTCTGCGAAGCGGTTGGCCTGCTGCATACAAATATTCCTGATGATTACGACTGAATGGATCGTAGAAATAGGTCGTCGCTGCACTAAGTTCAGCTCTGGGCAGATCTCCAGTCCAGGACACGGGTGGCCTTTTCCAAGCACTGTCCAGCAACGGTTCACCGTAACTACAGAAGGACACCAC
Organism: Paenibacillus sp. Y5S-9; assembly: GCF_036894235.1. NCBI lineage: Bacteria > Bacillati > Bacillota > Bacilli > Caryophanales > Paenibacillaceae > Paenibacillus > Paenibacillus sp. Y5S-9. Next base: position 4,427,775 of record NZ_CP145887.1, read on the forward strand.
CTGTCCTGCATTTACACCGGTGTACAACTCCACATCAGTTAATCCCTTACTATTGGTTTCAGCCGTTTGGTAGATCGTTTGAACACCGTCAATAAACACATACAGTGGATTGTCATCTGTTGGTTTAATCAGCACAGGCAGACTAAATGAGGTTTGCCCCGCTTTCCCTTTGATTTCTTCATATACAAAAGGCTTGCCTTCCTCAAACTTGTTATAGTTGATTCCGGCCACAAAGACTTCACCATCTTCCAAAACCATATTCGTGGCTTCCATAACATCGTTATAGAACCAGTCCCCTTCGTTTACATCAACCCATTTTCGTATGATAAACACCTCCTATCTTTAGAATAGACAGAAAAGAGAGTAGGTCACCCTACTCTCGAATTGTTCGTTCCAGCAAACGCTTGGTACGCATCAGGAAAGTAACAAACTCTGCTCTGGTTATGAAGTTTTCCGGTCTGAAATATAGAATGGGTGTGCCATCCAATTGTGTTACAACCGTCAGTCCCAAATCAGCCAAGCGTTCAATTGATTTTCTAGCCCAGTGGTCCTTGCCTTCTACCGTCTGTAAATCCTGGAACTGTATTGCACTCTTACGGTCATATCCATCTTTTTTGATCAGGGTCATGGTCAATTCGACCTTGTACCCCTTCTGATCCTTATCCATCGTATCCTGATGGTAGAAAATAGGGTCGACTTTGATGGACTCTACAACACCAACATAGATATTGCCCTTCTCATCATAAAATTTGTGTGTCCAGCCTACGTACATGGCATAGTCGTGATAGGATTTCTTATCCTTAAACAAGATGTTAATGATGGCCTTGTACGAAGACACGCCCATCTGATGAAAATGTGAGGGAGCATTAATCATTTTAATTTCCCTCACTTGCGGATTGGGCGAAGGTGAAGAGTACGGATCAATAATTCTTCCGTTCACTGGCTCGAACTTCATGCCTGTATCTACATACAGCTTTCTTTTATACCGGTCATTAACTAAGCCAAACGGGTCTTGCTGAGTCATATCAGATGCCCTCCTCACCTATTTTATCTGGGGATATGATTGCTTCCCATTCTTGCACCTACATTACTAGCCATCCGGTTAACCAGACCCGGGCTGTTCTGCCGCAGTGTTTTATCCAACGTAGATGTCAGCCTCTCCACATCTTTTGTGCTGCCTGTCATATTATCAATGTTCACATGAACCGTAACATCACCCGAACCAACCATCACACTTTTATGTGTATTGTTTGTCGTCATGTAATCAAAGTAATCCATGACCTTAAGACCTGCTGGAATGTTGAATGAAGATATCGGTTTATCCATTTTTTTGCTAATTTCATACAAATTTTTGGACTGTTCTACACCCAATGCCTGGATTTGTTTAAAAATCTGCATATATTCATCCGAGCCCGGTTTAAACACACCACTATTCAACAGATTCTTCCAATCTTGCTTGATCGAACTTATTTGTGAGTTCATTTCAGATGCACGCGATTTGTTCAATGCAATTAATTCTGGTGCATCTTCCTTACCTCCATTAGCCGCCAGGAGATCATACATTCGTTTATCATAATCCAACTGCGTCAACTCAAACTGATCATTCATCTTGCGTCTAAGCTCATCAATTTGGCTGTTTTTGACACCATTCAGTTCAAGCTCTGATTGTGCCTTCTGCTGTTTCTTCTCATTGATCTCCAGACCCAGTTCATCTTTATCCTTACCTTCAGCCATCTTGTCGTACGTCTTCTGTAAACTTGCAATAGCCTTATCGAAGAACTTGATATTCTCTTGCAAATATTTCTCCATTAGCGCGCGCATCTGACCAGAATCTTCGCGAACACCACTAATCAATAGACGGGATCGAGTGACTTGGTAATTGGTTTCGTTATCACTTGTGGATTTGTTAAGCTGCCGATTAATCTTGGCGATCATTTCATCAATACCATTGCTCTGTGGCTGAGGCGTATAGCCGTTAGCAATAGTTCCTATTCCGCTCGCAGCAGGAATATACTGCATTTGAGGTTGAATGTATTGTATCTGCGGTTGTTGTTGTTTGTTGTCCCCAGGCGGTTTTCCAGACTCTTTATCCATTTGAATCTGGGCTTCTTTTTTCTCCTGCTTGTAGTTGTATTCCTTGCCCAGTTTCTTCTCAACTGCATCTCCGCCGTCTTCGCTCCATACTGCCTTAAATCCCTTCCAGTAGTCCCCGAACTTGTTATTCGTTGCATTGTTACCGAATATTGAACTCATTGTGCCGGATACAGCGGCATCCATCCCCAGGTTTAACCCTTTCCACACTTTCCCTACAAAAGATGACTGCTCCATATCCTTGAAATCTTTGGCCAACTCTTCCTTATTGGTAGCGCGAATACTCTGCTTCTCCGCTTCTGACTTACCCATATTGTTCAATGGATCGACAAGACCAGAGACGACATCCATAGCGGTCATCGCTAACCCAAGTGCTGGTACAGCTTTTAAAGGCCTCAATAATCTCCCGCCGGATTTGACTAATTTCGAAAATTTTCCGGGTGTTTTAATCCCACGGGCAGCTTGCTCCGCATTGATGTCACGCTGAGTAATCGAATTACCTTGTCTATCTCGAAGAATATTTCCATCTTTATTACGAATTGGGGCATTTCTGTCAAAAAATGCTTTGCGATTGCCTGTGTCTTTCATATCCTTAAACCTGGAAAGAAGGCCCCTTTTGGGTGTATTTTTATTCCCTTTCTTCGAGTCGCCCCCCGGATTGAATTCATCCATTATCGCGTCTTTCATGACATCTTTGATCAGGTCTTCATGACGAGCTACAAAGGTTTTGTTTTTGGATTCTTTCTTGTCATCCTTAACAGGAGATTCCACGCCTCCTGCTCCTGGAACAACTAGAAATCCTCCTGGACCACTCATCATACTCGCGAGCTGAACCTGTTCGAGTTCCTTCAGTTTGGATATGTATGCTGTAGCATCGATCATGCCCTTTCTAAAAGAGGCGTTTAACTCATTGACTTCGTTTCTCAATGTGGAGAGAACGTCATTCAATAGAGCTGACTGCTTACGTAGCTTCTGGATCTCCGATTCGTACCGTTGAATATCGGTTGAACCGTATTGAAACTCAGCGTTTAGAAAATATAACTTATTTCGTAGTTCAACCGCATCGAGGTCCATGTCATCCATCGCCATCATCAACACTCTAGCTCGGTGTTCAAGTTGCATAATTGCTCTACTCGTGTCATCTAGTTCTTGGCCTAGAAACTCAAGACTTCGCTTCGTCTTCGCGATCTGAATATCGAGAGAATGCATTTCTTCTCGCAACAAAAGAAGTTCTCGACTATACGTTTTGACTCGCTTCTCAGCTTCGTCACGTTCTTCCGCATGAATGGAAGACGCCATTGTATTCCCATCTTGTATAGCCTGATTGTACATTTCATGTTGTTGATCTCGGGTAGTCCGAGCCTGAATTACATCATCTTGCTTGGCTACGGCCCTACTTTGAATTTCTGTTCTTCGATGATCCAGAGTCTGTAGACGACTCTGCTGTCTGCCCATTTCCTGCGCTACACCAGCACGCTGCACATCCGTGACTTGTAGTCGCTCGGGAACGTCGCTCCCCGCATTTCCAACTTTCCCTGGATCTGCATTCGTAGCACCATATCGTTTCTGATCGCCTTCATTCATCACTTCACCGAACTTATCCCAGGCAACCTGCACTCCGACTTCATCCATAATTCGGTTAAGCAGTTCCATATGATCAACAATGCCATCCGTATGATCTCCAATTAACCGCATGGCTGCGATAAGATAATCGCCCAGCTCGGTAAATTCCTCTTTCAACCCTTGCATCGCCTCATGTGTTGCAATCTGAAATGCGATTTCGATCTCTCGTTGTCGGAATTGAAGGTTGTCTCTACTGCCAGTGCGCTGATGGATCGACGCGTTTACATCCGTAGCCTTCAATTGTTCAGCAAGAAGATCGAATCTAACTCGATTCGATGCAAATCCCTGCTGAGGATGATCTTCTTTTGACTGAACCAACAATCCAGCCTTACTAATCCAGTTGGCTAATACATCCTCTTGTGCAAGAGTTCCATCAGGGTTCCCTACCATTGGAAGGGTCTGACGCATCATATCCATCAAGTCCTGAATGCCAACATCCAACAGCGTTGAAGCTCTGATCATCATGTCTGTGACTTGGGACAGATCAAAGCTACTGCTTCCCCATGTCGGAGTAACAGATTCCAGACCTGTTGCCGTCTGTTCTACATCCATATTGCCCACTGAATGCAGCTTGGCTACTTCTTCAGCAAACGCCACAGCTTCAGATGAATGATCATAATTACGAGAACCAATGCGATAGGCAAGACCTACATCTTCCTGATCCATACCATGTTGCAGTGCAATTCGTTGCAGATTTTTGACCGTTCCGGTTTGTGTATATTGCCCACTGTCATTCGTTGTCCCAGACGATCTAAGCTCCAAATTTTGGTCGGCCCGACTCATCTGATGATCCATCTGCTGCGACGAGTCAAGGGATTTCTTGAGTAATGTTGATGAATACCCCTTGGTTTCACCTGCTGAAATATATTTCATCGTATTCATCACGGAGTCTAACAACCCCTGTGAGCCAGCTGCAGACACATCCTTCATTTCACTGAACGCTCCACGATAAAAGTGCTCCAAATCGGTCGTCAGTGTTTCTATCATTTGCGACTGCATATCACTTCTGATTGTCTCTACACGTCTAACCAATGTGTTAACACCCGAAAGGTAATTTCCTTTCAGCGTTGTACTTTGTCCAGTTAATTGTTCCTTATCTGTTAATATTTCTTGTGTTAAGGAATGTTTATCTCCTTGTCCTTCTGTTTCAGTCAAAAGAATCACCGCCTTTATGCATAAATCCCGTTCTACCTTCATTTAGGCAAAACGGGATGTCTCTCTCTTATCCTCCGAGCGCTTGTGCAAGCATACCGATATCATCTTCTGATATCTCTGTGTAATCCTCGTCATTGAAGGTTCTTTTACGTCTGACGGTCCCATCTTCTTCAACTTCCTCGCCCCCACCGCCACCGAACATGCGAAGAGGTGCTGTCATAAGCTCAACCTCAAATTGAATATATTTCTCGGCTGACTTGCACAGCTCCGCAACCTGAGGGAGTGTGTACTCCCAAATCTCCCACTTGTTCAGCCCACAGTGTTTATGGAGGGTGAAGAAGATTTCTCCCCAGTGAACGGGTTCCTGTGTTTCCGTATCACGGATTTCGGTTCCCTCCAAAGACTCCCCCTCGGTGCGTTCTACTTTTTTAAACCATTGAGTCCAATGAGCATATCAATGACTTTGCGAGCTGTGTTCAGATCAAGGTACTCATCCAGATATTCTCGATTGATGATATACTCACCATGCTCATCTTTGGTCACGATATGTGGATAGTTTTTGAATGCCATTGCCAATACATCAAATAAATCCTGCTGCCGCTTTTCGTCAAGTTCATCATTCTCAGTCGGAATGAAATTAAGAATAATGGCATCAATATTCACCGTTTTCAGCAACTTCATCAGACGGCGGGCATCCTTCAGGTTACACGGCGGAATGCGATATTTCCGTCGATCCCGCAGGGTAATAATCTCATCATCTTCAAAAAATGCACGCTCAGCCGCTTCCACTTCCTCCGGCGACACTCGTTTGTTCTCCGGATCATCCTTGATTCGTTGCGCCGCTTCCTCATTCAGCTTTTCCGCAAGCTCACGCTCGGCTTTTTCTCGTTCTGTTTCCATGAATTTAAAGACCTCCCCTGGACATTCTCCCCCATATAATAAAAACCCTGGCAAGGCAAGGCGCTGTGAAGGGGAGGGACACAGATGCCGTTTGATACCTTGCCAGGAGCAATCAACCTTATTTAGATATTAGATCTTGCTTGGTGCGCTGAAGCGTTTGATACTGCCGATTTTTCCGTCAGCACGTTCAGGATCCAGAATCTGCAATGAGATTGCGGATGCAGAAGCGGCAGCACGCTGGGCATTGATGCTGAATGTACCTTTTGCACGGCACATGTACAGCTCGGTTTCAACACCTGCATACGAACCATCTTTTTGCTGGAACGTACCGTGATGAATGACGGAGATCGGGAATGGTACTTCGTCAACCAACAGATCAACCATGTCTACAATTTCTTCACGTTTGTAATTCAGTACAACCTCTTTACCGATATGGACCGCATTCAGGATGACTACACCATTCGCTTCGTCGTAGAAAAACTCATTCGGTTCCACGGCCGTTCCCTTTAAAGTGAGTTGTTTCAGCAACGTGTTGGAATCTTTGAGACGAACCGTGATTCCACCGTTCTTTTCATAGATTTTACTTGCATGCTTCGGTTTGGCTTCAGCAAATCCAGAATTGGATACGCCTGCAGCCACTGTAGACTGCTCATTCAGCACCCATACATAAGACTTCACTTGCTCTTGTACCGTTGAACCCATCATCAGCTGGATCGCATCCAGATCGAATTTGGCATCTGTTGCCGATACTTCAATCGATTTGGACTTCACCAGTACATCAATGGCGAACAGACCGTCACCACCAAAGATGTCCTCAAGCTCCACGTTAAGGTCAATTTTCAAATCTTGCAGGGTACCCAGGGTAACTACCTCAATTTCGCCCATCGGATCTTTTGGAAGGCGTTTAGCCATGAACGTACCTACACCTTTGATAATCATTTTTTTAGCCATTGAACAGTCCACTCCTTAGGATAATATGTAATTTTAGCTACGGAGACTTGCTTAAGCCGGAATCAGGTTAAATGTCTTGATGATCGGGAGATCCTTCGTTTAACCCGTCTGGCTGTTCGCCGTCTCTGCTTTTTATAGTGTAGAACGCTATCTTCATTCCCTAACGATAATGTAAACGAAATATATTGAAGCACGATTAGCCCCGTCATCTTTGCAAAAGAAATAGTCCTGCATATGATCAAAGAAAAGACCCCTACATCAGAGGGGCCGTTCTGTTTGGCAAAGCATCTATAATTTGTGCTACCTGTTCTGCACGTTCTTTGATCTCAAATTCATCGGCAGTAACCAGATGAACATGCGAGCAGTATTTGCCATGCTCATAGATTCTCTCGGGAGTAATGAAGACAACGTCAGCAACAGCTTCCATCTTGTGTTTGTGCTTCTCATATTGATCCGGATCGGTCAACGAATCAAATACGACCAGATCAGGATATGCTGTCTCGATCGAACCTGCCAGCCGGCTATCGTTCACCCAGTAGATTACGCGATCACCCTGAAACAGCGTACGTACATTCTGACCAACACGGGCTACGACAAAGTTTGGAAGCTCCGGATAAGGATACTCCAAGGCATCAACCTGATAGAACTCATCACTCGAGTTGATATATATTACATTGTAGCCCACTTCAGCGAGTGCTTTTAACAAACGCTGTGGTCGACGCCCGAATCGTTCACTATGGAAATCGATCGCAGGCAGATATACAATCGTTGTATCCGTGTTTGGGGTGTATGTCGTAACATTGAACTCCGTCGCATCAATCTCTATTTCTTCAAGCTCAATTGTCGGTGTGATCAACTGTCTACCAAACATTCGTTTAAATATCTTTTTCATTATTTCTGCCTCCCATGACCTGATTAATCATCTTCACAGCATCCATTGCCCGGCCTTCCCAGCTATTAGACTTAGCCACCTTTAATCGTGCAGCAATTTTGAAAGCACTATTCTCACGAATCGCTTTCTCCAACATCACTCCGCAATTATGCTGATTCATAAAGTAAGTTACATCGCTGTACTTATGAACAATTTCCTCCATACGCGTGGTCAACACAGGCTTGCCCGCAGACAAATATTCGTAATACTTGATCGGATCGCAGCCACGGATCATCTCTGTCAGCTTGAATGGCACGATACAGACATCGAATTGAGCAATGTAGGCGGGAAGCACTTTATAATCTTTGTGCGGAAGACAAGTCACATTGGGATGAACAATATTTTTTTGATACAGGGCATTGTTCCCAATCAAAACGACACGATAACCTTTATCCGCAATAGCGGTAATCAGCGAATAATCCACCCATGATGCCATTGCCCCGTGGAAACCCACAATCTTTTGCCCATCATGAACATCGGGGAAATCCGCCGGTTTGGGCAGAATTGCCCTCGCTTTCTCAAAATGTTGGTAATCTGCCCCGTTAGGGCACATAAAGATCGGTTTGCCGTCATATTTATGTGCCTCGTACATCACCTTGGCAGTCGTGGCAATAAGATCTGCACGGTCAAAGCATTTCGGTATGTAGGATTTCCACACTGCAAACTCATCAGCCGAATTATCCAGGTAATCAAATACGGTAAAATCAAACTTCCGACCATCCGAATAATTGTACTGTCCTGGATTCGAGAACCAGAGTACCTTCTTTCCTTTGACCAGGTGATCGTAGTTCACACCTTTCTGCACAAGGAACAGATCATCATTTAACTTTTCAATCGGGCGGCTCTGCTTTCTGTACGTTTCTTCATTGATAAAGATAGCCCGTATACCTGGAATATTGGAGAAGGCGGTCATCAATTGCTGAGGACGTTGGAACAAGAGGTTCCAGTCAAGTGCGGGCGGGTAGACAATGGTCATTTCTATACTTTCAAAAACCGGATTTTCTCGTTGCTTTCTACGAAGCAGCCAATTGAGCAATCAACTCCACTCCTTCCGCATAAGCATGAATGGGTCGCAACCGAGTATCTACAAACAGTTCAAACCCCAGTCTTCGTGCTTGCTCACAGAATGGTGCATCTTCCCCTGTTGGGTGCGAACCATATCGCACGCCTGCTTCGATCACTTCACGCTTAATCAAATATACGGCACCTGTCAGATCTACCGGAACCAAACCCGCTTTGAATTCAGGTATATGTTTTCCGGCGATCATGGCATTATGAGCCTTCAACTTTGGATGATTCCGTATAAGCATGGAACATACATCCTTGTCATTATCCATTAACTGCCGTAGGCTACCCTCAGGAATGATGATATCCGTATCAATTGAGAACAGATAATCACAGTCCGATTTCAGAAACTCATCCAGAAGCTTATTTCTCAACAACGCCAGGTTATGATAGGAATATTGTCCACGCATATGACCATATGTTCTCCCCAGATTATGAGTCAGATAAGGAATCTGATGATGATCAAGGATATGCTCCGTCTGATCTTCACTATCATTCAGGATGTACATATAATGCTTCTGCACTGCTTGTTGCTCAAGTGATTGCAAGTGCCGTTCCATAATCCAAGCCCGATTTCGTACAGGACTACCTATAAATACGTTTTTCACAGTCCATCCCCTCTCCCTTTTTATCTAGTCTAGACTGTTACTCAATAACCTTCGCACGTGGAATAAAAAAGGAGTGTTTCCTCAAAAGAAGAGAGAGAACGAGGCATTTTTCCTATTCTAATACAGAAGGAGTTGATGAATATGTATACTGAAGAAACCATAATTCACACATGGGAAGAAGGCGACATGCATGCTGGGGAGTGTAGATTTAATCCGCAACTGGTTCCAACTGGCCTCTGATGGAGAAGCCCATGCTTCTGTTCGATTTGGGGATGCTTCCAACACCATTCTGGCTCACGACACCGTTCTGACTATGGATTTCATCAAGTCTCATTACGGCTGGTTGAACGATCCTACCTATTGCGGCATAACCTTACCCAATGCGAGTGCGAGAGAAATTATCGTACACTGCCTGCGAAAAGCGGATTACGTCGGACATCTGATCCAGACAGATCACTGGTATTTCAAACCGTTATTCGATATGTGCCTTGCATATTACAAGGTTGAACCCCGGGAGACCTTCTATGCTTTTGAGAATAATTACATCGCCCGATTCAAGTTATTCTATGAAACGTTCAAGACCATGCCTATTCTGCTCTGCGGAGCCAAGGCCGAGCAATATCGAGAAGTTCTGGAGCGGAGATACGGGTGGACAAGCATCGTAGGAACGGTGGACTGCCCCTCGTGGTCTCATGTGAGCACAGCATCCAAACAAATGGAACATATCTACCAACAGACACCTTGGAAGCTTGCTTTGGTATGTGCAGGTGCACCTGGCAAGGTACTGGTTATTAAGGCCAAAGAACTGCAAACCGTAGGTGTTGACTTTGGTTCCGGAGCAGATGTTGCCATTCAAGCCGACAGCGAAAATCTGAACGCCTGGGATTACAACGGATTTCCTGATTATTGGGAAGGCAGACCAAAAAAATGACCCTCTCCGGGTCTTTTTTACTGGATAAAACGGTGATTCCAATCCGATTTTATTGACTTAGTGGCTGTTGATAAATTAAACTATCTGCCTTATTATTGTTAAGATAACTCCTAATCTAACTTGGTTTAAACTTGCATGAAGAGGAGCTCTGCTAAGATATTCAAACCGTTGGAGGGAAATGTAATGGCGTACTCGCAGTCAAAGACCGAAATAGTAGCAACTCATCTAAGAACAAGATTTATGGAAGGTAACGTGGAGGGACATGAGATCGTAGTTGCCTTGATCAGTATGGTCAAAGCTGAGAAGATTAATCTAGATGAGGTTGCCCCTATTCTCTCTACAGTCTTTTTTGAACAACCGCAAGGTATTCTGTTGGCACTCGAAAAAGCTAGCACGCTGATTGATGATGAATTAATTGATTCCATTATCCACGAAGTAAACGAAAAAGCTTAATCTTACATACAAGGGGAGAGCTTATCATCAGATTTTAATGTACATCAACCAATTATTCTCTCCACACTTTTAGATTGAATAGATTCATCACTGAGAAATTGGACTTTCTCGTTATTTTCCGTCCTCCTCCGCTTATTCTAGTAGTATTACGAAGGAGGGGACACCGATCGAGACAGTGAATAAAGCCATTTTATTTTTAGTAGTTATTGAAACCATGCTTGAAGCGCTCCACCATGCGGAAGTAGATCAGACAGAACTTGTGGATTCGCTTGTTATGTTGGGTTTTGATCCCATTGAGATGTTGTACGAGACAAATACGATTAGATCTTTCCAAAAGATATGCAGGGCTTTCGCAGAACTCCATCTTACAGATGAGGCCCTGGACACGTTCTCAAAAGAGTAGTTACATAAGCAGAACCCCACATCACATTCGAAGTGGGGTTCTGCTTTTTTATATTTATGAATTTTGAACCCGTTTTGAACCGGATCAGCTTAACCTTCCCCATCCTGCCTCGTATAGGTCATCTAGGGACCATGGATATCTCCATCGCCCCTGTTGACACTGACTTAATAAACGAAAGGATGGTTGTATGAGCTCACCCACACCAATACATGTGATCGAAACAAATCAACTCGCTGTTATTGGAGTCATTGATGAATCCTCGATTCAGACCCAATATGAACTTGAGTATCCTGACCATATCGTGATTATACAAGATTTTTATTTTTTGAAAGATCCAGCACACTTTAACTCCTGGTTAACCAGCAGACAGGCATAGCCTCTATCTGAGATGTACTTTGGGTCAGGACTTTTTACGTCTGCGCTCATCAATTAAAACCTTCAGTAACAGCAACTCTCCATAGGTTAACTTCTTCTTGCGTACCTTCTCTACCCATGCCCAATCTTCAATCACCTTGTCGTTGTAGGCATCTCCAATGTACTGATCAAGTTCATTCCAGGCCCATTGTGCATAATCCAGAACCGTATTCATATCATCATCCTCCGTGATTGCTATTTGTTGCAGCGGGTTTAATTTTGTATGTACTGCTTGTTTAAATCTTTCATATTCACCTGGTTGTTTAATCCATGGCAGCGGGCATTCCTTCCATCCAACCACTTCTTTATGTGTGAAGAAGACGGGTGGAAAGTCCCGTTCCCTGATTAGGTATACTGCGAGGTCTACAACGTTATTGAATGTATCTTCATGAATACTGCCATCCTTTTCAATGCACATCTCAATGCCCACTGTACTATTGTTCGGATATGTCCCAAGTTTGGCCAGAGCTTCCTTCGTGTATGTTGCACTCCCGCAGTGATAGGCTAGTTCATCATCCGGGAGACTGTTATATATCGACGTTCGATCTACCGAGTAATGTGCACTTGCATAACGACCTTTCACTGCTTTATTGGAATCTTGCTGTGCCAAACTTGCAAAGTATTTGCTAATGTTCTTCGCGGGCGCTCCGGGAGAAGCCGTATAATGCATCACAATTCCACGTTTCGCTTTTAATTTCAGTCCGGCCCGACTGTATTTATTCACAGGTATGTAATCCTTGATGATCTGTATCATTACATCTTCTCCTTGTCCTCAACTTGATCTTCATTCCCTCGAAGCTTAAAGAGGGCTGAAGTGATAAACTTAGGTACAGGCAGGCCCAGTTTCCCCAGGTTCTCCAATATACTGATTCCTTCGGTACCAATGATGAACATTAACATTGCATCTCGCATAAAATCATTGGAATTGCCTGCAACCATATCCAGTTGATGTGCAATAATGACAAAAACAAATGTCAATGACTTACGAGCAAGCCCCCACCATCCAACCCTGCTGGATAACTCCTTCCTATACCATGCAGATAGCACCCCTGTGATGTAATCCAACCCCACAAAGATGGTCACTGCAATAAACAGGTGATCAATTCCTCCTACCAAATACACGACTGCAGATAGTAGCCAGCCAAGCAAAACCATAAAAACGGTGTCTCTGTGCATTAACGTTCCCCCTTCAATAACCTATTTCATGTCTAGGTTAGGCGGATCACAGACATAAGTCTCATGGAATACAAAAACCTCCGAAAAAACATTCACCATCCGCTATACAAACAGCAAAAATCCCTCACCGCTAGGATGCGGGAGGGATCATGACGAAATGATTCAGCTGTAGGTTGATGGATCAGGTGTAACCGGTACACCTGTAGTATTCGTTGGTGTTGTATTACGTTGGAACATGCCTTGAATTCGGTCCAGAACATAAGGAGTAGAGTCAATGAGTTTCTCAAACAGATGTGTTGAATTATCGAGTGGCACAATGTGTACCCCCTGTTTGCCTACCACCAGGAACGCAATAGGACGTATGGATACACCGCCGCCACTACCGCCGCCAAATGGAGAAGCCACTTTAGCTGAACTGGCATGTTCAGCAGAGGTACCTGTAGTACCACTTTTGCCATGACTTTCTCCATTGACGTGAAAATCACTGCCACCGGCAGCAAATCCGAATCCCACTTTACTAATAGGTAAAATCACAGTACCATCTGGTGTTTCGACTGCATCGCCAACAATTGTATTGACATCCACCATGGCCTTGATATTTTCCATTGCGGTTTCCATTAAGCCTTGAATTGGATGATCTGACATTTAAATTCCCTCCAGTTTCAATGTAAGCTAGGTTTGATCTAACCATATCATCCCCAAACTTGAAGGGACTTATGTAAATATACATTTTAAGTACACTCACCGAACCCCAACCTCATATTCCCAAAATCAGACCGGCTAAGATAGGCGTCTACAGTGTTGTCCCACTAAGCTTTTTCTTTTGCTTCGCCTTATGTCTGCTGCGCAGTTCCTGAAGAAGTTTGAACCACATCCGCCATCCGCCTTCAACTTGAAGCACACGGGTGAGTAGTGTAACTCCAGCGATCAGAACGGCTGTAATCCGAATTTTCACTCTGAAATCGAGCTCCGTCTTAAATTCCATTTCATCGGACCATACCGGCATAACCTGAAGCACGGGTGTTTCATCAAAGCGGATCTGATAGGTGAGAAAACCAATAATAATGGACTTGATACTCCACACCCATCCCGTCAGCACCGCTGTATATGCTGCATCACCAACGCCGATGTGGGTAGCCCAGGACAGTTGAGTCATATGTACGCGTGTGAGTGTTTGCTTCAGCCACAGCTTGAGCGCGTCCGTTGCCCTAAGCATAATTTTCACATCTTTAGCCCACTTCTTGACTTTACGTTTGTTGACCCGCTCACTTCCCTGGGCCTCACCTCTCGAATGATTCATGGATTGTTCGGTCTTGACCAGAAAACCTTCCTTCATATTACGAAAAACAATACTCGGGATCTCATAGTTAATCCGCACAATTCCATAGAGAAGACGAACATTAATATTGGCGTAATCATCACTTTTATGTTTACTGAATGTAAAATGTACATGAACATTTGAGATGAGGACTGCGGCAATCAGCAATGCGAACAACAAACCGATTCCTCCAAGCCAAATCCACACAGGCCTTACCTCCAAGCCCTCAATTCTTTTCTCGTCTAGTATGGCACTCTGGATAGGAAAAAATTCACGTCTGACCTAAAAATCCCATTTCATATTTGTATGGATACTGTTCTATTCACCATTTATCTAAAAATAATGCACAAAAAAACCGACCCCACTTTGGGTGTCGGTTAATATGAACTTTCAATTAGAGTGAAGAATCCGTATTATCGTCTTCGTTGTCGATATGACTTAGGTCATCCGCTGGATTAACACTTTCCGGTTCCAGTTGTTGCAAATCCAGTTTGTTGAATAACAGTTGTGTCTCTTCCTCTAGGTTTTCGGAATCTTCGAACAAACCTGGTTCAGGAAGGTCTTTAATTGAAGCCAGTCCGAAATAATCCAGGAATGACTTGGTCGTTCCGTACAGAATTGGTCGTCCGATCGCCTCGGCTCGTCCCACTTCAATAATCAAATCCTTATTCACAAGTGTATGGATGGCCCGCTCCGATTTTACACCACGGATTTCCTCAATCTCTACCCGTGTAATCGGCTGACGATACGCCACAATGGCCAGCGTCTCCAGAGCCGCTTGGGATAAGGACGTTCGTGCGGGAGAGTATGCCAATTTCTCGAAATATACAGCATGGTCAGGCAAGGTGCCCAACTGCACTACACCAGCGATCTTGAGAATCTGTACACCTCGTCCCTGCTGTGAAAATTCATGAATCATCTCCTCAATCGCGTCCGTTACAAGTTCCACTCGCTGGTCGACGATCTCGGCAATTTGTTTGATACTCAGACCCTCTTCTCCGGACAAAAACAGCAGGCCTTCAATAATCGATTTCAATTTCGGAAAATCCATGATTCTTTGTTTCCCCTCTCCACTCCATAACGATATCCTCAAACATCCGTTCCTGATAACAGACAATCTGCTTCATCTTCATCAGTTCCAGCACCGCCAGAAAAGTGACAACAATCTCATGGCGATAGATATGTTCATCCATCAACTTGGAAAATAACAGTCTGCCTCCCGGCCCCATACTTTCCAAAGCGCCGATGACATCCCGTATCCGGTCCTTAACCGAAATCTCATCCCGTTTGATCCGGGTTACAGTTGTACGCTTCTCAGCCTTGCGTAGCGCCTTCTGAAATGCTGCAATCAGGTCAGAGGTGTGTAAACCCTCAACCGGGTTCGATTGGGCTTCTACGGGCATATAGGGGCGCAGATCCTCGGGCTCTTTGGAAAATATAAGGCTGCGTTCCCACTCCCGTTCATGAAGATGACGCGCAATTCCCTTGTACTTGCGATATTCTATCAGACGTGCAATCAGCTCTGCACGTGGATCATAATCTTCTTCTTCCATAAAATCATAATCCTCGAAGTCCTCAATTACCGGTGGTTTAGGCAGTAAAAGTTTGCTCTTGATCGACAGCAATGTTGCTGCCATGACCAGAAATTCACTCGTAATATCCAGTTCCAGTTCCTGCATCGAATGCAGGTACGCCATGTATTGATCGGTAATATCGCTGATGGGAATATCCTGGATATGAATTTCAGCCTTATCAATCAAATGAAGCAGCAGATCCAAAGGCCCTTCAAAAGTCTCCAGTTTGTATGTAACTACCGTCACTAGACGAATCCTCCCGCCAGAAAAATACAAAACCCTGCTAAGCCGTACGAATCCGGTTTCCCGTGTTCGTCTGCGCAAAGCAGGGCACTACTATTAAATAAGCACTATTTTAGCTGTTTCGTCAAGTTTGCCATCTCAATTGCCGCCGTAGCTGCATCCCAACCTTTGTTACCCGCTTTGGTTCCGGCACGTTCAATCGCTTGTTCAATATTTTCTGTCGTAACCAATCCAAAGATTGTAGGCACGCCAGTTTTCAGATTAATTGCTGCTACCCCTTTAGCCATCTCGTTGCACACATAATCGTAATGCGTAGTGGATCCACGAATGACAGTTCCCAGGGTAATCACCGCATCATACTTGCCGCTCTCCGCCATTTTCTGCGCAATCAGAGGGATTTCGAACGCTCCTGGAACCCAGGCTACATCCACTTCATCATCCTGCACGCCGTGACGTTTGAATGCATCAAGCGCTGCGCTAAGTAATTTACTGGTGATGAATTCGTTGAAACGTCCAACGACAACTCCATAACGTGATCCTTCTGATACTAAATGTCCTTCAAAAAATTGTGGCATTCAAGTCATCTCCCTAACGGTATAATGTAATGTAAGTAACGGAAATCCTAATTAATCTCTTCCATAAATTACATGGTGAACGTTATTCATCTAAAATATATTTACTGTTCGTTTTGTTCGATATCATCAAACTTGAGCATATGCCCCAGCTTTGCTTGCTTTGTATGAAGATAAACCGTATTGTCCTCGTTCTCTTCCATCTGTATCGCAACACGCTCTACAACTTCAAGTCCGTATCCTTCAAGGCCTTTAATTTTACGAGGATTGTTAGTTAACAGTCTGATCTGACGAACCCCAAGGTCTTTCAGAATTTGAGCTCCAATCCCGTAATCACGCAAGTCGGCAGCAAATCCCAGCTTCAGGTTTGCATCCACCGTATCCAGACCTTCCTCTTGCAGCTTATAGGCTTTGAGTTTGTTGATTAGCCCAATGCCCCGGCCTTCCTGTCTCATATAGAGCAGTACGCCGTTGCCTTCCTCGTTAATCTGTTTGAGTGCCGCATCAAACTGAGGACCACAGTCACAACGATGGGAATGGAATACATCACCAGTCAAACATTCAGAGTGCACACGTACAAGTACGGGTTTGGAACCATCTATTTCACCTTTCACCAAAGCCACATGTTCCTTGTTATCCACAGCGTTTGTATATGCCACCGCTTGAAACTCGCCAAAGTCCGTTGGCATACGCACAGCCACTTCACGTTGAACCAGCTGCTCTTTTTCGTTACGGTAACGAATCATGTCCTGAATACTGATCAGCTTCAGATCATGCTTGCGGGCAATCTCCTGCAGATCCGGAAGTCTGGCCATTGTGCCATCTTCCTTAATCACTTCACAGATCACGCCTGCGGGATATGAACCACACATAATGGCCAAATCTACCGCCGCTTCTGTATGCCCGGCACGACGAAGAACACCGCCATCTTTTGCAATCAGCGGGAACATGTGACCAGGCTTACGGAAGTCCCCAGCTTTCGCTTCAGGATCGATCAGACCTTTCACGGTAATAGAGCGTTCATGTGCCGAGATACCTGTTGTCGTATCTTTGTGGTCCACAGAGACGGTGAAGGCTGTTCCATGGAAATCCGTATTTTGTTGAACCATCGGTTTCAGATTCAGTTCGTCCGCACGTTGTTGTGTAATCGGAACACAGACCAGACCTCTACCTTCAGTAATCATGAAATTAATGACTTCAGGTGTCGCCTTTTCGGCCAAAGCGATAAAATCGCCTTCATTCTCCCGATCTTCATCATCCACAACAATGACGGGTTTGCCACGCATGAGATCATATATGGCTTCTTCTATCGTATCCAAAATGGATTGTTCTGACATGGGTCCACCTCCAGTTTATTTCTGTTTCTATTTATGCAAATCCGTGATTGGAGAGAAAATCTTCACTGATACTGCGCGGCTTGCCAGCACCCGTCTCTCGATGTCCTCTCCCATACTGGAGCAGATGATCCACATATTTGCCCAAAATATCGCATTCGATATTAATGGTATCCCCTGTCTTTTTCACATTTAGTACAGTTTCACCAATGGTATGCGGGATTATGGAAACCGTGAATGCGGTATCCGATGTATGGACAACGGTCAAGCTAATGCCATCCAGTGTAACCGATCCTTTGGGAATCAGATATTTGAACAACTGGTGATCATCAGGTTTGATCTCAAACACAATCGCATTCTGATCACGTGTTATACTGCCAATCACTCCGGTACCATCGACATGGCCCTGAACGATGTGTCCGCCAAAACGACCGCCAGATTGCATAGCCCGCTCCAGATTAACTTTACTGCCAGATTGCAGCTGACTGAGATTGGTATGGCGATAGGTTTCAGGCATTACGTCGGCGGTAAAACCTCCACCTTCGAGCGTTGTCGCAGTTAAGCACACGCCGTTCACTGCTACACTATCACCAATTTTCAGATCGTCCATGATGGCGGAAGCTCCGATATTCAGGACCATCGCTTCGCCTTTCCGACCAATACGCCGGATCTGACCGACTTCTTCCACCAAACCGGTAAACATGCTGCCGCCTCCCTTGTTCAATTTATAAAGAGTCTAACTTGTTTCTTTAAAATTCATTTATTTATTCAGGCCACACCGGAATACCGCCAATGCTGATATTATCTCCAACTTTTTCGATCTCCAACTGATTCAATTGAATCGCCTGATTCATACGTTCCACACCTTCGAAGCGGAAGCTTCCAGGTGTATCATAACCGCCTACAATCTTCGGAGCGATAAACATGAGCAGTCGATCGACCAACCGTGCCTCCAGCATGGCTCCATTCAGAGTGCCCCCACCTTCAAGCAAAATCGAACCAATCTCACGCTCACCCAACTTGCTAAGTCCGCTTAACAGATCCACACGTGGTCCAGGACCACAGCGTATAATCTCAATACCGTAAGCTTCCAAACGTTCAGCAGCTTCAGGACTGGCTTCGTCTGTGGTGAGAACCCATGTTGGAGCAAGACCATCCTTAACCATTTTGGCACCTACGGGAAGACGCAACTTGGAATCCACCACAATGCGCACCGGACTAATGCCTTCCACTTGTAAACGGGTTGTAAGTTCCGGATTATCGGCAATCACTGTGTCGACGCCAACCATAATTCCCTGGTGACGATGACGAAGGGCATGCACAATCTCACGAGCGGGCTCGTTGGAGATCCACTTGCTGTCTCCGCTGCGAGTAGCAATTTTGCCATCCAAAGTAGTAGCCGTTTTCAGTGTCACAAAAGGTAGACCCGTTGTTATAAATTTAATGAATTTTTCATTCATGCGTCTTCCACGCTCACGCAGTACGCCAACTTCAACTTCAATGCCTTGTTGACGAAGCATGCTGATGCCTCTGCCGGATACTTGCGGATTTGGATCTTCACAACATACGACAACACGTTTTACCTTTTCATGAATCAGGCGTTCACTACAAGGTGGCGTCTTGCCATAATGACTACAGGGCTCAAGTGTAACGTATACCGTACTTCCTTCTGCATCGCTGCCTGCCATGTTAAGGGCATGCACCTCCGCATGACCGGTTCCACGTTTCAGATGGCTCCCCAGACCTACAATACGACCTTCTTTCACAACTACACATCCAACGACCGGATTAATCCCCGTCTGTCCTTGTGCTCGTTCCGCCATATCCAATGCCAGTGCCATATAAAATTCATCATTGATCATTTCCAAATCCGTTCACCCCGCGGTTTAAAGTCTTTTTTATTAAAAAATCCCCGTCGAACAATCAGTTCGATGGGGATGATGAGAGACAAATGTCACCAGCAGGAGTGAAATGGATACAGCACGCCAACACTTTGCCCAAAACTTCATTTCGGGCAAGTGAAAATAGACACATACCTTAATGAACATCAATTACAGGTAAAGAGCTTTTATAGTGTGGCATATGTATGGAACTGTCCAGCGTAACCGGATTTTCCCTGCACAGTGCAAGACATTACCAATCTAGACTGTACAGCAATACTCCTGCTGAATGCAAACCTGTTAGGTCTGCACCTCTCCTTCTCCCATCCAGACTATACTGTCGGTTCTGGAATTACACCAGATCAGCCATCTGCCACAGGCAGACAGGTCACGGACTTTGCATCAAGTGCTGGACATGTGTCCTTACACTTCCTGCATCACCGCCGGTAGGGAATTGCACCCTGCCCTGAAGGATTGCTTTCGTTATTACTTGGATGTTAGCACTTTAATGCCAAAAAATCAATTGTTTTTTGTTCCTTTTTGTCACATACTAACTTTTAATAAGCTAAGAAACAACAAAAAACCGCTTCCTCTCAAGGAGGTACGGTTTTTGTTTGGAGGCACATTTCACATCCATCGCAGTATTCTACATATCAGGAAAACACCAGCTCGCCATATGCTTTAATTCTTTGGCATTATGGAATGGAGTGCGATCAGGTTCTTGCAGGGGCGAAGTCGGAAGCGGGAACTCTCTTGCCACCCTTCTGACCCAACTTGTGGAATCAATCGCAATAGCCGAGCATTTCCAGCGTCCATTCGCTCTCGGTCGAAACGTTCCATGCAAATCTGCTTTTCCCGGCATCTCTGGAAAGACACCATCCAAATATTCAACGATGACACGCTTGTCTCTGACTTCATGACAGTATACTGTCACCCATACACCTTCCCGGACCCGAACAGCATACACATCTCCAGACTGTACCTCCCCGGTACCTGCATCAGGAGATGCCTTTGGTACTTTTCCGCGAACACTTCTCTTCTTCTCCAATGCTCCTAAGATCGTGTCCTTTACAGCTGGACTCTCATCAGGCTTATCCGCAAGAGATATATTATTCAGATCAAAATCATGAAATATCTTGTTCAGGTTGTTCTCATTGATTCCTACAGATGAGTCCCACCACGCCAGAGGCGCCTGTACCTCAACCCGAACATTGGGGCGTGCGTCACGTTGCATGTAAGTGGTGAATTCCGTGATCATTCCAGGATGTTCCGGCGTATCCAATATGCCAATCAGAGCTAACGTCTCAAGCAAATCACGGTAGGCATATTCCTTCTGTGTAGGCAAAAGACGTTCCTTCTTGAGCGCTACTGCTGCCTTGCTGTAGCGTGTTTTGGGAGGTAATTCGCGCAGCACCGTTAACACCGCACGGAATGTCCAACGGTCGTAATCATTAGGTATTGGAAGCTCCTGCGCGGCAGCCAACTCTCGAAGTGCCAGCACATATCCAAAAGGATCACCGTCCAACGGGGTTCCATTGGTCATGCGCCAATACCATTGCAGCGTCGTGTCGGTTGCTTGATCTACACTTAATCCGCAAATCTTACAAGTGTTTGAAGATGGATATGGCGTATGTCCATGACTTGGCATACTGCTCGCAATAAGCTTGCCCGTAAGCAACGAGCGCCAGATCATGGGTGCTGACCACAAAGAGGATACAAAAGCCTGCGCTGCATCATTCAGCGTCCATTGATTCGCAACTTTTTTCAGCTCAGTAATCGTTTCATCATGTTGGGGACGTACAAATCGATTCGGTTCATGCCCCGCTGCCTCAAGCGCTTCTCGATCCTTTACGGATAGACTATCCGGAACGACATGGCGCGATGCCTGCAGTTCTTCATCCCACAACGTGCGCTCACTATAAATTTGTTTTAACAAGCTTAGCTGAGTAACCGTATCCAAGGTTTTATTCATCCTTTCTAATCATCGATTTCAAGTATGTAAAAAAACAAAAAAAGTGCTTCTATAAAAGAAGCACTTCATGTTTGGATCCAGTTAAGGTGAAGGTATTAAGCTTCTACAACTTCAACAGTTTCCATTTTGTCTTTACCTTCTAAAGCGTCCACGAACTCCATACCTTTAGTTACTTTACCAAATACAGTATGTTGTCCATCCAGATGTGGTTGCGGTTGGTAGCAGATGTAGAACTGGCTTCCACCTGTGTTACGGCCAGCATGTGCCATAGCAAGTGTTCCGCGCTCATGTTTGTTCGGGTTAATTTCACAATTGATTGTGTAACCTGGGCCACCTGCACCGCTACCGTTAGGGCATCCGCCTTGAGCTACAAAGCCCGGGATAACGCGGTGGAATGTAAGACCATTGTAGAAACCGGAGTTAGCCAGTTTCTCAAAGTTTGCTACTGTGTTTGGAGCTTCTTGATCGAACAGATCGATCAGAACTTCTCCGCCGTTTGCCAATTTAATTTTCGCTTGTTTCGCCATATGTAAATGACTCCTTTCGTATTGACCATCGTTAATGGTGCCAGAACGCATGACCCTGGGTCAAGCATTACAGCACTTTTCTTAGTGTACACCGAAAATGACTGGATCGCAAAAAAAACGGAAACTTTTTTCATAATTTAGTCCGAATATACAAAAAGCAGACGAAAAAGGAAGTTCCCTTTTCATCTGCTTCAAATTTAAAATCCCTATATCCTGAATAATGCAGAAACGCATTATCTTTTGACGAATTAGCGAGTTACTGGCTGTTTGCCAATGCGCGCTGGTACCAGGTCATTCTGAATGATATCTTGATACGTCTCACGGCGTACTACGACATCTCCTTGACCGTCTTTGACAAACACAACAGCCGGACGACGAATACGGTTGTAGTTGCTCGCCATGGAATAGTTATATGCACCTGTACAAGCTACAGCGAGCAGATCGCCGCTCTCCACTTTTGGCAGGTCCAGATCCCAGATCAACATATCGCCACTCTCACAGCATTTACCCGCAACAGATACCGTTTCCTGAGCAGCCTCATTCGCACGGTTAGCGAGCACAGCTTCGTACTTGGATTCATACAAAGCAGGACGTGGGTTATCGGTCATCCCACCATCAACGGCAACGTATTTACGCACGCCTGGGATGTCTTTGCTTGTTCCAACAGTATACAGCGTTGTTCCCGCTTCACCCACGATACTGCGGCCTGGCTCAACCCAGATCTCAGGTACGGCATAGCCAATTTGGGCAAAATGATTTTTAACTGCGTCTGTAATAGCCTTCACATATTGCGCAACTTCAAGCGGCGTATCTCCATCAATATAACGGATTCCGAATCCACCACCAAGGTTAACCACTTTGAAAGCAACATTAAGACGCTCATATACACTTGCTGCAAATTCAGCAACACGTTGAACAGCCATCTGGAAGCCTTCAACTTCGAAGATCTGGGAACCGATGTGGGAATGCACACCGAGCAAAACCAGGTTAGACTGCTTGGAAGCCAAGTCAATCGCTTCAAATGCTGTACCATTGCCAATATCGAATCCAAATTTGGAATCCGTTTGACCTGTGGAAATATATTCATGCGTATGGGCCTCAACACCAGGCGTCACACGAAGCAAAATGTTTACTTTACGATTTTTGTCCGCTGCTACAGCCTGCAACAGATGCAGTTCATTGAAGTTATCAACAACAAAGCATCCGATCTCCGCATCAAGAGCCATTTCAATCTCTTCCAGCGTTTTGTTGTTACCGTGGAAATGAATGCGCTCAGCCGGGAATCCTGCTTGCAGTGCAGTAAACAGTTCACCATCAGATACAACATCCAGGGAAAGTCCTTCTTCAGCTGCAAGTGCACACATTGCCATTACACAGAATGCTTTACTTGCGTAAGCAACCTGGAAACCCAGTCCGGAAGCACGGAACGCTTCCATGTACTCTCTGCAACGCTCGCGAACCAATTGCTCGTCCACAACGTACAGGGGAGTTCCAAATTGTTCTTTCAGATCTGTTGCATCAACTCCGCCAATCTCCAGATGTCCTTGTGCATTTATTTTACTTGTACCATGTAAATACATAATCTGCATTCCTCACTTTTTTGTATACTGGAACAGTTGCTATTCCAATGATTTTACACCAGTATATCAAATTAGGCAGCGAGATGAATGGATTTTTCGGAAGATCATTTGTGTTTTTTACTTTTTCGCAGTTCACCGTCCGGATCATCGGACATTTTGGTGTTGTCACGGGTTTTGTTAAATGATGGACGTTTCTTATTTTCCAGCAACGGAAGCCGGAATAAAAAGTTGCCCAGGGCCTTTGCATTAAACGGTATAAAAGGCCAGAGATACGAAGAATTGTACGACCTGTGAACGGTGAGCGCCAATATGAGTAGTGTACTGCCCACGACCAATCCAGGAACCTTAAATATCGCAACAGCGACTAGCAGAACCAACCTGACCAACCTGTTGGCAAGTCCAAGCTCGTAACTCGGCGTGGCAAACATGCCGATGGCTGCGATAGCCATATAGAGTACAACCTCATTGACAAAATATCCTGTTTTGACGGCGATATCCCCGACTAGAATTGCCGCGATCAAGCCCATTGCCGAGGCCAGAGGTGTAGGCGTATGGACCGCGGCCATCCGTAATAAATCGACCCCCAGTTCAATCAGTAGAAACTGTAGAATCAGCGGCAGCTTTACATTTTCCTGCGGACCAATGAAGTCAAGTCCCATCGGTTTAATCGAAGGATCAATAACCATCAGAAGCCATAGTGGTAGCAAAAACAACGAGATTAGAATCCCTGCAAAACGCACCCATCGTAAATACGTTCCCATCAAGGCAGTCTGTCTATTCTCCTCGGCATGCTCACAGAGGTCGAAGAAGGTCGTAGGCAGAATCATCACACTGGGGGAAGTGTCCACGAAAATGACAACTCGTCCTTCCAGCAAATGGGAAGCTGTAACATCTGGTCGCTCAGAATACCGAACGAGTGGAAACGGATTCCAACCCTTGTTGATAATCGCTTCTTCCAGCTGTTTATCGGCGGAGGGAATACCATCGATATCCACTCGCTGAATTTTTTCACGAACTGAATCCACTTGCACTTTATCCACAATATCGTCAATGTACACCACGCAGACATCGGTTTGTGTTCTCCGCCCCACCTGCATGATCTCAAATTTCAATCCAGGGTCGCGTATTCTGCGGCGCACCAAGGTTACATTGGTCAGGAGTGTTTCGGTAAAACCGTCTCTGGAACCGCGGACTACCCTTTCCAATGAAGGTTCTTCGGGTGAACGTACCGGATAACTCCGGGTATCCATAATTAAGACCGAGCGGTCCCCTTCAACAAACATTGCGCTCATACCAGTAAGAACCTTGTTGATGACCGCACTCATCTTCTCAACTTTTTCCACCTGAATATGGGGAATGTAACATTCAAAATAGGATTTGAGAGCATGTCCGGACACGTCATCCGGCGTGAGATAGGTGAGTCTTTTCAACACCTCAAGCAAAATCTCATCCTTGGCAAAGCCGGTGATCATCAGCAATCCAACATGCTTGCCACCCAGAACCATTTCCCTCATATTCACGTCAAACGATTCTCCGAGCCCCAGGACCTGTTGCAGTGTATATCTATTCTCACTCATGCGTGGGGAGATATCATCGTTTTCCTGCCAATATTGTACGGATTCCTCAATGCTGTCGGACATCTCATTTTGTTTTTTCTTACTGTACGCTTTCTCCTCTTCTTCCTTCTGAATCTCATAAGCAGACTTGTGTAACATCTCTTCCGTTATACCTTCACTATTTTCCTGGCCTGTGTGCTCTGTTTGTTCATCCATCTTCCATCCTCCTATGGCCACGAGTTACCGCTGATATATGAAAAAATCAAACAGGGAACCTGTCATTTTGCCCAAAATCATGGCGAGCAGTAATCCAAACAAATAAGGTTTCATGCCCAATCGTTTGGCTAGTACGGGCAGTACATTAAGCACCTCAGTGAGCGCTGCGGCCAGCAGACCGATGAACACCCCACAGAACAAACCAACGATTGGACTGAGCAGCAGCACCCCATGCATTTTCCAGTGCCAGAAATCCGCCACCGTCCCGAGCAGTGAACCACCGATCAGCGCCCCTTCGTACCAGTGAGTCTTGTCATACGATTGCGTAAGTTGGGCCAACCTGGGAATCATATCGAGCACCAGAATGAGCGCAATTACGCCGCTCCCTACGGCAATTCCCCCTGCAATACCCAATACAATGCTGATTGCTCCATTAAGAACGCTCATCCGCATTCATCTCCCTGCGTTCCTGCTCGTGCATCCGTTCGCTTTCTTCAATCACCACATATTTATCTACATTTTGCTGGTATAGGAACATCTCCACTTCCAGCGGGGTAGGCTCCTCATTCCACTTTTTCTTGAACAAATGATTAAAAAATACTGCCATACCGAATCCAATGCCAATGGAATACGCCACTTGAAACAGATAGGGATGTTCGTCCCGATGCCCAGTAAGCATCTCCACAATTCGAATCTGTACTTCCTGCATGTTCACATCAGCATGAAAATTCATAATGGTTAAGGCTGATCCGAAGAAAAGCAGCAGCCAAACCAGAATGAACAGGGACTTGGAAGGTTGACCATTTCCCGCAATGACTTCAACCAACGTATGACCTGATCCCATCAGTTCCACACTTACCTCCGGCAAGATGCGCCGAATTTGGGGAATAATCTGCAATATATCAATGAGGATCAGATTGCCATCCTCCGGTCCAGGGCGCAGCAGTTCAAGCTCCAGTAGCCTGCCCTCCTGGTCTTCAGAAGAGGTCAGTACATGTGCGATGTCTCCAAGCTTGACTGCTCTGCCCCTCTGGATGCGAATACGGCTGCGCAGACGAATATAGACCATTGGAGTGGGTGTCTGGGACATCCATAGCACTCCTTTACTGCGTAATTTAAGTTAGTATTTGAAGAATGTGCAAATTTATTACAAACGGGTTGGAAAAAGATCGGGAGGTGGTGCTAGCGCTACGGGATGGATCGGTCATTGGTCGCTGTTGCTCGGGGGAGGATACACGCAGACACTCCGACGGCAGACCAACCTTCTGATCGCTGTTGTCTCCAAATTCTTTTGATTGATTTCTAAGTGTTAGAAATTTGGAGACAAAGGCGAACGCTTCGCTTCTTCAGGTCTAATCTGCCGCCTGCGTTAATTATGTATCCTTAGATGAACCCTCACGCTTCGCTCCTTTTGACCGATTCCATCCCACCGCTACCCATAGTCCTCCCATTTCCAAACGTTTGAAATAAATATGCTGGGGAGGAGGCAGGGAGGGAATTAAAAGATGTGCTTTTTGGGGTTTATTTTGACTTTAACGGAGGAGTAACTATTGACCGATTTGGGGCGTAATTGAGTGTGAAGCATTATTTCACATATCAAAAAAAGTCGCCGTGTGCGCGACTCTTCGATATCGGTAGATAAGTTCACGGATCATGTACAATAACTCAACAATTATGTTATTTTTCTCTTTTGTTCAATTCACTTCTGAATCGTAAAGGGGTTGAATTCATTGTTTTGCGGAATTGGTTAATGTAATAACTCGTGCTGTTAAAACCAACCTCATAGGCAATTTCGGTGATGCTACGCTTGGAGGATTGCAATAGTTCAATGCTTCTTTGGATGCGGTACTCGATCACATATTGCATGGGTGTGGTTTTCAGAATTTGCTTGAAATAACGGCATGTCTCCGATCGACTTAACTGTCCGGCCTTTGCAATATCTTCCAGCTTAATCGGCTCGGCATAGTTGAAATGAATCCATTGCAACATGTCTTTCATTCGGTTGTTTCTGCTCATCTCTGATGGATCATGTTCCAGGGAATATCCGTTCATAATCAGCAGTTTCCACATATTCAGCACCGCAGAAGCAACATTTACTTCGTAAAAAGGAACTTTTTCCACTAACTCCTTTCTAATCCGTGCAATGGCACTCAGGATCTGTTCTCCCCAAGCGTTAGCTCTTTCGATATACAGAAAAGGCAAATTAGTTGCTGTTACATATGGATGTACGTACTTTATATACAAATCCGAAGGCATGATAACATGCGGGGACAAATTCAGACATAAATAAATGCAGTTCTCGCTCACACCGTGATCTTCGGCCATATGCATTATTCCACTGTTGATAAAAATCACGTCACCTTTGGACAACATCATCTTTTGATCGTTGATATGGAACAGTGCCGTGCCCTGAAGAACGGTAACAAACTGCAATTCATCATGCCAGTGGAGAGGAATATGTCCGTGAACATTTTGAACAATGGTTGTCTCATAACAGGCTATAGATAATGTATCGGTACGGTGTTGCGTCATTTCTTTCAAATGTTGATCAATGATAAATTCGATTTTCCGCATGGCCCTCATCTCAATATAGTTATATTTTTAAGTGTAATATTGATATTAATGTACCGCATTTCTCCTTAATATAACACTATTCTTATATTTAAGGTGAGGCGAACAAGAATGACAACTTCTGCAAAATCCAAAATTTCAGGCATCGTACTCGTTCTAACCGGAGCCATCTGTTGGGGCATTGGGGGTACGGTATCTCAAAAACTGTTTCAACTGGATGGAATTGAGGTCAATTGGTATGTCACGGTACGATTGTTGATTGCTGGGTTACTATTACTGGTTATTCAATCGTTTACTAATGGACGATTTCAGATTTTTGATGTGTGGAGAAATAAAAAAACGGCTGGACAGCTGATCATTTTTGGATTGGTCGGCATGCTTACCGTCCAGTATACGTACATGGCATCCATTAAACACGGTAATTCAGCGGTAGCTACACTCCTGCAGTACCTGTCCCCTGTCATGATCATGATTTACATCGCACTCCGTAAGCAGTCTGTCCTTACACGCAATGACCTTGCATGCGCCGTTCTGGCTCTCGGTGGGTGTTTTCTCCTACTGACGAACGGCTCACTCACGCAGTTATCTGTCTCCTGGCTCGCAGTGATGTGGGGCATATTATCCGGGGTTTCAGCTGCATTTTATACGCTGTATGCCGTGCAACTGATTAAAAAATTCGATTCACTTGTTGTGGTTGGCTGGGCTATGATCATCGCTGGTTTGGGAATGAGTTTTATTCACCCACCCTGGAAAATGAATTTTGCTAGCATCACGCTCGAAACCTACGGTTATTTGATATTTACAATCCTTTTTGGAACCATGATTGCTTTTTGGTTTTATATTGCGAGTCTCAAAAGTCTTACACCCAAGGAAACTAGCTTGCTCGGGAGCGCAGAGCCCCTTGCTGCTGTTGGAACAACTGTCATATGGCTCCATGAACCTTTTGGCTTCTATCAATGGATTGGTATGGCATGTATTCTTGGCATGATGCTGGTCATGCAGTCCAATCGTTCGAGATCTCCCCGGAGTAACAACAAATAACCTTCCTCGCCATAATGCGCGATAGAAGGTTGTTAGTTGTCGTATATTGGTGCATAAGCGCCAATATTGTTGTTGCAATCCCAGAATCACTGCGCGATCTGGTCGCGGATGGATTGCAGTATTTTTTTCTCCAGACGTGATACCTGTACCTGAGATATTCCCAGCCTGCTGGCAACCTCGGACTGGGTCTGATCCCGGTAATACCGAAGATAAACGATTAACCGCTCCCGCTCACTGAGACCACCAATGGCTTCGTTCAGGGCCAGTTTGTCAAACCAACGTTCCTGAGACTCGTCGGCAATCTGATCCATTAATGTGATGGGATCACCGTCATTCTCAAATACCGTCTCATGGATGGAGGTCGGTGGTTTGTTCGCTTCCTGGGCAAATACAACTTCCTCCGGGGTTACTCCCAGCTCTGCGGCAACTTCCTTGATCGTTGGCAGACGATCCAAATGTTTAGACAGTTCGTCCCTTTTTTTGCGAACTTTATTCGCCATCTCTTTCAGTGAACGACTGACCTTCAGGGTACCGTCATCCCGCAGGAATCGCTGGATTTCTCCGATGATCATCGGTACCGCGTAGGTTGAGAACTTCACGTCATAACTGAGATCGAATTTGTCCACTGACTTGAGCAGACCGATACAACCAATCTGGAACAGATCTTCCGGATCATATCCCCTGTTCATAAAACGCTGTACGACGGACCAGACGAGTCTGATGTTGCAGTTCACCAGCGTATCCCGTGAGACATGGTCACCCGACTGACTGAGCGCAATCAGCCGTTTGACCTCGGCATCGTCCAAATAGGTCTGTGAAGATGGTTTCACTTCAGCATCCATAAGAACACCAACCCCTAATTATACAATGCTTTCTTGGATTCAATCCTTTTTTTCATCTTGATGGAGGTGCCTCTGCCGGGCTCACTGCTGACTTCGAATTCATCCATGAAGTTTTCCATAATGGTGAAGCCCATGCCCGACCGCTCAAGTTCGGGTTTGGACGTATATAGCGGCTGCTTGGCCAGTTCAAGATCTTCGATTCCTTCACCGCGGTCTTCCACAATAATCGTAATCATGTCTTCCCGAATCTCGGCCTGGATGGACACAACCCCATCGGAGTTGTTGTTGTATCCGTGGATGATGCTGTTGGTCACGGCTTCCGAAATGACCGTCTTCAGGTCACTGAGCTCGTCCATCGTTGGATCAAGCTGGGAGATAAACGCAGCAACGGTTACCCGTGCAAACGACTCATTCTCTGACTTGGCCGCGAATTGCAGATTCATGAAATTTGTCCCTGTTCCTTCATTCATGAGACGACCTCCAGACCTGAGAGAGCAGTTCCCTCATTTTCGTATATCGGCATAATCTTGAACAGACCCGACATTTCCAGCAATCGGTACACTGGCGAATTGACGTCACAGACCACCATCTTGCCACCTTTATTCTTAATGAGCTTGTATCTTCCCAAAATGACACCCAGACCCGAACTGTCCATAAATTGCAGATCTTTCAGGCTGAGTACGAGATGCTCGCTTTGTCTCCGCTGGATGGCTTCATCCATTTGCATCCGTACCATGTCAGCTGTATGGTGATCCAGCTCCCCGGATAATCGTACAATCAGAATCCCGCGATGGTGTTCCATTTCCACATGCAAGTTCACGTTTGCTCACTCTCCTCCCTGTCTTAGAACAAGGATTTCTACGCTTCCGAAGGCTTTTCCTGCCCCCCGACAAAACTAGAAGAAAACCCCTATTTAACTACAAAATATGTTCGAAGGATGCGTGCAACTCGCAGAAATCGCCGTTTACTCAAACAGGTTGGACGTTGTCCGCTTGAACAGCTTCCACCAGCCAGCCTTATTCACATCCTGCGGGGCCTGAATATCGAATTCCTTAATCACGTCATTGCCCTGGTAAACCACAAGTTTACCTATACTTTGCCCAGCCTTGATCGGAGCTTTCAATTCTTTGGCAACCAACAATTCATGTCGGATGTCGTTGGATTTGGCTCCTTTGCGCATCAGTACACTATAATTTTGCGTGGCATTCAGAGGCAATTCGGCAACTTCACCTTTTTCGATCTTCAGACTGCCCAGCAGATCCCCTGCCTTGTAGAGCGCCTTCATCGTATATTGGCTAAAGGCATAGTCAAACATCGAAGACACCTCGCTGTTCCGTGTTTTGGTATTTGGTTCACCAAGTACCACGGAAACGACACGCAGTCCATCCTTGGACGCTGTTGCAGACAAGCAAAATTTCGCTTCGGAAGTGTAACCTGTTTTCAAACCGTCTGCCCCTTCATAAAAACGAACCAGCTTGTTTGTGTTCACCAGCCAGAATGGCTTTTCCGTATCTTTGCGAAGGTAATCCTGATATGCACCGGTGTACTTTGTAATCCCGGAATGTTTCAACAGTTCACGGCTCATGACGGCAATGTCATGGGCGGAAGAATAATGATTATCGACCGGAAGGCCGTTACAGTTGGCAAAATGAGTATCCTTCATGCCAAGCTCCTTCGCACGCTCATTCATCAGCTGTACAAAAGCTTCTTCCGAACCAGCAATCTTCTCGGCCATAGCCACTGAGGCATCATTGCCTGAAGCCATCGCGATCCCTTTTAACATATCATCGACCGTCATTTCTTCCCCAGGCTCCAGGAAGATCTGCGAACCGCCCATGGAAGCTGCATATTCACTCGTTCTTACTTTGTCCGTCAGCTTCAGCTTGCCCGAGTCGATCGCTTCGATCGTAAGCAGCATGGTCATAATTTTTGTAATGCTCGCAGGAGGCAGCTGATCATGACTGTTTTTCTCATAAATGACGGTCCCCGTATCTGCATCCATTAAGATCGCAGATCGCGCCGACGGGGCAAGATCAGTTCCTCCCGCTGCCTTCGGTGTTTCTTCAGCTAATGCCGTTGATGCCATAAGGGACAGCAGGATACAAAGGGTCATGAACGATGCCATTATTCTTTTCTTCACAAGGTTACCTCCTCAAATGACTTGCTTACTGCATGTTCCATGCATGTACTGCTAATCATTGTCGGCCCGTTTCCAGTAAATTATTCCATGTAAAGCATGATTTCCCGAACTTTTATTGAAAAATGTGGTCAAAGCAAAAAAACGTACTGCACTCAATGAATGAGTAACCGTACGTTTAACACAACAAAAAAAGGTTACCCCCCGATGATTTCTCATCCAAAGAGGTAACCTTCTCTACTCAAATCTTGCTTACATTTGCGGAATAACCGCCACTACCAGCGCCAGGAACGACTCACGAACACGTTCCGTCGTTTCCATCACCTCATCATGTGACAGCGGCTGGTCCAAAATTCCGGCAGCCATGTTGCTGATACAGGAAATACCGAGTACTTCCAGGCCTGCGTGGCGTGCCACGATCACTTCAGATACAGTGGACATACCCACTGCGTCTGCGCCCAATGTACGCAGCATTCTGATCTCTGCCGGTGTCTCATAGTTCGGACCGAGCATACCTGCGTATACCCCTTCACGTACGTTAAAACCTTGTGATGCGGCCGTATCCTTCGCCAGCGCACGCAAACGGCGGCTATATGCTTCGGACAGATCAGGGAAACGCACGCCCAGTGCAGCGTCATTTGGTCCGATCAGTGGATTTTTGCCTGTAAGATTTAAGTGATCAGAGATCAGCATCAAGTCTCCAGCTTCATACGACGTATTCACACCACCCGCAGCATTGGTTACAAGCAAGCTGCTTACACCCAATTCTTTCATAACCCGTACCGGGAAAGCTGTCAATTCCGGACCATATCCTTCGTACATGTGGAAACGGCCTTTCATCATTACGACTGGACGACCTTTGATGGTTCCGACCAATAGTTCACCTTCATGTCCTTCTACTGTGGACACCGGAAAATGTGGAATATCCTGATAAGCGATGCTTACACCATCTTCAATCAGTTCTGCCAGTACGCCAAGACCCGAACCCAAAATCAAACCGACTTCCGGCTTGATGGAGCTTTTGCTTTGAATATAAGATGCTGCTTCCGAAATCATTTGTTGGTTTAATGCTGTCATGCGATGTATGTTCCTCCTTGAGTTGAAACGATCCGTCTTATGTATAACGGCGTTTGGATGTATTCAATTTATTTTATCCTAAATCGGCCCAATGTTCCGCATTTATTTGTGAATGCCCTGCGTCAAAATCTATCTTGCCCTCGGATGATGGGTTTCATAGATTTCTTTCATGGTTTTGCGACCATGATTGCCGTATTGTTGTCCAGGCTGCTCCACGTGACCCAGCATGTCCTGAACCGCACGTGTATCCGCCCCATTGGCAATCAGGTGCGCCGCAAACGAATGACGCAGCGTATGCGGCGTAATTTCTTCCGAGATTCCCGCGTCCACCGCTGCTTTTTTGAGCAGCTTCCAGAAGCCCTGCCGGGTCAAACGTCTGCCGGATACATTCACGAATAGTGCCTGCTCGTCCGAATCGGTTTTGAGCAACTTGTTGCGGAATTCCTCCACATATACACTTGCCCAATGTGCTGCTGGTGCACCGATGGGAAGGATACGTTCCTTGCCCGCCCCACCGCATCGGATAAAGCGCATGCCTGGCTGAACATCTCGAATGTCAAGGGCAATCAGTTCCGAGACCCGAATACCCGTAGCATATAACAGTTCAAGCATCGCTCGATCTCTCACACCCTGCGGTGAACGAATATCAGGCGCTGTCAGCAGTTGTTCGATCTCCTGGATACTTAACACCTGTGGTGGCGTCTTGTCCGCCTTGGGAGCTTCCACATCAAACGTAGGGTCCTGTATAATATCACCCCGCCGCATCAAAAAATGAAAGTAGGAGCGCAGAGATACGATGCTGCGGGCAATGGTTGCATTGGCACGTCCTGCCTGTTTGAGTTGACCTGCAAACAGGACGACATGTGTGCGTCTGACCTGATCGGCTTCGCGTATGCCATATTCCTTATCTGCAAATTCAATGAACTTGTCCACGTCTCGGAGATACGATTCAAGCGTGCTGCTCGACATCCCTTTATCATCTTCCAAGTATAAGGCATAGGCGTGTATCGTCTGTTTCATGTACAACGCTCCTCAACTGACAGACCTGCCGTTCTGGCAGACTGCTCCCGTATTTGCATCCCTGGCTGTTTGAAGCTACTCCCCGTACCAATAGAACAAACGGAGACGCTCTGCCATCGTAGGACGTCCTTCTCCATTACCCGGCCAATCCGTTTCCTGAAATACTTTGATTGCATTGCCAGTCGGCATCTGATATTGATCCACAGGTGAGATCCAACCATTAAACAGATCCAGAACATGATAGAACAGATAAACTAATGCAGCAAAAAATATAATAAATCGAATAAAACGGAGCCCTCTCCGCACTGATATAATCATGGGCGCGTCCCCCTCCTGATTCGAATCCGGTATTGTCCTTGAATCAGGGTATGTCCATAAACACAGGTTTATGCCATCCGGGGGAAACTCCAGATCATGTCCGGTGCCAAAAAAGCTCTCCCGTCAAAACCGCCGGTGAGAGCTTGAAGATATGCTATGTTATTCTTCATCTTTGGGTTTCTGTTCATTTTTAGCTTTGCAACGATAACAAATTCCATGAAAGTCCAGTCGGTGATCTACTACCGAAAAGTTGAATTCCCGCTCCAAACGCTCTTCAAGCGGTCCAAGCCAGTCTTCACGTATTTCATCCATACTTCCGCATTGAACACAGATTAAGTGATGATGGTGATGCTTGGATGTATCTCCGCGCAGATCATAACGCGCTACACCGTCGCCGAAGTTGATTTTCTCTACAACATGCAGCTCACTCAGCAGTTCGAGGGTACGGTACACGGTTGCCAGACCGATTTCGGGAGCCTTTTCTTTAACGAGCATGAATACGTCTTCTGCGCTCAGATGATCTTCTTCATTCTCAAGAAGTACTCTTACGGTGGCTTCCCGCTGGGGCGTTAATTTATATCCTTGGGACTGTAGTTGCTGCTTAATTTTATCAATCCGTGCTTCCATTTTCTCCCTCCCCCTAGGAAATCACTGCACACTGCAACTTAACCCACTCTTTTCATTATAGGGGGAGTGCGTAATTAAAGTCAACATTTTACACTATACGATACACGTTAGGCCGGTAGTAGCATTGGCGTGACCCAGCGCATCATCGCAGGTGTAACCCATGTTTCAAAAGACGCCACACCGAGCAGCAGTGCAGCCATAACCAAAGTTAACACTATATATGAAGCAAAAGGCCTTTGTCGACCAGGTGTTCGCTGCATTAAAACACGATTGCGAATGATGTATAACGAGAACGTCATCGCCGCCACACTGCAGATCAGGAGGATCGGAATGACAAATAGATTATGCGGCGCCACGGAAACCAGTGCAAACAGCAGCCCTTTCCAGGAATACTGCCCAACAAGGTACCCCACTGTGAATCCAATGAGCACACCTTTCAGAAAATCCAGAACCAGTATACCGGGCAGTCCAACGACGGATAAACCCAGAATAAAGATCAGACCCACCCATTTCAGATGGAGCATGGCAATGTCCCAATATGCCCCGGTCTCTGTCACCTGTGCACTGTGCTGCACGGTCATGAAGAAATTGCCGAGATAACCCTCCAGATCCTGACGTTGCTCAAGAGACAATGCGTTCACCATGAGCGCGCCAAAAATGACGCCGACCAGAAACAAGACAGCCACGAATACATATAACGAAGTCTGACCTTTAAATGTAAAGTAGGAAGAGCGCATACAGGTACGAGTCCCCTTTCCGGTATCATGCTGCAAGGATTCTCAATTCCATCCTCATAGTCATTCTTATGAACCGGAGTGCGCCTGTATGACTTCTTGTCCAGATTGGACCTCTGTAAAGCCAAAGCTAATATGAGTTGAACTACAGAATATTTACACGGGTCACTCCGAAGCTTTTTCCTGAACAGCAACCTTTCCGTACGTACCGCCACCTCCGGAGGACAGCTCCAGTTGTCCGTTCCGTGCAGCCACAATCAGGCCTGCCAGCACAGGTCCAACAACCGCATCAAGCTCTTCCTCTCTGGTGCGATGAAGTACATTCATTTCCGTACCAAAATGGTCCAGTAGCTGGCGCAGTTTGGCTTTGCCAAGACCGGGGATGAACTCCAGTGGTACCTGATAATGATAGGCCGGTCTGTTTGCAGGAACATGAGGACTCTCTCGATCAGAGATCGCCAGGATGCGATCCAGCACCCCCTGCACCAGCTTCAGACTGCCACAGTGCGGACAACGCTCTGCTGACATCGCTTGCTCGTCCATAATGCTGCCACATGCTGCACAGTAAGTACGGTGGTATTTGCCCAGCCTTGGATTCAGTCCATAATTGGCCGCAATTTTCCTGCCGGCTTCTCCTTGAAGTGCCATACGGAATTCATCAAAAGAAGGGGCAGCAACTTGCAGTTCGTTATACTCCCGTCCAATCTTACCGAGTGAATGAGCATCCGAATTGGTCAGGAACGGGACATGATCCAACTCCCGAATATAACTAGCCATGGATGAGTCCGAGCTTAACCCCAGCTCGACAGCATCCACAAGACGGGTATCCAAGACATCGCCCATACGGGGCGCAGTACTGCCATAGATGCCTTTATGCGGTGTAAATACATGTGCAGGCACAATAAGCCCACCACGTGCCTTAATCTCAGCCTGCATCTCTAGAGCGGGCACGTACACCCGCTGAGAACTGAGGTTCACATTTTTCATATAACGTTTCATCCAGTCCGTGAAGGACTTCATCGTTTTCAGATCACGGAAATACGCCAGCATATGGAACTCACGCATTCCAGGCTCGCGCAACTCAATCTCTGTACCCAGCAAAATGGTGGTGTCCTGGTAGGCAATGCCGCCTCCCTCAATCTCGGACATGGTACCACTCTCCAGCAATTGCTCAATATCCATCTGTACAACAGGAGAGTGACAATCAATAACACCAAGCAAATGAATTCCTTTGTGATCCGATGCTTCCCGAGCAATATTCTCAAATGTCAGATCGCGACTGCCGCTGATTTTAACAGCCTCACCGCGTGAGGTTCGTCCAATGTGAATATGCAGATCTGTGTAACAGGGATCCCACATCGTGGACGTTTCCAGTTGGTCTTGCATGCCTAGAACCGTCCTGTCGTTCTGTAAAGGTCCCACGCGTACACAGCCATCATCGTTTTGGCATCGCTAATCCGGTTCTCGTCCATAAGCGCATAGGCTTCCTCCAGAGTTATTTCGGCAACTTCAAGGAATTCATCTTCGTCCAGCGCCATGTCCCCTGCTTCCAACTCTTCAGCGATGTAAAGATGAATGATCTCATCTGCGAACCCCGGTGACGTGTAAAACGAACGCAAATGACGCAGCGACTTGGCTACATATCCCGTCTCTTCTCGCAATTCACGTGCTGCGGCAACCTCGGGCTCTTCTCCCGGGTCCAATTTTCCCGCAGGAATCTCCACTTCGGTGCGTCCCATTGCCTGACGATACTGATCCACTACAAGCATGCGATCCCCATTCAGAGCGAGTACAGCTACCGCTCCAGGGTGCCGGATTATCTCACGTGTAGCCGTCTGGCCGTTTGGCAGTTTAACGGTATCGACTTGAAGTGAAATCACTTTGCCCTCGAAGATTGGCTTGGTGGATACGGTCACTTCATCCAGCTTTGGATTGGCAGGTTGTGCTGCATGGATGGATTGGGCAGATTGGTTTGGTTTCATTTGTTCTTCAACTCCATATCGTAGGATTATATATAAATGGACTAAAAATATTTACACTAACCACTCCGATGACAGAACAACCCTTCGATCGCTGTTATCCCCAGATTTTTTTGATTTCTTTCTCTAATAGATAAAATTTGGTTATAGCTTATGCTTACGATGCAGCTTTCTTTCAGAAAGCTTTTAGGCGAACGCTCCGCTTCTCTTGGTTATTTCTGTCCTCTCCGTTCTTGTGTAAAGGATTAGCTCAATTTATATATTCGATGAATGTATAATTCTCTGATTTTGGGCATATGGTGAGCGTATAGAATTCTCACAGCAAATATAAACGAATCAGGGGGACTTTCGATGAACAGTTATATGACGCCTCAATCCGTACACGTGGTAGGACAAGCCCGGCAAGTACAGCTCGTACTCAAACAATGGTTGCGCGAGTGGGGCCCGGATGCCAAGTTAATCGATCTGCTCGCTGGACGTAAATGAATGGGTAATCGATCCATTGTTTCATTTTTGACCCTAAATTAACGAGTCTTCTCCCTTGAAATATAACATGAATTCGCAAAAAGTCCGAATCCGATATAGACCGGGTTCGGACTTTTGTCTAACAACATGTGAGGTAACATGCGCTCTATATTATTTCTTGTCAGCTGCCGTTTCCTGAATAATAGCTACGACTACCTGAGACAACTTCACAATGTCTTCGGCACGAATGCGTTCTTTGGTCGTATGAATATCCTCATACCCTACCGCCAAGTTCACTGTTGGAATGTCGAATCCGTTAAAGATATTGGCATCACTGCCACCACCGGAAGCAAACGTACTGGTCTCCAGCCCAATACTGCGGATGGCACGCTGTGCAAGCTGTACAACTTCGTGTTCATCATGGAAGCCAAATGCAGGATACAGAATCTCACTTTTGAATTCAGCCGTTGCACCGTATTTGCGACATGTCGTTTCCAGCGCGTCACGCATCTGTGCAACCTGCAATTCGACTTTCTCCTGCACAATACTGCGGGCTTCCGCTTCAAGCTGTACAAAGTCACATACCACGTTGAGTGGTGATCCACCCTGGAATTTGCCAATGTTTGCTGTCGTCTCATCATCAATTCTGCCCAGTGTCATCGCTGCAATTGCTTTGGCTGCAACCTGAATGGCGCTGATTCCGTCTTCCGGGTTCACGCCCGCATGTGCGGACTTCCCATAGATGCTCATTTGAATTTCAGCTCTGGCTGGTGCAGCTACACAGATCGTGCCTACAGCTCCATTAGAGTCAAGCGCATAACCGAACTCGGCATCAATATCCTTCGGATTCATCGCACGTGCACCCACCAGGCCAGACTCTTCGCCGACTGTAATGACCAATTGAATTTTGCCATGCGGAATGTTATTTTCCTGAATCACACGAATCGCTTCGAACAACGCCGCAATCCCAGCCTTGTCATCTGCTCCCAGGATCGTTGTTCCATCACTGCGAATCCAGCCATCTTCACCCAGTTCAGGCTTAATTCCCTGTCCTGGCGTCACGGTGTCCATATGACATGTGAAAAAGATCGGTGCAACCCCTTCTGTTCCTTCGGCTTCCCAGGTAATGATGAGATTTCCGGCGCCATGTCCGGTTTGCTCCATCGTGTCGTCCTCATAGATATGAAGACCAAGCTCTGCAAACTGTTCTTTTAACACCTTCGAGATGTTCTGTTCATTTTTCGTTTCACTATCAATCTGCACCAGTTCCATGAACTGATCGATAACACGTTGTTGTTTAATCATAGGACTTTCCTCCCTCTCGTGGATACGGTACAATACAATTACTATGGCTTGTTTATTTTATGAGGTTGTTCAAAAAGTCTGCTTTTGATTACGAAGGATGCCTGGCGGCATCATCAGCATCGAATATGGAATTCAGCCGAAATGTCCGTTGCTCACGTAGTTTTCCCTACGCTCCGCTACTCCATTTCTAGCTTCATCCCATCTTCTTGGTACTGAAAACCAGTCTTTTTGAACATACACTTTATGTTGAAAGGAGTTCTCTCATCATGCAAAAAAAGAAATGGTTCAAAATCATCATCTATCTCATGCTGATCGCCATGATCGGGTCCACCCTTTTCATCGCTCTCGAACCGTTGCTGTTCGGATAGCAACATAAAGCCTTTCGACGAACTGTTTACAGACGTTGAAGGGCTTCTTTTTCCGTGACCCAATTAATCTCATATGGAAAAATACGATTAAAGTACGGAACAATCTCCTGCGCTACCTGCTCCACCGCATAGGACTTGCCTGTTATATCCTCCAGTGAGGTAACGCCATACTGCTCAATCCCACAAGGAACAATCCCCTGAAAACCTGC
Source organism: Paenibacillus sp. Y5S-9 (assembly GCF_036894235.1). Lineage (NCBI taxonomy): Bacteria > Bacillati > Bacillota > Bacilli > Caryophanales > Paenibacillaceae > Paenibacillus > Paenibacillus sp. Y5S-9. The sequence continues at coordinate 4,467,941 of NZ_CP145887.1, forward strand.
ATGTTGAATGCCTGAGCTGATGTTAAAAGCAAAGCCGTGACTGGTCACAAAACCGCGGCGGTGTTTGCAGCGATTAAACTTGATGCCAATTGCAGCAATCTTCATATCGCCAATCCACACACCCGTGTAACCCTCTTTGCGTCCGGCTTCGATGCCCTGGTCTGCGAGATAATCCATAAGTACCTGCTCAAGTTTCCGTAAATAGCCGTGCAGATCCAGGTCTTCATCCCGACCAAGAATCAATAACGGGTAACCTACCAACTGGCCCGGGCCATGATAAGTAATATCACCGCCGCGGTCAATTTGAAACAAAGAAATCCCTTGCTCACGCAACTCTTCCGGACTGAGAAGCAGATGCTCCGGATGATTTTGTGAGCCGATCGTATACGTAGGCGGGTGTTGTAAAAGCAGCATCTGCTCCGCTCCCTCGCCCTCGTCCAATCGCTGCACAATCGCTTTCTGGCGGTTCCAAGCCTCTTCATAATCAAGCATTGGTATGTATGCAACATCCAGCGGCTTGCTCATGATTCCCCACACCCTTCTGCTTCAGGTTCAGTGTACAATTGAGCACCTGTCCGTAGACAGCAGGAAAAGTGCACGGCCTGCGGCACATACACTTCCCCGACAACTATTTACTTAATACACCTTGCTCTCCATGGTATATCCTTCAAGGTTTTCTTTGACACGTTGCAAGAAACGTCCGCTGATTACGCCATCCAGTATTCGGTGATCCAGCGACAGACACAGGTTAGCCATCGAACGAACAGCGATCATATCATTAATAACCACTGGTTTCTTGACAATCGACTCAAATGTAAGAATTGCTGCCTGCGGGTAGTTAATGATTGGCTGGGACAGGATCGAACCAAATGAACCCGTATTGTTCACCGTGAACGTACCACCTTGCATATGGTCAAGCTTCAACGTACCTTCACGTGTTTTGCGAGCCAGTTCATCCACTTCACGGGCCAGACCTGCAATATTTCGCTGATCGGCATGTTTGATTACGGGTGTAAGTACGGAATCTTCGGTTCCTACCGCCATGGACAGGTTAATGTCCCGTTTGACGATAATTTTGTCCACTGCCCATACCGAGTTCATGATTGGGTAGTCTTTAATCGCGTTAACGACTCCCTTCATCATGAAGGACAGATATGTCAGATTGATGCCTTCCTTACGCTTGAACTCATCCTTGAGTTTATTACGCAGCATCACAAGATTTGTTACGTCCACTTCGATCATCGTCCATGCATGCGGGATTTCCGATACGCTTTGACGCATGTTCCGGGCAATGGCATTACGCACAGGGGTAACATCGATGAAATACTCCGATCTTCCCTGACCGCCACCTTCCACTTCGATCTGTGGAATTTTCGGACTTTCGGTTAGATGAATGCCTGAATGTCTCACAGGAACACCTGCATCAGACGCTGAGATCGCTTCTCCAGCGGTTAAACCCATTTCTCCATTTCCACGATTCACTCCGCTGAATGGAGAAGCAGACGGCACACCAGAAGGTGTATGCTGCGCTGCAGGAGATAATGCTTGTGCAGACGATCCAGCCGCGTTACCTCCCTGTGCAACAAATGCCAGCACATCTTTGCGGGTAATACGACCACCGGCTCCAGTGCCTTGGATGCTTTGCAAGTTCAAGCCATGCTCTGCTGCCAAGGATTGCACTGCCGGGGAATACCGATTGCGCATCGGCTGGTTGGGATCATGTGCTGCTGTATTTGACGCGGCAACAGGAGTAGGGTTCGCATGTTGCTGCACTTGCTCCTGTTGCTGCGATACTTGTGTTACTTGCTCGGCCGCTTCTTCGTCAGAAGCTGCGACCTGCATGCGGCAGATTGCTTCACCAACAGCAATCGTTGTGCCCTCTTCCACCAAAAGGTCACCCATAATTCCATCCACAGTGGATGGAATCTCGGCATTAACTTTATCAGTGATTACTTCACAGATCGGCTCGTACTGTTCCACACGGTCGCCCGGTTTTTTCAACCATTTGCCTATGGTAGCCGAGACCAGCGATTCCGCCAATTGCGGCATAATGACCTCGATCCATTTCATACGTTCAGCCATTTGATTATCACTCCAAACTTTACTTTTAAACGATCCAAATAACGAAATTAAAACTCGGCAAGTGTACGCATTGCTGCTTTGGCTTTGTCCTTGCTCAGCATGTAGAATTTCTCCAATGTTGGGCTAATTGGCATGGCCGGCACATCAGGTCCGCAGAGACGCTGAATCGGTGCATCCAGTTCAAATAGACATTCCTCACTAATAATTGCAGCAACTTCGGCACCTACACCACCCGTTTTGTTATCTTCGTGTACAATCAGCACTTTGCCTGTCAGACGAGCGGAAGCAATAATCGCTTCACGATCCAACGGTTGCAATGTGCGCAGATCCAGGACGTGTGCTGTAATGCCTTCTTCACGCTCCAGCTCCTCAGCCGCCTGCATTACAAAATGTAGCGGCTGACTGTAACCGATCACCGTAATATCCGCACCCTCACGAAGTACGTTGGCTTTACCAATCGGAACGATGTAATCATCTTCAGGCACATCTTCCTTGATAAGCTTGTAGCATTTTTTATTTTCAAAAAAGAGTACCGGGTCCGGGTCGCGAATAGCGGCCTTGAGCAGTCCCTTGGCATCGTATGCCGAGTAGGGAGCTATAATTTTCAGACCAGGTGTACCAAAGAAAATCGATTCCGGACATTGGGAGTGATACAACCCACCGAAGATCCCGCCACCAATCGGCGCACGGATAACAATCGGACAACTCCAGTCATTGTTGGAACGATAGCGGATCTTCGCCGCTTCACTAATGATCTGGTTGGTTGCCGGCAACATGAAGTCCGAATATTGCATTTCGGCAATCGGCTTCATGCCATACATCGCTGCACCAATGGCAACACCTGCAATAGCGGATTCAGATAAAGGTGTGTCCATCACTCGCATTTCGCCAAACTGATCTTGCAGTCCTTTAGTTGTGGTAAACACACCACCTTTAAGACCTACGTCTTCACCAAGGATAAAAACATTCTCATCCCGTTCCATCTCTTCTTTCATCGCGAGACGGATTGCATCAATATATTCCATCACTGCCATACTTACCGTCCCCCTTCTTCGCTGTCCGCATAAACGTGCGTCAGAGTGTCCTCAGGTTTAGGATATGGCGCGTTGTCTGCATATTCAGTTGCTTCTTTCATTTCCATCGCAAGCTGCGAAGCCAGATCCGCATCCCGGGCTTCGTCCCAGATGCCGCAATCGATCAAGTAGTTCTTCATGCGAGGAACGCCATCTTTCTTCCAGTTCTCCTCAACTTCCTCTTTGGTCCGATAAGCCAGATCATTATCGGAGGTGGAATGAGGTGACAACCGATACATCATCGCTTCAATCAGTGTTGGGCCTTCTCCGGCTATGGCACGGCGACGCGCTTCCTTCACTGCAGCGTATACTTCTAATGCATCGTTTCCATCTACACGCAGTCCAGGGAACCCGTATCCTTGTGCTCGATCGGATATTTTGCCGCTCAACTGTTTGTGAATCGGTACCGAAATTGCATATTGATTGTTCTCACACATAATAATGACAGGCAATTTATGCACACCCGCAAAGTTGGCTCCCTCGTGGAAGTCACCCTGATTACTTGATCCTTCGCCAAACGTAACAAAAGAAACAAATTCTTGCTTCTTCATCTTGGCAGCCAGCGCAAATCCAACAGCGTGCGGAACCTGTGTTGTAACCGGGCTGGAACCCGTCACAATCCGCAGCTTTTTGTGACCGAAGTGACCCGGCATTTGCCGACCGCCACTATTCGGATCTTCTGCCTTCGCAAAAGCAGACAACATCAACTCACGCGGAGTCATGCCTACCGCCAGTACAAAGCCGTAATCGCGGTAATAAGGTAAATAATAATCGTGATCCCGATCCAGACCAAAAGCAGCGCCTACTTGCGCAGCTTCCTGTCCTACACCGGATACGTGAAAGTTAATTTTGCCAGCCCGTTGCAAGAGCAAGCAACGCTCGTCAAACTTGCGTGCGAGCAGCATGTATTTGTACATATCCAATACTTCACCATCGCTAAGTCCCAGCTGTTGATGCCGATGGACCGCGTCTGCAGTACCTTGTGAACTCATATGAGGTACCTCCTTTTAATCAGAGCCTGTGCCACTCTTACTACCCGATCTTATAACCTGGTACTAAGACTTGGCTTAACCTTATTATAATCCCTTTTACCCAAAAAAGGAAAGGACCTTTCTCATAAGCTTGTTTGGCTTACATTCCAATGGCCTTTCCATCGACCGCCAGCATGGCTTCACCCATTATTTCCGACAGAGAAGGGTGCGGATGAATGGTTTGTCCGACTTCCCAAGGTGTGGCATCCAGCATCTGAGCCAGAGAAGCCTCAGCGATTAATTCCGTCACATGGGTGCCAATCATATGTACCCCCAATATATCATTCGTCTTGGCATCTGCGATCACCTTCACGAATCCATCCCGACTTCCGTGAATAAGCGATTTGCCAATGGCCGAAAATGGGAACTTGCCTGTTTTAATATCATAGCCACGTTCTTTGGCTTCTCGCTCGGTAAATCCGATGCTTGCTGCTTCCGGACGTGTATACACACAGCGCGGGATGCGATGGGATTCTACGGCATGTACCGTTTCGCCCGCCAGATGATCCACAGCGAGAATGCCTTCATGACTTGCAGCATGTGCAAGCTGTAGACCGCCGATGCAGTCACCAATGGCATAGATGTGACCTTCGCCGGTCTGTAACTGTTTGTTCACAGCGATGAACCCACGCTCCAGTTTGATATCTGTATTTTCGAGTCCGATATTTTCGACATTAGCCTGACGTCCAACCGACACGAGCATTTTCTCCGCTCTCAGTGTCTCCTGCTTATCGTCACCAAGCTGCACATCAATCTGGATGCCCTCTTGATCCGTGTTATATGTTTCCGTTAGAACAGTGGCACCTGTCAGGAAACGAACACCTCGTTTGCCGAGCAATCGCTGCATTTCTCTGGCAACATCCTCATCCTCGGCAGGCAACACATGAGCAGCTGCTTCAACCACTGTGATGTCTACGCCAAAATCATTCAGCATGGATGCCCACTCCAGTCCAATCACACCCCCACCGACAATGATGAGTGATGCAGGAAGTTCATCCATACGCAGGGCTTCGTCACTGCTCATTATGAACTTGCCGTCCGGTTCCAGGCCCGGCAGCACACGTGGACGCGAACCAGTCGCAATGATGAGATTGGTTGGAACTACCGTATCCATCTCGCCATCTTCAAACTCCACAGCGACTGCTCCGCTCTGCGGTGAAAAGATGGATGGTCCGATGACGCGACCTTTCGCGTGTACAACCTGAATTTTATTTTTTTTCATCAAATATTGAACGCCCTGATGGAGCTGTTCCACAATTGCATCCTTGCGTGCCTGTACTTTGGGAAATACAAGTGTGGCTCCAGCTGTCTCGATACCATACGTCTCGCTCTCCTGGATCTCAGCGTATACTTCCGCACTTTTCAGCAAAGCTTTACTCGGAATACAGCCACGATGCAGACAGGTACCGCCAAGCTTGTCCTTCTCAATGATAACGACCTGTTTCCCCAGCTGTGCAGCCCGGATTGCGGCTACATATCCACCGGTTCCTCCTCCAAGAATTGCAACATCACATGTAATTGGCATCTCTCATGCTCTCCTCTATGAATCAAATTTCAATATAATTTATGATGGCTTAAATCATGGTTTAGCTTATACCCTCTATATGCCATTGTACTCTCCTTAAGCGGTCAACTCAAAGTTTGAAGCAATCACACATGGACAGCCTATGCATTCCAAGCTATGATGGAATCAGGTATGATCTGTAAGCGTAACCTTTATTTAATGTCGACTTTGGCAGAAAGGGTATAATGCTCATGAATACAAGATTGGTCTTTGCGCGATTTTTGGCAATTGTTGTTCTGGTCATCCCCGGTTTAATGGCAATGAAGGGTTTTCTGATGATGAAAGATGCCCTGTTCCTATATTATGCTGAGCACGGGAACGAACTGATTTCACCAGGGTTCCAGTGGCTTTCCTTTGGCGGTGGACTTGTCCTTTTTGCCGCAGGTATGAGTTTTCTGGGAGGCTGGATCTTGTTCCGTGACCGCAAGCGTAATTATGTAGGTCCCCGTTTCCGGTCCAAAAGTGTACCCGAAAAAGCAGAGACGCCCGGAAGGACTCCATGAGTCCGGGCTTTTTGTGTGTTTATACAACACATACCGACAACTTTACATAGACAGGATGGATCATCATGGTATCATTTCTAATCACGTTACAACGATTGCTCAAAGGCATTTTCCATGCGTTCAAAGACCCCAAGTTTCTGGCTTTGTTTGCATTAACGACAGCAACGTTGCTGTCAGGCACTTTGTTTTACACTCGTGTTGAAGGTCTGCACTGGATCGATGCGTTATACTTCTGTGCGGTTACTCTGACTACGGTGGGACATCCTGAATTTGTGCCAACCACCGGATTCAGCAAAGCCTTTACCGTGATCTACATGTTTGCAGGCATTGGTCTCACCTTTGCCATGATTGCCAGAATTACAGCAGGTATTCTATTCCCTCGCAAATTAAAGACAGAAGAGGACCCTGAGTAATCTCCGGGTCATTCGTATAAGGCATCCCGCAGTTTGGTAGACATACGTGATTCTTTGGAAGAAGACTTCAAGATCGTTCTACGCAACGTCAGGTTACTTGCCTGCAGTCGCTCCGCTTCTGCGAACAGTTCTGCAAATAATACCTGCGACGCTTCATCTAGAGACCCCTGCTCTTTCAAGCTTTCATATCGATTTTGAAGTGATGTTAATGCTTCACTCATACTAAACACCTCTTTTCACAACTCCTGTTAATTAGCTACCGTAACCAATACCTTAACAATCCATATAGTAACACAAAGCTGCGCAGATTAGTTCTGGCTCTTTCCAAAGATTTTGTGGTACTCTGTAATGGTCGCTTTTTTTGTTGAATCCCGTATGTGAGAGGAGTAGCAGCACCGTGCAAACAGGACGTATTACCGTAATTACTGGACCCATGTTCAGTGAAAAATCCGGTGAACTCATTCGCCGTTGTCAGAAATTAATACAATTTGGCCGTAAAAAGGTTGTGGCCTACAAACCAGCCGAGGATGATCGGTTTGCCCAGGACGAGATCGTAAGCCGAATTGGTTATCGACTCCCTGCCCATTCCATTCCCCGGCAATTAACCCCGGAATCCGTAGAAATGATCTTGAACCAAACCATAGATGCTGATGTTGTTGCATTTGATGAAGTACAATTTTTCAGCAGTGCCATTATGGAACTTGTCTCGGAGTTAGCGTATTGTGGCAAACATGTCATTGTGGACGGACTTAATATGGATTACCGTGGTAAGGAATTCGGATATGTCGGCGGTTTGCTTGCCATGGCAGACGACATTGAGAAACTCTCGGCTTTCTGTGCGGTATGTGGCAGCCCGGATGCAGCCTTTACGCAACGTATCGTCAATGGGGAGCCTGTTACCTTGGGTCCGGTTGTCATGATTGGCGATTCAGAAGCTTACGAGCCACGCTGTCGTTGCTGCTTCATTCCTCCTCACAAAGTTGAATGCTCATCATAATTGCTAAAAGATTTTTGATATCTTCCAAAAAGGCCCCTTGGGGCTTTTTTTGTTATAGAGCAAACATTCGCACAAAAAAGCACCGCTTCGCAGCGATGCTTCCAGAGTCACTTCCCGCTAGTCACGGGAAACAAAATATTTGTTGGTCATGTAGTAAGCGTCACCACGCGACGTTTCCACCATTCCTTTTTTGGCATCCAAAAATACAATCTCTTTACACTTTGTACAGTACCATTTTGTGCGCTTGTATGGGGATTCCGTCACATAAGCCGTGCCACATTTACAATCAATCTTCATTAATAACTCGGTTGATTTATAAGCACTGGACAAGCGTTCCAGGTTATCCTGCTGCTGTGTAGGCATAATGGTCTGCTGATAATCCGATAAATGATTTTGAACCTTGAAGTCTGCTACCAATCCTGCATTCAATCCAAAAAACTCCTTGCCGATTTCGGTCACGAAGCGCTTCTCATTTCTGTAGCAATCCAGCCACTCAATAATCTGCTTATTAGACAGTGGAACCGTACCCTTGATACCGCTGTTTAAGGTGTAGGTCATGATGTATAAAGTATCGTCTTGTCTACCTGAGTACATTAGAATCCTCCTTCGAATACATTTGCTAATGTACTACAAAAACGCGCATAAATCAAAAAATTCTTATTTCCTGAGCGCATCTCTTCTTATTAAATGGGAAACATTCCACGTTCATCCGCCAAAGACTTACAAGAACTGCATACACCTGAAACATTTCCCTGTGGCGCCGCATAATGCACGACCGATTTAACGTTTTTCTTGCATATGGAACAGTAGTGCCTCCTTTCCTTTTTTGGGATATAGTCCGATAGCTTAACCACGTTTTTGTTCGGTCGGAATCGTTGTAAGAAACCCGGCCATTTCATCTCGCTTCACTCTTTCTTGTTCGTCTACTTCGTAGTCATTTTTTTACTCTGGGCTAAAAATTATCTCGCCTTTTTTTATGTATACGATTCCAAGTTGTGCGTGCCTATCTCATAATCTATTCGACGTTTTGAGCGTTTTTCCTGTTTTTAATCTCTACACATATAAAAAAAACCGACAGAACCTGCTCTCCTTTTTTTCGGAAGAACAGTATTTTAGTCGGTTCCAGCCTTATTTATAAAAAGTTCCCAGAACGTCCAGCTCTGATGAGCGCTCAATTCGAAATGGATAGATATACCCCTGATTCATTCGGGTAAATTTGCGGCTCCACAGATCCAGTCCCGATGTGAACTGATAAGCCTGATATATAAACTTGGAGCAATAATTGCGCTCAATACTGCGCAAATTGGTCTGCAAACGGTAGAATTTCACCTGCTTGTAATGGTCATGTACCCACCCGGCTGCTTTCATGCCTGCCTCATTCAGTCTGGAACGGAATACAATAAAGCGATCTCCTTCATAAAAACGCGTGAGATACCACTCTAATGAATCAGCAAATACAGGCCCATAAGGATGCACATGATACACTTTTCCGTCGAGACCGATAATGCCCATATGCCCGGCGTAATACGTTGATTCTGAGCTTGGCGTGTACACAATATCCCCTGGCTCTAGCTTCATCTCGCCCAACACGTTAATAGGCAAGTCCTGATGCAGCCGTTTGGCTGCTGAGCGTTCACGCCGACCTTCAACCAACAAGCGATGAAGCGCGCCAGCCAGTGCGAGATACATTTCAGACCATTTGATCTTTTTTTTATCAGATCGTTTGAACCACCGCTGGATGAAGGTGAAACCTCGTTGTGGCTGTGATCCCTTTTTCATACGCTGCACTCCACTCTGATCTAGTTATAGTATCTATATAAGTTGAATTAAAGTTTATTTACACTGGCACTACGATGACAGAACAATCTTCCAATCGCTGTTATCCCCAGATTTTTTCGATTCCCTTTTTCTCAAGGGAAAATCCGGTGATAAAGGCGCCCGCTTCGCTTTTTCAGATTTTTTCTGTCCTCTCCGTTATCGTGTAAATGATTATTTCAATTTATATAGTTGTTATTCCACAGTTTCTCAGGCTTATTATAGACATTTGGCGGTTCATGTTCAATTCTAAGCCTGTTCTATCTTGTGCAATTATGCCTTCTTATTACCCATTTTATGCAAAAAAGATGACTTCGGAATGAACCCGAAGTCATCTTAATATAACCGATCGCAGACCTTTATTCTTCTACAACGCCAAGAGCTTTATTTTTCTCCTTAAAGCGACTGTTATGGGAAGAAACATAAGCCACTTTTTCCGCTTCAGGGTCCATGTAAAGCTTTGCACTGTTTACCGCTAGGGCTGCATCAGTGAAAGTACCAGCAATCAAATACAGTTTGCTACCATAATCTACAAAATCACCTGCGGCAAAAACACCGGGAATATTGGTTTGCAATCTCTCCGTTGTAGTGACATGCCATTCGCCAAGATCAAGTCCCCAATCCCGGATTGGACCAAAGTCACTCTTCATGCCGTGATTTACAATGACAGCATCGACTTCAAGCAGTTCAGTTTCACCTGTGTCCACGTGTGAGATGGTCACCTGTTCAATCACATCACCACTCATACTATGCAAGGTCTCTACCGCATATGGTGTACGGACATCTACAGAGGATTCTCTCATACGCAGTACATTACGCTCCAACCCGCCAAAGCGGTCACGACGATGCACAACCGTTACTTGCTCTGCCAGGGCTTCCAGTTCATTCGCCCAGTCCACAGCAGAGTCGCCTCCACCCGAGATCAACACGCGTTTACCACGGAATGGCTCCAGTTCTTGCACGGTATAGTGCAGATTGCTGACCTCGTAACGGTCTGCACCTTCAAGCTCCAGCTTGGCCATTTTATATATACCATATCCGATTGCCATAATGACGGTACGTGTCCAGTGTTGCTCACCTGTTGCAGAAGTTAGCAGAATTGTGCCATCAGGTTGACGCTCGAATCCTTCGATCTGTTGTTCAAATACGAGGGTTGGCTCAAAAGTTTTTGCCTGTTCTTCCAATTGTTTGATCAGATCTTCACACAGAATTGGCGTCACACCCCCGACATCCCAGATCATTTTCTCCGGATAAAAGAGCATGCGACCTCCCAATCTGTCACGTGCCTCAATCAACTTGGTCTTCATATCTCGCATGCCGCTATAAAAGGCAGAGTACATGCCCGCAGGGCCACCGCCGATAATGGTTACATCATAAAGTTCCAACTGCTGATTCATATTAAAAATACCTCCGTTAATTCGATCCAGAACATCGAGTATTTGATATCGATTCTCATTATCACTTAAATCCTAGTGTAATGGTAATCTTATCAAATTACAATGGCTAAAAAACAAACATTTCTTGTACAAAAATTCTACGAACACATCTGCTCTTTACTATTGGGCTCTTGGAGCCGCCAACAGCTTTTCAACGACAAAATCAATTTGTTTATTGATTGAATAGATATCCGAATAGTAGAAGAAATCAAAATCAATTTCAATTAGGCGACCTTCTTTAACAGCCGGGATGCTACTCCATATTGGATCATCCGTAAGGTTATCTGCCCCTTCATACACCGAACGAAACACGTAGTCCCCGATATATTCAGGCAGTACTTCCATGGATAGATTAGAGCCTCCCGCTTCCGAAACTACATCAATTTTCTTTTGTACCACTTCAGGTGCTTTCATCCCCAAGTATTCATATAGTGCCTGAGATCCTCGGCCATATTGCTTGCTCTCTACAACAACCATACCTTTCAAACCGCCCTCCACAATGGAAACCGTTTTGTCCAATATGCCTGCATCTGCTAGTGTTTGCTTACTCTCTTCGACTTTGCTATTGAGATTATTGATTAATGTCTCAGCTTCCTGTTCTTTGCCAAAAATACTCGCTATACTCTGGAGTCTTTCTTCTGTTGTCATTTTCTCGTATGGAATATATACCGTAGGTGCGATATCCTTTAACAACGTATACGTCTCTTCTGAAGGAACAATGATCAGATCCGGATCAAGGTCAATGACAGCTTCAGGATTCGGTTCGAACCAGGTGCCTAGTGAATTTACACCTTCAAGCTCACTCTTGTAGGCAGCTCCGTTGAATACTTCAGATGTAGCAATTGGCTTAATCCCAAGCGCAACAACGTCTCCCTGGAGATACAGCACAACAACCCGTTTTGGATTCGCTGGAACAACTACATCGCCCTTAACCGTTGAGACCGTGCGTGTTTCATTGTCTTTGTTCGTCTGGCTTCCTGTATCTGATGATACTGCCGTACTGCTGTTATTGGAACTGGCACCCGTTCCTTCGCCAGCTGCTGGTGTTGTTGCTGTACCCGAAGAGCAGGCTGCGAGGAGCATCGTTATGCTCAATAAGGCAACCATAATCATACTGGAACTTGTTTTTCTTCTTTTCATTGGTGTAGACCCTCCGTCTATATATTGATAATGATTCTCATAATCAATATATCCCGACTTCCATCTTCGGCCAATGGACGATTCAGAGATTACCAATGGACGATCCTCTGTTCTCGCTTCTTCTCTCATCTTTCGTTGATACTGTATCGGAGAGATCCCCACATGTTTTTTGAAGATACGACTAAAATAATACACATCCGAATAACCTACTTCTGCTGCAATTTCACTCAGCGTTGCATCAGATCGCAAAAGCAGATTGCGAGCCTTAGCGATTCGGGTCTGAATTAAATAATCAATGGGACTGTGACCCGTCTGTCGTTTGAATTGCATGGATAAATGACGGGAGCTGTAGTTGAATTGTTCAGCCAGGAAATCAAGCGTGACCTGTTCCCTATAATGGTTCTGTATATAACGAAGTGTTTGTTTCACCGGGTCAGCAAGCTCTGTTTTGATCTCCTGCTCTGCCAACTGAACCATCATTTCATGAATGAACTGGTAAAATAAACTTTTTGTATGAAGCAGATCCAAACTCCCAGATTGAATCCATGCATCCTCAAGCTCATCAAGGTAACGTAACAACCCCAGCGGACTGCTCGGTGCAAATCCATATTGCAAAGAGAACGGCGCAACTTCCGGCTGTGCCAATAACCACTTTTTACGATAACTAGGAAAGGCAAGGAATGCTCTGTAATAGAGCAGAATATATTCAAAATCTTCGTTGGTTTGGATATCCAGTGAAGATCCTTTCGCCCCATGAAGCATGTAGAACCGCTCAGCCTTGTATGTTTGTCCATCCAACTGAAGCACAGCCGCTCCTCGAATCGTATATATAAAACCATTTGCCGGAAGTGTGTAAGAACTCAGTTGTGCCCCTGCCTCCATAACGATTCGGCGTATATCCAGAACCTTAACAGCGGCATGATTCCAGCATTTCATCTGTTCGTCTAATTGCATCGAATACTCTCCAATCCCAACCTCACCCGGAATAAAGGCCTTACAAGGTCATCATTCTGCCACACATACGATAACATATGTGTAGCAGAGGTTCACTAATATACCTTTATTATAAATGATAATAATTTTCATTATCAACTGTAATTTAGAGTGGAATTGGATTTCATCTCATCCATCACTTGTTATGCTTATTTTGGTTCAGAGATCTTCGTAAACCAGGCGGCCAATTCCTCTGTTTGGTCCAATGTTGCAATCGGGTCAAAGTACCATGAACGATCCGGGCTCCAGATAAACACACGATCATTTTTAACAGCATCCAGTGAACTCCAGACCGGTTTCGATTTCAACTCTTCCAGGGTCAGATTATCTGCTGTTAGAATGATGTAGTCTCCGGCGAACTCAGGAATCGCTTCCGATGAAACTTCAACCAGTTGATCCTTCATTAAAATCTCTTTTTTATCTGCAGGAGGATTCAGCCCGAGCGCGCTGTAGACTGCCTGACCTCCCCGACCAAAATTATCACCAAAGGCCAACGGTGCTTTATCATAGAACTGCATGACCGACACCTCGGCCTGCGGATCAATCGCCTCATGAACGCGCTTCTTGGCATCTGCAATTCTTGCGTCATAATCGGTTAACCATGCCTCAGATTCTTTTTCTTTATTCAGGACTTCACCGAAATAGGCAATTTCTTCGTGGGTGTTTTTCAATTCGCCATAAGGTACAACCAAGGTAGGTGCAATTTTGCTAAAGGAATCAAATAAATCAGGATTACCTGTCACAATGAGATCCGGTTCAAGTTCCAACACCTTTTCGAGCGAAATGGTTTCATATTCACCAATATTCTGCACACCCTCAAGTGATTTGATAAAATACGGATTTTTGAGGTTCATCTCGGGTGTACCCACAGGTTTGATCCCTAGGGCGATCAGACTTCCCAAATACAAGTCAACCACAATCCGTTTAGGTTCAGCCGGGATTGTAATATCTCCCTTAACCGTTGAGACTGTGCGGGGTTCCGATGTTTTGCTTTGATTCTCCGCTGTTACTGTCTTAGTAGAACTTGACGTATTATTGCTTCCGGAAGCATCCCCACTCGAATTACTGGCAACACCTGTAGAGCAGGCACTTAACAGTAATGTAAGACTTAATAGAATACTAAGTAGCATTCCCGTTCTTGTCTGTCTGTTCATATTTATTGACCCTCCATGCTTATATTGATAATGATTATCACCATCAGTATAAACATACCTTCCACTTCCACCTCTGAAAATGTCATTTCGCGCCATGCCTAATGTCAGATCAGGCCAATATAAGGGTGCTGAGGTCTTTTCTTTAAATTGCAAAGGAGAAAGACCTGTATGTTTCTTGAACATACGTCCCAAATAATATCCATCCGGATAACCGATGCCGGCTGCAATCTCATCCAACGTGGCGTCTGTTTGCAGCAACATCTCCTTTGCTTTGAACAAACGAAACTGAATCAGATAATCGATGGGACTGGTTCCAGTCGACTGTTTGAACTTGCGTGACAAACTTCTGGGGCTGGTACCAATCATTTCTGCCAAAACATGAAGCGTAAGTGGCTGAGTGTAGGAAGACTCTACAATTTCAATGACTTTGCTGACCTGATCCAACATACTTGGATAGCGATTGGATATACGAGGAATCTGTGATGAGATCTGCTCCACAAATGCATAGAACAAACTCTTGGCCTGAAAGTGATGAATGGGGTTCTTTTGATCCCACAAAACGTGCATCTGTTTCAATTGCTCATATAAAATGGTTGGCGTATTGGGGGTAAAGCCATAGTTCATTTGGAACGGATTGATTCGCTCCATTAACCTTCCCAGATCGTTTCTCCCTCCACTAGGTAGGTTTGCTTTGTACATCAAGTAATATAGGCGCAATCCGGATTCGCCTGCTTGAATCACCAACTTACTCCCTTTTCCCCCATGGAGAACATAAAAGCGACTCACGTCATATGTTTGATTGTCAATCGTCACTCCAGCATCACCTTGAATGGTGAGTACAAAGGTACTTGTCGGAAATTTGTATTTCATCTTTTCATATGCCTCTAATTCCATGTAACGGATATCTGTTATACTCACCGCAGCATAGTTCCAGAGGATATAATAATCATTCCACATTTTGCTAACCCATCTCCGTCTACATAAATTGTGTCTGTCTCTACCCACTTATTGATAACCATTATCAATTATTATGATGAAGTACGCAATACAACCGATGTATATGAATCCATTCAGACGAAAAAGAGCTATTCAAATCCTTCTCTTAAAATCCGATATATGTAAATAGAACCATGATAAAGAGTAGAAGGAGAACAGAGGATATGAATTCAATCTCATCTGCAACCAAAAGCAGTTTCACTCCCGGGAATCAAGTCTCCAGTCGGGATAAAGAAATTCAGGGACTCATGCAGCAGAAGATCCGGCTCAATGAAGAAATGCAAAGTGTAAAAACTAATGACGAGTTGGATACCAAAACCAAAGCTCAACGGATTAAATCCTTAACAAGCTCCATTTCCCAGATCGACAGCCAGATTGCCCAAATTAAAGCAGAGGAATTGCAAGAAAAGAACAAATTAAGACAGCCCGAAAAGACTCAACAGCAACAACCCAAACCAACCGACGAGGCACAAGCCCCTTCACTGGATCACCTAATCAAGCATAGTCAGACTTATGATCAATTGGGTAAGCTGGTCGGTTTGCGCGATCGCATGCAGGGCTCCATTCAGACCACTGAAGGAGAGACCCGATTCGACCGACTTGTTCTAGAGATCAATCCTCCCGCAAATGATCTCGATCTAGGCAAATCAATGATGTTGGAAAATTCAGAACGCACCGTCTTTCAGGCAAAGCGAGAGACCGTCCAGGACATCAACTCCCAGTTAAATAAGGTCAATCAGAAGATTGGGGAACTGGTGGAAGAGATCCATCAGCCCGCACCTAAAAAAGGAATACAACCACCTATCTCTGCAACATCTGGTGAAGAAGATCAGGAAATTAATGACGGAAAGAAAACAGGAAGTAAGGAGCACCCGTCAGATGGCGGAACCACAGATCAGGAATCAGGAAACAGTCCGCAAACTACAGCTTCTACATCTCCTGCTACTTCATATCCATCCGTCGATATTCGAATCTAAGTACACATTGATCAAACATATTAATATGTATACATAATGAGGTTGAAGTGTTTTCGCAACACAGCACTCGACTGGCATCACATAATAGAAAAACCGCTATTACAGGTGACTAACTCCTGATAAGTAGCGGTTTTTCTTGTATCTTTAACTTTAGTAGTTGTAGCTACTATGATTATTTCTTATGTCTAACACGGAGTACTGGCGGTATCATTGGCACAGATGATACTTCCAGCAATCGCTTTACAACCTTTTTTGATGCGTGTGGCCTCATCAATAATCTGATCAATGTTTTCATATTTTTGCTTGCTGTTGGTTACAACGGCGATAGATACCGACACGAGAGGAATGGGCCGATTCAGCCCGGAACGCCCTTCTCCCAGAACATATTGATTATGCCAATCATGTTCGTTGTAAAACGTCTTTTTCATTTCCTCAAAACCTGAGATGACTTCCTCACTAATATGTTTGTAATCATGGTGATTCAGGATTGTAATAAAATCATCACCACCGATATGTCCAAGAAAAGCTTCAGGCGGAACAAATAGCTTACGAAGCAAGTTAGCTGTCGCCTGAATAAGCTGATCCCCCATTTTGAAGCCATAGCTATCATTGTAAGATTTGAACTGATCGAGATCAACGTACAGTACGCTAAAATGGTCCATCTGAAGCGCCTGAGACAGCCTTTCATCTATGATATGATTACCTGGAAGGCCAGTCAGTGGGTTCATAAATATCGCCATTTCAGCCCGTACGTCAGCAACAGCGAGTAGCAAACGTCGAATACTCACAGCTCCATAGAAACTTTCCCCTGACGTGACCAACACAAGATCATATATTTCCCCTTCATCTCGGTCCATGGCTAGAACACTGACATCTGTAATCTGTTCCGTATAATCCACGACCAGCGCCTGCGTGTTCATCACCAGTTCTACAGGACGTCCCATATACAGATTATAGCCATACTGGGTGCCAATCTGCTGAAAGAATCGGGGCCGCATCATTAATGACACACCCTTCTCCCCCATAACAGCTATACCTTCCAGACTAGGGTTAGACTTGAAAAGATGAAAAACGATATCACATTTTGTATCAGATTGTACTACAGGAATCGGTTCAGCAATCTTGCCTATTTGCGTAAACATACTATTCTACTCCTCTGTTCGTAGCATCTAATCCGAACTTTTCAAATATATATGTAGGTCTTTGTCAATGGTCACATCGTACCACTTTCTACTTGAAAAAGCGTTAACTGGAGGTAAAAGTTTATGAAATATTTCCTTTTTCTGAATTTTGCTATAGGGAACTTTCTTTATTGTTTAATCTCAAAATTAAGTAACAATGATGCAAAATTAAATTTCATCATCATGATCTGAGTTATTTCGTTATCCAAAAATACCGTCAATTATTGGATATCTTTAATCCAATAAAATGACGGTATTCGTTGGCATATATTCACAAAAGTTTACAGGCATGAAATGAACGAATTCAGATATAAGCCGCCATAATTCATGTGGCTAGAATCTAATCTGAATCCAAAATTTCTTGCCCAATCACTACTCCTGACCCTTTCAGCTTACCTTATGCTCAATTCTCAGCTTGTCTGCAACCATCGCGATGAACTCGCTATTTGTTGGTTTCGACTTGCTGATGTTGATTGTATAACCAAACAAGTGGCTGATGCTGTCGATGTTACCGCGAGTCCACGCCACTTCAATGGCATGACGGATGGCACGTTCGACGCGGGACGGCGTTGTTTTGAATTTTTCGGCAATCGCCGGATACAGTGTTTTGGTGATGGCTCCCAAAATTTCGATATTGTTATACACCATCGTAATGGCTTCGCGCAAATACTGATATCCTTTAATATGCGCAGGAACGCCGATTTCATGTATGATGGACGTAATGCTTGCATCCAGATTTTTGTGTTTGCCCATTGGCACAACATTGGATTTCATGAACATGGATGATCCGCTGCTCGTGGACATCGCGGTCTGTGTTCCAACCAGTTGACGCACACGATTCGCAAGCACTTCCATGTCAAACGGCTTGAGAATATAATAAGAAGCTCCGAGTTGCACGGCACGCTGTGTGATATTCTCTTGTCCGAATGCCGTAAGCATAATGACTTTTGGCTGTGGAGACAGGTTCAGGTTGCGCAAGCGCTCAAGCACACCCAGACCGTCCAGATGAGGCATGATAATATCCAGAATCAATACATCCGGCACATCCCGAGTTTGCTCCAGCAATTGCAGTACTTCTTCTCCATTGTATGCAATACCGGTTACTTCCATATCTTCCTGCTCAGATATATATTCGGCAAGCAAATTCGTAAATTCACGATTATCATCGGCCAGCAATACCTCAATTTTTTGCAAAACGGTATCCTCCTTTAAATTAAACATCGTTTCGTACATTTCCTTACAGGTTAAATTTTCGACACAGCAAGTTAAATTCCTCCTGTCGAAAATTATTTTTCTTTATTTTTTTTTCTTGATCCTATATAATAAATAATTTATTTCATTATCCGATATATTATGTTTGCTTTCGACAAAAAAGAACCTCAGGGCTGATTAGCCAGCCTTGAGGTTCTTATCGTTTTCCTTTTTCATCATAACGCCAGCATCTTGTAACATCCATTCAATGAAGCAACCGTAACCCGATTTCGGATCATTCACGAATACATGAGTAACTGCACCGATCAACTTACCATTCTGTACAATGGGGCTGCCACTCATCCCTTGAACGATACCTCCGGTTTTATCCAGCAGTTTCGGGTCCGTGATGCGAAGTACCAGACCCTTCGTTGCTGGCTCCGTTTGATCTGCCACATGGACAATGTCAATGGAGAAGCGTTCAACTTGTTGACCGTCAACCACGGTAAGTATCTCGGCCGGTCCTTCTTTCACTTCATGAGAGAAAGCGACGGGAATACCTTTTGAATAGAGACTGTGCTCAGGATTTCCGGACATTTTACCAAAGATGCCAAAAGCCGTATTACGTTCAATATTGCCCAAAATCTTGCTTTCCTTGAGGAAATGAGCACGTTTTTCACCCGGATCACCGGTCTCACTTTTTGAAATGGACGTCACATTGGACTGAACAATCTGACCACTACCCACAACAATAGATGTTTGTGTGTTCATATCTGTGATGACATGGCCCAGTGCGCCGTATACGCCCTGATCGGGAGCATAGAAGGTAAGTGTGCCAACGCCGGCTGCAGAATCACGAATGTATAAACCAAGCCTCCACGCTTGATCCTCGGAGTCATACGCCGGAGTCAATCGTGTCTTAACCGTTTCCTTACCACGTTTTAACACAACATCAATACCTTTTTTACTTTTACCTGCAAGTTCAACGGCTTCAGAGACACCTGCCACGCCATCAAGGCGTTTACCATCCATATGCGTGATCAGATCTCCAAGCTTAATGCCTGCGTTTTCTCCAGGCGATACACGCTCATCCTGCCCGGAATGGACCAGATGATGACCAACCACCAGAATGCCTGCCGATTTAACTTTGACGCCAATCGTTTGACCCCCGGGTACAACACGCAAATCCGGTATCACATTTACATGGACTGTTTTAACCGGAATTTTACCCCACAACTTCAACGTTAATTTGGCATGTCCCGTCTGTTGAGGGTTAAGATGCAAAGGTTGTTGCCTGGTAACATGCATCGCTGCCTGATCATCCAAACCAACGATATCGGGACGATCTATAACGGCGCTTGAAGCAGCAGGTACAGCGAGCCGGACATCCGCTTGCCTGCCAGCAAACACCTGCAATTCATCCGGCAGTGAAGCATAACTTTGCACAGGCTGAATGGCCTGGCTAATCACACAAAGAAAGAAGGCAAATAAAAGACCTAGCAATTTCTTCCTGAGGGGGGAATTCAATGGCTGTCACACTCCCTTTGCTTCTTTCGCTTGACGAAAGGTGGTCGCCAATTGCGTACCTATAAGATAACCTCGCCCCCAGGCTTTTATTACTGTCAATCATTACGCCAGCCGTCCGTTTCACCCTTTTTTGGCTTCCGCCAAATTCAGCATTTCCTGTGCGTGATGCAGCGTTTTTTCTGTAATTTCCACGCCGCCCAGCATACGTGCCAATTCCTTCACTCTGCCTTCGTCTGACAGCGATTCCACCTGCGTCATCGTCCGTCCATCGTAGACATGTTTCTCAATGAGATACTGATGATCTGCCATACAAGCCACTTGTGGTAAGTGAGTTATTGAGAAAACCTGACAAGTCGAAGACAAGCGGAACAGTTTTTCCGCAATGGATTGAGCTGCTCTACCGCTAACACCAGTATCAACTTCATCAAAAATCAACACAGGTATCCGGTCATGTCGCGCAAAGATACTCTTCATCGCCAACATCATTCTCGACAACTCACCACCTGAAGCAATCTTGCCAAGTGGTCGTAATGGCTCGCCCGGGTTCGGTGAGATCAGGAATTCCGCATTGTCCGCACCCTGACGATTCAGACGAATACGGCGTCCATTCCATTCAATGCCCTTCGGATCTTCGAATGGAGTAATCTGAACACGCAGTGTAGTCCGTTCCATTTGCAGATCCTTGAGTTCACTTTCCACCTGTGCAGCAAGTTCCTCTGCGCATTGTTTGCGAACCTTGCTGAGTTCTTCTGCAGACTCCATCACAAGGTTCAGCATTTTGTCACGTTCAGCTCGCAATTTCTCCAGCCGTTCGTCCTTGTTCTCCAGTTGGTCGGTTTCATGGCTAATCTGATCATAATAACTCAGAATAAGTTCAACACTGTCTCCGTATTTCCGTCTGAGGCCAGAAATCAGATTGAGCCTTTGCTCCACTTCTTCCAACCTTGCCGGATTAAATTCAATCTTCTCCCGGTAATCCCTTAGCTGGAATGTCGCATCTTCCAATTGATAAAATGCGGATTGCAGCTGCTCTACAATTGGTTGCAGTCCTTTGCTATCATATCCAGAAATGTCTTCAATTCTTGAAAGAGCAATGCTCACAGCTTCAAGACCGCGTTGACCACTGAGCAGATCATATGCACCAGCAACACTGTCCATCATTTTCTCACTATGGGATAGTTTGACCCGTTCTTCCCCGAGTAATTCATCCTCGCCTCGTGTAAGGCTTGCCGCTGCGATCTCCTCAAGCTGAAAGCGATACATGTCCAAGAGTTGATATGCCCGCTGACTGGACTCCTGAAGCGCACGCAGTTCTTTTTCCGCCGTGATAAACTTGCTGTAGCGCTCCTGGTACTTCACTTTGACAGGTCCGATGACTTCCGAGCCATAGGTATCGAGAAGCCCCAGATGACCCTCTGCACGCAGCAAACTCTGATGTTCATGTTGTCCATGGATATTGATTAGCTTCTCGCCTACTTCCCGCAGCATGGTCAGATTGACCAATTGCCCATTAATGCGGGACGTACTCTTCCCTTGAGTATTCAGCTCACGCCGAATAACCAAATGCTCTTCAGGCTCACAATGGATACCGAGCTTCTCTAACGTCAGCCAGACCGGATGACTCTGCTCCATCTCGAAAAGGGCTTCCATCTCTGCCTTCTCACATCCGTACCGGATCAGATCAGCTGAACTTCGTCCACCAGCAATTAAGCCAAGTGCATCTATAATAATCGACTTCCCTGCACCCGTTTCCCCTGAAAGTACATGGAATCCCGGATGGAATACAACGTCCACTTCTTCCACCACAGCCAGATTTCGAATCGATAACGTAACTAACATCTGCAAAAACACCTCCGGATGACTAACTCAGAAATTATGTTTTTGAACCATTAATTTAAGCAATATAACCCATAATGCGTTCAATAACGGTCACGCTGTTACCTTCAGTCCGGCAGATAATCAGAATGGTATCATCTCCACAGATCGTGCCCATGACTTCATTCCACTCAATATTATCAAGCAAAGCTGCAATGGAGTTGGCTGTTCCCGGCAAACATTTCATCACAACCAGATTGTTGGTGTGATCAATGTGCAAGAAGTTGTCAACGAGTGCACGCTTCAACTTTTGAATCGGATTATATCGTTGATCTGTTGGCAAAGAGTACTTGTATCTTCCGTCATCCATCGGAATCTTGATTAACAGAAGTTCCTTGATATCTCGGGATACCGTCGCCTGAGTCACCTGAAAACCTGATTTGCGTAGTGCTTCAACCAGATCATCCTGGGTCTCAATTTCATTTTGACTAATGATTTCACGAATCTTGATGTGCCTTTGTCCTTTCATACATGCCTCCAGTTAAATGTATTGCAATAAAGCAGCAATTGTAGTTCGCCGCAGACTTTGCCCTGCAATGTTCATCTTTTTATATTAGTCCAGATCATCCCCATCATACACATCTTCCTGATAGTCCATGAGCCTGATTAACTTAATATCGGAATCCTCCACGTCAACATACAGCAATCCTTCACAGCCAGGATATAACAACAGATAATTGAGGAAGCGATCTCTTAGCGCAGGGCCGGTCATTTCAATTGGCTGTCTGCGACGAGAAGTTTTCACCAAGTATCTCAGATCCTCACGTTCTGCAACATAATCAATGAATAACCTGCTGTAATAAACGGATTCATTGGCCTCAAAAGCCAGAGGGACTTTCATTTTGCCACCGATGACTTCGTAACCCTGTGCTTCAAGCAAATCCAAGGCCGGGGAATCCTGAATCTTCACGTTCAGTTGCATTCCGGACAAGCTTACCGGCATCGGTCGGTTCACCCAATTACGCAAGCCAAAGAACAGCCACAAGATCAAACAGACAGCAAGTACACCTATAAAGATTGTGTCATATTGACCATCCATTATCGCTCACCTCGAAGACATATTCGAGGTTCAGTAACGATTTCCCTTTACATCAATCACCTTTCCAGCGAAAAGAAACCCATCTTATGATGAGTTTCCCGTAAATGTATGAGCTGCTTCCTTTGCAACTTGCTCCGCAAGTGCGTCAAGTGAAGCTGGATCGATCTCTGGTTGTGTGGCCTCTGGTGCTTCCAGACGCCAATGTGCGAGAAATTCTATATTACCTTCTCCACCGGTTATCGGTGAAAAAGTCAAACTCTGCAGATGCAAACCAAGTTGACTGGCAAAATGAAGCATCGTCTGCAATACATCCTTGTGTACCTTCGTATCACGTACCACACCGGACTTGCCTACTTTTTCACGCCCTGCCTCAAATTGAGGTTTAATCAATGCAACGATATCTGCAGGTTGTTTCAAAAGAGCCAGAAGTGGCGGCAATATGATTCGCAGTGAAATGAACGACACATCAATGCTCGCAAAGTTCGGGACGGGTCCCGTCAGATCTTCAGGAGTCACATAGCGGAAATTGGTTCGTTCCATAACAGTAACCCGCTCATCATTACGCAAAGACCAGTCGAGCTGATTATACCCCACATCAATAGCGTAGACGTGAGACGCGCCATGCTGAAGTGCACAATCCGTAAATCCACCGGTGGATGAACCAATGTCGAGCATGACAAGTCCATTCATATCAAGGCCGAAATGACGGATCGCTTTTTCGAGCTTCAATCCGCCTCTTCCGACGTAGGGATGTACCGAGCCTTTAACTTTCAGCTCGGCTTCCCTTGGAATTTTCATGCCCGCCTTTTCGATTGGCTCATTATTGGCATATACCAGTCCAGCCATGATTGCAGCTTTTGCCTTCTCACGACTTTCATAATAGCCCTGCTCAACCAGCAGAACATCAATTCGTTCTTTCGGGAGTGACATGTCTGTCTCCTATCATGTAAATTTACGAAGGAAAACGTGTTTTGGGTATGCCGTAAGATGATTGAACAGCCATCTTGCGCAGTTCAGCACATACATTTTCAACGGTAAGACCCACTTCCTCACGTTGTTCCTTAATACTGCCATGCTCGATGAAGCGATCCGGAATCCCCATCAATTGTACATGAACATCATGTAGTCCCTGTTCTGCATAAAACTCCAGCACTGCACTACCCATGCTGCCTGCTTGGGATGTTTCTTCAAGTACAATCAATTTGGTGCCTCGAACAGCTAAATCACGCAACATTTGCTCGTCAAGAGGTTTGAGGAAGCGAGCGTTGATTACGCCTGCTGTGATCCCTTCCCGCTTCACCATCTCTGCTGCTTCTTCTGCAAGCTGCACCATCGACCCTGAAGCGATGACAGCATATCCCTCTGATGGACGCAGTTGCTCCCATGATCCGATTGGAATCGGAACAAGTACATCATCCAAAGGCACACCGACCACATTGTTTCGTGGATAACGGTAAGCAATTGGACCTTCATTATAATCAAGCGCCGTTTTCATCATGTGGCGCAATTCATTTTCGTCTTTTGGCATCATCAAGACGATATTTGGAATATGGCGCATAAATGCCACATCGTATACCCCTTGATGTGTTTCCCCATCCGGACCAACAAACCCGGCACGGTCAATAGCAAACATCACGTTAGCGTTATGACGGCAAATATCATGTACAATCTGATCATATGCACGTTGCATAAACGTAGAATACACGGCAAAGACCGGCTTCAAGCCTTCCATAGCCAGTGCAGCACACATGGTTGCCGCATGCTGTTCTGCGATCCCTACGTCAATCATGCGGTCAGGAAATTCCTTACTAAAAGGAATGAGACCTGATCCTGTAGGCATTGCTGGCGTTACAGCTACGATCCGCTTATCCTGCTTCGCAAGATCAATTAACGTTTGGCCAAACACTTCCGTGTACATCGGTTTTCCAACTGCCTTCAGCACTTGCCCAGATTCAATTTTGTACGGTGAAATCCCATGCCACTTGTGCGAATCGGCTTCTGCTGGCTGATAACCTTTACCTTTGGTCGTGAGCACGTGAACGAGCACAGGGCCATCAACGTTATCTGCCTGTTTGAAGGTTTCAATCAATTTGGGAATATCGTGCCCATCAATCGGTCCCAAATACGTGAAGCCCAGTTCTTCGAAAAGAACACCTGGTACCATCATATATTTGACACTGTCTTTGATCCAGCTTGCCGATTTGGCCAATCGATCTCCGATAGCTGGAATTTTTTTAAGCATCCCTTCGACATCATCTTTTGCTTTCAGATAATGACGATCCGAACGAATCTTGCTCAAATATTTATGCATGGCCCCAACGTTTGGAGCAATGGACATTTCATTATCATTCAGAATAACCATCAGTTTTCTCTGCTCATGACCGATATGATTCAGAGCCTCAAAAGCCATACCACCTGTAAGCGCTCCATCACCAATCATCGCGATAACTTGGTTGTCCTCACCCTTCAGATCACGTGCAAGGGCCATCCCCATCGCAGCGGACAACGAAGTACTGCTGTGTCCAGCTTCCCATACATCATGTTCGCTTTCGTTGCGTTTGACAAACCCGCACAGGCCGTTATGTTGACGCAATGTATCAAAGCGATCCATACGCCCTGTCAGGACTTTATGCACATAAGCCTGATGCCCTACATCAAAAATCATTTTGTCTGCTGGACTGTTATAGCAGTAATGCAGGGCTACCGTGAGCTCAACCACGCCTAAGTTGGGTGCGAGATGCCCACCTGTAACAGACAGTTTCTCAATCAGAAACTGCCGGATCTCTGCCGACAAAAGGGCAAGATCATCCTGAGACATCGACTTTAGATCACTGGGTTGTTTAATTTGTGGAAGCAGCACGAGAATCTCCCCGCTTTCCTAGATTGTTTAGTTATTGTTGTAAATCGATATATACATTATGAATCAAATGACATTAAATCATTATAACATAAAAGAACAAGAATCATAATTTACTGCACTATACTCCCGATAACGAGCATTCTCGCCAGCAAGTTATTTAAAATTCTTCTCCATATGTATTCCCGCATCCACTCGGGACAGACTTTTTCCATCTACTCGGAAAAAGGACATTACATTCATTACACGGTTATACAGGTTTTGAAACAGCGCGTTTTATCAGAATCTAATGGTCTCGACTCATCAGGTAATCTGCAATTTCCAGCAATCTGGATGCATCAGGTAACTCAGCTCTTTCAAGTGCGTCTTTTGCAGATTGGGTAAGGGATTTCACCTCAGCTACAGAAGCCTCCATGCCAATAAAATAAGGATATGTTACCTTCTGCTGATTCACATCGCTCTGTGTTTTCTTGCCCATCTTCTGCTCGTCACCCGTCAGGTCGAGAATATCATCCTGAATTTGGAACGCCAGCCCCAGATCACGGCCAAATACACGCAAGGCTTCCAATTGTCCTTCCGTTGCTCCACCGATTCGTGCTCCAGCAATGAGGGAGAAAACAATCAGGTCACCTGTTTTGTGCAAATGAATATATTGAAGCTGTGCAAGATCAGTCATGCCTTGCTCGCCTTCCATATCCGCAACTTGGCCACCGACCATACCTCTTGCTCCAGCGAGTTCGGACATGTCCTCTACGATGGACAGCAACGCATCTGCCGCCACACCGCTACGGTGTCCAGCTTGAACAATGCTATAAAAAGCATGGGTTAACAGCGCATCGCCTGCCAATATGGCTGTTGCCTCACCATATACCTTATGATTCGTTAATTTTCCCCTGCGGTAATCATCATTATCCATAGCAGGCAGGTCGTCGTGGATCAGTGAATACGTATGAACCATCTCCACGGCGCAGGCTACCGGCATTGCAGCTGTACGCTGTGCACCGAAGGCTTCCGCCGCAGCAACGACCAGAAGAGGACGAAGGCGTTTGCCTCCGGCCATGAGTGAGTACTGCATCGCATCCGTCAACGATTGGGGTACATCCCAGTGATCGGGAAGCGTGTGTTTCAACGCTTCTGTCACCCCAGCTGTGACCTCTTCGAGGTATGCTTGAAACGAAGGACGATTACTCATGGACTTCACCGCTCTCATCGTCAGCAGTTCCGAAAGGCTTCTTGCGAAGCTCTCCATCTTCTTCTACGATCATTTCGATCTTGCGTTCCACTTGTTCCAGCTTCAGACCGCAAAGTTGCGAAAGTTTCATCCCGCGTTGAAACAGATCGATGGCCTGTTCCAACGGAACATCACCATGTTCCAGCTGACCTACGATGTCTTCCAATGCCGCCATTGCCTCTTCAAAATTCAATTCCGGTTCATTCGCCATGGGTATTGTCGTCCTCCTTCATTCCCCAAACCTGACAGTCCAGCTGTCCGTCTGTTAATTTAATCTTAATTGAATCTCCAGGCTGTACATCCTTTGTGGACTTGATTAATCGCTGTTCCTGCTCGTCATAGACAAGACTGTATCCACGTGACATGACTTTAAGCGGGCTGAGCGCATCCAGATGCCGCACAGATGATTTCCACTGTTGTTGCTTTGATCTGGTTATAGACCTGATCGCAAGTTCCAGTTGTCTGCGTGCTGCCGCATTCTCACGGCGTGCTGCATTAACCTGCTCACGAGGATTGAATCGTTGCAGTGCTGCCCGCAGACGCTCCTGCTTCTCTCCTGTCCATTTCATACGCGTATCCACTGTTCTCAAAAGCCGTTGGTGCATCATATCCAGTCGTTCGGTGTGTTGCATCAAGGTGCGTCTTGGATGAACAAGCACTGGCGAACGCTGTAATCTTGCGAGCCGTTCACGATTATGTACAGCACGTTGACGTAAGCTGTGCTGTAACTGGCGCTGACGTTGTCCGATCTGCTCAAGCAACTCGGCTCGATTAGGTACAGCTAACTCAGCAGCTGCTGTAGGTGTAGCCGCACGCAAATCGGCTGCAAAATCAGCAATAGTGAAGTCCGTTTCGTGCCCCACCGCAGAAATGACAGGAATATCCGAAGCGACTATTGCTCTTGCCACAATCTCCTCATTAAAGGCCCACAACTCCTCCAGTGAACCGCCTCCGCGTCCAACGATAAGTACATCGGCTTCTCCCATCCGGTTTAGGTTTCCAATCGCTTTGACGATGGAAGGTGCTGCACCCTTGCCTTGAACCAGAACAGGATACAAAACAACTTTGGCAGAAGGGTATCTGCGTTGGAGTGTGATCATGATGTCTCGCACCGCCGCTCCCGTCGGTGAAGTTACAACTCCGATGGTCTGTGGATAACGAGGAATCTGTCTTTTCCGCGAAGGTGAAAATAACCCTTCATCCTCGAGCTTTTTCTTCAGCTGTTCGTATGCCAGATACAGACTTCCAATTCCGTCCGGTTGCATATGGGTAGCGTAGAATTGATACTGCCCATCCCGTTCATACACCGAGACATTACCACGGGCAATAACCCTTGCACCCTCCTTCGGTACAAAGGGTAATCGCTGGTTATGGGACGCAAACATAATTGACTTGATCCGGCTGTCCTTGTCCTTCAATGTAAAATACATATGGCCGCTGGAGTGATGTGTGAAGTTCGAAATCTCCCCGCGTAGCCAGACGTCCGACAGGACCTGATCCGATTCCAGTTTCATCCGGATGTATCGGTTCAGGTCTTTAATGGAGTAGATCTTTTGATCTGCCACAGACAAAACCCTAGGCCAATCCGTGAGCGCGCTTGGCAGCGATCAATGTATTTTGCATCAGCATTGTGATTGTCATCGGACCAACACCACCAGGAACGGGTGTAATTGGACCAGAAACTTCTTTTACACTCTCGAAATCAACGTCTCCTGCCAGTTTGCCATTCTCCAAACGGTTCATGCCGACATCAATAACAACAGCACCCGGTTTCACAAAATCAGCATCCACAAAATTAGCACGGCCGATGGCTACAACTAGAATGTCCGCCTGACGTGTAATTTCTTTCATGTTGGCTGTGCGGGAATGACACATCGTTACCGTTGCATTCTCACGTTGCAGCAACAGCGATACCGGTTTGCCAACGATGTTGCTTCTTCCGATGACTACCGCATGTTTACCGGACATTTCCAGTCCAGTGCGCTTGATCAGTTCAATTACACCAGCCGGGGTACATGGAAGCAGACTATCGTCTCCAATAACAAGATTACCAACATTGACTGGATGGAATCCGTCTACGTCTTTATCCACGGCAATTGCATCAATGACCGCTTTCTCTTCGATATGTTTTGGCAGTGGCAGTTGAACCAAAATTCCGTTAATGGATTGTTGATTGTTCAGCTTGTCCACCAGCGCAAGCAGATCTTCTTGGGACGTATCTGCATCCAAGCGATGCACTTCGGAGTAGAAACCGAGGTCGTGACATGCTTTTTCTTTATTACGCACATAGACTTGGGATGCCGGATCTTCCCCGACGAGCACAACAGCCAGACCAGGTACTACCCCCTGTTCGCTAAGCTGTTTTACTTCTGTTGTCATGCTTGCGCGGATCTCTTGGGATACTTCTTTACCGTTAATAATAGATGCTGTCATTGTACTCTCTCTCCCTTATGTGAATATAAATTTAGAGGTTGTTCAAAAAGCCCGCTTTTGATTACAAAGGATACTGAAAACCGGTCTTTTTGAACACACACTATAATTAATCATAACTTAAGATAATTTTGCTTTAATGGCATCAACTTCCTGAATCATGCGTCCAAGTACGCCATTGACGAACTTACCGGATTCTTCTGTACCAAAATATTTGGACAGTTCGATTGCTTCGTTGACAGACACTTTTGCCGGAATATCATCACGGAACACCATTTCATACGTTGACAGTCGTAGAATTTGGCGATCTACACGTGACAGACGGCTGATCTGCCAACCTTTCAAATAATCCACCAGCAGCCCGTCAATCGCTTCTTTATTGTTCCATGCTCCTTGTACAATCTCAGTAACATAGGTACGCATTACATCTGCATCGCGGATAACCACTTCGGTTTCATTATCTTCAGCGGCTTCATTGATCAACATGTTTACAGCTTCTGCTGCGCCTACCTCATTCATTTCCATCTGATACAGACTTTGTACTGCAATTTCCCTTGCCAAACGTCTTTTCATGTCCTGCCTCCTGCAGCGCTCCGTCTGGAGCGTCATCATGCTTATTTTATAATCCATGCAACCATCTCATCAAATCCATTAATAGATTGATCGATGGCTTCCACGGTATTGTTATTGTTATTGTTATCCCTTTTCACAAAAAAACCTGCAATACGTTTCCTCCAAAAAACGGGCAACCTAAACTACAGCTCTATTTTCGGAAGAAACATATTGCAGGGTTCAGGTAGGTCACTTAAACGGACGCCAGCGATCGCCAAGCCATTGCCCCCACTCCCTCCAGGGAATGGACGAACCCAGCTTCGAATCGCTTCGTCTGCCTAACGTATAACCGATGAACACCAAGAGTGCAAAGAACAACATATCCCAAAAACCGATCCATACATAAAGAAATCCAAAAAAGATGCCGCCGATAATTCCGGTAATTCGGCCTCTGTGACTATCCCAAATCTCTTTCCACAGCATCAGTGAAACTCACCTCATTCCACTCGACTCTTGTAGTTAGGCGACTGGGTTACATTAGCGATATACACCGTGACAAAAGAAACGGGGATGCCCGTAATCTCTTGTACATGATCATGTATCGCCTTTTGCAGATCAGAAGTCAGCGCAGGAATAGGTGTCTCACCATCCACTACTGCACGGATCATAATCTCCAGTCCTGACTCAACCACACGTATGCGTGCCTTGACATCACGTACTCCCCGGAAACGGGAAGTTGCCTTCAAACAGAGATTCTCAATCGTCTCCATCGAAATCTGTACATCACCAAACTCAGTACGTTGATCTACAGACGGCAACGATGCACGCTCACGGCGAACCGAGATGTAGAAAAATCGCAAACTCAGGATAAACAAAATCGCTGCTGCAATAACCGACGCAACAATAACGTTTTGTTCCTGCTGGTAATTCAATTCGTAAGGCAGCACACCGCTAATCAGAAGAATGACGGCTGCCGATATTGCTCCAACGCTTATGCTGTATATAAACAACAGAAGCCGATCCAGTATTTTAGCCACGAACTGCACAGCCTCCCTTGCTCACTAACATTACTTAACCTGTTCACTAGCAAAAAATCAGATCCTCATCTAGCTTTCGCTATAATGAAGACCTGTCCAAGACGGGATAACCCCCGGCAGATGATGCCGGGGGAATCTGTCTTCTTTTATTTTACGCGCTGACTGTTCAGGTCGATCTCTTCCACTTTCTCGGTGCTCTTGAACTGAACGTCATGAATGTGCACATTCACTTCATTCACATTCAATCCTGTCATGTTCTCGATGGAACGTTTCACGTTCTGTTGAATCTCCGTAGCTACTTGTGGCAGACGGTATCCATACTCGATAATTACAGAAACATCAACTGCAGCTTCACGTTGGCCCACTTCGACTTTAACGCCTTTGGAAAGGTTTTTGCGACCAAGCAATTCAGCAAATCCGCCAGCGAATCCGCCACTCATGCCTGCAACACCTTTCACTTCAAGGGTTGCCAATCCAGCAATCACTTCAATAACTTCAGGTGCGATCTGGATTTCACCGATATCCGTTCGTTCAAATTCAGTCGGTAGTGTACTCAT
The DNA here is from genome assembly GCF_036894235.1 of Paenibacillus sp. Y5S-9. Classification (NCBI taxonomy): domain Bacteria; kingdom Bacillati; phylum Bacillota; class Bacilli; order Caryophanales; family Paenibacillaceae; genus Paenibacillus; species Paenibacillus sp. Y5S-9. The sequence continues at coordinate 4,499,592 of NZ_CP145887.1, forward strand.
AACTGTTCAACACACCTTTCGCGAGATAAGTTTGCGGCCATCCGTCAGGGCGCTGGACTCAGGTTAATCAACCTTCAGAACCCTTCCGGTCCGGCTTTACCGGAACTCCTGCAAACATCCGCAAGGTGCGGGCTTATCCTTTGCAGGAGACATGCGCTCTTATTATTACATACTATATCATTTGGGCTACATTATGACAAACAAGCCCAATATACCTTTTAAATCTCGTTTTCCTCAAGAAATTTGATATCAAAGTCACCACGAATGAACGTTGGGTGCTCCAGCAATTTCTGATGGAAAGGAATAGTTGTAGATATGCCTTCAATCGCAAATTCCCCAAGCGCACGCTTCATCTTGGCAATCGCCTCTTCACGATTCGCTCCCCACACAATCAATTTTGCGATCATGGAGTCATAGAAAGGTGAAATGGTATAACCCGGATAAGCAGCACTATCTACACGAACGCCAGGTCCTCCCGGTGCAAGGTAGAATCCGATTTTGCCTGGTGATGGCATAAAGTTACGGTCCGGATCTTCTGCATTGATACGACATTCAATGGACCAGCCATTGATAACCACGTCTTCCTGACGGAATGAAAGTGGGTTGCCTTCAGCTACCGAGATCATCTCACGGATCAGATCCACGCCAGTAACCATCTCAGTAACCGGGTGCTCTACCTGAATACGCGTATTCATTTCCATGAAATAGAACTCGCCATTCGGGCTGAGCAGGAATTCCAATGTACCCGCTCCCGAGTAATCCACAGCAAGGGCAGCCCGTACCGCAGCTTCGCCCATCAGTGTACGAACATCTTCGGAGAGAATCGGACAGGGAGCTTCCTCTACCAATTTCTGGCGACGACGCTGAACCGAGCAATCACGCTCTCCCAAATGTGCTGCATTTCCGTGTTTATCAGCAATGATCTGAATTTCCACGTGTTTCATACCTGTCAGGAATTTCTCCAGATATACACCTGCATTGCCAAATGCCTTTTGTGCTTCCTGCTGAGCAGCAGTAATCTGCTTAATCAGCGTTTCTTCATCTTCGGCAATACGAATTCCCTTACCTCCGCCACCAGCAGTAGCTTTGATAATAATAGGATATCCGATATCTCTAGCAATCATGATGGCTTCATCCATATTTTCAACAAGGCCGTCTGATCCAGGAATAACAGGTACTCCTGCATCTTTCATCGTCTGTTTGGCAACAGCCTTGTCACCCATTTTGGTGATGGCTTCAGGAGAAGGTCCAATAAACGTAATATTGCAAGACTCACAAATTTCCGCAAAATCAGCATTCTCCGCCAAAAAACCGTAACCAGGGTGGATTGCATCACATTCCGTCAGTGTGGCTACACTCATCAGGTTTGTGAAGTTGAGGTAACTGTCCTTAGACAGTGTCGGTCCGATACAATAAGCCTCATCTGCAAGACGAACATGCAGAGAATCCTTGTCCGCTTCCGAATAGACGGCTACCGTTGAGATGCCGATTTCACGGCAGGCACGAATAATACGTACCGCAATCTCTCCACGGTTCGCAATCAGTATTTTTTGAAATTCCATTTCGTTTTGTCCTCCTTCGAAGCTCATGCGGTTAGCTGTTTACCAGCTATAACGGTTATTCCGGTTTCACCAGGAAAAGGGGCTGCCCATACTCGACCAGCTGTCCGTTCTCAACCAGCACTTCAACGATTTCTCCCTTGATGTCCGCATCAAGCTCGTTCATCAGCTTCATAGCTTCGATGATACATACCGTTGTTTTCTCAACAACTTTATCACCAGCGCTCACAAAAGGACCCGCTTCCGGCGAGGAAGCTCTGTAAAAAGTACCTACCATAGGAGATACAATTTTATGTAAATGACTTGTAGTATCGACCTGCGGTGCAGCTTCACTTACCACTGCGGCCGGCTGTACTTGCGGAGCAGCAATCATTTGCGGTTGCACAGCAGCTGCTTGAACATACTCCGTTTTGCCCGGTTTGCGGATCGATAACCGTGATCCTTCATTTTCAATTTCCAACTCTTGAACGGAACTTTCATCTACCAGTTTAATCAGTTCTTTGATTTCACTCAATTTAAACATTTCCATTATTCACTCCTTCGGCATCATGCCAGTCTCACTAGGACGGTCATATGGCTTTATGTATTATATCATAATCATTAAAAATGGAAAGAGCCCGAGAGTACAACCAGCTCCCGGGACTGCATTTCCATGATTAGGATTACTGTTCTGTGACGTATTGCACGCTGATTTTGTTCTGTGAAACCGCCAATTCTTTCATGACCAGATCGACAATGGATACCGCCTGTTTTACATCCAGTTTGTCACTGAGGACCACCACTTTATACTTGTCGGCATCTTCTTGAACGATCGCATTAGCATACTGTTGAGAGAGCGTCTCTTCAATGCCAGTGATTTTGGCTTCTTTTTCTTCCAGTGTACGGAGTTGCTCCGTTGCTTTGGCATTCTCCTCTGGTGTTTTGCTCAGATCACCTGCCACGGTCATCAGTTCCTCATACTTGCGATTGTTGCTTTCTTCACGTTGCCACTGGTAGTTCTGGAACTGGCTGCTCGCAGATACTGTCGTATTCTGCTCTTCCATTTCCTTGAGGACTTCCTCATCTGTCTTGGTTGCAGTGCCGCCTGCCTGACCGTCTGTCTCCGGTGTAGTTGTTGCCCCTTTGTCGGTCTCTTTGTTGGTTTCTTTGCCTGCCTCACCCTTATTCTCGCCTGGTACGACAGCAGGTGTTTTCTCTGTATTTCCAGCTTCTTTACCTTCCGTAGCCGCCGGTTCTTCCATAGCGCCAGCCGCACTTGGATCACTTTCAACTTCGCCGCTATTCACCACTTCATTCACAACCAAACCTTCTGTAGGATCAAGAATGCCTGCCGTCTCCTTTGCTTCCCCTTGCTTGATTCCATCCACTTGCTGACTGTCAGCCACCGGCGCGTTGATTGGACCGGAATCCTCAGTGAACAGATAATACGCGGACAAAATGACCATCAGACTCAGCATGGAAACGAGCCATACCGTTTGACGTTTGTTATTCATTAGAACTTCCTCCTCAAATTGGCTTCAATCTTATGAGAATTGAATCTTGTGATTCAACACATCAGATTAGTCTTGTTTGCGCGGTACAACCGAGATCCGGTAGGCTGCCACATTCAGTCCTTTTTCCACAGCATCGGTTATCAGGTCCTTCACAACCTTGTTCTCTGCACCCCTCGCAACCACAAGCACCCCACGGATCTGCGGTTTGAGCTTTTTGGTCACTATAGGTGTCTGATCCCCTGATATTTCGTACGTAATAATCTCGCCATCACGGGTATATTGCGTCATATGTCGCTTGCCCCCGCTAGCATCGGTTTCTTCGGTAAGTTGCTGAGAATCCTTCACGTTCCGCTGAACGACCAATTCTTCTGTGGAATCCACGGTAACCATCACATCAACCGTTCCCACACCAACAATGTTTTCCAGCACACCTTTGATTTTGTCTTCAAATGCAATTTCGATCGCCTGAAAAGGATTCTGTTCTGACGGATCACTCTGTATGGATGCCATGGATGTTGCCGGGTCCGGTGGTTCCCGACCGATATTTTCGGAATCAATTTTTTTGACATTGACGAAGGAATTGAACAGCATGATTCCCACCCCGATCAAACCGAGGATAATCAGCCAGCGGAAGGTTTGACTTCGCCTTACCCCACCCTCTCCGCCACCCATCCAGGTTTCCATCTTTTTGAACCATTGTTTCATCGGACACCCTCCTTCTCAGAGCACTTCACCACTTTTGGGTTCTCTCACTTGAACGTTGCTCGCATCAACATCCCACTTTTCAGTCAACAATGTAATAATCTGCACCGCATGTTCGGACCTTGTGGATGTCTCACCTTGCTGCTTCGTCTCATCTGCCTGATCACGTATAACAGGCTGGGAAGAGGCTTCATTTCCACCACGCTGCCCTTTACTCACATCAATCTGTACATCAGGTACTTCAATCTGACCAACCTGGATGGGCTGCTGTGTTTGAGGTGATTTATCCTTCTCCGCTTCTGTGTCTGTTCCAAATATGGGTTGTGTATTAGCAGCAACTTCTTGCTGCCTTGCCTTCACTTCTCCCTCTGCACCCTCTCCTGCCATCTCGACCAACACACGCTGGATCACAGGCAGTTCGACGGATGAGGCAGCTTCCATCTCGGTTTCATATTTACTCATGGTCAGCTGTACCTCTACGGACCGCACCTTGGCTCCTGTTGTTTCTTCAATCTGACCTTTCATGACATTAGCCAGTTCTTTGGCTGTCCATTGTAAGGATTGTTCCTGTTCATTGGATTGCAGCCGCTTGCCCTGAGCCAATATCTGTTCGAGTGTTGCATTCCCATCCGATGGAGCATCCATTGCCGACATGGCCCGTTTCAGTTCGCCAACCGGATCACTTTTGAGCAGCTTGGTTATGGGTGATAAAAGGGTTAGCAGGATGAGAAGGCTCAGCACAAGCTTGACATAACGTTCCATGGATCGATTGGGCAACAGCATATCCACAAAAGTCGCCAGCAGAACGATCATAATCAATTCCTGGAGCCAGTTGCTCAGCCACCCCATCCTTTCCATCCCCTTTCTTGCCAACATACATTCAGCGCATCATGACAGTCAGATTGCCCGCGGTCAGCAGGATGGTAATTGCCAGGAAAAACATTAGCCCGACGGCTGCGAGCGCCGCAAATACGTAGATCATACTCTTGCCGATGGCCTGGAGGCATCCTACAATCGGGGTGTCTCCTAGCGGTTGCATAATGGCACCGGTAACGTTGTATATCAAGGCAAGAGCCAGGATCTTAAGTGCCGGAAAGGCACATAGAAACAAAATGATGATCACCCCGGTGAGTCCAATTGCATTTTTGACAAGTAAAGAAGCTGTAATTACCGTATCCGTCGCATCCGCAAATGTTCTGCCCACGACAGGAACAAAGTTGCCTGCGATGTATTTGGCGGCCTTCAGGCTGACTCCATCTGCTACCGATCCCGATGCTCCCTGAACCGAGATTACACCCAAAAACATCGTCAGCAGAATACCCAGCAGTGCCACACTAATATTGCGCAGGAGGTCGGCCAGCTGTGTCAGCTTGTACTTGTCAGACAATGAACTGACAAGATGCAGAACAGCCGAGAAGAAAAGTAACGGGAATACCAGCAAGTGAATCAATGTACTAACCAGATGAATCATGAAAATGATGAGTGGATGTGTCACCGAGACGGTGATGACATTCCCCATGGACGCGAGTAGTGTGAATAACAAGGGAACCATGGCCATCATGAAGTTGATCATGCCGGTTATGGCATCCTTGGCGTATCCAATCGCCACACTGAAACTGTTGATTGCAATAATGATGATGACCATATAACAGATGGAATAGGCGATTTTGCTAATATTATTTTTCTCAAATGCGGTCTGAAGTGTCTCCAGAATCATGCTGAGTACACTTAACATCACAATCGTGACCAGAAGTTTGCCATTATATAAAATTTCATGCAGCATGAAGGTTCCTATCGCTACAAACACCGATTTCAGGCTGAACCCTTCATTGCCGGGGATTAACATATCCATGAAGGAAGGGGTCTTCCCATCCGGGAAGAAACCACCGTATTGTTGCATCAGTTGATCCCAGTATTTCTCCACCTGATCCTTGGGAAGCTGATCGGCCTGCTGCTGCATCCACTCACCGGATGGTGAGCTTGCAGTAACCTGTCCCAGGATACCAAACAGAAAACAGAGCATCAGCACAACCGTAAGGCGCCACTGCGGCTTATGATACATTGATTTCATATGAAGTCCGCACGCCCTTTCTACACCGGCATCAGCTTCATGACGGTTTCGATAATAATGCTGATGATCGGTATAGCAAGTACAAGGATCAGTACCTTACCAGCCAGTTCGATCTTGGACGCAATGCTCTCCTGACCTGCATCCCTGACAATCTGTGCGCCAAATTCAGCGATGTAGGCTATACCAATAATTTTCAGCACCGTTTTCAGATAGATACTTTCCATGCCTGAATTCTCGGCAAGCCGCTTCAACACTTCGATGACTGCACCGATTTTGCCAATCAACAACATGAAGATGACAATGCCGGTCGCGGCAGCAATCAGAAAGGCAAACATCGGTTTTTGTTCCTTAATGACCAGAATGAGCACTGTTGCGATGAGCGCCAAACCTACAACTTGGATAATTTCCACAGGTCACCACCATCCGGCTTCATGACCGTTTTTCATTGAAAAAGAAATATCGATTTGATCTCTTGTAGCAGGCTGTCCAGCATACGGACCACCATGAACAATACAACGACAAATCCGATTACGGTCACCCAGTGAGCCATATCTTCCTTTCCCATTTGTTTCAGTACCGTGTGAATCATGGCGATGATGATTCCGATACCCGCAATTTGAAAGATTGCGTTCACTTCTAGATTCATGACCTTGGCACCTCACTATCCCGGCTATTTCAGAAGATCAGAATGACGATTAACGCTCCGACAAGCATCCCGAGGCTTCGGCTCATTCGTTCATATTTCATTTGATCGGCCTGGGCACGGGATTCCTCATGCATTAGTTGTTGAATGGCTAACGATATATGTTTGGTCTGATCCTGACGGTCACTTGTGCCAAGGCTGAAGCTTAATTGCAGCATCACTTCCTTCTCGTCAGCCTTCATGGCCGATCTTCCCCACGCCAGATCCACGCCTGACTGCAGACTTTCCCGGGCAGTGAGTCCATGAGGAGGTTCCATCTGTGTGGCTGCATGAAGGAACAGCGTCTTTACAGGTTCTTTGGTCTGTGCTCCCATCTTGCCCATGGCATCGGGAAGTGGAGTGAGCCCATAGTTAATCTCCGTCATTAGTCGCTGGAGGGCTGCAATGAGTTCTCGCAACTGTCTCGGTCTTAATGCATACTGTCTGGCCTTGTAAAAACCGGCGAGAGTGCTGGCTAACAGAATAATTACCGCACCAAACATGTTAACCAAAGGCTTCACCTCCTGCCCCGGTCTGCTGCAACCCACGCATTTTGCCATCAGCCAGCCGGAAGGTCATGCCCCGGCTCGTCCGTTGCAGCTGGACATAACGTTGAAACATCTGCTCCGTAATTAAGGTTCTGAGGGCGGGTCTGGCCGACAGCTCCGATAGATCACGGCCATGAGCAGTCGCGATCACAGAGACTCCTGCATGCAGGGCTTCCATCACCGCCTCGGCATCCTCCGGACGACCGATCTCGTCCACAATCAGGACATCGGGCGACATGGAGCGAAGCATCATCATCATGCCCTCAGCCTTCGGACAACCGTCCATCACATCTGTTCGCGGACCTACGTCGAATCCAGGTACTCCTTTGTAGCTGCCAGCGATTTCGGACCTTTCATCCACAATGCCCACTTTCAGCCGCGGACGTATTCCCTGAACCAGTTCATTGCCCCCTGTAAGCTTTGTACCACTGCTAATTTGTCTCGCCAGATCTCGCAGCAACGTCGTTTTCCCTTGTTGTGGTGGTGATAGGATCAACGTGTGCAGGACCTGTCCGCTCTTCATATCGAGAAGATGAGGAAGGATACGATCAGCCACCCCATGTACCTCACGAGCTATCCGAACGTTAAACCCGTTGATGTCGCGCAGGTATTCGACACGCCCACCGCTTAGTACCGTTCGGCCAGCAAGTCCGATTCGATGTCCGCCAGGTATGGTGATGAACCCTTTGCGCAGTTCCTCTTCCAATGTATAAAGTGAATGGTTACTGATCAGGTCCAGCAACCTGTGCGTCACTTCTTTCTGAGGAACATACGCTTCTTCAGGATTCCCGGTCGGACAACCTTGAGGTGTCAGGAAGTGGTAAGTGTTGTCTGCATTAATCTCCAGGGGTCTGCCTTCACGAATACGTACTTCCTCCACTTGTTCCAATAGTGCGGGCGGCATTCTTCCAAGAATGGTTCGGATCGGTTCCGGAAAAAGTTCCCTCCAGTTCACCTTCATGAGTAGGCTCCTCCAACCTTGAGATCATTTGGTTCACACTTCTGGCGCTTGTTCATATCTCAAGTTTATGCCTGTACATTTAATTTATGACGCTGAAATCTATCAATTCTTCAGAATACGGTTGAGAGTTGAAACCATAGATCCACCTTCTGTTCTAGGCACCCGTCTAGATGTGCATGCATATAGTAATTGCAGATAGGTAAGTTCCATTCCGGTTCAAAATAGAACTACCGATCCCCAGATACAGAAAGGAGCTGTGGGGAGTGCGAGTCGATGTCGTTGGCAATGTGAATGAAGTACGTACCATTGATATTGCAGGGCGAAGTGCGGTTGTCATTGATGTATTGTGTACGACCAGTACGATTGTTACGGCTCTGGCGTATGACGCTTCGGCTGTGATTGCCGTAGAGACGGTTCCACAAGCCAAACAAATGGAAGTGAAAGATTGCATTCGAGGCGGGGAGCGTTTTGACAAAAAAATCACCGGTTTCGAGGTGGGGAATTCCCCCTATGAATATATGACTGCAGGCATTGCAGATAAAACAATCATTCTAACCACAACCGATGGAACCCGAGCTTTGATCAAGGCTTCCAAGGGGAAACATGTATTTGCTGGTTCATTTCTCAATGTGCAGGCTGTTGCAGCAGTTCTATGTGAACTTCAACGAGATGTATTACTGTTATGTGCGGGGAACCAGGATGAATTTGCTCTGGAGGACGGGTTGTGTGCTGGATGTATCATCGATGAACTGCACCGTCAATCCTGTTCTCCCCTCCAACTTAACGATCTCGGCATCGTTCTTCATCAGGCGGTATCCCAATGTCAGGAGAGCATCCCGGAGCTGGTGCAGGGGTCTGTTAGCGGGCGGAGACTTGAAAAGTTAGGCAGAGTTCATGATATTTCGTATTGTTCTCAATTAAACCTGCTGGATTGTGTTCCCGAGATGGGGGAGGGGAACCGCATGCAACCTTATAGAGGCATACGCGGGGGAAAGATGTTCAAGTTGATGTGAGAATTGTTATGAGAAAAACAAAAAAAAGGTGTACTGCTGCCCGTTGGCAACAGTACACCTTTGCTAATTTACATATACATAAAACACCTTATCTGCGATCTTGAGGTCCGCCGATAACAGCTTGCTCTGCAGTGTCGAGATCATATGCTGTATGCAATGCCTTAATGACGTCATGCAGCTTATCTCCGTCAATGACACAAGATACTTTGATCTCGGAAGTGCTCACCATCTTGATGCTCACGCCTTCAGCGGAAATGACTTTGAACATCTTCGCAGCTACACCAGGGTGACTGACCATACCTGCGCCAACAATGGAGATTTTAACGAGGTTCTCCTCTGATGTGACTTCACGGTAAGGCAAACGGCTGTGAAGGCCTTCAATGACACGTAATGCGTTCTCACGATCAGACAGCGCCACAGAGAAAGAGAAGTCCGCTTTGCCATCCATCACTCCGCTCTGAACGATAATGTCCACATCCAGCTGATTGGACGCAAGCGCACCAAATACTTCGGCCAGAACTCCTGGTACATCCGGCACACCCAGAATACTGATGCGAGCCACATTTTTGTCATAGGCAATACCACTAACCACTACGCCTTGTTCCATTGCTGCTTCCTCCTTCACAACCGTTCCTTCATTATGGTTAAAGCTGGATCTTACAATTAAAGGTACACCGGAATGCTTCGCGTACTCTACTGCACGCGGATGCAGCACCGCTGCTCCCAAATTAGCAAGTTCCAGCATTTCGTCATACGATATTTCCTTCAGCTTGCGTGCAACCTTAACGATCCGCGGGTCCGTAGAATAGATTCCGTCTACATCCGTATAGATCTCACACGCATCAGCCTTAATTGCTGCCGCCAGCGCTACAGCTGTTGTATCCGAACCACCACGACCAAGCGTTGTGATCTCGCCGTCTTCCGTCATGCCCTGGAATCCTGCAACAATAACAATGTTGCCCTCGGCAAGTGCTGCATTCACACGGTCAGGTTGAATATCATGAATACGTGCTTTTCCGTGAACCGGCTCTGTGCGGAATCCCGCTTGCCAGCCTGTAAACGATACCGCCTTACGTCCGAGCGCTTGAATAGCCATGGATAACAAAGAGATCGAAATCTGTTCTCCTGTCGTTAAGAGCATATCCATCTCACGAGCAGGCAGATCACTATTCAGTTGTTTTGCCTGATCAATCAAATCATCTGTTGTATCCCCCATGGCCGAAACCACAACTACACACCGATGTCCTTCATCAGCTTTTTCTACAACACGTCCGGCTACACGCTTCATGCGTTCTGTATCTCCGACCGAGCTGCCCCCAAATTTCATGACGTACAATGACAACGCAAATCCACTCCCTACCTTGTGCAGTATGCATAATTAATGTCCATCGTCATTATTCTCTACGAGAAATGACTTTAACCCAGTATATTACGAAAGCGCCTGATAGGCTAATCTTTTTTCGAAAAAACCCTCTGCCAAAGGAATGGCAAAGGGTTGTTAATACCGTTTATTAGCTTACAGCTTGTGAAAGTTACGCACGGGAAGAGTATTTACCTTCACGTGTGTCAATCAGGAGAACGTCACCTTCGTTAATGAACAAAGGAACTTGTACATTCAAGCCTGTTTCCACTTTTGCATTTTTGGTAGCGCCTTGTGCAGTGTTACCTTTAACACTTGGCTCAGTCTCGATGACTTTCAACTCAACGCTTGTTGGCAAGTCAATTCCGAGAATTTCACCTTGGTAGCTAACGATCTTAACGACCATGTTTTCTTTCAGGAAGTTCAATTCCCATTCCAGTTGATCACTAGTCAATGTGAACTGATCATAAGTTTCGTTATCCATGAACGTGTGCTCTGTACCGCTTGCATACAGGTAGGATACGCCACGGTTTTCGATGATGGCACGACCAATCGTTTCGCCTGCACGGAATGTTTTTTCAACGGTGTTACCGTTACGCAGGTTTTTCAATTTGGAACGTACGAAAGCAGCGCCTTTACCTGGTTTAACGTGTTGGAAATCAAGTACGGTATAGATATCGTTATCTACTTGCACGGTCAAGCCTGTTTTAAAATCGTTTACTGAAATCACAAAAAATCCCTCCTGATATGGTTAAAAAGTAGGTGATATAAGACGACGGGTTAATGTTATATGTAAAATGAGCCCAAGAATGACCACCTCGTTCACTTCGATTGCAGTACCATCCTCCGATCGCTGTTATCCCCAGATTTTTTTGATCCCATTATCAATGGGAAAATCCGGTGATAAAGGCGAACGCTTCGCTTCTTCAGATTGGTTCTGCACTCTCCGTTATGGTGAAATTTCTTATTTTCAATTTAAATAACACATTAAAAATCGTCTTATATCCCTGGTGGCTGTAAATTAGCCGATTACGGTGAACTTCTTGTCCGACTTCGTGAGAATATGAATACCCGTCTCGGTAATCACTACGTCATCCTCGATACGCACGCCGCCAAGCCCGTCAATATATATACCCGGTTCAACGGTAACAACCATACCCGGTTTCAATACATCGTCGCTAAGCTTGGACAAGCGAGGAGCTTCGTGAACTTCCATACCCAGACCGTGGCCTGTGCTGTGTCCGAATTGATCTCCATATCCGTGACCTGCAATGATATCACGAGCCAATGCATCTGCTTCCCGTCCGGTCATACCCGGTTTCAGGTTCTCCAGCGTATGTAACTGAGCTTCCAGTACAATGTCATAAATTTTGCGCAGTTCAGGTACAGGTGTACCTGTTGCAATGGTACGTGTCAGATCTGAACAGTATCCGTCCAAAAGTGCACCAAAGTCAAATGTAATTAACTCATTCTGTCCGATGACCTTGCTGCTCGCTACACCGTGAGGCATAGCAGAACGTTCACCCGATGCTACAATGGTGTCAAACGAAGAGGACGTTGCTCCATGTTTGCGCATGAAAAACTCCATCTCCAGATCCACTTCACGCTCCGTCATGCCTGGTTTTGCAAACTGCAAAACGTGGCTGAACGTAGCATCTGCCAGATCTGCTGCTCTCTGCATGACGGCGATCTCGTCTTCATCCTTGAACATGCGAAGTTGTTCCACGATCCCGGATACAGCTTTCAGTTCAATAGACTGCAGTGCTTCAGCATAAGCGGAGTGCGTGCCAAATGTAACACTATCCTGCTCAAAGCCCACTGCTTTGATATTCGCGGATGTCAGCAATTCGCGCACCGTATCCATCGGCTTGGCTCCATGCTCAACAACGGTAAATCCTTTGGCTTGCTGAGGCGCTTGTGACATATAACGGAAATCAGTCAGCAGATATGCATCCTGTTCCGTAATCAGCACATATCCCGCCGAGCCTGTAAAGCCCGTCATATAACGACGGTTAATCGGGTTTGTAATCAGCATTGCTGTGAGTTCATGCTCACGCATGGCTTCACGCAACTTATTTACTCGTTTGTTTTCCATCGGTAACCCTTCTTTCTCTCACATTCCCGGGTTCCCGGCTCAGGTTTGTTTGTCCAGATGACGCACAAGAGCCAGCAATCCCAGTTCATAGCTTACTTCGCCAAATCCGGCAATCTGCCCGATTGTTTCCGCTGCAATCACTGAATGATGTCTGAACGCTTCGCGTGCATGAATGTTGGATAGATGTACTTCAACCGTAGGGACTTTTACAGCATTGATTGCATCACGTATAGCATAGCTATAATGGGTAAATGCTCCGGCATTCAGTATGATTCCGTCTGCCTCACCCATCGCTGCATGAATGCGGTCAATAATGTCCCCTTCATGGTTCGATTGATAAAAAGCGATGGAGACGCCAATTTCATCAGCCTGTCTGCGAATTTTGTCCTCAATATCCTTCAGACTAAGCGTTCCATAGATGCCCGGTTCGCGTACACCAAGCATGTTCAGGTTCGGACCATTGATCACAATAATTCGTTTCATCGCTGCTCCACCCTCTCTGCAAATAACCATCTGCTATTTTAACACAGCCATTGCCGGATTGAGAAGCTTTTTTGCGCTATGCCCCCGCTTGCTCCGGCTCGCGTTTACGTTCATCCGTGTACTCCATGGCTACCGTGTAACCAATGAACAGCCCCCATAACAAAAAGAAACAGAGTTCCGTGATGATTGAATCCCACGTTAAACCGTTCAAAGGTTTCATCATACCCAGTTTTGGTCCGACCAGTATAAAGAGAATCAGCCACCAGACAATTCCATACACCATGCCAGGTATAGGCCCTTTCAATTTTCTAATCGTGAACGTGTAAAGCAAGGATGCCAAGATGGAAAAGACGATAAAAAACAGCCAGCCTGTCAAATGTCCTGCTGCGGTATATATATATTCATGTTTGAAAAAAGGCTCGGCCAGAAATCCGACAGGTACAATTGTAAAATGCAACAGATAGAATAGCCAATGTAACCCACCCCATATAAAACCGGCAAAAAAGCCAAGCTCTAACGCAAAGGAAAATGGCTTCGTGTAGTAATGAGCTTGACCTTGTCTCTGGGTAGCGCGCCTGCCCTTGTCTTTTTGCTGGCGTTCTTTCGGACGTTGACCTTCATCTTGTGATGTATCTTCATGCTTACGTTCTGTCATCGATATTCTCCTTCATTCAGTTGATAATCCCGCATTATGCCTCTAATTTCCGCTCCGATTCTACGAGGTAGTATGTTCAAAACAGGACAATCTTAACAACATCCTTCAAGGTTTGACTCACAAACTAGAAATTGGTCTTAAAATTCGATACAATAGGGTTATTAAACTGCCTTTGATCGCGAAGGCCTAGAACAGAATAGGAAGGTGAATAATTTGCCTCAACAATCCAAGCCTGTCAGCTATGGGGGGCAAGCTGTCATTGAAGGCGTAATGTTCGGTGGGAAACATGTCAACGTTACAGCTGTTCGTAGAAAAGACGGCGAAATTACGTATCTGGAAGTTCCCAAGCAAGACAAGTCCTGGGTCACGAAATTGCGGCGGATTCCTTTATTACGCGGAATTGTCAGCATTATAGATTCAAGTGTCAAAGGTAGCAGACATCTCAATTATTCTGCTGACGCCTATGCTGATGATGAACTGGAACCGGAAGAGAAAGCCAAGCAAAAAGAGAAAGAAGGTTCAGGCTGGAGCCTTAGTATGATCATTGGTGTGACCGCCGTAGCCATCCTTTCATTCCTTTTTGGTAAAGTTGTGCTCACATTGCTTCCTGTTGTTATCGAGAATTTTCTATTCAAAAATGCATTCGACAATCAGTTTTTGCATAATTTACTGGAAGGCGGCATTAAGCTGATCCTGTTACTCGCCTATCTGTGGTTAATCTCACAGACACCGATGATTAAACGTCTCTTCCAGTATCATGGAGCGGAACACAAAGTAATCAGCGCACATGAAGCTGGTGAAGAACTGACACCGGAGAACGTGCAAAAGTACAGCCGACTGCACTACCGCTGCGGAAGCAGTTTCATTATGTTGACTGTCATTATTGGAGTGTTTCTATACTCCCTCTTCACGTACGATAACCTCTGGGAACGGATGGGTCAGCGTCTGTTGTTATTGCCAGTTGTGCTAGGCATTTCTTTTGAACTGTTAAAGCTCACGAATTCAGTACGTGATATTCCTGTACTGCGTTATCTCGGATACCCGGGATTGTGGCTGCAATTGCTGACAACAAAAGAACCGACCAACGAACAGGTAGAAGTATCCATTGCTTCGTTTAACCGTATGCGTGAGTTGGATGCCAAGCTTGCCAATGTCTCTGCTACGTCAGAAGTACCTGTTGCAACACTCGATCCTGTGAAAGGGTGAATGATATGAACAAGCAGGCAATCTTATTTTGGACGTTCATCGCACTAGCTGCTGTTGGAGTCTTGACTTGGCTGGGGAACGCTAGTCCATCCAGGATCATTATTCCTCTGGTCGTGTTCGGAGCTGTATTCCTGCTGTACAAATATCCGCCTCGTCGCTGGGCAAGCAAAACCAAATCACCAAAGATCAAGCCATCGGCTCGAACCATGGCGAAAGTCAATGCACAGTCCAGTGCCAGAAAGAGCAGCGGCTCTTCTAAGAAACGCAAGGATTATCCTTTCCAAGTGATTCAGGGACAAAAAGGTAAAAGCGATGAAGATATACCGAAATTTCATTAAAAGTTACTGATATACAAAAAAGCAGTTCTCCCAATATGCGGAGAATTGCTTTTTTCGCGTTTATACAGGAATCAGAGGCGGAGCTTCTGCCTGTTTCTTGCGCAATTCTTTTCGTTGTTTGTCCAGCTGTTCATCATACACTTTCATATTCCACCCGTTGAAAAATTCACTCCCTGCGGTAGTACCTGATCGATATAAGGCCGTGCTGTCCTGTAACGATAAATGAAATTGCGTTGGTTTAATCCCAAGCGTTGGTATCTTCACTGTCCGAAACCGGTTAATCTGTTCGATGTAGCGTTCATCATGTGCTGTGAGCATCGTCTCCACAAGGGCCTGAAGCATGCTTAACGGTCCTTTAATCCGGGCAGGTTCCACTTCCGTCTTCCCCACCATTTTGAATCCGACAACCGGAATAACGTCTCCACCTCGTTCCGTACGATCCCCATCGAAGAGCCACAGCGGAAAATTGCTAAGCAATCCACCATCCACTACATAGACGAACTGATCTTGAAAAGGAAGTCCTTTGGAGAATACTGGCGATTTACGTATGATTACCGGATCGAAAAAATACGGAATACTGCAACTCATACGTACCGCTTTTGCAACATCCAGCTTCGCAGGATCAATGCCGAACCGACGAATATCGTCCGGCAGCACCAGAATGGTCCCATTGGATATATCGGATGCGGTAATAAGCAACTTGCCTTGCGGCAAGTCAGCGAATGTGCGAATCCCTTTCTGCTCCAACATCTTGCGAATCCATGATTCCAGCGCTTCTCCGGAATACAGTCCTTTCTTCAAGAACAGCCTTGCTGCGGGTCCGATCCATCGGGTATTAAATATGGGGGAACGACGCAGCAATGAAACAAAGGGTGTATTCTCAATAATGACTTTCATCTCTTCGGCCCGGTAACCCGCCGCTAGCAGAGCAGCTACAATGGAGCCCGATGACGTGCCGGCCACCCGATTGAACTGAATGCCACAATCTTGAGCACCCTGCACAGCACCCGCAAGCGATATTCCCTTGACGCCTCCACCTTCAAATACCGCGTTAATTAACATAACAAAAAACCCCCGTTCTCCAGGCAGCCACGTTTCTACTGCCACTCTATGAGAACAAGGGTTTGTCTTATCACTGTATTGTTAAAATGTTTTATAGACCATAGTAGGCTTTTAATTTGGCAATCAAGCCGAGAGGGTTCTTCGTCAAGTACTGTGAACTAAAGAAAATATCCCCTTTGACCGAACCATACTTCTTGTTGTAGTTCAGCTGATCGATGATCTCCTGTGAAGTCTGCCAGCCAATTTCCGGCGTACCTAACTTATAAGGAGAGTGACCGATATACAATTTTACATTTGTGTTAGCCACTTCATTCGCCCACCAGTCCACGACTTTGTCGTATCTGGCTACACTTAGTGTCATACTCCAATACACCTGCGGAGCGACATAGTCGATCCACTCCTGGTTAATCCATGTCCGCACATCTGCATTCATGCTGTCATACGCGGTTACTCCTGCTTTGGTATCAGAACCCGTCAGATCAACAGATTTGTTACGCCATACACCAAATGGACTAATTCCATATTCAACGTTAGCTTTCACGCTGTGAATGCTCTGCCCGAGCTGCTTAACGAACTGATTGATATTGTCCCGACGCCATTCAGCACGGTCCTTGGTATTTAATGTGTTATAGGTTTTGAAGGCGGCATCATCATTAAAAGTCACATTGGATGGATAGAAATAATCATCCAGATGTACGCCATCAATATCATACTGATTGACCACTTCCATGATCGTATCGATAATATGCTGTCTGGCTTCCGGGATACCCGGGTTAATGTACATTTTGCCGGATGCATTCACAATCCAGTCTGGATGAAGCTTGGAGATGTGGTTTGCAGCCAAGTTCGATGTACTCGCTGAGTTCGTTGCTCTAAACGGATTAAACCAGGCGTGGAACTCCAGGCCCCGTTTGTGTGCCTCCTCGACCATAAAAGCGAGGGGATCATAACCTGGATCTTTACCTTGTGTTCCTGTCAATACGCTGTTCCAAGGTACCAGACCTGAAGGATAGATGGCATCCCCATTGGCTCTCACTTGGACAAATACGGCATTAATGCCCATACCTTGCAAAGTATCAAGCTGTTTCGTATACTCCTGTTTTTGCTTCTCTACATTTCCCTTGGCACCGGATGTAGGCCAGTCTCCATTCACAGTGGAAATCCAGGCTCCCCGCATCTCTTCAGAAGCTGGTACAGTGCCCGTACCTCCAGGCTCCGCTGGGGTTGCCGGGGTTGGTTCAGGAGTTGGGACTGATTCGTCTCCTGTGTACAGATCAATGGTCTGGGCTGCCTGATTCCAGTTCACTCGAATGCCAAGATTCTCACTGACGAATCGAATGGGTACCATGACCCGACCTTGTTTCAATTCGACCGATGCATCCAGACCAACTACAGCGTTATCCACGGTCGCCTGCTGGCGCCCGCTCGTCATAGAGATGACTAAATCGGATTTCTGAATGGTCACGGTACGAGTAGCTTGAGACCATAAAACAGACGCACCCAGTCCTTCGCTAATAACACGCAGAGGCACCATCGTTACATTTACTTTGGGCAAGATGTAGGGTGATACATCCGATTCCAAACGGTTGCCGTCTAGAAAAATAGCGATTTCCTTCTGCCCGGCTGCTTGTGCCGTCATGCCTGCTGTCTGTAATCCAAGTACAAAAATGAGCAGCAGCATCAATCCTTTACGAAAATTCATTAGTGCAGTCCTCCAAAATCATTATAAATTTGCGGTAAATTCTACTAGTTTAATAGACGCTCCTACCCATCGTTTAGTTGCGAAAAATCACCAAATTATGGTGTTAATCCAAACAAAAAAATGCTTCCTGCCATTAAAACGGCAAGAAGCATCCTTTGATCACAGGATACGATTCATTGTATATCACCATGTTGAAACCACTGCTGAAACTTAAGACTCCGTATTACTCATGACGTCCTGAAGATTTTTGAGGTCACGCAACCGACTCTCATCCTGACGGAAGTATTCAACCAAGGACTCAATGCATGTAATGGAGTCCCAGCTCAGATGATGTTCAATGCCTTCAACATCATTGTAGATATTTTCTTCCTGAACACCAATCGTTGTCAAAAATTGTTCAAGCAGATGATGGCGCTCCATCAAACGTTTGCCCATCTTTTTGCCTTTTGGCGTAAGCACCAGTCCGCGGTACTTCTCATAGATCAGGTACTCGTCTTTGTCCAGCTTTTGGATCATCTTCGTCACCGATGAAGGATGTACTTCCAGTCCTTCAGCTATATCAGACACACGAGCATAGCCCTTTTCATCAATTAATTTGTATATACGCTCCAAATAATCTTCCATACTGGGCGTTGGCATCTGCTTCCCTCTTTTCTCTCTGACCGGCCCCTATTCGTGCCTGGTCCCTATCTTATAATGATACATGTTATCAATACGCATTGGCAAGTCCTGCACAGTTCGCAGCGCACTGTTACACAAGTAATTGGCAGGCGTGACTTCTACCCAAACGAGGCAAACTAAACAAAGTTCCGCATCGAAAGGAGTGATTTCGTGAGTACAAGTGTAGCCTCACCGCCAGTTCGTAAAGCAAAAGGTACTAAACCCTTTATTCCCGATTTGGTGTATTTTGAACCCGGTGCGTTGGAATATGATAAAGGCAAACGGATTATGGAGTGGGTGACATCCAAAAACATACCTTATCAGATGACCACATCCCATAACCGAATCACAAACCTGCCGGGTGAAACCGAACAAGAAAAATATCGGATGGCAAAGCGTACTCTGGTCGTTGGTGTGCGCAAAACACTCAAGTTTGACCAGTCGAAACCTTCAGCGGAATATGCCATTCCCATCTCTACAGGCTGTATGGGGCACTGCCATTATTGTTATCTTCAAACTACCCTTGGTGCCAAACCTTATGTCCGTGTCTACGTTAATACTGAGGAGATCATTCAGGCTGCCAAAGGATACATTGAAGAACGCGCGCCTGAAATCACAAGATTTGAAGCCGCCTGTACGTCTGATCCGGTAGGACTCGAGCATATCACGGAAAATTTAAGTGACTTGATTCGTTTTATGGCAGATGAAGAATACGGACGCTTGCGCTTTGTAACCAAATATCATCACGTTGATCCGTTGCTGAACATTAAGCATAACGGTCACACCCGTATCCGGTTTAGCGTCAATTCGGACTATGTCATCAAAAACTTTGAACCGGCTACCTCCAGATTTGAGGAACGCATTGAAGCTGCTGGCAAAATTGCACACGCCGGTTATCCCCTGGGATTCATTATCGCTCCTATTATGTGGTATGAAGGCTGGGAAGAAGGATACTCGGAGCTTTTGCAGAAGCTGGCAGATACACTTCCAGAGGAAGCAACCAAGGATCTTACGTTTGAGATGATCCAGCACCGTTTTACCAAAACAGCCAAAGCGACCATTGAGAAGCGTTATCCTAAAACCAAGCTGGAGATGGATATTGAGAAACGCAAGATGAAATGGGGCCGCTGGGGTCAGTACAAGTATGTGTATAAGGATGACCAGCAAGATGCGCTGCGCGAATTCATAACGGAACGGATCTTTGAACATTTTCCACTAGCCAATATTGATTACTTCACCTAAACGAAAAACAGGATTGCCCAAAATCATATGCAGTTAAAAGCATTTCTAACAAACGATTAAAAAGCAGGTTACATGACCCAGAGTGTCTCGGGTAACATGTAGCCTGCTATGTCATACATAATAAAACTTAAATTCAGTTCATCCGTTTAAATAATCATCCAGTCTGGTGTAATCTGCTGCAACCAGATCGTAATCTTTGTCATCTGATCTGTAAAAAGCAATACCCCAAGGAACAACATTAATGCTCCCCCGACCTTCATCATGACATTGGAATACCGTAAGATCCAGCGTGTCGAACCAATGAAAAACGCCAAAATGAAAAACGGGATGGCAAACCCAGCAGTATAACCTGTAATCAACGCCAGCCAAGTTGTGGGCTCACTTGCAGCCATCGCAATGATTGTTGCCAGAATGGGGCCAATACACGGCGACCAGCCTGCTGAGAAACCGATGCCAAATATAAAAGAGCCCAGATAGCCTGCTGGCTTCCATTTCATATCCAACTTTCGTTCCTTCATTAGAAACTGCGGCTTGAACACCCCAAGCAAAAATAACCCCATAAGCATAATCAAAATCGCAGACAACTGCCGAATCAGTTCGCGGTTATCGTTGAAAAATTGACCAAACAGTCCCGCACCAAGGCCAAGTGAATAAAACACAGCCGAGAAGCCTAAAATAAACGCCAGCGTATGCGTCATCGTCTTAAAGCGGACTTCCCGCTGATTGCGGTCATCCTTCAATTGTTGCACCGTCATACCAGTAATGTAGGAGAGGTACGACGGATACAACGGAAGACAACATGGTGATATAAATGAGACCAAGCCTGCTACAAAAGCCATCCATACATTAACATCAGGCATGAAGCGGATGTCTCCCTTCCCGGGCTCACGTGCTTGCTCGTTCAGTCGTCAGGCTCGTAACCCTTTTTTTCCAATCATCGTCAAAATCAGCATCATGATCAGCAATAATACAATCGTTGCTCCAGGTGCGAGGTTCCAGATACCTGCTACAACCAGTCCAAGGACTACGGCAATTTCGCCAATCACCACGGACAAAATAATGGCGGATTTGAAACTTCGGGCCATCAACAGGCTGACCGCTACCGGAATGGTCAATAGCGCTGACACCAGAAGCGCACCAACAATCTTGATTGCCGTGCTTATGACAAGTGCTGTCATCACAGTGATTAACATGTTCAGAATTCTCACAGGCAACCCTGTAACCGCTGCCGCATCTTCCTCAAAACTGAGCAGGAAAAATTCCTTATGTAACAATGCCACTACAATCACCACGATCAGCGTAACCACACCTACCAGCTTCAGATCCGTAGCGTCTAATGTATATATACTGCCGAACAAATAACTCATGACATCTGCATTATATCCTTTGCCCAGCGTGAAGAACAAGGAAGCAAGAGCCACACCACCGGACATGATAATGGCAATCGATAATTCGGCGTAACTCTTGTACGCTTTGCGCAATTTCTCTATCGCAAATGAAGCAAGCACGGCAAATATCAAGCCCACCGCAATGGGATACACTTCAATCAGGAATCCAAGTGCAACACCGGCAATGGTCACATGAGACAAGGTGTCTCCGATCATGGATAACCGCCGTAAGACCAGGAACAGTCCGATTAACGGAGCGGTAATGCCAATTAACAACCCACCCGCCAGGGCACGCTGAAAAAAATCACTCATTAATATTTCCAAAACAAACACGACTCCTTCGGCCTTACTCTAATCTAATGGGCCATAAATACGGCTAGCGTACCTGTGCAGTGGTATGTTGCAGATTGGTCTCAGCACAATCCTGTATCTCATGCGAATGACGGACATGAAAATTAATTTTGCCATTCGTTACCGCAGCTTCAGAACCCAGATAACTCTCCATCCGATCCATATCATGAGACACCATTAGAAAAGTCATACGGTGATGTTCATGCATATGGGTAATCAGTTCAAAGAAACTGGCCTGTGATTCAGCATCAATACCTACGGTAGGTTCATCCAGAATCAACAGATCCGGGTGATTGATAAGCGCTCGTGCCAAAAATACACGCTGCTGCTGTCCGCCGGACAATTGACCAATACGTTTGTTCGCCAGATCCTCGATCCGCATGACCTGCATCGCATCCGTGCACTGTTGCTGGCATTTGCGAGACATACGACGAAACATGTTTTTGTTATTGTACAAGCCTGACATGACCACTTCACGAACGGTCGCAGGAAACAACGGGTTAAATGCATTCTTTTGCGGGACATAGCCGATTCGGTCCCAGTCCTTGAACCTGCGGATCGACTGTCCGAATAGTTTGATATCTCCCTGCGCAGGAGGAAGAAGTCCTACCAGCATACGCAGCAATGTCGTTTTACCCGCCCCATTGGAACCGATAATCCCGACAAAGTCCCGCTCTTGGGCCATAAAATCGAGATTCTCAATCACTCGCTGGTCCCCGTAGGAAAATGATAGTTTCTCGATCTCTATAATTGGATCATGACATAGTGGCATGATTTGCTGCATGGCAAAGCCGCCCTTCATTATATATAAGAATCCCATAGCGTCCTAAGAGCCTTCACCGTGAACGGTAAAGACTCTTCGATCTGAATCCTTCATTCTATCTTATTTTAATGCGATCAGCAGATTTTGCAAATTTTTCTCCATCAGGGTGAAATAATCATCCCCGTTTGTTGCCTGTTCCTTGGTCAATCCCTCAACCGGATTAAGGACCATGGTCTCCACTCCTGCTTCACTTGCCAATGTTTTCGCCAATTTGTCAGATACCAGCTCTTCGAAGAAAATGTATTTAATGCCTTCATCTTTAACGAGTTTCGCAAGCTTCACAATATCCTGTCCTGTCGGTTCAGCATCCGGGGAAAGTCCCATAATGGCATGCTGCGTTAATCCATAATCACGCGCAAGGTAGCCGAACGCTTGGTGCGAGACAACAATTTCCTTGTTCGGTACGGTAGCTAGTTCATCTGTAAAACGCTGATCCAGCGTCTCAAGCTTCGTACGAAGCGATTCATAACGTTGTTCGTAACCTGCTTTGTGATCAGGATCTGCCTCGACCAGACTATTTTTGATGTTTTCAGCCATGATCATGGCTGATTTCGGACTAACCCACGTATGTGGATCAATATGATGATCAGCGACATCTTCACTGGTAGCCTCATCTGTATGTTCATCTGCATGCTCGTCTTCGTGCTCTTCGCCGTGACCGTGCCCATCATCACCCTCAGCGGTTAACAGCTTAACACCTTCACTGACGGCAACAGACTTCACCTGTGTATCGCTATTCAGGGACTTCAGGAAATTCGGCACCCATCCTTCCAGTCCAGCTCCATTATAGAAAAACAGCTGTGCCTTGGACGTATTAACAATATCCTGACTCTTCGGAGTCCAGTCATGTGGCTCTACTCCCGTTGGCAGCAGGTTAATAACATTGGCATCCTCACCACCAATTGCAGTCGTAAAAGCATATACAGGATAAAATGTCGTCACAACGTTTACCTTGCCTTCCACAATCTTCGCACTATTGGAACTATCCTGCCCACACGCTGACAATACCAGCAAAGTGAGAATAAGCAAACCCGTCCACAGTACCTTCATGTTGCCTCTTTTGCTCGTCTTCCCTGTCCGGTTATCCTGAGCTTGATGCTGCACTTTATAAAATGTCATTATGATTCACTCCGCATCTCTTAATCGTAAACATTACTGAAAGAATTATAGGTAACCTGAACCTACTTGTCAAGCTATCCCGTCCTATTCATTCTTTCCTGAAGTACGGAGTTCATAACAGTATATGCTTGTTCTCTTCCCGTCAGATACGAATTATATCAATAAAAAAGGGACCCGAATTACATCGGGCCACCTTGAGTCATAGTTACGACAGTATTTATATATTCATTTATATTTTATTTTACTTGTGCGCCATTAGGCATGTTGTCTGGTACTGTAGCCAGTGTAAGCTGGTCGCCATGCGATGCTGCAAGGATCATACCCTGGGACAGTTCACCACGAAGTTTCACCGGTTTGAGGTTGGTCACACAGATGACTTTGCGTCCAACCATCTCTTCTGGCGAATAGAACTTCGCAATTCCAGATACGACCTGGCGCTGCTCATAACCCAGATCCAGCTGCAATTTCAGCAACTTATCCGCTTTTTTTACAGGTTCGCAGGAAATGACTTGCGCGACACGCAGTTCAACTTTGGCAAAATCGTCAATACCGATCTCTTCGGTACCCTCAGGTGCAGTTACCGGTTCAACAGCTGCTGAAGCTCCAGCATCTGCTTGACTTGTTTCAGGCTGTGCTGCTTTTTGGCCACCTGTCATTGCTTCAGAGATATAAGCAATTTCCTGTTCGGAATCCAAACGCGGGAAGATTGGATCCCCTTTTTGCAAGGCATTTCCAGCTGGAACCAGACCCCATTGCTTGGCTGTATCCCAAGCCGTAAGTTCACCTTCCTGAATGCCGAGCTGTGCCCAGATTTTATGAGGAGCACGCGTCAGGAACGGTTGCAACAGAATGGAAGCAATTCGCAAGCTTTCGATCAGGTGAGCCATAACGGATGCCAATTCATCGCGTTTTGCTTCATCACGAGCCAGCGCCCATGGCTGCGTCTCATCAATATATTTGTTGGTGCGGCTGACAAACTGGCTGATTGCTGTCAGTGCTACGGAAAACTGCAGGTTTTCCATTGCCTGTTCCACTTTTTCCACTGTAGCATGGCCTGCTTCTTCCAGCGAAGCATCAAATTCCGTTACATTCGAAGCAAACGCCGGGGCTTTGCCTTCAAAATATTTGTCTACCATGGCAACTGTACGGTTCAACAGGTTACCCAGATCGTTCGCGAGGTCGGAGTTGACACGCTCTACGAAGCTCTCCGGTGTAAACGTACCATCGGAACCAAACGGTACTTCACGCAGCAGGTAATAACGCAGTGCATCGAGACCGTAACGGTCAATCAGAGTCACTGGATCAACGACATTACCTTTTGATTTGGACATTTTACCGTCCTTCATCAACAACCAGCCATGTGCAAACACTTTCTTCGGTAAAGGCAGATCCAATGCCATCAACATAATTGGCCAGTAAATCGTATGGAAACGAACAATTTCTTTACCTACCAGATGTACATCCGCAGGCCAGAACTTGTTATACAAGGATGCATCGGATGAACCGTAGCCCAGTGCTGTAATATAGTTGGACAACGCATCAATCCACACGTAGACTACGTGTTTTGGATCGCCTTTAACTTTGACGCCCCATTCAAATGTGGTCCGTGATACGGCCAAATCTTCAAGACCTGGCTTAATGAAGTTGTTGATCATCTCGTTTTTACGGGATTCCGGCTGAATAAAGCCCGGGTTCTCTTCATAATATTTCAACAAACGATCTGCATATTTGCTCATACGGAAGAAGTAAGATTCTTCTTTGACCAATTCAACCGGGTGTCCGCTATCCGGGCTCTTGGCCGAGATAATCTCACCCTTCTCATTCTTCTCTACATCCACCAATTGAGTCTCTGTGTAATACGTCTCATCCGGAATGCTGTACCATCCTTCGTACTCACCTTTGTAGATATCTCCCTGTTTCAGCAAACGGTCAAAGATATCCTGAACAATGGTTTTGTGACGCTCTTCGGTTGTACGGATAAAGTCATCATTGGAAATGTCCAACTTGTTCCACAGTTCCTTGATCCCCACAACGATATCGTCGATAAAAGCTTGCGGTGTCTGTCCTTTCTCTTGTGCCTTGCGCTCAATCTTCTGGCCATGTTCGTCGGTTCCTGTCAGATAATGAGCATCATAACCGCGTAGACGCTTGTAACGAACCATCGCATCTCCTGCCACCGTTGTATACGCATGCCCAATATGCAATTTGTCACTCGGATAATAAATCGGGGTTGTCAGATAAAATGTTTTTTGGTCAGCCATGAATGACTTCTCCTCCTTCAAATGTTCCTGCTTCATGTGATCCCTTCGTCCAAAACAACTAAAAAAGAACACAAAAAACTCCCGCCCCTATGGGACGAGAGTTGCTCTCACGTGTTACCACCCAAATTCCCCATGTTTTTCGCAAAACACAGGCTCTGTCGGTCCTTCGACCGCCCATTAACGCTGGATCACGCCTCAGCCTTACGACAGCAGCTCTGAAATCACTGTCTGCACGCTCGAAAGAGGTTCCTCCGGGACCATATTCCATCCTCCTCCCAGACCGGTTCTCAGCTCATCCGGCTCTCTGCACTGGGGGTGTGTCTGTACTTATCCCTTCACTGGAAATCATATAGAAGTTGTTCAAAAAGTCCACTTTTGATTACGAATCATGCCTACCGGCATCATCAGCATCGAAGTTGAAATTCAGCCGAAATGTCCGTTGCTCACGTAGGTTTCCTACGCTCCGATACTCCATTTCTAACTTCATCCCATCTTCTTGGTACTGAAAACTAGACTTTTTGAACTCGCATATATAGGAAAAATATACTGAAATGCGGACCCCTTTGTCAAGTGGACAGCATCCTCAAGTTCAATCACGGCCTGCTTCCAGGCCACCCTAATGCTTCCGGCTATAACGTTACTCTGATACCAGAGTAGACTTCTCTGCCTTTGGTGGTACCAGATCTACACCACCAGGATGAAACGGGTGACATTTGGCAATACGTTTCGCTGTTAACAACGAACCTTTGAGCGCACCGTGCACTTCAATCGCCTCCATGGCGTAAGCCGAACAGCTCGGATAGAACCGACATGTTGGCGGTGTTAATGGAGAAATATAGTTGCGGTACACCCGAATAGGTGCCTGAGCAATTCTGCGCGATAACTTCATGGTCAGTGCTTCCCATGAGCGTGTTGATGTCCCGACGCCGCTTTGGCCGGAGCATGCTCTGCACAGTCCTTACAATATCCAAATACCTCGAACTTGTGGTCTACAACCTGAAATTGCTCAGGCGCATCCGCAAGCTGCATCGGGCAAAAAATAATAGGATATGTCTTCTGACACTTCAGACAGATCATATGATGGTGATGATGATCTTCACTACAGTGTGCTTTGAATTTAACGCCATCTTCGAAGATGACCTGTTCCAGTACACCCAGTTCCTGCATCACCCGCAAATTACGATATACTGTGTCAAAACTCAGTCCGCTGTAAGTCTTACCCATATATTCATAGACGTCCTTGGGTGTAAGATACCCGGGAGACTCGGCAAATAACCGGGCCAGTGTTTTCCGCTGATCGGTAATGCGAAGTCCCTGTGAGGACATGGTTGAAATAATCTGTTCTGTCGACAGCATGATCTAAAGCACCTCCTGTCATACGAGCATTTTGCATCATTCATAGAGCGACAGTTTATTCGGCAAAAGCAAAAACTTTTGCTTTCTTGTATACCTCTAATAATGCATCAAATTACGATTAGAGTCAACGAAGACACCGGGTTGGGTCATTCCAACATCACATAAAAAGGACTCCATACACATGCATTGCCATTACTTTTAGCTTGGAGCTAATGACATTGCATTTGATGGAGTCCCTTCCTGACGGTTCAGATGATCAATCGTTCGGGCGACTTTTGGGGTGAACGGGTATATATGATATAAGCTTTCACTCCAAACCGTCCGTGCATGTTCATGTTATTACTTTTCAGCCGGAAGCGGCGTGAACAGCAGGTTAACAGGCAAGTTACTTCCTGGTGCCGCCGAGAAGAGAATGGTTACACTCTCGCCGTACGAACCTGTGCGATACATTACGCTTTGCTCATTAGGTGCAGTTACAGATTTACCTGTGGAAATCTGAACGACCTGTCCATTCACGAGTGCCACACCTGAATATCTGCCTCCACGAGGGTTGAATGAAATCAATGTGCGCGGAGCAACATTATTCAATGTAATTTTGTACAATACACCGAAGTTACCTGCGTTGGAAGCTTCCGTGTAAGCCATAGGGTCCGTTCCCACAAGGTTTGGATCACTTGCATTGTCTCCAAGTGGCAGACGTGCAGGCTTCGATCCTACTTCTTGATCATACGTAATGATCCGTGTTGCATTTGGATAGGTACCACGGTTGTGAACACCATCACGATCCAGAACTGGCAGACTCGACAACACTTCCATCGGGTCCTTGTTTTCTTCAATCATAATAATGTTGTAATCCAGTTCATAGTCACTGAATACATCCGAATACAAGGAAATGACCTGTCCCTGTTTCATCGGAAGAACGCTCAGATCATTGAGAATCAGCTTGCTTTCTCCTGGCTGGATGTAAACTTTCTTTTGTCCGGTACCATTCTGCATGGATTGGAACCAACGGTCAATCGACAACTTTCCAGCTACCGTTGCAAAAGGAGACGGTCCTGCAAAACCCATGTTTTGCTGGTCAATGGACGCCGTGTATGCATTGTTGTTTGTCGCTACAACATACATTTTCACGTTTTTGCCCGTGTTGTTCACATGGTGAATCATGAAGCGTGTCTGTCCGAAGGAAGATTCCTTGTACACAATGCCTTCTGTATTCACGGTTTCCGGGCTGTTACTGCGGATCAGCAGACTTGGTTCATCATAATAAGTGAAAGGTACTTTCTCCAATGCCGGTACTCCACCACCGTCAAAAGTGAACTTCTCACCGACTGGTGTGAACAATTGATTGAAGTCAGTCAAACTATAAAGCGTTTCGCCCGTAATATTGATCATCTTAGTGTAGCTATTGCTAGCACCATGTTTATCGGTAACTGTAATCGTTACGGTCTTCGGTCCTGGAACAAAGAATGCAAGTGCATTGTTATCCCATTCGGTTTTAACAATTGCGTTCTCATCATCTGTGCTTTGATCAATATAAGTGATTTTCTCACCCATTTTGTATTCTTCTTTATCTGTCGTAAACATCGCGACAGGTGGCAGATTTGGTCTTTCAACCTTAATCGTAACCGAATACGGATCACTCCATTGACCACTTGAATCCTGGACCGCATAGGTTACTGTGTATACACCTGGTTGGTCGAATGAATCCTGACGGCCTGTCCAACGCTCATCTACAATGCTGAGTCCCTTGGGAGAGCTGGATTTAGTTGTGTAGGTTACCTGCTCTCCGGCAAAAACCTCTTTTTGTACCGTGAAACTTGCCACCGGTTTGGTACTCAGATTCAATACAACCGTTTTGGCAGATTGATTTACTTTATACGTAATGTCCAAAGATTGGGTAATTGAAGTCAACGGCACCATGAACGTATTTTTTTGTTGATAAGCCGCGCCCTTCATCGTTCTGGACACACCATTAACGGTATAGATCTTGCTGTTTGTTTTGAAACGCAACTCATCTTCACCACTAATAATGATCGTTTCTTTAGTTGTGTTATCATATTTGACATCGTAGCCAACCCGATCAACGAGAGCACGGATCGCTACATAGGATACACCATTTTTAACAGCCATCGGCTGTCCAGCAAGATACGTTTTGCCGTCTTGCATCATTTTATTACTGTTCATATAAAGAGTGAGGTCCCCACCCCCGCCTCCAGCAACAGATGAACCGCCTGTAGATGGTTGCTCCACTTCGACTGGTGCAGGTGCAGGTGTTTCCTCAGCTGTACCTTCTTCGTCCGTAGGTTCAATTACCGGCTCAACAGGAGTCGCGTCTGTTCCTGTAGGAACATCTGTCTCGGGGTTCACTTCTTCAGTTGTTTCATTATTTGATGTTGGAGTGTTTGTTCCGGATTTCACTTCGGATTCCGCGATGGTTTGTTCTTTCTTCACAACCTCCACGGATTTAACTTTGGCTGTATTCACTGATGTAGTATCGCTCTGATCTGCTGATTGTGCATTGGCAGGAATGACTGCAAACGCCTGAAACACAGCAAAAGCGGTAAGTATGGACAATTTCTTCTTCAAATTCATTCTTTGTCTTTGGCTCCTTCTGCTCCCATTTTATAAATATCCCCCTCAAAAAGTCATATTATTAGACGCTTGGAACCGGGAAAAGTTGCTAAAAAGTTAAGATGAGAATTGTAAACTTTTAATAGAAGGAAAATACTATGAAAATAGTTATCTATCAATTATCTTTTTAACATCCATATCCCAAAATTAACCAATAGAAAATCCCAATAAAAAAATCTCTCCAGGAGATGGTCAATCAGCACCATATCGCAGAGAGATTTAAGGATTGATAGGCCTAGCGCAAACGGACAGGCAGACTTCCAGTTGGCTGCAGTCCACCTGTTAACACTTGGGACAGGGCCCGAACAACTGCAGGTGTATTCTCATACGTACACACATAACTACCCGGCCTCGAAATCTCCAGCAGATCATATGGATTGCGCAGAGCAATTACAATCAGGGTATGATTCTCACTAAGCTTTTCAACCAAATACTGTTGCCCTTTCGGAAGATGTCCAGCCGACGTGTACGTACATACGATCACTTGCTCACTCTCCGACACTTCCGCCAATATCCGATCTGCTTCATCCTGAGTAGGCTGAGTTGTTATGTTGTGTTCACGAACTCTGCCTCGCAACTGCGAAAGCGCCATACCAAGTGATTCTGTATGAGACCATGGTTCATCCACCTCTGTCCGTTGTACCACCTCAGGCCAGATGACATACACGTCCTTCTCAGGGTCCAACGGTAGCAGCCCTTCATTATGAACAATCGTAATACTGCTTGAAGCAACCGTGAACAGCATCGATTCGTTTCGTTTACTTGAATCACTGGGTTTAGTAGATTCAGTGCAATCAACAGGTTCGACATCGATTGCTTCGACCGTTTCACTCGCTTTCGGCGAAACAAGATGATCATTCTGCTGCCCACAGCGCTTTCTTTTCCATGTCATAATGCTTTCAACCGCCTGATGAATAACCTCTTCCGAAATGCGCCCCGTTCGAACTGCTTCGTATATGCCTTCCAGCGCAGCAACCTGATCTTGCAAGGTATGACTCACCAGAATCAGATCTGCTCCTGCTTCCACAGCACGAACGGCAGCTTCAGCTACCCCATATGGCTTGGATATCGCATGCATTTCAAGACAGTCTGTAATAATTATGCCTTCAAAACCCATTTCCTCACGTAACAGACCCGTTAACACCTTATGTGACAACGTTGCCGGAATGGGCTCGGGCTCAATCGAAGGGAACATCACATGAGCTGTCATAATAGCATCAACTCCAGCATCAATCGCCTTGCGGAACGGCAACAACTCCATCTGTTCCAGCCTGTTTCGATCATGAGGTACCGTAACCATACCAAGATGAGAATCTACGGCGGTATCTCCGTGCCCCGGAAAATGTTTGGCAGTAGCAGCTATGCCCTGTGATTGATATCCGGTGATGGCTGCTACGCCATGAGCGGCCACACTTTCAGCATGTTCACCATACGAACGCACACCGATAACCGGGTTAAGCGGGTTGTTATTCACGTCGACCACTGGCGCAAGGTTCATATCAATACCGATGCTTTTTAACTCACGCCCCAGAATTTGGGCACACTCCAGGGTATATTCCGGATTTCCTGTTGCACCAAGTGCCATATTACCCGGCACTTGGGTCATTCCCTCTTGGTCAATCCGTGCAACCATGCCACCTTCCTGGTCCACCGAAATCATGAGTGGTAAGGCCCCCGCTTCAGCAGCCATATCTTGCAGTTCGGCGGACAGCCGTGTCAATTGATCTATACTTTCGACATTCCGCCGGAAATAAATGACACCCCCGACGTGATAGTCACGGATTAAGCGAGTAATCTGTTCATCTGCGTGCTGACCGTGAAATCCACACATCAACAATTGGCCTACCTTTTGCTCCAATGTCAGATCATTTAAGAGTTTCATTCGACCTCTCCTCCCGTTTCCCTTGCTACTACGAACCCGATTGTTTACTCTGTCTGTACTCGGAGGGTTTCATGTGGAAGTGTTTATGAAACACCTTGGAGAAGTAACGGCGCTCCTTGAAACCTGTTGCTTCCCCAATCGCTGTAATGCTCCATTCGGTTGTACTCAACAATAAAGCTGCACTTTCCATCCGTTTCTGCGTCATGTATTCCACAAAAGTAACACCCATTTGGGTTTTAAACAGCTGGCAAAAGTAACCCGGGCTGATTCCGAGCCAATCTGAGACTTCATCTATTCCCAAGTCCTGTTGCAGCCGTGCATCCATATACTCACATGCAGACAGGATCAGTTCCGATACAGAAGGACGTGGCTGCGTTTGTTTGCCCTGACAGGCATGGATAACAACCTCTGCAAGTTCAAGGAGTTCCCTCATGGATACGGCCCCTTGCAGTGCATTCCAAAAATTCACTTCGTGCTCTTCAGCGATGGCCTGTACTTCACGCAGTTCACGAAGCATGTGCACAAGCATAAACCGAAGATTGGTTTCATCTACCCTGCTGAAGGATTGTCCTGAATTCCCCATTTGCTGTTTAAGCCGATCCAATACATCACGTAACCCCTGCTTGTTCCCTTGACGAATCCACCGAGTAACAAGCTCCAGATCTTCTCTTGTAATCCATGAGTTAGCCCCTTTGGAGGCCGTATGATCATACGATAAGGCGGTTTCGGGACAACTCGCCTTCAGCACCTTGTCTTCACTCTCCGCATGGGACATCAATATTTTTTGACAATGCCGGTATCGATCCAGAATTTGACTTTCCAGGTTCACCGGCACAATATCCTGAACAACCCTGACCTTCACACTTGAATCCAGGGATAATATCGCATTTAATTCGAGACACAGTTGATGGGCGAGTTCCTCTGAGCGACGTTTCCACTCCCCCGATGCCTCCAGCAGGATGCACCACTCACCTTTGCGAGTCGAAAGAATCTGACAATCCACCGTAATTCTCTCTGCCACTTCCCTAAGTCTGGAAATTACGGTCTCATGCCATCGTTGGTGCTGAAGCTCGGACCAACCGATCGAATGGCGAAAATAACCGACCGCATCCACCAGCAGCAACGTATACGGTGCAGCAGTTGTTATAAATTCAGGAACAGAAGCAGGATAGGCAACCTTCAACGGTGCTTCTCCTCGTAACAGGTCAATCAACTGTTTGTGTCTGATCCAGCTTTCCATCTCTTGGCTGCGATAACGTTGCGATTCGTTTTCCTGACGTCTCTTCTGGATCTGTCCGGCAAGTTCACGCAGTTTATGTTCCAGATTCAAATAATCAATTGGCTTACATATGTATTCATGTACGTTATATTTAATAGCGGTTCGAGCATATTCAAACTGCTGATAACCGGTCAGCAAAATAATTTCACACGTTTCACCCTGCTCTCGCAGCAATCGAATAAGTTCCAATCCATCCATAGACGGCATCCGAATATCGCACAAGAGAATGTCCGGATGACTTTCTGTTACTTTCCCCAGCGCTTCTACACCACTTCTCGCTGTACCTGTGATTTCAATCCCCATCTCTTCCCAGGGTAA
Source organism: Paenibacillus sp. Y5S-9 (assembly GCF_036894235.1). Taxonomy (NCBI): domain Bacteria; kingdom Bacillati; phylum Bacillota; class Bacilli; order Caryophanales; family Paenibacillaceae; genus Paenibacillus; species Paenibacillus sp. Y5S-9. Next base: position 4,532,832 of record NZ_CP145887.1, read on the forward strand.
AATGTAGTTCAGATTCTCCAGAATCGGCAGCTCATCGTCAACCAACATTGCAGTCAGATTCATCCGGCTTCCTCCTGCTCATATAATGGAATGATGCATCGAATAACTGTGCCATACCCCGGTGCTGAACATATAAATATGCCATACCCGGCACCGTATTGAATACGAATTCGATCTGCCACACTTCGTAATCCCAATCCCCTGCGTTCCGTTATGGACGATAATGATTCCGCCCCTTCCGCGAGCATATCTTCCGGCGGATCTTCTGCCATATACTCAAATCGTGCGAGCATTTCCTGGGGAATACCGATCCCATTATCCTCAACACATAACACCAGATGATCCCGTTCTGCATATGCGCTTATCCGCAGTACACCTGCATAGGTGATCCCCTCAAACCCATGTTGAATACTATTTTCCACCAGAGGCTGGAGGGTAAGCTTAAGCAGAATTGAGCTGTATAGATGGGGTGGAATGTCAATCTCATAGGTGAACAAATCACTGAACCTGTACTGTTGAATCTCCAGATAACTCTGCAAATGCCTTATTTCCTCACCCAGCGGAATCTCCTCCTGATCCTGAATGCTGATACGAAGCATATTGCCAAGTCGGGTTACCATCTCGCTTACTTTGCGGCCCTCCCCACGCAGCGCTAATCCATTAATGGATTCCAATGTGTTAAACAGAAAATGAGGTTTGATCTGGGCCTGTAGTACACGCAGTTCCGCTTGGGCCTTCTGCTCTTGCTCTGCCCGAACACGACGGAATAATCCCCCAATACGATCCAATAGCTCATTGAACCCTTGCGCAAGCAGCTGCATCTCATCGAATCCTTTTCCTTCCACCCTCGCATTAAAATCACCATCATCCACACGACGCATAAACCTTACAAGTACAGCAATGTTACCCGTAATGCGATTCATGAAAAAAAGATTAAAGATCATTGCTGCGAGCAGGCATAACAGAATAATGATGACAGACCAACCTGCAAAGGCATTGGTTTCCGCAGATAAGGCTTCCCATGAAGTCACACTGACGAGGCTCCAGTTATAGTTCTTCAGATGATATTGCGAAATGATACTTTCCTTGCCGTCAAAGACCGTTCTGACACTGCTAAAACCGGGACCGTACCTGTCAGATTCAGCACCAAGATTTTGCATGTTCTCACCGTTATAAATACCAGCAGGATCATAGACGATCAGGCCTTCTTCATTAATTAACAGGAAAGATGTATCCTGTGCCGAATCGCTGATCTGCAGGTGACGAAAGATCCGGTCAATCTCTCCTTTTTTGATCTGAACAACAAGCACGCCGATATTTTGAAAATAACTGAGTTCTTTGACCAGTCTGATCTGGGTGAAGACAGGTTCTACCCCGGTTAATTCGGGATATTCCAAAGGTGCGAGCCATTTGGGCACGCCATTAAGTTGCTGAATTTCGTTGAATAAGGGATGCACTTTGAATTGCTGAAAAGGAAGGGCTTGAAAGTTCTCTTTGGTGAAAATGGAGACAATCTGGTTGTTCTCGGACGAACGCAAATCATATAAAAAGGCATAACTGATGAACGGATAATTATATAGAAGGGAACGGAAATTGCGCTGGCTGGCATTCAGGGATAACTGATTACCGGTTCCCAGATCCTGCTTGGTCGGATCTTTGGCGTTCAGCGCCATTTGAAAAACCGATGTAGCTATCCCGTTGTCGGTAACATTATTAATCTGCTGAAATACATTCTCGATATTGTAACTGATGGCCTGAAGCGCATATTCGGCCTGTTGATTGTATTTTTTCTCAATCGTATGTGATGTGACCAGAAACATGCCAATGCCCAGCGCACACATCGGTACAATGATCAGCAGCAGAAATGCCAAGGCCAGCTTCATTCGCAAGTTCATATCCCGTTCTCCCTATTCACTGGTTCATGGTATTAACCTTTGACACCACCTGCAGTTACTCCTTCTATAATTTTCTCCTGGAGTATAGCGTAGATCACAAGTACAGGTACAACGCTGTATACAATACCTGCCGACATCTGGGCATAGTTCATCTGATATTGATCCCGAAACTGGACCATGCCCACTGGCAGCGTACGCAATTTATCGGTGGATAAGAAATAGTTGGCGAGCAAAAATTCGTTCCAGTTGCCGAGGAAATTAACGATAAAAACGGTAACAATAGCCGGAACCGTAAGAGGTATCACTATTTTAGCAAAGATACCCGGGGCCCTCAAGCCGTCCATGACCGCCGCTTCCTCAATTTCTCCAGGCAGAGAACGCATAAAAGCCGCCAGTATAATAATGGTAAAAGGGATCGCATTGGCCACATAGGGCACGATCAATGCCAGATGGGTATCCAATATGCCCATTTTGCGTACAAGCAGATAGATCGGCAACATGAGGGCATTGTTGGGAATAAGCATACCCGCCAGAATCAGGCTGTACAGAAACAGGCTCCATCTCCGGTGTCTCATCCGGGTTACGGCAAAAGCAAACATGGCACCGAGCACAATCGTACACGCCGATGATAGAACCGAAATGTACAGGCTGTTCCAGAAATACGTGCCAATCTTGGCATTCACCCAGGCCTCCACGTAATTGTTAAACTCCCATGTTGTAGGCAGACCGAATGGATTCAGGGCGATTTCATTGTTATCCTGCTTAAATGAAGAAAAAATTACAAATAAAAAGGGAAACAAAATCGCGATCAAGTACAACATTAACAACACATGAGGTATACTACTTTTTATGCTTTTCGGCATCAATATTCCACCTTCTCGCTCCGCCTCGCCACCAGCAGTTGATACACCGCAGTGAGCACAAGCGTCAGAGCAAAGATCAACACTGCAATGGTATTGCCATAGCCATATTTGAAGTTGGTAATCGCGTATTTGATCATGTATGTGGCCAGAACCTCGGTGGACCCGGCGGGCCCACCTTTGGTCATGACAATCACGATGTCGGCTGCTTTCATGGCACCTGCGATGGACAACATGATCACTACTGAAATGATCGGCCGGATCAGCGGCAACGTAATTCGCATTGCACGTTGTACCGCTGTTGCCCCATCGATTGCAGCCGCTTCATCCAGATCACGGGGAATCGCCAGTATGGCCGCCAGCACCATGACAATGTAAAATCCCGTCCACTGCCAGGCATTGGTCACCAAAATGGACAACATGGCAAATCGGTTATCCGATAACCAGTAGATTGGATCGATGCCCAGCACATGAAGTATTTTGTTTAATAGTCCGATATTGGGTTCATAGATGAACCCCCACAAGATACCGATAACGGCTGTCGACATAATGGATGGTAAAAAAACAGCTGTTTTATACAGACCTTTCAGTCTTTTCACATTGGCAATCAGAAGCGAAAACAGGACGATCAGAGGTACCTGAATCAGTACCGAAAATCCGATGAAAAAGCCGTTATTCCGTGTGGAAATCCAAAACCGTTCATCGGTCAGTGCCTTCACATAGTTGGATAAACCCACAAAACGTGGCTCAGCCGATACCCCATTCCAACTCGTCAGACTGTAGTACAGGGAGCTGCCAATAGGATATAAGAAGAACATCACAAACAGAATTAGGGCTGGCATTACAAATAACGTATAGATTAACGGGCTGCGGAGTGAAGTATTCATGGTCAGCCTCCTTCAGTCACTTCAACGATCGCAGTTTCAACTTGGATTGAATTATTCCACGGAAGCGTTTGCTTCCTCCTGCACCTTTTGCAGCTCTTCTGCCATTTTCTCTGGCGTGGTCTGCCCACCAATCAACTTCTGGATTTGCAGATTGCTGATCTCTGTCGTCACATCAGCCTGAACGAGTGCATCAAATGCCGGGAACGACGTCTTGGACGCATTAAGCACGGCCACAATTTCTTTCATCAGATCATCGGTAATACTGTCGGTCAGCACTTTCTCATCCAACTTCATCGCAGGCAACACACCGTCTTCCACAAGACCACGGACCTGCATATCTTCATTGTAGAAATTTTTGATAAAAGCTTTCACTGCTTCCAGCTTCTGCGGGTCATCCGCCACTGCTGCCGAGAATCCGTATCCATTGTTCACATCCCGCATCAAAGACGTCTGATCTCCTGCGCCGTTCTCTACCGGAGGCATATTGAAGAATCCAACCTTGCCAATGAGCGATTCACCGCTCTGACCTTCTTTGAATACAGATGATTTCCATGTTCCGTCATACATTAATATTGCTTCGCCGCTTGTAAATTGCGTGGTATATTCGGCATACTCAAAGCCCAGTTCACCTTTTTTGAAATAACCTTTATCCACCCATTCCTTATGTTTGGCAAATCCTTGGACCACACCCGGGTCGGTCCACTTCGCTTCACCTGTTGCAAACTTTGCGGTAATCTCCGGCCCGGCATAACGGGACCACAGATGGTTGGTTAACATAAGCGGCACCCAGCCCGCCTTGGATGCGGAAGCAAGCGGCACTTTGCCATCGGCCTTGATCTCGGCCAGTATATTGTCCAGTTCAGCCATGGTGGTTGGAGCTTTCCATCCTTTTTGTTCAAAGTACTCTTTATTATAGAAAAAACCTTCGCCCGAACCGCCAATCGGCAGTCCATATACTTTGCCTTCATACGTAAACGGTTCAAGCGATGTAAACTGGTCCTGAATGCCCAGCTCTTGCAAGATCGGAGTCAGATCAAGCAGCATACCTTCCTTGGCATAAACTTTGGAATCCGGGCTACCGAACAGTTCAAATATATCCGGCGGGTTACCTGCCGCCATCTCTCCGCGAAGCTTTTCCTTACGATTCACATCAGATTCGACGCCATCCAGCGTAAAGGTCAGATTGGGTATCTCACCTTCAACTTTGTCCACTACATCCTGGAGAATGGCCAGTCTTTTCTGTTTGTCGGCTCCCACCTGCGTGTGACGGAGAAGCATCTCAACCGGTTCCTTACTTGTCTCCTCCACAGGTGTATTGCCTGCGCCTTGCTGTGGCTCGTTACTTGAGCTTGCACATCCCGCCAAAGTCCATGAAGTGATAAGCAATAATGAAAGCAGTAATGTCATTCCTTTTTTCATCTGGTTGACCCTCCTCAAGATATTGAGCATTTGGCTTTACACTCTGATTATAAAAAGCCGGAGCTTACATCGTAAGGATGACAATTCATCAATGGAGGGATAAAATCCTTCACTGGACCCATAATCTTGCATTTACAATGGATATCAGCAAAAAAAAGCCCCTGCGAAGTATGTTCGCAAGGACTGCTTGGTTGGTATAACGTTGAACTCAAGAATATTTACACTTGCCACTCCGATGACAGAACAACCTTCTGATCGCTGTTATCCCCCGATTTTTTTAAGCCACTTTTACAAAGGTGAAAATCTGGGGATAGCATATGCTTCCGATGTAGCTTTCTTTTAGAAAGCTTTTAGGCAAACGCTCCGCTTCTTCAGCTTATTTCTGTCCTCTTCGTTCTCGTGTAAATAGTTAGTTCAAATTATATACATCCTGCATATAAAGGTAGTTAATTACCGGAACAAGCCACGCCAGCCGTTTCCTGGCGACCTTGTTCGATCAGGCGATACGCCCGCTCCACTTCTTCTTCAGTTGGTGAAGGAACTCCATCCAGTGGATATACTTTGCCGAGCGCCTCCCATTTGTAAATCCCCATCTGATGGTATGGAAGAATTTCGAACTTCTCGACGCCATTTAATGTTCCAATAAACCGTCCGAGGTTAAGCAGATCCTCTTCCTCGTTATGAATGCCAGGCACATACACGTGGCGTATCCACATTTTCCGACCTTGCTCCGATAACCACTTGGCCGTTTTCAACGTTCTCTCGTTGGATTTGCCTGTCAGCTTGATATGTTTCTCGTCATCAATATGTTTGAGGTCCAGCAGAACCAGGTCTGTGTGGTCCAACAGATCGTGAATCCGTTCCGGTTCGTTAAATCCGTTGCTATCAAGTGTTGTATGCATTCCCCAGCGCCGCTTCACTTCCTTGAAGATCTCGGCTACAAAGTGGGCCTGTAACGTTGGTTCACCGCCAGATATCGTCAGCCCGCCTCCGGAGCTGCGATAGTAGGACAGATAAGGCTCAATTTCAGCCAATACCTCCTCAAGCGTCATTTCTTTACCACCATCCAGCGCCCAAGTATCAGGGTTGTGGCAATACTGACATTTGAGTAGACATCCTTGCATAAAAAGCACAAAGCGGATGCCTGGGCCGTCAACCGTCCCGAAAGTTTCGAGTGAATGAATATGTCCGTTAACCATGCTGCCTCTTCCTTTCTGTATCCGCATCCGCTGTGCGTTTAATATGATTTGGAATGCCTTGCTCTAGCGGTCTTCTACTTGCAAATTACATCGAGCCATGGAACGTACGGTTGATGACATCCAACTGTTGTTCACGAGTCAGTTTAATGAAGTTAACCGCATATCCGGATACCCGTACAGTCAGTTGCGGATAGTTTTCCGGGTGATCCATCGCATCAATCAATTGCTGACGATCAAATACGTTGACGTTCAGGTGATGAGCGTTTTGACCGAAGTAACCATCCATCATCGCAGTCAGATTGGATTTACGTGTAGTCTCCTCTTTACCCAATGCTTTTGGCACGATGGAGAAGGTATTGGAAATACCATCAAGACTGTGTTCATATGGCAATTTGGCTACAGAGCCAAGGGATGCCAGTGCACCTTTTTTATCACGACCATGCATTGGGTTCGCACCTGGAGCAAATGGTTCACCTGCTTTACGACCATCCGGTGTAGTCCCTGTTTTCTTACCATATACCACGTTGGAAGTGATCGTCAGAACGGATTGTGTTGGCACTGCGTTACGGTAAGCTTTATGCTTGCGAATCATACCCATGAAGTTCTCGACCAGTTCAACAGCAATGCTGTCTACGCTGTCTTCATTGTTACCGTAACAAGGGAAGTCTCCTTCGATTTCGAAATCAACTGCGATGCCTTGTTCGTTACGAATTGGTTTTACTTTGGCATATTTGATTGCACTCAGTGAATCTGCTGTAACCGAGAGACCAGCGATACCACAAGCCATCGTACGTACAATGTCACGGTCATGCAATGCCATCTCGATACGCTCATAGCTGTATTTGTCGTGCATGTAGTGAATGACGTTGAGGGTGTTCATATACAGCTTCGCCAGCCACTCCATCATTGGTTTGAAACGTTTCATAACCTCATTGTAATCCAGTACTTCGCTAGTGATGGCAGGATACTCAGGTCCAACTTGTGCTCCGGATTTCTCATCACGACCACCGTTGATCGCATACAGGAGAGCTTTTGCCAGGTTGGCACGAGCGCCGAAGAATTGCATTTGTTTCCCGATCTTCATCGCCGATACACAGCAAGCAATACCGTAATCGTCACCGTAGATTGGACGCATCAGATCATCATTTTCATACTGAATTGAACTTGTTTCAATGGATACTTTACTGCAATAATCTTTGAAAGCTTCTGGAAGTTTCGTGGACCATAGTACAGTCAGGTTCGGTTCTGGTGCAGGTCCCAGGTTGTGCAGTGTATGCAGGAAACGGAAGCTGTTTTTGGTTACGCGTGTTTCACCATTCACGGACATACCACCGATGGACTCCGTCACCCATGTTGGATCTCCACTGAACAGTTCGTTGTAATCCGGTGTACGCAGGAATTTGACAATCCGAAGTTTCATTACGAAATGGTCAACCAATTCCTGAGCCTGTTCTTCGGACAGAATGCCTTCTTGCAGGTCACGTTCAATGTAGATATCCAGGAAAGAAGATACACGTCCCAGGGACATCGCAGCACCGTTCTGTTCTTTGATCGCAGCGAGATAACCGAAGTACAACCATTGGAATGCTTCTTTTGCTGTTGTCGCTGGTAAGGAAATATCGAACCCGTGCATATCGCCCAATTGCTTCAATTCTTGCAATGCACGAATCTGTTCAGACAATTCTTCCCGCAGACGAATGACATCTTCATCAATGACATCAACTTCGAGTGCATTCAGTTCACCTTTTTTGTTACGAATCAGGAAGTCTACCCCGTACAAAGCTACACGACGATAGTCACCGATGATCCGGCCACGGCCATACGCATCTGGAAGACCTGTAATAATCCCTGCTTTACGCGCTGCACGCATATCGGAAGTATAAGCATCGAATACACCTTGGTTATGAGTTTTGCGAATGTTCGTAAATATATCAATGACGCCTTGAGGCAATTCGAAGCCGTATGCTTCACATGCATCAATCATCATCCGGATTCCGCCTGTTGGTTGAATGGAACGTTTGAACGGAGCATCGGTCTGAACGCCGACAATCTGTTCTTTGGATTGATCCAGATAACCGGGTTGGTGAGAAACAATAGTCGCTGGTGTGTTCACATCAACGTCAAGGACACCGCCGTTATCCCGTTCTTTTTTGGTCAGATCAGATACGATCTCCCACAATTCCTTGGTATTCTGGGTTGCACCTGCGAGAAATGCTTCATCACCGTAATACGGAGACAAGTTGTGTGCCAGAAAATCATTCACATCTACGGATTTGGTCCATGTTCCTTTGGTAAAGTTTCTCCAGCCTGTTTGTTGTTTGACATCTTTTTCAATCACCGACATCTTAATCCCTCCACTAATTTGGATTTCTGGACACATAACATCTTGCTTCATTCGTAGCATTGTGTGCCCAGAGCCGCGATTAATGTGAATTGTTTCACATAAACCGGAACATGTTCTCTCTACTTGGGAACCGGAACCGCGGGATGAATGTTTTTCTTACATTTTCAGTATACGACTTGGGGCTTTCATCATCTGTGATTTTTGTCACAAAGTCAGTGAACTAACTCACTCCACCTGCGCTTTGTCCCATTGAACCCGGTGAATTCACACTTAGCCACTGCGCGGGCAGAACAACTTCCGATCGCTGTTATCCCCGGATTTTTTCAATTTTATTTTTCAAAGGGGAAAATCCGGGGATAAAGGCGAACGCTCCGCTTCTTCAGTTTTTTCTGCCCTCTCCGTTATTGTGTGAACATCTGGCTCAAACGGCCACATCACGAATTCCGTGCCACCTCTTTAGAACCCTTTTGCTCCTCTATGCTCGGAGCAAATCATATCTTAGAATAAATCCTGAAAAACAGATGCTTCGCTCTTCTGTTTTTCTGCCCTCTCCGTTATTGTGTGAACATCTGGCTCAAACAGCCACGTCACGGATTCCATGTAACCTCTCTAGAACCCTTTTGCTCCTCTATGCTCGGAGTAAACCAAATTTTAAAATACTCCTGAAAAACAGATGCTTCGCTCTTCTGTTTTTCTGCCCACTCCGTTATTGTGTGAACATCTGGCTCAAACAGCCACATCACGGATTCCGTGTAACCTCTCTAGAACCCTTTCGCTCCTCTATGCTCGGAGTAAACCAAATTTTAAAATACTCCTGAAAAACAGGTGCTTTGCTCTCCTATTTTTCTTCCCTCTCGTTATGGCGTGAAAGACGGCAATCGGGGCTCCCCTCTCGGGGAACCCTGATCTTCTTGCCGTAAGGCACGCTTCGTTCTAAATTTATTATTCAAACTTTCCGTAGAAAGCGTTGCGGTATACATCAGCCAGTTCAGTTACCAACGGTAACTTCGGATTGGCGGTTGTACATTGGTCTTCGAAGGCACGGTCTGCCAGATAATCCACATGTGCTTCAAAGTCTTTGGCATCAAATCCGATTTCCTGGAACGATTCTTCAATGCCCAATGTTTTGTTCAGTTTGCGAATCGCATTGATGAGACTGGTTACGCCTTCTTCTGTCGTACGTGCAGGCAATCCCAGAATCCGGGCAATCTCGGCATACCGTTCATCCGCTACAAAGTGCGAATATTTCGGGAACGATGCGAATTTGGTCGGTTTTTTTGCGTTGTAACGAATGACGTGCGGCATCAGGATCGCATTGGTGCGTCCGTGTGCGGTGTGATACTGACCGCCCCATTTGTGCGCCAAGCTGTGGTTAATACCCAGGAATGCGTTGGCAAAAGCCATACCTGCAATCGTGGAAGCATTATGCATTTTCTCACGTGCCAGTTTGTCACCTTGCAGTGCAGATTGCTCCAGGTATTGGAACACCAGTTGGATTGCTTTGATCGCAAGTCCATCCGTGTAATCATTCGCCATAACAGATACATAAGCTTCAATTGCGTGAGTCAGTACGTCCATACCTGTATCTGCAACGGCTGTTCTAGGCAGGGAGTATACGAATTCTGGATCGACAATTGCTACGTCTGGTGTCAGCTCATAGTCGGCCAATGGATATTTGGTGTTACCTTGATTTTTATCTGTGATAACCGCGAACGATGTCACTTCAGAACCTGTACCGGATGTGGTTGGGATCGCTACAAATTTCGCTTTTACGCCGAGACGTGGATATTTGTAGATCCGTTTGCGGATATCCATGAATTTCTGTTTCAGATCGTTGAAGTCCGTGTCCGGGTATTCATAGAACAACCACATGGCTTTCGCAGCATCCATCGGTGATCCACCGCCGAGTGCGATAATGCAGTCCGGTTGGAAGCGGCGCATCATTTCGGTTCCGCGATCTACCGTTGTTGTCGATGGATCTGGCTCAACATCGGAGAAAACTTCGATCGCTACTGGCATTTGGCGTTGACGCAGATAGTGTTCTACCTTTTCAACATATCCAAGTTTCACCATCATGGCATCCGTAATAATCGCCACACGTGTGATATCAGGCATTTTGGCAAGATACTGCGTTGCCCCTTTTTCGAAGTAGACTTTGTTCGGCACTTTGAACCATTGCATATTCACGGTACGACGAGCCACCCTTTTCACATTGATTAAGTTCACAGCGGTTACGTTGGAAGAAGTCGAGTTACGTCCGTATGATCCGCATCCCAGTGTCAATGACGGCATGTTTGTGTTGTAGATATCCCCGATGGCACCGTGTGTGGATGGTGAGTTCACAATAATCCGTCCAGTTTGCAGACGATCTGCGAATTTGCCGATCACTTCTTCATTTGTGGAGTGGATAACCGAAGAGTGACCCATGCCGCCAAAAGCAACCACTTCTGCTGCACGTTCAATGCCCTCTGCTGCCGTTTTAACTTTGTAACAAGCCAGTACCGGGCTTAATTTCTCAGCCGACAATGGGAATTTTGTACCTACCCCTTCAATCTCGGCCACGAGAATTTTGGTGCCTGCTGGAACTTCAATACCGCACAATTTCGCAATGCTCACCGCAGATTGACCAACAATCGCCGGGTTCACCGCACATTTCTCGGCATTAATCGCACCTGCTGTCAATTTTGCTGCTTCATCTTTGTTAACAAAGTAACAGCCATTTGCAATCATTTTTTTCTTCACTTGATCAAAGATCGGTTCTTCAATGATCACCGCTTGTTCAGAAGCACAGATCATGCCGTTGTCGAAAGACTTGGACAGAATCAAATCCGTTACTGCCTGATTGATATCCGCGCTTTTCTCGATAAAGCAAGGAACGTTACCCGGTCCTACGCCCAGTGCAGGTTTACCACAGCTATACGCTGCACGTACCATGCCTGATCCGCCTGTTGCCAGAATGAGAGCCACATCATTGTGATTCATCAGTTCGTTTGTACGATCCATGGAAGGATCATCAATCCACTGAATACAATCTGCTGGTGCACCATGTTTCACAGCCGCTTCCAGCAGGATTTTGGCAGCTTCCCGGCTACAATTCTGTGCAGATGGGTGGAAACCAAAGATGATTGGGTTACGCGTCTTGATGGAGATCAGTGCTTTAAACATCGTTGTTGATGTTGGATTGGTTACTGGTGTAATACCCATGATGATGCCGACCGGCTCCGCAATTTTCTGGAAGCTCTCATATTCGTTATCTTCAATCACACCTACGGTTTTGTCATACTTGATGCTGTGGTACACATATTCTGTTGCAAATATATTTTTGGTGATTTTATCCTCATACACTCCGCGGCCTGTTTCTTCTACGGCCATCTTGGCGAGCATCATGTGTTTATCCAGACCCGCAAGCGCCATTGCTTGCACAATCCGGTCAATCTGCTTTTGGTCCATCTTCATGAATGCGGCGTGTGCTTTATTCGCTTTGTCGATTAACGTTTGAATATACTGACCTGCTGTCGGTTCTTTTGCTGGGGCGACTTCGTTCTTTACAGCCATCTCCCTCATCCTCCTAAAGGTTCGTATTAGTTTGTCTCTCTCGTTTACATTCACATCGTAACATGACAATAAACTTAATTATGTGATTTTTTTCACAAAGTATAACAAATTTAATTTAAGTTTTGTAGTGTCCTTCATACGACCATTTTCACTTCCTATTTAAAATATAGGGCTGTAAAATTCATCGTCTCCATTAAAAGTGAATTTAATCACAATGTTTGAAATTTCGTCATTTTTGCCTCCTTTCCTTCCCCCTCAAACGGTAAGATTAGGTATATACTGAACTTAAAAATTGAACCACCGCAATTTGTACCGTCCTTCCTCCCGGCCGAGATGACCCTGATCAGGACGGCAACGGTTTGCGGCGAACCTCGGAGGCTACTGCTTATTACAGAAGGTCGTCCGATGGACATAAAGGGGAGATAGACTTATGAGAGAACTAACCACTGTACTGGAAAAGCGCGGTAATACCAACTGTTTCTCGGAAGCAAATTTCAACCATCTGCTGGTTACCATGAAAGATAGAACCTATCCGGAAGGTACACATCTGTACTGGGAAGGCGACATCTCTGACAAACTTTATTATATGAAACGGGGTCGTGCCCAGATCACCAAATCCACGGATGAAGGCAAGGAACTGATCATGTACATGTATCAATCCGGTGATATGATTGGGCAGGCTGATCCCTTCTTTGGCTCTAAACACAGCTTCTCAGCGGAAGTATTAGAGGACAGTGAGATCGGTGTACTGGAGCATAAAGACCTGGAGATGTTAATCTGCCAGCATTGTGACTTCGCGATCGACTTTATGAAATGGATGGGCATCCACCACCGGTTGACACAGACCAAATTCCGGGATCTCATGTTATACGGTAAACCGGGTGCACTCTGCTCCACCCTCATTCGGTTGTCGAATTCGTATGGTGAGCCTCATGGAGAGCATGTCATTATTCACAAAAAAATTACCCACACGGATCTGTCCAATATGATTGGAGCCACTCGTGAAAGTGTAAACCGCATGTTAAGCGACCTGCGTAAGAAAGATGCGATTGAATACGACAATGGCATGATTGTTATCAAAGATCTGAAGATGCTGCAAGGGATCTGTCACTGTGAACTTTGCCCGAACGAGATCTGTCGTATTTAATATTTGACTATGCTAATCGGATATTGCTTATATATTTAATGAATGAAAAAAAGCCCAGTTCTCTAAAAAGAGATTGGGCTTCTTGGTATGCTTAGGATGCATTGGTCAATTCAAGTTTCACCGCATCACGTGGATTCAATTTCATGTCCAGACCATTTTCCATTAATTCTTTGTCATTCACCATAATGACCCACCGCTCATTCATACGAGGCGTGACATTCTCGACCGAAACGACAAATTTGTTATTCTCAGACATTCTTACAATGCCGCTGGACTTCAACACATCGCGAACTGTGCACTCTTGAACGTAGACGCCGGCATATTGACGATTAAGGGTTGGCATAATGTTTCCACCGCTAACCTTGAGTAACGTTGTCTGATATGCAACGCCATCTCCCCCACTGTCAGCGGCTTTCACGTAAATGATTACTTCATCTTTGGCATGAAGCTCCATGTCCCAATCTTCCTGTTCAATATCCTTGCCATTTAATTTGACAGCCCAGCTAAGCGAAGAATCCAGAGAAACTTCTCCGACGGATTGAATCCGTTTGCCATCTGCCGTAAAATCTACCAGTCCGCTATTGAGTAATGCTTTTTTGAGTGTCAAACCCTCACTAAAATCTCGCTTAATGGACTTTGTTGCATCAGGCAAAAATGTACTGCCATCTACAGCCACTGTGATCGTATTCGCTGTTTCTGTCTCCTTGACAATTGGCTGCTCAGAAGGCTGTGTCTCACTACAACCAGCCAAGATCGCCAGTAGGAGCAAACATACACCTATGTAACCGGGGATTTTCTTCATCATGTAGGTAACACCACCCTGCGTAAAATCATTCACCCTGTTGTCCATAACCTCTATTATGGCACAACTTTCGGCAAAAAAAAGTGTCAAAGCCGTTACTTTTATAGGGTGTCCCCTCCAAATAGGGCTTGTACAAGAAAGAGAGCCTGCACACAGGCTCTCCAATCTAATTCAATTTTATGTTCGAATTGGTTACGTTATCACTGGACACTAGCCTGCATATATGTCCGTCCTCCATCGCCATCTTTCAGATATGGATTAAGCCCGAAGAACTGCTCCTCAGATACGTATACCCCCGTCAGCAATCGCCCTTCAAGCAATCCACCGTCCACCTGCACGCAACATGAAGGTGCGTCTACATACTCCTGATACAACGGAATCTGCCCATATTGTTGATGGACCTTGAATACCTTACCTTGCTCATGCAAAGGCCGTTCGGAGAAATAGGTAGGCACAATATAACGGGCAATGACATCCAGTTCCTGCACGCTATAAAAGGGTTCATCACCAAGCCATGGTGCAAACATTCGAATCTTCTCATATTGAGACCAGACAACCGCCTGAATCAGCATTTCTGCCTGAACCAACCGACCTTCTCCCACATCCAGAACCAATCGCTTACCATGGATGGTTTCCTCCATCTGAGAAGTCGTTGAATCAGGTTGTCCCAGCTCACATCCGATACACTTCCAGCCCCTGGACGTTTGAATCCATTTTTGCAGCACCGCCGGAGCTAATCTCGGACCATCGCTGTTCACAGAATGCGTATTCACTTCGGCAAGATCATCCTTACCCGAACGGGAATATGCTGTGCGCTTAAACAACTCCGCAGCTTTTTTGTAAATCAGATGTACCTGAATGGATGCGCTCTCAAGTTCTGCAATATCTTTTTTGCCGTAGCGTACTTCACGGGATAAGCTTTCTTCTCTCATGACAAGTGGGCCTCCTTCGCTCCGGCCGTCTGTGGCCATTTTCTATAGATTATACTACAACTCATGACAACATGTGCATAGCCCAAGAGAAAAACGCCGATCCACGTTATACTTAAGACAAAAACCCCTGATTTCCACGGAAATCAGGAGTCTATGTCATTCATCAACGAAAGTGGGTGATGCTTACACGTTAGTCAACCCACTTCTCAGCCCAGTCTTGAATTTGATTCATGACAGGCTGGAGCGCTCTACCTTTATCCGTCAGTTCATATTCAATACGAACCGGCGTCTCGGGATAGACGTGACGAACCAGAATACCTTCACTCTCCAGATCTTTCATCCGTTCGGATAACATCTTATCACTCATGGATGGGATCAGATTGGAGATATCCTTGAATCGCTTCGAACCACTCATCAATGTTTGAATAATTAAACCATTCCAGCGCTTGCCCAAAAAAGAAAACGCCGTCTCAAAACGCGGACACATCCGCAAGTCTTGACCTTCCACATTAATCACCTCTTTAGAGATCACTCAAATCAACTTACATTTTGTTAGTATATTTCATAATAACATATTTAAGCTTCAAAGAAAACGCCTGCAACTAAAAAGTTTAAATTTTAGAAGCATAACATCCAAAATGGATCATACATCCCAGTATACATTACACGCTGCGTCGTAACCATGGGAAATATCGTATAACTTCCCCATAGTACTATCTTACCCAAAAAGAACCCAGCTGCCACAGTCATCAATGACTCGGAGAAGGGTTCCTTCGTATACATTATTCGTATAATTTCACCTAAAGAATATTTACACTACCACTACGACGTCAGAACAACTTTCCGATCGCTGTTATCCCCAGATTTTTTTGATTCCTTTCTAAAGGGAAAATCCGCGGATAAAGGCGCACACTCCGCTTCTTCAAGTTATTTCTGCCCTCTCCGTTATTGTGTAAAGGTTAATTGAAATTATATATATCTTTCACGAAGCAATTAGTGAATTAGACCAGCACGCCACCAAATGGTCTTACAGGTTCGCTCTTGCCAAATTCCGGCTTAAAGCTGCGGGCAGGATATGCCCATTTCACAGCGTTGCTGATCACTCTTAATATTTCCGGTTTGTAATAGGTCGGATACGTCTCATGACCTGGTCGGAAATAAAAGATTTTACCTTCACCACGCCGGAACGTACATCCGCTCCGGAATACTTCCCCACCCTGGAAGTTACTTACAAACACCAGTTCATCCGGTACTGGAATATCGAAGAATTCACCGTACATCTCTTCTTTTTCCAATACAATCTTGCCCTCGATGCCATCCGCAATCGGATGAGATGGGTTAACACACCATACAATTTCCTGCTCGTCAGCTACACGCCATTTCAGATCGCAGCTGGTTCCCATCAGTGCTTTGAATGGTTTGGAGAAGTGACCTGAATGGAGCACAATCATTCCCATCCCGTTCAGCACTCGCTGCGCAACCTTCTGTGAGATCTCATCGCTTACGCGATCATGTGCCATATGTCCCCACCATATGAGCACATCTGTGGAATTCAGCACTTCATCACTTAATCCGTGTTCAGGCTGATCCAGTGTAGCTGTACGAATAGCAAAGCCTTCGCCGCCAAGTCCGTCAGCCAGTGCTCGATGCAGACCATCCGGGTAGACTTCCCTTACTTCATCGTGAATTTTCTCATGGACAAATTCATTCCAAATGGTGACGTTGATCATATTCAATTTCCCCCTAGTGTAGCTCTAAACCCACCACATATCGCCCAGCGGTTCTTCGATCAATACTTGCTGGAGATTTTGCACGGCTTTAGAGAATCCTTCTTCAACCGACATCAGACCGTCTTCGTGCTCAATACTTACTACATAATCATATCCGACCAGACGCAAGGCACTTATAATATCTGCCCAAGTCTTGTTATCATGTCCATAACCAACCGAGCGGAACTGCCAAGCCCGATCCAGCATATTGGTATAGTCCTGCATATCCGTTACACCGTGTTTGTTCACGTTTACCGGATCAATCGTTGTATCTTTTGCATGGAAGTGATGGATGGCTCCTTCACGTCCCAAGATGTGAATGGCCTGAACCGGATCAATACCTTGCCACCACATGTGACTTGGGTCCAGATTGGCTCCGATCACTTCACCTGCTGCTTCACGCAGTCTCAGCAGGGTTGCTGGAGTATGAACGGAGAATCCGCCGTGCAGCTCCAATCCAACTTTTACGTTACGATCTGCTGCAAATTTACCCCACTCTGTCCAGTAAGGGATAACTTTGTTCTCCCACTGCCACTTCAGGATCTCCTGGAAGTCATTTGGCCATGGTGCAACAGGCCAGTTCGGATATTTGGCATCCTCATGATCTCCCGGACAACCTGAGAATGTATTCACTACAGGTACTTCCAGCTTTTCAGCCAGTTCTACCGTTTTAACAAAATCATCGTGGAATCCTTTGGCAATATCCTTTTGCGGATGTAGCGGGTTACCGTGACAGCTCAGTGCACTGATCGTCAAACCACGTGATTCCACTGCATTTTTGAAGTTTTTCAATGCTGTAGGATTACTTAACAACTCATCTGGCTTACAATGTGCATTGCCTGGATGTCCGCCTGTTCCGATCTCTACTGCTTTTAATCCCTTGGATGCTACATAATCAAGAGCATCCTCCAATTTACGTCCTCCGAATAGTACCAAAAATACGCCGAGTTTCAAGTGCGATTCCTCCCTGGATTAGATATCGTATGATTGCTGAATTCATGAATATTGAACTGTATACAATTACCGTTCAGACTACATGCCTGTTTGATTAGTGTGGAAAATCGAGAGTGTTTCTATCCTGAAATTGAACGTAAGAATACTGGTTATTCTGCTTCACTCGCAAGAGCATCAAGCTTCGAACACTTTTTACTCAGACTAGTGGGATTCCACGGTTTCAATCTCAGTTTGAACTGTGCGAGTTACTGCAAAAGAATCATAGCTGCTCTCCAGATGTACGTGCTTGCCTTCAAGTGAAGAACGCTGGAATGAATGCATGGCTTCCAGTACGTGATAAGCAAGCTTGCCACTGGCTTTGTGTTCCCGTCCGGCACGAATGGATTCAACCATTTCCGTTACGCCGATGCCTCGTTCGTTTTGTCCACTTTCGAAGACTGGTTTGACCGTCTCCCAAGTGTCTTGACCGTATCTGCGAACCTTCACTTCCCCGTTAAAATAGTTGGGGTCCGGTACACTAAGCGTACCTTCTGTACCATAGATTTCAATACGTGGCAGATCCGAAGCTCCGCGAATATCGAAACTGGTAATCATCGTTGCAATGGCACCTTCTGCGAAATCAATCGTTCCTGCCAAGTGGGTAGGCGTCTCTACTTGAAGCGCTGTACCTTCCTTCGGTCCGGAGCCAATCTTGCGATCTGCAATCTGTATGCCTGCCGAGGCGCTGATTCTGCGTATCGGTCCAAGCAACGTAATCAGAGCGGTCAGATAGTAAGGTCCCATATCAAACATCGGTCCGCCACCTGCAACATAAAAGAACTCCGGATTGGGATGCCAAGCTTCTGGTCCTCCACCCATAAAGAATGAAGTCGCTGCAACCGGCTTGCCAATCAGCCCATCCTCAATGGCTTTACGAGCTGTCTGTATGCCTGAACCAAGGAAGGTGTCCGGTGCAGAACCAACATACAATCCCTTTTCCTCAGCCAGCTCAACAACCTTGCGACCATCCTCAAGAGAAATTGCCAGCGGTTTCTCGGCATACACATGTTTGCCTGCTTCGAGTGCAGCCAGATCGGTCATGGCGTGACTTCCAGGAACCGTAAGGTTCAACACAAGTTCAATTTCGTTATTTTGCAGCAACTCATCTACATTGTAAACGTTTGCGATATTAAATTCATCTGCCCGTTCCTGAGCGCGTTCACGAATCAAATCCGCAACAGCCACGACTTCAATGACCGGGTTGTTTTTGAGATTTTCCAAGTAGATGGCGCTGATGTTACCACACCCGATGATGCCTGCTTTCATTTTCTCCACTGTGACGTTCATCTCCTTACGCATGGTGAAAATCTGCGTTTGAATGGTTGAGATACATATGTTTTATTGGATGTTTCCTGTTCCTTAAATCTAATACTATGGTATTCCGTTTCAGCTTCAATTAAAATGAATAATATGATTGAAACATGAACTATCTGGTCATAATTTTCAAATTGCAAGGAGTATGCCCATGCCTACAGATTCTTCCTGCCAAGTTCTTACAGCAGGCTTTTCATTTCATCGTAAACCCTACGCTATGGTGCAGCCCGAAGGTGTGAAGAACTACCTGTTAAGACTGCAAACAGACGGACGTTGCCGTGCACGCATAGACGGGGACATGTCCCTGGTAGATGCGGGCGATCTGCTTCTTTTTGATCCTGACGAGCCTTATGAGCTGAGAATAGACAATGAAACCAATCCGATGGGAGAACGACTGGTGGAGAGTGGTGACTATCACATCTTCTTCAATGGTTCCTGGGTGGATGAGTGGTGGAAGCGTCACAAACGGCCGACCCGGATCAAAGTCGAACTGACGGAAAGCCTCTTGGTCCTGTTTCGACAGCTCGTACTGGAGCAGCGCCGCATCTCCAATCCTTATCCGGAAATTTCAAGTTATTATATGCGAATTTTATGTCTCGAAGTGGATCGTCTGCTCGCGGAGCATCCAACGATAACCAATACCAATTACGTGGCTTATGAGATCAAGAATTATATTGAAGAAAACGCTTCCTCTTTATTCAAGCTCGATGATGTGGCAACACATATTGGTATCAGTGTCTCACGGGGTGTTCATCTCTTCAAAGAAGCGTTTGGCAAAAGCATCATGCAATACACGCTTGACGTAAGGCTGAACATGGCGAGGGAACGGATTATTTTCAGTCCAATGACTCTGGAGCAAGTGTCTGAGTCTTCCGGCTTTAACAACTATACCTATTTCCATCGGGTATTCCGTTCCCGGTTCGGCATGTCCCCGAAGGAATTCCGCGTCATTCACCGGGAACAGATGTAATCATACCAGTATACGTAAGTTGAACTTATTTGCGCGCGGCTATGGCCTCGGATACAACCATCGCCAGATCTTCATTGCCAAACATGGACAACACGCCAAGTACCGTATCATCCGGGATCTCACCGGCTTCCTCCTTGGATACAATCAGCTTCTGCACCTGCTGCAAACGCTCGTTGCTCTGCTGATTCGGGTAGGCTTGCCGGTACATCTCTTCCGGGTCCAAACCATTATTGACACACCACTGGGCAAATACGAGGATCATCATCTCTTCTTCCTGTTTATAAGTTTCAATGACAGCTTCCTCGATCTGTTTATTACGTTCCTTTTCATATTCATCCATGACTTGTATTCCTCCGTATGTGTATTCTGCTCTGCAATTATTTGCGAATCAATTGTTCCGCCAGTTCATGACTGTCCATGACGTGACTTGCACTGATCAGGCAATCATCAGGTGAGTCCAGACAAGCCAGGAAATTGTCAACTGCTCCGCTAAAACCTCTGCGTGTTAACACGGTGTCCCAACTCCCGAACGTTTCTTTGGTTTCCAGACTCCCTTGTTCCATGCAGCTGATCGTGTCCATGTTCACTACTTCAACAGATCGTCCACCACCATGCAATTCGATCTTCTCCAGATCTGCCCCAGCTTCACGCACCATATCGAATCGACCGTAGGCTGTTCTGCCCAGCTTGGCCGTTCCGGTTGCATGCAGCAGTCTGTCCAGATCATTCTTCCGAATCCATTGATGAAGCAACTCCACATTATGATCCGAGTACCACAACATCAGATCCAGCATATGGATGAGATCATCATAGATGGTTTCTGCCGCAGGACGATCCTGAATGCCTGTACGATGTTTGGTCACTGTCAAGGATTCAAAACCTTTTCCACCCTGCATCCATTCTTTGGCTTTTTGGTACATCGGTGCGAATCTGCGGTTGAAGCCCACTGCCAGTAGCAGCCCTTGTGCCTCGGCAAAAGCCGTCATCTCTTCCGACTCCCGAATCGTATAGGATAACGGTTTGTCTACGTACACGGCTAATCCCTGTTCCAGACATTGCATGACAATGTCAAAGTGCACTTCCGTTGCTGTATGTACAAACACCGCATCCAGATCCCAGGACAACAGTTCTTTCAGATCCGTTGTTCCCCGTTCTAATCGATACGCCTCCTGAACGGCTTTGACCGGTTCCGGAGATCGGTTCATAATGCCTACAATCTCCACGTTCGGATGAGCTGTTAACAGCGGCAAATATACTTTACGTGCAATATCGCCGAGGCCGATAATTGCAACTCGTTTACGTTGGGTTGTTTCCATGATGATCATTCCACCTTCAGTTCGGTTCTATATTTCCACGTCCTATAGTGTAACCCTTCGGACAGCAACTTGCCAGTGATTGCAGCAGACTTCGCACGAATTGTTCAGACAATGGGCGAACGTGGTAAACTTAGGAGGAACAGCAGTACAGATCGGGACACGACTAGACCTGCCTGATCTGAAAGGAGCGTTTGGGATTTTGCGAAAATGGTTATGGCTTCTGTTATATGTTTTACTTGCAGGAGTCACGTTTATTTACAGATATGAACTGCTGGCCTGGACCGATCTCCATCAGTCCATTCCGCTGTTACTCGCCATGGCAACCTTGTTTGCTCTTGTGCCAGTGATTCCTTATAAGTTTGTTATTATCGCCTTTGGTTACAGTTACGGTACCACCACGGCAGCCTGGATATGCTGGCTTGGCACCACACTTGCTGCCATGCTCGTTTATGGTGGAGCAAGAACCATCTTCAGACATCAGGCGAGATCGTACCTCGAACGTATTAAGGGTCTGAACCGTTTTACCACATGGATGGAAGCACATCCGTTCATGGGTGTCATGTCGATGCGGCTGCTGCCAGTCGTGCCTCAGATGGCCGTTAATATCTATGCAGGTATAACGTATACACCATTCTGGGTTTTCATGGTCGCTACGGCTATTGGCAAAATGCCCGCGATTTTTGTTTTTGCCTATGCAGGTGCCCAAGCTGAAACATCAATCTGGCTGAGCCTGGCGATCCTTGCCGGATATCTGGTACTCATGGCCATTGTATTGCTTTTGTTTCGCTTTCGGTCACGCAACAAGGCCTGAATTCAGAATTCGCAAACCGTTCAGATTCAGCTTGTTTTCATTCCGGCTTGGTTGGCTTGCCAATTCAGGATATAATAGAAGAGCAAGCCTAATGCTTGTGTAACAAGTTTAATAAAACGGTAGATTGCTGGAGCTCGAACACGAGCGGTAAATCTTCATCAGAAATGGAGTGACTATAGCATGGAACAACATTCAAGTGAGTTAGCAACTTTTGCAGGCGGATGCTTCTGGTGTATGGTATCCCCCTTTGAAGAACTGCCCGGTATTCATAAGATCGTATCGGGTTATACAGGAGGACATACCGAGAATCCAACATATGAAGAGGTCTGCTCGGAGACAACAGGACATGTAGAGGCTGTGCAAATTACGTTCGACCCTGCCATCTTCCCTTATAAGAAACTGGTTGAACTGTTCTGGCAGCAGATTGACCCTACGGATACAGGCGGACAATTCCATGACCGCGGATCTTCTTATCAGACGGCTATCTTCTATCACAGCGAAGAGCAGCGCCAGATTGCGGAAGCTTCCAAAGCAGAGCTGGGACAAAGTGGACGTTTTGACAAACCAATCTTCACTCCGATTTTGCCAGCCAAACCGTTCTATGAAGCGGAAGAACATCACCAAAATTATCACCGGAAAAACCCTGCCCATTACAAACGCTACAGCAAAGGTTCTGGACGTGTAGATTTCATCGAACGCAACTGGACAGGTAACGTGGATAAAGACGGGCTGAAAGAGCGTTTGACGCCGCTTCAATATGAAGTTACGCAGAACAGCGCGACCGAGCCTGCATTCCATAACGAATTCTGGGATCACCACGGTGATGGTATCTATGTGGACATCGTATCTGGCGAGCCATTGTTCAGTTCTACTGACAAATACGATTCCGGCTGTGGCTGGCCGAGCTTCACACGTCCATTACGTGACCACAACGTGAAGGAAAAAACCGATCTCAGCCACTTCATGATTCGTACCGAAGTGAGAAGTCGTGAGGGCGATTCCCATCTGGGTCACCTGTTCAACGATGGTCCTGCCGAAGCAGGTGGAATGCGTTATTGCATCAACTCTGCTGCACTTCGTTTTGTACCCAAAGAAGACTTGCAAAAAGAAGGATACGGTGAGTACGCCGTCCTTTTCCAATAAGTTTTAATACAAATACAAAAAAAGCAGTGGGATGATCCCGCTGCTTTTTGTTGTACATTCTTTTTTGAATAGACGAACTAATGTTACAGGAGAATGCATTGATTAAGTTTTGCTCGAAGAGATTTCCGAACTCAATTGACTGGCAGGAGCCGTCTGATCATTACCAAATTGAATTCGCATCGCTGGAACAATACCCATGATCATCACGGTAACCGAGATTGCGTAGACGATAAAAATGGATGTGCTGTTCATCAGTACACCTGCCATTGAAGATCCAAGAAGCATGCTTCCTATGAATAAAGGTGTGATGGTGCCATTCACTCTCCCGATCAAGTGCTCATCGATCCGAGTGACCAAGTATGTGGAGATGATGACGTTGATGAATGCCAAACTGATTGAGCTTAAGAAGCTGATGACAATAGTCAGCCAGAACCAACTGGATAACACTTCCCCCATCGTGGCTACAGCCAGACACAGCACACCTACAAGCAGAGTTAAGGTCTGGTTCAGCTTGGCACTTACAGCAGCCGCAATACCTCCTCCAATCAATAAACCTATTCCAGATGCACCAGACAAAAACTGTAACGACGTTGCTTCAAGTCCCAAACGTTCGGTGATCAGAAATATTCCAAGTGGGCTGATGAGACCCGCAGAAAGCCCTATACAGATGAATACCAGACTAAGCATTTTTAACGAGCGAGATCGAGCAACATATTGCCAGCCCTCTTTGATATCCGCTAATAATGAGGTATTTATTTCCCGCTGAGTGGCATCTTTAGGCAGAAATGTGAGTAGAAGCGCAGAGGTGAGGAATAGAATGAGTAAAGCGTACATGGACGCCTGAATCCCCATTGCAGTGTATATAAACGTTCCGACGATTGGTCCGAGAATTAAAAACAACGATTGACCACTCTGTGTAATAGCAATTGCAGACTGCAAATGTTCTCCCTTTACATTTCGCCTCACAATCTTTAGAGAGGATGGTTGAGAAAACTGGCTAACGATAGAGGATACAAACGTGGCTACGTATAGAATCTGCCAATACCCAGAAGATAAGACGCCAATAATCATGACAATAGACAACGCACTCAGAATATCCCCCAGTATCATCGTACGTTTGGGATTCCAGCGATCAGCAAGTGCACCGCCAATGATGGAGAAAACAAAAATCGGAGCATATTCAAGTACGGTAATCAGCGAGACGGCTATCGGACTTCCCTGAGTTCGATCCATCACATAATAGAGGATTGCCATATTTCGGATCCATATCGCCAGATTTTGCAGCAGATCAGACCCTGTCACGATTAAAAAAGCTTTGTTTCTGAACAATGTGTTCATTCTCCATCTCCTCTTTTAAACCGACTGTCCGGTTTATTAATATTTAAAAGAAAAACTGACAGTTACATCAGCTTTTCATGGTTAACGTTTTGAATACCTGCCAGCAGACTGGCCATGCCTTTGTGGTAAATACGACGAATATCCGTCAGGTCCTTCTCATAGTAGAGCGTAGTCAATCCGCTAAAGAGACCGTAGATAATGTGCATTACATCCTGTGGGTCATCCGGTTTTAACTCCCCATCTTCCATCCCTTTAGTAATAATGGACTCATATGTCGCATACGGAATACGGATCAGGGAAAGCATCTCATCAAGCATCTCCTGACTGACGACCTGACCCGAGACAAACTCGTTAATGGCGTGATTCAGCGGGTTAGCCAAATCATCCACGTAATGGTCAGCAAGTCCGTACAGTTTGTCTATGGCAGTCTTATACCCGGATTCTTTGTCCAGCCAAGCATCCATCCAATCTTCATTGTTAAGCTTGATTAGATACATGAATAACTCTTCTTTGCTTTTGAAATGATAATAGATGCTGCCTTTACTCCGATTGTTAATCGTACATATGTCTTCCATGGAAGTTGCACTATATCCCTTTTGGGCAAACAGTTCCTTGGTATTACGCGCAATGTCTTTCTTTATCTGGGCAACGTCTTTTCTTCGTTTGACTTCGATTGGAAAAACCCCCATAAACTAAACCGACTATTCGGTCTAATAGTATCACAGCACAAATACCCCGTCAATTCAATTTGCTCAGGCACCCTCTCATTTGCTGTTTCAAAAGGATGTACAAGAGAATGCCTGGCTACAATTCAGGAAAGAAGTCGTCACATCATACTTACAATCCAACCGATCCAATACGCAAATGGAATTAATAACAACTGTGCCAACAGAGTACCGAATAAACGGGATACGAGCATGCAACCATAAATCTGATTCATGCGATCCAAACGGATCTCGCCACGTAATGATTTGTCACTGAGCAGGGAAATCCGCGGATCAATCAGGATGGTTAACAAAATAGTCGCTATTCCGTTAATTAACCCGGTTGATTGGGATGCAGCTACAGCCTGCCCTGGGTAAAGATACGCCGCGTACAAGCTGGACAGGACACCTGTGGTATAGATTGCGGTTACCGCTACATTCAGCAGCATTAACCGTCTTGGCATCCCATGTTGTACCAATCGTTTGGCCATCTTCCAGGATGGCGGGGTGATGTAATACGTTGCATTTCTAAACTTGCTTCGCTTCAGCATACCGCGAACCATCGCAGGGATGGAACCGGCTGCTTCAAAATGGACAACCATTCTCGATGAGAGCTTCACCATGGTTGGAAAACACAATATGGCTAATGCCGTTCCAATCGTTGCCGCACCCATTAACCAGTGTAGTTGTGCCGCAAAGTGTGGATTGGCTCCACGTGTTGCGGTATCCACCAGATTACCTACCATTGGGCCCTGGGCCATATTCGAGGTTCGAGAAACCAACAGCAAGATACCCGCCAAAGAAATGGCTAGCGCGATTCTGCGGGTGCGTAGTCCACCAAGGCGGAGCGCGTATGACAAGCTGTCTGCGGCATGAATCAGCATGGTGAACAGCATAGGGATTGCCAGGCTAAGACTAAACATATGTATGTACTCCTTTATATTCCTGTTATTGAACTTATTTCTTTCATGGACAGCATTATACTCCTCTGGCTTGCAAAAGTATAGGAACGAGATCCTTTTATATAAGTTGAAATAAATAATGTTTACACTGGACACTCCGATGACAGAACAACCTTCCGATCGCTGTTATCCCCAGATTTTTTTGATTCCTTTTATAAAGGGGTAAATCCGGGGATAAAGGCGAACACTTCGTTTCTTCAGGTTTTTTCTGTCCTCTCCGTTTCGTGTAAATGTTTATTTCAATTTATATAGATCATCGGTAAATGCACTTACGACCTCGGCTGTTTATCGTTTATCCCTCCCCTCAGAGGGTAATATACAACTAATCCATTATTGTACAGGAGGGGTTCATATGCCTTGGAACAAACAGGATTACCCGGTATCTATGAAGAACCTGGAACCACGTGTCAGACATAAAGCAATTGAGATTGCTAATGCTCTGCTCGATGACGGGTATGAGGAAGGACGCTCGATTGCTATAGCGACAGCTAAGGCGGAAGAATGGGATGAGAATCATCCCGCACCGGAAAGTTCGAAGTCGGACTCCACATCTTCTTCCGAAAATTCCAACCGTAACAAGTCGTCTTCCACAGATCGTCGTCATTCCGAGCCCGTTTCTTCGTCCAAAAGTCATGATAACATCCATGTAGTACCTACCGACTCCGGTTGGGCGATCAAGGAAGAAGGAAAGTCTACCTATCTGTCCACATTTGATACTAAGGCAGAAGCTGTAGATAAGGCCAAAGAACTGAGTAGCAAACAAAATATTCGAGCGATTATCCATAATCAGGATGGTCAGATTGCTTCTTCGATCAAACCCTGAATGAATCGGAAAACAATAAAATCCCTTTTGCTGCTGAAGAGCAGTCAAAAGGGATTTTATATGAACGTTAACTATCAAGACCTGAATATGATGCATACAGGTTATGGTTGTTCTGAAACGTATGGTTAATTGGATACCCCTCTAGCCACCGTAGTCCGTTGTGAAATAGCAGCAGCGTTAACTGCCTTGGCTGCAGCCGATGGCATCGGCAATTTCACAGCCGAAGTTGTAACCACGGTTCCGCGAGCCGGAACACTAACGACGTACGTAATGACTTTACTGGCAATCCATACGGCCAGAATCGTATATAAAGTTTCTTTTACCGGAAGAAAGAAAAGCGACAATCCCAATACAAAAGCATCACTGACAAAGAAAACTGTTCCCAGCTTCCATCCCTTCCAGCGGCTAACCAGCACGGCGAGAATATCGTCTCCGCCTGTCGCTCCACCGAATCGAAGCACGACCCCAGCGCCTACCCCTGTCAAAATACCGGATAGAACTGCCGGAATCCACAGATTTCCGTTAAACGACAATACCAGTGTAGAGTATCGTTCAAAGCCGTCATAGAATAGGGAAAATGCACCGACGCCAAGCAATGCCTGAATCATGAATTTCCAGCCTTTGAGGAACCAAGCCAGGATCATGACCGGAATGTCCAGTAACAACATACCGATAGCAGGTGATAAGCCTGTTGCGTATTTTCCGAGCAGGGCCAGACCAACAAATCCGCCCTCCGATAAATGATTCTGAAAGTTAATGTGATAATAAGCAAAAGCTAAAATAAATGTACCGAGTAGCATAATGGCGAATTTGATCGCCTCTGTTTTAACGTGTTGTAAGGTTAACGATGTTCTCTTCATTCAGGTTCCCTCGCAGTTTGTAGGTTGGTTTTTTAGACCGACCGTACCCTGCAAAAGGTAAGCCTGGAAGAAATCATCGTGTACGTCCTTCGAATATTCATTCCAATCCCCTCTTTCGCAGAGTCAGCCGTTTTTTTGAACCGGTTGGTGTACTCTACAAGGGGCGCTATGTGTATGAGAGATCGTAACGTTTCCAGATCGTCCTTGGGGAGATTGTCCTTCGGGAACTCATGGTATCCTGATCCTTTCTGTTCTGTTGTGGTTAGCTGTGCTCAGTTAAACTGAAAAATAACTACAATGCATAAGCTTGAACATTTAATTGTACACTTACACTTGGATTACAGTACCCTCTTTCGATCGCGGTTATCCCCGGATTTTTGGAATTCCATTTTCCCTCTGGGGAAAATCCGGTGATCGCTTATGCTTCCGAAGCTGCTTTCATTCAAAAAGCTTTCAGGCGAACGCTTCGCTTCTACAGATGGGTTCTGCACTCTTCGTTCCTGTGTAAATTGTAAATCCAACTTACAGCAGTTGCAAGTTCATTCAGTTTAAACACCAAAGCTAACTTGCTTGTTCTTCTATTATATAACACCAACGTGACCGGGTCTAAACAGCAGACCCCTCAAAAACAGGCATAAAGCAGCCTTTGGACTGCTCCAGCAGTCATACGGCAACACCAGGATAAGCAATGCTTGCTAATGGTGCAACCTGCTCCTTTATTCTATGACCAAAGCTTCCAAAAATAACTGTCAGTCACCCAACTGTGACAAATTGGGGCCTTTTTTTATTTTCTTGCGCTTTTTAAAGGAATCATTTTCCTTTCGTACATACACTATAGCAAAACGTAATCGGCTTATTCTTTGTCCAGTTCAGACGTTTCCAGACTTACTCTGCTGTTTATGGTATAATATAACAATTGAATCCCACTACCGTTTAAGCGAGGCGGATTGATGAAAACGTTAAAGCCAAGAGTCTTTATTGGCTGCTCGCTGGAAGCGAAGCCGATTGCAGCCGCAGTACACGAAAACTTACGTTTTTCAGCCGAAGTTACCCCTTGGTATTCTGGGGTTTTTAATCCAAGCAGCTATACCATGGACGATCTGGAAGTAGAGGTCCGTACGACTGACTTTGCCATTTTTATTTTTCATCCGGATGATATATCCAAAATTCGCGGGAAGTACTACGCGTCGGTCCGGGATAATACAATGCTGGAAATGGGTCTGTTTATGGGTCGTCTGGGACGAAAACGTATTTTTTTCATTCTTCCTGAGGATATTACAGACATCAAGGACACAACCAAGGTTGAAGGATTGCGTATGCCCACAGATTTGCTGGGATTAAATCCACTCGTATATGAAATCCGTTCTGACGGAAAGTGGGCACCAGCTGTATCCGTCGCATGTTCCAAAATCGCAGACAGTATTGAGGAACAAGGACGCTGGAGTGATCCAGAATTGGAGAACATCATTGAGAAGCATAAACGCACTGAGGGAGAAGCGAGGTTACAACTGCTTAAGTTGCTGCGGTTCTTTAGGGAACTGCTGCGTACCCGTAAAGCAGATGCCAAGATGCTGGAGCGAATGAGCGATGCCCTGCGTACTGCCTTTGTCTCTCATCCTCCATTCGCGGTACGTGGCACAGCCATATACCGTACAGATGACAGTGGTTATATTGAGCAATTATGTGGTAATGTTGGAGAACCGGGGAGAAAGTATGACTTGTCCGCTAACGACGACAAACAACCG
Organism: Paenibacillus sp. Y5S-9; assembly: GCF_036894235.1. Classification (NCBI taxonomy): domain Bacteria; kingdom Bacillati; phylum Bacillota; class Bacilli; order Caryophanales; family Paenibacillaceae; genus Paenibacillus; species Paenibacillus sp. Y5S-9. Next base: position 4,562,620 of record NZ_CP145887.1, read on the forward strand.
GATGATCCCAAGCGCATCCTGGTGATTGATTCTTACCGGGAGAATAAAATCAAGATTAACCTGTATGATGATTACCTTGAGAAAGAGTATCTGCTATGCTATCCTGTAGCCAAGAGGTATGTAATCACCGTTCACATTATTGGACATATTGAAGCGGATGAGGCGGTATTTCAGCAGATTGACCTACAGAATCGTCAACTGTTCAACGCCATCAACGATTTGTTAGGAGGCGAACCGGAATGAAACCGGAAACGAAAAAAATAAGCAAGCGCTGGGGCAGCGAAAAAAAGGTACGCCTCAGTTCTGCGCCCGAATCATCACGACCGGTTCCGGAACCCAAGGAAGAAGATCGTTTCCACAAGCCGGCCGTACCGCTAACTACCATTGGGCCCTCCCTGAAGGGCAAGGAAAGACCTTATAAGGTCATCCTTGAAAAAGAGGCGTTCTACGAAAAGCCTCAATATCTTGCTTAATTTCTGAACACATCATCATACCTGCCGCTGAATCGGCAGTATTCCATAGGCCCCGCCGCCCAAGGCAGGGGCTTTTTTGTTGCTCATTTTCGTCAAAAACTGCTTCTACTCGTCGACCTGGTGCCATCGTGTTAAGGTAAGGCATCCTTGAATCATGATTGCAATTCATTGCAGTAATTCATTGCTTGTAATAATTCTGCAGCAGACTGCATTGCATAAGGCTTATTTGGTATGGCCTTAGGTTTCCTGCAAAACCCATAAATTATACCTTATTTTGGAGCAGGCTTGTCCCTAAATCCCTAGCTTCATTCATTATCTGTACCTTTAGGAAAATGCGGTAATGTGTGCTTCCAATATTTCTCGGTTGTATTGTGTATCTCCATTACATATATTGATTATAATACAGGAACACATGTTCTGTAAATATAAAATTCCAATTAAAGGTTAAGGAAGTGAACATATGACATCCTCAACTTCCGCCCCATCCCCTGCGGATGAAGACCACCGTCTGATCAAAGGTCTGGTTGTGCGCACGCTTTTGCTGGATGTACTTGAACGAGATATTCACACACTGGATACGCTGCTGTTGAAGATGCCTGAAGTCTACATTCTGTCGCTGACCCGCATTCAGAACAATGTGCTCAAGGAGATGTTGGCCCTTCGTAAACAGATGAGAACCCGCGGTGTCAAAGTACTGGAAGAGAAACGGGAAGCCGAGGGAATCGAAACTCTGTATATGTGCAGAGGGTATTGGCAACGGTTCTATATGCTGTGGACATTCGCACGCAATGAAGTCAAAAAAGAACTCAGTCGGCATCTGCAGATGGACTTGGCGCAGACTTGATACAACTCTGATAATATTGAACCCGGGTATGCGAACCCCTTCTATTTTTCATCTAAATCAGATGGATATGATCAACCTGCTCACCATCTAAGGTTACGCTTGAATCCATTACAAAACGTCACTACCACTAATTGTTGATGTTCATTACTACTTTAACTCTGAGCCTTAGAATATCCATCTCCAGCAAAACAAGTTGACCACGGAAGGTTACGTTCATTAAGATGGAGAAGAGATATCCAACCATTCCAATAAGGCATGAATTAATTCCAACCGGATATACTCTCAACGTCTTATCAATCAAGGAGCTGTACTTCATGGATTTGAATACACATTCGATTAAACGAACACCCGCACATACTGGTATTGCCGCAGATATAACCGAACTGATCGGCCAGACACCTGCCGTTAAACTGAACCGACTCACAGGCAACGACTCCGCTGACGTATACGTGAAACTGGAATACTTCAACCCCAGTGGCAGCGTCAAAGACCGTGCCGCATACAATCTGATCGTTCAGGCTGAACTTGCGGGACACTTGCTACCCGGCGCAACCATTATCGAACCAACCAGTGGCAATACGGGCATAGGTCTTGCGATGAATGCCGCCGCCAAAGGATATAAAGCCATTCTGATCATGCCGGACAATATGTCCAAGGAACGCATCAACATTCTGAAAGCCTACGGCGCAGATGTGGTGCTCACGCCTGCTGCGGAGCGGATGCCAGGTGCGATTCGCAAAGCAAAAGAACTTCAGGCAGACATTCCAGGAAGTTTCATTCCGCAACAATTCGAAAATCAGGCGAACCCGGACATTCACCGGATCACGACGGCTCCCGAGATTATGCAACAGATGGAAGGCAAGCTGGATGCCTTCATCGCGACGGCGGGAACTGGCGGAACCATTACCGGGACGGGGGAAGAACTGCGCAAGCAGTTACCCGGTATTCGCATCTATGCGGTGGAGCCCAAAGGGTCTCCGGTGTTGTCCGGTGGCGAGCCCGGACCACACAAGCTCGTCGGTACAAGTCCGGGGTTCATTCCGGACATCCTGAATACCGACGTGTGGGATGCCATCATCCAGGTGTCCGATGAGGACGCACTGGATACGATGCGGCAGCTTGCTGCCCGGGAAGGGCTGTTGCTCGGCCCTTCCTCTGGCGCTTCGGTGTGGGCCTCCCTTCGCATTGCGAAGGAACTGGGGCCGGGGCACCGGGTGCTCTGCATTGCGCCGGATACCGGGGAACGGTATCTGAGCATGGATATTTTTTAACACAGCTAAAATCTATACACATCAAAAAGGGGCTTCCATGTCCCATAAGTCATGAGCATGACAGAGGCCCTCCCTTGTTAGCGCTCATTGGTCATTGGTTCTAATGAACCTGACACACGCTATTCGCTCCTATTTGCGCAGGTCTGACGTGTAACGAATCACAGCGACGTTATTTCTCCAAATTCGGTCGATTTACAGGCTTAAAAGCCATTTTCGGCGGGGTAACGTTACTGAGATTCGTTAGAATTTACATCACTTCATTATCACCCTAATAAGGTGCGGTAGGTTCGTTAGAATGTTGGAGCGATTGGGAGCGAGGAGCGAGGGAAAATTCCTTGAAAAAAAGGGAAGAGAAGTACATTAGAGGAACCATCAAAATAAACAAAAAAGCTCTTGCTCCCATACGGATGGTGAATCCGCAGAGAACAAGAACTTATTTTGGTAAGAAACTTTGTATAAAACAAAGCAAGAATATTTAACGTAAGCTAATTAATGTGTCAGGGTTGTCCATTCCACACCTTCAGGAAGCAGGGCCGCAATGCGGTCTTTGGCTTCCTTTTTGGTATACAGTGATTCATCAAGAATGACCGCGGAACCGGAATCCGTGCTTGTCCGAATCAGACGTCCGAGACCTTGCTTCACACGCAGGAGCATATACGGAAGATCGATCTCTTCGTATGGTGCTGCCGACGCACTGCGTTTTGCATTGAAGACAGGGTCCTGTGGTGGATACGGAAGCGACCAGATCATGACATTGGATAATGACGGGCCTGGCACGTCCAGTCCTTCCCACAGATTAACGGAGCACAGCACACTCTCCTCATCCTGCTGGAACGCCGCGATCAGATCACTGATCTCCCGGTCGCCCTCATACATAAAGCGCAAACCTTCTGCTTCAGGTACATGAACGATGTCCTGCTTGAACGCACGTAGCTCTTCCATCGTACGGAACAGAACCAGCGCACGTCCTCCACTCTCCTGAAGTAACGACACCGCATCACGCATGCGATTTTCGTTCTCCGGGTGACCCGGTATAGCTTCGTCTGTAATCTTCATCTTCATTTTGTCCGCATAATCATACGGAGAAGCCACCGAGAATGATACAAAATCATCAATGCCCAGGCTGTCCGCCACATAACGGAATGAACTGTCCACAGATAACGTGGCAGAGGAGAACACGATTGGAATACCTGTGTTGAACACACGCTCGTTCAGCATTTCCTTCACGGTACGCGGCATGATCGATAAGGTTGTCTCATCCTCGCTCTCTTCCGCCCAACAGATGTAACCATCTTCCTTGCGGAACAAAGCAAGTGCAGACTGAATCATGTCCAGATGTTCTTCCACCACACGCATCTGATAACCATCCAGCGAGAACAATCCGCTCTCAAATACCAGTTCCTCACCGATCGCATCCAGCACACTCGTCAGACGTTCAATCTCACGCAGCAGTGGCGGCTCTACCCGAACTTCTTTCCGTTCCGATCCCGGAATCGCCACCGTGTAGGTATCCAGCAAAGCAAACAGTCGCTCACTGCTCTCAATCGCTTCATCCACACGCTCCGCGAGGGATTCACGAATCTCGCCTTCCAATAGACGGGTTACGAGTTCCTCGAAAATACGGTGTTTCAGTTTGTAGCTCAGTGCGTTCAGGGCTGCTTCTTCCAGCAAATGTCCTTCATCAAATACAACTGAGCTGTGATCAGGCAGCAGGGGCAGTTGACCCTCGCGTTTACGCGCATCATACGTCCACACATGCTCCATGTAGTAATCATGGGAACAGATGATGATGTCTTTGGAACGACGGTAATGGTCACGCGACAGCGTCAGGCCGCAGCGTTGTCTTTTGGGACAAACAAAACAATCCTGGAACGGGTCCCAGTTGATTTTATTCCACTGACGATCATTCAGATGTGGATACTGTTTACGGTCACCATATGGATGGAAGGCCTGAAGTGTACCCGGCGTGTTCACAAAATCCGGCAGACTCTCATGCACTTCTTCAATAACAGGCGCATCTTCATCTGCAAATCGCATCGCACTTAATTTGTTCAGACAGACGTATTGGTCCGGTGACTTACCCAGACGTGCGTCCACTTCCAAGTCCAGATGTGCAGCCAGCTTTGCAATATCTCCGCCGGGCTTCACAAGTTGTTCAATCAAAGACTCATCGGCACAAGCGATCACTGCCGGTTTACCTGTATAACGTGCATAACAGACCGCGTAGAGCAGATAGACTAACGTCTTGCCTGTTCCGACACCGGCCTCCGCCATAATGGTCTTTTTATCTCCATAGGCCCGTTCGAGCTGGTACGCCATAAAAATCTGTTCATCCCGTACCTCGAAGCCGGACTCTGGCAAAATATCGTAAAAAACATCGGCAACCCATTCCCCGAGACGGGATACAAAAGGTTCAGCCGGATCATATGCAAAAGGATAACGTTGTGTAGACAATCCTAGGTCAGCCTCCATTCTTAGACGCGGTCCTCTTTCATTTTTCCGTTCAAAAAAGGCCGCAGGGCAAAAGTTAATTATCTCACGCGATGAAGCGGGTGACAAGCTTTTTTTACGAGATTATTTGCGAGGTTTAATGTATAGAACCAATTTTCAGGGAAAATATATACAGGAATCCACTTTAAGGAAAGGCGGTGCTTTACTCCATGAATCATCAGTCTTCACAACCAGAGCATTCCTCAGACAAATCAGCTGAGACATTAACGGATCGACAAGGTCATCCGATCACGGACAATCAGAATGTACGAACCGTTGGCAGCCGGGGACCGACTACGCTGGAGAACTATCATTTTCTCGAAAAGATTACTCACTTCGACCGTGAACGTATTCCGGAACGTGTGGTCCATGCCCGTGGTGCTGGTGCTCATGGCGTATTTGAAGCGTATGGAACGGCCGGGGATGAACCGGTATCGAAGTACACACGTGCACGTCTATTTCAGGAAAAAGGCAAACAAACGCCCGTGTTCGTTCGCTTCTCTACCGTTATACATGGCGGACATTCACCGGAGACCCTGCGGGATCCACGCGGCTTTGCTGTAAAATTCTATACCGAGGATGGCAACTGGGATCTGGTGGGTAACAATCTGAAAATCTTTTTCATTCGCGACCCGCTTAAATTTCCGGATATGGTACATGCCTTTAAGCCAGACCCGTTGACCAATGCACAGGATATGGAGCGGTTTTTCGATTTTGTCTCGCTGAGCCCTGAAGCTACCCATATGGTGACATTCCTCTTCTCTCCATGGGGCATTCCAGCGAATTATCGGCAGATGCAAGGCTCGGGTGTCAATACATATAAGTGGGTCAATCAGGAAGGCACAGGCGTACTCATCAAATACCACTGGGAACCGCTCAATCAAGGGATACGCAACCTGTTGCAAAAAGATGCGAGCGAGATTCAAGGGCAGAATTTCAATCATGCCACACTGGATCTGTATCATGCCATTGAACAAGGCGACTATCCGGAATGGGAGCTGTGCGTTCAGGTAATGGAAGACGGCGAGCACCCGGAGCTGGACTTTGACCCGCTGGACCCAACCAAGCTGTGGCCGCCGGATCAGTTTCCGTTTCTGCCTGTGGGCAAAATGACGCTCAACCGCAATCCCGAGGATTATTTCAATGAAGTGGAGCAAGCGGCATTTGGTACAGGTGTCCTAGTGGACGGGCTGGATTTCTCGGATGACAAGCTGCTGCAAGGACGCACCTTCTCCTATTCGGATACCCAGCGTCACCGGGTCGGTGCGAACTACCTGCAATTGCCTGTGAATGCGCCGAAGAACCGTGTTGCGACCAATCAGAGCGGCGGGCAGATGCAATATCAGGTAGATCGTGCACCGGGGCAGAATCCGCATGTGAACTACGAGCCTTCCTCCCTTGGTGGGTTAAAAGAAGCTACACCGCGCGGCCCGGAACATGAACCGTTGGTGGAAGGCAGGCTAGTGCGTGAGCAGATCGAACGTACGAATGATTTTGGACAAGCCGGGGATACGTACCGGGCATTCGAGGATTGGGAGCGGGATGAGCTGATCAACAACATGGTCGGCGCATTGGCACAATGCAAACCGGATATCCGGGAGCGTATGATTTCTTACTTCACCCAAGCCGATGCCGATTACGGTCGTCGTGTAGCTGAAGGGCTGGCCTCTGTGCCAACCGATGATAGTGCGACGGTCCAACCGAAACATGAACCAAGTGTCGAGCAAGCAGAGAAACGCAGTCGCGAGACGGACGGATATTAAAGTAGCTGGACAGCATTTAGACTGATAAGTCTGACACTGTTAGTACATTTGAGTATTTTGAAGTAAGCAGATTACTTTTCAAATTAAACATAGCCCTGATCGTCAAGTTGCCAATTGCAGCTGCTATCAGGGCTTTTTCATGACTAGCTGGAGTGTAATCTCCACTTCAGGATGCATGCAGCTATGTATTTTAAATTAAATGAAGTTCATATGAGTGGATCGAAGGTAAGACTTGTGCTCTGGGGATGGAAAGGCGCACTTCTCTACGTTCATTTCAGATGATTCTTCGTTAAATGAGAGCTATCACCCAATGGAAAGATTACATAATTCACGTGATATTAAAGGCATTGGAAGCTTGCAGGCCTGACCTGCCTGCATGTACCTCCATCTGATCAGATGATTATTGATGATAACGCTTACAACATTTACCATAAAGCTGTGTCCTAGAGATTACTTTCCCAATTAACCAAGGAGGTTTGCGTAATGAAATTATTCCCATCCACATCCACTCATGTATCTGCACGATCTGCACGTTCTCTGAAGGAACGCTCCCTCAAATCCAAAATGGCCCAGATCTGTCTGAGTGCCGCGTTCCCTCTATTATTAATTGGTGGTGGATCGGCCGGTGCTGAGGAACTGATCGAGAGCAGCTTGCAAAATCCCTCTGAATCGGTGGCGACTTCGAATATCGCACTTGCTGCTGGTGATCTGTATGTGTCTCCTGGCGGCTCAGCCAGCAATCCGGGAACACTGAACAGTCCAACGTCACTGGCTAACGCATTGACCCAGATCGCACCAGGCAAAACGATCTATCTACGCGGCGGTACCTATAACTTCTCCCAGACCATTACCATTGAACGTGGCAACAGCGGCACATCGAGCCAACGTAAAAACCTGGTGGCGTATGGATCGGAAAAACCGGTCTTTGATTTCTCAGCCCAAACCTTCGCTTCCACCAATCGTGGACTGCAAATGTTCGGGAACTACTGGTTCGTCAAAGGGCTTGAGGTGAAGGGTGCGGGCGACAACGGCATCTTCATCGGAGGCAGTTACAACCGTCTGGAGCAGATCGAAGCTCATCACAACCGGGATACGGGTATTCAAATGGGACGTTATGCTTCCACAGCCGCCAAGAGTGAATGGCCTGCATATAATGAAGTGATTCGTTCTTACTCCCACAACAACTATGACCCAGATGACGGCGAGGATGCAGACGGTTTTGCGGCCAAACTGACCGTTGGTCCAGGCAATGTCTTCGATGGTTGTATTGCGGCCTATAACGTGGACGATGGCTGGGATCTGTATAGCAAAACGGACACAGGCGCCATCGGCGCGGTTACGATCCGCAACAGCATCGCCTACGCGAACGGGGCAACCGCAGACGGTACTTCTACCTCCAACAGTGATGGCAACGGCTTCAAGCTGGGCGGTGAGAAGATTGCAGTGAATCATATCGTCGAGAACAGCATTGCGTTTAATAATAAAAAGCACGGCTTCACCTACAATAGCAATCCCGGTTCGATTCAGATGAAAAATAACACCTCCTGGAACAATGGGCAAAGCAACTTTGCCTTTGATGTAGGCACCCACATCTTCACCAACAACCTGTCCTTCCAAGGCGGCGCCAGTGACAAAACAAGCGGAACCGACGTCAGCAGCACTAACGTCTGGTGGAAAAACAAAAAAAGCGAGAACGCCAAAGGCCTGCTCGCTAGCGCAGCCGACTTTGTCTCCCTCGTGCCTTCTGTAACGCGTAGCGCAGACGGAACACCTGTCCTGGGCAATTTCCTCAAGCTTGCGGGTGGCAGTGATTTGATTGGTTCGGGTACGCCAGCGGGTAAGAATATTGGAGCACGGTAAGTGGTAGGTAATATAATAAAAGAATGATTTAATAGCAAAATCCCCTCTCCCATTCCAGCCTGATCGGTGGTAATGGAGAAGGGGATTTTTGAATTGCTTTGTATTGTCTGCTGGCTTATTAGGTAGATAGATAAATACTCACGGCTTGGCTAAAACCTCAATCATCAGTCTGCCACCTGTGCGAAAACCTTGCTCAAACGCCGCTTCCACATACATGGATGTGGACTGTCCGATCAAGTCGATCAGTTGTTCCAAGGCATCGTATTCGTTCCCCGTAAGCTGTGTTTTGTAATCCTGCATCAGGTCCGATATCTGGCGATTGATCTCCTGATACTCAGTTTGTTCAGGATGAATCGACTCATCCAACCGCAGGTTTCCGTGAAACAAATCCTCGATCAGGTTTGACATGTTATCCCCACCTAGTCTTTTTACCAACTATTCTCACTATACTTTAGCGGATTTTCCGCTAAAAATCAATAGCGGATAGCACGCTAAAGTATGATGTTGGTGAGGTGATGAACATGTATGCTCGTATACGAAATTTGCGTGAAGACAAAGACTTATCCCAAACACAAATGGCCACCTATCTTGGCTGTAGTCAACGTGTTTATAGCAACTATGAACGAGGCGAGTTGGATATTCCAACAGCTATATTGATAAAATTGGCTGATTATCATCAGACCAGTACAGATTATCTCTTGAATCGGACGGATGTACGGAAGCCTTATCCTTTGAATTGATACACTTTAAATTTTACAAGCTTTAGGCTAAGTGTATACATGAAGGCATAGTCCGAGACGGTGCGCCATTTGTTATAGACCACCGCTTTCAAATCCGCTAGTACCTAAAGATAAAAGAACACAACTTGCCGCACTGGAAGCATTGGGCGTTCGTTCGTAAATAAACGTTGGAGTGTCAATCTTTTTCTAATTACCGAACCACTCTTCTTTCGCATTCCTTCTTGGGTTTTTCACATACTGCCCACGGTGTAAGTAAACACCCTTTGTATGTTGTTATCCGCATTCTTATTTGACTTTTAGCTGTAAAAGTTAAATCAGCGTCTCCCAAATGTAAGTATGTGTACAGGGCATAAGATACGTCCGGATGAACCGATATTAGTAGCTCAAGTAATTCCTCTGCAGTGTAGCGTTGTAACTTAAAAACTTAGTTAGGTCGATATTATGAGCCTGCTGAAGTTTTTAGGTAGCCAGTTAAAATCCCCAACGGATTCGAGTTGATTGGGACAGTTGTCCTGCCAATGCTCATCATCTGCCGTTTTACCGATACAGGAAGAACAGCATTCACAAATGAATATATGGCTTTATGATACCATTTCAATATTTCACCTCCAGACATGAAAATAGAAGGCAGGAAAAGTTTCCTTACCTTCTAAAGTTCATACTTCTATGGATTTATATTATCATCGACTTACTATCCTGGTACTACGGATTTACTCAGAGTTCTCATACATTCTTCACCAACCCCCATCAATCAAATTGAACAGTCATTCACAGTACTGAATCCCTCGTATACGTGTAACCGAACTGCTCATGATACTCTTTCTTGAGCACGTCTGCATGCTTTGCAGAAGGGTAGCCCTGAATATTCCTACCGCTCTGCTGTCGTTCCTGAATTCTTTCCTGCCATCCAGCATGTCCATGTGCGGACTCAATCACATTGAACATTTTTTTGTCATGGTCGATAACCATGAAGTTTGATACTTCTCGTTTAAACAATAAAATCACCCCAGTTTCTTAGTGTAATAAGAACGGGTTAATGACGCCCCAACTCATGAATGACATGTGTGTACATCGCGCCACTGTGAGACGCCTGCTCTTATCCATCCTAACTATCGGTCTATGTAGGCATTTAGTTGTTGTTGATCCGCAAGATTCTGAAATTTACTTCTTCACCGATGTTAAGCGCAAAAAAAGGACCAGCACTATGGCTCGTTGGTCATAGCCCCGTCAAGTAGACAATCAAAAAAAGGAAAATCATCAAGCGGCGACTTTTTCCCGGAATTCAATTGGGGAGAGGTCGCCGAGTTTGTTTTGGAAACGTTCCTTGTTGTAAAACGAAATATAATCCACAATTTGGATTCTTGCTTGTTCTAGATTTTGAGGCTTCTCCAAATACAACTTCTCCGTCTTCAAATGGGAGAAGAACGACTCAATACAAGCATTGTCATAGCAGTTTCCACGCCGAGAATGGCTTCCTGTCAGCTTCTTCTCTTCAAGCAATTTGGCATAACTCTGTGTTGTATACTGAAACCCTTGGTCCGAATGGAGCAAGGTAGGTCCACATTTCAGTTTCTTCACTGTGTCCATAACGAGTTTTAAGTCATTTCGCTCAGAGAGTTCCCAAGCTACAATTTCGTTGTTGTACAGATCCATCACAACCGATAGATAAGCAAAATCATGTCCAATCCGGACATACGTAATATCCGTCACGAGCTTCTGCACAGGAGCTGCTGCCGAGAATTCTCGATTTAAAACATTACGGAACAGAACTGACGGTTTCCGGCCAGCAAACGGACGTTTCTTACGAATCACGGAACGAATCTGAAGTTCTCTCATTAAGCGGCGTACCTTTTTGTGATTCACCACGAGGCCTTCCTTTCCTAACGCGGTTCTCATACGTTTGTAGCCGAAATAAGGACGAAGCCGGTGAATGCCTAAAATATGTGCTTTTAGATCCGCATCCCGATCTGCTCGTTTCTCTCGGAGGACGACATTCTTCTTCCATTTGTAGTAACCTGCACGAGAAATTTCAGCAATTTTACACAACCACACCACAGGTGCCCACTTGCTTATTTCTTGAATGGACTGGCACCGGGCTTCGAAATCCAGCTTCCCTCTCCGTGCAGATTCGGATTGAGCTTTTTTAGATATTCTACCTGCGCTTTCAGATAAGCATTTTCTTCTTCTGCACTGCTAAAATGCTTCTTCGTCCAACGTCCTCGGTAATCCTCAAAACTCTCTCCATTTTGGCTTTTCCGTACCCAAGTAATAATCTGGCTCTCACTCTTAATACCAAACTTCTCCATGATCGGACTGTATGTCCAACCTTCTTCTATTCGCAGACGAACAGCCTCTTTCTTCGTTTCTTCACTATATTGATTAAAGGTTTGACCTTTTTTTGCTGGCATAGCAAAAATCCCCTCCGGTTTTTCAGTGTTGAGTTCATTTTAACATGACCTCTTTTTTCACTGTCTACCTTGAGGGGATAATACCACGTCCTTGTGTTCTGCTATTGTTTATTGATTCCTCAAAACTTCTTCCAAAATTCGGATCAGTTTGCTGTGGCGTTCTTTAAGTGCATCATAGGTTTCAAGACGTTTAAATCTTGTTACATTACTGCCTATTGTTGCAATAGCTCGCGAATTCAAAGCATACAAATAATCTGTACCAGGATTCTGTAATTTAATTCTTTCAATTTCTTCAAAATCTTCATGATTTAAATACAAAGTATCCATGTTCACATTCATTTTATCCCTCCTCTCCAAAACATCTTACTCAATTTTTGGAAGTTAAACAAAGCGGGATTTGTCTTGAGTTCATTTCCACGTTTGGGTGACCATCATATGCTCAAACGCTGTTCTGTTCTCATATAAACAAGCTTAAAACGGCTTACATTCCGTCATATGAGAGCAAAAGAAAAAGGACGCAAATGGGTGCAGCACTCAATTGTTATTATAGTAGTAAATACCATCTTCTAGTCTTATAATTTCCATTTCTATTAATTTACCAGCATAAATAGACACGACACTAAAACTTCTACCAAGTTTTTCTGCCAACTGCATTTTAGGTATGCCTTTTTTACCAGCGCTTTTAACTATTTCAGTTATTCTATGGCTAATCTTCGCCGAACGAGACCCCGAAAAAGTAATATCATTATTTTCATATGTCATGAACTTGTTATAAGAGTCAAAATTTTGCTCATTATTCTGTTTTGCATTTTCAAGTTTAAGCATAGCCTCACTAAGAGTTTTTTTGAGTTGTTCATTTGCTGTGTTACTTTCTTTAATCTGTTCTAGCAAATCTACAACTTCGATAAGCTCATGTTGAACCTTTTTATTTTGAAGTAAATTCATAAAATTACTTTCGTCTACAAAATCACTCGGTGCATATAAAACGTTGTGTTTAAACAGCAATACCATAAAAAATGCTGCTACCAGTCCAATAGGAAACAACATAACAAACCACACAAAAACACTTTGAATTTCTATAGGAAGACCTAATAAGACCGTTGTACCGGCCAATTCTGCAATACCCGCAAAGATTGCTATTATTGTAAGTGGATTCTGAACTTTGCTTTTATTGTTCACGTTTTATCAACTCCCCCGAACAATAATAACTGGATTTCCAAAATGATACAATATGCGACTATAATTTATTTCTTAGTAGAAACCTGGTCTACTACAGAACTGCTTCACTCCATCCCATCTGCCCCATACACCTTTGCATTCCCCTCGTTGCATCTTCGAAACAAGAGTACAGGTGGTTCTTTGATTGCTACGAAACGCGAGCTTCCAATCAATGGAGATGTCAACCGTCCAATTCAGTCCAATAGGCTTCATTCTCTCCTCAACAAGGATGTCAATTGTCCCATCCTTAGCATTGGCGGTATCTACAATCTTGATCCGGCGAGTAACTGTTCCCGTCGCCCTAATAAGATCATCTACCTCATATGTAGGCATCTCCATTCCATCCCTTCATATTTACAATTGATTGGGATTAATTGATCTACATCACCTGCTTTCATATTTCCGATATCTAAATAATAGAGTCAAATTTCTCCGGTAGTTCTTTATAAAAAAGAAAAAAAGGCGACGAAACTACTCGTCACCTTTACCCCTATCACCAATTGTGGGTCTCCGCATGAAGTTTAAATGGTGTTTAGACTCCTGGTTAAGTTCCTGTAAATCAATAAACTTCTCGAGTAAAAGTCTTGTTTCTTCTCTATACCCCAGTGCATAGAATATTATATATCTTTCGTCATCTGATAGTTGCGAGAGAGCTATAGTCGCATAGTCAGAATCCTTCACTTTTTCCTTTGTGTTTGAACAGTGCTTATCAATCAATAAAAGGATGCAGTGAAAATTTTTTAGATAATGATTAATACTTTTCCCTAGAACTTCTCCTTCCATGAATTCTTGCACTTTTTTTCTCAACTCATTTTCATGATTCGAATTGAATACCATTTCTCTTAACACAATTCGGATATATCCTAACATTGTTCTGCCTGTTCTATCATTACTACCTCTTAATGAATCGATAATATTGTGATGAAGCTCAATCATTTTAAATAATGTGTTCTCAAAGCTTTGCTGTATCATCACATTTTTTTGTTCTTCAAGCTGATCAGCGTTTCTTGATACTTCTTTACGTTGTAAGGCTAGTTCTTTCCTCTGTAAGCTGAGTTCGTAGCGTTGAACATATAGAGTATAGACAAGACCTCCAAACGCAAAGGCAGAAAACAGAGCGTTAATAGCCCCAAACATATCTCCAAAAGTTCCTCTATCGCCCCAGCTGTCAAAAAACAGATAAATCAGTACAGCGGATAGACCCCAAATCAATAAGAAAGCTAAAAGGATAGAACGTAGTTTCCAAACCACAAAACCTTTCTTCTTGTCTTTTCCATCTTTTGATCCTGATGATTCTAAGTTTTCTACAATGTGTTTGCCGTAAAAATCTTTAATTTTGCTTGTCATATGTACAATTCTCCTTAACAAGTAATAACTCCATGGAAAATTATATATAAACAAGCTCAACCTGACCATAGAGTCCTTGATACTACATCCAACAGAAAAGAAGCCCCGCTTTGGAATGGCTTCAAAAAAGGATATAGAGAAAGCACCGTCATTGCCCTCGCTGAGATTCAAACTCAAATCGCTGTTTGTATGCACAGTGATCTTTTCAAATCAAAAGTAGTCACATATCGGGGTCATTCCGTACCCCCCTGGCCCAAGAAGGACCCATAAAGACCCTTCAGATCAGAGCGATGATTTTCCGCCTACCTCCTTCCTACACTTAGGTAATTTCCATAGTTGACCCACGTCTGGTTTCAAGTTCCGTATGACATCTATCCACAAAAGTAAAAAAGTCATTTAATTAAATGACTTTTCATTCCACTAATCGCCCCAAATGCGGTTAAAAGGGACAATCCGAATAACATTAAAATTTAATCCCACTAGTTCTTTGTTTATCAACTTGGGCATGTCATCCAAATTTCGCATCAGCCGTGAGCTTCGAATAAATAGCGTAATTATATCTTCCTCTAATTTGCTATCCATGATTTCAATATCAGCATCATAGTACTCTTGTAAAAGTTCAATAACTACTGAACTGACTTTAGATATGAGATTGGCTTTATGTTGAGTACCCTCTTCTATTGACATGAAAATGTTATAATGGAACAGATTTTCTTTATCAACAGAAACATTTTGCTCTATATGATCTCTAATATATTTTGAATATCTTTTCTGCCTTTTCCACTCTTCAAACAATTCTGAATCAACTTTTACATTTATTTGTTCGTTAAAGATATGCTTATTGACAAACTCCATCTCTTGTATAACTCCGTTAGAAATATTGTTGTTTCCAACACCCAAAAACTTCTCAGCTTGATTTACAAATTGAACAGAGCTATAGAAATAAAAAAGCTTTCCACCACTTATACGATTAAATTCATGGATCAATTCAGGGTGCGGCCCTTTTTTTTCACCTTTAACTTCATATATCCAGTCTTCTTTTTTATCATCACTGACTAGAATGACTGATTTAACTTCTTCAGTCTTTGCATAATCTAAAAGTTGTTTCCAAAAAATAAGATCTCCATATTCCGCTTGATAATTCAAACCATTATGAAAGTACTCAGAACTCTTTTTACTATCCATAAAACCAGGCGGAATTTTATTCTTGTATCTTTTAGCTCCTTCTAAATAAATATTATCAAGTTCCTCTTGAGAAAACTCCCGACCAATATTGAATCCTATTAATTCAGTTATTTTATCTCTGATCTCCAACAAATCTGGCTGTTCTTCTTTTTGATTCGATAATTCTGTTTTGATTTTTTCTCGACTTTCCTCAAGCGTTTGTACCATATCATTGGTGTTTATGTTAGAATGTTTTAAATTATTGAGCTCAGTAATTAATCTTTGGAGTTTATCTATAAAACCAACTTCAAGATTCTCGTATTCTTTCTTTTGTTCATATAGTACCAAATTGAAGTTACGATGATATTCTAAAGCAACGTGATGAGGAATCCAAATTCTTCCTTTAATGTTTTCAAGTATTTTAAGCATTAAATCCCTTGATTCTTTGGGGTATCTGAGAAGATTAAGAATAGTATTTGTGTCAAGCACAAATATACATTCATTCCATAAGTCAATAAGTTCATCATGATTTAGCGGATAGTAACCTGGGAAAATTTTTTTCATAGTCAAATTCCTTTACATTAGAATGCTTGTCATTAATAATTATTTCGACAATATATTTCATCTTCCTTTAGAGGTAATAAAATCAATAAACTTCAGAAAACCTAAAAAACCGCCCAGAATGGACGGCTAGTTATTATTCTTCAATATAAGACTTGAAATTAGGGTACGGTTTGTAATCAAATTCTTCACCTAAAACAACATCAGCCTGATTTTTTATCAGTTTAAACTCGTGAGTTACATACCTTCTGATTGAAGCATGAACTTGATCATTATTATCGAAACCATCTATAAGTTCCAACATCAACTCTTCATTGAATTTATCCAGATAAGGCGCTATACAACGATCAAAATTATGTGCAGCCATATCAAATGAATGACTGTAAGAATAATGCATGATCAATAAAGAATAGAAATCATTGAATGAATTTGTCTCTCTTGCTACCTCATCCAACACATTAATATCACTTATCTGAAAAACTCGGTTGACAATGTATTTTTCGCCATAACGTTCTTGATCTATTCTATGATACCTTTTTTTCAAGTAACTATAGTGCTCTTCGACTGTTCTTTTGAGATAGAATGCTTTGATAATCTTAGAATCCTCAGCATTGATATGTACAGTTAATAGTTCTTGAGCATGCGCTTCCAGTTTCACAAAAATATCTGAAAACTCAAAAAGTAGGTTAGCAAGAAGTGACGTCATCACTGGGTCATCTTTAATTTGACTAAAATATATAGATTCTTCTGCAATGAGAGATTTCAAAGTATCTGCATTTCTATACAACATGATTCGAAGGACTTTATAATTAATGTCCCTATTTTCGACACATTTGTAATCATCCGCTTTAAAAACGACTCTCCATAAACTTTTAAAAACTTTTTTTTCAAGTTCGGGCGAAAGGTGTTTCAAATATTTAGATACAACATATTTTTCGAGAACCGGCTCACTCGTAAGGTACTTCTTATCATTTTCTAAACTGGTCACCATATCCACAAAGATATCACCTTTTAGCAATGCCCCTTTAGATAATATTCCATCGATATTATTTTTTATATGAGCTAGTACAGTTTCTTCATTAGGTGAGAACAAAACATCAGCTTGATCAAGAACTGGATGAGCGCATAGATGACGATGTTGTCTTAAATGTTTTAGATTTTCTCCTTCATGATTATCGAGAAGTTTTGTTCGTTTTATTATAGCTTCAATCAGAGTATTCTCCCATTCAGAAGAAGTCGGCTTGTTTTTTTGCATTTCTCTGATCTCATCCAAGATTGACTTCGCGCCTTCATCTTCATATATATCGAATGATTCTTGAAGCTTAAACACCAAATCTGCCATAACGACTGAATAAAGCGTCACCAATGCTGATCTGAAATTCTTATTCACAAATGAACTGTGAACCTCTACAAAATACTCTGCCGACTTACGATGGTATATTTCTCTTGTTGAATATGTCATGTATTCTGTTACAATTTCCACTTAACTCCACCCTACTTTCATTTTCATAGGGTTAATTATAAATTATTAGACACAAAAAATCACTTCATTTAGTAAAGTAGAGTTCGGATAACTTCTAATAATTAATATTATAGAGAGTCATCCCCTCCAAATAAAAAAGCACCCGCAGGTGCTTTAATCTCACATAATCCCGAATGCGGATCTTAAGTTTTCTTTGACGTATCCATACTTAATATTTTCAGGTTCCCTGAAATGCAATTCAGCAATTCTAAGAATGAGTGCCAAGTCAAAAGCGTCAAAAACTCGAGCATTTTGTTGTGCTATTCTCATTATTTCACTCAGGTCTTGATAGGTAGCTGTACCCTGGCTTACTTTTGAAAATACTTCGAGAAATATCTCTTTATCTCCCTCTAAGAGATTGTCAAGCTTGTTTGAATTAGTCATATTTTCTACCCCTTTCCTTTAACAACTTTACTTCGATGATAATTTTACTTCCTTTACACAATTTGGTCTACAGCAAAACTGCTTGACCCCGTCGAAGCGCCCCCATACACAACCTTTGCATTTCTCCGGTTGCTTTCTCGGATGCGTTTCTTCTTCCGTCTTCTGCTGTACAATACGATTCCTCCAATGAAAAAAAGCCGATCCATGATGGTCATAACCCTGTCAAGTAGACAGTACAAAAAAAAGACAAGGATTTAAGCTACGACCGTTTCCCGGTATTCTACCGGGGAACGGTCGTTTAGTTTTTTCTGGAATCGGTTTTGGTTGTAAAACAATATGTATTTGCTCACTTGCTGTTCAACCTCTGCTTTGTCGGCCGCCTTATTCAAGTATATTTTCTCGGTCTTCAAATGAGAGAAGAAGGACTCGATACAGGCATTGTCTAGACAATTTCCACGTCTGGAGTGGCTGCCTAGCATGCCGAGCTGTTTCAGTTTATGGTTAAAGGGCTCCGAGGTATATTGAAATCCTTGATCCGAGTGCAGGATTACGCCACTCAAGTCCATGTGCTTACGGAGTCTATCCAGCGCTTCATGAACCAAGGCGAAGTCATTTCGTTCAGAAAGAAGCCACGCTACAATTTCGTTATTGTATAAATCCTGAATGACAGAGAGATACACAAAATGTTCTCCAGCACGAATATAGGTAATGTCCGTAACTAGCTTAGTTCGTGGCGTATCCGCCCGAAACTGGCGCTCAAGCCGATTTGGATTCACCACAGAAGCTTGTTTTCCAAAGAATCGACGTTTCTTTCGAATGACAGAACAGATGCCTAATTGTTTCATTAATCGGTACACCTTTTTGTGGTTGACCCTAAGACCTTCCCTCCGTAAAGCTACCGTCATTCGAAGATAACCAAAGTAGGGATGTACGCGATGGATGGCAAGCAAATGCGATTCTAATTCATGTTCCTTGTATCGACGTTCTTTTGCCGCTGATCTGCTTTTTCTCCACTTGTAATAACACGAGCGAGAAACCGCAGCTAGCTTTAAGAGCCAAACCAGACCATGGCGTGCTCGCAGGTCTTCTATGATTTGAAATCTGGTAGCTTTACTCGTCACTCCTTGTGTAGATTTGGATACTGCTTTTTTAAGTATTCAATCTCCGCCCGCAAGTATGCCATCTCTTCTTCCGTACTGGAAAACTTTGTTCTATGGCGTCCCCGTTTGGATGTAGCAGGTTCTAGACTCATTCCCTGTTTCGCTTTTGCTGCCCATACTTGTACCTGAGATTTGTTTTGAATATCTAAACGTGTCGCTACTTCACGTATACTCATATGTTCATCGTTGACCAGTCGGGCCTCCTCCAATTTCAATTCCAAGGAGTACCGCCAGAAAGTTTGTCCTTTTTTAGCCATGAAAAAATCCCCTTCGTTTGACATGATTAAGTTCAGCTTACCAGATGTCTTTTTTCTCATGTCTACTAAAAGGGGATAATACCATGAAGGAACGACTTTAAATATGATATGTATGATGTTGGTGTTACGTCTTAAAAGCTTGCGTCCGGAGTGCCCTTCATCAACAAAAAACCAAATTCTGTCATTTTTCACTCTTTATTACCCATTTATTCGATCATGCACTCGTCTTTACACTTCCTGTTTTCTTAAATGCAGATAATTTCTCTTTCATTATCAGAAGCATTTCTATCAGTTCATCCCGGTTGTTCAAATCTACATTCTTTTTATAACGCTTGGCTTGAAGTACAATCCGTTTCCCGTCTTTAGTCATAATCAATTCTGCTACGAGGTCACCAGCTGCTTTCGTAACTTCTGCCTTGTATCCCTGAGAACGAAATAGTTGTCCAAGATAGTGCTCGAACTGCACTCCATCCATCTGATCAATTTCGGCTATGCCTTACCTCTTCAATCGTTCAGCTCGTTTGCGTTGAATACTGATCATTAACACAATAACACCGACAACTCCGAGCAATCCAACGGCCAATGAGGCTTGCCATGAGCCTGTTAAAGAATACGTACCTTCAATACCTCCCAGCATCGCCATGCCAGCCAATCCTTGAAACAGTTCTTCTTCCTGTGCTTCGCCTTACTTTTTCTTCTCGCCACAGCTTCCCCTCCATTTTAAAAGATAACAAACAGTTATTCTCAATAAAGAAGGATTTTCCTGCCGACTCATCGAACTTTTGTCCTATAAAAGGAGGGGTGAAATGTCGAACCAACACGTGGTACCCAATGGAGACAATGGTTGGGCAGTTACAGGCGAAGGGAACAGTAAAGCAACCAAAATTACGACAACCAAAAAAGAAGCTGTTGATCTAGCCAGACAAATTGCTAACAATCCAAAAAACAGAACTGATTATTCATGGTAAAGACGGAAAAATTCAATCCAAAGACAGCCATGGAAACGATCCTTACCCGCCAAAAGGTTGAAAAAGAGGCGCAAATGAAACGCGCATGCCGGGTTATGAAGCCGTGCGTTTCATTCGCGCCTTTTTCTATGCTCCTAAATGTATCCCACGGAAAAATGGTCATGTGGAGTTCAACATAGCCTTATGAAAGGTCAGGTTGGGTTCACATTCGGGTTAATTTCTATAACTAAATTCAGTTTCCTACATGATAAGGAGAATTTGTATAGTATAATGATTTCGTTATAACAAATAGGAAAGATTAAAAGGAGATCTAAATGAAAATACGAAATGTTCATATTAAAAATTACAAAAGTATCAAAGATTCAGGCATAGTTCAATTACATAACAAAATTAACGTGTTAGCAGGAAAAAATAATACAGGTAAAACAGCTTTTATAGAAGTAATATATAAAGTTCTTACTGCCGGTCTATCCACTTCTTTCAGTATTAATGCTAATTTAATGGTCCTCGTTTTAGAAGTCGACATATCCAAAGATGAATTAAATATTTTATACAATAATGTTGAAGCCAACAATAAAATAGAAAATGTCGAACGAGTTAGACTATCATTTGAATATAACAGTCAGGTTAATATTTCCCATCTTAAAAAAGTAGAGAGATACAATGAGGGTAACTATAAAATTTTTTATAATCTCGAGAAAGTCCCTCATGAAGAACCAAAATATACAATTATTAATATGTTTGGAGAAACGTTTTTTTATGGAATACCAATATTCATTAATAATTTATTTTCATTCCTGAAAAGCAAAATAGTTTACATAAGCGGTTCAAGATATGTTCCACAAGTAGAAAAATCAATTTTACAAGATTCTTTGTATATTGATGGAACAAATCTTAATGCTTTTCTATACACCTTACATAACAATCAGGAGAAGACGTATGATAATATCATAAAAACTTTCACTCAAATCTTTACTGATGTTGCTTCTATAAGTACACCAATTAATGGAGACAACAATACATATGTAAGCTTATATTTTGAAGGAAATGAGACCCCTATCCCCTTATCGAATTGTGGCAGTGGGTTTACTCATGTTTTATTGCTTTTATGTGTCTTATTTACCAAGAAAAATAGCTTAGTTTTATTTGATGAACCACAGGTGTTCTTGCATCCGTCGGCTGAAAAAGCTATATATGATTTAGTTAATGATGATAATGGAAATCATCAATATACATTTACTACACATTCCCCTATTCTGATTAACTACCCTGTAGAAAAACATTTGTTCCATGTGAGTAAACCAAGCGGACACAGTAACTTCGTACATTTAGAAAAAATACAAGAAATGTTATTGGACATAGGTATTTACAATAGTGACTATGCTCTTTCTGACAAAGTTATCTTTGTGGAAGGTGAAACTGAAGAGCGAGTAATTCCGTTAATTCTCTCTCATTTCGATTTAAGACAGATCGGATACAACTACAGAATATTAAATATGAAGGGAACAGGTAAGAATTTCATTAAGAAAACTGCTATGCGCGAGTATAAAGAAAAGCTTGACCTAGTTTTGGGTGGAGTATCGCAAAGCCCGATACCTTATAAGATAATTATTGATCCAGATAATAAAACAGAGGAAAAAATTACTGAACTAAAGGAAAGTTACGGAGAAAATATAATTATCTTGGAACGACGGGAGTATGAGAACTACTTTTTAGACTGCTATGAAGAGCTCTCAGAAATTATCAATCAGGATCTTTCAGGAACCACAAATTCAGAGCAAATAATGGGCGAAGTCGAACTATTACTATCAAAAACCGATGACATTAAATTATTCCCTAGGGGTTCCACAACTGTATCAAAAGATGTTGTTGGTAGTGAAGTTTTGGAACGCTTGTTCGCAAGCCATTCTCTAACGTATAATAAGATTGTTCATGGAATACAACTAACTAATCTAGTTTTAGAAAACACGCCAGATAAATTAGAATTCTTTAAAAATGAGTTGCAAGATTTTATAAAAGGATAAAAAACACAATGAAGGCTGCTGATTATTTGATCAGCAGCCTTCATTTTTTTAAAGATTCTGCGCCATCTTGTTCAAGAAAGCCGTTAGCTTCAAAGTATTGGCGACACTTTCCATACCTTCATCGATTTTTCGCTGGATAGTGCTGTCGTTGAGGGATCGTCGGAAGAATACGATCGTTTCCTCGCATGAGACAATACGGCAATAGCTACGATTCTGATCGGAAAGCAAAATTATATTTACTCGCTCCCCCTTGTAAAAAAATTTTGAATTTCATGTTATCTTTTTATTGACACACCGCCTATTGTTGGAAGCATTATAGACTGAGATGTTCCCAGCAAATATTCATCAAAGGTGAGAACATAGGCGTCAGCTCTATCCGGTGACTTGAGCCCTCGTTTTTTCATGTCCTTCTTACTTTCAAGAAGTATCTTCCCCTTACTGGTCATTGACCATTTCCTTGCGGTCAATTGAGAAGTCAACGTATCAACATTAAGTAATTATAGTACCGCAGATCAATAGTTCATATAATTGCTCATGTGTTCAAAAAGCCCCATAATATACGCCCACATCTTCAAGCCTAGGTTTCCATGATGTTCATCCAAAGATTGCTCAAATGTACTAGGGCTTTGAATACCCATTAATCGCCCATAATGTTGAATAACAAAATAGGAATGTTATACTTGCTTTACAAAAACTTAATTGCATTAGATTCAATATTTTTAACATATTCAAAAAAGGGTTTAGGACAAACTGAAATTTGGTGCGAATTATAGTTTACAGAAGTAGATTCGTAGTATCTTGCATTAAAGTTGATAGGAGGAAAAGATTCATGAATTTAGTAATTGAAAAGTTAAAAGTCACAGATATTGAAAGCTTGTATGAATTCGAAATTGAAAACAGAACTTTTTTCGAGGAAATGGTACCGTCTCGAGGAGATGATTATTACATACCTGAGGTTTTTAAAGTAAGGAATGAATCTCTACTTGATGAACAAGTCAAAGGACTCTCCTTTTTTTATCTAATAAAAGACGAAAATAACTCTATTCTTGGAAGAATAAATTTAGTTGATATTGATTCCGATAAAATAGGATTTCTCGGCTATAGAGTGGGACAAATCCACACTGGAAAAGGTGTTGCTAAAAAAGCATTAAAATTATTACTTAATACGTTAGTTGATTTAGATATAAAAGAAGTTAAGGCAAAAACAACCACCAATAATATAGCATCTCAAAAAGTTTTAGAGCAAAACGGATTCGAGCATATAGAAACTAGTGATAAAGAATTTGAAATGAATGGGCAAATGTTAAAATTCATTACTTATACATGGACAAATAAACCATTATTCTAATCACCAATCGGACGCGGCTGTTTAAGCTGAAGATCATAAGCCAAATTCCTCGTTCAAGATACTGAGGGGTTAGGCTTTTTTTGTCTTTTAAGATCTATTTTTGCTAAATAATAGAATTAATGAATAAACTTGACTGGGGCAATGATTAGGTGTACTATATGTTTGTATAAATGGAATATATTACAATTTAAATATTTATTTTGGAATCTTATATTTTCAAGATCGGTATCAGGTCTTACCATAAATAAGATATCACTACGTATAAATGAGTTTTACATTTTGTCTGCAACACATAATCATTGGCAGGCATTCATTTTACATATACATTCCTACTTCATAGAGTTTTCTAGCCTGTAGAGTTCTACCTCCTTAATTTCTTTTTCAGTAAAGAAAAAAAGGGAAGAACCATCTTTAAAAGAGAGGAGGGCAAGAGGCTTTAAGCTGCAAGCAGGTCTATTTGTCGTATCCGCATGTTTTTGTTAAAGAAACCCCATAACAAGAAAGGTGGAATTTATTGCTATGAGAAAATTGATTAGTTTAGCTCTTATTCTTGTTCTAATGCTTTCATTTAATGTAGCTGCCTATGCAGACGGTGATGTGACACAAGCCAAACCTATGACAAAGGAAGAGATTATTAATTCCAAAGAATTCCGTGAAGCTGTGAAAGCGGCTAAGGCTGAATTTGAATCGCAGAAGGCTGATAATGCGGGTGGTCCAGTTCTGTTTGCGCCTGCTCCGAAAGTATCTCACATTAATGTATACGGTGTCGTATCTCCTAATGGCGGTCAAGAAATTTACGGCTTCAATAACAATCCGCTCTCCACGACCAATGATCATGGTGGGGCTTGGATTCAGTGTATTACTTTCCAGATCGGTTATGACAGCAGTCACTACGGCACACTCGCCGGCAATACAATGACTAACAACTGGTCTGAAGCTATTGATCTGGACGGTGATCGTGTCGTAGATGCTTTTGCCCATTCTTGGGTTTATGAATCCCCTAATACAACAGGCGGACAATTTGTAGGTACGGTCTATTCCATTAACATTCCAACACAGTGGACCGCTTGGATTAATGTTCGTTAACAGGAAGGATGTAATCTGAATATTGGAGGAATTGCTAACCTGGTTCTATCATGAGGAATACGGGAAGTAAGCCCAAAGGCTCATCAGCTTTAGACACGGATTTGATTCTTGATCAGGCGCAGGGATATACATCCCTGCGTCTTTTCTCATTGTGACATTAAAATACGCGACTTTGTATAGGAACCCACCGTTGTACAGCAGGCTACTGTACCTCTGCTTGTATGAATACATAAGTACTCTCATCGGATCTTTCTTCTGAAAAAGCGAAATTCAACCGATCAAAGTTTCTTACATCTTCCACATCTGTAATCTTATGCTCTGCCATATAACGTACCATTTCACCTCTGGCCATTTTAGCCCAGGTTGCCTTTTCAACAAGCTTCCCATTGACCATTTGTCCGAATACACAAGTAATGAACCGGGTTTCCTCACTCAGAAAAGGTAAAATATTTTTGCTATACTCTTTGGAAGCCAGATTTAGGATGTAGTTGCTTTCTGATTGAAGCTGATCTGCGAGTTTGCTACCCCAGAATTGATAGAGCGATTTGAAGCCTGGACCTTGCAGCTTGCCCTGCATCTCCAACCGATAAGGTGTAACCCCATCCAAAGGCCGTAACATTCCATAAAAACCGGATAATATGCGTAAATGCTGCTGAAGATACGCCAGTTCCTCATTTTGAAAAACACCTGGAGCCATATACTGATACTGAATGCCCTCATAGGCATAGATTGCTGGTGTCAGATTTGCTTTTATATTCATATTCTGAATCCGTTCCACGTTCTGTTCGGCGATTGCATCGTTACACTTCCACATCGCTTTGAGTTCGTCATAGGATAACTCTTGAAGCAGACTCAATAGCTGTTCTGACTCGTTTATAAACTGTGGCATCTGCGCGATAGCCATAAGATCGGTATCAATCTTCATCTTTTTAGCTGGTGATATGATAATTCTCATCGTGCTAATCCATCCTTAATCTACCGTTGTTTTTGTCGTTATCCATTGTACAGGATTGGACAGGCGAATCCAATGCCAAGGCTTAACTAAATCCCTCATGGTACCTTTGAAAAGACTCAAAATGAACAAGTCAGCCCATGATTGGACCGGCTTGTTCATTAGAATTCAACACATTAAATTGGTAAGAAAGCAAGGCGTTTATTTCAAACCACTAATTAGGGAGATACGCTCCCCGTGCCGCTATTTTGCTCTGTTTTTGTAGTCGGCAATTGGATCATTGGCGTATTTGACCCACTTACATATGGAAGTGCTCCATCCCATTTCTTGATGGTTTCATATTCAACGAGTTGACTCGATAATGATTGTTGCAGCTCTTTGTTTGCTTTAGCTTGACCTTCTGCTTCGATCAATAGTTTGTCTGCATTACCTTGCGCTTCCACGCGCTTGCGATCTGCTTCTTTCTTGGCGATCTCAAGTTCAGTCGTTTTACGTTCCAGTTCTTGAGATGCTTCGACACGCTTATCGATTGCTTCCTGCGTCTTGGCGTCAGGTTGAGGAACACCTACAGTAACGTTTGATACAATGAAGCCTAACTCTTTAACGTCATCAGAAAAACGTTGTTGCACGTCCACTCCTGCTTCGGATGACTTTTCACCATACACATCAATGACTGTAAACTTGGAAATACCTTTACGAGCTGCGTCACGGAAACGTGTTTTGAGATATGTATCCTCAATTTCTTGAATGCTAATTGGCCCAAATGTATTGAAGATAGAAGATACTTTACTTGGTTCTACTTGGTAGTTGTAAGCAAAATCAATTGTGATGTTTTTCCCGTCAGAAGTAGCAATCTGAATATCTCTGTATTCCACCGTTTGAATTCGGATCGGATATTTCGTTACTTTATCAAACGCTCCAACGAGTTTCCACCCTTGACTCAGTGTGCTATCTTTTACGCCTCCATTTGGTGAATACACGACCCCAACATATCCATTAGGAATTCGTGTTAAAAAGAAGGTCACCATTAGCACTCCCACTATAATAACTAATGCAACCGCAATTGCCCCTACTCTAAACGTCTTTGAATTTTTCATCACCATTCTCCTCTTGTTTGAATTTATTGTATTTCTTCAGAATTCTACTACCTATTTTATTGAATAGCGGGAACATTAATGCCCATAGAATAAATGCTAGGATAAAAATTAAGATGATTCCCCCAATAAATGGCATATCCGTCCTCCTTCTTAAAATGCTGTGGCTCCATATTCATCTGTTTAAAGTTTACTTCTCCGTTCATCCAAATTATAACTAATAATTTATATCTTTCTTTATATATACTTTATAAATTCGATTCGGTTTCAATGATATACCGCGCCGTTTCTTGTAGCCCTAGAATTTCTACATTGAAAAGGGATATGTGATCCGGCTTGTTTTACGCTTGTGAGCATCCCAAGATGGAATTACTATGAGGTAAAGTAGCAAAGAAAATGGTGAGTGAGCGACGTTCAGTAGCTGGTTATTCCTATCCAGAAAGTGGCGTACGTGTGGCCGATGCTGCCCTCCTGTCACACAAAAAAGAGCCATCAAATTATTTGATGGCATCTTCGAACGCTTTACTTATACGAACAAAAATTAAAACGATAAATTAATATTCACAGCTTATTTCTTGTGAGTTACAATCCTCCAATTTATGTCCAAATTCCATCCAACGTGACAATAGATTCCTCACAATATATTTATGAGACCCATCGTTGTACAGTGTAGGCTACTTTATCTCTGGTTGTATGAAAACATATGTGCTCTCGCTCTGCTATATAACGTACCATTTCGCCCTCTGGCCATCTTGGCCCAGGTTGCCTCTTCAATGACCTTCCCCTCGACCATTTGTCCGAATA
This sequence comes from Paenibacillus sp. Y5S-9, assembly GCF_036894235.1. Taxonomy (NCBI): domain Bacteria; kingdom Bacillati; phylum Bacillota; class Bacilli; order Caryophanales; family Paenibacillaceae; genus Paenibacillus; species Paenibacillus sp. Y5S-9. Next base: position 4,590,358 of record NZ_CP145887.1, read on the forward strand.
CACAAGTAATAAATTTAACCTGTACTTTAGATTCATACGCCGAATCCTCTCCGCATTAAGTTCAGCAATAGCATCGTTGCACTTCCACAGCGCTTTGAGTTCGTCATAGGATAACTTTTGCAGCAAACGGAGTAGCTGTTCTGACTCGTCAATAAAATGAGGTGTCTGCGCACAAGCCATACGATCGGTATCGATCTTCATCTTTTTCGCAGGTGAAATCATAATTCGTATCATGTTGATTCATCCTTAATCTCCGTTGTTTTGTCATTATTCATTGTACAGGATTGGTTCGATGATACCAATGTCAGTATACATTGATTAGCATTGTGGCGCGTCTCCCAATAAAACTACAACGAACAAGCCTGCCCATTACTGGATTGGCTTGTTCATTACAACTCGAAAACTTCAATTCAGGAAATTCAATTGATTTTTGAATTTGGTTCAGCAGTAAGTTGCACCCATTGCTCTTCCCTGAAGGTGTAAACATATTCCTGTGGATTGTCCTTCAGTTTGACAACTACAGGATACTATGGCATTTTACTGCGACAAGCGGTGATGCTAATAATATCATGTTTCTCCATACCTTTTTCATCGGTTAGATACGTTCTTAAACCATCTTCAAGTTCCTGCATATCCTCTTTAAAAATATATAACCATTGATGTAATTAAAATAAATGATCTCTTTAGAAATTTCCTTTCATCCACTAGTCACGCTATTTCCCCAATAATAGAATCAAGCTCTTCTCAGAAAGGATTCACTCCTAATCATACATCATACATCATACATCCCTCGTGCGGCTACATATATCATTCTCGTTCAATTTTCATATAGAAATATTTCACTTATTAAGTCTATACAAATTCCAGTTATGAACAAGTGTATCTATTGTTTTTTAACTATCACTTTTTCAGTATCTCCATCCCAATCTATTTCAACTATAAACTCATCTTCTTTTAAGAACGATGACCTATTTTCGGCTTTCCCTTTGATAACAGTATTGAATGGAGCTTCCTCTCTCACCTTAATATTTTCACTCATAAATTTGTAATTCACTTTGTCTATTGATGGATTATCTCCTAGATATCTTATGCTATATTCATAACTTGACGAACTGTTATTACTTTGAACCGAACACAATACCCTCCAATTCTTACTCTCCCCCCGGTAAGAGGTAACATCATTCGAGCAAGCAGTAATCGACAAAAAAAGAAGTAATAACAAGATAAATGACATTTTTTTCACGTGAAAATCTCCTTTATAGTTGAAATATGGAAAATAGTAGTGTACAATAAAAAAAAAGCATAAAAATACATTTAAGGAAAATGGAGGTAATGTTTATGAATTTCAGAAAATTATTAACCCCTCTTCTTACAGTCGGTCTTATCTTTTCAAGCGCAAGTTCAGCTTTCGCACAGGAAAAACCTGACTATGACACTGATAGGTATACCATCGTGAAAGAATATGATCAAAATAATTCAACTCCTTTTTTTAATGCTCAGTCAGTGGATGAATCTATACCAGAAATTGATTTAGAAGTTTCGGAAGGTTACGATGTTGATTTGTTAGAAAACACGACTCGTCCATTATACGATCTCCGAGATAAAGAAACTGGAGAAATTGTTACTCAGTATGCGACGGATGTATCAATTCTTGCAGCTGGTCAACGGTCTGATAATCAGGAATACAAAGAGTTTAATATAAAAGTGTATGGAACCATCTATTATATTTTGACAGGTAAAAATAGCTTGTATGTCACAATTGACAAAGTATCTTTTAGATGGGAGAACAACGGTCGTACACCTGGTACCAAAGACCATAGTGTTTACGTTGATCAGTTCGGCGCAACTGAAGGAGGTGCTAAAGTCAATCAAAATAAAACAGTTACTTATGGATTAGTGAGCCATGGAACAGTACTTGTACGAGACTGGAACTGGACTCCAGTATTTACTAGCCCAGAAGCATCATCAGTAGCGGTGAAGTTTAACGCAACCGAAGTTGACGCTATTGGAGGGACCCATCCATTGAGCTTTGTTATTAGATTATACTAAAATTATACAAAAAATAGGAGACCTCTTATAAAAAGAGGTCTTTTTTCCTACGTCCTTTATAAAACGGCATAGTAAATTATTATATCCCATGTTGCTACTAAAAAAACTAATACGTTTGAACTTATCCTCACAAATGCACTAGCGCTAATTCTCCTCTTTTTCCCACTGGAATAGCTGAAGTTCCTTTGATCGTCCAATTAACTGAATCGCACTTTTGAGCAGCTCAAGCTATGTGACAGCTACACAGCACGAAGTCAATCAACCACTACAGCCTCAGGCTGCTTCTCCAGAACTTGCAATGGAGTCTGGATTAAAAACTTTTCCGGCCTGAAAGAAGCCGTGTTGGATTTATTCCTAAAACCGATCCGATAGAGTATGCCTCCAGCATGTTTGTAGATAAGCTTTATCAGAGTATTGTATCACCGATCCTATCCAAACCTGGCGATACAGGAACATTCGATGACGGCGGACATCTGAAATTGCTAAAGTCTGTACCTCCGGATGCACGTTTGAACGTAGGCCACAACCATTCATGTTGTTCATGCTCAATTATTAGAGGCCAGTGACATTCCTGAGGATTCACAGAAAAACATCTCCATTTTGAATCGAGAAGATATCGGTTCTAAAATCACTTATCTCAATACCCTCTACACTGTTGAAAATACAGATGCCATGTTTTAATATGCTACCGGAAAATAAAAATCATGATTAATAAGGTGTGAATTTAAATACTTTTTATAATCGCCTTCTAAGTGAGGAAAATTTAAGGGTATAGTTCACAAACCCACTTACAGGGATTGGATTTCACACTAAACACGCAAAAGGGCGGATCCCAATGAAGCCCCTTTTTGCGTGTTTAACAGATCGATAACTAAATCCGCCCTTATTTACTTTTTAGTCTTTTTGGTCTTATTCGGAAGATACCTACAGCCCGTGCAACACTCTTTTCTACAAACACAACTGGATTATCAATTGATTTCTAGTGAATATATTTGAATTGAATGTTCTGGAATATCCAGTGGTTGAATTGCACTAACTTTAATACCTCGCTTGCGTAATTTTGAGACAAAAGGATTGATTTCACTTTCTAGTATGACTGTTTCCCCCCAAGTTCAGAGTACGTCCACGAGAGTCACTAGACTCTACAGATAATGCAATTGGTAATGTTAAAGGGGATCTACCCCGCGCCGACCTAGAATCTTAACATTTAAATTCCGTAAAGTTTGAACAACGCAAGCTGGTTTATTTGTCGCTAAGTGTCCGCCAATAATCTTAGCTAAACGTGCACACAAAGCTTTTTCACTCATATTAAATACCTACCTATTAATTTCAACGAACAATATATCATGATTAACCATTTTAATTTGATAGAAACACATGATAGAGTATACTCGTATATTTTTCACATACCGTTAGAGTTCATAGCAGAACATAGATAAACGGCTCATCACCAAAACCATGCAACGCCACATCAAGCACTTTCTGCAGAGCAGACTGCTTAACGTTTCAGCTGTCAAACTAACAAACCCCCGGCAGGCGCGTCTACATCAGCAGCGCATGGCCGGGGGTCATTTAATATTTACAATTATTTCTCTTAATTTCTCTACCTAATTTAACGTGTAAAATCATGCTGGCCAATGGTCAGCAGCGTCGGCCTGCTCTTACTCCACACCGAAGTGGCTATCTTCGGATTGTAATAATAGAGCGCTCCGTTTGTCGGATCAGCGCCATTCAAAGCCTTGCGAGCAGCTCTGTAAGAGGTCTGAGTCGGCTTCGTATTGAACTGCCCATCGTCTATAGCCGTGAATTGCCCTTTCTGGAAAATGACCTTTGAGATCGATGATGGGAATGCATTCGAATGCACACGATTCATGACAACCGCTCCGACAGCGACCTGCCCTTCAAAAGATTCGCCGCGCGCTTCACCATGGATCAGCTTCGCCAGCTGGCGCAGTGTCTCGCCTTCGGCTTTGGCTTTTTTATTCAGCCTGTTCAGTGTTGCCGGACCTGCAACGCCGTCTGCACTCAGTCCCTGCGCCCGCTGGAACTGGCGAACAGCGCTTTTGGTAATCGAACCGTAATACCCGGTCATTCCAGCATCGAAGTAGCCCAGATCGCTTAATTGCTCCTGCAATTGCAGCACATGCTCGCTACGAACGCCCTGTTCCAGCTTTTGTGCTCCAGCAGAAGGCGCTGCCATGGTCAATCCCAGAGTCAACGCGCAGGCACCGAGAAGCATGCTGACCCGCCCTGCTCTTTTACCAGCCGTTCTCCCCTTCCCATGAGTGACTTTCCGACTGACAGTGATAGGCTCCATGGTGTCAGCAATCGTTAACAGATCCAACTCCCCATTCGTGCTATCAACTGTAGTACGTTCATTACTGTTCATATGGCTAACCACCTTCATCTCTTTCATCTCACTCACGCTATCTAATTCAATTATCATATTCTTTTCATTCATTTCATTCGGTTGATCCATTCCAATATTGTTCTTCATCATTCCATTAACCTCCACTTTTCTGAATCCAGATCCCACACTTCCTCCTGAATCCTCATGGTTGGACATCCCGAGTGTCATTATAGGATATAGAAAAAATGAAGTCTATCGGACCGATGACGCAGTGAAAAAACGACACCGAACATAACAAAAAGAGGCATGAGCCCATGGTCACACCGTGGTCATGCCCCTTCTTGTATCAACCTTATACCGCTTGTCCAACCCGTTATTTCCGTAGGCAGGCAGACCCGTACAAAAGTTGCGTTGTATTTATTGACAATTAATCGGCCAGTTCCTGACCCTTCGTTTCCCGGCCCCAGAACAGTACAGCCGCTGCGCCAATGAGGATTGTCACGAAGAAAATCGTGAAAATCAGGCTGATTGCCACTTCACGCTGAACCAGCATACCGACCATTAATGGAGCAAGCACCCCACCGATTCGGCCAACCGATGTGGCAAGACCCACACCTGTCGAACGAACAGAAGTCGGATACAATTCCGGGCTGTAGGCGTACAGACCACCCCAGGCTCCCAGATTGAAGAAGGATAGACAGATTCCTGCGGCCAAGATCGTCGCTTCGGTTGTTGCCAGTCCAAACGCAATCGCACTGCATGCAGTCAAGGTAAGATACACAACCAGTACGAACTTGCGACCGTAACGTTCAATGAAATACGCTGCGGTGAAGTAACCTGGCAACTGTGCGATCGTCATGATCAGCACGTACTGGAAGCTTTTAACCAACGTAAATCCTTTTGCCATTACAACCGAAGGCAGCCACAGGAACATTCCATAATAAGAGAAAATGACGGTAAACCACAAAATCCAGAGCATCAACGTTGTACGGCGATGTGGTGCTGACCAGACGGTAGCGACTTTCTCGCGGAACGTGATTTTATGAAGCTTGGTATGATTCTTATACCGCGGCGGGTCCTGAATGGCACGACGCAGATACAGTGCATAGAACGCCGGAAGTGCACCAATGGCAAAAGCAATTCTCCATCCGTACTCCGGGATGACAAAGTTGGCAATGAGCGCTGATACAATCCAGCCCCCTGCCCAGAAACTTTCCAATAATACAACGGCACGTCCCCGTTCCGCTGTAGGCATCGACTCCGATACCAGTGTGGATGCCACGGGTAACTCTCCGCCAAGTCCAATACCCGCAACCAGACGCAGTGCACACAATACCGCAAATCCAGTCGCCAATGCAGACAGACCGCTTGCAATCGTGAAGATTAACAAGGTCCACATCAGTATGGCCTTCCGTCCAAATCGGTCCGCAAGTGCACCTGCAAGCAAAGCACCTAGCGCCATACCGATCGAGTTAATACTCGTAAGCACGCCGACTTGTCCGGGACTGAGACTCCATTCCTTGGCGAGTGCAGCCACGATAAAGGAGATCATGCCAACTTCCATCGCATCAAACAGCCAGCTCATGCCGGCACTGAACAGCAGCTTGCGCTGCTTGGGATTCCGCAATACTTCCAGTTTGCTCATCACTTATAGCTCCCTTGATCTCTATGTAGTCATTCTGACACTAAATCATTATTATGCAGAATGCTCCAGAAATCAATGCAAAATAAGCTTTTCCTTCCGATTTCTGCGATACCTCACCCCTTGAGTGACCCCGCTGTCAGACCTGCAACAAAGTAACGCTGGAGCAGAAGGAACAACACGATCATCGGAATGGCCGTGACCAGCACACCCGTAAGCATCATCGGATAGTTCGTCACGTATTCCCCGCGGAATTGCATGAGCGCGAGCGGTAACGTGAGCTTGGACTTACTGCTGAGCATCAACATCGGAATAAGCAAGTCATTCCATACCATGACGAGCAAAAACGTAGCTGTTGCCGCCAGCGAAGGTGCAGCCAGTGGCAGTGCAATCCGGGTATAGAGCCTCCATTCACTTGCTCCATCCATACTGCCCGCTTCCAGAATCTCCGAATTGAGCATACGCATGAAGCCTGTCAGCATGAACACAGAGACAGGCATCAGCATCGCCGCGGATACCACAATCAGGCCTGTCAGACTGTCCGACCACCCGAGTGTACGTGTAAGGGAATAGATCGGTAGCATACTCACCTGGGAAGGAACGATTAGACCGGCTACGAACAGCGCAAATACGATTTTACCTACACTTCCGCCCCAGCGGACAATGGCGTAAGCAATCATGCTGCTCAGCACTAACTCTATTGCAACCGTACCGAGCGTCACGACCAGACTGTTCCCGAAATATTGCCACATCGGCTGATTGCGGAACATGCCAGTAATGTTATCCCACGTAAACGGGTCCGGCCAGCTGAACGGACTGGTGAAGAAGTTGCTGCTTGTTTTGAACGAAGATACAAATACAAAGTACAGCGGCACCAGGATCAGCAGCGCGTACACCAATAGGATCAGGCGATTAAACCATTTTAAAAACATGTGAACTCCCTTCTGCCTCGATTGCAGGATGAATGCTCCAACATCAACCTCAATAGCTCACCCGGTCAGCGCGTAGTGCCTTGAACTGCAATAACGTCAGCAACGCGAGCAACACCAGGAAGATCATGGAACCGGCAGAAGCCAGACCAAATGAATAGCTGCCAAAGGCGGTATGATAGATATATGTTGTCAAAATTTCAGTTGCGTAGTTCGGGCCTCCGTCCGTCATGGTAAAAATGAGGTCAAATGCCTTGAACGACTGAATCGTCGTATAGGCCACAACAATCGTTGCCGAAGGTGCCAGCAGTGGCCAAGTCACGGTACGGAATACCTGCCATTTGCTGCCGCCGTCCATACGAGCCGCTTCATACAGTTCTGCCGGAATGCCTTGCAGACCTGCGATGAATACAATCATCATCTGGCCAGCATGGGCCCAGACTTGCACCGCAGCGATGGAATAGATGGCGATCTTGGGATCACCAATCCAGTTACGAGCGATGCTGCTCATCCCCGCTTCATTCAGTCCATAGTTGATCAATCCAATGGATGGATCATACATAAATGCCCAGATCAGTCCAACCGATACGGAGGACAGAATCGCAGGCAGGAAATACAATGCCCGAAGCACAATGCGTGTCTTGGTATTGCGTACCAGGAGCAGAGCCAGGACAAGTGAAATAAAGGTTTGTGCAATAACAACCGTTAACATGAACTCCACGTTGTTACCAAAGGCTTTGCGGAATACGATGCTGCTGAGACTGTCCTTGTAATTATCCAGCCCTACAAATGCATACGACGGGGATACCCCGTCCCAATCCGTAAAGGAATAGAACAGCCCCGTCAATGTAGGAAATACGAACAATCCAACGTACAGCAGCAACCCGGGGATCAGAAATAGGGATAGCTGAAGACGGTTTTTCATCGTTTATTTCCCGATATGCTGATCAATGATCGCTTGTGCCTGCTGTGCTGCTTCTTCTGGAGAAGTGCCGCTCAGTACAGCCTGGATGGAGTTGGTTACTGCTTTTTGATTGTCTCCGTTCAGGATGGTGAACCGTGGCTGGAACACGGTCTTTTTGCTCGCCCATTCTCCGGCTACCTGAAGCTCAGGCGTATCGTACTTCACATCATTCACCGTTACATTCTGTCCCGTCTGGTTGGCATAGTCACTCGCTACATCGGGATTGCTCAGGAATTCGAGGAACTTCTTCGCTTCTTCCGGATGTTTTGACTTGCTGTTCACCGCGAGCATGAACGTAGTGGTATGCACTCCTTCATACTTCGCTTGATCTGCACTTACCGTAATCGGTGCAAGCAGTTTTTGCTCCAGATTTGGATTCTGCTGCTTGTTCTGAGCCAATTGATACGATCCACTTGCCAGCATCGCTGCTTTCTCTTGGATAAACAGTGCGCCAGCCGCAGGGTCCTTCGTACCCAGTGCATCCTGTTGGAAGTAACCTTTATCGTTCAGTTCTTTGATTTGAGTCAACGTTTTCACCCAAAACTCATCCGTCAGTTTGGCTTCGCCCGCTTCTACTTTGGTAAAAATGTCGTCACTCGGTGCATTATTCATCACCATTGTATTCATGAATTGCCCTGGGCCAATGTCCGCTCCGGCAAAGGCAATCGGAATGATGCCATTGTCTTTCAGCTTCTGGCAAAGGGCCAGGAAACCTTCCCAATCGGTTGGTGGCGTCAAGCCGTATTGTTCAAACAGTTTTACATTATAGATGGGATCGTTATATACGAGTTGATACGGGATCGCATATTGTTTGCCATCGTGCTGTCCTGCTTCAATCAGCTTTGGATTGTAGGCCGACAGGAACGTTGATCCGCTCAGGTCCGTGAACAATCCTGCTTTGGTGAAAGCTTCGAATTGTGCACCCGGGAAGGATGCAAATACATCTCCTACGGAACCGTCACTGATTTTGGATTGTACGGTGGACTGGTATTGATCGGAGGGCAGTGTCTGCATCTCCACGTTGATGTTCGGGTTTGCTGTCTCAAAAGCGTCAATGGTTTTGTTCAGTGCTTCCACATCTTCTCCACGCCAGTGCATGAAGCTGATCGTAACCTTGCCTGAACCCGAGGAGCCGTTCTCTCCAGATGACGCGTTATCCCCACCGCCGCAAGCTGACAGCAGGATGGACATCACCAGCATACTGACGAGCGGCAGGATCAATTTTTTATTTTTTTTCATGAAAGACGACCTCCTGAGGATGATTAATGTAAGTTGCACGAAAGTTTTTACACGGGGCACTCCGAGTGCAGTACCATCTTCCGATCGCTGTTATCCCCGGATTTTTTGAATCATTTCTTTCAATGGTTAAAATCCGGGGATAAAGGCGAGCGCTCCGCTTCTTCAGATCGGTTCTGCCCTCTCCGTTAAAGTGTAAAAAAAGGGGCACTTACTTAGAGTTGGTAGTAACTTAGTTAGTAGTAACTGAGTGTTGCTTCTGTCTTGTTTTCCATTTCTCGCGAATGATCGGCATCACGGTCCGGCCGAAGATTTCGGCCTCTTCCAGATGCGGATAACCGGACAGAATGAAAGTCGTAACGCCGAGATCTCCATATTCCATCAGACGTTCTGCGACCTGTTCTGCTGTACCTACAATAAGGATCGCACCGCCGGAACGCACAACGGACAAGCCTGTCCACAGGTTGGGACCTACGACAAACTGCTGCTTCTCGGACAGTTCCCGTAGCTCATTCTGTCTGCGTTGGTTGGTTGCATCCGTTTCGGCAAAAGCGGCTTTGGCTTTCTCAATCGCTTCTGGTGGTACTTTGCTAATAATCTCCCAAGCTGCTGCCCATGCTTCTTCTTCGGTATCCCGAATGAGTACCTGAGCACGCATGCCGTAACGGAGCTGACGATCTTGTCCCGTTTCCTCTTTCACCTGCTGACGAATGACCTCAATCTCTTCGATCTGCTCCTGAATCCAGTCATGAGGCTCACCCCACATGAGGAACGTATCTGCATGTTCAACAGCGACCTTCTTGGCAATCGGAGAACTTCCTCCCAGATAGAATGGTGGATGCGGATTTTGCACCGTCTCCGGCATGCCTACCGGTCCTTTGAAGTTGTAATACTGACCGTTGAATTCAGGATTGGGATCACTGGGTGCATCTGCACCAGATTTTGAACCACTTCCGGCAAACTCCGTCAGGTTCAGTCCCGTCGATTGGGTCCATGAACGCTTCATGACTTCCATATACTCGCTCGCTCGTACATATCGTTCATCATGCGCATGTGCCAGTGGATCGCCGAGTTCCTCCAGATCTCGAACAGAACTGCCTGTCACCACGTTGATCATGGCGCGACCACCAGAGAGCTGATCCAGTGCGGCTCCCATTCGTGCAGCGAGTACGGGTGTAACCAAACCCGGGCGAATGGCGACAAGGGGACGCAATGTCTTCGTGTGACTCATCACTGCTGAGCCGACCACCCACGCGTCCAGACAGGCTCCCCCTGTCGGAATCAGTACAAATTCGAATCCTGCCTTCTCAGCCGTCTGTGCCACATCGATCAGATAATCCAGACTCGGTTCCCGCTCCGGGGCAACCCCTACATACTTACCATCCCCTGCTGTTGGCAAAAACCATCCAAACTTCATATCTTCCTGTTCGCTCACAAAAGTCAATCCCTTCTATGAATAAATAAAGTCTCATGTTAAAAAAGTTACCGTTACGCCTCCTTGACGTTCCGGGTACGAATCGTTCTTCCGATCACTGTTATCCTTGAATTTTTTTGATTCTCCTTTTTAAAGGTAAAAATTCAAGGATAGCTTATGCTTCCGATGTAGCTTTCTTTCAGAAAGCTTTCAGGCGACCGCTTCGCTTCTTCAGAATCGATTTCGTCCCCTCCACTACGTTGGCATCTCTTGAAACTTATTTTTAAAGTGCGCCTAATTTCTAACTCATTTTCAAAGTACGCATCCAAATGCCGATTAATTAACTTGGTTTAATAGGTATGGACATCATAACAATTGATTTGTCTGTGATCAATGTCATTTCGCGGCAATTTCATTTTGTCATTTTGTGGTCTTTTCTCAGATTTAGGTCTTCGTGATCTTGAATATGTATAAAACCCACCTGTATAATAGGTTATAAGTGAAACTTTTAAAATGTACAAACGATACTTATACAATAAAGAGGTGTTCCTGATGACCGAGAGCATGAAGGAGGACCACCATGAGTTTTTGGATATTATTTTCTTCACTCCATCTGAATTCGAGAAAGCTGGTGGCGCCTGGCCGATTCGTATTGGCCGTAATATAGCCAAGACCAACTATCATATTGGCCCTCGTACCACACCTTATCATTATTTGCTGTTTGTGCTGGAGGGGGAAGGTACATTCATACAAAACGGACAGCGTCACGCCCTACGTGCCAGGGATGCGTTCTGTCTGTTTCCGCATGTTACCCATGAGTACTGGACGGACCCGGAAGACACGTTGCAGAAAATATTTATTGCCTTTGACGGTGCACATGCAGCCGAGCTGCTGTCTCGAATCGGACTTACACCCGACTCACCGTATCGTTCAGGTGTACTGACGCCGGAGACTGCAAGCGCCATGCGCTCGTTCATGGAGGATGTTCGCAAACCGCAGGATGGAGCGAGCGATCTGGGACGACTCACCCGGTTTCTAACTCTATTCGACCGGATTGCCCGCTCCCCCGCAACCAAAGGATTGCAACCGGATTCAGCCACACCTTGGCTCCAGAAAGGCAAGGAATACATGGACATTCATTTTGCAGGCGGCATCTCCGTGGAAGGTGTATCCGCTCATGCGGGTGTGGATCGAACCCATTTTGCCAAACAGTTCCGCAAAGCCTATGGTCTGTCCCCTGTACAATATATCCAACAATTGAAAATGAATCAGGCTAAACGTCTGCTCGTGCAGACGCCGCTAAGCTTAACCGAAGTGGCTCATTCCGTCGGTTACCCCGACTTATTCTCCTTCTCCAAAGCGTTCAAAAAGCAAGTCGGGCTGCCGCCTAACCGCTATCGCACAGCGGAGAGCACGAAAAAATGAGGGAGCGACCTTTCGCTCCCCAACCTATAATCCATGCCTCATGCATCCCGCCTTGTATACGTTTGTGTAAGATGTCACCTCTACCAAATTAAAATGGACTACTGAGTTTCATATCCTGCACATTATATTGCTGCAAAACCCATATATAAATTGAACTAAACATTTACACGAGAACGTAGAGGACAGAAATAACCTAAAGAAGTGGAGCTAAAAGCTTTCTGTGGCAAGTGTACATTTTCTTAGTTCAATTTATATAAATCCACCACCAAAAAAGGCAAGCCCCATCTACCCGGGACTTGCCTTCTTTCTATACTATAGTCTTGACACACGTACTCGAAACGAGGAACTTTTTTACGTTGACGTAACGCTATTACTTCTCCTCATCCTTACGTGCAAGCGGAATGCCATTCTCCTTCGCATACCATGCTTCATAATGATGCACAGCTACACCTGCAAATGAAGAATGAGAGGAACCGAGATCAAACACCTTTGCCATCTCTTCATTCATATTGCTAACCGGTTTACGGAAAAAGGTCAGGTGATCCCCCTCGTGTGTATCCGCGAGTTCCGCTCCGATCCAGACTTTCTTGCCGAGATCATCCGCTTCGTCCAGTTCTTCCTTGGACAGATCATACATCTGCTGTCCGCTGTCCCGGTAAGCCATAATGGCTACCGCATCAAAGTGGGAAATGACCCAGCGACTGAATGTACCCTCACCTTCAGCCGACTGACGGGCATCAAGCCAGAACGGAATGGCAGCGCTCATGTACAGTCCGGCATCCTCGCCGGCTTTTGTCCAGGCCTTCATGTTGTTCTGCCACTCTGCAATGACGCTGCTCTCCTCGTTCTCCCAGCGCTTCAGCTGATACGGCTCCACATCCAGTTGAATGCCTTCGAAACGTTCATTCTTGGCCGAAGCTGCATTGTATGCTCGTACTCGCTCGATAAAAGCAAGCCCTTCATCCAGCTTTTCCTCATAAGCCCAGTCGGCATGACCGTTAAGTCCATGCACTTCAATCTCAGCCTGCCCTGCAGCCGCAATGAATTTGCGGTATGTTGCGTCAGGCACCTCATCCTGGATTTGCAGGAAGATGGTATCCACGCCCTGTTCTTTGGAAAAGGCAATAATCTCAGGCGTTTGTTCTGCAATAATGGACGCGTCCCACAGCCAGGTCGCTTTATGCTCCTCCGCCTGGAACCATTTGAACATCCAGGACAGAAGCAGCAGGCACAACACCACAGCCAGAATGGCCCATTTCGCCATACCCACCAGTTTGCCCCGTTGCCTCATATATTTCCTCAGACGAGCAACGCTTCACTTGGTTCAAGCACAGGATGCTGTACCGAGTGACCAATCTTGTAGATATGCGGATGTGTGTACGAACGGAACGCATTACGTGTATCCAGAATCGGTACACCCATCTCGGCAATATCAAAGTAAGGCAAATCGCTGTGGTTGGTGATCAGCACGATGCAATCGTACTTTTTGAACTGCTCCAGATTGAACACTTCGCTGTGTACGGTCTCGCCATGCTTGTCCTGGAAGGAATCTGCATGTGGGTCGTAGTAGCTTACGTTAGCTCCACTTTCCTTGAACAGTTCATATACTTCCAGTCCTGGTGATTCACGCAGGTCGGCAATATTAGGCTTGTACGACATGCCGAGCAGCAGAATATTGGATTTACGTACGGATTTGGCGTATTCGTTCAGAATCGTTGACGTTTTGTTTAACACATAATATGGCATGTTGTCATTGGTAGATTGCGCCAGCTCAATGAATTTGCTATAGAAACGGAAACCTTTGGCCTTCCATGACAGGTACATCGGATCAAGCGGAATGCAGTGTCCACCGATGCCTGGGCCTGGATAGAATGGCATGAAACCAAATGGTTTCGTTGCCGCCGCGTCAATAACTTCCCAGATATCAATGCCCATACGATCGCACATCATCGCCATTTCATTTACAAAGGCAATGTTCACACTGCGGAATGTGTTCTCCAGCAGTTTGGACATCTCAGCCACTTTTGGTGAAGATACCGGTACTACGGTTTCTACATATTTGCTATATAGCGCTGTTCCGAGCTTCAAGCAAGCTTCAGTTGTGCCCCCGATTACTTTCGGCGTATTAAATGTGGTGAAACGTCCGTTCGACGGGTCCACACGCTCAGGCGAGAAGCAGAGGAAATAGTCTTTACCTGCTTCTTGTCCGATCTTGTCCAGCTGCTGCTGGATCAGTTCTTCGGTTGTACCTGGATAAGTGGTGCTCTCCAAGGTAATCAACATGCCTGGTTTCATATGCAGTTTGATCTGATCTACAACAGTCTCGATGTAAGACGTATCCGGGTCCTGATTCTCACTAAGCGGTGTCGGTACGCAGATACTGAGTGCGTCGATCACGCGCAGCATGCTGTAATCTGTCGTTGGCTGGAAACGACCGCTTTGCATTACTTTTTTCAACTCATCAGACGAAATATCGTGAATATAGGAATCTCCTTGATAGATACTTTCTACTTTGGTCGCATCCAGATCAATTCCGATTACCGTGAAACCTTGATTGACCATTTCCACGGCAAGTGGAAGTCCTACGTAACCGAGCCCGACGACGCCGAGTACAGCTTCTTTATTTTCAATCGCATTCAGTAATGTGTGGAATTGTTGATTCTCCATGATATTCCCTCCGGGCAGTGTATTTGGTGGTGCTTAAAATCCATATAAATAGATGAGTGTCTGTGCTCTAAATGTTGCTCTAATCTATCTGATTCATAGTGTCAAAAAAGCTCTTACTTTGCACTTCACACAATCAGTTGTTCCAAGCTGTCTTCTAGTGCAGGCAACGTCTGATTCGGGCATCCAGCTCTACGGGTGAGAACGGTTTGGTCATGTAATCATCCACGCCGCTGCGGAAGCATTGACTGATCGTCTGCTCGACACGTTGTTCGGTCAACACGACAATTTTGGGCGGCTGCTCCATCTCCAGGTTCTGGATATGATGGATGAACGGCAGACCGTCGATGCCATACAGATTCAGCTCCGTGAGCACCAGGTCTGGTGTAACCTTCTCGATCAACTCCAGTGCAGCCAGTCCATCGACAGCTTCATAGGTTTCGTACCCCTGCATCTTCAACCGCAATTGCAGGAATTCGCGTACCGTAGGATCGTTGTCCACAATCAAAATGCGTTCCGGTTCGTCCGCCGTATTGTCCAGCGTGTAGATATGAATCTCCGACGAATCTACGAGCTTCGAGGATTCAGCCATATGCTGAATAGTTGCCTTCGAAGGGCGCTCCCCTTCCGGGAAACTGGCCAGTGTAATCTGTGGATCGGCACCGGGCACATTCTCTTGCAGTTCATGCTTGATCCGAAGTCCTTCATAATGAACTTCATCCAGTGACAACCCTGGCAGAAGGACGGCAATCGCTTGGGTGGCCCCATCCTTCCACACCTGGAAGGCTGTCCCGCTCGTCTGCTCCAGATGTGTCCTGACCTGCTGCTCAGGTTGAGAGTTTCCTGCACAATGGATGAACATTAAGCCGCATGTTTCGGCACCCGTTTCCTTCAATCCCTGTTCTACACTTCGGTATACATTAACGGCAGCCTCACGCTGCAATGTCGCCGTATTTGGCATGTTCTTTTCCACCCTTCTCCTCGATTATCTATATAAGTCCAAAAAATATTATTTACACTGACACTCCGATGACAGAACAGCCTTTCGATCACTGTTATCCCCAGATTTTTTGATTCCTTTATACAAGGGGAAATCCGGGGATAAAGGTATGCTTTCGATGCAGCTTTCTTTCAGAAAGCTTTTAGGTGCACGCTTCGCTTCTACAGGCTTTTTCTGCCCTCTCCGTTATCGTGTAAATGT
Organism: Paenibacillus sp. Y5S-9; assembly: GCF_036894235.1. Classification (NCBI taxonomy): domain Bacteria; kingdom Bacillati; phylum Bacillota; class Bacilli; order Caryophanales; family Paenibacillaceae; genus Paenibacillus; species Paenibacillus sp. Y5S-9. The sequence goes on from NZ_CP145887.1 coordinate 4,606,232, forward strand.
CTAGTTGGACATATAATTGCTTTGATTATTCTTTAATCAAGCAGCTTCGCTTGTTTTCTTCTCATCCTCGGACCAGCTTTGGCGTGTCATAGTACCCCATGAGTTGTTGTTTTGCATGAACTGCACATGTCCCTGCAATCTCCACAGTACGCCCAGCTGATGGTAACCCACGAATTTCAGCGCGGAGTAGACGAGCATTTTGACCAGATCGGAGAGTTTGTTGTAACGCTTGAAAGCAATCTCCTCCAGAACAAGTGCGCCTACACTCAGCAGATAACCACTCACAAAGTTCAGCAGTCCGAACAGAACCAGAATCGGCCATTGCGTCATATCCAGAAGCACATATCCAGCGAGAGCCAGAAGTCCGGTAATCCGGAAATACGGGTTGAGCGCTTCAAAAAGGACGTTATATGGCATGGTCACCATACCCATAACCTTATATTTCGGATTGAACAGCATGCCCCGATTCTCCAGCATGTTCTTCAGGTTCCCACGGCCCCAGCGCTTGCGCTGACTGGACAAGATCCGGTAGGAATCCGGTGCCTGTGTCCAACATACGGCCTCAGGGCAGAAGGCAACGCGGTATTTCAATTTGTTCTCCAGCATATAACGGTGGAGTTTGATGATGATGTTCATGTCTTCCCCAGGATAACCATCCCGGTATCCGCCTACGGCGATTACTGCGTCCTTGCGGAACATGCCGAAGGCACCAGAGACAATGATCAGACCGTTCATGTGACTCCAGCCAATTCGTCCACCCAGGAAGGCTTTGAGATATTCAATCGACTGGAACATGGGCCAGATCTTGCGTGGCAGTGATACATCTTGCACTGCCCCGTTTTCAATTTTGCAGCCATTGGCGATCCGTACATCTCCACCGATGGCTACCGTCTCTTCCGGATTCTCCATATACATGCGTGCCATGCGGATCAGGGCATCCTTCTCCAGCAAAGAATCGGCATCGATGGAAGAGATCAACGGATAATGGGACAGGTTGATCCCCGCATTGAGGGAATCGGCCTTACCGCCGTTTTCCTTGTCAATGACATACAGATCCGGGAACTCCGGATTATGGTAGATCCCACGAATCTTCTGACAGGCAATCTTGCCCCGAATCTTCGTATTGGGTACCGGCTTCAGACGATATTCTTCCAACAGGATATTCAGTGTCGCATCACTGGAGCCATCATTCACCACAATGACTTCATATGTTGGATAATTCAGCGTCATCAGGCAGTTCACATTTTCAATAATCGTCAGTTCCTCGTTGTATGCCGGTACCAGCAGAGAAACCGAAGGTACCAGTTCCGAGCCTGACAATGTATTGTATTTGGAATAGTGCGACCGCCGGAAGATCGTCCAGATGTTACGGAACGATAAAGCCAGAATGGAAAAGTAGAGCGTATTTACAAAAACAACATAGTAGATTGCGACCATGCCGTAGATTAATAGTAGATCCCTAAGCAGTGTAATCCCCTCCTACCGTAGCGACACCTGTGCGCTTCTTGCTGGTTCTGTTCTCTCGGACAGGGCCAAAATAACGATCGTACAGCAGTCTTTTTTTGTTATGTGCAATCATCTGCTCTACAGCTCTGTCATCGGTTCTCGTATGCTGCATGGTACTCTCAATCTGCTGCATCGCAATCTCGCGCTCAGCAACTGTACCTTGCACCGCAGCCTGACACAGCGCTTCGAATCCCGGCTCGCCGAGCTTGCTCAGACTCTCCGCACTGTTATAGCGAACTCTCCAGTCTTCATCCCGCAGCGCTTTACGCAGCAATGGAATACTGCCAGATGCATGCTTCGAACCAAGCGCTTGTACCACTTCGGCGCGAACTTCCGGATCGGGGTCCTGGATCAGCTTCAGAATGGTCTCATCCCGGAGGGCCGGACTTGCGCTAAGATACAGCTTCACTGCTTCGGCACGTACATCCTGATGTTCTGCGCCTACGAGTCTGTCCAGTGCAGGCATCACTTCAGGTACAGCCTGTCCCCACATGGCAACCAGTCCGACTTTGACAAAATCAGGATTCCGATCTTCCAGCAATTCGATTAGAATTCTACTCGTATCCAGACTCGTTTCGAGCAGAATATCTGCTGCCAGGTGGTGAATGGACTTGCCTTTGGTTAACAGCAATGTCAGCATGTCTTTCAGTTCACCTTGCCGAGTCGTACATCTGGAGATGGATCGACCAATCATAATGGCCATCGGGCCCGGTTTCTCATCCTTCAACAATTCCATCAAACCCGGAACGGCTTCGGGACAACGCATGCCACCCAAGCGATAAGCTGCATCAATCTGGCGACCATAACGCAGACGGCCCAGTTCCTTCAGATCATGCTCTACGAACCCTGCTTCACGGCACAGTGCGATTAATTTGTCGCGATACTCACCCTTGAACTGGTCGATCCATTCAATCAGCCTGTCCTGAATGACTCTGCGTTCCAGCGGAGCCAGCTTGCCTGGTGGCAATTTGAGTGGACTATTCTCGGTCAAGGCCGTTTGCAGATAGGTGAAGTAGTCACGCTGCTTCAATTCATAAAACGCCGTCTTGCGTCGTTTGCCATTGTGGGACATTTTCATGGCAAACAATACGATGACGCCTACAACAACAAGTGCGATACAGATGTACAAAAACAGATAGGCCAAAGCCAAACTTGGAAACATGTGAAAAGGTCCTCCTTTATACTCATTTATTCGATCTGAAAACTAGGAATTTTTTCATAGCTCTTCTTCATTTTTTCGTAGCTTAGCTTCAGCCGTTCACTATACTGCACCTGCTCCCAAGGCTGCCAGCTATATCCCGGCAAAGTCTTCAGGTCCAGGGTCGTCTGTTCACCCCCAGGCCAGGATACTTTCTTCGTGGCGCGGTCCGTTAACCACGGAATGAGCGTAACGCCTTCCACAGCAACTGTGGAGAACTCACGTCCATTCTTGAGCGGTCCATAGTCGATTACTTGCAGCGAACTCGGATCACCGAACCCGAGCAGCATCCAGGGAATTCGCATCTCCACCTGATTGCCGTTATACTGCCATGCCGTTAATGAATCCGTATCGGACTGGCTGGGAGCTGTCGTTCCCCGTTTCAATGTTCCGACCTTTTCATTCATAAACGGTTGAGCAGATCGGGTATCCGGCGGTGTCATCCTCAGGCTGACTGCCAGATTCCATGGGTGGAACGGATCTGCGGAATCGGACTGCTGATCTGGCAGCATGTCGTATCCTTCTTTGCCGTACAGACGCTGATTAAAGTCATAATCCTTGGCAATCTCCACCTGTGATTCTTCATCCTGCCCCAGTGTAATCACCGTCTCAAGACCATCACTGAGCGTCCGGCCCGGGAGTAACTTGTCAGGCTGACTGCCTCCAGCAAGTGTATCGGTCCCAATTCGCAGCACTGTCTTAGCCGGGTCAAACGGTTGATCCAAGGTCAGCCCAATATACAGATAGGCTTCATCATGGGTCATCTTCATTTCCTGAATGCCGTCCACTTGGCCCTGCCAGGTCGTGACCTCTTCATCCTTCAGATCATCCCAGTCATCCAGTGATCCGTCGATGGTCAACTGTTCCTGTTTACCGGGGTCCATGGCAAGCAGGCCAAACATCTTCTCGTTTGTCAGTACGTTCAGCCAATATGCACGGCGATCAGCCGGGATTTCCAGTGGCATCGTGTTCCATGTTTTTTTGAACCATTCATCCTGCCACATGAACACAATTGCTCCCGAGTACCCCTCATCATAGATATCCTGCGTCAGTGACGCGTCAATATCTCCCTGCTCTACTTCGTTATGTCCACCCTGATTCCGTCCGCCCATACCCAGATGGGAAATACCAAGAGAAGAGGGTACGCCATACTCTGTAATCATTACAGGCATATCGGAAAACTCGGCTTTTAGCTTGCGCAGATAACTTTTGTACGTGTTGTACTCACCGTTCTCATCCTTGATCGTTTGGAGAGTCTTATCGATATGGAACAGATCCGGGTAATACGGGTACACATGGTAGGCTGCAAAATAACCTCCCTGCCATGCCTCCGGCTGAATATGTCGGGCATCCACACTGACGAGATCCTCTTCATACAGCGGCTCGCCGGGATGATCCAGCACATCGGTCGTTACCCAATTGGTGAAGGTCATCGGATGTTCCCATCCATACTTCTTCTCCAGGACCGCCGTATGATCCAGTAACTCTGCGAGCCAGTTCTCGAACGGTGACGCTTCTGGACTCGCCGAGAAATGAACTCCCTTGTACTGCGGTACGTCCGCATGTTTTGCGTTTGTGTTGTCTACCATCGCCGGGTCCCATTCCGTCCCCACATGCCAGGCCATCAGGTATTTTCCTGCATTCGTTTTGTATTTGCCGCTGGACTCTCCCTGCTTGGCAGGAATGTCCGCATCGCCATAAACAGCAGATACGGCCTTTTCAATCTCCTGCTTGAACGTCTGCTCAATATGCGCCGCATAGGCATCCTGTTTCTCAATCAGCTCTTCTTCAGGTGACCATATGCCCTGTATAAAATATAACGGTTGCTCCCGGCCGCGGTTATATTCGACTAATGCGGAGTAGAAAATCGGTTCGTGAACCGTGTATACCCGGATTACATTGGCTCCCAGATCCTCGATCTGCTGGAACCACCGCAAGTAATCCTCTTTGGTCAGCGGGAATTCTCCCGGGTAATGCCCCGGTGAAGTTGCGCCCAGGTTGACACCTTTGACGAACATCTCCCTCCACGTTCCATCTGGCCCGTATTCCATGAACCGGTCTCCATCGGTCTTGAATTTCATCTCCGTGCCGTTCTCCGCTGTGTACGTAACGAGCTTGGGTTGCATATAGTGCCATCCGGCAAATATCCCACCGGTCACCACCACTGCTCCTGTCAACACCGTTAATAGCCAGCGTCTTCGTCTTTGTCTGCTCATGTCTTTAGATTGCTCACCTCTCTAATATGCATCCTGCTTCAACATCGAATGGTCCAACATGAAGTTTACGAATCTTTCCGCTTCGGATGTCCGCTTGGTAGAGATGTCAGCGGTGTAGTTCTCACTATAGCGCTAAGACTCTGCATTTGTAACTAGGCTGATGGAAGCAAACATGAAATGGAACATTCTGCCCATAATTCGTAAAAAGCGCCATCAACTAGCACCCGAAAGCCTCCAGGATACGTCTGATTCCCAAACACTAATATTTGCTGGAATCGCATGGATTGGATACCCTGCTGATCTTGCACTTCTGGAACCTTTATTGTTATGTGCAACGCGGGTACAGGCAACGTTTGCCGTTTGAACACATACCCCATTAAACGCGAGTTATATTTTAAAGTTGCGGACCTTTTTACAGTATTAACCATAAAGATTACAAAATTGATACTATAGTCCGATAACGCATCAGCGATATTCCGCGTCACATCAAGGTTTTCTGAAAAATGCAGAAAATCAAAAAAGGACATCAGTCCCCCTCTATAGGACTGTGCCCATTTATAACCCTTTTACAAAAACCCAAATGAACGCCCGGTCATCACCCGGAAGTCATGGATCTCTCACATTAAATGTAAAAAAGCACATCTTATTTCCTAATTTCTGCCTCTAATATAGCTAACCAATAATTGTGTCCAATTTGCAAAATAATTCCGGTTGCCGCATTTCGAATTGTCGGATATGCTTATAAAACAAGAACACTTGTTCCATACTGTAAATAAACTGTTAATTATCGATGTTCAAATGAATATAATTGCTTCTTAACATAAGAGCTTAGCATCACGAATAAGGAGAGAAGTCTTATGCCCCGCCAAGACAGACGTGTCATCATGCTGGCAGACTGCCAGTCATTCTATGCCAGTGTGGAGAAGTCTGCACATCCCGAATACAAGGACCGCCCCCTCGTTGTTGCGGGAGATCCGGCGCGCCGTTCGGGCATTATTCTTGCGGCCTGTCCACTCGCCAAGTCCTATGGAATTACGACAGCAGAACGACTGGGCGAAGCACTCGCAAAATGCCCGGATGTTGTTGTTGTTCGCCCCCGGATGGCCGAGTACATTCGGGTGTCCCTTCATATTACGCGTATCCTTCAGTCTTACACCGATCTGGTGGAACCCTATAGTATTGATGAACAGTTCCTCGATGTCACCGGAAGCCTGGATCTGTTTGGCAGCCCCGAGACGATTGCGCGCAGCATTCAATCGAGGGTGATGGATGAGACGGGTGTATACATTAGGATCGGTATCAGTGATACCAAGGTCGTTAGCAAGATGGCCTGTGATCTATATGCCAAAAAAGTCCCTAGTGGCATCTGCACGCTGCCTCGCAAAGATCTGCCTTCAACCATCTGGAAGAAGCCTGTGCGAGACATGTTCATGGTCGGTTCCCGCATGGCGCAGCATCTCTACAAGATGGGAGTCCATACGATCGGTGATCTGGCCCAGACCCCACTGTCCCGACTGAGAGAACGTTGGGGTGTGAATGGCGAGGTACTGTGGCGTATCGCCCGCGGTATTGACGATTCCCCGGTCAAACCCGGGACATATGCTCATCAGCAGCAGGGAATCGGACATCAGATGACGCTGCCCCGGGACTATGACTCCTGGGAAGATATCAAAGTGGTACTGCTTGAACTGGCGGAACTCGTCAGTCGACGTTCCCGGGACAAATCACTCATGGGCCATGTGGTCTCGGTTGGGTGTCGCGGACAGGATTATGATCGGCCAACTGGTTTCTCCCGCCAGATGAAGGTGAATGAACCCACCAACATTACGGATGAAGTATACGATGCGGCAGCAGCTCTGTTCCTGCGCCATTGGGACGGATTACCCATCCGCCGCATCAGCGTGTCATTGACCGGACTTGTACCCGATTCTGAAGTACAGCTGTCCTGGTTCGATGACCGTGAACGCAAACGAGAACTGGAGCGTGCCACGGATGATATCAAGCGCAGGTACGGAGATACCGCCATCATGCGGGCATCCTCCCTCTGCTCGTCCGCGCAAGCCCATGAACGTTCTCATAAAATTGGAGGTCATTATAAATGAGTAAAAAATTGCAGCAAAACGGTATCTTCGAGTCCTCACGCATGATGCTCCCCGAACACCGGGAAGCTTACATTCTTCATCAGGAACAACTTGCTCCTCGTACCCGCCCATCCCTGGATGCCCAGGCCGCGGAAGAAATGTCCCGTTTGCTCAGCAACTCGATGATGCTTGGAGATAGGGTCACTATTACGTTGTTTCACGAACATGACGATATCCGTTACACGGGGCAGGTGCTTCGGCTGGACCGTCCTGCCCGGACCCTCAGACTACTGATGGAAGATGGGTCCCGGGATATTCAGATGAACCTCATTACAGATGTGGCCCTAGCCGATGAATGAATGAATAACTGAGGGCGTATATACCCACCTCGATGTTGTGGATGTTCCATGATAGATGCAGCATGGTCGTTACCATGCAGGACTGCCTTCCTACACATCCTGATGAATGGCAAAAACAGCCGACGAAACATATCCAGACCATTCACTTCGTTCAAAAGAAGCAAAATATCGGATACGTGATTCATCGGCTACATATAAGGGTATGACTTTTCTCAGAAAAATTTTAGAAAAAGCTCCAGTCGAATTCCTTTGACAGACGCTCGAGCAGATGCACGCCGGCAATACTGTTGCCTTTGCGATTCAGAGCCGGGCCAACAAGACCTATGCCGAATTGTCCCGGTACAAGGGTCAATATCCCTCCGGATACTCCACTTTTGGCGGGCAAACCAACCTCGATGGCAAATTCGCCTGATGCATTATACATACCACAGGTCGTCATAAAGGTTTTGGCAATCTGAACATAGCGACGAGGGATGAGTTCTTCTCCCGTAATTGGATCTGTTCCATTATAGGCGAGAACAAGTGACATTCGCGCCAAATCTGCACAGGTGACTTCAATGGAGCAATGACGGAAATACACGGCGAGTACATCTTCCACGTCATCCTTGATTACACCATTATGCTTCAGAAAATAACCAAGTGAACGGTTCAGGTGACCGCTCTCTGATTCGGACTCGAATACCTCTTCGTTATAGCCCAGCTGATCATTATTCGCCAGTTTGCGGAAAAACTCCAGAATGCGGCGTGATTTTTCTTCCTTACAGTCTCCTCCAACAAGCGAGGACACCGTAATCGCACCTGCATTGATTAATGGATTGAACGGGATTCCGGGTTCAACCAATTCAAGCTTGATCATCGAATCGTAATCGTCGCCTGTCGGTTCTTTTCCTACATTAAAGAAAACCGCTTCTTCCCCATGATCCATCAGGGCCAGAATAAGGGTAAATACTTTGGAGATACTTTGCATCGTAAATGGGACACCGCAATCCCCTGCCGACACATGGTTCCCTTCGGCGTCCATGATATGTATACCAAGCTCATCCTGAGAGGCTTTGACAAGCTCTGGAATATAAGAAGCCACCTTACCTTGCCCGGTGTGCAAACGACTGGTCTCCAGCCACTCCGGCAGCAATGCATTCAGACGTTCCATGGTTGAATTGCTCATATGTCATCTCCTCCACATCTCTATATAAGCAAGCATCTTGCATGAAATGTGCATGCGTGAACTCCCACGGTGATAATGAATTTCAGCCATCTCATGCAAGATGCCCTATATTATCTGATTACCCTCAGAACAGTTCCTTTACCGCTTCGTTTGAAGATTTAACTCCAAAATCTCACCAGGAAGACCATCGTAATCACCTGTCCAGGTGGATACAAAGTTCTGGCGGGTCAAGATCCGGCGGGAAGCAGCGTTACCCGGATCGATAACTGCATAGAGGGATCCAATCCCTGCGGCTTGTGCCTGAATAATCAACCGTGACGCTATGGATGTGCCTTGGCCTTTGCCCCAATGTTCAGGCAGGATCATGTAACCTATCTCAGCCTTGGTCGGGTCCTCCTGATCCGGAATCAATTTGGCATACGCCACACCGGCACCATCTTCACTAAATACCCGGTAATGTCCGCAAGTGGAACGCTCATTAAACTCAAGCATGGACTCAAATTGCGTTCTCGCCTCTTGCTCCGGTATTGCACGTTCTGTAATCTGTTTCATTACTTCCATATTGGAAACCAATGCATAATAATCATCAAAATCAGGTTGTGTGTATTTAATGAACTTCATGATATGCCTCCTCTGGGGTACATAACTTGGTCTTAGTCTTGATGAATTCATCTAGAGTATAACAGATGCGAATGATGGAATGCACACAGGGCACCACGCTTGCAGGCAGCCAAATGGTCCGATAGGCCAACAAGTCAGCAATCTGACAACTGTAGATACCAAAAAGCGGCCTCGTCTGGAGACCGCTTTGTTTACTTTGTTTTTTAATTTGCTTTTTAAGATGAAGAAATATTCTCTGTTCCGTCCTTCCAGTGCATGTTGTTAGCTTGCCCGTGATGAAGGGTTAAGGTTCATCTGTTTTTCACGTTGACGTGCACGACGACCTTGACCTGGAGGGGTGATGATCAGTGCGAGCAACAGCGAGACAGCGCAGAGTACAGCAATCACGATGAAGGTTAGATGGAATCCGCCCAGCAGAGCGCTGATGAATGATCCTGCCAAAGCACCAAATCCAAATCCCTGATAGATCACACCATAGTTTTTGCTCTGATTCTTCAGTCCGAAGTAATCAGCCACAATCGCCGGGAATACGGTAATGTTACCGCCGAAGCAGAATGCAACGGCCGCGACACAGGCGAAGAAAATTCCGAAGGTCAGTGGAACCAGACTAAGTGTCATGACAGCTACGGCTGTAACAAGCAGCGCACCAGCAATGACCTTCATTCGTCCTACTTTATCCGACAGCGCACCGAGAATAATACGTCCTGCCGTGTTAAAGATTGCAACCATGGCCACTGCATTCGCAGCGGTAGCTACATCAAGTCCAGCGAGTTGTACACCGATATCTTTGACAATACCGATCAGGTACAGACCGCTCATACACGCCGTGAAGAAAATAACGAACAGCATGTACGCTTCTTTTGTACGCAGCATTTCTTTCACTGTATAGTCATGACGTGCTACGACTTGTTTGGATCCTTCCTTGCTTGCCGGAGCCTGTTCACGAACAACCGCTTCGCGGATCAGGAATGATCCCGCAACGACCAGAACAAGAACAATAATGCCCCAATACATAAATGCCTGAGCAGGACCAACGGCACCAATCAATGCCGTGTTCACATATTTGAACAATAAACTACCGGTACCAAAAGCTCCGACCGAGATCCCCGAGATCAGACCTTTACGCTCCGGGAACCATTTGATCAGATTAGATAGCGACGTAATATACGCCGTACCGTCTGCAAAACCAACGACAAATCCAGCCAAAATGTACAGCAGTGTTAGCGAAGTGACTTGGGAACTCAGAATAAGACCCAGGCCAAGCACAACCCCGGCTACACGGATCAGGCGCTGAAGACCCCAACGTTCCTGCAATCGTCCTGCAAACAATGTGGCAAATGCCAAAGCAAAACTGGTAATTGAAAAAGTTATCGCGACCGAGCTGACGTCCCATCCGAAACGATCAGACAACGGTTGATTAAATAAACTCCAAGTATAGATGGTTCCAAGACCCATTTGTACAATGATGGTCCCTAAAACAATAAGCCAGCGGTTCATTTTTGTAGGTGCAGATGTTGATTCAGGTGTTGATGAAACGGATGAAATGGTTGCTTTCATCGTGATCTCCCCTTTGCCGATGTCATATACATGAATGCGTTCACAAGCTAATCATACATGAAAGGGGATTCATCACACCGTTTTGAGCATGAGTTGCATCAGATGCGGAATGAAATGCTTCTAGATGCGCATGAGTTGCCTGAATTCTTTGACCTTCCCACGACTCACGGGCACTTCAGCTTCCAAATCGCGCAGACGGAGCAGATACGTATTGTTGAACCAAGGTACAATTTCACGGATTTGCGACAGATTTACGACGTACGAACGGTGGCAGCGAAAGAACATATCCTGTGGCAGACGGCTGTGAAAATCCGATATGCTCACTGGCATGGTGAACTCCCCATTTTTGGTATATACCTTCGTCACTTTCTCTTGCGCTTCCGCATAATAGATGTCTGCCGTATCCGTAACAATAATATTGTCATTCCGCAGCAGATTAATTCTTCTGTCCGTATGGGAATTCGTATCTCGTTCTCGCAACAGATCTCCCTGTGCAGCAGATCCGTCCCCCATAGTAACTGGTCCATCCTCAACATGTTGCTCCACCGGCGCATGATCACGTTTGAATGCGAGCTCCAGCTTATGGAGCATTGCAGCAATTCGTTTCTCGTCATACGGCTTCAGAATATAATCAAACGCCTCCAACTCAAAGGCTTCCGCTGCATGTTCCTTGTACGCCGTAGTAAATACAATATAGGGTTTCGTTGCAAACTTCCCAATATGATGGGCCAGCATCATACCGTCCAGCGAGGGAACATTGATATCAAGAAAAATCACATCTACTTCTTGTTCCTGCAAAAATTTCAGTACATCCAGCCCGTCTTCAAGGCGGTCAACCACCTCAATCTGGCTATGTTCCTGGATTAAATAATTTAATTCCTCACTTGCCAGAATCTCGTCTTCCACAATAAGAGCTCTCATTGATCCATCATCACCTTGTTACGACATCTCCTTTGGGCACATCAAATAAAATATCCGTTCCTTGTTCCAGCCTTGTAATGGTTACACCTTGTCCGTAGATAAGCTTGACCCGGCGATGCACATTGTATAGCCCGATCTGATTACCAGGCATACGGTCGTGGTAGACCCGTTCTATAATATCTACACTGATGCCTGCTCCTGTATCACTGACACTGATTCGAACAAACTCCGGATAATCCTGTACCCGAATTCGAACAGTCCCGGGTCCTTTGACCTTGAGAATGCCATGAATAATTGCATTTTCGACGAGCGGTTGGATAACAAGACTCGGAATATGCACTGCGACCTCATCAATGTCATAGATCACATTCAGTCGGCTGCCAAAGCGAGCTTTCTCAATCTCTACATAATTACGGACCTGCTCCAGTTCCTTATGAATATCGATCAACTCATCCGACAGCTCCAGATTGTAACGCATGTACCCGGATAGATTCACAATCAGCTCCCGGGCACGATCCGGTTTGGTTCGGATGGACGAAGCAATCGCATTTAGCGCATTAAACAGAAAATGAGGATGAATGGTTGTCTGTAACGCACGTAGCTCCGCTTTGTTGGCAGCAGCCTTGATCTCCTCTACCCGCGATACCTCCATCTGGGTTGAGATGATCTGCGACAGACCTACAGCCATCGTTTGCAATGGATACGTAATTTTGTACGCTTTGCGATAATAGATTTTGAGCGCACCTGTGATGTCTCCTCGTTCTTTAAGCGGAATGATTAACAGCGAGTGGATATCGGGTGTTTTTTCATCAATCACATCATTACTGATCGTAATCTCCCCGCTGGATATCGTCTTCTTGGTCATCTCACTTATAATTTCATTACCGATATGATATCGTTCCTCACCAAATCCTACATAAGCCAGTACATTCCGGGTATCCGTAATTGCAACCGCATCGGCCTGAATATCCTCCTGAATAATCCGGCAAATTTTGCGCAGAGAATCCTCGTCAATCGAACGGAAATACGGCAAGGTTTTGTTAGCAATCTCCAGTGCCAGCTTCGCCTGACGGGCTGCAATCATCTCTTTTTCCCCTTCGACACTCTGCACCAGGAGCACAATCAGCCCAATGTTGACTTCACCCAGAATCATAGGCAGCGCAATCTTCGAAACAATATCGGCACCCAGTGGATCGGGATAGGAAAATAACAAGATTAATAACATCGTCAGCGCTTCACAGATCATTCCAGCACCAATACCGATGATCCATCGCTTAGGCTTGGGCGTGTACTTATGTATATAACCGGAGACCAGACCTGCCAGGATACTCGTGATTAGACACGGTATAGCTGTAACTCCATCCATATCGATCAAATACCGATGCACCCCGGAGACTATCCCCGTAATAATACCCACAGGCGCTCCGAACAAAATACCACCCGATAACACGGCGATGATCCGTACATTCACCAGTGAACCTTCAACATTAATGCCCGTATATGTTCCGAAAATGGCAAAAGCACAAAATAACAAGGTAACCGCAATAGACTCCTGCCACCTTAATTTCCCCTTTTGCAGAATCTGCCTAAATCTCGGCACCCTCGACAGAAAGAATAAAAATATAATCAACAGCGCCGCCCGTTCAAATAAACCCAGCAGCATCGTAAACATCTCCAATCGTACTTCCTCCACATCTGTCTAAAAATAAAATGCATACCGCCGCAGCCACGCCTTTTTGACGTAACATCCATGACATTGATCGCTGCTGCTCGTATGCTCGTATGCTCGTATGCTCGTATGCTCGTATGCTCGTATGCTCGTATGCTCGTATGCTCGTATGCTCGTATGCAACAGTTTACCGCTCCCCCCGGAGGAAAGCAAAGTCCATCTTGTGAAAATGCATCAACAATACTGCACTATGCCCTATAACGGTTCATCCCTTAACTTCTATGAAAATCTGCGATTCCAGAAAAACCTATGTTATAATTAGTTGTAATGTTATTCCAATTATTCAGTGAAAATTAATACAGAAAGGTGTTCAAGCATGCTTGCCATTCTACTCTTAGGTTTGCTTCTGCTTTTTAGTTTTCTATGGTACACCCTGTATTTTATCTCCAGACGAAGCCATCATCCTGATCGCTTATCGGCGATTGTCCTGCGAATACTCTTAAGCATCTCAACTCTGACACTCATCGTTCAAGTCTACATACTTAAAGGAAACCCATATAACTTTATTTTAATATTCGTATTTATCGCTTCATTAATAGCCACTCGTTCTTTTAACGGTACGAACAAAAACAGATAAATAAAAACAATAGGCATGGCTGGCTCATTAGTTTAATCCTGGAACTAATCCAAAAAGGCCAACCAGACGTACCTGGTTGACCTCAAGTCCAAAATTATAAAAAATTTCGCCTGATAAAATAACTTGGTGTGCAGCTCCAAGCATGGCAATAACTGTTGACCAAATTGCTGCCATAAGGAGAATACGTTTTGTCGTCCGGGTCGTAGAGCTCCCAGAAAGTGTCCGCTCCATCCTTCAGCATACCGCCCCAATACCTTCGGATCTGCTCCAGTGCCTTCTCCTCTTCCCCGCACATAAGCAATGCATCAACATAATGATGAACCATGTACGGCGTGGTCATGCCAATAGCTTCTCCGTTACCCGTTAACCGATCAAGTAATTGCCGGGCCGTCGGAGCATCCATGATCTCAGCCAGAACCATCCATACTTGCGATGCCCAGGATACCTGTCTTTTTTCACCACTGACGAAAAACCCCTGATCACCATCCCACAGATATGTGAGGGCTGCTCGCTCAGCGTCTTTGATGTGTGCGTTAATCCATTCCTCATACTCCGGCAGCCCTAGTTCTTTGGCAATTGATCTGCCCCTTTTCATACTATAGATGAGAACTGCCTGAGCACCCGCCTGTTTATTTAATTCTTCATGCCAGTCCAGAAAACAATACCATGTATCGTCATCCCGTACGATGCCCCGCTCATCAAGTCGTTTAAGTCCAATCTCAATCTGCTCTTGAGCGATCGGCCAAAGTTCTTCCAACGTTTCCCTGTCCTTCGTAGCTTCAAAATAGTCCCATAATGTCGCAATAAAGAACAACGCATAGTCATATAGGTAAATGTCGTCCACGTACGGTTCCGGTTGTTCGTACAAACAGGCTCCTACCTGGCCTCCCTCTAATCTCGTTCCGGCAAAGAGATAGAGACAGCGCTTGACGAGATCATTACAGCCGAATGTTTCATAATTGACGAGGGCCTGAAGGCGAAGATCTCCGATCCATAAACGTCGATCGCGCTTCGGTCCATCTTCGAATACCGTCTGCATGCAATCCCGGAGTGTCTTCACGGACACGCGATCCATTTCCAGCAGATCCGTGTCGATACCTTCAGACAATTGAGGTACTGCCCCTATGTCTGCTGAAGTCACCGTCATGCAATATATATCGTTAATTCGAATATCGTAACGGATCGACGTTTCTACCACCTCGATTTTCAGATACCGAAAGGCATAGCGACGGTCCAGTGTTAGCGCGCCAGGTAACACGTCCACATTCACGATTTCGTCCTGAAGCCATGAACGGCTAAGCCAACCCGAATATTCTGCAAAATTCTCACCGACCTCACAGGGCATTTCTCCAAATGTGAGCTTCAACCTGAGAGGTGCATCTGCATTACTGCGCTCGTTAAGAAGCGACAAGGTCAGATAACCGACGAGATGCTCCCCGAAATCCAGCGTAACACTGTCTCCCTTGCACAACACTTGATCAGATAAGTGTTCTGCTAAGCCGAGTGGTTCGATACGCCATCCCTGAAAAGCCGACGCATCCGGAATTGCGCTCACGATATGTTCCGGATAGACCTTTTGCTGGCGAAGCTCCGGCATCAGACCCTGCGCTTTTTCCAGCCAGGCTGTGTTTATCACTTTTTCACTCATTGCAGTGTCCTCCTTATCCTTTGACCGCCCCAACGGTCATACCACCGATAAAATATTTTTGCAGGAACAGAAACGCCAGCAGCAACGGTAGCGCGCACAGAAAGCACGCTGCAAACAGGACATTCCACTGCGTGGGATTTTGCTGATCGCCCAAAAATCCGAGCATGGCCAGCGGTAACGGTGAATCTCCTGCGCTGGAAATAAAGATCATATTGAAGAAATAATCGTTCCATATCCAGACACCTTGCGTAATAATGACCGAAACCGTCACTGGAATGAGTAAGGGGAACACGACGGTCCAGAACCGTTGGAATAATCCCGCCCCATCGATGTGCGCCGCTTCCTCTACCTCCTCAGGCACACCGCTTCGAATGAAGCCCGTGTACAGGAAAGTTGAAAACGGCAGACTGCACGTAATGAACATGAAAATAGGCGTATATTGATTCGTTGGGATATGAAGCGCATTGATCATTTGCACGATCGGTATCAATACCATTTGCGCAGGTACCACGAGTCCGGACAAAAAAAACAAATACATGAACTTGCTTAGCTTTGTCTTCAAACGGGCCATCGGGTAGGACGCCATCGCCGCAAACAGGACAACGAACACGACCGATACGCCGGTTAACACCACGCTGTTCCATAGCGCTTCCGGAAAGTGCATGCGGTCGAAGGCAGCCTTGTAACTTGCAAAGGACATCTCCTGGAACAGGACCAGCGGATTTGTGTTGTTGCTTGGATCTCGGAGTGATGTCGAAAAGGCAATAATTAACGGAATCAGGTTTAACACCATCACCAACAACACGACAACCTGAATGGACCCTTTCCCCAAAACTTTACGAAGCATCATGCCGACACCTCCCGTTTGTTCATTTTCAGGACAAAAACAGCGGTAATGACGATAATTACGGCAAAGGAAATGACACCAAGAGCCGAAGCTTTACCAAAGAGTTGTTCGGTAAATGCCATCTTGTATATAGTATAAATCAGCGTGTTGGTAGCCGTGCCGGGACCGCCATTCGTCATGATAAACGGGAAGTCAAACGCTTTGAGTCCATTGATCAAACTTAACGTCACGTTGATTGTAATCGCTGTTGCCAGTAATGGAATCTTCACATGTCGCAGCAATCTCCATGAGCCGCAGCCATCAATCCGTCCGGCTTCCAAAAGGTCGCTTGGAACAGTCTGTAGTCCTGCAAGGAAGATAATCATTGTCGTTCCGATCGTCTTCCAGATTTCCACGAAGATAATAGAATACAGTGCGGTCGAGTAATCACCCAGGAAATTCAGTTCATTTGCGATACCCAGTTTATCGAGAAAGGAAGAAATCAGCCCGTAATCCGGCATATAGACGTAGCTCCACAAAAATCCGACGACGATCGCACTGAACAATGTGGGAATATACGCCAGGGAACGGTAAATCCCGGTTCCTCTTATTTTCATGTTTAACAGCAATGCCATTGCCAAACCGATGATATTGCCAGCTATGACGGTGACGAACGTATAGATCAGTGTATTTTTTAAAGAAATGCCTAGGATGTCGCTCCGGAACAATTCCTTATAGTTGTCGAAACCGATATAGTTATAGGCTTGGGCGTACCCGTTATAGTCCGTTATACTGTACTGGAACAACCGCAGGATCGGGAAGATCCAGAAGGTCAGGTAGAAGATCAATGCCGGCAAAGCAAACCAGTACATGGACTTTTTCATTACAGTAGAGCTCATCCTGCTCCATCCTTTCCAAGAGGGCCTGCGGCAAGGGAAGAAGGACAATCATTCTCCCCTTTACAGCAGACAGCATCGTTTTGTTCTAATTTTTCCACAGCTCTCTGAACTTGGTTTCCATGGCGTTTGCCACATCTTCCGGTGTTGTTTTCTGTCCAGCAATAATTTCGGCAAACTTTGCCTGCATGACGTCCGATACTCCGGCTGGCCACATCTGGTTGCTGAAGTAGACAGAATTTCCAGTTTGTTGATAGTTGTCATTCACTTCCTTAAACAATTCTTTTTCAAGTTTTACGTCCTTATACACGCTGATGGAACTGTTGGCTTCCACAAATGCCTTGAACAGATCGGATTCACCATCGAACAGGTAGTTCAGTACTTCCTTGGCTGCATCCAGGTTTGCCGATTTGGCGTTCAAAGCGTATCCCGCAGATGTTGCAGCAGATACAAACACCGGCTGTTCCGGCTCGTTACCTGGCAATGAGGCGAATCCGCGAGTAAATTCGGCAGCGCCTTTGGACGTCATGGAAGCATAATCCCATGTTCCCGTAAAGGTCATGGCTGCTTTCCCGTCGATAAACAACTGCGCAGATTGGGCACTTCCAATGCCAAGGGAGTTTTTCACCACATAGTTCTTGTCATAGAGCTCTTTGTACTTGGAGATCGTTTGAACCCACTTGGGATCAGTCAACGATTTTTGGCCTTTCTGGAGTTTTACATCAAAATCCATCTCATTCGGATACACGACATTGGCCGCAATCGGATACATACCGAATTGAATCATCCAAGGGTCCTTGTCACCCATCGCAATTGGTGTTACGCCCGCTGCCTGCAACTTTTGACACAACTCCAGGAACGAAGGCCAATCCTTCGGAAACTCGGAATATCCGGCCTGCTGTAACAACTCCTTGTTGTAATAAACGCCGAGGAAGTCTAGTCCTTTGGCCACTCCATAAGGTTTTCCCTCATAGGACATATCTGCCTTCGCACCTTGGCTGATGTTGTCCCAGAACTTTAGATCGGATAGATCAGCAGCAAATCCTGCCTTTGCGAAATCATTGACGCCGCCAGCTGCATTCTTTGGAAAAATCAAGAACATATCCGGCCCCTGTCCAGCCGCAAGCTTAGTACGTACGGATGTATTGTACTGATCATCGGGCAATTTCTGCACTTCAAGGGTAATGTTCGGAAACTTCTCTTTTACCAGACGCGGCAAGGTTTCCAACTCGAAATCCTCTCCATCAGACGCCTTGTTTCCCGATAGCATCATCGTCAACGTAATCGGCTTTACTGATTCATCTGAACTCCCGTTGCTATTATCCGTACCGCTCCCCTCCTGACTACTGGAGCTACATGCGCTCAGAAACATCATGAGCAGTACCAAAGTTAGGGACCACAGTCGTTTTCTTTTTTTCATCTTGTCATTCCCCCGATTCATGTTTATTCTTGCTTTGTGCACATTCTCATCATACGGTGGGCAAAAGTGCATTTGCTTTGGCTCGTATGGTGCACTATTTTTAGAATTGACAAATGGCGGGAGGAGCACGTATGATTCTGTTCAACATCAAAACTAAACTTTTTCTGGTCCTCGTCCTCGTATCGATCGTGCCAATTATCGTCGTTTCTGTCAGTTCCTATCGCAGTTACACGAAGCTGGTGAATGAGCAGACCACTCTCGTGACGTCGACAACTATAGGCAATTCGGTCAAGAGCATGGAGGAAATTTTGCAGAACATCGACCGGATCTCCGTCACACTCCTTCAGCAGTCTTCAAATGCAACCGCTTACAGCACTGTGAGTGATGAACTAATCAAGTTGAACGGTACCAACGATCAATATGAAATCTTCATGATCCGCAGCAAATTGAAATTGATCTTTGAAAACATTCTGCTTGGCTACAATTACATCAATGGTTTGTACCTTTTCACACCAGATGGCAAATGGATAAGCTATGGCAGTAGCGGCACAGACCTACGCCTTGATTATGTCGCACTTCGCGATGAGTGGTATCTAAATACGATCCAACGTAAAGGCGATTTGTATATTGGTGAAGTTGGCGTCAAACCTTACATCATTAACGCCAAGGAATCCATTGGCTTCTCCAGAGCTCTCTACGATCCCAACAACAACGAGTTCCTAGGCGTGTTTATGCTGGATTGCAGTATGAACATTTTTGACGGTCTAAAACGTAATCCGGCACCAAGCTTGTCCAATCTATATCTGGCGAACGACGCTGGCGAGATCTTGTACTCCAGCGACGGAAGTAGAGTTAGCACTCCTCTCTCCGATACGCTGGCTGCGGCAACGCATCAAGTCGACAGCAATTCACAGTACAAATCCATCCAAGATAACATGATGACGGTAATCCAGAAAGTTCCCGGCCGCAATTGGAACGTGATTGCCAACATCTCTATGGATCGGTTGTATGAGGAGTACAACATCTCGCAAAAGTTGCTGTTATACGTGGCCATAAGCTGTGCCGTCATTTTCCTTCTGCTTTCCTTTTTCTTATCCAACCTGATCACCAAACCCATCATTGAATTGACCAAACTGATGCGCAAAACCAAATCTCATCGTTTTGTGACCATCAAGCCTCAAGTAACGAGGCAAGTCGACGAGATTGGAATCCTTTACCATGAGTTCAACAAAATGATGAAAGACATCGATACGCATATCCGAGAAAGTTACCAGAATAAAATCCTCATGCTGGACTCCCAGATGAAGGCATTGGAAGCACAGATCAACTCCCATTTCCTCTACAATACGCTGGAGTCGATTAATAGCATTGCCGAGATCGAAGAAGTTGAGAGTATTGTGGTGATGACCAAGTCACTCGGGGACATGTTCCGCTACAGCATCAAAACGGATAGCGAGCTGGTCCCGGTCAGCGAAGAACTTCAACATGTAGAAAACTACATGGCCATCCAGCAGATTCGGTATGGTGACAAGTTCGCGTTCAACCTGAATGTAGACCCGGAAATTCGGAGTCGTCGCATGCTGAAGCTTCTGTTGCAACCACTCGTGGAAAATGCCATCTATCACGGGTTGGAGAACAAACGTGGGAAGGGTTCCGTTACCATTACCGGTTTGTTTCAGGAGGACAGCATCGTGTTCGAGATCTGGGACGATGGCGTGGGCATGTCCTCAACACAAGCGGAAGAACTTCGACAATTGCTCCAGCAGCCACCTGAATTCGTCGCCGTTGGTCAAAGGCATAAACAAAGCATCGGCATCAAAAACGTGCATTCACGAATTGCTTTGTATTACGGAGAGGGTTACGGCCTTTCGTTTCATACCGATTTGAATACAGGAACTCGAATTACACTCGAAATTCCGGCCAATTGGGAAAAGAGGTGACCAAGAGATGTACACGTATATCGTTGTGGACGATGAACCCTTGATCCGCAAAGGTTTGTTGAAAAAAATCGGGACTTTTGAGCACTCGCTTGAACTCTTAGGCGAAGCAGATAACGGCGCAGACGCCTTGGCTTTGATTGAATCGTTCAAGCCGGACATTATCTTTACGGACATGCGCATGCCTGAGGTCGACGGCAAGCTGTTGATCAGGACAGTATGCCAGCAATATCCGCGCATCAAGTTAATTGTCATTAGCGGACATACCGATTTTGATTATATGCAGGAAGCAATCTCTGCGAAAGTTGTAAATTACCTGCTGAAGCCTTTTAGCCGGGATGAAATCCACGGTACGCTTCACCAAGCCATCCAAGCCATCGAACAGGAGCGCTCTCTTCAGCGGGAAGTCGTTCTAAGAGAAGTAGAAACGGAGCAGATGAAAAGGGATACAGACATGCAAGCCTTCCTGAATTATGTGCTGGCTCCCCATTCATCCATCAAAACACCTGTGTTCCGCTCTGCGGAATTTGCCGCCATCATGGCTTCTGACCAGTTCATTTTCTTGACGATTTATGGTCCTCAACCGCTTACAGCACAGCAACTGCCTACCTTTTCGAATGGCCTGTACATTCCTCATCCACAAACGGATCAGCTATTGTTTTTCCTGATGCATGATCTGGGTTGCTCAGGCCAGCTTGATTTGCAGAAAATGGCGGAACAAACAGCAAGTATAATTTTGACCAAATCCGAAACTACGGATTGTTGTGTAGGGATCAGCTTGCCTCATACAGGTATTGGTGGGGTCCGAGAAGCTCATTATCAAACAATCCTTGCGTTGGACGAACGAGCCATTACCGATTTTGGAAAATGTTACGTATTTTCACGGGAGCAAATTCCTTTACATCAACTGAAGTGGGCTCGAACGTATGAACTGTTATTTTTTATAGAGAGCGGGAATGTACCGAAGGTGGAAGAGCTCATCACCGATTTCTTTGCTTTCTACATACGCCAGCCTGACGCTTTGCTTGCCCACCTGAAGGAGCAGTGTAGAGACATTATCACGGAAACCAAACGGCTACTGAGTAACTATATCCAGAACGGAGGTAACAGTAGCGCCTCTTCCAGCTTGGAGGCCGTCCTGAACGTCTCGTTCGATATGGAGTGCATTAGGCATTACATGGTAAAGGTGCTGACGGGAACAGCTCTTCTGCTTAAGGAAGACAACCCCTACGCATCAGATCAAGTGATCGACAACGTCAGGACATATATCGATAATCACTATACCAAGGATTTAACGCTGGAATGGGTATCGTCCCTGTTCTACCTGAACCCGAGTTACCTCAGTCATTTATTTAAAGAAAAGACATCCGAGAACTTCACTGATTACGTAAACCGACTACGGATCAGTCAAGCCAAGCAGCTCTTAACGAGCACAGACGATAAAATCTACCGGGTTGCCAAACAGCTGGGTTACGACAATCCAAAATATTTTTTTCGGTTGTTTAAAAAATTGACCGGTTGGACCCCAGAGGAATACCGAAAGCAACACAAATCATTCACCGCAAACAACAAGGAACCAGGCCATGTATGATGGCCCAGTTCCTTGTTTTCGTGTGGTGCTTAGCGATCATTCGGCAGGTACTGGCCTTCTTCCATCAGCCCATATTCCTTGAAGGCTCGCAAGTACTAAGATGGTCGATTTAACCAACATAACATACTCAATGAAACTTTGTTTTTACGGTAACACAAGCCAAGTCATAGGTCATTTCGATAACTAAAACGAATATTCAACCGAGTAATTGCCACAAGGCTTGTCCCTAGTTATAACAATCAAAAGGGCGTTCCATAAGTCATCTTCCTGACTTATGGAACGCCCCACCTAAAATTACTTCATAAACATTCGATGTAATTTGGTTTTATAAAATATATCAATTTACACAACAACGGAGAGGACAGAAATAACCTAAAGAAGCGAAGCGTGCGCCTTTATCACCGGATTTTACCCTTGGAAAGGGTCAATCAAAAAATCCGGGGATAACAGCGCTCGGAAGGTTATTCTGTCATCGTAGTGCCCTCGTGTAAACGAATGTTTTACCCCACCCAACATTACATAGAATCCCTACCTAAACATCCCCCACAGCTTAATCAAATGAAACGTATTGTTCGGATCAATCTTCTGCGCGAGCACAAAAGCAACAAACTGCTCCTCCTGAGCCGGAGAGAAATTCTCATTCATAATGACTGCCGAAGACTTGACCAACCTTCTGACCTTGGCCTTATCTTGCAGATCAGACTTGGTCACGCCATCAATCAACTTTTTGATACGCTCTTTGACAGCGGGATTTTTCATCTTTAATTTGATCCGCTCCACCAGCTGCGGACTAATTCCATATTGTTGATAACCCAAAACGTATAGCACCTCCCAAAAGAATGAACTCACTTCTTATTCATATGTCGGGAGGGCTTGTACACTTGTCTTTTTTTACAAAGGTAATACGAAAAAACCGCTATTATGGCAAGTTTTAGTCAATCAGATCACCCTTGAATACTTGCTGTTGCTGTAGGAAATCACGCAGAGGTGCATAGTCCATAGAGGTCCAGAAGGTCGCATCCTCAATTAAGTGGGTCACGTCATCTCTGGCTTGTTCCAGCACAGCAAAATCTGCAACCATATCGGCAAGCCGGAACTCGGGTAATCCGCTCTGTTTGGTACCAAAGAAATCACCCGGACCCCGGAGATCCAGGTCACGCCGGGATACCTCGAATCCATCCTCCGTTTCCGTCATGACCTTCATGCGTTCCTGTCCAACCTCGGTCTTGGGATCAGCAATGAGTACACAATAGGAAGCATGCGCACCACGACC
This sequence comes from Paenibacillus sp. Y5S-9, assembly GCF_036894235.1. Taxonomy (NCBI): domain Bacteria; kingdom Bacillati; phylum Bacillota; class Bacilli; order Caryophanales; family Paenibacillaceae; genus Paenibacillus; species Paenibacillus sp. Y5S-9. The sequence goes on from NZ_CP145887.1 coordinate 4,629,753, forward strand.
GACCCGACCACGAAGCTGATGCAGCTGGGAGAGACCGAAGCGGTCCGCGTCCATAATGACCATTAACGTTGCATTTGGCACATCGACCCCAACCTCGACGACGGTGGTGGAGACAAGCAACTGAATATCATTGCTGTAGAAGTCACGCATCATCTCTTCTTTCTCCGCAGCCGTCATCCGTCCATGCAGCAGACCTACACGATATTTCGGAAAGTTCTGCTGCATCTGCACATGCAGATCAATGGCATTCTGCACATCCAGCTTCTCCGACTCTTCAATGAGTGGACAGATCAGATAGGCCTGACGGCCCTGATCCACTTCTCTGGAGATAAACCCCAGCACCCGCTCCATCATTTCGTGTTTGACCCAATAAGTGGAGATTGGAATCCGTCCCTTCGGACGTTCCGATATCGTGGATACTTCAATATCCCCAAAAGCCGTAATCGCAAGTGTCCGTGGAATTGGCGTAGCCGTCATCGTTAACACATCCGGATTATATCCTTTGCGTCGTAAAACGCTGCGCTGATTCACACCGAAGCGATGCTGCTCGTCCGTCACCACAAGACCCAGATCACGGAAGAAAACATCTTCCTGAATCAGGGCGTGTGTACCCACCACAATATCAATCATGCCCATTTGCAACGAGGCGATCAGATCTTTACGTTTACGTCCATTTACACTGCCCGTTAACAGGCCTACGGTTACCCCAAACGGTTCAAACAGCTTTTGCAGTGAGCGCATATGCTGTTCCGCCAGAATCTCCGTAGGCACCATCAGAGCTCCTTGGAAACCGGATCGAACAGTCGTGTATAGTGCAATTGCCGCAATAACCGTTTTACCCGATCCTACATCACCCTGCAATAACCGATTCATTGCATAGGGCGAACGCATATCATGCAGAATTTCAAGCTCCACCTTTTTCTGAGCATCTGTCAATTCAAAAGGTAAACTGCGTACAAACTCACGGATCGTCGTATTGTCCGTTGTATGTACCACGCCATCCATGCGATTTCGGTTGAGCGCACGATACGCCTGCATTTTCAACTGGAATAGAAACAGCTCTTCATACACCATCCGCTGTCTGGCCTGCTGACCTTCCCGGTTGTCCTGCGGACGATGAATTCCTGCAATCGCCTGCTTCCGTGGCATCAAACTATATTTTTTCATCAATGATTGGGGCAGAATCTCGGGAATCATATCTCCGAATTGAACTAACCCCTGATTGATCGTTTTCCGCATCCATTGTTGCGTCAGCTTGCCGGTTACCGAATATACAGGTTGGAGTGTGCCTGAACGCCCATCGCCTTTATCGGGGAACTCCGAGTCAGTAACTGTCATCTGCATGCGTTTCTGTTCCCATTTTCCCGTAATCACAATCTCCCGATTGGGGGTAAGTTGTTCTTTGAGGAAATGGCGATTGAACCAGGTGGCTGTAATCATCCACTCTTCCGTCATGATCTTACAGGTAAGACGGGACTTTTTACCGTATCGTTGTAATACAGGAATACCCATCACCTGTCCCTGGACCGTAATCTTGTCCCCATCCTTCACTTCACTAAGTGAACGCAGACGATAATCCTCGTAACGGAACGGATAGTACTCAAGCAGGTCTTTAACAGTAGAGATGCCAAAGGCGTGAAGCTCTCCCTCTTTGAGAGCACTCACGCCGTTAATTTGCTTAACTGATATTTCTTCCAATTTCATGTCTAATCCCTCATTCCGGAACAGGCCACATAAAGATCGCAATGACACCAGGTCCAACATGACTGCCTATTACGGCTCCAATATTGGTATAGATCACTTCATTCAGTGTAAAATGACCCCGCAGCTGCTCTGCACAAGCGATCGCTGATCCCGGGTCAGCGGTATGACCTACCGCCAGGTTCACCCGTTTGCCTGCAAGATCCTTCTGGAACAGCTCAATAATGCGTGCCATTGCTTTTTTATGACCTCTGACTTTCTCAACTGCGTAGATAACGCCTTCTTCATCAATAGACAGGATCGGCTTAATGTTAAGCAACGTTCCCAAGATGGCTGAAGCTTTGCCAATCCGACCGCCCTTTTGCAGATACTCCAAAGTATCCACAAGAAAGAACAACTTGCGAGATTGTTGCATCCCTTCAATGGCAGCAGTGATTTCGACTGCTGACTTGCCCTGTTCGGCAAGTTCAGCAGCCTGTACCACCATTAGACCGTATCCATACGATGCTGACTTCGAATCCAGCACGGTGATGTCACCCTCACGCTCCAGCAAAGACTTGCCAAGCATGGCCGATTGATAAGTACCACTCATGCCGGATGACAGGTGGATCGATACAATCGGGCGTTCCGGGTTCTCATCAAGCAATGCTTGGTACACATTCATGAAATCGGTTGGAGATGGCTGTGAAGTCGTAGGCAACACAGATACCTTCTTCAACTTTTCGTAGAACTGTTCCGAAGTCAGATCAACGCCATCTGCATAGGTCTCTTCACCGAACAGAACACGTAGCGGAACAATATGAATCCCGTATTTGCGAATGAGTTCTTCGGGAATATCCGCCGTACTGTCTGTTACTATCGCAACCTTGTGGCTCATGACTCTCCTCCTCTTCGCTAGAGTGCTATTAGGACTCTACGGAGAACAGATAATAATACACCGGCTGTCCTCCAAGATGTACCTCTACCTCAGCATCAGGATACTGTACTTCAAGCCATGCAGCGAGGGCAGCAGTAACCTCAGGGTCAGCTTCGTCCCCTTCAAGGATCGTCACCACTTCATCTCCGCTCTCCATCATCTGTTTGAGCAGACCTTCACATGCTTGGAGCATAGTTTCATCCGTCGCTACAATTTTGGAGTTATGAATACCGATATAGTGCCCCGCCTTGATATCCAATTCATCATATTGCGTATCACGAACCGCATGAGTCACTTGACCGGACTGTACCCGGCTAATAGCCTCCAACATTTGGTCACGGTTTGTTTCCGCAGACTCATCTTCCTGGAAAGCAAAGGCAGCAGCCATCCCCTGTGGAATGGTCTTGCTTGGAATAACCGTAATCCGGCGCTCATCTTCAAGCAATTCACGAGCCTGCTCCGCAGCCAGTACAATATTCGAGTTATTCGGGAGTATAAATACCTGCTCCGCAGCAATGGAACGAACGGCTTTTACAAAATCCTCAGTACTCGGATTCATCGTCTGTCCACCGGACAGAACAACATCAACGCCAAGACTTTGGAAAATCTCTGCAATACCGTCACCGGAGGATACCGCAATAAAACCATACGGTGCCATCTCATCTGCAGGAAGCACAGCCTCTTCCATACTACGCGCTGCCTCAGGTGGAATCTCTGCAAACAATTCAGGTGATGGAGCAATATCCATGCCTGCTGTCAGGAGATCCCGATGCTGTTCACGCATATTGAGAATATGAATCTGTGTAATCTCACCATAATGCAGCGCCAGGTTTAATACATCGCCTGGTGTCTTGGAATGGACATGAACTTTGATGACTTCATCGTCGGCAATGATGATGATCGAATCCCCATTAACTGACAACGCTTTCCGGAATGCTTCGTCATCAAATGCCACTCCTGCGTTCTCTCCAAGCTCGCGGTTAATGAAAAATTCCATATCATACAGGAATTCAATATCTTCCGTTTCCAGTCTCGCCTGAGCAGACAATGGCATCTCCGGTGCAATCACCTGCTGCTGTGCAGGCTTCTTGATATCCACTTCTGTCGGTGCAGCCGGTTTCAAAGCAGATGCTGCCACGGATGGGGTTACTTCTTTGTTCAGTGAAGTCCGACTCCCTCCGTCACTTTGCAGCAATACTTCCATAAAGCCCTCGTAGATATATACAAGCCCCTGACCACCTGAATCCACAACACCAACCTGTTTCAGTACAGGCAGTAATTCCGGAGTCATTGCCAGTGCTTCTTTTGCTTTTAACAAAACTTCATTCATTAATTCAGTAATATCATTCGTCCGTCTTGCGTAGTAGTTGGCATGTTTCGCCGCTTCCTTGGCTACGGTAAGAATGGTCCCTTCAACGGGCTTTACGACTGCTTTGTAAGCTGCGTCAACACCGTTCTGCAGGGCTGCTGCAAATTGGAGCGTATTCAGTTCCTCATAGGGAGCAGCTGAACGACTAAAACCACGGAACAATTGCGACAGAATAACTCCTGAATTCCCCCGTGCGCCCATAAGCAGGCCTTTCGATAGAATACCGGCAGCTTCGCCGATGGAGGCAGAACTTTTTCTTTTAATCTCTGCGACTCCTGCACTCATTGTCAAATTCATGTTCGTTCCCGTGTCACCATCCGGCACAGGGAAAACATTCAGGGAATTGACGTGCTCTGCATGCTGTCCAAGTTGTTCCGCTCCGGCAAGTACCATTGCGGTGAAATCTGTTCCATTTAAAGAACGTATACTCAAGTGAGAATTCCCCTTCCTAGCTTGATACACGAACACCTTGCACCAAGATGTGTCTGGTCTGTTCATGCGCTAACGCGGACTGCGTTATTCTTCGTCCATACCTTGTCCGGCACAGGCATACAATACAACATGTCAGCCGGATTAACGGTCTGGGCGGCCGGGCTACCAATATCCTGCACTCTCTGCACCCCTAACTTCGGGGCATACGGATATGCACCGGTATCAAGAGCCGGCATGAATGCCGCATGGAGACTGGTGCCAATGATGGAATGCCGCAGCTCACAGCGTTGCCAAAAAGCAGACCACCGACCTCTAAGTACGGTTTATTCTCCGACTTCCTCGCGGCAACAGCCTGTTCACCACTGTATTATGGACTACTCAACATTGTACTATATTAGACAGGAGAAATAAATAAAGTTTTTGGATCAGTTGACGAAGCTTTTTTAATTATGATATTATATTCAAGTATTGTTTTATGCAGGTTAAGTAATGGAAATGATCCGGTTCATGCCGGCTTAAACAACGCCATTAGCTACTGAAGCCTGATCTTTATGATCAGGAAGAACAATTTAGTCCTTATGGAATGACTTTTCGTTTCTGAAGGCAACTGGTTATTTTAGGATAGGAGGTGTAATCTATGTCTCGCAAATGTTATGTGACAGGTAAGAAACCGGGCACCGGTAACCACGTATCCCACGCTAACAACCGTAACCGTCGTACTTGGGGCGTAAACGTTCAGAAGGTCCGCATTCTCGTTGACGGCAAACCAAAACGTGTATACGTAAGCACCCGTGCACTGAAAGCCGGTAAAGTGACTCGCGTATAATCACGCAAAGCTACTATAAATCGGGTAAGCAAAAAGCACCTTGTTCCTTGCAGGTGCTTTTTTGGTATTCAAAAAAGGGATTCTTGAATACGCTCATTAACATGTGAATGGCCGCCGCATGGCGCTTCGCAGGTACGAATTCCAGATAAGACTGAGCCAAAGCGGCGGTATTCCCTGTTACCTTATCAATCAGATCAGTTCTTTTGAAACGTATTAAGAATCGCCTTTACAAACCCTCCCAAAAACTTCGGCAGTTTGAATGTGTAAAATTTCATAATTCACCCTCCCCATCATGCTCATGCGTCCGCCGTATCCTATGCTTCAGGCCTTCTTTACCTCAAACACGACAAAAAAGGCTACATGAGAAACCTGCTCATGTAACCATATTTATGCGGAACCTTCGATCCCTATTCCACAATGACAAGCCCGAAGATCAGGTCATTTACGTTTGGGCAGGAATATATTGATAGACAGCGATCATGAAAACACTCAGTACATAATACAGTATGCTGAATATAACAAAAGTAACCCGATGTCCGGTACGATCAAATTTGCGGAAATACATAATAACAACGCCCACCCCGATTAATGACGTAATGGCATTAAACGGGGATTGAATAACCGCAAACAAAGCAAGCACAAGTCCCGTCACGAGACTCGCAGCCATCGTCCACAGTGTCTCCTTGAGGGTCATAGATCAGCCTCCGTAGCTACGGCGAATTTCAGTAATCGCGGCAGCACGATCCTCACGGCCAAATACGGCACTCCCAGCAACGAGCACATCTGCTCCAGCTTCCACTACAAGTGGAGCTGTATCGGCTGCAATCCCGCCATCTACTTCGATATGTACATCATGGCGTCCCTTTTCGTTCAACCAGGTACGAATCTGCTTGATTTTGTTCATGGTACCCGAGATAAATGCCTGTCCGCCAAAGCCAGGATTGACCGTCATAACAAGAACCATGTCCACATCATCCAGCACTTCGAGAATGGCAGACGCTGGCGTTCCCGGATTAAGGGCAACTCCTGCCTTCACTCCCTGCTCCTTGATCAGATGAATAACCCGGTGCAGATGTACACAAGCCTCAGCATGAACGGTAATTACCGCTGCACCCGCTTTGGCAAATTCCTCAACATAACGCTCCGGATTCTCAATCATCAAATGCACATCGAGCGGCAAGCTTGTATGTGGAGCGATTGCCTTCACAATCGCAGGTCCAAGCGTAATATTAGGGACGAAATGACCGTCCATAACGTCAACATGAATCCAGTCTCCTCCTGCAGCTTGAGCTTCTGCAACTTCCGAACCAAGGCGGGCAAAATCAGCTGATAATATCGATGGGGCAATTTTAATCATGTTAATACCTCCGCTTCTTATCTTTCATTTCGTTCAGGAACAGCACATAGTGCTGATATCGGCTTTCGGAGATCAGACCTTCCTCCTTGGCCGCAAGCACACGACAGCCTGGCTCATGTGTATGGGTACAACCTCGGAATTTGCACTGATCTGCAAACTGGGCGAATTCCCGGAAACAAGTGGAGAGTTCCTCCACACCGATCTCCAGAAAGTCCAGTTGGCTGAATCCTGGCGTATCCGCAACAAATCCACCATTATCCAACGGAATAAGCTCCACGTGCCTGGTGGTGTGTTTCCCTCGTCCTAGACGCATGCTGATCGCATTTGTCTCCAGCGTCAGGCCCGGCATCAATGCATTTAACATCGAAGACTTGCCTACACCGGATTGTCCGGAGAATACGCTGATCTTACCAGCCAGACGGTCTCTGAGCAATTCACTGCCTTCACCGGTACGTGAACTTGTGGAGATCACTTCATAACCAACCTGTTCATACAATGCTTTCACTTCAGCAACAGTGTCTTTGGCTGGATCAGCCAAATCCAGTTTGGTCAACACAATGAGTGCATCCAACCCCGCCTGCTCGATGTGAACAAGGAACTTGTCCAACAGGTTCAGGTTCATATCCGGTTCCTTCACAGAGAACACGAGAACAGCCAAACTTACATTGGCTACAGGAGGACGGATAAGTTCCGTCTCACGCTTCCGAATTTCATCAACCGTTCCTTCTCCGTTCTCAGTCAACATGTAGCTGACGCGATCACCTACAAGCGGTGATGTTCCCCGCTTTCTGAAGATACCTCTGGCTCGACATTGAACGGCGGAACCTTCAACCGAAGGAACCCCGTTGTCTTCCACTGGCATGACATAATAGTAACCGCTTAGCGCTTTAACGATGATACCTTCTGGCATAGCTCCGACGCCCTCCTTTAGATGGTGGTACATTTACTCCAGACGCCAGCATAAGCCGCCCTTATGGACGGCTTGATGCGTTAATGACTTCCTTTTTCTTCTCTTTTTCCTTGCCGTGCCCCTTACCATTATTCATGGCAGAAGTGTCCTCATCTACGCTCTCACCCTCACCGTCTGCCGGTGTGGACTCAGGTTCACCTTCCTGATTGGAATCAACACTTCCCTCATCAACGCTACCTTCACCTGGATCAGGCTCATTTTCTGGCGGCGTCTCAGTGCTTTGTTCCGGGTCAATGGAAGGTACGTTTACTGTTCCGTTTTTGGCTTCACTGTAGGAGACAAGATACGTATCCAGGAACTGTCCATCACGATAGACGGACACAGCCCCATTTTCATTTGGAGCAAGTACAAGTGGAATGGTCAAGATCTGGGTTGAGTTCACGGTGCGAGTTCCCCATTCCTGATTCTTGCCACGTGCATCTTCATATGTGATACGGATTTTACTGTTTTTGCCCTCTTCTTTGGGTGATACATTGATATCAAAAGGATATTGCAGCGCTTCAGGTGGATACCCTGTGCTGATAAAGATCGTAATCTTATCGCCAGGACTCACATCTGCGCCCGCTTCCACAGGCCATTGCTGCGTCACTTTGCCCTTTTCTACCGTATAACTTTGTTCTTCCTGTACCTGAGCAAGCTCAAGTCCAGCAGATTTAAGTTTTTCTTCGGCTTCACTGCGGGTAAGATTTTTCAGATCAGGCATTTTGACCGTTTCAGTACCTTTACTTACGGTTAACTCAATCTGAACTGTCTCTGGATCAAATTCCTCATTGACACCCGGTGTCTGGGAAATAACAGAACCTGAAGCCACATCATTGGAGAAGTCATCTTTCCGCTGAATCTGATCTTCCTTAATGCCAAGCGCAGTCAACTTCTTGACAGCCTCATCATAAGTTTCTTGTTTGACATCAATCATCTTCACCAGTTCTTTTTCTGCACCAACACTGATCTGGACTTCGGAGCCTTCTTTGACAACATCGCCTTCTTTTCTGCTCTGGTCAAACACAATACCGGGTTCGACACCTTCCTGGTACAGACGGATGACCTCATCACTGACGACGAGTCCTTTCTCCTCAAGCATTTCCCGAGCCTTTTCTTCAGTCTGGGTGATCACGTTAGGTACGGTAACTTCAGGTACAACCAACATACCCTTGACATACCATACAACACCCACCATGGCGATTAGAATAAGAACGGTTAATGAAATGAGTAGAGCTGGCTTCTTCCAGCTCTTCGATTTCGCTTTACCCTTGCCAGTTTCTTCGTCAGACTCCATCACAGGCAGCGCACCCGTCGATGTAACTCCACGCGGTTCAGGCTTGATCGCTGGCATTACGCGAGTCTGGTCTATATCATCCTCATCCGGAAAATCAATCTTCGTTTCATTTCGTCTCTCCGGCATCAGGCAAGTTTCCAGATCGGTCTGCATTTCTTTGGCCGACTGATAACGTTCCTGCGGATTTTTACGCATGGATTTTAAGATGACATTTTCCACACTTTGCGGAATCAATGGATTGAATTTGCGTGGTTCATCGAACTCTTCCTGCAAATGCTTCAATGCCACACTGATTGGACTTTCACCCAGAAACGGAAGTTGCCCGGTAAGCATTTGGTAAAGTACGATCCCAAGAGAATATAAGTCCGATTTTTCACCAGTAACGATGCCTTTGGCATGCTCTGGTGAGAAGTAATGTACAGAACCAACTACGGAACCGGTCTGCGTAATCGTTGTAGATGTAACCGCACGGGCAATCCCGAAATCCGTTACTTTCACACGGCCATTCCGGCCAATTAATATATTGTGGGGTTTGATATCCCGATGAATGATTTGATTATGATGTGCATGATCAAGAGCATCTGCAATCTGGGAAGCGATTCGCACCGATTCGTCCACCTGCAGAGGGGCGCGTTCTTTAATAATTTCATTCAGGTTTTTGCCTTCCACATACTCCATGACAATATAATGAACGTCATCTTCCTGCCCCACGTCATAAATGCTGACTACATTCGGATGAGACAGCGATGCTGCCGACTGTGCTTCCCTGCGGAAACGGCGAATAAACTCTTCGTCATGCACAAACTGTTGTCTAAGAACTTTGATCGCTACATTCCGGTTCAACAGAAGATCCTGGGCTTTGTACACAAGAGCCATGCCGCCACCACCGACACGCTCAATCACTTCATAGCGTCCGCCTAGCTGGTGCCCAATCATGACTCACACCCCGTTTCCGTATCCACGGAACCTTCCCTCTGCAACTCGAACAAAGCAACCGTGATGTTGTCGTCTCCCCCAGCAAGTAAAGCCAACTGAAGCAGTCGGTCTGCACGATCTTCCAATGCCAGTTCCAGATTGCCGGCAACCTGAATAATCTGCTCATTGCTGACCAGGTTACTGAGACCATCACTGCACAGGAGAAGAACTTCGCCTTCCTCCAGCTTGACGGTATCCAGATCTACCTTCACCTCGGCATCTGTTCCAAGCGCACGAGTTAGTACGTTGCGACGTGGATGATGGGACACATCCTCTTTGCTAATCTGACCATTTTTGAACAATTCATTCACCAGTGTATGGTCCTCGGTTAGCTGGATCACAGCTTTGTTCGCAATTTTGTAGGCTCTGCTATCACCGATGTGTCCAATAACACCTTCCGTATCGTTCAATAAAGCCGCAACTACCGTTGTTCCCATGTTGTGATACTTGTCATCTGTTGATGCAGTGCGGAAGATAACTTCGTTGGCATGCAAAATAGCATCGCTGAGAGCCGCAGACAGAGACGCATGTGACAGACCTGGTTCCAGTGTTCCCAGATCTTTCACCAACGTCTCTACTGCCAAGCGGCTTGCCGTATCCCCTGCAAGATGTCCACCCATGCCATCGGCAACAATACCCAGAATATATCCTGTATCGAGATTACGAATCCAGGCTGAATCTTCATTCACCGAACGCACTCGTCCGATATGGCTCACATGAACTGTTTTGATCAAAACGTTCTCACCTCAACTCCATATGCTTTGCACGAAGCTGACCGCAAGCGGCAGCAATATCATGTCCCTGTTCACGACGAATGGTTACATTAACACCCTGTTCCGAGAGAATCTTCTGAAAATTGAAAATGTCGCTTCTCGATGTTCTTACATATTTGCGTTCAGGTACATGGTTAACCGGAATCAGATTCACGTGGCACAACATGTTCTTAAGCACACTTGCCAGTTCTGCTGCATGCTCTGGCTGATCGTTTACCCCACCAATAAGTGCATACTCGAACGTAATTCTCCGACCTGTTTTGGCCAGATAATAACGAAGGGACTCCATCACGTCTTCAAAAGGAAAACGACGGTTAACCGGCATCAATTTCGAACGCAGTGCATCATTTGGTGCATGGATCGAAATGGCGAGGTTAATCTGTGTATCTTCATCTGCAAACTTGTAGATGTTCGGAACGATTCCGCTCGTGGATACCGTGATGTGACGCTGACCGATGTTCAGCCCTTTTTCATGAATCATAATGCGCAGGAAAGTCATCGTAGCTTCATAGTTTTCGAAAGGTTCACCCGAACCCATGATCACGATGCTGCTGACACGCTCGTTGCGTTCATCCAAAATTTTCTGAGCCTGCACAACCTGGGCAACAATCTCACCAGCCGTAAGGTTACGCTTGAGTCCACCCAATGTGGATGCACAGAACGTACAACCAATACGACAACCAACCTGTGTGGTTACACAGATGCTGTTCCCGTAATTATGCTTCATGATTACCGTCTCAATGGCATGATCATCATGAAGACCAAAGAGGAATTTAACCGTTCCATCCTTGGATTCAAACTTGGTAATTTCCTTAAGCGTTACAAATTCAAATTGCTCTGTCAGCTTTTCACGCAATGGCTTGGACAGATTGGTCATTTCACTGAAATCATTCACACGTTTTACATAAATCCAGTCAAAGATTTGGCCACCGCGAAACGCCGGCTCCCCATTCTCCACAGCCCATTGCTGCAGTTGTTCCAGAGAATAATCATATATAAAAGGTTTCATTTTGTTGTCAACACCTATTCCTTCTTTTCTTTTCGTTGGCTTCCTTCTTTTCGTTCCATTCGTCCTATTCTATCACAAAGACCACGTTACATCCATGTATACCCTTGATATCTGTACTTCATGCATTATAACATCTCAATGCCGCCATCGCACCCTGTCATCACATTCTCTGACAATTATATCGTAGTCCCATCACAAAGAAATCCGCCGAAGTTCCCCTCGGCGGTCATGCTTCCGTGCTCTATTAAACTGTTATTTCGCTGTTTTTGTCAACCGTGCGATGAAAAATCCGTCGCTGTGAGCGTATTGTGGCAAAATCTGAATACCACCGTTCACAACCTTCAAGTTCGCTGTCTCCGATTCAGACCAGACGGATGTTTCTGCTGGACTATATTCTGGATGTCGATTCAAGAAGTCTGTCACCATAACCTCATTCTCAGCAGGCTCAATGGTACACGTGCTGTAAACCAGAATACCCCCTGGTTTTAACAACGGTGCAACCCGATCAAGCAGTTCACGCTGCAAGTCTGCGATATCTTCGATATCTTCTAAGGTTTTGGTCCATTTCACATCAGGCTTGCGGCGAATAACACCCAGACCTGAACATGGTGCATCCAGCAAAATGCGGTCAAACGACGCTTCCGGATACCGCTCGTTCAGATCAAGAGCATCTCCAGTTACAGCATCGATGCAACTCAGACCGAGACGCTCCGCCTGATCCAATATCAGCTGACGCTTGTGAGCATGTACATCATTCGCGACAATACGACCGCGATCCTGCATTTTCTCCGCCATGTGAGCTGTTTTACCACCTGGAGCTGCGCAGCAATCCAATACAAGTTGGTCTTCTTCCGGCGCAACGGCTTCAGCAACAAGCATGGAACTTTCGTCCTGTACAGAGAACAAACCATCACGATACCAGGACGTTAGAGCCATATTTCCGCCACTACGTACAAGAATACCATCGGAACTCAGGCGAGAAGCTTCAACGACTGCACCTGTGCTGGCCATCTCATGCATCAGTTTCTCCCGTGTGGTCATTGTGGTGTTGACCCGGACACTCACCGCTGGCGGCTCATTATTCGCACGACAGATCGCTTCCGCTGTCTCTTCGCCGTACTGGGCAATCCAGCGTTCAACCATCCATAACGGGTGGGAATGCTCCAGTGAAATACGTTCAGCAACGGGTAGATGTTCTGGAATACGAAGTTCATCCCGATTGCGAATCATATTGCGCAGTACACCATTCACCATACCCGAGATTCCCTGATGGCCCAGTTTTTTCGCCAGATTAACCGCTTCGCTCACCACGGCATGCTCCGGAATACGATCCAGGTATATCATCTGATATACACTGATCCGCAGCAGGCTACGAACCCATGGTTGCAGTTTGGATACTCCTTTGGCGACGTAACGTTCCAGAAAATAATCAAGTGTATTCAATCTAGCGATTGTTCCGTACACCAATTCGGTAGCTAGTCCAGCATCCGCAGGGCTTAAATCCGCCTCTTTCAGACGACGGTTCAACTCCAGATTACTGTATGCTCCATCTTGCTCAACAGCACTCAGAACTTTGACTGCCAATGCACGAGCAGATGTTTTCGGTTTCTGGGAGCGAGATGCACCATCCGATTTACCCGAATTCGGACGACGGTTTCCTTCACGCCCGGATGAATTTCCAGTAGCTTTCTGGCCTTTTCCTGACGAACGACCTGGTATGTTACCGCTCATCGCAGCACCGTTCCAGGTTTCAGTGTACCACCGCGAGCAAAGTCAGCGGCCTGCATCACCTTTTTACCTGCTGGCTGCACTTCAGTCAACCAGAGAGAACCATTGCCTGTGCGGACTTCAATCCCTGCCTTGTTCAATTGCAGTACTGTTCCCGGCTCTGCTTGTCCAGCATCCGAAGAAGTTGCCTGATCCACCTGATTGGGGTTAGTCGCAGCCCAGACTTTGAAGACCTGATCATCCCACATCGTGAATGCACCTGAGAACGGCACAAGACCACGAATCTGATTGAACAGTTCGCGTGAAGTACGACTCCAGTCCATTTTCTCGTCATCCCGAGTCAGATTGCGAGCATACGAAGCCTCGGCATCATCCTGAGGTACCGCCGTTGTCTCGCCTGCAATCAATCGTGGCATTTCTGCCTGAAGCAGTTTGGAACCAGCCTCACTTAATTTATCAAACATCGATCCTGATGTATCTTCGTCCGTAATCGGCAGTTCCACACGCGAGATCATATCTCCGGTGTCCAGGCCTTCAGCCATATACATCAATGTGACTCCTGTCACGGACTCCCCGTTAATAATGGAACGTTGGATCGGGGCTCCTCCGCGATATTTTGGCAAAAGTGAGCCATGCACGTTCACACAACCGCGAACAGGCATATCCAGCACGGCTTTGGGCAGAATCTGTCCAAAGGCCGCGGTCACGATCAGATCCGGCTTCCATTCAGCCAAGCGGGCTACGGCTTCCGGATCACGCAATTTAACAGGTTGAAACACCGGCAGACCGTGGCGTTCTGCCGCGGCCTTAACCGGTGTTGGCGTAAGTACTTTTTTGCGTCCCTGTGGTTTATCAGGCTGAGTCACCACACCCACCACATTGTATCCCTCTGCCATCAGCATATCGAGAGAAGGAACTGCAAATTCAGGTGTTCCCATAAAAACAATATTCAAATCGATCACTCCTTAATTACGACGCGGTCCCGTTTGATCGGCTGCAATTTCGTACACTTTCTCGGCGACATCCGTAAAGAGTACGCCATCCAGATGATCAATCTCATGCTGGAATGCACGGGACAGCAAGCCACTACCCGTAATAATCAACTCTTTGCCTTCACGATCCAGACCTTTAACCGTAACGGTCTCGAAACGGCGAACATCACCATTAATTCCAGGGATACTCAGACAACCTTCCGGTCCAAATTGTTCTCCCTCACTTGCAATGATCTCCGGGTTAATCATCTTGATCAGCCCTTGCTCATCACCTGCGTCGATAACAATCAGACGTTTCAAAATTCCAACCTGCGGCGCAGCAAGACCTACACCTTCCGCATCGTACATGGTATCAGCCATATCATCCAGCAATTTTTGTACGTTCGGTGTAATTTTAGTTACTTCTTTGGCTCTCTTGTGGAGCACCTCATCTGGTTCTTGCACGATAATGCGAATCGACATGTTGTAAGCACCTTCCTAATCCTCATCATAATTTCAGGACGATATCTGTATTTTTGGGGTATTCATTTTAATCTATGTTTATACCGCTTGTTTACATCCGCATTGCTGCAAAATGCTTACATTAACATTTGCGGGTCTACATCCAGACTAATAAGCAATTTCTGCGCCTGAACATCATCGTCCATGCGCCGGGCCGTTGCCAGAGCAAGTCCTATGGCGTCTACATCCCCCCGCCATTTTATCATACATTGGAATCTGTATCTATTCTTGATCCGAGGAATCGGGGATGCTACCGGCCCCAGTACATCAAAGGCATCATTGCTGAATCGATCCAGACTGCCGAGCCATCCGGCTGCATTAGCCTTCTCTTTCAGTATTCGCGTGTAGTTCTCGGCAAGACGAATCAATACCGGAAGTTGCTCATGCGAAAAGGTCACCAGAATCAGGCGACAGTAAGGCGGATATTGCAAATTGCGACGGTGCAGCAATTCCTCACGTACAAATGACACGTAGTCATGCTGACTCGCATGGCCAATGGAGTAGTGCTCCGGCGTATAGGACTGAACAAACACCTCACCAGGCAATTGGTGTCGACCAGCTCGGCCAGCTACCTGTGTTAGTAACTGAAACGTTTTTTCGGCAGCACGAAAATCAGGCAAATTCAATGCTGAATCCGCTGTTATCACGCCAACCAGAGTCACATCCGGGAAATCAAGTCCCTTCGCAACCATCTGGGTACCCAGCAATACGTCAGCCTTTTTCTCACGAAACTGTTTTAGCAGCTTCTCGTGAGCCCCTTTTTCCGTTGTTGTATCCACATCCATCCGTATGACCCGAATACCCGGAAATAGCTTCGCAAGTTCTTCCTCAACCCGTTGTGTACCTGTACCAAAGTATCGAATATGCTCACTTCCACAATCCGGGCACACTTCCGGAGCTGCTTCCGCATACCCGCAGTAATGACAACGGAGATTATTGGAGCGCTGATGGTACGTCAGTGAAATATCACATTCGGGACAACCTGCCACATATCCACAACTTCGGCACATGACAAAGGTCGAATATCCACGGCGATTCAGCAGAAGCACCGTCTGTTCACCACGCTCCAAGCGCTCCTCTAACCCTTTGTGCAAAGCCCTGCTGAACATGGAGCGGTTGCCATCCTTCAACTCTTCACGCATGTCAACGATTCGCACTTCAGGCAGCTTGTTCCCCAGTGCCCGTGTTGGCATCTCTAGTAAAAGTGGTGCAAAATCATCATTACTTTGCGAGCGTGCCGCATAATAACTTTCCAGCGAAGGTGTCGCTGAACCCAGAACAACCACGGCCTGATGCTGCTGTGCTCTTTTTACCGCTACATCACGAGCATGATATTTCGGAGTTTCTTCCTGTTTGTAGGAAGTCTCGTGTTCTTCATCCATAATGATCAACCCAAGCCGACTGAATGGAGCAAATACGGCTGAACGCGCCCCAATCGCAACCTTCACCTGACCCTCACGAATCTTGCGCCATTCATCATAACGTTCACCGCCAGACAGACGACTGTGCATAACAGCAACTTGGTCACCGAAGCGCCCTTTGAAGCGCTCTACCATCTGTGGTGTCAGTGCAATCTCGGGCACCAGTACGATGGCCTGCCGATCCTGTTCGATGCATTGTTGAATGGTTTGGAGATAGACTTCCGTTTTGCCACTTCCCGTAACACCATGTAACAAAAATACTCCATGGCGTTGTTCCTGCAATCGGCCATTGATATTGTCGTAGACAAGTTTTTGCTCATCGGTCAGAACCAGCGGTTCAGTCGGTTTGAACGTCCTGCCCTGATAAGGGTCACGGAAGACCTCAACGTCCTCGGTGACGATCAGTCCCTTTTCCTCAAGCCCCTTAATCGTCGCAGCCGATACCTGTAGTGTAGATAACACTTCTTTCATCGGCATGGGCAGCAGTTCTTTCATTTCCAGCAAAAAAGCCAGAATCTCCTTCTGTCGCTGTGCTTTCGCCGGGAATGAAGCAAGTGCTTCCTGCGCAGCAGCAATATCTACAGCCAGATCAACGGACTTCATCGTTTTTTTATTTAACTTGTCCTTGATGGCCTGACTCTCCAGCAGTACACCACCAAGCAATAATTTCTTGATTAGTGCAGCATGATTGGGATATTTTCGACTCAGTTGTTGCAGCGGTACCTGACCCCGACTTTTGACAAAACGGATGATATCCTGCTGTACTTTCTCTGTCGTAGACTCTTCTCCCCAATCAAATAACACCTCATCATCCGGTTGTGCACCCGCCATCTGTCCATCAAGTACATCTCCCAGCGAGATGTATCGCTCTGCTTTCCCTTTCAATGCCGTCGGCACCATGACCTGCAATGACAAAATCCGGTTACTGGCGTAACGTCCACTCATCCATTCAGCCAACTCAACCAAATCCTTTGACAACGGGGGAACAATGTCCAGCAACTCCTGAATCTGCTTAAGCTTGAATGATTCCTCTCCGGTACGCGGCACAAGATCAATCACGAATCCCTGCACCGTCCGATGCCCAAAAGGTACACCCACCCGGCTGCCAATCTCGATCCATTCCTTCATCGATTCAGGTACCAGGTAATCAAACGGCCGGTCTGTTTCCTTCACGGGAACATCAACTATGACCTTGGCAATCTCCATATCCTAATTCCTCCCGGCAATGCGCTCCGCCGCAATCCGGAGCAACCGATGAGCCACATCGTCCTTGGCCAACACTGGAAGCTCCTCCACCAAACCTTCCCGGTCATAGATATGTACCGCGTTGGTGTCTGTTCCAAATCCTGCACCCGTGCGGGTTACATCATTGGCTACGATCAGATCACAGTTTTTCCGTTCCAATTTCTCACGTGCATACATCTCAACCGACTGAGTCTCCGCAGCAAAACCAATCAAAAACTGATGGGTCTTCTGTTTGCCCAGCGTTTCAAGAATATCTATATTTTTAACAAGTTCGAGCGACAATGTGTCGCCTTTCTTCTTGATCTTCTCGGTATAAACTTCCTTTGGACGATAATCGGCAACTGCCGCAGCCTTAACTACGATATCAGCATCGTCCCACTCGCGTGTTACGGCTTCATACATATCCTGTGCAGACTGTACAGAAATCAACTCAACGTTCTCCGGTGGCTTGGCTTGGGTATTGCCCATAACCAATTTCACATCCGCCCCCAGATCACGCGCAGCTGCAGCTATGGCAAATCCCATTTTGCCAGATGAATCGTTCGTAATGTATCGTACTGGGTCAATGCGCTCAATCGTACCTCCAGCCGTAACAACAACCTTCTTGCCTTGTAACAATGAAGCTTGTCCCTGCTGGCTAATGTCTGCAGACTCGCGCTGTTCAAAGAAACGTTCCACCACATCCACAATGCTCTCCGGTTCTTCCAGACGTCCCTTGCCCACATATCCACACGCAAGCAAACCTTCACCCGGTTCAATCATCATGGCGCCCCGTTCAACAAGCAGGTTCATATTATGCTTTACAGCTGGATGATCATACATATGTACATTCATCGCTGGAGCAATCATGACAGGGGCTGTCGTCGCAAGAAGAGTTGTTGAGAGCATATCATCTGCCATGCCATGCGCCATCTTGGCAATCACATTGGCTGTTGCCGGAGCAACCAGAACAAGATCCGCCAGATCGGCCAGATGAATATGAGATACAACTGCTGGTTCACGCTCATCAAATGTATCGGTATATACGGTGTTTCGGGTCAACGTTTGCAGCGTCAATTCGGTAATAAACTGTGTAGCGGAAGCTGTCATAATTACATGAACGTCCGCTCCCTTTTGTACCAGTCTGCTGCATAATGTTGCCGCTTTGTAAGCGGCTATGCCGCCAGTCACACCAAGCACGATTTTTTTACCGTTCAACATGTTTATTTCCCCCGATATTTATACGACGTCTAAGTAAGATTCCGTTAAAATATGCTTATTCGTAAAAAAATAACAACCTCGCGGTTGTCAATTAATCCGGCTTACGCCGTATGCAGTTGAAGAGCAGCCGCAGGCGGCTTACTCTTCTTCTTCGTCCTGTCCTTTGATGACAACGAGCAGGTCTCCATAGATTTCTTCCAGTGCAACGCCAACTTGTTTATGGGATCTCGCACCTCTTAAATCCGATTTTTCACCTTCACGTAGCTGTCTAGCCCGGCGGGAAGCAGCAACAACAAGGGAATACTTGCTGTCGACTTTGTTCATCATTTCATCAATAGAAGGATACAGCATATTAACAAACACCTCTTCGCATTAGTATAATCACAAGTTGCCGCCTGACAGAACTGATGTGGCATGTCTTCACACCCGGGCATTCCGAGAAGGAGTGCTTCAGTATATGATATGACAACTGCCCCACTTATATCGCATTCTGCAGCGGCAAAAGGGATTATTTATTGATCTTACAATGTTCGGCGATTATGATGCTTTCTATTCTCTTGCACGCCAAATCAATTTCATCATTAACAACAGCATAATCATACTGCTCCAGCAGACTGATTTCATCAACCGCCACGGACATCCGGTGATCAATGGTCGCTTGGCTTTCGGTACCACGGCCCTGAATGCGATCTTTCAGCTCGTCCAATGAAGGAGGAAGCAGGAAAACAAAGATGCCTTCCGGGAATTTCTCTTTCACTTTTAACGCGCCTTGAACCTCAATCTCCAGAATGATGTCGCGGCCTTCGTTAATCGTTTTCTCTACAAAATCACGCGGTGTTCCGTAATAATTACCAACATACTCCGCATGTTCCAACAATTGATCTTCAGCAATCATGTTCTGGAACTCTTCATGACTTCTGAAGAAATAGTTCACACCATGTTCTTCACCAAGACGAGGCTGACGGGTTGTCGCCGATACGGAATAGATCAATTCCGGCACCCGTTTGCGCAAAGCGCTGCATACAGTACCCTTCCCGACCCCAGATGGGCCGGACAACACTACCAGTAATCCCTTAGACATATTACACTCCATTTTATTCGTCGTTATCATCATCTTTCGAAGAAAGACGATGGGCGACCGTCTCAGGCTGAACCGCAGACAGAATGACATGATCGCTATCCGTAATAATTACGGCACGAGTACGTCTTCCGTACGTTGCATCAATCAGCATGTGACGATCTCTTGCCTCTTGTATAATTCTCTTGATCGGCGCCGATTCCGGACTCACGATGGATATAATCCGGTTCGCCGATACGATGTTACCGAATCCAATGTTAATGAGTTTGATTGCCATAATCAGGTTCTTCCCCCTATACATGCGACTCTTTTGCCGAAATGTGGCCGTTCATTCGATATTCGCAGCTTGCTCACGAATCTTCTCCAGCTCCGCCTTCATCTCGACAACACGATTCACCAGAGCCAAATGGTTGGCTTTTGATCCAATCGTATTGACTTCCCGATTCATCTCTTGAATTAGAAAGTCCAACTTACGACCTACGGGCTCATCACTCTTCAGCAGTTCCCTGCTCTGTCCAAAGTGACTCTGTAGACGCGTAAGCTCCTCTTCTATGTTAGAACGATCGGCAAACATTGCAATTTCCATACCCAATTTATGCTCATCAAAAGGGAAAGAGCCTTCTTCCTGCATTTCCGTAAGCCTCTGTCTTAGCTTGTTGCGGTAATCACTTACCACAGTCGGTGCAAGATCAAGCATCTCGGTATGCAGTGACTCCAGACGGGTAATCCTCCGTTCCAGATCACTGGCCAGATGAAGACCCTCGCGAGCGCGCATCTGTTCAAGGCTGGACAGAGCCTCTTTCAATCCTTCCTGCAAAACTCGCTCCCATTCGTCCTTCTGCTCTTCAGGAATGGAACTTGTCCCATCTGAATGAACCATGACGTCCGGCAGCCCAAGCATATCCACAATACTTGGTTTGCCCTGCATTCCATATTGGGTCTCCAGTTGCTCTGCAGCCTGCAGATAGGCCCTGACCGTCTGTTCATTCAGAACAGCGGGAAGAGCCTGGTCTTCCTCTTTTTCTTTCATTACATAAACATCAATCCGCCCACGTTTCAAACGACTCTGTACGATCTTCCTCAAACCATCTTCATAATACGTCCACTCTCTTGGCAGACGCATCATCACTTCGCAGTAACGATGATTAACAGATTTGATCTCTAATTGTACCTTATAGCCGCCAAAATGAAAGGCGGATTGACCGTATCCGGTCATACTGAATGACATCGGCATCACATCCGTTTTACTATTGTAATTGATTATTAGGGTTGAAACAAGTAGGACATTGATGCTCCGACTTCTCCCATACGTATTGAGTCAGTTCGGCCGTCATGCCGTAGAACATAAACGGTGTCATAAGATAGATGCCTTTGAAATGCGCTGTTGCTACGTCCAGCAATTCCTTGGCAATTTTCACCCCCATCGCACGGCCTTCTTCGCCTTCCAGACCTGCCATACGGGAACGCACTTCATCCGAGAGCTGAATTCCGGGAACCTCGTTGTGCAGATACTCTGCATTCCGTCCACTCGCCAGCGGCATTACACCTACAAAAATGGGCACATCCAGATGTTTGGTCGCTTCGTGCATTGCTACAATCAACTCAGGATCATAGATCGGTTGTGTCATGATGTAATCAGCGCCAGAGGCAATTTTCTTCTCCAGACGTTGTACAGCTTTCTCCAAATATTTCACATTAGGATTAAATGCCGCTCCAATTACAAAACCAGCTCTTTGCTTCAGCGGTTTACCTGAGAAAGCCACTCCATCGTTCAACTGTTTGATCATGCGTATGATTTCAAAAGAAGTCAGATCGTATACCGAGCTTGAACCCGGCAAATCACCAAATCTTGCAGGATCTCCTGTTACAGCCAGTACATGATTAATGCCCAGAGCATCAAAACCCATCATGTGTGACTGTGTTCCAATCAGATTCCGGTCACGGCAGGCAATATGCACAAGTGGACGAAGACCCGTGCGATCCTGAACGAGGTGACCCAGCGCCATGTTGCTCATCCGTGTAACCGCGAGTGAGTTATCGGCCAGTGTCAGGGCATCGGCTCCTGCTGCTTTCAGTGTCTCGGCACCCTTCATGAACTTGGCAATGTCCAAGTCACGTGGCGGGTCAAGTTCAACAATGACCGTGTGACGCTGCTTGACCAGATCAACGATTGTAGGCTGTCCTCCACGTCCGGAACGCTCATCCACATTTTCATGCAACACGATGCGCGGTTTGGATTCTGACGGATCAGGCTCCAGAATGGGCGAAGGCACATAGTCAGCAAGCGCCTCTTTCATAGCGGTAATATGATCAGGTGTCGTACCACAGCAACCACCGATAATACGAGCACCCAGTTCAGCAAATTGCACTGCCGTCTGACCAAAGTACTCCGGAGTCGCACCATAACGGAACTGACCATCCACATAATCTGCGGCACCCGCGTTCGGGTAGACGGACATTGGAATACCAATACGTCCGGAGACGGTTTCCATGGCACGCATAATCCCGTTTGGACCTGAGCGACAGTTAAAACCAATGACGTCCGCACCCTGCTCCCGCATAATACGGAAGGCTTCAGGCATTGTATATCCGTCCAGTGTGTGTCCTACATCCTCTACCGCGAACTGTCCAATCACGGGCAGATCACTTAGCTTGCGCGCTTGCAAAAGGGCAATATCCATTTCCTCGATATCATAGAAGGTCTCAAGCAAAATGCCATCCACGCCTTCATCAAGCAGTGCAGAGATCTGTTGTTGATAAAAGCGTTTCAGTTCACTCGTTGACACGTTCGTCCGCTTGCCACCTCGAATGGAACCAACTGCACCAAGCACATAACCGGTATCTCCGGCTACCTCTTTGGCAATGCGTACACCTGCACGGTTCACGTCCTCCACCTTGGACTCCAGACCGAACTTGGACAACTTGTCGTAATTGGCAGAATACGTATTTGTTTCGAATATTTCTGTACCTGCATCCCGATAACGGCGATGTACATCCGCCACCACTTCAGGTGAAATCAAATTTAATTCTTCATATGAAATCCCTACCGGGAACCCCATTTGGTACAGAAATGTTCCCATGGCCCCATCTCCAACGAGAACCCGTTCCTGCATAACTTTGCGCAAATCCGCCTTCATCCCATTTCCCCCCGCCTAGCTGTGATCATTTACATACTAATGTAACACAAAAAACGCTAAAAAACGAAGAAAAACACAGGTTTTTGATGAGTATCCAGCTCATATGGACTTTCTTGCCATACAGCCCCCAATATGTCTCTGTACAGGAGACACGACCTGTCCTTTTTGACAAAAAAAGAGGCCCTCAGGCCTCTTTGGTTAAACCTTCCACTTTTTATGAAGTGATTCCCTTAAAAACAACTTCAGCAGGTCCGGTCATGTACACATGATTGTCAGCTTCATTCCACTCAATGTGAAGATCTCCACCCTTGAGGCTGATGATGGCTGTACGATCTGTATGTCCATTCAGGACAGAAGATACCAGTGTTGCACAAGCTCCGGTTCCGCAAGCAAGTGTTGGACCAGCTCCGCGTTCCCATACACGCATGTCCACATATCCACGGTCACGAACTGTGGCGAATTCCACATTGATTTTTTTCGGGAACATCGGATGTACTTCAAGAAGTGGGCCCCAAGTTGTGAGGTCAAAATTCACAGCATCATCAACGTAGATGACCGCATGCGGGTTACCCATGGATACCGCAGTGAATTTGAACGCATGTCCATTCGCTTCAATGTGGTGATCAACCACGGGATTCGCATCCACCGTTGTCGGTACTTGAAGACCGTTCAAGATCGGCTCACCCATATCGACACGAACCGTTTCCACTTTACCATCACGAATGTTGAGACTTACAGGTTGTACGCCTGCCCCAATCGTTTCAATGGTAATCTGCTCCTGGCTGACATGACCATGATCGTATACATATTTGGATACACAGCGAATGGCATTGCCACACTGCTCTGCTTCCGAACCATCCGAATTCATAATGCGCATCTGAAAGTCCGCCTTCTCCGAAGGCAGTATATAAACCAGGCCATCCGCACCGATGCCGAAGAAACGGTTGCACCATTTCACAGCCAATTCTGCTGCATCTACCGGAAGCTCCTTCTCACCAAATACAACGATAAAATCGTTACCAAGTCCATGCATTTTCGTGAATTCCATAATCTTGCCCACTCCTTTTGGCAGTCTGCTGCCAAAGCTATATTCTTGCTCTTCTACAGGATTACCATAGAAATTCATATTCAACATTTACACAAAAAAAGCTATCCTGCAAAATGCCAAAGCTTCCGCTTCGAATCATTTTGAGGATAGCATACCGAAATGGATCAGGAAAAGCTATTGATTTTATGCCGAAAACTTTGTACTTTTCGGTACGAAGCGGCCAGAACCACCCATGCGACGGCGGTTACGACGACCACCCCACACGCTGCCTGCGCCCATAAGGAACGTCGGGATACCTGCGGCAACGATACAGATCGCCCATTCACGTAATCCTAGAGGTACGGTTTTGAAGATCGGCTGCAACGGTTCAACGTACATCACAACCAGCATCAGTACAACCGATGAAATCACGGCAAGAACCAGATATTTGTTCTGTAGTGGGTTCCGATGGAAGATCGACCGCGAACTACGGCAGTCAAAGACATGAATAAGTTGCGCCAAAACGAGTGTAGCGAAAGCAACAGACTGTGCCTTAATCAGTTGACCCGGGTTATCCGGTGAAGCCTGAAGGGTAAGCCAGAAGGCCCCAAGTGTACATAATCCAATCAAGACACCCCGGCTGACGATTTTCCAACCCAGTCTCCGCGCAAAAATATTTTCCTTGGCGCCGCGGGGTTTGTGTTCCATCAAATCTTTTTCAGGCTGATCTACCCCAAGCGCCATGGCAGGTAATCCATCCGTGACCAGGTTAACCCACAGAATCTGAATCGGTACGAGTGGCAGGGGCAAGCCCATCATCATCGCAAAAAACATTGTTAGAATCTCGCCTACGTTCGATGCCAGCAAATAACGGATAAACTTGCGGATGTTCTCATAAATATTACGGCCTTCTTCAATGGCAGCCACAATGGTTGAGAAGTTATCATCACTCAGAATCAGCGCCGAAGCTTCCTTCGTGACATCTGTACCCGTAATACCCATCGCAATCCCGATGTCTGCCGCTTTAATGGCTGGAGCATCATTGACTCCATCTCCTGTCATGGCGACGACATGCCCTTTGCGCTGTAACGATTTTACGATGCGAAGCTTGTGTTCTGGAGATACCCTTGAGAACACGTAGATGCCCTCTACCTGTTTATCCAGTTGCTCGTCTGTCATGCCTGCCAGTTGTTGACCACTTAACGACGCGCCTCCGCGGGGAAGAATCCCCAGCTGATGAGCAATGGCTTCTGCCGTTGTTCCATGATCACCTGTGATCATGACGGTACGAATGCCCGCTTTGCGGCATGTGGCAATTGCATCTCGCACTTCACGACGCGGTGGATCTATCATACCTGCAAGTCCTACGAAGACAAGTTGACTTTCGGCGGCGTGTTCGTCAGCCACTTTTTCTTCCGGCCGCACTTCACGGTAGGCCATTCCGAGGACACGCAGTGCTGCTCCAGCCATGCTCTCGTTAGCTGCCATCACTTTCTGTCGCAGTGTTCCAGTGAAAGGCACGACCTTACCTTCCCACAAAATATAACTACAGTGTCCGATTAACACATCCGGTGCACCTTTGGTGTAGATCATTCGGCCCCCCTGATGATGAACCAGGACCGACATGCGTTTCCGCTCCGAATCAAACGGGAATTCCTGCTGGCGGGCATACAACTCTTTGAGTCCGGCAGGAGTAAGCCCCATTTTGGAGGCCAGTGTGACCAGTGCCCCTTCCGTCGGATCACCTTTCAGCTCCCAGAATACATTGTCTCGCTTGACCGTTTCTTCTTGGAGATCACCTTTTTTCGTGTTTTTCTTGCCGTCCTTTTTATTATCCTTGCCCTTTTTCTTGCTCCCCACCTCGCTTGCAACACTCTCAACAATACTGGCATTGTTGCAAAGTGCGCTGATCTGGAGCATTCTGCGTAGGGATTGATCACTCTTCAATTCCACCGTTCGACCGTTCTCCAGCATCTGCCCTTCAGGTGCATAACCATCTCCGGTAACCTTGATGCTGCGTCCCTCCAGCCACACATCCGTTACCGTCATCTTGTTTTGAGTGAGCGTGCCTGTCTTATCCGAACAGATTACGGATGCACAGCCAAGGGTTTCGACAGAAGGCAGTTTGCGTACAATGGCTTTACGTTTGATCATTCGCTGCACGCCAAGTGCGAGTGCAATGGTTACAATGGCCGGCAGACCCTCCGGTATGGCAGCCACCGCGAGACTGACCCCTGCCAGAAACATGCCAACGGCTGGTTGTCCGTGCAATATCCCGGCGACGACAACCATAATGGTTAATCCCAATGCGACAAAAATCAGAATTTTGCCCAGTTGTTCCAGCCTGTGCTGTAACGGTGTTTCCTGCTCCTCCGTATTCTGGATCAGATCGGCGATTTTGCCCATCTCTGTCTCCATCCCCGTACGGATAACCACACCTTTGGCGGTACCACGAGTGACCATGGTACCCATAAAACCAATATTCTTCTGATCACCAAGCGGAACATCCTCATCGGCAATCGGAAGGCAATGTTTGCTTACGGGAACCGATTCGCCGGTGAGGGCTGACTCCTCCACATCCAGACTGTTCGTTTGCAGCCAGCGCACATCAGCGGGTATGCGGTCCCCACTCTCCACCATGACAATATCCCCGGGGACAAGTTGTTTGGCGGCAAGGTGTACTTCCTGGCCTGAACGAAGCACTTTGGCAAGAGGTGCAGACAACTGTTTCAATGCACGAAGAGATCGTTCAGCCCGGAATTCCTGTACAAACCCCAGAATCGCATTCAGTACGATAATAGCTACAATCGTTACCGCATCCAGGTACTCACCCAGCAATCCGGATACCAACGTTGCTCCCATCAACACCAGCACCATAAAATCCTTGAACTGATTCAAGAGCAATGTAATTGGAGAAATGCGTTTCCCCTCGCTCAGCTCATTCGAACCGACCACTTTCCTCTTCTCTGCTACAGCTTCATCCGTCAATCCTTCCTGCGGGCTGACGCCAAGAGTGTTACGAAGCTCTTCATCACTAAGTTGATGCCACTTGGTATGTTCCATGCTTCAAGTTTCCCTCCCAGTCTGTATTTCATCTGCTAAATAAGCTCACATGTTTCACCGGCGTGCTGGTCGACAGGCTGTACACTATGCCGGACAAACTACCTGCTCTATATGTATTCGGACAGGTCTGTGATTAGCACCCGGAAGGTGAATCCTTTCCCTGATGGACAGAATAGGCTAAAATAAAAGTCTGCGATGTTCTGCGCAGTACCAATTCCAGCGTTCAACAGGAAAGCAACGAAGAATCTGCAGCCAGTCCTTGTTTTTTTACATACCTGGTTGCACGTTTCAGTTATATAGATGAAGCATTTGCCATGATAAATGCAGATGCTCGATAGAGAGAGGAAGTGGAAAAAATGGCATTGGACGGCATCGTAACACGGGCCATTGTTCATGAACTGCAAGGCTGCATTGGTGGACGTATCAGCAAAATCCATCAGCCGAATGGCCATGACGTAGTTCTCACACTGCGTGCTCAGCGCGGAAATAGTAAATTGCTTGTTTCGGCAAGCCCAACCTATCCCCGTGTGCATTTTACGGAAAAGACATTCCTTAACCCTACGGAAGCACCCATGTTCTGCATGCTGCTCCGCAAGCACTGTGAAGGTGCAATCATTGAGGAGATCCGTCAGATTGGCATGGAGCGTATTATCCACATCAATGTGCGCCAGCGCGACGAACTGGGGGATGTTTCGGTTAAACGGATCATCATTGAATTGATGGGGCGTCACAGTAATATTATTTTGCTTGATCCCGTAACTGGAACGATTCTGGATGGCATTCATCATGTGACTCCTTCCATCAGTAGCTACCGGGTAATCATGCCTGGATTCGCGTATACTGCCCCACCCGAGCAACATAAAAGTAATCCGCTCGAAGTGAGTCGTACAGCATTCGAGGACAGCTATCATGCCGCTGAGGAAGAGGCATCACGCTGGCTTGTGAACTCCTTTAGCGGTCTTAGCCCGTTAATTGCGGGAGAGATTGCTGCTCGTGAGATTGCTGCTGAAGGCACAGCGAGCACTCAGGCTGTGGCGGAGGGTGAGAGCCGAGTTGAGGCTGGTGCACTCTGGAACGCTTTTGAAGCTGTGATGGGACCTGTCAGAGATCATCTCTATACTCCTGTAACCGGAATGAACGCCAAAGGCAAAATGATTTTCTCGGCCGTTCATCTTCAGAGCATTCAGGACTTGGAGAAAACCTATGACACGATGAGCAAATGCATGGAAGATTATTACGGAGACAAGGCTGAACGGGACACGGTTAAACAGAGAGTAAGTGATCTGCTCCGTTTTCTACAGAATGAGCGAAGCAAGAACATCAAAAAGCTGGACAACCTGAACAAGGATCTTCTGGAAGCGGACGATGCGGACAAGTTCAGACTATGGGGTGAGTTGTTGTTTGCCTCTCTGCATCAGGTTTACAAAGGGGACAAGAGCGTGGAGCTTGTGAACTTCTACGATGAAGACCAAGCCAACATTACCATTCAGCTTGATCCACTGCTCACACCGTCTGACAACGCACAACGTTATTTCAAGCGGTATAACAAATACAAGAACAGTTTGGCTGTCATTCATGAGCAGCTTAGCAAAACCAAAGACGAAATTAACTATCTCGATAACCTGTTACAGCAGCTATCCATTGCATCCATGAACGATATTGAGGAAATACGGGATGAGCTTGTGCAGCAAGGATACCTTCGAGACCGTAATAAAAAAGGTAAAAAGAAGAAGAAAAGTGACCGTCCGACCGTACACCAGTTCACCTCCTCTGAGGGAATCGATATTCTTGTGGGCAAAAACAACCTGCAGAACGAGTACGTGACTAACCGTCTCGCTTCTTCCAACGACACTTGGCTGCATACCAAAGACATTCCAGGTTCACATGTCGTTATTCGCAGTACGGACTTTGGTGAAGCTACATTGGAAGAAGCAGCACAGCTTGCTGCCTATTTCAGCCAAGCCAAGGAGTCCAGCAGTGTGCCTGTGGATTACACGTTTATCCGTCATGTGCGCAAACCAAGTGGTGCAAAGCCAGGTTTTGTCATCTATGATCATCAGAAAACCTTGTTTGTCACGCCAAATGATGAATTGATCAAAAGTCTGCCATCCACGATTAAAAATGGATAGTATATATAAGTTGAACTAAAGATTATTTACACTGACACTACGATGACAGAACAACCTTCCAATCGCTGTTATCCCCAGATTTTTTGATTCCCTTTTCTCAAGGGAAAATCCGGTGATAAAGGCGCACGCTTCGCTTTTTCAGGTTTTTTCTGTCCTCTCCGTTATCGTGTAAATGATTAGTTCAAATTATATAGATGTAAAAGTAACAAAGACAGAATCCCCTGACCATTAACGGTTCAGGGGATTTTTGTGTTGCATTACTTGTTTCAATGATATGTGAAGCTCAGATTATTTATCATTTTATTGAATATTAATTCATTTATATGTATAATAATTCAATTGTGATGAATAAAATTTATAGTTAAAGGAAGTGTATCATGACCATACATATCAGAGAAACGCAACCTGATGATCTGAAACCCCTGATGGCATTAATGCATGACTATGTGGTGGGATTCTACAACAACCCTTGGCCTGGTGATCAATCCATCCAGCTTCTGATCAACAACCTGCTTAATCAGCAGATCGGTGCTCAATTCGTGGCAGAACAGGATGGGGAGCTTATCGGATTTTCCACCCTGTTCTTTACATACAGCACGATGAAAGCAGAGCGTGTTGCCATCATGAATGACCTATTTGTTACGGAAACATTCAGAGAGGGCGAAGCAGAAGCCAAATTATTTGCACACTGTCAGCAGTATACGCGTGATCATGGCTGTGCTTATATGTCCTGGATCACAGCAGTGACCAATGAGCGGGCACAGCAATTATTCGAGCGTCTTGGGGCTACACGTGGCGATTGGGTAAATTATTCGATTACGTAGACTCTTTTGAGCACAAAAAAAGGACATGCAAACATGAAGGTTCAGCCCTATCATGTTTGCATGTCCTTTACTACTTTTACTTAAAATGCATCCCAGTAATACAGAATGTATTATAGTCAGATAGAGCGTTGCAACGTCTCGCTTACTCTACTTTTTGCTGTGAAGCAGCTGCCTTCAGCCTTTCCAACACATCAACCGTCACGGTCTTGCTACCAAGATCTCCGTGGAAAACAACACCTTGCCGTTTGCCATGATAATCAGATCCACCTGTTTCAATTAGATCGTATTCCTTGGCCAGCTTACCATACCTGCGTTCCTCTTCCGGGCCATGGTCCGAATGAAACACCTCAATGCCATCTGGACGAGAGTCTTCGATGATACGTCGCACCAATTCATCATCGTTATAGAGACCCGGATGCGCAATCACAGCGGCCCCACCTGCGGCTCTGATCCACTCGCACGCATCCTCGGGTGCAACGCGGGGTACAGATACGAAGCCTGGCTTGCCTTCAGCAAGATACCGATCAAATGCATCCCGCATGTCAACAGCGTATCCCTTCTTCACCAGCACATCGGCCATATGAGGTCTGCCAATACTCTCATCCGGCTCTAACGGTCGTCCCAGCTCATCCAGTACCTCCTGCCAGCTTATATCAAGCCCGAGTTCCTGAAGCTTGGCGATAATCAGATGATTCCGCTCATCTCGCGCTTCTCGTAATCCGCGCAACCGTTGCAGGAAATGCTCATCCTCCGTATTCACATAATACCCGAGCACATGAATATCTTTTCCACCAGCCCGAGTGCTGATCTCCACTCCGGCAACAACATCAATATCGTACTCTTTTCCCGCTTGCTGTGCTTCTGCTACACCAGCTACTGTATCATGGTCCGTTAAGGCAACCGCAGATAGCCCTTTTTGTTTGGCAAGCTTCACATTATCAGCAGGTGGCTGGATTCCATCGGAAGCCTGACTATGCATATGAAGATCACAGCGTCCTTGGCGCTGATCCATGAACAACAGCTCCTTTGTGTAAAATTGATTATGATTCACTCTTATCTATCATTGATGTTGCCAACTATTATGCTTTCCCCGTCTTATGAACCGACACAGGCTGCTCCTGCTGACGCAGATAATTCAGGAAAGCGACTGCTGACAGGGGCAACAAGGACGATTTTAGATGGATGGCATAGAACTGCCTTTTGAATTCGAGTCCGCGGATATCCACAATATGAACGAGTCCCAGAGCCAGTTCATGCTGCACCGAAGAAGGAGATAACATCGTAATACCTACCCCTGCCTCCACGGCTGATTTTACCGCTCCTGTACTGCCAAGTTCCATTACAACATTCATATCCTGTGGATCAATCTTTTTCTTTTGCAATTGGTCTTCCATCACCTGACGAGTACCCGAGCCCTTCTCACGCAGCACAAAAGGATAATTCATGACATCCTCAATATTCACTTTGCTACGCTTAGCCAGATCATGCCCGGCAGGTACAATCAGTTTCAGCTCGTCCTGCATGACAGGCTCTACAATCATGTCCGGGTGGTGCACTGGCGCTTCAATCAGACCAAAATTAAGCTGGTGCTTTAATATATCATCCATAATTTGCGTTGTATTCATCACTTTCATGACGATTGAAATATCCGGATATTGAAGCGCAAATGGTCCGAGCATGCGCGGAAGCACATATTCCCCGATCGTTAAACTGGCTCCCAGCTGGAGTCGACCTTGTAACATCTGAGTAAACGCCGACATCGCTTCGTCCGTCTGTCTGACCAGCTCTACACTCCGTTTCGCATGAGGCAATAAAGTCCGGCCCGCCTCGGACAATTCTATTTTTTTGGTGGAACGATGCAGTAACTTGGTCCCAAAATAGTCCTCCAATGATTGAATCTGCATCGTTACTGCCGGTTGAGTCATATGTAATGCTTGTGCAGCAGCTGAGAAACTCCCCTTCTCTGCTACCGTATAAAAAATATGCAATTGGTGAAAATTCATATCTTCGCCCCTCTTCGATTACACTCTCTACATTGTAGCCGATTTCCCGCTTGGCAACAAAAAAAGCATGCAGCTTGTCTGCATGCGATAATACTTGAATCTATGATTTCAACATATTGAATCTACTCAGGCTTACTTATGCTTACGGCTATTTTTGACCAGCGTCATTCTTCTTGAATGTCTTAACCATGAATAATATGACTTCAGGTCCCTTAATTCAATGGTCTCCGACATACGTCCCAGAAACGTAACTACAATCATTTTGTGCAGCGGGTTGCCCGCAATATCATATTCTCCTTCAAGTTCGGAAAATTCGGCGACCACCACCAGATCCTCATCAATCAGGTAGACGTCCTGTTCATTACGGTAGTATGGTGTTATACGGTCCTGCTTCAGACACTCCCATAACCACGCCGCAATATGGTCATCATCACTACGTGCAGGCTCAATACGGTCTGCATACCGCATCTTGGCATGATGGGTAATGACGATGTCGGCCACTTTCTTGTCTCCAAGAGCCACGAAAAACGGCTCGTAGGTGCTCCAACGTTGCATCACCTTATCACGCATGGGAATCACTCTCCACCAGATAGGACTTTCTATCTATTTATTACCAAATATATTACAACATTAGTCCCGCAACCTCAAGGCGTAAGTTTAACTTTTTTTCACAATAGCCAATTTGTGTTTAATTCAAGAAAAGAGCGACCCCAAAGGGTCCCTCCAGTTTCTCTTCTATATTCCGTAAAAGCTCGTTTTGTCCATCGTTTTGCTGGCATACTCGGTTTTGATCTCATTACGATACGAGCGTTCGATCTTGCGCACATAGGAAAGCCGCTTCACATTTTTCATCGTATCATCTGCCCGTTCTGCATTAACATACATGACCACATAATGCATACGGCGGGAGATATAATGCACGGTGCCATATTTTTCGAGATTACGGGCAGCCTTCAAATCACTGACCCAAATAATGAATCCTGTCCTTTCCGCAAACATCATCGTTCCCCGCCCTTCTATAATGATTACTTAACTGCAACCACACTTGCCGCCACTACCGCAGCCGCCCTTCGGATTCGGGTCATTGCTCGGTACTTTAATGGTCGTTGACACTGCAAATGCAATGGTCTCTGACATCTGGAATAACATATCATCTAGGGACTTCTCTGCCTGTTTGAAGCGAATTACCGCCTCGAAATTTTCCAACTCCTGTTCCAGAGCCTTCACCTGGTCTTTTGCTGCATGATAATCCGGGTGAAAATGACCGAAACGCTGTGTTTCTTCAAACAATTCCTTCTTGGCATTCAGCTTCCGAATCCCCATCTGAATCTCAGGGGTAGTCTCGACTTGCTGCTTCCAATATAAATAATCCGATACTTCGGCAGATTGGTTAATCATGTCGCCCAGTTCATATGCGCCCGTTAACACTTGGGCCATATCGACCGTGTTCATTTCCGCTACGCTCATGAAATATTCATCCTATCTATATATAAAGTTCTACTTAACGTAGACTACCTCATCATAGCATATCCATGAATAGTTAAGAAGAGTTTTTCCTGCAATTAGAAATAGGGGGAACTCGAAAATTCGCCTTTCAACCTGATATTCACGTGAAATAGTCAGGTTATGACATCATCTGGCAGGATAAGACGCATTGTATCCCACTCTGACGGGGAGAATGTACGCCATTCCGTCTCTGATGTATTTTCACTTGAATCCAACATGCACCAACCGCTTAAAGTCCATTGTTCATGACCCTCTACCTGATGTGGAATGAGGTATTGCGTACGATTTTCCTGTTGTATCCCCAGCTTTGTCTGCCACTCAATGGCTTTGGCAGCAATCTGTCGTGCGGTTGAACTATGATATCGACGCCACTCCTTGTACCAGTTCTCCGGTATCTCCTCAAATCCCAACAGAGAGAACTTCTTCTCAATGACAGAATGATCATGCTCCAACCCATGCAGAGAAGCAGGGACATCAACCAGACCTTGATTATCGGGAGTGTAGAAAGAAGAATATACACCGCTAAACATATCTTTTTCTAATAACTTCGGATCATCTGCGGAGCCTGTACTTCCCTCCATTACCTCCATACTTCTATATACAGTCAATGGTGCAGCATCCGTCTCCTTGCCCCAATCTGCTAACGCAATCCGTACATTCTCCGGTATACCTGTCAGCGCATATTGATCCAGAAACTCTATCACTGCAGGTAATCCATACCCGCTGGCTATGGCCGAAATGAATCGTTCTCTTGTCATGCGGTAGATCGACATTCGATCACGCGTCACCCGTTCTGCGCATTGCTCCAGCATCCAGATCACATCAGGCCCTGCGTCCGGTGGCACCAACATTTCAAAATCAGGCTGGATATAGAATCCACACGGCTCCGTCTCACTTACCATCTCATGTTCCCGATTTAACAGGCTCTGTGGTTCGATCAACCAGCGGAATGCCAGCTCTCCGGACTGATCTTCTCCTACTTCACCATAACCCCAGCCAGCCAGTGCGTAGAGCCAGCCCCTGACCCGTGGTGTCAATTCCGAATTCTCTATATGGCACCATATATTCTTTTCGGGAGCAAACACTGCCAATTGATAACGGAAATGCTGCAACACGGGTTCAGCTTCTCCGTATCTTTCCATACACGCTTGATATATTTCCCGATGCATATGTCTCCACGAGAGCTTCAACCATTTTTGTAATCGATGATCTACAATCTGAATTCGGCCATCTGACTTCTGAACGAGATTCAGACTGAGCAGTAGATCGAGAAGAATAGCTACGTGGGTCGGATACAGATCCGAATGTTCATATCGGATGCCCAAACCATCAAAGTCTGTCGAAGATAATACCGTGATTACACTTAACTTTTGAACACTTTTCTTATGTATAGTGCCCTTCCCTGTTAAAGGAAGTCCTTCTCTTTCGATCCACGCGATCAGATGAAGCAGCTCTGCAGCAATATCCGGCTTTCCTTCCTGAAGTACATGACCATGCTGTGCCATCTTTTCAACAGTTATACCCACTCTTTGTGCGTAAGCAATCGTCAATGTCTCCATCAGCGAAGCAGGAATATAGAATAATCGCTCCCCCCAACTCTTATATACAGATTCAATCCATCTTTGCTGCCTAAGGTTGGCGAATGAAGAATTGGCTTCTGCGACACTTAGTCCTTCGATGGCCCACTGTTCTCGCGGCAGGAGGGAAGAAAAAGGCTGACCGGCATGTTTGTGAAAAATTGCACCAAGCACTTTTTGTTCCACCAAAGCAAGCTTTGACCATGAATCAAGGTTCAGTACCACCTGCTCATCTATTGGTTCAAATAAAGACATATCCAATCCCTCCTGTTTGCGCGAGTATAAATGGACTATTCGTTCTCATGAACGATGGCATATTCATATCCCTGCTCCACCAAGAACATCTGACGGTTTAATGCAAACTCCTGTTCCTTACTATCCTCTGATACCAGCGCATAGAAATAGGCTTTGTTTTCTCCAGCTTTTGGTCTCAGAATTCTCCCCAAACGCTGTGCCTCTTCCTGCCTTGACCCGAAACTCCCGGATATCTCGAGCGCAACAGCAGCATCAGGCAAATCCACAGCAAAATTGGCAACCTTGGATACCACAATCGTTTTAATCTCTCCACGTCGAAAAGCGGCAAACCACTTGATTCGCTCTTGCTGTGACATGGTTCCCGAGATCAAAGGTGCTTCAATTTCCCGGGCAATCAACTCGAGTTGATCCAGATATTGTCCAATCACTAGCGCAGGCAAATCCCGATGAAGTTCCAGCAAACGCTTGACTACACGCACCTTCGCCGGATTCTCGGCAGCCAATCGAAATTGGTGCTTAACCTCTGCTTGCAGATAATTCGATCTTAGTTCCGGGGAAAACGGGATACGTATCTCCTGACATTGTACATCCGCAATCCACCCTTGCTGCTCCAGTTGTTTCCACGGCATATCATAGAGCTTCGGACCAATCAGCGAGAAAACATCCTGTTCACAGCCATCCTCTCGAACCAAGGTGGCCGTCAATCCCAGCCTTCGCGTAGCTTGAATATCCGCAGTTGCACGAAACACTGGTGCTGGCAGCAAATGTACTTCATCATATATGATCAGCCCCCATTGCCGCTCACTGAGCAGTTTGATGTGGGTAAAATCAGCATCCTTTGATTTCCGATGTGTAAGAATCTGATATGTAGCTACAGTCACAGGTTTCACCTGTTTTTTCTGACCGGAATACTCACCAATCTGTTCACTGGTAATCGTGGTTTTGTCTTGAATTTCTTGAATCCACTGTCGCACAGACGTTGTATTGGACGTCAAAATAAGGCATTCACATTGAAGCCGCTCCAGCACGGCCATACCAATGACTGTTTTTCCTGCCCCGCAAGGAAGTACGAGTAAACCGCTTCCTCCCATGCCCTCACTGCCTTCGAATGCTTCCACAGCCTCTCTCTGGTAAGAACGCAGCGCAAATCGCTCAGAGTGGTCCCCTGGATCATTAGACCGCCAATCAAATGAAAGTTTGGTTCCCTCCCGATACCCCACGTAATCAAGCACAGGGTAACCCAATCGTGTTAATTCCCTTTTTAATAACCCTCGCTGTTCTCCTGGGAGCAGAAGTTCATGAGCGTCCTTACGTTCCATACGAAAGGCAGCTATCGTTTTCAATCCACTTAATTCATCCAGCAACCGCTCATCCTCACTGTAAAGACGCATTCTGGTGTGATCTGCTTCGGAATGCAGCTTTAATTTGCCATACTGATCCATGATTCTCCGAACATCCTGTATCAGTGCAGCAGGCACGTTCCAGCGGGATACCAGCTCCAGACTTGCGATGACTTGATCTGCATTCCATCCCAGCGCAGCCGCATTCCAGAGCGATAACGGAGTGATTCGGTAGGTATGAAACGCTGCTGGTGTCTTAACCAGTTCTGAATACATCCCAAGCTGCTCTCTTGCTCTTTCGAATCCGGGGTGGCCAATTTCCAGCAAAACTGTAAAATCTCGCTGAACGATACAAGCATCTGTCCTTACCATATGTTCTGTTCCTTCCATTCGGAGCCTTCCTCCTATCACAAAAAAGTCCAGTTCCGGCAGCTTCCGAAAATGAACCTCTATAATTGCGAGTTCAAAAAGTCTGGTTTTCAGTACCGATAAGTGGGTTTTGAACAACCTCTAAAAAATCCACAAAAAACATCCTGCCCATACCTTGATATGAACAGGATGCCCAACTAGCTATAAAGTCATTCGGCTGTGTAACCCTTGGCCATGGCGATAAATAATCTCACGGCAGTCTGCATCGCGTCTTCATCAAAATCAAACATCGGATGATGATGCGGATAGATCGCATTTTTATCCGGGTTGCCTGCTCCAACAAACATAAAGCACCCTGGAACCTTTTGCAGATAATACGCGAAGTCTTCCGCTGGCATCAGCATCGGGGATGCTTGCACTCGTTCTGCTCCAAATAATTCTGTAGCTTCTCTAAAGAAACGCGCTGTCTCCTGTTCATCATTCACCACAGGCGGATATCCCATAATATATTTCACTTGCGTCTCTGCCCCATACGCTGCCCCTGTCTGGGCTACCATGGTAAGCACGCGCTCTTTCATCCCGTTTCGGGTCTCTTCATCAAACGTTCTTACCGTACCGCTCATTTTGCATTGCTCTGCAATTACATTCTGAGCCGATCCTGCCTGCATTGTACCAATGGTCAGCACCGCCGGTTGTAATGGATCCACCGAACGACTGACAACGGTCTGAAGCTGCATCACAAGCGCAGAACCCGCAATAAGACTATCTATCGTGGATTGCGGCATCCCGCCATGTCCACCTTTACCTTTGATCTCAATGTAAAAATCGTCCGCCGCAGCCATCATCGGTCCTGCTTTGCTGGCAACCACACCTACAGGCAGCGGGGTCCACAGATGAATGCCATATATGACATCCACGCCTTCAAGCGCACCATCCGCAATGACCTGGACTGCACCGCCCGGAAGCAGTTCTTCTGCTGGCTGGAACAAAAAACGAATCTCGCCTCGGATCTCCTGCTTGTGACGGCTAAAATACAATGCCGTACCGAGCAGGATTGAGATATGACCATCGTGGCCGCATGCATGCATCGCTCCTGCTTGTTGTGATGCATACTCGATATTCTTTTCATCCTGAATTGGAAGTGCGTCCATATCAGCTCGCAGCATGACGACAGGACCCGGCTTGTCCCCACGAAGGGTACCGATGACCCCGTGACCACCAACATGACGCCTCACTTCCACGCCAAAACTCTCCAACATATCCGCTACAAAAGAGGATGTCTTCTCCTCATGAAAGGAAACCTCTGGATTGCGATGAAGGTGACGCCGCCATTCCACCATGTGGATCTGCAGATCTTCCCACCATATATTATTAGTCATTTCTCTCCACCCTTTCAATCTTGAACGGGACTTGTGTCAAGCCCGAACCTTCCTCTTCAAACCTATTGCTGTATATTGTAGCAGAATTGGAAGAAAACCGATACGAAACGCCTTTGGAAAGCTTGCACGGGAAGGGGAAACATACTATCATGAACTAGAGAAATACTCGAGAAATTATACTCGGAAGCTTATGAGGAGGATCAAACGCTTATGATTTTTGAGAATACAGGCTTGGATGGCTTGAAGAGCGACTTGGCATACCTGGATGAGAGCGCCGAGAAAGTCGGATTTGTCCGGTGGCAATGGGAATATTACCGTGCTACATATGACTACAAAATTGAAGATGATCAAACCAACTCAGAATACTTTGTACGCATTAATACCCGCGCTGTGGAAGGCAAATTGGAAAAACCGGATACCGTTCTTGCTGTGGAAGCAGTATACCTCGGCAAAGCCACTTTCCCTCACGGCCTGGATTATGACTCTTCCGTTCCGCAACCAGTCGTGAAGCTGGCAGCCCAAAAATTACAGCAGCTCAAAGAACTGCTGGAAGCATAGGCTGGGCCAAACGATGAAACAACAAACGGCCCAAACGAAAACGAAGAGAGGCACGCCGGATTTTCAACTGCTAATCCTCACTTTATTGTTGGTGGGCTTTGGACTGGTGATGGTATTCAGCTCCAGTTCCAGCATTGCAATCGCAAGCGATAAATTTAACAATGATGCCCTTTACTTCACGAAAAAACAACTTATGTGGGCGATTATCGGTCTATTTGGTATGTTTTTTGCCATGAATATCCGCTTCAACAAGTACAAAAAGCTCTATGCACCCTTTTTCCTGCTCACTACGGTCATGCTGGTGATTGTTTTGATCTCAGGCGCGATGTTGAACGGTGCACGAAGCTGGATTCGCATCTTTGGATTCAGCGTCCAGCCTGCCGAGTTTGCCAAAATTGCTATTATTCTGTACCTTGCTGCATTGATCACCAAAAAAGGGGAACGCTTCAGGGATCTCAAGACCGGATATATCCCTGTGCTGGTCATTGTTGGTTTCATTGCCGGACTGATTATGCTGCAACCTGACTTTGGTACATGCTTCATTCTTGTGGCTACTTGCGGTCTGGTCATCTATGCAGGCGGCGCGAGTATGAAGCATATCATGGGCTCCATTCTACTGGTTGTTTTGGGAGGAGCGCTCGCGCTCGGGGCTAATGCCCTTTTCTCCTCCGTATCTTCTCCGGACAGTGCAACAGTGTCTCTAACGGAAGCGAAGCAGAGCTACAAGATGGATCGGATACAGGCCTTCCTAGACCCACTTTCAGATCCAACGAATGGAAGCCTTAACCTCTTACGCTCCCTTGTTGCCATCGGGGATGGAGGCATCACCGGCTCTGGTATTGGACAAGGCACGATTAAGCTGCACTATTTGCCAAACGCGTATAATGACTTTA
Organism: Paenibacillus sp. Y5S-9; assembly: GCF_036894235.1. Lineage (NCBI taxonomy): Bacteria > Bacillati > Bacillota > Bacilli > Caryophanales > Paenibacillaceae > Paenibacillus > Paenibacillus sp. Y5S-9. The sequence continues at coordinate 4,669,582 of NZ_CP145887.1, forward strand.
TTTTCTCCGTAATTGGTGAGGAGCTTGGATTCATCGGAAGTGCATTATTCCTGCTTGTTTACCTGTACTTCATCTGGCGAGGAATCATTGTCTCTCTTCGCTGTCCCGATCCATTCGGAACATTGGTCGGCATAGGTATCATGGGACTGATCGCGATTCAGGCATTTATCAACATTGGTGGTGTAACTCAGACCATTCCGGTGACGGGGGTCACGCTTCCATTTATCAGTTATGGGGGTACCTCACTCTTTGTAATGATGGTTGCCATGGGCATTCTGCTCAGTATCTCACGTACCAACAATCTGGACGTGATCAAGGAAGAGAAAACGAAGTCCGTGACTGTACAGACACAGACTCGCACCTCTCCTGCTCTTCGTTCACGGGAGTCCATCCGTCGGATTCGATAAAAAAGCAACACAAAAAAGGCTGTGCACCCAATGGATGCGCAGCCTTTTTCTGTGTACTGAGTAAACTCTGTCTATCAAGATGAAGAACAGGTCAATGTAGCTCTGTCCCCCATTGCGGATTGCGAATTCTACAGATCGTCGCCTTTGAAAGATACGCCTTCTACCTTTACATTGACTTCAACCACGCGTAATCCGGTCATGGTCTCTACCGCTTCTCTTACATTCTGCTGAAGCATACGGGAAACTTCATGAATCGGGGTTTCGTACAGGACGATGATGCGCAGGTCAATGGCTGCTTCCAGCTGGCCGACCTCAACGCTCACGCCTTTCTGTACGTTTTTACCGCTGAGTCGCTTCGCCCAGCCCTCTGACAATCCTCCAGACATTGCGGCAATTCCGGGCGTTTCCATTGCAGCCATTCCGGCAATTTTTGCAACCACGTCATCGGCAATCCGGATGTTTCCGCTCTCCAGTTGAAGTTGTTCTGCCATGCCACATCCTCCTTCACTTCGTTACTCGTATTTTAAATCCTTTCCACCCCAAAAAGCAAATTAAACTCAAAAAGATGCGTTTACAACCTACCACCATTTGGTTATATTGAAATATGAAAATAATCTCATAAGCGATTTACAATGCAATTCAAAACAAAATAATTTATAACCGAGGTGTTTGTTGTGAGAAACCGGATTTCATCCATTTTGCTGATTGCGTTCTTTGCACTCAGTGCCATCGCCCACTACATGAAATGGGATTCGATTCTACAGTTCGTGATATCAGCCATTTCGGTTATTTTTGTGGCCGGTTTTTTAGGCAAAGCCACCGAAAATGTTGCCCACTACGCCGGACAGCGGCTGGGTGGATTCTTGAATGCCACCTTCGGCAATGCCGCCGAATTGATCATCGCCATTTTCCTCGTGAAAGAGGGACTGTTCGACATGGTCAAAGCAAGTCTGACAGGCTCCATCATCGGAAATCTGCTGTTAGTGCTCGGGTTAAGTATTTTTGCCGGAGGACTCAAGTTCAAAATCCAGAATTATAATGTTTCACTCGCAGGTCTGAATGGTTCCCTGATGATTGTTGCCATCATTGCCCTGTTTATCCCGGCAGTCTTTCTCAATACACATTCCATTACACAGAAAGACACCAATACACTTAGTCTCATCGTGGCCGGATTGCTCATCCTCGCGTATATTGCCTGGTTGCTATTCTCCATGGTGACGCATAAGAACTACCTTGCAGACGTCACTGAGGATCGCGATGAAGAGCTACCTCATGAGCATGCTCCGGCGTGGTCCAAGAAAAAATCTATTCTCTACCTGGTGCTCGCAACAGTAATGGTTGCTTTCGTCAGTGAATGGTTGGTGGGCACGCTCGAAGTCTTCACTTCGGAATTTGGACTTAGCGAACTGTTTGTCGGTGCATTCCTTGTCGCCATCATCGGTAACGCGGCCGAACATAGTGCAGCCATCATGCTTGCCATGAAAAATAAAATCGGAGCAGCCGTCGAGATTGCGGTTGGCAGCAGCTTGCAGATCGCGCTCTTCGTCGCTCCTGTTCTGATTTTTGTCAGCTACTTCACAGGCAGAACCATGGATATCGTATTTACAACGATTGAACTGGTCGCCATCGGCGTATCCGTATTTATTGCAAAGTCCATTACCCAAGATGGTTCAACGAATTGGTACGAAGGTCTACTCCTGCTCGTGGTATATATCATACTCGGTGTATCCTTCTTCCTGGTGTAACCAGGTCCTCACGTAGCCATCGTTAAAAATAAACAAGCCACAGAGGCAGCCCGAATTTACCTTCGGTGCTGTCTCTTTGCTTGTATACGCCTTCCGGCTGGCTTGCATCCCCATCCCGTTCAGACGCACAAAAAAAGCATGCATAGACGCCTGCATGCCTTCTATTCTGACCCGCGCATTTGCAGGCTATTGCTCATTCTTCTTGTTCAAGGCTTCATATAGAATTGCCAAATTCCGCTCAAGCGCGCTAACCAGCTGCTTACCTGCACCTTCTGGAAGGAGCCCTGCACGAACAGCAAAATCAACTTCCTTGGAGAACCCATACATCTGTGTATCCAATACTTCCTCATAGAGAGGGCAGTAGCGGGTAGCCAGATTCTCCATCTGTACTTCAATAAGCTTCTGTATTTTATCTGCATCTTCTTGAAGAAGACTGATCGCTTTCAAATTCAGCTGGTCCTGCAGATCAGATGAAGTCATGCATTTTTCCCCCCTATGTCCCAAAAATCGCGTAAAGACGTTCTACCTCTAATATTAGACGAAATGAAGAGCTAATACAAGAACCTGACCAAAATAAGCCCGCAAAGTTAAGCCTTCTGTTGAAGCATAATCCACCTGTTCCAGTCCCGTCCAGACGAGTATTCAGATCATTCCATGCCAAAAAACACCCCTGCCTAAAAAGGCAAAGGTGCTTCTTGATAGCTATTACTCAGATGCGATGCTTACATTCAGTCCATGCTTGGCAAATACTTCTGACATGGCTGCTTTTGCTTCAACTGCATCTGGACCATGAACATGCAGTTCATAGCTGTGCGTGCTGATCAGCGTTGTAAACAATCCGAGAATACTTTTCACATCGATATACTTGTTCTCCGAATGAAGCACGATTGAAGAAGTAAACTTGCCTGCTGTTTGAGCAATTTCCACTACAGCCGCGTTATTACTCGACATAGGAATCCCTCCGTCTTTTTACTATTGGTATCATCTATTAATTACCACTACATGATACCTTGAATCCGCTTTCCTAGCAACAGCAAAATCCTGTTCCTATTTCAAACGGTCCGGGTTCAGGCATTCCAGCTCAGGAATAACAAAGATACCGTCTTTACGAATCAGCACGTCGTCAAAATAAATCTCTCCGCCGCCATAATCTGGACGCTGGATCAACACCAGATCCCAGTGGATGGATGAGCGGTTGCCATTGTCTGTTTCTTCGTAAGCCTGACCTGGTGTAAAGTGCAAGCTGCCTGCGATTTTTTCATCGAACAGGATATCTTTCATCGGATGCAGAATATGCGGGTTGAATCCGATCGCGAATTCACCGATATGACGAGCACCCTCATCCGAATTCAGGATTTCATTCAAACGCTCTGTATCGTTGCTTGTCGCTTCAATGATTTTTCCATTCTCGAACGTGAACTTGATATTTTCAAATGTCACTCCGTTATACAACGTTGGCGTGTTATAACTAATCGTTCCGTTCACGGAATTGCGCACAGGCGCACTGTACACTTCGCCATCCGGAATATTTTTTTGGCCAGAACATTTCTCTGCACCGATATCTTTAATGGAGAAGCTCAGTTCTGTTCCTGGTCCGGTTATACGAACTTTGTCCGTCCGCTTCATCAGATTAGCGAGCGAGTCCTGCGCTTTGTCCATTTTGGCGTAATCCAGGTTACATACGTCGAAGTAGAAATCTTCGAACGCTTCTGTACTTGTGTTGGCGAGTTGCGCCATACTTGCGTTAGGGTAACGAAGCACAACCCATTTCGTATGTTTGACACGTTGTTCACTATGTACCGGGTGGGAGTACAACGAATTGTACATTTTCATTTTTTCTTCCGGCACATCGGACAGATCATTCACATTTTCTCCCGCACGAATACCGATATAACAATCCATCTGTTTCATCCGGTTCAGATCAATCTCTGCCCATGTTTTCATCATTTCTTCTGTGGCATTTTTCAGCATCGCACGCTGTACGGTTTTATCAGTCAACTGTACAAAGACGTTACCACCTTTTTTGCCTACCTCTTCGATAATGGCGTTAATCAGATCACGTTCCGATCCAATCATCTCAACCAATACATTTTCACCAGGCTGTACATCTACTGAATAGCCCACCAGGTTTGCTGCAAGCTTTTGAATTCTTGGGTCTTTCATCTTGGTAAAATCCTCCTGTCATCTGCCATACTTGAATTGAACAACGGTAAATTACGATACTATTGTAGCACGCGAACAGTCATCCCGTCAGCAGGCAGTCCCTCACTTCGTTTATTGATATGACTTGAAGTTTACATCGGTGACAAGGGCTTCTTTGTTACTTTTACGGTTGTTGTCCGTGTAACTCATCTGACTTTCAGAGGATAAGCGAAGAGGCAGACTGCTCTTCCGATCTACCGTGAGATGATATACTGTCTGCACGCTCGCTTGTTTCATCATCTGTTGCATCGTTGTTTCACCCTGTTTCCAAACTTTCTCCAGATCCTTCTCAAGCTGCTCCTTACGCGCCCCTTTCACCGTAGCTGCCTTATGCATATATTCTGCCCGAATGGCGTTCATCTCGTCGTTTAGCTGGGCTACAGCCCATGATTTGGCGTCTTCCGGTGCAAGTTCAATCCGTAATGTTCTGGTTCGACGACCATCCCCATACTCGGATTGAATAGTTTTGTTCATCTTATCGATCTTCTCCATTTGAGCAATTGGATTAAAACGAGAAAGAGACCCTCGCAGCGGCTCATGCTGCGCCGACAATGCCATCCATTGCCCTTGTTTCCGCTCGAAAGAAGCGCTAAACCCACTGGGCTGTCCATTATTTTTTACGGCAGACGTTTGAATGCCTGTCCCCACAGCAGTTACTTCTCCAGGTAATCGGGTCTGAAGGGTCAGACGATCATGATTCTCCAGCTTGCCTTCAAATTTGAACTGATTCTCAAACAGTCCGCTGTTCTCCCGTCGAAGTCCTGCCTCTCCTTCAAAACTCAACGTTTCTTTTCCCGCTATCCCGGATAAAGCCAAGGAAAAAACCTCTTCAGGCGTTCGATCTCGCTGGATGAATCCACAACCCGGAACACCAATAATCACAATGCTCACAAATAACCATAATGTACGTACCGAATGGCGGTTAAACATGTCTATCTTCACCCTTCCGTGAACTTTCTCCATAGATTGCCCTGCCCGTATACGCTTATACTTCCTTCTATACACAACTTGATCTCCAATGCACAAAAAAAGAGAACGACTCCGCAATTGGAATTGTTCTCTCTTAACGAGTTACATCCTGTTCCTCTACAACGATTCTGTTACGACCACCATTCTTGGCGCTGTACAAAGCCATATCAGCCCGATAAAACAAGGACTCTACACTGACCTTTTCATCCATCCAATTCCACTCTGCGATGCCACTGGATACCGTAACGGGCGGTCTCGTCTCTTCTGCGACTCTCTTTCGAATCACTTCCGCATAATCTAACGCTTGCCTTACACTCACCTGTGGCATATAGATCGCCAGTTCTTCTCCACCCCATCTGGCGCAGACATCCTCCGAGCGAACAGAGCTGGTGACGATCTCACTCACTTGCTTCAATACTTGATCCCCCGTCTGGTGTCCAAATGTATCATTCACCTGTTTGAACTGATCAATATCCACCACAATGAGGGAGCCACAGAATTCATGAGCCTGTCGCTCGTGAATCACACTATCCAGATAATGCCTCACGTACAGACCTGTCAACATATCCAGATTAGCCAAGCGCCGAACCTCGGCATGCAGCGTGGCATTTGACAGGGCAAGCCCGATATGAATGGATAACATCTGCAAAAGCCGATAGTTATCATATGAAAAGTAGTGCTCTCTACTGTGTCCAAGCAAAATGGCACCCTTCACTTCACCATTGACTCTGATCGGTGATGCAATCAGTGACATGGATCCCGTATCTTCCATGAAAAAGGAGGACACCTTATCAAATTGCGCATAATTGGCTATAATAAGCGGTTCCTCTGTTCGATACACCAAGCCTGCGATACCGTAGTCTACAGAAAAGGATTGGTGAAAAACATCTTTCACGTTAGAGGACATGACTTCGAAGTCATTGGTACTTTCATTGAGTTGAAGAATGCAACACGTTTCAGCCTGGAATATTTCCTTTAACTCTTGCTCGGATAGTTGATAAATCTCCGAAAGATGCAGGCTTTTGTTCAACCGCTGTGTAAGATCATTAATTAAACGAAGTTCCTGAATTAACATATTGGATTGTTCATGCAACTTGGCGTTCTCAAAGGCCGTTCCTGCAGTGTCTACCATCATCGTAATCAATTGCAAGTCCGATTCTTCCATAATCTCTTCATTCATTTCGATATGGAACACACCGTATATTCCTTGTTTGCCTTTCAGCGGAATCCCTACATCTACAATGCGGTTCTCTACATCATCTGAGCGAGCAACGATCAGCTTACCTTCCATAAATGAACGCACACAAATATCTTCTCCTCGCTCGTGAACAAGCAACGGTTTAATCCGTGGATCAGAGTTGCTCTGATCCTGAGACATATACAATTTGATATAAGTGGCCGGGTACAAGTAGTCCATACTGTCAAATACCTCATCCAATATGGCCTCGACATCCATTTTGTCATGCATTCGCTGAACAATCTGAAAGAGGATGGACCTCCGGTGTTCCTCACGGGCTGTTTGTTCATGAGCATGTAACAGGTCCGTCATAAATATGTATTCAAATCTTCGGTAAAAGCAGGTGCGATAATGCAATGCCTCAGATTGAACCACAGCTTCAGACGTTTCATATCCATTGGATTCATAGATCACAGCAGTGAATACGGCAAACATATCCTTGTTTGTTCTGGAAAATAAGGGATGTGTTATTATAAGATATTCTCCGTGTTCGCTTGTCCCTTTAAGAGACAGGACCTGTTTCTTATCCAAACATTCCAATACCAGCCTGCGTGCATTTACGCCCGGATTAGCTTCATGATCGCTATCGTATCCTATGCAATCGCCTTCCGTGTTCCACACGCTGTAAAAGGTTGATGTTCTGGCCAGCCTTGAACCCACTCTGGAGTTCCAGTCACTGTATGCCTGCTCTAGCAAGCTGCCCAAATATGAAAAATCAAAAGGTGTGATATCCATTTTTTGCATCCACAACACATGCTCTTCATGAGAACGAGGAGCGGCAAAAGATGCGGAATCGCCCGAACTTCGTGAATTCAAGCTGGCAGGTAAACTTCTTAGATGTTCTAACATGTCAGGCGCTCCTTTGCACCGTTTTTGCATCCACCAGGATGCATTAATCTGCAGACGTTATCGCAAACCTGCAATTTCGTTGCGATAACCTTGTTACATAAAGATGATTTAAAGTTAAGATACAATCTATTTTACTCTGTTTAAAGCTTTTTTGCATCCATATTTCAGAAAATTGTCCCATTATTTTAGGCCCAATGACCTATCGACAAATTTAGACGTTTTTTTGCTTTTATTCTACGCTTGACTTTGTTTATCTTAAACTGTAATATAAATTGTTGATGAAGACTACTAATGGGTCTTTAAATTTGGGCATTACCGGTTGTGTCACCCTCATTCTTTTTGTTGCTTTCAGGACAGCGGCTGAACTTTCCTGATCGTTCTATGCGAGGCCAAGCCCGCATCAACAAATTGGAGCGCAAACAGAGCCCTAATATGAACTTTAACTAAAAAGGAGCTACTTTAAACATGGCACGTTACACTGGTCCTAAATTTAAATTGAGCCGTCGCCTCGGCATTTCCCTTAGCGGAACAGGCAAAGAATTGAAACGTCCTTTCCCTCCAGGTCAGCACGGAGCTAACCAACGCAGAAAAATGAGCAACTACGGTATGCAATTGCAAGAAAAACAAAAATTGCGCCACATGTACGGTTTGGGCGAGAAGCAATTCCGCACACTGTTCTCTAAAGCTCAAAAAATGCAAGGTATTGCCGGTGAGAACTTCATGTTCTTGCTTGAGTGCCGCCTTGACAACCTCGTTTACCGCCTTGGGTTTGCTAACTCCCGCGCTGGAGCGCGTCAGTTGGTAGCACACGGTCACGTAACTGTAAACGGCAAAAAAGTCGATATCGCTTCTTACCAAGTAAGCACTGGCGATGTAATCGGCTTGCGTGAGAAGAGCCGCGCTCTTTCTTCCGTTAAAGAAGCTTTGGAAGGCCGTTCGCATCTTCCAGCATACGTTGAATACAACGAAGCAGCTGTAGAAGGTAAATTCATCCGCTTGCCTGAGCGTGCTGAATTGTCCCAAGACATCGATGAAAAACAAATCGTCGAGTTCTACAACCGTTAATCGTTGCAATCACATTAAAGTTTCAATCCAAACAGCTGTCGAGATTTTCTCGGCGGCTGTTTTTCTATGCTTTTTTTTAATTATCTTCATTATAGGAACGTAAATAACGATATAAAATATAGACTCCCTTCAGGAGAAGCACACATCCATATATACATCACAAGAATGACATCGAGGGGGATTAAAACATGCATTTTTTTCGCAATCGCAAGCTCGCTGTTAAGCTTGGACTTTTACTCGGTATCGTATTACTCTGTTGTATTGGAGCCCTGATTGCATTTAATACCAAATCCATTTACGACAAAAGCCTCCAGTACGGCGAAACCGTTGCTGGACAGGCAGCAAACCGGGCTACGAATGAGTTTATGACTGACATTAATCAGGTTAAAAACACGTTGGACACCATGAGTACCACGTTATTGGATGCTGCTCAGAACGGATCACTCAACCGTGAAGATATCGTCAGACTCCTTGAACAGTATCTGAAAAAGGACGAGAAAGTTTTTGGCTTTTATACGGGCTGGGAACCTGACGCCTTTGATGGAAACGATGCGGAGCACATCAACAAAAAAGAATATGATGATGCTACGGGTCGATTCGTTCCATACGTTATACGCGATGGCAACTCCCTGCATTTTGAGCCAATGCCTACTTATGAGGGAAGCGGTGAAACTAGTACTTACTATCAGCAACCTAAGAAAACCAAATCCATCTATTGGTCCGAACCTGTTACCTATACGGTTGGTGGAAAAGAAACACTGCTCGTTTCGATTGTCCTCCCCCTATTAGATGAAAACAATACTTTTCTGGGCATTGTTGGGGCCGACTTTACCATTGATCGTTTTCAGCAAAATATAGCATCACTTAATCCGGATCAGGGTTATGCCATGCTTATTACTAGCGAAGGACAGATCGCTGCACACGGCTCCAAACCGGAACTGGCTAATGAAGGAGCCGTAATTCCATCTGAAATGAAGACGATCATTCAGCGTATACAATCTGGTGAGTCTCAGTTTTACGCTACAGACCCTGAAGTAGGGGAAGAACTGTTTATTGCCGAGCCCGCCAGGTTACAAGGAACGGATTCAAACTGGTACCTTGTATCGGCGCTGCCAAAGAGCCACATCCTTCAACCGTTCTATGACAGCTTGAACTGGTCCATACTGATTGCCGGACTGGCAGTACTTCTGCTTGCAGGTGTGGTTACCTACACTATCGTCTCCATTGTAAGGCAGCTGAATCAAGTTAATATCGTCGCTGGACAGCTAGCTGGCGGAGATTTGACACAAAAGTTACCTGTACGATCCAAAGATGAATTTGGCGTCATGGCGGGTCATATGAATCAGATGATGGATACACTGCGACATACCATATCAGTTATATCCGAACATGCTTTATCTGTCGGCTCCACTTCTCAACAATTGACCGCAGGTGCCGAAGAAACAGGTAAAGCAGCCGAACTGATTGTATTAACAGGAGTAGAAGTTGCAGATAAAGCAGGTAAACAGGTGCAGGAGCTGCAAGAGTCCTCCCGTTCCATGAATGAAATATCTGAAGGGATCGGAAGAATTGCAAAGGCCGCCTCCGATGTATCGGATTCATCGCGAGCTGTGGCTGAGCGAACAACGGTTGGAACCGATAAGATTCAGTCCGCCATGCGTATGGTCGATAGTGCCACCTCTTCTGTGCAGACGTCCGTGACCGCACTGGAGAATTTCCGCCAACGTTCGGAAGAGATTGGCCATATTACAGGCATGATCACGGAAGTTAGCCGTCAAACCAATCTTCTTGCCCTTAACGCTTCCATTGAAGCATCACGAGCAGGTGAACACGGGCGTGGCTTTGGTGTTGTTGCTTCCGAGATCCGTAATCTGGCTGAACAATCCAGAACATCAGCAGCGCAGATTGCAGCGTTGATTCATAGCGTTCAGCAAGAGGTCCTTTCTCTCGTTGAAAATATGGAACAGGGGAATGCCGAGGTGAGTCATATAGCGGAAGTGATTAATGAAAGTGGTGAACTCTTCCTCTCCATTTCATCACAGATTACAGATGTGAATGAGCAGATTGAGCATGTCTCAGCCATTGCGCAGCAGATGTCAGCTGGATCACAGCAGGTTGATGCCACATTAGCGCAACTCAAAACCATTGGTCATGAGACAGCAGATCATGCAACTCGTGTTGCCTCTGCCTCTGAAGAACAACTCGCATCCATGGAAGAAATTACTGCGGCATCTGCCTCTCTCGCTAATCTTACCCAGGAACTATTGGAACTGATTCAACGCTTCAAAACCTAATGTAAAAGACCTCCAATACGACAAATCATTAAGGCCACCCCATGCACCTAAGCATGGAGGTGGCCTGCTTATTTTGGCTTACAACTCATGAAATGTGCTTCAATATCGCATGATATATAGCATAATGCATGGCAGAATGGCAAATTTCGACCATTACTTGTATTTCTCAGGCATGCAAACCCGCCTTTTTATGCTATAATAAGTGCTGTTAAAAGGAGGAAGACACTGAATGGTTGATGTTAATAAGAAAAAGCCCGATGAACAGCCTGTACGCAAACGCAGCTTTGCCCGCAGACTGGGAAGTTTCGTCAAATGGATGGTTGTCCTTGGATTTATGGGGGCACTATTTGTAGGCGGTGCTTTGATGGGATACGTCAGTTCCATTGTGAAAGACGAGCCTGTCCGTTCAAGGGCCCTGATTGAACAAAAAGTCAGCGAAAACTCCATCACAGGCTTTGCTTACTTTGCCGACGGCAGTCCGATCGGTCAATTACGTACGGAAGAAGACAGGCGTCCGGTCACTACGGACCAGATCCCACAGAAGGTTATTGATGCTGTCATTTCGATTGAAGACAATCATTTTTACGAACATAAAGGTGTAGACATGAGCGGAACACTACGTGCCGTGAAACAAAAAGTGCTGAAAGAATCAGTACAAACCGGCGGTAGTACACTGACTCAGCAATTGGCACGTCGTGTGTTTTTGAATCTGGATCGCACGGAAGATCGGAAAGTGAAAGAAATTTTGCTCTCACTCCGACTCGAACGTTTCCTGACCAAAGACGAGATCATGACTGCCTATCTGAACAAAGTTCCTTTTGGTAATGGTTCCAGCGGATACAACGTTTACGGAATCAAAGCGGCCGCCAAAGGATTGTTCAATATAAACGATCTGGAAAAAATCAACATCGCTCAAGCTGCTTATCTTGCTGGATTGCCACAACTCCCCTCCTCTTACTCCGCTTTTAACGGTAAAGGTGATTTTGTAGAGGAGAATTTTGACCGCGCAATCAACCGTCAGCATCTGGTACTGCGCCGTATGCTTGAACTGGGCAAAATCAATCAGTCCGAGTATGAGGAAGCTCTTGCTTTTGATATCAAAAGCTCGCTCGCTCCGAAGACCATCAAGGCTTACAACACTTATCCATATCTTATGATGGAAACGGAACGACAAGCTGCACAGATTTTGATGAAACAGTTGAATTCCGACACAGCTGAATCTACAGACAAAGCTACGGATGCAGACACACCTCAGAAGGAAAGCAGTGCATTATTAGAGGAAGCTCAGACGCAACTGCGGACAGGTGGATATCGTATATACACGACCATCAACAAAAGTATCTACAAAACGATGCGTACCATTGCGGAAGATGACAGCAATTTCTCAGCAGATGATCCTGTCAAAGGAAAAGAACAAACTGCTGCTATGCTGATTAATCACAAAACCGGTGCTATTCTAGGTATGATTGAGGGTCGGGATTTCCAGGACGAACAGATGAACTATGCAACACAGATGGTACGTCAGCCAGGTTCAACGATGAAACCTATTGCAGCTTATCTGCCAGCTCTGGATGAGGGTCTTGTCCAACCTGCTTCTATTATTGATGACTCACCGATCATTCTCAAGAATGGTCCGAGCGGCTACCACATTGCCAAGAATGCCAACAACCGGTATCAGGGACTAGTCACTGCCCGCAGAGCACTGAATTATTCTCTTAATATACCGGCTCTGAAGTTGTTTAATGAAGAAGTAGGGATCGAGAAGGCTTGGACCTTCGCCAAGAAACTGGGGATTACCACCATTCAGAAGGAAGATTATCAGGCTCAGACAGGTGTTCTCGGAGGTCTCCAATACGGTGTAACCGTTGAAGAATTAACCAGTGCCTATGGTGCGATCGCCAACAATGGTGTATATAACGATTCTTACATGATTAGCAAAATTGTAGATTCCAAAGGCAACATCGTTTATAAACACGATACTGAACCTGTCCAAGCCTTCTCGGAGCAAACAGCATACCTGATGACCGATATGCTGCGGACCGTTATTACAGAAGGAACGGCAGATAAAGTACGTGAAAATTACAAATATTCCAAGAGTGTGCCAATCGTAGGTAAAACGGGATCCACTCAAAACTACGCAGATGTCTGGTTTGAAGGTTATACACCAGATGTCACACTTGGCGTGTGGGTTGGATACAAACAGCCGGTGAATACGCTGGAAAGTAAATCACAGAGAAAACGTGCGCAGCAACTGTGGTCGAAAATCCTGAACGAAGTGATCGATACGCAAAAAGATCTGTTCGTCACGGATTCGTTCAAAAAACCATCTGGCATCGAAACGCGCACGGTGTCGGCATACAGCGGCAAGTTGCCAACATCCATGACTGACAAATTTGTTACGGATATTTTCAACAGCAAGTTTGTTCCGAAGGATAGCGATGACGGTGTAGCCAAAGCCAGGTACATTACTTACAATGGTGTAAACTATATTCCGCGTGACGGAACACCTTCAGACATGTTGAAGGAAAAAACAGTAATCAAGCGTAAAAAACCAATCTCGGATCTCATCAAAGAATTGCAAAATGCATTCTCACGTATGAGTCGACATGAGTCACTTGCTTATTATCTTCCTGAAGATGCTGATGCAGACATGCCGACACAGATTGATCCAAGGACAGATAACGGCAAAGCTCCTGATGCACCAGGCAACGTACGCATCTCAACCTCAGGTGACAGAGCAGTCATTACATTTAATGCCACACCTGAAAATGATGTCGTCGGTTATCGTCTGTACCGTTCTGTAAACGGTGGAGGATTCCAGAACCAGGGTCAAGTTGTCCTGACTGGTGAATCCAGATCATTCTCTGCATATGCAGCGCAAGGCGGTAACTTCGCCTTCTATGTAACGGCAGTGGATGTTGCAGGCAGAGAGTCTGCTCCTAGCGCTACAGTAAATAGTGCTGGTGTAGCTCCTCCTGTGAAAGAAGAGATTAATGAGCCGATTGAAGTTCCAGGTACAGTCATTACGCCAGGAGAAACGCAGACCGACAATACAACAACGACAGCCCCAGGCACACCTGGTCAAGTCAGCGTAACTGCTCTCTCTCAAGGACTGCGTATTCAATGGGCGTCCAGTCCAAACGCAGATAGTTATGCTGTATATTACAGTGAAACAGGCTCAGCTCCTTACACCAAAATTGGAACAACAGCAGGAAATACCATGGATTATGGAGTACCCGCATCTACCAGTGGATGGTTCAAGGTATCTGCCAGTAACAGTGCGGGTGAATCCGAACCTTCTACAGCAATACATTTTCAACCCTGATTCAGGCATAGCGTTCCAAAAAAAGCCGCATCCTCAGACTGTATCTGAGGGTGCGGCTTTTTATTTGTATTTACAGCAGCCAAAAAGCCTGCTTCATGCCATTGGCATAAAGCAGGCTTTTACAACCGATTTTAATGGGTAGAGTCACTGTATTTGGAATCGTAGAATATTAACTTCTTCCCCACGACTCAATGTATCGGTATCGATAGCGCCACATTAATGATCCTAGCACTGTCACGTTAGTCTTCAATGGTGGATAGATCTCCTGTTGGCAGATCAAGCTCCCAGGCTTTCAATACACGCCTCATGATCTTGCCAGAACGTGTCTTGGGCAGTTTATCCTTAAACTCAATCTCACGCGGAGCAGCGTGGGCAGACAGGCCCTCTTTGACAAAACGATAGATCTCTTCTTTCAGCTCCGGTGTCGCCTCATATCCTTCACGAAGCGCCACAAAGGCCTTGATGATCTCCCCACGTGTCACATCCGGCTTACCGATTACACCCGCCTCTGCTACCGCAGGATGCTCCACAAGCTTGCTCTCCACCTCAAAGGGGCCGATACGCTCGCCTGACGAATTAATCACATCATCAATACGTCCCTGGAACCAGAAATATCCTTCTTCATCCATATAAGCGGAGTCACCGGATACATACCAGCCCGTAAGCCTGAAATACTCCTCGTATTTCACAGGGTTATTCCAGATCTTCGCCATCATGGATGGCCAAGGTGCCCGTATGGCCAGATTACCCATACTGTACGGCGGCAATACCTGCCCGCGATCATCAATAATGGCTGCTTCGATGCCAGGCAACGGACGTCCCATGGAGCCTGGTTTGATCGGCATTCCGGGATAGTTACAGATCAGCTGTGCGCCTGTTTCCGTCATCCACCATGTATCATGAATTCGCTGACCATAGGCTTTCCATCCCCAACGAACAACCTCTGGATTGAGCGGTTCACCGACAGACATGACATGACGCAGACTGCTCAGATCAAACTGGGAGATGGTCTCTTCTCCCGCTCCCATCAGCATGCGGAAGGCCGTTGGTGCACTGTACCAGATCGTGACTTTGTTCTTCTGAATGGTGCTGTACCAATCTTGAGGGCTGAAACGACCGCCCCGTATCACATTGGTCACTCCGTTGAGCCATGGAGCAAAGATACCGTAAGAAGTCCCTGTCACCCAACCAGGGTCAGCAGTGCACCAGTACACATCATCCTCACGCAAATCCAGAACAACCTTACCCGTATAATAGTGCTGAATCATGGCATTTTGAACATGGTACACCCCTTTGGGTTTACCCGTAGATCCTGAGGTATAATGAATAAGCAAACCATCTTCACGATTCAACCACTCTACTTCCATTTCATCCGAAGCAGCAGACATCTCTGCATCAAAATCGATGAGTCCTTCTTCAGCCTGCACGCCCCCACCCACAATAAATATATGTTTGAGTTCGGGCAATTCGGAACGTTTGATACGTTTCAGTAATTCCGGAGTTGTGACGAGTGCTACTGCTCCGCTATCCTCCAACCGATCCTTCACTGCTGTTTCCATAAAAGCTTCGAACAAAGGGCCCGCGATGGCTCCAGCTTTCAATATGCCCAGGAGACTAAAATACAGCTCAGGACTTCGAGGCATAAAAATAAACACCCGTTCCCCTTTGGCTATGCCATATTTGCGGAGAACGTTCCCGAACCGACTCGACTGTTCACTCAGATCAGCGAAAGTATAGGCCTCTTCACGTGAAGCATCGCTATACAATAAAGCGGTTTTTCCGCCCCTTCCTTCCAGTACATGACGATCAATCGCTTCATGCGCCATGTTTACTTTTCCGCTGGCGTGCCACGTAAAGTGCCTTTCCACCGATTCCCAATCGAACCGGCTTCTCGCCTCCGTGTAATCGCCCAGATTAGATTCAGACACAACCGTTTGCAGCATCTCACCATGTGCTTGACTCATGCTTGCCAGCCTCCTTCAACTCGACATTTCGATTCCCGTTAGGGGTCATTTCTCATTGCCTTTGTGTTGACTGAACTTCCAGTTAGCGCTTACATTAGTAGAGAGAACTTCTCATCATGTACTTGCTCGGCCAAACAGATGTTAACTATACTGTATTGAATTGTGAACATTTTTTGTCTACGCAATTATAGCAAATCTTTTCAATTGTCGTCTATGGCTTTTCAATTTTTTGGATTTTTGCTATAAATATGTGTTCAAGATGATCGGTTTTCAGTACCGAGAAGATGGGATGAAGCTAGAAATGGAGTAGCGGAACGTAGGGAAAACTACGTGAGCAACGGACATTTCGGGTGAATGCCATATTCGATGCTGATGATGCCACTAGGCATCCTTCGTAATCAAAAGCGTTCTTTTTGGAACAACCTCTATAAGTAGGAGAGAGAGGAGCATGAACCATGGAACATATCAAAGAACATCACATGCGTTCCATCTTCAAGTCCGGCCACCGGATTACTGTTGAAGGCCCCGTGCAGGCCGAGGAGATAACCCGTCTTGCCTTCCATCCGGATCTGGATGCCTTTCGGCGCCCAACGGAGCAGCAGGAAGCTCTCGCAGAGATCGCTGCATTACCTGAAGGTCGAATTATCATTGCACATGAAAATGAAACGATTATCGGTTATGTAACCTTTCACTATGCGGATGATTGTGAACGCTGGTCCGAGGGCAACATGACTGATCTGATTGAGCTTGGGGCCATCGAGGTTGCGGACGACTATCGCTCACTTGGCATTGGACGTGAGATGTTGCTTACCGCTTTGGAAGATAAATACATGGAGAACTACATTATTTTCACCACAGAATATTATTGGCATTGGGATCTGAAGGGCAGCGGACTAAACGTATGGGATTATCGCAAAATGATGGAGAGGCTGATGGAAACGATCGACATGACCTGGTATGCAACAGACGACCCCGAAATCTGTTCACATCCTGCGAACTGTTTGATGGTGCGAATCGGAAGTCAGGTGCCCATCACATCGGAAGAACAGTTTGATCGTGTACGCTTTCGCCATCGCTTCATGTACTGATTCGATGATCTGCTCGAAAAAAAGATATACATAACAAAAACCGCCTCTCGCAGCGTTGCTCCATACTTCATGGAACAGCTAATCGAAAGGCGGTTTTTCATTGATTTTGGATGGATTTTGTAACTGAAGCTTATGCCATTACATATTTTCTAACATATGTTCCACAATACGGTGTGAACGCTGAGAAGATTCCACGGTAAATTCAGCAAAGTTAACATGCGCCGAACCATCTGCTTTATCTGACATCCCACGCAGGACAACAAATGGTACACGATTCATGTAACAGACCTGAGCAACTGCAGCCCCTTCCATCTCGGCACATGCACCGTCCATTTCGGTATATAACATATTAACCGTATCTTTATTCGCAATAAATTGGTCTCCCGATAACACTTTACCGATCAGGTAATTGGCTCCCTGCGCTTTACATGCTTCTTCAGCCAGTGTAATAAGCGAAGCCTCGGCAGGGAAGGCCGATGTCTCCTGGTAAGGAATAACCCCGCGTGCGAACCCCAGTGGCGTTACATCCATGTCGTGCTGAACACATACAGACGATATAACCATATCTCCGATGTTCAGATCGGGGTTAACTGCACCCGCAACACCTGTGAAGATAATACGATCAACTTGAAAACGATCAATCAAAATCTGCGTCGTAACTGCTGCATTGACTTTACCTACGCCGGATTTGCACACGACAATTTGCTTGCCCAGCCACTCGCCTGCAACGTATGTAATCCCAGTTTGTTTGACCGTCTCAAGCTGCTTCATGCCTGCCAGCAAAAGCTCGACTTCCTCATCCATCGCTCCGATAATTCCAATCGTTTCACGCATCTTCCGATACCTCCTGTTTTCACTTTTAACCTCATTCAGCACAAAAGCTCCGTCTCCGGAGCTTTCGCATATCCACTATGTAGAGAGAATGGCTTCTCCCTTTCCTGTATAAAATCCCGATTAAACTACATCCGCGTGACTTACAGACAGACGAAGAATCGTTTCATGCGGCAAAATAACCCGTGGGTTTTCCACATTTTCCTTTTTCATCAACTTGGTCAGCAAACGCATCGCTACTGCGCCAAGGTCGTACATTGGCTGAGCCACTGTTGTCAACTGAGGACGCACCATGGAAGCCATACGGATGTTATCCACACTAATAATGGAGAAATCATCCGGTACTTTCAGGCCTTCATCCTGGATACTGTGAATGGCACCAATCGCCATTTCATCTGTTGCAGCAAAGATCGCCGACGGCTTCTTCTTCAGTCCGAGGAAATATTTCATCGCTTCCACACCGGATTCATAACGATAGTTACCGATACGTACCAGATCCTCCTGGTATTCCATGCCTGCTGCTTCCAGTGCTTTCTTGTAACCTTGGAAACGTGCATATCCATTCGCAGGATCTTGCAGCGTACCACTGATCATCGCAATTTCCTTGTGTCCATGACGAATCAGGGTGTTTACCGCGTCAAACGCAGCCGCCTCATGGTCAATATCCACCGAAGGGAATGTACCCTTCTCATCACTCGTTGCACAGAGTACGATCGGCACAGCCGCAGACTGGAACGCCTGAATGTGTTCGTCCGTTACTGTTCCGCCCATGAAGAGCAGTCCGTCTACTTGCTTTTCGAGCAACGTGTTAATAACACGAATTTCTTTTTCTTTCTTCTTGTCTGCATTACACAAAATAATATTATAGTGATACATATTCGCAATATCTTCAATTCCGCGGGCAATCTCCGCGAAGGTTGAGTTCGAAATATCTGGAATAACGACCCCGACCGTGGTTGTCTTCTTGCTTGCCAGACCTCTGGCTACCGCATTCGGACGATATCCCAACCGTTCGATGGCTTCATATACTTTTTTCCGCGTTTGCGGTTTGACATTAGGGTTATTATTAACTACCCGTGATACCGTTGCCATAGACACTCCAGCTTCACGTGCCACATCATAAATGGTTACCGTCACAGTACTTCTCTCCATTACCAGTAAATTTTCATACCATTTTCATTAAGATTTATATTACGACAAATTTTTGCATTAATCAATTAAAATAGGCTTTAGGACTCACTCAAAACATTCGTAAGTGTGGTTCTAGTAATATCTGAATGGGAAGTATGCCATACAGGAATTCCCTTTTTGATCAGGATCGCCTGTGGAGATTCGTGCTTAACACCCAGCTTATCTGCTGCTTCATTGGATACCGGGCGATCTTCCACAACATAGATGATGCCATATTTCACTTGTTCATTGGCATTGTTAAGCAAATAATCGTTCATCTCCTGATAAGCGTTCGAGCTGATCGGACAGCGCGTGCTATGCTTAAACAGAAGCAAGGGTTGATCCTTGGTAGCCTCCAATGCGGAGTTTAGCTGTTCAATACTTGTCATTTTAGTCATGTCAGCCATTAGATATACATCCCCCTTTACCAGGAATACCGCTATGTTGAGCGTTTTCACTCTTCGATATCTTAACAAAAAGTGCGCGAAAAAGCCAATTTTCATGAAAACAAGCATTTTACACGTCAAAATTAGACAGCATTTGAGAAGTATTCCTGCCACACAAATCCGGATAATTGACTTAATCTGCGCTCCGTGGTCTCAATCCACGCTGTATCACCAGACTTCGTTGCGTAACCCATAATGTCCAGCAGCAGATTGATACGCTCCTCCACTGCTTGCTGCATTCGATATTCCATCTCCCGATCGGTCGCATCCGGCCAGGCCAGCAGTAGCTCATGAAACAGATCTGCCAGTTCATTACGTTCACCAAAAGATACGTCTTGCTTCACGGGTTGTTCACCCAAAGTGCTTATGCATTCTGTTAAGTCCGGCTTGACCGGCGGAAGCACTTCGTATGATACACAGTCTGTACACGCAAATACGGGTACGTTTCGAATCTCCACTTTTTTGGCGTATACCACTGTTCTTAATTCCAACTCCATTACATGTCCACATCTGCACGACTTGCGCACAACCATCACCTCATTCGTTCTATACTCTATATAAGTACCATTCGACCTATTTCGGCTCAAATCCTGCTATAAACGAAAGGTTGCACAAATTACCACTCCCTCCAGATGAAGGTTGTCGAATGCAGGCAGTTACTCACTTGTAATCGCTTCCTCCAAACTGAATATGCACTTCCATGAAGTCCCTTGGAGAATCTGTTACAATTAAAGACGCAACAGACCTAATCACCGCAAAAAGGAGAGATGGACATGAGATTAACCGGTAAAAAAGTCATCGCTCTGGTCGATGAAGAATTCGAGGATTTAGAATTGTGGTACCCTGTACATCGGGTTCGTGAAGAAGGTGCAGAAGTGCATCTTGCTGGAGAGAAAAAAGGAAAAACCTATATTGGCAAATACGGTGTGCCTGCTGAAGCCGAATACAGTTTTGATGAACTCGACAGTTCAGATTACGATGGCATTCTCGTGCCAGGCGGCTGGGCGCCAGACAAGCTGCGTCGTTATCCCAAAGTACTGGAGCTTGTGAAGGAAATGAATGCAGACCGGAAACCGATTGGACAGATCTGTCATGCGGGCTGGGTGCTGATTTCTGCCAAAATTCTGGACGGGGTTACAGTTACCTCTACACCAGGCATTCGGGATGACATGGAAAATGCAGGTGCGATCTGGAAAGATGAAGCCGTTGTTGTTGATGGACATATCATCTCAGCACGTCGTCCGCCTGACCTTCCACCTTATGGCAAGGCATTCTGTGATGCACTCGCTGACAAGTAAAAATAACCCCATTGTGCTCTCATGCACAGTGGGGTTATTTTATATAACAAGTTTTTCAATCAATAATTATCACAAATGTAAATATATTAACTTAAAGGTATTTATATCCAGTTTCCCTAATCACGATGCGTTCGAACCACTTTGTTCATCCGGACTTCCCGTGGAGTCATTAAAAACTTGCAGTCGCTCCTCAATATCTCCGCTGGTCCGTAAGGCGAAGCACTTTCGTGCTTCTTCTTTGGCGGTCGATGCTGTTGTGTTCAGCACTCTGTGCTTCACACGTAACAGGGATTGTGGAGACATGCTCAAGTGGCGAATGCCAAGCTCCAACCAAAGCGGAATGGCACGTTCGTCCCCTGCCATCTCTCCGCACACACTGACATCAATTCCAGCCGTATGAGCCGCATCTGCTGTTGCACGAAGCATCCTCAGAACAGCTGGATGATAGGGGTGATACATATGAGCGATCTGCTCATTCATTCGATCTACTGCCAGTACATATTGAACCAGGTCGTTCGTACCAATACTGAAGAAATCAGCTTCCTCTGCGAGCAGATCAGCAATCATCACCGCTGCAGGAACTTCGATCATAATTCCCACCTGAATGTGAGGGTCGTATGATAATCCCCGCTCGTCCAGATCAGACATCGCCTCACGGAGAATCTCATTGGCCTGCTGAAGTTCTTCCACCGAAGAGATCATAGGGTACATAATTTTGACATTTCCGGCCGCACTGGCACGCAAGATGGCTGTAAGCTGTGTTTTGAACAGATCCTTGCGGTCCAGACTAATCCGAATAGCACGATACCCCAGAAACGGATTGTCTTCCTCCGGCAATTCAAAGTAATCGAGTTGCTTGTCACCACCGATATCCAGTGTACGAATAACAACGGATTGTCCTGCTGTTTTCTCTGCCACAAGACGGTACACCTCATACTGTTCTTGCTCACCAGGGAAAGTAGCACGGTCCATATACAAAAACTCTGTTCGGAACAAGCCCACACCTTTGGCTCCTTGTTTCAAAGCAAGGTCCAATTCCTTCACCGAACTGATATTGGAAGCCAAGTGCAGAACGGCCCCATCTTTGGTTACAGCATCCACGGTAGCAAGGACTTGAAGTTGTTCCTTTTTCTTCAGTTGTTTGCTGCGAAGCATGGTATACCGTTCAATCGTCTTGCGATCCGGGTCCGTAAATACTAAGCCATTGTCACCATCCACCACAAGCATATCCCCTGTCTCTACCGGCATGCCAAGACTCGCTTCCAGACCGGAAACGAGAGGAATGCCAAGGGCACGAGCCATAATCGCAGAATGTGATGTTTTCCCGCCAATCAAGGTTACAATGCCCAGTACATGGGTGGGATTCAGATGCGCCAGTTGAGATGGCGACAGTTCTTTGGCGACGAGTACATACGGCTGGGTATCGGAAGGAAGTGTAATCTCCGGTGCACCGAGCAAATGCTTGAGCAGACGGTTACCCACATCCTTGATGTCAATAGCCCGCTCCTTCATATACTCGTCTTCCAGCAAGTCAAACATCGTGACAAAATGGTCTATGGCTTCTTTGACCGCCACTTCTGCTGCCTTATATTGACGCTCAATAATACCGCGAATTTCGTTCATGAATACCGGATCTTCCAGGATTGCCAGATGTGCATCAAAGATACTGGACTCCTCTGGACCAACAACTTCCTTGAACTCATTTTTGATATATTCGATCTCATCCTTTGATGTCCGTATGCCCTCATACAGCCGTTCGAACTCTTGGGCAAGATCCACCGAATCCATCTTCTGATCCGGCAGATCCCATTCCCAACTGGGCAGGACAAATGCTTTGCCGATGGCTATGCCTGCAGCTCCGTTGATGCCTTGTATCTTCATTCTACCCCTCCAACGTTCCTGTCATAGAGCACCACGGACATAACGGATGCCTGACCTTTCTTAACTTGCTTAAATGGAGCAAAACTCCATGATTTTACACGATCCGGATTCGTAATTACCATTGGTGTTGTTAGTGACGCCGCTTGCTCGCGGAGTACTGCCAGATCAAACTTGATCAACAACTGCCCTGGCTCCACCGTATCGCCCTCCTGAACAAAAGCTTCAAAATGGCCTTTCAACTGAGAGGTATCGATGCCGATATGCAGTAACACTTCAAGCCCCTCACGGGTAGAAATACCCAAGGCATGCATGGTCGGGTACAAGTGCATAATCGTTCCGTACACGGGTGAGACCAGCTCTCCCTTTTCCGGAACAAAGGCTACACCATCACCGACAAGTTTGGCTGCAAAGATCTGATCCGGCACCTCTTCAATCGGGAGCATTTTGCCCTGAACGGGGGCACAGAACAGCACCTGTTGCAGATCTCTTTCCAGCAGCTTCGCGATTTCTTCCCGAATCAATTCCGAGTAGGTCCCGAATACCACCTGTACGTTACCGCCACCCAGCTTGATCAGTCCAGCGGACCCCATACTCTTCATGGCACCCGTGTCGATCAGGCGGTCATCATGCACAGTCAGGCGAAGACGTGTAATACAAGCTTCAACCTGTACAATGTTACTCTTCCCACCCAATGCTTCGAGGATTAAAGGTGCCTGATAAGGAATGTTACCTACCCAATCTTCCAGCATAGAGCCCTCTTCACGTCCTGGTGTTGGAATCTTGAACGTACGAATCGCCCATCGAAACAGGAAGTAGTAAACCAGCCCATATAGTATGCCAATCGGAATGAGCTTCCAAGCATTCTCCGATAGATGGAAATTGAGTATGTAATCAATAATACCAGCGGAGTAAGAAAATCCATGCCGGATATCAAGCCAGTAACTAATCCACATGGCAACGCCGGACATCACTGCATGAACGATGAACAGATAAGGTGCTGCGAACAAAAAAGCAAACTCAATCTGTTCCGATACCCCGGTTAGAAAACAAACGAGTGCCGATGTCAGAAAAGTTTTCTTGATTTTTGGTTTCAGATCTTCCCTGGCTTCCTGAATAATAGCAAAGGCTATTGCTGGAATGGCAAACATCATGATGGGAAACAAACCTGCCATAAAGAATCCTGCTGTTGGATCACCTGCAAAAAATCGGGGCAAATCCCCTTGCACAATGTTACCATCAGGCGTTTCAAACGTCCCTAACTGGAACCAAAACACATTGTTAAGCAGGTGATGAAGCCCAAAAGCAACCAGCACCCTGTATAACACTCCGTAGATGAACAGTCCAAAACCCCCGAGACTGTATTCCCAGGTAGCAATGCCGTTCAATCCATGCTGTAGGATCGGAGCGAGCCATAACATAAAACAGGAGAACAATGCCGAACAGAGTCCGACGATGAGCAAAACAAACCTTGAACCTCCAAAAAATTGTAAAATTTCAGGCAGTTTAATGCTTTTAAACCGATTATGCATCCCACCGGCAAGCGCGCCGAGTATGATTCCGATTAAGGAAGCGGGCTGAACGGTGCCATCCCCAAAGTTCCGAGTTACCTGATCATATATCACGATACCAGCCAGAGCAGCAAGTCCCGCTTGTCCGGCCTGGTTGGAGAGTCCCAGTGCTACACCGACAGCGAACAAATACGGTAAGAAATAAAAAATACCGTGTCCAGCCACGGTAGACACTTCACCGACAATATCCAATCCCCAGGCGTCCCAAGGCAGACTGCCAACACTGAGCAAAATTGCGGCGGCGGGCAGGACCATTGTAGGCAGCATTACCGCTCGTCCGAGCTGCTGCAAGGATCCGAGCCAATTCATGGCGACCTCTCCTTTCTATCCTAGATGGTAAGCTTTACGCAACGTTTTGTCAAAGCAAAACAGTAACCAATTGGTAATTAATAACGGCAAAAATAGAACAGAAAAAATCCCGTCAACTTCAAGTTAACGGGATTCATCCTATAATCATTCAATTGGTTCAGATCAGGAGATCATTCGATCACAGGTGAACGAGCCTCTCAGCCGCGTCCAGCGCCGCGCAGAACGATGGAATCCTCTACCTTGATACAACGATTCGTTACCGCTGTCATGCCGTTCTCTGCAGCAATCTGGACCGCTTCATCACTATGGATCCCAAGCTGCAGCCACAGCACATTGGCTTTGATGGCAGCGGCGTCACGAGCGACATCCGCGCAAAACTCTTCGCGACGAAACACATTGACAATGTCTACCGGCTCTGGAATATCCGCGAGTGTGGCATAGACCGTCTCTCCAAGGATTTCACCTTGCACCTGTGGATTAACCGGGATGATGCGATAACCTCTGCTCTGCATGGCTTCAGCCACCATATAGGAAGTACGATCTGATTTGTCTGATAAGCCGACGACTGCGATGTTGCCTGCCTTGCGCAAAAGTTGTCCAATTTCTTCACGAGTAGGGTTGTTAAATTCCATGTTCAAGCACCATCCTTTTCTGATTAAAGTGCGTGTTCAAAAGACTGAATTTCAGTTATTTACTCTTTTACCCATTGAACCGAGGCGCCAAGCGCCTGCAAATGATCGAAATATTGCGGATAAGACTTGGCTACATGGTGTGCATCCCGAATACGAAGCGGCTCCTTGGAACGCAGACCAACGACAGTCAGTGCCATAATTACGCGATGATCGTAGTGAGCGTTAATCTCAACGCCGCCTTCAACGCCTTCTGGACGTCCGTGTACGATAATCTCAGCTTGACGCTCTTCAACGTTCGCTCCTGCCTTCCGCAGTTCGTTCAAGTAGTCGGTGATTCGGTCACATTCCTTGTAACGCAGGTTCTCTACATTATAGAACCGTGACGTGCCTTCCGCAAACACAGCTGCGGCTACCATAGCCAAAACGGCGTCCGTCGCGGCATCCCCGTCGAATTCGATCGCTTTCAGTCTGCCATTACCTTGAACGTGTACAACATCGTTCTCATGTGTCAAGGGCACTTCCATCATGCGCAGCACGTCAACGATGGCACGTTCACCCTGTTTGCTCTGTTCCATCAGGCGCAGAATTTTCACATCAGACTGTGTAACCGCTGCGGCGGCAAGAACGGCTGCCGAGCCCGGGTAGTCCCCTTGAACCGTGTAGGTCGTTGGCTGGTAAGCCTGTCCACCTGGTACACGGAAGGACATGTAATCATCACTTGCATGGATAACGATGCCTGCCTGCTCCAGCACTTCCAGCGTCTGTCCGATAACAACCTTGGACTTCAGGTCATTCAGTACTTCGATGGTGCTGTCTTCTGCAAGCAACGGCGTAACAAACAACAATGCACTCAGATATTGGGAGCTGACGGAGCCGGATACACGAATGTGTCCACCCTTGGCATTGCCACCCTTAATTGTAATCGGCAGGCGTCCTTGTTCGTGTTGTACATCTACACCCAATTGGCCAAGCGCATCGATCAGGTCATCATGAGGGCGTTTGCCTAGCGAATCAGGGTACGTGTTCACAAATGTAACGTCAGGGCAGAGCGCTGTAACGCCCATCAGGAAACGAAGTACAGCACCCGCATTCCCAACATTCAATTCACGCACATCACGGGGATGACTGC
Organism: Paenibacillus sp. Y5S-9; assembly: GCF_036894235.1. Taxonomy (NCBI): domain Bacteria; kingdom Bacillati; phylum Bacillota; class Bacilli; order Caryophanales; family Paenibacillaceae; genus Paenibacillus; species Paenibacillus sp. Y5S-9. The sequence continues at coordinate 4,695,991 of NZ_CP145887.1, forward strand.
CAAAGCCCTGGATCACAATCTTGCTGTCGTCTTCTTCAAGTACTGCCCCCAGATCACGAATACATCTGCGCATGGCGTCACTGTCTTCACTGTGTGCCGGGAAATGAATGGTACTTGTGCCTTCTGCCAGCGCAGCAGCCAGCAAATAGCGGGTAGTGTAGTTTTTAGAGGACAGAGCCCCGATTTCCCCGTTCAGCGTGGGGGTTGGTTTAACAATAACGTCCATGGATGAAATTCTCCTTCATTGATTATATTGTGGCCAAATTGACATTCCGTGCATCGCTTGGGTATCATTATAGCGTTAAGTCCATACAGAAAAGAGGACCTGAATATGACACAAATAGCTGAAATTGAAACGTCTGAGCTGCGCCGCCGTTTACAGGCGGGAGAGAAGCTGCAGATGATAGACGTCCGCGAGGACGATGAAGTCGCGCAAGGCATGATCGAAGGAGCCAAGCATATTCCGCTTGGACAGATTCCAGACCGACTGTCTGAGATTGAGAAATCAGGCGAGATCGTGATCATCTGTCGTAGCGGTTACCGCAGTGAGCGTGCATGTGAATATCTGCAGCAACTGGGATATGAAGGCTGTACAAACATGGTCGGCGGTATGCTTCAGTGGCAACAGGAAGACTAGAGAAACCCGGAGAGAAGCGAAGTCATTTGTAACCTTGTGACCTCAGCTTTGCTCCACTCCTAGAAACGGGCCTATATGGCCCGTTTTGTTATATCTGCCACCACCTATCAACCATCAAACTTCGATGATAACAAGCTTAGACGCGGTAATGCGCTAAAATTAAACGAGTCACTTCAGCAGCGGATAACTCGGTTGTATCCACCGTATAATGTGCGAACCGGTATGCGTCTTTCCGTTCTTCCAAAATTGCCTGAATGCGTTCCTCTGCATTGCCTGCGAGGAGCGGACGATTGTCACAGCCACTAACACGCTCTACAATCACTGCAGGATCAGCAGTCAAGGCAACAACCCAACCATTCTTCAACATCACGTCACAATTATCCGAACGCAGCACCACGCCACCTCCGGTCGCTATGACCTGTGACTTCTTCTCCAGCACCGAGCACAACATGCGGCTCTCGGCATCACGGAAATACGTCTCTCCCTTGCCAGTGAACAGTTCCGGAATCGTACAGCCTTCCTCTTTTTCCACCGCGGCATCTACATCAATCAATCGATAACCAAGCTCGCGTGCAAGCATGTCAGCGACGGTTGATTTGCCGGTTCCCATCATACCAATGAGAATAATATTGTTAGACTTGCTCAAGGTGTACACTCCTTTAATTCAAGCAATTCGTGAGCACTTTTGTCCTATCATAACACAGCCCTGCGGACTGGGAAAGACCATCTCCTTCACCGACTTCCTTTCGACCATCCGCAACCTTCCAAGACAGATTAAGTAACTCCCGGCATCTAATCCTACGTCAGATCACCCTCAAGCAGTTTTGAGCCCCCATACGTCTCAATCAGTAACCAACCAACAACCTAACGAACTCCAATGAGCTTATTTAAGTAAAATAGGCGCAGTTAAACTTCTAACGAATCTCAGTAAGCTTATTTCAAAAAATCACTGTCAAAACACCGAAATTTCGCTGCAAATTATCGAAATAGGGCCTTCTGAGTTCGTTAAAAAATAGAACCGACTCATTTTGCCAAAATAGCGTGTCTCATGTTCATTAGGTCTAGAATCAGCTACATATCTTCTACATCAACACTATTACTGTATAACAAAGTAAAAAAAGAGGCCTGGCGTTAACCGGCAATCACCGGAACGCCAAACCTCTTTTGAACCTATTAGCAGGCCAAACCTCCTGCTTAAGGGCACTTTGACCAAATCTAATAGACTTGTATATGTGGTACTACTCCATCCAGTTGTGGTGGAAGCTGCCTTCTTTGTCCACACGTTTGAACGTGTGAGCACCGAAGTAGTCACGTTGAGCTTGCAGCAAGTTTGCTGGCAAACGCTCTGTACGGTAGCTGTCGTAGTAAGAAAGAGCGCTGGAGAAGCCAGGTACCGGAATACCTTGTTTTACAGCAGCCGCTATAACTTCACGCCATGCACCTTGATAAGACTCAACGATGTTTTGGAAGTAAGGATCCAAGAGCAAGTTTTTCAGAGCTGCATCCTTATCATAAGCTTCTTTGATGTTTTGCAGGAATTGCGAACGAATGATACAGCCGCCACGGAAGATCATGGCAATGTTACCGTATTTCAGATCCCAGCCATACTCGTCGGAAGCTGCACGCATTTGTGCAAATCCTTGTGCGTAGGATACGATTTTACTTGCAAAGAGGGCTTTACGCACGCTCTCGATGAACGCTTTTTTGTCACCGGAGAACGCTTCAGTTGCTGGTCCATTCAGGATTTTGCTAGCTGCTACACGCTCGTCCTTCATGGCAGACAGGAAACGGGAGAATACGGATTCCGTAATCATGGACAATGGAACTCCGAGATCCAGCGCGCTTTGGCTTGTCCATTTACCTGTTCCTTTTTGTCCAGCCGCGTCCAGAATCACGTCAACCATTGGTTTGCCTGTTTCCGGATCGTATTTGGAGAAGATATCTGCAGTGATTTCGATCAGGTAGCTATCCAACTCTCCTTGATTCCATTCCGTAAAGATCGCATGCAGCTCTTCAACAGAAACGTTTAATACGGATTTGAGCAAGTGGTACGCTTCACCAATCAACTGCATATCTCCGTACTCGATACCGTTATGCACCATTTTCACATAGTGTCCGGCACCATCAGGTCCAATATATGTACAACATGGATCGTCACCGACTTTGGCCGAGATCGCCGTCAGGATCGGTTCAACCAGTTTATAAGCACTTTCCTGTCCACCTGGCATGATGGAAGGGCCTTTCAGTGCGCCTTCTTCACCACCGGATACACCTGTACCGATGAAGCGAATGCCTTTGTCTTCCAACTCTTTGCTGCGACGTTGCGTGTCAGGGAAGTATGCGTTTCCTCCATCGATGATGATGTCGCCTTCATCCAGGTGAGGAAGCAGTTGTTCAATGGTAGCGTCGGTCGCTTTGCCGGCTTGTACCATGATCAAAATTTTGCGCGGGGATTCCAGGGATGCTACGAACTCTTCAATGGAGAATGAGCCTGTCAGGTTTTTACCTTCAGCTTCTTTCAGAAGATCATTGGTTTTCTCCGGGGAACGGTTATATACCGATACTGAGAAACCTTTGCTTTCAATGTTAAGGGCCAAATTTTTGCCCATGACAGCCAGGCCAATTACGCCAATTTGTTGTTTTGTCATCTGGTCCTCCATCCTTTGCTCCAATTAATTTTATTGAAATAAATTCTCAACAATACTCCCATTTTAACGGTTTTATGTATAGAAGTGAACCCCGTGGCACAGCTACGCAACGAGAAAACACCCCAATCTGCTGAGGTGTTCATCGTATTTTCATAAATAGAACCGTGAAGATAATACATCATGCCAGAGTAATCCAATTAAACCAATATTGTATTGTACAATGTTATAATTATATCCAATGAAATTCGAACAAAAAGGAGGAGTGTACATAATGGCCTTAGAGCAGCTCTCAAAAGAGGAACGGTTTTCCCTGGATATTCGAAGAACATTTCTTCTGGGGGCGTATATGAATGAATGGGGGGTGCCAGAGCTCAGGATCATTCTTTCGAAGCCAGAAAGAAACATTCATGTAGAAATCTATTATTTTCCTGCCACAATTCAATCTGGCATCGCAAGATTCGTGACGGTTGGGTTGTCTCAGGCAATGCGGCCCTCAGGAGAGCTTGTAGCTGCTGAATGGATGCTTGCGCTGCAACCGGATCTTGGCGGTGAAGAGGTCGAGCGTGTCAACACCTACCTGGTCGATCTGATCTCCCATCACATCGAAAATGTGCCGGATTCAACGGTTCCCCGTGTGATGGAATCAAGCGAATTAGCACCAGCCCGATGGAATGCGACTGCCTTTCTCATTGATGAATTGCGGGGAGAAAAAGAATCCCTCGAACAGATTCATGTGGGTCATGAAACGATAGCATTACTGTGGGCAGTACCCATCACTTCTTTTGAAGCCAACCTATTGCTCACCAAAGGATTGGATGAATTTGATGCCTGGATTGAAAGCTCGCAATATTCCATCATCAACCCCTGTCGTCCGTGATGCCCGTTAGGCACAAAAATAGAGCCCTGGCTTCCGCCGGGGCTTTGGTATAGATGACTTTCAAAAGAAATATTCATCAACCTTCCAGCATTAACAGATGTCCAGACAACTGTTTCAATGCTTCGCGGCAGGCATTTGCCTTTTCCGTATTATTCAGCTGAACAGCCGTATACAGGCGCTCCAGTTCATCGTCCACTTCCATGCGTAACAACATGAGTCGCTCTTCGCCTTCGCGCGAGAGGAACATTTCTTCCATCTCTTCCGCCGTCGGCGCAGGTTCCTTTTGAAAAATGACACGCTGCTTGAACCCAGACACTTCCACGAGACGAATCACTTCACCGAATAAAATGTTCTCCACGGTCATCTGCTGATCCTTGAACCGCTTCACAACCGCATGCCCGCGTGTATCTCCAATCAGCTTCTCCAGCCACTCTGCAAGTTTTGCATCCTTAATGATATAATCTCCAGTCATCTTGTAGTTCCCTGTGCGTGTCTGTTGAAAGCGGAGCTTTACCAGCTTGCGGCCGGTCCGGACTGACAGGATAAAAAAGGATTCGTCCTCGCTCCAATATAGTGAATATCCCTCACGAATAAGGTCTCTGATCAAATTTTGGATATGCCGACGGTTGAACCGCAGCTCCAGATTGCAATATTCAACTTCATAACTCTTATTCACGGCACTCCCTCCATCTGTACCGGATCAACTCCGGCCCTCGTCTTCAATCGCTTCTACTCAATCGGCTTACCCTATTTTATACTTCATTTTATGTAAGGGTACTTGGTTATTTGACTATTTTTCACCGAAAGGACCGCCGGATTGCAGCTTTCCGCAGACGCACAGGGGCAAGCCCCCGATTATCGTGATATAACGGACGCGAAAAAGGGAGCTCCACAACCAAGACGGTTGGTGGAACTCCCTTTTCTTTTGCTTATTTGGCCGGAGCGGTGCGAAACGGATTGCGGGATAACACAAAGTGCACAACGGCAAGTCCTGCCATGACGATGGCACTGCCAATGAATGGGGCCGGATGGCTAACGTGGTCCCACAGCAACCCGGAAACAATAGGGCCTACAACCATGCCAGATCCCTGCAATGTAAGGAAGAATCCCCAGATTGCTCCCCGCTCCCCTTTGGGAATTAGTGTGGCTACAAAAGCATTCCAGGCGGGCAGAATCATGGCATAACTGATGCCCACCAACATGACAACACCAAACACCACCGGAATGGATGTTATGGAGGAGAATGCGAACAGACTCGCCGCCGCCATCAAAAAACCAACGTTCAGGAACGGTTTCGTGCCAAACCTGTCTACCATTTTACCTACAGGCAGTAAGGCAATAACGGTTATTCCACCTCCCGCAATCAGCAACAAACTGTAAAGGTTCGGTGAGATGTGCAGATCTGTGCGTGTATATAGCGTGATTACTGGACTAAGCAGCCCAATGACAAACGACTGCATAAACAAGGCAGGATACACCAGTGGATTAACATTAAGTGTGCTGCGTACCCGTTGTAGTGTACCCTTCACACTCTTTTGCAGCCGGATGAACGGCGTGAGCAGATTCGGTTTGGCTGGATATTTCACATCACTATTCTTCGCTGCTTGCTCGGCATGCTCTCCTTCAACAATGACACGTCCAGGAAGAATCATGGCCACCAGAATAACGAGAATGGCACAACCCATCAGCACGAGGAATATAGTTCGATAATCATGATGCGTACGCTCCAGCAACCAGTTCATGCCAATTGGTCCAAGGCCTGTACCGCCCAGAGCGGCCATCTCCAGCGCCCCCATTGCTGTACCATTCTTGTTCTGTGGGCCAGACATCGCAGTCACCCCTGTCATGGCGCAAGGCCAGAGTGGTGACGTACCAATGCCAAGAATGAGACAGGCCATGGCCAGTCCAAAGGCACTTTTGAGAAAAAGGATCATAATAACAGCGATTAAGGTACAGATTAGTGCTGTAACCATCGTTGCGCGGAACCCGATCCGTTCTGCTGCCCAGCCGGAAGGCGCCCGGAACAGATTATCTCCCAGATATTGAAGAGCAAATGCCACACCAATGACGCCTGCAGACAGACCCAGTATATTGTCCATATAGACGGGCAAAACAGCTACCAACAGGGCCCCTTTGATAATTTCAACTAGAAAAAGTGTCAGCCACATCGCGATAAAAAATGGTGATCGCAAAATTTTGGCTGGTTTTGTATCGGTTTGCATTCTTTTTCCCCTTTCGCCGTTCAATTGCCTATTCCCTATCCTTAGTGTAACCGTGGGGAATGTGTCCAAATCTCGGCAATTCAAAAAATTGTCGATTATACTGTTGCATTCGGTTCTTAATTTGCTATACTCATCTTTGTTTACCAATTTTATTAGGAAGGGTTGTGACAGCACTGATGAATCACCACCGTACGCCGCTGTTTACCGCTTTAAAAAATCATGCGGCACTCAATCCGGTACAGTTTCATATTCCGGGCCATAAAAAAGGATTGGGAGCGGATACCGAATTCCGTGAATTTATTGGCGATAATGCCTTCTCCATAGATTTGATTAACATCGCACCGTTGGATGACCTGCATCAGCCAACCGGTGTCATTCAGGAAGCACAGATTTTGGCAGCAGATGCCTTCGGAGCCGATTATACCTATTTTAGTGTACAAGGCACAAGCAGTGCCATTATGACCATGATTCTGTCTGTATGTTCACCGGGTGACAAAATTATTGTGCCCCGTAATGTGCATAAATCGGTTCTGTCCGCCATTATTTTCTCAGGCGCCAAACCCGTATTTGTGTCTCCTTCACAAGATGCCAATCTGGGCATTGACCATGGAGTGACTACACAGTCTATCCGTCGCGCACTTGAGCGTCATCCTGATGCCAAGGCATTGCTTGTAATTAACCCGACCTATTACGGCGTGGTTACAGATCTTAAAGAAATAGTTGAGCTGGCACACAGCTATCAAGTCCCTGTCCTCGTTGATGAAGCACATGGCGTACTCATTCATTTCCATGAGGATCTGCCGTTGTCTGCGATGGCAGCAGGTGCCGATATGGCTGCAACCAGTGTTCACAAGCTTGGTGGCTCCATGACACAGAGTTCCGTACTCAACCTGAACACAAAGAATGGGTTCGTGAATCCACAGCGTGTACAGACGATCCTGAGTCTGCTCACCTCTACATCAACTTCATACATTTTGCTTGCTTCACTCGATACATCAAGACGTAACCTGGCACTCCACGGTCGTGAGATTGCACAGAAGGCGATTGAACTAGCTGAGTTTGCCAGACGTTCGATCAACGATATGGATGGCCTGTATTGCTTCGGTAGAGAGTTGCTGGGCACAGAAGCGACCTTCAACTATGATCCAACCAAAGTAACGATCCATGTTCGCCATCTGGGTATTACAGGGTATGAGACAGAGAACTGGCTGCGTGAACATTACAACATCGAGGTTGAACTTAGTGATATGTACAATATTCTGTGTCTCATCACGCCAGGAGATACAGATGATAGCGTGGATATCTTGCTAAACGCTTTGCAGGATCTATCCCGTACCTATTATCAAGTTAACCCGGCCCATGAACTGGTGGTAAAAGTTCCTGATATTCCACAGTTGATGCTGACTCCACGTGATGCATTCTACGGTGATACCGAAGTGATTCCGTTTAAGGAATCCGCAGGACGTATTATCTCGGAATTCATCTATGTCTATCCGCCAGGAATTCCGATCCTGTTACCGGGTGAGGTTATCACCCAGGAAAACATCGACTACATCATCGATCATGTCGAGGTTGGATTGCCTGTCAAAGGACCCGAAGATCGCAGCGTAACCAACGTTAAAGTGATCGTGGAAGCCGATGCCATTTTCTAGAACAACCCCATTTGCGCTGTAAATGGGATGAACTTAAAGGACCAAGCCTTAAGCTTGGTCCTTTTTTATTTTATGGGACAAGCGAGTTTGCATTTTCCCGTCTATTTTGTCGTTCAAATCGGTGGTGTAAATGCTCGTATACTCTTAAAAAACAAACAAAAGGCCCCCTGAGATCAAGGAGCCTTCATGTTATGTTCCAAAAGAATGACTATTCTTGTGATGCAACGAGTTCGTTGTAAGCCGCTTCAACGCGGTTCCACTCTTCTTCGTCTTCAATATTGTAGAGCACCATTTCCTCGTCTTCTTCTTCCATACGCAGGATGATGCCGTCAGCTTCAGGATTGTTACGTTCCAGCAGGAGCGCATAAACATGCTTCTCCACGTCAAACGTCTCCACCAAAACCATCTCCACGTCTTGGCCGTTCTCGTCTGTTAATGTGAGAAGGACTTCTTCATGCTCGTGGTCGTGGTCGTGGTCTTGCCCGCATCCGCAGCCATCGCCGTGTTCATGTGTGTGATCGCTCATTGAAATACCTCGCTTTATAAATAGAAATTGTGTAACCTTGCATATCGTAACATGTTCAATGACCCAGGTCAATTTAACTCACAGGGTAATTTTCGCTTCAATCATTCAGCGCTGTAATGATTTTCTCCGCTACCAGGACGTAGCTGCTGTTTGCATTTTCTTTAATATGAAAGCCGACTTGATACTTGCCGGCACGACTGAAATCGTACGTAAAATCGTATGTGCGGAACCAGAAGTTATCCTTCTGTGTCGTAAGCTCCTGTGACTGGATATCCTTCACCTGACCGCTTGGATTGGTAATCGTTACTTTCACCGCAGCTACATCTGCTGTCAGACTGTCCACTTGTGAAAATACATTGAATTTCAGCTTACCTACGTTAACGTTGCCAAATACAGTGTCTCCCTTGAAGAGAAAAATATGTACATTCGGTTTGATCACCGTTACTCTCTTGTTACTGCTGTCCCATTTGACGACGCCTCCGGCTTCCCTTACAGGTACATAGGTCGTTCCATCAATGAGATAACCTCCATCAGCTGCTTCCTTGCCGTTAATGAGAACACGAATCTTCTCGTTCACCGAATCTGCAAACAATAAAGACCCGCCGAGCAAGGAGAATACCGTGACACAAAGCAATATTCGTTTCCATTTCATCCCGTCAATATTCCCTCCCCTGCTGCTAGCTGTTGTACATTTATACTGCAGATTCATCCACAAAGTTGCGCTGTTTTTCATCATTTTTCATTTTTTATCCAGAATTTTTTCCACCCCTTGGAATGCACAAAAAGAGGCGATCCTTATTAAAGGATGCCCCTGATCTATAATTGTTATATATGCGGCATTATACGAAGAGTTATGAAGAAGTATGGCGAGTCAGGATACAGGGAACACCTTTGCCTATAGCCCCTTCGATTCGCATCCGTGCAGCGTAATCCATGCCACGTGTACATGGTGTCTTGCATTTCTCACATACATCCGAAGTGACCAACTTCATGGATACACGAATTTTGTCACTCTTTAATGCGGGAGCTTTCTTACCTTTTGCTTTTGCCATCCCGGATTCCCCATTTCCCCAAGTGCTTACTGATGTAATGCATCATATGGGGATTCGCCCGGTTGTGTGTCTATTTAGAAAACGTATTTAAATAATAAAAATATGACAAGGAGGATACCTCCGAGAATAAGCCAGTTGCTGATTTCATACCAAATGCTCTTGCCTCCGGACAGGTATTTCTGTTCATTCTCCTGATGACGCTGACGGTGGGTATCGGTCTCAGAGCCATGGGGTGGTTTGCTAAAATCCATCATAAGTACATTCCCCTTTCAGCAGTTTTGTATAATCTTAATACCATTATAACCCATAATTGAGTATTAAATTGATTTTTCTGTATAAAAAGGGCTGTTTCATACAAATGGTTCTATTGGCTAGCAGTTAATTCTTCTTCTGTGACCCATTTGTGATTCTTAACCAAATCTCCCCCTGTTGTCGGGGTATAATCAACCATATATACCGTTGTCTCTTCAGCAGAATCAATTGTGGCCTTCGCACCCTTCATCCCTTTCATGTGATCAGCGCTCAACACTACCTCAGAACCTGCCGCATACGGTTGTTCCTTATGGTCCTGTATTTCCTCATGGATAACCCATTTATGATTTTGCACGGGATCTCCGCCTGTTGTTGGTGTATACGTAACTGCATATACCGTAGTTTCATATGCTCCAACGACCTGTGCTCTCGCACCCTTCATGCCTGACATGTGGTCGGCACTCATCAGCGCCTGGCTTCCTACTGGGAAGGTGGGGTTGTTTTTTTCCCGCAGTCCTTCCGGTAGCTCTCCCGATTCAGAATGGTGCATCTCACCTGCGGCAGCTGTATGACTGTCATCGTTGCTTTCAATAGTTTGCCGAGTCTCCTTGCCACATCCACTCAAAATCAAACTGCCTGTAATCAATATAGTCGATAGGGTCAGTAAATATTTTTTCATGTTTTGCACTCCTTTAATTCTATTTGTATTATTCATTATACCCCCTATAGGTATATTGCAATCATTATTATTGCTTTTTCCGGGCAGACGTATCTTACAACGGAGCAAAATAATACAAAAAAACCTCCGATTTCTCGGAGGCTTCTTTTAACAACAAATAGTTTCAATGATTACGCGAGTTCCACGTTAACATTCACGTTCCCTTTAATTCCTTTGGAATATGGGCAGTAGTCATGGGCAAGTTTCACAAATTTCTGTGCTGTTTCCTCATCCAGACCGAGAATCTTAACTTCCAAATCGACTTGAAGCTTCACACCGTTGTCCTCAGAGTCCGTCACCAACATTACAGTAGCAGCTACGGTACTTCTTTCAATTTCAACTTTGTGTTTCTTCAATTGAAACTCCAGCGCGGAGTTAAAACAAGCACTATACCCTGCTGCAAACAACTGCTCCGGATTGGTAGCTGTCGTCACTTGTCCTCCGAGTTCAGGCGGTGCAGCAACATCCAACATAAACACGTTATCTGGGGATTGTACGATTCCTTGACGTCCGCCTGTATTGATGACTGTTGTTTCATATAATGTTTTCATTTGTGAAAACTCCTTTAGTTGATTAGATTTATTTTGACTTAATTTTGACTTCTGTTGTATCGCTAACAATTACATTGTACACAATTAAATTGTGTATGTAAATAGCTAATATAAAAAAATAATATAGTTTAATGCTGCGTTTAAATGAATAGCGATGAGGAGGATTATAATGTAGTTATCGGTAGAGGAAATGTATCCTTCCTTAACTTTCATCCATCGGATAACCTAAGTTGAACCGTTAAGGAGGAATAACACGTTTGGAGAATAATTCATTTCTAACCCCAGAAAAGCCCAAACATAAAGTCAGAGCACTTTCTGAGGTGTTGGCTGTATCAACCAAACTCGGCTTGACTTCATTTGGAGGACCAATCGCTCATCTTGGTTACTTTCATGAAGAATATGTTCGCCGTAGAAATTGGATGGATGAACGAAGCTATGCAGATTTAGTTGCGCTATGTCAATTTTTGCCCGGGCCTGCCAGCAGTCAAGTCGGGATTGGAATTGGCATCATCCGCGGCGGTTTGCTGGGGGGACTGATGGCATGGCTTGGTTTTACACTTCCTTCTGTCATGGCGTTAGTATTGTTCGCTTTCCTTCTGCAAGGATTTGATATCAGCAGTACGGGCTGGATTCACGGTCTGAAAATTGTTGCTGTAGCTATTGTCGCTCAGGCGATATTGGGTATGGGGCAAAAATTAACTCCTGACCGTTACAGGGCAACCATCGCTATCTTTACTGCAGCGGCGACTCTTGTGTGGCCAACTGCGTTCACCCCAATCCTTTTTATTGTTATTGCAGGCATGATAGGTATGATCTATTTTAGAAAAATGACAGGGATTAATACAGTAGACTTGTCTGTCCCTGTGAGTCGTAAGTTGGCAATCGTCTGTTTGGTTACGTTCTTTGGAATCCTGATTCTGCTCCCGTTCCTCACACCCTTTGATCGTTCGGGATGGCTGTTATTCTTTGATAGCTTCTACCGTTCAGGATCACTTGTATTTGGTGGAGGGCATGTTGTCCTTCCGTTACTGGAACGTGAATTCGTCCCTACAGGTCTGATGAACAAGTCCGACTTTTTGGCGGGATATGGGGCAACACAAGCTGTACCTGGACCATTGTTCACCTTTGCCAGTTATTTAGGTGCGATGATGCGTGGGGTTCCAGGTGCTTTGGTTGCAACGATCGCTATCTTTTTGCCAGCGTTCCTTCTGATCGTAGGAGCATTGCCCTTCTGGAATTCTTTATGTAGAAGCTCGAAAATTCAAGGAGCATTAATCGGAATTAATGCAGCCGTAGTAGGTATTTTGTTGGCTGCGTTGTACGATCCGCTCTGGACAACTGCGATCCTAACTCCTGTTGATTTTGCACTGGTATGTATGTTATTTCTAATGCTCGTTTTTTGGAAAGTACCACCGTGGATCGTTGTTGTTACTGGTGCAGCAGGCGGTACAATCATCAATCTTCTCTAATAAAAAAGGTACCCAAACACTGCACTTCTTTATCAAAGTGTCCGTGTTTAGGTACCATTTTACTGCACGTATGTCTTTTTACCGATCCATGCAGATTATCTATTTATTCTGTTCGTCATTCCAATTCAAATCATGCACCTTATTCATCTTCCGGCGTCTCCCCAGTTTGATTAATTACTCCAGATATCCACTTTCATCTGTGCACATTTGAAATACTTGGCCTCTGCCTTACTTGTAGTCAGTTTCAACAGACATTGCAGTTCTCCATGTTGGAACACCCCACCGCTAAGGTCAGCGGCAACACCTCCATATTGATCATCCGCACCAAGCCATACGGACGGTCTCTCGAACCCAGCTGAGAACTGTAATCCGGTACATAGCAGCACAGTGAGATTCTTACGGTTCTGTGCTTCATCTCCTGCTACGCCATGGGTGGTGAAGAACACCATGTTTTGATTAAAATCCGTGTACGTTCCATCTGCTTTATAGGCACGGACCATACCATACTTTTGATTTACGTTTTGAAAAAAGGTGATTCCGGCCTTGCTATCCTTCGATTTAATGCCAACCTGAACTGAGATTCCAATGTTCCCGTTTAATTGTAGCGCTTCCAAAGTGATTGCAATTGCGGTTACTTTCGAGCTGTCAATCAGATATTTCATTTTCAACTCTGCCGTGGCTCCTGCCGTTGTCGGTGTTGTAACGGTTATGGTCCCTCTGTCGGGCAACGGCTCAAACGTAGGGGTGCCCACCACCTCCACCCAATCCGGTAACGTTCCGTAAAGAAAATCGGCCACAAGCTGTTTGTGGACCTTTCCAAAGGGCACGATTTGACCCGCTGCATCACGTATAACCATCTCTACACCCCCACTGAATAGGCTACACCGATATTATGATCGGTATTGTAATACACGTACACTACGCCGTCCATAACGGACACCATCAAGGATTGCATGTTGGTCGTTTCCCAATTCAATGCCGGAAAATATATATCTGTAGGTTTGTCCAACAGTTGACGAAAGTCTGCGCTGATCTTGGCAATGGCAGGCCGAGCTACAGTCGTAACTCCACCGGAAGCATAAGCCGATAACATACCCAGCCACCACATGCTCCCTTTGTACATAAATACACCAGCATTGGGTCTCGAAATGTTTTCTCCTGCACTTAAAGTGGCATCATTACCACCCATTAATGGTCTTGGATCAGCTAACCAGCTACGTCCGTCATGTGAATGCCAGATACATTTACGACCAAAATCCCCACCGCCCATCACCGAGAAACCGATCCATTTGCCGCCATTTCTGAAACACGAGAAGTAACCGGTATGACCATCACCTGGGAACCCGGGAGGTTTGTCCAAAATCAAACCTACTCTTGTCCAGTTGATCATGTCTACAGAGGTTGCAAGTGCCGTTGATTGATTGATCCCCAGTCCGTTTTGTTGATAATACATAAAGAACAATTGTTCTTCATCGTTCCAGATCACAAATGGAGTTTCCGTCGAATTCCCAACCACAGTATCGAGATACACCTGTCCGTGTTTGGTCCATGGTCCTGTCGGGCTGTTGGAGTAGGCTAGTCCAATTCCTCCGATGTGATTATGGTTGGTAGAATACGTAGCATAATAATCTGCTTTTGCATCAGGGATGAGCCCCTTCACCTTGATCGCCCGAAACCAATAGATCGATTGAAGGCCCGCCATTGCAGCGGTATACATAGGATTGTCCATTTTTTTATCAAATTGAGGCGTGTACATCCGTCTGGATTCTGCATCGCAATAATCATAAGGCGCAACGGACCTGTTTGCCTTCATCGCTGCGCCCAGTGCTGCCTGAGCAATATTTTCAGTCATAGACATGGGAACTCAACTCCTTCGTGAGCAGGGTATTACCATTTACCGGTCGCGAATATAGAACATCCGAAGTGTCCTTTAATAGGATTGAAAAATCAACAACATTACCCTCATTCGCAGTCGGCTCCTGAGTAATACAAATGATAGGACAAATTCTAGCATTATATGAATACGCTTTCATTTTGTTCATTCCTTTATTTCCTTTACAGTTGTAATCAGCAACTGTCCCTTTCATTGGTACGCCCGGATAATGTTGATCCTTCATATTAATCCCTCCTATTGTTTTCTCCCGATAAGTATATTCATGAAGTTGCCTTTCTGTTAAAGCATTATGCCCATCTTGCAGCCTATTATTCTAAGTCTGGTTTTCATATAAAACATAAACAGGCTAACCAATACGAATTGGCTAACCTGTTTGAACAAAGAAACTGCAAAACCAATTACTTATTAGTCCGCAAAAAGTGAAGATATGGGATTCGCAACTTTTTTATTGGATTTCTCCTTGCCTTGGTTATCCAATACATAGTACTGATAAAAGTCGTTAGTGAATCCGATAGACTCCTGTATTTTCAGCTTAAAAGCTTCAAATGCCGCATCACTCAGATGATCCTCATTCCAGAAATAATGAAGCAGCAATCGATTCTGGTTATATGGATGTTGGATAACATATGCACCCGCGGCGAGAGGTTGATTCATGGTATTCTTCCAAGCGAAACCCGTCTGTTTCGTCCGATCGATAATGTTGAATTTTAAAGCCTGCACCAATCCGTTTGATTTGGCATTACCAATGACAATAAGGTTGCTGTTGCCGATCTCTTTTTTCATCTTTTGCTTCAGTTCCTTGCGATCCCTTATAATGTCGTATCTCATACCGGTCATATCAAGGAATCCGGTCAACTGATTAACCATATCTTCCTGCTGTTTAGTTGCAAGCTTACTCACCTGATCGCTGAGCACAATGGTTAATTCCTCGCCTTGAAGGGCTTTGTCCATCAATCGATTCATCACTTCATAAGGCAGATTGGGGATCATACCCATGACAGCCTGATATTGCAGTTGTAACATGTCATGTACATAGGCGGCGGTCTCTTCCTGTGATAATTGGTATTCCGGCTTTAAGACAAAGTTAGGCTGATATAGAGCCATCTGCATTTCTGAACGTACTTCCTTACCAAGCACATCTTCAATGGTTTGAAGCAGCCCCTCTATTGTTGCATTTTGATGCACGTAGCGTTTGAAATATGTTCTCATCAACTCGTCAAATTTCTCTTCACCTACGGAACGGTAAAGCTGATAGATCGCTTGTCTCCCCTTCTGATAATACACCAAACCTGCCAAATCCCCAGCTTCATCGTTTGTTGACGCAATCGCCATATCTACGGGCGCAGTATCAAACTGTATGGATCTGAACCCATTTAGCTTGTCTCCCTGTTTCTCGGCAAAATAGACCATAGAGAAATCGGCAAAGCCTTCATCCAGGAAGGATTCAGTCTCCGAGTTATTACCGATCAATGCATGGAACCACTGATGCGCTATTTCATGAACAAATGTTGTGTCTTCTTCTGGAACAGCACCATTTTGAATCTGTCCCATCTGAATGAGCCTCGCATACTCCACGGCAACGCCTTGTACATACGTCTCGACAATTCGGAACTCTGGATAGGGATACTTGCCATATTTCTCACTATAGAAATCGATGACCTTGAATGCCTGATTAATGTACCGGTCAACTATCTTTTTCTTGGATGGGTCATCGTTGAAATAATAATACTCCACCGTCAGACCGTTACGGGTAACGCGTTCCACTTGAAGATTAGGACTTGCAAAGAAAACAAACTCCCTCGTATTCTCGGCTTCAGCAGACACATTCTTACGACCATGTCCTGTACTGTCTTGAGTGGTGATCGTGCCCGGCATGGCAACCTGATACTCATCAGGAACATTGAATTGAACTTCAAAGTCCGATGAGGTGTAATAATCGCTCTCAAATGTTCGACTATACGGTGCCTTGTTCCATTGATGCTTAACCTCGTCGTATACAGACATCACCGGGAACCAGTGCGCACCATTGATCATGTCCTTGTAGTAGGAAACTCGCTGTGAGCCATAGGGTATATTCAACTGAAACTCCAGTTGGAATGATACCGATTCGCCTGGTTGAACGGGCTCTTTCAACTGCACGATCAACGCCTGGTTTTCCTTATGGAAATCCAGCGATTGGCTATCTGCGGTTACAGCCTGAATATCGATGCCACCCAGAAAGTCGTCTGCTTTCTTCTCCGGATGATCTGCACTAATCTTCTCATTATGCTGTTGGTACATACTCGCCTGTGTAGACTTGGAGAGGTTTGCATCAGCATATGTATGCAGGACCAGCTGCTGGAGAGTATCCTTGCTTGTGTTGCGATACGTTACCTTCTGGTTCCCCTGGATCGTCATGTCCTTCTCATTTAATCGAGCCTGGATCTGGTATTGAATCGGCGTCTGCTCTAGAGAGTCTTTCTGTGTGTTATGTATCTTCGTAGATACAGGTAGTGGGACAGCTTCCGCAGCAACAACCCCAATGTTGGCAAGTGGACTTGTTGCCAGTATGAAGGCCAGTGTACCCGCGATTCCTACTTTGGCTAACTTTGATGTAAATGGACTTGAATAATTCATAAGTTCTCTCCTTCTCATGTTCTATATCAAACTCAGAACCAAGTATAGAAGACGAACCTTACGCTGAATTTATGTTTTATTTAAGTTTTGTTTAAAAAAGGAAGAGAAACTGAAACTATCGCAAATCGCATTCATGTTTGTATGTAAAAAAAGAGAAGAAGCCTTACAATGTAAGGCTTCTCATGTATGATCTGTAGTGGGCTCGAACCACTGACCCCTACCCTGTCAAATAAGTGAGCTCTTGATATCCTTACTCTCTCTGTATAGATGACCGAGTAATTCTTTTATTCCACCCTTGATTTCAACCAATATTTTATCTTTGCTAATGTAGACCACCTCTAGCAATGTGCTTAACATCATTTTCTTCTTTTCTGTAGATGCATTTGTAAATATCTCCCCCCAAACTGGGAGATCATCTTTTAGAGCCTCCATCTCTGATATCTCCATTTTTTTGGAGGATAACAATTGCTCTATTCCCTTAATGTCTTCAGTAGTTTTCTGAATTTCGTTTTCTTTTTTCTCGATAAGACCATTGAGCATTTCTGGTTTGAATGCGCTCTTACCCATTATAGATTTTGGAACCTCAGCGTTTAATGTCACAAGCTCCTCGTAGTTCTCTTCCAGTAAATTTTGCATTGTTTTTATTTTTTCCTCTTCTTCACTAGAAACCTTCTTTTTTAATGATTCAATTTCTGATTGGAAATCTATTGTTCTGAGTTGACTTAAGTATACATCCACTCTTTCTAAGACTTGTCTCTCTACCTTCTTTGAAGAAAATGTTGCCTGTCCGTTACAATCCGTCTTTCCTTGCAATTTTCCACTACAACGGTAACTTTTATTCTGATTGTATCTGACTATTTCTCCATTAGCTGCTTTGTATTTATTTACAAATGTAGTCGTGGTCAATCTAGAATTACAACAACCGCATCTGGCTATTCCAGTTAAAAGTAAACTTCCTTTAGTGCTTATGGGAATGGAATTTTCATTTCTTTTTGGATTCTTAGGGTTCTTTTTATCCCTTATATCCTGTACACTATTCCAATCCTCTTCTGAAACTATCATTAATTCAGGGATTGGTTTTGAAAATATATCGTCTTCTTTTTCTTTTCTGTATCTCATTACTCCTTTGTAAATTGGATTCTTAAGTATAACGTTTACAGTAGGAGCACCCCATTGTTTTGCTTTTCTTGTCGGAACATTTTTTTCGTTTAGAAGTTTAGCTATTCTTAATTGTCCGTAACCTTCTTCAAGCACTAGTCGGAATATTTCTTGTACGATCTTTGACTCTTCTTCGTGCTTGCACAGTTTTTGCAGTGCTTTTCCTTTTTTATTTACATTACCGGAATCAACACTTTTATACCCGTAGGGAATACCTCCTCCCCTAAAAATACCATCTTCGACCATCTGTATATGTTTTTCGTTGACTCGTTCAGAGGTCTTCCTACTTTCATCGCTTGACTGCCAGAATCTTAAGTAGTTGACCATCCGATCGGTGTATGCTTCAATTTTTTGCTGACCTTCTATTACAGACCACATTTCTACCCCTTTGTTTACAAACCACTCAAGTACAAAGGGAGTCTCATCATCTTTTCTTCCAAGCCTATCAAACATAAATACCAACAAGACATCGAATAAACCATTCTCTGCATCCTCTTTAGCCTTTTGTATAACATCACGCTTCGAGGCAGGTACTTTAAAACCTGATACCCCTTTTTCGATATATTCCTTAACTAGCTTCCATCCCTCTTGTTTCTCTACCATCTTCCTGCATGCTCGTTGTTGCATTGGAATATCGTTCCCGTCCATCTGACCTTTTGTGGACACTCGATATAGTGCCGCAACACGCTTTATTTGTCCCATTCCATCAACCACCATATCTTTTTTCTGTATTATTTTTATCGATAGTCGTAACTACTTTCACTGCTTAATTTTATCCAAATTGTACCATTAAGTATATTTATTATCAACAAAAACCACCTACACATATTATTGGAGGTAGGCATATTATTATATAAAAAAAACAACTCCTCTTGAGATATAATTCTCAAAAGAAGTTGCCTTTAATTTTACATATAGGACGAGTGGGGATCGAACCCACGACCCTTACCCTGTCAAGATAATGCTCTCCCGCTGAGCTATCGCCCTGTAATAATTAAGATGTATCAATCGCGGTCGTACTACTAAATTTAACTGAGCTAACAGATCATGATATATAATTGTTTCCCAATCAAGTAACAGTATCATATCAAGTAACCGTGTTCATTGTCAATGATTTATTTGGTTATAATTCATCCGAAATGGTGCACAATAAAGGAAAGATTACCATTTACACAACGAGGTGAATTCCCTATGAGAAACTTAACAAAACGGTCAAAATCCAATAAACATACATTTACCAAATGCTTATTCCTCTACGCTGGGCTTGTGATTCTCACTACAACCGTTACTGGTTGCGGCTTGGAACGGGATGAACATACGGTTCAATTCCAACAATTAAAACAGCCCAATGAGAATATTGAATCTCTGCCCGTCTGGCTGGACGTATACTCCAAATCTGTAATCCAAGATGTATATTCTCCACGAGGAAGCAGTGAAGTATTACCGTGAAGATTAACAGGTGAATTACTCCTCTTCATCCCACTTGCGTGAGTATGCTTTCTTGGTCACGTAATACAACAGAGCAATCATTCCCGCCGACATTAACAATGTAATTACCAGGATGCCTGTCATGCCTGTCATGCCCATCACTCCCCCCTCCTCTCCCAATATGTTCCAGACTTCACTATACAGGAAAAACTTTTTTTTGTATAATTCAGTCTGATATGTCGCGCAAGAGCAGAAAGAAGGAATGGAATTGGCAGCGGAGATTAGTTATGTATCGACAGAAGAGCAACTGAAGCAAGCCCTGGAAATTCGCCATCACGTTTTTGTGATCGAGCAACAAGTGCCTGCCGAGATTGAGATTGATCAATATGATGTCATTAGTCCGGATGTGCATCATGTATTGTTAAGTACAGATGGCCAAGCTGTAGCCACAGGACGTCTGATCTATTACAGCAAGGATACGGCCAAAATGCAGCGGATAGCGGTGCTTGAATCTCATCGTTCATTTGGTTATGGACGTGTGCTTCTGCTCGCGATGGAGGAGCTGGCACGTGAACTCGGCTTAACCTATTCTGTACTGGATGCGCAGTGTCAGGCACAGAAATTCTATGAAAAACTGGGTTATGAAGTGATTTCGGAAGAACCTTTTTATGATGCAGATATTCTGCATGTTCGTATGAGAAAGAGCTTGTAAACCCTCGGCGTCGGCAGGTTTTTATCAACATATGATGCATACTTCCGAAGAAATCGGATAGGCTAATCAGGTAAGCAGATTCCTATCTCGTCATATAAGGAGAGTGTGACATCATGGATCAAACAACACGCGAGAGTTTCACAGCCGTACAGAAAAATGGTGACGGTGACCTGACAGCTTTTCAGACTTCAGCAGGACGTGTACTGGATTATCAGCAGGCACTTGCAGAAGTAAAGGCTGGCGCTATTGCCGGTGTGAATGTATTTAAAGGCAAGGATGGCGAAATGTACATTCGCGGCGATGCCGACGGTGACCCAACCAACAACTTGGACCAACTTCCCCATTTCTAAATAGATGCACATGTCGTATGTGTGACACAGTAAGCGCCGATCCGGATATCCGGGTTGGCGTTTTCTTATTAGAATTAATAGTCCGTAAAATATTTTACGGAATCACCGGAAGGTTGGCTTTTGCGAATCGGCTGTTGTGCCTGTTCCCATGCCTGCAAAATCTGTATCCCTTCCAGAGTAGATCGGTTCTCCCACGCGATGTGCCCGGTGCGTTCAAGCTCCAGCAATGACTCATGAATGTAAGCTCTGCTTCGTCCCGTCTTGGTCTCCAGTTCATCCATACGCGGCAGCCTGCGCCGTTGTCCTGCATAGTTCACCATAATACGTAAAATCTTGCGTTCAAAGTCGTTCAGCATACTTTACCTCCCCATTAAGGTCCTTAACAGGACGCCATGCCAGAATACCTTGCTCCAGAAAGGTTCGGGGTGAGCCTTCTTTTCCCGCTGATGCTCTAATCATCCCGCCACGTACACTGTTAATTCGAATCTGTCGCTGCGTAATCTGCCCTGCACGATCCATGTAGACAAGCTCCACCATCTGGCCAATATATTTCCCTAGCATAATCATCCCTCCGATAAGAACGTTTGTTTGTATTTCATATTATATGCGAACATAAGTTCTTTATTCAATAGTAAAAAAAGGATTTTGTAAAATAAAAAACCAGACTTTCACCTTAATGATTAAGGCAGTCTGGTTCAACCCATAGTATAGACAATATAAAACATGGCTTGTAATGACCAAGTTCAGCGGATCAGTGTCGATCCGATTCCGAAAATTGTACTTTCTTTAACTGCTGTGTAGATGGATTAAAATCAACATTCACATAGACTGCAAATTGTTTGCCGTCTTTCGCACGAACCCATAGCTTGAACTGTTCCCGTGATTGATCCGCTGTTAGAGAGGTGCGACCGATATGCTTATAGTCCAAAATATCCACATTATACTTGGTCTGTGTTTCTTTGACCGCAATAATTCCCCACTTCGCATAATCAGGGATGGCGGCGCCTGTGCCTGATGTAATTCCGGCTAAACTCAGAACTACCGACATGACGGTAACGATGAGCATTCTCATTTCACTCACTCCTTGGGACAATATGTTTCTGTTATATTGCCCGTCCGGGTTTCATTTTACACGAATAAACGAAAGATCCAGGCCAGTGGCCGTAGGGAAAAAGGAACCACATGAACAAGCCGGTCAAATGAATCAGGAGGCTCCGTCCGGAAACTCATTCCCCAGTCACCCGAGAAAAAGTGTTGTTGTGTCTTCGGCTCCTCAGGACGTTCCAACCCGTATTTCTTTTCAAGCCTTTGCCTCGTTTGTTCATCCACCTGAACCTCGTTCGTAACGTCATATGCTGTGGCAGGCTCGCTGCTTATGTACATCTGAATCATTAGAAACATCACAATCCCAACTATTTGTATCCAACGCTTGTTCATCTCTTACTCCTTTATGGATCATGACTCTCTTCTCTTGTACGTGAAGACTCGTTTGAATGTTTGATTATACATAAATTTGACCGTATTGGAAATAACAAATGGGAGAAGAGTTGGGGCATGCGTTATGCGATGCTTAAGTCCCATTTGGTTGATTTTTTGTTTAAAAAACCCAATAGACGTGTAATAGGCCATGACAGAGTGACTCCACGATCTGAAACTCTACACGATCTGCAATACCAATTTGAGGAGGTTACACCCGAATGTTCAAACGCTTGGATGAAATCCTGATTGAGATTCCCAATGTCGAGAAGCCAGATCCGAATGCTGCGGCAGCCATACAAGAATTACTCGGCGGCAAATTCGGAGAAATGTCAACGTTGAACAACTACCTCTATCAATCGTTTAATTTTCGATCCAAAGAAAAGCTGAAGCCCTTCTATGACCTCGTCATGAGTATTACGGCCGAAGAATTGGGTCATGTTGAACTCGTGTCTCATGGCATTAACAAATGCCTCAGAGGTTCAACCGAGTACAAAGAACCCGACGATACACCGCTAGGTTCCGTGAAAGATGCTCGTCTGTCGTATCACTACCTGGCAGGTGCACAAGGCGCAATGCCTTTTGACTCTATGGGTAATCCATGGACGGGAGCAAACGTCTTCAACAGTGGCAACCTGGTCGAGGATCTGCTGCATAACTTCTTCCTTGAATGTGGCGCCCGTACCCATAAAATGAAAGTGTATGAAATGACGGATCATCCGGCCGCCCGGGAAGTGGTTGGTTACCTGCTTGTCCGCGGTGGTGTGCATGTGGTTGCTTATGCAAAGGCGCTTGAGATTGCAACTGGCGTAAATGTGACCAAGCTGGTTCCTATTCCTTCACTGAACAACAAAGCCTTCAACGAGGCTCGTAAATATGAAGAAAAAGGCGTACACACCAAGCTGTATACCTATAGTGATAAAGATTTCAATACGATCGGCCAGATCTGGAAAGGAACTCACCCCGAAGATGGACAACCTCTGGAAGTCATTCAAGGGATACCTGAAGGATTCCCGATTCCAGAAGCTCCTGCGGTCGAGGAGGAGTTCGCACCAGGCATCTCGCAAGAAGACTTTAAGGAAATTGCGCGTCGCCTAAAAATGGCGGGGAATATTGCGGATTAAGGAACCATCTGTTTAACAGGTTCTTTCCCTATATTATTGTTAACTCTATGTTTAAGTGAAGCCCTCGAACCCTACTGCTGAATGCAGAGAGGATTTGAGGGCTTTGTTATAATAAATTTTTGATAAAATTTTATGATGCAAAATAAGTATGTTGTATGCACGTCATTTCCTGAGAATTTAGCTGTAAAAGTAAACCTGATCTCTGTTCGCATCGTTAAACTTAGTTAAACTCCATCACCGATTCCTCCCGCTGACTCATGACTTCAATTAACATGTTGGCACCCAGACGAAAACCTTGTGCAAACGCTGCTTCCGTATGCATCCCCTCACATCTGCCACACAAGTCAAATAACTGTTCAAGCTCACGGAATTCTTCATCGCTCAATCGATTCTTCCATTGCTCTGTCAGAGCTGCAATCTGCCGCCCTAACGCTTGGTATTCAGGGTGTGTCGGCATCATCATCTCATCCGGTCGAAGTCGTCCATTATATAATGCTTCTACTATCGAATTCATGTGCATCCTCCTGTATATCAATTCGCAGCTCACTTGAATGAACGTTCTGCACATGGTAGGATATTTATGCAGTCGCTCATTCAACAAGTGATTGCGGGATAGGAAGCAGCGGTGTTCTTCGTCGGACTTACGCTGCTTCCTTTTTTATTTTTGGAGCTCGTCGTAAATCTTCTCAATCCCTTTGCGAACGATGTCTGATCGATTCGTATTCAGCTTTTCAGCCGAAACATCGAGCTTGTTCATAATTTCCTGATCAACACGGATTTTGATCGTTTCGCTTTTGGGATTGTCAGACAGCGGACGTCCCATCTTCTTGGCGGACATTGCTTCACCTCACTTTTTGTGCCAACAATAATAGTATAGTTGTTGTTGGCACAAAAAGTCAATTCACTTGTAAAACATACGTTCGTTTTTGTCACAACAGATTCATAGATAAATGTATGGTCAGTAATCCGTTTGAATGATAAAAAAACAACCTTGAACGGTTAGGCGCTCAAGGTTGTTAGAGTACTATTATTGAGTAACAATTTAAGATTCAAGAGACACGCAAACAATTACGAAGAAGAATTTGGTGTTTTAGCATTTTTATCACTACATATTCAATATTTTTATCTCGAAAACCGTTTTACTTGTCCATTGGTTTTCCATATCTCACTAAGACATGCCAAAGTAGTTTTAATTCTTGTAGAACTTCTTTGTAGGTTCCTCTATCGCTCCAATGGCTTGAGTTTCGTTTCAAATCCATAGCTGCAGAACCAATGATATTTGCATCAATCAAATCACTTTTTGCAATTCTTTTGGCCAGTGAAGGCATCGAAGGACCTCGAAAATCCATTGGAACGTCATCAACTAATAGTGTAAAGCCCATGTGCCAGTGGAGATCAATGGAATACTTTAAACATATCTGCTCTAAGATTTGTCCTGTAGGTGTGCCTTTAAATGATGGGTCGGCAACTAGCATCTTGACATCTTTTTCAAGGGAAATATCACCATGAACCTGAGCTTCGATATAATGGTCCAGATTTCGGTTTGGCTCTTGGTTTGATGGATCTTGGAATGGTTTCTCAAGATTGAAGAGCATATGGTTGATCAACTTTTGAACCGTTAGATTTCTTTCACCAATGGCAAAATCACTATAGAATACATCCCTCATAAGAGCAGCCAAAATGAGGTCAAATTCCTCATACGTTCCCTTTTCCTCGGGGTCTTGGTGAGAATCCAAATATGTATACGTGCAACGTTGA
This sequence comes from Paenibacillus sp. Y5S-9, assembly GCF_036894235.1. Lineage (NCBI taxonomy): Bacteria > Bacillati > Bacillota > Bacilli > Caryophanales > Paenibacillaceae > Paenibacillus > Paenibacillus sp. Y5S-9. The sequence goes on from NZ_CP145887.1 coordinate 4,721,111, forward strand.
GAGACCTCAGTGGATAAAAGGAAGTAACATGATCCAAAACGCGGAGCAGGTCCATCCGGATGTAACATGACATTGAGTGCCCCATACTTGGGACGTTCGCTATTGGTTGAACCATTTATTTGGTACGCTCCGCCAAACATTTTATTCTCCCAAACGTCACGTTCACCGCCTGAAAATGCGGATACACTTCCATTCGATAAGAAAGTTTCAAACTGACTTTTATAAACCCCCTGCTCAAGTAGTGCCTCAGCCACGCTTTTCATATTCGGATCTAATCGATCTGGGTGAAAGTGTAACGCGATACTTGCATGAGATTTTAGTTTATTGATAGCATCTTCAAATGTCTTCAGCTCGATGTTGGACACACGAAGGATTTCCCTAATGGTTTGCTCCGCCTCATTTTTGCGGCTTTTTGCATAATTGGTTACATGCTCTTGAGCTAATTGCTGAGACCTTGATAATTCCATGCGCGTAAGAGTCCTTTCCCTTTTTATAAAATCATAATACATGATGGACAGTAAGGGAACTTACAGGCGGTTCAAAAATCATGATAGCTTGCAATTAATCTAATCCCCATCATTTCTTTCAATTTGAATCATATTCATGTGCAACGCGTGTTCCTCCACCATCATAAAGCTATGAACCCCTTATTCTCCGCCTTGTGTCTTAACTTTCTCCTCATCCTTCACGGTCACATGAACTACTTGCTCTTCATTCGCTGTATTCGCATCTCGCATCTGAATGGTCCATGTCCCTGAATCTGCATCAAACCGTGTGTCCTCTATGACGGGAATATGCATGTTCTCTGTATCAAGTGAATGCAGTCCGCTACGAATCGCATCCGCATCCGTCATGTGCGCACCGTCTGGAGTATTTGGACAAGATACCGCTATCTTTTCTGCTCTGGCCTGCCCAGGATAGGGTTGATTTTCCGGGCCTCCATCCGTCCAGACTTCAACATAGGAGCCGATCTGCGGATCAGGTGCATTGGAGAACCATTTTGCGGGATAATACCGATTTACTCCTCCGTTCTCACTGAAATCCTCATATGCAGGATCAACCACAAGAATGGAATTGTCTTTGCGTTCAACCACATAACCAGTGAATCCATCTTCACTTGGTGCATTCGCTTGAGTCTGCACAGAGTTGCATTCGTTTGATCCTGAACATCCCGTAAGGCATACGATTAGGGTTGAGAGCAACATAAAGACTTGACGAAGATAGGACATATGTAAATCCCTCTTTACTAACACCTCTTTCTAAGCTTAACGTTTCATATCAGGTTATTGTTACAAATACAGCTGTTAGCTCACCCTTAACTTCCTGACGGACCCAGCACCGATCAACCCAAATAATCACTTCTTTAAATCCCTTTTGTACACGTACCTTCCCCATACCACCAACGCCGCACACAACAAGATCACACAATAAGCCCATACAAAAAACATGGCAAGCCCCAACCCGATGTTAGCATCCAGGCGCTTATCAAAGATCTCTGTGTATAGCGAAAAACCGAGTGGCACGGCGCCAACAATGAAAAGTCCAATGGACCATCCACCCCAGCGTTGGAAACCAGACCCCGCATGAGTACTGGAAAGTTTGCGAATCCCTTGAATCAGAAGCCACCAAATCAGAATAAATAAAAGACAGGTTATAAGAATTTTCAGCATATCGTTCAATTGCATATCGTGCACCTCCTATATCTTGCAAGATGATGAACATATCTTACACGTTAAGCTTTCTCTTTACTATATTACCCGTATCCATATCCATGAACATGATCACAGGCAGATAAGAGCACAGTACCCCTGACCCACACCTAATCATAAAAAAGAAAATAACGCCACCGTCCTGACTCCTTCCAAGTCAAGAAAGATGGCGTTACTTCTCGTATTTACATCGTTACATCCACATCGGATAGATTACGCGCCAAACTGCGCATAGTGAAGGCGGCTGTACACCCCACCTGCTGCAAGTAATTCTTCATGACGTCCCTGCTCCGTAATGCCTTGTTCAGCAACAACAATAATGCGGTCTGCATTTTTGATCGTAGCCAATCGGTGGGCAATAACCAGTGTGGTCCGGCCCTCGGACAATTCCGCAAGGGATTGCTGAATTGCTGCTTCCGTTTCTGTATCCAGAGCGGATGTAGCTTCGTCCAGGATCAGAATTGGCGGGTTTTTCAGGAACATACGGGCTATGGACAAGCGTTGTTTCTGTCCACCTGACAGCTTCACACCGCGTTCACCAATTAACGTATCCAGCCCTTCCGGCATGGACTGAATCAAAGGTTCCATCTGTGCACGTCTGGCAGCCATCCAGATTTCTTCTTCAGATGCATCCAGCTTGCCGTAGGCAATATTCTCGCGAATGGTTCCATCGAAGAGGAATACATCCTGTTGTACAATACCGATCTGACTACGCAAGGAGTCCAGTGTCATATCCTGTATCTCCTGCCCATCAATCGTGATGCGACCTTCCAGCACATCATAGAACCGTGGCAGCAGACTGCATAGCGTTGTTTTACCTGCCCCCGATGGACCGACAAGGGCTACCGTTTCACCTGCATGTACATTTAGATCAATACCTTTGAGCACAGGCTCCTGATCCGAATAACCAAAGGTCACTTGCTCATAACGAATATCTCCACGCAAATGGGATACCGCAACGGCACCTGGACGATCTTCCACATCCGGTTCCATATCGAGCAGCTCCGTATAACGTTTGAAGCCTGCAATCCCTTTGGGATACGTCTCAATAACCGAGTTGATCTTCTGGATCGGTGTCAAGAACACATTGGACAACATAATAAATGCAATGAACTGACCGTAAGTCATACTGCCGTTAATGACAAACCATGTTCCGCATACCAGGACAAAGAGGGATACCAGCTTCATCAGCATATAACTGACAGAGGAATTCCAGGCCATGATTTTGTATGCGATCAGCTTCGTTTGACGGAAACGACCGTTGTTCACAGCAAATTGTGCTTTTTCATGCTCTTCATTAGCAAAAGCCTGAACAACACGGATACCTGTAATATTGTTCTCTACACGAGCGTTGAAGTCCGCAATATCTCCGAACATTCGACTGAATGCCTTGGACATTTTGCTACCAAAGTAGAGCGACAGATAGATAATCAGCGGCACGATGATAAAGGTTAACACCGCCAGATTTCCGTTAATGCTCATCATGATGCTGAATGCACCAATCAGTGTCATGACCGCAATAAATACATCCTCTGGACCATGATGGGCAATCTCACCGATATCCATCAGATCGTTAGTCATGCGGGACACAAGATGTCCTGTTTTTGTATTATCGAAGAAACGGAACGATAACTTCTGCACATGATTAAATAGACTTTTACGCATATCCGTCTCGATGTTAATACCGAGCTTGTGTCCCCAATAGGTAACCACGAAGTTCAGGAATGAATTCAATAAGTAGATGCCAAGCAATGCCAGACACGCCCATAGAATCCAGTCCCAGCGGCCGCCTGGCAGCAGATCATCGACTACCCGGTTAACCGCCAGTGGAAAAGCCAGTTCAAGCAGCGCGACCAGAATCGCACAGCTGAAGTCAAGAATAAAGAGTTTTTTGTAAGGCCTGTAGTAGGCAAAGAAACGGCGAAGCATGGACTGAAGTCCTCCTTATGCAATCACACAATAATGATTACGTTCTATTTCGTCTTGCTTAAAAGATACAGGAAGTATGGCGCACCAATAATGGCAACCAGGATCCCCGCAGGAATCTCCGAAGGCTGCAGGATGACACGACCCAGCGTATCTGCAACCAGTACGAGCAATGAACCGATCAAGGCGGATGCAGGTAACAGGAATTGATGTTTTGGACCCACCAGACGACGCGCCAAATGCGGTCCGATCAGACCAACAAAACCGATCCCCCCACTCACAGATACACATGAACCGGCAAGCCCTACCGCAGCAGCAAGCAAAATCAGTCGCTCACGCTCAACCGGAGTCCCGAGTCCGCTCGCAGTCTGGTCACCCAGATTCAGTACGTTTAGTACACGCGCCTTGTACAGAACAAGCGGTACAAGAATGATTAGAAACGGAAGCAATGCCGTTACAAATTTCCAGTTCGAACCCCAGATGCTACCTGCCATCCAGGTAGCCACAAATTGATACTTTTCCGGACTAAGCCGTAATGTAAGCACGATCATGGCAGAACTGATTCCCGCCGCTACCCCGATCCCCGTAAGCAACATACGCGTAGGCAGGATGCCCTCTCCTTTTTTGTAAGAAAGAACGTAGATTAGAAATGCAGCAAAACCGGAACCGATCAGGGCCAAAATTGGCAAAAGAAATACCGGCGCTGCTGTCGTTGTTGGGAAAAAGGAAACAAATAACATGACGACCAGACCAGCACCTGCATTAATCCCGAGGATCCCTGGATCTGCCAGCGCATTTCGAGATACCCCCTGCAAAATACAACCAGATAACGCTAGTCCTGCTCCGACCAGCACCGAAATCACAATACGTGGCAGACGGAATTCAAACAGGATCAATTCCTGTTTCGCCGTGCCTCCACCAAACAGGGTTCGCATCACCTCAAGCGGCGAAAGCTTGGTAAAACCTGTGTTCATGCTCACCACAAAAGCCGTAATAATTAATAGGGCAAGCACAATGAGGACAATCGTACTCTTGGTTCTCTTCTTGCGCTCTGCTCCAACTATTGTTGAGGATTCCATCGTTACAGAGTCCTCCTTTCTTTACGCGCCAGATATAGGAAGAATGGTACCCCGATGAGGGCAACCAATGCGCCAATTGGCGTCTCGTACGGCGGGTTAATCATACGTGCAGCCAGATCCGCAAATACGAGCAGCAAACTGCCCATCACAGCGGAACATGGAATAATCCAGCGATAATCGACCCCAACCAGCTTCCGCGTAAGATGGGGAATGATGAGTCCGACAAAACCGACCGCACCCACCACGGACACAGCGGTACCCGCGAGAATCAGTACAACAATCAGGCCTATGAGCTTGATCAGCCCAGTCCGTTGCCCCAAGCCTACCGCAATATCTTCTCCGAGACTAAGTAAAGTAATGGAACGGGAGATGAGAAGACCTGCGATCAGTGCAGCGAGTACCCAGGGGAACATGACCTCAAGTTGAGACCACTTCGTTCCGGCTACACCACCGGCCGTCCAGAAAGCCAGATCTTGTCCAATTCTGAAATACAATGCAATCCCTTCACTGAGTGCCGACAACATCGCAGATACAGCCGCACCTGCAAGCACAAGGCGTAGAGGTGTAAGGCCTGATTTGGAAGCTGCACCAAAACCATACACCAACAGGACACCAAGCCCTGCCCCAAGGAAGGAATACATGATGATATACATAAATGGCAATCCAGGGAAGAAGGCAAAACAAACTGCAAGCGCAAATCCAGCTCCCGCATTCAACCCAAGCAGACCTGAATCGGCCAGCGGGTTACGAGTCATGCCCTGCATGATCGCCCCAGCTACAGCGAAACATGCACCTACCATTGCTCCTCCAAGAATACGTGGTAACCGAATCTCCCATATGATCTGATGTGGAGTCAGCTCAGGATTGAAATCAAAGATAGCTTTCCAGACTACACTAAGCTTAATATCAGCAGCACCAAATGAAATGGACAACGCCATACCCAGAGCGAGTAACAAGATTCCCCCTGTAAGAATAAGTGTGGCTGCCCACGGACGAGTGTGTATCTTCGCTGTGGGTGAATCCGGATTATGTTTTTCTGGTGAAGCTTGTGAACTCATACGCGCCCACCCTCGTTATGAGTGGAGCTGCTCAAACCTATGTACATAACAATCACCTCTCTATAAATACCGAACTTTAATGATATTGATTCTCATTCCCATAGACCATTGTAAGTGAATCCACGGGCTCTGGCAATGGACAAATAGGACATGTTTATTGCATATATGAAGATTTGCACACAATTTCACACGTAAAAAGGCTGCGCAGGAGCCAAAAAGCTCGAACACAGCCTTATCATTGCATATGTAGAACATGTAAAATACAGACTCGTTTAACGAGCATGTACCGTAAGTAAGGATGCCAGGACATCCGGAACATCAGTAATGATCCCTTGCACACCCATGTCAATCATGGCCTGCATCTCAGCAGGATTATTCACCGTAAATGGATAGGTAACAACGCCATGTGCCAGTGCAGCAGCAACATCTTCTTGTGTCACCGCCAGCTTGTAGGGATGAAGGCCGGTAGCCTCGAGTTTGGCGGCATAATCATAGGGACGATACAACTTTTCCATATATAGAAGTGCTGTACGAATCTCCGGGGCAAGACGTTTACATCTCACAAGCGAAGCATGATTGAAGCTGGACAGCACGACCTGTTGCTCCAGATTCCAGTCCCGGATCGCCTGTATAACCATCTCTTCCATCCCTTTATAACTCACAATACCATTTTTCAATTCCAGATTAAGCAGGGTTCCTTTCCCCTGTACCAGCTTAAATAACTCCTCCAGAGAAGGAATACGTTCCTCGGCAAAATCAGCATGGAACCAGCCCCCTGCATCCCTTGTGCGCAATTCATCGTAAGTCGTATCTTTAACCCAGCCTTCTGTGCCGCCAGTTCGGCTTAACGTCTCATCATGAATCAGTACCAGTCTGCCATCACTCGTCATCTGCACATCGGTTTCAATGCCTGTCGCTCCAAGCTCCAGACTCCGTTCAAAAGCGCTCATCGTATTCTCCGGGCATACGGCAGATGCACCACGGTGGGCAATAATCTCCATGTTCCTCATTCCAGCGCCTCCTGTGTTCAAGCTTCACTCTATAATCCTTACTATAAACACCGTTTGTTAGACCTGTATTAACAGAGCGTATAATGGGTTACCTGCTTCGCTGATACTAGCGACCGGGCCCAACATCTAACGGGCTGGGGATTCACTCATTTTTGCGAACTCAATCTGAAAATCGACATAACATAGTATGAACGATGGAAGCACTGAACTCCGTTATAAGGAGGTTGACTATTGAATCCCTCAAAGAAAAAATCGATACCTACGCGTCCTCACACATCCCAGTTACAGTCGGCTTCCAGGCTTTCCAGATCATCTGTCCATATCAAAAACAAATCCGGCAAGACGGCTAATCAGCGTTCTCTTAACTCCAGTTCACCCAACACACTGGATCAGCTGGCTATTGTTGCAGCAATACTCTCCTTAATTGCAGCCGCCATCGGGCTATATATCGCCTGGAAATCGTTAAGTAATCCGGATCAAACTGCTGTTGTGGTGTAAGCTGCTTGTTACGCAGCTAATGGCTCAGGAGGCTCTCTCCTGCTTCTGACCTTATTCAGGGGCAGGTTTTTGCTTTTTCAATTATTTACGTATGCTGGAAACGTCAAAAAACCGTTCCCCTGAAACGCCGGCATATACCGACGTCTCTTTGGAAAGGTCATTTTTTATTCGGGCGCTGCCTCTGCAGCGTGATCCCCGTCCCGGGATACTGACCGAATTACAGAATGAATGTGCGAGAGATAATAACCAACAGAATGAACAATACCAGAATTGCACCTGTTGATGTCCATGCTCCACCACCGAAGCCTCCGCAATATCCGTAACCTGTACCTTTGAGTTCGCTCATCAGTGACACTCCCCTCTTCATCGAAGTACACTATAGACTATGTCCGATAGCGCAACTTGCTTGGGCAGATCGAAAATTCTCCTGAGGAACGAGTAGGTTCAGGCCCATATTCTTATGCACTCATTTCCCGTTGAGTTGTGACCACTTCTGAGTCAGCTCTGCAGGAATATAGGATGACATTTGTTTGATCAGTTCAGCCGGATCAGCTTCCAGACTCCACAGGCTGAGATGGGAGGTGTTGGAGAATCCTTCCTGTACGCTGTGTTCTACCATCTTCATCAGCGGTCCATAATATCCGTTGACATTTAATAAGCCAACAGGCTTACGATGAATACCGATCTGTGCCCAGCACAGTACCTCGAATAGTTCTTCAAATGTACCCATGCCGCCGGGAAGTGCAATGAATCCATCGGATAATTCAGCCATCGTAGCCTTCCGTTCATGCATGGTTCCCACTTCAATCAGTTGTGTGAGCCCTCCATGAACAACCTCGCCCCGGAACAATCCGGTAGGCATAACCCCGATTACCTCTCCCCCTTGCTCAAGAGCAGCATCGGCTACTGCACCCATTAAGCCCATGCAAGAACCACCATAGACCAGTGCATAACCACTATCAGCAATCTGTTTGCCCAGTTGAACAGCCTTCTCTGTATAATCGGGGTGATTTCCCGGATTGGAGCCTGCAAAAACAGCTATACGTTTCATTGGGTCTCACTCCTTCTCATGATCTATTTTAATAGTATACAACATGAATGTTATGGGTATGTACAACAGGTTAACAGAACCAATGGACAAAAAAATACCCGACCGTTTGCAGCCGGCCGGGCTCCCATTGCAATACACATCAATTTAGAAGGGGTTGTTACTACCTAATATACAGACCAAACATTAAATCCGTATGATTTTTGCATGAAATGAATATTAAATCTTCGTATATCTAACGTATGCCACGGCGTGAACGTACGACAAACATATGCTTGTCTTTACGAAGAACCCGACCGTCTGCAAGTTCAACCTGATCCTCGTCATGACGCAGAATCGTCGTGGATAACGCTACAATTTTGGCCCGGCGCCAGATCATCACCTGTGACTTGAAATAGATCGCATTTTCGAACTGAATCGCCTTTTTCATCACATATCCAACCTTGTGCACTTCAGAACGTGCTTTCTTTAAGGGAAGACTCTCTTCGGGAAGAGGTCTGATCATTGCGATATTGTCAAACGATACCTTAATCCGTTTTGGTCCGATCCGTACACATTCCGCTTCTTCATCCCACTCGACCAGCGTTCCCTTTAATGGCTCCCGTATGCCTGTTGCACGATATACCGCTACTTTTCGTCCTATCCAATGTCGCAATGTTCTCACCTCCATCTGTCTATATAAGTTGACTAACGATTATTTACACAGACACTACGATGACAGAACAACCTTCCAATCGCTGTTATCCCCAGATTTTTTCGATTTCCTTTTCAGAAGGGAAAAATCCGGGTATAAAGGCGAACGCTTCGCTTTTTCAGGTTTTTTCTGTCCTCTCCGTTATTGTGTAAATGATTAGTTCAACTTATATCGTTTTCAGGTATCTTCCAATCGATCGGTTCAATACCTTTGGAGGTCAAGAAATCATTGGCTTTGGAAAAGGGACGACTGCCGAGGAATCCGCGATGCGCAGCCAGCGGACTGGGATGTGTAGACTCCAGTACCAGGTGCTTGTCCCTGTTAATAAAAGCACCTTTCTTCTGGGCATGACTGCCCCATAGCATATATACCATCGGCTCCGAACGTTCATTCAACGCACGAATGACAGCATCCGTAAACGTCTGCCAGCCCAGTGCCTGATGGGAGTTCGGCTGACCTTCACGGACTGTCAGAACCGCATTTAATAGCAGCACACCCTGCTGTGCCCAATGAACCAGAGATCCATGATTCGGAATTGGCAGGTCCAGATCGGCATGAAGTTCCTTATATATATTTTTCAGAGAAGGCGGTACACGTACCCCCGGTCTAACCGAAAAACTTAATCCATGAGCCTGACCCGCTCCGTGATAAGGGTCCTGACCAATAATAACAGCCTTAACCTGATGATATGGCGTCAGCTTCAGTGCAGAGAACAGGTCTTCTTTGGGCGGAAAGACCGTCTGCGTTTTGTACTCAGCGGCGAGAGTGTAACGAATCTTGTTAAAATATTCGGCTTCCGTCTCTTCCTGAAGCACCTTGTCCCAATCGTTTCCAAACATATGTATAGGCTCCTTTCCCCTGATGAATGCAGTTTCGCTCAGCCCAACTACTGGGCTCTACCTTCTGAGAGCCGCATGTCATGCAACTCATAGACTATCCACCATTTTAACATAACCGGGGACAGCAGACCAGAATTGCACATCAGGGTATACGTTCACCTCGGAATAAACCGTGTTCTTGCTACACTAAGTATACTCATACAAAAAAGTCACCACGCTGTTGCGCGATGACTCGATGACTTTATACTTGAACAGGTACCTCTTCGACTTCTTTCACAAGCACACTGCTGATTCTCCGTAATCCTTCCTGAAGGACAGAACGCGGACAAGCCAGATTCAACCGAATACAACCCTCACCATTCGCTACAAACATATGTCCATCTTCGAGTAACACACCCGCTTGCTCCGCAAAGAATAACGGTAAACTTACATTTTGGGGAGCATATGCCGAGATATCAATCCAGGCCAGATATGTGGCATCGGGAATGTGAAAGACAGCCCGTGGCAGATGCTGCTTCACATACTGTTCTACGCAGGCGAAATTGGCGTCTAGATAGCCTTTTAATTGTCTCAGCCACTCATCTCCCGTTTCGTAAGCCGCTTGCGTGGCAGCAATGCTCAGTGGGTTTTTGAAACCATAATGGCGTGCCTGCCAGATGTCTCGAAGTGCCTTATTCGGAATGATGACATTGGAGAACATCAGACCAGCCATGTTAAATGTTTTGCTCGGAGACATGCATGTAATGATTCGATCCGTATCCGGGAACAGCTTTGCGAGTGGCGTGTGTCTTTTGCCAGTCCGCAGCAGATCACAGTGAATTTCATCCGAAATAATCCATACATTGTTCCTAATACAGATCTCACCCACACGCTGTAACTCTTCCGTTGTCCAGACGCGTCCAGACGGATTATGGGGATTGCAGAAAATACATACCCTTACCTTTTCATCCTTGGCCTTGGCTTCAAAATCCTCAAAATCAATCGAGTAACGCCCCTGCTCATTGAGCATATCCGAACATATCAGTTCAAGATCATTATGCTCCGCAGCTGACTTGAAAAAACCATAAGACGGGGTCACGATCAGTACTTTCTCATCCGATTGACAGATATATTCCACCAGTTCATATAAAGCGGGGATGATCCCGTTTGAGGTCTCCAAATGCTCCTTCGGGAAGGACCAATCATAGTGTCTCTTCACCCAATTCGAAACAGCTTCGTAGTATGCCGGATCAAATACCTGAGAGTAACCCATGATTCTACGGTCCAGACGCTCCTTAACTGCATCCAGAATCTCGGGAGGTGTGGCGAACTCCATATCTGCAATCCACATGCGAATGAATTCTTCATCTTTGAATGGAAAAGTCATGTCCTCTGTGGCGTTAAAAATATATTGACGGAAACCATCCGTATTCATGGCATTTGTTCCTGTGCGGTCTATAATCTCATCAAAATTATATTTCATAGCTTCTGCTCCTCTATCTGCTTTACTTTTTCATTGTCGTTTCATGTCGTATTAACTCTATTATTTCATGACGCAGGAGTTGCATCAAATGCAATACAATCTATTCTGACGAAACAAATGAAGTTTATTGTTTCTTCAAAATAGGTATTTCCGTGAAAAAGTGATATATTTCTCATATAACATCATTTTTATGAATGACTTTCATCATTTTCACGTACTCTCAAGAAACATTGCATAAGGAGAACCGGTTATGAACAATATCAATCAGGAAGTTGGCAAGAAAATACGAAACTTTCGGAAGTGGCGGGGACTGACCATTCAACAGCTTGCGGATCAGATCTTCAAAAGCAAAGGCACCCTGTCCAAATATGAGAGCGGAGATATTACACTTGATCTGGTCACGTTACATCATATTGCTAACGCGCTCAACATTCAGGTGGAGCAACTCTTGTACCAAGAGCCAAGACATGCTTCTCCCCTGATGAATGCGGTCCCGTCCAGCTTTTTCAAGAACTCCACACGTTTCTATTCCTACTTCTATGACGGGCGTAACAACAGTCTCATTCGATGCGTCATTGACATGATGGCTCAGTCGGATGCCAACCGTTATCGCACCGTGATGTATATGAATGTGAAGGATTTTGAGAACTATCAGGAATGCGAGAATATGTATTGGGGCCACACCGAGCATTATGATACACTCACCACGCTGATTTTGAAAAATCAGGCCACGCCGCTGGAGAACCTATATATTAATATTTTGGCGTCTTTTCAGGAATCGGAGAAAAAGTGGGGACTGATGGCTGGTGTCTCCTTCAGACCTTTCATGCCTATCGCGCTCAAAATGTTATTCTCCAGAACCCCGCTGCCCGAGAATCAGGAGTTATATAATGAATTAAAAATCTCAAAAGAAGATCTGCGGACCCTGAAAATATACAACATGCTTGCTGTCACCTGAACAACGCGGCGTGTCACACATTCTCATATGGGATGGAGACAGTCCCTCCCCATTAGAAGAGGCACTTCTATAAGCTGTTGAAACCAGCTCATAAAAGTGCCTTTCGCTTTGATGCTTATTGGATCGTGGAATAAACGAGACTAACGTTTAGTTTTTAATTAAATCCAGCGTCTCGTCAAACATTTGTTTCTGTTCCTCAATCTTGTTCTCATTACCGATCACGCAGCGCTGTTGCTGTTCAAGTATGGCCGATAAAAGCTTAGCAAAACCGATAATGTCGCTTTCCTTCGTGCTTAACACTTCGTCACGTTCCTGTTGCAGATCCGCTTCAGTCACATTCGACAGATAACACTCCAGCGAGAATGCTCCTTCGCCATAAGGTGTTCTCGGCGTATCGAGATCCTGAATCGCACCAATGATATAACGTGTCATTTCCCGCTCGTCTGCCCGGAAATCGGTCAAATATTGCGGTATCTCTTCATATACTTTGTACGTTTTATCGAGATTTGGATCACGATACGATGCAACGTAGCTGTCTCCGTTCCGTCTGAAGCCTGACATACAGCCATAAGCTCCGCCTTTGGCCCGAATATTGGTCCATAAGTAATCCAGAGACAGGATTCCCTGCAAGACCCGTAGTGAACCGGTGTATTGATATCCTTTGTCGATATAATTGCCCGTTTGCACCACGTACTGCACTTCTGACGGGGAACGGAATCCCTCCTTATGAGTAGCAGGTAGGAACGTAAACTCTTCTTTGGCAACCTCATGTGTGAACAGCTTCGCTTTCAGATCGGATACCTGTTGCTCCAGTCCTTCATATCCCTGATCATCCGCAGTGTAACTAACAAGCAAGTTCTCCGGTCTGAAAATATACCCCGTCAACTCTTGCAGACTGGAAGATAACTCTTCTTTTCTAGCCTCAAAATTCGCCTGAAGATCCTCTAACCACTGGTAAAACGCGATACCACTCACAGCTTCCCTGAAATCCGCAACCGCTGAATGTTTGGACGAAGACCGGCCAATTCCCGCAGAGTGTCCGCTGTTGATCAGATTACGTTGCAGGTTGCCTTTCATCTGGGAGATGATCTCATACAACCGCTTCGAATTATCGAATCGGGATGTGAACACAATTTCTTTGATCATATCAAAGGCAAATCCAAGCTTGTCATATAACACTTTTGCGTTGAACTCATAGGTAGCCTTGAATTCATTGTGCTTATGCGCATTGGCATAAGATCCTATCCCGCTATGAATACCGCCTGAATGGATGTGGATTTCATTGGACAATTCATTAAACGAGTAGTTTTGAGTATCCACGTAACCCAGTACATTTTTCAGCAATCCTGCATACGGCAGGAGATGACGTGGCACTTCTTTAATATTAAATAGCAGTCTCAGATAACCAATTCCGTTGGTATAGAGGTTATGATGGAGAATGGTTGTGCCGTCGACCTGGTTCACCGTTTGATGCAACGTAGAGGCTTTTGGTTCAATATCTTCAATCGATAACGTCGGAATGACCTGCTGCTGCTCTTTGGTTGAAGGTGTATTCTGATACTCGGCGAGTGCCTCCGTTTTTTGAATCAACGTCTGAACTTCTTCCTCACTAAGACCAGCCTGAATAGTTTTCAGACGTTCTTTCAACGCTTCCTCCTTGCGTGAGTTCAGCCCCTTATCCGGGGTAAGCGCCACAAAAGAAGTATGTGTGTTCTGCAAAATATATTTCTCAATCAGTTGCTCGAAGTAACCTTCGTTCATTTTTGTCCGCAGTTCAGCAAATACGTCATTGGCTTCCAAATGAGTGAAAGGTGCTTCCTCATCGTACAGCCAGCTTTGCAGAGAGGAGAATCCGTAGATCAGGCCCTTCGGCATTCTGCCATAGTCCGCTTCTCTATGATTGAACTCATACGAGTTAATTCCAGCAAGCAGCGCTTTAGGATCAAAACCTTCTTTTACCACACGCTCAAGCACTTCTCTGACCGTTCCCAGGAAATCCTCTTTGCTCGCCAGATTGCTCTTCTTCAGTCCCACCGTGAACACAGGCTGGTACAGGCTGTCATCATACGAACCGTAGACGTCCTTCGCGATTCCTTTATCCAGCAAAGCCTGTTTCAATACCGCTCCCGGAGCGTTCAGAAGGGCGTATAACAGAATTTGGAACGAAATGTTCAGTTCCTTGTCCAGACTTGTGCCGATCACCGCGTTATAGGTCAAAAAGCTGTTATCCACTTCCGATTCCGTACTTCCCGCAGAGTAAGTCTTAACTGTGTCTACCCGTTCTGCAAAAGCAGGTTGAAGTTGAATGGCCGAATCAATATCGATGCGATCATATGCACCCAGATAGTTCTCATCCAGCCATTGTAGCTTCTCTTCCATATCCATATCCCCGTAGAGATAGATGTAACTGTTGGAAGGATGGTAGTATCTCGTGTGGAAATCCAGCAGCCCCTGATACGTTAGATCCAGGATAGCTTCCGGGAACCCGCCAGACTCAGAGGAGTATGTGGTATCCGGGAAAAGGGAGTTCAGCACTTCTCTGCGCACCATTCGTTCTGGTGAAGAAAAGGCCCCCTTCATCTCGTTATATACAACTCCGTTGTAAGTTAACTCATCGTCAGCAGAGGTCAGATTGTAATTCCAACCTTCCTGCAAAAATATCTTTTCATTCTCATAAATATTCGTATTCAATACCGCATCCAGATATATATCCATCAGGTTATGGAAGTCATGATCATTACGACTCGCGATCGGGTAGATCGTCTTATCCGGATACGTCATGGCGTTAAGGAATGTATTCAAAGAACCTTTCAGCAACTCAACAAAAGAATCCTTGGCCGGAAATTTCTTGGACCCACAGAGCACGGAGTGTTCGAGGATATGGGCTACCCCTGTATCATCTTCCGGAGGTGTGCGGAAACCGATACTGAATACTTTGTTGTCGTCCTGATTGGACAAAAGTACAATTTTGGCTCCGGATTTCTGGTGTTCTAGTAGATACGCATCCGATTTCAGTTCTTCGATTCTGCGCTCTTGTAACACCTTGTATGGCTTAAGCTGTTTCAACATAAACTTGAGTCCTCCGTCCATAAGATTGTTTTATTGGTTTTGTGACTCTACATAAGTTCAAATATGGTTATTTACACGGGCACTCCGATGACAGAATAACATCCATCCTCTCCGTTATCGTGTAAATGTGTAATTGAACTTATTTCGTTCAGCAAGGTAAAGGTAATATATGCCTATGGATAGTATACACCATTGTTCCGTCTCTTCATAAAAGTCAGATAAATGTACCTTCTGATATGTATTATGCAGGGTTTATGTTTATGAGCTGCATGGTGATGTGGTCTGCAATGAAGTGACATTGATATTAAAGAACATAAAAAAAAGATCGTATGCAGCTTGGTTAACAAGCGTCATACGATCTTTTCTTTAAGATGCCGAGGACCGGGATCGAACCGGTACGGTAGTCACCTACCGCAGGATTTTAAGTCCTGTGCGTCTGCCAATTCCGCCACCCCGGCAGGATTATGTATTTCTTGGCGACAAGAAATATCTTACCATGAACTAATTAACTTTGCAACACTTTTATTAAAAATAATAAAAAAAATGAAACAGGCACTGCAAGCGTCAGCTCACAGTGCCTAGAAAGTCCGAGTTGCGGTCCCGGACTTCCGGTAAACCAATCTATATTAAGGGAGGTGTGAGATAAGAATACCTCCCCAACATTAAAGAAACCTAAAATCAGCCTTAAATTAAACTAAAAAAGTAAAATGGGTCGAACACGAGCCGCTTCTTCCTCACTACACTCCACGATAACCAAGATATGGTCCTTTAACAGCCAATCTTCATAATACCGTGCATCCTCCTCCGAGATTCCCGCTTCAGTCAGTGTAAGCACCAAATCATCGGTCTCACTCCCAATCTCATTACCAGCGAGTCTACGCACTGCATTTCCGATCGACATCGTCTGATCCATTCGCTTCCCCAGACCAGCCAATATGCCTTTTAGAGCGCCAAAGGCACCATCCGTTCCGGCACCCTTCAAAGGTTTGGGCAGCCCCGTCTTCTCACTCACCAGCTCCAGATTGAGTTGTTCCTTCGCCACCGCTCCCAAATATTTGTCCTTGATGCCTTCCTCTTTCACCTGATTCAGCATCAATATAGCTTCGTTTTCGGTACGGGCAAGTCCAATGATCAATTGTGTCATTCCGTTCCCCTCCTTTTACCCTAATATAACCCCGTAATCCCCATTCAAAAACGGATAAAACCTTGCTAAGACAAATCACCTAGAAGATTGTTCATTTCTCTTCTGGAAATCTATACCTAGTTCTGATAGACTAGATAAAGAAGACAAATTAACCATTGAAAACATTGACATATGGATTTAACATCTCATAATCAGGAGCAATGACTTATGAAAAAAGAGGTAGAAATTGCCATCCGGCGCAAACAACAGATCATGGTTCGTAATACAAGCGGTCAGACGGTAACTGGATTTCCCGAGCGTACCGCTGATACATCCATTCTCTCCTTACGTACGGTTCACGGAAGTCTGTGGATACCGTTTGATGAGGTTGAACATGTTACACGTCTGTTAAGCATCCGGTCCCATCATTTAAGCGGAATGCAACTCGTTTAGTCGGCTCTGTAATCCTAGAAACTCAATTTCCGTATAGATACGTTAACTGGATCTATTTATGCCAGCACATCATACCAAAAAACCAGACGCATGCACGTCTGGTTTTTCTCTTCTACTTATGCTGTACCACGCTGCCACTAGCCTCACAACAAAGGCCTTACTACTCTTGTTTCTGTCCACCCATATCCTGTTGTTACTTAACTACAAACTTCACTCGTGTTCCATCCGGATATGTACTTAACTGATTCCCTACCCATGAACCTGCACCACGATTATCCTTCGGGGTAATGTACTGGATATCTGCACCTGTTCCTCCCTCAGCACACATCGCCATGGGCCACTCGTCACGATCCTTACCTTTTTTGACCGGAACACCCTTAAGTGATAAATCCCGATTGCCTTCGGCTCCATTACGATCAATGGTGCATACATCCGAATGCCCTGCCTTGATAGCAGCTTTAATATGTTTGGCTGTTTCGGGATAACGCTCTGAAGGGAACGTAATGGTATGGTCTACACTCTTATTAGTCCCACCGAATGGATTAGGTATCTCCTCCGGCCATTCTCCCCCAGCCCAGGCGTAGAGGGCTACCAGCAGCATTGCTACCAGCGTCAGTACCTGCTTTTTGAAACCTTGCTTACCTTTACGCTTTCTTCTTGTGCGTCTCTTACTCATGCTGTGTCTCCCCCATTCAACACTTGCATTATAACAGAACGCCCGTTCGTAAAACAATCCAATAAAATAAAAAAACAGCCGAGACCGCCCGGCTGTCCTGCTTGATTGATTATCCTACATTGGGAATGGCCTGTTGGCGCAGCAAGGGCAGTGTCACCTCAAACTGTGTGCCTTTCCCTTCTGTACTCTCCACCGAAATCTGACCATTCATCAGTTCCAGCAGTTCTTTGCAGATGGTCAGACCAAGACCGCTTCCGCCAAATCGGCGCGCATGGGAGATGTCGGTCTGGGTAAATGCATCAAACAATTGTTCGATCTGATGCTGAGGAATGCCTATTCCCGTATCACGCACAGAGAATACCAATACAACGGTATCCGTCAGTTGTTGCCTCACATCCACCTGTAACTGCACTTTACCCTGTTCCGTAAACTTGATTGCATTACTCAGCAAATTATCCAGAACCTGCCGAAGTCTTAGCGGATCACCGATAAGCACATCAGGAACATTCAGATCAGCATGACAGAGCAAACGTATGTGTTTATTCTGTGCCGCAGGCTCATGTGTCTTCACAATCTGTTGAATCAGCTTCAGAGGTTGAAACTCAATGTGTTCAACATCCATTTTGCCTCTGCCCAGTTTCGCCATATCCAGGCTATTGTTAATGATGTTCAACAGCGCCTCACCTGATTGACGTGCTAGCTCCAAGTATTCTTTCTGCTCATCCGTAGTTTCACCCATACTGGCAAGTTCGATCATGCCCATAATGCCGTTAAGCGGGGTACGAAGCTCGTGATTCAGCTTGCCGATGAATTCCAATTGCCCTCTGCTGTTCATCTCAGCCATGGAAGTTGCAAACTTCAACTGCTGTTCAGCATACTTCCGTTCTGAAATATCGTATTGAATGCCTACAAAATATAAACACTCTCCGGATTCATTAAAGATCGGATCAATATTCAGTTCGTTCCAGAACTTCTGACCACTTTTTGTATAATTTAAGATATCAATCTTAATGGACTGTTGTTTCTTTATTGCATCACGAATCTGCATTACCGTTTCGGGGTCTGTATCCTGCCCTTGCAAAAATCGGCAATTGTGTCCGACAGACTCTTCATACGTGTATCCTGTCAGTTGGGTAAAGTGTTCGTTTACATACATGAGCGGAAGCTCAGGCAAGGTAGCATCGACCACGGTCACGGAGGATTTCACTTTCGAGATGATAAATTCCCATTGTAATGAGAGTTGATTATGTTGGCTCATGCCTTCCTCCTTCATCTCACACACGTTAATGTTTATATATTCTGCAATCGTACAATATAAGGAGAGAAAACTAACCAGTCGGAATGTGTTGATATTAAATCAATATATTTTAATTGTAACATAGTTATTCAAGTCATGTGGTTCTTGGGTAATAGTTGATAACTAACATTCCACAATAACCTAACTACTCATCAGGAGGAACATACATGAAATTTCTGTTAATTATCATCATTATTATTTTGATTGTAGTCTTTTTTACCAGACGCAAACGTTAAGATAAGATCCGTTATGTAAGTGAGAAAGGAAGATGGGTATGAGAACCCTCTTTTTTATATTCATGGTACTCTGTATCATCAATCTCTGTTTCCCAAAATTCGGCTGGTACCTGCGCTATGGCTGGATTTCCCGGGGTGAAGCCGAACCCAGCAGGCCTTATATGACTATGGTTAGAACGACCAGCCTGCTGATGTTGCTTATCGCCTTCACACTCGCTATGGCATGAACTATAAGTATTGAAGATGACTGCCCTGTTGGGCAGTTTTTTTTGTGGTGAAATGACGGGAAAATGATAACTTTGTTTGTGGTGCAATGATAACAATGCCCGTAATATAGATATATCGTTTCGGAAAGGACATCATTGGCATGAACATCGCATTTTATCCGTACTGGGCCGCCAAAACGCTGCTCTCGCTTATTAATGTCATATATATCATGGTCATTACTACGTATATATACGGTCTCACTGGATCGGTACTCTCTGCTGCAATGTTCCCACTTATTCAGATCATTGCACGCATAATAGCAGGTTTTACTTTGCCATTACTTCTGAACCGTTTCCCATTCTCCAGACTATTGATCAGCATTTCCATAGCCAAAACATTCATCATGACCTGTATAGCCATTTCGTTGAATCACTTGATTTCACAACTGCCGCTTCTATTGCTCGGAGTGGTCATACTATCCTTACTGGACGGATGGGAAACTCCGTTACTGAAGACTTTAACGCCACGATTGGTTCAAGGCGAAGACCTTATAAAAGCAAATAGCCTTCTATCTTTCTCCAATCAGACTGTAACCATTGTCGGTTATGCCATGACGGGATTCGCCGTGATGAACTGGGGGGCGTCACAGACCTTCTGGGCAGCTACAAGCCTGTCCTGGGCCGTTCTGATCTTCATGATTGCCATGGGATCGCTCACACGGAATGTAGAACAACCCCAAAAATTTGGTGTATCGCGGAATGTATTGAGGGAAGGTTGGAGTATACTTTGGAACAATCCATCATTACGACTGATTACGCTGATGGACATTGCCCAGGCGCTTGCGGGTTCCATCTGGATCGGAGCTGTTACGCTAGCCTTTGCAAAAGAAGCTCTGGGACGAGGAGAAGGTTGGTGGGGACTCATGAACTCGAGTTACGCTGCTGGAACCATGCTTGGAGGTATTCTGGCTCTTGCACTGGCCAAACGTATTCAGAAACATCTAATCGCTAGTATGACCATGGGATCTCTTCTCTTCAGTCTGCTGACCGTCGTTTATGGTCTAAACAACCTGCCATGGCTCGCTCTGGTGTTATGCATACTCATGGGTCCAGTTCATCAGATTCGTGACGTGGCTCAGCGGACAGCGCTTGAGAACAGTGTACCTGTCGAATCCCTAACCAAGGTATACGCCGCACATGGCGTCCTGATATCCACGGTTATGAGTGTATCCATAGTCATCTTTGGTCTAGTCGCCGATCAACTGGGTGTTCGACGGTTATACCTTATCGGAGGAGCCTTGTTTATTGTGTCTGCGTTATGCTCATTATCGTTGAGCAGGGTTCACAGGAACCATCCCATTGCTAAACGTACGAAAAATATGTAAATCAAAAAGACGAGCAACATTCTGCTCGTCCCTCACAATCTCAATCCAATCGATAATCTGTCAGCGGCTTGCCTTGTTTATAATACAAAGTAGGTGACAATATATTGAAGAAAATATGCACATCCGGCATGTATGCTTCTTCCAAAATAGCTTGCACCGACGATGCAATCCGATTATGAATCTCCTGGTCACGTTGAAACATCAGAATCTCTATAGAAGCCGGAGAAGGTGTTAGCGCTTGTACATCATGACGCTCTGCCTTCATTCTCTCCCTTGGAATATGAGTAATTAGGGCCATCTGCTCTGTAATTTGGGGTACAACTTCCTCTAGCTGAGGACCTGTGAATCCTTTAAAGCGAATAAACGGCATTGCTATCCCTTCAATCTCTGTTAATAGTCTCTTATGTGATTTTAAGCACATTGTTTTCAGTTGTCAAATATCATGGATGGCTATGTTGCTTCTTATAAATAGGAAAAACCCCGCTGAAGTCTCAGCGGAGCCACTGTTTGCACGTTTCTATACGTGACTTACAGCCAGAAAGATTTTGTGATGATCACCAGCAGGATGAAAAGCACAAGAATTGCACTTGTGGAAGTCCATCCGCCACCAGCATTACAACAACCGTATCCAACTTGACTCATTTGATTGGCCTCCTTTGAATTTCAAGGTATGCCATAACATATGCGTATTCCGCGCAAGTGACCGGGCGAATCGGCAAGTTCATCAGCCCATTCATCTGGGATTCATGGCTGGTAACTTTAACCAGATGGTTCGATAGAGATTTTCAGTTGTTTTTGTCGTGTCTCCTGAGGTGATGGGTCTGTATTTTCTCTGTCCAGAAGGATTGTACGAGTACGTGTATCACTTCGGGATGCCAGAACAACCTTTCCATCAGGTGTAATAAAATAGGCGATTGGAATGGAGATCTCGCTATCACGGTACGAACCATCCGCATGGCTTGTCCCCATGACAATACATTGATGCTGGATGGCGATCTGCCGAGCCTCTTCGACCCACTCACCGTACTGCTCTTCACTGAACATGCCCACACCAATGGAATGCATCACAATGTCCACATTCCCTATATTCTCATTGCCAAATCCTTGCAGGACCAGCTCATCACACAATAAAGTGCTTATTACCCAACCCTGTTCCTGAGCCGTCTCAGCAGGTGTATATTTAGCTTTCTCCAATACAATCTCTCCAGCCTTACTGATAATAATCGATCGGTCCTTTGGACGTTCGTCCAACCTGCGATGACCTGATACAATCATGGTTCCATATTCAGCCGCCAACCTGCAAGCTTCCTCAACATTCTGGTTCAGATAACCTTCAGGAAAGAGCAATATATCTGCATCAGGGTGTTGCTTGAGTTCGGCTTCAAGCTGCAGCAAATGCTGTTCCAGCCTCGGTTGTCCAATGATAATCTTCATCTGGCATCCCCCATTCATAAATAAAAGCCGGTTCATACCTGAATAAGGTACGAAACCGGCTTAAAGATTGTACGGACAGAACTCCTGCTCACCGTACTTCGCTTCAAGAGTAATTAGTTCTCATGTTATTGCTAGGTGAAACAATTACCTTTACAGTTGAATGATATGTAGTTAGGCATTTCTACGTTCAATACTATCATAGATAGCCTGTCCATCATAGCTTCGATCTGTAGCGATATCTTTCACCAATAGGACACTGTTTGCATTTCCAGATAAAATACTCAGTGCCCCCAACACCCAAGCAAATGGATATAATGCAACGGATAACATTTTCTTCATAGCTCTGTCTCCTTTATGTACTATAGAAATAATTGGTTGAATATCCCATTAATACGATGAAGTCCAATTAAAGGTTTCAATTTCTATATAAATATTACCAATTACATCCTACATACAGGAGACAAACTAAAATTGTTCGTTCAGATCAACTCGAAACTCTGCAGCAACGCTGCTGCCTCTTCATGATCAGGTTCCAGAGCCAATACTTTATGGGTATAGGACAAGGTTTCTTCTTCAAGTTCAAGTTCATAACAGCACACAGCCAAGTCGTACAAGACTGCCGGATTATGGTTGCTCGGATCTGCAACCAACGAAATCTCCAGAAACCGTTTTGCATCCTCATACATATACATCTCATATAACAGCTGTCCTGCTAGAAATGCCAGCCCCCCTTGCTGCTCCATCACATAGTAGGACGACCACATCGTATGAATACCAGACTGAATATCAAGCATTTCCTCATCACTTGCATCAGGAAGAAGACTGGAAATGTGCGTAGCACTGTGAATCAAGAACTCAGCATCATATCCACCCAGACGCCAAAACGGTAAAATATGCTTCAACTCCATACTTTCTATTCGAGAGTCTACCCATTGTTTCATGCTGAAAAAGTCATCCGGGCCAAAACGTTCAACAAATCGATGGTAAGCCAGACGTGTGTTCACATAACTGATCGGTTCGTCCACCATTAACATGCACCCAACGTTCAGATCTTTATAATGATGTGTTGTGAATCGCGTATGTGCTCCCTGTTGTTCCAAGACATATTGAATCGCATGGTAGTTAGCCGTTAAAGAAAAACTCCCGTGCAGAACAAATTCAGGTGGCTCTGCGAACTTCCAGTTATCCAGTCGATGATCCCCTTTATCAGCGGTAATCAACACATAACCTGACTGTGACAGCTTGTTCAACCGTTCGAGACAAGACAAACCAATTGCAGGGAACAGAATGTGCGAATCCTCCAGTTCCTCTTTGTACAATGTGATAAGCTCCTGATACGGATAGTTATCCGCACTGTATTCCGGCGCTCGGCGATATTCATAACTCAGCGTCATGTTCTTCAGCATCTCAGCGGGCTCAAGATCAAGACGACGATCCGGAGACTGAACAAGCAGATCGCACTCATATATCTCGCCATCCCCGATGTAGATTAATTCCTGCGGAATGCTGTCAAAAAAGTAATTGGCAATCAACAACAACGGTTGCTTCAGATCACCGGGCCGAATAACCGTGCCTGCGACGGCCAGATTCAATTCCGTATCCGCTACAGCGTCAAAACGTGCAAAATCCACTATACCTTGTTCAATAAAGGATTGCATGGATGGATGCTCTTTCCATCCCAGCACATTCTCTGCAACCAGATCCGTCATCACATATCTGAAAGGCGGTAACTGTATTCCAGCAAATTCTTTTAACTCAATCAGTTTCAGGAGAACTTGATGTGCCAAACGCCCTACACCCGCTCCTAGTTCAAGAATGGTTACGGTCTCAGTAATCTTTCCTTTGTTTGAAAGGTCCTGAAGAAACCCAAAGAT
The DNA here is from genome assembly GCF_036894235.1 of Paenibacillus sp. Y5S-9. Lineage (NCBI taxonomy): Bacteria > Bacillati > Bacillota > Bacilli > Caryophanales > Paenibacillaceae > Paenibacillus > Paenibacillus sp. Y5S-9. The sequence goes on from NZ_CP145887.1 coordinate 4,745,145, forward strand.
CATCTCTGCATACGCCGTGGCAATCATCGGATTACTGGTAATATATTGAGGGACTTGGTTCTCAGTCCAAGCTTGTAGCCCCTTCTGTTCATAATAAGCTCTCTGCCAATCCCAGACCGGAGCTTCACTGTAACGAAAACGTTGACTTTCATTTGACGTCATTAAAATGGAAACCTGCTTTCTATCACTAATTTCATACGTTTCTCAGATGTTCACGTACTATTGTATGTCCAATACCATTATTCAATCTCTGTAATGCATTATATCATAGAACCCCATTTACTCGATGAAGTTCAGTTTTCCCCTTCAACAAGAAAAAAACCTGCTTTTGAGGGCAGGTCCGTGAGGCCTTTCAATTAAGAAGACTATTGATCTAGTATACTCAGGCAAGGACACTCAACATTAGTCGGAATACACGGCTCCGTCAAAGTTCTCAGGGCCTACACGGATCGTTCCGAGCAAGTTGGAGCTAATAAATGCAGTGTACGTCAATTGAGGCGTGATAGGCGGATTGAAGTCATCCGCAGAGAACGTAATAATCTGAGGTGCAAGGACACTCAAGCTAAACGTAGACGTTGCGGAATAAATCACAGGGTCCGTAGCCAAAGTCCCCCTAACAATTGTAATAGTTACACCAACGAGCGCCAAAGGAAGTTGCACAGACACCGTTCCTTTGAATTGTACCCGTGGGTTTGCCCCTGCTCCTGCTGTTTGCAGACCAATCTGGCCGAATAATTGTGGTGTGTTAATAACCAGGATTGGTATTGCGATAGAGTTAGCCAAACTCGCATTCTGAGATGTTCTTGCATCAAGAAATTGACTCATGAAATCTACCTCCTATGGGTTGGGATAAGGTAGTATATGCGAGATTTGAGATATGGCATGGACATACATCGTGATTCGAAAAAAAGGGCATACTAGAAAGACACCATTAACAAGATACCTTTTACTCCAGAGCTTACATGCAGACAGAAAAAAACCCTTGCTAGGCAAGGGTTTTAAGAGTATGGGCCCTACAGGACTCGAACCTGTGACCAATCGGTTATGAGCCGACCGCTCTAACCAACTGAGCTAAGGGCCCTAGACATAATGTATAACGTGCAGATGATGGCTGTGAATCATCCAAGTGAAACTAAATTGCGGGGGCAGGATTTGAACCTGCGGCCTTCGGGTTATGAGCCCGACGAGCTACCGGGCTGCTCCACCCCGCGTCAGTAAAATATTAAAACAGCGACTTAATTAATATACACCATTCTATCCCGATAAGTCAAGGGGTAATGTCAGGGAATAAATCGAACACCATAACGACCTTTACGTGATCGATAAACTTCCACTTCTGCTGGTTCATTATGACCGTAAATCCACCCATCCTGCTCCATACGCTTGGCCAGACATCCTGCCTGAAATTTGGTTGCATACAACTTGCTGAAATATACCCAGTGCATACCGCTCGTCCTTTCCGGAGTCGTCATTTATTCCTGCTTTTTGTAGAATACCCCATTTTCATAAAAATAGCCGCCAAAGATTAAAATCTTCAGCGGCTATCCTTAACTTATGATATGACTACTTCATCAAATCTCATTGAAACGTAGCTTTAGGATCCTTTTTCAATTTCTCCAGCATCTCGTTTCCTTTAGCTGCCCACTCACCAAGTGCTTCTTTTGGTGTCTTTTTGTTCTCTAGTACTTGGTTAAAATATTCCATACCTTTTTCATTTACTTGCCATAAACCTGGGGATTTTTGATACATTTTATCCAGATTGGTATTTGTTGGCGGAATCGGCTTCAGCGCATAGAATGCTTGAATGTTATAATCCAGGCCGTCTTTGGGCTTAATGAAGCTCTTCCGTGATACCATCTCATAGCTGCTACGTGCTTTGATCTTAGCCCAGTCCTCACTGTTCATGTACTTGATCAGTTCCCACGCATCATCCGGGTTCTGAGCCGCACTATTAATCGCCATGAGGTTGCTCAGGTAGATGCTACCTCCAATTTCAGGCGCTTCCGGGTGAACTGGAGGTGTTACCACATCCCAATCCACTTTCGTAAAGTCTTTCATTTTATCCGCATTTTTATTGGCATCAATTAATTGATTAATATAGCTGTAATCACCAATAACCATGGCTGACTTGCCACTCAGGAACAGGTCACCCTGTACTGGATCATAACGCCCACTCGGATTCTGATCCTGAGGTTCGTCGCCTTTAGGAATAACTTTGTCAATCGCAAGTTTGCTGATGGTGCTCCACACTTTCTCCCATTGAGGAGAATCTACGGTCATCTTCTCTGCTTTGTCATCAAACGTCTTCAGCTGCAACGCGCTGTAGTACTGTTGCATGGAGTAGTACGGCGAACCACCCTGATATGTCGTGAAGGAGAAACCAAATACATGATCTTTACCTTCACCTTTCGTTAAACGGGTACCCAGATTGAAAATATCGTCCCATGTCATGTTGTCTGTTGGCGGTTCCACGCCTGCTTTTTCAAACAAACCCTTGTTATAGAACAAAGCGGATGAGGAGAACGTTGGTGTCAATGCATAAATGCTCTGATCCCCAAGGTCCTTAATTCCCTCCAGTACACTAGGCACGATATCACTGGTATCAAACTTGTCTTCCTGCATCAGTGGGTCCAGCTGTTTCACCAGATTCTCCTGAATTAATGATTTCACTGTGGCGGTATCAGCCACGATAACGTCAACCGGGTTATCCCCAGTCATAATCTTCTTCAGACTCTCCATCGTATCCGGGACTTCCGGCTGTTCTTCCGTGTTGCCATAACCATACATGCTGCTCTGATCAACAGCAGCTACAATTTCGATGGTTACATTGGGATGTGTCAATTCAAAAGCATCGGTGAATTGCTGACGGAAGTAACTGTCATCCTGTCCTCCCCACAACGTAGCCACACGTAATACACGCTGCTCCGTATCCTTGGCCTCACTTGCCGTACAGCCGGCAATCAGCGGCAGTGCTAGCGTCGCAGTAGCGATGACAGCCAGCACACGTTTTCCCCACATACTATTCTTCATTTCCCAGTTCCCCCTTTTAATTATCTTGGCGGTGTAATGACAATACGTTCACCGTCAAATTCCAATGTAGCCCGGTTATCAATGGATAAGGCCTCCAGATACTCTTTTGGCACCTGAAGTCGTCCTGCACGGTCTATAATGACAAATGCTTCATGGATGTCTGGCATACCCGCCTCGGACAAGTTATGCTCATCATCCAGATTTGGGTTGCGCTTCACAAACTCGGTACTGGTCAAGCCGTCCCGAATCGCAACGATCCGGTCTACCTTGCCAGCAAGCGTCAAGTCATGGGTAACGATGACAATCGTAACGCCCAGTTCCTTGTTCATTCTTCGGAAAATGCCCATGATTGTATCACATGTCTCGGAATCGACCGAACCGGTTGGTTCATCTGCAAGCAGAATTTTGGGACGATTGGATAATGAGATCGCAATCGCTACCCGTTGCTGCTCTCCTCCTGACAATTGATGCAATTTGTTATGCATCCGATCTTTAAGGCCTACCCATTCGAGCAACTGTTTCGCGTAAGCACGATCGCGCTTGCCTCCCAGAATCATGGGAGTCTCCACATTTTCCAGAGCAGTGAGATAAGGCAGCAAGTTACGACCGTTATTTTGCCAGATAAACCCTACTGTATGACGTTTGTATTCGACCAATTGGGCATCTGTCATCTTGAGCAAATCCCAGTCTCCCACAACAGCCGTACCAGCCGTAGGACGATCAAGCCCGCCCAGAATATTCAGCAGCGTCGATTTACCACTACCGCTGTTACCGATGATGGCCATCATTTCACCTTGATTGACAGTCAGGTTGAGACCTTGAAGGGCAACGACTTCCACATCGCTGGATTTAAAAATTTTGACAAGTCCTTCGCATTGGATCACGTTTACCTCTCCTCTCCCATTTTGACCGCCTGGTGAACCCGCAGTCTGCGAATCTGCCAGAGCAACATCGTTGCACCAATGACCAGCATCACCACAGTGACCCCATACAGTTGCAACATATCCTGCTGCTCAAACACAATTCGGAACGGAGGTACCTGAGCAGATACATTATCCGTCGTTTGCAGGAATGGCAGGAATAAACGACTCGATACCTGACCAATCCCAATACCGAGCAGGATCGACAGCCCCGCTGTGAACACCTGCTCCAGCAGCAGCATACCGCTCAGTTGTGCCCGGGATAACCCCATGGCCCGTAATACACCAAACTGTACAACACGTCCGGACAGGTTGAAGAACCAGTACAGCACGTATCCGATCAACGAGATAATAACCGATACCAGGAAACCAAGGCTCAGTATCCCGAATACGCCACCTCGTGACGGGTGTTTACCTTGGGATACCAATTCGGTGCGTACGTCACGCACAGATGATAACTCAATACCTTCTGCTGCAAGTTTCTCCATTAATGGAGCCACTTTGGCATCCGGTTCCATTTTCAGCCACACCTCATAAGGAATCAAAGGCACCTGATCATAGATATAATCCAGATTCGCCACGAAAAATGGCATCTGATCCGGGTACTGGGCTGGCCAGTATGGAATGATCCCAAACACAACGAATTCAATCGCCTGTCCCTGTACACCCATGGAGACGAGATCTCCAGTTTTGAGTTTGAACTTGTCAGCAAATTTGGAAGAGATCAATACAGCCCCTTCGTATTTACCAAGCAAGTCAAGGTACTTGTAGGGATGTGCCGGAAACAGATCGTTGCGGAACCACGCCACTTGAGCAAAGTCCACATTATCAATTCCGACCAGCATCCCCTGTCCGCCCGATTTACCAGAGACGATAATATTGCCTTTGGTCTGCAGCACTCGTGCTGCATGTTCAACCCCGTCTAATCTGCGGAACACTTCAAATGGAGGTTCGGAGTAGATGACTTTGGATGGCTGCGAAGAACCGCCGCCACCACCTGGAGCACCTCCACCGCCATTGCCTCCGCCGGAACCACCACCAGCAGAACCTCCTCCTCCATTGCCACCACCTTGTTGACCTCCACCCGTACCGCCATTCTGTCCGGAACCACCGGGTTTAACCTCAGGTGTTCCTTCCCACACTGTCTGCATAATCACATCAGAACCATAACGGTACAAGGTACGCTCAGTGGAATTGAGATCAATCGTCCGAGCCGCAGCCGAGTTGTACACCCCAAGTCCCAGTGTCAGCACAAGGAGGATCATCAGCGGATAATATGAAGAAGATGAACGCGATAACTGTGTTAATGTCAGATACAACGGGACCGGTAGAAACTTGCGACCGATCAACTGAATAAGCTTCAATATCCACGGGAACAAGCGCAGGAAGAATAGTCCGAGCGCAAAGATCGCGAGTGCGGGTACAAAGAACAGAAACGGCTGTACCTGCAACTGATCGGTTGTCATTCCGGTCTGGAAGGTCAACATCTGACGTTCATAGAACAGGTAGTATCCATATCCGGCCAGACCCAGCAACACAACGTCCAGGAACCAGCGTTGCCATACTGGAGCACGGTCTGTCCGTGCTTGCCGCCGTTTGGCAGATACAATGGTTGCCCGTGCATAGGTTATCGCAGGGATAAGTGATGCGATGATCGCTACAAGAACCGCTGCTACGCCCAGGAGGATAGCTTCTTTGGATACACCGATCGGAATGGACTTCCGATCTACGAACGAGAGAAAACCACTTGCTGAACCGATACTCTTGGCCATAAACCAACCGAGCAACGGCCCAATAACCAGCGCAATAACGCCCAGGAATATACCTTCAAGCAGGTAGAGAGAGAAGATCTGCCGAGCTGAAGCTCCACGGCTACGCAATACCGCAATATCACTCTCTTGCTTTTGTAATGACTGTCTGGCGTTCATCGCAATAAAATAAAAGACCATCGCAATCATCGGTGCTGCCAAGGTAAACAGCATGGTCTGCAATTGCAGACTCTGACTGCGGAACTGCTTGAGCAGATCACCAAAGGTAATGTCTACTTTCGTATCTTTCAACCGCTGATACAGATCGATATCCAGCCTTTCCAGCATGGAAGTCAGACCTGATAATTGGCTGGTTTGAATTTCTTTCAGATCAAAGGCATAATACCAGCGTGAATTCTGAAGTGGAATCCCTTTTTCCTTCAGTAAAACATCATTAAATACCGATTCATCCACATAAAGTCCATTCATCATGCCGTCAAATCCTTGTACCCAGTAAGGGCTGTTCGGATCATCTGCCTTGAAGGACCCCGTAATCTTCACACGTAACGTGATATCAAGACCGCTATACACCGGATATTCCAGAATATCGCCGATATGCAGATCGTTACGGTACATGCCTTCTTCCAGCATGACTGCCTCGATAATGTCGTCTTTAACCTGATTGCCAGGTTTCACTCCGGCAGAGTAATTCACCTGTGCATCCAGCCCACTCATCGTACCCAGACTCATACTGCGTACCCTGCTGGCATCCACTTTGGTTGGATCTTCCGGGCTCACCTCTGTGCTGCGTATAGATCTGGAATTCACATACGTATGAAAAGGAAAACCGATGTCGCGAGGAACATCCTCACGAATATAACGATCTACTTCGTCCAGACCCCGAGTGTCTGTCTTCACCCCACCAGGTGCCTGATAACTCATAAGTAACGAACCGGCTGGTAACCCTTCACTGTTATCCTGCAGCGTTTGCGCGACGACCCGTTTCAACGCACCATCGGCATACATTGGAATACTGACGGTGAACGCAACCGCCACAATCAATCCGATCAGTGTGCTGAAGGTCATCCAGCGCGTGTTCCACATTTTGCGGAACAACAGCCGAAGCAATGGCAGCCCCATTAGCGTCCCACTACTTTCTGGCCTACGGTCAGACCTTTCAGAATCTCGACATCTGTCGATGTCTGTTGTCCAACTTCAACGTCCACTTCACGCTTGCTGCCATCACTCTCCACGACTTGTACGTACGTTCTTGAACCGATGGAGCGTAAAGCGGATACAGGAATCACAATCGCGTTCTCGGTACGCTGCGTTACAATCGAGACTGACAGTGGTGTGCCACGTTCCACACCTTTTGGCATTTTTGCAAGTGTAACGATAACATACTTATCCAGCGTTTCCTTGGTTGGAGGCGTACCGCCTTCACCCGCTCCTTCGCCACTGCCGCTTCCCGATGCTTCCGCGATAGGCATAACTTTAATTTTGCCAGCGACTTTACCAGCACCATTAATGTCCACTTCTGCCTTCATCCCGGCTGAGAACTTCTCCAGATCTTCCTTGGCAAAGGTTGCAGCCACAACCAGATTCGATGTATCCGCAATTGTAGCAATCGGATCATACGCTTTCACAGCTGCACCTTTCTCTACCTGCACAGCAATAACGGTGCCGCCAAACGGAGCTGTCAACGTGGCTTTGCCCAGTTGTTCTTCCAGATCAGCGAGTTCCTGGCGTAGTTCTTCAAAAGCAATCGTTGCTTCTTCGAACTCAACCGGGTCCATCTCATCCTTCTTGCGGAGTGTTTCCTTCATTTGAACTTCGGATTTGCGAATAGCCAGTTTCTTGCCACGGATCTCCTTCTCCACACTCTCCACATCGAGCACCGCGAGAAGTTGACCCTTTTTCACTTTATCCCCTGGTTTAACATTCAACTCTTTGACATGCATGCCATCAAGCGTGAAGTACACCTTCTCTTCCCGCTGACTCATCATCTTGCCACTACCACTTACTTTTTTCTCCAACGTTTCCGTCCGGACTTCATATTCCGGTTTCTTGGAGATCGTTGGTGGTGTAATAGGCGGAAGCACTTCTTCCTCTGTTTCAGACGGCAGCAGTGAGCAGCCGGACATCGTTGCAACCATTATCGCACCAAGTACAATAAGTGCTGCGCGTTTCCCCCTCTTCGGAGCGGCGCCTTTACTTGATAAATCTGCCGTCCGCCATTTCATAAACATGGTCCGCAACCTCCAAAATTGTAGGATCGTGTGTAGTCATACATATCGTTACTTGTTCTACTTCAATAATATTGCGGAATACGGCCATGACCTGAGCGCCCATCTTGGAATCCAGTTCCGCTGTAGGCTCATCCGCGAGCAACAATCTGGGTCTATGGGCAATCGCCTTGGCTATAGCCACCCGCTGTTGCTCTCCCCCGGACATCTCGAAAGGTCGGTGCTTCACCCGTTTGGATAATCCAACCAGATCCAGACAGTGACCAACCCTGTCCTTCCACTCCGCTCGCGGAACGTCCGCCATACGCAGCGACAGTTCTACATTTTCCCAAGCAGATAATAAGGGCATGAGTGCATATGCCTGAAAAATAAAACCGATCTCTTTGCGCCGCAAAGCGGTCCGCCGCCGGTCTCCCCAATCCTGAAGAGGCTGACCAGAGAACAGAATATCTCCACTTGAAGGCTGATCCAGTCCACCGAGCATATTCAGCAGTGTTGTTTTGCCTGAGCCTGATCGCCCCTTCAGCATGACCAGTTGTTGTGGATTCACTTCCATATCAATACCTTTGAGCACATGGATGATACGACTGCCTGTCTGGAAACTGCGATGCACGTTACGGACCTCGAGTACAGGACCATCATAAGGGGGCAATATATCCTTCTTCGGTTTGATCTTCTTCTGGGGTTCATCAACGGTAGTGACAGCAGCTGCAGCCACTTCATCTGAAGCGATTTCACTTTCAGGTAACGGAGGTTCACTCGTCGGGTGATCGTGTTCATTGTTGTATGTATTTTCTCCCGAAACCATCGATGCCTCCAGCTGCGCTTCCCCCTGTTGATCTTCATCGCCTGACTGGCTCTTGGCAGGTCTTTTTCTGAGAAATAAATTCTTCATGCCAGCAATCACGCTCATCCTTTCTTGATATCCCGATCATTTCTTCAAAAAACCTAAAATTAGAAATCTGTTCCAACCTACACTGAATTATAAACGACCGATCCCAACTAAAAGTTACAAGCTTTTTACAACGGTAGAGGGAAAAAGTTAATATTTTGATGAACAAACGAAAAAAGCACCCCAATGTATGGGATGCCTCTTGCGTATTCGATGGTTTTGCCGCTATGACGGCAATCATTACAATTTTGATACCGTTCATTCATGAACATTTTTTCGAGGTATCAATGATATTATTTACCAAATGAAGAAGGATCTTCACGCCAGGATTTGAGCAATTCAAAGTCACTCTCCTGAATCGTTCCCTGAGCCAAAGCCACATCCATCAGAGCCGTGTAATTGGACAACGTCTGAAGTGGAATTCCAGCATCTTCAAATGCTTTAACACCTTTATCCAGCTGGTAGCTGAAAATGGCAAGTACGGCGAGGGGTGTTGCGCCTGCTACACGTACGGCTTCGGCTGCTTTGATCGAGCTTCCACCTGTAGAGATCAGATCTTCGATGACAACCACTTTCTGTCCTTCGGTAATCAGACCTTCGATCAGGTTCTCCTTGCCGTGTCCTTTCGCTTTATCACGAATGTAGGCCATCGGCAGATCCAGCTTCTGAGCCACCCAGGCAGCATGCGGAATACCTGCGGTTGCTGTACCTGCGATGACTTCTGCATCCGGGTACTGGTTCCGAATGATTGTTGCAAATGCTTCAGCGATATCGTTGCGAATCTCCGGATAGGACATCGTTAAGCGGTTATCACAGTATATTGGTGATTTGATGCCGGATGTCCATGTAAATGGCTGCTGCGGACGCAATGCCACGGCTTTGATTTTCAACAGTTGGGAAGCAATATGATTCGGAATCTCATTCAGTTCGATCATGCGTTCAACATCTCCTTCAAAATGGTTTCTACCGCTTCTCGCGGATTGGGAGCGCCTGTAATGGGTCTGCCTACAACAATGTAATGACTGCCTCTGGCGATGGCTTCACCTGGGGTCAAGACGCGTGTCTGATCTCCCAGACCACTACCCGCTGGACGGATTCCTGGAGTAACGGTGTGAAAAGTACTGCCACACGCTGCCCGAATTGCGGGCACTTCAAGTGGAGAAGCAACAACCCCATCCAGTCCGCCCTCTTGGGCCAGTCCTGCATAACGAACCACAGCAGCTTCTACACTTCCCGGAATGCCAATCTCGTTATTCATCGTTTCCAGACTTGTACTGGTCAGTTGGGTGACTGCAATGATCTCGGGCTTGCTAAGGGAAGGATCAGCAGCTATAGCTGCCTCAGCACCTTCACGTGCAGCACGCATCATGAGGGCTCCACCTGCTGCATGTACATTGAACATGTCTACACCCAGACGTGTGATACTTTCAGCACCGCCACGAACGGTGTTGGGAATGTCATGCATTTTCACATCCAGAAAAACGGAGTATCCTTTGGACTTCAGCTCCCGAATAAAGTCCGGTCCTGCTGCGTAGAACAGCTGCATGCCCACCTTCAGATAACAGGGAATACCTTCAAGTGCTTGTACCAATGCTTTCGCTTCTTCTGCTCCAGGATAATCCAGTGCCACCATCAGACGGCCAGCCATTTCATTGAAACTCGCTTGATTCATCACCAGCGCTCCCCTCCACTTGCTCATTTTTTCCGTTTTTGCCCGATATAAAGGACATCCCGCCAGCCCGCAGGCTGACTGATGTCCTTCATCAGAGAGTTATTATTTTACAAAGACAGGCATTGCTTCCGAAGAGAAGTTGATTGTTTGCAGCATGATCAGCAGCGCACGAATCGTATCCAATGAAGTCATACATACAATGCCGTTCTCTACCGCTTCACGACGGATACGGAATCCATCACGCTGCGGTGTTTTGCCTTTGGTGAGTGTGTTGAAGACAAAGTTTGCTTCGCCGCTACGGATCATATCCAGAATGTTCGGCGAACCTTCACTTAATTTGTTCACAGTCGTTACCGGAATGTTCGCAGCTTCAAGCGCAGCTGCTGTTCCGCCGGTAGCCATGATTTTGTAACCCAGTCTGTAGAAACCTTCGAGCAAAGGAACCGCTTCGTCTTTGTCTTTGTCTGCTACAGTCACAACAATTGCTCCGGTTGCCGGAATTTTCATTCCTGCGCCGATAAGACCTTTGAACAATGCTTTAGCGTAATTCGGGTCACGACCCATAACCTCACCTGTAGACTTCATCTCAGGTCCGAGGGTTGGTTCTACACGACGCAGCTTCGCGAAGGAGAAGACCGGAACTTTAACAGATACATGATCCGATTCAGGCCACAGCCCATCAACATAACCAAGATCTTTTAGTTTCACACCCAGAATGGCTTGTGTTGCCAAGTTTGCCATCGGAATGTTGGTTACTTTGCTCAGGAATGGTACGGTACGGGATGAACGCGGGTTCACCTCGATAATGTACACTTGGCCATCATGGATAACAAACTGGATGTTGACCAAACCTACCGTTTTCAGTTCTTTCGCAATTTTGATTGTAATCTCTACAATTTTCTCTTTCAAATCCTGGGACAGATGTTGAGGAGGATATACCGCGATGGAGTCACCAGAGTGAACCCCTGCACGCTCGATATGTTCCATGATTCCCGGAATCAATACCGTTTCACCATCACAGATGGCGTCAACCTCAACTTCTTTACCCATCATGTAACGGTCGATCAGGACCGGATGCTCCGGATTGATTTTAACCGCCTGTTCCATGTATGTCAGCAATTCAGCATCGGAGTATACAATCTCCATCGCACGACCGCCGAGTACATAGGAAGGACGAACCAGTACCGGGTAGCCCAGACTTTGAGCTGTTTCTACCGCATCATCAACGGAAATGACTGTTTTACCTTTTGGCTGTGCAATCTCCAGACGGGAGAGCAGACGTTCGAACTTCTTGCGGTCCTCCGCCTCATCGATGCTTTCCAGATCCGTTCCGAGAATGGTTACACCTGCATTACGCAGTGGTGCTGCCAGGTTGATGGCCGTTTGACCACCGAACTGTACGATAACCCCTACTGGTTTCTCCTGTTCAATTACGTTCATGACATCTTCGAAGAAGAGCGGTTCAAAGTACAGGCGATCTGATGTATTAAAGTCCGTAGACACCGTCTCCGGGTTATTGTTGATAATGACTGCTTCATATCCTGCTTTTTGCAATGCCCATACTGCGTGAACAGTAGAGTAGTCGAACTCGATCCCTTGACCGATTCGGATTGGTCCTGAACCCAGCACCACAACTTTTTGTTTGTCTGAAGGGATCACTTCATTCTCTGTCTCGTAAGTTGAGTAGTAATATGGCGTTGTTGCTTCGAACTCAGCTGCACATGTATCTACCATTTTGTACACTGGGCGCAGGTTCTCTGCCTCCCGACGAGTTCTAACTTCCGCTTCAGTTGTTAATGTGCCTCCAGGTTGACCTTGCGCACGCAGTTCAGCAATGGCACGGTCTGTGAATCCAAGGCGTTTCGCTTGATACAGAATGTCAGAAGACAACTCGGATTCTTCGCGAATGCGATCTTCGAATGCGATCAGACCTTCGATTTTGTCCAGGAACCACCAGTCAATCTTGGTCAGATCCTGTAGCTGTTGCAACGTATAACCTCTGCGGAATGCTTCGGCAATCAGGAAGATACGCTCATCATCTGCTTTGATCAGACGCTCGTTCAGGGTAGCTTCGTCCAGCGTTTCGGCATCCTTCAGGTAGAGGCGATGTACGCCAATTTCCAGGGAACGAACTGCTTTGTGAATCGACTCTTCGAATGTCCGGCCAATAGCCATTACTTCGCCTGTTGCTTTCATCTGAGTTCCCAGTTTACGGTTCGCCGAGATGAACTTGTCGAACGGCCAGCGTGGGATTTTGCTCACGATATAATCCAGCGTAGGCTCGAAACAAGCGTACGTTTGGCCTGTTACCGGGTTCACGATTTCATCCAACGTGTAACCCATCGCGATTTTGGCAGCCATTTTGGCAATCGGATAACCCGTTGCTTTGGAAGCCAGAGCTGATGAACGGCTTACCCGTGGATTTACTTCGATAACATAGTATTGGAAGCTGTGTGGGTCCAGTGCAAACTGTACGTTACATCCACCCTCGATGTTCAGGGCACGGATGATTTTCAGGGAAGCTGAACGCAGCATTTGATATTCACGGTCCGACAGAGTTTGGCTTGGTGCTACAACGATACTGTCGCCTGTATGAACCCCTACCGGGTCGAAGTTTTCCATGTTGCAGACAACGATACAGTTATCGTTTTTGTCCCGCATAACCTCATACTCGACTTCTTTCATGCCTGCAATGCTCTTCTCGACCAGACATTGCCCAATCGGGCTGTAACGAATTCCCGCTACCACCGTCTCGCGCAGCTCTTCTTCGTTCGCACAGATTCCGCCGCCTGTTCCGCCCAGCGTATAGGCTGGACGCACGATGATTGGATAACCAATCTCATTTGCAAATTCAAGTGATTCTTCAAGTGTCGTTACGATCACACTCTCAGGTACAGGCTGTTCCAGTTCACGCATCAAGTCACGGAACAGATCACGATCTTCCGCTTTCTCGATGGAAGTCAGTTGTGTTCCGAGCAATTTCACATTTTCACGTTCCAGCACGCCTGCACGTGCCAGTTCTACCGCCATGTTCAGACCTGTCTGACCACCCAGTGTTGGCAGCAAGCCGTCTGGACGCTCCTGACGAATGATTTGGGTTACAAAATCCAGTGTAATTGGCTCAATGTAGACTTTGTCAGCCATGTTTGTATCCGTCATAATGGTCGCCGGGTTGCTGTTGATAAGTACAACTTCCACGCCTTCTTCTTTCAGAGCCTGGCAAGCTTGTGTACCGGCATAGTCAAACTCGGCCGCTTGACCGATGACGATTGGACCGGAACCAATCACCAGGATTTTTTTGAGATCTTTGTTAATCGGCATGTTATTGTGCTCCTTTCACTGCGGCTGCCAATACGGCTTGACGCGGCTTTTGCGGGTTAGTGATCTTGTGCTCGCGAATCATCTCGATGAAGCGGTCGAACAGATAGCTGTTGTCGTAAGGACCCGGGGCTGCTTCAGGGTGATATTGAACCGAGAATGCCGGGAAGGATTTATGTTTCAGACCTTCAATGGTCTTATCGTTATTGTTGATATGTGTAACTTCCAGGTCTGTACTCTTCACAGACTCTTCGTTTACGGTAAATCCATGGTTCTGGGATGTGATGAAGCAACGTCCGCTCTCCAGTTCTTTCACCGGGTGGTTTCCTCCGCGATGTCCGAACTTAAGTTTTTCGGTGTCTGCTCCTGCCGCAAGTGCGAACAACTGGTGACCCAGGCAGATACCGAAGATCGGGTATTCGCCAAGCAGTTCACTGATCATCTTAACTGCGTGAGGTACGTCTTTCGGGTCCCCAGGGCCGTTGGACAGTTGAATGCCGTCCGGGTTCAGGCGACGAATCTCGTCTGCTGTTACATCGTGTGGAACAACAACAACGTCACAGTTACGTTTACTGAGTTCGCGCAGGATTCCTGTTTTAGCACCGTAATCCACAAGCACAATACGCTCAGCCGTTCCCGGGCTGTTGTAGACATGCTCCGTAGAAGTCATTGGCACCTGGTTACGCAGCTCGGCGATGGTTGTGTCTCCCATCATCTCCAGCAGTTCTTCCACAGGCTTCGATCCTGTTGTGAGAATTCCCTTCATTGTGCCGTGGTGACGAATCCGGCGAGTCAACATGCGTGTATCAATTTCGCTGATTCCTACGATGCCGTATTCTTTGAGCAGATTGTCTACGCTGTATTCCGCACGCCAGTTGCTTGGCGTTGGCTCATGACGACGCACAACGAAACCGTGCACGTATGGACGAATCGACTCAAAGTCATCACGCGTAATACCGTAGTTTCCGATCAGCGGATACGTCATGGTTACGATTTGACCGCAATAGGAAGGATCCGAAAGCACCTCTTGATAGCCTGTAATTCCCGTATTAAAAACGACCTCACCTGTAGTTTCACCTTCAGCACCAAATGCTTTCCCGGTGAACAGTGTGCCGTCTTCCAACAATAATCTTGCCTGTGCCTGCATCCCATTTCACTCCTCTGTGTTTATCAACGTTGAATGGCATTTGGGTTGAACATGGGGGACGTTACGATTGTGCGGCTCCGTGGGCAGAAAACCCTTTGATCGCTGTTATCCCCGGATTACTTTTTATCATTTTTCAAATGATGTAATCCGGCGATAAAGGCGAACGCTTTGCTTCTTCGGGTTCTTTCTGCCCACTCCGCAGTTACGTTAGTGTCCAAGTTCAAAATCATGACATTCAACTTTGCTTGTTTCGTATGTCAGACTCTCGGCATGATTTGCCTCGAGTTAGTTGAAAAGATGTTACTGGTGTAAAAGTTGTAGATTAAGTTTTAGAGTTAGAGTTAAAAAGATTTGTTGTTTTTAAAAGTTAAGAATTACTGTTACTGATTTAAAGAGTTAAAAATATAGAGTTACTAATTTATTAATTTACTAAATTACCGTTTTACTGTTGTACCGTGTTATGCCACACGCTTTTGCCATCCACCCAAGTTTGTACGGCCCAGCCTTTCAGCTTCCAGCCTGTGAATGGTGTGTTTCTTCCTTTGGTTGCAAACGTTGCAGGATCAACTGCTTTTTCCTCGTTCAGGTCAATCATCGTGATATCCGCTGGTGCTCCCTCTTCAAGCTTGCCAGTATCCAGTCGGAATACACGTGCCGGATCAGCTGTCATGCGTTTCACCAGGAAGTCCAAGCTCCACAGTCCTGTTTCCACAAACTTGGTGTATAGCAGCGGGAAGGCTGTTTCGAATCCTACGATTCCGAAAGGTGCCAGCTCCATGCCTTTGGCTTTCTCTTCTTCACTGTGTGGCGCGTGATCAGTTACGATCATATCCAGCGTGCCGTCCAGCAAACCTTCGATACACGCCTGCACATCGCGTGGTGAGCGTAGCGGCGGGTTCATTTTCCAGTTGGCATCCATGCCCGGGATATCTTCATCCGACAACACCAGATGGTGTGGACATACCTCAGCAGTTACTTTAATGCCGATGGACTTCGCCAGACGAATCAGGCGAACCGATTGCTCTGTACTTACGTGGCAGACGTGGTAATGAACTCCCGTTGCTTCTGCGAGCAGAATATCACGGCCTACGTGGATAGCCTCGGATTCATTAGGAATGCCTTTGATGCCATGACGTTTCGAAAACTCGCCTTCCGTCACATATCCACCTACAACCAGTGAGTCATCTTCACAGTGAGCGATCACTGGCATATCCATGCTTGCTGCGAGGCTCATGGCATCTTTCATCATTTGAGCGTTTTGTACGCCTACACCGTCATCTGTGAATCCAATAGCGCCTGCTTCTTTTAATGCGGCAAAATCGGTAAGTTCACGACCCAGTTCGTTTTTTGTAATGGCTGCATAAGGCAACACTTTAACAAGATCAGCTTCTTTGGCTTTATCCAATACCAGTTTCACAACTTCCGCTGTATCTGTAACTGGTCTCGTGTTTGGCATGCAAGCGATTGTCGTAAAACCACCTTGTGCTGCTGAACGGGCACCTGTCTCGATTGTCTCTTTGTGTTCGAATCCAGGTTCACGCAGATGCACGTGCATATCGATCAATCCCGGAATGACCAGTTTGCCTGATGCGTCTGTCACACTTTGCGCTGACTTTTCGGCATCCAGAACGGCTTGGTCTTCCAGACCAGCGATCTTTTTAATTTTACCTTCATCTATAATGATGGTTTTCCGTTCAAGTTCCCCTTTTTGGTTCAAGACGTTCGCGTTTTTTATAATCTGTAGCATAATTGCCCTCCGCTTCGGTTCTGTCCGGCTTACCAGGCAAGCCGGATGATTTTCTTTATCGTGTACTCTCTTATTGCTCTATAAGAACTACCGTACCGTCAGCCTATGACCCACAGCCAGACCCTGTTACAGTTTCATCGCACGTTCCATAACCGCCATGCGGATTGGAACACCGTTTGCCATCTGCGGGAAGATCCGTGATGCTTCACTTTCCACAACCGCGTCATCTACCTCGACGTTGCGATTCACTGGAGCAGGGTGCATGATAATGGTGCTTGGTTTTAGGCGTGATGCCCGTTCTTCCGTCAATCCGTAGTGTTCGCGATAATCCTCAGCTGAAGTAATTAAGCCATGTTGATGACGTTCCAGTTGAACACGGAGCATCATGACTACATCTGCATCCAGCGCTTCTTCAAGACCGACATAAGGAGCATGCTCTGCGAGTTCCGGTGCCTGCATCGTTTGCGGTGCACAGAAGCGTACATCTGCACCAAACTTTTGCAGTGCCCATAGGTTGGAGCGAGCTACACGGCTATGCAGGATGTCGCCAATGATGGAAACACGCAAACCTTTCAGTTCGCCAAATGCTTTCCGCATCGTGTAGAGGTCCAGCAACGCCTGTGTGGGATGCTCATTGTTGCCGTCTCCGGCGTTTACGAGCGGGACACTCACTTTCTGAGCCAGTTGTTGCAGAACGCCTGCCGGTTTCAACCGGATCACGCCTGCATCAATGCCCATCGACTCAAGTGTTCGTACCGTATCGTAGATGGACTCTCCTTTTTCCACACTGGATGCGGCTGCCGTAAAGTTCAGCACTTGTGCGCCCAGGCGTTTCTCTGCCATTTCGAAGGAGAAACGGGTACGTGTGCTGTTCTCGAAGAACATGTTTGCAACGAAGCGTGATTCCAGTACAGGAACCAGTTTCTCTTTCTGCGCTTCCCAATGAGCCGCTCTGTTCAGAATGGATTCGATTTCTCCTTGACTAAGTTCCTTCAGTCCAAGCAAGCTCCGGTCTCTCAATGCTGTCTGCGTAATCATCATGCTTGCTCCCCCCGGTTCTGAGTGATTTTGACTTCATCCTGTCCGTCCGTTTCCATGAGTGCAACTTCGATCTCCTCTGATTTGGAAGTCGGCACATTCTTGCCGATAAAATCAGGTCGAATTGGAAGTTCCCGGTGTCCGCGGTCTGCGAGTACAGCCAGCTGAATGTTCTGTGGTCTTCCACAGTCCATCAGGGCATCCATCGCTGCGCGAATCGTCCGTCCGGTATAGAGCACATCATCGAACAAAATCACTTTTTTGTTATGGATCGAAAGTGATTCAGGTGTCATAATCAACATTTCCTTGCGATTCGCTTTATTTTCGTCCAAGCGGTCATCGCGGTAAGGAGTCACATCCAGTTCTCCCCAGGGGACTTTGGCGCCTTCGATTTCTTCAATCTTTGCGGCAATCCGTTCTGCGAGGTAAACCCCGCGTGTACGGATACCGACCAGCACACAATCGTCTATTCCTTTGTTTTTCTCCAATATCTCATGGGCAATCCGTGTTAATGCGCGGCGGATCGCCGTCTCATCCATAATGACATGTGTCTCTGTGCTCATGCGTTCAGCCTCCTCAGGATTTCCCTTCAGCATCATGGCCCCGTGACGAGGAGAAAAAAAAAGACTCCTTGCCGTGTTTATTGGCAAGGAGTCTCCGAACTTCAGACCGCTCTGAAGAAAGTTTACTCTCGGGGATGCATCGCTTCATTTGCCGCAGCAAAAAAACGATGTATCGTTCACGTTACCTTGCCAGTCTCACGGGACTGATTTAAAGGTGCTATTCATGTGGTTCATATTGCAGGACCTCACAGGGTTCTGTATTCAATATGTCCGTTTGTCTTCATGAATTATGACAGAAAGACAACCCCCTGTCAACACCTCACCATCGCAGGTGAAAACCCTCTGCTACGTTCTTCTTAGAATCAGCAGTTAGGCTGAAAAACATCCATGCACAATACATCTCATTGGTTACTCATAATTATACAACATTTCTGCATATTTATCCATAGGCAAATGAGAAATTTGATATAACCAAAATAAACCTTTGAAGATGCTTATGTAGAGACAAAACACTTCTTTTTAGAAGAAACGGTGAGTTTCATTTACGCAATATATGAAAGTTCTGCATTAGGTCCAATTGAAATGGGTACAGTTTATAAACATGAACCCATTCATAGATGCTGCAATAATGCCGATATACATAAGATTCACAAATATGCGTCATAGAAATCAGATACGCCCTACATTTATGTACATTTAGGAGGAAATCATGCGTCACATTTGGCACGTTTACAAAACAGACTGGTTACATATTCTGAAGATTCCCACAGGTATATTTTTAATTGTGGCTATTATTTTACTGCCCGGGGTGTATGACTGGGTCAACGTGAAGTCCGTCTGGGACCCGTACAGTAACACCCAGGGGATCAAAATTGCAGTGACAACCGAGGACAAGGGTGCAACTGTTGAAGGAACCAATGTTAATATCGGAGACGAACTGGTATCCAGCCTCAAACACAATGAAAAGCTGGGCTGGACTTTTGTAGATCGGACCGAGGCTAGTCGGGGTGTACAAACAGGGGATTATTATGCAAGCCTGCTCATTCCGGGAGACTTTTCATCCAAAATTTCAAGTATCGTTGACGGAAAGCTGGAGCGCCCAGAGGTGATCTATACCGTTAATGAGAAGGTAAATGCCATTGCCCCTAAAATCACAGGCTCTGGTGTATCTGCCATAACAACACAAATCAATGAAAACTTCACTGAAGCCGTCAGTGAGGCCGTTCTAACCAAGTTGAAGGAAGCCGGGGTTGAAATTAACGCCCAGCTTCCAACTTTGCGCAAGATGGAGAATGGCATTTTCACACTGGAGAAAAATCTCCCGGCCATTCAAGCTGCTGGTCATAAGGTACTGGAAGTGGAAAAAGCCATGCCTGAGATTGTAAAAGATGCTCAAAAGATCGTTGAAATCGAAAAAAAACTGCCTGAAATCAATGAAGCGGCACAGTATGTGCTCAAGGTGCAGGAGTATTGGCCACAAATTAATGATGCGGCTTCCGAAGTGCTAGCTATTCAAGGGCGGATACCGGATATACAAAAAGCAGTAGAACACATTCGAGAAGTCGATGAAAACTTTGGTCAGGTATCCGGTGTCATCCAAACAGCCCTGGATAAAACCAACAAAGCTCTGTCTATCGTCACGGCCGCAGAACAAGATTTGGACAAAGTATCACAAATCGCTGGCAACGGGATTGAGCTGGCCCAAGGCTTGAATCAATTTGTAAATTCTAGTGAAGAAGCGTTTCAGGCTATTGGCCCAACGATCCGCCAAAATCTGCTGCTTGTGCAGCAGATTACTAACGCTGCTGGAGACGTATTTGCACAATTGCAAAATTCGGATCTTGATAACTTGCCCACAGCAGAAGACCTCAACCGGATTGCTACACGTTTGGGGATTGCGGTAAAACTCGTCGACAGTATGGCAGAACTCTTGGGTAAAATAGACAACTTGCTTCCAAGCCATCCACTTGCTGATAAAATTAAGCAGCTGAACTCCGTTTCAGATAAACTTCAGTTGCAAATCCGTCTGGCTGGGATCATCAGTGATGCCATGCGTCGTAATACAACACTGCCCGCAGATGTCATCGCTCAGTTAAATACGCTCTCCAAGGACATTAGCAGCGGCATTGGCAATTTCTTGAACACTTACGAAAGTGATATATCGCCGGCTCTATCGGCCGGAGCGGATAAATTAAGATCCATGCTCTCCACTTCAGCAAGTACACTACAAGGAGCAAAAGATCGAATTCCGGATATTGCGGACATTCTTGCATCTGCCAAAGAAGGAATTACGTTTGGGCAGACCGAGTTGACAAAAATCCAGAGCGACCTGCCTCAAATACAATCTAAGATCCATGAGATATCAGAGACACTCGCGAACAAAAGTGAAGGTTTTATCCAAGCTTTGAACACCGTGTCTTCATTAATTCGAAATGATCTGCCCAAGCTGGGAACCAAACTGAACGAAGCGGCTGATTTTGTTCGTAATGATCTGCCTAATGCCGAGAAACAGATAGGCAAGGCATCCGATTTTGTTCAGAACCAGCTTCCGGAGGTCGAAAAAGGAGTACATCGTGTTGCCACGCTTGTACGTGATGATCTGCCAGCATTGGAAAGTGCCATCAGCAAGGCTGCAGACAAACTTAGGGAAGTCGAAGGTAATAACCAGTTTGCCGAGCTTGCCAAGCTTCTGCGCGGCGATATCGAAGAAGAGAGTGCTTTCCTTGCAAGCCCGGTTAAAATCAAGGAACAACAGCTTTACCCGATTCCGAATTATGGATCGGCCATGTCACCATTTTATGGCGTGCTGTCCTTGTGGGTTGGCTCAACACTGCTGATTTCTCTGCTTCGTGCCGAAGCTGAGAATCCAGAGGGCAAGTTCCGAGGATACGAGTTATATCTTGGACGTCTCGCTACTTTTCTGACCATTGGATTACTTCAGGCGATATGCGTCACCTTGGGAGATATCTTAATCCTTGGTACCTATGTCGCAGATAAACTGTGGTTTGTCCTTTTTGCCATGCTGGTGAGTGCCGTATTTGTCACCATAACGTACACCCTGCTGTCCGTTTTTGGGAATATCGGAAAAGGGATCGCCATCATCTTCATGGTGTTCCAGTTCTCCAGCTCCGGCGGTACGTTCCCAATCAGCATGACATCACCCTTTTTCCAGGCATTGAATCCATTCATGCCCTTCACGTATGCAATCAGTCTGCTGCGTGAGTCGGTCGGCGGTATATTGTGGTCTACTGCCATCAAGGATATTCTGTGGTTGTGTATGTTCATCGCGCTGAGTCTCATTGTTGCTCTCGCTTTGAAACGTCCACTCAGCAGTCTCACCAAACGTTCAGCCGAGAATGCCAAGAAGACCAAAATTATTGCTTAACTCATTTACTGGACACTAAATAAGATAAGACCATTGGACTTCCCATCCAATGGCCTTATCTTATTTCATTATATGAATCGATACATCTTGATTAATTCACTGAGCGTTCCTGTTCCAACTGATTATAGGATTGTTTGATTGTTGTTAATGTTTCTACATGGCGATAGATGTTGTTACTTGCCGTAACGATAACACATAACATGATCAAGCCTATAACCACTTTTTTCCCCAATCCCGGACGAAGGCTGATGACAAAACCTCCACCCAACAGGAAGAACGCAAACAGATAGTGCCCCGCATACAGGTACATATCATATTGAAATACAGCCAATCCAAAGCCCACGACTACATGAAGCAAAAAGGCAAATAGAATATATGGCACAAGGGTCCATACTTCACGTTCACGAATGCCCTTAATGAAGCCCATGAGTGCCAAAAGTAAAATAAAGATACCTGTAATCTGCACATAGATTGGATTGGAACGGGATAGATCCGTAACAAAGGCTGCCATGCCCGGGTCCAGTAAATGCATCTTCGGTGTCAGCATCGGATTGATGGTTAACATGGTTAATGCTTTCCAGTGAACAGCGAACTGGAATGGTGTTGCATAGCTGGTTCCACCATTTTGAATGCCCAATAGCCAGTTACTAACCCAGCTGCGACCTCCAAATGCAACATATTGAACGCCTGTTAATACGATAATCATCAGAACCGCTAGGGCCATGATGCCAATGTATTTTTTCAAATTTGCCTTATTGCGCCATGCATGCATATTAAAGAATGTGGCAGCAGCAAACGGTACGATGTTGGTCGAGGTTAGTCCGAAGTTAATGGACGCAATCAATGCATTAGGTACATAACGTACGTCCTGACGCTCACGAGTATACTGCATGTAAACCACTGAGAGCAGAATAACGAACTGTACATAAGGATACGAATCCGGGATCAACGCGGTATACATCAGGTAGGAACTTAAACCAAACAACAAAGCGAACAACAGCGGTGTGATGGTCGGCTTGTCTTCTTTTTGACTCAGGAACAGATACGCCAGCACCACCGAACCCGCATTCACCAGTGATTGCAGGACCAAGAAGAACCAGTTGCCTCCCAGCAACTTCGCTACAGCCGCAAGGGTTACTGCGAGAAAGGAGATCAGCGGATGGATAACAGAAGAACTGTTGTCCCCATAATACATGGAAGGATCAAAGTTGAATAAATTGATTGGAAACAGCGTTGTATTAAATGGGGTATACTTCCCAAGCATCTCTGCATTATTTTCAATGTACAGAATATACGAGCCGTTCATTAAACCATAGAACAAAGCAAATCCTGCAAACAGGTAAAAGGCTGTCCAGTTGGTTCTGCGATTATAAAATAAGTAGTCCAAAAATTTCATGCTTTCATTTCACATCCAATAAATTTTATAGTGCTCGTGTAAATAATCTTTAGTTTAAATTAGAACACCAGTAACACTAGGCCACCCATAATACATGCCACACCGATCCAACGTAAAGGGCCCACCGTCTCTTTGAATACCAACATCGCAATGATAAGGGTCCAGACATACGTTAACGCGTTCGCAGGCAGGACGACGGTCAAGGGAAGAAACTTCAGCAATACAATATTCAGTAACGCACCCGTTCCGTAGAATCCAAGTCCCATGAGTACATGCAGACGATTGCGACTAGATGCATAAGCTTTCAGTCCGGCTCCGCCCAGTGCACCACACAACGTCATGACAATTAATACGGCAACCATCCAGCTATCGATCAACACTGGTTAATGTCACCCCGATTCCAAGCAACACAACTGCCGCCAGCTTCTGCACCGTAATTTCTTCCCCAAGCAAAAAATATCCATAGATTAAGGCAAACACGTAACTGGCACACATCAACGGATAAGCAACAGAGAGTTTTTCCAGAGCAAAAGCTTTAATCATCAAAATCGCTCCAAGTCCATAACACAAAAAACCAACACCAAGGTAGATCCACTCGGTTAGTCCCCATTTCCAGAACAATTGACCCGTTGCTGTCAGAAAAGCGGAAACGAGCATCAACCATTTACCGGTATGACGCGATTTTATTTCCCCCACGTTAATGCCTCCATGTCCGGAACACGCTTGTTAATAAAGTATCGTTGACTTACAAGCTGCATGACTGGAAGGTCGGATAAGGAGTCCGAGTAGGAACATGACTGTTCATAATCAATGACCATATTCTTCTCACTCAGATAAGCCTGAATTCGGCGTACCTTCTCTTCCCCTTTGCAATTGCTGCCATCAACTCTGCATGTGTAACCATTCTCATGACGGACAAGTTCAGTTCCAATTACATGATCCACCCAGGGAAAATTATTAAAGTATTTCATATAGGCATGCGGAGATGCAGTTACCAGCAAGACATGATAACCTGCTTCTTTGCGGTGTTGCATCTCTACACTGGCCTCGGCAAAAATGGACGTACGCAAACGAGTATCAAAGAAATGTTCGAGATCTTTTTCAGACATACGCTCAATTTCTTGAAAGTAGGATCGTTTGACTTGTTCAACCGTCATGAAGCCTGCCTTGAATAACACGGTATGTAATGCGATGACAGGTAATCTCCATACCTGCCACGGGTAACGGCAAACACCGTAATGCACAAATTGAAACATGGAATCACTGCGTATGATCGTTTTATCAATATCAAAAATGGCGACTTTCGTGCTCTTCACCCTGATCCCCCTCAGCCTTTATTCAAAGATTGCAAAGATTGTAACAACACTTATCACATACAACATAACCGTAATTAATATGGGCTTGTCCTCAAACAGCACCCGATCGGGCGAACCTCCCTGGTTCTTCATATGGATCAGATACAGATAACGGAACATGCCGTAAATAACCAATGGAATCGTCCACATGAGATGGATGGTACGATCTGAAGTGAATGTGAACAGGGAATAACTGATAATCGTAGCTGTCGTCACAATCGTATTGAATTGATCCAATAATGTAATGGAGTAGTTATCCAAAACCTTACGGTGTGAGCCTGTATTTCCCTCAAGCAACGTAAGTTCATTTCTGCGTTTGCCAATGGCCAGAAATAACGACAACAGCATTGTACAGATCAAAAACCACGGTGTGAACGGCACATGGATCAGCACACCACCTGCAATAGCACGAAGTACAAAGCCGGCTGCAATGGTCATCATATCCAGGATAACGAGATGTTTCAGCACAAATGAATACGAGACATTTAATAAGAAATAGACGATACATAACACCCCAAATAGAGGGTTCATCATGAAGGCCGTTCCTACGGAAAGGATTAATAGAATAATGCCAAACAACAACGCATGACTCGGATTCACCTGCCCAGAAGCCATAGGACGATACTTTTTCACCGGATGCTGTCGATCCCTGTCCCGGTCTACAAAGTCATTCAAAATATAAACACAGCCTGCAACAAGGCTAAATAGAATAAAACCAAGCAACGTCGCAAGAATGGTTTCCGTCCGAATCTCCTCAAAAGAGAATAGTAACGCAGCAAATAACAGCAGATTTTTGGTCCACTGTTTGGGTCTTAACAATCTGATTAATCCTGACACTGTACTGCCTGTTCCTGTAGCCGGTGAGGACACCGTACTTGTTCGTGATGATAACAATTGTAATAACTCCCTTCAAAAACAACTTCTGTATATAACAAATAACGTAAAGATCTAATCATATGTTGCTTGTATAATTTTGTAAAGGGAGTAAATGAAAAAAATCTAATATGGGCATAAAAAAAGAGACCGTTTCCGGTCTCTTCGTTAGTACAAGTTTAATCTATGTGTACAACAATTAAAATTCGAATTGCACGTCGCTCAGACGACGTTTGATCTCAGCAATAACACGTTTCTCTTCCTCTTCACCCTTCGCTTCAAAGGTTACGGAGAAACGAACAAAGTTACCAGCATCATCCCAAGGTACGGATGAGATCAATTTCTCACGGATCAGGAATTGGGAGAAATCTTCGCCAGATTCGAAACGACGTCCACCAACCACACCTTTTGGTGCTTCAACATACAGGAAGAAGGAACCTTTAGGTTTTTCAGCCTGGAAGCCCAGTTCGTTCAATGCGGCAACGAGCATGTCGTGACGACGGGAATATTTCTCTGCAATTTTTTCCGTAATTTCAGGGTGATTCAATCCGTAAGCAGCAGCCTTTTGAATCGCGATGAACTGACCGGAGTCATTGTTGTCCTTCACGTCACTGAATGCTTTGACTACAAGCGGGTTACCCGCTACAAATCCGATTCTCCAACCCGTCATGTTGTAGGACTTGGATAGAGAGTGCAGCTCTACGCCAACATCCTTCGCACCAGGTACCGACAGGAAGCTGAACGGTTTTTTGCCATCATACGTCAATGCTGCATATGGAGCATCATGTACAACCACAACATTGTATTTCTTAGCCCATTCCACAACTTCAGTGAAGAACTCCACCGTCGCGCTTGCGCCTGTTGGGTTGTTCGGATAGTTCAGGTAGAGCAACTTCGCACGTTTTGCGATGTCTTCCGGGATAGCCGTCAGATCAGGCAAGAAGTTGTTCTCTTTCGTCAACTGGATGTTGAACACTTCTCCACCCAGATACTTCGTATGTGTACCCATAACCGGGTAACCTGGAACGGTCATGATCGTCACATCACCCGGATTGATGAAGCATGAAGGCATCATCGCCAAAGCCGGTTTGGAACCAATGGAGTGTACGATCTCAGTATCTGCATCGATACCTTCTACGTTGAATACGTTTTTCAGGTAAGAAGCAGCAGCAGCCTTGAATTCAGGAATACCATTATCGGCATAACCACGGTTCTCAGGTCTGGAAGCTTCTTCTGCAAGTGCAGCTACAATGCCTGCATCCGCCATTTCGTCCGGTTCACCTACACCAAGGTCGATCAGTTCCACATCGGGAAAATCTTTTTTGGCCGAAGCTTTGGCACGTTTGATTTTCTCGAATTTATAAATGTTCGTGTCTTTACCATAGTTGGAGCCACCGATACGGTCGGCAAAATTAGTCTGAATGTAAGTTTCTTGATATTTATCGATACTCATAACGTTGTTCATCTCCTCATTTGACGCAAATTTCTACACTTTAATATGAAGCATTTGCGTGATCAAAGCCATGGACAAAGTATCCGAACATTTGTACTTTCTTGGAACTGTTAACGACTGCGCAGCGAGGCAAGCACGTCTTCCATATCTTGCGGAATCGGAGCTGAAAATTCAAGGTATTCTCCCGTTGTTGGATGCACAAATCCAAGAATAGCCGCATGAAGAGCCTGTCCTTGCATTTTGATGCCTTTATTCCGTCCATAAGTTGGATCTCCTACAAGCGGGTGACCAATAAATTTCATGTGAACCCGAATCTGGTGAGTACGTCCTGTCTCCAGTTTCAATTCCAGCAAGGTGTAATCATTAATTCGCTCTGTAACGGTAAAATGCGTAACGGCATGTTTACTGTTACGTTCTGTGACCGTATACATTTTGCGGTCATTGGTATCGCGTCCAATCGGTGCATCAATGGTGCCTTGATCATGATTAAGATGACCATGAACGAGCGCAATATACCGTCTGTTCACCGTATGTTCCTTCAACTGAGCAGCCAGTGATGCATGAGCACGATCGTTCTTGGCAGCCATGATCAGACCGGATGTATCCTTATCGATACGATGCACAATACCAGGACGTAACTCCCCATTAATACCCGAGAGGTCTTTGCAGTGATGCATAAGTGCATTAACGAGCGTACCCGACGTATGTCCTGGTGCCGGATGCACCACAAGACCACGCTGTTTGTTAATCACGATCAGGTCGCTGTCTTCATATACCACTTCCAGCGGAATATCTTCGGCAACGATCTCAACGGCAGCCGGTTCAGGAATCTGTAGTTCAACAAGATCACCTTCGGATAACTTGGCATTGGCTTTGACAACAGCACCATTTACCGTAACCATCCCGTCTCCGATCCACAATTGAACCTGGGAGCGAGATACGTTATCCACAGCTTCCGTAATATATTTGTCAATTCGTTCTTTTTTATGTTCAGCGGCAACGGTCCATTCCATACGTTCATTGCCATTCATTAGTTCTTCGTCGTTAATCTGTTCCTTATTCGGATTACTCATGATGTTCATTCCCTTCAATCTTCGCGGCTGCTTTTTCGCGCCGTCCTTCAAGCAACGTCTCCACAATGATCAACGCTACACCGATGCAGATTGCTGAATCAGCGATGTTGAAAATGGGGAACGTGTAACTTCCGAAATTAAGTTGTACAAAATCTACAACTTCTCCGGTTAATGCCCGGTCAAGGAAGTTGCCAATTGCTCCACCAAGCACCAAACTAAGCGCCACAGGCAGCAATTTGTGCGGGGTATCTTTTACCTTTTGCAAATACCAAATCAAGGCAACGACCACAATCAACGTAACCACGATAAAGAACCAACGCTGGTCTTGCAAAATGCCAAATGCTGCTCCTGAGTTACGATGTGATGTGATGACAAAGAAATTGCCGATGACCGGAATTTCTTCTCTGAGTTCCATCCGGGTTGCAATCAGATACTTGGTTCCCTGATCCAATAAAAATACGATAAAAGCGAGGATATAATACACCACGTTTGTTTGTCACTCCGTTCTTGTCTTTTCCAAACGATACCAGGCTTACGCCAGACTTGTTTATTGTAGCACAGCTGTTTGGAAATCGTCCACGACGCCTACATCGCAATGTTGATGGCAAAAACGATAACATTTCCCTTCTGTAATCTTGCCCTCAATGGCACATCCTACATTAGAGTCAAAATCCGGATTCCAGCATGAACGCAGAAAGGGGAAAATCATGTCACATTTTACTAACGAACAACTGCAATTTTTACGTTCCCAACTGATGTCCGATAAGCGTGATATTGAACATAGACTGTCGGAAAACGAACATTATGGCCTTGGAGACTCCCTTAAACTACAGACAGGTGAACTATCACCGATTGATAACCATCCTGGGGACTTAGCCACGGAGGTGTATGAACGCGAGAAAGATATTTCCCTGCTTGAACATGATGAATTCCAATTGGAACGAATCGATTCTGCACTGCACTCCATCGAAGAAGGACATTACGGTACATGTGCGGTCTGCCAGCAACCCATCCCTTATGAACGCATGGAAGCTGTTCCCTACACCAAATACTGCAAAAAACATCAACCGGAAACCGTTGTCTCTGAGAACCGTCCTGTAGAGGAAGAATTCCTCGCCCCGGCATTTGGTCGAACCAGTCTGGACGAGCGTGATGATCAAAATGGCTTCGATGGTGAAGACACCTGGCAGATTGTTGAAAGCTGGGGCACATCGAACTCACCAGCCATGGCTGAAGGACGTGATATCGACAGCTATGATGTTATGGCGATTGAAGCCACCGATGAAGTGGAAGGCTGCGTTGAAGCGTACGAAAGCTTTGTTGCCACGGACATCTATGGTCATGACGTCTCCATCGTGCGTAATCGACAATATCGCCAGTACCTGGAGAACCGTGAAGGCGATGGTCTGTTAGAACCGGATATGGAGACGGATGACATGTACTAAATGCACTTTGATATCTTCACCTTTAATCGCTGCTGATCGCTTAGTATGTGTTCATATCAAGCTGGCGCTGGACAATGCGCACAATATCAGCGATGTAATCTCCAACAATGGGAAGATTGAGCGCCCCAAGTAGCTGCAAAACGTAAATAATCGTTGCTGCAAAAAAGGTAAACCCAATCGCAATCCCCACACCTCGTGCGGCTCCAGACAACAGGTTAAGTCCAATCAATTTCCATGGCCTGTTCAGCAATTCTGTGTATTGCGCAATTCGTGAACGCTCCAGTTCATTCGCCAGACGGTTCGTCAGGGTATGTAACTCTTCAATTTTGTCATGCGAATTTAGATTATCTGATGTTGATTGTTGTGAAGTGGATGCGGTTTGCTTGTCATGTTCGCTCATGTTTTGGTCAGTTCCTTTGATCAATATAGATTGACTGCACTATAGAATCATTGCCTTATTGCCTAAAAAACAAACGAGCCCAGAACCAGGGAATATGTCCCTGCCTCTGCGGCTCGTTGGTTTATACTCTATATTCTATCCCTGTTGAATGAGACATGCTCCGAATTACGCTTCGATGTAAATACCGATCGATTTGCCTCCGGCTTCAACGCGTTCCATGGACTCATTCGAGCCAAATGTAACTTCAGTTACGAGAACATTTTCACGCAACACATCGTCAAACGCCTGAATAGCTTCCTGAAGGGATGCATCCACATCCAGTGTCAAACGTACTCTTTTCTCAATTGGCAGGTCCAGTCGTTTCCGGGTATCCTGCACAGCACGAACCACTTCACGGACCCAACCTTCCTGTTCCAAGGCTGGCGTGATTTCGGTATTGAGCGCAACCGTCAGACCGTAACCTGATGCTGAAGCAAAGCCTGATTTGGCCTGTTTATCAACCAATAATTCTTCGCTCGTCACTTGCAGCTCTTCGCCTTCCGGAGAAACGATGTTCAGCACACCCTCCGAAACCACTTTACGCGTCTCATCGGCCGTCATTCCCTTGAAGAAGTTTTGCAGGAATCCTACGTTTTTACCGTATTTCTTACCTGCAACTTTCAGGTTCAGCTTCAATGTAAAGTCAACGAATTCAGCATCATTATGCTCCGTACGGATTCCTTTTACATTGATCTCTTCCTTGATGATCTCTTCATAACTTGCCAGGTCAAACCCTTTATCCAGAGAAACGATCAATTCGGACAGCGGCTGACGTGTCTTGATGCCTGTTTCGTTACGAACGTTACGGGCAAGTTCAACCACGCGGCGAGCCGTCTCCATATCCTGTTCCAGTCCTGCATCAATCAGCGCTTCATTCGCTACCGGATAGTCTTCCATGTGCACACTCTCACCTGTTGCAAGGTTCAGATAAATATCTTCTGCAAGCATCGGTGTAAACGGAGCAACCAGTTTCGCGGTAGTCACCAATACCTCAGTCAATGTACGGTAAGCGTCCAGTTTATCCTCTGTCAGGCCACTTCCCCAGAACCGGTCACGGGAACGACGGATATACCAGTTACTCAGCTCATCAACAAATGCTTCAATCGCTTTGGAAGAGTTTAGATAGTCGTTAACCAACAGCGCTTTTTCTACAACCAGGATCAAGCTGTTCAACCTCGACAGAATCCAGCGATCCAGCTTGTGGGCGGACAGTTGGAACGGGTGCTCCTGTGGATCAAATCCATCAATGGTCGCATAAAGCGTCAGGAATGCATGGGTGTTAACCAGCGTATCCACCATTTTGGATTTGGCTTCGCCTACGATACCTTTGGAGAAACGTTTGCTATTCCACGGTGCACTGTCAGACAACAAAGCCCAGCGGAATGCATCTGTACCGTATTCTTCAATCACTTCCCAAGGATCGATAACGTTACCTTTGGATTTGGACATCTTCTGTCCGTTCTCATCAAGAACGTGTCCTGTAGCCATAACCGCTTTGTAAGGCGCTTTGCCTGTCAAAAGGGTAGAAACCGCCAGCAAGCTGTAGAACCAGCCACGTGTCTGGTCAATTCCCTCACAGATCATATCAGCAGGATACTGCTGTTCGAATACTTCTTTATTTTCAAATGGATAGTGTTGCTGGGCAAACGGCATGGAGCCGCTGTCGAACCAGACATCGATCACTTCCGGTGTACGTTTCATTTCATATTTGCCACAAGAGCTCATGACTTTAACGTCATCCACATATGGTTTATGCAATTCAAGATTCTCAGGCACATCACCTACCGCACGAGCACGCAATTCTGCAATGCTGTGTGGAGCAAATTGTTCGCCAGTCTCCTCGCACACCCAGATGTTCAGCGGAGTTCCCCAATAACGATCACGGCTGATGTTCCAATCCACCAGATCCTCGAGGAATTTCCCGAAGCGACCTTCACGAACGTGACCCGGGTACCAATCCACTTCACTGTTGTTGGCAATCAATTGGTCCTTGATGGCTGTTGTTTGAATAAACCAGCTGTCCATTGCATAGTACAGAAGCGGTGTATCACAACGCCAGCAGAACGGATAGCTGTGCTCATATTTTTCTTTGCTGAACAAACGTCCATTTTCAGACAGATATCGCACGATATCAATATCACAATCCTTCACAAAACGTCCGGCAAAGTCAGTAACCTCAGCGACAAATTTACCTTCCAGGTCCACCATGTTCACAAAGCTGATCCCATTCTCACGGCATACACGGTAGTCATCTTCACCATGGGCAGGAGCCATGTGTACGATACCCGTACCACTTGCATCCGTTACAAAGCCTGCACCCAGAATGATGTTGGCCTTCTCAGCCTGTACGTAGTTGAACGGAGGATCATACGTTTTGCCAACCAGGTCAGCACCTTTCAGTGCACCAATGATTTCATACTCACCCTTGGTATCTTTCATGACTTTCTCAACCAAATTGGTTGCCATGATGTACACTTCATCACCTTGACTAACTCGGGAGTAGTCCATATCCGGATTCACGGCAAGTGCGACGTGTGAAGGCAGTGTCCAAGGTGTTGTCGTCCAAGCGAGTACAAATTCTCCGCTGTCATTCAGTTTGAATTTCGCTGTAGCACTCAGATCTTTGACGTCTTTGTACCCTTGTGCAACTTCATGGGAACTCAGTGTTGTCTGACAAGATGGACAATACGGGCTCACACGGTGACCACGATACAACAGGCCTTTCTCATGGATCGTCGCCAGGATGTTCCATACGCTCTCGATGTAGTTGTTATCAAGGGTGATATATGGATTATCCATATCCGTCCAATATCCGATACCTTCCGTCAGGTCACGCCATTGTTGCTCGTACTCGAATACGCTCGCTTTACATTCGTTAATGAATTTCTCCACGCCGTAATCTTCGATTTCCCACTTGTGGGAGATGCCAAGCTTCTTCTGTACACCCAGTTCTACAGGCAGACCGTGTGTATCCCAGCCCGCTTTACGAACGACACGGTAACCTTTCATCGTGTTATACCGTCCAACGAAATCCTTGATTACGCGTCCCAGTACGTGGCCGATATGCGGTTTACCGTTTGCTGTAGGCGGCCCTTCATAAAATACGAAGTTAGGCTTGCCCTCCCGGTTTTCGATGGATCTTTTGAATGTATTCTCCGTTTTCCATTTATCTAACACGCGTAATTCTCTGGCACGTGCCTTCTCTTTGACGTCAACTCGTTGCATGATGATTATCTTCCCTTTCTTTGGTTGGATTGTGGACCGTCCACAAAAAGCGTTTCAATCCCCCTAAATCCCCCTTGCCAAGGGGGACCCCATAGGCGCTCCGCCCTCTGGACACCCGGGATGGGTTGTCGGTGGGGGATCGGTTGCGCTTATGGACGAGGGGTGGATGTGCGTAGTGGCGGCCATTTTGCGGCTGTTCCCTACGTGAACGCCGCATGGCCTTACCGCGAGGCGGGTGTTGCCGGGGGCTTCGCTCCCCCGGCGGTTGGCTCTCTCCTTGAGGTCCCTTCGGGCCTCATGGACGTTTGCCTTGGCCAAACCCGTGTGCCGGGCGCTTCGCTCTCCCCGGCGGGTGGCTCTCTCCTTGAGGTCCCCTCGGGCCTCATGGGCGTTCGCCTTAGCGAACCCTGATTGCCGGGTGCTTCGCTTTCCCGGCGGGCGGCTCTCTCCCTGAGGTCCCTTCGGGCCTCATGGGCGTTCGCCTTTTTTGGACACAAAAAAGCCCCGTCCCTGGAAAGGGACGAGGCTATACTCGCGTTACCACCCTAATTCTGTTCATCACAAACCACATCCAGGCAAGCCTGGGTATGCTCTGTCATCAACAGCGCTTATGCCCCGCTATACTACCGCAGGGTGCCGTTATAACGTACGGCTTACGGTTCGGCTTACACACGGCGATCAAGATCACCGCTTCAGCGTCACTTCTCCGGGGAGATATTCGGCTATAACTCATCCATTGGTTTGCACCAACCACCAACTCTCTGAGGGATGAGATCATAACGTACTGAACCCGTCATGGAATCACTATTCATTATGAATATAGTTATAGCCTCTTTGCAGACAAAAGTCAACCAGGCGACAGACTAATAAATTTCTTTCATCTCCCGCTCACGGTCACGCACTTCCTGCTCCCGGCTCTCCAGCACTTCCCAACCATCCTGAGTCAACAGTTCAAGCTGCGCTTCAACAAGCGTGCGGAAACGGGCACGATAAATCGATGCCTGCTTTTTCAGTTCTTCCACTTCCAAAGCAATTTTACGTGATTTGCCCAGCGATTCGTTCACGATCCGGTCTGCATTTTTCTCTGCTTCCTTCACGATCAACTGCGCTTCTTTCTTCGCATTGTTCTTCACATCATCAGCAGCTTCCTGCGCAATGATGATCGTTTTGCTAAGCGTCTCTTCAATCGTGGCAAAATGATCCAGCTTTTCCTGAACGGACAGCAACTGATTGCTCAGCTCTTTGTTCTCGCGAATGACGCCTTCGTAATCTTTGATGACTTGATCCAGGAATTCATTGACTTCATCCTCGTCATACCCGCGCAAACGTCGGGAAAATTCCTTGTTGTGTATGTCCAGCGGCGTTAATGGCATGCTGTCCACCTCCTGTTAAAGTTCCTTCCCGTGCAGAGAAGGTTGCAGCATATGGGTACCACCCAAGGGGCCGTATCGTTGATGCCTAACCTTGGCAACGTATACGGAATGCAGGATCAGAATTAAATCCTCCAACGTTCATATAAAGCTTTGACTTAATGTATATCGGATACACCGCGTATTTTCTACACCTTTATGATAAACATTTCGACAAGAAAGCGGATTTTCCTGCAACAGACTCAGGCAAATTTGCCGATTTTCACTCGGCAACGCCCTTTTTTGGTCATCCCATCCTGTTCCATAACCTTGAAACGGCCAAATCCCTGAATGGATACGACATCACCCGCTTTTAGCGATTTGGAGGGATCTTCCTCAACTTTCCAGTTCACACGGCAACGACCAGCTTTGATCGGCACCAGCACTTTACTACGACTAAGCCGATACACATCTGCGCAGATTCCATCCAAACGAAGCGAAGCAACCGTAATGTCCATCGTCTCCAGTTTACTCTCTGACCATCGCATCTGATCCAAAGGAAGTAACTCTGTGAACACATGTAACCGATGCACCTGATTCAGTTGAAGCGATAAAAAAGCGCCGGTTTCCGCCGCCACCACTGTATGGCAACCGTCCTCCAGCACTTGGATATCCCCGATCTTTCCACGTTTCATCCCAAGCCCGAGCAGGGAACCCATATAGTCCCCATGCTCCAGCTCCGAGATTTTCTGATCATCAGACGTAATACTGAGCACCTGCATACCCATATCCTCATCATCCAGATACATATAATCAGGTGCAACCAACGCACGCTTGCGTTCAGCAGCCTCGTAACCACCATCCAGACGAATCTGAACGTCGTTACGGCGATTGGCAAGAGTCTGTAATATAAAAACCTGTCTTGGATCAAGGAAGTCAGTTAGCTTCATGTCATGATACTTACCTGCCCGCTCAACCCAATCCGAAGCCTTATCTACGAAATCCCGCTCAT
Organism: Paenibacillus sp. Y5S-9; assembly: GCF_036894235.1. Taxonomy (NCBI): domain Bacteria; kingdom Bacillati; phylum Bacillota; class Bacilli; order Caryophanales; family Paenibacillaceae; genus Paenibacillus; species Paenibacillus sp. Y5S-9. The sequence continues at coordinate 4,780,471 of NZ_CP145887.1, forward strand.
CATGGCTAAAATGTTCGTAAATTTCACCGCTCATCTATGTCACCCTACCCTAATATACAAAATATCGAAGTATGGAGATCAGCCCATTAAGCGCGAGTTGCAGAACGATCAGCGCCACAATCGGGGAAATATCCAGCACACCGAACAAAGGGGGGATAAATCGACGGAATGGTCTTAGATATGGTTCCACTAATTTGCCCAGCCATTCACCGATGAAGCTTTCCCGCGCATTGGGAAGCCAAGACATCAATATGTAGACAATGACCATGTAAAAGTAAATCTGGTATAACGTGTACAACACGCTTTCAATCTGATACAAAAGTGGCTCACCTCATTCTGTTATAATCTTGCTCGCTGTCAGCCAGTATTTCCGTAATTGAGCCCTGAATTTCAACCGTATCTGGCGTACAGAGAAAAATGTTTCCGCCGATTTTGGAAATACCGCCACCCAATGCATATACCGTGCCACTCAAAAAATCAATAACACGCAGCGCTTGGTCCTGGCGAATTCGTTGCAAGTTCACCACAACGGTACGATGCGAACGCAGATGGTCGGCAATTTCCTGAGCCTCGTCATAAGAACGTGGTTCATACAGGACAACTTTAACATTTTTCTGGGAATGAATGCTCACCACATTATTCCCCCTTTGGTTTCTACGTTTATCGAGACTGGAGGTTTCAGCTTCCTGATGTTCAGCCTCATTTTCCTCCTGCGCAGCCATTCGTTCACGTTCCACAATCTCTTCCTCTTCCTGAAGTCCGAGGAAATTCATAAATTTATTCATTACGCCCATCGTGAACCCTCCTCTTTTCCTACGAGAATCGATCCTAGCCGTACCCAGGTTGCACCTTCTTCAATGGCCACTTCAAAATCATTGGACATCCCCATCGACAGCTCAGTCAATGGCTCTGCTGTAAGGGCTTGTCCATTCAATTGATCTCTCAGCTCACGCAATCCACGAAATACGGGCCGCGTCAGCTCCGGATCTTCCTCATGAGGTGCCATGGTCATCAGGCCAACGACCTTGAGATTGTTGAACGAACGAATATCACGCAAAAAAGAACTTGCCTGTTCAGGCTGTAATCCATACTTGCTCTCTTCACCCGAAATATTCACCTGCAAAAACGTTTCCACTTGGATGCCAAGTGAAGCTGCTTTTTTATCCAGCTCCTTCGCCAATGACAAACGATCCAGTGAATGTATGTAACGAAACTTGCCAATCACGTCTTTCACCTTGTTTGTCTGCAAATGACCGATAAAATGCCAGGTACCCTGCTGACCAAAAGCTTCCCATTTGGCCTGTGCATCCTGCCACCGGTTTTCTCCAATATGCTCAAGACCATGATCCAGCACCGATCCCGTTGTTTCAAGTGAGACATATTTCGTGACCGCAATCACATTCACATCATCACGATGACGGTTACTGCGCCGACATGCATCCTCGATCTTCTGATTTACCTGTTGTATACGCTCCTCCAATGACACAGAGGGTCACCTCTCTTCCAGCCCAATCCAGCTCGCCATACGCCCTGTAACACCATTTTCCTTCCTATAGGAGAAAAATAGTTCGGGATGACAACTTGTACACCATGTTGTACATTCGATATGATCCGGCATTATTCCTGCTTTCATCATAATGTGTCGATTACATTCTTTCAAGTTTAACATCGTTTTACCGTTATTCACGGCTCGATATGCTTGTTTAGAAGCAGAATCCTCGTATTTATCATTAACCGGGGAATCATCAAACCAAACCCGTACATGCTGCATGACCGCCTCATCCACTTCATAACAGCAATCCCCAATCGACGGACCGATTGCAGCTCGAATGTCCTGCCTACGGCTGCCATACTCCCGTTCCATCGTCTCCACCATGGATACAGCGATACCCGCGACTGTACCTTTCCAGCCGGCATGCGCAAGACCTACCGCCTGCTGCACAGGGTCATAGAAATAAAGCGGAACACAGTCGGCATAGAAAGAAGTCAGCAGCACACCAGGCACATTCGTGACCAATCCATCCGTATCCTGCAACGCAGATTGACGATCAAGTAATCCTCTGCTCCGATCTTCAGCGGTAATTACAGCCACATGTTTGCCATGCACCTGCTCTCCACAGGTCCATGCTTCTGCTGCAAAGCCAAGCTTCTCGGTTACAAGCCTACGGTTGTTAAGTACAACTTCAGGGTCATCCCCCACATGATAAGCACAATTGAGCGTCGCATACGGAACTTTTCCAACTCCACCATGCCTCGTCGTAAACCCGACTGACAGCTGTTCAAATTGCTGTTTCCAGGGCTCAACATATAATAATAACGGATCAGGACCGAAATCTGAATTTGGGTTCTTGGTCCGTTCAAGTAATTCTTTATCCAATACAAAGGGTTCCATTATCTCACCTCACCACTTCCAGTGTACCAAATGAGCCACATTCTGTCTCATTTATATCGTTCGACGATGATTACGTTCCGACCGTTCAATGCGTTCCACACGCTCTGTCCGGTTATGCTGCTGTTCATCATACAGGCGCGCTTCGCGATCACGCTCGTCATACGTATTTTCCTTCACCTCATCCATCTTTACCAGAATCACATCTGAGCCAATCTTCACAATATTTCTCCAGGGAATCACCAGATCCGTTCCCCCGCCAAAAAGACCCATAAAACGGCTGTACCCTGGGACTACAATCGCTTCAATTCGTCCCTGCTTCAGATCCAGCTCCAAGTCACTGATCTGACCCAGGCGTTTACCATCCGTAATGTTAATGACATCCTTTGTCTGAAAGTCCGAGATTTTCATGCCTCGTGCCGCTACTTCGCTCGTATTTACTTTCATTCATCTCCGCCCCCTGTTATTCCTCTTCTGCCCGTTCTTCACGCTTCTATACAATATATGTTTCAGGGGCGAAAAATGTCCTGTTTTTCATCGAATGTGGAAACGGTCCAAAACAAAAAGACGACCAACGGTATACACTGCCCCGATTGATCGTCCTTCTGCCCTTGCATCGTGTTACGACTTTACATGTTTTTGCATCTGCTGTATCGCTGATTTCTCCAGACGTGATACCTGAGCCTGGGAAATGCCAATTTCATCAGCCACTTCCATCTGGGTTTTCCCTTCGAAAAACCGCATCGACAGAATCATTTTTTCCCGCTGACCAAGACGATGCATCGCTTCACGGAGTGCAATTTCCTCGATCCATGACACATCTTTGTTTCTGTCATCACTGATCTGATCCATAACATAGATCGGATCTCCACCATCATGATAAATCGGTTCGAAGAGCGAGACCGGGTCCTGAATGGCGTCCAATGCAAAAACAACATCTTCCTTCGGCACATTCAGTACTTCCGCAATTTCAAATATCGTCGGTTCCCGGGAATTTTTATTCGTCAGGCTGTCACGGACCTGAAGCGCTTTGTAAGCTATATCCCTCAAGGAGCGAGATACCCGAATTGGGTTATTATCACGCAGGTATCGACGGATTTCACCGATAATCATCGGCACCGCGTAGGTTGAAAATTTGACATTCTGGGATAAATCAAAATTATCAATGGCTTTCATCAGGCCGATGCAACCAACCTGGAACAGATCATCGACAAACTCCCCCCGATTGTTAAAACGCTGAATGACACTGAGTACCAGACGCAGGTTGCCATTCACTAATTTCTCTCTTGCTGAGCGATCATGGTGTTGCTGAAGGGAATGAAACAATTCCCGCATTTCAGTGTTGGTGAGGACAGGCAATTTTGCGGTGTCCACGCCACAAATCTCGACTTTGTTTCGGGTCATCGTGATTTACCTCCCAAGGAGAAACATTAATGTACATTATCTCCGGGGCAGGCTTTTTTATTCGTACTTGGCATCCTTGCCAGTAATACCCATTCTGACCAATGATGTATTTCAGACCATTTTATTGAACTCTTTGCGAAGTCTTTTAATGATTCTTTTTTCGAGACGAGAGATGTAGGATTGGGAGATTCCAAGTAGATCCGCTACATCTTTTTGTGTCTTTTCTTCCCCATCCGTCAGGCCAAAACGAAGCTCCATAATCATTCGCTCGCGCTCCGTTAATTTTTCCAGTGCCTTGTGCAAAAGTTTCCGGTCTACCTGCTCTTCAATATTCCGATAGATTGTATCGTTTTCAGTACCCAATACATCAGATAATAATAGTTCATTTCCATCCCAATCAATGTTAAGCGGTTCATCAAAAGAAACTTCAGTTCGGATCTTACTATTACGTCTCAGGTACATCAAAATTTCATTTTCGATACAACGTGAAGCATAGGTTGCCAGTTTGATTTTCTTTTCCGGGTCAAATGTATTAACTGCCTTGATCAATCCGATGGCTCCAATGGAGACCAAATCTTCAATGTTGATTCCTGTGTTTTCAAACTTTCGTGCAATGTACACCACCAGACGCAGATTGCGCTCAATAAGCATCGCGCGAATGGCAGAGTCTCCCGAGGATAATTTTTGCAGTAAAAATTCTTCTTCTTCCCTTGTCAACGGCGGCGGAAGTGCCTCACTTCCCCCAATATAATAGATCTCTTCGCTTTTGAGTCCCAACAAAAATAACAGACGGTAATATTGCAGCTGCGCCACCAGTTTCCATTTCACAAGCATGTACGTTCCTCCTATACCACATTCAGCGGCTTTTCTGTTGCTCCCGCAGAGAGAGCCGTAGACTGCGCAGAAGCAGCGTCTTGCACAAGTTCAGGATGAATCACGGCCTGGTATTTCCCATCCGACGACAAAACACCTCCATCCAGCCCAATGAGTACCCTTGTCGTCTCATAACATGTTTCCTCCATCGTCACCTTCACCCGGTCCGGCTTCATTGCAAGCATAAACGCAGTCCCTTTGTTAATGCCCCGATAAGGCACAAGCCGCAGTCGATCCTGCCACTGAAAACTTTCCTGATCAAGCTCCAGAATAAGGTTGTCCGGCGCCTCGTCCTTGAGTCTGCCCTTCCATGAAGCGGGTAACATGTCTTGCCATAACGAAACCTCCATCACCATGACCGGCATACGCGATAAGGGATCTGTAAGTTGATTGCCCGTATCCAGAAGGCCTGTACAAGAAATGACTACCTCATCGATGCAGACCTCAACTTTACCCAAATAGGTCGTCATGCGATCCGTTTTCCGTTTTGAGCTCTGCACAGCTTTGAATAAAAACAGGACAGCAAAAAATACGATAAATGTGAACCAGAAGGCAATCTTCAGATCAAATGACATACCGCCAGAAGCCGTGAACCAAATGCCGTTAAACAACTCACCGGAGCTCTGAAGCATGTAATGCACACCCAGAATACCTCCGGCAGCGACAAAATTAATCACATAGAAGGTACCGAGCGTCCTCGCAAAAGCCTGCAGACCTTTAAACCCAAAAGCAATCGTAAGCATAACCAGCGAGAACCCGAACTTGATCAGAAAGGTGAACATAAAATCAAACTCCGGTACAAACATCATGACCACGTATAATGCACCCACAATGGCTGACAGCAACCATCGCCACCAAACCAGCTTTGTCTTGCGCATCCAGGCGGTCATTCCGATGAGTGCACCGTCAATACACAGGTTTGTCAAAAAAATTAGATCCACATAAACAACCAAAGTCTTCACCTGCCTGCGCGCAACATATCGAAATACCGATACCCGATATCCTGATATTCATGAGCATATTCACAAGTATACGGAGCCCCCTGTTCAAAGTCTGTCTAATCATGGGGGTGTGGTTCCAACTTTTTTTGTCGGAATTGCTCAGGCCCTTTGTTCAGAATTTGTTCATTGCTGTATGCTATGATATCTAAATAAACAGAAAAAACCCGGTCGCTCCATAAGGAGTACCGGGTTTCCAATAAACTGATTTGTGTATTAATCGTTGTTATTATTGCGTGAACGATTGCGTAAAAATGTCGGAATGTCCAGCTGATCATTGCTCGGCTGATTTCCGAAAGGACGCAGGTTCGGCGAACGCGTATCTGTCGTCTCCGCTGTTGCTGGAGCTGGCTTACGTCCTGGTGGTGGTGGAGCAGGTTTATCTTCAAAACCAGTTGCAATAACTGTAACCTTAATCTCCTCTTTCAGGTCTTCGTCAATGATGGCACCAAAGATCATGTTTACTTCCGGGTCGGAAGCAGACGTTACGATCTCTGCCGCTTCATTCACTTCATACAGGGACAGATTAACGCCACCCGTAATGTTCATGATTACCCCGCGAGCACCTTCAATAGAAGTTTCAAGCAAAGGACTCATAATAGCTTTCCGTGCTGCTTCTGCGGCACGATTCTCACCAGTTGATTCACCAATCCCCATAAGGGCTGAACCACGTTCGTGCATAATCGTTTTGACGTCAGCAAAGTCAAGGTTGATCAGACCCGGTACAGCGATCAAATCAGAGATACCTTGTACCGCTTGACGAAGTACGTTATCCGCTTGACGGAATGCTTCAAGCATAGGTGTCTTTTTATCTACGATCTCGAGCAAACGATCATTAGGAATCACGATCAGTGTGTCGACTTTTTCTTTGAGAGCTTCAATACCTTGCTCTGCATGGCTGGAACGCTTGCGTCCTTCAAATGTAAATGGACGAGTTACGACACCAACGGTAAGTGCACCACACTCTTTAGCGATTTCGGCAATAACCGGAGCCGCACCTGTACCTGTACCGCCGCCCATACCGGCTGTAACAAATACCATGTCTGCACCTTTCAACGTGTTCATGATCAGATCGCGGGACTCTTCCGCTGCTTTTTTACCTACATCCGGGTTGGCGCCAGCACCAAGACCACGAGTCAATTTATCACCGATTTGCAATTTATGCTCGGATTTCGCCAGATGTAACGCCTGAGCATCCGTATTCACCGTAATAAATTCAACACCTTGTACACCATTTTCAATCATACGGTTGACTGCATTGCTTCCGCCGCCGCCTACACCGATGACTTTAATTTGAGCCAAGCTCTCCATCTCGAAATCAAATTCCAACATATTATTCCATCTCCCCCTCAATGTGCATGGATGGCCCGTCCAATTTTTGATTTGAACCGAATCAATTTCATATATCGACGAACGAAAGCGTTTATTTTAGTACCGGCGCATTCAGACGGCTTCAAGAATGTATGAAATGGATCCAACCTGTTATATAAATTCGCTGAACATATTCTTCAGCCGCTCGAACAGACCGGGTTTTTGCTCCGATTCCTGTGCCGTATTTGGCTTCGGACGGTTGGTCGGTTTCTTGTTGTTATTATTGTTGTTGTTATTTCCACCGCCGTTATTGATCGAGGGACGAATGCGCAAACTGCGAATTACACTGTGCAATATGCCGACTCCGCTTGTAAACCCGGGGTCACGCACACCAATATAATCCGGAACTGCAACTCGTACCGAAGCAGCAAGCTCATGCTGAGCGACCTGCAGAACCCCCGGCATAGAGACCGTACCTCCCGTTAGTATATAACCTCCAGGAAGCTCGTTGTAACCAAGACGCTTCACTTCTTGGGATATCATCTGGAATATTTCCTGAACCCTAGGTTCAATAATTGCTGCCAGATCCTCCTGTGAAAACTCCTTGTCTACATTACTGCCAATTCGGGTGACTTTGAACATCACATCCGCAGCAGCATCATCCAGCCAGGCGCAGCCATATTTCAGTTTCACTTTCTCTGCCTGATCCGTTAACGTGCGTAAGCCATAGGCGATATCATTTGTTACGAATTCCCCACCTATAGGCAACGTTGATGTTGCAACAAGACTGTCTTCTTCAAAAATGGCGATGGTTGTAGCACCTGCTCCAATATCAACAAGCACTGAACCCATCGTTTTTTCATCTTTGGACAAAGCCAGTTGACCCGCTCCAAGCGACATGAGAACCAGATCGCTTACTTTCAGACCCGCTTTTTCCACGCAGCGCAAAAGATTATGTATCGCGGTTTTTGCACCTGTTATGATCGTTGCTTCAACTTCCAGACGAACACCAATCATACCACGGGGGTCCTGTATGCCCTCCAAGCCATCTACAACATATTGCTTGGCGACAACATCAATAATTTCCCGTTCCGGCGGAACTGCAATGACTTCGGCTGCTTTCAACACCCGTTCCATGTCTTCTTCTCCGATTTCACGATCCTCGTTAGACACAGCCACGACGCCGTGACTGCTCATCAGTCCGATATGATTTCCCGAGATTCCAACATACACTTCGGATATTTGAATACCTACCATACGTTCTGCATGATCCACTGCGTTGCGAATCGACTGCACCGTCTGATCGATATCTACGATTACACCTTTGCGAATTCCCTCCGAGTCGGCAGATCCAACTCCTATAATATTAAAGGTTCCATTATTCATTTCCCCAATAATAGCGCGAATTTTGGATGTACCGATGTCCAAACTAACAATGATGTCATTGTTGCTCAAGTCTGTGGCACCTCCTGACTCCAATAGTAAATTACGTTCGAATTTAAACACTATTAAAACATATTCAACACACTTCAGGCTTTCCCTCTTTTTTCTACAATGTTTTTGGGTGTCAAAATCTGGTTGCCAGACATAAAACATTGAAGAAAAAAGAAGGAGGCAACTCATGTGCCATAAGTTCAAGTGTATCATTTTTTCTTCATCTCAGAAAGAACAAGTTTCATTGCTCTGACGGGGCCAAACCCCGACCTGCCTAGGCTTTCATATTCAGTCCAGCCTCATCATGGCAAAGATCAGGGGGTTGCTCCTAGTTCAGCATCATCTTCCGGGTCATCCGGGATGAAAGGGACATAGGTATCTGCCTCAAGCATGGTGATTTTCCCAGGCCGTTCGGTCTCAATCACCTGATTCAGATACTCCACTTTATCCGATAAAAGAGAGACGGTTGTAATCACTTCAAACTGCGATTTGGTATACATCCGAATCTGATCCGGAAATGAAGGCGTTGGATTCGGAATAATTTCCGAAATATCCGTCGTCAATTCATTCGGAATTTTAGCCAGTGTCTGGCTCAGTTTGGCTTTGAGTGGATCATCAGCCTTCCATTGGGTCAATATGGGCTTCTCCACAGCAACACCAATTGTTGCCGGAACCGTCAAGCTTGTCCCACTGGCTAATATCGCTTTTAACGTACCGTCAGAACCAAGCTCATAAGCAACCGTGGCATATTCCTGAACCTTGATATGGATAATACCCGGAAATTGCTTGTCCACGGTAACGGTGGAAATCGCCTTGATGGTCTTGAGACGCTCAATAACCTCGGCAGTACTTGTCCCAAAAAATTGTTCGCCTTCTTTCAGCCCGCTTTTCTCCAGCAGTTCTGAAGTTGCTGTATATACATTACCCGTAATTTCAATTGCCGAAATCCGACTCATGGAAGAACGAAAGAATAATACAGCGAGCAATACAATAAATAATAATAAGAGAATAATTACAATTTTGCGGCTTGTGTTTCCTTTTGGCCGATTCTTCTTCAGAACCGGAATTTGACTTTTAGGCATAAGTAGCGCTCCACAAAGCCTCAGGTCCCCTCCCTTCAAGAAGGGGACTCCAAGGACGTTAATTGGCAAAATCCAACTGTTTCGAAACGGGCGACTGTCTCTCAACCGATGCTCCAAGACTTTGGAATAACTTCTCGATTTGATCGTAGCCCCGGTCAATATGATGCACTTGCTCCACAACCGTTTTGCCTTGAGCAGCCAGACCAGCAATGACCAGAGCTGCACCTGCACGAAGATCGGTTGCTTCTACTGTAGCCCCGTACAGACGGGGAACACCACGGATAAATGCTGCGTTCAGATCGACTGAAATATCAGCCCCCATCACATTCAGTTCATCCACATGTTTGAACCGACCCTCGAATACCGTTTCCTTCATCACACTGAATCCGTCTGCCAGACTGAGCAGCACCATGATTTGAGATTGCAAATCTGTCGGAAACGAAGGATACGGAGAAGTCACAATACGGTCTACTGATTTGGGACGGCTCATACAGCTCACCGTCATTATATCATTGCAGACTGTGATTTGAACACCAGTGCGCTTCAATACATGTATAAGTGAAGTAAGATGAGCAGGATTGCAGTGTGTAAGCGTAACATTGCCTCGTGTTGCTGCTGCTGCAATCATCACGGTTCCGGCCACGATTCGATCCGGTATAATCTCATAGGAGCAAGGCTCCAGTTTCTCAACGCCATTGATCGTGATTGTATCCGTTCCTGCACCAATAATGCTTGCACCCATAGCATTCAAAAAGTGTTGCAGGTCTTGTATTTCAGGTTCTCTTGCCGCGTTGCAAATGGTTGTCGTGCCTTTAGCCAGGACGGCTGCCATCATGATGTTTTCGGTCGCTCCCACACTTGGGAAATCCAAATGAATATCTGTACCCACCAGATTGTGCCCATGACAGATAATCTGTTGGTCCTGCTCTTCAATCAAAGCTCCGAGCGCTTCCAGGCCCCGGAGGTGAAGATCAATTTTGCGTTCTCCAATGGCACAGCCGCCTGGCTGATACACTGACACTTGCCCAAACTTAGCCAGCAATGGTCCCATCAAAAAAATGGAAGAGCGCATCTGCTTCATTAGATCTTCTGGCACATCATATGACCGGATAGACGAGGTATTAATCGTCACTGTTCCCTGTTCATGCCGACACGTGCATCCAAGCCGTTCCAGGATATACAGCATCACCTCAATGTCCAGCAAGTGTGGAACGTTATGCAGTGTAACTTCTCCATCTGCCAACAAACTTGCGGCCATAATCGGTAAAGCGGCATTTTTTGCTCCATGGATGCGTATGGATCCTGAGAGGGGTTTCCCGCCTTCAATCACCAATTTGTCCAATGTATCACCTCCGGGGTTTACCGCTCACCCACTACGAAGACTTCCGGTACCAGGTTAATACCGTTTTGAGATGATATAGTGCTCTGTATCTGCTGCATTAGGGTGATAACGTCCTCTGCTGTTGCTTGGCCTGTATTAACAATGAAATTGGCATGCATGGTGGATACCTGTGCGCCTCCCTGGATCATTCCTTTCAGCCCTGCTGCTTCAATCAGGCGGGCTGCATGATCACCCGGTGGATTTCGGAATACACTGCCTGCACATGCCATCTGCAGTGGCTGTGTGCGGCGCCGGCGATCTTTGTAAGCCGCCATCGTTTCCGAAATGACGTTGCGCTCCCCATGCTGGAGTTCAAATGTGGCTTCCAGCACAATGCCTCTCCGATCATGCAGAACAGAGTGGCGGTAGGCAAAATCCAAGTCCTCCTTGCTGTAACGTACCAATTCCCCTGTCTCCAGTACAATCTCAGCGAATTTGAATATCCGTGACACATCCGATCCATGCGCGCCTGCATTCATGTACACAGCTCCACCGACAGTGCCGGGGATACCGCTGCCGAATTCCAGACCGGTCCATTCCTTTTTGGCAGCAACCACACTGAGTTTAACAAAAGAATGCGCCGCTCCGGCGGTTACACCGCCTTCGTGAAATTCGGCATAATCAAAGCCCTCGCCTGGTTTCACCACAACACCACGTATTCCTTTGTCTGACACCAGCATGTTTGAGCCCCGCCCAAGTTGCATCCACGGAATCTGATACGTGTGAAGCAATTGAATGAGATTCATCATCTGCTCTTTATTCTCGGGAATGACCAGTGCATCCGCAGGACCGCCGATCTTCCATGTGGTGTATTTGGCTAGCGATTCGTTTTCAAGAACTCTGCCAACATTATTCTGGGATAGTAACGATATCCACTGATGCATGTTTGCTTCCTCCTTTGCTTCAAAACCGATGAGCACGGTATCTTCTGTTGTTACAGACCGTGTTCTGGCGCCATGGAACGATGGTCACGATTTATACGGTATCTTATGTCAGCCCCGTCTTGTGTGTGACAATCGCCCACAATCGCACTTTATCGGCGTGCAGCAAGACGCTGAATTTCATGAACAAGCACTTCAGCTGCATCGGGTTTCCCCAGTTTCCGGGAGGCTTCAGCCATTCGTTTGCGTCCCGATTCATCATTCATAATCTTGGCGATGGCTTCATACAGGACTTTGCCTGTAAGATCCTTCTCCAGCATCGTGAGTGACGCACCTCCACCTTCAAGCGTGCGTGCATTGGCTTCCTGATGATTATTAGTCACGTTAGGTGAAGGAATCAGGATCGAAGGAATACCCAGTGATGTAATCTCCGCAAGGAATGATGCACCTGCGCGGTTTACAATCAAGGATGTGCAGGCAAGCACCTCAGGCATATTGTGCACGTAAGGCAGGACATGCAGGTGGTTTGGCATCGTACCCAATGAGCTGCGAATGGCTTCACGTGTTTCATCAAAATAGGTATCCCCTGTCACGTAAACTACGTGTACATCGTCCAGTTGTTCCAGCATTGGAGCCATGTCCACCATGGCCTGATTGATTGCTTTTGCCCCGCGACTGCCACCAACCACAAGAACAACACGGCTGTTCATCGGTACACCTAACGTGGCAAAACCACGATCACGGCTAGCCTGGGCTACCGTAGTCGCTCGCGGATTACCAGTGTAGATCACCTTTTTTGCGCCGGAAAACGATTTTTCAGAACCTTCAAAGCTAACGGCAACCGTGTCCACATAACGCATCAAAAATTTGTTCGTCAGACCAGGGATGGCGTTCTGTTCATGAATTATACTCGGAATTCCCAGTTTTGTTGCTGCATATACCACAGGTCCACACACATATCCACCTGTACCAATCACAACATCCGGTTTGAATTCCTTCAGCATTTTTTTGGACTTACGTACACCTTGAATGAAACGCATGACTGTTTTCAGGTTGTCGATGGACAATTTCCGCCGAAAGCCCGTAATATCAATGGATTTAAAAGGAATATTTTCCTGGGGTACCAGTTTACTTTCCAGCCCTCTGGTTCCTCCAATATATAGAAATGTCGAGTCCGGGTTCTCCGCCTCGCATTGTCTTGCTATGGCAACGGCCGGATAGATATGTCCACCCGTACCGCCACCGCTTAGAACGACTCGCATCGCATAGTCACCTCGCATAACGGGATAAATTCACTAAAATGCCCAGTGCTGTGAGCATGAGGGTCAATGATGATCCGCCGTAACTGATCAGAGGCAATGTAATGCCCGTAACAGGCATCATGCCAATGACAACACCAATGTTAATAATGACCTGTACGGCGACCATACCTACGATACCAACACCAAGCAGACTGCCGAAGGCATCCGGAACGGTCATGGCTACACGCATTCCTCTCCACACCAGCACCAGAAACAACAATAATACAATCATTCCACCTATAAAGCCGAGTTCTTCGGCCAAAATACTAAAAATAAAGTCCGTTTGCGGTTCAGGTACATAACTGTACTTCTGCCGGCTCATACCCAGTCCCAATCCCGCCAGTCCACCAGGACCAATCGCGTATAAGGATTGAATGATCTGATATCCGGCACCCAGCGGATCGGACCACGGGTCCAAAAACGCTGTGATACGCTGCAACCGATAGGGTGCTGCTGCAATCAAAGCTGCAAACCCCGCTACGCCGCCAAGAGCAAGCAAGCTCAGATGTTTCATTCGCGCTCCGGCTGTGAAAATAATAAGCATCGATGCGCCCATCATCACAGTGCCAGTCCCCAAATCAGGTTGCAGCATAATAATCCCAAAAGCCAAACCGATCAATCCCAGCGGTGGCAGAAGCCCCGTTGTGAAGGTTTTGATTTTGCCCGGTTCCTTGCTCAACCAGTGAGCAAGAAACAGAATCATGCCCAGTTTCATGAATTCTGAGGGCTGAATACCGAACGAACCAATGCCCAGCCAACTTCGTGCACCACCGCGAACCACACCGATGCCAGGAATGAGCACCGCGATGAGCATAATAAAACAGGCAATCAATATAGGTTTGGCATATTTCCTCCACACCCGGTAGTCAACGTTAGCAGTTACGAACATGGCCACAAGCCCAAGCACCGCAAACAGGGCCTGTCTTTTTACAAAATAAAATGAATCGCCATAGTCATGAAAGGCAAGCACCGAGCCCGCACTATATACCATAATAATGCCGATGGCAAGCAATGCCAAAATACAAATCAGCAACCAGATATCTGGTGCCGGTCGCGTCTGTTTCATCAGGAGGCCACCCCTTGCATGGAAGTAGGGGCTTTTCCACCCCCCTACTTACAAGTTATGCGCCGCCTCTTTAAAAATGCGTCCCCGCTCTTCATAGGAAGCAAACATGTCCCAACTTGCACATGCCGGGGATAACAAAACGACATCACCGGCACTGGCAAGTTTCGATGCTTCCTGCACAGCAACGGTTAACGTCCGGGCAGCGTCCTCCTCATTATCGACGACCTTAATTTGCTTTAATCCGGCAAGTTCCGCGACCTTGGCAATTTTTGTCCGTGTCTCTCCAATTGCAACGACAGCTTTTACCCGTTCCTGGAACAAGGGTAACAACTCCATCATGTCTGACCCGCGATCCAACCCTCCAGCAATCAATACGACCGGTTCCTTGAACGAATTCAGGGCCATAACCGTAGCTTTCGAATTGGTTGCTTTGGAGTTGTTGTAGTATGCAGAGCCGTTATGCTCCAGGACATATTCAAGTCGGTGTTCAACCGCCTTGAAATCTGCAAGCGGAGCAGCCAGCACTGCTGGATCAGCTCCTGCCGCTACGGCAATGGCCACAGCGGCCATTGCATTTTCCACATTGAATTGTCCAGCGATGCCAATGTTCTCGATGTCAATAATGGTGTGGTGATTTCCCTTTTCATCCGCGTAGATAATCTGACGCTTCACATCATCCTCTTCTCCATCCACATAAGGAGGATCTGCATACACACCTACATCCAACTTCTCAATCATTGAGAAGGGAAGCAATCTGCCTTTGATGTAAGGAACCAGGCCACGACATACCGCATCATCCCAATTCAGAATGGCCACGTCGTCAGGCTGCTGATTCGCGAACAGTTTTGCTTTGGAAGCCACATAATCATCCAGATCCCCATGATAGTCCAGATGCGTCTCTGCAACGTTAAGCAAGCTGGCAATCCGGGGACGGAAATCAACCGTTCCTTTGAGCTGGAAACTGCTAAGTTCAACAACCATCCAGTTATCTGGAGAAGCTTGCTCTGCCGCTTCACAGAGAGGTGTTCCGATATTACCGGCAACGATCGGGTTGAGGCCGGCATGTTCCAACATTTCCCCCACCCAAGTGGTTGTTGTTGTTTTGCCGTTCGAACCCGTAATACCGATCATGGGTGCAGCACATAGATGATAAGCAACCTCTACTTCGGTCACCACTTCAATGCCCAATGCCAAAGCTTGCTGCACAGGAGCTGCATGGTATGGGATACCCGGGTTTTTGACAACCAGCTTCACATCACTGTGAATCAGATCATCCGGATGCCCTCCGCATACAACAGAAATTCCCAAAGCCTCCAATTCGGAAGCTTCGGGACATTGATCTCTCTCTTTTTTATCATTTACTGTAACCTTCGCTCCGGCGCGATCCAGCACTTTGGCGACCTGTACACCGCTTTTGGCCAATCCGAGCACAACTACTTGTTGTCCGCGATATGATTCAGGATGGTTCATGATCTACAACCCCTTGTTGAGATAAAGTCCAAGAGCGGCCAAAATTGCGCCTACCGCCCAAAAGGTAATAACAACCCGCCATTCTGACCAACCACTTAATTCAAAGTGATGATGAATGGGGCTCATTTTGAATACACGCTTGCCACGAGTCTTGAATGATACCACTTGAATAATAACAGACAGGATCTCGATAACAAAAATACCGCCAATGATGACAAATAGAAGCTCTGTTTTGGTTACAATGGCTACCGCACCAATCGCACCGCCAATACCCAGAGAACCGGTATCTCCCATAAACACTTTGGCCGGATGTGCGTTATATACCAGAAAACCGAGTACGGCACCGATCATCGCTGCTGCACACACTGCTGCTGGCATCGACGTAGCTTGCATCGCCACAATGGCAAACGCGCCAAAGGCAATCGCACTTACCCCTGATAGCAAACCATCCAGACCGTCCGTAAAGTTAACCGCATTGGTAATGGCAAGCATCATGAATACAACAAACGGATAATAGAACCATCCGGTCCAGTCAAACGAGAATGACGTTCCCGGAATAGAGATGGCTGTGCTGTGTCCATTCTGGATCAGCAAGAAACACATCACTGCACTGAACAACAATTGGCCCAGCATTTTTTGTCTGGCCGTCAGTCCCAGCGAACGTTTGAACACAATTTTGATGTAATCATCCAGGAAGCCAATCAGCCCAAAGCCCAGCGTAGCCACGAGCAAGACATAAAAGTCTGTATTCTTGACTGCCGAAAATTTCAAAAAGGCCAATGTGAACGCAACTAAAATGACGACTCCACCCATTGTAGGTGTCCCGCTTTTTTTCAAATGGCTCTGAGGCCCATCTTCCCTAACTTGCTGTCCAAATTTCATTCGACGTAACAGCGGAATCAGGAGCGGTGCGGCAATCACCGCCAGAATAAATGAAACACCGATTGTTAACAGTAATACCTGAAAATCCATGGGTTCACCCCTCTAGTCTACTCGATTCTGTAATGGTGCTATTTGTAGTGCTTCGACCACGTCCTCCAGCTTCATGCCTCTTGAGGCTTTGAACAAAACAACGTCTCTGGGATGTAGTTTCTCCAGTAGATAACGGGTCATTTCTTCTTTATCTATAAAAGCATGCACAGCCTCTGCCGGCATATGCTTTCTTGCTCCTTCAGCAATATGTGCTGATAGCGGGCCATATACGAGCACCATGTCCATTTTGACAGATGTAATATACTCACCAATTCCAAGATGCAGATCCTGCTCCTCAGGACCAAGTTCAAGCATATCACCAAGCACAGCCACTTTCATACGGTATCCTTTCAGACCCTCTAGTACATCAATTGCGGCCTTCATGGAGGTTGGACTTGCATTGTATGCATCATTCAGCAGGGTTAGACCACTAACGCCTTGCGTAACCTCAATACGCATGCCTGTCAGTTTCAAGCGAGACAATCCCGCGGCAATCTGCTCCGTCGTCACTTTGAAATGACGGGCTAGAGCCAAAGCAGCCAGACAGTTAACGACATTATGCGTTCCCAGCAGAGGTAGCGTAAATGCATGTTCTCCAAACTGTTTGGTGGTGAAAACTACGCCGTTCTGTGCATTCATAAGTCCGGTAGGATAGTCATCATTATCGGTTTGCAGACCAAATGTAAACCGCTGCAATCCATCGGGTTGTTTCGTTGCGGGCTCTTCAAGGACTTGTGCAATTAAAGGCTCGTCTCCGTTGTAGATCAGTAATCCGCCTGGCTTCAATCCCGCGGCAATCTCGGCTTTGGCTCTGGCAATCTCCAGTCTGGACCCCAGCTGAAGCAGATGAGATTCACCAATATTGGTAATGATCGCTACATCAGGTTGCGCAATAACCGACAAATCGTTAATTTCCCCGCGACCACTCATACCCATCTCCAAAATGATAATCTCCGTATCCGGGTCCATACTTAATACAGTCAGTGGTAATCCAATGTGATTATTAAAATTGCCTTGCGTCTTATGCACTTTGAACGTCGTCGAGAGAATGGCATCAACGATGTCCTTTGTTGTTGTCTTGCCGTTGCTGCCTGTAATGCCAACAACAGCCGCTTTATTCTCCGCTAGATAAGCAGATGCGAGTGCTTGCAGTGCGATAAGTGTGTCGTCAACAACAATGACAGCTCCTTGCGGCGGAATACCATGATCCTTTTGCCAGATCGCGCCTGCAGCGCCCTTCTCTAGACAGGCTTGCACAAATTCATGTCCGTCAAACCTTTCACCCACTAGCGGGATAAACAAACTGCCTTCCAGAGGTTTACGCGAATCGGTAAACACCCCTTCGACCATTACATTGCCATGAGCGGCAACGTCACTTAATGTTCCTCCACACATCTCGGCCAATTGTGCCAATGTTCTTTTTATCAATTGGATTTGCCCCTTATCGCTTCTTTGGCTATGATTCGGTCATCAAAATCGGTTTTGGTTGTGCCGATAATCTGATAGGTCTCGTGACCCTTGCCCGCAATCAATACTACATCGGCTGGGCTTGCCATTTCAATAGCTTCATGAATCGCCTGGCGTCGATCCACAATCATCGTATAACGTTCGGCAGGAACAGATTCTTCAATCAGGCCCTGTTCAATGTCTTTGAGAATCAGATCCGGATCTTCTGTCCGTGGATTATCGGAAGTAACCAGTACAAAATCACTATAATTCGCAGCAATTTTCCCCATGAGAGGGCGTTTGGTACGGTCCCTGTCACCACCACAGCCAAACACGCAAATTACACGTCCTTCGGCAAATTCTTTCACCGTCCGCAACACATTCTCCAGTCCATCCGGTGTATGGGCATAATCGACAATAACAGCAAATGGCTGTCCTTCGTCCACTCCTTCAACACGTCCATCCACGCCCGGAACCGTCTCCAGACTGCGCTTGATCTCTTCCAGCGGAATACCTTCCACCAGCGCTGCAGAGATGGCTGCCATTGCATTGTACACATTGAATTTGCCTACCATGCGCAATCGAATATCCGCGCTGCCTGCAAATGTATCCACGTGGAAAGAAGTTCCCTGAGACGTGATTGAGATTTGGGATGCGCGTACATCCGCCTTTTCACCCATGCCATATGTAATCACTTCAGCCGCCGTCACAGAGATGAAATAAGCCGCAGCCGGATCATCTGCATTGATGACAGCGAATTTGCGCTGTGAAACATCTTCTGTATAACCGTTACCCAGACGTGCAAAGAACAATCCTTTGGCCCCGCGATATTCCTCCATGGAATGGTGGTAGTCCAGATGATCTTGCGTCAAGTTAGTAAATACCGCAGTACGGAAATTTGTTCCCTTTACTCGCCCTTGTTCCAATGCGTGAGAAGAAACTTCCATAACACAACAGTCCGTACCCTTCTGAACCATATCATGCAGACTACGCTGCAGATCAAGCGCCTCTGGAGTTGTTCCTGACATCGGGTAGGTGCGACCGTCATACCGCATTTGAATAGTACCGATCAATCCCGTCTTGCGTCCGTAATCACTCATGATTTTTTCAATCAAATAGGTGGTCGTTGTTTTTCCGTTCGTTCCCGTTACACCAATCATATTCATCTTCTGGCTTGGCGAGTCAAAAAAGAAATCTGCCAGAACAGCCATCGCAAATCGGCTATCCTTCACCAGCAATTGTGGTACAGGAAGATCCAGCTGCCGTTCAACCACCAATGCAACTGCACCAGCATTTACAGCTTTTTCTGCATAATCATGACCATCTACCGTATGTCCCGGAAGACAGATAAACAGATCACCCGGTTTTACCTGCCGGGAATCTGTCTGAAGGTTTTGGCATTCTGTATTTGATTCGCCCACGAGGCGGGCGGTGGTCAGCATCGATGCAAATTGTTTTAAAAGCACATGAATAACCTCACTTTTCCAATTATACTTCTGTTTTAACATATGTCTGTATTTAT